>OZ245770.1:3942500-4853707 GCA_965227845.1 Kaistia sp. | reverse complement strand
AGTATAGCTAACAAATAACTAAGACCGGACTGGCGGTAGCCTGATCCGATCTCTGGCGGGTTCTGAACTCGAAAACGGGCAAAATTGAGATCGGTTCCGGCCCCGGCAGCGAGGGCGGAGGAATCCAGGGCTCTTGAAGGAGATTTGGGAAGCGACATCGCCTTCTGCAAGAGCGCGCGCGTTCCGAAGGTGCAAAAAACATCAGGGATCCTGCGTACTTAGCAGGGTTCCCGGCCGGTTTGTGCGATTTCGACAACAGCGGCATCGCTTCGACATCACGGCGCCGTGAGAGTCCGGCGTCTGACGCGAGGCGCGTCTCGTCACCGACACCGATGCCGCAAGGTTCAAGGCCAAGCTGGGGCGGGGCGCCGCAGCCGAAGCGGCTGACCTACTGAGCCGAGCGGGTTGCGAAGAACACGCTTGATGATGGCAACCCTGCCGCCGCGCCGTCCTTCAGCGAGATCTTAGCGAATAGTTACTGGAACGCCCCGGGACTCTCTGCGAAGTCTTAACGAACCGCGGCCCGTCATCGGGTGGATTCATCGCTCGCTTACCATGGAGGTCAGTGCCCCTGGCGGGGCGATCCGTGATGCTGGGCGATCTTCCAATTGCCGGCCCGCCGGACCAGCATCCAGCTCACCCGATACGGCATCGGCATATCGCCATCGGCGAACTCGACGTGCCCCGCCGTCACGGCATGATCGGCATCGAGCGCCACGACACTCGGCATTGGATAGGCAGCGACATGGACGCCCGGCGGCCGCGCGGCGAAATAGGCCCGAATCGCGGGACGGCCAATCTGCAAGGCATCGACCGAGCCGAACAGAAGCGCGTCCTCGGTATAGAGCGCCATATGGGCGTCGAGGTCGCGGCTGTTGAACGCCTCGATCCACGCCGCCAGCAGGCTCTCGATCGTTGGCGTCGCCCCGCCCGCATTCCGCATGGCATCGCTCATGGCTTCCTCCCTGGCCGCGTCTTTCGGGAGACTCTGCCGAATGGCGGCCAAACGCAATCAGTCGCCAATGCGACCGTGCGGCGTCGAAAGAATGCGATCGTTGGAAGTAATGGTCGGAGTGGCCGGATTTGAACCGACGACCCCCTGTCCCCCAGACAGGTGCGCTACCAGGCTGCGCTACACTCCGATGCCGCGACTGCCTCGAACAGGAGGCCAGCGGACGGGGCCATGTCCCGCCGCGAACGACGCGCCGCTGTTAGCACGACTGCTGCGGCCTTGTCACCGGCTATTGCGAGACATCCACTGCGAGGCACCCGGCGCAGTTCGACGGCGCCGGCCTCAACGCGCCTGATCGAGGATGCGCTTGCATTCCAGCAGTTCGGCGAGCGTCGCTCGCAGCCGGTCGCGATCGTCGCCGGAGAGCTGCGGCGCAGCAGCATACGAATCGGCGCGAACGACGGGCCGCGGCTGGTCGTCATCCTCATCCGGCGGCGCAAAGGAGCGAATGGCCGAACCGTCGTGGTCGGCGCTGCGGCGCGGCGTTGGCTGATACTCCGGCGGCGGCGGGGCCGGATGCACGGCCTGCGGCGGCAGATAGGTCTCGGCCTCCTCCGGCTCCTCCGGCGGGGCCGCGGGGATTCGGGAATGCATGGGCGGCTCGAAATCGGTCTCGACGAGACGCTCCGTCGGCGCATGCCGTTCGCCACGACCGAAAAGACCCGGCCCCCGCTCGGCCACGACCGGTTCGCGCCGGCTGCCGAACAGCGGCTCACGGCGCTGGTCGAACGATCCGCCGACGCTGGGAGCCGGTCCCCGCTCGCGATGATCGCCGCCGACGAGGATACCGTCCGGCACTTCGCCCTCGAATTCCGGCTCGAAACGATGATCCGGCGGCGCCGGGTCGAGGCCCGCGCCCTGCCCGGCCAGCACGACCTGGCGCGCGCCCTGTTCCTTCAGGATGCGCTGCACGCCCTTGATGGTGTAGCCCTCGCCATAGAGCAGCTTGCGGATGCCGCGCAGCAGATCGACATCGTCAGGGCGGTAATAGCGGCGGCCGCCGCCGCGCTTCATCGGGCGGATCTGCGAGAAGCGCGTTTCCCAGAAGCGCAGCACATGCTGCGGCAGGTCGAGCTCCTCGGCCACCTCGCTGATCGTCCGGAACGCATCGGGACCCTTAGACAAGGCCTGACCCTCGGACATTCAGTTGCACAGCCAGCGCGACGGAACGTCTGCGCCGGGTCTTGCGATCACGTCCCGTCGTCCGGGGCGTGGCCGTTAGGCAGCAGCGTGCCGTTTATGCGCTGCTTCAGGACATTGCTGGGCTTGAACACCATGACGCGGCGCGGCGAGATCGGCACCTCTTCGCCCGTCTTCGGGTTGCGCCCGACGCGCTCGCTCTTGGCGCGGACGATGAACGAGCCGAAGGACGACAGCTTCACCGATTCGCCGCTGATGATGCACGCGCTGATTTCATCGAGTACCGACTCGACCAGTTCCGCCGACTCGGTCCGCGACAGGCCAACCTTCTGGTACACAGCCTCGCAGAGATCGGCACGCGTAACCGTCTTGCCTGCCATGGTCGTGTCAAACCTCATCCCTGGGCGTTCGAGATTGGCGCCTTATTCAAGGAAGCCTATTGCGTGGTCCTGGGCCGGTCAACGATCTTCATCGTAACGCGCGGGGAAACAAGACGATTTTCTGCGCGATCCTTCACCAGCGCAGCAACGCCGAGCCCCATGTGAAGCCGCCACCCATCGCTTCGAGCAGGATGAGGTCGCCGCGCTTGATCCGTCCGTCCTCGCGCGCGACGGCGAGCGCGAGGGGGATCGACGCCGCCGATGTGTTGCCGTGGTCGGCAACGGTCCGCACAACCTTCTCGCTGGCGATGCCGAGCTTCTTGGCGCTGCCGTCGATGATGCGGATATTGGCCTGGTGCGGCACGAACCAGTCGACGTCCTCGGCGCTGTAGCCGGTGGCAGCGAAGGCGTCCTCGATGACGTCGGTGATCATGCCGACGGCATGCTTGAAGACCTCGCGGCCCTCCATGCGGAGGTGGCCGACCGTGCCGGTCGAGGACGGTCCGCCATCGACATAGAGCTTGTCACGATGGCGCCCGTCGGAGCGGAGATGCGTCGTCAGCACGCCGCGATCCTCGCGCGTGCCGTCCTGGACCGATGCCCCGAGAACGACGGCGCCGGCGCCGTCGCCGAACAGGACGCAGGTGGTGCGGTCTGTCCAGTCGAGAATGCGCGAGAAGGTCTCGGCGCCGATCACGAGCACATGCTTCGCCTGGCTCGCCCGGATGAAGGCATCGGCGGTCGACAGCGCGAACACGAAGCCGGAGCACACGGCCTGGAGGTCGAAGGCGGCGCCATGCTCCATGCCGAGCTTCTTCTGAACTGTCACGGCGGTGGAGGGGAAGGTGTCGTCCGGCGTCGATGTTGCGACGATGATCATGTCGATCGCGCCGATGGCGAGCCCGGCATCAGCCAGCGCCGCAACGGCAGCCGCGGTGCCGAGGTCGGAGGTCAGTTCGCCCTTGGCCGCGATATGGCGCTGGCGAATGCCCGTCCTCTGGACGATCCACTCGTCCGAGGTGTCGACCATGGTGGCGAGCTCGGCATTGGCGAGCGCATGCTCCGGCAAATAGCTGCCGCAGCCAAGCACCACCGAACGGATGAAACTCACTTGACGTCCTCGATGACGGGTTCGGCGATGTCGCGCGCGAAGCCCGCGCGGTGATAATCGCCGAGGTCCTGGTTGATCTTGGCGAGCAGGCCGTTCTTCGCCATGCTGTAGCCGACTTCGATCGCGTTGGCGAACCCGACCCCGTCGGTGCCGCCATGGCTCTTGATGACGATGCCGTTGAGGCCGAGCAGCACGGCGCCGTTCGAGGCGCGCGGATCGAGCTTCTGCCGCAGCTCCTTGAATGCGCCGCGTGCGAAGAAGTAGCCGATGCGGCCCATCAGCGTGCGGCTCATGGCATCGCGGAGATGCGAGGCGATCTGCCGCGCCGTCCCCTCCGCCGTCTTCAGGGCGATATTGCCGGCAAAGGCCTCGGTCACGACGACGTCCACGGTGCCGCGGCCGATATCGTCGCCCTCGACGAAGCCGACATAGTTCAAATGGTCGAGATTGGCCTCCTTGAGGAGTTGTCCGGCAACCCGCACCTCCTCGAGCCCCTTCATCTCCTCGACGCCGATATTGAGCAGGCCGACTGAAGGCCGCTCGACATCGAGCAATGCCCTCGCCATCGCGCCGCCCATCATGGCGAAATCGATCAGCTGCTGCGCGTCGGCATTGATGGTGGCGCCGACATCGAGCACCACGCTCTCGCCGCGCAGCGTCGGCCATAGCGCCGCCAGGGCCGGCCGTTCGATGCCCGCCATGGTCCGCAGGCAGAACTTGGACATCGCCATCAGCGCGCCGGTATTGCCGGCGGAGAGCGCGACATCGGCCTCGCCCTTCTTCACCGCTTCGAGGGCGCGCCACATGCTGGACTTCCAGCGGCCCTTGCGCAGCGCCTGGCTCGGCTTGTCGTCCATCTGGACGGTGATCTCGCAATGCGTGAAGGTCGCGACAGCCTTGACGCGGGGATAAGCGTCGAGCAGCGGCTTCACCACCGCCTCCTCGCCGAACAGCAGAAACTGCAGTTCGGGACGCCGCACCAGCGCGATGTCGGCGCCGGCCAGGACGGTCGCGGGCCCGTTATCGCCGCCCATGGCATCGATCGCTATTTTCACCATGGCCGTCTTTCGGAACCTCGAAACACCCGCGCCCCGGCAAGCGACGCCCACCGACGGCGCTGGAAAATACCCGTTTCGGGAAGAGAGACAACCCCGCCCGCCGCTGCATAGCCGCGCATGCTAGTCGCCCTTGAGCCGCGACAGCGCGGCAAAGGGCGAGGTCGCTGCGTCGGCGTCGGGACCGAGCACAGCGGAGAGTTGTGCTCCCGGCGCGCGGGGATAGGGATCGAGCGCCAGCGCCAGTTGCTCGGTGACGATCGGACCGAGATCGAGCAGCGGTCCCTCGAGCGGATCCGGCGGATCCTCCGCGTCGACTTCGACGATGACCTCGGCCTCGGCGACCGTCTTCGGATCGGCAGTCGTGGCCTCGGGTGGAAGGAATTTCAGTTGGAACGGGTGGTCGATCCGCTCGGTGACGGGCTCCAGCGTCACGACGCAGGATTGCACCGCGATGGCCCTGAGCCGGCCCTCGAGTTCCAAACCGACGCGGTTCCACGGGCGCAGGGTGATCTTTGCCGTGAGGCGCTCGACAGCGGGAATGCCGAACGAGGCCGCGATCGCCGCACATTCCTCCGCCGTGGCGGTGATCTCCTCGACACGGCCTGATTCGGTGATCCGGCGCGTGTCGACGGGGCGGCTGAACGGGATCGGATTCATCATGCGGCCTCTGAGGCGGAAAGCGCGGGAAAGACGAGCCGTCCGGCGAGAATCGCTTCGACGGGCTGGCTCGCGACCTCGCGCGCGGCGTCCTCGATATAGCCGACGAGGCGCGGAACGCCATGTTCGCCCCCGCCCTCGGGAAAGACGTTGCGGGCGAGTGCCGCGCCAAGCGCCGCCCCGTCTCCGGCCGAGAGCGCCGAATCATAGGCGGCGAGACGGCCGTAGAACGCCTCGGCCATCTTCTTCAGTTTCTTCGGCACGCCGATGTCGCTGACCCCCATTTCGCGCAGATTGCGGTCCATGTCCTTGAGAAAGAGGTTGAAAACGTCCTGACCGAGCCTGCGATGGTCCGCGGCTTCGTGTTTCAGACGGTGGAACAGCAGCGAGGCATGCAGCACGATCATGTCGAACCGGCCATCCAGCGTATCGGGCACCCCGAAATCAGCATAGAGCGCAGGCTGCCGCGCCTGCGCCACGATGGTGCCGTAAAGCGAATATGCTATGGCTTCGTTGCGCCGCCGGCGTCCGAACAGGTGCTGAAACATCGGATCGATCTCCGAAATGCTGGCCGGCTGCAGCCGGACGACTTCCGATCCGCCGAAAATGGGTCTCTGCGACGTGACTGCAAGCTGGTCGCGCCGTGTCGAGGCAGATTGTCACGAGCCCTAGCGCAGGCTAGGGAGATTGCCAACCCGTTCGATGACCGATCGCGGCAGCCCCCTGCCGGCCGGTCCGGACGGGACAGGCTGAGAATACCAGGAGAGCAGGATGCGGTTTGGCGTTTCTGACCAGCACTTCGATGTCGCCCGGGCGGGCCGGGTGAGTGTCGTGCTGCTCGCGGTCGCCGCCGCGGCCGGTCTTTCCGGCTGCAAGAGCAATGTGCCTGGCGGCCTCAACGAGACCTATCACGCCGGCTTCGTGGCGCCGGCCAATGCGCTCGACCAGATCCCGGTCGGCGCCAGCCAGGACCAGGTCCGCATCGTGCTCGGCACGCCGTCGACCACGGCGGAGTTTGGCGGCGATGTCTGGTACTACATCTCGCAGACGCGCTTCCGGAAGGTGTTGTTCCAGAACCAGAAGATCGTCGATCAGCGCGTTCTCGCGATCTATTTCGACAAGAACCGCAATATCGAGCGCGTCGCCGATTACGGCCTCAAGGACGGCAAGATCTTCGAATTCATCACCCAGACCACGCCGACGGGTGGCAAGGATTCCGCCTTCCTCGAGCAGGTCCTGACCGGCGCACTCGGCGTCGGCACCTCCAACCCGTTCAGCGGCGGCTAGCGGGACGCGGTTCCTGCGCCATCGACCAGGCGTGAGGGACCTGCGGCTCGATATCGCCGACAGAGCCGGAAGACGGCTTGCCGCCGTCCCTCGGACAGCGGCGGCTATGGAAGTCGCAGCTGTTCGCCTCGTATTCGAGGCCGCAGTCGCGATCGCTGCAGCGGAGCAGCCACAGCCTCGCAAAGCGATGATTGCCACGTCGGTCCGACTTGGCGATCAGCATCTGCCAGTTCTTGTTGAGCTCGCCGATCCCGGCCGACACCGCTCCACCTCCAGCTAGATGTGATCGCCCCGCCCCCTCGAGAATGAGGGAGCGGGGCGATGGTCTCAGTGGTGCGCCAGCACGGCGAGCAGGAGCAGCGCGACGATGTTGGTGATCTTGATCGCCGGGTTCACAGCCGGGCCGGCCGTGTCCTTGTAGGGATCGCCGACCGTGTCGCCGGTCACAGAGGCCTTGTGCGCCTCCGAGCCCTTGTAGTGGGTCTGGCCGTTGGCGTCAGTGAAGCCGTCCTCGAACGACTTCTTGGCATTGTCCCAGGCGCCGCCGCCCGAGGTCATCGAGATCGCGACGAAGAGGCCGGTGACGATGACGCCGAGCAGCATCGCGCCGACCGCCGAGAAGGCTTCGCTCTTGCCCGCGATCGCGTAGATCACGAAATAGACGACGATCGGTGCCAGCACGGGAAGCAGCGAGGGCACGACCATTTCGCGGATCGCGGCCTTGGTGAGGATGTCCACCGCCTTGCCGTAATCGGGCTTGTCGGTACCGGCCATGATGCCGGGCTTCTCGCGGAACTGGCGCCGGACTTCCTCCACGATGGCGCCGGCGGCGCGGCCGACGGCGGTCATGGTGATGCCACCGAAGATGTAGGGGATGAGGCCGCCGAGCAGCAGCCCGACCACGACATAGGGGTTCGACAGCGTGAAGTCAGGGATGACGCCCTTGAAATACTGGAACGCCGTCGCCCCCTCCTTGTTCGCCTCCGTGATGAAATAGGTCAGGTCGTAATTATAGGCCGCGAAGAGCACCAGCGCGCCGAGGCCGGCCGAGCCGATCGCATAGCCCTTGGTCACCGCCTTGGTCGTATTGCCGACGGCATCGAGCGCGTCGGTCGACTTGCGGACTTCCTTGGGCAGGCCCGCCATCTCGGCGATGCCACCGGCATTGTCGGTCACGGGGCCGAAGGCATCGAGCGCCACCACCATGCCGGCAAGGCCGAGCATCGTGGAGACCGCGATCGCCGTTCCGAACAGGCCCGCCAGCGCATAGGTGACGATGATGCCGGCGACAATGATCAGCGTCGGGACTGCGGTCGCCTCGAGCGAGACGGCAAGGCCCTGGATGACGTTGGTGCCATGCCCGGTCACCGAGGCCTGGCTGATCGAGCGGACCGGCCGATAGCCGATACCGGTATAATACTCCGTGATCCAGACGATGCCGCCGGTGACGGCAAGGCCGGCGATGCCGCAGAAGAACAGGTTGAGCCCGGTGATGACCTTGCCGCCGACGGTGCCGATCTCGCCCCAGCCGACGAAGAGCTGGGTCGCGATGGCGAGGCCGACGATCGAGAGCAGCGCCGAGGCGATGAAGCCCTTGTAGAGCGCGCCCATGATCGACTGGCTCGGGCCGAGCTTGACGAAGAAGGTGCCGGCGATCGAGGTCAGGATGCAGACGGCGCCGATGCCGAGCGGGAACAGGATGATGGTCGGCAGGAGAGCCGAGCCGGCGAAGAAGATCGAGGCGAGAACCATCGTCGCGACGAGCGTGACGGCATAGGTCTCGAACAGATCGGCCGCCATGCCGGCGCAATCGCCGACATTGTCGCCGACATTGTCGGCGATCGTCGCCGGGTTGCGCGGATCATCCTCGGGAATGCCCGCTTCGACCTTGCCGACGAGATCGCCGCCGACATCGGCACCCTTGGTGAAGATGCCGCCGCCGAGGCGCGCGAAGATCGAGATCAGCGAGGCGCCGAAACCGAGCGCGACCATGGCGTCGATCACGACGCGGTCGTTCGGCTGGTAGCCGATGAAGCTGGTCAGCACGAGGTAGTAGACGGCGACGCCGAGCAGAGCGAGACCGGCGACGAGCATGCCGGTGATCGCGCCGGACTTGAACGCGATCTCGAGGCCTTCCGCGAGGCTCTTGGTCGCCGCCTGCGCGGTGCGGACATTGGCACGAACCGAGACGTTCATGCCGATGAAGCCGGTGATGCCGGAGAGGATCGCGCCGATGGCGAAGCCGATCGCGACCGTCAGCGACAACAGCCAGGCGACGATGATGAAGATGACGACGCCGACGATGGCGATGGTGAGATATTGCCGGCGCAGATAGGCGCTGGCGCCCTCGCGGATCGCCGCGGCGATCTCCTGCATCCGGGCCGATCCCGCATCGGCGGCGAGCACCGATTGCGTCGCCCAGGCCCCGTAGGCGAGAGCTACCAGTGCGCATAGAATGATCAGATAAATCACGTCCGCATTCCTCCCTGCCCGGCTTGGTTGTGCTGGCGCCAGGGCGCCAGGCCGGCTGATTGCAAGGGAAACGGGCACCGTTCCTCCCGGCCCGAACCCCTCAGAATCAGAGTTGAGAACGGGTTGGGACGGAGGTCAAGGTGCCCGCAGCGGGAAAGACCGCGCCGTCAGCGCCGCGAGCGCCAGCGCGACCAGCGCGAGGCCGGTCACGGGAAAGACAATGCCGTTGATGAAGCCCCAGCCGGGGCCGCCGATCAGGAGCCCGGCGGCGAGCGATGCGCAGGCCGAGACTGCGAAAACCAGGAAGTCGTTGAGACCCTGCACCCTGCCCTTCTCCTCGGGCCGATAGGTCTCGGTCAGCATCGCCGTCGCGCCGATGAAGCCGAAATTCCAGCCGAGCCCGAGCAGCACCAGCGCGCCCCAGAAGTGCCACACCGTCAGACCGGCGATCGAGACGATCGCGCAGGACGCCAGCAGCGCCATGCCGACGATGACGACGCGATCCTTGCCGAACCGGTTGATCAGTCGGCCGGTGACGAAGCTCGGCGCGAACATGGCGACGACATGCCATTGGATGCCGAGCGCTGCATCGCTCTGGCTGAGGCCGCAGCCGATCATCGCGATCGGCGCAGCCGTCATCACCAGCGTCATCATCGCATAGGAGGCGATGCCGCAAAGAACGGCGGCGAGGAAGCGCGGCTGGCGGGCGATGACGCCGAGTGGCCGGCCGCGATCATGCGTGCTGCCGGCTGGATGCGGCGCGACGAGATCGCGGAAGCGGCTGACCGCGAGCGCGGCCAGAACCGCGAAGACGGCGATCGCCACATAGGCACCGGCAAAGGGGATCGGCGCGAACAGATCGCGCGTCGCGATCGCCGCCTGCGGACCGAGGACGGCAGAGAGCACGCCGCCGCCCATGACGAGGGCAAGCGCCCGCGTCCGCGCCCGCTCGCCGCCGGCATCGACGGCCGCGAAACGATATTGCTGGTTGAAGGCGGCGGATATGCCGATGAAGAGGCCGGCGAAGGCGAGCAGCCAGAACAGGCCGGCATTGATCGCGAAGGCTGCGAGCAGGCCGCCGAAGACCGCCGGCACGGCGCCCAGCATCAGGCCGGTGCGTCGGCCGACGCGCGCCATCAGGATCGCCGCCGGTATCGTCGCGAGCGCGGAGCCGACCGTCAGCGCCGTGACCGGGACGGTCGCCAGCGACTTGTCGGGCCCGAGCAGATAGCCGCCGGCAAGGCCGCCGAAGGCCACGGCGATGGGCATCATCGAACCGCCGAAGGCCGTCGCCGCCGTGAGGACGAAGGAGTTTCGGCGGACGGCCCGATCGAGATCGGCCGGCCCGAGATCAGAAATGATCATGCGAGGCACGCTCCAGCCGGATCGGCGCTCCATCCGCGCCGACGACGAGCGCCGGTCCGTTGCCAGCGACGATCTCGCCGATCACGGTCACATCGATACCGGCCGCCGCAGCAGCGGCGCGATAGGCCTCCACCTCCCCCGGCGGAACGCTCGCGAGGATCTCATAGTCGTCGCCGCCGGAGAGCACGCTCGCGAGCGCCGTCGCATCGGCCGCGACGAGCGCACGGGCCGCCGGCGAGAGCGGAACCCGCGCCGCCTCGATCCGCGCGCCGACTCCGGACGCCTTCAGCATATGCGAGAGATCGCCGACCAGCCCGTCCGATACGTCGAGCGCGGCAGAGGCATGGCGGCGCACGGCGGCGGCAAGGGCCGTTCGGGGCTGGGGATGCAGATAGCGGTCGAGCAGATACGCCGCGCCCTCGCCTGCTGCGGTGCCGCCGATGTTGCCGAGACGGAGGCGGAGGCCGAGTGCCGCATCGCCGATCGTGCCCGAGACGAGGATCAGGTCGCCGACGCGCGCGCCGGCACGGCGCACCATGGTTCCCGAGGGAACGGCACCGATGGCCGTGATCGAGAGCGTCAGCCCGCCCGACGCCTTGACCGTGTCGCCGCCGAGCAGGGTGATCCCGAATTCGGCCTGGTCGCCGGCAAGGCCAGCGGCGAACTCGGCCATGAAGCCCTCGGTCCAGTCGCCCGGCAGCGCGAGGCCGAGCAGATAGCCGACCGGGGTCGCGCCCTTGGCAGCGAGGTCGGAGAGGTTGACCCTGAGCGCCTTGCGCGCGATCGAGCGGGGCGGATCGTCGGGAAAGAAATGGATGCCGGCGGCCACCATGTCCTTGGTGAGGACGAGATCGCAGCCCGGCGGCGGCGTGAACGCCGCGGCGTCGTCGGTGAGATTGAGCGCCGCGGGATCTTCCGCGAGCGGGCGCAGATAGCGGGCGATTAGATCGAACTCGCCCGGCCGCGCCGCTGCCTCAGCCATTCTTCTGTCCCGACCGGTCCGGCCCCTCGCCGGGAAATTCATCCGGCCGGAGACGCCGCGCAGCCGTATCGAGCACGGCATTGACGAGGCGCAGTTCGTCGCCGACGCCGAAGAAGGCACGCGCGACGTCGACATATTCGGTGATGACGACCCGCGCCGGAACGTCGCGGCGGCCGACCAGCTCATAGGTGCCGCAGCGCAGGATCGCCCTGAGCGTCACGTCGATGCGCGACAGCGGCCAGTCGCTCGACAGCGAGGTGTGGATCGCCGGATCGAGATTGCGCTGCTCGCGCACGACGCCGGCCATGATGTCGCGGAAGAAGGCGAAGTCGGCGTCGCGATACTGGTCGCCGTCGACTTCCTTGCCGAGGCGGAAGTTCTCGAACTCGGCCACCACCTCGGTCAGCGAAGCCCCGCCGACATCCATCTGGTAGAGCGCCTGCACCGCGGCGAGGCGCGCCACGCCCCGCTGGTTGGCCGGGCGGAACGCCCGCTCGGCCGGCGCCTTGTCGGCGGTCGTCATGTCAGAGACCGAATTTCTTGCGGAGCGCGATCATCGCCAGCGCCGCCTCGGCCGCTGCGCCGCCCTTGTTCTTCTCTGCAACGCGGGCGCGGGCATAAGCCTGCTCGTCGTTCTCGACCGTCAGGATACCGTTGCCGACCGCGAGCGCCTCGATCACGGCCATATCCATGATGGCGCGGGCGGATTCGTTGGCGACGATGTCGTAATGCGTCGTCTCGCCACGGATCACGCAGCCGAGCACGACGAAACCGTCGAACTCCGCATCGCCGTCTTCCATCGCGGCGAGCGCCATCGACATGGCAGCCGGGATTTCGAGGACGCCCGGAACGGAAACCCGCTCGAAGGTGGCGCCGGCACGCTCGATCGCGGCCTTGGCGCCGGCGAAGAGCTCGTCGGAAATGTCTTCGTAGAAACGGGCATCGATAACGAGGAGGTGCGGCGACGCTTCGCTCATGACGGATCTTTCTGGCTCGGAATGGGCGGCAGGTGAACCACGCGCCTCCTGCGCTGTAAAGCGAAAAGCAACCGCGCCGCCGACATGGCACCCATGCCGTTCCGGCAGGATCGCCGGCAGGTCACGGCCACGGCGAGGCCCCTTCAGGCCATCTCGGCGAGCCGAGCGACATAGCGCGCCATCTGGTCGATTTCGAGATGCACGCGGTCGCCGACCTGCCGCGCACCCCAGGTGGTGACGTCGGCCTGCAGCGTGTGCGGGATCAGCAGCACGGAGAAGCGATCGCCATCGACCCAGTTGACGGTCAGCGACGTGCCGTCGAGCGCGACCGAGCCCTTGGTGGCGATGAAGCGCGCATAGGCGTGGGGCACCTCGAACACGAACCGCGTCGTCTCGCCGAGATCCTCGCGCGCGACGATGGTGGCGAGACCGTCGACATGGCCGGACACCATATGGCCGCCGAGTTCGTCGCCGAGGCGCAGCGAACGTTCGAGATTGATCCGCGCGCCGGCATCCCAATGCGTGACCTCGGTCAGCGCCAGCGTCTCGGGCGCCGCCTCGACGTCGAACCGCGTGCCGCCCTCAGGCTTCGGATCGAGCGAGATGACGGTGAGGCAGACGCCGGAACAGGCGATCGAGGCGCCGATGGCGATCGTCGCCGGGTCGTAGGTGCTGTCGATGGTGATGCGGTTGACATCGTTGCGCCGCTCGACGGCGGTCACGGTGCCGACATCGGTGATGATCCCGGTGAACATCGTCAGTTGGTCCTTTCATAGCGGATCATGCGGTCTTCGCCGAGCCTGGCGTCGACGGCGATGCGATAGCGCGGGCTGCGCTCGATGGCGGACAGGGCGCCACCGGCGAGCGCGCGGACCCCGTCGGGCCCGATCACCACCGGGGCACGGAAGAGAATGACCCCGTCTGCGAGACCGTTCGAGACGAAGCTCGCCGCGACCCGCGCGCCGCCTTCGACGAGGAGCCGCGTGACGCCACGCTCGGCGAGGAGCTTCAGCACGGCATGGATATCGAGCCCGCCGCTGCCGGTACCGACCGGCAGGACCGTGACGCCAGCCTCAGCGAGGCGCGCGCGCGCGGCTGCATCAGCGTCCGGCCCGACCAGCAGCCAAAGGGGAATCGTGCCGGCGCTCTGCACCAGGGCCGACTGGACCGGCAGGCGGGCGCCCCGGTCGAGCACGATGCGGATTGGCGAGCGCTGGCGAAGACCGGGCGCACGGACGACGAGGCTCGGGTCGTTGACGAGCGCCGTTTCGATGCCGATCAGCACCGCATCGCTCTCGAGGCGCAGCCGCTGCAACTGCTGGAACGCCTCGGGCCCCGAGACCAGCATGCGTTCGCCGGACTTGCGGCCGATCATGCCGTCGGCCGAAACGGCGAGCTTCAGCGTCACATGCGGCCGACCGATGGTCGCGACGCTGAGAAAGCCGGCATGCACCCGTCGCGCTTCCTCTGCGAGAACGCCCGCCGTCACGCCGACGCCGGCCTCCCGCAGCCGCGCATAACCGGAACGGGTACGCCTCGCATCGGGATCGTCGAGTGCGCTGACGACCCGGCCGATCCCGGCCCCGATCAGGGCATCGGTCTCCGAATAGCCGTCGCCATGACGGATCACGGGTTCGAGGGATGTGTAGAGAGTCGCGCCGCGCGCCGCTGCGCCGGCCTCGGCAAGCGCGTGTTCGGTCGCGTGGCCGACGCCGCCCGGCGAGGTGATTCCACGGCCGACGATCACCGGCCCGCCCGGCTCGAAGCGGACGACCAGCGCACCGACGGAGGGCGCCGGATGGGTCAGACCCTGGTGACGGCGTCCGAGCCGAAGTGCGGCCGCCATCAAGCGGCGGTCGAGCTCCGGCTCCGTCACCGATCCAGCCTCGCCCGTCATCCTGCTGCCCTGTGGCTCGACGCGCAAACGGCGATCCGATGCGCCGCTGCTATTTACCCGGCTCCTCGCCCGGATCGAGCGAGGAAAGTTCGCTGAGCACGGCCGAGAAATCCTTGGCTTCGCGGAAATTGCGATAGACCGAGGCGAACCGAACATAGGCGACGTCATCGAGGGTTTTCAGCCCCTCCATGACGAGTACGCCGATCTGGTCGGCCTGAACCTCGTTTTCGCCGCTCGATTCGAGCTGCCGCACAACGCCGTTGACCATGCGCTCGATGCGGTCGGGATCGACCGGGCGCTTGCGCAGCGCGATCTGGACCGAGCGCATCAGCTTGTCGCGGTCGAACGGCACCCGGCGACCGCTCTTCTTGACCACGATCAGCTCGCGGAGCTGGATGCGCTCGAACGTCGTGAAGCGGCCGCCGCACACCGTGCAGACCCGGCGGCGGCGGATCGAGTTGCTGTCCTCGGAAGGACGCGAGTCCTTGACCTGCGTGTCGTCACTTCCGCAATAGGGACAGCGCATGAAGGCCCCCGATCAGGAATAGATCGGGAAGCGAGCCGTCAGGGCGTGGACGCGCTCCTTGACGGAGGCTTCGACGAGCGGAGCGCTGCCGTCTTCAGACTGCGACACGGCGCTGAGCACCTCTGCGATCAGCCGCCCGACCTCCTGGAATTCGGCGACGCCGAAACCGCGCGTCGTCGCTGCCGGGGTTCCGAGCCGGATACCCGAGGTCACGAACGGCTTCTCCGGATCATAGGGGATGCCGTTCTTGTTGCAGGTGAGCCCGGCGCGCACCAGCGCCTTCTCCGACACGTTGCCCTTGACGCGCATCGGGCGGAGATCGACCAGCATCAGGTGATTGTCGGTGCCGCCGGAGACGATGTCGAAACCGACGGAGCGCAGCGTTTCTGCAAGCGCACGAGCGTTTTCAACGACGTTCTTCGCGTAGATCTTGAAGTCCGGGCGCAGCGCCTCGCCGAAGGCGACGGCCTTCGCGGCGATGACATGCATCAGCGGCCCGCCCTGCAGGCCCGGGAACACGGCCGAGTTGATCTTCTTTGCGATCGCCTCGTCGTTGGTGAGGATCAGGCCGCCACGCGGGCCGCGCAGCGACTTGTGCGTCGTCGAGGTGACGACATGCGCATGCGGGATCGGCGAAGGATGCACGCCGCCGGCAACGAGGCCGGAGAAATGCGCCATGTCGACCATGAGATAGGCGCCGACCGAATCGGCGATCTGCCGGAAGCGCTCGAAATCCCAGAGGCGCGAATAGGCCGTGCCGCCGGCGATGATCAGCTTCGGCTTCGACTGCTCGGCAATGCGGGCGATTTCCTCATAGTCGAGCAACTGGTCCTCGCGGCGCACGCCATAGGGCGCCACCTTGAACCACTTGCCGGAAAGGTTGACCGAAGAGCCGTGCGTCAGATGCCCGCCCGCCGAGAGATCGAGGCCCATGAAGGTGTCGCCCGGCTCGAGCAAGGCCAGGAACACCGCCTGGTTCATCTGGCTGCCGGAATTCGGCTGGACGTTGGCGAAGTTGCAGCCGAACAGCTTCTTGGCGCGCTCGATCGCCAGTGTCTCGGCGATATCGACGAATTCGCAGCCGCCATAGTAGCGCTTGCCCGGATAACCCTCGGCATATTTGTTCGTCATCACCGAGCCCTGCGCCTCGAGCACGGCGCGAGAGACGATATTCTCCGAGGCGATCAGCTCGATCTCGTGCTGCTGGCGACCGAGTTCGCGCGCGATGGCATCGGCGATCTCGGGATCAGCCTCCGCGAGGCTGCGATTGAAGAAATCCGCCGTCGGACTGGCGGAACGCGCGTGATCGATGAGGGACATGGCCGGTGATCCTTCCTGACGAGCGCGCCAAGCCAAGGCTGCGCCGCTCCGCATTGCGGGGCGACGTACCATATAGTGCGGTCCCCGCCAAGGCGGAGACCTATCGATAGGGAAAAGTCAGTCGGGGCGCCGAAAGCTACTGCAGCGCGACCTGGCCGACGCCGTCGCGATTGTAGATGTCGTTGCGGAAGTAGACGACGCCGTCGGGGGTCGCCCAGGCGGTGATGTATTCGAGATAAACAGGCACTTCCGGCTTCAGGTTGACGTCGACCTGTTCGCCCGACTTGAAGATCTCGTCGATGCGCGAGCGCGGGAAGTCCGGGTTGCCCTGCAGCAGCCAGGCGATGACCTGGCGGACATTCTGCACGCGTACACAGCCGGACGAGTCGAACCGCTCGACATTGCCGAAGATGTCCTTCAGCGGCGTGTCGTGCATGTAGACCTGCTCGTCATTGTGGAACGAGATGCGCACCGTGCCGAGCGAATTGAAATCACCCGGGTCCTGCCGGAACATGTAGCCCTTGGTCGCCTGGTCGGTCGTCCAGTCGATCGCAGTCGGCGGCACTTCCGTGCCGGCCGGATCGTAGATGCGGATGTGCTTCTTGGTCAGATAGTCCGGCTGCTTCTGCATCAGCGGGATCAGGTCCTTGCGGATGATCGACGCCGGCACGGTCCAGTTCGGATTGAAGCTGATGCGGTAGATCTTCGAATTGATGATCGGCGTCTCGCGGTCGATCTTGCCGACCACTGCCGTATGGCGCGAGACGACGCGGTCGCCCTCGACCACCTCAATCGCCGCTGCGGGCACGTTGACCATCACATAGCGGCCGCCGAGCGAGCCCGACATCGCCTTGAGGCGGACGAGATTGGTCTGCAGCTGTCCAAGACGGACACTGGCCGGAATGTTCATCATCGCAACCGTCGTGTCGCCGAGGACGCCGTCGGCCGGAAGGCCGTGGCGAGCCTGGAAGCGGCGCAGCGCGGCATCGACATAGGAATCGAAGGTCTGCGAGCTCGCTACGCCCGGCGTCAGGTCACCGGACACCTGCAGCCGCTGGCGAAGGATCACCACCGACGGATCCTGCATGCCGAGGCTGAGCTTCTGGCCGGTCGGAACCTCGGGCCAGCCGCCGCGGGCAACGATGTCGTTGTACTGCGCGATCGCGGTCTCCACCGCCGCCGCCGTCGACGGCGACAGGATGGGCGATGTGGTGCGGACGGAGGCGGCGCTGGTCGGACCGGCATCGAAGCCGTCCGACGTCTCGCCGAAGCTGCTCTGCAGCATCTGCTGAACCGGATCGTCGGTCGCCGCGGCGAAGGCGAAGCCGGGCAGAGCGAAGGCCGAGGCTGCGACACCGCCGGCAAGCGTCCTCAACATGGCGCGACGCGTCATCGTTCGTCCCGAACGGGACGAGCCGTTGAGGGGAAGTGCCTTGCCTGATCCGATCATCTATCCGCTCTCGATCGCTGAAACCGGCCCGCCGGGCGCCGGTCGAGGCTGTTGCCTCGCCTGCCGCCGCAGCCGCCGGATGCCCTGGCCGAAGCCCGCACTGATACACAATCCAACCGACCGGCGCCCCACGCGCGCATGACGGCGTCCAAGTCCGGCTGTTACGCCAGCAACTCTCGTTTTCACGCCAGTATGGCGCTTTCGTGTCGAGTGACACCCGCGACGAACCGCCTCTTGCCGGCGATCATCCCGCAACATGGTTACGAACGGGTTCACAACGTGAAAAGGCCCCGTCCGGTCGCCCGGCGGGGCCTTTCCTTCCGTCCCGGGGTGGGGAGACGTCGGCGAAAGCGTGGCGGTCTGGAGGTCGGCCTGTCAGGTGCTCAGAGTCTGTAGAGAATCTGGTCGGTCCAGAAGCGCTCGAGGCGGTGCAGCGACTTGTTCAGGAGCTGGAAATCATCGATCGCGATCCCGCCGACCTGCTGGATCGAGCGGATATGGCGCTCATAGAGGGCGCTGACGATATTCGCGATCTCCTGGCCCTTCGGCGTCAGGCTGACCCGGACCGAGCGGCGGTCCATGCGCGAGCGCTGGTGATGGATGTAGCCCATCTCGACCAGCTTCTTGAGATTGTAGGAAACGTTGGAGCCGAGATAGTAGCCGCGGGAGCGAAGTTCTCCGGCGGTCAATTCGGCATCGCCGATGTTGAACAGTAGCAGCGCCTGCACGCTGTTCACGTCCGAGCGGCCCGAACGATCGAACTCGTCCTTGATCACATCCAGGAGCCGGCGATGAAGCCGCTCAACCAGCGTGAGAGCTTCCATGTAAAGCGGCTTCAACTCCGGCGCGGTCTGCGGTTGATTTTGCGAATCCACTACCCGCTTCGTGTTGATCATCTTGATGCCTCTCTGTTTCGTGACAGGTATTCTTCCCGCCTCATGAGAAGCAACATTACGTGCTCGATTTGAAAATCACCTTAAGCATCACGCTTAACGACGGCTTACCTCGCAGATCCGCATTCGAAGCGAGTTTTATCGTTAAGAAGCAGCTATCTTTCGCGGCCGGCTCACCCGTTCAGGCAAGCTGCGCCTCGCGCCGGCGCTCCATCAGCAGGAGCAGCGCGAACACCGCGAGCGAGGCGACATGGAAGCCGATGATGATCGGATCGAGCCCGAACGTCTCGGCGAAGGCGGTGTGGATCGCGATCTCGAACACCGCCGCGTAGATCCACAGGACATTGCCCCAGGAGACGCGCATCCACAGACCGACCGCGGCGACAAGGTCCACGACTGCGAGATGGATGGTGACGAACTGCCATTCGGTCGTCATCGATTCGAAGGTCCAGCCCGGCTCGTCGAAGATGCCCGCGATATAGAGCCAGTGGCGGAGGCCGAGCACCATCAGCAGCGCGGCGATGCCCCGGAGATAGATGGTGAGAGCCAGCGACCACGGATTATCCGGTTCGCTCGGCAGCTGCGTCACCTCGTTGTCGATCATCGCGCGGCCATCCTGGTTCTCGTGCTCGCCATCGCCCCCGCCTCCCCGCTGCGATAATCCCGCATCGGTCGACCGTCAAAAGGGGCCGGCCCGCTGCACCGCCGCAAACGGCGCTGGCGAGTGACAGCGCGCTTGGCTATCATCGCGGCCATGTCGACTTCCAGGGCAATCGCGAATCCCCACCCGGATCAATCATGGTCCGCCTTCATCCATGCGGCAAATCGGCGGGCGGCCTCCCGCCTGCCAGCCGCGCGCGGCGTCTGAGTTTCAGGACCCGCCATGCCCTGGGGCGATCTCGCCATCATCGCGGTTCTCATCGCGTTCAACGCCTTCTTCGCCATGTCGGAGATCGCCGTCGTTTCCTCACGCCCGGCCCGCCTGCAAGGCATGGCGGCCGATGGCGTACCGGGTGCCGCCGCGGCGCTCAAGCTGTCGGAGGATCCGACCGGCTTCCTCTCCGCCGTGCAGATCGGCATCACGCTGGTCGCGATCCTCTCCGGCGCGTTCGGCGAGGCTGAACTCGCCGCGCCGCTCCGGGTCTTCCTTTCCGAAACCTTCCCGCAGCTCGGCGCACGCGCCGACACGATCTCGACCGTCGTCGTCGTCTTCGGCCTCGCCTATTTCTCACTGATCTGCGGCGAACTCGTCCCGAAGCGATTGAGCCTCACCAATCCCGAGCGGATCGCCTGCCTCGTGGCGCGGCCGGTGACGGCGCTCGCGCGCATCGCCCATCCGATCGTCTGGTTCCTGCGCCTCTCGACCAACACGATCATGCGTCTGCTCGGCAAGAACGAGAACGACGATCGCGGCGTCACCGAGGAAGAGGTGAAGACCCTCATCGCCGAGGGCACCGAATCGGGCGTCTTCCATCAGGCCGAACGCGAGATGATCGAAGGCGTCATCCGCGTCGCCGACCGTTCGGTGCGCTCGATCATGGTGCCGCGACCCGACGTCGTCTGGCTCGATGCCGACGACCCGCCGGAGATGATCGCGACCGAGATCCTCGACGGCGGCCATTCTCGCTTCCCGGTCTCGCGCGGCGATATCGACGGCGTGCTGGGCATCGTCCATGCCAAGGACCTGCTCAACCAGATGCATCGCGGCGCGCCGATCGACCTTTCGGCCGTGATCCGCGAACCGCTCTATGTCGATGAGCGCATGCCGATCCTCAACATGCTCGACCGCTTCAAGACGTCGAACGTGCATATGGCGATCGTGCTCGACGAGTATGGCAGCTTCCAGGGCGTCGTGACGCCGATGGACATCCTCGCGGCGATCGCGGGCGACCTGCCCGAGCGCGCTGGCGACGAGGAACCGGATGCGATCCAGCGCGAGGATGGCTCCTGGCTGATCGACGGCAGCGCCACCATCGATGTCGTCGAGCGCGTGCTCGGCCTCAAGTCGCTCGCCAATGACGAGGACTACGCAACCATTGCCGGCTTCATGCTCAACCATCTTGGCCATATTCCTGTGCCGGGCGAGCGGTTCACGCATGAGGGCTGGTGCTTCGAGGTGGTCGATCTCGACGGGCGACGGATCGACAAGGTTCTGGTTTCCAGGGTCGAGCCGAAGCCTGCTGGCTGAGGCTGCTCTCCCGATCGCCTGAAAGGACATCCGATGACCGCCGAGCCGCGCTTTCCGCGCTATGACATGGATGCGATCCTTGGCGGCCGGCGGCTTCGGCGCAATCGTCGCGCCGACTGGTCGCGGCGCCTCGTGCGCGAGACCATGCTGACGGTCGATGACCTGATCTGGCCGATCTTCCTCGTCGATGGCGACCGCGTCCGCCAGGCGGTCCCCTCGATGCCGGGCGTCGAGCGCCTCTCGGTCGACCAGGCGGTGGTCGAGGCGGAAAAGGCGGCGGCGCTCGGCATCCCGGCGATCGCGCTGTTCCCGTTCACCGAAGCCTCGCTGCGCGATCCGACCGGCTCGGAATCGCTCAATCCCGACAATCTGGTCTGCCGCGCCTGTCGCGCCATCAAGGCGGCAGTGCCCGAGATCGGCATCATCTGCGATGTCGCGCTCGATCCCTATACGAGCCACGGCCATGACGGCGTCATGGAGGGCTCGACCATCCTCAACGACGAGAGCGTCGCGCTCCTGACGCGCCAGGCGCTGAACCAGGCGCTCGCCGGCGCCGACATCATCGCGCCCTCCGACATGATGGACGGCCGCGTCGCCGCCATCCGCGAGACGCTCGACGCCGCGCGGCTTCATGACGTCCAGATCATGGCCTATGCGGCCAAGTATGCCTCGGCCTTCTATGGCCCGTTCCGAGACGCCATCGGCACGTCGAAGACCCTCGTCGGCGACAAGCGCACCTACCAGATGGATTTCGCCAACAGCGACGAGGCGATGCGCGAGATCGAGATCGACATCGCCGAGGGCGCCGACATGATCATGGTCAAGCCCGGCCTGCCCTATCTCGACATCGTGCGCCGCGCCAAGGACACCTTCGCGATGCCGACCTTCGCCTATCAGGTGTCGGGCGAATACGCGATGATCCGCGCCGCCGAACAGAATGGCTGGATCGACGGCGAGCGGGCGATGGTTGAAAGCCTCTGGGCGTTCAAGCGCGCCGGCGCCGACGGCATCCTCACCTATTTCGCGCCTTTCGTCGCGCCGCTCCTGAAGCGCTGAACCGCGGCCGGCCGATGAACGGGCGCGCGCGGTCGATCGTTCCAGCGGCGCTCGTGCTCCTCCTCTCGCTGCTGCTGTCCGGCTGCGGCGACACCGACCGGCAGCAGGCGCTGGTCTGCGTCGCCGTCGCGACCGCGATAGGCCCCGAGGGTCGGCCGGTGACGATCGAGTCGGTCGCGCCGCTCGGCGGCATCGAGAATGCGGTCCGCGTCATTTTCGAGGCTGCCGGCGACCCGCGCATGCTGTTCGCCGATTGCGCCTTTGCCGGCGGCGCGCTGTCGAGCGGCCGGGCCGACCTCGTCGCGGTGCGCGGCTATGACGGGCGCCTGCCCGGCTGGCAGATGGCTCTCATGAAGCGCTGGTTCCTCGACCAGCCGGGCGCCGTGATGGCCGCCGTCGCCGAGACGGGGTGGGAGCCGCCGCACGTCGTGCTGGTGCCGCTCGCCCTGCCCGCCTCGGCCGGCTATGCGCTGCAGCAACTGATCAACGCGCTGAACCTCGCGGCCTTCTATGCTCCGTTGGCGCTTGCCTATGCGCTCATCTACGGCCTGATCGGGCGGATCAACATGGCCTTCGGCGAACTCGCGATGATCGGCGCCTTCGGCGCGGTGTTCGGCCTCATCACCGCCGTCGGTGCCCACATGACGTCGCTCGCGCTCGTCCTCGGCATGGCCCTCGCGGTGGCGGTGGCGCTGACGGCGCTGTGCGGCTGGCTGGTCGCGCGCACCCTGGTGCTGCCGTTGCTCGATCGTCCGCCACGGAGCTTCATCGTCGCAACCGTCGGGCTCGGCCTCGTGATCGCCGAGGGACTCCGCATCGCGCAGGGGTCCCGGGAAATCTGGCTGCAGCCGATGCTGCAAGACCAGATCGTGCTGACCGGGGGCCCCTTCCCTGTGGTGGTGACCGCGATGCGCGTTCTCATCCTCACCACTGCTGCGTTTGCAGTCCTCGGCCTTTTCGTCCTGATGCGCCGCTCCGCCTTCGGCCGGGCCTGGCAGGCGGTGGGCGACGACCGCCTGATGGCGCAGCTCTCGGGCATCGACCCTGGCGCCGTCACGGCCCTCACCTTCATTCTGGCCGCCGCCGTGACGGCGGTCGCCGGAGCGATCGTCACGCTCAGCTATGGCGGGACCGCGTCCTCGGGCGGCTTCCTTCTCGGCCTCAAGGCCCTGCTCGCCTGCCTCATCGGCGGCGGAACGCTCGGCGGGGCGCTGGCGGGCGGCCTTCTGCTGGCGGCGCTGGAGACCGGCTGGTCGGCCTATTTCGGCTCGGGCGAACGCGACATCTTCGTGCTCGCCGCGGTCACGCTGCTCTTCCTCGTCCGGCCCGAGGGCCTGCTCGGGCGCCGGGCGGCGCTTGAGGAAGGCCGCGTGATGCGGCTATCGTGAGCCTTGGAGGCGCGCCATGACCGTGCTCGACCCTACCCTCGACCAGACACGCCTTCCCACGATCGACGACATCCGGGCCGCAGCCCGCGCCATCGAAGGCAGCGTGCTGAAGACGCCGTTCCTGCCGGCGCCGCGGCTGAGCCAGCTGACGGGCGCCACCGTCTTCGTCAAATGCGAAAATCTCCAGGTGACCTCGGCGTTCAAGGAACGCGGCGCCCTCGTCAAGCTGCTGTCGCTGACGGCAGCCGAGCGCGCCGCTGGCGTCGTCGCCATGTCGGCCGGCAATCACGCGCAGGCCGTCGCCTATCACGCTTCGCGGCTCGGCATTCCCTCGACGATCGTGATGCCGGCAATGACGCCCTTCGTGAAGATCGAGGCGACGCGCGGTTTCGGTGCTCGCGTCATCGTCGAAGGGGAAACGCTCGCCGAAGCGCACGCGGCCGCGCAGGCAATCGCCGAGACGACCGGTGCGGTCTGGGTCCATCCCTATGACGATCCGCATGTGATCGCCGGTCAGGGCACGATCGCGCTGGAGATGATCGAGAGCGGCATACCACTCGACACCCTGATCGTCCCGGTGGGCGGCGGCGGGCTGATCGGAGGCATGGCGATCGCCGCGCGTGCGCTGGCGCCCGATATCGCGGTGGTGGGCGTCGAGACCGAACTCTATCCCTCGATGCGCGCCGCGCTTCGCGGCACGATCCCAGAATGCGGCGGCAACACGCTGGCCGAGGGCATCGCCGTCAAGGATGTCGGCCGCCTGACCCTCGCCATCGCGCGGCGCTTCGTCGACGATGTCGTCTGCGTGCCCGAAAGCGCGATCGAACGGGCGGTCAATGCCTATCTGACGCTGCAGAAGACCATGGCGGAAGGCGCCGGCGCTGCTGGCCTCGCCGCGCTTCTCGCCTTTCCCGAGCGCTTCGCCGGCCAGCGCATCGGGCTCGTTCTCTGCGGCGGCAATATCGATCCACGCCTCGCCGCGTCGATCATGGTGCGCGAGCTCGCCCGCGCCGAGAAGATCGTCGCCGTCCGCCTGATCATTCCCGATCGGCCGGGCGTCCTCGGCGATATCGCGGCGACGATCGGCGGCTGCGGCGGCAACATCCTCGAAGTCCTGCATCACCGCACGCTGCTCAGCGTTCCGGCGAAGGGCGCCAGCGTCGACGTCACCATCGAGACCCACGGGCCGAGCCACGCCCGCGAGATCGAGGCGGCTCTCGCCGCGCGCCATTATCAGGTCGAGCGGCTCGAGCGGCCCTGAGCACGCCGCGCCTCGTTTACCTCGCCGGCTTGTTCGGCGGCATGCAGCGCGGATTGACGATGATCCAGAGTGGCTTGCCGTCTTCCCCGGTGACGTCGAGGCGTGCGCCGTCACCCCAGGCCTGCAGATAGCCAAGCAGGCGCGGGTTGTCCGCGATGCCGGGCAGCCAGCGGCTCGGCGACTTGTGGCCGGGATCGGCGATCAGGACGATGTCGCCGTCCTCGACATTGCGCGTCATCTCGCCGAAGTCGCGCGCCATGAAGGTCGTTGAAGCCTGGACCGGCACGCCGATCTTCGCGGCTTCGAAACGGACGAGTTCGGTCGGGATCGGCAGCGAGTCGGTGAACACCATCGTGAGCGGCCGGCCCGAACAGGCCGGATTGCCGGTATTCGCCAGCGCGATGTCGCCGAGCCGCGCGGTGATCCGGTCCACCACGGGGCGCAGCTTATAGGCGAAGGGCTCGGCTCCATAATAGTAGCTGGCGAGCGGCATCTTGTAGACGTAGAGCGCGAGGATGACCGAGAGCGCGCCCCGCACCAGGAAGCCGAGGCCGGCGACATCGCGGATGAAGGTCAGGATGCGGATCGAGGCGCCGGCAAAGGCGATGATGAACGGAAAATAGAAGAAGCTGCCCTGATAGACGGTCTTCTCGCCAGAGAGCGACAGCGCGCCGTAGAGCATCACCACCACGAGATAGAATTCGAGCACGCCGCGCCGGCGGCGATCCGGCCGGAAGGCAAAGATCGCGAGATCGACGAGGATCAGCAACAGTCCGTTGCGGAAGAACTTTCCGAGCGCCAGCAGGCCGCCGAACCCATAGGAATTGTAGAGGAGATGGGTGCGCCAGCCGCCTTCGGTGCGCCAGACATCGGCATAGGTGAAGAGCACGTCGTAGACATAAGCGAACGTGCTCGGCCCCCAGATCAGCACCAGCGGAACCATCAGAACCAGATAGACGCCGATGATCTGGGCCAGGGCCACGATCGTCGCTCGCGCCGCGCCGCGTTCGAAGACCAGCGTGCGCATCAGCACGATGAGCAGCGTGCCGCCGAGCGCGGGCAGCACGAGAACGAAGCCCGAGGGCTTGATGCTCGTCGCGGCGACGCAGAGCGCGGCGAGCCCCAGACGGCGGCGCCAGCTCGCGCCGCCGAAATCGGTGGTGCACAGCGTATAGAGCGTGATGGCGAGGACGAGTCCGGCCGGCAGATCTGGCCGGAACTCCATCACGAGGGCCTGCACGGCCGGCACGAACAGGAAGGTCGCGATGAACAGGGCACGGTTGATCGCCCCCCCGAGCGGCCGGCTGAGCCGCGCCATGAACCAGAGGAAGAGCAGGACCACCCAGCTGTTGGCGACATAGGCGGCAAGCGGCTGCGGACCCAGCAGCCAGAAACCCAGCATGCCGGTCAGGGTGGTGACGGGCGCATGCGGCGGATCGGCCGTAAACGACTGCAGCACCGAGCGAAGGCCGGACCCGGCACTGAAGCGCAGGCGCACCAGCGCATCGGCCATGTAGTTGATGTCGTCATAGGTCGGGATCATGGCCAGATGGCCATGCAGGCTGCTCATCGAAAGATTGGCGAGCACGATGAGCAGGAACATCGCGCCGACGAGCACCGTCAGAGCACGCTTCTCACCATCCCGGCCCTGCCAGAAGTCCTTCGTCATCAGTGTTGAACGTCGCCCCCGTGGTGAAGATCGCCTGCTGCTCGATCTCTGGAGATCAAGAGTACCGAGAAACAGCATCGGCCAATGATGAAGAAGTTATTGCACCGCAGCAAGGCGGTGCAACCGAATGGCGCAGCCAGCAGGCATGTCGGGCAAGGCGTTTGTGCAGCCAGTCGGCAAGCCGCTCATGGCGGCGTGACGGGGTCGCAATGCGGTTTCACGAACAGCCAGAATGGATGGCCGCGGTAGACGCCGACCTGGATCTTCCGAACGCCAGGCATGCTGCTGAGAAACTGGAAGAGATCCGGCACCATCGCGGTCACGAGAAGCCACTTGTTAGTCGGCGGCGTTGCCGGATCGACCATCACGACGAGGTCGACATCGTCGACGCTCTTCTTTGCCTCCGCGAGGCTGCGCGGGAAATAGCCGTAGTCGGAGACCACCTGAATTCCGCCTTCGGCCAGCGCCATCTGGATGGCGCCGGCGGTCAGAGGATCATAGTTGAGCGCCGTGATCCGCATCGTCCGCGCGCGGCAACTCGGGCTGCCCTGCCACTCGTTCTTCTGGAGCGCAAAGATCGCATCGGTGACGACCGGCAGGAGCCGATCTGCCTCCGGCCCGTCCTCGGAACGCAGCGCATAGCTGCTGCCGAGCGACAGGAAGAGCACAGAAAGTCCGAGGCCGAGGCCGAGCATGGCATTCACCGCACGCGCCGCCGTCATGGGCCAGCGCAGCTTTGCTGCCGCGACGAGATGCACGAAGGCGCCCGCCGCAGCGACCAGCAAGGGCAGATAGAAATAGCTGCCCTGGTAGGGGGTCTTCTCCGACGAGATCGCCATGGCGCAATAAACGACCAGCAGCGTCGCGTAGAACGCGCGTGCACCCCGACGCCGGGTCGCCGGGACGCGCCAGCCGACGACGAGATCGGCGAGGATGAACGCGAGCGCGATGGCGCCGAACGGGCCGAGCGCGTCCACCGCCCCGGGGCCAAACGCGTGGTAGGTCCAATGGAACCAGCGGCTGCCCGGCGTCGACCAGATGTCGGAATCGGTGAACAGCGTATCGGCGATATAGCTGAGAGTTCTCGGCCCGAACAGCAGCGCGAAAGGCGAGAGCGCGACGAGGTAGATGAGGGCGGTGATCAGCCCGCCGCGGGCGAGCCGTAGCCGGTCGGGAGCGGTGAAAATGCGCTGGCTGATCATCGTGGCCACGAAGGCGACACCGAGCGCCGGGATCGTCAGCACGACCGCGCTCAGCTTGGTGATGGTCGCCGCCAACGCCAGCGCGACGACCGCTGCGATGCGGCCCGGCGTCAAGGCACGGAAATCCGTGGTGCAGATCGCACCGAGCGCGAGCGCGAACAGGAGGCCGCCGGCCATGTCGGGTCGGAACTCGTTGACCATCGCATGCGCCACCGGCACGAAGGCGAGGATGGCGACGAACAGCGTCCGCGTCGTCAGGCTCGATAGTGGCCGGCTCAGGATCGCGAAGACGAGCACATAGAGGGCGAGCACCCAGGCATTGGCGAGATAGGCAGCGATCGGCGCCGGGCCGAAGCTCCAGAAGCCGAGCATCGCCGTCAGCGTCGAGACCGGCGCATGCGGCGGATCGGTGATGACGGAGCGGAGCGCCGGCCAGAGCCCGCCGGGCTCGACGAACATGACGCGGTCGAGCCCATCAGCAAGATAGGCAACGTCGTCATGCGTCGGCACATTGGCAAGCCGGCCCTGCCTGAGACTGAAGGCGATATTTGCGACAAAGGTGACGAGGAAGATCGCCACGAAGGGCAGAATACCGGCGATACGCAGGCTCCAGTCGCCCTTGTCCGCCTGCGGCCGCCGAGCCGACGGGTCGCTCCCGTTCTCCATCAACATGAGACTCTCCTCGGCCTTGAAGCCAGCGGCGGGACGAGAACCGGAGGGCTTCTCAGCCCTCGGATCGGTAGACCTCGTCGATGATGAACAGCGGCCGCTGCTTGGTCTCGAGATAGAGGCGGCCGAGATACTCGCCGATGATGCCGAGCACGAACAGTTGCACGCCGCCGATGAGGAAGATCGCCGACAGCAGCGAGGTCCAGCCGGCGACGGTGTGGCCACCGAGCCAGGCGAAGAGCGTGTAGAGGATCGCCAGGAGGCTGAGGATCGAGGCTGCCAGTCCGGTATAACTCGCGATCCGGAGTGGCAGGATCGAGAAGCTGGTGATGGCATCGACCGCGAAGCGGATCATCTTCCGCAGCGGATAGCCCGTCGCGCCGGCAAAGCGGGCCTCCCGGTCATAGGGCACGGCCACCTGGCGGAAGCCGACCCAGCTGACGAGACCCCGCGTGAAGCGGTAGCGCTCCGGCATTTCGTTGAGGATGTCGCAGACACGGCGCGTGATCAGGCGGAAGTCGCCCGTATCGGCGGGAATGTCGATGTCGGCCAGGCGGCGAAGGCCGCGATAGAACGCCTTGGCCGAGCCGCGCTTGAAGGCGGTCTCGCCGGCGCGGCTCCTGCGCTGGCCATAGACGACGTCGGCCTTCTCAGCCGCCATGATGCGGACCATCTCGCTCAAGAGCTCGGGCGGATCCTGCAGATCGGCATCGATGATCAGCACTTGATCGCCGCGGCAGAGCTTGAGCCCGGCGCAGAGCGCCAGCTGGTGGCCGAAGTTGCGCGACAGGCGGACCGCCACCACATGGGGATCGGCGGCGGCGAGGCGCCGGGCGAGCGCGTGGGTCTGGTCGCTGGAGCCGTCGTCGACGATGACGATTTCGAAGTCCTCGCCGAAGATCGCTCGGGCGGCTGCCGAGGCGCGGCGATGAAAGGCCTCGAGGCAGGCTTCCTCGTTGTAGGCCGGTGCCACGATCGAAAGCTGCGGTCGGACTTGCTGGTCTGCTGAAGCCATCGGGTGAGAAGCTCGACCTGGTCAGTGGCGGTAAGGCGCAGCCGCGATGAGACTGAATTCGGCCCGGCGGAGCCGCGGAAGACGCAAGGGACAAGGCCCTTGCGATAGAGACAACCGGTGCGCGTCGGCCCCAGCCGCCGCTATCAAGAGGGCGATCTAGCATTCACCGAAGCCGGGGTGCAAGGTGGCTGGATCAGGACAGGTGGAGAGAAGGCAATGAGTGTTTTGGAGAGCCGTGACTTCACGGGCGGCGAATATTTCGATCCGTTTCGCGAGCCGGAGCTCTTTTCAGGTGTCCTCGGCAAGCGAATCCTCGCCTTCATCGTCGACGTCATCCTGCTCGGCGTGTTCGAACTCCTGGCGGTGCTGGTGATCTTCGCGCTCGGCCTCGTGACGTTCGGCGTCGCCTGGTTCCTGTTCGCCCTGCCCTTCTTTGCCATCGTCGCCGTGCTCTATGTCGCGCTGACGCTCGGCGGGCCGAAGGCGGGAACGCCGGGGATGCGCCTCGCCGGCCTCGAGATCCGCTCGACCGACGGCGCCCGCATCGGCTTCTTCATCGCCGCCGCGCACGTGATTCTCTACTGGGTGTCGATTTCGCTGCTGACGCCGCTGATCCTCTTGGTCGGCCTCTTTTCCAACCGCAAGCGGCTCCTGCACGACATGCTGCTCGGCACCGTCGTCATGAACCGCGATGCGTTGGCCCTGAGTCGCCGGTGACGGCGCGAATTGTTCTTCCTGCGCGGCTTGCCGGCGTATTATCGTCGGCGGCAGACATGACGGGACGGTCCTTCGCCCGATGACGCATCATCAGCCCGAACAGCCCCAGTTTTTCCTGACGGCGCCCTCGCCCTGCCCCTATCTGCCCGGGCAGATGGAGCGAAAGGTGTTCACTCACCTCGTCGGCGCCCGCGCCTCGGCGCTGAACGAGATCCTGACCCAGGGCGGGTTCCGGCGCAGCCAGAACATCGCCTATCGTCCGGCCTGCGAGGCCTGCAAGGCCTGCATCTCGGTGCGCGTGCCGGTCGATCGGTTCAAGCCCGGCAAGAGCTTTCGCCGTGTCATCGAGCGGAATCGCGACGTGGTCGGCAACCGCGTCGAGGCCGCGCCGACTTCGGATCAATATTCGCTGTTCCGCGCCTATCTCGACGCCCGCCACGCCGAGGGCGGCATGGCCGACATGACGGTGCTCGACTACGCCATGATGGTCGAGGACACCCATGTCGAGACAATGCTGGTCGAATACCGCTTCCGGGGGCCGGATACGGCGTTCACCGGCGCCGGCGAGGGTGCGCTGATCGGCACCGCGCTGACCGATGTCCTCTCGGACGGGCTATCGATGGTCTATTCGTTCTACGAGCCGGATCATCTCGACCGCTCGCTTGGCACGTTCATGATCCTCGATCACATCGCGCGGGCGCGGAAGATGGGCTTGCCTTATGTCTATCTCGGCTATTGGGTCGAGGGCTCGCGCAAGATGGCCTACAAGGCCCGCTTCCAGCCGCAGGAGCATCTCGGCGGCCAGGGTTGGGAGCCGGCCCCCTGAACGGGGGCGGACGGAGACTGAGCGGATCTGCCGCTGCGCTGCCCGATCGGGCGTGACCGTTCCCGTCCCGTCAGTCGGTACCGTGCCGGCACGCTGCGAGAATGTCGTCGACAACGCTCGACAACGGGGCCGTCGCGTCGATGATCGTCGCGTCGTGGGGCACGTCTTCCAGCGTCGCGTGCAAATGCCGAATGAACGCCCGCTGCTCCGGGGTTCCGCCGAACTCGTCCTGCGGCCGAACGGCCAGCCGCCGCTCCAGTGTTTCGAGGTCGACGTGGAGTACGAACACAGCGTCGAACCAGCCCATGAAACGAGCGAAATTTCGAGACCCGCCGCAGAAGAACGTGATCGGATGGCTCCGGTCTGCGGCCAGCACTCTGACCTTGCCGATGTCCCAAAGGTGGTGCCGATGCCCGAAGGCAACATCGGTTGCCAACCGCTCGTCCGCGTCGGCGCCGAGCGGACGGCCCGTTTCCGGATCGCCCCGATAGGCCAGTTCGCGATCGCCACGGATGACGTGATAGCCGCGGCGTTGCAGTTCGGTCGCGACCGACGTCTTGCCGCTGCCCGAAACACCCTCGATCAGGTAGTTCCTGACACCCATCGAGCCCTCAGAGCGCCGGCGTTCCAAATGTGTTGGTCTTCGGGAACTTTTCCGGCGGCAGGCGCCCGGCCTGGCCGCGATCGGCGACGTAGTCCTTCAGTTCGTCCATCGAGCGGGTGAAGCTGCGCCCGGACGAATCCATCCAGGTCAGGCCCTTCTCGCGGCTGAAAGTGCGGATATCGGCTGGGCCGCCGTCGCGATAGCGCTGCAGGCGGACACCCTTGCCGCGTGCCATCTCCGGGACCTGCTCCAGCGGAAAGGCGAGGAACTTCCGGTTCTTGCCGATGATCGCAACCATGTCGCCGAAGGCATCGACGCAAAGCGCCGCCTCAGCCGCTCCGTCGACATTCAGCACCTGCTTGCCCTTGCGGGTATTGGCGATGACCTCTGTCTCGGAGACGACGAAGCCATAGCCCTCGCTGGACGCAATCAGGAGCTTGCGGCCGGGCTTGTGGACGAAGACCGATACGATGTCCTGCTCGTTGTCCATGTCGACCATCAGCCGGATCGGCTCGCCATGGCCGCGCCCTCCCGGCAGCTTGTCGGCGCCGAGCGTATAGAAGCGGCCGCCGGTCGAGAAAACGAGGATCTTGTCGGTCGTTTCGGCATGCAGCGCGAATTTGAGCGCGTCGTCGGTCTTGAAGGTCAAGGTCGCGAGATCGGCGACATGGCCCTTCAAAGCCCGGATCCAGCCCTTTTCCGAAACGATGACCGTGATCGGCTCGCGCTCGATGAGCGCCTGCTGGATATCCTCGACGTCATGCACCGGGGCGTCGGCAAAGGCGGTGCGCCGCTTGCCGAGCGGCGTTTCGGGGCCGAAGGTCTTGTGGATCTCGCCGATCTGCCAGGCGATCGTCTTCCACTGCTTGCCCTCGGAGGCCATCAGAGCGTCGATCTGCGCCAGCTCCTCCGAGAGAGCTGCGTGTTCGCGGCGGAGTTCCATCTCCTCGAGCTTGCGCAGCGAGCGGAGGCGCATGTTGAGGATCGCCTCGGCCTGCACGTCGGTCAGCTCGAAGGTCCGCATCAACTCGGCCTTCGGCTCGTCCTCCTCGCGGATGATGCGGATCACCTCGTCGAGGTTGAGATAGGCGATGATGTAGCCGCCGAGCACCTCGAGGCGCTTGCGGATCTGCTCCTGCCGGAAGGCGGACCGGCGCAACAGCACCTCGCGGCGATGGTCGAGCCATTCGCGCAGCACCTCGCCGAGGCTCATCACCTTCGGCACGATCCCCTTCGACAGCACGTTCATGTTGAGCGAAATGCGGCTCTCGAGATCAGAGAGCTTGAACAGTTGCTCCATCAGGAGCGCCGCATCCACCGTGCGGGCGCGCGGCTCCAGCACGACGCGAATGTCCTCGGCCGACTCGTCGCGGACATCGACGAGCAACGGAACGCGCTTCGTCTGCACCAGCTCGGCCAGCTTCTCGATCAGGCGCGACTTCTGAACCTGGTAGGGAATCTCCGTGACGACGATCAGGTAGGTGCCGCGGCCCTGATCCTCGACATGCCATTTGGCACGAACGCGAAAGCCGCCGCGGCCGGTGCGATAGGCCTCCGCCATCGTCGCGCGATCGTCGACGATGATGCCGCCGGTCGGAAAATCGGGGCCCTGGACATGCTGCATCAACGCGCTGACGTCGGCATCGGGCCGCTCGATCAAGAGCAGGGCCGCGTCGCAGAGTTCGGCGACATTGTGCGGCGGGATCGACGTCGCCATCCCGACGGCAATGCCCGATGAGCCGTTGGCGAGCAGGTTCGGAAAATTGCCCGGCAGGACGATCGGCTCGCGATCCTCGCCGTCATAGGTCTCGCGGAAGTCGACGGCGTTCTCGTCGATCCCCTCCAGGAGGAGGGCCGCAACCTCGGTCATCCGCGTTTCGGTGTATCGCATGGCCGCGGCGCTATCGCCGTCGACATTGCCGAAATTGCCCTGTCCGTCGACCAGCGGGAAGCGAACGGCGAAATCCTGCGCCAGGCGCACCAGCGCGTCATAGACCGACTGGTCGCCATGCGGGTGATACTTGCCGATGACGTCGCCGACGACGCGGGCTGACTTCTTGAAGCCGGCATCGGGATCGAGCCGCAACTGGCGCATGGCATAGAGGATGCGCCGGTGGACCGGCTTCAAACCATCGCGGGCGTCGGGCAGCGCGCGGTGCATGATGGTCGAGAGGGCATAGGCGAGATAGCGCTGCTCCAGCGCTTCGCGCAGATTGATTCCCTCGATATCGCCGCCATCAGGCGGAATCAGTGCCTTGCCCATGACAGAGGGGAGTATCCGTCAAAGCCGCAGGATTCAAGGCAATGTGCCCTAAGGCGCCCGATCGGCCTCGCCTGAACGAGGCTATTCGCCGTCGCTGGTCAAGGCCATGACGTCGATGAAGTTGCCTTTGGCGTCGAAGCGGCACGCGAACTTCTTGACCCCCTGCATGCGGAGGTCGACCGTTCCCTTCAGCAGCTGCTTGCCGTCCTTGTCGTGGACCAGCTTGCCCGTCTTCACATAGGCCTGCTTGGTGCCGTACTTCTCGGCCACTTCGCCGCGGCAGAAGGGCGGCATATTGGCCTTCTTGACCGGCGCGGCTGTCGCCGCACCGGCCATGAGGCCGAGCGCCATCAGCGCGACCAGGGCGCTGGCAGAGTGCTGGATTGGCATCATCTTCCCCGAGTTCCGCAGATGTCAGGAAGATGATAGCGCAGCCTCAAGCCGTTTCCAGCTTCTTCGTCCGCTTTACGCGTGCTGTCGCCGGCGCCCTGGCTGCCGGAGGCTCGACCGAAGCTACCGCCTCGGCGGCGGCGGCGCGCTTCGAGGCTCGCCCCGGCTTCGCCGGCACCGCGTCGCCCTCATGAATGATCTGCGTCCCGAGCACCTTCAGGCAATCGCGGATGAACGCAGCGAGGCCCGGCCATCCTTTCGCCGAGACGAGCTTGCCATCGACATGCGACCCGTCCGGCGGCACATCGATATAGGTACCGCCGGCGAGGCGGACCTCGGGCTCGCAATATTGCAGCGCCGCCACTTCCTTGCCGCGCACCACACCGTCGACCGCGATGAGGATCTGCACGCCGTGGCAGATCGTGAAGATCGGCTTGTCGGCCTCATGGAAATGCCGGACGATCGCCTGGACGCGCTTGTCGATCCGGATATATTCCGGGCCGCGGCCGCCGGCGCAGTAGACGGCGTCATAGTCGGCCGGATCGGCCTTGGCGAACGTCTTGTTCAAGATGACGTTGTGACCGAGCTTTTCGGTATAGGTCTGGTCACCCTCGAAATCGTGCAGCGACGTCTTGAGGATGGCGCCGGACTTCTTGTCCGGGCAGACGATATGGACCGTATGTCCGACCGCCTCCATCGCCTGCTGAAAGACGAAGATCTCGTATTCCTCGGTGAAATCGCCCACCAGCATCAGGATCTTCTTGCCGGGCATGCTCGCGCTCCTCTTTGTTCCCGCCTTTTTCGCCGCGTTTCGCGGTCTTTCGGCCATGTTCGAGATGACCACCCGCGGCGGAGAAAGACAATGGAAATGCGAAGATCAGCGCCAGGGCAGCGGCAGTATCGCCGAGCTCTCGTCGCTAGGCGGGCTTGTGGTGCGCATGCCAGTGCCAGGCGATGTCGATGCGGCGCGGCAGCCACACCTTGTCCTTGGCGGCGACGTAGTCGACGAAGCGGGCGAGCGCCTGGGCCCGGCCGGGGCGGCCGACCAGCCGGCAATGCAGCCCGACATTCATCATCTTCGGCGCGCCCGCCTCGCCCTCCTCATAGAGGACGTCGAAGGCATCCTTCAGATAGGTGAAGAACTGGTCGCCGGCATTGAACCCCTGCGGGGTCGCAAAGCGCATGTCGTTGGTGTCGAGCGTATAGGGGATGATCAGATGCGGGCCGTGCGGTCCGCTCACCCAATAAGGGAGATCGTCGGCGTAGCTATCTGACGTGTAGAGGAAACCGCCCTCCTCCATCAGCAGCCGCAGCGTATTGTCGGAGGGCTTGCCCTGATAAAAGCCGAGCGGGCGGGAGCCGGTGATCTCGGTGTGGATGCGGATCGCGTCATGGATGTGCCGGCGCTCCTCCGCCTCCGGGAAATCCTTGTATTCGAGCCAGCGGAGACCGTGGCTCGCGAGTTCCCAGTCGGCCTCCTTCATGGCCGCGACCGCTTCGGGGTTGCGTGCCATCGCCAGCGTGACGCCATAGCAGGTGACCGGGATGCCGCGGCTCGAGAACAGCCGCCACAACCGCCAGAAGCCGGCGCGCGAGCCATACTCGTAGATAGACTCCATGTTGAGATTGCGCTGCCCGGGCCAGGGCTGCGCGCCGACGATCTCCGACAGCAGCGATTCCGAGGCCTTGTCGCCATCGAGGATGCTGCTCTCGCCGCCCTCCTCGTAGTTGACGACGAACTGCACCGCGACGCGCGCGCCGCCCGGCCATTTCGGATCGGGCGTGGTGCGGCCATAGCCGATGAGATCGCGCGGATAGGGTGTCGTCATGGGGCTCTCGCGGCGGATGGTGTCGAACGAAGCTGGAGTGGACCAGAGCGGCCGGCCGGCGGCAAGAGACGAGCGGCCGCAGCCGCCGCGCCGTGTCGCCGCGCTTTACCGGAGATTAACCTTCGATGCGCAAATTTGCGGGGATGACGACCGCGGGCCAGTCCGCGACGAGGGAGAGAGCTGATGCAGCATGCCCCGCGCGACTTTGCAGCCGAGACGCTGCCCGCTGACGATCCGCGCTTCGTCGCTGCGCTCGATCTTCAGATCGCCCAGATGCGCCGCCTGCTCGAACTGATGGCGCCGGCCAGCGGCGCGGAAGCGCTGCGGGCCATTCGCGACGCTTTCCCCGATGCGCTCTTCGGCGAGCGCGCACGCGCCGTCGCCGGCGTGAGGGAATAGGGCGGCCGCACCGGCAGCCGCCCCATTATCTGACCTACGGAAGCGTGTAGGCGGTCTTCACCGTGGTGAAGAACTCGACGGCGTACTTGCCCTGCTCGCGCGGGCCATAGCTCGAGCCCTTCCGGCCGCCGAACGGCACGTGATAATCGACGCCCGCCGTCGGCAGGTTGACCATCACCATGCCGGCCTCGGCATTGCGCTTGAAATGCGACGCATGCTTGAGGCTCGTCGTCACGATGCCGGCCGACAGGCCGAACGGCGTATCGTTGGCGACCGCGAGTGCTTCCTCATAGTCCGCGACCTTGATCACGCTGGCGACCGGGCCGAATACTTCTTCCTTGTTGATCCGCATGTCCGGCGTCGTGCCGGTGAACAGCGTCGGCTCAAGGTAGAAGCCGGGATTGTCGCGCTCGATACGGTTGCCGCCGGCCGAGAGCGTGCCGCCCTCGTCCTTGGCGATCTGGATGTAGCGCTCGTCCTGGTCGAGCTGGCTCTGGTCGACGACCGGGCCGATATGGGTCCCCTGCTTCAGGGCATCGTCGACGACGATGTCCTTCATGCGCTTCGCCATCGCCTCCACATACTGGTCGTGGATCTTCTCGGTGACGATGAGGCGCGAGGATGCCGTGCAGCGCTGGCCGGTCGAGAAGAAGGCGCTGTTGACGGTCGATTCGACCGCGACCTTCAGGTCGGCGTCGTCGAGCACGATGGTCGGGTTCTTGCCGCCCATCTCGAGCTGGAACTTGCGCATGACCGCGATCGAGGCCTCGGCGACCTTCTTGCCGGTTCCGACCGAGCCGGTGAACGACAGCGCATTGACCTTCGGCGACTCGAGGATCGCCTGGCCCACGACCGAGCCGCGGCCCATCACGAGGTTGAGCACGCCCTTCGGCAGGCCGTTGCGCACGAGGATGTCGACGATGGTCCAGGTGCAGGCCGGGACGAGGTCTGCCGGCTTGATGACGACCGTGTTGCCATAGGCGAGCGCCGGGGCGATCTTCCAGGCGGGAATCGCGATCGGGAAGTTCCACGGCGTGATCAGGCCGACAACGCCGACCGGCTCGCGGGTGATGGCGACGTCAATGCCCGGGCGCACGCTCGGCAGGATCTCGCCCGCGAGGCGCAGCGTTTCACCGGCGAAGAAATGGAAGATCTGCGCCGCGCGCGTGGTCTCGCCGATGCCCTCGGCCAGCGTCTTGCCTTCTTCGCGCGACAGCAAGCGGCCGATCTCTTCCTTGCGGGCGAGGATCTCGTCGCCGGTCGCCTTCAGGATGTCGTGGCGCTGCTGGATGCCGGACTGCGACCAGGTCTTGAAGGCATGCGCCGCAGCCTCGATCGCGGCCTTCGCATCGGCAGCCGTGCCCTGCGCGAACTCGCCGACCACTTCATTGGTGTTGGACGGATTGATGTTCGGGCGGGCATCGCCGGCGACCCATTCGCCGCCAATATAGTTCTTGTGCAATTCGGTCATGAAATCCTCGAAACGCTTCGTGGTGGGAAGGAGCCGTCCCGCTGGGGACGGCCTCCGCGTGATGAAGCCGGTGGGTGCGGCTGTTCTAGCGCCCCAGGCTGACGGGGCCAATCGTCAATCAGGCCCGCCGTGCGCTCAAAGCGCGGTCACGGTCACCGTTTCCTCCGGCGCGAAGGCCAGCGCATTGCGCAGCGGCAGGCCGAAGGTCTCGGATTCGATCTCGAACACATCGCCCGGCTCGGTCTTGATGCCGAACGCGACCGACAGCGTCGCCGTGCCATAGGTATGGACGTGGAGCTGACCGGGGCGGCGGAAGAAGTCGTACTTGAAGTGGTGATGCTCGAGATTTTCGAGCGTATGCGACATGTTCGCCTCGCCCGAAAGGAAGGGCTCGTCGAAGATCACCTTGTCGCCGCGCAGGATACGCGAACGACCGCGGACGTCGTCCGGCAGCGCACCGACGAGCAGTTCCGGGCCGACCGAACACTGCCTGAGCTTTGAATGGGCGAGATAGAGATAATTGACCCGCTCCATCACATGGTCGGAAAATTCGTTGGCGAGCGCGAAGCCGATGCGGAACGGCCGGCCATCGTCGCTGATGATGTAGATGCCGGCGACTTCGGGCTCCTCGCCGCCATCCTGGGCGAAGGACGGGGCGGTCAGCGGCTCGCCCGGGCCGACCAGCAGGGCGCCGTCGCCCTTGAAGAACCATTCCGGCTGAACGCCGATCTGGCCGGCAGCCGGCTTTCCGCCCTCGAGACCCATGCGGAACATCTTCATCGAGTCGGTCAGCGTTTCCTCGGCGACCGCCACGGTCTTGTGCATGGCATCGCGCGCCGAGGCGGAGCCGAGATGCGTGAGACCAGTGCCGGTGATGAGGAGATGCGCTTCGTCCGGATGATCGATCGGCGCGAGCACGCGGCCCGAGGCCAGCAGCGCCGCACGGTCGACCGCGGCGCCCTCGCCGGCCGCCTCGACGATCGGTTCGATGCCGCTCTTGGCGGCGATGGCGGCGCGGGCGAGATCGTAGACGGTGGCGTAGCCCGGCACGATGAACGACCGCTCGGCCTTCGGCTGGCCCACCGTGGCAACGACGGCGCGGCCACCTTCTTCCGTCGTGATCTGCATCAGTCGCATCGCATCCTCCTTCGGTTCTGACGTCGCCTGGCCAGTTGGCAGGCATCGGTTGTCGGCTAGCCCGGCTGCGACCTCGCGGCCAGGCAATGGAAATTCCGTTCGCTAGCGGATTTCGGCTTCGGTTCCGGCCTCGTCGCGGCGGTTCACCCAGATGGAATCGAACACATTGCCCTTGGCGTTGCGCAGCAGGCGGCGCATGGCCAGGAAGGCGTCGTCGGCCTTGCGGTCGCGGATCGCCTCATAGACGTCGCGGTGCTGCAGCACGGCGTCGTCGCCCATGACGGTACGCCAGCCGAGCGAAAAGGAGATGACGAGCCCCGATTCGATCATGCTGCCGGCCGAGCGCAGCAATGGATTGTGCGAGGCTTCCAGCACGGCCATGTGAAAGGCGAGGTCGGCCTTGATCTGCTCGGCGCTGCCCCGTTCACGGCTTTGGATGCCTTCGAAGGCCACGCGCAGGGTCTCGATCTCGGCGTCGGTCGCCCGTTCGGCCGCCCGCGATGCCGCGGCCGGCTCGATGATCTCGCGCATCTCGAAAAGGGAATGGATGAAGTCATCGCTCGGGACCGGGTCGATCTGCCAACGCAGCACGTCGGGATCGAGCATGTTCCAGTCGGCACGCGGTCTCACCTTGGTGCCGATCTTCGGCCGCGACACGGTCAGCCCCTTGGCCGAGAGCAGGCGGATCGCTTCGCGGACGGCGGTGCGCGAGACCTTGAACTCTTCCTGGACGCGCGGCTCGGTCGGCAGTGTTTCGCCCGGCTGGTACTGGCCCGAGACGATGCGTCGTCCGATCTCGCCGGCGACGCGGTCGGACAGGCTGGCGACGCGATCGCGTCCCGCCGTCGCGAGTGCTCGCGTCGTATCCTGGACGCCGCGCATGGTCTTCGCCCCTCCCTGGCCGCGCCTGGCGGGGCCGTCAGTCCCTGCGCGCCTATTCATACTATGTTTGGCGGGCTAAAAACTCAACCATCCGCCGCGCGCCCCTTCATCGCCGTGACATCGCCCTTGGGCTTCCTTCCGCCGCATGGCCGGCGACGGCCTCGATCGGGGCGATGAACCCTGGCAGCGAAATCAGCCTTCCTTGCGGCGCTCGGTTCCGAGATCTGTCCATGAAGAAAGGCGGCGCTCTCGCGAGCGTCGCCTCTCTCGTCAGATGCATGAGGAGAAGGGAAGCTATTCCAGACCGAGCTTCTGCTTCAGGATCTCGTTGACTGCCTGCGGGTTGGCCTTGCCGCCCGAGGCCTTCATGATCTGGCCGACGAACCAGCCGGCGAGCGTCGGCTTCAGCTTGGCCTGCGCGACCTTGTCGGGGTTGGCGGCGATGATGTCGTCGACGACCCTCTCGATCGCGCCGGTATCGGTGACCTGCTTGAGCCCGCGCGCCTCGACCACGGCCTTGGGGTCGCCGCCTTCGGTCCAGATGATCTCGAACAGGTCCTTGGCGATCTTGCCGGAAATGGTCCCATCCGAGATGAGGTCGATGATCGCGCCGATCTGACCGGCCGAGACGGGGCTTTCGGCGATCCCGAGCCCGTCCTTGTTGAGGCGGGCGGCGAGTTCCTGCGTCACCCAGTTGGCGGCCGCCTTGGCATCGCGGCCCTTCGCGACCGCCTCGTAGAATTCGGCCGTGTCCTTCTCCAGAACCAGCACGCCGGCGTCATAGGGCGTAAGGCCGTAATCGGAAATGAAGCGCGCCTTGCGCGCGTCGGGAAGCTCGGGCAGCGCCGCCTTCAGCCCTTCGATCCAGTCGGGATCGAGCACCAGCGGCAGAAGGTCCGGATCGGGGAAATAGCGATAGTCATGCGCTTCTTCCTTCGAGCGCATCGAGCGCGTCTCGCCCTTGTTGGCGTCGAACAGCCGCGTCTGCTGCTCGATGACGCCACCATCCTCGATGATCGCGATCTGGCGCCGCGCCTCATAGTCGACCGCCTGGCCGACGAAGCGGATCGAATTGACGTTCTTGATCTCGCAGCGCGTTCCGAACGGCTCGCCCGGGCGGCGGACGGAGACATTCACGTCGGCCCGCATCGAGCCCTCGTCCATGTTGCCGTCGCAGGTGCCGAGATAGCGCATGATCGTGCGCAGCTTGGTAAGATACGCCTTGGCCTCGTCGGCCGAGCGAAGGTCGGGCTTGGAGACGATCTCCATCAGAGCGACGCCGGAGCGGTTGAGATCGACGAAGCTCATGGTCGGATGCTGGTCATGCAGCGACTTGCCGGCATCCTGCTCGAGATGCAGCCGCTCGATGCCCACGGTGACACTCTCGCCGCCGTCGAGATCGATGACGACTTCGCCCTCGCCGACGATCGGCTGCTTGTACTGCGAAATCTGGTAGCCCTGTGGCAGGTCCGGATAGAAGTAGTTCTTGCGGTCGAAAACGCTGCGCGTGTTGATCGCCGCCTTGAGGCCGAGGCCGGTGCGCACGGCCTGCGCGACGCATTCGCGATTGATGACCGGCAGCATGCCCGGCATCGCCGCATCGACCAGGCTGACATGGGAGTTCGGCGCAGCGCCAAACTCGGTCGAGGAGCCCGAGAAGAGCTTCGACTTCGACAGCACCTGCGCATGCACTTCGAGGCCGATCACGACCTCCCAGTCCCCGGTCGCCCCTTTGATCAGCTTCTTCGGATCGGCGGGGCGGGCGATGGCGTTCATAGATCAGGCTCCGGCAGTCTTCGGTAGCGCTTCGGTTAGAACCTCAGGCGCCGCTTCGCAAGCGTCTGATGGCCAAATGGCCGCTCCACGCTCCGCAACAACCGCCCACGGCACCGGCAGGCGGGATCAGTTGATGAAATCCTTGCACTGCGGCGCCGGCTTGTCGCCCCAGGGCATGATCGGCACGCTCGAGATCGAGTTCTTCGGGCTGCCATCCACCAGCTTGTCGGAATAGACGAGATAGACCAGCACGTTCCGCTTCGGATCGCAGCCGCGCACGATCTGCATCTTCTTGAACCAGAACGAGCGGCGGGCGCGGAACATTTCCTCGCCCTGGCCGATCTTCTCCTTGAACGTCACCGGACCGACCTGGCGGCAGGCGAGCGAGATGTCGGAGGTCTCCTCCGCGACGCCGAACATGCCTGAGACGCCGCCCTTTTCCGGCGCGGCGAAATGACAGGCGACACCATCGACCTCGGGATCATCGATGCCGTAGACGGCGATCTTGTCGTTCGGCGTCACCCACTTGAAGGTCGTCGATTCCTTGAAGATGAGATCGGGTCCGTCGGCCAGCGCCGGCGCGGCGAAGGCGCAGGCGGCCGAGACGACGAGGGCAGCGGCAATCGAGCGGCGCATGGAGATCTCCGGAGGCGTGAGGCCGAACGAGGGTTGAGGCCAAGCCACATATAGGAACGGCGACCCTCGGCTTGCGAGGGGGCGCTTCGCCTCAGGCCGTGGCCGTGCCTTCGAGCCCCAGCACCCCGCGCCGCATCCAGCGCGTCACCAGCATGGTCGAGGTGACGGCGAGACCCGTGGCAAGGCCGATCCAGATGCCGATCCCGCCGAAGCCGAGGACGAAGGCCAGCGTCAGTCCCGTACCGAGGCCAAAACCCCAATAGCCGATCGCGGCATAGATCATGGGCACGCGCGCATCGTGCAGCCCGCGCAACATCCCGCCGGCGATCACCTGCGCCCCGTCGAACACCTGGAACAGCGCCGCGATGAACAGGAACGACACCGTCAGTCGGACGACCTCGGCATTGGCCGGATCGGTGCGATCGAGAAAAATGCCGGCGAGCTTTTCGGGCACCGTGAAGATGACGAGCGCCGTGCAGCACATGAAGGCGATGCCGAGCATGAACGGCGTCCAGCCGGCACGGCGGATCGCGACGCGGTCGCCGGCGCCGAAGGCATAGCCGACACGCACGGTCGCCGCCTGCGAGAAGCCGAGCGGCACCATGAAGCAGAGCGCGGCGAACTGGATCGCGATCGCATGCGCGGCAACGGCCGTGGCGCCGATCAGCCCCATCAGGAACACGGCGGCGTTGAACACGGTGACCTCAAGCGCCACGGCGACGCCGATCGGCAGGCCGAGGCTGGCAAGGCGCAGGAACTCGCGAAGGTCGGGCCGCCAGAAATAGCCGAAGACGTGATAGCGGCGGAAGCGCGGATGCCGGGTAACCACGATGGCCATGCCGGCGAACATCGCCAGCGCCGAGATGGTCGAGCCGATGCCGGCTCCGACAATGCCGAGCGCCGGCAGGCCGAACTTGCCGAAGACCAGCGCCCAGACGGCGAGCGCATTGACCGCAAGCCCGATCATGCCGATGACCAGCGACCAGAACGGCTGCTCAAGCGCGACGACGAAGGAGCGCAGCACGAGATAGCAGAGAAAGGGCAGCATCGCCCATTGCAGGCCGCGCATGTACTGACCGGCGATATGGGCGAGGTCCGCCTCCTGGCCGAGCGCCAGCATGATCGCTTCGCTGTGCCAGAGCAGCAGCCAGAACGGGACCGAGATCGCGAGCGCCAGCCAGAAGCCCTGCCGGACGATCGCGCGCACCGCGCGCACCGAATGGCGCCTCTCGCCGAGCTTCCGCGCGATCATCGGCGAGACGGCCGAGATCATCCCGATGCCGAAGATCAGCATGGCAAAATAGAGATTGGTCCCGAGCGCGCCGGCCGCCAGCATGCGCGAGCCGAGCCAGCCGATGAAGACGATGTCGGTGGCGTTGATGACCGTCTGGGCGAGATTCGTAAAGATCAGCGGCAGCGACAGGGCGAGCGTCGCGCGGATTTCCTGGAACCAGGGATGAAAAGGGCTCTCCCGCTCAGCGAGGGCGGTGGGGGCGGTCATGGCAAACTCGGAATTGGCAAGGGCCGGCGCGGGGGGCACCGATGGTGGCCAAATAGGCACATTGATCACTGAATGACCACTCAAACATTGCGATCGCAGCTATCGCCGGCAGAAATGAGTGGTTTTCGCCACGCTCTGACGCTGGTGACGACCGTCATACGAGTGACCGGGCGGGAGGCCTATGATAAGTCTGTCCCGACCCAAGCCAAGAAATGCCACGCCGCCGAAGAGACCGGAAGATGTGTGTTCGGAGTAAGCTTTCGCGTATCGCCGTCGCGGCGGTCCTCTTGTTCGGCCTCGGCGGTGCCGCAGAGGCGGCCTCGACCCTTTGCCGGTCGTTGGAGGCCCAGCTTTCCGCCAGCCAGGGCGGCGGACGCGCAGCGGCCTTCAACGGCGCGGCCAATCGCCAGCGTCAGGAAATCGCGTCGGCCGAGAGCCAGGCGCGTCGCAATGGCTGCTATGGGGGCACCTTCTTCACCAAGGATCAGTCTGCCTCGCCCCAGTGCCGCGGGCTGCTCGGCTCGATCAGCCAGATGAAGGGCAATCTCGCCAAGCTCGACCGCAGCAGCCGCATCCAGGCCGCCAGGCAGCCCTCGGGCGGCGGCAATCGCGACGCGATCCTTCGCCAGCTCGGCGCCAATGATTGCGGGCCGCAATATGCGAGCTATGTGGCGCAGCCCCAGCAGCGCAACTTCCTGCAGCGCCTGTTCAATCCGGATCCCCTGCCGAGCCGTGACGTGGCCGTCGTCCCGGCCGCGCCGGTGACGCGCAACAGCGCCAGGGACAATCCGGACGGTGGCGGCTACGACAGCGGCTTCGGCCGCGGCACCTATCGGACGCTCTGCGTGCGGACCTGCGACGGCTACTATTTCCCGATCAGCTATGCGACGACGCGATCGAATTTCGCGACCGACGAGCAGATCTGCCACCAGATGTGCCCCGGCACCGACGTCGCGCTGTTCGCCCATCGCAATCCCGGCCAGGATTCGAGCCGCGCGCTCTCGACCACCGATCAGTCACGCTACAGCGATCTCGCCACCGCCTTCGCCTATCGCACCAGCTACAATGCCAGCTGCACCTGCGGCAAGTCGACGGCGCTCGACAGCGTCGCCGGCGGCTACAGCCCGGCGAGCATCGGGCCCTACGCCTCGTCGCTCGCGCCCGTTCCGGCTGGACGGCCCGATCAGGGCGAAGATCCCGAGACACTGGCCAACCGCAAGGGCCAGTTCGATCCCGGCGAAATCGGCAAGCCGAATGTCGCGCGGCCCGTCGCCGCCCTCATCCTGCCGCCGGTCGGCGCCGTGCGGCGAGTCGGGCCATCGTATTACTACGCCCAATGAGCGGCAGCAGGGCGGCCAGTTCCGGCCCGTGATCGAGCCCCGTCAGCGCGCGCCGGAGCGGCAGGAACAGCGCCCTGCCCTTGCGGCCCGTCGCGGCCTTGATCGCATCGGTCCAGAGCTTCCAGCTGCCGCCATCGAACGGCTCCGGTGGCACCAGCGCCTCGGCGGCGTCGAGGAACGCGCTGTCGTCGGGCTCGGGCATCGGCACGTCGATCGGTCCGACGACGATCCGCCACCACGGCGCCGCATCGCCGACGCGGACGAGATTGCCCCTTACCGCCTCCCAGAACGCGGCGCCACCGCCGATACCGAGTGCCGCCAGCCGCTCCGACACCGCCTCGAAGCCAAGACCGTGCACGAGACGGGCGTTGAGCCCATCGAGATCGGCGGGATCGAACTTCGCCGGCCCCTTCGAGATCATGTCGAGATCGACCATGGCGGCGAGTGCATCGAGATCGGCCGCCGGCTCCACCGGCGCCGACGTTCCGATCAGCACGGCGAGGGAGGCCACCGCCATCGGTTCATAGCCGGCCTCGGCGAGCGAGCCGAGCGACAGCGCCCCAGTGCGCTTCGACAGCCCCTCGCCGCTCGCCGTCGTCAGCGTGTTGTGATGGGCGAAGACCGGCACGCGCGCGCCCAGCGCTTCGAAGATCTGGATCTGGACGCCGGTATTGGTGACGTGATCGTCGCCACGGATGATGTGGCTGACGCCGAAGTCGATGTCGTCGACGACCGAGGGCAGCGTGTAGAGGAAACTGCCATCCTCGCGCACCAGCACCGGATCGGACAGTGAGGCGAGATCGACCGTCTCCTGGCCCCGCACCAGATCGTCCCACTGGACATGCTGCGCGGCATCATCGAGACGGAACCGCCAATGCGGCCGCCGTCCCTCGGCCAAAAATGCCGCTCTCTCAGCCTCGGTCAGGCGCAGCGCCGCGCGGTCATAGACGGGCGGCAGACCGCGCGCCATCTGGCGCTTGCGACGGCGGTCCAGTTCCTCGGCGGTCTCGAAGGCAGGGTAGAGCCGACCTGACCGCTTGAGAGCCTCGGCCGCCGCCTCATAGGCCTCCACCCGCAACGACTGCCGCTCGAACCGATCCGGCACGATGCCGAGCCAGGCTATGTCCCGGAGGATCGCGTCGGCGAAACGCTCCTCCGACCGCTCGCGATCGGTATCGTCGAGCCGCAGCACGAACTGGCCGCCACGACGGCGCGCGAAGAGAGCGTTGAACAGCGCCGGCCGCGCATTGCCGATATGGAGAAAGCCGGTCGGTGACGGCGCGAAGCGGACGATGACAGGGGTCTGGGCCATGGCAGGCGATGTAGCCTGCGCCTTCGCCGGGCGCAATCGGCGCCGACCATCAAGGCGGCGTCAGCGTGGAAGGCTGGTTGCGATCAGCCGATCGGCGATGGCAGGCAACGAGCGGACTGGGCCATCGGCCCGGAAGATCTGGCCACAGGCGTTGGCACCCTCGAACAGCATCAGGAGGCCATCGGCGAGCAGGACGGGATCTTCCGCGCCGATCGCGGCGGCCAATTCTTCCAGCCGGTGCCGAAATTCGCGTTTGCAGGCCTCGCTGGCGCGCCGCGCCGGAGAGTCCGGCTCCGGGAATTCGACCGCAGCATTGGTGAGGGCGCAGCCGCGATAGCCGGTCGCGGCCTGCCTTCTTCCGACATCGGCGAAGTAAGCAAGGATGCCGGCGCGCGGATCGCCGGGATGGCGCGCCAGCGCACTCTCGAACCGGCCGCGGAAGCCCTCGTCATAGTCGCGGAGATAAGCGGCCGCGAGTTCGTCCTTCGATGCATAGCTGCGATAGAGGCTCGGCTTCGTCACGCCCGCCGCCTCGACGATCGCATCGACGCCGACGGCGCGGATGCCCTCGCGATAGAAGAGCGACCGCGCCGCGCCGAGAACCCGAGCGGCAGCGTTCGGACGCACCGCCGCGGCGACCGCCGGCTTAGCAGCGATCGCGGCAGCGCTGCTCGCGGCAGCGCTGCTCGGCGAAACGGGACTGCCTGATCGAGGCGATTTGCTCATGACAGCTGAACGGATCCCCCTTGCTATACCAGTTTAGATGTAACAGAACGGTACGTATGATCAACCCCCGTTGACCCGAGCGATGGCTGCGATGAACCCTATCCGGAAGCGGCCGTTCGGCCAGAACTATGCCTTCATCGTCGCGGCCGTCATCTTTCTCGCGCTGCTCGGCGCCGCGGGGCTGCGGTCGTCGCCCGGCGTGATGATGCTGCCGCTGCAATCGGCATTCGGCTGGGACAAGGCGACGATCTCGCTCGGCGCCGCGATCGGGATCTTCCTCTACGGGCTCGCAGGCCCCTTCGCCGCCGGCCTCATGCAGACCTTCGGCCTGCGCCGCACGCTGATCTCGGCCCTCGTCTTGATGTCCGCTGCGACGGGCGTCAGTTCACTCATGACCGAGCCCTGGCAGTTCATCGCCAGTTGGGGTGTCGTGTCCGGCATCGGCTCGGGCGCCGTCGCGATGACGATGGGCGCAGTGGTCGTCAACCGCTGGTTCGTCAGCAATCGCGGCCTGATGATCGGCCTCTTCTCCGCCTCGACGGCGACGGGAACGTTGATCTTCCTGCCGGGACTCGCGGCGCTTGCCGCCTGGGGCGGCTGGCAGGCCATCGCCCTGACGATCGCGATCTTCACGGCGGCGCTGATCCCGCTCGTCCTGCTGCTCGTTCCCGAGACCCCGCAGTCGATCGGGCTCACACCCTATGGCGCCGCGCCTGGCTGGTCCCCGCCGCCAGCATCGACCGGCAACCCCTTTGCCAACGCCATCCGCACCCTCGTCGAGGCTTCGAAGACGCGGACCTTCTGGTACCTCTTCGCCACCTTCTTCATCTGCGGCTTCACCACCAACGGCCTCGTCGGCACGCATATGATCTCGTTCTGCGCCGATATGGGCATTCCCGAGGTTCAGGCCGCGAGCATGCTGGCGATGATGGGCATCTTCGATCTCGTCGGAACCACCGCCTCCGGCTGGCTCACCGATCGCATCGACCCGCGCAAGCTGCTCTTCGCCTATTATGCGTTGCGTGGGCTGTCGCTGATCTATCTGCCGTTCTCGGACTTCTCGTTCTACAGCCTCTCCTTCTTCGTCGTGTTCTATGGCCTCGACTGGATCGCCACCGTGCCGCCCACTGTGCGGCTCGCAACAGAGACCTTCGGCGACCGCAAAGGGCCGATGGTGTTCGGCTGGATCGCGGCGGGCCACCAGCTCGGCGCTGCTTCGGCGGCGTTCCTTGGCGGCTGGCTGCGCACCGTGCAGGGCAACTATTTCGACGCCTTCATGATCGCGGGAGCGACAGGCGTCATCGCCGCGGCGCTGGCGCTTCTCATTGTCCGGCCCGGCAAGGGCATTGCAGAGGCAACGGTCTGATGGATGCTTCCGGCCCTTTCGCCCCGTTCCTCGCGCGCTGGCGTCTCGTGGCCGACGGTGCGCCGATCGAGACGCCAACCAGCAACCTGCTTCCCGTCCTTCATGCCGGCGAGCCTGCCATGCTGAAGCTCCTGAAGCCTTCGAGCGACGAGGGACCCGGCATCGCAGCGCTCGGCTGGTTCGACGGCGCCGGCGCGGTGCGCGTCATCGCCGTGGACGGTGATGCTGTGCTGATGGAGCGGGCCATCGGAACGCGGTCGCTGACGACCATGGCGATCACCGGCGACGACGAAGGCGCGATCCGCATCATCGCAGGTGTGGCTGCGCAGTTGCATGCGCCGCGCTCGACAGCGGCGCCGGATCTGCCCGACCTCGGACGGCGCTTCCGGGCCCTGTTCGAGGCCGGAGCCGACCACTCCGTCCTGCCACGCTGCGCAGGTGTGGCACGCGGGCTCATCAGCACATCGCGCGAGATCGCAATTCTGCATGGCGACCTGCATCACGAGAACGTGCTCGACAGCACGCGCGGTTGGCTCGCCATCGACCCTAAGGGAGTCGCAGGTGAACGCGCCTATGACGTCGCCAACCTGTTTCTGAACCCTGCAGGCATCGGGCGGCTCGTTCTCGATCCTGAACGGGCACAGCAGCTTGCCGCGATCGCCTCAGAGATGCTCGGCCTGGACCGGTCACGAGTCCTCGGCTTCGCCTTCGCCCATGCCGGCCTGTCCGCGGCCTGGTGCATCGAAGACGGCATCAACCCACGCCTCGCCATCGAAGCCGCCGAGATGCTGGAGCCGCTGGTCGGCGACGTCACCTAGACGGAAGGGCGAGGTCAGTCGTCGCCCGGAAACTGCTGCAGTCCGTCGCCGATCTCGTAATAGTCGCCCTTGTCCGCCACGAAGATATGGCGGTCGATCGCCGTTCCCGTCGGCTTGTCGAAGCCGCCCATCGCGATCGCGATGCGACCGGAACCCGGACGCCGCCAGAACAGGACCGAGCCGCACGCGCCGCAGAAGCCGCGTTCGGCCATGGGCGAGGCAGCATACCAGCGGACATGCCCGACGCCCTCGAGCTGCAGATCAGCCTCGGCGACATTGGTCGTGGCGAGGAAATGGCCGGTCTGCCGACGGCACATGGTGCAATGGCAGGCGATAACCGGCGCCAGCGCGCCGGTCACCGTGTAACGCACGGCCCCGCAGAGACAGGCGCCGTGGTGGAGCGGCTCAGAAGCCACTCGCTACAGCCTGTCGGTGCTGGCCGACACGGCTCGTCTTCAGGAGTTCCGCCACGAGGAAGGCGAGTTCGAGCGACTGGTCGGCATTGAGGCGCGGATCGCAATGGGTGTGGTAGCGGTCCGAGAGATCCTCGTCGGTGATCGCACGCGCGCCGCCGGTGCATTCGGTGACGTTCTTGCCGGTCATCTCGATATGGATGCCGCCCGGGAAGGTGCCCTCCCCGGCATGGACCTCGAAGAAGCTCTTCACTTCCTTGAGGATGAGGTCGAACGGCCGCGTCTTGTAGCCGGTCACCGCCTTGATCGTGTTGCCATGCATCGGATCGCAGGACCAGACGACCGAGCGGCCCTCGCGTTCGACGGCGCGGATGAGCTGCGGCAGGTGATCGAACACCTTGTTGGCGCCGAAGCGGCAGATCAGCGTCAGCCGGCCCGGCTCGTTTTCGGGATTGAGCGCATCGATCAGTTCGAGGAGGCCGTCGCCCGAAAGCGAGGGGCCGCATTTGAGCCCGATCGGGTTCTTCACGCCGCGCATATATTCGACATGCGCATGATCCGGCTGGCGCGTGCGGTCGCCGATCCAGAGCATGTGCCCCGAGGTCGCATACCAGTCGCCGGTCGTCGAATCGACACGGGTCATCGCCTGCTCGTAGCCGAGCAGCAGTGCCTCATGCGAAGTGAAGAAGTCGGTCGAGCGCAGCGACGGAGCGGTTTCCGGATCGATGCCGCAAGCGCGCATGAAGGCCATCGCCTCGGAGATGCGGTCGGCGACCTCCTGGTAGTGATGGCCCTGCGGGCTGTCCTTGACGAAGCCGAGCATCCACTGATGCACATGCTCGAGATTGGCATAGCCGCCCTGGGCGAAGGCGCGCAGCAGGTTCAGCGTCGCCGCCGACTGGCGGTAGCTGTCCTCGATCCGGCGCGGATCGGGATTGCGCGCCTCGGGCGTGAACTCGATGCCGTTGATGTTGTCGCCGCGATAGGACGGCAGCTCGACATCGCCGATCTTCTCCATCGGCGCCGAGCGCGGCTTGGCAAACTGACCAGCGATGCGACCGACCTTCACCACCGGCATCTGGCCGGCAAAGGTCAGCACCACCGCCATCTGCAGGAAGACGCGGAAGAAGTCGCGGATATTGTCGGGATGATGCTCGAGGAAGCTCTCGGCGCAATCGCCGCCCTGAAGCAGGAAGGCCTCGCCGCGCGAGACGGCCGCGAGCCCCTTCTTCAGCTTGCGCGCCTCGCCGGCAAAGACGAGCGGCGGATAGCTGGCGAGCCGGGCCTCGACGGCTTCGAGCGCGGCCGGGTCGGCATAATCGGGCACCTGCTGGATCGGCTTCGACCGCCAGGTGGCGGGAGTCCAGCTCGTCTTGGTCATGATCCGCTCCAACTGCGGACCGGCATGCAGGCGCCCTTGCGGCGCCCCACCCTGCCGGCCGGAAAGGAAGCCCTTATACACGCTCGCCTCCCCGCTCGCCAATGACGAGCCATGCTGCACTGCCGCGCAGCCGGCACGCGGCTCCGCATCAGCCGGCGGCGAAGCCGCGCAGCCGTGCCGCCGTCTCCTCGTCGGCTGGAAAGAACGCCTCGATGGCGAGTTCGGAAAGCGTTACGTCGGCCGGGCTGCCGAACACGGTTGTGGTCGAGATGAAGGAGAGTACGGCGTCGCCGAGGCGCAGCGTGAGGGGCACAGCGATGCCGCCGGTTGCATCGACGCTCTCGCCACGGCCGCGCGGCGCCGGCAGCGCCTCGGCCTCCGCCAGCAGGCCTGCCAGCGTCGCATCGCCGGTGATGTCGACCTCATGGGCGAGGCGGCGCAGCAGATGCGACCGCCATGCCGCGAAATCGACGATGCGCGGCTGCAAGCCGTCTGGATGCAGCGACAGGCGGATCACGTTGACAGGGGGCACCAGCAGGGCTGTGTCGACGCCGGATACCAGCGTCAGCACGGCGGCATTGGCCTCGACCATCGTCCAGTGCCGGTCGATCGCCAGCGCCGGATAGGGCATGTGGCCGGCGACGATGCGGCGGACGGCATCGCGGGCAGCGGCCAGCTTCGGGTCGGCCAGCGGCCGCGCCGGATGAAGCGGTGCAAAGCCGGCCGAGACGAGAAGCAGGTTCTGCTCGCGCAGCGGCAGGCCGAGTTCTTCGGCAAGGCGCAGCACCATGGCACGGCTCGGCTGCGCACGGCCGGTTTCAAGAAAGGAAAGGTGCCGCGTCGAAAGACCAGCTTCGCCGGCAAGGTCCATCTGCGACCGCCGCCGCCGCTGCCGCCAGCCCTTGAGTTCATCTCCGAACGATCGCTGCGTCGCGGTCATGGTGCCCTCCATCACGCGACCGGTTCTAGCCCCGCCGCGGCGCTCGACCAATGACCTCCGAGGTAATCGACCGCATGACGCAGCCGGGCAAAGCTTCGAACCGTTGCAGCGCCGGCCCCCGCCGGCCCCACTGACGGAGACTGACATGACCGAATCCCATCAAGCCCATGACACCCTGGTCGCAGGCTACCTCGCCGCCTGGAACGCCGGCGATCCGGCCGATCGGCAGGCGGAGGTCGCACGCGCCTTCACCGAAACCGCGACTTATATCGACCCACTCGCCTCCGTCTCCGGACATGACGGCATCGCAGCGCTGATCGGCGCCGTGCAGGCGCAGTTCCCGGGCCTCGCCTTTCGTGGCACCGGCAGGATCGACAGCTATGGCGACAAGCTGCGCTTCAGCTGGGAACTGGCGCCGGCAGGCGGCGCGGCCGTCGCCGGCGGCACCGATTTTGCGGTCGTCTCTGACGGGAGGCTGGCCTCCGTGACCGGCTTCCTCGATTTCGCTCCGGCGGCCTGATCGGCGAGACCCGCCCAGAGATGGGCGGTCGCGAGGCTGCGATGCGGCGCGAAGGCCTGCATCGCAGCTTCCTGCTCGGCGGCGCTCGGACGTGCCACGAGACCATGAAGCCGCTGCAAGCCCGTCGCGAGGCCGGAATCACCGATCGGCGCGATATCAGGATGGCCGAAGCCGCGCAGCAGGACATAGCGGGCGGTCCACGGACCGATGCCGCGGAGCGTCGTCAGCGCCGCCTCGATCGCCTCGGCCTCCAAGCCTGCCAACGCCTCCAGCGACGGCGCACCGGCCGCGACGGCGGCTGCGGCCTCGACCAGGTAGCGTGCCTTGGAGCGCGAGAAGCGCCGTGCAGTCAAAGCAGCCGGATCGATCGCGGCGACCGCGGCAGCGTCCGGATGGGCGATGAGCCCGCTCGGGCCATGCGGCGTGCCGGCGAGCGTGATCATCTCGCGGCGAAGCGCGGCGGCGAAGGCGAGATTGATCTGTTGCCCGATCACCGCCCAGCAGAGCGCCTCGAAGGGGGTCGCGGTCAGCGGAATGCGGAGGCCGGGCCGGGCCTCGTGAAGCGACGTCGCGGCCGGCAAGGCAGCGAAGGCCTCGACGTCCGACTGGAGGCCGAGCAGGCGCTGGACCGTGAGGTGCGCCGCTTGCGACTCGGCCCCTTCCAGCACGCGGTCGAACCGGGCGACCGCCGCGTCGGGGCCGACATCCAGCGAAAGCAATGTCTGTCCGCCCGCCAGCGTCAGCACCTTCTCGAGGCGTGATCCGATGACGCGCTCACTGACACTCGCGGTGTCGCGGCCGTGATAGGCGAGCATGTCGGCGACGCGATAATCCGCCGGCAGCGGCAATTGCATCTCGTTCATGCGCGGGCGGCCGGTCGGCAACGCTTGCAGGCGCGGAAGCCGGCAGCCTCGGCCGTGGCTGCGTCGGCGAAGAAGCGAACATTCTCCGGCTTTGGCGGACGCGAAGGACAGGACGGCCGGCAATAGATGCCGGTCGTCGTGACGGCATAGAGGACGGCGGTGGCGGGGAGCGGACCGGTGAGGCTCATGCGCTCATCATCCCCCCGCGCGCCATCCGACGCCACCCGCTTCCTGCAAAGCGTTCAGTGCTGGCTTTTCGACCAGAGATAGACGCCCGTTCCTGCGCCGATCAGCGACAGGAAGGCGAGATAATGCGCATGCGCCATCGGGTCCGACTTCAGCGCCAGCGTGACGAGCAGCGGCGTCAGCCCGCCGAAGATCGCATAGGCGATGTTGTAGGCGAAGGAGACGCCGGTGAAGCGCACCTGCGCAGGGAAGGCCTTCACGAGGACATAGGGCACCGCGCCGATGACGCCGACGACAAAACCCGCCACCGCCGAATGCGTGAACAGCGTCGAGGGATCGGCGGCGACCGAGGAATAGAACCAGTAGGTCACAACGCCGAGCGCCAGGCTGCCGATCGTGAAGAAGCGGCCGGCACCGACCTTGTCGATGATGAAGCCGGCGAGCACGCAGCCGAAGGAGAGGAACAGCGTCGCGATCGAATTGGCGGTCAGGGCGTCGCGCGGCGACACCTTGTAGAGCGTCTGAACCAGCGTCGGCGTCATCAGGATCGCGACGACGATGGCGCCCGAAAGCAGCCAGGTCAGCAGCATCGAGATCACCGTCGCGGTCTTGTGGTCGCGCAGCACCGCCTTGATCGGCAACTCCGAAGCGAGTTGCTTGCGCGCCTGCATCTCCTTGAACACCGGAGTCTCCTCCAGCCAGCGCCGGAGATAGACGGCGACGAGGCCGAACACGCCGCCGATCAGGAACGGTACCCGCCAGGCGAAGGCGAGGATCGCCTCCGGGGTGAAGGCAATATTGATCGCGGTGGCGATCAGCGAGCCGAGCAGGATGCCCGAGGTCAGGCCGCAGGTGAGGATGCCGCAGGCAAGGCCGATGCGGCCGGGCGGAACATGCTCGGAGACGAAGGTCCAGGCGCCGGGAACCTCGCCACCGATCGCCGCGCCCTGCAGCACGCGCATCAGCAAGAGCAGGATCGGCGCCGCGATGCCGATCGTCTCATAGGTCGGCAGCGCTGCGATCCCGAGCGTCGACAGCGCCATGATCAGGATCGACAGCGTGAACATTCGCTTGCGCCCGAGCCGATCACCGAAATGGGCGAGCAGCAGGCCACCGAGCGGCCGCGCCAGATAGCCGGCGGCGAAGATGCCGAAGGCCTGCACCTGCTGCACCCATTCGGGAATGCCCGGCGGGAAGAACAGGTGGCCGAGCACGGTCACGAAGAAGACGAAGATGATGAAATCGTAGAACTCGAGCGCGCCGCCGAGGGCGGACAATGCGAGAGTTTTGTAGTCCTTGCCGTCGAGAAGACGACGACCGGGCGCGGCGATGGCGGTCATGATGGTCACTCGCGCCGTGCTGGCGCATTGGCTTGCGGGGGAACCGGCGTTGTTTGACCGCAGACGATCGAAATCACAAGCAAAAATCGATCGCTCCCGCGCCGCCCTTGGCCGCTCTCGCCCGAAAGACGCGGCTCAGGCGCCGCGGCGGTGCCGGATGGAGGGCTCGCGCATGGTGACGAGTTCCTCGGCGGCGGTCGGATGCAGCGCCATGGTCGCGTCGAACTGCGCCTTGGTCGCGCCGAGCTTCACGGCGATGGCGACGAGCTGGATCATCTCGGCCGCATCATGGCCGAGGATGTGACAGCCGAGCACGCGGCCGCTGTCGGCATCGACGACGAGCTTCATCAGCATGCGCTCGTCACGGCCGCTGATGCCGTTCTTCAGCGACTTGAAGCTGGTCTTGTAGATATCGACCGCCGCGAATTCGGCCAGCGCCTCCTCCTCGGTCAGCCCGACCGTACCGATCTCCGGCTGCGAGAACACCGCCTTCGGCACGCCGGAATGATCGACCACGACCTTGCGATCGCCGAAGACCGTGTCGGCGAAGGCATGCCCCTCGCGGATGGCGACGGGCGTCAGGTTGATCCGGTTCGTGACGTCGCCGACCGCATAGATCGACGGGACATTCGATTGCGACAGCGCGTCGACCGGGATCGCCCCGGCGCCATCGATCTCGACGCCAGCCCGGTCGAGGCCGAGGCCGCTGGTGTTGGGACGGCGACCGGTCGCGATCATCACTTCGCCGGCGGGCAGGTCCAGACCTTTCGCCGTGTGGACGAGGAGGCCCTCGCCGGTCTTCTCGATCGCAGCCGGACTGTCGCCGAGCACCAGGCGGATGCCCTTCTTCGCAAGCGCCTCGCCGAGCGCATGGCGGAGATCGTCGTCAAAGCCGCGCAGCAGCTTCTCGCCACGATGGATCAGCGTCGTCTCGACACCGAGACCGTTGAAGATGCCGGCGAACTCGACCGCGATGTAGCCGCCGCCGACAATGACGATCTGCTTCGGCAGGCGCGGCAGATGGAACGCCTCGTTCGAGGTGATCGCCCATTCGCGCCCCGGCAGCGCGGGATCGACATAGGGTGTCGAGCCCGTCGCGATCAGGATCACCCTCGCCCGGACGAGGCTGCCATCGGCAAGCCGCACGTCATGCGGCCCTTCGAGGGTCGCGCGCTGCGCGATCAGCTTGGCGCCGGAGCGTTCGAGATTGCGGATATAGGCCGCATTGAGCTGGTCGATCTGCCGGTCCTTGGCAGCCACCAGTGTCGGCCAGTCGAAGGACGGCGCGGCGAGCGACCAGCCATAGCCGGCGGCGTCCTCGAAATCCTCGGCGAAGCGCGAGGCATAGACGAACAGCTTCTTCGGGACGCAGCCGCGGATGACGCAGGTACCGCCGACGCGGTCCTCCTCGGCGACCATCACGCGCGCACCATGGCCTGCGGCGATGCGGCCCGCCCGCACGCCGCCCGAGCCGGCACCGATCACGAAGAGGTCGACGTCGAAATCCGCCATGTCAGTCCGAGCCCCTGAAGCCGCTGTCACCAGACGGCGAAGCCGGCCCACGACCGGACCGGCTCCGCCTGTTGTTCGGCCGGCAGAGCCGGCCATGGCGGACCTTTAGAGGTCGACACCCTTCTTCTTCAGCAGCTCGCGCGACTTCTCATACATTTCCTCGCCGACGCGGTCCGACCAGCCCTTGACCGACTGCAGCGTCTCGCCGACGACCTTCGGGCCGATATCGGCGAGCTTGGCGCCGGCCGGGCTCTGGTAGAAGGTCGTGATCGCGTTCAGCTCGTCTTCGGTGAAATACTTCGCCCAGATCCGCGCGACGTCGTTGTCGAGCTCGGCGCGGCGCGCGACGAGGTCGAGCGCCTCGGCGTCGACGACCTGGCCGATCAGAACGTGCTGATCGGGACGCATGCGGATCAGGCGGTTCTGCGTCTGCTGCGCGAGCAGCGGCAGCAGATTGTCGAAACCGCGCGAGGTCTTGGCCGCCTGCACTGCGGCGACGGCCGCCTTCAGATGCGACTCGGTCACTTCCTCGGCGCTGGCGGCGCCGACGAGACCGACCATCAGGCCGATCGCCAGCACGGCGGCGCGAAGGGACGAGCGGAAGAGTGTCATTGAACGGGCTCCCATGAGGCGAATGACGTTAGGCGTGCAACCAGATGACGCCTTCGGGACGGGCGATGACGGCGGCGGTCGCAATGCCGATGAACAGACCATGCTCCACCACCCCCGGAATCGCGGCGAGGGCAAGGTTCATGGCTTCTGGCTCGCGAATGAGGCCAAATGATGCATCGATGATGGCATGACCGCCATCGGTGACGAAGGGCTGGCCGTCGGCGCCAAGCCGGCGGTTGAGCGTCACCGCCTGGCCGAGCCGGCTGGCCGCGGCCTCGATGGCGAGGCGGGTTGCGCCGAGGCCGAAGAGATTGACCTCGATCGGCAGGGCGAAAGCGCCGAGGCGGTCGACCAGCTTGCTCTCGTCGGCGATGACCACCATCCGGCTCGACGCCGCCGCGACGATCTTCTCGCGCAGGAGCGCGCCGCCGCCACCCTTGATCAGCTGCAGCGAACGGTCGAGTTCGTCGGCGCCGTCGATGGTGAGATCGAGATGCGGTGTCTCGTCGAGGGTCGTGAGCGGAATGCCCTCGGCCGTCGCCAGCCGCGCGGTCCGCTCCGAGGTCGGCACGCCGACGATGTCGAGGCCAGCCCGCACGCGGGCACCGAGGCCGGCGACGAAATGCGCCGCCGTCGAGCCGGTGCCGATCCCGAGCTTCATGCCGGGTTCGACGAGATCGAGCGCTGCGAGCGCCGCCTGCTTCTTCAGATCGTCACTGTCGCTCATCGGATCGCCTGGCCCGCCAGCCGCGGCCGTCGCGGCGGTGCGTGTGTTAGCACGGTGCGGATGCCGCGCCAATCGCCGCGGCCGTCGGCGCCCGCGTGCCCCCGACGGGCTCTTGCCGCATGCCGCGCGGCGGCTATGCTCCCGCCTCCCCGATCACCCGGAGCCGACCGATGCGCCCCACCCTCGTTTTCGACCTCGACGGCACCCTGATCGATACCGCGCAGGATCTCATCGCGACATTGAACGTCATCCTCGATCGCGAGGGCCTCGACGCGCTCCCCTTCGACAGCGCCGTCCCGATGGTCGGCCACGGCGCACGCGTGCTGATCGAGCGCGCCCTTGCCGCGAATGGCGTCGTTCGCGAGGCCGCGGTGATCGACCGGCTGTTTGACGATTACATCGCCCATTACAGCGCCCATATCGCCGATCTCAGCCGGCCCTATCCGGGGCTCGAAGCCGCACTCGACAGTTTCGCGTCCAAGGGCTGGATCCTCGCTGTCTGCACCAACAAGCTGGAGCATCTCTCGCTCGACCTGCTCGGCCGCCTGTCGCTGAGCGAACGGTTCGCGGCGATCTGCGGCGCCGACACGTTCCTGGCGCGGAAGCCCGACCCGATCGCGCTGACCGAGACCATCCGCCGGGCCGGCGGCTCGCCCGACGCGGCACTCATGGTCGGCGATTCGAAGACCGACATCGATACGGCCAAGGCTGCCGCGATCCCCGTCATCGCCGTGGATTTCGGCTACACGCCGATCCCGGTGCAAGAACTCGGCCCCGACGCTGTCATCAGTCACTATGACGAGTTGGCAGGCGCGGTCGCCCGGCTGCGGCCCGATCTCGTACCGGGCTGAAACGCGCGCAGGATCGAAAGGCTTGCCCGCGCTCAGCGACAGGCCTTGGCCGCGACCTTGGTCGGCGCGAGGTCGAGCTTCACCAGCTTTCCCTTGAGCGCGAAGTCGCCATAGTCGAGCTTCATCCGCCGCGTGATGCCGTTCTCGTAGATCACGAAGGACAGTTCATAGGCCGGCTTCTGCTCGCCTCCTGCGGGACCGTCGCTGAAATAGCTGATCGTCACCGGCCATGACCGGATACCGGCGAGACCGGCGCTCTTGGCGGTCGCCTCGTCGCCGAGTTCGTCGTTGCCGGTATTTTCCGCGCCGATGACGGCCGAGGTCTCATACTGCTTCTTGCCCTGGTCCGAGCCGTCGAAGAGATCGACCTGCAGGAAATGCTCGCCGCGCTCCGCTGCAGCGATGATCGCGGCGAGATGCTGGTTCGGAAACTGGAAGTTCGGCGCGATGGTGAAGTGCTGCGACTTGGGCTTGGCGATGGTCACCTCGACCTTGCCACCCTCGCGCGCCGCGGTGCCGGACGAATCTTCCGAGATCGCGCCATCGACGAAACTCTTGGTCGAGAAGCTGAAGGTCTTGCCGGCAAGGTCCTCGAAGGTCGTCGTGGCGACGTCGGTCAAACGGGCATTGCCGTCCTCGTCGCTGATGCGGGTCACGAAGCGGAGCCGCGTCGTGTAGCCGTCGCAGGCGGTGCCCGCGAAGTCATAGACCATGCGGCCCTCGGCATCCGACACCGTATCCGACGAATTGTCCTGATCGAGCGTGAGCTCATAGACCGCGCGGTGCGCCACCATCGCAGGGGCCGCGGAAACCGCCGCCAACCCGGCGTTCGGCGCCATCGCCGCGGCAAACATCAGTCCGGCCGCGGCCGCGCAGATCCGTTCCGCCGAACGCGGCAGGCGTCGAGCCGTCTTCATTGCTTCGTCACCGTCGTCTTGACCGTCATCAGCACCACGCGCCTCAAGGAAAGGCCGGGTCGGGGGAAACGCCGTCGTCTCACCGACATATCGGCATTTCAAACTCTGCCGACAGGGAAGTCCACGCCGATTCGAACCAATCTTCGGCATGATGAACCGGTTCTTGCCTTGCAGCACGGCCGAATTCAGGCGAAACCGTCGCTTCGAGATGACTTTCGGGAGTGTTTCATGACCAGCGCCATTGAAGAACGCCTCGCAACGCTCGGTGTCACCCTGCCGCGACCCGCCGCCCCGGCCGCCAACTATGTCCCCTTCGTCGAGAGCCGCGGCATGCTTTACATCTCCGGCCAGATCCCCGTTGGCCCCGAGGGCATCCAGTTTATCGGACGCCTCGGCGAGGGCTTCGAGATCGAGGAAGGCCGGAAGGCCGCCCGTCTCTGCGCCATCAATGTCCTCGCCCAGGCGCGCGCCGCGCTGGGTGATCTCGACCGTGTCGGCCGCATCGTCAAGCTGACCGGCTTCGTCAACGCAGCGCCCACGTTCAGCGATCACCCGAAAGTGGTGAACGGCGCGTCCGATTTCATGGTCGAGGTCTTCGGCGAGCGCGGCCGCCATGCCCGCTCCGCCGTCGGCGTCGCCGGCCTCCCCTTCGGCGTCGCCGTCGAGGTGGAAGCGATCATCGAGATCGCCTGACATGGCACCTTCCTGGCTGACGGCGCGACCCATCGCCCATCGCGGCTATCACGCCGCGGCTGATGGCCGGATCGAGAACACGTTGTCGGCCATCCGCGCTGCTCTCGAGCATCGCTTTGCCATCGAGGTCGACCTGCAACTGACGGCCGATGGCGCCATCGTCGTGTTCCATGACGAGACGGTCGACCGCCTCCTCGATGCGACGGGCCGCGTCGACAGCTACAGCCTGGCCGCTCTGCGGGCGCTCCGCTTCCGCGCCGGCGTCGCCGACCATGTCCCGACGCTCGCCGAATTGCTCGAGACGGTGGCGGGATCGGTGCCGCTGGTGCTCGAGCTGAAGAGCGAGTTCAAGGGCGACCGCCGCCTCGAGGCCGCCGTGGCGCCGATCCTCGCCGGCTATCGTGGCCCGGTGGTGGTGATGTCGTTCGATCCGGATTCGATGGCGATGATGAAGCAGCTCGCCCCGACGCTGGCGCGGGGCATCGTTGCCGACCGCTACACCGATCTCGACGACTGGGGCTTCCTGTCCGCCGCGCGCCGGTTCAAGCTGCGCCATCTGCTCGACGTGCCGCGTGTCGGCGCCGCATTCGTGTCCTACGATCTCAAGGGGCTGCCGTCGCTGGCACCCTCGCTGGTGCGCTCGTTCGGCCGGCCACTGATCACCTGGACGGTCCGCAGCCCGGCCGACCGCGAAAAAGCCGACCGGGTCGCCGACCAGATCACGTTCGAAGGGTTCGATCCCGACGCCTGAACGGGCAGACCCGGCGCGGACCAGCTTGCGCTTGCGGTTGCGAGCCCTAGATGTTCCGATGACTTCCCATCGACATCCAGAGGCCGCCGCCGATGACCGCTTCCACCGCGCGTCTCGCTGTTCTTTCCTCGCTCGGCGAGATCGATCGCGAAGCTTGGGAGGCCTGCGCCAATCCGGGTTGGGCGGCGGACGCGCCGTTCGGAACCGACGTCGGCTCCTTCTTCAAGACCTTGCGGACGACACCCGAGGCGATCTCTCAGGGCGTTGATTCGATCTCTGAGCGACAGCCCTACAACCCCTTCATTTCGCACGATTTTCTGCGATGCCTGGAAGAGTCCGGCTCCGCCATCGGGCGGACAGGATGGCAGGGCCGGCATCTCGTGCTCGAAGACGCCGCAGGCCAGCCCGAAGCCATCGTCCCCTGCTATCAGAAGACCCATTCGATGGGCGAGTATGTCTTCGATCACGGCTGGGCCGACGCCTTCGAGCGGGCGGGCGGCAGTTATTATCCGAAGCTTCAGGTCGCGGTGCCGTTCACGCCCGTCACCGGACGCCGCCTGCTCGCGCGGCCGGATGCCGGCGCGAATGCCAAGGCGACGCTCGCGGCGGGCCTCACCGAACTCTGTCGCCGCATCGGCGCGTCCTCCGTGCACGCGACATTCCTCGAGGAGGACGATGCCGAACTCCTCGAGGGCGCCGACTTCCTGCCGCGCGTCGACCAGCAATTCCAGTTCGAGAATCCCGGCTATCGTGACTTCCAGGATTTTCTCGACGCGCTCTCGTCCGGCAAGCGCAAGACGATCCGGCGCGAGCGTCGCGATTCGCTCGCCGGCGGACTGGAGGTCGAGATCCTCAATGGCGCCGCGATCGACGAGGCGGCATGGGACGCATTCTTCGCCTTCTACACCGATACCGGCGCTCGCAAATGGGGCCGGCCCTATCTCAACCGCCGCTTCTTCTCGCTGCTCGGCGCGGCGATGGCGGACCGGGTGCTGCTGATCTTTGCCAAGCGCGGCAAGCGCCGCATCGCCGGCGCGCTCAACCTCATCGGCTCCGATGCGCTCTATGGCCGCTATTGGGGGTCGCTCGAGGAGGTGCCGTTCCTGCATTTCGAGATCTGCTACCATCAGGCCGTCGAATGGGCGATCGCGCATCGGCTGCCGCGTGTCGAGGCCGGGGCGCAGGGCGAGCACAAGCTGGCGCGCGGCTATCGGCCGGTCATCACGCGTTCCGCACATTGGATCGCCGACAGGGGTTTCCGTGCCGCCGTCGCGGACTATTTGCAGCGCGAGCGTGAGGCCGTTGCGGCCGAGCACGCGCTTCTCGACGAACACACTCCCTTCAAGGCGGATCAGAACGCGGAATGAATGCGCTTCTCCTGTGGCTTGCCGGCGCCGCAATCCTCGCGCTGGCCGAACGCCAGCCTGCGCGCATGGCGCTCGCCGTGGCCGGCTATGCGGCGGTCTCGGCGCTCTTCCTCGTCGTTGTCGGCGATGTCGCGCGCGCCAGTCTGCTCGCCCTCATCCTGATGGCGACCGTCGCGGGCGCCTCGGGCGTCAAGCATCATCACAGCGGCATGAAGCTCGCCGTGGCCGATCTCGGCCTGACCTTCGCAGGCACCATCCCCTTCATGCTGCGGCAGTACCGGCTGACGGCGGCGCTGACGATCGCCGCTGCCATCGTGCTCGGCTTGGCCGCGATTGCCGTGATCCTGCTTGTGCCCGGCACCCCGCTGCCGCTCTCGCTGCGCCTCGCGCTCTTCGCCTTCGGTCTCGCGCTCTATGCCTCGGCCTTTTATGCAACCGGCGGAGCCGAGCGCTGGCGCCGTGACGTCACGGTGCGGGCCGGGCTGCTGTCCTTCTTCATGGCCTCGCTGATCGATGTCGCCAGCTGGTGGCCGACGGGTGGCCTTCGCATGCTGGACGTCGCCGACATGCCGCTGCCCCTCCTCCCAGCCCTGCCGGCACGAAGCCCCATAAAGCCGGATATCATCGTCATCCAGCACGAATCCGTCTTCGATCCTCGCAGCTATGGCCTGCCTGTCGACGACCATGTCGCCGAGCTGCTGTCGCCGGCCGGCGCCTATTGCGGCAAGCTCCATGTCGACATCTATGGCGGCGGCTCGTGGCAGACGGAGTTCAGCCTGCTGACTGGACTCTCTTCCGCGAGCTTTGGACCGGACTCCTATTTCCTGTTCAAGAAAGGCGTCGGCCGCTTCGCCCATTCGCTGCCGTCGGAACTCGCGGGGCTTGGCTATCGCGGGCTGCTGATCACGAGCTGTCGCCGCGCCTTCATGAATTATGACGGTTTCTATGGCGGCCTCGGCGTCGAGGAACGCGTGTTCTCCGACGAATTCCCCGCCCCGTTCGACCTTGCCGCCTTCGAGGCGACCAATTCGGACGCCGCCTTCTTCGCCGCTACCGAAGGCGCGCTGCAACGCTCGATCGACCGCGACGCGACACCCCGGTTCGCGATGATCCTGACCAATTTCAACCACGGACCGCATGAAGTCCGCCTGCAGCCGGCCGGCGCGTACGAGGGCGAGCGGCGCTTCGCGCTCGGTGTTCTGGCCGAGCCGACCTATGGCGAATATTACGCCCGGCTGTCCGAGACGGCAGCGAGCTACGCCGCGTTCCGCGCCGCGCTTGCCGCGCGCAATCCGGGACGGCCGATGCTAATCGTGCGCTATGGCGATCACAAGCCGACGATGTCGCGTGCGATCGAGCATGCGAAGGGCGTTGCCGCCGACGATCCGCGCCAGTTCGAGACCTTCTTCGCGATCGAGGCGCTCAATTTCGAGCCTGACTTTTCCGGCCTGCCCGAGCGGCTCGACATCGCCCAGCTCGGCACGGTGGCGCTGAAGGCCGCCGGCCTGCCGCTCGATCCGGTCTCGGCGACGCGGCTCGATCTCATGGCCGAACTCGGCGACCGCTATGTGGCGACGCCGTCCGAGCGGAAGCGCCGCTTCCATCGGACGCTGGTCGACGCCGGCATGATCGACCTTTCCGCCGAACGACCGCATCTCGCCGTGGCGCGGAGCGAGGCCTAAGCTCCGCGCCGTGATCGACCAGATTTGGAATCGCCATGCCCTCCGCCCTGCTCCTGACCCGTTTTCCGCCCGCCTTCTGCGACGCGCTGGCCGAGCGCCTCGCGCTGGTTGGTCCACACGATCCGGAAGCGGCGCTCGCCCTGCCGCCTGAGGTTAGGGCCGATATCCGCGTCGTGATCACGATGGGGACGCTCAAGTGCAACGCCGCGCTCATAGCTGCGCTGCCGGCTCTCGGGCTCATCTGCAATTACGGCAGCGGCTTCGAGGGGACCAATCTCGAGGCGGCGGCCGCCCGCGGCATCGCCGTCACCAACAGTCCCTCGGGCAACGCCACCGCCGTCGCCGATCTCGCGATGGCCCTGCTGCTCGCCGCCTGCCGTCGCCTGGTCGTGGCGGATCGCTTCGTCCGCGCGGGCCAGTGGACAGGCCGCGGCACCAGCGCAGCCCGCATGCCGTTGGTTCATGGCCTGCCCGGACGCCGGCTCGGCATCTTCGGTCTCGGCGAGATCGGCGAGCGGATCGCGCGCCGCGCCGAGGCCTTCGAGATGGAAGTCGCCTATTACAACCGCAGTCCGCGCGCCGATGCGCCCTATCCCTATCATGCGAGCCTCGCGGCCTTGGCGGAATGGGCCGACGTGCTGGTGGTCGCGGCGCGCGCCGATGCCGGCAACCGGCATGTCGTCTCGCGTGACATCATGCGCGCGCTCGGCCCCGACGGTATCGTGGTCAATATCGCGCGTGGCTCGCTGCTCGACGAGACGGCGCTCGCAGAGCTCATCGTTTCCGGCGAACTCGGCGCCGCCGGCCTCGACGTGTTCGAGAACGAGCCGAACGTCCCCGAAACGCTGCGGGCGCTCGATGCCGTGGTGCTGTCGCCGCATATCGCCGGCGGCACCTTCGAGGCTCATGCGACGCTAAAGCGGATGGTGCTCGCCAATGTCGACGCATTCCTCGCGGGCGACCCGGTTCCGACGCCGGTCGGCTTGAAGACGCCGCCGCACGGGGCTAGAGCCTAGGCATCAGCGGCCAGACGGCCGATCCAGCGGAGCAGCGGCATGAGCGCCTATGACGACGGCAACATCTTCGCCAGGATCCTGCGCGGCGAGATTCCGGCCGAGAAGGTCTATGAGGATGCCGACACGATCGCCTTCATGGACGTGATGCCGCAATCTCCGGGCCATTTGCTCGTCGTGCCGAAGGCAGCCTCGCGCAACCTGCTCGATGCCGATCCTGCGACGCTCGCACCCTTGTTCAAGGTCGTGCAGACGCTCGCCCGGGCGGCGAAGACGGCTTTTGCCGCCGACGGCATCCAGATCGCGCAATTCAACGAGGCGCCGGCCGGGCAGACGGTGTTCCATCTGCATGTTCATGTGATCCCGCGCTATGACGGCATCCCGCTGAAGTCGCATGGCGGCGGCATGGAGAAGCCGGAGATCCTCGCCGAGAACGCGGCGAAGCTCCGCGCCGTGCTCGGCAGCTGATCGCTCACGCCGGAGCGAGTTCCTTCCAGCCCTTGAACGGCACGAGGCGGCCGGTGGCCTCGTCCCAGAGCACCAGCCGCACCAGCCGCAGGCTGTCGAGCATCGTGATCCGACCGATCGTCTTCAGCTCGGGATGGCGGTGCAGCACTTCGGGCAGCCGGTAATAAGGAATACGGCTGCAGAGGTGATGGACGTGATGGACGCCGATATTGGCCGTCATCCAGCGCAGCACCGGCGGCAGGTCGTAATAGGAGCTGCCATGCAGCGCTGCCTCGGCATGCGACCAGTCCGGCGGCCGCGACCAGCTCGTCGTCTCGAACTGATGCTGGACATAAAACAGCCAGACACCCATCGACGCGCCGATGATCACGATCGGCAGCTGAACCATCAGGAACGGCCCGACTCCGATGGTCAGGATCAGCACCAGCGCAGCGAGCGCAATGGCAAGATTGGTCGACATCGCGCTCAGCCACGGCTTCCAGCCTTCGCGCATCAATCCGACCGGAAGACGGAACTGTAGCAGGAACAGATAGGCTGGGCCGATACCAAACATCACGATGGGATGGCGATAGAGCCGGTAGCCGAGGCGCTGCAGCGGCGTCATGGCGCGATATTCGGCAACGGTCAGCGTGGTGATGTCGCCGATGCCGCGCAACTGCAGATTGCCGGAGGTCGCGTGGTGAAGCTGGTGCGTCCGCCGCCAGTAGTCATATGGCGTGAAGGTCAGGACGCCGAGGACACGGCCGACCCAGTCGTTGATGCCGCGGCGGCGGAAGAAGGCATCGTGGCCGCAGTCATGCTGGATCATGAACAGGCGGACGAGGAAACCGGCGGCCGGGATCGCGAGCAGGAAAGCCAGCCACCAGAAGCCGTTCTCGACCAACAGCCACATCGCGACCCAGAAGCCGAGGAAAGGCAGCGCGGTTACGAGAATTTCGAACGTGCTCCGCCATTCGCGTGGCTCGCGATAGGCGGCAAGGATCTTCGGCCAGCGCTTGGCGCCGGCTGCGCGGCTGACCGCGTCGTCGAGTTCGGGTTTTGACATTGATGAAGCATACACGGGATCGCCGGCCGGCGCCCGATAATTGCCGGCGCCGGCTGCCGATAGATTGAGCGGCGCCAGGAGAGCTCTATTCGTCGTCGTCGGAAAAGCTGCCGGTGAGGCGGAGACCCTCGATCGTCGTTGCGCCCTCGGTCTTGATGACGACGCGCGGCTTGATAGCGCCTTCGAGCGCCAGCGCCGCGGCGAGCGGCTCGGAATGGGTGACGACCCAGACCTGAGTCCGCTCCGCAGCCTTCGCGATCAGCCGCGCCAGCGCCGGAATCAGTTCTGGATGGAGGCTCGTCTCCGGCTCGTTGAGGGCGATGAAGCCGGGAAGTCGGTAGGAGGCCAAGGCCCCGATGAGGCAGAGAAAGGCCAGAGTGCCATCGGAAAGCTCGGTCGCCGCCAGGGGACGCGGCAGATCGCGCATCTCGAGTTCGAGCAAGACGCGGCCCTCGGCGAAGCGGGTGATCAGGCGCGTGCCGGGGAATGCGTCATCGACCGCCGCATGGATCGCCGGCCCCTCCCCGCGCACCTGACGCACGGTGGCGAGCGCGGCGGCAAGATCGTGACCGTTGGACGCCAAGGTCGGCGTGGTCACTGCGAGGGCTGGGCGCCTGATCGGCGAGTCGCGGTCCGTTCGGAAGTCGTGAAAAAAGCGCCAGTCGCCGAGCGCCCGTCTGAGGATATCGACCTCGGTATAGCGTTCGACATCGCGGAATGAAGCAAGCGCGGTCTCCGAGGGAAGCAGCGCCGTTTCATAGGTCTGGCGTTTGCCTTCGCCATCGCGGAGCCATGCGCCCGGCCCCTCTCGCTTCATGAGCGTCACCGGCTTACGTCCGCCGCCGAGCAAATCGAGCCGCTCCGCCTTCACCATCGGCTCGGTTTCGGTGAGCGACGCCTCCATCGGCGAAGGAAGGCCGATCTCGATTGAATAGGCATAGGAACCGACATCGCAAGCGAGGCGAAGGCGAACCGGCCCCTTCTCGCGCGGACCGGCGAACAGGACCGAGTCGAGGCCGCCCTCGGCCGCAATCTCATGCGTGATCGTACCGCGCGCCGCAGCCGACAAGAGCTCGAGCGCCCGGTAGAGATTGGTCTTGCCGACGCCGTTGCGCCCGACAAGCACTGTCAGCGGTTCCACTGGCAGCGCGATACGCCGGATCGAGCGATAGCGCTCGATCCGGATCGCCGTCAGCGGCAGGGTCATGAGCGCGCGGGACCGTTCGGCTAATAGAGCACGACCGAGCGGATCGACTTGCCCTCATGCATCAGGTCGAAGGCAGTGTTGATCTGGTCGAGCGGCATGGTGTGGGTGATGAGATCGTCGATGTTGATCTTCCCCTCCATGTACCAGTCGACGATCTTCGGCACGTCGGTGCGGCCCCGGGCACCGCCGAAGGCCGAGCCGCGCCAGACGCGGCCGGTAACGAGCTGGAACGGGCGGGTCGAGATCTCGGTACCCGAGGGGGCAACGCCGATGATGATCGATTCGCCCCAGCCGCGATGGCAGCATTCGAGCGCCTGGCGCATCGTGTGGATGTTGCCGATGCATTCGAACGAGAAGTCGGCGCCGCCGCCGGTCAGGTCCATGATCGCCTGCACGACCTTGTCGCGGCCGACCTCGTCCGGATTGACGAAATGCGTCATGCCGAACTTCTTGGCCATCTCGACCTTGCCGGGGTTCAGGTCGACGCCGATGATCTTGTCCGCGCCGACCATGCGCGCGCCCTGGATCACGTTGAGGCCGATGCCGCCGAGGCCGAACACCACGACATTCGCTCCGGCCCAGACCTTGGCGGTGTAGACCACCGCGCCGATGCCGGTCGTGACCCCGCAGCCGATATAGCAGATCTTGTCGAAGGGCGCGTCCTCACGAACCTTGGCGACCGCGATCTCGGGCAGCACGGTGAAGTTCGAGAACGTCGACGTGCCCATATAGTGGAACACCGTCTCGCCGGAGCAGGAGAAGCGCGAGGTCTGGTCGGGCATCAGGCCCTGGCCCTGCGTCGAGCGGATCGACGTGCAGAGGTTGGAGCGGCGCGACAGGCAGGTCTTGCAGTTGCGGCATTCCGGCGTGTAGAGCGGAATCACATGGTCGCCGACCTTCACCGAGGTGACGCCGGCGCCGATCTCGCGGACGATGCCCGCGCCCTCATGGCCGAGGATCGCCGGGAACTTGCCCTCCGAATCGAGACCCGAGAGCGTATAGGCATCGGTATGGCAGACGCCGGTCGCCATGATCTCGACCAAAACCTCACCGGGACGAGGGCCGTCGATCTCGATGGTCTCGATGGTCAGCGGCTTGTTCGCCTCCCAGGCGACGGCGGCACGGGTCTGCATCGGCGGTTCCTCTCTGGCGGCTTTCTTGCGGGGCGAGATTCCCTCTCGCTCGAGCCCCAACTTATACGCCGCGAGCGAGCCCGCGAAAGGGGGAGCGAAACGGCGTTCACCTCTCCACCGCCGCATGCTAGCAGTTGCATACAATGGAGCCATCGGGGGATCGGCGCATGGACGGCAGCATCGAGGGTCGTCAAAGCCCGGCAGGCTCGGGCGAAGGCAGCCGCGCCGTTGCCCCTGCCTCCTCGCCCTCGCCCTGGCCGATCGTTGCCGTCACATGCCTCGGTGCCGCGATGGGCCAGTTCGACGCAAGCGTCGTCCAGCTCGCCTTGCCCGATCTCGCGGTCGTCTTCGATACGCGCGAGACGCTGGCGAGTTGGGTCGCGCTCTCCTATGTGCTCGCCTTCTCGGCCGCGCTTCCCGTCTTTGGACGCCTCTGCGAAATCTATGGCCGCAAGCGCCTCTATCTCGCCGGCCTCGTCGTCTTCATTGCCGCGTCGGCACTGTGCGGGATTGCAGGCAACCTGACCGAGCTCATCGTCTTTCGCGTGATACAGGGCATCGGCGGGGCGGTGCTCGGCGCGAATTCGATCGTCATCCTGAGCCGCGCCGCCGGCAAGGAACACCGCGCCCGCGCGATGGGCTATTTCTCCGCGGCGCAGGCCGTCGGCGTCAGCCTCGGGCCGATCGCCGGCGGATTGCTGCTCGGCTTCTTTGGCTGGCAGGCCATCTTCTGGGTGACCGTTCCGGTTGGCATCATCGCGGCCATCCTCGGCTGGGTCATCCTGCCGGATGATACCGAGCGCGATCCGCGGCCGTTCGATTGGCAGGGGGCCTTGCTGCTCGGCCCGGCCCTAGTCTCCCTCGTCGTCGTGCTCAATCACATTTCCGAATGGGGCCTCGTCTCGGCGCCCGCGCTCGGCTTCGGCCTCGGCGGCCTCCTGCTGCTGGCGCTGTTCATCCGGCGCGAGCAGCGCACGCCCTCGCCGCTGATCGACCTCGGCATTTTCGCTTCAAAGCCGTTCTCGCTCGGCGTCGTCGCGGTGCTGCTGTCCTATGCGCTTCTCTACGGCATGTTCTATCTGATGTCCTACGCGGCGATCCGCGGCCTGCATGAGCCACCCGAACGCGCCGGACTGCGCCTCTCCGCCATCCCGATTGCGCTCGGCATCGCAGCGCCCTTTGCCGGCGCGATGGTCAAGCGATGGGGAACATCGACGCTGGCGCTGTTCGGCATGACGCTGACCGCCCTGGCGCTGCTGATCCTCTCGCTGGTTGCGCTGGAGCCGATCCCCTCGCGCATCATCGGCATGATCGCCCTCGCGATCTTCGGCGCCGGGCTCGGCTTCTTCATGGCGCCCAACAACAGCGCCACGATGGGCGCGGCACCGCCGGCTTTCGCAGGCGAGGCCGGCGCCCTCATTAACCTCGCGCGAATGCTCGGCGTCAGCCTGGGCGTCGCCAGTTCGGCGTCGATGCTGCATTGGCGGACGGACGTGATCGCGGGCGCCAAGACAGCCGATGTCTATTTCTACGGACACCCGATGCTGGGCGCGGTCGAGACGAGCTTCGGCCTGCTCTTCGGCCTCGCAGTCGTGGCTGCGATCGCCACGTGGTGGCGCCGCCGCCTCGAACCAAACGCCTGAGAAGACTCAGGCCGGTGGGCTGAAAGGCTGCGAGATCTCGGCGAACACCGGCAGCGCCTCGCAGAGTGCGGCATGGGCGGCAAGCGCCGGATGATCGCCGAAAAGGGCGGGATGCACGTCGCGGATGAAGCGGAGGGCGCAGGCGACCGCGATATCGGCATGGCCGATGGTCTCGCCGAACCAATAGGGCGTCGGCCGCGCGGCACGATCCTCTTCCAGCACGTCCAGAACGGACCCGATCTGCGCCTTGCAGCGGGCAACCCAGACGTCCGACTTCTCCTTGTGAAGCACACCCTCGTAGAAGAGGATCACACCCTTGTCTGCAAGGCCCGTCGCCAGCGCCGCCACCTTGAGCGCGCGCCGCCGGTCCGGCCCGTGCCCGGCGATCAGCGCCTTGTCGGGACCGGCTTCCTCGTCGAGATAATCGAGGATCGCCGCGCTCTCGATCAGCACCTCGCCGCTGTCCAGCACCAAAGTCGGCACGCGGCGGAGCGGATTGTAGACCGCGATCTTCTCCGCATCGCCGAAGCTCGACCACGGCCGATGTTCGAAGGCGATGTCATAGAGCCGCAGCGCAATGCCGACGCGGCGGACGAAGGGCGAGTCGTATTGGCCGATGAGGAACATCGTGGGTCTCCGGTTTCACAACGGGCGAAGCCATCAGACATGAGGCTTTGGCTGATCGAAGGCCAGCCGCGCCAGATCAGACCTCGCGAGGCGGGGCAGTAGCGAGTTGCGCAACTCGGCCAACAATCGCCCCGATGTACCCCGCCTCGAATGCCGACAACAGGGCACCGTCAACGAAACGCTCCTGGCGGATGAATGTCGTCAAGAGGCAGACGAGATCGGCTTCGGATGCCGCGGCAATAGTACCATCGACCAGTAGCGCACTCGCCTCGGCGCTGGTCTTCCATTTCACCCAATCGAAATTCGGATCAACCCATCCATGCAGGTAACAGGCATCGACGAATGCGTCGACAGCCGGATCATAGACCGGCTCACCGCCCATCGAGAAACTCCCGTCAGTCCGGACCGGGGCCATCACGCCTGCTGAAAAGTCGGGACTCGTGAAGATGGTCTCGAATGCAGCGATAGCGTCGAATTTCTTGCGATCGGGATCGCTGGAAGAACCGAGCGGCACTGCTTGCACGTTCAGTCCCCGCCCCGCTCGCGTCTGAGCTTGGCCCAGTACTCCATCCGCTTCCTGATCTCGCGCTCGAAGCCGCGTTCGACCGGCTCATAGAAGCTCTGCCGTCCCAAGGCGTCGGGAAAGTAGTTCTGGCCCGAGAAGGCGTCAGGCTCGTCATGGTCGTAGCGATAGCCCGAGCCATAGCCCTCGGTCTTCATCAGCTTGGTCGGCGCGTTGAGGATGGTCTTGGGCGGCAGCAGCGAGCCGCCCTGCTTGGCGGCCTGCGTCGCTGCCTTGAAGGCGGTGTAGACGGCGTTCGATTTCGGCGCGGTCGCGAGATAGACGGCGGCCTGGGCGAAGGCGAGTTCGCCCTCGGGGCTGCCGAGATAGTCATAGGCGTCCTTGGCGGCATTGGCGATGACGAGCGCCTGCGGATCGGCGAGGCCGATATCCTCGATCGCCATCCTCACCAGCCGACGTCCGAGATAGAGCGGGTCCTCGCCGGCATCGAACATGCGCGCGAGATAATAGAGCGCCGCGTCGGGATCGGAGCCGCGCACCGACTTATGCAGCGCCGAGATGAGGTTGTAGTGCCCGTCCTGGCCCTTGTCATAGATTGGTGCCCGCCGCTGGACGATCTCCTGCAGCGCTGCGGCGTCGAAGACCTCGCCGGGCAGCGCCGCACGCCAGACTTCCTCGGCGAGCGTCAGCGAGGCGCGGCCGTCGCCGTCGGCCATGCGGATGAGCACCTCGCGCGCCTCGTCATCGAGCGGCAGCGGCCGCTGCTCGGCCGCCTCCGCCCGCGCCAGCAGCTGGGCGATCGATTCCGGGCCATGCGAATGGAAGACGAGCACCCGCGCCCGTGACAGCAGCGCGGCGTTGAGCTCGAAGGACGGGTTCTCGGTCGTGGCGCCGACCAACGTCACGGTGCCGTCTTCCATCACCGGCAGGAAGCTGTCCTGCTGGGCGCGGTTGAAGCGATGGATCTCGTCGACGAAGAGCAGCGTGCCCTTCCCGACCTGCCGCCGCGCCCGCGCCTGCTCGAACACCTTCTTCAAGTCGGCGACGCCGGAGAACACCGCCGAGACCTGCTCGAAATGCAGATCCGTCTCGCCGGCGAGCAACCGCGCCACGGTCGTCTTGCCGGTGCCGGGCGGGCCCCAGAAGATCATCGAGCCGAGCGAGCCGGAATGCAGCATGCGCGTCAGCGCGCCGGTGGGACCGACGAGATGATCCTGGCCGACGACATCGGCGAGCTTTTCGGGGCGCAGGCGATCGGCGAGCGGCCGTGGCGCCGCCCGTTCCATGCCTGCCGCCTCGAAAAGATTGTTCACCTCATCCTCCGATGGTGGAGCGGATCAGCCGTCCATCGCGCTCGATCGTCAGACGCCAGAGATCGGCCCGCGCGGCCGCAAGCCCCGCCAGCGTCCGCGTCTTGTCGACGGCAGTTCCGTTGACCTCGACGACGACGTCGCCGGGCTGGAAGCCGACATTGGCGGCAATCGACCCGTCCGCGACCTTCTCGATCAGCACGCCCTTGCTGCGCTGCCCCTTGTAGCCGGTGTCGGCGATGACCGCGGGCGAGAGATTGACCACCGTCGCGCCCTGGAAAGGCGACTCGGTACTGACCGTCAATTCATCGCGCGGCGGAATTTCGGGCGCAGCGGCCAGAGTGATCGTCGCCGCGGCCGGCTTGCCGCCACGCAGCAGTCCGAGCTGCATCGTGGCGCCGACGCCCTTGGTGACGAGGCGATAGTTGAGGCCGTTCGGATCGTCGATATCGATGCCGTCGGCCGTCACGACGAGATCGCCGGCGACCAGTCCCGCCTGCTCAGCCGGACTGCCTTCGGCGACGCCGGCAACCAGCGCACCATGGGCCCGGTCGAGACCGAGCCCCTCGGCGAGATCGGGCGTCACCTGCTGGAACTCGGCGCCGATCCACGGCAGGTGGATCTTGCCGTCCGAAAGCGCCGCCTTGGTGATGACGCGGACCATGTTGGAGGGGATGGCGAAGCCGATGCCGATCGAACCGCCGGAGCGCGAATAGATGGCGGTGTTGATCCCGACCAGACGGCCGCTCATGTCGACCAGGGCGCCGCCGGAATTGCCGGGGTTAATCGCCGCGTCGGTCTGGATATAGAACTGGTAGTCGGTGGCGCCGACCTGGGTGCGCGCGAGCGCCGAGACGATGCCACTCGTCACCGTCTGGCCGACGCCGAACGGATCGCCGATCGCGAGCACGAGGTCGCCGACCGAAAGCGCATCGCTATCGGCGAATTCGACGACCGGATATGGCCCCTTGCCGCCCTTGAGGCGCAGCACCGCGAGATCCATGCGCTCGTCCTTGAGCACGATGTCGGCGGCAAGTTCGCGCTTGTCGGCCAGCGCCACCTTCACTTCGTCGGCATTGGCGATGACGTGGTAATTGGTGACGACGATGCCGGCGGCATCGATGATGACGCCGGAACCGAGCGACTGCTGCACGCGGGTGCGCGGCGCGCCGCCGCCGTCGCCGCCGAAGAAGCGACGGAAGAAGGGATCGTCCATGAAGGGCGAAGCCCGCTGCTGCACGACGCGCGAGGCATAGACATTGACGACGGCAGGAGAAACGCGCTTCACCAGCGGCGCAAAGGAATAGCGAAGCGCTGCATCCGAAGGCGGCACCGCCGTCTCGGCCGCCTCGATCGGGCCGGGCAGGAGAAACCCGGCCACTGCCAAAGCCAAAATCACGCGTGACCGCATGCGTCATCTCCCGTGTCGGTGTGAGAAACCGACGATTCGCCACCAATTGAGGCGAGCCCATGGCCGGCCCGCCCCTCGCCGTCCCGTGAAACTGGCCCTTGGCGCCGCCTCTTTGCCGGTGGAGCATCGTGTCCGGTCCGATTCGAGGACTTGGCGCGGCGCCCACCATCTGGATAATAGCTGAGGGGCGAGAAGGAAACCGATGCTCTGGGTTCTGCTGTTCATCGCCGGCCTGCTCGTCCTGCTCGCGGGCGTCATGTCGCTGATCCTGCGCGGTCCGCGACTGGCCAACACCATGCTGGCCACGCTCGGCCTCGTCGTGCTCGTCGCCGGCGCCGGCGGCGTCATCCTGAAGCCACGCCTGCAGGGCCTTGCCATCGCCGCGCTGCCGGTTCCGGTCGCTGTCGCGCCCGAGCCGGCGGAGGTCACGCCCGCGCCGGAGGCAGCCCCGACGCCTCGCCCGCAGCCCGCCGAGAGCGCCGCTCCCGCAACGCCGGCGCCGGCGCCTGCCCCGCCCTCGGCCTCCGCTTCCAAGGACGAATCGCAACTCGCGCCCGCGAAACTGCCGGAACCGCTCTCCGTCACCACCACCACGGTCGTCGGGACCGAGACCGACCCGCTCTCCGAGCCGGCTGGTGGGCCGCAGCCAGCCGCGGCTCCGGCCGCCGCGCCGCCGGCCCCCGCCCCCGTCGCGCCGGCTCAGCCGACAGAAGCGCAGAAGCTCGCCGCCCTGGCGCCGCAGCAGCCCAAGGACGAGACCGGCTTCACAAAGGCAGTGAGCGATGCCCGCACGGCTTATGACAAGGCCGGCGACGACGACCGCGCCTCGCTGCAATCGAGCCGTGCCGCCGCGATCTGCGCAGCCGTCAAGAAGCCCGATGTCCAGAGCTGGGTCGGAGCCGTCAAGGAGATCGACCGCGATCCCGGCGGCCGCACGATCGTCTCGATCGCGCTTCCGGACGGGACTCTGGTGAAGACCTGGAACAATGCGATGTCGGACATCGAGGACAAGACGCTGATCCTCGCCGGCACGCCGCTCGCCGCCGCGGTCGGCAAGCTTGCCGTCGGCGACCCCGTCCGCTTCTCCGGCAACTTCTTCGCCGACGAGCCGGACTGTTATCGTTCGAGCCGCCTGTCGCTCGACCAGTCGATGACCGAGCCGAGCTTCCTGTTCCGCTTTACGGCGCTGGAGAAGATCTGACGATGGGCCGGAGCGCAGCGCGGTCCCTGTCCTTCGGCGGAGCGGCCGGCGCGATGGCGCTCTGTTTCGCTCTCGCAGGTCCTGCCGCCGCGTTCGACGCGGCGCAGCCGGTGTGGCCGGATACCCGCGAGACCCGGCTTGCGGGCCTCGCTCTCGTCGAGACGCTCAACGCCGCTCTCCTTTCGGCGCCATCGGCGACGCTGACGCTCGATCGATGGTGCGCCGACCATGCGCTCGCGCGATCCCCTTCAAAGATCGTCGCCGAGCGGGTGAAGGGCGTCGACAAGCCCGCCGACGCCGATACGCGCAAGCAGCTCGCCGCCTCGGACGACGAGCGGATTGCCTATCGCCGGGTTCGCCTCACCTGCGGCAACCGCGTTCTCTCGGAAGCCGACAACTGGTATCGGCCGGCGCTGCTCACCGAGGCGATGAATCACGAGTTGGAAACGACCGATACGTCTTTCGGCCGCGTCGTGAAGCCGCTCGGCTTCACGCGGACGACGCTGTCGGCCGAACTCTTGTGGCGACCGCTGCCTGACAACTGGGAAATGCTTCCGGCGCAGCCGGCCGGGCCGGTGCCGGGATCCCTGGCGATGCCCCACTTTCTGCTCTCCCATCGCGCGATCCTGAAGCGGGCCGACGGCCAGCCTTTCAGCCTGGTTGCCGAAAGCTACACCAGCGAAATCCTCGCCTTCCCGGCACCGATCGGGGCAAGTCCCCAGCGATAGCCCCGGCTCACGCAGCAGCGCGATGCTCATTGCGGGCGGCCGACCATACGGCGCGCGCGGCATCGGCGTTCATCGCGGCGATGCCGAGGCCGACCGCGAGGTCCGGCCATGGCGAATGCCAGAGGAAGCCGGTCACCAGGCCCGCAGCGATGATCGCCAGATTGGCGAGCGCATCGTTGCGAGCGGACAGAAATGCCGCCTTGGTGAGGCTGCCGCTGTGGTGGCGGAACCGTGTCAGCAGCAGAGCGCAGCCAAGATTGACGATCAGCGCCCCGAGCCCCGTCAGCGTGAGCGGCACCGGCTGCGGGACGAGCGGCATGTCCAACTTCCCCCAGGCCGCCAGAAGCGTGGCGAGCGCCGGCACCAGCAGGATCGCAGCAAGCGCCATGCCGACCCGCGCCCGGCTTCGCGCAGACCAACCCAGCGCCATCAGGATCAGCAGATTGACGGCCGCGTCTTCGAGAAAGTCGAGCGAGTCCGCGAAGAGCGAGACCGATCCAATGCGGAGCGCGACGGCGAACTCGACGCCGAAATAGGCGAGATTCGCGAGCGCGACGACCGCGACGGCCCTTCGAAGCGCCGGCCCGGCGCTACCGCTCGTCTCACCGCCCTCTGACATCCCGCGCCTCCCGACAGCCCGCCCAAAACAAAAAGGGCGGCCTCGCGGCCGCCCATCTCGTATGCCTCGAGGCGCAGCCTATCAGGCCGCGACGCTCTCGCCCTCGGCCTCTGCAGCCGCCGTGCGGGCATGGTCCGAAGCGCCCTTGGCGTTGACGTCGCGCTCGACGAACTCGATCACCGCAACCGGCGCATTGTCGCCATGGCGGAAGCCGGCCTTGAGAACGCGGGTGTAACCACCCTGACGCTCCTGGTAGCGCGGGCCGAGCGTATCGAACAGCTTGGCGGCGGCTTCGACATCGCGAAGCTGCGCGATCGCCTGGCGGCGGGCATGCAGGTCGCCGCGCTTGCCGAGGGTGATCAGCTTCTCGACGATCGGACGCAGGTCCTTCGCCTTCGGCAGCGTGGTGGTGATCTGCTCGTGGGTGATCAGCGCCACGGCCATATTGGCGAACATCGCCTTGCGATGGCTGGCGGTGCGGCTGAACTTGCGGCCGGAATTACCGTGGCGCATGGCTCTCTCCTCAGTGTTTCTACCGGCGGCTCACGCCGTGGGTCGGGATCTCAATAATGGTCTTCGTAGCGCTTGGCGAGTTCTTCGATGTTCTCCGGCGGCCAGTTCGTGACCTCCATGCCGAGATGGAGACCCATCTGGGCGAGAACTTCCTTGATCTCGTTCAGCGACTTGCGACCAAAATTCGGAGTCCGGAGCATCTCGGCTTCGGTCTTCTGGATGAGGTCGCCGATATAGACGATGTTGTCGTTCTTGAGGCAGTTGGCCGAGCGCACCGAAAGCTCGAGCTCGTCGACCTTCTTGAGCAGCGCCGGGTTGAAGGCGAGTTCCGGAATGCTTTCCGTCGTCGTTTCCTTCTGCGGCTCTTCGAAATTGACGAAGATCGACAGCTGGTCCTGGATGATGCGCGCCGCATAGGCGACGGCGTCGTCAGGACGCAGCGAACCGTCGGTCTCGACGGTCAGCGTCAGCTTGTCATAGTCGAGAACCTGGCCCTCACGGGTATTCTCGACGCGGTACGAAACCTTCTTGACCGGCGAATAGATGCTGTCGACGGGGATGAGCCCGATCGGCGCGTCCTCGGGCCGGTTGCGGTCGGCCGGCACATAACCCTTGCCGGTGTTGACCGTGAATTCCATGCGAATCTCGGCGCCGTCGTCGAGAGTGCACAGCACCAGCTCGGGGTTAAGCACCTCGACATCGCCGACCGTCTGGATGTCGCCGGCCGTGACGACGCCCGGGCCCTGCTTGCGGACGACCATGCGCTTCGGGCCATCGCCCTGCATCTTGATCGCGATTTCCTTGATGTTGAGGATGATGTCGGTCACATCCTCACGCACGCCGGCAATCGACGAGAATTCGTGCAGCACGCCGTCGATCTGCACCGCCGTCACCGCAGCACCCTGCAGCGAGGACAGCAGCACGCGGCGCAGGGCGTTGCCGAGCGTCAGGCCGAAACCCCGCTCCAGAGGCTCGGCCACGACGGTTGCGAGCCGCTTGGGATCGGAGCCGGGCGCGACCTCGAGCTTGTTCGGCTTGATCAGTTCTTGCCAGTTCTTATGGATCACGACGTATCCTTTCGATCTCAGACGCCACCGTTCGAACCCGGTAGCGCGACGCCCCGGAAACACCGACGGGCGGAATGCCGACGCGCGAATGCCGGCGCCCGAAGACGCCGGCCGGGATCGTCAGACGCGACGACGCTTGCGCGGACGGCAGCCGTTATGGGCGATCGGCGTGACGTCGCGAATGGAGGTGATCGTGAAGCCGGCGGCCTGCAGCGCGCGAAGCGCCGACTCGCGGCCCGAACCCGGACCCGAAACCTCGACCTCGAGCGTCTTCATGCCGTGCTCGGCGGCCTTCTTGCTCGCGTCCTCGGCTGCCATCTGAGCGGCATACGGGGTCGACTTGCGCGAGCCCTTGAAACCCATCATGCCGGCGGACGACCACGAGATCGTGTTGCCCTGCGCGTCGGTGATGGTGATCATCGTATTGTTGAACGTCGAATTCACATGCGCGACGCCGGAGGAAATGTTCTTGCGCTCGCGGCGGCGAATGCGCGTCGTGTCCTTAGCCATTCTCTGTCCTTAGGTTCGATCTCGACACCGCCGTAATGCCGGCGGCTCCACCGGGGGCCTAGCGCCCCAATCTCGTAGCTTACTTCTTCTTGCCGGCGATCGGCTTGGCCGGACCCTTGCGGGTGCGCGCATTGGTATGCGTGCGCTGGCCACGAACCGGCAGACCGCGACGATGACGCAGGCCGCGATAGCAGCCGAGGTCCATCAGGCGCTTGATGTTCATCGCGACTTCACGGCGGAGGTCACCCTCGACGACGTAATCGCGATCGATCGTCTCGCGGATCTGCAGAACTTCTGCGTCCGAGAGTTCGTTCACACGGCGCGACGGGTCGATGTTGACCTTGGTCACGATATCCTGCGCGTGCTTCGCGCCGATGCCGTGGATATACTGAAGCGCGATCACGACGCGCTTGTTCGTCGGAATATTGACGCCTGCGATACGGGCCATTGCCGTCTCCATGTCGGCCGCCTCCCTGGGGAGGCAGCGGTTATGTCCGCGTCCGGTGGAGGCCGGCCCATGCGAACGAAAAAGCACCAACAGCGAGCGTCGCCGTCCCTGCGAACAGGGCCGAACGCCACCCGATCAGTTAAGAGGCGCGACCCTTATCGGCTCGCGACCACTTCGTCAAGATGGGCGACAGCATTTTGAATGTCGCCCCAGACTTCGTCGATCGACCGCATGCCGTCGATCTCGATCAAACGGCCGGCTTCCTTGTAATAAGGAGAGATGGCCGCGGTATCGCGCCGATAGGCTTCGAGGCGCGTCTTGAACACCTCGGGATCGTCGTCCTTCCGGACCGGCTCGCCGCGCGCCTTCGTTTCCTCGGCTCGCTTGACGATTCGTTCGATCAGCTTGCTGTGGTCGACCTTGAGCTCGATCACGAGGTCGAGCTTCAGGCCCTTGCCGGCCAGCATAGCCTCCAGCGCATCCGCCTGGGCGATCGTGCGCGGGAAACCGTCGAGAATGAAGCCCTTGCGGGCGTCCGGCTGATCGATCCGGTCGGCGACGATGCCAATCACGACATCGTCGGAGACGAGATTGCCGGCATCCATGATCGCCTTGGCGCGGACGCCGATCGGGGAGCCCGCAGCGACCGCGGCGCGAAGCATGTCGCCGGTCGAGAGCTGCGGAATTCCGTATTGCTTCACGAGACGAGCAGACTGCGTGCCCTTACCAGCCCCCGGTGGTCCGAGCAGGATCAGTCTCATCGCCTCTTCCCCTTGAGCTTCGACTTCTTGACGAGTCCCTCATATTGATGCGCAAGCAGGTGTCCCTGAACCTGCGACACGGTGTCCATCGTCACGTTGACGACGATGAGCAGCGACGTACCGCCGAAATAGAAGGGAACATGCGTGGCCGAGATGAGGAACTCGGGCAGGAGGCAGACGACGACCAGATAGGCGGCGCCGAGGACGGTGATTCGCGTCAGCACATAGTCGATATATTCGGCCGTGCGCTGGCCCGGACGAATGCCCGGAATGAACCCGCCATGCTTCTTGAGATTGTCGGCGGTGTCGGTCGGATTGAAGACGATCGCCGTATAGAAAAACGAGAAGAACACGATCATGGCGGCGTAGAGCGCCATGTAGAGGATCGTGCCATGGCCGAGCAGTGCCACGACGCTGTTGAACCATCCGGGGCCCTGCCCCTTGGTGAAGTTCGCGATCGTGGCCGGCAACAGGAGCAGCGACGACGCGAAGATCGGCGGAATGACGCCCGACGTGTTCAGCTTCAGCGGCAGATGCGAGGATTCGCCCTGGAACATCCGGTTGCCGACCTGGCGCTTCGGATACTGGATGATCAGGCGGCGCTGCGCGCGCTCCATGAACACGATGAAGATGATCGCGGCGATGGCGACCACGGCCACCACGAAGATGACCCAAACCGGCATCGCACCCTGGCGCGAAAGCTCGAGCATTCCGGCCAAAGCATGCGGCAGGTTGGCGACGATGCCGGCGAAGATGATGAGCGAAATGCCGTTGCCGATGCCGCGCGAGGTGATCTGCTCACCGAGCCACATCAGGAACATCGTGCCGCCCGTCAGCGTCACGACAGTGGTGATCCGGAAGAACAGGCCGGGATCGATGACGATATTGGTTCCGCCCTCGAGGCCTGCCGAAATGCCGTAGGCCTGGACCATCGCCAGCAGCACCGTGCCGTAGCGCGTGTACTGGTTGATGATCTTGCGGCCGGCCTCGCCTTCCTTCTTCAAGGAGTCGAGCGAGGGAACGATCGACGTCATCAGCTGGATGATGATCGACGCCGAGATATACGGCATGATTCCGAGCGCAAAGATCGCCATGCGTCCGACGGCACCGCCGGAGAACATGTTGAACAGGCCCAGGATGCCGGACTGCTGGTTGTTGAATGCGCTCGCCAGGGCCTCGGGATTGATGCCGGGCAGCGGGATATAGGTCCCGAGGCGATAAACGATCAGCGCACCGAGGGTGAACCAGATGCGCTTCTTGAGAGCATCCGCCTTGGCGAACGCGCCAAAATTCAGGTTGGCCGCAAGTTGTTCAGCCGCAGATGCCATTCGCCGCTCCGATCGGACCCGCAGAGCGGGTTCCTATGTCCATCGTGGGACATAAACTGGGCTTTCGGGAACGCCGCATCAAGCGGCGTTCCAACGATAGGGGCGCTATGCCTCAGGACGCCGCGGCGGCGTCTTCGGTCTTCGCGGCCGGCACAGTCACCGAGCCGCCGGCCTTCTCGATCGCCTCAAGCGCCGGCTTGGACGCACCAGCGACCTCGAAGGTGACCGCAGCGGTCAGCACGCCGTTGCCGAGGATGCGAACGCCATCCTTGACGCGACGAATGACGCCGGCTTCCTTGAGCGCCTCGGCGGTGACGGGCTTCGTCGCGTCCAGCTTGCCCGCGTCGATCGCGGTCTGGATGCGGCCGAGACCGACTTCATTGAAGTCGAGCGCGAAGATGTTGTTGAAGCCGCGCTTCGGCAGGCGCCGATGCAGCGGCATCTGGCCACCCTCGAAGCCCTTGATGGCGACGCCGGTACGCGACTTCTGGCCCTTGACGCCACGGCCGCCCGTCTTGCCCTTGCCGGAGCCGATACCGCGGCCGACGCGAATGCGCGACTTGTGGGCGCCCGGGTTGTCGTTGATCTCGTTGAGCTTCATCGGACTGGTCCTTCTATGGCTCAGGCCTCGTCCACAACGCGGACGAGGTGAGCCACCTTGGCGATCATGCCGCGAACCGCAGGCGTGTCCTGCAGCGTCGAACGGCGACGGATCCGGTTGAGGCCGAGGCCGATCAGCGTTGCGCGCTGTTCGGCCGGCCGGCGAATGGGGCTACCGGTCTGCTCGACGATCACCGTCTTGCCTGCCGCGCCTTCGGTCTTGTTGGCCATCGGTCAATTCCTCGCTTGGTGTCGGCGATCAGGCTTCGGCAGTCGCTTCGGCGTCGCCGCCGCGGCGGGACTGAAGCACCGAGACCTTGATGCCGCGACGCGACGCGACGCTGCGCGGGCTGTCTTCGGCCGCAAGAGCGGCGAAGGTCGCACGCACCATGTTGTACGGGTTCGACGAACCCATCGACTTGGCGACGACGTCCTGGACGCCGAGCGTTTCGAACACGGCGCGCATCGGACCGCCGGCGATGATACCGGTGCCGGGAGGTGCAGCGCGCAGGAACACGCGGCCGGCGCCATGGCGGCCGAACACGTCGTGATGCAGGGTGCGGCCGTCACGCAGCGGCACGCGGACCAGAGCGCGCTTCGCCGCCTCGGTCGCCTTGCGGATCGCTTCCGGCACTTCGCGCGCCTTGCCATGGCCGAAACCGACCCGGCCCTTCTGGTCGCCGACGACGACAAGGGCCGCAAAGCCGAACCGCCGGCCGCCCTTCACCACCTTCGCGACGCGATTGATGTGAACGAGCTTGTCGACGAATTCGCTGTCGCGCTCTTCCCGCTGCTCTCTGGCCATCGAAATCCCAATCGTCCTGTTGTTCCGTTAGATGCGCCTCAGAGGCGCATCAGAAATCGAGGCCGCCTTCGCGAGCCCCGTCAGCCAGCGCCTTGACGCGGCCGTGGAAAAGATAAGAGCCGCGATCGAACACGACCGCCGTGACGCCGGCAGCCTTGGCACGCTCGGCAACGAGCTTGCCGACCGCCTCGGCCGCAGCCTTGTCGGCACCGGTCTTCAGGCTCTCGCGCAGATCCTTCTCGAGCGTCGAGGCAGCCGCGAGCGTGCGGCCCTCGGCGTCGTCGATCACCTGGGCGTAGATATGCTCCGACGAGCGGTGGACGCTGAGGCGGGGACGCCCCGACGCCACCTTGCGGAGCGCACGGCGGACACGCGCTGCGCGCCGGTCCTTCTGGGTGTTGGCCATGACGGGCTCCGTTACTTCTTCTTGCCTTCCTTGCGGAAGATCGTTTCGGTCGCATATTTCACGCCCTTGCCCTTGTAGGGCTCGGGACCGCGGAATTCACGGATCTCGGCGGCAACCTGGCCGACCCGCTGGCGATCCGTACCCGAGACGAGAATCTCGGTCGGCTTCGCGCACTGGATCGTGATCCCCGCCGGGATCGGATAAACGACGTCATGGCTGTAGCCAAGCGCCAGCTGCAGGTTCGTGCCCTGGACCGCCGCGCGGTAACCGACGCCGTTGATCTCCAGCTTCTTGGAGAACCCGTCGGTCACGCCCTTCATCAGGTTGGCGATCATCGTCCGCGACATGCCCCAGGCGGCGCGAGCCGAGTTGGAGCTGTCACGCGGCGAGACCTGAACGCCGCCTTCCGTCATTTCGACCGTGACGTGATCCGTGAAGTTGAAGGAGAGCTCCCCCTTCGGCCCCTTCACGGAAACCGTCTGGCCGTTGATGGTGGTCGTCACGCCCTTGGGCACCGCCACCGGCTTTTTACCAATACGAGACATCAGACCAATCCGTCCGGTTCGTGTTGCGCCAAGGCCAGATCAGAACACCTGGCAGAGAACTTCTCCGCCAACATTCTGTTCACGGGCATCTGAATCCGACATCACGCCCTTCGGCGTCGACAGGATGGAGACACCGAGGCCATTCTTGACGCGCGGGATGCTCTTCACGGAGGCATAGACGCGGCGTCCCGGCTTCGAGACACGCTCGATCGTGCGGATCACCGGCTCGCCGTCGAAATACTTCAGCTCGATCTCGAGCTCAGCCTTGCCGTCGCCATGATCCACGGCTGCAAAGCCCCGGATATAGCCTTCCTGCTGCAAGACCTCGAGAACGTTCTCGCGCAGCTTCGAGGACGGCGTCGAGACCTTCGACTGCCGGCGCAGCTGTGCGTTCCGAATACGGGTGAGCATATCACCCAAAGGATCGGTCATTGTCATCGGACCGTGCTCCCTACCAGCTCGACTTGACGAGGCCCGGGATAAGACCCAGCGACCCGAGTTCGCGCAATGCGATACGCGACATCTTCAGCTTGCGATAGACACCGCGCGGGCGCCCCGTCACTTCGCACCGGTTACGGATGCGAGTGGGCGAGGAATTACGCGGCAGCTCCGCCAGCTTGAGGCGCGCCTGGAAGCGCTCCTCCAGCGGCAGGCTCTCGTCGTTGGCGATCGCCTTCAGGCGGCTGCGGCGACCCGCAAACTGCTTGGCAAGGTCGCGGCGCCGGTTGTTCTTCTCGATGGAGCTCTTCTTAGCCATCTGGTCCTATCCTTTCCCGGCGACTTACTGGCGGAACGGGAAGTTGAGCGCCTTCAGCAGGGCGCGCGCTTCCTCGTCCGTCGCGGCCGTGGTGCAGACGATGACGTCCATGCCCCAGACCTGGTCGACCTTGTCGTAGTTGATCTCCGGGAAAATGATGTGCTCCTTGATGCCCATGGCATAGTTGCCACGGCCGTCGAAGCTCTTCGGATTGAGGCCCCGGAAGTCACGCACGCGCGGAAGCGCGATGGTGACCAGGCGATCGAGGAACTCGTACATCCGCGCCTTGCGCAGCGTCACCTTGCCGCCGATCGGCATCTGCTCGCGCACCTTGAAGGTGGCGATCGACTTGCGCGCCTTGGTGACAGCCGGCTTCTGGCCAGCGATCTGGGCGAGATCCGCAAGCGCCGTACCGACCTTCTTGGAGTCGTTCACCGCTTCGCCGATGCCCATGTTGAGCACGATCTTGTCGAGACGCGGAACCTGCATCGGATTCTTGTAGCCGAATTCGGCCACGAGCTTCGAGCGAACCTCGTCCTCGTAGAACTTCTTGAGCCGCGGCTCGTAAGCTGCCTCAGCCATCGATCACTTCTCCCGAACGTTTTGCGACGCGTTGCTTGCGCCCGTCTTCGGATACCTGGAAACCCACGCGGGTCGGCTTGCCGTCCGTCGGGTCAGCCACGGCGATGTTGGACAGGTGAATCGGCATCTCCTTGGAGACGATGCCGCCCTGCTCGCTCGCCGTCTGCTTCTGGTGCCGGCGCGCGACGTTGATGCCGCGCACGATGGCGCGCTCCTCGGTCGGCAGCACGGTCAGGACTTCGCCCGACTTGCCCTTGTCCTTGCCGGTCAGGACGACGACCTTGTCGCCTTTCTTGATCTTGGCAGCCATCACAGCACCTCTGGCGCGAGCGAGATGATCTTCATGTGGTTCTTCGCGCGAAGCTCGCGCGGAACCGGCCCGAAGATACGGGTCCCGATCGGCTCCTTCTGATTGTTGATCAGCACAGCCGCGTTCTTGTCGAAGCGGATGACGCTGCCGTCGGGACGACGAATGTCCTTCGCGGTACGGACAACGACCGCCTTCATGACGTCGCCCTTCTTCACGCGACCCCGCGGGATCGCCTCCTTGATCGAGACGACGATGATGTCGCCGACCGAGGCGTATTTCCGCTTGGAACCGCCGAGAACCTTGATGCACATCACACGACGAGCGCCGGAATTATCCGCCACGTCGAGGTTAGTCTGCATCTGAATCATGACTGGCCGCCTGCTTTCTGGTCACTGCCCTCGCCCCTTGGGGTGAGAGCGGCGACAAACCTCTTCCGTGCGCTACTTGCCGTCCGACAATTCGGTGCCGAGCACGACCCAACGCTTGTTCTTCGAGATCGGCTTCGATTCTTCGATGAAGACCGTATCGCCGACCTTGTAGGTATTGGCCTCGTCGTGGGCCTGGTACTTCTTCGACCGACGCACCGTCTTCTTCAGCACGGGATGCGTGAAGCGGCGCTCGACCAGCACGACGACGGTCTTGTCATTCGTGTCGCTGACGACGTTGCCCTGCAGAACGCGTTTTGGCACTTTCGCCTCCTCAGCTCTGGTCTGCGCCGCGCTTCTGCGCGGCGATGGTCTTGATCCTCGCGATGTCGCGGCGAACCTGCCGGACACGCGCCGTATTCTCGAGCTGCCCGGTTGCCCGCTGAAAGCGCAGGTTGAACTGCTCCTTCTTCAGGTTCGCCAGCTCGGTATCGAGCTGATCAGCGGTCTGCAGCCGAACGTCTTTCGCCTTCATGGCCCTATCCTCGTCCGTTCGCCGCTCAATCGGCGATGCGCTGTACGAAGCGCGTCTTGATCGGCAGCTTCGCCGCGCCGAGACGCAGCGCTTCGCGCGCGGTCTCTTCGTCGACGCCGTCCACCTCGAACATGATCCGCCCGGGCTTGACTCGCGACGCCCAGTATTCCGGAGCGCCCTTGCCCTTGCCCATGCGGACTTCGGTCGGCTTGGACGTGACCGGAACATCCGGGAACACGCGGATCCAAACTCGGCCGGCGCGCTTCATGGCGCGCGTGATCGCGCGGCGAGCCGCCTCGATCTGCCGGGCCGTGACACGGTCCGGCTCCATTGCCTTCAGCCCGAAACCGCCGAAGTTCAGGTCGGTGCCGCCCTTGGCGACGCCGTGGATCCTGCCCTTGAACTGCTTGCGGAACTTGGTGCGCTTCGGTTGCAGCATTTTCGTTCTCTCTCGGCTTCAGGTGCGGTTGCTGTCAGGCCGCGTTATCGCGACGACGACCGCTGCCCGAGCCCTGCTCGTTGCCTTCCGTCTGGCGACGCTCGGACGCCATCGGGTCATGCTCAAGGATTTCGCCCTTGAAGATCCAGACCTTGATGCCGCACGTGCCATAGGCCGTGTGCGCCGTCGCGGTACCGTAATCAATGTCGGCGCGCAGCGTGTGCAGCGGCACCCGCCCCTCGCGATACCATTCGAGGCGCGCGATTTCCGCGCCGCCGAGGCGGCCGGAGGCGTTGATGCGGATGCCCTCGGCGCCGAGGCGCATCGCGGACTGAACCGAACGCTTCATCGCGCGGCGGAACGCGACGCGGCGCTCCAGCTGCTGGGCGATCGAGGCGGCAACCAGGTTCGCGTCGATTTCCGGCTTGCGGACTTCGACGATGTTGATGTGAACCTCGCTGTCGGTCAGCTTCGCAACCGTCTTGCGCAGCTTCTCGATGTCGGCGCCCTTCTTGCCGATGACGATGCCGGGGCGCGCCGAATGGATCGTCACGCGGCACTTCTTGTGCGGACGCTCGATCACGATCTTCGAGACCGCAGCCTGCTTGAGGTCCTTCATCAGGACTTCGCGGATCTTCTGGTCCTCATGAAGCAGCTTGCCGTATTCGCCCTTGTTGGCGAACCAGCGGCTGTCCCAGGTCCGGTTGATACCGAGGCGCAGACCGATCGGATTGACTTTCTGGCCCATCAAGCGGCCTCCCCAGCTTCACGCACGACGATCGTCAGATGCGAAAACGGCTTCTCGATGCGACCGACGCGGCCACGGGCACGCGGCGACCAGCGCTTCATGACCAGGGCCTTGCCGACGAAGGCCTCGGCGACGACGAGCGCGTCGACGTCGAGGTCATGGTTGTTCTCGGCATTGGCGATCGCCGACTCGAGCGTCTTCTTGACGTCGCGAGCGATGCGCTTCTCGGAGAAGGTCAGGTCCGCAAGCGCGGCGCTGGCCTTCTTGCCGCGGATCAGAGCCGCGACCAGATTGAGCTTGCGCGGAGAGACACGGATCATGCGCGTGATCGCGCGCGCCTCGGTGTCCTTCAGCGCGCGTTCGCGCTTCGGCTTGCCCATCTTACTTCCTCTTCGCCTTCTTGTCGGCCGTGTGACCGTAGTAGGTGCGCGTCGGCGAGAACTCGCCGAACTTGTGACCGACCATGTCCTCGTTGACGATGACGGGAATATGCTTCTGGCCGTTGTAAACGCCGAAGGTCAATCCCACGAACTGCGGCAGGATCGTGGAGCGACGGCTCCAGATCTTTACCACCTCGCCACGGCCCGAAGAACGGCTCTTCTCGGCCTTGCGCAGGAGATACCCGTCAACAAACGGGCCTTTCCAGATTGAACGAGCCACGAGAGCCTCTCTTACTTGCCCTTGCGCAGATGACGGCTGCGCGCGATGAACTTGTCGGTCGACTTGTTATTGCGGGTCTTCTTGCCCTTGGTCGGCTTGCCCCACGGCGTAACCGGGTGCCGGCCGCCCGAGGTACGACCCTCGCCGCCGCCATGCGGGTGGTCGACCGGGTTCATGGCCACGCCGCGCACGCTCGGACGCTTGCCGAGCCAGCGATTGCGACCCGCCTTGCCGATCGAGATGTTGGCATGGTCCGGATTGGAAACCGCACCGACCGTCGCGACGCAGGCCTGGCTGACCAGCCGCTGCTCGCCCGAATTGAGGCGCAGGATCGCCATGCCGCCATCGCGGCCAACATACTGCGCATAGGCACCGGCCGAACGAGCGATCTGACCGCCCTTGCCCGGCTTCATCTCGACATTGTGCACGATCGTCCCGACCGGCATCGCGCCAAGCGGCATGCAGTTGCCGGGCTTCACGTCGGCCTGAGCCGCCGAAACGACCTGGTCGCCGACCGCGAGGCGCTGCGGCGCCAGGATGTAGCTAAGCTCGCCGTCCTCATACTTGATGAGAGCGATGAACGCGGTCCGGTTCGGATCGTATTCGATCCGCTCGACCACGGCCGTCATGTCGCGCTTGCGGCGCTTGAAATCGACCAGGCGATAGGTGCGCTTGTGACCGCCGCCACGACCATAGGCCGTGACGCGACCGAGATTGTTGCGACCGCCGCTCTGACGAAGACCAACAGTCAGGCCCTTGACCGGCTTGCCGGCATAGAGCTCCGAGCGGTCGACGAGCACCAGCTGGCGCTGTCCCGGCGTGGTCGGCTTGTAATGCTTGAGAGCCATGGCTTCAGCCTATTCTTCTGCTCTAGAGACCGGTCGAGACGTCGATCGACTGGCCTTCCGCCAGCGTCACGATTGCCTTCTTGAGGTCGCTCTGCTTGCCGACGATGCCGCGGAAGCGCTTCACCTTGCCCTTGCGGATCAACGTGTTGACGCCGGTGACCTTGACCTTGAACAGCGCCTCGACGGCGGCCTTGATCTCGGGCTTGGTCGCGCTCTTCAGCACGTTGAACACAACCTTGCTCTGCTCGGTCGCAATCGTCGACTTTTCGCTGAGCACCGGGCTGCGGATGATGTCGTAGTGGGTCGGGTTGCTCATTTGAACCGCTCCTGCAGCGCTTCGACCGCAGCCTTGGTCAGCACGAGCTTCTCGCGGCGCAGAATGTCGTAAACATTGATCCCCTGCACCGGCAGGACATCGATATGCGGCACGTTGCGGGCGGCGAGACCGAAATTGGTGTCGACCGTCGCTCCGTCGATGATCAGCGCGTTGGCCCAGCCGAGCTTGGCAAAACGCTCCTTGACCGCCTTCGTCTTGGCCGCATCGAGAGCGACGTCGGCGACGATGACGAGATCCTCGCTGCGTGCCTTCGACGACAGCGCATGCTTCAGCGCCAGCTGGCGGAACTTCTTGGTCAGGTCATGCGCATGGCTGCGCACCACCGGACCGAAGGCCTTGCCGCCGCCGCGGAACTGCGGCGCAGTCTTGGCGCCGTGGCGTGCGCCGCCGGTGCCCTTCTGCTTGTACATCTTCTTGGTCGTGCCGGAGACCTCCGAACGACCCTTCGACTTGTGCGTGCCGGCCTGGCGGCGAGCAAGCTGCCAGCGAACCATGCGCTGCAGGATGTCGCCGCGCGGCTCGAGGCCGAAAATCTCGTCCGAGAGCGAGATTTCCCCAGCCGACGCGCCGTCAAGCGTGGTGACCTTCAGGTCCATCACTCGGACTCCTTCACTACGGCCGCCGTGCGCGCCTTGAACGCGCCGGGGAACGGAACTTCCTTCGGCAGTGCGCGCTTCACAGCGTCGCGCACTTCGATCCAGCCGCCCTTGGCGCCGGGAACGGCACCCTCGACCATGATCAGACCGCGCTCGGAATCCGTCCGGACGACCTTGAGATTCTGCGTCGTGACGCGCTCATCGCCCATGTGGCCGGCCATCTTCTTGTTCTTGAAGACCTTGCCCGGATCCTGGCGCTGACCGGTCGAACCGTGAACACGGTGCGACAGCGAGTTACCATGAGTCGCGCGGCCGCCGCGGAAATTATGCCGCTTCATGACACCGGCGAAGCCCTTGCCGATGGACGTGCCCGAGACGTCGACGAATTGGCCGACGACGAAGTGCTCGACCGTCAGCTCGGCGCCGACCTCGATGAGGTTGTCGGGGCTCACGCGGAACTCGGTGACCTTGCGCTTCGGCTCGACTTCAGCCGCCGCGAAATGTCCGCGCTCTGCCTTGGTCGTATTCTTGACCTTGGCGAGACCGCTGCCGAGCTGCACCGCAGTGTAGCCGTTCTTGTCTTCCGTCCGATGGGCGACAACCTGACAGTTGTCGAGCTTCAGCACCGTGACCGGCACCTGCTCACCCGCATCCGTATAGATGCGGGTCATACCCACCTTCTGTACGATCAATCCAGAGCGCATCTTGTCCTCGCTCGCCTCAGAGCTTGATTTCGACGTCGACGCCGGCAGCGAGGTCGAGCTTCATCAGCGCGTCCACGGTCTGCGGGGTCGGATCGACGATGTCGAGAAGGCGCTTATGAGTGCGCATCTCGAACTGCTCACGGCTCTTCTTGTCGATATGCGGCGACCGGTTCACGGTGAACTTCTCGATCTGAGTGGGCAGCGGCACAGGGCCGACAACCCGCGCGCCCGTACGCTTCGCCGTGTTCACAATCTCTCGCGTCGATGCATCGAGGATACGATGATCGAACGCTTTGAGCCGGATCCGGATATTCTGACCGTTCATCGATTTCTGTCCTTAAGTCACGAGGGCACGCGTTACCGCGTGCCCCGTCCGGAGCCTCGACTCTTACTTGATGATGCTGGCGACGACGCCGGCGCCGACGGTGCGGCCGCCCTCGCGGATAGCGAAGCGCAGCTTCTCTTCCATGGCGATCGGCACGATCAGCGTCACTTCCATCGACACGTTGTCGCCCGGCATCACCATCTCGACGCCTTCGGGCAGCGTGCACACGCCGGTCACGTCCGTCGTGCGGAAGTAGAACTGCGGACGATAATTGGTGAAGAACGGCGTGTGACGGCCACCCTCCTCCTTCGTCAGGATATAAGCCTCGGCCTTGAACACCGTATGCGGCGTCACCGTGCCGGGCTTGCACAGAACCTGGCCGCGCTCGACGCCTTCACGGTCGATGCCGCGAAGCAGCGCGCCGATATTGTCACCAGCCTGGCCCTGGTCGAGCAGCTTGCGGAACATCTCGACGCCGGTCACCGTCGACTTCACCGTCGGGCGGATGCCGACGATCTCGACTTCCTCGCCGACCTTGACGATGCCGCGCTCGACGCGACCCGTCACCACCGTGCCACGACCCGAGATCGAGAACACGTCCTCGATCGGCATCAGGAACGGAAGGTCGATCGGACGCTCCGGCTGCGGGATGTAGGTGTCGACGGCCGTCATCAGCTCGAGGATCGCGTCCTCGCCGAGCTTGGCATCGCCGTCATTGAGCGCGACCACGGCCGAACCCTTGACGATCGGAATGTCGTCGCCCGGATAGTCGTAGGACGACAGCAGCTCGCGAACCTCGAGCTCGACCAGCTCGAGCAGCTCGGCGTCGTCGACGAGGTCGACCTTGTTCAGGAACACGACCAGAGCGGGAACGCCGACCTGGCGGGCGAGCAGGATGTGCTCGCGCGTCTGCGGCATCGGGCCGTCAGCGGCCGAAACCACCAGGATCGCGCCGTCCATCTGCGCAGCGCCGGTGATCATGTTCTTCACATAATCGGCGTGGCCGGGGCAATCGACGTGAGCGTAGTGGCGGGCCGACGTCTCGTACTCGACATGCGCCGTCGAGATCGTGATGCCGCGCGCCCGCTCCTCGGGAGCCGCGTCGATCTGGTCATACGCCTTGAACGTCGCGCCGCCCGTCTTCGCAAGAACCTTCGTGATCGCCGCAGTCAGCGACGTCTTGCCATGATCGACGTGCCCGATCGTGCCAATGTTGCAATGCGGCTTCGTGCGCGCAAACTTCTCTTTACCCATCGGAATTCTCCGTCGTGTCTGTCAGCAGGTTTCGGTTCGCGGGAAACTAGGCGTACTTCGCCTGGACTTCCTGGGCGACTGCCTGCGGAACCTGCTCATAATGGTCAAACTGCATCGTGTAGCTGGCGCGACCCTGGCTCATGGAGCGCAGGTTGTTCACATAAGAGAACATGTTCGCCAGCGGGACGAAGGCGGTGATGACATTCGCGTTGCCGCGCATGTCCTGGCCCTGGATCTGGCCGCGGCGCGAGTTCAGGTCGCCGATGACCGAACCCACGTAATCTTCCGGCGAAACGACCTCGACCTTCATGATCGGCTCGAGCAGGGCCGGATTGGCCTTCTCGATGCCTTCACGAAGAGCCGCACGCGAAGCGATTTCGAAGGCGATCGCCGACGAGTCCACTTCATGATAGGCGCCGTCGATCAGCGAGACCTTGACGTCCACGACCGGGAAACCGGCAATCGGACCGGAGGTCATGACCGAATTGAGGCCCTTTTCGACGCCCGGCAGATATTCCTTCGGAACAACGCCGCCGACGATCTTGTTTTCGAAGCTGTAACCGGCGCCGATCTCGTTCGGCTCGATGACGAACTTGACGCGGGCGAACTGGCCCGTGCCGCCGGTCTGCTTCTTGTGGGTGTAGTCGATCTCGGTCTTCTTGCGGATGGTCTCGCGATAAGCCACCTGCGGCGCGCCGACATTGACGTTGATGTTGTACGGAGCGCGGCGAAGGATATCGATCTTGATGTCGAGATGCAGTTCGCCCATGCCCTTGATGATCGTCTGGCCGGACTCGCTGTCCGTCGAGACGCGGAACGAGGGATCTTCGGAAGCGAGCTTCTGCAGCGCGACGCCGAGCTTTTCCTGGTCCGTCTTGGTGGCGGCCTCAACCGACATCTCGATGACCGGATCCGGGAATTCCATCTTTTCCAGCAGGATCGGATGGGCCGGGTCGCAGATCGTGTCGCCGGTGCGGGCTTCCTTGAGGCCGACCAGCGCAACGATATCGCCGGCGTAAGCCACTTCGATGTCTTCGCGGGAGTTGGCGTGCATCGTGACCATGCGGCCGATGCGCTCGCGCTTCTCCTTGGTCGAATTCAGCAGCGTCGTGCCCTTGTTCAGCACGCCCGAATAGATGCGGGCGAAGGTCAGGACGCCGAACGGGTCTTCGATGATCTTGAAGGCGAGCATCGAAAGCGGCTCGTCGTCGGTCGAATGACGCTCGACTTCCTGCTCGGTCTTCAGATCGATGCCCTTGGTCGGCGGCACATCGACCGGCGACGGCAGGTAATCGACGACGGCGTCGAGCAGGGTCTGCACGCCCTTGTTCTTGAAAGCCGAGCCAGCAAGAACCGGGAACCAGGTCGAATGCAGCACGGCCTTGCGGATCAGCGACTTCAGCGTCGCCTCATCCGGCTCGATGCCTTCGAGATAGGCTTCCATCGCGGTGTCGTCGAGCTCGACGGCAGCCTCGATCAGCTCCGCACGGGCGGCCTGAGCACGCTCCAGCATGTCGGCCGGAATCTCGATGGTGTCGTACTTGGCGCCGAGGCTCTCATCGTGCCAGACGACCGCAGTCATCTTGACGAGATCGACGATGCCCTTGAAATCCTGCTCGGCACCGATCGGAAGCTGGATCGGAACCGGACGAGCACCGAGCCGCTGCTTGATGTCGGCGATGCACATGTCGAAGTTGGCGCCGGTCTTGTCCATCTTGTTACAGAAGACAATGCGCGGGACATGATACTTGTCGCCCTGGCGCCACACGGTCTCCGTCTGGGGCTCGACGCCCTGGTTGGAGTCGAGAACGCAGACCGCACCGTCCAGCACGCGCAGCGACCGCTCCACCTCGATGGTGAAGTCGACGTGGCCGGGCGTGTCGATGATGTTCAGGCGCTTGCCGTTCCAGAACGTCGTCGTTGCCGCCGACGTGATCGTGATGCCGCGCTCCTGCTCCTGCTCCATGTAATCCATGGTGGCAGCGCCGTCATGCACTTCGCCGATCTTGTGGCTCTTGCCCGAATAGTAAAGAATCCGCTCGGTCGTCGTGGTCTTGCCGGCATCGATGTGGGCCATGATGCCGAAATTGCGGTAGTCTTCGATCTTGTGCGTGCGGGCCATGATGGTCTGCCTTTGAGGACCGGGTTACCAGCGATAGTGCGAGAACGCGCGATTGGCTTCCGCCATCCGGTGCGTGTCTTCGCGCTTCTTCACGGCATTGCCGCGGTTGTTCGAGGCATCCAGCAGTTCGCCGGACAGACGCTCGACCATCGTCTTTTCGTTACGGGCGCGGGCAGCGGTCAGCAGCCAACGGATCGCGAGCGCCTGGCGGCGATCGGTGCGGACTTCGACCGGAACCTGATAGGTGGCACCGCCGACGCGACGCGAACGCACTTCGATATGCGGCGCGACATTGTCGAGGGCCTGGCGGAAAACGACCACCGGCTCCTGCTTCGTCCGCGCCTGGATCACATCGAGCGCACCGTAGACGATGTTCTCGGCGACCGACTTCTTGCCGTCATACATGACGGCATTCATGAACTTCGTCACGACGATATCGCCGAACTTCGGGTCCGGGATGATCTCGCGCTTCTCAGCACTGTGGCGACGGGACATCGGTGTAACCCCTTACTTCGGACGCTTCGCGCCGTACTTCGAACGGCGCTGCTTGCGGTTCTTGACGCCCTGGGTATCCAGAACACCGCGCAGGATGTGGTAGCGAACGCCGGGAAGATCCTTGACGCGACCGCCGCGGATCATCACGACCGAGTGTTCCTGGAGGTTGTGACCCTCGCCCGGAATGTACCCGATGACCTCGAACTGGTTCGTCAGGCGAACCTTGGCCACCTTGCGGAGGGCCGAGTTCGGCTTCTTCGGCGTCGTCGTATAGACACGCGTGCAAACACCGCGCTTCTGCGGGTTCTGCTCCAGCGCGGGAACCTTGTTCCGCTTCGCCGGCGCCTGGCGCGGCTTGCGGATCAACTGATTGATAGTCGGCATGCGTCGCCTTCCAGCTAGCCTACGGTTCTTGTCTTCCGCTTCTCGCGACGCCCGGGTCAACATGACCATGAACGAAGAGCGCCATTCCGCGTTTCGGCGGAGGCGCTACGAAAAGCAGAGGATCACGGCGTCAGCCGCGATCTTGCGTGTCGTTTCCAAACTCTGTGTCGATCCAGACAGTGTTTAAGTCCGAACTCCGCGACGTGGCGCCGCTGGACGCTTTAGACTTACCACCTGCCCGAAAGCTCGCGGAACCTACGGATTCTGCCCCCGCCCGTCAAGCCCATTCCGTGGTTCTTTCGGAAGTGTAACCACGCGGGCATTTGATGCGCCGGCAATGCCGATCGCGGAAGGATCGTTCGCGCGACCAGCCGACGACGCAATGATCTTGCGCCGCGGCATCCAATCAGGGCGGTGACGTCTTCTCCGTGAAGGGTTTGCCCTTCTCGCCGGTCACGATCATCAGGATTCTGACCGGGACATCGCCGACGACTCGCCCGTCATGCTTCCGGTTCACCATTTCGGCGAACGATTCTCCCGCCTTGAACAGCCGCTTCACGCCGCCCTCGGATTCGACCTCGATGCTCCCGGAGAGGATGTAGGCGTAGATCGGCACCGGATGGAGGTGCCAGCCGGTCTCACCGCCGGGCGGGATCTCCACGATAAGGCTCTGCACCTCGGGATCCGAGACACTCGGATAGCGGATGGCGTCGCCGCTGGTCGTGGTCGTCGTCTTCAGGATCGGCTGGACCTTGACGATGGGCTTGTAGGCCTCCTCGGCCTGAGCGAAGCCAGCCAGCGCCAGCACGGCAAGAGCTGCGATCGGCAGCGCCTTCATGTTGTTTCCTCCCCTTCCCTGCAGCAGCGCTGCATCCGGCGACCCGAAACGCAAAAGGGCCGCCTTGCGGCGACCCTTGTCTTCAGTCCGCACTCCCCCAGTTGGCGTCGAGGAATGCTGCTCAGTCAAGGACGACGACCGCATGCGGTCGCCCCCTGCTCTAGCGGCCGACCGACGCCGCCCCCTTAACCAGGTCGGTCGATGCATTGGCGCTGTCGGAGATCGACTCGCCGAGCGCCTCGACATTGTCGGTGAGATTCCGCCGCGTGTTCGGATCGATGATCGCCACCGGCGCGGCGACGACGACGCCCGCAGCTGCGCCAACCGTCGCGGCGGCACCCGTCGATGCGGCGATGATGCGGTCGCCGAGACCGACGCGGGAATCGCTGACCGCCTGCCCGGCCGCGAGACGGGCGCCGATGGCCTGGACGACTTCCGGGCTTGCGGCGAACTTGCCATGGTTCAGCGCGTCGTCGGTCTTCAACGCGGTCAAGTCGATGACAGTGATCTTGTCCTGCTTCAGCTCGGTCGCATAGGGCTCCAGCGTCGGATTGATCTGGCCGAGCCGCTCGACATTGCCCCAGATGCGACGCGAGGCAGCAAGAGCCCGGTCGTCCTGCGAGACGAACAGCGTGATGGTCGGGCCGTTGTTGCCGATATCGCTCATCTGGCTGCGGAAGACGTCGACATCGACGTCCGGCGAGGCGAGCATCACGTTCTTGATCTTCGGCAGCACGCGGCCGTTGCGGATCGCCATCTGGCGGAGCGCCTCGAGGGTCACCCAGTTGCCCATCGAATGGGCCAGGATATCGACTTCGTCGACATTCTTGTTCTGGGCCAGTGCCGTCAGCAGCTGCTCGAGCTGGTCGCGCGAATAGTTGGTGCTCTCGCGGTCGTAGCCGTAATCGAGCAGGCTGCCGCGCGAGGGCCAAGTGAACAGGATCGGCACCACCGGCGCACCGGAATCGTGCACGATCTGGGCGAAGCGGTAGACCGCGTCGTCGAAGCGGTTGTTGAAGCCATGGATGAAGACCAGCGCCTTGCGGCTCGGCGTCTTCTTGACCCGGTCGTTGAACCAGACCTTGGCTTCGGGCAGTGTCATGTCGTCGGCGCGGACCGTCACGAAGTCAGTCGCCGGGTTGCCTGGGAGACGTTTCGGCCACTGCACGTCGCCGATCTTGCGCGCCGAGGCGGGCGGGATCGAGACGACGATATGCGCGAAATCAAGCTGCGACCCGCGTTCGCCCGTGAACAGGACCGCGCGATTGTCGGAGCGCAGGCGCGTCGTCGCGACAGCCATGTCGACCGTGCTGGTTCCAGCTGCCGTCAGCGCCACCGGTTCCAGCACGCCTTCGGGACGGCCACCACACGCCGCGAGCAGCATCGCCCCGGCCACGATGACCCCCACAGCCCTGACGCAGTTTGTCAAACGCTCGCTCATGATCACCGATCGTCCCCCGACGCAATTGAGCCGGCAATAGCATGTCGCGACGCAGCACAACATAGCGACCGACGCTCTATCGCTTAACGAAGTGTAAACCGTGACTGGCTTGTCGCACTTCGCGGGTCCTGATCGGGTGCACCGGCCGGCCGGCGCACCCGACGAAGTAGCGGCTACTTGGCGGCGATCAGGGCTCCTGTTCCATCACCGGCGAGGCCGTTGATGGTGGCAAGCGGGATCGACACGACGTTCGAAATCGACGACAGGGCGCCAAGATCGAACTTCGTGTAGTTGAGCCCGTCATAGGTCCGCAGGAACAGCGTGTCGTTCGTCAGGTCGGTCAGCGATGTCCAGGACGTGTACTCGCTGGTGAAGGCCGGCGCGTCTTTGGTCACAGCGGCTGCGATACCCTCGTTGCCAGCTCCGCCGGCATCCTTGGTGATGTTCTTCGGCCGGTCGAAATTGTTCATGATGTGGCCGACGACGCGAATAGCGCTGTCCGGGTCCTTCGCCTTCTCGGCGAACTGGGCATAGTAGACGGCGCGGACGAAGCGGCCGACCGACGTGTTGGATGCCGGAAGGCCCTGCGTTGCAATGCCCGAGTCGGGCTGCGCGACCGGCAACTTGCCGAAGGTGTTGGTCGACTGGTCGAGATTGTTCAGGAACGTGTAGTTGTTGAGATTGGTCAGATGCCACGGCAGCGAAGGGCCGTTGGTCATCACGCCGACCGGATTGTCATAGACGGTCTGCTTGCCATCGGCGAATTCCACGACGATCGACGCGCCGCTGCGGTCATGCAGCGAATAGTGGAACGGCGACTTCGCATTGCCAAGGACGGCCAGCGGGGCGAGCAGCACCGGCTGGCTCGCCAGCGCCGCCTTGACCTCGGCGACGCTCGCGTACTGGCCGAGCGTCCAGGACCCGAGGTCGATCGCCGAAAGCGCAGCCTTGGTCTTGGTGAACGCGGAGGCCGGGCCGTTGGCATCGGCAAAGGCGAGCAGGCTGAAGGTGAGGCCCTTCTCGTTCACGCCCTCGACGATCTTGAGATCGGCCAGGGAGCCATCAGGAACGGTGACGGCGAGCACGCGATACTGGCTCTTGTAGTCGAGCGCCGGTGCGCCGGACGCCGCTTCGGACACCGTATGCTGGCCGGCCGGAAAATAGGCGACCCGATAAGGCAGCTCACCGGCGAGTTCGAGCGTGCGGCCGGCATAGGCAGCACCATTGGCATCGAAATAGAGCAGCGACGTGCAGGCGGCGGCCGGCCCCGAGAGGGCGAGCGAGAGCGCAAGGCTCACCGACAGCAGGGAGCCTTTGAGGCCGAAGTGGCAACGAACCGACATGGAAGTCTCGCGATGGAGGGATGACGAGGGGCGCTCGAACAGCCGGAAGGTGTTGTCCTTGTCGGCCGTCATTCGATCGCTGGATGCAACCTAGAGCGGGGCTGTGAACGGACCATTGCAGTCGGCGCGACAGTTTGCCGAATTTCGGCCGCGCCGCGTGCGGATGAGCCCATGAAAAAGGGCCGCCCGAACCGGGCGACCCTCTTCAACTCAATCGAGGCGACACAGCCTTATTCGGCGGCGTCCGTCAGATTGCCGAGGAGGCCCGCCGGCTGCGGCTTCGGCTGCGAGGCAGCCGAAGCGCGGCGACGCTCCTCGAGGATCAGCTCGTCGCGCTTGGTTGCGATCTCGCGGATCCGGTTCATCGTGCCGCCGGTACCCGCCGGGATGAGGCGGCCGACGATGATGTTTTCCTTCAAGCCATCGAGCGGATCGACCTTGCCGTTGACCGCCGCCTCGGTGAGGACGCGGGTGGTCTCCTGGAACGACGCGGCCGAGAAGAACGAGCGCGTCTGCAGGCTGGCCTTGGTGATGCCGAGCAGGACCGGATTGGCGATGGCGATCTTCTTGCCCTCGGCCTTGGCCTTCTCGTTGATCAGGTCGAATTCGAGCTGGTCGACCTGCTCGCCGGAGAACATCTCCGTCTCGCCGCCGTCCACGACTTCGACCTTCTGCAGCATCTGGCGAACGATCACCTCGATATGCTTGTCGTTGATCTGCACGCCCTGCAGCCGGTAGACGTCCTGGATCTCGTTGACGAGATAGGCCGCGAGTGCCTCCACGCCCTTGATCGCCAGGATATCATGCGGCGCCGGATTGCCGTCCATGATGTAGTCGCCCTTCTCGACGGCATCGCCTTCCTGCAGATGGAACGGCTTGCCCTTCGGGATGAGATACTCGACCGGCTCCAGCGGCGCGCCCGTCGCATCGACCGAACCCTCGACGGGCTCGACGATGACGCGACGCTTGTTCTTGTAGTCGCGGCCGAAGCGGACGGTGCCGTCCATCTCGGCGATGATCGCGTGATCCTTCGGACGACGCGCCTCGAACAGCTCCGCCACGCGCGGCAGACCGCCCGTGATGTCGCGAGTCTTGGCGCCTTCCGTCGGAATACGCGCCAGCACGTCGCCGGCATGCACTTCCGAGCCCGGATCGACCGAGAGAATGGTCTCGACCGAGAGCAGGTACCGCGCCTCACCGCCACGGGCGAGCTTGAGCACCTTGCCGTCCTTGCCCTTGATGACGATGGCCGGCTTCAGATCGCCACCGCGCGGATTGGCGCGCCAATCGATCACGACGCGCTTGGTGATGCCCGTCGCCTCGTCCGCCGTTTCCGCGACCGAGATGCCCTCGACCATGTCCTCATAGGCGATGGTGCCGGTCACTTCGGTCAGCACCGGACGGGTATAGGGGTCCCATTCCGCCAGACGCTGGCCGCGCTTGACCTGGTCGCCCTCGTCCACATGCAGACGCGAGCCATAGGTGACGCGGTTGACCGCACGCTCGGCACCGTCCTTGTCGACGATGACGATCGCCATGTTGCGGCCGAGGGCGATGAGCTTGCCCTCGCTGTCGCGCACCATGTTGCGGTTGCGGATCTGGATCGTGCCTTCGAACGACGACTCGATGAAGGACGAGTCCACCACCTGCGCCGTTCCGCCGATGTGGAACGTGCGCATGGTGAGCTGCGTGCCCGGCTCGCCGATCGACTGCGCCGCGATGACGCCGACGGCTTCGCCCATGTTGACGGGCGTGCCGCGTGCGAGGTCGCGTCCGTAGCAGGTCGCGCAGACGCCGATCTTGGTGTCGCAGGTCAGCACCGAGCGAATCTTCGCCGCCTGGACGCCGGCCTTCTCGACCTTCTCGCAATCGCGCTCGTCGATCAGCTTGCCGGCCGGGACGATGACCTCGCCGGTGGCAGCCGCGACGATATCCTCGGCCGCGGTACGGCCCAGAATGCGGAGGCCGAGCGAAGCGACGACCTGGCCGCTATCGATGACCGCCTGCATCTTGAGGCCGTTCGACGTTCCGCAATCCTGCTCGATGATGATGCAGTCCTGCGCCACGTCGACGAGACGACGCGTCAGATAGCCGGAGTTGGCCGTCTTCAGCGCGGTATCGGCGAGGCCCTTACGGGCGCCGTGGGTCGAGTTGAAGTACTCGAGAACGGTGAGGCCTTCCTTGAAGTTCGAGATGATCGGGTTCTCGATGATCTCGCCCGAGGGCTTGGTCATGAGGCCGCGCATACCGGCGAGCTGCTTCATCTGCGTCGGCGAACCGCGCGCACCCGAATGGCTCATCATGTAGACCGAGTTCATCGGCTTCTGACGTCCGGTCTCGGCGTCCTTCTGGACCGCCGAAATGCCCTTCATCATCTCCTCGGCGACGCGATCGCCGCACTTCGCCCAAGCGTCGACGACCTTGTTGTACTTCTCGCCATAGGTGATCAGGCCGTCATTGTACTGCTGCTCGTAATCCTTCGCGAGCGCCTGGGTATCCTCGACCAGCTTCGCCTTGGCAGCCGGGATGACCATGTCGTCCTTGCCGAACGAGATGCCGGCACGGCAAGCCTCGCGGAAGCCGAGCGCCATGATCCGGTCGCAGAAAATGACCGTCTCCTTCTGGCCGCAATGGCGGTAGACCGCGTCGATCGTGTTCGAGATTTCCTTCTTCGTCATCAGCTTGTTGACGACGTCGTAGGGCAGGTTGTGGTGCTTCGGCAGCAGTTCGCCGATCAGCAGGCGGCCGGGAGTCGTATCGTAGATCTTCGACGTGACATTGCCTTCAGCGTCGACGCTGCGATAGCGGCCCTTGATCTTGGTGTGCAGCGTGATGGCCTTCGCCGCCAGCGCATGCTCGATCTCGCCGGTATTGCCGAACATCATGCCCTCGCCGGGCTCCTTGTCGGCCATGATCGACAGGTAATAGAGGCCGAGAACGATATCCTGCGACGGCACGATGATCGGAAGACCATTGGCCGGATGCAGGATGTTGTTCGTCGACATCATCAGGACGCGCGCTTCCAGCTGCGCTTCGAGCGACAGCGGAACGTGCACGGCCATCTGGTCGCCGTCGAAGTCGGCGTTGAAGGCCGAGCAGACCAGCGGATGCAGCTGGATCGCCTTGCCCTCGATCAGGACCGGCTCGAACGCCTGGATGCCGAGGCGATGCAGCGTCGGCGCGCGGTTGAGCAGGATCGGATGCTCGCGGATGACCTCGTCGAGGATGTCCCAGACCTCGGGACGCTCCTTCTCGACGAGCTTCTTCGCCTGCTTCACGGTCGAGGAGAAGCCCTTGGCGTCGAGGCGCGAATAGATGAACGGCTTGAACAGCTCGAGCGCCATCTTCTTCGGCAGCCCGCACTGGTGCAGCTTCATCTCCGGGCCGACCACGATGACCGAACGGCCCGAATAGTCGACGCGCTTGCCGAGCAGGTTCTGGCGGAACCGGCCCTGCTTGCCCTTCAGCATGTCCGAGAGCGACTTCAGCGGACGCTTGTTGGCGCCCGTGATGACGCGGCCACGGCGGCCGTTGTCGAACAGAGCGTCGACGGCCTCCTGCAGCATGCGCTTCTCGTTGCGGATGATGATGTCCGGCGCGCGAAGCTCGATCAGGCGCTTCAACCGGTTGTTGCGGTTGATGACGCGGCGATAGAGATCGTTGAGATCGGAGGTCGCGAAGCGGCCGCCATCGAGCGGAACGAGCGGACGCAGATCCGGCGGAATGACCGGGATCTGGGTCATGATCATCCATTCCGGGCGATTGCCGGACTCGATGAACGCCTCGACGAGCTTCAGACGCTTGCCGAGCTTCTTCGGCTTCAACTCCGAGGTCGACGTCGCGATTTCCTCGCGCAGGTCCACGGCCAGCTTCTCGAGGTCGAGCGCGATCATCATCTCGCGGATCGCCTCGGCGCCGATCAGCGCGGTGAAGCTGTCGTCACCATACTCGTCCTGGGCGCGCAGATACTCTTCCTCGGAGAGGAGCTGACGCTCCTTCAGCGGGGTAAGGCCGGGCTCCAGAACGACGTAGTTCTCGAAATAGAGGATGCGCTCGAGATCCTTGAGCGTCATGTCCATCAGCATGCCGATGCGCGACGGCAGCGACTTCAGGAACCAGATGTGAGCGACGGGGGCCGCGAGCTCGATATGCCCCATGCGGTCGCGCCGGACGCGCGCCAGGGTGACCTCGACGCCGCACTTCTCGCAGATGATGCCCTTGTACTTCATCCGCTTGTACTTGCCGCACAGGCACTCGTAGTCCTTGATCGGCCCGAAGATGCGCGCGCAGAAAAGGCCGTCACGCTCCGGCTTGAACGTGCGGTAGTTGATGGTCTCGGGCTTCTTGATCTCGCCGTAGGACCACGACAGAATCTTCTCCGGGCTCGCAATATGAATGCGGATCTGGTCGAAGTTCTGCGCCGGCTGGGCCAGCGGGTTGAAGATGTTCGCGACTTCCTGATTCATCGCCGATCTCCTTTGTCTGCCGCCGGGCGGGGGCGAAACCCCTCGCGCCGGCCGGCTTGACCAATTTCCATGGATTCAGGGGAAAGCAGCGGATTACTCCGCCGCATCCCTGATCCGTTCGGCCGCTTCAAGCGCCATCTTCGACTGGTTGAGCTCCACGTCGAGACCAAGCGAGCGCATTTCCTTGACCAGAACGTTGAACGATTCCGGAATACCTGCCTCGAACGTGTCGTCGCCACGGACGATCGCCTCGTAGACCTTGGTACGTCCGGCGACGTCGTCCGACTTCACCGTCAGCATTTCCTGCAGCGTGTAGGCGGCGCCATAGGCCTCGAGGGCCCACACCTCCATCTCGCCGAAGCGCTGACCGCCGAACTGCGCCTTGCCGCCGAGCGGCTGCTGGGTGACCAGCGAGTACGGTCCGATCGAACGGGCATGGATCTTGTCGTCGACGAGGTGGTGCAGCTTCAGCATGTAGATGTAGCCGACAGTCACCTTGCGATCGAACGACTCGCCCGTGCGCCCGTCATAGAGCGTGACCTGGCCGGACGATTCGAGACCCGCCTGCTTCAGCATCGTGACGATGTCGGGCTCGCGCGCGCCATCGAACACCGGGGTCGCGATCGACACGCCCTTCGAGAGATGCTGGCTGAGCTTGACGACGGACTCGTCGTCGAGATCGGCCACGTTCTCGTTCTTGGCATTGTCGCCATAGACCTCGTCGAGCTGGACGCGCAGCGGCGCCACGTTACCGCTCTTCTTGTAGTCCTCGAGCATCTTGCCGATCTTGAGGCCCATGCCGGCGCAAGCCCAGCCGAGATGGGTCTCGAGGATCTGACCGACATTCATGCGCGAGGGCACGCCGAGCGGGTTCAGGACGATATCGACATGCGTGCCGTCCTCGAGGAACGGCATGTCCTGAACCGGGACGATGCGCGACACGACGCCCTTGTTGCCGTGGCGGCCGGCCATCTTGTCGCCCGGCTGGATCTTGCGCTTCACGGCGACGAAGACCTTGACCATCTTCATCACGCCGGGCGGCAGCTCGTCACCGCGCTGCAGCTTCTCGACCTTGTCGATGAACCGCTTCTCCAGACGCTTGCGGCTCTCGTCATACTGGCCGCGCAGCGCCTCGATCTCGCCCATCAGCTTCTCGTCGGCAACAGCGAACTGCCACCACTGGCTGCGCGGATATTCCTCGAGAACCTCGCGGGAGAGCACCGTCTCCTTCTTGAAGTTCTTCGGGCCGCTCGAAGCGATCCGCGTGTTCAGCATGTCGGCGAGGCGGCCATAGACGTTGCGGTCGAGAATCGCCTGCTCGTCGTCGCGATCCTTCGCGAGACGCTCGATCTCCTCGCGCTCGATCGCCATCGCGCGCTCGTCCTTCTCGACGCCGTGCCGGTTGAACACCCGCACCTCGACGATCGTGCCGGTCACGCCCGGCGGAACGCGCAAGCTGGTATCGCGGACGTCCGACGCCTTCTCGCCGAAGATGGCGCGGAGGAGCTTCTCCTCCGGCGTCATCGGGCTTTCGCCCTTCGGCGTGATCTTGCCGACGAGGATGTCGCCCGCCTGCACGTCGGCACCGATATAGACGATGCCGGCTTCGTCCAGATTCTTCAGCGCCTCTTCCGAAACGTTCGGAATGTCGCGCGTGATTTCCTCCGGACCAAGCTTCGTGTCGCGGGCCATCACCTCGAATTCCTCGATATGGATCGAGGTGAAGACGTCGTCAGAGACGATCCGCTCGGAAAGCAGGATCGAGTCCTCGAAGTTGTAGCCATTCCACGGCATGAACGCGACGAGCACGTTCCGGCCGAGCGCGAGATCGCCGAGATCGGTCGAGGGCCCATCCGCGAGGATGTCGCCACGGCCGACGATGTCGCCGACACGCACCAGCGGACGCTGGTTGATGCAGGTCGACTGGTTCGAGCGCTGGAACTTCATCAAGCGGTAGATATCGACACCCGACTTCGAAGGATCAAGATCCTCCGTCGCGCGGATGACGATACGGGTCGCATCGACCTGGTCGACGACGCCGCCGCGGCGGGCCGCGATCGCAGCGCCCGAATCCCGGGCGACGACCGCTTCCATGCCGGTGCCGACGAACGGAGCCTCGGCACGCACCAGCGGCACGGCCTGACGCATCATGTTCGAGCCCATCAGAGCGCGGTTCGCGTCGTCGTTCTCGAGGAACGGGATCAGCGAGGCGGCGACGGAAACGAGCTGCTTCGGCGACACGTCCATGAAGTCGACGCGGTCCGACGTGACCATGACGTTCTCGCCGGCATGGCGGGAAACGATCAGGTCCTCGGTCAGCTTGCCGGTCTTGTCGAGCGCCACATTCGCTTGGGCGACGTAGTACTTCGACTCTTCCATGGCCGAGAGATAGATGATCTCGCTCGTCGCGATGCCGTCACGGACGCGGCGATACGGGCTCTCGATGAAGCCGTACTTGTTGACGCGCGCAAACGTCGCCAGCGAGTTGATCAGGCCGATATTCGGACCTTCCGGCGTCTCGATCGGGCAGATGCGGCCGTAATGCGTCGGGTGCACGTCGCGCACCTCGAAGCCGGCGCGCTCGCGCGTCAGGCCGCCCGGTCCAAGCGCCGAGAGGCGGCGCTTGTGGGTGATCTCGCTGAGCGGGTTGGTCTGGTCCATGAACTGCGACAGCTGCGAGGAGCCGAAGAACTCACGCACCGCAGCCGCTGCCGGCTTGGCGTTGATGAGGTCCTGCGGCATCACATTGCCGATCTCGACCGAGGACATGCGCTCCTTGATCGCGCGCTCCATGCGGAGCAGGCCGACGCGATACTGGTTCTCCATGAGCTCGCCGACCGAACGCACGCGGCGATTGCCGAGATTGTCGATGTCGTCGATCTCGCCCTTACCGTCGCGCAGGTTCACCAGCATCTTGATGACCGCGAGGATATCGTCCTTGCGCAGCACGCGCACGGTGTCCTCTGCAGTCAGGTCGAGACGCATGTTCATCTTGACGCGGCCGACGGCCGAAAGGTCGTAGCGCTCGCTGTCGAAGAACAGCGACTGGAACATCGCCTGGGCGGAATCCATCGTCGGCGGCTCGCCGGGACGCATCACGCGATAGATGTCGAACAGCGCATCTTCGCGCGTCTCGTTCTTGTCGACGGCGATCGTGTTGCGGATATAGGCGCCGACATTGATGTGATCGATGTCGAGAACGCTGATCTCGTCGTAGCCGGCGGTCTCCAGCACGGCGAGAAGCTTTTCGGTGATCTCGGCACCCGCCTCGGCGTAGATCTCGCCGGTCTGCGGATTGACGATATCCTCGGCGACATAGCTGCCGAACAGGTCCTCACGGGTGACCTTGAGCGCCTTGACGCCCTTGTCGGCGATGGCGCGGGCGGCGCGGGCCGTCAGCTTCTTGCCGGCCTCGACCACGACTTCGCCGGTGTCGGCGTCGACGAGATCGGTCGCCGCCTTGATGCCGCGCATGCGGTTGGCATCATAGGGCATGCGCCAGCCGTCGCCGGCCTTGGTGTAGCTCAGCTGGTTATAGAACGTGCCGAGGATCTCCTCGGCGTCCATGCCGAGGGCGAACAGCAGCGAAGAGACCGGAATCTTGCGACGACGGTCGATACGCGCATAGACGATGTCCTTCGCGTCGAACTCGATGTCGAGCCACGAACCGCGATAGGGGATGATGCGGGCGGCGAACAGCAGCTTGCCCGACGAATGGGTCTTGCCCTTGTCGTGGTCGAAGAAGACGCCCGGCGAACGGTGCATCTGCGAGACGATGACGCGCTCGGTGCCGTTGACGATGAAGGTGCCGTTCAGCGTCATGAGCGGCATTTCGCCCATGTACACTTCCTGCTCCTTGATATCCTTGACCGACTTCGCACCGGTGTCCTCGTCGACATCGAACACGATGAGGCGCAGCGTCACCTTGAGCGGCGCCGAGAAGGTCATGCCGCGCTGGCGGCACTCGTCCACGTCGTATTTCGGCGCATCGAAATCGTAACGAACGAATTCGAGCAGCGCGGTATTCGAGAAATCGGAGATCGGGAAGACGGACTTGAAGACGGCCTGCAGACCCTCGTCGAGACGCCCACCCTTCGCTTCCTCGACCATGAGGAACTGATCATAGGATGCCTTCTGAACCTCGATGAGGTTCGGCATCTCGGCCACGTCGCCGATAGACCCGAAGAATTTGCGGATGCGCTTACGACCGGTGAATGCCTGGGCCATGTTCGCTCCTTCCATGTTCAAGAACAGCTGTCCGGAAAGCCGTATAGCCGCGTTTTGGCGCGGCTTTCTGGACAGCGGTCCCTGAGGGACCTGATGATCGACCGGCTCCGAGGATCGGAGCCGGCCGTATTTTCAACCTTACTTGACGTCAACCTTGGCGCCGGCGCCCTCGAGCTGGGCCTTGAGCTTGGCAGCCTCGTCCTTGGACACGGCTTCCTTGACGGCCTTCGGAGCCGCTTCGACCAGGTCCTTGGCTTCCTTGAGGCCGAGGGCGGTGATCGCGCGGACTTCCTTGATCACGTTGATCTTGTTCGCGCCGACATCCACCAGGATGACGTCGAACTCGGTCTTCTCCTCGACCGGAGCCGCAGCAGCGGCGCCGCCGCCGGCAGCCGCAACCGCGACCGGAGCAGCAGCCGAGACGCCCCACTTCTCTTCGAGCAGCTTCGACAGCTCGGCAGCCTCGAGAACGGTCAGGCTCGAGAGTTCTTCAACAATCTTCGAAAGATCAGCCATTTCAGTTTCCTATCAGTTCGAATTCAGGTTTTGGATCAACGGCCTCAAGCCGCATCGTCCTTCTTGGCATAGGCACCGAACACGCGGGCGAGCTGGCTCGCCGGCGCATTGACGACGGACGCGATCTTCTGAGCCGGGGCCTGGATGAGGCCGATCAGCTTGCCGCGCAGTTCGTCGAGCGACGGCAGCGTGGCCAGAGCCTTGACGCCGTCGGGGCCCAGATTGGTCTTGCCCATCGCGCCGCCGAGAATGACGAACTTGTCATTCGTCTTGGCGAACTCGCTGGCGACCTTGGGCGCTGCCACCGGGTCGACCGAATAGGCGACCAGCGTCGGACCCGTGAACAGGTCCGCGATATGGGCAGAGTCCGTGCCTTGAAGGGCGAGCTTCACAAGGCGGTTCTTTGCGACCTTGATGCTGACCCCGGCCTGCCGAGCCTTGCCACGAAGGGCAGTGAGCTCGGAAACCTTGAGGCCGGCATAGTGTGCCACGACGACGACATTGGTCTCCTGGAAGACCTCGTTCATCGTCGAGACAAGTTCGCGCTTTTCCGCTTTTTCCACTTGCCTCTCTCCGGTAGGCGGCCGATTTTTGCGATCGGGACCGCCGGTTGCATATGTCGCGGCCAAACGAGCAGCCGCGACGCTTCCTGGCCTGTCCCCCCGCCGCTCATGCGAGCCGCCGGGCAAAAGAGGTTCGAACTGACAGCCGGCCAAGAGCCGGACTATCGGTCTCGCCCCGTCTATGCAGGATATTAAGCCGGTCAACCCGGCTCCTGCAGTCTCGGACAGGTATCGGCCGATCGGGATCCGAAGATCCCGCGCGGCCGTCGCGCCGCCCGGTTGCCCGGGCGGAATTCACTCAGGCGCCGAGCACCGAAGCCGGATCGACATGGACGCCGGGGCCCATGGTCGACGAAACGGCAACGCGCTGAACGAAGGTGCCCTTGGCGCCGGTCGGACGGGCCTTCTGCACAGCGTCCGCAAACGCCTTGATGTTCTGCACCAGCTTCTCGGCATCGAACGAGGCCTTGCCGATGCCGGCATGGATGATGCCAGCCTTCTCGACCCGGAACTCGACGGAGCCGCCCTTGGCACCCTTGACCGCCGTGGTGACATCCATGGTCACCGTGCCGACCTTCGGGTTCGGCATCAGGCCACGCGGGCCGAGCACCTTACCGAGACGACCGACGAGCGGCATCATGTCCGGGGTCGCGATGCAGCGATCGAATTCGATCGTGCCGCCCTGGACGATTTCGAGCAGATCCTCGGCGCCGACAATATCGGCACCGGCGGCCTTGGCCTCCTCGGCCTTGGCGCCACGGGCGAACACCGCGACGCGGACCGTACGGCCAGAGCCGTTCGGCAGCGTGCAGACGCCACGGACCATCTGGTCGGCGTGACGGGGATCGACACCAAGATTGAGCGAGACCTCGATGGTCTCGTCGAACTTGGCCGTCGCCCGGTCCTTGATCAGCGAAACAGCGACGCTGATCGGATAGAGCTTGTTGCGGTCGATGCCCTCACGGGCCTGGATAACGCGCTTGCCGTGCTGAGCCATGATCAGTCAACCACCGTGAGGCCCATGGACCGGGCGGAACCTTCGACCATCCGAGCCGCCGCTTCGACGTTCTCGGCGTTGAGATCCTTGAGCTTCTTCGAAGCGATCTCGAGGCACTGCGCCTTGGAGACCGAACCGGCGGAAGCGCCCTTGCCGGGCGTCGTGGCGCCCTTCGGGATACCGGCGGCCTTCTTCAGATAGAAGCTGACCGGGGCCGTCTTCATCACGAAGGTGAAGGACTTGTCCTGGTAATAGGTGATGACGACGGGGACGGGCGAGCCCTTCTCCATCTCCTGGGTCTGCGCGTTGAACGACTTGCAGAATTCCATGATGTTGATACCGCGCTGGCCGAGCGCGGGGCCGATCGGCGGCGACGGGGTCGCCGAGCCGGCCTTCACCTGAAGCTTCAGGTAGCCGAGAACCTTCTTTGCCATCTGTGTTCCTTTCCACTGCCGGCAGCCTGCCGGCGAGGCGGTTCAGCGGAGCGCCGAACCAGGAATGGCGTGGTGCGGGCGGCGACGCTTGGCGAGCGCCGCACCCTCCCACGCCTCTCAGCGATCAGACCTTCTCGACCTGACCGTATTCGAGCTCCACCGGAGTGGCGCGCCCGAAAATCGACACCGCCACCTTGAGGCGGGCGCGAACCTCGTCGACTTCCTCGACGAGACCATTGAACGAGGCGAACGGACCGTCCGCAACGCGGACCTGCTCGCCGATCTCGAAGCTGACCGAAGGCTTGGGACGCTCGACGCCTTCCTGCACCTGATGCAGGATGCGGTTCGCCTCAGCCTCCGAGATCGGCATCGGACGATTGTCCGAACCGAGGAACCCGGTCACCTTCGGGGTATTCTTGATCAGGTGATAGGCGTCGTCCGTCAGCGCCATCTTGACCAGGACATAACCCGGGAAGAACTTCCGCTCGGCATCGACCTTCCGGCCGCGCCGGACCTCGACGACCTTCTCGGTCGGCACGAGGATCTGGTCGAAGAGATCGGCAAGACCGCGCTGGGCAGCCTGCTCACGGATCGAGTCCGCGACCTTCTTCTCGAAATTCGAATAGGCGTGAACGATGTACCACCGCTTGTCCATGCAACTGCTCCCTAGCGACCGACGCCGAGCAGCAGCTGAACGCCGTAGCTCAAGGCGAAATCGGCCAGCGTGAAGAACAGGGACGCGGCAACGGCCATCGCAAAGACCATGGCGGTGGTGATCAAGGCTTCGCGCCGAGACGGCCAAACGACCTTGGATACCTCCGACCGGACCTGCTGGAAGAATGCAACTGGATTAGTTTTGGTGGCCATTACCCGCTCACGGCTTGCGGGCGCGCAAACAAAAGTCTGCGCACCGCGCTGGGAAGCGTTACATAGAACCGAATGAACGATTCCTCAAGTAGCAAATTGGCAGGGGCAGTAGGATTCGAACCTACGACCTACGGTTTTGGAGACCGTCGCTCTACCAGCTGAGCTATACCCCTCCACGCTTTTCCGGCCGACCACTGTCGATTCCGGAGACGCGGGGTTGTCATAGCCAAGCGCATCCGCCGGTGCAATCCCTATTCGATCGCCGAAGCCCGAGCCGGCTCAGCTTGCCACAGGCGCGTGCGCCTCGAGCGGGTCCGGCCCGACATAGCGGGCATCGGGACGGATGAGGCTGCCGGTCTGCTGCTGTTCGAGCGCATGCGCGATCCACCCGGCCGACCGTCCGACGGCGAAAACGGCGGTAAAGCCCGCACGCGGGATGCCGAGCCGCTCCAGCAGCAGCGCCGTGTAGAACTCGACATTCACGTCGAGCCGGCGGTTCGCCTTGCGCCGCGCCAGCACCGCGAGCGCCGCCTGCTCCACGGCGCGGGCGAGCGCCAACCGGTCGTCGGGGGCGCCGAGATCCTCGATGGCGGCGCGCAGAACGTCGGCGCGCGGGTCGCGGACGCGGTAGGCGCGATGGCCAAAGCCCATGATTCGCGCACCATGGTCCATCTGGTCCTCGAGCCAGGGCTGCGCCATCTCGGCAGTGCCGATGGCGTCGAGCATGTCGAGCACGGGTCCGGGCGCGCCGCCATGCAGCCGCCCCTTGAGCGCCGACAGCGCGGCAATCACGGCCGAGACGAGACCTGATTCGGTCGATGCCACTACGCGTGCCGTGAAGGTCGAGGCGTTGAGGCTATGGTCGATCACCGTAACGAGATAGGTCTCGAAGGCCCGCGCTGCCGCGGCGTCCGGCATCCGTCCCGAAATCAGCCGCTGCAGATCGAGCGCATGCGGCAGCGCCGGATCCGGCGTCAGGATCGCAAGGCCTTGCCCGGCGCGGATCGCCATCGAAGCCGCGACCCCGACGGCGCCGATCAGCGCCGCCGGAGACGCCAGCGCATCCTCATCGCCGATCGAGGCCAGCAGCAGCCGCGTCGCCTCGACCGGATCGCGCGGCGCCAGCGCATCAAGCCGGCCGGCGAAGCGGCGATGCGCGTCGGCCCGCCCCTCCCCGATCGCCGCCGCCAGCGCCTTGTCGTCGCCGACCGCAGCGAAGCCGTCGAGCAGCCGTCCGGCCGCCGCCTCGTAGCTGACATGGCCGGCCAGCCGTTCGATGGGCGCACCCCGGATGATCAGCCGCCCGCCTGTGCCGTCGACGTGGCTGAGGACCGTATCGGCGGCGACGATGCCGGCGAGCCCCGGCGAACCGGCCGGGCGGGCAGCGCGCGGCATGTCGATGCGTGCATTCATGACAGTCTCCTTCTTTGCCATGCAGGCGACGCTGCTGTAGATTGAGTGGCTCCTCAATCTTGAATCAACAAATCAATATGATTGGTATGATGGACAGCACGGCGAAGCTGTTGTCGGCGACGGAGGCGAGCGCCCTGCTCGGCGTGCGGCCCGCCTCGCTTTACGCCTATGTCAGCCGGGGCCGGATCCGCGCCTGGCCTCATCCTGACGATCCGCGCGCGCGGCTCTATGTGCGCGAGGATGTCGAAGCGCTGATCGCGCAGAAGCAGCGACAGGCCCGTCCAGGATCTGCGGCGGCAACGGCGCTCGACTGGGGGCTGCCGGTGTTGACGACGGCGCTCGGCAGCATCAAGGACGGCCGCCTCGCCTATCGCGGCCGTGACGCGGTCGAACTTGCGTCGACGGAGAGCCTCGAACGCGTCGCGGCGCTGCTGTGGGGTCTCGACAGCGTCGCCTTCCGCGGCCGCGCCGCGCATGTGATGCCGGAGGCCGGATCACCCATCGATCGCGCCGTGGCAGCGCTGGCGGCGGAGTTGCCGGATGCGTTGCCCGGCGAACAGGGCGCAAGGCGCACCGCCCGCGCTGCGCGACTGGTGCGGATCATCGGCTCGGCCGCTGCAGGCCGCTGGCTGGCCGAAGCGCCGCTGCATGAGGCGCTGGCATCGACATGGCAGGCGCCGGCGGCAGCGAACGCGATCCGCATGGCGCTGGTTCTCGTCGCCGATCACGAGTTGAATGCGTCAACCTTCGCGGTCCGCGTCGCCGCCTCCACCGGGGCGTCGCTCACGCACGCGCTGATCGCCGGTCTGGTAACGCTGGCCGGACCGCTGCATGGCGGCGCCACCGACCGCGTGGCTGCCTTCCTCGACGAGGCACGGCAACTCGGCGATCCCGCGGCCGCCGTCCACGCACGGCTCGCCCGAGGCGATGCCCTGCCCGGCTTCGGTCATCGTCTCTATCCGGACGGGGATCCGCGCGCCACGGCACTGCTCGACACGCTCGATGTCGCTGCGCCCGAGCGCGCATTGCTCGAAACGGTCGAATCGGCAACCGGCAGGAAGCCAACCATCGATGTCGCCCTTGTCCTGCTGGAGCGGCGCTATCGGCTGCCGGCACGAAGCGCCCTTGCCCTCTTCGCGACCGGGCGCTCCGTCGGCTGGATCGCGCATGCGATGGAACAGGCGGCAAGCGGCCAGTTGATCAGACCGCGGGCGGTGTTCAGCGGCTGAGCGGGTCCCGTTCCTGGCGAACGCTTCGCAGGACCCGGCCGCACAGAACGCGCGGCCGGGATCGATCACGACGACGATCTGGCGCTCAGCCGGCGGGTTCCGTGGCGGCGCGCCGCCACAGGCTGTCGCGATCCTGCTCGCCGGCGAGATCGAGAACGAGGCGAGTGCCTTCCTTGATGCGTCGGCGCAGCGGATCGGCTTCCGCCGACAGAACCCGGAGGACGCCGGTCTCGATCATCCGGCCAAGGCGGCTGCGCGAGAGCGGCAACTCCGTGGCGAGCAGCCGGTCGAGACGAAGGTCGGTCGGCACGGGCACAGCGAGGCGAATGTCAAGTTTCGTCCAGCCAGCCGCCTCGCGAACAGTCTCTCTCCCCACACGGAACGCCGCGGAACTCTCGATCCGCTGCGTGTGGCGGCGCAGCGCAACGAGATCGAAGGCATGTCCGCGAACCCAGTCCGGATCATTGGCCTGCATCGCCCGGATCTCGCCCGGGTCGATGGAGCGCGCATTGCGTCGTTCGAAGATCGGCCGGTTCCATGTCTTGTCGCAGGTGACGCATTTGTAGATCAGCCAGGCATCGAGCTTCTGCCCGTTAGCGTTCAGGCGGATCTTGTCGCTGCTGCGAAAGGCGCGGTCGCGTCCGCATCCGCTGCAGGAGAGCCAGGGCTCGGGGGAACTCAGGGGAACAATGGTCCAGCGGACCGTCAGGGCATCGAACATCTCGTCGCGGTCTTCCGTTCGGAAGTCCACCGAGAGGACGGCGCAGGAAGCCCTTGGCAGGGCGCGGCATGGCGATGTTCGGCGCGGCAGGAAAGGAGAGCAGAGCAGCGGCGCTGATGGCGGGGCGAAAACAATGCCAAACCGGTCTCACGCCGCCACCCAATGGACACAGGCACGCCGGCAGCGCGAGGCCATCGACGCGGGGTGGAACTGACTGAGACCGGACTTACTTGGGCACTGCCTACCTCGATGGGCCGACGCTCTCGGCGGTGCCATAGCAGCGCGAAGCGGCCCGTCAAAGCACTGGATCGCGACAGCAACGCGGGCACGGGCGGGGACTTGGCGACCGCGGCAATTCTGCATCAGTCGGTCACCGGCCAACCGCAACAAAAAAGGCGGCTGCGATGATGCGCAGCCGCCCGATCTCTTGCGATGTCCGAAGGGCACGCGTTACCGCGTGCCCCGTCCGGAGCCTCGACTCTTACTTGATGATGCTGGCGACGACGCCGGCGCCGACGGTGCGGCCGCCCTCGCGGATAGCGAAGCGCAGCTTCTCTTCCATGGCGATCGGCACGATCAGCGTCACTTCCATCGACACGTTGTCGCCCGGCATCACCATCTCGACGCCTTCGGGCAGCGTGCACACGCCGGTCACGTCCGTCGTGCGGAAGTAGAACTGCGGACGATAATTGGTGAAGAACGGCGTGTGACGGCCACCCTCCTCCTTCGTCAGGATATAAGCCTCGGCCTTGAACACCGTATGCGGCGTCACCGTGCCGGGCTTGCACAGAACCTGGCCGCGCTCGACGCCTTCACGGTCGATGCCGCGAAGCAGCGCGCCGATATTGTCACCAGCCTGGCCCTGGTCGAGCAGCTTGCGGAACATCTCGACGCCGGTCACCGTCGACTTCACCGTCGGGCGGATGCCGACGATCTCGACTTCCTCGCCGACCTTGACGATGCCGCGCTCGACGCGACCCGTCACCACCGTGCCACGACCCGAGATCGAGAACACGTCCTCGATCGGCATCAGGAACGGAAGGTCGATCGGACGCTCCGGCTGCGGGATGTAGGTGTCGACGGCCGTCATCAGCTCGAGGATCGCGTCCTCGCCGAGCTTGGCATCGCCGTCATTGAGCGCGACCACGGCCGAACCCTTGACGATCGGAATGTCGTCGCCCGGATAGTCGTAGGACGACAGCAGCTCGCGAACCTCGAGCTCGACCAGCTCGAGCAGCTCGGCGTCGTCGACGAGGTCGACCTTGTTCAGGAACACGACCAGAGCGGGAACGCCGACCTGGCGGGCGAGCAGGATGTGCTCGCGCGTCTGCGGCATCGGGCCGTCAGCGGCCGAAACCACCAGGATCGCGCCGTCCATCTGCGCAGCGCCGGTGATCATGTTCTTCACATAATCGGCGTGGCCGGGGCAATCGACGTGAGCGTAGTGGCGGGCCGACGTCTCGTACTCGACATGCGCCGTCGAGATCGTGATGCCGCGCGCCCGCTCCTCGGGAGCCGCGTCGATCTGGTCATACGCCTTGAACGTCGCGCCGCCCGTCTTCGCAAGAACCTTCGTGATCGCCGCAGTCAGCGACGTCTTGCCATGATCGACGTGCCCGATCGTGCCAATGTTGCAATGCGGCTTCGTGCGCGCAAACTTCTCTTTACCCATCGACGTGCTTTCCTGTCGTCTCGTTCACGTGAGCCTCAGGCCGGCCCAGCTTGCACCGCGACCTCGCCGCGAGGAATGATCCGCCTCGCCGGCGGCGCGATGCTCAATAGATGGAGCGGGTGAAGGGAATCGAACCCTCGTATTCAGCTTGGAAGGCTGCTGCTCTACCATTGAGCTACACCCGCACGCCAACGTTCCGTCGAGATGGTGGAGGGGGTTGGATTTGAACCAACGTAGGCATAGCCAACGGATTTACAGTCCGTCCCCTTTAACCACTCGGGCACCCCTCCGTCATTTCGGCAGAGCGTCACGCGTTCAGGATCGTCTACGGAACCGGACCGGAACCCGGTTTTCCGTGGCGCGTGTTATGGAGACCTTGCCCCGCGCTGTCAACGCCCTTCCCGGCGCTTTGCAACGGGTTGATTTCGCGCCATGGCCGTGGTTGCCGCCCCGCCGCGCCGCCCGTATAAAGCCGCATGAGCACCAACGACAAATCCAAGTATTTCCGCGGCCAGAAGCCTGGTCCGAAGCGCGAGGACGGCCGCCCGCGCGGCGAAGGCGAGCGCCGTTTCGGCCCCCGCAGCGCCGCCGAACGCCGGCCAGACCAGCTGTGGATATATGGCATTCATTCGGTCGCGGCGGCGCTCGGCAACCCGAACCGCACCGTCCTTCGCCTGCTCGCGACACAAAATGCCGCGGCGCGGCTGCGCGAGGAAGGCGCGACGCTGCCGGATACTCTGGAAGAGGCCGATCCGAAGGCGCTCGACCGCCTGCTCGGCGAAGCCGCAGTGCATCAGGGCGCGGCCGTCCTGGTGGAACCGCTCGATCCACTTCCGCTTTCGATGCTCGGCGATGCCAAGCTCGTCGTCGTTCTCGACCAGGTCACCGATCCCCATAACGTCGGCGCCATCCTGCGCTCGGCCGTCGCCTTCGGCGCCGATGCGCTGCTGACCACGGGGCGCCATGCGCCGACCGAGACCGGCGTGCTCGCAAAGGCAGCCTCCGGAGCGCTCGAATGGATCAATCATGTCGAAGTGCCGAATCTCGCCCGCGCGCTCGATGAGCTCGGCGAACTCGGCTTCCATCGCGTCGGGCTCGACAGCGAGGGCACGGCAACGCTGGAGACGGCCATGGCCGGAGAACGGATTGCGCTCGTGCTCGGCGCAGAGGGCAAGGGCCTCCGTCGCCTGTCCCGCGAGAAATGCGACACGGTCGCCCGGCTCGACATGCCGGGCGTGATCAAGAGCCTCAACGTCTCCAACGCAGCGGCGCTCGCGCTCTATGTCGCGCGGCGCCATCTCGGTCCGCCCGCAGCCTGATCACGGCGCGCCCGGCAGGAAATGGACGGTTGACGCCACCGGGGGCGGCGGGGATTGGCGATTGCATCGCCTGCATCCGGCCGCGCCCCTTGACCGCCGCCCCCGCCTCTCACTAAACCGATGCCGACGCCGGTTTAGCTCAGCGGTAGAGCAGCGGTTTTGTAAACCGAAGGTCGGGGGTTCAATCCCCTCAACCGGCACCAGACCATCTGATATAAATCAGCTCGGCATCGCCAAGCCGTTCGCACGCGTCTTTAGCTGCCGATCGAGGTCGTCATCCGGTCAATCCGTCGTGCGTCCCCCCCGCTCGCCACGATCTTGAGCGTGTCATCCAGAGCGTTCGCGGGGCTGTTTGGGGCGTCTCGATTTCAACCCCCCGAATTGATCCTCACGGCAGTCTTGCATGTGTTTGCCGTCAGGGGTCCCAAGTCTTTCATGATCTTCGATGCCGCCGCATCACAGGCAGCATCGTTTGCGGCGCCGCGCATCGCCGTCTCGCAAACCGAGAGGATGGCCTCTCGAACCGACTTCGGCACGTTCCCTTTAAGCGTCTGCGAGGCTGCCTCAGCGCATATCTCGGGTGCGGTCCGGCCAGACTTGGGGGCAGCGTGTGCTGCGAAGTCGGTTGTCGAAAGGACGAAGATGCCGACCCCTGCGGAGATCTGACGGGACAGCTTTCCCGCCCCTGAAAATCCAGTTGCCGACTTCCACGACAATCCCGGAATTCTCGAATTTCGCTGCTTTGCCATGACGATCCCCGTTCAACGCCACTTGCCTACGGTAGCAACTACGATGGCATCCGCAAACAGCCCTGCGAGCCCGCCCAGAGAGCGCCGGCGCTGCCATCGCGCCAGCTGCCCACCAGCACCCCGACTACGCCCAAGATGATCGGCGAAATGCAGCCGATTGCGATCAATCCAGCCTCATCCTTCTGCATCGGCCCTGTCTAGGCCGACCCGCCTCAAATTCGGCGCAGCTGCTCTTAGCCCCAGCGCTTGATCGTGTGGCGCGATAGCCGGGGCTGCACGATCATGAACCAGCCGACCGTGATTCCTACGACCCCCACGAGCCGCCGCCACGCCAAACTTGCTTGGCCAAGTCTTGCGCGTGAGCGTCAGTCTGCGGGATGGTGGAGGCCAGAGGAGTTCCACGATGTCCCAACCTCGGCCCGACCAAGTTCGTTTTGCCTTTCACACGCAATTGCCGAGGGATGACGGTTGCGGCATTCGCGTCCTGCAAATGCTCACCGGCATCCCCTATGATCGGCTAGCGGCGATGGTCGATTGGGGTGACAGGTCCGTCCACTACATGCGGTGGGAGGATGTCCGCAGCGTCTTAACGAGGCTTGGCTGGCCAATTGGCGCGGCTGCGGAGGCGCACGACTGGCGCGAAATCCAAGGCGTGGCAATCGTCCATGTCGAAGGAGATCACTTCATCCTCTATGACGCGGACAACGGCCTGTTCTACGATCCAGGAGTGCTGAATGGCCCGGATGTGGCCACTCAGCACGTCCCGATCAGCCACCTGCCGGTCTGAACGGTGGTCAGCGCCAGTGGGCGAGTTGCCATTGCGGAAATTGGTCACGCCGGCATCGGGTTCCGACCGCCGAAGAGTGTCCCGATCGGCGACCTTGCCCTTGGCCTCAAGCTTGTCGGCGCGGGCGTCCGCCGCCTCGTGCAGGATGCTCGACGGCGTCGGCATGCCCCAACGCGCCCGGGCGAGTTCGCGGCCCTCGGGCGTGTTGCGGACGATCGGCGCCAGATAGTCGGGATAGACGCCCGGCCGCGGCGCCAGATTGGCGGTTGTGTCGATGGGCGCCCGCGCAAAGGCGCGGATCGCGTCCGGGTTCGACCTGATCGAGTAGAGATTGCACATGTCAGTCAGCGTGCCATGAAGGCCGCCGCGCAGCGTCGAGCGATGGCGACGCCAGGATCGCGCATCGGTCGGCGCGGCATTGCGCTATCCTTTCCCGCGGGCAGCGAAGACGCGTACGTGACCGACGTCACAGACCTGCGGCGCTGCGCGCAACGAATCCCGGATACGATCGTTGCTGGACCATCACCGATCCTGTCTTCCTGATTCGCCGACCCCGGAGACAACCCCCGGATGAGGCGAAACGTCGTTTGCGCTTGATTGCGACAGGATAAAGGAAGCAGGTCGGTCAAGCCTGATCGCGGCGTTTCGCATCCGATCCGAATCGAGTTAGACGACTAAAGAGTTTCCACCGGCCGATGTCTGTGTCTCCAACCCTGTCCCTTCCTCCCATCGCAGAGCTGAGCGACGAAGCGCTGCGGCAGGTTGCGGCGCTGCCCTTGCGCAGGGTGGACGGCCAGCTGCAGGTCTGCCTTGTGACGACGCGCGAGACGCGACGCTGGACCATCCCGAAGGGCTGGCCGATGAAGGGGAAGACCGACCGTCAGGCGGCGGGCGTCGAGGCGCGCGAGGAAGCCGGGCTCGTCGGGAAGGTCTCGAAGCGGCCGATCGGCTCCTTCATCTACTGGAAACGCCGGCCGGCGCAGCTCGATCTAGTCAATGTCGTCGTCTACCGCATGAACGTCGCGCGGCAACTCGCGACCTGGAAGGAGGCCGGCCAGCGTTACGTGATGTGGTTCAGCCTCGCCGCCGCCAGGGATCTCGTCGACGAAACCGGGTTGCGCGCGATCATGGCCGGCATCGACGAGAGTGCCGAGGATGATGATTCAAATTCGGAAATGGTCGGCCTAAGGCCTTCTGAAAGCTCGACTTCCGGCCCCGACCCTGCACAGGCCGAGCGTACGAAAACGCTTCGGCCACCGCTACCCGAGGCGGACGCGGTCCTGTATCATGGCGCATCGACGCCAGAGAAGGAGACCGCCATGGCCAAGGGTCAGATGCGTAGCAACAAGGAAACCCGCAAGCCGAAGGCCGAAAAGCCGAAGGCCGGCGCGGCGACCGCTCCGAAGCCGTTCGCGAACACCACCGCGGCCGCCAAGGAAAAGAAGTAACGGTGGCGCCGCGGCCGCTGCCTTCAGCGGCGGCTGCGGCCATCGTCCAGCGTCATGCCCTGCTGCGAGTTGGCAAGGGTCGCGAGCGCCTTGGCGGCTTCGCGCGAGCCAGTTCCGGCCACGGCGACGAAGAGCCGCTTCGATTCCGGCAGGCGGCCGAGGTGATAATAGGACCAGGCGCGGATCAGCAGCAGGTCGTTCTGCTCCGGCGCGATCTGCGAGCGCTCGTCGAGATAGAGCAGTGCCTCGGTCCAGCGATTGTCCGCATAGGCCGCGAGTGCCCGCTGCGTCAGGATCTCGGTGCGCAGTTCGACCGCACGCTTCGGATCCTGCGGGGCCGCCGAAGCGGACACGGCCGCGGCGTCAGTAAGCCCCGAGCGGAGATTGGCGAGGGTCTTGCCATAGGCCGCATCCTGCCGCGCCTTGCCGTCGCTGCTCGTCATCGCCGCGTCGAAGGCATCGCTCGCCTCGACCGGCCGATTGAGCGAGAGCAGGCACCAGCCGCGATTGAGCGCGCTCATTCCGCGCAGTTGTTCCGTCCGAACACCGCTGCGGCAGCCCCCGCCCCCGCCGCCCGCTGAGGCCGCGACGCGGGTCGTGCGGACCGGTGCCGTCGCCGGGGCGACCGCATCGGCCTGGACGAAGGTGCCCTCCGGCGTCGGCACGGCATAGTCGGACGCGATGCGCGCCGTCGTCTGCGGCACCACGGCGCCAGCACGGCCGGGCTGGACCACGCCGGGCGTCGCGATGCTCGGCGGCAGTTCGAAGGTATCGGCCGGGCGAAGGCCGGCGCGCTGCTTGGTCGGGTCGGCGAGATCGGCGATGCGCTGCGAGCGCGGGCCCCACACCTTCAGGATCTGCGCCAGGGCTACCTTGTTGCCGAGCTTCTGCGCCGCCAGCGCAAGACCGAAGGCCGCCGGCTCCATGTCCGCCTTCCAGGTCAGCGCCGCCGAGAACCAGCGCGCCGCCGAGAGCGTCTGCCCGGTATTGTAGGCATACCAGCCGAGATCCTGCGCGCCGGGCGCATATTTCGCCTCGCTGATCGCCTTGGCCATGCGCGCCATCACCTCGGGCTCGATCTTGGCCGGCGGATCGATCGCGAGCAGCGCCGTCGCGACGACGAGATAGGCTTCCTTGTTCTCGGCGCCTGCGTCGCGCCAGCGATAGGCAGCGGCCTCGGCCTCGGCCGGGCGCTCGACGGCGTTGAGCGCATAGGCGAGGCCGCGCGCGATCTCCGGCGTATCGGCGCGCGTCTTGGCGAGCTGGAACCAGGTGACGGCGCCTTCGGCGTCCTTGTGCGTGAACAGATAGGACCCGAGGAGCACAGCGTCGTCGGCCTTTGTGCCGGCGGTCGCGAGCTGCTGCAGCAAGGCGATATCCTCGGGCGGGGCGATCTTGCTCGGGTCCTTGGCGGCGGCGCCGATCCTTCGGCGGGCGATATCGCCCTTGACGGCCGCGAACTCGCCCTTGCCGTCGGCGCCCGTGCGCTCCAGCGCCAGGAGCTCGGCGAGTTCCGCGTCGCCGAGATAGGCCATGGCCTTCTGCACGGTGGCGAGGCGCTCTTTCGGGTCCTGGCAGTTGGTCAGGACATAGACGTCGACATCGCGCGCGCGATCGGCGCGGTCGCTGCGCGCGAAGGCCTCGGCGAGGCGCCAGAGCACGTCGACATCGGCGCAGGTCAGAAGGCTCGGCGTATCCGCCGCGATCTGAACCACCGTTTCCCACTGCTTGGCATTGGAGGCGTTGACGAGCCGCTCGCGCTTCTCGCCGATATCGAGCCGTGCCAGGAGGTCCGCCGGGACCTTCCAGCCGGGCTCGGTCGCCAGCCGGTCGGCGATCGCCGCGCGTGCAGCGGCATACTGGCCCTGGCTGTAGAGCTTCCACATGTTGTCGAGCAGCGTATCCGTAACAGGAACCGGCGCGGTCATGTCGGTCGGCGGATACCAGTTCGGATAGAGCGCCCGCAGGCGTGCGATCTCGGCATTCAGCCGCCGGGCGTCACCCTGCTGCGCGAAATAGCGCAGCGCCGTCTCGTCGACCGCGGGACCAGCGGCAGGCGCAGCTGCAGCAAGTGCCGGCGCCGCGGCGCCGGCGGCCGGAGCCACCGGCTGCGGCGTGGCGACAGGCGCCGGGCTCGCCGGCAGGGCCGGCGTCGTGGTCGGCGCAGCGGCAGGGGCTGTTCCCGGCAGTGAAACGGGACCGCCGGGCAGCGCGACCGGTGGCGTCGTCTGGAGCGGGGACGCCTGGGCGATGCGGTTCGCGCCGAAGACGTCGTCGGCAGCGGCGCCCGATGCCGGCAACGCCAGCGGCGAGACGGCCGGGGCACTGGCGACCGAAGACGCATTCGCCCGCATGACGCTCGAAAGATCGTCGGTCCGCGTCGCGGCCTGGCGCACGAAGACGGCACCGAGGATGCCGACGATCGCGACCGATCCGATGACGAGGAAGATGCCTCTCACAGGCATTCCGGTTTCCTTTCGGTGCGATAGGAAACCGCGAGCAGGTAGAGGGTCGACGGGTAATAGTGCGTCGGCGTGAACAATTGCAGGTCCGGCGGGATCTTGGTGCCGTTCTGAACGCAAGCGAGCAGCGCCGGCAGCATGCGGTAGCCGGGCTCGCTCAGCGTGGCTGCGACCTGGTCGGTCACGACGTTGATCAGCGGCAGCCCGCGCGTCTGCGCACCTCGCCAGGCGACGACGAACGGATCGAGCCAGGCCGGATCGGTGACACCGGCGCGGATCAGATAGAGCGGGATGCGGATCGCGTTGTAGCCGAACACCGGGTCGAAGCCCAAAGCCGGCACAGGCGCCTTGCCATGCAGCGAGATCCAGTCGGAAGGAAGCTGGGAGCGCCCGAAGCGCGCCGCTGCCAGCAGGTTGAGACCGGAGCGGGCAAGCGTCTGCCATTCGGCTGACGGTGCGAGCCGCTGCATCACGGGCATCGCCTCGAAGACCCAGTAGGAGAGATTGACCACCGGCCCGTCGGCCCGCGCATCCGCCGTGAAGCCGTCGACGCCGGGCAGCAGAAGCGTCGCGCCGTCGGCGGTGATGATCGAGGTCTTGCCGAGTGCCTCGGCGAGCGCCGTTGCCGCCGCGGTGTAGCGGGGCACCTGCCAGGCCGTGCCGGCTGTCGCCAGCGCATAGGCAATGAGCAGGTCGCCGTCGCTGGCATTATTGATGTCGGGGACATGGGGTTCCGCGAGCCGCCAGCTCCACGCCGAAAGTCCGTCGCTTCTGAGGAGCATCTGCGTCTGCGTGAACGACCAGATGCGCTCGAAGCTCGCCCGGTCATCGGCGGCCAGCGCCAGCAGCAAGCCGTAGCCCTGCCCCTCGCTGTGGCTGATGGAGCCATTCGCGTCATCGACGATGCGGCCGGTCGGATCGAGGAACCGGCTGGCATAGGCCTGCCACAGGGCCGGGCTGATCGTGCCCTGGATGCGGAGGTCGGCGGCCTGCGCCGGCGGACCCGCAAGCACCGCGGCAAAGACGATCGTCAGGGCGAACAGCCACGCGGATGTGTTCACGACGGTCTCCCGAGGCGGAACAGCAGGCCGGAGGTGATGATACCGAGCACGACGCAAAGTCCGATCAGACAGAAGGCATAAAAGGCGATGTTGCTGGAGAACCAGTTGGCGGCAATGAGGCGAATGTTCTGAAGCGACAGCGGCTGAGTCACCACGAATTGATAATTCACTGCAGGCTGATTCTCGATCAGGCCCGTGCTGGCGCTGTAGGAACTGAACTGGCCGGCGACCTTCGACCAGTTCTGGATCGCCGCGACCGAAGTGGCACCGCTGGCGAGCTCGCTGCCCGAAGGCGCGGTCATCATCGTCCAGGTGCCGTTGCCGCCCGGGCTGACGGCCTGCGCCAGCAGGAAGGTCGAGCGCGCCTTCGGCTCGAAGGCGACCTCCGTTGCCGGGCCGATGCGGAGCGCCGAGAACGAGATGTCGAAATTGCGCTTCATCCAGTCCTCGAACGAAGAGACCTGGCCGCGCCAGCCGCCGCCGCCGGCGAGGGCCGTGCGCCAGCGATCGAAGACCGCGTCGGTATTCTCAGCGTCGCCCCCCGCAATCGCGGTGTCCGGGATATTGGTCCCGGGCAGGACGACATTGCCCGCCTCCGCCTGATCCGGGACGCGAGTCAGATCCGATTTCCAGTTGGCGCGGACCGTCTCGGCGATGCCGAGCCTGCCGAGCATGCCATCCGAGAACTGGCTGGCGACGCCGACGAAGATTGCCGACTGATCGCCGACATTCGGTGCCGCCGTCAGCGCCAGCGGCAGGATGCGTCCGGCCTGGATGGCGAGGCGGGCGACCAGCGTTCCGGCGGCCGAGAGCGTGTCGATATCGGTGCGGCCGAGCACCAGGGCCGAAGCGACCGGCGCCGAGCCATAGGGGAAGCCGCTGCCGGCGAGCGCCGCGAGATTGGGCCGCCTGGCGATCCGGGCAAATCCCGGCATGGAGAATTCGGTCGTATCAAACAGCACGAAGCGGTCGGAACCCGCGATCGATCCGCCGGGCGCACAGACCTGGTCGGCGTCGGTATTCAGCACCGCCTCGATCATGATCGTGTTCACGCCGGGGTGGAAATGCCGGAATGGCACCTGGATCGGCAGATGGCGGAAGATGCCGCCGGTGCGGTTGACGATACGGGTCGTCGCGGCGATCTGACCGTTGACATAGACGTCGAGGTGGCTCGCCGGCAGAACCGCCGAGGTATAGGCGGCATCGAGCAGGATCGACGCTTCGCCATAGGCCTCGGCATAGAAATCCGACGGGACGCCGACGGCGAACTGGGTGCGGAAGCGGCGGCCCGAAAACTGCTGTGTGGCTACGCCGAGCTTCGCCAGCGCGACGTTTTCCGGGCCGGTAAAATAATGCACGTCCGGCGACAGCCATGACGCGGTATTGAGCGTCAGCCGCGGCTGTCCAAGCGGACGGTCCGCCCTGGCGGCGATCGCATCGACTGCAGCCATGATCTGGCCCCAGTTGGCTCCGGTCACCGCGAGCACCGAGGCGCCGAGCCGCGGCTCGTCCACGAACGACACTACAGGCTGCGTCTCGGCCGCAGCGATCGGGGCCGTCAGCAGAGGATCGATATCGGCGGCCGCGCCGAGCAGGACGGTGAGCGTGCCGCGCGGGTCGGGCGCTGCCGTGCTGTCGCTGACGGTGACAGCGGGATTGGCATAGCCGCCCAGCACGCCGAGCGCCTGCGCCAGCTTGATCATGCCTTCGTTGGCACCACCTCGCGCGACATTCGGCACGACGAAATGAATGCGCGTGACACCATCGGACCCGTAGCCGACGGCGGGAAGGTCTTCGAGCGACTGCAGCAGATCCGGCGCGCCGCCAGCCTCGAGATTGATCTTCGTGCCCGCCGGGTCGATGTCGGTCCAGAGCTCATAGGTCGACTGGATCGAGCAATCGGTGCGATGGCGCTGGAAGGCCTGGAAGCGCAGCACGTTGGCGCCGGGACGCAGCAGGCCGTCGGGAAGGTCGGCCGAGGCCGACTTGAACTTGTCGGACGACGCGAGCGGGGTCTCGAGCACGACCTGACCATTGACCGACAGCCGCAGCCGCGATGCCTCCGGCATCACCAGGATCGCGTTCTTGTAGGCGACCTCGATCGCGGCCTTTCTCGCCGCCTCGCCGGCCGTCAGGAATATCGACCAGCTGCGCTGGTCGTTCTCGCCCTCGAAGCGCAGCGTCTTTGCCGGCACGATGTAGCGGGCCAGTTGGGCCGGCGCGGCCGGCTTTGACTCGGCCGTAGCCGGAGCGGCCGGAGCCGGCGGTGCGATCGGCACGGCAGGGAGATTCGGCTGCGCCGGTGCGATGGGTGTCCGGATCGAAGGCACCATGTTCGGCGCGACGAAGCCGCCGGCGGCCGGCGCTGCGCTCTGCGGCGCAGCCGTTCCGGGCATCGCAGGCATCGGCTGGACGACGTCGCCGGAAGGCTGGACCTGCAGCGGGGCGACATAACCGGAAGGCGGCGCGACCGGCCGGACGGGCACCGCGGCCGGCATGTCGGCAGGCGGCACCGGGCTGGCCGGCTGACCGTTCCGCTCGCCGCTCATGTCGAAGGGCTGCGATTGGCCAAGCGCCGGCCCGGCCATCGTGATGGCGGCAAGGACCAGCAAGGCGGTGCGGAGCTGGGTGATCATGCGGCGGGCTTCTCCGCCGGAATGGACGTCGTGCGGTCACGCCGAAGCGACTGCATCAGATAGCCGAGGCCGCGGCCGGTCTGATAGACCGAGAGACCGATGAACCAGATCGTGCCCCTGAGGATGCCGATATTGACGCGGCGCGACCATTGGAACTTCGCCCACTGGTCGGAACTCGAGAAGATGAGGTCCGAGATCAGGCGATAGTGGTCGGAGACTACCGGTTCGTAGCGGCAGCCGAGCATGACCCCCTTCGCTCCGGGGGCGATGGTACGGAGCGTGATCGGAAGCTCCTTCGTCGGGATCTCGACGCTGGTCTTGAAGCGGATCGAAGCCGTCATGCCGCGCTCGACATCCTGGGGCCGAAGACCGGCGACATTGATCCGCGCGCCACCGACCGAGGCGTCCTCGACCGTGGCGGGGACGATCTGGTCTCCAATCAGGATCTCGCAGCGGCGGCGCACGTCGATGCGTCGGCTCTGCCGGTTTTCCTGCCGCTCGGATACGACGCCGAGGGCACAGCCCGCGATGAGGATGTTGAGGAGGTTCCAACCACCCACCACGAGCGCGACGTCGGCCTTGTAGGGCTCCGCATAGATGCGCCAGACGGTCATCACGACGCCGAACAGGAGCACGAAGAAGATGATATAGAACGGCCGCGCCAGCTCCGAGATCCGCGCCTGGTCGAGCGACTCGTTCTTCGCCGTCACCTTGAAGGTCGGCTTGCTCGGGTTGAGAATCACCGAAACCAGCGCCGGCAGCAGATAGACGGCCTGCACGAACTCATAGAGCTCGGAGATCCACGGCCATCGGAAGCGGCCATAGAGGTAGTTCTGCATCATCAGGTTGACGAGCATGTAGGACGACGTATAGGCGACGAATTCGCCGCCCGACGCCGTGAAAATCTCGAGATCGAAGAACAGATAGCAGAGCGGCGCCAGCAAGAAAATCCAGCGCGTGATCGGGAAGAGCCAGAACAGCGTGCTCGACATGTAGCAGAGCCGCTGCGGGATCGAGAGGCCGCGCTTGCCCGGTGGGAAGCGGAACCTCAGGATCTGCATCATGCCCTGCGCCCAGCGGCTGCGCTGGCCGATGAAGGACGTGAACGTCGCGGGCTGCAGGCCGGCGATCAGCGGGCGATCGACATAGACGCTGCTCCAGCCGGTCGCGTGCAGTTCGAGCGCCGTCTCGGCATCCTCGGTGATCGAAACGCCGCTGAAGCCGCCGGTCTGCTGCAGCGCCTCACGGCGCAGCACCGCAGCCGATCCGCAGAAGAACGACGCGTCCCACTTGTCGAGGCCGCGCTGGATGATGCCGTAGAACATCTCGTTCTCGGACGGCATCGTCTCGAAGGTGCGCAGGTTGCGCTCGACCGGGTCCGGATTGAGGAAGAAGTGAGGTGTCTGGACCAGGAACAGCTTCTCGGTCTGCTTGAAATAGCCGACCGTGTAGGTGAGGAAGTCGCGGGCCGGAGCGTGGTCGGCGTCGAACACGGCGATCAGGTCGCCATGCGACACCTTGAGGCCGTTGTTCATATTGCCGGCCTTGGCGTGCTCGTTGCGCTCGCGCGTCAGGTAGCGGCAATCGAGATCGGCGGCGAGCTTCTGCAACTCGACATAGCGTTCCTCGGCCTCCTGCGCGGCCTCGATGTTCTCCGAGTTGCGCTTCTGCACCGTGCCGCCATCGTCGAGCAGCCAGACGGTCAGCTTGTCGGCCGGGTAGTCCATCGCCTTGGCCGAGGCGAGCGTCGTCGCCAGCAGCGCCGGCTCCTCGTTGTAAGTCGGCACGAACACGTCGACCGTCGGCAGGTCCGGATCGGACGACGAAACCTTGAGCGTGCGCGGCGCCATCGGCCGCATCACGACGAAGAGGCTGAGGAACAGCATGAAGATGCTGTACATTTCAGCCAGATAGACCATGAGGCCCGGAATGAAGTCCTCGGGCTGGTTCACCGGCGGCAGCGTGGAGGTCGTGCGCCAATAGGCATAGCGCAGCACCATCGACGTGCCGAGCGCGAGCGCGATCTGCCGCCAGACGCCCTGCCGTGTGAAGAGCTTGAGCAGCACCATCGCGCCCACGACCAGCGCGCCTGCGACGAGATGGGCCTGCAGGTTGATCGGCAGCGTGATCAGGATCGTCATCACGACCGCAGCCAGCGCCCAGACGAGGGCGTATCCTATGCGTGCCATGACTGCCCCTTGTCTCTGCCGGTCCCGGCTTCGGTGCCAGCCTCGGCCAATCGGCTCCGGCCTCTGCTGCCACCGGCCGGATCAACTCGGCCGGTCACGTTGCTCAGACCCCCCGGTATGGTCCTTGTCTCAGTTCTTGGTGAAAAATCCGTCATCACGCGCTGCCGGATCCCCGTTCTTTCATGCCCGCGCTGCCGATGCTCATGGTGGAGGAACCACCGGATAGCCCTCGATCGGCACCGTGACAGATGGATCGACGGCCGTGACGCCGGTCACTGGCGCGATGCTCGACGTCGTCACCGGCGCGACGGTCGGCGCCGGGACCAGCGCTGCATCCGGAGAAATCGTCTCGACCGGCGCAACATAGGTCTCGGCAACGACGCGGAGACGGACCGTCGCGGCGGCAGGCGCGACCGATCCCGTGGTGCTGTAGGCGCTGGCCGGCGGCAGCACAGTGGCGCCGGGCTTGCCGAGATCCTCGGGCGGCGGCGGCGCGGTGCCATAGGGATTCCAGCGCGGCGTCAGGAAATAGGCATTGATGTTGAAGCTGGTCATGACCAGCAGCAGGTCGGTCTCGCTCGCCCGCGGCGCGCAGAGGCGCAGGCGGATCATGATCGTTCCCTGCCGGCTGATCAGCGTCGAATCGAGGTCGGGCGCGCGGATGCGCTGCCAGGCATAAAGGCAGGTGTCGCTGCCGGAGCGTCCGGTGGCATAGCCGAACGAACCGTAGCGATTCTGCGCATAATAGGTCGAAACCGTCATGCGGACGCCAGGGAAGAACCAGCCGAATTCGCGCCCGACATTGAGCAGCGCCAGCGGATCGTTGTTCAGGCGATTCTCCGGCGCCGTCACCTGCGTTACCGGCCCGAACATGGTGATCGTCAGCCGGTTCTCGCCCGAGACATGCGAGTGATTCTCGAGCGTGAGCTCCTGCGTCGTGGCATTCGAATAGGTGCGCTCGACGACGCCGAGGACGGCCGGGCCGCCGGGGGGCATGTCGACCATGGCATGCTCGACGGGCTTTCGGAGCGCCATGCTGCTCGAGATGATGTCCTGCGGCTTGGCAGCACAGCCGGCCAGCAGTGCCAGCGACAGGCAAGCGACGGCGATGCGGCCACGGCGCGGTCCCGCCATGCCGTGCGCCCCGGAGGATGGCGCCTTCACCGCCGATTGCTGCATCGCCCGTTCCATGGACCACTCTTCCGGACACCGGAGACGGTCAGATACCCCCCGACCATCTCGCCCGGCAGGGACCGCCCGTTCAGCGCCAGAGTCGGTTCTTCATGGTTAATGGCAAGTTACCAAGTACCGAATTTCATTCACGAATCGGTAATAACCTCAGCCGACGTTGCCCGATCGCAACGCCAATGCACGCTTGAGTTGGTCAAGCAAAGCCGCAGTATCGGCTGCCGCGCGCGGGACCCGGACACCCTGCCCCCAGACCGGACCGGGCCAGGCCGGATCACCCGTCCGTCGACCGATGACATGGATATGAAGCTGGCTCACGATATTGCCAAGAGCGCCGACATTCAGCTTTTCAAACGGCAGCACCTGCTTCAACGCAGCCGCCGCCTGGCTGATCTCGCCCGAGAGGCGGGCGAGATCGCTGGCCGAAAGATCGGTCCATTCGACGAGACCCGCCTGGCGCGGAAGGAGCAGCAGCCAGGGAAAACGCCCATCGTCCATCAGGCGGACATGGCAGAGCGCCAGTTCGCCGACGGCGCTGCTGTCGGCGAGGATCCGGGGATCGACGACGAACAGCCCGGTCGCGGCATCGGTCCAAGTCACTGTGCTAGCCTCGTCCATGATGAATACCTGCCTACTGATGAACTCTGGGGCATAGCACCTTCGCGCGCCCGTGCATTGTCTTGACACCTAGTCGCTGGACTTGCCGGGCGCGTTGTTTGCGAGGCTTTCGCGTCACACCCTGCAGCAACACGCAAGGTGTCGACAATACGCCTTGACGCTGGTGCATGACGGAAGTCAACCATAGTCGAGGTGCTGCTGCCGATTGCTGCGCCGCTCTCCCGCCTGAATCCCGTCCGAGGTCGTCGTGCCCGTTCCTGCCGCTTCGCGCGCCCATCCCGCCTCACGCGGAGCGGCGGTCGCTCGCGCTCAGCCCCCAGCGGCAGCGGAGTGACGCCGTGACCGCGGTCATCGACATGGGTAGCACGCAGACCGAGCGCACGCTGCTCGGCCTCGCCTTCGCGGTCACCGGCAATTTCGTGTTCGCGTCGAGCGATGCGATCGTGAAGGTGCTGTCGTCGCATTATTCGGTGTTCCAACTCGTCGTCACGCAGGCTTCGTTCGCGCTAATTCCGCTCGCGATCATGCTCGCGTGGGACAGTGACCTCCGCAGCATCCGTGTGCGGCATCCCCGCCTCGTCCTGCTCCGCGGCGCGCTGGCGGGAACAGGCACCATCTTCGGCTTCTTCAGCTTTTCCCAGCTGCCGCTTGCCGAGACCTATTCGATCTTCTTCTGCACGCCGATCCTCGTCACGATCCTGTCGATCCCGATCCTCGGCGAACGCGTCGGGCTCCATCGTTGGGCGGCGGTCATCGTCGGTCTCGTGGGCATCATTGTTATGGTTCGGCCGGGCTTCGAGACGCTGCATCTCGGTCATGCTGCGGCGCTGGTCGCGGCCGTCATCGGCGCCTTCACCGTGCTGGTGATGCGCCGCATCGCGCGCGACGAGCATCACGCCGTCATGGTGCTCGCCGTGGTCACCGGGCTGATCACGGTGAGCCTACCCGGCATGATCCTCACCTTCCGCATGCCGACGCTGCACGACATGGGTCTCTTCGCCTGTGGCGGCCTGCTGATGGGCAGCGGTCAGTTCTTCATCGTCCGCGCGCTCAAGCTCGCGCCGGCCGCAGTGGTGGCGCCGATGCAGTATTCGATGATGCTGTGGGCGATCGGCTATGGCTACCTGCTGTTCGGCACGACCATCGATCCGCTTGTCGTTCTGGGCGCGATGATCGTGATCGCCAGCGGTCTCTACATCATGAACCGCGAACGGCGCCGCAGCCGAAAGGCATGCGCCTGACCGGGCACCCCTGACCGGACGGTGCCGGGCAAGGCACCAATCCGCGTCCGATGGTGGCGGCACCATCCAGTTCATGGACGGCATGCCCCGAGATGCACCCGCAAGCCCTAGTCGAGGGTTGCGCCGACGCTCAATGGCGATCCCTGACCGGCTGGTCCGCATCCCGCTCGGAACCGCGCCATGACAGGCGGGGTCCAGCTTCGCCGCGCGTCCCGGCCGCGTTTGCCACGGAGAACCGCTCAAACCTTAGCCCGGAAATTCAGAGGCCGTTGATCATCCGCCGGCTTTCGTCCGAACCGAAACCGATCCTTCCGGTTGTATTCATACCGGCCGCTCCCGCGACCGCGGCGAACTCTCAAGAGGAGTTCAGCCTGAAAGGGAGAAGATCATGAAAAGAATCGCGACCATCGCGGCAATTCTCTGTCTTTCGACCGCATCGTCTTTCGCGCTCGACGTGAGCGTCGCCGGCGTCAATGCCAGCGTCGGCCAAGGCCAAAACGGTGGCCTCAGCGCCAATGTCACCGCCAACACGATCGCAAACACCAACGCCAATGTCGGCGCGACGCTTGGCGGTACCAACTCCATCGCCAGGGCGAACGCCAATGTCAGCACCGGCGCTGTCGGCGGCACCACCACCGCCAACGTGAATGCGAATGTTGGCGGGAGCGGCATCAATGCCGCCACCGGCGTCGGGACCACGGCGCTCGGCGGCAATACCACGGCCAATATATCCGTCGGCATCGGCGGGTCCGGGGGAAACGGATCCGGCGGCGGCTCAGGTGCCGGCGGCGGGGTCATCGGCAGCACTGGCGGCGGCTCCGGCACAGGCTCGGGCGGCACGATCCCCGGCAGCGGGCTTGGCGGCGGGCTTGGCGGCGGCGGCTCGAACGGGGGCGGCAGCGGCGGCAGCGGCAGCGTTCGCGTTCCGGCGCAGTTGGTGCGCGATTACTCCAATCTCGACCGGGCCGAACAGGTCGCGATGAAGAAGCGCTGCGGCAGCATTCTTCGCCAGCCCGTCAGCTATGACGACGGGCTCGTGGCGCTCTGCCGGATGCTGAAGCGGATCTGAGCAAGCGGGATGTCATGGGCGGCCGACGGCCGCCCATTCCGCCTAGAATTGCGGGTCGGGCCGGCCATCGGCGCGGCAGGCGGCGATGAGCGTGTTGGCCATCAGCATCGCGATCGTCATCGGGCCGACACCGCCCGGCACCGGCGTGATGGCGCCGGCGCGGAGAGCGGCTTCGGCATAGGCGACATCGCCGACGAGCCGCGTCTTGCCCTCGCCGCGCTCCGGGGCAGCGATGCGGTTCATTCCGACATCGATCACCACGGCGCCTGGCTTGATCCAGTCACCGCGGACCATTTCCGCCCGACCGACCGCCGCGACGAGAATATCGGCGCGGCGCGCGAGATCCGCGAGATCGTGGCTGCGCGAATGGGCGATGGTCACGGTGCAGCTCTCCTGGAGCAGCAGCGCCGCCATCGGCTTGCCGACGATGTTGGACCGGCCGATGACGAGAGCATCGAGCCCGGCGAGCGGCTTGCCGAGTGTCCGCTTGATCAGCAGCAGGCAGCCCGCCGGCGTGCAGGAAACCAGGGCCTTCTGCCGCTCGCCGATGGCGAGGCGACCGACATTGATCGGGTGGAAGCCGTCGACATCCTTCGCGGGATCGATCGCTTCGAGGACTGCGCTGGTATCGATATGGCCGGGCAGCGGCAGCTGGACGAGGATGCCGTGGATCGCCGGATCGGCGTTGAGCCGGCCGACCAGCTGCAGCAGGTCGGCCTCCGACGTATCGGCCGGCAGCGAATGCTGCACCGAATGGAAGCCTAGTTCTGCCGCCTTGCGGCCCTTGGCGCCGACATAGACCTGGCTGGCCGCATCCTCGCCGACGAGGACGACCGCAAGCCCAGGCTTCAGCCCCGATGCCGCGACCGCACGTTTGATCTCGTCGGTGACTTCGGCGGCCGCGGCCTTGCCGTCGATGACGGCTGCGCGCTGTTCAGCGGAAGACGACGGTGCGAGAGCCATTGAGGAGCACCCGATGTTCGAGGTGGAACTTGATCGCCCGCGCCAGCACCGTGTTCTCGATGTCGCGGCCGATGGCGACCATCTCCTCGGCCGACATAGAATGATCGACCCGGCCGACATCCTGCTCGATGATCGGACCTTCGTCGAGTTCGGCAGTGACGTAATGGGCGGTGGCGCCGATCAGCTTGACGCCGCGGTCATGCGCGCGGTGATAGGGCTTGGCACCCTTGAAGCTCGGCAGGAAAGAATGGTGGATGTTGATGACGCGTCCGGCGAGCTTCGCCGACATGTCGTCGGACAGCACCTGCATGTAGCGCGCGAGCACCACGAGATCGATCCGTTCGCCCTCGATGAGGCCGAGCAATTCGGCCTCCTGTTCGGACTTCGAGCGCCCCTCGACCGGAACATAATGATAGGGCAGCCCCTCCCCTTCGACCCGCCGGCGCATCGCCTGATGGTTTGAAGCGACGGACACCAGTTCCATCGGCAGCTGGCCGATCGAATTGCGGTAGAGCAGGTCGTTGAGACAGTGACCGAGCTTGGAGACCAGTATCATTACCCGCGGCTTGACCGAAAGGTCATGCAATTGCCAGTCGAAGCCATAGCCTGTGGCGACCGGCTGGAAGCCGCTGACGAAGCTCGCCTTGGTCACGCTCTCTGGCGCGGCGAAGGAGACGCGCATGAAGAAACGGCCGCTGTCGGGGTCGCCATATTGGGCGCTCTCGACGATGTTGCAGTCCTGCGACGCGATCGAATTGGCGACGGCCGCGACGATGCCGCGGCGGTCGCCGCAGGAAAGGGTGAGCACGAAGCGTGCTGGCGCGGCCGGCATGGTTTGATGAACCTTCGTGGAACGGACGGGCCGACTTCCTAGCCCCGGGCGCCTCTCGCCGCAACCTCGAACCACCGCGGCCAGGCGGCGCAGCCGCACCCACGGGCGAGACGGCGCGGGCAAGACGGGCCGAGAGCCGGGAAGCGCCCCGCGCCTTGCATACCACAGCCGCCTCGCCGAATGTACCGACAAGGCGTGCCGCCATCCCGGCGCGGCCGAGCGACAGGGTATGACGATGTCCGACGAGACCTATGTGATCCCGCTGCCGCCGGTGGTCTCGCTGCCAGTCGCGGGGTCCACAGCGCGCTTTCCCGTTCGACGCGTCTTCTGCGTCGGTCGCAACTACGCTGCCCATGCGCGCGAGATGGGCCATGATCCCGATCGCGAGCCGCCCTTCTTCTTCCAGAAGAATGCCGGCGATGTCGTCGGTCCGGGCGATATCCCCTACCCGCCCGAGACGGCGGACCTCCATCACGAGGTCGAACTCGTCGTGGCGATCGGACGCGGCGGCAAGGACATCGCGATCGGCGCGGCGCTCGGCCACGTCTATGGCTATGCGGTCGGCCTCGACCTGACGCGCCGCGACGTCCAGGCCGCACTGAAGAAGGCCGGCCGGCCCTGGGAGACGGCGAAGGCCTTCGCCCGGTCGGCACCCGTTGGCACGATCCGCCCGGCCGACGCGATCGGCCATCCGGCGCGCGGCCGCCTCACCGCGATCGTCGATGGCGCGCTGCGCCAGGACGGCGATCTGGCCGACATGATCTGGAACGTTCCCGAGATCATCGCCCATCTCTCGCGCTGGTTCGAGCTCGAGGCCGGCGACCTCGTCTTTACCGGAACACCGGCCGGCGTCGGCGAACTGGTGCGCGGGAATGTGGTCGAGGGCGCGATCGAGGGAATTGGCTCACTGCGGGTCGCGATCGTCTGATACAAGCGGGCGAAGCGGGCAAGGGCAACGGCGGGGCATGGCGAAGCAGGGACTTTTTGGCGGGGCGCTCGGCTTGATCTCGAGCGGTACGCCCGACGCCGTCGCGGCCGAGGCGCAGCTTCGCGCCCTCTATGAGACCTTCGATCCCGAGCAGGCCGACGTGATCGTCGCGCTCGGTGGCGATGGTTTCATGCTGCAGACGCTGCATCGCTTCATGAATTCAGGCAAGCCGATCTACGGCATGAACCGCGGGTCGGTCGGCTTCCTGATGAACGAATATCGCGAGGAAGGACTGCGCGAGCGCGTCACCGCCGCGCTCGTCTCGACGCTGCACCCGCTGCAGATGGACGCACTCGACCATCAGGGAAACGAGCATCGCGCCTATGCGATCAACGAGGTCTCGCTGTTCCGGCAGTCCTACCAGACCGCCAAGCTGCGCATCTCCATCGACGATCGAGTCCGCCTCGAGGAGTTGACCGGCGACGGCGTCCTCGTCGCGACGCCTGCCGGTTCGACCGCCTACAACCTTTCGGCGCATGGCCCGATCCTGCCGATCCACGCACCCTTGCTCGCGCTGACACCGATCAGCGCCTTCCGCCCGCGGTTATGGCGCGGCGCGCTGATTCCGGACAGGGTCCGCGTCACCTTTGAGGTCCTGGAGCCGGAAAAGCGCCCAGTGAACGCCGTGGCCGATCATACCGAGATCAAGTCGGTGCTGAAGATCGTCGTCCGCCAGGACCGCCGCGCGAAAAGCCTGATCCTGTTCGATCCCGGCCATAGCTGGGATGAGCGCATCCTGACCGAGCAGTTCCGGTACTAGGCCGCGCTGCGGACCGAGCGCGCTACGGCGCGGGCGCTGTCGCGCGCTTCCTCCGCCGCATACCGGCGCAGCATCGCAAGAAGCTCGTTCGCCTCGCCGTCGGTGATCGCGCTGTAATGCGCCATCACACGCTCGACCGTGCGACGCGCCAGCGCATGGCGGCCAAGCGGCACCGTCTCGCGGGCAGCTTCCCGTGCCGTCTCGATCGCCGCCATGAAGGCCTCGAAGGCCGACGGCGGCAAACTTGCCTTCTGGTACACCGCACGCAGCGCCGAAACGCGGCCGGAGCGGACAAGCCCGGCGACGCGGCCTTCAGGCATCCGCGAGAGAACCGTCAGCGCGGCTTCGAACAGGCTCAGATTGCCGGCGCAGACGGCCCTGAGAAGCAGCGCGGTCGTCAATTGGCCGGTCACGCGGAGGTGCTCGACGAGCGCGCCGAGATGCTCGGTTTCCGATTCGGCGGCGATGGCGATCGTCGCCCGCTCGCAGGCGTCGCGGGTAACGAAGCGCGCACGCTCGGGGGCGATCCAGGCCTTGCCCGCGACGAAGGCACTCAGGCGGTCGCCGAGCCGGCGGATCAGCATCTGCCGGATGTCGGGCGGCAGGTCGCCGCGCTCGAGCAGCCGGTCGCGAATCGCCGCGTCCTCGCCGTGGCGCTCGGCCAGCCGCGCGAGGCTGATCGCGGCAATGACCGCGTCGGGATTGTCGAGCAGCGCGGCGCAGGCCTCGGCCTCGCCGACTTCGGCGATCGCGGCGGCAACGGCAGCACTCACCGGAAGCCTCGCAGCGACCGCAGCCTGGCGCGGCCCGTCGGCCGCAGCGACGATGTCGACGAGTTCCGGATCGATGAACACCGGCGAACAGGTCAGCACGAGGCTGGCGATATCGAGATGGTCACTCGCCAGCGTCAGGATGATGTGGCGTGGCGCGCGCGGATCGACCGCGAGCGCATCGGCGAGGGCATAGCGAACCTCGGCCGCCGGATCATCGAGGAGGACGGTCATCGCCGCCTCCATGTCCTCGCGCGCGGGCGCATCAACCTCGGAATAGAGAAAGGCGCGGGCCATAGCATGCGCCGCCTCGGCACGCTGGCCGGCTGGCGCGGTTTCGAGCCATTCGAAAAACTGACGAACGTCCATTGGTCCCCCGACCGGAGATGGCGGCGTTCGAGCCGCCCTTTCCCGATCTGAGCATCAATGGATTAACGTTCCGTCAACCCTAACAAAGCCTGAAGCCGTCCTTCAGGCCGGCGGCGCCCAGCGCGTGACGATATCGGCGAGATCGGGCCGCGGCCGCTCGAACGGCGGGATATCCGGCGTGCCGACATGGATGAGGCCGATCAGCCGCTCGTCGGGCGAAAGGCCGAGCAGCGCCCGCGCATCGGCGTCATAAGCGACCCACTCCGTCAGCCACTGCGTCGCATAACCCATCGCATTGGCGGCGATCATGAGGTTCATCGCGCTCGCGGCACCGGCGAGCAGCTGCTCCCATTCCGGGATCTTCACATGCGGCACGGCACGGCTCACGACCGCTACGACGAGCGGCGAGCGCGTGAACCGGTTCGCCTCGGCCGCGATCAGCTTCGGGTCGGCGTCCGGCCGGCGCTCAGCCAGAAGCGCGGCCGTCGCGGCGCCGGCGGCGGCGCGCGCCTCGCCCTCGAACAGGACGAAGCGGAACGGCACCAGCTTGCCGTGATCGGGAACGCGCGCCGCGATCGTCAGCATCTCCTCGATCTCGGCCCCAGACGGGCCAGGCTCGACGATGTTGACGGCCGGGATCGAGCGCCGCGTCTTCAGGAGCGTCAGCGTATCGGTCATGATCTTAGTCTCGGTGGAGGAACGAAAGCGCCGGCAAGAGCCGGCATTGCGTGGTGTGGGCGACAATTCGGACGAATTGCCGAGGATTGCAACCCTCGCCGCACAGGGCCGATACGCGGCCGGCTCGATGGTGCAGGGTCGCGCGGGTCTTGAAATCGCCACCCTTATTCGGCTCTAAGGGTTCGAGACGACACGCCGCCACGAGGCGGCCAAGGCGTGACAAAGGGAGTGGAGCGGACCATGCGCGGTTTCGCGGCAGCGCTTGCGGCGACCCTGATCGCAGCGGCCTCCTTGGTCGCGGCGCCGGCGTTTGCCCAGCAGGCTGATCCCGTGCCGCCCGCCGATATCCCCTCGATGCCGCCGCTCGCGGCGCCCACCGATCCGTTGCCGCTCGCACCCGTGCTGCCGATGCCGCTCGATCCCGGCACCCTGTTGAAGCCGGGCGCCACCGCGCCGGCTCGCCAGGCGATCCCTTCGCGACCAGCCCCGCATACCATGCTGCTCGAGGCCAAGCTGACGGAAGACGGGACACCGATCCCGACCGGCATGATCTGGCGCATCTTCGCCGAAAAGCGCGGCGGCGACGGCCACTTGCCGCTCCTGCGCGAGCAGCGCGGCGGCAGCCTGCATCTCGACCTGCCGCCGGGCAACTACATCGTCAACGCAGCCTACGGCCGCGCGGCGGTCACACGGACGATCTCCGTCACCGGCGAGGGCGGACATGACAGCTTCGTGCTCGATGCGGGCGGGCTGAAGCTCTCGGCCGTCAACGGCAAGGACCAGCCGATCCCGGACGCACTGTCGAAATTCGACATCTATCCCGGAACCGACGAGACCGACCAGGAGACATCGCCGATCGCCTCCGATGTCGCACCGGAGCAGATGGTGCGGCTGACGGCCGGCATCTATCACGTCGTCAACCGGTATGGTGATGCCAATGCCGCCGTGCGCGCCGACATCAAGATCGATGCCGGCAAGCTCACCGAAGCGACGATGTTCCAGAAGGCAGCGCGCATTACGCTGAAGCTCGTGGCCGAATCGGGCGGCGAGGCGCTGGCCAACACGTCATGGACCGTCCTGACACCCGGCGGCGACAGCGTCTTCGACAGCGTCGGCGCCTTCCCCGACGTCGTGCTCGCCATCGGCGACTACACCGCCGTCGCCAAGCACGACAACCAGATCTTCGAGCGCAACTTCACAGTCGAAGCCGGCCGCGACCGCGAAGTCGAAGTGATGGTCGCGGCGAAGGCGGATGCCGCACCGGCTTCTCCGCAGGTCCCGAGCCCCAGTCCGTAAAGCGCGCCCCCGCAGCGGGAGCATCGGCGCAAGGGTGAATCCGGGCGCGCCCGGATTGATGCATCTGTCCCTGATCAGACGCGGATACTACTGCCGCACCGCCGAGCCCGCGCTGGCCGCGAACTGCCGCCGCCACGCCGATCGCAATTCGCCGGGCCGGCGCCCATGGGGCTCATCGAGGAATTCGGCTGCGACGATGCGATCCAGCCTGAACAGGCGGAAATCCTGGCGCAGTTCACACCATGCGGCCAGCAGCCGGACATGCTCGGTGTAGCCCAGCATCGCCGGCCAGATGATCCGCTCGGTCGGCTCGCCCTCCTCGGCGCGATAGAGGATGCGAATCTTTTTTCCGTCCCGAATCCACAGTCGAGCCTTCGCCACGTCGATGCCGTCCTGCAACCTGTCGCGCACCGGCGCCGCGGTGAGCGCAGGATTGGCGACGAGGTCCCTGAGACGATCGGGCAATGCCGCGGAAATCTTGGCGATAAGGTCACGCGCGGCGGCGGCAAGAGTCGGATCGCCCTTGTCGGCCACCCATTGCGCGCCGAGGACCGCTGCATCGACTTCGTCCGCCGTCAGCATCAGGGGCGGCATGTCGAAGCCGCTTTCGAGCACGTATCCGAAGCCCGCTTCGCCGTGGATCGGAACGCGTTGGCCGACGAGATCGGCGATGTCGCGGTAGACGGACCGCTTCGAGACCTCGAGCTCCTCGGCGATTTTCGCGGCCGTAACCGGAAGGTTCGTGCGCCGGAGAATCTGGATCAGCTGAAACAATCGATCGGCACGACGCAACCCGGCTCTCCCTGTTGACGGAACGCTGGCAGCAGGCCCCTTCTACAAGCGGATCGGTCTCGTGGCCACGACGACACTTGCCAAAGGAGAGCCCGAAATGAAGCCGATCTCAATGAGCCTTGTCTCGATCCGCATCATCACCGCCGACGTCAGTCGCCTGGTCGAGTTCTACGAGAACATCACCGGTCTGCCCGCGGTGATGCACACGGAGGACTTCGCGGAACTGGTCACCCCGGCCTGCACGCTGGCGATCGGCAGTATCCGCACCGTCCAGCATTTCGGCGCGGGTGTTGCCCGCCCGGCCAACAATTACACCGCGATCATCGAATTCCGCGTTGCGGACGTGGACACGGCCTTCAATGGGTTGCGGGAGGTCATCGCCAAAGGGCTCGTTCAGCCGCCGACGACCATGCCCTGGGGCAATCGTTCGCTGCTCTTTCGCGATCCCGACGGCAATCTCATCAATTTCTTCACGCCCGTCTCAACGCAGGCGATCCGGCGTCTCGACCGGTAATGTGCTCAAATCGTCGAAACAGAGCGGCGCGCAGCCCATCGAGCCGCGCGCCGGAATTGTCAGGCTGCCGCTAGCAGCTTCCGCTGCAGGTCCGGCGGTGTCGCCTCGGCGAGGAGGTCGGCGAGCGCCTGGTCGAGCGTTGCCGAGACCTGGTCGCGCGAACCGAGACGGCGGATGTTCACCGTGGCCTCGTCGGCCTCGCGCTTGCCGCAGACGAGCATGACCGGCACCTTGGCGACGGAATGCTCGCGGACCTTGTAGTTGATCTTCTCGTTGCGAAGATCGAGCTCGGCCCGAAGGCCGGCGGCCCGCAGCTTCTCGACGACCGCCTCGGCATAGCCATCCGCCTCGGAGGTGATCGTCGCCACCACCACCTGCACCGGTGCGAACCAGAGCGGGAAATGGCCGGCGAAATGCTCGATCAGGATGCCGAGATAGCGCTCCATCGAGCCGCAGATGGCGCGGTGGATCATCACGGGAGTCTTCTTGGTGCCGTCGCTGTCGACATAGAAGGCGCCGAAGCGTTCCGGCAGGTTGAAGTCGACCTGCGTCGTGCCGCACTGCCATTCACGGCCGATCGCATCGCGGAGCGTATATTCGAACTTCGGCCCGTAGAACGCGCCCTCGCCCGGCAGGATGCCAGTCTTGATGCGTCCGCCCGACTGCTCGGCGATCTGCTCGAGCACCCGCATCATCACCTCTTCGGCATGATCCCACACCGCATCGGAGCCGACGCGCTTTTCCGGCCGGGTCGAGAGCTTCACGACGATCTCCCCAAAGCCGAAATCGGCATAGGTCGAGAGGATGAGGTCGTTGATCTTCAGGCACTCGGCGGCCATCTGCTCCTCGGTGCAGAAGATGTGCGCGTCGTCCTGGGTGAAGCCGCGCACCCGCATCAGGCCGTGCAACGCGCCCGAGGGTTCATAGCGATGCACCGCGCCGAATTCGGCGAGGCGCAGCGGCAGGTCGCGATAGGATTTGAGGCCGTGCTTGAAGATCTGCACATGGCCGGGGCAGTTCATCGGCTTGATCGCGAAGACGCGCTCGTCCTCGGTGTCATCGCCGGCGGACTGCGCCGCGAACATGTTCTCCTTGTACCAGCCCCAGTGTCCCGAGGTCTCCCACAGCGACTTGTCGAGCAGCTGCGGCGCGTTGACCTCCTGATAGCCGAGCGGACGCAGGCGCCGCCGCATATAGGCGATCAGCTCCTGGAACATCGACCAGCCCTTGGCATGCCAGAAGACGACGCCCGGCCCCTCCTCCTGGAAATGGAACAGGTCCATCTCGCGGCCGAGCTTGCGGTGGTCGCGCTTCTCAGCCTCTTCCAGCATGTGGAGATAGGCGTCGAGCTCGACCTGGTCGTGCCAGGCGGTGCCATAGATGCGCGTCAACATCGGCTTGGTCGAATCGCCGCGCCAATAGGCGCCGGCGACCTTGGTCAGCTTGAAAGCCGAGCCGATCTGGCCCGTCGAGGCCATGTGCGGGCCGCGGCAGAGGTCGAACCACTGGCCCTGCTTGTAGATCTTGAGATCCTGCCCGGCAGGAATGGCGTCGATCAGCTCGAGCTTGAAGGCCTCGCCTTTGGCCGAGAAGACGCGCTTCGCCTCCTCGCGCGACCAGACTTCCTTGGTGAAATGGGCGTTGCGCGTGATGATCTCGCGCATCTTCGCCTCGATCTTCGGCAGGTCTTCGGTCGTGAAGGGCTCGGAGCGGAAGAAGTCGTAATAGAAGCCGTTCTCGATCACCGGGCCGATGGTGACCTGGGTGCCCGGAAACAACTCCTGCACGGCCTCGGCCATCACATGCGCCGCGTCGTGGCGGATGAGTTCAAGCGCGCGCGGGTCATCGCGCGTCACGATCTCGATCGGAGCGTCGGTGGTGATCGGGTCCGACAGGTCGGTCAGCGTTCCACTGAGGGTCATCGCGACCGACTTCTTGGCCAGCGACTTCGAAATGCTTTCGGCGACCTGCCGCCCGGTCGTGCCGGCGGCGAATTCGCGAACGGAGCCATCGGGAAAGGTGAGATGGATCATCGGGTCTCTCCTGCTCACTCCCGCAGACGAGCGCGGGTAAGCGGTTGTGCGGCCGGCAAGGGCTCGGCCGCGATGGGGTCTCATGCGCCTCGTGCGCCAGCGAGCGCATAAACCAAACGGCGGCGGAAGAAAATGCCGGAATGTGCAGCGGGGCTCAGTCCGGCATCGCAAAGCCGGCCGTCATCTCGCCGCTGGCCGCAAGCGCAGCCCCGGCATCGCGCATCAGCACAGCCGCTTCGATGTCGTCGGTGCCGCGCGCGAGAGACTCAAGCGTCTCGATGCCATGCGCGACATCGCCTGTCAGTGACAGCGCGGCCAAGGCCCGGGCGATAGCCTGTGCGTCCGCTCCGGGTTGGGACCCATGAACGCGAAGGCCTGCGATCGCATCGCCGAGCCGCCGCGTCCCGATCAGAACATCGCCATCCGCATCGCTGTCACCCGCGGCACGAACAAGGCGGAGACTGAGTCGGCCGAGTTGCCACTGGAACGGACGCGTCGGCGCGGCACCGGCCGGGACCGCTGCCGAAGCCAGCCGCGCCAGATCGCGGCGGATCGCCCGCCGCGTCCTGATGGCGAGGCGCTCGGCCCGGTCCGGCAAGAGCTGCATCAGCCCGAAGACGACAAGCGCCGCGGCGAGGAAGGCTGCTGCGCCGCCGAGAATATCGGCGACGCCGCCGGATGCGCCAAGCACCGGTTGGCTGACGAGGAGGAAGCACATATTGGCGTCTATGGCCGGGATCGCCGTCCGCTTGCCGACCCGGCCGAACCCACCCAGAAGCAGGAAGGGCGCGAGCGAGGCGATCAGGCCCGGCACGCTCGCCACATGTGGCTGGATGGCGAAACGATAGAAGACTGCGAAGACCAGCCCCACCGCGACGCCCGCAAGCGTTTGCCGCGCGGCGCGGCGCGGCGCCGGCAGCGAGGTCATCACCATGGTGAAGATGCAGACGCCAAGGGCTGCGAGCTCGGCGGCATGCCAGGGCGCAGCCAGCCCGGCAAGCGCCGATGCCGTGGTGGCAAGCCCGACGACGAGCCCGGACTCGACCGCAACCGCACTGTCGCGCTGCGGCGAAAGCACGGCCCGGAACAGCGACCAGTGTCGCGGCTCCGCAGCGCCGGTGCGCTCCGCTGCCCCTTCGCGAAGAGCCAACCGGCTGAGACCTTCGCCGAGATCCCGGTCGGACGCGGTGAGCGCCGCAGCCGCTGCCATCGCGCCGGAGGGTGGCTCGGCTTCCAGCCTTTCGGCAAAGGATCGAACGGCCGTCGCCGGCACCGCCACCACCTCGCCGCGCCGGCGACGATCACCGAGGGTTGCCGCACGTGCGAGAACCGTGACCACAGCCACGAGTTCGGCGATGATCCCGTTATAGCGACGATAGCCGTCCATGGACCCAGCCGTGACAGTCGTCGCGGCGGCGAGGGCCGGTGCGAGAGGGGCAACCGGCGGCGGACCGCTGGCCGCGCCGTCCAGGCACCGGGCAGCCCATCGGACAGCGTCGGCGGCAATCCGGCGGAGGCTTTCGTCGTAGGCGCCGCGCTCGGCCCAGGGCGTCGAAACCGCCAGGACGAGCGTCACAACGACGACGCCGATCAGCGTGCAGGCAACGCGGGCGAGCGCGAGGTCGAACGAGCCATCAGGCGACAGCACGGTCGGCAGGATGACGATCGCCGCCGTCATGCCCGCCAGCATGACGCCATAGGATTGGACGCCGCGCAGGATATGCACCAGCGCGGCGGAAAGGCCGACCCAGAGGCCGAGCATGAGGATGACGACGACAGGGTTCGGCAGCAGCCTCAGCGCCGCGAGCCCGGCGGCGGCGCCGATCAGCGTGCCGATGAACCGGAAGACCGCGCGTTCGAGCAACAGCCCGCGCGAGGGCTGAACGACGACCCAGACCGGCATCGCCGCCCAATAGGCATGCGGAATGCCGAGAAGCGTTGCGATGGCGAAGGCGATCCAGGCCGCAAGCGCCAGCCGCAGCGCCTGCCTGAGGCCGGCACCGTCGATGTCGAAGAGCGCCTGCATCAGCGATCGAGCCGCGTCGCCGGGTCGATATGGCGCCCGGTCCAGCGTCCATAGCGCCAGGGCAGGTACCAGCGCGCATCGGAGCTGAGCGCTTCCGGCACCGGATCGAAGCCTGACGCGCCGAAGGGGCCGCAGCGCTGGAAACGGGCGAGCGTCATCCAGCCGCCGGCCCAGAGGCCATGACGGCCGATCGCCTCCTCGCCATAGCTCGAGCAGGTCGGCAGATAGCGGCAGGATTGGCCGATGAAGGGCGACAACGTCAGTTTGTAGAGTCGGATCAGGCCGATGCCGACAAGCGCCGGCAGGCCACGCGCGCCAGCGCCCGATGATGCCGCCATGGACTCCGGCTGCGTCTCACGACAAGCGCCGGCCTCATGCCGGTGGGCAATGGAAGTACAGATAATACCCCGCCTCCGTACCGGCCTTGCGCGCGATGTCATGGTCGCCGTTGATCTTCTTGGCCTCCGCCAACGCGATGGTCGCGGCCGTCACCGCGGCGGTCAGCTTGGTGCGATCCGAGCAGACCGGTTTCAGGTCCGCCACCGTCGCCTTGAGGCGGTCGACGATCGCCTGCGCATCTGGCGACAGCGCAAAGGCCGGCGCGACGGGAAGGCCTGCGACCAGGATCGCCGCAGCGAGCGCGAGCGCCGACGCTGCGCGGGGCGAGGCATGGATGTCGTCAGGTCCGCTCATGCACCACCGCCTCCACATTGTGCCCGTCGGGATCAACGATGAACGCCGCATAATAGCCGGGATGATACTGCGGCCGAAACCCCGGCGCGCCGTTGTCGCGCCCGCCGGCGGCGATCCCGGCGGCATGAAAGGCGTGGACCGCAGCGCGATCCTTGGCCCGGAAGGCGAAATGAATCGGGCCCGGCGGCGTACCGTAGCTGCCGATCCAGAGTCGACCCTGGCCGTTCTCGCCGAACATTGCCCAATCTTCCGTCTCGTGCACGACGCCGATGTCGAGCGGCGCCAGCAGGCTGACATAGAAGTCGCGGCTGAGCAGGAAATTGCGCACGTTGAACCCGAGATGATCGAAACCCATGTCGCCCCCTATTCGGCCGCGACCGCGGCGCGTCGTGCCGCGATCTGGTCGATGGCATCGACCACGGCATCGAAGGTCAGCAGCGTCGAGGCATGGCGCGCGCGATAGTCGCGCACCGGCTCGAGATAGCGCAGGTCCGCGAACCGACCCTCCGGCGGCGGTCCGCCATCCTTGAGCATGGCGATCATCGCTGCGCGGACGGCCCGGAGTTCAGCCGCTGTCGCGCCGACGATCTGCTTCGCCATGATGGACGAGGAAGCCTGGCCGAGCGCGCAGGCGCGAACGTCATGGGCGAACTCGGTGACGACATCACCGTCCATGCAAAGATCGATTGTCACGGTCGAGCCGCAAAGGCGCGAATGCGCCCGCGCCGTCGCGTCCGGCGCGTCCAGACGGCCGATCCGCTCGATATTGGCGGCGAATGCGAGGATCCGCTGCGAGTAGATTTCGTCGATCATTGGCGCCTCCGGCGCGATGGATATAGAAAGTCGCAGGGTCGCGATCCAGATACAAGGCTCCGAACCAGACCTTCATCGGAGCCGAGCATGGACGCCAAGACCCCGCCGCACCTGAAATACGCCCCGCGGCCGATCGAACGGCCGAGCCTCGCCGAGGCCGAGGCGGCCGTGCGTACCCTCATCGCCTATGCGGGCGACGATCCCGCGCGCGAAGGCCTCCTCGAGACCCCTGCCCGGGTCGCCAAGGCCTATCGCGAGTTTTATGCCGGTTACGAGGAGGATCCGGCTGCGATCCTCGACCGCGTCTTCGACGAAGCCGGCGGCTATGACGACATCGTGCTGCTGCGCGACATCCCGTTCCATTCGCATTGCGAGCACCACATGGTGCCGTTCATCGGCAACGCGCATATCGCCTATCTGCCGAAGGACGGCGTCGTCGGCCTCTCCAAGCTGGCACGCCTCGTCGATGCCTATGCCCGGCGCCTGCAGATGCAGGAGCGGCTGACGCAGCAGATCGCCGATGCGATCGAGACCGGGCTGCAGCCGCGCGGCGTCGCCGTGCTGATCGAGGCCGAGCATCATTGCGTTTCGATGCGGGGCGCCCGAAAGTCCGGCGTCTCGACTGTCACGACCAGTTTCAAGGGCGTCTTCAGCACCGATCGGGACGAGCGGGCGCGCTTCCTACAACTGGTCGAGGGCCGCCGCTGAGGCCGAAGCCGAGACCGTAGCTCTTGTGCCGGGTCTCGTCTTTGGTCTAAGCCGCTCTCCTTCCTCGAGGCCAAGGGCGATGCCATGACTGAAGCTCAACCGCGCATGACGAAGGCGGTCACGATCACGCCGGCGGCGGGCCCGCTTTTCGGCCATGTCGCGCCGCCCGGCTCGAAATCGATCACCAACCGCGTCCTGCTTCTCGCGGCGCTTGCGAGCGGTACCAGCCGCATTACCGGTGCGCTGAAGAGCCTCGACACCAAGCTCATGGCCGCCGCGCTGCGTGACATGGGCGTTGCCGTCGACGAGCCGGACGCAACCAGTTTCATCGTGACCTCGACCGGCCGGCTGCGTCCGCCGGCCGGCCCGCTCACTCTCGGCAATGCCGGCACGGCGATGCGCTTCCTCACCGCGGCGGTCGCCCTCGTCGATGGCACCGTGGTCGTCGACGGCGACGCGCATATGCGCAAGCGCCCGATCGGCCCGCTGGTCGCGGCGCTGCGCTCGGTCGGCATCGAGTGCAGCGATGCGGATGGCTATCCGCCGGTCACCGTTCACGGCACCGGCCGCTTCGGCAGCGGGCGCATAGAGATCGATGGCAGCCTCTCGAGCCAGTATGTCTCGGCTCTCTTGATGGCGGCGGCCTGCGGCACCGGCCCTGTCGATGTCGCGCTGACCGGCAGCGACATCGGCGCGCGCGGCTATGTCGACCTGACGGTCGCCGCGATGGCGGCCTTCGGCGCGACGGTCACGCGGCTCGACGATGCGACCTGGCGCGTCCAGCCGACCGGCTACCGCGCCGCCGACATCCATGTCGAACCGGATGCCTCGGCCGCGACCTATCTCTGGGCGGCCGCCGCACTGACGGGCGGTTCGATCGACCTCGGCACCGCGCCGGAGGCCTTTACGCAGCCCGACGCCAAGGCGGCGGCGCTGATCGCGGCCTTCCCGCATCTGCCGGCGACCATAGACGGCTCGCAGATGCAGGACGCCGTGCCGACGCTGGCCGTGCTTGCCGCCTTCAACGAAACGCCGGTGCGCTTTACCGGCATCGCCAATCTGCGCGTCAAGGAATGCGACCGAATTCGCGCGCTTTCGACCGAACTCGCGCGAATTCGCCCCGGCCTTGCGCATGAAGAGGGCGATGATCTCGTCATCGCGGCCGATCCGGGCCTGGCCGGGCAGACGCTGCCGACGGCGATCGAGACCTATTCCGATCATCGCATCGCCATGAGCTTTGCTCTGGCCGGCCTCAAGATCGGCGGCATCACCATCCTCGACCCCGACTGCACCGGCAAGACCTACCCGGCCTACTGGGACGCGCTCGCCTCGCTCGGCGTCGGCCTGACGCTCAAAGAGGAGCAGGTGGCATGACGGCACCGTTCGCACCGCCCGCCAGCCATCACGAGGTCGAGGAAGGCCTCGCCCTGATGCCGAGTTTCGGCGCCGACGGGCTGATCGCCGCCATCGTCGTCGACGATGCCAGCGGCGATGTGGTGATGGTCGCCTGGATGAATGCGGAAGCGCTCGCCCGGACCATCGAGACCGGCGAGGGCTGGTACTGGAGCCGTTCGCGCCAGGAGCTCTGGCACAAGGGCGCCACCAGCGGCCATGTCCAGACCGTCACGGAGATGCGGGTCGATTGCGACCAGGACGCGATCCTGATCCGCGTCCAGACGGCCGGCACCGGCGCGAATTGCCATACCGGCCGCAAGGGCTGCTTCTATCGCCGCGTCCCGATCGGCCAGCCCGTCTCGCCTGAGCTTCGCCTCGCATGGACCGGCGACGAACCGCTGTTCGATCCGGCAAAAGTCTACGGCGGCTAGGGCGGCTCAGGCCATCGCGATATAGGCGCGGATTTCATCCGCCTCGCGCTCGACCTGCTCGATGCGCGCCTTGACCACGTCGCCGATCGAGATGATGCCGGCGACGCGGCCATCCTCAACCACCGGCAAATGGCGGAAGCGCCCATGCGTCATGCGCTCCATCACATCGTTGATGGTGTCCTGATCGGCGCAGGTGACCACCTTGGCGGTCATGATGCTCTCGACATTGCCGTCGAGCCCCCCTGTCCCGACATGGGCCAGCATTCGGACGATGTCCCGCTCGGAGACGATGCCGAGGATGCGATGAAATTCGTCGGCAACGATGACGGCACCGATGCGCCGCTCGGCGAGAATGCGGACGACTTCGGCGATGGCAGTCGATTTTCGGACGGTGATGACGTCTCGGCCCTTGCGGGCGAGGATGGCGGCAACGGTCATGGCGTCGGCTCCCTTGAAGCGAGGCGCCAGCCGCTCTCTCAGGTGGTCCGGTCCGGGCACCTCGTCTCGAAGATGATGGGCCTCGCCGGACGGCAAAGCAAGCCGGGCCGCTCGGCCGCGCCCTACGCCGCCTGACGGCGGACCGGATCGAAGATCGGGAAGAACAGCAGCCCGACGACGAAGCCGCCGAGATGCGCATCCCAGGCGATCTGACCCTGGACGCCGGGCGGGGTGAACAGCAGCCCGAAGATGAGATTGAAGACGAACCAGACGCCGAGGAACATCATGACCCGCCGGCTGCGGACCATTTCCGCGATCGACAGCGCCGCCCGGTGGTCGGCATCCGGACTGAGGCCGCCGCCGCCGAGGCGACCGCCGGGCGAGAAGGCGAAGCGGGCCGCCGCCGCCATCTGCGCTGCGATCGCGGCCGAGGCGCCGACCAGCGGAGCGACGCCGTTCGGATTGAAGGCAAGATGCAGCGCAGCACCGCCGGCTGCGCCGACCAGCGAGAACAGGACAAACCGGAGGGCGCCGAAGCGGCGCGCGAGCGGCGTGCCGAAGGCCGCGAGCCACAATGCGTTGACGCCGAAATGCATCCAGTCGGCATGCAGGAAGCCGTAGGTGACGAAGGTCCAGACATCCCCCACCGCGCCGCCCGGCCAGTCGAACCCGAAGGTGGACGGCATGGTGATCCGGACCGGCACGAAGGAGAAGGCCGCGATCACCCAGGCGTCCTGGTCGGGACTGAGGAGCCAGACGCGGATCGCGTGGATGATGCCGAGCACGGCCACCGAGGCGATGACGACGGGCGGCAGATTGAAGACCGGCTCGCGCGCCGTCGGCTGGTAATGCTCATTCATGGGCTTGGAGATAAAGCCCCGCCGCTCGGCACACAAGCGCCCGCCGCGGGACAGGAAGCGGCCCCGCGCGATGACGCGCTCTGTTTTGAGGAAAGAGAGGGGCCGTCCGGCGCTGCTGCGGTGAGCGCGCACAAACGGCCCCTGTCACGTCCCGTCTTTACCCCCCGGTCAAAGACGCCCCGTGAACGCGACAGGATTGCCATGCAGCGAACGAATTCGCAACCATGTCGAAGAGAGCGCAGGTGAGTCGGCGATGTTGCCGTCCGGCGTTCGTTTGGCACGCGGCGTGCACACGAGCCATTTACCATGTTGGCCGGGGGGCCGACTGTCCCTCGATCGCACAGTGGCGGCCGGGAGATCAGTCGGCGCACCGCCCCTGCACCAGAACGGGACCCTGAAGGGCGGAATGAAGCATCGCAACACCCGAGAGCTCTACGACTACTGGACGCGACTCCGCGGCACCGAGGCGGCCCCGCCGCGCGGCGCGATCGAGCCGGCGGAGATCCATGCCCTGCTCGGTGATACCTTCATCCTCGAAAGCGCCGGCCCGACCCAGTATCCGTTCCGCCTTGCCGGGACGCGGCTCTGCTCGCATTTCGGCCGCGAACTCAAGGGCCGCAACTTCCTGACGCTGTGGGGCGATGAGGACATCGAGGCGATCGATACCCTGCTGACGGCCGTCTGCGTCGATGCCGCGGCGGCGGTGATCGGTGTCGAGACGCTGAACGATCGCGGCCAGACCGCGCCCTGGGAGATGGTCGTGCTGCCGCTCTCGCGCGGCGGCCGCCTCTATGACCGCATTCTCGGCCTGATGGCGCCCCTGGAGCGGCCTTACTGGCTCGACATCCATCCGGTCATCCGCCAGTCGATCACCAGCCTGCGCCTCATCTGGCCGGATGAGCGGCCGGTGCTGCTGCATCCCTCGATCCCCTCCCCCGGCCTGCCGCTGTCGCCGATGGCCTCGCAGCGCCGCGACGCCCTGCCGGAGATGCCGGCCGGCGCGCTGGCCGCGGGAAGGCGGCACCATCATCTCGTCGTGTTCGAAGGCGGCAAGCGCTAGCTCGACGGTCGGCTAGTGCTTGTTAAGATAATCGCGCTAAGAATGGCGGATTGCCACCATTCTGGACCCTGGCGCCATGCTTCAACAGGCGACGACGCACCGGCCGACCCTCGACAGCTATGACCGCCGCCGTTACCGGCGGCACGAGATCGCACTGCTCGGCCGCTACATGCTCGAAAGCCGGCGCGAATATCCGTGCCAGACGACCGAGATCTCCACCGACAGCATCTCGCTCGCCGCACCGATCCAGGGCCGCATCGGCGAACGGATCATCGCTTATATCGATCATCTCGGCCGTATCGAGGGTACGGTCACGCGCCACAGCCCGAATGGCTTCGGCATTGCCATCCAGGCGACTCTGAGGAAGCGCGACAAGCTGGCAGCCACCCTCTCCTGGCTGGCCGAGCGCGACCTTTCGAAGGGCGCCGACGATCGCAAGGGCATGCGCATCGTGCCGCGCAATCCCTTCTCGCAGCTGGCGCTGCCGGACGACCGACTGGAGCGCTGCCGCGTCCTCGACCTCTCGATCAGCGGCGCCGCGCTGGCGACAGAGGCCCGCCCGCCGGTCGGCACGCCCGTGGCGCTCGGCCACATCGGCGCGCGCGTCATTCGCCACACCGATGACGGCATCGCCGTCGCGTTCCAGTTCGTCCAGGACGAAGCCGACCTCCGCGCGCGTTTCTAGCGCCGCAGAGTGCCAATCAGTTGGCCGGGGGCATGCGTGTATTCATCGCGAGTTGCGCCGCGAAAGCCCGCTGATAGGCCGGCCGCGCTTCGGCGCGGGCGACATAGGCGGCAAGGCTCGGAAATTCGGCGATGAAGCCCGATGGCTTCAGCCGCTGCAGCACCGAGACCATCATCAGATCGCCGGCGCTGAACCCGCCGTCCAGCCAGTCCCGCTCGCCGAGCCACGCGGAGAGCTGCCTCAGCCGGTCGCGAACCCGGTCCTGGACCAGCGGCATCCGCTCCTTGCTCCAGGGCCGGTCACCTTCGACGAGACGCGCGATCGCGAAGTCCAGGATTGGTGGCTCGACGGTGCTCAACGCCGCGAACATCCAGGTGACCGCACGCGCACGGCCATGGCCATCGTCCGGCAGCAGGCCGCGATGTTGCTCGGCGATTTGGAGCACGATCGATCCCGTTTCGAACAGCACGAGATCGCCCTCCTCATAGGTCGGGATCTGGCCGAACGGACTGAGCGCCAGATGCGCCGGCTCCTTCAGCGCGGCGAATGAGACACCCCGAACCTCATAGGCCAGTCCGACCTCCTCGAGCGCCCAGCGAATGCGCGTGTCGCGGGCGAGGCCCTTGCCGCCGTCCGGTGAACGCTCGAAGGCTGTGATGGTCACGGTCACGATGTAGTCCTCCTGTCCGCGCCGGAGGCCTGGCTGCGAACGGTTCATGAAGCGGGATGCCGGCCCGCGCCGCCGAGGCTCTCGTCGCCCCGACATCCCAAGGACGAAAAACGCGGCTCTCTCCCGACCGCGTCCTGCCTTCACGACCGCCGCGCGGAATTAACCTTAACAAGAGGTTACGCTTGCAGCCGCCCGAGGCTCGCCATATTCTTTAACGAAAGGTTAACAACAACAATAAACCTTTCGACGAATTCGAATAGATTTGGTTTCGAATTCGAGCTCGCGGCTTAGATCGGCATAAAATCATGCAGGTCATAGTCGTTTCGGCTACGGGGAAATCGGCGGCTATGTATTGCGTGCGCTTCGTTACCTCAATCTTCGCTCTCGTTCTTCTTGGCACCGCCGGCATGACTGCCGCGAATGCTCAGGGACAGTCTGCCTTCATGGAAGTGATCGGCAAGACGACCCAGCCGATTGGCCATCATGATCTTTGCGCCCGCCTGCCGATCGAGTGTCGCGAGCGCACGGCCAGCGACGAGCCTGTGCATCTCACGCCGGCTCTGTGGAACGAGATGATTGCGGTCAACGACAACGTGAACACCGCGATCGAGCCCGATACCGACATGCATATCTACGGTGTCGAGGAATACTGGGCCTATCCCGACACGATCGGAAAGGGCGACTGCGAGGATTACGTGCTGCTGAAGCGGCGCGAACTGATGCAGCGCGGCTGGCCGGCGGGTTCCCTGCTGATCACGGTCGTTCGCCAGACCAATGGCGACGGCCATGCCGTCCTCACCGTGCGCACCGACCGCGGCGACCTCGTGCTCGACAATCTCGAAGGCAAGATCAAGCTCTGGGAAGCGACCGACTACCAGTTCATCAAGCGGCAGTCGGACACCGACAGCGGCCGCTGGGTTGCCATCAACGATGACCGCAACGTGCTGGTCGGCTCGATCAAGAAGCGCTGAGCCGAGTGCGCCGGGCCGCGCGGCACTCGCTCAGGCGAGGCCGCCGGCAAATCGCTTCCAGTTGCCGATATAGTTCCGCGCCGACTGCCTGAGCCGTTCGATCTGCTCTTCGTCCAGAGCGCGTGCAACGCGGCCCGGGACGCCGATGATCAGCGAACCGTCCGGATAGGTCTTGCCCTCCGGCACCAAGGCCCCCGCCCCGACCAGCGAATTCGCCCCGATGCGCGCGCCGTTGAGGATGATGGCGCCCATGCCGACCAGGCTGTTGTCGCCGATCGTGCAGCCATGCAGGATCGCGCGATGACCGATGGTGCAGCCGTCGCCGATCGTCAGCGGGAAGCCCATGTCGGTGTGCAGGACGGAATGTTCCTGGACGTTCGTGCCCGCGCCAACCGTGATCCGCTCATTGTCGCCGCGGAGAACTGCGCCGAACCAGATCCCGACATCGACGCCGAGCGTCACGGCACCGATCACCCGCGCGTCGGGCGCGATCCAGTATTGCCCCGCGTCGGGCAGTTCCGGCCCGATGCCGTCCAGCTTGTGCACAGCCATCCGTTCTTCCCTCAAAAGCTCGCCCGCGCAGCGAGGGCGAAATCCAGCACCAGCAGGCCGGAGCAGACGCTCCACATGCCGGCGATCACCAGACTGCCGGCGACCCAGCCGATCGCAGTCCGCAGCTTGCCACGCCTTTCGATGGCGTTGCGCATGATGATGAACGGACCGGCGATGGCGCAGAAGAGAAAAGTGATCATCAGCGCCGCGGCCGATGGACCGAGCGGCGCGAAGCGCGGCGGCTCGGCGGTGATCCACTGGTAGAAGCTCGCCACGATGCCGGCGACGACGAAGCCGGTCGCGGCGGAATAGAGCAGCACGAAGATCTGGATCGAAAGTGGCATCGTCGGCCCGTGACCGTGGCGGATGCCGACGCCTCGCAAGGCGCATGCCGCTCCCGCCTGCCGCTTTGCCAGGGGAAAACGGCCCTCACGGACGGGATGACGCCGCCGCATGCGGCGGCGTCATGGTTACTGTTTCGTTAAGGGACAGTCGTCATCAACCTGACCCGTTTCGGGTCGGAAGCCGCGCGCCCCTTCAGCGGCGCCTCAGACCTCTTCGAGGTCGATGTCGAGGATCGCCATGGTGAAGTTATAGGAGAGCTCACCCTCCTCGTCGTCGCGGAACAGGACGCCCATGAATTCCTCGCCGAAATAGACTTCGGCGGAATCGTCCTTGCGCGGCCGCTGGCGGACGGTGATGTCCTTCATGTTGAAGCGCCGGCGGAAGAAGCCCTCGAGCTTCTGGATCTCCTTGCGATCCAATTTTCTCTCCATGGTCGGGGGACGATCGGCGGCGGACCACGCAGGGCGCGGACGAATCCGGATGCCGCCCCGTGCGACGCTTCCGGCACCTTGTAATGACTATGACGCGGCGATGCTACTCGCCCTGGCCGGACAGCATCTGGTCCATCGTGCGCGACGGTTCCGCGCAGGGGGCCTTGCCGACGACCCGCGCCGGCACGCCGGCGACGGTGGTGTTCGGAGGCACTGCATGCAGCACCACCGACCCCGCGGCCACGCGGGAGCAGTGACCGATCTCGATATTGCCGAGCACCTTGGCACCGGCGCCGATCAGCACGCCGTGACGCACCTTGGGATGGCGGTCGCCGATCTCCTTGCCGGTTCCGCCGAGCGTCACGCCCTGGAGGATCGACACGTCGTCCTCGATCAGCGCCGTCTCGCCGATGACGATGTCCGTCGCGTGGTCGAAGAAGAGACCCTTGCCGATCGGAACGGCCGGATTGATATCGACCTGGAACACGGCCGACGAGCGGCTTTGCAGGTAATAGGCGAAGTCGCGGCGGCCCTGGCGCCAGAGATGATGCGCCAGGCGATGCGTCTGGATGGCGTGATAGCCCTTGAAATACAGCACCGGCTCGATCGAGCGGTTGCAGGCAGGATCGCGATCGACGACGGCCTGGATGTCGACGCGCAGCGCATGCGCGATCGAGACGTCCTCGTCGAATGCTTCCTCGAAGGCCAGCGCGATCAGATCGCTGGAAAGATCCGGGTGGCCGAGCCGCCCGGCGATCCGGTGAGCGACGGCGAGTTCAAGCCGGTCATGCGCCAGGACCGCGCCATAGACGAAGGTCGACAGAGCCGGCTCGCCGCGCACGATTTCCTCCGCCTCGGCGCGCACGCGCGACCAGAGCGGATCAAAGCTTGCCAGGCTATCGCCACCGACGCGCGAGGTGACTAGCGACATGAACGTCTCCTTGCCGAAGTTAGGCCCCGGCTTCTTCCGGCCGGGACACTAGCATGAAGGCTGCGATGCCACAAAAGGCCATCGCTTGAGTAAATGATGCCCGCTGCGGCGGGTTGCCAGCCCCTGGCGTTATGCATGTCCGCGACGGGCGAGAAAATCGAGCACGCCCTGCTTGTAGACCTTGTCACCCACGGCCAGCATGTGGTCGCGCTTCGGAATATCGAGCACTTCGGCCCCCGGAATGATCGCGGCGAGCGCCGCGGCCGAACCTGCGAGTTCATCCTTTTCGCCGACCGCGATCAGGACCGGCATGTGCAGCGTCGCGAGATCATCGGCCGAAATCGGCTGCCGTGTCGCCTTCATGCAGGCCGCGAGCGCGACGCGGTCGCTGCCTGTCTGGTCGGCGAATTTGCGGAACATGAGACCGACCGGATCGGTGATCGTCTCCGGGGCCGTCGTCTCGAGCGCCGCGACCACCGGTGCCCACGGCCCGATCCCCGAGACGATGCCATAGCCGAGGCCGCCGAAGATCAGCGTGCGGATCATGTCCGGATGCGTCAGTGCCAGCATGGCGGCGATGCGCGCGCCCATCGAATAGCCCATGACATCGGCCCGGTGGATCCCGAGATGGACGAGGAGGTTGCGGGCATCCTCGGCCATGGCCGCGACGCGATAGGCTTCGACCGCATGCGGCTTGTCGCTGGCGCCATGGCCGCGATTGTCGAGCGCGATCACGCGGCGGCCGGACTTGACCAGCACGTCGACCCAGCCCGGATTGACCCAGTTGACCCGCGCGCTCGAGCCGAAGCCGTGAATGAGCAGGATCGGCGGCCCCTCGCCTTCATCGAGAAAAGCGATGGTCTGGCCGTTGGACTGGAAGGAGAGCATGGCGGACCCGGATAGCGGCGAAGGGAGCGCCGTTATGACGGAAGCCGCGGGCCGCGCCAAGGTGTCGCCGGGCGGATCGTCGTCACGGTCTGTTCATCGCGCGGCTGAGGCTCTATCGTCGCGCCAACATTCGTCGAACGAGCGGAATCCGCCATGGCCGAGCACGTCATCCCGCATTTTCACAATGATTCCGGCGTCGCGCTGATCGAGATCGGCGTGGAGGAGTTCATGTGCGTCGGCTCCAAGCCGCCCTTCGATCACCCGCATATCTTCATCGACCTCGGCGCGACCGGCGAGCGGGTGTGCCCCTATTGCTCGACGCTCTACCGCCATAATCCGAAGCTGCACGGCACGGAATCGAACCCGCCGGGTCATCTCTTTATCGAACCGATGGTCGCCTGAGGGCTGAGGCTCCGCCTTGTCTCCTCGCGCCATCGCGGTCGCCGGCGGCGGCATTGCCGGCCTGACGACGGCGCTGTTGCTCGCCCGGGCCGGCTTCCCCGCACGCGTCTTCGAACGTTCCAGCCAGTTTTCCGAGGTCGGCGCAGGGCTGCAGCTCTCGCCGAATGCCGGGCGCATCCTCGATCATGTCGGCCTCGGACCGGCGCTCGATGCCGTCGCGGTCCGGCCTGAGGCGATCGAACTGCGCGGCATGGCCAATGGTCGTCTCGTCGTCGCCCTGCCGCTGGCTGCGGCGGCTCGCCGCCACGGCGCCCCGTATCGTCTCGTCCACCGCGCCGACCTGCTGGCAATCCTCGTCGCCGCCGCGAAGGCCGATGTCGGCATCACGATCCGCAGTGACGCGGCCATCGGCGAGGTGACGGAGACCGCCGACGCCGTCGCCTTCACCGCAGGGGGAACGGCTCAAACGGCCGATCTCCTCGTCGGAGCCGACGGTGTGCGGTCGAGCCTGAGGGCGGCGCTCGGCGGCGGCCCGGCCGAACCGACCGGCCGCACCGCTTGGCGCGCCACTATTCCCGCCGCCGACGCCCCGACCGATCTCGCGCGCGACCGTGTCACCGTCTATCTCGGCGACCGCAGCCATATCGTCGTCTACCCGATCCGCGCCGCCCGCGAGATCAATATCGTCGCGATCATCGAGGAGGACTGGCGCGGCGAGGGCTGGAACGAACCGGGCGACACCGCCCTGATCCGCAGCCGCTTCCGAGGTAGCGCCGACGAGGTCGAAGGCCTGATCGGGGCACCCGCCGCCTGGACGCGCTGGTGCCTCAGCGGCGTCGATCCGTCAGGCCCCTGGCAGCGCGGCCGCGTTGCGCTGATCGGGGACGCCTGTCATGCCATGCTGCCCTTCCTTGCCCAGGGCGCGGCGATGGCGATCGAGGATGCCGCCGTGCTGACGCGCATGCTGCTGCGGCCGGGCCTGCCGACCGAAGTCGCGCTCGCCCGCTATGTGAGCGAGCGGCGGCCAAGGGTGACGCGCGTCGTGCAGGCGGCGCGGCAGAGCGGCTCGATCTACCACATGAGCCCCCTCGCCGCCCCGTTTCGCGACGCCACCATGCGAGCCCTCGGCGGCGAACGGCTGCTCGCCCGCTATGACTGGCTCTATGGCTGGAAACAGGGCGGCTGAGCGCTGGGCCCCGCCGCCCAGCGCGGTCACGGCTGTCAGCGGGCGCTCATGCCGCCATCGGCGTCGATCACCTGCCCGGTGATGAAGGAGGCCTTGTCCGAACCGAGGAACACAATCGCGTCTGCGATCTCCTCAGGCCTGCCGGCGCGCTTCAGCGGCACCATGGCGAGGAACGCCGCCTTCGTGTCCTGATCTTCGCCGACCACCCGATCCATCATGGCGGTCTCGATCGGCCCCGGCGCCACCGCATTGATGCGTACGCCCGTACCGGCCACTTCGATCGCTCCCGCCTTGGTCAGGCCCTCGACGGCATGCTTGCTGGCCGTATAGATCGAAACGCCGCCCATGCCGCGATGGCCGAGCAGCGAGGAGACGTTGACGATGCTGCCGCTGCCGCGCGGCAGCATGACACGCAGCGCATGCTTCATGCCGTAAACGGTCCCGAGCACGTTGGCATCGAAGGTCTCGGCGACGCTCTCGCCGGTCTGGTCGACGAGCGGCCCGGGTTTCCCTTCAGTGCCGGCATTGTTCACGACGACATCGACATGGCCGAAGCGCTGCACGGCGACGTCGATGAGATTTCGGACCTCCTCGTCGCGGCGCACATCGGCACGCACGAACTCGGCCTCGGCGCCGCGGCTGCGCAGTTCAGCTGCAAGCGCCTCGCCCGCCTCGTCGCGGCGGCCGGAAACGACGACCTGTGCGCCGGCATCCGCATAAGCGAAAGCGGCGGCCCGGCCGATGCCGGACAGTGCTCCGGTAATGACGACGACCTGATGGCTCATTGCGATCTCCTGGATCAATCACCGACAACACTGCCGGCTGGCGCTCAATATGGACGGCCATAGTACCATCGCAAGCGAAAATATGGACGTCCGTACATATTTTTAATATAGCGCTCGATTGCCTTGACAGGGCACTATGGACGCACATATTCGCGCCATGGCGAGAGTTTCAAACCGCGACCGAATTCTGGCGAGTGGCATGGAAGTCGTGCATGCGCATGGCTTCGGCGGCGCCAGCGTGCGCGACATCGTCCAGGCTGCCGGTGTGCCGCAGGGCTCCTTCACCAATCATTTCGGCTCGAAGGAAGCATTCGGGGTCGAGATCATCGACCTCTATTATGCATGCGGCAGCCAGCTGATGGCCGAGACGCTGCGCAACGATGCGCTGCCTCCGCTCGAGCGGCTCGGTGTCTATTTCGACCGGAGCACAGCAAGGCTCGTGGGCAATGCGATGCGCAATGGCTGCCTGCTCGGCAATCTCGCCGCCGAAGCGAGCCATGACAGCCCAGTGCTCCGCCAGAAGCTCGACGAGGTTTTCGCCGACATGACCGCCGGCTTTGCCTATTGTCTGCAGGCGGCCGTCGCGGCGGGCGAAGTGCCAGCGGATCTCGATGTCGAGGCGACCGCCGCCTATATCGTGGCGTCGCTCCAGGGCGCCACCCTGATTGCCAAGCTCGACTGCAATCCCGCTCCCGTCGAACGCTTCCGCCATATCCTGTTCGACAAAGTCCTGCGCTGATCCCGGACGGTACCAGCGAGTGCGGCGCCGACCGCGGTCTTCCGTTCCGTCGCGGAACGGCTGCTCCGCTTGACCAGCGTCGTGCAAGCCGTGCGGCAGAGCGACCAGACTGACCCTATGAGCCCCCTCGCCCGTTTCGCGACGCCACCATGCGGGCGCTCGGCGAAGCGCGCCTGCTTGCCCGCGATGACGGGCTATGGCGAGCGTCAGACGGACTGCCGCGCGATTTATTTGCAGTCATCGGGAACCATCTCGGAACCGCCGCATTTTGTGACGTGAGCAAGCTGTAGCTGAACCGTTCAGGCGCGGTGGATCCGCGGGGTCTGGGCCATGGAGCGATCGCGATCGTGACTATGGGACTTCCGCACCGGAGCCGACTGGCAAAGGACGGCAGCGCGCCATGCTGAGACGTCTCGCCGCGCTCACGGACACCCCATCACCTCAGGGCCTGCAGCACGCGCTTTCGGCCATTCGCCAGCATCTCGGCATGGCGGTCGCCTATGTCTCGGAGTTTCGGGGCGACAGGGCCGTCTTCCACGCCGTCGATGCTCCAGGCTTCGAACATCTGATCAGCCCCGGCGAATCACAGCGGCTCGACGACGTGTATTGCCGCCACATCCTCGCCGAGCGGCTGCCCGAGCTCATTCCCGACACAAGCCTCGAACCGTTGGCCGCCGCGCTGCCGATCACGCGGGCCGTGCCGATCGGCGCTCATCTTTCGGTGCCGCTGCGGGATCGTGACGGAACCCCGATCGGGATGTTCTGCTGCCTCAGTCCCGATCCGAACTCCACGCTCAACAGCCGCGATCTACAGGTCATGCGGGTCTTTGCCGACATCATGGGCGAGCAGATCGCCAGCGAGATGGAGGGCGCCCGCCAGGCAGAGGCGCAGACGGCGCTGATCGATCGCGTCATCTCCGAGCGGGCGTTGACCGCCGCCTTCCAGCCCATCTGGGATCTCACGGCGATGCAGCCGGTCGGCGTCGAGGCGCTGACCCGCTTTTCACCGACACCATACCGTGCGCCGGACGTGTGGTTCGCCGACGCCTTCGCGGTCGGCCGCGGCATCGACCTCGAACTCGCCGCGATCGAGATTGCCCTCGCGACGCTGCCGTCGCTGCCAGCCACGATGGATCTCTCGATCAACGCCTCTGCGCTCACGATCCTCTCCGGCCGCCTGACGGAGGCGTTGGCAGGCCTGCCGGGGCATCGCATCGTGATCGAACTCACCGAGCACGAGGTGGTCGCCGACTACGATGCCCTGCTCGCCGCGCTCGCCCCCCTCCGCCGCGACGGCGTGCGCATTGCGGTCGACGACGCGGGCGCCGGCTTTGCCAGCCTGCAGCACATCCTTCGCCTTGGACCTGACCGCATCAAGCTCGACATGAGCCTGACCCGCGCTGTCGATTGCGATCCGGCCCGGCGGGCGCTCGTTGCCGCCATGGTTTCGTTTTCCGCCGAGACGGGGGCCAGCCTGATCGCAGAAGGGGTCGAGACCGCTGAGGAGCTGAGGGCGCTGCTGGCGATCGGCGTTCAAAAGGGCCAGGGATATTTCCTCGGTCGGCCAGCGGATCTCCCGGCAACTCTGGCTTTCGTTTCTGCTGCGAAGGACCGACCGCCGTGGCAATTCCCGACCGAAACGGCCGATCTCAGCCTTTCGCAATCTCGATGATCGCGGGATAGTCGGTCTTGCCGGTTCCGAGCATCGGCAGGGCGTCGATGCTGACGATCCGCCGGGGCAGCATGATCTCGGCAACGCCGTGCAAGCGCGCGGCCGCGATGAGTTCGTCTCGATCCGGTTCGGTCCGGTCGGTGACGAGGACGAGCTGCTCGCCTTTGCGCTCATCTGGAATCGCAACCATCGCATGGGCATTGTCGGGCCAGACCTGCGCAACATAGGCCTCGGCGGCCGCCAGCGAGATCATCTCGCCGCCGATCTTGGCGAAGCGCTTGGCGCGGCCGCGAATGGTGATGTAGCCTTCGGCATCGATGGTGACGATGTCGCCGGTGTCATGCCAGCCCTCTGCCGTTGCTTCGAGACGGCCGGGATCCGACTCGCGCAGATAGCCGCGCATCACGTTGGGGCCCTGGATCCACATCCGCCCGCCCTCGTCGAGACCCGGCACCGGCTCGAGACGATAGGACATGCCGGAGAGCAGCCTCCCGACCGTACCGTCGCGATGATAGAGCGGCGTGTTGGCGGCAATCACCGGCGCAGCTTCGGTCGCGCCATAGCCCTCATAGAGATCGATGCCGAAGCGCTCGCGCCAGAGCTGCCGCGTGGCGGGCTTGATCCGCTCGGCGCCGAGAACGACGAGGCGGAGGCTCTTGAAATGATCCGCCTCGGCCTGCCGCGCCCAGCCGGCGGCGAAGGTGTCCGTGCCGATCAGGATCGTCGAGCCGCTGTCCTTGATCAGCGCCGGGATCTGCTTGTAGTGCAGCGGCGTCGGATAGAAGAACACGCGCATGCCGATCGAGAACGGCGCGACGAGCCCGACCGTCATGCCGAAGGAGTGGAACACCGGCAGCGGATTGAACAGCGAATCGTCGGGGCTGAGTTCGAGCGTCCGCAGGAATTGCTCGACATTGGCGAGGACGTTCTCATGCGTCAGGGCGACGCCTTTCGGCAGCCCTTCGGAACCCGATGTGAACAACAGCACGCCGACATCATCGGGACGCGCGCCGGTCCGCGCATGCAGCGCACGGGCGAACCAGGACGAGACGACGCCGACGACCTTGTCGAGGCCCGTCACCGTCTTGCCGACATCCTCGAGCCAGATGAACGTGACGTCCCGGCTGATCGCCTCGACGAGGTCCTCGAGCTTGCCCTCGGTGACGAAGCGGCGCGAGGAGATGACATGGCGGATCTCGCCAGCCTTGCAGGCGACCGCGAGATTGCGCGCTCCAGCGGTGAAGTTCAGCATCGCCGGCACGCGGCCGAAGGCCGACAGGCCGAAGAAGGTCGGCGCGACCGTGGCGACATTCGGCAGGAGAATGCCGACATGCTCGCCCTTCCGCGTGACTTTCGCGAAGGCACGGCCGAGCACCATGGCGCCGAGCACGACGCGGTCGAAGGTCAGTGGCTTGCGCTGCGTATCCTCGATCACCGGCCGCTTGCCGCCGAAGCGGGCGCGCGAATCGAGCAGCATGCCGAACAGCGTCTTGTTCCAGCTGCGCGGATCGAGCGGGATCGCCGCCGTGGCCGGACTGGGTATCGCGGTCGGCATGTCCATGTCGTCGGCTCACCGGTTCGAGGGGGCGGGCGGAGCGAATCCGCGGCGCTCGTCGGCGGATCATCGCCGTTTGCCGACACCTTACTATGACAGGCGCCACAGAGGCGACCGCCTCCCGGGATGAACCGCGAGATAGATCGTAAGTTATATCTTGACGAACGGGCTATGCGTTAGTACGTAAGATATATCGAAACGAAAGAAGGACCCATCCATGGGACATTTTCATCATCACGGCCGTCATGGCCACGGCTGCCGCACGGCCGGCTTCGAGGGCATCCTGAGCTTCATGACGCGCCGCGGCGGCCCCGATCACGGCGGCCCGTTCGGCGGGCGCGGCCCGATGGGCGGGCGCGGCGGAGACGGCTTCCGCATGGGCCGCATGGTCGCCGATGGCGATCTTCGCCTCATCGTCCTGTCGCTGCTCGAGAAGCAGCCGCGGCACGGCTATGACATCATCAAGGCCATCGAGGAACTGACCAGCGGCAGCTACAGCCCGAGCCCCGGCGTCATCTACCCGACGCTGACCTTCCTCGAGGAAGGCGGCCATGTCGCTTCGGTCAGCGAGGGCAACAAGAAGGTCTACTCGATCACCGAGGCCGGCCTTGCCCATCTCCAGGCGAACCGCGTCGGCGTCGATGCGGTGCTCGACCATCTCGCCCGCATCGGTCGCCGTATGGCCGAAGCCAAGGCCTGGTTCGGCCGCGAGGAGGAAGACCGCCGCGGCCCGAAGCCGGACCGCGACATCCCGGGCGTCATCCCGGAACTGAACGACGCCCGGCGGACGCTGAAGGCAGCGATCGCCGGCGCCATCGGCGGTTCCGAGGACGAGCAGCGCCGGATCGCCGAGATCCTCGCCAAGGCCGCCGCAGCGATCAACGCGAAGCCCGACGACCCGGTCGATCTCTGAGCCTTACGGCAGTCAGGCCGCTGCTCGCGCGGCGGCCTGAAGCCGGGGCGCGGCCTCGCGGCGCGAGAGATTGGGCGCAAGCGCCAGCCGCGCCGTCTCGAACGCCTGCCAGTCGGCTGGTTCCGGCAGCGCGGGAATGGTGACGAGTTCGCCGGCATCGAGACCCGCCAGCGCCGCATCGACCATCACCTCGGTCGGCATCACCATCTCCGGCGGCAGCGCATCGAGCGAAATTCCCGACTTCTCCCAGATTTCCGTTGCGGTCGCCCCCGGCAGCACGGCCTGCACGCGCACCCCCTGCCCCGACAACTCGGCGTGCAGCGACTGGCTGAAATGCAGCACATAGGCCTTGGTCGAACCGTAGACGCCCGGGTAGCTCTCGGGGACGAGCGGCACGACCGAGCCGATATTGATGATCGTGCCGGCCCCGCGCGCGACAAAGCCAGGCACCGCGGCGAGCGACAGCCGGGTGAGCGCGACGACGTTGAGATCGATCATCGTCTCGGCGAAGTCAGGATCGGCCGAGGCCAGCGGTCCGCCGCCGGCAATGCCGGCATTGTTGACGAGCAGGTTTATCGTCGCGTCGGAGCGAAGTCGCGCCTCGACGGCGGCAAGGTCGTCCTTGGCGGTGAGGTCGGCCTTCAGCACCTCGACGGTGCGGCCGGTGCGAGCGCCGATATCAGCAGCGAGCGCACGGAGCCGTACCGCATCGCGCGCGACCAGCAGGAGGTCGTAGCCGCGCGCCGCGAGACGGTCGGCATAAACCGCGCCGATGCCCGCCGAAGCGCCGGTGACCAGCGCGACGCCGCGCCCTTGAAGCTCTGCCATGATGATCTCCACAGTTCGGCGCGATCGACCGCCTGCCGGTGTCGCAACCGTCCCAATTAAATTATGATTATCATATAAGAGTCGCAAGAAGCGACCGGCGCTATTTTTCGGGCGTGCCAGTCGCTGTCGGCGGAACCTCGAGATGGCGACGCACGGCGGCGAGGAATGCGTCGGAAAGCGGCGTTCCGGTCGTGGCCCGCGCCAGCAGCAGGCCGCCGACCATGGTCGCGAGGATCGCGAGCGCCTCGGCACGATCGGCGCCGGCGGGCAAGGCCCGCTCTATCCCGCCAACCATGCGCTCCACGCCGGCGACATAGGCGGCCTCCAACTCCGGGCTGTCCGCATCGCGGGCATAGTCGATCAGCGCCGAGACGGGACATCCCTCGCCCGGATGATCGCGATGCCGAGGCGAGAGATAGGCATCGACCAGCGCCGCGAAGCCCGCCTTGCAGTTACCCGGATGGCTCGCAAGCGAGGTCGTCAAACTCTCGCCCATCTCGCGCGACGCCAGGTCGATCGCCTCGGCGGCCAGCGCGCTCTTCGAGGCGAAATGCCCGTAGAAGCCGCCATGGGTGAGCCCGGCTGCCGCCATCAATTCGGGCACGCTGACGCCGCCGATGCCGCGCTCGCGAAACAGCCGCGCCGAACTGGCGACGATCTCCTGCCTGTGCCGTTCGGCATCCTTCTTCGACGCGCGTGCCATGGCGACCCTCCTGCGTTGAATACATGATGCTCATCATACGGCGCCAAGCGCGTGGCTCCGGCGACCGGTCTCCACGCTAAAGAACATCTGGTGCGGGCGGCGGGGATCGAACCCGCATGACCGAGGCCGAGGGATTTTAAGTCCCTTGCGTCTACCAGTTTCGCCACGCCCGCGCCGGCGAAGTTCTGTCATCTTGCGTGGCTGCGCGAAAGACCCTGCTGCAGAAAGCCCGGTCGCAACTCCCGATTTCCGCTTCCCTCGCCGCCTCGCTGGCTGCTAGACCTCGGCCGAGTGAATCGTGGCACCACGGCGGCTCGCTCTCCCTTGAACACCCTGGACCCGAGCCGCCAGGATTCCATCAGGATTCCGCCATGACCGAACCCACATCCTACCGCCAGTCCCTCCCCCTCGAACCGCTCGCGATTCTCACGCGCGCCGCCGCCATGGGCCGCACGCTGGTCGGCGTCCGCGCGCCGGGCGCGCTGCTCGAGCGCATCGGCCGCTTCGATGGCGTTGTCCTTCAGGACGGTCTCATCACCGCACGAGAGGGCGATCGGCGCACGGTGATCGATCCGGCGATCATTGCCTCTGTTGTCGCCGATATCAGCGAAACGCCGCACGATACCGTGCTGCACTACGTCGATTTCCTCGATGCGGATGGCGCTTCGGTGATCAAGGTCACCGCAATGGACGGGCCGGAACCTTTCGATGCCGCGCTTGCTGGGTTGCCAAGGGCGCCGCTGCCCTACGTTCCGCCGCTGCCGCGCACGACCATCGCCGTGGACCGCAGCGATGCCGGCGGGGTCCCGCTGCTCGCCGCGAGCGCGAGCGGCCTTCCGGTGACGCTCTCCGTCCGCCGTCCGGGCGCCGAACAGTCATGGACCGGGCTGATCGAGAAAGTGACGTTCGGCCATTCCTATGTGAACGTCATCCAGGCCGATATGCATCTGCATCTGGCGGCTGGCTGCGTTGCCACTTGGGATCGCACCGAAGCGGGGGAGACGGTGATCTTCAGCGCGGCGGACGACGCCGGCGGACGGATCGGGCTCGTCGTCGGCGGCCCCCGCCAGGCCTTTGCGGCGCTGGCGGAGACAGCCTGATCAGGAACGGCGCGCCGTTCAGTTCTCGTCGTTTTCCTTGCGGAGGTCGGCGATGAACTCTTCGGCGCCCTTCTTCACTTCGCGGACATGGTCGCCGGCATCCTTGAGGAAACGGTCGAGCTCGAGACGAAGGCCGGACGCGGACGGCTTCTCCATCGTGTCGGCATAGGCGATCATCCGCGCGGTCACGGCGAGATCGAGCAGCAGCGCGACCAGAAGCCCGTCATCGAGCTCCTGCTCGTCGGCATAGTCCGAGATGATCTCGAACAGCGCGCCACGATGCTCTTCATATTCTTCCGCGAAGGCCTCGAATTCGGCGTCATCGGTCGGCTCGGTCATTTTTCTTCTCTCCTCAGCCGACGATCGGCGGTTGAAAGGTCAGGCCCATGTCCCACGGGAAATAGATCCACGTGTCCTGTGACACTTCCGTGATGAATGTGTCGACGACGGGACGCCCGAGGGGCTTTGCATAGAGCGTGGCGTAGTGCGCCTTCGGCAGCATCTCGCGCACGAGGCGGGCCGTCTTGCCGGTATCGACCAGATCGTCGATCACCAGAATGCCGGCGCCCTCGCCGCCTGCGAGGTCGATCACAGCCTGGCTCACCGGCTTCAGGACCTTGAGCGAACCCTGCTCCTGATAGTCGTGATACGACGCGACGCACACCGTCTCGACCACGCGGATGCCGAGCTCGCGCGCCACCACCGCGGCCGGCACCAGCCCGCCGCGCGTGACGCAGACGATCGCGTCCCATTTCTTGTCGCCGGAAAGGCGCCAGGTCAGCGCGCGCGCATCCCGGTGAAACTGGTCCCAGGATACCGGAAAAGCCTTGTCGCTCCGAGCGTCCGCCACGCCTGCCTCCTCTGCCAAACTTGCGAACGAGCTATGGATCGGCCCGCGCTTCCGCACAATCTGCCAGACGAGACGCTCCACAGAAAGGCATGTCGGCAGCTCGCGTCAGGAAAGCGGCCGATTGCAAGTCGGTGCGGCCCGAACAGCTAGGTGCGCGCGACGAGCAGCCCTGCGATGAGTTCTTCCACGGCACGCACCGCCACCGCCAGCCGCTCTGCATCGCGCGAGCGGAGCACGATGTCGGTGGCGAAGCCGCCGTCCAGCATCTTGGGATAGCTGCCGATCGAGACGTCCGGGAAGTCCTTCTGGATCGCGCCGAGACCGGCGGCGATGCGGCCCTCCCCCATCGAGGCGGGAACCGTCGCCGACAGCATCTTGGCGCCGGTCGGGATCGTCGCCGTCACCGAGTCGAGCATCGCCTGCATGATCACCGGGACGCCGGCCATGACGTGCACATTGCCGATCGTGAAGCCCGGCGCCTTCGAGACGGGATTGTCGATGAGATCGGCGCCGGCGGGAATCCGCGCCATGCGCATCCGCGCCTCGTTGAGATTGGCCTCGCCGTAATGGGTAGTCAGGATCGCGACGGCGCGCGGATCGTGGTCGATGGTGACGCCGAAGGCCTTGGCCATGGCATCGGCCGTAATGTCGTCATGTGTCGGCCCAATGCCACCCGTCGAGAAGACATGCTCATAGCGCCCAGAAAGTGCCCTGACAGCGGCGACGATCTCGTCCTCGATGTCGGGCACGACGCGGACTTCGCGCACGTCGATGCCGATGGCGGTGCAATATTCGGCGATGTAGCCGATATTCTTGTCCTTGGTCCGGCCCGACAGGATCTCGTCACCGATCACCAGGATCGCCGCGGTCACGATCCGGTGCGCCGTCTCGTCCTTGCCTGCCGTCATATCCGCCATCTCCTTGCGCCTTTGGACCCGTATGTATCTGCTCGGCCGTCGCCGCTCAACGGCCGCCGCGGCGTCAAAACCCTTGTAACTCGCCGCCCGATGCGCCAGATCGTGTGCATCCACATCAGCTACAGGCTTGTTCCGGACGCAGAGGGATGCTGTGGTTCAGGAACAAGGGAGCGTTTCCATGGTCACCTATGTCGATGCCGACGCGGCTCCGCTGAAGAATACCGGGCAGATCCGCCTCTATGGCCCCGAGGCCTTCAAGGCGATGCACCGCGCCGGCCAGCTCGCGGCTGCCTGCCTCGATGGCATCTCCGACATCGTCCGGCCGGGCGTTCCGACCGACGTGATCGACCGCTATGTCTACGAGTTCGGCGCCGACCACGGCGCGCTGCCGGCGACGCTGGGCTATCGCGGCTATACCCGCTCGACCTGCACCTCGATCAACCACGTCGTCTGCCACGGCATTCCGGACGCCAAGCCGCTGCGTGACGGCGACATCGTCAATGTCGACGTCACCTTCATCCTCGACGGCTGGTATGGCGACTCGAGCCGCATGTACCCCGTCGGGACCGTGAAGCGCGCCGCCGAGCGGCTGGTCGAAGTCACCTACGAGTCGCTGATGCGCGGCATCGCCGCCGTCAAGCCCGGCGCGACGACAGGCGATATCGGCCATGCGATCCAGTCCTTCGCCGAGGCCGAGCGCTGCAGCGTGGTGCGCGATTTCTGCGGCCATGGCGTCGGGCGCCTCTTCCACGACACGCCCAACATCCTGCATTACGGCAATCCAGGCGAAGGCATCGCGCTCCGCCCCGGCATGATCTTCACCATCGAGCCGATGATCAATCTCGGCCGGCCGCATGTGAAGGTCCTGTCGGATGGCTGGACGGCGGTGACACGCGACCGATCGCTGTCGGCGCAGTTCGAGCATACCGTGGGCGTCACCGAGACCGGCTGCGAGATCTTCACCCTGTCGCCCCGCGGCTACACCTGCCCGCCCTACCCGACCGGCGCATGAGCGAATTCGACGATGGCGCCGACGAACCGCCGCATTTCCTCGGCCATCGCGAGCGGCTGAAGGCACGGTTCCGCGACAAGGGCGCCGACGCCCTCGCCGATTATGAACTTCTCGAACTGATCCTGTTCGCAGCGGTGCCGCGACGTGACACCAAGCCGATCGCCAAGGCGCTCCTCGCCCGCTTCGGCACCTTTCCCGAAGTGCTCGCTGCGCCTGAAGCGCGGTTGATGGAGGTGCAGGGTGTCGGCGCCTCGGTGGCGCTGCATCTGAAGATCGTGCACGCCGCCGCCAAGCGCCAAGCTCAGGCAGCGGTCCGCGACCGGCCGCTCTTGAGCTCATGGAGCACGGTGATCGAATACTGCCGTGTCGCCATGGCCTATGAGGAGAAGGAGCAGTTCCGCATCCTGTTCCTCGACAAGAAGAACGCCCTCATCGCCGACGAGGTGCAGCAGACCGGGACTGTCGACCACACGCCGGTCTATCCGCGCGAGGTGGTGAAGCGCGCGCTCGAACTCTCGGCGACGGCGATCGTCCTGGTCCACAACCATCCCTCGGGCGACCCGACGCCCTCGCGCGCCGATATCCAGATGACGAAGACGATCGTCGACATCGCCGCGCCGCTCGGCATCGCCGTGCACGACCACATCATCGTCGGACGAAACGGCAATGTCAGCTTCAAGGGCCTTAAGCTGATCTGACCGCCTGGCGGTGTCGTGAATTGGTAACCCGGTTTCAACCAGCGGCATTAGGATGCGCGCCGCCATGCCGGCCGATCGGCGCGGCGCTACTGGTCGGGGATTTCGATGACATATATGCCAAGCTGGACGCGGTCCGCCGCGGGCCTTGCGCACGCGCTGCGCGCCACCACTGCAGCGATCATGCTCGGCGGCCTCGCCGCCGGAGCCACTCAGCCGGTCCAAGCGGCCGAAACGAAGCTCGACGCCGAGACCGCTCATGCGATCGCCGTCGACGCCTACACCTATCTCTACCCGCTGATCACGATGGACATCACGCGGCTGCAACTGGTCAACACGCCGCCGGGAGCCGGCATCGGGGGGCCGGCGAACACCTTCGTGAATGTTCCGACGTTCCCGCCGGCCGACCTCAAGGTCGTGGTGCGGCCGAATTTCGACACGCTCTATTCGAGCGGCTGGCTCGACCTCACCAAGGAGCCGGTCGTCGTCAGCGTGCCGGACACCAAGGGCCGCTACTACCTGCTGCCGATGCTCGACATGTGGACCGACGTGTTCGCTTCTCCCGGCTGGCGCACGACCGGGACCGGCGAGGGCCATTTCCTGATCACGCCTCCCGGCTGGCGTCCGGATCTCAAGGACAAGTTCGCCGAGGAATTCAAGCTGCCGAAGAATACGCAGCGCATCGACGCGCCGACCCCGCTCGTCTGGATCATCGGCCGCACCAAGACCGATGGCCCGGCCGACTATGACGCGGTGCATGCCGTGCAGGCCGGCTACACGATCACGCCGCTCTCCGCCTGGGGCAAGGGCGACTGGAAGGCTCCCGCTCAGGTGATCGACGCATCGGTCGACATGAAGACGCCGCCGAAGACGCAGGTCGACACCATGCCGGCGGATCGCTACTTCGCCTATGGCGCCAAGCTGATGGGCCAGAATCCGCCGCACATCACCGACCAGCCGATCCTCGCCCGGATGAAGCAGATCGGCCTCGAGCCCGGCAAGCCGTTCGACGTCGCCAAGCTGCCCGCCGACATCAAGGCGGCGGTCGAATCGGCCCCGGCCGATGGACTGGCCCTCATGAAGTGGAAGGTGCCGACGCTCGCCCGCGTGGCGAATGGCTGGTCGCTCAACACCGACACGATGGGCGTCTACGGCAACTACTACCTGAAGCGCGCGATCATCTCGCAGTTCGGCCTCGGCGCCAACCTGCCCGAAGACGCCATCTACCCGCTCAATCTCGCCGACAGCGAGGGCAACCCGCTCTCGGGCGACAACAACTACACCATCCATTTCGACAAGGGCGGCCTGCCGCCGGCCGACGCCTTCTGGTCGGTCACGCTCTACGATCAGGATGGCTTCCAGGTCGCCAACCCGCTCAACCGCTTCGCGGTCTCGAGCTGGATGCCCTTCGTCACCAATTCCGACGGCTCGCTCGATCTCTATGTCGGGCCGACCTCGCCGGGCGGCAAGATGGAGGCGAACTGGCTGCCGGGTCCGAAGGCTCCGTTCAACCTGACGCTCCGTCTCTACGCTCCCAGCTCGGCCGCCCTCACCGGCAAGTGGGTGCCGCCCGCCGTCACGCGGGTCGCTGCTGTGGCCCCGATCGGCGGCCAGTAAGCCTGGTCGATGCCAAGAAGGAAGGGCCGCCCCAGGGCGGCCCTTCTGTTTACATCTTGTCGTTGCGGGAGAGTTCGCGCAGTCGTTCGGCGAGATAGCTGCCCGCGGTGTGGCGCTCGGACAGCACGACATCCGGCCGCGGCTGCAGGAAGAGCGGGATCGATACGCGCGAGCGGAGGCGCGATTCCCCGGTCGGGTTGATGACGCGATGCGTCGTCGACGAATAATAACCGCCGGATGCCTCCTGCAGCATGTCGCCGACATTGATGACCAGCATGCCGAAATCGAACGGCACGTCGACCCATTCGCCGTCCCCGTTGAGAAGCTGCAGCCCGCGCTCGTTGGCCGCCGGCAGGATGGTGATCAGATTGATATCCTCATGCGCGGCGGCGCGGATCGCATCGGGATCCTCCTCGCCGGTCAGCGGCGGATAGCGCAGGATCCGGAACAGCGTCCCCTCGCTGCCCTTCATCATGTCCGGCAACGGCATCGAGAACTTCGCCTTGACGTCATCGGGCGTGTTGTCGTCGACCCAGGTCAGCAGTTCCTCGGCGAGATCATGGGAGAGGTCGAAATAGCGCCGCGCGGCGTCGGACACTTCCTCCGGATAGCGGCCCCAGGAATAGAGGTGGTAATATTCCTTGAGGTCGCGCTTCTTGCCCCCCTTCGCCGTCTCGGCCTTGGCCGGAGGGAAGAAGCCGTCATGCTTCTCGCTGACGAGGTATTTGTGCTTGGCCTCGCTGTCGAAGAAGGCGAGCCACTCGGCATAGATCTGCTCGACCAGCGACTGCGGCAACGGGTGGTTGATGAGCACGCCGAAGCCGGTGCGGCGGAGCGATTCGGCAAAGAGCGCGGGCGCGTTCGGATCGCGATAATCGACGACGATCACCCCACTCTCGTGCGGCACAGCATCCCGCTTCGCATCGAACGTGCTCATGGCTTGATCCTTCTCTTCCCTCGGCCGTCGGGTCGCGGCCCTCGATCCGCATCATGGACTCGAAGCCGACGGCGAGGCAATCCGTCGCCGAAGCGCGACCGAGAATGCCTAATTGCGCGGCAAACTGCTGCCTTGTCGGCCGCGTCAAACCGGCATCCTCGCGCGCTGCAATTGCCACTAGCCAAGACTGAGCGCGGTATGCGCAATATCGTGGCATGGTTTCGCGAATACGGAACCGGATGAAGGCGGGCACGGCCATTGGCACAGTGCTTGCCGGAGACGATCCGGAACGTCAGGGGAGTTAGCGCTGGAATGGTCGTTGCCTTCGACGAGATGGGCGCAAGCGGCGATGGTTGCCGTGCGGGCTACGAAGTGCTCAAGCGCTGGCTGGATTCGACGCCGCCCGATCTTCTGGTGACGCGGCGCGCCGAGGCGGAGCTGCTGTTTCGCCGCATCGGCATCACCTTCAACGTCTATGGCGATGATGCAGGCGAGGAGCGGCTGATCCCGTTCGACATCATTCCGCGCATCCTGACGAAGCCGGAATGGACGATCCTGGCGCGCGGGCTCGAGCAGCGGACCAAGGCGCTCAACGCCTTCCTCGCCGACATCTATTCCAAGGGCGACATCCTCCGCGCCGGCATCGTCCCGGACGATCTCGTCTATCGCAATCCCTATTACCGGCCGGAGATGGCCGGGCTGAAGCTGGCGCACGACATCTATGTCATGATCGCCGGCATCGACATCGTCCGCGTCGACCCCGACACGTTCTATGTGCTCGAGGACAATGCCCGCACGCCCTCCGGCGTCTCCTACATGCTGGAAAACCGCGAAGTGATGATGCGGTTGTTCCCGGACCTCTTCGCGGAACAGCGGATCGCGCCGGTCGAAAACTACCCCGACGCCCTGCTCGCGACACTGAAATCAGTGGCGCCCCGCTCGGCCCCGTCCGATCCGACCGTCGCGCTGCTGACGCCCGGACCCTATAACAGCGCCTTCTACGAGCACTCCTTCCTGGCCGACAAGCTCGGCATCGAACTGGTCGAGGGCCGCGACCTGCAGGTGCGCGACAATGTCGTCTACATGCGCACGACCGAAGGGCCGAAGCGCGTCGACGTGCTTTATCGCCGTCTCGACGACGATTTCCTCGATCCGCTCACCTTCCGCCCCGACTCGGCGCTGGGCGTTCCCGGACTGATGAACGCCTACCGCGCCGGCAACATCACCCTGTCCAATGCCGTCGGCACCGGCGTCGCCGACGACAAGGCGGTCTATTCCTACATGCCGGAAATCGTGCGCTTCTATCTCGGCGAGGAGCCGATCCTGAAGAACGTGCCGACCTGGCGTTGCCGCGAGCCGGAGGCGCTGAAATATGTCCTCGATCACCTGCCCGAAATGGTGGTGAAGGAAGTCGCGGGCTCCGGCGGCTATGGCATGCTGATCGGCCCGGCGGCCGACAGCAAGACGATCGCCGATTTCGCCGCCAAGCTGAAGGCAAATCCCGACGATTTCATCGCCCAGCCGACGCTGGCGCTGTCGACCTCGCCGACCTTTGTCAATTCGGGCATCGCTCCGCGCCATGTCGATCTTCGCCCCTTCGTTCTTTCGGGCGGCGACAAGGTCCGCATCGTCCCCGGAGGGCTGACCCGCGTCGCGCTCAAGGAGGGCTCTCTGGTCGTCAATTCGAGCCAGGGCGGCGGCACCAAGGATACATGGGTGCTCGATGTGTAGCGGCGGCGAGCCTCGGCACGCCGGAACCGCAGTGTTCGGCACCGGCCGGCTTCCGGCCGGCCCGATGATGCCGGACGCGGCGCCAGCCTCCCCTCGCCCGCTCGCGGACAGAGGAATCGAAGGTCTTTCCTACCGGAGTTTCCATCCGTGCTGAGCCGTACCGCCGACAACCTCTTCTGGCTCGCCCGCTATGTCGAGCGCGCCGAGAACACCGCGCGCATCCTCGACGCCGCCAACCGGCTCGCCGCCATGCCGATCGCCTATGCCGGCGAATCGAACGAATGGGAATCGGCCGTCGCCGCGACCGGGACGCTCGGCCTGTTCAAATCGCTCGGCAAGGAAGCGAATGGCGAGAACGTCGTGCATTTCCTGGCGCTGTCGCCGGAGAACCCGTCCTCGATCCGCTCCTGCCTCGAACGCGCCCGCGTCAACGCCCGCACCGTGCGGACCGCGCTGACGGGCGAGATGTGGGAGGCGATCAACGGCGCCTGGCTCGGCCTCCGCGATTTCGACCGTCTCGCCGGCGACCGGCTGAAGCTCAACGCCTTCCTCACTTATGTGAAGGAGGCCTCGCTCCGCTTCGACGGCTCGGCCTACCGGACGATGCTGCGCAACGACGCCTTCTTCTTCTCCGGCCTCGGCTCGTTCATCGAGCGGGCCGACAACACCGCCCGCATCCTCGACGTCAAGTATCACCTGCTGCTGCCCGAGCATGAGAGCGTGGGCGGCGGCCTCGACTTCTTCCAGTGGTCGTCGATCCTGCGCTCGGTTTCGGCCAACACGGCCTATCACTGGGTCTATCGCGAGAGCGTCAAGCCGTGGCTAGTCGCCGATCTCCTGGTGCTCAACGAGCAGCTGCCCCGCTCGCTTGCCGCCTGCTATGCCCAGATCTGCGAGTTCCTCGACGAGCTCTCGCGCGCCTATGGTCGGCAGGGACCGGCCCAGCGCGTCGCGCGATCGACTCGCAACCGGCTGCAGAACGCGACGCTGGAGGAGGTGTTCCAGGGCGGGCTGCACGAGTTCCTGACCGAGCTGATCGCCGAAAACACCCGCCTCGGCCAGGCGATCACCGACCAGTATCTCGCCTGAGGATCCTGACATGCGCCTCAGGATCATCCACGAGACGGTCTACGCCTTCGACCCGCCGGCGACCGGCGCCATCCAGACGCTGCGGCTGACGCCGCGCGGCCATGACGGCCAGTTCGTCATCAACTGGCGCATCGAGGTCGATCACGACTGCCGCCTCGACAGCGTGCTCGATCCGTTCGGCAACATCGTCCAGTCGTTCACGACCGAGGGGAAGCTGGAGGGCCTGTCGATCACGGCGCTCGGCGAGGTCGAGACGCATGATATGGCGGGCATGGTGCGCGGCCAGTCCGAGCGGTTCCCCGTCCCGGTCTTCCTACGCGATACCAGCCTCACCGAGTCGGATGCGGCCATCCGCAGTTTCGCGCAGTTGATCGATGCGGCCGCGCCGAGCGACCCGCTGTCACGGTTGCATGCCCTGATGGACGGGCTGCATGACGAGGTGGCGGTCGAGGCGACCAGTGAGGACAGTGCCATCGCGACCTTTGCCGCCAAGCGCGGCGATCCGCGAGCCCTTGCCCATGTCTTCATTGCCGCAGCTCGCCATCTCGGCATTCCCGCCCGCTATGCCAGCGGCTATCTCTACCGCCCGGAGGCGACGGAGCCGGCCGAGATGGAGCATGGCTGGGCAGAGGCCCATGTCGAGGGCGTCGGCTGGATCGGCTTCGATCCCTCGACCAATCTTTGCCCGACCGACAGCTATGTGCGCCTCGCGATCGGTCTCGACCGCGTCGCCGCGGCGCCCGTCCGCGGCGCCGCCTATGGCGACTGGAGCGCTGCGCCCAAGGTCTCGATCCGTGTGACCGAGGCGGGTGCGTCAAAGTAGCAGGAATGGCGCGTCCTCGGCGCTTGCGACTCGGCTCGCAAGTCCCGACAATCCAGCGCTTGGCGGAAGTGGAATGCGGTCATGACCTATTGCGTTGGAATTCTCGTGCGCGAAGGTCTCGTGATGATTGCAGACACGCGCACGAATGCCGGCCTCGACAACATCGCGACCTTCCGCAAGCTGCATCTGTTCCAGGAGCCGGGCGACCGGGTCATCGCGATCGCGACGGCCGGTAATCTCGCCGTCAGCCAGTCGGTGCTGAACATTCTCAGCGAGGGGATCAAGAACCCCGAGACCGGCGAGATCGAGACCATCTATACCATTCCGAGCATGTTCAAGGTGGCGCAATATGTCGGGCGGGCCATCCGAGAGGTCTATCGCATCCATGGCAAGTCGATGGAGCAGCAGGCCGCCAGCTTCGACGTCACGATGCTGCTCGGCGGCCAGGTCAAGGGCGGTCGTCTCAGGCTGTTCATGATCTATTCGGCCGGCAACTTCATCGAGGCGACCAGCGATACACCCTATCTCCAGATCGGCGAGCACAAGTACGGCAAGCCGATCCTCGACCGCGCCGTCACCAGCGAGACGAGCCTGCAGGAGGCGATGAAGCTCGGCCTCGTGTCGATGGATTCGACCATCCGCTCCAATCTCGGCGTCGGCATGCCGATCGACGTCGTGACCATCAGGCGCGACGCGCTCGAAATCGACGTCTCGCATCGGATCGACCGCAACGACGAATATTTCCTCGATCTGCGCGAACGCTGGTCGGCGGCGCTCAGGGCAGCGCATCAGGCAATCCCCGCCCCGCCCTACGGGCGCGACTGAGCCGACCGTCCAGCATCGTCAAGCCGATGAAATCGGGTCGCCGGCACCGCCGGCAACCCGATCATTCCAGTGCCATGCAAGGGGAGGAACTTGCAGACGCTGGCAACCATCAGCTTCTTGGCAGCAAGGCCCGGCACGATGGAGCCGGCCAATCGCTGAAGAACACCGTGTTGATGCAGCCCTCCTTTCTTCGCCAAGAGGAGGCAGCGCTAATTGAGCGAGAACTCGGCCGAGGCAACCCGCATCTCGGCGGCGCTGATGACGCCCTGATGCGCGACCTTGATCGAGTGCAGCGGCCCCTCGATCTCCCGCTTCCAGAAATCGAGGAAGCGATTGAGCTCCGGAAAGTCAGGTGCAAGATCGTAGTCCTGCCAGACATAGGTCTGCAGCAAAGCGGGATGATCGGGCAGGCGGTAGAGGATGCGGGCGGTGGTCAGGCCATAGCCCTGAAGCTGACGCAACAACGATGAAGGCATGGGCACCTCGACATTGCAGTTTCAACGCGTCCTGGAAGGGACACTGAAATCGTGTCGCAGCGCACACTTGATTTCAACAGCGATTTCGACGATTGTCCTTCTGAATCAAGATATTAGCAGCATAGTCGGCTGAGTGCTGCCATCATCGGTCAGCCCTTAGGAGCCGATGCGCCCGCCGACCGCGTCCAGCGCTTCGGGCGTATCGATGTCGATCGAGACGGCGGGTCCGGCCTCGATCTCGACGATCGCCGCCGCGTGCTGCACGAGGAGATCGCGGCCGCCCTTGTCGCCTGCGATCGCCATCAATTGGGGAAAGAGGCGCCTCGGCCAGAGTACCGGATTGCCCCGCCGGCCGTCATGGCGCGGCGCGATGATCGATGTGGCGCCCGCCTGCTCGAATGCCGCAATCATCCGGTCGATCAGCGCCCGGTCGACGAAGGGCATGTCGGCGAGGAGGATCAGCGCGCCGTCGACAGCGCCGCCGAGCGCGGCAACGCCTGTGCGCAGCGAGGTCGAGAGGCCCTCGGCGTGATCGGGATTATGGATCGACCTGACGTCGAGGCTGGCGAGAGCCGCGTCGACGTCTGCGGCGCGATGACCGGTGACGACCAGGACCGCATCGGCCCGGCTCTGCAGTCCTGCCAGCGCAACCTTACGAATGAGGCTGACGCCGCCGATCTCGGCGAGCAGCTTGTTGGGCCCGCCCATGCGACGGCCGGCGCCGGCGGCGAGGATGAGTGCCGCGACACGGCTGGCGGGCCCTGCCTCCGGCGCCGTCACGGGCCGTTCTCCCCCTGCCGCAGCGCCGCGATGATCTCGGCGAGGATCGAAACCGCGATCTCGGCCGGTGACTGCGCCCCGATCGGAAGGCCGATCGGCGCCCGAATCCGCGCCATTTCGTCCGCCGCGACGCCGAACCCGGCGAGCCGGTCGAGCCGCTTCGCATGCGTCTTGCGGCTGCCGAGCGCACCGGCATAGAAGCAACCTGCCCGCAAGGCGGCCGCGAGCGGCGCATCGTCGATCTTGGGGTCATGCGTCAGCGCAGCGAGGGCGGTGAAGCGATCGAGCGGCGCGGCGGCCAAAGCGATATCCGGCCAGTCCGCGACGAGTTTGACACCGGCGAATCGCTCACCGCTGGCGAAGCCGGTCCTCGGATCGACGATCGTGACGTCGAGGCCGGCGATCGACGCCATCGGCGCCAACGCCTGCGCGATATGCACCGCGCCGATGATGGTGAGCCGCGGGCGCGGCAACCGCACCGTCAGCATCATCGCTCCATCCCCGGTCTCGACGAGGCCGGACCGGCCCGAACGGAAGCGGGCCGCGAGTTCATCGGCCAGCGGATCGGCAGCGAGGTCGCCCGTCGGCAGAACGAGGCGGCTCTCGCCGCTGGCGATCGTCGTGACGAGGATGGCGGCGCGCCTCTCGCGTCCGGCTCGTGCGAGCGCGGCGAGCGTTTCTGTGCGCATCAGCCGATCCTTTCGACGAAGATCGCGATGCGGCCGCCGCAGGACAGCCCGACCTGCCAGGCCGTCTCGTCGGCGACACCGAATGAAATCGATCTCGGCACGCCGCTGGCGATCACGTCGATCGCCTCGGCGACCACGGCGCCCTCGACGCAACCGCCCGAGACGGAACCTTCGAAATTACCGCCCGAATCGACGACCAAAAGGCTGCCGACCGGTCGTGGCGCGGAGCCCCAGGTCTCGACCACTGTGGCGAGGGCGATCGCGCGGCCCGCCTGCGACCATGCCTCCGCGATTGCGATCACATCGCGGTCGGCGGTCGGCGATGATTCGAAAACGGTCATGCCGATGCCAGCCGATCGGCGAGCCTGCGGGCTCCAGCCGAGCCGGCCCGTGCGTCCCCATGCGGCGGACCGATGGCGTTGCTCGGTTGATGTGGCGGACGCGCCATGCTCGGCCCTCTCGTGAATGCGGATGAGACAAGTTCAGCCGGTCAGGACTGTGTTAGAGGTTGACGTCGGCCCGGACCATGATGAGATCATCGCCCGTAGACGCAAGCGCGGAACGGCCACGGGGCAGCGGCAAGGACAGGGTAATGCCACGCATCGCGATGGATGACGGAATCGAGCTCTATGTCGAGGCCGGGCCCGACGACGGCAAACCGCCGCTTCTGCTCCTGAACGCGCTCGGCGCCGACCACACCATGTGGGACGGGCAGATGCCGCGCTTCAGCGAGCATTTCCGCGTCGTTCGCTTCGACGATCGCGGCCATGGCCTCTCTCAGGCGCCGGAAACCCCCTACACGATCGACCGCCTCGGCCGCGACGCGCGCGGCGTGCTCGAGGCCTTCGGCATCGATTCGGCTCATGTCGTCGGCCTCTCCAAGGGCGGCATGACGGCAGCCTGGCTCGGCATCAATGCGCCCGAGCATGTCGAGAAGCTGGTGATCGTCTCGTCCTCGCCCCATCTCGCGCCGCGCGAGGTCTGGGAGGGCCGCGCCCAGACGGCCCGCAACGAGGGCCTTGGCGCGCTTGTCGACGCCGTCATCGGCCGCTGGTTCACCGAGCCTTATCGCACCGGTCATCCCGAGGAATGCGCCCGGATCCGCGCCATGATCCTGCGCGCCTCCGATGAAGGCTACGCAGCCTGCTGCGAGGCGCTCGCTGAGATGGACCTGCGCGACGATCTCGAACTGATTCCGGTTCCGACCCTGGTGATCTGCGGCGATTCGGACCCGGCCACGCCGGTGGCCAAGACGCGGGACTGGGTGGCGTCCATCGAGGGCGCACGGCTCGACGTGATCCGCAAGGGCGCGCATCTCGTCAATGTCGAGCAGCGGGACGCGTTCGACGAGCTCGTGCTCGGCTTCCTCAAGGGCTGAGCCTACGAGGATCAGCGATCTCCGCGAACATCCGGCCGGACATGCAGGATGTACGGGCTGAGAGCATGCCGCTTCGGCAGCCCCATGACATGGAACGCGACCTCATAGGCCGCGTCCCAGGCCTCGGCCGCCTTCGGTCCGCCGACCTCCGCATCGCCGACGAAATCGACCAGGACGAGCCAGGCCTCGACCTCGTGGCGGCGGAGGAAATCGAGGTGGGCGAGGCGAATGGCGAGCTGGTAGAAATGCTCCGTCCAGGGCGCGCGCCGCCGTCCCGGCGCAATCCGCTCGGCGACGTCGGCAAGCGCCGTCTCGATGCGGCGGCGGGCGTCCTCGCTGGCGGCTGTAGGGGGCGACAGCAGCTCGGCGATCTGTGCCTTCGCCTCGACCAGCACCACCGCGTCACTGTCGGTCTGGCCGACGGCGTCCCATTGCGGACCGCGCGCGGGCCAGAAGCCGTGCAGCGGATCGGCCAGATGGAGTTTCCCGATCAGGCCGAGAAAGGCCTCGTCGCGGTATTCGGCAAAAGCATCGATGGCAAGTGGTGAATGCCAGCGCAGCGATGCGGCGCCGGTCCGGGCGAGGATCGGCGCCTCGAGCGTTTGCCAGCGTTCGGCTACCGAACGCTGGATCCATCTGAGGCTGCCCTTGGAACCGGCGGGCTGTTCGATTCGCATGATGCGGAATTTAGGCCTCGCCATCGGCCCTGACCAGCGTCCGAACCCGCCGGCGCGCCTGCAACCCGTCCATCCACCGCATGCGGCTTTGTCATCCGGCGGCCGAGCCGATAGGATCGACACATGCTGACAGACACCGACCCCTCGCGCCTGACGCCGGACGCGCTCGCCGCGCTGATCGACTGGTACCAGGCGAACGGTGTCGATGCGGCGCTGGAAGAAGTGGCGTTCGACCGCTTCGCACCGGTCCCAGCCCCTCTTCCGATCGAGACCCCTGCTGTCGAGGCGCCGGTCGCCTTCGCCCTGCCAGGATCGCCGCCGACGACGCCCGTCTTCGCCCCGCCATCGCAGAGCACGCCCGACACGGAGCATGAGGTTGCCGCCGCCCGGGCCGCTGCTGCAGCGGCCGATTCGCTCGATGCCCTGCGCGAGGCCCTCGCCCGTTTCGAGGGCTGTTCGCTGCGGCTCACGGCACGCTCTCTCGTGTTTGCCGATGGCGACCCGTCCGCCCGCGTCATGCTGATCGGCGAGGCGCCGGGCCGGGAGGAGGATCTTCAGGGCGTGCCGTTCGTCGGCCGTTCCGGCCAGCTGCTCGACCGCATGCTCGGCGCGATCGGGCTTGATCGCCGTGCCGTCTACATCGCCAATGTCGTGCCCTGGCGCCCGCCGGGCAATCGCACCCCGACGCCGGAGGAAACGGCGATCTGCCGGCCGTTCGTCCGCCGCCAGATTGCCCTGGTCGACCCGGACTTCCTCATCTGCCTCGGCGGCGCCGCAGCCAAGGAACTGCTCGACACGCGCGAGGGAATCCTCCGCCTGCGTGGCCAATGGCTCGGTTTCGACACAGGGAAGCGCACGATCCGCGCCATGGCGACGCTGCACCCCGCCTATCTCCTGCGGCAGCCGCTGCAAAAACGCCTCGTCTGGCGCGATCTTCTGACTCTGAAGGCAGCGATCGACGCCGAGAAGCCCTGAAAAGCTTGATTAATGCCGCCGTTCAACTCGGCGGTGAGAAGATATTCATATCCTCGCGCCATCATTTCGACATGGCACGCAGCGACAAGGGAACCGAACGATCTCCCGCGTCGCGGCCTTCTCGGCATCTCCGGTTATCATGGCATCGCAGCTCGTCCCCGTCGCCGCGCTCCTCATGGGATCGGCTCTCCTCCTTCTCGCCGGCGGACTGCATGGTCTCCTGCTGCCGATCCGGGGCTCGATCGAGGGCTTCACCACCACCGAGCTCGGCCTGATCGGCACCGGATGGGCGATCGGCTTCGTCGCCGGATGCCTGATCGTGCCGCGCATCGTGCGCCGTGTCGGCCATGTCCGGGCCTATGGCGTCATGGCCTCGATCGCGAGCGTCGTGATCCTCCTGAACCTCATCTTTGTTTCCCCCTTCGCCTGGATCGCGCTGAGGGCCTTGTCCGGCTTCTGCTTCGCCGGCGCCGCCATGATCGTCGAGAGCTGGCTGAACGAGCGCGCGACCAAGGAAAACCGCGGCACCATCTTTTCCGTCTACCAGATGGTGAATTTCGCCGCCTCGACCGCCGGGCAATTGCTGATCACCACGGGATCGACCAGCAGCTACGAGTTCTTCGTTCTCGGCGCGATCTTCTATTCGCTCGCGATCCTGCCGTCCGCACTGTCGACGGCGCAGACGCCGCGTCCGCTGAAGACGACCAAGCTCGACCTCCGGCGCCTCTTCATCAATTCGCCCGTCTCCGCCGTCGGCTGCTTCATCATCGGCATGGTCAACGGCGCCTTCGGCACGCTCGGCGCCGTCTATGCGCAGAAGATCGGACTGCCGACCAGCGTCATCGCGCTGGTGATGAGCGGCGCGGTCCTCGGCGGGGCGCTGACGCAGGTGCCGCTCGGCCGCCTTTCGGACCGCATCGACCGCCGCTATGTGCTGATCGGCGTCTCCTTCGCAGCGATCGTGGCGAGCGGCACGATCAGCCTGCTCAATCCGAGCACGCCCTACATGGTCATCGCGCTCGTCGCCGCCTTCGGTGGCATGGTCTATCCGATGTACGGGCTCGCCGTCGCCCATGCCAATGACTACGCCGCGCCGGACGATTTCGTGAAGATCGCGAGCGGCCTTCTGCTCATGTCGGGCATCGGCACCATGATCGGGCCGATCGTCGCCGCCTTCGCCATGGAATGGATCGGCCCGCAGGGCCTCTTCACCTTCTGCGGCATCATGCATGCGGTGCTGATCGCCTACATTTTCTATCGCTTGAATCGCCGCCCGTCCGTCGCCGAGGTGCCGCGCGACGCGTTCCAGCCGATGCCGCCGCTGCGCGAGGCAACGCCGCAGACGCTGGCGCTCGACCCGCGCGCCGCGGAAGGCAAGCAGGCCGCCGCCTGATCGATCAACGACTTGCAGGGGTGAGCGGATTCGATCCGTGAACGTCGTGCTGCCGCGCGGCAGGAGTGATCGCACCCAGCGCCATGATCGGCTGTTCGACCGGCCGTGATCAAAATCGCACAGAGTCCCCGCCCAGTTATTCACACCCCGCCGCTGGCCACCGAGCCGGGGGTGGCTGCTGTTGTTTTGTGCGTGCCGAATTGGTAAGCCAAAGGATCAAAGAGAGGCCGGCTGGGCAAATGCCCGGAATCAAGCCTCCATCAAAAATGCGCTGCACCGGGGAACATCTGCAGATGGAAATCTTCCTACAGCAATTGATCAATGGCATCACGCTGGGCTCGATCTACGGCCTGATCGCCATCGGCTACACGATGGTGTTCGGCATCATCGGCATGGTGAACTTCGCCCATGGCGACGTGTTCATGGTGTCCGCGTTCATCTCGATGATCTTCTTCCTGCTGTTCACGACCGTCTTCGGCATTGCTTCGCCGGTGCTGTCGCTGATCGCCGTGATGATCATCGCCATGGCTCTCACGGGCTTGCTGAACTGGGCGATCGAGCGCGTGGCTTATAGACCTCTGCGTGGGTCTTTCCGCCTGGCGCCGCTGATCTCCGCCATCGGCATGTCGATCGTGCTGTCGAATTTCATCCAGGTCGCCCAGGGGCCGCGCAACAAGCCGCTGCCGCCCGTGCTGTCCGGCACCATCACGCTGATGGACCGCAACAACTTCGCGGCCACCATCTCCTACAAGCAGATCCTGATCTGGGTGGTGACGGCGGTTCTCCTGGCCGGCTTCTGGTACGTCGTGCAGAAGACGCCGCTCGGCCGCGCCCAGCGCGCCTGCGAGCAGGACCGCAAGATGGCGGCACTGCTCGGCGTCAATGTCGACCGGACGATCTCGCTGACCTTCGTCATGGGCGCCGCGCTCGCGGCCGTCGCCGGCACGCTCTACATGACCTATTACGGCGTCGTGAACTTCTCCGACGGCTTCACGCCCGGCGTGAAGGCCTTCACGGCAGCCGTTCTCGGCGGGATCGGCTCGCTGCCCGGCGCGGTGCTCGGCGGGCTACTGATCGGCCTCATCGAGACGTTCTGGTCGGGCTATTTCTCGATCGACTACAAGGACGTCGCCGCCTTCTCGATCCTCGCGATCGTGCTCATCTTCATGCCGCAGGGCCTGCTCGGTCGGCCGGAAGTCGAGAAGGTCTGACCATGGCAACGGTGAACACGACGTCCGGCCCCGGCGGATCCTTCGCCGGCGCCGCGAGGGACGCCATTCTCGCCGGCGTTATCGCTCTCGGCATCTTCGGGCCGCTGGTCGGCCTCAAGACCGAACAGAACATGCAGAACGAATTGGTCATCACCACCCGCTGGGGCCTGGTGGCGATCATCGTCGGCATCGTCATCGTCGGCCGCTTCCTTCTGACGACGACGATCTGGCCGGCCATCGCGCGCGGCAAGATGAAGGACAAGCCGGCGCAATCGGCCGGCGAAGTCGCTTTCCGGGCCAAGCTCGCGCGCTGGTTCGCGCCGACCGGCCTCGTCTTCCTCTTCATCTATCCGGCGCTGATGGTCTATCTGCTCGGCTTTCAGGGCTCGCTGAAATGGGTCGATAATTTCGGCATCCAGATCCTGATCTATGTGATGCTCGGCTGGGGCCTCAACATCGTCGTCGGCCTCGCCGGCCTGCTCGATCTCGGCTATGTCGCCTTCTATGCCGTCGGCGCCTATTCCTATGCGCTGCTGGCGACTCATTTCGGGCTGTCCTTCTGGCTGCTCCTGCCGCTCGCCGGCACGCTGGCAGCCCTCTGGGGCATCATGCTCGGGTTCCCGGTGCTCCGCCTCCGCGGTGACTATCTCGCCATCGTGACGCTGGCCTTCGGCGAAATCATCCGCCTGGTGCTGATCAATTTCCGCGAGCTCACCAATGGCTCCGCCGGCATCTCGTCGATCCCCAAGATCACCTTCTTTGGCATCTACTCGTTCGACGTCTCGGCTTCGAACAATTTCGCCAAGGTCTGGGGGCTCGCGATGTCGAGCGCCTATTACAAGATCTTCCTCTATTACCTCATCCTGCTGCTGGCGCTTCTGACGGCCTTCGTGACACTCCGCCTGCGCAAGCTCCCAGTCGGCCGGGCCTGGGAGGCGCTGCGCGAGGACGAGATCGCCTGCCGCTCGCTCGGCATCAACACGACCAACACCAAGCTGACGGCCTTTGCCCTTGGCGCGATGTTCGGCGGCTTCGCCGGCTCGTTCTTCGCGGCGCGGCAGGGCTTCGTCAGCCCCGAGAGCTTCACCTTCATGGAATCGGCCGTGATCGTCGCGATCGTCGTGCTCGGCGGCATGGGGTCGATGATTGGCGTGGCGCTCGCCGCCGTCGCCATGATCGGCGGCACAGAGCTGCTGCGCGAGCTCGATTTCCTCAAGGCCGTGTTCGGCGAGGGCTTCGATCCCGACCAGTTCCGCATGCTCATCTTCGGCCTCGCCATGGTCCTGATCATGATCTGGAAACCCCGCGGCTTCGTCTCCGCCCGCGAGCCGACCGTGTTCCTGACCGAGCGAAAATCGATCTCGGGCTCGCTGGTCAAGGAGGGTCACGGCTGATGTCCGCGCCCCTCGCAAACAGCCCCGCGCCCCGTTCCTGGGCCGCTGATCCCGTGCTCACGGTCGAGCATGTCCAGATGCGCTTCGGCGGCCTCGTCGCCGTCAACGACCTCTCCTTCGAGGCCGGCCGCGGCGACATCACGGCGCTGATCGGCCCGAACGGCGCCGGCAAGACGACCGTGTTCAACTGCATCACCGGCTTCTACAAGCCGACCCAGGGCATGCTGCTCCTGAAGCACGCCAAGGGCGACAGCTTCCTGCTCGAGCGGATGCCGGATTTCCGCATCTCCGCCAAGGCCAAGGTGGCGCGGACGTTCCAGAACATTCGCCTGTTCTCGGGCATGACGCTGCTCGAGAACCTTCTCGTGGCGCAGCACAACCGCCTGATGCTCGCCTCGGGCATGACCATTCTCGGCGTCCTCGGGCTGCCCTCGTACAAGCGGGTCGAACGGGAAGCGATCGAGACCGCCAAGTTCTGGCTCGACAAGACCGGGCTCACGGCACGGGCCGACGATCCCGCCGGCGACCTGCCCTATGGCGCCCAGCGCCGCCTGGAGATCGCCCGCGCGATGTGCACCGGGCCGGAACTGCTCTGCCTCGACGAGCCCGCCGCCGGCCTCAACCCGCGCGAATCCCACGAGCTCAACACGCTGCTGCTCGATATCCGCCAGATGGGGACGACCTCGATCCTCCTGATCGAGCACGACATGTCCGTCGTGATGGGCATCTCCGACCACGTCGTCGTGCTCGAATATGGCGTGAAGATCTCGGACGGAACCCCGAGCGAGGTCCGGAACGATCCGCGCGTCATCGCGGCCTATCTCGGCGTCGACGACGAAGAGGTCGAGAAGGTCGAGGAGCAACTCGACGAGATCACGGAAGGGGCCGCGCGATGACCGAGACCATGGCGGGCGTGACGGCGCCGATACCGATGCTGCAGGTCCGCGGCGCCAAGACCTATTACGGCAAGATCATCGCGCTGAAGGGCGTCGATATCGATGTGAACAAGGGCGAGATCGTTACGCTGATCGGCGCCAACGGCGCCGGCAAGTCGACGCTGATGATGACGATCTGCGGCAACCCGCGCGCCCGCGAGGGCCAGATCCTGTTCGAGGGCCGCGACATCACGCAGATGCCGACCCACGAAATCGCGCGGCTCCGGATCGCGCAGTCGCCCGAGGGGCGGCGTATCTTCCCGCGCATGACCGTGCTCGAGAACCTGCAGATGGGCGCGGCGCTCGACAACCTCGCTTACTTCAACGAGGACGTCGAACGGATGTTCACGCTGTTCCCGCGCCTCAAGGAGCGTATCGCGCAGCGTGGCGGCACGCTCTCGGGCGGCGAGCAGCAGATGCTGGCGATCGCCCGCGCCCTGATGGCGCGTCCGAAGCTGCTGATGCTGGACGAGCCTTCGCTCGGCCTCGCGCCACTGATCGTCAAGCAGATCTTCGACGCGATCGCCGAATTGAACCGCAGCGAGGGGCTCACGGTGTTCCTCGTCGAGCAGAACGCCTATCACGCGCTGAAGCTCGCCCATCGCGGCTATGTGCTCGTCAATGGCAGCGTGACGATGTCGGGCCCCGGGCGCGAACTGCTCGAGAAGCCGGAGATCCGTGCAGCCTATCTCGAGGGGGGCGCGCATTGATCGCCCTCTCCTCTCGCCCCGCCCGCCGCGCTGCTTCCAGAATGCCAGGGTGACGCCGATGCAAGGTCTTCTCTTCGAAGAACACTCGATCCTCGTCTTCATCTTCGTGACGCTGATCCTCGGCGGTGCCGGCGCGTGGATGACAGGCCGCGCCTGCGCCCATACCTGGCGGCCCTATCTGCCGTTGGTGATCTACCTGATCATCCTGTCCTTCGGGGTGCGTTTCATCCATTTCGCGCTGTTCGGCGGCACGCTGCTCTCGCTGCATTACTGGCTGATCGACCTTGTCGCGCTGCTGCTGATCGGGACGATCGCCTACCGCTTCACATTGGCGGGGCAGATGGTTGCCCAATATTATTGGCTCTACGAAAAATCGGGCCCTTTCTCGTGGCGTGCGAAATAACGAGTGTCGGGCAAAGTAAGCTTTTGCGACAGCAATGACTTACGCGTCCGACACCAGCCAGAATCCGGGTGACAGGACCCGCAAAATCGGCAAGATGCCTGATCAAGGCGAGACGACATCCGCCGAAAATACTCCAGTAGTGAACTTCCAGTAAGAACGGGAGACATCAATGAAGAAGTCCCTCATGTCCGGCCTCGTGGTTGCAGCGAGCCTGGCATTCGCCGGTGCGGCCCATGCCGATATCAAGATCGGCGTTGCCGGCCCCCTGACCGGCCCCAACGCTGCCTTCGGCGCCCAACTCCAGAAGGGTGCGGAGCAGGCGGTCGCGGATATCAATGCCAAGGGCGGCGTGCTCGGCCAGAAGCTCATCGTCGAACTCGGCGATGACGTCTCCGACGCCAAGCAGGGCGTCTCGGTCGCCAACAAGTTCGTCGGCGACGGCGTCACCTTCGTCGTCGGTCACTTCAACTCGTCCGTCTCGATCCCGGCCTCGGAAGTCTATGCCGAGAACGGCATCCTGCAGATCACCCCGGCCTCGACCAACCCGACCTTCACCGAGCGCAGCCTGTGGAACACCTTCCGCACCTGCGGCCGGGACGATCAGCAGGGCGCGGTCGCGGGCAAGTACATCGCCGAAAACCTCAAGGGCAAGCCGGTCGCGATCATTCACGACAAGACCACCTATGGTCAGGGCCTGGCCGACGAGACCAAGAAGGCGCTCAACGCCGCCGGCGTGACGGAAGTCATGTATGAAGGCGTCAATGTCGGCGACAAGGATTTCTCGGCCCTCATTTCCAAGATGAAGGCTGCTGGCGTCGAGATCATCTACTGGGGCGGCCTCCACACGGAAGGCGGCCTCATCGTCCGCCAGTCGGCCGAGCAGGGCCTGAAGGCGACCCTCTTCTCCGGTGACGGCATCGTTTCGAACGAGTTCGCCTCGATCGCCGGTCCCGCCGCCGAAGGTACGCTGAACACCTTCTCGCCCGATCCGCGCAAGAACCCGATGGCGAGCGCCGCCGTGGCGGAATTCCGCGCCGCCGGCTTCGAGCCCGAGTCCTACACGCTCTACTCCTACGCTTCGGTCCAGGTCATCGCCGACGCGATCACCAAGGCCGGCACCGCCGACCCGCAGAAGGTCGCCGCGACGCTGAAGTCCGGTGGACCGTTCGAGACCGTGATCGGCCCGCTCTCCTTCGATGCGAAGGGCGACCGCACCACGGCCGACTACGTGATGTGGATCTGGAAGAAGGGCGACGACGGCAAGATCACCAACGTGCCGATGTAATCCACGCGCCGTTTATCATCAGCGCCCGCCCCTCACCGGGGCGGGCGTTTTCATTTCTGCCTCGTCCGTGCATGATCGCACCGGCCATGGACAGCATCATGCGACGCATACTCTTCGGACTTTTCGCGGCGGCGCTCTTCGCCTCGGCCGCCCGCGCCGATATCCGCATCGCGGTGATCGCGCCGCTTTCGGGGCCCTATCAGACGCTCGGCCAGGAAATCAAAGCCGGAGCGACCCGCGCCGTCGCCGATATCAACGCCGCCGGCGGCATCGACGGCACGATGCTGAAGCTCGATGTCGCCGACGATGTCTGCCGCTCCGACAATGCTGCGACCGCCGCGACCAAGGCGGTGGCGCGCGGCGATGTCTTCGTCGTCGGTCATGTCTGCGCCGCCGAGGGCGATGCCGCGGCGTCCGTCTATGCCGACAAGAGCCTGCTGGCCATCACGCCGGCGATCACGGCGAACGACTACACGGATCATCGTCCGGGCCCGTCGATCCTGCGCCTCGCCGCCCGCGACGACGGCCAGGGTGCCGCCGCCGGTGCCTTTCTCGCCAAGACCTATGGCAAGAAGCGGATCGCGATCGTCAATGACGGCTCGCCTTATGGCAAGGCGCTGGCCGAGCAGGTGATCGCCGGCCTCAACGCATCCGGCGTCAAGGAAGCGCGCAGCGACAGCTTCGAGCCCGGCGCCAAGGATTATGGCGGCCTCGCCGACGTCATGATCGATGATGGGATCGGCGTGCTCTTCGTCGCGGGCTATGACGGAGACGCCGCGCTCATTGCCCGCGCGCTCAAATCGCGCGGCGCCGATATCGTGCTCGTCGGCGGCGATGCGCTGGCAACCAGCGAATTCGGCACGGCCGCGGGCGACGCAGCGCCGGGGACGCTCGTCACCAACTTCACCGACTGGCGCAGCGCCAAGCCGGCAGCGGGGGTTGCCGCAGCCCTGCGCGCCGACGGCGTGGAGCCACGCGGCTTCGTCCTGCCGGCCTATGCCGCGGTCCAGCTCTTTGCCGCCGCTCGGAAAGCGACGGGCTCGGACGCGGGCGGTGCCCTCGCCGCCTGGCTCGGCAGCAACAGCGTCGACACCGTGCTCGGGCCGGTCACCTTCGACGGCAAGGGCGACGCCAGGCTTGCCTTCTATCAGTTGTTCCGCCGCGGCCCCGACAGCTTCGAACCGCTGCCGACCCCCTGAACGGCCGTCAGCGGCCGCGAAAGCGCTGCGCGCTGAACGGGGCCGGGTCGACGAACGGCATCTCGCGCGTGATCTGCTCGGCGATCAGCCGGCCGGTCGCCGGGCCCAGCGTGAAGCCGAGATGGCCATGGCCGAAATCGAGCCACAGCCCCGGATGTTTCGGCGCCGGGCCGACGATCGGCATCGAATCGGGAAAGCAGGGCCGCGCGCCGAGCCAGGGATCGCGCTCGATCGGGTCGCCGAGCGGAAACAGCGCCCTCGCCTGCGGCATCACCCGTTCCAACTGCACCGGCGTCGCCGGGGCGTCGCGCGCGTCGAACTCGATGCCGGTCGTGATGCGGTAGCCCTGCCGCATCGGCGTCAGCACATAGCCATGGTCGACATCGACCACCGGCCGGTCGAGCCCGGCATCGCCGCGCGGCTTGAAATGCTGGTGATAGCCGCGCTTGACCGCGAAGGGGAAGCGGTAGCCCATCGGTCCGAGCAAATCCATCGACCACGGACCGAGCGCCACGATGACATCCGGCGCCGTCGCCGGACCGGTGGCACGGTCGACGACCCAGAGATCGTTCTCCCGCCTCAGCGACTGCGCCTCGCCCTGCGCCAGCGTCCCGCCCATCAGTTCGAACAGCCGTGCATGCGCCTTGGTGACGCCGCCGGGACTGGAAACCGAGACCGTATCGGGCCAGAGCACGGCGCGGGCGAAGACCGGCGCGAGATCGGGCTCGAGATCGGAAATCTCGTGGCTGTCGAGGATCTTGTAGCGAACGCCGAACTGGTCGGCGAGTGCGAGATGCGCGCGCGTCCCCGCCTCGAAGCTCGCGACGCTGCGATAGCCCTTGAGCCAGCCGGTGCCGCGGAAGAACTCGACGGCGCGGCTCTTGCCGGCGAGCGAACCGTGCTCGGCCGCGGCGTGCGAAAGGATCGGGTTCATCGCCTCGGCATAGGCGTCGATCCCGCGCGGACCGGTCGCTTGGCGCAGCTTCAGCAGCCAGGGCGCGACGCGCGGCAGGAACTGCCGATTGTAGTGTAGACGGGCTTCATCGTTGCGGGCGATGCGAAAGAGTTCGCCGAGGCCACGCGGAAATACGATCGGATAGAAGCCCTCGCGCTCGATGACGCCCGCATTGCCATAGGACGTCGCCTCGCCGGGCAATCCCTTGTCGAGCAGCAACACGCTGCGGTTGCGACGCAACAGGTGGATGGCCGCCGAGACGCCGACGATACCGGCGCCGAGCACGATCGCATCATACTTGTCCATCAACAGTCCCCGATCGCCCAACGGGCACCATACCAGCCCATGGCCCGCCCCTAGTCGATCAGCGCGCGGAGCAAATGGTCGCGGTGCTGGCGAATATAGTCCAAGTCCCTGAGATAAATACCGGAGTCTCCGGCGTCGATATCCTCAATGAAGGTGGCGTCGCCGGCGTCGGCGCGCGCGCGCATGAAGTCGAGCAGCGCGCGGAGGCGCCGCACGATCATGTCGGGCAACTGACGCCTGTCCGTGTCAGCGGCTCCATATGCATCGCAGAAGAGCCGGGCGCGCCGGAGCTGCACGTCCGTGCCGAAAGCGACACCGTCATGCGCAGGGTCGGACAGCGGCGCCCACCGATAGACCGCATAGGCGAGGTCCCATGCGGCTGGAGCCGGGTGGGAGGCATCGAAATCGATGATGCCGATGGCGGCTTCTCCCTCAGTCGCGACGTTGAACGGCGCGAAGTCGCCGTGACAGACGATCTCGCGCGGATCCTGCGGTGGCAGCATCCATCGCTGCTCGTCGCGGTCGACCTCGAGGAAGCCCCGCGCCGCATCATGGAAGCGCCTGAGCAGCGCACCGGCTGAAACGAGCATCGCGGGCGACCCTGTCGCGGGATCGGCCAAGTCCTCGCAGACCCGCCCATCGACATAGGTCAAGATTTCCTCGCCGCCGTCGAAAGCCACCGGCATCGGCGCGGCGGAAAAACCAGCCCTGCGCAGATGGCGCAGGAACCGGTGCACCGTCGGCGTCCAGGCCCCGGCGGGCCGCTTGACGTTGTCGCCGTCCCGCCATATCCGGCCGGCCCTTCCGCCCTCAAGTTCCAACACCCGGCTTGCTCCTCGCTCCAGGCTTTCCGGCGATCCGAACGACGCCGCTACCGACAATTCCACCCCACCGGTCGGGCCAGTCGCAGAAGGGGAATCGCGTTGCCCCGATCGTGGAGCGGACTTTGCCCGCCTCGGAGCGGCTGGGCAATTGCTGGGGGCGGCCCGCCCGTGTTACGGCCTATCGCGTCCGCAGCGATCGCGACGCAAGAGACAGACATCATGGCCCACCCCCCGCTGATATCGCCCTCCGTCCTCTCGTCCGATTTTTCGCGCCTCGGCGAGGAGATCCGTGCGGTCGACGCTGCCGGCGCCGACTGGATCCATCTCGACATCATGGACGGGCATTTCGTCCCCAACATCACGTTCGGTCCGGATGTCGTGAAGGCCGTGCGCCATGTCACCACCAAGACCTTCGATGTCCACCTGATGATTGCGCCGGCCGATCCCTATCTCGAGGCCTTCGCACTCGCCGGCGCCGATGTCATGACCGTCCATGCCGAGGCGGGTCCGCATCTCCATCGTTCGCTGCAGCATATCCGCGCGCTCGGCAAAAAGGCCGGCGTCGCGATCAATCCGGCGACGCCCGAGAGCGCGCTCGAATACGTCCTCGATCTCGCAGACCTCATCCTCGTGATGACCGTCAATCCCGGTTTCGGCGGCCAGAGCTTCATTCCGGCCTCGCTGGATAAGGTGGCGCGCGTCCGCCGCATGGTCGGCGACCGGCCTATTCGGATCGAGGTCGATGGCGGCGTTTCGCCCGAGACCGCTCCGGCCCTGATCGCCGCGGGTGCCGACGTCCTCGTCGCCGGCTCCGCCATCTTCAGGGGCAACGCCGCCGACTACGGCGCTAACATCGCGGCGATCCGGGGCGTCTGATACGCTGACGGGAACCCTCGCCGTCCCGCCAGGGCTCGGTCTGCGTCCGCCTGGCGGAAGCGGGGCTACCGCCGGCGGGTGAAATTCGCTAGACCAGCGGCCATCGCACCGGCTCGCCGGCCTTTCGCCTTCAAGGAACCGCCCCGCATGATTCCGCGCTATTCCCGCCCCGAAATGACGGCGATCTGGTCGCCGGAGACGCGGTTTCGCATCTGGTTCGAGATCGAGGCGCATGCGCTCGATGCCCTCGCTGCCATCGGAACCGTGCCGAAATCGGCGGCGGAGACCGTGTGGGCGAAGGGTAGCGCAGCCACGTTCGATGTCGACCGGATCGACGAGATCGAGCGCACCACCAAGCACGACGTCATCGCCTTCCTGACCCATCTCGCCGAGATCGTCGGGGAGGACGCCCGCTTCGTCCACCAGGGCATGACATCCTCGGACGTGCTCGATACCTGCCTCAACATCCAGCTCGTGCGCGCCGCCGATCTCCTGATCGCCGATGTCGACCGCCTGCTCGCGGCCCTCAAGACGCGCGCCTTCGAGCATCGCGACACGATCACCATCGGCCGCAGCCATGGCATCCATGCCGAGCCGACCACCTTCGGCGTCAAGCTGGCGCAGGCCTATGCCGAATTCGAGCGCAACCGCGCCCGCCTCGTCGCAGCGCGGGCAGAGGTCGCCACCTGCGCGATCTCCGGCGCGGTCGGCTCCTTCGCCAATATCGACCCGCGTGTCGAGGAACATGTCGCGGCGGCGCTCGGCCTCACGGTCGAGCCGGTCTCGACCCAGGTGATCCCGCGTGATCGCCATGCGATGTATTTCGCGACGCTCGGCGTCGTCGCCTCCTCGATCGAGCGGCTCGCGACCGAAATCCGCCATCTGCAGCGCACGGAAGTCCTTGAAGCGGAGGAGTATTTCTCGCCCGGCCAGAAGGGCTCCTCGGCAATGCCGCACAAGCGCAATCCGGTGCTGACCGAGAACCTGACCGGCCTCGCCCGGCTCGTGCGCGGCATGGTCATCCCGGCGATGGAGAATGTCGCGCTCTGGCACGAGCGCGATATCTCCCATTCCTCGGTCGAGCGCATGATCGGGCCCGACGCGACGGTGACGCTCGATTTCGCGCTCAACCGCCTCGCCGGCGTCGTTGAAAAGCTGCTGATCTATCCGGAAACCATGCGGCGTAACCTCGACCGGCTCGGCGGCCTCGTCCATTCCCAGCGCGTCTTGCTGGCGCTGACGCAGAAGGGCGTCTCGCGCGAAGATGCCTACAGCCTCGTCCAGCGCAATGCGATGAAGGTCTGGGAACAGGGCGCGGATTTCCTGACGGAGCTTTCAGCCGACAAGGACGTCACCGCCGTCCTGTCGCGGGCCGAACTCGAGGAAAAGTTCGACCTCGGCTATCACACCAAGCATGTCGACACGATCTTTCGCCGCGTCTTCGGCGAAGGCGCGGCGCCGTGACAGGCGGACGGTTTTCGCGCGGCGGCGTGCTGCTGCGCTTCTGGCGCCTGCTGAAGGGCGGGCGCATCCCCATTCCCCCGAGAGCAGAGAACAGCATGGCCACGCCGATCCAGGATATCCCGCTGCAGCGCATCGACGGCAGCGAAACCACGCTTGCCGATTATGCCGGCAAGGTGCTGCTCATCGTCAATGTCGCGTCGAAATGCGGGCTGACGCCGCAATATGACGGGCTCGAGGCGCTCTATCGCCGCTATCGCGACAAGGGCCTCGTCGTGGTCGGCTTCCCGGCCAACAACTTCGCCGGCCAGGAGCCGGGCAGCAACGCCGAGATCGCGGAATTCTGCCGCTCGACCTATGGTGTCGAGTTCCCGATGTTCGCCAAGATCTCCGTCAAGGGCGCGGATCGCCATCCGCTTTATGACGCGCTCGCCGGCGACACCGATGTCAGCTGGAATTTCGAGAAGTTCATAGTCGGCCGCGACGGCGTCCTCGCCGCGCGCTTCAGCCCCAAGACGATCCCCGAGGATGCCGAACTCGTCGGCGCGATCGAAGCAGCCCTCGCCGAGGGTTGATGCGGCCGCAACGGGCGCCTTGATCCAAAGAGGCCGGGATCGCTCCCGGCCTCTTTTCTTTGTCATCTGTGGATCGATGCTGCGGGGGCCACATCGACCCGATCAGGCCGGCAGGGCTCAGGTATTCTCGCCGTAGAGAACGCCGGAACGGAACAGCAGGCCGGCCAATGCAGCGCCGATGAAGGGCGCAACGATGAAGAGCCAGAGCTGCTGCAGCGCCTGGCCGCCGACGATCAGCGCCGGACCGATGCTGCGGGCCGGATTGACCGACGTGCCGGTGATGTTGATGCCGACGATGTGGATCATCACCAGCGTCAGGCCGATGGCGAGGCCGGCGAAATGGCCGAGCGCGATCTTGTGGGTCACGCCGAGGATGACGACCAGGAAGATGAAGGTCGCAACAACCTCGAAGATGAAGGCCGAAACGGTGCTGTATTCGCCAAGATAGCCCGGTCCCCAGCCATTGGTGCCGAGACCGCCTGTCCAGCCCGAAGCCTTGCCCTGCATGATCAGGTAGAGCACGAGCGCACCGACGATGGCGCCGGCGACCTGCGCGATGACATAGCTGATGAAGTCGCCGAGATTCATGCGGCCGGCGATGAGGGCGCCGAGGCTGACGGCCGGATTGACGTGGCAGCCCGAGACGGGGCCGATGGCATAGGCCATCGCGACAATCGCAAGGCCGAAGGCAAAGGCGATGCCGAGCACGCCGACCGTATTGGCGGCAGCGATGGCAGGTCCCGCGACCACGGCCGAACCGCAGCCGAAGAAGACGAGCGTAAACGTGCCGATGAACTCGGCGATAGGCTTTCTCATGATGGTAACCCCCGATGGACGCGTGAGTCGCGCCCTATCGGGAAAATACCAGTCCGAGCCGAAAGTGCAAAAGTGATCACATGACGGGATCGATCGCGACTTCGCAGAGCCCTGCGCCGCCGCTGTCAGTCTTGTCGCGCCTCGCCGAGCATCGAGGCCGCTCCGACCGCGAAATAGACAGTATCAGCGCCGACCGCGATGAAGTCGTAACCTTGGCTGCGATAGAGCCGGGCCTGCGCTCCGGTCATCGCGAAGATGCCGACGCGCTTGCCGGCCGCATGCGCCCTGTCGCGGACGAGCGCGGCGGCAGACTGGTTGTCGGCCCGCATCGGATCGACATCGGCACCGTTCGAGAGTGCGATCGAAAGATCGGACGGACCGATGAAGACGGCGTCGAGCCCCGGCACCGCCAGAATATCATCGAGCGCCGCCATCGCTTCGACCGTCTCGATCATGGCGAAACCGATGGTCGCATCGTTCGCCGCGGCGAGGTAGGACGGACCGCTGATGCCCTGCAGCTGCAGCGTCCGCGTCGGTCCCCAGCTGCGCTGGCCGATCGGCCTGTATTTGACCGCATCGACGAAGGCAGCGGCTTCCGCGGCCGAATTGATCATCGGCGCGATAACGGCCGAGGCGCCCATGTCGAGCACACGGCTCGCCATGGCGAAATCGCCGACGGGCACGCGAACGATGGCAGGACGCCCGGCAAGCGTCACGGCGCCGATCCCACGCATGACGCTGATGGGATCGAGCAGGCCGTGCTGCATGTCGAGCGTGACGCAGTCGAAGCCGGCACGCGCGGCAGCTTCGGCGACCAGCGGCTCGGGCATCGAGATCCAGGCCGTCAGGACAGGCGAGCCTGCGTCCAATGCCGAGGCGAGCGAGACATACGCCATGGTCGCGGCCCTGCCGCCCGCCCTTTGATCAGCCCGTCGTCTTCACGTCCTCGATCGCCTTGGCGAGCAGCTCGTCCATCGTGCGGCGGATCTGGTGATCGGACTGGGCGACGCCGGCCGCGTCGAAATCGGCGCGGATCTTGCGGAACACATCCTCGTCGCCCGCTTCCTCGAAGTCCGCGGCAACGATCTCGGTGGCGTAGGCCTCGGCATCGGTGCCGGATTTGCCGAGCAAGGAGGCGGCCCAGAGCCCGAGCTGCTTGTTGCGCCGTGCGGAAGCCTTGAACTGCAGGGCCTCGTCATGCGCGAACCGGTTCTCGAAGGCGTCCTTGCGCTGGTCGAACGTCGTCATCGTGGCTCTCCGCTTTGGTCGACTTTGTCTTGGCCGTCAGTGGCCCCTTGCATATAGGGACGAATACCCCAAATCAACGTCGACGCCTTGCCGCCGGCCCCGTCCGCCGCCCTTTCGCTCCAAAGCGCCGCATTCTTGGCTCATTGTTAATTGGGGAGCGATCGGGTAGGTTCACGCCGCGCGGACGACCTCGAAAGCGGTCGGCCGGCTGAACTTTCGCCGCGGCGAATCCCTGTATACTGGAACCCCGGCCTAATGGATTTCCTCAAACCACGGTATGTGCCCATGAACCGCCGTCGGCGCATCTATGAGGGCAAGGGCAAGATCCTTTTCGAAGGACCTGAGCCCGGCACGCTGATACAATTCTTCAAGGACGACGCCACCGCCTTCAACAAGAAGAAGCATGAGGTGGTCGACGGGAAGGGCGTGCTCAACAACCGCATTTCCGAACACATCTTTACTCATCTGAACAAGATGGGCATCCCGACTCACTTCATCCGCCGCCTGAACATGCGCGAGCAGCTGATCCGTGAAGTCGAGATCATTCCGCTCGAGATCGTCGTGCGCAACATCGCCGCCGGTTCACTCGCCAAGCGGCTCGGCCTCGAAGAAGGCACGGTCCTGCCGCGCTCCATCATCGAGTTCTATTACAAGGCCGACGCGCTCGACGACCCGATGGTGTCGGAAGAGCACATCACCGCCTTCGGCTGGGCGACGCCGCAGGAGATCGACGACATCATGGCGCTCGCCATTCGTGTCAACGACTTCCTCTCCGGCCTCTTCCTCGGCGCCGGCATCCAGCTCGTCGATTTCAAGATCGAGTGCGGCCGGCTCTGGGAAGGCGACATGATGCGCATCGTCGTCGCCGACGAGATCTCGCCCGACAGCTGCCGGCTGTGGGACGTGGCGACCCAGAACAAGCTCGACAAGGACCGGTTCCGCCGCGACATGGGTGGCCTCGTCGAGGCCTACCAGGAGGTTGCGCGCCGCCTCGGTATCCTGATCGAGCCCGACCGCCCCGTCGGCGGCGGCCCGGTGCTGGTGCAGTAGCGCCATTCCTGATCTGACGGCCGCCCTCACCCGGCGGCCGTTTCCTTTCCCGCTGCATGTCAGCCGCTTTTCAACCGGAGCATCCATGAAGGCCCGCGTCACCGTCACCCTGAAGAACGGCGTCCTCGATCCGCAGGGCAAGGCGATCGAAGGCGCGCTCGGCGCTCTCGGCTTCGCCGGCGTCAGCGGCGTCCGCCAGGGCAAGGTGTTCGACATAGAATTGGCTTCGACCGACGCAGAAGCCGCCAAGACCGAGCTGGAAGCCATGGCCGCCAAACTGCTGGCCAATACCGTCATCGAGAATTATCGCGTCGAGATCGTGGGCTAGAAGATGAAATCCGCCGTCGTCGTCTTCCCCGGTTCCAATCGCGAACGCGACATGATCGCGGCGCTGGAAAAGATCAGCGGCCATCGTCCGGCCACGGTCTGGCATGCCGATCCCGACCTGCCGAAGGTCGACCTCATCGTCATTCCCGGCGGCTTCTCCTATGGCGACTATCTCCGCTCCGGCGCTATCGCCGCCCGCGCCCCGATCATGGCCGCGATCGCCCGCGAGGCCGCACGCGGCGTCTCGGTTCTCGGCGTCTGCAACGGCTTCCAGATCCTTTGCGAGGCTGGCCTCCTGCCGGGCGTTCTGATGCGGAATGCCGGGCTCAAATTCATCTGCAAGGAAGTCGAGCTCTCCGTCGCCACCACCGATTCGGTGTTCACATCCGGCTATGCCAAGGGCCAGGTGATCCGCTCGCCGGTGGCGCATGGCGACGGCAACTATCGCGCCGACGACGAGACGCTGGCCCGCCTCAAGGGCGAGGATCGCGTCGCCTTCCGCTATGTCGGCAATCCGAACGGCTCGATCGACGACATCGCCGGCATTCTCTCCGAAAAGCGCAACATCCTCGGGATGATGCCGCACCCTGAAAACCTGATCGAGCCACTGAACGGCGGTCTCTACGGCAGGCCGTTGTTCGAAAGCGCGCTCAGGGCCGTCGCCTGACTAGTCGGCGACCGGGTAATCGGCGAGTTCGGGCCGCATCGCCTCGATGACGAAGCCGACCAGGGCCGTCGGCGCGTCGAGATAGAACTCGCGGTCGGAATAGGCGCCGACCTCGGCCCGGACACCGCGCGCTTCGAGCCATGCCGCGAGCCCCTCGAGATCGGCGCGCGGCGTGAGGCTGAGGAACGAGACCTGCGCCCGCGACCGTTCAGGTTCGTCGCTTGCGGTGGCGACGCGCGAGAATTGCAGGTCGATGTTGAACCCGGCGCTGCGCAGCCAGATCGCCCGCTCGGTGCGGCGGAGTTCGCTGAAGCCGAGCTGTTCCTTGAACAGGGCGACCACGGTTTCGAAATGGGCCGCCGCGACGCGGTGCGCGACGTGATTGAATTGCATGACCTGGCTCCGGACCAACCGATATCGGCCAGAGCCTCACCGTTTCGGGCCAAAGGTCCAGCTTTTTCGCCGGCGCCATTTACACGGCGGCGCCATCGCTCTATCCGAACCTGAGATCCCCAGATCGAGGTCACCAGTGCTTGCCAACGACATGCCGATCACGCCCGAACTCGTCGCGAGCCACGGCCTCAAGCCCGACGAATATCAGCGCATCCTCGATCTGATCGGCCGCGTGCCGACGCTGACCGAACTCGGCATCTTCTCGGCGATGTGGAACGAGCACTGCTCGTACAAGTCCTCGAAGAAGTGGCTGCGCACGCTGCCGACCACCGGCCCGCGCGTCATCTGCGGCCCGGGCGAGAATGCCGGCGTCGTCGACATCGATGACGGCGAGGCGATCATCTTCAAGATGGAGAGCCACAACCACCCCTCCTTCATCGAGCCCTACCAGGGTGCGACGACGGGGGTCGGCGGCATCCTCCGCGATGTCTTCACAATGGGAGCGCGGCCGATCGCGGCGCTGAATGCGCTGCGCTTCGGCGCACCCGAGCACCCGAAGACGCGCCATCTCGTCTCGGGCGTCGTTGCGGGCGTCGGCGGCTATGGCAATTCCTTCGGCGTGCCGACCATCGGCGGCGAGGTCAACTTCCACCCGCGCTACAACGGCAACATCCTCGTCAACGCCTTCGCCGCCGGCCTCGCAAGGGCCGATGCGATCTTCTATTCGAAGGCCGAGGGCGTCGGCCTCCCCGTCGTCTATCTCGGCTCCAAGACCGGGCGCGACGGCGTCGGCGGCGCTACCATGGCCTCGGCCGAATTCGACGAGACGATCGAGGAGAAGCGCCCGACGGTCCAGGTCGGCGATCCCTTTTCCGAAAAGCTGCTGCTTGAGGCCTGCCTCGAGCTGATGAAGACAGGCGCGGTGATCGCGATCCAGGACATGGGCGCCGCCGGCCTCACCTGCTCGGCGGTCGAGATGGGCGCCAAGGGCGATCTCGGCATTGAGCTCGATCTCGACAAGGTGCCCTGCCGCGAAGCGGGCATGAGCGCCTATGAGATGATGCTCTCCGAGAGCCAGGAGCGCATGCTGATGGTGCTGCGCCCCGAGCAGGAGGCCGAGGCCGAAGCGATCTTCATAAAGTGGGGCCTCGACTTCGCCGTGGTCGGCGTGACGACCGACGATCTGCGCTTCCGCGTGCTGCATCAGGGCGCCGTCGTCGCCGACCTGCCGATCAAGGATCTCGGCGACCAGGCCCCGGAATATGATCGGCCCTTCATCCGCACCGCGCCGCCGGCGACGATTGCGGCGGCAGACATCGCGGCGCCAGCCGATTATGCCGCCGCCCTCTTCCAGATCGTCGGCGCGCCCGACATGGCCTCGCGCCGCTGGGTCTGGGAGCAGTATGACCACCTGATCCAGGGCAACACGGCGCTGAAGCCGGGCGGCGATGCCGGCGTCGTGCGCGTCGAGGGCCATGACGCCAAGGCGCTCGCCTTCTCGCTCGACGTGACTCCGCGCTATTGCGAGGCGGACCCCTTCGAGGGCGGCAAGCAGGCGATCGCCGAATGCTGGCGCAACCTGACCGCCGTCGGCGCCGAGCCCCTCGCCGCGACCGACAATCTCAATTTCGGCAATCCCGAAAAGCCCGAGATCATGGGCCAGTTCGTCGGCGCGATCGAGGGCATCGGAGAGGCTTGCCGCGCGCTCGACTTCCCGATCGTCTCGGGCAATGTCTCGCTCTACAACGAAACCAGCGGCGTCGGCATCCTGCCGACCCCGGCCATCGGCGGTGTCGGCCTGCTCCCTGATCTCGCGGTCATGACCACCGTCGCCTTCAAGAAGGCGGGCGATGCCGTGCTGCTGATCGGCTCCGAGGGGCGCCATCTCGGCCAGTCGATCTATCTGCGCGAGATCCTCGGCCGTGAGGAAGGCGCGCCGCCGCCGGTCGACCTCGCCCGCGAGCGCCGCGTCGGCAATCTCGTCCGTTCGCTGATCCGCGGCGGCAAGCTGACTGCCTGCCACGACATCTCCGATGGCGGACTGCTGGTGGCGGTGGCCGAAATGGCGATGGCGAGCGGCCTCGGCGCCCGCATCGCCCTGCCCGATTCGGTCGAGACGCCGCATGGCGCGCTCTTCGGCGAGGATCAGGCGCGCTATGTCATCAGCGCCGAGGCTGCGACGGCGGGCGAGATCATCGCCCTGGCCGAGGCTGCGGGCGTCGAGGCGACACTTCTCGGCCATGTCGGTGGTGAGAGCTTGGATGTGGCGGGCATCACCACCATATCCGTTGCAAAGTTGACCGAGGCGCACGAGAATTGGTTCCCGGCGTTCATGGCGGGCGGTATCTGAGCCGTTTCAGCCGACGTCCGGACCTCTGGGGATTGACCATGGCGATGGATGCGCGCGAGATCGAAGGCCTGATCAAGGCGGCGTTGCCGGATGCGCGGATCGTGATCCGCGATCTGGCCGGCGATGGCGACCATTATGCAGCCGAGGTCGTGTCGGAGAGCTTTCGCGGCAAGAACCGGGTGCAGCAGCACCAGATGGTCTATGCCGCGCTGAAGGGAAACATGGGCGGAGCCCTGCACGCATTGGCGCTGCAGACGAGCGCACCCGACTGACGGCACGTCCGGCCAGTTTCATCATGCAATCAGCGGGGCGGGAAGTGCGCTCCGGCCAGACCAGGAAAACGACATGTCCGAAATCACCGCCTTCATCGACAACGAAGTGAAGTCCAACGACATCGTGCTGTTCATGAAGGGCACGCCGGCTTTCCCGCAGTGCGGCTTCTCCGGCCAGGTCGTTCAGATTCTTGATTATCTCGGCGTCGACTATAAGGGCGTGAACGTGCTCGCCGATGCCGAGATCCGCCAGGGCATCAAGGATTACTCCAACTGGCCGACGATCCCGCAGCTTTACGTGAAGGGTGAATTCGTCGGCGGCTGCGACATCGTCCGCGAGATGTTCCAGGCCGGCGAGATTCAGGCGTTCCTCACCGAAAAGGGTATCGCGGTCGCCCAGTCGGCCTGATCACCCCTCCAGGCAGCGGCAAGGGTCGACGTTGTCGCCCCGGCGGGCCTTGGTTCCTGCTTTCGACGTCGTTGATGCCACGGCCGGTTCCCACCGCCGTGGCATTTTCATGCGCGCTTCTGATTTGCTCGATGCGCGGCGCCGATGCTGGAATGACTTTTCTGGGTGCCAGGTCGAACGACAGTTGGCCTCTGCCATGGCAGGATTTCCGTGTCGTCTATCGGGCGATATTTTTCCGATCGATCAATAAAAGGAACGATAGCGCCGCTCACTCGTTGACGAGGCGATATGAAAGGCGACGCGCCAACTTGGAGACGATGATGGGGCGGGATCATCATTGGATCACAAGCGTCGTCGCAAGGGAGAATGTCATGTTCAAATCCATCAAGACCACGATTTCCGCCAGCCTTGCAGGCGCTATGCTTGTCGCGGGTATTGCCGCCGCGCCGATGGCGGCACAGGCCGAGACGGCGGTCCGCGCCGATGGCTCGTTCGATGTCGCCCAGAATTACCATCGCGGGAACGATTGGCGCCGCGGCGGCCCCGGTTGGAACCGCGGTCCCGGGTGGAACAACGGAGCGCGCCAAGTTTACCGGCATCCCGGCTGGCGAGGCCCCGGCTATTACGCCCGCCCCGGCTATCGCGGCAACTACTATTACCGCGACTACAACGCGGCTCTCGCAGCCGGTGTCTTCGGTCTCGCAGCCGGCGCGATCATCGGCGGCGCCGCGGCCAACAACAACCGCGGCTACGCCGACGACTATGTCGCCTATTGCTCGCAGCGCTATCGCTCGTTCAACGCGGCAACCGGAACGTATACCGGCTATGACGGTCGCCAGTATCGCTGCGTCGCACCGCAATAGCATCTGACGGCGAAGGACATCATGGCCGCAGTCCATCAGGACTGCGGCCTCGTCATGCCTGCAGATCGAGCCCGGAGAAATCGAACAGCGACCGGTCGAGCAGATGCGAGGGATTGGTGTGGCCGAGCGCGCGCAGCATCACCTCCTTGCGCCCCGGCGATTTCGCCTCCCATTCGGCCAGCATCGCCTTGATCTGGTTGCGCTGCAGGCCCTCCTGCGAGCCGCAGAGATCGCAGGGAATGATCGGAAACTGCATCAAGGCGGAGAAGCGCGCGATGTCGTCCTCGGCAGCATAGGCGAGCGGTCGCAGCACGAAGAGATCGCCTTCCTCGTTGACCAGCTTCGGCGGCATCGTGGCGAGTTTGCCGCCATGGAAGAGATTGAGGAAGAAGGTCTCGAGGATGTCCTCGCGGTGATGGCCGAGCACGACGGCCTGGCAGCCTTCCTCGCGCGCTATGCGATAGAGATGGCCGCGCCGGAGCCGCGAGCAGAGGGCGCAGTAGGTTCGGCCGGCGGGAACCTTCGAGACGACGACCGAATACGTGTCTTGCCGCTCGATCCGGTAGGGTATGCCGACGCTTTCGAAGAAGCGCGGCAGAACGTCGACAGGAAAGCCGGGCTGCGCCTGGTCGAGATTGCAGGCGAGGAGATCGACCGGCAGCAGCCCACGCCATTTGAGATCGAGCAACACAGCCAGCATGGCATAGGAGTCCTTGCCGCCCGAGAGGCAGACCAGCCAGCGATCGCCTGGCCTGATCATGCCGAAATCCTCCAGCGCGGCCCGCGTCTGGCGCACCAGGCGCTTGCGAAGCTTGGCGAAGGCGACGGATTTCGGCGCATCGCGAAAGAGCGAAGGGCCGCCTTCAGCGACCTCGTCTCCCTCGTCGTCCATGCGGTCGATCGGCATCGTCTCGCTCATAGGCGGGCTCCCGGCAGGCCGCGGCCTCGAAGGTCGCGCGGCAATGCCCCCTCTTTGCCCGCAAGCCGCACGGCGTGCAACCGCTGAGCCCGCCTTCGGCAGGTGCTTCCGCGCCTGTCTTGCCGCGGCAACATTCTCTCTCTATCCTGAACCCTCAAGCGCCGGGCCGTTCCTCAGGCTGGGCTTGGATCGATACAATCCCCACATTCGCCACGGAGCCACAGATGTTCATCTGCACCGGCTATGCTGCGCAGTCGGCCGATACGCCGCTCGCCCCCTTCACGTTCGAGCGCCGCGATCCCGGCCCGACCGATGTCGAAATCGAAATCCTCTATTGCGGCGTCTGCCATTCGGACCTGCACACCGCCCGCAACGAATGGCACGGTACGGTCTATCCGAACGTGCCCGGCCATGAAGTCGTAGGCCGTGTCCGCCGCGTCGGCAGCGCCGTGACCAAGTTCAAGGAAGGCGATCTTGCCGGAGTCGGCTGCCTGGTCGATTCCTGCCGCACCTGCGCCAACTGCACCAAGGGCCTGCAGCAATATTGCCTCGTCGGCGCCACCGGCACCTATAACAGCCCGGACAAGCATACCGGCAAGATGACCTATGGCGGCTATTCGAAGGCCATCGTCGTCGACGAGGGCTACACGCTGAAGGTCCCTGCCAATCTCGAGCTCGCGGCGGTCGCGCCGCTGCTCTGCGCCGGCATCACCACCTATTCGCCGCTGCGTCACTGGAAGGTCGGCCCCGGCCAGACGGTCGGCGTCGTCGGACTCGGCGGTCTTGGTCACATGGGTGTCAAGTTCGCCCGTGCCTTCGGCGCGCATGTCGTTCTGTTTACGACATCGGAGAGCAAGCGCGCCGACGGGCTCCGGCTGGGCGCCCATGACGTCGTGGTGACCCGCGACAAGGATGCGTTGAAGCCCTGGCAGGGCAAGTTCGACTTCATCCTCGACTGCGTTTCCGCCGATCACGACATCAACGCCTATCTGAACCTCCTGCAGACCGACGGCACGCTCTGCCTGGTCGGCGCACCGGAGAATCCGCAGCCGATCGCAGCGTTCAGCCTGCTCGGCGGCCGCCGCAGCTTCGCCGGTTCCGGCATCGGCGGCATTCCGGAAACGCAGGAGATGCTCAACTTCTGCAGCGAGCACGGCATCACTTCGGACATCGAGATGATCCCGATGGACGGCGTCAACGCCGCCTATGAGCGGATGCTGAAGAGCGACGTGAAATACCGCTTCGTCATCGACATGGCGACCCTGCCCGCCACCTGAAGCCGACGATGAATTCCGGCGCGGGGCGATCGCTCCCGCGCCGGCCGTCAGCGGCCGCGGCCGAGATTGACGATGAGGACGCCGCCGATCGCCATGAGGCCGCCAGCGAGCCCGAGCAGGGTCGGCACCTCGCCGAGCCACAGGAAGCCGATAAGCGTCGCTGCCGGCGCGATCAGGTAAAGGAAGTTCGACGCCCGTCCGGCCGAGAAACGCTGCAGCGCTACCGCCCAGGTGAGATAGCCCACGACCGTCGGCAACACGGCGAGGTAGGCGACCGAGAGCACGACCTCGCGCGGCGCGTCGGCGAGCGCCCGGATCGCCCCAGGCAAGGCCGGCGCCACCGGCAGCGCGCCGATGAACAGGATCCATGCCGTCACGGTCAGCGCGGGCATGCGCCCGAGCAGCGGTTTCTGCAACAGCGTCGAGATCGAGGTGCAGAAGGCCGAGCCGACGATCAGCAGCGCACCGGGATCGAGCGCGAAATGATCGCTGTGGCCGAAAGCGATGAGGCCGACGCCGAGAAACGACAGCGCCGTGCCGATCCAGCCCGAGAGGCCGAAGCGCTCGCCGAGCAGCGGCATTGCCAGCAGCGCCACCAGGACCGGATTGATCTGCAGGATGAACGAAGCGGGTCCTGCCGGGACCGTGCGTTCGCCTGTGTTGAGCAGCACGGCATAGACCGAAATGAACAGCGGCCCGATCAAGGCGAGGCGGATGAGATCGCGCCGCGACGGCAACGGCGGCCGCGCGATCACGAGATAGAGCAGCGCGGGCACGGCGGCGGCGCAATAGCGCGCGGCGGCGAGTTGCACGGGCGTCAGATGATGCAGCCCGACACGGATCGCGGCAAAAGCGGACGCCCAGGTGACGATGGTGATGGTCACCGCCAGGAAGGCGAGAAGATCAGGCCGCGGCGTCGATGCAGGAGGTGCCTGCTGAACCATGCGATGTCTTTCCCGTCGGGGGACAACCAATAGACAGTCTGGAGCAGGAAGGCTCGCCTCGACTCCTGTATCGGGCGGTTTCTCAACCGCTTTCGCGCGCCGGACCGAGGCGACGCATCAGCCGATATTCGTGCCAGACCAGCCAGGCGACGAAGAGATCGAACACGGTCAGCACCACGAGGCCGATCCCGCCATGCTGGCTGAAGCGATAGATCTGATAGGCGATGAAGAGAGCGAGCACGACCAGCGATGCCGGATAGGCCCAGAGCTTGTTGCGCAGCAGCCCCGCAACAAGGCCGAGCTTCACCACGCCATGGCTGAGCAGATAGAAGGCGTAGAAGCGCTGGCTGTCGACGGAAAAGCCCTCGGCGAGATGCAGCGCATGGTTCGCGACGAAGTCCGTTGGATCCTGGATCAGTTCATGCTGCGTCGCCATGCGGACGAGGTTCACGACGGTCTCGTTGGCGACGAGGAAAAGTGCGAGGCCGCCGATGGTCTCGATCAGCGCATGGGCGCCTTTCAGCAGCACGCTGATCTCGAAGGCTTGGTGAATCCGGGTTTCGTTCATAGGATGCCGCCAGCCGGAAGCTTTGCCGTGACAGGCAGGAGAGTGCGATGGATCAGACGGTTACGCATTTCATAAACAGCTTCGCTGGTTCCGGCTCGGTCTTCGACATGGTCATGGTCGCGATCACCTCATATGGGGTTCCGCTGCTCATCCTGCTGGTCGTCCTGCAGTGGTGGAGCGCCGAGGACCGGATGCATGTCCGGCATGGCTGTGTCGCCGCCGGCCTGTCGTTCCTGCTTGGGCTCGGGATCAACCAGCTCTTGCTGCTCTTCATCCACCGGATGCGCCCCTACGACGCCGGCGTCAGTCACCTGATCATACTGCCGAGCGCCGACTGGTCGTTTCCATCCGATCATGCGACGGCGTCCGTGGCCATCGTTGCGAGCCTCGCGTTCGCGCGGCTGCCGCTGCGAGCGCTCCTGTTCGGCGTTCTCGCATTGCTCGTCTGCCTGTCGCGCGTCTATGTCGGCACGCATTTCGTCTCGGACGTTCTCGGCGGCGCCGCGACCGGGTTGGTGGCCGCGGTGATCGTCCATCTCGCATATCGCGAGGGCAGCAGGGCAGACCGGATCGTGACCGGGGTTCTCTGACCCCCCGCGCCTCTGCCGACCAAGCGGACAGCGCGGAGGCGGCGCAAAAGAAAGGGCCGGATCGCGGATCCGGCCCTTCTATGATCGGCGCGCCGCCTTGAGGCGGCAGCGTTCGCGCGGACTTAGCGCGAGTAGAACTCGACGACGAGGTTCGGCTCCATGTGCACCGGATAGGGCACATCGGCCAGGCCCGGAACGCGGGCAAACTTCGCCGTCATCTTGTTGTGGTCGACCTCGATATAGTCGGGCACGTCGCGCTCGGCGAGCTGGGTCGCCTCGATCACAATCGCAAGCTGCTTAGACGAGTCCTTGACCTCGATGAGGTCGCCGACCTTGACGCTGTAGCTGGCGATGGTGACGCGGCGGCCATTGACCTTGATATGGCCGTGCGAAATGAACTGGCGCGAGGCGAACACGGTCGGGACGAACTTCGCGCGGTAGACGACTGCGTCGAGACGGCTCTCGAGCAGGCCGATCAGGCTCTCGGACGAATCGCCCTTCCGGCGCGTCGCCTCGGCATAAATCTTCCGGAACTGCTTCTCGGAGACATTGCCGTAATAGCCCTTCAGCTTCTGCTTGGCGCGCAGCTGCGTGCCATAGTCGGAAACCTTGCCCTTGCGGCGCTGGCCATGCTGGCCCGGGCCGTATTCGCGCTTGTTGACCGGAGACTTCGGACGGCCCCAGAGGTTTTCGCCGAGACGACGGTCAATCTTGTGTTTGGACGAAGCACGCTTCGACATCGCATATCCCATGCATCAGAGTTCAGGGACACGCGCCCTCCTCTGCCCGCTTGTGGCGGACCGACAGGACAAGGCGAAACTTTGCCTTCCCCACGGGTGCGTGAAACAAAACGCGGGCCCGAGGGACCCGCGACAACGAGGCGGTCTTTAGCGAAGAAGCCCGCCCCTGTCAATCAAGGCCCACCGCTTCCGCGGTGAGCCGGCTTCGGTGCAGGCCGCCGGCTCGCTCTATTCGGAAGCGACCGGCCGCGCACGCGGCAGCGGCACGGCGACATGCGCCGCAACGACCAGCGGAGCCGACACAGCGGCGCCGCCGTCGAGGCTGGGACGAAGACCCGATTCGGAGGTCACGGCCGCCACAGGGGTCGCCTGCTGCGGATTGGCAGCAGCGAGTTCGGCGGCCTTGCGGGCGGCAGCGGCATTCAGCGCGAGCTGCAGCGGCGATGGCGGCGGCTCGGCCGGATCGGCAGCGGCAACGACCGGCTTCGGACGCGGCGTCGGCACGGCTGCAGCGGCAACGCCCGTTTCGGCCTCGGCGACGGCGGCCGGGGCATCGGGGACGACGCCGGCTACGACGACCGGAACAGGCGGCTTCGCCAGCGGCACGGGGCGCGACAGCGGCAGGACCGAGGCATAGACGACGGTCGGCTGCGCCACAGCGGGACCCGCCGGAGCCTTTGCGCCAGGCGCCGTCGCGAGCGGCAGCGGCGCCAAAGTCGAAGCCGTCAGGGTGGTCTTGCCATCGGCCGTCTTCGCAGGGATCGCCTTCGCAGCAACCGGCGCCTCCTCGGCGGCAGCGATAGCCATCATCGCGGCCGGCTTCGAGCGCGGCATCGGCGCGGCCATCGCGGCGGTGATCGCCGCTGAGGCATTGGTGGCGGGCGGCGCCGCTTCGCCGCTCCAGAGATCGCCGTTGCCTTCGGGTGTCTCGGCCATCGCCATCAGGGTCGGCGAGTTGCCGACTGGCTTGAAGTCGCGCACCGCAATCATCTCATCGAGCACGCGCTTGCGCCGCGCCTCGTAATAATAGCCCGTGCGATAGAGCATGTGGCCGCGGGACATGTTGCCCTGGGCGGCCTTCAGCGCATTGGAGAGATAGGCAATGCCGAAAGCGAGGTTGGTCTCGGCATCGAGCAGTCCGGTCGGCGGGCCCTCGAAGCCCATGCCCTTCGCCGTGTCGTAACGGATCTGCATCAGACCCCAATAGGGACCGTTGCGGGCCAGCGGACGATATTCGCTCTCGTTGTGGACGACCTGGCGGGAGAGCGCGACCGGGACGTTGTATTTCTTGGAATAGAAGACGATCAGCCGATCGATCTGGGCCTTCTGCGCCGCATCGGGATAAGGCGCCGACGAGCGGGCGAAGGCCGCTGTGCTGACGGTGAAGCTCGCGACGGTCAGCGCCACAACCATGGCGCGTCGGGCGAAGTTCCGGGCGACCTCTTTTCCAGAGGCTTTTTTGTTCACGGACGGCATCGGATCGTATGGATCTCCGGTGTCGGGGATGCCCTAGGGCTCACGACATATTACCGGATAATTACCATCTGCGAAGTCCCCCCCGAAAACCTTCCGCTGTGACGGCGTTGCCACCGTGCAAAATCAATGTCTTGCCCCCTGCCGAACAGCCGCTGCGAACCCCACATGAACGGTTCCAGTCCTCATCCCGGAGCCAGTCCCATGCCGAAACTCGGCCAAACGCCGCTCTCCGTGCTCGACCTTGCGCCGATCCGCGCCGGCGGCACGCCTTCGGGCGCCTTCGCCAACATGGTCGACCTCGCCCGCGCCGTCGAGCGCCTCGGCTACAACCGTTTCTGGCTCGCCGAACATCACAACATGCCGGGCATCGCCTCTTCGGCGACCTCCGTGCTGATCGGCCACGTCGCCGGAGCGACGAAGCATATTCGCGTCGGCTCCGGCGGCGTCATGCTGCCGAACCATGCGCCCCTCGTCATCGCCGAACAGTTCGGCACGCTCGAGGCGCTCTATCCCGGCCGCATCGATCTCGGCCTCGGGCGCGCACCGGGCACCGACATGCTGACGACGCGTGCGCTGCGCCGCGACTTGACCGACGATGCCGACGCCTTCCCGCGCAATGTCCAGGAGTTGCTGGCCCTGCTCGCCCCGGCGGGTGAAGGCCAGAAGGTGCGCGCCGTACCCGGCTCCGGCTCCAATGTGCCGGTCTGGCTGCTGGGCTCATCCACCTTCAGCGCCCAGCTTTCGGCGATGCTCGGCCTCCCCTTCGCCTTCGCCAGCCACTTCGCGCCGCAGCAGCTGAAGGACGCGATCGCGGTCCACCGCCATTATTTCCGCCCGTCCGAATATCTCGACAAGCCCTACATCATGGTCGGCCTGCCGGTGATAGCGGCCGACACCGACGAGAAGGCGCACTATCTCGCCACGACGCAGTTCCAGCGGCTGGTCAATCTGGTGCGTGGCAAGCCGACGGTGCTGCTGCCGCCGGTCGAGAGCATGGACGGGCTCTGGGACGAGCGTGAGGAGGCCTATGTCGCCTCGCATCTCGGCGTCGCCGCCATCGGCGGACCGGCGACCGTGGCAGCGCGGCTGGAAGCCTTCCTCGACGAGACCGGCGCGGACGAGCTCATCATCACGTCAGATTTCTATGATCACGCCGACCGCATCCGCTCGTTCGAGATCGTCGCTGAAGCGAAGCGCCAGTCCGCTGGCGTGGAGCCCTTGCGCGCCACCGGATGACATTCGGGCCGATCCTGCTAGTTTGCGCGCGTTTTCGGCGGGCGCCCGTGCAGCTCCCGCCATCGCGGGGGCCGTACGGAGTGGGAAATGACTGAGCGGATCACGGTCGTGGTGCCGGTCTTCAACGAGGCGGCCGGGCTCGCGGTCTTTGTCGGCCGCCTGACGCCCGTGCTCGAAGGGCTCGGGGTCGACTGGAGCGTGCTGTTCGTCAATGATGGCTCGTCCGATGCGACCCTCGACAAGCTCCGCGTCCTCAACGAGAGCGACCCGCGCTTCACTGCCATTTCGCTCAGCCGCAATTTCGGCAAGGAGACGGCTATCGCCGCCGGGCTGCATTATGCCGACGGCGACGCGGTGGTGCTCATGGACGGCGACGCGCAGCATCCGCCCGAGATGCTGCCGGCCTTCATCGAGCGCTGGCGTGCCGGCTTCAAGGTCGTGCTCGGCTCGCGCGAGGGGATGGCCGAGGAAGGCGCGCTGCGCCGGCTCTATTCCCGCAGCTTCCACGCGCTGTTTCGCCTGATCGCCGCCCCGCGCCTGCCGCGCGGCGCCGTCGATTTCCTGTTGCTCGACCGCAAGGCGGTCGACGCCATGAACCGGCTCGGCGAACGCACACGCTTTTCCAAGGGGCTCTATGCCTGGATCGGCTTCGAGCACACGACGGTTCCCTTCGCCGTCGGTGGCCGCGTCGCCGGTCACTCGAGCTGGAACTTCTCCCGCCTCGTCGGCTTCGCGGTCGACGGCATCGTGTCGTTCTCGACCGTGCCGCTCAAGATCTGGTCCTATCTCGGTCTCGTCGTCTCGGCCTTCGCGATGGTCTATGCGGTCGCCTTCCTGATCCGCACCCTGATCTCGGGCACCGACCAGCCGGGCTTCCCCTCGCTGATCGTGTCGATCATGTTCTTCTCGGGCATCCAGCTGATTTCGCTCGGCGTGCTCGGCGAATATGTCGCGCGCATCTATGAGGAGGTGAAGCGGCGGCCGCTCTTCCTGGTCGGCGAGGAGATCGGCGTGACCGAGCCGCATGCGGGCCGCCGCATAGGCGACAGGCCGTCGTGACGGCGCGAGGCCCTTCCGCGCGCGTCGTGCTTTCGGCGGACGACTATGCCCTCTCGGAAGGGGTCTCGCGCGGCATCCTCGAACTGATCGGGGCCGGCCGGCTCTCCGCGACCGCCGTCATGACGACCATCCCGGAATGGCCGGACCTCGCACCGGTGCTGATGGCCCGGCGCGAGCGGGTCGCCATCGGCCTGCATCTGAACCTCACCGCCGGCGCGCCGCTCGGTCCGATGCCGCTCATCGCCGCGACAGGAGGGCTGCCAGGGGTCGGGCCGTTCCTGACCGGCCGGCTCGGGTCGGACAGGACCGGAGCGGCCGAGGAAATCGCGGCGGAAATCGGCCGCCAGCTCGACAGGTTCGAGCAGGCGGCGGGCATGCCGCCCGATTTCGTCGACGGGCACCATCACGTCCACATCTTCCAGCCGGTTCGCGCCGCCCTGATCGCGGCGCTCGTCCGCCGCTATCCCGGACGGCCGCCGCTCGTTCGCAATCCCGGCGACCGGCTGGACCGCATCCTGCGCCGCCGTGGCTTCGTCCTGAAGGCGGCCGGGATCGCGCTGCATGCGCGCGGCCTCAAGGCCGATCTCGCCCGGGCCGGGCTCCCCTCGAATGACGGCTTCTCCGGCTTCTCCGCCTTCAACGGCAGAGTGCCTTATGACGACGAACTCCGCATCGCCTTGAGGGCGCGCGGGCCGCGGCAGATGATGATGTGCCATCCGGGCCATGTCGACGCACCGCTGATCGCCCGCGACAGCGTGACCGACCGGCGCGAACAGGAATTGGCAGCGCTTCTCGGCCGGCGCGACGTCGGGGACTGGGTTTGGCGCTGCCGGCGCGATGCCGGCGGCCGCGTGCTGTGGTGGCAGGAATGAACGGTCAGAGGCTCATGGGACAAAGACTGCAATGATCGGCCGTGCTCTCAGCGATCCACGCTTTCGCCATCTCATCCATTTCCTCATCGCCGGCTTCAGCGCCTTCGCGGTCGACGCGGCGATGCTGCAACTGTTGATGCATGCCGGGCTCGGCCCGCTGACTGCCCGGCCGTTCGCGATCTTCACCGCGATGATCGTTGGCTGGCTGATCAACCGGACCTGGACCTTCCCGATGCCGGGACGGCCGCATATCGCCGAATTCGCTCGCTATGCCGCCGTCGCCTCGATCTCGTCGGTTATCAATTACGGCGTCTATGCCGCGATCCTCATCGTCAGGCCGGCGACGCTGCCCTTCCTCGCGCTCGTGATCGCGACCGCGATTTCCACCGTCGCTTCCTATTCGGGCTACCGCTTCTTCACCTTCCGCCACCGGCCGAAGGCTGGGGCTCCCGGACCGTCAGGCAATCCCTGACGAGGAACGGCAGGTAGACGAGGCAGAGCAGCGGATCCCACCAGAGATCGGTGGCCCGCAGCATGGCCGTGCCGAGCCCGCCGGCGGCGAGCGCGACGGCGAGAACGATATAGAGCGTCGGCACCTTGCGTTCGCCATCGGCGTGCCAGGCGAGCACGGAGGCGATCGCCAGCGTCGCCGCCAGCATCAGATAGGTCTGCGCCTCGGTGCGCGGGCTCATCAGCATCAGATAGACCACCGACAGCGCGTAGAGATTGATCATCCCGCGCACGCGTCCGCCGCGCTGCAGGGCGATGAAGCCGAGCGCGAGCGTCGCCAGCGCCGTCACGACGCGAGCAATGGTCAGGACGCTCTCCGGCGCGACGATGCCGAAGCGGCCGAGCAGCCCGGTGATGTCCGACCAGCGGCCTGCCTCCGGTGCGCCCGAGATCAGCACCTTGTGGATGCCGATCCGGTAGAGTTCGAGCGCGCGGCCGGGATCGGGATGGACCAGTGGCAGAGCCATCAGCACCACGAGGACGACGACCATGCGCGGAATGATCTTCGGCTGCAGCGCCGCGACGAGCAGCATGTAGACGATCGCCAGCGGCTTCAGCGCGAAGGCGAGGCCGAGCAGGGTCGCCGCCCACCACCAGCGCCGCTCGATCAGCGCCGTGGTCGAAAGCAGCATCAACCCATAGAGGATGTTGGTCGCCTGGCCGTTGCGAAGCGAATTGGCGGCGCCGGGCAGCGCTATCAAGAGCGCGGTGCCGACGAGCAGCCAGCGCGTGCGGCGATCGAAGCGCGGCAAGGCGACGCGCAGGACCTCGGCGATGGCGAAGGCGAGGAGAGCCGCCGACACGGCACGCCAGGCGATATCGCCCCATTGCGGCCCGAGCAGCGCGAACGGCGTGTAGAGCACCGCGAAGCTCGGCAGGTAGATGAAGCCGGCCGTGCCATCGCCAAAGATATCCTGCCCGGCCCACCAGCCGAGCGAGCCGACGCGATAGATCGGCACGACGCTGCGCGCCTCGGGATTGAGATAGACGAGGACGAAGACGACGAGATTGAACAGGGCGTAGAGGCCGAGCTCGACGGCGCCGATGGTCAGGATCCAGGGCGCCGGCCTCGCCGCTGCCCCCGCCCCCGGTGTCGTCATCGTCCGCTTGGCAGCGTCTGGCACAGGATGGGTCATGCGTGCGGTCCGCCGCCGGTTTCGGGGCCGGCAAAATAGGCGCAGTGCCCTGCCGCCACAAGCCCGCCCGCGCAAGCTGGAAAAGGCAGCCGTCTCAGAGCGGTACGCCATGCTCCGGCGACAGGCCGAACTGCGCGAGGAGCGGCAGCAGCCCCGCCGGCCAGCCCTTGCCGGACGAGAGATAGGCGGCGCCGGGCACCCCGACCATGCTCGGCGTCTCGTCGAGGCCGAGGAGCGAGACCACACGTCGGGCGATCGCCTCGGCCGGGTCGATCCAGGCGACCGGCCAAGGCGCGATGCGTCTGAAGCGGTCGAGCAGGAACGGATAATGGGTGCATGCGAGCACGACGGCATCGGTGCGCCGCCCCTCGACGGTGATGAAGGCCGGCTCGATCTCTGTGAGGATCGCCGCATCGGCAACCGCTTCGCCGCGCATGACGCTCTCCGCCAGCGGCGCCAACTCATAGGAGCCAACGAGGCGCACATGACAGTTCTGCGCGAACGAGCGGATCAGCGCGCGGGTATAATCGCGCCGCATCGTGCCGGGCGTCGCCAGCACGCCGACGACACCGCTCTTCGTCCGCTCGGCGGCGGGCTTGATCGCCGGGACAGTGCCGACGAAGGGTGTCGCATGCGCGGCCCTCAGTGCCGGCAGCACCAGCGTCGAGGCCGTGTTGCAGGCGATCACCACGGCATCGGGCGCAAAGCGCGCGATCAGCCGGCCGATCAGCGCGACGACATGGTCCGAGAGGGCGGCCTCCTCCCAGTCGCCATAAGGAAAGCCACGATCATCGGCGACATAGACGATCTCCGCCTCCGGCACGCGGCGCCGGATCTCCGCGAGCACCGAGAGCCCGCCGATGCCCGAATCGAACACGAGCAGGCGGACGCTCACGGCTCGTCCTCGACATCGTCGGCGCGGCTCGTCGTCAGGCTGCCATCGGCGCGGCGGCGCGGGCGCGTCGGCCGGTTCTCGAGCGCCGCGATGACGCCGCGCAGCGTGCGGATATCCTGCTCGGTGAACGAGGCCTTGGAGAGCATCGCGCGGAGCGTCTGCACCACGACCGGCTTCTTTTCCGGCGGACGGAAGAAGGTCACGGCTTCAAGTGCGCCTTCGAGATGCTCGTAGAGCCCGATCAGTTCGTCCTTGGTCGCCGGCCGGCTCGGATTGGGCGTCTGGAAGCGCAGCCCCTCCTCCTCGGTCGCGAGCCCGCTGCGCCGCCACTCATAGCCGAGGATCAGGACCGCCTGCGCGATGTTGAGCGAGGCGAATTCGGGATCGACCGGCAGCGTCACGATCTCGTCGGCGAGCGAAATCTCCTCGTTGGTGAGGCCGATCCGCTCGCGTCCGAACAGCATGCCGGTCGCGATGCCACGCTCGGCATGATCGCGGAGGATCGTCGAGGCGGAGGCCGGGCCGCGAACGGTCTTCACGACCTCGCGCGGCCGCGCCGTGGTGGCGACGAGATAGCCGAGATCGGCAACCGCCTCCTCGACAGTCTCGAACAGGCGGATGCGGTTGAAGACGTGATCGGCCCTGCTCGCCGCTCGCCGGGCGCTCTCGTTGGGCCATCCGTCGCGCGGATTGACGATCCGAAGGTCGCGCAGGCCGAAATTGGCCATGGCGCGCGCAGCCGTGCCGATATTCTCGCCGAGTTGCGGCTCGACGAGGATGACGGCAGGGCCATCGGTGAGCAGGCGGTCTCGAGGATCGTTCATCGCAAAGCTGGCCCGGTCAATTCCCTGCCCGGTCCTAGCGCATCGTCGTCGGCACTGCCAGCCGGGACGTCGGGGCGCTGCAGCGCGCATACCGCGTCGGACACGTTCATGCTAGGCTGGTTGTAGTCCAGAATCGGGCGCGACCAATTGGGGGTCCAGCATGGCGACGAGCATCACCGTCCAGAATATTTCCACCACGGTCCAGCAGAAATGGGGCTGGTTCCTGGTGCTCGGCATCATTTTCCTGATCGGCGGGGTCTGCGCCATCGCGATGCCGCTGGTGTCCTCGCTCGCCGTGGGCATCTTCCTGGCGCTGGTGCTGGTCGTCGCCGGCGTGTTCCAGATCTGGCAGTCCTTCAGCGTGCAGAGCTGGACCGGATTCCTCTGGCAACTGATCATCGGCATCGTGATGCTGCTTGGCGGCATCGCGATCTACATGTCGCCCGCCACCGGGTCGATCGCGCTGACGCTGGTGATCGCCGGCGTCTTCATCGCCAAGGGCGTCTTCCAGCTCATTCTCGGCCTCAAGCTGCGTCCGCTCGACGGCTGGGGCTGGATCCTGGCAGCCGGCATCATCGCGCTACTCGCCGGCATCATGATCCTCACCAACTATCCGTTCTCGGGCCTCTGGGTTCCCGGAACGCTGGCGGGCATCTCGCTGCTCTTCACCGGCTGGAGCTATATCGCGCTCGGCCTCGCAGCCAAGCGCATCGCCTGAGCCGAGGCTTCGGGATCAGGGCTCGTTCGCCGTCCGGCGGACGAGCAGCAGGCCGTAACTCAACGTCGCGAGGAAAAGCGCCAGCAGCGCGGCATTGTCGTTGGCCCAGTCGAGGGCCGGCATCGACACCATGCTGCGCGCGGCGCCCGTGACGATACCGATGGCGACGATAGACCCCGCCCACGTGATGAGACCAAACAGCACGAAGAGCGCGGCACGCAGCAGAACCGTCTCGATGAGATCGTGAAGATCGGACATGGCAAGCTCCGAGAGTTCGGGGTCGGACCGGCTTGCCAAGCCTCTCTTCGCCGCCAGGTCACCCCTCTTTTTCAGTAACGGCGTCGCGGCTGCACGGTTCCCGGCGATTCGCGCGCAGCACGTTCAGCGGTTCGCGGCGACTATGTCGCAGACCCGGCGCGCCTTTCCGCCTCCGGGCCGCGATGCTATAGCAACAACTCCTTTCAAGCCTGATCGCGCCGGCCTTCCCCGCCGCGACGGCATCCCAACGAAGGCGAGGCAATCACTCCATGGCGAAGATCAAGGTAGCCAATCCTGTCGTCGAACTCGACGGCGACGAGATGACCCGGATCATCTGGCAGGCCATCAAGGACAAGCTGATCCACCCCTATCTCGATCTCGATCTGCAATATTTCGATCTCGGCATCGAGCATCGCGACGCCACGAACGACAAGGTGACCATCGAGGCCGCCGAGGCGATCAAGAAGGTCGGCGTCGGCGTCAAATGCGCGACGATCACGCCGGACGAAGCCCGCGTGAAGGAATTCAACCTGAAGGAAATGTGGAAGTCGCCGAACGGCACCATCCGCAACATCCTCGGCGGCGTGATCTTCCGCGAGCCGATCATCTGCCAGAACGTGCCCCGTCTCGTCCCCGGTTGGACCCAGCCGATCATCGTCGGCCGTCACGCCTTCGGCGACCAGTACAAGGCGACGGACTTCAAGGTTCCCGGCAAGGGCCGGCTGACGATCAAGTTCGAGGGCGACGACGGCACCGTCATCGAGAAGGAAGTCTTCAAGTTCCCGGACGCCGGCGTGGCTCTGGCGATGTACAATCTCGACGAGTCGATCCGCGAATTCGCGCGCGCCTCGCTGAACTACGGCCTGCTGCGCAAGTATCCGGTCTATCTCTCGACCAAGAACACCATCCTCAAGGCCTATGACGGCCGCTTCAAGGATCTGTTCCAGGAAGTCTACGAGGCCGAGTTCGCGACCGCCTTCAAGGAAGCCGGAATCACCTACGAGCATCGCCTGATCGACGACATGGTCGCGTCGGCGCTGAAGTGGTCGGGCGGCTATGTCTGGGCGTGCAAGAACTATGACGGCGACGTCCAGTCCGACACCGTGGCGCAGGGCTTCGGCTCGCTCGGCCTGATGACCTCCGTGCTGCTCACGCCCGACGGCAAGACCGTCGAGGCCGAAGCGGCGCATGGCACGGTGACCCGCCATTACCGCGAGCATCAGAAGGGCAAGGAGACCTCGACCAACTCCATCGCCTCGATCTTCGCCTGGACGCGTGGCCTCGCCCATCGCGCCAAGCTCGACGACAATGCCGAACTCGCCAAGTTCTCGGCGACGCTGGAAAAGGTCTGCGTCGACACCGTCGAGTCCGGCTTCATGACCAAGGATCTGGCGCTGCTCGTCGGACCGGACCAGAAGTGGCTCTCGACCACCGGCTTCCTCGACAAGGTCAGCGACAACCTCAACAAGGCGATGGCCCCGGCCTGAGCGGCCGCCGACGCAACAAACAGGACGGCGCGGCTCGGCCGCGCCGTTTTCTTATCGAGAAGACCTGAACGATGCCGCATCGCGCCCGCCTCGCCGCCCGCAACAATGCCGAATGGTGCGACGCCGTCTCGCGGGCGCATGGCGCGACGACGCGGTTCGGAGCCGGCTTCTGGCTCAATCCCGGTGATGCGCCGCCCTATTATCCCAATCTCGTGACGCTGACGGCAGACGACATCGGTCCGCAGCGCGCCGAGATCGAGGCCCTCGCCGCGCGGCGGCCCGGCGGGCTCGGAATCAAGGACAGCTTCGCGACGCTCGACCTCGCTACGGTCGGCCTCGTCACGGCATTCGAGGCCGAGTGGCTCTGGCTCGGGGCAGACGAGTATCCTCCAGCCCTCGCCGATCTTGCCGCAAGCTGGACCGCCACCGCGGGCGACCTGGCAGAGTGGGAACGGGCCTGGGCCGGCGTGCCCGTGGAACGGCCTGTCTTCCCGCCATCCCTGCTCGCCGATGATCGCCTGGCCTTCCTCACCATCACTCGCGACGGCGTGCCGATGGGCGGCGCGGCATTCAACCGAAATGCCGGGGTCCTCGGCATCTCCAATGTCTTCATGAGTCCAGAGGCCGATTCCGCATCGCTGCTGGCGGCGATGATGGCTGCCGCCCGGAGCCGGGATCCGAACCTGCCGCTCGTCGGCTACGAGCATGGCGAAACGCTGGAGCTCTTCCGCGCCGCCGGCTTTGCGGCGGTCGGACGTCTTCGGGTCTGGGTGCGCTGAGCCTTCCTCAAACCGTCGGACCGATGCGCTCCGGGTCGACCGCCGTGAGGCCGCGCAGACGCGCCGCATCGCGCGAGGGCGGGGCGCCGAACAGGCGGGCATATTCGCGGCTGAACTGCGACTGGCTCTCATAGCCGACCGAGAAGCCGACGCTGGCAGCATCGAGGCTCTCGGCAACGAGGCGACGCCGTGCTTCGAGCAGCCGCACCTGCTTCTGGAACTGCAGCGGGCTCATCGCCGTCACCGCCTTGAAATGACGATGCAGCGAGGCCGGGCTCATGCCGGCGATCGCGGCGAGATGATCGATCCGCATCGGCGCGTTGAAATGGTTCTTGATCCAGGCGATGGCGCGGTCGACGCGTGCAAGGCGGCTGTTCTGCGCCACCATCTGCCGCAGCACGGCGCCGGCCGGACCCGTGAGCAGGCGATAGAGCAGTTCGCGCCCCGCAAGCGGCCCGAGAATGGCAGCATCGGCGGGATGCTCGACCAGCCGCATGAGCCGAACGAGAGGATCGAGCAAATCCGGTGTGATCGAACTGATCGCAAGACCGGCGCTGTCCTCGTCCGCCTCGTCCTGCGGCGGCAGGGCGGAGAGGATATCGACGATCGCGAGACGATCGAGCTGAAAAGTCAGCGCGAGATAGGGCTCCGCCGCGCTCGCGCTGCTGATGCAGGCCATCACGGGCATGTCGACGGCGACCACCAGGAAGCGCGAGCTGTCATAGATGAGTGTCTCGCTGCCAGGAAAGAGCTGCTTCCGCCCCTGAACCGGCAATGTGAAGGTCGGCGCATAGAAGGCCGGCGCGGGCGCCGTGGTCGTATCGGAGCGGAGGAGAAACAGTTCCGGAACCGGCGTCACGGTGCGTCCCGGCGCGGCATTGCGCGTGATGATCGCACGGATCTCGTCCATCGGGTTCATGCCGCCTGCCCTTCTTCCTGTCGCGCGCCATTGCGGCGCAGCCAACGCGACAATCATCAATTTGAGAGGATCGTGCAAGAAGCCGCCAGCAATCGGCTAGCGAAGAGCCCCGGCGGGGTCCATCTTCGGCTGGCGACGCGACGGCACCAGACTGCGCGACTCGACGCCGAGCCGCCTGCCCCCGCGCCCATCTGTCATTTGAGCTCGCCGCCTCCTGCGGCTCTCTGCAAGGATCATCCCATGCGCACCAAAACGCTCGGCCGCACTGGCCTCCTCGTCTCGGAAATCTGCCTCGGTACCATGACGTTCGGCGGCAAGGGGTTCTGGACCGCCATCGGCCAGCTCGACCAGTCGGTCGCCGACGGCATCGTCGCGCGCGCCCTCGATGCCGGCGTCAACTTCATCGACACCGCCGACGTCTATTCCGAGGGGCTCTCGGAGGAGATCACCGGCCGTGCGATGGTCAATTCCGGCCGCAAGCGCACCGATATCGTGTTGGCGACCAAGGCGCTCGGCGGCGTCGGCCCCGGCCCGAACGATCGCGGTGCCTCGCGCGGCCACATCATGGATGCGGTCAAGGCGAGCCTCGCGCGCCTCGGCACGGACTATATCGATCTCTACCAGATCCACGGCTTCGATCCGCTGACGCCGATCGAGGAGACGGTCCGCGCGCTCGACGATCTCGTGCGCCAGGGCCATGTGCGTTATGTCGGCGTGTCCAACTGGGCGGCCTGGCAGATCATGAAGGCGCTCGGCATCGCCGATCACCGCGGCTGGGCCCGCTTCGCCTCGCTGCAGGCCTACTACACCATCGCCGGCCGGGATCTCGAGCGCGACATTGCCCCGCTGCTGGCGGCGGAAGGCGTCGGGCTGATGGTCTGGAGCCCGCTCGCCGGCGGCCTGCTTTCGGGCAAATACGGGCGCGACGGCAGCAGTCCGGATGGATCGCGGCGCGCGAATTTCGACTTCCCGCCGGTCGACAAGGACCGCGCCTTCGACGCCGTCGACGCGATGCGCACCATCGCCGCGGCCAAGGGCGTCTCGGTGGCGCAGATCGCGCTCGCCTACCTCCTGGCCAAGCCCTTCGTGACCTCGGTCATCGTCGGCGCCAAGACGATCGCGCAGCTCGACGACAATCTCGCCGCCACGGACGTCACTCTGACCACGGACGAACTGGCGACGCTCGACACCGTCAGCGCCCTGCCGCCCGAATATCCGGGCTGGATGCTGGCGCGTCAGTCGGAAGGTCGCACGGCCGGCTGAGACCGAGGGCGCCCCGGAACCGGAGCCGCAGTTGCTCCGGTTCCCCGGACGCTCCAACCGGCACGCCGAGGCCGAGGCTAGAGCGAGCGCCCTGCCGATTGAGGCGGCGGATCGGCCGAGGCGGTCGGTTCATGTTCGCGCATGCGCGCGCGCGCCACCTCGCGCGCCACGGCGAGGCGCTGTTCGATCGCCTCGTCCGGCAGCCCGATATCGCCGAGCAGATTGCCGGCGAGTTGCAGGCTGCCTTCCAGCGCTTCCGGAACGACGTCGGTTGCGCCGCAATCGAGCAGCCGACGGGCATGATCGACGCTGCGGGCGCGCGCATGGATGATCGCATTCGGCCAATGCTGCCGGATCGTCAGCACCATCTGTTCCGCGACCGCCATCTCGTCGAGTGTGACCACGAAGGCGCGGGCTTCCTCGGCGCCGAGCTTTTCGAGGATCTCCGGCCGCGTCGCATCGCCGAAGAACACCGCATTCCCGCCGCGTTGCGCCCGCTCGACATGTTCGGCATTGAGATCGAGCGCCACCGAAGCGATGTCCTCGGCCTTGAGCAGCGCCGCCACCGTGGCACCGAAGCGGCCGAAGCCGCCAATAATCACGTGGTCGGCATAGCTCTGGTCGCCGGGAACGCCCTGAGCCTGTTGCGCATCGCGGGCCTTCAAGAGAGCGGCGAGCCGCGCTCCGACCAGGCCGAGAAGCGGCGTCACGACCATCGACAACGCCGCGATGGTCGTGGCGAGGCGAGCGATATCCGGCGCGATGACATTGTCGCGGGCCGCGAGCGTGAACACCACGAAGGCGAATTCGCCGGCCCCGCCGAGAATGAAGGCTGCTTCGAGGGCGCTGGCGCGCGGCAGCCGCGCGATCCGGAACGCGAGATAGCCGAAGGCGAGTTTCATCGCGAACAGGACGGCGAGCGCGCCGAGGATCAGCGGCAGCGAGCCGAGAACGGCAACGACGTCGATCGTCATGCCGACCGTCATGAAGAAGAGGCCGAGCAGGAGATCCTTGAACGGCTCGACCTCGACATCGATCTGGTGGCGATATTCCGTCTCGCTCAGCAGGAGCCCGGCGAGGAAGGCGCCGAGCGCCGCCGACAGTCCGGCGCGGGAGGTGATCGCGCCCGCGACCACGATGATGAGGAGCGTGATCGAGATCAGCAGCGTGCGATTGCCGGTTGCGCCGGCAAAGCGCATCAGCGGCTTGACGATGGTTCGCCCGAGCAGGACCACCCCGACCACAACGACGGCCGCGATCGCGATGCCCTTGACCAGCGACAGGCCGACGCTCGCCCCTTGCTGGCCGAGAATGCCGACGATGATGACGATCGGCACCACCATCAGATCCTGCAGGATGAGGACGCCGAGCGCCGTGCGGCCGACCGGCGTGCCGAGACGGCGCCGCTCGGCGAGCGACTGCGTCACGATCGCCGTCGAAGACAGCGCGAAGGCCATGCCGAAGACGAGCGAATCGTCGAATTCGAAACCGGACAGGGCGCCTGCGGCGTAGATCGCGCCTGTTGCCAGCACGACCTGCAACCCGCCGGCGCCGACCATCAGCCGGCCGATCGAGCCGAGGCGGGCAAAGGAGAGCTCGAGCCCGATGGTGAAGAGCAGGAACAGGATGCCGAGATCGCCGAATGCCTGCAACTGGCTGACATTGGTGATGGTCGCATAGCCGAACAGCGAGTTCAGCGGCACGAGATGGCCGAAGCCGCCGGGGCCGACGATGATGCCGGCGATCAGGAAGCCGAGGACGATGCCGAGCTTCAGATGCTGGAAAAGCGGCACGACGATGCCGGCAGCGACGAGGAAGACCAGAAGCTGCCGGCCGTCGGAAACCTGTTCCATCCGCTTCCCCTGCGCCCTCCCGCATTTCGGCGCCCGGGCGAGATGACGTCAAGCCATGACGTCAAGCCAAGCCATCCCCGTCAAGGATACCCCTGAAGGGAGAGGTCGGCAGCTCTGCCTGCGGATCGAGTGGCGGGCGAACCATCAGGCGTCCGACCTCACCCGCCCCCTGCCCGCCTGCACGAGGCCGGGAGCGACGACGGCAAAGGCTACGCCGTCGAGATCGCCTGATCAGCCCGCCAGTACCGCCTCGATCGCGGCAAGCGCCTCGCCGGCCCGCGTGCCGTCCGGTCCGCCGGCCTGCGCCATGTCGGGACGCCCGCCGCCGCCCTTGCCCCCCAATGCCTCGGCGCCGACGCGGACCAGATCGACCGCGCTGAAGCGGGCCACGAGATCAGCGCTGACGCCGACCACGATCGCGGCCTTGCCGTCTTCGGCGACACCGACGAAGGCGACGACGCCCGAGCCGACCGACTTCTTGGCATCGTCGACCAGGCCCTTGAGATCCTTGGGCGCAATGCCTTCGACGACGCGGCCGAGATAGGTGATGTCGCCGACGACGCGCGCGCCGTCGCCGGCCGCCTGGCCGCCACCGCCGAGCGCGAGCTTACGCCGCGCGTCGGCCAGTTCGCGCTCGAGCCTCCGCCGCTCCTCGACCAGCACGGCGACACGATCGACCGCCTCGTCGGGGCGCACCTTGAGCGCCGCGGCCACCTGCTTCAGCCGCTTGTCCTGCAATTCCAGATGGTCGCGCGCCGCCTTGCCGGTCAGCGCCTCGACCCGGCGGACGCCAGCCGCGACCGCTCCCTCGCCGACGATGGTGACCAGGCCGATCTCGCCGGTGCGACCGACATGCGTGCCGCCGCAAAGCTCGACCGAATAGGGCTTGCCGTCGCGCTCGCCCATCGCCACGACGCGAACCTCGTCGCCATACTTCTCGCCGAACAGCGCCATGGCGCCGGCCGCGATCGCTTCGTCGCGCTCCATCAGCCGCGTCGTGACCGGATCATCCTGCAGCACGACCGCATTGGCGATGTCCTCGACTTCAGCGAGTTCTTCAGCCTCGATCGGCTTCGGATGGCTGAAATCGAAGCGAAGCCGGTCGGGAGCGACGAGCGAGCCCTTCTGGGCGACATGATCGCCGAGCACGTTGCGCAGCGCCGCATGCAAGAGATGCGTCGCCGAATGATGCGCGCGGATGGCGCCGCGCCGCGCATGGTCGACGACAAGCCGCGCCGAATCGCCGGTGGCCACCGTGCCGTGCTCGACGGTGCCGCTGTGGACGAAGAGACCCTCGCCGCGCTTCTGCGTGTCGGTGATGCGCACCAGCGCACCGCCCTCGGTTTCGATCGTGCCGGCATCGCCCGTCTGGCCACCCGATTCGCCGTAGAACGGCGTCTGGTTGACGATGACCTGCACATCCTCACCGGCCGTCGCACTGGCGATCTCGGCGCCGTCGCGCACCAGCGCCAGCACCTTGCCCTCGGAGGTTTCGGTCGCATAGCCGAGGAACTCGGTCGGCCCGAGCCGGTCGCGCAGCGTCAGCCAGATCGTCTCGGCCGCGGTGTCGCCCGAGCCGGCCCAGTTGGCGCGCGCCTCGGCCTTCTGCCGCTCCATCGCGGTCTGGAAGGCGGTGGTGTCGACGGCGATGCCGCGAGCGCGGAGCGCATCCTGCGTCAGGTCGAGCGGGAAGCCATAGGTGTCGTAGAGACGGAACGCCGTCTCGCCGTCGAGCGTCGCGCCGGACTGGAAGTCCGCCGTCGCCTCGTCGAGCAGCACGAGGCCGCGCGCCAGCGTGCGGCGGAAGCGGATCTCCTCGAGCCGCAGCGTCTCGGTGATCAGCGCTGCCGCACGGACGAGCTCCGGATAGGCCTGGCCCATCTCTCGCACCAGCGCCGGGACGAGACGCCACAGCAGCGGGTCGGCCGCACCGAGAATATGCGCATGCCGCATGGCGCGGCGCATGATCCGGCGCAGCACATAGCCGCGCCCTTCATTGGAGGGCAGCACGCCGTCGGCGATCAGGAAGGACGAGGCGCGCAGGTGATCGGCGATGATGCGGTGGCTGGCGCGCTGCGCCCCTTCCGCCGGAACGCCGGTCGCCTCGACCGAGGCGCGGATTAGCGCCTTGAACAGGTCGATATCGTAATTGTCGTGCACGCCCTGCAGCACGGCTGCGATGCGTTCGAGACCCATTCCGGTATCGATCGAGGGCTTCGGCAGCGGCAGCCGGTTGCCCGGCGCGACCTGCTCGAACTGCATGAAGACGAGGTTCCAGATCTCGATGAAGCGATCGCCGTCCTCGTCCGGGCTGCCGGGCGGGCCGCCGGGGATGCCCTCGCCGTGATCGAAGAAGATCTCCGAGCAGGGGCCGCAGGGGCCGGTATCACCCATCTGCCAGAAATTGTCCGAGGTCGCGATGCGGATGATCCGCTCCTCGGGCAGGCCGGCGATCCTCTTCCAGAGCGAAGCGGCCTCGTCGTCCTCGTGATAGACGGTGACGAGCAGCTTGTCCTTCGGCAGGCCGAACTCCTTCGTCACCAGCGTCCAGGCGAGCTCGATCGCCCGTTCCTTGAAATAGTCGCCGAACGAGAAATTGCCGAGCATCTCGAAGAAGGTGTGATGCCGGGCCGTGTAGCCGACATTGTCGAGATCATTGTGCTTGCCGCCGGCGCGGACGCATTTCTGCGAAGTCGTCGCGCGCTGCCACGGCGCGGCGGCACGTCCGGTGAAATAGTCCTTGAACTGGACCATGCCGGCATTGGTGAACATCAGCGTCGGATCGTTCTTCGGCACCAGCGAGCTCGATGCGACGATCTCATGGCCGTTCTTCTGGTAGAATCCGAGATAGGCCGACCGGATGTCGTTGACGCTGCTCATGAACCAACCCTTGGAGAGCCACGCGGCCGCACAGCCGCACGGGGGGAGAAAACCTGGCCGCGTTTGTAGCGAGCGTGGGCGGGACTGTCCAGAAAGCGCCGCCTTCGGCAAACGCGTCCGCGAAGCGGCCTCCCTTCCGGGCGGCGAGCCCGGAGCTTTGCCGGTAGCTCGTCTGCCGCCCTGCCGCGCCGCAGGATGGCCAGCACGCCGATCAGAGCGCCTCAACCGACCGCCACAGCGCGCCGAGGAACTGCCTCAGTGGCTGCGGCCGTCATAGGCGGTCACGGTGACCTTGGCGAGATCGATGCCGTCGATGCAACGCACATTGACTGCGACCATCGCCGTTCCATCCGGCGTCACGGCCCGCGCGAACGCCTCGATGCCGCAATCGCGGCAGAAGAGGTGATGGATGACGTGGCGATGGAACAGATAGTCGGTGAGATTATCCTCGCCCGACGTGACCGCGAACGCCGTCTCCGGCACGAAGGCGAGCCAATGGCCGCGCTTCTCGCAGATCGAGCAGTTGCAGCTCATCGCAGCGGTGAAATCGCCGCGCGCCTCGAACCGCACCTTGCCGCAATGACAGCCGCCGGCCGCCGACGTCGCTTCCGCCATCCTCATCCTCCCCAACCCCCTGCCGGGCGGGCACACGGCCCGCGCCGGCTCGTCGATACCCGAGCCTCCGCCGCCCAGGGGCCTGCGATCACGCCCCGGGGGCCGCGTGACGCCGGGTTCGCGCGACGCCTAGGCCTCCATGGCGTCGTCGGAATCGCTCTCGCTGTCGCCATCCTTCGACAAGAGCGCCTCGGCCAGAAGGCCGGCATTCTGGCGGATCGCATGCTCGACCGTATTGGCGATCTGCGGGTTGTCGCGGAAGAACGCCTTGGCATTCTCGCGACCCTGGCCGAGGCGCTGGCTGTCATAGGAGAACCATGCACCCGACTTCTCGACGATGCCGGCCTTGACGCCGAGATCGATCAACTCGCCGAGCTTCGAGACGCCCTCGCCATACATGATGTCAAATTCGACCTGCTTGAACGGCGGCGCCAGCTTGTTCTTGACGACCTTGACGCGCGTCTGGTTGCCGACGACCTCGTCGCGATCCTTGATCGCGCCGATGCGGCGGATGTCGAGGCGAACCGAGGCATAGAACTTCAGCGCATTGCCGCCGGTGGTCGTCTCGGGATTGCCGAACATGACGCCGATCTTCATGCGGATCTGGTTGATGAAGATGACCATGGTCTTCGATTTCGAGATCGAAGCGGTCAGCTTGCGGAGCGCCTGGCTCATCAGCCGCGCCTGCAGTCCAGGCAGGCTGTCGCCCATCTCGCCCTCGATCTCGGCGCGCGGCGTGAGCGCGGCGACCGAATCGACGACCAGCACGTCGATCGCGCCGGAGCGGACGAGCGTATCGGTGATCTCGAGCGCCTGCTCGCCGGTGTCGGGCTGCGAGATCAGGAGATCATCGAGATTGACGCCGAGCTTGCGGGCATAGATCGGGTCGAGTGCATGCTCGGCATCGACGAAGGCGCAGATGCCGCCGTTCTTCTGCGCCTCTGCGATGGTGTGCAGCGCAAGCGTGGTCTTGCCCGAGGATTCCGGCCCGTAGATTTCGACGATGCGGCCGCGCGGCAGGCCGCCGATGCCGAGCGCGATATCGAGCCCGAGCGAACCGGTCGACACGGTGCCGATCTCGACCACCTTGTCGTTCTTGCCGAGCCGCATGATCGAGCCCTTGCCGAAGGCGCGCTCGATCTGGCTGAGCGCGGCATCCAGCGCCTTCGACTTGTCCATTGTGGCCCCTTCGACGAGACGGAGAGAAGTTTGCGACATGCGAGCGATCCTTATTCCATACTGCGGAGAGTCGATCAAACTGAGAACATTGTACACGCTTTGTTCCCATCCACAAGCTGCATGGCCACGGTTTTGCGCGCGCGCCGCGGGAAGCGGCGAGCCGTGTGCGGCGGGTGGCGCGCGAGGCCGCTCTGTGATGCTATGCAGCCGATTCGCCAGCCCCTTTCGCCTCGCCGGAGCGACGCCATGCCGAAGCGCCCTTCCCTCCCGTATGGTCCCCTCGTCGCACTCGCTCTCGCCGGGCTCGGGCTCGCCGCTTGCCAGGCGCCGACCAACCAGCAGGTCGGCACGGTGACGGGGTCTGCCGTCGGCGCCATGGTCGGCAACCAGTTCGGCTCCGGCGCCGGCCGCGTCGGCGCGACGGTGCTCGGCGCCGGCATCGGCGGGCTCGTCGGCGGCCAGATCGGGCGCAGCATGGATGATGCCGCGCGCCGCCGCGCCGAAGAGACCGCCGCCGCGGCGCTGGCGAGCGGGCCGGCCGGCGTTTCGGCCGATTGGCAGTCGGGCTCGAGCCACGGCCAGTTCATCCCCGGGCCGATCCGCACCACCAACGGCCGCGAATGCCGGCCTTATACGCATCGCATCGTCGTCGACGGCCGCGGCGAGCAGCTGAGCGGCACGGCGTGCCGCATGCCGGACGGCAGCTGGCAGTCCCTCTCCTGATCCATTCCAACCGCGTGGTTTCCGAAATGTCCCTTTCCGAGCGTATCCGCCTCTCCGACGAAGTCGCCACCGCCGCCAGCGAGGGACGCCCGCTCGTCGCGCTGGAGACGACGATCGTCACGCATGGCATGCCCTATCCGGAGAATGTCGCGACGGCGCGCGCCGTCGAGGACGTCGTGCGCGGAACCGGCGCCGTTCCGGCGACGATCGCGATCGTCGACGGAGCGATCCGAGTCGGGCTGACTGCGGACGAACTCGAGGCGCTCGCCGGCATGAAGCAGGTGATGAAGCTCTCGCGCGCCGATCTCGCCTTCGCGCTCGCCACCGGCCGGCCGGGCGCCACCACCGTTGCGGCAACGATGATCGCCGCCCATCTCGCCGGCATCCGCGTCTTCGCCACCGGCGGCATCGGCGGCGTCCATCGCGGCGCCGAGACGAGCTTCGACATCTCGGCCGATCTCCGCGAACTCTCAGAAACGCCGGTGACGGTGGTCTCGGCCGGCGCCAAGGCGCTGCTCGACATCCCGAAGACGCTCGAAGTGCTGGAAACGCTCGGCGTCCCGGTCGTCACGGTCGGCCAGGATGTGCTGCCCGCCTTCTGGTCGCGCGACAGCGGCCTGCCGTCGCCGCTGCGGCTCGACGACCCCTCCGCCATCGCCGCCTTCATGGCGACGCGCGCGGAACTCGGCCTCAGCGGCGGCATGCTGATCGCCAATCCGGTTCCGCTCGCCGACGAGATTCCCGCCGCCGAGATGCGCAGCCATATCGAAGAGGCGATCGCCGACGCCGAGCGAGAGGGCATCCGCGCCAAGGCCGTGACGCCCTATGTGCTCGGCCGGATCCTGACGCTCACTGGAGGCCGCAGCCTCGTGACCAATATCGCGCTGGTGAAGAACAACGCCCGCCTCGCAGGCGAGATCGCCGTGGCGCTTCAGGCGATGGCGGGATGACGCGCATGCAGGACGTGGCCGACCTCGGCCTCGTCCAGCGGCGACGGCCCGTCCGCATAGAGCTTGCCGAGATCGGGCCCTGAATGGTTGGCGGCGACGCCGAAGCCGAGGCCAGCGAGGCGCGCCGCAATCTCTTCCGGCCGAAAATAGCTGACGAAGGGCTCGCCGAGCATCGCCGTCCTGCCGGCAAGCGTCAGGAAGGCGAGCCGCTGCAACATGCCGACCCGGTCCGGCGGCTCGGCATAGTCGAAGACCAGTTCGGCGCCGCCGCTGCGCGCGGCGATGATGCCGAGGGTCGCGAGGATCGCGGACTCGGTCAGATAGGGCACGACGCCGAGCCAGGAAAAGAACACCGGCACGGCCGGATCGAGCCCGGCCTCGGTTAGCCGCTGGTCGAGCCGATCGCGGGCGAAATCCACCGGCACGAAGTGGAGGCTTTCGGGGATCGCGATGCGGGTCTGCTGAAGCCGCTGGCGCTTCCAGGCCTGCGTCGCCGGATGATCGACCTCGTAGACGACGACGCCTTCGCTGGCGAAGGGGTTGCGATAGGCGAAGGTGTCGAGCCCGGCACCGAGCACGACGACATGCCGGATCCCGGCAGCCACGGCATCGGCGATCCGATCCTCGGCGAAACGGCTGCGCGCGGCGATGAAGGCGCGGAGCGCAGCTCCGCCGGCGGAATCCGCCCGGCTGATCTCGTCGCGCGCGACCGGCGAACCGCGATCGCCGCCGACGATCGTCAGCGCCAGCGGGTCGGCGAAGATCAGCGGCTTGTCGAGCAACTGGTGCGCCGCGCGGCGAACGGCGACGCGCAAGGCGGTGGCGCTCGGCTTTCCCTCGATCACGTCCCGGTCTCCGTACCTGCTCTCCCCACGCGACGATGACGGCCGGCGGCCCTTGATGCAAGGTGTCCGGGCGTCGGAGCGGGGAAAGCAGGAAAGAGGCCATCCCGCTCGGAGGCGCTGACGGACGCGCTTCGAATGGCGGCAGCCGCCGCGAATGCGTTCCGGCGGATCAGCGGATGCAACCGAAATTGGTGAGCAGACGCGTCGCATCGGCCCGCGCAAGCCCCGGCGGATCGCCGTTTTCCGGCAGAATCAGCACGGCCGCGCTGCCGTTCTCGTCGAGAATCACATGAAAGGGCTGTGCCGGCGCCGACGCAGCGAGGCTGACCTTGCCGCAATAGCCGCGGCCGTTGCGCGCCAGCGAGGGCGTGAGGTCGCTGATCCGCGCCGCCGCGGGATCGACCAGCCGCGCCCCGACCGCCGCGACGAGCTTCGCCTGCAGCTCAGGCGGCGACAGCGGCGTCCCGGAATAGGTTTGGGCAGAGGCAGGTATGCCGACGACGATCAGCAAGGCGGCCGTCATAATCGGTCGGAATTGACGCATCATACCTCCTCCGCGGGATCGCCGAAGCGTTCGGACGGCGGATTGAGGCGAATTCCAAGCTGGAATGCAAGCCCGGAGGCCGGCCGCTCCGGCCACGTCCCAGCTCACCAGACGAGCTTCAACGCCTCGAGTCCATGGAAGTGATAGCTGTCGCGGTAGCGCGGCGGGGCCGCGAGGCGAAGGCCGGGCAGCCGCTCGAACAGGATCGGCAGCGCGACCTGGAGTTCGAGCCGGGCGAGCGGGGCGCCGATGCAGAAATGGATGCCGCCACCGAACGCAAAATGAGCGGTAGCCGGGCGCGTGGGATCGAAGCGCGCCGCATCGGGAAACCGGACCGGGTCGCGGTTGGCGGCGCCGAGCACGAGGCCGACGCTATCGCCCTTCTTGAGGCTGATGCCGGCATAGTCGCAATCCTCGAGCGCATAGCGCGAGAAGAAGTGCAGCGGCGGATCAAAGCGGAGGCACTCCTCGGCCGTCGCCTCGGCCGAGGCCTCGCTGGCGAAGAGCGCCGACGGATCGAGGCTCGATTCGAGGATCGCCTTCACGCCATTGCCGATCCCGTGCACCGTCGCCTCGTGGCCGGCATTGAGCAGCAGGATCACGGTCGCGATCAGTTCGTCCTGCGACAGGCGCTCGCCCTGCTCTTCGGCGGCGATCAGCGTCGAGACGAGATCGTCGGCGGGCGCCTTCCGCCGCTCGGCTATGACCTCCTTCAGATAGGCGACGAAGGCCTCGGTCGCTGCGACCGCAGCGTCTTCGACGGCCCGCGTGCGGCTGAACTGGTACATCGCCACCATCTTGTGCGACCAGTCGAGCAGATCGCCCGCCCGCTCCGTCGGCACGCCGAGCAGCTCGGCGATGACGATGACCGGGATCGGCGTCGCGAAGGCCTCGATCAGGTCGACCTCGCCCTTCGCCTCGAAACCGTCGATCAGCTCGTTCGCGAGCGCCGCAATGCGCGGCCGGAGCTTCTCGACCTGGCGCGAGACGAAGGCGCGATTCACCAACGTCCTGAGACGCGTGTGCACCGGCGGCTCGCGGTCGAGCATCGAGAGGCGGTCGACCTCATGCCAGGGCAACAGCCGCTCCGGCACCTCCGCCAGCCCGAGTTCCTCGCGCGTCGCGACATGCAGGATCTCGCGGCCGAAGCGCTTGTCGCGGAAGAGCGCATGCACATCCGCCGCATCGAGGAAGCACCAGAGCCCGTATTGCTCCCAGAAGAACACCGGCGTCACCGCCCGGATCGCCTCGAAGGCCGGATACGGATCCTGGAAGAACGCCGGATCGCGCGCGTCGAGCGAGACGCGGCGAGTCGCGGGGTCGAGGGAGAGCGGCGAGGCAGAAGGCGGTTCGGCGCGGTCAAGAATGTTCAAGTCGTCTCGCTCCGTGATCAGCACTCGGGGTCGCGATCCCCGCGGCCCTTGCCGATGCTGACGCGGCGCGATCGTTTCCGCAATGTCGCGATCGCCGCGACCCCGCCTTATTCCCCCAGCGCTTCCTTCACGGCCGTCGCGAGTTGCTTCAGCGAGAACGGCTTCGGCAGGAAGCTGAAGCGTTCGCCGTCGGGGAGATTGCGGGCGAAGGCGTCCTCGGCATAGCCGGAGACGAAGATGATCTTGAGGTTCGGCCGGGTCTTGCGGAGTTCGCGCAAGAGCGAGGGGCCGTCGAGTTCGGGCATCACGACGTCGGAAACGACGAGGTCGATCGAGCCGCCCGTCCGCGCCATGACCTCGAGCGCCTCGGCGCCGGACGAGGCCTCGTGCACGGTATAGCCGCGCGAGGCCAGTGCCCGCGCCGCGAAGGCGCGCACCGCCTCCTCGTCCTCGACGAGGAGGATGTTGGCGCTGCCCGTGAGATCGGTCTTGGCGGGCACCTTCTCGGGCGCGACATCAACCTTCGGCTGCTCGACCATGACATGGCGCGGCACGAAGATGCGGAAGATCGTGCCCTTGTCGACGACGCTGTCGAAGAAGATGTGGGCGCCCGTCTGGCGGACGATGCCATAGACGGTCGAGAGGCCGAGGCCGGTGCCCTTGCCGACTTCCTTGGTCGAGAAGAACGGCTCGAAGATCTTCGACTGCACCTCGAGCGGGATGCCGGTGCCGGTATCCTCGACCTCGATCAGCACATACTCCGCCGCCGGCAGCGCCTTGTAGCCGAAGGAAGCGCATTCGGCGGGCAGGATGTTGCGGGTGCGGATCGTGAGCTGGCCGCCGGCGGGCATCGCATCGCGCGCATTGACGGCGAGATTGATGACCACCTGCTCGAACTGGTTGAGGTCGGCCTTGATCGGCCAGACGTCGCGGCCGTGCACGACAGAGAGCTTGACCTTCTCGCCGAGCAGCCGCTCGAGCAGGATGGAAAGGTCGGAGAGAACATCGCCGATGGCGATGATCTGGGGCCTCAGCGTCTGGCGGCGCGAGAAGGCCAGCAGCTGGCGAACGAGGCCGGCGGCCCGGTTCGCATTCTGCTTGATGTTCATGATGTCCTGGAAGGACGGGTCGGACGGGCGGTGATTGGCGAGCAGGAGGTCGGAGAAGCCGATGATCGCCGTCAGCACATTGTTGAAATCATGCGCGACACCGCCGGCCAGCTGGCCGATCGATTCCATCTTCTGGCTCTGCTGGAACTGCTGTTCGAGCGCGCGCTGCTCCGTCGTGTCGAGCGCATAGATGGTGGCGATCTCGTGTTCGTCGGCCCCCTCGTCGACGGCACTGACATAGAACCGCGCGCTGCGGTCGCCGGCGCCGGCCAGCGCCGCGTCGACGAAGGGAATGTCGCCCCGCCCCGCCGCCGCGGCCGCGAGCGCCGCTTCGATGCCGGCGGCGCCGCTGTCGCTGACGAGATCGGCAAGGCGCAACCGCGCGCTGCTCTCGCGCTGCAGCGGGCCGAACAGCCGGGCGAAGGCCGCGTTGGTCCGGCCGATGGCGCCGTTCCGATCCACCGAGGCGATGGCGAAGGGCGTATGGTTGAAGAAGCGCGTGAAGCGGACCTCGGCGGCCCTGAGCGCCTCGGACACATCCTCGCCAGGGCCGCGATTGAGGACGATCGTCCGCGTCGCCCCCGGGGCGCCGTCATTCGCATAGGGAACGCGGTGCAGGAAGCGCACCGGCAGGCTCTGACCGTTCTGCTTGACGAGGTCGAGATCGATGATCTCGGTCTCGCTGCCGCCCGGCCGCGCGCCGCCGGAGGAAAGCAGCGCCGCGCCGTCGCCCCGCACGATGTCGGCGAGCGCGATCGAGCCGGGCTTGAAGAAAGCGAGGTCGATGCCGAGCCATTCGGCCAGCGTCGCATTCAGATAGACGATGCTGCCGTCCGGCTCGGCCGAGAGGAATCCCGCCGGGGCGTGGTCGAGATAGTCGATCGCGTGCTGTAGGTCCTGGAACACCGTTTCCTGCTGCTCGCGGTCGCCCGTGATGTCGATGAGCCGCCAGGCCGTGAGAATCTGTTCGCTGGCGCGGATCGGGCGCGCATGGACGCGATACCAGCGCGGGCCGCTCGGCCCTGTCCCCGACAGGGCGACCGGCATGCGGATCTCCTCGACAGCCGCGCGCTGGTGGCGCACCGCCTGCGACAGGCGGTAGAGCGCCTCGCTCGCGGCCTGATCGCCGGAGAAGACGCGTTCGATGACGCGGATGTCGCTCTCGTCGTCGGCGCCAATCAGGTCGGCATAGGCGCCATTGGCATAGAGGATGCGGCCCTCGCGATCGCTGATCACAAGCCCCTCGGCCATCGAATCGATGAAGCCGCGGGCGAGGTCGTCGCGCGGCACCTGGCCGCCGAAGCGCACCAGGCCGATGGCGGCGGCGAACAGCGTGAACACGCCGATGACCGCGAGCACGCCGAGCACGGCGAAGATGAAGGGCTGGGCCGAGGCAGGCGGCAGCAGCGCGCCGGCGACGGCGATTCCGACGAGGACGATGGCGAGCAGGACGAGACGGCCGATGCCGCCCGTTCTGCCGCCGCGATCGATGACCGGAGGTCGCACGCCGGCAAGGCCGAATTCGGTCGTCATGGAACACCCGCCGGACGCGATGCGGCGCCTGTCGCCCCTGCCGGCAGCCATGCGACCCGGATTGCGGCCGGGAGCGCTGCGGACGTGTCGGTATTGATGCAACAGGGCTTTGGAAGCACGATCGCAGACTTTCGCAAGACGGCTCGAACAGGCGATTCGCGCGGAGACGGAACCAGCTTGTTCAAATGATGGTTAGTGAATTGCTAACGGCTTTTCGGCATTGATAAGCCGATTCGTCGTCCGGGCTCTTGCCAACTGCGAGCCGGCGCACGAAAACCCCTTCTGTTATGGCGCGCGGACCGCGCATGATGTTTTGACGATGGCGGGCGCCTGGCCGGTGCCGGCGCACCAGGAGAACGGGATGCGTGACTATCTCGAACCGATGCTCGGCACGACCGGCGCAATGATCGCCCAGTTTGCGATCACGCTCGTCGTCCTCGCGCTCGTCATTCTGATCGTTTTCTGGCTGATCCGGACCTTCACCGGCAATCGCATCGGCTCGTCGGCGGCGCGTGGCCGCCAGCCGCGCCTCAGCGTCCTCGATGCGTTGCCGATCGACCAGAAGCGGCGCCTGGTGCTGGTCCGTCGCGACAATGTCGAGCATCTGATCCTCATCGGCGGACCGAGTGATCTCGTGGTCGAGGCGTCGATTCACCGCGTGCCGGCCGGACAGCGGCGGAGCGACGCGGCAGCGCGTGCCAATGCACAGCCGCCGCGTGCGCCGGCGCCGCCGATCGGTGAGGCTCGCGCCGAAGCCGCTTATGCTGCCTTCGAGGCGCCTGCTGAGCCGGAAGTGCCGGCACTGGAACCGCGCCGCGCCGAACCGGTGTCGCAGGAGCCGGCTCACCCGGATTACGGCCGCCAGAGCCAGGACAGGCAAGAGCAGGACGAGCGGGCCGAACCCCTGACGCGCAGCCTGGAGACCCAGCGCATCATCGAGGCCCAGCGCCCGGTCGAGATCGACCGTACGGCGGAATTCGCCGCCGAGGTGCCGAGCCCCGAGGTCGAACCGGAACTCGCGGCGCCCCTGCCCCCGGTCGCACCGCCCGCCCCGCCGCGCGCCTTGACCCCGAAGCCCCTGCGGGCCGCCACCTCGTTCCTCGGTCAGGTCGGCCGCAGCCGGACGGTGGCCGAGCCGACCGACGCCTCGGATGAGCCGCGACGGCCGGAGCCGCCGGCCCGCCCGCTCGGCCGCAGCACGCCGGTCGCGCCCAAGGTTCCCGAAGTCCGGGCCCCCGAGACCAAGGCGCCCGAATTGAACAGGCCCGAGCCGGTCGCCAACGATCCGACCGAGGCGTCACCCGAGGTCGAGGAGATCGTCGCGGAGCGCGGACGCGCCGAGCCGCCGCGGATCGAGCCGCTGCGGGCCGAGCCGTCCCGCCCGGCCCCGCGCGCGCCGATGCCGCCGGCACCGCCCGTCGCGCCGCCCTCGATGGGCGATGCGCCCTATGGCGCGCCGAATACCGATCCCGATGCCGCGCCGCGGTTCGAGCCGATCTTCGACATCGACCCCAATGACGTCCGCGATCCCGGCCGACCGATGCGCCCGGCGCGTGAGCCGAGCTTTTCCGCGCCGAGCATTGCCCCGCAGCGCCCCTTCGAGCCGGAAGTCGGCGAAGCGGGCAGCGAGCCCGAGCTTCGCGCCGAACCGCAGGATCGCGCGGCCTCCGTCGGCGATCTCGAAAAGGAGATGGCGCGGCTTCTCGGCGAGATCTCCGGCTCCCGGCGCAGTTGATCGACCGGGGCGCCGCGACGCCAAGGCGGCTCGCCATCGTTCCATACGAGAAAGGCGCGGTCCTCACGGACCGCGCCTTTCTCGTATGGAGTGCCCCGAAGCCAGCCGTCGTGGCAGCTAGTCGTCGCGATAGACGCGCTCGCGGCGCTCATGCCGCTCCTGCGCTTCGATCGACAGCGTCGCGATCGGACGCGCGTCGAGGCGCTTCAGGCTGATCGGCTCGCCGGTCTCCTCACAGAAACCATAGCTGCCGTCGTCGATGCGCTGCAGGGCTGCATCGATCTTGGAGATCAGCTTGCGCTGGCGGTCACGGGCGCGCAGTTCGATGGCACGATCCGTTTCCGACGAAGCCCGATCAGCGAGATCGGGGTGGTTCACGTTCTCATCCTGCAGGTGCTGCAGCGTCTCGCGCGATTCCCTCAGGATGTCTTCTTTCCAGGCGAGGAGCTTCTTGCGGAAATACTCCCTCTGCCGCTCGTTCATGAAGGGTTCGGTCTCGGAGGGCCGATACTCTTCAAGACTGTCTAGCGTCATGAACAACCCCTGACTCGGTGGCTTCGAGGCGCGGAATATAGCGATGCGACAGCCTGAGGACAACCGCCCTCCTGACGCATCGAAAAGGCCGCTCGCAGGATGAATCGGCCCCTCAGAATTGCCGGCTAACTACCGAGGGCCACTATGCTTTTTGACTATCCGACGGAAGAGTTCCGGCCACGCGTCCAAAGCCGGCTCTGCAGCGCCCAAGCTTGGGTGCGCCGCACGGCCGGCCGAGGCGGAGAGGGTTTGTTAAGGATGACGATTGCTTAATGGTTGCGACCGAGCGCCCCAGCTCCGCTGCCAAAGGACGCGCCCATGCCGACGTCTCACCTCTCGCCGCCTGCCGGCGATCTCCCGGCTGTCGCTTCCCGCGAGGCGGCGGCCGACATCTGCGCGACGATCGAGACGACGATGGATTCGCTGCTGCAGCTGATCGAGGCCGAGAGCGTCCTGCTGCGGGCGGGCAAGCATGTCGCCGCCGCAGCGCTCGACGCGCGCAAGAACGACTTCGCCGCCGCCTATGTCGCCGATCTCGCGATGCTCCGGCAGATCGGACCGGAACTCGAGCATTTCGCGCCCGAAGCGGTCGAACGCCTGCGCCGCCTGCATGAGGAATTCGTCTCGGTGCTGCAGATCGACATGGCCGCGCTCGCTACGGCACGAGCCGCGGCAGAGCCGATCCCGCCCAAGCAGCCGAACGGCCGCTCAGCGGTGGTCGATCCAAGGCCGATGCCGCGCAACGAGCGCATCGGCCGTCATATCCCGCAGCGCCTCGCCGCGAGCAGCCGCCGCTAGGGTCGAGGCCACGCTCTCAGCTCGCCTTGGCGAGCGGCGCGACGCCGTCGGTGAGGATCAGCCGTTGCGCCTCGCGGAGGGCACGATAGGGCTGCCCGGAGCGGAGCAGCGTGTCGATGGCGTCGATCACGGGCCCGGAGGCCGGCTCGGCGGTCGCGATCTCGTGCGAAAGGCGCGTCACTTCGGCCTGGTAGCGGCCGGCATCGCGCGAGAGATACATCGATTGCAGCGCGAGATAGAGTCGCTTCGGCAGCGACGTCGCCGCCTCGGGCGCCAGCATGTCGCGCTCGCGCAGCACCGGCGTGTCGCCTTCGATGCAGAGCCGCGTGCGACCGCCCTGGTTAACGATGACGAGGTCGCCAAGCTGAACGCGTTCACCCGCCTTGAGCTCCAGTTTGAGCGCCATCCATCGATCTCCTGCAGGCTGAACCGGCGCCGCAACGGCGCGATTCGCCGCTCCGGCATGGACGACGCTAAGGCCCCATTCCTTAATCGCGGGTCAGTGAAATAGGTGGCTTTTGAATGAACTGCCCGCACTGCGCGCGGGCCTGCAACCGCGCCTTGATCCCGCCCCAACTTCGGCGATAGTCGCGCCGGCAGGTGCCGGGACGAACCGGCCGAGACGGAGAGCGTGACGATGCGAGGTGCGATCGTGGGGACCGCGGTGATGCTGGCGGCGCTGGCCGCGGGCAGTGGCGCCGCGCAGGCCCAGCAGGGCTATTGCGACAGCATGGCACGGGACTATGCGAACCGCATGGCCGGCAGCAGCACGGCCGGCGGCGCGCTTGCGGGCGGCGCGATGGGCGCCATCGGCGGCGCCGTTCTCGGCGGCATCATCGACGGCAATCGTGGCGCGGCCAATGGCGCAGCGATCGGCGGCGGCGCCGGCGCGCTGGTCGGTGCCGGCCAGGGCCAGCAGAAGTGGCGGAGCTTCTACGACCAGGCCTACAACGACTGCATGGTCCGCGCCTCGGCAAACCGGCCACCGCCGCCACCGCCGCCGGGTTATGCCGGGCAGCGCCCACCGCCGCCGCCCGGTCAGTATTATGGCAGCCCCAGGCCACCCCAAGCCTACGGAGCACCACCGCAGGCTTACGGAGCACTGCCGCAGGCCTATGCGGCGCCGCGCGGCTATGGCGCGCCGCCGGCCTGGTCGCGCGAATGGTATGCCTATTGCGCCCAGCGCTATCGCAGCTTCGACCCGAACAGCGGCTACTTCATAGCCTCCGGCGGCGTGCGCAAGTTCTGCCGCTGACGGACGTTCGACCGCGTGCGTGTTTCATGCTAGGAGCGCGGCTCGGCCGGCGGGTGACCGCGGCTGCTGCCTCGCCAAACCATTGCGGTCCCGATGATGCGCCTGCTGCTGCTCCGCCATGCGAAATCCGCCTGGGATGTCCCCGGCGCCGCCGATTTCGATCGTCCGCTGGCGCCGCGTGGCCGCCGGGCCGCGACGATGATCGGCGAGCATCTCGCGGCCCATCGCCTGCTGCCCGATCGCATCCTGTGCTCGACCGCCCGACGCACGCGCGAGACGCTGATCGGCCTGCTGCCGGTCATCGCCTCGGAACTCGAGATCCGCGTCACCCGCGATCTCTACGAAGTTCCGCCCGAGGCCTATATCGATTGCATCGCCGCGCTCGGAGGCTCGGCGCGCACGCTGCTGCTGATCGGGCACAACCCCTCGGTGCAGGACTGCGCGCTCGAATTGATCGGAAGCGGCAATCCGGCGCTGCGCGATGAGATCGGCGAGAAATTCCCGACCGCCGGGCTGGCCGTGATCGACTTCGAGCATCACAAATGGTCGGAGGTCCGCCCGCGCAGCGGTCGCGTCGTCGCTTTCTTCCGGCCGCGCGAGCTCGAAGTCGTCGGCGCCGAACCGCCCTCCGACGACGAATAGCTCTTTCGCCGACCAGGCCGCGTGCCTACATCCCTGAGGCCGCCCGGATCGCCGCCGCGACGGCGTCCTGAGACAGCATGGCGACGGGTGCTCCGCGATTGAACCTTTCGAGCCTTGCCGATGACGCCCGCCTCGCGCTCTCCACGCTCGGCGACCGTGCGACCGACCTCGTCAATCCGACCGTCCGCCTCGGCGTGACCGGGCTCGCCCGCGCCGGCAAGACGGTCTTCATCACCGCCCTCGTCCATAATCTCGTGCATGGCGGCCGCCTGCCAGTGTTCCGCTCCTATGCCACCGGGCGCGTCACCGGGGCCCGGCTCGAGCCGCAGCCGGACGACGACGTTCCGCGCTTTGACTACGAGGACCATGTCCGCGCGCTGGTCGAGGACCGGATCTGGCCGGATTCGACCCGGCGCATCAGCGAGCTGAGGCTCGTCATCGAATACGAATCCGCCTCGTTCCTGCGCCAGCGCCTCGGCGCGGGCACGCTCAATCTCGACATCGTCGATTATCCCGGCGAATGGCTGCTCGATCTGCCGCTGCTCGCCAAGGATTATGCCGCTTGGTCGAGCGAGGCGATCGCGCTGGCACGCCGTCCGGGTCGCCCGCCTGCGGCCGCGGCCTTTCTCGCCCGCACCGAGGCCCTCGATCCCCGCGCGGCCGAGGACGAGACGCTGGCGCGCGAACTCGCCGCGCTCTTCACTGACTATCTTCGCGCCTGCCGCGCCGACGAACATGCCCTCTCGACCCTGCCACCGGGTCGTTTCCTGATGCCGGGCGATCTCGACGGCTCGCCGGCCCTCACCTTCTGCCCATTGCCCGGCGACGTGGCGAATGCACCTGCCGGCTCGCTGGCGCGCATGATGACGCGCCGTTTCGAGGCCTATAAGTCGGTCGTGGTGAAGCCGTTCTTCCGCGATCATTTCGCCCGGCTCGACCGCCAGATCGTCCTCGTCGACGCCCTGAACGCGCTGAATGCCGGTCCAGCTGCGGTCGCCGACCTCTCGGCAGCGATGACCGAGATTCTCGGCAGCTATCGCCCAGGCGCCAATTCCTGGCTCGGCAGCCTGTTCACGCGGCGGATCGACCGGATCCTGATCGGCGCGACCAAGGCCGACCACCTGCACCACGCCGATCACGACCGTCTGGAGCGCATTCTCGGCCACCTGCTCGCGCCGGCGATCGACCGCGCCGAAGCGGCAGGCGCCAAGGTCGAGATCGCGGCGCTGGCCTCGGTCCGCGCCACCCGCGAAGGCGTCGTTACCGCCGGCGGCCAGAAGCTGCCCTCGATCATCGGCACCCCGCTCGCCGGCGAGGTCTTCGGCGGGGAAACCTATGACGGCCGGACCGAAATCGCCTTCTTTCCCGGCGACTTGCCCAAGTCTCCGGAATCGGCGCTCGAAGACGTTGATTCAATGTCTGAGCAAGCGGGTTCGCTGCGCTTCGTCCGCTTTCGCCCACCGGCGCTGGAGCGCACGGCCGAGGGCATCAAGCTGTCGCTGCCGCATATCCGGCTCGACCGCGCTCTCGAATTCCTGATCGGGGATCGGCTGTCATGATCCCCGGCGCCATCAGCAAGGTTGTCCCATGACCGGCGAGACGCCCCGCCGCCCGGCGGCCTTCCGCCTCGACCGGGTGCATGTCACCGACGATCCCGACGCCGCGCTGCGCCCGGCCGATCGACCTGTCGTGCTGCGCGAACCGGACGACGAGCCGGTGCCGGTGATCGTTCCCAAGCCGCGCCGCGGCTTTCGTTGGGCCGACCTGCTGTTCTCCTCGCTCGGCGTGCTAGTTTCGCTCGGCATCGGCCTTGCGATCGACCGGCTGATCCGCGACCTGTTCGACCGCGCCGACTGGCTCGGCTGGGTCGCAGTCGGCGCCGCGGCGCTGGCCGGGCTCGCGGTCCTCGCCATCGCGACGCGCGAGATATCGGGCCTCGTCCGCCTGCGTCGCATCACCCGCATCCATGACGACGCCACGGCCGCCGCGCTCGCCGACGATCGCAAGGCGGCGCGCGCCGTCGTTCGCGACCTCGCCGATCTCTATGGAGCGCGCGCCGAAACCGCCAAGGGACGCGCCAACCTTGCCGGTCATGCCGGGGAGATCATCGACGGCCGCGACCTGATCGGCCTCGCGGAGCGCGAACTTCTGGTGCCGTTCGACACCGCCGCGCGCTCTCTGGTCCTGGCGACCGCCAAGCGCGTGACGGTCGTCACGGCCATCTCGCCGCGTGCCGCCGTCGACGTGCTGTTCGTCCTCGTCTCGGCGCTCAGGCTGATCCGCCAGCTCGGCCAGCTCTATGGCGGCAGGCCGGGCACGCTCGGCTTCCTCCGCCTCGCCCGGCTCGTCGTCGGCCATCTCGCGGTCACCGGCGGCATGGCGGCCGGCGATTCGCTGGTGCAGCAGGTGCTCGGCCATGGCCTTGCCGCGCGACTTTCGGCCCGCCTCGGCGAAGGCGTGATCAACGGCATCCTGACGGCGCGGATCGGAATCGCTGCCATCGACGTCTGCCGCCCGCTGCCGTTCCAGTCGGAAAAGCCGCCGGCCATGGCCGACTTCATTTCGGAACTTGCCCGCGTCAATCAGGGCAAGGGCAAGCCCGCGGAAGACTAGGAAAGACCGGAGGCGTCAGCGCGGCTTGTTGTCGGCAGCGAGATGACGGGCGTAATCGCGCTCGCGCTCGTCGCGCTTCTGCACCATTTCCTCATAGGCGCGCTTGGCGTCCTCGGAGAGCGTGACGCGCTTGACGGGCGCCTTCTTGCGCGGCGGCTGCTTCTGGAAGGTCTCGTTGGCCATGACGTCCTCCGGGGGAGAGTTCGGCCGGAGACTAGAGGAGCCGCGGCGCCGAAGCGAGCCGCGCAATCCCCGCCTGCACTTCTTCTCGCTAGTGCGGCAACGATGCCACGCAATTCCAGCGGCGCGCAGCCGCCCGCCGCATGGTGCTGTGGACCAACGACGCCGTCCGGATCGCGCGGCGGATCGATGATGCGGCGAAGCAAGAGGTTTTCGGGCCGCGCATGGTCGGAGAGACCCTCGGTACCGACTCTCCGGGACCGCCGCTTCCCGCTCGACAAGCGCCCGGATTCCGTGGAACAGAGGGCGCGCGCATTCACGGGGAGACGCCTGATGATGAACTGCTTCCGGGCCAGTGCCGGCCTGCTTCTCGCCCTCGGCCTCGCGGCCTGCCAGTCGAGCACGATGGTTCCGGCATCGCAGGCAACCGCCGGCGGCGACCAGACCGGCGAGGCCGCCGCCTGTACCGCACGCATGGCTCAGGCGCTCGGCATCAAGCCGCTGGACGTCACGGTCGGCAATTCGAAGCTCAATGCGGATGGATCCCAGACCATGGCGCTGATCGCCGTGCGCGGCGACCGGGCCACTTGTACGGCCGATGCGGCCGGCAAGGTCGTCTCGTTCCAGCCCGGCTGAGATCCGACACGGGCAGGATGCGGGGAGACTGCCTCGGCGTCAGGCGACGCCGAGCTTCTTCTGCAGGCTGCTCGATGAAGTCGTGTACTGGAACAGAACCTTCTTGTCCGGGAACACGATGCGGCTCGCCGCCTGTGCCATCAGCGCCGCCTCGTGGAAGCCCGAGAGGATCAGCTTCAACTTGCCCGGATACCAGTTGATGTCGCCGATCGAGAAGATGCCGGGAACGGAGCTCTCGAACTTCTCGGTATCGACGGTGATCAGGTTCTCATGCAGGTTGAGGCCCCAGTCGGCGATCGGCCCGAGCTTCATGGTGAGGCCGAAGAAGGGCAGCATCCGCGTCGCCGGTAGACGGTGTTCCTTGTCGTCGTTGTCGACGATGACGGCATGCGTCATGTGGCCGTCGGTGCCTTCGAGCCCTGTGACCTGACCGAACACCAGATTGATCTGGCCGGCATCGGCGAGCGCCCGCATCTTGTTGACGCTGTCGGGCGCGGCGCGGAAGGCGTCGCGGCGATGCATCAGCGTGATGCTCTTGGCGAGCGGCTGCAGGTTGAGCGTCCAGTCCAGCGCGGAATCGCCGCCGCCGACGATTAGGATGTCGTGGTCGCGGAACGCTTCCATCTTGCGCACGGAATAGTGCACCGACTTGCCCTCATACGCATCGATGCCCGGCACCGGCGGCCGCTTCGGCTGGAACGAGCCGCCGCCGGCCGCTATCACGACGACCTTGGCGATGAACGTCTTGTCGTTGTCGGTGACGACGCGGAAGCGCTTGTCCTCGAGCGTCTCGAAACCGACGACCATCTCGCCGAGATGGAAGGTCGGCGCAAACGGCTTCGCCTGCGCCAGCAGGTTGTCGGTGAGGCCCTGCCCGGTGATGATCGGAAAGCCCGGAATGTCGTAGATCGGCTTCTCGGGATAGAGCTCGGCGCATTGGCCGCCCGGTTTGTCGAGGATGTCGATCAGGTGGCAGCGGATATCAAGGAGGCCGAGTTCGAACACGGCGAACAGGCCGACCGGGCCCGCGCCGATGATGACGACGTCGGTTTCGATGGTTTCGCTCATGGTCGACCGCTGGGATTCCGTAAAGATGAAGCTGCCGGCGAGGTTTAGCCCCTCGCTTGCCGCCTGCAAAGCATGTTTATGCTCTCAAAGGCCAGGCGATTGGAAAACGCGTATCGCCGGGCGGGCCAATTCAGCCCTGGCTCTCGGGGATGCGGACCACGAGCCCGTCCAGCGCCGCGGTGACGCGGATCTGGCAGGAGAGACGCGAAGTCGGCTGAACATCGCTGGCGAAATCGAGCATGTCCTCCTCCATCGGCTCCGGCTCGCCCGTCGCCTCGACCCAGGCCGGATCGACATAGACATGGCAGGTGGCGCAGGCGCAGGCGCCGCCGCATTCTGCCTCGATGCCGGGGACCGAATTGCGCACGGCATTCTCCATCACCGTCGTGCCCTCGCGGGCTTCGATGTCGTAGACCGTGCCGTCGGAGGCGATGTAGGTGATCTTGGCCATGGGAACCGCTTGACGGGTGGAGGAACAGGGCGAGTCGAGGAACGGCCATGCTGCGCCGCGAAGAAATCTCTTAGGCGATTTCGAAGCGGACTGCCAAGCGACCGGACGCCTCAGCCCCCGCGGCCGCGATCGGAGGTCTCTGCGAGAGCGGCACCGAGCCGTCCGAGCGCTGCGACGAAAGCGCTCCGGTGCTCGTCCGAAAGCCCGTCGTCCTGCTCGATCGCCAGCGCGGCTCCGGCCAGTTCCCGCGCGCCGATGGCCAACGCCGCGCCGCGAACCTTGTGGGCGAGCGCGCGGCGTGCAGCCCCGTGCTCCTGAGCAACCAGGCCCTCTGCCTCGGGCAGGACGTGGCGACGGAAGAGTTCAAGGAGTTCTGCAGCGAGGGTCGCATCGCCGCCGGCGTGCGCGAGCCGGGCCTGATCGTCGAGCACTTCGGCCATGGCAGCAGCCTCGCCGCCACTCACCGCGACCATGATCTCACCACCGCGCCGCGGCCTCGACAGGCATCCTCGCGCAACGGCTTGAACCCCGCTCGTAGCCTGTTGAAAGGGCAAGCTTCGCGCCGCCGCTTCCTTGTATGCACCGCATGAATGTGCCAAAAGGTGGTGTGGTGGGCAAGGGTGTGGAGGCCGGTTCGTCCTGGTGTACGCAGGCGAACAACGGCGGATCCACGGCGCGGATGGCGAGATCCCTCGGGGCTTCGAACCGTCTGCACCTGGACACCTTCGTGCTTTCGGCGAATCAACGTTCGCCGAAGCGGCCGGTGCAGTATCGAGTACGGACGCGAGGCTTAAAGAATGGTGAATACTCCGAAGTCCAAGGACCCGGCGGACGCAGTTCTCTCCGCCGTGGAGCAGGCTCTCCGGATCGATCCCGCCGCTTCGACAGCCGATCAGAACCGCGAGGCCGCGCAGAGCGGCCCGCGTGATCGCCGGCTCGAAATGCCCCGCATCAACGAACCGATGCGCGCCTCGGGCCAAGCGCCCAACCAGGCGCCGCGCCGTTCGGATTCGCCCCGCAAGGGCGAGCAGCCTGCCGCGGCTACGCGCGGCGCCGCTCCCCGCGTCGATGCCCCTGCCCCGCGCGAAAGCGCCGAAGAGCCTGCACAGCGTCCGCGCCGCTTCGACCGCAAGGGCCGCCCGCCGGCGAATGACGACCGCCGCATCGCCGGCGCCAGCCTGCCCGCCCGCCGTCCGTCCCGCGTCATCTACCCCATCGCAGCCGTACTTTCGCTGGTCTGGGTGGGCGCGATGTTCGCCTTCCTCGCCTCGTCTGGCCTCAACCCGCTCGCCGGCGCCAGCGGCCTCGGCGCAGCGCAGTTCGCCAATGTCGTGCTCGCCTTCGTGCTGCCGCTCGGCATCGTCTGGGGCATCGCGATGATGATCGCCCGCGCCCAGGAAATGCGCATCGCCGCGCGCTCGATCTCCGAAGTCGCAGCCCGGCTCGCCGAGCCCGAAGAGGCGGCGTCCGAGTCGGTCGTCATGGTGAGCCAGGCCATCCGCCGCGAAGTCGCCGCCATGGGCGACGGCATCGAGCGCGCCCTCGCCCGGGCGAGCGAACTCGAGCTGATGGTCCACAACGAGGTCGCGGCGCTCGAGCGCTCCTATTCCGACAACGAACTTCGCATGCGCGGCCTGATCGATGATCTCGCCAACCAGCGCGAGGCGATCGTCATCAATTCCGAGCGCGTGCGCGCTTCGATCGTTTCGGCGCAGGAAACGCTGACCAAGGATCTCCGTGACGCCAGCGAGCAGATCGCCGGCCAGGTGATCGATTCCGGCACGCGCGTCACAGCGGCGCTCGCCAATAGCGGCCAGCAGATCACCGTCACGCTCGGCACCGCCGGCGACGAAATGATCGACAAGCTCTCGGTGCGCGGCGACGATCTCGTGACCCGTCTCACGGGCGCGGTCAGCGAAGTCACCGAGACGCTGTCCCGGACCGGCGCCGACGTCACCGATGCGCTGCTCGTCCGCTCGACCGACATCAACGAGACGCTCGAGATGACCGGCCGCGCCATGGCCGAGACGGTCGCGGAGCGCGGTCGCGAGGTCAACGACACGCTCGCCCGCATCACCGAGGAACTCGCGGCCGGTCTCGACCGCCGCACGATCGACATCACGCGCTCGATCGCCCTCACCGGCAACCAGGTTGCCGAGACGATCTCGCACCATACCCGCGAGGTGAACGCGGCGCTGAAGTCGAATGCCGACAGCCTGATCGTCGATCTCGCCCTGCGTGGCCAGGAGATCAACGAAAAGCTCGACGAGACCGGCACCCGCATCGCCGACACCATCAGCAGCCGTGGCGAGGATCTCGCCAGCCGCCTCGCCAGCACCGGCGACCGCATCCAGGATTCCATCTCGATCGATGGCGGCGGCCTCGCCGACCGGCTGAACGCCGCCGGCGACATGATGGCGAACCTGCTCGAGGCCCGCACCGCGGCGCTTCGCGAGACGATCGACGTCGCCTCGAACGCCGTGAACGAGACCTTCGACGCCCGTTCGGCCGAACTCACCGAGCGCCTCGCCGAAGTCGGCGGCGAGGTCGCGAAGGCGATCGCCATGCGCGGCATGAAGATCAACGAGACCATCGTCGCCTCGGGCGCCGAGATCGCCGATACCATGGCCTCGCGCGCCGAGATGCTGCATGAGCGCTTCCTGAGCTCGAGCCGCGACGCGACCGACACGATCGAGAGCCGCGGCACCGCCGTCTATGACCTCATCATCTCGACGAGCCAGCAGCTCTCCGAGGCGATCGAGACCCGTGGCACGGCCATCCACCAGCAGATCCTCGCTTCGGGTCAGGAGCTGGCCGAGACGATCGAGAGCCGCGGCACGGATGTGCACGAGCGCATCGTCACCTCCGGCTCGCGGCTCGCCGACGAGATCGCGGCGCGTGCCGACGAGGCGCATGGCCGCATCGTCACCATCGGCGCCGGCCTTGCGGACGAAATCGCCGCCCGCGCCGAGGAAGTCCATGGCCGCATCGCCGGCACAGGCGCCCAGCTCGCCGAGGAGATCGTCAGCAGGGCCGAGGAAGCGCATGCGCGCATCGTCGCCTCGGGCTCCGGCCTTGCGAACGAGATCGAGGCCCGCGCCGACGTCGTGCATGGCCGTATCGTTCTTTCCGGCACCAATCTCGTCAACGAGATCGAAAGCCGTGCCGGCGCTGTGCATGAGCGCATCGTCGCTTCGGGTTCGAGCCTCGTCAACGAGATCACCGGCCAGGCCAGCGCCGTGCACGAGCACATCGTCGCCACCGGATCGAGCCTCGCCGACGAGATCGAGGCCCGCGCCAACACGGTGCACGAGCGCATCCTCGCCACCGGCGGAACCCTTGTCGGCGACATCGCCGCCCAGATCGGTTCCGTCCACGCCCAGGTCGTCACCTCGGGCTACAATGTTGCCAACGAGATCGAGAACCGCGCCAATACGGTGCATGAGCGCATCGTCGCTTCCGGTTCGGGCTTCGTCGACGAGATCACCGGTCAGGTCGAGGCCGTCCACCAGCGCATCGTCTCGGCCGGTGGCGACATCGTCGGCGAGATCGAGGGCCGCGCCACGGCGCTGCACGAGCAGATTCTCGCCAGCGGCGCGACGCTTTCGGCCGACATCGCCGGTCAGGTCGGCGCCGTGCACGAGCAGATCGTCACCGCCGGCGGCGCACTCGCCGAAGAGATTGCTCGCCGCGGCGGCGCCGTACATGCCGAGATCGTCGCATCGGGCGAACAGCTCGCCGGCGAGATCGTTCTGCGAGCCAACACCGCCCATGAACAGATCGTCAGCTCCGGCTATCGCCTCGCCGACGAGATCGAAACCCGCGGCAAGGATGTGCACGAGCGCATCCTCGGCTCGGGCAATGCGCTGATCGGCCAGTTGACCGGCCAGTCCACGGCTGCGCATGAGGAAATCAGCCGCACCGGCGCCGATCTCGCCAGGGCGATCGAGGAGCGCGGCACCGCCGTGCACCAGCAGATCCTCGCCTCCGGCGGCGCGCTTTCCGGCGAGATCACGGCACGCGCCAATGCCGCCCATGCGCAGATCGTCGCCGCCGGCGCCAATCTCGCCGAGGAGATCGAAGCCCGCGCCACCGCCGCCAGCGAGCGCATCCTCGCCTCGGGCAGCGCGCTCGCCGAGGAAATCGACACGCGCGGCACCGCGATCCACGAGCGGATCGTCGGCGCCGGCACCGAGCTCATCGACGAGATCGCCGGCCAGGCCAGCGCCACCCATGCCCGGATCGTCACCACCGGCGTCGAGCTCGCCGAAGACATCCAGACCCGCGCCGCCTTGGCCCATGACCGCATCGTCGAGACCTCGACGCAGTTCAGCGAGCTGATCGGCGACCGCGGTCAGGCCATCGCCACCGGGCTCGACGAGCGCTTCGCGGCACTCCGCGACATCATCGAGGTGCGCGGACCCGAGCTGATCAGCCGCTTCGCCGATCGCGCCAATCTGCTCGACGGCACGCTCAGCGAGCGCATTGGTCGCTTCGGCGACACGATGGAATCGAAGCTGGCCGCCGCCTCTGGCCTGCTCGACGACCAGACCCGTGCCCTCGAGGCGACGCTCGACAGCCGCTCGCTCCAGATCAGCCAGACGCTGGCCGACCGGACGCGCGAGATTGCCGACACCTTCGCCACCGGACAGGGCGAGATCAACGCGATCGTCGACGAACGCCTCACCGATCTGACCACCCGTCTCGCCGACCGCACCGAAGCTCTGGCCGGCATGCTGGTCGAGCGCACCGACGCGATCAACGAGACGCTCGGCCGCCGCGCCGCCGAGGCGACCGAGAGCTTCGATGCTCGCGCCGCCGCGATGGACCAGGTTCTCGCGAGCCGTCTTGCGGAGATCTCGACGACGCTCGGACGTGAATCGAGCCGTGCCGCCGAGGAAATCTCCGGCACGCTCGCCGATGCAACCGACCGTCTGGTCACTCTCTCGACGAGCTCGAGCGATGCCGTCCGCGCCGCCGCCGACGAGGCCGCCGAGCGGCTGTCACTGTCGACGGAAACCGCGACGGCTGCCCTCGGGCGCTCCGTCGAGGACGCGTCCCAACTGCTCGGCCGCTTCAGCGAGCTTGCCTCCGAGACCGTCATCCGCTCGGTCGGCGAGGCTTCGGCGACGCTGTCGCGCAGCCTCGATGACGTTTCGGGCCTGCTGTCCCGCTCGGCCGGCGAAGCATCCGACACCCTCGGCCAGTCAGTCGACGGCGCCTCGGACCGGCTGCTGCGCGTTGCCGGCGAGGCCTCGCAGTCGCTGACCGCCGCCGCTGCCGCCTCGGCTGAACTCCTGGCGGCCTCGACCGAGGATGCCGAAGGCCGCCTCCGCCGCGCTTCGATCGAGACGAGCGAGGAACTCGCCCGCCTCTCCGGCGACGTCGTCGGCCAGCTCGGCCGCGTGTCGTCCGAAGTCGAGGAGACGCTGGCGAGCCGCGCTGGCGCCGTCGCCAGCGCGATCGAGGAACGCACCCGCGCGCTCAACGAGGTGCTCGGCAATCGCAGCGCCGAATTGGCCCGCCTGCTCGATGGCGAGGGCAACCGCCTCGTCACGACGATGGACCAGCACGGCAGCGATCTGACGCAGCGCGTCATCTCTGTCGGCGACGCCGTCGTCGAACTGCTCGCCTCCAAGGGCAACGAGGTCGTGTCGATGGTGCTGGCGAGCACCGATCGCGCCAGCCGTTCGCTGATCGAAAGCGGCGAAACGGTCTCGCAGAGCTTCGGCGCCGCCAACCAGCGCCTGACCACCGACGTCGCCGGCGTTGTCGAGCGGCTTGGCCAGTCGAATGAGCTGCTCGATACGCTGCTGAGCCGCACCGCCGACAATCTGAACCGCATCGAGATCGGCCTCGCCAACCGCACCGGCGAACTCGCCCAGACGATCGAACAGGCCGTCGCCAGCACCGAGGGTTCGGCCGGCCTGCTCGCCGGTCAGGTCGAGACGCTGCGCGGCGTGTCGCGCGACGTGCTCGAGAATGTCGGCAGCGTCGCCGGCCGCTTCGAGGAACAGGGCCGTGCGCTGCGCGAGGCTGCCCGCCAGCTGCTCGAAGCCAACAGCCAGCTCGAAGGCGCCGTCGATCATCGCCGCGAAGCGATCGAGACGCTGGCAACGACGCTCGCCGCCCGCGCCCACGATCTCGAAGGCCGCATGAAGAGCTTCTCGGACAGCGTTGCGGCCACCGTGACCGATGCCGAGGCACGCGCCGCCGAAGTCGCCAGGCTGCTGTCGCAGTCGAGCGCCGAGGCTGCCAAGGGCGTCGTCGACAATCTCGAGGGCCTGCACCAGACCGCGTCCACCGTCGGCCGCAAGGCGCTCGACGAGGTTCGCCAGGTCAATCGGACGCTGCTCGACGAGATGAACGCCGCCGTCAGCCAGGCGACCGGCCAGTTCAGCTCGGCGACCGACGGCATGCGCGAGGTCGCCCGGGCGATCCATGACGATCTCGAGGTCACCCGCGCCGAACTGAAGCGCGGCATCCTCGAACTGCCGGAGGAGACCCGCGCCAGCGCCGACGCGATGCGCCGCGTTGTTTCGGACCAGTTGCAGGCGCTCGGCGAATTGTCGGCGATCATCAACAAGCACGGCCGCGCACTCGACGTTTCCGTCGCCCTGCCGAGCCAGTCGGCGACGCGCGCCCGCTTCGTCGAGCCGCAGGCCGCAGCCCCGCGCCCGCAGCCCCAGCCGCAGGCCCCTGCTCCGCGCCCGCAGCAGCCTCAAGCCGCCGCGCCGCAGCCGGTCGCAGTTGCACCTCGCCCCGCAAGCCCGGCGGCGACCGCTGCCGCACCCGCCGCGCGCGTCACTGCCGAGCCAACGAAGCCAGTTGCGCCGGCCGCGGCCAATGTCGCGCCGCCCCGCCCGGCTCAGCCGCAGGCAAAGCCCGCGGCCGAAGCGAACGCCGAGCCGCGCGGCTGGGTGTCCGATCTGCTGCGCCGCGCCTCGCGCGACGAGGATCAGCCGGCGCCCGAAGCCAAGCCTGCCCGTGCGGCCGGATCGACCGAATCGCTCGGCAATCTCTCCAGCGAGATCGCCCGCGCCATCGATCCGCGCGCCGCTGCGGAACTCTGGGAGCGGCATCACCGCGGCGAGAAGAACGTGTTCACGCGCCGGCTCTACACGCTGCAGGGCCAGCAGACCTTCGACGAGATCCGCCGCCGCTATCAGCAGGAGAAGGATTTCCGCAACGCCGTCGATCGCTATGTGGGTGATTTCGAGCGCCTGCTCGGCGAGGTGACGCGTCAGGATCCGGCGACCGCGACCGCCTATCTGGTGTCGGATACCGGCAAGGTCTACACGATGCTCGCCCATGCGAGCGGCCGCTTCGACTGAATGAGCGAAGCAGACGGAACTGACGAAGGGCGCGGCCAAGGCTGCGCCCTTCGTGCATCAGGGCCTCCTCTCGCCGAGAGCGATGCGGCGTTCCGGCCACGCCGTGGCTCAAATTCGGCGGGTGATGTTTCCATCAGCCACAATCGGCGTTAGAGGAATGCCGCGCGGTTCTCGCGCCTTCCCCGCTGCCCGGATGCGTTCCCCGCCATGTCATCCCCCGATTCCGCCGCTTCGCGTTCCAACCGGGGCGCGTTCCGCCATCGCGGCTTCACCCTCTATTGGGTGGCGCGGCTCTTCGCGAATTTCTCGGTCAATCTCGTCAGCGTCGCGGTCGGCTGGCAGGTCTATGACCTGACCAAGAACCCGCTCGATCTCGGCATCATCGGCTTGGTGCAATTCCTGCCGGCGCTCGCGCTCGTTCTGGTGACAGGCTCGGTGGCAGACCGCTTCAACCGCCGCGCCATCATGGCGGTCTGCATGGTCGGCGAGGCGCTGTGCATGGCCGGCCTCCTGGCCTTCACCGTGTCCGGCAGCAGCAACGTCAACATCGTCTTCGCCATCCTGCTCGGCTTCGGCGTCGTGCGCGCCTTTCTCGGTCCCTCCTCCGCGGCGCTCGCGCCCAATCTCGTGCCACCCGAGGACCTCGCTAACGCCATCGCCTGGAATTCGAGCTCCTGGCAGGTGGCGACGATCACCGGACCGGTCGCTGGCGGCCTGCTCTATGGCCTCGCGCCCGAAGCGCCCTATCTCGTCGCGGTGACGATGGTCGCCATCGGCGTGGTGCTCGTCGCGATCATGCCGCATACCGTCCAGAACACCCGCGCCGACAAGGCGAGCTGGGAAGCGGTCATTGCCGGCTTCCGCTATGTCTGGCGCGAGAAGATCGTGCTCGGCGCCATTTCGCTCGATCTGTTCGCCGTGCTCCTCGGCGGCGCCAATGCGCTGCTGCCGATCTATGCCCGCGACGTGCTGGCCGTCGGCCCCTGGGGCCTCGGCCTGCTCAGGGCCGCTCCCGCGGTCGGTGCGATCAGCGTCGCCGCCTTCCTGGCGTTCCATCCGGTGCGCGACCGCGCTGGTCTGCTGCTCTTCGTCTTCGTGACGCTGTTCGGCGTCTTCACGATCGTCTTCGGCCTGTCGACCGTAACCTGGATATCGGTGTTGGCGCTGGCGCTGATGGGCGCTACCGATATGGTCAGCGTCTATATCCGCGAAACGTTGATCCAGCTCTGGACACCGGATGCGGTGCGCGGCCGCGTCAATGCCGTCAACATGGTCTTCATCGGCGCCTCGAACGAGCTCGGCGAGTTCAGGGCCGGCGTTTCGGCCGCGCTCTTCGGCGCAGTCACCGCGGTGGTGGTCGGCGGCGCCGGAACGGTCGCGATTGCACTGATCTGGTCGCGTTTGTTTCCTTCGCTGCGAGGCGCGCGACGCCTCGACGGACAGCGATGAGAAAAATAGTGGCGAGCGCATGAAACCCGGCGCGTCCGACGGCGTTTGACTTAAGAACTGCCGAAACGGGGATTGCCATGTCGACTATTATCCTGATCGTTCTTGTTATTCTCCTGATCGGCGCCCTGCCGAGCTGGCCCTACAGCTCCGGCTGGGGCTACTATCCGAGCGGTGGTCTCGGCATCATTGTCCTGATCCTGATCGTGCTGTTGCTGATGGGGCGGATCTAGCCGCAGATCGGACAACGCCGCTCGCCCTCCGAGTTATCGGAGGGCGGTGTCGCCCATCCAATGACGCCAGCCCAACTCCGCATTTCCAGCCAGAGTGTCCTCCTCGCCGTCGGGTTCGCAATCCTGACGGTGATGGCGGGCGCTTCTGTCTGGCTTGCCCAGCGTTCCGTCGCCGATACGAAGTGGGTCACGCATTCGCTCACGGTCGAGAACGAGCTTTCGCTGCTGCAACTGGCCGTGCGCCGCGCCGAAAGCGGCCAGCGCGGCTTTATGCTGTCGCAGGATCCGACCTATCTCGACATCTATCAGCAGAGCATCGGCGCGATTCCGCGGCGCATGGCCGGGCTCGTCGGCCTCGTCGGCGACAATCCCGACCAGAGCGCGAGGGTAGCCCGCCTGTCGCAGCTCGTGACCGCCAAAAGCGCCGAGCTCGAACGCATCGCCGCCTTGCAACGCTCCGGCAACCTGTCCGGGGCGCTCGCGCTCATCCGCGATCCTGCCGGTCAGGCGATGATGCAGGAGTTCACCGATCTCAGCCAGGCGACGCGCAGCGCCGAGCAGGCCTTGTTCGAGGAGCGGACGGCGAGCAGCGCCGCGACCAGCCGGTGGCTGCTGGCGACGACACTCCTCGGCGCCGTGGCGATAGCGGTCCTCGCCGGTATTTCGATCGTTCTGATCCGCCGATCGAACGAGAGCCTCATCCGGGCGCAGCAGGCGCTGACCGAGGCCAATGCTCATCTGGAAGAGAAGGTCGACGAGCGGACGAACGATCTGCAGGAGGCCAATGACGAACTGCAGCGCTTCGCCTACATCGTCAGCCACGATCTGCGTTCGCCGCTCGTCAACATCATGGGCTTCACCGGCGAACTCGATGCGATCCGGCGCGACCTGATCGAACAGGATGGCCGCAATGCGACCAGCGACCGCAGCCAGAGCTATGCCGATTTCGACGAAGCGCTCGGCTTCATCAAGGCGTCGATCTCCAAGATGGATCGGCTGATCAACGCCATCCTCAACCTCTCCCGCGCCGGACGACGCGATTTCAACCCGCAGCCGATCGATCTCGGCGCGACGCTGACAACGATACGAGACGCCGTCACCCATCAGGCCCAGGAGGCCGGCGCGAGGATCGAAATCGAAGCGCTGCCGGTCATCGAGAGCGACCGCCTCGCCATCGAGCAGATCTTCTCCAACCTTCTGGACAACGCCGTCAAATATCTGAAGCCCGGCCGCCCGGGCGAGATCAAGGTCAGCGGCGCCGAGCGCGGCGGCTTCGTCGTCATCCGCGTCGCCGACAACGGCCGCGGCATCGACCCCGCCGACCGGGAGCGCGTGTTCGAGCTGTTCCGCCGTGCCGGCGTGCAGGACAGGCCCGGCGAAGGCATCGGCCTTGCGCATGTGCGCGCGCTGGTGCGCAGGATCGGCGGCAAGATCAGGCTCGACAGCGAACCCGGCGAGGGCAGTACGTTCACCGTAATCCTGCCCAAGAGCTGGCGCGAATGACGGAAACGAGAGCGATGACGAGAATCAGACGCGAAGGGTGCGGGGCCATGCGATGAGCGACAATCCGAACCATGTGACCATCGTGATGGTCGAGGATGACGAGGGCCACGCCCGTCTCATCGAGAAGAACATCCGCCGGGCGGGCGTCAGCAACGAGATCAAGGCCTTTGCCGACGGCACCAGTGCGCTCGACTTCCTGCTTGGCGCGGATCGCACCGGCGCCAACCGCAAGGGCGAGGCGCTGCTGATCCTGCTCGACCTCAACTTGCCCGACATGACTGGCATCGACATCCTGAAGGCGGTCAAGGCGAGCCCGCATCTCAAGGCGACGCCGATCGTCGTCCTCACCACGACCGACGACCAGCGCGAGATCGAGCGCTGCTACGAACTCGGCGCCAGTGTCTATGTCGTGAAGCCGGTGAACTACGAAAACTTCGCCAACGCGATCCGTCAGCTCGGCCTCTTCTTCTCGGTGATCAAAGTACCCGAGGCCAAATGATGGGCTCGCAGCCGGTCGTGCTCTTCATCGACGACGATCCAGGGCTCTGCCGGCTGGCGGTCAAGGACCTGACCCGCCATGGCTACTCCGTCGAGACCGCCACGGACGGCGATGCCGGCCTCGCTCGTCTGGAGCAAGGCGGCATCGACATCGTGGCGCTCGACCATCACATGCCCGGCCGCACCGGCCTGCAGATCCTGCCGTTGGTCGGTGCGATGGCCGATCCGCCGCCGGTCGTCTATGTGACCGGCGAAGCGCAGGGACGCATCGCCGTCGCCGCGCTCAAGGCCGGCGCGACCGATTACGTCATCAAGGAAGCCAGCGAAGATTTCTTCCCGCTGCTGCGCGCCGCCCTCGCCGCGGCGCTTAAGGCGCGGCGGATGCAGGAGGCCAATCGCAGGGCCGAAATCGAGATGCGCGAGGCGCGCGATCGCTTCGAGGCGCTGGCCAATGAGCGTGCGCTCATCATCCAGGAGGTGAACCACCGCGTCGGCAACAGCCTTCAGCTCGTGGCTTCGCTCCTGAACATGCAGGCCTCCGCCCATCCGGACGCCGCTGTGAAGAGCGCCCTCGCCGCGGCTGTCGGCCGCGTGATGGCGGTGTCGCAAGTGCATCGCCGCCTCTATACGTCCGACGACGTCCACAGCGTCGTGCTCGATCTCTATCTCGGCAGCCTGATCGAGGATCTCGCCCGTACCATCGAGGCGAATGGCGACGGCGGCCAGATCACCGCCACGCTGCAGCCGATCGCCGTCCGGCCCGACCGCGCGGTGGCGCTCGGCGTCATCATGACCGAGCTGATCCTGAACGCGCTGAAATACGCCTATCCGGGCGGAAGCGGGGCCGTGCGCGTCACGTGCAAGGCCGAGGGCGGCGAGATCGCCATGACGGTCGAGGACGACGGCGTCGGCAGTGCCGGCGATGGCCGCGCCGTCGGCACCGGGCTCGGCCGACGCATCATCCAGGCGCTCGCGGGAAAGCTCGAGGCCGCGATCGAGCACGATCCCGGCCATGCCGGAACGCGCGTCACCATCCGCTTCCCCCAGCGCGAGCCACGGCACGAATAGCGCGTGTCGCGCCGCCGCCGGATCCTGAATGCGAGCTGCGGTGAAGAATCGCCGCGGCGGTGATGAACCAAACGCGCGCTTCGACGTTGCCCGCCCATATCCCGGCCGAGCGCTGGGCTCATGATCATGGCTGGAGTTGACGATGCGGTTGTTCGAATGCCGGGCGTGCGCCCATTGGCTGCCCTTCGAGGCGATGGAATGCGAGGGCTGCCAGAGGCCGCTGGGCTTCGTGCCGGCGCAGGGCCAGATGCGCTCGCTCGACGACGCCGGCCCCGGCATCAACGGCGATCAACTCCATACCGCGCACGGCCTCGACGGGACACTCTACAAACCCTGCGCCAATCGGCAGCACGGTGTCTGCAACTGGGTTCTTCTCGCCGACAATCCGGAGCAGCTCTGCATCTGCTGCCGCACCAACATGGTCATTCCTGATCTATCGAGCCAGATCTACAGCGAGCGCTGGCGCGATATCGAGGTTGCCAAGCACCGGCTGTTCTACAGCCTGCTGCGCTTCGGGCTCGCCGTGCCGAACAAGGCAGACGATCCGGTTGGTGGCCTCTCCTTCAGCTTCCTCGCCGACGCGAACGACATTCGCGTGCTCACCGGCCATGACGAGGGCCTGATCACGCTCAATATCGTCGAGGCCGATGCCGTCGAGCGCGAAAAGGCCCGGACCTCGATGCACGAGCCCTATCGCACGCTGCTCGGTCATTTCCGCCACGAGATCGGCCATTATTACTGGGACCGCCTCGTTCGCGACGCCGGCCGGATCGAGGACTCGCGCGCCGTCTTCGGTGACGAGTCGGTCGACTACAACGGCGCGCTGCAGGCCTACTACAACGGCACGCCGCCCGACGACTGGCAGCAACGCTATGTCAGCCAGTATGCGACCGCCCACGCCTGGGAGGATTTCGCCGAGACGTTCGCCCACTACATGCACATGATCGATACGATCGAGACGGCCTACGCCTTCGGCCTACGCCTGCGCCCGAAGGCGCGCGCACAAGGCAATGTCGACACCGACATCGACTTCGATCCCTATCGCGGCGTCGCGTTCGGCGACATCGTGGAAGCCTGGGTTCCACTCACCCAGGCGATGAATTCGATCAATCGCAGCATGGGCCAGCCGGACCTCTATCCGTTCACGCTCGGGCCCGGAGTCATCGACAAGCTCGCCTTCGTCGACAGCCTGCTGCGTGGCCGCGAGGCGGTCGCGAAGGCCGCCTGAACGGCCGCTGGAGGCGCCTCGCCCCGTGGGTCAGTACCCTTCGCCGGCGAGGCTTCGTCCCGCCGCCAGGATCGCGGCATCGGTCCCGAGCGCCGTGGTGACGCTGCCCGCCTTTTCGTCATAGGGCGCGCCCACCAGTTCGGGATCACGCCACGGCCCAGTGGTGATCGTGATGCCGCGGAAGGCGAGCGTGCCGTTGATTCGGGCGAGGTTCATCCCGCCCGACGATGCGCCGGTCGCGTCGCAGTCCGTGCGGAAGAACGAGGTCTTCTCGCTCGACACCGGCTTCCGCCGGACCGTGCAGCCTTGCACGACGGGCATGCCACGATCGATCTCGCGCGCCATGTCGGCCGGATGCGCCGTGACCACGATCAGCTTCTCACCGGTGCGAACCGGAACGTCCTCGATCACCGGAAAGGGCGTCGCCCCCTCCAGCGGTTTGGCGAGCCGGACAATGGCGTAGTCGTTGTTCGATCCCGGCCGCGGCTTGCTGGCGCCGAAGCGCGCATTGGCGTCGTCGACGAGAAGGTCGATCATGACCGGATCGGCGGCCTGGTTCTTGAAGAAGCACTTCCAGCGCCGCTTTCCGCCCGGCTCGAAGAAGACATGCGCCGCCGTCAGAATCTGGCGGTTGTCGAGGAACAGCGCCGCCGAGCCGACAGATGGCGAGGGCGACAGGCAGCCGACATACCCCGACACCATCCTGATCCGGTCGATGTCGCCGGCACTGAGCCCGAGCGACGGGCCGAGCTTCGTCAGTGCATCGCGGCCGTCGTTGCCGTCGATGATGTTGACCGGGATGACACGCGCCGGCATGTCCGGAATGGCAGGCCGGCCGGGCGGGGCAGCAGCCAGGGCCGCGGTCGAGAGGCAGAGGGCAAGGAGGATCGAGAGCGTGCGCATGGCCGGACAATGGCATGCGGCCGACGGCGCGTCACCGCCCTCGATGGCCCCCAGCCAAGCTTTGGCTAGCGCTTGCGCAAAATAAGGGCAGATCGGCTGGCGAATCGCTGCAAAAGAGGCTTTTCTGATATGTCACAGGCTTGCCGGACCGGTTCGGCAAGGCGCATCTTCGAGAAAGGTGTTCGGTTACGGCGAAGGGTATCATGTCGGCGATCACGCGCAGCGCTGTCGGCTACTATGCCGATTTTTTCGTCTACCCGTTCGTTCTCATCGCGCTGCTCGCAGCGACCTTGGCGTCGGCAGAGGCCTATGACCCCTGGCTGTGGATCGTCGCCAGCCTCGCCGGCCTCGCGGTCTGGACGCTGGCGGAATACATCATCCATCGCGTCGTGCTGCACAATGTCGGCTATTTCCGCAGCCTTCACGATCAACATCACGCGGCACCGGGTGACCTGATCGGTACGCCGATCTGGATGAGCTTCTCGATTCTTGCGTTGGCTGTCCTGCTGCCGTCGATGGCGCTGTTCGGCGTTCCCTATGGCAGCGGCTTCAGCTTCGGCGTCACCACCGGCTATCTCGCTTATTCCTTCGCCCATCACGTGCTGCATCACTGGCGCATCACGCCCGGCCATCCGCTCTATGCCTGGAAGCGCGGCCACGCCCTGCACCATTTCCGCCATGACGAAGGCAATTTCGGTGTCACGACGCCGTTCTGGGACCATGTCTTCGGCACGGCGCTGAAGAGCGCCCGGGAAAAGCCGGCCCGCAACGCAAAGTAAGCCACCGTCGGCAAGCGGCAACGCTCTTCCGGGATCGCTTGACGAGGCCGCGCACAAGTCCGCCCTGCCCGTAATCCATGGCCTTCCATTGCGGAGCTTGTCGTCGATTGCCGGGCCCGCCCGGCAATCGACTGAGGGGATGAGGCGCCGCCGTGGCGCGCGCCTCGGCCGCCGCGTCGCTGATCAGACCTTGCGTCGCCGTGATTTGGCGAAGGTGTCGAAGGCGACGGCGAGGACGATGATCACGCCGATGATGATCTGCTGGATGTAGGACGAGACATTCATGATCACGAGGCCGTTCAGCAGAACGCCAATCAACAGCGAGCCGATGATGGTACCGAAGATCGTGCCGACGCCGCCGAACAGCGACGTGCCGCCGATCACGACCGACGCGATGACCGTGAGTTCATAGCCGGTTCCGGCCACCGCTTCGGCGGAGTTGAGCCGCGCCGCCAGGACGAATGAGCCGAGCCCGGCGAAGAAGCCCATGATCACGTAGACGCTGCAGATGATCCAGGTGACGTTGAGGCCCGAAAGCCGCGCCGCTTCCGGATTGCCGCCGACCGCATAGATCTGGCGGCCGTAGCGCGTGTAGCGCAGCACGATATGGGCCAAGAGCCCGCAGACCAGGAAGATGATGACCGGCACCGGAACCGGGCCGATCTTGCCTTGCCCCCACCAGGTGAAGGCGCGGTCGAAGCCCGAGATCGGGCCGCCGGCGGCAAAGAGCAGCGCCGCGCCGCGGAACACCGACATGCCGCCGAGCGTCACCACGAAGGGCGGCACCTTGAGCCGCGTGATCGAGAAGCCCTGGACGAGGCCGCCCGCGACGCCGACGGCGATAGCGGCAAGCGCCGCCAGTTGCCAGCCAAAGCCAATGCCGCCCTCGCCGACCGTGAAGCGATCCTGCATGCCGCCCTTGGCGACCGCCGCCGCGACGAGGCCCGCAAAGGCGAGCAGCGAGCCGACGGAGAGGTCGATGCCGGCCGTGAGAATGACGAAGGTCATGCCGATCGCGAGCAGGCCCGTGATCGACACCTGCCGCATGACGTTGAACAGGTTGATCGACGACAGGAAGCGCGGTTCGAGCAGCGCGAACACCGCCATCAGCACGACGAGGAAAATCAGCGGCGCAAAGCGCGCCAGAAATCCGAACAGATCGACGCCGCCGCTCTCAGCCGCCGCGCTTTGCCTTGCCTCAGACATGCCCTCGCCTTCCTCCACCCTGATCCGACGCTCTTGCCGTCATCCCGCTCACGCGGCGCGGCTCGTTGTTCCGAGCGTCATCATCGCCATCAGCTTTTCCTGCGTCGCGTCGACGCGCATCATCTCGCCGGTTACCCGGCCCTCGCGCATCGTAATGATGCGGTCCGAGACGGAGAGCACCTCGGGCAGCTCGGACGAGATCGCGATCACCGCGATGCCGGAGCGCGCCATCTCGAACAGGAGGTTGTGCACCTCGACCTTGGCGCCGACATCGATGCCGCGCGTCGGCTCGTCGACGATCAGAACCTTGGGCCTGAGCGCCAGCCAGCGCGCCAGCACGACCTTCTGCTGATTGCCGCCCGAGAGATTGCCGACCGGCTGCTCCGGTCCGGCCATGCGGATGTTGAGCAGCTTGCGATATTCCTCGACCATGCCGCGCTCCTTCGCCTCGTCGACGAAGATGCCGAAGCGCCCGAGATGGTCGAGTGCGGCAACGGAGACGTTGGTGCGGATCGCCTGGGCGAGGAACAACGCCTGGAGCTTCCGATCCTCAGGGACAAGACCGATGCCATGCGCGATGGCATCGCGGGGCGAGCGGATCATGACGGCCTCGCCCTCGACGATCACCTCGCCCTTGTCGAACGGATCGGCGCCGAAGATCGCGCGCGCCGTCTCGGTTCGTCCGGCGCCGACCAGCCCTGCTATGCCGAGGATCTCGCCGCGGCGAACCGACAGCGAGACATCGCGGATCTCGGTTGCATGCGGATCCTGCGCCGTCCTCAGGCGCGTCAGGCCGCTGACGGCGAGCGCGACGGGTCCCGGCTCCGGCGCCTCGCGATGGGCGAACAGCGTGTTGACCTCGCGGCCCACCATCAACTGGATGATGCCGTCGATCGTGATGTCGGAAACGCTGCCGGCGCCGACATTGCGGCCGTCGCGCAGCACCGTGAAGCGATCGCAGACCTCCATCACCTCTTCGAGGCGATGCGTCACGAAGATGATCGAAATGCCCTCGTCCTTCAGCCGCCGCACGATGCGAAACAGCTTCTCGACCTCGGCTGAGCTGAGCGCGGACGTCGGCTCGTCCATGATGATGACGCGCGAATCCATCGATAGCGCCCGGGCGATCTCGACCATCTGCTGCTCGGCAACCGACAGGTCGCGCACCAGCGTCATCGGGCTGCGCTCAAGGCCGATGCGGCGGATCAGCTTTTCGGTATCGGCCGCCATGCGCGACCAGCTGACGAAGGGCCAGCGTCCCGGCTCGCGGCCGATGAACACGTTCTCGGCGATGCTCATGTCGGGCGCGAGCGTGAATTCCTGGTAGATCGTCACGATGCCGAGGAGCTGCGCCGCATGCGGATTGGCCAGCGTCACCGGGCGGCCGTCGAAGACGATCTCGCCGGCGTCGGGCGCCTGCGCCCCGGCGAGGATCTTGAGCAGGGTCGATTTGCCGGCTCCGTTCTCGCCGAGCAGCGCGTGAATCTCCTGCCGGTTGACCTCGAGCGCGACGCCGTCGAGCGCCCGCACGCCGGGGAAGCTCTTGGTGATGCCGGACATCGACAGCAGCGGCGCGGCCTGATCGGTCATGGAAAAGCCTCGCGGCGCCGGGCGGGCGGCGCCTTCAATGATGGAATGGCGGAAACGAACAGCGTCCGGACAGCGCCGTGGCGACGTCCGGACGCGAAGCGATGCGTGCGAAGGGCTTACTTCACCTCGCCGAGACGCTCGGCGAGATTGAGGTTGTCCTTGGTGATCGCGACCGGGGTCAGCAGGATCAGCGCCTGGTCGGGCTTCTTCTTGTCCTTGATGAAGGCGACCAGCGTATCGACGCCCATGGCGCTCTGCTTGCCGGGGAACTGCTCGATCGTCGCGGTCAGGCCGCCGTCGCGGACCTGCGCCAGGGCTTCCGGCAGCGCATCGAAGCCGATGATGGCGATGCCCTGGAGATTGCGGCCCTTGACGGCCTCGAGCGCACCGAGCGCCATGTCGTCATTGGCGGCGACGATGACCTTCGGCGCCTCAGGCAGGGCCGAAAGCGCCGCCTCGGTGACGGCGAGGCCCTTGGCGCGGTCGAAGCCGGCCGTCTGCTCGAAGACGATCTTGTACTTGTCGGCCGCCTTGTCGAGAACGTTGTGCAGGCCCTTGTTGCGGTCGATGGCCGGCGAGGCGCCAGACTGGCCCTGCAGATTGATGATCGTCGCGCCATTCGGGAAGAGCTTCATGACGAGCTCGCCCTGCGCTTCGCCGCCCTTGACGTTGTCGGCGCCGATATGGGCAAGGATGCCCTCGACCTGCGACACGCGGCGATCGACGGTGACGACCGGAATGCCGGCCTCGACCGCCTGCTGCAGCGCCGGCGCCATCGCGTCGACCTCGTTCGGGCTGATCACGATGCCCTGCACGCCCTTGGTGATCGCGGCCTCGATATCAGCCGTCTGCTTGGGCGAGGACACCTGGCCGTCGCTCTCGATCACGGCGACGCCCTGCTTCGCGGCCTCGGCCTTGAAGGCGTTCATCATGTGAACGAAGAACGGGAAAGTGAGGCCCGGAACCGAGGCGAGGATGGTGACATCCTCGGCCTGGGCCTTCACCGGCGCCGTGGACATGGCCGCAAGCGCAATAGCGCCCGCAGCAAGGATGGACCTTGCAGTCTTGGACATCGAATTCCTCCCAAATCTGCCCTCTTCAACGGGGCTCGGGAGACCATGCCGCAGCCGATGCGCCGGCGCAATCGGTTTTCAATCGATTTATGTGCAAGGCAGGCGCCCTGGACGGCCGACTTCCCGTCCAGCGTTGCTGATGCCAACTCACCGTTGCCGGAACCCGGCATAGCCACCATCGGCGTCGTAGAGCAGGTCGAAGCCGTTGAGCAGATGGAAGCTCGTATTCACGAAGGGCGGCCGGTCGGCGACACGGAGATGGATGTTCCCGGGCGCCAGCGCATCGGACGGATTGCCGACCTTGAAGCTGTAGAGCGGGACCGCGTCGGCGGCTTTGCCGATCGCGATGGCGACCTCGGTGCCCTCCGGCAACGGCGCCACGGCCGCCTGGCGCGCCGGCACCGTCAGGAACATGTCGGCGACGCCGGTATCGACCAGCATCGTGCCGCAGGCAGGGGGCGTCTTGCCGGCGATCGTGATGCAGGCCGGAATGCCCGCCCAGTCCGGCAGGTCGGCCTGACGCTCCAGCTTGATGAAGCGGATGTCGCCGCGGGTGGTCTCGGCGGTCAGCCCGACATCGACGCCGTCGGCTGTGAGAACATAGCCCCGCCGCCAATGCCCCTCGCCCGCGACGCGCAGCAACGGGTTCTTCTCGGGCGTGCTCTGCGCCTGCCGGTCGCCTTCGCGCGCGAAACCGACGCCGACCATGGCGATGCCGCGCGGATCGTCGTTTGCGGTGCAGTTCCGCGCCTGCTCGAGGCATTCGACCTTGGTCACGGCAAGCACCGGCATCGGTTCGGTCGTAACGGAGGCCCCGTCCGCTCCGGTGAGCGTCACCGGCGTCGTGACCCAGGAGCCGATCATGACCCGGCCAGAACTCGTATAGGTCAGCCTGCCCGCGCCGATCGCGGGCAACTGGTCGAATCCCGGAATGGATGCAGCAGCGACCACCACGCCGGTGGAGCCGGAATCGAGTTCAGCCCGGATCGACTTGCCCCCGAAGGAGAGCCCGATGCGCGGCACCGCCGTGATCTCATGACCATCCGCGTTCAGGTAACGGAGATGGACGCTGCCCGAGAACGGCCGATAGTCCGGCCTCTCCTCGGCTGAGGCCCCGGCCGTAGCCACGAGCGCTGCGGCGATGAGCGCCGCCCCCATCGTTGCCCACGAGCGGACATCGCCGACACGAACGGCCATGCCGCCAACCGTTGCACGCGTTGTCATCGATTTCTCCTCCGCCAGCCGGTCGTGGCACGAGGGACTTTCGGGCGCTCTTCGGATGCCACGCCTGCGGGACCAGGTCCATCGACCGTTGCCGACACCTATCGCGGCCTGAACCGCAAACGCAAATGCCCATTGAAGGTTCGCCGGCGCGCCCGATATCCGCACGCACCGCTCCTTCGTACGAACCATTGGCAGAAATGCGCATTATCTCAACGAGGCCGCTGTTGCAGCCCCGCCGAGTTTCTTGACCCGCGACAGATCAGGTGCACGTTCTGTTCGACATTCCGGCAGCATCGGCCGATTTGCGAACATGAGTCCGCGCTTCCGCTCGCACGATAGCGAGCCGATTACTTAGCCAATGGAAGATATTTGTTAGGTAATTTCAGAGGAATCTTTGGAACATGCGAACGAGCGAGTTCGCTAATCCATAAGGCACCCAATATGGTAATCGTCTATAGGGATAGCCCTTCGGAAGGATCAATCGGTGTCTTCTGGCATTACGAGCTTCATGTCTTGCTCTACGCGCACTCATAGGCAAAGGATAGATACTTACGGCCGGAACAATCGGCCGAACTCTAGCAACTTCCGTCAATTTACTTCCCCGATAGGCAGAGAATGCCGCGCCGGAACCCACATATTCACGACGACGGAATGCTCGTTTCGTGAGCATTCCTTTGCGACGCAACCGTTCTATCGCACTGCAATGATCTTGATAGCTGCCAAAATTCGGTGGGATCGGATCTCTCCGGGTCGGACGTCATTCGCGTGCGGCGGACGAGGGGCAACGCTGCAGTGATCGAACGCGGCACCGGTTCGTTCACGCCGGAACTGCTGGCGGGCATGCGCGACAGACCCGGCTTTCGGGCGACGTCCACCCGCCTCTTGGGCGACATCCTCGATCTGCACAGATCGCTCCCGGCACGGCACCGGCTGCTGTCGGACCGCGGACGGGTCTTCGTCGCCTTCTTCTGTCTCTATCTGCACGGCCGACCGAAACAGAACGGCATCCGGTTGACGATGAGCCGGCTCGAGGCCACCTGCCTGAAGCATGACATCTGCGGTCCAGCCCGCGCGCGCTCGATCGTGCAGCTCCTGTTGCGCGCCCGGTACCTGACGATGGCGGAGCATACCGAGGACGGCAGGCTGAAGCCGCTCGAACCGACGCCGCTGCTTCGCGCGTATTTCGCCGAGCGGTGGCGATCCAACATCGCCGCGCTCGCCGCCATCAATCCGCTTCTCGCCCATGCGTCGACAGCACTCGAGCGTCAGTCCTTCCACGACAGTCTCTGCGAGTTGCTCGGCCAGGCCCACCAGACAGGTTCCGGTCTTCCGGCGGAGCCGGACGGTCTCGCCGAGATCACAGAATTGGACAGTGGCCTCATGATCATCCTGAGGGTGGCGATGGCCGATCGCCTCGGCGAGCCGCCGCCGAGCGCCAATGGTCTGTCGCGGGAGTTCGGCATCTCCCGCGCCCATGCCTCCAACATCCTGAACGCCGCCGAACGCGCCGGGCTCATCGATCGCGACCGCGCGAGGAACACGGTCAGCATCAAACCCTTGCTTTGCGAGCGGATCAGCGACTACTGCGCCGCGACGCTCCTGCTCTATGAATGGGCGGTACCGGAGGCTCTGGCTCTCGAGCGTGCGCGCCATCGCCGTCCGTGACGGGACCGATGGCGGCGTGTTGCCCGGCAACCATCCGAGAGCGGGTCCGTCCGACGCCGAAGCGGTGCCATTGAACGCAGCGGCGCTCGGGTGGTCTTGTTCAGGAGCGCACAACCTTCGGCAAGACGGCGGTCCTCCTGCAATCCAGTCGACGCAACGAGGCGCCGAGCAACTGGCGGATGCCGAACCAGCCGTTTAGGCTCGCCCTTCACCTGAGGGAGGACGACCGATGCGCCAGCTCTACACCACGCTCGGACCGCGAACGAAGGATCAGCTCGGCATGATCCTGCCGCATGAGCATGTGTTCGTCGATCTGAGGACGCCCGACCAGCCGGGCTATGCCGAGGCGAATGAGGCCGAGGTCGTCGCGCTGATGGCGCCCGAGATCCGGCGCATCCAGGCGCTCGGCGTCACCGCGTTGGTCGAATGCTCGACTGGCGGCGTCGGCCGCCGCGCCGATCTCGATCGTGCCGTGTCGCTCGCGACGGACTTCCCGATCGTCGTGCCGACCGGAAATTATCGCGAGCCGTGGATTCCCCCGTTTGTCGCTGCCGCCAGCGAGGCCGAACTCGAGGAGTGGATGGTGCGCGAGCTGGAGGAGGAGATCGAGGCGGCGGGCTTCCGGGCCGGCTGGATCAAGCTCAGTGCCGGCGATGACGGCCTCACGCCGCTGGAGGCGAAGATCCTGCGTGCCGCGGCCCGCGCTGGCCTTCGCACCGGCGCCGTGATCGGCAGCCATACGATCCGCGGCCGCGTCGTCATGGACCAGCTCGACATCATCGAGGCCGAGGGCTACCGCGCCGAACGCTTCATCTCGATCCATACGCAGGAGGAACCCGATTTCGCCCTCCACCGCGCCGTCGCCGCCCGCGGCGCCTGGATCGAATATGACCATGTCGGCCGCGCCGAGGACGACGCCGTGATCGCGCTGATCCGGAAGGCGATCGACGCGGGGCTCGGGGGCCAGCTGCTGCTGAGCCATGACCGCGGCTGGTATGATCCGGCGTTGCCCGGCGGCGGCACGCCCCTGCCCTATACGCATCTTGCAGAGACTCTGCTGCCGAAGCTGCGCGCGGCAGGGCTCGATGAAGCCGTCATCACCACCCTGACGCACGACAACCCGTTCGCCGCCTTCGCGCGCTGATCGCGAAGCCCGCGTAGTTCGGCCCTTTCAGAAGCTCCAGGCGAGGTTTCCCTGGACGGCGTTGAGGGTTTCGGATCCGGCGAACTGTCCGGAATAGGCGATGCCGAGGACGGCGCTCCGGTCGATCTTGACGTCGAGGCCGGCCTCGAGCACCAGCGCGTCCTCGGCGATCGGCGCGCCGCCGATCGAGAACACCGACGAGCCGTCATAGGCGAGCGTCGCGCTCGGCAACGTGTCGCCGAAGGCGTGGCGCCAGCCGGCCATGCCCTTCAGCCCCGCATCGAGCGCGCCGAGCGGCAGATCCGTGGAGGCGCGCAGGCCGAGCGTCGTGAAGGTGACGTCCGAGGCTTCGGACGCGCCATAGAGCGCCGTCGCCCCGCCCGTCTCGGCGATGCCGCCGGTGTCGAGATTGACATAGGCGAGCCCGGCAAATGGCTCGAAGGCGGCCCGACCGGCCGGAATGCCATAGCCGAGCTCGCCGAAGGCCTGCGCCAGCCCGGCATTGTAGCCGGCGTCGAGCGGATCGCTGAGCCCGGCAGCGCTGCGCGCCGTCGAGACGTCGTTCCAGGTATAGGCGGCGCCGGTCCTCAGCGCGAGCGCGCCCCAGGCGGTGCCGGCATAGACGCCGGCATGATAGCTGTCGATCGAGCCCGACGAGGCGCGGTCGTCGATGGTGAAGCTCGTATGGCTGTAGCCGCCGAGGACGCCGAGGCGCCAGTTGTCGGCGAGCAGCGTATCGGCGCCGATGAAGAAGCCGCCGGTGCTCTCGTCGATCGCCGCCGCGCTGTCGGTGCCGTCGATCGAGCCCCAGGCGCCGAAGCCCTGCAGCCAGACCGCGCTGTCGTCGCGGGCGGCCGCGCCGAGCGGCGCCACGCTCATGCCGGCCGGCGCGGCGCCGTCGCGCGCCGCGATGAGGCGGTCATAGACCGCGCTGCGCAGGAACTGGCTGTTCTCGATCTCGACGCTCTTCACCGAGGCATGCACCTCGCCCGAGAGATAGTCGAAGACGGTGCGCGCCTCTTCCTCGGTCGGGATGCTGAGAATCTCGTTGTAGAGCGCGAGCGTCGCGCCCTCCTGCGGCAGCGTCTGCAGCGCCTCCGTCGTCGCCGTCTGGTTCTCGCTCACCGCGACCTTCGCGAACACCTGGTTCGCGGCCCGCACCGGCGTCAGCACCAGGCCGACCGCGGTGCTGGTATAGGAGAGGCTGGCGGTGACGAAGGCGGAATCGAACCGCGCCGCGTCGAAGGTGCCGATACGGCCGCCGGCGGCGTTGAGGATCGTGTAGGTGGCGCCGTTCTGGTAGCTGGTGGCCGGATCGAGCGCCGTCGCGGCGACCGTGCCGCCGTTCAGCCGCGCCACGCCGCTCGCCTGGATCTTGTCGCTGCTGCCATTCGAAGCGATCTCCACCGCATAGGTCGAGCCGGACGCGAAGGTCACGTCGCCGGTGCGGATCGTGCCGATCGAGTTGCCGGGCGCCAGCGTGCCGCCGGACTGCACGCTGATCGCGCCGAGCTGGCCGGTGCCGCCGAGCGTCGCGCCGGATTGAACCGTCGCCGTGCCGGCAAAGCCGCCATTGACGAGGAGCTTGCCGGCCGCGACCGTCACCGGGCCGGTGAGCGCATTGTTGGAACTGACGGTGACCGTGCCGGTGCCCTGCTTGGTGAAGGAACCGGTGCCGGCGATGTAGTTCGTCAGCGTGCCGGTGGTCGACTGGTCGATGGTGAGCGCCGCGTCGTCGACGATCCAGCCGGTGCCGAAGCTCGTCGTGGTGCCGGTCAGCCCGCCGGCCGAGATCGTCGTCCCGCCGGTGAAGGTGTTGTTGGTGCCGAGCGTCACCGTGCCGCTGCCGCGCTTGATCAGCTGGCCAGAGCCGGCGATGTAGTTGCCGAGCTTGCCGTTCGTCGTCTGGTCGATGACGAGCTTGGCGTCGTCGACGATCCAGTTCGAGCCGAAGCTGGTATTGGTGCCGATCAACGCGCCGGCCGAGATCGTCGTGCCACCCGTGTAGGTGTTGTTGGTGCCGAGCGTCACCGAGCCGGTGCCGCGCTTGATCAGCTGACCACTGCCGGCGACATAGTTGGCGAGGGTGCTGCTGGTCGACTGGTCGATGACGAGCTTGGCATCGTCGACGATCCAACTCGAACCGAAGCTCGCCGTCGTGCCGATCAACGCGCCGGCCGAGATCGTCGTGCCGCCGGAATAGGTGTTGATGCCCGAGAGCGTCACCGAGCCGGTGCCGCGCTTGATCACCTGGCCCGTGCCGGAGATCGCATTGGCGAAGCTGCCGCTCGTCGCCTGGTCGAACACCAGCTTCGCATTGTCGACGACCGCGCCCGTGCCGAAGCTGGTATTGGTGCCGATCAGCGCGCCGGCCGAGATCGTCGTCCCGCCGGTATACGCATTCGTCGTGCCGAGCGTCACCGAGCCCGTGCCGCGCTTGATCAGCGTGCCGCTGCCGGCCACATAGTTGGCGAGGGTGCTGCTGGTCGCCTGGTCGAGCACAAGGGTCCCGTCATCGACGATATAGTTCGAGCCGAAGCTCCTCGTCGTGCCGATCAAAGTCCCCTTCTCGATCGTCGTGCCGCCCGAATAGGTGTTCGCCGCCGAAAGCGTCACCGCGCCTGTGCCGCGCTTGATCAGCCGCCCGGTGCCCTGCACCAGATTGGTGAGCGTGCCGTCGCTGGCCTGGTCGAGCACCAGATAGCTCCGGTCGGTGATCGTCCCGGTGCCGAAGCTCGCATGGGTGCCGATCGCCACGCCGCCCTCGATCAGCGTGCCGCCCGAATAGGTGTTCGCCGCCGAAAGCGTCGTCGAGCCGGCGCTGATCGTCACCTTGCCCGTGCCGGTGATCTTCGGCGTGAACACATAGCTCTGCGACGTATGCTGGAACTGGATCGTCGCATTCGCCCCGGTCCGGATCTCCCCAGCCTTCACGTCGCCCGGCCCCTGCGTCGTCGCCACGCCCCCAACCGTCTTCTGACCGCCGATGATGAGGTCGGCGGCGGAGCCATAGGCCGGGTCATTGCCCATGTTGACGATGCCGCTGCCCGTGCCTGCCTGGAGAACGCCGCCATTTGCAATCGTCAATATCCCATGGGTGCCGAGAGCTCCGCCAATCCGGATGTTCGAGCCGGTCCACTTGGTGCCTGAATCGGTAACCAGAGCCGTGGCACCGAGAACGACACTGGTGCTACTGACCGTCGCGCCTTTCTCGAAGGTGATGTTCAGCAGGCCAGATAGCGCATTCGCAGTGAAGTCTCCGCTGACGAATGTCGAGCCCGCACCGGTCACCAGCAGAGGCGTCTCATAGAACGGATGACCGACGAGGTTGAAGCTGCCGGTCGTCAACGTCCCGCCACCGCTGACAGTGACGCGCCCGTTGGAATAGGCCGCCGCATCATCGTGCCCCATCGTCAGATTGCCGGAGACATCCCAGCGCGAGCCTGCGCCGTCGACCAGTGCCTCCCCTGGAAACTGCTCGGGCCGCGTGCCGCCGAACTTCATCCCGACGATCGCATTGCCTGTGGTCGTCAGCGTGCCGGCATTGACGATCTGCAGCGAGAACGAAGTGCTGAAAGCCGGGGTCCCCATTTCGATATTGGCTGAGTAGGCCGCTGCGCCGTCGATAACGGCTGCCCCCACGTTATTCGTGACATTGTCCGCCGAGGTCGGGACGGTACTGGGCGTCCAGTTCTGAGGATCGAACCAGTCGCTTCCGGTCCCAAGCGGATTGCCCCAATTGTGATCAACGGCCTGAGCCTCTGTCGACACGATGGCGGAGACCGGCACCAGCGCCGTCATCGTCAGCAGCGCCCGGATCATGCTGCGGATGGACCGCGGTCTACCGGCGTGAACTGCGCCTTGATACCTATGTCCAGTCAATCGATCCATGTGCCGCCCTCTGGTCGATGGAACTTCATTCGAAAACGAACTGGCTCCGGATTCTATCGCACGCGCGATCTTCTCAATCTCCGGTAGCGCTTACTGAAAAGAACACACCCTCTTCGATAGGGTTACAACGAACGCTCGAACGACGTGCCATACCCTCACCGACAACCCGTTCGCCGCCTTCGCGCGCTGATCGCGAAGCCCGCGTAGTTCGGCCCTCTCAGAAGCTCCAGGCGAGGTTTCCCTGGACGGCGTTGAGGGTTTCGGATCCGGCGAACTGTCCGGAATAGGCGATGCCGAGGACGGCGCTCCGGTCGATCTTGACGTCGAGGCCGGCCTCGAGCACCAGCGCGTCCTCGGCGATCGGCGCGCCGCCGATCGAGAACACCGACGAGCCGTCATAGGCGAGCGTCGCGCTCGGCAACGTGTCGCCGAAGGCGTGGCGCCAGCCGGCCATGCCCTTCAGCCCCGCATCGAGCGCGCCGAGCGGCAGATCCGTGGAGGCGCGCAGGCCGAGCGTCGTGAAGGTGACGTCCGAGGCTTCGGACGCGCCATAGAGCGCCGTCGCCCCGCCCGTCTCGGCGATGCCGCCGGTGTCGAGATTGACATAGGCGAGCCCCGCAAACGGCTCGAAGGCGGCCCGACCGGCCGGAATGCCATAGCCGAGCTCGCCGAAGGCCTGCGCCAGCCCGGCATTGTAGCCGGCGTCGAGCGGATCGCTGAGCCCGGCAGCGCTGCGCGCCGTCGAGACGTCGTTCCAGGTATAGGCGGCGCCGGTCCTCAGCGCGAGCGCGCCCCAGGCGGTGCCGGCATAGACGCCGGCATGATAGCTGTCGATCGAGCCCGACGAGGCGCGGTCGTCGATAGTGAACGAGGTGTGGCTGTAGCCGCCAAGGACGCCGAGGCGCCAGCTGTCGGCGAGCAGCGTATCGGCGCCGATGAAGAAGCCGCCGGTGCTCTCGTCGATCGCCGCCGCGCTGTCGGTGCCGTCGATCGAGCCCCAGGCGCCGAAGCCCTGCAGCCAGACCGCGCTGTCGTCGCGGGCGGCCGCGCCGAGCGGCGCCACGCTCATGCCGGCCGGCGCGGCGCGGTCGCGCGCCGCGATGAGGCGGTCATAGACCGCGCTGCGCAGGAACTGGCTGTTCTCGATCTCGACGCTCTTCACCGAGGCATGCACCTCGCCCGAGAGATAGTCGAAGACGGTGCGCGCCTCTTCCTCGGTCGGGATGCTGAGAATCTCGTTGTAGAGCGCGAGCGTCGCGCCCTCCTGCGGCAGCGTCTGCAGCGCCTCCGTCGTCGCCGTCTGGTTCTCGCTCACCGCGACCTTCGCGAACACCTGGTTCGCGGCCCGCACCGGCGTCAGCACCAGGCCGACCGCGGTGCTGGTATAGGAGAGGCTGGCGGTGACGAAGGCGGAATCGAACCGCGCCGCGTCGAAGGTGCCGATACGGCCGCCGGCGGCGTTGAGGATCGTGTAGGTGGCGCCGTTCTGGTAGCTGGTGGCCGGATCGAGCGCCGTCGCGGCGACCGTGCCGCCGTTCAGCCGCGCCACGCCGCTCGCCTGGATCTTGTCGCTGCTGCCATTCGAAGCGATCTCCACCGCATAGGTCGAGCCGGACGCGAAGGTCACGTCGCCGGTGCGGATCGTGCCGATCGAGTTGCCGGGCGCCAGCGTGCCGCCGGACTGCACGCTGATCGCGCCGAGCTGGCCGGTGCCGCCGAGCGTCGCGCCGGATTGAACCGTCGCCGTGCCGGCAAAGCCGCCATTGACGAGGAGCTTGCCGGCCGCGACCGTCACCGGGCCGGTGAGCGCATTGTTGGAACTGACGGTGACCGTGCCGGTGCCCTGCTTGGTGAAGGAACCGGTGCCGGCGATGTAGTTCGTCAGCGTGCCGGTGGTCGACTGGTCGATGGTGAGCGCCGCGTCGTCGACGATCCAGCCGGTGCCGAAGCTCGTCGTGGTGCCGGTCAGCCCGCCGGCCGAGATCGTCGTCCCGCCGGTGAAGGTGTTGTTGGTGCCGAGCGTCACCGTGCCGCTGCCGCGCTTGATCAGCTGGCCAGAGCCGGCGATGTAGTTGCCGAGCTTGCCGTTCGTCGTCTGGTCGATGACGAGCTTGGCGTCGTCGACGATCCAGTTCGAGCCGAAGCTGGTATTGGTGCCGATCAACGCGCCGGCCGAGATCGTCGTGCCACCCGTGTAGGTGTTGTTGGTGCCGAGCGTCACCGAGCCGGTGCCGCGCTTGATCAGCTGACCACTGCCGGCGACATAGTTGGCGAGGGTGCTGCTGGTCGACTGGTCGATGACGAGCTTGGCATCGTCGACGATCCAACTCGAACCGAAGCTCGCCGTCGTGCCGATCAACGCGCCGGCCGAGATCGTCGTGCCGCCGGAATAGGTGTTGATGCCCGAGAGCGTCACCGAGCCGGTGCCGCGCTTGATCACCTGGCCCGTGCCGGAGATCGCATTGGCGAAGCTGCCGCTCGTCGCCTGGTCGAACACCAGCTTCGCATTGTCGACGACCGCGCCCGTGCCGAAGCTGGTATTGGTGCCGATCAGCGCGCCGGCCGAGATCGTCGTCCCGCCGGTATACGCATTCGTCGTGCCGAGCGTCACCGAGCCCGTGCCGCGCTTGATCAGCGTGCCGCTGCCGGCCACATAGTTGGCGAGGGTGCTGCTGGTCGCCTGGTCGAGCACAAGGGTCCCGTCATCGACGATATAGTTCGAGCCGAAGCTCCTCGTCGTGCCGATCAAAGTCCCCTTCTCGATCGTCGTGCCGCCCGAATAGGTGTTCGCCGCCGAAAGCGTCACCGCGCCTGTGCCGCGCTTGATCAGCCGCCCGGTGCCCTGCACCAGATTGGTGAGCGTGCCGTCGCTGGCCTGGTCGAGCACCAGATAGCTCCGGTCGGTGATCGTCCCGGTGCCGAAGCTCGCATGGGTGCCGATCGCCACGCCGCCCTCGATCAGCGTGCCGCCCGAATAGGTGTTCGCCGCCGAAAGCGTCGTCGAGCCGGCGCTGATCGTCACCTTGCCCGTGCCGGTGATCTTCGGCGTGAACACATAGCTCTGCGACGTATGCTGGAACTGGATCGTCGCATTCGCCCCGGTCCGGATCTCCCCAGCCTTCACATCCCCCGGCCCCTGCGTCGTCGCCACGCCCCCAACCGTCTTCTGGCCACCGATGATCAACGTGGCCTGCGAGGCATAGGCCGGATCATTGCCCATGTTGACGATGCCGCTGCCCGAGCCGACGGTCACAAGGCCGCCATTCGAGACCTGCAGGACGCCATAGGTCTGCGTGCTGAGCACGCCGATATCGAGCGCATGGGTGACGTTCAGCTGCGAGCCAGCGCCATCGACCGTCATGGTCGACTTGTACGCGGTGTAGTTCGCGCCGATCTGAACCGACTCGCTGTTGACATGCGCCCCGGCAAGAACCTGCAGGTTGGTGAACTTGTAGCCTCGGTCGTCGTTCATCTGGCCGAGTTGAAGGTGGCCGGTCGTCCAGCTCGTCCCTGCATCCGTCACGACCGCATCGGTGCCGAGGACAACAGCGTCGCTGATGACAGTAGCGCCCTTCTCGAAGGTGACGTCCTTGCGGTCGGCAGCACTGTTCGCGGTGAAATTGCCGCTGACGAATGTCGAGCCCGCACCGGTCACCAACAGAGGCGTCTCGAAGAACGGATGACCGACGAGGTTGAAGCTGCCGGTCGTCAACGTCCCGCCACCGCTGACGGTGACGGACCCGTTCGAATAAGGCGCAGCATCGCCGTGCCCCATCGTGAACGTGCCGGAGACATCCCAGCGAGAACCGACGCCGTCGACGAGGACAAGGCCGACATGCGCCTCGCCCTTGCCACCCGGAAATTTCATGCCGATCGTAGCATCGCCCGTCGTCGTGAGGCTGCCGCCATTGATGATCTTAAACGTGCTGTCGTTGAACTGCCCGGCGGAGACATCGATATTTCCGGAGTATGCAGCCCCGCCATCGATGACCGCTGAAATATACGGGTAGAAGAGGACATAGTCTGCTGACGTTGGGACCGTCGCCGGAGTCCAGCTGTCGGCCAGGAACCAGCTGTTGTCGGTAGTCAGTGCCGGGGTGAAGCGATGATCGACGGCGAGTGCGCGCGATGGCAGAACGGCCGACACCGGCACCAGCGCCGTCATCGTCAGCAGCAATGGCCCGAGCCGGCGGATAGGCCCGCGCCGCCGCGTCTCGAAGCCGGTCCGGCCGATGCGTTCGATCGATTGCGCCATGTCCATGCCCCTTGGTCGTGACACCCGATCGAACCACGAAGTCTCGCCGCACGCCATTCTTACGGGCTGCCTTTGATCAGGCTCCGGTAGCAAATCGGCCGGATGACGCGGCACTGTTGCAAAGCAGCGACAGATGATGCACCGCGAAATACTCCCGTCCGCCTCGTGAGGGGAAGCAATCAATGCCGAGCCGCGGGCCGATTATGTGCGGTCAAGCTTTGCCGCGGCCGTGGCGACAGCGAGTCACCCGGCGCGGATCAGGGAGCCGGAAATGGCCAGGCTGCCACGACCTGCGACAGGACGTCTGACGAGCGGCAGGCACGAGGCGCTCAAGGGCGTGAGCGGAAGCCTCGTCCAAAAGGCGACCCACCGCGAATTTTCGCGAAACCGCGAGACTCTGCCAACAAAGGAAGGGAGTGGTGGGTGCACTAGGGATCGAACCTAGGACAAGCTGATTAAGAGTCAGCTGCTCTACCAACTGAGCTATGCACCCGCCGCGCAAGCGGCTCATGTCCGCCGCGACAGGGGGGTGTTTAGCAAAGGCGGCCGGGCCTGTCCAGCGCTGCCGAGCGCGATTTTGCCGCCTGTGGAAATCATCGGCGAAAGATCGCGGAGTCCGCAGGATTGCGCCGCACGTTCAGAATGATCCGGCGCGTGGCTCCCGCGCCTGGCCTCGGCAAGCGCGCTTTGCCCGGGCCTTCAACCGCCCTGCCCGTCGGCGCGGGGTCAGAATCAAGACGGCCGCGTCGATGACGCGGCCGTTTTCATTGAAAGCCGGATGGTAGGCCTCAGGCGCTGGCGGCCTGGGCGTGCTGGCGCTGGCGCTTGATGGCGATCTTGTTGACCGCCGAGAGATAGGCCTTGGCGGAGGCGACCATGGTGTCGGGATCCGCGCCGCGGCCGGTGACCGACTTGCCGTCCTCCTCGAGCCGAACCGAAACCTCGGCCTGCGCGTCGGTGCCTTCGGTCACCGCATGCACCTGGTAGAGCGACATCTTCGCCTGATGCGGCACGATGGCCGTGATGGCATTGAAGGTCGCGTCGACAGGGCCGTTGCCGGCGACTTCCTTGGTGATGTGGGTGCCGTCGACATCGAGGCTGATGATCGCCTTGGCCGGCCCGCCGGTGCCGGCGATGACCGTCAGCGACAACAGGCGGATCGTCTCGCTGGCGGTCGCAACCTCGTCGCCGACCAGCGCCTCGATATCCTCGTCATAGACATGCTTCTTGCGGTCCGCGAGATCCTTGAAGCGCTTGAAGGCGTCTTCCAGCGCATTGTCGCCCAGCTCGTAGCCGAGATCCTTCAGCTTCTCGCGGAAGGCATGGCGGCCCGAATGCTTGCCCATCACCAGCGAGGTCGCCTTCACGCCGACGCTCTCCGGCGTCATGATCTCGTAGGTCTCGGCGTTCTTCAGCATGCCGTCCTGATGGATGCCGCTTTCATGGCTGAAGGCGTTCCGGCCGACGATCGCCTTGTTGTACTGGACGGGGAAGGCCGAGACGGCCGAGATCAGCTTCGAGGCGCGGGTCAGCATCGTCGTCTCGACGCCGGTCGTATAGGGCAGCGCATCGCCGCGTGTGCGGATCGCCATCACGACCTCTTCCAGCGCGGCATTGCCGGCGCGCTCTCCGAGCCCGTTGATCGTGCATTCGATCTGGCGCGCGCCACCCGCGACGCCAGCCAGCGAATTGGCGACCGCGAGACCGAGATCGTCATGGCAATGGGTCGAGAAGACAGCCTTGTCGGAATTGGCGACGCGCTCGATCACCGTGCGGAACATCGCGGCATATTCGTCCGGCACGGCATAGCCGACCGTATCGGGCAGGTTGATCGTCGTGGCGCCGGCCTTGATCGCCGCGTCGACGCAGCGGATCAGATATTCGATCGGCGTCCGCGTCGCGTCCATCGCCGACCATTCGACATCCTCGACCAGGTTGCGCGCCTGCGCCACAGTCGCGGCGATGATGTCGAGCACCTGCTCCTCGCTCTTCTTCATCTGGTGCGCCAGATGGATCGGCGATGTCGAGACGAAGGTGTGGATGCGCGGGCGCTTGGCGACGCGCACGGCCTCGCCGGCGCGGATGATGTCGCCGGAAATTGCGCGGGCGAGGCCGGCGATGGTGACGTCCGGTCCGGCGCGGCGGGCGATCTCCTGAACGGCCTCGAAATCGCCCTGGCTGGCGATCGGGAAGCCGGCCTCGATGATGTCGACGCCCATGTCTTCCAGGAGTTCGGCGACCTCGAGCTTTTCCTCATAGGTCATCGAGGCGCCGGGGCACTGTTCGCCGTCGCGCAGCGTCGTATCGAAAATGACGACGCGGTCCTTGTCGGAAGCGGCGGCCTGGGTGGTGGCGGTCATGGTCTGGTCTTTCTTCTGGCAGCCGCGTCCCGGGCAGTCTTGGTCGGGAGAGCGAGGCCGCGGAGCTTTGTTGGCGTTGGCTCGTCGGCGCGTTCCCCTGAGAGCCCGGCCATCAAAGGCCTGCCGACGCTCAGGGGCAGCTAAGAAGAAGGAGGGCTTTCGGCAGGCCGCGTGCCGGCAAAGGACGAGCGCCGCGGGAAACGATTCCCGCCGGAACTCCAGCCCCTGCCACCTTGACGCTCATGCTCGCTCCACGCGGATCGCTAACGATCCAGCCGGCATGATGCCGGCCTCGGAAATCTTCTAGCAACGGCGCACCGGAAAATGCAAGCACGCCGTCACCCCTCCCGTGTTGCCGCGAGAATTTCGCCGAGCGCCGCCATGAGGCGATCGCATTCGGCATCGGTACCGATCGTGATGCGCAGGAAGTCCTGGATCCGCTCTTTCCGGAAATGGCGCACCAGCACGCCACGCTCACGCAAGGCCGCGGCCAGCACCGCTCCGGAATGATCGACATGGCGGGCGAAGACAAAGTTCGCGGCAGACGGAAGCACGGTGAAGCCGAGCCCGCCGAGCGCTACGGTGAGCCTCGCGCGGCTCGCGATGATCAGCGCACGCTTTTCCTCGAACCAGGCGCGATCCTCCCAGGACGCGACGGCGCCGGCCAGCGCCAGGCGATCGAGCGGGTAGGAATTGAAGCTGTCCTTGACGCGCTCCAACGCTTCGATCAACGGCCGCTGGCCCATGGCGAACCCAACCCGGAGACCGGCCAGCGCCCGCGACTTCGAGAAGGTCTGGATCACCAGGAGGTTCGGATGGCGGGCGATCAGCGCCGCGGCGCTCTCGGCGCCGAAATCGACATAGGCCTCGTCGATGACCACGACCACATCGGCATGGCGAACCAGCATCGCCTCGATCGTCGCGAGCGGCAGCGCAATGCCGGTCGGCGCATTCGGATTGGGCAGGATGATGGCGCCACAGGGCCGGTCGTAATCGGCCGGATCGACGCGGAAGGCATCGTCGAGCGGCACCGCAACATGATCGACGCCGTAGAGCGCGCAATAGGTCGGATAGAAGGAATAGCTGATGTCCGGGAAAAGCAGCGGCGCTTCCTGCTTCAGCAGAGCCTGGAACGTGTGCGCCAGCACCTCGTCCGAGCCGTTGCCGACAAAGACCTCGCCGGCATCGAGGCCGTGGCTGGCTGCGATCGCGGCCCGCAGCGCATGGCCGGTCGGCTCGGGATAGAGGCGAAGCTGGTCGCTCGTCGCCGCTGCGATTGCAGCCAGCGCTCGCGGCGAAGGACCATAGGGGCTCTCATTGGTGTTCAGCTTGACGAGATCGCGCATGACCGGCTGCTCGCCCGGAACATAGGGCGAAAGCTCGTGGACGATCCGGCTCCAATAGCGGCTCAAGTCAGGGCTCCCAGGACGGGTTCGAAGGTTCAGAGATCAAGCGAACCGCGCGCGATGACGACGGCGTCACCGCCGATGCGCACCGCCGCGAGCTGGCCGGCTTCGATGTCGAGCTCGAGCGTGATGACACTCGGACGGCCCATCTCGTAGCCCTGTTCGACCAGAACGCGATGCGTGCCGCTGGTCGGGCGATCGAAGGCGTGGACGACGCCGGCAAAGGCCGCTGCGGCCGATCCGGTCGCCGGGTCCTCGACGAGGCCGAGCGCCTGCCAGAACATCCGCGCGTGGAAGTGATGCGTGTTGCTCTCGGTCTCGCGGCAATAGAGATAGACCGACGTGTTGCCGAAAGCGCCATGCCAGAGATCGGAACGCAGCGCGACCCGCCGTATCGCCGTGAGGTCGCGCACTGGGACGAAGACATAGGGAAGACCGGCGGAGAAGGCGGCGATGAGATGGTTCTCGAAGCCGATTTCCGAGGGCATCAGGCCGAGCGCCGCAGCCACCGTGCCGCCGTCGAGCGGCTGCGGTGCCGCCTTGGCGATCACCGGCGCGTTGAAGATCGCATGGCCGTGGCTGGCGCTCTTCAACGAAACGGCGCTGCGGATCGAGCCGATGGTCTCCTCGAGCATCAGCATGGCATCGAGATCGCGATTGGTGCCGGCGGCGTCCTCGAGCGCGAGCAGCACCGCCGTCCCGACGGTCGGATGGCCGGCGAAGGGCAATTCCTTGGTCGGGGAGAAGATGCGCAGCCGCGCCCGATGGGCCGGACGTTCCGGCGGCAGCACGAACACCGTCTCGGCGAGATTGAACTCGGCCGCGATGGCCTGCATGGCCGGGGTGTCGAGCCCCTCGGCATCGAGAACGACGGCCAGCTGGTTGCCGGCGAGCGGCCGGTCCGTGAACACGTCAAGAATGGCATAGGCGCGCGCCATGGAAACCTCGCGATCAGCGTCAATCGGCAGCGGTCATAGCATGCATCGACCTCGGCGCCACCGCGACCGTTCAGCCGCCGTTCAGCTTGCCGGCCCTAGGATCAGGGCAATTGATCGACGGGGCCGTCATGCCCGGAGCGATGGTGGCTCGTCCGCACGCCCCGGCAAAAGTCTTCCCGCCGGCGCGTTTTCCGCCACCAGTTGGTCGCGATTTCGCCGAAGCGTGGCAGGACAATGCGGCCATCGCCGATCATGGCAAGGTTATCGGACGCCGACCCGCAAGAGCCGGATCGGACGTCCCAGAGGAGACGGATCATGAAGCGCGTGATGTCTGCTGTTCTCGCAACGGTGATCGGGCTCGGCGCCGTCGCGGCGACGGCCGGTTCAGCCTCAGCCGATTGGCGTGGCGGCCCCGGCTGGCGTGGTGGCCCGGGCTATGGCTACGGCCCCGGCTGGGGTCGGCCGGGCTGGGGACGACCTGGTTGGGGTGGCGATGGCGGCTACTATGGCGGTCCCGGCTGGCGCGGCGGCTATTACGGCGGCTGGGTCGGCAATCCCGGCGCGGCGGCCGCGGCCGGCGCCCTGCTCGGGCTCGGCGTCGGGGCAGCGATCGCCTCGCAGCCGCGCTACGGCTATGAGGTTCCCCCGCCGGCCGGCGTCGCCTGGCGCAGCCATGTTGCCTACTGCCAGGACCGCTACCGCAGCTACAACGCCGCGACCGACACGTTCATCGGCTATGACGGCCGCGCCTATCGCTGCGTCGGCTCCTACTAGCCCGAGCCGGCTTCGGCCATCGCCGCCGCCCGAATACAGGTTGATTTCAACGACCCGCGCTGTCCAGGCGCGGGTCGTTCCGCATCAGCCGCCGACATAGCGCGGACTTCGCCGAGCGTCGCTCCCGACATGGAACCTTGACCAAGGTCCAGGTATCGTGCCGGCGGCCGCGCAGCTTGCGGCTGACGACGAAAGCCGAGACGCCGCCCGATGCCCGCTCCTGAACTCTCGATCGGCCAGGTTTCGCGCCGCACCGGCGTGCCGATCTCGACGCTGCATTTCTACGAGGCGCGCGGGCTCATCGAGAGCCGACGCACTGCCGGCAACCAGCGCCGCTATCCCCGCTCGGTCCTCAGGCTGATTGCGATCATCCGCGTTGCGCAAAAGACCGGTATTGCCCTCGCCGAGATCCGCGAACGCCTGCACCATCTGCCGCGAGACCGGGCCGTCACGGCTACCGACTGGGCGTCGCTCTCCACGGAATGGCGCGGCGCGCTGGACGAACGCATCAGCCTGCTGACGCGCCTCCGCGACCAGCTCTCCGGCTGCATCGGCTGCGGCTGCCTCTCGCTGACGGCCTGTCCCTTGTGGAATCCGGACGACGGCGCAGCGAAGGAAGGGCCGGGAGCGCGGCTGTTCAGGGCCGGTGCCGACGCGCCGGAAAAAGCCGGTTAGGCCTCGTCGCGGTGTTGACCTCAAGCCTGGTTGAGGTTCTAGAAGCACCGTCGTGATCATTCTCGATGGGCGAAAACATGCACGACGATTCCCGGACCGACATGGCCGAGGCGACGCTCCCCGCGGACGTGACGAAGACTCCACAACTGGCCTCGGACGCCGACGAACGCCTGTTTTCAGGCCGAAACGGCCTTTATGCGGCGGCGCTTGCCGGCGGCGTGGTCCTGCACGCCGTGAACATGTTCATGACGGCGACGGTCATGCCCTCGGTCGTCGCCGATATCGGCGGGCTCGACGCCTATGCCTGGGCAACGACGCTCTTCGTCGTCGCGTCGATCCTAGCGGCGGCGTTGACGGCGCGGCTGATCAAGGAACTGGGACCGCGCGGCGCCTATGTCGCCGCCGCGTTCCTGTTTGGATGCGGCACCCTGATCGCCTCGCTGGCGCCGAACATGGCAGTGCTTCTGGTCGGACGATCGGTGCAGGGATTCGGTGGCGGGTTCTTCTATGCACTCGCCTATGCGGTGACGCGCCTCGTCCTGCCGCCGGCGCTCTGGAGCCGTGCCGTCGGCCTGATCGCCAGCACGTTCGGCGTCGCCACGCTGATCGGGCCGGCGATCGGCGGCATCTTTGCGGAACACCACGCCTGGAGGGCCGCCTTCTGGTCCCTGCTGCCCTTCATCGCGCTGTTCGCCCTTCTCGCCGCCATCCGCCTTCCCGGCAAGGTCGCCGGCCGTGGTGAGGAGGCACCGATCGCCTGGCCACAACTCGTTCTGCTGGCGGCGGCGGTGCTCGCCGTCTCCGCCGGCAGCCTGTCGCCGAACCGACTGGTCAGCGTCGGCGGCCTGGCGCTGGCTCTGGCACTGACGGCTCTGATCGGCCGCGTCGAACGGAATGCCACGGCGCGGCTGCTGCCCAAGGGTTCGTTCAGCCTGTCCGCACCGCTCGGCATCGTCTATCTCGCCATCGCGCTGCTCATGATGGCGATCCAGCCCGACATCTTCGTCCCCTACCTGCTGCAGACCCTGCACGGCCAGACCCCGCTCTTCGCCGGCTATCTCGCGGCACTCATCGCCGTGGGCTGGACGGCGGGAACGACCGCCAGCGTCCGCTGGCGCCGCGGCGACGACGTCGGACCGATCCTCGCCGGCCTCCTCACCGTGCTGGCCGGACTGGCCTTGTTCGGGCTTTTCGGCCCGGTGAAGAGCGATGGCGATCTGTCGATCCTCGCCCCCATCTGTGCCGGACTGCTGCTCATCGGCTTCGGCGTCGGCATGGCCTGGCCGTGCCTCGTGACGCGCGTCTATCACTACGCCCCGGCAGGCGAGTACGACCTCGCCTCGGGCGGCATGACGACCGTGCAGCTCTACGCGAGCGCGCTCGGCACAGCCATCGCCGGCATGACCGCCAATCTCGCCGGCTTTGCCGATCCGGGCGGGCCGGCCGGTGCGGCCTCGGCCGCGCTCTGGCTCGCGATCGCCTCAGCCATCCCTGCGGCCCTGGCGCTGCCGCTGGCCATCCGCATCATGAGACTGGCCCGCGACGCGAGATAGCGGCTGGGGGCCAACACTGCCGACCCACCTGGGATACCGCCTAGGGCGATGCGCGCGGCCCCTCGACCGCCGCATCGATCTCGGCGAGGGTGGGTCAGCCACCAAGGCCATGCATGAATCTTGAGCCGGAACCGCTATGTCGCGCATCGCAATCACCCTCGCCGCAACCGCTGCCGACATCGCCGATGCCGCCCGCCTTTTTGGCGCCTATGCGGCCTCGCTCGATATCGATCTCTGCTTCCAGAATTTTGATGCGGAGCTTGCAGGCTTGCCCGGCCAGTATGGTCCGCCGGATGGGGCGCTGCTCATCGCCCGCGACGCAGACGGCATGGCTGTCGGTTGCGTCGCGCTACGGGCCTTTGCAGAAGGCGCGGTCGAGATGAAGAGGATGTATGTGGCGCCCGACGGGCGCGGACAGGGACTCGGCCGCTCGCTGCTCGACGCTGCTATCGCGGAGGCCCGAAGGCTCGGCGCGGCAGAAATCCTGCTGGACACGCTGCCGGAACTCACGGCGGCTATCGCGCTCTACCGTTCCGCCGGCGCCGAGGAGATCGCGCCCTATTACGAGACGCCGATCGAGCGGACGCTCTTCTTCAGGCTGGTGCTTCGCGGCTGAAGGACAGCGCGCGCAAACACCGTATCGGAGGCGGGGTCGCCGCCGCGCGCACCATCGGCGCGCGCGGCTGCTGCTTGTCGCTTAGTTGCGGGCCTTGTCGACCAGCTTGTTCTTGCCGATCCACGGCATCATGCCGCGCAGCTTCTCGCCGACTTCCTCGATCTGGTGGCTGTCGTTGTTGCGGCGGATCGCCTTGAAGCGGGCAGCGCCCGCCTTGTATTCCTGCATCCATTCCGAGGTGAACTTGCCGGTCTGGATGTCGGCGAGCACCTTCTTCATCTCCGCCTTGGTCTCGGAGGTGATGATGCGCGGGCCGGTGACATATTCACCCCACTCGGCGGTGTTCGAGATCGAGTAGTTCATGTTGGCGATGCCGCCCTCATAGATGAGGTCGACGATCAGCTTCACTTCGTGCAGGCACTCGAAATAGGCCATCTCCGGGGCGTAACCGGCCTCGACCAGCGTCTCGAAGCCGGCGCGGATCAGCTCGACCAGACCGCCGCAGAGCACGACCTGCTCGCCGAAGAGATCGGTCTCGCACTCCTCGCGGAACGTCGTCTCGATGATGCCCGAACGGCCGCCGCCAACGCCGCAGGCATAGGAGAGCGCGAGATCGAGCGCATTGCCCGACGCGTCCTGCGCCACGGCGACGAGGCAGGGCACGCCGCCGCCCTTCTGGTATTCGCCACGCACGGTGTGGCCCGGGCCCTTCGGCGCGATCATGACGACGTCGACCGTCTTCTTCGGCTCGATGAGCGCGAAATGCACGTTGAGGCCATGCGCGAAGGCGATCGCGGCGCCGTCACGGATATTCGGGGCGATCTCGGCCTTGTAGATGTCAGCCTGAAGCTCGTCCGGGGTTGCCATCATCATCAGGTCGGCCCACTTGGCCGCCTCGGCGACGGACATGACCTTGAAGCCGTCGGCCTCGGCCTTGAGCGCAGTGGTCGAGCCCGGACGCAGCGCGACGGCGAGTTCCTTCGCGCCGGAATCCTTGAGGTTCAGCGCATGGGCGCGGCCCTGGCTGCCATAGCCGATGATCGCGACCTTCTTAGACTTGATGAGGTTGAGATCGGCATCGCGATCGTAATAGACGCGCATGGTGGGTGTCCTTTCTATCCCGTCCGTTCGTTTCCCGCGCCGGTGCTCTCTGGCTCCGGTCCGGTCGTATCTTCCACGCCATAAAGGCGGAGGAACTGGTCGATGGCCTCATCGGCGCGGGCAGCCGGCGACTGATCGTCGAGATCATCGCCAAGCAGCATCCGCACATGCGCATCGCGCACGACGAGACCGTAAAGCGTCCGATAGGCCTCGCGCGTATCGGCAAAGGCGAGGAGGCCGGCGGCCCTGCCCTCTTCGAGCAGCGCCGACAGCCGTGTTTCAATCGGCCGGCGTCCATGATCCAGCAGGAGGTGGCCGAGATCGGCGGCGTCGCGTCGTGCCTGGCCGATGGCGAGGCGATTGAGCGCCAGCGAGACATCACCAGCGAGCACGCGCAGAAGATTGGCCGCGATGCCGGCGAGCTGCGCCTTCAGCGCGGCCCGGCCCGCCTGCCCCGAGGGACGCGGCTCGGCGCGCACCTTCGACGCCTGGAACGTGATCATGGCGGCGAGGAGACCGTCGCGATCGCCGAACCACTTGTAGAGACTCTCCTTGGAACAGTTGGCTGCGCGCGCGACACTCGCCGTCGTCAGCGCCCGCTCGCCGCCCTCGACCAGCAACGCAAGCGCGCTTTCCAGCACGGCATTCTGCCGAGCCGAATAGGCCTCGCTCGCCGTAGTCGATATCTGGTCCAACCATCCGCTCCCACCGAACATCATGTCCGGTCATCGACGGCGCGCTATGCTGCATTGCAGCGTACCGTACCGTACGGTTCCCGCGGATGGTCTAGTGCGGAAAGGGCCAGCGCGTCAAGGACACCTCGAACTCTGGCGTCAAAAGTTCCAGCAGCGCCGCCAGCTCAAGTCGCCTCGGGACCGCGCGCGATGGCGGCGACGCCGGTGCGCGACACTTCGACGAGGCCGAGCGGCTGCATCAGGACGATGAATTGGTCGAGCTTGTCGGTCTTGCCGGTGAGCTCGAACACGAAGCTTTCGGTGGTCGCATCGATGACGCGGGCGCGGAACGCCTCGGCGAGGCGGAGCGCCTCGCTGCGATGATCGCCGGAACCACGCACCTTGATCAGCATCAGCTCGCGCTCGATCGCCTTGCCGTCGACGGTCAGATCGTTGACGCGGTGGACCGGCACGAGCCGGCCTAGCTGCGCCTTGATCTGCTCGATGACGGCCGGAGAGCCGCGCGTCACGATGGTGATGCGCGAGCGGTGCTTCAGATGTTCCGTCTCGGAGACCGTCAGGCTCTCGATGTTGTAGCCGCGACCCGAGAACAGGCCGATGACGCGCGCAAGCACGCCGGGCTCGTTGTCGACGAGGATCGACAGCGTGTGCTGCTCGACGGCATCCTTGCCTTCCTTGATCGCGTAGACCGATCCGGGCTGCATGTTCTTCTCCTTGAGTTCCCGAAGACGAGAGGCGAAAGCGCTCAGACGAGCGCCTTGCCCTCTTCGTCGATAGCGGTCGCGATCGCCTCGTCCGTGGCGTCCTCCGGCAGCAGCATCTCGTTATGCGCCTTGCCCGAGGGGATCATCGGGAAGCAGTTGGCGAGATTGGCGACGCGGCAGTCGAACAGCACCGGCTTGTCGGTGGCCAGCATTTCGTCGATCGCGCCATCGAGCTCCGACACCTTCTCCGCGCGGATGCCGACGCCGCCATAGGCCTCGGCGAGCTTCACGAAATCGGGCAGCGCGTCGGTATAGGAGTGCGACAGCCGGTTGCCATGCAGCAGCTGCTGCCACTGCCGGACCATGCCCATATACTGGTTGTTCAGGATGAAGACCTTGACCGGCAGCTCATGCTGGATCGCCGTCGACATCTCCTGGATATTCATCAGGATCGAGGCATCGCCGGCGATGTCGATGACGAGCGCATCCCGATGCGCCGCCTGCACGCCGATCGCCGCCGGCAGGCCGTAACCCATCGTCCCGAGGCCGCCGGAGGTCATCCAGCGGTTCGGTTCCTCGAAGCCGAAATACTGTGCCGCCCACATCTGGTGCTGGCCGACCTCGGTCGTGATGTAGGTGTCGCGGCCCTTGGTCTTCTTGTAGAGCGTCTCGATCGCATATTGCGGCATGATCGTTTGGCCGCTCTGGCGATAGGAAAGGCTCCGCCGCCCGCGCCAGCGATCGATCTCGCCCCACCAGCTCTTCAGCGCCGCCGCGTCGATGCTCCGCTTTTCCTCGCGCCAGAGGCGGACCATCTCGTCGAGGACATTGCCGACATCACCGATGATGCCGACATCGACGCGGACATTCTTGTTGAGCGAGGACGGATCGATGTCGATCTGGATCTTCTTCGAGCCCGGCGAGAACGCATCGAGCCGGCCGGTGATCCGGTCGTCGAAGCGCGCGCCGACCGCGATCATGACGTCGCAATCATGCATCGCATTGTTGGCCTCGAAGGTGCCGTGCATGCCGAGCATGCCGAGCCACTGCTTGTCGGAGGCCGGATAAGCGCCGAGGCCCATCAGCGTCGAGGTGATCGGAATGCCCGAGAGGCGGACGAATTCGCGAAGCAACCGCGAGGCCTCGGGGCCCGAATTCACGACGCCGCCGCCAGTATAGAAGATCGGCTTTTTCGCCTTGGCGATCAGTTCGATCGCCGCGCGGATGGCGCCCTGATCGCCGCGGACCTGCGGATGATAAGTCTTGTGCTCGACGCGGGCCGGCCCCTCATAGGTGCCGGTCGCGAACTGGACGTCCTTCGGGATATCGACGACGACAGGACCCGGCCGGCCCGAGCGCGCGACATAGAACGCCTCGTGCAGGATGCGGCCGAGATCGTTGACGTCCTTGACCAGCCAGTTGTGCTTGGTGCACGGCCGCGTGATGCCGACCGTATCGGCCTCCTGGAAGGCGTCCGAACCGATCAGATGCGTCGCGACCTGCCCGGTGAGGCAGACCATCGGGATCGAATCCATCAGCGCGTCGGTGAGCGGGGTGACCATATTGGTCGCGCCGGGGCCGGAGGTGACCAGGGCAACGCCGACCTTGCCGGTCGAGCGCGCATAACCCTCGGCCGCATGGCCGGCGCCCGCCTCATGGCGGACGAGGATGTGCTGAACCTTGTCCTGTTGGAACAGCTCGTCATAGATCGGGAGAACGGCGCCGCCCGGATAGCCGAAAAGATGCTCGACGCCCTGGTCGATCAAAGCCTGGACGACCATCTCCGCGCCCGTCATCTGCCGTGTCATCGCTTCGCTCCGTATCCGGATGGGCTCCGCCGCATCCGTGTGGTCTTTGTTGTCATCAGGGCAATAAAAAAGGCCCCTTGAGGGGGCCTGCAAAACGCGCACTACCAAACGTGACGGCTATCGAGCCATCAGGCAGTGCGCACCCTAAGTACTACGATCGTGCTGACGCGGATCATGTCCGGCCGTCTCCATTTCGATTGGAGGTGGTGTTTACGCCCGATGGCGGGAGGCGTCAAGGGTGGTGGCGGAAGAATGTTGCGCGGGAGGGGGCGGCAGGGAAAGGAAATTAGGACGAACTTCCTGCCGGCCCCCCGCTACTTCGACCTTCGCGCCAAACCTGATGCTCCGCCCTCGCCATAAACACAGCATCAGCGATGGGAGACAGGCCCATGAATGTCCGAGGCAATCGGGAGGCCTGCCGCTCAATTGAACATCTTCGGGGGAACTATTATATTCCCCAATATGCAAAACGGTTACCGTCAGGGAAAATCGACAATCGAGGTAGATTTGGCAGAATTTCATCGTACTCCATTAGATATACTTACAGAACAAATTGTTCAATCAGCCGAATTAGGCTTTGATCTGCTAGCAATTGGCATGGCGTCAGCCTTACCAGACATCTGCTCTAGTCTTTCTTCTGAAGACGGAAGGTCTGACTCTCGTAAATACAAAATATGGTGCGAAAAGTACCTGATAGAATCATACTTTAAATTCATAACGCCGGAAGATCTTTATTCAATACGATGTGGCCTACTTCACCAAGGCCGCTTTGTTGGACTACGACATACGGTGGAGAGGGTTATATTCGTCCCAAAGGGACCGGTCTCCATGGTAAATTGTCAGGTCAATGGAGCCTATATTTACGGGACGGTCGAATTCTGTACCAACATATGCAGAGCATCTCAAAAGTGGTACGATGAATCTCGTGGAGATACTTCTGTTATCAACAACATTCAACATATGATGGACTATTATCAAAGCGGCATTTCGCCATATATCAAAGGAATCAGAGTGGTCGGCTGAAGATTTCCTAATCTTGTAATTAGCTTTTGATCCCATTCGATGGCTGCACGTTCTTACGCCACCCTCCCCCAATCCCCCATCTGGTTCCTGAACCACGTCCCCTGCCGCTTGGCGTAGCGCCTTGTCTGCATCTTGGCTTCTTCGATCGCGGTTTCCAACGACACGAGCCCAGCGAGATGCGCGCCGAATTCCTTGATGCCGATCGCCTTCATGGCCGGGAGGTTCGGATCGAGGCCAAGGGCGAGGAGCGCGCGGGCCTCGTCCAGCGCGCCTGACGCGACCATGGCGTCGAAACGCTTGTTGATCCGCTCATAGAGCACGGCCCGCTCAGGCTCGATGACGAGGCGCAGCGCCTCCTCCGGCCGGATCAGCGGTGGCAGGCCGTCTTCTGACTGGTAGGTTGCGAGCGGGCGGCCGGTGGCCGTGACGACTTCGAGCGCACGCAGCACGCGGGTGCGGTCGTTCGGCGAGAGGCGGAGCGCCGCTTGGGGATCGAGCGCCGCGAGGCGGGCATGAAGCGCCGGGACGCCCTCTTCATGCGCCGCCGTGTCCAGTTCGCGGCGAAGATCATCCGGGATCGGCGGGACGGCGGAGAGGCCTTCGGTCAGCGCCTTGAAATAGAGCCCAGTACCGCCGACGATGATTGGCAGGCGCCCTTCTGCCTCCGTCTCGGCGAGCGCCGCGGCGACATCGGAGCGCCAGCGGGCGACGGTGTAGCGCTCGGCAGCCGCGACATGGCCATAGAGCCGATGCGGCGCGCGCGTGGTCTCCGTCTCGGGCGGCCGCGCCGAGAGGATGCTGAGCTCTGCATAAACCTGCATCGAATCGGCGTTGATGATCACGCCGCCATGCCGTTCGGCGAGTTCCAGAGCGAGCGCTGACTTGCCGCTCGCCGTCGGCCCCGCTATCAGGACGGCGCGCGGCCGCGCCGCGCCTTCAAGGCTCCTCACGCTCTCAAGGTCTGGCATGAACGCTTCTGCTGCTGCCCCTCTGGTCGCGACGTTCATAGCACGGCCAGAGAACCGCGACGCCCTCGCCGCCGCGCTCCAGGACGCTGCGGCCCTCCCCGGCGCCGGCGCGCCGGACTGGCTCTCCGAAAGCGAGGCGGTCGACCTTCCCTTCGCGCCCGGCAGCGAAACGGCGGCGATCGAGGCGGCGATATCAGGCCGCCCCGTCGATGTCGTGGTGCAGAAGGCGTCCGAGCGGCGGAAGCGCCTGCTCGTCGCCGACATGGATTCGACCATGATCGGCCAGGAATGCATCGACGAACTCGCCGATATGGCCGGGCTCAAGCCTTATGTCGCCGCGATCACCGAGCGCGCCATGCGCGGCGAGATCGCCTTCGAACCGGCGCTGCGCGAGCGCGTCGCGCTCTTGAAGGGCCTGCCGCTTTCCGTCATCGACGAGGTCCTCGCCAGCCGCATCCGCCTGACGCCGGGCGGCCCGGAGCTGGTGCGCACCATGCGCGCCCATGGCGGCTACGCCGCGCTGGTCTCAGGCGGCTTCACGCTGTTCACCGGGCCGGTGGCGGCGCTGATCGGCTTCGACGAGAACCGCGCCAACCAGCTCGAGCATCAGGACGGCGTGCTCTCCGGCACCGTGACCGAGCCGATCCTCGGCCAGGAGGCGAAGCTTTCGGCGCTGATGGATCTCGCGCGCCGCCTGAAGCTCGAGCGGCACGAGACGCTGGCGATCGGCGACGGCGCCAACGACCTCTCGATGATCCGCGCCGCCGGGCTCGGCGTCGCCTTCCGCGCCAAGCCGAAGGTCGCGGCCGAGGCCGATGCGCGCATCAACCACACCGATCTGACCGCGCTCCTGTTCGCGCAGGGCTATCGCCGGCAGGACTTTGCCAAGGCTTCGGAGTTCGCAGCATGAGAGCCGAGACAGAACGGCTGATCCTCCGCCCCTGGGAGGATCGCGATCTCGATCCCTTCTTCGCGCTGAACTCCGATCCTGAGGTGATGCGCTTCTTTCCGAAGCTGTTCACCCGCGAGGAGACGGCGGCCTATATCGAGCGCGTCGCAGCGCTGGAGGAGACAGGCCTCGGCTTCCAGGCGGTTGAGGAAAAGGCAAGCGGCGAACTCGTCGGCGTCGTCGGCATGGCCGAGGTCAAGCCCGAGATGCCCTCGGCCCCGGCAGTCGAGATCGGCTGGCGGCTGGCGCGGCCGTTTTGGGGCAAGGGCTATGCCTCCGAGGCCGCCCGAGCTTGGCTCGTCCATGGCTTCGGAACGCTGGCCCTCGCCGAAATCGTCGCCTTCACCTATGTCGGCAACGCGCCCTCGCGGCGCGTCATGGAGCGGCTCGGCATGACACGCGATGCAACCGATGATTTCGAGCATCCCGGCATCGCCGAGGGTCATCCGCTCCGGCCGCATGTGCTCTACCGGATCAAGGCGGCGGATTTCCCGGCTTAGAGCCTTGCCAAGCTGAACAGGCTGAGATCGAAGGGCGGCGTCTTGTCGGTGGCGAGATCGGCGAGGATTTCGCCGACCACCGAGGCGAATTTGAAGCCATGGCCCGAGCAGGGCGAGGCGACGATCACCTCGGGCGCACCGCGCGCCCGGTCGATCACGAAATGCTCGTCTTCCGTGTTGGTGAAGAGGCAGGCGGCGAGCCTCAGCGTCGGTCCATCAGCCTCGGGGAAATAGCGTCGGACGGCCGTGCGCAGCAGCGCCTCATCCGCCGCCGTCGGCTCGCGCGACAGCGCGTCGGCATGGCCGTGCTCGTGGAGATGGTGATAGAGCCCGATCTTGAAGCCCGGGATGCCCCAGCTCGGGAACTGGTAGAAATGCCCCTCCTCGGTCAGGAGGTTCGAAACCGGGAAGCGCGTCGGCGCGAACAGCTCCGGCCGCTTCGGCTGGAACCAGCCGAGCACCTGCCGCTCGGCCACGGCCTTGCCGGCAAGTTCCGGCACCAGATCCGAAATCCAGCCGCCGGCCGAGACGACGACGCGGCCGGCCTCGTAGCGGGCGCGGTCGGTGACGACGGTGACGCGGCCCTGGCCGGGCTCGATCGCGATGACCTTCTCGCGGGCGTGGATTTCGGCCCCGGCCCCGATCGCCAGCGACAAATGCGCGAGGATCGCCCGTTCCGAGGCGACGAAACCGCCCTCGCCTTGATAAACGGCGGCATGGTCCTCCGGGAGACGGTAGCCCGGGAAACGGCGGTTGACCGTATCCGCATCGAGGAACTCGTACGGAAGATCATGATCGCGGCAGGAGGCCAGCGATCCCTCGACGACGCGCGAGCCGACCGGCCCGGCATCGAGCGAGCCGGTGATGAAGAGAAGCTGCTCGCCGGCGAGGCCCTCAGCCTCGCGCCAGAGCTCATAGGCGCGCCGGAGCAGCGGCACATAAGAGGGATGCTCGAAATAAGCGAGGCGGATGATCCGGTTCAGCCCGTGCGACGAGCCCATCTGGTGGCCGATATCGAACCGCTCGAGCCCGAGCACCCGCTGCCCGCGCCGGGCCAGCTGCCAGCAGGCGGCCGAGCCCATGCCGCCGAGCCCAACCACGATGACGTCGTGCACCCCCGACATCGGCAGGAGTCCTATTCGTCGATGGCGAGTGAAACGAAGCGCAGCTCGCCGGCAGGATTGGCGATGAGGAGCTGGGCGACCTTGCGGCCGTCCTTCTTCAGTGCCGCAAGACGCGCGGCGACGTCGTCCGGCTTCGACACCGGCTCCTGCGCGATCTCGACCACGACCTCGCCGGGCATGATGCCCTTTTCGTCGGCGCTGCTGCCGGTCACGACATCCGTCACGACCACGCCGTTCACGTCCTTGCCGATCGTGTAGCGGCTGCGCAGCGCATCGGTCAGCGGCGACAGTGTCAGCCCGAGCACGGGCGCGGGCGCTGCGGGCGGCGCGTCCGGCACGGCCGGCGCTTCCGGTCCCGGTGGGGTCGCCTCCTTGACGTCGGGCGCCGCGGCCGCGGCCGCCGCCTCGGTCATCCGCCCGACCTTCACCTTCAAAGTCACCTCGGCGCCCTTTCGGATCACCACCACATCGACGACCGCGTCGATCGAGGTGTCGGCGACGAGCCGCGGCAGGTCGCGCATTTCGGTGATCGGCTTGCCGTTGAAGGAGATGACGACATCGCCGGGCTCGATCTTCGCTGCAGCAGCCGGACCGTCCTCGGTGACGCCGGCGACGAGCGCGCCGCGCGCAGGCCCCATCGAGAGGCTCGAGGCGATCTCGTCGGTCACCTGCTGGATGCGAACGCCGATCCAGCCGCGCCGCGTCTCGCCATATTGGCGGAGCTGGTCGACGACATGCAGCGCCGCATCGGAGGGGATGGCAAAGCCGATGCCGATCGAGCCGCCCGAGGGCGAGATGATCGCCGTGTTGATGCCGATGACCTCGCCATCCATGTTGAACAGCGGCCCGCCGGAATTGCCGCGGTTGATGGCGGCATCCGTCTGGATGAAATTGTCATAGGGACCGGAATTGATGTCCCGGTTCCGTGCCGAAACGATGCCGACCGTCACGGTGCCGCCGAGGCCGAACGGATTGCCGATCGCCATCACCCAGTCGCCGACGCGCATCTTGTCGCTGTCGCCGAAGCGCAGCGCCTTGAGCGGCTTAGCGGGATTGGGCTTTACCTGCAGCACGGCGATGTCGGTCTTCTCGTCCTTGCCGAGCAGGGTTGCGGTCAGCTTGGAGCCGTCGCTGAAATTGGCGACGATCTCGTCGGCGTCCTCGATCACGTGATTGTTGGTGATGATGATGCCCGAGGCATCGATGACGAAGCCGGAGCCAAGCGACTGGACGCGCCGCTTCGGCGGCTCGGCATCGCTGCCCCCCTTCGGCTTCTTGAAGAAATCGTTGAAGAACTCCTGGAACGGCAAGCCGTCCGGCGTCTGCGGCGCAGGCATGCCGCGGGTTCCTTCGACCGTCTGCGACGTCGAGATGTTGACGACCGCATCAAGGAGCCCTTCAGCGAGATCGGCAACCGAGGCCGGCCCGCTCGTCGCTGAAGCCGGCAGGGAGAAGGCAGGCAACATGGCGATCAGCGCCGCGAGGCCGAGGCGGGCGACGAGGGCCCGAAGGCGGAGCCGCGGCACCATCGCGGGAGAAACGGCACTTCCGGTCATGTCCATCTCCATCCCGCAGCCCCTTGAAGCATAAGCCACGCGCGGGCGCGTCGGCGCAAGTCCGCGTTCAAAGCCTCGCGATCCCGACGATGCCGACGCCGGCGGCGAGTACGACGAGGCCCATGAGCCGAAGCTGCGCGTCCGGCACGGCGAGGCCCCGCCGCATCATCGCCTTGGCGAGCGGAGGGGCTGCCGCATAAAGCAGCCCCTCGATGACGAGAACGAGGCCGAGCGCCGCGACGACATCGTTCATGTGCGATCCGCCCCGCCGATCACGGCTGGGCGGGCGCTGTGGCGGCGGGCGGCGTCGGTGCCGCAGGCAGGCTCGGCGGCGCGAGCGCTGCCGGCGGCGGAACCGGAGCAAGGATCGCCGGGTCGTTCAGGTAACGGAAGAACGGCATGTCCGGCGAGATGACGATGCGGGTATTCTCGCCCTTCAGCCCGTCGAGATAGGCCTGCATCGACCGGTAGAAGCCGAAGAAGTCCTTATCCTGGTTGAACGCCTGCGCGAACACCCGGTTGGCCTGGGCGTCGCCATCGCCGCGCAGTTCGTCGGCCTGGCGGTTGGCGTCGGCGACGATCACCGTTGCCTGCCTGTCGGCCTGGGCGCGGATGGTACGGGCCTCCTGCTCGCCGCGCGAACGGATATCCGTCGCCTCGCGCTGCCGCTCTGTCTGCATGCGCTGGAACACGGCAGCGCTGTTTTCGGCGGGCAGGTCGGCGCGACGGATGCGGACGTCGATGACATCGACGCCGAGCTGGCGACCCTCGGCATTGACCTGCCGCGTGATCGTCTCCATCAGGCCGGCGCGGCCCTCGCGGACGATATTCGCGAAGTCCATCTGGCCGACGGCGCCGCGGATGGCCGAATTGAGGATCACGGAGAGCCGCGATTCCGCGACCTCGATCGATCCGGCCGCCTGGTAGAACAGCAGCGGATCGGTGATCCGGTAGCGACCGAAGGCATCGACAACGAGACGCTTCTGGTCGCGCGCGATGACTTCGATCGGCGGTGCGTCGATGTCGAGCAGCCGCTTGTCGATCATCACGACATTGTCGACCAGCGGCACCTTGGCATAGAGGCCGGGTTCCGAGACGACGCGGACGGGATTGCCGAAGCGCAGCACCAGCGCCTGCTGGGTCTGGTCAACGACGAAGAGGCTGGAATAGCCGATGATCGCGAGGATGATCAGGATGGCGAGGCCGAGCCCGCCGAAGAAGCCGCCCTTCATGGCTGAGCTCCCTGGCCGGTCGTGCTCGTCTGCGTGGTCGTCCCCGTCGCGGGCACGGCGCCTGTCAGCGCCGGCAGCGGCAGATATGGCAGCACGCCGCCACTCTTCTGGTCGACGATGACCTTGTCGGTCTTGCCGAAGATCTCGGCCATCGTGTCGAGATAGATGCGCTCGCGCGTCACTTCTGGCGCCAGCTTGTAGGATTCATAGACTTTCACGAAACGGGCTGCCTGTCCCTGCGCGATGGCGATGGTCTGGTCACGATAGGCATTAGCCGCCTCGACCGTCTGCGAGGCCTGGCCGCGGGCGCCAGGAATGACGCGGTTGGCATAAGTCTGGGCCTCGTTGCGAAGCCGCTCCTGGTCCTGCGCCGCCGCCTGCACGTCGCGGAAGGCGTCGATGACCTCGGGCGGCGGTGCGACGTTCATCAGCTGAACCTGCGTGACGGTGATGCCCGCCTTGTACTGGTCGAGCTTCGTCTGCATGAGCTTCAGCACCATGTCCTGAATGCTGAGGCGCTGCTCGGTGAGGACGCGCTGGATATCCGAACGGCCGATCACCTCGCGCATGGCGCTCTCGGCAATGGCGCGCACGGTGCCTTCGGGGCTCTGGATGTTGAAGAGATAATCGCGGGCGTTGTTGATGACCCAGAACACCGTGAAATCGATGTCGACGATATTCTCGTCGCCAGTCAGCATCAGGCTTTCCTGCGGAATATTACGGCCGGCCGTGGCGCCCTCCTGGCTGGAGCCGATCGTGATCCGGTTCACGCGCGTAACCTGCGGCGTGTAGACGGTTTCAATCGGATAGGGCCAGCGCAGATTGAGGCCCGGCTTGGCATCGCGCTCATACTGGCCGAAGCGCAGTACGACGCCCTGCTCGTCGGCTTCGACGCGGAAGGTGAAGAAGTTATAGCCGATGAAGGCGACGACCAGCGCCGCCGCGATCAGCACGAGCACCGGATTGAACCCGCCCCCCGAACCGCCGCCGCCGCCCGGCAGGACGCGCCGTAGCTTGTCCTGGCTGCGGCGAAGGAGTTCCTCGAGATCCGGCGGATTGGGGCCGCTCGACCGGGGACCTTGTCCCCATGGGCCGCCAGTGTTGTTTCCCTTCCATCCGCCGCCCGTCTGGTTGCTCCAGGGCATCTGTGCTCCTTCGTCGATGATTCAGCGGACGGGGCCGAAGGGCCGCGCCGGGCAGAGCGATGCAGCGACAACCGGAGAGGCCTCCGCCGCCGCGCCGCACACGGCTACGCCGTCGTCAGAAGTGGGGTGCAGCGGCATCGGTGTCAACGAAAAGCCGCCGCGCTGCCGATGCGTTCGTAGACCGTGAAGCGCGTGGCGACACTGTCGCCGGGGCCTGCCGGCACTGCCTCGCTCGAAACGATGCGCCAAAGCGACGGCTCGATCGGCGGGAACGTCACGTCGCCGTCCGGCGCCGCCTCGACATGTGTGATGTAGAGCCGATCGGCCTGTGGCAGGAAGGCGCGATAGATTTCGCCGCCGCCGATGATGACCGCCTCGACCATGTCGGAGGCAGCCGCGGCCGCGATTGCGGCCGAGACCGCCGCTTCGAGCGTCGGCACGACGACAACGCCTTCAGGATCAAACGAGGCGTCGCGCGAGACGACGATATTGACGCGGTTCGGCAGCGGCCGGCCGATCGAGAGATAGGTCTTGCGCCCCATGATCACCGGCTTGCCCGTCGTGATCGACTTGAATCGGCGGAGATCGGTCGAGAGTTTCCAGGGCATCGCGCCATCGGCGCCGATGATGCCGTTCTCGGCTACGGCCGCGATCAGCGACAGCCTGAGCGGCTCGCCCTCACGGTTTGCCATGGGCGTCGCCTTTCGCGGAGATGCGGTCGAGCACGCCCAGCAGCAGCGCGGAAACGACGAAAGTGAGATGCATGATCACCGACCACATGATCTTGGTGTTGTCGTAGCGATCGGCATTCATGAACACCTGCAGGAGGTGGATCGAAGAGATCGCGACGATCGACGAGGCGACCTTGATCTTGAGGCTGCCGGCATCGAGCTTGCCGAGCCAGGACAGCTTCACATCGGCATTATCGAGCCGGCTCACATAATTCTCATAGCTCGACACCATCACCATCAGGATGAGGCTCGCGACGAGCGTCGCGTCGATGAGGCTGAGCATCGAGAGGATCATGTCGTTCTCGTCCGCCAGCAGCACGCCGGTGGCGATCTTGATGAACTTCATCACGAAGGAGAACGCGTAGATGAGGAGCGCGGCGGCTAGCCCGAAATTGAAGACGACGAGAATCCAGCGGCTGCCGAGGATGACCCGTTCGATCAGGGCTTCGAGGGATTGCAAGTAGGATCTCCGTTGCCGCCTGTGCCGGGCGCAATATAGGAAGATCGCACGTCGGCGGCTAGGGTTCGCTCCGACCGATCGCCGGCCTTGCCACAAGAAGCGCCGCCCCGAGCGCGATCCAGCCGAAGACGACATAGGGCCAGAGATTGCCGGGGAAACCGGGGACAGGGTAGACCGAGTTGTACAGCGGCCAGACCATCGCAATCGTGCCAGCCACCCCGATGGCCAGCCACAGCCGGCTACCGCTGCGCACCGCACGAACAGCAGCCGCCGCGGTCACGCCGAGATAGGCGACGATCAAGGCGAGCACCCCGATCGTGCCGACGCTGTCATAATAGTCCGCCGGCCCGATGAACGGCGCCCAGGCCAGCAATCCGGCGAGCATGAGCGCGCTGACGACCCCGACTGACACCGCCGGCGTGCCGTAAACCGGATGAACGGTGGCGGCGCGCGCGGAAAGACCGGCCCGGCCGAGCACGAACAGCATGCGCGCGCCGGCAGAGAGCGTTCCGATGACGCAGGACAGCGCCGACACCGAGGTTGCGATGTCGAGCGCCGTCGCCATCCTGAGCGTTCCGAACTTCAGCGCCAGTGTGTTGAGCGGCGCCTCGCTCGCAACCAGCGCCTTGACGTCGCCGAGACCGAATCCGACGACCTGGATATAGGAGGCGAAGACGAAGAAGACCCCTGCCAGCACGACCGAGCCCACCAGCGCCAGCGGAATGGCGCGTCCAGGGGTCTTCGTCTCTTCCGCGAGTGTCGTGGCGGCTTCGAAGCCGGCAAAGGAAAGGACGGCGAATACCACTGCATAGCCGATCCCCCACCAGCCGATCGCGGGATCCGGCCGGAACGGCGCCGCGCTCAGCTCCTCGGTTCCGGCCACCGCGATGAGGATGCGGATGCCGAGAATGACGATGACGGCGATGGAGCAGAGTTCCATGATCAGCATGAGACGGGTCGCCACGCTCATGTCGCGCCAGGCGAAAAGCGTCGCGAGCCCCAGGGCGGCGACACCGAGCGCCAGCCACCAGCCGCCGATCGCGACACCATGATCCGAGAGCGCCGCACGGAGAAAGTTGCCGACGAGGGCCGCACTGCCCGACCCACCGGCGATGTAGAGCAGCAGCATGCACCAGCCGGCGATGAAGCCGGCCCGCGGGCCGAAGGTCTCGCCGATATAGGCATAGCCGGAGCCGGCACTTGTGATGCGGCTGGCGAAGAAAACGAAGGAGAGGCCGACCACAGCGACCACGACCGTACCGACGGCGAATCCGAGCGGCGCCGCGATCCCGGCTGCTCCGGCGGCAAGCGTCACGTTGAGCGCCATGCCCATGGTCGGGGCCATGACGGACAGCGACAAGCCGATAGCCTCGATCGCCCCGAGGTTCCGCTTCAGCTTCGCCATGTCGCCCCCCATGCCGGTACCCTCGCCCTTATCCGGCGCGCCGGTCCCGGCGGCAATGGCGGAAAATGACAGCGGCATGCCGTCCCGCGCGGCCGGACAGAGAAACCGGCTGCTCAGCCTGCGAGGCGGCCGAGCGCCTCGCCTTCGACGCGGCAGCGCAGCCAGCCATCGACCTGTTGCGCACCCTGCGCCTCGTAGAACGCAATCGAGGGCGCATTCCAATCGAGCACCGACCATTCAAAGCGGCCGAGCCCCTCGGTGACGCAGCGGCGCGCAAGATGAGCGAGCAGCGCCTTGCCGATGCCGTGGCCTCGCTGCTCCGGCTGGACGAAGAGGTCCTCGAGATAGAGACCGTGCCGGCCGCGAAAGGTCGAGAAGGTATAGAACCAGAGTGCGAAGCCTGCCGGCACGCCCTTCCATTCCGCGATTTCGCAGAACACGCGCGGCTGCTCGCCGAACAGTGCCGCATCGATCGCCGTCTCGTCGGCGACCAGTTCATGCGTCAGCCGCTCATAGTCGGCGAGCGCACGGACAAAATCGAGCACGAGGCCCGCCTCGCCCGGACGCGCGGGACGGATGACGAGCGGATCGGTCATTGGCTGCTCTTTGCGCCGCGGAGGATGAGGATCGCCAGATCCTTCTCCGGGTAGAAATCCGTCGCGGACATCTCGAAGGTCGTCGGTTCCGTCTTCTTGACGCCGGTGCCGCAGAAGCTGACCAGATTGCCGGGCGCGCCCTTGTCGACGGTGAGATGGAACTTCTCGATCGACCCAGCCCAATTGGCGGCGGTCATCAGAATGTACTCGATGCGGTTTTCCATCAGGAAGTCGTCCTCGGCGCGACCCTTGGACATCTTTGCCGCTGCGGTGACGAAGCTCTGATCGACGCAATATTTCTCGGCATAGCCGGCGAACCAGTCGCCTTTCGCGGCATCCGGCGCGCCGAACGACGTGCCGGCGGTGGCGCCGACACTGGGGTGATAGCTGTGATCGACGACGACCGTCTTCCCGGCCGGAAAAGTCTGCTGCCAGAAATAGACCGTCGATAGCAGCCAGTTGGGCGCGAGATGATGCTCCCAACCCTTGCCGGCATCATAGGTATCGGGAATGACGAGACCGAGATTGACGAGTTCGTCCCACTTCTCCTTCGGCAGCGCATCAAGCGCGGCACTGGTCGCGGCGAGCTGCGGCGCGAGCGGAACGCCGAGCGACCGGAGCAGCGCGGTCTGGTCGACACCGAGCGCGCTCACCCGCTGCTGCACCTCTGCCGTGACGGGCTTCCCGTCAACCAGCGTCTTGAAGCCGAGGAAGTTGACGGGATCGTCCACCGGGATCGAATCGAGAAAATCGAGATCGCCCTTGATGTCCGGCATCGGGAAGGCGACCAGCGTGGTGACGTCCTTGTCCGAGACGTTCTCAAACGTGTAGTGCACCCTGACTTCGTCCATCGAGATGAAGAGATCCTCGGACGTCATGCGGATCGCGTCGGTCGTCACGAAGACGAGGCCGCCCGCTCCGAGTTCTGCAGTCGAATCATTGGCGACCGCCGGCTGTGCCGCCAATGCCAGCACAATGAAACCTGGCAGCCCTCCCCAGCGCGCGTGGTGACGCATCGCTTCTCCCCCGGAAGCGCCCTCCCCGTCAGACCGCGACAGGCGCCTTGATCGCGGCGTCGGGAGCATAGCCGACAAGTTCGAAATCGGCGTAGCGGAAGTCTTCCAGACGGGCGACCGTCGGGTTGAGCCGCATCGTGGGCAACGGCTTCGGCGTCCGCAGCAGCTGTTCGCGCGTCTGATCGAGATGGTTCGAATAGAGATGCGCGTCGCCGAGCGTATGGATGAACTCGCCTGGCTGAAGGCCGGTCACCTGCGCCACCATCATCGTCAGCAGCGCGTAGGATGCGATGTTGAACGGCACGCCGAGGAAGATGTCGGCCGACCGCTGATAGAGCTGGCACGACAGTTTTCCGTCGGCGACATAAAACTGGAACAGGAGATGACAGGGCGGCAGCGCCATCTCCTCGATCTCGGCTGGGTTCCACGCGGTCACCACCAGCCGACGCGAATCGGGCGTGCGGTGGATCATCTGGACCACATTGCCCAGCTGGTCGATCACGCGGCCGTCGGCAGCGGGCCAAGACCGCCACTGCTTGCCATAGACAGGGCCGAGATCGCCGTTCTCGTCGGCCCACTCGTCCCAGATCGTGACGCCGTTGTCGTTCAGATATTTGATGTTGGTGTCGCCGGCGATGAACCACAGCAACTCGTGGATGATCGAGCGCACATGCAGCTTCTTCGTCGTGACGAGAGGGAAGCCCTCGGCGAGATCGAAGCGCATCTGATGGCCGAAGATCGACAGCGTGCCAGTGCCGGTGCGGTCCGTCTTGCGCGCGCCCTTGGCGAGCACGAGTTTCATCAGATCATGATACTGGTGCATCGGCTCGCCCTTCAGTCATCGCTCGCTCATCCCCGCCCTCAATGATGGGGCCGAACGAGGCGGGGCGCCAGCCTCAGCGCCCCGTCGCTCACAGCTAAGACCGCGTATTCACTCGGCGGCGGCCTCGACCGCGACATTCGCCCGCGCCGGCGTCAGGTAGGTCAGCACCAGCGCGATGACCGAGGCGATGGCAATGCCGGCCAGCATCGGCAGCGCCGTGCCGTCGAGGAAGAGCCCGACGACACCCATTACGACGATGCCCGTGCCGAACTGCAACGTGCCCATCAGCGCCGAGGCGGTTCCGGCGATGGCGCCATGATCGTCGAGCGCCAGCACGGCCGACGACGGCACGACGAGGCCGAGGAAGCCGAAGGCGATGAACAGAAGCACCATCATGACGACGAGGCTGTCGACGCCGGCGAGGAACAGGAAGAACAGCGCGACCATCGGCACGGCATAGCCGACGACGGCAAAGCGCATCAGCCGCTGCAAGCCGAAGCGCTTCGCCAGGATGCCATTCAGCTGCGCGACGCCGAAGAACGACACCGCGTTGACCGAGAAGGCCAGGCTGTACTGCGTCGGCGTCAGCCCGTAATGGCCGATCAGCACGAAGGAGGAATTGCCGAGATAGGCGAAGAAGCTCGAAATGCCGAAGGCGCCGAGGAAGACGAGCCCGAGAAAGCGACGGTCGCGCAACAGGAACGCGTAGGCCGCGAGCGCGCTGCCGAGGCTGCTTTCGCGCCGGTCTTCAGGGGGACGCGTTTCCGGCAGAGCGAGTGCCAGCAGGATCAGCCCCAGCACGGCCGCGACGCCGACGAACCAGAACACGGCACGCCACGAACCGAGCGCGATCACGCCGCTGCCGGCAAGCGGCGCGAGGATCGGCGAGATGCTGAAGACCAGCATCAGCATCGACATCAGCTTGGCGGCCTCCGGCCCCGTATGAAGGTCGCGCACTACGGCACGCGGCACCACGGTGCCGGCACAGGCACCGAGGCCCTGGATGAAGCGGAAGGCGATGAGCCAGCCGATCGAAGGCGCCAGTGCACAGCCGATGCTGGCGAGGATGAAGAGGCCGAGGCCGAAATAGAGCGGCGCCTTCCTGCCGAGCATGTCGGACACAGGGCCATACACCAATTGGCCGAGGCCGAGCGCCACGAAGAACGCCATCAGGCTCGCCTGCACCGCGCTGGTGCCGACACCGAAATCGGCCCCGATCGCGGGCAACGCCGGCAGATACATGTCGATGGCGAAAGGACCGATCGCGCTCAAAAGGCCGAGCACGACCGCGAAGCGGAGCAGAGACGACTTCATGGCCGGAGCCCTTTGCAATGATGGTCCCGCGGCGAACTGACGGCGGGTCGGGTCAGCCGGACAGGCACCGGCACCAGCGGGCGAACGAGCATCGCGCACGCTGGACTTCTGATCCAGATTTCTGGACAGTCTTGTCCAACCGGTCAACCCCTCTTATGGTGCCCGGCCATGGAAGCACTCGATGCTGTGACACCGAAGCCGCAGCCGTCGGCCGCCCGCAGGGACGGGCCGGCCGAGACCGGCTGGACCTTGCCCGGCCACCCGCTCTACGGGCAATGCGCCAAGCGGCAGTCCATCATCGAAGCGGCCGAGATGGTTTTCGCGCGCGAGGGCTTCACGGCGGCCAGTATCGACACGATCGCCGGCGCGGCCGGTGTCGCGCGGCAGACCATCTACAATCATTATCGTGACAAGGAGACGTTGTTCGCCGCCGTCGTCGAGGCGATGGTCGAGCGCGCCAACGCCTCCCTCTACCGGATGATCGCGAGCTTCCCGGACCAGCCGGCGGATCTCGCCGCGGATCTCGCCGCCTTCTCAGAACGCCTCATCCATAACGGGCTCTGCAACGGCGATTGCAGCACGTTGCGTCGCCTTGTCGAGGCGGAGGGCGAGCGTCACCCGGACCTGTTTGCCGCTTGGCGCAGTCAGGGCCCGAATCGCATCGCTCCGCTGGTCGGCGCCCGCCTCCAGGCGCTTGCGCTGGCCGGCCATCTCGTGATCGACGACGCCGAACGGGCCGCACGCCAGTTGATCGCGCTCGTCCAGGCCGACATCCAGCTCGGCGCGCTGCTCGGCGAGCCGCCGAGCGAGGCCGCGATCGCCGCCGCGGCCCGTAGCGGCGTCGCAACCTTCCTCAAGGCCTTCGGGGCACCCCGCGCCTGAGCGCAGCCCTACCTGGCGTCATCCCCATCCGAATTCCTGCGGCAAGCCTCGCCTTCGTCGCTCCCCGATCGTCCCGGGCCACGGCGCACCTTTTCATGGCGGACGCGATCCCCTATATCTCCGGTGCCGGTGCAAGCCGGCTATGGCGATAAATGGTCACCGAAATAAACCTTTCGGACCCGGGGGCGGTACCCGGCGCCTCCACCCAAAGCCATCCTGCCTTTCGAGGTGGCTTTCGGCGGGGGCGAAATAGGATCGACGAGGGCGTAAAGGGTGTTCTTTTGCTCGGCATGGTACCGCCGATATCGGACCAAACCTATAGTTGCGAATGACAACTATGCTCCGGTGGCCCTCGCCGCGTAATGCGGTGCTGGTACCGAAATCAAAGTCCTTGCGGGTAGCACTGTAAGGCGGGGTTCGGAGGCACCTGGCAACAGAAGCCTCCACTTCATTCATCCGGTCCGCGACCGGAACGGCAGGGACGGTTGCGCATGCCCGAGGATCTGATCCGCTACGATATCCTGGCCCAGGACGCCCTTCGCGGCGTCGTCAGGAAGGTCCTCGCCGAAGTCGCCAAGACCGGCCTTCCCGGCGACCATCACTTCTACATCACCTTCGAGACCCGCGCCCCCGGTGTGCGCATCTCGAGCCGCATGCTGGCGCAGTATCCCGAGGACATGACCATCGTCCTCCAGCACCAGTATTGGGACCTCTCGGTCACCGAACATGCCTTCGAGGTCGGCCTCTCGTTCAACGGCGTTCCAGAGCGCCTGCTGGTGCCGTTCATGGCCGTGAAGAGCTTCGTCGACCCGTCGGTTCAGTTCGGCCTGCAGTTCGAATCGGCAGCGGCTGAAGAGGGCGAGGACGAGGCGAGCGCCGAGATGGAGGACGTCGAGACCTCGCCGCTGGTGCTCGACCAGACCGCGCCCGCACCCGCCGCAACCGAGTCTGAGCCCGAGAAGCCGGGCGAGGCCCAGGTCGTCCGGCTCGACGCGTTCCGCAAGAAGAACTGACCGGCGCTCAGGCGCGCCCGGATGAGGACGCGGAACGGTCATCCGCCCCGCGTCGGCTCACCTACACATCAAGCTTCGTTCCACGACAGCCGTTCGTCATGGCCGACCACGACCGGTCTCGGCGTGTGCGGCGGCACTGTCGACGGCCAGCGCGCAGCCACGAGCCGGGACTTGGCGATCCAGGCCAGTGACACGGCGTTGGACTGGTTGCCGCCGAGAATGCGGTAGGCGGACCCGTCGGCACTCTCGCCGGCATAGAATCCGACATGACCGAGGCCGCTCTGCGGTGAACGGCGCCAGAACACCATCACGGCGCCCGGCGTCGGGCTGGTCCTGATGCCGAAGCGCTCCCACGAACGCGCGGACAAAAGCCCGGCCGGCGTCGGCTCGCGGTCGAGCGTCGCGCTGATGCAGTGACCAACGAACAGGCCGCACCAAGGGATGTCGTCGCTCTTGTAGAAGACGTTGAGATCGGTCGCCCAATCGATGATGTCCCCGTTGGAGCCCTTGCCGGGCTCTTCGCGTGTCCCGAGCAGCCGAATTGCTTCCTGAAACCACACGAGCGAAGGATCGGTGAGATCGGTCGGCTGGGCGACGCCGGGAAACAGCGCCGCCAGCACCTGTGGACCGATGATGCCGTCGACCTCGAGATTGTTCTTCGCCTGAAACGCCCGGACGGCCGCCGCCGTCTGCCGTCCCCAGATGCCGTCGAGCGGCCCCGGCTTGAAGCCGAGCTTCGCCAGTTCCGTTTGTACGTCGATGATCTTCACGCCAATTCCCCCTCGTTCTGCTGACGCCGCTCCTGCGGCCGCCACAGATTGGCGTGCAATTTTCCACATAGCAACTTTTGGTTGTTACTTCTGATCGCTCAACCGTGACCGCACTGGTTGTCACACGCCTGTCATGTCGATCGCAGATGGCATGAACCAGCGTTCAGCGAACGCCCGACGGCGGCCCCCCCACGGTCGCCTCATCGGTTTCCCCTGCATTCCTTCCCAAGGCGCGCGTTGTCGAGCATCGGTGAAATCCTGGCGGGCCTCGGCCTGCTGTTTGTCGGATTGCGGCTGCTCTCCGCCAATCTGCAGCAGGCCGTCGGCGGACGGATCCGTCAGCTGATGAAGACGGCGACCCAGTCGGCCCTGGTCGGCTTTGCCGCGGGCTGTGTCGCCGGCGGCGTCACCCAGTCGAGCAATGCCGTCGCGGTGATCTCCGGCAATCTCGTTCGCTCGCGCGTGCTGACGACGCGTGAAGCCGTGCCGGTCGTTGCCGGCGGCAATGTCGGCACTTCGCTGCTTGTGCTGCTGGCCGCGATCGACTTTCACCTCGCGGTGCTGTTCCTCGTCGGGATCGTCGGGATCAGCTTCCACGCGGGCCTCGACAAGCGAACGGGCCTGCGCGACTGGATGGGGGTGCTGCTCGGCCTGGCGCTCCTCTTCCTTGGCATCGACTTCATCAAGGGTGCGCCCCGTCATCTCGACATCACCGCGCTCGCGGAACTCTTCGACGGCGTTTCGCCCGTCCTGGCACTGGCGATCGGTGTCGTCGTCGCCGCGGTGACGCAGTCGTCGTCGACGGCGACGATCCTTGCGCTGGCCGGCATCAAGGCCGGCTTCATCGATCTCGACATCTGCTTCTTCGTCGTGCTCGGCGCCAATCTCGGCTCGGGCATCGCCACGTTGCTGGCCGCGGGCGGGCTCGGCGGCGTCGGCCGGCAGCTTTGCTATGTCCACATCATGGTCAAGGGGCTCGGCACGGCGCTGCTACTGCTCGTATGGCTCGGGCTCGACGCGCTCGGCGGCGACCCCGCCCGCCGCTTCGCCGATATCGGCGGCGGCGATCCCTCAGCCTCGGTCTCGATGCTGTTCCTGACGCTGCAGCTGGCTGGAGCGCTGCCGGTCGCGATGTTGCGAACGCGAGCCGAGCGGATCGCGAGCCGCTTCAGCCCACCATCGCTCGAAGACAGCATCTCGCGCCCGCGCTTCATCGATCCCGCAGCCATCGCCGATCCTGCCGGCGCCCTGGAGCTGTCATCGGAGGAGATCGCGGGGCTCATCCGCCGCCTCCCCGCGCTCCTGCCGGACCTCGACGATGGGCGCACGCCCGACCCGGCTACGACCGGCGTGCTGGCGCGCGGCTGCAGCGCGGTTGCCGAGGCGACGGAGAGCTTCGTCGTTGATCTCATCGCGCGGGGCCTTTCCGGCCGACATCTCGACCTCGCTCTCGCGCAGCAGTCTCGGCTCGAGATGCTACGCGCGCTGCAGCAGGCGCTGGTCGACTTCTCCGCGATCATCGCAGCGTTCGAGACGATGCCGCCCCTCGCCTTCAACCTGTCGGAGGCGCTGCGCACGCTCGTGATGCAGCTCGCCGACACCATCGCGGGCTCGGCCGAGGACTTCGATTTCCTGATCGAGCTCACCGGCGATCGCAGCGAGCATCTCAACCGGATCCGCCGCGACCTCGCCGCATCGGCGCTCGGCGCCGAGGCGGATGCGCAGAGGCTGGTGCTCGCAACGAGCCTGTTCGAGCGCGCCGTCTGGCTCGTTCGGCGGATCGCCATTGCGATGAAGCCACTGCCTGCGGACGGCAGCGGGGCCGCAGCGCTCGCCTGAGCGGCGGCGCGAGGACGGCGGCGCCTGGACCCTCAGGAGTTGGCGGAGCCCGAGCCCTGCATCACGATCGAGGGCTCGAGCTCGCGCTCGCCGATCCCGACACTGCCATGCGGCCGTGACGAGACGCCGGAGCGCGCCGGCGCCTTGCTGGCATGATGCTGGAAGATGTCGCAGCTGTCGCAGATGGTCCGCTTGCGGCCGTCCCAGTCCTGGGCCGAGAACAGCGCACGGGCGCTGCGGAACTTCTCGTTGTTGAAGATCGCACCAACGTCGATCGGCGCCGAGGCGTCGAGCTGGTCGAAGTCGCGCCCGTCCTTGTAGACATTGGCGCAGGGCGAGACACCGCCATCGGCATTCACCGTCAGCGACCGGTAGAGATAGAAACAGCCGCCCTTGCGCTGGCCCATGCCGAAGGCCTGCGGCGTGGCTTCGCTGGCCTCGCGGCCCTCGAATCGCGTCGGGAACCAGGCATCGGCCAAAGCGGCGCGATTGCGCGTCTCGATCGGCAGGCCGACTGGAATGAAGCGGATCTGGTCGACGCCGAGCGACTTGGCCATCTGCTCGGCCTGCTCGACATTGTCCTGATTGTGCTTCATCACGATGTACTGCCACTCGACGAAGGGATACTTCTTCCCGCGCGCATTGCGGCGGCGGATGATCTCGGCCATGTTCTCGACGACACGGTCGAACTTCCCGCGCACGCGGTATTTCGCATAGGATTCCTGATCCGTACCGTCGAGCGAGACGGTCAGATGCTCCAGCCCGGCATCGATCAGATTGTCGAGATCGTTGCTCGTGGCGAGCACCATGTTCGACGACATGTTGGTGCCGATGTTGCGGCTCTGCGCATGTGCGATCATCCGATGAACGTCCTTGTTCATCAGCGGCTCGCCCCAATTGTAGAGGTTCACCTCGAACAGATAGGGTTCGTGCGGCTCCAGATAGCGCTGGAAACACTCGAACGACATCATCCCCTGCTTGCGGCCGAGCTCGTTGATGCCGGTCGGACACAACGGACAGCGCAGGTTGCAGTAGTTGCAGGGGTCCAGATAGAGAATGTAGGGCCGCGCGTGAACGCGCGTGCGCCGCAGCAACCGTTCGCTTTCAAGCAGCGCCAGATTGGCCCATTTGCGCGGCGTGCCATGCTCGATCACGGAGCGCATGTGACGACCCGCCCGCAGATATTGCGGAATGCGCTTCAGCGAATCCTCGGCCTTCATGCACCGTTCCCCCGAACGACCCTCCGGCGGCGCTCGTCAAGCGTCCGGTAAGGTTAATGGTTTGCGTACAAGAGGAGATTGCAGTCGGCATGGTTAACAACACCATAACGCGGAGGCGCCTGGCGCGATCAGACCTGCAGCAAAGGCCGCCATGAAGAGAGCCCGATCTGTTTCGCGATCAATGGCTTAGCGATCGACAGAGCGATATTGCATTGCAGCATGATGGATGCAATGCAGCGCCGCGGACGCCCCCTGTGGTCACGATAGCGGCAGCTCGCCGCGTCAATGCCGAGGCGCCGATTCAATTTGGGGTTGCAGCACCTTGCTGGAATCGGCGCGGTCGGTAGCTAGACCGGCTTGAAGTGCTTCTTGCTGAAATCGATCGGCAGGAAGCGGTTGAGCCGCACGCCCATGAGGTTGCGCCATTCCCGAAGATTATGGGCGCCGAACTGCGGCTCATAGGGATCGCCCTCCTGGCTGGCGATCCAATCGGCCATCACGGCCGGATGCGTGCCTTCGAAGCGGCGGATCAGCCGCTTGTCCATCGTATAGGCCTCCTGCCGCGTGATCCCGTGGAAGGGCGGCGGGTAGGTCTCGGGCGTCGCGGTGTAGAGCTGGCTCATCTCGCGCCGCTTGTGCCACATCGGCAGCGGCGAGCGGGCATTGCCATAATGGAACAGCCGCGCATCGGCGGCGGCGGCGCGCGGATAGCGGCCGCGCTTCTTCTTGTCCATCACGAGGAAATAGAGCGAATCCGTCGTCGTGACGCGGATGGTGTTGCGGATGATGCGCGCCTCGCGGCGATAATAGCTGTGGGTCTGGGTGATCCAGTTCACGTCGCCATAGAAATGGCGGTAGTCGAACCAGAGGGCCTCGACCTCGGGATTGCCGAGATGACGTTGCATCGCCGCCGTGACGGCAGCCTGGTCGTCCTCGTGCAGCACCTCGTCGCCCTCGATATAGAAGGCCCAGTCGCCGGTGCAGTTGTAGAGCGCGATCATCTTCTGCTGCGCCAGCACGAAGCCGCGCTTCACCAGGATCGGATTCCAAACCGTATCGATGATGCGGATCTTCGGGTCGCCGATGGCGACGATGCGCTCGCGCGTGTCGTCATCGCCCGCCCCGACCGCGACGACGAATTCATCGCAGACCGGCAGCGCCGAACGGATGCTCTCGACGAACGGGTAGTTGAGCCGCGAGCCGTTGCGAATGAAGGTGAAGCCGCTGACGCGCATCCGAACCAACCTGTGCCTTGAAGCCGCCGGCCCGCCGGACAGCCGGGTCTTCCTAGCCGCTTGCGGACGATGCGGCAATCCTGCCGACCGCCTCGCCTTGGCAGCCTCCAAAGCCCCATGCTAGACACCGCCATCCTGTCAGGCTGCCGGCCGATCAGCGAGGGCCGGCGCCGCCTCCACCAGAAAGGCCATGCGCGCGCCATGACGACCTCCCTCCCCCCGACCCGCATCGAGACGGACACGTTCGGCCCCATCGACGTGGCGTCCGACCGCTACTGGGGAGCGCAGGCGCAGCGTTCGCTCGGCAACTTCAAGATCGGCGTCGAGAAGCAGCCGCAACCGGTCGTACGCGCCCTCGGGGTCGTCAAGCGCGCGGCGGCTGAAGCCAACATGGCGCTCGGCCGGCTCGACCCGGCCCTCGGCACTGTCATCGTGGCTGCAGCGCAGGAGGTGATCGACGGCAAGCTCGACGCTCATTTCCCGCTCGCCGTCTGGCAGACCGGTTCGGGCACGCAGTCGAACATGAACGCCAACGAGGTGATCTCGAACCGCGCCATCGAGATGCTCGGCGGCGTACTCGGCTCCAAGAAGCCGGTGCATCCGAACGATCACGTCAATATGAGCCAGTCGTCGAACGACACCTATCCGACCGCGATGCATGTTGCGGCGGCCGAGGAGGTCGTCGGCAAACTGATCCCGGCGCTCAAGCATCTCCACGCCGCGCTCGATGCCAAGGCCAAGGCCTGGACCGGCATCGTCAAGATCGGCCGCACTCATACGCAGGACGCGACGCCGCTGACCCTCGGCCAGGAATTCTCCGGCTATGCCAAGCAGGTCGAGAACGGCATCGCCCGGATCGAGATGACGCTGCCGGCGCTGATGGAACTGGCGCAGGGCGGCACGGCGGTCGGAACCGGCCTCAATGCCCCGATCGGCTTTGCCGAGGCCGTCGCCGAGCGGATCGCCGCTATCACCGGCCTCCCCTTCACCTCGGCGCCGAACAAGTTCGAAGCGCTCGCGGCGCATGACGCCATGGTGTTCACCCATGGCGCGATCAACACGGTCGCCGCCTCGCTGTTCAAGATCGCCAATGATATCCGCCTGCTCGGCTCCGGCCCCCGCGCCGGTCTCGGCGAGTTGTCGCTCCCCGAGAACGAACCCGGCTCGTCGATCATGCCGGGCAAGGTCAACCCGACCCAGTGCGAGGCGCTGACGCAGGTTTGCGTCCAGGTCTTCGGCAACAATGCCGCCCTCACCTTCGCCGACAGCCAGGGCCATTTCGAGCTCAACGTCTACAATCCGCTGATGGCCTACAACTTCCTGCAGTCGGTGCGCCTCGTCGCCGACGCCTCGGTCTCTTTCACCGACAACTGCGTCGTCGGCATCGAGCCGCGCCTGGAGAATATCCGCCATGGCGTCGAGCGCTCGCTGATGCTCGTGACCGCGCTGGCGCCGAAGATCGGCTATGACAATGCCGCCAAGATTGCCAAGACCGCCCACAAGAACGGCACAACCCTCCGCGAGGAAGCGGTGGGCGGAGGCTATGTCACGGACGAGGAGTTCGATGCGATCGTCCGGCCGGAGGACATGATCGGGCCCAAATAAGGACGCCCGCTCCGCACTCCGGCAGCTCTTGCCACCGCTGCGATCCGGGCGCAACGTGCGGATCGCGAGGGCCATCCATGACCGCCGACATCGTCAACCTCAACCGCTTCCGCAAGGGCAAGGTGCGCGCCGCGAAGGACGCCGCCGCCGCGGAGAACCGTGTCCGCTTCGGCCGCACCAAGTCCGAAAAAGAGCGGTCCATGACCGAGTCCGAGGGCGCTGCGCGCCATCTCGATGCTCATCGGCGCGACGCGCCATCCGACCAACGCGACTGAGACAAGGCCCGGGCACGGCCGAACTCGATCGGCAACGGCGGCGTTCCCGTCCAAATCAGCGCGTTCGCTGCAGCCCGGCCGGCAGCCGCTGTTCCGGATCGATGATCTGCAACCCAACGGGCCCGATTTCGCCGCCATAGGCCTGCGCCGGTGTGGACCACCGGAAGTGCTTCCGCAGGTTCATCATCGGCAATTCCCAAAGTCGATAAAGAGCCGCGGAGATCATGAAAACGATCGCCCAATAGGTCACATACTCGACAGAGACGGCATGTGTTCCGACCCACGCGAATGAAAGATGTGACAGTATCAGATAGGTCAGGGTCAAGTTGACGAGATACATGGAATAGGAGCGGCGACTGATCCACTCAATGGCATTGGTGACGATGTTCCGTCGGCAGCTCAGCTGCGACAGATATGGCATGATCAGCAGGGTCGACAGCGGCAGCACCGTCAAAGACCCAAAGATCGCATAGGGGATATACATCGTGAAGACGTGACGGTCGAGAATGATCAGAACAACGCCGCCGACCGCCAGCAGGCGCTTGTGCCAATTCCAGATGTCAGGCCTGTAGATGCTCAAATAGGCGCCGAAGACGCCGATGGCCAGCGCGTCGAATCGCATGACGACCTGCTTGCGCATTAACTCGTCCCAGTCGGAATAGCTCTCTGCCTGACCGCTGAGACCAGCCGGAAGCCGCATGGCGATCGAGGCCAGCGCGACGACGGCAAGAAGAACGAGCAGTCGTCGCCGGCTGACCGCGACGCTGGGGGACCGCCAGATGACGGCGATCATCAGAACGGGCATCAGCAGATAGAACCACTCCTCGACCGCAAGCGACCAAGCCTCGCCGAAGAATGGCGGATGCCTCCAGGCGATGTTCTGTCCGAAGACGTAGAACAGGCCGAAGGACACATTATCCCCTGATCCATTCACGACTGAGATGACGACGAGGATTGTCAGGATCAGATAGTAATTGGGCAGGGTTCTGAACCAGCGGTAGATCCAGAACTGTCCGAGAGACCGCGCGTCTCCGCTTCGTTCGATGAATGTCTTGATCAGGATACGGCCGATGAGATAGCCGCTGAGAACAAAGAAGAGCGAGACGCCATCAATGGCAGGAGCGAGATAAATGTCTTGGTTTACACCCTCGCCCAGAATGCCCATCGCATGGATATAGACGATCATCAGGATCGAAATGGCGCGCAGAAGATCGAGGCCAAAGACCCTCGAATCTCCCCCCTGCCTCGATCCAGTAATGCTTTCCAAAGATGGAGCCAAAACCACCCAGCCCAGCGCCACATCGCAGCAGGAACAATAGCCCACCGCCGAAAACAACTGCTGCAACTTGTGTCGGATTCGCCCGAACATCAAGCCTCGACGAAACGAGGACGGCCGTATTCCTTGAGGTTCGGGTTACCGAGGCCAGTTGCGGCGAATGCTCGGGGGACGAAGCGCGATCAGGGGCGAAGACAGCACTGGACCAGAGAGGCCCAGCCATGACACCGCGGCGATGAGGCCGGACGTGCTGATCCGCCGAGCCTTGCCCATATTGCGGTTCGCAGGCATCGTCCAAATGCGTGGGCCGGCCATTGATCGACAGCCTCGACGTCGATCACCTGACCGCGAAGCCGGCCGGACCTTGCGGGAGAGAACCGAGACCTCATGATTCGCAAGCGCTCGATCGCAATCGCCGCTCACCGCACGTCGGTCTCGCTCGAGGACGGGTTCTGGCAGGCGCTGCACGACATCGCCGTTACGCGTGGCATGACAGTGCCGGCGCTGGTGGCGGAGATCGATTCGAGCCGACAGCCGGAGGTCAACCTCTCCTCCGCCATTCGCCTCGCCGTGCTTGACTGGTACCGGTCGGAACCCCGCAGCCGCTTGGCCTAGTTCCCGTTCGCGCCCGGTTGGAGATGCAGCGGGACGCTCTGCAGCAGCTTCTGCGCCCGGTCGATCGCATCGGCGTTGGCCTTGGCTTCAGCCGCTGCCCGCTTCTTGGCCGCATCGGCTTCGGCGCCGGCATCCTTCGCCTGCTGGGCGGTCGTGTCGACGACGGCATCAGCCGCCGACTTCTTCTGTGCCGCTGCGTCGGCCCTCGCCTTGGCTTCGGCCGCCGCCTTGGCCGCCGCGTCGGAGGCTGCCTTGGCCTCGTCAGCAAGGCGCTGCGCCTCGACGGCGGCTGCAGCCTGCTGGTCCGCCTGGCGCTGCGCCTCGGCGGCCGCCTGACGTTCGGCCTCCGCCTTGGCGAGACGGTCGGCCTCGGCCGCTGCGGCAGCCTGTTCCGCGGCCTGACGCTCCGCCTCTGCCCTCGCGGCCTCCGCCTCTGCGGCGCGCTCCTTGGCCTCGGCCTGCCGGCGATCCTCGTCGCGCCCGGCCCTCACCAGCCGGCCGAGCTTTTCCTTTTCCAGGATTTCCGCCTGCAGCTTCTCGATCCGCTGCACCTCGCGCTCAAAGGCGCGGAGCTGCAGGAAGCTCAGCAAGGGCGTGACGTCGAGCGAGCGCACCGGCGCCGCCAGCGGGCCATTGAAGCCGACCCCCACCTGCGGGAATGCACCGGTCGTCGTCTCGGCGCCGGAAGTTGCGGTCAAGGTCCACTGGCTGGCTAATGAGAGCCGATTGAGATCGATGGTGGCGCCGCCCCCGACCTTGACGGCGTCGGAGACGATATCGAGGTTCTGCGCCCGCACCGTTCCCGACACGATCGAGAAGGCGCCATCGGCACTGGAAAAGGCGAGCGGTCCGGCATCGAGGAAACCGCCGACGACCTTTCGCAATGCGGCCTCGTCGAGATCGCGGCCGTTCTCCGCCGCTGCGACGCTGGCGCCAAGCGCCCCGGGATCGAGGCCGCGGACTTCGCCTGCGCCGGCATGCAGCGACCCGCCGCCGGACAGCGTCGCCACTACTCCGGCGAGCGAGCGGCCATTGCCCTCGAACTGGCCAGAAAGATCGATCGGCGCCTCGATCACCGGCTTGGCGGCGCCATCGCCGACGAGATCGGCCAGTGCCGCGCCCTTGATGGCGAACTGCCCGGACACATTCGCCGCACCATTATTCCCGCTGATCGACAGTGCGCCGGTTGCATTGCCGCCGGCGAAGGAGCCCGCCGAAAGTCCATAATCCGTCCGGCCACCATCGAAGCGGGCGCTGACGATGGCATTCTCCACTGCCATGCCGTCGGCGAGGTCGAGCCGCGCCGCCTTGAGGTCGACGGCGCCACTGAACGCAGAAAGAACCGGCGCCCCGAACGGCGTGTCGGACCAGCCCTCGCCGCTTCCGCCCGGCGCCACGCCGAGGCCGAGACCGGCCGCGAAAGCAAGATCGAGCCGGTCGAGCGCGAGGTCGCCGTCGAAGCCCCAGCGTCCGGCTTCCCACGTGAAGGTGAGATTTCCCGAGCCCCTCGACGGGCCGAGAGTCGCCGGGTCGAACGACAGCGCGAGATGCGCCGGGCCTGCATCGAACGTCGCTGCGAGATCGAGAGGTGCCGGGGTGGCGAGGCCTGGGACGGACCCTACCGCCAGCCCCACCAGGGGTCCGGCATCATCGCCTGAGATCGTCGCCTTGCCCTTGAAGGACGGTGTCTTGTCGTCCGCGACAGCGAGGCTGCCGGAAACATCATAGGCGAGGCCCGCGATCTCACCCTTGATGCTGAGCGGCACGCCGGTGGCGAGGCTCCCGCCGCCCTCGACCGTCAACCGCAACCGGCCGGGCGTGGCCACCGGTTCAGCAGCAAAGGCGAACTGGCGCAGCGCGGCGCCGGCGTCCGGATTTTCAAGCGCGGCCGAGAGCTTCACCGACCCGGCATGCCAATCGGCCACCGATCCCGAAAGCCCCAGCGCCACATCGATCGCGCTGCCGCCGGCCGCTCCATTGACCGTGATGTTGGCGTTGGTGACGCCATCGACGGCGGCAGCGTTGGCGACGGCCGTGATCTTGGCATTGGCGAGCGCCGGCGCAGCAGCGCCGAGCCAGGCCGCAAAGGGCGAGCCCGGCAGCAACCGCTCGGCGACGTCGGCGACGCCCCGCATGTCGGTCGCATCGACCGAGGCCGAGATCTGGCCGCTCGGCGTCGTCCCGAGATCGGCGAGCTTGCCACTCGCCGAAAGCGCAGCTCCGGCGAGATCGCCGACCGTGAAGCGGTTCGCCGTCAGCACGCCATCGACATAGCTGCCATCGGCCGAAACATCGGAGAGGCTCGTGTCCCCGGCGATGAAGGTGCCGGCCGCGATCTTGATCTTGAAGCTGTCCGCGAGCCCCCCTTGTGCGGTGACGCTACGGCCGGCGAAGAGCTCGGCGAGCGACGCCGCCTGCTCATAGTCGAAGCGGTCGGCCTTGATGTCGATCGCGAGGTCGCGCTGCCCGGCGGCACTGCGCTGCCAGTCGAGCGAGCCGCGGATGTTCGAGCCCTGCGTCCTTGCCGACATGCTGGTGATGCGGATCTGCTCCGGCGCGATGTCGAGTTGACCCGACATGTCGAAGGGCTGCAGCGGCAGTCGCGTACCGGCCGAGCCGCCCCGCCACCAGGCGGCGAAAATCGACGGCTGTTCGGATGCGACGCGGACGCCGCCGACGAAACGGACCTTGGGCGCCGTTTCCACGGTGCCATCGGCCGATAGGCGGGTACGACCCGGCAGATCGGCAGCGAGTTCCTCGATCCGCCAGCCTTTGCCCTCGGTGGCGGCGTCGAACTGGAGATTCTGCACGACGGAGCCGCCGACGACGATGCCGGGAACATCGAAGCCGATCCGGCCGGGGATCGGCGGCCGCGGCAGGCTCGCGAGCGCGCTGACGAGCGCGGCGCCGGCCGCATTGACGTCGACCGGCTGGTTGGGGCCCTTGCCGATCGAGCGATCGAGATCCACCTGCCGCGACTTCAGCACGGCGTCGAAGCGCATTTCTGCACCGAGCGCGATCGTCGCCGCTCCCGTGAGGCTGAACGGCCGGTCGTCGGGCCCCTCTGCGAGCGTCAGGTCCGGCAGACGCAAGATCTCGGGCCGCAATTCGAAGCCACCCCCGGCCCGCCATCCCGGCGCTGGCTTGGCCTCGCCTTCCTTGGCGGCCACCACTTGCGCAAGATTGAACGTGCCGGTCCAGCCGAGGCCCTTTGCGTCAACGGCGAGGACGCCTTCGGCCGAGGCAGTGACCGGGAGATCGGCCGGGATCACGTCGAGCTTCAGCCGCAGGGAGCCATCGGCCTCGCGCCGTCCACTCGCAAGCCGCACCGTTGCCGGGCGACCTTCGACATCGAGCGTTCCCTCGATCTTCCAAGGTCCGAGCAGCGAACGCGCATCGACGGCAGCATCGATCTGATCGATCGCGACGACGCGGCCGGAGCGGCTGTCGAGATAGCTGACGGAGCCGTCGCGCAGCGTCACATGCTGCAGCGTGACCGCATCAGGGTTCAGCGACGCGGCCGTGCCGTCGCGCTGCATCCAGTCCATCTTCCCATCGTCGTCCACCGTGACGGCGAGCTGCGGCCGCTCCACCTGCATCTCGGCGACCTTCACATTGCCGGTGATGAGCGGCACGAGCTCGATCCGCATGGCGAGGCGCGCGATGCGCAGCATCGGCTGTTCCGCGCTGCCGCCGACGCGGATGTCGGTGACGCTGAGCGAGGGCATCGGCAGCAGCCGCGCGCTCACGGCGCCATCGACATGAACCGGCTGGCCGAGGATTGCTTCCGCCTGGCGCTCGAAACTCGACCGATAGGCGTTCCAGTCGACGAACAACGGCAGCACCAGCGCCGCGACCAGCACGGCGATGATCAAGCCACCGAAGAACAGGTAGAGCCTGCTCAGGTCCGCCTCCTTGCCATCGACCGGCCGCCCGAACCTATTCGGGCAGCACCTTGCCGGGATTGAGAATGCCGAGCGGATCGAGCGCCGCCTTGATGAGGCGCATGACGCCGAGCGCCGGCCCGTGCTCGAGCGCCAGATATTTGCGTTTGCCCTGGCCGATGCCATGCTCGCCGGTGCAGGTGCCGTCCATGGCGATGGCGCGCTTGGCGAGGCGAGCAAGGAAATGCTCGGCGAGTTCCATCTCGTGCGGATCGGCGGTGTCGACCATCATCTGCACATGGAAGTTGCCGTCGCCGACATGGCCGACGATCGGCGCGATCAGGCCCGTCTCCGCAATATCGGCCTGGGTCTCGGCGACGCATTCGGCGAGCCGCGAGATCGGGACGCAGGCATCGGTCGCGATCACCTCGGCGCCGGGGCGAAGTCCGCGCGCGGCGAAATAGGCGTCGTGCCGTGCCCGCCAGAGACGGTTGCGATCCTCGGGTGTCGTTTCCGACTGGAAGCCGCCGCCGCCGAAGCTTGCCGCGATCTCGGCGAACTGGCTCGCCTGTTCCGCTACCGACGCGACCGAGCCGTGGAACTCGACGAAGAGATGTGGCGTCTCGGGCAGACCGAGGCCCGCGAAATTGTTGGTGGCGCGGATCATCGGAGCATCGAGCAGTTCGATCCGCGCGATCGGAATGCCGCTCTGGATGGTCAGGATCGTCGTGTTGCAGGCATCGGCAACGGTGGGGAACGCACAGATGCCGGCCGAAATCGCCTCGGGAATGCCGTGGAGCCGCAGCGTCACCTCAGTGATGATGCCGAGCGTGCCCTCGGAGCCGACGAGAAGACGCGTCAGGTCGTAGCCGGCGGAGGATTTCCGGGCGCGGCTCGCGGTGTGGATGATCGTGCCGTCGGCCATCACCGCCGTGAGGTTGACGACATTGTCGCGCATCGTGCCGTAACGGACGGCATTGGTGCCGGACGCGCGCGTCGCGGCCATGCCGCCGAGGCTCGCATCGGCACCCGGATCGATCGGAAAGAACAGGCCCTGGTCGCGCAGATGCTCGTTGAGCTGCCGCCGCGTCACGCCGGCCTCGACCGTGCAGTCGAGATCCTCGGGCCGAACGGCGACGATGCGGTTCATGCGCGACAGATCGACCGAAATGCCGCCGAGCGGGGCGTTGACATGCCCTTCGAGCGCCGTGCCGGTGCCGAACGGGATCACCGGCACGCGGGCCTCGGCGCAGATGCGCACCAGCTCCGCCACCTCCTCCGTCGTCTCCGTGAAGACGACGGCATCGGGCGGCTGGTTGCCGAGCCAGCTGACGGTGTTGGCATGCTGGTGCCGGATGTCCGCGCCGCGGCTGAAGCGGGCGCCAAATCGGGCTTCGAGGCGTGCCAGCGCATCGGCCAGGCCCCCTTCCCTCCGCAGCGCCGAAACACTCATGCCTATCTGCCCTCGCCACCAAACGCCGCTCGATGCGGCGGCTGGCGGCAACCTAGCAAAATCATCGTGCGGCGCCAAAGACTTCCTCGGGCGCCGCCCCGTCTCTCATGGCGCGAGCGCGATCTTGCCGGCGCGGCCGGGACGGTCGCTGGCGGCAGCCGCCTCCGCCACTCGTTCCAGCGGGAAGATTTCGTCGACGGCGAGCCGTAGCGTCCCGGCGGCTGCCATGCCGATGAGCTCGCCGATCATCCGTCCCATGTCCTCGCGCGAGGTCTCGGCGGAGCGCGCGGCGCCCCAGAAGCCCTCGACCGTGATGCGGCGGAAGATCAGCTCGCCCGAGGGGATGACCAGCGGCGCACCCGACATCGAGCCGAACGCGATCAGCCGGCCGCCGGGCGCGAGCAGCGACAGCATCTCGCGTGCTGCCTCGCCCCCGACCGATTCGACGCCGCGGAGGATCGGCGCGCCGCCGGTGATGGCAGCGACCTTCGTCTCCCAGCCTTTCTCGGCGGTGGAGACGACCTTGTCGATGCCGAGCGCAGCCAGTTCGGCGACGCCGGCGTCGCGGCGGACCAAGCCGACGACATTGATGCCGCGGCTCTTCGCGAAGGTCGCGACGAGGCGGCCAACGGCGCCGTTGGCAGCGTTCTGGACCATCCACTGGCCGGGTTCGAGCGCCAGATCCTCCAGCAACATCAGTGTCGACAGCGGCATGGCGATGAGCTGGCAGGCCGTCGCGTCGTCGATTTCATCCGGCAGGACAATGGCGCGCGCAGCGGGAACGATGAAGGATTCCGCCCAGAGACCGGCGACGCCGGCGATGACGACCCGCGTGCCGAGCGCCGGCCCGACGACGCCCTCGCCAAGCCCGTCGACGACGCCGAGCGCCTCGCTGCCGCCGACCGCCGGCAGCGCCGGCTTGACGCCATAGCTACCCCGGATCGTCCAGAGATCGTGATTGTGGATCGGCGCCAGGACGAGCCGGACGCGGATCTCGCCCGGCCCCGGCTGCGGCAGCGGCCGTTCGGCCGCCTTGAGGACCGTTGCCGGCTCGCCGAAAGTCTCGAAGATCGCTGCACGCATCGCCGTCTCCATCGTTGGACCGGGACCTCGTGGATAGCAGGCCGGCCGCCAAGTGTCGGCCTCAGATAGGGCAATCGCCGCGCTGCCACCATACGCCCCGCGATCACGCTTGCTGGAAAGGCGAGCCTCGAGGCGCCATATTCGCGCTATGTTCACATTTCCGAATCGCATCCGGGCGGTCGCATGAACGACCCGTTCGACCACGAGGCCCCTGGCCCGCGCCCCGGCGGCATCGCAGCGCGCGCCCTCGGCGCCCGCCCGCAGCCGGATTATCTGGTCCGCCTCAACCCCGAGCAGCGCCTCGCCGTCGAGACGACCGAGGGGCCGGTGCTGGTGCTCGCCGGCGCGGGCACGGGCAAGACGCGCGTGCTCACAACGCGGATCGGCCATCTCCTTGCCACCGGCAAGGCACGGCCTGGCCAGATCCTCGCCGTGACCTTCACCAACAAGGCGGCGCGCGAGATGCGCCACCGGATCGGCGATCTGATCGGCCCGGCGGTCGAGGGCATGGCCTGGCTCGGAACGTTCCACTCGATCGGCGTGCGCATCCTGCGCCGCCATGCCGAACTGGTGGGCTTGAAGCCGAACTTCACCATTCTCGACGCCGATGATCAGGTCCGCCTGATGAAGCAGGTGATCCAGGCCGAGGGCATCGACGAAAAGCGCTGGCCCGCCAAGCAGCTCGCCGGTCTCATCGACAGCTGGAAAAATCGCGGCCTCTCGCCGAAGGATGTGCCGCCCGGCGATGGCGGCGGCTTTGCCAATGGCAAGGGGCTGAAGCTCTACGCCGCCTATCAGGACCGGATGAAGGTTCTGAACGCCTGCGACTTCGGCGATCTTTTGCTCGAAAGTCTGCGCCTCTTCCGCGAGAATCCGGACGTTCTCGCGGAATATCACCAGCGCTTCCAATACATGCTGGTCGACGAGTACCAGGACACCAATGTCGCCCAGTATCTCTGGCTGAGGCTGCTCGCGCAGGGCCGGCGCAACATCTGCTGCGTCGGCGACGACGACCAGTCGATCTATGGCTGGCGCGGCGCCGAGGTCGACAACATCCTACGCTTCGAGAAAGATTTCCCCGGCGCCGTGGTCATCCGCCTCGAGCGCAACTACCGCTCGACCAGCCACATCCTCGGCGCGGCCTCTCATCTCATCACCCACAACGAAGGCCGGCTCGGCAAGACGCTGTTCACCGAGGCCGCCGACCCCGACGCGAGCAAGGTGCAGGTCGCCTCGTCCTGGGACCAGGAGGAGGAGGCGCGCGCCATCGGCGAGGAGATCGAGGCGCTGCAGCGCAACGGCCACGCCCTCAACGAGATGGCGATCCTCGTCCGCGCCTCGTTCCAGATGCGGTCCTTCGAGGAGCGCTTCATCCAGCTCGGCCTCTCCTACCGCGTCATCGGCGGCCCGCGCTTCTACGAGCGGCAGGAGATCCGCGACGCCCTCGCCTATCTCCGGATCGTCATGCAGCCGGGCGACGATCTCGCCTTCGAGCGCATCGTCAACACGCCCCGCCGCGGCATCGGCGAGACCACCGTCCGCCTGCTGCACGACCATGCCCGCGCCCGGCAGATCCCGATCCTGCAGGCCGCCGACGAGATGACGCAAACGAGCGAGATCGGCGCCAAGGCGCGTACCGCGCTGCGCGGCCTGGTCGCTTCCTTCGCCCGCTGGCGCGACAAGCTCGGTGCGATCAAGCACACCGAGCTCGCCGAGATCATCCTCGACGAGAGCGGCTATACCGAAATGTGGCAGCAGGAGCGCTCGGCCGACGCGCCGGGGCGGCTCGAGAACCTCAAGGAACTCATCCGCTCGATGGAGGAGTTCGAATCGCTCGAAGGCTTCCTCGAACACATCGCCCTCGTCATGGACCGCGACAGCGCCGACAGCAACGACGCCGTCTCGATCATGACGCTGCATTCGGCCAAGGGTCTCGAATTCGAGACCGTGTTCCTGCCGGGCTGGGAGGAAGGACTGTTCCCGAGCCAGCGCACGCTCGACGAGAGCGGCCGCGCCGGGCTCGAGGAGGAGCGCCGTCTCGCCTATGTCGGCATCACCCGCGCCAAGCAGCGCGCGCTGATCTGGTTCGCCTCAAACCGCCGCATCCACGGCCTCTGGCAGTCGACCGTGCCCTCGCGCTTCCTCGACGAACTGCCCGAGAAGCATGTCGACGTCGTCGAGCAGACCTCGAGCTATGGCGGCTACAATGTCGGCGGCATCGGCAACTACGGCGCGAGCCGCTTCGATCGCGCCGACCCCTTCGCCAACACTTATTCAACGCCTGGCTGGCAGCGCGCGCAGAAGAACCGTGCCGCCGGAACGCAGTCGACCTCGAAAGGCGCCTCGCGCCTGATCGAGGGCGAGCTGATCGCCAAATCGACCGGGCCATCCTCGGCCTATGCCATGGGCGAGCGCGTCTTCCACCAGAAATTCGGCTACGGCACCGTCTCCGCCATCGAAGGCAACAAGCTGACGGTGGAGTTCGAGACCGGTCCGAAGAAGGTCGTCGACAGCTTTGTTTCGCGGGGGTGAGCCGAGAGCGCGGAAGGCGAGACATCTCGTCGCGTTCGCCGTGGGAAGGGCGTGACGGCTCCTCGCAAGTCGGTGCGCACATTTCGCGCGCATTCATTCCGTGAGATAAGTCCGATCAGCATGAGCCAAGCGTGATCGGCGAACCAGCAGATGCGGACCGATCGTTTCTTTCGGCAAGCGGCCCCGCCGGTCAGGTCAACCGAAGCGACCCGTGTCGGTCTGGAGAGTACGGCCGTCTCGCGCGCGTCCGGGTCGCTTGCGGCCGTCGACGGCAGCGAGCCACCCGCCGCGATCGACGCACTGCCGGCGCTCTATGCCGGCATGGGGTATGACGTCGTCGTCTGCCAGGGAACCGTCTGGCGGAGCGCCGGCGCTCTCGCCCTGGCGGCCGAGCCGTCAGGCGCGATCCCCCGCAGCGACGAGGCCGACATCCGTGCCATGCTGCGCGAGACGCGCCGCCTTGCGGCGATCTTCTGCACCGCCCATCCCACCGGCAAGACGGTGGCGCATTTTGCCGTCGCGGCCGACCAGACAGCGACAGTGCAACGACAGTTTGCCCAGCATGTGAAACGGGCCGCACGCCAAGGCGAGGTCCGGCGGTTGAAGTGGCACGAGTGGCACGTGAAGGCGCTCGCCTGCGATCGCGCTTCGCTCGGGCGCCATGGCACCGTCAACGCCTCATGCCTTGATGAGGAGCCACGCAGGCTTCTGGCCGAGGCCGCCGAACGAGATCCATCGCTCGTCCTTCATGGCTATGTCACCCATGAGGGCGTGATCGCGGCCTATCTCCTGTGCCGCATCGAGGACGGTGTCTGCCAGGGTCTTTTCATGCATTGGGACGACGCGCTGGCCGACTTCCGGCCGACGCATCTGCTCTATCATGAGGCGCGAAGCGCACTTCTGGCCCTGCCGGGCGTCGACATGCTCCGCATCGGGCGTCAATCCATTCCCGAAAATGACGGGCTCGACCGCTTCAAGCGCCATGCCGGCTTCGCGGCGACACCTTGCCATGTCGGCGTGCTGGTTCACCCCTTCGTCGCGCCGCTGCTGGAGCGACGCACCACGGCCTGGCTGCTCGGGCTGATCCGCCGCGCTTTGGCGCCGCGCTTTCCTGGCCTCGCCGGGCTCGAAGTGCTCGAATGCGCCGCCCCGACCCGCCGGGCTCTGCGAAAGGCGCGTGATCTCAAGCGATGAGGTCCGCCGCTCGCTCGGCAATGAGGATCACCGCGCAACAGGTGTTGGCGGCGGGAAGCGCCGGCATCACCGATGCATCGACGACGCGGAGCCCGTCGATGCCATGGACGCACAGGCGGTCGTCGACCACCGCATCATTGTCGATGCCGATCCGGCAGGTGCCGACCGGGTGATAGGCGGTGGTCGCCGTAGCGCGGATATGGCGCGCGAGCGCCGCGCGATCGCGGGCACCCGAGCCGGGTTGCAGTTCGCCGAGCAGCGGAAAGCGCTCCAGCGCCGGCTGTGCCGCTATCGCACGCACCGCCACGATGCCGTCGACGAGGCGCTCGATATCGCCGGGATCGCTGAGATAGCCCGGATCAATGAGCGCAGCGCCCGCCGACGCCGCAGGGTCGAGCGTGATGCAGCCACGGCTGAGCGGCCGCGCCAGCGTCAACTCGATATCAACAGCGCCTTCGTCGACGATCGACTGGAAATGCGTGACGATCTGAAGGTCGGGACGCCCGGCGGCCGCGCTGGACGAGAGATAGGCACCGGCCTCGCAGCAATTCGAGGCCATCACCGTGCCGGATCCGGCGAGTCGCGCCGCATAGGCACCCGGCAGTCGCCACAGCGCGGCGGGCGACCCCCGTCCCGAGCGGAACAGCACTGGCACGCGGACATGATCGGCGAGATTGGCGCCGACGCCGGGACGGTCTTCGACGACGGCGACAGCGGCGCGGCGCAGCATCGCGGCCGGACCGATGCCCGAGACCATCAGAACGCGCGGACTTTCGAGAGTGCCGAGCGCCAGGATCACCTCGCGGCTGGCATAGGCGACCTGCCGCGTCCTCCCACGCCCATGAACGACGCCGCGCGCCCGGCCGCTGGACAGCAGCAGATGACGCACCTCGGAGCCGGCGATCACGGTCAATCGCGGATGGTCGAGGACGGGTTGCAGATAGGCCTGGAACGCCGAGAAGCGCCTGCCGCCTTTTTGCAGCAGCGGAAAATAGCCTGCCCGCGCCGAACCCGGCCCGTCGAGCAGCCCGTCCTCCGCCAGCCCCGCCTCGCCGCAAGCGGCGAGAAAAGCCTCGGAAAAGGCCGATCGATAGGACGGCGCCGTGAGCTGGATCATGCCCCCGCTCGGCGCCCCGCTGCCGAAGGCCCGGGCATAGGCGGCGGCCAATGCGGCGGACGACCAGCCGTCAACGCCATGCGCCGCCCAATCGTCGAACTCCGCACCGAGCGCCGGCTGCGCGATCATGGCATTGGTCGAGGCGCTGCCGCCGAGCACCCGCCCCATCGGGAGCGCGACACGGCGGCCATCGAGGCCCATCTGCGGCACGGTCGTGAGCGGCCAGCTGTGCCACCAGCGACCGAGCCGGCCACTGGTGAGCGGCGTCCGCAGCCAGTGATTGGGCAGCGCGCTGCCGGCGTCGATCAGCGCGACGCGACCATCGGTGCGCTCCAGCAGCCGCCGCGCCAGCACGCAGCCCGACGTGCCGCCGCCAGCGATGACATAGTCGAACATGGCCTCATCGCCGGCCATGGACGAAACCCCGAAGATGCTGCAGCGCGACCTCCAGCGTGACATAGCCGAAGCCGATGGCGCCGCAGAGGAGATGGAGCGGCAGCAGCAGCGTCCCAGCCGCCCATAGGCGCGCGCCGCCGACGCGCCCGAGCAGCGCGAGGAAGGCGCGCTCGTTCACGAGCAGCGCCAGCCAAGCCGCGAGGCCGACGCTGAAGAGACTCGGCCAGATCAGACCAAGGACGAGACAAGCGGCGGCGATCGTCGTGAAGGCCAGCGACAGGCGGCCGCGGCGATCCGCATTGAGCACTGCGATGCTGCCGCCCTCGCGATAGATCAGCCGGGCCCAGGGGATCGCACGGTCCCGGATGTCGGTGGCAACCATCGAGCGTAAGGTCCAGCGCTTCAGATGCTTGCCCTGAAGAGCCGGATTGAGCCGAATATCGCCACCGGCCCGGGCAAGGCGGGCGCCGAGTTCGATATCCTCCATCGCCGGCCGGTCGTAGCGGACCGAAAAGCCACCCATCGCCTCGAGGACGCTGCGCCGGATCGCGCCGCAGCCGGTCCAGAAGGTTCGAGCCGGCCCGGCATGGCTCTGATGCTGGAAGTGGTGCAGCAGGTTGCGGAACCGCGACACCGGTGCCGGGGCGTCCGGCGCGTCGTCATAGGAACCGAAGAGGGCCTCATGCTGGCTCTGCCGGAAATGCGCCCTGACGATCGCGATCGCATCGGGCGCGAGCAGCACATCGGCATCGACGAAAAAGAGGATGTCGCCACTGGCCGCGGCGGCGCCGGCATTGCGGGCCGCCGCCGGCCCGCCATGGACGGCGAGAGGGACGACGCGGACCGCCCGCGGCAGCGCCTCCGCCAGCACGAAGCCGTCCGGCACCAGGATGCACGCGTCCATCGGCCCCAGCAGCCGAACGAGCCGCTCGACAGAGCGCCGCGCGTCCTCGTTCCAGCCGGCAAGCGGCACGATCACCGAGATACTGGGTTCGCTGCCGTCAAGGGTCATGCCGGCATCCGGGTCGCCTGCGATGTCCCTCGGCATCACGGCCTCGCTTCTGCGCGGGCCGGCGCGTGGACGAGGACGAAGACCATCGCGAGTGTCCAGATCGCGAAGACCGCAGCGCTGAGACCGTACGAGGCCTCGACGGTGATGCGGCCGGGCACATGCAATGTCGCGAGCAAGGCCAGCGTGACGGCCGAACTGCGCCAGGACGGCGCGGCGATCCAGAGCCGCAGGCAGGCCAGCAGCAAGAAGATGAGCAGGCCATCGTCATAGAGGTGGTGATAGAGGCTGATCCGCGTGACGAAGCCGACCAGCGCCAGAACCAGTAACGGGTCGCGGGTGCCACCGACGAAGCGCATTGCATAGAGCAGGCTGGCAAACCCGGCGAGCGCGCAGAAAATGCTCGCCGTCCGCGGCGCGACGCCCTCTGCCGACAGGAGCGTCACCAGAGAATAGCCCTGCTGGGTAAACCGCGCTCCGCCCGGCGGATAGGTCTCCCCGAGCAGATCGAGTGGCGAATGACCGCTCCAGAAGCTCACCGCGCCCGCACTGGCGAGGACGACCAGAGCGGCGACGGCAAGCCCGGCATAGCGCCGCTCGCGCAGGAACACCGCCGCCAGCATCACCACATTGGTCGGCTTGAACAACGCGATCCCGAACAGGAAGCCAGCGAGCCGCGGGCGGCCTCGATAGAGCGAGAGCGTCGACATCAGCATCAGCGCCAGCAGGATCAGCCCGTATTGCCCCGCCTTGAGGGTGAGGAAGTTCGCGGTGATGGCGGCGACGCTGCTGGCACAGGCGAAACCCGCCGCGCGCGACGTCGCCACACCGACGCCGAAGGCGAACCGAAGCACGACGGCGAGCGCCGCCAGCGACCAGGCGCCAAGCCAGATCTGGTTGCTGCGGAACTCGGCGAAGGGCGAGAGCAGCCAGAGCGCCGGGAAGGCGTTCGGTGGGTAAACGGTGTTAGAGGAGGACGGCACGCCCTCGGCGCTGAGGATGGCAGCGCGCGGATAGTGGCCCTGCTCGAACAGTCGCAATTCCTCGTGGCGTGCGCGGAGATCCCAGGACATCGCCAGCCCCGGAGGCATCGGCGACAGCACCAGCGCGACAAGACGCATGGCCGCGATCAGAAGGCTTGCGGCCGTGAGGAGCCAGAGCAGACGGTCCCTCGCCTCCCGGCCGAGCGTCATGACGCGAGAACCTGTTCCTCGTGATAGGACCGCTCGATGTCGACATCCCATGCCGATATGCTCGGCACGCCGCCGAGGAAATCGACCGCCGCCATGCCCGACAACATGGCGTGATCCTGATTGTTGTAGCGGTGCAGGCCGCTTCGTCCCGCCGGGCTCAGATTGGCGAACGTATCGAGATAGCCGCGGACGATGTCGAGATGCCCGCGATAGGCCTCGTCATAGACGGGATAGGCGTTCAGCTGGCGGATGACATGACCGTCGGTGATCTCGTCGCCGGCCGCAAAGCCGAGGCCCTGCAGTTCGCTGCTGGCGAGTCGAATGAGCGCCTCGTCGTCCTGCTCCCACAGCGTATCGCCGCGCGAGCAGAAATACTCCATCAGGATCAGGGAGCTATCCGGTTGGCCGACCAGCGCCGGCGACCAGTTGCCGGCATTCTGGATCCGGCCGACCCGGAACCCCTCGTCGTGGATATAGAGCCAGTTGTCGGGGAAGAGCGCCGGCCGCGCCACGGAGAGCGCGACGACGAGGAAGTCCCGATGGCGCAGCGAGCCGGCGGCCGCGCGGATCGCGGCGGGGGCCGGCGGATCGAGCGCTGCGATCAGATCGCCGAGCGGCATCGTCGAGACGAGGCGGTCTGCCGAATAGAGGCGGCGCGTCCCGTCGGCGGCCACGGTCTCGACCGTCTCGACCCTCGAGTCCCGATGGGCGATCCGGACCGCCGTCTCCTCGAGCCTCACCACGCCGCCATCGGCGCTCACCCGATCGGCGACCGCCTCCCAGAGGCTGCCGGGGCCGAGATCCGGATAGAGAAACCGATCGGTCAGGCTGCGGGCGCCGCGCCCTCGTCCGAGCGCGTTCATCACCGCGGTCGGCAGACTCAGTCCCGATATCCGCTGCGCCGCCCAGTCGGCCCGCAGGCGGTCGCAGGAAATGCCCCACACCTTCTCGGTATAGGACTTGAAGAAACGGCGGAACAGGAAGCGGCCGAACCGGTTCGACACCCAATCGGCAAAGCTGACTTCCGGCCGGATCGGCCGGGCGAGGCTCATCATATAGCTGGCCGCCGCGCGGGCGACGTCGAGCGGCCCGAAATTCTTGAGCACATCGACGAGATTGAGCGGATAGGCGTAGTACTTCCGGCGATAGAGGATACGCGACAGCCGCGGCACCTCGCTCATGCCCTCGCCCATCCACTCCTGCCAGCGCTCCATCACGCGCCCATTGCTGGTCAGGAAGCGGTGGCCGCCGATATCGACGTGGTTCCCGCGCCAGCGCACGGTTCGCGAAATGCCGCCGACCTGGCTGTCCGCCTCCAGCACGAGCGGGCGCCAATTCCGGCGCTGCGCCTCCTCCGCGGCGGTCAGTCCCGCCGGCCCCGCCCCGATGACGACAAGATCGAAAGCTCCCCCGAGCAAATCCTCAGCTTCCATGGAAAGACTAACTCTCCGTCACGTCGGTGCGCGCACGTCTAGATTGCATGTATCCTAAGGATGATTCTGGCCGTGGCAAATGGGTTGTTTTGCCACGGGAAGACTTCCGGCACGTGCACATCGGAATGCTGGATCGAAGGTCGGCGGGCGCATGGACCGTCACGGTTCGGCACAGATGCGCGCAAGAAATGCCGTGCCTGCTACGAAGCGGTGAGCCGCATCAGCGCCGCTTCCGTCGGGCGAAAGCCGCAGCGCGCATAGAATCCCGCCAGATGCGGCTCATAATCGACATGCAGCCACTCCGCGCCGCGCGAAGCCGAGATCAGCGCGGCTTCCTTGACCAGGCGCGTGCCGAGACCGGCGCCGCGATGATCCGGATGCACGGTCGGATCGAGCAGGAAGGCGTGCACGCCGCCGTCGGTAGCGACGTTGACGAAGCCCACGAGCCGGCCGCCGTCATAGGCACCGAGATGGACGAGGCTTCGCGCGAGGATGACCGCGAAGTCGCCGTGGCCGGGCGCGCCCCAGGCGGCCTGCCAGAGCGCAGCGAGTTCGTGCTGGGCCGGGTGGGGATCGATGCGAAGCGCGATCTCGGTCATGGACCTTCGCTGGCGGGGTTTCATTTTCGGGGGTTTCACTTCGGCCGCCGTCGGCGGTATGAAGCCGGCGAGAAACGAACGCAAGGCCCCGACCCGGACGGCGCCGCATCGAAGGACGCCCATGACCCTGATCGCCTCTCTTCCCGTCGCCACCGAAGATCTGGCGCAGGCGCTCGTCGAGGCGCTCGGCGCCAGCGAGGACCTCGACTTCCCGACCGCGGGCACCACCGAGCAGGCCGACAAGACCTGGATCGTCGACATCTATTTCGAGGACGCGCCCGACGAGGCCGTCCTTGCGCGGCTGATCGGCGGTGTCATGGGCGACGCGGTGCCGGCCTATGCCGTTGCGCCGCTCGCCGACGAGGATTGGGTCGCGAAGTCGCTCGAAGGACTGAAGCCGGTCCGCGCCGGCCGCTTCCTCGTCCATGGCAGCCATGACCGCGACAAGATCCAGCAGGGCGATATCGCCATCGAGATCGAGGCCGGCGAGGCCTTCGGGACCGGCCATCACGGCACCACGGCCGGCTGCCTGGCCGAGATCGACCGCATCTGCTCGACCCGCGACTACCAGCGCATCCTCGACCTTGGCACTGGCACCGGCGTCCTCGCCATCGCCATCGCCAAGGCGTTCGGCAAGCGCGTGCTCGCGACCGACATCGACGCCGTCGCCACGCGGGTCACGCGCGAGAACGCGGCGCTGAACGGCGTCGGCGACCTCATCACCGCGGAAACGGCGGAAGGCTTCGGCAATCCGGTCTTCGCCGCCCATGCGCCGTTCGACCTCGTCATCGCCAACATCCTCGCCGGCCCGCTGATCGTGCTGGCCGGCGATATCGCCAGCCATCTCGCGCCGGGCGGAACCGTCGTTCTCTCCGGCCTCCTCGTTGCGCAGGGACCCGCCGTCACCGCCGCCTATGAGGCGGAAGGGCTGGCGCTCGTGAGGTCCGGCGAGATGGAAGGCTGGCTGACGCTGACGCTCGAACGGGCTTGATCTCAGAGCAAGCGCAGGGAATCGTCAGCGCCCTTCCGCTAGACCGTGTCGTCGTCGCCGCCGAAAATGCTGTCCAGGAAGCCCCCGCCGTCGTCATTGGGTGCGGCATCGGCGGTCGAGGTCCGATCGTCGTTGACGAACACGTCTTCCTTGACGATCTGAGGCTCCTCGACGACACGCTCGCCGCCGAAGCCTCCGAATCCGCCGAACATTCTGCTGACGACATTGCCGATCAGCATGCCGCCGGCGACGCCCATCGCCGTCTGCGCAGCGCCCGCAAGGAAGCCGCCACCGCCGAAGGGTGAGGCTTGAGGCGCGACCGGCGGCGCCGGATTCTGCGGCCAGTTTCCAGCGGTTGAAGCCTGAGGCTGCGTCCACGGCCCGCCTTGCGGTGCAGACGGCGGGACCGCGCCCTGAGATGACGCGCCGAAGCCGGACGGATAAAGGCTGCCGGGCTGGTCGCGCGCGGCGAGCCGCGCCTCGAGATCGGCGATACGCCGCTCCGCATCCTTCAGGGCATGGTCCTGAACGACGATTGTCTGAGCCATGAAATACGGCGCGCCTGGCTGGCGGCCGACATGATCGCGAATGAAAGCCTCGGCCTCGGCATCGCGCGGCGGCGATCGCCGCTCGGTATCCGCGAGGCGTCCGAACAACTGATCAATGGCCGCGCGGTCGTCGTTGCTCATGCTCATCGGGTCGTCTCCCGTTTCTCGCCCAGGCGGGCAGGACCGAGAGATGGAGAGCAAAGATGGCGGTGTCGTGAAGGGCCGAAACAAAGGGGCCCGAAGCGTTCCGGAGCCCAGATCGACGACACCGCCAGGCGCGGCAAGGGCACTCCGTCGAGCCCCGGAGTGAGGCCGAGATGCGTCCTAGCCGGCCCTGGTGGTCGGGAGCATCGAGCCGGTCTGCTCCTGGCGCAGATGCCAGGAAAAGGCTCGTGCGAGATCATGCGGCGTCTGTCCGCCATGGCGAAGCGCCTCACGCAGATAGTCCTGCGCGAGCTCGCGATAAGCCGGGTGAACGCAGTTGGCGATGATGACGGCGGCGCGTTCGCGCGGCGCGAGGCCGCGGAGATCCGCCAGCCCGATCTCCGTCACGATGACATCGACGTCATGTTCGTTGTGGTCGACATGCGGCACCATCGGCACGATGCGCGAGATGGCGCCGCCCTTGGCGAGCGACTTGGTGACGAAGATGCCGATATGGGCATTGCGGGCAAAGTCGCCGGAGCCGCCGATCCCGTTCATCATGTGCGTGCCGCCGACATGGGTCGAATTCACGTTGCCATAGATGTCGCATTCGAGCGCGGTGTTGATGGCGATGACGCCGAGGCGCCGCAGCACTTCGGGATGATTCGAGACCTCCTGCGGGCGGAGGATCAGCCGGCTCTTGTAGCGCGCGATATCGGGCAGGACACGCGCCTGGCAGGGCCCGGACAGCGTGATCGACGAGCCAGAGGCAAAGGCGAGCTTGCCGGCGTCGAAGAGATCGAACGTGCTGTCCTGCAGCACCTCGCTATACATCGTGAGATCGCGGAACGGACTGTCGATCAGCCCATGCAGCACGGCATTGGCAATCGAGCCGATGCCGGCCTGCAGCGGCGCCAGCCGATCGGTCAGGCGACCCTTGCGCACCTCATGATCGAGAAAGGCGATGAGATGGCCGGCGATGGCGCGCGTCTCGTCGTCGGGCGGGGTCGTCTCGGCCGAACTGTCATGCTGGTCGGTGACGACGATGGCGACGATCTTCTCAGGGTCGATCGGGATGAAAGGCGTTCCGACGCGGCTGTCGGGCGCCATGACGGGAATCGGATCGCGCTGCGGCCGGCGGGTCGGAATATAGATGTCGTGCAGGCCTTCCAGCGCTTCGGGCTGGCCGAGATTGAGCTCGATGATCACCTTCTCCGCCAGAATGGCGAAGGTGGCGGAATTGCCGACGGAGGTCGTCGGAACGATGCCGCCCGATTCGGTGATCGCGGTGGCCTCGACCACCGCGACGTCGATCGGCCCCATCTGATGCGAGCGCAGCAATTCGACCGTCTCGGACAAATGCTGGTCGATGAACATCACCTCGCCGCGGTTGATCGCGGCGCGCAGCACGCGGTCCGACTGGAACGGCAGCCGCCGCTTCAGCACATGGGCTTCGGTCAGGACGCTGTCGATCCCGGCGCCGAGCGAGGCGCCGGTCATCAGCGTGATGCGGATCGGCTCGTTTCGCGCGCGGGCGGCCAAGGCGAACGGCACAGCCTTGGCGTCGCCGGCCCGCGTGAAGCCGCTCATGCCGACCGTCATGCCGTCGCGGATGAAGCGGGCGGCCTCATCGGGCGAAACGACCTTGGACAGGAGCGAGGGACGGCGAATACGATTCTGCGGCATGATGATCCGGGACCCATACGAATAGCCCGAACCCTGCCGCGTGGCGGCGCTTCGTGGCCGCCCTTCGTCACATGGAGGCCTCAGGCGCGTCGCTGATCTGGATCAACAAAAAGGCCCCGCCAATGACGGGGCCTTTGCGCTTGGCTGGTATCGTCCGTTCGGGTCAGAGCGGGGCGCTGTAGGCCGCGCGCTCGAAGCTTTCACGGTCGAAGCCGAACGTCGCGAGCGACGCATCGTCGAGCGAAAGCTGGTAACCATTGACGAAGCGCGGCATCTGCCGCTCGCGTACATGATTCATCCGCGCGACCGCACGCCGGACGACGCCATGGCCGCGGCTCGCCGCCGGGGCAATGCCGATCTCTCCATATGCTGCAGTCATCGTGTCCAATCCTTGTTGAGAACGCTGTCGACGTTCCGTTGAGCTGGAACATAGGGCCTCCGGCTGCACGAAGGAACCGCCGCAACGGAATGACAGACATGCAGTTTTTGCATCGCACAAACTTCCGACACATTGATGACGCGATGCAAACACCTCAATGAACGCGATTGCGGCCCCGATGCGGCACCGCTACGCTTTGTTCACCACATCCCATCCAGACGAGCCCCACCGATGTTCCAGAGTTTCGATGCCCCGTCGCGGTCAGGCCCGATAGGGCAGCGGCTGAAAGCCCTTCGCGCCGAACTCGCCCGCCGCGACCTCGGTGGTTTCATCATCCCGCATGCCGACGAATATCAGGGCGAGTACATCCCGGCCTCGGCCGAGCGCCTCGCCTGGCTGACCGGCTTCACCGGCTCCGCCGGCGCCGCGATCGTGCTCGGCGACGAGGCTTCCGTTTTCGTCGACGGACGCTACACGCTCCAGGTGCGCGACCAGGTCGACGGCAACGATTTCTCTTACGCCCATCTCATCGAGACACCGCCGCACCAATGGCTGAAGGGCCGCCTGAAGCAAGGCGACCGGCTCGGCTATGACCCCCGCCTCATGACCCTCGCCGAAGTGCGCCGTTTCGCGGCCGCGGCGAAGGAGGCCGGCGCGGACCTCATAGCCGTCGAGGACAATCCGATCGACCGCATCTGGACCGATCGTCCGGCCCCGCCGCGTGCGGGAGTGACACTGCAGCCGGTCGAGCGCGCCGGCGAAGCGGCCGAGGCCAAGATCGAGCGGCTGAGGGCGCTGCTCGCCGACAAGGGCGTCGACGCGGCGATCCTCGCCCAGGCCGATTCGATCGCCTGGACCTTCAACATCCGCGGCGGCGATGTTCCGCACAATCCGGTCGCGCTCGCCTATGCCATCCTCCGGCGCGACGGGCCGCCGACGCTCTATATCGACGGCCACAAACTCTCGAACGCCGTGCGCGACGTCCTTGCCGATCTCGCCGACATCCGCGAGGAAGCGGCCCTCGCGGCCGACCTTCAAGCGCTTGGCGCGGCGAAGGCGCGGGTGCTGGCCGATCCGCAGACGACTCCGGACGCGCTCGCAAGTGCGCTGACGAGCGCTGGCGGCATGATCATCGAGGGCAGCGATCCGGTGACGCTGCCCAAGGCGCGCAAGAACGAGGCCGAACTTGACGGCATGCGCCGCGCCCATCGCCGCGACGGCGTCGCCGTGACGCGCTTCCTGGCATGGCTCGCCGATAAGGCGCCGGCCGGAGGGCTGACCGAGATCAGCGCAGCCAAGGCGTTGGAGGCGATCCGCGCCGAAGTCGGCGCCGCCGAGGGCGAGCCGCTGATGGAGATCTCGTTCGACACCATTTCCGGCGCCGGCCCGAACGGCGCCATCGTGCATTACCGCGTCACCGAGGCGACAGATCGGCCGATCCTGCCCGGCCAGCTCTATCTGATCGATTCCGGCGCGCAGTTCCGCGACGGCACCACCGACATCACCCGCACCATCGCCGTGGGCACGCCGACCGCCGAGATGCGCGACCGGTTCACCCGCGTGCTGAAAGGCCATATCGCGCTCGGCACCGCCCGCTTCCCCGCCGGAACGACCGGCGCGCAGCTCGATACGCTGGCGCGTCTCGCGCTCTGGCAGGCAGGACTCGACTACGACCATGGCACCGGCCATGGCGTCGGCGTCTTCCTGCAGGTGCATGAAGGCCCGGCGCGGATCTCGAAGACCGGCTCGGTCGCCCTGGAGCCGGGCATGATCCTCTCGAACGAGCCCGGCTACTACAAGACGGGGGCCTACGGCATCCGGATCGAGAACCTCGTCATCGTTTCCCCGCCAGCCGAGATCCCGGGCGGCGATCGGCCGATGCTGGCCTTCGAGACGCTGACGCTGGCACCGATCGACCGCACTCTCGTCGAGCCGTCCTTGATGACCGCGGCCGAGATCGCCTGGCTTGACGCCTATCATGCCCGGGTGCGCGCGGAACTCCGACCGAAACTGGACGGCAGCGCCCTCGCCTTCCTCATAGCCGCGACGGAGCCGATCGGCGCCTGATCACCGAGCGCGCGCCAAGGCGCTCAGCCGGCCAGCGCATGGGCGAGGCGATCGACCGTCAGGCGCCAGCCGACCCTGATCGCCTGGCCCCAGCCCTCGCGCTCGGCCCGATCGACGAGGCTCGCCGGAAGATCGACCTCGACGATCAGCTGCGTGCCGCCATCGCGCGGCAGGAAGCGGACCGTGACCTGCGGGCCATCGTCGAGGCTCCCTGGTGAAATCGCCGGCCAGCCGCCGACTGCGCCCCAGGCAAACACGAGCCGCGATCCCGGCACGATCTCGCGATAGATGCCGCCGGTGACGTAGCGCTGCTCGGCATCGATCACCATCACCTGGCGCCACGCACCGCCGGGCCGCAGGTCGACCTCGATCGGCTCGTCCGGCCGGGGCGCGCCGTCGTTGAAGAACCAGCCGAGTTCGGCCGGATCGGTCCAGGCCCGGAACACGGCCTCGGGCGACGCCTTGATGAACCAGTCATAGTCCAGGCGAACGCGGTCATCGGCGGTCGTCGTCATGGCGCTTCTCCTTCCAGCTGAACCTTCAGTCGGGACAACCGCGTCTCGAAGAAGGCGCGGTAGGGGGCGAGCCAGGCATCGGCGTATTGCAAGGGCCCGGCTTCGAGATGGCAGCTTCGCCACTGCGCCGACCGGCTCTTGCTGACCAGCTGCGCCTGCTCCAGCACCTTGAGATGACGCGACACGGTGGCGAGGCTCAGCCTGTGCGGCGCGGCGAGTTCGGACACCGTGGCATCGCCCGCCGCGAGCCTTGCGAGAATCGCGCGGCGCGTCGGATCAGCGAGAGCCGCGAACGTCCGGTCCAGAATGTCAGCGGTTTGCACTTCTATTTGCATAGTTACGTAAATACGCAAGCTCTGGTTTCCCGTCAAGCGTCCTCCTCCGTCGCGGCCTTGAGGCCGATCGCGGAATGCAATCAGGAGATGCATATCGGCAAGCGTGACCGTGGCCGGGCGTCGGACTTTTTTCGAAAGAAATTGGGAACGGAGGCGGCTTCCCTCCGTTAGACCACCGAGCAAACGCTCCGAATGTCACGATAAAACAGGGAGTTAATCATGACGAAGCTCTTCGCGGCCACGGCCCTCGCTGGCCTTCTCGCGGCTGCACCTGCCTTCGCGCAGGATGCGACCCCGGCCCAGACGACGCCGCCCGCCGCAACCGGCGATACGGCAGCCACGCAGGCGGTAACGCCGGTCGACCGCTTCCTCGCGACCCCGGCCACGGACGACTGGCTGGCTTCGCGGCTGATGGGATCGACGATCTATGGCGCCAATGACGAGTCGCTCGGCGACGTCAACGACGTCGTTGCGACCAAGGATGGACAGGTCAAGGCGATCGTGATCGGCGTCGGCGGCTTCCTCGGCATCGGCCAGAAGAACGTCGCGGTGGCGCCGAGCGCGCTGGAGCGCGTCGCCGACGGCAACAGCTGGAAGTATCGCCTGGCCACGACCAAGGACGAGCTGAATGCGGCTCCGGAATTCCAGGCTCCGGCTGCAACGCCGGCCGAAGCAACGGGCTCGACCGACCCGGCCACGCCCGGCGCCGTCACTCCGATGACGCCGGCCGACCCGGCCGCGCCGTCGGCCACCGACCCGGCGACGCCGATGGCGCCCGCCGCGCCCTCGACCACTGCGCCTTAATCGGATTGCAGGTCAGACGGAGCCCCGCCCCTCGGCGGGGCTCTTTCTTTTGAAACTCACGCGATCAGAGCGAGCCACTCGTCCTCGGTCAGAACCTTGACGCCGAGCCGGGTTGCATCGGCGAGCTTCGAGCCGGCACCAGGACCGGCGACGACGAGATCGGTCTTCGCCGACACCGAGCCGGAGACCTTGGCACCGAGCCGTTCGGCCGTCGCCTTGGCCTCGTTGCGCGTCATCTTTTCGAGATTGCCGGTGAAGACGACGATCTTGCCGGCGAGCAGGCCGCCGCCACGCGGCGGCTCGACATCGACCACCGTCACCGCCTCGAGCAGACCATCGATAACGGCGCGGTTATGCGGCTCGGCGAAGAAGTCGGCGATCGATGTCGCGGCGACGGCGCCCACGTCACCAAGGCCCCCGAGCTCGTGGAAGCCATCGCCAGGCCTCCCCGCCGCCGCTTCGATCGCGGCGCGCACGACCTCGGCGGCGCTGCCGAAATGGGCGATCAGGCTCTCGCGGGCCGGACGGGTCAGCCGCGCGCGGCCAAGCGCCGCCTCGGCATCGAGATCAGCGAGCCCCTCCCCGGTCAATCCGGCAACGGCGTCGATCAGCCGGTCCCGCGTCCCGCCCCCGACGGCGCGGATTTCCGTCAGGGTCTGCCACGCTTCGCCCGGCAATCCCTCGGCCGCCCGCGCCACGGCCTCGCGAAAGGCGGCGATGCCGACATAGCGCTTGGCAAGCGCCTTCGCGGTGGCCTCGCCGACATTGCGGATGCCGAGGGCATAGATGAACCGGTCGAGCGGGATCGTCCGCCGCTCGTCGATGGCGCGGAACAGCTTTTCCAGTCCCTCGAACGAGCGCTCGCCGGCCTTCTTCGATTTCGCGTCCGGCTCCTCGCCCTGGCGGCGCTCCGCCTGCTGGCGAATCCGCTGCTCGGTCAATGCCGCGCGGGCCTCGTCGCGCTTCTGGTGCAGATGGAAGATGTCGACGGGATTGCGCAGGATTCCGGCATCGAAGAAAACCTGCACGTTCTCATCGCCCAGCCCCTCGATGTCGAAGGCGAGGCGCGACACGAAATGGCGGATGCGCTCCACCGCCTGCGCCGGGCAGATCAGCCCGCCGGTGCAGCGACGCACGGCCTCGCCTTCCTCGCGGACGGCATGGCTGCCGCAGACCGGGCAGCGGCTCGGAAACGCAAAGGGCTGCGCTCCCTCGGGTCGCTTTTCGGCGACGACGTCTTCGACGCGCGGGATGACGTCACCGGCGCGCAGCACGATCACCGTGTCACCGATGCGGATATCGAGCGGCCGACCCTCGCCATCGAGGCTGCGGCCCTCGACCGGCAGACCATTGGCGCCGATCCCCTTGATGAAATCCTCGTTGTGCAGCGTTGCATTGGAAACCACGACGCCGCCGACCGTCACCGGTTCGAGCTTCGCCACCGGCGTCAGCGCGCCGGTGCGGCCGACCTGGATGTCGATGTCGTTGAGCACCGTATAGGCGCGCTCGGCGGCGAACTTGTGCGCGATCGCCCAGCGCGGGCTGCGCGAGACGAAGCCGAGGCGGCCCTGCAGCGCGAGATCGTTGACCTTGTAGACGACGCCGTCGATGTCGTAGCCGAGGCTCGCCCGCTCCTCCTCGATGCCGTGATAGAAGGCGAGTGCTTCCTCCTCGCTCTGGCACAGCACCATGCGTGGATTAGTCGGCAGGCCCCAGTCCCTGAAGGCTTCGACCATGCCCATCTGCGTCTTCGCCGGCATGGCGCTCATCTCGCCCCAGGCATAGGCGAAGAAGCGCAGCGGCCGCGCGGCGGTAATCGCCGGATCGAGCTGGCGCAGCGAGCCGGCGGCAGCGTTGCGCGGATTGGCGAAGAGCCGCGCACCCTCGGCGGCGGCTCGGGCATTGATCGCCTCGAAATCGGCATGCGCCATGTAGCATTCGCCCCGGATCTCGACGATCTCGGGAACGCCGGCGGGAAGCTCGTCGGGAATTTCGCCGATCGTGCGCGCATTGGCGGTGACATTCTCGCCCTCATAGCCGTCGCCGCGCGTCGCCGCGGTCTCTAGCCGGCCGCCGATATAGCGCAGCGACAGCGAGAGGCCGTCGATCTTAGGCTCGGCCGTGAAGGCGAGCGGGCCTTCATGCCGCAGGAACCGCCGGGCGCGCTCGATGAACTCGGCGAGATCGCCATCGGTGAAGGCATTGTCGAGCGACAGCATCGGCACGGCGTGGCGCACCTTGGCGAACTTCGCCGACGGCGCCGCACCGACGGCAACGCTCGCCTCCGAACTGAGGCCGGGGAAACGCGCCTCGATCGCCTTCAGCCGATTGCGCAGCGCGTCGTAGTCGGCATCGGTGATCTCGGGCGCGTCTTCCTGGTGATAGTGGACATCCGCCTCGCGGATGGCCGCCGTCAGGCGCTGGTGCTCGGCAGCGGCCTCGGCCTCGGTCAGGCTTTCGGCGGGGACGGCGGATGACGGATCGCTCGGCATGGACGGCTCCTCCAGAGGAATGAGCTATGCCGCGCTCGCCGCCGCGCATCAAGCCTTCGTCCGGCCGCCCAGACGGGCGAGGTCTCGACAGGCCATGGACTTTGCGGCATGTTGCGCTGCGCTAATCCGCGAGGCGAAGATTTCGAGTAGAAGATGAATTCCAGGATAATTCTCGTGAAGCCGAAGCGGTTTGGTGATGATCGCGGTTGGTTCAGCGAAGTTTATAGCGAGAAGAAGTTCGGAGGCTATGGAATAGATTGTCGCTTTGTTCAGGACAATCATTCCCTGTCCGTCCAGATAGGCACGCTACGCGGCCTTCATTTCCAGACGCCGCCCTTCGCACAGGATAAGCTGGTGCGCTGCATCCGCGGCCGCATCTTCGACGTCGCCGTCGACCTCCGCAGGGATTCGCCCTCCTATGGCCGGTGGGTCGGCGCTGAACTCACCGCCGAGAACGGCCATCAGCTCTTCATTCCGGTCGGCTATGCACATGGCTTCGTGACGCTGGAGCCGGATACCGAAGTGACCTACAAGGTGTCGAACTTCTACGCCCCCGAATGCGATGCCGGCCTGCCGTGGAACGATCCCGATATCGCCGTCGCCTGGCCTCTGCCCGCCGGCACTGAACCGCTGCTGAGCGCCAAGGATGGCCGCCATCCGAGCTTCGCAGCCTTCGACAGTCCTTTTGCCTGCGATGGACAACCGATGCAGCTGATCGAAGTCTGAGGATGGCGACATGCGCATCCTGGTGACCGGCGGAACGGGACAGGTCGGGGCGGCATTGGCTCGCCGTTCGTGGCCGGCGGGCGTCGAGCTCGATTGCCCGGCGCGCGCCGAACTCGATCTTTCGGCGCCCGAACGGATCGCCGCCTATGTCGAGCAGGGCGGCTATTCCGCCATCATCAATCCAGCGGCCTATACGGAGGTCGACAAGGCCGAGAGCGACAGTCTGGCCGCCTGGACGATCAACGCCCTCGCTCCTGCGGCGCTGGCCGCGGCGGCAGCGCGCGCCGGAATACCGCTCGTCCATGTCTCGACCGACTATGTCTTCGACGGGACCAAGGCCGGCGCCTATCTCGAAGACGATCCCGTCCGGCCGCTCGGCGTCTACGGAGCGTCCAAGGAAGGCGGCGAGCAGGCCGTCCGCACCGGTAACCCGCGCTCGGTCATCGTCAGGGCATCCTGGGTCTTCTCCGCCCATGGCTCGAATTTCGTCAAGACCATGCTGCGGCTCGCCACAACCCGCGACCGGCTGCGTGTCGTCGACGACCAATATGGCTGCCCGACCAGCGCCGACGATCTCGCCGCCGTCCTTGCAGCAGTCGCGCTGCGGCTGGTCGAGGATCCCGTCGCCCCGGTCGGCACCTATCATTTCACCAATGCAGGCGAGACGACCTGGTGCGGCCTGGCGCGCGCCATCTTCCGCCGCGAGGCGGACGCGGGCGGCAAGGCGCCCGAGGTCGAGGCGATCGCGACGCGCGACTATCCGACCCCGGCGCGCCGTCCTGCCAATTCGGTTCTGAGCCGTGAAAAGCTCGCACGCGATTATGGTCTTTCCGCGCGGCCGTTCGAAGAGGCCCTCGGCGAAGTCCTGGAGGCGTTACGGAGGCAACAATGACAAAAAAAGGAATAACCTCGTGAAAGGCATCGTCCTCGCAGGTGGATCCGGAACGCGGCTGCACCCCGCCACACTGGCGGTGAACAAGCAGCTCATCCCGGTCTATGACAAGCCCATGATCTATTATCCGCTGTCGGTTTTGATGCTGGCGGGGATCAGGGAGATCCTGATCATCTCATCGCCGGAATATCTCGACAGCTACAAGCGGCTGTTCGGCGACGGCTCCAAATGGGGCGTCACCTTTTCCTATATCGTCCAGCCGAGCCCGGACGGCCTCGCACAGGCCTTCACGCTCGGCGCGGATTTCATCGGCGACGACAATGTCGCGCTGATCCTCGGCGACAATATCTTCTTCGGCGCCGGCATGCTGGACCTCCTGGAGCGCGCCAAGGCCCGCCAGACCGGCGCAACCGTCTTTGCCTACGAGGTCGACGACCCCGAGCGCTATGGCGTCATCGAGCTCGACACGACCGGCAAGGCAATCAGCATCGAGGAAAAGCCGGCGCAGCCGAAATCGCGTTTCGCAGTGACCGGGCTCTATTTCTACGACAACGCCGTGGTCGGCCATGCGCGGAACCTGAAGCCCTCGGCGCGCGGCGAATATGAGATCACCGATCTCAACCGCGTCTACATGGAGGCGGGTTCGCTCTTCGTCGAGCGCATGTCGCGCGGCTTCGCATGGCTCGATACCGGCACCCATGACAGCCTGCTCGAGGCGAGCCAGTTCGTGCGTACCATGCAGCATCGCACGGGGACGCATATCGCCTGCATCGAGGAAATGGCCTATTTGAACGGCTTCATCTCGCGCGACGAACTGCTGGTCTTCGGCAAGCAGTTTTCGAAGACGGCCTATGGCAAATACCTGCTCAAGCTCGCGGATGCCTGAACGGGCGCCGCTGCGCCCGGTTATCGGCCAATCGCTCTGGTGGATCGAAACATGAGAATCATCGTGACCGGCGGCGCCGGCTTCATCGGGTCGGCGCTCGTGCGTCATCTCGTCGGCGAGATCGGCGCTGAGGTGCTCGTCATCGACAAGCTGACCTATGCCGGGACGCTCACCTCGCTGAAGACGGTCGCGAACGCGCCGAACTACCGCTTCGCCAGGATCGACATCTGCGATCGCGGTCCGCTGGCCGAGGCCATCGACGGGTTCCAGCCGGACTGCATCATGCATCTCGCAGCCGAAAGCCATGTCGACCGCTCGATCACGGGTTCCGCCGACTTCATCACCACCAACATCGTCGGCACCCATACGCTGCTCGAAGCGACGCGCGCCTACTGGTCGGGACTTCCGGCCGGGCGGAAGGAGGCGTTCCGCTTCCTGCATGTCTCGACCGACGAGGTCTATGGATCGCTTGGCGACGACGGCCTCTTCGCCGAGACGACGCCCTATGACCCCTCGTCGCCCTATTCCGCGTCCAAGGCGGCGAGCGACCATCTCGCCATCGCGTGGCACAGGACCTACGGCCTGCCCGTCGTCGTCTCGAACTGCTCGAACAATTATGGGCCCTATCACTTCCCCGAGAAGCTGATCCCGCTGATCATCCTCAACGCGCTCGAGGGCAAGCCGCTGCCGGTCTATGGGCAGGGGCTCAACATCCGCGACTGGCTCTTCGTCGAGGACCACGCCCGCGCGCTCCATCTCATCGCAACGAAGGGGCGGCTCGGCGAGAAATACAATGTCGGCGGGCGCAACGAGCGGCGCAACATCGACGTCGTCAAGCATGTCTGCAGGCTGATGGACGAATGGCGGCCGGCGGCCGCGCCGCATGAGCGGCTGATCAACTACGTCGTCGACCGGCCCGGCCACGACGCCCGCTATGCGATCGACGCGTCGAAACTCGAAACCGAACTCGGCTGGCGGGCGAGCGAGACCTTCGAGACAGGCATCGCGAAGACTGTCGCCTGGTATCTCGATAACGAATGGTGGTGGCAGCCGCTGCGCTCTTCCGTCTACGAGGGTCAGCGGCTCGGCGTGCTGAAAACCTGATCCGGACTGAGGCGCACAACAAATTGAGCCCAGGGTCGCGGTGAGACCGCTGCACGCACCGCGGCCCGGGTAGATAGAATCGGCGGCGAAAGCCACTACCGTGGATAGATGAGCGATAGACAGCGCTACCCGCTTCATCATAGGATTTTCACGGAAACGTGAGCATACCTCATCCGCATCCTTAGACTGCCAATCGCGGCACCATCCTTTCGGGCGACCCGAGGCGGCTTTTGTTTTGATACCTCTCGTCGCAACTGACCCGGCAAAAAATCAATGAATAAAAGTCACGCGTGGCTCAGCCAGTGTTACCGCTTCAACGCGCTGCTCAACCTGTGGCATCGGAATGAGCAGCCATTGACGCCTTTCTCCGGCGCCGACGGAGCGAGTGAGCCTGTCATCAAGATCCTGCATGAGAGCTTTGATCGGTCTTCGCTGTCCCTGGAGTTGCAGGCGGCAGTCCCGAACGGCGCCCACAGTGAGGACTTCAGCGCTCGCCGCGCAAATCTGCTTCGACCGCTCCGCCATCTCCTCAAGGGTAGTATTCTCGAGATCGGTGCCGGCAGTGGCAGCCTGACCCGTTTTCTGGGCGAAACCGGCGCCGACGTGGTCGCGATGGACAAGGATGAGCGGCGCGCTGCCGCCGCGGCCGCCCGCTGTGCCGAACTCTCCAACGTCAGCATTATCGTGGATGACATCGGCGCACTGCCGGTCGGACCCCAGTTCGATGTGGTCCTCCTGATCGACCTCATGGGGGCTCAGCGGACTTCCTCAGGAACAGTCTCAGACGATCCGAAGGCCGACCTGATGAAGCAGGCACGAAGCAGGCTTCGTCCCGGCGGGCTGCTGATCGTGGCCGTCGAAAATCAGCTCGGGCTCGGCTCGATTGGAGAGGGTGGCGGCAGTCGAACCAGGGAGTCCGCAGCGGCAGCAGAAGACCTCTTGCCAGAGGTCAGCTTGACGACGTTCGGACGAGCAGAGCTCTGGCTCCGCCTGACTGATATGGGCTTGCCGCACCAGCAATGGTGGTTCCCGTTGCCTGACCAGAGGCTTCCGGTTTCCCTCCTGTCCGATCGGGTTATGGCCCGTCCCGTAGACCTGTCTGGCCTGATCGATGCAGCGGCGCGAGCCGAGCGAAGGGGATCCGCTGCCATCGCCGGGTCAATCGGGCGGACATGGGCTCCACTCTTGCGCGAAGGCTTATGGCCCGACATTGCCACCGCCTTCCTGGTCGTCAGTTCGGACCAGGCCTTGCCCGACCACGATGTCCTTGCCGTCCACTATGGTGCACCGCGACGGCAGTGTTTCGCGAGGGAACTCAGCTTCGTCTGGCGCAAAGATCACCTCGCGGTCCAAAGACGGCATTTGTGTCCGGAGACACCCGCGACAGAGGCAGGCCTCCTGTCGCAGCAACTCGCCGATGAACCGTTTGAAATAGCGCCGAGTTGGCATGCCGAGCTCGAGGCCTTGGCAGCGAGGCCGGGATGGACTCTCCAGGACTGGACGAATTGGGCCAAGCGCTGGCTCGACGCTGTCCTCGCCTCAGCCGCAGTGTCTAGCCAGCCTCCGCCGGGGCCGCGGACCACGGTCTCAGGCACGCTCTTAGACGCTATTCCCCGCAATATGATCGCAGGCGGCGAAGGCTCCCCCCGCTTCTTCAGCCAGGAATGGCAGATGCGCGAGCCGATTGAACTCGGCTTCCTAGTCTATCACGGTCTGTTCACGAGCCTTGATGCCCTCGTTTCCCGCGCCGCGCCAGCTCCGGGCGTTTCGCTCAGCAAGATGGGTCTCTTCCAGAGCTTCGTGCGGTCGCTTGGATGGAGTCTCACGGCCAACGACATCCGACGTTACGCCGAGTTCGAAAGCGCGATCCGCGCTGAAGTGGGCGACGACGACGACCGACCGCTTTCCAAGCTGCACGATCCCATTGTGGCCGAGAACGGCCTGCCCGCTCTGCCGCTCAGTGCCGCGCGCAAACTGCGGCATGAGATCGTCGAGGCCCGCGCCAGGGCGGCGCAATTGGCGGACCTGCTCTTGACCCGCAACGGGGAGCATCAGGCTGCTCTGCGCCATCTCGCGCATATCGAGCAGGAACTCTGGCAGGAAAAGCAGGCGGTCCACGACGCCCGGCAGGAGATTGCCGTCTTGGTCGGGGCCGGAGATCGGCTCGCCTGGCAATTGCAGCGCGCCTATTCAAGGCCCTTGAACCCGTTGCGTCAGGGCCTCCAACGAAGCGCCCTCCGCGCCATCTTGCTACTGAAGCCGCTGCTGCCAAGCCGCAGGGTCCGCAGTTTCCAGCACTCGCTCGAAAAGCGCAAACCGACGCGCTTCCAGCGCGAATGGGAGCAGGTTCGCCTGCAGGCGCCGGCAATGCAAGCCTCTGAAGCGGCGCCTGATCTCGATGGGAACGATATCGCGGCGATCGAATCGAGCGGCCTATTCGATGCAACCTTCTATGCCGGTACAGCGAGCGCCCACACGATGGGGATGTCGCCGATCGCGCATTATGTGAACATCGGCGAAGCGAGCGGGCTGGCGCCCTCGGCCGATTTCGATCCGGTCTTCTATGGCAGCCTCTATCCGACGATCACTGAGCGAAAGCTCAGCCACTATGTAAACTTCGGCCGCAACGAAGGACGCCTCGCCGTTCCAGCGGCGCGCCGCATGAATTTTCCGGCCGGTTCCATCGATCCGTCCCGCCCGACGGTCATCGTTCTCGTGCACGAGGCCTCGCGGACCGGTGCGCCGATCCTCGCCTGGAACATCGTGCGCGTGCTGCGCGAGCGGGCCAATGCTGTGGTCCTGCTGCAGCGTACCGGCGTCCTCGAGGACGCGTTCGAGGAGGCAGCGAGCGCAATCGTGAAGCTGCCCGCCGGCTTTGCCTCCTATGAGGCGGAATATGAGGCGCTCGCCCGTGCGATGATCCGGCACTACCAGCCGGATTATGTGATCGCTAACAGCGTCGAGACGCGTGGGCTGGTGCCGGCTTTCGAGCGCAACGGCGTCCCGGTCGTCGCGCTCGTGCACGAATTCTCCACCGCCTACCGGCCAGCCGGGCAGCTCTACGGGCTGTTCGAGCAGGCATCTCAGGTCGTCTTCCCGGCGCAGGTGGTGGCGGACGCCGCGCTCACCGATCACAATCGCCTCGTGCCGCGTCGCTATGCCGTTTTGCCCCAGGGTCGCTCCGACGTGCCGCCCGCGGCGACGGAAGCCGGCATGGGCACGCCGCAGCCCGATCCACGCGTCCTGCGACGCCCGAGCCTGCCGGAGCATGGCGATGCGCGCCTGCTTCCGCCGCGCGACGGAACGCTGCTGGTCGTGGGCATGGGCACCATTACGATACGCAAGGGCGTCGACGTGTTCGTGTCGGCGGCCGCCGATGTCGTCCGCCGCCGGCCCGATCTCGCGATCCAGTTCGCCTGGGCGGGGGAGGCTTTCAATTTCGACCAGGCCTATGTCGATGCGGTCGAGCAGCAGATCGAGCGGAGCGGCCTGGCGGGCCGCTTCCGATTCCTCGGCGCCTTCAGCGATCTCGGGCCGCTCTACGAGCGGGCCGACGTCATGATCCTGTCCTCGCGCCTCGATCCGCTGCCCAACGTGTCGATCGACAGCGCCTTGCACGGCATACCCGTGCTCTGCTTCGAAAATGCCAGCGGCATGGCGGAAATCCTGCTCCAGCATGCGGAAACCCGCCGCCTCGTCGTGCCCTATCTGAACGCCAGCGCCATCGCGGACGAGGTCATCGGACTCGCCACCGACCCCGAATGGCGCGCACGCGCCGCAGAGGCGATGCGGCGGATCGGCGAGAGCACGTTCGACATGGAACGCTATGTCGACCGGATCGACACGCTCGCCCGCAGCGCGCTGGAGGTAAAACGCCAGCAGAAGCGCGACTTCTCCGTCATCAAGGACGCCGGTGTCTTCAACCCGACGCTCTATCAAGCCTATGATGCGAGGCAACTCGGCGCGGACGACGCACTCGAGCACTACCTCCTGGCGTCGAGCCGCGCCGTTCCGCGCGGTGCTCCCTGGAGCGGCCATTTCCTGCGCCGGCCGATGGAGGGCTTCAACCCTCTGATCTACGCCGCCGAGAACGAGGCGTTCGACGAAGCAACCGGCGAAGATCCCCTTGCCCATTTCGTCCGCACCGGGGCCCCGCTCGGACCGTGGACTCATCAAGTAATCACGCCGACATCCGACAGAGCTACCGGCGGCGCGGCGCAGCAAGGCGACGGCGCGAAGCTCGCCATTCATGGTCACTTCCACTATGTCGACCTCGTGCCGGAGTTTCTCGACCGGCTCGGTCGCAACCATCGGCAGGCCGACCTCCTCCTGACCACGACCAGCGATGAGCGGCGAGCCGAGATCGAGGCGATCCTGGCCCGGGCCGGCCGTCGGGACGCAGTCGTCGTCGCGGTCCCCAACAAGGGTCGCGACATCGGTCCGCTGCTCAGCTGCTTCCCGCGCGAGCAGATCTTTTCCTACGACCTCATCGGGCATGTCCACGGCAAGCGCAGCCCGCACGCCGCCAACGCGCTCGGCGAGGTTTGGCGCACCTTCCTGTGGGAGCACCTGATCGGCGGCGATTTCGCCATGGTGGACGAGATCGCGGCCGCCTTTGCGGCGAACCCGAAGCTCGGCCTCGTCTTCCCGGAAGATCCTTCGCTCAGCGACTGGAGCGACAACCGCGTGATCGCCGACGATATCGCGGCGAGGATGGGCATCCGCCTCCGCACGCATTTCGATTTTCCGATCGGAACGATGTTCTGGGCGCGACCCGCGGCACTCGCGCCCTTGTTCGATCTCGCGCTCACATGGAACGACTATCCGTCCGAGCCGCTGCCGATCGACGGCACGCTGCTGCATGTGCTGGAACGAATGCTGCCCTTCGCGGCGGAAAAGGCCGGCTACGATTATGCAACGACCTATGTCCGCGACCACCGGCGATAGCGGAACCTGCGGGCGGACGCCGGCGATCCCATAGCGGACACCCGGCTGATGCCCGGAGCGGTCAGAGCGAGCCGCTCTTCTCGATCCAGTCCGCGAAGCGACGCAGCCCTGTTTCGAGGCGGACGCGGGGCGCCCAGCCGAGCGAGCGGCCGGCCGCCGCGATATCGAGCACGTTGACCGGCACGTCGAAGACCCGTCCAGGCGCATAGCGGCGGCGGGCCGGACGACCTGTCACGGTCTCGATTGCGTCCAAGATCTGGTTGAGGCTGTAGCCGCAGCCGGAACCTATGTTCAGGACGCGCTCCTCGGTCCGGAGCGGCTCGGCTGCGGCGACCAGGGCATCGACGACGTCGCCAACATAGACGAAGTCCCGGACCGCCTCGCCGTCGCCCCAGATCTCGATCTCCTCGCCGCGCATCACCCGCCCGAGGAACACCGCGACAGCCCCCTGCTGCGCGACGAGACGCTGCCGCTCGCCATAGGGATTGGCAAGACGCAGCGCGACATAATCGAGCCCGTGCAGGACATGGTAGAGATGGAGATACTTCTCGATCGTGAGCTTGGTGATGCCATAGGACGAGATCGGCTGGGTCGGATGGTCCTCGGTGATCGGCACGGAGCGCGGGATGCCATAGACCGTACCACCGGACGAGGCGAACACGATCCGCTTGATGCCGGCAGCGACGGCGAAGTCCAGCATGCGCAGCGTGCCCATCACATTCGTCCCGACGTCGAACATCGGGTCGGCGTTGGAGGTGCTGGCGATAGTCGTCGAGACGAGATGGTAGCAGACCTCCACCCCCTCGAGGGCGCGGGTCAGGTCGTCCTTCGACAGGAAGTCGCCGCTGAACGTTTCGATCGTGCCCGGCGGGTTCGCATGCAGGCTAGTGAGCGGCGAATGCACGGCAGCCGCTGAACGGTCAAAGCTCAGCACCGCATGCCCCGCGGCAGCGAGGCTCTCCACCAGATGCGTTCCGAGAAACCCGCCTCCGCCGAGAACCAAGCACCGCATCCCGCAACCCTACTCCATTCGAGGCGCAGCGATCACTTCGCCGGCCGCGGCTTATAGACCGCTGCTGCCTCATATCGGGAATCGATCACTGCGCCAAGCCGTGCTGGGGCGGCCGAGCCCAAGTTGTCGATGGCCGCAATAGCGTTCACCACGCGGGAAATCTGCCCACGAAAGCAGTCAGCCGGGAAAGATCAAGCCGAGAAAAGCAAGCAGAAAGCCGCAAACGAGCATCACGGCGCCGAATTCCTTTCGTCCGGAAAGTGCTCTATGTGTTTCACCCGCCGGATCGGCGGGCGGAGTCTTTGGGTGCTGGGATGGACGAGAGCGGAACTTTGACAGCCGAGGGCAATCAGGCTTCGGCGAGGGCTTCGAGCCCGCAGGCCAGCGAGGCCGGGACGACCGAAGCTGGCGCAGCCAGATCGACCGGGGCGAACGCGTTTGCCGCTCCGTCGACGCCGCAGGCGGCGGAGCCCGCCGTGTCCGCGCTCATCATCACCTACAACCACGAGCGCTATATCCGGCAGGCACTCGACGGCGTTCTGGCGCAACAGACGACTTTCCCGTTCGAGATCATCGTTTCGGAGGACTGCTCGACCGACGGCACCGCCGAGATCGTCGAAAGCTATGTCGCGCGCTATCCGGGCCGCATCCGCTTCATCCGCTCCGAGGTCAATCTGCGTGACAACGAGGTTGCGCTCCGCGCGATGCGGATGGCGCGCGGCCGCTACATCACCTTTCTGGACGGGGATGACTACTGGGTCTCGACAGACAAACTGCAGGCCCAGGTCGACTTCATGGAGGCCAACCCCGATAGCGCCGTCACTTATCACGACGTCGAGCGGGTAACGGACGATGGCGAGGTTGTCCGCGTCATGCGAGGCCTCGGGCATCGCGGAACGATCGCCGACCTGATCAAGGGCAACTTTATCGGCACCTGCTCGGTCATGTTGCGCCGCACCGCCGTGGCCGAGGTGCCAGATTGGATCAACGCCCTGCCGGCCGGCGATTGGCCGCTCTATTTCCTGGCTGCACGGTCGGGCTTCATCGACCACATCGAAGGGATCGTCTCGCGCTACCGCATCCACGGCGAATCCTACTGGGCGAGCCGACCGCTGGCGGAACAAATTCTTTTGGGCATTTGCATGCTGGTCGAGATCGAGTCCCACCTCGGCCCCGCCTATGCGCCGCTCTTCCTTGAGAACAGGCGCGCTACCGCCCGCCACGTCCTGGCGACGGTCCTTAACGAGCCACATGCCCCGCCCCCGGCTGCCACCGATGACCTTAGTCCGCAGATCCGCCAGTCGAACGCGACCGAGCCCGTTACGACACGCATCCAGCTCTTCGAAATGAAGACGCGCATCAACGAAGCCGAAGCCCAGCGGTCTCAAGCCGAATGGAGGGCAGCGGACGTGGCAGGACGTCTCCAGGTAGCGGAAGCAGGACGGGACGAGGCTTGGCGCCATGCGACCAACCTCGCCAACCAGATGGCCGCTTCCCAGGCGACAGCGGCCGACCTGTCCGCGCGGCTTTGGGACGCCCTTGCACAGCTGCGCCAGATGGAGACGGGCAGGCAGGACGCTCTAGAGACCGCCCGCCGCCAATTTGAGGCCGACAGGCAGGCGATTGAGGTCGGTGAACTTGAACTGCGGGCCGCTCTCGTTGCCTCACAACGGCGTATCCGGCGAATCCGCCGCCGAGAGAAGTGCATCGGCATCGGGCTCGGCATCATGATCGCTGTACTGATCGGTTGGATTCTAGTTGTGCACGGACCATGATGCAGCCTAACTGCATTAGTTTCTCGGCGAGGCGACTGATCGTGCCGCCGTGCCCCAGTTGTACATTCGCCGAAGTGGGCTGTTGCGGCAGCGGAGCCCGAAAGATGCCTGGATGCTTTCTGGGATTTCTGAGCAAGAATCGCAGCTCATTCACAACTGTGCAGAACGAGAGAGAGATTCGCCATTGACGATCTATCGCGTATCCGAGAAGGCCAGCCGCCTCGTTCAGTTGCTGTCGAACCCGGCCAACGAAGAACAGTTCGTGGCGCGCTTCGTCGCGAAGAAATTGGGATCAGCCGACGAGGGTCGCGCACTCTTGGAATGGGCAGCACAGTCCGGGCTGGCCTCGTCGACTGGCGCCAATGTCCAGCCGGTCGATTTCATGGAGGTCTTTTCGACCTGGCGGTCGCAGCGCGGCATGATCGCCGATGAAACGCGGACGCGTCTTTTCGGCCAAGCCATCGCATCGCTCTGCCCGCCGGAATCAGTGGTTGTCGATGTTGGCAGCGGGTCTGGAATTCTTTCACTGTTTGCCGCCAGGGCTGGAGCTCGCAAGGTCTATGGGCTCGAACTGACCAGCATGATCGACGACGCGCGGCAGATCGCAGCGGACAATGGCTTTTCGGACCGTATCGAGTTTATTCGAGGCGACGCCACCGATTTTTCGGCGCCCGAGCCCGTCGACGTGATCATCGGCGAATGGGCAGGAATGTATCTCATCGACGAGTTCCGGCATTTCGAGGCATTCTGCGAGGTGCGGGATCGATGCCTGAGGCCCGCGGGCGCGACTGTTCCCAGCCACGCATCCATGTTCCTCGCGCCGATCGACAACTCGCTGCTCTATGCCGAGCGCGGCTTCGGCTTCTGGAAGAGGCCTGTGTATGGCTTCGACTTCTCGCTCGCCGGGAAACGCCAGTTGGCAACGCCGCGTCGAATTGTGGTCGACGTCCGGTCCAGCTGCCTCCTCGGCGAATACAAACTGGTGACGATTGATTGTCGTAAGGATCGCTCCAGCGCCTTCTTCTTCGAGACGGAATTGTCGCATCGTTACTCAGCTGCCGGTGCCTGTCACGGTTTCATTGGCTATTTCAATCTCGAACTGGCGCCTGGAATCGTGCTCGATACTTCACCTTATTCAAAGCTGACGTGCTGGCAGCAGTCCTATTTCCCGATCGAGGAAATTTTCGCTGCGGCAGGTGACGAACTGGTGGTCAAGGTGAAGACCTTTATCGATCCCAACACGCAGTCGGCGATGCTGCAGCTCTCTGTCTCGCTCGAGGGTAAAGACCCGAAGGCGGCCAGGACCTATGCCTACCCGATCGACAACAACTACTCCTGACCTGGCACAAGCAGCCGTGAGCCACGCTGGCACGGCACGGCAGGCGAAGCGAAAGCGTGGGGGCAACATTGCAGACAGCCCCTCGCGACGTGCGGCGGCAAGTCAACGTCGGCCGCCGCGCTGCCTGGCGTCGCGAGCTAGGCGGCAAGCGCCGTCGCACTCTGCTTGAAGAGCGGCCCTCCAAATCGCTCTGGCGCCGGCAATTGACCTCCGAAGCGCTGGTGCGACGGGCCGAGAGTTAGGCGACATCTCCGCATCGCAGGGCGCGTGCTATACCCGCCGCGCCGACATGGATGATCTGGATCAACGGCCGGCTCGACCGATCGCTTTGCCCTCGAGAATGGCATCGAAGCGATAGTGCGCTCCCGAATCGCCTTGGCTGTCATTGAAGGTGCAGACGAGCCCCACTTCATCGCAGATGGCCCGGATCGCGCCCTCAGTCCACCAGACGCCAATCGCTTCGCGGTCCGTCAGTACACGCCAAGCATGGCGCAACATCTTCGAAGGCGTGTTGTAGAACCTGGACTTCCTGCGAGCGTCGAGGACGCCGCACAGGAGTATCCTGCCGTCCCGCTCCAGTGCCCTCGCCATTCCCGCGATCAGCGCACGGCCCGCTCGCTTGTCAAAGTACTGAAAGCTACCGTTTACAATAATCTTATCAAATTTTCGACCAGACGACGAGCATATATCCAAATAATTTATCGCGTCACTCTCAAAATATTCCGTATTTTCTAACTTATTGTACTTATTTGCTATTTCTATCAATGGACCCGAATAGTCAACACCAACAATTTCATTGCAGACCCCAGCAAAAATTACTGTAAACATGCCATTGCCGCAGCATAAATCCAGCACAGAATCACTCTTAGATACCGAAAGGCAGTCCATGATTCCACTTGCTATATCGGAGATCTCCTTGTCGCCGATTGACTGCCCATTAACTGTATATTGGACCTGTCGCGCGAATTCCGTTTCAGAAAACCTCTTCGGAAACGCGACCCAGTATTTCTTCCAGTCCAATATAACCTCCAAATGATTCCAATAGTCTGCATTTATTGAAACAACGGCACACGACCAGGTACACAAGAACCGTAGATCACAGACTTGGTCGGCCGTCGATCCACGAGCCCATGGGACCACGGCGCAGCCCGTTCCAATAGTGCACCTCACCTCGCCCTCGATCCAAACGTCTTCGTTGCCGAGGTCGCACCAAGCATCTGAACCGGCGTGGCGCTCTACCTCGACATCGTCGATTTGGCCAAGGATGGACTGTCGCCACCCTTCGCCGGTGTTGTCAACGAAGGCCCGCCCTTACCGCTTCGACAATACGCCGCATATCGGCCTCGCCATATCTATGATCGCAATGAAGACTGATGATCTCACGGGACAAGCGATGACTGTCCGCGAAGTCGTGAGGTATGAAGCCCTCAAGAGGCCAGTGCACGGGAGAAAATATCTGTTGAGAGAACAGGCTCTTGAGTACGGCACTTCGCTCCATCACGCGGATTGGAAAGGCCATTGGGACTTCGCCTTCATCGCGCGGGGGCATGACCGCCAGATCACCGAGCGCTTCCTCCAGCCGATCGTAGTTGTCCTGCCGGCGCTTGCGAAGCGCAGCATAGTCAAAGCAAGTCGACAGGAGCACGCGCGAAAGCCCGCTCATCGCGAAAGGTCCGATCGGAGCGGTGCGCTCCGCCTGCTGGAACAGGTCGAACCAGCGGCGTTCGCCACCGAACCGATCGAAATCCCGGCGCCCCAAGGTGGCGTTGAATGCGGTCAGCCACCACTCCGCAGGGGCAGCTTCTAGAGCAAACGGCTCGATCTGGAGGGCCGCGCTTGAGGCGAGAATGCCCCCATCTGGAACTCCGAGGAATTTGCGCGGGCTGAAGATCGTGAAGTCCGCCGCCTCGCCGACTTGATCATTCAGCATGGCCTGTGTCGCATCTTCGATGACCCAAGCGCCCCGCGCACGCAAGGCCTCGAGCTGCGCGGGCTTCTGCCGACGACCGAAATAGTCGATGATGACGACTGCATCGCCCGGCCGCACTTGGTCGATCCAATCCGTCTCGTCCCAGCTTAGATCACCCCCAATCCCGTAGATCCTGATCGGCACGCGCGCCGCCTCGGCCGCGAGGAAAAGTGCAATGCAGCAATAGGAGGGCAGCCACACTGATCCAGGCGTCAGCCTGCCGAGCAGTTCGGCCAGCGCGGAGGTTGCGTTGCAGAAATATTGATTGCGCGGATCAAGGAACCGGGGCGTTGTTGCGCGCGCGCCCTCAAAGGGCTCCGCTTCGAGCGCAAACACGCCGCCGACCAGCAAACTCGTCATCGAGCCGCCCCGCCACTCCACAGCTCGGTCCGCAGCAACCAACCTGTCGGCGCGAGAGCAAAGCGCGCCTCGGCAAAATTGTGTAACGCACCAAGGACCATGAGCCTCCACCCTTTGGCGATGATAGACCGCGCTGATGAGACTCCCGACTACCTCATCAAATAGGCATATTCAAATCGGTCATGCCTTGATCGAATAAATTGCATGATACGTCTTCCTACGACGGCAGTGACGGATGTTGATCCAGTCCTTAGGCTCGCTTGAAGAAGGGCTGCCACACTCGCACATAAGCGAAGTGGATATTGCCCGCGCGGGCTATCCGCTATCCTGATCTCAGTGCAGATGTCAGACTGGCCGAAGCGAGCGCTCTCGATGCTGGCGCCTTCCGATCTGGAGCCCGGGCTGCCGATTGCCGCGGCTGCAGGAGAACGATGGCGACGCCGCTGGCACTGGGCGCCGAGGATGTTGAGGACGTGATGTCGGTTCTGACACAGGGAGATGTTGGTGTTGGCTATGCCTCCCTTGCCTATGCGCACTCTCTGGCCGATGCCCCAGACCTCGTGGCGCTCCCCAATGCCGGTGGGCATCTCGTCGCGCGCGCCATCGAACCGGGCCTGCGTGACCTTGCGAACGCCTATCCGATGTTCGGCTGCCGCAACTGGCGTGCTCTCGGACCCGATATCCGCGCCCTTGAAGGGCGCTTCGTTTCTGCGACGATCGCGACCGATCCGTTTGCCGATGTGGCGCTGAGCGAGCTTGAGGCAGCATTCGACATCGTCCGCCCGCTGCATCAGCATTTCATTGTCGAGCTCGACGGCGGGACATCGTCCCGGATCAGCCGTCACCATCGCCGGAAGCTGCGCACTGCCTCGGCGGCGACCGATGTGCGGATCGAGATCGCACCGCCAGATGCTTCGCTATTCGAACACTGGGTGCGGCTCTACCAGACGCTGGTCGAGCGGAAGCACATCACCGACATGCGCGCGTTTTCCCAATCCATCTTCGCGCGCCAGATCGGCACCCCGGCAGCGTCGTCGCGACGGCCTGGAGCGGTGGTGAATTGCTCGGTGCCGACTGGTATTTCCGCGATGGAGAGAATGTCTATGCGCATCTCTCCGCCTATTCCGAGGCGGGCTATGACCGTGCAGTGTCTTATCCGCTGATGCAGGCGGCGATCGAATATTTCCAACCGCATGGCACCCGCCTGACGCTGGGCGGCGTCCCTGCTGGCCACGAGGATGGCGGCCTCGCCCATTTCAAGGCCGGCTGGTCATCGTTCAAACTGCCGACCTACATTTGCGGCGCGGTGCTGATGGAGGACGAGTTCCGTCGTCTCAATCGCGGCCTATCGCCGACAGCCGAGGGTTACTTCCCGCGCTACAGGCAAGGCGAGTTCAAACCGGGCGGCTGACGTCGCCCGGCGAAACCCTCTCGCCTTCCCACCCCGTCTTCCGCTACGACCCGGACGCCTCGGTGATGACCGCAATGACGCGGTCGACGTCGTGATCCTCCAGCGCCGGATAGATCGGCAGGCAGATGACCTCGGATGCGATCCGCGTTGCCACCGGCAGGTTGTCCGCGGTGGACGAGGAGAGATCCTTGTACATCCCGAAGGTGCTGATCAGCGGATAGAAATAGCGGCGTGCGAAGACACTGCTGTCGCGCAGGCGCTGGTAGAGCGCATCGCGCGAGAGCGGGAAATCCGGGCCGACAAGGATCGGGAAATAGGAATGATTGGGACGCGCATCGTTGCTCGGCGCCGCGAGCGCGATGCCGGCGATCCCGCCGAGGCTGTCGCGGTAGCGGGCGTCGATGGCGGCACGGCGCTCGATCATCGCATCGATGTCGCGCAGTTGCAGAAGCCCGAGCCCGGCGCTGAACTCGTTCATCTTGCCGTTGATGCCGGCAGCATGAACGGTGACCTCGTCGACGAAGCCGAAATTCTTGAGCTGGTCGATCCTGAGCTTCATGGCGGCATCGGGCGAGACGATGGCGCCCCCCTCGAAGGTGTTGAACACCTTCGTGGCGTGGAAGCTCAGCACCGAGAGATCGCCATGCTCGAACAGGTTGTCATCCGCGAGGCGCACGCCAAACGCATGGGCCGCGTCATAGATGACCTTCAGCCCATGATCGCGCGCGATCGCCTCGATCGCCTCGACGTCGCAAGGCCGGCCGTAGCAGTGCACAGGCAGGATGGCCGTCGTCGCCGGTGTGATGGCCGCCCGGATCTTCGCGGGGTCCATGTTCATCGTCTGCGGATCGATGTCGACGAAGCGCGGTGTCAGCCGCTTCCAAAGCAACGCATGTGCCGTCGCAACGAAGGAGAACGGCGTGGTGATGACTTCGCCCTCGATATCGAGCGCCTGCAAGGCCGTGATCAGGCCGATGGTCCCGTTGGAGAACAGCGAGATGTGCCGGACGCCGAGATACTCAGCGAGGGCGCTCTCCAGTCGTTCATGAAACGGCCCGCCATTGGTCAGGACGCCGCTGTTCCAGATTTCGCGAAGGACCTCGACCATATCGTCGAAAGGCGGCAGCGACGGCCGTGTGACCGTGAGGATCTTCTGGTTGGGGGACATCCCAGATATTTTCCTCAGCGAGCCGTGGTCAGGTTGGATATCGCCCCTGCGACCAGCGCCGGGCCGCCGGTCGAAGCTGGTCGCTTGCCGAAAGCTGAACCGCCCGTGGCGGACGCCTGTCCCGAACCACTAGCCCGACCATTCTGAAACCAAACCATCCCAAACCCCTCCCCCTCATGGCGCTGGCGGTTCGCCCGAACAACACCTCATCCCGATGCCGACGAACGATCCAACGCTCTCCCATATAAGCCCCCAGCCCGGACTTGTAAGCCGCGCCCATGGGCGGCCTGCGAAGCCGTGGACCAGCGGCCCGGCCCATCGCGGTCCAAGCCTCTTTTTCACCATGCCTGATCTGAATGAAATCAGGCAGCAAAACTGTGCCTTATCCTGTCGGTCGCGCCGGCTCTACCGTGTGACCCCGTTCACATGAGTGACCGCGACATTCAGTCCCCGCCTCTCCGGGACGATGCCGAAGAGCCGTTCGATGGCGTGCAGGATGGTCCCGTCATAGGCCGCCGGCTCCAGAGGATAGTCGGTCCACTCCAAACCCATGGCGACCAAAGGTTCGAGGGCTTCCGAGCGCACCCAGAACATCGAACCGACCGGGAAATCGAAGTGGCCCGGCAGCGCTCCAAGACGAAGTCTCACGGCGAGGTCGCGGGCGATCGGCTCGTTGCCGGACCAGCCCAACAGGTTCGGGTCGGCCGGAAAGACGATGCCGAGCCGTTCGTCGCCGGCAAAGGCGGCGATGATGCGATCCATCATCGCGCCGCCCTGATCGCCGCCGAGTACGTTCTCGTAGAGAAAGCGCACCCAGCGCTCGACCAGTGCGCGATCGCCGAGCGCGGCGCTCTTCTTGGTGTGGACATGGCCGATCAGGTCGTAGTCGCGGACGAGGAGCGGACCGAAGGCGGTGAGCAGTGGACCAAGATCACGACCCCGATTGACCGTCACCCGCGCATCGGCGATGCGCGCTCCGGAGCCCTCGAGCCGCTTCACGGCAGCATCAAGGCTCGCCGGATCCGCCGCGCTCACGAAGATATCGGGCCGGGATCGATTGATGGCCAGGCGCTCGACGATCACGGGCAGAACGTCGGGATAATAGGCATGGATATGGAGCGCCGCACGGATTGCGGGATGCGAAGTCGAATCCCCGGCCGCATCGGACGGGCCGATCACCCGGCGCAGCCAGACGCCTTCGGGGCGGCCTCGGCGCAGGAACTCGGCATAGGCATCCCGGGCCGGCGCGACATCGGCCGACGTGCTCGCGAAGACGAGCGGATTGAAGCCGGGTTCAGGGCGCCGCGGTTCGGGTTCGCGCTTGTTGTCGGTCAGGTAGAACAGCGCCGCCGCATCCCGTGTCGATGCCGAACGGTGACCGGGCAGCATGAAGCCAGGATCGAACGCGTCCGCGGCGGCAATCGTGGCCCGGTCGGCGTCGAGATGCTCCCGAGCGGAGCGCGCGGCCAGCGCGAGGCCCTCGATCTCACGCGCATAGGCCTCGGCGTCGAACCGCACGGCCGCGAAGGCCCGTGTCGTATCCGCGACGGCGCGATAGCGGTCCGGGCTGCGGATGAGATCGAGCAGCCGCGCGGCAGCCTGCTCGGTGTCGAGGTAGTCGGCAACGCATGCAGGTCCGAGCCCGGCTTCGACCAGAAGATCGGCGATGCCGGTCGTCTTGTCGAAACAGATGACCGGCAGGCCTTCCGACATCGCGTCGATCGCGACATTCGGCAACGGATCGAGCCGGCTCGTCAGCAGCAGAACCCGCGACAGAGCATAGGCATGGCCGATTTCCGACGTTTCGGAGACCATGGTCATGCGGTCCCTGAGGCCGGCGCGCTCGATCTGATCCTTGAGATAGACCGAGTAGCCGGCATCGCGCTCTGGATCATAGAGCGGCCCGATCCAGGCGAAGCGCGCCGATCGGCCCGCCGCCGTCGAAAGGACGCGCCGCGCCACGTCGATGAAGAGGTCGACGCCCTTGCGCATCTGCACATAACCGGCGCCGAGAACCAGGAATTCGCCGGGGCCGTTCGGCTGTAGCGCCGCCGTCAGACGGTCACGCTCCTTCAGACGGGCGGCGTCGGATTGCGTCCCGCCCGGGAGCTCGCAGCGCCCCTGCGGGAGCACATGGAACCGTTCGGTCCGGACAGAGAAGGTCGTGTCGAGCGCATTCGCGAGCGTGAGCTCGGTCGAGAACACGATCTGGTCTGCCGATCGGAAGGCTTCGGAGAAGGCCGTCTTCGGCAGTATGTTCGACGCGAACTCGTGGAACAGCCCGACCGTTGGAATGCCGCGCTCGCTGAACGCGCGCAGCAAAGGGCGGGACTCGATGCAGTTCACGACGGCAAACAGGGGCGGCGTCGCCTCGCACAGCGCATCGAGCATCGGAGCCAGATGCTCGGCAGAGCCGCTCGGCTGGCGGGTCACGTAAAGCGCGGTGGACGCCGCCTGGAAGGCGCCGACGAGCTCGCCGCCGCGGAGAGAGAGCATCACGATGTTGTAGCGCTCGGCATAGGCCTCGGCGAGGTTGAGGGCGAGGATCGGTGCGCCGGATCGGCTGGCCTCATGGCTGACAATGACCACCACGGGCCGGCCCGCCCGATGAGGCAGTCCACCGCGCAGCACCTCGACCTCGTCGATCGCCTGGGGAACCGCGACGATGGGAGCGAGGCTTTCGATCAGGTAGTGCTTCGGATCGCGCTTCGCGGCGCTGCGGGCAAGACGGGATTTCGTCTTCCGCGGCAATGGCGAAGCGCTGGCGGACAGCGCCTTCAGCGCCTTCAACTCCAGATACCGGCGGAGATTGCGGATCGGCCGCCGCCGCGCCCTGACGAGTTCCTGCGTGCGCTCGTTGAACCCTTCCGTCAGCTCGCGCTCGCGCGCCGTCTGCGCGGCCGCCGCCTCGGTCACGGCCGCGAGGCTGCGCCGCGCCGCTGCGAGCGCCGTTTCGGCCGCCGCGAGCCGCTCGGCAAGGAGATCCGGACTGCGCCTGTCCTGCTGGGTCGGAGGCCGCGTCGGAACATGCGGGCTGTCGTGATCGCGCGCAGCCAGTTTGGCGAGGATCGGATCGAGTGTGCCGGTTGCGGCTTCGACGCTCATCCGGACGGCATCGAGCGCGACGTGATCGGCGACATCTTCGCCCGACAACGCCCACCTGTTCAGGATGGCGGAGGCCGCTTCGATGGAGGCAGCCCCGCCTTCGAGCCGATCGAGCCCGATGCCTCCTGCCGCGGGAGCCCCCGGTTGCGCCGCGATCAGCCTGGCGGCGTCCGCTGCGACATCGGCGATGGCACGCGGAAAGATAAGGTCCAGCTGCCGCGCGATGCGGTCGATCAGGGGTCCGATGTCGCCGACGATCTGCTCGTGTGACGCGAAGACCCGCCGCTTGCCGCGCGAATCCCTCTCCGCCTCGAGAAGGCCGTTCAGCGAGAGCATGCCGGCAGTCAGTGGCTCGCAGGTGCCACGAGCCGCGAGCGCAGCCGCATCCGCGGCTGGATCTCGGTGGACGAAGACGAAGGCTGGTTCGGCGCCGAAGCCGGCCAGCGCTGCGTCCCAGAAGGGCAGCAGCCGGCCTATCCTCGGATCGTCGATGACGAAGAGCGGCGACTGCCCGAATTCCTCCGCAAGGACCGTCTGTGCCCTTGCTGCAAAGGCGCGCGCTGCTGCCGAATGAAGCCAGGACGCTGAGACGGGCGACTGGTCGAACGCGGCAAGGTCCGCCGATGCCAGCAGCTCATCGTTGAGCGCGCCGATCCGTCCTGCGTCGGACGACGCCTGCGCATCTGCGCCGGCTCCCGTCACGCGCGCCCGTACAAGGTCGCAGCCCATCGCGCCAAGCAGCGCAGCCAGGGTTGCGGTACCGGAGCCGGGCATGCCCAGCAGGACCAGGGCCCTGCGCTTCTCTCTTCCTGCCATAGGTTGGTCTCGTCGGCGCACCTTTTCCGGGGCCGCCGACCATTGCGACAAGTCTTGCTCAAGTCAATCAGACCGGTCCGGGCTAAGTTCGGGGGTTTCCCTGCCGTCGCAGCAGCCGGCATAGACACCCCTGATGCTGGCAGATATAGGGAATCGTCGTCGGTGGTTCTGCGCGTCGATCAGTCGATGCGTCCAGCGACGCCCTGCAGCGAAGAAGGCATCCCGGCCTTTTTCCTGACGGTCCTACTCTTCACCGTCGCGCATCGCGTCTCGCCGTTGGAGCTGCCGCTCGACTGGAAGGCGCTGACCTTGATGCCGGTCGGCGCAGCGCTTTATCCGCTCGGCGTCGAGTGGACCCTCGTCTTCGAGATCGCGTTCTATGTCTTCGTCTTCGTCATCATGGCGCTGTCGAAGAACGAACAGATGCCGGTGATCGTCGCCGCATGGCTGGGCCTGATCCTGCCGCGATGGACGAGCCTGCGCGTTCATCCCGTGCTGGCTGCGATCGTCGCCGTCGATCTATGGCTGCTCGGCGCCCAGTTGCTGGGATTGACGGGCGTCCGATGGGGGATGGGCTTCGGCGCCGCCCTCCTCGTCGTGGCGCTGGCGCGCTTCCAGGGCTGGAGGCCGGTGTTCGGCGACACGGTCGTCGGCCGCTTCGGCAACCGGCTCGGCGACTACAGCTATGCGCTCTATCTCTGCCACGTCCCGGTGATCCGCACGATCTATGCAGTCGCCCCGCCCTCGACGAGCAACAAGACGCTGTTCGTGCTGGCGATCATCCTGGCGCCGCTGCTCAGCGTCGTCCTCGGCGAGATCGACATCCGTCTCTACCGCACGCTGAAGGCGAGGGTCGATGTCCTCGATCCGCGCCCGCGCATGATCATGGTCACGGTCTATCTCGTGCCGTTCTTCGCCTTGGAGCTTTATTTCGGGTTCTTCGGCGCGGCGCCCTGAACGCCGCCATTCCGCCGCCGTCGGCGGAATGGCGGCGCAAGCCTCGCTAGCGTTCCGCCGCGATGGTGAAGCGGACGCAGCACTGGCTGCGGCTCGCCTCCGACAGGCGCCGCCACGCGTCCTCGGCAGCGCGGCGTTCGGGATAGGGGCCGAGCACGCGCTCGCTGCCCTCGATCAGCTTCTCGAAAGCGGTCGAGACATATTCGCCGCCAACGATCCAGAAACGGTGTGTCTGCATGATGCCTGCTCCCGTCATTCGGCTGCCGTCAGGAACTGTTCGGCCTCGGTCGACGCCGCCATGGCGGTGGTCGAGGAGAGGCCGCCGGTAATCGCCAGCGCCACCTGGTCGAAATAGCCGGTGCCGACCTCGCGCTGGTGCCGCGTCGCGCTGTAGCCGTCCACCTCGGCGGCGAACTCCGCCTGCTGCAATTCGCTGTAGGCGCCCATGCCGCGATCGCGGTAGCCACTGGCGAGCTGGAACATCGAATGGTTCAGCGCGTGGAAGCCGGCGAGCGTCACGAACTGGAACCGGTAGCCCATCGCGCCGAGCTCGCGCTGGAAGGTCTCGATCGTCTCCGGATCGAGCTTTTGGCGCCAATTGAACGAGGGCGAGCAGTTATAGGCCAGCAGCTTGCCGGGATGGCGGGCATGGATCGCCTCGGCGAAGGCGCGGGCGTCCTCGAGGTCCGGATGCGAGGTTTCCCACCACAGGAGATCGGCATAGGGCGCAAAGGCGAGGCCGCGGGCGATGCAATGCGCGAGGCCGGTGCCCTCCTTGAGGCGATGGAAGCCCTCCGGCGTCCGCTCGCCCTCCTCGATGAACGGCCGGTCTCGCGGGTCGATGTCCGACGTGATCAGCCGCGCCGACTCGGCGTCGGTGCGAGCGACGATCAGCGTCGCGACCCCCATGACATCGGCGGCGAGCCGCGCGGCGATCAGGTTGCGTTCGTGCTGTGCCGTCGGGATCAGCACCTTGCCGCCGAGATGGCCGCACTTCTTCTCCGAAGCGAGCTGGTCCTCGAAATGGACGGCGGCGGCGCCGGCCTCGATATAGGCCTTCATGATCTCGAAGGCATTGAGCGGTCCGCCGAAGCCGGCCTCGGCATCGGCGACGATCGGCACGAACCAGTCGCGCGAGACAGCCCCCTCGCCGCGCTCGATCTGGTCGGCGCGCTGCAGCGTCTTGTTGATCCGGCGGCAGAGTTCCGGCCCGGCATTGGCAGGATAGAGACTCTGGTCCGGATACATCGCACCCGCCGTATTGGCATCGGCCGCAACCTGCCAGCCGGAGAGATAGATCGCCTCCAGCCCGGCCCGGACCATCTGCATCGCCTGGTTGCCCGTGACGGCGCCGAGCGCGTGGATATAGGGCTTCGTCTGCAGCTGCTGCCACAGCCGCTCGGCACCACGCGCGGCCAGCGTCTGCGCGATCGGCACGGAGCCTGCGAGCCGGGTCACGTCGGCGGCGCCATAGGGACGGCGGATGCCGTCAAAACGGCCCTTGGGCTGGCTGGCGAGGAAGGCTTCGAAAGTCCGTGACATCTTCGGCTCCATTGACAATCTGTGACATCGCCTGCATCGATGGATGCAACACTGTCGACAACGGCAAACTGCCGATGAGAACATTGCAAAACAACAAGTTTTCTGGTCAATCGAGTGGATGTGTCACGACGTGACAGCCCAGCAAGTCACAATGTAAAATCATGACAAATGACACCGGACGCAAGCTCTTCATCGGCGGCAAGTTGCGACGCCTCAGGCGGGATCTCGGGCTCAGCCAGACGCGGATGGCGGACGATCTCGGGATCTCGCCGAGCTACGCCAATCTCATGGAGCGCAACCAGCGGCCGGTTTCGGCGCAGGTGCTGATTCGCCTCGCCGAGATTTACGACCTCGACATCGCCGCCCTCGCCGCCTCCGAGGACGACCGCAGCCTGTCTGAGCTCGGCACGGTGATGAGCGATCCGCTATTCCGCGACCTCGGTGTTCCGCCACAGGAGCTGCGCGATCTCGTCGAGACCTGCCCCTCCGTCGCCGATGTCCTGCGCCGGCTCTATCAGGCCTACCAGCAGACGGCGCGGGCGCCCGACGCCGACGGAATCAGCACCGATATCAGGCCATTCGACCCGATCGAGGCGGTCAGGAACGCCATCGAGGCAGCCCGGAACTATTTCCCCGCTCTCGACGAGGCGGCGGAGGCGCTCGCCGCCGAGCTTGCCGAGGCAGGACCAGACCGTCAGGCCGCACTCGCCGCCCGGCTGCAGGCCCGCCATGGCGTGCGGTTGCGCATCCTGCCGGCCGACGTCATGGCCGGGGCCTTGCGCCGCTTCGACCGTCATCGGCGGCAGTTGCAGCTCTCCGAAATGCTGTCACCGCCGAGCCGCGTGTTCCAGGCGGCATTCCAGCTGGCGACGATCGAGTACGCCGCGCTCCTCGACCGGACGGTCGATGAGACCGCGCCGACCGATGCCACGGCGCGGCGGATGTTCCGCATCGTCCTCGCCAATGCCTTTGCCGGAGCGGTGATGATGCCCTATGGCCGCTTTCTCGCGGCCGCCGAGGCCTGCCGCTACGACATCACGGTTCTGGCGCAACGCTTCGAGGCGAGCCTCGAGCAGGTCTGCCATCGCCTGACGACGCTGCAGCGACCAGCGGCGCGCGGCGTCCCGTTCTTCATGATCCGCGTCGATGACGCCGGGAATGTCTCGAAGCGCCACGCCTCGGGCCGCTTCCACCTTTCGCGCCATGGCGGGACCTGCCCGCTCTGGAATCTTCACGAGACCTTCCGCCAGCCGGGCGCGATCCTGACGCAGCGGCTGGAAATGCCCGACGGCAGCGCCTTCTTCTCGATCGCCACGGCGGTCGGCGGCGCGTCGCAACCCTATCCCGGTCGGGCGGCTCGGTTTGCTGTCGGGCTCGTCTGCGAAATGAAATATGCGAGCCGGCTCGTCTATGCCGATGGCGCGGGCGGCGGTGATCCGGCGAGGATCGGGCCCCATTGCCGCCTCTGCGAGCGCACCGACTGCAGCCAGCGCGCCGAACCGCCGTCATCGCGGCCGATCCTCGTCGACGAGAATCTCCGCGGCGCCGTGCCGTTCGTTTTCGATCCCGGCCGCAGCATGGCACAGCGGCCGGGAGAGATCTGAAACCGAGCGCTCAGTGGCCGCCGAAGCTCTCGACGGAGGGCAGCGGATCGGCGTGGTGCGGCTGGAACAGCTTGCCGCGTTCGGTCACGACGACGGTCGCGAATGCGGCGAGGCCGACGACGAGGAAGCCGAGCGCCATCGGCAGCACCGAGCCGTTGAAGCTCTGGCTGATGGCGAGACCGACCAGCGTACCGACGATCGTCGTGTAGCAACCGATCAGCGACGACGCCGTGCCGGCGATATCGCCGAGCGGCTCCATCGCCATGGTGTTGAAGTTCGGCATGGTCAGGCTGAACAGGAACTGGCAACCGGCCAGCGCCACCGCGAAGAGGATCAGCGGCGGCTTGCCGTCATAGAGGAGCGCCAGCGCCACCATAGCTACCGAGAACAGCACATAGGCCGAGATGCCGAAATGAGACAGGCGGCGCATGCCGAGGCGGCGGACGAGGCGCGAATTGATGAACGAGGCGACGCCCATCACGGCCGCGAGCGAACCGAACACCACCGGGAAGACCGCGCCGAGGCCGTAGACCTCCGTCTCGAAGATCTGCTGCGTCGAGCCGAGATAGCCCATCAGCGCACCGAACATGAGCGCCATCGCGGTGGCATAGCCGACGGTCGTCCGCTGCGACAGGCAACGCCGCGCGCCGTCGGCGATGCGCTTCGTCGAGAACGGCATCCGGTATTCAGGATGCAGCGTCTCGGGCATGCGCTTGCCGAACCAGAGGGCGAGCATCAAGGCGAGCACCAGCATCGACACGAAGATCGTATGCCAGGTGCCGAACAGCAGGATCAGGCTGCCGATCGAGGGCGCAAAGATCGGCACGATGATAAACACCATCATCGTGAGCGACATCACGCGGGCCATGTCGCGGCCCTGGAAGCGATCGCGCACGATGGCGACGGACAGGATGCGCGTCGCCGCCGCGCCCATGCCCTGGATCAGCCGTGCCACCAGCAGCATCTCGAAGCTGGTCGAGAACAGAGCGATGAAGCTGCCGACCGCGAAGATGACCAGGCCGATCATCAGCGTCGGCTTGCGGCCGATGATGTCGGAGGCGGGACCGTAGAACAGCTGCATGACGGCGAAGCCGATCATGTAGACGGTGAGAATCAGTTGCACCTCATTGGCCGAGGCGAGGCCGTAATCGGCGCGGATCGGATCAAAGGCCGGCAACAGGTTGTCGATCGACATCGAGCCGAGCGCCATCATGAAGGCGATGATCAGGACGAATTCGAGGAAAGACGGCTCGGTCGCCTCGCGGGTCGCGGGCGCCGTGGATATGGCGGACATTGCAAATCTCTAAGGTATGGGTCGCGCAGGCGGGAGGTCATGCACGAAGGACGGCGGGCGCTGGAGAGCGTCAGGGGACGAAAGCGTCCAGCGACGACCGCAAGACGCGTTTTAAGACAGGTTTTGTGGCATCGCCGTGACCACTGTCACATTGGGCGATCAAATAATGTTCCCTTACGAAAAATAGGCTGAATTGGCGTGATATCCGGCCAATGCGCGAAAGCCGCGTCCGTGCCATGAAGACCGTGCCTGCGGCAAAATGCCGAGACTGATGAATGCGGCACGGTTTGACACCAAGCGGTCGCGTTTCGGCGCTCATCTCGGCCGCGGAACGGCGCGGGGGCGCTGACCGGGAAAGGATGCGGCGATGGGACGTTTCGCAACGACGGCTGAGACATATCTGCGCTATCGCGAGCCCTATCCACCGGGCTTCTTCGCCCTCGCCGCCGAGCGGCTCGGCCTCAACGGCAAGGAACGGCTGATCGATCTCGGCACCGGCCCCGGCGTGCTCGCCATCGGCTTCCAGCCCTATGTCGGCTCGATCCTCGGCGTCGATCCCGAGCCGAACATGCTGGCGGCCGCCCGCATCGAGGCCGCTGTCGCCGGCGTCGCCCTGCCGTTGATCGCGCTCCGAACCGAAGACCTGCCTACCGATATCGGCCGCTTCGACCTCGTTACGATCGGCCGCGCACTGCACTGGATGGACAAGGCCTCAACCGTTCCAGTGCTGGATCGCATCGTGGCGGAAGGCGGCGCGATCCTGATCTGCGGCGCCTCGCCGGCCAAGGATGAGCGTAATCCCTGGCACCCTGCCTTCGAGGCGGTGAACCTCGCTTATTCCTCGCGCAAGGAAACCGGCTGGGCCAAGGTCTATGCCGGCTGGTTCGACGAGACGCCCTTCACCGAGACCGAGATGGTCGAGCATGCGTTCACGCAGAAAATCACGCCGGAAGCCCTCTTCGAACGTCTGCTGACGCGCTCTTCGACCTCGGTGGCCGTGCTCGGCGACCGGATCGAGGCCTGCCGGGCAGATCTCATGGCTGCGCTCGCGCCCTTCTTCGAGGGCGGCCCATGCGAGGAAACGCTGGTTGCCCGCGCCAGCGTCTACCGGCGGCGCTGAAGGCGGTCAGGCATCTCCGCCGATGAGCTGAGCCGCTGCGGCCCGCGCCTCGTTGGTGATCACGCTGCCTGCCAGCATGCGGGCGATCTCCTCGCGCCGTTCCTCGCCGCCGAGCGGCGTTACGCCGGTGGCGACGCGCTCCTCGCCCGGCGCTGCGACCAGCGTCTTCGCGATCAGCAGGTGGCTGAAGGCCCTTGCGGCAACCTGCGGCGCATGGGTCACGGAGAGCACCTGCACGCGCTCGGCGAGCCGCGCCAGCCGCCGGCCGATCGCCTCGGCGACGGCGCCGCCGACGCCGGTATCGATCTCGTCGAATACGAGTGTCGGCGCCGAACCGCGATCGGCCAGCGCCACCTTGATCGCGAGCAGGAAGCGCGAGAGTTCGCCGCCCGACGCGACCTTCATCAGCGGTCCCGGCCGCGTGCCCGGATTGGTGCGCACGACGAAGGACACGGTGTCGATGCCACTGTCGGAGCGCGCGTCGTTGTCGCTGTCGATCGCCACGATGAAGGCGGCGCGCTCGAGCTTCAGCGCCGGCAGTTCCTCGGCGACACGCTGCTCCAGCGCCTCGGCCGCAACGCGGCGGGCGGCAGAGAGCGCAGCGGCACGGCTGTCGAAGACCTGGCGCGCCTGTTCGGCCGCAGCCTCCAGCGCCGCCAGCCGCTCCTCGCCCGAATCGAGCGCGGCGAGATCAGCCTCCATCTTCGCGCGAAGACCGGACAGTCCCTCGACCGGCACGTCATGCTTTCGCGCGGCAGCCCGGAGCGCGAACAGCCGCTCCTCGGTGCGCTCCAGTTCCTTCGGATCGAAATTGCTGGTGCGGATCGCCGCTTCGAGCAGGCCCTCGGCCTCTTCCAGCGCGTCGATGGATCGGTCGATCGCCTCGACGACGCCGTCGAGCAGCCCGCCGGCCTGGTCGCGCTTGCGCTCCAGCCGCCGCGCGAGACTGGCCAGAGTCGGCACCGGTGAAGCGTGGCCGGCGACGGTCTCATGCGCATCGCCGAGATCGCTCGCGATCTTCTCGATCTGCATCATCCGGTGGCGGATGGCGGCCAGTTCCGTCTCTTCGCCCGGCTGCGGCGCAAGGCGCTGCAATTCCTCGACCGAGGCGCGGAGATAGTCGCCCTCGCTGCGCGCCGAGGCGATCCGCCGGCGCAGCAGCGCAACCTCGCTCTCGGCGGCGCGCCAGGCGCGATGGGCCGCAGCGACGCCGGCAAGATCGGCCTCGAGGGCGCCGAAGGCATCGAGAAGCTGCCGGTGCACGGCCGGATCGACCAGCGCGCGATCGTCGTGCTGGCCATGGATCTCGACGAGCCGCGCCCCGACATCGCGCAGCAGCGTGACGCTGACCGGCTGGTCGTTGACATAAGCTCTTGTCCGGCCATCGGCTGTCTGGACGCGGCGAAGAATGAGGTCGCCGTCATGATCGATGGCGTTGTCGGTGAGGAACTGCCGAGACGGATGATCGCCGGGAACATCGAAGACGGCGCTCACCTGCCCCTGCGCCGCGCCGTGACGCACCAGGGCGCCATCGCCGCGCCCGCCCAGGGCGAGCGCCAGCGCGTCCAGCAGGATCGATTTCCCCGCGCCGGTCTCGCCGGTCAGCACCGTGAGGCCCGGCGCGAAGTCGATCTCGAGCCTGTCGATCAGGACGATGTCGCGGATGGACAGGGCAGCGAGCATCGGACGATCGGCCCCCCTGCCTCAGGTCTTGCCGAGTCCGGTCACCGACTGGAAGGCCTGGCTGATCCACGAACTCTTGTTCTCGGACGGCGTCACGCCACCGGACTGCAGCAGCGAGTAGGCGTCCTTGTACCAGGACGAATCCGGGAAGTTGTGGCCGAGCACCGCAGCGGCGGTCTGCGCCTCGGAGACGATACCCATCGCCAAATAGGCCGACGTCAGGCGATAGAGCGCCTCCTCGACCTGGCGGGTATTGCCATACTGAGTCACCACCGTCTTGAAGCGGTTGATGGCAGCCGGATATTCGCGGCGCTCCAGATAGTAGCGGCCGATCTGCATTTCCTTGCCGGCGAGCTGGTCGCGGGCGACGATGATCGCCTTCTGCGCGTCGTCGACATATTCGGACTGCGGATAGCGCTCGACGACTTCCTGCATCGCGTCGATCGCGCGCTGGGTCGATTCCTGGTCACGCGTCACGTCGGGGATCTGCTTGAAGTAGGATTGCCCCATCATGTACTGCGCATAAGCCGCATCGGGGCTCGCCGGATAGAGCGAGACATAGCGCTTCGCAGCTTCGATCGTGTCGTCGTACTTACCCTGACGATAATAGGTGAAGGCCTGCATGATCAGGGCCTTGCGGGCCCATTCGGTATAGGGCTGCTGCTTGTCGACCTCGCCGAACCGCGCCGAGGCGGCGCGCAGCTTGCCCTCGGACATCAGCTTGAGGCCCTGGTTGTAGAGCTCGCCTGCCGGGATATCGGGCTGATCCGAGTCGTCTTCCTTGCCGAGGCAGCCGGCAAGCGCCACCAGCGAGCAGAGGAGAACGACGCGCATCGCGGCCGCCCCCTTCCGCCCCAGCTTCGCCGTTGCGGAAGGCATGGTCGCATCGATCAGGGTCATGCAGGAAATCGAGCCAGCGGAACCGGCCTCGCCTCTATCGACGGGTCAAAGCACTGCCGCTTCTCTAGCCGAAACGACATCAGTATGTCACCAGCCCTGCCAGCGCATTGGCGCATTTTCAAGGCAGGCCCGATCGGGCCTGTGGCCGGCATCCCCATCGAAATCAGGGAGTTGGCCGCGATCGGCCGTGACGCGTGGTGATTTGGCCGATGCCCGGCCGCAAATGGCGTTTTCGCGGCGCCTAGCATCGAAAGTCCGCTGGCGGCGCCGCCTTCAGGACTTTTCCGGACCGAAGGCGGCGGCGGAGAGCCGCACCGGAACTTCGGCACGAACCGGCTCGCGCCGCGGCGCAACGGTGCCGTCGACGACGGTCCAGGCGGCCGAATCGGCCAGCAAGGCCTCGACGATGCGGGCATTCAAACGATGGCCGCCACGATAGGAGCGATAGGCGCCGAGGATCGGAGCACCGGCGAGCGCGAGGTCTCCGACGGCATCGAGCGCCTTGTGGCGCACGAACTCGTCGGCGAAGCGCAGCCCTTCCGGATTGAGCACGCGATCATCGCCGAGAACGACGGTGTTCTCCAGCGAGGAGCCGAGCGCGAGGCCGCGCGACCAATAGGTCTCGACATCGCGCAGGAAGCCGAAGGTCCGCGCCCGCGCCAGATCGCGGCGGAACGTCGCCGGCGTCAGGTCGATCACGAAGGCCTGGCGGCCGATGAGGGGCGAATCGAAGTCGATGTCGATCTCGAAGCGGCGGCCGTCGAAAGGCAGAAGCTCGGCGAAGGCCGGCCCCTGATCGATCCGGATCGGCTTCAGAACCTTGATGAAGCGCCGACGCGCCGCGAGGCGCACGATCTCCGTCTGCCCGATCAGGGCGACGAAATCGCTGGCGCTGCCATCCATCATCGGCACTTCCGCGCCGTCGATCTCGACCGCCACATTGTCGACGCCGAGACCGTTGAAGGTGGCGAGCAGATGTTCAATCGTCGCGATCGAGAGACCCATGCGGGCGATCGTCGTGCACGAATCCGTCGCTGAGAGATTGTCGATCGAGGCGCTGATCGTGACCGCATCGGAAGCGGCGCTGTCGACGCGCTGGAAGGTGATGCCGCTGTCCGCCGGCGCCGGATTGAGAGCCATGGAAACGGTCTGGCCGCTATGCACACCGATGCCTGATACGACGACGCGATCACGCAACGTCGTCTGCGGTGTGGCCGAACGCTTTGGCATGGATTGAACCTCTACGGGACCGCCAGTTTACGCGGCGTCCCAGTCGCGCTTCATCTCTCTCGCCGCCCGCTTCGCGTGAAACCGCCTTTCACGGCGGTGAATCACGCTGCAAAGCAGCAATTCGTAGAGTGAAGATACGGCTCGCCCCCATCAGCAACAAATCACGGTTTCTAACCGTATGTTACGCGGCCCGCCTGGGGGAGTGCCATGCCGCGTCTGCGAAAAGAACCCGGCGGAAGACCGCCGGGTTCGCTGTCTGATGCTGCAACCGCTCAGTTGGCCTGACGGCGCAGGAAAGCCGGAATCTCCAGCTGGTCGTCTTCGTGGCGCTGCTCGCGCGGCATCACGCGGCCATGCGGATCGAGTTCGGCCTGCTGGCGCTGGCGATAGGCCTCCTGAGTCGGCTGGGCCTGGCGGGGAGCCTGCTGCGGACGAGCAGCCTGCGGCGCCGGAGCCTGCTGACGAGGTGCCTGCTGCGGGGCGCGCTGGGCGGCCTGCGGCTGCACCGGAGCCCGCTGCGGCTGGGCCGGGGCCTCGTCCTCGCGGCGACCGAGATGGGCGAGACGGCGCAGAAGACCCATCGGACCGCGGTCCTCGTCCTGCGTCTCCTCGTTGCGGCTTGCCTGCATCTCGCGCTGGGCGACGACCGGGAAGTCCTCGACCCGCGGCATGCGGCTGGAGGCCGGAGCCTCGGCAGCCGGCGGGATGAAGGTCTGCTGCGCATGGTGGTCATGCGTGTCGACCGGCGCCGGGACAATGTCGAACTCGTGATCGAGTTCAGCCTCGGCATAGGAGACCGCAGCCTGCGGCTGCTGCAGCGGGGCGATGGTGACGCCCGGATCGCGGGTTGCCGGCTGGGCCGGGGCGTAGGTCTGCACCGGCTGACGGATCGCCTGCTGGGGGGCGGGCGCGCGGAGTTCGGTGTTCGCCTGCGGCGCACGGCCGGCCGGCTGGACCGCAGCCTGGGCGGCCGCCTTCATGCGCTGGTTCAGTTCGGCCATGCGCACTTCGGTCGGCGTGACGTCCTCGCGGACCTCGCTGTCGATGCCGGTGGCGACGACCGAGACGCGGATGACGCCTTCGAGGCTTTCCTCGAAGGTGGCGCCGAGGATGATGTTGGCGTCCGGATCCACTTCCTCGCGGATGCGGGTCGCGGCTTCGTCAACCTCGAACAGCGTCAGGTCCTTGCCGCCGGTGATCGAGATCAGCAGGCCGCGCGCACCGTGCATCGACGTTTCGTCGAGCAGCGGATTGGCGATCGCCGCCTCGGCCGCGAGAATGGCGCGGCGCTCGCCGGAAGCCTCGCCCGTGCCCATCATCGCCTTGCCCATCTCGCGCATCACCGAACGGACGTCGGCGAAGTCGAGATTGATCAGGCCTTCCTTGACCATCAGGTCGGTGATGCAGGCAACACCCGAATAGAGCACCTGGTCGGCCATGGCGAAGGCGTCCGCGAAGGTCGTCTTCTCGTTGGCGATCCGGAACAGGTTCTGGTTCGGAATGACGATCAGCGTATCGACGCATTCCTGCAGTTCGCGGATGCCCGCCTCGGCGACGCGCATGCGGCGCGCGCCCTCGAACTGGAACGGCTTCGTCACGACGCCGACGGTCAGGATACCGTGCGAGCGGGCCGTACGGGCGATGACCGGGGCTGCGCCCGTGCCCGTGCCGCCGCCCATGCCGGCGGTGACGAAGACCATGTGCGAACCGGCGAGATGGTCGTTGATCTCGTCGATGACTTCCTCGGCCGCGGCACGGCCGATCTCGGGCATGGAGCCGGCACCGAGACCCTCGGTGACCGCCACGCCCATCTGGATGAGCCGCTCGGCGCGCGCAGACATGAGCGCCTGGCTGTCCGTGTTGGCGCAGACGAATTCCACGCCTTCCAGCCCGGAACGGATCATGTTGTTGACGGCGTTGCCACCCGCGCCGCCAACGCCGAAGACCGTGATCTTGGGCTTAAGCTCAGTAATATCCGGCATCTTCAGGTTGATCGTCATGGAGACCTCGTCGTCTTGACCCCTCAGCCGGTGGCGTCGACCGGCCTATGTTCGTCCATTGAAGCGCCTCGCCGCGTGCGCTCCGCCTTACGGCAATTAGAAACTCTCCCGGAACCAGTGTCCGACGCGGGAGAGATAGCCCCCCGTCCCGGACATCGGCACCCGCAGTCCGCGCATCGCCGCGACCTGTTCGATCTGGGCGACCTGCGGATAGATCAGAAGGCCCACCGCCGCCGAGAAGGCCGGCCCCCGCGCCGCCTCCGGCAGCCCTGTGACGCCGAGTGGGCGGCCGAGGCGCACATTGCGGGCGAGAATCCGCCGCGCTGCCTCGTTGATGCCCGCGAGCTGGCTGCCGCCTCCGGTCAGGACGATCCGCCGCCCGACCATGGTCTGGAAGCCGGAACGGTTGAGCCGGTCGCGGACGAGTTCGAGCACTTCCTCGATGCGGGCGCGGATGATCCGCGTCAGCGCCGCGCGAGGCAGCTGGTTCGGAACGTCGCGATCATCGTCGCTGATCGGCAGCACCGAGAGCATGTCGCGCTCGTCGGAAACCGACGGCAGCGCGCTGCCATGCATGGTCTTCAGCCGCTCGGCATCCTCGATCCTCGTCGAGAGGCCGCGGGCGATGTCGGTGGTGACGTGCTGGCCGCCGATGGCGATCGCGTCGGCATGGACGAACTGTCCGTCCATGAACACGGAGATCGTCGTGGTACCGCCGCCGAGATCGACGCAGGCGACGCCGAGTTCGGTTTCGTCGTCGACCAGCGCCGAGAGGCCGCTGGCATAGGGCGTCGCGACCATCGCCTCGACCGAGAGATGGCAGCGGGCGATGCAGAGCTCGAGATTGCGCAGCGGAGCGGATTCGCCGGTGACGATATGCATGTCGACGCCGAGCTTTTCGCCAAGCATGCCGCGCGGATCGCGGATGCCGCCATTGCCGTCGATCGCATAGCCGATCGGCAGCGAATGGATCGGGGCGCGTTCCGGCGTCACCGTATGCTCGCGGCCGGCGGCAAGGACCCGCTTGATGTCGTTCTCGACCACTTCATGGCCGGAGAGCGTCACGCTCGCCGAATAGACTTCGCTCGAAAGGCGGCCGCAGGAGACGTTGACGATGAGCGATTCCACCGTGACGCCGGCCATGCGCTCGGCCGCGTCGACCGCGAGGCGGATCGCCTGCTCGGCCTTGTCGAGATCGACCACGACACCGGACTTGATGCCGCGCGAGCGCTGATGGCCGATGCCGAGCACCTCGACCGCATGGGTGCGGCCAGGGAGCACGTCGCCGAGTTCACGCGGCTTCAGCTTGGCGATCAGGCAGCAGACCTTCGATGATCCGACGTCGAGGATCGAGACGATGGTGGCCTTCTTGGCCGGCAGCGGCTTGAGGCGGCTTTCGGAGGTGACGAACAGGGCCATCAGGTGCTCGCTCCCTTGCGCTTGGCAAGCTTCGCCTGTTCCTTGAGATCGGCATCGCGGCGCGCCGCGGCGTCGGGCGTCAGCCGCACATACATCCGGTCGCCGAGCCGGAGATCGACGCTGACGATGTCGCGGCCGAGCAGATTGTTGCTCTGGTCAAAGCCGGCGATGCGAGCGAGCGCTGCCTTCGCATCGTCCTGCGGCAGCATCAGCGTGACGCCGTTGTCCAGCACGAAGTTCCAGCGCCGCTCGCCGACCAGCACGGCCGCCTTGAGCCGGGCGCGGATCGCGGGAGCCGTATCGGCCAGTGCCAGAGCTTCGGAAGCGCGACTCTCCGCGCCGTCCCCGAGGACGCGGACAAGGCCGCGATGGGCGTCGCTGGCATCGCCGATGACACGGCCAGTCTCGTCGAGCACCTGGAGCTGCTGGTCGTGCTGCCAGAGCACATAGGGCTGGCGCTCGTCGATTGTGATCTTGAGGGTCGAGGGATAGACCTTGCGCAGCGAGGCGGTCTGCACCCAGGGCAGCGTCTCGATCCGCTCGCGCGCCGATGCGACATCGATCGCCGGCAACGATGCGTCGGCCGGCAGATCGAGCTTCTGCAGCACGGCAACCTCGGAGGTCTCCATCTGCCCGGTGATCTTGACCGATTCGACGACGAGGCCGCTCGCATTGGAAAGCGAGGCGACCAGCTCGCTGGTGCGGCCGGCCGAGACGACTCCGGCGACCCCCGTCGCGATGAAGAGCAGCGCCGTCAGCTCGAGGCCGAGATGCGGCGGCAGGCGGCGCTCGATGCGCGCCACGGCCTTCATCTTCCGGTGCAGCCAGGACGGCATGCGCAGCCCGGCCGGCGCGGCGATGTCCGCCTGACCGCGCCCTCCCTGCCCGTCCGCCTGTCCGCCATCTACCTGCCGCACGACGCGTCCTCCACCATCCAGCTCACCAGTTCCGGAAAGCTCATTCCGGCATGCCTTGCCATATCCGGGACCAGCGACGTCGCCGTCATGCCCGGCTGGGTATTCACTTCAAGGCAAACCAGCTGCCCCGTACCGTCCGGGCGATCGTCGTATCGGAAGTCCGCCCGGCTGATGCCGCGACACCCGAGAGCCTGATGCGCCCGCACTGATAGATTCCGTATACTTTGGTAAATATTTGGTGAAAGCGGCGCGGGAATTACGTGTCGTGCACCGTTGTCGGAATATTTGGCGTCGTAGTCGTACCAGCCGCCATCGGCGGTCACGAGCTCAATGATATCAAGGGCTTCATTGCCCATGACGCCGCAGGTGAGCTCGCGTCCGGCGATGTATCGCTCGACCATCACCGTGTCGCCGAAAGCCCAGTCCTCGGCAAAGAGTTGCTGCGGGGGGTGAAGCGCGCCCTCGCGGACGATCAGGACCCCGAAACTCGATCCCTCGGCGACAGGCTTCACGACATAGGGCGGCGCCATCGGATGCGCCTTGGCGACGTCGAGCCGGTGCATCAGGACAGATTCGGCGACCGGAATGCCCGCCGCCTTCATCACGTCCTTGGCTCGGGCCTTGTTCATCGCCAGCGAGGACGCCAGCACGCCGGAATGGGTATAGGGAATGCCGAGAATCTCGAGCACGCCCTGGATGCAACCATCCTCGCCGAATGGGCCGTGCAGGGCATTGAAGGCGACATCAGGCTTCAACGCGGCCAGCACGGCTGCGATATCGCGCCCAACGTCGACCCGCGTGACGCGGTAGCCAGCCGTCTCCAGCGCGTCGGCGCAACCCTTGCCCGAATTGAGAGACACCGGCCTCTCACTCGACCACCCGCCCATCAGGACGGCGACGTGCTTCGCCAAGACAGTTAACCCCTTCCGAATCGATCCGGGGACTATGTCAGGGAAGAGGTAATCGAACGTTAACCAGGAGGGCTCGGACGGCGAGGCAAAACGACTCAGGCGCCGGCCCCACTCACCTATGGAAGACGGGATGGCTGACGGCCCGCCGGGCCGCGGAGACCCACGCTTGCCATTCCGGCGCTCCCGAACGCATCGAGCCAGAACGGCGCCAACCGGCAAGGAACGTCAGGCGCCGAGAAACGGCTCCACCGGGCCGGCCGCCCCCGGCAGGCCGAGCCGCTTGATCTCCCAGTCGAGCCGGATGCCGCTCGTGGCGAGCACACGGGCGCGCACCGTCTCGCCGAGCAATTCGAGATCGTGGGCCCTGGCCGTGCCGGTGTTGATCAGGAAATTGCAGTGCATCTCGGAGACCTGGGCGCCGCCGATCGTCAGGCCGCGACAGCCGGCCGCGTCGATGAGCTTCCAGGCCGAATGACCGGGCGGATTCTTGAATGTCGAGCCGCCGGTCTTTTCGCGGATCGGCTGTGCACGCTCCCGGTGCGCCTCGACCTCGGCCATCGCGGCCTCGATCGCGGACCGCTCGGCCGGCTCGCCCTCGAAGATCGCCTCGGTGAAGATGAGATCCTCGGCGGCACCGGTATGGCGATACGTGAAGCCCATCTCCGCATTGGAGAGGGTGTGCCGGGCGCCGCGGCGATCGAGCGCCGTGACTTCCACCAGCCGCTGCCGCGTCTCGCCGCCATTGGCGCCCGCATTCATCCTGAGCGCCCCGCCGATGGCGCCGGGAATGCCGTGATAGAAGGCGAAGCCTGACAGCCCCTCGTCGCGGGCAAAGGCCGCCACGCGCTTGTCGGGCAGCGCCGTGCCGACGCGGATGCGGTTCCCCTCAAGCCGCTCCATGCCGCCGAAGCCCTTGGCCGAGAGGCGGATCACGACGCCCGGAATGCCGCCGTCGCGCACTAAAAGGTTGGAGCCGACGCCGATCACCAGCACCGGGACATCGGCCGGCAGCCGCTCCAGGAACAGCGCGAGATCAGCCTCGTCCGCCGGCTGGAACAGAGCCTCGGCCGGCCCGCCGACGCGAAACCACGTGACGGCGTCGAGCGCGAAATCCGGCGTCACCCGGCCGCGAATGCCGGTGAGGTCGATAGGGAGATTGGTTGGGGAGTGAATCATTCAGCGGTCCGCTTCGGGATCTCGGGCCGACAGCATGGCGTCGACCGCGGCTTCCAATGGGCCAAGGTCGTCCTCGTAGATCGACCACAAGGCCTCGGCATCGGTGCGATGATAGGCATGCCGGAGATGATTGCCGAGATCGGCGACCTGGCGCCAGGGCACGCCGCCATGCGCACTCTTCCACTGGTCAGGAACATGCCGTGAGGCTTCGCTCATGATCTCGAGGAAACGCTCGAACGCCGCCCGCGTCACCGGTTCGGCGCGCATCTGCTCGAAAGTCTTTTGGTCGAGCAAGGACCGGATCTCATCGATACAGGTCTTGATGTCGCGAAGCCGCCAGATCGATCGGTCGTCAGCCATGGAACACGACGATCTCGTCGCCCCGGACCGCGTCCTGAAACGTCGGCTCAAGGCTGCGTCGCAGAAACACATTCGCCGGCAGCCCGACACGATCGGAAACGACATGTTCGACGGCGACGAGATCGAGCAGCGAGAATTTGCGTCCCTCGCTGATCTCGACGATCAGGTCGATATCGCTGTCATCCCGATGATTGCCGCGCGCCCGCGAACCGAAAAGGCTGACCGACGTGACACCCAGCCTTGCAAAATCCGGCCCCAGCCGTCGCAGCTCGTCGACGAGCTGCGCGCGAGCAACCGGCCGTGCCATGAGCTTGCTGTCGTTCATCGGCTCAGTCTAGGCCTTGGTCCCGAGCTTTTCCAGTTCGCCCGGCAGCGCATAGGCCCAGTTGGTGATCGAGCCGGCGCCGAGGCAGACGACATAGTCGCCGGGCTTGGCGATGCCGGCGATCATCGGCGCCAATTGTTCCGGCCCTTCCAGCGCGCGGGCGTCGCGGTGGCCGCGCACCTTCAATCCGTCGACGAGATGATCGCGGTCGATCCCCTCGATCGGCGCTTCGCCCGCGGCATAGACCGGCGCGACGATGACGGTATCAGCGTCGTTGAAGCAGGTGCTGAAGCCATCGAAGAGGTCGTGCAACCGGGTGTAGCGGTGCGGCTGGACGACCGCGATGACATGCGCCTCATGCGCGGCCGCGCGGGCCGCCTTGAGCACGGCGGCGATCTCGACCGGGTGATGGCCGTAATCATCGAAGATCGCGACACCGTTCCAGGTGCCCGTCTGGGTGAACCGGCGCTTGACGCCCGAGAAGGCGGCGAGGCCCTTGCGGATCGCATCGGCGGAGATGCCGAGCTGGTGGGCGATGGCAATGGCGCCGGTGGCATTCTGGACATTGTGCTCGCCGGGCATCGGCAGCACGAGCCCGGGGATCTCGGTCATCGCGCCCGAGGCGCGGTCGCGGATCTCGACGGTGAAGCGCGAGATGGAGCCTTCAGTCCGGAGGTCGCGATAACGGATATCGGCCTGCGGATTGGCGCCATAGGTGATGATGCGGCGATCCTCGATCCGCCCGATCAGCTTCTGCACCTCGGGATGGTCGAGGCACATCACCGCGAAGCCGTAGAACGGGATATTCTCGATGAACTGCTTGAAGGCGTCGCGCACCTTGTCGAACGAGCCGTAGTGATCGAGATGCTCGGGATCGATATTGGTGACGAGCGCGACATCGGCCGGAAGCTTGACGAAAGTGCCGTCGCTCTCGTCCGCCTCGACGACAACCCAGTCGCTGGCGCCGAGGCGCGCATTGGTGCCATAGGCGTTGATGATCCCGCCATTGATCACCGTCGGGTCGAAGCCGCCGGCGTCGAGCAGCGCGGCCACCATCGAGGTGGTCGTGGTCTTGCCATGCGTGCCGGCAATGGCGATGGCGCTCTTGAGGCGCATCAGCTCGGCCAGCATCTCGGCCCGGCGCACGACAGGCAGCAGACGCTCGCGCGCCGCCTTCAGCTCGGGATTGGACGGCTTGATCGCCGAAGAGACGACGACGACGCGCGCATCGCCGAGATTGGCGGCGTCATGGCCGATGGCGATGGTGACGCCCTTGGCCTTGAGGCGCTGGACATTGGCGTTCTCGGCCGAATCCGAGCCCTGGACGCGGTAGCCGAGATTGACCAGCACTTCGGCGATGCCGCTCATGCCGATGCCGCCGATGCCGACGAAATGGACCGGCCCGATATCGCTGGGCATCTTCATGAACGGTTGTTCCTTGTGCTGGCGACCTCTTCGACAAGATCGGCGAGCCGCTCGACCGCATCGGGGCGGCCGACGGAGCGCGCCGCCGCAGCGGCGGCGACGAGCCGGGCCGGGTCGCGGAGAAAATCCTCGAGATCGCCGGCGAGACGCTCGGCGGTGAGCTCGGCCTGCGGCACCACCCAGCCGCCGCCCGCCTTGGCGAGCACGGCGGCGTTGACGCTCTGGTCCTGGTCGATGGCATGCGGTAGCGGCACCATGATGCCGGGACGGCCGATGACGGAGAGTTCGCTGACCGTCGAGGCACCGGAGCGGCAGAGCACGAGATGGCTCGCCGCGATTCGCGCCGGAAGGTCGCGGAAGAACGGCGCTAGCTCGGCCTTGATGCCGAGCGGCCCATAGGCGGCGCGGACGCGCTTGATATCCTCGGCGCGGCATTGCTGGACGATCTGGAGCCGGGCGCGGTCGGCCTCGCCGAGCCGGGCCAGCGCCGCCGGCATGACGTCGGAGAAATAGCGCGCACCCTGGCTGCCGCCGAACACGACGAGCTTCAGCGGCAGGCCCGCCACCGGCGGTTCGTAGGCAATGCGGCTCGCCTCGATCACGGCCGGGCGAACCGGATTGCCCGTCTGCACGATCCGGGTCTTCAATCCGGCGGCAAAGCCGACTTCGCCGAAAGAGGTCGCGAGAACGCTGACGCGCGGCGCGAGCAGCCGGTTGGCGCGGCCGAGCACGGCATTGGCGTCATGAACGACGGTCGGGATCTTGAGGTGCACGGCCGCGAGCAGCGGCGGCACGGTCGGGTAGCCGCCGAAGCCGACGACCGCCGCCGGGGCGACACGCTTCAGCATCGTCTTCGCCTGGCGATAGCCGCCATAAAGGCTCCAGAGCGCCGACGCGATGGCGACCGGCGACTTCACCGATGGCGTCGCCGAGCGGATGATATGCGTCTCCACCGCCGGGAAGCTCTGGCCGTAGCTTTCGACGCGATGATCGGTCGCGAGGTGGATCGTCCAGCCGCGCCCGGCGAGCGCATGGGCAAGCGCCTCGGCCGGGAACAGGTGGCCGCCGGTGCCGCCGGCGGAAATCAGGATCGTGCCGGCCACGGCTCAGCTCGCCCCGGCCCGGGCTTCGGTAGCGTAGCGGCCGAGACCGGCGGTGAGGCGGATCGGCTCGAAGCGGCGCCGCGTCAGCGCGAGAACGAGGCCCATCTGGAAGGCAAGCGCCAGCATCGACGAGCCGCCATAGGAGATGAAGGGCAGCGTCATGCCCTTGGCCGGGATCAGGTTGAGATTGACCGACATGTTGATGACCGACTGGACGCCGAACATCACGATGAGGCCGGCCGAGCCGAGACGGATGAACGGGTCCTCGTTCTTGAGGCTGTGGCTGAGCCCGCGCACGACGATGAACGCGAAGATCAGCATCAGCCCGATGCAGAACAGCGTGCCGTATTCCTCCGCCGCCACGGCGAAGATGAAGTCGGTATGGCTGTCGGGCAGGATCCGCTTGGCGATGCCCTCGCCCGGGCCGCGGCCGAAGATGCCGCCGCCGAGGATCGATTGGAGCGCCGTATCGACCTGGAACGTATCGCCGGTCGCCGGATCGAGGAAACGGTTGATGCGGCCGGCGAAATGCGGAAACACCGTATAGGCCGCGACGGCGCCGCCGCCGGCAAGGCCTGCGAGCGCTACGATCCAGTACCAGGACAGGCCCGCCATGAAGAACACCGACGACCAGGCGAGCACGACGAGCGTCGTCTGGCCGAGATCGGGCTGCGCCACGAGTAGCGCCACCACGATGGTCAGGAGCAGGATCGCGAAGATGTTGCCCGGAATCTCGCTGCGGCGCTCATGCTCGGTGAAGAGCCACGCGCAGAGCAGCACGAAGGCCGGCTTCATGAACTCGGACGGCTGCAGCGAGAAGCCCGCGAGATTGATCCAGCGACGGGCGCCCTTGACCTCCTGGCCGATGAACAAGGTCGCGAACATCAGGATGATCGAGAGCACGAAGACGATCAGCGCCGCCCGCCGCGCGTCGCGCGGCGAAAGCAGCGACGTCGCCAGCATGATCGCGATGGTCGGGATCAGGAAGGCGACATGGCGCTCGGTGAAATGGAAGCTGTCGAGCCCGATGCGCTCAGCGACCGGCGGACTGCCGGCGAGCGAGAGAACGACGCCGATGATCATCAGCGCCAGCAGCGAGAACAGGAGATATTTGTCGACCGTCCACCACCATTCGGCGAAGACGCCGCGATCGGCCCTGCTGACCATCACCTGACCTCCTCGGGAATGCCTGCCCCGGCGCGGGCAAGGACGAGCTCACGGAAATGATCGCCGCGCTTTTCGAAATTGCGATACTGGTCGAACGAGGCGCAGGCCGGCGACAGCAGCACCACCGGTTCGGCGGCGGCGTCGGTCGCAGCGTCGGCGGCGGCAAGTTCCACTGCCTTGTCCATCGTGCCGGCGATGACATGCGGCACCTCGGCGCCGAGCCGGGCGGCAAAGGCCTCCGCGGCGACGCCGATCAGATAGGCCTTGGCGATCCGGCCGAAATAGGGCGCGAGGCTGTCGATGCCGCCGGTCTTCGGCTTGCCGCCGAGGATCCAGTAAACGCGGGGAAAGCTCGCCAGCGCCTTCTCGGCAGCATCGGCATTCGTCGCCTTGGAATCGTTGACGAACAGGACCTTGCCGATCCGCGCCACCTCTTCCATCCGGTGCGCGAGGCCCGGGAACGAGGACAGTCCTTGCTGGATGACGTCTTCGCCAAGGCCGAGCACCCGTGCCGTGGCGACCGCGGCGGCAGCATTCTGCGCGTTATGGACGCCGCGAAGCGAGCCGATGCCGGTGAGATCGGCGACCGGCCGGACGGAGGCATCGTCCGCCTCATAGATGGTCGATCCCTCGGCATAGTAGCCCTCGGCCACCGGACGGCGCACCGAAAGCCGCTCCAGCGGCCTGCCGCGCTCGGCGATATCGGAGGCTATTCCCGCGCTCCAGTCGTCGTCGATTCCGACCACGGCCGTCGCGGCCCCCTCGACGAGGCGCGCCTTGATCGCCGCGTAGCGCTCCATGCTGCCATGCCGGTCGAGATGGTCCTCGGTGACGTTGAGCAGGATGCCGACGGTCGGATCGAGGCTCGGCGCGAGGTCGATCTGGAACGAGGAACACTCGATGACATAGACGCGGTCGCGATCGATCGGCGCCAGCGACAGGATCGCCGGGCCGAAATTGCCGCCGATCTCGACCGAGCGGCCCGCGACTTTGAAGAGATGCGCGATCAGCGCAGTCGTCGTCGATTTGCCGTTGGTTCCGGTGATCGCGATCAGCGTCGCGTCCGGTTCGATCGCCCGCCGCTCGCGGCAGAAGAGTTCGATGTCGCCGATGATCTCGATGCCGGCGGCGCGCGCCTTGACGACCGACCAGTGCGGCTCGGGATGGGTCAGCGGCACGCCGGGCGCGAGCACCAGCGCGGCGAAATCCGAAAAGTCGGCCGCGCGGAGGTCGGCGGTCGACACGCCTGAAGCCGCGGCATTGGCGACGGAATCGGCATTGTCGTCGAAGGCGGAGACGATCGCGCCGCCCGCGGCCAGCGCCTTCGCGGTCACGAGCCCGCTGCCGCCGAGACCGAACACGGCGACTTTCAGGCCCTTGAAGACGGTGACCGCGATCATCGCCTCACCTCAGCTTCAGGCTGGAAAGGCCGATCAGCGCCAGCACGATGGCGATGATCCAGAACCGGATGACCACCTGCGGCTCGGTCCAGCCGAGCTGCTCGAAATGATGGTGGATCGGCGCCATCTTGAACACGCGCTTGCCGGTGAGCTTGAACGAGGCGACCTGGATGATCACCGACACCGCCTCGAGCACGAACAGGCCGCCGATGATGGCGAGCACGATCTCGTGCTTGGTCGCGACCGCGATGGCGCCCAGCATGCCGCCGAGCGCCAGCGAGCCGGTATCGCCCATGAAGATCGCCGCTGGCGGCGCGTTGAACCAGAGGAACCCGAGGCCGGCGCCGAACATCGCGCCGCAGATGACGGCGAGCTCGCCGGTGCCGGGGACGAAGTGGATCTGCAGGTATTCGGCGAAGATCGCGTTGCCGGAGAGATAGGCCATGACGCCGAAACTCGCCGCGGCGACCATGACCGGGACGATCGCGAGGCCGTCGAGGCCGTCGGTCAGGTTCACCGCATTGCCGGCGCCGACGATGACGAAGGCGCCGAACGGGATGAAGAACCAGCCGAGGTCGAGCACCCAGGCCTTGACGAAGGGAAAGGTCAGCGCGTCAGCGAGCGGTCCGCCCGAGAGACGCGACAGGAAATAGCAGCCGACTGCGGCGATCAGGAACTCGATCGCAAGGCGCGAGCGCCCGGAAAAGCCCTTGTCGCTCTGCTTCGTCACCTTGAGATAGTCGTCATAGAAGCCGATCAAGCCGAAGCCGACCGTGACACCGAGGACGATCCAGACATAGAAGCTGGCGAGATTGGCCCAGAGCAGCGTCGAGACGATGAGCCCGAACAAGATCATGAGCCCGCCCATCGTGGGCGTGCCCTTCTTGGTCAGCAAGTGGCTCTGCGGCCCGTCCTCGCGGATCGGCTGACCCTTGCCCTGCTTGACCTTGAGCGCGCGAATAATCGACGGCCCAAACAGGAACACGACGATCAACGCCGTCATCGTGGCGCCGCCGACGCGGAAGGTAATGTAGCGGAAGACGTTGAGAGCAGAGACCTGCGCCGAAAGATCCCCAAGGAAATAGAGCATCAGTCGAGTCCTTCGATCGCGGGACCAGGCCCTGCAACGACAGTCGCGGGCGGGGCAAGACGGGTCGTCAACCTGTCGACGAGGGGCGTCATCCGGCTGCCCTTTGAGCCTTTGACCATGATCGCGTCGCCGCCGGCAATGGCGTCGCCGAGAATCACGTCGAGTTCCTCTGCTGTTTCCGCATACTGGCCCTTCATATCGCTCGGCAAGACCTGCCACAGCGCATGCATGAGCCGGCCGGCGCAATAGACCCGGTCGATGCCGGCGGCCGTCAGCGGCTCCAGCAGCCCGGCATGCATCTCGGCCGAACGCTCGCCGAGTTCCAGCATGTCCCCGAGCACGGCGATCCGCTTGCCGCCAGGCCCGGGCTGCGTCGCGGCGAGCACGGCGATCGCCGCCCGCATCGAGGTCGGATTGGCGTTATAGCTCTCGTCGATGAGGAGGGCCGCGGCGCCGTCCGCAAGGGCGAGCACGTGCTGTGCGCCGCGGCCGCTCGGGGCCGCCATGCCGGAGAGCGAATCGGCCGCGAGATCGAGATCCCCGCCGAGAAGATGGACCGCCAGCAGCACGCCGAGCGCATTCTGCACCAGGTGGCGGCCGGGGGCGCCGAGGGTGAAGCGGATCTCGCGGCCGAGGATATCGGCCTTGACGTTGGAATGGTCTGGCAGGAGGTCGAGCGCCGTCAGCCGCGCCTCTGCATCGGCGTTCTCGCCGAAGCCGAGCACGCGATCGACGCCGGCATCGATCGCCATCAGTGCCAGCCGCTCGAACTGCGCATTGTCGCGATTGAGGATCGCGGCGCCCCCCGGCTCGATGCCGGCGAAGATCTCGGCCTTGGCGCGGGTGATCCCGTCGATGCCGTCGGGGAAGAATTCGATATGGACGGGCTCGATCGTCGTGATGATGGCGACCTGCGGCCGAACCATCTTCACCAGCGGCTCGATCTCGCCGGCGTGGTTCATGCCGATCTCGAACACGGCATAGGCCGCGTCCTCCGGCATCCGCGCCAGCGTCAGCGGCACGCCCCAGTGATTGTTGAACGAGGCCGGGGAGAGATGCGTCGGGCCCGTCGCGCCGAGCGCGCGCGCCAGCATCTCCTTGGTCGTCGTCTTGCCGACGCTGCCGGTGACGGCGGCGATGCCTGCCTGAGAGCGGGCCCGAGCGGCCCGTCCGAGCGCCTCGAGCGCACCGAGCACATCGCTCACAACGACCAGCGGGATCGTCAGGCGGCCGAGCGCCGCGAGCCGGTCCTCCGCGACCACGGCGACGGCAGCGCCCTGCGCGGCGGCCTTGCCGACATAGTCATGGCCGTCGAACCGGTCACCGCGAATGGCGAAGAAGGCCTCGCCCGGGTTGACGGTTCGACTGTCGATCGAGACGCCGGATATCTGAGGAGCGGCGGTCGAGGTCGGGCGGCCGCGCATCGCCGCGACGAAGGCATCGAAAGTCCAGAGCGGTCCGGTCACGCCGCCACCTCCGCGTTGATCGCGGCCATGACGGCCTCATGGTCGGAAAACGGATGCACGATACCCTTCACGATCTGGCCGGTCTCATGGCCCTTGCCGGCGACGCAGAGCACGTCGCCCTCGCCGAGCATCGCGACGGCCTCGGCGATGGCGCGGCCGCGGTCGCCGATCTCGATCGCCCCCGGAGCCGCAGCGAGGATCGCGGCGCGGATCGTGGCGGGCTCCTCCGATCGCGGGTTGTCGTCGGTGACGATGACGATATCGGCCCGGCGGGTCGCAACCTCGCCCATCAGCGGCCGCTTGCCGGCATCGCGGTCGCCGCCCGCGCCGATGACGACGACGAGGCGGCCCGGCGTCATGGCGCGAAGGGCCGCAAGGGCATGATCGAGCGCGTCGGGCTTATGGGCATAATCGACGAACACAGCACCGCCGCGCTTGGTGACCCCAACCTTCTCGAGTCGGCCCGGCGCGCCCTCGAGACTCGCGAGAGCCCGGATCGCGTCGGCCGGGGCAATGCCGGCAGCGATAGCCAGCCCGGCTGCAACCAGCGCGTTGGAGGCCTGGAAGCCGCCTGCGAGCGGCAGGTCGACGGTCATCGCCTCGCCGAAGACGTCGAGCTCAAGCACCTGGTGCAGCCCGTCGGCACGCGCGGACCGGAGGCGGATGCCCTCCCCGGCCGCGCCGGTCGAGATGACGCGCTGGCCGCGATCGCCGGCGATCGTCGCGACACGCGCGGCATACGCGCCGTCGGCGTCGATCACGGCTGTGGCGCCCTCCGGCAGGATCTCGGCGAAGAGCCGCATCTTCGCGGCGAAATAGTCCTCGACCGTCGGATGGTAGTCCATGTGATCGCGGCCGAGATTGGTGAAGCCCGCGGCGACGAGGCGGACGCCATCGAGCCGGCGCTGGTCGAGCCCGTGGCTCGACGCTTCCAGGGCCGCATGCGTGACGCCGGCGCGGGCGAGCCGATCGAGCGCGGCATGCAGCGCAATCGGATCGGGCGTGGTCAGGCTGCCATATTCCGAACCGGTCGGCGCGACGATCCCGATCGTGCCGATCGAAGCTGCGGCATGGCCGGTCGCCTCGAAGATCTGCCGTGCGAAGACCGCGACCGATGTCTTGCCGGCGGTTCCGGTGACCGCGACGAGCTTCTCCGGCTGGCGCGGATAGAAGCGGGCGGCGAAGCGGGCGAGCGCGATGCGGGGATCGGCGGCGCGGAGCACCGGGATGCCCGGATCGGACGCGAGCGAGGTGTCGGCGGCGCAAAGCAGCGCCACGGCGCCCTGCTTCACCGCATCGGGCGCGAAGCGGACGCCGTCGACGACGCCACCCTTGAGCGCAGCGAACAGGAAGCCCGGCTGAACGGCGCGGCTGTCGGAGGAAAGTCCCGTGATCTCGACGGCGGCGGCCTCGGGGCTGAGCGGGAAGTCGGTCGAGGCGAGGTCGCCGAGGCGGATCGTCGGGTTACGTCGCATCAGGAGCGTTCCTTCTAGTCATGGAGCCGAAGCGGCGGCTCCATCGGCGCTCAATACGACACGAGCATGGCATCGGGGTTGCTTTCCTGCTCGGATCGGGGCTGCACCCCGAGGAACGCTGCCGAGCGGCGGACGACATTGCCGGCGACGAAAGCGGCATTCCAGGCAGCGAGCGCTGGCATGCCCGGCTTCTCCGGTCTCGGATCGTCGACCGAGATCATCAGCACATATTGCGGATCATCCATCGGGAAGACGGCGAGGAAGGAATTGAGATAGTGGCCCTCGGTGTAGCGGCCATTGAGAACCTTCTCGGCCGTGCCGGTCTTGCCGCCGACGACATAGCCGGGGATATCGGCATGGCGGCCGGAGCCCTTGACCGCGTTGAAGCGGAACAGCCAGCGCATCTCGTCGCTCGTCTTCTGCGAAACGACGCGGGTCGCCTGCGACAACGCCTCGTCCCGGGTCCGGGGAAAGAAGGTCGGCGGGAACAGATAGCCGCCATTGACGAGCGCGCAGTCGGCCATCGCCGCCTGCATCGGCGTGATCGCGATGCCGTGGCCGAAGGCAACCGTCATCGTCGTCACGTCACTCCAGCGTTTGGGCAACTGCGGCGTCGCGACTTCGGGCAATTCCGTCTTCAGCTTCGTCGCGAGCCCGAAGCGGCGGATATAGTCCTGCTGCGTCTGGCTGCCGATGACCATCGCCATCTTCGCGGTGCCGATATTCGAGGAATACTGGAACACTTCCGGCACGGTCAGGAAGCGGGCCTGCGGGTGTGAATCGTGGATCGCCTGGCGTCCGACCCGGATCGGCGAGCGGGCATCGAAGCTGTCGGTCATCTTCACCTTGCCGCTGTCGAGCGCCATGGCGAAGGTGAAGCTCTTGAACACCGACCCAAGCTCATAGGTGCCCGCCGTAAGGCGGTTCAACCGATCCGGCTTGTTGGCATCGATCGGCGCGTTCGGGTCGAAATCGGGCATCGAGGCGAGCGCGACGACTTCGCCGGTCTTGGCGTTGATCATCACGCCCATCGCCGCGGCGGCCTGGTATTTCTGCATCGCGCCGACCAGCTCGTCGCGCAGCACATGCTGCACGCGGAGGTCGATCGAGAGCTGCACCGGCTGCTGGCTGTTGGTCTTCATCGCGAAGCCGGCATTGTGCAGGTCGCTGAGACCGCGTTCGTCGACCGTGCGCTCGATGCCGGCAATGCCCTGGTTGTCGATGTTGACGAGGCCGACGATATGCGCAGCGGCCGGGCCGCCCGGATAGAAGCGCTTGTTCTCGTTGAGGAAGCCGATGCCGGGAATGCCGAGGTCGTGGATCTCGGCCTGCTGCGACGGCGTGATCTCGCGCTTCACCCAGACGAAACCGGCCTTGGTCGACAGGCGCTTGCGCAACGCCGTTGCGTCGAGGTCCTGCAGCACGCTGGTAATGAGCTCAGTCGCCTCGTCCGGATCGACGATCTTGTTCGGCTCGGCGAAGAGCGAGGCGGTGCGGATGTCGGTGGCGAGGATCTCGCCATTGCGGTCGACGATGTCGGGCCGGGCGGTCGCGACCGCCGAAGCCGCACTGCCGCGCGCTGCAGCGCCCGAGGGATCGCTGAGGCCGAGCATCAGCAGCCGCCCGCCGATGACGCAATAGACGAGGCTGAAGGTGAGGATGGCGAGGAGGACCCGGTTGCGGGTCTGGTCCTGCCGGCGGCGCGCGGTGACGGCGGCAGGCTCGCCGCGCGGCGCAACGGTCGCGGGGCGGTTGAGGACGTCCGGACGGTCGGTGAGCGTCATCGTCATTCGAGGTACCCCGTCTCGGGCTGGGCAGGCAGGGCCGGCGTCGCGGCCTTCGGCATCGGCGCGACACGGCGCGGCGGAACCGGGCGTGGCGTCTTCGGCTTCGACGGCGCATCGATACTGCCGGTCTCGATCGTGTCGAGCTTAGGCGCATTGCCGCGGTGGCCGGCTGTGGCGCTGCGCATGATCGCGCTCGGAACGGCGTCGGCGCCGGTCTCCATCGCGCCCGGCAGCCGGGCCGGGATATCGGCGAGGGAAGCGAGCTGGTGAACGTCGAGCGGCTTCAGTTCGAGATAGCTGTTGTAGCGCTCCACGAGCGACTGCAGCCGCGACGGCTGGTCGAGAACGCCCCATTCGGCGCGGAGAACGTTGAGCTGGTCCTTCTCTCGGGCAATGCTGGCGCGAAGTTCGGCGACATGATCGGCAGCGCGGCCGGCACTGTCCTTCATCGCATAGGTGATGACCGCGACGGCTATCATCAGCGCGACCCAAAAAACGCTCCAGCCGCGCTTCATCACGCTCGCTCCGCCTTGAAGATGGGCAATGACGGCACGCCGGCCGCCTCCGGGTCGAACGGACGCGCCGGCGCGTCGGTGCGAACGGCCGCGCGCAGCTTGGCCGAGCGCGCACGCGGGTTCATCGCGATTTCGGCCTCGTCGCCAACGACGGGGCCCTTGCCGGCCAGGCGGAAGGTCGGCGCGGCGATGCTGCGCTCGGGCATATGACGCGACCCGCCGGCCCGCTCCTCGCTGCGCTCGGCCAGGAACCGCTTGACGATGCGATCCTCGAGCGAATGGAACGATACGACGACGAGGCGGCCACCGGGCTTCAGGATGCGTTCGGCGGCGGCGAGCGCGGCGCCGAGCTCGTCCAGTTCCTCGTTCACATAGATGCGCAGCGCCTGGAAACTGCGGGTCGCCGGATGGATCGTGTCGCTGTGCTTGCGGCCGACGACACGCTCGATCAGGCCGGCGAGCTGTGCCGTCGTGAGGAACGGCGTCGCGACGCGATCCTCGGCGATGGCGCGGGCGACGGCGCCGGCGCGGCGCTCCTCGCCGAGCACCGAGAGAATGCGCGCGAGCTCGCGCGGCGGCATGGCGTTGACGATGTCGGCGGCGCTCGGACCCTGGCGCCCCATACGCATGTCGAGCGGCCCATCGAAGCGGAACGAGAAGCCGCGCTCGGCCTCGTCGATCTGCATCGAGGACACGCCGATATCGAGCACGACGCCATCGACGGACGCAAAGCCGGCATCCTCGGCAATGTGGTCGAGCGCGCTGAAGCGGCCCTCGACGAGCGTCAATCGCCCGCCGGCCGCCTCGACCAGCCCTGCCCCGCCGGCGATCGCGGTCGGGTCGCGATCGATCGCGACGACGTTTGCGCCGGCTTCGAGCAGCGCACGGCTGTAGCCGCCGAGGCCGAAGGTGCCGTCGATGATGGTTTCGCCTGGCTTGGCGGCGAGGGCTGCGAGGACGGGCACGAGCAGCACCGGAATATGGCGCGGCGCGGCGGCTTCGGCGGCACTCACGATGCAGCCCCCGGCTCGCGGCGACCACCGAGGCGGCGGCGCAGGTCCCGTGCCCGGTTCTTCGCTTCCTCGCGATAGGCGCTGAAGCGCTCCGGCTCCCAGATCTGGAACTTGTAGCCCTGGCCGACGAAGGTGACGGTGTCGCCGATGCCGGCATGCAGCTTGATCGCTTCCGGCAGCGCGACGCGCCCCTCCGGATCGATCCTGAGAATCTCGCTCTCGCCGATCAGCGTGGTCGAGAGCAGTTCGTGGTCCTCCGAGAACGGCTCGAACAGCGCCAGCATGGCGCGGATCTGCTCCCGGAGCCTGTTGCCCCCCGCATCCACGGCGTTCTGGTCCAGCGTCGGGCAACAATAGAGTCCCTCGAATCCGTCACGCATCAGCACGGAACGAAACGGCGCCGGAATCGACACCCGCCCCTTGGAATCCAACCGGTTGGTGAAGGTGGAAACGAACTCGTCCATTGCCCCTCGGACCGCTCCGGATACGACACGTAAAATCCCGTTCCGCAGCCCGTCTCCGAGCACGGATCAAAACCCACGGACGCGAACTGGGAACGCTTGCCCGGGACGCAAAAGGGACCGCAAGCACGGCCTTTGATGCCGAAGGAGACCCCTTCGTACCGGGACGATTTGGGATACCATGGGACATCATGGGCGTCAATGGAATCGGTCTCCACCGCCAAGGCGCGGCCGTGGAAAACCATGAAGTCGTTAAGCTTAATTTTTCGTTGCAAACGCTTGGTGCGCCTGCATTTCGTCGGCTGAGCTTTTGCGGGCGAGCGGCGAGCCTCGCCGGTGGATAAGCCAAGGCGGGAGGGCGGCCGAGGCAGGGCAACGGGCGCGCCGCTGCGCAGCCGGGTGAGCACGGCGGCGAGGCTTGGCGGCTGAAGCGGCCATCCCACGATTTCCCATGGCGGCGCATGGACATGCCAGCCGCCGATCGGGTCGACCTGTCCGGAAGAGGCAGCGCCAGCTGGCCTGTAAGCCGGGTTCTGTAGGGCGGTGGCGAACCACCGCGTGACGACCATTCATCTTGGACGCCCGTTGCCGGACGCCTCACGCAACCAACCCGGGCGGCGGGCTGGGAAACGCGCCTGGGCTTGCGCCCGTGCCGCCCCTATTCGGTCTTGCTCCCGGTGGGGTTTGCCATGCCGTTCCCATTGCTGGGCCCGCGGTGGGCTCTTACCCCACCCTTTCACCCTTACCCGGCATGCCACTCAAGGCTTGCCGGGCGGTCTGCTCTCTGTGGCACTTTCCCTGGGGTCGCCCCCGCCGGACGTTATCCGGCACCGTGTTTCCATGGAGCCCGGACTTTCCTCTCCGGCGACCTTTCGGTCTTGCAGGAGCGGTCGTCCAGCCAGCTGGCAGGGCCAGCACCTATGGGGGATGACGCAGCGGGTCAAGCCCGCACGGATCGCCGGTCGCTGCCGGCGATCCGGCGCAGGGGCTAGTTCATGGCGATGAGCTGGCGAACCTTGCCGCAATAGGCGAGCGGGCCGCGGCTCATCCGCGTGGCGCCGTGGCCGCCGTTATATTTGAGGATAGTGCCGCAGAGATCGCCGCCGGCGAGCTTCCGCGCCTCGCCGAGATACATCATGCCGTAGCGGATGTTCGTCGCCGGCTCGTAGAGCTGCTTTGCGGTACCGCGATAGCCCATGCCGCGCGCCGTGCCGAGCTTCACCTGCATCAGGCCGATTTCGCCAGCCTGGCCACGCATCTTCGGATTGTAGTTGCTCTCGACCGTGACGACGGCATGAGCGAGCGAGATCGGCACGCCATTCGCGCTGGCATAGCTGGCGATGAGGCTGTCGAAGCGGCCGTCATTGCGATCGGCGGCGGCGATCCGCTCGGCGTTCGAAGGAAGGAGCCGGGCAGAACCGGCAAGGGCGGCTTCGGGCGCCGCAGCGAGGGAAACCAGGGACACGAGGGCCGCGAGGCCGGTTACGCAAAACGTCTTCATACGGAAAGAGCACTCACATCGATGATGATGAGGGTGCCAATCGCTGCGGAACCGTGCCGAAATGCGGCAGCGAGGCGTCGCCGCCATGGCCGCGTTCACGATCCCGTGATCACTGGATTGTCAGCGGCGGCGCTTGGCGACGGCCTGGACCATGCCCGGAGGGGCCAGCGCGCGGGCCAGTTTGTGCAGCGTCTGGACGGTCGAGACGTCGGCCAGGCCGTCGACCCGGGCCGGGCGGAAATGGCGCTGGAATGCGGTCACGACCTCTTGGGTCGCAGGGTCATAATCGCCCGTCACGTCGAGCCCATAGCCATAGAGAAACAGCAGGGCCTGGAAGGCGCCGACCTCGAACCCTGTGTCGCCCGGCTTCAACACCCGGCCTTCGCTGATCGGTACCGGCGGCACGAAATGACCGACACCCGCGGCAGCGAGCTGCGCCCAGGGGAACTTCTCGCCGGGGTCGCGCTTGCGCCCCGGCGCGACGTCCGAATGGGCCAGGATGTCCTGCGGCCGGATTGCATGCCGGGCGGAAATGTCGCGGCAGAGTCGGATCACGGCATCGATCTGGACTTCGGGGAAATCCGGATAGCCGTGGTCATGGCCCGCATTGGCGATCTCGATACCGATCGAGCGCGAATTGACGTCGGTTTCGCCCTGCCAGCAGGAGACGCCGGCGTGCCAGGCGCGGTCGGCCTCGTCGACGAGCTGCGTGATGGTGCCGTCCTCGGCGACGACGTAGTGCGACGACACCTGCGCCTCGGGATTGCACAGCCAGTCGATCGCCGCCTCGGCAGTCGCCATGTCGGTGTAATGCAGGATGACGCAATCCGCCCGAGCGCCCTCGGCGCGAACGCCGAAATTGGGCGACGGCCGCCACTGGGCGGCCTCCTCGCTACGTCCGATCATGCAAAGGCTCGTTCCTGCCGGATTCGGTCATAGGCGCCGTTCAGGGCGGCGAGCTTCGCCGTCGCGATGGCGATGAACTCGGCCGGGACGCCGCGCGCCATCAGCTTGTCGGGATGGGTTTCGGAGACGATCCGCCGATAGTGACGCTTGACGTCTTCGTTGCTGGCGGCTCGGTCGATGCCGAGGATGAGATAGGGATCGCCCTCCTCCGGCACGACATGACGGCTGGTAATCCGCGCGAACGCCCGTTCAGACAGCCCGAACACCATTGCGACGCGGCCGATGAATTCCATCTCGGCCTCGTGCACCATGCCGTCGGCCTTGGCGATGTGGAAGAGACCGTCGACGATGTCCTCGAAGATTTCGGCGCCCTCGGCGAAGAGGCCGCTGATCTTGCGTGCATAGGCCTCGAAGCCCGCGACATCCTGCTTGGCGAGGTTGAACAGCCGCGCAACGTTGCGGCGTTCGGCCTCGGGAATCTCGAACAACTGCTTGAAGGCCTTGACCTCGTCGCCGGTCACGACACCGTCGGCCTTCGCCATCTTGGCCGAAAGCGCGATCATCGAGATCGAGAACGCAGCATGGCGACGCTCGGCACTGGTGCCGAAGGTCGAACGGACGGCCTCGACGACATGGTCGATCAAGACGCAGGAACCGGGGATCCGGTGGATGATGTCGCCGAGACGGCTCCAGATGCTCATGGCGCGTCAACATAAGGCATCGATTGCCGCGATGCGAGACCATCGGCTCGGGTGCGACGCAGACTACACCGTCTTGCGGCGACAGCCGAGCCTGTGGTTCTTGGAACGAGGCCCGGTGGTCGGGCGGATGAGGTCGGATCATGACGAGCGGCGCCGCGAACGGCTGGGACTTCTGGATCGACCGTGGCGGCACCTTCACCGACATCGTCGGCCGGCGGCCGGATGGAAGCGTCGTCGCGCACAAGCTGCTGTCCGAAAACCCCGGCGCCTATCGCGACGCCGCGATCCAGGGCATCCGCGAACTGCTGCGCCTCGAGCCCGGCGCACCGATTCCCCCCGGCCTCGTCCGGGCGGTGAAGATGGGGACGACCGTCGCCACCAATGCGCTTCTGGAGCGCAAGGGCGACCGCACCTTGCTGCTCATCACCCGCGGCTTCCGCGACGCGCTGGAGATCGGCTATCAGGCGCGGCCCGACATCTTCGCCAAGAAGATCGTCAAGCCGGAACTGCTCTACGAGCGGGTCGCGGAGATCACCGAGCGCGTGCGCGTCGACGGCACCGTCGAGGCCGCCCCCGATCCGGACGAGATCACGGCGGCTCTCGCAGCCGCCCATGCCGACGGCATCCGCGCCGTCGCGATCGTGTTCATGCATGCCTGGCGCCATCCCGAGCACGAGCAGGTCGCGGCCCGTATCGCCCGCGCCGCCGGCTTCACGCAGGTTTCGGTCTCGCATGAGGTTTCGCCGCTGATGAAGCTGGTCGGCCGCGGCGATACGACCGTTGTCGACGCCTATCTCTCGCCGATCCTGCGCCGCTATGTCGGCGAGGTCGCAAGCGAACTCTCCGCCGGCGCCGATCCCTATGCGCCCGCGCCAAGGCTGATGTTCATGATGTCGTCCGGCGGGCTCACCGGCGCCGATCTCTTCCAGGGCAAGGACGCGATCCTCTCCGGCCCGGCCGGCGGCGTCGTGGCGGCCGTCGAGACGGCCTCGGAGGCGGGCTTCGGCCAGGTCATCGGCTTCGACATGGGCGGCACGTCCACCGACGTCTCGCACTATGCCGGCGAACTCGAGCGCTCGTTCGAGACCGAGGTTGCGGGCGTCCGCATGCGGGCGCCGATGATGCGCATCCACACGGTCGCCGCCGGGGGTGGCTCGATCCTTCACTATGAGGCCGGCCGCTTCCGCGTCGGCCCCGATTCGGCCGGGGCCAATCCGGGACCCGCCTGCTACCGCCGCGGCGGCCCGCTGACCGTCACCGACGCCAATGTCATGACCGGCAAGCTGCGGCCGGACTATTTCCCCGCGATCTTCGGACCCGGCCGCGACGAGCCTCTCGACGCGGCGGTGGTGAGGACCAAATTCGAGGCGCTGGCCGCTGCAATCGGCGACGGCCGCAGCGCCGAGCAGATCGCCGACGGTTTCCTGCACATCGCCGTCGAGAACATGGCCAACGCGATCAAGAAGATCTCCGTCCAGCGCGGCCACGACGTCACCGGCTACGTCCTCAACTGTTTCGGCGGCGCCGGCGGCCAGCATGCCTGCATGGTCGCCGACAGCCTCGGCATGAGCACGGTTCTCATCCATCCGTTTTCCGGCATCCTCTCGGCCTATGGCATGGGTCTCGCCGATATCCGCGCCCATCGCACCCGCGCGCTCGTCAAGCGGTTAGGCGCCGAAACGGACTCGGAACTTCAAGTCCTGGAATCGATGCTTGAAGAAGACGTCGTCGCCGAACTTTCAGGACAGGGCGTAAGCGACTCGGACATCACGGTTTTCGCCCGGGCGCATCTTCGCTACGATGGCACTGATACGCCGATCCCGATCGAGGCGATGCGCCGCAATCCGGGCGAGGATGCTGCCTGGCAGGGCGCCGAAGACCTCGTCGCCGCCTTCGAGGCGGCGCATCGGCGACAGTTCGGCTTCGTCTTCGAGGGCAAGGCGATCGTCGTCGAGAGCCTCGAGGTCGAGGCCGTCGGCGGCGGCGCACGCATCGCGGAACCGGCAGAGCCTGCACCGGCTTCCTCGCCGGCACCGATCGAGACGACCATCATCCATTCGGCCGGTGGCCGGCACGAGGCCGGCATCTACAGGCGCGAAAACCTCGCGCGCGGCGCCGTCGTCCAAGGCCCTGCCCTTCTCATCGAGCCGCACCAGACCATCGTCGTCGAGCCCGGCTGGCAGGCGACGCTCACGGCCCGCGGCCATGTCGTGCTGGAGCGCGTCGCGAAGCTCGAACGCCGCCGGGCCGTCGGCACGGAGGCCGATCCGGTGATGCTCGAGGTGTTCAACAACCTGTTCATGTCGATCGCCGAGCAGATGGGCGTGACGCTGCAGAACACGGCCTATTCGGTCAACATCAAGGAGCGGCTCGATTTCTCATGCGCCGTCTTCGACAAGGACGGCCGCCTCGTCGCCAACGCGCCGCACATGCCGGTGCATCTCGGCTCGATGGATCGATCGGTCGAGACGATCATCGCCCAGAACCGAGGCACCATGCAGCCGGGCGACGTCTACGCGCTCAACGCGCCCTATAACGGCGGCACGCATCTTCCCGACATCACCGTCGTGACACCGGTCTTCGCCGCGGACGGGGTCACGACCCTCTTCTTCGTGGCGAGCCGCGGCCACCATGCCGATGTCGGCGGCTCGGCGCCCGGCTCGATGACGCCGCGCGCGACCACGGTCGACGAGGAAGGCGTGCTGATCGACAATTTCAAGCTGCTCGATCGCGGCCATTTCCGCGAGGAAGCGCTGGTCGAACTCCTCACCTCGCATCCCTACCCCGTCCGCAACGTCGTCCAGAACGTCGCCGACCTGAAGGCGCAGATCGCCGCCAACGAGAAGGGTGCGCACGAGCTGGCCAAGATGGTCGAGCATTTCGGGCTCGATACCGTCACCGCCTATATGGGCCATGTCCAGGACAACGCCGCCGAGAGCGTCCGCCGGGTTCTCGGTGCCTTGAAGGATTCGGAATTCAGCGTCGAAACCGACCAGGGCGCGGTGATCAAGGTCAAGATCACCGTCGACCGCGAGAAGCGGGAGGCGACGGTCGATTTCACGGGCACCAGCCCGCAGCAGCCGACCAACTTCAATGCGCCCGAGCCCGTGACGCGCGCCGCCGTGCTCTATGCCTTCCGCGTCATGGTCGAGGGCGACATTCCGATGAATGCCGGCTGCCTGCGCCCGATCAACATCATCATACCCAAGGGATCGATGCTGGCGCCGCGCTATCCGGCGGCCGTCGTCGCCGGCAATGTCGAGACCAGCCAGCACGTCACCAACGCGCTGTTCGGGGCGCTCGGCGCGCTCTCTTCTGCCGAGGGGACGATGAACAACCTCACCTTCGGCAACCAGACCTACCAGTATTACGAGACGCTCTGCTCCGGCGCGCCGGCCGGCATCCTCAACGACGGCACCGGCTTCGACGGCACCGACGGCGTCCACACGCACATGACCAATTCGCGCCTCACCGATCCCGAAGTGCTGGAATTCCGCTTCCCGGTGCTCCTGGAGGATTTCCATATCCGCAAGGGCTCGGGCGGGCGCGGCCGCTGGTCGGCCGGCGGCGGCACCAGCCGCACGCTCCGTTTCCTCGAGGAGATGGATCTCGCAATCCTCGCCTCGCATCGGACCATCGCCCCGCACGGCCTCTTCGGCGGTGCCCCCGGCCAGCTCGGCAAGACCGAAGTCCGCCGGCTCGACGGCTCCATCGAGACCCTGGCCGGCTGCGACCAGACGGTCCTCAAGCCCGGTGAGGCCGTGATCGTCACAACCCCGACGGGCGGCGGATATGGGGCGCCCTGAGCATTTCGACTGGAACGACCTTGGGTAGAATAGGATGGACCAATCACAACCTGTGAGTTATTCTCTCTTCCGAGATAACCACAGGTTGCCGAGCGATGACGCGCGAAAATACCAGAACGCTTCGTGTCATCTCGTATCTCTTGCTCGGGGCAGCAGTCCTTCTGCAGGTGCTGCTGAGCAACGGCTTGACCAAGACCGACATCTCCAGCGGCATCGTATCGTTGATCGCAATATCCATTGCGCTCCTGCTGCTCGCTGAACTGGGACCATTCATACGGTCGCTCAGTGCCGGGGGCGTGAATGTAGAGTTCGCGCAAGACGTCGGTTCCGGCATCAACGGCCTCGAAAAGCGGATCGGGGCTCTCGAACTTGCCATGGTTGAGCGGACCGCGGAGACCGCTCCCGACGTCGTGAATGCCCCGGCGCCGGCGTCCAGTCGTCCCGTGACCGACCCCCAGGACCCCAACAAGGGACGATTTGGGGGATCTCAAACCGCAAAAGGGTTCAAGCTCACCGCAACCTTCAGTTCGTTCAACTCGCCCGACTGGGTGAGGGTCAATCTCGTCGTCCAAGCCGACCCTCACGTGGAGCCCATCAAGCCGGGCGAGTTTGTCGAATTCTATCTGCACGACACATTCGATCCGGATGTCTTCCGGACACCCTTCATCGGCGACACGTCGAGCTTGTCTGTGCTCGCCTTCGGTGGTTTCACCGTCGGCGCATGGATTCCCTCGCGCGAGGTCGAGCTTGAGCTGGACCTCGCTACGATCCGGAAGGCGCCTCGCATCATTCGCGAGCTGTAACGCCCCACCTCGTCCGCCAGCCCTACCAGCCCGCGACGACGACCTTGCCGATCGTGCGGCCGCTTTCGACGAGGCCATGCGCTTCGCGGAGCGTTACTGCGTTGATCGGGGACAGCGTCTTCGTCAGCGTCGTCCGCACCCGCCCGGCCTCGACGAGATCGGCCACCGCCTCGAGGATCGCGTGCTGGCGCTCGATCGCCGGCGTCGCGAAGCGCGATCGGGCAAACATCGATTCGAACTGCAGACCAACCGCCTTCTGGTAGAGCGCGCCGAAATCGGCCGACGAAAAGCCGTCGACGCCTTCGATGATCCCGATATGGCCCTCGGGCGCGACGATCGCGGCTATTTCCCCGGCATGGTCTTTGGTGCCGCCGAAGGCGAGCACGATATCAACCTCGGGATGGCCGAGTGCAGCCAGTTGCGGCGCGAGGGGCGTGCTGTGATCGACGACATGATGCGCGCCGAGATCGAGAGCCCACTGCCGCGATTCGGGCCGCGATGCGGTTGCGATCACCGTAAGCCCGGTGAGTTCGCGCGCGAGCTGGATCGCGATCGAGCCGACGCCGCCCGCTCCCGCCACCACCAGAAGCGTGCGCTTGTCGGTCACCACGCCGGGAACGACGCCGATCCGGTCGAACAGCAGCTCCCATGCGGTGAGCGCCGTCAAGGGCAAGGCAGCGGCTTCGGCAAAATCGAGGCTCGCAGGCTTGTGGCCGACGATACGCTCGTCGACGGCATGGAACTCGGAATCGGTTCCGGGCCGGATGATCGAGCCGGCATAGAAGACCGCATCGCCGACCTTGAACAGCCGCGTCTCGCTGCCCACGGCGACGACCGTGCCGGCCGCGTCGAAGCCGAGGATGCGCGGCTTGCCGTCGGGATCACTGAACTTCCGAACCTTGAAATCGACAGGGTTCACCGAAACGGCCTCGATCTTGACGATGAGGTCGCGCGGGCCCGGCTCCGGCCGGTCGATCTCGATATCGACAAGCGATTCCGGGTCTGTGATGGGAAGCGACTTCGAATAGGCGATGGCACGCATGGCAGTCTCCGCTGCAGGGTGAGGACGAAGCCTGCCTGATTTCGATCGTATTGACGCAATGCGCAAGAACGCACATTTTGAGCTCATACTACCCAAATGGATACCGGGGAGCGCCAGCCATGGCCGGTCACAAGAGCTACGATAGCCGCTTCACCGCCTGCCCGGTCGAGGTGACGCTCGACCTGATCGACGGCAAATGGAAGGGCGTGGTGCTCTACCATCTCGGCCGCGGCCCGCTGCGCTTCAACGAACTGCGCCGGCTGACGCCGACCACGACGCAGCGCATGTTGACCAAGCAGTTGCGCGAGTTGGAAGCCGACGGCCTGGTGATCCGCACCATCTATCCCGAAGTCCCGCCCCGCGTGGACTATCGCCTCTCGGCGCGCGGCGAGAGCCTGAAGCCCATCATCGCCGCGCTGAAGGCCTGGGGAACGCAGCACCTCGCGGAGATGCTCGGCGCTGTCGACGTTCATCCCGACGCCAACGCAGAGCTCCTGCCCCGTCGCCGCGCCTCCGCAGCTTAGGCGGCCAGCGCCAGGTCAGCCGCAAGCCGGCCGAAGGCGCGGCCCCCCGAGCGACGGCCGCTAGTCCGCCGTAGCGTCGGCAGGCGTGTCGGCTTCCCGCTTGGTACCCTTGCGGTAAAGCCGCCAGTTCTGTCGCGGATCGATCGGCAGGAGGATGAAGAAGCCACGCAACCATCCGATCACCATGACTGCAAGCGCCAGAGCGCCCACGACCGTCCCCAGCAGGCCGACCACCCGCATCGCCGTCGCCTCGCCCCAGCGCCCACCAATCAGAAGATACAGGACACGACCGCCGTCGAGCGGGATCGCCGGCAGGAGATTGAACAGGCCCAGCGCGAGATTGATGATTGCCAGCGCTTTCAACGACCAGAGGAGAAGCGGAGTGACTGCGTAGGGCTGGAGCAGATAGCCGATGAGCGCCAGTGCCAGATTGACGGCCGGCCCTGCGATCGTGACCAGGATGCGATCGCGCCCGGTATAGGGTTCGCGCGCGAAGGTTGTCGCACCGCCGAGCCATTTCAGCACGATCTTCTCGGGCATCACCCCGCATCGGAACCCGGCATAGGCGTGGGCATATTCGTGCAGGATGACGGAGACGGCGAGGATCGCGACGATCACGGCTCCCAGGATCATCGCCGTTTGCGTGCCGGCGAGCCAGAATGGCAGGGTCAGCATGATCAAGGTCAGGGGGAAGCCAGCCTCGATCTTCAGCTTAGGTCGGGGGAATCGCATCGCGCTTGCTCCAGTCGCCCGATTGGTGCCGAACGCACGCACGAGCGCAAGCTCTGGTTGAGTGTCTTGCGAGAGTTGGTTTGGTTACGCCTACGTCTATTGAGAGTAGGACAGCGGCACCGAGGCCGGCGGCAGGCGGATGCTGCCGGTCGAGGCGGGCTGCTCGGCCTGTGGCGCGACCAGCACGGCATCGGGACTCGCGGCGGTTGCGTCGGGTTTGCCGAGATTGTCGTCCCAGCGATAGGTGAAGGCGCGCTGGTCCATCGAGGCCGGCGCCGTCTGGTCCGGCGGCAGGCTCACCATCGGCGCGTTCGGGTCCATGGTCGGCGGCGGCATGTCGAGCTGTGGCCGGCAATAGCGCGACGTCCCCGCGGCATTGTGGTGCGCGAGGTCGATATGGATGTGATCCTCGTGCAGCCGGTTCGAGCCCGGACCGAGCACGGTGGTGAAATAGTCGCAGGCCGAGATCAGCGTCTGGCGCAGGAAGGCCTGCGTCACCGGATCACCGCCGCGCCAGTCGCTCTTGACGCGGATCGTGCGCCCATCGGCAAGGCGAAAGCCGGCGACGTCGAAGGCATTGGCGAAGGCGTGTTCCGAGAGCTTGTCGCCATGGCGGTTGTTGCGCGAGCGGCAGGCATAGGTGCCCATGGTCAGGATCTCGGTGACCAGCATGCCGAAGCGCTGCTGCGCCGCCGGCTGGACCGCGTTGCGGATCCATTTTTCCATCGTGTAGGTCATCATGCAGCCGAGCACGACATCGGCCCCGCCAACTGAAACGACGCCGGATTCGAAGGCGTTGACGCGCAGCGGCTTCTCGATCCCGCAGGCGCCCCTCCCGTCGATCTCGCGCGCCGGCGTCTGGTAGTAGCTCGGCACCACCAGCTTCTGCTGGAAGCAGGCCCGCTCGGTCTGGTCGCGCCAGGCCTCGCGCTCGTCAAAGAAATTGAGCGCGCATCCCGCCAGCGAGATCACGGCAAGCACCGACAGGCTACGCAACACAACGCGACGCGACATTCGCGGAGAATGTGAGCGAACGCCTTAAGGAAACGTCAAGCACGTGGCCGGCGGCGCTCGCGCCAGAGCACCCGACCATCTCGTATACAACGATCGGTTGGCTGACTGGCGTCTGTAGCGACCAGGATGCCGGAACTGCAACAAGAATGGCCGATATGCTTATGTTCTCGGCAAACCTTGAGACATCTTTCGCCATTCCGCATACTTGAGATGACAAATTTCGTATACTAGAAATGACTGGAAGAGCGAAGGAACTCCGGTGTCACAGGCGACGTCATCCTCCTCGGGGCGCAGCGGCGCTATCCATGCGGTGCTGCGGCAGGCGATCGTCGAACAGGCGCTGCCGCCGGGGACCAAGCTGCCCGAGGACAGCATCGGCGCTCATTTCGGCGTCAGCCGAACCATCGTGCGGGCAGCCCTGCAGCGGCTTGCCGCCGATGGGCTGGTCGAGATGAAGGCAAAGCGGACGGCGACGGTCGCAAGGCCGAGCCTCGAGGAGGCGCGGTCGGTCTTCGAGGTGCGCCGCTGCCTGGAACGCGAGGTCGCCCGCCTCGTCGCCGCGAAATGGAACGACGGGCTCGCCGCGACGCTCGCCGCCCATCTGGACGGCGAAGACGAAGCGGCGCGGCGCAGGGATAGTCAGGCGAGCGTCCGCCTCGCCGCCGAATTTCACGTCAAGCTGGCGGCGATGAGCGGCAACCCGCTGCTCGCCCGCTATGTCGGCGAGGTCGTGTCGCGCTGTTCGCTGATCCTCGCGGTGTTCGGCCGGCCACATCAGTCCGAATGCGCCATCGAGGAGCATCGCGTGATCCTGGCCGCGCTCGCCACCGGCGATGTCGAGCGCGCCGTGCACGCGATGGACCATCATGTCGCGCTGGTCGAGCAGCGCGGCGTCGGCGGCGAGAGCGCGGCCGAACCCGATCTCGGTGAAATCCTGGCCCGCTACCGGCCCGAGACGGCGAGCCGCTGAAGCGCTGTTCGACAAGGCGCCCGCAGAGACGCCGCCAAGCCTCCATCCAGCCATCCATTCACGAGGGATAAAGACCATGACATCGGTTTCGAGACGGACCCTGCTCAAAGGCGCGGCGCTCGGCGCGCTCGGCCTCTCCGCATCGTCGCTGCCGTTCAAGGCCAGCGCCGCCGGCAACCTCACCATCGGCCTCATCTATGTCGGTCCGCGCGACGATTTCGGCTGGAACCAGGCCCATGCCGTCGGTGCGGCGGCGCTGAAGGCCATTCCGGGCGTGACGGTGATCGAGGAAGAAAACGTCCCCGAGACCAGCGCCGTCACCAAGACGATGGAATCGATGATCGAACTCGACGGCGCGAGCCTCCTGTTCCCGACCTCGTTCGGCTACTTCGACCCCTTCATGATCGAGGAAGCGAAGAAATATCCGAACGTCGAATTCCGCCATCCCACGTCGCTGTGGGACCCGAAGAAGCATCCGATGAATCTCGGCGGCTATTACTGCTATCTCGACCAGGGCCACTACGTGAACGGCATCGCCGCCGGCCTTTCGACGACGACCAACAAGATCGGCTATATCGCCGCCAAGCCGATCGCCCTCGTGCTGCGCAACGTCAACGCCTTCACCACCGGCGTCCGCAAGGTCAATCCGAATGCCGAGGTCCGGCTGATCATCACCGGCGAATGGTCGCTGCCGGTGCGCGAGGCGGAGGCCGCCAACGCGCTCGCCGATGCCGGCTGCGACGTCATCGCCTGCCATGTCGACAGCCCGAAGGTGATCGTCGAAACGGCCGAGAAGCGCGGCATCAAGTCCTGCGGCCACAATGCCGACCAGTCGTCGCTGGCGCCGAAGGGCTTCGTCACCGGCGCCGAGCTCCGCTGGGGCACGGTCTATACCGCCTATGCCAAGCTGCTGACCGAGGGCAAGAAGCTGCCGAACGAGAATTATGGCGGCTATGACCGCGATCTCGTCGCGAGCACGCCGTTCGGCGCAGGGGCCACCGAGGCCGCCAAGGCTGCCGCGCTCGCAGCCATCGCGGATCTCACTGCCGGCAAGCCCTATTTCATCGGCCCGATCAAGTCGAACACCGGCAAGCTGATCAGCGCCGAGACGATCTCGCTCTATGATCCGAGCCTCTGGGGCACGGACTATCTGGTCGAGGGCGTGATCGGCTCGATCACATAAGCCCCGGATATGGCGCGGGGGCTGCCGTTGCAGCCCTCGCCTCCCCGAGCCTCAGGCCTTCTTCTGCAGCGCCTTGACGCTGCCGAGCGTCGCGCGGGCCTCGGCCTCCGTGAGCGCGTCATAGGCCGCCTCGACGGCCAGTGTCTCGGACAGCGGATGGCCGAAGCGGCGGCCGCGGATGCGCGCGATGACGGAGAACGTCGCCGGCGGCACCGAAGCGGCGCGGCAGAGCACGGCAAGCAATGAGGGATCCGGCCGCGCGATCAGGCGGCTGACGAGATCGGGCGGCAGGCCGGCATGGGCGGCGAGCAGCATCGCGACCTCAAGCATGCGATCGCTCGAAGCGATTGCCGCGATTGCGGCTGCGACCGGCGATGCCGGAGCGAAGACCAGGGTGTCTTCGGTGGCAGCAGGTGCTTTCGGCCATGGAATGACTGCGCCGGCGGTCTCGCCGAACCGGCGACTGGCACTCGAAACGGCGCCGCGAAACGGGACGATCTCGGCCGGCGGCCGTAGTTCGGCCGGGTCGCCCGCACCGCAGGCGGCGACGATCCGCGACAGGCAGTCCGGGGAGAGACGGGCAGACCGGTTGGCCGCGACGGCCCGGCAGAGCCGCACGCCGCCATGCGCAACCAGTGCATCGCTGACCCGTTCCGACAGCGGCATGCGCGCAGCGATCGCAACGAGTTGCTCCTCGTCGGCGTCCGCGGCGAGAACGAGCAGGTCATCGTCGCCGAGCACCTTCGAGCTGCGCAGCAAAATTTCGCCGACAGGTCCGCCGAGGCGGGCGAGCTCGACGACGAGGTCGTGCGGAGCGGTGGCGAGATCGGCGAGGCGGCCGGCGATATCGGCGCCCTGTGCCGCGCCAAGGCGAGGCAGCAATTGGCGCATGATGTCCGAGAAGACGGATCCGAGCGAGGTCTCGGCGCGCGCACCGGCAGCGCCGTAGAGATCGATGATGGCGCCGAGCAATTCGGCGCGCCGCGCTGGGGCGCGGTCGTGTGCCAGCCGCGTCAGATGCTCCAACATGATCGCCTCGAACTCAAATCCTCGATGGCGTTGAGTGTCGCATCCAACTCATAAGGAACGATTGCGCGAACCGGTAAACTTCCGCGGCGTTTCGCTGCGATTGGCCTTCGGATGCATTTCGCGCCGCACCTGACGCTCCGGCCTGGCTCAAGCATGTTTGTTTCGCGTCGAAGGCAATTTATGGAATGGAATCGCCACGATCTGCCGCCGCGCCCCCAATCCGCGCCTTGCTGGAACCTGCCAATGCGTTAATCTTTGTGTCAGCTTGAAGACGCGGAAAGGGAGACCCGGGAAATGTCCATGAGCCTCGCTCGTCCGATCCAGCTGATCGCCGTCGGCGCCGCCTTCCTGTTCATCGCGGCCATCGTCATCGGCGTGATCTAGCGTCGTCTGCGCAAGGCGCGGCGACCGTTCATCAGAGCCCCGAAACGGCGCGGATCAGCGCGACTGTCGCCATGCCGGCAACGGCAGCGAGGATATCGTTGCGCCGCCAGAGGAACGTCGCGATCGTCGCCGCGAAGCCCGCATACTCGGCCGGCCCGCCATGGAGCGCGATCGGCGCCAGGATCGAGCCCATGATCGCGAGCGGCAGCGCCTTCAGCCAGGCCTCGACGCGCGGCGTTACCGCCACGAAGCGCATCAGGAAGAAGCCGGCGACCCGCGTCAGATAGGCCGCGACCGCCATCAGCAGGATGATGAGCGCGAGACCGCTGGTCGTGGATGGATCGGGGCTCATGTCACGGCCTTCTTCGGCCAGAAGGCGGCGGAGAGGCTCCCCGCGAGACCTCCGGCCAGGACATGCCAGGAGCCGCCGACGAAGCGCTCGAAGACGAGCGCCACCGCGCCGCCGATGACAAAGGGCAGCAGGTCGCCCCGGCCCTTCCAGAAGCCGCAGGCGAGCGACAGGAAGAAGGCGGGCAGGAAGAAATCGAGCCCGAGCCGGCGTGGATCGCCGAGCAACTGGCCAAAGCCCGCGCCCGCTATCGTCCCCGCCATCCAGCCGACCATCAGCGCTGCGCCCATGCCCACGAAGACGGCGATGTCATGCCGCCCGGCATCGCGCTCGCGCATCGCCGCCGCCCAGTTCGGATCGACGAGCAGGAACAGCGAGGGATAGGCGATCCAGGGCGAAACCCCGCGCATCCAGGGCTGGATCGCCGCGCCGAACAGGATGTAGCGCGCATTCATCGCGACGACCGAGACCAGCACCGCGACCATCATGTCGGCGCCGCCCCAGGCATGCAGCGCGAGCAACTGCGCGGTGCCGGCAAAGACGAAGAAGCTCATCGCCGCCGCGCCGCCGACCGAAAGTCCGACGCCGTCGGCCAGCACGCCGAACACGATGCCGAAGGCGATCATGCCCGGCAGCAGCCCGAGCCCCTCGAGAAAGCCGCGCGAGAAACCATCCCGCGTGAAGCGCGACGCCAAGCGCCCTACTCCGCCGCCTCGACCCGCACCGGGTCGTAATTGAGGATCGGCGCCAGCCAGCGCTCCGCCTCGGTCAGCGTCCATCCCTTGCGCGCTGCATAGTCGGCAACCTGGTCCGCCTCCACCCGGCCGACGCCGAAATAGAAGCTCTCGGGATGGCTGAAATAGAGGCCCGAGACCGAGGATCCCGGCCACATCGCATAGCTTTCCGTCAGCGTGATCCCCGCGGTCGCCTCGACATCGAGCAGCTCGAACAGCGTGCGCTTCTCGGTGTGGTCGGGCTGGGCCGGATAGCCGGGTGCGGGACGAATGCCGGCATAGGTTTCGCGGATGAGTTCGCCGGGCTCCAGCGTCTCGTCCGGCGCATAGGCCCAGAATTCGCGCCTGACACGCTCATGCATGCGTTCGGCGAAGGCTTCGGCGAGGCGATCGGTCAGGGCCTGGCTGAGGATCTTCGAATAGTCGTCATTGGCGCGGGCGAAGCGCTCGGCCACCGCCTCCTCGCCAATGCCGGCCGTCACAGCGAAGCCGCCGACATAATCCTGAACGCCGGAGCCGGCGGGCGCGACGAAATCGGAGAGCGCGACATGGCGACGGCGGTCGGTCGAGCGCGCGATCTGCTGGCGCAGCGTATAGAGCCGCGCCACCTCGCCGGTCCGCGTTTCATCGGCATAGAGCGCGATGTCGTCGCCGACCGCATTCGCCGGCCAGAAGCCGATGACGCCATTGGCGCTGATCCATTTCTCATCGACCATCTTGGCCAGCATCGCCCGCGCATCGTCATAAAGCGCCCGCGCGGCCGCGCCGACCTTCTCGTCCTCGAGGATCTGCGGGAACGTCCCCTTCATCTCCCAGGTGGCGAAGAACGGCGTCCAGTCGATATAGGGCACGAGTTCGGCGATCGGATAATCGCGGAAGAGCCGCGGCCCGAGAAAGGTTGGCCGCGCCGGCCGGTAGCTCGACCAGTCGAGCTTCAGGGCGTCGGCGCGCGCCGTCGCGAGCGTGATCCGGCGCTTCGCCTCCTGGCCGCGCTGATGCGCCTCGGCGATGCGGGCATATTCGGTCTGGACCTCGGCGACATAGGCTGCGCGGTCGCGGCCGAGCATGCTGGAGGCGACGCCGACGGCCCGGCTCGCGTCGAGGACATGCACCGCCTGCCCGCGGGCATAATTCGGATGGATCTTCACCGCGGTATGGACGCGCGACGTCGTCGCGCCGCCGATCAAGAGCGGCACGTCGAAGCCCTCGCGCTCCATCTCGGCCGCGACATGGCACATCTCGTCGAGCGAGGGCGTGATGAGGCCGGAAAGACCGATCACGTCGACATTCTGCTCCCGGGCCACCGCGAGAATCTTGGCCGCCGGCACCATGACGCCGAGATCGATCACCTCGAAATTGTTGCACTGGAGCACGACGCCGACGATGTTCTTGCCGATGTCGTGCACGTCGCCCTTGACGGTCGCGAGCAGGATCTTGCCGGCGGAGGACGAACCCGTCGTGCCGAGGCGGCGCTTCTCCTCCTCCATGAACGGCATCAGATAGGCGACCGCCTGCTTCATGACGCGGGCCGACTTCACCACCTGCGGCAGGAACATCTTGCCGGCGCCGAAGAGATCGCCGACGACGTTCATGCCCGCCATCAAAGGCCCTTCGATCACGTCGAGCGGCCGGGTCGAGCGCGCCCGTGCCTCCTCGGTATCGATCTCGATGAAGTCGGTGAGCCCGGCGACCAGCGAATGCTCGAGCCGCTTGTCGACCGGCCACTCGCGCCAGGCGAGATCGGCCTCCTTCTTCTGCGAGGCGCCGCCCTTGAAGCGGTCGGCGATCTCGAGCATCCGCTCGGTCGCATCCTTGCGCCGGTTGAGGACCACGTCCTCGCAGCGCTCGCGCAGTTCGGGGTCGATATCGTCATAAACAGGCAGCGCGCCGGCATTGACGATGCCCATGTCCATGCCCGCCGCGATGGCGTGATAGAGGAACACCGAATGCATCGCCGCGCGCACGGTCTCGTTGCCGCGAAACGAGAACGACAGGTTGGAAACGCCGCCCGAGACATGCGCATGCGGCAGGTTCTGGCGGATCCAGCGCGTCGCCTCGATGAAGTCGACGCCGTAATTGTCGTGTTCCTCGATGCCGGTCGCGATCGCGAACACGTTGGGATCGAAGACGATGTCCTCGGGCGGATAGCCGATTTCCTCGGTCAGGATGCGATAGGCGCGCGCGGAGATCTCGGTCTTGCGCTGGAACGTATCGGCCTGGCCCTTCTCGTCGAACGCCATGACGACGACGGCGGCGCCATAGCGGCGCAGCTTGCGGGCTTGTTCGCGGAACGGCCCCTCGCCTTCCTTCATCGAGATCGAATTGACGATCGGCTTGCCCTGCACGCATTTGAGGCCGGCCTCGATCACCGACCATTTCGACGAGTCGATCATGATCGGCACGCGCGCGATATCGGGCTCGGCGGCGAGGAGGTTCAGGAAGGTGACCATCGCCAGCTCGGAATCGAGCAGCCCCTCGTCCATGTTGACGTCGAGGATCTGCGCGCCATTCGCCACCTGCTCCCGCGCGACATCGAGCGCCGCGGTGTAGTCGCCGGCCGTGATCAGCTTCCGGAACTTGGCCGACCCGGTGACATTGGTGCGCTCGCCGATATTGATGAAGGACGCGGTGGCGGTGGTCATGAACTCAAATTCCGGTTTTGGGATCAGCTTGCGCAGACACCCGATCCTACACGATGCCGACGACGCCCGCCGATCGAACCATCGGCCGGATTCCGCTCGAAGCTCAATCAGGCTGCGCTGACGAACGGCTCCAGGCCGGAAAGCCTGAGTCGCGGGGCGACCTGCGGGACAGCCCTCGGTGGGACCCCCTTTATGGCCCCGGCGATGGCGGCGATGTGGTCGGGCGTCGTGCCGCAACAGCCGCCGACCACGTTGACGAGGCCGGAGCGCGCGAATTCGCCGACGAGCTTCGCCATCGCCTCGGGGCTTTCGTCATATTCGCCGAACTCGTTCGGCAGCCCGGCATTCGGATAGGCGCAGACCAGCGTATCGGCGACTCGGCCCATCTCGTCGATATGGGCGCGCATCTCGCGGGCTCCCAGCGCGCAGTTGAGGCCGATCGAGAACGGCTCGGCATGGCGCAGCGAGTACCAGAACGCGGTCGGCGTCTGGCCGGAGAGCGTGCGGCCGGAGAGATCGGTGATCGTGCCGGAGATCATGATCGGCAGCGTGACGCCCTTCTCCTCGAAGACGTCCTCGACGGCCGCCACCGCCGCCTTGGCGTTCAGCGTATCGAAGATCGTCTCGATCAGGATCATGTCGGCACCGCCATCGACGAGGCCGCGGGCCGCCTCGGCATAGGCCGTGCGGAGATCGTCGAAGGTAACGGCGCGGTAGCCGGGATTGTTGACGTCCGGCGAGATGGAAGCGGTGCGGTTGGTCGGCCCGATCGCGCCGGCGACATAGCGCGGAATGCCGGTCGCCGCAGCCACCGCATCAGCGGCGCGGCGGGCGACGCGCGCGCCCTCGTAGTTCAGCTCATAGGCGAGCGCTTCCATGCCGTAATCGGCCTGGGCGATCGATGTCGAGGAGAAGGTGTTGGTCTCGACGATGTCGGCGCCGGCCTCGAAATATTGCCGGTGGATCGCCTCGACAGCGTCGGGCCGCGTCAGGATCAGCAGATCGTTGTTGCCCTTGAGATCGCGCGGCCAGTCCTTGAACCGCTCGCCGCGGAAATCGGCCTCGGTCAGCTTCAGCCGCTGGATCATCGTACCCATCGCGCCATCGAGAACGAGGATACGTTGCTTGGCTGCCGCGGCGAGCGCCGCCGATCGTGCCGTTGCCGTGTCGGTCATGAACCGTTCTCCTGTTCGGGCGACGCCCATGGGTCGATGAGCGCCACGCCGGTATGCTCACATTCGATCGAAGCGACCTACCGGATTTTGGCCGGCCAACCGCATTGCCGACTAGGCCGCCGCGCTCTCCGGCGCCGCGGATTTCGGTGGCCGCATGCCGAGCAGATGGCAGATCGCGTAGACGAGGTCGGCGCGGTTCATCGTGTAGAAATGGAAATCCGACACACCGCGATCGACGAGATCGAGCACCTGTTCGGCGCAGACCGCCGCCGCCACGAGCTGGCGCGTCGCTTGGTCGTCCTCGAGCCCCTCGAAACGCGCCGCGAACCAATCGGGGACGGTCGCGCCGGTCTTGGCGGCAAATTTCGCGGTCTGGGTAAAGTTCAGCACCGGAACGATGCCCGGCACGATCGGGATCGTAATCCCCGCCGCCGCCACGCGGTCGAGAAAGGCCATGTAGAGATCGTTATCGAAGAAGAACTGGGTGATGGCGCGGCTCGCGCCGGCATCGACCTTGCGCTTCAAATTGTCGATCTCGCACGCCCAGTCGGGGCTCTCGGGATGGCGCTCGGCATAGGCCGAGACCGAGACCTCGATCTCGGGGTGGCGCATGCGGATCGCCGCAACCAGATCGGCGGCGCGGTCATAGCCGCCGGGATGCGGCCGATACACCGCCCCGACGCCTTCGACCGGATCGCCGCGCAGCGCCACGATATGGCGCACACCGGCCTCGGCATAGCTGTCGACCACGGCATCGACCTCGCTTCGGGTCGCGCCGACGCAGGTGAGATGAGCGGCCGGCTTCAGCGCCGTCTCGCGCACGATGCGCGCGACGGTCGCATGCGTGCGCTCACGCGTCGATCCGCCGGCGCCATAGGTAACGGAGACGAAATTGGGCGCGAGCGGGGCCAGCCGCTCAACCGAACGCCACAGCGTCTCTTCCATCGCCTCGGTCTTCGGCGGAAAGAACTCGAACGAGACCCTGAGCCCATTCGGCCCGCCATGGGCACGGCTCGCCCGCGCGATCGCTTCACTCATCATACAGTCTCCAGCCCCCGGTCCGCTTCGGCGATGCTGAAACGCGGATCGCGGAGAAGCCATAGCGTCACGGTCAATGTGTCGGCGCCCATGCCGGCGCCGAGATCCAGCACCTTGTCGGATTCGAGCCCGAGTTGCCTCGTCCAGCCGAGCATGGTCTCGTGAGAAAAGCCGAGGCGGCGATGGGCATGCTTCTCGCGCAGGAATTCGAGCCCATGCGGCGCGAAATCGACGATAAGCAACCGCCCGCCGGGCCGCAGCACGCGCGCCGCCTCGGCCAGCGCCTCGGCGGGATCGTCGAGATAATGCAGCACCTGATGGATCGCGACGAGATCGAAGCTGCCGCGCAGCATCGGCAATTTCGTGATCTCGCCGAGCCGCACCTGCGCATGCGACAGCCCGGCGCGATCGAGATTGGCGCGCGCTACCGCGAGCATCGCCGTCGAGGCATCGATGCCGATGCCGGTGCGGTAAAGGCCGGCGAACACCTCGAGCAAACGGCCCGTGCCGGTGCCGAGGTCGAGGAAGCGGTCGACCGGACGCGAGCCGACCAGCGAGAGCATCGCCTGTTCGACGGCGGCATCCGGCAGATGCAGCGAGCGGATCTGGTCCCATTCGGCGGCGTTGCGCTCGAAATAGCGCGAAGCCTCGCTCGCATGCTCGCGCTTGACGCCGGCGAGCCAGTCGCGATCGCGCCGGAGTTCACGATCGTCGACATCGGCAATCGCCAGCAGGTCGTCGACCAACCGTCGCTCGGCCCCTGCCTCGGCGAGGCGATAATAGACCCAGGCGCCCTCGGGATACCGGATGATGAGCCGGGCGTCGGCCAGCAGCTTCAAATGGCGCGAGATGCGCGGCTGCGACTGGCCGAGGATCGAGGTCAGATCCTTCACCGTCAGCTCGCTTTCGCTGAGCAGGGCGAGAATGCGCATCCGCGTCGCCTCGCCCGCCGCCTTCAAGGCTGCGACCAGCGTCTCCGAATCCAGCGTCTGCGGCGCACCCGTCACGGGCTCGATCTCCTGTCGGTCGGCCGGACTCGTCCGACACACGCCAACAAGATATAAAGATATCTTTATATGAGTAAAGGGGAAGAGCGCGGCTGGACGTCGATTTCAGCGCGCGGCCGCTCGCGGCTGGCGACGGTCACATGCGCCGCGCCGCCGCAGGCCCAGCGCGCGAGTGCGACCAGGTCGGCAGCTGCCGCCTCGGCGTCGCCGCTGCCGTTCGACTGGATCGTGACGATCGCCCGCCGGGTGGCCGGCGTCACCAGCGAACGCGCGTCCTGACGCCAGTTCCAGCGCCGACAGAGCACCTTGGCGCTATCGGCATAGACGACTTCGCCCTGCTTCGGCGGATCGTCGGCTGCCTCGGTGCCTTCCTCGCCGCCGGCCATATCGACGAAGCTGTCCCCGGGACGCGCATAGCGAAAGGCGATGTCGCCGACGATCTGGTCGCGATCATCGGCGCCGATCGGCAGCACGTGGGCCAGCGAAACGGCGTTGTAGGCGTCGACGAAGGGATTGATGGCAGGCAACGAACGTCCGGCGAGGACATTCTTCATCAGCCGCTCGACCGAGGAGCGATAACTGGTCTTCTTGATGCCGAAGGCGCGATAGGCGCGGCGCCAGTCGGCGACGCCGGGAATTTCGGAGAGCTCAATACCGGCCCAACGGCGAATCGCGTCAGCCTCGTGCGCGGCAATGGCTGCCGTGAGCGCATCGGCCCTCTCCGCGCCGATGACGAGGTCGTCGAAGCTCACGACTGCGACGCGGAAATCTGGAAAGGCTTCGGTGAGTTCGGAGATATCGATCAGCACGACGCGGCTCCCTCCGGTTGGTCAGGAACCGCGTCGTAGCAAGACAGGACCGCCGGCGGAAGCTATTCCGCGGCCGCCGCGAGACCGTCGGTCGGCAGGCCGAGGGCGCTCGCGACGCCGATGCCGTAATCCGGATCGGCACGATAGAAATGCACCAGCTGCCGGTTGATGATTTCGACCGGCACGCCCTGCATCGCCGCGGCGATGTTGCCGTAGAGCTGCTGCTTCTGGTCGGCCGACATCAGGCGGAAGAGATTGCCGGCCTGGGTATAGTCGTCGTTGCCGACACGATGGTTGTAGCGGTCCGCATCACCCGTGATCTTCAGCGGCGGCTCACGGAAACGCTCGTCCTGCTTCGGGCCAGCAAAGGAGTTCGGCTCGTAATAGGCATCGGCAGGGGTCGAGGGCGGGAAGAAACGCATCTGCCCGTCCTTGTGATAGTTGTGAACCGGCACCTTCGGATGGTTCACGGGCAGCGCTTCGTAATGCGTGCCGAGCCGGTAGCGATGCGCGTCGGCATAGGAGAAGATGCGCGCCTGCAGCATCTTGTCCGGCGAGAAGCCGATGCCGGGGACGATGTTGGACGGCGAGAAGGCCGCCTGCTCGATCTCGGTGAAATAGTTGTCGGCGTTGCGGTTCAGTTCCATGATGCCGACGTCGATCAGCGGATATTCGCTGTGCGGCCACACCTTGGTGAGGTCGAACGGATTGTAGCTGGTCTTGTCGGCCTCGGCCTCGGGCATGACCTGCACGGCGAAGCGCCAGCGCGGGAAGTCACCGCGATCGATCGAGCCGAACAGGTCTTCCTGGGTCGATTCGCGCGTCTGGCCGACGACGGTCGCCGCTTCGCTGTTGGTCCAGTTCTTGATGCCCTGCAGCGACTTGAAGTGGAACTTCACCCAGAAGCGCTCGTTCGCCGCATTGATGAACGAGAAGGTGTGCGAGCCGAACCCATGCATGTGGCGCACGGTCTGCGGCAGGCCGCGATCCGAGAACAGGATCGTCACCTGATGCAGGCTCTCGGGCGAGAGCGACCAGAAATCCCACATTGCCGTGGTCGAGCGCAGGTTGGTCTTCGGGTGGCGCTTCTGCGTATGGATGAAGTCGGGGAACTTCAGCGGATCGCGGACGAAGAACACCGGCGTGTTGTTGCCGACGAGGTCCCAGTTGCCTTCCTCGGTGTAGAACTTCACCGCGAAGCCGCGCACGTCGCGCTCGGCATCGGCCGCGCCGAGTTCGCCGGCGACGGTCGAGAAGCGGGCGATCAGGTCAGTCTTCTTGCCGACTTCGGCGAAGATCTTCGCCTTGGTGAAACGCGTGATGTCATGCGTGACCGTCAGCGTGCCATGCGCGCCCCAGCCCTTGGCGTGAACGACGCGCTCCGGAATGCGCTCGCGATTCTGGTGCGCGAGCTTCTCGAGCAGCTGATAGTCCTCGAGCAGCAGCGGACCGCGCTCGCCTGCCGAAAGGGAATTCTGATTGTCGGCGACCGGCGCGCCGGCCGTGGTGGTAAGTTTGTCCGTCATGGCGCCTCCTTCTCGGTCCGGCATCACTGCGCCGCTCCCGATGTTGGCGCCACCATGCCACGCAGTCTGGATTGGTTCCAATCATATTGAACGGAACGAGCGATAAGCCTAGCTTATCGCCGATGCAGCAGCGATCCGACAGTCTCCGATGATCACCCTCCGGCAGCTCCGCTATTTCGATGCCCTGGCGCGCCAGCTCCATTTCGGCCGCGCCGCCGAGGAATGCGGCATTTCGCAGCCTGCGCTGTCGCAGCAGATCCAGGAAATGGAGGCCCTCCTCGGGATCGCGCTGGTCGAGCGTGGCGCACGCCGCCTCGCCTTGACGCCGAAGGGCGAGGAGATTGCCCGCCGCGCGACGCGCATACTCGGCGACATCCGCGATCTCACCGATTTCGCGAGGCATGGCGGCGGCGTGCTGTCGGGCGCCTTGAAGCTCGGCGTCATTCCCTCGGTGGCGCCCTATCTGCTGCCGAAGGTGCTGCCGCTGGTGCACGCGTCGTTTCCGGCGCTCGACCTCCAGCTGCGTGAAACGCGCACCGACCAGCTGAAGCAGGAACTGATGCAGGGGAGGCTCGATGCCGTCGTCATGGCGCTGCCGACCGGCTCCGCCCATTTCGACAGCCGGCCACTCTTCATCGATCGCTTCCTGCTGGCGATGAGCGCCGACGCGGTGGATCGCGGCAAGCCGCTGGCGCGCCCGGAGGACATACCGGTCGACAGGCTGCTCTTGCTCGAGGAAGGCCATTGTCTGCGCGACCAGGCGCTGACCTATTGCCGGCTGCAGAAATCCGAGCTGCAGGCGAGCTTCGGCTCGGCCAGCCTCGCGACGATCATGCAGATGGTGGCGAACGGCTACGGCGTGACGCTGCTGCCGGAAATCTGCGTCGATGTCGAGGCGCGCGACCCCCGTATCGCGCTCTCGCGCTTCGCCGAGCCCGAGCCGCGCCGCGAGATCGGCATCGTCTGGCGCCGCTCCTCGCCGCGTCGGGGCGACTTCGAAGCCCTCGCCGATCTCGTGGTGAGAGCCATCACGTCGGTCGCGCCCGGGACGGCGGCGTTGACGGACGGCTGAACGCTACGCCTTGACCGCGACGAGGAAGAGCCGCGGGAAACGCAGAAGCACGCTGCCATCGGCCAGCGGCGGATAGGCGGCGGCGATCCGCGCGTGATAGGCGGCGAGGTAGTCCGCGCGGCGCTCGGCCGGCAAGGCGTCGAGATAGGGCCGCAGACCCGTACCCTTGACCCACTCGACGATGGCGTCGGCGCCGGCGAGGCGATGCTGGTAGACCACATGCCAGAGATCGATCCGCGCCGCGCCCGCATCAAGGCGTTCGACATAGGCGCGCGGCTCCGGCAACTGCGGCCGGCGGATGATGCGGCCGGCAAAGGCATCGGAGAAGCCTGGGCTCCGCGCCGTCTCTTCCATGAGGAGATGCGTCGGCTCACCGAGATTGTCCGGCATCTGCACCGCGAGTACGCCGCCCGGACGCAGACCATCCATCAGCCGCGCCAGCACAGCGAGGTGATCGGGCACCCACTGGAACACCGCATTGGCGAAGAGCAGGTCGACCGGCTCTTGCGGCATCCAGGCGGAAAGATCTGCCGCGACGAAGCGGCAGTCCGGCAAGCGCCGCCGCGCGGCCTCCAGCATGTCGGGGGCAGTATCGACGCCCTCGACATCGGCGCCAGGGAAGCGCGCGACCAGCAGTTCGGTCGAATTGCCAGGTCCGCAACCGAGATCGGCGACGCGCTCGGCAGTCGCGAGCGGCACCTGCGCCAGGAGATCACGCGCCGGGCGCGTGCGCTCGTCCTCGAATTTCAGATATTGCTCCGCCGACCACGACATGACTGCGCTCCTGTCCCAAGTTGCCCGCCCCGTCGCATGCCGACTTTTCGCCCCGATGACGGCGGAATCACGGATAGAGCCGCTGCACCGGCACGCGCACCGTGATCGCTTCGCCAGCCGTGATCACGCCCGGCTTCTCGACCCAGCCGACCAGGCCGCGCAGATGGCGCGCGGCCCTTGGAAACAACAGCGTCAGATCCTCGCGGCCGGGACTATGCCGCGCGATGGCTGCGCCCGCCGACCGGCAGGGCGCGTTCTGGCCGTCGATCGCGATCGTCGCGCCGCCGTCGAAGAACAGGCGGCTGCGCGGCGGAAGCCACGACAGATGCGGAATACCGGAAATCACGAGATTGGCGCCGATCCATTCCGGCGCCAGCGCATCGATCGCCATCGCGCCCGCAGCCTCGGCCAGTTCGTCGCGCGCGACGATTGAGACCTGGCGCTCGTTGCGCATTTCGGTCCGGCGCGGATACCAAGGCTCGCGGCCGCCGCTGAGCCGGGTAGCACCCGCATGGCGATCACCGGCGATGCCGTTGAAATCAAGCGTCAGCGCCGAAACGGAATGGGTCTCGAACCCCTCGCCGTCGGCGCGATAGACCGCTTCGAGGATGGCGGAGAAGCTTCGCGCCTTCAGGACATCGGCGGTCATCGGACTCTCCGGACGGACGGCTGCCCACCGTTGTGATCGGCATCACTGACCGCGCCCTCGCGACGGCGGCACAATAGCGCATGGCAATGGCGCATCTCCACCCCGAGGCGCCAGGGCGGCGACGCGACGGCCCTCTCGTCCCCCCCCGTGAGGGCAACGGGCAGCGCCGATCTCGTCCCGCCCGAAACGTTCGGGCCGCGCCGTCGAGGCCGTGGCCGCCGAGACCCTCTGCCTTTGCGAGGCTGAGGAAGGGCGGACGGTTCTGCCCCTGCCCCCTAAGTCCCAGGCAGGGCCGTCCGCCGACAATTTCATCGCGGCCGAAGCTCAACCGGCAATGCCGGCCGAGCGGCGGGCGACGTGGGGCGTATCCGCCGCCTCGCGTCGCCCGATCGCCGTTCGAAGCGCTTCAGCGGGTCAGGCGCTTGTACTTGATGCGCTTCGGCATCACCGAATCGGGGCCGAGGCGACGCTTCTTGTCTTCCTCGTAGTCAGCGAAGTTGCCCTCGAACCATTCGACGTGGCTGTCGCCTTCGAAGGCAAGGATGTGCGTCGCCAGGCGGTCGAGGAACATGCGATCGTGGCTGATGATCACGGCGCAGCCGGCGAAATCCTCCAGCGCCTCTTCAAGCGCGGCGAGCGTCTCGGTGTCGAGGTCGTTGGTCGGCTCGTCGAGCAGGATGACGTTGTTGGCGTCCTTCAGCAGCTTGGCGAGATGAACGCGGTTGCGCTGGCCGCCCGAGAGGGAGCCGACCTTCTGCTGCTGGTCGCCGCCCTTGAAGTTGAACGAGCCGACATAGGCGCGCGTGTTCACTTCCTTCTTGCCGAGATAGAACACCTCGGCACCGCCGGTGATCTCTTCCCAGACATTCTTGTTGGAGACGAGGTCGTCGCGGCCCTGGTTCACATAGCCGAGATGGACGGTGTCGCCGAGCGAGATCGTTCCCGCGTCGGGCTTCTCCTCGCCGGTGATCATCTTGAACAGCGTCGACTTGCCGGCGCCGTTCGGGCCGATGACGCCGACGATGCCGCCCGGCGGCAGCTTGAAGGTCAGGTTGTCGATCAGCAGGCGGTCGCCATAGCTCTTCGAAAGGCCCTCGACCTCGATGACCTTGTCGCCGAGGCGCTCGCCGACCGGGATGACGATCTGGGCGGTCTGCAGCGTCTTGCCCTCTGCGCGCTCGACCAGCTCGTCATAGGCCTTGATGCGCGCCTTGGACTTCGACTGCCGCGCCTTCGGAGACTGCGAGATCCATTCGCGCTCGCGCTCGATCGCCTTCATGTGGGTCATGTCCTCGCGACCCTCCTGCTCCATCCGCTTGGCCTTCTTCTCCAGATAGGCGGAGTAGTTGCCCTCATACGGGATGGACCGGCCGCGATCGAGTTCGAGGATCCAGCCGGTGACGTTGTCGAGGAAGTAGCGATCGTGGGTGACGATCAGGATCGCGCCCGGATAGTCGCGCAGATGCCCCTCGAGCCAGTTGATCGATTCGGCGTCGAGATGGTTGGTCGGCTCGTCGAGGAGCAGCAGGTCGGGCTGCTCCAGCAGCAGGCGGCAGAGCGCGATACGGCGCTTCTCACCGCCCGACAGGTTCTCGACGCTGGCATCGCTCGGCGGGCAGCGGAGCGCATCCATCGCCATCTCGACCTGGCTCTCGAGATCCCAGAGATTCTGGCTGTCGATGATGTCCTGGAGCTTGGCGCCCTCCTCCGCGGTCTCGTCGGAGTAGTTCATCATCAGTTCGTTGTAGCGGTCGACGATCGCCTTCTTCTTGGCGACGCCCATCATCACGTTCTCGAACACGTTCTTGTCAGGATCGAGCTGCGGCTCCTGCGCCAGGTAGCCGACGGTGGCGCCGTTCGCGACCCAGGCCTCGCCGGTATAGTCCTTGTCGAGGCCGGCCATGATCTTGAGCAGCGTCGACTTACCCGAGCCGTTCGGGCCGAGCACGCCGATCTTGGCGTCGGGATAGAACGAGAGATGGACGTTATCGAGGACCTTCTTGCCGCCCATATAGGACTTGGTCAGGCCCTGCATGAAATAGATGAACTGCCGCGCCATGAAATGCTCCGGATGCCCGCTCGCCGTGGAGGGCAGGATGTGGGATTGGGGTTGGCGCTCTTCTAGTCGAACGCTCGCCAAGGAGCAACGCAAACGGCGCCGGTTCCGGCGCCATCGCGGCGACCATCAGCCGGTTTTCGCGATCAGGGACTTGAGATCGAAGCCCTCGTCGGCGACGACTTCCGGCGCTGGCGATACACCGATCGCGAGGAGGCGGCGGCCGAGCATGTGATCGGCAGCCCGGTTGACCGAGTCGATCGCGACCAGTGTCTCGCCGCGATAGTGGAACACCGAGAAGCTGCCGTCCTCGGCACGGCCGCGGGTCACACTGCGGTCGGCATCGTTGGACAGGCCGACCATCTGCAGCTTGAACGCGCCCTGGTCCGACCAGAACCACGGCACGGCGCGATAGGGCTCCGGCCGGCCCATCAGCGTCGCACTGGCAGTCTTCGCCTGATCGACGGCGTTCTGCACGCTTTCGAGCCGCACCGCCCGTCCGAGTGCCCAATGCTGGAACGACACGGCGTCGCCGGCCGCGACGATGCGCGGATCGGAGGTCCGCATCGCCTCGTCGACGACGACGCCATTGGCGACATCGAGCCGGGCTTCCGCGGCGAGCTCGATATTCGGCACGACGCCGACGCCGACGATCACCGTGTCGGCGGCGATGCGCTCGCCGGCGAGAGTCTCCACGGCGACGGCGACGCCGTCCTCGCCGATGATCGCGGCGACGGGCGTTTCGAGGCGGACGGTGGTGCCGAGGCCGCGATGCATCGCGAGGAAGAACTCCGAAATCTGCGGCGCGACGACGCGGCCCATCAGCCGCGGCGCCGCCTCGATGACGGTCACCGTCTTGCCGAGCAGGCGCGCCGTGGCGGCGAGTTCGAGCCCGATGAAGCCGCCGCCGACCACGACGACATCGCGCGCCAGCAGGAAGCGCTCGCGCAGCCGCCTTGCATCCTCGGCCGTGCGCAGCATGAAGACATTGGCGAGATCGATGCCCGGCACCGGCGGCACGCGGACCCGCGCGCCCGTCGCCACGACCAGCGCGTCGAATTCGAGCTGGCCGTCGTCCAGTTGCACGCGTCCGGCAGCGCGATCGATCGCGACCACGGTCCGCCCGAGCTCGAGCTCGATGCCGTTCTTCTCGTAGAACATCGCCGGCCGCAATTCCTGCAGCGGCTCGTCGGCGGTCTTGATGAAGGCCTTCGACAGCGGCGGCCGATGATAGGGCAACTCGGTCTCGGACGAGATCAGCGCCATGCGGCCGTCATAGCCGTCGCTGCGCAGGCTCGCGGCCGCCTGAGCGCCGGCATGGCCGCCGCCGATGATGAGGATGGTCTTCATGGCCTGAAAGGATCCGGATTCGAGGCCGCGAGAGTGACATTCCGATTGGGGCGAAGACAAGGGTGGTCACCCCATCGCCGCCTCAGCGCTCTTGAAGGCCAGAGACCCCCGTCAGAGCTTCACGCTCCGCCCCTCGCGCATCGAGAGATCGGCCGCCAGCACGATTTCGAGCGAGGTGACGGCGTCGCGCATGTGATCCGAGAGGTCGAGGTCTTCGCGGATCGCCCGCTGCACGAAGGCCTGCTCGCGGTCGCAGAGCGCCTGATGGTCCGGCTCGTCCTCGGTTGACACGAGATCGTCGACGCGGGTGAAGCGGCCGTCGGCTCCGAGTTCCGCATGATGCACGCGGATGCGCGCCGTCTTGGAATGCGTGTCGATGTCGTCGGACTTCGCACCCTCGTCCATGACGATCGAGACGGAGCCCCTCGGGCTCATGACGTCCTTCACGAAGAACGCCGTCTCCGAGATCATCGGGCCCCAACCGGCCTCGTACCAGCCGACCGAGCCGTCGGCGAAGATCACCTGCAGGTGGCCGTAATTGACTTGGGTCTCCGCGATCTCGTCCGAGAGACGCACCCCCATCCCGCGGACCTCGACCGGCCGCGCTCCGGTGATGAGGCACATCACGTCGACATAATGCACGCCGCAATCGACCAGCGGCGACGTCGTCTGCATGAGCTGCTTGTGGATGTGCCAGGCATGGCCGGAGGATTGCTGGTTGAGGTTCATCCGCATGACGAAGGGCGGCCCTAGGTCGCGCGCCTTCTCGATGAAGAGCTGCCACGACGGATGATGGCGAAGGATATAGCCGACGACCAGCTTGCGGCCGGTCCGCTTCGCCGTCTCGACGACGTTGCGCGCCTCCTCGGCGGTCGGCGCCAGCGGCTTCTCGACGAAGACATGCGCGCCGGCCTCCATGGCGGCGATCGCCAGCGGGGCATGGCTGTCGGAATAGGTATTGATCGAGACGAGATCGGGCTTCAGCGCGAGGCCGGCCTCGAAGCTCGCGACCGCAGGATAGGACTGCAGCTCATCCTTCAGCGCGACCGGCGAGCGGTTGTAGAGGCCGACGATCTCGAAGCCCGGATCGGCATGGTAGGCCAGCGCGTGACTCTGCCCCATCTGCCCAAGGCCGGCGACGAAAACACGGATCGGCTTGTCGGTCATGGCAGTCCTCCCGAGACTTTTGATTGGCAGCGGCGAGCGATAGCGTCGCTACGGCGGGGCTGCAGCCGTGTGGAATGCGCCAGTTGCACGCACTATGCGTGCCCTTGTTGTTGCCGACAGCGGGGCGCCCTTCAAGCCCGCCGCCGTCATTCTGTAAATTCGGACCCGGTTCTGCGCGTTAGCCGCCCGCGTTGTCGGCATTCCGCGCTTTGAAGAAATCGACGAGCGCGCGCAAAGGCGGAGCGATGTGGCGCGCGCGCGGAAAATAGAGCGCCCAGCCCGGAAAGGGGGCGCTCCAGGCGTCGAGCACACGGATCAGCCGGCCGGCATCGAGATGGGCGGTGATGGTCGCCTCGGTCACGCAGGCGAGCCCGGCGCCGGCCAGCGCCGCCGCGACGAGCAGATCCGCGTCATTGGTCGTCAACGCGCCCTCGATCGACATCGCGGTGATCTTGCCATCCTCGGTGAACTCCCAGGGCAGCAGCCTGCCGCTCGAGCTCTGCCGATAGTTGAGCCAGCGATGGTTGCGCAGCGCCTCGGGCGTCTCCGGCGTCCCGGCCACGGCCAGGTAGGAGGGTGCGCCGACGATGACGCCGCGCAGGGCGCCGCCGATCGGCACCGACTCCATGTCGAGCCGCACGCGCTCGTCCAGCCTGATGCCCGCGTCGAACCCGTCAGCGACGCTATCGACAAGACCGTCATTGACCGCGATTTCGGGCCGGATATCGGGAAAGGCACGCATGAAATCGCCGAGGATCGGAGCGAGCACCATCTGCGCCGCCACGCGAGGCACCGTCAAACGAAGAGGGCCTGCCGGTCGATCGGCGCCGGCGACGGCCGCTTCGACGGCGCCGTCAATCGTGGCGAAGGCCGGGGCCAATTGCTCCTGCAGCCGCCGCCCGGCATCCGTCAGAGCAACGCTGCGCGTGGTGCGGTTTAGCAGCCGCGCGCCGAGCCGGTCTTCCAGCGCCCTGAGGGTATGGCTCAGCGAGGACGGCGAGACCGCGAGTGCATCGGCCGCGCGTCGGAAGCTCCGCTCGCGGGCGACGGAGAGGAAGGCGACCAGTTCGGCATATTCAACACCGCGCATGATTGCTGCCCCCTGCTCATCAGCGTGCTGCGAACATAGCCCATTAATTGCCCAGTGGGCACGAATTAGCTTCCTGACGGTACAGCAGGAGACAAATCATGACGGACAACCAGAATTCGGGCCGCCTTGCCGGCAAGGTGGCGCTGGTCACGGGCGGCGGCAGCGGCATCGGCAGGGCGACCGCGCTGCGCTTCGCGGCCGAAGGCGCCGCCGTGGTGCTTGCGGGGCGCCGCGAAGCCGAGCTGGCGGCGGTTGCCGACATGATCGCCGACCGGGGCGGCAAGGCTGTCGCAATCGCCACGGACGTCTCCGACGAGGCGGCCGTCGATCGTCTCGTCGCACAGGCCGTGAACCGGTTCGGCGGGATCGACATCGCCTTCAACAATGCCGGCATCCTGGGCCCGTTGAAACCCATCACGGAGCTTAGTGTTGCTGATTTCGACGCGGTCATCGCCACCAATCTGCGCGGTGTCTGGATGCTGGCGCGCGCCGAAATCCGGGCGATGCAGGCGGCGGGACGCGCCGGCAGTATCGTCAACACCTCGTCCTTCGTGGCTGAGGCCGCATCGGCCGGAACGTCGATCTATGCCGCCAGCAAGGCCGGCCTGGATGCCATGGTCCGGGCGCTTGCGCTGGAGGTCGGCGCCAGCGGCATCCGCATCAACAATGTCGCGCCCGGCGTGATCCGCACGGCGATGTCGTCGGGCCTTGACCAGGCCCTGAGCGCAGCGCTCGCCGGCCACGCCGCACTCAAGCGTCTTGGCGAGCCGGAGGATGTCGCCGACGTCGTCCTTTGGCTCTCATCCGACGAAGCGCGCTTCGTCACGGGCCAGACGATCCTCGCCGATGGGGGCTTTGCCATACCGGGCCGGCGCTGAGAGCGGCCGACGGCGGCGTCCTCGGCAAAACGGCCGACGCGCGCCGCCATTGGCCGGGAATCGCGCCGCTGCACCGTGTGACCACTCGACGAGTGGCTTTATTTTGGTATTATCCGTCGGGCCGGCGATCCAAGGGGGACGCCAGTTCCCGTTCGGACGACGACGATGGCGGCGAGCCTCTTTCAGCGCTTGAGCAGCGGCAGCCATTCTGGCGCTGCCGGTGGGTTGGCATGACGGCGCCGCTCTTTCCCGCCGAGAGCCTCGCCGCGCCGGATGGTGGACCGCTCTATCTGCGCCTGCAATCGCTGATCCGCGCCGGCATCGCCGAGGGTCGGCTGCAGCCGAACGATGCCTTGCCGGCCGAACGCGATCTCGCCGCTCATCTCGGCGTCTCGCGCGTCACCGTGCGGAAAGCGCTGCGCGGTCTCGTCGACGAGGGCGTGCTGCGCCAGCGCCACGGTTCGGGCACGTTCGTGACGCGCGGCGGCGACAGGGTCGAGCAGCCTTTGTCGCGCCTCACCTCCTTCACCGAGGATATCCGCCGCAGCGGCCGCGTTCCCGGCACGCGCTGGCTCGATCGCTCGGTCGCGCCGCCCGGTCCGGCGGAAGCCGCCATCCTCGGTCTTCCCGACGGCGCGCGGGTGACGCGTCTGTCGCGCCTGCGGCTTGTCGATGGCGACCCGATCGCGATCGAGACCGCCATCGTACCCGCCGACGCCATCCCCGATCCGATGCAGGTCGAGGCCTCGCTCTATGATGCGCTCGCCGCCGCTGGCATGCAGCCGGTGCGCGCGGTCCAGCGGCTCGGCGCCGTCTCCCTGAGCGAGACCGACGCCGCGCTTCTCGGCGTCGCTCCGGGGGCTGCAGCCGTTGCCATCGAGCGCATCGCCTATCTCGCCGACGGCACCGTCATCGAATTCACCCGCTCGCATTATCGCGGCGATGCCTGCGACTTCATCGCCGAACTGAACCTTACCGACACAGAACCCACCCGACACGACCAGGCTTCGAACGACGCCGGCCGGACCATGGAAGGATGAGACCATGACCACCACCTTGATGCGGGCCGAGATCGACGAGGCGCCCGCCGCTGTCCGCCGCCTTCTCTCCGGCTCGAAGGATGCGATCGCCGAGGCTGGCGCACGGCTGAAAGCGCTCGACCCGAAGGTCATCGTCACGGTGGCGCGCGGCTCGTCCGACCATGCGGCCACCTTTTTCAAATATGCCTGCGAGATCACGGCCGGAACGCCGGTCGCCTCCCTCGGTCCGTCGATCGCATCGATCTATGCCGCTCCGCTCCGCCTGTCCGGCGCAGCCGCCCTCGCGATCTCGCAGTCGGGCAAGAGCCCGGACATCCTGGCGCTGATGGATGCGGTCAAGGCGGCCGGCGCGACGACGCTGTCGCTGGTGAATGTCGAGGACGCGCCGTTGGCGGTCCGCGCCGACACCTTCATTCCGCTGCGCGCCGGCCCCGAGAAGAGCGTCGCCGCAACCAAGTCCTTCATGACGGCCGTCGTCGGAGCGCTTGCCATCATCGCCGCGTGGCGTGACGACACCCGCCTGAAGGCCGCGCTCGAAGCCCTGCCGGACACGCTGGAGAAGGCGCTCGAGACCGATTGGAGCCTCGCCTTCGACGCCGTCGTCGGCGCCAAGTCGCTTTATACGATCGGCCGGGGCCCGGGCTTCGCCATCGCACTCGAAGCTGCCTTGAAGCTGAAGGAAACCGCGATCCTGCACGCCGAGGCCTATTCGGGCGCCGAACTGCAGCACGGGCCGGTGTCGCTGGTCGACGAGTTCTTCCCGATCCTCGCCTTCATCCCCGACGACGCGGCGGCGTCGAGCCTCGTCGCCACCGCCAATGCGCTGCATAATCGCGGCGCGCAGATCTTCTCCGCCACGGCGGCGGCGATCGACGGGCCGCGCCTTCCGATCGCTCCGACCGGCCATGCCTTGACCGATCCGATCTCGATCGGCCTCTCCTTCTACCGGTTCGTCGAGGCGGTGGCGGTGGCACGCGGCCATAATCCCGACCAGCCGCGCCACCTGAAGAAGGTCACGGAAACCGTCTGAGCCGCAGGGCCGAAAAAGGAAGCACGATCATGACCAGGCTCACGGCCTATTGCGGTGCGGATGTCTTCGACGGCATGCGCCGGCTCGGCCCTGCCGCAGTACTGGTGGCGGACGGCGCCGTTGTCGGCGTGGCGGCACCCGGCGATGTTCCCGACGATGCCGAGCGCATCGAGCTTCGCGGCGGGCTGCTGGCGCCGGGCTTCGTCGATCTCCAGGTGAATGGCGGCGGCGGGGCGCTGTTGAACGAGGCGACCAGCATCGAGGGCGTCCGCAACATCTGCGCGGCCCATGCCCGCTTCGGCACCACAGCCCTGCTGCCGACGCTGATCACCGATACGCCGGCGGTCACCACGGCTGCGATCACGGCGGTGCGCGCGGCGATCGATGCGGGCGTGCCCGGTTGCCTCGGCATGCATATCGAGGGGCCGCATCTCTCGGTCGCCCGGAAGGGCGCGCATGATCCGGACCTGATCCGTCCGATGGAGGAAAGCGATATCGAGCGGCTGACATCGACGGGCATCGACCATGTGCTGACCACCGTCGCCGCCGAGACCGTCCCCCCGGCCCAGATCGCCCGCCTCGCCGCGGCGGGCCTCACGGTCTCGATCGGCCATAGCGACGCGTCCTATGAAATGGCACGAGCCGCCTTCTCTGCCGGCGCGCGGGGTGTCACCCATCTCTTCAATGCCATGAGCCAGCTCGGCCATCGCGGCCCCGGCCTCGTCGGCGCAGCGCTCGAAGCCGGCGATGTCTGGTGCGGCCTCATTGCGGACGGCTTCCACGTCCATCCCGGCGCGATCGATGCGGCGCTGCGCGCCAAGGCGGCGCCGTCGCGAGTGTTCCTCGTGACCGACGCGATGTCGACCGTCGGCTCCGATCTCAGCTCGATTTCCCTGAACGGACGGTTGATCAAGCGCGGCGGCGGCAAGCTGACGCTTGACGACGGCACGCTGGCCGGGTCCGATCTCGACATGATCACCGCACTCCGTTTCATGATCGACCAAGTCGGCATTCCCCGCGACGAAGCCTTTCGCATGGCCTCGCTCTATCCCGCGATGTTCCTCGGCATCGACCGCACGCATGGCCGGATCGCGCCGGGCGCCCGGGCCGATTTCGTCCATCTCGCCGCCGACCTCGGCGTCCGCGGCGTCTATATCGGCGGCCAGCGACAGCTGTTTCCCGATCTCGGCGGCAACGCATGAGCGCAGCGACCAAGACGGCGCGGACGGCCGCCTTCGATATCGGCGGCAGCAAGATCGAGATCGCTCGCGTCGCCGCCGACGGCACGATCAGCGCCCGCGCGACTCGCCCGACGCCTCATACCGGCTGGGCCGACTTCTCCGGCGCCGTCGCGGCCCTGCTGGACGACGCCGGCGGGGCCGACCGCATCGGCATCTCGATCGCCGGTACCGTCGACCCGGCGACCGGCATCGCCAATGCCGCCAACATCCCGGCCATCACCGGCCACCGGATCGCCGCGGAACTCGCCGAGCGGCTCGGAGCGCCAGTGAAGGTCGGCAATGACGCCGATTGCTTTGCCCTCGCCGAAGCCGTCGTCGGCGCCGGCCGCGGCCTTCCCGTCGTATTTGCCGCGATCTTCGGCACAGGGGTTGGCGGCGGCCTGGTGGTGAATGGTCGCCTGGTGCGCGGCGCCCATGGCGTCACCGGCGAATGGGGCCACGGCCCGGTTCTCGCCGACGCCGTGACGGCGCGCGGGATTCCGCTCGTCGCCTGCGGCTGCGGGCAACTCGGCTGTGTCGACGCCTATGGCTCGGCACGCGGCATGGAGCGCATCCACGCCGCTCGGACCGGCCGGCAGCTTCCGAGCCACGACATCACCGCCGCCTGGCACGCCGGGGAGCCCGAGGCGACGGCGACGATCGCCATGTTCGTCGATCTCATCACCGGCCCCCTGGCGATGATCGTCAATACGCTCGGACCATCGCTCATTCCCTGCGGCGGCGGCCTCTCTTCCGATGCGGTGCTGCTCGACCAGATCGATCGTTCGCTGCGCGGCAAGGTCCTCGCCCGCTACGAGACGCCCCTTGTCGTGCCGGGATTGACGCGCGGCGCCAGCGGCCTGATCGGCGCCGCGATGCTCGCCGCCGAGACGGACGAGCCAGCATGACGCGCGCGCCGACATGAAGAGCGGGACCGCATGACGATCGCGCTCGAAATCTGCGTCGACGACGCCGACGGTCTCGCCGCAGCCCTTGCCGGCGGTGCCGACCGGATCGAGCTCTGCAGCGCGCTGGCGCTGGGTGGCCTGACCCCCTCGTCCGGGCTGATGGCGCTGGCGGCCAAGGCGCCCCGACCCGTCTATGCGATGATCCGCCCGCGGGAGGGCGATTTCGTCTTTTCAGCTGCCGCCATCGACCAGATGCGGCGCGAGATCGACGCGGTCCGCGCGGCGGGTCTCGCCGGCGTGGTGCTCGGGGTGTCGGAACCGGGCGGCGCGCTCGACGCCGAGGCGCTGGCGATCCTGATCCGCCACGCCGCAGGTCTCGGAACGACGCTGCATCGCGCCTTCGACCTCGTTCCCGATCCGGCCGTCGCGCTCGAACTCGCGATCGAGCTCGGTTTCGAGCGTGTCCTGACATCGGGCGGCGCGGCGCGTGCCGAAGACGGTGTCGCGGTGCTGGCGGCGCTCGTCCAGCAGGCAGGCGCCCGAATTTCGGTCATGCCCGGTGCCGGTGTCCGGCCGGGCAACGCGGCGCGGATCCTTGCGCTGACCGGGGCGCATGAAATTCATGCCTCCTGCCGGGCGCCCGGCCCAGCAGCGAGCGCGGCGACGGTCGCGCTCGGTTTCGCCCGGCAATCACAGCGCGAGCAGACCTCGGAAGCCCTGGTGCGCGCCCTCGCTCTGGCGGTCGATCCGAACAAATTCAAACATCATTCGCTCTCGTCGGCGATCATGACCGAGGAATCTGGTAGATAGTTCAGCAGTCTAGGACTTTGACTCAATGTCGGCTCATGTGGCATTTTGTGAACTGACGGAAGGCAAGGACACCCATGGCTGAGATCGTATTCGATCGCGTTACCAAGCGTTACGACGATGGCCAGGTGGCCGTGAATGCGCTGGACCTCACCATCGTCGATGGCGAGTTCCTCGTGCTGGTCGGGCCGTCTGGCTGCGGCAAGTCCACGGCGCTCCGGATGATCGCCGGGCTCGAGGAGATCTCCGACGGCGATCTGCTCATCGACGGGCAGGTCGCCAACGATCTCGCCCCGCGCGAGCGCAACATCGCGATGGTATTCCAGTCCTACGCGCTCTACCCGCATCTGACGGTCGCCGAGAATATCGGCTTCGGCCTCAAAGTCCGCGGCGCGGACCAGGCCGAGATCGACCGCAAGGTGGCGCAGACGGCGCAACTGCTGGAACTCACCGACTATCTCGGCCGCAAGCCCGGCAAGCTTTCCGGTGGCCAGCGCCAGCGCGTCGCCATGGGCCGCGCCCTCGTGCGCTCGCCGAAGGCCTATCTGATGGACGAGCCGCTCTCCAATCTCGATGCGCGGTTGCGCGGGCAGATGCGGGCCGAGATCGCGCGGCTGCAGAAGATGACCGGCGTTACCACCGTCTATGTCACGCATGACCAGGTCGAGGCGATGACGATGGGCGACCGCGTCGCCGTCATGAACAAGGGCGTGCTGCAGCAGCTCGCCGAGCCGCGCAAGCTCTACGATGCGCCGGCCAATCTCTTCGTCGCCGGCTTCATCGGCTCGCCGCCGATGAACATGCTCGCCGGCCAGATCGGCACCGTCGATGGCGGCCTCGTGTTGCTGCTCGGCGAGCTGGCGCTGCCGCTGGACACGGCGGCGCTCGCTGCCCGTCCGGCGCTCGCCGCGAATGTCGGCAAGCCGGTCATTGCCGGCATCCGGCCCGAAGCCTTCCACATCGCCCCGGATGCGCCGGGTGAACCTGGCCGTATCTGCGGCACGGTCGCCTTCGTCGAGGATCTCGGCGCGAGCCTCCTGGTGCATGTCGATCTCGACGCCGGAGCGGTCGTCGCAAGCGGCATCGCCGACGAGAGCGGCGACGAAATGACCAGCGCGCGGACGCGGTTGCGCGCCGTGCTCGACGGCACGCTCGGCATCAAGGGCGGCAGCCGCATCGGCCTCACCGTCGAGCCCTCGCGCATCCATGTCTTCGACGCCGCCACCGAGCTGGCGATCACGCGCTGACGGCAACGGCCGCGTCGCCGACGGCTCCCTTTCCGCCTGACAGGACTCCATCATGACAGCTTGGTCGCCGACCAACGGCTCGCTCGATCTCGTCACGCTCGGCGGCCTTTACCGTACCGGCGCCCTGACGCCCTCGGCCGTCATTTCGGCGGTCTATGACCGCATCGCGGCGCGCGGCGACGACCATGTGTGGATCCATCTCGAGGCGCGCGAGACCCTGCTCCGGCAGGCCGCAGCGCTCGAGGCGGCCGGACCGACGGACGACCCGCTCTGGGGCATCCCCTATTCGGTCAAGGACTGCAACGACGTCCCGGGCATGCCGACGACCAATGCCCTGCCGGAGAGCGCCTATATCCCCGATACGACGGGACAGGCGATCACCAGGCTGATCGAGAGCGGCGCGCTCTGCCTCGGCAAGGTCAACATGGACCAGTTCGGCATCGGCCTTGTCGGCGTGCGCACGCCCTATGGCGCCTGTTCCTCGGTGTTCCACGACGACTACATTTCCGGCGGCTCGTCCTCCGGCTCGGGCGTCTCGGTCGCCGCGGGGCTCGTCTCGTTCTCGATCGCCAATGATGCCGCCGGCTCCGGCCGCGTGCCCGCCGCCTTCAACAACATCGTCGGACTGAAGCCGACGCCGGGCTTCATCTCCAATTCCTCCGTCTCGGGCGGCGGCAGCCTCAAATCGGCCGAGACGATGACGGTGTTCGCCCTCACGACCGAGGACGCCGTCACGGTCGGCCGCCGCATGGGCGGCTATGATCCTGCTTACGAGTTCTCGAAGCCCGAAGCCGACGACGTCAAGCTCGGCATCGGCCCCATTCCGCTGCAGTTCCGCTTTGGCGTTCCCGGTGGCGCGGCGCTCCGCTTCTTCGGCGACGAAGAGGCCGCGAAGCTCTTCGCCTCCGCTGTCGCCCGGCTCGAATCGATGGGCGGCACCAAGGTCGAGGTCGATTTCACGCCCTTCGAGGAGACGCAGAAGCTGCTCTATGGCGGACCGTTCATCGCCGAGCGCGCGATCGCGATGGACGCGGTCGTCGCGAAATATCACGACCATATTCATCCGGTGACGCTGTCGATCCTCGAGACGAGCAGCAATCACACCGCAAAGGACGTCTTCGCGGCCATTCACAAGGTGGCGGCGCTGAAGCGCGATACCCGCGCGACCTGGACCGATATCGACGTCCTCGTCGTGCCGACGACGCCGACGATCTATACCAAGGCGGAAGTCCTCGCCGACCCGATCCGCCTCAATGCGCAACTCGGCATCTACACCAATTTCGTCAATCTGATGGGCATGTGCGGCATGGCTGTGCCGAACGGCTTCCGCCCCGACGGGCTGCCGCAGGGCATCACGTTCCTCGCCCCCTCTTTCGAGGATGCGAAGGTCGCGAGCTTCGGCGCCGCCTACCATCGCGCCACCGGCCTGACGCTCGGCGCGACAGGAAATCCGCAGCCGGTTTGATCAGCGTCAAAACGCGCGGCGCGCGACGCGGCAACACTTCTCCCCGTCCAATCGGGGAGACTCAATCCATGTCCGCCATCCATCTCATCGCCACGCTCGGCATCGTCGCAGCCTTCGGCGCCTTCATGCTGGCGCTCGCCATCGCCGACCGCAAGACCAACACGACCTGGCCCGAAATGAAGCCGTCGGCCAAGGTCGCGATCGGCCCGCACGGTACCGTCCGGACCGCGTGAGTCGCGGGCGCCTGGAGATATCCTCCCGGTCATCCCGGCGAAGGCCGGGATCCGGGCAGATCATCCGGGCAGATCGCCGGTGCGGGCTGGCAGTGCGTGTGGTCATGGGCCCCGGGCTTCGCCGCGGCGACGATGACGACGGCGCGCCGGAGGGCGTTGATCGGCGATCAGGAAGCGGGGAGCCGGTCAGACGTCGTCCCTGAGCGCGCCTTCCTCAGTGCACGCCCTTGGTCAGCCCCTGCACGAAGTAGCGGTTGAGGAACAGCGCCATCAGCATGATCGGCACGGTGGAGAAATGCGCCAGCGCGCCGAGCGTGCCCCAGGTGATGTCCTTGGTGCCGAAGGCGGCGAGGAGCGCCACCGAGAGCGGCTTCGAATCGGAATTGGTCAGGAACATCGCGACCAGGAAGTCGTTCCACGAGAACATCACGCAGAAGAGCGCCGAGGCGATGATGCCGGGCACAACGGTCGGCAGCGCGACACGATAGAACGCGCCGAACAGGGTGCATCCGTCGGTGAGCGCCGCCTCCTCCATGTCGCGCGGCAGCGAGCGGAAATAGGAGAACATCATCCAGGTGACGAAGGCGCAATTGAGCGTCGTGTTGATCAGGATGACCGCCCACCAGGTACCGAGCAGGCCGATGTCGCGCATCATCAGATAGAAGGGCAGCAGCGTCGCGATGATCGGCACGGTACGGATCGCGAGGAAGAGATAGGCGACCCAGATCGCATAGGGCGAGCGGGCGCGGGCGAGCGCATAGCCGGCGGGAACGCCGAGCAGCAGCGAGAGCACCGCCGAGCCGACCGAGATGATGATGCTCGACTGCAGCAGCGACCAGACATCGAACACCTCGAACACGCGGCGGAAATTGTGCAGCGTCGGCTCGAACAGGAAGCTCGGCGGCGAGGAGAACATGTCCTTCGGCGGCTTGTAGGCGGTCGCGACCAGCCAGAGCACCGGCACCATGTAGACGGCGATGATCGCGACCAGCGCGGTGCGCTCGATGCGGATGCGGCGCTGCAATGCAGTGGTGCGGCGGGCGGTCAGCGGCTGGCGCGGCAGGCTCGCGGTGGTGGTCATCGTGCTCATTGCTCGTTGGCCTTCACGTCGGCGCGGCGGATCAGCAGCGTGAAGGCGGCCGCCATCAGCGCGATGCAGAGGATAGAGACATTGGCGATGGCCGAGGCATAGCCGATGTTGAAGAATTGCAGCCCCTGCTTCACGCCATAGACCATCAGCGTGTTGGTGGCGTCGGCCGGGCCGCCGCCGGTGGTCACGAAGATCGAATCGAAGACGCGGAAGGCGTCCATCATCCGGAGCACCAGCGCCAGGAACACGGTCGGCAGCAGCAGCGGCAGGATGACGAGGCGGAAGCGCTGCGCGGAGGTCGCGCCGTCGGCAAAGGCCGCCTCGAGAATGTCGCCCGGCAGCGCCTTCAGGCCGGCGAGCAGGATCAGCGCGACCAGCGGCGTCCATTCCCAGATGTCGATGAAGATGAGCGTCGGCAGCGCCGTGCTGGTGCCAGCGAACAGGCCGCGCGGCGTGGTGATGCCCCATTCGGCGAGGTAGTAGCCGATATAGCCATAGTCCACGGCGAGCAGGGCGCGGAAGATCAGGCCGACGACCAGCGGGGTGATCGTCACTGGGATCAGGAGGAAGGCGAGGCAGATCCGGTTGAAGCGGCCGTCGCGCCAGAGCAGGAGCGCAAGCCCGAGCCCAAGCAGGAATTCGAAGAACACCGCACCGACGGTAAAGACGAAGGTGTTGAGGATCGCGCGCCGGCCGGTGTCGTTGGTCAGCAGTTCGACGTAATTGGCGAGGCCGACGAAGGTCTTGGCGCCGCCACGGCGCAAGAGGTTGTACTCGAAGAACGAATAGCTGATGCCCTGGATCAGCGGCCAGACCGCAACGGCGAGGATATAGACGACGGCCGGCAGTGCGAGCGCCACGAGGAAGAGCTGGCGACGGTCGTCGAAGGAAAGCGCACGCTTGCGGCTGGAGGCGCGCGGAGCGGTGGCGGTGGTCGTTGCGATCGACACGGACTGTTCCCGGGTTTGACTGAAACCAAGGCTGCGGCCGATGGCGGCCGCAGCGGGGTCCCGCCAGATGGCGGAACGATCAGGGCGAAGCCCGTCTCAGAACAGCTTCACCGCCTCGGCCTGCGCCTGGTCGAGCGCCGCCTTCGGATCGGTGCCGCCGACGAGAACGGCGTTCACGGCCGTGCCGAGCAGATCCTGGATCTCCGGATACTGCGGAATGCGCGGACGGTAGTCGCCATCGGCATTCTCGAACGACTTGGCGATGATCGGCAGGAACGGATACTTCTTGTTGAGGTCCGGATCGGCCAGCGTCGACTTGCGGATATAGCTGCCGGCGCCGTCCATGTTGAATTCCTTCTGGACTTCAGGGCTGGTCAGCCACTTGATGAAGCTCCAGGCGGCTTCCTGCTTCTGCTTGTCGATATCGGCGTTGATCGCCATGCCCCAGCCGCCGAGGCCGTACTTGACCGGCAGGCCCTTGCCGACCGGCGTGTAGCTGATGCCGACCGAGTCGACGACCTTCGACATCGTCGGATCATAATAGCCGGGCGCGCCGACCGACCAGGTCTCCATCAGGGCGACCAGGCCCTGGCGGAAGCTTTCCTCGCGGCCACCCCAATCATAATCCACCGCTCCGGGCGGTGCCGCCTTGTCGAAGAGCTCCTTGTAGATCTTGAGGCTGGCGATATTGGCGTCGGAGTTGAGCGCCGGCTTGCCCGAGGCATCGAGCACCGAGCCGCCGAGCTGGGCATTGTACTGCAGCCAGTCCTGCGCCACGGCGGCGCCCTTCTGGCCGTTGGCGACGAAGCCATAGATCTTCTTCGAGGGGTCGGTGAGCTTCAGCGCCGCGGCGACGAAGTCCTCGGCCGTCTCCGGAACCTTGATGCCGGCCGCGTCGAGCAGATCCTTGCGATAGGCAAGGACGGCGGCATAGCCCGCGAACGGGAACGCGACCTGCTTGCCGTTGTACTGGCCGATATATTTGAGCGTCGCCGGATAGATGTCGTCGAGCTTGAGTTCGGCGGCGTCGCGCTTGATGAAATCGGTCAGATCGACGGTGTAGCCGTTCTCGGCGTACTGGCCGGCCCACACGATATCCATCGTGATCAGGTCATAAGACTTGGTATGGCCGACGAAGTCCGCCTGAGTCTTGGTGAGCAGCGAGCCGTAATCGAGGATGTCGACCTTGACGGTCGCGCCGGTCTTTTCCTCGAACTGCGGCGCCAGCTTGGCAATGACGGACGCGAACTGGTCGTTCTGGGACGCGATGGTCAGCGTCGTCCCGGCCAGCGGCTTGTCGGCCGCCCCCGCCGTCGCCACGGCCGAAGCCAGCGCGAGCGCGGCGACGCCGAGCTTCAATGCAGATGTCTTGATCATTGTCGTGACTCTCTTCGGTTGTGACAAGGGAGCGGAAACGGAGTATACATCAAACAAAATCGCGCTCAAGAAACGTCATTTATTTCCGAATCTCACAGAAATGCACATCACAGCCAAACAAGTACTCTTTATCAGCACTCCGAACACTCACGCAGCGCAACATTCGCTTATGTTCACTTTGAGTGATCAACCGTGTTCGAATCCCCACCACTTTGGGGCGCGGAAGGCCGGCGCGACAGTTTTGGCGGGCGAGAATTCCCTCGCGGGGACCTTCCCCGGTACCGGGTCATTGTGGCTGTTGCCTAATCGCGCATCAAGTGCGCCGAGCGTCCAGTTCGCAGGCACGCATCACCTTTACGCCATGGCGCGGATGGGCGACGATCGGGCCTGCGCGTCGCAATCGACGAGCCGCCGCGCGCGGAGTCCATCATGAGCACCACCTCTCGCCTCGATGAACTGGAACGGACCATCGCCCGCGATCTCGAGCGGGTCGAGGCCTCGCCGCGACCCTGGTTGCCGCGGCGCAGCGGGCCGGATGGCGCGCCGCTGCACAATGTCGTCATCGTCGGCGCCGGCCTTTCCGGCCTCTCGATCGGCTTCGGTCTGAAGCGCCAGGGCGTCGGCGATGTCGTGCTCATCGATCGCAGCGCCGAGGGTCGTGAAGGGCCTTGGCTCTCCTGCGCACGGATGGACACGCTGCGCTCGCCGAAACATCTCTCGGGACCCGATCTCGGCGTTCCGAGCCTCACCTATCGCGCCTGGTACGAGGCCAGCCACGGCGAAGACGCATGGCACGCCGTCGGCAAGATCGATCGCGCCGACTGGATGGCCTATCTCTCCTGGTATCGCCGTATGGCGGCACTCGATGTGCGCAATGGAACGACACTGAAGGCGATCCTGCCGGTCGAGGACTATCTCGCGCTCGACATCGAGACGCCCGGGGGCCCTGCGCGCCTCTACACCCGCAAGCTGGTTCTCGCGACGGGCATCGAGGGCGCCGGCGGCCTTGCCGTGCCGGACTTTGTCAAGCAGCTGCCGCGTGATCGCTGGACCCACAGCGGCGAGGTCGTCGCCGCCGAGCGCTTCCGCGACCTCGATATCGGCGTCGTCGGCGCTGCCTCCTCGGCCTTCGACTGGGCCGTCGCGGCGCTTCGCCAGGACGCACGATCGGTGACCCTGTTCGCGCGGGCGAGCGAACTGCCGAAGACCGAGGTGCTCGCCTGGAGCAATTTCCCCGGCTTCCTCGGCCATTTCGCCGATCTCGATGCGACGCGGCGTTGGCGCTTCATGCGGCGCTTCTTCGAATTGAAGGTGCCGCCGACACAGGAGATGTATCGCGCCGCGCATGCCTTCCCGAGTTTCCGCACCGAGCTCGGCTGTCCGCCGAAGGCCGCGACGATGGTGGAGGGCCGCATCGCGCTCGAAACGCCGCGCGGCACGTTCCGCTTCGACCACCTGCTGCTCGGCACCGGCTATGCGATCGATCTCGCACTGCGACCGGAACTCGCGCCCTTCGCCGACAGGATCGCGCTCTGGTCCGACCGCTTCGTCCCGCCGCCCGGCGAGGAGGATGCCGCCCTCGCCTGCTACCCGTATCTCGGCCGCGACTTCGAGTTCACGGAGAAGCAGCCGGGCCGCGCGCCCTGGCTCGCCCATATCCATGTCTTCAACAATGGCGCGGTGCCCAGCCTCGGGCCGATCTGCAACGGCATCACCGGGCTGAAATATGGTGTGCCGCGCATGGTCGCAGCGCTGACGCGCGGCTTGTTCCTGGCTGATGCCGACGCGCATTATGCCGATCTGATGGCTTATGACGAAGAGCATTTCCGGGCCGAAGATACCGGCCGGGCGGCTCTCGCCGAAGGTTAGGAGTATCCCATGACCCTTGCTTCCGCCCTGCGGCCCGACCGCCTCGACGACCTGCTGGCCGATGCCCGCACCGACAGCGTCGAGTTTCCCTATCTACTCGCCAATCACGTGCCGATGATCCTCGTCGCCATGCGCCGGCTCGGCTCGGACGACGCACGCCTCGCCGAGTGGCTGGCGATGTATCGCCGCGTCAAGGGCCTGGTGCCGATGCCGCCGCGCGTCGCGCCGATCGCCCGTGCCGACTGGCAGGCCCATATCGGCGATCGCAGCCGCGAGGCTGATTATCGCGACCTCATGGTGGAGGAAGTCCGCCGCCTCGGCATCGATGGCGCGATCAAGACCTATGTTCCGACACTCATCCCGGGCATCGGCGCGAGTGCGCTGCATTGCCTGATGCGGCTCGCCTATGGCGTGTTGCGCCAGGATCCGGACGAGGTCGGCACGGCAATCGGCTACTGGTGCGCGACCTTCCTCAGGATGCCTTTGCCAACCGGTGCGGCTCCGTCGACCGACGACCCCGGCGCCGTGCTCGCGGCGGCTTGCGCCATCCCCGACATGCATGCGCTGGAGCCGGAAACCGACCTGCTCTGGCATACGATCAGAGCCGCCGGCGAGGCGCCAGGCTTCGCGCCGGTCGTCGATCTGCTGGAAATCCGCTCCGATGGCCTCGGCCGCCTCGCCGCGACTTCGCTCGCCCTCTTCGCCGCGACCATGGACTTTTCGGCGCTGCATGCCGTGACCGGAACCCATTGGGCTCGCCTCGTCTCGCCGCATCTTGAGCCCGCCGACCGGCCGCGGCTGATGCGCCATTTCTGGCAGATCATCGCCTCGCTGGTGCCGAAGATCGGCTTCCCCGCCCTGCCGTCGCCCGAAGCGGTCGAGGCATGGCGGCAACTTCCGGCGCCGGGCTGGGACGAGATCGCGGCCGCGGCTGTCGCCTCGGACGACGAACACGATATCAGCCTCGTCTTCTCGGCCCGCGAGGAAGAGAAGATCTACGGCGATCCGCTCTACCGCGTCGTCGCCGCGCGCCGCGTCAACCTCATCGCCTGACGGAAGCCTCATGCATCCCGACCTCGTCATCACCGGCGCCACCGCGCCGGATGGAAGCCGCATCGACATCGCCATTGCCGGCGCGCGTATCTCCGCGATCGTCCCCTCCGGCACCGCACCGCTGGCGGCGAAGCGGATCGATGCTGCCGGCAAGCTGGTCTCGCCCTCCTTCGTCGAGGGTCATATCCATCTCGACAAGACCCTGCTCGGACTGCCCTTCATCCCGCATATCCCGGGCAACACCGTCGCGCTCCGGATCGCCGCCGAGAAGCAGCTCCGCCGCACGGTGTCGCTGCCGGTCGAGGCGCGCGGGGGGCGACTGATCGAACAGATCGCCGCCTTCGGCACCGGCTCCATCCGCAGCCATGTCGATATCGACACCGAGATCGGCCTCAAGGGGCTCGAGGCGCTGCTTCGGCTCAAGGAGCGCTACGCCCATCTCGTCGATATCCAGATCGTCGCCTTCCCGCAGAGCGGCGTCATCACCGATCCGGGCACGGCGGAACTGCTCGACGCGGCACTCGAATCCGGCGCCGATCTCGTCGGCGGCCTTGACCCAGCCGGCATCGACAACGACGTCACCGGCCATCTCGATGCGATCTTCTCCATCGCCGAGAAATACGGCGTCGGCCTCGATATCCATCTGCATGATCCCGGCCCGCTCGGTGCCTTCGAACTGCGCCAGATCGCCGGCAGGACCAAGGCTGCCGGGCTCACCGGCAAGGTCGCCGTCAGCCATGCCTTCGCGCTCGGAGCGATCGACGATGTCGAATTCGGCCGCACGGCGGAAGCCCTCGCCGACGCCGGCGTGGCGATCATGACCAATGGCCCCGGCCCGGTCTCGATGCCCCCGGTCAAGCGGCTGAAGGCTGCCGGCGTCACCGTCTTTGCCGGCTCGGACAACATCCGCGATGCCTGGTCGCCCTATGGCAATGGCGATCTGCTGCAGCGCGCGATGATCATCGGCTACCGGCAGGACTTCAACGCCGACGAAGATGTCGCCCATGCCTTCGACATGGTGACGACGATCCCGGCGGCTGTGCTCGGCCTCGAAGGCTACGGCCTCGCACCCGGCTGCCGCGCCGACCTTGTCCTGATCCCGGCGGGATCAGTCCCCGAGGCAGTCGCAGGCGTCCCGGGCGGCCGCACGGTGCTGAAGCACGGCAAGGTGATCGCGGGCGACGGCATCTAGAGACCCGGACGTCGAGCTGAGGGGTCGCCGCCGCGATTGGATTTCGCGGCGAAAGCTGGCATGTCTTGGCTCCGCCGGCCGTGTCGCGCCGCGCCCCAAGGCATTGCGCCGCTCCAAGGCATCCCAGATGACGTCCCGCTCTTCCACGATCCCGGCGCCGCAGCCGACGATCACCCCCGCATTGACCTTCCTGCTGGCCTTCTCCTGCGGCGCCATCGCGGCCAATCTCTATTACGCGCAGCCGCTGATCGCGCTGATCGGGCCGGATGTCGGCCTCTCCTCGCATGTCGCCAGCCTGGTCGTGACGCTGACGCAGATCGGCTATGGCTTCGGCCTGGTGCTGCTGGTGCCGCTCGGCGACATCGTCGAGAACAAGCGGCTGATCACGACGGCCGTTGCCGTGACGGCGCTGGCACTGGTGCTGACCTCGCTGGCGCCGAGCGCGCTGCTCTTCCTGGCGGCGGCACTGTTCATCGGCTTCTCCTCGAGCGTCATCCAGATGCTCGTGCCGATGGCGGCCAGCATGACTGACGAGGCCTCGCGCGGTCGGACGGTCGGCAATGTCATGAGCGGGCTGATGGTCGGCATCCTGCTGGCGCGGCCGATTGCCGGCTTCCTCTCCGACATCGTCGGCTGGCGCGGCGTCTTCGGCATCTCGGCCGGCGCGATGATCCTCCTCTACGGCTTGCTGATGCGCTTCCTGCCGCGGCGGCAGCCGTCCGGCGGCCAGAGCTACGGCACGCTGCTCGCCTCGCTGTTCACGATCCTCAAGACGACGCCGCTGCTCCGGCGGCGCGGCATCTACCAATTCTTCCTGTTCGCCGATTTCAGCCTGTTCTGGACCGCGGTGCCGCTGGAGCTGCACGGCGCCGACTTCAACTATTCGCAATCGAAGATCGCGCTGTTCGCGCTCGCCGGCGCCGCCGGCGCGTTGTCGGCGCCGATCGCCGGTCGCCTCGCCGATCGCGGCTACACCCGCGCCGGAACCGCCGCGGCGATCGTCGGCGTCTTCGCGGCGTTCATCTTCGCCGGGCTGGCCGGCGGGATGCTGTCGATCGCGCTGATGGTGGCGGCGGCGATCCTCGTCGACTTCTTCGTCCAGGCCAATACGGTGTTTGGCCAGCGCGCGCTCTACATGCTGGCGCCGGAAATCCGCAACCGCCTCAACGGGCTCTATATCGCGACCTTCTTCATCGGCGGCGCGCTCGGCTCGGCGCTGGCGAGCCCGCTGTTCGAATGGGGCGGCTGGCCGGCGATCGTTGCCGCCGGCCTCGCCTTCCCGGCGGTCGGGTTCCTGTATTTCCTGACCGAGTTCCTGCCCGGCGCGGCTAGGTCGAACTGACCACGCCGGCAGCCACAAGAGCCGCGACCGATTCCTGCACCGCCTCGAGCGAGGTGTAGCGCGGGTGATAGCCGAGCATCGCCTCGGCCTTGGCGATCGAGCAGCTCGGGCTGTGCGCGATGTGGTCGTGCGTCGCCTGCGCCTCGGCCTCGCTGCGCCGCGCCTTCCATTCCCGCCAGGGCAGGAAGCTGAGATTGGGCTCCCGCCCGAACCACGCCGCCATCGCCTCGGCATAGCCGCGCAGCGAGATCGCCGCCGGCGATACGGTGTGGAACGCCTCGCCGATGGCGACGCTGCGCCGCGTGATGGCGCGCATGAACATCTGCGCCACATCGTCGGCATGGACGTGATGCACGGTCTCCATGCCGAAATTCGGGATCAGCAGCTCTTCGCCGCGGGCAAGGCGGGTGAACACGGCCGGGTCGAAATGGCCTTCCGGATTGAGCGGCTCCCAGCCGGGACCGACGATATGGCCGGGATGCACGATCGTCGCCGGGAAGCCGTTGCGGCGCGCCTCATGCAGCAGATAGGCCTCGATCGCCGCCTTCTGGATGCCGTAGTCGCCGAAGGGCCGCCGCGGCTGCATCTCGGTCACCGGCACGGTCACGCTCGGACCATGCACCCAGATCGTGCCGGTATGCAGGAAGTGCTCGACCTCGCCTTTCACCGCCTCGACGATCTCGCGCGCGCTGGCGAGCGTGAAGCAGGTCATGTCGATGAGGATGTCGGGCTTCAAATCGAAGATCGCGCCGCCGAAGGCGCCCCGCGCCTCTGCGGCCTCGCGGTCGATGACGACCTGCTCGACCGACGTCCATGCCTTGTGCGGCGTATAGGGCTGGCGCTGGCCGCGGCTGACATTGACGACGTGAAATCCGGCCTCGACGAGGCGCGGCACCAGATAGGTGCCGACATGGCCGCTGCCGCCGATGATGACGACTTTCTTCATGGCTTCCTCCGCTTGTGACGGCATAGGAACGGCTGGCAGCTGCGATGGCAACACGCTCAGGCGGATTTCCCGTGTTGATCGGTCCCGCCACCCGGGAGAGCGTCTTCGCGAGCCGCCGGCTTCGGATCGCGGAAGCCGTGGGCAAGGCCGTGATAGAGACGCTCGGGGCAGACAAGCGCCGAAACGCCATCGGCGATGATCGCGGCCGCGAAGAGCGGCAGGATGAGACCGTGGCTGTCGGTCATCTCCGAGACGATCAGCACGGCCGTCAGCGGCGCGCGGACGACACCGACAAAATAGGCGATGACGCCGAGAAGGACCACCGGACCGATCGGCTCCTGGGGAAACAGAGACGCCAGGATCTGGCCGAGGCCGGCACCGGCCGCGAGCGACGGCGCGAAGATGCCGCCGGGAATGCCGGAGAGCGCCGTCAGCAGCGTCGTCGCCATCTTGGCCGGGCCGAACCAGAGCGGCTCGCTGCCGCCCTCGATGATGTGGCGCGAGACGCCATAGCCGGTGCCCCAGGTGAGGCCTGATCCGGCGACGCCGATGATTGCAATTGAAAGCCCCGCAAGGGCCGCCCACAGCACCGGACGGCGGCGCAGAATCGCGACGGCCGGCCGGCTGCTCGCCATGAACCAGAGCATCACGCGCGAGAAGACGCCTCCGGCAAGACCGCCGAGCACGCCCGCGACGGGACAGATGAACAGCGCCGCCTTCAGCGGCAATAGCGTGTGCACCGCGCCGAAATAGAGATAGTCGCCGGCGATGCCGAGGCTGACTAGGCCCGAGATCATCACGGCCGCCATGACGAGCAGCGCAAGCCGCTGTTCATAGGCCGAGGCGAGTTCCTCGATGGCGAAGGCGACGCCGGCGAGCGGCGTATTGAAGGCGGCCGAAACGCCTGCGGCGCCGCCGGCAATAACGACCGCGGCGGTGAGGGGCACGCGGAACGCCTTGTGCACGGCCTCCATGATCGCAGCGCTGATCTGGACCGTCGGGCCTTCGCGCCCGACCGAACCGCCGGCGAGGAGCGCCAGCACCGTCAGGACGAACTTGAATGCCGCCGTCCTGAGGGACGTCAGCCGTGCATTGGCGGCCGAAGCGACATTATGCGCGCCGGCGATGATCTGCGGGATGCCCGAGCCGCGGGCTTCGGGCGCATAGCGACGGGTGATCCAGACGATGAGGGCATAGGTGGCGGGCGTCAGCACCAGAGGTGCCAGCGGCCAGCGCGCGATAATGAAGCCGAAGCCCTTCTGCGCCTCGTCGGCGGCCGCTGCGAAGGCAAGCGCCACGAGCCCGATCAGGACCGCCCCGACGACCGTCGCCGAGCGGCGTTGCCACACGGCGCCGAGATCATGCCAGCGGCCCCGATTCGGCCAGCGTCCGCCCTCGAACCCAATCTGCATCCGACACATGTCCCAACGCCACGGGGATGGGCAGCGCGCCCAACGGCGTCAGTCCATGCGGACGCCGCCGGTGATATTGATGCCCTGACCGGTCATGAACCGTGACGCGTCAGATGCAAGAAAAACCACGACATCCGCGACGTCTTCGGGCTCTTCGATGCGGCCGAGTGGCGTCAGCGACACATATTCGGCGCGGACAGCCTCCGGCGTCATGCCGCGCAACTCGGCTTCCCAGATGATCTCGCGTTCCTGCATCGACGTCTTGACGAAGCCGGGGCACACGCAGTTGACGCGGATCCCCTTCGGCGCGAGTTCGCGGGCGAGCGCCTGCGTCCAGCCGAACACGGCGAATTTCGACGCCGAGTAATGCGCCAGCAGCGGCGCGCCGACCTTGGCGGCGAGGGAGGCGGTGTTCACGATCACCGCCTGCTTCTTCTCGGCGAGGAAATAGCGCGTCGCGATCTGGTTGGTGAGGAAGACGCCGCGCGCATTGACGTCGAAATTGAAGTCCCATTCCTCGTCGGTGATGTCGACGGCGGGACGCATGGTCGAGACACCGGCATTGGCACAGAGGATGTCGAGCCCGCCGAGCCCCTCGATCGCCTGGCCAAGCGCATGCTCGACCGATTCGCGCTTGGTGACGTCGATCTCGACCGCGAAGCCGCCATTGGCGAGGCCCGCTACGACGGTCTGCGCCGCCATGACATCGAGATCGGCGATGGCGACGGTAGCGCCTGCCGCATCCAGCGCCCGTACGATGGCGGCGCCGATGCCCTTGGCGCCGCCGGTGACGAGAGCCTTGCGTCCCGTCAAGTCGAATATGCCCGCCATGGCTGGCCTCTCCTCACAAGTCGTGTTCGATAGCGACAAGGAAACGCAAAACCGAACACTTTACAACGCCGAACTTCCGGCTCATGTTCGGTTATGTTCGAACCTGTTTCAGTCTGAGCGCGGCGGCTGCGAGGCTTTCGCCCGGACAAGAGGCCTTGACCGATGATGCAACCGGATGATCTGCCGAGCTATGACCCCGCTGTCGGCTTCGGCCGCATGCCGGCCGGCGCACGGCAATCGCTGATTCTCGATGTCGTCGAAATGGATGGCTTCGTCTCGGTGTCGCAGATCGCATCCAACCTCAACGTCTCGGAAATGACGATCCGTCGCGATCTCGTCGTGCTCGAGGAGCGCGGCCTCCTGGCGCGGACGCATGGCGGCGCCGTCTCGGCGGCCACCAGCCCGCGCGAGGTGTTCGATCTCGAGGAGCCGGCCTTCAAGCGCCGCCGCCACCGCAATGCGCGCGAGAAGGCGGCGATCGCCCATGCCGCATCGGCGTTGATCGGCCCGAGCGAGACCATCGGCCTCGATGTCGGCACCTCGACGTTGACGCTCGCCGAGGCGATCGTCGAGCGTCCGGACCTGCGCGTCTTCACCAACAGCCTCCGCGCCGCGATGGTGCTCTCGGCCTCCAAGAGCCCGGTCTATGTGCTCGGCGGCGAGGTGCGCAATCCCGAGCAATCCGTGGTTGGCTCGCGCGCCGTCGGGGAGCTCGCCAACTACAATCTCGACCGCGTCTTCATCGGCGTGTCGGGCCTGATCGAGGCCGGCTTCTTCGACTATTCGGTCGAGGACAGCGAAGTGAAGCGCGCCTTTATCGGCCGCGCCGACCAAATCGTCATTCTCTGCGATTCCTCGAAGTTCGATCACCGCTCTCTCGCCCGCGTCTGCGACCTTTCGGGCGCCGACGTGCTGGTTACCGACGCGCCGCCGCCGGGGCACCTCGCCCGCGCGCTGGAGGCCGCCGGGGTGCAGGTGATCGTCGCCGGGGCCGTCGCCGAGCGGATTGCCGGATAATTTTCAACAGCTGATGACGCGGCGGCCGGCGCGACCGGTCCTCGCCAAGGGGAACAAGGGCATGGTGTTTGATTTCTTCGGTGCGCGCCGCAAGGTCATCGTCGGCATGGTTCATATCGGAGCGCTGCCGGGAACCCCGCTCTATGACGCCGATGGCGGCGTCCAGAAGCTGATCGACGATGCCGCGAGCGATCTCGCCAAGCTGCAGGCGGGTGGCGTCCACTCGGTGATGTTCGGCAACGAGAACGATCGCCCCTATGTGTTCAAGGCGACGCCGGCGACGATCTCGGCCATGACCGCCGTGATCCAGGCGCTGAAGCCGATGCTGACCGTGCCGTTCGGCGTCAACTATCTCTGGGATCCGGCCGCATCGGTCGCGATCGCCTGCGCCACGGGGGCATCCTTCGCCCGCGAGATCTTCACCGGCCTCTTCGCCTCCGACATGGGCCTGTGGCAGCCCAACGCCGCCGAGGCGCTGCGTCTTCGTCGCGATCTCGGGCGGCCCGACCTCAAGCTGCTCTTCAACATCAACGCCGAATTTGCGGCCAGCCTCGATCATCGCCCGATCGCGCTTCGCGCCAAGAGCGCGGTGTTCTCCTCGCTCGCCGATGCGATCCTCGTCTCCGGCCCGATCACCGGCCAGCCGGCCGAGACCTCGGACCTGAAGGCGGTCACCGACGTGATCAAGGACGTGCCGGTCTTCGCCAATACGGGCGTCCGGCTCGAGAATGTGCGCGAAATCCTGTCGCTGGCCGATGGCGCCATCGTCGGCACCACGTTCAAGGTCGACGGCAATACCTGGAATGCCGTCGATGCCGACCGCGTCAAGCGCTTCATGGACGTCGTCGACCAGTTGAACGCCTGACGCCATGACCGCGGCCCGTCCGGACACCGTCATCGGCCTCGATATCGGCACGACCTCGACCATCGGCATCGCCGTGCGGCTGCCGGGTGAGATCCTGCATGTCGCCTCGCGGCCAGTCACCCTCGCCTCGCCGCATCCCGGCTGGGCCGAGGAGGATCCGGCGGAATGGTGGGCCAACAGCGTCGCGATCCTCGCAGAGATCGTTGCGGCGCTTCCGGGCGGCCCGGCGAGCCTCGCCGGCCTCTGCGTCACAGGCATGCTGCCGGCGGTGGTGCTCCTCGATGTTGCGGGCGAGGTCCTTCGCCCGAGCATCCAGCAGAGCGACGGCCGCGTCGGCGCCGAGGTCGATGAACTCAAGGCCGAACTCGACGAAGCGGCGTTCCTCGCCCGCGCCGGCAACGGCGTCAACCAGCAGCTCGTCGCCGCCAAGCTGCGCTGGATCGCCCGGCACGAGCCGGACGTCTTCGCCCGGATCGCGACCGTCTTCGGCTCCTACGACTACATCAATTTCCGCCTGACCGACCGCCGTGCCGTCGAGCAGAACTGGGCGCTCGAGGCCGGATTCACCGACCTCGCCGACCACAAGATTGCGGACGACCTCGTTCGCCTCGCCGGCATTGCGCGCAGCGCCGTCCCGGACCGCACCGTGACCCATGAGCGCATGGGCACCATCTCGGCCGCAGCGGCGGAGGCGACGGGCCTGCCCGAGGGATTACCGGTCTATGGCGGTGCCGCCGACCATATCGCCTCGGCGCTCGCCGCCGGGATCGCCGAGCCGGGTGACGTGCTGCTCAAATTCGGCGGCGCCGGCGACATCGTCGTTGCCGCCGCGACTGCGACGCCCGATCCGAGGCTCTATCTCGATTACCACCTCGTGCCCGGCGTCTATGCGCCGAATGGCTGCATGGCGGCCTCCGGTTCGGCGCTCAACTGGCTTGCCGGCCTGATCGGCGCTCCCGAAGGCGAGGAACGACCGCATGTTGCGCTCGACCATCTCGCCGCCGCCGTTCCGGCGGGGAGCGACGGCGTGCTCTGCCTGCCCTATTTCCTCGGCGAGAAGACGCCGATCCACGATCCCCTGGCGCGCGGCACCTTCACCGGTCTCAGCCTCAGCCATGGCAAGGGCCATATCTGGCGGGCGCTGCTCGAAGCGATCGCCTATGGCTTCCGCCACCATCTCGACGTGCTTGCGGAAATGGGGCATCAGCCGGCCCGGGTCTTTGCTTCCGATGGCGGCACCAAGAGCCGGATCTGGATGCAGATCGTCGCCGATATCGTCGGGTTGCCGGTGCGGCTGCTCGAGAATCCCTATGGCTCCTCGGTCGGAGCGGCCTGGGTCGCGGCGATCGGCAGCGGCCTCGCCGACGATTGGGCCGGAGTCAGCGCGTTGGCCCGCCAGGGCGAACTGATCGCGCCTCTCGATGCTCATCGTGATGTCTATGACCGCGGCTACGCCCGCTATCGCGCGACCTATGAGGCGCTGAAGCCGATCTTCGCCATGCCGTAGCGATCGCCAGGCATCGGGTGGCGGAGGGAACCGCGCCGCCTTCTCCCCGTTTGCCCCTCGACCCGCTGAGGGTCCGAGGAGAAGATCGATGACCGGCAACGACCCGAAGCATGCCGAAGGCCAGCCGCCCGAAGCGGAATCGCCCGCCTATGCGAACACGGACGAACAGCCGCGCGGCTTCTCCAACGACGACGACAAGATCCGGCGCCAGCAGATGGACGACGTCGCCGACCCGAACCAGGACGTCGCCCCCTCGCAGGACAGCGAGTCCTTGCAAGACGCGGCACCGCTGCCCGATCCGGGCGGCGAGCGCCATGCACCGGCCGGTCTCGACGATATCGATGGCGGCGAGGACGGCGCCCCCTGACGGTTGGCACCGCTGGGTGCGCCGGAAAAAGGCCCTCGCTCGGGAGGGCCTTCGACAATTCGGCGATTGATCGGGATTACTTCTTCGCTGCGGCGATCTGCGACGGCGAGGGATGCAGCGCCTTGACCTCGGCACCGGTGACGCCGGCGCCCGGCTGCGTCGAGGCGAGCGGGTCGCTGGTCGGGAACGTCTCGTTGAGCTGTTCGTCCAGCTTCTGTTCCTTGGCATCCTTGGCGAGGCGATCGGCCCGCCCGGGAACGATCGTATTCAGGATCTTGTCGACAACCATGCTGATCTCCTCGGTTGCAGTTCACCTCATCAAGGTTTCCCGGCCGAAAACGTTCCTCGCTTCGTGATCACATCTTGCCGCAAGTGCGCGTACTATCGGCTGGACTTCCAGGGGAGGCGCGCATGGTCCGGATGGATTTCCTCGGCCGTTGGCAGGGCGAACTGCGCGCAGCGCTCAGGATCGTCGCCGCGCTTCTCTTTCTCGAACACGGCACCTCGAAGGTGCTTGGCTGGCCCTTTGTCGAGGGCATGAGCAGCCTGCCGCCCTTCACGCTGTTCTGGGTCGCCGGCGTGATCGAGATCGTCGGCAGCCTTCTCCTGATCGCCGGCCTCATGACGCGGCCGGTCGCCTTCCTGCTCTCCGGTGAGATGGCGATCGCCTATTTCCTCGAGCATCAGCCGCTCGATTTCTTCCCGATCAACAACCAGGGCGATGCACCGATCCTGTTCTGCTTCGTCTTTCTCTATCTCGCGGCTGCAGGGCCCGGTGCCTTCAGCCTCGACGGCCGTCAGGCGGGGACGGGCTCGTAGCCGGCAGCGCGAATCGCGGCGATCACAGCCTCCGGCTCGGCGGCGCCCTTGATCTCGACCCGCTTCGTCGGCAGGTCGACCGTCACGTCAGCCGCCGGCGCAGCCGCGCGGGCCGCCTTGCCGATGGTCGCGGCGCAATGTCCGCAGCTCATGTCCGGAACTCTGAAGCTCAGCATGATCGACACCTTCTCGTTGATCCCGATCACCATTTGGGGCTTCCCATCATGGCAAGGTCAAGAGGCAGCGACCGGCCTTGACCTTGCCATGATGGGAAGCCCTATCTGAGCCGTCATCTCACCGCGGAAAGCGCGCCATGACGAAGCATCAGCCGCCGGCAGCCCTCGCGGGCACTCCGGAACGAACCGAATTTCAGATCGACGGGATGAGCTGCGCCTCCTGCGTCGCCCGAGTCGAGAAGGCGATCAAGGGGGTGCCGGGCGTCGAAGCGGCGACTGTCAACCTCGCCACGCTGCGCGGCACGGTGACGAGCCGCGGCGAAGTCCCGGCCGCCTCGATCGAGGCGGCCGTCGCTGCCGCCGGCTACGAGGCGCACCGGCTCAGCCCCGGACATGCCGGCGATGCGATGGCGCATCACCAGCACAGCGCAGAGGGTCTCAGCCGCGATCTGGCGCTGGCCGCCGCGCTGACGCTGCCGATCGTCGTCGTCGAAATGGGCGGCCATCTGCTGCCGGCCTTCCACCACTGGACCATGATGACCCTCGGCCCGTGGAATGGCTGGCTGCAATGGCTGCTGGCGACCCTGGTCCTCGCGCTGCCCGGCCGGCGGTTCTTCGTCTCCGGCATCCCCGCGCTCCTCAAGGGCAGGCCCGAGATGAACGCGCTGGTCGCGCTCGGCGCCGGCGCCGCCTGGCTCTATTCGAGCGTCGTCATCTTCGCGCCGGCACTGATCCCGGCCGGCAATGACGCGCTCTATTTCGAAGCGGCGGCGGTCATCGTCACGCTCATCCTGCTCGGCCGCCTGCTCGAGGCGCGGGCGCGCGGCCGCACCGGCGCGGCGATTTCCGCGCTGATGCAGTTGCGTCCGAAGACCGTGCGGGTGAGCCGCGCCGACGGCATCGTTGCCGATATCCCGCTCGACGCGGTCGTCGTCGGCGACATCGTCCTGGTGCGCCCCGGCGAGCGCATCCCCGTGGACGGCACCGTCACCGAGGGCGCCTCGCATGTCGACGAGGCCATGATCACCGGCGAGCCCGCACCGGTTGCCAAGACTGCGGGTAGCCCCGTCGTCGGCGGCACCGTCAATGGCGGCGGCAGCTTCTCCTTCCGCGCCGAACGCGTCGGCGCCGATACCGTGCTGGCCGAAATCGTCCGTATGGTCGAGGCGGCGCAGGGCGCGAAACTGCCGATCGAGGCGCTGGTCGATCGCGTCACCGGCGTCTTCGTGCCGGTCGTGATCGCCATCGCGATCCTGACCTTCCTCGGCTGGTATATCTTCGGGCCGGAACCAGCGCTGGCGCTGGCGCTCGTCAATGCGGTCGCGGTTCTGATCATCGCCTGTCCGTGCGCCATGGGGCTCGCGACGCCGGTCTCGATCATGGTCGGCACCGGCCGCGCGGCCGAACTGGGCGTGCTCTTTCGACAGGGCGACGCGCTGCAGGCCCTGGCCGGCGCCGACGTCATCGCGCTCGACAAGACGGGAACGCTGACCGAAGGGCGGCCGTTCCTCACCGATCTCGTCCCCGTCGAGGGTTTCGACCGCGCGACCCTGCTCGGCCTTCTCGCCGGCGTGGAGGCGCGTTCGGAACATCCGGTCGCACGGGCAGTGATCGAGGCGGCCAAGGCCGCGGGTATCCTCCTGCCGGAGGCCGAGGATTTCGAATCGTACCCAGGCCGGGGCGTCAAGGCAAAGGTCGGCGGCCGTTCGGTCATGGTCGGCACGGCCCTGTTCCTGCTCGGCGAGGGCATCGACCTCGATCCGCTGTCGGTCGAGGCGGCTCGGCTCGGCCGTGACGGCAAGTCGCCGTTGCATATCGCGATCGACGGCAAGGCCGCCGGCGTCGCAGCCGTGACCGATGCCTTGAAGCCGACCAGCGCCGCCGCTGTCGCAGCCTTGAAGCGGCTCGGCCGGCGCGTCGTCATGGTGACGGGCGACGGCGAGGCCCCGGCGCAGGCGGTCGCAGCCGCGGCTGGCATCGACGAGGTGCTGGCGGGCGTCTTGCCGGGCGCCAAGGCGGACGCGGTCGCGCGGCTGAAGGCCGGCGGCGCACGCGTCGCCTTTGTCGGCGACGGCATCAACGACGCGCCGGCACTCGCGGCCGCCGATATCGGCATCGCGATTGGAACCGGGACCGATGTCGCGATCGAGAGCGCCGACGTCGTGCTCATGTCGGGCGACCTCGAAGGCGTCGTCACGGCAATCGGCCTGTCGCAGGCGACGATGCGAATCATCGCCGAAAACCTGTTCTGGGCCTTCGTCTACAATGCCGCGCTGATCCCGGTTGCGGCGGGCGTGCTCTATGCGCCGTTCGGCATCCTGCTGTCGCCGATGCTGGGCGCCGCCGCGATGGCGCTTTCCAGCGTCTTCGTCGTCGGCAATGCCTTGCGGCTGAAGCGCTTCCGCCGGCAGGACGGGCCAGGAACGGATGTCATGACCAGGAGGACGGCTTGAATATCGGCGAAGCGGCCCGCGCCTCCGGCGTCACGGCCAAGATGATCCGCTACTATGAGAGCATCGGCCTCATCGCCAACGTGGCCCGCACAGACTCGGGCTACCGCGTCTATGAGAGCGACGATGTCGAGACGCTGCGCTTCATCCGCCGCGCCCGCGATCTCGGCTTCTCGGTTCCGGAAATGACGACGCTGCTGGCGCTCTGGCGCGACAAGAGCCGCGAGAGCGCCGAGGTGAAGCAGATCGCCCTCGATCATGTCGCCGAGATCGAACGGCGCATCCGGGAGCTCGAGGGCATGGCCCGGACGCTGCGTCATCTCGCCGGTCATTGCCATGGCGATCATCGGCCCGACTGCCCGATCCTCGATGACCTCGCGGAAGGCGCGACCATCGAGGCGCCGCGGAGGCGAACCCTCAGGCAGCCGTGAACGCGTTGTCGACGAAGAGATGCGTCCCGTTGACGAAGCTAGCGTCGTCGCTGGCGAGGAACAGCACGGCGCGCGCCACCTCCTCCGGCTCGCAGATGCGGCCCTGCTGCGCGGCGAGCGCGGCGTCGGAAACGTCGACGCCGTAGCGGAGGAGATCCGTAACCTCTCGATTGCCGTGCAGCGTGCGGACGAAGCCGGGACAGACGGCGTTGCAACGGATGTTGCGGTCGCGGAACTCGACGGCGATGGCGCGGGCGAACATATGGCAGGCGCCCTTGGTCGTGTCGTAGAGCACCTCCATCGGTGTCGCCGCCACCGCCGAGATCGAGGACGTGCAGATGATCGAGCCGCCGCCGCCCGCGATCATGTGCGGCAGCACCGCCTTGGTCATCAGGAACATGCTCTTGACGTTGATGGCGGTCAGCCGGTCCCATTCCTCCTCGGTCGTCTCGAGGAACGGCTTGATGACGATCGATCCCGCATGATTGAACAGGATATCGATCCGGCCGAAGGCCTCCATCGTGCCGGCAACTGCGGCAGAAACCTCCGCAGCGCTCGACACGTCGGCCGTGAGCGCGATCGCCTCGCCGCCGGCAGCCCGGATCTCGACGACCAGTGCTTCGGCCGCCTCGGCATTGCGGTCCACGATGGCGACGCGTGCGCCTTCCGCGGCGAAGATGCTCGACGTGGCGCCGCCCATGCCGGTCGCGCCGCCGGAAATCAGCGCCGTCTTGCCTCGAAGTCGTCCCGCCATCATCGCCTCGCCCGGTTGGTCACGCTGCCGGCGAGGCTAGCGCAATCGCGCGCCTTTCGCCGCAATGAAACCGTCATCGCCTGACGCTATCGAGGACGACCAGCAGGAGCCTTCCCGATGCCGATTTCCGTCGACGCGCTGCCCTCGATCCCGGGCGTGACCCCCTCCCCGCGCACCGCCGCCATGCTGGAGGCCGCAATCGCCGGCGCCCAAGCGATTGCGGCCCTCGGCGGCCGCCACGAGCGCGACCGGCTGACGCTGAAGGGCGCGCGCGACTTCCAGACCGCCGCCGACATCGCCTCCGAGCGCGCCATCGCCGCCGTCCTCGCCGACCGCTTTCCCGGCTACGCGATCGAGGGCGAGGAGGAAACCGCCCTCGCAGGATCGGGCGCGAGCGGGACATTCCTCGTCGACCCGATCGACGGCACGACCAATTTCGCCTGGGGCATGCCGTTCTTCGGCATCTGCATCGCGCTCGTCGAAGGCGGCGAGACGGTTGCGGGCGTCGTGCTCGACCCCTCGCTCGGCGAGGCCTTCGTCGCCGAGAAGGGCCTTGGCGCCTTCCTGAATGGCGAGCGGCTCGCGATCGCCCGCAGCCTCGCGCCCGAGGAGGCGCTGATCGCCGCCAGCCTGCCGGTGCCCGGCCAGGTGCGCAGCATTGACGTCGAAACCTACCACCGCGCGCTCCGCAGCATCATGGACACCGCCGCCGGCATGCGTCGCCTCGGCTCGGCCGCGCTCAGCCTCTGCTATGTCGCTGCCAGCCGGCACGACGCCTTCTTCGAGGATGGCCTGTCGCCGCTCGACTATGCCGCAGCCGCGCTCGTCCTGACCGAGGCCGGCGGCACGGTGACGGGCTTCGGCGGCGCCCCGGTCGATGCGCGCGGCGCAGTGCTCGGCGCCAATCCGGGCCTTCACCCCTGGCTGGTGTCGCTGCTCTCGAACAGCGCCTGAAGCGCGATCGGCTCGTCGGTCGTGATCTGGTCGACCTCGAGCGCCACCAATTGCCTGAGCGTCCGCGCTGCGTCCGGATGGGTGGTGTTGAGCGTGTAGGCGTCGATCAGCCGGTCGGCATCATGGAAGGCGCCGACGATGTCATGGCCGATCGCGGCAGCCTTCAGCACGATCGGATAATGCAAATAGATCGTCGAGGCACGGGGAGCCGCTTCGAGCGCGCCAGCGACGAAGGCATCGAAATCGGCGTAGCTCACCAGCCGCTCGATCGTATCATCGCTGCAGGGATCGAAGCCGGCGGCGAGCCCCGGCGTCGCTTCGGCAAGGCGGCGGACCGCCGTCCAGTCGCCACCTGAAAGGATGAAGCGCCCGGCGACCGGAGCGATCAGCCCGGCGAAGCGCTCGACGACACCGGCCGTGATCGCGCCCGCCTCTTCCTTGAGATCGAGCTGGACGAGGGCATCCGGCGCCGCCTCCGCCGCGGCGAGCGCTGCGAGATCGTCGAGCAGCAGGACTGATTCGTCGGTCACCGTCCCGTCCGGCGCCCGCATCGTCAGGCTTTCAAGCTCCGCGCGCTTTGCTGCGGCGACGAGGCCTGTGCCGGAGGTCTCGCGATCGAGCCGGTCGTCATGCAGCACGACGAAGCCATCCTCGCCATGCACGCGCAGATCCACTTCCGACGAGGCCCCCGCCGCCAGCGCCTCGGCGAGGATCGCCGGCGTGAACGGAACATCCTCCAGCCGCCGCTTCATCCGGTGCCATTTGAGGCGAACGCGATGATAGCCGCTCCAGATCGCGACACCGTCGGCAGCGGGCGGGGCGTCAGGCAGTTCGTTGATATCAGGCATGGAGACGCACTCCGTTCTGGGCATCGTCGACGAGGCGCGCCGGTCGCGCCCTCCCCTCGCCATCGAAGGCTGCGACGGCACGGATGTCGAGCCCGATCGTCTCGCCGACGCTTGCGCGGACGGACTTGTCGACCTGAACCTTGATCGTCTCGCCGTCACCGACCGTCACGTCCAACATTCGGAAGGCGCCGAGATCGAGCACACGCTGCACCGTGCCGCGCCATGGGCCGCCCGGCGCGATATCCTCTGGCCTCAGCGCGAAGCCATAGGTTCCGTCAGGGCCGTCGACCGCGACGCGGACGCCGCCGAGCGAGGCGAACCCAGCGGCGACCGGCCTCTCGAGCACGTTCATCGTGCCGATGAAGCCGGCGACGAAACGCGTGGCCGGCTCCGCATAGATCACCGAGGGGGAACCGACCTGCTCGACACGGCCGCCGCGCATGACGACGATCCGGTCGGCAAGCGTCAACGCCTCTTCCTGGTCATGCGTCACAAAGATGGTGGTGAGCCCGAGGCGGCGCTGGATCGCCCTCACTTCTTCGCGCAGCCGCACGCGCAGATGCGCATCGAGCGCCGAGAACGGCTCGTCCATCAGGAGGATCTTCGGCTCGAGCACGACACAGCGCGCGATCGCCACGCGCTGCTGCTGCCCACCGGAGAGCTGGCCGGGATGGCGCGTCTCATAGCCGGTGAGCCCCACGAGATCGAGCACGCCCGCCACCTTTTCCTGGATCGCCGCGCGCGACAGCCGCCTCAGCTTGAGCCCGAAGGCAATGTTCTGAAACACCGTCATATGGCTCCACAGCGCGTGGCTCTGGAACACCATGCCGGTCGGGCGGCGGTCGGGCGAAAGGCCGACGACGTCATCGCCGTCGATCAGGATGCGTCCGGCGCTCGGTGTCTCGAAGCCTGCGATCATCCGGAGCACGGTCGACTTGCCGCAGCCGGACGGGCCGAGCAGGCAGACGAGTTCGCCGTCGCCGATGGCGACGGAGACATCGGCGACCGCCATGGTGCCGGAGAAGCGCTTGCTCAGCGTGTCGATGACGAGTTCTGACATCAAGGGTCCGTTCAGGCGCCGAGGCCGCCGGCAATGGTGCGGGCCGAGAGAATCTTGCGGGCGAAAAGCAGGGCGATGAAGGAAGGCACCCACAGCATCACCGAGAGCACCGCGCCATACTGCACGACGAGTTGGTTGTTGATCAGCGAGATCATCAGCACGGGCATGGTGCGCACATGCGGCGCGCCGATGAGGAACGCCCCCTCGGTCTCGTAGAACGTGCCGACAAAGGTCAGGAGCAGCGCCGCCGCAATGGCCGGCCCCGCCTGCGGCAGCGTGATCGAGAGGAAGGTGCGCGTGGCCGAGGCCCCGACATCGCGCGCCGCCTCCTCCAGCCGGCGATCGATCGACTGGAAGGCCCCGACCGGAATCCAGATCATCAGCAGCAGCGTGTTGACGAGCTGGATCAGCACGACACCGACAAAGGTGCCGACGAGGCCGAGCGAGAAGAAGATCGTCGCGATAGCGATGTAGAGGCCGAATTTCGGAAAGGCCTGCGTCGCGAGGAAGGAGAGCAGGAGCGCCGACTTGCCGGGAAATTCAAGCCGCGCGAAGGCATAGGCCGCGGGCAGGCAGATCAGCGCCGAGAACAGAGTGACGATCAGCGACAGCGCGATCGACGTCCGCAGCGCTGCCCAGACATCGGCCCGCCCGAGCATCACCGACCAGAAGCGGAAGCCCCATTGCGTCGGGATCAGCGAGGGATAGCGCCAGACCTCGGCGAAGGCCCACAGGAACACTGCTGCGATCGGCACCAGGATGAACAGGGTCAGCACCGTCGCCAGCGACAGGCCGGGGACGAGGCGGAGCGCGCCGCGCGTCGAGAGCGTCATGCCGATTTCCTCCGCGAGCGCGCCACCGAGCGGACATAGACGACGCCGACGAGCGCGCAGAAGAGGAAGCAGAGCACGGCCTGGGTCTGTGCCTGAACCGGATCCTGCAATTCGCTGAAGGTGCGCTGCATATAGACGCCCATCATCTCCGGCGAAGCCGGCCCGAGCAGATAGGGCATCGTGAACGCCCCGAAGACGCCCAGAAAGGACAGCGAGAAGGCGACGGTGAGCGAATTCCTGATCAGCGGCAGGATGATGCCGGTGAGGATGCGCAGCCACCCCGCGCCGACATCTCGCGCCGCCTCGACCGCGGCATCCGGGATCTGCGCGAGGCCGGAGAGCAGAATGAGCAGCGTCAGCGGGATCCCCTCCCAGACGAGGCCGATCACCGTACCGACCGGCGTCAGGTAGGGCGAGCGGAAGCCGTCGATGCCGAGGCCGTGCAGCACCGTCTGGATGGTGCCGTTCGGCCCCATGAAACGGATGAGCGCGTAGCCGACGATGATGCCCGGCACGAAGAGCGGGAACACCGCGACGCTCTGTACGAAAGCGGGCAAACGGCCGCTGGAAAAGCGCAGATAAAGCGCGACCGGCAGGCAGACGGCCAGCAGGGACGCCGAGGTCACGATCGTCGAAACGAGCGTGAACAGGAGATTGCCGGTGCTGAGCGGGTCGCCGAAGAACCGGCTGTAGGACCCGAGCGACCAGCCGCCGGCGGTGTCCGGCCTGAGCGTCGAGACGATCGCAGCGACGGCGGGCAGAAGGACGAAGACCGCGACCAGCAGGACCGGTGCGGCAACGAGGAGAAGCCCGACGGGGAACCGTCGGGCCTCGTTTCGTTCGGCCAAGATGAGAGCCATCGGGCGTGGATCAGCCGCGCGCGAGGTTCGGGGCCACGGCGCGGTACCAGCCGTCATTGAGAGCCGTCGACCAGTCGCCGTCCGGATAGGTCGGGATCGAGGCGGGGATCACGGCGGCATATTTTTCGCGCAGCGCGGTCGGCAGGACCGACCAGTCGACGCCCGGGAAGCCGCCGAGATCGTTCAGAACCGAGGTCTGCATGGGCTCGGAGAGGAGGAAGTCGGCAAAGGCCAGAGCGCCATCCTTGTGAGCGGCAATGGTCGGGACGACCGAGGTCGAGAAGCCGCCGCTGAGCGCGAGGTCCTGCAACTGAACCAGCTTGACCGTCTCCGGAACGACGCCCTGGGCGAGGCCCTGCAGCACCATGTCCGACCAGATCGGAACCATCGAGACGACGCCGTTCGAGAGCATCTGCAGCGCGGCTGCGTTGCCGGCGGCATAGCCGCCCTTGTCGTAGAGCGAGGGCGCGAGATCGTTGAGCAGCGCCCAGGCCGGGGTCAGCCGCTTCTCGGCGTCTTCCTTGGTGAAGTTCGACGCCGTGAACAGCGAGGGATCGCGGCCGTTCGCCTCGTGAATGGCGCGGACGACGAAGTTCTTGCCCGAGCCGCCCTTGTCGGGACGGTTGTAGATGAACTGGCCGGGATTGGCCTTGATCCAGGCGACGAGCGCGTCCCAGGTCTTCGGCACGCTGTCGGCCGCGACCTTGGTCGAATCATAGGCCAGCAACACCTGCGAGCCGCGATAGGGCATCGAATAGGGCGACTGGATCGCCGCCTTGTTCACATGGGCGAAGTTCGGCACGAGCTTGTCGTCGAACTTGACCCAGAGACCGGCCTCGATACCGCCCTTGGGAAGGTTCGGATCATACTGCTCGGCGAAATCGATCTGCGGATCGGCCTTGGCGTTCAGCGCCGCCAGGGCACGCTGCGCGACCTGATCGAGGCCGCCATTCCGAGCGATGACGACATTGACCTCATAGTCCGGATGCGCGGCCTCGAAAGCCGGCTTCACAACGTTCGACAGCCAATCGGAGATGTTGGCGTCGCTATCGGTGAAAATGTCGAGCTTGGTCGCGGCGAAGGCACGGCTGACGGGAAGCGCCGTGGCGGCGGCAAGGGCAGCCGAGGTGGCGAGAAACTGGCGGCGGTTGATCATGGGGGGTCCGTCCGATTTTAATGGCGGCCGGACCCTAGGAGCGGCGCATGACGCGCGTATGAACAGGCTTGTTAGCTGGCGACGTCGACGACCCGCTTCTCCTTGACCGAACGCAGCGCGGCGTCGGCCAGGAGCAGTGCGCGGAGGCCGTCTTCGCCGGTCGGGCTCACCGGCGCGCCCGAGGCGATGGTCGCCACGAAGGCGGTGATCTCGGCGCGATAGGCCTCGGTGTAGCGCGTCATGAAGAAGTTCAGCAGCGGCTCGCGCAGATAGCCGGCGCCATTGGCGATCTCGACATTGGTGGCGCGCAGGTTATCGGCCGAGACGAGGCCCTTCTCCCCGAGCACCTCGATGCGCTGGTCGTAGCCATAGGAGGCGCGGCGGGTATTTGAGATCTGGGCGATGCGGCCGCTGGCTGTGGTCAGCACGATGGAGGCGCTGTCATAATCGCCGAGTTCGCCGATCACCGGATCGACCAGAACCGAGGCGCTGGCATAGACGCTGACCACCTCCTCGCCGAGCAGGAAGCGCGCCATGTCGAAATCATGGATCGTCATGTCGCGGAAGAGACCGCCCGAACGCTTGATATAGTCGGCCGGCGGCGGCGCCGGATCGCGCGAGGTGATCGAGACCATCTCGACCTTGCCGATCGTGCCGGCATCGATCTGGCGGCGGACCTCGACGAAATTGGGATCGAAGCGACGGTTGAAGCCGACCATCAGCGGCACGCCGGCCTTTGCTACCGTGGCGAGGCAGGCGCGGACCCGCTCGACATCGAGATCGACAGGCTTCTCGCAGAAGATCGCCTTGCCGGCTTTCGCTGCCTGCTCGATCATCGTCGCATGCAGGTCGGTCGGCGTCGTGATCAGAACGGCGTCGATATCGCTGGCGTTCATGATGGCGTCGGCCGAGCGCACCTCGGCGCCCGAGGATGCCGCCAGCGCCTCGGCCGCCGCCGGGAAGGCGTCGGCGACCGCGACGAGCTTCGCCGCGGGAATGGCCGCGATCGCGCCCGCATGGACCTTGCCGATGCGGCCGGCGCCGAGAAGTCCCAGTCTCACTGTCATGTCGAAAGGTCCCGATTGGAGGGGTGGATAAGGTCAGTCGCCGAGCTGGACCCAGGCCCTGTCGGCATGCGACCGGGCCATCGCGTGGACGGCACGCTCGATCGCGAGGCCGGCGTCGAAATCGATCAGGTGAGCCGGCGCGCCGGAGATCCGCTTCAGGATCTCGCGCGCCTCGATGACCTTGAGATCATTGAAGCCGAGCCCATGGCCGGGCGCCGGAATGAACTTGTCGTAGGGCGGATGCACCGTCCCGGTGAGGATGGAGCGGAAACCCTGCGTCGCCGCCGCACCGCGCGCCTCATAGAGCTGCAATTCGTTCATCCGCTCCTGGTCATAGGCGAGCGTGCCTTCCGAGCCGAACACCTGCACCGCGATGCGACCCTTGCGGCCCCAGGCGGACCGGTTGAGCAGCAGGCTGCCGGAAACGCTGCCGGCGCGGAACAGCACATTGGCGATGTCATGCGTCTCGACCGCCTGCCCGCCTGCCGCCGGCCTGGTCTCATAGGGCTTGGCAAGATCGGCGATCACCGCCGTGACCGCGCCGACCAACACGGTGAGCAGAGACAGCGGATGCACGCCGAAATCATCGAGCGCGCCATAGCCGGAGGCCGCCATGCTCTTCCAGCCGAACGGCGCGGCGCCGTCGGCCATGAAGTCCTCGTCCATCTCGAAGCGGACATGGTTGACCGTGCCGATGGCACCGCCCTCGATCAGCGCCTTCATGTGACGCATCGCGGGGTTCTGGATGTAGTTGTAGCCGAGCGCCGTCACCGTGCCGGCCTGGCGCGCGGCGGCGAGCATGGCCTCCGCATCGGCGAGCGAGGTCGCCATCGGCTTCTCGCACCAGACATGCTTGCCGGCCTCGAGCGCGGCGATCGCCATTTCGGCATGAAATGCGTTCGGCGTCGTGATCGAGACGATATCGACCTCGGGGTCCTCGACGACGCGGCGCCAGTCGCCCGAGCCGCGCGCGAAACCGAGTTCGGTCGCTTTTTGAGCCGCCAGATCGGCATTCGCCTCGCCGAGATGAACGAGACGCGGCCGCGCGACGTCGCCGAAGGTCGGCGCAACGGCGTTCCAGGCGAGCGCATGGCACTTGCCCATATAGCCGGTGCCGATCAGCCCGACGCCGATGCCATTGCTGGCGCCCATGTCATTCTCCCCCCTCATGCAGGCAGCCGGCGCTGCGCGTTCGTTCCGCGACCATGCGGCATGAGCGCTCTGGACAGCCGGGGCTGCAACGCGGCCGAAACGAAACATAAATTCCGCCACGCCGTCAATACGGAACACCTGCTCTAGGACGTGCGCCGTGCGTCGGCCACAGCGACCGCGAGCGTCATGGCCAGCGCCATCGTCGCGGAGAGCAGGCGGAAGCCCTCGAAATCGGCTTCGACAACTTCGAACCAGACGCAATCCCTCGAGATCAGCGGACTGAATGGGCTGTCGGTCATCACGACCAGCGGCACGCCCTGCTCCGACACCTGGCGCGAAAAGGCCAGCGCGGCCGAGGCATAGGGCGTGAACGACACGGCGATCGCAGCATCGCGCGGTCCGGCGAAGCCGAGCGTCTCGACATCCGTCCCCTGCGGCGAACCGACGAGGACGGACTTCACGCCAAGCTTGCCGAAGGCATAGCTGAGATAGGACGAGACGGGATAGGAGCGCCGCTGGCCGATCAGGTAGATCGTTTCGGCCGGCGCCAGCAATGCGACGGCCTCGTCGATGCGGTCCACCGGGACGCGCTCGCGCAAAGCTTGTGCGGAACGCTCGATCGCGTCGCAGAAGCCCGCGAAGAGCGCCGCGGACTTGACGCTGCCGCCGGTATGCGAATGGAGCGCCTTGAGCCGCTCCGAATAGCTGGCTGTGCGATCGCGCAGCCGATCCTGGAAGACGTTCTGCAGGTCCGAGAAGCCTTGATACCCGAAGGCCTGGGCAAAGCGCACCAGTGTCGACGGCTGCACCTCAGCCTTGACCGCGATGCTGGCCGCCGTGCCGAACGCGACATCGTCTGGGTTGGCCATCGCATAGGCCGCGACCTGGGCGAGGCGCTTCGGCAACTGGTCCCTGCGGCTGACCATGACCTCGCGCAATTGCCAGAAATCGCGTGGCGCCGCCGCTGCCTGTTCGATCTCGTCGCGCTCGATGCTCATCCGCGGTTCCATTAGGGCCCAACGACTGCGCCTGGGCTCCCAGCGCTTCGGACACGGCTTGACGACCCGCGCCGATATGAAATATTCATTCCATGAATTTTGTTTTCAGTCCATACATTCCATAACCGGCTTCATCGACAAGCCGGGTTCGGGAGGAAGCGATGACCGAAACGAAGCGCACCGTAGCGGCGTCTGACCGTGGACCCGGCGCGCAGGCGCTCGACGTCATCACGATCGGACGCTCCTCCGTCGATCTCTATGGCCAGCAGATCGGATCGCGGCTCGAGGACATCACCTCCTTCGCCAAGTCGGTCGGCGGCTGCCCCTCGAACATCGCCATCGGCACCGCCCGGCTCGGCCTCCGCTCGGGTGTGATCACCCGCGTCGGCGACGAGCAGTTGGGTCACTTCATCCGCGAGCAGATGGCGCGCGAGGGTGTCTCGACGGCCGGCATCGCCATCGACCCCAACCGCCTGACCGCGCTGGTCCTGCTCGCAGTCGAGGACGAAGGCGTCTCGCCGATGATCTTCTACCGGACGGACTGCGCCGACATGGCGCTGTCGGAGGCGGATATCGACGAGGCGTTCATCGCTTCCGCCGCCTCGATCGTCGTGACCGGAACGCATTTCTCGCGCGAAGCGAGCGCCGCGGCGCAGAAGAAGGCGATCCGTATCGCCAAGGCGAACGGCAACCGCGTGGTCTTCGATATTGATTACCGCCCCAATCTCTGGGGCCTCGCCGGCCATGCCAGCGGCTTCGAGCGCTATGTGAAGTCGGAGCGCGTCTCCGAACAGCTGAAGACGATTCTCGCGGATTGCGATCTCATCGTCGGCACCGAGGAGGAGATCCGCATCGCCTCCGGCGCCGACGACGTGCTCGGCGCGCTGAAGGCGATCCGCGCCCTCTCGGACGCCACGATCGTGCTGAAGCGCGGCGCAATGGGCTGCATCGTCTATGACGGGCCGATCACCGACGACCTCGAGGCCGGGATCGTCGGCGACGGCTTTCCGATCGAGGTCTACAACGTGCTCGGCGCCGGCGACGCCTTCATGTCCGGCTTCCTGCGCGGCTGGCTGAAGGGCGAGCCGCTCAAGACCTGCGCCACCTGGGCCAATGCCTGCGGCGCCTTCGCGGTGTCGCGGCTTCTCTGCTCGCCGGAATACCCGACCTGGGCCGAACTCAGCCATTTCCTCGAGAAGGGCAGTTCGGAGCGGGCGCTGCGCAAGGATGCCGACCTCGCCCATATCCATTGGGCGACGACGCGGCGGGGCGAGACCGGCGAACTGCTGGCCTTCGCCATCGATCATCGCAGCCAGCTCGAAGCGGTCGCCGACCGGCTCGGTGTGCCGCGCGAGAAGATCGAGGGCCTCAAGGTCCTCGCCGTCGAGGCGGCGGCACGGGTCGCCAAGGGGCGGCCGGGCTTCGGCATGCTGCTCGATTCGACCTATGGCCGGAAGGCGATGGCGAAGGCGGCGCGGCAGGATTTCTGGATCGGCCGTCCCGTCGAGCAGCCGGGTTCGCGCCCGCTCGATTTCGACCATCTTCCCGATCTCGGCAGCCATCTCGTCGAATGGCCGATCGGCCATACCGTCAAATGCCTCTGCTTCTATCATCCCGACGACAGCGACGACTTGAAGGCACGGCAGGAGCGCGAACTGCTGCGCCTCGCGGACGCCGCGCGGACGGTCGGGCGCGAACTGCTGGTCGAAATCATCGCCGGCAAGCACGGACCCGTCGACGACCAGACGGTCGCCCGCGTCCTCGGCCGCCTCTATGATCTCGGCATCCGCCCGGATTGGTGGAAGCTCGAGCCGCAGACGAGCGCGGCAGCCTGGCGAAACATCGCCGCCGTGATCGAGGCGCGCGATCCGTTCTGCCGCGGCATCGTCATGCTGGGGCTGGAGGCGCCCGAGCACGAGCTGGTCGAGGCCTTCCGTGCCGCGCAGGCGACGCCGGTCGTCCGCGGTTTCGCCGTCGGGCGGACCATCTTCGCCGAGGCGGCCGAGCATTGGCTGTCGGGCGCGATCACCGACGAGGAGGCCGTCGCCGACATGGCGGCGAAATTCGATCGACTGGTCGCGGCTTGGCAAGGTGCGCGTGTCACCAGGGCGGCATAGGCTGTGCTCTGAGCCCTCCTCTTGAGGCAGGGTTCAAGGCGGGAAGATTGAACGAGAAGCGACCGAGGAAACCAGTCCATGACCACGATCCGCCTGACCATGGCGCAAGCGCTGACCCGCTTCCTCGCCAGCCAGATGACGGAAATCGACGGCGCCAAGGTGCCGATCTTTGCCGGCGTGTTCGCGATCTTCGGCCATGGCAATGTCGCCGGCCTCGGCGAAGCACTCTATCCGCTTCGCGACCGGTTGCCGACCTATCGCGCCCATAACGAGCAGGCGATGGCCCATGCCGCGATCGCCTTCGCCAAGGCGAGCTTCCGCCGCCGCATGATGGCCGTGACCTCGTCGATCGGACCGGGCGCGACCAACATGGTCACCGCCGCGGCGCTCGCCCATGTCAACCGGTTGCCGGTGCTGCTCTTGCCCGGCGACGTCTTCGCCAATCGCCGGCCGGATCCCGTACTGCAGCAGGTCGAGGATTTCGGCGACGGCACGGTTTCGGCCAATGACTGCTTTCGCCCGGTGTCGCGCTATTTCGACCGCATTACGCGGCCCGAACAGATTATTCCGGCACTGCATCGCGCGATGGCCGTGCTGACCGATCCGGCCGAATGTGGTCCGGTCACGCTGGCGCTCTGCCAGGACGTCCAGGCCGAGGCCTATGACTATCCCGCGAGCTTCTTCGACGAGCGGGTCTGGACGCCGCGCCGCAGCCGCCCTGCCGAGGACGAACTGTCTGCTGCGGTGACTGCGTTGCGCTCGGCCGAGCGGCCGCTGATCGTCTCCGGCGGCGGTACGCTCTATTCGGGGGCCACCGAGGCGCTGAAGGCCTTCGCCGAACGGTTCGGCATTCCGGTCTCCGAGACGCAGGCCGGCAAGTCGTCGTTGCCCGCGGCGCATCAGCTCAACATGGGCTCGATCGGTGTCACCGGCACCTCGGCCTCGAACCAGCTCGCCGAGGACGCCGATGTCATCCTCGCCGTCGGCTCGCGGCTGCAGGATTTCACCACCGGCTCCTGGGCGCTGTTCAAGAACAACAACCAGACGGTGATCGGCCTCAACCCGCAGGTCTTCGACGCCACCAAACATCGCGCGCTGCCGCTCGTCGCCGACGCGCTGGCCGGACTCAAGGATCTCGCCGCCGATCTCGGCGGCTGGCGGGCGCCGGAAAGCTGGACGAAGCGCGCGATCGATGGCCGGATGGCCTGGTTCGTCGAGGCCGACAAGGCGACGGCCGCAACCAATGCGCCCCTCCCCTCCGACGGCCAGGTCATCGGCGCTGTGAACCGCGTTCTCGGCAGCGAGGCGACGCTGGTCTGCGCCTCGGGCGGATTGCCCGGCGAATTGCACAAGCTCTGGCAGGCGGGCGCGCCGGGCACCTACCATCTCGACTACGGCTTCTCGACCATGGGCTACGAGATCGCCGGCGGGCTCGGCACCAAGATGGCGAAGCCGACCGAGGAGGTCGTCGTCATGCTCGGCGACGGCTCGTACCTGATGATGAATTCGGAGATCGCGACCTCGGTGATGCTGGGCCTCAAGCTCATCATCGTCGTGCTCGATAATTCCGGCTTCGGCTGCATCAACCGGCTGCAGATGGCCACCGGCGGCGCCAACTTCAACAATCTCTTCCGCGACGTGAAGCACGAGGTCCTGCCGGCGATCGACTTCGCCGCCCATGCCGCGAGCCTCGGCGCCATCGCGAAAAAGGTTGCCTCGATCGCGGAACTCGAAGCCGGCCTTGCCGAAGCGAAGACCAATGACCGCACCACGGTCCTCGTCATCGACACCGACCCGCTGATCACCACGGACGCTGGTGGTCACTGGTGGGATGTCGCGGTGCCCGAGGTCAGCGATCGTCCCTCGGTCAACGCGGCGCGCGCGGCCTATGAAGCGGCCTTGAAGGCGCAGCGCTTCGTGAACTGAGGCTTACTTCAACCCTCCCCTCGAGGGGAGGGTCGAAAACGCGTGAGCGTTTTCGGGGAGGGGCTAGCTTCGGCCGCGCCGAAGCGTTCTTCTCTTGCCAGCCAAGCAGCCCCCTCCCCAAAGCCGCTCTGCGGTTTTGACCCTCCCTCAAGGGGGGGGTTCAAGTCAGGGAGAGGGTGACGAAATCCGCCTCTTCCGAGGCCCCTGGAGGACGAACGACCATGATCCGCATCGGCGCCAACCCGATCTGCTGGTCCAATGACGACATGCCCGAGATCGGCGGCGACATTCCGCTGGAGCAGTGCCTCACCGAGGCCAAGGCGATCGGCATCGAAGGCATGGAACTCGGCAACAAGTTTCCGCGCCAGGCGGACGCCTTGCGGCCAATCCTTGCAGCGCACGGCCTCGATCTCGTCTCGGGCTGGTATTCGACCTTCCTGATCGAGCGCGATGCGGAAACCGAATTCCACGCCGCGAAGCCCCATATCGACCTCCTGAAGGCGCTCGGCGCCAAGGTCCTGATCGCGGCCGAATGCACCGGCACCGTGCATGGCACGCGCTCGGCGCCGCTCTCCTCCCGTCCCGAGATGACCGAGGCGGAATGGGCCCGTTTCAACACCGGGCTGACCAAGTTCGCCGATTTCCTCGCCGACGAAGGGCTGACGCTCGTCTATCACCACCACATGGGCACGGTGATCCAGACCGAGGACGAGATCGACCGGATGATGGCCTCGACCGGGCCGGCAGTGAAGCTGCTGCTCGATACCGGCCACCTGACCTGGGCCGGCGCCGATCCGGCCGAGGTCGCCCGCCGCTATCGCGACCGCATCGCGCATATCCACACCAAGGATGTCCGCCTCGATGTCGCGGCCGAGTCGGCCGCCGGCGACTGGTCGTTCCTCGATTCGGTGCTGGCCGGCGTCTACACCGTGCCCGGCGACGGTTCGGTGGACTATGTCTCGGTGTTCAAGGCGCTGCCGGATTATTCCGGCTGGGTCGTGATCGAGGCCGAGCAGGATCCGGTCAAGGCGCCGCCGGCCCGCTATGTGAAGATGGGCTACGACAATCTCACCCGCTTCATGGCCGAGGCCGGCTGGAAGCGATAGCCTCGTCTGCCCGCACCCTGAGGGCTCGCCGAAGCGTCGTCCCGGCGCCGGCGGGCCTGTCATCCGAAAAAGCGAGGAACCCGCATGTCGTCCGATCTCCTGGTCAAACCATCCGGCACCGAGGGCTGGACCATCAATGTGACGCCGGAGATCGCCGGCTGGACCTATGTCGGCTTCGATCTCCATCATCTGGCGCCCGGTGAGAGCGCGCATCACCGGACGGACGACCGCGAGGTCTGCCTGGTCCTGATTTCGGGCAAGGCGCATATCGAGGCCGGCGGCATCGATTTCGGCGTGGTCGGCGAGCGGATGTCGCCGTTCGAGGGCAAGCCGGATTCGGTCTATGTGCCGGGCGGCTCGGAATGGAAGGCGACGGCCGAGACCGCCGTGACGCTCGCGGTCTGCTCGGCGCCCTCGCTCGAGGGCGGCCTGCCGGCGCGGCGGATCTCGCCCGCCGATGTCGGCCAGGAAGTCCGCGGCCGCGGCACCAACACGCGTTACGTCACCAATATCCTGCCCGAGATCGCGGCAGCGGATTCGCTGCTCGTCGTCGAGGTGATCACGCCCGGCGGCCACACCTCGAGTTATCCGCCCCACAAGCACGATGAGGACAACCTGCCGGCGGAATCGCTGCTGGAGGAGACCTATTACCACCGCATCAACCCGCCGCAGGGCTTCGCCTTCCAGCGCGTCTACACCGACGATCGCTCGCTGGACGAGACGATCCTCCTCGAGGATGGCGTCGTGACGCTGGTGCCGAGGGGCTATCACCCCTGCGCCACCATCCATGGCTACGATCTCTATTACCTGAACGTGATGGCCGGCCCGAAGCGGACGTGGAAATTCCACAACGCGCCCGAGCATGAATGGCTGACGAAGGTCTGAGGCGGGGCGGCGTGCGTTGCATGGCTTGCAGCGCCGATGATATAGGCTCGCTCGTCGTCGGTGCCGTGCCGACCCGAGCGGAAACCGCATGAGCGCCAGCGATCTCTTCACCATCGTCACGCCGACGCTGAATTCGGAAGACTATCTCGACGAGACGATCGCCTCGGTCGTCGGCCAGGCCGGCGACTTCGCGATCCGCTATCACGTCCAGGATGGCGGTTCGACGGACGGCACGCGCGCAATCATCGAGGCCTGGCAGGCGCGGCTCGCGAGCGGCGCCCTGCCGATCCGCTGCCGCGGCATCACCTTCTCGTTCACCGTCTCCAAGGACGGCGGCATGTACCAGGCGATCAACCGCGCCTTTGCGACCGCACGCGAGGGCGCGGCCGATACACCCTCGGTGATGGGCTGGATCAATTCGGACGACCGCGTCGCGCCCGGAGCCTTCGCCACCATTCGCGCCGTGATGACCGACCTGCCGGAGATCGCCTTTCTCACCTCGCGCATCTCGCTCATCAATGATCGCGGCGCGACGCTCGGCGTCGATTCGCCGATCGCCTTCGAGCGCGCCAAGCTCTTAGCCGGCGATTATGACGGCCGCGGCGGTCCGTTCGTCATGCAGGAAGGCACATTCTGGACGGCGGAGCTCTGGGACAAGGTCGGCGGGCTCGACGAAAGCTTTCGCCTTGCTGGCGACTGGGACCTCTGGCGCCGCTTCGGCCGCCATGCACCGCTCACGACCGTCGACACGCTGCTCGGCTTCCACCGCCGTCGCCCCGGCCAGCTGTCGGAATCGATGGACCGCTATTACGCCGAGATCGACCGCCTGCCGCCCGAAAAGGCAGCAAGCGCGGCGAGCATCCCCGTCGAGAGCGGCAGCCGGCGCCAGAAGCGCAGCGTCGCGCAATACAGTCCCGAAACGAAATCCTGGCGCTTCGTGCCCGACTTCGGCAGCCCGCTGCTGGCGCCGATGGTTCATGCCGCCGGCATCGCCTTTCCGACGGTCCCGCTCGAGGTCGTCACCGGCGCCAGCGCGCCGATCGGTGCGCATCCGGAACTGCATCTTCCGGCCGGCGTCATCTGGATGAACCAGCCGCTGATGCTGCTCTCGGGCCTCGTTCCGGTCGGCGGGCGTTATGAGCTGGTCATCGAATGCCGCAACTGGCAGCGCGAGAACCGCCTCGTCATCCGATACGGCGACGAGACGCTCTTCGACGAGGTCGTCGAGGTCTCCGGCCATCGTCGCAACATCGTGCTGCGCATTCCGGTGACGCTCGGCAAGGGCCGCGCCTTCTTCGAAGTCGAGAGCGACCGCCGGCCGAAGGATCCGCGCGAGCATTTCCTGCTCGTCGCCGGCATGCATCTCGAACTCGCCGGCGCTCCGGACGCGACGCTGATCGCAACGGCTCACGACGAAGACGCCGGTCCCCCGGCGGCCGCCAGCCTCGCACGTGGCGGCTTCGGTGGGCTCGGCCGCATGCTCGGCGAGAGCGCCGCACCGGCAGCAAGGCCGGGCGAAGGCGGGCTCTATGGCGCGATGGCGGCGCTCGAAGCCGAGATCGAGGCCGACCGGGCGAAGGCGCTGCAACTGCGCGCCCAGGTCAAGGCGGCCCGCGCCGAAATCAATCTCCTGCGGCTCAAGGATGCGGCGATCCATCGATGAGAATAGCCTTCATCGACCACGCCTATCACCAGAAGACGAAATCGACCGATTTCTTCGTCCGCGAAGTGCTGGCCGGCCACGAGGTCGATCGCTTCTGGGACAATTCGTTCGCGGATCGTCGGCCGTTCGACATCGCGCCGATCCTCGCCGGCAAGTATGATCGCATCATCGTCTGGCAGGTCGAGCAGCCCGTCGAGCGGTTGCTGCGCCAGGGCGCGACCAACATCCTCTATGTGCCGATGTGGGACGGCGCCGACCAGCTGAGCGAGGCCGACTGGCGCCGCCTTTCCGGCGCGCGCGTCCTTTCCTTCTGCCACGAGCTGCACCGCATCGTCGGCCATGCCGGCCTGCAATCGCTTTATGCCCAATATTGGCCCGAGCCGGACGCCTTCGCGCCGATCGAGGATTTCACCTGGCTGCGCGGCTTCTTCTGGAAGCGGACCACCGCGATCCGCTGGCGCGACATCGAGAAGCTGGTCGGTACGACGCCGTTCGATCGCCTCCATATCCACAGTGCCGACGATCCCGGCGAGGCCGCCGAAGATCCGGTCGCTGCGAGCGCCGACGGCCGGATGACAGTCTCGTCCTGGTTCGAGGATCCAGCCGAACTGCAGGCGCTGCTTGGCCGCCACAACGTCTATTTCGCGCCGCGCGCCCAGGAAGGCATCGGCTTCTCCTTCATCGAGGCGATGTGCCGCGGCATGGCCGTCGTCGCCGCCGACCAGCCGACCATGAACGAATACATCACCGATGGAGTCGACGGCCTGCTCTGGCCGCTCGGCACCCCTGCCCCGCTCGATTTCTCCCGTGCAGCCGAGCTGGGCGCGCGGGCCCGCCAACGTGCGCTTCTCGGGCGCCGGCGCTGGAACGAGGCGCTCGGCTCGGTCCGCGCCTTCGTCCTCGGCGAGGCCGACGCCAACACCGTCACGGCGCCGACGACGGTGGCCGTCGCCGCCACCGCCAAGCCGGCTGCCGCTCCCGGTCGGCGTGTCAGCGTCGCGGTCGTCACGTTCAATGCAGCGGCGACGCTCGAGCCGACGCTGGCCAGCATCCTCGCGCAGACTTATCCGGATATCCAACTCGTCGTCGTCGACGGCGCCTCGACCGACGGCACGCCCGCGATCATCGAGCGCTATCGCGATCGGATCGCCGCCGGCGTCGGCGAACCGGATGACGGCCCGTATTTCGCGATGAACAAGGCCGCCAAGCTCGCGACCGGCGACTACATCCTGTTCATGAATGCCGGCGATTTCTTCGCCAGCGACACCGCCCTTGCCGAGGCGATGGAGAGCCTTGCCGACGACGCGGCGCCCGACTTCATCATCGGCCACCATCTCTACCGCTCCGAGCAAGGCGACGTGCTCAGCCGCGCCGCCGATTTCGAGCTGACCTGGCGCCGCCTCAAGGATGGCGCGATCGACGCGCGCTGGCTCGCCGGAGTTCCCTGCCATCAGGCGACGCTGACCCGCCGCGCATTGCTCGCCGAGGAGGGCTACGACACGTCCTGGCGCATCGTCGCCGATCATGAGTTTCTCTATCGCCAGCGGGAAAAGGGCGCGAGCGTCCATCACAGCGGCGCGCTGATCGCGATCTATTCGAGCGGCGGCCTGTCCTGGAACCAGCGCCGCCAGACCTATGACGAATGGAAATCGGTGCTGGCGCGCTATGGCGATGCCGAGGCCGCCGAGAAGATCCATGCCGAGCTGCGCGAGCATCTCGAGGGCGAAGCGCTCGGCAAGCCGCGCTACAGCGCCGTGCGCGCGCGGAGCTTCCTGACCAAATGGCAGCGCTCGCTGGCGATGCGCCGCGACATGCTGCTGGTGAAGCAGAGCGGCCTCTTCTTCGCCAACTGGTATGCCGAGCAGAACCCCGAAGCGAAGACGACGCGTGGCGGGCCGCTGCGCCATTATCTCCGCTTTGGCGTTTTCGAATATCGCGATCCCTCGCCGTTCTTCGACACCAAGTTCTACCTCTTGATGCATGAGGAGGCGCGGCGATCCGGCATGCTGCCGATCCTCTATTACGTCCGCCACGGCGCAGCCCGGAACGAGCCCACCACGCCCTGGTTCGCGGCGCTGTGGGCCGAGATCGGCGCCACTGCACCGGCCGGCCCGACGCCGCTGGCGCGGATGATCAAGTGGTTCGCCGAGACGCCGGCTGACGATCTGATCGCCGCCTGCCGCCGCGCCGGTGTCGATGTCAGCGACGCGGAGTGGGCTCGCGCCTGAAGCGTCAGCGGAACCGCCGCTCGGGGCTGTTCGTTGAACGGCGGACCTTTCGTCCCGTTCGAGGAACCATCATGAAGAAAACCACGCTTCTGGTCGCCGCTGCCGGCCTCTTCGCTGCCAGCCTCCCCTTCGCCGGGCCAGCCGATGCCGCGATCCGTACGGGCACGCTGACCTGCCACGTCGCTTCCGGCATGGGCATGATCTTCGGCTCGCGCCGCAGCGTCGAATGCGACTTCCGCTCGAAGCGCGGCAACGAGCGCTATACCGGCCGCATCGACCGCGTCGGCCTCGATATCGGCATGTCGCGCAACAGCGTCATCGTCTGGAACGTGTTCGAGCCGACCCGCCGCCATGGCGACCTGACCGGCCGCTATACTGGCGCGACCGCGCAGGCGAGCGTCGGCGTCGGCCTCGGCGCCAATGTGCTGGTCGGCGGCGGCAATGGCAGCATCGCGTTGCAGCCGCTCTCCGTCTCGGCCCAGACCGGCCTCAACCTCGCAGCCGGCGTTTCCTCGCTGCACCTGACGCGCGCGCCGCGCTGAGGCCCCGCCGCGGAGCGTTCATCGTGGCCGGCCTCGGCGTCGGCCACGATGTGCAGTCTCGATCACAGGTCCCGGCATGCTTGCGTGATATACACGCCGCGATCCGGCCCTGTTACGATCGATCGAGCCCGCACGGAACCCTCGGCGCATGCATATCGCCCTCGTCAACGCCTTCCCCACTCTGGCGAGTACCGCCGAGGTCGAGTTCATCAAGCGCTTCCGAAGGGTCGCCGATTCGCGCGGTCATCACGCCTATGAGGTCGTGACCTCGGACGACATCCTGCACTGCGCGCCGGACTTCGTCATCGCGACGCATGAATATACGCCGAAGCTGACGCCCTTCTTCACCCTGGGGGCGCTGTGGAGCCCGCCGAGCTTCTACACCGGCGATCCACTTCGCATCCGGTCGATCCTGTCGCATGACGGCTATCTCGTCGGTTCGGCCCATGTCGGCCGGTTTCTCGACGATCTCGAATTCTCCACCGGCATGCCGAAGCCGCGTTCGGACTTCCTGTTCCTGCCCACCGCCCCCGAGACGGACTTCGTGCCGCGCCCCGCCGGGCAGTCCTATGAGCTCGTCTATGTCGGCGTTCACTGGGACGGGAAGCGCCATGCCGGGCTGCTCGAACAGCTCCATGCCTCCGGCGACATCGCCTTTTATGGTCCGGCCGGCAACTGGCGCGGCTATGAGGGTTCCTACCAGGGCGAAGTGCCCTATGACGGCGTCTCGATGCAGGCGACGCTCGCCCGCCACGGCATCGCGCTCTGCGTCCACAAGGCCGACCACCGCGCCGCCGATACGCCGTCGATGCGCCTGTTCGAGGCCGCGGCGGCCGGTTGCCTGATCATCACCGACGAAATCCCGTTCGCGAAGCGCGTGCTCGGCGACAGCGTCTTCCATATCGACCTCAGCGAGCCGCCCGAATTCAATGCCGCCCGCGTGCGCGAGATCGTCGCTTTCGCCAATGCCAACCCTAGCGCGGCTGAAGCGATGGGGCGGCGAAGCCACGCGATCCTCAAGCGCGACTTCAGTCTCGAAGGCACGATCGACCGTTGCTGCGCCTTCGTCGCGGCTGCCAAGGAAGAGGTGCTGAAGGGCTACCGCGCCGGCGCGACCTTTGCTGCGACGGCTGCCGGCGACGATGGTGCACCGCTCGTCGACATCATCATGCGCACCGGGGGCCGCTCGCCCGATCTCGTTCGCCGCGCGCTCCGATCGGTCGCCGACCAGACGGTCGGCACCTATCGCGTCATCCTCGCCGACTATGCCGGGCGCGACGACCTCGCGGCGCTCGCCGCGTCCGAGCGCACCGACCGTCTGGCGATCGACTATCGGCCATGCGCCAATACCGGATTGCGGAGCTCGACGCTCTGGGCCGGCCTCCGCGCGGTGAAGGCGCCGTATTTCGCCATGCTCGACGATGACGACGCGCTGATGCCGGACCATTTCGGGCATCTGCTGGCCACCGCCCACGCTCATCCCGGCCATCCGCTCTATTACAGCGGCGTCGTGCGCGTCGAAGAAGATCCGATCGAATTCATGCATCAGCCGAATTTTACCGGCCCCATGGATATCGATGTCCCGGAACTGCGCGAGCTGAAGTTCATGGACAGCTTCGACGTGATCCGGTTGGTCAATTTCGACAACTATATCCAGTCGAATGCCTGGATCGCGCGCGCCGCCTGCCTCGACGAGCGGACGCTCGCCGACCCGGCGCTCGTCGTCGCCGAAGATATGTATCTCTATCTGATGCTCGCGCGCTTCGGCGCCTTCCGCTTCAGTCCCTCCCCGACCGCCCTTTGGAACTGGCGTTCGGCCAGCACGGGCAATTCCATGGCCGCCGTCGACGAGGCGGTGTGGAACCAGTCGCTGCGCCGCCTCGCCATTCGTCTCGACCAGGAGGTCATCGGCGACGGCCTCCGCTTCGGCGCGGCACGCTCGCTCGCCTGGCGCGCGCCCCTCGCCGCAGAACGGCCGACACGCCCGGAACGTCTTCCGCTCGCGGTCCTCGCGGAGCTGCGCGGGCGGGTCATCAACGAGCGTCGCGCCAACCTCAATCCGCATGAGGAAGGCGGCGTCTGGACCGCGGCCACCGAGGCGGAGATCGAATTGCGGCTCGGCGAGCGGCTGTCCGAAGCCGAGGTGGAACTTGCCTTTACCGTCGCCGGCGCGCCCGGTCGGCCGCAATCGGTCGACATCCGGCTGAACGGCGAGCCGATCTATTCCGGACCCGTGCAGACTTGGCGCCCGCTGAAGGCGCGCCGCCTCGTGCAGTTCAAGGGCGAGACAGCGCAGCTGAAACTGCGGCTCAGCTCGGCCTACACGATCTCCCCTGCCGACGAGGGCAAGGGTGGAGATACGCGGCAGATCGGCATATTCATATCCGGCATTTCAGTGAGCCGCCCGCAAAGCCTCGGCGCGGCGTCGGAGAGCCAGACAGCATGACCGAAGACGGGACGACATCGACTCGCGCGGCAGCAGTTGCGCCGCCGGCGCCGGAGCGCGGATCGATCGAGGCACAGTTGGCCGACTGGACGCAGAAGCTCGACCGCCATCTCGAGAAGGCGGATCGCAGCGTCGCGATCGGACGTGAACTGGTCGAGCAGCGCGCCCTCAACATCGACCTGCAGCGCCAGATCCACCGTCTCGAAGACGAGCTCCAATCGCTGCGTGCGAGGATCGGAGCCGGCGGCGACCAGAGCCAAGGCTTCGCCACGAGCGCTCGGAACGGGCTTTCCACAGCGCCGCCCAACAGCGCCCGGGGCAGATTGTCGCTGTCAGACAAGTTCAGGAAGATTTTCGGGCACTGATTCTCGTAAAAGTCTGGCAATCGATAGTTTGGACGATGCCACCGGCATTCGAGCGACTTCGATCGGCCCAGTCGGAGTCATCGTCGATGCGAAAAGTCATCAAAGGCAGGCGAGGTTAGATCTGTGCTTCTGGTTACCTCCGCCTTTCCCTTCCTGAAGCGCCTCGACGAAAATGGCGTCGATGTCGGACCAGATCTGGTCAGGCGCTGCGTCGAATCATGGCAGGCGAACGGTTTCGACGTGCTTTCTGTGCACAACGAAGCCGAGCGGGACCTGATCGGGGCCGGTCTTCCCGGCGTCACCTACCGCTTCGTCGAGGAGGACCTGCCGCCCGGCGCGCGCAAGATGCCGTCCTTCGCCGCGTTCCTCTCCGTCCTCCCGCCGGATGAGCCGATCGGCATCATCAACGCCGATCTCTTCATGCCACCCTGTCTCGACCTCGCGGCACGGATGGACCGGCTCGCGCGGCAGTCGACGCTGATCCTGCATCGCTGGGAGGTCCCCTCCCTCGCTCGGCGCGAAGGCAAAAGGTTCGATCTCGGCGTCGATCTTTTCGCCTTCACGCCGGCCCTGATTGCCCCGGCGCTGTCCGGCCTCGTCGAGCACCCCTACCAGCTCGGTGTGCCCTGGTGGGACTATGCTCTCCCGCTGGCCGCGAGCCTCTACTCACCCCTGTCGCTGGTGTCCGATCCGATCCTGCTGCACCAGACCCACGAGCAGGCCTGGAACGATCGCGAATGGCATGACTTCGCCAGCATCAGCGAAACCTATCTGATCAAGCAGGTGAAGAACCCGCTCGCCGACCAGTGGCGCGCGCAACAACTCCGCGAGCGGCTTGGCGAAATCGACGAGTACTATGCCGGCGAGCATGATCCGTTCGAACGGCACTACGCCCTCGCCGATCTTGCACTGCACATGATCCAGACCATGTCGAGCCGGCATACCGTGAGCGTGCTTTCCGACATGTCGTTTGCAGCCGACGATGCCGACCCCTGGCTGCAGCGCTCGGAGCGCGAGGCCGGACGACACGCACTGATGCAGCTGCGTCGCGCCGCCGCGACGATCGAAATCGTCCCGCCCGTGCCGGACGCTACGCCCATTGAGAGCGCGCCGCCCTCGGCGCAGGAAGAACTGCTGCGATATCTGGCTGTCGAGACTGTCCCAAGCGGGGTCGATATCCGATCGGGCCTCGCTATTCGCGACGAAGTAACGGATGAAACGCCGGCCTTGCAGGTGGTGAAGGCCGGGCTCGGCGATCTTTGGGCCGTAACGATGGAAATCGGTAAATTGCTCGAGCGACGCTTTCGTCGCTGGCGCCGGCGCCATCGTCCACGGTCGCCTGCGACCTGACCGGAGCGCCCGATCACTGCCCATGAAACGCTCCGCCGTCAGGCCAGCCGGCTTCAATGCCTCCAGGCTCCTGGCCGCGCGACAACGACAGCAGCAATGCGTCAGTCGATCTGACTAAGCGCCACGCATCGGTGTTCTATCGGTCGAAGCCGTAGGCGCGATCGGGCCGCGCTGATCGCACTGGCGGCATCGGACGATCCGATATACTTTCCCGAGTACCGTCGAACACGCCAAGCAACAAAAACGATGAAAATCGCGATCCTGAGTACAGACGGCGGCGGCGGCGGCGCACCCCGGGCCATGCAGCGTCTATCGGATGGATTGTCCGCGCGCGGACACGCAGTCGACATCATCCAGGCGACGCGCAGTTACATCCATCCGAACTCGGTCATTGTCGAACCCGACGGCAGCACGCCGGAAGGAGACGACTGCGCCCGCTTCGTCGACGGCGACTACCTCAACACCCGGCGGACGGGCGTCTCGAATACGTTCTTCTCGTTCCAGACCAGCGGCTTCGACCTTTCCCAGTGGATCGCGGATGAGGACTACGACGTCGTCAACATCCACTGGTCGAACTTCATGCTCACCCCGGAGACGACCGCGGCCGTGATCGCGCTCGGCAAGCCGGTCGTGTTTACCTTGCACGACATGGGCCATTTCACCGGCGGCTGCCACTACTCCAGCGGCTGCGCCGGCTACGAGCGCGACTGTGCGCCTTGCCCGCAGGTCCGCGACGACACGCTGGCCATGGCGCCGGCCCTCATCGCCGCCAAGCGGCAGCTCTATCGCCGCGCGCATGTCGCTGCCGTTGCGCCGTCTTACTGGCTGGCCGATTGCGCGGCCCGGTCCGGCGTCTTCGAATCCGGATCGGTTCACCGGGTCTCGAATTCGCTCGAAACCGAATTGTTCCTGCCGGCCGAAAAAGCGGGCGCTCGGCTGGCCCTCGGCCTCGATCCGTCGATGCGCTACATTCTCTTCGGCGCCCATCATACCGACGAGATCCGCAAGGGCTTCGGACTTCTGATCGAGGCGATCGAGCGACTGACGCGGGCCTCTTCCGCAGCGGGCGATGTGTCGACAGGCAGGCTCGGCCTCATCGTCTTCGGCGAGGCGACGCCCGAAATCCGTTCGCTCGGCATCCCCGTGACATCGTTCGGCTTCATCGGCGACGATCTGCAACTGGCGCGGATCTACAACGCGGCCGATCTCGTGATCCTGCCCTCGCTCGAGGACAACCAGCCGAACGTCATGATGGAAGCGATGGCCGCGGGTGTGCCGGTCGTCGCCTTCGCCGTCGGCGGAATGAATGACATGATCCGCGACGGCATCAACGGCCGCCTCGTGGCGCCGCGCGATATCGGCGCGCTCGCCGAGGCCGTGCGCGATCTCGTCGAGGCTCCCACGATGGCGGCAACGCTCGGCGCGGCGGCGCGGCGCGACATCCTGGCCGAAGCGACGCTCGACCATCAGGCAACGCGCTATGAAGCGCTGTTCGAGACGCTGCTGGCAAAGAGGGATGCCGCGACCCGTGCTGCGCCCCGGCGCCACGGCTCGCCCAGCCCTAACGCAGGGATGCCGCGTCCGCCCGTCCGCTTGCCCGAGCGTGTCGCTCCCCGCGTCGCGACGGCCGACGTTCGGACGGAACGCGAGCGCTTCCTGTCGGCGCGCGCCGCGGAGGCGGCACGCCAGGCCGCCGAGCGCGCCGAGGCAGAGCGGCTGGCGCATGCCGCGGCGGCCGAGCCGCGCGGCTTGCGGGCGCGTCTCAAGAAACTCCGCCGCAGGTTCCGTCGCGCCTTGATGGCCAAGAGCGGACTTGGCTGAGGGCGCTCCTGCGCGCCATCAGATCTGCTCGATATCGCCGGTCTCCGATTGCGCGAGCGTCAGCGGGTAGCGTTCGGGATGATGCTTCAGCGTCGTCAGGTTGACCGGGCGGTTGCGGCTGTCGAACGCGATCTGGTCGACCGTAAGGACGGCCGCAGGCGGCTCGAGGCCGAGAAGCCGCGCCTCCCCGTCCGAGGCGAGGCGCGCGCTCAGCGTCGTCTGCCCGCGCACCGGACGGATGCGGTAGCGCTCGCGGATCTCGGCATAGAGCGAGCGGTTCGGCGCCGCCCAGTCGAGATCGACGAGGCCGGGCACCCGCGCCGCCGAGAGCCAGTCTGTCTGGATGACCACCGGGATATCGTCGAGAAGGCGTAGTCGCGACAGCTCCACGACTTCCGCCCCCTCGGGCAGGAACAGCGGCCGCGTGATCTCGAGCGGAGCGCGCCAGGTTCGCGCCGCGAGCAGGCGCTGGCCCGGCCGGCGGCCATTGGCGAGCGCCGTCGCGGTGAAGCTCTTCAGCAGATGCAATTCGAAGCCGCGCTGCGGCTCGGCGACATAGAAGCCCTTGCCGGGCTGGCTCTGCAGGAAACCCTGCTGCACCAGATCGCGCATCGCATGGCGGATCGTGATGCGGCTGACGCCGAAGAGATCGACCAGTTCGCGCTCCGACGGCAGCTTGCCGTTGCGCGGCAGCCGCCCGGCCTCGATCGCTTCGAGAATGGCGCCGTGAACCTGTCGGTGGAGAGGGCGCGGGTCGGCGCGGCTGATGCTGCCCGAGCGGCTGAGTTGGTCCCCCGTCTCCGGTCCGTCGAGACCGTGAGCGTGCGGCGCGGCGTCCGTTTCGTCGAACTCGATCTCCTGCCCTGTCCCGGCTGTCATCGGCCCCTCCCCTGGCGCGGCCGCCCTCTGCGTGGCTAGCCGGCTTCATGACCATATTGACATGCCTGGATATATCCAGTGGTAATATGCGGGCGAAACAGGAGCCGAAAGAGCTTCGCTCGCCGCGGCCCGGCCGCTCCACAGGGAACAGAGGGAATTTCACTGATGTCGCTCAAAAAGCTCGCGCTCGGCGCCAGCATGCTCCTTGCGCTCGCCTCCGGCGCGGCGCGGGCCGATACCGTCTCCGTCTTCTGCGGCGCGACGGATTACGAGCTCTGCCTGAAGGCCGCCGACGCCTGGAAGGCGAAGACCGGCAACGAAGCCAAGATCAACAAGATGCCGGCCCAGCTCGACGACGCGATCCCGCTCTACCAGCAGCTGCTGGCGGCGAAATCGAGCGATGTCGACGTGCTGTTCCTCGACGTCATCTGGCTCGGCATGTTCAAGAACAACCTGCTCGACATCAAGGCGATGGTGCCGCAGGCGGAGCAGGACGCGCATTTCAAGTCGACGATCGGCGCCGGCGACATCAATGGCCAGCTGATCGCGCTGCCGGCCTATATGGATGTCGGGCTGATGTTCTATCGCAAGGACCTGCTCGAGAAATACGGCATGCAGCCGCCGAAGACCTGGGACGAACTGGCCAAGCAGGCCAAGGAGATCCAGGACAAGGAACGCGCTGCCGGCAACAAGGACATGTGGGGCTACACCTGGCAGGCCAAGAGCTATGAGGGCCTGACCTGCGACGCGATCGAACTCGTCGCCTCGAATGGCGGCGGCACGATCATCTCGGACGACGGCAAGGTCACGATCGACAATCCGGGCGCGGCCGAGGCGATCGAGAAGGCCAAGGGCTGGATCGGCACCATCTCGCCGGAAGGCGTGCTCGGCTATGACGAGGAAGCCTCGCGCGCCGTGTTCGAGGCTGGCAACTCCGTCTTCCACCGCAACTGGCCCTATGTCTGGGGCACGTCGCAGACTGCCGGCGGCCAGCTCGTCGGCAAGGTCGGCATGATGCCGCTTCCGGTCGGCAAGGTCGGCGAGAAGTCGAGCGGCTGCCTCGGCCCGATGTATTTCGGCGTCAACAAGTACAGCGCCAAGCCCGAGCTTGCGGCCGAGTTCACGCGCTTCATCACGGGCCCGGAAATGCAGAAGATGCGGGCGATCGAAGGCGCCTACAACCCGTCGATCAGCGCGCTCTATACCGATCCGGACGTGCTCGCCAAGCTGCCCTTCCTCAAGGACACGCAGCCGGCCTTCGCCGACAGCGCGACCCGTCCGTCGGGCTATACCGGCACCAGCTATAACCGAGTCTCGCAGGCCTTCTATCGCGCCGTGCATGACATGCTGGCCGGCGACGAGGACGTGAAGGAGGGGCTGACCAAGCTCGCCGCACGGCTCGAGAAGCTGAAGGAAAGCCGGTAGTTCGGGCTGCCTCTTCCTTCACCTCTCCCTTTGGGAGAGATTGACGGCGAAGTCGGCGGGCGAGGGTTTACGGCCTCTCCGGATGCTCCGTGAACCCTCTCCCGGACCTTCGGTCCGACCTCCCCTCAGGGGGAGGTGTAGAGGGGTGCCGCCCTTCGACGATCGAGCAAAGCACCCCCTGGCCAACCATCCGCTTCGGAGCCCCCATGGCATCGGTCGAGCTGAAATCCGTCTCAAAATCCTACGGGACCAATGCCGTCATCCGCGGCGTCGATCTCTCGATCCGGGACGGCGAGTTCATCGTCTTCGTCGGACCGTCCGGTTGCGGCAAGTCGACCCTCCTGCGCCTCATCGCCGGTCTCGTGCCGGTGACGGAGGGCGAGATCGCGATCGGCGGCGAGGCGGTGACGGATGTTCCGGCCTCGAAGCGCGGCATCGCCTTCGTCTTCCAGTCCTATGCGCTCTATCCGCACATGACGGTGGCCCGTAACATCGGCTTTGCGCTCGAAACGCTCGGCATCGGCCGCGACGCGGTCCGCAACAAGGTGGCCGAGGTCGCCAAGCTGCTGAAGGTCGATCACCTGCTGGCCCGGCGCCCGCGCGAGCTCTCGGGCGGGCAGCGCCAGCGCGTCGCCATCGGCCGCGCCCTGGTGCGCAAACCCGACGTGTTCCTGTTCGACGAGCCGCTCTCCAACCTCGATTCCGATCTCCGCATGGAGATGCGGATCGAGATTGCACGGCTGCACGACGATATCGGCACGACGATGATCTACGTGACGCATGATCAGGCCGAGGCGATGACGCTGGCCGACCGGATCGTCGTGCTGAACCATGGCGTGATCGAGCAGGTCGGCACGCCGCAGGAGCTCTATCACACGCCGAAAAGCCGCTTCGTCGCCGGTTTCGTCGGCAGCCCGCGCATGAATTTCTCCGCCGTCTCGGCAGTGGCCGGCGGCAGCGGCTGGCGGCTCGCCGGGCCCGGCGGCCTCGTCATCGATGCGAGCGTCGCCGGCAACCGCTCGACCCCGGCGAGCATCGGCGTTCGCCCGGAGGCGCTCTCGATCGTCGCGCCCGGCAGCGGCCGGCTCGACGGCGTTCTCGAGCGGGTCGAGGATCTCGGTCACGAGCATTTCGCCTATATCCGCCTCGATGCGGAGCATGGCTGGGTCGTTCGCCTGCCCACCCGGCCGACGGAAGCCCGCGACAGCCGGGTCGGGCTCGCCTTCCGCGACGAGGACCTGTTCCTCTTCGACGAGGCGGGCGCACGGCTCGACCATGCGGCGAGCTTTGAGCGCGCCGCCGCCGCCGCGACGCGGCCGGTCATGGGCGCAGAAGTCGGCGGAGGGCTCGCGGCATGAGCCTCAAGCTTGCCCGCGCCGACCGCCGCGCCGCCTGGATGTTCATGGCGCCGATGCTGGTCGCCATGCTGGTGGTCGCGGTCTGGCCGCTCGCCCGAACCTTCTACTTCTCCTTCACCGACGCCTATCTCGATGATCCGACCAATTATTCGCTGGTCGGCTTCGAGAACTATCTCGAAGTGCTCGGCGACCGGACCTGGTGGATCGCCGTCCGCAACACACTCGTCTTCACGGTGATATCCGTGGCGATCGAGACGTTGCTCGGCCTCGGCATCGCCCTCCTCATCAACCAGGCGATCCCCGGCCGCGGCCTCGTCCGCGCCGCCATACTCGTGCCCTGGGCGATCCCCGTCGTTGTCGCGACCAAGATCTGGGAATGGATGCTCAACGACCAGTTCGGCGTGCTCAACCAGATGCTGATCTCGGCCGGACTGATCGACCACGGCATCGCCTGGACCGCGAACGGCTCGCTGATCATGGGCGTCGTGATCTTCATCGATGTCTGGATGACGACGCCGTTCATGGTGCTGCTGATCCTCGCGGGCCTGCAGATGATTCCCGGCGAGATCATGGAGGCGGCCGAAGTCGACGGAATTCCGGCCTGGAAGCGGTTCTGGTCGATCGTGCTGCCGCTGCTGAAGCCGGCCATCGGCGTCGCCGTGCTGTTCCGCGTGCTCGATGCGCTCCGCATGTTCGACCTCGCCTATGTGCTGGCGGCGTCGAGCGAGCAGGTGATGACCGCCTCGATTTATGCGCGCAATCGCCTGATCTCGTTCCAGGAACTCGGCATCGGCTCAGCCGCCTCGACCTGGGTGTTCCTGCTGGTCGCCTTCGTTGCCATCGTCATCATCGGCGTGCTCAGGCTCGATCGCGCGGCGGGAGAAGCAGCATGAGCGCCACGATGCTTTCGGCCCCCGTTCCCGCGCGCCGTCGGCGCAGTTCGGCCAGCTACCGGCTGGAGCGGCGGATCAAGAAGGGCTTCCTCGTCGCCGCCGTCGGCCTCGTACTGATCTACACGCTGTTTCCCTACTACTGGGCGATCGTCTCCTCGACCAAGCAGGGCGCGGCCCTCTATCACAACACCTTCCTGCCCGCCTTCGACTTCACCTATTACCGCGCGCTCTACGAGAACAAGGTGTTCCTCGGCTCGCTGGTCAACTCGGCTTTCGTCGCGAGTTCGACCACGGCGCTCTCGTTGATCCTCGGCATTTCCGCCGCCTATGCGCTCGGCCGCATCGATTTCCCGCAGCGGCGCGGCGTGCTGATGACCATCCTGATGATTTCGATCTTCCCGCAGGTCGTCGTCCTCTCCGGCATGTTCGAACTGATCAACTGGCTCGGCCTTTACAACCGCCCGAGCGCGCTGATCCTCACTTATCTGCTGGCGACAGTGCCCTTCACCACCTGGATCCTCACCACCTTCATCCGCGAATTCCCGCGCGAACTGGAAGAAGCCGCGATCATCGACGGCTGCTCGCATTTCCGCATCCTGACCAAGATCCTGCTGCCGCTGATGGGCCCTTCGCTCGCCTCGACCGGCATCCTCGCCTTCATCCTCTCCTGGAATGAATTCCTGTTCGCGCTGACCTTCATCCTGACCGACGAAAACCGCACCGTGCCGGTCGCGATCGGCCTGATGGGCGGCTCCTCGCGCTATGAATATCCGTTCGGCCAGATCATGGCCGCCTCGGTCACGGTCACGCTGCCGCTGATTATCCTCGTCCTAATCTTCCAGCGCCGGATCGTCGCGGGCCTCACGGCCGGCGCGGTCAAGGGCTGACGCCGGGACACCGCCAAGGAACTGCCATGCCCGACATGCTCGTCAAGCTCTACGACCTCCGGCGCGACGATGCGCTCGACGCCCGCATGGCGGCCGAGGGCGTCACCATCCGCCGCGTGCTCGCGCCGGAACTCCGCGCGCTCACCGACTGGATCGGCCCGCGCTTCGGCCAGGGCTGGGTCAGCGAGGCGACCGTCGCCACCTGCCGCCAGCCGCCCTCCTGCCTCATCGCCGTTCGCGGTGAGGCCATCGCCGGCTTCGCCTGCTACGACGCCACCGCGCGGGGTTATTTCGGCCCGACAGGCGTCGACGAGAGCCTGCGCGGCCGTGGCATCGGCCATGCGCTGCTGCTGGCAACGCTGCTCGACATGTATGGCGCCGGCTATCCCTACGGCATCATCGGCGGCGCCGGCCCGACAGGCTTTTACGCCCGCTCGGTCGGGGCGATCGCGATCGAAGGCTCCGAGCCCGGCTTCTATCGCGGCATGCTCCCGGTCGCGCATCCGGACGACATCTCCGCCTCGCACTGACCCGCGGCCATCGGCGAACGCCGACGCTGCTGCGCGCCCGAGCCCGCGCTCGGCCACAGCAGAGATCAAGCTGGAATTGCAACCTATTGATGTGATATTGATATGACGCAATCATTCTGGTGTGCGGCCGCGGTTTCGTCAGCTCACGCTGGCGATAAACCAACGGCGCCGCGACCACCAGGAAGGTGCATGCATCATTCGGCACTCATCGGGGGCGTTCCATGTTTGCAATTGACGGCACATTCATCCGGAAGGTCGCACCACATTTCACCGGCGACAAAGCAGCTGCCCAGAAGAAGATCATCGACGCGATTTCCCCTATCTTCGCGGCGACGCTCGACGACTACGAGATCAACACCCTGCTGCGCATCGCGCATTTCATGGGTCAGGTGACGCTTGAATGCGCGGGCTTCCGCACCACGGTCGAATTTGCCGATGGAACGGCCTATGAAAATCGGCTCGATCTCGGCAACACCGAGCCTGACGATGGTCCACGCTACAAGGGTCGAGGCCTCCTGCAACTGACGGGACGGGCCAATTATCGCCGTATTGGACATATTCTTGGCCTGCCGCTCGAAGACAAGCCGGACATCGCCGCAGATCCGGTCGTCTCGCTGAAGATTGCCTGCGAATACTGGAAGAACCGCAACCTCAACGCCGCCGCCGACCAGGACGATCTCGTCACCGTGACGCGGAAGGTCAATGGCGGTCTCAACGGACTGGAGGATCGCGGGATCTTCCTGAAGAAGGCGAAGGTTGCGCTCCTCGCGCTCTCGACCGGCAGCGCCGCCCCCCGCCCCGTGCTCCATCGCGGGTTGAGCGGCGACGCGGTCGGGACCCTGCAGACGCTCCTGCAGCGCAAGGGATTTCACCTCGCGATCGACAATGATTTCGGCGCCGCGACCGAGCTGGCGGTGAAGACCTTCCAGGCGGGCGCAGGCCTCGCTCCGGACGGCATCGTCGGGTCGGCGACTTGGGCCGCCCTCTCCGGCTGACGGCCGTTATCGCCTCGGCGACCGGCCATCCCCCTCGATGGCCGGCTCGTTGCGGCCGCTTATCTCGACCTCTTGCCGTCCGGGCCCGATCGGCTATACCGGGTCGCGGGGGCCTATAGCTCAATGGTTAGAGCCGACCGCTCATAACGGTCTGGTTCCAGGTTCGAGTCCTGGTGGGCCCACCAGTCTTTTCAACGCCTTGGCTGTAGCGGGTCGGTCGGCCCCGATCCGGGCGCTCGGCCCGGCGCCTCGCCACGCAGCCTCGTGCTGCCGCGTGTCGGCGCATGCGCCCGGCCTACGGCAGAGGATGCGCATCCCGCCCTACCCCGCCCATCAAGCTGTTGCGTCATGCTGCACTGCAATATCGATGCTGCGACGCAGCTAAGTCATCGTTGGCCGGCCCTGGCCGCGAGCAAAGCAGCCGGCGAAGGACTCCATGTTTTCTGAGCGAGAACCTCTTCATCATCGGAGGCTCTACAACCAACTTTACTACCAGACGACAACGCGCCTCCAGTCATCGCCGCCACAACCGCCAGTGTGAATGTCTTTAACTCATTATTAGTGTTAAGAGTCGATGATTCCGCTCAGCAAGACTGCTTAACGCTTCGAGCGGAATTTTCGGGGGACTGACCATGCGCATCACTGCCATGACCTTGATCGTACTCTCACTCGGCACAGGCGGCGCGATGGCGTCGCAGGTGGCGACCGTTACCCAGGACCAAGGCTCGGTCCTGGTGGACTCCGGCAAGGGCTTCGCCAAGATCGGCGCGAGTGCGGTGGTGCCCGATGGCAGCCGCGTCCTGGTCGCACCGAAGTCGCACGGGACGATCGCCTATGCCGACGGCTGCAAGCTGCCGCTTTCCGCGTCGTCGATCACCACCGTCTCGTCCAAGGTCGGCTGCAACCCTGCCTCTCAGGTCGCAGGCGCGGACCTGACACCGGACCAGATCGTTCAGCCGGCCCCGGTCTATCATGACGGACGTCTCGCCTGGGGTCTCGTCGCCGGCGGTGCCGCGGCCGCGGGCGGCTTGATCGGCTATCTGCTCGCGAATCCGAACGACAATACCGTTTATGTCTACGTCCCGGTCAGCAAGTAGCCGATCGAAGACGACAGCCTGCACGCGTCGCGGCTGACCTGTCGGTCGGCCGCCAAGACGGCCCCATGCGGAGCGGCATTGCCGACGCCCATGGGGCTTTCGTGTTTTCGACCGGGTAAATTAGCGACATTCCGCCGCAATCCGCCGCACCATGCGGAAATCTGCCAGCCGGACCATGGATCGGTTATCGCTGCCGGCCTCCGGGTCGAAGTGTGATTCCGACACACAACCCAGAGTCAAGCGATAGCCATTCAGCCCGCGCCTCGACGGCTTATGCGATCCCCGTCCATTCAAGAATCACGACGACGCGCTACATCCGGCCACCCCTCATCGCTATCGGCGACATCGATATTGTCGGCGATATATTCTCTCGGAAAATCTATACGATCTTCTGTGAAACACGCCGCTTCTTCCGTACAGATTACATATTCTATACAATATAACTGCGAAGTTATTTATATTATTACATTAACATATTCACGCGCAATTCATCGCAATAATAAATTTTATGTATCTTTTACAATTCTATATTAGAGCATTCGTCTTATCAAATCCTTATCGCCTCAGTCATATCTCAGTTCTGTATTTCATACCCAGTTTTAGAGTCTAGGCAACCATTTCTGAATGTTTCTGACTTGATCGGAATCGTTTCTGATCTTTGACTGCGCGACATCGACTCCGATCGAATCGACTTTATTGACCGAAAACACGAATCCTTCTAGTTGATTCTCTCGGTTATCCGGTCTCCATCTCATTCAGGAATGCAGAAATGCGCGTCGCAGCGATGTCTGTGCTTGTGCTGGTTACGGCAACAAGCAGTGTCTTTGCAGCAGAAAAGGCCACCGTCACCACGACGAACGGCACTGTGCTTGTCGATACTGGCGCAGGCTTCAAGAAGATCGCCGATGCGGCGAATGTTCCCGATGGGGCGCGCGTCATGGTGACGGTGCATTCGCAAGCAACTCTCGCCTATGCCGATGGCTGCAAGCTTTCTCTTCAGGCCTCGACCATCACGACTGTGTCGTCCAAAGTCGGATGCAAGCCTGCAAGCCAGGTTGCGGGCGCCGATCTGACGCCCGACCAGATCGACGCGGTGAAATCCGGCGCCCCGATTTCGGCCGCGGCCGACCCGGCGGCCAAGGGCGTCCCGGTCTGGATGCTGGCGGGCGGCACAGCTGCTGCCGGCGGGCTCGCCGGCTACCTGATCGGGCAGGCGAATTCCAGCACCGACACTGTCTACGTCCCGATCAGCCGCTGACCGCATCGCGCCGGGCTGTTCACGGCCCGGCTCAGCCTTGGGGTGCCGGGCTCTCGACGCAGAAGACGGTCAGCCCGCCACTCGATTGCGCGACCAAGTTTGCTCCGAGACGGCGCACCATGGCGCCGATCACGCGCATGCCGACGCCCTGGCTCGACGCAGGATCGAAGCCGTCGGGCAGTCCGACCCCGTCATCGGCGACCGACACCTGCCACCCATCGGCCGCGGCCTTGTAGCGGATCGCGATCGAACCGGCGCGGCCGTCGACAAAGGCATGCTTCAGGCTGTTGGCGACGAGTTCGGCCACGATCATGCCGAGAGCGCTCGCCAGCTCCGGAGTGAGGTTGGCGGTATCGGCCTCGACCAGCCTCACGGTGATTCTGGCCGGCGCGCTCGTACGGATGCTGTCTGTGAGTTGCGACAGGAACGGCCCCGCCGCAATCTCGGCGAGATTGCCGGCGCGATGGATATGGCGGTGGACATGGGCGATGGCGTCGACCCGCTGGCGGGCGCTGTCGAGTTCGACCCTCACGGCGGGCGCCGCGCTGCGGGCCTGCAGGGCGAGGAGCGAGGAAACCTGCTGCAGCGAGTTCATGACGCGGTGGTCGCTCTCGCGCGCCAGCATCTCGTTCTCGGCCGCCAGTTGCTCGGCGCGGAGCCGCGCTTCCTGCTCGGCCCGGACCAGACGCCGCGATTCGATCAGCTTCATGATCTGGCTCGCCATGAGCCGAAGCAACGCCTGTTGATCCTCGCTCAGCCCACGCGGCTCGGTGTCGAGAACGCAGATCGTGCCGATCGGCAGGCCCTCTCCGGACTTCAGCAACGCGCCGGCATAGAAGCGCAGCCGCGGATCACCGACGACGAGGGGATTGTCGATGAAGCGCGGGTCGGACAGCGTATCGGGGACGAGCATGAATTCGTCCTCGAGAATGGCGTGGGCGCAGATCGAGGACGGCAGCGGCGTTTCGCGCACGCCGAGACCGACTTCGGCCTTGAACCATTGGCGGCCGTCGTCGATGAGGTTGATGACGGAGATCGGCACATTGCAGATGGCGCTGACGACACGGACGATGTCGTCGAACTCGCGCTCGCGGGGAGTATCGAGGATCTCATAGGCCCGGAGCGCCGCAAGCCGGCGCTGCTCTGCCCTGTGTCGCGCTGCTTCCACCCGCTACTCTCCGGTCCTGCCCAACGCGTCGCCTTGCGAAAACCTAGCGTATCCGCTCACGATTCCAATCTTCCCCCAGCCCCGCGCCGCGCGGCGGGTGGCAGCCGCAATGGTGTCGCAATAGCCACCTATCGATCATCGCGAAGGCGGTAGCAACGCCGCCGACGTGGGGAAACGTGACAATGCGCATGACGACCACTCCGGCTCTTCTGATGAAGCGCACATTCCTGGCCTCGGCCCTCATCGGCGCCCTGGCACTTCCGGCGCTCGCCGAACCGGCCGGCCCGCCCGTCCTGACGGCCACCGGCGAGGGCAGCGCCAGCGCCGCGCCCGACATCGCCGTGGTTTCGCTCGGCGTCGTCTCGGAAGCGGCGACGGCGCAGGATGCGCTTGCCGCCAACGCCAAGGACATGAATGCGGTCGTCGATACGATCACCGGCGCCGGCATCGAGAAGAAGGACGTCGCGACCAGCGGCCTCTTCGTCGAGCCGGTCTATTCCGATCCCGCAAAGGATCCTTCCGGCCAGTCGAAGATCACGGGCTACCGCGTCTCCAACCAGGTCACGGTCCGCATCCGCGACATCGGCAAGTCGGGTCCGTTGCTCGACAAGGTGATCACCGCCGGCGCCAATCGCGTCAACGGCGTCTCCTTCGAGATCGGCCGCTCCGAAGCGTTGCGCGATGCCGCCATCAAGGCGGCGATCGCCGAAGCGCGTCGGCGCGCCGAGCTGATGGCCGAGGCGGCAGGCGTCAAGCTCGGGCCGATCCAGTCGATCAACGCCAATGAAGGCGGCGGCCCGCCCGTCTTCCGCGCCATGGCGATGAAGGATGCGATGCCGGCGCCCTCGCCGGTGATGGGCGGCACGCAGGAAATCTCTGCCAGCGCCACGATCGTCTACGCGATCGCCCCGCGCTGACGGCAGCCACGCTCGCGATGATCAAGGCGCCCGTCAGAGGGCGGGCGCCTCGGTCGGAGGCATCAGCACCGTGAGCGCACCGGCGCAGCACTCGAAGGCGAGCGGCGTATCGAGCCGCGCCAGTTCCCCGTCGACCGAGACCCACAGCCTCGGCCGGCGGCTGCGGACCTTGATCGTCCGCGCGGTGAAGGTCTGGATCGCCGGATTTTCGCGCCAGCGGCCGGCAAGCAGGTCGATCGCCGCCTGCATGCGGTTGGCGAATTCCGCGCCTTCCGCGTAGTGCACCTCGAGCAGGCCTTCGTCGAGGCGGGGCCGGTCGAAGCCGCCGTCGGAGAGGCGGTTGTTGCCGACGAACAGCGCATAGGCCTCGATCTCGCGCGGCCCCTCCTCCGTCTCGATGGTGAGCTCGAGAATACCGGGCTTGGTAAACGCGCGCAGCGAGGCGCGTGCGGCGGCGATGTAGCGGCCGAACGGCAGGTTCGTATCCTCGCGCACCTGCGCCCGCGCCCGCGCCACTTCGGCGAAATAGCCAAGCCCCGCCAGCGTATGGAAGATGCGGCCATTGACCTTGCCGAGATCGATGCGCTTCGGCTCGCCGCGCGCCAGAAGATCGAGGGCAAGCGGCAGGTCGGCCGGGATTCCGAGGCTTCGCGCGAAGAGGTTCATCGTGCCGAGCGGCAGGACGCCGAGCGCACGCCCGGTGCCGGCGAGCTTCTTGGCCGCATAGCTCGCCGAGCCGTCGCCGCCGCCGACGATGATCGTCGCAGCGCCCGACTCGGCCGCCTCGTCGATCGCGGCGATGAAGCGTTCGCCCTCCGCGAGTTCGACCGAGACGCTTTCCTTGTGATCGGCGAAGGCCTGCCGCACGTCGGCCTCGACCTGGCTCGGCTGCAGGTCGCGGATCGTGCCCGCCCGCGCATTCAGGATGATGACCGTATCAGCCACATTCGCCCCCAACCGGCCCAGCCCGGACCCTGCATCTAGGCGTCAAACGCGCAACCGCAAGAAGCGATCCGCGATGGGTCGGGTTGCGTCCCGCCAGGCCGGACGAGCGGGACCGAGGCGACGTCGTCTCGGTCGGCGCCGGCGCTGGGCTCAGGCCTGTTCCGGCAGCTGCTCGTCGCCCTTGCGGGCGCGGATCATGTTGACGAAGCGCGTGAACAGATAATGGCTGTCCTGCGGACCGGGCGAAGCCTCGGGGTGGTACTGCACCGAGAAGATCGGCTTGTCCTTGACCTTCAGGCCGCAATTCGAGCCGTCGAACAGCGAGACATGCGTCTCCTCGATGCTCGCCGGCAGCGAGGCGGAATTGACCGCGAAGCCGTGATTCATCGAGGTGATCTCGACCTTGCCGGTCGTGAGGTCCTTCACCGGATGATTGGCGCCGTGATGGCCCTGATGCATCTTCTGCGTCTCGCCGCCGAGCGCGATCCCAAGCAGCTGATGACCGAGGCAGATGCCGAACAGCGGCACATCCGCTTCGATGACGGCGCGAATCGCCGGGACGGCATAGGCGCCGGTCGCCGCGGGATCGCCGGGGCCATTGGAGAGGAAGACGCCGTCCGGCTCATGGGCGAGGATTTCCTCGCCGGTCGCCGAGGCAGGCAGAACGGTGACGGCACAGCCGGCTTCCGCGAGCAGGCGCAGGATGTTGCGCTTGATGCCGTAGTCGACGGCGACGACCTTGTAGCGCGGCGCCTCCTGCCGGCCGAAACCCTCGTTCCAGGCCCAGGTCGTCTCGTCCCAGCGGAAGGACTGGCCGGTGGTCACGTCGGGCGCGAGATCCATGCCGACAAGGCCCGGCCATGCCGCCGCCTCGGCCGTGAGCGCGGCGCGGTCGAACACGGCGTCCGGCGCATGGGCGATGACGGCGTTCGGCATGCCCTTGTCGCGAATGAGCGCCGTCAGGGCGCGCGTGTCGACGCCGGCGATGCCGATGATGCCACGAGCGCGCAGCCAGGCGTCGAAGTGCCGAAGCGCGCGATAATTGGACGGGTTGGTGATGTCGGTCTTGATCACGCAGCCACGAACGCCCGAGGCGCCGGCCATGTTGACCGTCTCGATATCCTCATCATTGGTGCCGACATTGCCGATATGCGGGAAGGTGAAGGTGATGATCTGCCCGGCATAGGACGGGTCGGTCAGGATCTCCTGGTAGCCCGTCATCGCCGTGTTGAAGCAGACTTCGCCGACCGCATGGCCGGTGGCGCCAATGCCACGGCCTTCGATCACGGTCCCATCGGCGAGAATGAGCAGCGCCGTCGGCAAGGGCTCTGCCCACACCGCATCTTCGGCCATCACAGTCGTTCCGTCGGTCATGATCGAGGCACCGTTCGCTTGAGGACGCCGGGTGCATGCCCGCATGCCAAGGCGCGCCGGATCGTGCGACCCGCCGCCCTGTCGACGTCGGCGCGGAACCTAGGCGATCGGCCCCTTTCCGTCAACCTTGGCCTCGAATTTAATCGCAAGCACTTTCAATAGCTTAGCGGAATATCGCTTGAATGGCTTCGATCTTGCTCCTATGGTGCCGGCAAAATGGAAGGAAGCTCCGCCATGCGCGACCGCATCAATCAGGACCTGAAGACCGCGATGCTCGCCAAGGACAAGCAGCGCACCGGCACGCTGCGGCTGATCTCGGCTGCGATCAAGGATCGCGACATCCTCGCCCGCGGCGCCGGCACGACCGCCGCGACGGAGACCGAGCTGATCGACCTGCTCGCCAAGATGGTGAAGCAGCGCCAGGAATCGGCGCGCATCTACACCGACAATGCCCGTCCGGAACTGGCCGCCCAGGAACTCGCCGAGATCGCCGTGATCGAGGAATACCTGCCGCGCCAGCTCGACGAGGCCGGTGTCCAGGCGGCGATCGCCGCGGCCATTGCAGCCACGGGCGCCGCGGGCATCAAGGACATGGGCAAGGTCATGGGCGAGTTGAAGGCGCACCATGCCGGCGCGATGGATTTCGCCAAGGCGGGCGCGGCGGTCAAGGCGGCGCTGACCGCTTCCTGACGCTGCGGCGCTCCGAACCATGGAACTCCCGCCCGCGCTGAGGACGGCTGTCGAAGCCGCCCTCGCTGGCGTCTCCACCGATGCGCTGGCTGCCAGCGCGGCCGCGCTGTCGGCGCGTTATCGCGCCGAGCTCCGCGACGGTCGCTTCCATGTCGACGAAGAGGGTGCGGCGCGAGCCTATCTCGCCGCCCGCCTGCCGGCGACCTATGCCGCGACGCGTTCCGCCCTCGAGGCGGCCGCCACCGCGCTGCCCCACTTCGCGCCGGAGAGCCAGCTCGACCTCGGCGCCGGCCCGGGCACGGCGGTGTTCGCCGCCGCCGATCTCTGGCCTTCGCTCGCCGGGGCGACGCTGATCGAGGGCAGCGCCGCGATGCGCCGGGTCGGCCAAGACCTTGCGGCCAGCGACAGCCTCGCCCGCAGATGGCTGGCCGCCGATTTGGCTGGAGGCCCCCCGCCCCTGGAGGCGCATGACCTCGTCACCATCACCTATGTGCTCGACGAACTCGAGCCGGCGGCGCGCGATCGGCTTGTCGAAGCGGCCTTCGCCGCGACGACGGGCATTCTGGTCATCGTCGAACCGGGAACGCCGGCCGGCTGGCAGCGGATCCTCGCGGCGCGCGCGGCGCTGATCGCAGCCGGCGCAACCATCGCAGCGCCCTGCCCGCATCAGGCGCCCTGCCCGATTGCGCCGCCGGACTGGTGTCATTTCGCCGCCCGCGTTGCGCGGAGCCGCGTGCATCTGCGCGCCAAGCAGGCCTCCGTGCCGTTCGAGGACGAGAAGTTCATCTATCTCGCCGCGAGCCGGTCTCGACCGGAGAACCGGCCTTCCCGCGTTCTTGCCCCGCCCCGCGCAGCCAGCGGCCGCGTGATGCTGAAGCTCTGCCGCGGAGACGGGAGCCGCGCCGACCGCCTGGTCACCCGCCGCGAGGGCGATGCTTTCCGTGCCGCGCGCCGCGCTGATTGGGGCGATGCGTTCGACGAAGCCGGCAGCGGCGCTGAATAGCAAGGATAAGTCCGCCTGAGCCTTTGCCCCCGGCCTGGCGAACACCTACATGATGATGGGTTCGGCGACGGAGCGTCCATGCGCTTTTCCCCTTCCTTTCTCGATGACATTCGCGCCCGTCTGCCGCTCTCCAGCGTCATCGGCCCGCGTGTGTCCTGGGACAGGCGCAAGACTCAGGCGGCCAAGGGCGATTATTGGGCCTGCTGCCCGTTCCATGGCGAAAAGTCGCCGTCCTTCCACGCCGACGACCGCAAGGGCCGCTATCACTGCTTCGGCTGCGGCGTGTCAGGCGATCACTTCACCTTCCTGACCGAGCATGAGGGCCTCTCCTTTCCCGAGGCCGTCGAACGGCTCGCGGCCGAGGCCGGGCTCCAGATGCCGGCCCGCGACGAGCGCGCCGAGGCGGTGGAGAAGCAGCGCGCCTCGCTGCACGAGGTGATGGAACTCGCCTGCCGCTTTTTCGAGGACGGGCTGCAGGCGCGCGAAGGCGCGAATGCCCGCGGCTATCTCGGCGGCCGCGGCCTCGGACCGGAAATCCAGCGCCGCTTCCGTCTCGGCTATGCGCGGCAGGGCCGCGGCGCGCTGAAGGAATATCTCGCCGGCAAGGGTGTCAGCCCTGCCGACATGGTCGCGACCGGCCTCCTCATCGCCGGCGACGACATCCCGGTCTCGTTCGACCGCTTCCGCGACCGCGTGATGTTCCCGATCACCGATCTGCGCGGCCGCATCGTCGCCTTCGGCGGCCGCGCGCTGTCGCCAGACGCGCAGGCGAAATATCTGAACTCGCCCGAGACGGTGCTCTTCAAGAAGGGCGACCTGCTCTACAACGGCTTCGAGGCGCGCAAGGCGGCCCAGAGCGCCGGCACGCTCATCGTCGTCGAGGGCTATGTCGACGTCATCTCCATGGTCGTGGCCGGCTTCGGACATACCGTCGCGCCGCTTGGCACCGCGCTCACCGAGAACCAGCTCGAACTGCTCTGGCGCCAGACCGCCGAGCCGATCCTCTGTTTCGATGGCGACAAGGCGGGCCTCCGCGCGGCCTGGCGCGCCGTCGATCTCGCTTTGCCGCTGCTGAAGCCCGGCCGCTCGATCCGCTTCGCCCTGCTCCCGGAGGGCCAGGACCCGGACGACCTCATCCGCCAGTCCGGCCGCGCCGCAATGACCGACATCATTTCCGCCGCGAAGCCGCTGGTCGAGATGATCTGGACGCGCGAGACCGAGCAGGGCGGGTTCGAGACGCCTGAGCGCCGCGCCGCCTTCGAGGCCAAGCTGCGCGAGATCGCCCGCTCGGTCGGCGACGAGACGGTCCGCCGCCATTACGAGCAGGCGCTCGGCGAACGCGTGCGCGATCTCTTTGGCGGCGGCGGCGCCACGGCCCCGGGCAACAGGCGCCCCCAGGCCGGCCGCCCTTCGGCCTTTCGCCGCGGAAAACCGGACGGACCGGCCGATCCGCGTTATGTTCCAACCTTCCGTACCCAGATCACGCCGGTCTCGGCCGCGTTGCAGCAGATCAGGAGCCGGCCGGTGGCAGGCCTGCGCGAGACCGTGCTGGTGATGACGATGGCGCATCATCCCGCGCTCATCACCGACCATTTCGACGCCTTCGCCCATCTCGAGTTGACGAATCGCGACCTTGACTCTCTTCGCTCGCAAATCCTAGAGATTGCGGCCGAAGATCCGCATGTCGGCTCCGAGGCATTGATGCAGCGTCTGATCGGCGCGGGGCAAGGCGAACTGGTGGAACGGTTGGATCGTCATTTGAAGCAGGGCGGCATCTGGCAGGCCGAGCCCACGGCGCCGCTGCAGGATGCGCTCGACGGCTGGCTCCAGGCGCTCACCTTGCATCGGAAGGCGCGGACGTTACATAAGGAATTGAAGGATGCCGAGGCTGCCCTCGCCTCCGACCCGAGCGACGCCAATCTGGCCCACCTCGTCGACATCCAGAAGCAGATGGCGAACAGCGAAGGCACCGAGGCCCTGATCGACGGGTTCGGCGCAGCCTCCGGTCGCCGGCTCGGCACAGTCTAGGCCGGGTGATCGGAATGGTTAGGCGACACTTAAGACACGAAGCCTATTGGTGACGGAAGTGATTCGCGGTCCGGGATTTCCTCCCGCGGCCGCTCTGGTTAATCGGCGGTTTGCGGGCGCGACGGCTATCAACTGGCGCCCCGCCCCCGCCAGGACGGAGAAGAGCATGGCGACGAAGGTTCAGGAGAACGAAGAGGCCGCGGAGGCGACGTCCGAGCCCCAGGACGGACCGCTTCTGGACCTCTCCGATGCCGCCGTCAAGCGGATGATCAAGGTCGCCAAGAAGCGCGGCTTCGTCACCTATGACGAGTTGAATTCGGTTCTTCCGTCCGAGCAGGTCGGTTCCGAACAGATCGAGGACATCCTCTCGATGCTGTCGGAAATGGGCATCAACGTGATCGAGGCCGACGAGGTCGAGGAGGCCGAGGAAACGGCTGCCGACGCCGAGGAAGAGGCGGGTGAACTCGCCGAATCGACCGGCACCGCCGTCGCCAAGACGACGACCGCGCGCGAGCCGACCGACCGCACCGACGATCCCGTGCGCATGTATCTGCGCGAGATGGGCTCGGTCGAGTTGCTCTCCCGCGAGGGCGAGATCGCGATCGCCAAGCGCATCGAGGCCGGCCGCGAGACGATGATCGCCGGGCTCTGCGAGAGCCCCCTCACCTTCCAGGCGATCATCATCTGGAAAGAGGAACTCGCCGAGGGCAAGATTCTCCTTCGCGACATCATCGATCTCGAAGCGACCTATGCCGGCCCCGACGCCAAGAACGCGCCGATCGCGGGCCCTGGCGGCGAGTTCGGCGAGACCTCCGAAGAGGCGGAGCCGCCGATCCCGACCGAGGGTGAAGGCGACGACGAAGACGACATGGAAAACAACATGTCGCTCGCCGCGATGGAGGCCGAGCTGAAGCCGAAGGTCGTCGAGACCTTCGACAACGTCGCCGAGAACTACAAGAAGCTGCGCCGCCTGCAGGACCAGCTCGTCGAGGGCCGCCTCAAGAACGAGACGCTGTCGCCGAGCCAGGAGCGCCGCTACAAGAAGCTGAAGGACGACCTCATTCTCGAGGTCAAGTCGCTGTCGCTGAACCAGCACCGCATCGATTCGCTGGTCGCCCAGCTCTACGACATCAACAAGCGGCTGATCACCTCCGAGGGCAAGCTGCTGCGCCTCGCCGAGAGCTACCGCGTCTCGCGCGAGGAGTTCCTGCGCGAATATCAGGGTTCGGAACTCGACCCGAACTGGCTGCGCCGCGTTGCCAATCTCGGCGGCCGCGGCTGGAAGGACTTCGTCTCCAACGGCAAGGACCGAATCCGCGAGCTGCGTGGCGAGATCCAGCAGTTGGCGACGGAAACCGGCCTCGAGCCGTTCGAGTATCGCCGCATCGTCCATATGGTGCAGAAGGGCGAGAAGGAAGCACGCCAGGCCAAGAAGGAGATGGTCGAGGCCAATCTCCGCCTCGTGATCTCGATCGCCAAGAAATACACCAATCGCGGCCTGCAGTTCCTCGACCTGATCCAGGAAGGCAATATCGGCCTGATGAAGGCGGTCGATAAGTTCGAGTATCGCCGCGGCTACAAGTTCTCGACCTATGCCACCTGGTGGATTCGCCAGGCGATCACCCGCTCGATCGCCGACCAGGCCCGCACGATCCGCATCCCGGTGCACATGATCGAGACGATCAACAAGATCGTCCGCACCTCGCGCCAGATGCTGCACGAGATCGGCCGCGAGCCGACGCCGGAAGAGCTGGCCGAAAAGCTGGCGATGCCGCTCGAGAAGGTCCGCAAGGTCCTCAAGATCGCCAAGGAGCCGATCAGCCTCGAGACGCCGATCGGCGACGAGGAGGATTCGCATCTCGGTGATTTCATCGAGGACAAGATGGCGATCCTGCCGATCGATGCGGCGATTCAGTCGAACCTGCGCGAGACGACGACCCGCGTGCTCGCCTCGCTGACGCCGCGCGAGGAACGTGTGCTCAGAATGCGCTTCGGCATCGGCATGAACACCGACCACACGCTGGAGGAAGTCGGCCAGCAGTTCAGCGTGACGCGCGAGCGCATCCGCCAGATCGAGGCCAAGGCGCTCCGGAAGCTCAAGCATCCGAGCCGTTCGCGGAAGCTCAGGAGCTTCCTCGACAACTAGCGGCCCGCGCCGTATGGGATTTGGAAAGGCCGCTCGGAAGGGCGGCCTTTTTCGTCTATGATGGCGACATGAACATGCGCGCGCTGACCGGAACCGATGATCTTCCCCGCCGTACCTTCACCGTGAAGGATGTCGAGCGCATGGGCGAGGTCGGCCTGATCCGCGACGACGAGCGGATCGAGCTGATCGGGGGAGAACTCGTTCCGATGAATGCCAAGGGCAGCCGGCATGAGACGATCAAGCGCCAGCTTCTGCGGCGCTGGTACAAATCGGCGCCTGACCATATCGACCTCATTCCGGAAACGACGTTCCGGCTGGATGTCGACACCTTCATCGAGCCGGACATTCTGGTCGTTCCGACCGAAGTGACCATACCTCGGCTCGCTGCTGGCAACGTGTTGCTCGCCATAGAAATATCAGACCGCTCTCTAGGCTATGACCTCGGTCCGAAGGCGCTGGTCTATGCTCATTTCGGCGTGCGCGAGCTCTGGGTGATCGATGCGATCACGATGAAGATCCATGTTCACCGCGATCCCGAGGGCGGCCGCTACCACACGATCACGCCGTGGTCTGCGGACGACTTGGTCGTGCCCCGCTTCGCACCGAGCGAATTCGCGCTGCGGCTCGCCGATCTCGACCTCACCGAATAGAAATGCCCCGCGGGCATGGCGCCGCGGCGTGTGAGTGACTAACTTCGCGCCGATCGTCCCCCGCCCGGAGAAAGGTGCCGACATGGTCTCGTTCCTGAAGAAGCTCTTTGGCGGCGGCGACGCCGGCGGCTCGGACAAGGGCGCCGCCGACGACGGCGTCGAATACAAGGGCCACATGATCCGCCCGACCCCGATGAAAGCCGGCGCGCAATACCAGACCGCCGGCCTCATCGAGAAGGAGATCGGCGGCACTTTGAAGAGCTATCGCTTCGTCCGTGTCGACAAGCATGCGAGCCGCGAGGATGCCGTGGCGCTGATCATCATCAAGGGCCAGCAGATCATCGACGAGCAGGGCGACCGGATCTACGCCGATCTGAAATAGCCGGCGAGGCCGACCACTATTCGAAGGCCGGCGCTGGTTGCGCCGGCCTTTTTCTATGGGGTCACGGCGCGCAGACGCCGTCAGCCTGAACCTTCATGCCTTCAGGACAAGCAGGCTCTGCGGGCCTCGGCGGCCTCTCGCCCCTGGGCGGCCGCTCTCCCCGCGGCTGCTTCGGCTCGGCCGGCGGCTCGGCAGCCGGCGGAGCCGGCTCGGGCGCAGGCTTGGGCTCTGCCACAGGGGCCGCGGGCTCGGGTCTCGGCGCAGCTTCAGCAGGTGCAGCCTCGGCAGGCGGGGCGTGGGGCTGCTCCTGCTTATGCGGACGCGCGTTAGGGGGCGGCTCGGCCGCAGGCGCGACCTCCACAGGCGCAGGCTTCGGCTCGGCGGCGGGCGGCGGCGGCTCGGGCTGAGCCGGTGCCGGTTCTGCTGCCGGAGCGGGCTGCGGCGCGGCTTCGGCCGGTGGCTGCTTCCTGGGCGGCCGCGGCTTCGCCGGCGGCTCGGTCGCAGGCGCCTCCGCAGGCTGAGGCGCGGGCTTCGGCTCGGCGGCGGGCGGCGGCGGCTCGGGCTGAGCCGGAGCCGGTTCTGCTGCCGGGGCGGGCTGCGGCGCGGCTTCGGCCGGCGGCTGCTTCCTGGGCGGCCGCGGCTTCACTTGCGGCTCGGCCGCAGGCGGCGCCTCCGCAGGCTTCGGTTCGGCGGCGGGCGGCGGCGGCTCGGGCTGAGCCGGTGCCGGTTCTGCTGCCGGGGCGGGCTGCGGCGCGGCTTCGGCCGGCGGCTGCTTCCTGGGCGGCCGCGGCTTCGCCGGCGGCTCGGCCGCAGGCGGCGCCTCCGCAGGCTGGGGCTTCGGCTCGGCGGCAGGCGGCGGCGGCTCGGCCGCAGGCGGCGCCTGAGCGGGGGCGGCTGCGGGCGACGGGGCGGGCTGAGGCGGCTGAGCGGGTACGGCCGGCGGCGCTGCCGGCGGCTTGGGCTCGGCCGCGACCTTGTCGAGGACGGCCTGCGCCCGCGCCCCGCGCTCCTTCTTCAGCTGGTCCTGGGCGGCCTGGCGCTCGGCTTCGGCCTTCTGAACGGCGGCGTCGATCTCGGCCTGTCGGCTCGCCGCAGCCTGGCGCTGCTGTTCGACCAGCGCTGCCTTCTCGGCATTCAGCCTGTCGATCTCGGCCTTGTAGGCGCCGCCATCCTGCTGCCGCGTCTGATCGAGCGTCTGCCGTTCGCCGGGCGCGAGCACGGAAAGCAGCGCCGCCGACAAGGCGCCGGCGTCGACGCCATTGCCGCTATCGGGCACGAACTGGCGGATCAGGCTGCGGTCCTCGCGCGGCACCGTATTGACATAGCCGTCGGGTCGCCGATCGAAGCCGCCCTCCCCGATGCGCGGACGGAACACGCCGATGCGGCCGCCGCGATTGTCCTCGAAGATGTCGTCCTGGCGATCGACATAGACGAGTTCGCGCGAGGGCTGCGTCGGCCGCGCGACCGGGTCGTTGTAGAAGCGGCCGTCCTGGAATCGCGGCCGGCGGACATCCTGCGCCCGATCGAGATAGCCGCCGATCTGATCGATCGGCGCGGCACGACGGCCGATATCGGCGCCGCCGAAGGCGCGCTGGTCGACGAACACCCAGCTTTCGGCCACGGGCGGCTGGTAGCGGCGCGGCATGCCATAGGCATAGCCCGGCCGATCGGGCGCGACCGGCGCCCAGCCGACGGAGCCGCCGCCGGTGCGGAACGTCACCCAGGCCGGCGACCAGACATCGCCGGGGACCCAGAACCAGCCATAGTCGGGGCTGTAGTCCCAGCGGCCGTAGTGATAGGTCGCCCAGCCGAACGGCTCGTCGGATTGCCAGTACCAGCCATAGTCGTCGGTCCAGACCCACTGGCCTTCCTGGTAAGGACGCCAGCCGGCGCCGCGCCTATCCGGCACGAACACATAGCCATAGCTGCGGTCAGCGACCCACTGGCCATAAGGCGCGAGCGCATCGAAGAAGTAGTCGATGGCGCCCGTGGGCTGGTTCGCCTGCGGCTGCTGGTCATAGACGGGGATCGGCTGAACCGCCGGCGGTTGTGCGGGCCGCGCGACGACGGGCTTGGCCCGAGGGCGCGGCGGCGGCGCTGCGGCAACCTGCACCGGCGCGGGCGCGGCGACCGGAGGCGCGGCCTCGGCCACCGGCTCGGCGGGGGCAGGCGTTGCCGCAACCGGCTCAGGCGCGGCGGCGGGCTCCCCCTTCGGCGCAAGCTGGAGCCGATAGGGAACGTCGATGACGCCGGTCAGCACGCCGGCACTGGCGACGACGACGCCGCCGACGAGAGCGGCTCCTGCGAGACCCCAGAACTTCATGGATCAACATCCCTTCGCTGTCCGCCGCCGTCAGGGTCGTTGCGACCGCGGACAGGGGCTCGGCTGATTCGCGCCTCAGGAAGCAGCAACAAAGCGGCAAGGACGCGACGATGCTGCGACGCCGGCAGGGATAGGCCCGCCTGGCTGAACCGCGGCTGAACGCATCACCGGCTTGGCGCCGCGGCCTGCTGATGCGATCGTGCGCCGGCGACAACCAGCGGATCCAGACCCATGCCTGCCCTTGCCCGCCTCCGCGCGATCACGACGCTCCTCGTCGCGGCTTCGTTCGCAGCCACCGCCGCGTTCGCCGCGCCGCTGCGCCTGCCGCCACAGAAGGATCAGCTCTTCGCCTTCCCCGGGATCATCCGCACCGAGGACGGCGGCGATTTCATCGTCGTCGACTACGACAAGCAGCGCGACATCCATGTCCGGGACGAGGTACCGGAAAAGAAGGTGCAGTGGAAATATGTCGACACCGGCGTCAACTGGCAGCAGCGCCATGTCGACTACCAGGGCGGCGGCGGACGCACGCTGCGCACCGTCATCGTCGGCGCCGCCGACCGACCGGCCTCGATGATCGTCATCTTCCTGCACGGCCAGAACGGCACGCGTTTTCTGGGTGCGGACGACTGGAGCTTTGGCGGCAACTTCAACCGAATCAAGAACATGGTCGCCAAGGCGGGAGGCCTTTATCTCTCGCCCGACTTCACCGACTTCGGCCCGAAGGGCGCCGCCGACGTCAAGGCGCTGATGCTGAACATCGCAACCCGTTCGCCGGGGGCGCCGGTCTTCCTCGCCTGCGGCTCGTTCGGCGGCAAGCTGTGCTGGCAGATCGCCGACGACCCTCAGGCGGTCGGCGTCGTTTCAGGCATGCTTCTCATGGGGACGATGCCTGACGAGGGCTTCTTGTCGAGCGCCGCGATGAAGCCCGACGGTCGCCGCATCCCGCTCTATTTCGGCCATGGCAGCGACGACGCCGTCTTCCCCTGGCAGGATCAGGCCGGCTTCTTCGAACAGATCCGGAACGCCGTGCCCGGCTATCCCTCGAAATTCGTCCTGTTCCAGACCGGCAGCCACGGCACGCCGATCCGCATGACGGACTGGCGCGCCGTGATCAACTGGATGCTGACGGTGGACCGGTACTAGCGCAACGCCGAGACCTGCTCGGCCGGCTGATCGGCCGCCGCGAGCGAAGCATCAGCGGCGGCGGCCGTATCCACTGTCACGACCACCGACATGCCGGGCCGCAGGGCATCGGCCCCCGCCTGGCCGGGATCGATCTCGATGCGGGCGGAAATACGCTGTGGCACCTTGGTGAAGTTGCCCGTCGCATTGTCCGCCTTGATGACGCTGAACTCGGAACCCGCGGCGGGCGCAAAATGCACGACATGGCCCTTGAAGATCCGGCTGCCGAGCGCGTCGACGGTGAATTCTGCCGGCTGGCCCACGGCCATACGGCCGACCTGCGTCTCCTTGAAATTGGCAATGACCCAAGTGGCGTCCGGCGTCACCGAGGTAAGCGAGGATCCTGCGGCGACATACTGGCCGACGCGAACGCCGACCTCGCCGAGCCGTCCGTCGACCGGCGCGACCAGCCGCAGATTGCCGAGCGTGATCTTCGCGAGCGAGACGGCTGCCTGCGCGCTTGAAACGGCCGCCTCGAGCGAGGGGCGGCCTGCATCGACCAGGGCAACGTTCTGCTCGGCGATGCCGATATTGGCGTTGGCCTGCGCGACGGTCGCCTCGGCCTGCTGCAACGCGACGCGCGCCTGGTCCCCGGTCGATTGCGAGGTGATGCCTTTCGTGACCAACGAGTCCGTTCGATCGGAATCGAGCTTCGCTTTATCCAGCCCGGCCTCGGCGCTTTGCAACTGGGCCTTGGCGAGGTCGCGGCTGGCAACCTTGGCGGCGCGATTGGCCTCGAAGCTGTCGAGCGAGGCTTCGGCCGTCTGAAGCTGCGCCTCGGCCGACGCGACTTGCTGACGCGCGGTACGGTCGTCAATCTCGACGAGGACGTCGCCCTGCCTGACGGGTTGATAGTCGCGCACATGGACGGCGGTGACGGTCCCGGCGCCCTGCGCCGAGAGCAGCGTCACCTGCCCGCGCACATAGGCATTGTCGGTCGAGACCATGGCCGAGTTGAAGGGCGGCAACTGCCAGGCGTAGAGGACCAGCAGGGCACCGGCGACGCCGGCCAGGCCGATGACAAGGGGGATCTTGGAGCGGAAGAAGTTGGTCATGATGGTTCTTCGTGGTTTCAGACGCTCGACGGGGCCGAAGATGCGGCGCGCCAGACGATGACGATCTGATGGGAGATGAGGACGAGCATCGCGCCGACCGCGAGCACGGCGATCAGCAGGAAAAGGTCGTTGTAGGCGAGGACGGTCGCCTCCTGCGTCGCGGCCTTGCCGAGCAGGATTGCCCCCTCGGCAGTGCGCAGCGCCGGGTCTGAGAGGACCTTGCCATAGGCGCCGGCATAGGCCTGGACGCGCTGGACGACGAACGGGTTCACGGCCGTCAGATGCTCGACGAGCGCGCTCGAATGGAACTTCTCGCGCAGCGTGACGAAGGTGCCGAGGGCCGCGGAGCCGATGAGACCGCCAAGCGTCTGCGTTCCGATGAAGACGACCAGAAAGCTCACGATCGCATTGCCGCCCCGCGCCAGCGCCTGTCCGAAGCCGAACTGCAAGGCGGGTGGCAGGAACATGGCGCCTGCGAAGGCCATCATGGCCTGCGTCCCGTAGAACTGCGCAGGCCGCGACAGATTGGTCGCATGCGAATCGAGAAACGCGGCCACGGCGATCAGTGCGAGGGCTGTCAGGTGGATCGCCGGCGTGCGGCCCGCTCCCATCAGAAGGCTGGTGACGACAAGCCCGCTGACCGTGGCGCCGAGGATGATCCAGTAGAGGGTGGCGAGCTGGTCGTTCAGGAGCCCGAGCGACGTGAAGAGGCCGACAACGCCGGTCGTCTGTTCGGCGAGCAGCAGGCGGAAAGCCAGCAGCGAGCCGGCGAAGATGAGCATTTCCGAGCTCGACAGCCATTTGAGGTCGATCATCGGATGGGCGCGCTGCGATTCGAGGATCAGCACAGCGGTCAATGCCAGGATGCCGACGACAGCCAGAACGCCGAGCCAGGGCGTATCGAACCACCAATAGAGACGGCCGAGCGTCAGCAGAATGGCAAAGGCGCCTGAGCCGATCGCCAGCAGTGGAAAGCTGAGGAGATCGAGCCGGTCGAACACCTTCTGGCGGGGCGGATGGCTGATCGGCAGCAGGAAGACAATGGCGAGGCTGATCAGGGCGAGGCCCGTCTCCAGCAGATAGAGGCCATGCCAGCGTCCAAGCTCGAGCAGGTCCGGCGAGATGACGCGCGCGAGGGGCACGGCGATCTGACCGCCGAGCAAGCCGAAGCAGATGCCGACGGTCAGCTTCTTGGCCGGCTTCATCACTTCGAGCATGTAGAAGAAGGCGAGCGTCGACAGCGGCGCCGCGGCGACACCCATGGCGGCGCGCACCACGACGGCGGATCTCAAATCATCGGCCAGGAGATGAGCCGCTGTCACCAGCACATAGATGAGCAGGCCGAGCTCCGCGAAACGGCGGAGACCAAACTCGGTTCGCACTTTGTACAACAGGATCGTCCCGGCCAGATTGGTCGCCATATAGGCCGCGATCAGCCAGTTGCTCTCGATCTGCGTGACACCGAGCGAGCCCTGGATTCCCGCAAGGTTGGCGGTGACGAGATTGATCCCCAATCCCTGCGTCACGCCAAGAAAGACCGAGGCGGCGCCATAGAGCGCAACCCGCCAGGCCGGGATCGCGGCCGATGCAGCGGTAGGCGCCGGAGCGGCCTCAACCGGCGGAGTCGCCACTTGCGTCGGCTGCGACGGGACTTCCGCCTTCGGTTCAAGAGCGAGAGCCGCACTCATCGGGCGACCCCGGTCGAACCCGCGTCGGCCTCGCGCGCCATCCGCGCGATATTGGCGAGAATCTGCGTCAGGACGCGATCAGCGATAGCGAGGTCAGCGGGATCGATGCCCTCGATGACGGCAACCGCGACGTCGTCGATCGCAATCGAGACGCGCTCCGCGACGGGCCGGCCGGCCTCGGTGAGCACGATCTCCTTGGCGCGGCGATCGCCGTCAACAGCCCGGCGCTCGATCAGATTGGCCTGTTCAAGGCTATCAAAGAGGCGAACGGCCGTCGGATGCTCGACCTCCAGCAGCGCCGTCAGCTCGGCCTGCATGATGCCACCAGGCGTCTTGGCGAGATGGAGCATCACGCGGCCCCGGGCAAGCGTCAGGTCCAGGCGGCGGAACCTCTGGTCGCAATAGGTGCGCAAGAGACGGCTGACCTGCGACAGCGTGGCGAGGAAGTCCGTGGGGAACGACATGATGATTTCTAAACGTCAGCCATAATTGTAGTTAGCTACATATCGGCTGGAAATTTCATAAGTCAAGCATATCATATGTGTCACTTCCAAAATTCCGTATTGGCCCTTCAGGGCGCGCGCGGCTGGCGGCGGGCACTCAGCACCGCCTCGATCGCGACGACCGGCGCAGCTTCGGAGAACAACGGCCCCGCGCCACGATCAGCACGGCAAGTCAGTCCCGATGAACGTGCCGGCTCGTCGCCGTCATGACGATCGGCGCGGATATCGCCCCAGCCGATGCAAGCAGCAGGTTTAAAGAGTTGGAGGGACAGGGCTCGAACGCCCTGCCCTCCCCGACCCTGCCGGCAAGCGGATCGCGACTGCTCAGATTTGCGCTCAGATGTTGCCCGAGAACGTGTCACAAGACTTCATGTCGCCGGTCTGGTAGCCGCGCTTGAACCAGGCGCTGCGCTGCGCCGACGTTCCATGCGTGAAGCTGTCCGGAACGACATAGCCCTGGCTGCGCTTCTGGATCGTGTCGTCGCCGATCTGCGTTGCGGCGTTGAGCGCCTCGTCGATGTCGCCCGCCTCCAGCATGCCCTTCTGGTCGGTCTTGTTGGCCCAGATCCCGGCGAAACAGTCGGCCTGCAATTCGACGCGCACTGACATTTCGTTGGCCTCGGTGCGCGAGGCGTTCTGGCGCTGGCGGTTGAATTCCGGCAGCACGCCGATGAGATCCTGCACGTGATGGCCGACCTCGTGCGCGATGACATAGGCCTGCGCGAAATCGCCCGGTGCACCGAAGCGGTTCTTCAACTCGTCATAGAAAGCGAGGTCGATATACACCTTGCCGTCGTTGGGGCAATAAAACGGACCGGAGGCCGCGCTCGCGGCGCCGCAGGCCGAGGCGATCCGCCCGCTGAACAGCACGAGAGGGGTCGGCTTGTAGCTGCGGTTGCTGGCGGCGAAGATGGCCGTCCAGACGTCTTCCGTACTGCCGAGCACCTTGGCGACGAACTGCTTGCCGGCATCGGACGCAGCGCCCGAGTTGGCGGTGCGCGAGGGCGTGGCCGGGGTCGAGGGCTGGACGCTCTCGCTCTGGGTCAGCGAGCCGCCACCCGTCAGCATCGCCAGCATCTGCAGCGGATTGATGCCGAAGACCAGCCAGCCGATGCCGACGAGAACCGCGATGGTGACGAGCGAGCCGCCACGCAGCGGAATGCCGCGTCCCATGCCCGCCTGGCGATAACCGCCGCCGAGACCGCCGCTGTCGCCGCGACGATCCTCGACATTGTTGCTTTCACGCTGACCGTCGAGCCGCATGTCGTTTCCCCCCGATGCGTGGCAATGAGCCCCGACTGTCCGCCGCGCCATAGCCTCGGCGCAAACTACCGCTCCGGGCCGCAGCGCATCAAGTCCGCGCGACGCCCAAGGTTCCCGCGCGTCGCCGCGAACGGGCGCGGCCCTGCCGCCGCGGTCATCCCCATCAGGGTGTCACGGGTCGGCCGCGGGGGTTCCCCCTCCCGACCTTTTCCCCTATAAGCCCGCTTTAGCCTGAATGACCCTTGCCAGGAACCCGCGCGGATTGCCGCGACGGGGTTCTTGCCACGCGCGCGAGATGACATGCCGAAACGCACAGATATCCAGTCGATCCTCATCATCGGCGCCGGCCCGATCATCATCGGCCAGGCCTGCGAGTTCGACTATTCCGGAACCCAGGCCTGCAAGGCGCTGAAAGAGGAAGGGTACCGGATCGTCCTCGTCAATTCGAATCCGGCGACGATCATGACGGATCCGGACCTCGCGCATGCGACCTATATCGAGCCGATCACGCCCGAGATCGTGGCGAAGATCATCGAGAAGGAACGCACCGAGCGTCCCGACGAGAAGATGGCGCTGCTGCCGACGATGGGCGGGCAGACCGCGCTCAACACCGCTCTTTCGCTCAAGAAGATGGGCGTCCTCGAGAAGTTCGGCATCGAGATGATCGGCGCCACAGCCGAGGCGATCGACAAGGCCGAGGACCGCGAGCTCTTCCGCGACGCGATGACCAAGATCGGGCTGGAGACGCCGCGCTCGCGGCTTGCCCACTCGCTGACAGAAGCCCTGCCCGCGCTCGACGATATCGGCCTGCCCGCCATCATCCGCCCGTCCTTCACGCTCGGCGGCACCGGCGGCGGCATCGCCTATACGCGCGAGGAATTCATCGAGATCGTCGAGCGCGGCGTCGATGCCTCGCCAACCAACGAGGTCCTGATCGAGGAGAGCGTTCTCGGCTGGAAGGAGTATGAGATGGAGGTCGTCCGCGACAAGGCGGACAACTGCATCATCATCTGCTCGATCGAGAACATCGATCCGATGGGCGTCCACACCGGCGATTCGATCACGGTCGCGCCGGCGCTGACGCTCACCGACAAGGAATACCAGATCATGCGCGACGCGAGCCTCGCGGTCCTGCGCGAGATCGGCGTCGAGACCGGTGGCTCCAATGTGCAGTTCGCCGTCAATCCCGACGACGGCCGGCTGATCGTCATCGAGATGAACCCGCGCGTTTCGCGCTCCTCCGCGCTCGCCTCGAAGGCCACCGGCTTCCCGATCGCCAAGGTCGCGGCCAAGCTCGCCGTCGGCTATCTGCTCGACGAGCTCGAAAACGACATCACCGGCGGCGCGACGCCGGCCTCGTTCGAGCCGACGATCGATTACGTCGTCACCAAGATCCCGCGCTTCGCCTTCGAGAAGTTCCCCGGCGCCTCGCCCGTTCTCACTACCGCGATGAAGTCGGTCGGCGAGGTCATGGCCATCGGCCGCACCTTCCAGGAATCGCTTCAGAAGGCGCTGCGCGGCCTCGAAACCGGCCTCTCCGGCCTCGACGAGGCCGAGATCCCCGGTCTCGGCCAGGGCGACGACAAGAACGCGATCCGCGCCGCGCTCGGCACGCCGACGCCGGACCGCCTGCTCAAGGCGGCGCAGGCGATGCGGCTCGGCCTTTCGGTCGAGGAAGTGCATGAGAGCTGCAAGATCGACCGCTGGTTCCTGCGCGAGATCCACGGCATCGTCGAGACCGAGCGGAAGATCACGGCGCATGGCCTGCCGAAGAGCGCGCCGGCGCTCCGCCGGCTGAAGGCGATGGGCTTCTCCGACCAGCGCCTCGCCACGCTCACCGGCAAGGCCGAGGCCGACATCGCGGCGCTGCGGACGCGCCTCGATGTCCACCCGGTCTACAAGCGCATCGACACCTGCGCCGCCGAGTTCGCCTCGCCGACGCCCTACATGTATTCGACCTACGAGACGTCCTTCGCCGGGCATTTCGCCAACGAGGCCGAGCCCTCTTCGGCGAAGAAGGTCATCATCCTCGGCGGCGGCCCGAACCGCATCGGCCAGGGCATAGAGTTCGACTATTGCTGCTGCCATGCCGCCTTTGCGCTCCGCGACGCGGGCTATGAGGCCATCATGGTCAACTGCAATCCCGAGACCGTCTCGACCGACTACGACACCTCCGACCGGCTCTATTTCGAGCCGCTGACGGCCGAGGACGTGCTGGAGATCATCCGCACCGAAACCTCGAACGGCACGCTGCATGGCGTCATCGTCCAGTTCGGCGGCCAGACGCCGCTGAAGCTCGCCGCCGCGCTCGAGGCCGCCGGCGTGCCGATCCTCGGCACCTCGCCCGACGCGATCGATCTCGCCGAGGACCGCGACCGCTTCCAGAAGCTCCTGGTCAAGCTCGCCATCCGCCAGCCGAAGAACGGCATCGCCTATTCGGTCGAGCAGGCGCGTCTCGTCGTGTCCGATCTCGGCTATCCGCTCGTGGTGCGCCCGTCCTATGTGCTCGGCGGCCGCGCGATGCAGGTGATCCGCGAGGACGAAGCGCTCAGCGACTATCTGCTCGGCACACTGCCCGAGCTGGTGCCCTCCGACGTCAAGGCGCGCTATCCGAACGACAAGACCGGCCAGATCAACACGCTGCTCGGCAAGAACCCGCTGCTGTTCGACCGCTATCTCTCCGACGCGATCGAGATCGACGTCGATGCGCTCTGCGACGGCAAGGACGTCTTCGTCGCCGGCATCATGGAGCATATCGAGGAGGCCGGCATCCATTCGGGCGACTCGGCCTGCTCGCTGCCGCCGCATTCGCTCGACGATGCGACACTGGCCGAGCTCGAAGCGCAGACGAAGAAGCTGGCGCTGGCGCTCAAGGTCGGCGGCCTGATGAACGTGCAATACGCGATCAAGGACGGCGAGATCTACGTTCTCGAAGTCAATCCGCGCGCTTCGCGCACCGTGCCCTTCGTCGCCAAGACGATCGGCCTCCCGGTCGCCAAGATCGCGGCGCGGATCATGGCTGGCGAGAGCCTCGCGAGCTTCGGCCTCAAGGCCAAGAAGCACGACCACATCGCCGTCAAGGAGGCGGTGTTCCCGTTCGCGCGCTTCCCGGGCGTCGATACGCTGCTCGGGCCGGAAATGCGCTCGACCGGCGAGGTCATGGGTCTCGACCGCGTCTATGAGGTCGCCTTCGCCAAGAGCCAGCTCGGCGCCGGCAACGCCCTGCCCGTCTCGGGCACGGTGTTCGTCTCGATGCGCGACAGCGACAAGGTCGGCATCGTCGATTCGATGCGCCGCCTCGAAGCCCTCGGCTTCCGCATCATCGCGACGTCAGGCACGCAGCGCTTCCTCGCCGAGGCCGGCATCGCCTGCTCCAAGATCAACAAGGTTCTGGAAGGCCGGCCGCATATCGTCGACGCGATCAAGAACGGCGATGTCCAGCTCGTGTTCAACACGACCGAGGGCGTCCGCGCGCTCGGCGACAGCCGGGCGATGCGCCGGGCCGCGCTGCAGCACAAGGTTCCCTATTACACGACGCTGGCCGGTGCGATCGCCGCCTCGCAGGGCGTCGCGGCCTATGCCACGGGCGAACTGGAAGTTCGGCCGTTGCAGTCCTATTTCGCAGCAGCCTGAGGCCGGAATGGCCGCGCCTCGGCGCGGGCCCCCACGGGACCAGAAGCAGGTCGGCGGCAGCGCCGGCCTCTTGCACTCGCGGCGAACGTAGAGGACACTCTCAGTTCGGGGTGCTGCTGCCGCAGCGCCGCCGCCGGAGGCGCCAGCCCGCTTGAAGCGGCCATGCGCGCTTCCTAAGTCGCAGTCGAAGTCAGTGCCAGGGGACCGGCCCTCATCGGCCGGTGCCGTGAATTATTGTGCGCTCGCGGGGAAACCGCGGGAGCCAAGACGAAGAAAAGGCTTGGAACACCATGGAAAAGGTTCCGATGACGGCGCCGGGCCATGCCGCGCTCGAGCGTGAGCTGAAGCGTCTCTCCTCCGAGGAGCGTCCGCGGATCATCGCGGCGATTTCGGAGGCGCGGGCGCATGGCGACCTTAGCGAGAACGCCGAATATCACGCTGCCAAGGAAGCGCAGAGCCTCAACGAGGGCCGCATCGCCGAGCTCGAGGACAAGCTTTCGCGCGCCGAGATCATCGATGTCAGCAAGCTCACCGGCAAGACGGTGAAGTTCGGCGCGACGGTCAAGCTCGTCGACGAGGACACAGAGGAAGAAAAGACCTACCAGATCGTGGGCGACCTCGAGGCCGACGTGAAGGCCGGCCGCATCTCGATCTCCTCGCCGATCTCGCGCGCCCTGATCGGCAAGTCCGTCGGCGACACCGTGGCCGTCCAGGCCCCCGGCGGCGAACGCTCCTACGAAATCCTCGAAGTCGGCTTCCGCTAAGGCGAGGCCGTTTCCCGCAGCGGGCGCCGCGCACCGGCGCCCGCATCGGTCTGCCGTCGTGCCACCATCAGCGTGGCGAGCGACCGCCCGGACCTGCTGCCGAAGATCGTCACAGCCTTCACAAGGGTTGAGCGCGGCAACAGGCCAGGAGAAGGGTCGGCATCTGAAGGCGAAGCCCTCTCCGCGTCGAGCCTCAGCCTCTCGAGGCATGCTTTCCTGTCGATTGCGAAAGGCCGATCCTAGCCGATCGGAACGATCGGGGCGTCCTTGATGCGGCGGATGGTCAGCGAGGTCTTGACGCTGGCGACATTGGCGGCGCCCGTCAGTTCCTCGATGAAGCCCTGGAAGGCGCGGAGCGTCGGCGCCACGCATTTCAGGATGAAATCGGCCTCGCCCGAGAGCATGTAGCACTCGCGCACCACCGCCCAATCCTTGACCCGCACCGCGAAGGCGTTGAGGTCGGCCTCGGCCTGGCTCGACAGGCCGACCATGGCAAACATCGTGACATCGAAGCCGAGCGCCTTTTCATCGACCAGCGCGCGATAGCCGGTGACGATGCCCGCCTCCTCCAGCGCGCGCATGCGGCGCAGGCAGGGCGGCGCCGATATCCCGACCCGCCGCGCCAGTTCGACATTGGTGATCCGGCCGTCATCCTGAAGTTCCTTCAGGATGTTCCAGTCGATGGCATCGAGATTGGCCTTCACGCGCATGTCTCCGGCCGGGGCGCTGCGCCGGCGATGCGGCAGCCGACCGGCGGCGCCGGCCAGCCGCGTTGGGGGATTCTCGCCGATACGCCATGATTCGGAAACAATTGATCGGGAGAACACACAGGATTGCATGGCTCGTCGTCTTGCATGCGCTGAGTTCAACCCTCTACTGTCGCGGTTGATCACGATCAACCCGCGGCCTTTCCGAACCGGCCCGCCGTCACCATCTTCAGGCGCATCATGCAGCACGCCAAACTCATCATCATCGGTTCCGGCCCCGCCGGCTACACTGCCGCCATCTATGCCGCGCGCGCGATGCTGGAACCCATGCTCATCGCCGGCGTCCAGCCCGGCGGCCAGCTCACCATCACGACCGATGTCGAGAATTATCCGGGCTTCGCCGACGTCATCCAGGGCCCCTGGCTCATGGAGCAGATGCGGCTGCAGGCCGAGCATGTCGGCACGCGCATGGTGACCGACCACATCATCGAGGCCGATCTCTCCCGTCGCCCCTTCCTGCTCAAGGGCGATTCCGGCGAAATCTATACGGCCGACAGCCTGATCATCGCGACCGGAGCCCAGGCGCGCTGGCTCGGCCTTGAAAGCGAGCAGCGCTTCAAGGGCTTCGGCGTCTCGGCCTGCGCCACCTGCGACGGCTTCTTCTATCGCGGCAAGGACGTCTATGTCGTCGGCGGCGGCAATACCGCGGTCGAGGAAGCGCTGTATCTCTCCCACATCGCCCGCAAGGTGACGATCATTCACCGGCGCGACCATTTCCGCGCCGAGCGGATCCTGCAGAACCGCCTCCTCGCCAAGGACAATGTCGAAGTCCTCTGGAACACCGAGATCGAGGAAGTGACCGGCAAGAGCGGCTTTCCACCGTCAGTGACCGGGCTTCGGCTGAAGAATGTCCAGACAGGCGCCATCACCGAGCATGAGACGCACGGCGTTTTCATCGCCATCGGCCATGCGCCGGCGGTCGAAGTCGTACGCGACCAGCTTCAGTTGAAGGCCTCGGGCTATATCTGGACGGCGCCCGACTCGACGGCGACCAGCGTTCCCGGCGTCTTCGCCGCCGGCGACGTGACCGACGAAGTCTTCCGCCAGGCCGTGACAGCCGCGGGACAGGGCTGCATGGCCGCGCTCGAAGCCGAACGCTGGATCGCTGAAAATCCGGTCGCCGATATGACAGCCGTCGCGGCGGAATAATCTGAACGACGAGGCCGCGGGGGGCGGGCCGCATCATGGACTGGGATAAACTCAGGATCTTCCACGCGGCCGCCCAGGCGGGCTCGTTCACCCATGCCGGCGAAACGCTCGGCATGAGCCAATCGGCGGTCAGCCGCCAGGTCAGCGCGCTCGAACAGGACCTCGGCGTTCCCCTCTTCCATCGCCATGCCCGCGGGCTGATCCTCTCGGAACAGGGCGAACTCCTGTTTCGCACGTCGCAGGACGTGATGATGAAGCTCGAAGGCGTGCGCATCCGCCTGACGGATTCGCGCGAGAAACCGACCGGCACACTGCGCATCACCACCACGGTCGCGCTCGGCTCGACCTGGCTGACCGAACGGCTGAACGAGTTCGTCGACCTGCATCCCCAGGTCAACCTGCATCTGATCCTCGATGACCAGGAACTCGACCTGACGATGCGGCAGGCCGATGTCGCGATCCGGCTGCGCCAGCCTGTCCAGCCTGACCTGATCCAGCGCCGCCTGTTCACGACGCACTACCATGTCTATGCCGCGCCGGCCTATGTCGAGCGCTTCGGCAAGCCCGAGACGCTCGAGGACCTCGATCACCACCGCATCGTGACGTTCGGCGTGCCGGTCCCGCCGAATATCCGCGACGTCAACTGGCTCGAGATCGCCGGACGCTCGACGGATAATCCGCGCGAGCCGATCGTGCGCATCAACAATATCTACGCCATCAAGGCGGCGGTGGAGCGCGGCACCGGCATCGCGATTCTTCCCGACTACATGATCGAGGACGAATCGACGCTGGTGAAGCTGATGCCCGAAGCGCAGGTGCCGAGCTTCCCAACCTATTTCTGCTATCCGGCCGAGCTCAAGAATTCGGCCCGCGTCACCGCATTCCGCGATTTCATGCTGGCCAAGGCCCAGAACTGGCAATTCTGACGGCAGAGGCGTTCTTCGCTCAATAATGCGGCACTGCCGCATGAAATTTGGTGCGATGCGGCAATTGCTTCGGCGGTCATAGCGTTTTTTCCGGCTTCAGGCGCAAATCTGTTCCCAGAAAGACAGGCTTTGCGAATGTGAATCCAGAGTGAGCCGTCGATACGGATTATCGTTTCGTTCTGCCGGAAATGCATAGCTGCGATGCATTCATGCTGGTTGTTTGGGCAACCTGATCGCTCCATATACACGTCAGTTGATGCGTTGCCGGCGGCTCTCTCCTCCCTGCCTCCGGTGGACCTCAACTGTTCCCTCTGGAAGGTGTTTGCTGCGCATTTCCCTGCCGCAGCAACAAAGACTTAGCCGGGCCTCGCAAGAGCGCCCGGCCTTTTCTTTTGTGCGATGCACGCTGACTGCTGCGGCGCATGGCGCATGGCGCGCGGTGTGCCCGGTCCAGGGGCTGCCGTGAGGCGAAGCGGCCATGATCCCCTGTAGGAGACCCTTCCTTCACCTGCCGCTCAGGGCAAGCTGAGGAATTCGCCCCCCTAGAGACTGCCGATCGCAGCCGCGCCCTCACATATAGAGCGGCTGGCCCTCGAGGCCCTTGTAGAGGCCGGCGACGAACTCGCCATAGCCGTTGAAGAGCTTGGTCGGGATGCGCTCGTTCGTGCCGATCACGGTCTCCGACGCCTGGCTCCAGCGCGGATGCGGCACCTCGGGGTTCACATTGGCCCAGAAGCCATATTCCGAGGATTGCAGCTGCTGCCAGAAATTCAGCGGCTGCTCCTCGACGAAGGAGATCTTCACGATCGACTTGATGCTCTTGAAGCCATATTTCCACGGCGTATGCAGGCGGATCGGCGCGCCCATCTGCTTCGGCAGCGGCTTGCCATAGGCCCCGGTCACCATGAAGGCGAGCTCGTTCGTCGCCTCGGCCATGGTCAACCCCTCGACATAGGGCCAGGGATAGAACGGCTGGTTCTGCCCGGGCGCCATGTCGGCGTCCATGAAGGTTTCCATCCGGACATATTTCGCGCCGGACAGCGGCTTGGCATAGGCAACGAGCGCGGCCAGCGGAAAGCCGGTCCATGGCACGGTCATCGACCAGGCCTCGACGCAGCGATGGCGGTAGAGCCGCTCCTCCAGCGCCATCGCCTTCAGGAGATCATCGATCGCGACGGTCTTCGGCGTTTCGACCAGCCCATCGAACTGGACCGTCCAGGGCCGCGTCTTCAATTGCTGCGCGGCGTCGGCGAGGTCCTTGTCGGTGCTGTATTCATAGAAATTGTTGTAGTGGAGATTGATGTCTTCCGGCGTCACCGGCCGGTCGATCGTGAACTTCGGATTGGCCTTGGCCGGATAGAGCGCGGCGCTCGGGTCGGCATCCTCGGCCCGCGCGATCCGCGGCAGAGCCGCCGCCGCCAGCCCGAAGCCGCCGGCGGCGAGAACCGCACGCCGGTTGAGGAACACCGCCTCCGGCGTCGCCTCGCGCTCGGCGATCTCCCAACCCCGTCGACGCTTGATCAGCATGCTCGGCTCCCATCTTCGATCGGCTCGCTCATGAGAGAGCTAGGGGACGCAACGTCGGCGTCAAATCACGTTGACGTGCCATGTCGCGATCGTGCCGGGCCGGCGAGAAAAAGGACAATCCTCCGGCCCGCCTCATGACCGCGCCGGCTTCGGCGCAGGTGTAAAGTCGATTGCGCTTCGCGATGCCAGTTCGTTGCCGAAAGAAATCGACGATTCGTTGGAAACATCGGCACTTCGCTTTCGGCATCGCAACGATACGCCTATCCTCAGCTGCAGGATTAGGTTACTCGCCATGTCGTGTAGATTCGGCTTTGTTGCTAGCGTGGGGGTGTCAGTGAGTCACGACTTGGACAGTGGATCAGCCGCTCTGGAGCTGACGATCTTGATGCCTTGCCTCAACGAGGCCGAGACCCTCGCGGTCTGCATCCGCAAGGCGCAGTCGTTCCTCACCAACCATCAGATCCGCGGCGAGGTTCTCGTCGCCGACAATGGCAGCACGGATGGGTCGCCAGACATCGCCATCGCCGAAGGCGCTCGTGTCCACCACGTCCCCATCAAAGGGTATGGCGCGGCGCTGCGAGCCGGAATCGAAGCGGCGCGCGGCAAATTCGTCATCATGGGCGATGCCGACGATTCCTATGATTTCTCGGCACTGATGCCCTTCGTGACCGAACTGCGATCGGGCGCCGATATCGTGATGGGCAACCGATTCCGCGGCCATATCGAACCTGGCGCGATGCCCTTTCTCCATCGCTATCTCGGCAATCCGGTGCTCAGCTTCCTCGGCCGTCTGTTCTTCGGGCTGAAGAACGGCGACTTCCACTGCGGCCTGCGCGGCTTCAGGCGGGACCGTATTCTCGAGCTTGACTGCAACACCACCGGCATGGAATTCGCGAGCGAGATGCTGGTGAAGGCGTCGCTGGCGAAGCTCGACATCACCGAGGTGCCGACGACGTTGAAGCCCGACGGCCGTTCCCGTCCTCCGCATCTGCGCACCTGGCGCGACGGCTGGCGCCATCTGCGCTTCCTCCTCGTCCACACGCCACGATGGCTGTTCTTCTATCCGGGCTTGGCGTTGATCATCCTCGGAATTATCGGTGTCGCGAGCATCGGCTCCGGCGTCGTCCATATTGGCGAAGTCGGCTTCGGCATCCACAGCTTCCTCGTCGCCTGCTACCTGATCGTGATCGGCATGCAGTTCCTCTCCTTCGCGCTGATCGCGAACCATTACGCCGCGCAGACGGGCTTTATTCCCGTCTCCGACCGCGGCCGGAAGAGGATTGCCTTCTTCTCCCTCGAAAACACCTTGCTGATCGCCGGCGGCGTCGGGTTGGTGGGTGTCGCCGGCGTGTTCTATTGCCTGCTGCGATGGGCGGAAACCCGGTTCGGCGACCTGCCCTATGCTGGCCTCGCCAACATCCTGACCATCTCGCTGACGCTCATCGTCGTGGCGGTGCAGGGAGGCTTTGCCGGTTTCCTTTCTGCCATTCTGTCGACGCGCCGGGCATGACGCGGATCACTCGAACTGGCCCCAAACTGCGTACTCGGCGATGACGGACCGTTCAGCAGAATTCAAACCATGACAGAACAAAGCCGCACAACGCTCAAGGACGGCAGAAGCATCATATACCTGTATACTGCCGCAACTTCGGCATTATACTTGTTTATCGTATTGAATATCCCCTTGATGATCATATCGACGGGGACACATGATGACGCCTTCTTCATGAGCGCGGCCAAGTCCATTCTGGCTTGGCATTGGTTCGGCGATTATAGTCAGATGACCCTGATAAAGGGCGAGACGTACTCTCTCTTTATAGCCCTTAGCCACATTCTTCGGATAAATATAAGCCTGACAACGGGTTTTCTATTCGTATTCTCAAATATTCTTTTCACATATACTTTATTTATGATCCATCGTCGCATCTGGCTTTACTGCCTGATGCTGCCTATTCTTCTTTATCATCCAGCCCTCATGCCGTTCCGCGTTATTCGTGACGCAATCTATGCACCAGTGACGTTGATCCTCCTGGCCTGCGCCATTCAGCTCCTGTTTCTGGCGCAGACGACGCGACGCCGCTTAGGCTGGGGCATCGCGACCGGCGTGAGCATGGCTGCCTTCTGGTACACCCGCGAAGAAGGTATCTGGATCGCGCCCGCCCTGGCCGTCATGATTGCGGTCCAGCTTCTGCGCAGTCCGGCACGCTGGAGCGGAGTGGTCTCCGGCGGTGCGACGGCGGCGATCCTTCTCATGGGCATCGCCGCGCTGAACTACATCAACTACGGCAGCTTCGTTCTGGTCGAGTTCGCCGCCAAACCCTTTTCCAGCACACTCGGTCTTCTTCAGAGCGTTCGCGTCGGTGACCCGGTCCCCAAAGTCCCGGTCCCACAAAAAGTGAGAGAGGAACTCTATCGGGAGAGCCCCGCTTTTCGCGAATTGCGCCCATATTTTGAGCAGTATGGCACCTGGTGGACCAACCCGGGATGTAGCACCTATCCCCAGACGTGTGGCGACTATGCCGGTGGGTGGTTCATGTGGGCGCTGCGCGACGCGGTGGCTTGGGCTGGCCATTACAAGACGCCCCAGGACGCGAACGCGTACTATCTCCGTCTCTCGGCGGAGGTGCAGGCAGCCTGCAACGACCGTCGGCTCAGTTGCCACGCTTCGCGGCTTCCTTTTGTTCCGGAATTATCGGCGGACGACCTGAAGGATCTGCCCGACAAGCTCTACCAGATCAAGGCGCTCGTGCTGACGCCCCGCGCTTTTGCGCCAATGGCAAGCCGAGGTTCGGCCGAGGAACTGCGCGCCGATGATGAACTGCTTGGCTATCCCCTGCGATACCCGTCGGTAGAAAGGGATACGCTGCACGCGAATGGATGGTTTATGGACCCGGCAGGCCGGTGGTTGGAGATTCGCTGCGATGACGGGCGCGCACCAATCGCGGTGGAGCGTCAGCCAAGCCCAGATCTCGTCAGCTATTTCAACAATCCCGACGCAGGGAATAACCGCTTCGATTTGCGGATTGATACCATGCCGCAATCATGCACGTTGCGTGTCCAAGGTGAAGCATCCGAGATCGACGGGGTCAAGCTCACCACGCTGCAGCCGGGGGCATTCCAACTGGGCGGCAAGGCGTCTCAGCTGCAGATCGATTCGGTCGACGGTGAAGGCGGGATAGCGGATTGGAAGTGGCTGAACGACGCGGCCAGCCTCTTTAGCGACGTCTACGAGGTGGTGATCACAGTCCTCCTTTCCGCCATGGTTGCCACGCTCGTCCTTGCGCTAAGCTTCGACCGCGCGCGGTTCTTTCGCGACAGGGACACCCTCTTCCTGTCGTTGAGTCTCATTTTGGCCGTGGCGACCAGGCTGATCATCATCCTGCTGGTCGATCTGTCCTCGTTCCCTGCCATCAACCAACAATACGCCTCGGCGCTGTTTCCTCTGTTCTCGGCGGCACTCTTGCTGCCGCTTGTGCTGCTGAGCCGAGAGAGCCCGGCCCGCTCCGCTTCCGCGGGAGATCCGTGATCGGCCGGCAATACCCGAATCCTGATTTCGCGCGGATTTGGGCGCGGTCCTTGCCTTAAGCCGGTATGGCGACTAGGTTCCGCGCCGCTCACCCTTGCACCCCATCCCGCCGGAGCCCCGCAATGGCCTTCCTCGCCGACAGTCTCGCCCGCATCAAGCCGTCCGCGACCATCGCGGTCACGAACAAGGCGCGCGAACTCAAGGCCGCCGGCCGCGACGTGATCGGCCTCGGCGCCGGCGAGCCTGATTTCGACACGCCCGACAACATCAAGGAAGCGGCGATCCGCGCCATCCGCGAGGGCAAGACCAAGTATACCGCCGTCGACGGCATTCCCGAGCTCAAGGCCGCCATCGCCGCGAAGTTCAAGCGCGAGAACAACCTCACCTACGCGCCGAACCAGATCACGGTCGGCACCGGCGGCAAGCAGGTGCTCTACAACGCGCTGATGGCGACGCTGAACCCCGGCGACGAGGTCATCATCCCCGCGCCCTATTGGGTCTCCTATCCCGAGATCGTGGCCCTCGGCGGCGGCACGCCGGTCGAGATCGTCGGGCCGCAGGAGCAGGGCTTCAAGATCGGCGCCGCGGCGCTGGAAGCGGCGATCACGCCGAAGACCAAGTGGCTGATCCTCAACTCGCCGTCGAACCCGACTGGCGCCGGCTACACGCGCGCCGAACTGCGCGCGCTCGCCGACGTGCTGCTCAGGCATCCGCAGGTCTGGATCATGACCGACGACATGTATGAGCATCTCGTCTTCGACGGCTTCGAATTCGCCACCATCGCCGAGGTCGAGCCGAAGCTCTTTGACCGCACGCTGACCGTCAACGGCGTCTCCAAGGCCTATGCCATGACCGGCTGGCGCATCGGCTATGCCGGCGGGCCGGTTGAACTGATCAAGGCGATCGGCACCATCCAGTCGCAGTCGACCTCGAACCCCTCCTCCATTTCCCAATGGGCGGCGGTCGAGGCGCTGAACGGGCCGCAGGACTACATTCCGAAGAACGCCGAGATCTTCAAGAAGCGCCGCGACCTCGTCGTGTCGATGCTGAACCAGGCTAACGGCATCGTCTGCCCGAACCCGGAAGGCGCCTTCTATGTCTTCCCGTCCTGCGCCGGCACACTCGGCAAGACGACGGCGGGCGGCAAGCTACTGAAGACCGACGAGGACTTCGTCACGGCTCTGCTGGAGGAAGAAGGCGTCGCGGTGGTGCAGGGCTCGGCCTTCGGTCTCGCCCCCTACTTCCGCATTTCCTACGCGACCTCGACCGAGGCGCTCGAGGACGCCTGCACGCGCATCCAGCGCTTCTGCGGCAATCTCCGCTAGGAGAAACGTCGGCATCGGCTCCGCGCCTCGCGGCATTAAGGCGAGACGCGGCCCCGGCGCGGGCCTAGTGTCAGGATAGTCCTGACGCCAGGCTCTCGGGGAGGAAAGTCGTGCCCGTCTTCCAGCTTCATCACGTTTCGATCGTCGTCACAGATCTCGATCGATCGCTCGCCTTCTACCAGTCGCTGTTCGGATTCGAGCGTCTCGAGCGACCGCCGTTCAAGACGCCGGGCGTCTGGCTCGCCTGCGGAGCGGTCCAGATCCACCTGATCCATTATCCCCCCGGGACCTTCCGCTCACGCCCGATCGACACGTCCGACGGCCACTTCTGCCTGCGCACCGACGATTTCGAGGGCGTTCTGGCCGGGCTCTTCGCCAAGGGCTTTCGCGAGGACGGCGATATCGACGATCCCGCCTCCATCATCGTCATCCGGCATGGCGCCGCACCGTTTCCCCAGCTTTATCTCCGCGATCCCGACCGTAACATCGTGGAGATCAACGGCGCGCCCGAGCGCCACGGCTAGAAGTATGCTCTGATCGCGCGATACACCGGAGCCCCCGCTCCCAGCATGAGGCACGCGAGCAGACGATGACGACTGGCTACACCGCGCTGTTCCTGACGGGCCTTCACGTCGCGATGGCGCTCGGCGTGACGATCCATGCGCTGCTGACCCGCCTCGCCCCGCAATCGACCATCGCCTGGATCGGCCTCGCCTGGCTCTCGCCCTATGTCGGGCCGATCCTCTATCTCCTCTTCGGCGTCAACCGCGTCCGCCGCAAGGCGATCAAGCTGTCGGGCCCGGAGGGCGCGATCGATGCGCCGACGTCGCGCTTCGCTCTGGCGCCTGAGGATATCGAGCATGGCGGCGACGAACATCTCGAGCCGCTGGCCGAGTTCGGCCTCCGTCTCACCGGGCGCCCGCTGCTTTCAGGCAATGCGATCCTGCCGCTGGTCGACGGCGATGCCGCCTATCCCGCGATGATCGCGGCCATCGAGGCGGCAACCGCGAGCGTCGCCATCTCCAGCTTCATCTTCCACGACGATGCCGGCGGCGCACCGATCGTCGATGCGATGATCGCGGCGCAGAAGCGCGGCGTCGCCGTGCGCGCGCTGGTCGATGGAATCGGCGCCGGCTATCTGCGCAGTCCCGTCTATGAGCGGCTGCACGCCGCCGGCGTCCCGGCCGCCCGCTTCATGCATGAAGTCGCGCCGTGGAAAATGTCCTTCATCAACCTGCGCACCCACAAGAAGGTGCTCGTCGTCGACGGCCTGCACGGCTTCACCGGCGGCATGAACATCGCCGACGAGAACCTCTATCGCGTCCTGCCGCTGGCGCCGGGCCATGCCGTCCAGGACATGCATTTCAGCGTCGAGGGCCCCGTCGTCGCCCATCTCATGGAAACCTTCGCCGAGGACTGGGCCTTCACCACCGGCGAGCGGCTCGACGGGCCGGCCTGGTTCCCGGAAATCGGCGCCGCCGGGGAGATTCCGGCGCGCGGCATCGCCAGCGGACCCGACGAGGACAACGAAAAGCTGATGTGGACCATGGCCTCGGCGATCAGCCGGGCCGAGCATCGCGTCCGCGTCGTCACGCCCTATTTCGTTCCGGACGAGCGGCTCGGCTCGCAGCTGTCGCTGGCGGCGATGCGGGGCGTCGCCGTGGAACTGGTCATTCCCGGCCGCTCCAACCATTTCTACATGGATTGGGCGATGGACGGGCTGCTGGCGCCGCTGCTGCGCGCAGGCTGCATCGTCCGCCGGACTGCGGCGCCGTTCGATCACTCGAAGCTGATGACGGTGGATGGCGCCTGGTCACTGTTCGGCAGCGCCAACTGGGACGCACGCAGCCTCCGGCTCAATTTCGAGTTCAATGTCGAAGCCTATTCGTCCGACTTCGCCGCGACCATCGACGCCATCATCGATGCGAAGCTCGCCGGATCGCGCCGCGTCACGCTCGCCGAACTGAAGCGCCGCACGATCCTGACGCGCCTGCGCGACTCCGCCGCGCGCCTCGCATCGCCCTATCTGTAGCGTCGGCGGGATAGCCCCGCCGGTCGACGCGAGGGTGCGACGACGCCTATCCGGCGTCAGTCCGAGGTCGCGCTGTCACGCTCATAATGGCCCGCCAACGGAAATGGAGGCAGCCACGCTTCGCGTCGGATCGTCCAGCTTTCGTAGCCTGGTATGAACTGGTCGGGAGCATCGAGCGTTCCGAGATGAACTTCGATCTCGTCTCCTGAGCGCGCGAAGACCGACGACCCACATGAGGGACAGAAGTTCCGTCCCTTGTAGTCGCGCGTCTCGCCTTCGATCGTCACGGCATCCTGCGAAAAGATCGCGGCGGCATAGAACAGCGCCCCGTGATGCTTGCGACAATCGAGGCAATGACAGATTGCGACGCGGTCCGGTTGCCCCGACGCCGCGATCCGGACCCTGCCGCAGAGGCAGCCACCTTCGACCCGCGCCATCCTCTCCCCGCATCTGCGCCAGCGTTCCGCGCCGTGCCCCTAAAGCCAGCCGCGCCACTTGAAATAGAGGTAGGGCAGCACCGCCGAGAGCGCCATGGCCGTGACCGCGACAGGATAGGCCCAGGGCAGCTGCAACTCCGGCATGTCGGCGAAGTTCATGCCGTAGATCGTGCCGATCAGCATCGGCGGCAGCAGGATCGTCGAGACGACGGTGAGGACGCTGACGACCTGGTTCTGCTCGTTGGAGATGAGGCCGAGCGTCGCGTCGAGCAGGAAGGTGATCTTGTTGAGGACGAAATTGACGTGGTCCTCGAGCGAGCGGATGTCGCGCAGCATCAGCTTCAACCGTCCCGACAGGCCACCCTTGAGGCTGGCATCCGGCAGCATGGCGCTGGCGTATTGGACCAGCCGCTCGAGCGAGGCGAGACTCTCGCGCGTCTTGGAGGCGAGGTCGCCCTGGATGCCGAGGCCGCCGATCGCCGCCGCGAGAATGCGGCCGCGATGCCGACCCTTGGTCTTGCGCTGGAAGATCTCAATGTTGAGCTGGTCCACCGATTGGGCGATCTTTTCCAGCACGTCGGCCGAGCGGTCGATGAAGGCTTCCAGCAAGCCGCCGAGAACGCCGGGCGGCGAGGTGCAGCCGCTGTCGGCCTTGGGCGCGCGCGCCAGGAACTGCTTGAACGCCGTCATGTCGGCATAGCGCAGCGTGACGATCTTGTTCTTCGCGACCGCAAAGGAGAACGGTGTCAGCCCCGGCGTGCCGTCGTCGATGCCGACCAGGATGCTCGCGGTCATGACCACGACGCCGTCTTCGACATAGAAACGGCTCGAGAACTCGATCTCGCGCGTTTCCTCGCGCGTCGGGATCTGCCCGCCGAGAAAGATCTCCGCCCGCTTCTCCTCCTCCGTGCTCGGCTCGTAGAGGTCGACCCAGGAGACGCCCTCGGCGAGGCCATGGCCGATCGCTTCGACATCGGGCAAGGGAACGATCACCGGTCCGCGATCGGCTACGGCATAGGCTGTCAGCATTATTCTCTCCGGCTGGTTGAGACCGCGGCGTCAATGCGATTTCGCCTCGGGTTTACCACAACTCGAGCCTACTGCTTGCGCTGCACGGCAGCGCTTGCGATGACGCAAATGACGCAGGCGCGGATCGCGATACACCGATGTGGATCGAAGCGGCGCCCAAGGTGTTGTCTCGACCAGCCGGAAGGCTGCAACAGCGGCGCACCGCGCCGGACCGGATCTGCGCATCGGAAGCCCCACCCGGGGACCTGCCGTGCGATGAAGAGAGGAAGAACACCATGAAGACCGTTTCGCTGAAGATCGCCGCCGTCCTGGCGCTGGCCGCGGCCGCCCCGGTGGCCCATGCCGCCGACATGACTGCGCCGATGCCGGTCCAGGATGACGCGCGCAACGGCGTCAAGATCGGCATGCTGGAATGCGACGTCGGCGGCGGCCTCGGCTATGTCATCGGCTCGGCAAAGGAAGTGGTCTGCACCTTCCGCGCCAGCAATGGGCGTGTCGAGACCTATAGCGGCAACATCAAGAAGCTCGGCGTCGATGTCGGCTGGACCCGTGAGAGCAAGCTGGCCTGGGCCGTGTTCGCGCCGGTCGCCGGCTATCACCATGGCGCTCTCTCCGGCCTCTATCTCGGCGCGACGGCCGAGGCGACTGCCGGCGTCGGCGTCGGCGCCAATGTGCTCGTCGGCGGGACCGGCGGCTCGATCTCGCTCCAGCTCGTCAGCGTCACCGGCCAGGTCGGGCTCAACGCAGCGGCCGGCGGCGCCGCGCTGACTTTGGTCTCGAACAGCTGATCACACGGCTTCGGCCCGAAAGACGACGGCCCGCGCCCTGACGGCGCGGGCCGTGTTCGTCTTGACGCAAGCCGCGCCGGCCTCGGCCGTCAGCCAGCCGGTACGGGCGGCTCATCGCGGGTGAACAGCCAGCCGACGATGCCGGCGAGGATCGCGAGCACGCCGCAGAGGATCGTGGCGGCACCGAAGCCCGCGATCGTCGCCCTCGCGCGCAGCGCCGCACCCGCCGCATCTGCCGCATCGCCGGCGGGCGCCGCGCCGAAGCCGGCGGCCCGCAACGCATCCGCCGCCGCCCCGCTCTCGCCCTGGAGCGCGATGGCGAAACCGATACCGACGGCAAGGCCGAGGCTCGCCACCGCCAGGAGCCCGGCAACCCGCGCCACCGCATTGTTGATGCCCGACGCCGCGCCGCTGCGCCCCGCGGGCGCCGCGTTCATCACGGCGGTCGAGAGCGGCGCCACGGTGATGCCCATGCCGAGCCCCATCAGCAGCATCGCCGGCACCACCGCCGTGCCATAGCCGCCATCGGCGACGGCGGGCGCCAGTGCCAGGAAGGCGAGACCGGTGATGATGGGGCCGGCGGTGAGGCACGGACGCGTTCCGATCCGGTCGGCAAGGCCGCCGCCGAACCGCGACAGGACGCCCATCACGATGACGAAGGGAATGAACACCGAGCCGGCGAGCGCCGCCGGATAGCCATGCGCCTCGATCAGCGCGGTCGGCAGGAAGAACAGCGCGCCGGAGAGGCCGAAATAGAGCAAGAGCGTCAGGAGGTTGACGCCGGTGAAGCTTGCGCTGCGGAAGAGCGAGAGCGGCATCATCGGCGCGGCCGACCGCGCCTCGACGACGACGAAGAGGATGAGGACGAGCACGCCGGCGGCGGTGAGGCCGAGATTGAATGCCGGGCCGCCGGCCGCGGGATCGGCGAGGCCGGTCAGCCCGTAGGCTGCGAGGCCAAGCCCGATCACCGCGAGCACACCCCCGGTCCAGTCCATCTTGACAGCGCCCCGCGGCGCATCGTGGGGGACGCGCAACCAGCACAGGAGCAGCGCGAGAACCGCGATCGGCAGGTTGATGAGGAAGATCGCCCGCCACGAGCCATGGTCGACCAGCAGTCCGCCGACCACCGGCCCGATCGCCGGCGCGATCGAGGATGCCGCCGCCCAGGTGCCGATCGCCCGGCCGCGAAGACCCGGCGGGTAGTGCGCGGCAATCAGCGCGAGCGAGCCCGGCACCATCAGCGCGCCGCCGACACCCTGGATCGCCCTTGCCACGATCAGGCTTTCGGTCGACCAGGCAAGGCCGCAGGCGGCCGAGGCGAGGCCGAACAGCGCGATGCCGAGCATGAAGACGCGGCGCAGTCCGAACGCATCGCCGGCCGCGCCGCCAAGCAAAGTGAAGGCCGCGAGTGTCAGCGTATAGGCATTGGCAGTCCACTGGCCCGCAGCGAAACCGGCGCCGAAACCGGACCGGATCGCCGGCAGCGCGACGGTGACGACCGAGCCGTCCATGAAGGCCATGCCCGAGGCGAGGATGGTCGCGACGAGCACCATGCCGGGCGCCGCGGACGCCCTCTCCTGCTGCCGCTCGGCCATATCGGCTCCTCCTGATCTGCATGCTGCGCCGCGTCTGTTTCGCCGCCGCAGCCGCTCCTCACAGTTGTCGCTTCGGGCCGCTACATCAAGCTGCAACATCCAGACGTGGGATGCGCAAGCGCGGTGTTGCGCGGCGCATGCGGTTTCGACACTGTCATCCGCGAATCGGTCTCCGGAACGAGGTATTCGCCGTGCGCCGCCTGTTCAGTCTCTCCCTGCTGCTGGTGCTCGCCGCCGTCATGGTCGGCGCCCTTGCGGCCACGGTCATGCCGGCCTCCGCCCAATCCCGTCCCGAGACCGAGGCTGCCTTCAAGGCGTGGCTCACGGATACGGTGACGCCGGACGCCATCAAGCGCGGCATCAGCGCGGCGACACTGCAGCGCGCCTTTGCGGGGCTGACCCTCGACTGGACGCTGCCCGATCTCGCCCCGCCCGGCTCGCGCGGCGGCAAGGAGGCGCCGCAGCGCCAGGCCGAGTTCCAGGGCCCCGGCCGCTATTTCGACGACGGCAAGATGAAGGCGCTCGCCCAGGGCGGCCGCACGCGCATCAAGACCTGGTCGCGCCAGCTCGCCGAGATCGAGACCCGCTATGGCGTTCCGCCTTCGATCGTCGTCGCGATCTGGGGCCGCGAGTCCGGCTATGGCGCCGCCAAGCTGCCCTATTCGGCGATCCGGGCGCTCGCGACGGAAGCCTTCATGGGCGCGCGCAAGGCGAACTTCTATCCGGAATTGCTGGCGGCGCTCGAAATCCTCGAGGGCGACCACATCACCCTTGCCGAGATGAAGAGTTCCTGGGCCGGCGCTCTCGGCCAGCCGCAATTCCTGCCGTCGAAATATCTCACCACGGCCGTCGATTTCGACCGCAACGGCCGTCGCGACATCTGGAATTCAGTGCCGGATTCGCTAGCCTCGATCGCCAATTTCCTGAAGCAGAATGGCTGGAAGCCCGGCATCGGCTGGGGCTTCGAAGTTGCGGCGCCGGCCGCCGTCGCCTGCAGCCTCGAGGGGCCGGACAAGGGCCGCCCGATGGAAGAGTGGCTGGCGATGGGCCTTCGCAACGCCGACGGCACGCCGATCAGCACGCGCTCGCCAAAGCTGACCATGCATCTCCTGATGCCGGCCGGCCGCTACGGGCCTGCCTTCCTCGTCACCGAGAACTTTTACATCCTGAAGACCTACAACGAGAGCGACCTCTACGCCCTCTTCATCGGCCATCTCGCCGATCGCATTCGCTCGAATGCCAGCGCCTTCACGGGCCGGTGGAGCGATGTCGGCGGCTTCCAGCGCAGCGATGTCCGCGCGATGCAGGAACGGCTCGAAGCCCGCGGCGTCGACGTCGGAACCGCCGACGGACTGGTCGGCTACAAGACGCGCATCGCGGTCGGCGAATGGCAGGCCGGCCACGGGATGACGCCAACCTGTTTCCCCGACAACGGGCTGCTGAAAGCCATCCGCTGAGCCATTCAAATTAGCGCTTATCAAGCGCCTCTTTTTTGGCTACGCTCAGTTTGTCATCAACAATCGAAAGGAGGTGATCCTGTGTCTCATTGTCGTTCGCCGCGTGGCCTCGTCTCAATGGTCCGGATCTCTGATTTCGTAGGGATTCGCGCCGCTTGACCGGCCTTACCCGGCCCTTGGGCCTGGTCGCGGTCTGACAATGGAAGGGTCGCCCAGCGGGCGACCCTTCTCATTTTGTGAAGCAGAATTTCCGATGTCCCGCCCGATCCTCATCTATGTCGACGCCGATGCCTGCCCGGTGAAGGCCGAGATCTACAAGGTCGCCGAGCGTCATGGCCTGCGCACCTTCGTCGTCGCCAACAGCTTCATGCAGGTGCCGCGCGACCCGATGATCGAGCGGGTCGTCGTTCCCGGCGGCATGAATGTCGCCGACGACTGGATCGCCGAGCGCGCCGTGGCCGGCGATATCGTCGTGACCTCCGACATTCCGCTCGCCGACCGGGCGATCAAGGCCGGCGCCGATGTCATCGCGCCGAACGGACGCCCCTTCACCGCGGATTCGATCGGCATGGCGCTGGCGACGCGCAATCTCATGGAAGACCTGCGCTCGGCAGGCGCCGTCACCGGCGGGCCGCGGCCGTTCTCGCCGCGCGACCGCTCGGCGTTCCTGTCGGCGCTCGATCTCGCCATCGTCCGCCTGAAGCGCCGGGGCTTCGGCACACCCGCGGCCTGAGCCGGCAAGGCTCATCCGGCGCGGTCGATCCGGCAAGGCTCATCCGGCAAGGCTCATCCGGCAAGAATGCCACGCCGGACCGCTTTCAACCGGAAAGTAACCTTGATCGGCTAGAGATCGGCTTGAATGCGTCGTCGAGCCATGGAAATCGTTCACCGAACAACATGGTGCAATCGGCCGACCGCCACGAACGCCAACAACAAGACGAAGGCAGATCATGACCCGCTCGAAGCTTCGCATGCTCGCTGCCGCCCTGGCCGTTCTGGCCGGGAGCGCCGCTGCCGAGGCAGCGACCTGCAGCAACAATCCGGCCGACTTCCCGTCCTGGCTCGAAAGCTTCAAGGCCGAGGCGATCTCGAGCGGCATTTCGCCCGGCGTCGTCCAGGCCTCGCTCGCCGGCGTGACCTATGACCCGCGCGTCATCAAGCTCGACCGCAACCAGAAGCACTTCAAGCAGCCCTTCGCCGTCTATTCGGCGCGCGTCGTCTCGGCCGGCCGCGTCGCCCGCGGCAAGAAGCTGATGGCGCAATATGCCAATGTCCTCGCCCGCATCGAGAAGCAGTTCGGCGTCCCCGGCCCGATCCTGATCGCGATCTGGGGCATGGAGACCGATTTCGGCGCCGGCAGCGGCAACATGTCGACCTTCCGCTCGCTGTCGACGCTGGCTTTCGACTGCCGCCGGACGGACTTCTTCCAGGAGCAGCTGATGGACGCGCTCAAGATCGTCCAGCGCGGCGACCTCGCGCCCGGCGACATGAAGGGCGCCTGGGCCGGCGAGATCGGCCAGACCCAGTTCATGGCCTCGTCCTATGTCCGCTTCGCCATCGATTTCGACGGCAACGGCCATGCCGACCTCCGCCACAGCCCGGCCGACGTCCTCGCTTCGACGGCCAATTATCTCAAGGGTTATGGCTGGCAGCGCGGCGGCAGCTGGGAAGAAGGCTCGGCCAATTTCAACGTGCTCCGGCAGTGGAACAAGGCCGAAGTCTACGCCAAGAGCGCGGCGCTGTTCGCCGACAAGCTCGTCGGCACCAAGTAGCGCGTGCCAAAACGCGTCACCATCGTCGGCGCCGGCCCGGCCGGGCTGATCGCCGCGCTTCGCCTTGCCGAGGCCGGCGCGGCCGTGACCATCCATGACCGGATGCCGTCGCCGGCGCGCAAGTTCCTGATGGCCGGCCGCGGCGGCCTCAACCTGACGCATAGCGAGCCGATGGAGCGTTTCCTGGCCCGCTATGGCGCGGCAGCGTCGAGCCTCGCGCCGGTGATCGCCGCCTTTCCGCCTGCCGCGCTGCGCGCCTTTGCCGATGAACTCGGCGAAACGACTTTTGTCGGCTCGAGCGGCCGCGTCTTCCCGAAATCGATGAAGGCTTCGCCGCTGCTCCGCGCCTGGCTGCGCCGGCTCGACGCCCTCGGCGTCCGCCTCGTGACGCGGCATGAATGGATCGGCTTCGGCGGCCCAGGCGAGGATGTGTTCCGCGCCGCAGACGGCACGATCGAGACAGTTCCGGGCGATGCGACGCTGCTGGCGCTTGGCGGCGCGTCCTGGCCGCGCCTCGGCTCGGACGGCCGCTTCGCGGCGATCCTCGCGGCCGCGGGCGTGGCCGTGACGCCGCTCGCGCCGGCCAATGTCGGCTTCCAGCGCCTCTGGTCTGACGCCTTCCGCGAACGCTTCGCCGGCACGCCGCTCAACAACATCGCCATCCGCCATGGCGATCGCGCCGTGCGCGGCGAAGCGATGATCGCCCGCTACGGCATCGAGGGCGGCGCGATCTATGCCCTGTCGCACGAGCTCCGCAGCGCCGCGGCCGCTGGCGGTGCGCGGATCGAGATCGACCTGCTGCCGCAATTGGACGCCGCCGAGATCGCGGCGCGGATCGCGAGGCAGCGCCCATCCGAGTCGCTCGCCAACCAATTGCGCAAGGCGGTTCGGCTGGCGCCGGTCGCGATCAATCTCATGCGCGAGAGCGTCGGCACCCTCCCCCGCGATGCCGCGGCTCTTGCCGGCCTGATCAAGGCGCTGCCGCTCGATCTCGGCGCTCCCGCCGGCCTCGACCGGGCGATCTCGACGGCCGGCGGCGTCGCCTTCGACGCCGTCGACGACGCCATGATGCTGCTGGCCCGCCCCGGCACCTTCGTCGCCGGCGAGATGCTGGATTGGGAAGCGCCGACGGGCGGCTATCTGCTGCAGGCGAGCTTCGCGACCGCGATCCGCGCCGCGGAAGGCATCAAGACACGGCTCGGGCTTACTTTGCCAGCAGCTTGAGGGCGCGGTTCCAGTTGCCGTCGCCGATGCAGGTGCGAACCCAGACGACGCACATCGCTTCGAGATAGCGCGACGCCCTGATGTCGCCGACATCAACGACCTCCCAGCCAAAGGCGCGGATCAGCTCGGCGGCCACTGCCTTTGCCGATGCGTCATTGCCGGCGACGAACATGTCGGGCGGGCCGCCGGGAAAATCGGGGCGGTAGAAATGCGCATTGCCCACGGTGTTGAACGCCTTCACCACATGCGCCGTAGGAATGAGGCGCTGCAGCGTTTCGCCGCCCGAATCGCTCCCTTCGATCGCGAGACCGACGATGCCGCCGTCCCGGCTGAGCGGATTGGTGGCGTCGAGGACGAGCTTGCCGGAGAAGGCCGCCGGGCCGACCTGCGCCACCACCTCGGGATTGGCGATGCCGAGCGTCGCGAACACCACGAGATCGGCACCCTCGACCGCGTCGGCGAAGCGGCCGGCGCGCGCCTTGGCGCCGCCCTTCGCGGCAAAGGCTGCCGCCTTGTCGTTGCCGGCCTCGCGCGCACCCATGACGACCTCATGGCCGAGAGCGAGAAAAGCAATTCCCAGCGACTGCCCGACCGCCCCTGTGCCCAGGATTCCAACCCGCATGATGATTCTCCCCGATCTCGCCGCCACGGCGATGACGAAGACATGGGTGCGTCGCGGGCAATGTTAAGCCCCAGCTAGCGCAGATGGGAACGCAGTTCCTCATAGCCGCTGGCGATGGCCGCATTGGCCTCTGCCTCCATCGCCCGGTACCGCGTGAGGACAAGCACGCCGAGTTCGCTGAGCCTGGCGCCGCCACCGCCGCCGCTGCCGCCCTTTTCGGTCTCGACCAGCGGCGCGCGGAAGGCCTCGTTCATTTCGCGGATCAGGGTCCAGACGCGTTTGGCGCTCATGCCGAGGCTGTCGCCCGCGGCAGCCAGCGATCCGGTTTGGGCGATGGCGCCGAGGAGATCCGCCTTGCCGGGTCCGAGTGCAAAGCCGGCCTTGAGAACGAGGCGGAAGCGGAGGCCTTCGGTCTGGTTGTGTTCATGCATGCGCGGGTGTCCATCGGAGGTCGGCGCAGTCTGCCTGCCGGCCTCCGTCCCGTCCATGGTGGCGGCGCCGCAAGGGCCCCGTCAGGCCTGCTGGCGCAGGTTCTTGATCCGGTCGAACAGGACCGCGACGATGATGAAGGAGCCGATGAAGGCGCCCTGCCAGAACGCGTTGATGCCGAGCAGGCCGAGGCTGTTGCGGATGATCTCGATCAGCGCCGCGCCGACGATGGCGCCGAAGGCCGTGCCGACGCCGCCGGCGAGATTGGCACCGCCGATGACCGTCGCAGCGATAACCTGCAACTCCATGCCGGTGCCGAGATTGGTCGTGACGGCCCCGAGCCAGCCGGTCTCGATCACGCCGGCGATTCCCGCCGAGAGCGACGAGATCATGTAGACCGCGACCTTGATCTGCTTGACCGGCACGCCGGTGAGCACGGCCGCATTCTCGTTGCCGCCGATCGCATAGACATGGCGACCGAAGCGCGTCCAGCGCAGCACGAAGCCGGTGATCAGCGCCAGCAGCACCATGTAGACGACCGGATTGGCGATGCCGAAGAGGAAATGCCCGCCGCCGAGGGCGAGCAGTTTGTCGTGGTCCGGGCCGAACTGATAGACGACGGTGTTGTTGGACGCGACCATCGCGAGGCTGCGGGCGATCGACAGCATGCCGAGCGTCACCACGAAGGGCGGCATGCCGACATAGGCGATGAGCACGCCGTTGATGGCACCGATCACGAGCGCGGTCCCGAGCGAGGCGGCGATGCCGACCTCGATCGAATAGCCGGCATGCATTGTCACCGCGAGCACCATGGAGCAGAGGCAGAGCACCGAGCCGACCGAAAGGTCGATGCCGCCGGTGATGATCACGATCGTCATGCCGAGCGCGATCACGGCGACGAAGGTGAAGTTGCGCGTGACGTTGAAGAGGTTGTTCGAGGTCGCGAAGCTGTCTGTCGCGAAGGACAGGAACGCGCAGGCGAGCACGACCGCGATCAGCACCCAGAAGGTCTGGCGCGACGTGATCCAGGTCAGCCAGCTATGCTGGCGCTGGCCGATATGGTCGTCGATCGTGGCTGCCATGGTCTCGCCCCTCGCCCTCGCTGAACCCGAAACTCACGCCACCTGTTCAATGGCGCCGGTGATGAGCCCTGTGACTTCCTCGGGCGAACTGAGGCCGATCGGCCGGTCGGCAACCTTGCGTCCGCGCCGGAGCACGACCACGCGGTCGCAGACGGTGAACACATCCGGCATGCGGTGGCTGATCAGCACCACCGCGATGCCCTGGTCGCGAAGATGCCGGATCAGATTGAGCACCTCGGCGACCTGGCGCACCGAAATCGCCGCGGTCGGCTCGTCCATCAGCACGATCTTGGCGTCGGACAGGCGGGTGCGCGCGATCGCGACCGCCTGGCGCTGGCCGCCGGACATCTGCTTGACGAGATCGCGCGGCCGCGTCTCGGACTTGAGTTCCTTGAACAATTCGCCGGCGCGCTTGTACATCGCGGCGTAGTCGAGCACGCGCACCGGCCCGAAGCCCCGGCGGAGCTCCCGGCCGAGAAAGACATTCGCCGCTGCGGTGAGATTGTCGCAGAGCGCCAGATGCTGGTGCACGATCTCGATACCGTGCTCCCGCGCCTCGACAGGCCGATGCATGACGAGTTCGCGCCCGTCCATTTTCAGCGAGCCATGGGTCGGACGAAAATTGCCGGCGATGATCTTCACCAGCGTCGACTTGCCGGCGCCGTTGTCGCCCATGAGGCCAATGACCTCGCCCGGCTCCAGCGAGAACGAGACGTCATTCAGCGCATGAATGGCGCCGAAATGCTTCGAGATGTTCGAAAGCTCTAGAACCGGCACCCCGCCTCCTCCCGAAGCTCGCTGCCGCGCCCGCCGGAAGCGGTACGCACGGCCGTCGAGCCGTCCATCCCCAATAATCGGCGGCTCTGCCGCCGTCAATCCGAACATCGGACGAATATCGATGCGCCGGGCGAGCGTCACGCGGCCCGGCATCGGCCTGGAAACAAGCAATTGCTGTGAAGCAATATTGTTTCTGAGCTTTATGGTGCATTGCAAGGCCGAGCACCGTCCGCGACGCGATCCTGCGATGGCGCAGCATATATGATTATCATACGACCAATCACATTGACTCCGGCAGATCGACAACGCTAGTTTCGCCTCGTCCGGGGACTGCGGCTGGCCAATCAGAGGGTGGCCGGCGCAGTGCTACGGACGCAGCCGGCCGGGCTGCGTGGAGAAGACGAAAACATCACGCAATCCTGCCGGCGCGTCCGCATCCGGATTTCCAGAGTCCGACTTTTCAAACGTCTCGGGAGGAGACCATGAAAAAGAGCCTCATGCTGATCGCCGCCGCCGTGCTCGCCCTTTCGGCGGGCGACGCGTTCGCCGCGAAGAAACAGCTCGTCATCGTCGTGAAGGGTCTCGACAACCCCTTCTTCGAAGCCATTCACCAGGGCTGCGAGAAGTGGAACTCCGAGAACGCCAGCAGCGAATTTGAATGCTTCTACACCGGCCCTGCTTCGACTTCGGACGAAGCCGGCGAGGCGCAGATCGTCCAGGACATGCTCGGCAAGCCGACGACCGTCGCCATGGCGATCTCGCCGTCGAACGCGCCGCTGATCGCCAATACGATCAAGGCCGCCAATCCGCAGATCCCGATCATGACGCTCGACGCCGACCTGAAGAAGGAAGACGCCGCGCTGCGCAAGACCTATCTCGGCACCGACAACTATCTGATGGGCTTCCGCCTCGGCGAATACCTGAAGAAGGCGAAGGCGAAGGGCGGCACCGTCTGCCTGATCGAAGGCAATGCTGCTGCCGACAACATCCTGCGCCGGGCCTCCGGGACGCGTGATGCGCTGTCGGGCCAGAAGGGCCTCGAGACGCTCAAGGGCGAAGGCGGCTGGACCGAGATCGCCGGCTGCCCGGTCTTCACCAATGACGACGGCCCTGCCGGCGTCCAGGCGATGTCCGACATCCTCGCCGCCAATCCGAAGCTCGACGCCTTCGTCATCGAAGGTGGCTGGCCGCTGTTCGGCGCGCCGCAGCCCTATCGCCAGCTGACCGATCAGTTCAAGGACCGTATCGCCAGCAAGGATCTCGTCATCGTCGCCGCCGATACGATCGGCGACGAGGTCGCGATCGCCAAGGAGGGCCGCGTCGAGGCTCTCGTCGGCCAGCGCCCGTTCGAGATGGGCTACAAGGCCCCGAGCGTCATGATTAGCCTGATCAAGGGTGAGAAGGTCGCCGATCCGGTGTTCACCGGCCTCGACGAGTGCACCAAGGAAACGGCCGACACCTGCATCCAGAAGTAAGGCATCGCGGCGGGGGCGACTCCGTCGGAGATGGAGCGGCGGCCGGTTCGAAGCCGCCGATCGTGGGTAATCTTTGGAGCGCCTCAGGGCGCTCCTTTTTTTTGCCCGTATGCAGGCTGCATCTTGGCGCCGCCTGCTTGCGCCCTTTATGAGAGAAGCTCCGCCGCAAGCGAGACGGCGCTCCCCCCAATCGACAACGGAATTTCTGGATGCCCAACTTGCTGACACCGGCCGTCGCGCCGATCCTGCTGCTGATCGCGTCGAACGTGTTCATGACGACGGCCTGGTACTGGCACCTCAAATTTCCGACGACGCCGCTGGTGCGGGTCATCCTGATCAGCTGGGGTCTCGCGCTGTTCGAATATTGCCTGGCCGTGCCGGCAAACCGCATCGGCAGCCAGGCCTATTCCGCGGCGCAGCTGAAGACGATGCAGGAGGTCATCACCCTCGTCGTCTTCGCGCTGTTCTCCTTCTTCTACCTGAAGGAGCCGCTCGGCTGGAATCATCTCGTCGGCTTCGCCCTCATCGCCGGCGGCGCCGCCTTCATCTTCCACAAGTTCTGAGGCGGCTCAGCCGTCGACCTTGAGGGTCACGGCGACCGGCAGCATGGGATCGGCGAGCGAACTCTGCGGCTCGCCGGTCACACGCGCCTGCTGGGTGGTCGGGGCGGCGGCCTGGCCGGCAAGGCCTGCCGGTTCGCCGCCGAGGCCATACAGCGTCACGAGCGCGACGAGCGCGACGGCATAGGCCGCCATCCACAGGATGAAGGCGCGACGGGCCGCCTTTTCCCGGCGGGGATTGGGGCGATGATGAATGTTGTCGGCGGTCATGGCGGTTCCCCGTCTCGGCTGTCTTGTCCCACAGCCGCCATTCAGCCCGCCGACTAAGGCGACGGTTCGGAGCGAATGTGGCTCCCGCCGTGTCATGTCATGTCGAAATTGAGGCAGGGACCCACGGCCGGAAAGCGTCGGTACATCCTGCCCTTAGCCGGGAAAGCTGATCCGGTCTGTGATGCCCGTCACACCGCCGGCTTCCAGTCGAGGGCGACATGACGCGGCCGCGAAGCGATCCGCGCCATCCAGGCGCTGATGCCCGGATAGGCGGCCAGATCATAGTCCGCGTCGCCGGCGACATGGGTATAGGCATAGAGGGCGATGTCGGCGATCGAGAAGGCCGGACCGGCCAGGAAATCGGCCTTGGCCAGGCGGGCTTCCATGACGCCGAGTGCCTTGTTGCCCTTCACCAGCCATTCATCGATCCGATGCGCCATGGCCGCGCGGCCACCCGGCGTCAGATGCAGCCAGTTGCGCGCCACGGCGATCACCGGCTCGTGGCTGTATTGTTCGAAGAACAGCCACTGATAGCAGAGCGCACGATCATAGGGATCGGCCGGCAGCAGCGCGGTGCCCTCGGCCAGGTGCAGGAGCATCGCATTCGATTCGGCGAGCGGCCGGCCGTCCGGCAGGATCAGCAAGGGTACCTGTCCATTCGGATTGAGGGCGAGGAAGTCCGCGTCTGCGGTCTTGCCACTGCCCTTGGCCACCTCGACGATGGCGAAGGGAATGCCGAGTTCGTGCATCAGCAGTCGCGGCTTGTAGCAATTGCCCGAACTCTGCATCGAATAGAGCGTGTAGGTCGCCGCCATGATCCTCGTCCCCGTTAGGGCCGCGACTATGGCAACCCGCCGCCGCACCGTCCAATTCGATTCTGTTGGCGAGCCATCGCCAACGATGATGAATGAGCGATTGAACCTTCGATATTTCCGTGCAGAAATGTCGCTCCCTGATCCGGAGCTGACACCATGATCCGTCCGACCCGCCGCCTCGCTCTCGCCCTGGCCGGCCTCGCCTTCCTCGCGCAGCCGTTGGGCGCGCTGCCCGCGCGCGCCGCCGACGTCACGGTCTTTGCGGCAGCCAGCCTCAAGGAAGCGCTTGGTGCCGCTGCTGCGGCCTACAAGGCCGAGACCGGCAAGGCCGTCTCGGTGAGCTATGCCGCCTCCTCGGCGCTGGCCAAGCAGATCGAAGCCGGCGCACCCGCCGACATCTTCTTCTCCGCCGATCTCGACTGGATGGACGAGCTGGCGAAGAAGGACCTGATCGATCCCGCCTCGCGCCGCACCCTGCTCGGCAATACGCTGGTGCTGGTGGCGCCAAAGGATTCGGCCGCAGCGATCACGATCGAGAAGAACTTCTCGCTCGCCGCGGCGCTCGGGCCGGATGGCAAGCTGGCGATGGGTGCGGTCGCCTCGGTGCCGGCCGGCAAATACGGCAAGGCGGCGCTGACGGAACTCGGTGTCTGGGACGCCGTGGCGCCGCATGTCGCCGAGGCCGACAATGTCCGCAGTGCCCTCGCCTTCGTTGCCCGCGGCGAGGCGCCGTTCGGCATCGTTTATGGCACCGATGCCAAGGCCGAGCCGGGCGTCAAGGTCGTCGGCACATTCCCCGAAACGAGCCACAAGCCGATCGTCTATCCTGTCGCGCTGGTGAAGACCTCGACCAATCCCGACGCGAAGGCTTTCCTCGATTGGCTGCTGTCTCCGAAGGCGCGGCCTGCATTCGAGGCGGCAGGGTTTACCGTTGTCGGCAGCCAGGGCTGAGGGGAAACGCCATGAAACTCAGCGCACGCAACCAGATACCCGGCACGGTCGTCTCCGTCACGAAGGGCCAGACGACGGCGCATGTGAAGCTCGACCTCGGTCATGGCGTGATCATCACCGCCTCGGTCACCAATGAGGCGGTCGACGATCTCGGCCTTGAACCGGGCGATGCCGCGACAGCGATCATCAAGGCCTCGGACGTGATTATTGGCAAATGAGCATCGCCGAGTGATTCGCGCGCTCATTCTCGCGGGCTTCATCGCGCTGGCGTCGTCCGGGCAGGCCACTGCTGCGGACGATGCGGTTCTCGGCGGGGCGGTGACAACGCCCGTGACGCTCAGCGGCGCCTTGCTGGGTACACTGCCGCAGAGCGAGGTCAGCGCGACCTTCGAAACTTCTAAGGGCAGCGAGAGTGGGCATTATCGCGGCGTCCTGCTCTGGACGCTTGTCGAGCGCGCCGGCCTCCTGCCGCTTTCGGCCAAGAATGGCGATCTCCAACGCACGCTCCTCGTCACCGGACGCGATGGCTACGCGGCAGCACTGGCGCTGGGCGAAATCGACCCTCACTATGAGGGCAAGGCTGTCCTGCTGGTGCCGGATGGTGCTGGAGGGGTCAACCTTCTCGTCCCGGGCGACCGCCATGGTGGCCGCAATGTCCGCGACATCGTGCGCATCGACGTGAGATAACGGGCTCCGCGCCCCTGCGAGCCAGAATGGATAGTTTCTTCACCGCCGAGGAATGGCAGGCGATCGCGCTCAGCCTCCGCGTCGCCAGCGTCGCGGTCGCGGCCAGCCTGCCCTTCGGCATCGGCTGCGCGCTGCTGCTGGCACGCGGCCGCTTTCCGGGGCGCACCCTGCTCTCGGCGCTCGTGCACCTGCCGCTGGTGATGCCTCCCGTCGTCACCGGCTTCCTGCTGCTGCTCGCTTTCGGCCGCAAGGGGCCGATCGGCGCCTTTCTCGATCAGCATTTCGGGATCGTACTCGCCTTTCGCTGGACGGGCGCCGCGCTCGCCTGCGCCGTGATGGGCTTCCCGTTGATGGTGCGCGCCATTGCCCTCTCGATCGAGGCCATCGACGAGCGTCTGGAGCAGGCAGCGGCGACACTGGGCGCCGGGCGTCTGGCGGTGTTCGCCACCGTGACGCTGCCGCTCGCCCTCCCCGGCATCCTCGCCGGCATCGTGCTTTCCTTCGCCCGTTCGCTGGGCGAGTTCGGCGCCACCATCACCTTCGTCTCCAACATTCCGGGCGAAACGCAGACCATCCCCTCCGCGATCTACAGCCTCATCCAGACTCCCGGCGGCGATGGCGCTGCGCTGCGCCTCACCGTCATCTCCGTGCTGATCTCGCTCGGCGCGCTGGTGCTTTCGGAAGCCATCGCCCGCAGCACACGGCCGGAGCGGCGCCGATGACGCTGCTGGTCGAGGTCGACAAGCGGCTCGGCGCCTTTGCGCTGTCGGTGCGCTTCACGTCGGCAGGCGGCGTCACGGCGCTGTTCGGGCCGTCGGGCTCGGGCAAGACCAGCCTCGTCAATCTCGTCGCCGGGCTGGCGCGTCCGGATCGCGGCCGCATCGTCCTCGACGGCCGTGTGCTGGTCGACACCAAAGCCGGCGTCTTCCTGCCGCCGCAGCGGCGGCGCATCGGCTATGTGTTCCAGGACGCACGACTGTTCCCGCATCTCTCGGTGCGGTCGAACCTTAGCTACGGCCGCTGGTTCGGTCCCCGCGCCGGCCGCTGGGGCGATTTCGCGGCCGTGGTGGCGCTGCTCGGCATCGGCGGCCTGCTCGGGCGGCGGCCGCGTGATCTTTCAGGCGGCGAGATGCAGCGCGTCGCGATCGGCCGCGCGTTGCTGGCCAGCCCCGCGATGCTGTTGATGGACGAGCCGCTGGCAGCACTCGATCGCCCGCGCCGCGCGGAAATCCTGCCTTATCTGGAGCGGCTTCGCGACGAGATGCGACTGCCGATCCTCTATGTCAGCCATGCCGTCGACGAGGTTGCGCGTCTCGCCGACCAGGTGGTGATCCTCGACGGCGGCCGTGTCGCGACATCCGGCCCTGTCGGTGCGGTGTTTGCCGAACTGGCGGCCGACAGCGAGACCGGCGCCGTGCTCACGGCAACGGTTCTCAAGGATGATCCGCTGGATGGGGTGACGCTGCTCGACCATCCCGCCGGACGGCTGTCCTTGCCGCTGCTCGGCCGGCCGGCCGGCACACGGGTCCGCGTCCATGTCCGCGCCCGCGAGATCGCGATCGCCCTCGGCGACCCCGGCCCGATCTCGATCCGAAACCGTCTCGCGGCCGTCATCATCGCCCTCGCTGATCAGGGCGGCGACGTGGCGGTGACGCTGGATGTCGGCGGCGAGCCGATGCTCGCCCGTGTGACGCGCGGCGCGGCGCGTGAATTGGGGCTCGCGCCCGGTCTTGCCGTCACGGCGCTGATCAAGGCGGTCGCGCTCGACGAACGCTGAAGGCTCAGCCGCAGGCGCCGCGCATCTCGCGCCCGTCGACGACGAGCCGAACCTTGGCCGTGCCAGTGGCGACCATGCCGAGCTGCTGGGCCGCTGCCTTGGAGACGTCGATGACGCGCCCACCGACAAAGGGGCCGCGATCATTGATGCGAACGACGACGAACTTGCCGTTGCGGAGATTCTCGACCCGGACGCGGGTACCGAAGGGGAGCGAGCGATGGGCGGCGGTCAGTGCGGCCGGATTGGTCCGCTCGCCGCTGGCGGTGCGGCCGCCCAGCTTATACCAGGAGGCGCCACCGCACTGGGTACCGGCGACCGCCGGCCGGATCTGGAAGGACGTCGCTGCCGCGAGGGCCATAACGCCGACCGCGACGGCCGGCAAATAGGTCTTGGAACTCACCCGGTTACTCTCCGTTTACGCGCTCGCTGGCGCGGAACACACCCAAAGTCAAAGGAAGCCCTTGTTCTAGGTCGTTCATCAACGGGTGGAAAAAGGCGACAATGCGGCGCCCATTGTTTACCAAAACGCTAAGATAGTGCTGAGCCGGGTTAACAACCGTCCCCCGGTGGAGACGCGATTGCGAGGCTGCCGCGAAGCTAGCGCGGCTTGAGGCGCTCGATCAGCGCCATCGCGGCCGCCGGCGCCTTCGGCTTGAAGCCGTTGATCATATAGATGAAAACGTCGCGCGCCGATGCCTTGCCGGCAGGGTCGGCGAGCCGTGGCAGATCCTCGGGGACACCGCCCGCCGCGAAGTGTTCGGCGCGGCGCTGCCAGGTGTCGAGGGCTGCGTCGGAATAGCCCAGTTTTTCGTCCTCCGAGGCAGCCTGCAGGCGTGCATAGACGAAGTCGGCCGTCGGATCGGCGATGAGCGGGAAGCTGTCGGAATCGGCGAGCACGATCGCGACGCCATAGCGGCGGGCGAGCGCGACGAAATCCGGCGTCTTGAAGCTCTCGTGCCGGACCTCGACCGCATGGCGCAGCCGCCGGCTGCCCTCGGTCTTCGGCAGCAACGCCAGAAAGGCCTCGAAATCCTCGGGATCGAACTTCTTGGTCTCCATGAACTGCCAGTTGATCGGGCCGAGCTTGTCGCCGAGTTCGGTGATGCCGCTGTCGATCAGGCGGCGGATCGAGTCCCCCGCTTCCGCGAGAACGCGGCGATTGGTGGTATAGCGCGAGCCCTTCAGAGCGAAGACGAAGTCGTCCGGCGTCTCGGCGGCCCATTTGCGGAAGCTTTCCGGCTTCTGCGTGCCGTAATAGGTGCCGTTGATCTCGATCGACGTGACGTGGCGGCTCGCATGTTCGAGTTCCCGCTTCTGCGGCAGCCCGTCCGGATAGAACACGCCGCGCCAGGGCTCGAATACCCAGCCACCGATCCCCACCTTGATCATGTCATCCTCCGCGATGGCCGCCCTGACACGGAACGCAACCGACGATGCCGCGTTGACCGCACGATTTCCCTCAAGGAGACGAACGATGATTTTCCGCTCGCGATCCAACGAACCGGTGCTGGTTCCGGAAATGTCCACCGCCGGCCGGACCGTGTCCGTTCTGGCCGGCCTCGCACTGGCCGCCGCCGCCGTCCGCCCGCGACCGAACCGCTTCCTGTCGGTGCTGGCGCTGGTGACCGGTTCCTATCTCGCCTATCGCGGCGCCACCGGCCATTGCCCGATCACCGAGGCGCTGGAGGATCACTTCGATCCGCAGGATCTGCCGCGCCGCCGCTAAGACGAAGCCCCGCCTTCCTTTCGGAAAGCGGGGCTCCTGACCGGTCTCAGGCGCGGCGACGAACGATCGCGCCCCAGATGAACAGGACGATCAGGGCGCCGACGACGGCACCGATCAAGCCGGCCTGGTCGTTCGGCCCGTACCATCCGATCGCCTGGCCGAGCCAGGTCGCCAGGAAGGCGCCGGCGATGCCGAGCAGGATCGTCAGGATGAAGCCCTTCGGCTCATTGTCGCCAGGCATGATGAATTTTGCGATCACGCCGGCGATGAAGCCGATGATGATGGTCCAGATGATACCCATGAGTGCGTCCCTCGCCTCGCTGTAAACCCGAGCTTCAATGCACGGCTCAGCCAGATGTTGCACGGCCTCGGCAATTTTGACCAGATCGTGGCAGCGCTAGAGGACGATGTCTTGCAAACCCTAGTCGAACTTCACGCCGCCGCGCATCGCCTTGACGCCGGAGCGCTTGGCCTTGCCGTCGAGCCGCCGCTCCTTCGAGGCCTTGGTGGGCTTCGTCGCGCGCCGCGGCACCGGCGGGGGAACGGCCTCGCGGATTAGTTCGGCGAGCCGCTCGATCGCATCGACGCGGTTGCGCGCCTGATCGCGATGCCGCTGCGCCGTGATGACGATGACACCGTCCTGCGTCAGCTTCGAGCCGGCGAGCCGCATCAGCCGCACCGCGACGGCATCGGGCAAGGAGCGCGAACGCCGCGCATCGAAGCGCAATTGTACGGCGCTCGACACCTTGTTAACGTTCTGCCCGCCCGGCCCGGACGAACGGATGAAGCTCTCTTCGATCTCGCTTTCGTCCAGTTCGATCTCGTCGGTGATGCGGATCATGATGCCTTCCCCGGAACCGGCTCAATGGCCCGGCTGCCTCGGAGCATCAATGCGGGGGGATGCGATGCAGTTCAAGGTGAAGCAGTTCAGGAGATGGAGGATGGCCGCGCTGCTGGCTCTCTGCGGCACCGGCGCTGCGATCGGCGCGTCGGCGCCGGCCGAGGCGGCCTCGTTCAACTGCGTCCGCGCGAAAGCGCCCGTCGAGGTCGCGATCTGCAACGATCCCGGCCTCGGCGAAATGGACGAGCAGATGGCCTCGCTCTATTTCCGCCTCACCAACACGGCGCCGGGCTGGGCGGTTCGCCAGGTCAAGTCCGAGCAATCCGGCTGGATCCGGCAGCGCAACGCCTGCGGCTACGACATCGGCTGCATCGCATCGGCCTATGACCGCCGCATCAACAGGCTCTACGACTGGCAGGGCCGGCTCGGCTACTGACGACTGCAGCCAGCTATTGGGCGGCCTTGGCTTCCGTGATCGCGCTGTCATAGGCGGCGCAGATCTTGTCGAGGTCGGTCGTCACCTCGGCAACCTGATCGACCGTGACCTGCTTGGCGCGCCAGACCGGCTGCTGCGACGGATCCTTGGCGACGATCGCCTTGACCAGATCGGCCAGCTGGATCGACTTCGCCTGCAATTCGTCCTCGGTGCAGGCGAGTGCCGCCGGCGCGGTGACGGCGAGGAGCAGAAGTGCAAGAAGCGTACGGCGCATCGGCATGAAATCCCTGTCGCGAAACCAGTCCCCAATCCGGATATAGACGTTTATCATGCCGCTTGCACCATCGGCGCTCGCCTTCTGCCGGCGGCGCCGCGGCCCCGCCGCCCGAACCACCGACCCGTGAACGCCTTGCCATGAACAGGACTGCGCCATGATTCATCCCGCCATCGCCGCCGGCCATATCGCCGTGATCACGGGCGGCGCCTCCGGCATCGGCCTCGCCGCCGCCAAGAAGTATCAGCAGCTCGGCCTCAAGGTCGCGATCGCCGACTGGAGCGAGGATGCGCTGGCGCGAGCCCGCGCGGCGCTCGGCCCCGAGGCGCTGGCCGTCCGGGCCGACGTCTCGAGCCGGACCGACGTCGAAGCCCTGCTCGATGCCGTGCGCGATCGCTTCGGCGTCCCTCATGTGGTCATGAACAATGCCGGCATCGGCAATGGCGGCCCGGCGCTCGGCGATCTCGCGTCCTGGCAGCGTGTGCTCGGCACCAATCTCTATGGCGTGGTCAACGGCGTCCAGGTGTTCGGCCCGGCGATGATCGCCGGCGGCGAGCCGGGTCTCATCATCAACACCGGCTCCAAGCAGGGCATCACCACCCCGCCGGGCGACACCGCCTATAACGTGTCCAAGGCGGGGGTGAAGGTGCTGACCGAGGCGTTGCAGCACGAACTGCGCAACATCGAAGGCGGCAAGGTCGAAGCGAAGCTGCTCATTCCGGGCTTCGTCTGGACCGGCCTCACCACCGGCGACCGCGCCGTCAAGCCGGACGGCGCCTGGACGCCCGAGCAGACGATCGACTTCATGCTCGCCTCGATCGAGCGCGGCGATTTCTACATCCTCTGCCCCGACAACGAAGTGGCGCGTGCGACCGACGAGAAGCGCATCCTCTGGGCCGCAGGCGATATCGCCGAGAACCGGCCGCCGCTGTCGCGCTGGCACAAGGACTATGGCGACGCCTTCAAGGCTTTCCTGAAGGGCTGAGCGTGGTCGTCATCCGTTCGATCAGCCTCGATGACGTCGCCGGCTTCTGCGCCGCCGTGGACCGCGTCGCGCGCGAGAAGCGCTATCTCGCGCGCACCGAAGGGCCGACTCTCGATCAATCCCGCGCCTTCGTGGCCGGCAATCTCGACAAGGGCAATCCGCATTTCGTCGCCGAGGACGGTGGGGCGATCCTTGGCTGGTGCGACATCATCCGCAACGATCACCTGCCGATCTATGCCCATTCAGGAACGCTCGGCATGGGCCTCGTCCCGGAGGCGCGCGGCCAGGGTCTCGGCCGCCGGTTGATCGAGGCGACGGTCGCCACCGCGCTGGCGGCGGGCATGACGCGGGTCGAACTCACGGTTCGCGCCGACAATGAAACCGCGATTGCCCTCTATCATCGGGCCGGCTTTGCGCTCGAGGGCTATCACCGCAACACGGACTGCATCGACGGCGCCTATTACGACACGCGGTCGATGGCGCTCCTGGCCTGAGGATCGGGAAGCCGTTCCAGGACGAAGCGGACCCGTGCCTCGATATCGGCGCGTGGCAGCTCCACCAAGGTGTAGCCGAGGCCGGCATAGGCCTCGAGCAGCGATCGATATTCCGCTTGCGCCTCGGCAAAGCCGTGCCGGCGCTCGGCGTCCTCCGCGAAGATCTCCGGCCAGGGCGGCGCCATGAACACCGGATCGGCATAGCGGAGCCGCGTGACGGCCTGCTGGATGGGGTCGGGAACAGCGTGGCCGGCCCGGCCGAACCACGCAAAGGCATCGACGAGGCCGCGGTCGAACAGCGTCAACCGGCCCCTCGCACCGGCCCGGGCGAGCTGATGCATCGCCCTGGACACAACGAGGTCGATGAAGGCGCGCGGCTCGACCCAGGGCAGCGCGTCGCCGCCGATGAACAGTTGTTCGCGTACGATCTGCCGCCCCGGCTCCGTCTCGACGGCAAAGCCGCGCGCTGCGAGTGCTGCCAGCAAGGTCGACTTGCCGCCGCCTGAACAGCCGGAAATCATCACGAAGCGCTGCCGCATCGCGGAGAGGCTGCCGAAATCGATGTCGTCGTCGGTCATGGGACTCCTCGAGAGCAGAAGGATCGGACGGATCCGTGGATGCACAGAAGCAGGGGAAGCGCCGCCGGGAGCCTTGCTCGACCGGAACGATGCGCCTTGATAGCATTCCATTCCTCCCCGGCGTCAAGCGGCTGGCGTGGAGGATGACCGCTTCCCGGAGCCGCGCGCGGAGACCCTCGATGCTGCATCGTCGCCTCGCCCTCGTTCCGCTGCTCGCCGTTCTGCTCGTCGGTCCCGCCCTCGCCGAAACGCTGGCGCTTCCGCCCAATCTCGTCGGCGCGGCGAGCGACGCCGGACAGGCGCTGCTGGTCGAAGCCGAGGCGCGCGCGGCCTATTTCCCGCTCGCCGACAATTTCGTGACCCAGAAGACGCAATCCTTCTGCGGCGTCGCCTCGATGACCATGGTGTTCAATGCCATGGCGATCCCGGCGCCGGCCGTGCCGGAATACGCGCCCTATACGACCTTCACGCAGGACAACGTCCTCGACGAGAAGACTGAAACGGTCATCCCGCGCGCGACGATCGAAAAGATGGGCATGACGCTCGACCAGCTCGGTGCCGCCATCGCCACCAAGCCGGTCGACGCGACCATCCGCCATGCTGGCGACACCAGCCTTGGTGCCTTCCGCACCGAAGTCCGCGACTATCTCGCGCAGAAGGACCACTTCGTCATGGTCAATTATCTGAGGAAGGCGATGGGCCAGGAGACGGGCGGTCACATCTCGCCGCTGGCAGCCTATGACGCCGAAGCAGACCGCTTCCTGATCCTCGATGTCGCCCGCTACAAATATCCGCCCGTCTGGGTCACGGCCGCCGACCTGTTCGATGCGATGAACACGCCGGACAAGGACAATGGCGACAAGACCCGCGGCTATGTTCTGGTGAAGAAGAAGGGTGGCTGACGATGGATGGCGGACAGAGCGACAGGGGTCGCGGCAAGGCCGGCCCGACCCGCCGGGCGATGCTGACGGGAACGCTCGGTGCCGCCTTGGCGCCGGCGCTGGCCGCTCCGTTCGCCGGGCTGCTGTGGCCGGGGCGCGCCGCGGCCGATGCGACGCCGCCGCCGCTGGCACGCGAGGTGCCGGCCCGCTCGCTGCCGGTCCCGAGCACGGTCAGTCCGGAACTGAGGGCCGTCGTCGGTGCGCCGATTCCGCCCGGCTGGGATGCCGTCCCCAAAGATGACGACGCCTGGCGCAGCCTGCAGCGCCAGAGCGGCGCCGGCCCGCATCCGATCCTCGCCGAGATCGGTCAGAAGCTCGGCGTCGACATCGCGCCGGACACGCTCGGCGGCGTCCCCGTCTTCATCTCGACGCCGCGCGACATGCCCGCGGCCAATAGCAACCGGACGCTGCTGCATCTCCATGGCGGCGGCTATGTCTTCTTCCCTGGCGAGATCGGCGCCGGCGAAGGCATGATGATGGCGGGCTACGGCCGCTTCCGCGTCGTCTCGGTCGATTACCGCATGGCGCCCGACTTCCCGTTTCCGGCTGCGCTCGATGACGCGACGTCCGTCTGGAAGGCGCTGAGCGCCAGCAACGACCCGAAGCGGATGGCGGTATTCGGCACCTCGGCGGGCGGCGGTCTGACCCTGGCGCTGATGCTGCAGGCGAAGGCCGCGGGCTTGCCGCTGCCGGCCGCCATCGCGCCCGGCAGCCCCTGGGTCGACCTCGCCGGCAAGAGCGATTCGCTCGCAGCCAACGCCTTCGTCGACAATGTCCTCGTCTCTTCGACCGGCTGGCTCGGCGCGGCGGCGCGCCTTTACGCGGGCGGCAAGCCGCTCGATACGCCGCTGATCTCGCCCATCTATGGCGATTTCACCGGCCTGCCGCCGGCGATCTTCACCTCCGGGACGCGTGACCTCCTGCTGAGCGACACGGTCCGCGCCCACCGCAAGCTCCGCCGCGCCGGCGTCGAAGCCGCGCTGCAAGTGTTCGAGGGCGAAAGCCACGCCCAGTTCCTGACGCCCTTCATCCCCGAGACGGCGGAAGCCTTCAAGGAGATCGCAGCGTTTTTCGACCGGCATCTGGCGGTGTGAGTTAAGACTCTGCGCGACCAGAACCTTTGACGAGCATCGATCACCGCGTGCAAACTGGATTGAAAGTGGCGATTAGTCTCGGCAGGCGAACGGCCGCGCCGTCACGAGCGACAGTTCGCCCATGCGCACGAGGAACTCGCATCACCTCGACATGGGCTGAAGGAAACGCCAATGGCCACGTCAGCATGCGATGATTTCGAGATGGCCGCCATCGGCAAGGGCTGAAATCATGCTGTCCCGCGAGACGAGCGGTATCCGCCGGACTCGTGCGGTTGCAATGAGATAGCAGTCGCCGGGATCCTTGTGTCCTGTCGCCGTAACAATGTTCGCCGCGTCGACAGCGATCGCCTGGTTAATCCCGATGAGCTTCGCCGTCGTCTCACGCATTGCGGCGCGAAACCACAGCACAACGCCACCATCACCGAATATTGGAGCGTTTCGCGGCTTGCGCGCCGCCAACGAGAGTTCCCAAACGGTGATGGCGGAGACGAATAGTCGACCTGCCTCCTGGGATTGGCCGATCGCGACCAAAGCTGCCTCCGAGAGGACCTGCTCGCCGCTCACCAACCAATAGAGTGCGTGTGTGTCGAGGAGGACACCACGCATCGGCTTATGAGCCTGAACGCCGCTTGCTCTTCAATGCCTGCGAAGCAATGGGCTTGGTCAAATCGACATTCTTCTTGATCCGCAACTCGCTTCCCTTCAGCGCGCCAGCGCCGCGGACAGTGACGAGCTTGCCGGTCTTGCTATCGCGAACAACAATGGATGAGTGTTCTGCCGCCTTTGCCATTCTGCACCCTTATCACGATGTGGATTCTCTTGCGAGCAGAGACGCGGCGTTTCAGCCCCTTGGAACTCAGCGCGCCTATTTCCGCGCCGGCCCCTTCTTGCCGGCATGGCTGCCGGCGCGGCCGCCGATCGAGCGGCCGCCGGGGCGGTGGTTCGTGGTCATCGGATCGGGGCGCTTCGGCTTGTCGCCGTGATCGGCGGCGACCTGCGTCATGTTCGAGCTGGCGCCCATCTCGTCGAGGGTCGGCTTGCGGGCGCGCGTGCCGACGGGCACCTCGGTCCGCTTGACGGTCATCTCGTCGAGATCGTTCTTGCGCGCGCGCGTCTTCGGCTCCGGCGGCAGATTGCCGGCCGCGCCATATTTCTTCTCGCCGCGATAGCCGCCGGTGCGGTCGTCGATCGCCGACTGGCGGGCGAGCGGATCATCGGCGATAGCGAGTTCGGTCTCGCGCAGCCGCTTGATCTCGTCGCGCAGCCGCGCCGCCGTCTCGAATTCGAGATTGACCGCCGCCTCGCGCATCCGCTTCTCGAGATCCTCAAGATGCGCTTTCAGGTTGTTGCCGATCAGTGCGGTGTCGGCGAGGCCGGCATCGACGGTGACATGGTCCTGCTCATAGACCGAGGCCATGATGTCGCCGATCTGGCGCTTGATCGATTCCGGCGTGATGCCGTGCTCGACATTATAGGCGACCTGCTTCTCGCGCCGCCGCTCGGTCTCGGCCATCGCCCGCTCCATCGAGCCGGTGATGTGGTCCGCATAGAGGATGACCTTGCCGTCGACATTGCGCGCCGCGCGGCCGATGGTCTGGATCAGCGAGGTCTCCGAGCGCAGGAAGCCTTCCTTGTCGGCATCGAGGATCGCGACCCGCGCGCATTCCGGGATATCGAGCCCCTCGCGCAACAGGTTGATGCCGATCAGTACATCGAACGCGCCGAGGCGAAGGTCGCGGATGATCTCGATCCGCTCCAGCGTCTCGACATCGGAGTGCATGTAGCGGACGCGGACGCCGTTCTCGTGCAGATATTCGGTGAGGTCCTCGGCCATGCGCTTGGTCAGCGTCGTCACCAGCGTGCGATAGCCGGCCTTGGCCGTCTCGCGCACTTCGCCGAGCAGGTCGTCGACCTGCGTCTTGGCGGGACGGATCTCGATCACCGGGTCGATCAGCCCCGTCGGGCGGATGACCTGCTCGGTGAACACGCCGCCGGTGGCCTCCATTTCCCAGCCGCCCGGCGTCGCCGAGACATGCACGGTCTGCGGCCGCATCGCGTCCCATTCCTCGAAGCGGAGCGGCCGGTTGTCCATGCAGGACGGCAGGCGGAAACCGTATTCGGCCAGCGTCGCCTTGCGGCGAAAGTCGCCGCGATACATCGCGCCGATCTGCGGGATCGTCACATGGCTCTCATCGGTGAAGACGAGCGCATTGTCGGGCAGATATTCAAACAGGGTCGGCGGCGGCTCGCCGGGCAGGCGGCCGGTCAGGTAGCGGGAATAGTTCTCGATGCCGGCGCAGGAGCCGGTCGCCTCGATCATCTCGATGTCGAAGCGGCAGCGCTGCTCCAGCCGCTGCGCCTCGAGCAGCCGCCCTGCAGCCTCCAGCTCGACCAGACGCGCGCGCAGCTCGGTCTTGATCGACTGGATCGCCTGATTCAGAGTCGGTTTCGGTGTGACATAGTGCGAATTCGCGTAGACTTTGACGAATTTCAGGTCGGCCGTCTTTTGCCCCGTGAGCGGATCGAATTCGGTGATGCTCTCGACCTCGTCGCCGAACAACGACAGCCGCCAGGCACGATCTTCAAGGTGGGCCGGGAAGATCTCGACCGTATCGCCGCGGACACGGAAGCTGCCGCGGACGAAATTGAGATCCTGGCGCTTGTATTGCAGCGCGACGAGATCGGCGAGGAGCTGGCGCTGGTTGAGTTTTTCGCCGAGCTCGATGCCGAAGACCATCGCGGTGTAGGTTTCGACCGAGCCGATACCATAGATGCACGACACCGAAGCGACGATGATGACATCGTCGCGCTCCAGCAGCGAGCGGGTCGCCGAATGGCGCATCCGGTCGATCTGCTCGTTGACCGATGATTCCTTCTCGATATAGGTGTCGGTCCGCGGCACATAGGCCTCGGGCTGATAGTAATCGTAGTATGACACAAAGTATTCGACGGCATTGTCCGGGAAGAACGACTTGAACTCGCCGTAGAGCTGCGCCGCCAGCGTCTTGTTCGGCGCCAGGATCAGCGCCGGGCGCTGCGTCCGCTCGATCACCTGCGCCATGGTGAAGGTCTTGCCGGAACCGGTCACGCCGAGCAGGACCTGGTCCTTCTCCTGCCGGCTAACCCCTTCAACCAATTCAGCGATCGCCGTCGGCTGGTCGCCCTTGGGCTCGAATGGGGAGACGATGCGGAACGGCTGTCCGCCCTCGGATTTCTGCGGCCGCTCCGGCCGATGCGGCACCCAGGTCTTGTCGCGCACCTCCTGGCGGCCATGCTCGATCAACGCTGTCAGCGCCGCGACCGTGGCCGTGACCGACGACGACGCCAGGCTGGCCGAAGCCTCGGCTTCCTCGAGGCCCATGTCGAGGCCGGCGACGGGATTGAGACCACTGGCCGCCCGCTCGCGCGCCGAGGCCGCGACGCCGATCGACGTGCCGCGGCTTGACTTGTAGTTGGCCGCATCCTTGCCGGCCGGCTCCTTGGCGTTCGCCGCCTTGTCGCGGGCCGCCTTGGTCTTCTTGCGGCCCTCGTCGACCGGGAGATCGACCAGTTGCATGCGCTCGGGCCGCGCGCGGGGCGCGCGCTTCGGCTTCGGCGCGATCGGCTGCGCATCGGCTGCGCGCGCGATCTCGTCGATCCAGTCGGCGATGTTGCCGGAGAGCTCGGTGGCGCCTTCGGCGTTGAAACCAGCCTGCGGCGCTTCGCCGAAGCCGGAAGGTTTGGTGCGTTTGGCCATGGGTACGAAAGTAGAACGGATCAGGCGGAATTTGAAGGGGTGCCGGCTTGAAAAGGCACCCGCCAGCCGGCCGGCGATCGATCCAGCTGCCACCTGCGGCCATCCCGATCGCGACCATCCGAACGTATACCCCGCTAGCCGGTCTCGGCGGATTGCCCTCATAGCCATCTCCTGCAAGAGTTGGCCGCGTCGACGCCCCCGCGCCGGCCAGCAGCCGGAGATTCCCGTAGTGGCAGGCAAGGTCCTCGTGATCGCACAGCAGAAGGGCGGCTCCGGCAAGACAACGCTCGCGGCCCATCTCGCCGTCGCCGGGCTCGGCCCCGGCCAGCGCGTCGCCATCCTCGATGTCGATCCGCAGGGCAGCCTCGGCCAGTGGTATGAGCGGCGGGAGCGCAGGCTCGGCGAAGGCGCGACCGGCCTCGTCCTGCGCACCGCCTCCGGATGGGGCGCGAAGCGCGAGGCGCGGCTGCTCGCCCGCGACTATGATCTCGTCGTGATCGACATGCCGCCGCGCTCCGACCTCGAAGCCCGTAACGCGATCGAGGCCGCGGATCTCGTCGCCGTTCCGATCCAGCCGACGCCGGTCGATCTCTGGGCGACGGAAGCCACACTTGAACTGGTCGCGAAGGGCGGTCAGCCGGCCATTCTCGTCGTCAACCGGGCGCCGGCCCGCGCCATCGCCGAGGCGACGTTGGCTGATATCGGTCGGCTCGGAGCGCCGGTCGCGGGAAATCGGCTCGGCAACCGCGTCGCTTTCGGCGCCACCATGGGCAGCGGCGGCACGGTTCTCGAAGCCTTTCCTCAATCAAAGGCCGCCGAGGAGGTGCGCATGCTCGCCGAAGAAATCCGCCGCCTGCTGGCAAGCAGCGTGGCCAGGGGGACATCCCGATGATCGACGATCCCTCGGTTCCCGACCGCGTCGACGCGCTGGAAATCCGCGCCGCGCATCACGAGCGCAGCCTCGACGAGCTGAACGCCATGGTGCTGGCGCAGTGGCGCGAGATCGACCGACTGACGCGCCTTGTCCTGCGGCTGGAGGATCGGCTGGCCGATGCCGAAGCGGGCGCAGGCCGTTCGGCCGTGCCGGACGCGCCGCCACCGCATTACTGATCCCCGCCGCGAGCGGCACCGCTTCGAGGAAACGCACGCATGGCCTCCGTCGCCGATACCCGTGCCGCCCAGATGTATCCGACGCTGGAGGCGGAGGAGCTCGCCCGCATCGAACGCTTCGGCACGCGCGCCTCGCATGGCGATGGCGACCGGATCGCCCGGCGCGGCCTGCCACTGCCGGGACTGATCGTCCTGCTCTCCGGCCATGTCGCGATCACGCGGCAGGACGCGGCCGGGGTCGACCACCTCATCGTCGAGCATGGCCCGGGAGAATTCGTCGGCGAGGTAACGCAGCTGTCGAACCGCCCTGCCCTCATCGACGCCCGGGCGCGAGGCCAAGTCGAGGCGCTGGTGATCCCGTCCGAACGGCTGAGGGCGCTGATGGTCGCCGAGGCCGAGCTCGGCGAGCGCATCATGCGCGCGCTGATCCTGCGCCGCATGGGACTGATCGAGGCCGGCGCTGGCCCCGTCATCCTCGGCGGCACGCAGGATGGCGACGTGCTCAGGCTGCAGGGCTTCCTGTCGCGCAACGGCGTGCCGAACCAGACGCTGGATCCTGCCGACGACGCCACCGCGGAGGCGATCGTCTCGCGCTTCCACATCGACGCCGAGGCTTTGCCCGTCGTGCTCTGCCCGAATGGCGAAGTGCTGCGTAATCCGACCGAATCCGCGCTCGCTCGCTGCATCGGCCTCGTCGGGCCGCTCGATCCCGACCGCCTTTTCGATGTCGCGGTGATCGGCGCCGGGCCGGCCGGCCTCGCGACCGCCGTCTATGCCGCCTCGGAGGGACTTTCGGTGCTGGTCGTCGACAGCCGCGCCTTCGGCGGCCAGGCGGGCGCATCGGCGCGGATCGAGAACTATCTCGGCTTCCCGACCGGCATCACTGGCATGGCCCTGATGGCGCGCGCCTACAACCAGGCCCAGAAATTCGGCGTCGAGCTGGCGATCCCCGACGAGGCGACATCGATCGCGCCCATCGGGGGGACAGGCGAGCGGCGGTTTGCAGTCGCGCTCGGGCCCGACGAGACGGCAACGGCGCGCAGCATCGTCATTGCGAGCGGTGCCCGCTACCGCCGCCCATCAATCCCTGATCTCGAAAAATACGAGGGGCCGGGCATCCATTACTGGGCTTCGCCGCTGGAGCGGAAGCTCTCGGCAGGACAGGAGGTCGTGCTGGTTGGCGGCGGCAACTCGGCTGGCCAGGCGGCGGTTTTCCTGGCGGGACAGGCGGCGAAGGTCTGGATGCTGATCCGCGCCGACGGGCTCGCGGCGAGCATGTCGCGCTATCTCATCGATCGTATCGCAGGGCTGCCGAACATCGAATTGATCACGCAGAGCGAGATCACGCGGCTCGACGGCGAGCGCGGCGCGCTGGCCGCGGTGACCTGGCGCCACCGGGTCACCGGGGCCGAGACACGGCGCCCGATCCGGCATGTCTTCCTTTTCATCGGCGCCGATCCGAACACCGGCTGGCTCGACGGCAGCGGCGTCGCCCTCGACGCACACGGCTTCATCGAGACCGGCCGCGTCCCCGGTCATCACGGCCTCGAAACCAGCAGCCGCGGCGTCTTCGCCGTTGGCGACGTTCGTGCCGGTTCGGTCAAGCGCGTAGGTGCCGCGATCGGCGAAGGCGCGCAGGTCGTCGCGGCCATCCACGCCTTTCTCGCTGCCGATACCGGCCGCGTCCCTCCCCCCGAAGCTGGAGCCAGAGCCTGATGAGCGAAGCGCATTCGAGCGAAGACTGCAGCCATACCGGCACCATCCGCACGGTGAAGCCGAGCGCGAAGGGCTGCGAGGAATGTTTGAAGACCGGCAGCTGGTGGGTCCATCTCCGGCTCTGCCGCAGTTGCGGCCATGTCGGCTGCTGCGACGACTCGCCGAACAAGCATGCGACGGCGCATTTCCACGCCACCGGCCATCCGATCATCGAGGGCTATGATCCGCCCGAGGGCTGGGGCTGGTGCTATGTCGACGAGGTCTTCCTCGATCTCGGCAACGACACCACGCCGCAGGACGGTCCGATCCCCCGCTTCGTCTGATCGCAGGCCGCCCGAGCCCGATCCGGCCGGACGATCCATCGCCCCATGAGCCTTTCGGCGCGGGCTGCGCTTTCCGTTGCGCGGCACGAAAACCCGTGCCGGTTGTCACGCACCATGCCCGTTCGTCAGCCGACTTGCCGGCCATGTCCGACTGTGCAATTTTAGGTTGTCATTTATTTCGTGGCAATCTTTAAGCTGCACATCAACCTGGGCGGGGGCGCGGGATGATCGAGAAATTCGAGGCTTGCTGGACGACAGGGCCATGTGGCGGATGGGCAGAATGGTTCATCCAGTTGCTGACCCAGAAGGCGGTGGTCTACAATTTTTGGTTGCCGCTCGGCATCGCCTTGGCGACCGTGATCGTCACGGTCGAGGTCAACCACGTTGTTCGGCTAGCGCGACTGAAGCGCATTCATGCGTTCTCGCTCAGCTTTGCGCCGGAGGAGAGCCCGCCCCAGACGAGCGCATCCCATGGCGGGTCTCCGCGTGGCCGATCTGCGCAAGGCGAGCGACGGGACATCCGCAAGACGCCGACGCATGAATTCGCGGTCGCAAAATATGTCATCGACCTCGACGAAGGCATGAAGCAGCAGGCGTTCGCAGACCTCAAGAACATGGTCTGGAATGATGACGGTTCGAGCGATCGGACCGCGGCGGTCGAATATGCGGTCAACCGCATCAAGTGCTTCAAGCTACGCGTCAACCGCCGCATGTTCTGGACGTCTATGCCCTTTATCGCCGCTGTGATGATCGGCTTCATCGGCGTGCTCGCAACCGCCCGCGTCATTGATCCATTCTCGCTGAAGGATGACACGTTCGGCTCTTTCGGCGTTTGCACACTCTATCCGCCGATGCTGAGCTTAGCCTTTCTCGGCGCCTATCTGTCGGCGCTGACCGTTCTCGCGCGGGGCGTCGCCCTGTTCGATCTCTCCGGTGTGACCTTCATGCGCGCGACGCTGCAGATCGTCGGCAGCGTCGTGGCGGCGATCGTACTCTGGAACGTGATCCTCGCCCTGACACCCGGCAGCTTCTGCGACTCGCACTTCGTCGGGCTTGCCTATCCGTTCATCTTCGCGGTCGGCTTCGTGCCTGAGGCCGGGGTCCAGTTCGTGCTGAGTTCGGTCGCAGCCGGCACATCCGGCGGGCCGGCGACGGACGCGCCCCCTTCCGGCGCTTCCAAGTTCTGGGGCGGACTGCTCAACTTCCTCAAGCTGACCGACAACCGCTTTACGCTGGCGACGCGCTCGACACCGCTCGACGTCATCGACGGCATCGATTTCTTCACGCGGTTCCGCCTGGTCGATGCCGGCATCTACGAGGTACAGAATCTCGCCGTCGCCAATCCGATCCTGCTGCATATCGAGACGCCTTACGGCATCTACCAGACGATCGACTGGGTCGGCCAGGCTCAGCTCTGCACGGTGGTCGGCCCCGAGCGCTTCCTGATGCTCCGCCAGCACAACATCCGCACCGTGTTCGATCTCGAGCGTGCCGTGCTCAGCCTCAAATCGACGACGACGCTTCGCCGGATGATCGGCTCCATCCTGATGATGACGAGCGAGACCAGCCGCCAGCTCCAGCAATTGAGCGCCTCGAAGCTGCCCAATGTCGGCACGCCCGCGGAGGCCCCGACGGATATCGAGACCTTCGACCGGTGGCTGCTTGGCGAGGCGCTGAAGCCGGCCGCCTACCGCGTCAAGATCAAGGAGAACGCCGCAGGAGCGACGCGCCCGGCTACCGGCTATCATGTCTGGCTGAAGGAATGGCCGGATACATTCGCGCAGGTCGCTCGCTTCGACCTGCAAATCGACCAGGAGACGACGGCTTATCGCATTCTGGAGGTGACCGAGGAGGACGCCACGATCAAGCACATGGTGCGCGTGATCATGGACGACCTTCATGTCATCCGCCTGCGCCAGCTGTGGGAGATCATCGGCCGGCGCCTCGGCGGCGATGCCGCGACGCTCGATGATTCAGAGGACACCGTATTCGGCGCCTGAGCGTCAGGCGAAGGAGCCGCCGATGCCGGCGGCTCCGATCGGGCTATTTCACTTCGACCACCGTCCACATCCCGGACATGAAGTGGCCGGGGACGTTGCAGAAGAGGACGTAGAGGCCAGGCTTCAGATCGAGCGTCAGGGCGCCCGACTTGCCGGGATCGAGTTCGGAGACTTCGCCGAGATGTCCGGCTGCATCCTCGTCGACGCGGTTTTCCTTGGCGATGAAGGGCAGCGTCACGTCACGGCTAGCGATCGGCGCCACGATCATCTCGTGGATCGTCTCCTTCGACGAATTCTTGACCTCGAAGGAGACCTTGCCGGCCGGCACGGCGGCCTTGTCGATCTTGACGCCCATCGCCGCCATGGCCGGATTGCGGTGGCCGCCCATGCCCCAATTGACCTTGCCCGACATGTCCATCATGCCGCCACGATCCCAGAGCTCGACATTGACAGTCGTGTCGGCCAGCGCAGGGCCGACGAGAAGAGCCGAAAAAGCAAAAAGGCTCGCAGCGCGCATCGACATCATGACGACCTCCCGATCGATGCCTGACATTCAGGCGATGATCGAGACTAGACGCCTCGCAGCGACTGGACTTGACGCCGATCAAGTCAAAGCGGCGATCATGATGATCATTCAAAATAATTGCCGGCTACATGTCAGAGCCGGCATTTCTTCTTTGGAGACCACCATCCGCCGGTTGCATCAACGGCATGGGGCCTCGAACGACGCCGTTCATGCGGCGCGGCGGCGGATCGGGTTCGGCAGTTCGATCTCGACTTCGAGCGTGGAGATCGCCTCGTCGCGCTGCATCTTGACCTGAACCTTCTCGGCCGGGATCTCGACATGGCGCGAGATGACCTCGAGGATCTCCTCGCGCAGGATTGCGATCAGATCGCTGGCTCCCGCCGAGACACGCTCATGCTGCAGCAGGATCTGCAACCGGTCGCGCGCCACCGGCGCCGAACGGGCTGGCCTGAAGAAATCGAAAATCGTCATGCCGCCCTCCGACCGAACAGCTTGCCCATCAGGCCGATGCGCTTGTCGGCCGGGATCATCATCGGGATCACATCGCCCTCGAGCCGGCGCGCGGCGTCGATATAGGCCCGTGCCGGGGCGCTGTCGGCGGCGGTGAGCGTCACCGGGCAACCCAGATTGGAGGCGTTCAGCACGGCCTCGCTCTCAGGAATGATGCCGAGCAGCGGGATCGAGAGGATCTCGAGCACGTCGTCGACCTTGAGCATCTGTCCGCGCTCGGCGCGCGCCGCGTCGTAGCGGGTGAGCAGCAGATGCTTCTCCATGTATTCGCCGCGCTCGGCCTTCTCGGTCTTGGCGTCGAGCATGCCGATGATGCGGTCGCTGTCGCGCACCGAGGAGACTTCCGGATTGGTGACGACGACCGCGACATCGGCATGGCGCATGGCGAGCAAGGCGCCGCGCTCGATACCGGCGGGGCTGTCGCAGACGATCCAGTCGAAGCTCTCGCGCAGGTCGTCCATGACACGGGCGACGCCCTCGCTGGTCAGAGCGTCCTTGTCGCGGGTCTGCGAGGCCGGCAGCAGGTAGAGCGTATCGAGCCGCTTGTCGCGGATCAGCGCCTGCTGCAGCTTCGCCTCGCCCTGGACCACGTTGATGAGGTCGTAGACGACGCGGCGCTCGGCCCCCATCACCAGATCGAGATTGCGCAGGCCGACGTCGAAATCGACGACGGCGACGCGGCTGCCATTCATGGCGAGCGCTGCGCCGAGCGCTGCTGTCGACGTCGTCTTGCCGACGCCGCCCTTGCCGGAAGTGACCACCAGAACCTGCGACATAACCCCTTGCTCCTCAATTCTCTGGTCAGGCCAGAGCCGCCATGTTCATTTTGTCGTCGGCGAGCCAGGCCTGCACGGAGCGACCGCGAAACTTCGCGTCGATCTCGTCCGCCGTCTGGTAGAGCCCGTCGATCGCGATCAGTTCGGCTTCGAACTTCTGGACGAAGATGCGCGCCGCGGCATTGCCGGTGGTGCCGGCGATCGCGCGGCCGCGCAGTGTTCCGTAGATGTGGATCGAGTTGCCGGCGATGATCTCGGCGCCCGATGCGACCGATCCAATAACCGTCACGTCGCCCTGCGGGAAGATGATCGACTGTCCGGAGCGAACCGGCGTCTCGATCAGGAGCGAGGGGATCGGACGATCCACGAAACCCTGCTGCTTGGGTGGCTCGGCGCTCGGCTTGTGCACGATCTCGGTGTGCTTGCCGCCGCTCACGGAGGGCGGCATGCCAAAGCCGAGCCAGGACGGATCGGCGCCTTCGACCCCCATCACCTTGATCTCGCGCTCATGCAGCTCGACGAGCAGCTCGGCGAAATCGGTCTTGGTGATGACGAGGCCGCCGACGTCGAGAATGACGGGACGGTTTGCGAAATAGCCCTGCGAACGGCCCGCGAGCTTGTCGAGTTCAGCCAGCCAGCCGCTGATCGGCAGCGTCGGCGCCAGTACCGTGGCGAGGAACGAACGGCCGCGGAACCGGATCGCCTGCTTGGCGGCGTTCTTGGCGTTCTTGGCCGCCTTGTCGGCTTCTTCCCTGGCTGCGGCTGAACTCTGGGCTGCTAAGGTCTGGGCTGCTGTGCTCACGGCGTGCTCTTTGCGTTCTGTTAAGCATTTTCTCGGCCCGATCCGGTTAACGAGCGGTTAATGCGTTCCGGTGGCGAACCGCACGAAACGGCGGAAAACCGCGATTACCGCAGCAAAAACAGGGTTAAAAATTTATGACCGCCCGCCGTCGCCGACGGCCGCCACCGGCAGGAACGGCTGAAGCCGGGGCTGATTCGTTACCGCGAGCGGCCGCGCCTCGGCCAAGGCGGCCATTGGCTGCCGGGCGGCGATGCGCCTGGCGAATCGCGGAGAAAGCTGGGGATGGCGGCAGGCGCGGACGGCGACAGCGCAGGTGCCGGGTCAGCGCGGGAAGAAGCGGTTCTCCGGCCGCGCGAGGCCGAGATGGTCGCGCAGCGTCGTCCCCTCGTAGTCGGTGCGGAAGATGCCGCGCCGCTGCAGTTCCGGCACCACCTTGTCGACGAAGGCGTCGAGCCCGCCGGGAAGATAGGGGAACATCACGTTGAAGCCGTCCGAGGCGCGCGTGACGAGCCATTCCTCCATCGTGTCGGCGATCGACTTGGCGGTGCCGACCATCTCGAGGCCGGAAAAGCCGCCGAGCCGCTGTGCCAGTTGGCGGACGGTGAGGTTGTCCCGCCGCGCCATCTCGATCACCCGCGCACGGCCGGTCTTGCTGGCATTGGTCTCCGGAATGTCCGGCAGCGGTCCATCGGGATCGAAGGCCGATGCATCATGGCCGAGCGCGATCGAGAGCGAGGCGATACCGCTGTCATAATGGACGCCGGCATCGAGCCGGGCGCGGATCTCCGCTGCCTCGTCGGCGCTGTCGCCGACAACGACGAAGGCGCCGGGCAGGATCTTCAGGCCGTCCCCGTCGCGGCCGGCCTTCGCCATGCGCGCCTTGATGTCGGCATAGAAGCTCCGGCCGTCCTCGATCGTCGGCGACGCGCCGAAGATCACTTCGGCGGTCTCGGCGGCCAGCTGCCGGCCGGGCTCCGACGCGCCGGCCTGAACGATGACCGGCCAGCCCTGCAGCGGGCGGGCGATGTTGAGCGGCCCGCGCACCGAAAGGAAATCACCCTTGTGATCGAGCACGTGCATCCTGTCGGGGTCGAAATAGACGCCGCTCTCGACGTCGCGGATGAACGCATCCTCGGCGAAGCTGTCCCAGAGTCCGGTCACGACGTCGTAGAATTCGCGGGCGCGGCGATAGCGCTCTCCGTGCTCGACATGATCGTCGAGCCCGAAATTCAACGCCGCGTCCGGATTGGCGGTGGTGACGATGTTCCAGCCGGCGCGGCCGCCGCTGATATGATCCAGCGAGGCGAAGCGTCGCGCGACATGATAGGGCGCCTCGAACGTCGTCGAGGCCGTCGCGACGAGGCCGATCCGCTCCGTCACGCCTGATAGCGCCGAGAGCAGCGTAAACGGCTCGAACGAGGTCACGGTATGGCTGCGCTTCAGCGCCGCAACGGGCATGTTCAGCACGGCGAGATGATCGGCCATGAAGAACGCGTCGAACTTGCCGCGTTCCAGTGTCCGGATCATCTGCTTCAGATGGGCGAAGTTGAAATTCGCATCCGGCCAGGCGCCCGGATAGCGCCAGGCGCCGGTATGAAGGCTGACCGGGCGCATGAAGGCGCCGAGCTTCAACTGGCGCGGCGCGGCAGGCTGGGCGGTCACGGGCAGCTCCTGGTTTGATCGGCGATTATTGTAGCGCGCCGGACAAAATGGAACAGGCCGGAAAACCTTTGCGCGGGCGCCGGCGCAGCATGGAATTCCTCAAACAGCGCCAATCGAGGACGCGGCTTCCGCCCTAGGCCGAGACCGGCTCGGCAGCATCGGCCTTGGCGGCCAGCGCCTTGCGCACCGCGGGCGCGACACGCGTACCGTAAAGCTCGATCGACTTCATCAGCTTGTCATGCGGCAGCGTGCCGACGCTGAACTGGATCATGAAGCGGTCGTGCTGGAAGAATTCGTGCTGGTAGAGGATCTTCTCTGTGACCTCCTGCGGGCTGCCGACAAACAGCGCCCCGCGCAGCTTGCGCTGCGCTTCGAACTGGCCGCGCGTCGTCGGCGGCCAGCCGCGCTCGCGCCCGATCCGGCTCATCGTGTCAGCGAAGGGCGGAAAGGCGATGTCCGCGGCTTCCTGCGATGTCTCGGCGATGAAGCCGTGTGAATTGATGCCGACGGGCAGCGTCGCCGGGTCATGACCGCCGCGCGTGGCGGCCTCGCGATAGAGCTCGACCAGTGGCGCGAATTGCTCGGGCTGGCCGCCGATGATGGCAATGGCGAGCGGCAGGCCGAGCATGCCGGCGCGCACGACCGATTGCGGCGTGCCGCCGACGGCGATCCAGAGCGGCAGCGGATCCTGCATCGGCCGCGGATAGACGCCGCGATCGGCGAGCGCGGGGCGGTGGTCACCCTTCCATGTGACGCGCTCCCTCTCGCGCAGCGCCAGCAGCAGATCGAGCTTCTCGGAGAACAGGGCGTCGTAATCGTCGAGGTCGTATCCGAACAGCGGGAACGATTCGATGAACGAGCCGCGCCCGGCCATGATCTCGGCACGGCCGCCGGAGATGAGATCGAGCGTCGCGAAGCGCTGGAACACGCGCACCGGATCATCGGACGACAGAACCGTGACGGCGCTGGTGAGGCGGATGTCCTTCGTGCGCGCGGCCGCGGCGGCGAGGATCACCTCGGGGGCGGAGATGAGATAATCCGGCCGATGATGTTCGCCGAGCCCAAAGACGTCGAGGCCCAGCTGATCGGCGAGTTCGATCTCCTCCAGGAGATCGGCGATCCGCTGCTGCGGGCTGATCCGGATGCCGGTCGTGGGATCGGGCATCAGGTCGCCGAATGTGTAGATACCGAGTTGCATCGTCGTCCCCGTGGCCCGTGATCCCCTAATATGGGCCAACCGCGGCGGCAAATGAATGCCGCCGCGGCGAAGACAGTCCGTTCACGTCCGCGCTATTGCGGGCAGAACAATGTCCCCGGCTTGCATTCGGGGTTCGGCGCGCCAGGCACGTAGAAGCCGGGCCGATTGGCAGGCTGCTGCGGCTGCTGCGGCGGCTGCACGACCTGAGGCGGCTGGGGCGCAGGCGGCCTCGGCTGCTGCTGACCACCCTGCGGCGGCTGGTAGGGCTGTGGCCCGCCATTGCCGGGCGGTGGACGCTGCCCGCCCTGGCCGCCATTGCCCTGCTGCGGCGGACGGCCGTTATTGTTCCACCCGCCCTGGGGCGGCGGTCCACCATTGTTGTTCCAGCCTCCCTGCGGAGGCGGGCGGTAACCCGGCGGCGGACGGTCGCCATAGTAAGGCGGCGGCGGACGATAACCGGGCGGACCATAATAGGGTGGCGGCGGCCGATAGCTCGGGCCGTAGTAAGGCGGACGTACATAGACCGGCGGCGGCTCCACATAGACCGGCGGCTCGACATAGACGGGCGGCGGCGGGCCCCGATAGACCGGGGGCGGTCCGACGAAACCGGCGAGATAGTTATCGGAAACCCAGCCAGGAGGACCACCCGCCGACACCTGGCACCAGCCGAGCGTGCAGCCGAGCACGTCGACGCCGGTGCCTTTCGGCAGGGTTCCGATCTTGCCGTAATTGGTGCCAGGCCCGGTGCGCATGTTGACCGCGCCCGTGGTGAAGGCGTCGTCGGCGAGCGCCGCGCCGGCAAAAAGCAGCGACAGGGCGACGGCCACGCCGCCGGCGCGGCCGCGTCTCCCGGCCCGCTCGATCAAAAGTGAGGGCTTCCTCAATCAGTGCCTCCTCGCAGGCGCCACATCGACGGCGCGACTCACATTTTCGCCTCAGAGGCGGATGATATAGCCTCGATGCGTCATCCTATCATCGCCAGCGTAGGCAACGCCCGAGACGCGGTTGTTGCCCGCCTCCCTGGCTTCGCCTACATCAGCCGCACCAGCAATCGTCCGGAACGGGCCTCATGACTGAAACCGAGAAGACCGTCGCGGCCAAATCCGCCGAAAAGAAGCCCGCCGAGAAGGAGGGCATCGGCTCCACGGTCCGCGTCTTCGTCGAGGCGCTCATCATCGCGCTGGTGGTGCGGACACTGCTGTTCCAACCCTTCGAGATCCCCTCGGGTTCCCTGATCCCGACGCTCGAGATCGGCGACTACCTGTTCGTCTCGAAATTCTCCTACGGCTATTCCCGCTATTCCTTCCCCTTCGGCATGGCGCCGTTCTCGGGTCGCATCCTCGGCTCGCTGCCGAAGCAGGGCGATATCGTCGTCTTCAAGGGGCCGAAGGACAATTCGACCGATTTCATCAAGCGGGTGATCGGCCTCCCGGGCGATACGGTCCAGGTCATCGAGGGCCGCCTCTACATCAACGACAAGATGGTCGAGCGCCAGCCGATCGAGCCCTATCGGACGCGCGACTTCTTTGGCAATCCCATCGACGCGCCGCAATATATCGAGACGCTGCCGAACGGCGTCCAGCATCGGGTGATCGAGATCGAAGGCGACCGCGGCGGCTACGACAACACGCCGAAATACGAGGTTCCGCCGGATCATGTGTTCATGATGGGCGACAACCGCGACAACTCCGCCGACAGCCGCGACATGAACTCGATGGGCTATGTCCCGGTCGACAATCTGGAAGGCAAGGCGCAGATCATCTTCTTCTCGATCGACGACCAGTCGGCGTTCTGGAAGGTTTGGGACTGGCCGTGGGCCATTCGCTGGAACCGCCTGTTCACCGGCATTCACTAGCCGAGTGCGGCATTTTCGCTGCATCGCAGCAGCGGCGGTTGCGTCATAAGGGAAGCGTATCGCTTCTCCCGGATCAACCGCCATGCCTCTGGCGCTGCTCGCCCTCGCCGTCGCCTCTTTCGGCGTCGGCACCACCGAATTCGTCATCATGGGCCTGCTGCCGGAACTGGCGCGCGATCTCGGCGTGACGATCCCGCAGGCGGGCCTCCTGATCACCGGCTATGCGCTCGGCGTGGTGGTCGGCGGTCCGATCATCGCCATCGCGACCGCGAAGCTGTCGCGAAAGGCGACGCTGATCGGGCTCACGGCGCTGTTCGTCGTCGGCAACCTGCTTTGTGCGGTCGCGCCAACCTATGCGCTGCTGATGGCGGCCCGTGTGGTCACCGCCTTCGGCCATGGCGCCTTTTTCGGCATCGGCTCGATCGTGGCGGCGAGCCTCGTGCCGCGCGAACGGCGCGCCCAGGCGATGGCGATGCTGTTCGCTGGATTGACGCTCGCCAATATCCTCGGCGTGCCGGCGGGAACCGCAATCGGGCAGGCTTACGGCTGGCGGGCGACCTTCTGGGTCGTGGTGGCGATCGGGCTCGTCGCCGTCGCGGCGATCACGCTGTTCGTGCCGAAGACCGGAGAGGGCGAAGCGCCGGCGAGTTTGGCCAGCGAGTTCCGCGTGTTCCGCGACAGCCAGGTCTGGCTCGCGATGGCGATCAGTGTCGTGACTTCGGCGAGCCTCTTTGCCGTCTTCACCTATATCGCCCCGATCCTGCAGACGATCACCGGCATCTCGCCGGGTTCGACGACGATCGTGCTGCTCCTGTTCGGCGTCGGCATCACCATCGGCAATCTCGTCGGCGGCCGCCTCGCGGACTGGCGGCTGATGGAGACGATCATCGGGGCGCTCGGGCTGCTGGCGCTGGTGCTGCTGCAGTTCGCTTTCACGAGCCGGTTCGAGATCGCCTCAGGCGTGACGGTCTTCGTCTGGGGCGTGGTGTTCTTCGTCCTGATCCCGCCGCTGCAGATGCGGGTCATCGAATGCGCGTCGGCAGCGCCCAACCTCGCCTCGACGCTCAACCAGGGTGCGTTCAATCTCGGAAATGCCTTCGGCGCCTGGATCGGCGGCGCAGCTCTGACCCTCGGCTTCGGTTATGACCGGCTGCCGATCGTTGGTGCAGTCCTGGCGCTGATGGCACTCGCCATCGCTCTCGCCTCGCGGCGCGTCGGCCAGCGCCGGCTTGCCATGGCGACGGCAGCGTAAAGCCGCACGACCGGGCCAACCGGTCGCAAATATTCGAAAGAAGCCGGGATACGATGCGGCCGAGCGGCGGCAGCCGTCAGAGCGGCCGGATCAAATGATCTGCTGCCACGGCCGGCGCGGTGGAGCCGGCCGAAAAGCCGAACGCTGCGCTCGGCAGCATGATGCTCAACCAGATCGCTGCCGCGGCCAACCAAGCCTCGGCGCCCAGACGTGTCATGACGCAACTCCCGATAGATCGGATGTTTGATGCTGCAATGTTCAAGGGGAATTCCGGTTCCGGGCTCGGCCTGGAACCGGAGAGACTTGACCTAAACTATGCAGCGATCGTGCCAATTTCATGACAAGCTGGCGCTCGATCAGTCGAGATCGGCCCTGAGCGCATCGAGCGTGCGGCCCCAGGCGAGCGTCGCCGCCTTTTCATCGTAGCGCGCCGACGACGTGTCGTTGTTGAAGGCGTGGTTGACGCCGTCATACACGTAAAGCTTGTAGTCGACGCCCGCCGCCTTCAGCGCCGCCTCATAAGCCGGGATGCCGGCATTGATGCGCTCGTCGAGGCCCGCATAATGAAGCAGCAGCTTCGCCTTGATCTTCGGCACATCCTCCGCCTTCGGCTGCATGCCGTAATAGGCGACGCCGATGGCGAGGTCTGGATCGTTGACGGCGAGCTGGTTGACGAGACCGCCGCCCCAGCAGAAGCCGACTGCACCGACCTTGCCGTTCGAGGCGGCATTCGTCTTCAGGTAGGCGACGGCCGCCTTGGCCTCGCCGAGAGCATCGGCCGGACTGAGTGTCCCGATCAGCTCGCGTGCCTTGTCCTCATCCGCCGGCGTGCCGCCCGCCGACGAGAGCAAGTCGACACCGAGGGCCAGGAAGCCGGCGACGGCGAGACGCCTGGTCACGTCCTCGATATGGGGATTGAGGCCACGGTTCTCATGAATGACGAGCACGGCCGGCAGCTTGCCCGTCGCATCCTTGGGCTTGGCGAGCAGCCCGGAGACATCGCCCTTCGGGCCCTTGAACGTCACCCGCTCGGTGATGATCCGCGGATCGTCCGGCGTCACGACGGCGGCGACCGCCTTGTCGGCGGCCAGCATCGGCACGATCGCGGCCGCGGCGGCCGAACCGCCGGCGAGCCGAGCCAACTTGTCCATGAAGCCGCGTCGGTCGAGCGTCAGATGGGTGTAGTCGTCATAGAGGCGGATCATCTCCTGGGTGATGGCGGGACGCGGTTCGTTGTCGAGCTTTGTCACGGGGTCACTCCTGCGGTTGACACCTTGGGATTGTGGGGCTTCGGGCGGATGCTTCAAGCCAGCCTGCAACCATGAACCGGCAGGGCCGATCACGATCCGTTCAGGACGGGGTGAAGGGGCGCGCGCAACCACCCGCTCCCAAGCAAAGCCGCACCCTCCACGCGACGAAATCTTCACTCGGCCGTCAAATCGCACGCCCGACTTCGGCGCGGCTGTGCAACCGGAAGCCTTCAAGCTGAAATCGTTGATTCCCGCGCATTTCTACTGCATGATTTGCAGGCGAGGTCAGACGAGGGTTGGACGGAGACTGGATCGCTGGCCAGGGCCAAGATGTCGGGAGGACGACATCGTCTCGAAGTCAGTCGATCGCTGGAACGATACCGACATTTTCCACCGGCATCTGAGGACCAGGCATGAGAGGCGGCCGGGACGCGTCCGCTGCGAGAGGAAAAGAGAGGATCGGCCATGCGCCAGACGGGGACCGTCAAATTCTTCAATGCTTCCAAGGGTTTTGGCTTCATTACCCCTGACGAGGGCGGCAGCGACGTCTTCGTCCACGTGACGGCCGTCGAGCGGTCCGGACTGGCGGGGCTCAATGACGGCATGCGCGTCTCGTTCGACACCGAGCCTGACAAGCGCGGCAAGGGCCCGAAGGCGGTCGATCTCCGCCCCGCCTGATCGCCGCCTGGGTCATCGCAAAGAGTGACGCCGGCCGCCGAGGTTCGGCGAGGAAGCTCCGCTCACCAGGCGGGGCTTTCGTTCTTTTTGCAGCTGGTGCAACGCACGCATCGCGCGGCGTTGCCGCGTCGCGAACTTGATGTTCAACAGTCTTTCGCAGCCGCGAGCAAAAGTGATCTCGCCAAGCTGCGATGCCGCTCTATAGTGATAGTCAAGAGATTCGCGCATTTGGCTGTCGGCCGACAATGAGTTCGGGATGAAAGCCGGTCCGCCATTCATGGCTGGCGGCATTTCGTCCGGGATCGGATGCAGGACCGAAAGGTCCTGCTTCCGGAAGTGGGTGATCTGAGTGGTGCTGTCCTTTCCGATCAAGCGCGAGGATCGGCTATGAGCCTCATCGAATTCGAGACCGAAGACCGTCAATCGAATCCGGTCGATACGATCGAGCATATCGCGGCGATCAACGACTGGAGCTTCGAGCGATCGGGCGACGACGAGATCACGATCTCGATCGGCGGCGGCTGGTGCGACTACCATGTCTCGTTCTCCTGGATGGAGGACATGGAAGCGGTACACCTCGCCTGCGCGTTCGACCTCAAGGTCACCGATCCGCGCAAGACCGAGGTGATGCGGCTGCTCTCGCTGGTCAACGAGCAGTTGTGGATCGGCCATTTCGATCTGTGGGGCAAGGAAGGCGTGGTCATGTACCGCCAGACCATGCTGCTCGCCGGGGGCGCCGAACCGAACAGCGCCCAGGTCGAGGGCATGCTCGAAAACGCCATCGAGAGCTGCGAGCGTTATTATCAGGCGTTCCAGTTCGTCGTCTGGGCCGGCAAATCCGCCCAGGAGGCGCTGGACACGGTTATGTTCGAAACCGTCGGCGAGGCCTGAGCCGACGCGCGGCGCGGGCTTTCACCGGATGATCCGCGCCGCATCATGACCGAACCGCTCCATCCGGAGATTGATCCGCTCGACTACGGGCTGTTGCCAGTCGGCGACAGCAGCCTGATCTATTGGGAACAATCAGGCCATGCCTCGGGCATCCCGGCGCTCTATCTGCATGGCGGACCGGGCAGCGGCCTCGGGAGCGGTCGCTATCGACGCCTGTTCGATCCTGACCGTTACAGGATCGTCGGCATCGACCAGCGCGGCTGCGGCCGAAGTCTCCCGCCCGTCTCCCCTGCAACGCTCGGCCAGAACACGACCGCGGCGCTGATCGCCGATATCGAGGCCGTCCGCGCGCATCTCGGCATCGAAGCCTGGATCGTAACCGGTGTCTCCTGGGGCGTGACGCTCGCCCTCGCCTATGCACAGGCGCATCCCGAACGCGTCGCCGGCACGGTCCTCGGCGCCATCACGACGACGAGCCGCGACGAGGTCGACTGGATCACCGGCAGCATCGGGCGGATCTTCCCGGGGGCGTTCGAGCGCTTCGAGCAGGAGGCCGGCGCGAGGCCCGGCGAGCGCCTCGTCGAAGCCTATGCCAGACGGCTCGCCGGTCATGACCAAGCCGACCGGATCGCGGCAGCGCGATCCTGGAACGCGTGGGAGTCGACGCATGTCTCGCTCGATCCTCACTACACCCCGATCACGACGCGCTTCGACGAAGCCTGCGGCGCTCCGCTTCGCCACGTTGGTCACGCATTACTGGGCGCATGACGGTTTTCTTCTTGGCGACGACGCCATCCTCGCCGGCATGGACCGGATCGCTACTATTCCCGCCGTCCTTGTTCACGGTCGCCGCGACATCGGCAGCCCGGCTGTGACCGCTCATCGTCTGCATCGGCAATGGCCGGCAAGCCGGCTCGAGATTCTTGCCGACGAGGGCCATGGCGGCCCGGTGATGATGGCGGCGATGCGGCGGGCGCTCGACAGCTTCGCCGCAGCCTGAGGCCAGCCCGAGGCGACAGGGATTTCCATCGACCTAGCCGCTGGTCTATGACGCTATTCATCGAAGCAGCGACTGGTGGCCCATGTCCTTTCCCGCTCTCACGCCCGCCTCCCCCCTCGTCCTGATCGGCGCCGGCAAGATGGGCGGCGCGCTGCTCGCCGGCTGGCTGGCGGGCGGCCTCGACCCGAAGGCCGTCACGGTCGTCGATCCCGGCCCGCCGCCGGAGACGGCCGACCTGATGGCGCGCCACGGCGTCGTCCATCGCACCACGCCGCCCGAAGCGGTCGCCGCGCGCGTTCTGCTGATCGCCGTCAAGCCTCAGATGATGGGTGCGGCTCTTCCGGCGGTGCGGGCGCTGGTCGGCCCCTCGACGGTGACCGTCTCGATCGCGGCCGGCACTACGGTCGCGACGCTCGAAGCGGCGCTCGGCGGCGCCGTCGTCCGCGCGATGCCGAACACGCCGGCGCAGGTCGGGCGCGGCGCGACCGGGCTCTATGCCAATGAAGCGACGACTGCGGATGATCGCGCCCTGGTCGAGGCGCTGCTCGGCGCGGTCGGCATCACCGGATGGGTCGAGAGCGAGACGCTGATCGACGCGGTGACGGCCGTGTCCGGCTCCGGCCCGGCCTATGTCTTCCTGCTCGCCGAGGCGCTTGCCGCAGCCGGGCTCAAAGCCGGACTGCCGGCCGATGTCGCGGCGCGCTTCGCCCGCCAGACGATTGCAGGCGCCGGCGAACTGCTGCAGCAATCGCCGCTGCCGCCGGAAACCTTGCGCAAGAACGTCACCTCGCCGAACGGCACCACGGCGGCGGCCCTCGCAGTCCTGATGGCCGAGGATGGCTTGCAGCCGCTGCTTGATCGCGCCGTCGCCGCGGCGAAGCGGCGCGCGGAGGAGCTTGCCGGCTGAAACACGCCGCAATCGCCCCATATGGTTCGGATCAGGACGGGATCGCCGCATGGCGGCAGATCCCCCGAACCACGAGGACGCGACATGCATCACACCGTGCCCGATCCCGTTATCGACGCCTTCATGGCGCTGATGGCCGACAAGCCCTATGAGGCGATCACGCTGACCGAAATCGCCGCACGCGCCGGCCTTTCGCTCGGGGCGCTCCGCGAGGCCGCCGACGGCAAGCTGGCGATCCTCGCCGCCTTCGTGCGGCGGATCGACCGGACCGTGCTCGACGAGGCAGAGCCTGCCGGCGAGGATTCCGGCCGCGACCGCCTGTTCGACATCGCCATGCGCCGCTTCGATGCGCTGACCCCCTTCAAGCCGGCACTGGCCAACCTCTCGGAAAGCGCCCGCCGCGACCCGGCGCTCGCCCTGGCGCTCAACGGACTGGCGCTTCCCTCGGCGCGCTACATGCTGGCCGCCTGCGGCATCGGCACCGAGGGCCTGCGCGGCCTCGCCCGGACGCAGGGCCTTGCCGTGCTGTTCGCCCGCGTGATGCCGGTGTGGCTGGAGGATTCCGATCCCGACCAGTCGCGCACCATGGCCGCGCTCGACAAGGCGCTCGAGCGTGCCGTCGGATGGGACAAGCGGGCCGGCGCCGTCGCGAAGACGGTTTGCCGGATCGGCGGCCGCTTCGGCTCCCGATCTCGTGCTGGCGCAAGCGCCCCGGCTGCTCCCGCCCCAGCAGCACCCGAGGGCGAAGTCGCCGCTTGACGTCGCGGTCTCCGGTGCTACCGCTCGGCTGAGGACTGCACCGGCAGAGCAAGGAGCGGCGGCGAATGGATTCCGGACCGAGCACGACGATCAGTTTCGACGACTTCATGAAGGTCGATATCCGCGTCGGGACGATCGTGGAGGTGGCGCCGTTCCCGCAGGCGCGGAAGCCCGCCTACAAGCTCCTGATCGATTTCGGCGCGGAGATCGGTCGCAAGAAGTCGTCGGCGCAGATCACCAAATACTACACGGCCGAAGAACTGGTCGGCCGTCAGGTGCTCGCGGTCGTCAATTTCCCGCCGCGCCAGATCGGTCCGTTCATGTCGGAAGTGCTGACGCTCGGCATGCCCGATGCCGAAGGGGCGGTGGTGCTGACCGGCGTCGAGCGCGCCGTGCCGGACGGCGGACGCCTGTTCTGAGCACGCAGTGTTCACTCCGCAGCCGCTATCGGCGGCGCGTATCCGGCATTAGCTATGGCATTGATGGTTACAATGGAGCCGCGCCATGGCCGAGATGCTTGCCGACGATCATACCCTGCCCTTCGCGCTGACGCGGCCTGTTCATGTCGCATCGGTCGGCCTCAAGGTGAAGAGCATCCCGACGGTTGCGAATTACTACCGCAATCTGCTCGGCCTCGAGACGATCACCGAGCGGGACGGCTTCACCGTGCTCGGCGCCGGCGGCGTGCCGCTGCTGGAGCTCGAATCTCTCGCGCCCGGCGCCGCGCTCGATGATCCGCGCAGCGCCGGCCTCTTCCATACGGCTTTCCTGATGCCGACACGCGCCGATCTCGGCCGCTGGGTGCTTCATGCCTCGGAAAAGCGCCTCCCGGTCGACGGGATGTCGGATCATCTCGTCAGCGAGGCGTTCTACCTGACCGATCCCGAGGGCAACGGCATCGAGATTTACAGCGACCGGCCGCACGAGACCTGGGCCCGCGCCAATGGCGCCCTCAAGATGGCCACCGAGCCGCTCGACGTGAACGCGATCGTGACCGCCCTTCCCGCGAATGCGGCTCCCTACACGGCGGCGCCCGCGGCGCTGCGGATCGGCCATGTGCATCTGCGCGTCGGCGATGACCGGCTCGCCGAGGGGTGGTGGACCTCGGAAATCGGCCTCGACGTCATGGCGCATTATCCGGGTGCCAGCTTCATGGCCTCGGGCGGTTATCACCATCACATCGCCGGCAATATCTGGCGCAGCCGCGGCGCCGGAAAGCGCGATGCCGCGCGCGGTGGCCTGGCGCATGTGACGCTCAGCGGAAGCGCCATCGAGGCTGATCGCGAACTGGTCGATCCCTGGGGCACGGTGGTGCGGCTGGCCAAGGGCGCCTGAGCGCCGCGCCATCCGTCTCACGCGGGAATGCGGATCGTCGCGGCAAGGCCGCCCTCCGGCGAAACGCCGAGGATGACGTCGCCGCCATGCGCGCGCGCGATATCCCGCGCGATCGGCAGGCCGAGTCCGGTGCCGCTCTCGTCGAGATTGCGCGCCTCGTCGAGCCGGTAGAATGGCCGGAACACCATCTCGCGCTGCTCCTCGGCAATGCCGGGGCCATTGTCGTCGACGGTGACCTCGAGCCAGCCGTCGGCATGCGTCGCCGTGACCGTGATGAGATCACCGTGACGGCAGGCATTGGCGACGAGATTGGCGAGGCAGCGCTTGAACTCGTTCGGCCTGAGCCAGACGAGGGGATCGCCGTGATAGGCGCCGCTGATCGCATGACCGACCCGGCGAAAGCTCTCGACGAGGTCGAAGACCAGCGCCGAGACATCGGTCTCGACGGTCGGCTCGTCGACATCGCCGCGCGCGAAGGCGAGGTAGCCCTCCAGCATGCGCTGCATGTCGTCGACATCCCGGCGCATCGCCCTGACATCGTCGTTCTCGCGCAGCAGCGCCAGTTGCAGGCGGAAGCGCGTCAGCACGGTGCGGAGATCGTGGCTGACACCCGCGAGCATGGTGGTGCGCTGCTCGATCTGGCGGTTGATGCGATCGGCCATCTCGATGAAGGTCGCGCTGGCCCTGCGGACCTCGCGGGCGCCGCGCGGCTTGAAGTCCTCGATCGCGCGGCCCTTGCCGAAGCTCTCGGCGGCGTCGGCAAGCTGCTGGATCGGGCGGATCTGGTTGCGCAGGAAGGCGATCGCGATCACGAGCAGCACGAGGCTCGTCCCGACCATCCAGAAGATGAAGATCTCGGAGTTGGACGCGTAGGTCTGGCTGCGTCGCGCCAGCACCCGGAGCACCTTGTCACCGAGCTGGATGCGCACCTCGACGAGGTTGGACTTGCCGACCGTGTCGATCCAGAACGGCTTGCCGATCTGCTGGCTGATCTCGTCGGATAGAGCGCTGTCGAGCAGCGAGAAGAACGGCTTCGGCGCAGCCGGCGGCAGCGGCTCGCCGGGAACGACCGCGATGATGAGCCCGAGCCGGTCCTGCGCGATGCGGATGACCTGGCCGTAGCTCGGATCGCCGGGATAGGTCTCGATCAGGTCGACGATCGCGGCGATGTCGCGCACCGTCGCGGCCGAAAGGCGGCGCGTCACCGTCTGCCAATGCCGCTCCATGAAGACGAAGGCGACGACCGATTGCAGGATGACGATCGGCGCGATGATGATGATCAGCGCGCGGGCATAGAGCCCCTTCGGCATCGCCGCGCCGAGCCGCCGGCCGATGAACCGATAGGGCGCGAACAGGAGCGACAGCGCCGGCTCGGCCTTGCGCGCGATCCGCCGCGCCTCGTTGATCGAGGGGGAACGACCGATACGGCGGATGGCCCCGACCCACGGCCAGTCCTGCCAGCTGCCGATGCGCCCGGCGCGGTGGAAGGGATGCGGCTGGCGCTCGCTCACGCGCCCCCCGATGCAGCTCTGCCCCGCCGCCGCCCCGCCATCCCGCTCACGCCTCCGTCACCAGGCGGTAGCCGATGCCCCGCACCGTCTGGAGATAGAGCGGGTTGGCCGGATCGACCTCGATCTTGCGCCGGAGGCGGTTGATCTGCACGTCGATCGTCCGCTCGCCCGCCGGCTCATCTTCGGACAGGAGTGCGAGGCGCGGCACGGTCTCGTTCGGCGTCGCCGCGAATACAGCCATGATCTGCCGCTCGCGATCGGTGAGACGGATGACCTCCTGGCCACGGCGAAGTTCGCGCCGGCCGATATGGAAGCTGAACGGGCCAAAGCGCAGCTGCTCGATCAGCGGCGCGGCCGGCGGCGTGCCGCGCTTCAGGATGGCGTTGATCCTGAGGACAAGCTCCCGCGGCTCGAACGGCTTGCCGAGATAATCGTCGGCACCGCCCTCGAAGCCGCGGATGCGATGCTCTATCTCCGTGCGGGCCGTCAGCATCAGGATCGGCACCTGCATCGTCTCGCGCAGGCTCTTCAGCAGATCGAGCCCGTTTTCGCCCGGCATCATCACGTCGAGGATGAGCAGGTCGAAGGCAAGCGAGCCGAGCCGTGTCCGAGCCTCCGCGGCATTCGCCGCCACATCGACGCGAAAGCCGTTGTCGGTCAGATAGCGCGACAGCAGCGAGCGGATGCGCTGGTCGTCGTCGATCAAAAGGAGATGCGGCGCGTCATCCGGCAGGATCGCCGCATCCGCTCCGGCGAGTTCGGTCATGGCATTGGGCTCCAGCGCCGCAGACGACTAGCGGCTGATCAACCGGGACACCTTATCCCGTTCGTCGGCATCGATCATCAGGCGCAGGAAGCGCTCGGCGGCGATCCGGCCAGCCGGATCGAGCGCCTGAAGTGCGGCGTTGATGCGGCGCGCCTGCGGCTCGCTCAGCCTCGCCGAGAGCGCCCTGCCCTTCTCGGTCGGATAGAGCAGGCGCTGGCGGCGATCGACCGGGCCGGGCACCTGCTCGATGAAGCCGGTATCGACCAGTTCCTTCAGCACGCGGCCGAGGCTCTGCTTGGTGATCTTGAGAATATCGAGGAGATCCGCGACCCGCATGCCGGGATGGCGGTCGACGAAATGCAGCACGCGGTGATGGGCGCGGCCGAAATCATAGCGAACCAGCACGGCGTCCGGGTCGGAGACGAAATCGCGATAGGCATAGAAGAGCAGTTCGATCAGGACGGTCTCGGGCTTGTCGGCGATCGAGATCGGCGTCGTCACGGCAGTGCCGCGCTCGGCCGCTGCCTCCTCGGGCGCCACCGGCTTGTCGGACGGCTCGATATTTACGTCAGTCATATTGACATATTTCGGTTCGATTGTTACGAGAATGACCGCCGCGACGAAATCTTCGAACGCGCCCGCCGTCCCGCGCCACGCATCACGTCATGGCCGCGCTTCGACCGGCACATTACCGATCATTTCCGCGCTGCGCAAAATGCGCCGCTGCCATGCGGCCCCATCGGCCGCGGGGTGATGCGGCGTCTGCCAATGCCGAACCGGCGCCTGTCGACGCTGGACGGCATGCCAAGGGCCCGCCAAGGGCGGCCCGAACCGGGAGCAACGACAATGAGCGCGCCTGCCTTCGACCAGAAAGACGGTTGGATCTGGTTCAACGGCTCCTTCGTGCCGTGGAAGGATGCCAAGGTCCACGTCCTGACGCACGGCCTGCATTATGCAAGCTCCGTGTTCGAGGGTGAGCGCGCCTATGGCGGCGTGATCTTCAAGCTGCGCGAGCACACCGAGCGGCTGTTCCGCTCGGCCGAGATCCTCGATTTCCAGATTCCGTTCACGCTGGAAGAGATCGACGAGGCCTGCAACGCCACGCTCGCCAAGAACGGCCTGACCGACGGCTATCTGCGGCCGATCGCTTGGCGCGGCAGCGAGATGATGGGCGTCTCGGCCCAGCACAACAAGATCAACGTCGCGATCGCCGCCTGGGAGTGGCCGTCCTATTTCAGCCCGGCCGAGCGGCTGAAGGGCATCCGCCTCGCCTTCGCGAAGTATCGCCGCCCCGATCCGGCGACGGCGCCTTCGCTCGCCAAGGCAGCCGGCCTCTACATGATCTGCACCATCTCCAAGCATGACGCAGAGCGCCGCGGCTATGCCGATGCGCTGATGCTCGACTGGGAAGGCAATGTCGCCGAGGCCACCGGCGCCAACATCTTCTTCGTCAAGGACGGCGTCATTCATACCCCGCTCGCCGACCGCTTCCTGAACGGCATCACCCGCCAGACGGTGATCGAGCTCGCCAAGGCGCGCGGCATCGAGGTGATCGAGCGCCGCATCGCCCCCGAGGAACTGCCGACCTTCAGCGAATGCTGGCTCTGCGGCACTGCGGCCGAGGTGACCCCGGTCTCGGAGATCGGCGAGTATCACTTCACGCCCGGCGCGATGAGCGCGATGCTGATGGCCGACTACACCGCCGCGGTGACCCCGCCGGCGGCGAAGCTCGCCGCCAACGCCTGAACACGGCAGCGACACCCGTCATGGCCGACATAGGCCATGACGGAAACGACGAGGCTCAGGCCGCCGCGATCTCGTGCGGTGCCCTGTCGCCGATGAAGCCGCCGGACTGCCGCGCCCAGAGCTGGGCATAGAGCCCCTGGCGCGCCAGCAATTCCTGATGCGTCCCCGCCTCGACGATGCGGCCCTCGTCCATCACGACGAGCCGATCCATCGCCGCGATCGTCGAGAGGCGATGCGCGATCGCGATCACCGTCTTGCCGGCCATCAATCCCTCGAGCTGTTCCTGGATCACCGCCTCGATCTCGCTGTCGAGAGCCGACGTCGCCTCGTCGAGCACGAGGATCGGCGCGTCCTTGAGCAGCACGCGCGCGATGGCGATGCGCTGACGCTGGCCGCCGGACAATTTCACGCCGCGCTCGCCGACATGGGCGTCGTAGCCCTTGCGCCCGCGCGGATCGGCGAGACCGGCGATGAAGCCGTCCGCGCTGGCCCGCTCGGCGGCGATGCGGACATCCGTCTCGTCGGCATCCGGGCGGCCAAAGCGGATATTGTCGCGGATCGAGCGGTTGAGCAGCGCCGTATCCTGCGTGACGACGCCGATGGCCGCGCGGAGCGAACCCTGCGTCACCGCCGAAATGTCCTGGCCGTCGATCCGGATCGCGCCGCCCTCCAAGTCGTAGAGGCGGAGCAGGAGACTGACCAGCGTCGTCTTGCCGGCGCCCGAGCGGCCGACAAGGCCGATGCGCTCACCGGGGCGCACCACGAGATCGACGCCGCGCAGCACGGGCGTCGTGCCGCCATAGGCGAAGCTGACCTGATCGAACACGATCTCGCCCCGCCGTACCACGAGGTCCGGCGCGCCAGGCTCGTCGGTGAGACCGTGCGGCCGCGCGATCGTGCGCATCCCGTCCTCGACCGTGCCGACATTGTCGAAGAGACCGGTGAGCGTCATCATCACACGGCCGGAGATCACGCTGAGGCGCATCACGAGCCCGAGTGCCACGGCGGTCTCGCCCGGGCTGATCGCACCCTTGGTCCAGAGCCACACGGCGGCGGCGCCGGTCGCGCCGACCAGCATGGCATTGGCGATTTGCAGCAGGATCGAAAGCCGCGTCAGCAGGCGGTTCTGGTCGAGCATCCGGCCGGTCTGCTCGGCGATCGCCGTGCGGGCCGTCTCCTCCTCGCGGCCATCCCGCGCGAAGAGCTTCACCGTCTGGATGTTGCCATAGATGTCGGCGAGCTTGCCGGTCAGCAGCGAGCGCGCCTCGGAAGCCGCGGCCGCCCGGCGCCGGACGCGCGGAACGAAGGTCGCGGCGAGGACACCGAGAACGACGACCCAGATCGCCAGCGGCGCCGCCATCAGCGGATTGGCGCTCGCGAAGATTACAAGCGTCGAGGTGACGAAGACCGCGACGACCCAGAGCGCGTCGATCACCTGCGTCACGCTCTGCGTCATGGCCGAGCCGGTCTGCACGATCTTGGTGACGATGCGTCCGGAGAAATCGTTCTGGAAGAAGGTGTAGGACTGGCCGACGACATGGAGATGGTTCAGCCAGCGGATGCGGGCCGTGAGCGCGGGCGGAAGCGTCTGGTTGGAGATGATGGTCTGGACCGCGTTGACGAGCGGCCTGAGCACCAGGACGACGAGCGCCATCATCGCCAGCACCGGCCCGTGCTCGACCAGGAACGTCGCCGGCGTACCATGGGTCATCATGTCGACGAGGCGGCCGACATAGGAATAGATCGCGACCTCGGCGAGCGAGGCGCCCAGCCCTGCCAGCAGAAGCGCCACCACATAGGGCCAGACCGGCTGCAGGAAGTAGCGGTAGAAAGCGATCAGCCCGGTCGGCGGGCTGCTCGCCTTTGTCGAAAACGGGTCGATCAGTCGTTCGAAATAGCGAAGCATCATTGACCTTTGCGCGCCGCTTCCGGCATCCCTTGCACCCGAGCCCGCGCATGCCGCGGCAACGCTCATTCAACGAAGGTCGAGCGCGTTTCCGTCCATGCCCCGCATCGCCCTCTACCAGCCCGACATCCCGCTGAACACCGGCGCGGTGCTTCGCTTCGCCGCCTGCCTCGGGCTGGATGTCGACCTTATCGAGCCGGCGGGCTTCGATCTGTCCGATCGCGGCATGAAGCGGGCCGGTATGGATTATCTGGAGCGCGCGGTGCTCCGCCGCCACCTTTCGTTTGCCGCCTTCGATGAATTTCGTCGTTCCGAGCACCGGCGGCTGGTTCTTCTCACGACGAAATCCGCGCAATCCTATCTCGATTTCGCATTCGATCCGGCCGACTGTCTCCTTTATGGCCGTGAAAGCGCCGGCGTGCCCGACAGCGTTCATGCGGCGGCCGATCATCGCCTCACCATCCCGATGCGGCCGGGATTCCGCTCGCTCAATCTCGCCATGAGCATCGCCATGACGATGGGCGAGGCGCTCAGGCAGACGGGCGGCCCGGCCGCCGGCACCAATGTAAAGGACGTGGGCGATGACCCTGCCTGACGATCTCGACGAGAAGAAGCAGCGCGCCACCGCCTGGTTCGCGACCCTGCAGGGGCGCATCATCGCCGCTTTCGAGGCGATGGAGGATGCGGCGCCCGCAGCGCTCTATCCCGGCCAGCCCGGCCGCTTCGTGAAGACGCCCTGGAACCGCACTGACCACAGCGGCGCCCATGGCGGCGGCGGCACCATGGCGATGATGCAAGGGCGGCTGTTCGAGAAGATCGGCGTCCATGTCTCGGCCGTACACGGAACCTTCGCGCCCGAATTCGCCAAGGAGATGCCGGGCGCCAGCGAGGATCCGCGCTTCTGGGCCGCCGGCATCTCGCTGATCGCCCATATGGCGAACCCGCATGTGCCGACGGTGCATATCAACACGCGCATGGTGGTGACGACCGAGCAGTGGTTCGGCGGCGGCGCTGACCTGACGCCGTTCCTCGGTCGGAGGCGCACGCAGGACGACCCCGATTCGCGCGCCTTCCACGCCGCGATGGAGGCGGCCTGCCGGCGTCATCCGGTGGCCGACTACAACTGCTTCAAGGACTGGTGCGACCGCTATTTCTTCCTGAAGCACCGGAACGAGCCGCGCGGCATCGGCGGCATCTTCTATGACCGGCACAACTCAGGCGACTGGGAGGCCGATTTCGCCTTCACCCGCGATGTCGGCGAGAGCTTCCTCGCGGTCTACCAGCAGATCGTCGCCGCCAATGTCGCGACGCCCTGGACCGAAGCCGACCGCGAGGAACAGCTCGTCCGCCGCGGGCGCTATGTCGAGTTCAACCTCCTCTATGATCGCGGCACGATCTTTGGCCTGCGGACCGGCGGCAATGTCGATTCGATCCTGTCCTCGATGCCGCCGCTGGTGAGATGGCCCTGACGATCGCAGGACGAGGAAAAGCGGACATGACGGCGGCAGTTCTCGGCATCATCGGCGGCTCGGGTCTTTATGACCTGCCCGGGCTCGAAGAGGCGGAATGGCGCGCCGTGGCGAGCCCGTTCGGAACCCCCTCGGACGAACTCCGCTTCGGCCGCATCGGCACGACACAGATCGTCTTCCTGCCACGGCATGGCCGCGGCCACCGCCTTTCGCCGGATGGCATCGACTACCGCGCCAATATCGATGCGCTGAAGCGGGCCGGGGTCACCGACCTCGTCTCGGTGTCGGCGGTCGGCTCGCTGAAGCAGGAACTCTTTCCCGGCGATTTCGTGCTGGTCGACCAGTTCATCGACAGGACGCAGGGGCGCACCTCGAGCTTTTTCGGCAATGGCTGCGTCGCCCATGTCTCGATGGCCCATCCGGTGGCGCCGCTGCTGGTCGAGGCCGTCAGGCGCGCGGCGCTCGCCGAGGATATCGCCCACCATGTCGGCGGCACCTATGTCGCGATGGAGGGGCCGCAATTTTCCTCGGCCGCCGAATCGCATCTCTACCGGAGCTGGGGCGCCGACGTGATCGGCATGACCAACATGCCCGAGGCCAAGCTCGCCCGCGAAGCCGAGATGTCCTATGCGAGCGTCGCGATGGTCACGGATTACGATTGCTGGCATCCGGCCCATGCGGCCGTGACCGTCGCCGACGTGATCCAGGTGCTCGGCGACAACCGCGACAAGGCACAGCGGCTCGTCGCCCGCCTGGCCCGTGACTTTCCGGCCGAGCATCCGTCCTGCCCGATCGGCTCCGACCGGGCGCTCGACCATGCGATCCTGACCGCGCCGTCCGCGCGCGATCCGGCCCTCGTCGCGCGGCTCGACGCCGTGGCGGGCCGCGTTCTCCGCCGATGATCCGGGATTGCGCGCCGCGCGACTGGACGCGGAGCGCAAGCTCAGGCAAGCCTTAGCCACGTGTGCGGCCCGGACCGCACCTTCCTCGTTCCGCAGCCGCGAAAGCAGCCATGACCTCCGAACCGTTCGACTACGCCGCCGCCATCAGGACCATTCCGGATTACCCCGCCAAGGGCGTGATGTTCCGCGACATCACCACGCTGCTCGGCAATCCGCGCGCCTTCCGCCGCACCATCGACGAGCTGGTCCAGCCCTGGGCCGGCGCCAAGATCGACAAGGTCGCCGGCATCGAGGCCCGCGGCTTCATCATCGGCGGCGCGGTCGCGCACCAGCTCTCGGCCGGCTTCGTGCCGATCCGCAAGAAGGGCAAGCTGCCCTTCGAGACGATCGGCGTCGACTATGCGCTCGAATACGGCCAGGACCGGATCGAGATCCATGTCGATGCGGTCGAGAAGGGCGAGCGCGTCATCCTGGTCGACGACCTGATCGCGACCGGCGGTACGGCCGAGGCGGCGATCAAGCTGCTGCACCAGACCGGCGTCCGCGTCGAGGCGGCCTGTTTCATCGTCGACCTGCCGGCGCTCGGCGGTGCCGACAAGCTGAGGGCGCTCGGCGTCGCGGTGCGGACCCTCGTGACGTTCGACGGTCATTGATTCGGGAGCCGTCATGGCCGATTTCACGCTCCATATCGGCACCCGCATCTGGTCGAGCTGGTCGATGCGTCCGTTCGTGGCGCTGGTCGCGGCCGGCGCCGATTTCGACACGGTGCTGACGCCGCTCCGCAGCCCGTCGACGAAGGCAGCCATCGCCGCTCTCAGCCCGTCCGGTCTGGTGCCCGTGCTGGTCGATCATCGCGGCGGCGCGCAGGTCACCATCTGGGACTCGCTCGCGATCTGCGAATATCTCGCCGAGAGCTATCCGCGCCTCTGGCCGCAGGATCCGGCGGCGCGCGCGATCGCGCGCTCGGTCTCGGCCGAGATGCATTCGGGCTTTCGCGCGATGCGGATGGCGATGCCGATGGACCTCTTCGCCGAAAGGCCAGGCGAAGGGCTGGACGCTGAAGGCGTCGAAGCCGATATACGCCGCATCGATGCGATCTTCAGCGATTGTCGCGCGCGATTCGGCAGCGGCGGACCCTACCTCTTCGGCGCGTTCAGCATTGCCGACGCAATGTTCGCGCCGGTAGCCAGCCGCTTCCGCACCTATCGCCCCAATCTCTCGGCGCCGGCGGCGGCCTATGTCGCCAGCCTTCTCGCCGATCCCGGCTTCAAGGCCTGGGAAGCGGCAGCGCTGAAGGAAACGTGACGGCGGCAGCGCACCTTGCCGCCTTGACCATGCCGTCCCTTCGCTTCAGGTTCGCCAAGGGGTAGCATGCTGATCCGGCCGGGATGACGGTATGAATTCCTTCTTCGATGTCTTCAAATGGGACCGGTTCGTCGCGCCTTCCGCGATGGAACTGCTCTTCTGGCTGCTCGCCGCCATCGCCGTGCTGTTCGGCCTCTGGGGGCTGGCGAGCGGCCTTGCGCTTGTCGATGGCAATCCCCTGCAGGGCCTGGTGCTGATCGCCGTCTCGATCGTCGGCGCGCTCGCCGCGATCATTGCCGCCCGCGTCGCATGCGAGGCGATCGTCATCCTGTTCCGCGTCAACGAAAACCTGATGGACATCGCCGAGCGTGGCCTCGCGATCGCCCAGCCGGTCGTCGAGAGCGAGGCGGTGCGGCTCGAGCGCCGCATGGCCGAAGCCCGCGAGCGCGCCGCAAACCGCGCCAGCGAGCCAGCCACCGCCTCCGACCGGCCGACGATCGACCATCGCCTGATCGAGGCGAAGCCGGCCGAACCCGAACGGGACCCGTTCGCTCCGGACCGCGGCCGCGTCGAACCCAAGGCCTGGGACGTCAAGCCGGCCGAAGCACGCGCCGCTGAGCCGCGCGCAGCCGAGCCCCGCCTCGCCGAAGAGGCCAAGGCCGAACCCGTCATCAGGATCGCGCCCGAGCCGAGCCTGCGCGAGGACAAGATCGAGGCTGCGCCGGTTGCCGAGCCGAAGCCGGCCGAGCCACGCCTGCCGGCACCGAAGCCGCACCCCTCGAGGGCGGGCGAAGGCAAGGCAGGCGACGCCAAGTCGGCCGCGTCGAGGTCTGGCGAGATCCGGCCGGCGGAGCCGAGGCCAGCGGAACAGAGGCCGGTCGAACCGAGAACCGCAGAAGCAAAGCCGACCGAGCCGCGGCCGGAGCGCCGCTCGCAGGCCACGGCGAGCGGCTCGGCCCCCGAGCCGAAGACCCAGCCGCGCCCGGCTCCCCGCCGCGCGCCGCAACAGGTCGAGCCGGCCATCGAGCATGCCTTGAAGCGGCTTTCCGAGCCGGCGGGCACCGAAGCGATGCGCGCCGGCCTCGCTGCGGCCGCCGAGGAAGCGCGGCGCACGGAGGCGCTGCACGAGGCCGCGCTGGCGGAGTTCGAGCGGGAGGATGAGGACTGGCTGCCCCCGCCGTCCGAGGACGACGACGTGACGCCCCTGCCGGCCTTTATCGGCCGTCACGAGGAGGTGGTCCCGCCTGAACCCGCCAGGACCGACTTTGCGCCGCCGCTGAACCGGACGCGCCGTCGCAGCAACGGTGCCGTCTCGGAACCGATCACGGTCGAGCCGGTCGCGGAGCCGCGGGCGCGTTCACAGCGCGACGCCCGTTCGATGGATGCAGGGGCAGAGGGCAGTCCACTGCGCGGACCCGCCCGGCGCCCCGATCAGCAGTACCAGCGGCAGGCCGACGCCGCTGCGGAGAGCCCCTATCGCGACCGCGATGTCGACGATCGGTCGCGTGGGCATGGCCAGGCCCGGGGCGGACAAGAGCGCGACCATCCAGCGAACCGGAGCGGGACGTCAGGTCAGGGCGGCCAAGCGCCGAAAGCCGGCCCCTCATCGAAGGGCGGAAGCCCGGCGCCGAAGGGCGGGCCGTCGGGCAAGGGTGGCCAGCCTGCCAAGGGCGGCCAGGCACCCTTGAAGCGTCGGCGGCCGCGACCCTCGCGCGACGACGGCTGAGGTCAGCGCCCGGCCGCAAGGCCGGGCAGCTCGGATCACGTATTGAAGCGGAACAGCAGCACGTCGCCATCGGCGACGACATAGTCCTTGCCTTCGTCGCGCGCCCGGCCGGCTTCCTTCGCGCCGGCTTCGCCGCCGAGGCGGATATAGTCGTCATAGGCGATGGTCTGGGCACGGATGAAGCCGCGCTCGAAATCCGAATGGATGACGGCGGCGGCCTGCGGCGCCCGCGTACCGGCGACGATCGTCCAGGCGCGCGCCTCCTTCGGGCCGACCGTGAAATAGGTGATCAGCCCGAGCAGCGCGTAGCCGGCGCGGATCAGCCGGTCGAGGCCGGGTTCATCGAGACCGAGCGTATCGAGGAATTCCTTCTGCTCGGCCGGATCGAGCTGGGCGATCTCCGATTCGATCGCGGCGGAGATCACGACGCAGCCGGCACCCTGCGCCTTGGCCATCGCCTCGACCTTTTCCGAGAACGCATTGCCCGTCGCGGCCGAGGCCTCCTCGACATTGCAGACATAGAGTACGGGCTTCGACGTCAGCAGATTGAGGGCGTCGAAGGCGCCGCGGTCTTCCGGCGCGACCTTCAGATCGCGGGCAGGCTTGCCCTCGCGCAGGAGGACCAAAGCGCCCTCCATGAGCTCGACCTGCTGCTTGATGTCCTTGTCGGTGCCGGCGCGCTTCTTCAGCGGCACGATGCGGCGCTCGAGGCTGTCGAGGTCGGCCAGCATCAGCTCGGTTTCGACCGTCTCGGCATCGGCGACCGGATCGATCCGGTTCTCGACATGGGTGATGTCGCCGTCCTCGAAGCAGCGCAGGACATGGGCGATCGCATCGACCTCGCGGATATTGGCGAGGAACTGGTTGCCGAGCCCTTCGCCCTTCGAGGCGCCACGCACGAGGCCGGCGATGTCGACGAAGGTCAGGCGCGTCGGCACGATCTGCTGCGACTTGCCGATGCGGCAGAGTTCATCGAGCCGCGGGTCCGGCACCGCCACCTCGCCCGTATTCGGCTCGATGGTGCAGAACGGATAATTGGCCGCCTGCGCCGCCGCCGTCTTGGTCAGCGCGTTGAACAGTGTCGACTTGCCGACATTCGGCAGCCCGACGATCCCGCATTTGAAGCCCATGATTTTCTTTCGTTCGATTCGAGACGGTGCGCAGCCTTGTCGCGCGCCGATCGGCGCCGCGTCTGCAAATTCATATGGTCCGCTGCTCCATAGCGCCCGGCGGTCTCGATCGGCAACCCGCCATCGGCGCCTCGCGGAAACTTCGCCGCGGCCGAGGGCCGCGCGGCGTCACTCGCCCTTGCCGAACAGCTTCTTCAGCCCGGCCGCGAAAGGGCTGTCGGCGGCAAGCTTCTGAGCCGGGGCGACGTCGCCGGACGCGCTCCTGGCGGGCCCATCCGGAGATGGGGCCGCAGCCGGCTTCTCCGGCTTCTCCGGCTTCTCCGGTTCAGTGGCGCGGTGAAGCCGGTTGGCGAAGGTGTTGTCCTTGCCGTCGGCGAGCAGGCCGACATTGTCGGCGATCGCATCCAGCAGCGGATTGACCCAGGCGCCGTCGGGCCGCGCGAAATCGTGCAGCACATAGCCATGCACGAGCTCCTTGGCGCCGGGATGGCCGATACCGAGGCGCAGGCGCCGATAATCGTCGCCGAGATGGGCGGTGATGGAACGAAGCCCGTTGTGGCCGCCATGGCCGCCGCCCTGCTTCATCCGGATCTTGCCCGGCGGCAGGTCGAGCTCGTCATGCAGCACGATGACGTCGGCATTGGGGATCTTGTGGAAGCGGGTCGCCTCGGCGACGGCGCGGCCGCTTTCGTTCATGAAGGTCTGCGGCTTCATCAGCAGAACCTTGCGGCCCTGCAGCACGCCCTCCGAGACGAGCGCCTGGAAGCGCTGGCGCCACGGAGAGAAGCCATGGCGGCGGTGGATCGCATCCGCCGCCATGAAACCGATATTGTGCCGGTTCAGGGCATATTGGCCGCCGGGATTGCCGAGGCCGACGATGAGGAGCATGACGCCCTCCCCGCTCCGAACCGGTTCCCTGCCTTACGCCTTGGCGGCGGCGGCAGCGGCGTCCTCGGCCTGCTCGGCAGAGGTCAGCGCAGCCGGAGCAGCGACCGTCGCGAGCGTGACGTCCTCGGCTGCGGTCGACTTGACGCCCTCGGGCAGGCTGATCGACGAAAGATGCACCGACGCGCCGATGTCGAGACCTTCGAGATCGACCACGATGTGATCGGGGATCGCATCGGCGGGAACGACGAGGTCGACTTCATGCGCAACGACGTTGAGCACGCCGCCACGCTTCAGGCCCGGCGACTTGTCCTCGTTGATGAACTGGACCGGGATCTGGACGTGGATCGTCGCGCCGGCGGAGACGCGCAGGAAATCCACATGGATCGGCTGGTCGGTGACCGGATGAAGCGCGTAGTCGCGCGGAATGGCGCGGATCTTGGTGCCATCGACATTGATCGTGGCGACGGTCGTCAGGAAGCCGCCACCATGCAGCTTCAGGAACACGTCCTTGTGCGACAGTTCGATCGCGAGGGGGGGCTGCTTGTCACCATAGATGACGGCCGGGATCTTGCCTTCGCGACGCGACGCCCGGGCGGCCCCCTTGCCCACGCGGTTGCGCACGGAGGCCGTGAGCTCGTAGGAAGTGCTCATCGGAATTCTCCTTTGAAAACGAAAAATGGCCGCGGTGCCTCCAGGGGTGTCGGCGCGGCCGCGGTGCTTATAGACGAGCTAAGCCGGGAGAACAAGGCGAAGCCGGGCGCGGCCTCAGCGGAGGGACTTGAGTTCGCCGACGATGCGCGCGCCGCCATCCTCGAGCGCGGCGATCGCGCCGGCTGAAATCTCGTCGTTCGTCAGCCAGCGCCGGCCGCGACCATCCGCCATGCTGCCGAGACGCACCGTCACCACGCCGCTGGCGTCAGGCAGCTTCGGCTGGCCGTCCATGCTGCCGAGCACCAGCACGATGCGGGCGCCCTCCAGCCTCGCGACCAGCGCCGGCAGGTGGTCGTCCAGACGATGCAGCCAGAGAAGCGCATGGGTCACGGGTGGCATCGTAGAAAGGCTCAGCGCAATGGCATCGACGAAATCCGGCCTCGACCAATCGGCATCGAGCGCCACCATGCGAGGTTCGCGGGCGACGAAACGTGCGGCATGGCGGGAGACGACGAGCGTCGCCCTGCATTCAGCCGCGAGCCAGCGCGTCGCCGCGGCCAGCATGCCGGTACCGCCGATCGAAACGCCGACGCCGCCGCTGCGTTCGGCCATCGGCCCCGTCCTCAGATAAAGAGGCTCGACACCGACTTTTCGCTCGCGGTGCGGTTGATCGCCTCGCCGATCAGGGTCGCGATCGAGGTGACGCGGATATTGGCCGCGTTCTGGACCGCCTCGGTCGGCTGGATCGAATCGCTGATCACCAGCTCCTTCAGCATCGAGCCGGAGATACGCGCGACGGCACCGCCCGAGAGGACACCATGGGTGATGTAGGCGACGACCGACTTGGCGCCCTTGGCGACCAGCGCCTCGGCGGCATTGCAGAGCGTGCCGCCCGAATCGACGATGTCGTCGAACAGGATGCAGTCGCGCCCTTCGACATTGCCGATGATGTTCATGACTTCCGATTCGCCCGGCCGCTCGCGGCGCTTGTCGACGATGGCGAGCGGCGCATCGATGCGCTTGGCCAGCGCACGCGCACGCACCACGCCGCCCACGTCCGGCGACACGACCATGACGTCGCGGAGGTCGTAATGCTCCTTGATGTCGCGGGTGATGACCGGAACCGAGAACAGGTTGTCGGTCGGGATATCGAAGAAGCCCTGGATCTGGCCGGCATGCAGGTCGAGCGTCAGGACGCGGTCGGCGCCGGCATGGGTGATCAGATTGGCCACCAGCTTGGCCGAGATCGGCGTGCGCGGGCCGGCTTTCCGATCCTGCCGTGCATAGCCGAAATAGGGCAGAACGGCCGTGATGCGGCGCGCGGAGGAGCGGCGCAGCGCATCGATGATGATCAACAGCTCCATCAGGTGATCATTGGCCGGGTAGCTGGTCGACTGGATCACGAACACGTCTTCGCCGCGCACGTTTTCCTGGATCTCGACGAAGATCTCCTGGTCGGCAAAGCGCCGCACGAGGCATTTGGCGAGGGGGATCTCGAGATAGGCGGCGATCGCCTCGGCGAGCACCCTGTTGGAGTTTCCGGCAACCAGCTTCAAGGTTTCGGGTCCCCGTACATCCTGGTGCAAATGGGAAGGCCGAGCCGGAAACGGCGCGGTCTATGAGCGGCGGCGTTGTAGCAACAAGGCCCCTTGACTGCAAACGCCATTCCGGCGCCCGGCGCCATGAGGTCAGCCGGAGCCTGCCAGAAGCGTCTGGCCGGTCGGCAGCGGTGGCAGTGTCGTCGAGGGAATCGTGTTCATCGAAGGCGCGACGGTCGTCGTGGCGGGCACTGCGGCAGCGACCGGCGCGGCAACGCCGGCAGGCCCGCTGCGGCCCCAGGCGACCAGGGCGCTGATCGTCTGCCGCGCGACATCGACCGCCGTCGCCGTATCGACGCCGGACCACGGATCGCGCGCTGCGCCGGGCGCCATTTCCTGGCCGGAAATGCGATGAACGCGGCGGCCCGTGCGGTCGAACACGTCCCAGACATAGACAATGATCGTCCCAGACGCGTCGCCGATCGCCGAGAGATAACCCTTGATGATGTAGGTCGCGGCCGGATCGTCAGACGGCACCAGTGTGATCTGCTGCGCGAAAGCTTCCTTGCCGAGCTGCGCCGAGATGTTGGTGAGCACGGTAGCCGGCGCGCCCGTGACCGGCGCAAATGCGAACTTCGCTTCGGAAAGCGGCACGGCCGGTGGCGCCACGGCGGTCGGCGTCATCGCCGTGGCCATGGATTGCGCCGCGCCGGTGATCGCGTCGCCGCCGCCGCAGCCAGACAGCACCGACGCCGCCATCATGGCGACGAAGGCCCAGAATGGCCGCTTTTCCTTATGATTCATACGCATCGTCCCGCCGGCAACGAGCCGGAGTCCCTGCCGCACTGTCTAACGGCAAAAGACTGACCGGTCCAGAATGGCAGGCGCAGGATCGATCATTCCCGCGCAGCCATGGCCATCACGTTTCATCAGCGGCGAGTGCGATCGCGTGAAGCAGGCGGCCGTAATCCGCCTCGCCCTGATGCGTCATGCGGCGATAGGAATAGAAGCGCTCGGGATCGGCATAGGTGCAGAGCGCGAGATCCTCGAAGCGCCCGACTCCGGCGGCGCGGGCGCGCGCGCCGATATAGGCCGGCAGGTCGAAGCGATGATGACCCGCGCGCTCCGACGCGGTGAAGAAGCGCGCCGACGCCGCATCGCTCTCGATGAAGCGGGCGATGAATTCCGGGCCGACCTCATAGGCCGCCGCCGAGATGGTCGGCCCGAGCACGACCGTGATTCGGTCACGCGTCGCGCCGAGACCTTCCATCGCCGTGATCGTCGCCTCGATGACGCCGGTAAAGGCGCCCCGCCAGCCGGCATGGGCGGCGCCGATGACGCGCGCCTCGGGATCGGCGAACAGCAGCGGGCCGCAATCGGCCGTGCCGACGCCGATCGCGAGCCCAGGCCTGTCGGTGACGACCGCGTCCGCCTTCGGGCCCTGCCCGACCGGCCACACCGCGTCGACCACCGCGACATCGGGGCTGTGGATCTGGAACGGCGTTGCGAGCTGGTCGGCCGCGACGCCGAGGTCGCGGGCGACGCGGGCGCGATTCTCGACGACGCGGCTGCGGTCGTCTTCCGAGCCGACACCGCAATTGAGGCTGGCATAGATGCCGTCGGAGACGCCGCCCTGCCGCGTATAGAAGCCGTGGCGGATGCCGGGCAGATCGAGGGCTTCGGCGGTGATCTTCATGCGTATGTCCTTCACGTCTCGAATGGCGGCGGCACGAGGCCGGGTGCGGCGACCAGCAGCGCCTTGAACAAGGTCCCCATTGCCGCCGGCCCGGCGAGCCGTTCGGCGGCGGCGCGGATGGCGTCCTGCGTCGCGGCGTCCTTGCCGGCGCCGAGGCGTCCTGCGCGTTCGACGAGGCCGAGGCGAATGAGAAGATCGCCCTGGGTCAGCAGCGGAAGGGTCTGCGCGCCAGCGGCCCGGGCGGCGCGGGCCAGCGCCGCGAAATCGACATGCGCCGTCAGGTCAGCCTCGCCCGCATTCTCCAGCACCGGGACGAACGCGTGCCGGCGCATCGCCTGCAGCGTATCGCCGAAGCCCCCGTCATGGCCGTAGTCGATGGCGAGCAGCGCCCCGCCCTCAGCGGCGATCCGCGCCGCGAGCGTCGTCATGATCGCGGTGGCGGGGCCGGCGATCTCGACCATCGCGCCCTCGGGCGGCTCCGCGGCGAGGCGATCGAGCACGGCGCCCGGACGAAGGCCGAAGGCGAGCCGATCATCGACGACGCCGACCATGCGCTCGGCATAGCCGCCATCGACGCGCACGAACTGGCGGATCGGCAGCGCATCGAAGAATTCGTTGGCGATGATGATCGCCGGCCCCTCGGGCAGGCCTTCGACGCTGTCGGCAAAGTCGACGGCATGGCCGGCAAGCCGCTCGCGCTGCAGCATCCGAAGATGCGGGCTGGTCTCGACGAGGTTGACTTCCGCCGCGGCGAGAAAGCCCGGCGCTAGGCGCGCCGCGCGCAGTGCATCGGCCATCAGCGTGCCGCGGCCTGGTCCCAGTTCGGCAAGGACGAAGCGGGACGGCTCGCCCATGCGCCGCCACGTCTCGGCCGCCCAGAGGCCGATCAGTTCGCCGAACATCTGGCTGATCTCGGGCGCGGTAATGAAGTCGCCGGCAGCTCCGAAGGGGTCGCGGCGCATGTAATAGCCATGCTCGGGATCGCCGAGACAAATCGCCATGAACTCGGCGATCGTGATCGGACCCGTTGCCAGGATGCGCGCGACGAGGCGCTCCTCGAGCGTCGGCACGACCGGCTCAGACCGTGCCGGCGTCGCGGCGGCGCACATAGACCAGGAGCAGGATGCCGGCGATCACCATCGGCAGCGACAGCAGCATGCCCATGGTGAGTCCGCCGGAGAAATAGCCGATCTGGATATCGGGCTCGCGGAAGAACTCGGAGACGATGCGCGCGAGGCCGTAGCCGATGGCGAAGACGGCGGCGACGAAGCCCGGCTGCTTCAGCCTCAGTTGCCGGTGGGTGAGAAGGCGCAGCACGAGGAAGAGCACGATGCCCTCCAGCGCCGCCTCATAGAGCTGGCTCGGATGGCGCGGCTGGCCGTCGGCGTTCGGAAACACCATCGCCCAGGGCACGTCAGCCGGGCGGCCCCAGAGTTCGCCATTGATGAAATTGGCGATGCGGCCGAGGCAGAGGCCGACCGTGACGCTCGGCGCGATCACGTCGATCAGCGACAGGAACGGAATCTTGCGGCGGTACGCGAACAGCACCATCGCGATGACCGTACCGAGGAAGCCGCCATGGAACGACATGCCGCCATGCCAGACCTCGAAGATGGTCAGCGGCGCGGCGAGAAAGGCGCCGAAATTATAGAAGAGGACATAGCCGAGCCGCCCGCCGACGATGATGCCGATCGTCGCCCACATGACGAAGTCGTCGAGATCGACAGGACGGATCGGCGCGCCGCCGGCGCCCCAGAGCCGCGGCTCCGAGACGAGACGCTTCGCATACCACCAGCCGAACAGGATGCCGACGATATAGGCCAGCGCATACCACCGGATCGCGAAGGGTCCGATCTCGATCAGGACGGGATCGATGGCCGGAAAGGGGATGACGGTCAGCATGACGTTCCTCGGCAAGCCCTGGCGGCGCGTGATGAGCGGAGCGGATACGCGGCGGCATTGGTGCGCCGATCCGCGCGGGGCGGTCAAGTCCGGTGCCGCATGTCCCCCCTGCCCGCGACGCCGTCGACCCTTGTCGGTTGCCGGTGCGCCGCCCATACTCTCTGGCAGGAACGCATCGACGGAGAATGACCATGGACCAGGGCTCGAACCGTCTGTTCGACGAATTCGCCAAGCTGATGACCGATGCCGCCGGCGTCGCGCAGGGTGTCAAGCGCGAGGCGGAGACGGTGGTGCGTCACCAGGCCGAGCGCTTCATGTCCGAAATGGACTTCGTCAAGCGCGAGGAATTCGACGTCGTGCGCGAGATGGCGCAGAAGGCTCGGACCGAGAATGAAGTGCTCGCCGCCCGCCTGGCCGATCTCGAGGCAAAGCTCGCCCTGCTGACATCAGGCCATGTGGCCGCCGAACCGCCGACGCCCGAACAGACCTGAAACGAGAACGGTTCAGTCCTCCTCGGCAGCGAAGGCCATGAGGTCGACCTCCGGCACGCTGCCGGTCTCGATCAGGCTCTTCAGAGCAGAGCCGAGCAAGGGCCAGACGCGCCGGGCAGCCTCGATGCGTTCTGGTGTGGCAGAACCGCGATGCTCTTCGGTAATGACCAGACGGCACATGCCGCCGAACGGCTCGATCTCGTAGCCGACCGTGAAGGGCGCCTGACCGGCGGCAGGCTGGCTTCCCGTCAAGCTGAAGCGCACGAGACGCGGCGGGTCGCATTCGACGATCCGCCCTTTCGCCTCCACCGTGCCGTCCGGCAGGACATGGCGGATTTCACCCCCGGCTGACCAGTCCGACTGGACATTGCGGCCGAACGCCCAGCGCCGGGTCAGCGCGCCATCGGTCAGCGCCGCCCAGATCCGCTCCCGCGTCGCCGCGATATAGACGACATAGCGCGTCTCGCCGACCAGCATTCGACCCCTCCCGAGCACCGCAGCGCGACCACTGTCGCAGGGTTGCAACAGCACCGACAAATCACGTCGGACATCTTGCACCACGGCGGGTCAGAGCAGAAAGTCGCCGCGGATTGGTGACGCGCGTCATTGCGGCGCACCGCACGCTAACCGGGAGGGCTGGATGAAGATTGTCTTTTCGCACACCCGGTCCGTGAACCGCTCGGGCACTGGCGCTCGCTGCTAGAGCCTCTGCCCCGACGCCTCAGACGCTTCGCTTCGCACCGGCCGACCCCCCTCTAAGGGTTTCGGCGGCAGCTTTGCGTTCTCCTCGGAAATCACAGACCCATCGCGACCAGCGCCGCCATGCGCCGGGTCGTGCCGCATTCCCTTCGGCCGTGCGCGGCCCCGCCTTCATCGCTGGATTCCACCATGTTCCGCCGCTTCGAGACCCTGATCGACCCGTTTCGCCCGCATGACGACAGCATGCCGCCGCCGACCCTGGTCGCCTTCTACTGGCGCTATTGCCGCCAGGTCTGGCCCTATCTGCTCGCCCTGATGGCGATCGGCCTCGTCGTCTCGCTGATCGAGATCGCGATGCTGCGCTATATCGGCTCGATCGTCGATCTGCTGAAGGCGACCTCGCCGCAGCAGGTCATGGCCGATTACGGCACGACGTTCATCTGGATGGGCGCGGTGATCCTGATCGCGCGCCCGATCGCCCAGGTCATGCACGATCTCCTGAACCAGCAGGCGATCGCGCCCTCCTTCACCAACCTGATCCGCTGGCAGACGCATCACTATGTCATGCGCCAGTCGATCACCTTCTTCGCCAACGACTTCGCCGGCCGCATCGCCTCGAAGATCGTGCAGACCGGCCCGGCGCTGCGCGAATCGGTGACGCAGGTGATCGACGCGCTGTGGTTCGTGACGATCTTCGCCGGCTCGGCTCTCGTCATCTTCTGGCAGGCCGACTGGCGGCTCGCGATGCCGCTCTCGCTCTGGATCATCGCCTATGTCGCGACGCTCTCGTGGTTCGTGCCGCGCATCCGCGACCGCGCGACCGCGATGTCGGAGGTGCGCTCGATCGTCACCGGCCGCATCGTCGACAGCTATACCAATGTGCAGACGGTCAAGCTGTTCGCCCATCCCGATCGGGAGGACGATTATGCCCGCGAAGCGCTGGTCGAGCATACGGAGACCTTCCGCAGCGAGACGCGGCTGATCACGGCGATGAACGCGACAGTCTCCTGCCTCAACGGCTTCCTGGTCGTCGGCACGGGCGCGCTCGCGATCTGGCTGTGGTCGTGGGACGGCATCACGCTCGGCGCGATCGCGCTCGCCTCGGGCCTCGCGATCCGCATCACCAACATGTCCGGCTGGATCATGTGGGTGTCGATCGCGATCTTCGAGCAGATGGGCACGGTGCAGGAAGGGCTCGAGACCATCGCCCGCCCCTATGCGCTGCTCGACAAGCCGGGTGCGCGCGATCTCGCCGTGAAGACCGGCGAGATCCGCTTCGACAAGGTGCGCTTTCACTACGGCAAGGCGGGCGGGATCATCGAGGACCTGTCGCTCACCATCGCGCCGGGCGAGAAGGTCGGCCTCGTCGGACGCTCCGGCGCCGGCAAGTCGACGCTCGTCAATCTGTTGCTCCGCTTCTACGACATCGAGGGCGGCGCGATCCGCATCGACGGGACCGATATCGCCGATGTGACGCAGGACAGCATCCGGCGGCAGATCGGCCTCGTGACGCAGGACACTTCGCTCCTGCATCGCTCGGTGCGCGACAACATCCGCTACGGCCAGCCGGATGCGAGCGAGGCGTCGATCGTCGAGGCGGCGCGGCAGGCGCACGCGCTCGACTTCATCGCCGGCCTGTCCGATCCGCATGGCCGCATCGGGCTCGACGCCCATGTCGGCGAACGCGGCGTCAAGCTCTCGGGCGGACAGCGCCAGCGAATCGCCATCGCGCGGGTGCTGCTCAAGGATGCGCCGATCCTCATCCTCGACGAGGCGACGTCGGCGCTCGATTCGGAGGTGGAGGCGGCGATCCAGGAGAGCTTCTTCCGCCTGATGGCCGGCAAGACGGTGATCGCGATCGCCCACCGCCTGTCGACCATCGCGGCGATGGACCGGCTGATCGTGCTCGACAAGGGCGCGGTCGTCGAGACCGGGCGCCATGACGAACTCCTGCGCGCCGGCGGCCTCTATGCCAGCCTCTGGCACCGGCAGTCGGGCGGCTTCCTCGACGCAGCATGAACAGATCCCCGGCTCCCCGCCCCAAGCGGCGAGCCAGGGATCACATCACCGCCGCCCGGAACGTGCCGATCTCGGCCGCGATGCCATGTGCCTTGGTGAAGGCTGCCCGGTCGACGCCGCCAGCCGCAGCCGCAGCCGCGAGAACGCCGTCGGCGGCGTCGAGCGCGGCCTGGTCCCGCCACGCGGCGACGGTGACATAGTTGAACCGGCCCGGCCCGCTCTGCTGCTCATAGGCCTGCTGCGAGACGAGACCCGGCTGTTGCTGCACGAGCAGCTTCACGTCGGCGGCGCGCTGAAGGAAGGCCGAGCGCGCAGCCTCGGGAACGGCGAGGCAGGCAATCCGGAAGACGGGCGACGGGGAAACGGACGAGAGGTCGGACATGACGGGCTCCGGTGCGAGGGGTTGACGCATCATAAATATGCATGCGTCATGCATTTATATGCGTTACTCATACATATCGTCAAGCGGTGGCAGCGCGGACACTTCGTGCTAGATCGACAGGATGACCGCGCCCGACCAGAACGCTGCCGACGACGACACGCCCGCGGAGAACCGGACCGCCGCCGTGGCCGAGATCGACGCCGCGCTCGGCAAGCTGCGCCGGTCGATGGCGCGTCGCTCGCTCGGCCGCCGGGTGCTCGATGAACTCGGGCTCGCGATCGAGCCGGCGCTGGTCGAGGTGGTCGACATCATTGCAGAATCGGACAAGGCCGAGCCCGGCGGCGTCGCGATCGGCACGGTGGCGGCGAGGCTCGACGTCGATCCGTCGCAGGCGAGCCGCCTCGTCGCGGAATGCGTCCGCGCCGGCTTCGTCGAGCGGCTGGCATCGCCGGGCGACGGGCGGCGCAGCGTCCTCCAGCTCACGCCGGCCGGCCTCGATCTCATCGCCGCGACGAGGCGGCAGAAGCGCGCGCTGCTGCTCGGCCATGTCGCCGAATGGACCGACGACGACCTCGCCCGCTTCGCCGCATTGCTCGCCCGCTTCGCGACGCTCGCCCGCGGCTGAACCGCAGGCGCCGCCAATTGCGGCGCGACTGCCGCATTCCTGCCGCGACAATGTGCGCATCGCCGCTGCCGTCTCTGGACATTGCGGGCCGGCGATGGCTAAACAGCTTCTAATGCGGCGGGCTTGTCATGGGCTTCAGTCGCGGTCGCATGGACCCGCGAGCGGAAGATCCGCCCGAGCCAGCGACCAGGCGCAAGCCGACGCGGCCGCGGAATGGAGAGGGGACTTTATCTTGGCACACAGCGCTGCGGCAGAGCCGACCCGACGCGACTTTCTCTATATCGCGACCGGAGCGGTCGGCGCGGTCGGCCTTGCGGCCACCGTATGGCCCTTCATCAACCAGATGAACCCGGATGCGTCCGCGCTCGCGCTGGCATCGTCCGAGGTGGACATCTCCTCACTGAAGGAAGGCGAGTCGGTCACGGTGAAGTGGCGCGGCAAGCCGGTCGTGGTGCGCAACCGCACCGCGAAGGAAATCGCCGACGCGAAGGCCGCGCAGCTCTCCGAGCTCAAGGACCCGATCGCCCGCAACGCCAACCTGCCGGAAGACGCCCCGGCGACCGACGCCAACCGTGCCGCCGCCGGCAAGGAAAACTGGTTCGTCATGGTCAATGTCTGCACCCATCTCGGCTGCATTCCGCTCGGCCAGGAGGGTGAGTACAATGGCTGGTTCTGCCCGTGCCACGGCTCGGTCTACGATACCGCCGGGCGCATCCGCAAAGGACCGGCGCCGGAAAACATGGCCGTTCCGGTCTATTCATTCATGACCGACACCAAGATCAAGATCGGCTGACGGGAGCACGACGCACCATGTCCGGACCTTCGACCTACCAGCCGCAACATCCCGCCTTGAAGTGGCTCGAGGCGCGCCTGCCCATCATCGGGCTGGTGCACTCGTCCTTCATCGTGTTCCCCAACCCGCGCAACCTCAACTATTTCTGGACCTTCGGCGGCATCCTCGCCTTCATGCTGGTCGCCCAGATCGCGACCGGCGTCGTGCTGGCGATGCACTACACCGCCCATGTCACGCTCGCCTTCAATTCGGTCGAAGGCATCATGCGCGACGTGAACGGCGGCTGGATGCTGCGCTACCTGCACGCCAACGGCGCGTCGATGTTCTTCATCGCCGTCTACATCCACATCTTCCGCGGTCTCTATTACGGCTCGTACAAGTCGCCGCGCGAGGTGCTGTGGATCCTCGGCATGATCATCTTCCTGCTGATGATGGCCACCGGCTTCATGGGCTATGTTCTGCCCTGGGGCCAGATGTCCTTCTGGGGCGCGACCGTGATCACCAACCTGTTCGGCGCCATCCCGCTGGTCGGCCAGTCGATCGTCACCTGGCTGTGGGGAGGCTTCTCCGTCGACAACCCGACGCTGAACCGCTTCTTCGCGCTGCATTACCTGCTGCCGTTCATGATCGCCGGCGTCGTCGTCCTGCATATCTGGGCGCTGCATATTCCCGGCTCGAACAACCCGGTCGGCGTCTCGGTCAAGGACAAGCAGGATACCCTGCCCTTCCATCCCTACTTCACGGTCAAGGACGCCTTCGCCGTCGTCGTCTTCCTGATCGTCTACTGCTACTTCGTCTTCTACGTGCCGAACTACATGGGTCACGCCGACAACTATATCGAGGCGAACCCGCTCGTCACGCCGGCGCATATCGTTCCGGAATGGTACTTCCTGCCGTTCTACGCGATCCTGCGCTCGATCCCCGACAAGCTCGCGGGCGTCATCGCGATGTTCGGCGCCATCGCCGTCCTCTTCGTCGTGCCCTGGCTCGACACCTCGAAGGTCCGCTCGGCGAATTTCCGCCCGCTCTACCGCCAGTTCTTCTGGATCTGGGCGGTCGCCGCGGTCGGTCTCGGCTATATCGGCGCCATGCCGCCGGAGGGTGGCTATCTCATCGCCGGCCGCATCCTGACCGTCTATTACTTCGCGCACTTCCTGATCATCCTGCCGCTGCTCGGCCTCTTCGAGAAGCCGAAGGCGCTGCCGGCCTCGATCACGGAAGCGGTGCTCGGCCGCGGCGGTGCGCCGGTCACGGCCGGTGCGCCGGCCGGTCCGCAGACCAAGTGAGCGTGGGACAGGAAACGGATCGATGACCATGAAACTCTTGTCCTCGCCCCTCGCCCGCCTCTCGCTCGGCGTCATGCTCGCCGTAGCGACGCTGGGTGCGGGAACCGCCTTCGCCGCCGAGGAAGGCGGCGAGAGCGCGCAGCCGACGCACTTCCCGATCATCAAGCCGGCGCTGGAGCCGTGGTCGTTCGCGGGCATTTTCGGCCGCTACGACACCGCCCAGCTGCAGCGCGGCTATCAGGTCTACAAGGAAGTCTGCTCGAGCTGCCATTCGATGCATCTCCTGTCCTTCCGCAACCTGGCGCAGCCGGGCGGCCCGAGCTTTACCGACGCTCAGGCCCGCACCGTCGCGGCGAGCTACCAGGTCCAGGACGGCCCCAACGATGCCGGCGACATGTATGAGCGCCCGGGCCGGCTCTCGGATCGCTTCCCCTCGCCGTTCCCCAATCCCCAGGCCGCCGCCGCTGCGAACAACGGCAAGGCACCGCCGGACCTGTCGCTGATGGCCAAGGCCCGCGCTGTCGAGCGTGGCTTCCCCTGGTTCGTCCTCGACCTGTTCACGCAGTATGAGGAAGCCGGCCCGGACTACATCCACGGCCTCCTGACGGGCTACAAGGAGCCGCCGGCAGGCCTGCAGATCCCGCCTGGCCTCCACTACAACCCGCATTTCATCAGCGGTCCGGCGATTGCCATGCCGCCGCCGCTTTCGGACGGTCAGGTCACCTACACCGACGGCGCGCCGCAGACGGTGGACCAGTATGCCCGCGACGTCTCGGCTTTCCTGATGTGGGCCGCCGAACCCCATCTCGATGCGCGCAAGCGGACGGGCTTCGAAGTGATCATCTTCCTGATCATCTTCGCCGGCCTGCTCTACTATACGAAGAAGAAGATCTGGTCGAACGTCGCTCACTGAGCCGCGTCGCCACTATTCCGCAGCAAGAACGCCGCGGCCTCGTCCTTCGGGACGGCGCCGCGGCGTTTTGCGTTCGGGACGCCGGATCGGCCGGCGCCACATCTATTGCTGCGCCTGCACCATCGCCTGCAGCCGACGACGGAGCGCCGCGGCGTCGGGCCGGAAGTCCTCGGCGAGCCACCAGCGCTCAAGATCGCGCAGGATGACGCCGACAGCCGGCCCGCGGCCGACACCGATGTCGACGACGTCGCGGCCGGACAGCGGAAAGGCAGGAGGCTCGAAGGCCCCCACGCCGGCGCGGCGGAGCGCGAGCTCGTCGGGGCCGAGCCGGTTTCGCGCCGCGAGCAGCGCGAAACCACCGAGCACCGCCTCGCGCCCGCGCCGGTAGACCGCGACCCGATCCGTCACCGCATTTCCCGCGGCGAGGGCTTCGCTCGCAGCCAGGGCATCGGTCATGCGATCGCGCTCGCGATTGGAGAGGCGGAAGCGGCGCACGATCCGGTCGATGTCCTCCTGCACGCGCGCGAGCAGCACGGCGAAGCGAAGAGCGGGATCAGCAGGCGCTTCAGGATCGGCGACGAGCCGCTCGAAGCCACCGAGATCGCCGACGCCGGCCGATACGAGGGGCAGGATGCCGCTCTCCTGCATGATGCGGATGGTCGGCGCGGCGCCGGGCGCCATGACCAGCTTGCGCATCTCCTGGCCGATCCGCTCGGCCGAGAGTTGCGTCAGGTCATGACGAGCGCGGATCGCCGCCGATAGCCCCTCAGTGTCTGGATCGCCGCTACCATAGGCGGCGTGGAAGCGGAAGAAACGCAGCACGCGCAGCCGATCCTCGGCGATGCGCTGCTCGGCCGATCCGATGAAGCGCACGCGCCGCGCCGCGATATCCTCGAGACCGCCGACCGTATCGAAGAGGCGGCCTGTGGCATCGACCGAGAGGGCGTTGATCGTGAAGTCGCGCCGCGCGGCATCGACCGCCCAGTCATGGCCGAAGCGGACGACGGCATGGCGGCCATCGGTGGCGACATCCTCGCGCAGCGTCGTGACTTCGACGACGCGCTGACGGCCGATCAGCGTGATGGTGCCATGCTCGATGCCGGTGGGCGCCCACTGGACACCCGCGGCCGTCGCGCGGGCGATGACGGCTTTGGGAAGCAATGTCGTCGCGACATCGATATCGCCAGTGACCGGATGGCCCATGAGTTCATTGCGGACGGCGCCGCCGATCACCCGCGCCTCGCCGCCGTCGCTGCCGAGCAGGTCGAGCACGGTGACGACGAAGGGATCGGTGAGGAAGGACGCATGGGCCAGGGACGGCAGCCCGGAAGGCGGCGAGGAAGGCGTCAGGGTCATAAGGCGGAGATCACTGGAAGTTGCCGGGGATGAGGCGCCCATTTTCCATCCGGGCCGGATGATAGACGCGGCCAACCTCACCGCCAGAGAACGAGATCACGACGGCGACCGCGAGCAGCGTCGCGACGGTCCCGGCCGCAGCAAGGCGGAGCCAGACGCGTTGCGGCCAGGTTTCGCTGCCGGGCGTCGCCCCGTGCCTGACGAGGCGCCAGAGCCCATAGGCGAGGAAGGGCAGGACGAAGCAGAGGACTGTGAAACCGAGGAACCGCAACATGATCAGGCAAACACTCGCTCATAGAGCCCGCGGATGATCCCGGCGGTGATGCCCCAGATATAGTGCTCGTCATACGGCATCTCGTAGAAGAAATGCCGGACACCATCCCATTCGCGACTTCCGCGCCGATGATTCTCCGGCGTCATCAGGAATTCGAGTGGAACTTCGAACGCCGCCTCGACCTCGTCCGGGTTGAGGCGGAGCTCGAGCGCCGGATCGACACGGGCCACCACGGGCGTGATGTGATAGCCGGTCGGTGCGATATAGGGATCGAGGCGGCCGAGCGGATCGACGAGGCGGGGATCGAGCCCGACTTCCTCCTCCGCCTCGCGAATCGCCGCCGCCGCAGGGCCGGCGTCGCCGGGGTCGATCCGCCCGCCCGGAAACGAGATCTGGCCGGGATGATGCCGAAGCAGCGTCGTGCGCCGCGTCATCAGAACGGTCGGCGTCTCGCGCGCCACGATCGGAATGAGAACCGCCGCAGCCTTCGGCCGGAAGCCCTTCGGCGGGTGGAATTCCGGATTGAGCACGCGATCGGCCGCCTCGTCCTCGCTGACGGGAATCAGCAGCCGCCTCGCCCGCGCGAAGACGAGGTCGGGTCGAAAGCGATGGTCGTCGAGGAGCAGGCTCATGCGCCGACGGTCGTCCCGGCGCTGCCGATGACGAAGAAGTGACCGGCCGATTCAACCCCGAAGACCCCGTCGCGCAGTTCTGCCCGTCCGGCGAGCTCGCCGGCAACCGAACGCGTCAGCCGCGCTTCGAGCCCAGGGCGCACCGTCACATACGGGATGAAGGCCTCGCCCGGCCCGCTGCTGTCGACCCGGAGCGGATGGTCGCGATCGAGCCGCACCGCCTCGCCGATATTGGTGGCGAAGACGAGAGCCGGCGGTTCCTCGCGCTCGTCGAGAACGCAATCGACGGCGAGAAACGGTACATCCTCGACGGTGATCGCGAGCTTTTCATGCGGCGTGACCAGCACATAGCCGCCATCTGCCTCGCGCCGGATGACGCTGGCGAACAGGCGAACCAAAGCCGCGCGCTCGATTCGCGCGCCCTCGTGGTGCCAGGCGCCTTCGCGGTCGATCCTGATGTCGATCGATCCGCAAGCCGGCGGATTCCAGCGCTCGACCGGCGCCGGGCGAAAGCCGTTCAGCATGGCCTCGAGCCGCGCTACACCTGTGCCGGACTGACTTCCCTCGCTCACGGCCTTGGTTTTGCCTTGCTTTGCCCCTGCCATGATCGGCACCTTCCTTCGGCTTCCCGGCTAGCGCCGGCGAACCGATCTGCGAAGATGGGCAAGCCGGGCATCGCGACCGAAGCTCGCCGCTGCGACACCAGAAACTATATGGGCCGACATGAGCGCGTTCAATCAGACACACCTTGCCGACCCTGATCCATCCGAGATCGTGGCGCGGGCCGATGCCGCCGTCGCGACGATCAAATCCGCCCGCGCCGCCATCGGCCAGGTCATCTACGGCCAGGAGCAGGTGGTCGAGCGCGTGCTGGTGACGCTGCTTTCCGGCGGTCACGGCCTCCTGGTCGGCGTGCCGGGCCTCGCCAAGACCAAGCTCGTCGAAACGCTCGGCATCGTGCTCGGCCTCGACGAGCGACGCGTGCAGTTCACGCCGGACCTGATGCCTTCCGACATTCTCGGCTCGGAAGTGATGGACCAGGACAGCGACGGCCGCCGCGCCTTCCGCTTCCTCAAGGGGCCGATCTTCGCCCAGCTCTTGATGGCCGACGAGATCAACCGCGCCAGCCCGCGGACCCAGTCGGCGCTGCTGCAGGCGATGCAGGAGTATCACGTCACCATCGCCGGCCAGCGCTACGACCTGCCGGCGCCGTTCCATGTGCTGGCGACGCAGAACCCGCTCGAGCAGGAAGGCACCTATCCGCTGCCCGAGGCGCAGCTCGACCGCTTCCTGCTGCAGATCGACGTGCTGTATCCCGATCGCGACGCCGAACGGCGCATGCTGTTCGAGACGACCGGCACCGGCGACGCCGTGGCCCGCCGCGTGATGGATGCCGAGGGGCTGCGCGACATCCAGCAGCTCGTCCGCCGCCTGCCGGTGGGGGAGAGCGTCGTCGAGGCGATCCTCGAACTCGTTCGCTCGGCCCGTCCGGGCGAGATCGCCGACAGGACACTGACCGGTGCGATCGCCTGGGGTCCCGGACCGCGCGCCAGCCAGGCCCTCATGCTCGCCGTCCGCGCCCGCGCCCTCATCGACGGCCGCTACGCGCCCTCGATCGACGATGTGCTCGCGCTCGCGGAGCCCGTGCTGCAGCATCGCATGAGCCTCTCCTTCGCCGCCCGCGCCGATGGCCAAACCGTCCGCGACGTGATCGGCCGGCTGAAGTCGCGGATCGGATGACCGGGTGAGCGAAGCCACCGCCTCCCCTGCCCCTCCCGCCGGCACGACCCGCGCACTTGCCGAGGCGAAGACGCTCGCGGACAGCCTGCCGGGCCTCCTCGTCGAGGCGCGCCGCCTGGCTACGACCGTGCTGGCCGGCTGGCATGGCCGCCGCAGGTCCGGGCCCGGCGAGACCTTCTGGCAGTTCCGCCCGTTCCTCGCCGGCGAAGCGGCGGGCCGGATCGATTGGCGCCGATCGGCGCGCGACGAGCATCTCTATGTCCGCGAGCGGGAGTGGGAGGCAGCGCATACGATCTGGCTCTCAGTCGATCTCTCGCGCTCGATGACGTTCCGCTCCCCGCTCGCGGCAGCCTCCAAGCGCGACCGCGCCGTCGTCCTGCTGCTGGCGCTCGCCGAAATGCTTGCCGGCGCAGGCGAGCGCATCGGCCTGCTCGGACTCGGCGATCCCGTTCTGGCCCGCAACGCCGCCGAGCGCGTCGCCGAGACTTTGGCCCTTCGTGGCGGCTCGGCGGGCGGCTGGCCGGATGCGACACGGCTGACCCGCTTTTCCGATCTGGTGGTAGTCGGCGACATGCTCGATCCGGTCGCCGAAATCGAGGCGAAATTCGCCGAATTCTCGCGAGCCGGCGCGACCGTGCATCTCATCGAGATCCGCGATCCGATCGAAGAGACGTTCCCCTATGCCGGCCGCGCCGAGTTCCGCGATCCCGAATCGGGCGCGGTCTATCTCGCCGGCCGGGCCGAGCAGATCGCCGAGGACTATCGCCGCCATCTCGCCGCCCGCCGGGAGCATCTCGCCGCAACCTGCCGCCGCCTCGGCTGGACCTATCTGCTGCATCGCACCGACAGCCCGGCGACGGAGCCGCTCCTGGCGCTGCATGCCCGCCTGTCGGACCGGACTCTCGCCGGGGGGGCGCTCTGATGGGTGGCCTGCCGCTCGCCTTCGGCACGCCGCTGGTGCTCGGCGCGCTCGTGCTGCTGCCGGTGATCTGGTGGCTGCTCAAGCTGACACCACCACGGCCTCGGATCGAGACCTTCCCGCCGACGCGGATCCTTGCCGAAATCGTGCAGAAGGACGAGCAGCCGGCGAAAAGCCCGTGGTGGCTGACGCTGCTGAGGCTTCTGCTGGCCGGCTTCGTGATCTTCGCGCTGGCCGGTCCGGTGTGGCGTCCAGCCGGCGAAAGCGCGCCAGGCGCCGGTCCGCTGCTGCTGGTGCTCGACAATGACTGGGCCGCCGCGCGCGACTGGCCGATGCGGGTCGATACCGCCAAGCGGATTGCGGCGCTGGCCGAGCGTAACGGCCGGGCGATCACGCTCGTCGCCAGCGCCGACCCGCCCAACCAGGAATTCGCGCCGACCGACGCCCGCGCGGTGGCGGCGCGGCTCGATGCCTTGCAGCCCCGCCCCTATGACGCCGATCGCACAGCGATCGCCAACGCCATGACACCCGCCCTCGCGGCGCAGCCCTTCGGCGGCGTCGCCTGGCTGACGAGCGGACTCGGCGGGAGCGATCCCGAAGCCTTTGCGCGCTTTCTCGTCGAGAGCGTGAAGGCGCCGGTGGCCGTCTATGCCGGCGATGGCGCGACGCTGATCGGCCTCGCACCGCCGGCAGCCGAACCCGACGCCCTGAAAATGCCGGTGATCCGCAGCGACGGCCGCCTCGCCGGCGCCGGAATTCTCGAAGCGCGCGACCTCAAGGGCCGTTCGGTCGGCACCGCACCCTTCGCCTTCAAGCCGGGCGAGACAAAGAGCGAAGCCGTCTTCGACCTGCCGTCGGAGCTCCGCAACGAGATCGTTCGCGTCGAGATCGCGGGCAGCGCAACGGCCGGGGCGGTGCAGCTCCTCGACGATCGCTTCAAGCGCCGCCGCATCGGGATCGTCTCCGGCGGCTCGAACGACAGCAATGCGCAGCCCTTGCTCTCGCCGCGCTACTACATCGCGCGCGCCGTGCAGCCCTTCGCCGACGTGATCGAGCCGCGTGATGCCAATGCCGCGACTGCGATCCCGCAATTGATCGATGCCGGCGCGGCGATCATCGTGCTCGCCGACATCGGCACGTTGACCCCCGATGTCGAGCAACGGCTGAGCCAATGGGTCGAGGGTGGCGGCACGCTGCTCCGCTTTGCCGGACCGCGCCTCGCCGCGGCGACGGCCGACGAAAACACGCTGGTCCCCGTGCGCCTCCGCGCCGGCGGGCGTGTCCTCGGCGGCAGTCTCTCCTGGTCGAGCCCGCAGCCGCTTGCCTCCTTCTCGTCGAGCGGCCCTTTCGCCGGCATGGCGGTCCCGCCCGACGTCACCGTCTCACGGCAGGTTCTCGCTGAGCCGGACGCCAACCTGCCAGCACGGACCTGGGCTGCGCTGGCCGACGGCACGCCGCTGGTCACGGCCGGACGGCTCGGCAAGGGCTGGCTAGTCCTGTTCCACGTCACCGCCGATACGAGCTGGTCCAACCTGCCGCTGTCGGGCAGTTTCGTCGACATGCTCCGCCGCATCGCCGCCTTTGCCACCATTCCTCTCGCCACGGGCGACGCCAAGCCGGTCGCGGGCCAGGCGGGCGGCATCATGCTGCCGCCCTGGCGGCTGCTCGATGGCTTCGGCCGCACGGCGAGCAGCGATCCCTTCGCCCGGCCGTTGCCGGCCGCCGCCGAGAGCACGGCCGCGAGCCGCGATCATCCGCCCGGTCTCTACGGCAACGACGATGCCTTCCGGGCGGTCAACCTCCTGAAGGCCGACGCGACGCTTCCGCCCTTCGACTCGACGCTGGTCGCGGGAGCCGAGGCTCGGCCCTATCCGGCAGAGGCGCCGACGGATCTCTCCCCGTTCCTGCTCGTGGCAGCGCTCGTCTGCCTGATCGCGGATGCTCTCGCCGTCTGGTGGCTGAACGGCGGCCTCAGGCTGCGCCGCGCCGCACCGGCCGCCATCGTCCTGCTGGCGCTTCTCGCCGGCGGCCTGCCCCGCCCGGCCCATGCCGATGCGGCATCCGACCAGTTTGCGATGGACGCGGTCAACAAGACACGGCTCGCTTATGTCGTCACTGGCAATGCGGCGATCGACGAAGTCAGCAAGGCCGGCCTCGCCGGCCTCTCGCACGAACTCGCCAACCGCACCGCGCTGGAGCCGAGCGACCCGATCGGCGTCGACATCGCCAAGGACGAGCTCTCCTTCTTCCCGCTGCTCTACTGGCCGATCGCCGTGGATGCGCCGATGCCGAGCTCGGAGACGCTCGCCCGGATCGACGCCTACATGAAGCAGGGCGGCTCGATCCTGTTCGATACCCGCGACGAGTTGCAGCGGCCGCCCGGCGCCGACGGCTTCAGCGGCACTCCGGAGGCCGAGCGGCTGCGCGCGATGCTCGCCGGGCTCGACATTCCGCCGCTCGAGCCCGTGCCGGGCAACCATGTCCTCACCAAGGCTTTCTACCTGCTCGCCGATTTCCCCGGCCGCTACCAGGGCGGCCCGCTCTGGGTCGAGGCGTCGGCCGATGACGCCGAGGCGGCGGATCGGCCGGCGAGGCCCGGCGACGGCGTGTCCTCGATCCTGATCACCGAGAACGACCTCGCGGCAGCCTGGGCCACCGACGCCGACGGCCGCTATCTCTATCCGACTGTCCCGCCCGATCCGCGCCAGCGCGAGATGGCCTACAGGACCGGCATCAACATCGTGATGTACACGCTCACCGGCAACTACAAGGCCGACCAGGTCCATGTGCCGGCGCTGCTCGAAAGGCTCGGCCAGTGAACTGGTCGCTCACCTTCGCACCGCTGATCCCGCTGCCGCTGCTCGCGGTTCTGGCGGCGCTCGGCGTCGTGGCGATCGCCCCGCTTCTCGTGCGGCGGACGCGCGGCGCGCTGCTGCGCCTCCTTGCCCTCGCAGCCCTCGTCGCGGCGCTCGCCGGCCCGGTGCTGCTCCAGGAACAGCGGCAATCGCTGCCGACCATCGTCGCCCTCGTTGTCGACAAGAGCGCCAGCCAGTCGCTGTCGGATCGGACGGCCGAGACCGAGGCGATGCGCGCCGAACTGACCAAGCGCTTCGGGGAACTGCGCAATATCGAGCTCAGGACGGTCGAGGTCGGTGCTGCCTCGGGCGGCGCGCCGGTCGACGGCACCGAACTGTTCAAGGCGGTGCAGGCGGAACTCTCCGATGTCGCGCCCGAGCGGATCGGCGCCGTGGTGATGCTGACCGATGGCCAGGTGCACGACGTCCCCGCCAATCCCTCGGAGACGCTCGGCAGCGCGCCGCTGCATGCGCTCGTGTCCGGCCGCGACAACGAGATCGACCGCCAGTTGGTCATCCGCCAGGCACCGCGTTTCGGCATCGTCGGCGAGAAGCAGGTGATCGAGTACAGCGTCGTCGACAGCGGTACCGCGTCGTCGGCGCCGGTGCGCGTCACGATCTCGCGCGACGGCGAACCCGTCGCCGCGCAGACAGTAGTCCCGGGTGCCACCAATCGCTTCGAGATCGAGATCGCCCATGCCGGTCAGAACATCTACGAATTCGAAGCCGAGCCGCTGGCGGGCGAGCTGACGGCGGTCAACAACCGCGCCGCGGCCGTGGTGGACGGCATCCGCGAAAACCTCCGCGTGCTGCTGGTCTCGGGCGAACCGCATGCCGGCGAGCGGATCTGGCGCAACCTGCTCAAATCCGACGCCTCGGTCGATCTCGTCCATTTCACCATCCTGCGGCCGCCGGAGAAGCAGGACGGCACGCCGATCGACGAGCTGTCGCTGATCGCCTTCCCGACGCGCGAACTCTTTTCGGTCAAGATCAACCAGTTCGACCTGATCATCTTCGATCGTTACGCGCAGCAGGGCGTGCTGCCGATCCTCTACTTCGACAACATCGCCCGCTATGTGCGTGACGGCGGGGCCCTTCTCGTCGCGTCCGGCCCCGACTACGCCTCGGACAGCAGCCTCTACACGACCCCGCTCGCCGATGTGCTGCCCGCCGCGCCGACGGGCCGGGTCATCGAGAAGCCGTTCACCCCCGAGGTCACCGATCTCGGCAAGCGCCATCCGGTCACGCGCGGCCTCGAAGGCGGCGATGCCAGCCCGCCGCATTGGAGCCGCTGGTTCCGCCAGATCGAGACGGACCGCCCGACCGGCGAGGTCGTGATGAAGGGTGCCGACGGCCAGCCGCTGCTGGTGCTGAGCCGCGAGGACAAGGGCCGCGTCGCCCTGCTTCTCTCCGACCAGGTCTGGCTCTGGGCGCGCGGCTATGAGGGCGGCGGCCCGCATGTCGACCTGCTGCGCCGCCTCGCCCACTGGCTGATGAAGGAGCCGGATCTCGAAGAGGAGGCGCTGCGCGCCAGCGCCAAGGGGTCGACGCTCACCATCGAGCGCCAGACGATGGCCGACCGGATCGACCCGGTGACGACGATCTCACCATCGGGCAAGCACGGCAGCGTCACGTTGCTGCCCGACGGTCCCGGCCGCTTCCGCGCCGAAGTTCCGGCCGGCGAAATCGGTCTCTGGCGCATCGAGGACGGCGAGCGCCGCGCCTTCGCGCTGGTCGGCCCAGCCAATCCGCGCGAGTTCCAGGATGTCCGCTCAACCTTCGACAAGCTGCAGCCGGTGACAGAGGCGTCGGGCGGCCTGATCCAGCGCATGCGGACGGCCGATGGCACGCTCGAAGCGCCGCGCGTCGTGCCGGTTCATTCGGGCCGCACGGTTTCCGGCCGCGACTGGATCGGCGTGCGCATGACCGAAGCCTCGCTGCTCACCGGCGTCGATCGCCTGCCTCTCTTTTCGGGCTTCCTCGGCCTTGCCATCCTGCTCGGTCTCGCCGCCGCGACCTGGTATCGCGAAGGCCGCTGACGGGTCATCTCCCGGAGCGGCAGACGCTGGCGCTGCGAACATCGTTCGGCTATCGTCATTTCAATAATCCTTGAGATATTGGAATGACGATGGACGAGACGCTTGCCCTCGGTGCCTTCGCGGCGCTGGCGCAGGAGACGCGGCTCCGAATGCTGCGCGCGCTGGTCAAGGCGGGCCCCGGGGGCCTCGCCGCCGGAACGGTCGCCGCGTTGGTTGGCGCCTCCTCCTCCGGCGCCTCGTTCCACCTCGCCCATCTCGAACGGGCCGGCATCGTCCGCTCGCGGCGGATGGCGCGATCGATCATCTACAGCGCCGATTATGCGGCGCTGTCCGGGCTCACCGCCTTCCTGATGCAGGAATGCTGCGCGGGTCATCCAGAAGCCGACGCGTCGACCCTCCCTTCGCCGTCCACACTGAACTCGTTGCCGGACGGCGTGCTGTGAGCTCGAGCTCGGCCCGGCCCACCGCCCGCCTGGCGACGATTTCCGCCCTCGGCATCGCGCAGATCTTCGCCTGGGGGCCGACTTATTATCTGCCGGCAGTGCTCGCCCGGCCCATGGCCGAGGACACCGGATGGCCGCTGTCTCATGTCATGGCCGGGTTGTCGGTCGGCCTCTTCGCTTCAGGCATGGTCTCGCCACGCATCGGACGATTCGTCCGGGATCGCGGCGGCCGGCACGTCCTCATCGGCGGCGTGACCCTGCTCGCGGCGGGGTTGACGCTGCTCGGGCTCGCCACCTCGCAAGCGATGTTCTTCCTGGCCTGGCTGGTGCTCGGCTGCGGGATGGGAGCCAGCCTCTACGACGCCGCCTTCGCGACGCTCGGCCGCTATTATGGCTATGGGGCGCGAAGCGCGATCACCGCACTGACGCTGTTCGGCGGCTTCGCCAGCACCATCTGCTGGCCGCTCAGCGCCTTCCTGCTCGAACGATTCGGCTGGCGGGGTGCCTGCTTCGTCTATGCAGCGCTGCAACTGGTCCTGTCGCTGCCGCTGCTGTGGCGCTTTCTGCCACCGGTGGCGCGCGCCGAGCCGGATGTCGGCGCAACCGACCGGATGCACTCTGCCGATCCGGCCCGCCCGGCCGGGCCCGCTTTCGCCGTGCTGGCGGTGATCCTGACGCTCGGTGGGGTCATCGCGACGACGATTTCCGTGCACCTCCTGGCGATCCTTGGCGCCCACGACGTCGCGCTGGCCACCGGCGTCGCGCTCGGCGCGTTGATCGGTCCCTCGCAGGTGGCGGCACGCATCTTCGACATGGTCCTCGGCAAGCATCTGGCGGCAATCGCCACCCTGGCCGTCGCCACGGGCTTGATCGCGATCGGCGTGCTCGCCCTCGCCTCGGGACTGCCGGTGTTCGCGCTCGCTCTAGTGCTCTACGGCGCCGGCAACGGCATCTGGTCGATCGCGCGCGGCGCCGTGCCGCTCGCCCTGTTCGGGCCGGATCGGTTCCCGGTCCTGATGGGACGCCTCGCCATGCCGACGCTCCTGGCGCAGAGCCTCGCACCACCGCTGACTGCGCTGGTGATCGAGCGATATGGCGCCCTGCCGCTGGTCGAGGTCCTCGCGGCGGCCGCCGTCGTCAATCTCGGCCTCGTCGGCCTTCTCTGGCGCGTGGCGAGGCCGGCACCCGGGCTTGGAGTCCCGAGCACGGCCACCGAGCCGCTCTAGGCTTGGCCGGGCCGCTTCAGGCGGCCAACGAGCGCCGTCAGAGCGCCCGGCGCGCGATGCCCGACAAGCCCTCCAGCGCACCCTCGACAAGCGCGCAGACGAGGACGCGCTTCGGATCGGCCGGGGCCGGCAGCGTGATGCTGTAAGGCGGGGGCAGCATCGCGAAGCCGAATGGGCCGTAATAAGGTTCATCGCCGACGAGAAGGACGACACTATGCCCGGCCTCGCGCGCCGCTGCGAGCGCCGTGCGCATCAGCGACTTGCCGGCCCCCCGGCCCTTCCAGCCATCGACCACCGCCAGCGGCCCCAGGAGGATCGCCGGCCGCGTGCCGATCACGATCGGGGTCAGACGCACCGAGCCGATGAGTGCGGCACCGCTGGTTGCGACGAAGGAGAGCGCCGGATCATGCGGGACGCCCTCGCGCAGGAGCGAAGCGGCGCGGGAAAAGCGGCCGGGACCGAACGAGGCCTCGTGCAGCGCCTCGATGGCATCGGAGTCCCCGGGCCGTTCGGCCTGGACCGTGAAACTGTCGATCTTCATGGAAAGCTGGCTCACGTCGGAAGGGAGTGCGTCCGACGGATGGGCACGCTTCAGGCGTGCAGAGGCCGGCGGACGGAAGGACGAGCGGCATCGCGCGACCCGAGGTCGCGGCCGTCGCTTCGTCGTCGCAGGGAGAGCCTCGCGGCCATCGCGGTTTCCATCTTCGAGCCGAAGCCGCGAATATCACGGGCTCCGGCACGGCGTAAAGCGCCAATCACCAAAATGGATCCCTCGGAACGCCCTCGATGATCTCGGCGAGGCGTCTCCGGGTCGCGGGCGTCGCCTCTTCCGGCAGCGCCGTCGGCGCATGGAAGCCGGCCTCGGCGATCTCCCGGTTGGGATAGATCGGCGGGCTCGGCCGCTCGAACGAACGGCTGACATAGACGAGCACATGATCACGAGCCCGCCGGCGATTGTAGTAGACCCCGAACAGCAGCGGCGCCTCGCCAAGCACGATGCCGGCTTCCTCGACGAGTTCGCGGCCGATCGCATCATGCACCGTCTCGCCCCGCTCGACGCCGCCGCCCGGCAGATACCAGCCCGGCATATAGCTGTGGCGCACCAGGAACACGCGGCCCTCGGCATCGAAACAGGCGCAGCGGACGCCGAGCGTCATGCCGCGGGTCAGCGGCGCGATCGTCCCGGCAAGACGGGCAAGAGCGGAGAGGACAGGCACGCAGCAACCCTCGCGAGTGATCGGGACGAAACCAGCATGGCGGGATTCACCATGCCCCGCCAGCGCAACCACCTTCCGGCATCATCTGGGCATCATCAGGACATCGCGCGCGACGAACGGAGCGGTTGCGGCCGAGCCGCGTTGGGACAAGTGAGCGCGCCGCGGCAGTCGCGCTTTCGCCGCTGCCGGAAAGGCTCTAATCGATAATCGATGTTCGTCCTTGCCCACCTCTCCGATCCGCATCTCGGCCCGTTGCCGCGCATCCGCGCGCGCGAACTCGCCTCCAAGCGGATGATCGGCTACATGAACTGGCGCCGCGGACGCATGCATGCGCTGGCCGGACCGGTGCTCGCGGGGCTGATCGAGGACCTTCTGGCGCACCGGCCAGATCACATCGCGGTCACCGGCGACCTCGTGAATATCGGCCTGCCCGGCGAGATCGTGGCGGCGCGCGAGTGGCTTGAAGCCTTCGGGCCGCCACATGACATCTCGGTCGTTCCCGGCAATCACGATGCCTATGTCGCCGGCGTGCTGCGCAAGGCGCTCGCCGCCTGGGCGCCCTATCTCATCGGCGATGGCCATGCGCATCCCGGCGCGGTCCGCTTTCCCTATCTGCGCCGCCGGGGACCGGTCGCGCTCATCGGCATGTCGAGCGCGCGCGCCTCGGCGCCGTTCATGGCGACGGGCCATGTCGCGAGCGCAACCTTGCCGATGCTCAAGGACGAACTGGTGCGGGCCGGACAGGAGGGCCTCTTCCGGGTCGTCATGATCCATCATCCACCGACCCCCAACGCGACGCCCTGGCACAAGCGCCTGGTTGGCTCCGGCCGGGTCCGCGCGGTGATCCGCGAGGCCGGCGCAGAACTCGTGCTGCATGGTCATACCCATCGCGACAGCCTGGTGGAGATCGAGGGTCGCGACGGACCGGTGCCGGTGATCGGCGTGCCCTCGGCCTCCAACACGCCGGGCGGCCACAAGCCGGCCGGGCGCTACAACCTGTTCGCCATCGACGGCGAGCCGGGCGCCTGGCGCTGCCAGATGACCGAGCGCGGCTATACCGGGCCGGGCTCCAATGTCGGCACGATCCGCGAGCGCAAGCTACGCTGACGGGGCCTCAGCGGCCGCGTCAGCCGATATGCACCCAGGCATAGGCCAGCAGCGCCCCGACCCCGACCAGGAGACCGCCGAGGAACGCCGAAACGATCCAGCCCGGATGAATGCGCGCGCGGGCCGCCTCGGCCTTGGCCGGCTCGGCGACGGTCCTGATCAGGCGGCTACGCTTGTCGGCTTTCGGCGCCGGCTCCTCGGGCCTCAGGATGCGATCGGCGAGCCAATCGGCCTCGAGCGCGCGCTCGCGCTCGATGATCCGCTCGGCGACATACTGCGTGATGCAATCGGCCATGTCATCGAGGTCGGCCGTCTCGAGGATCACGGTCCGTCCGAGGCGCGTGTCCTTGACGAACCGATAGGTGCGCCGGTCGCGCCCCATCAGCACCAGCGAGGTCATGTCGATCCAGAAGCGCGGCTGGCTGCCGCCGGAGATCTGGAACACGAACTGCTCGTCGCCCTCCGGCACTTCGGCGAACACGTTGCGCAGTTCATCGGCGAGCATGTCGAGCCGGGCCCGCTCCGCCTCGCGCAGTTCGACCACGACGTCCGTCCGCTCCGACTCCGCCACCCGCACCTTGCGGATCGCATCCGTCAGATTGCGCACATTCGACGTCGTGCCGCTCCGCCCGTTGGTGTCGTTCATCGGCTTGCTCCGCATTGACGCGAAATTGTTTAGACTCCATTTAGCAAATCTCGTCACACGACGCATCATCGATCCGCCCGGATGCGGGCAGGAGGACTGATTCCGACGATGAACGAGATCAACGGACCTGCATCCCGCGTGCGCGACGCCGCCGAATCCTTCGGCTTATCCGTGATGCCGGTGATTATGCCCGACAAGACCCGTACAGCGGAAGAGGCTGCGGCCGCTTGCGGCTGCGAGGTTGGAGAAATCGTCAAGTCGCTGGTGTTTCGCGGCATCACTTCGGGCCGTGGCGTGCTGCTGCTGGTCTCGGGCAGCAACCGCGTCGACGAGGAAAAGGTTGCCGGTCCGATCGGCGAGCCGATCATGCGGCCGGACGCCGCCTTCGTCCGCGCGCTGACGGGCTTTGCCATCGGCGGCATTCCGCCGCTCGGCCACGCGACGAAGCTGCCGACCTTCATCGATCGCGACCTGCTGAAGCACGAAACCGTCTGGGCCGCGGCCGGGACCCCCAATGCCATCTTCTCCGTCAATCCCGCCGACCTCGCGCGCGCCATCGGCGCCGAGATCATCGACGTCTGCTGAATACTGCCGGCGGAGACCCCGTCCGAAGCGGCATCGCGCGGTTTCGCGGCGCCGCCCATCCCGAAATCCGAGGCCGCGGCCGAGCGCGAGGAGAAACCCGAGATGCAAGATGCCGGACGATGGACGTTCGCGCGCTGGTCTGTGGCCAGAGCCGTCCTGCTCGCGGGTGGGCTCATCGCCGCCACGGCTCCTGCCGGCGCGGCCGGGTTGACGCGCGGGCTCGTCGGCTCGGTCGAGACCCTCGATCCGCAGAAGGCGGCAACGGCCAGCGAAACGGCACTGCTCGTCGATCTCTTCGACGGCCTCGTCATCCGCGACGGCGCCGGCAAGCTCGTCCCCGGCGCTGCCGCCAGCTGGACCATCAGCCCGGACGGACTCACCTACACCTTCGCGCTGCGCGAGGGCGCACGCTGGTCGAATGGCGATCCGGTCAAGGCATCCGACTTCGTCGCCTCCTTCCGTCGCCTGTTCGATCCGGCGACGGGGGCGACCGAGGACGGCCCGTTGCAGGTGATCGCCAAGGCCGGCGCGATCAAGGCCGGCTTCGCCAAGCCGGACGTGCTCGGCGTCGCCGCGCCGGACGAGAAGACGCTGGAGATCCGCCTCGACAAGGTGACGCCGACCTTCCTGGGCCGCCTTGCCGCCCCGGTCGCCATGCCCGTCAATGTCGCGGCGGCCAAGAAGCTCGGCACCAACTTCGCATCGGGTGCGAAACTCGTCTCGAACGGCGCCTACATGATCGGCGCCGCTGGCAGCACGGGCGGCAAATACGCTCTCGCCGTCAATCCGCGCCACGGCGGCGATGCCCCGGCGATCGCCAGCGTTCTTTATCGCGCGTTCGAGGACGCAGCCGCTTGCCTCGATGCCTATCGCGCCGGCACGGTCGATATCTGCCCGGACGTCCCGACCGGCGACATCGCCGCGCTCAAGGCTGAGTTCGGACGCGCGCTTCGCATCGCCCCCTACGCCGGTACCTATTTCTATGTCGTCAACACCACGCGGAAGCCCTTCGACGATGCCCGCGTCCGGCGGGCCCTGAGCCTCGCCATCGACCGCGAGGCGCTCGCCGCCTCGGCCTGGTCGGGCGGAATGCTGCCGGCCGATGATCTGGTGCCCGCCGCCCTCTCACCCCTCCCCGCAGCCGCCGAGACCCCAATCACGACGCGGCAGGCTGAAGCGCGCACTCTGCTGAGCGCCGCCGGCTACGGGCCTCGCAAGCCGCTCGCGCTCACCATCCGTCTCGGCAGCGGCATGGCGCATGAGACGACGGCGAAGCTGGTCATCGCCGGCTGGAAAGCGATCGGCGTGGACGGGCAGATCGTCACCGACCCCGAGAGCTCGCATTACGCAGCGCTCCGCGACACAGCGGATTTCGACCTCGCGGCCGCCGGCTGGATCGCCGACGAGCCGGATGCGCTCGACATGCTGCAGCTGTTGAAGAGCAACGGCCGGTTCAACTACGGGCGCTACGCCAATCACGGTTTCGACGGCCTCGTATCCGCCGCCGGCGCGGAAACCGACCCGGCGCGGCGCGGCGACGAAATCGCCAAGGCCGAGGCACTCGTCCGCCAGGATGCGCCGGTCATCCCGCTGCTGTCCTATGCCGCCCTCGGGCTGGTATCGGCGAAGGTAACCGGCTGGACCGACAATCTCGTCGATCTTCATCCGGCACGGACGCTTGCCTTGACCGACTGACCACAACGCTTCGCGGCTGATGCGGCTCGACAAGGAAAAGGCCCGGACGCAGCGCGCCGGGCCCTTCTCTTGAACTGGCGAGACAGCGTGTTAGCGGCAGGCCGTCGCGTGGCGGCGGCCATAGCTGTCGACCCAATAGCAGCGCTTGCTGGCCGCATCGCCGATCACCGCGCCGCCAAGCGCACCAACACCGGCGCCGATCGCCGCGCTCTGGACATTGCCGCCGGCAATGCCGCCGACCGCCGCGCCCGCGAGACCGCCGACCACGGCGCCGTCACCTGCACCCGAACCCGTCGAGCAGCCACCGAGCGCCGCGCCGGCCAGCGTCACGGCAACGATCAGGAACGATGCTTTCATCTTCTCTCTCCTCTGGCCCGGCCCGATCTTGGCCGCCTTCGCGGGAGAAACGCCCGAGGATGAAATTTCGTTCCAGCTAAACGCCGCGCCGTCACCGGACGCTGCAGCGGGAGAGCCTGCACAAACGAAAACGGCCGGGCGATACCCGGCCGTCTTGTCTCGAAGAGGTTGCGTCAGCGGCAGGCGGTGTAGTGCTTGCGGCCCTGCTGATCGACCCAGTAGCACTTGCCGGTGGCGTCGGCGATGATCGCGCCGCCGATGGCTCCGACGCCCGCGCCGATCGCCGCACCGCCCCAGGTGCCCGTGGCGAGACCGCCGACCGCCGCACCGGCAAGACCGCCGACGACGGCGCCGTCGCCGGCGCGCGAACCGGTGGTCGGCGTGTTGCAGCCAGCGAGCAGCGCGCCGAAAAGCGCAACCGAAACGATGGTGATGGACTTCTTCATGATGCGGTCCTCCTTTGGACGATGAGCCGGGGTTATCCCCCGGCAGACGGCTGCCCGCCGCGATTGAACGCCCTGCAGCGGAAGGACATCCCCTGGCCGCGCCAACGCGCGACGACGAAATGCCCTTCATGGCCGCCCTTGTGTCAGAGGGCCGGGCTCAAGCGCAAGCCTAGCCGTTCCCTTCTCCGCCGAGAAGGGGGGCAGTTTCGCCACCGCCGCGTTAGGTGAAGCCTGTCACAGCCTGCACGACCACCCGCGATGGGTTGCAGCACGGGGTATACGAGAAGCTATGTCCGAGATGAAGATATATAGAATTTCGTTGATCACGAATTGCGCCGACACTTCGGACGTCAACGCTTGACTGGAGAGCAGTTGAGCCGGCGATCGGCCCGCATCCGAACTGGATACAGGCCGCGCTCGATCAGACGATGCCGCTGGTGCTGCCGCCGGTGGACGGACGCTCTGCGGTGACGCGGGCACGGTAGCCGGAGGCGCGATAGGTCGCGATCGGATCGATCGCGCCGCCCTTCGCGAGCCGCGCCTTGGCGATGATCGGGCCGACATCGGTGGTGAAGGCGCGCTTCAGCGTCTGGTTGGCCATCAGCGCGTCATTGGCGTCCTGATAGCCGGCCAGCGTCGGCCGGTCGACCAGCAGAGCCTGCGTATAGGCACGCAGGATCTCGATCGCGCTCGCCATCAGGCTTTCGATCGGGTCGGTCACATTGTGCGACTGGTCGATCATGTAGGCCGGATCGAAGCCCTCGGCCTTGCGATAGGCGGCGTCGACCAGTTCGTTGAAGACCAGGAACAGCTGGAACGGATTGATCGAGCCGGCGTCGAGATCGTCGTCGCCATATTTCGAATCGTTGAAGTGGAAGCCGGCGAGCTTGCCGAACTGGATCAGCCGGGCGACGATCATCTCGATATTGACGTTCGGCGCGTGGTGGCCGAGATCGACGAGGCAGAAGGCCTTCGGCCCGAGCTCCTTGGCGATCAGGTAGTTGGTGCCCCAGTCCTGCACTACGGTCGAATAGAAGGCGGGCTCGTAGAGCTTGTGCTCGGTGAAGACGCGCCAATCGTCCGGCAGTGCCGCATAGACCGATTTCATCGCGCCGAGATAGTTCTCGAACGCGCGCGTGAAATTGGACTGGCCAGGGAAGTTCGAGCCGTCGCCGATCCACACCGTGAGCGCCTTGGAGCCGAGCGCGCGGCCAATCTCGATCGTCTCGATATTGTGCTCGATCGCCTGCTGGCGCACGGCAGGATCGGAATGCGACAGCGAACCGAACTTGTAGCTGAGCGCCTGGTCCTTGGCATCCGAGAAGGTGTTCGAGTTCATGGCGTCGAAGCCGAGGCCGAGCGCGCTGCCCTTTGCCTTCAGCTCGGCCGGGTCGGCCTTGTCCCACGGAATATGCAGCGAGACGGTCGGCGTCGCCCGCGTCAACTGGTTGATGACGGCGCAGTCGTCGAGCTTCTCGAAGATGCCGCGCGGCTCGCCCGGCCCCGGAAAGCGGGCGAAGCGCGTGCCGCCGGTGCCGACGCCCCAGGACGGGATCGCGACGGCATAATCGGCGACGCGGCGCGTGATCGCGTCGATGTCGATGCCACGGCGATCGAGCTGTTCGCCCAGCGAGGCGTAGTCATTGGCCAGCGCCGCCTCGTCGGCCCGGTTGGCATCGGCGAGGAATTCGGCGGAAATCGGCAGATCGGTCATGGGCGGGTCCTCCCCTCAGGGGACTTTGTTCTCTTCGTATCGATGCCCGACTGAGGGCGATCGACCATTCGCTAGGCGGAGTCGTCTGGCGAGGCCTTCGAGAACCGGAGCGGACTTTCGTCCGTGAGCACCGGAGGCACGGAAAGGCACGTCAGGCGAGCTGCATAGTAGAACGGAAGACGCCTTCAGCGCGTGAAGCTGATGACGTTGCCCGCATCGACATTGATGATGTTGCCGGTCGACTTCGCGGAGAGGTCGGCGGCGAGGAAGAAGGCCGCCTCGGCGATATCCTCCGGGAAGACGCTGCGCTTCAGCAACGAGCGGTTGCGGTAGAATTCCTCGAGATCGTCCTGGCCGATCTTGTTGGACTCGGCCCGCTGCTGGCGCCACTCGCCCTGCCAGATCTTCGAGCCGCGCAGCACCGCGTCGGGATTGATCGTGTTGACGCGGATGCCGAACGGCGCCCCTTCGAGGGCGAGGCAGCGGGCGAGATGGATCTCGGCCGCCTTGGCGGTGCAATAGGCGGAAGCGCCGGCAGAGGCCGCGAGACCGTTCTTGGAGGCGATGAAGACGATCGAGCCGCCGAGCTTCTGCGTCTTCATGATCCGGTAGGCGGAGCGCGAGACGAGGAAATAGCCGGTCGCGAGGATCGCGATGTTGCGGTCCCAGGTCTCGAGCGTCGTTTCCTCGAACGGCGCGGCCGAGGAGATGCCTGCATTGGAAACGAGAATGTCGATGCCGCCGAATTCGATCAGCGTCTCGGCAAAGGCCTTTTCGACCGCCGCCTCGCTGGTGACATTGGCAAGCACGCCGCGAATGTTGTCCTTGCCGAATTTCGCGCCGAGCCCGCTCACCGTCTCGTCGAGCGCGGCCTTGTCGATATCGGCGATCATCACGACCGCGCCTTCCTGGAGATAGCGGATGGCGGTGGCCGAGCCGATGCCGCCGGCGCCACCGGTGATGAAGGCGATGCGGCCGGCGAGCGCCTTCGGCTTCGGCATGCGCTGCAGCTTCGCCTCTTCCAGCAGCCAGTACTCGATGTCGAAGGCTTCCTGCTCGGCGAGGCCGACATAGGTCGACACCGTCGAGGCGCCGCGCATCACGTTGATCGCGTTGACATAGAACTCGCCCGAGATACGGGCCGTCGCCTTGTCGCGGGCAAAGGTGATCATGCCGACGCCCGGGATCAGATAGACGACGGCGTTCGGATCGCGCATCGCCGGGCTGTCAGGATGCTTGCAGCGCTCGTAATAGGCGGCGTAGTCGGTGCGATAGGCCTCGATGGCGGCATCGAGACCGGCGATCACCGCGTCGATATTATCGGCGGCCGGATCATAATCGAGCACCAGCGGGCGGATCTTGGTGCGCAGGAAATGGTCGGGGCACGAGGTGCCGAGCGCCGCCAACGGCTTCAGATCAGCCGAATTGACGAATTCGAGGACGGCCGCCTGGTCGTCGAAATGTCCGACCTTCGATTCCGACTTGCCGATGCGGCCGCGGATCTCGGGCATCAGTCGGGCCGCGATGGCCCGGCGCTTCTCGGCATCGGCCGAGGTCGTGACGGCGCCGCCGAAGATCGCCTTACCCTCGGTCTCCTTGGCGAACCAGGCGATCGCCTTGTTGATGATCTCCAGCGTCAGCTCGTAGCAGTCCTTGGCGTTGTCCGCCCAGGTGAAGAGGCCGTGGCTCTCGAGCACGACGCCCTTGGCCTCCGGATTCTCGTTCGCGAATTTCGACAGCCAGAGGCCGAGCTCGAAGCCGGGCCGCTTCCAGGGCAGCCAGCCGATCTCATCGCCATAGATGAGCTTGGTCAGCTCCTTCGAATTCTTCGAAGCGGCGATGGCGATGATCGCATCCGGATGCATGTGGTCGACATGCCGGTAGGGCACATAGGCGTGCAGCGGCGTATCGATCGAAGCCGCGCGCGGGTTGAGATTGTAGGTGCAGTGCGGCAGCAGGCCGACCATCTCGTCCTCGAAGGCGAGACCGCGATAGATGCCTTTCAGCGCCTCGAGCTTCGACTGGTAGAGTGTCGCGAAACCGTCGAGCTTGATCGAGCCGACATCGCCGCCCGAGCCCTTGACCCAGAGCACCGTGACGTCCTCGCCGGTGAGCGGATCCTTCTCGGTGATCTTGGCCGAGGTATTGCCGCCGCCGAAATTGGTGATCCGCTTGTCGGAGCCGAGCAGGTTCGAGCGATAGAGCAACAGACCGGATTCGTTCAAACCCGCCGCCTTGGCGTCGTCCCAGCGATTGTCGAGGAGGAGAGAAGCGACTGTCATGATCGGAAATGCCCGCTTTCGAAGCTCGTCCGGCGGGCGGCTGCGCCGACCGGCACGTTGCGAGGCGCCGCGACGGATGCCGCGACGACCGGATTGCCAAATCTTTCTCAGGCACCCGACGCTTTGTCAATCATGTTCGATCATGAATGATCATATTGCGTCGCACTATGATCACTTCTGCGCTGTTGCAGCGCCGTAAACTGCCTGCTGCGACGCAATATAAGTGGTTTTGATCGAAATTGATTGACAAGCATGTCCGCTGCTGCAAGATCGGCCATGTCGGGGAGGACAAGTTGCACGAAATCGAGCGCCAGCGGATCATCTTGGGCGAGATCGCCGACCGGCCGGTCGTGACGGTCGCGCAGCTGGTCGAGCTGACCGGTGCCTCAGAGGCGACGATCCGCCGCGACATCAATACGCTTCATGTCGAGGGCAAGCTGCACAAGGTGCGCGGCGGCGCCGAGGCGCTGCATCCCCCGCAACTCGTCGGCATCGGCGGCCGGCATTTCTCGGTCAGCGAGCAGCTCAACGTGCCGCAGAAGCGGGCCATCGCCCGCGCCGCCGTCGATCTCTGCGAAGACGGCGATTCCATCATCATCAATGGTGGCACGACGACCTATCAGATGGTGCACGAGCTGGCGCACCGCCGGATGCAGATCCTGACCAATTCCTTCGCGATCGCCGAGACGCTGGTCCGCACCTCGAAGAACACGATCGTGCTGCCGGGCGGCGCCGTCTATCGCGAGCAGAGCCTGATCCTGTCGCCGTTCGAGAACGACGTGACGCGAAATTTCTATGCGCGCCGCATGTTCATGAGCGCGCAGGGTGTCTCCCCGATCGGCATCATGGAAGGCGATCCGCTGCTGATCCAGGCCGAGCAGAAGCTGATCAACCAGGCCGACGAGCTGATCCTGCTCGTCGATTCCTCCAAATTCGAACGGCGCTCCTCGCTCATCCTCTGCGCGCTCGACCGCGTCGGCATGATCATCACCGACAACGGCATCAAGAGCCGCGACGCCAAGCTCATCGGCGAGGCCGGCGTGCGCCTGCTCGTCGTCGAGCCCGACCAGAACGAAGCCTCAGACGCAATGGAAACACCATGACCGCCACCGTCGCGACAGCGGACGCGCCGGCAATGCCGCTCGTCCAGCTCCGCAACATCTCGAAGACATTCGGCGGCATCAAGGTGCTGAAGAATGTCGATTTCGACGTTCGCGCCGGCGAGGTGCATGCGCTGCTCGGCGAGAACGGCGCCGGCAAGTCGACGCTGATCAAGATCCTCTCCGGCTTCCATCATCCGGACGATGGCGGCGAGCTCAAGGTGAACGGCCAGCCGGTGTCCTTCTCCGCGCCGCGCGACGCTCGACGCTCGGGTATCGCGACCGTCTACCAGGAACTGCTGCTGTTCCCGGACATGACCGTCGCCGAGAACATCTTCATCGGCAATGCGCCGAAGGTCGGACCCGGCGCGCTCGACTGGAACGAGATGCGCCGGCGTGCCCGCGCCCTCCTCGACGAACTCGATAGCCCCGACCTCGATGTCGATGCGCGCGTCGGCGGCCTTTCGGTCGCCAATCGCCAGCGCGTCGAGATCGCCAAGGCGCTGTCCCAGGATGCGCGCCTCCTGATCATGGACGAGCCGACGGCCTCGCTCGCCGATGCGGATGTGCGCCGGCTGCTCGACGTGGTGCGGCGACTGCGCGCCCGCGGCGTCGCCATCATCTATATCAGCCACCGCATGCCCGAGATCTTCGCGCTCGCCGACCGCGTCACCGTCCTCCGTGACGGCGCACTCATCGGCACGCGGCCGATCGCCGAGGTCGACGACGCCGCGCTCGTCTCGATGATGGTCGGCCGCTCGATCGACCAGCTCTTCCCGAAGGTCACCGTTCCGATCGGCGAACCGGTGCTGGAACTGCGCAACGTCTCGTTCAAGGACGAGGTGCAGGACATCTCGCTGGTTCTTCGCGCTGGCGAGATCCTCGGCATCGCCGGCCTCGTCGGCTCGGGCCGCACCGAGCTCGCGCTCACGATCTTCGGCATCACACCGGCGACTTCGGGCGAAATCCTCCTCAACGGCAAGCCGGTGACGATCAGGAGCCCCGAACAGGCGCGCGACATCGGCATCGCCTATGTGCCGGAGGATCGCGGCCTGCAGGGTCTCGTCAAGGCCCAGACCATCCGCGAGAACGTCTCGATGGCGCTGCTGTCGCGGATCTCCAACGGCTCGATCGTCGATCGCGTCAAGGAACTGGCGCTCGCCAAGGACGCCATCGCCCGTTTCGGCATCCGCGCCCGAGGCCCGGAACAGCGCGCCGGCCAGCTCTCGGGCGGCAACCAGCAGAAGGTCGTGCTCGCCAAATGGGTCGCGACCAATCCCAAGGTCCTCATCATGGACGAGCCGACGCGCGGCATCGACGTCGGTGCCAAGTCGGAGATCCATGCCCTGATGTGCAAGCTCGCCGGCGAGGGTCTCGCGGTCATCATGATCTCGAGCGAGCTGCCTGAAGTGCTCGGAATGAGCGACCGTATCCTCGTCATGAATGGTGGCCGCATGGTCAAGACCTTTGACCGCAGCGAGGCGACGCCCGACGTCGTCGGCGCCGCGATGACCCATGCCGGCGCAGCCCATGCCCGCGCACAGCAGGCCGGGGGTGCGGCATGAGCCTCGACACAGCCACCCTGCGCCGCCCGGCGACGACCGGCGTCTTCGCCCGCACCGTCGGCACCTATGGCCAGGAATTCATCATCCTCGCCGCCATCATCGCGCTGTTCGTCGTCGTCGGCCTGATCGCGCCGCGCTTCATCAGCCAGACCAACCTCACCAGCATCTTCAGCGGCAACGCCTATATCGCCGTGGCGGCGATCGGGATGTCGATGGTGATCATCTCCGGCCATATCGACGTTTCGGTCGGCTCGCTGATCGGCGTCCTCGCCACCATCGCCGGCACGCTCGCCGTCAACGGCTATCCGATCTGGGTCGCCTGGCTGGCGCCGATCGTGATCGGCATGATCGCCACCTCGGTCATCGGCGCGCTCGTCGCCTATGTCCGCATCCCCTCGATCGTCGTCACGCTCGGCATGCTGTCGATCCTGAAGGGTGGCCTGATCAGCGTCACGGGCGGCGCCTGGATCACCAATCTGCCGCCGGACTTCCTGATCGCGCAGTTTCGCTGGTTCGGCGTCCCCTCCCCGGTCTGGTTCATGATCGCGCTCACGATCATCGCGGCCATCTTCATGCGCTACAGCGCCTTCGGCCGCTCGATCTATGCCGTCGGCGGCAATCCGGAGGCGGCGCGCGTCGCCGGCATCCGTGTCGAGACGACGACGGTCGCGATCTTCGCCGTGCATGGCTTCTTCGCCGGTATCGCCGCCATCCTGTTCGCAACCCAGCTTCAGGTGATCCAGTCGACCGTTCCGGCCGGCCTCGAGCTCACCGTCATCACGGCCTCGGTCGTCGGCGGCGTGTCGATCCTCGGCGGCACAGGCACCGTCGTCGGCTCGACGCTGGCCGCGATCCTCTTCGCCGCGATCGGCTCCTCGCTGATCTTCCTCAATGTCTCGGCCTATTGGCTGCGCTCGGTCCAGGGTCTCCTGATCCTCGCCACCGTGCTCGCCGACATGGCCCGCCGCCGCGGGATCAAGTGATCGCCATGACCCTGACGCTCCGCTCCTTCCTGCGCCACGAGGCGGTCCTCGGCCTGATGCTGGTCATCGTCCTGTTCCTGCTGGCACAGCAGTCCGACCGCTTCTTCACCACGGCCAACATCCTGAACCAGGGCCGCCTGATGACGGAGGTCGGCCTCATCGCCCTGCCGATGACCTTCGTCATCATCACCGGCGGCATCGATCTTTCGGTCGGCTCGATCCTCGGCCTCTGCGCCATCCTGCTCGGTGTGTTCTGGCAGAATGTCGGGCTGCCGCTGCCGGTCGCGATGGTGCTCGCCGTCGGCGTCGGCGGCATCGCCGGCCTGATCAACGGCCTGATCATCACCCGCTTCAAGGTGCCGCCGCTGATCGCGACGCTGGCGACGCTCGCGCTCTATCGCGGCCTTGCCGAAGGCATCAGCCAGGCGCGCTCGGTGCGCGGTTATCCCGACTGGTTCTTCGTGCTCGGCCAGGGCGAGGTGCTCGGCGTCCCGACGCAGCTCTGGATCCTGATCGCGGCTGCGATCATCGCCGCGGCGATCCTCGGCCTCACCACGTTCGGCCGCGCCACCTATGCGGTCGGGGCCAACGAGACGGCCGCCCGGTTCTCGGGCCTCAACGTCGCCCGCACCAAGCTGATGATCTACACGGCCTCGGGGCTGATCTCGGGTCTCGCCGCGGTGATCTTCGTCTCACGCGTCTCGACGACCCGCTCCGACATGGGCACCGGCGTCGAACTCGACGTCATCACCGCGGTCGTGCTCGGCGGAACGTCGATCTTCGGCGGTCGCGGCACGATCATCGGCACGGTCGTCGGACTGATCCTCGTCCAGGCGCTCAAGAACGGGCTCGCGCTTTCGGGCGTCAAGGGCGACGGCACCATCGTCGTGATCGGCTTCGTGCTGATCGCGGCGATCCTTGCGACCAATCTCTTCAGCCGTAACGGCGACGGCTGACTTCAGGAGGAAGACGGGTGCCCGCCGACAAACGGCACTCGCGGACGTGTTCGAGGAGGAGAAAAGAACATGAAGACCAAGACAATCCTGCTGGCAGCCGGCCTCGCACTGGCGAGCTCGGCAGCCTATGCGGCGACGTGGACCGGCGGCGATGATCTGCCGACCAGCCCGCTCGCCTGCGACGCCACCCCGGGTGCCGTCACCGCCAAGCCCTATGACGGCGGCGTCCCGACCAATGCGCCCGATCGCAAGGGCAAGACGATCAAGGTCGTCGATATTCCGAAGCTGATCGGCATCGGCTACTTCAATGCCACGTCGAAGGGCATCGCCGACGCCGCCAAGGAACTCGGCAATGTCGAGGCCAAGACCGACGGCCCGACCAAGGCCAATATCGACGAGCAGATTACCTTCATCGACAACTACGTGACCTCGGGCGTCGACGGCATCCTGTTCGCCGCCAACGATCCGGTCGCCATCGCCCCGGTGCTGAAGAAGGCGCTCGCCGCCGGCATCAACGTCGTCGGCTATGACGCCAATTCGACGCCCGACGCCCGGCAGTGGTTCGTCAACCAGGCCCAGTTCAACGGCATCGGCAAGGCGCTGATCGATTCGCTCGCCAAGGAAATCGGCGAGGACGGCTCGTTCGCGATCGTCACCTCGACCTTCACCACGCCGAACCAGGCGCGCTGGATCGCCGAGATGGCCGCCTATGCCGAGAAGTGCCATCCGAAGATCAAGTGGCTGGAGACGGTCGAAGCGCAGGAAGACAACGTCCTGTCGTTCAACCAGGCCACCACGCTGATCAACAAGTATGGCGATCAGCTGAAGGGCATCGTCGGCATGACCTCGGTCGCGACCCCGGCCTCGGCCGAAGCCGTGACGCAGGCCGGCCAGTGCGGCAAGGTCGCCGTCGTCGGCCTCGCCACGCCGAATGCGATGAAGCCCTATGTCGAGAAGGACTGCGTCAAGTCGGTCGTGCTCTGGAATCCCGTCGACCTCGGCTACGCCGCCGCCTATGTGCTGCGCGCCACCGCTGACGGCACGCTGAAGCCCGGCGACACCTCCGTGAAGGCCGGCAAGCTCGGCGACCTCCAGGTCGTCAACGGCTCCGAGATCCTGCTCGGCGCGCCGTTCGTCTTCGACAAGGCCAATATCGGCCAGTTCGACTTCTAAGTCGGATCGATCCGGGCGCGAGACGTGGCCATGCCATGTCTCGCGCCTTTTTGCGTTTGACGGCAATTCGAGCAACGGCAAGGGGAACAGGATGGCCGCACCGGCTGAGATTGCAGCACTCGCGGCGCTCTCCGCCCGCCTCGGCCGCGATCCGCTGACGACCCAGGCCGCCGGCGGCAACACGTCGCTGAAGGCCGACGGGGCGCTCTGGATCAAGGCCTCCGGAACCTGGCTCGCCGAGGCCGAGACGCGCGACATCTTCCTTCCGGTCGCGCTCGATCCGCTCCGCGCCGCGATCGCCGCCAACGACGAACGCGCCGCCAAGGCGACCGACTTCGTCGTCGCCGCCGACAACCCGCAGGGTCTGCGCCCCTCCGTCGAGACATCGGTCCACGCCGTGTTTCCCTTCGCGGCGGTGCTGCATGTCCATTGCATCGAGACGGTAGCGCTCGCCGTCCGCCAGAATGCCGCTGCGGTCATTGCTGCGCGGCTCAAAGGCCTCGATGACGTTAGGCATGTCCACATTCCCTATTTGAAGCCCGGATTGCCGCTCGCCCGCGCGATCGCAGCGGCGGCGCCCGACGACACCAACGTCGTTACGCTCGGCAATCACGGCCTCATCGTCGCCGCCGATGACGTCGAGGCCGCGGGTGATCTCCTCGCGCGCGTCTCGAGAGCGCTGGCGAGCCCGGCCCGGCCGGCACCGGCGCCCGACCTTGCGGCGCTCGTCGCGCTCGCCGAGGGCTCCGAATGGCGGCTGCCGACCGATCCGCTCGCCCATGCCATCGCGACCGACCCCGTCCGCCTCGCCATCGCGCGGCGCGGCACCTTGTATCCCGACCATGTCGTGTTCCTCGGCAGCGCCATCGCCGTCCTGCCCGAAGGCGCCACGCCGGCAAGCTTCACCAGCACCGCGACGATCCCGCAGATGCTGCTCGCCCTTCCCGGCAAGGGGGTGCTGATTCATCGCGCCGTGCTGCGCGGCGGCGACGATCTGGCCCGCGCCCTCGCCGAGGTGACCGGCCGGATCGCGGAGAGCGAGCCGCTTCGCGTGCTCGACGCCGCCGAGGAGCGGGAACTGTTCAACTGGGACGCCGAGATCTATCGCCGCTCGCTCGCTGCGGCCGCCCGGGGCGCCACATCATGACGGCCCGCCCCGCCGCCATCGCGGTGCTCGATATCGGCAAGTCCAACGCCAAGCTGGCGCTGATCGATCGCGCCAGCCGCGCGATGCTCTCGATCCGGACGCTGAAGAACACCGTTCGGCCGGCGCCGCCTTATGCCCATTTCGACGTCGACGGCATCTGGAACTGGCTGGTCGCCGGTCTCGCCGAAGCGCAGACCACCGCCGACATCGAGGTCATCGCCGTCACCACCCATGGCGCGGCGATCGCCGTGCTCGGCGCGGACGGCCTGGCCTTGCCCGTCCTCGATTATGAAGACCCGTCGCCCGACGCGCTTGTCGCGGACTATCGCGCCGTTCGCGGCGATTTTGCCGAGATCCTGTCGCCCGACCTTCCCGGCGGGCTCAATGCCGGCCGGCAGCTCTATTGGCTCGCCCGCACCTTCCCGGAAGCGTTCGCGACCGCCACGACCATCCTCCCCTATCCGCAATACTGGGTCTGGCGACTGACCGGCCGCCGCGTCGCCGAGCCGACCTCGTTCGGCGCCCATTCGGATCTCTGGAACGCCCGCGCCGCCACCTATTCAAGCCTCGCCATCCGCGAAGGTTGGGCGGCGCTGTTCCCGCCGCAGGTGGCGCCCTGGGACGATGCGGGACCCGTCCTGCCCGAGATCGCTGCGGCCGCCGGTCTTTCCCCGACCTGCCGCGTCGTCGCCGGCATCCATGACAGCAATGCGAGCCTGCTGCCGCATATCCTCGCGCGGCCGCTGCCCTTCGCCGTGATTTCGACCGGCACCTGGATGATCACCTTCGCCGCCGGCGGCAGTCTCGATCGGCTCGAGCCGGGCCGCGGCGGGCTCGCCTATGTCGATGCCTTCGCCCGCCCGGTACCCTCGACCATGTCGATGACGGGGCGCGAATTCGAGATCCTGACGGAGGGCCGTGCCAGCACGCCGAGCACGGCGGAGATCGAGCGTGTCGTCACGGACGCGATCATGGCCCTGCCCGGCTTCGTGCCCGGCGCCGGCCCCTTTGGCCACCGGCGTGGGAGTTGGTCGCATGATCCCCTCCAGCTCAGCGCCGGCGAGCGCACGGCCGCGGCGAGCCTCTATGCGGCGCTCGTCGCCGAAACCTCGCTGCGCCTCGCCGGCGCCGAGGGGCCGGTCCTGATCGAGGGGCCACTGGCGCGCAGCCCGCTGTTTCTCTCGGCCCTTGCCGCGCTGGTACCGCGGCCGGTGATAGGCCGGCCAGACGCCACCGGCACGACGGAGGGCGCCGCCCTTCTCGCCGACGGGCCGGAGCACGCCCGGCCCTCCGCCGCCGATCCGGCGCCGGCCGTCCCGCTTGGCGGCCACTTCGCGGCCTATGCCGCGGCATGGCGGGCGGCGAGCACCGACTGAGGCCTCGGGCGACGGCGGCGCCGAATTCGGCTATCCTGCCCGCCCACCACGTGACGAATGGATCCCATGCAGCGTCCCGAAGCCACGATCGTGCTCGATATCGGCAAGACCAACGCCAAGCTCGCGCTGGTCGACGCCGAAACCCGCGCGATCATCGACATCCGCACCACGGCCAACGAAGTGGTGCGCGACGGGCTCTATCCGCATTTCGATACCGACGGGCTCTGGTCCTGGATCGTCGCGGGGCTGAAGGACTTCGCCGCCCGCGCCGAGGTTCGCTGCATCTCGACGACGACGCATGGCGCCGCGATTGCCATTCTCGGCCCGGACGGCCTGGTACTGCCGATCCTCGACTATGAATATGCGGGACCCGATTCCGTCGCAGAGGCCTATCGCCCGCTGCGCGGCGCCTTCTGGGAGACGCTGTCGCCCGATCTGCCGGGCGGTCTCAACGCAGGCCGCCAGATCTACTGGCTCGAGGAGACCTTTCCGTCCGCCTTCGGCCGCGCCAAGGCGATCCTTTTCTATCCGCAATATTGGGTCTGGCGCCTCTCCGGCGCGCTCGTCAGCGAGCCGACCTCACTCGGCTGCCACAGCGATCTCTGGAACCCCGAGGCCGGCACATTCTCGCGTCTCGCCGAGGATCGCGGCTGGGCGAGGCTGATCCCGGCGCAGGTGCATCCCTGGGATACGGCCGGTACCATCCGCCCTGCGCTCGCCGCCTCGACGGGCCTTCCGGCCGATTGCCGCGTCGTCGCCGGCATCCATGACAGCAATGCGAGCCTGCTGCCGCATATCCTGCGCCGCCGGGCCCCGTTCACCGTGCTCTCCTCCGGCACCTGGCTGATCTTCTTCGCCATCGGCGGCTCGATGGCGCATCTCGATCCGGCGCGCGACTGCCTCGCGAATGTCGATGCCTTCGGCCGGCCGGTGCCCTCGGCCCGCTTCATGGCCGGGCGCGAGTTCGAGCGCCTGACCGAGGGCGCCAAGGCCGTGCCGACTGAAACCGACATCGCAACCATCGTCACGAAAGGCGTGATGGCACTACCGTCCTTCGTGCCCGGTACCGGCCCTTACGCCTTCCTCGAGGGACGCTGGACCGCCGATCCGGCCGATCTCTCGCCTGGCGAGCGCGTTGCCGCGGCGAGCCTCTATTGCGCTCTGGTCGCGTCCACCTGCCTGACGCTGACGAGTGCTGCCGGCCCGGTCATCGTCGAAGGCCCGCTCGCCCGCAACCCGATCTTCCTTTCTGCCCTCGCTTCGATCGTCGGCCGCCCCGTCATCGCCCGCACAGATGCGACCGGCACGACGGAAGGCGCGGCCCTGCTCGCCGATGGACCCGACGGCGCCGGCCCCGGCCTCCCCGACGCCCCGCCCGCATCGCCGCTTGCGACCGACATCGCCGCCTATGTCGCCGCATGGCGCGCCGCTCTCGATTGAAGGACTGGCCTGGCGCCCTCGGCGACGGCATGATCGATCGACGGCAAGGATATTCATCGATCGGGGGGAACTGATGAGACGACTGACCGGACTCGCTGCCGCCGCACTGGCCTCTGGGGTGCTGGGCATGACGCATGCTTCGCTTGCCGCCGCGCCCGTCTCCGATCCCGTCCGTCCGGCCGATGTCGAACGCGTCCTGCCGGAATTCGAGACGATGGTACAGCAGGCGATCGACGGCGGCGCAGTGCCCGGCCTCTCGATCGCGATCGTGGCGGACGGCACGGTCGTCTATTTGAAGGGCTTCGGGCATCGCGAAGTCGGGAACCCGGCGGTCGTCGACGCGGACACCGTGTTCCAGCTGGCCTCGTTCTCCAAGCCGATCTCCGCGACGGTCGTGGCGGCTGTCGTCGGCGACGGCAAGATCGGCTGGGATGCCAGGATCGCCGATCTCGATCCGGGCTTCCGCCTCGCCGAGGCCTGGCCGACGGCGAACCTGACCGTCACCGACCTGTTCTCCCATCGAAGCGGCCTCCCCGGCGGCGCGGGCAATGAACTCGAGGATCTCGGCTATGACCGCGACGCGATCATGCAACGCCTGCGGCTGGTGCCGCTGAACGGGTTCCGCGCGGCCTATTCCTATTCCAATTTCGGCATCACGGAAGGCGCGGCGGCAGTCGCCAAGGCCGAGGGGAAGGACTGGGCCGATCTCGCCGAAGAGCGGCTCTACAAGCCGCTCGGCATGACCTCGACCTCCTCGCGCTATGCCGACTTCCTGAAGCGCGACAATCGCGCGAGCCTGCATGTCGGCACCGCCGGCGACTGGCATCCGGGCCCCGTTCGCATGCCCGATGCGCAGGCGCCGGCCGGCGGCGTCTCGTCCAGCGCGCGCGATCTGTCGAAATGGCTGCAACTCGAACTCGCCAATGGCAGCTTCGACGGCAAGCCGCTGATCGATCCGGCCGCGCTCGCGGCCACCCATGTGCCGCTGATGGAACGCGGCAACAATCCGGTCACCGGGGCAGCCTCCTTCTATGGCCGGGGCTGGAATGTCGAATTCGGCCGCTATGGACTGCAATGGGGCCATGCCGGCGCGTTCTCGAACGGCGCCCGCACGCTCGTCTCGATCCTGCCGGAGCATGGAATCGGGGTCGTGATCCTCGCCAACGCCTTCCCGACCGGCCTGCCCGAGGGACTGGCCGATTCCTTGTTCGACCTCGTCTTCAAGGGCAAGGTCGAGAAGGACTGGACCGGCCGCTGGGACGCCGCCTATGCCGGCCTGTTCGGTCCGGCGATCGAAGCTGCCAAGGCGCGCTTTGCCAACCCGCCATCAGAGCCCGCACCAGCCCTCGCTGAGGCCGCTTATCTCGGCCGCTATGGCAACGACTATCTCGGCGCGGCGACGGTGAGCCGTGAAAATGGCGGCCTCATCCTCAGCATGGGCCCGGAGGGCGCGCGCCGCTTCCCGCTCACCCATTACGACCGCGATCTCTTCCTGATCACTTCGAGCCCGGAAATGCCCGATCTCGCCACCGCAGCCACTTTCACGATCGGCCCGGACGGCAAGGCGGTGTCGCTCTCGCTCGAAGCCTATGACGATCTCGGCTTCGGTACGCTCAAACGGCTGGAGTGATCATACGTTCATGAATGGCGAGCAGACGGAATTAGCAAATTCCGTTTAGATGGCCGATCCGCGACAGTGGTGCCTGAGAGCAATCCAAGCGGAGCATCCGATGTCCACCCTCGCCAATCCCTCGACCAGCCCGGCCGTCGCCGGTTGGCCGCGTCTTCTCCTCCAGGCCGAAGGCGCCGTGCTGCTCGCGGCTGCCTGCATCGCCTATGCTCATATGGGCGGCAACTGGCTGATCTTTGCCGCCCTCTTCCTCAGCCCGGACCTCGCGATGCTCGGCCATCTCGCCGGCCCGCGTATTGGAGCGGCGCTCTATAATGCAGCGCATACGACGCTTGCGGCCTTTGTGGTCGGCGCGCTCGGCTGGATGTTCGACAGCGCTTGGGCGATCGACGGCGCCCTCATTCTCGCTGCCCATATCGGCTTCGACCGCCTGGTCGGCTACGGCCTGAAATACGGCACCGCTTTCGGCGACACCCATCTCGGCACCAAGGGACGCCAGCGCTAATCCCCCTCGCGCCGGATCGCTTCGAGCGCTTCGAGGCGGGCGCGACCTTCGGCGCCGCGAGCGGTCGCGACGGCGGCGAGCATCGCCTCGACGATCAGCATCAGCCCGGCGCCGGAATCCCAGACGGACGGCGCCGCGACATGGGCCGGCAGCACATGGCGCGCGACCTTCGAGATCGGCGACAGCCACTGGTCGGTGACGAGGACGACGGTCGCACCGCGAGCGGAAGCGCGCGCGGCGAAGGCGGCCAGATCGTCGGAATAGCGGCGGATGTCGAACAGCACGACGACGGCGCGCTTCTGGATATCCAGCAGTTGGTCGAGCCAGGCCGCGGGCTGCCCGGTGATCCGGCGCACATCGGCCCGGAGCACGCGGAGATGCACCGCCATATACTCGGCGATCGGGTCGGTGAATCGGCCGCCGAGAATGTGGACGGACCGGCGGGGATCGGAGAGGAGTGCGGCAACGGCCGCGAATTCGTCACGCGGAACATTGGCGGCTGTGGCGCGCAGGTTATCGACCAAAGCCGCTGCAAAGGCGGCCAGCGGGTCGTCGGCATAGCTCCTGAGGCCCTTCGTCAGCGGCGTTGCCCGGCGGGCCGCGAGTTCGGACTTCAACTCGTCCTGGAACGCGCCATAGCTCGCGAAACCGAGCTTCGCGACCATGCGCAAGACCGTCGGCGCGCTGACGCCCGATGCCTCGCCGAAGCGCGCCGCCGTATCGAGCCCGGCCATCGGAAAATCGGCGAGGAGCCGCTGGGCCGCCCGCTTCTCGTTCGGCGTCATCCGGCCGAGATCGCGCCGGAGCCGTTCAGCGATGGAGGCGCCGCTGTCCGTCACGGCGCATCGCCGATCATGGCGGGCGGATCATGGCGGGCGATCCTGAACTCAAGTGCCGTTTCGAGAGGCATCTGACGCCTTCATTTCAGAATTGACGCAACCCGGCGCTGCTGTAACGTAACGTTCAGCCGGCACGGAAGTCAAAGCGTGTTCCGCCGGCCAGAACGCGATGGACCGCACGGGGCATGTCGATCCTTTCGGCGCAGCACATTCCGATCGAGGCAGGAGCGGCCGGGCTGCCCCTGCTGGCCGCGGACGAGCCGTCGCCGGTCGCGATGATCCCGGCCGCGGCCGATCCCTTCGTATTCGTGTGCGAGCATGCCGGCAACCGAATGCCACGGGCGCTCGGCGATCTCGGCCTGCCGCCCTCGGCATTCGAGCGGCATATCGCCTTTGATCCCGGCGCGGCCCCGTTGACCCGCGGCCTCGCGCAGCGCTTCGGCGGCGCCGCGGTGCTGCAGGTCTACTCGCGCCTCGTCATCGACTGCAACCGCGAGCCCTCCCTCGCCGACGCGATCACGCCCTTCTCCGAGGACACCCCGATCCCCGGCAACGAGGCGATCGGCGCGGCGGAGAGGACGGCGCGGATCGAGACCGTCTGGGCGCCGTTTCATGGCGCGCTGGAGCGCCTCGTCGACGAACGCCTCGCGGCAAGCCAGCCGACGATCCTCGTCACGCTGCATTCGTTCACCCCTGTCTATCGGGGCATCGCGCGGCCTTGGCATGTCGGCATCATCCAGTCGGACGACCGCAGCCTCGCCGAGCCGATGCTGGCGGCGCTCGGGGCCGACCCCGCGCTGACGGTCGGCGACGACCAGCCTTATTCGGCCAAGGACAATGTCGACTACACGATCCGACGGCACGGCCGCCTGCGCGGCCTGTCGCATGTGATGATCGAGGTCCGCAACGATCTGCTGCGAACGCCTGAAGCGATCGAGGGCTGGGTGGCGCGGCTCGGCGACGCGCTCGCGATCAGCGCGGCACGGCTCGGCATCGCGGTCAGCGACAGAGGCCGCGCATAGGGATTGGCCGGGTGCAAGCCCGTGCCGGAGATGGCGCCCCGAATGGCACAAGACCAGGGGGCACCGGAGACGACGACGCCGGCGACGGCGACGGGGAACAGTTGGGATGGTGCATCGCCCGGTCGGGCGGTCCGGGCTCGGCCGGATCGACCCCGGGTCAGCGACGGGAGCATGGCATGAGCGTGCGCGACGGTTACAGCGATCAGGACAAGAAGGCGGACATCCACGTCCTCCACTCGATGGGATATGCGCAGGAACTGGAGCGGCGGATGAGCCGCTTCTCGAATTTCGCGATCTCCTTCTCGATCATCTGCATTCTCTCGGGCGGCATCAATTCGCTGGCCCAGGCGACGTCAGGAGCCGGCGGCGCGGCGATCGGCATCGGCTGGCCGGTCGGCTGCCTGATCTCCGGCGTCTTCGCGCTGGCCATGGCGCAGATCTCCTCGGCCTACCCGACGGCCGGCGGCCTCTATCACTGGGGCTCGATCCTCGGCAACCGCTTCACCGGCTGGCTGACCGCCTGGTTCAACCTGCTCGGCCTCGTCACCGTGCTCGGCGCGATCAATGCCGGCACCTGGGGCTTCTTCGCCGGCTCCCTGGCGCCGCATTTCGGCATCAATGTCGACGTGACGACCTCGGCCGGCTTCTCCAACATGATCCTGTTCATCGCCGTGATCACCGCGGCGCAGGCGCTGATCAATCATTTCGGCATCGGCCTCACGGCGAAGCTCACCGACTGGTCGGGCTATCTCATCTTCGCGACCGCGATCGTGCTGACGATCGTCTGCCTCGTGTCGGCCGGCCATCTCGACTTCGCCCGGCTCTTCACCTTCACCAACTATTCGGGCCTTCCGGACGGCGCCTCAGTCTGGCCGAAGGCGGACTCGACCTGGTACATCTTCCTGCTCGGCCTCTTGCTGCCGATCTACACGATCACCGGCTATGACGCCTCGGCGCATACGTCGGAAGAGACCGTCAAGGCCGCCCATTCCGTTCCGCGCGGCATGGTGATGTCGGTGATCTGGTCGGCCGTGTTCGGCTATCTGATGCTGTGCTCGTTCATCCTGATGATCCCCAACATGGATGATGCGGCGAAGCAGGGCTGGAACGTCTTCTTCTGGGCGATGGATGCCCAGGTGAACCCGACCATCAAGATCATCCTCTATGTGGCGATCCTCGTGTCGCAGTTCCTCTGCGGCCTCGCGACGGTCACGTCGGTCTCGCGCATGATCTTCGCCTTCTCGCGCGATGGCGGCCTGCCGGCGTCCAAGGCGCTGTCGAAGGTCAGCCCGAAGTTCCGCACGCCGGTGGCGGCGATCTGGACCGGATCGATCCTCTCGGTCCTGTTCGTCTGGGGCGCTTCGCTGGTGACCGTCGGCGGCGCGACTGCCTATTCGATCGTCGTGTCCTGCACCGTCATCTTCCTGTTCTTCTCCTTCGCCATCCCGATCGCCCTCGGCATTTTCGCCTACGGGACGGCCAAGTGGCCGAAGATGGGGCCATGGAATGTCGGGCGCGGGCTCTACACGCTGTTCGCGCTGCTCTCGATCGTGTCGATGGTGCTGATCTTCATCATCGGCATCCAGCCGCCGAACGATTGGGCGCTCTACATCACGATCGGCTTCCTGGTGCTCGCGGCGATCGTCTGGTTCGTCTTCGAGAACCGCCGCTTCGAAGGCCCGCCGATCGGCGACGTGATCGCCAAGCGCAAGGCCGCGATCGCCGCTGCCGAAAAGGCGGTCGGCGAGACCTGAGGCAGCCGTCGGAGACGACGCAACCAAGAGGCCGGGCGGTTCGTCGCCCGGCCGAGACGGCCAAAGGCCGACCATCGGCGGTCCCTGCCGGGCAAGATCCCGGCAAGGACGGCCGCAGCATCGAGAGAGGAGCCATCATGGCCGGGAACATGACGCTGAAGGACCTGGAAGCGGCCATTGCCGCCGGCACGATCGATACGGTGATCGTGGCCTTCCCCGACATGCAGGGCCGGCTGATCGGCAAGCGCTTCACCGGCGCCTTCTTCCTCGACAGCGCCGTTCATGAGACGCATGCCTGCAACTACCTGCTCACGGTCGACATCGACATGGAGCCGGTGCCCGGCTACGAGGCCGCCAGTTGGGCCAAGGGCTATGGCGACTTCGTGCTGAAGCCGGATGTCGCGACGCTCCGCCGCATCCCGTGGCTCGACGGCACCGCTCTCATGCTGGCCGATGTCTGCGACCATCACGGCGATCCGCTCGCCCATAGCCCGCGCGCCATGCTGAAGGCGCAGCTGAAGCGCCTCGCCGAGCGCGACATGTCCGCCTTCTTCGCCTCCGAGCTCGAATTCTACGTCTTCGACGAGACCTACGAGGGTGCCGGGGCGAAGCGCTGGCGCGATCTGAAGACCATGGGCACCTATATCGAGGATTATCACATCCTCCAGACGACCAAGAACGAGCCGCTGCTGCGCGCCATCCGCAACGGACTGATGGGCGCCGGCATTCCGGTCGAGAATTCCAAGGGCGAGTGGGGACCGGGCCAGGAGGAGGTCAACGTCCGCTATGCCGAGGCGCTGGAAATGGCGGACCAGCACGTCATCATGAAGAACGGCATCAAGGAGATCGCCCATCTCCAGAACCGCGCCGTCACCTTCATGGCCAAGTGGCGCTACGACCTCGCCGGCTCGTCATCGCATATCCATTCCTCGCTCTGGGACGGCAAGGGAAAGAAGCCGCTGTTCCGGGACGAGAAGGACCCGCTCGGCATGTCGCCGCTGATGAAGTCCTGGCTCGCCGGCCATCTGACGCTGGCACCGGAGCTCACTTATTTCCTCGCGCCCTATATCAACTCCTACAAGCGCTTCCAGGTCGGCACCTTCGCGCCGACCAAGGCAGTGTGGTCGATCGACAACCGGACGGCAGGCTTCCGCGTCGTCGGAGAGGGCAAGGCTGTCCGCACCGAATGCCGGATCGGCGGCGCCGATCTCAACCCCTATCTCGCCTTCGCGGCACTGATCGCTGCCGGCCTCCATGGCATCGACGAGAAGCTGCCTCTCGAGGCGGAATTTGCCGGCGATGCCTATGGCGCGAGCGGCGTGCGCGAGGTGCCGAAGACCCTGCGCGACGCGATCGCCGCCCTCGATGGCTCGACAGTGCTGCGCGCGGCCCTCGGCGATGCCGTCGTCGAGCACTATCTCCACACCGGGCGCTGGGAACAGTTCGAATATGACCGCCGCGTCACGGACTGGGAGTTGCAGCGCGGGTTCGAGAGGTATTGATTGCCGCCATCTCAGCCGACACATGCGCGGCGAACCGAAGATCGAGGCCCAGCCCATGAACGCACCCGTCCTGAAGATCGTCACCCCCGTCGATGGCAGCGTCTATGCCGAGCGGCCGCTGGCCAGCGAAGCCGAGGTGCTGTCCGTGCTCGAGCGCGCGAAGGCTGCGCAGCGCCGCTGGCGGACGTCCTCGATGGCCGAGCGGCAGACCATTGCGACCGCCTTCGTCGACGCGATGGTCGCCGAGAAGGATAAGGTCGCCGAACTGCTGGCCTGGCAGATGGGCCGGCCGATCCGCTATGGCCATGGCGAGATGCGCGGCTTCGAGGAGCGCGCGCGCTACATGATCGAGATCGCGCCGGCGACGCTTGCCGATATCGATGTCGGCCCGAAGGAGGGCTTCAAGCGCTATATCCGCCGCGAGCCCCTCGGCGTCTGCCTCAACCTGCCGGCCTGGAACTTCCCCTATATGACGGCGCTCAATGCCGTGCTGCCGGCGATTCTCGCGGGCAACACCGTCGTCATGAAGCATTCGAGCCAGACCGCGCTGGTCGCCGAGCATTTCGCGTCGTCCTTCGCCAAGGCGGGGCTCTGGCCGGACGTGTTCCAGTTCGTGAATATGTCGCATGACATCACAGACAAGGCGATCCGCTCCGGTCTCGTCGACCAGGTCGGCTTCACCGGCTCGACCTCCGGCGGCCGCCACATCATGGCTTCTGTCGCCGGCGCACCGAACTTTCCCGCGACGACGCTCGAACTCGGCGGCAAGGACCCGGCCTATGTCCGCCCCGACGTCAACCTTCCCTTCGCGATCGAGAACATCGTCGATGGCGGCTTCTTCAACTCGGGACAGTCCTGCTGCGCCATGGAGCGCGTCTATGTGCACGAGGCCGTCTATGACGCCTTCGTCGAGGGCGTGGTCGCGACCGTCAACGCCTACAAGCTCGGCAGCCCGACGGACCCGGCGACGACGCTCGGCCCTGTCGTGCGTGCCGAAGCCGCCCGCTTCATCAAGGCGCAGATCGACGAGGCCGTACATGCCGGCGCAAAACCGCTGATCGACGCGGCACGCTTCCCGGAAGCGGCGGAGGGCACGGCCTATCTCGCGCCGCAGGTTCTCGTCGGCGTCGATCATTCGATGCGCTTCATGACCGAGGAAACCTTCGGCCCGGCCTTCGGCATCATGAAGGTCTCCTCGGACGAGGAGGCGATCACCCTCATGAACGATTCGCCCTTCGGCCTCACCGCCGCGATCTGGACCGAGGATGTCGAAGCGGCCGAGAGCATCGGCGACCGCATCGAGACCGGCACGGTCTACATGAACCGCTGCGACTTCCTCGACCCTGCCCTGCCCTGGGTCGGCGTCAAGCAGACCGGCCGCGGCGCCACGCTCTCGCGCGTCGGCTACGAGCACCTGACGCGGCCGAAGGCGTTCCATTTGAGGACGAAGACTGGCTAAGCAGCCTGCCCGATCAACGGCGTCATCCCGGGGGAACGGGGTGACGAAGACCCACCGGCAGTCGCGCCTCTTGGCGACCGCCGCCGACAGAGACCCCGAGGACCCATCATGCTCGATACCTACGCCTCGCTGACCGCCAACTGGTCCTATCCGACGGCGATCCGCTTCGGCGCCGGCCGCATCGCCGAACTGGCCGAGGCCGTGCGTGCGGCCGGCATCACCACGCCGCTCTTCGTCACTGACCCGGGCCTCGTCACGCTGCCGGTCGTGGCCAAGGCACTCGGCGTGCTCGATGCGGCCGGGGTCCGGTACAGCGTGTTCTCCAAGGTCGACGGCAATCCGACCCTCGCCAATCTCGACGACGGGCTCGCGGCCTATCGAGCCGGCGGCCATGACGGCGTCATCGCCTTCGGCGGCGGCTCTGCCATGGATATCGGCAAGACCATCGCCTTCATGGCCGGCCAGACCCGGCCGGTCTGGGACTTCGAGGATCGCGAGGACTGGTGGACGCGGGCCGATCCGAACGGCATCGCCCCGATCGTCGCCGTGCCGACGACCGCCGGCACCGGATCGGAAGTCGGTCGTGCCGCTGTCATTACCGATCCGGCCGACCATACCAAGAAGATCATCTTCCACCCGAAGATGCAGCCGAAGATCGTCGTCGAGGATCCGGAACTGACGCTCGGCCTCCCGGCGAAGATCACGGCCTGGACCGGCATGGATGCGCTCAGCCATTCGCTCGAAGCCTGGTCGAGCCCGTTCTTCCATCCGCAATCCGCCGGCATCGCGCTCGAAGGCATGCGGCTGGTCAAGGACTGGCTGCCAATCGCCGTCAAGGATGGCAGCCGGCTCGACGCGCGGTCCTACATGCTGATTGCCTCGTCGATGGGGGCAGTGGCGTTCCAGAAGGGCCTCGGCGCGATGCATGCGATGAGCCACCCCTGCTCGAGCCTGCGCGGCACGCATCACGGGCTGACCAATGCAGTGGTGATGCCCTATGTGCTCGCCTTCAACGCGCCGGTGATCGGCGAGAAGCTGGCAGCGCTTGCCCGCTATCTCGACCTGCCGGGGCAGTCGGCGTCGAGCGTCATCGACTGGGTGCTGGCGCTGAGGGCCGAACTCGGCATTCCGCACACGCTGAAGGAGATCGGCGTCGACGAGAGCGTGCTGCCGGAGGCGGCCCGGATGGCCGAGCACGACCCCTCGACGGGCGGCAACCCAATTCAGGTGACGCAGAAGGACTACGATCTCTTGTTCCGCCGCGCCATCGACGGCGTGCTCTGAACCTGACGAACCGGGCGGCAGCTAACGCGCCGCCGGCTGCGCCTTGATGAAGTCGATGAAGGCCCGGAGCGGCGCCGGCACCAGGCGCCGCCCGGGATAATAGAGGTTCGGCCCGGAAAAGGACTGCCACCAGTCCTCCAGCACCGGTTCGAGCGCGCCGCTGTCGAGATGGGGCCGCAGCCAGTCCTCGAAGATGAAGACAAGTCCGGCGCCCCTGACCGCCGTCTCGATCGCGAGATCGAAGGCAGCGCCGGGCTGGACCACCAGCGCGCCTTCGACCTGAATCCGCTCGATCAGCCCGTCGCGCTCGAACTCCCAGGCGTGCGGCGCACCACTGGCGAGGCGGCCGCTGACGCAGCGATGCTGGAGAATGTCGCGCGGATGGCTGGGCCTGCCATGGCGATCGAGATAGGACGGGGCACCGGCACAGGCGAAGCGCTGGCGTCGCGGGCCGATCGGCACCGCAATCATGTCCTGCGCCATGTGCTCGTCATAGCGGATGCCGGCATCGCAGCCTGACGCGACGAGGTCGACGAATGAATCCTCGGCCACGATCTCGAGCCTGATATCAGGATAGGCAGCGAGGAAAGGCGCGACGATCGCGGGCAGCACCAGCCGCGCGGCGCTGTAGGGCACATTGAGCCGCAGAGGTCCCGCCGGCCGGTCGCGCAGGCCGTTGACGATGTCGATCGCCGCATCCACCTCACGCAGCGCCGGCTCCAGCCTTTCGAGCAGCCGCCGGCCTGCCTCGGTCGGAACGACGCTGCGGGTCGTGCGGTTGAAGAGGCGCATGCCCAGAGCTTCCTCGAGCCGGCGCACCGCCTCGCTGACGCCGGAGGGACTGCTGCCCATCACCTTGGCCGCACCGCGAAAGCCGCCCGCCTTGGCGACAGCGATGAAGGCCGAGAAGTCGCTGAGATCAGGGGACATTGTTCGCGTCTCCGCACGGGCTGTGCCGATAATGGCCCGTTATCGCGCAATCCGACAAGCGCTAGCTATGGCGCGTCTCCAGGGAGTTCCCGTCATGACCCGTCTCGAACAATCCGAAACCTTCCGCCTCGGCGGCCGCAGCGTGAAACGCATCGGCTATGGCGCCATGCAGCTCGCCGGCCCCGGCGTGTTCGGTCCGCCCAAGGACCGCCCGACCGCCCTCGCCGTGCTACGCCAGGCGGTCGGAAGCGGCGTCGATCATATCGACACCGCCGACATCTACGGCCCGCATGTCACCAATGAACTGATCCGCGAGGCGCTCGCGCCCTATCCGGACCACCTGACGATCGTGACCAAGATCGGCGCCCGGCGCGGCACCGATGCCTCCTGGCTCCCGGCCTCGTCCCCCGACGAACTGGTGGCGCAGGTGCACGACAATCTCCGGACGCTCGGGCTCGACGTGCTCGACGTCGTCAACCTCCGCCTGCTGCTCGATCCGCACGGTCCGGCCGAAGGCGCGATCGACGCGCAGCTGGAGACGATGGCGCTGCTGCAGCAGCAGGGGCTCGTTCGCCATGTCGGCATCAGCAACGCGACCGCGGCTCAGGTCGCCGCGGCACGGAAGGTCGTCGAGATCGCCTGCGTCCAGAACATGTACAATCTCGCCCACCGCACCGACGACGCGCTGATCGACGATCTCGCGCGGGATGGCATCGCCTTCGTGCCGTTCTTCCCGCTCGGCGGCTTCTCGCCGCTGCAGTCGAATGCCTTGTCGACGGTCGCGGCCGAGCTCGGCGCGACGCCGATGCAGGTCGCGCTCGCCTGGCTGCTCAGGCGCGCGCCGAATATTCTGCTCATTCCCGGCACCTCCTCGCCAAAGCATCTCGAGGAGAATCTCGCCGCCTGCGCGATCGACCTGCCCGACGCGGCGATGGCGGCGCTAGACGACATCGGAGCGGCCAACGCGGCCTGACCGGCTGCCCGCCTCACCAACCTCGTCCCTTGCATGACGGCCCGCCAGACTTCAAAAAAGGGCGTCATCAAGGGAGAGAGATGTGAGTCCAGATATCGTCTGCATCGGGGAGCCGATGTTCGAGCTGAACCAGCCGAAGGGCGAAACGGTCTTTCATCCCGGCCATGGCGGCGATGCGTCCAACGCCGCCATCGCCGCCGCGCGGCAGGAGGCCTCGGTCGGCATGCTGACCGCCATCGGCACGGACAGCTTCGGCCAGTCGTTCCTCGATCTTTGGATGGCAGAGGGCGTCGATACGACGGCGGTGAAGCGCGACCCGCATGCGCCGACCGGGCTCTATTTCGTGACGCACGGCCCCGAGGGACACCAGTTCGCCTATCGCCGGACGGGATCAGCGGCGAGCCTGTTCGGGCCGTCCGAACTGCCACTCGATTATGTCCGCGGCGCCCGCATCCTGCACGCCTCCGGCATCAGCCAGGCGATCTCGCCCGGCGCGGCCGACGCCGTATTCCTGGCGATGCACACGATCCGCGCTGCCGGCGGTCTCGTCTCCTACGACACCAATCTGCGCACGCGGCTCTGGCCGATCGATCGCGCAAGGGCCGTCATCCATGCCGCGGCGGGCCTTGCGCATATCCTCAAGACCAGCATCGAGGACGCCACCGCGCTGACCGGGCTCACCGATCCCGGCAAGATCGCCGACTTCTATCTTGGCCATGGCGCGCGGATCGCCATCGTGACGCAAGGCGGCGCCGGCACGCTGGTGGCGACGCCGGAGCGGCGGCAGCAGATCGCCGCGATCGCCGTCCGGCCGCTCGACGCGACCGGCGCCGGCGACACGTTCGACGGCGCGTTCCTCGCCGAATATCTGGTGCACGGCGACCCGTTCGCCGCCGCGCTCTTTGCCAATGCCGCGGCCGGCCTTGCGACCGAGGGTTATGGCGCGGTCGCGCCGATGCCCCGGCGGCAAGCCGTCGAGGCAGCGCTCGCGGCGCGCTGAAACGCGCGCCGCGATGATGAGGCCTAGCTTCCGCTCATCGCCGAGAGCAGCTGCTTCTCGTTGTTGTTGAACATCTTCACATAGGTCGATGCCGGTCCGTCCTTCTTCGACAGCGCGTCGGAGAAGAGCTCGCCGCCGACCGTCACACCGCTCTCGCGCGCGATCTGCTGGATCAGGCGGGGATCGGTGATGTTCTCGATGAAGATCGCCTGGATGTGCTCGTCCTTCACCTGGCGGACGATCTTGGCGATGTCGGCCGCGGAAACATCGGCCTCCGTCGAGAGACCCTCCGGCGCGATGAACTGGATGCCATAGGCATCGCCGAAATAGCCGAAGGCGTCGTGGCTGGTGACGATGCGGCGCTTGGCCTCCGGCAGCTTGCCGAAGTCGGCCGCGAGGCGGTCGTGGATCGTCGTCAGTTCGGCGATGAGTTGGTCGCCATTATGCTTGTAGTCGGCGGCATGGGACGGATCGGCGGCAGAGAAGCCGGCGACGATATTGCCGACATAGAGGATGCCGTTTCTCGGGTCCTGCCAGGCGTGCGGGTCGATCGCCTTGCCGTCGGCATTCTTGTCGAGATGCTCGGCTTCATCGGCATCGCCCTGCCAAAGGCGCGGCGTGACGCCCTTCGAGGCGATCACGGTTTCGCCCTTGAAGTTCGATGCTGCGACGAGGCGCTGCATCCAGTGTTCGAGGCCTAGACCGTTCTCGACGAGCACCGCCGCCTCGCCGAGATGGCGCGCGTCCTGCGGGCTCGGCTCGAAGGTGTGCGCGTCGCCATCCGGCCCGACGAGGGTAACGACGTCGACATGATCGCCGCCGACTTCGGCCGCGAGATCGCCGAGGACCGAGAAGCTTGCGACGACCTTGAGCTTGTCGGCCGCGAAGACAGGACTGGAGAGCCCTGCCGCGAGCGTCGCGGCGAGGAGAAGTCTGGATATCCGCATGGATGGCTCCGTTGCGTGGGAGGGAAGATCAGCCCCTCAGATGCTGCGCTCGCACCATCTGTCTCAGGAAACTGCCGTGCCGGCCGGCGAGCAGCGACAGCGCATGAATGGCGCCGGCGGTCAGGATGATCGCGGGGGAGGTCGGAACGGCGATGTAGTAGGAAACGATCAGGCCGACATAGGACGAGACGACCGCAATCAGTGCCGCCGCCGCGATCTGTCCGCCGATCGCCTCGCTCCAGAAGCGGCTCGATGCCGCCGGCAGGATGATGAGCCCGACCACCATCAGCGTGCCCAAGGCATTGAAGCCGCCGACGAGGTTGAGCACGACGAGGACGAGGAAAAGGAAGTGCACCGCGCTGCCGGCGCCGCCGACGCTCCTGAGGAAGCCGGGGTCGAAACATTCGGCCACCAGCAACCGGTAGACGCAGGCGAAGGCGATGAACGTCACCGTCGCGATCGAGGCGATGAGGTAGAGCGCCGCGTCGTCGAGCGCCAGGACGTTGCCGAAGAGCACATGCAGCAGATCGATGTTCGAGCCCTTCAGCGAAACAATCAGCACACCGAGCCCGAGCGACACGAGATAGAACGAGGCGAAGCTCGCATCTTCCTTGAGCGGTGTCGTGCGCGAGATGAAGCCGGCGGCGAGCGCGACCGCCAGCCCGGCGATGACGCCGCCGAGCGTCATCGCGAACAGCGAGAAGCCCGAGAGCAGGAAACCGATCGCCGCGCCGGGCAGGATCGCATGCGACATCACATCGCCCATCAGGCTCATGCGCCTGAGCACGAGGAAGACGCCGATCGGCGCCCCGGAGAGAGACAGCGCCAGACAGCCGATCAGAGCGCGGCGCATGAAGCCGAATTCGAGGAACGGTCCCACGACCAGATGAAGGATGCTCATGCTGCCGGCACTTCGCAGAGTTCGGCATCGGCGTCGAACGCTTCGTTGAGGCCGCGCGACCGGGCGATATTGGCCTCCGTCATGACAGCTCCCGTCGGACCCCAGGCGACGACCTCGCGCGCCAGAAGCAACGTCTCGGGGAAATGCTGCCGGACAGCATGATAGTCGTGCAGCACGGCGATGATGGTGCGCCCCTCGCGATGCCAGCGGCCGACGAGTTCGAGCAATGCTTCGCTGGTGCGCATGTCGATGGCCGCGAAGGGCTCGTCGAGCAGGATCAGCGGCGCGTCCTGCAGCAGCAGCCGCGCGAACAAGGCGCGCTGGAACTGACCGCCCGACAGGCTGCCGACGGTGCGCTCGGCAAAGCCGCCGAGCCCGACCGCCTCGAGCGCCGTCTCGGCCTCGTCGAGCAGCGCGCCGCCGATGCGCCGGAACGGGCCGGTGCGCCGCCAGAGGCCCATCGCGGCAAGATCGAGCACGCGCATCGGAAAGCCGCGATCAAGCGCCGCCTGCTGCGGCAGATAGGCGATGTCGCTGCGCTTGGCGCCCTCGATCTCGATCGTGCCGCTATCGGGGCGGATCAGCCCGACGATTCCCTTGAGCAAGGTCGACTTGCCGGCGCCGTTCGGGCCCACCACGGCGGTGAACGAGCCCGGCGCGAAGCTACCGGTGAGATGATGCACGGCCGGATGGCGCCGGTAGGACAGCGTCAGGTCGCGGCAATGGATCGCGGGCGCGGCGGAAAGGACCATGATCTCACCGCACCGCCCAGAAGACGCCGATCCAAACGAGACCGGTGAGGATCACCGCGACGCCGAGCCGATCGAGCGCAGAGGCAAGAAACGGCGAGAACCGCACGGCCGGGCGCGCAGCGTCATGCGCCTGTCCGCCATCATGGTCATGGTGATCGGCGTGATCATGGGCAGGGGCATGAGCAGGGCGCGCTCCGGGCGCACCCCGAAGCGGGATGGTCGAGCCGGAGATGGCACCGATGTCACTCTTGAGGGTCAAGGCCAGAGGCCTCCGTTCTCGTCGCTGTTGCAAGTGTTATGTTATATCATATCAGTTTGTGCAAGCCCGAATGTTCGTGACGCGCGTCGAGACTGGAATTGGAATAATTTCAATCAGTTGGATATTCTTGACTTCGAGCTTCAACAAGGCGAAACGTGCCGCGAGCCGCACTGCCGGCCGATCCATGGAGACGGGACTGATGATCGGAAAGCTCTTCCTGGCCGCCTGCGCGGCCGCATCACTGGCCGCGGCGACGCCGGCCTTCGCGGCCGACGGACCGACCGCCGAGGCCGTGCTGAAGACCTATGCCGACATCGCCGAGGCGAAATACGAGGACGCGCTGGCCGGAGCCAAGGCGCTGCAGACGGCCGTGGGTGTCCTGATCGCCGACCCCAATCCGGCGACGCTGGCCCTCGCCCGCGACGCGTGGAAGGCGTCGCGCCCGGCCTATATGCAGGCCGAGGGCTATCGCTTTGCCAACACCGCTCCCGATGAGCTTGACGGCGCCGTCAATGCCTGGCCGCTCGACGAGGGCCTGATCGACTATGTCGACGGCAAGACCTATGGCGACGCATCCGATTCAAATCCGCTCTACACGGCGAACGTGATCGCCAACACGGAAATCCAGATCGGACCCGACAAGGTCGACGCCTCCAAAATCACGCCCGAATTGCTGGCGAAGCTGCAGGGCGCCGGGGATGTCGAGGCGAATGTGGCCACCGGCTATCACGCCATCGAATTCCTCCTGTGGGGGCAGGATCTCAACGGGACCGGCCCGGGCGCAGGCAACCGCCCGGCCAGCGACTACGACGTCAAGAACTGCACGCATGGCAACTGCGATCGTCGCGGCGAATTCCTCCGCGTCGCCACCGACATGCTGGTCGGCGAGCTTCAGAAGGCGGTCGACGCCTGGCAGCCGGACGGTCCGGCCCGCAAGGAGATCGCCGCGAAGGGCGAGAGTGGTGGCCTTGCGACGATCCTCACCGGCATCGGCTCGCTCTCCTATGGCGAACTCGCCGGCGAGCGCATGAAGCTCGGCCTCCTGCTGCATGATCCGGAGGAAGAGCATGATTGCTTCTCCGATAACACGCATAACAGCCACTTCTTCGACGAGGTCGGCATCGTCTCGATCTGGAATGCGCGCTACACGCGCACCGACGGCTCGCTGGTCGATGGCGCCAGCCTGCGCGATCTCGTCGCGGCCAAGAACCCCGAAGCGGCCAAGCGCGTCGACGACGCCATGGCCGATGCAATGGCCCGCATGGGCGTTCTGAAGGCGACCGCCGATTCCGGCGAGATGGCCTATGACCAGATGATCGGCGCGGGCAACGAGAAAGGCAACAAGATCGTGCAGGACGCCATCGACGGTCTCGTGGCCCAGACCCGCGCGCTCGAATCCGTCGTTGCGCTGCTCGGCGTCGACGTCAAGGTCGAAGGCTCCGACAGCCTGGACAATCCGGACGCGGTCGCCAAATAGGCGATGGCTCGGCAAGGCGAGACGCCGCATGGACCGGCGTCGCCGCCAAGCCTAAGACACTTCCGGCCGCCGTCCCGGCGGCCGGACAACCAAAGCGGACATCAGCGATGCTCACCCGCCGCTCCGTTCTCGCCGGTGCTGCCGCGCTGGCCGGCGCCGGGCTGTTCGGCCGCCCCGACGCGGCTCCGGCTTTTTCCCGCGCCCTGCCCCCGCCCTTGCCGCCCGGGCCGGAAACGACTGTCCGCCTGAACCTGACTGCGGCGGAACGTCCGCTGACGCTGCCCTGCTTCGATGGTCACACGCTGCCGATGTGGACCTTCACCGACAGCGCGGCGCCGCCGATCGTCCGCCTGAAGCTCGGCCAGCGACTCGACACGCACCTCGTCAACGCGCTGACGAAGCCCGGCGAACATGTCTCGGTCCACTGGCACGGCATCCGCCTGCCCAATGACCAGGACGGCGTGCCCTATCTGGTGCAGCCGCCGGTCGAACCCGGCAGCAGCTACGACTATTCCTTCGTGCCGCCCGATCCCGGTACCTTCTTCTTCCACACCCATTGCAACACCGTCGAGCAGCTCGGCCGCGGCCTGATGGGCCTCCTGATCATCGAGGGCGACGAGACGGAGCCTTACGACGCCGAGCGCATCCTGGCTGTCCGCGACTGGCGGATTGCGCCCTCGGGCGACGGCTTCCTGCCCTTCCTGACGCTCGAAGGCGCCGGCAAGGCGGGAACCTTCGGCACCGTGCGCAGCGTCAACGGCGCCAGCAATCCGGAGATCGAGGTGCCAGCCTCGGCCGATGTGCGGCTGCGCATCCTCAATGTCGATCCGACCCGCATCTCCGAGATCGGCTTCGAGGGTGGCGATGCAGCGGTCGTCGCTATCGACGGTCTCGCCTGCCCGCCCTTCCCGCTGCGGTCCTGGAAGATGGGGCCTGCGATGCGGATCGATGTCGTGCTGCGCACGCCGGCCGATGGCGGCAGCGTAACGATGTTCGACTATTTCTCGGCCAAGCCCTTCCCGCTTGCCCGCCTCGTTGCGCACGGCCCTTCACTTCGCACCCAGCCCTTCGATCCGGCGCCGCTCGCTGCGGCGCGGATCGCCGCGCCCGACCTCAGCGCCGCCGAACCGAAGCTCTTCGTCTATTCCGCGACCGCGACCGGCGCTGCCGTTGCCGCAGCGGCGGGCGCCGATGGCGGGCCGCTCGGGCCGCTCTGTCTCTCGGCCGCCAGCCTCTGGGCGATCAACAAGCAGTCATGGCCCGGCTCCGGCATGGACCGCCTGCCGGCGCCGATCGCGCGGCTCAAGCGCGGCACGACCTATCGCTGCACCCTGAAGAACGTCACGCCGCGCATGCATCCGATCCATGTCCATGGCCATAGCTTCACGGTTCTTGGATCGAGCAAGCGAACCCTGCCGCCGCATTTCGCCGATACCGTGCTGCTCCTTCCCGAAGAGACGATCGAAGTCGCTTTCGTCGCTGACAATCCCGGCCGCTGGATGATGCATTGCCACATCATCGAGCATCAGGAGACCGGGATGATGGCTTGGTTCGAGGTCGCCTGACCATGCGTCGCCGGACAGTCGCGCTGGCCGCGCTCGCCCTGCTGTCGGGGCTTTTCCTTGTCCATGGGCTCGCGCTTGCCGACGGCCTCGAACGAGCTGTCGGCAAGGCGCTGTTCGACCGGGTCTGGGTGCCGGCGCCGTCCTCGACCCTCGCCAATGACGGGCTCGGCCCTCTGTTCAACGAGAAGAGCTGCGCCACCTGCCACGCCGGCCCCGCCTTCTCGGCCCGCCTCGATGTGGCCCCGGACGGCAGTGTCGTGGCCCGCGGCCTCGCCACCCGCCTTGGCGATGCCGAAGGCCATCCCGATCCGATGTATGGGCGGCAGATCCAGCCGCGCGCCGTCAATGGGCTCGAAAGCGAGGGCACGGTCACCTACCGTGCCGACGACGGCGCGGCGATGGCGGTCGCCTTCACCCCGGCCTTTGGGCCACCCGCGTCCGCGACGAGGCTCGGGCCTCGCGTCGCACCGCCGCTCGCCGGCATCGGCCGGATCGGCCGCGTTGACACGGCGGCCATTCTCGCCGGCGAAGACCCGGATGATCGGAACGGCGACGGGATCAGAGGTCATGCCCGGCGGCTCGCCGACGGCTCGATTGGCCGCTATGGCTGGAAGTCCGCCGCGGCGACGCTCGACCAGCAGGTCGCCGACGCCTTCATGCTCGACATCGGCATGTCGAGCCCGCTCAGCCCGCATCCGGCCGGCGATTGCACGCCGCGCGAGACTGCCTGTCTTGCAGCCCCCGATGGCCGCGACGCCAGCTTCGACGGCGAAGAGATCTCGCGCCAGATGATCGGCCTCGTCTCGGCCTATCTCGACGGCCTCGCGGCGCCAAAGGCCCCGGCCGCCGACGAGGCTGGCGCAGCCCTCTTCACGACCACCGGCTGCGGCGGCTGCCACACGCCGACGCTCGCGGCCACCGGCGGCGGCATGGTCACGCTCTATAGCGATCTGCTGCTGCACGACATGGGACCCGGCCTCGATGACGGTGTCGGCGAGCCCGGCGTCCGCTCATCCGAATGGCGCACGCCACCCTTGATCGCGCTTTCCCTTCGCCGCGGGGAAAACGCGCGCTATCTACATGACGGCCGCGCGGGATCACTTGATGCGGCGATAAAGGCGCATGGCGGCGAAGCGTCACGCGCTCGCACCAATTATGCGGCATTGTCCGCCGAGGACCGCATGCGGCTCATCTCATTTCTGGACCGGCTATGATCGCGATCACCAAAAGGTTCCTGCTGTTCTCGCCGCTGGCGCTGCTGGCGCGGAAGGCCTTCGCCGCGGCGACCGGCACAGCCGAAGACGTCGGCGCCGAGCCGAGCGTCGTCGCCGTCGCGCCGCCGCCCCTGACCCCCGCCGTGCTCGGTGCCGTCACCACACGCGCGGTCGATGCCTATATCGTGCCGGCCTATGAGGGCCTTGCGGCCGCCACGGCGACCCTTGCTGCTGCCGTGAAGGCCTCGGCTGCCACAGCACCGGCCGAGCCCGACGCCGCGACCAAGGCCGCCTTCACCGCCGTCGTGACCGCCTTTGCCAAGGTCGACTTCCTGCGCTTCGGGCCGATGGCCGAGCAGGGCCGGCTCGAGCGCTTCTCCTATTTCCCCGACCGCCACGGCACCGGCGCCCGCCAGCTCCGCCGCATGCTGGCGACGCCCGATCCGGCGCAGCTGGAGCCCGGCGCCGTCGCCAAGCTCTCCGCCGCGGTGCAGGGACTTCCGGCGCTCGAAAGCCTCCTCTTTGCGGCGGCGAGCGATACCGAAACCCGTAGCTATCGCTGGCGCCTCGCAGCCGCGATCGCCGGCAATCTCGACGACGTCGCCAAGGCGGCGCTTGCCGGCTGGACCGAGGCAGATGGCTGGCGCCAGCGCATGCTGCAGCCGGGCGGCAGCAATGTTGTCTATCGCGATGCCGAGGAGCCGGTGATCGAAATCCTGAAGGCGATCACCACGGGACTGCTGCAGATCCGCGACCAGCGCCTCCTGCCGGCGATCGGCGAGAGTTTCGCCGCGTCGAAGCCCGCCCGCGCCGCCTTCGTCCCGTCGGGTAACGCACTCGCCTACCTCGCCGCCTCCGGCACCGCGATCGAGGGCCTCGCGGAAAGCGCCGATCTCTTCAGCATGACGCCGACCGAGGCGCCCTTGCTCGCAGCTGAAAGCAAGGCCGGCTTTGCCGCCTATCACGCGGGCATCGCGGCCAATGCGACCTGGCAGGAGGCGTTTGCGACCGAAGCCAATTATCAGCATCTCCGCAGCGCCTTCGACGCCCTGAAGACCGTCGAGGACCTCTACTCGTTCCGCTTCCCCTCCGAAGCCGGCATCTCGCCGGGCTTCAACGCGCTCGACGGCGACTGAGATGGCGGGCATCGCCGGCCGCCTCCGCGAGGGCCTCACCGCCCTGCTCGGCTTCGAGAGCGAGGCCGGGATCGCCGAGCGCATGGTGTTCCTGAGCTCGGTTCGCATAGGGCCACGCCAGCACGCGCTGCTGCTCGTCGACGAGACCGGCGCCGAAATCGGCCGCATGGCGCTGGCCGGACGCGGCCATGACATCGCCGTCGACGAAGCGCGCCGCCGCATCGCGGTGTTCGCGCGCCGTCCGGGCTATTTCGCTGTTGTCGTCGACGCGCGCAGCCTTTCGCCACTCGCCACGCTCCGCCCGCCCGAAGGCCATCACTTCTTCGGCCATGGCGCCTTCTCCGCCGATGGCCGGCTGCTCTACGCGACCGAGAATGTCTTCACGGAGGAGCGGCCGCGCGGCGTCGTCGGCGTCTATGACGCGACGGCCAGCTTCGCCCGCATCGGCGCCTTCGAGACGCATGGCATGGATTCACACGAGATCCTGCTGGCGCCCGATGGCCGCACGCTGGTGGTTGCGAATGGCGGCATCGAGACCCATCCGGAATTCGGCCGCCAGAAGCTCAACGTCGCCGACATGCGCCCCTCGATCATCCGCCTCGACAGCACGACTGGCGATCTCGTCGGCGAAACGCGGCTCGGCAGCGACCTCAACCAGCTCTCGACGCGTCACATGGCCTTCGACGGCAGCGGCGCACTCTGGTTCGGCTGCCAGTGGGAAGGCGAGAAGGGCCGCCGACCGCCGCTGGTCGGTCGCATCGACGCCGATGGCGCGGCGACGCTGATCCCATTCCCCGACCAGGTCGCGCCGCTCGCACGCAACTATATCGGCTCGGTCGTCGCCAGCCGCGACGGCAGCGCCATCGCGGCAACGTCGCCGATCGGCGGCACGGTGTTCGTCTTCGACGCCGAGCGGCTGCGCCTCGCAGCGGCGCATGGCCTGCGTGACGGCTGCGGCATCGCGGGCCTCGCGGACGATGCCTTCCTCGCCAGCGCCGGCGACGGCCGCCTCATGCGCGTCGATGCAGCGGCAATCGCTCCCGTCGGCCGCCGCGGCGGCGTCGAGTTCGACAACCACATGCGCCGGATCGCGATCGGCTGAAAGCGATTCACGGTCAAGGGCTTGGCGGCGCCGGCGGAATCAATGTCGGAGGCGCTTCATGCGCTGCTTGAAGCGAGCCGCCGTTCCTCGTCCGTGATGTAGTCGCGGATCACCGGCACCGAGTCGCGTTCGTTGGCAAGCAGCAGCTGGAACACGAAGTTCGAGCCGTTGAGGAAACCAAGCTCCACCGAGGCGAGATAGAAGTCCCACATCCGGCAGAAGCGCTCGCCCATCATGGCGACGGCCTCGGCGCGCTTCGCTTCATAACCGCGGCGCCAGTCGCGGATGGTCCAGTAGTAGTGAAGGCGCAGATTCTCGCAGTCGGCGCACCAGATGCCGGTGCGTTCGAGCGAAGCGAACACTTCCGACAAGGCCGGGACATAGCCGCCCGGGAAGATGTATTTGCGGATGAAGGGCGCCGTCGAGCCGGGCGGCGACATGCGCCCGATCGCATGCACCAGTGCAAAGCCGCCGGGCTTCAGCAAGCGGCGGATCGTGCCGAAATAGGCGTCGAAATGGCCGACGCCGACATGCTCCATCATCCCGATGGAAACGACGCGGTCGAACTGGCCGGTGAGGTCGCGATAGTCGATCTCGCGGAAGGTGATCCGGTCTGCGACCCCGGCGGCCTCCGCCAGGCGGCGCGATTCCGCCAGTTGCTCGGGCGAGACGTTGATCGCGGTGACGCGGGCGCCCGAGACCTTGGCGAGATAGATCGCGAGCGCGCCCCAGCCGGAGCCGATCTCGGCCACTTCCATGCCGGGCTCCAGCTTCAGCTTGGCAGCGATATGACGCAGCTTGTCGCGCTGGGCCGTGGCGAGGCCAATCTCCGGATCGAGATAATAGGCGCAGGAATAGATCATCGCCTCGTCGAGCCACAGCCGGTAGAAGGCCGTGGGGATGTCGTAATGATGGCTGGCATTCTTCGCCGCGCGGCCAAGCGCATTGTTCTGGTGGCGCCGCTTGAGCGCCCGCCAGGCGCGCCGGAGCGCCTTCTGCACCGGGTGGGCGGCGAGCCCGGTCCGGTTGACCGAGAACAGCGACAGCAGATCGAAGACGGTCGCGCCGTCCTCTATCACCAATCGCCCGTCCATATAGGCTTCGGCCGACTTGAGCTCGGGATTGAGGAAGATCTCGCGATCGACCTTCGCATCGGTCAGGCGGATGGTGACATCCGGCCCGTCAACACCGCTGCCGAAACTCTGACGGAAACCGTCGTGAAAGACGACGGTCAGGCGCCCGTTGCGCACGAAGCGCGTGAGCAGATTAGGCAGCCAACGCATCGCATCATTCCCCACACTGCAGCCATCATCGCAAGCTCCGCACGCGCCGGCAATCCCGGCGGCGGCTCAGCCGAGCTCGAAGCTGGTAATGCCGAAGATCCGGTGAAGCGGCAGTCGCGGCGCCGGCCCGCTATACATGCGCGCCGTCTCGAAGACCGGGGCGAGGCCATGGCGCCGCGCGAGGTCAATCGCTGCCGCATTCGGCTCGGGAACGTCGAGAAAGACCGGCGCGCCGCCGGCCTTCGCGGCGAGCGCACGGAAGAGGAGATCAGCCTCCATCGGTCCGTCGGCGAAGAGCGGGCCGATCTTGAAGCCGCTCACCGCCGGGCGGATGACGCCGAAGCCGCGGACCGCGCCCCCGTCGACGAGCACCAGCGCCTGTCGTCCGCCGCCGCCGAGCCAGGCGTCGAGGAAGGCGGTGCGGGCGGCGGGCACCAACAAGGTGTCATAGGCGTGGATGGCAGGTCGAAGCGCTTCGGTCACCGGCACGATGCGCGGATCGCGCGGCGGCCCGGCCGTCACGGTTCCGCCGAAGCGAATGTTGCGATGGGCGAGCGCAAAGCCCGAGCGGCGGTAGTTCTCCTGCTGGGCCACGACGCCGTCGAGACCGATCACCCGCGCGCCGAGCCGCGCCATGCCGGTCTGCCAGGTCTGCCAGCCATAGCCGCGGCCGCGGTGCTCCGGACGACAGAGATAGAAGCCGAGAAAGCCATAGGCCTCGTCATAGGCGACGACGGAGATCGCCGTGACCGGCTCCGCATTGAGGAACCCCATCAGGAAGCCCTCGGGATCGGCAGCGTGAAAGGCGTCCGCGTCGGCGAGGCCGGGATTCCAGCCCTCGGCGGCGGCCCACTGAATGGCGAGATCGAGATCATCGCGCGTCATGACGCGGATCGACAGCATGCGTCCCTCCCCGGCGGATCGGTCCTTCCCGTCTTATGCACCATCGGCCCGGACGGCCCAACCGCATTGCCGCGCGCTCTTGCTTCGTCCGAGCGCCGGCGGGTAACCTCCGGCCGAAATCGGGCGAGGCAGGCAGCGGAACAGAACCGACCGCCCGCCTCTTTCAGCCAATGACGAAAGGCCAGACCAAGACGTCAGGCCGTCCAGGGAGGACAGGATGCCGATCGAGACCCGGACCGCCGGACGCACTGCGCTGCAACTCTCCACCCTCGGCCTCGGGACGGCGACGCTCGGTGGCAATGTGAGCCCGCCGATCAGCGACACCGAGGGACGGGCGATCGTCGAACGCGCCCTCGAGGGCGGGGTCCGTTATGTCGATACCGCGCCCTTCTACGGCTATGGCCGCTCGGAGCATCTCGTCGGCGACGTGCTTCGCCACCATCCCGACGTCGTCATCTCCAGCAAGGCCGGTCGGTTGCTGAAGCCGCGCACGACGCCCCAGTCCGCGGGCGACCAGTGGGTCAATCCGCTGCCCTTCGATTCCTTCTACGATTATTCCTATGACGGAGTGATGCGCTCGTTCGAGGACAGCCTGCAGCGGCTCGGCGTCGATCACATCGATCTCCTGCTGCTGCACGACATCGGCGCCGCGCAGCATGGTGCGGCCCTCAACGCCGACCTGTTCCCGGTTGCGATGGAGGGCGGCTACAGGGCGCTCGACGAACTTCGCGCTTCCGGCGCGGTCAAGGGCATCGGCCTCGGCGTCAACGAATGGCAGGTGCTCGCCGATGCGCTGGATCATGGCCACTGGGACGCCTTCCTGCTCGCCGGCCGCTACACGCTGCTGGAACAGGAACCACTGCACACGCTGTTTCCGCTCTGCGAAAAGGCCGGGACCTCGATCATCGTCGGCGGTCCGTTCAACTCCGGCATCCTCGTTGGCCGCGACACCTGGAACTATGCCCGCGCGCCCGAGGCGCTGATGAACCGCGCGCGCAAGATCGCTGCGGTTTGCGACGCGCACGGCGTCGCCCTGCCCGCGGCGGCGCTGCGTTTTCCGCTCGGCAGCCCGGTCGTCGCCAGCGTCATTCCCGGGCCTCGCTCGGCAGCCGAGGTCAGCCAGATCCTCGACTGGTTCGCGGCGGATATCCCCGCCTCGCTCTGGAGCGACCTCCTGGGCGAGGGCCTCATCGATCCAGCATCGCCGCTGCCGGCCTGACGCTTCGCCGCCTCGCCGAGGCTGGACAAGCAGGCCGGCTGACCCCAGATAGGGACGGCAGCCCCGCCGACGATCCGCCGACCCCAGAACGCTCCGCCCGGCTTCCGAGACTTTCCTTGTCTCCGAGGCCGCCCCGGCCCCTCGACCGCTCCGGTCTCGAAGGCCCGCAGACCGCAAGGACCTGATTGCTGATGGATTTCGTGACCGCCGAACTCGTTGCGCTCGCGACCGTCGTCCTGATCGACCTCGTGCTCGCCGGCGACAACGCGATCGTGGTCGGCATGGCCGCCGCCGGCCTGCCGAAGGAACTGCGGCGCAAGGCCATCATCATCGGGATCGGCGCCGCGGCGGCGCTCCGGATCATGTTCGCGCTGTTTGCGACCAAGCTCCTCGGCGTGATCGGCCTGACGCTCGCCGGTGGCATCCTGCTGCTCTGGGTGTGCTGGAAGCTCTGGCGCGAAATCCGCAGCGGCCATGGCGGTGGCGGGGAAAATCTGGACGATGCGCTGGCCGATCCGTCGGCCGCGACCGGCACCAAGACGCTCCGCCAGGCGCTCAGCCAGATCGTGATCGCCGACGTCTCGATGTCGCTCGACAATGTGCTCGCGGTCGCCGGAACCGCGCGCGAGCACACCTTCGTCCTCGTCGTCGGCCTGGTCCTCTCGGTGGCGCTGATGGGCGTCGCCGCCAATTTCGTCGCCCGCATCTTGAAGCGGGCGCCGTGGATCGCCTATTTCGGCCTGCTGGTGATCGCCTGGGTCGCCTTCCGCATGATCTGGGATGGCGGCCTCGAGATGTTCCATTTCGCCGACAAGGCCGGCGTCATCTGAGGCTCGCCGGCGTCCGCATCAGACCTTGAGCATGCCGTCGATGGCATGGGTATCGATCGCGGCGATCTCCTCGGCCGTGAAGGCGAGGTTGGCGAGCGCGCCGACGGCATCCTCGATCTGCGACACGCGGCTTGCGCCGATCAGCGCCGAGGTCATGCGCGGATCGCGCAGGACCCAGGCGAGCGCCATCTGCGCCAGCGTCTGGCCGCGCGCCTTGGCAATCGCGTCGAGCGCCGCGATGCGGTCGAGATTGGCCTTCGACAGCGACTGCTCCTTCAGGAAATGCGAGTGGCGGACGCGGCTGTCCTCCGGGATGCCCTTCAGGTAGCGATCCGACAGCGCACCCTGCTCGAGCGGCGAGAACACGATGCAGCCCATGCCCTCCTCTTCCAGAGCATCGAGCAGCCCGTCACGCTCGGTCCAGCGGTCGAGCATCGAATAACGCGGCTGGTGGATGATGATCGGCGTTCCGAGCGAGCGGGCGATTGCCGCCGCCTCATGGGTCTGGGCCGATGAATAGCTGGAGATGCCGACATAGAGCACCTTGCCCTGCCGAACCATCGCATCGAGCGCGCCCATGGTTTCCTCGAGCGGCGTCTCGGGATCGAAGCGGTGCGAATAGAAGATGTCGACATAATCGAGCTTCATCCGCCTGAGGCTCTGCTCGAGGCTCGCGAACAGCGACTTGCGGCTGCCCCATTCGCCATAGGGCCCCGGCCACATCAGATAGCCGGCCTTCGAGGAGATGATCATCTCGTCGCGATAGGGCTTGAAATCGCCCGCGACCATCGTGCCGAAGAACTCTTCCGCCGAGCCGGGCGGCGGGCCGTAATTGTTGGCGAGGTCGAAATGGGTGATGCCGAGGTCGAAGGCGCGGTGGCACATGGCCCGCATCGTCTCGACCTTGCCGTTATAGCCGAAATTGTGCCAGAGCCCGAGCGAGATCGCCGGCAGCTTCAGCCCCGTGCGTCCGACCCGGTTGTAGCGCATCGTGTCATAGCGGCTGTTGGCGGCGACATAGACCATGGCAGGAACTCTCCGATCGGCGGCTGAATCGATTTAAGCCGGAGCATTTGAGCCTTGGTGTCGGAACCGTCAAGCGGTTATGAACGAGGACAAACGGGAGGATGGCATGGCATCGCGACTCTTCGATCTGACCGGGCGCGTCGCGCTCGTCACTGGTTCCAGCCGCGGCATCGGCCTCGCCATCGCGCGCGGTCTCGCCGAGGCCGGCGCCAGCGTGGTGCTGAACAGCCGCAGCGAAAGTGCATTGGCCGAGGCAGCTGCGGCGCTGAAGGGTCGCTGGCCCGACCAGATCGCAACCTCCGCCTTCGACGTGACGGACCAGGACGCGGTCACGGCCGCGGTCGCCGGCATTGAGGCCGAGATCGGGCCGATCGACATCCTCATCAACAATGCCGGGCTGCAGAAGCGGCTGCCGCTCGAGGATTTCCCGCTGGAGGATTTCCGCCGCGTGCTGGAGACGAATGTCGACGCGCCCTTCATCGTCGGCCAGGCGGTGGCGCGCCACATGATTCCGCGCCGGCGCGGCCGGATCATCAATATCTGCTCGGTGACGAGCGAACTCGGCCGCGCGACCATCACGCCCTATGTGACCTCGAAGGGCGCGATCAAGATGATGACCAAGGGCATGTGCGCCGAATGGGCCAAATACGGCCTCAACATCAACGGCATCGGTCCCGGCTGGTTCAAGACCGAGCTGAACCGGGCTCTGGTCGAGGACCCGGACTTCCACGCCTGGCTCGCCCAGCGCGCGCCGATGGGCCGCTGGGGTGAACTCGAAGAACTCGCCGGCGCCGCCGTATTCCTGGCCTCGGACGCAGCAAGCTATGTCAACGGCCACATCCTCTATGTCGATGGCGGCGTGACGGCCGTGGTGTGATCACTCGGCCGCTTCGTCGAAGAGACCGGTCGGGAACCCGTCGAGGCTCGTCTGGTTCTTCTGCCGCTGATAGGCGTCGATGCCCTCCGGCCCCTTCGCTGCCGCCCATTTGTCCATGGTCGGTCGCTCGCCGACATAGTCCTGGAACGGTACGCCATAGCCGCAGGACGTCTGCACCAGGTCAAAATCGAGAACGACCATCTGCCGGGCGCCGAGCGGTTCCTCTTTGCCGAACCACTCGGCAAGCAGCGCCTGATACGCGTCGCTGCCGCGCCGGATAATGTGTCCCCGTCCGTAGAGGCGGAGGATCAGCGGCGGCCCGTCGAAGGCGCACATCATGATCGTCAGACGGCCATCGGCCAAGAGATGCGCCGCCGTCTCGTTGCCGCTGCCGGTGCGATCGAGATAGAGCGCGCGATTGGGGCCGAGCACGCGGAACAGATCGGTCGAGCGCGGCGAGAGATTGACATGCCCGCTCGACGCCGCCGAAGCGGTGAAGAACACATGCTGGCGCGCTATGAAATCGAGATGCTTCTGCTCGAGAGCCGGAAATTGCTGGGCCATGCGATCACTCCTTGGGGTCGCATTCTGCCGGCGCGAACCGCGCTAGCGCAAGCCGGCGGGTCAGCCCATCATTCGACGAGCTTCTCGATCCGTCGGTCGGGAACAAACCAGATCACCGCGACACTTGTGTAGAACAGGATCGCGAGGCGAACATCGATGAAGGCCGCGCCGACGCCGATCACATAGAGCGAGAGCGACACCTTCCCCTTGACGTCGCTGCCGATCGCCCGGGCGAGGGTCGAGTTCGGTCCCTCGTGCGCTATCAGCAGCTTGACGAGGATCGTATAGGCGACGGCGCAGAGAATGAGGTCGACGCCATAGAGCGCGACCGGAATGGCATCGAGATGGTTCTCGCCCATCCAGGCGGTCACAAACGGAATGAGCGAGAGGGAGAACAGCAGGAAGAGGTTCGCCCAGAGCACCGACCCGTTGACGCTTTTCACCGCATGAAACAGGTGATGGTGGCTGTTCCAGTAGATGGCAACGAACACGAAGCTGAGCACATAGCTCAGGAAGACCGGCACTTCCGGCAGCAGCGCGGCCAGCGTCGTCTCGTGCGGCGCGTGCAGTTCGAGCACCATGATGGTGATGATGATGGCGATCACGCCATCGCTGAAGGCTTCGACGCGCCCCTTGCCCATGCCCGGCCCCCCGACCCGTTGCAGTCCGGCCCGGCGGCTCGTCGAGCCGCAGGGCCATCCTTGACGTCAGCCTCCCTGCCGTCTTCGTCAGGGAGTGTGCCGGACCGGCGCGGTCAGCGCCAGTTGAATGCCGGCTTGTAGCCGAGCACGGTCTTCGCCTTCTCGATCGAAAGCAGTGATTCATGCGGGCCGAAGGAGCGCTTCCGCGTCACGCCCGGGAAGGCGGCGTCGAGCAGTTCGTCGTTCGTCTTGCCCATCACGCCGTCCTCGTTGGCGATGATGAAGACCTCGGCACCCTTCAGCTTCGATTCGAGCGCGAGGCGGACGGCCTGCGCCGCGTCGCGCGCGTCGATATAGGCCCAGAGGTTCCACTTGCGCAGATTGATGTCCTTGTCGAAATCCGGGAACTCCGAATAGCGATAGGCCGCCATGATGTTGGAGAAGCGGAGCCCGAAGATCTTGAACGACGGGTCCCAGCGGCAGAATTCCTTCGCCATCTCCTCGGAGAGGAACTTCGAAAGCGAATAGGCCGTCTCGGGCCGGCCGCGATATTCCTCGTCGACCGGCACATAGGGCGGCGGCGTCTCGAACGGCAGGCCGAGCACCGTCTCGCTCGATGCCCAGACGACGTTGCGGATGCCGAGCACGCGCGCCGCCTCGAAGATGTTGTAGGTCGAGATCATGTTGGTCTCGAAGATGACGTGGTTCGGCGCCAACCCCGGCGCCGGGATCGCGGCGAGATGGACGATGCCCTCGACATTCGAGACCCGCTCGTCGATCGCGGAAAGCGCGGCGACGGTCTGGCCGTAGTCGGTCAGGTCGGTGCGCGAATAGCGCGCGGCCTGCCCGGCCGGCTGCGGCGCGCTGTCGATCGACGTGACCTCATATCCATGCGAGACAAGGTCCTCGATCACGGCCCGCCCGGCGAGGCCGCTTCCTCCCGTCACGATGATCATGCTGCTTCTCCTGAATCGATTTAGACTGAGGCCGAACTTAGGGCGCGCGATCGCGGCGCGCCAGCGGCAACGCCATGCGAGGTGATGAATTGGATCGTGCTCTCCTGATCGCAGCCGGCCTTGCCGGCGCGCTCGGCGTCGCCCTCGCCGCGGCCGGCGCCCATATCGCCGGCGCCGAGCGCCTCGCCACCGCCGGGCAGATGGCGTTGGCGCAGGCTCCCGCGCTGCTCGCGCTCGGGCTTTACGGCAAGGCGCGCGGCCGGGTGATGACGGCCTCCGCCGGGCTGATCGCGATCGGCCTCCTCGTCTTTGCCGGCGCCCTCGCCTTCCATGATCTTTCGGGCAGCGCCGCGCTGGCGTTCGTCGCACCCTGGGGCGGAACTGCGATGATCATCGGCTGGCTCGGCATCGTCGCGGCCGCGATCGTCAGCCGGCGCTGAGGGTCTGGCCTTTCGCGGCGGGGTCGTTTAACCATGCCCGCCACACGAGACATCGCCAGAAGCACAAGATTTCATGGACGCCGAAACCGGACCCGTCGATCGCCGACGCACCTTCGCCATCATCTCGCACCCTGACGCGGGCAAGACGACGCTGACCGAAAAGCTGCTGCTGATGGGCGGCGCGATCCAGCTCGCCGGCGAGGTCAAGGGCAAGCGCGATCGTCGCCAGACCCGGTCGGACTGGATGGGCATCGAGCGCGAGCGCGGCATCTCGGTCGTCACCTCGGTGATGACGTTCGAGTATGGCGGCAGGATCTTCAATCTGCTCGATACGCCTGGCCACGAGGACTTCTCCGAAGACACCTACCGGACGCTGACCGCCGTCGATTCCGCCGTCATGGTGATCGACGCGGCCAAGGGTATCGAAGACCGCACGCGCAAGCTGTTCGAGGTCTGCCGCCTGCGCGACATCCCGATCGTGACCTTCGTCAACAAGCTCGACCGAGAGACTCGCGACCCGTTCGACCTGCTCGACGAAATCGAGAAGGTTCTGGCGCTCGACACGGTGCCGATGACCTGGCCGATCGGCCGTGGCCGCGACTTCGCCGGCACTTACGACATCGTCGCCCGCACGGTCCGCCGCATCGACACGGACGAAGCCGTCATCCCGGTCTCAGGCCCGAACGATCCGCAGATCGACGGCATGACCACGCCGGAAGCCGTGGCCATCTTCCGCGAGGAGATGGAACTGATCGAGGGAGCCGGCAACGGTTTTGACGGCGACAGCTTCCGCCAGGGCCATCTGACGCCGGTCTATTTCGGCTCGGCGCTCCGGAATTTCGGCGTCCACGACCTGATCGACGCGCTCGCCACCTTCGCGCCGTCGCCGCGGCCGCAACAGGCCGAGGGCCGCATCGTCGAGCCGACCGAGCCCAAGATGTCGGGCTTCGTGTTCAAGATCCAGGCGAACATGGATCCGAACCACCGCGACCGCATCGCGTTCCTGCGCGTGTGTTCCGGGCGGCTGCAGCGCGGCATGAAGGCGAAGCTGGTGCGCACCGGCAAGCCGATCCCGTTGTCGAGCCCGCAATTCTTCTTCGCGCAGGACCGTCTGCTCGCCGACGAAGCCTTTGCCGGCGACGTGGTCGGCATTCCCAATCACGGCACGCTCCGCATCGGCGATACGCTGACCGAGGGCGAGAACCTCGTCTTCCGCGGCGTGCCGAGCTTCGCGCCGGAAATCCTCCGCCGCATCCGCCTTCAAGATCCGATGAAGGCGAAGAAGCTGAAGGAAGCGCTGCAGCAGATGGCCGAGGAAGGCGTCGTTCAGGTCTTCGTGCCGCAGGACGGCTCGCCGGCGATCATCGGCGTCGTCGGCGCGCTGCAGCTCGACGTGCTCAAGGAGCGGATGCAGGGCGAATATGGCCTGCCGATCGATTTCGAGCCGTCGCGCTTCACCGTCTGCCGCTGGATTTCCGGCACCGACAAGGACGCGCTCAACACATTCGTCGAGCGCCATCGCAGCTCGATGGCTTCCGATCTCGACGGCGCCCCGGTCTTCATGGCGCCGTCCGCATTCGAGCTCCGCTACGAGCTCGAACGCGCCCCGGCGATCACCGCGAGCGAGATCAAGGACTACCAGCGCCAGCAGGCGGCGTGACCGGGTCGAAGCGGTAGTCGAGGCAGACGGCACCGGACGGATAGGTCGTTGCCGCGGCCAGGCGGATCGAACGCCCGAAGCCGTTCGGCGGGAAGGTCTGATGACCGCCGCCGACAAGCTCCGGCACGATGAACAGTTCCAGCCGGTCGAACGCCCCTGCTGCGATGAAGGCCTGCTGCAGCAGCCCGCCGCCGACGATCCAGACATCGCCGTCCTCGCGCGCACGAAGATGCGCGATCAGCGCGTCGAGCCCCTCGCCCCAGATCTCGAGTGGCCCGGCAGGATCGGGCAGCGGCCGCGATGTCACGACGATCACGCGCTTGCCGCCATAGGGCCAGCCTTCGCCCATCGCGACGATGGCATCATAGGTGGCCCGGCCCATGACGAGCGTGCCGATCTCCCGGATGAAGCGGTCAAAGGCATGAGCGCCGAAGTCGACGCCGTCATAGCGGCGCAGCCAATCGATGCCGCCGCCGGGCGAAGCGATATAGCCATCGAGGCTCGCGCCCATATACCCTCGGATCGTCGCCATGCCTTGCTGCTCCCATCGTTTGACGTTAATAAACGAATATTCGTTCATTAATTGGAGGTCAAGTGGCCCGCCCGCGTTCACTCACCGACGCCTCCTTGCTGGACGCGGCCTTGACCATCGTCTCCGCGGGTGGTCCCGACAGCCTGACCTTCGCGGCACTGGCGTCGTCGACCGGGCTTGCGCCGGCAACGCTCGTCCAACGCTTCGGCTCCAAGCCGGCGCTGGTGAAGGCGGCCCTGCTGCATGCCTGGGACGGCCTCGACGCACGGACCGACCTCGCTGCGGCCGCGACGGCTGAAACGCCGGACGGGGCCGTTGCGCTCCTGGTTGCGCTCTCCGGCAACGGAACCGACGGCGACGCCCATGCCGATGGCCTGATCATTCTGCGCGAGGATTTTCGCGACGCCGATCTTCGCGCACGCGGGTCCTCCTGGGGTCGACGCCTGCAGCAACTGATCGCGCCGCGCCTGTCCGGTCTCGCCGGCGCGGGGCGGTCGCATGAGGATGCTGCTCGGGAATTGGTCATCCTCTGGCAGGGCGCCGTGCTCTGGTGGGGCTTCGAGCGCGATGGTACGGTCGCGGGCTATGTCGGGCGTGTTCTATCGGCATGGCTCGAGCAGCGGCGCTGAGCGAGGGGGCTGAGATGGCCGTCGATGCCGATGATCTTCGCCGTCTTTTCCTCGCCCTTCCGGGCGTCGCGGAGAGCACGCATCACGGCACGATGTCGTTCCTGGTTGCGAAGCGCTTCCTCGGCCGCATTCGCGACGAGGACACGGTGTTCGCGCTCCGCTGCGATCCGGGCGAGCGGGATTTCCTGATCGAGGTCGCGCCCGAGACCTTCTTCATCACCGACCATTACCGCGGCTATCCCTATGTGCTGATCCGCCTCGCCGCGGCCGACAGCGACCAGCTTCGGCCGCTCGTCGAACGCTGCTGGCGGAACCAGGCTCCGAAACGGCTGCTCGCGGCCTTCGACAAGGACCGCGCCGCCGGACCTTGACGCTCGCCTTATGGCTGTTATGGTAAGTAATGACTTACCAATTAAGACGCCTACTCGACCGGGACGATCAATGGGCCGCCCTCAGCGATCCGACGCGCCGCGCGTTGCTGGAGCGGCTCGGCCAAGGTCCGCTGCCGGTCGGACGGCTCGCCGAGGGGCTTCCGATCAGCCGCCCCGCCGTATCGCAGCATTTGAAGGTCTTGAAGGAGGCCGGGCTCGTTACCGACGAGGCCGAGGGGACGCGGCGGATCTATCGCATCGATCCGGCCGGCCTCGGCGCGATCAGGCGCTGGCTCGACCAGTTCAGGGGCAGCGCGCTCGCCGCCTTCGCCGACGAGGCCGACGGGGCCGGTCCGTGATCGTCCATCGGGAGGCTATGCGCGCCGATGCCGCGAAGCCGCCGCAGGAAGTTGAACCCCGGCAGGGCACCGGCGTTGCAATCTCGGCGCGGGAATGTCACCTCTCGCCGCATGATGTCCCTGTTTGGAGTTTCGCAATGCTGAAGGCCGGGCTGCGGCTCCTCGCCGTGCTTCTCGTCTCGACGCTCGCCGGTGCCGCCACCGCCGCGACCTGCAGCACCAACGGGGCCGGCTTTCCGGCCTGGCTGAAGCAGTTCGAGAGTGAAGCGCTGGCGAAAGGCATTTCTCCCGCCACGGTGTCCTCGGCTCTGGACGGGCTCAGCTACGCCCCCGACGTGATCGGCAAGGACCGGGCGCAGAACGTCTTCGCGCAGAACTTCCTTCAGTTCTCCGATCGCATGGTCGCGAAATACCGCCTGCAGAAGGGCGCCCAGCTCATCAAGCAGAATGCGAAGCTGTTCGCGCGCATCGACAAGGATTACGGCGTTCCCGCACCGGTCCTCGTCGCTTTCTGGGGCCTCGAGACCGATTTCGGCGCCAATCTCGGCGATATGCCGACGCTGCGCTCGCTGGCGACGCTGGCCTATGACTGCCGCCGCTCCGACCTCTTCCGCGACCAGCTGATGGCGGCGCTCGCCGTCATCGAGCGCGGCGATCTCACCGCCGCCGAGATGAAGGGCCCCTGGGCCGGGGAACTCGGACAGGTGCAGTTCCTCGCCACGCATTACCGCGACTTCGCCGTCGATTATGACGGCGACGGCAAGCGCGACCTGCTGCATTCGACGCCGGACGTGCTCGCCTCGGCCGCCGCTCTCCTGGTGCATGAAGGCTGGCAGCGCGATCAGCCCTGGCTGACCGAGGTTCGCGTGCCCAAGGACATGGATTGGTCGCAGTCCGACCTCTCGATCCGCAAGAGTGTCGCCGAATGGCAGAGCCTCGGCGTCACCGCCGCGCCCGGCTCGACGCTGGGGTCCGCGAGCCTTCCGGCGACGCTGCTCCTTCCGATGGGCCGCAACGGGCCGGCCTTCCTCGGCTATGCCAATTTCGACGTCTATCTGCAGTGGAACCAGTCCTTCGTGTATGCGCTGACGGCGGCCTATTTCGCGACCCGCCTCGACGGCGCCCCGCCGGTGGGACGCGGCGGCAATGTCGACGGCCTCTCCTTCAAGGACGTGCAGGAATTGCAGAAGCTGCTCGCCGCGCACGGCCATCCGGTCGGCAAGGCCGACGGCATGATCGGTTCCGGCACGAGAGCCGCCGTCCGCGCCGCCCAGATCGGCTACGGCCTGCCGCCGGATGGCTATCCGGACAGTGCGCTGCTCGCCAAGCTGCGCGGCGGCTGAAACAACACGCCCGTCTCGCGGCTTCGACTATCCACGAGACGACGCTGCCAGGCTCGTGGTGATCTTCGGCCGGCATCGAAGAATTGCGGGATCGGCGGACGGTCGCTGGCGGAGGGACCGCCGATCGCGCCAAGCCATGCTCAGGCCCGGCTCAACTATAAAAACGACTTCCTTTATCGGGATAGGCATCATTGCCTAATCTTGATCATGGTCGATTGGTCGACCGTCGCGGCGATTTGAGGATCAGCTTGATCCTTACGGCTTGCCCCGCGCCAACAACGGCTAAGCCCCAGGGGGAGACACGTCCATGACCGAACGGCTCTGTTGACGCGCCTTTGAGCGGACGGCCGCCTGGCGGCCCTTTCATCACAGCATTCCAAAGAAGCTTGCGCCGCCGCCGGTGATCTCGCCGCGCGCGCACGATCAAGGACTTATCATGTCGACATTCACCCGCAGGACCATCCTCGCCAGCGCAGCCGCCATCGGCCTGACGCTCGCCGCCGGGGTCAACGCCAAGGCCGCCGAGGAACCGAAGGTCACCATTGCCTACCAGACGGTCGTCGAACCCTCGAAGATCCCCCAGGCGGACGGCGCCTATGAGAAGGCCGCCAAGGCCAGCATCGACTGGAAGAAGTTCGATTCGGGCGCAGACGTGATTGCCGCGATCGCGTCCGGCGCGGTCGATATCGGCTATGTCGGATCGAGCCCGCTCGCCGCGGCGGCGAGCCGCGAACTGCCGATCGAGACGATTTTCGTCGTCGGTCTCATCGGCGAGTCCGAAGCCCTCGTCGTGCGCGACGGCGCCAAGATCACCGAGCCGAAGGATCTGGTCGGCAAGAAGGTCGCGGTGCCCTTCGTCTCGACGACGCATTACAGCCTGCTCGCCGCGCTCAAGCATTGGGGCATCGATCCGAAGTCGGTCGAGATTCTCAACCTGCGTCCGCCGGAGATCGCCGCCGCCTGGGCGCGCGGCGATATCGACGCGGCCTATGTCTGGGATCCGGCACTCGGCAAGATCAAGGAAAGCGGCAAGGTGCTGACGGACTCGGCCCAGGTCGGCAAATGGGGTGCGCCGACCTTCGACGCCTGGATCGTCCGCAAGGAGTTCGCCGAGAAGCATCCGGAGATCGTCGCCTCCTTCGTCAAGGTGACGGGCGCCGCCTATGCCGATTTCAAGGCGAAGGGCGCTTCCTGGGACGCGGCCTCGCCTGAAGCTGCGAAGATCTCCAAGCTCACCGGCGCCAAGGTCGACGAGGTTCCGGCGCTCCTCAAGGGCTACCATTTCCCGCAACTCGACGAGCAGGCTTCGGCAGCGCTGCTCGGCGGCGGAACGGTCAAGGCGATCGCCGACGCCTCCGCCTTCCTCAAGGAGCAGGGCAAGATCCCGGCGGTTCTGCCCGACTATGCCCCTTATGTGACGACGAAATTCGTGACCGAGGCGCTCGCCTCAAACTGATGATGCTCTCGGGGTAGGCGGCACCCCGAAGCGCATCCGGACCCGTTTCGCGTCCTCTGGCGCGAAACGGGTCCAATCGCTTTTTTGGTCGAACGAGGCATTGCGCCATGGCCCATCTCGCGCTTGACACCGTATCGCTCCGCTATGACGGCGGCCCGCTGGTCTTGTCCGATGTCTCGCTCGACCTTCGCCATGGTGAATTCGTCGTGGTGGTCGGGCGGTCGGGCTGCGGCAAGACTTCGCTGCTCAGCCTCGCCGCCGGCTTCATCGCGCCGAGCGGCGGCCGCGTGACTGTGGATGGCGTGCCCATCGCCGGCCCCGCAGCGGATCGTGCGGTCGTGTTCCAGGACGACGCGCTCTTTCCCTGGCTCTCCTGCGGCGAGAATGTCGCCTTCGCCCGGCGGCTCGCCGGCACCGGCAAGGCCGAGCGGCGCAGCATCGCGCAGCGCCACCTCGCCATCGTCGGGCTCGAAGGCCTCGCCGACCGGCCGATCTGGCAATTGTCGGGCGGCCAGCGCCAGCGCGTCGGTCTTGCCCGTGCGCTTGCGGCCGAGCCGACCTTCCTGCTGATGGACGAGCCGCTCGGCGCGCTCGACGCGATGACACGCGAGGCGATGCAGGAGCTCCTGCTCGATGTCTGGCACGGCAGCGGCACCGGAGCGCTGCTCATCACTCACGGCGTCGAGGAAGCGCTGTTCCTCGCCACCCGGATCGTCGTCATGGCACCGGCACCGGGCCGCATCGTGCAGCAGCTTTCCGTCGATTTCGGACGCCGCCGCCTCGCCGGCGAAAGCGCCCGCGCGATCAAGGCAAGCCGGGATTTCATCGACGCGCGCGAAGTGCTGCTCGATGCCATCTTCGAGAGGGAAGCCGCATGAGCCTCGATCTCGCCGAAGCCGCACTGGAGAGCCGGGCGGAGAAAGCCTCGCGACCGGCCGGCGAGCCGGCCCCTGGCCGTCGCCGTCCGTTTCCGGTCCGCCTCGTCAGCCTCGCAACGCTCCTCGCGCTTCTGGCCGCCTGGCAGATCACGACGAGCCTCAGCCTGGTGCCGCGCCTGTTCCTGCCCGCCCCGGCCGAGGTCCTCGCCCAATTCTTTACCGTTGCCCGTGACGGCTTCGTCGATGCGACGCTCGCCCAGCATCTCGGCGCAAGCCTTGGCCGTGTCTTCGCGGCGCTGCTCGCAGCCATTGCCGTCGGCGTGCCGATCGGCTTTGCGATCGGGGCCAGTCCGCTCGGCCGCGGCATCTTCGATCCGCTGATCGAGATCCTCAGGCCGATCCCGCCGCTGGCCTATTTGCCCCTCGTCATCATCTGGTTCGGCATCGGCGAACCATCCAAAGTCCTGATCATCGCCATCGCGATGCTGGCGCCGATCGTCATCGCCACGGCTTCGGGCGTCCGCGGCGTCGCGACCGACCGGCTGAATGCCGCCCGATCGCTCGGCGCCACCCGGGCGCAACTCGTGCGCCACGTCGTGCTGCCGAGCGCGCTGCCGAGCATCCTGACCGGCGTGCGCATCGCGCTCGGCACCGGCTGGTCGACGCTGGTCGCCGCCGAACTCGTTGCTGCCTCGCGCGGCCTCGGCTTCATGATCCAGTCGGCGGCACAGTTCCTCGTCACCGATGTCGTGGTGATGGGCATCCTCGTCATCGCCGCCGTCGCCTTTGCGCTCGAGGCGGTCATCCGTCTCATCGAGCGCTGGCTGGTGCCTTGGGCGGGTCGCGGCTGACGCTCAGAATCCGATGCCGAGATCGCGCTCGCCGCGCTCGAGGATCAGCGGAATGACGAGGTCCTCTTCGTCGTCGAGATGGCGCGCGAGGCCTGCGCCGAGCGCGAGCTGCGCCGCCGCGTAGCGATCGGCAGCGAAGCGCAGGGCGTCGCCGCCGGCGGGAAGGCCCGCCAGCATCGCATTGGCTGTCTCAATGACGGCCTCGATCCGTGCATGGATGACCTCGTGGTCGCCCTCCATGAGATCGAAGCCGGCAGCGAGCGATGGCTCTGCATCGGCGAAGACCGGGAAATAGTGACCGTCCTCGACCCGGTGGTGGCCTTCGAGATCACCGAGGAAATGGCGCAGCCGCGGCACCAGGAAGCGCGCGAACGGATCGGCGTCGAGCCGCCCTTCGCGAAAGTCGCCGATCCCGCCGGCGATCTCGGCTTCAGCGGCGCGAAGATCGGCATGGCGTTCGAGCCAGAACCGCGCCGTGGCCCCGAGATTGGCATGGCTGGTCCAGCCGGCGCGCGGATGCCGCAGCACGAGCCCGCGCATATCCTCGGGAAGACCGCTCCGCTGCGCCAGATCGCGTTCATCGCTCATGACTGGTCTCGATCTGTCCGTTTCGGCGAAGTGCGGTCATAGACGAAGGGAGAACCCGGCGATAGGCCTTGCCGGCCCGCCGCCGCCCGATCGGGCCCGTCGAGGCCGGGGGCGCAATTCGGCGGCGGACGCGCTAGGATGCTCTGCGCCACGAAAGAGCGCCAGCAACGGTTCGGGGGAACAGGCATGTCCATGTGGATCATCATCGCCATCGTCGCCGCCGCCGCGGTCTATGGCGTCGCGCTCTACAACAGGTTGGTGAAGCAGCGGAACCTCGCCCGCGAGGGCTGGAGCGGCATCGACGTGCAGCTGAAGCGCCGCGCCGACCTCATCCCGAACCTCGTGGAGACGGTGAAGGGCTATGCCGCACATGAGAAGGGGATCTTCGAGGACGTTGCCGCCAAGCGCGCCGCCAGCATGAATGCCGGCAGCGTCGCCAGCCAGGCTGCCGCCGACGCCGCGCTTTCCGGCGCGCTCGGTCGTCTGATCGCGATCTCCGAGGCCTATCCGGAGCTGAAGGCGGATGCCAATTTCCGCCAGTTGCAGACCGAGCTCGCCTCGGTCGAGGACCAGATGCAGATGGCGCGGCGCTACTACAACGCGACGGTGCGCGACTTGAACACCTCGATTCAGTCCTTCCCGGCGGTGCTCGTCGCCAATACGCTCGGCTTCAAGGAGGAGCCCTATTACGAGATCGAGGACCGCGCCGCCGCCGAGATCGCGCCGAAGGTCACATTCTGAGACGCCTCGTCATGCCGCGCCGTGCGCTCATCGCCCCACTCCTTGCGACCCTGGCTGCCGCGTTCCTCGTCGCCGCGGCCGTGCTGCCGGCCGGTGCAGAGGAGCGCATCCTCTCCTTCGTCAGCGACGTCGCGGTCGGGCGCAATGGCGATCTCGCAGTCACGGAGACGATCCGCATCGAGGCGGAGGGCGATCAGATCCGGCACGGCATTCTGCGCGATTTCCCGACCCGCTATCAGGATCGCCACGGCGCTTCGGTGGTGGTCGGGTTCACGGTCGATGCCGTCAGCCTCGACGGCAGCCCGGAACCGTTTTCGACCGAGCCGATCGCCAACGGCACCCGGATCCGCATCGGCGCCGCCGACCGGATGGTTGCCTTCGGTCCGCACGACTATGTCATCCGCTACCGGACGACCCGGCAGATCGGTTTCTTCGCCGATTTCGACGAATTGACCTGGAACGCCACCGGAACCGACTGGACCTTCCCGATCGAGAGTGCCGAGGCGCGGATCACGCTGCCCGAGGCGGTGCCGTTCCAGAATTTCATCGCCTATACCGGCCCGCCCGGCTCGCGCGCCCACGCCGCCTCCGTCGTCTGGGACACCGCGCATCCCGGCACGATCTTGTTCCGCACCACCACGCCGCTTGCTGTGGGCAGCGGCCTCACCGTCTCGGCCTCGTGGCAGAAGGGCATCGTCGACCCACCCGCGTTCGAGCGGAGGGCGCTCTGGTGGGTCGGCGACAATCTCGGCGCCCTCGCCGCCATCCTCGGCAGCCTCGTGACGGGCGCCTACTTTCTCCTGGCCTGGCTGCGGGTCGGCCGCGACCCGCCACGCGGGCCGCTGGTGCCGTTGTTTTCGCCGCCCGATGGCCTCTCGGCGGCGGCGGCGCGCTACGTCTCGGCCATGGCCTTCGACGACCGCGCCTTCACCGCGGCTCTTCTCGATCTCGGCGTCCGCGGCCATCTGAAGCTCGCCGACAGCGGGCCGACGCTCGTCGTCTCGAGCCGCGCGAGCGAGAGCCCGCTCGATCCTCCCGAGGCCGCGCTGGCGGCAGCTTTGTTTCATGGCGGCGACACCGTGCCTCTGGTTCAGAAGAACCATGCCGTGCTGCAGGCGGCCAAGGGCGCGCTCTCGCAGGGCCTTGCCGCCCGCTATGCCGGCACCATCTTCCACTGGAACGGCGGCTGGCTCGCGGTCGGCGTTCTGCTGACCGTCATCACCTATGCGCTGACCGGCATCGGCCTGTTGACGGCGCTCGGGCCGGAGCGCGGCGTCCTCGCCGTGGTCGGCCTGGTCTTCGCCTCGGTTGCGGGCATCGTCGTCGGCATCGCGCTGAATGCCGGACAGACCGGACAGTCGCTGTTCTCGCGGGTGATGGCCTGGGTCTTTCTCGGCGTTTTCGCCATCGCCTTCGGCGGTATCGGCCTCATCGCCTTCGCCGGCACGATGATCGGACCACTATCCGCCGCGCCATTGCTGCTGCCGGCGGTGATCCTGCCTGTGCTCGTCTCCGCCTTCAGCTGGATGCGCAGCCCGACGGCGGAGGGCCAGACGCTCCGCGATGCCGTCGCCGGCTTCCGCCATTATCTCGGCACGGCCGAGGAGAACCGGCTCGAAGTGCTGCATCCGCCGGAAAAGACACCCGAGCTGTTCGAGCGCTACCTGCCCTATGCGGTGGCGCTCGACGTCGAGAATGCCTGGGCGGCGAAATTCGCAGGCGTCCTCGCCGCCGCCGGGGCATCGGCAGCGGTGGCGAATTGGTACATGACGAGCTCGCACCGCGACCCGGGCAGCCTGGTCGATCGGCTCGGCTCCGGGCTCTCGCATACGGTCGCTGCCGCGGCAACGGCGCCGGGATCGAGTTCCGGGTCGACCGGCGGCGGCTCGTCGGGGTCCGGCGGTGGCGGTGGCGGCGGCTCGGGCTGGTAACGCTTCAGGGAATGGCGAGGGCAGCGGTGACCGGAAGATGGTCCGAGCCAAAGTCACTACCAACCGCGATCGAGGCGAGGCCGATCCGCTTCGACACCGTGATGCGGTCGATCGGCGTGCCCAATACCGGCGGCAGGCCGGCCTCGCGGAAGAAGCGCGTCGGCGGCGGCCAGGCGCCGGGTTCCGTCGTCGCTAGGCCGGAGACCGCCAGCACGCTGGCGAGCGTCGGCGACCAGAAGGCCGTGTTCCAGTCGCCCGCCATGATGACGTCGGTACCCACTGCTTCGCCGCGCACACGCTCCGCGATGGCGGCGAGATAGGCGTTGCGCGCTTCCCAGCCGGCTGCGCGACGCGTCGTCGGCGCATGCACCGCATAGAGCACCAGCGGCCGCGCCGCGCCTGGCCGGTCGATCTCGACGCGCACCGCGCGGGCGCCGCCCGTCTGGAGCGAGGGCGTCGCGTCCGGATCCAGTTCGACCGGCGCCGAGCGGATCGGGAAGCGGCTCGCAACCGTGACGGTGCTCATCGCGTCCGGCGGGGTGACATAGCTGAGACCGGGGAGGCTCGTCGCGGTCGGACGCCAGGCCGCGGTCGCCTCCTGCATCACGACGACGTCGGGGCTCGCATCCGAGACGACGCGGCGGAAAGCCTCGAAATCGCGGTTGGAGCGCAGCACATTGGCCGTCATCAGGCGGAAATTGCCTTCCGTCGCCGACGCGGCCTTGGGGAGGCTCGTGACGAGCAGCGGCCAGAGCGCGGCGGCGAAGACGAATACCGCCGCCGCGATGCGCGGCCGGCTGCCGGTCAGCAGCGCCAAGAGGAGGAAGAGCAGCGCCAGCGCCGCGATATGCGGCCGGAAATAGTTCGTCATCTCCAGGAGCCAGGCTTGGGCCCCGAACCGGCCGGCAAGGACCAGCAGCAGCATGGGCAGCAGCGCGAGGTCGAAGAGGAAGCCGAGGCTGGAGGCCATCATTGCCCGCCGATCGGATGGAACCGGTCCGACGGGCGCAACCAGCTGCGGCGCGCCGGTCGATCCGGACATGGCAGCGGCAGCGAGGTCCTCGCTGCCGCCAAAGGGTTGCGCCTCTCGTCGGGCGCCGGGTGCCTCGACGCCGTTATCGGTCGGCAACGGGATCGACTGCGCCGGAAAGCCGCCGACTGAGCCCGTCGAGGATGCGTCGGGCGAGACCGTCATAATCGCCATCGAAGTGATGGCCGCCGGTGGTCTTGATCAGTTCGACACCGCTGCCCTCGAGCTTGGGGCAGAGGCTGTCGTCCTCCTCCTCGCCATAGAAGCACTGGATCAGCGCCGGCTTGATCGTCTTGATGTCGGGCAGCGTCTGGCCATCGCCGGAATTAGTGCCGAGGAAGGCACCGACCGAGATGACATAGTCGACCTGATCGGAGAGCCCGAGCAGCGAGATCTCGCTGACCTGGCTCTGTTCGTCGGGCGGCAGCAGGCGATAGGCCGAGGGCAGCACGTCGGCGCCGAAGGAATAGCCAACGAGAACGACGTGATCGATGCCCCACTTCTCGGTGTAGAAGTCGATGATCCGGGCGAGATCGGCCGAGGTCTGCTCCGGCGTCTTGCGCGACCAGAAATAGCGCAGCGAATCGACGCCGATGGTCGGAACGCCCTGCTTCTGGAACGCATCGCCGATCGACTTGTCGAGATCGCGCCAGCCTCCATCACCGGAATAGATGATCGCCATCGTGCCGTGCTGCGCCGGAGCGGGAAGCTCGACCAGAGGCAGGTCGGCGAGCGGATCGTCGGCGTTCGACTTCGGCGCCAGCAGACGCGCGAGCCGCGACTTCAGCGCCGGGAACGGCCCCTCGGTCACGTCCTTCGACTTGATGGTGAAACCCTGTCCCTGCAGCGCCGTGACATGGTCGCGGCCATCCTTCGGCGCCGACGCCGAATAGAGGACGTCGACCGGGTTGGTGAGGTCGCCCTCGGCCAGCCCATAGACGGAGCCATCTGCGGACGCCGTACGCGGCGCATCGGTGCAGAGCGGCTTCTTGAGCGGCACGGCGAGCGTCGGGTCGACGACGACGCTGTGGCCGATCGTGGCGTCGGGCGTCTGCGCGGCGATGGCGAGCACGAGCGCCCCGGCCGTGCCGACGCCGGCGAGGATCGGCGAGTGATAATTCGGCGTCGCGAGAGCCCGCTGGATCTGGTGCGACAGATCCTCGATGTCGGAGACGAGATAGATGCACTCGTCCTCGCTGTCGGCCTCGAGCCCGGCATACATCGCCGCGGTATCGACGCCGACGACGATCGCGCCGGCCTTCTGCATGTCCGCGGCGAGCGACGCTTCGTCCGCCGTCCAGCCATCCTTGTCGGCGAACAGGAACACGGTTCCGCTGACGGGCCCGCTCGGCAGCAGGATCTTCGGCTTGCCGAGCAGGCCCGCCGTGAATTGCGGCAGAGCGCCTTTGGCAGCGTCTGCTGCAGGCACTGTCTGCGGCGCCGCCGCAGCGGCGGCGGCGGGCGCCGGCTGGGGCTGCGGGTTCGGCGCATCGGCCGCGAGCACCGGCAGGGCCAGCGCGGCGGCAAAGAGGGCCGGTGCGAGGATACGGATCATTTGCCGACGACTCCCTTCAGACCGCCGCTGATGAGGACGGTCACATCCGCCAGCGCGATAACCGGATTTGCTCCGCCGGTGACGGCGAGATAACGCGGTTGCCACTCCGGCTGGAACTTGGCCTTGAATGCACGAAGACCGTTGAAATTGTAGAAACGCTCGCCGTGGTCGAAGACGGCGCTGCCGAGCCGGTGCCAGAACGGGGCAGCCGGGCCGCCCGTGAGGCCCGACAAGGGCGCCATGCCGAGATCGAAGACCTTGTAGCCCTCGGCCTTCAGCGCCAGCATCAGGTTGACGAACAGGAACTCCATCGTCACGGCCGGCGCATCGGGCGAGAAGCGCATCAGGTCGACCGTCGCCTCCTGCTTCAGCGCGGTCGTCATCACCGTGGCGAAGGCGATGATGCGGCCATCGCGCCGGACTACAGCTGCCGATTGGGCCGAGACATAGGCGCGGTCGAAGGCACCGATCGAGAAGCGCTTCTCGCGCGCCTTGTGGTCGGCGAGCCAGAGATTGGACACCGCCTGCAGCGCATCGATCTCCAGCGCGACCTGCTCGGGCGTCAGCAGCTCGAAGCTGAGCCCTTCGCGGAGACCGCGGTTGTTGCCGTGGCGCAGGCTGGCGCGCTTGCCGCCCTTCAGATCGAATTCCTGCAACTCGACATGGGCCGCCTCGCCCAGCTTGAAGCACCGCAAGCCGGCATCGGCATAGAGCGCGAGGTTCTGAGGCTGAACCTGGTAGAAGATCGCCCGCCCGCCGGCGGCCTGCGCCATCTCGACGAACTGCCAGACGAGGCCGGGCCAGGCATCGCGCGGCCCGATCGGATCGAACAGCGCCACCCAGGAATGCGACTGCCGGCCGAACATGATGAAGGCGCGGCGATCCTCGGAGAAGAGAAGCGTCTTGTCGCGCATCCGCACCAGGTTGGCATCGGGATAGGGCTGCTCGGCGAGAATGGCGACAGCATCGGTGATTTCTTCATCGGTCGGCGTGCCGGTCTTGCCCTTGGACGGGCGCAGCAGCGACCAGGCGGCGAGCGATCCGGCGGCGATGACGACGCCGAGCAGCGCGCGCAGGGATCGCGGCGCTTCCTCGGAGAATTCGAACTGCCACCAGAGCTGGCGCGAATAGTCGACGTCGCTGTAGACGAAGAACAGCACCACGACGGCCGTGCCGATGACTGTCGCGATCGCCATCCACCAGCCGGGCGTCAGGCGTTGGTGCAGCAGCGACGCCGGCCGGGTGAATTCGCGCCGCGTCGCGAGCAGGGCCATGAACAAGAGCGCCAGCGCCACCGACTCGGTGATCGCGATCGCCTTTAAGAGCGAGAGCAGCACTGCGACGCCGACCGACACCACCGCGGCCCACCAGGCGCCGTCGAGCCGATGCGCGAGGCCGCGCGAGATCGCGATCAGCCCGAGCCCGAGCACGCTTTCGATGAAATGCGCGCCTTCGACGATCGGCAGCGGCAGGACGTTGGAGAGCATGTCCAGCCGCTCGTCGGCGGCCGGGGTCACGCCCGAGAAGATCAGCGCCGCGCCCATGGCGAGCGTCAGCGCCGACAGCACCCGCGGCGACAGCCGCGCGCCGGCCTTGATCACACGCGAAGCCTGGCTGCCATTGGCGACGCGGCGAACCTCGAGCGCAGTGACGAGGCCCGAGGCGACCAGCAGCGGCACGCCGTAATAGATGATGCGATAGAGGAACAGCGCCGACAGCACCTGGTCGACGGGAGCAGTGCGCCCGATCACGGCGACAATCACCGCCTCGAACACGCCGAGCCCGGCGGGAACATGGCTGGCGACGCCGAGGCCGATCGCGACCGCATAGATCGCGATGAAGGCCGGCAGCCCGACATCGGTCTGCGGCAGCAGGACCCAGAGCACGGCGGCGGAGGTGGCGACGTCGATCAGCGTGCCGCCGAACTGCATCAGCATGATGCGCGGCGTCGGCAGCGCGACCGAGACGCCGCGCCAGCCGATGCGCCCGCTTCCGAACGCCGACCAGCCGAGCAGGGCGGCGAGCGCGGTGAGGATGGCGGTGCCGATGACGGCGAGGACGGCCGGCGGCAGGCCGACCGGAGCGGCGACATCGGCCGGATCGAAGACGAGGCCGAGCGCGGTGACGCCGGCGAGGCCGAGGCCGAAGGCGACCGTGATGAAGGCGACGATGCGGGCGACATCCGCCGGTTCGAAGCCGAGGCGGCCATAGAAGCGGAACCGGATCGCGCCGCCGGTCAGCGGACCGAAGCCGGCCGTGTTGCCGACGGCATAGGCGCAGAACGAGGTCAGCATCACCAGCGGATAGGACACGCGCTTGCCGAGATGGGAAAGCGCCGACCAGTCATAGATGCTGAGCGACAGGAAGGAGAGCGCGGTGAGACCGAGCGCCGCCGCGATGGCCGTGACCGGTGTCGCATGCAGTGCGTCGATGACGTCGTCGTAATTGACTTCGCCGATCAGCCGGTTGATTGCCAGCCAGACGAGCAGCAGTACGGCGATGCCGGCGACGGCGGCGATCGCCGGCTTCCAGGCCGAGAGGAAATCCAGCACGCGGTCGAGGCGGCGGCGCGGCGCCACCTCCCCCCCTATGTCGGGCAGGCCGTTCTGGTCGTTGTCTGAAGGTGAGGACTCGGCCAGGTCCCTTTCGGGACGGCGCGATGCCATCGCAGCGTGTGTCATCTGGACCCCAAGAATGCTGAACCTGATCTATGTCTGGCGAAGCATTCTTCCAAGATATTGCGTTAGGCCTGTGAAGAGGCCGCAAATCTGGCCGTATTGAGGCCGCGAAACCTCTGGCGGCGGAGCGTCGCAGCAGGGCGACGGCATTTCCGTCGCCCTCACAGAAATTTGCGCAGGGCTCGATCGGCGGGCGCTCAGACCCACTCGCCCTTGCGCATGATCGGCTCGGCGGCCCCGGACATGGTGATGCCGTCGATATCGACCTCGCCCGAGCCGATCATCCAATCGATGTGAATGAGCGAGCGATTGGCGCCCTTTTCGGCGAGCTGCTCGGCGGTCATCTGGTCGCCACCGCGAATGCATTTGGCATAGGCCTGGCCGAGAGCGATGTGGCAGGCGGCATTCTCGTCATAGAGCGTGTTGAAGAACAGCAAACCGCTGGCCGAGATCGGCGAGGAATGCGGCACCAACGCCACTTCGCCGAGCCGGGCCGCGCCCTCGTCGGTCTCGAGCACCTTGCGCAGGACGTTCTCGCCCGACTTGGCATGCGCCTCGACGATGCGGCCGTCCTCGAACCGCACCTGGATCTCGTCGATCAGCGTGCCCTGATAGGACAGCGGCTTCGTGCTCGTCACCGTGCCGGAGACGCGATCCTTGTGCGGCGTCGTGAACACCTCCTCCGAGGGGATGTTCGGATTGCAGATGATGCCGTTCTTGGCCTTCGAGGCGCCGCCCTCCCATTCGTGATCGTCGGCGAGGCCAACCGTGAGGTCCGTTCCGGGGCCGGTGAAGTGCAGGGCCGCGTAGTTCTTGTCGTTCAGCAGCCTGGTACGGGCATGCAGGGCGCGGTTGTGCTCTTGCCAGGCAGCGACCGGATCGACGCGATCGACGCGCGAGGCAGCGAAGATCGCTTCCCAGAGCTTCGCGACGGCAACGGTCTCGGATTCGTCCGGGAACACCGCCTTCGCCCAGGCCGGAGCGGCATAGGAGACGATCGTCCAGTTGATGTCGAAGCCGGCAATGAGTTCGAGCGCCGGCTGATAGGCTCGCGAGCGGGCGCGGTTGGCGCGGGCCACCTTGTCGGGGTCCTGCGCCGAGAGCAGCGAGGGGTTCTCGCCGGCGATCGCAAGGCGGGCGGCGCCGCCGCGGAACGCGGAGGCCATGCCCTCATAGAGCCAGCCCGAGGCGGTATCAAAGCTGCCATCCGGCGCATGGCGGAAACGCATGAGCGTCGAGTCCTCGTCCGAGAACAGCGTCGTCACCAGCGAGGCGCCGGCCTTGTAGGCATGTTCAGTGATGCGGCGGACCAGCGGCAGCGCGTCGATCGGCGCCGTCATCACCAGTTCCTGGCCCTTCTGCAGCCCGAGACCGACACGGACGGCCACCTCGCCGAGACGGTCGAGCTTCACGTCGTGGGTGAGGAAGGGATCGCGGTTGCTGGCGTTCATCGACATAGTTCTTGGCTCCGGTCTCGGCGCTTGTGCGGTTCGCCTCGGTCTCGCCCCCGGCCGTGGCATTTATGCGGCGCAATAGGGCCTGCCGCCTCGCCGCGTCAAGGGCGCGGCGCCGCGGCGCTTTCGCGGCGGCGATGCTTCGAAACGAGGGCACCGGCATCATGGGGCAGCGACAGGCTGTCATAGAGCCCGATCAGGCCGAGCGCGCCGATGATCAGGAAGGCGTAGCGGAAGTCGGTGAGGCCGAGGCTGGCCGCGTCCGGCGTCGCGATGCTGTCGGCGAAACGCAGCGCCACCGCGCCGACCGCGATGCCGAGGCCGAAGGTGATCTGCTGGACGAGGCTGAACAGCATGTTGGCGCCGGCCATCTTCGGCTGCGGCACGTCCACGAAGGCCAGCGTGTTGATGGCGGTGAACTGCATCGAGCGCGCCGCGCCCGAGACGACGAACAGCGCCGCGATGATCCATCCGGGCGTCTCGGGCGTCAGGAAGGCACAGGCCACCATGGTGGCGACGAAGACGAGGCCGTTGCCGATCAGCGTCGCGCGGAAGCCGAAGCTGCGCAGCACCAGCCCCGTCAGCGGCTTCATGCCGAGATTGCCGGCAAAGAGCGCGAGGACATAGAGGCCCGCCTTGAACGGATCGAAGCCGAAGCCGAGTTGCAGCAGCAGCGGCAGCAGGAACGGGACGGCGCTGACCGCGGTGCGGAACAGCGACCCACCCTTCATTGTCACGGCGAAGGTCTTGATCGAGACCGCGGCGAGATCGGGAACCGGATGCGGATGGCGGCCGGCATGGCGCCAGGCTGCGGCGCCGAAGACGAGGCTGGCAAGGAGGATCGCGGCGCCGACGAGACCCTGCTGGGCGGACTGACCGATCAGTTCGAGCCCATACATGAGACCCGCGCAGGCAAGGCTCGTCAGCAGGAAGCCGGCCCAGTCGAAGGTCGGCCGGTCACCCGTGCGATCATTCGGGATCAGCCAGAACGACAGCGCGAGCGCGACGATGCCGATGGGGACGTTGAGGATGAAGATCCAGTGCCAGGAGGCATAGGTCGTGATGAAGCCGCCAAGCGGCGGCCCGAGGATCGGCGCCGAGAGCGCCGGCCAGGTCAGCGTCGCGATCGCCCGCATCAGGTCGGCCTTCGAGGTGTTGCGCAGCACCACGAGCCGGCCGACCGGCACCATCATCGCCCCGCCCATGCCCTGCAGGATGCGGGCGAGCGTGAAGGAGAGAACGCCCTCGCTCAGCGCGCAGAACACCGAAGCGATGGTGAACACAGCAACGGCCGAGGCGAAGATCGTCCGCGCGCCGAAGCGGTCGGCCATCCAGCCGCTCGCCGGGATGAAGATCGCTAGCGTCAGCATATAGGCGGACATGCCGATATTGAGATCGACCGGCTGCACTCCGAACGAATGCGCCATCGCCGGCAACGAGGTGGCGATCACCGTGCCGTCGAGGTTCTCCATGAAGAACGCACCGGCAACGAGAAACGCGATCAGGGAGGATTTGGGAGCGGTCGAGGTCATCGGCGGGGACGAGCGAGGGACACCCCGTCATCGCGCGTTCGCGGGCGCGGCACAAGCGCCAAAGCGCCGACGCTCCCGCTTCAAGGCGCCCTGGCGGAAGCGATCGGCTGCGGCGTGAATGCGAAATCCCGGTCGAACGGAAACACCGGCCGCTGCCGGCGATGATTGCCGATGCGCGGAATGTCCTGGTCGACGACGCCTTCGGTCAGCGCCATGAGATTCGGATTGGCGATCGGCGCGAGATCGGGCGACAGATAGCCGGATTTGACGACGACAAGGTCGAAATCGCGCGGATCGAAGCCGAAGCGTTCGAAATCGGCGAGATCATGGAACGGCCGCCGCCGCGCGGTCAGGATTACGGTCGCGTTGCCTGCCGTCACGACCGCCTCGCGCAGCACCGGATCGTCGGCAGCGAGCAGTGCGATGACATCGACCTCCACCTCGACAGGCGTGCTCGACGGATCGAGCGTCGCGCCGATCGAGAGCCAAAGCCGCGCGCCGATGCCGGCGCGATAGGCGGCCTCGGTCGCCGGCCGATCGGCGATGCCGGCGAAGAGCGCCCTGCCCCGGCCCGCGGACAGAAACGCGCTGAGAACATCGGCGCGGTCGCCGACGCCGCCGCCCGTCGGGTTGTCGCCGGAATCCGCGAGGATCACGGGACGGGTCGGCGAACCATTGGCAAGCGCGATGCATTCGGCCAATGGCTCTGTCACCGGGCCGAAGGTAAACGCCTCCCGCGCCTCCCAATAGGCGGCCGCGAGCGTCGCAGCCTCGCGTTCCATCGCGGCGCGATCGGTGCCGGTGATGATGATCGAGGCGGTGGCGCGCGGCTCGTCGGCCCAGACATAGCCGACCATGATCGAGGCATCGAGAATGCCGGCGACGGCATCGACGGCCGGAAGCCGCGCATAAAGCGAGCGCGCCGGCTCATCGACCGTGCTGGTCCGCTCGCCGGGCAGCAGGACCGGCACCTTGGCCCAGACGACAAACGGCTCGATCTCGCCGCTGAGGCGGCGATGGAGCATGGCTAGCGCGCGCTGCTTGGTCTCGGTGACGTCGATATGCGGCGCGGTGCGATAGGCCGAGAACATGTCGATCGCGTCAATGACGCGCTGGCTGACATTGCCATGCAGGTCATAGCTGACGGAGATCGGGCAATCGGGCCCCACCACGGCGCGGGCGGCAGCACACCAGTCGCCCTCGCAATCGTCGAGCCCTTCGACCTTCATCGCGCCATGCATGGCGAGGTAGAGTCCGTCGATCGGCAACGCCGCTGCGAGCCGCTCGAGGAACTCGGCCTTGAAGCGCTCATAGGTCGCGCGCTCGACCGGGCCGCCCGGAATGGTGCGGGCGTGAAGGGTCGGCGCGATCTCGAAATCATAGTCGGCGAGAACGGCGAAATCCGCCGCCGCCGTGATCTCCGAACCGCGCAGGACCGTGAAATCGGCCTCGGTCGCCAGCAGCGGATTGTATGTCGAGCATTCCGTGTGAATGCCGCCGACGGCGATCCTCATGCGGCTTCTCCCGTCGAATCCTGCCAGCCATAGAGGATGGGCATCAGCCCGGCGATAGCGCGGAACCGCTCGAATGACTTGGCGTCCGGCCGCGTCCAGCCGGTTTCGGCGATAGCCGAAAGCCGCGGGAAAACGAGACGGTCGAAGATCGCGCGGTCGGCCATCGGCTCCGACCAGATGCAGGCCTGGACGCCCATGAAATGCGCACGCTGCGCCTCGGTCCATCCGGCGACGGGATCGAAGCGGTAGGTCTTCTCGGGGCTCGAGATTCCGGCCCAACCGGCGCCCGGCTCGGACCAGTCCGTCGCCTGGGACATGTCGAGATAATAGGCTTGGCCGGGCGAGACGACGATGTCGTAGCCCTCGCCGGCGAGCGCCGCCGAGATTTCATGCGTGCGCCAGCCGACGAGATAGACCTTGGCCTTGTCGATGACATGGCCATGCGCCGCCTCTTCCCAGCCGCCGGTGATGCAGCCGCGCGAGGCAAGGAAGGCCTGGATCCGCGCCAGGAACTCGGCCTGCAAGATCGCGGCGCCGGAGCCTTCGATCTCGTCGGCGCCATGATGGTTGGTGACGACATTGCTACGCTTCGCATGCGCCTCGGCGACAGCCTTGCCGGCAACAGCCTCGAGCCTTGCGAGCGCAGCCGGTGAACCGGACCAGGCGCCGATCGGCACCTCGTCGGCACCGATATGGATGATCTTCGACGGAAACAGGTCGATGATCTCGTCGAAGATCGTCTCGATGATGGAATAGGTCTGCGGCAGAGCGGGATTGATGCAGTTGTTCGGGAAACCCTGCACCGAGACGTATTCGCCGGTCTCGCCGGGATCGACCAGTTCGGGGATCGCCTTCAACATCGCATAGCAATGGCCGGGAACGTCGATTTCGGGGACGACGGCGATGCCGAGCGCGCTCGCATGGGCGACGATCTCGCGGATCGCGGCCTTGGTGTAGTAGCCGCCGGTCGGCTCCGCCCCGCTTCCGAGCAGCGCCGGCACAGCAAGCTCATGGCCGCGCCAGGCGCCGATCTCCGTCAGCGCCGGATAGGCGTCGATCTCGATCCGCCAGGCTTCGTCGTCGGAGAGATGCCAGTGGAATCGGTTCAGCTTGTTCCAGGCGAGGATGCGCAGGAACGCCTTGATCTCGCCCGTCGAATAGAACTGCCTGGAAACGTCGAGATGCGCGCCGCGCCAGCCGAGCGCCGGCGCATCGGAGATCGAGCCCGCGGCCGGGAACAGGAAGGTCGAGGGATGGCGCCGCGCGCCGCGCAGGATCTGGCCGAGCGTCACGAGGCCGTAGAGATAGCCGGTCTCGCCCGACGCCGTGACGACGACGCCGCCAGGGGCGAAGTCGATGCGGTAGGCCTCGGCCGCCAGCGCCTCGTCGCTTGTGAACGAGACCGGGCGGCCGCCCTCGGCCCGCGAGCGCACAAGGGCATCGCCCGGGAAGAGCGCATCGGCCAGCGCAGCGAAGCTCGCCGATGCCGCCGCGGCCGCGCCACCCTGGGCCTCGAGCGCAAGGCCGACCGGGGTCGGCGCGCCACCGGAGACCTTCACCTCGGCCGGCCATGGGATGACCGAGATCGAGACCGGCGCATGCGCCGGAACCGGATAGACCACAGCGCCGCGCTTCAGCGGGGCATTGTCGCCGCGCGCCAGCGTCGCGCCGACACCGACCGGCGCGGTACTGCCATCGGCAAAAGCCAGATAGGCCGCGCCGGCCCCATCGCTCCAGTGCCGCAGCGGATAGGACAGCCCGTGCACCGTGACGGTCCAGCTGGCGCCGGGTTCGAGCACGAAGCCGCCGGGCGGCGCGAACTCGCTGTGGTTCGAGAGCCGCGCAACCAGCGTGCCGCCATCGATCAGCGCCGCCGGATCGATCCGCGCCGGGCCGCTGACGCAGAGGCGGAAGCCTTCGACGGCGAGGTCCGACCGGTTGAAGAGCGTCAGCCGATAGGCGAGCGCGATGCCGTCGGCCGGGGGTGTCCATTCGGTTTCGAGGCGGAAGGCGCCGCGCGGAGCGTTGGTCATGCTGATCGGCCTGTCGGTGGGTCTGCGGAGGGGTGGGAAATCAATCGCCGAGCGGCTGGGTATCGTCGCCGTCGCGATTGATCATGAGTTGGTGCTTGATGCGCCGCATGCTCTCGACGGCCCGGCCCTGCATACGGGTCGCGACCGTCTGCGCCACGGCATCGATCATGGCGAGGAAAGCATAGCGCGCTGATGACGGCCGGAGAATGTCGTCCTGTTCCGGCACGTCGATGGCGAGCAGGATATCGGCATGCTCGGCGACCGGCGAACCCGGTCGCGTCAGCACGATACGGTCCATGTGATACTCGCCCGCGATGGCGAGCGTATTGGCGAGCGGCAGGTTCCGGCCGCTGGTCGACGAGGCGATAATGACGGTACCCTTCGGCGCTCCCGCGGTGCGCATCATCTGCGCCTGGTGATCAATCGAGGCGGTGACGCGAAGGCCGAGGCGAAAGAGCCGGGTCTCGAACTCGCTCGCCACCATCGAAGAGGCGCCGCCAGAGCCGAAGGAGAGAACATAGTTCGCGGCGACGATCTTCTCGGCCGCAGCTTCGATCGCCAGTGGATCGATCGCCTCGAAGAAGGAGTAGAGCGTCGTCTGGGCACAGTTGACGATGTGGCGCGTGATTTCGCTCGCCGTCTCGGGCCCGCGCGGCGGCACCAGGTAGCGGCGGGCGGCAATGAAGCGACTCTGCGCCAGGCGAACCTTGAAGTCGGCGAAGCTCTGGCAACCGAGGCGGCGGCAGAAGCGCGTCACGGTGGGCGGCGAGGTTTCGGCCCGCGCCGCGAGTTCGACGATCGAGGCGTTCACGGCCGACTGGACATCCGACAGGACGAGATCGGCGAGCCGCCGCTCCGAGCGGCTGAAGCTCTCCATCTCCGTCTGCAGAAGCCCGACCAGATCGAGCATGATGCCTCAACTCCTCCCCGCACCCGATCGAACCGGATGCCCCAGTCCGCAGCAAGGCTCAGCCCGGCAATCCGACCGCCTGTCCCGCCTGATCGAACAGATGGCACGCGGCCGGATCGACGCTGACGACGATGTCGGCGTCGTCGACAACGGGCGGATCACCCTCGAACAGCGCGACGAAGTTCTCGCCGTTCGGCATCGGCGCATAGGCGACGGTATGGATGCCGAGCCTTTCGATGATGCCGGGGCGGATGGTCATGCGGAAGCCGCCCGGCTCGTCGAGACGGAGATGCTCGGGCCGGATGCCGACGGCGAGCGTCTGCCCGACCAGCGCGCCGGCGCCGGGCCGCGGCAGCGTGACGGTGCCGAGCGGACCGAGATCGACCGTGATGCCGGTCCCGTCGGCCGCGATGCAGGGCCCTTCGAGGAAATTCATCTTCGGATTGCCGATGAAGCCGGCGACGAAGCGGTTGGCGGGCCGATGATAGAGATCGAGCGGCGAGCCGACCTGCTCGATGCGGCCGGCGTTCAGCACGACGATCTTGTCGGCCATTGTCAGCGCTTCGACCTGGTCATGCGTCACATAGATCATGGTCGCGCCGAGCTTCTTGTGCAGGCGCGTCAATTCGATGCGCATGTCGGCGCGAAGGGCCGCGTCGAGATTGGACAATGGCTCGTCGAACAGGAAGATCTTCGGCTCGCGCACGATGGCGCGGCCGATGGCGACGCGCTGGCGCTGGCCGCCCGAGAGCGTGCCGGGCTTCTGCTGCAACCGCGTTTCGAGCTGGAGCACGCGGGCTGCTTCCATCACGCGCGTCCGCACCTGGTCGTCGGGCAATTTTTCGACGCGCAGCGGAAAGGCGATGTTTTCATAGACCGTCATATGCGGATAGAGCGCATAGGACTGGAACACCATGGCGATGCCGCGTTTCACCGGCGGCAGGTCGTTGACGGTCTTGCCGGTGATGACGATCTCGCCGGATGTGACCTCTTCGAGGCCGGCGATCATGCGCAGCAGCGTGGACTTGCCGCAGCCGGATGGCCCGACAAAGACGACGAACTCGCCGGCGGTGACCTCGAGATCGACGCCCTTGATGACGTCCGTGCCGGAGAAGGACTTCTTCAGGCGGGAAAGGGTGAGTTCGCTCAAGGGACGGCTCTCGATCTTGGAGGCAGGTGTTCTTCACCTCATCCCTGAGGGAGAGGTCGACGGCGCAGCCGGCGGGAGAGGGTCTACGGACCATCCGGAGACGCCGTAGACCCTCTCCCGGACCTCCGGTCCGACCTCCCCCTCAGGGGGAGGCAAGATGCCGGCGGGCCGGGCCTCTCCCCCTCTCCCGCGAGCGGGAGAGGGTCAGGTTGGCCTTCGCGGCGACTACTTGTACTGGTCGATCGCGCCGGCCGCCTTGGTCAGCGCCGCGGCGGGCTCGGCCGAGCCGGTCACGACCGACTGGACCATGTCGATGGTCGCATTCTGGAAGCCCTTGTAGTCGAGGAACAGCGGCTCCGGACCACCGAAGGCGATACCGTCGAGGAACGGCTTCCAGCTCGGATCTTCCGAGACCAGCGTGTCGACGCCGGCGACGGGACGCAGCGGCGTCAGGCCGTGCGTCTTCTCATAGGCGAACTGGTTCTCGGGGCTGGTCAGGAGCTTGGCGAGATCGATCGCCTGTGCTTCGACGCCGGTGCCCTTGAAGATCGCCATCGAGTCGGTGATCAGCAGCGTGCCCGGACCCTTGCCCTGCGGGCCGACCGGAAGCGGCGCGACGCCCCACTTGATGTCCTTGGAGACCTGGTTGCGGACCCACGGGCCGCCCTCGATCATCGCGACCTTGCCGTCCGAGAACAGCTTGATCATGTCGTCCTGGTCATAGGCCGAGGGACCGTCCTCGGACACCGCCACCAGCTTCTTGACGAATTCGAGCGCCTGCAGGTTCTGCGGGCTGTCGAGGGTGATCTTGCCGTCCGCGTCGATGACGGTGCCGTTGTTGGTGTACACGTAATGCAGGAACTGGTGCATCGTGTTGTCCATGGTCTTGGCCGGGAGGCCGTAACCAGCGATGCCCGTCTTGTCCTTGACCGCCTTGGCGTCGTTATAGAGCTCGTCCCAGGTGGTCGGAGCCTTGCTGGGATCGAGGCCGGCCTTCTCGAACAGCGCCTTGTTCCAGAACAGCGCCTTGGTCGAGAACGCGACCGGGATGCCCCAGGCCTCGCCCTTGAACGTCACCGTGTCGACGATATGCGGATAATAGGCGGCCTTCTCGGCGTCCGTCATCGGGATCGGAACGATGAGATCGCTGTCGGCGAACTGCTTCAGCGTGCGCGAACCGACATAAGCGAGGGCGACAGGGGTGCCGGCGGCGGCCAGCGTCGTGATCTTGTCCTGGCACTGCGACCAGCCGACGATCTCGACCGAGACCTTGAAGCCCGGATTCTTGGCTTCCCAGGCCTTGATCAGGTCGGGATAGGTCTCGGCGATGGCATCGCCGCACTGGATCATGCTGACCGTCTTGTCCTCGGCGAAGGACGGGCCGGCCATCGTCCCAAGGACGACGGCGGCCGCACCCGCCAGGAGAATCGAAGTCTGTCTCATCACACTTCCCTCGTTTGTTAGGCCGCCCGTTGTTGCCGGGGCGGTACGATGCCTGAAGCGCTACTGCTTGACCGCGCCGGCCGTGAGACCGGCGACGAGATAACGCTGCAGGAAGACGAAGCCGATCATCACCGGGGCGATGCCGACGAAGCTGGCCGCCATCAACTCGTTCCAGACCACGCGCTCCTTGCCGAAAAAGGCGAACAGGCCCACGGCGAGCGGCATGAATTCGGACTTCGAGTTGAAGGTCAGGGCGAAGATGAACTGCTGTGCATAGGCGCCGATGAAGGTGGCGAGCGCGACGACGAGGATGCCGGGCGCGGCGATCGGCAGAACGATGCGGCGGAGGATATAGAGCCGGCTGGCGCCATCGACCCAGGCGGCTTCGTCGAGTTCGCGCGGGATGCGCAGCAGATAAGTGCGCAGCAGCCAGATCGCGGTCGGGATCAGGAAGGCGACGCCCGGCACGATCATCGCGAAATAGGTGTTGAGCATGCCGGTGGCGCGCATCAACCGGTAGAGCGGGATCAGCAGCACGGCACCGGAGAACATGTTGACCGCGAGGAACGCGCCGAGCAGCGCGCCGCTGCCCGGAAACTCGAAGCGGGCGAAGGCATAGGCGGCTGGCACCACGAGGATCAGCACGACGATGGTCGAGACCCCCGAGATGAACAGCGAATTGAAGATGTAGCGGCCGAGAAGCGGCACGCTCTGCCACATCGTGACATAGGCGTCGAAGGAGCCGTCATCAGGCCAGAAGCGATAGGGCGACGAGAACAGATGCGTCAGCGGCTTCAGCGAAACGAGGAAGCCTTCGATGAAGGGCGAGAGCACGAAAGCGAGGAACAGCGCGAGGCCGGCATAGATGGCGACATATTCATACCAGCGATAGCGATCGATCATCGGGCGTCCGCTGCTCATTTCGATTCTCCCGAGATCTTGCTGGTGATGCGGAAGTAGAAGAAGCAGAAGGCCGACAGGAACAGGCAGATCATGACTGCGCGGGCGGCGCCTTCGCCATATTTGTAGCTGCCGATCGCCGTCTTGTAGGTATCGATGATCATGGTCGTGGTCTGGCCGTTCGGGCCGCCGCGGGTCAGGATCCAGATGATGTCGAAGGAATTGAAGGTCGCGATCAGCGACAGCATCGACATCGTCACCAGCGCCGGCACGATCAGCGGCAGCGTGATGCGACGGAAGCGATAGAAGCGCCCTGCCCCATCCGTCCAGGCCGCCTCATAGAGGTCCTTCGGCACCGACTGGATCGCGGCCAGGATATAAAGCGTCACCATGGGAACGCCGATCCAAACATCGGTGAGCACGGTTGCGACGAAGGCAGTGCTGCCATAAGCGAGCCAGGCGAGCGGCCGGTCGAGAATGCCGACATTCTGCAGGACGCCGGAAATCATCCCGAACTGGCCGTTATACATCCAGCCCCACATGAAGATGCCGATGGCCATCGGCACGATCCACGGCGGCAGCGTCAGCACGCGGAAGAGCGCGCGGCCGGGCACCAGGGCATTGAGAAGCACGGCGCCGACCGTGCCGATCACCATCTTCGTCGCGACCGAAAAGAAGGTCCACACGAAGGTGCGCAGGATCACGGTGGCGAAATCACCGCCGAAGATCTTCTGGTAGTTGTCCCAGCCGACCCAATTCACCGTCTTGCGCAGCGAGGCGTCGGTGAAGGAGAGCGTGAACGTATCGACCAGCGGATAGGCGACGATGAAGAGGATATAGGCAGTCGCCGGCAGCAAGAGAGCAAGGGCGAAGAGCGTGGCACTGCGGGACCGCGTCATCGCTCGCCCCCTCAGCCGCCGGTGCCGGACAGCGCGGCATCGAAGCGCTGCCAGGTTTCGGTCATGTCGATGACGGTCTTGCCGCGCCGCGCGGCATCCATCGAGAGCGCCAGCAGGCCAGCCTCGAGCGCGTTCACCACCGAGACCGGCAGAGGCGTGCCATCGACCATATGAGCGCCGATATCGCGCGCCATCTGCTCGTCGGCGCCGTAGTGGACCGAGAGTTCCGAGCCGGTATAGGCCGTGTCGATCAGCTTCGCCGAGGTGCGCGCGTCATGCACCTTGAAGAAATTGCGTACGAAGTCGCCTTCCGCCATGCCCTTGGCGCCGACGACGCAGAAGCGACGGAATTCATCGGGCACGTTCAGGTTGGTGTGGAAGGTCATCGCGACGCCGTTCGCGTATTCGACGATCGCGGTCTGGAAATCGATGATGTCACCATCGCCGTCGAACACCTTGTCCGAGCCCATCCAGCCGCTCGGCTTGCGATGATAGACCTCGGTGTCGTTGATGCCGAGACCTTCCGGCGCATTCTGCGGAATGAAGCTCTTCTTGCCGCCGAAGCTCGCGACCCGGGCCGGACGCACGCCGACGACGCCGTTGTAGAGGTCGAGGTCGTGGCAGCACTTCTCGAGCATGAACGAGCCGGAATATTTCTCGTAGCGGCGCCAGTCGCGCATGAAGAAGGCGCCGTGATAGGGCGCGATATGCTCTGACGCCTCGATCGAGACGATGTCGCCGAGGAGGCCATCGGCCTGCGCTTTGCGGAGATCGACATAAAGCGGCGCATAGCGCAGCACGAGCCCGACCATCACGCTGTCGGGCCCGAACTCGGCGATCAGCCGCGCGAGGTCCATCGTCTCCTCGACGGTGGTCACGACAGGCTTTTCCGAGAAGACCTTGAGGCCGTGATCGAGGCCGGTGCGGATATGGCCGAGATGGAGATGATTGGGCGAGCCGACCATCAGGAGGTCGAGCTTCTCGCTCGCCAGCATCGCCTCGAGGCTCGCATGCGACGTGCCGACGGGAACGCCGAACTGCTTGCAATAGCTGAGGCCGGCCGGCTCGGGATCGACATAGCCGACCACTTCGAAGTCCGGGAGCGAGGCCGAAAAAATACGTGCCAGATAGCCCAGCCGATAGCCAAGCCCGACAATGCCGACTTTCATGGAGTCCCCTGCAACATCACGATACGGTTGCGACGCCCTTCTGGGCGATCGGCCGTTCTGTAAATTCTTTCCACAATCATGACGCAGGTTGGCGCGGTGTCAAGACCGTTTTGCGTCGTTCAACGAGTATTCGATTGGGCACACGGGAAAACTGAAACGCGTTTTCAGTTTTTGCCGGCGCCTTGTTCAACGAGCCCATGCGGATCCTCGACCCGCGGCCAGATCGGTCGATCGAGCTTGCGATAGGCGGTGACGCGGGGATTGGACGGATAGGGCGCGCCCGCGTCGATATAGACGATCTCCGCCGCGATCGGCGCGAAGCCGGCGTGGAAGTGGTTGGTGGATTTCACCAGCAGCATCGCCTTCGTCATCGGGTCGATGCCGAGATTGGTGAAAATGTCAGGCTCGAAGGTCTGGGTGCGGTTGGTGTTCAGGATGACGTCGATCGTCGTCCCGACGAGGCGGATCACCGCCGCCGGGCCGAGCGTCACGCGGCTGCGGCCAAAGCTCTGCCAGCCCTCCTCCACCGCCCTGATGACATCGACTTCGGCATCGATGGGCGCGCCGCCATCGGGGCCCGCCTTGCCGCCGAATCGCAGCTGGATGCGGGCACCCTCGCCGGCCGCGAGGCAGAACGTCACCGCGATGGGGTCCCAGATTGTCGCGACCGCGACGTCCTGCATCCCGCGCTCGATGATGCGGCGGAGGATCAGCGTGCCGTCACCGGCGACGCCACCGCCCGGATTGTCCCAGGTGTCGGCGACGACGACCGGCTTTCCGGGCTGCTCAGAGGCGAGCCGGGCCGCGCGGTCGAGTCCCGCGTCGATGCCGAATTGCGGCATCATGGTCTGGCCGCGCAGGCCGAAGATCTCGAGCCCCAGCCGCCGCGCCAGCGCATCGCCGCCGGCCTTGTCGCCATCGGTGACGACGAGCATGCGCGTGCCGAGTTCCGGCACGTCGCCGGCCATGAAGCCATGGATCAGCGACACCGAGAGCACGCGGTCATGCCCCTCGAGTGCCCTCACCCGGTCGACGAAGGAGCGCATCGGCTCGCGGCTGGTCGGGAACACCTCGATCATCCGGCAATCGAAGGTCGAGATCACCGGCTTGATCGCGCGGCGGATGGCGCGGATCGCGAGATCGACGACATGCTCGCCGCGCTCGTAGAAATCGGTATGCGGAAATTCGAGGAAGGCGGCGAGGATATCGCTGTTGGCGACCCGCTTCGCCGTCAGATGGCTGTGCGGATCGAGTTCCGCCGCGATGATGACCTTGGGTCCGACGATCGCGCGGATGCGTTCCAGCAGGTCGCCCTCGCAGTCGTCATAGCCCTGCGCCACCATGGCGCCATGCAGGCCGAGCACGACACCGTCGACCGGCAGCGCAGCGCGGAGCTGATCGAGGATCTCGTCGCGCAAGCCCTCATAGGCGGCGCGCTGCAGCAGCCCGCCGGGCTCGGCCCAGGTTGCCGTGCCCTCGACCAGATCGATCCCATCGGCGACGGCGCGCTTCCTGAGCGCGACGATCGGCGAGGAGCACAAGGTCGGCGTCTCCGGATGCTCGCCGGGCGCGGCATAGAATGCCATCTCGAAACTCGCCCGGTCGGTCGGGACCGGCGAGAAAGTGTTGGTCTCGGTCGCCAGAGACGCCGTGAAGATTCGCATGATGGCCCGGAGTCCGGTTTCAGCCGAGCGGCGCGTAGGCGATGACTTCGATCTCGATCTTGATGTCGATCATGAGATTGGCCTCGATCGTCGTGCGGGCCGGCGGCTCGGAGGGGAAATAGGTGGCGTAGACCTTGTTGAAGGCGCCGAAATCGCGCGCGTCGGCGAGGATGACGAAGGTCTTCACCACCTGGTCGAGCGTGCAGCCGACGAGCGCCAGCGCCGCCTTGACATTGTCGAGCACCTGCCGCGTCTGCGGCTCGATGTTTCCAGCGACCACGCTGCCCGAGGCATCGACCGGAACCTGACCGGAAATGTAGACGAAATCCCCGGCCCTGACCGCCGGCGACAGCGGCACATGCGAGGATCCGTACACCGTCTTCAGCTTCGCCATCACGCTTTCCTCAGTTCACTTGCTGCCACTCTCGTCCGGCTATGTAAATTCCCGACATCGAGGCCCGTCAAGCGGCAAATCATGTTGCTTTTTTTCATTTTGGCGCGAAGCTTGGGCGGATTGCAGAGGGAGCGACGATGTTTGGATTGCGGGATAAGCATGTCGTGATCAGCGGCGCCGGCGGCGGCATCGGCCGCTCGCTCGTTGCGCTTTTTGTCGAAGCCGGCGCGCGGGTCACGGCCTGCGACCGCGATGCGGCCTTGCTCGCGCCGCTCTCCGGCGTGGGAACCGCGGTGTTCGAACTCACCGACCGCGCCGCGACGACGGCGGCGATGGCGGCGATCATCGCCAGATCGGGCGTGCCCGACGTGGTCGTCGGCAATGCCGGCTTCACGCGGGCCGAGCGCATGGCCGATACCGGTCCGGATCATTGGGACAGCGAGATCGCGATCAACCTGACCGGTGCCTACAATCTGGTCGATCCGGCGCTGCGCGCCATGATCGCCCATGGCGGCGGCGCCATCGTTCTGGTCTCCTCGGTCAACGCGCTCGGCCATTACGGCAATCCGGCCTATTCCGCCGCCAAGGCCGCTCTCAATGCCTATGCAAGGGCGATCGCCGTCGAGCACGGCCGCCATGGCATCCGCGCCAACTGCATCTGCCCGGGATCGGTGCGAACGCCCGCCTGGGACCATCGCCTGGAAAAGCAACCACAGTTGCTCGAGGAAGTCGTCCGCCACTATCCGCTCGGCCGCATGGTGACGCCGGCCGAGGTGGCGCAGACGGCGTTGTTCCTGGCCTCACCGCTCTCCTCCGGCATCACCGGCCAGGCCATCGCCGTCGACGGTGGTTTGACGGCTGGCAATCGCCGCTTCGTCAGCGACATTATCGGGGATTGAGACGGTGCGGCCGCTCGGCGATGTGATCGAGAGCATCCGCCGGGCGGAAACCGCCGGCAGCCGCTCCGAACGCCGCCTGGCGACGACCGTGCTCGCCGATCTCGATTTCGCCTCCAAGGCCTCGATCGTCGATCTCGCCGGCCGCGCCGGAGTCAGCGAGCCGACCGTGACGCGCTTCTGCCGCGCCGTCGGCGCCTCGGGTATCCGCGATTTCAAGTTCCGCCTTGCCCAGGCACTGGCCATCGGCGGCGCCTATCTCGCGGCGCGGCCAGGCGAGGATGCCGCCGGGCGGCGCTTCGTCGACACCGTCGTCGACGGCGCGATCGGCGCGCTGGAAGTGCTGCGCGCGCAGGTCGATGCCGCCCGTATCCGCCTCGCCGCCGAGCGAATCGCGCGGGCCCAGTCGGTGCTCGCCTTCGGCTCCGGCGGCTCGTCCTCCATCGCCGCGACCGAGATGCAGCATCGCCTCTTCCGGCTCGGTCTTTCGGTCAGCGCTCATGACGACGGCGAGTTGCAGCGCATGATCGCCTCGGTCGCGAAGCCCGGCACGGTCGTGATCGCGTTTTCGATCTCCGGCTTCGTCCAGCCGCTGGTCGAAGCGGTCGGCATCGCCCGCCACTATGGCGCCCATACCATCGTCGTCACCGCGCCGGGCTCGGCGCTTGCGGAGATCGGCGAGACGGTGATCTCCTTCGCCGTGCCCGACGACGACCAGCTGCTGCTGCGCCCCTCCCCGACCCGCTATGCCCTGATCGGCCTCGTCGACATGCTGGCGAGCGCCACCGCCGAGGCGATGGGGCCGAACGTTCTCGAAGGGCTGCGCCGCATCAAGCACAGCCTCAACACCTTGAAAGTCAACGATCCGCGCCTGCCGATCGGCGACTGAGCCGCGAAAGGACACGCCATGCCCGAGCCCATCGACCAGATCGACACGCCCTCTGTCCTTATCGACATCGATCGCGTCGAGGCCAATCTCGCCCGCGCGCAGTCCTATGCCGACGCGCATCACCTGGTGCTGCGACCGCATATCAAGACGCACAAGTTGCCCCGCTTCGCCCGGCGGCAGGTCGAGCTCGGCGCGATCGGCATCACCTGCCAGAAACTCGGCGAGGCCGAGGTGATGGCCGATGCCGGCATCGAGGATATCCTGCTGCCCTACAACCTCATCGGCGCGGAGAAGCTCCATCGCCTTCGCGTGCTGAACGGCCGTGTCCGCCTCACCGTGACAGCCGACAGCGCCTTCACCATCGAAGGCTATGCCCGCACCTTCGCCGACGCCGCAGCACCACTCCGCGTCCTCGTCGAATGCGATACGGGCATGGGCCGCTGTGGTGTCCAGACGCCCGCCGAGGCCGTGGCGCTCGCCCGACAGATCGCGGCGAGCCCTGGCCTCGTTTTCGGCGGCCTCATGACCTATCCGCCGGCCGGACATCCGGACAAGGCCCGCGACGTCCTCGCCGCCATGGCCGCTACACTGACCGAGGCGGGATTGCCGCCCGAGACGATCTCTACCGGCGGCACGCCCGATCTCTGGGCGGCGCACGAGACGCGGATCGCGACGGAATACCGGCCGGGAACCTATATCTATCTCGACCGGTTCCAGGTGGCGAAGGGCGTCGGAACCCTGGAGGACTGCGCCCTTACCGTTCTAGCCACCGTCGTGAGCCGACCGACCGCCGATCGGGCCGTCATCGATGCCGGATCGAAGGCCTTGACCAGCGACCTGCTCGGCCTGTCGGGCTATGGCACGGTGCTCGGCTATCCGGACGCGGTCATCACAGGGCTCAGCGAGGAGCATGGGACGATCGACCTGTCGGCCTCGGCCCAGAAGCCTGCGATCGGCGAGCGCATCCGAATCGTCCCCAACCATGCCTGCCCGGTGTCGAACCTGTTCGACCGGGTGCATCTCGTCTCGGGATCGCATGTGGTCGCGACCGAGCGCGTCGAGGCGCGCGGCCGCGTCGACTGACGCAGGCCGTCAGTCTTCCTGCTGCTCGATCCGAAGCTGTTGGATACCCTGCGTCAACTGCTCGTCGAGCTGGCGCAGGAAAACGGAATGGGCGCCGAGTTCGTCGCGCCGCTTCTCGCCGCGCACCAGGAAGCGCTCGGCCTCCTGGATCAGCTCCGACTGCCGACTGTCGGGCTCGTCGACGCCATCGATGACATCGCCATAAAGAAAGGCAGCGCGTGAACGGGCGTCATCGAGGCGAGCACTGAGGCCCTCGGCCTCGCTGCGGGCGTCGGCCAGGGCGCGGAGCACAACCTGGTGGATCGTAGTGAGCCGTTCGATATCGCTGCGAAGATCACGCTCCTTGGAGCGAAAACGTGGGAAGAGCACGGCCGGATCCTATCGATTCATGCGAATCGCGCTGAGAGCAATGTCGTGAACATTACTCCCGAAACGGATTGACGAGGAACACGGTAGCGAACCGGCTGATTGCAACCTCAGGCCCGCCGCCGACGTCCGGCCTAAGCCTTGGTCGCGCTGCTCTTCGACGCCGGCTTGCTGCTGCCAAGCTCCTCGATCATGTGCTCGACGGCCATGATCGCGTTCTCGATGTCGGAAATCTTACGGATGGCACTATCGGTCGGCAGGACGCCCGACCCAGCCGCCTGCATGATGAGTTTCTGCTGTTCTTCCACCAGGCGACCCCTGAGGCCCACCAATTTCTTCTGCATCGAAAACAAGCTCCTGAACTGTCGTCATTATAGGCAGCATTTGGTCATCGGCAACGAGTTTCACCGCGGCTGAACAGCAGATCTACACCTGCGCCCCATGGTTGTATTGGCAGAAACCGATGGCCGCATGATGGAGTGAGCAAAGAGCCGGCAGGACGGCTGAAATCCATCCATCCGTCTCAAGCATTTCGCCACCTCCGGGTTCCACGATGCGCGCGTCGCGCCGGCCCTGCCGGCAGGGCGCGGACAGGCCCGCCCTTTTGCAGCGCACAACCACAAAAACAGCGCACAAACCCGTCCCGCGATGATGGCCGACCTGCGAATCGCTTGATTTCGCCGCCGAATAAACCGAATCTTCATGAACAGAATCATGACGGCGGGATCCAAACGATGTTGCGCCGAATATTCCTCACTTCCGCTCTCGAACGTCTTGTTGACGAAGGCAAGATCAAGCGCCGCTCCAAGGCCTTCCGGATCCTGCAGATGGTGATTCGTGACGGTGCGGCCTGCTTGGACGACACGCAGCGCAAGGTTTATGACCATGTGATCGTTCCGCAGATCGAACAGCTGGAGCGGCACGTTCACTGAACAGGATCGAGAGATCTTCGGTCATCAGGAATTTTCTTGCGCCACGAAGGCAGTTGGGATCGCGTCATTGACCTTCGCCGCGCTGATTGTGCTGAGCCTTGGAAAATCATTCCGCGTTCTGCACGTGTGATGCACGGCCTTTCCCTTGAGCCGCGGCTGATCAGCCTCTAGATGAAGGCAGATTTTTCGGCCGGAGGCACGATCATGACGAGCCCGAGCAGCGACCGCCGTTTGCCTTTGCCGCCGCCAGTGCGCTCCAGCCTCGACCTGATCGGCCGCACCCCGATGCTCGAGATCACCACCTTCGAGACCGGCCCCTGCCGCCTCTTCGTCAAGCTCGAAAGCCAGAATCCGGGCGGCTCGATCAAGGATCGCGTCGCGCTGTCCATGGTCGCTGCCGCGGAACGCGACGGCCGCCTGAAGCCGGGCGGCACGATTGTCGAGGCGACGGCCGGCAACACCGGTCTCGGCCTCGCCCAGGTGGCGCTCCCCAAGGGCTACAAGCTGATCCTGATCGTTCCCGACAAGATGTCGCGCGAAAAGGTGCAGCATCTGCGAGCGATCGGCGCGGATGTGCGCACCACGCGCTCGGATGTCGGCAAGGGCCATCCCGACTATTACCAGGACATGGCCGAGCGGATCGCCGTCGAGACTGGCGGCTTCTACGTCAACCAGTTCGGCAACCCGGCCAATCCGCTGGCGCATGAAACGACGACCGGGCCGGAGATCTTCGAGCAGCTCGGAGGCGATGTCGACGCGGTGGTGGTCGGCGTCGGTTCAGGCGGTACGTTGTCCGGCCTCGGCCGTTTCTTCCGCCGCGCCTCGCCGAAGACGAAGATGGTGCTCGCCGACCCGAAAGGCTCGGTGCTGGCGCCGCTGATCGAGACCGGCGTGATGATCGAAGCCGGCTCCTGGGCGGTCGAAGGCATCGGGGAGGACTTCGTGCCGCCGAATGCCGACCTGTCGCTGGTGTCGCGCGCCTTCACGATCACCGACCGCGAGAGCATTGCCACCGCGCGAGCCCTGCTGGCGCAGGAGGGCATTCTCGCCGGTTCGTCGTCCGGCACGCTCCTGGCAGCAGCGCTGCGCTATTGCCGCGAGCAGACCGAGCCGAAAAACGTCGTCACCTTCGTCTGTGACAGCGGCAACAAGTATCTCTCCAAGGTCTTCAACGATGTCTGGGTTGCCGAGCAGGGGCTCGCGGAGAAGCTGAAGCACGGCAATCTTCGCGATCTCGTCGCCCGCAGCCATGCCGAGGGCGGAACCGTCACGGTCGCGCCAGGCGATACGCTGTCGACCGCCTATGCCCGCATGCGCAGCGCCGATGTTTCGCAGCTTCCCGTCATCGAGGGCGGCCGTCTGGTCGGACTGCTCGATGAGAGCGACGTCCTGGCGGGACTCGGCCGCCTCGATCGTGACGAGGGCGGCAAGTTCGGCGCCAGCGTCGCCGATTCGATGGTCACCAGCCTGCACACCGTGGACTCGTCGGCCCCCGTCGATGCGTTGCTGCCGATCTTCGAGCGCAACGAAGTCGCGATCGTCATGGACGACGACGAATTTGTCGGCCTCATCACCCGCGTCGATCTCATCAACCATCTGAGGCTCGCTCCTTGACCGCTCCGGACCGCCCGAACCGCCTCGCCTTCGCCACCCGCACCATTCATGGCGGCCAGAGCCATGATCCGCTCACCGGCGCGGTCATGGTGCCGATCTACGCGACGTCGACCTATGCGCAGGAAAGCCCGGGCGTTCACAAGGGCTTTGAATATGCCCGCTCGCAGAACCCGACCCGCTTCGCCTTCGAGCGCGCGATCGCCGACCTCGAAAGCGGCAGCGCCGGCTTTGCCTTCGCGTCCGGTCTCGCCGCGATCTCGACGACGCTGGAACTGCTCGATGCCGGCGACCACATCGTCGCGACCGACGACATCTATGGCGGCACGTTCCGACTGCTGGAGCGGGTCAGGAAGCGCTCGGCCGGGCTGAAGGTCAGCTTCGTCGATTTCACCGATCTCGCCGCGGTCGAGGCGGCGATCCGTCCCGAGACGAAGATGCTCTGGGTCGAGACGCCGACCAATCCGATGCTGCGCATCGTCGATCTTGAAGCGGTCGCCGCTATCACCCGCCGCCATGGCGTGATCGCGGTCGCCGACAACACATTCGCCAGCCCCTATATCCAGCGGCCGCTGGAACTCGGCATCGATATCGTCGTCCATTCGACAACAAAATATCTGAACGGCCACTCGGACATGGTCGGCGGCACCGTCGTCGTCGGCGAGCGCGCCGATCTCGCCGAGAAGCTCAAATTCCTGCAGAACGCCGTCGGCGCGATCTCCGGACCGTTCGACTCGTTTCTCGCGCTGCGCGGATTGAAGACGCTGGCGCTCCGGATGCAGCGCCATTCGGAAAACGGAATCGCCATCGCTCGCTTCCTCGAGACGCGTTCCGACGTCCGCCGCGTCATCTATCCCGGCCTCGAAAGCCATCCGCAGCACCCGCTCGCCAAGCGGCAGATGCATGCGTTCGGCGGCATGATCACCGTCGAGTTCGACCGCGACCTCGCCGCGACGAAGCGCTTCCTCGAGCGGGTGCAGATCTTCGCCCTCGCCGAGAGCCTCGGCGGCGTCGAGAGCCTGATCGAGCATCCGGCGACCATGACGCATGCCTCGATCCCGGCAGCGCAGCGCCAGGCGATCGGCATCTCGGATTCACTCGTGCGCATCTCCGCCGGCATCGAGGCTTCCGACGATCTCATCGCCGACATTGTTCAGGCGCTCGGCTGAACGAGGGTTCGCCGAACACTATGCCCGTGCCAGCCGCTCAGGCTGGCAGCGGATCGAAGCTCTCGGCCTGCGCCCGCGCCCAGACGAGGTGATAGAAACCCTGCTTTCCCGCCGGCGTCAGCAGGTCGCCCTCGTTGAGGAACGCATGGAGATGCGACAGCAAGCGGATTTCCGTCGGGCTGACGCGCTGGGCGAGATGATGCGGCCCGAGTTGGCCGGGATGGCGAAGTCCGGCGGCGGCGAGCATCTCGGCCAGGGCGTCGAGCGTGTGGGCATGAAACGCCGCGACCCGCTCGGCCTTGTCGGGAACGACGAGTGCGCGCTGGCGCAGCTTGTCCTGCGTCGCGACCCCGGTCGGGCACTTGTTGGTATGGCATGACAGCGACTGGATGCAGCCGATCGCGAACATGAAGCCGCGCGCCGCATTCACCCAATCGGCGCCGAGCGCGAAGCAGGACGCCATGTCGAAGGCCGAGATGACCTTGCCGCTGACGCCGATCCTCACCTTGTCGCGCAGGCCGGTACCCACCAGCGTATTGTGGACGAGCAGCAGGCCTTCCCGCATCGGCACGCCCATGTGATCGGTGAATTCGACCGGCGCCGCGCCCGTGCCACCCTCGGCGCCATCGACGACGATGAAGTCCGGCACGATGCCGGTTGCGAGCATGGCCTTGACGAGACTCATGAATTCCCAGGGATGGCCGATGGCGAGCTTGAAGCCGACCGGCTTGCCGCCCGAAAGCCGCCGGAGCTCGGCGAGGAAGCGCATCATCCCCACAGGCGTATCGAAGCTCGAATGGCGCGCCGGCGAGATGCAGTCGACGCCTTCCGTGACGCCGCGAACGCGGGCGATCTCGGCCGAGACCTTGTGCCCGGGCAGGATCCCGCCATGGCCGGGCTTGGCACCCTGGCTCAGCTTCAATTCGATCATCTTGATCTGCGGGCTGGCGGCGCGGGCGGCGAACTTCTCGGGATCGAAGCGGCCTTCGGCTGTGCGGCAGCCGAAATAGCCGCTGGCGATCTGCCAGACGAGATCGCCGCCATATTCCTCGTGATACGGGCTGACGCTGCCCTCGCCGGTATCCTGCGCGAAGCCGCCGAGCTTCGCGCCCTTGTTCAAAGCGCGGATCGCGGCGGCCGAGAGCGCGCCGAAGCTCATCGCCGAGATGTTGAGCACCGACGTGTCGTAGGGCTGGCTACACTGGTCGTTGCCGACGCGGATGCGGAAGCCGGCGGGATCGACATGGTCGAGCGGTCGCATCGAATGACCAATGAACTCGTAGCCCTGACCATAGACGTCGAGCAACGTGCCGAACGGGCGCTGGTCGGCCTCGCTCTTGGCGCGCTGGTAGACCAGCGAACGCTGCGTGCGCGAGAAGGGCAGCGCGTCGCTGTCATCCTCGAAGAGATATTGGCGAAGCTCGGGCCTGATCTCCTCGACCAGATAGCGGACATGGCCGATGACCGGATAGTTGCGCAGCAGCGCATGGCGCGTCTGGGTCAGGTCGCGGAGGCCGACGAGGACCAGCGCACCGAAGATCACCGCCAGCAGCCAGACATCCGCCGTCACGGCAAGGAAGGCGAGGCTCACCAGGAAGGCGAGAACGCAGCAGCCGAAGATGAAATAGCGGTTGAGGATCGACGGAATCGCGATCGGGTAGTTTCTGACGACCATGACCGGCGCCCCCCTGAAAGCGCCTCGGGCGGCCACCCCGATCGATACGGCCTCAGGCGTCGAGGGCAGCCCGGACGCTCGTCGCGAGCTGCTCGATCGTGAACGGCTTGCCGAGCAGACGGACGCCCGGATCGAGCAGGCCGTTATGGACCACGGCATTGCGCGTATAGCCAGTGGTGTAGAGCACCTTCATGTCGGGCTTGATGACGCGGACCCGATCCGCCAGTTCGCGGCCATTCACGTCCGGCATGATGATGTCGGTGAAGAGAAGATCGATCCGAGCCCCCGATTCGACGAAGGAGAGCGCCCGCTCGGCCCGATCGGCATGCAGCACCGTGTAGCCGAGGTCGCGGAGCGCCTCGACGCTGACACGCCGCACGCTCGCCTCGTCCTCGACGACCAGGATGACCTCGTCGGCCGAGCCGACGGGGTGCGGGCACGCCTTGACCTCGCCGGCATCCCCGTCGAGATCGGCACCATAGAAGCGGGGAAGGTAGATTTTGACCGTCGTGCCCTGGCCGAGCTCGGAATAGACCTTCACATGGCCTCCCGACTGGCGCACGAAGCCATACACCTGCGACAGCCCGAGGCCGCTGCCCTTGCCGACGCCCTTGGTCGTGAAGAAAGGCTCGAAGACGCGGTTGATGACCTCCGGCGCCATGCCGGTTCCGGTGTCGGTGACGGCGACCAGCACATACTGGCCGGCGGGAATGTCGCCATTGGCGGAGGAATAGGCCGCGTCGATGCTCGCATTTGAGGTCTCGATCGTCAGCCGGCCGCCCGAGGGCATCGCATCGCGCGCATTGACGGCGAGATTGAGCAGCGCGTTCTCGAGCTGGACGGGATCGGCATGCACTTTCCAGGCGCCGGCGGCCAGCACGGTTTCGATGCGGATCGCCTCGGTCAGCGTTCGCTGGAGCAGATCCGACATGCCACCGACGAAGCGGTTGGGATCGATCGTCTGCGGCGCCAGCGGCTGCTTGCGGGCGAAGGCGAGCAGGCGCTGCGTCAGCGCCGCGGCGCGCGATGCGCCCTCCTGCGCGACAGTGAGATATTTTCCAATGTCGCGATCGCCGCGCTCGAGCCGCTTTTCCATAAGCCCGAGACTGCCGACGATGATCGCAAGCATGTTATTGAAATCATGCGCGATCCCGCCTGTCAGCTGGCCGATCGCCTCGATCTTCTGCAACTGGCGCACCTGCCCCTCGGCGCTCTCGCGCCGCGCCATCTCGAGCCTAAGCTCCTCGTTGGCGGCTGCGAGCGAGCACTGCGCCGCGCGCTCGAGCCGCGAATCGCGGATCGCCAGCCAGCTCAGTACGCCGAACAGCGCGATCGCCGTCGCGGGAACGGGGAGGATATTGGCGAACCAGGTTTTCCAGCCAGCCTCGATGGCGGCCTCGCCGATATCGACCGTCAGATAGATCGGATGGCCGCCGACCTGGCGGAACGCCCCCATGCGTCGTTCGGGCGACGACGCCTTGAACTCGCCATTGGCGGGCAGCAGGCGGACACTTTCGGCCAGACCCGGCGGCGTTGCCGGCGCGTCGCCACCCTGCGGAAATTCGGCGAGGACTTCCAGCGACGGCACGCGCGTGATCGTCACCCGCGCTCCGTAAGGCAGCGCGATCTCCCGCCAATAGTCACTGAAATAAGCGAGATCGGCCGTCACCGAGGCCATGCCGCGGAAGCGCCCATCCGGATCTTCCATGCGGTTGGACAGCAGGAAGGTCGGGCGCCCCGTAACCTTGCCGCGGATCAGCGGACCGACGAACAGTTCGTCGACATCTTGCTGCGCCGCCTTGAAGTTTTCCCGGTCTTTCGCGTTCGATTTCGGCGTCGGGAAGGCGAACGAGGTGGCGCGGAGCTCGCCCTGGCCGTCGTTCAGCCAGACATCCTCGACATAGGGGATCGACCGCGCGAGATCGCGCAGCTGCCGCGACAGCACCGGATCGGCGGCAATGCTGTCCCAGCTCTCCCCGACCGCGAGCGAACTGGCGCCCGCCACCGCGATCTGGGCCACTTCGAACAGCCGTTCGGCGTGATCTGAAAGGAAGAAGGCCTCGGTCGCGAGCTCTGTCCGGGCGTCCTCGAACCGCCGGTCATATTCCCGCTTTGCCAGGACGGCGGTGACGGCGAGCGTCAGCATGATGCCGAGCAAGCCCATCAACGCGACGAGCCGGGTGACATCCAGTCGAGGTCCTAAACCTCGGGGATTGGGGGGAGGCAATCCATCACTCGCACGATCGGCCGACATCGGTCGACAGCCTATACGGTGTTGCTCCGTGGCGGCAATGCCGGACCAAGATGCGACAACCCGATTCCACCACCTGCAATCGCCTGAATCTGGAACCTCCGGAAGGACATTCGCGTTGGGCACCGATGTCCGCAACAGCTTTCCGGTCGCGCACCGAAAAAGGCACGTGCGCTGCACATATTGGCGGTGACCCGCCAGAACGAATGCAGTACGCTCCTTGAAATTCCGCCGGCCTGACCGACGCTATGAGGCGGCTCCCACGCAGCAATCGACCAGACCGCCGCCCGACAGCGGCCCTTGACGGAGACGAACCGATGATCGCCATCCTCAATCGCCGCGCCCTCATGGGAACGGCCGCCGCGCTCCTGCTGAGCGCCACCTTCGCCGCAGCGGCCGAGCCGGTTCGCGTCGGTTCGAAGATCGATACCGAAGGTGCGCTGCTCGGCAACATCATCATCGATGTGCTCGAGGCCAACGGCATCAAGACCGTGAACAAGGTGTCGCTTGGCAACACCAAGATCGTGCGCGGCGCCATCACGGCCGGCGAGATCGACATCTATCCGGAATATACCGGCAACGGCGCCTTCTTCTTCTCGGTCGACACCGACCCGGCCTGGAAGAATGCGGCCGCCGGCTATGAGAAGGTGAAGGCGCTCGATTACGACGCCAACAAGATCGTCTGGCTCGCCCCGGCACCGGCCGACAACACCTGGGTGATCGCCGTCCGCAAGGATGTCGCGGACGCCAACAGCCTGAAGTCGCTCGAGGACTTCGCCAAGTGGCTGAATGGCGGCGGCAAGTTCAAGATCGCCGCTTCCGCCGAATTCGTCGAGAGCCCGGCGGCGCTGCCGGCCTTCCAGTCCGCCTATGGCTTCAAGCTCGGCCCGGACCAGATCGTGACGCTGGCCGGCGGCGATACCACGACCTTCATCCGCGCTGCAGCGGAGCAGACCTCGGGCGTGAACGGCTCGCTCGCCTATGGCACCGACGGCGCGCTCGCAGCGCTCGGCCTCGTCGCTCTCACAGACGACAAGGGCGTGCAGCCGGTCTATGCCCCTGCGCCGATCATCCGCGAAGCGGTGCTGAAGGACTATCCGCAGATCGCAGAACTGCTGGCGCCGGTCTTCGCGACGCTCGATGCACCGACCCTGCAATCGCTGAATGCGAAGATCGCGGTCGACGGACAGGATGCCAGCCAGGTCGCGGCGGAGTATCTGAAGTCGAAGGGCCTCGTGAAGTAGCCGCCCGCTCCTTCCCGTGCTGAAAAATCGCGTCCTGCTGCTTCTGGTCGTCGTCGGCATTGCCGCGGCGGCCGGCTTGCCGTTGCTGACGCACGCGCCGAACCGTCTGCTGTCCGGGCAGCCGGTCCCACCGGGTGTCGTTTTCGCCGATGGCCGGCTGCTGTCGCTTCTCCCGATCCTGCCGCTCCTCGCCGGCCCCTTCCTGCCCGACCGCCGGCTGGCTCACGTCCTGGTCGCCGTCGCGGCCGCCGCCCTCGCGGCGGCGTTGCTCTGGCTCGCCGGCGATACTGCGCTCCGCCTCGCGTCCGGCGCGAGCCGGGCCGCGCGCACGGCGTTCGGCGGTGCGTTCTGGATCATCGCCGCCGCCGCCGCACTAGCCGCGGCCGACGCGCTGCAACGCGCGACCACCAACCCGGCGCTGCGGATCGGCCTCGGCCTCGCCTTGGCACTGCCGGTGCTGCTGATCATCGGCTCCGGCGCGATCGACCAGATCTCGATCATGAAGGAATATGCGAACCGCCGTGACGTCTTCGCCGCCGCCGTCGTCACCCATCTCACGATCGTCGGCGCGACGCTCGTCCCGACGCTCGGCATCGGCCTGCCCCTCGGTGTCATGGTGGTCCGCCGGGCGAGGCTGCGCCGGCCGGTCTTCGCCGCGCTCAACATCATCCAGACGATTCCCTCGATCGCGCTGTTCGGCCTGCTGATCGCGCCGCTCGCCGGCCTCGTGGCGCTCGCCCCGTGGCTCGGCCGTCTCGGCATTTCCGGCATCGGCGTGACGCCGGCGATCATCGCCCTCACGCTCTATTCGCTGCTTCCGATCGTGCGCAGCACGGCGGCGGGGCTTGACCAGGTGCCAGGCGCAGTCGTCGATGCGGCCACCGGCATGGGCATGACACCAGGCGAGATCTTCCGCCGCGTCGAGGTGCCGCTGGCGCTGCCGGTCGTCGTCGCCGGCCTCCGCGTGACCATCGTTCAGGCCGTCGGGCTTACCGCCGTCGCGGCGCTGATCGGAGCCGGCGGGCTCGGCGCCATCATCTTCCAGGGGCTGAACGGCAGCGCCATGGACCTCGTCCTGCTCGGGGTCGTGCCTCTGGTCGCCATCGCCATCGCCTTCGACATCGCGCTCAAGCTCGCGGTCACCATGCTGAGGATGAGATCGGGATGATCAGGTTCGAACAGGTCCGCAAGACTTATGGCGACTGGACGGCGGTCGACGATCTGACGCTCGACGTCCCCCGGGGCGAATTCTGCGTCCTGATCGGCCCCTCCGGCTCGGGCAAGACGACGACGCTCAAGATGGTCAACCGGCTGATCGAGCATGACAGCGGCCGCATCCTGTTCGACGGCGCGGAGATCCGCTCCTTCGCGCCGGAGCAGCTCCGCCGCCGCATGGGCTATGCCATCCAGTCGATCGGCCTCTTCCCGCACTGGACGGTCGAAGAGAATATCGGCGCCGTGCCGCGGCTGCTCGGCTGGCCGAGGAGCCGCATCCGCGACCGCGTCACCGAACTGCTCGACCTGCTCGCGCTCGACCCGGCCCGCTTTCGCGACCGCTATCCGCGCCACCTCTCCGGCGGCCAGCAGCAGCGGGTCGGCGTGGCCCGGGCCCTGGCCGCAGATCCGGCCGTGCTCCTGATGGACGAGCCGTTCGGCGCGCTCGACCCGGTGACACGCGACACGTTGCAGGCCGAGATGCGTCGCATCCACAAGGCCTCTGGCACCACGATCCTCCTGGTGACGCACGACATCGACGAGGCGATCCGTCTCGGCACGCGGATCGTCATCCTCGACCGCGGCCGCATCGTCCAGTCGGGAACGCCGCGGACCATCCTGACGCGGCCGGCCAACGACTTCGTCGCCGATTTCGTCGGCCGCGAGGATATGGGCATCAAGCTGCTCTCGATCGAGCAGGTCGCCGACCGGATGCGCGCCGGCGAGGCCGCCGAGGGCGAGCCGATCGCCGCCGACGCAAGCCTCCGCCATGCGCTGTCGCTGTTCGTCGCCCGGGGCGCCGAGCGGCTGCCTGTCGTCGAGAATGGCCACATCACGGGCGCGATCCATCTCGCCGACCTGATCGGAACCGGATCGTGACGCGGCGGATCGTGCCGCGCTGGCTTCATGATCCGCTGCTGCCGACCGCGCTGGCGCTGGTTGCGCTCGTCCTCTTCATGCCGGCGCTGAAGCCGGTCTTTGCACTGCTCTTTCCGGGGCAGGACCGGCCGCTGTTCGAGCAGGACAGCTTCCTTAACCTGACGCTCGCCCATATCGGCCTCGTCGCGGCGTCGAGTGCGATCTCCGTCCTCATCGGCGTGACGCTCGGCCTCTTCGTCACCCGTCCGGCGGGCCGCGAATTCCGGCCGCTCATCGAGACCGTGGTCGCCGCCGGCCAGACCTTCCCGCCAGTGGCCGTGCTGGCGGTCGCGGTGCCGCTGCTCGGCTTCGGTGCCTTGCCGGCGCTGATCGCCCTCGCACTCTATGGCCTCCTTCCGGTGACGGAGGCGACGGTCGCCGCCATGGAGCAGGTGCCGGCGAGCGCCCGCGAGGCGGCGCGCGGCATCGGCATGAGCGGGGCCGAGCGGCTTCGCGCCGTGGAACTGCCGCTCGCCGCGGCGGTGATCCTCGCGGGTATCCGCACCTCGGTGATCATCAATATCGGCACGGCGGCCATCGCCTCGACCGTGGGGGCCAAGACGCTCGGCCTGCCGATCATCATCGGCCTCAGCGGCTTCAACACCGCCTATGTCCTGCAGGGAGCGCTGGTCGTTGCCCTGCTCGCAGTCACCACCGACCTTGCTTTCGACCGGCTCGGCAGCCTTCTCGGACGATGGAGCCGCGACGAGGCGCCACCTTCGGCCTGATCGACGCAATTTGCCCGTCGAAACTCGGGCCGAGCAGTGGCACACTTGTGAAAGGCGCAATGCCAGGAACCGCCGCATACTGCAGCGCGTTCCGGTGTCATCGCCAAGCCGAGGAACAGGAGACAGGGCATGCCAGGGAAAAGCGACGAAGCGATCCGAGTCCGCGCCTATGAGATCTGGCTGGCGGAAGGCCAGCCGCATGGGCGCGACTGGGACCACTGGCTGATGGCAGTCGCCGAGATCGAGGGCACCGAACCCAAGTCTGACGGCAAGGCCGGCGGAAAGTCGGCCGGCAAGGCCAAGCCGTCCGCGAAGGCCGGCAAGGCAGCCAAGGCCGAGGCCGCGGATGACGCGCCGAAGACAGCCGTCGCGAAGGCAGCCGCCAAGAGCAAGTCGGCCGCGAAACCCGACGCGGGCAAGCCGGCTACCGGCAAGGCAAGCTCCGGCAAGGCTGGCGCCGGCAAGGGCAAAGCCGCGAAGACCGCAACTTCTGCACCGGCCGAAGTGCTCGACGCCGGCACGAGCGCGCCCGAGGCGACCCTCGCCGCCGAATCCGCGCCCGAGGAGACGAAGGTCGCGGCTGCCGCCAAGAAGTCGCGCGCCGCGAAGCCGAAGGCGACCGCCTGACGCGGCTGAACGCGCCGCCCGCCCGGCGCGACCTCGGTCGCCATCGGCATCGCTGAGGCACAATGACTGGAGGATGCGTGAGCCGGCTCAGCGTGCTGCAGGGCCGGGGCTGAAATCTGCGCGCGTTATGCCGTGGCGCTTCAGCTTGTCGTAGAACGTCTTGCGCGGCAGTTGCAGGAGTTCGAGCGTGGCACGCACGTCGCCGCCGGTTTCGCGCAGAGCCGTGCGAAGCAGCTCGGCTTCATAGCGGTCGACGCGCTCTGTCAGTCCGCCGCCCGCTTCCGCCTCGCCGTTCAGAACGTCATCGTCGGCGAGGCCGAGGACATAGCGCTCGGCGAAATGAAGCAGCTCGCGCACATTGCCCGGCCAATCGTGCCGTTCGAGATGGTCGCGCGCCGCCGCCGTCAGATCGGGTTGCGGGCGTCCGAACCGTATGGCAGCGCGACGCAGGAAAGCGCCGAACAGCAAGGGAATGTCCGTCCGTCGCTCACGCAGCGGCGGCACGCGCAGGGTAACGACATTGAGGCGATAGTAGAGATCGCTGCGGAAATCGCCGCGGGCCGCAGGATCGGAGAGATCAACCTTCGCCGCCGCGACGACGCGCAGATCGACGGCCCGGCTGTCATTGGTGCCGAGCGGCTCGACGCGGCGAGTTTCGAGGACGCGCAGCAGCTTGACCTGCAGGGGGGCCGGCATCGATTCGATTTCGTCGAGAAACAGCGTCCCCCCGTCCGAATGCTCGATCCGGCCGACCCGCCGCTTCTGGGCGCCGGTGAAGGCCCCCTGCTCGTAGCCGAACAGCTCGCTCTCGATCACGCTTTCAGGCAGTCCGCCGCAGTTGAGGGCCACGAACGGACGATCGGCGCGCCGGCTCCAGCGATGCAGGTGCTCCGCGACCACCTCCTTGCCCGAGCCCGTCTCGCCTTCGACCAGAACGTCGACGTCGGCATCGGCGATCTGGCGGATCGTGGCGCGCAGCCGGCGCATCGCCGGGGCTTCGCCGAGAAAGGCGAAGTCCTCCTCGCTTCCCGCGGCGACAGCGCGCAGCCGGCGGTTTTCGAGGACCAAGGCGCGCTTTTCGAGCGCCCGGCGGACCGCCTCGACCAGGCGGTCGCTGGCATAGGGTTTGGAAATGAAATCGTAGGCGCCGGCCTTGAGAGCACTGACCGCGAGGTCGACGTCACCATGGCCGGTGACGAGGATCACCGGCAGATCCGGATCGAGGGCGCGGACGCGTTCGAACAGTTGCAACCCCGACATCGCGGGCATGCGGATATCGGTGACGACGATGCCGGGAAAGCTCGCGTTGAGCACGGCCAGCGCCGCCTCGGCAGCGGCGAAGACGAGCGGCCGAAAGCCGGCGAGGTCGAGTGTCTGGCCGGCGGCGGCGCGCATGTCGGCGTCGTCGTCGACGAACAGGACCGGGGAAGGCAGCGCGTTCAAGAGGCAGGCCTCAGTTCGAGAATGAAGGTCGCGCCGGTCTCTGAATCCGGCTCATGGCGGAGCGAACCGCCGAATTCGCGCGCGATCTCGGCGGAAATGACGAGGCCGAGGCCGAGGCCGGCGTCCTTCGTCGTCACGAAGGGCATGAACAGCGTCTCGGCGATCGCCGGCGGGATGCCCGGGCCATTGTCGGCGACGCCGACGCGAACGACATCCGTCCCGCTAGCGACGCTGATCGCGATGCGCCCGTCGGCCCTGCCCTTCAGGGCGTCGAGAGCGTTCTGCAGCAGATTGACGAGGATCTGTTCGAGGCGGATGCGGCTCGCGACCACGACCGGCGCGGGCTCGGGACGCATCCGCTCGATGGCGACGCCGCTGTCGCGGATGCGGCCGGCGAGAAGCGACAGGGCGCCGTCGATCGCGTCGTCGAGCCGTACGGGCGCCGGCGGGCTGGTGGCGCGCCGGGCGAAGCCGCGCAGCGTGCCGGTGATCTCGCCGATACGATCGGCCATGCGGCTGATGGCGCCCATATTGTCGCGCGCCGGCTCCGGCCGCCCGGTGTCGAGGAAGCGCCCGGCATTGTCGGCATAGGCGCGGATAGCGGCGACGGGCTGGTTGATCTCATGCGCGACGCCGGCCGCGATCTGGCCGAGGATCGAGAGGCGGTTGGCCTGGGCAAGGTCCTCGCGCAGCCGCCGCACCCGCTGCTCGGCCGCCTCGCGGCTGGCGATCTCGCCCGCGAGCGCTTCATTGGCGCGGCTGAGCTCGCCCGTGCGCTCGCGGACCCGCCGCTCGAGCTCGACATTCATTTCGGTCAGCGCCGTCTGTCGCCGACGAATGGCGAGCCGCCGACGCTGATAGGCGAAGGCGACGGCCGCGAGCGCGACGAGGCCGGCGATGGCCGTCAGCACGGCCGTGCGCGACGCCGCGGCGATAGCCGCATCGGCCGGCACGAGAACCGTCAGCCGCCAATCCGGAGCGACATCGCCGACCGGGCCCGCCGCAAGAATGAACCGCGTCGTTCCGCGCCCGCCGTCGAGGCGCATCAGTCCGCTGCCATCGAGCCGCAGCGGCAGCGCCTTGAGCGGCGTATCGCCCAGCTGCAGCGTCCGCCGTGCCATATCCTCGTCGGCGATCGGGGCGAGCAGCCCGAAGCGCCAGTCGGGCCGGCTCGTCGCCAGCACGATGCCCTGGTGGTCGGACGCGAAGATGGTATAGCCGCTCCGTCGCCAGTCCGCCTCCACACGGTCGAGCTCGACCTTGACCACGACGACACCGAGTGGCCCGGACGGCCCGTCGACGCGGTGCGAGAGATAGAGCCCGGGCTTAAGGCTGACGGTCCCGAGCGCATATTGCAGCGCGCGCCCCGTCGCCATTGCAGTCGTGAAATAGGTGCGAAATCCGTAGTCGCTGCCGACGAAGCTGTCCGGCGCATCGAAATTGGACGAGGCGAGCGTCACCCCGTCGCGCCCGATCAGATAGACGACGCTGGCACCGGCCTCCCCGGCGAGTTCCTTCAGCTTGAGCCCGATGCGGCGGGCGTGGTCGGGCGCCGGCGCCGACAGGAGCGCGCCGATATCGCTATCGACGGCGAGCACCGCCGGAAGCAATTGCTGCTTCGAGATCTCGCCCGCCAGTGCCGCGACGGCCAGCGGCAGCGTCGCGTCGGCACGGGCGCCGAGATCGGCAACGGCGAGACGGCGGCCATAGCGCTCCGCGCCGATCACCGTCGCGGCGACCACGACGGCGGCCAACAGCAGGCCGGTCGCGGCAAGGAGGCCGGCCGAGCGCCACCGGGTTTCGCCGCGGCTGCCGATCAGGGTCATGCCGAGAGCCTAGTGCGAAACTCCGCACAAGGAAATCGTCCTTGTGCGGAAAATCAGCCAACAGCGGAAGTCAGCGACCGCAGAATGGCTGGATTTAGCCAATCCGGACCGTTGGCACATCGCTTGCGCCTTCGATCGCGAGACGAAGCGCTTGTGCGGATATCGTGCCACCGCTGCGGGAGGAACCAGTCTGGGGCCGGCCGTCTCCCCCGGACGAGGAGGAGGGAATTCCATGGCGATCATCATCCAGGCCGGCAGCGTGGCCCCACGCCGCAAGCCGTTCTATGCCCAGCTCTATGTCCAGGTCCTGACCGCGATCGCGCTCGGCATCGCCGTCGGTCATTTCTATCCCGACATCGGCACGAGCCTGAAGCCGCTCGGCGACGCCTTCATCAAGCTGGTCAAGATGATCATCGCCCCGGTGATCTTCCTGACCGTCACCACCGGCATCGCAGCGATGCATGATCTCGCCAAGGTCGGGCGCGTCGTCGGCAAGGCGATGGCCTATTTCCTCACCTTCTCGACGCTCGCCCTCGCGATCGGGCTCGTCGTCGCCAACGTGGTCCATCCCGGCGCCGGCTTCAATGTCGACCCGGCAAGCCTCGACCCCGCCGCCGTGCAGAGCTTCACCGAGAAGGCGCACGACCAGACGATCACCGGCTTCCTCATGAACATCATCCCGACGACGATGGCCGATGCCCTCGCCTCGGGCGACATCCTGCAGGTGCTGTTCGTCGCCGTGCTGTTCGGCATCGCGCTCGGCCTCGTCGGAGAGGCTGGCGAACCGGTCACGCGCTTCCTGACCGCGCTCACGGCACCAATCTTCCGTCTCGTTTCGATCCTGATGAAGGCCGCCCCGCTCGGTGCCTTCGGCGCGATGGCCTTCACGATCGGCAAATACGGCATCGGGTCGGTGGTCAACCTCGCCTTCCTGGTCGGTACGTTCTATGTCACGTCGATCTTCTTCGTCGTCGTCGTCCTCGGCGCTGTCGCGCGCTACAACGGCTTCTCGATCCTGAAGCTGATCCGCTATCTGAAGGAAGAGCTGCTGCTCGTGCTCGGCACCTCCTCCTCCGAAGCGGCGCTGCCCTCGCTGATGGACAAGCTCGAGCGCGCCGGCGCCAAACGCTCGGTGGTCGGGCTGGTCGTTCCGACCGGATATTCGTTCAATCTCGACGGCACCAACATCTACATGACGCTGGCGGCGCTGTTCATCGCCCAGGCGACCAACACCCATCTCTCGCTGGAACAGCAGATCCTTCTGCTCCTGGTCGCCATGCTCTCCTCGAAGGGTGCGGCCGGCATCACCGGCGCCGGCTTCATCACCCTCGCGGCGACGCTGTCGGTGGTGCCGAGCGTGCCCGTCGCCGGCATGGCGCTCATTCTCGGCGTCGATCGCTTCATGTCCGAGTGCCGGGCGCTGACCAATTTCATCGGCAACGCGGTGGCAACGCTCGTGGTCGCCCGCTGGGAAGGCGAGCTCGACGTCGCCGCCATGAACGCGGCGCTCGACGGCGCTCCGCAGGCGCCGGAGCAAGCCCTGGAAGGCCGCCTCGTCGCCGCCGAGTAACGTCGCCATCAGGGAACTTTGCGAGGGGCGCGCCAGTCGCGCCCCTTTCCACTTCTGCCGGAACCAAACGACCCGCAGCTCCGTTAGACGTCCATCTGAATCACTAACGGAGGCTGACAAGATGGGCCGCTCGATACTTCTCTGGATGCTTGGTATCCCGATTCCGATCATCATTCTTCTCGCACTCTTCTGGCATTAGGCCCCGCGATGACCATCGTCGCAGCATCCGCCCCCGTCTCGGCGCCTGAATCGTCGCAGTCCGCCCTGTCCTGGGGTGCCATCCTCGCCGGCGCCGTGGTCGCCTCGGCGGCCTCCTTGTGCCTCTTCGTGCTCGGCTCGGGCCTCGGCTTCGCCGCCGTCTCGCCCTGGGCCCATGCCGGCGTCGCTGCCGGTACGTTCGCCGTTTCGGCGGCGATCTGGCTGGTCGTCGTCCAGTGGATCGCATCCGCGCTCGGCGGCTACATCACCGGGCGTCTCCGTACCCGCTGGGTCGGCGTCCACACCGACGAAGTCTTCTTCCGTGACACCGCCCATGGCTTCCTGTCCTGGTGTGTTGCGACGCTGATCGCGGCCGTCCTGGTTGGCTCGGCCGTCGTCGGCACGGTGTCGACCGGCGTACAGGCGACAACGTCGGTGCTCTCCGGCGCTGCACAGGGCGCTTCGGCCGGTGCGGCCTCGGCGGTCGGCAATGCCGGCGATCCGACGGGCTACCTCGTCGATACGCTGTTCCGCCCGGTCGACAGCCAGTTGCCGCCGGCTGCACCAGCGACCAATCAGGGCGACGTTCGCACTGAGGCGACGCGGATCGTGGCGACCAGCATCGCCAACGGCAGCATGACCGATCCGGACAAGGCCTATCTCGCGCAGCTCATCGCCGCACGGACCGGCATTCCGGCCGCTGATGCCGAAAAGCGTGTCAACGACATGATCGCTTCCGTCGAGGCAGCCAAGACCAAGGCGCAGGAAGCCGCCGACGCTGCCCGCAAGGCTGCAACCACCACAATGCTGCTCGGCTTCATCGCCCTGCTCGTCGGCGCCTTCATCGCCGCTGTCGCAGCCGCGCTCGCCGGCAAGCTGCGTGACGAAGACGTGCCGTCGACGACCTGAGCGACACTGTCTGATCGAAGAGAAAAGGGGCTGCCGCGGCGGCCCCTTTTTTCATGCCCGCGTGCATGCCTGCGGAAGAGCTGACAACGGGCGTTGACTCGAACGCGGTCTGGTGCATTAATTCGTCAACTGGACGAACTAATGAGCTCCCTGTGAACGCCGATCGGTCCCTGCTCGTCAGACAATTCTCCCGCCGCGCCGTTGCCGAGGCACTGCTGCATCAGGGGCCGATCTCGCGGGCTGCGCTCGCCACCGCGACCGGCCTTTCCAAGCAGACGATGTCGGAGGTCATGGCGGCGCTGGAATCGGAAGGCTGGGCACGACCGGCCGGGCGCACCAGCGGCAAGGTCGGGCGCACCGCCGTCCGCTACGAGGTGGCGCGCGATGCCGCCTATTCGCTCGGGGTCGATCTCGGCGGCACCAAAGTCATCGCCGCGCTGGCCGACCTCTCGGGCAAGGTCGTGGCCGAGGCGACGGAGCCGACCGATCGCCGCGGCGGCCGCGCCGTCCTGGCCCAGATCCATGCGCTCGCCGAGAAGCTCGCTGCCGGCGCCGCCGTCGATCCGGCCCGCATCCGCAGCGTCGTCATCGGCTCCCCGGGTGTGATCGATCCCGCAACAGGCACCATCGGCCTCGTGCCCAATATCAAGGGCCTTTCCGAGCGCGACGTGCCGGGTGAACTCGGCGCGATGTTCGGCATCCCCGTGTCGATCGAGAACGACGTCAATCTCGCGATGCTCGGCGAAGCCTGGCAGGGCGCCGCGCAGGGCCGCGACAATGCCGCCTTCCTGGCGCTCGGCACCGGCGCCGGCCTCGGCCTCATCGTCAATGGCAAGCTGGCACGCGGCGCGACGGGGGCGGCGGGCGAAGTCGCCTATCTGCCGGTTGGCCGCGAGACGGATACGCCCGCGGCGCGGGAGGTCGGCACGTTCGAACTGGAGGTCGGTGCGGCCGGCATCGTCCGCCGCTACCAGGCTGCCGGCGGCGCCGTCGGCGTCGAAACCGTGCGCGCGATCTTCGACCGGTTCGCCACCGGCGATCAGGAGGCCGCCGCGGTTCTCGACGACACCGCGACGACGCTCGCGCTGGCCATCACCGCGCTTTACGCGATCGTCGATCCCGAGATCGTCGTGCTCGGCGGCTCGATCGGCATTCGCGAGGAACTGATCGAGCGCGTCAGACAGATCATGCCGCGCGTCTTCGAGCGCCCGGTCGTGCTCGTCGCCAGCCATCTCGGCAGCCGCGCCGGCCTCGTCGGTGCCGTGTCCTCGGCCGTCAGCCGGCTGCACAACGAGATCTTCGGCATTCCGAACCTGCCGGGCGAACTCGCCCTGCCCTCCGCCCCGCTTGCAAAGGCCGCCGAATGACCGCGCCCTCGCCTGCCCTCGTCGCCCGCCTCAGGCGGGCGCTGGACCGTGATGCGGCCGTCGCCTTGCTCGCCCGCGCCGTCGGCACGCCTTCGGTCACCGGCAACGAGAAGGCCTTCGCGGAGTTGCTCGCCCGCGAACTCGCCGCTATCGGCGCCGGCGATGTGAGGCTGAAGGACTTTGCGCCGGGCCGGCCGAATGTCAGCGCGCGACTGCCGGGCACCGGCGGCGGCCCGCTGCTGCTGCTGACCGGCCATACGGACACGGTCCATGTCCGCGGCTGGGCCGAACGCTGGGCCGGCACGAGCCGTGCCGATCCATTCGGCGCGGTGATCGAGGACGGCGCGATGTGGGGGCGCGGCACCGGCGATCTCAAGGCCGGCATCTGCACCGCCATCGCCAGCGCCGCCCTGCTCCGCGCCGCCGGTCTGCCGCAGGTGGCCGACATCCTCTTCGCCTTCATCGGCGATGAAGAGAGCGGCGAGCCCGGCAGCGGCGTTTCGGCAGGGATCAAGGCGCTCACGGCCGATATCGAGGCAGGCGCGCTGCCGCGACCGGATTTCGCCATCTATGTCGAGCCGACCGAGCTCGAAATCTACGCGGCCCAGATGGGCTTCGTCATCGCCGACCTCACGGTCACCGGACGCTCCGCCTATTTCGGTGTGCCGGAAGCAGGCATCGACGCCTTGAAGGCGGCGCACGCGATCCTCGCCGCGCTGTTTGCCCATTCGGCCGAACTCGAAGCACGGCCGCCGCACCCGCTCGTCGGCAGTCCGTTCCTCCTGGTCACCACGCTGACGGGCGGCGGCTACATCGCCGTTCCCGGCGAATGCCGCATCAGCCTGATCATGAAGCTGCTGCCGGGCGAGGACCTCGGTGCCGGCGTCGCGGCGATGGAGGCGGCCGTCCGCGCTGCTCCGATCGATCCGCGGATCGGCATTGCCTTCGACTATCCGGCCGGCCGCGATCATCGCTTCGGCGGCACCCCGACCGAGACCGCACCGGCTCTCGCTCCGGTCCAGCAACTCGTCGCGGCCGTCAAGGCGGTACGCCCGGACCGCGGCGAAATCCGCGGCGCGCCCTATTGGTCGGAGGCGCCGTTCCTCGCGACCAGGCTCGGCATCCCCACCGTCTATTGCGCGCCGGGCGATATCCGCAACTGCCACACCACCGAAGAACATGTCGAGATCGAGGAATACCTCGACGGAATCATCGCCTTTGCAGCCTTCCTCGCCGGCCTCGGCGCCGAGGGGAATGGCTGACACCAAACCGGCCGGAACGGCCACATCACGAGGGAGCCTGCCATGCTGATGAAGAACACCCTGACCGCGCTCGCGGCGGCGACACTATTGGCCTCGGCGAGCCATGCGCTTGCCGGCGAAACCGTCGGCCCGAAGGGCGAGAAGGCGACGCCATCCTCGGCATTGTCGCTTTCGGACGCCGAAATCGCCAAGCTGAAGGAGGGCAAATACACCGCTGCCCTGCTCTGGCACACCTCGTCCGACTTCGTCACCGCGGTCAGCGCCGGCGCGACCGACACGTTCAAGAAATACGGCATCGATGTCGTCGCGACGACCGATGCCGGCTTCGACAGCGCCAAGCAGCTCTCCGACGTCGAGACCGTGCTCGCCAAGAAGCCGAGCGTCATTCTCGCGCTGCCGCTCGATCCGGTCGGATCGGCTGCGGCCTTCAAGCCGGCGGTGGAGAGCGGCGTGAAGCTCGTGTTCCTCTCCAATGTCCCGGCCGGCTACACGCAGGGCAAGGACTACGTCGCGATCGTCACCGACGATCTGTTCCAGATGGGCAAGCACGCCGGCGACGCGCTGGCGAGCGCCCTCGGCGACAAGGGCAAGGTCGCCTATATCTATCACGACGCGCAGTATTACGTGACCAACCAGCGCGACCAGGCCTTCAAGGCGACGATCGAGAACGACCACAAGGGCATCACGATCGTCGACAGCCAGGGCATCGCCGACCCGGCCCGCGCCGAGGAAATCGCCAACGCGCTCCTGACCAAGACGCCCGATCTCGACGGCATCTATGTCACCTGGGCCGAGCCCGCCGAAGGCGTGCTGGCGGCGCTCCGCCAGGCCGGCAATACCCATACCAAGATCGTGACGCTCGACCTCTCGGAGCCCGTCGGCCTCGACATGGTGAAGGGCGGCAATGTGACCGCGCTCGTCGCCGACAAGGCCTATGAGCTCGGCGCCTCGATGGCGACCGCCGCGGCCTATGGCCTGCTCGGCAAGGAGGCGCCCGCCTTCATCGTCGCTCCGGCGATCACCGTGACGAAGGACAACGTCGCAGAGGGCTGGCAGGCCTCGCTCAACCGCGCCCCGCCGCAGTCGATCCTCGACGCCGTCAAGTAATGGTCAAGGCCCCGGTCCGGCAGAAGCCGGCCGGGGTTCCAAAAACGAGGAGGCAATCATGCATTTGAAGGCTCTTCTGACCGCCGGGACGATCCTCGCCGGATTCGTCCTCGCTATCCCCGCCCACGCCGACGACGTGACCAAGGGTCCGCATGGCGAGACCGCGACGCCCGGCACGAGCATCACGCTGACGCCGGAGCAGGTCGAGAAGGTCAAGGCCGGCCATTACACCGCCGGGCTCGCCTGGCACACGACTTCTGACTGGTCGAACGCCGTCGACCAGGGCGCCAAGGACGCGTTCGCGACGCTCGGCATCGAGGTCGTCGCCACCACTGATGCCGGCTTCGACGCTGCCAAGCAGAAGAGCGACGTCGAGACCATTCTCGCCAAGAAGCCGAGCGTGATCATCTCGCTGCCGGTCGATCCCGAGACGGCGCCGGAGGTTTACAAGCCGGCGCTCGCCGCAGGCACCAAGCTCGTCTTCATCGACAACACACCGAAAGGCTTCGAGTACGGCAAGGACTACATCACGATCTCGACCGCCGATCTCGTCCAGATGGGCGGCAAGGCCGGCGAGGCGCTCGGCAATGCACTCGGCGGCAAGGGCACGGTCGGCTACATCTTCCACGACGCCGATTTCTACGTGACCAACCAGCGCGACCAATCGTTCAAGCGGACGATCGAGACGAAATTCCCGGACATCAAGATCGTCGCGGAACAGGGCCTGGCCGACCCGACGCGGGCCGAGGAGATCGCGCAGGCCTTCGTCACCAAGAACCCCAATCTCGATGCGATCTATGTCACCTGGGCGGAGCCGGCCGAATTCGTGCTGGCCTCGCTCCGGAATGCCGGCAATACGCATACGAAGATCGTGACGCTCGACCTTTCCGAGCCGCTGGCGCTCGACATGGTCAAGGGCGGCAATGTCGTGGCGATCTCGGCCGACGAGGCCTATTCGATCGGCACGACAGCGGCGAAGGCCGCTGCGCTCGGCCTCATCGGCGAAAAGGTCCCGCCGTTCCTCGCCGCCGACGCCATCGCGATCACCAAGGACAACGTCAAGGAAGGGTGGAACGCCTCGCTGCATCGCGACCCGCCCGCTTCGCTCGGGGTCAACTGACATGACGAAGCCGTCGTTTCTGAAGGGCCTCGATGCCGCCCAGTATGTCGTCTATGTCGGGTTCCTGCTGATCTTCGCCGCCTTCGCGATCGTTCTCAGAGACGACGGCTTCCTCACCACCAACAATCTCGTCAACATCGTCCAGCAGACAGCGCCGATCACCATCATGGCGATCGGCATGGTCTTCGTCCTCACCGCCGGGGAGATCGACCTGTCGATCGGCTCGGTGGTGGCGATCGCGGCGCTGGTCGCCGCCGTCGTGATGCGCACGATGCCCTGGCCGGTCGCGGTCGCCGCGGGCCTTTCCGCCGGCGCGGTCATCGGCCTCGTCAACGGCGCGCTCGTCGCCTATGTCCGCCTGCCGTCCTTCCTGGTGACGCTCGCCACCATGGGGTTGCTCGCCGGTGTCGGCCGCTGGCTCACCAACCTGCAATCCGTGCCGATCACCATCGACGCCTATACCAACATCTTCGGCGCCGGCCAGCTCTTCGGCGTGCCGTCGCTGATCCTCTGGACGGTGCTCGCCGTCGCCATCGGTCATTTCGTCTATCGCGAGACGCCCTTCGGCGCGCATGTGCTGGCGACCGGCGACAATCCCCGCGCCGCCCGCGCCGCCGGCATCAATGTCGACCGGCTCCGGCTCGGCGTACTGGTGCTGTCCTCCGTGATGGCAGCGCTGGCGGGTCTCCTCTATGCCGGCCGCCTGCACGGCGCGCGCTACACGCTCGGCGAGACCGATCTCCTGACTGTGATCGCCGCGGTGATCGTCGGCGGCACGCGCCTCAATGGCGGCGCCGGCACCATCGTCGGCGCGCTGATCGGCTCGCTGATGATGGGCATGCTCAACAACGGCCTCATCCTGATGGGGCTTTCCGTGGCCGAGCAGATGATGGTGCGCGGCCTGATCATTCTCGCCGCCGTCGCGCTGACGCTGCGCGAGAGCGCCCGCTGAGCCGGGTCTAGGGAGACGACACCATGTTCCTCGACCTCATCCGCCGCCGCAATCCCGGCCTGATCGAGGCAGCGATCCGGCTGCACCAGGAAGGCCGCCTGCCGGCCAACACCACGGTGATCGATCTCGACACCGTCGCGGCCAATGCCGGCGTCCTCGCCGCGGCCGGCGACAAGGCCGGGCTCGAGGTCTTCGCCATGACCAAGCAGATGGGCCGCAACGGCGATTTCCTGAAGGCGATCAAGGCGGGCGGCATCGGCCGCGTCGTCGCCGTCGACATGGAATGCGCAAGAGCCGGCACCCGCGCCGGGCTCGGCCTCGGCCATGTCGGCCATCTCGTCCAGGTGCCGCGCGCCGAGGCGGACGCTGCCGCCGCTCTGTCACCGGATTACTGGACCGTGTTCAATCTCGACAAGGCCCGCGAGGCCGCCGCCGCGATGGCACGGCAGGGGCGCACCGCCAACCTCCTGATCCGCATCCATGCCGCGGGCGACCGGTTCTATCCGGGCCATGAGGGCGGCTTTCCGGCTGACGAGATCGTCGCCATCGCCGATGCGGTCGACGCCCTGCCCGGCGCTCGCTTCGCCGGCATCACCACCTTCCCCGCCCTCCTCTTCGACAACGACACCGGCAAGGTGCAGCCGACGCACAATCTCGCAACGCTCGCCAAGGCCCGTGACGCGCTGGCCCGCGCTGGCCGCACGGAGATCGCCGTCAATGCGCCCGGCACGACGTCGTCGGTGATGATGCCGGCGCTCGCCGAAGCGGGGGCGACCCAGGCCGAGCCCGGCCATGGCCTGACCGGGACGACACCGCTGCATGCGATCCGCGACCTGCCGGAGCGACCGGCGGCGGTCTATCTCTCCGAGGTCTCGCATCTCCATGCCGGCCGCGCCTATTGCTTCGGTGGCGGCCTCTATATCGACCCGGTCTTCCCCGACTACGAGGTCCGCGCCGTGGTGGCGCGCGAACCGACCGTCGATGCGCTTGCAAGCGTCGCCATCCCGCCGCCGGCTGCCATCGATTATTACGGCATGATCGATTGTTCCGGCCCGGTGAAGCCTGAGGTCGGCGACAGCGTGGTGTTCGGCTTCCGCCAGCAGACCTTCGTCACGCGCGCCTACACCGCCGGCATCCGCGGCATCTCCGGCGGCAATCCCTCCGTCGCGACCATCCATGACGCCTTCGGCCGCCCCGCCGACTGGCCGAGCTAGGGGACAGAAGCATGGCAACGCCCGTCCTTTCGCTCGACCGCGTCCACAAGGCCTTCGGCGGCATCACCGCAATCGAGGAGTTCTCGCTCGATCTCGCCGCCGGCGAGGTCGTCGCCCTCGTCGGCGACAACGGCGCCGGCAAGTCGACGCTGATCAAGATGATCGCCGGCGCGCATCGGCCGACCTCCGGCCGCATCCTCATCGATGGCAGCGAGGTCGCCTTCGCCGATGCCAGCCAATCACAGTCGAAGGGCATCCAGGTCGTCTACCAGGACCTCGCGCTCGCCGACAGCCAGAGCGTCTACATGAACCTCTTCCTCGGCCGCGAACTGACGCGCGGTCCGCTGAAGCGGCTCGACCGGCCGCGCATGATCCGCGAGACCGAGCAGCTGGTCGAGGCGCTCGACGTCCGCATCCCCTCGGCGAAGTCGATGATCCGCGATCTCTCCGGCGGCCAGCGCCAGGGCATCGCCATCGCCCGTGCGACGCATTGGGCGACCAAGCTCGTCCTGATGGACGAGCCGACGGCGGCGCTCGGCGTCGCCGAGACGGCGAAGGTTGAGAAGAACATCGAGAGCCTCAGGGCGCGCAATCTCGCGATCCTGATCATCAGCCACAGCCTCGATCAGGTGTTCCGACTGTCCGATCGCATCTGCGTGCTCCGGCGCGGCAAGCAGATCGGCATCCGCGACACCCGCGCGACCGACAAGAACGAGATCGTCTCGATGATCACCGGTCTCGCATCGGGCTGATCAATAGCGATCGAGGCGGTCGCCAATCGCATCCGTGTCGGCTTAGGATCGGCAACCCCTCCCCAGTGAAAGCCGCTGAGATGACCACGATCGTCACAACCTTCCCCGTCACCGGCGTCGTCGCGCCCGGCTTCGAGCCGGTCGCGGAGGCCTTTGCGCGGAATTTCTCCGACTACGGCGATGTCGGCGCTGCCTTCGCCGTGGCGCGGGGCGGCGAAATGCTGGTCGATCTCCGCGGCGGCCGGGCCAATGCGTCCGAGCCCTGGACGGCCGAGACGCTGATGCCGATCTTCTCCGGCACCAAGGGTCTGGTCGGCACGATGATGCTGATGCTCGCCGAGCGCGGCCTGGTCGACTTCGCCCGTCCGGTCGCAGATTACTGGCCGGACTTCGCCGCGGGCGGCAAGGCGGGCGTCACGGTGCGCGACATCGTCTCGCATCATGCGGGACTGCCTGGCATCACGCTCGCGACGCTCACCCCGGCCGATCTCACCGACGATGCCGCGATGGAAGCGCGCCTCGCCGCCGAGCCGCTTTCAGCCGATCCGCGCGCCTTTGCCTGCTATCACGCGCTGACGATCGGCTGGCTCTGCGGCGGGCTGCTCCGGCGCATCGATGGCCGCTCGATCGGCCGCTTCTTCGCCGAGGAGATCGCCGGCCCGCTCGGCCTCGATGTGTTCATCGGGCTGCCGGAAGCGCTGGAGCCGCGCGCCGGCGTGCTCGAGCTCGAGCCCGGCTGGGGCGCATGGGACGAAGGTCTCTCCCCGGAACAGGCGAGCGACCCGACCCGCCGCTCGATCTGGGGCAACCCGCCGGTCTTCACCGAAGACCTCGTCTGGAACAGCCGCGCCTTTCACGCTGCCGAAATCCCCGGCGGCGGCGCCCTCGCCACCGCCGCGTCGATGGCGCGATTCTATGCCGTCCTCGCCGCCGGCGGCGCGCCGCTGCTGCGGCCGGACACGCTGGTCGCCGGACGGCAGGAGCTCAACCGCTTCGTCGATCCCTTTCTCAGCGAGGAAATGGCGATCGGCACCGTCTATCAGTTGCAGACCGCGCAAGAACGCTTCGGCCCGCCCGAGGACGCCTTCGGCCATGCCGGCGCCGGCGGCTCGATCCATTGCGCCTGGCCGACCGAAGGGATCGGCCTTTCCTATGTCATGAACCAGATGCGCGCCGACCCCGAGGATCGCCGCACCAAGGCGATGTTCCGCGCCCTGCACGCGGTGCTCGCCGGCTGAGTCCGCGCCTGAACGCATATTGCACGCGATATTCGTTCATGTTACGCCTTTGATCCTGCGGGAACGGCTGAGGAGAGCCGCCCTGCATGAGGGAGGAATAACAAATGACCATGCGCTTCAAGGGCGTGCGTTCGCGCGTCCTGCCGATGCTTGCCGCCACGCTGCTCGGCCTCGCGGCCGGTGCCGCTCACGCATCCGACAACAAGATCGCCCTCATTCCGGGCGGTCCGCATCCCTATTTCGCGCCCTGGGAACAGGCCGCCGCCGACGCCAAGAAGGACTTCGGCATCGCCGCAGTCGACTTCAAGGTTCCGGCCGAGTGGAAGCTCAACCTGCAGACCGAGCTGATCGAAAGCCTCGTCAGCCAGGGCTACAACGCCTTCGGCATCTTCCCGGGCGATGCGGTCGGCATCAACACGACGGTCGAGGAACTCGCCTCCAACAACATCCCTTCCGCGGCGCTCGCGGGCTGCAGCCAGGATCCGACCAAGGTCGCGTTCTGCCTCGGCACCGACGTCTATAACTCGGCCTATCTCGGTACCAAGGCGCTGATCACCGCCATGGGCGGCAAGGGCAAGGTCGTCCATCTCGCCGGCCTCCTGGTCGATCCCAACACCAAGCTGCGCATGGAAGCGGTCGAGAAGGCCATCGGCGAGACCAATGGCGCCGTCAGCCTCGTCCAGCACATCACCGATACCGATGCGCAGGAAGCCGCCGACCAGAAGATCAACGCCCTGCTCGGCGCGCAGAAGGACCAGATCGACGGCCTGATCGCCACCGCCTACATTCCTTCGGTGGTCGCCGCCAAGTCGCTGCGCAATCTCGGCGACAAGCGGATCAAGCTCGTCGGCATCGACGACGACAAGATCGTGCTCGACGGCATCAAGGACGGCTTCGTCGCCGGCACGATGGCGCAGAACCCCTATGGCCAGGGCTATGTCGGCGCCTATGTGCTCGACCTGCTCGCCAGCGGCACCTGCACCGTCAAGAGCGACGCGCCGTGGATCAAGACGCCGCAGACGGCGCACTTCATCGACAGTGGCACGCTGCTGATCTCGAACGCCAATATCGACAGCTACAAGAACGACCTGAAGAAGCTGACGGGCGACATCCAGTCGACCTTCAAGGCCAAGTATCTCGCCTGCAAGTAAGGCTATCTCAGGCGGCCGCGGATGACCCTTCGCGGCCGCCTTCTTGATCGCATTGAGCACCACACGCCGCGATGATTCCCGCCCCCCGCCGCAGCGAGGAGGCCGGAATGACGGCCTTCTGTTACCCGAACGAGTCCAGTGGGCCCTCCGTCCACTAGTCCAAAAGCAGCGAGAGCGCTCGATGGTGCAGCCATGACCCTTTCCGCCGCCGCGCCGGAACGTCGCAATGCCGTCGGGGCCTTCCTCGCCGAGCAATCGAACCTCATCGGCCTCGCCGCGATCATCGCCCTGTTCTGGGTCGTGTTCACCAGCTATGCGCCGGGCTTCGTCTCGTCGTTCAACCTGTTCGCTCTGTCCCGCTCGCTCGCAGTCGACATCGTCATCGGCTTCTCGACCATGGTGGTGCTCGCGACCGGCGGCATGAACCTCGCCATCGGTTCGATCGGCGTCTGCGCCGTGATGCTGGCCGGATGGCTGATGCAGGCGCTCGGCCTGCCGCTGCCGCTGGCGCTCGCCGCCGGCCTCGCGCTCGGCGCACTGCTCGGTTTTGCCAACGGCTTCGCCATCGTCCGCTCCGGCGTCAACTCGTTCATCATCACGCTGGCAAGCGCCAGCCTCTTCCTCGGCGGCATGCTGATCCTCTCCAAGGCGGTGACCTTCAACACGCTGCCGCCGGAAGTCGCGGCCTTCGGGCGGATGAAGATCGGCTTCGTCTCGCCGCTGATGCTGATCGCGCTCGCTATTGGCGCTGCGCTGGTCGTGCTGTTCCGCTTCACGGCGCTCGGGCGGGAGATCCTCGCCGCCGGCGCCAATGCCAGGGCCGCCGAGCTCTCCGGCGTGCCGGTCGGCCGCGCGATCATCATCGCCCACATGCTTTCGGGCCTGCTCGCCGCCGCCGCCGGCCTGATGCTGCTCTTCCGCCTCGGCGCGGCGATGCCCTCGATCGGCCAGGACTGGCTCTTGCCGTCGTTCCTCGCGCCCGTGCTCGGCGGAACGCTGCTCTCGGGGGGCTTCGTCTCCGTCGTCGGCACCATCCTCGGCGCCTTCCTCGTCACGACGATCCGCAGCGGCCTCCTGGTCATGCAGATCGGCAATTTCTGGCTGCAGCTCTTTCTCGGCCTCATCCTCCTCCTCGCGGTGATGCTGGACCGCTATCGCGGCGTCCATGCGGAACGGCGCAGCCTCGGCAGCCGCACATCCGGAAAACGCGCATGACCGGCCTTTTCGATCGTTTCCTCGCCAAGGAATGGTCGTCGCTCGCTGCCGCCATCCTCGCCGGCGGCATCGGCCTCGCGCTGACCTCGCCGGCCTTCCTGACCGAGTTCAACATCTATGTGATGCTGCGCTCGTTCTGCGTCGTGCTCGTCGTCGCCTTCGCGCAGATGCTGACCCTCGCGGTTGGCCAGCTCAATCTCTCGATCGGCGCGCTCGGCGGCCTCGTCGCCATCACCGTGGGCGGGTTGATGGAGCGCTACGGCGTCCCGGTCCCGGTCGCGATCCTCGCCGGCCTCGCCCTCGGCACGCTCGGCGGCCTCATCAACGGCGTCCTGACGGTGCGCACCGGCATCAACGGCTTCATCATCACGCTCGCCACCGCCTCGGCCTTCACGGGCATCGATCTCGGCATCACGGAATCGGTGCCGTTCTACAACCTGCCCGCCGGCTTCGTCGCCTTCGGCACCGCGCGCTTCTTCGCCATGCCCTATCTGCTGATCCCGCCGGTCATCGTCGCGCTGGCACTCGGCCTCTTCCTCGCCCGCACGGTGCCGGGCCGGCAACTGCTCGCCGTCGGCGGCAATGCGCATGCAGCCGAGCTTTCCGGCATTCCGCGTGATCGCATCATCGTTTTGGCGCACACGCTCTCCGGCCTTCTCGCCGCCGTCGGCGCGATCCTCGCGGTGGCGCAGCTCGGCTCGGCCCAGCCGACCATCGGCGCCGACTGGCTGCTGATGTCCTTCGCCGCGCCGATCATCGCCGGCGCCGCCTTGACCGGCGGCCATGTCTCGGTCGCCTCGACGGCGCTCGCGGTCGTGCTGATCGTTCTGATCCAGAACGGCATGGTGCTGGCGAAGGTCGATCCCTACTGGGTCCAGTTCATGCTGGGCGCGCTGATCCTTGCCGCGGTGGCTCTCAACCGCGCCCGGGCGCTCCGAGCGGAGCGGACCTGACATGCGCCTCACCATCGAAGACATCGGCAAGAGCTTCCCCGGCGTGACGGCGCTCGCCGGCGTCTCGTTCGAGATCCGCCCCGGCGAAATCCATGCCCTGATGGGCGAGAACGGCGCCGGCAAATCGACGCTGATCAAGATCATCACCGGCCTCTACAAGCCCGACCAGGGTCGCCTGCTGGTCGACGGCCAGCCGGTGGCCTTCCAGTCGCCGCGCGATGCGATCGCCGCCGGCATCAGCGCCGTGCACCAGGAACGCAACCTCATCCCGCGCTTCACGGTCGGCGAGAACATCGTCATCGAGCGCCTGCCGACCCATGGCGGCCTCATCGACTACGGCCGCGTGCACAGCGAGGCGCGGCGCTTCCTCGACATGATCGATCCGACGATCGACACCCGCACCGAGGTGCGTCGCCTTTCCGTGGCACAGATGCAGATCGTCGAGATCGCCAAGGCGCTGTCGCTCGAAGCGAGCGTGCTGTTGCTGGACGAGCCCACCGCCTCGATCACGGGCCACGAGACCGAGGCGCTGTTCGCGGTGCTGCGGCGGCTGCGCGACGAGGGCAAGGCGATCGTCTTCGTCAGCCACAAGCTGGAAGAGGTGGTCGCGATCTCGGACCGCGTCACCGTGCTCCGTGACGGCCGCATCGCCGCCGCCGGGGAACCGATCGCCACCATGAACCGCGGCCGCATCGTCTCGGCCATGATCGGCCGCGAGGAGCGCGTCGCGGAAATCGGCGCGCGCAATCTCGAAAGCGCCGCCCCGGTGCTGGAGGCACGCGGCATCGCGACCAGCCTCGGCCACCGCGATATCTCCTTCACGCTGCACCAGAGCGAGATCCTCGGCCTTTACGGCCTCGTCGGCGCCGGCCGCACCGAACTCGCCCGCGCCCTCATCGGCGATGCCCGCATCGTCAAGGGCGAACTCGCCATCAAGGGCAAGCGAGTCAGCATCCGCAGCGTGCCGGAAGCGATCCGCGTCCACCGGCTCGGCTATATCTCGGAGGACCGCAAGGCCGAGGGGCTGATCCTCGCCCATCCGATCCGCAGCAACATCGCCATCACCGTCTGGCGGCGTCTCGCCGGCAAGCTCGGCCTGTTGGGGCGACGCGCCGAGAGCCGCATCGCGGCGCCGCTCGCGGCCAAGCTCGAGGTCAAGGCGCCCTCGATCGAGCAGGCGGTCGGCAAGCTGTCAGGTGGCAACCAGCAGAAGGTCTCGATTGCCAAATGGCTCGCCGCCGGCGTCGAGATCCTGATCATCGACGAGCCGACCGTCGGCATCGACATCAAGACCAAGACCGCGATCCACGAGCTGATCGCGGAGATCACGCGCGGCGGCGTCTCGGTGTTGCTGATCTCCAGCGACATGCCGGAAATGATCACGCTCGCCGACCGCATCCTCGTGATGAAGGACTTCACGATCGCCGGCGAGATCACCAATGTCAGGCGCTACGAGCCGATGAGCCAGGCGATCATGGCGATCATCCATGGTGGCGCCGCCGACGCCGAACCCTTGGCCCGCGCCGCCTTGACCACGGCGGCCGATGCGGCGAATGGCTAGGACTGCGGATGGCAGAGAAGGAGATGTAGGCATTGGGCGAGGCGAGTGTCCTGGACATGGCGGGCGAGACCCCGAGCGAATTGCCGCTCTATGAGGTCATCTACCGCGTGCTGCGCCAGAACATCGCCGAGGGGCTCCTGCCGGCCGGCCTCGTGATCGGCGAGGCGGCGGTCGCCCGTGCCTTCGGCTCGAGCCGCATTCCCGCCGCCGCCGCGCTGCGCCGCCTGCAGTCGGAAGGCCTGCTCGCGCCTTTCGAGGGCCGCGGCCTCGTCGTCGCCGGCGCCGCCGAGCCGTTCAGGCTCGATCTCGTCGAGGCCGGCCTGCTGCTGCCCGAGACGCTGGCACCGAGCAGCGCGCCACGCACCCGCCGCGCCCGCATCTATCCGGAGGTCGAGCATATCGTCGCCTCGACCATCGCCCATGGCCGCTTCCAGCTCAACGAAAGCCTGCTCGCCGAGCATTACGGCGTCAGCCGCACCGTCGCGCACGAGATCCTCGCCCGCCTCGACCGCGCCGGCCTCGTCACGCAGGACCGCAACCAGCGCTGGTATGCCGGGCCGCTGACGCCCGAATTGATGCGCGAGCATTTCGAGATCCGCTGGTTGATGGAGCCGTTCGCGCTGGCGCAGGCGATGCCGCTGCTGGCGCGCGAGGAGTTGCAGTCGAAGCGCGAGCGCGTCCGCAACCAGCATGGCGCCCGCCGCACGCCGGCCCGCATGGAACGGCTCGAACATGACCTGCATGTCGATACGGTGCTGCGCTGCCATAACGGGCAGCTACGCGACGCCATCCATCGCAGCCAGCTGCCGCTGATCGCCATCCACGACACGTTCCAGCTCTTCCTCGACGACGCCGAGATCGTGCACATGCTGGACGAGCATGTCGCGGTCTATGACCGGCTCATCGAAGGGAACACCGACGGCGCGATGCAGGCGCTGCAATATCACCTGAAGCGCTCGCTCGCCCCCAATCTCGCCCGTCTCGAACGCCTCGGCCCCCTCCCCGAAGACCGCCGCGTCGCCTTCCTGGTCGAAGCGCCGCGTTGAGGGCCGAGCCCGACGTGGCGCGCGCCGCCGCCTTGAAACGCCGCGTCGATCCGCGCATTGATGGCCCAACCGGCGACGGATCCGTCGAGACGCCGCCGCCGAAGCCACCAGGAAGGATCAGTTCATGTCGACCGACAGGCCCCGCCGCCCCCAGGACCCGTTCGCGGCCGCCGAGGCGATGTTCGCCAAGAAGCGCGCCCCGGACATCAAGAAGCCGTCCGCGCTGCCGAACACCCGCGAGCAGGTCTCGCTCCGGATCGACAGCGACGTGCTCGAACACTTCCAGGCCGAAGGCCCCGGCTGGCAGGACCGCATGAACGAAGCCCTCCGCGCCGCCGCGATCGCGGATGGGATGAGCGCGGGCGAGAAGGAGTAGCGGGGGGCGGCACAGCCGGCGAGCCGCGGCCGCCGCAACTGAAGGCGGTCGCCGGCTAGGCATGTCAACCGTTGAAGGCGACAACCGCGTCGGGCACTGCAAGGGCAGGCTTTCGTCGGCATCGTCAACTTACCGATGCCCATCAACCGCGACGCTGCACCCAATTAGGCCGCGATTGTATCGATAGCTTCGCGAGGTAGAGGCTGCAATAGAACTGGCACTGATGTCGGCTAGGGTGTGCCCTCCAGTGTGAGTCCCAGCCATTTAGCGGCGCGTTTCCATAGAGGAGGCTTACACGGAAGAAATCCTGCTTCCCAGTCTGCAAATTTTTCTCTGGATGGCATTAGCCCATCTGACATCGGCTTTGTCCAATCTAGTTCAAGAAGTGGAGGAAGGTTAAGATCGCTGTATTTTCGCCGAGTTCGCTTGCCGTACAAAGACAGCTCGTCCATTAATTGTCTACTGAAATAGATACAACCGTCGGTAGATTCAGAAATACCGATAATAACGTCTCGAAATCTGGAATCCACGCTGCCGGTTTCTCCCGTCGCGGCGAAGTACATGTTGGCAAGATCCCTCTGTGACAGTGCAGGCTTGCTGCGGACCTCCAGTATTAAATCATTGCGACGAGCTATCAGTCCATTTAGCTGATTAACATCATCAAAAAGCGCGATGGCCGCGATCAGGGCCCGGCCTCGTAGTGACATCTTCTCGAACAAGTGGCGCTCAAGAATATATAAAGGGGGCGTCAACGTATCGAAAGTCTCGAAATCTACATTAAAATTGAATATGCTGAACTTATTCGGATTCAATATAATAACTTCAAACCGAACTTTATCCGATTTATATCTATTTAGAAGCGGCCTCACGTGCTGCTTCTTCAATGCCATATAGCGATTACATATAGCGAAGCATATGCTCAGCGCTGCATTGACCGCATTGATCTGCTGAATCGCAAACTCGCGCCTCTGGTGGCGGGATATTGCCAATTGCGCTCCCCATGAGCCAAGTGCGGAGCTTCCGATACCTACGACGAGAGTGAGCCAGTTGTCCGAAACTATCTGGCAAATCTGCTCCAGCGTCATAGCTTGCCTCTATATCGGCTGGACCTCTGCAACGTGCAGCCGCTTTATCGATGGATTAGTATCGAAAGTCAGTGTTTCCGGATTCCCACTCGAAAACGAGGGCAACCAGTCATCGGAAAGTCCGATATCGATTGATAGAACTGCGGGATAGTCCGTCGTGAGCAATTGAGAAAACCATTATCAATTGTCAAATCTAGCGTACTCCGATCTCAACCCTGCCATTCTTGGCGCCGGATGAGAGATGGACGCACAGAGCCTCATTCTCGGCAGATTCGATATACCATCACTGCACAATCGAGTATTTGGTAAATCAATCGTTCCAAGCCGACTGGGCGTCAATCCAACTACAGCCTATAGCGGGAACGGCGAAATATCCAACGCCCGACATCTCGCCAGCCTCACAAACCCGGCGGAAAATCATCAGGGCGGAATGGTGGTAGCGGGAGAGGGACTTGAACCCCCGACACGCGGATTATGATTCCGCTGCTCTAACCAGCTGAGCTACCCCGCCACGCGCCGCGATGCGGTCGTCGATGGCGCCGCTTATAGGGAGCGGCGCGAAGGGCTGTCAAGCGCGTTCGCGCGTTATCCGCTGTCGGCGACCGGCCCGGCCGCCAGGGCGGGATCGAGGGTGACGCCGTCGATGTCGCGTTCGGCGCGGAGCGCGCCGTTCTCGACCGTGAGCCGCGCGACATGGATCACCGTGCGCCGTTCGGCGAAGCTGACCGGAACCGGCGTCTCCGTCTCGGCCCAATCGGGATGGGTGAAATAAAACAGCGCCGCCCAGTCGCCCTGCGGCACCACGTCGGCATGGCGGGCGAAGCGGCGGTCGGCCGGATCGCGGCCGGGCTCGGCGAGGATCAGGCCCTGCCGCTGCCACGTGCGGGCGTCGGCCGAGCGATAGACGCCCTGGCCGCGCCATTCGTCGACGATGAGCCACCAGAAGCCGGAGAGGAAGAAGACGTTCGGCCCCTCATGCGGCGGCGCGTCCGGCGCGCCCGGGATGATCGTGCCTTCGTCCTGCCAGGTCGCGAGATCCGGGCTCGCCAGCGCCTTGGTGCAGGAGCCGTCCGCCTCGTCCTTGTACCAGAGGCGGTAGAGCCCGTCCGGGCAGAGCGCCACGGCGGCGTCGATCACGTTGCGCGTCTGGCGCGGCAGCGTCCCGCGCCGCGACCAGGTGACGAGATCGGGGCTCTCGAAATGCTCGATGCGGCGGTCGGCATGCTCGGGGCTGTCGGAGGCGCCGGGCATATAGGTCAGGAACATGTGATAGGCGCCGCGGGCGCGGATGACCTCGGGGGCCCAATGCGTGTTGAGGCCCTGATCGTCCGGCGCGTCGAGCCCTTCGACCGTGCCGCGATAGACCCAGGAACGGCCGCCATCGGTGGAGACGGCGACGCCGATGGCGCTGCCATGAATCCAGCCGAAGCCCGCGCCGCCGAGATCGGCGCGGCGGTTGGTGTAGAACATCCACCATTCCGCCGTGCCGTCGCGATGGATCACGACCGGGTCGGCGGCCCCGTCATGAACGGGGTCGCCATAAATGGGTCGGGACATGGAAGATCCTAGAGCCGCTCGAACACGAGCAGGGTGAAGAAGCCGAGCGGCCCGACCTTCCGCTCCTCGACGAGCCGCAGTTCGCTGCGGCCGAGCACGCGGTTGATCGAGAAATCGGTGTGCCAGCCGAGCGCGGCCGAAAGCGGGGCGACGACCTCGCCGAGCGTCTTGCGCCAGCCGGTCTGGTCAGCGAAATGGCTGACGAGCACGACGGCGCCGCCCGGCCGGGTGACGCGGATCAGCTCGGACATCACCGCCGCGGGATCAGGGACCACGGTGATGACGAACATCGCGACCGAGGCGTCGAAGGCGGCGTCGGCGAAGACGAGATCGCCGGCATCGGCCTCCTCCAGCGCCTCGACATGATCGAGCCCGTCGTCGCGCACGCGCTCGCGCGCCCGCTCCAGCATGTCGAGGCTGAGATCGACACCGGTGATGCGATGGTCGCGACGATAGTCAGGCAGCGATATGCCCGTGCCGACGCCGCATTCGAGGATGCGGCCGGCCGGCAATTCGTTGACGAAGGCGACTGCGGCGCGGCGGCCGCTGTCGAAGACGGCACCGAACACCCAGTCATAGACGGGTGCCCAGCGAGCATAGGCGGCCTTGACCGCGCCATCGTCGATACGCGAACCGCGGCGCGACGCACCGCTCTTGCCGCCCGAAAATGTCCTCCATTTCCGGGCGACGTCTTCAAACAGATCCGGCATTGCTGCTCCTCACCTCGCCGCCAGCGGCTCAGCCTCCGAAAGGCTCGCCAGCGCTGCCTCCGCTGCCTCGGTTCGCCGGCTGCGGGCGATCCAGCCGCCGCCGAGCACGCGCGCCCCCGCCTCGGCGCCTTCATAGAAGACGCAGGCCTGGCCGGAGGCGACGCCCGTTTCCTCGCCGAACAGCTCGACCTCGACCGCGCCATCGACCATCGTCAATCGCGCCGGCTGCGGCGCACGGGTCGAACGAACGCGAGCGAGAATGTCGAGCCCGCCCTCGCCATGGCTCGCGATCGGCCGATCGCCGAGCCAGTTGACGTCGCGCAGCACCAGCCGCCGCACGGTCAGCGCCGCACGCGGCCCGACGATGACGCGCCGCCGCGCCGGATCGAGCGCCACGACATAGAGCGGCTCGCCGGCCGCGACGCCGAGGCCGCGGCGCTGGCCAATCGTGTAATGGATGATGCCTTCGTGCCGCCCGAGCACGGCGCCATCGAGATGGACGATCTCGCCCGGCTCCGCCGCCTGCGGCCGAAGCTTGGCGATCACGTCGGCATAGCGGCCGCCGGGAACGAAGCAGATGTCCTGGCTGTCATGCTTGTCGGCGATCTCGAGCCCGAGATCGCGCGCGATCGCCCGCGTCTCGGGCTTGGTCAGCCCCCCGAGCGGGAAGCGGACGAAATCGAGCTGCGCCTGCGTGGTCGCGAACAGGAAATAGCTCTGGTCACGGTCGAGATCGGCGGGGCGGAACAGGCCGCGATGGCCGCTGGCGAGCGGCTGCGTCGAGACGTAATGACCGGTGGCGAGCGCGGCGGCGCCGAGGCCCTGCGCCGTCGCCAGGAGGTCGGAGAATTTGACCGTCTGGTTGCAGGAAATGCAGGGAACCGGCGTTTCGCCGGCGATATAGCTGTCGGCGAAGCGATCGATCACGCTCTCGCGGAAGCGGGATTCGTAGTCGAGCACGTAATGGGGAATATCGAGGCGCTCGGCGACCCGGCGGGCATCGTGGATGTCCTGCCCGGCGCAGCAGGCACCCTTGCGATGCGTCGCCTCGCCATGATCGTAGAGTTGCAGCGTGATGCCGACGACGTCATAGCCCTCGCGCTTCAAAAGACCCGCGACGACGGAGGAATCGACGCCGCCCGACATCGCGACGACGATGCGGTTGGCGGAGGGCGGTCCTTCGAGATCGAGGCTGTTCAGCATGGCCGCTGTCGTTGGACCGGCCGGCGCATGCGGCAAGGTCATGGAAAGGAGCGCGCGGCGCTTGCCACGGAGAATGGCCGGAATATAGCCCCCCTCCCCCGATGTTCAAGCGGCTGGCGGCATGCAGCAGCGGGCGCGGCGCGTGTGGCATCGCGGTTGCCACAGTGTGCCTTGGGATGAATTTCCGTCGCAAAACGCTGCAATTGCTCGCAAATTGCAAGAAAACCCATCGAATTTCACCGATCGGCTTAGCCAAAATTTAAGGGCCGAGTTCTAGTCTCACTCCACGACAAGGTCAGGTTCAGTGTGAGTGTAGAATGACCGATCAGATGCGTCCGCGCGTGAAATATGTCATCGGACCGGACGGCAGTCCGTTGACGATCGCGGACCTGCCGCCACGCGATACCAAGCGCTGGGTGATCCGCCGCAAGGCCGAGGTGGTCGCCGCCGTTCGCGGCGGGCTGCTCAGCCTCGAGGAGGCCTGCCAGCGCTATACGCTGACCGTCGAGGAATTCATTTCCTGGCAGCAGTCGATCGACCAGCACGGCCTCGCTGGTCTTCGCACGACCCGCATCCAGCAATACCGCCAATAGCCGCTCGCGCCGCAGCGATCAAAGGCCGGCATCGCGCCGGCCTTTGCCGTTTTCGGTCCGTTCAGAGCGTCAGCGTCTCGCCGACGGCCGGGACGACCACCTTGGTCTCGGCACCCTGCATGGCCGCCACGAAGGCATCGGCCGTGGCATCGACCAGCGGGAAGGTCGCGTAGTGGCCGGGAATGACCGTCTCGAAATGGAAGAAGCGCCGCGCCGCCAGCGCCGCCGTGGCCCCGCCCATGGTGAAGCGGTCGCCGATCGGCAGGATGCCGATCTTCGGCTGGTAGATTTCGTCGATGAGCGCCATGTCGGAGAAGATATCGGTATCGCCGGCATGATAGAGCGTCTTCTCGCCGGGCGCGCGGATGACGATGCCATGCGGATGCCCGAGCGAATGCGAGACGCCATTGGCATCGATCATTGCCGAGGAATGATGCGCGACGGTCATCGAGACACGGAACGGACCCTCGTCGACCGTGCCGCCCGAATTCATCGGATCGACATTGGCGACGCCCTGGCGGGCAAGGAACGAGACGAGATCGGCATCGCCGATCACCTTGGCGCCGCTGGCCGCAGCGAGCGCAACGGTATCGCCGACATGGTCGCCATGGCCGTGGGTCAGGATGATATGGGTGAGGCCCGCCGACGCGGCGGCGTGGTCGCCCGGAAATTTGGGGTTGCCCGAGAAAAACGGGTCGATGAGAATGACGGCATTGGCGATCTCGATGCGGAACGCGGCGTGTCCGAGCCAGGTCAGCTTCATGAATTCGACATCCTGTCGTTGTTGATGTCGGGATTATGGGGCTCCGGGGCGGCTCGGACCAGTGCGCGGACGGTGAACAGTCGGCAGGCGCCGCAGCGCGACGACGCTCGAGCAGGTAGTGGCAAGGAGGCCAGGTGACGGAGCTGGACACGACGGCGGAGCCCGCCCATCGCGGATTCATCAAGCGGCTGTTCGACCGCATCATGGTGCTTTCGGCCGGGCCGCACGCGCTTTGGCTGCTGGCCGCGGTCTCCTTCGCCGAGGCGTCCTTCTTCCCGATTCCGCCCGATCCGGTCCTCGCTGCGATCGTGCTCGCCCGGCGCGATCGCTGGATCAGCGCGGCGCTGGTCTGCACCATCGCCTCGGTTGTCGGCGGCCTCGCCGGCTATGCCATCGGCGCCGGCCTCTATGAGGCGATCGGCCAGCCGGTGATCGCCTTCTATCATCTCGAGGAAGCCTTCCATAACTTCCAGCTCCGCTTCGACGAATGGGGCGGCTGGATCATCGTCGCCAAGGGCCTGACGCCGATCCCGTTCAAGCTGGTGACGATCGCCTCGGGCGTCGTCCACCTGAACCTCATCACCTTCATCGTCGCGGCGGCGGCAACGCGCGGCCTCCGCTTCTTCATCGTCGCGTGGTTGTTCTATCGCTTCGGGCCGCAGGCGCGGACCATGATGGACAAGCATTTCAGCAAGGTGATGATCGTCGGGACCATCCTCGTCATCCTCGGCTTCGTCGCCATCGTCTATATCTGAGCCGGTCCTTGGCAGGCTCCCTCCTCGACGTCGCCGACCTCGCGCCGCTGCTCGACAAGCCTGCGGCGCTGTTCGGCCTCGATCTCGGTACCAAGACCATCGGCGTTGCGATCTCCGATCTCGGCCGCCGCATGGCCTCGCCGCTGGTGCTGATCCTCCGGCGCAAGTTCACGCTCGACGTCGAGGATCTCGGCAAGCTGATCGCGAAGCACCAGCCGGCGGCGATCGTCATCGGCCTGCCGCTCAACATGGACGGCTCGGAAGGCCCGCGCGCCCAGGCGACGCGGAGCTTCGTCCGCAACCTGCTGCCGCTCGTCGATATCCCCGTCGTCTTCTGGGACGAGCGGCTCTCGACCGTCGCGGTGACGCGGACGCTCCTCGAGGCCGATACGAGCCGCAAGCGGCGTGGCGAACTGGTGGACAAGATGGCGGCGGCGTTCATCCTGCAGGGGGTGCTCGACCGTCTCGCTCGAATCGCCAGCGACCGGGCGGACGCCGAGAGAGATTGAGGCGCGGCCGGGGGCCCGCCGTTCGGGGGGCCGACATGCTGGAACGTCTCACATCCTCTTGGGTCTATGGCGGCTTTCTCGCCAGTTTCCTGCTGCTGGCGCTGATCGCACTCGCAGCGCATGACATGACCGCGGCACTCATCGTCGTGGCGCTGCAGCTGCCGGTCTACATGATCCATCAATATGAGGAGCATGACGACGACCGCTTCCGCCGCTTCTTCAACCAGCTGATCGGCGGCGGCCGCGAATTGCTGACACGGCCGGCGGTGTTCGTCATCAATATCGGTGGCGTCTGGGCGGTCCATCTCGCGGCGATCATCCTCGCGGCGACGGTGGATATCGGTTTCGGCCTCGTCGCCGTCTATGGCACGCTCGTCAATGCAGTCGTGCACCTCGCCGCAGCGATCGCGAAACGATCCTACAATCCGGGCCTGGCGACCGCGATCGCCCTGTTCCTGCCGATCGGCATCACCGGCGCCTGGCTGGTGTCGGCGACCGGTGCCGGCCTCGGCTGGCATGGGCTCGGCCTCATCGTCGCAGTCGGACTGCATGCCGCCATCATCGGCTACGGCCTGCACCGGCGGCAGCAGCTCGGCCGACCGAGCCCCCTATAGCCGCGGCACGACATAGTCGACGAAGGCGCGGGCGTCGAAGCGGGCGTCGAGCATGCCATAAGTGGAGCGCCAGGGCTTGCCGAGCCGCGTTTCGAGGAAGGCATCGGCGATCACAGACGGAAAACGGCGGCGAAGCGCAGCAGCGGCGACGGTCATCGCCAGTTGCTCGGTCAGGATGCGGGCGGACCCCTCGTCGGCCAGCGCGACGGCCGTCGCGGCACGCAGAACGTTGAGCGTCGAACGGGCGGCGGCGCCGAGCCCGTCCTCGATCACCTTCAACACGGCTTCGAGCGGCTCAGGCGAGCGCCTGAGCACGCGGAGCACGTCGAGCGCCAGCACATTGCCGGGCCCGTCGACCAGCGGCAGAGCGAGAACGTCGCGCGCCATCCGCGACAGCGGGCTCTCCTCGACATAGGCGTTGCCGCCTGCGCACTCCATCGCCTCGGCGACGATCGAGGGTGCCAGCTTGGCGACCCAGTATTTCGCCACCGGCGTCATCAGCCGCGCAAAGGCCGCCTCGGCCGGCTGGTCCTGCGAGCGGTCGACCGCCTCGACGAGGCGGAAGACAAGGGCGGTCGCAGCCGTCACGTCGAGCGCCATGTCGGCGAGAACGCGCGTCATCAAGGGCTGGTCGATCAGCGGCGCACCGAAGGCGCGGCGATGGCGGACGACATGAACGGCTTCCGAGAGCGCGGCGCGCGCGATGCCGGCCGCCGCCAGCGCGTCGTCGACGCGCAGGAGCGTCACGGTCTCGGCCATGGTGGAGACGCCGCGGCCGGGTTCGCCGACGAGTTGGCCGATCGATCCAGGGAATTCGACCTCGGCAACCGCGTTCGAGCGCGTGCCGAGCTTGTCCTTGAGCCGCACCAGCCTGAGCGGATTGCGCTTGCCGTCGGGCTGGAAGCGCGGGACCAGGAAGAGCGACAGCCCTTCGAGCGTCTGCGCCAGCACGAGCAGCGCGTCGTTCATCGGCGCCGAGACGTACCATTTGTGGCCGACGAGGCGGAATGTGTCGTCGCCGAGCGGGTCGGCGCGCGTCGAAGCGGCCCGAAGGTCGGAGCCACCCTGCTTCTCGGTCGTCGCGAAGCCGATGAGCGCGCCGGTCTTCTGCGTGGTAGGCGCAGGGCGGGAATCATAGCGCCGCGAGCGCAGCAGCGGCAGCCACGCCTCGGCAAGCGGCTGGGCATGGCCAAGCGAGGCGACGGCCGCGCTCGTCAGCGACAGCGGCCCGATATGGCCGAGTTCGACCTGCGCCGACATGTAGAGCCGGGCGCCGCGGGCCACGGCGCGGACGTTCGATTCGTCGCCGACCGCATCCCAGATCGAGGCATGCAGGCCGCTCGCCACCGACCGGCGCATCAGCGCATGCCAGGCGGGATGAAACTCGACGAGATCGACGCGGCGGCCGCTGGCGTCGTGGGTCTTGAGATGCGGAGGAACGCCGTTGGCGAGGCGGGCGAGATCGGCCATCTCGGCCGTTCCCCATTGCGCGCCATGCTGTACGAGGCTGTCGACGACGGCCGGCGGCAAATCCTCGACCAGGGCGGCGAGCACGGGATCGGCGGCATAGAGATTGACGCCGGTGCGGGGCGGAACCTGGTTGCCGACCTCGTGCGTCTCGAACTCCGGCGCCACCATGCCTTCCCTGCCCCCTCCAACGAAGGGCGCATCATGCGCCCTTCTCCGTTAATAGGCGGAAAAGGCTGAACTGTCTCGCCCGGCGCGGTCGGCGCTCAGCGCCGCTTGCTGCCTGGCTTGCCGCCGGCACCAGGCTTGCCGCCCGGCTTGGCGCCGATCCGCGGCTTAGAGGACGGGCGGGCGACCGTGTTTCGGAAGCCGCGCTCGACGATCTTGCGCTCGCCCTTCGGCACGCGGCGGCCGTCGGAGAGCAGCTCGAACCGCAACGCGCCGGCGATCGGCGCGACTTCGACGAGCTTCACCTCGACGCGGTCGCCGAGCTGGTGCATCTCGCCGGTCCGGCTGCCGATGACGGCATGGCGCGCCTCGTCATAGGCATAGAAATCGGCGCCGATCGAGCCGATCGGCACGAAGCCATCGGCTCCGGTCTCGTCGAGCTTGACGAAGAGGCCCGAGCGCGTGACGCCCGCGATGCGGCCGTTGAAGGTTGCGCCGATGCGATCGGCGAGCCAGTGGGCGACGAGACGGTCGACCGTCTCGCGCTCGGCCGCCATGGCGCGGCGCTCGGCCCCGGAAATCTCCTGCGCGATCGCCTCGAGCTCGTTCTCCATGCCATCCGGCAGGCCGCCCTCGCCAAGCTCCAGCGACCGCACCAGCGCCCGGTGCACGATGAGATCGGCATAGCGGCGGATCGGCGAGGTGAAATGGGCGTAGCGGCGGAGATTGAGGCCGAAATGGCCGATATTCTCCGGGCTGTAGACGGCCTGGCTCTGCGAGCGCAGCACGACCTCGTTGACGAGGGCGGCGTTCTCGCTGTCCTTCACCTTGTCGAGGATGAGGTTGAAATGACCGGGGCGCAGATTGCCGCTGCGCGGGAGATTCATTTCGATCGAAGCGAGGAATTCGCGCAGTGCCTCGAGCTTCGACAGCGAGGGAGCGTCGTGCACGCGGTAGACGAGCGGCGACTTCTTGCGCTCCAGCGTCTCCGCCGCCGCGACATTCGCCTGGATCATGTATTCCTCGATCAGCCGATGCGCATCGAGGCGCTCCGGCACGACGATGCGCTCGATCGCGCCGTCGGCGCCGACGATCACCTTGCGCTCGGGCAGGTCGAGATCGAGCGGCTCGCGCTGGTCGCGGCCGCGCTTCATCACGGCATAGGCAGCCCAGAGCGGCTTCAGCACCGGCTCGAGCAGCGGGCCGGTCTTCTCGTCGAGCTGGCCGTCGATAGCGGCCTGCGCCTGCTGATAGGACAGTTTCGCCGCCGACCGCATCATGATGCGGTGGAACCAGTGGAACTTCTTCTTGCCCTCGGCGGTGAACTGCATCCTCACGGCGATCGCCGGACGATCCTCGCCCTCGCGCAGCGAGCAGAGATCGTTGGAGATCCGCTCCGGCAGCATCGGGACGACACGGTCGGGGAAATAGACCGAATTGCCGCGCTTCAGTGCCTCGCGGTCGAGCGGCTGGTTCGGCCGGACATACCAGGCGACATCGGCGATGGCGACGGTGACGATGAATCCGCCGGGATTGTCCGGATCGGTATCCGGCTCGGCGTGTACCGCGTCGTCGTGATCCTTGGCATCGGCCGGATCGATGGTGACGAGCGGCATCGGCCGCCAGTCCTCGCGCGTGCCGCCGAGCGGCGCCGCCTTCGCCTTGTCGGCCGCTTCCAGAACGGCCGGCGGGAAGATGTGCGGGATATTGTGCGCATGGATGGCGATCAGGCTGACGGCCTTCTCGCTGTGCATGGCGCCGACGACCTCGATCACGCGCGCCGCCGACAGGCCATAGCGCGTCATGCGCTTGACCTCGATGGAGACGAGGTCGCCATCCTTGGCGCCGTTGAGATCCTCGGGCGCCAGGGAATATTCGCTTTGTTTCCGATCGACCGGCTCGATCCGGCGCTCGCCGTCGATGGTGCTCCTGATGACGCCGAGGATCGAAGGCGCGCGCTTCTCGAGCACCTTGATTACGCGGGCGGTATAGGGAAAGCCGCTTTCGGCGGCAGCATCGGGCTCGACCCGCGCCAATACGCGGTCGCCGATGCCGGGAGCCGGGACGAGCGGACGTCCCCGGCCGGTCACGAGCAGCACGCGGGGCACGCCTGTCTTGTCGTCGGTCCACGACACCGGCTGGGCGACGAATTCGCCATGCTCGTCGCGATCGACGATCAGGAGGACGCTGACGGTCGGCAGCGTTCCGGCAGGGGCGAGGCGCTTGCGCTCCTTGCTGACGAGGCCTTCCTCGCCGAATTCCTTCAGCATCCGCTTCAGCGCGATGCGCGCGCCGCCGGAAACGCCGAAAAACCGCGCGATTTCGCGCTTGCCGGCCTGTCCGGGATGTTCGGCAATGAAAGTGAGGATCTGTTCGCGCGTCGGCAGGCCGTTCGCGTCGGGAACGACCGGGGCGCCACGCGCCGCCGTCCGTGTGGATCTGGGGAGGGGATGGTCTGGCTTCTTGGCCAAGTTGTCTCTTTTTCCATTGAATTGGGCCGCCGCGCCGGCCGGCCACACGCCGTCATCGCATCCCGGTGGACACGATGACAATGACGGTGCACGCCGAACCTGGCAACAGGCGGGCTCTTCAGCCCGCCTCGGCGACCTTGCGGGTCTTGGGCGCGGCTTTCGCCGCGGCGGCCGGCGCCTTCTTCGGAGCAGCGGCCTTCTTCGCCGCCGGAGCCTTCTTCGCGGCCGGCGCCTTCTTTTCGGAAGATGCGTCCGAAGCGCTTGCCTTGGTCGCGGCCGGCTTCTTGGCGGCGCGGGCAGGCTTTGCCGGCGACTTGGCGGCCCGTTCGGCGATCAGCGCCACCGCGACGTCCATGCCGACCGTTTCCGGCGGCACATCCTTCGGCAGCGTGGCGTTGACGGCGCCGTGCTTCACATAGGGTCCGTATTTGCCCGAGTGAACCGTCACCGGCCCACCCAAGGTCGGGTGGTCGCCGAGCGTTTTCAAGGGTTCGGCGCCGCGAGCCGCACGGGGGCCCTTGGCCTGCTTCTCGGCCAGAACAGTGACGGCCCGGTTCAGACCGACGGCAAAGACCTCGTCGATGCTGTCGAGATTGGCATATTTGCCGTCATGCAGGATGAACGGGCCATAGCGGCCGAGACCGGCCTGGATCGGCTTGCCGTCCTCGGGATGAATGCCGACGGTGCGCGGCAGCGACAAGAGCGCCAAGGCCCGGTCGAGATCGAGGCTCGCCGCTTCCCAGCCCTTCGGCAGGCTGGACCGCTTCGGCTTGTCCTTGCCCTCGGGTTCGCCGAGCTGGACGTAGACGCCGAAACGGCCTGAGCGCACCGTCACGTCGAGCCCGGTTTCCGGATCCTTGCCGAGCACCTTGACGCCGTCGGCGCCGAGCTGGGCTCCGCCCTCGCCCGCCTCGCCGGCGCCTGCATCCTCCCCGCCCTGAACCACCAGCTGGCGCGTGTAGCGGCATTCGGGATAGTTCGAGCAGCCGACAAAGGCGCCGAACTTGCCGAGTTTCAGCGAGAGCTTGCCGTTGCCGCAGGCCGGGCAGGCCCGCGGATCGCTGCCGTCCGCCTTTTCCGGGAAGATATGCGGGCCGAGCAGTTCGTTCAGGGCATCGAGAACCTGCGCGACGCGCAGTTCCTTGGTCTCGCCGACATCGATCGAGAAGCGCTGCCAGAAATCGCGCAGCACGTCCTTCCAGGCGATCTCGCCGGCCGAGATCTGGTCGAGCTTGCCCTCAAGATCGGCGGTGAAATCATATTCCACATAGCGCGAGAAGAAACTCTGCAGGAAGGCGGTGACCAGGCGGCCCTTGTCCTCCGGCACGAGACGCTTCTTCTCGATGCGGACATATTCGCGGTCGCGCAAAACGGTCAGCGTCGCCGCATAGGTCGAAGGGCGGCCGATGCCGAGTTCCTCCATGCGCTTGACCAGCGATGCCTCGCTGTAGCGCGGCGGCGGCTCGGTGAAATGCTGGGTCGCCGTGATGGCGCGCTTCGCCAGCGCCTCGCCCTTCTCGATCCGCGGCAGGCGGCCGTCTTCGTCGTCGCCTTCCTCGTCCTTGTCCTCGTTATAGAGCGCGAGGAAGCCGTCGAAGGTGATGATCTGGCCGGAAGCGCGCAGGTCGAGCTTGCGCCCGCCGGCTTCGGCGAGGATGTCGACGCTGGTGCGCTGCATCTCGGCCGATTCCATCTGGCTCGCGATCGTGCGCTTCCAGATCAGCTCGTAAAGCTTGGCCTGGTCGGCATCGAGATAACGCGTGACGTCGCGCGGACGTCGCTCGGGCGCCGTCGGGCGGATCGCCTCATGCGCTTCCTGAGCGTTCTTCGACTTGACCTGGTAACGACGCGGCGCATCCGGCAGATGGCGGGGCGAGAAATCCGCTCCGATCACCTGGCGGACTGCAACGACCGCCTCCGGCGCCATGTCGACGCCATCGGTTCGCATATAGGTGATGAGACCGACGGTCTCGCCGCCGATATCGACGCCTTCATAGAGGCGCTGCGCCAGCTGCATGGTGCGGTTCGGCGCGAAGCCGAGCTTGCGGCTCGCCTCCTGCTGCAGCGTCGAGGTGGTAAACGGCGCGAAGGGATGGCGCCGCGCCGGCTTCGATTCGACATCGCTGACCGTGAAGCGGCCGGCGTCGAGCGCGCTGCGGAACGCCGCCGCTTCGGCTTCGGTGCCGACATCGAGGCGGTTGATCTTCTTGCCGTCCGCGCCGACGAGACGCGCATCGAATTCATCGCCGCGCGGCGTCGCGAGACGGGCGACCAAAGACCAGTATTCGCGCTTCCTGAAGCTCTCGATCTCGCTTTCGCGGTCGCAGACGAGGCGGAGCGCCACCGACTGGACGCGGCCGGCCGAACGGGCGCCGGGCAGCTTGCGCCAGAGGACGGGCGACAGCGTGAAGCCGACGAGATAATCGAGCGCCCGGCGAGCGAGATAGGCATCGACCAGCGCCGCATCGATCGGACGCGGATTCTTCATCGCCTCCAGCACGGCCTGCTTGGTGATGGCGTTGAACACCACCCGCTCGACCGGCTTGTCCTTGAGGACACGCTTCTGCTTCAGCACCTCAAGCACATGCCACGAGATCGCCTCGCCTTCGCGATCCGGGTCGGTCGCGAGGATGATGCGATCGGCCGTCTTGGCGGCGGTCGCCATGTCGGACAGCCGCTTGGCCGATTTCGGATCGGCTTCCCAGAGCATGGCGAAATCGTCGTCGGGCAGCACCGAGCCGTCCTTCGAAGGCAGGTCACGGACATGGCCGTAGGAGGCGACGACCTGATAGTCGGAGCCGAGATACTTATTGATCGTTTTCGCCTTTGCGGGCGATTCGACGATGACGAGATTCATCGGTGCCGTTTGCGCAAGGCCGGCCGGGCCATGCGGCCCGGCGCGGCGGAAAAAGGAATGGGACGCGCCGGATCGACGCCGCAGCCCGGACCCGCCCGCTTTCGGGCAGGCCTCGGGTTCAATCGGGCTGGACAATCCCGGAAAGCGACTGGCCTGTCAATCAAGCGTCCGTGATGGTCCGGCACACCGCCCCGGTGCAGCCGGCCGCAGAGACCGTCGATCGCACATTCTCTCCTATTGCTTGCATAATATGATTCATGCAACCTTTGCCTGTGATCGCAGCACCGGTATCGGCGGGGGACGCATATGGGAATGGCGATGAAGAATTCCAGTCGGGGGCGGCCTGCCGACCCCGCGGAGAAGCCGGACCGCCCGGAGACGGCGCGCTATATCGCGCTCATGAGTTCGGAACTGAGGGCGCTCGCGCTGAATGCCGAACTGCCCTTCCTGGCCCATCTCCTGGCCATGGCGGAGGACGAGGCGCGCGCGGTCGCGGGAGCCTGACGGCGCCCCTTCCGGGCGGCGGAGGCCATTCGGCCCGGTCAGGGGATCAGCGACACGCGCTGGCCGGGATGCCGGTTGATGCGGCCCGAGAGGTCGAGCTCCAGCAGCAGCACCTGGACCGTTGCCGCACCGAGGCCGGTGAAGCGGATGATATCGTCGATGGTCGTCGGCACGGGGCCGAGCGCCTCGACGAGAATGGCGAGCTCGCCCTCGTCCGGAAGTTGCAGAGCCGACGGCACGCCCTCGTCGTTCTCGCTCCAGGCTGGCGGCGGCGCGATGATCCGGCCAAGCATCGGCGAAACGATCTCGACCACGTCGCGAGCCGTCGTCACGAGATGGGCACCTTCCTTGATCAGGCGATTGGAGCCCGTCGAGCGCGGATCGAGCGGCGAGCCGGGCACGGCGAACACGGTGCGGCCCTGCAATCCCGCGAGACGGGCGGTGATGAGCGAGCCCGAGCGCTCCGCCGCTTCGACGACGATGACACCCGCTGCCATGCCCGAAACAAGGCGGTTGCGGCGCGGAAAGTCGCGTGCCCGCGGCGCCCAGCCATAGGACATCTCCGAGACATGGGCGCCGCCGGCCGCGATGATCCGGGCGGCGAGATCGGCATGTTCGGGCGGATAGAGCTGGTCGAGGCCGCCGGCGAACGCGGCGACGGTGCCGCTGTCGATCGACGCCTCATGCGCCGCCGCGTCGATGCCGCGAGCCAGACCTGACGCGATGACGAACCCCTCGCTGCCGAGTTCGCGCGCGAGGATGGCTGCGATCTTGCGACCGGCGACCGAGGCGTTGCGCGCGCCGACGATGGCGATCATCGGCCGAGCCATCAGCTCCTCGCCGCCACCCTTGATCGCGAGCAGCGGCGGCGCCGCATCGATGGCGCGCAGCCATTCAGGATAGTCCGCCTCGCCGATCGCCACGAGCCGCGCGCCGAGAGCGGCAAGCGCGGCCATCTCGCGCTCGGCTTCGACAGCTTCGGCGATGCGGATCGGCTTGCCGGACCGCCGGACGAGATCGGGAAGCCCCTCCAGTGCCGCGGCTGCCGAGCCGAAGTGCCGAAGCAGATCGCGGAACGTGGCCGGACCGACATTCTCGCTGCGGATGAGCCTCAGCCAGTTGAGCCGTTGCGCCTCGGTCAGCCCCGGCGCCCGTCCGGCGCCGCTCACGGACGCCCACGCATCGAACCGGCCATTTCGCCCCCGCCCCTTCAGTCCCAGCAGGGTGAGTGTGGCGGGCTCGCGGCAGAAGGGGAAGGGGCATGCGCGATCAGGACACGAAAAGGTTGTGGGCCGCTTTTCTCCGAAAGCATGGAGCCGGCGGCGTTCAGCCCTTCTGACCGATCCGGCTCTCGGTTCCGTTCATCAGGCGCGCGATATTGGGCGCGTGCTTCCACCAGACGATGGCGGCGAGCACCACGAAGAGGATCGCCTGCGGCCGCTCGCCGAGCACCGCGAAGGCGATCGGCGTCGCGAGCGTCGCGACCAGAGCGGCGAGCGAGGAAAAGCGGAAGGCGGCGGCGACGGCGAGCCAGAGCGCGGCAAAGCCGAGCGCCACCGGCCAGGCCATGCCGATCAGGATACCGAGAAAGGTCGCGACGCCCTTGCCACCCTTGAAGCCGAGCCAGACCGGGAAGATGTGCCCCATCAGGGCGCCGAACGCGGCGACGAGCACATTGCCCTCGCCGACCTGCGCCGCGATCAGCACCGCGAGCGTGCCCTTCAGCGCATCCCCGAGCAGCGTCGCCACCGCGAGGCCCTTGCGCCCGGTGCGCAACACATTGGTGGCGCCGATATTGCCCGAGCCGATCGCGCGGATGTCGCCGGCGCCGAACATGCGCGTCAGGATCAGCCCGAACGGGATCGATCCCAGCAGGTAGCCGAGCACCAGACTTACGATCAGCTGCACACTCTGTCCGCCCAAGATGGCCTCCCAGCCTTGCCGAACCACCCGACGATCGTCAGGCCCCGGCGCTATGATATACGGTGCGGCCCGCAACCACACTGCGCAGCACGCGACCTTCGAAGCGGGCGCCCTCGAACGGCGTATTCTTCGAGCGCGAATGCAGCGCTTCCGCCGTGCAGATCCACGGCATTCCCAGATCGACGAGAATGAGATCGGCCGGAGCGCCAGGCGCCAGCCGGCCACAGTCGAGCCCCAGCAATTCCGCCGGCCGAGTCGAGAGCGCCTTGACCACGGCGCCGAGGCTCGCCTCGCCGTTGTGGACGGGACGGAGCGCGGCGGCGAGCAGCGTCTCGAGCCCGACGGCGCCGTCCGCCGCCTCGGCGAAGGGATGGCGCTTGGTGTCGACGTCCTGCGGATCGTGGCTGGAAACGATGACGTCGATCGAGCCGTCGGCGACGCCCTCGATCATCGCCTGCCGATCCTCCTCCGCCCGCAGCGGCGGCGAGAGCCGGTAGAAGGTGCGATAGGGGCCGACATCGCGCTCGTTGAGGGCGAGATGCGTCGCCGAGACGCCGCAGGAGACCTTGAGCCCGGCCGCCTTGGCGCGGCGGATGACGGCGAGCGACTCGGCGCAGGAGATCTGCGCCGCGTGATAGCGGCCGCCGGTCAGGGCCGCGAGGCGGATGTCACGCTCCAGCATGATGATCTCGGCCTCGCGCGGAATGCCCGGCAGGCCGAGCCGCGTCGCGGTTTCGCCCTCGTTCATCACGCCGGAACCGACGAGATCAGGATCGGCCGGATGATGCATGATCAGGGCGCCGAAATCGCGCGCATAGGTCAGCGCCCGGCGCAGCACGAGAGCATTGGTGATCGAATGGCGTCCATCGGTGAAGCCGACCGCGCCGGCCGCCTGCAACAGGCCGAACTCGGTCATCTCGCGACCCTTGAGTCCCTTGGTCAGGGCCGCCATCGGCAGCACGTTGACCGCCGCCGTGTCACGGGCGCGCCGCGCGATGAAATCGACCAGCGCGACATCGTCGATCACCGGATCGGTGTCGGGCATCGTCACGATCGTTGTGACGCCGCCGGCCGCAGCGGCGAGGCCCGCCGAGGCGAAGGTCTCGCGATGCTCGCCGCCGGGCTCGCCGACGAAGACGCGCATGTCGACGAGGCCGGGCAGCACAGCCCGCCCGCGGCAATCGACGATCTCGGTACCCTCGGGCGCGGTCGGCGTCTCGCCCGGTCCGGCATGCACGATGACGCCGTCGATGACGAGGACGCTGCCCGGACCGTCGATGGCGCGGCCGGGATCGACGATGCGGGCATTGGCGAGCAGGAGCGGCCGCGGCTCGGCGCGAAGCGGGACGACGCTCATGCGAAATTCGCCTGGTTCGGAAGGTGGCTCGCCAGTGCCTCGAGCACGGCCATGCGCACGGCTACGCCCATTTCGACCTGCTCGCGGATGAGGCTCTGCGCGCCGTCGGCGACGGCCGAATCGATCTCGACGCCGCGGTTCATCGGACCTGGATGCATCACGAGCGCATCTGGCTTGGCATAGCCGAGCTTCTCCTGGTCGAGACCGAAGAAGTGGAAATATTCCCGCACCGACGGCACGAACGAGCCGTCCATGCGCTCGCGCTGCAGCCGCAGCATCATGACGATGTCGGCATCGGCGAGGCCGCGCTTCATGTCGGTGTAGATTTCGACACCGAGCCGATCGAGCGCCCGCGGCAGCAGGGTCGACGGACCGATGCAGCGCACCCGCGCGCCAAGCGCATTGAGAAGCAGGATGTTCGAGCGGGCGACGCGCGAATGCAGGATGTCGCCGCAGATCGCCACGATCAGCTCGTTGAAATTGCCCTTGTGGCGACGGATCGTCAGCGCGTCGAGCAGCGCCTGCGTCGGATGCTCATGCGCGCCGTCGCCGGCATTGATCACCGAGCAGCCGACCTTCTGGGCCAGGAGATGCACCGCGCCCGCGGCATGATGGCGGACGACGAGAATGTCCGGGTTCATCGCGTTCAGCGTCATCGCGGTATCGATGAGCGTCTCGCCCTTCTTCACCGATGACGCGCCGACCGACATGTTCATGACATCGGCGCCGAGCCGCTTGCCGGCAAGTTCGAACGAGGACTGCGTCCGCGTCGAGGCCTCGAAGAAGAGGTTGATCTGCGTGCGGCCGCGCAGCACCGACTTCTTCTTCTCCACCTGGCGGCTGACATCGACAGCCTCCTCGGCGAGATCGAGCAGCACGACGATTTCTTCGGGCCTGAGCCCCTCGATGCCCAGCAGATGGCGGTGCGCGAACACCGCCGCGGGCTGGTCCGCGACCGTTTGATTTCTGCGTGTCATTTGAAGCGACCCCTATAGGGGCAAAGCTGGCTTCCGACAAGGCGGGGCGTCGCGCTCGCGTCGATTCCAGGCCGCTGCGGCAAGCCTGCCGCAGCCGAGCGCGAGACACCAACGGGGGTGCGGGTAGAGTGAAGCCCTGCACTGAGGTCCCATCCGGCGAGAGCGCAAAATTGTATATCTCGATGCCTAAAAAGTATTGACCTTCCGTGTACCGGCGGTTGTGCAGAGGCCGATAGAAGAGGCAGACCGTTCCTCCGCCGATTTCTGCATGTTTTTTGATCAGTCGATCCTGTGATGAAGTAACGCCTGCCCCGACCTCCGCTTCGGCTTGACATTGCCACATGCCTTATCCTCAGATTGGCGGAAGTCGCGCGGCCGATGGCGGGGAGGCCATCGCCGGAACAAGCGCGACAAAAGGGAGGATATCAACATGACCCGTCTCATAGGGACCGTTTCGCTTCTGGCCATGGTGGCGGCGATCGGCGCCGGCTCGGCGCTCGCCGACACCAAGGACAAGAAGATCGCGCTGTCGAACAATTACGCCGGCAATTCCTGGCGCCAGGCGATGCTGCGCAGCTGGGACAAGGTGACCAAGCCGGCCGTGACCGCAGGCATCGTCGCGGCAGCCGATCCGTTCACCACCGCCGAGAATCAGGTGACCGAGCAGGCGGCGCAGATCCAGAACCTCGTGCTGCAGGGCTACAACGCGATCGTCATCAACTCGGCCTCGCCCGACGCCCTCAACGGCGCCATCAAGGAGGCCTGCGACGCCGGCGTGACGGTCGTCTCGTTCGACGGCATCGTCACCGAGCCCTGCGCCTGGCGCATCGCCGTGAACTTCAAGCAGATGGGCAAGGACGAGATCACCTTCCTCAAGGAGAAGTTCCCCAAGGGCGGCAACGTCCTCGAGATTCGCGGCCTCGCCGGCGTGTTCGTGGACGACGAGATCTCGAAGGGCATCCATGAGGGCGTCGCCGAGAACCCGCAGTTCAAGATCGTCGGTTCGGTCCATGGCGACTGGGATCAGGCCAAGGCGCAGGCCGCCGTCGCCGGCATCCTGCCCTCGCTCCCGGACGACATCGTCGCGGTCGTGACACAGGGCGGCGACGGCTATGGTGCCGCCCAGGCGTTCAAGGCGGCCGGCCGCAAGACCCCGACCATCATCATGGGCAACCGCCAGGACGAACTCGCCTGGTGGAAGGAGCAGAAGGACGCGAACGGCTACGAGACCTATTCGGCCTCGATCGCCCCGGGCGTCTCCACCCTCGCCTTCTGGGTCGCGCAGCAGATCCTCGACGGCAAGCAGGTGCCGAAGGATCTGGTCGTGCCGTTCCTGCGCGTCGACCAGGCCGGCCTCGAAAAGGCGCTCGAAACCACCGAAAAGGGTGGCGTCGCCAATGTGGAGTACACCGCTGAAGACGCCCAGAAGGTCGTCGACGCCGCCGCCAAGAAGTAATCGCGCAGTCGCTTCGATGCCTGTCGCCGCTGGCCCTACGGCTGGCGGCGACTGACTTTCCGATCCCTGCTGCCGTTTCCGGAGTCCACGCCGTCCATGTCCTTGGGCCAGCCGATCATCCGCCTCGAGGATGTCCGCAAGAGCTTCGGCGCCGTCCGCGCCCTGCAGGGCGTCGACCTTGCCTGCCATGCCGGTGAATGCATCGGCCTCGTCGGCCATAACGGCGCCGGCAAATCGACATTGATGAACCTCCTCGCCGGGGTCTTCGGCGCCGAGGGGCGGCTGGCGATCGACGGGCTGGAGGCGACCGGGCCGCATACCGTCGCCTCGGCCAAGGCGCACGGCATCCGCTGCGTCTTCCAGGAGCTCTCGCTCTGCCCCAACCTCACGGTCGCTGAAAACGCGCGCGTCATGCACCGTGCGCTCACCGGCTTCGGCTGGCGCCGCCGCGCCGGGCGCCTCATCGTCGAGAAGCTCGACCAGGTCTTTCCCGGCCACGGCATCGCCGCCGGCGACATCGTCGGCGACCTGCCGATCGCCAGGCGGCAGATGGTCGAGATCGCCCGCGCCTTCACGGTCACCGACGCCCCGGCCCGCCTCGTCATCCTCGACGAGCCGACCTCCTCGCTCGATGCCCACCTCGCCGGCCAGCTGCTCGCTTATGTCCGCCGCTTCGTCTCCGAAGGCGGCGCGGTCATCCTGATCTCGCATCTGCTTGGCGAGATCCTCGCCGCCGCAGACCGCGTCGTCGTCATGAAGGACGGCCGCGTCGTCGCCGAGCGGCCCGCATCCGAATTCACCCGCGCCAGCCTCGTCGCCGCAATGGGCACCGTTGCGCGCGAGGAAACAGCCGGCCGCGAAGCCAGCGCCGCCCGTCGCAGCGAGGGCACCCCGCGCGTCCGCGCCCGCGCCATCGCCGGCGGGCGCGAACTCATCGCGCATCGCGGCGAGATCGTCGGCCTCGCCGGGCTCGGCGGCCAGGGCCAGTCGGAGATGCTGATCCGCATCTTCGATGCCGCCAAGCGCTCGTCGGGGTCCGATGTCGCGGTCGAGGGCGGCACGGCGCTCGTTGCCGGCGACCGCCAGACCGACGGCGTCTTCCCTCTGTGGTCGATCGCCGAGAACATCACCATCACCTCGCTGAAGCGTCTCCGGCGCGGCGTCCTCATCGACCCTGAAAAGACCGCCGCCATGGCCGAGGACTGGCGCAGCCGGATCGGCATCCGCACGCCCGATGTCGACAACCCGATCCTCTCGCTCTCCGGCGGCAACCAGCAAAAGGCGTTGTTCGCCCGTGCGCTGGGATCGACCGCCGAGACCGTCCTGATGGACGACCCGATGCGCGGCGTCGATATCGGCACCAAGCAGGAGGTCTACGGCATGATCCGCGCCGAGGCGGAGGCCGGGCGCACCTTCCTCTGGTACACGACCGAAATGGACGAGCTCAAACACTGCGACCACGTCTATGTCTTCCGCGACCACCGCATCGTCGCCGATCTCGCCCGCGACGCGCTGAGCGAGGAACGCGTGCTGCACGCCTCGTTCGAGGACGTCGCATGACCGAGGCCACCGCTGCCGGCGGCGCCTCGATCGCCCGCCATCTGAGGACCCTGCTGCCGGCGCTCTCGATGCTGCTGCTGCTCGGCGCCATCTACGCGCTGCAGCCGCGAGCCATCAGCTATACCGGCTTCAACCTGATGCTGAACCTCGCGATACCCATCGCGCTGGCGACGATCGCGCAGATGTGCGTCATCACCGTCAACGATCTCGATCTGTCGATCGGAACCTATGTCGGCTTCGTCGCCTGCGTCGGCGCGACGCTGCTGAACGGCGGCGTCGCAGCGCTGCCGCTGGTCAAGGATCTCCAGGCCTCGGGCGCGTTGCCGGTGGGACTGCCCTGGATCCTCGCATCCCCGCTCGCCGGCGTTCTCGTGCTGGCACTCGGCATCGCCGTCTATGCCGCGCTCGGGGCGCTGATCCATTGGCGCAACCTGCCCTCGATCGTCGTGACGCTCGGGATGTCCTTCGTCTGGCTCGGCCTCTCCGTCCTGATCCTGCCGGTGCCCGGCGGACAGGCGCCCGGCTGGATCCGCAGCGTGATGACGCTGAAACCGCCCTTCATCCCGTTTCCGATCATCGCCGCGGTCGTCATCGCCGTAGTGGCGCAGGCGCTGCTGATGCGCACCTCCTATGGCGCGGTGCTGCGCGGCGCCGGCGGCAATCCGAAGGCGATCGAGCGCGCCGGCTGGTCGCTGCTCAGGATCAAGATGACGATGTTCGCCCTTGCCGGCGTCTTCGGCATGCTGGCCGGGCTGTCGCTCGTCGGGCTCACCACGTCGGGGGATGCCAATATCGCGCTCCGCTACACGCTGCTCTCGATCGCCGGCGTCATTCTCGGCGGCGGCGAATTCGTCGGCGGACGGATCTCGCCGGTCGGCGCGGTGATCGGCGCGGCGACGCTGACGCTCGCCGGCTCGTTCCTTTCCTTCATGCGCATTTCGCCCGACTGGCAGATCGGCGCCCAGGGCGCGATCCTGATCATCGTGCTCGCCGCGCGAACGCTGATCGACAGAGCGGAGCGCCGCCGATGAACCCCGCCACCTTCCTGCGCCGCCTCGCTGGCCGGCCGTGGCTCTGGGCCTATGTCGCGGCCATCGCGGTCTGGATCGTCACCATCCTGTTCACCGGCGGCCGCGGCGCCGGCGAGGTGCTGACCGCCGCCTTCACCTTCGCCACCTTCTCGGTCATCGTCGGCATCGGCCAGATGTATGTGGTGACGCTCGGGCCGGGCAATGTCGACCTGTCGATCCCCGCCACGATCACGCTCGCCGGTGCCGTCGCCACCAAGGTGATGGACACGCAGGACGGCATGATCCTCATCGGCCTCGTCGTGGCGCTCGCCTGCGGCGCCGCGGTCGGCGTCGTCAACTATCTGCTGATCTGGCTGCTGCGCATTCCCCCGATCATCGCCACGCTGTCGTCGAGCTTCCTGGTGCAGTCCACCGCCATCGCCTATGGCCGCGGCATCCGCATCAAGCCGCCGGCGATGCTGGCCGATTTCACCACCAGCCAGGTATTGGGCATGCCGGTGCTGGCGATCTGCATCATCCTGCTGGCGGCCTTCATGGAACTGGTCCTCCGCCGCACGCTCTATGGCCGCTGGGTCACGGCCATCGGCCAGAACATCCGTGCCGCGCGGCTCGCCGGCATCGATGTCGGGCGGACGCGCTTCGCGGCCTATGTCATGAGCGCGGTCTTTGCAGGCCTCTGCGGCTACCTGCTGTCCGGATTCTCGGGTGGTTCCTCGCTTTCGATGGGCGAGGAATATCTCCTGACCTCGATCGCTCTCGTGGTCATCGGCGGTTCCTCGGTCGCAGGCGGCAATTCCAACGTGCCCGGCCTCTGGGGCGCGGCGCTGTTCCTGTTCCTCGTCGTCACCATGCTGAACACCTACGGCTTCGGCGCCGGGGTGCGCTATCTCGCCACCGGCCTGATCATCATCGCCGTCATCGTCGCCGCCAGCGGACGCCGGGCCGCCCGCTGAGGCGCCCGCATGGACGCATTGCCGCGTCGGCTTGTTTGCCGGCCGCGCGGGGCGATATGATGAGCCAAGGAGAACCGGCATGAGCGAATGGACAGGGCAGGCTGAAGGCGCGAAGGCAGCGCGACCCGACCGTTCGCCCTGGAACGCCATGGCGCGGGGATTGCGCTGCCGCTGCCCGGCCTGCGGCGTCGGCAGCGCGTTCAACGGCTATCTGACGGTGGTCGATCGCTGTGAGGCCTGCGGCGAGGATCTCTCGCACCAGCGCGCCGACGACGCCCCGCCCTATTTCACCATTCTCGCCGTCGGCCACATCATCGTGCCGCTGATCCTGATCGTCGAAACAACCTTCACGCTGTCGAACTTCGCCCATCTCGCCATCTGGTTGCCGCTGACGCTGTTCTTGACACTGGCGCTGCTGCGTCCGATCAAGGGCGCCGTCGTCGGCCTGCAATGGGCGCTCTATATGCACGGCTTCGATCCGGACCATGTGCCGGAAGAAGAAGCCAAGGCGCCCTGGCAGCCGGACCTCAGTTGAACCGCCACCCGAGGGGTGGTGCCGTCGGCTGACCCCGCGGCCTTCGTGCGGCGCTGCCGCGTGAGCAGTTCCTGAGGATTTCCATGTCCAGCCCGACCGAGCCCGCCCTCGGAGACCGTGGCCCCGCCGCCGTCGAGACTCACTCAGCCGGAGGCGGCCTCCCCGGCCTCATCGCCGCGATCGGCTCGATCGCCGCCGTCGGCCTCGGCTTCTCGATCACGCTGCCGCTGCTCGCCTTGACGCTCGAGGATCGCGGCATCTCCTCGACCTGGATCGGGCTCAACACCGCCTTCTGGGGCCTCGCCTCGCTCGGCGTCACCCCCTTCGTCTCGCGGCTCGCCATGCGATTCGGAACCGGGACGATGCTGATCCTGTCGATCCTGCTCCTGGCGCTCTGCTTGCCGCTCTTCTTTCTCTCGCCGTTCTGGCTCTGGTTCCCGCTCCGCCTCGTCGCCGGCGCCGCGCTGACCATCACCTTCGTCCTGTCGGAATTCTGGATCTCGAGCGCCGCCCCGCCTGAACGGCGTGGCATCGTGATGGGCATCTATGTCACCGTGCTCTCGGCCGGCTTCGCCCTCGGCCCGGTCATTCTCGCCTTGACCGGAACGCGGGGGCTGATGCCCTTCATCACCGGCTCGCTGGTGCTGATGCTCGGCATCATCCCGGTGTTGATCGGCCTCAAGGTCGCGCCGCGGCTCGGGCACAGGGAACGCGGCTCGTTCGCGCGCTTCCTGTTCCTCGCCCCGGTCGCCACGGGAGCGGCGCTGTTGTTCGGCGTCGTCGAGAGCGGCGCCTTCGCGTTGCTGCCGCTCTATGGCCAGCGCGTCGGCCATACGCGCGAGACGGTGATTCTGCTCGGCATCGCGGTCACGATCGGCAATATCCTGCTGCAGATGCCGATGGGCCTCCTGTCCGACCGCGTCGACCGGCGGAAGCTGCTCTTCGCCATCGCGAGCTTCGGCCTCGTCGGCACCGTGCTTCTGCCGCTGGTCTCGCGCGACTTCTGGCCGTTCATGCTGGCGCTCGGCCTCTGGGGCGGCACGATCGGCTCGCTCTACACCGTCGGCCTCGCCCATCTCGGCTCGCGCTTCACCGGCGAGGACCTCGCCGCCGCCAATGCCGCCTATGTCTTCTGCTATTCGCTCGGCGGCCTCGTCGGGCCGGCGACACTCGGCGCCTCGATGGACCTCGTCGATCCGCACGGCTTCGAACTGGCGCTCGCGCTGTTCTTCTGCGCCTATCTGGCGCTCGTCGTCAGCCGGATCATGAAGGCCGGAGCGGGGTGAAACCACTTTCCTCCGCCAAGCTTCCTTGACTTTCGGACCGAACTCCGTAGGGTGCGCCCACATTTCCAGCCGGCGGGTTTTGCCCGGCCGGCACGATTCAGAGGTTAGTCATGGCCAAGGCCACCACCATCAAGATCCGGCTCGTCAGCTCGGCCGATACGGGCTTCTTCTACGTCACCAAGAAGAATTCCCGCACCATGACCGAGAAGCTCGCGGTCAAGAAGTACGATCCCGTCGTGCGCAAGCATGTCGAGTTCCGCGAAGCCAAGATCAAGTAAGGCCCGCCGGACCGTCTGGTCCGGATTACGGCACGAAATCAGAAGGCACCGCTTGCGGTGCCTTTTTCTTTTTCGGGATGGAGTTGGTCAGGCGACGGCGCTGACGCGGTTGCGGCCTTCGCGCTTGGCTTGATAGAGCGCGTCGTCGGCGCGGCGCAGCAGCGTTTCCGGCTGGTCGGCGGCATCGCCGCGCGCCGCGAGACCGATCGAAACGGTGATGTCGAGCTTCTCCTCGCCGCCCTCGATCAGGAAGGGCTGGCTCGCGATCCGCTCGCGGATGCGCTCGCCGACGAGCGCGGCGATGCGGATTTCGGTTTCCGGCATCACCACGACGAATTCTTCGCCGCCGAGCCGGCAGACGAGATCGACGCTGCGGACGGTGCGGCGGATGCGGCGCGAAAATTCCCTGAGCACGTCGTCGCCGGCCTCGTGGCCATGCGTGTCGTTGACCTGCTTGAAGAAGTCGATGTCGAGCAGAAGCAGGCTGAGCGGCCGCTGCCGCTGACGCGCCTGGTCGACGAGCCCGGCGAGATGACGCTCGAGATAGCGGCGATTATGGAGGCCCGTGAGGCCATCGGTGATCGCCATCTCCATGGTGAGATGGACGCTGTCGCGGATACGCTGCATGAAGCGGTTGCGGCGCACCTGCGTGCGGACGCGAGCGAGCATCTCGTTGCGGTCGATCGGCGCCACCAGGTAGTCGTTGACGCCGAGATCGAGCCCGCGGACGACGCGCTGCGTCTCCTCCGGCTGGGCGATGACGAGGATCGGCAACAGCCGCGTGCGCTCCAGCGAGCGGATCTGCGAGCAGAGACGGAGGCCGTCGAAGCCGGTAAGGTCGAGACTGACGATGACGAGGTCGTAGCCTCCGTCGGCGGCGCGGAACAGCGCCTCCTGGGGATCGGTCTCGACATCGACCCGGTGGCCGGCCTCGCCGAGCCCCTCGACGATCCGGCCGCGACGCGACGCCATATCCTCGACCAGGAGGATCTTGCCGTGATCGCCCGATGTCACCGCACCGTCGAACGGATCGTCGATGCCGAGTTCGCTGGAGCCGGCGGCGCGCAGCATCAACTGGTCGGTCAGCGTCTTCAGCCTGACGAGGCTCTTGACGCGCGTGATCAGCGCCAGCTCGTTGATCGGCTTGGTCAGGAAATCGTCGGCGCCGGCCTCGAGCCCCTTCAACCGATCGGAGGGCTGATCGAGCGCGGTGACGATGATGACGGGAAGCTGCGCCGTCTGCGGATTCTGTTTCAGCCGCCGGCAGACCTCGAAGCCGTCGATGTCCGGCATCATCACGTCGAGCAACACGATGTCGCACTGGCCGCGGCCGCAGATCGCCAGAGCGTCGGTACCGTTGGAGGCGGTGACGACCTCGAAATACTCGGCCGACAGGATCGCCTCGAGCAGCTTCACATTCGCCGGCATATCGTCGACCACGAGGACGCGCGCGGTCATCAGGCGTCTCCGAGATAGGCCTTCACCGTCTCGATGAACTTGGTCACCGAAATCGGCTTGGACAGATAAGCCTCGCAGCCGCCCTGGCGGATGCGCTCCTCGTCGCCCTTCATGGCGAAGGCGGTCACGGCTATGATCGGGATCGAACGGAGCTCGTCGTCCTCCTTGATCCACTTCGTCACTTCGAGGCCGGAGACCTCGGGCAACTGGATGTCCATGAGGATGAGGTCGGGGCGGTGGCGGCGGGCGAGATCGAGCGCTTCCAGGCCGTTGCGGGTCTGGATGATCGTGTAGCCATGCGCTTCGAGCAGGTCGTGGAAGAGCTTCATGTTCAGCTCGTTGTCTTCCACGACCAAAACGGTCTTCGCCATCCGAACCCAATCCTCGCCGCGGCGTTCGGGCGCCCCGCACTTGCGCGTGAGACGCTCCCGGTGCCGGCGCCACTCGGTTCACTTCGCGCTAAGTTCTAACGACGATTCGTTTCGGAAAGGAAAATGGATGATGCGCGACCGCGAGCCGCCGATGTCGCTCGAAGGCGCCGAGCAACTGGCGATCAAGGCCCTCGCCTTCCTCGCCGGCGAACCGGAAGAACTCGGCCGCTTCCTGGCGCTGGCCGGAATCGGGCCCGAGACGCTGCGCACGGCCGCCGCCGATCCCGGCTTTCTCGCCGCGGTTCTCGAATATTTCCTCGAGAACGAGCCGGTGCTGCTCGTCTTCGCGGCGCGCGAGAACATTCGCCCGACCCTGATCGCCGCCGCCCGCTACCTGCTCGATCGCGAGGTGCCGTGATGCCGTCGATCCCGCTCGATCTCGACGGCTATACCGACCTGCCGCCCGGGCTGCTGGCCAATGTTGTCACCTATCTCGAACTCCGCGGCCGCGCTGCTGGCCTTGCGGCGCCGATGCCCGAGGGCTTCCACGTTGCCCACCAGCACGGCGTCGACCTCGACGCCTATCGGGCGCTCTATCGCCGGATCGGGGAGAAATGGCTCTGGTTCTCGCGCGCAGTGATGCCGGACGCGGAGCTTGCCGCGCGGCTCGGCCGCGCGGGCGCCAGCATCCTTTTCCTGATGCGGGGCGACGAGCCGGTCGGCCTTGCTGAATTGCAGCGCTCGGAGGATGGCGGCGAGATCGAGGTCGCGATGTTCGGTGTCGTCGAGGATGTCGCGGGGACGGGCGCGGCGCGCGGGCTGATGTCGGACGTGCTCGACCGGGCCTTCGGCTCCGGCGCAGCCCGCGTCTGGTTGCACACCTGCCATTTCGACAGCCCGGCCGCCCTGCCCTTCTATCGCCGTATGGGATTCCGCCCTTGGAAATTCGCGATCGAGGTGGCGCGCGACCCGCGGCTCGACGGTTTCCTGCCGCGCGAGGCCGGCGCGCATGTGCCGCTGATCGATCCGGCGACGAAAGCTGTGGATTAAGACGGGCGCCGGATCAGACGCTGCGACGCTCGCCGGCGAGCGGATTGCGGCCGCGCCGGGATGGCTTGTCGCCTGGTGCCGGCACAGCGGCGCCATCGACCGAGGCAGCGCCGCGCTCACGCTCCAGGTCGCGCTCGGCGAGCAGTTCGTGCTTGCGCAGTTCGTCGGTCGCGGCGAGCAGTTCGTCCTGCGCCGTCTCGAGCTGCGACTGCAGGTCCTGCGCCGAGGCGCGCAGATTGTCGCGCCGCTGCGACGCGGCCTTGGCAAAGGTCGGATAGGCGAAATGGCTCTGGTCGCGAATGCCGCTCCGCTCCTGCTCGATCTTGATCTGGTCCTCGAGGTCGCGCGCCATCCGTTCGAATTCAGCGATCATGAGTTCGATCTGCTGGACCCGGCGACGCTTCTCCTCGGCCTGGAAACGCTTCAGCCGAATGAGGCTCTCACGCGACTTCATTACACGCACAACTCCCCTAGGCTCCGCTTGGGCTTGACCCTCGCTGAAGCACTGACCCGGCCCGCCCCCCGAGGCGGCAACCGGGCTGACACAGCACAGCCTTGTCGAAACCTTAAACCAACCGCCTCGCGCTAACGTTTCGTTTACGTCTCGCGTTAATCATGGCGAAGGAGGGCTTAAGGTCAGGTAAACCCCATCGGATGCTCAGCCATCCTAAATGCGGAGTCCGACGAATTGGTTACCGCGATCCGCGCATTTGGATCGATCGGCGCCGAGAGGTGCCGAAAGGTCGAAATTCCAGGCGGCGGGCAGAATTTTCGCCTCGTGCGTCCAAGCCGCTTGTGGCTGCGAATCGGAATTTGTTAACCATTGTTCGTTAGGCTTCGAATCGGGGTTGAGCCGTTTCCCAAGGCGGCCGGTTCGTAGACCGGGACGCCAAGCCCAGGATAGGCAACGAGGGGATTGGTATGCGAGTTTTGCTGATCGAGGACGACAGCGCCACGGCGCAGAGCATCGAGCTGATGCTCAAGTCCGAGAATTTCAACGTCTACACGACGGATCTCGGCGAAGAGGGTGTCGATCTCGGCAAGCTCTATGACTACGACATCATTCTTCTCGACCTGAACCTGCCGGACATGTCGGGTTACGAGGTGCTGCGTGCGCTGCGCCTCTCCAAGGTCAAGACGCCGATCCTGATCCTCTCCGGCCTCGCCGGTATCGAGGACAAGGTCCGCGGGCTCGGCTTCGGCGCCGACGACTACATGACGAAGCCGTTCCACAAGGACGAGCTCGTCGCCCGCATCCACGCCATCGTCCGCCGTTCGAAGGGCCATGCGCAGTCGGTCATCAACACCGGCGACCTGACCGTCAATCTCGACACCAAGACCGTCGAGGTGAATGGCAGCCGCGTCCATCTGACCGGCAAGGAATACCAGATGCTGGAGCTGCTCTCGCTCCGCAAGGGCACGACGCTGACCAAGGAGATGTTCCTCAATCATCTCTATGGCGGGATGGACGAGCCCGAGCTGAAGATCATCGACGTCTTCATCTGCAAGCTGCGCAAGAAGCTGGCGACGGCCACCAACGGGCACAATTACATCGAGACGGTCTGGGGCCGCGGCTATGTGCTGCGCGAGCCCGACGAAGTCCCGATGCGCGTCTCGGCCTGAGATCAGCCGCACCGCCTCAATGAAAAAACCCCGCTTCGGCGGGGTTTTGCTTTTGTGCGCAGGAAGTCTCGGCCTCGCGGCCGCGCCGCAGCCGCCTTAAGCGGCCGGCGCAGCGCTCTTGGCGGTGATGACCACATCGCTGCCTTCGAGGACCGCCGCCACATCCATCTTGCAAGCGCGGGCGAGCAGGCCAGCGTAATAAGGCTGCACGGCATGGGCATCGACATGAACGTCGATGAGTTGACCCGGAACCAGCTTTTCGAAGGCGGCGGGAATGCGGGCATTCGGGCCCGAGCAGTGGAAGCTGAAATTTGGCGCCGAGGGCGGTCCGTCGACGACGACCTTGATATGGCCGCCGCGCGGCACCGCGCCGATGGCCAGCAGCACCAGATTGAGCAGCAGCTTGACGCGGTTCTTGGCCATCAGAGCCGGCGGCGCGACCCAGGAGAATTCAGCCTTCTCCCCGTCCATCCAACCGCGCGCCACCTTCTCGGCATCGCCGAGATCGATCTCGGCCCCGGCCGAACCGGCGGCACCGAAGGCGAGGCGGGCGAACTGCAGCTTGGCCGAGGCCTGGCGGGCGCTCTTGCGGATGAGATCGAAGGCGAAGGCCTTCATCTCCTCGTTGTTCTCCTCGTCGAGAACCTCGAGCCCGTTGTTGATGGCGCCGACCGGCGAGATGATGTCATGGCAGACGCGGCTGCAAAGCAGCGCCGCGAGGTCGAGCGCTTCGAGTTCGACCGGCTCAGACATTGCCGTCCCCCAGACATGGTTCCGAATCGCGCCAACTGGCGCAGAGAACGGGGATACACCGGTCCGCAACGGCTGCCAACCGCGCCGCCCGCCGCCACGCCCGCGCCGTGATGGGGCCGCTTTTTCGGTTCAACGGTTGCCACAAGCGAAGTCTTGCCGCCGGGCCCACCCTGCGGCAGGCTAATCGATGGCGTCGCCGGCGGTGGGGCCGGCCTGGGTTCGAAAGGAAATCGTTCGATGTCGTTCGCACAGAAGCTCGCTACATGGCTGGGAACGCTGGCGCTCACGGCTGCGCTGTCGATGGGCGTCGCCGCGGCCCAATCGAGCGAACAGTATTCGGTCGATGAAATCGTCAAGGCAGGCGGCAATTTCTTCGGCGAGGTCTCGGGCGGCCTCGCCTCGGTGGTCGAGCACTCGATGCAGCAATATGGCCAGCCGAACGGCTATGTGCTGGGCGAACAGGGCAGCGGCGCGCTGATCGCCGGCGTCCGCTACGGCCAGGGCACGCTCTATACGAAGAATGCCGGCAAGCACCCGGTCTATTTCCAGGGTCCGTCGATCGGCTGGGACTTCGGTGGCGACGGCTCCAAGGTCATGATGCTCGTCTACAACCTGCCTTCGGTGAATGCCGTCTATGACCGCTTCGTCGGCGTGAACGGATCGGCCTATCTCGTCGGCGGCGTCGGCATGACCGTGCTGTCGCGCAACAACATCTTCGTCGTGCCGATCGTCTCGGGTGTCGGCGCGCGGATCGGCGTCAATATCGGCTACCTGAAATTCACCGATCATCAGACCTGGAACCCCTTCTGAGGAAGCGGACGCCTTTTCCGGCCGCCACCTTCACGCTCCGGAGAGATTCCGCGGCTAGATTGGCGAAGACTGGACTCGCAGTCGGACCCGGTGTCATCTGGCGACGGGGGCTGCGGGCGGGCGAGGACCGACGGAGCACGGCGTGATCGAAGCGGCGATGTATGGAGTGCTCGGCGCGCTCGCGGCGGGTCTCGTGGCCTTGATCCTGATCCCGCCCTTCTGGCGCCGGGCCGTGCGGCTCAATCGCCGCGACATCGAGGCGACCTTGCCGACGACCCGCGCCGAACTCGATGCCTTTCGCGACCAGTTGCGCGCCGGCTTTGCCGTGCAGGCCCGCCAGTTCGAGCAGACGATCGAGACGCTCGGCGAGCGGATTGCCGCCCGCGAGATCGAACTCGGACAGAAACAGCAGATCATCACCCATCTGACCAGCGAGAGCTCGCTCGCGGCCGAGGGACTGGGCCTCGTCGAGAGGCAGCGCGCCCTGCTGCAGACGTCGCTCGCCACCCGTGACTTGCAACTGGCCGAGGCCGACGAGGGCCGCAAGAGCGCCGAGAAGCGCCTCCTCGAACTCGAGGGACGCCTCGACGCGGCCCGGCAGCAGCTGGAAATCGTGGTCGCGGAGCGGGAGGCCGAACGCGAAGCGCTGGCTCTGCGCGACGCGGAAGTAGCGCTGCTTCGCAACCAGGTGGCGACAGCCGCGAAGACCGCAGGCCAGTCCGGCTCACTGGTGCTCGAAATGGCGGAATTGCGGACGGCGCTCGCCAGCGAGCAGATGCGCAGCGAGGCGGCGCAGGGCGCTGTTCGGGCGGCCGAGGCCGGCCGCCGCGCCGCCGATGTCGAGCTGCAGGCCGGCGCGGTCGCGCTTTCGGCGCTGCGCGAACAGCTCACTGAGGCGCGCAGCCGGATCGACACTCTCTCGGCCCGGCTGGTCGAGGCGGAAGCAGGCGGCATGGGCGCAGCCGCGCTCCGCGAGGAGAACACGGCGCTCGAAGCGCAGATCGCGGCGCTGGAGGCTGCCAATATGCGGCTGACATCGGCCGGCAGCGCAATGGACGCGGCGGACGGCAGCGCGGCGCTCCGGCAAAAGCTGATCGAGATCGGCGAGGCCGTCGCGCGGCTTTCCGCCCCGTCGGGCCCGACGATCGCGGCTCTTCCGGCGCCGTCCGACGCGGGCGCGGTGGCGATCGAAGGCGGCAGCATCGTCCCGCTGCTGCCCGCCCCGGCGACCCAGGACATACCGGCCGAACGGCCCGCCGCCGCCCCAGCGGTGCCGATGGGGCTCGCCGAACGCATCCGGGCCCTGCAGCAGACATCGAAGGCCGTCTGAGCCGAACCCGGACCGGAGGGGCGCTCTCAGCGCGCCGCCAGCTTCGGCTGGACGGCACCGGCGCCTTCATGCGGCAGGCAGCCGAGGCCTTCGAGCGTGGCGCGGAGCGCGATCTCGGTCGGCGTATGCGGTTCGCTGCCGAGAAAGGCGACGAGCTTCGCATTGTCGAGTTGAAGCGTCTTCTGCCAGAGATAGCTCATCTCGATCAGCTCGCGGAACGTCTCGGAAAAGGGCGCCGCCGCATAGACGAACCACCAGGGAAAGCGGCCGATCGCGAGGTCGGGCCTGCCTGCGACGGTGCGCACCGCTTCGGCGATGGCGATGCCGCGGGCGAAGTAGTGACCGCCGAAATGGAAGGTCGCGAAGTCGGGCAGTTCCTCGGCGCGCTCCATCAGCCGGGCGAAGGCCTCGGCGAGATCGGGCAGATAGGCGAAGGCATGGCCGATCCCCGGCTGGCCCGGATAGGTGATCGCCTTGACGGGTGCGCCCGGCTTGACGATGCCTTGCCCGAACCAGCTGTTGCCGGTTCGGGGGCCGAAGAAATCGCCGGCGCGGAGGATGACGACGCTGACACCGTCCCGCGCCGCCGCGGCAAGACTCTCTTCCATCTGGACGCGGATATGACCTTTCCGCGTCAGCGGGTTCTGCGGCGCGGGTTCGGCCACCAGTGGGAACGCATCCGGGCCGTAGTTATAGACGGTGCCGGGAAATGCGATCCGCGCGCCATTCACGCGCGCCGCCGCGATCGTGTTCGCCAGCATCGGCATCGCGAGGCCGGCCCAGTTCTTGTAGCCGGGCGGATTGGCGCCGTGGAAGATGAAGGCCACGCCCTTCGCCGCTGCGGTGACGTCGGCCGCGTTCATCGCGTCGCCTTCCGCCCACTCGATCGCCGGCCCCTGCCACCGGGCCCGCGCCACCGCGACGTCACGCGCCAGCCCCCGCACAGTCCAGCCCCGCGCCGCCAGAACGCGGGCCATCTCTCCGCCGATCCCGCCCGTCGCGCCGATCACCAGCACCGTTCTGTTCATAGCCATGTCCGCTCTCCATCCATTCCGATGACGTCAAGCTAGGACCACTCTTCTTGCGACGAAATTGTTGAAGTCTCTATAGTGACCATACATAATCGCATGATGCAGCTGTCCTGGGATCATTGCCGGTCGTTTCTCGCCGTGCTCGCCGAAGGCAGCCTCTCCGCCGCGGCGCGCCGGCTGCAGCTGACGCAGCCGACGCTCGGCCGCCACATCGCCGAACTCGAGCAGACGCTCGGCGTCGTGCTGTTCACGCGAAGCCAGGCCGGGCTCGATCCGACGGAAGCGGCGCTCGCATTGCAGCCGCATGCCGAGGCGATGGCCGCCGCCGCCGAGGCCCTGGTCCGCACAGCCTCAGGCGAAGCGGCGGACGACCGCGGCACCGTTCGGATCACGGCGAGCGAGATCATCGGGACCGAGGTTCTTCCGCCGATGCTGGCGCGCCTCGCGCGCCTCCATCCGCGGATCGCGATCGAACTGGTCGTCTCCAACCAGAACGACAACCTGCTCCGCCGCCAGTCCGATATCGCCATCCGCATGGCGACGCCGGCGCAGGACGCGCTGCTGCAGCGCCGGATCGGCACGATCGCGATCGGCCTCCATGCGCGGCGGGACTATCTCGCAGAGCATGGGACACCGACGAGCCTCGCCGAACTCCTGGGGCACCGCCTGATCGGGTTCGATACGGAAACACAGGCCGTTCAGGCGTTGCAGCGGCTCGGCATGCTGCCGGACCGCGCGGCCTTCAGCCTGAGGACGGACAGCGATCAGGCGCAGCTGCAGATGATCAGGGCTGGCTTCGGGATCGGAGCCTGCCAGGTGCCGCTCGCGCGCCGCGATCCTGAACTGGTCCGCTTGCTGCCGGAGGCCTTCGACTTCCCGCTCGAATGCTGGCTCGCCATGCACGAGGATCTGAAGACGGTGCTCCGCATGCGCCTCGTCTTCGATCATCTCGCGGCGGAACTATCGAGCTATGTCAAAGGCCGCGAAGCCTGACGCCGGCGGATCGCAGACAAAAAAAGACGCCCGTCGGGGAGGAGGTCGACGGGCGTCTCTATGTATGGCGCTGGACCGGGGAGGAGGTCGGTCGCGCGCCGATCGCGAGGAACGAGGGAGGAGGTTCGTTCCCGGCGAATTCGTGAAACTCAGTAAGCGGCCGAACGCTTGGCGACGCGGGCGATTTCGCCGCGGGCGATACCAAGGTCATCGAGCTCGCGGGTGGTCAGCCGGTTGAGCTCATTGCAGGTGTGCCGGTACTTGAGCCAGCTCTTGTAGGAAGCAATGATACCGTTTGCCATGGTCGTGGTCCTTTATCCCGAAGCGCCGCCTTCGCCGTATTGCTGTGGCCGTCTCGCTTTCGATGATTGGAAGATAGACGGAGCCCCCTGGAATGAGCACTGGCTGAATCGTCATGGCAGGCTTGCGCTTGGTGCAGAGCAATAAGGCCGGATGCATTCATATTGCGTCGCACAATCGCCATGATCCGCCCGTGCGGCGCGATGGGGCCGAGCACAAGCGCATTGCCGCCATGCTTCGGCCGCGATCCGGCACTCGCTATCGCCGCGCGATGTGGGGCGGCGCCCGTCAGCTCATGAATTTGAGACCGTTCGTGACCTTGTCGATGATCTTGCGCTCGCCATGCAGGCCGATCCCGACCAGGTCGAGGGCCTCGCCGGCGAGGCTGGCGACTGCGGCGCGGTTCGCGGCGTCGTGGGTGGTCGAGAACATCTCGCGGATATAGAGCGCAAGGTCGAGCCCGCGCGACAATCCGCGACCGTGGGTGCGCCTGAGCCCTGCGCCGTCGGCGCCATAGATGAAGATCGGCTCGCGGATGAGCGGCAGATAGACCTGCCCGCCGGCGTCTCGATAGGGCTCGCCGATGATCCCGCCATGACAGCCGGCCAGGCCGCCGGCGAGAAAGGCGGCGATGTTGACCTTCTGCCACGGCAACAGGTCGTCGAGGATCACGAGAGCGGTCTTGGTGTCATACAGCATGGCGGCGAGGTTAGGATTGCATTGCGCCCGCGTCTTGAACGATCGTGCGACCATGAACGATCGCGCTGCCATGGCCTCCGACTTCATCGCCACCGAGCCGACTGCGGGCGGCGTGCAGCGGCTGGTCGCGCGCTTCAGCGGCCACGCCTATGACCCGCATCGGCACGAGACCTACGCGATCGGCGCGACGCTCTCCGGCGCGCAGGCCTTCCGCTATCGCGGCGCCGGCCGCATTTCGCATGCCGGTGCCTGCATGGTGTTGCATCCCGACGAACTGCATGACGGTCACGCCGCCACGGCGGGCGGCTTTCTCTACCGCATGGTCTATGTGCAGCCGGCACGGATGGCGGCGGCGCTCGGTGGCGGCACCGCCCTCCCCTTCATGGCCGAGGCGGTGGCGACGGATCGCGCGCTCGCAACGCTCATCGACGAACTCTTCGCCGATTTCCCTGCGCCCGCCGATCCGCTGGCGGTCGACGGCTCGATCGCGGACATCGCCGCCCTGCTGGCCACCAGGGCCGGCATGGCACCACGCAGGGAAAGCGCGCCGAGCGGGCGGATGGCCCGGGTGAAGGACCTGCTCGACGCCGAATTCGACCGGCCGATCGGCGCCGAAGATCTCGAGCGCGTTTCGGGCCTCGACCGGTTCCAGACGGCGCGTTCCTTCCGGCGCTTCGCCGGAACCTCGCCGCATCGCTACCTGACCGGTCGCCGCCTCGACGCCGCGCATCGGCTCATCGCCGAGGGAACGGCCTTGTCGGAAGCTGCGATGCGCGTCGGATTTGCCGACCAGAGCCACATGACCCGTGCGTTCAAGGCCCGTTTCGGACTGACACCCGGACGCTTCCGCGCGCTGGTCGCAGCCGGCGCGGAGGCGCACTGATGGATCCGCAACGGCTTGGCCTCGTCGCCCCGCGCCTGCATTATTTCCAGCTCGTCGCCCGGCTCGGCTCGATCCGCCAGGCGGCGCGGCTGCTCAATGTCGCCCCGTCCTCGATCAGCCGGGCGCTGGCCCAGTTCGAAGAGGAACTGGACACGCCGCTGTTCGATCGCTCGGCGCGGCGGCTGAAGCTGACGAGCGCCGGCGAACTGATGCTCTACCGCGCCCGCGCCAGCGCTGCGGAACTGAACCGCGCGGTGAGCGAACTCTCCGAGTTGAAGGGCCTCAGGCGCGGCGCCTTCTCGATCGCGGTGGTCGAGAGCGTTGCGCGCGGCCTTGCCGCCGAAGCGCTCGCAACCTTCTGGCAGCGCTATCCCGAAATCACCGTCGACATGCGCGTGGTGGACTCGGCCCAGGCATTCGCTTCAGTCGCAGAGGGCGACTGCGAGATAGGCATCGCCTTCGACATCGCCGCGCCCAAGGCGACCCAGCGCCTCACCATGGTCGAGCTCGGCATCGGCGCGCTGGTGACGCCCGGTCACCACCTGGCCGGCCGGCCGGCGCTCCGCCTGCACGAACTCGCCGGCGAACGGATCGTCCTCTCCGATACAAGCCTGTCGCTCGGCCGCGCGCTGGAAGAGGCGCTCGAAGCCGCCGGCGTCGGCGTGGCGCGTCGCATGCGGACCAACTCGATCGAGATGATGGTCGACCTCGCCTGCCGCGGTCTCGGCATTGCCTTGCAGACCCGCATCGGCGTCGAGCGCGAACGGGCCGCCGGGCTGATCAGCTTCGTTCCGATCCGCGATCCCCGCCTGAAGCCGCGACGGCTGACGCTGGTGACGCGCGGCAAGGGCGAGACCTCGGAGGCGGCGACCGCGCTCGCCGCACAGCTTAGCGTCGCAATGGAGCGGGCCGCGCGCATCGACAGTTGATTGTTGCATCTGGAGCAACAGGCGGCTCGCTATTTTAGGGCTATGCGATACGCCGCGGCCTTGCGATGGTCATCTCGCACGAGGGATCACACCATGCAACAAAGCGCCGTCGACGCCGTTCTCCGCGGCCTGAAGCGGGCCGGCGTCTCGGTCGCCTGCTACCTGCCGGACTCGCTGTTCAAGCCGCTCTATCCCGCGCTCGACGCAGACCCGGACATCCGGACCATCCGCGTCACCAACGAGGGTGAAGGCGCCGCGATCTGCGGCGGCGTCTTCCTCTCGGGCAAGCGCGCCGTTCTCGTGATGGAGAACTCCGGTTTGCGCGCCTCGGTCGAGCCCCTCGCCCGCATGGGGCTGGGCGCCGGCATCCCGGTGGTCATGCTCATGAGCTATCGCGGCGAACTCGGCGAGAACAACTGGTGGGCGATCCCGCATGGGATCACCATGGAGCCGGTGCTCGACGCGCTGCGCATTCCCTACCGCGTGGTGCGCCAGGAAGACGAGATCGAGCGCGCGATCGTCGATGCCTATCAGTGGTCCTACGCCTCCTACTACCATTCGGCGGTGGCCCTCGGCGGGAGTGTGGTTCGATGAGGCCTGAACCCTCCATTGTCATGCTCGCGGCGCGTGCCGCGGTGGCCCTCGGCGGGAGTGTGGTTCGATGAAGCGCTATGACTGCATGAAGGCCCTCGCCGCCCGGCTCGAGAACGAGCTGGTTATCCTCTCGCTCGGCGCCAGCGTCGACGAATGGTACAATGCGGCGCCGCATATGCGCGCCGCGAGCCTGTTCCAACAGCAGCTGGGCTGCGTCACGCCCGAAGCCTTCGGCCTCGCCGTCGGCCTGCCGCATCGGCGCATCGTCTCGCTCGATACCGACGGCGGCATGATGTTCAATCTCGGCATCCTCGCCACCGTCGGCAACGAGCAGCCGAAGAACCTCTTCATCGTCGTCTGGGACAACGAGATGTACCAGTCGATCGGCGGCCCGCCGACGCACACCGCCTCCGGCCGCGTCGACATCGCCGGCATCGCCCGCGCCGCCGGCATCAACGAGGCACATACGGCACTCACGGTCGAAGATTTCGACGCCCATTGCGCCGCCGGCCTTGCGGCAGAGGAGCCTTATCTCGTCGTGGCCAAGGTTTCCGGCACGGTCCAGCCCGATATCCGCCGCAAGCATTCCGACGGCCGCGAGGACAAGTACATCTTCGTCCGCCATGTCGAGGCGACCGAGGGCATCACCATCATGGGCCCGAGCGAGCACAACTGATGGCCGCAGCCAAGCCGACGCCGCCCCTCTCGCCACGCTACGATTACATCGTGGTCGGCGGCGGCTCGGCGGGGGCTGTCGTGGCGCGCCGGCTGGCCGATGCCGGCGAGGCCAGCGTGCTGCTGATCGAGGCCGGGCCCGATGACGCCGGTATCGCCGAGATCGAGGATCCGGCGCGGTGGCCTTCGCTCGGGCGCGGCGGCTATGATTGGGGCTACGACTATGCGCCCACGAGCCATGTCGCCGGCCGCCGCATCGGGATTCCGCGCGGACGCGTCCTAGGCGGTTCGTCTTCGATCAATGCGATGCTGTGGTATCGCGGCCACCCGACCGACTACGACGCCTGGGCCGCGGGGGGCGCCCCGGGCTGGTCCTTCGCCGAATGCCTGCCCTTCTTCATGCGGACCGAGGATTGGGAAGACGGCGCCACGCCGCTCCGCGGCGCGGGCGGTCCGATGCGCATCGAGCGCAGCCATGATCCGCATCCCCTCGCCTTCGCGATGATCGAGGGCGCCGCGGAACTCGGCGTGCCGATCATCGACGACCCGAATGGCCCCACCAACGAGGGCGCGGCACTTTCCAACCTGAACCAATCCGGCGGCAAGCGCTGGAGCGCGGCCCGCGGCTATCTCCGCTCGAACGACGAGCGTCCAAACCTCACGATCCTCACCGGCTCGCAGGCGCTCCGGCTCGGCATTGCCAGGGGCCGGTGCGTCTCGGTGCATCACCTCGTCGAGGGACGGGTCGTCGAGACCGGCGCCGACTGCGAGGTGATCCTCGCGCTCGGCGCCATCGACACCCCGCGCCTGCTGATGCTCTCCGGCATCGGCCATCCCGCCTCGCTCGGCGGCCTCGGCATCGAGACGATCGTGGCGCTGCCCGGCGTCGGCGCCAATCTTCAGGATCATCCGCTGATCCGCGCCGTGAACTTCCGCGCCCGCGGCCCGCTCGGCCCGGTCCGCGACAATGGCGGCGGCAGCATGATCAACTGGAAGAGCCGGCCCAGCCTCGCCAAGCCCGACCTGCACGCCATCTGCATCCAGGGCCGAAGCGCCACGCCCGAAGTTGCGGCGGCGCATGATGTCACCGGCGACGTCTTCGCCATCGCCCCGGGGCTGATGGGCTCGAAGAGCGTCGGCCATCTCCGCCTGCTCGAGGCGAGCCCGCAGGGGAGGATGGATATCCAGCCCAACTTCCTCGCCCATCCCGACGATCTCACCGCGCTGGTGACAGCGATCGATTTCACGATGGACCTCGTGATGACCTCGGCCTTCGCGCAACTGTTTGCCGGCTACGCAGCACCGTCGCGGCGGCTGAACCGGGCGGAGACGATCGACTTCATCCGCCAGTCCTGCTCGACATTCTTCCACACCTGCGGCACCTGCCGCATGGGCAGCGACGCGGCCGCTGTGGTCGACCCGCAACTGCGCGTTCACGGGATCGACGGCCTCAGGATCGCTGACGCCTCGGTGATCCCCACTATTCCCTCCTGCAATACGCTCGCGCCGGTCCTGATGATCGCCGAGCGCGCCGCCGATTTCATTCTCTCGCAAGGCCAGAGGTCCGCCGCATGACCCGCACGATCTACGCCGCCCCTTATCTGCTGACCATGGACGCCGGGAACACCGTCATTCCCGGTGGCGCCCTGCTCGTCGAGGCCGGTCGCATCGCCGCCGTCGGCACCGCCGCGGCGCTCACCGCCGCCCATCCGGACGCACGACGGATCGACCTCGACGACCGGATCCTGATGCCGGGGCTGGTCAACGCGCATATGCATTCCGGCCTCCTGCGCGGCACGGCCGAGCATCTGCCGGTCTGGGACTGGCTGACGCTGCATATCAACCCGATGCACCGGGTGCTCAACGCCGAGGAGGCCGAGGCGGCTTCGCTGCTCTGCTATGCCGAAAGCGTGCTCGGCGGCACGACGACGCTGGTCGACATGTGGCGCTTCATGGCCGGAAGCGCGCGCGCCGCGACCACCATCGGCAACCGCCTGGTCGCCGTTCCCTATGTCGGCGCTCACCCCGACTACGACTATTTCGAAAGCCTCGACGACAACGAGCGCACCATCACCGACTGGCATGGCAAGGCCAATGGCCGGCTGAATGTCTGGGTTGGGCTCGAGCATCTCTTCTATGCCGACGAGGCCGGCCAGCGCCGTGCCATCGACATGGCCAAGCACTACCAGACCGGCTTCCATACCCACTGCTCGGAATCGAACATTGAGGCGGCCGAATTCGACAAGCGTTACGGCAAGCGCGCGATGTTCGTGCTCGACGACCTTGGTTTCTTCGAGACGCCGCGCGCCATGATCGCCCACGCCGTCTGGCTCGACGAAAGCGAGATCGAGCTGATCGGCCGCCGCGGCGTCTCGGTCGCGCATAATCCCGTTTCCAACATGAAGCTCGCGAGCGGTATCGCGTCGGTCGAGGCGATGCTGGCGGCCGGCGTCGCCGTCGGCATCGGCACCGACGGCGAGAAGGAGAACAACAATCTCGACATGTTCGAGGAGATGAAGGTCGCCTCGCTGCTCGGCAAGCTGAAGAGCCTCGACGCGGCGGCGCTGGACAGCTGGCCCGTTCTGCGCATGGGCACGATCACCGGCGCTAAGGCCGTGGGCCTCGATCACGAGATCGGCTCGCTCGAAGTCGGCAAAAAAGCCGACTTCATCGCCGTCCGCACCGATACGCCGCGCATGACGCCGCTCTTCGGCGAGGGCGAATATTTCAACCTGCAGCACAATCTCGTCCATGCCGTGCGCGGCGGCGATGTCGACCTGACCGTGATCGACGGCGAGGTGGTGGTCGAGAATGGCCGGCTGAAGACGGCCGATCTCAAGGAGCTGATCGCCCGCGCCCACGCCGTCGTCCCCGGCCTCTTCGCCCGCCGGAAGGCCTGGCTCGTCGAGAACGGCGGCGGCTCGAAGCAGTGGACCGAGGGCTAGCGCCATGACGCGGACCACCGATCGCGTCGCGCTCGATGATTGGTACGCCGTCGAAACATCGGCCGAATTGGGTACGGCGCCAATGCGGAACCGGCTTCTCGGCCAGGACATCGTCAGCCGGCGGCTCGCGGACGGGACGCCTGAAATCTGCGAGGTCCGCGACGACGGCAGCTACGGTCCGTCGCTGCCGGTGACCGAGCGCTATGGCTGCGTCTGGACGACGCTCGGCACGCCGGTTCGGGCGATCGTCGACATTCCCGAAGCCGCCGAACCGGATCGCCGGTTCGTGCCGTGCGGATGGGTCAAGATGCGCGCCTCGGGGCTCCGCATCGTCGAGAACTTCCTCGACATGGCGCATTTCCCCTTTGTCCACACCGACATTCTCGGGGCCGAACCGCACACCGAAGTGCCGCAGTATCAATCCGAGATCCGGCGCGATGTCGACGAAGTCTGGGCGACGAACTGCACCTTCTTCCAGCCCCGCATCGCCGCCACCGAGGACAGAGGCGATTTCGTCCACCTGACCTATCGCGTGCCCTCGCCCTTCGTCGTGATGCTCTACCGGGTCTGCCCGACGGCACCCGACCGGCTCGACGCGATCGCGCTGTTCATACAGCCGATCGAGGAGGATCTCTGCCGCGCCCAGCCGGTCATGTATCTCGTCGACAGCCTGTCGACCCAGACCGCGCTGCTCCGCTTCGAGCAGGTCATCTTCCTGCAGGACAGGATCATCGTCGAGAACCAGCGCCCGCTGTTGCTGCCGCTGGAGCCGCGCGCCGAAATCCCGACAAGGGCCGATAGTTCCTCCGTCGCCTATCGCCGCTGGCTCAAGGAAAAGGGCATTCGCTACGGCACCACCACCAGGGCGGCTTGAGATGCGCCTGCTGCGCCCGACCAGTCTTGCCGAGGCGGGCCGCATGCTGGCGGAGCCGGGAAGCCGGGCGATCGCCGGCGGCACGCTGATCCAGCTCGGCTGGGCGCGGGGCGAGGCGCAGCCGTCCGATCTCGTCGACCTCTCCCGGCTCGGCCTCGCCGGCATCGCCCTCCAGTCCGGGCATCTGCGCATCGGTGCGACGACGGCGCTCGCGGCGATCGAACGCGAACTGCTCGTCGCCGAGGACTGGCCTCTGCTCCTCGCGGCAATCCGAAGCATCGCCGCCCCGGCAGTACGAAATCGCGCGACTATCGGCGGAAATATCGCGGGCGGCAGCGGTTGCCTCTGGCCGGCGCTGATCGCCCTCGATGCCGCGGTGGAACTCTGGACCGGCGATGGGATCGAGACACGGCCGATCCTCGCCGCGACCGAATGGCCGCCCGGAGCCGTCCTCGTCGCCGTCCTCATCCCGCCGCAAACGAGGGAAGCGCGGGCGGTCTATCGCAAGATCGGGCTTCGCGCAGCCTTCACCCCGAGCGTCATCGGCGTCGCCGCTCTCGCCCCGTCCGCGAACGGCGCTTTTGGCTGCCCCATCATCGCGGTCGGCGGCGGTATCACCCGGCCGCAACGGCTTGGCGCCAGCGAGGCACTGCTCTCCGGCCGGCGTCCCGAGGATATCGACTGGGACGCGTTTCGCGCCGGCGCGGCCGCGGAAATCGACACACAGTCGGATGCCTTGCGCAGTGCGCGCTACCGGAAATCTGCCGCTGCCAATGCGCTGGTGGCCGGCCTTGCCGGGGCATCCGCGCTTCCCTTCGGCAACGACCGCCCAATGCGCCGGCCGGTACCGCCCGGCGGGGACCATGCCAGCATCACCGTCTCGAAGACCAATCTGGCCGGCCGCTGGGCCGTCAGGCCCGACATCGCCGGCAAGGTCGCGGGCCGGCTGACCTATCTCACCGACCGCCGCAGCGAGGAGATGCTGGTCGGCCGCATCCTCCGGGCCGGCGTGCCGCATGCGCTGATCCGCGCCATCGATACCAGCGCGGCCGAGGCATTGCCGGGCGTCGTCGCCGTGGTGACGGCGGCCGATATCAGGGGCCTCAACGCCTTCGGCATCGTCGAGCCCGACCAGCCGGCGCTCTGCTTCGACAAGGTCCGCCATGCCGGCGATCCGGTCGCGGCCGTCGCGGCCGTGGACGCCGAAACCGCGGCAGGGGCGCTGCAGCTCATCCGCGTCGATTATGAAACGCTGCCGCTCGTCGACAGCTTCGACGCGGCGATGGCGGACGATGCCCCGGCGATCCATGTCGGCGGCAATCTTCGCCTTCAACTCGATCATCGCCGCGGCGACATCGATGCCGCCTTTGCCCGGGCGGCGCATATCGTCGAGGACGTCTATGTGACGCCGCGGCAAATGCACGGCTTCATGGAAACGGAGGGCGGTGCGGTCGTTCCCGAAGCCGATGGCACGCTGACTGTCGCCGTCGGCGGCCAGCACGGCTCGCGTGACCGGATGCAGCTTGCGCGCATCCTGGCCCTGCCGGAGGAGAAGATCCGTGTCATCACCTCGCCGACCGGCGGCGCTTTCGGCGGCAAGGATGAACTGACGGTTCAGCCGGCCATGGCGCTGCTGGCGCTGAAATCCGGCCGGCCGGTCCGTCTTCAGCTAGACCGCTTCGAGTCGGTTCTGGCCGGCATCCGCCGCAACCCGATGACGATCCGCATGAAGACGGCCTGCGACGCGGAAGGCCGGCTGATCGCGCAGGCCGTCGACGTCACGTCCGAATGCGGCGCCTATGCCTCGCTGAGCCCCGCCGTCCTCGAGACTGCGCTCGAACATGTCGCCGGGCCGTACCGGATCGACAACATCGTCTCGCGCGGCCGCCTCGCCTACACCAATAACGGCGTCTGCGGCGCCTTCCGCGGCTTCGGCGCCAACCAGATGGTGTTCGCGATCGAGAGCCAGATGAACCGCCTCGCGGTGATGGCCGGTCTCGATCCGGTCGAAATCCGCCGCCGCAATCTGCGGAAGCCCGGCGATCCCGGCTTCTTCGGCCATCCGGTCGCGCCGACGGAGCGGCTCGCCGAAATGCTCGATCAGGCGGCGCTGAACCCGCTGTGGCAGGCGCCGCGCGGCCGCGATGCGGAGGGCCGACTGATCGGCACAGGCATGGCGCTACATCACCAGGGTACCGGGCTCGGCTCGCTGCCGCCCGATCCAGGCGGCGGCCGGCTCACTCTCCTGCCGGACGGCAGGATCGAGGCCGCGTTCGGCCTCGACGAGATGGGCCAGGGCGTGATGCCGGCGATCCAGTCCGCCGTGGCGGCGGCGCTCGGCTGCGCCCGCCAGGACGTTCTGCCCATCGTCGGCGATACGGCACTGGCGCCCGAATCCGGCTCGACCACCGCGGCGCGCGGCACCTATGTCATCTGGCGAACGGCCGAGGAGGCCGGCAGGCCCTTCGCCGCCGCCCTCTGCGAACGCGCCGGCTTGCGGCTCGACCGACCGGCGCAGGAACTGGCGCTCGCGCCGGGCGGCATCCGCGATGCGCGCTCCAACAGCGGCGCCCTGCTCCTCTCCTTTGCCGAACTCGCCGCCGGGCTTGCTGACGTGGAGCGCCCGCGCGAGACCGTCGCCTTCCAGTTTCCGACCGCCGACTACAAGGACGGCAATGCCCGCTTCGTCTTCTGCTTCGGCGCCGCCGTGGTGCGTGTCGCCGTCGATCCAGTGAGCGGCACCGTCTCGGTGCTCGACCTCGACCAGCATATCGCTGCAGGCCCGATCGTCGATGCCGCCGCCTATCTTGGCCAGATCGAGGGCGGAGGCGGCCAGGGCCTCGGCTTCACGCTGACCGAGGACGCGTTGATGCGGGACGGCCGCTATGTCACGACCAATTTCGACAGCTACATGCTGCCCTCGATCCGGGACACGCCGCTCCGCATGCGCGTCACGGCGCTCGAGGACCTCGACGAGGGCGACCCGCATGGGCCGCGCGGCGTCGGCGAAATCGGCATCGGCGCCGTGACGCCAGCCATCGCGGCGGCGATCGCCGACGCGATCGGCTATCATGCGCGGGTAACGCCGATCCCGCCTGAGGCTATCCTCGATGCGCTCGGGAGAGCCGCCCATGCCGGCTGACTGCATCCGCTTCACCGTCGATGGCGCAGCCGTCGTGGTCGAGGGGCCGCCGGACCGCCGGCTCGCCGACATCCTGCGTGAGGATTGCGGCGCCATGGGCGTCAAGCGCGGCTGCGATATCGGCCGCTGCGGCGCCTGCATGGTGCTGGTCGATGGCGCCGCCGCGAATGCCTGCCTCGTGATGGCCTATCAGGCCGAGGGCACGGCGATCACCACGCCCGCCGGTCTGGATGCGCTGCCGATGGCCGCGATCATCCGCGCCGCGCTGGTCGAGGAAGTCGCCTTCCAGTGCGGCTATTGCGCGCCCGGCTTCACCATCTCGCTTACAGCACTGTTCCTCACCAACCGCGCACCGGACCGCGAGGCCATCATGACGGCACTCGAAGGCAATATCTGCCGCTGTACCGGATATCATTCCATCCTGCGCGGCGCCGAGGCGGCCGCACGGACGCTCGCCGGCGTCGACGCCGGCGCGGAACAAGGACCGACCCCATGACCATCCATATCGCCGATCTCGGCCCCGCCAGCGCCGGCGCCCGAGCCTTTCTCGGCACGCGCAAGCAGTTGCTGATCGACGGCACCTTCGTCGATCCAGCCGGTGGCACTTTCTTCGCCAGCATCGATCCGGCAACCGGCCGGACGCTCGCCGAAATCGCGGAAGGCGGGGCTGATGATGTCGACGCCGCCGTGGCGAGCGCGCGGCGCGCCTTCGAAAGCGATGCCTGGCGGGGGATAACGCCGACCGATCGCGGGCGGCTGCTGTTCCGCATCGCCGATCTCATCGAGGCGCATGCCGACGAACTCGCCGAGATCGAGACGCTCGACCAGGGCAAGTCCTTCCGCACGGCGCGCTTTGGCGAGATCCCCGGCGCCATCGCGCAGTTCCGCTATTATGGAGGTTTCGCCAACAAGATCCTCGGCGAGACCATCCCGACCTCGATCGGCTACCAGCCGCCCGGCAAGAAGCTCTTCGCCTATACGCTGCGCGAGCCGGTCGGCGTCGTCGCGGCGATCACGCCATGGAACTCGCCGCTCTTGATGGCGTCGATGAAGCTCGCCCCGGCGCTCGCCGCCGGCTGCACGATCGTGCTGAAGCCAGCAGAGGATACATCGCTCACCGCGCTCCGCCTCGGCGAACTGATGCTCGAGGCCGGCCTGCCGAAGGGCGTCGTCAACATCGTCACCGGCTATGGCCGCACGGTCGGCGCGGCGCTTGCCGGCCACAAGGGCGTCGACAAGATCGCCTTCACCGGCTCGACCGCGACCGGCAAGGCGCTGCTCGATGCCGCGAAGGTCAATCTGAAGCGGCTGACGCTGGAGCTCGGCGGCAAGTCGCCGGCGATCGTTCTCGCCGATGCCGATCTCGATCTCGCCGTTCCCGGCACGGCGCGCGGCATCTTCGCCAATGGCGGCCAGGTCTGCGTCGCAGGCTCGCGCATCTATGCGGCGCGGCCGATCTATGACCAGTTCGTCGAGCGTCTCGCCGCCGAGGCCGGCAAGCTCAGGCTCGGCCACGGGCTTGATCCGGACGTCGACCTCGGACCGCTGGTCAGCCGCCGCCAGGCCGACCGCGTCGCCGCCTATGTCGAGGGTGGACGCAGCGAAGGCGCCGAGATCCTCGCCGGCGGCGAGCAGGACGGGACGTTCTACCGCCCGACCGTGGTCGTGAACACGCGGCCCGAGATGGCGCTGATGCGCGAAGAGATTTTCGGCCCGGTCGTCGCCGTGACGCCGTTCGACGATGCCGCCGAGGTTATGGCGCTCGCCAATGACAGCAGCTACGGCCTCGCCGCCAGCGTCTGGACCGAAAGCCTTTCATCCGCCCATCGCATGGCAGCGGCACTGAAGGCCGGCACGGTCTGGATCAATTGCCATTCCTATTTTTCGCCCGAACTGCCGAAGGGTGGTCACAAGGAGTCCGGCTGGGGCTATGAGAACGGGCCGCAGGGGCTCGAGAATTATCTCGAGACCAAGACGGTCTGCGCCGTGATCTAGGAGTCCCCGATGCGCCTCCGCCTCATTGTCCATGGCAAGGTCGCCCGCGAGCCGCGCGTGCATGAGGCAGTGAAGGCCGTGCGCGCCGATGGCCACGAGGTCAGCGTCCGCGTCACCTTCGAGGCCGGCGACGCCGGCCGCATGGCAGCCGAGGCGGTCGAAGAGGCCCGGGCCGGCCGGATCGACGCGATCGTCGCCGGCGGCGGCGACGGCAGCGTCAATGAGGTGTTCGCGGCGGCGCTCGCGGCCGGTCCGCCGCCGTCATGCTCCTTCGGCGTGCTGCCGCTCGGGACCGCCAACGACTTCGCCCGCTCGGCCGACCTTCCGGCGACGGATGCGACCGCAGCGCTTCGCCTCGTCGCCACCAGCCCGGCGCGGCCCATCGATGTCGGGCTCGTCGACGGCAGACCCTTCATCAACCTCCTGACCGGCGGCTTCGGATCGCGCGTCACGGTCGAGACCGATCCCGATCTCAAGAAGAGCCTCGGCGGCCTCGCTTATGTGCTGACCGGCGTCTCCCGCTTTCGCGAGCTCGCCGCCAATGCCGGCCGCATCACCGGCGCCGATTTCGAATGGCAGGGGTCGTTCCTGGCGCTCGCTATCGGCAATGGCCGCCAGGCCGGCGGCGGCATCATGCTGTGCCCCGACGCTCTGCTCGATGACGGCATGCTCGACCTGATGATCTTGCCGGAGGTTCCACAGGAGCGGCACCTCGATGTCGCGACGGAATTCCTGAAGCAGGGAACGGCGGCGCTGCCCGGGCTGCTGCTGCGCGCCCGCAGCCCCTGGTTCGAATTCCACGCCGATGAGGATCTCTCCGTCAATCTCGACGGCGAGCCGATTCATGCACGGCACTTCCGCGTCGTCTGCCAGCCGGGCGCCCTTCGGGTGCATCTCGGCCCCGCCGCGGCCGTTGCCCCGTCGGCCTGAAGGCTTGCGCGACGGCCTTGCGCATCGGATGAAAGGCGATCGAACGTCGATGCCGGGAGCGAGCATGTCCGACCCTACCCCCATTCTGCGCCGCAATCTCATCGTCATGGGCGTCTCGGGCTCCGGCAAGACGACCGCCGGCGAAACGCTGGCTGCCCATTTCGGCACCGAATTCATCGAGGGCGACAAGCTTCACCCTGCCGCCAATGTCGCGAAGATGTCGGCCGGCATCCCGCTCGACGATGCCGACCGCCTGCCCTGGCTCCAGGCGATCGGCGCCCGCCTTGCTGCGGCTGACGGCAGTCCACGCGGCATCGTTGCGGCCTGCTCATCGCTGAAGCGGAGCTATCGCGACATTCTCCGCGGCGCGACGCGGCGGCGCACCAGCTTCGTCTTTCTCGACGGCTCGCACGAATTGCTCAAGGGCCGCATGGCGACCCGCAAGGGCCATTTCATGCCGGCCTCCCTCCTCGACAGCCAGCTTGCGACGCTGGAGCGGCCTGGGCCGGACGAAGACGTCCTCCGCATCGATCTCGACGGTGATATCGACGCCGAACTCGCAGCCGCCATCGCAAGGATCGAAGCCGAGGACGCATCAACGAAGGGCTGAGCCGAGTTTCGCGGCGCCGTCAAGGACCCCCGTCCCTTGAAGTGGGGCGGACGTTCGACCACGTTCCTCATGAAGAGCGAAATGCCGGCCCGAGCCGGCATCAATCAGCTCGTGGGAGGAACGATGCTCTACGTTGATATCCCGACGCATGCCGATCTCGTCAGCCTGGCGACCGAACGGACACCGGCAGCCGTGACGATCTGCCTGCCGACCACCCCGGTATCCCGCGAGACGGGCGCCGACCGCATCGCGCTCAAGAACATGGCGCGTGAGGCCGCCGACCAGCTCGCCGCCGCGGGCCACGACAAGCGGGAGATCGCGGCAATCGGCGATATCCTCGCCGATATCGAGGAGGACGATCAGTTCTGGAGCCACCAGGCGCACAGCCTGGTGATCTTCGCCACGCCCACGGGCGCGAGAACGTTCCGCGTTCCCAATGCGCTGACCGCGCTGGTCGAAGTCGCAGACCGTTTCCACGTCAAGCCGCTGCTGCGCGCCGTCACGTTCCCGAACGGCGCCTATGTCCTGGCTCTGGCCGAGGGCGGGGTGCACCTTCTGGAAATCTCGCCCGATCTGCCGGTATCGGTCGTCTCCGTGCCCGGCCTGCCGAAGGATGCCGCTTCGGCAGTCGGCGTTTCCTCCCTCAGCGTCCGAACGGAAAGCCGCCGCTCCGACAGCGCATCCGGCCAGCGCGCCCGCCTCGTCTCCTGCTGCCGCCAGGTCGACCGCGCGCTCCGCCCGCTTCTGTCGGGTCAACATGTACCGTTGTTCCTGGCCGCCGATCCCGCGCTCGGCGCCATCTATCGGACGGTTAACTCCTATCCGCATCTCGCCGGATTCGGTATCGACCAGACGCCCGACCCGCTCACCGACACCGTGATCGCCGACGCAACACGGCCGTTGCTCGATCGGCTCTACGCCGAGGAGCTTGCCGCGATCCGGGACGAGTTCGACCGCCGGGCCAATTCCGGCCGCGCGACGACGGACATTTCCAGCGCAGCCCGAGCCGCGACCATGGGCGCCATCGCAACGCTGCTCGTCGACATCGACACGACGGTGCCGGGTACGGTCGACGAAGAAAGCGGCGCGGTGAGCTTCGCCGATGCCGAGACGGCGTCGAATTACGGCATCGTCGACGAGATCGCCCGCCGCGCATTGCTTTCAGGCGCCCGGGTCCTCGGCGTCCGGGCCGTAGACCTGCCATCGGCCGAACCGCTGGCCGCGATCCTGCGCTATCCAGTCTAGGACCCGTTTAGGGACCTTCGAGAGACGAGCTGTCGGCCCACGGAAAGCGGGCCGGCAGCCGTGAACCCACCGAGGAAATGGCTTCCCGTCACCGGCGCCCCCTGTCAATCGCCTGCTCGGAGTTGCTAGGCTGCCGGTGTGGTGAGCGAGCAGGGGATGAGCATGACCGCGCCGAGATACAGGATCGCGCATCCGACGGATTTTTCGGAGGCGAGCGAAGCAGCATTCGCCCATGCCTTGCGGCTCGCCGTGATGCTTCGCGCAGAATTCGACATTCTGCATGTGCACCAGCATGGCAGCGCTCATGCCTCCGGCGACCATGCTCCCGCCGTGCGCGAAACCCTGGCGCGCTGGGGTCTCGTCCCGGAAGATGCGACGCGCGAGGCCGTCGAGCCGGCGACGGGCGTCACGGTCTACAAGGTCGATATCCGCGACCACGATGCATCGGCCGGAATCCAGCACTTCGTCGAGCGGCGCGGGACCGACCTGCTGGTGCTCGGCTCCGAGCGGCGCGAGGGTCTCGAGCGCGTGCTGCACGGTTCGGTCGCCGAGAAGATCGCCGCCCTCGTCGATGCTCCAGTGCTGATCATTCCCTCCGATGTCCCAGGCTTCGTCGCGGCTGCCACGGGCGTCTTCGCGCTCGACCGCATCCTCGTGCCCGTCACGGCATCACCCAACCCTGCCCACGCGCTGGCGCTGTTGGCGCGGCTGCTCGGCGGGCTCGGCATTGCGGCCGAGAACCTCGATTTCCTGCATGTCGGCGAGACGCCGCCAGCCATCGCCTACGGCCCCGACCGGCGGCCCGTGGCGGTACGCACGGTCCGGGGCGGCGTGGTCGAGGCGATCCTCGCCGAAGCGGACGGCGCCGGGCTGATCGTCATGCCGACCCGCGGCGAGGACAGCCTGCTCGACCGGCTGCGCGGCACCCACACCGAACGGGTCCTGCGCCACGCGCCCTGCCCGGTTCTGGCAATCCCGGCCTAGCCACACGGCAACGGTTATGGTGCATTGCAATATTCCTATGGGGCTGCGTGTTGCTGTGCACGCGGCGCAAGCCAGCCATGCGGATTCTCCCGCTGCTCGGCGGGCACCCGGGAGACTATCTTCCTGTCAGCAAGATCGGACGGACGGCAACAGCCGGCGCCCATCGACAATCGAAGGAAGGTGCCGAAATGAACATCGTCAAGAGCTTCAACAACTGGCGGAAGTATCGCGAGACCTACAATGAACTCGCCCGCATGACCCATCGCGAACTGGCCGATGTCGGCATCGCGAAGTCCGACATTCAGCAGATTGCTCGCCGTTCCGTCGGCTACTGAGCGTTCAACCAACCGCGCGGAAGCACCACCCCGCCTCCGCGTCAGACCAGCCGCCGGCGAGCCTCCACGCCGACGCTCCGAATGCAACGCCCGCCGCGGTCCTGCCCGGCGGGTTTTTGCTGTCGTCGATCGATCTGGCGATCAGCTTGCAAAGGCCAGCTGGACCTTCATCGCCTGGCTGCGGTCATTGGCAAGCTCGAAGGCACGTTTGGCTTCGGAAGCCGGAATCGTGTGCGAGATCAGCGGCTTCACATCGATCAGCCCGGCCTGCATCAGCTTCACCGCGAGCGGGAACTCCTCATGGAAGCGGAAGGAGCCGCGGAGGTCGATCTCCTTCGCCGTGACCTGCATCATCGGCACCGCCATCTCGCCGCCGAGCCCGAGCTGAACCACGACCGAGCGCGGCCGCAAGGCGGCGATGCCGCCGGCCAGAGCCTTCGGCGCGCCTGAACATTCGAACAGCACGTCGAACGTACCCTTGTTGGCGTTGTACGCCTCGAGCGCTTCCGGCTCGGCCGCCATGTCGATGACGCGGTCTGCACCGACCCGCTTCGCCATCGCGAGCGCGTTGGCGGTCAGGTCCGTCGCCACGATCTCGGCTGCACCGGCGCGCCGCGCCGCCAGGATCACCAGAACGCCGATCGGGCCGCAGCCGGTGACCAGCACCCGCTTGCCCAGCATCTCGCCGGCCCGGCGGGTGGCGTGCAGCGTCACAGCCAGCGGCTCGGCCATGGCCGCCTCACCGCTCGTGAGGCCCTCGGCCGGCACGCATTGCAACGCATCGGCGACGAGGCTCTCGCGGAAGGCGCCCTGGATATGCGGGAACGGCATCGCCGAGCCATAGAACCGCATGTTGAGGCAGTGATTGTGCAGCCCCCTCTGGCAATAATCGCACTGCCGACACGGCCGCGACGGCGAGACGGCGACGAGATCGCCGACCTTGAGCGTGTCGACGCCGGTGCCGAGCGCCTCGACCCGTCCGGCAACCTCGTGGCCGAGGATCATCGGCTCCTTGAGGCGAACCGTGCCGAAGCCGCCGTGATTGTAGTAATGGAGATCCGAGCCGCAGACGCCGCCCGTCGCCATGCGCACCTTGACCTCGCCCGGACCTGGAACGGGTTCTGGCCGGTCCTCGATGCGCAGATCCTTCGCCTCGTGGATGACGACGACTTTCATGGCGGCTCCTCCGGCTCCCTGAATCTGTTATCGCTAACAGCTAGCAGCGAAGCGCCGGTGCGTCGAGATCGGTCGCGATCGAAGTCTCGCCCAGCACGACAGAAAAAGCGCGTGGCCAGACGACCGCTCGATCTGGTCTGCCGCCGCAAAGACGCTTGCCGGATGATATCGATAACCATATCCTCGCCGGAAAGCCACATCCTGCCGCCGGCTGAAATCGGACGGAGCGAGCATGGGAGAGCCCCTTGGTGAAGTCCGAGACGCGAAAGGCTGGCCGCGCGGCGTCGGAGGTGCAGCAGACCCCGACCATGGCCGACGTCGCGGAACAGGCCGGCGTCTCGACCATGACGGTTTCGCGCGCGCTCAAGAAGGATGGGCGCGTCTCCCAGAAGACGCGCGACCGCATCCTGGAAGCGGTCAACCGGCTCGGCTATGTGCTGGACCAGTCGGCCGGCGCCCTCTCCTCCGGCCGCACCGGCTTCGTCGCTGCGCTGGTGCCCTCGATCAACAATTCCAACTTCTCCGACACCGCGCGCGGCATCACCGATGGCCTCGAAGGCTCGGGCCTGCAGCTTCTGCTCGGCTACACCGACTACGCGACCGACAAGGAAGAGAAGCTGATCGAATCGATGCTGCGCCGCCGTCCGGAGGGCATCATCCTCACCGGCGGATCACACAGCGACCGCGCCCGGCGCCTTCTCGAAACGAGCGCGATCCCCGTCGTCGAGACCTGGGAGCTGCCTGATAACCCGATCGACCATGTCGTCGGCTTCTCCAACAGCCAGGTCATGGGCCAATTGGTGCGCGAGCTCGCGGCCAAGGGCTATCGCAAGTTCGGCTATATCGGCGGCACCACGGCGCGCGATACGCGCGGCAGCCTCCGCCGTGCCGGCTTCCTGAAGGCGGTCGAGGAACTCGGCCTGCCGCCCGGCCGGGTCATCTCCTTCGGCGTACCGCCGATCTCGATCGAGCAAGGCGCTCATGCGATCGTCAACATGCTCGAGCGCTGGCCCGATACCGAGGTCGTGCTCTGCGTCTCCGATCTCTCGGCCTTCGGCGCGCTGATGGAATGCCAGCGGCGCGGGTTGAAGGTGCCGGACGATATCGCCATCGCCGGTTTCGGCGACTACGAGATTTCGGCCTTCTGCCATCCCCGCATCACAACGGTGAATGTCGACTGCTACGGCATCGGCCGTTTCGCCGCCGAAAAGCTGCTGCAGGCGATCCGCGGCGAAACGACCAGCGACAACGAGATCACCCTGACCAACTACCGCGTGGTGATGCGCGAAAGCGCCTGACAGGCTCGGTCAACGGGCATCACCGGCACGGTTATCGATAACAGAAACGGGCTGGCGGGAGGATGTCGCTGGCCGACCGAGGAGACGTTCGAACGATGTCCAGCCTGTTTGATCTTACGGGCCGCATGGCCCTCGTGACCGGATCGAGCCAGGGCATCGGCCTGGCCGTGGCCGAAGGCCTCGCAGCACAGGGGGCGGTGGTGGTCATCAACGGCCGCGACGAAGCCAAGGTCGACGACGCCGTGGCAATGCTGTTCGCAAAGGGCTACACCGCCCATGCCGCAGTGTTCGACGTGACGAGCAAGGCCTCGGTCGAGGAGGCTGTCGAGCGGATCGAGGCGGGGATCGGGCCGATCGATATCCTCGTCAACAATGCCGGTATGCAGTTCCGCACTCCGCTTGAGGACTTCCCCGAGGACAAGTGGCAGTTGCTGCTGCAGACCAACATTTCCAGTGTCTTCTTTGTCGGCCAGGCCGTCGCGCGCCGCATGATCCCGCGCGGCCGCGGCAAGATCATCAACATCGCCTCGGTGCAGAGCGAACTCGCCCGTCCCGGCATTGCACCCTATACGGCGACCAAGGGGGCCGTCCGCAACCTGACGCGCGGCATGTGCACGGACTGGGCGAAATACGGCTTGCAGATCAACGCGATCGCGCCCGGCTACTTCAAGACGCCGCTGAACAAGGCGCTGGTCGAGAGCGCCGAATTCTCGGCCTGGCTCGAGAAGCGGACACCGGCCGGACGTTGGGGTGATGTCGGCGAACTGCTGGGCGCGGCGGTCTTCCTCGCCTCCGACGCGTCGTCTTTCGTCAATGGCCATACGCTCTATGTCGACGGTGGCATTACCGCCAGTCTCTAGTCCCGGGGGCCGGCCGCGCGGGAGGAGGCGCGTTGGACATGACGGAAGAAACCACGGTCGCCGTGATCGGTGCTGGCCTGATGGGCTCGGCTATCGCCACGCGGCTGCTTGAACAGGGCTGCACAGTCCACGTCTTCGACCTCAACGCCGACAAGGTCGCGACGCTCGCAGCCAAGGGAGCGCGGGCTGCCGCCACGGTGACCGAAGCGGTTGCGGCGTCCGAGTTCGCCATTCTCAGCCTGAACCATGCCGACATCGTCCGCGCCGTGCTGTTCGGTCCCGACGGCGTGGTCGCGGCAGCCGGGCCTGACAAGCTCTTGATCGACATGTCCTCGATCGACCCGGCCGAGACAGCGGAGATGGCAGCGCGGCTGAAGCGGGAGACCGGCATGGCCTTCGTCGATTGCCCGCTCTCCGGCGGCGTACCGGGCGCCCTCTCTGGACGGCTCACCATCATGGCCGGCGGCGCGGTGGACGATTTCGAGCGCGCGCGCCGCGTGATGCAGCATCTCGCCGCCAATTACAGCCTGATGGGCCCTTCAGGCGCCGGGCAGACGACCAAACTGATCAACCAGCTCTTCTGTGCCGTGCTGTTTCAGGCTGTTGCCGAAGCGGTGAAACTCGCCGAGGCCGGCGGCGTCGATCCCGCCGTGATTCCCGCCGCGCTCGCGGGCGGCCGGGCGGATTCCCGCATCCTGCAGGAATTCATGGCGAAGTTCGCGGCGCGCGATTTCGCCCCGACGGGCCGCATCGACAACATGCTGAAGGACCTCGACTCGCTGCAGGCCTTCGCGCTCAAGACGCGGACGCCGCTGCCGATGACCGGGCAGGTGGTCGAGATCCACCGCCTGCTGGTCGCGGCCGGCCTCGGTGCCAGGGATTCCGCCGAAATGATGCGTCTGCTCGACGGCTTCGGCGCCTGAGGAAGAGGCGTCGGTGCCGGTCTGCTCGACTTGGTCCTTGACGAGCGGGCGATGTTATCGATAACAATTTGACTGTTCAGTCGGGCTTTGGGAGGAGCGCACATGAACGATAGCCCGCTGCTCGACTTCCGGTCGATCACCAAGGATTTCGGCGGAACGCGCGCGCTTTCCGCCGTCTCGCTGGACTTGCGCGCCGGCGAAATCCTGGCGCTGCTCGGCGAGAACGGCGCCGGAAAGTCGACGCTGATCAAGACGCTCGCCGGCATCCACAAGCCCGACGGCGGCGAAATCCTCTTTCGCGGCCAGCCCTATCATCATCGTCCGCCGAAGCCGAACGAGCGCCAGCCGGTTGCCTTCATCCATCAGGATCTCGGCCTCATCGAATGGATGACGGTCGGCGAGAACATGGGCCTCGCGCAGGGCTTTTCGATGCGCTCCGGGCTGATCGACTGGCGCGCCACCGAGGAGCGGGCCCGTGCAGCGCTCGCTCTCGTCGGCTGCAGCTTCGATCCCTCGACGCGCGTCTCGCAATTGAGCCGCACCGAGAAGTCGCTCGTCGCCATCGCCCGGGCGCTTGCGGTCGAAGCCGACGTGCTGGTCCTCGACGAGCCGACCGCGAGCCTGCCGGCCGACGAGGTCGACCGCCTGTTCGACGCGATCAGGCCGCTCAAGGCACACGGCGTCGGCATGATCTATGTCTCGCATCGCCTCGACGAGGTGTTTCGCATTGCCGACCGCGTCGCGGTGCTGCGCGACGGCAAGCTCATCGGCCAGAAGCCCGTCGCCGAAACGACACCGTCTGAACTGGTCGAGATGATCATCGGCCGCCCGGCGAGCGACATGTTCCACAAGGGCGTGGCCCGGACCGGCGAACCGATCGTCGAGATCCGCGATCTTTCCTGCCGCGGCGCGGCGCCGGTCTCGTTCGATATCCGCCGCGGCGAACTGCTCGGGCTGGTCGGCCTCCGCGGCGCCGGCCAGGAGCGGATCGGCCGCGCGCTGTTCGGCAGCGAGCCCTTCACCGGCTCGATCCGCCTTTCCGGCCTGGTGCCCGATCTTTCGAGCCCCATCGCGGCGATGCGCTGCGGCGTCGGACTGATCGCGCGTGACCGCACCGAGGAATCGGTCGCGCTGTCGCTGTCGGTGCGCGAGAACACGTTCCTCAATCCCGCCGCCGTCGGTCGGGGGCTGTTTTCCTTTCTCTCGCCGCGCCGCGAGGCGGACGACGCCGCCGCCATCGGCCAGCGGGTCGGCCTTCGCCCCAACGATCCGGACCTGCCGGTCGAGGCGCTCTCGGGCGGCAACCAGCAGAAGGTCGTCGTCGGCCGCTGGCTGAAGACCGGCCGCAAGCTGCTGGTCGCCGAGGATCCGACCGCCGGCGTCGATATCGGCGCCCGCGCCGATATCTATCGCCTGATCGCGGAGGCGCTCGATCGCGGGCTCGCCGTGCTGGTCGTCTCCACCGACTTCGAGGAAATCGCCCATATCTGCCATCGCGCGCTCGTCTTTTCGCGCGGCTGCATCGTGCGGGAACTCGCCGGCGAAGCCTTGACGACCGAGGCCGTGATCACTGCCGCCTCGGCCTCGGAAGCCGCGTGAGCCCTTCGGGAGAACTGACATGCAATCGATCGAATCGACCGCGCTGGAGCCGACCCGGGCCGACCTTGCCGGGCTCACCTTCGGGCAGAAGCTCGGCCGCCTGCTGCCGGTCTATGGCCTCGTCATCCTGACGCTCGCGCTGATCATCCTGTTCTCGGTGCTCCTGCCGCGCACCTTTCCGACGGTGTTGAACCTCCGCTCCATCATCTCCGACAAGGCGATCATCGCCCTGCTCTCGCTCGCGGCCATGATCCCGATGGCAGCCGGGCGGATCGACCTCACCGTCGGCTATGGCATCGTGCTCTGGCATATCCTCGCCATCAGCCTGCAGACCGTGTTCGGCCTGCCCTGGCCGCTGGTCGTGCTGATCGTGCTTTTGCTCGGAACGGCGACGGGCTTCCTCAACGGCCTGCTCGTCGAGGTCGCCAAGATCGACGCCTTCATCGCGACGCTCGGCACCGGCACCATCCTCTATGCGCTCGCGCTCTGGCATACCGGCGGCCGCCAGGTCGTCGGCGTGTTGCCGAACGGCTTCCTGGCGCTCAACGGAACCATGGTATTCGGCCTGCCGATCACCGGCTTCTATGTGCTCGGCATCGCTCTGGCGATGTGGGTCGTGCTCGAATACCTCCCGATCGGCCGCTATCTCTACGCCATCGGCGCCAACCCGAAGGCCGCTGCGCTCAACGGCATTCCGGTGCGGAAATTCGTCATCGGCGCCTTCATGAGCTCCGGCTTCCTGGCCGCGCTCGCCGGCGTTCTCCTCGCATCGAAGCTTCGCATCGGCCAGGCCAGCGTCGGCCTCGAATATCTGCTGCCGGCGCTTGTCGGCGCCTTCCTCGGCTCGACCACGATCAAGCCCGGCCGCGTCAATGTCTGGGGAACGATGATCGGCGTCATCATCCTCGCGGTCGGCATTTCCGGCATCCAGCAATTCGGCGGCTCGTTCTTCGTCGAGCCGCTGTTCAACGGCGTCACGCTGCTCGTCGCCATCGGCATCGCCGGCTACGCGCAGCGCAAGCGCGGCGCGGTCAAGCGGTCCGCGCCGGGCGGCAAAACCTGATCAAGAACCGCGACAAGGGACGGACCCACGTCCAAGGAGGAGGAACCATGAACAGACGAACCCTTTTGCAGCTCGGCGTCGCCGCGGCTGCGCTCATGATCAGCGCCCCGGCCTTCGCCGATGCCATGGCGGATGCCAAGGCAGTGGTCGACAAATATGCGACCAAGGTCACGGCCTGGGATGGCCCGACCACCGGCCCGAAGGCGGCCGAAGGCAAGTCGATCGTCATCCTCGCCGGCGACATGAAGAATGGCGGCATCCTCGGCGTCGTGAACGGCGTGCAGGAAGCAGCAGGCGCGATCGGCTGGAAAGTGACCGTGCTCGACGGCGCCGGCTCGATCGGCGGACGCACCGCCGCCTTCGGCCAGGCCATGGCGCTCCAGCCTGACGGCATCATCATCAACGGATTCGACGCCGTCGAGCAGAAGCCGGCCATGGAGCAGGCCAAGGCCGCCGGCATCCCAATGGTGTCGTGGCATGCCGCCTCTGCCGTCGGTCCTGTGGCCGACGTCGGCGTGTTCGCCAATGTCACCACCGACGCGATGCAGGTTTCCAAGGCCGCCGCCGACTGGGCCTATGTCGATGCCGGCGGCAAGCCCGGCGTCATCATCTTCACCGACTCGACCTATGCGATCGCCATCGCCAAGGCCGACCGGATGAAGAAGGAGATCGAGGATCTCGGCGGCACCGTGCTCGAATATGTCGACACGCCGATCGCCGAAACGTCGCAGCGCATGCCGCAGCTCACGACCTCGCTGCTGCAGAAGTACGGCGACAAGTGGACCCACTCGCTCGCGATCAACGATCTCTATTACGACTTCATGGGCCCGTCGCTCGCTTCGGCCGGCATTGCCGGCGACGGCAAGCCGGTCAATGTCGCGGCCGGCGACGGCTCGGAAAGTGCCTATCAGCGCATCCGTGCCAAGCAGTACCAGGCCGTGACCGTCGCCGAGCCGCTCAACCTGCAGGGCTGGCAGCTCGTCGACGAGCTGAACCGCGCCTTCGCCAAGGCGCCGTGGTCCGGCTATGTCTCGCCGCTGCATGTCGTGACGACAGCCAATGTCGAGTTCGACGGCGGACCGAAGAACACCTTCGATCCGGATAACGGCTACCGCACCCAGTACAAGACGATCTGGGGCAAATAGCCCGGCCAGCCAGGGGCGCCGGCTTCAGGCGGGCGCCCCTCTCCTTCCATCTTATCGAGAACGCAGCGGCGCCCCGCCTGCGAAGGGTGAAGCATGATCATTCGCTACGCGCTGTTCGAAGGCGAGATCCATCCCGGCCGCGAGGACGCGTTCCATGCCTTCGTGCGCGAGCAGCTGGTGCCGCTCTGGACCCGCTTTCCCGGCGCCGAGGAAATCCGCGTGCTGAAGGGGCTCGATCGCGACGATGGCGCGCCGCGCTATGCCATGGCGCTCGCGATTCGATACCCCGACATGGCCGCCGTCGAGGCGGCGCTCCAATCGGACTATCGCTTCCGCAGCCGCGCCCTTACCGGCGAACTGCTGACGATGTTCACCGGAACCGTGCATCATCACCTCTTCACCGCCGACGAGTTCGCACCTGTCGCCGGCTGGTCGCCCTGATGCGGGCCTAGCCGGAAGGCTTCCCGGACGGCCCCGGCGCAGTGGAACGCGGCGGAAGCGCAGGGCCGTCTTTCGCATTCCGGGCCGTGTGGCCTAGCCTGTGCCCGTCCTTCCTCTCGGCCTCCCCGGCCTCGTCCGGGCGTCCGGCCGCCGAGGCGAGTGACGTCGAGCTCATCAGGCCTTCGTCGTCCCCATATTGGCCAGTCGGCGTCATCGCACCCGGCTTCATGCCGGCCGGCTTGATGCCGCCTTGTTCCGCGCCATGCGCCTCGGGGTCATCCTCCTTCAGCCCCGATGCCGACGCTCTCCGCCTTGAAGCCAGGTTCGGGAAGCCGCTCCGATCGGCATAGCTGCGCGGCTGGCCGCGGCGGCCATGAGCATCGGCGAGGGCCTTGCTGGTGGCGAGATCGAGCAGCGTCACGCCGGCGACGAGCGCGAGCGCCATACCGGCATTCTGACGGTTGCGGTTGTGCGGGCCGATCGCGGCGGCGAGCGCCAGGAGGTCGAGACCGTCGCCGACGATCCGGCTGGCGACGCCGGTGCGCCGTTCAGTGGAGAGGGTCAGGACGCCCGAGGCCAATTCGCGCGCGCCGAACAAGCGGACCATTCCCTCCATGCCGGTCATCCCGAGCCAGCGGGTCAGGAGGCGCGGGGCGAGCAGCTCGGTTGCACCGAGGGCGATGCTGAACCAGCCGAGACCCTTGGCAAGGCGGTCGGCATCCGGAACCGCCGAGCGCCCCTTGCTGAGGATTTTCGGGTCGCCTTCGGCGCGGGCAATCTTCGAGAGCGGGAACATGACGGCCTCCTACGGCTTGAGCACGACCTTGATGCAGCTGTCCTGCTTGTCGCGGAACACGCGGTACATCTCGGGCCCTTCTTCGAGCCCGACGCTGTGGGTGATGACGAAGGACGGGTCGATCTCGCCCTCCTCGATCCGGCGCAGGAGATCGTCGGTCCAGCGGCGGACATGCGTCTGGCCCATGCGAAAGGTGAGGCCCTTGTTCATCGCCGCGCCGAGCGGGATCTTGTCGACAAGGCCCGAATAGACGCCGGGAACAGAGACGATCCCGGCCGGACGACAGGCCTGGATGATCTCGCGCAGGACATGCGGCCGGTCGTTCTCGAGCATCATCATCTGCTTCGCCCGGTCATAGATCGTGTCGGGCAAGGACATCTGGACATGGCTCTCGGTGCCGACGGCGTCGATGCATTTGTCCGGGCCCTTGCCTCCGGTCAGCTCCTTGAGCCGCTCCATGACACTTTCGGCGTCGCGGTCGATGGTGATGGCGCCCGCCGCCTCGGCCATGTCGAGCCGCTCGGCCAGCCGGTCGATGGCGATGACCTTCGATGCCCCGAGCAGGATCGCGCTCCGGATCGCCATCTGCCCGACCGGACCGCAGCCCCAGACGGCGACGATGTCGGTCGGCTCGATGTCGCATTGCACCGCTGCCTGCCAGCCGGTCGGGAAGATGTCGCTGAGAAACAGCACCTGCTCGTCGGAAAGCCCGTCCGGCACCTTGATATGGGTTGAATCCGCGAAGGGAACGCGGAGAAATTCCGCCTGTCCGCCCGGATAGCCGCCAGTCAGGTGGCTGTAGCCGAAAAGGCCGGCCGTCGTGTGTCCAAAGGCCGCCTCGGCCAGGTCCTTGCGCCGGTTGCTGCGCTCGCAGACGGAATAGTTTCCGCGCCGGCACTGGTCGCACTCGCCGCATGTGATCGTGAACGGCACGACGATGCGGTCGCCCTTCTTCAGGCTGTCGCCGATGCCGGAGCCGACCTCGACGACCTCACCCATGGCCTCATGGCCCATGATGTCGCCCGGCAGCATCGCCGGAACGAGATTGTGGAAGAGATGGAGGTCCGAGCCGCAGATGGCGCAGCTGGTCACCTTGATGATGGCGTCGCGGGGATCTTCGATCTCGGGATCGGTCACCGTATCGCAGCGGATATCCTCCTTGCCGTGCCAGACGAGCGCTTTCACGGGCGGCCTCCTTGTTCGTTATGGAAAGAACCGGACGGTCGGAGCCGACCGGGCTGGGTCGGTCGCCGGCTAGCGCGCCAGGTCGGTATCGAGCGGCAGCGGTGCCGCCCCGTCGATCGCATCGCGACTTGGTCCCGCGCGACCCTCGCCCTGGTCGTCGAGACCAGGAACATCACCCTGGTTCTCGAACGCGACAGCCGGCTCGACCGGCGTGCCGAGGCTGTCCTCCAGCTTGAGCGTCGGCTCGCCTACATCCTCGAGCGCAACGATCTCCTTGGCCTCGTCCCAATGACGCTCGGCCTGTCCATCCGGTCGGCCGTTCGCCTCCCAGAGGGCATAGGCCTTCCGGCTGATCCGCTGCTTCAGGTCCTCGTCCATGATCAGTCTCCTTCTCTGGTCTCAAACGTTGCGGCGTCGCCTGCCATTGCAGGGTCAACCGATCCGCCGATCAGACAAGACAAGAGACGAGATAGACTGTGGTTCCACTAACCTTTGCCTCGGCTATACCTATATAAAGCTTGAGCGAAACGATTGGATTTTGGTCTGTACAAAAACGTACAGTACCGACAATCGAATGATTGTCAGGAACCGTTCATGTTGAAGGAGATTGCCAATACATCCAAAGAGAAAGGACCAACGATGCCTTCTGACAGCGAAACGCTCGAACTCTTCGTCGTCGGCTTGCGCAATGCGCATGCGATGGAAAGTGAGGCGCTGTCGATCCTCCGGCCGCAACTGGCGCGGATCGAGAATTATCCCGCGGTGTCGGAGCGCATCGAGAGCCATATCGCCGAGACCGAAGGGCAGCAGGCCCGGCTCGCCGACCTCCTCGACCGGCAGGGCGAATCCCGCTCGACGTTCAAGGATGCCGCGGCGTTCGTCGCTGGCGGCGTCGCCACGCTCGGCCATGCCATGGCGGACGATGAAATCCTGAAGAACAGTTTCGCCAACTTCGCCTTCGAGAATTACGAGATCGCCGCCTATCGCTCGCTGATCACGCTGGCAGAAGCGCTCGGCCAGAACGGTGCCGCAGCAATCCTCGGGCAAAATCTCGCCGAGGAGGAAGCGATGGCCGCCTGGCTTGCCGACAACCTCGGCGATGTGACCCTGCAATATGCCGGGCTTCGCGAGGCTGGCCTGACGGCAAAGCGCTGACGCGGGAGCCTGCGCGGATCGACCACCCCGCGCCGGCGACACCGCTGGCCCGTCCCGGCTATCGACCTGCGCCAGCCTTTTCGGACAAGGCCGGTTCGCCGTCCGGCGCCGTCCCATCTTGTGGGTCCGCGGCGCGGGATCGCAGGTTGTCGATGGCGCGAAACCAGTGGTCGTTGGGATGGCTCCAGAGCGGCGAGCCGTCCTTCCGCCAAAGCCGGTAAGCTTCTTCCGCGATCTTGTTTTCGTCGAACTCGATCATGACGCCCTCCATCGCTGGCACCGCCCCCACGGCCGAGGTGCCGTTTGCCGCTCAACGAGGTCAAACCCCGGAGAGTTCCGGATGGAAGCGGCGGAAAGTGGCGGCAGGCAGCTTCGTACGGAAGCGAACAAGGCGATGCCGAAACCGGCGCCGAAGGGCGTGACATCGGCCTGAACGGCCTGCGCGCATTGCGGAACCTTCTCGCCGAGGGTCCGTTCCCCTCCCGACCGCCGCGTCAACGCGGCTCACCCAGACGAATGACGAGGATCATGATGACAACCCCTGTGCCAAACCTTCAACTCGACAGCGACATCTCGATTCCCCAGCTCGGCTTCGGCGTCTGGCAGGTCGGCAATGACGAGGTCGTACTACCGGTTCGGGAGGCGCTCGAGACGGGCTACCGTCTCATCGACACGGCGCAGGGCTATGGCAACGAGGACGGCGTCGGCACGGCGCTCCAGCAATCCGGCGTCCCGCGCGAGGAGATCTTCCTCACCACGAAGCTGAACAATTCGCGTCAGGGCTATGACGAGGCACTCAAGGCCTTCGACGAAAGCCTCGCCAAGCTGAAGACCGACTATCTCGACCTCTATCTGATCCACTGGCCGCTGCCGATGTACGACAACTATGTCGCAAGTTGGCGCGCCTTCGTCCGCCTCAAGGAAGAAGGCCGCGTCCGGACGATCGGGGTCTCGAATTTCCTGCCCGAGCATATCGAGCGGCTCCACGCCGAGACCGGGGTCACGCCGGTCATCAATCAGTTGGAACTTCATCCCGAATTCCAGCAGCGGACGGTGCGCGACTTCCACAAGCAGCACGGGATCAAGATCGAGGCCTACAGCCCGCTCGGCAGCGGCGCCGTGATCGACAATCCCGAGATCGGCGCGCTCGCGGCGAAGCGCGGCAAGACGCCGGCCCAGATCATTTTGCGCTGGCACCTTCAGCAGGGCATCATCGCCATCCCGAAATCGGTCACGCCGGACCGGATCCGATCCAATTTCGAGATCTTCGATTTCGAACTCGAAGGCAACGAGATGGCCCTGATCGCCAGCCTCGACAAAGGCACCGAGGGCCGGACCGGCTCCGATCCCGCCACCTTCGACTGGCGCGGCTGACGCCATGACGCCGCAGCCATCCCCACCCCGGACGGCGGACCGTCTGCGGCACGACATCGATTCGGGCCAGGGCAGCGACAAGGTACCCTTTCCCGATCCGGCCGCCTCGCCGCTCGGAACCGACGACGAGGCGGCGGGCCGTCCGCCGAGTGACGCGGAGATGGCGCTCGCCGCCGCGCATGAGGTGCGTCCGATTGAGGGTGTCTCGCCGGCCGTCGCCGAGGAGCGCGACCGCGGCCTGAGCGAGGCGCCGCGTGATCGGGTCCGCTGGATTGCGATCGGAATGGTCGTCGTACTGGTACTGGCAGGCCTCGCCTTCGCTTTGGCCTAGGGCGGTGCGTCCGATGCCGGGAGAGACGCGCGCGACAGGGCGCCGGCGAGCTCCTCCACTGAAAACGGCTTCGACAGCAGTGGCGGATCGCCGAGCGAGGGCGGGAGATCCGGCGCCGCATAGCCGGTCATGAGGACTACCGCGATGCCGCGGGCCCGGCAGGACTGCGCGACCTCAAGGCCATCGTCACCGCCGAGATTAATGTCGAGCAAAGCAATGCGAGGCGAGCAGCCGGCGAGCAGCGAAAGCGCATCGGCCTCGGTGGCGGCGCAGCCTTCGACCCTCCAGCCCAGATCGCTGGCGAATTCCTGCACCAGGATCGAAATCACCGGCTCGTCCTCGACGATGATCAGGCTCTTGTCCGATTGTGACACGTGTCCATCCCGGATCGAGCCAGTGAGGGGGTCCCGGCTACAAGCAACAGCATAGAGCAACCAGATCGCGAGCGGGTCATTAGTACGCTACCCGACGCTGCGGGATTGGTCGGTACCGTGTCGATCGCCCGGAACACCGGTCGTTCCGCGGCATTGTGGAAGCGATATTGGACGATGCCCCGGCGAGCGCTTTTCGGCGCCCAGCGCCCGAGCAGCCCTCGTCGGCCTTCCTCGGTTCCGGCCACCGCGTGGGAGACATCATGCCGAAGCAACAACCGACCTATCGAAATCGACTGCTCAATCTTCTGTCCGCCGAGGACCGCGCGGCCCTGGCGCCGCTGCTCGAACCGGTCGACATGCCAAAGAGCTATGAAATCGCGACCGCGAACAAACCGATCAGCCACTGCTACTTCATCGAGACTGGCCTCGGCTCCGTCGTCAGCGTCTCGGCTGAAGGATTTAAGGCCGAGGTCGGCATGGTCGGCCGTGACGGCATGCTTCCGACAGCGGCGGTGCTCGACTGCGATTCGACCCCGCAGGACGTCATGATGCAGATCGGCGGGACCGGGCTCCGCATCGACGCGGCGAGTTTCAAGGCGGCCGTCGCCGAACGCCCGGCCCTGCGACGGCTGATGCTCCGCTTCGTACAGACGCTGACGACCCAGGGGGCCTATACCGCCCTGTCCAATGCCGTGCATCACACCGAGGAACGCCTCGCGCGCTGGCTGCTGATGTGCCACGACCGCATGGATGGAAAGCAACTCGCGCTGACGCACGAATATGTAGCGATCCTCCTCGCGGTGCGTCGACCGAGCGTCACGACGGCCCTGCACATTCTGGAAGGCAATCGCCTGATCACGGCAAAGCGCGGCCTGATCACCATCCGCGACCGCGAGGGGTTGGAGAGGTTCGCCGCCGACGCCTATGGCATCCCGGAGGCGGAATATGCACGCCTCATCGGTCCGTTGCGTGCCCCTTAGCGGCGGGTCGACAGGCGGATGAGCCAACGCGCCGAAGCAGCGATCACTGATTTGGTCGGAAGGAGATTTTGGCGCGCCCTAGGGGAATCGAACCCCTGCTTTCGCCGTGAGAGGGCGACGTCCTGACCGCTAGACGAAGGGCGCGCGGGTCGCTCTGGGAGCGAACGTCCGCGATATAGCGAACCGGCCGCCCCTTGGCAAGCGATGTTCGCGGCGTGGCGCGAGAAGTCAGGGGGTTGCCGGCGGCGGACTGTCGGCAAGCAGCGCGCGGCGGATCACTCGCCCTGTCGAAAGATCGACGATGGCGATGCGGACCGCCCCGCCGCTCTCGAATGTCAGGGCCAGCAAGCGTCCGTCGAGTGCGGTCGAGAGCAGCTTCGCCCCTGCCGGCAAAGCACCGGAGATGGTCGCCTCGCCCGCGAGGCTCGTGAGGGCGGCCTTGTCTTGGCCGGGTCCGATCTTGTAGATGACGGCAGCGAGAACGGCGATCAGCCCCACCAGAAGCGTCGCGCTCGAAATGACGATCAGCCGCTTCAGGCGCTGGCGGATGCGCTCGACCGCCGGATCGAGCGGCGGCTCTTCGCGCTCCTCGTCATCGAGCGAGCGCGGCGACAGCGGGGCGGAAGAAGCACGAACCATGGATGACTTTCCGGACGACGGCGAGGATATCGTCGACCTCGTGGTTGAACCCGAAGCGACCGGCCGCCGTCTCGATGCATGGCTCGCCGCCCGCATCGAGCGTTTGAGCCGAAGCCGCCTCAAGGCCCTGATCGAGGCAGGCCATGTCAGCATCGGCGGCGCGACCATAGTCGAGGGCAAAAAGCTGGTCAATTCGGGCGAAAACGTCCGCGTCACCATCCCCGAGGCAGAGCCGGCCGAGCCCGAGGGCGAGGCGATCCCGCTCAACGTCGTCTATGAGGACGACGCGCTGGTGGTGATCGACAAGCAGGCCGGCCTCGTCGTTCACCCGGCAGCAGGCAACTGGACCGGCACGCTGGTCAACGCGTTGATCGCCCATTGCGGTCCGAGCCTCTCCGGCATCGGCGGGGTGCGCCGTCCCGGCATCGTCCATCGGCTCGACAAGGGCACGACCGGGCTGATGGTGATCGCCAAGACCGATCGCGCCCACAAGGGGCTCGCGGCACAGTTCGCCGACCATGGCCGCAGCGGCCCACTGGAGCGCGGCTACCAGGCAATCGTCTGGGGCGTACCCTCGCTTCCCTATGGCCTCGTCGATGCCCCTCTCGGCCGCTCGCCGACCAGCCGTCAGAAGATGGCGATCGTCAAACAGGGCGGAAAGCAGGCAATCACGCATTATACCGTGGCCGAGACCTTCGGCCCATCGTCGCCGCCGATCGCCAGCCTGATCGATCTCCGCCTCGAAACCGGGCGCACGCACCAGATCCGCGTTCACATGGCGGCGCTCGGTCATCCGCTGATCGGCGACCAGGACTACGGCAAGGGCTTCCTGACCAAGGCCGGGCTGCTGCCGCAACCGCTTCGGTCCGAGGTCGGCGGCTTTGCGCGCCAGGCCCTGCATGCCTGGCTGCTCGGCTTCGAGCATCCGGTCACGGGCGAGACGATGCATTTCGAGGCGGAACCGCCGGAGGATCTCGCCGCCCTCATCGAGGGTTTCCGCGCGCTTTGATGCCGCGTCGCTCGCGAGACAGTCTCGACCTTGTGATGCAGCGCAACCGGCTGGCCCTGTTTTAGCTGGAATTCATCCCCATATTGAGCCATGCGGGCCGCTACGGCCGCATTCGGCGTTGGCTTGATGCGACGCCGTCAGAGGAAGGGGGTCTCCATGGCTGCCAGAGCAAGTTTGCCGGTCATCGCCTCGGGCGAAGCTGGACTTTCGCGCTATCTCGACGAGATCAGGCGCTTCCCGATGTTGGCCCCCGACGAAGAGTATATGCTCGCCAAGGCCTACAAGGAACATGACGACCGCAACGCGGCCCATCGGCTGGTCACGAGCCATCTGCGTCTCGTCGCCAAGATCGCCATGGGCTATCGCGGCTATGGCCTGCCGATCGGCGAGGTCATCTCCGAAGGCAATGTCGGCCTGATGCAGGCGGTGAAGCGGTTCGAGCCCGAAAAGGGCTTCCGCCTCGCGACCTATGCCATGTGGTGGATCAAGGCCTCGATCCAGGAATATATCCTGCGCTCGTGGAGCCTCGTGAAGATGGGCACCACGGCCAACCAGAAGCGGCTGTTCTTCAATCTGCGCAAGATGAAGAGCCAAATTCAGGCGCTCGACGAAGGCGATCTGAAGCCTGACCAGGTTCAGCAGATCGCGACCAAGCTCGGCGTCACCAACGAGGACGTCATCTCGATGAACCGCCGTCTCGGCGGCGACACCTCGCTGAACGCGCCACTGCGCGCCGATGCCGAGGGTGGCGAGTGGCAGGACTGGCTGGTGGACGACAGCGAGAGCCAGGAAACGGTGCTCGCGAACCAGGAAGAGGCCGACAACCGCCGCAAGCTGCTGAAGGACGCCATGGGCGTGCTCAACGATCGCGAGCGGCGCATCTTCGAGGCGCGGCGTCTCGCCGAGGAGCCGATCACGCTCGAGGAACTGTCGACCGAGTTCGGCGTCAGCCGCGAGCGCGTGCGCCAGATCGAGGTCCGCGCGTTCGAGAAGGTGCAGAAGGCCGTCAAGCGCGGCGCTCGCGATCTCGAGCGCGGCCACGCCGACGACGACGAACTGGAATCGGCCAGCCTCTAGGCCGGCTCCAGGCGCAATTGCCCGCTGGCCGGGCGCCTTGCTCCCGCTGCTGAACTGAGTCAAAGTCCGCTTCCGCAAAAATCGGAAACGGACAATGGCACGCCCGCGTCGTCGGCTCTCGGTGATCGCCGCGCTCGACATGGTCGGCTATTCCGAGCTCGTCCAGCGCGACGAGCTCGGCACGCTTCGCGCAATGCGCGTCATCTACAAGACTCTGGTCCGTCCGACCCTGCCGATCTATGGCGCTCACATCATCAAGATGATGGGCGATGGCGGCCTCGTCGAATTTCCGAGTGTTCTCGACGCCGTCGAATGGTGCATGGCGTTCCAGCTCGCCATGGCCGCGCACAATGAGAGCACGGAAGGACCACGCATCGAAGTCCGCGCGGCGATCGTCCTCGCCGACGTCATCCTCTCCGACAATGACCGCTTCGGGGCCGCGCTCGGCTTTGCCATGCGGCTGCAGGCCGCCGCGCCGCCAGGCGGCATCGCGATCACCCATTCCGTGCGCTGGCAGTTGCTCGGCGAGCCGGCCTCGGCTTTCAAGCCAGTCGGCTTCCTCATCCTGCGCAGTGTCCCGTATCCGGTCGAGACCTGGTTCTGGGTGCCGCCGGGGCGCACGCTGCCCGACTACCAGCCGACGCAGATCCAGATGCTGACGCCCGGCGTCCTCGCCTTGCCAGGCCTGTCCGCCGAGCCGCAGGAGGACCAGCGGCCGCTGGTCGTGGTGTTGCCGATCGACGACCTCTCCGCCGACAAGAGTTGCGAGAGCATTGCCGACGGCATCGCCGAGGAAACGACGGCGACGCTCGCCCATGTGCGCTCGATCCGCCTCATCGCTCGCAATTCGGCCACGCAGTACAAGGGCCGTGCGCGCGACATGCGTTCGCTCGCCCGCGATCTCGGCGTCCGCTATGTCGTCGAAGGCAGCGTGCGCCGCTCCGGCGAACGGCTCCGCGTCACGGCGCAGTTGATCGAGGCCGAGACCGGCACGCATCTCTGGTCGGGTCGCACCGAGGGATCGTTGACCGATCCGTTCGCGCTGCAGGACGAGGTGGCGACCCAGATCGCCGGGGCCCTGCACCCGGCTATCCGCGCGGCGGAGATCGACCGTTCACGGCGCAAGAACGGTGAGGGCCTGCGCGCCCATGATCTCGTTCTGAAGGCGATGCCGCATTTCTGGGCTCATCGGCGCGAAGACAACGAGATCGCGCTCCGCCTCCTCGATGAAGCGCTCGCGGGCGATCCACGCTCCGGTCCCGCGCTCGGGCTCAAGGCCTGGTGCCTCAGCCAGCAGGTTACCTATCTCTGGTCCGATGACGCCGAGCGCGACAAGCGTCTGGCGCTCGCGCTGGCCGAGAAGGCGGCCGAGACCTCTGAGCCTGATGCGCTCGTCTATACGATGATCGGCGCGAGCTTCTCGATCCTGATGGTCGACCAGTCCCGCGCCCGCGCCTTCATCGAGCGGGCGCTGGCCCTCGATCCGACCTTTGCCTGGGCCTGGACCCGGCTCGGCTATATCCAGGCCTATTCTGGCGAGCCGCGCGAGGGCATGGCGAGCCTTCGCCGCGCGATCCTGCTCAGCCCCGACGATCCCGTCCGCTTCAATGCCTATGCCGGCATGGCCACCTGCCTGTTCATGCTCGGCGACTTTGCCGAGGCGGCGAAGCAGGCGCGCCAGGCTCTCGATGCGCGCCCCGGCATGATCTGGGCCAACCGCCTGCTCGCGACCTCGGCGGCGCTCGGCGGCGACCTCCCCCTCGCGCGTAAGGCCGTCGCGCGGTTGCTGCAGGACCGGCCCGGCATGACGATGGCCGAAGTCCGCGACGCCGTGCATAATCTCGGCGGCGCGGAACTCGAGCGCTACATGGAAGGCCTGCGCCTCGCCGGCCTGCCGGAAGAGTAGCGCGTGCTGACAATCGAGGTGTCAGGGATGTCTCCGGGCCCCGGCAGGCGGCCGATCAGCGCGTGCGGTAGCGCGGTGCCGGGATGCCCGTCTGGGTGGCCCCGAACAACGCGCTCCGCGCTTGCTCGTAAGTCGTCCACAGATCAGCATCGTGGACCGAGGGAAGCGTGACATCCTCGCCCTGGTCAAAGCCGGCAAGCGCGGCATCGACGAGGTCCTCGGTCGTCATCACCGCGGCTGGATCGAAAGCCGAAAGCGGAATACCGGAATGATCGTAGAATTCGGTCGCAGTCCCCGCGGGAAGCACCGCCTGGACGCGCACGCCGGTCGCCGCCAACTCCCCCTGAAGCCCGCGGCTGAATGTCAGCAGATAGCTCTTCGTGGCGCTGTAGAGCGTGGTGATCGGCAGGGCGTCAAACGCCATGACCGAGGCGACGTTGATGATCGCGCCGCTATCCCGCCTTAGAAACCCCTGTAGAACGGCGCGGGCGAGCCGGGTCGGCGCGATCACATTGAGCGCAATGGTTGCCGCTGTGTCGGCATCGGACATGGCGGCGGTGCTGCTCAACTTGCCGTTGCCCGCATTGTTTACAAGCAGGGCGATCCGCTCGTCGGAGCGCAGCAGTTCCTCGATCCGGACCAGTCCGGCCTCGTCGGTCAGGTCGGCCTCGATCGTTCGGACACCAATCCCGTGCTTTGCCGACAGAGTATCTGCAAGCCTCTGCAGGCGCTCGATCCTGCGCGCCACCAGAACGAGATCATAGCCTCGCGCGGCAAGGCGATCGGCATAGACGGAACCGATGCCGGAGGATGCGCCGGTCACGACGGCGACGGGAGTGGTGGAAGACATCAACGGCCTCGCAATTGTTTAACGATCATTCTTGAATGAAGCGATTGATCCTCGTTGTCAAATATTGTTTAACGATCGTTATGGAACATTTGTCGAAGCGATCAGCGGGCCGGCCGCGCGAATTCGATCGGGAAGCGGCGCTGGAGACCGCCATGCGCCTGTTCTGGAAGCACGGCTATGAGGGCGTCTCCTTCCAGCAGCTCACGGCGGCAACGGGGATTTCTGCACCCAGCCTTTATGCGGCATTCGGCAACAAGGCGGCCCTCTACCGCGAGGCGCTCGACCGCTATGCGGTCATGCGCGGCGCGTACGATCTGTCGTTCATGGATGAGGCATTGCCGCTTCGGGAGGCGGCCCGTCTCCTGCTCGACGGGACGGCGCAAGGACTGCTTGATCCGAAGGGAGAGATCGGCTGCATGCTCAATACCGGCATGATCGCCAGCCATCCGGACCATGCCGAGCTGACGCGAGACCTTGCCGAGCGCCGGGCCGCGTTCCGTGCACTGCTCAGGGAGAAACTCATTCATTGGGTTCCTGCCCCGGATGCGGACAGGTTGTCGCGTCTTGTCACCGCCATCATGCAGGGACTGGCCATCCAGGCCCGTGATGGATCGAGCCTTGACGAGCTTCGGATGGTCGTTGGCGAGGCGCTCAACGCCATCCCGGCCGCGTCGCCCGCCAAAGCCTCGCCGTGAGCGGCAGCGGCCGGCTGTCGAAGCCATGACGGTTCCTGGGCCGGACTGTGAGGCGGGGCTCGCCGCCGGCGGCTCATGAGCCGGTCGCCGCCAGCGTGCGGCCGCGCCGTCAGCGCGGCGCGATGGCGTAGCTTTCGATCGGCGGGATGGTGTCGAGGAGGCCATTCGCCTTGAGGAAGGCGGCGAAGCGATCATAACGGCCGGGATCGAGCGCCGCCGGGCGCTTGGCGAAGCGCGGCAGCGTCGCGGCGAAGGCGGCGTGGTTCAGCTTGTCGTCGAGATCGGGATGCGCCTTCATGAACATCGCCTCCGCCTCGTCAGGATGATTGGTGATGAAGATTGTCGCCTCTTCCACCGCGGCGATGAAGCGGGCGATGCGCGGATCGGCGGAAAGGTCCTTGCGCGTCACATAGACGAGTTCGTCATAGGGTGGCACGCCGTGTTCCTCCGGATACCAGGCGGTGGCCGGCTTGCCTTCCAGGCCGAGCTGGATGAGCTCGAAGTTCCGGTAACCATCGATCACCGCATCAACCTGGCCCGACATCAGCGCGGTGGTCAGGTTGAAGTTGACGTTGACCATCTCGACATCCGCCTTGGTCAGGCCGGCCGAGGCGAGGATGGCGTCGATATAGGCGTCCTGCAGGCTCGCGACCGAATAGCCGACCTTCTTGCCCTTGAGATCGGCCAGCGTCTTCACCGGTCCATCCTTGAGGGCGATCAGGCAGTTGAGCGGCGTCTCGATCAACGTGCCGATCCGCACCAGAGGCAGGCCTTCCTTCACATTCAGCATCAGGTCGGGCTGGTAGGTCACGGCGATATCCGCCTGACCGGCGGCGACGAGGCGCGGCGGCGCGCTGGCATCGGCCGGAGCGATGAGGTCGACATCGAGATCGTGGCGGGCGAAGAAGCCGCCCTCCTTCGCGACCACCAGCGGCGCGTGATCGGGATTGACGAACCAGTCGAGCAGCACCGTCAGCTTGTCGGCGGCCGAGGCAGTCGGGACCGCGATCGGCGCGGCGATCAAGGCGGCGGCGAGCGCCAGGGCGAGGGGGCGGGGGCGGAGAAAGGCTCTCATGCGATGTTCCTGCGGGAGGTCAGACACGGGTTTCCGGCGCCCAGGGGGCGATGCGGCGGGTGAGCGCCACGACGGCGGCGCGAACGAGGAGCGCCATCGCGGCGAGCAGGGCGAGCGCGGCAAAGACGACATCGGTCTGCGCACGGCCATTGGCCATCAGCATGGCGTAGCCGAGGCCTGAGGAGGCGCCGACCCATTCGCCGATCAGCGCGCCGACAGGGGCATAGACAGCGGCGACGCGGAGACCCGACGCCAGCGCCGGCAGGGCGCTCGGCACGCGCAGCAGGAAAAGCTCCTGGGCGGGCCGCGCCCGATGCAGTCGACCGAGATCGATCAGGCTCTCCTCGGTCCGCGTCAGCCCGTCGTGAAAGGCGGAGGCGACCGGAAAGAAGATGGCGATGGTCGCCATCACGATCTTCGAGCCGATGCCGAAGCCGAACCAGAGCACCAGGAGCGGCGCGATGGCGAAGACGGGAAAGGCCTGCGTCACGACGAGGATCGGCATCAGTACGCGGCCGAGCGGCGGCGCCAGCATCATCGCGAGCGCCAACAGCACGCCGGCGACCGAGCCGGTGACGAGACCGATCACCGTTTCGATCAGCGTCGTCGGCGCGTCGCGCGTCCAGAGCTCCGGCTTTGAGACCAGCGCCTGCCAGACCTTGGCCGGCGGTGGCAGCATGAAGGGCGGCGGCGCGAAGATGACGATCACTGCCTGCCACAGGAGCAGCAGCGCGACGGCGATGCCGAGGCCGCGCAGCAGCGAGGCGGTCAGGACAGCCTTTCTCGATCGATCGGACACGCGGCTTCTGCCCCTTCCAAGGCGGAATGAGCCATGCGTCGGCGATGAACGAGCCAAATGGACCAAGCTTCCCGTCCCTTCGCCGGCATGACCCGGATCAGGTTCGAAGGGTTCGGCCCTAGGCCATCTCAGCTCGCGTCAGCGAACACCCCTCGGAATGCGCGAAACATGGACGATCGGCCCGGCGGGCGCAAGAGGCGGGATCGCGGGCGGCGATGCATGTGGGCTGAAGCGATCGAGTGTCGCGACGGCCAGCCGGGAAGTCGCCCCCTTCCCGGCCCTCCCCCGCGGCGCGGAAGAGGGGACGAGGCGCCTCAGGAAAATCCCGCAACGATGCCAGCCGAAGCCAGCCCTCTCTCCCGCAGAAGCGGGGGAGAGCTGGAGAGGGGGCTTCTACTCTCGAACAGCCGAAACCGAGGCAAGCCTGCGATAGGACCTCAGTTGCCCCAGGCCGTGAGCGCCTTTTCGAACACGCGCTGTCCCGGCGTGCCCTTTTCGAGCGTCAGGATGGCGCGCTGGTCGTTGTTGTAGACGATCGGGATGTCGATCCAGTTGCGCTCGCGCATCAGCGCGATGTTCTGCTTCATCGGCGCGTCGTCGCTGGCGAACGCGATCCAGAAGAAGCCGTCGGCAACCTTCGCGGCAGCGCCGTCGAGCGGCACGCCGCGCGCCTCTTCGGTCGGCTTCATCACGAAGGCCGGCACCGACTTGACGCCACCGCCCGGGAAATCGGCCGGCGTGTCGATGATCACCTCGACGAGGTGGCTCGCCGGCAGCGCGCTGTCGGTGTTCTTGCGGATATTGACCGTCACCTTCATCTGGCGGTCGGGAACGTCGACGTTGGCGACGATCTCAGGACCGTTGGTCGAGTTCGGATCGAATTTCCAGGTGACGTTGGCCTGCACGGCCGTGACGTTCTGGCTGCCGCCGAGCGGCTGCTCATAGAGGATCGCCTTCTGGGCGACCAGATCATCGCCTGGCGTCACCGGCGCCTCGGCGCCCGGCAGGGCTGCAGTCGCGCCGGGGGCTGCGGCCGGCACTTCGGTCGTGGCGGCCGATGGCGTCTCCGATGGCACGGCCGGCTGCTGGTCGCCGGGTGCAGGCGCGGCCGCCGGAGCCCCGTTGGCGGCGCCGGACGAATTGGCGCCCGGCTGGACGACGCCGGCGAGCGGATCGCCCTCGGCCCCTTCTGCCGGCGGCTCCGCCGTCACGGTGCGCACCGACTTCGGCGATTCCTCGGCCGGCGCATCGCCGAGCCGATCGGCATTCTTGCCGTTGCCCGCGCTCGGCGCCGGCGTCGACGCTGCCGGCGCCGGGCTCTTTTCGGTCGAGATCAGGTCGCCGATGACATCGTTGACCTTGCTGCGCTGCGACCAGGCCAAGGCCGCGATACCGCCGATGATCAGCAGTGCCAGGATGAGGATGAGGATGAAGGTCGGACGGCGCGAGGGCCGGGACCGCTCGACGGCGATCGGCTGCTGTTCACGACGCGGCCGCTTCTCGCGCCGCTCGCGGCGCGGCGGCTCGGGCTCGAGCAGCGCCTCGGAATCGCTGTCCTCGGGCCATTCAGCCCGCTCCTCGGCCTCGACGGGCGCGACATAGACCGTGTCCGGCTCAACCGCCTCGGCCCCCTCGTCAAAGCTCGGCTCGCGCCGCGCGATAGGCTCGCGTCCGCGACGCGGCGGCTCCGCCTCCGACTCGTCTTCGCCAGTCCATTCCGCCTCGGCGGCCGGTGCGCGCGGCACCGGCGGCGCAACGCGGGCCGCGGCACGCGGCGAGGCCTGATCGGGCTGCGGCACGCGCGGGGCAATACGCGGATCGCCGTTCCGGTCGCCGGCGCGGAAATCAGGCGCCACGGGCGTTGCGCGTGAGGGGCGCTGCTGCGGCGGCGCGGCTTGCGCCGGTTCCTCGGCAGCCGCGGCGCCTTCCTCTTCGGCAAGGCGCATCTGCTCTGCCGCCATCGCATCGGCGGCGGCAGCGGCGGCGCGCACGCGTGCCGGCGATGGACCGGCGGCGGTCATAGCCGCTTCGCGCTCGACGCGGCGGATCGCCTCCTCGAGCTCCAGACGCTGCTTGGAGATCTCGCTGGTGGTGAGCGGCGGCGTGATCGCCTTCAACTGGCCGAGCAGGGCCGCGCGCGCCTTGTCATAGATCGAGCGGCGCACGTCGGGCGCCTCGTGTTCGAGACCCCCGACAGCCCTTTTCAGTACGACGTAATAGTCGGTCATCGTTCCATTCTGCTAAGCGGTGCGTCCGGATCGGCGCCGACTTCCGTCTGGCTCAGTCCTGGAACGGATCCTGTACGAGAATCGTGTCGTCGCGCTCGGGGCTCGTCGACAGTAGTGCAACCGGTGCGCCGATCAATTCCTCGACATGACGCACATATTTGACCGCCTGGGCCGGCAGGTCGTTCCAACGCCGTGCCCCAGCGGTAGAATCCTTCCAGCCCTCGAGCGTCTCATAGATCGGCTCGACGCGAGCCTGGGCCGCTTGCGCAGCCGGCAGATAGTCGATTTCCCGACCGTCGAGCCTATAACCCACGCAAATCTTGATTTCTTCAAGGCCGTCGAGAACATCGAGCTTCGTCAGCGCGATGCCGTGAATGCCCGAGGTGCGCACGGTCTGGCGCACCAGCACGGCATCGAACCAGCCGCAGCGACGCTTGCGCCCGGTGACCGTGCCGAATTCGTGGCCGCGCGTGCCGAGAAAGTCGCCGACCTCGCCGATCTGCTCGGTCGGAAACGGCCCCTCGCCAACCCGCGTCGTATAGGCCTTGGTGATGCCCAGCACATAGCCGACGGAGCCGGGGCCGACGCCCGAGCCGGTAGCAGCCTGGCCGGCCACCGTGTTCGACGACGTCACGAACGGATAGGTACCATGGTCGATGTCGAGCAGTGCTCCCTGAGCGCCCTCGAAAAGGATCCGTTTGCCGGCCTTGCGATGCTCGTCGAGCAGCCGCCAGACCGAATCCATGAACGGCAGTACCTTGTCGGCGACCGAGGCGAGTTCCTCATAGAGGACGTTGCCATCGATCTCGGCCTGGCCGAGACCGCGGCGCAACGCATTGTGATGCGACAGCAGCCGGTCGATCTTCTCGCGCAGAACCGTGAGATCGGCGAGATCCATGACGCGGATGGCGCGGCGACCGACCTTATCCTCATAGGCCGGGCCGATGCCGCGCTTGGTCGTGCCGATGCGCGTCCCGGTATTGCTGGTTTCGCGGAACGTATCGAGCTCGCGATGCAGCGACAGGATCAGCGCGGCGTTCTCGGCGATGCGGAGATTGTCGGGCGAAACGGCGACGCCTTGCGCCGCGAGCCGATCGATCTCGGCGACGAGCGCGTGGGGATCGACCACGACGCCGTTGCCGATCACGCCGAGCTTGCCCGGACGCACGACACCGGACGGCAGGAGGCTCAGCTTGTAGCTGACGCCGTCGATGACCAGCGTGTGGCCGGCATTGTGCCCGCCCTGGAAGCGCACGACCACGTCCGCGCGCTCCGACAGCCAGTCGACGATCTTGCCCTTCCCTTCGTCGCCCCATTGCGAGCCGACGACGACCACATTCCCCATAAAACGCCCTCTTTCGCCCGCTCGGGGCGCCCTTCGGCATCGCCTTTACGCGCCCGGCCCGGACGATGCCGGTCGAAGCGCGCGAACCTTATAACGATTCCGTCCGCCCGGCGCGACCCCTTGAAGGGCCGCGCCGGACGGGGGAAATCAGAACGACAGCCGCTTCGCCTGGACGACGCCCTCGAGCGCGCCGACGCGGGCGATCACGTCCTCCGAGATGGCCTCGTCGACCTCGACCAGCGCGATCGCATCCTCGCCCGCGGCCTGGCGGCCGAGATTGAAGGTGGCGATATTGATGCCCTCGGCGCCGAGCAGGCTGGCGAAGCGACCGATGAAGCCGGGCTTGTCCTTGTTGGTGACATAGAGCATGTGGCGGCCGAGCTCGGCCTCCATGTTGATGCCCTTGATCTGGATGATGCGCGGCTTGGTGTCAGCGAACACCGTCCCCGCCACGGAGCGCTCCTGCTTCTCTGTCGTCACCGTCAGGCGGATATAGTTCTCGTAGGCGCCCTGCTGCTCGCGGCGGACCTCCTCCACGGCGATGCCGCGCTCGCGCGCGATCGCCGGTGCCGAGACCATGTTGACGGTCTGCAGCTGCGGCCGGAGCACCGCCGCCAGCGCTGCATTCGTCAACGCCTTGACGTTGAGCGCCGCGACATCGCCCTCATATTCGAGCTTGATCGCGGTGATCCCGGTTTCGGTCAGCTGGCCGGCAAACGAGCCGAGCTGGTCGGCGAGCTTGACGAAAGGCGTCAGGCGCGGCGCTTCCTCGGCCGTGATCGAAGGCATGTTGAGCGCATTCGACACCGCGCCCTTGACCAGATAGTCGGCCATCTGCTCAGCGACCTGCAGCGCGACATTCTCCTGTGCTTCCGTGGTGGAGGCACCGAGATGCGGCGTCGCGATGAAATTCGGCAGGCCGAACAGCTCGTTTTCTGTCGCGGGCTCCTCGACGAAGACGTCGAAGGCAGCGCCCGCGACCTTGCCGGAGCGGAGCGCCGCGGCGAGATCCGACTCGTTGACGAGGCCGCCGCGGGCGCAATTGATGATGCGCACGCCGTCCTTCATCTGCGCGATCGCCGCCGCATTGATGATGCCGCGCGTCTTTTCGATCAGCGGCGTGTGCAGCGTGATGAAATCGGCACGGCGGAACAGGTCCTCCAGCTCGACCTTCTCGACGCCGAGATCGACCGCCCGCTCGTCGGAAAGGAACGGATCGAACGCGATGACGCGCATCTTGAGCCCCACGGCGCGGTCGGCGACGATGGAACCGATATTGCCGCAGCCGATGATGCCGAGCGTCTTGCCGGTCACCTCGACGCCCATGAAGCGGTTCTTCTCCCACTTGCCGGCCTGCGTCGAGGCATTGGCCTCGGGCAGCTGCCGCGCGAGCGCGAAGATCATCGCGATCGCATGCTCGGCGGTGGTGATTGAATTGCCGAAGGGCGTGTTCATCACGATGATGCCCTTGGCGGTCGCGGCGGGGATGTCGACATTGTCGACGCCGATGCCGGCACGGCCGATGACGCGGAGATTGGTCGCCGCGGCGATCACCTTCTCGGTCACCTTGGTATTGGAGCGGATGGCGAGACCATCGTAATTGCCGATGATCTCGAGCAGCTTCTCCTTGTCCTTGCCGAGGTCCGGCTGATAGTCGACCTCGACGCCGCGATCCTTGAAGATCTGGACGGCGGTCTTGGAAAGCTTGTCGGAAATGAGAACGCGCGGTGCCATGGACTGAGTTCCCTGAGCCTGTCGTGACGCCATCCTGACTGTCATCCCCGGGCTTGACCCGGGGATCCAGTCCTTCTCGCCATGTCGGAGAGGAAGGCTGGATTGCCGGGTCAGGCCCGGCAATGACAGGGAATGGGCGATGAGATGCGAAGACCGGCGGAGGCCGGCAGCGTTTCAGGCGGCCTTCTTGAGGCCGGCCTTCTGGTTGGCGAACGCCCAGTCGAGCCATTCCGTGAGGATGGCGAGATCGGAGGCCTCGATCGTCGAGCCGGCCCAGATCCGAAGTCCCGCCGGCGCATCGCGATAGGAGCCGATGTCATAGGCGATGCCGGCCTTCTCGAGCGCCGTGGCGATGCCCTTGGCGAAGGCCGCCTGCCCCTCGGCGTCGAGCGCCTTGACGGCGGGATCGCTGATCACGAGGCACACCGAGGTGTTGGACCGCGTCTTCGGCACCACTGCCAGGAATTCGGCCCAGTCGCTCTTCTCGACCCAGTCGGCCAGCACCTTGAGATTGGCATCGCAGCGCGCGGCCAGACCCTTGAAGCCGCCGATCGACTGCGCCCAGGTCAGCGCGTCGAGATAATCCTCGACCGCCAGCATCGACGGGGTGTTGATCGTCTCGCCGACGAAGATGCCCTCGATCAGCTTGCCGCCCTTGGTCATGCGGAAGATCTTCGGCAGCGGCCAGGCGGGCTTGTAGCTCTCGAGCCGCTCGACCGCGCGCGGCGAGAGAATCAGCATGCCATGAGCCGCCTCGCCGCCGAGCACCTTCTGCCAGGAGAAGGTGACGACATCGAGCTTGTCCCAGGCGAGGTCCTGCGCGAAGGCGGCCGAGGTCGCGTCGCAGATGGTGAGGCCGGCGCGGTCGGCGTCGATCCAGTTGCCGTCAGGAACGCGCACGCCCGAGGTGGTGCCGTTCCAGGTGAAGACGACGTCGCGGTCGAAATCGACCTTGTTCAGATCCGGCAGCTTGCCGTAGTCGGCGGCGAAAGTGCGGACATCCGTGAGCTTCAGCTGCTTGACGACGTCGGTGACCCAGCCCTCGCCGAAGCTTTCCCAGGCGAGGATGTCGACGCCGCGGGCGCCGAGCAGCGACCACAGCGCCATCTCGACCGCGCCGGTATCGGACGCCGGCACGATGCCGATGCGATAATCCGCGGGCACGCCGAGGACTTCGCGGGTCAGCTCGATGGATTTCTGGAGCTTGGCCTTGCCGATCTTGGCGCGGTGCGAGCGCCCGAGCGCCGCATCCTTGAGCGCCTCGAGCGACCAGCCGGGTCGCTTGGCACAGGGGCCGGAAGAATAGTTGGGGTTCACCGGCCGGGAGCCGGGAGTCGCGCGATCTGCCATTGAATCTACCCTCTCAGATAGCAGCGCCTCGTTGGGGAGGCGTGTCCCGCCGTCGCTGTTACGCGGGGCGCAGAGGGAAGTCAACGCAGGTGCTTGAGCCAGGCACGAAATGCCGCAAGCCGTTCAAGAGATGGCCAGAGTTATCAAATAGGATCGGAGCGCTGCGACCGTCGCGGAGGCCCGCGGCAGTGCCGAGAGGCTATCCCCCAATCCCATATGATCTCGTTCCACTGCAACGAGATAGTCGACTACGGCGCCGTCCTCCTCGTCAGCGAGCAACATGGTCACGGCTGTGACGAGGTAGTCATCATATTCGTCCTCAGCACTGCCGCCGTGGACATCCTTGAGACCGATGGGGTCCCAATTGTCCCAGCCGATCCTTCGCAGTTGGGCGAGCTTCGCTCGGGCAGCCAGCTTCATCGCTCTATCCCCAAACATTCAGGGCGCGTCGCTAAAAGCAACGCGCCCCTCAATAGAGTTCGGCACTATGCGTCAGTAGAAGTTGTAGCGCAGGCCGAGGCGGACCTCGTTGGCCGAGATATTGTCGTAGTTGATCGTGCCGCCGCCGCCGGCCGGGATATAGCCCGAGACCGCGTCGCCGAGATTGAGATAGCGATAGTTGAGATCGACCGACATCGTGGGCGAGAAGGCATAGGACACGCCGGCCATCAGGGCCCAGGCGAAGTTCCACTGGCTGCCGCTGTCCCAGGTGCCGCTGTCGCCGTTCGGATTGACGAAGGCGACGTCGGAGGTCTGCAGGTAGGACGTGCCGATACCGGCGCCGACATAGGGCGTCAGGCCCGACCAGGTGCCGATATCGACATAGCCGTTGGCGAGGAAGGTCCAGGCGTCGATATTGGCCGTCTCGATCGTGTGGCCGATGCCGCCGCAGCCGCCGCAATAGCCTTCGCCATAGACGCCCGACTGAAATTCGTAATCGATCGTGCCGTCGACGCGGAAGTGATCGTTGAAGCGATAGCCGGCGCCGACGCCCAGCAGGCCCGTCGCGTCGAGCGAATTGTTGTTCCACTCGTCGACATAGGTGTTGGTGGCGAAGCTGATATTGGGACTGTTGTACCACTTGTAGCCAATGTCGCCGCGCAGATACCAGCCGCCGGTTGCGATCACCGGGGTCGGCTCGATATAGGGCTCGGGCATATCTGCCGCATAGGCCGCACCGGGAACGGCGATCACTGCCCCCAGCACGGCGGCGAGCATGGTGGTCTTCAAGGCGCGCATCGAAGTCTCCCCGACAGGCTGGACCGGGATCGGGCCCGATCAATGAATAGGCGTCGGAGAGGAGACTGCGGCAGAAGCTTTAAGAACAGATTAACTACGTCGCTTAACCACGATCGTTGAGGTTATTGAAACGTTGCCTTGGCCATGATGCACGCAACCCCCTTGCGATCGCGCAGCAATCGGCGAGCCGCGGCATCGCGCGGGCATCGAAGCAAAGGGCAGGCTGGAAAGAAAGATGAACGGCGCGCTGAGGCGTGCGGCTCTGTAGAGCGGCGCCGGCCGCCTAGTTGACCGCGACGAACTGGTCGTCGAAGGCATAGCCGGAACCGCGCACGGTGCGGATCGGATCCTTGACGCGGCCGCGATTGACCGCCTTGCGCAGGCGCCCGATATGCACGTCGACGGTGCGCTCGTCGACATAGACATCGCGGCCCCAGACGCCGTCGAGCAGTTGCTCGCGCGAAAAGACGCGGCCGGGGCTCTTCATCAGGAATTCGAGCAGGCGGAACTCGGTCGGCCCGAGCCGCAATTCGCGTCCCGAGCGGCGGACGCGATGCGTCTCGCGGTCGAGTTCGATATCGCCAGCGCGCAGCAGCGAGGCGATCACCTCGGGCCGCGACCGGCGGAGGATCGCCCGGACGCGGGCCATCAACTCCGGCACCGAGAACGGCTTGACCACGTAGTCGTCGGCGCCGGTGGCGAGACCGCGGATGCGCTCCTGCTCCTCGCCGCGCGCCGTCAACATGATGATCGGCAGCGTCCGCGTGGTATCGCGGGCGCGTAGGCGCCGGCACAGCTCGATGCCGGAAATGCCGGGCAGCATCCAGTCGAGCAGAAGGAGATCCGGCGTCATCTCCTTCAGCCGCGTTTCGGCATCGTCGCCGCGCGGCACCACCTCGACCTGATAGCCCTCGGCCTCGAGGTTGTAGCGGAGGAGAAGGCCCAGGGCCTCCTCGTCCTCGACGATCATCACGCGCGGCGTCATGGCGGGGCTGGTTTCCTTCGTCGACGCTCGTCGCTCAGAGGCTCTCGTAGCTGACCGAGGTCAGGCTCGATTCGTCATGCTTCGGCCGCTCCTGGGTCAGCGCCTCGCCGGTGACGACATAGTGGACCGTCTCGGCGATATTGGTGGTGTGGTCGCCGATGCGCTCGATGTTCTTGGCGCAGAACAGGAGATGCGTGCAGAGCGAGATGTTGCGCGGATCTTCCATCATGTAGGTCAGGAGCTCGCGGAAGAGCGAGGTATACATGGAGTCGATATCGGCATCGCGGCGCCAGACCTCGAAGGCCTGGTTGACGTCGCGCGCCGCATAGGCGTCGAGGACGTCCTTGAGCTGGGCGAGCGACAGCTCGGCCATGTGCTCGACGCCGGTCATGAAGCGCTTCGACTGGAACTGGCCTTCGAGCGCCAGAACACGCTTGGCGATGTTCTTGGCGAGATCGCCGATGCGCTCGATATCGTTCGAGATGCGCATGGCGCCGATCACTTCGCGAAGGTCGAGCGCCATCGGCTGGCGGCGGGCGATGATCATGATCGCCAGCTCTTCGCATTCACGCTGGACCTGATCGAGCGCGCGGTCGTCGGCGATGACCGCATTGGCCATCTCCTGGTCGAGACGCGTCAGCGCGCGGACCGACATGTCGACCAGCCGCTCGGCCATGCCGCCCATTTCCGCGATGCGGCGCTGGACATCCTTCAGTTCGTCGTCGTAGCGGGTAACGATATGTTCCGACATGTCGTCCTCCTGGACCAGCCTGGCCTCAGCCGAAGCGTCCGGTGATGTAGTCCTGGGTGCGCTTGTCGCTCGGGGCAGTGAAGATCTTCGACGTTTCGTCGAATTCGATCAGCTCGCCGAGATACATGAACGCGGTGTAGTCGGAGACGCGCGCCGCCTGCTGCATGTTGTGCGTCACGATCGCGATCGTGTAGTCGGCGGTGAGCTCGTCGATCAGTTCCTCGATCTTCGAGGTCGAGATCGGGTCGAGTGCCGAGCAGGGCTCGTCGAAGAGAACGACTTCCGGGCGGACCGCGATCGAGCGGGCGATGCAGAGGCGCTGCTGCTGGCCGCCGGAAAGGCTGAGACCGCTCGAGTTGAGCTTGTCCTTGACCTCGTTCCAGAGGGCGCCGCGGGTCAGCGCCGCCTCGACGCGCTCGTCCATCTCGGACCGCGAGATGTTCTCGTAGAGGCGGATGCCGAAGGCGATGTTGTCGTAGATCGACATCGGGAACGGCGTCGGCTTCTGGAACACCATGCCGATTCGGGCGCGCAGGAGGTTGAGATCCTGGCCCGGCGCAAGGATGTTGCCGCCGTCGAACAGGACTTCGCCCTCGGCATGCTGCTTCGGATAGAGGTCGTACATCCGGTTGAGCACGCGCAGCAACGTGGACTTGCCGCAACCCGACGGCCCGATGAAGGCCGTGACCTTCTTCTCGTAGAGCGGCAGGTTGATCGACTTCAGAGCGAGGTTTTCGCCGTAGAAGAACTTGAGGTTCTTGATCGAAATCTTCTCGGGCAGCGCGTTCGGCGCGACGGCGGTCTGCATCATTTCGAAGTCCTCGGGCTAAGGAAGGTGCGGGCGACGATGTTGAGCGCGAGCACCGCGACAGTGATCAGCAGCGCGCCGGTCCAGGCGAGCTTCTGCCACTCGGGATAGGGGCTGAGGGCGAACTGGAAGATGGTGACGGGCAGGCTCGACATCGGCGCGTTCGGATCGGTGCTCCAGAACTGGTTGTTCAGGGCGGTGAACAGCAGCGGTGCCGTTTCGCCCGAGACGCGGGCGATGGCCAGCAGGACGCCGGTGACGATGCCCGACATCGCCGCCCGATAGGCGACCTGGCGGATCATGATCGAGCGCGGCAGGCCGAGCGCGGCAGAGGCCTCGCGCAGCGTGTTGGGCACGAGGTTCAGCATGTCCTCGGTGGTGCGCACCACGACCGGGATCACCAGGATGGCGAGCGCGATCGCGCCGGCGAAGGCCGAGAAATGGCCCATCGGCGCCACCACGACCTCGTAGACGAACAGGCCGATGACGATCGACGGCGCCGCCAGCAGGATGTCGTTGATGAAGCGGACGATGTTGGTCAGCTGGTTGTGCCGGCCGTATTCGGCCATGTAGGTGCCGGCCATGATCCCGATCGGCGTGCCGATGACGACGCCGGCGACGGTCATGATCAGGCTGCCGACGATGGCGTTGAGCAGACCGCCGGCCTCGCCGGGCGGCGGGGTCATCTCGGTGAAGATCGCCGGGGACAGGCCGGAGAAGCCCTGCCAGAGCAGCGCCGCCAGGATCAGGAACAGCCAGGCGAGGCCGAAGATCGTCGCCGCGAAGGAGAGCGACAGCAGGATCCCGTTGCCGCGGCGGCGCTTGCGATAGAGCGCCTGTGCAGTCGGCGAGGAGACGGCGGAATTTCCAAGGGATGCCATGGTGTTCGCCTTCAGTTGCCGGCTTTGGTGTTCATGCGGGCCAGCATGATGCGGGCGGCCGCCAGAACGATGAACGTGATGACGAAGAGGATAAGGCCGAGCGCGATCAGCGAGGACGTGTAGAGATCGCCGACCGCCTCGGTGAATTCGTTGGCGATCGAAGCGGAGATCGTCGTGCCGGGCGACAGGATCGAGGCCGAGATCTTGTGCGCGTTGCCGATGACGAAGGTGACCGCCATGGTCTCGCCGAGGGCGCGGCCGAGGCCGAGCATGATGCCGCCGATGACGCCGACGCGGGAGAAGGGCAGAACCACCTTGGTCACGACTTCAGCCGTCGTGCAGCCGAGGCCGTAGGTCGCCTCCTTGAGCACCGGCGGCACCGTGTCGAACACGTCGCGGGTGATCGAGGTGATGAAGGGCAGCACCATGATCGCGAGGATGATGCCGGCGGTCATGACGCCGATGCCGTAGGGCGGGCCGGCGAAGACGCTGGAGAGGCCGGGAACATTGCCGAACAGGCCGATCAGGAAGGGCTGCACCGTGGTCTGGAAGAACGGCGCGAAGACGAACAGGCCCCAGATGCCGTAGATGATCGACGGAATGCCGGCGAGCAGTTCGATGGCGACGCCGATCGGACGCTTCAGCCAAGGCGGGCAGAGCTCGGTGAGGAAGATCGCGATGCCGATGCCGACCGGCACGGCGATGATGAGGGCGATGATCGAGGTGACGACCGTGCCGTAGATCGGGGCCAGGGCGCCGAACTTCTCGGTCACCGGGTTCCAGGTCTGGGTGGTCAGGAAGCCGAGGCCGAAAGCCTGGAAGGCGGGGATAGAGCCGTAGATCAGCGAGATGATCACGCCGCCGAGCAGCACGAGGACCATCAGCGCGGCGGCGAAGGTCACCCAGTTGAACAGAAGGTCGCCGGAGCGCAGCCGGCTCATCCGCTTGAGCTTGGAGCTATCGACGCCTGTGCTCCGCAAGCCGGTCATAACAGCATCCGCCATATCGTTCCCCCGGCCCTGCATGAGCCTGTGACTGCAGCGAGAAGGAGAGGGCGCGAGGCCCCCTCCCCCGGATCAACGGTCGGTGTTACTTGGCCAGCTCGACGAAGAGCGGCTTGCCATCGGCACCGACGATGTCCTTGGCCCAGGTCGCCTTGATGTTGGCGACGACGGCGTCCGGCATCGGGATGTAGTGCAGGTCGGCAGCCATCTGATCGCCGTTCGCATAGGCCCAGTTGAAGAACTTCAGGGCAGCAGCGGAAGCGGCGTCATCCTTCGGCTTCTTGTGCATCAGGATGAAGGTGGCGGCGGTGATCGGCCAGGCCTTGGCGCCGGGCTCGTTGGTCAGGATGACGTAGTAGCCGGGCAGGTTGGTCCAATCGACGCCTTCGGCGGCGGCGGCGAAGTTCGGCACTTCCGGAGCGACCGTCTGGCCGTCCTTGTTGACGAGCTTCGTGAAGGTCATGTTGTTCTGGGCGGCGAAGGCATATTCGACATAGCCGATCGAACCGACCGTCTGCGACACGCCGGCGGCGACGCCTTCGTTGCCCTTGGCGCCGAGGCCGACAGGCCATTCGACGGCCGAAGCGGCGCCGACGTCGTCAGCCCAGGTCTTGGAGACCTGCGACAGATAGGTCGTGAACACGAAGCTGGTGCCCGAGCCGTCCGAACGATGCACGACGGCGATCGCGGTCGACGGCAGGTTGACGCCGGTGTTCAGCGCCTTGATGGCCGGATCATCCCACTTGGTGATCTTGCCCTGGAAGATGTCGGCGAGAACCTGGCCGCTCAGCGTGACGTCGCCCGGCTTGATGCCCGGGACGTTGATGATCGGAACCACGCCGCCGATGACGGTCGGGAACTGGACGAGCCCTTCCTTCTCGAGCTCCTCGGGCTTCAGCGGCGCGTCGGAGGCGCCGAAGGTGACGGTGTTCGCCTTGATCTGCTTGATGCCGCCGCCCGAACCGATCGACTGGTAGTTGAGCTTGTCGCCGGTTTCCTTCTGGTAGGCGTCAGCCCACTTCGCGTAGATCGGATAGGGGAAGGTCGCGCCAGCCCCCGAGATATCGACGGCTTGGGCGGAACCGAAACCGATGGCAGCGACGGCAATGCCGGCCGCGAGTGCGATGTTCGTGAGTTTCACGGACCATCTCCCTGATGGATGTAATTATGTCGGCCCCTGCGCATTGCCGCAGTGCAACAGGCCGGGACGTGTCGGACCCTAGAGACCGCCCGTAATGGTTCTATGACGAAGGCAACACGGTTTTATGACAGAGCAAGCATTTGATAAGACAGCTGTTATGCCGGCTCGATGCTCTTCGGCAGCTGTAGCGTCGCGGCAAATTCGACACTGAAGGCGGCGCCGGCTCCAGGCTTGCTCTCGATGCTGAGGCGGGCGCGGTGACGGTTGAGGATATGCTTGACGATGGCCAGTCCAAGGCCCGTCCCGCGGGCGCCGCCGCCGCTTTCCTCGGCCCTGTAGAAGCGCTCGGTAAGCCGCGGCAGGTGCTCGGCGGCTATACCGGGACCGAAGTCGCGGATGGTCGCCCGAGGACCGTCCGTCCCCTCCCCGGCCGCGAGGCTGACCACGACCCGGCCGCCTGAACGGCCGTATTTACAGGCGTTTTCGACGAGATTCTGGAACACCTGCACCAGTTCGTCGCGATCGCCCGCGATCATCACCGCTTCGTCCGGCAGTTCGGTCTCGATGACCAGGTGCTGCTCGCGCGCGAGCGGCTCCAGCGCGTCGACGACGCCACGCAGCAGCGGCACCAGGTCGACCTGCTGATCCGGCCGCATATGCGCCTTCATCTCGATCCGCGACAACGACAGCAGGTCGTCGATGAGCCGGCTCATCCGCGTCGCCTGCTCGTGCATGATGGCGAGGAAGCGCTCGCGGGCGACGGGATCTTCGCGCGCTGGCCCTTGCAGCGTCTCGATGAAGCCGGACAGCGAGGCGAGCGGTGTCCTCAGCTCATGGCTCGCATTCGCGACGAAGTCGACTCGGATGCGCTCGCTTCGCCGCTGCTCGGTCTTGTCGGAGACGAGCAGCGCCACGAAGCCCGGTCGGCCACCTTGGTCGCGCGCCTCGATCGGCGCGAAGAAGGCGTCGTACCAGCGCTCGGTCGGCACGCGCTCGGTGAATTCGAGCCGTTCGGCCGGGCCGCCGGCGGCGACCCGCTCATAGGCGCGCAGGAGATCCGGCGCCCGCAGGCGAAATGTCAGCGGATCGCCGGGCCGGATCGGAAAGGCCGCTTCCGCGAGGTGATTCTGGTAGCGGACATAGCCGCGCCGGTCGAGAATGATGCAGGGATCGGGCAGCGCGTCGGCCATCTGCTTGAGGCCGGTCTCGGGCCAGACCGAGGGCGGCGCGCGCAGGGCGAGGCGGTTCGGCGCCAGCCTTTCGCCGCGGGGAAGCGCCGCCATCATCAGCGTGACGGCGACGAACAGCAGCACGGCGGTGTGGGTCGCGAGCGCTCCGGACGCCACCAGCAGCGCCAGGAGGCCGATGAAGCCGATGAGCACATAGCGTGCGGCACCGAGGCGCCCGGCGACGCCGCCGTCACCGGCCGACCCGCCTCCGCCCTGCTCCTGCCCTGCCGGCTCGCCTGCCATTCCTTAGACGCCTTCCCGATCCATCCCGTCCGGCCCACCCGGGCCGAACAGTGACGATCGCACGAGAAACGGGACAAACGGATGACGTCTGTGACAGAATCCGCGCCCGGATGACAGTGCTGTGAGGAGGCGTCGATGGCCAAGGGCGGAAAGCAGAAGAAGGAAAAGGCAAAGGACCGGAAGCCCGACGCTGACAAGCCCGACGCCGCCGCCGTCGGCACGCCGTCCACCGGCCCTTCGCCTGCTTCGGACAGCCTGCCGCCGCAGCTCGAGCCGGCCACGGATGCGCCTGCCGTTTCGACGAAGCATGGCCGCTTCGATCTCGACGATCCGGTCCTGCCGGACTGGATCGAGGCAGCCGCGTTCAAATCGGGCGGGTTTCCCTATGACAAGCCGTTGAAGAACGAGGCCTATGAGAGCGAGTTGATCCCGCTGCAGGTCGAGCTCGTCAAGCTCCAGGCGCATGTCATGGCGAAGGGGCTTCGCCTCGCACTGGTGTTCGAGGGCCGCGATGCTGCCGGCAAGGGCGGCGCGATTTTCGCCTTCCGCCAATATCTCAACCCGCGCCATGCCCGCGACGTCGCCCTGCCGAAGCCGAGCGAGACCGAGGCCGGTCAATGGTATTTCCAGCGCTATGTCGCGGAGCTGCCGACAGCGGGCGAGATCGTGACCTTCGACCGCTCCTGGTACAACCGCGCCGGCGTCGAGCCGGTCATGGACTTCTGCACGCCAGAACAGCATCGCGCCTTCCTCGCCGAGGTCCCGCGCTTCGAGGGCCTGCTCGTCGATTCCGGCCTTATTCTCTTCAAGTTCTGGCTCGATATCGGTCGCGAGACGCAGATGAAGCGCTTCCATGAGCGGCGGCACAACCCGCTCAAGATATGGAAGCTGTCGTCCATCGACTATGCCGCTCTCGACAAGTGGGACGACTACACCAAAGCGCGGGACCAGATGCTCGCCGCTTGCCACGCGGAAGGGGCGCCATGGACGATCGTGCTTGCCAATGACAAACGCCGCGCCCGCCTCAATATCATCCGCCAGGTGCTGGCAAGCGTCGACTATGACGGCCGCGACCCGGCCATCGTCGGCAAGCCCGATCCGAAAGTCCTCGGCTTCGGCCCGAAATTCCTGGCGAAACGCGGCTGACGCGGGGTCCTGGCCATGGCGGCTCGCCATCGTGTCGTTCTTCGCCTAATGCTTCGGCGCGACGAATCATGAGCCAGCTCGAAACAACCTTGCGACGCGCCATCGCGGATCTCGATCCATCGGATCGGGATGCCCGCCGCATTGCGCTCGGCAATGTGCGCGCCGCGATGGTGCGCCTGCTCGCGGTCTACGATCCGCCGCTCAGCGCCGCCGCGATCGAGACCAAGATCGACGAGGTCGACAGCCTCATCCGCACCATCGAGAGCGAATTCGCGCCGGCACGGACAACCCCATCGACGCCGCGGGCACCGGAACTCCAGATGGAGCCGACCCCCGCACGCGCGCTCGCTGATTCCGATTTCGAGGACGAATACGAGGCCGGCGAGGAGCACTTCGCCGACGAGGCCTATGACGAGGGTCCCTTTGGCGAGGCCCCGTTCGAGGGCGAGGCGGCCGAAGACGGCAGTCTGGACGACGAACGCGCGGATGGTGACGCGTCAGACGCCGACTATGAACCCGATGCCGTGGACGAGAGCGTGAGCGACGCCGGGGATGGCGAGCGCCCCTCCTTGCGCGCCGGCCTCGGCGCGCCGCGTTCGCTGGCGTTCATCGGCGGCGCGCTGGTGCTCCTGCTCGCGCTGCTGCTCGGGCTTCTGTATCTCGCCGGGCCGAAGCAGTTCGGCGCCGGCCGGAGCGGCCCCGAAATGGCCGCCGATCCGGGAACGCCCGCCGTCGCCAATCCTAATGGCCCGGCCGCAGCAGCCGGCACCGACGCGCTCGAGGCGACGGATGCCGAGCCCGATGCCGCATCGGCGTCACCGTCGGCGGGCTCGGTCCCGGCGGCAAGCCCTCCCCCCTCGGCTACCCCTGCCAAGACGCCGCCGCCGGCACCGAACGCCTCCTCCGAAACCAAGACGCCCGGTGCCGCCGAGCCGCCCGTGGGCGTGGCGCCGCCGCCGGGGCCAGCCGCTGCCGAAAGCCTGATGCTGTTCGACGGCCACGACCCCTCCGCCTTCAAGTCCTCGCCCGACAATCCGGTTCAGTTCGAGGGCGGTACCAATGGCGGTTCCGTGCTGATCTCGTCGTCGGCGACGTCTAACGGCGCCCGCCTGCTGGTCGGACCCGGCGTCTATCAGCGCATGGCCGGACGGACGGTCCGCATCGTGGTCGTCGCCCGTGGTGCACGCGACAATCCCGCTGCCTCGCTCCGCCTCGCCTATCAGAACGGCCGCCAGCTCAGCGGCTGGTCGGATCTCGCGCTCGGTGGCAAATATCAGTCGCTGGCGATGACATGGGCAGTGCCGAAGCAGCGCGCGGGCGCAGACGGCGACGCCATCCTGATCGAGCCCGGCATTCCCGGCGACGGGACTGCCGCCGAGATCAGCTTCATCCGCGTGGACATCCTGCCCTAGGCCGAATCGGCACGGTCCGTCAGGCCCGCGATCTCGGGCTGGAACGCCACCGCGACCGCCCGGCCGCGACGCTTGCCATGGTAAAGGGCAATGTCGGCCGCGCGCATTAATCCGTCCGCTGCATCGGCATGATCCGGCAAGAAGGCATAGCCCGTCGTGACGGTCGGCCGGATCTCCGGACAGAGCACACCGCCGCCACCATTCAGTGCCGCCCCGATCGCCTCGATCGCCGCAAGCGCCGCGGCGCGATCGGTGGCGTCGAAGACGAGCACGGCGAACTCGTCGCCGCCGAGGCGCCCGACGAGACCCGCCTCGCCGATCGCCCCGCTGATCCGCCGCGCCGCATCGACCAGCGCATGGTCGCCCGCCATATGGCCATGGCGGTCGTTGACCAGCTTGAAATGGTCGATGTCGATGAGCGCGAGGCCGATCGCGCCACCGGCGCTCAGACACTCCGTCACGGCGGCCTCGAGACGCTCGATGAAATAGCGGCGATTGGCGATACCGGTGAGCCCGTCGATGCGGGCGGCCATCCAGAGCGCCGCCTCGGCCGCCTTGCGGGCGGTGACATCGATGATCACCTCGATGTCGTAGGCCCGGCCGTCGGTCACGAAGCGTTGGGCCGAGATGAGCGTCGAGAGGATGGCGCCGCTGGCATGGCGAATCTCGACCTCCTCGAGCGCGTAGCGACCACAGGAAGCCAGCAGGCTCTGCCGCCGCCGCCGACGCTCGTCGGTGATGACGACTCCGGCCGCCTTCATCGTCATGCTACGCAGTTCATCCCAGCTGTGGCCGACCAGCTTTAGATAGGCTTCGTTGACGCGGATATAGTCCGACGTATCGGGGCCCGTAGACGAGACGCAGATCGCCACCGGGCTGAAGTCGAACAGGCCATGCAACAGCCGGTTGAATAGTGCCTCGTCGATCGTTTGAGCAACAAGATCATGCATGTTCGGCCCCCGCCATGTGGGCTGATTAGCATGAGGACGACCGTCGTTGAAGGGCGGTTCCCGCCCCAATTCAGTGCATCATGCCCGTTGATTAGCGGGGGATGAAACCATTCGTCGCGAGGTAGTCGATGATCTGGTCGGCCATCGCCTCGGCGTCGGCTCCGTTCGCGTCGAGGCGGAGCTCGGGAGTGAGCGGCGCCTCGTAGGGACTGTCGATGCCGGTGAAATTCTTGATCTTGCCTTCACGCGCCTTGCGATAGAGCCCCTTCGGATCGCGCGCTTCGGCAATGGCGAGCGGGGTATCGACGAAGATCTCGACGAATTCGCCCGGCTCGACGAGATCGCGCGCGAGCTGGCGTTCCGAGCGGAACGGCGAAATGAACGAGGCAAGCACGATGAGACCCGCATCGACGAACAGCTTCGCCGTTTCCGCCACGCGGCGGATGTTCTCGACCCGGTCGGCATCCGTGAAGCCGAGATCGCGGTTGAGGCCGTGGCGAACATTGTCGCCGTCGAGCAGATAGGTGTGGCGCCCGGCAAGATGCAGCCGCTGTTCGACCAGATTGGCGATCGTCGACTTGCCGGCGCCGGAAAGCCCGGTGAACCAGAGGATCGCCGGCTTCTGGCCCTTGGCGCCGGCGCGCGCCGCCTTGTCGATGGTGAGTACCTGGCGATGGATATTGGTCGCCCGGCGAAGGCCGAAACGGATCATCCCCGCCGCGACCGTCTGGTTGGTGAAGCGATCGATGAGGATGAACGCGCCGGTGGTGCGGACGTCGTCATAGGCATCGAAGGCGATCGGCTCGGCGAGCGAGAGATTGGCGAAGCCGATATCGTTGAGGGCCAGCGTCTTGGCGGCGAGCGGCTTCAGCGTATCCATCTCGACACGATGCTTCAGCTCGGTCACGGCAGCGCCGATCGTGCGGGTACCGATCTTCATGACATAGGGCCGGCCGGGCAGCATCGGCGCCTCGGCCATCCAGATGAGATGCGCCGCAAACTGGTCCGAAACCTCGGGCCGGGCATCCGGCGGCACCAGGATGTCACCGCGCGAGAGATCGATCTCGCGGTCGAGCGTCAGCGTTACCGCATCCTCGGCCACAGCCTCGGCAAGGTCGCCGTCGCCCGTGACGATCCGCTCGACGCGGGCCGCCTGGCCCGAGCGCGCAACGACCACGTCATCGCCCGGACGAACGCGTCCGCTCGCCAGCGTTCCGGCATAGCCACGGAACGAGAGGTCGGGACGATTGACCCATTGCACCGGAAAGCGCAGCGGCTTCGTCGCCGCCGTGCCGGAGGCCAGCTCGACCGTCTCGAGATGCTCGATCAGCGTCGGTCCGCGATACCAGGGCATATGCGGGCTGCGCGCGCTGACATTGTCGCCATAGCGCGCCGAGAGCGGGATCGCGACCCGGCTGGCAAAGCCGTAATGGCCGGCATCGGCATCAAATTCGGCTACGATCGCATCGAAGATGCCGGCGTCATAGCCGACGAGATCGATCTTGTTGATGGCGAGCACGACATGGCGGATGCCGAGCAGGGCTGCGATGGTCGCGTGCCGGCGGGTCTGGCTCAAGATGCCCTTGCGCGCATCGATCAGGAGCACCGCGAGGTCGGCCGTCGAGGCGCCCGTCGCCATGTTGCGGGTATATTGCTCGTGGCCCGGCGTATCGGCGACGATGAATTTCCGCTTCTCGGTGGCGAAGAAGCGATAGGCGACGTCGATGGTGATGCCCTGCTCGCGCTCGGCCTCGAGCCCGTCGACGAGAAGGGCGAGGTCCATGTCGTCGCCGACGGTGCCGAACTTCTTCGAATCCTTGGCGAGCGTCGCGATCTGGTCTTCGAAGAGGCGCTTCGAATCGAATAGCAGCCGGCCGATCAGCGTCGACTTGCCGTCATCGACGCTGCCGCAGGTGAGAAAGCGCAGCAAGCTCTTGTCGGCGTCGCCGAGCGCGAGCCCGCGGATCGACGAAGCCTCGACTTCGGCAAGCGTGAGCGGCTCGGCCATCAGAAATACCCCTCGCGCTTCTTCTTTTCCATCGATCCGGATTCGTCGTGGTCGATCAGCCGGCCCTGCCGCTCCGACGTCGTGGCCAGCAGCATTTCCGCGACGATGTCCTCGACCGACGCGGCGTCCGACTCGACCGCCGCGGTGAGCGGATAGCAGCCGAGGGTGCGGAAGCGGACGCGGCGGAGCCGCGGCGCCTCGCCGGGCAAGAGGCGAATGCGCGCGTCGTCCGCCATGATCAGCTGGCCGCCGCGCTCGACCACCGGCCGCTCGGCCGAGAGGTAGAGCGGCACGATCGGGATTTCCTCGGCGAGGATGTATTCCCAGATATCGAGTTCGGTCCAGTTGGAGAGCGGGAAGACACGGATCGTCTCGCCGGCGCCGATGCGCGTATTGTAGAGCGACCAGAGCTCAGGCCGCTGGTTCTTCGGATCCCAGCCGTGGTTCGTGGTGCGGAACGAGAACACGCGCTCCTTGGCGCGGCTCTTCTCCTCGTCCCGCCGCGCGCCGCCGAAGGCCGCATCATAGCCGCCCGCATCGAGCGCCTGCTTCAGCGCCTCGGTCTTCATCACCTGCGTATAGTTGGACGAGCCGTGATCGAACGGGTTGATGCCCGCCGCCTTGCCGTCCTGGTTGGTATGGACGATCAGATCGAGCCCGAGCCGCGCGGCGGTAGCGTCGCGGAAGGCGATCATCTCGCGGAATTTCCATGTCGTGTCGATGTGGAGCAGCGAGAAGGGCGGCTTCGCCGGATGAAACGCCTTCATCGCGAGATGCAGCATCACCGACGAATCCTTGCCGATCGAATAGAGCATCACCGGGTTGGTGAAATTGGCCACCACCTCGCGCATGATGAAGATGGCCTCTGCTTCGAGGCGGCGCAGATGCGGCTTCAATTCGGCTGTCATGGGATCGGCTCCGGGCACCAGCGGAACCTAGTCGTCAGGGCGCATTCGTCTCAAGCACGGGTGTCGCGTTTATCGGTGCCGATGCCGTGCAACTTGGCGCAAGGCGCGCAAAAGGCGGAAAGGCTTTTCCGCTAAAACGATCGTGTTAGTCGTGATTATCCTTCGCCGCCCTTGTCGGCCTTCGCGGCGCCATGCGCCACGAACCAGGGATTGGCAAAGGCCTTGACGCCCGATACGCCCTTCGGCCCGTAGACGAGGGGCGCGCCGTTCGTGTCGGTGACGATGCCGCCGGCCGCGCGCAGCACGGCGTCGCCAGCCGCGGTATCCCATTGCATGGTCGGCCCCATGCGCGGATAGAGGTCGGCCTCGCCCGCGGCCATCAGACAGAACTTCAACGACGACCCGGCCGAGACGATCGAGGCGCCGGGATGCGCGGCGATGAAGGCATCGGTCTCCGCCGTTCGATGCGAGCGGCTGGCGATGATGCGCGGCGCCGTGTCCGGCGCCGGCAATGCCGCGATCGGCACCCGCGCGACGATGGCGCCGTCCTTCACCGTCAGCGCCTCGGCGCCCGCGGGCCCGCCGACGAACAGCTGTCCGTGCACGGGCGCATAGACCAGGCCGAACACCGGCCCGCCCTCGCGGATCAGCGCGACATTGACGGTGAAATCGCCGTTCCGATTGACGAATTCGCGCGTCCCGTCGACCGGATCGACGAGGAAGAACGCGCCCGCGACACTCGGGACATGCCCGGCCGAGCAGGCCTCTTCGGCAATGACGGGTATACTCGGCGCAAGGCGGGCGAGATCGGCGAGAATGATCGCTTCGGCGCGTCGGTCGGCCTCGGTGACCGGCGAGGCGTCGCCCTTCGCCTCGACGGCGAAGTCCTCCGCATAGACCTCCATCACGGCGGCGCCCGCGGCGATCACCGTCGCGATCAGCGCTTCAGCGAGCGCGGCGTCGGAATTCGCGGGGATCATGGTCGTCATTGCGGGCCTGCTGGCGTTCACGATGCGGCGGAAAGATCACCCGGCATCGACGGTCGAGCGCTATTCCGCCCGCCGTGGCAGCTGCTAGTAGCGCTGCAGGCAATCAGAAACAAGAATGACAGTCAGGGATTCGCGCGAGGCAGGACATGACCGACATCATCACCGACAGGGAACAGGAACAGCTTCGGGCGCGCATACCGGAGGACCATGCGACGGGGTATCCCCTGTCGACGCGGCGCGAAACGCTGTCGATCGCGCTCGGCGCCTTCCTGCTGACTCTCGCGGTTCGCCTGCCGACGCTCGGCCGCCAGTCTCTCTGGATCGACGAAGTCTTCACCAGTGACGCGATCGCATTGTCGTGGCCTGGCCTGATCGCCGAGCGCCTCTCCAACGGCCACTTCCCGACCTATTTTCTGCTTCTGAAGGGCGTTGGTCTCTCTGGCAGCTCCGAAATGCTGCTGCGCTTGCCGTCGGCTCTCTTCGAAAGCGCCGCCGCGGCGATATTCGCCGTCATCGCGCATCAACTCGGCGGACGCATCGCGGCTGTCGTCACTGCCATCCTCTTCGCGTTCCTGCCAATCCTGGTCTTCTACGGTCAGGAAGCGCGTCCCTATGCGATGATGCTGTTCAGTCTCGCGATCATGATGACTGGCCAAAGGACATTGCTGATCGGCTCGACCGTTGAGCCCCAATCGACCCGCTTGGGCGCAGCCGGCTGGACGGCAACCTTGGGGGCCATCGCCGCAGCGCTGACCATTCCAGCTGCAATGGTCTCGATCGCATCATCGCATGCCGGCCTGGTGCTGGCCGGAGCCTTGCGATCCGGGGCGAACAACCGGCGGCGCGTGCTTCGCCATCTGCTGGCGACGTGGCTCGTGATCGGCATCGCCTCGCTCGTCCTCATCCCCAGCGTGATTACCGAAGCCACGAGTCCCGAGGGACTGCTGAAGTGGCAGGTGGCGGACAGCGCATCCTTTCGGCTGACGAATGTCTGGTACGAATTGTTCGGCTTGATGGTGGCGAGGGACGTCAACATCTACCTGCCGGCGGGATGGGAGCGCTATCCCTCGCTTGGCCTTATCCTGCTCGCAGTCGCTGGCGCCTGGATCGGCCGAAGGCAACCGTCGATCCGCTACCTTTCGGGCATGGTCCTCGTGACGTTGATCGCGTTCCTCGCGCTCGGCAGCTTCACGGCGACGGTTGCGCGCTATCTGCTTGGCGTCATTCCACCCTTCCTGATCCTTGTTGGCTACACCGCGAGTCGGCTTCTGGTGCGGCCCTCATGGCTGCGTCCGATCTGGTTGGCGCTGGTCATCGCAATTGTCGCCATGACCGCTCTCCAGGGGCTCGATGCTGTCCAATCCAACGCGCGCTACAATTGGCGCGACCTCAGCCGGTTCCTGCGGACAAGCGCCATTGGCAATGCTGCCGTGCTGACCAACGCGTATCAATCGGGAGAACTCTTCCAGCACTATCAGCCGGACACGGCATCCCCGGCCTTCGAAACGGTGCCGATGCCTGAGCTTTGGAAGCGCGTGCCGACGACGGGCACAGCCTATGTGCTCGCCTTCTATACGGGCGAAAGTGTGCCAGACGGCGTCGCCGCGGGACGGACGATCTGCCGCTGGACCATCGACGAAGCCACTTTCTTCGCGCTTACATCCGATCCAACGAAGCTGCCCGCGCCGCTGCAAAGCTGCGCGAGCCAGCCCGCGGGCGGCTGATCAGGCAGCCAGACCCTCTTCCGGATCGGCGAAGCTCTCGCCGAGCGCCGCCGCGACGGCCGGATGGGTAATCCGGCCGCGATGGATGTTGAGACCGTGGCGCAGATGCGGATCACGGGCGATCGCCGCCAGACCGTCGTTGGCGAGCGCCAGGCCGAAGGGCAGCGTCGCGTGGTTGAGCGCGTGGCTCGAGGTCAGCGCCACAGCGCCCGGCATGTTGGCAACACAGTAGTGGATCACACCGTCGACGACATAGGTCGGATCGGCATGCGTCGTCGCATGCGAGGTCTCGAAGCAGCCACCCTGGTCGATGGCGACATCGACGAGAACGGCGCCGCGCTTCATCTTGGAAAGCATCGCCCGCGAAACGAGCTTCGGCGCCGCGGCACCGGGGATCAGCACGGCGCCGATCACGGCGTCGGCGGCGAGTACTTCGTCCTCGAGCGCATCGATCGTCGAATAGCGGGTGCGGACGCGGCCGGCGAAGGTCTCGTCGAGTTCGCGAAGGCGCGGCACCGAGCGGTCGAGCACCGTCACTTCGGCGCCGAGGCCGGCAGCCATGCGAGCGGCATGCATGCCGACGACGCCACCACCGATGACGACGACACGCGCCGGTGCGACGCCGGGCACCCCGCCGAGCAGGATGCCGCGGCCGCCATTCGGCTTCTGCAGCGCCGTCGCCGCGGCCTGGATCGACAGGCGGCCGGCAACCTCGCTCATCGGCGCCAGCAGCGGCAGGCCGCCCTGGGCGTCGGTGACGGTCTCATAGGCGACCGCCGTCACGCCCGAGGCCATGAGGCCGCGCGCCTGATCCGGATCGGGCGCCAGATGGAGATAGGTGAAGAGGATCTGGCCGGGACGGAACTGCACCCATTCGGATGGCTGCGGCTCCTTGACCTTGACGATCATGCCGGCCTTGGCGAACACCTCGGCCGCCGTTGCGGCGATCGTCGCGCCAGCCGCGGCATAGGCGGCGTCAGGAGCATCGATGCCGAGCCCGGCGCCGGTCTCGACCAGCACCTCATGGCCGCGCGCCACATATTCGCGCACTGCGGCCGGCGTCAGGCCGACGCGAAATTCGTTGTTCTTGATCTCTCTGGGAACGCCCACCAGCATGATGACAACCCCTGCAGCATTTGTTTTCAATGGTGCGGAGAATAACGCCGGCCTGGAGCGATTTCCTTGCGATTTCGCGCTGGCTTCCCGTGTCTGCCGCACATATCCTGCGTCGAGTGACAGCAGGGCGCAGACATCATGCAGCTCGATGAATTCGACCGGAAGATCGTCGGCGCCCTGGCGCGCGAGGGACGTCTTTCGGCCGTCGAGCTCGCCGAGCGGATCGGCCTTTCGCCGTCGGCCGCGACGCGGCGGCTGCAGCGGCTCGAAAGCGAACGGGTCATCACAGGATACCGCGCCGTGGTCGACCCGAGCGTGCTCGGCCTCGGCATCACCGCCTTCGTCGAGATCTCGCTCGACCGCCAGAATGACGACGCGCTCAAGGCCTTCGAGGCGGCGGCGCGCAAGTGCCCGAACATCCTCTCGCTCTATCTGATGTCGGGCACCAGCGACTACCTGCTCCGCATCGTCGCGCGCGACCTGCCCGATTTCGAGCGGCTGCATGCGAATGTGCTCGGCCATCTGCCGGGAGTCGCGCGCATCGAATCGAAATTCGCGCTGCGCGAGGCGATCGAGCGGCCGCTGGTGCCGATCGGCTGAGGCTGCCCTTCGCCGCATCGACGCCATCCGGGCCGCGTGGCATGGTCCGGCGAAGTTTCAGCCGGGAGCCTCATCGTGGCGCGCCACCATGACGTCATCATCGTCGGCGGCGCCGTGCACGGCGCCTCCGCCGCCTATCACCTCGCCGCGCATGCGGGCTTTTCCGGCAGCGTGCTGCTGGTCGAGAAGGACCCCTCGTTCCAGCAGGCGGCGAGCGCCCTTTCGGCCGCCTCGATCCGGCAGCAGTTCTCCTCGCCGGTGAATATCGAGCTGTCGCTGTTCGGCATCGAGTTCCTGCGCGGCATCGGCGAGACGCTCGCCGTCGATGGCGACCGACCCTTCATCAGCCTGACCGAGGGCGGCTATCTCTTCCTCGCCACGGAGGCAGGTCGCGCAACGCTTGCCGAAAACCATGTCGAGCAGGCCGCGCGTGGCGCCGATATCGTCTTCTTCGATCCGGGTGAGATCGCCGAGCGCTTCCCCTATCTGGCGCTCGACGACATTGCCGCCGGCGCCTTCGGCGCGACGGGCGAAGGCTGGTTCGACGGCTACGGTCTGATGCAGGCGTTCCGCCGCAAGGCACGCGCGCTCGGCGTCGAGACGCTGGCCGGGACGGTGGCCGAAATCCTGACCGAAGGCCGGCGCGCGACCGGCATCCGCCTCGCCGACGGCACGACGCTCGAAGCCGGCACCGTCATCATCGCCGCCGGCACCGGAGCACGCGCCCTGGTCGAGCCGCTCGGCATCCCGCTGCCGGTGGAGGCGCGCAAGCGCTGCATCTTCACCTTCGCCTGCCGCGAGAAGTTGCCGGGCTTCCCAATGCTGATCGATCCCTCCGGCGTCTACTGCCGGCCGGAAGGCGAACTCTTTCTCTCAGGCTCGGCGCCCGAGGCGCATAATGATCCGCTCGCGGAGGATTTCGAGGTCGACCATGCGCTGTTCGAGGAGATGATCTGGCCCGTTCTCGCGACGCGCGTCCCGGCCTTCGAGGCGATCCGCCCGGCGCGCTCCTGGGCCGGGCATTACGACATGAACCTCTTCGACCACAACGCCATCGTCGGACGCCTGCCGCCCTATGGCAATCTCCTGATCGCCAACGGCTTTTCCGGCCACGGCCTGCAGCAGGCGCCAGGCGTCGGGCGCGGCCTCGCCGAACTCGTCGCCGACGGCCGCTATACGAGCCTCGACCTCGCCGCGCTCGGCTTCGAACGCATCCTCGAAGGCCGGCCGCTGATCGAGAAGAACATCGTGTGAGGCCGCTTCTTTCACCTCTCCCTGAGGGAGAGGTGAAGGGAAGGTTCGGTCCCCACGGACAACCTCGGGCGACACCCCACCAAACGAAATCGGGCGCCCGCAGGCGCCCGATCGAAGTCTTGAACCGTGGCAGGCTTACTTCAGCCCTGCCTTGTCGGTGACCGCGGTGGTGGTCGCCGCTGCATCAGGCTCCTTGGTGATCACGCCGCCGGCCGACAACATGGTCTGGACCGTCTGCTTGTAGTCGGCAGGATCGAGCGCGCCGGTGGTACGGGCGGTGAGCTTGTTCACCTGGCCGATCATGTATTTCTGGTGATCGAGGCTCTGCGAACCCGACTCGTCGGCATCGACGGTGATCTGCGCCGCCTCGTCCGGATTGGCGCGGGCATAGTCCCAGCCCTTCTCGGACGCCTTGACGAAGCGGGCGAGCTTGTCGACGTAAGCCGGATCGGCGAGCTTGCCCTCGAGCGCATAGAGCCCGTCTTCGAGCATGCCGACATTCTCGTCGCGATAGTTGAAGACGACGAGGTCTTCGGCCTTGAGGCCGGCGTCGAGGATCTGGCCATATTCGTTATAGGTCATGGCCGAGATGCAATCGGCCTGCTTCTGGACGATCGGGTCGACGTTGAAGGCCTGCTTCAGCACGGTGACGCCGTTCGGGCCGCCGTCGGTCTTGTAGCCGAGCTTGTTCATCCAGGCCATGAACGGATATTCGTTGCCGTAGAACCAGACGCCGAGCGTCTTGCCCTTGAAGTCGGCCGGCGTCGTGATGCCGGTATCCTTGCGGCAGACGAGGAGCAGGCCGGAACTCTTGAACGGCTGTGCGATATTGACGAGTTTGACGCCCTTTTCGCGCGAGGCGAGCGCATCGGCCATCCAGTCGACGACCACATCGGCGCCGCCGGCGGCGATGACCTGAACCGGCGAGATATCGGGGCCGCCCGGCTTGATCGTGACGTCGAGACCCTCGGCGTCGTAGAAGCCCTTCGCCTTGGCGACGAGATAGCCGGCGAACTGGGCCTGCGTGACCCATTTCAGCTGCAGGGTCAGCGGGTCGGCCGCGAAAGCCGGTCCGCTCATCGCCAGCCCGGTTGCGGCTGCGATCGCGCCCATCATCCACTTCTTCATTGACCCCTCCGTCGGGTTTTCACGGTTTTCGTTTCCGTCCCTAGGTGCGGAAGGACGGATGCCAGAACGTCGCGGCGCGCTCGATGAGCGCAACGGCGCCGTAGAACGCGGAGCCGGCCAAGGCCGCCACCGCGATTTCCGCCCACACCATGTCGATGTTCATGCGTCCGACTTCGGTTGAGATGCGGAAACCCATGCCCACGATCGGCGTGCCGAAGAATTCAGCTACAATGGCCGCGATCAGGGCGAGAGTCGAATTGATCTTGAGTGCGTTGAAGACGAACGGCATCGCCTCCGGCAGGCGGAGCTTGAAAAGCGTCTGCCAATAGCTCGACGCATAGGTGCGCATCAGGTCTCGGCTGATCGGCTGCGAGGCGGAGAGCCCCGTCACGGTGTTCACCAGCATCGGGAAGAAGGTCGAGATCACGACCACCGCTGCCTTGGACGGCCAGTCGAAGCCGAACCACATCACCATGATCGGCGCGATGCCGACCATCGGCAGGGCCGAAACGAGATTGCCGATCGGCAGCAGGCCACGCTTCAGGAAGCCGACGCGATCGACCAGGATGGCGACGAGGAAGCCGGCGCCGCAGCCGATGGCATAGCCGGCGATGACCGATTTGAGGAAGGTCTGGCGGAAGTCGGCGGCGAGGATGGGGATCGAGCCGGCAATGCGCGCGCCGATCGCCGATGGCGGCGGGATCAGCACGAACGGTACGGCCAAGGCGACGACGATGACCTGCCAGAGGATCAGCAGCCAGAGGCCGAACAGGAACGGGATCAGCAGCGACAGCGGCAGACCCCGGATGCCGCGCTGGCGCGGCCATTCGGAGAGTTCGCTGACGAGCGCCCAGGCGAGCAGCCAGGCGGTGGCGACGAGCGCCCAGTAGCCGCTGCCGGCGTGGCCCTGGAGAGCCGGCGCGAGGCCGATCGCCATCGTCGCGCCGCCATGCGCCGCAAGCGCGAGCAGCAGCACCGAGACGACGCTGCGGCGCGCGATGATGGCACCCAGAATGGCCGCGGCCATGGCGACCAGAAGTGTTAAGCCCTGCGCGCCGAGGCCGGCGAGGCGGCTCGCTGGATCGGCCGCATCAACGGGCAGCAGGACGACGCCGATGAGGCCAACCAAGGCGACCCAAGGCAGGGCGGAGCCGCGGACGCGGTTCATCGCGCGAGCCCCATCCTCTTGACCACGGCCGTTCCGCCGAGGCTGACCATCCAGACGAGCAGCGCGGCGAGGACCGAGGCTGCAACCAGTGCCGACCAGATCTGAACCGTCTGCCCGTAATAGGAGCCAGCGAGCAGCCGCGCGCCGATACCGGCCGAGGCGCCGGTCGGCAACTCGCCGACGATCGCGCCGACGAGGCTGATGGCGATGGCGACCTGCATCGAGGCGAACAAAAAGGGCAGCGCCGCCGGCATCCTCAGTTTCCAGAAGGTCTGCCAGCGATTGGCGGAATAGGTCCGCATCAGGTCGACGAGGATCGTATCGGGCGAGCGCAGACCCTTCACGAGGCCGACCGTGATCGGGAAGAACGAGAGATAGGTCGAGATCAGTGCCTTGGCGATGAAGCGCGAACTGTCGGTCGAGAAGCCGAGCTGGCCGTTCATCAGGTTATAGCCGACGACCACGATCATCGGCGCGATGGCGACGATCGGGATCGTCTGCGAGGCGATCACCCAGGGCATCAGGCTGCGGTCGAGCGAGGGTACGTGCACGATCGCCGCGGCCAGGACGAGCCCGAGCAGCGCGCCCGAGAGGAAGCCGGCGAGTGTCGCCGACAGCGTCACCCAGGAATGGTAGACGAGGCTCTTCTTGGAGGTGACCGGCGTCAGCGCCGTCGATTTCCAGAGTTCCTGGACGATCTGGTGCGGCGCCGGCAGCAACGGCCGCTCCATCTGGTAGGTCGCGAGGAAGAGCTCCTGCGTCGTCGGCTGCTTGCCGGCCCGCGCAAGGGCATCCCGCGCCAGACCTGCATTCATGAAATAGGCGCCGACATACCAGAGCGCGATGAGCGCCAGCGTGACCGTGAGCACCGGCACCAGCCGTCCCGGCGGCTTGCCGATCCTGCGCGGCGTGGTGGACGCGCTGGTCATGGCGCCCTCCTCCATTGACCGCCTGCCGCGCCTTGGCGAACCTTTGCGCCGGCGCCGCCGTCATGGGACGGCGGAAGGAGGACCACGTCATGACCGAGAGCGAAACCACGCCGACCGCGCCGACCTGCCGGCTGATCCGGCCGGGGGCGAGCAGCTATCACGGCAAGCAGGGGTTCGATTACATCGAAGGCATCACGGCCGAGGCCGTGGGCGCGACGGGCATCTGCATGCTGCTGCTGACGATTCCGCCCGGCGGCCGGGCCAAGGCGCATCTGCATGAGAACCACGAGACCGCGATCTACGCCCTCTCGGGCGAGGCGCATACCTGGTATGGCGAGCGGCTGGAGCACCACGTCGTCGTCAAGGCCGGCGACATGTTCTACATCCCCGCCGGCGTGCCGCATCTCCCCGCCAATCTCGGCAGCGAGCCCTGCATCGCCCTTATCGCCCGCACCGACCCGAATGAGCAGGAGAGCGTCGTGCTGCTGCCCGAGCTGGACGGCCTCGTTCCGGCGTGAGGCGACAGGCTCAGTCCTCATAGGAGTGGCCCGCGCGGAGGCCGGCGCGGACGCGCGCGGCGATGGCGAGAAATTCGGGCGTCTCGCGGATATCGAGCGTCCGGTCGCGCGGGAAGCCGCAGTCGATGATGTCGGTGACGCGGCCGGGCCGCGGCGACATCACGACGATCTTGGTCGAGAGGAAGACCGCCTCGGGGATCGAATGAGTGACGAAGACGACCGTCTTCTGCGTCCGGTCCCAGAGGCGGAGCAGCTTTTCATTCAGATGGTCGCGGACTATCTCGTCCAGCGCGCCGAACGGCTCGTCCATCAGCAGGAGATCGGGCTCGACGGCGAGCGCACGGGCGATCGAGGCGCGCTGCTGCATGCCGCCGGAGAGCTGCCAGGGATATTTCCGCTCGAAGCCGGCGAGATCGACGAGCGCGAGATTATCGGCGACGCGCTTCTCGCGCTCGGCCTTGCCAAGGCCCATGATCTCCAGCGGCAGCGCGACATTCCTGGCGATTGTCCGCCAGGGATAGAGCGCCGCCGCCTGGAAGACATAGCCATAGGCCCGCGCCAGCCGCGCCTCGCCGGGCGAGACGCCATTGACCGTGATCGACCCGCCGGTCGGCTGCTCGAGATCGGCGATCACCCGCAGAAGCGTGGTCTTGCCGCAGCCGGACGGCCCGATGAACGAGACGAACTCGCCCCGCTGCACGGTGAGATCAATATCGGACAGCGCCTGCACCGGCCCGTCATCGGTCGTGAAGACGAGCGACAGGCCGGCGATCGAAATCGCCGGCGCCGCTTGCTTCGAGCCCTGTGTCCCCTCCCTGGTCATCAGGCCCTCAGACGCCGATCGGCATATGCTCGGGCGAACGGGTCACCGAGCGCGGCGCGGTGATCTCCTTCCACTTCGACAGGGCCGTGTTGACGGCCGGGAACGCCTTGCGCGGGATGAACTTGCCGCGGCCGGGCTGCGGTCCCGAATTCTGCCCGTCCGACCAGACGACGTCGCCGCGCGACAGCGTGTAGCGCGGCAGGCCCTTCACGGCGATGCCCTCGAACACGTTGTAGTCGATGATCGACTTCTGGTTGGCGGCCGAGATGGTCTTCGTCAGCGTCGGGTCCCAGACGACGAGATCGGCATCGGAACCCGGCAGGATCGCGCCCTTCCTGGGATAGAGATTGAGGATCTGCGCGATATTGGTCGAGGTCACCGCGACGAACTCGTTCGGCGTCAGCCGCCCCGTCTCGACGCCACGCGTCCACAGAACCGGCATGCGGTCTTCGAGTCCGCCGGTGCCGTTCGGGATCTTGGTGAAATCGGTGAGGCCGAAGCGCTTCTGTGCCGTGGTGAAGGCGGCGTGGTCGGTCGCGACCACCTGCAGCGAACCGGCAGCGAGGCCGGCCCAGAGGCTGTCCTGATGGCTCTTGTCGCGGAAGGGCGGGCTCATCACGCGCTGCGCGGAATACTCCCAGTCCTTGTTGAAATATTCGCGTTCATCGAGAACGAGATGCTGGATCAGCGGCTCGCCGAAGACGCGCATGCCCTTCTGCCGCGCACGGCGGATCGCCTCATGCGCCTGTTCGCAGGAGGTATGCACGATATAGACCGGCACGCCGGCGGCATCGGCGATCATGATCGCGCGATTGGTCGCCTCGCCCTCGACCTCGGGCGGCCGCGAGAAGGCATGGCTCTCCGGACCCGGACGGCCCTCGGCCATATATTTCTGCTGCAGGGCGGCGACGATGTCGCCGTTCTCGGCATGGACGAGCGGCAGCGCGCCGAGCGCGGCGCAGCGCTGGAACGACGCGAACATCTCGTCGTCGTTCACCATCAGCGCGCCCTTGTAGGCCATGAAATGCTTGAAGGTGTTGACGCCGCGCGCCACCACCTTGGCCATCTCGTCGAAATGCTGCTCCGACCAGCCGGTGATCGCCATGTGGAAGGAATAGTCACCCGAGGCCTGGCGCGCCGAGCGCTCGGCCCAGGCGTCGAAGGCGGCGATCATGCCGTCCGGTCCGGGGATGACGAAATCGACGACCATGGTCGTGCCGCCCGAAAGCGCAGCGAAGGTGCCGCTTTCCCACGTTTCAGCCGCGGTCGTGCCCATGAAGGGCATTTCGAGATGGGTGTGCGGATCGATACCGCCCGGCATCACATAGGCGCCGGACGCATCCAGCACCGTATCGCCCTTCAAATCAGGCCCGATCGCCTTGATCGTCTCGCCCTCGATGAGGATATCCGCCTCATAGCTGCGGTCCGCGGCCACGATCGTGCCGCCCTTGATCACCGTCGACATGTCAATTCCCTCTTCTGGTCGGGTGGGCGCTTCAGCCGACGATCTCGGCCGTCTCGAGCACGGCGTGCAGCAGCACGTCCGCCCCGGCTGATGCCCATTCGGGTGTGATGGTTTCGTCTTCGTTGTGCGAGAGCCCGTCGACGCAAGGGCACATGATCATCGTCGCCGGCGCGACCTTCGCCGCCCAGCAGGCGTCGTGACCGGCCCCGGAAATGATGTCCATGTGGCTGTAGCCGAGCCGTTCGGCGGCGCTGCGCACGCGCGAGACCAGCGTCGGATCGAACGTCACGGGATCGAAATGGCCGACCGGCTCGATCGCGCAGCCGACGCCGAGCTCGGCGGCGATCAGCAGCGCCTCCTCCTCGATGCGGGCGCGCATGCCGTCTAGCTTTTCCCGGTCGGGGCTGCGGATATCGATCGTGAACACGACCGTGCCGGGCAGGACATTGCGGGAATTCGGCGAGAAGAACACCTGGCCGACACCACCGACGGCGCCCGGCTGGCTGTCCATCGCGACGCCCTGAACCATCTCGATGATCCTCGCCATCGCGAGCCCGGCATTGACGCGCATCGTCATCGGCGTCGAGCCGGTATGCGCTTCCTTGCCGGTCAGCGTCACTTCCAGCCACCAGAGACCCTGGCAGTGGGTGACGACGCCGATCTGCTTGTCCTCGACCTCGAGGATCGGCCCCTGCTCGATGTGATATTCGAGATAGGCGTGCATCTTGCGCGCGCCGACTTCTTCCTCGCCGAGCCAGCCGATGCGCTTCAGTTCCTCTCCATAGGTCTTGCCCTCGGGATCCTTGCGGCCATAGGCGTAATCGAGCGTCATCTGGCCGGCGAACACGCCGGAGGCGAGCATCGCCGGGGCGAAGCGCGCGCCTTCCTCGTTGGCCCAGTTGGTGACCACAACAGGGTGCTTCGTCTTGATGCCGAGATCATTGAGGCTGCGCACCACTTCGAGCGCCGAGAGCACGCCGAGCACGCCGTCGAACTTGCCGCCGGTCGGCTGCGTATCGAGATGCGAGCCGACATAGACGGGCAGCGCATCGGGGTCCGTGCCCGGCCGCGTCATGAACATCGTGCCCATCTGGTCGACGCCCATGGTGAGGCCGGCGGCCTCGCACCACTTGGCAAACAGAGTGCGCCCCTCGCCATCGGCGTCCGTCAGGGTCTGGCGGTTGTTGCCGCCGCGCAGTCCGGGCCCGATCTTCGCCATCTCCATCAGGCTATCCCAGAGCCGCTCGCCATTGATGCGGAGATTGTCAGTCGGGGCGGTCATGTCGTTCTGGTCCTTCGATGGCAGTCAAAAGCGTGTCATTTGCCGGGCTTGGCCCGGCAATCCAGACATCCCATCGATGCCTGAGAGCCTGGATCCCCGGGTCGAACCCGAGGATGACGTCGAGAGTAGACTCCGGCGGCGCCGCGTTCAAAGGCCTCACATCGTCGGGAAGTTGAACACCGCGCCCGACTTGATGCCGTCAGGCCAGCGCGACGTGACCGTCTTGATACGCGTGTAGAAGCGCACGCCTTCGGGCCCGTAGATGGCGTGGTCGCCGAAGATCGACCGCTTCCAGCCGCCGAAGGAATGATAGGCGACCGGCACCGGGATCGGCACGTTGATGCCGACCATGCCGGCCTCGATCTTGTCGGCAAACGAACGCGCCGCGTCGCCGTCGCGGGTGAAGATCGCGGTGCCGTTGCCGAATTCATGGGCATTGATCAGCTTCACTGCCTCGTCATAGGACCCGGCGCGCAGCACCGAGAGGACCGGACCGAAGATCTCCTCGCGGTAGATCGTCATTTCCTTGTCCACATGATCAAAAAGCGTGCCACCGATGAAATAGCCACCCTCATAGCCCTGCAGCGAGAAGCCGCGGCCGTCGACGACGAGCTTCGCGCCCTCGGCGACGCCGTTGTCGATATAAGCGCCGACCTTTTCGAGATGCTGCTTCGTGACCAGCGGCCCCATCTCGGCCTCGCGGTCGGTCGCCGGGCCGATCTTGAGCGCGCGGACACGCGGCGCCAGCGCCTCGATCAGAGCATCGGCCGTCCGCTCGCCGATCGGCACCGCCACCGACACCGCCATGCAACGCTCGCCTGCCGAACCGTAGCCGGCGCCCATCAGCGCGTCCGCCGCCTTGTCGAGGTCGGCGTCCGGCATGATGACCATGTGGTTCTTGGCGCCGCCGAGCGCCTGGACGCGCTTTCCGGCCGCCGTGCCGGTCGCATAGACATAGGACGCGATCGGCGTCGAGCCGACGAAGCTGACAGCCTTGATGTCCGGATGATGCAGGATGGCGTCGACGATTTCCTTGTCGCCATGCACGACATTGAGCACACCGGCCGGAAGGCCCGCCTCATGCAGCAGTTCGGCGACGAGGATGGCTGCGCCCGGATCCTTCTCCGACGGCTTCAGGATGAAGCAATTGCCGGCCGCGATCGCCACCGGATACATCCAGAGCGGCACCATGCAGGGGAAGTTGAACGGCGTGATGCCGGCGACGACACCGAGCGGCTGGCGATCGGAATAGGTGTCGATCGACGGACCGACATTCTTCGAATATTCGCCCTTCAAGAGATGCGGAATGCCGCACGCGAACTCGACCACTTCGAGCCCGCGCTGGACCTCGCCGAGCGCGTCGTCATGCGTCTTGCCATGCTCGGCCGAGATGGCCCGCGCGATGGCGTCGGCATTCTGCTCCAGGAGATCCTTGAAGCGGAACATGACCCGCGCCCGCTTCAGCGGCGGCGTGTCGGCCCAGGCCGGCAGCGCAGCCTTGGCGACGGCGACGGCGGCATCGAGTTCCGCCGCCGTCGAAAGTGGCAGCACGGCAGTCTGCTCGCCCGTGGCCGGGTTGAAGATCGGCGCCGTGCGGCTCGAGACTGACGGCTGCTTCCGGCCGCCGACGAGATTGGCGATCCTGTCCATGCTGCGCTCCCCCCCTACCCTAGTCGACCTGCTTCAGGATGCGGCCGAGCGTCTCGAAGATCTGGTCTATATGCGACTTCTCGATGATCAGCGGCGGCGACAGAGCGATGATGTCGCCGGTCGTGCGGATCATCAGGTTGCTCTCGAACGCCTTCAGGAACACCGAGAAGGCGCGCTTGGTCGGGGCGCCCGCGATCGGGTCGAGCTCGATCGCGCCGATAAGGCCGAGATTGCGGATGTCGATGACATGCGGCAGGCCCTTGAGGCTGTGCAGCGCATCGGCCCAATAATCGGAGAGTTCGGCCGCGCGGGTGAGCAGGCCCTCCTCGGCATAGATGTCGAGGGTTGCCAGTGCCGCGGCGCAGGCCACCGGATGCGCCGAATAGGTGTAGCCGTGGAACAGCTCGATCGTATTTTCGGGCGCGTCCATGAAGGCGTCGTAGATGTGCTTGCCGGCGAAGACCGCGCCCATCGGCACGACGCCGGAGGTGATGCCCTTGGCGGTGCAGACCATGTCCGGGACGACGCCGAAATAATCGACGGCGAAGGGCGTTCCGAGGCGGCCGAAGCCGGTAATGACCTCGTCGAAGATCAGGAGGATGTCGTGCTTGTCGCAGATTTCGCGCAGGCGCTGGAGATAGCCCTTCGGCGGCAGCAGCACGCCGGTCGAACCGGCGACCGGCTCGACGATCAGCGCCGCGATGTTGGAGGCGTCATGCAGCGCGATGACCTTTTCGAGGTCGTCTGCGAACTCCGCGCCATATTCCGGCTCGCCGCGCGTGAAGGCGTTGCGGGAGAGGTCGTGCGTGTGGCGGATATGGTCGACGCCGGTCAGGAGCGTACCGAAGGTCTTGCGGTTGCCGGAGATGCCGCCGACCGAAATGCCGCCGAACCCGACGCCATGATAGCCTCGCTCGCGGCCGAGCAGGCGGAACTTGGTGCCCTTGCCGCGGGCGCGATGATAGGCGAGCGCGATCTTCAGTGCCGTATCGACGGCCTCGGAGCCGGAATTGGTGAAGAAGACATGGTCGAGCGGCGACGGCATCATGCCGGCGAGGCGCGCGGCGAGCTCGAACGCCTTCGGGTGGCCCATCTGGAAGGCCGGGGCATAATCAAGCTCGGCCACCTGGGCCGAGACGGCCTCGACGATCTTGGTTCGGCCATGGCCGGCATTGACGCACCAGAGCCCGGCGGTGCCGTCGAGGATCTGGCGACCATCGGCGGAGGTGTAATGCATGCCATTGGCCGCGACGAGCATGCGCGGCGACTGCTTGAACTGCCGGTTGGCCGTGAACGGCATCCAGAAGGCTTCGAGATTGTTCGGGCGAAGCGGGGCGGTCATGCTGTAAAAAGTCCCTGTGCGAGATCCGCATTCCGGCGGAACGGTCATTTTCATGAACGTATGCCCCGCAAAACCACCGGTCAATTCGTTGCCGCCGTTAAGACTGTTCTATATGTTGAACACATGAACGAGGCTGGGTTCGAGATCGACGTCGGTGCGCGGCTGCGCGATCTGCGCCTGCGCGAGGGCCTCTCGCAGCGGGCGCTGGCGAAGCGCGCCGGCGTTTCCAACGCGACCGTCTCGATGGTCGAGGCCAACAGGGTCAGCCCATCGGTCTCGGGCCTCCGCCAGATCCTCTCCGGCATTCCGATCAGCCTCGGCGAATTCTTTGCCGGTCCGCCAGGCGACCGCGAGCAGGTCGTGTTCCGCGCCGCCGAATTGAAGGAGATCGCCGGCGGACCGATTTCCTTCCGCCAGGTCGGCGCCAATCTCGAGGGCCGGGCGCTGCAGATGATCCACGAGCGCTATCGGCCGGGCGCCGAGAGCGGCAAGGCGATGCTTTCGCATCAGGGCGAGGAAGCCGGCCTCGTCATCCGCGGCCGCATGCTGCTCGAGGTCGCCGGCGTCCGCTATGAACTCGGGCCGGGCGACGCCTATTTCTTCGACAGCCGCCGTCCGCATGCCTTCCGCAATATCGGCGAGGGCGAACTCGAACTCGTCTCCGCCTGCACACCGCCGAGTTTCTGAGGCGTAGGCAGGCGAGATCCGGCCCGATCGCAGCGACGCTAGAGCTGCCGGGCGATCGCAGCCTTGTCGATGATTGACCAGACGTTGCCTATCAGCCCGGCTTGAACGTCGTAGAATACATTCTCGTCGAAGGCGACGCGCTGGCCATTGATGGGCAGGCCGAACAATTCTCCGACTGGCCGGCAATCGAAATGCAGGCGGCTCGCGACCAGAGGCGGGTCGGAAACGAGAAGCGCGATCTTGAAATGCAGATCGGGAATGGCACGGAAGTCGTCCTCGAGCATCGCGCGATAGCCCGATAGTCCGACCCTCGCCCCGTTATAGACAACGTCGGCGCCGACGAACTCTCCGAGATCATCCCAGCCCTGCCGGTTCAGGCAGTCGATATAGCCACGATAGAATGTGGCGAGCGCGTCACGGGTCATTGCTTCATTCATCAGTCACCCCGATCAGGCAGCAACCTGCCTCAAGGCGACGCAAATGTCGTCGACGACCGAAAGGACGGTCTTCTCGTCGTCGCCCTCGGCCATGACGCGGATGAGCGGTTCGGTGCCGGAGGGGCGGATAACGAGGCGGCCGGAGCCGACCAGGCGCGCTTCGCCCTCGGCGATCGCCGCCTTGACGCTGGCGCTTTCCAGCGGCTTGCCGCCGCCGAAGCGGACATTCTTGAGGATCTGCGGCACCGGCTCGAAGCGCCGGCAAACCTCGCTCACCGGCTTGCCGGTCTGGCGCACGACCGCGAGGATCTGCAGCGCGGAGACGAGGCCGTCGCCGGTTGTCGAGAAGTCGGAGAGAATGAGGTGGCCGGACTGCTCGCCACCGACATTGAAGCCGTGGCCGCGCATGTGCTCGACGACATAGCGGTCGCCGACCTTGGTGCGGTCGAGCGAGAGGCCGATGCCGCCCAGATAGCGCTCGAGGCCGAGATTGGACATGATCGTCGCGACGATGCCGGGGCGCGACAGCCGCCCGGCTTCCGCCCAGGAGGCGGCGACGACCGCCATCAGCTGGTCACCGTCGACCACCTCGCCGCGCTCGTCGACGATGATGACGCGGTCGGCGTCGCCATCGAGCGCGATGCCGATATCGGCGCGCACCTCATGCACCTTTCGCCGCAGCGCATCGGGCGCCGTCGAGCCGACATCGCGGTTGATGTTGAAGCCGTCGGGTTCGACGCCGATCGAGATCACCTCGGCGCCGAGTTCCCACAGCGCTTCCGGCGCGACGCGATAGGCGGCGCCATTGGCGCAATCGATGACGATCCGAAGGCCGGTCAGGTCGTAGCTCTTCGGCATGGTCCGCTTGGCGAACTCGATATAGCGATCGCGCATGCCGTCGATCCGGCGGGCGCGGCCAAGCTCAGAGGAGGTGGCAAGCCGGCCGGAAAGGTCCTCCTCGATCAGCGCCTCGATCTTCGCCTCGGCCTCGTCCGACAGCTTGTAGCCGTCGGGGCCGAACAGCTTGATGCCGTTGTCCTCGAACGGATTGTGCGAGGCCGAGATCATCACGCCGAGATCCGCGCGCAGCGAGCGCGTCAGCATCGCCACAGCCGGGGTCGGCATCGGACCAAGCAGGAACACATCCATGCCGGCCGCCGTGAAGCCGGCGGTCAGGGCCGGCTCGATCATGTAACCGGAGAGGCGCGTGTCCTTGCCGATGACGACGCGATGGCGATGGGCGCCGTTGCGGAAGGCGAGGCCGGCGGCAATGCCGACCTGCAACGCCATCTGCGGCGTGATCGGGAAGGCATTCGCCTTGCCGCGGATGCCGTCGGTTCCGAACAGTTTGCGTGCCATCAGAGGATTCCGTCGTGTCGCATGCGGACTTTCATAGTGCGAAGACTAGACGAAGACCGTTCAAAATTGATGAGCGGCCGTCACATTCGCAGACATGCATAAACGGATACGAAAAGGGCGGCCGCAAGGCCGCCCATTCTGCTTGTCGCGAATCCGCGATCAGGCCTGCGGCTGCGGCTCGAGACCGGTGTCGCCCTTCGGGCGCGGACCGCGCGTCGTCGGCACCACCGAGGGACGCGAGGGCGGCGTGTCATCGCCGCTGTCGCGGATCGGAGCCTTGCCGGCCAGAAGCCCGCGGATCTCGTCGCCGGTCAGCGTCTCGTATTCGAGCAGCGCCTCGGCGATGGCGATGAACTGGTCGCGGTTCTCGGTGATGAGACGCCGCGCTTCGCTCTCGCCATGTTCGATCAGCTTGCGCACTTCCTCGTCGATGATCTTGGCCGTCTCGTCGGACATGTTGCTCGACTGGGTGACCGAGTGGCCGAGGAAGACTTCCTGCTCGTTAGGACGATAGCGAACGCGGCCGAGCCGTTCCGACATGCCCCATTCCATGACCATCGAGCGGGCGAGGCTGGTCGCCATCTGGATGTCGCCAGCAGCGCCCGTCGTCACCTTCTCCGGACCGAAAGTCAGGATCTCCGCCTCGCGGCCGCCAAACAGCATGACGAGACGCGAGATTGCCTTCTCATAGGTCCAGTTGTAACGATCCGATTCCGGCAGCGTCATCACCATGCCGAGCGCACGGCCGCGCGGAATGATCGTCGCCTTGTGGATCGGGTCGATCGTCGAGGACAGGAGCAGCGCGATCGTCGCATGGCCGGCCTCGTGATAGGCGGTGTTCCGCTTCTCCTCGGCCGTCATCGCGAGCGACTTGCGCTCGGCGCCCATCATCACCTTGTCCTTGGCGTCCTCGAACTCGGCCATGGTGACCATGCGCTTGTTGCGCCGGGCCGCAAGCAAGGCCGCCTCGTTGACGAGGTTCATCAGGTCGGCGCCCGAGAAGCCGGGCGTGCCGCGCGCCAGCGTCTTCAAATCGACGTCCGGCGACATCGGCACCTTGCGGGCATGCACCTTCAGGATGCGCTCGCGGCCGTTGACGTCCGGGTTCGGGATCATGACCTGCCGGTCGAAACGGCCGGGACGCAGCAGCGCCGGGTCCAGCACGTCCGGACGGTTGGTCGCGGCGATGATGATGATGCCTTCGTTCTGCTCGAAGCCGTCCATCTCGACGAGCAGCTGGTTCAGCGTCTGCTCGCGCTCGTCATTGCCGCCGCCGAGGCCGGCACCACGATGGCGACCGACCGCGTCGATTTCGTCGATGAAGATGATGCAGGGCGCGTTCTTCTTCGCCTGCTCGAACATGTCGCGGACGCGGCTCGCGCCGACGCCGACGAACATCTCGACGAAGTCGGAGCCGGAGATCGTGAAGAACGGCACATTGGCCTCGCCGGCGACGGCGCGTGCCGTCAGCGTCTTGCCGGTACCGGGCGGGCCGACCAGCAGCACGCCGCGCGGAATCCGGCCACCGAGCCGCTGGTACTTCTGCGGGTCACGAAGGAACTCGACGATCTCCTGCAGGTCTTCCTTGGCCTCGTCGACACCCGCGACGTCGTCGAAGGTGACGCGGCCATGCGCCTCGGTCAGAAGCTTGGCCTTCGACTTGCCGAAGCCCATCGCCTTGCCGCCGGCACCGCCCTGCATCTGGCGCATGAAGAAAATCCAGACCGCGAGGATCAGGAACATCGGGAACCACGAGATCAGCACGCCGATCAGCGAGGTGCCGGCTTCCGACGGGGGCTTGGCCGAGATTGCGACGCTCTTCGCCTCGAGGCGCTTGACGAGGTCAGCATCCTGCTGCGGGGCAAAGGTCTGGAAGCCGCTGTTGTCGGTATAGGAGCCGCTGATCTGCTGGCCCGCGATCACAACGCTCTTGACCCGCCCGCTGTCGACATCGTTCAGGAACTGCGAATAGGCGATGTCCTGGCCAGCCGCGCGCGGACCCGGGTTCTGAAACAGGTTGAACAGCGCGATCAGGAGCAGGCCGATAATGACCCATACGGCGAAGTTGCGAAAATTCGCGTTCATAAGAGTCCCTTCAAGGGCGGGAAGCCGCGCAAGGGGCGCCGCTTGTCGAGCTGTAAGATAGGTGTATGGGCCTGTGAAGCCAAGTGAAGCTCTGGCAGAGCCCATGCATAAAATGCCGGGATGGTTGAGAGCCGCGTCATGAAGCACCGCTTTGCGTGCGGTGGCGGAGGCGAACGGCCACGATCGGCCTGATCTCCGCGACGATCCGTTCGTCCGGCGACGCCGAAAAGCCGAGCGCCGGCGCAGCAATGAGCGCGTCGCCGCGATAGAGGGCCGGCACTGCGGCGATTGCACGCGGCAACCCGTCCGGCAGGCAGACGCCGAGCACCCGCCGGCCCTTGTCGCCGAGCGCCGCCAGCCGCACCGGCCCGCCCGCCGACGCGACGCGCACGGCAAAGCGGCCGTCCCAGACGCCCTCGAACCCGTCCCCGATCTCGATCACCGGCAACCCCGCCCGGCCCGCCTCGCGCTGGAAGCGGAGTTCCCCCTTCCGCCGGTCGATCGCGACACCCGCGAGCGTGCGCGCCGCGACCGGCCCCTCACCCGTCGCCAGCACGGCCGCGAGCGGCAGGAGACTGTCGAGCCGAGGGCCGTATTCGGCGCCGCCGACGGCGCGGAGGATGCGGGCGAGGATGCGAAGCCGCGTCTCCTCCGGCTCGTCGGCAAGACGCGCCGCATCGAGGCGGAGGGCCCCGGTGGCGTCGACGATGGCGGTCTCGAGAAGGCGGTCGGCATAGTCGTCGATGGCCGCCGCGGCACGGCGCAGGCGATCTGCGGTCGCGGCGAGCCTTGCCGTATCGAGCCCCTCGGCGGCGAGCAGCGGCATCAGCGGCCGCAGCCGCGCGCGCGCGAAGCGGCGATCGGCATTGTGCGGGTCTGCGACCGGCGAAAGGCCCGCGGCGACGACGATGTCGGCGAGCGCTGCGCGGTCGAGCCCGAGCAGCGGTCGGACGATCCGGATGCCGTCGCGCTCGCTCTCGGTCGCCATCGCGGAAAGACCATAGACGCCGGAGCCGCGCGCAAGGCGGAGCAGCAGCGTCTCGGCCTGATCGTCGGCATGATGCGCCGTCATCAGCACCGTGGCGCCCGCTTCCCGCGCGGCTGCGAAGAGCAGGCGGTAGCGCAGGGCGCGCGCCTCGGCCTCGATATCGGCGGTCGGCGCGAAGCCCGTTTCCGACAACGGCCGGAAGGCGAGCCCGAGACGAGCGGCTGCCGCGCCGACCATCGCAACCTCCCCCGCCGCTTCCGGCCGGAGGCCATGATCGACCGACAGGACCACCAGCCTGGGGCCGGCCGCAAGCGCGGAGCGCCAGCGCGCCGCGAGCAGCATCAGCGCGAGCGAATCCGCTCCGCCGGATACGCCGAGCGCGATCGCGGGTTCGCCGGCCCAGCGCTCGAACAGCGCTGCAGGATCTCCACCGGCGGCCGGCTCAGCAGCTGGCACTGGTCTGTTCGGTCTTGACACGCTGCATCAGCGCGTTCGACGCCTTTGGATACTTCTTGAGGATCTCGGCATAGGTGCCGCAGGCGGCCTCGCGCTGGCCGAGCCCGACCAGCGAAAGACCGAGCTTCAGCAGCATGTCCGGCGCCTTGCCGCTCTTCGGATAGTGCTGGTAGCCGGTGAGGAAGGCATCGGCCGCGCCGCGATAGTCCGCCCGCTGGTAGAGGCTCTCGCCGATCCAGAACTGCGCGTCGGGTGCGAGCGGGTCCCCCGGATAATTGGCAAGGAATAGCTGGAACGCATTCTCGGCGACGTCATAGTCGCCCTTGAGAACGAGATCGTAAGCAGCGTCATAATCGCTGCGCGAGTCGCCTGATGGAGCCGGGGTCGCTGCTGCAGCCGGCGGCGGTGTCGCCAGCGTCGCGAGATCGAGCGGCTGTCCGGCGGCGGTCGAGGGCAGTTGGCCGAGGCTGCGTGGCGGCGCGCCGGGGGCAGCGGCGGCCGGGTCCGTGGCGCCCGGCGCGGGTGTCGCCGGTGCGGACGAGCCGATCGCACGGGCGATCGGATCGGCGGCGGCCGAAGGGTTGACCGACGGGCGAAGCTGCTGGGCACTCGGAGCCGGTGTCGCGGCGGCCGTCTTGCGGCCCGAGCCCGGCTGCAACGCACGAATCTGCGCCTGCAACTGGCCGAGCTGGAACGTCAGTTCCTCGATCTGGCCGGTCATCTGCCGCATCTGCTGCTCGATCCGGTCCATGCGCATCGCGGCCTGCGCTTCGCTCGAAGGCGACGGCGCGTCGGAGGTGTAGCCGCTGGCGCCAGTCGTGCCGGCATCGCCAACGCCGGCCGGCGGGCTCGGCGGCTCGGCCGTCGGCTGCGCCACCTGCTGGTCGCGCTTGAACATGTCGAAGAGGCCTGCACTGGCAGGAGCGGTCGAAGCCAGCACCATGGCACCGAGCGCCGCGGCGAACAGGAGGTCGCGTGTCTTCATGGATCTATCCGCGGGACGGAGGGAACCAGCCGGACGGATCGCCGCACCGGGCCGGAGCGTCCCTTTGCCTCGACAAAGACCCCTTGAGTTCGGCCAAATTTTGGCGCTGGCCGAAACGATTGCGGCGGCCCCGATGCCGGGGCCGCCGCCAATCGCCATCCGATGGTGGACGAATGGGCTAGTTGGCGTTGTCGAGCACGGTGACGGCGCGACGGTTCTGCGACCAGCACGAGATGTCGTTGCAGACCGCGACCGGGCGCTCCTTGCCATAGGAGATGGTGCGCATCCGCGACGGGCTGATGCCGCGCGAGACGAGGTAGTTCTTGACGTTGGTGGCGCGGCGGGCGCCGAGCGCGATGTTGTATTCGCGCGTGCCACGCTCGTCGGCATGACCCTCGATCGTCACCTGGTAGCGCGGGTAGCGCTGCAGCCAGGCGGCCTGCTTGTCGAGGGTGACGCGGCCCTGGGCCGAGACGTCGGTCTGGTCGGTATCGAAGAAGACGCGGTCGCCGACATTGACGACGAAGTCCTGCGCGCTGCCCGGCGTCGCCGAGCCGATGCCGCCGCCGGCACCCTCCGGACCGCCCGGCTTGTTGGCGCAGGCTGCGAGCATCAAGGCAAGTCCCAGGAACCCGACGAGCTTCATCCCGTGCGAGACCGATCGAATATCCATCATCAAAGAAACTCCTTGTCCACCATGATCGGACCAGCCGGTTCTTACAGCCGCTTGGTTAAGTGCGGGTTCACGGACAGGGTTGATCAAAGGTTAAGCGATTGCGCGTTACGCGACGCCGCGCGGCGAAAGCCTTGGCCTGCCTCGTTTTGGGCAACGCGCGAGGCACGGTTGCCGATCCCTCGGAGGCCATCGAAAGTCGGGCGGCGCGCACGCTAGGCGCGCAGCCTTAGTTGATCAGCGGCGACCAGGCCGGGTCGGAGGCGAAGTTGGCCGTCGGAACGCGGAACTCGTTATAGCCGGTGAGGTCGATCGACCAGAGCTGCGGGCCGCCGGTCGGACCGGGCGTGTCGCGGAAGAACATCAGCACGCGGCCGTTCGGCGCCCAGGTCGGCCCCTCGTTGTGGAAGCCCTCGGTCAGGATGCGTTCGCCCGAACCGTCGGGCTTCATCACGCCGATGGCGAAGCCGTTGGCGGATTGCCGCGTGAAGGCGATGAGATCGCCGCGCGGCGACCAGACCGGCGTCGAATAGGAGCCCTGACCGAACGAGATCCGGGTCGGGTTGGAGCCGTCGGCGCCCATCACGTAGATCTGCTGGCTGCCGCCGCGATCCGAGGTGAACGTGATGCGCGCACCATCCGGCGAGAAGGACGGGCTCGTGTCGATCGAAGCCGAATTGGTCAGCCGCGTCGTCTTCTTCGAGCGGAGGTCCATCCGGTAGATATTGGCGTTGCCCTCGTCCTCGAGGCTCATGACGATGCTCTGGCCATCGGGCGCGAAACGCGGCGCGAAGGTCATGCCGGGGAAGTTGCCGACGAGTTCCCGCTGTCCGGTCTCGATATTCAGCAGATAGACGCTCGGCTGGTCCTGCCCATAGGACATGTAGACGATTTCCTGCGACGACGGATTGAAGCGTGGCGTCAGCACCAGATCGTTGCCACGCGTGAGCGCGCGGGCATTGGCGCCGTCTTGGTCCATGATGGCGAGGCGCTTGACGCGCTTGTCCTTCGGGCCACTCTCGTCGACATAGACGATGCGGGTATCGAAATAGCCGCCGTCGCCGGTCAGACGCTCGTAGATCGCATCGGCGATGATGTGGGCGACGCGGCGCCAGTTGTCGGGGCTCGTATAGAACTGCTGCCCGGCCATCTGCTGCCCGGCATAGATGTCCCAGAGGCGGAATTCGGCCCGGAGGCGGCCGTCGGCCTCGCGCGTCACCGCGCCGGTCACGAGCGCCTGTGCATTGATCACGGTCCAGTCCTGGAAACGCGGCGTCTGGTCAGCGCGCGTGATCTTCTCGATGAACGAGGCGGGATCGAGCGGCAGGAAAAGACCCGAACGCTTCAGATCCGCCGCGACGACGCCGGAAATATCGGCAGCAATCTTCGCGTCGGCTTCGGCGCCACCGAGAAAGTTCGGAATGGCGATCGGCAGCGGCGCGACATTGCCCTGCGTCACGTCGAGGCTGATCAGCGCCTCCGCCCGGTTGGCGGTTGCGAGATTGGCGCCGATCGCGGCCACCGCGAGGCCGAGGCAGGCCAGCGTCAGGCGGAGAAGGCGGAGCGGCTCGGCGGCGCGCGTCGCGACATCGCGACCGTTGGCATCGCGTCTTTCGGCAGCGTGGACCGTCATGATGGTGTTCCTTGGATCCGAACGTCTCGATTTGGGCCGGTCATGCATGAAGATAACGGCAGTGCAGTGACGAAGACGCGTCAACCCTGAGGGCTGAACCGCATCTGGACTTCGCTCCACTGGTCGTATTTCTCCGCCGGAAGCTGATAGGGACCGCATTGCAGCACGGCACGGACCGCGCCTTCGGCGGCGACGGTGCCATAGTTGCTGGCTGGATACTGTTCGACGCTGGGCGTTCCGTTGACCGTCCCGTCCTGGTTGAGCTTGAAGCGCAGCGTCACCGTCACCTCGCGCGGATCGGTCCAGCCAACCGGCAGCTGCCAGCAGCGCTGAACCTGCGAACGGAGCGCATCGAGTTCGCTCTGCGTCATCACGGCCGACGGGTTGCGCGCCTCCTCGGCGCCGAAGCTTTCTGGCTGATCGCTCGCAGCGGTACTGCCGGTCGGCTTCTGCCGATCGAGCAGCGCGGAGATCTTGTCCGGATCGAATTTCGAATCGGTCGTGCTCTGCGTCGGCGTCGCCGGCTTGGTGACGGCCGCGGTCTGGTCGGGCTTCGGCGGCGTCGGCTTGGTGCGCGGCTTCGGAGCCGGCGGCGGCGGCGCCTCGGCGACCTTCTCGGCCTCAGGCGGCTTCGGCGCCGGATCGGGCGTCGGTGCCGGCGGCGGCTCTGCGGGCTTTGCAGGCGTCGGCGGTGGCGGCTCGGGCTGCGGAGCAGGCGGCGTCGCCTCGGCCTTCGGGGCTGGCGGGGTCGGCTCGGACTTCGGCGGCGGCGGTGTCGAGGGCGGCGTCGGCTTCGGCGGCGGCGGGATCGGCGCCGGCTTCGGCGTGTCCTTCTCGGCCGGCTTGTTCGGCGAGGGCTTGTCCTTCACCTCGGCCGTCTTCTTGCCCTTCTGCAGGCTCGTCACTTCCGACATCGGCACGAGCTCGACCGGCAGCGCCTCGACAGTGCTGGTGTCGAACGGCTTCGTATCGGGCAGCGCGAAGAGACCCCAGAAAAGAATCAGGAGATGGGCGATGATCGACGTGATGAGCCCGGTGCGCATCGGGATCAGCCGCCCTGGGAGTCGATCGTGACCAACCCGATATTGCGATAGCCGGCGCCCGATATCAGGCCCATAACCTGCATGATCGCACCGTAATTGCTCGACTTGTCGCCGCGCACGAAGATGCGCTCGTCGTAGCCGGTGCTGGCAATCGCCTTCAGCTTCGGCACGATCTCGTCGAGCGGAATTTCGGTGTCCTGCAGGAAGATCTTGCCGGTCGGATCGATGGTGATCGAGATCGGGTCCTTGTCGGCCGAAAGCGGCTTGGCCTGGCTTTCGGGCAGGTCGATCGGCACGCCCGAGGTCAGCATCGGCGCCGAGACCATGAAGATGATCAGAAGCACGAGAATGACGTCGACGAAGGGCGTGACGTTGATCTCGCTCATGATCCCGGTCGAACGGCGGCGGCGGCGTCCGCCGCCACGGCGGCCGCCTCCCCCACCCGATCCACCGACCGACATGCCCATGTCAGGTCCTCTCGTCGATCTGACGCGACAGGATCGCGGAGAATTCGTCGGCGAAACCTTCGAGGCGGCCAGTGATCTTGCCGGCGGAGCTGGCGAGCTTGTTATAGGCGATAACCGCCGGAATGGCGGCGATCAGGCCGAGCGCCGTCGCCATCAGCGCTTCCGCGATGCCGGGCGCGACGACCGCGAGCGAGGTGTTCTTCGAGGCGGCGATGGCCTGGAACGAGGTCATGATGCCCCAGACCGTGCCGAAGAGGCCGATGAACGGGCCGGCCGAGCCGACCGTGGCGAGGAACAGGAGCCGGCTTTCGAGGCGCTCGCTCTCGCGCGCAATCGTCACGTCGAGCACGCGGTCGATGCGCATCTGCAGGCCGATCGGCGAACGGGCGCCGGCCTCGAAGGAACGCTTCCACTCGCGCATCGCGGCGACGAACAGAGCCGCCATGGCGGAGGCCGGTCGGCTCGACAACGAGCGGTAGAGATCCTCAAGCGACTGGCCGGACCAGAACACCTTCTCGAAACGGTCGATCTGACGGCGGACGCGGCCGTAGAGAAGGACCTTGTCGACGATGATCGCCCAGCTCCAGATCGAAGCGAAGCCGAGCCCCAGCATGACGCATTTCACGACGATATGCGCGTTGAGGAACAGCGTGATGAGGGACAGGCTTGCAGCAGGCGCGTCGAGTGCGGCCTGGCCCACGTCGGCCGGATTCATTCGCTTCGAACCTCTCGGGGTTGACCCTCGTGCGCCTTCGCGTTCACGAGGTCGGGACCGGCCCTGGTGCTGATCCCCGCCTGGAAACTGTGTCCTTGCAAGCGGCGGGCCGGACGAGCATTCCCTTGGGCTGTCTCGCCTTCAAATTTGTCGAAAAGAGGGCGTTTCCAACGAGTTCCGACCGCTGCTGCGCCTTCTCTTATAGCCGCCGCATGGTTAATCAACTCTTATTTCGGCGCTGCAGCAAAACGCTCGGCAAGACTGTCGGGAATACGGCAGGGTCGGCCGGCGCGATTGACCAGAACAACCGTGACCGTGGCATCGACCAGAAGCTCACCGCCGCGCCGGACCTGCTGCGACAGTATGATGCGGGCGCCGCGCACTTCCTTTGGACGCGTCACCACCTCGACCACGTCGTCGATGCGCGCCGGGCGGCGATATTCGATCTCGAGGCGATGGACGGCGAAGGCCAGCGATTCGCCCGTTTCGCCGGCATCGAGCGCCGAATGATGCACGCCGAGCAAGCGGACATATTCGGTCCGGCCGCGCTCGAGGAAGCGGACATACGAGGCGTGATAGACGACGCCGGAAAAGTCCGTGTCCTCGAAGTAGATGCGGATCGGCAGGACATGGCCGTCCGGCGTATGGCGGCCGGACAAGGGCTGGTCGGATTCGCTCACGGTTCGTCCTCGAACAAGGGCAGCGCCGACGGAGGCTGCGCCGGTGCGGCGAGGCCGAGATGGCTGAAGGCATGCGCCGTCAGCACGCGACCGCGCGGCGTCCGCTGCACCATGCCCTGCTGGATCAGATAGGGCTCGACGATCTCCTCGATCGCATCGCGCGGCTCGGCGAGCGCGGCTGCGATCGTTTCGATGCCGACAGGCCCGCCGCCGAACGACATAGCGATGGTCGAGAGATAGCGCCGGTCGAGCTGGTCGAGCCCCATCGCATCGACTTCGAGCCGGAGCAACGCCTTGTCGGCAACGGCGCGCGTCACCGTTCCATCGCCCTCGACATGGGCGAAATCGCGCACCCGGCGCAGCAGGCGGCTCGCAATGCGCGGCGTCCCACGCGAGCGCCGCGCGATCTCGCTGGCGCCATCTTCGGTCATCGCGACGCCCATCAGCCGCGCGCCGCGCGAGACGATGTGCTCGAGTTCGGGCACCGTATAGAACTGGAGGCGCACGGGAATGCCGAAGCGATCACGCAGCGGCGTCGTCAGCAGCCCGAGCCTGGTCGTCGCTCCGACCAGCGTGAATTTCGCGAGTTCGATCCGGACAGACCGCGCCGCAGGCCCTTCGCCGATGATCAGGTCGAGTTGGTAATCCTCCATCGCCGGATAGAGGATTTCCTCGACATGCGGCGAAAGGCGGTGAATCTCGTCGATGAAGAGCACGTCGCGCTCTTCGAGATTGGTGAGCAGCGCCGCGAGATCGCCGGCCTTGGCGATGACCGGGCCGGACGTGGCGCGGAAATTGACGCCGAGCTCACGCGCGACGATCTGCGCAAGCGTCGTCTTGCCGAGACCGGGCGGGCCGACGAACAGCACATGATCGAGCGCATCCTTGCGCGCCCGCGCAGCCTCGATGAAGACCGACAGATTGGCGCGCGCCGCGGCCTGCCCGACGAAATCGGCCAACACCTTCGGCCGCAGCGTGCGGTCGTCGTCGTCCTGCTGCTCGGCGCCGCCGAGCAATCGGCTATCGCTCATCGTTCCTCCGGCGGCAGAAGCCGCGCGATCAATTGGTTCGTCCGTACCAGACGCGCGCCGCGCCGGCCATGCTCATCGCGCAAGCGTCGCTCGCGGCGCCATTGCCGCGAGACGCCAGCAGGTGAGCGTCGCGAAGACGCTGCCGATCACAACCCAGCCGGCAAAGATGCCGACCCGCGTCGCACCGACGAACCGCATGCCATAGCCCACGACGACGACATCGGCCGCGATGCCGACGACGAGCCCGGTCAGAACGACGAAACCAAGGCTCGCGCCGCCGGTCAGCAGCCGTCTGATGGCGACCGCGGCGCCACTCAGAGCACTCGGCCCGATCAGCATCGCCCAGACCGTCGCCCAGCCGAAGCGCAGCACGACGAGGGTCAGCCCGAACGCGACCGTCACCGAAGCGGCCGGATCGAATCGTGTGCCTTTGGCGAGCGAATCGATCGCATCGCCTCCGAGATTGGCAGCGAGGATACCGACCAGAAGCACGAGGCCGAGTAGCAACGGTCCGCCAACGACGAACACGGCGATCCCGACGCTGGCTTCGAGGAGATCGCGCCCCGCGCTGATCCGCTTCGGTGCCGCCTCGACCTGTTCCGACTGGCTCACGGCCTATCCTGCAACTGCGCGCTCACCGCGCGAGTTCCTTGAGGCCGAGGCGGATGAGCTGCTCGGTCGTCGCGCCTTCGCCGGCATTGCGGGCGGCCGTCGCCACGGCCGTTCCGGCCTGGACCTGCGGATAGCCGAGATTGATCAGAGCCGAGACGGCGTCGGCGATCGGCAGCGGCGCCCGCTTGGAGACGAGCTCTTCCTGCAGCGCGATCGCCTGGGGATCGGCGGTCGCATAGGTCGGCGCCTTGTCCTTCAGCTCGGCGACGACGCGGGCCGCAACTTTCGGCCCGACGCCGGGCGCGCGCGCAATCTGCGCCTTGTCCTGCAGGGCGATCGCATCGGCGAGCTCGGCCGGCTTCAGCACGCCGAGAACAGAGAGCGCCACTTTGGCGCCGATGCCCTGCACGGTCATCAGCAAGCGAAACCACTCCCGCTCGACATCGGCGGCAAATCCGTAAAGGCGGATCATGTCCTCGCGGACATAGGTCTCGATCGCGAGCTGCGCCGCTTCACCGGGCGATGGCAGCGCCTGCAGCGTCCGCGACGAACAATGCACCTGATAGCCGACACCGCCGACATCGAGGATGACCCAGTCCTCGCCGAAGCTGTCGACGATGCCCTTGAGCTTGCCGATCATGATCGCTCCGGCGAGATAATTTCGAGGGCCGGGAAGTAGGTGGCGTAAGGGCCGCGGTCGCGCGTCAGCAGGCGGTAGCCGCGCGAGGCCGCATGGGCGCCGATGAAGAAGTCAGGCAAGGGCGTCAACCGCGTCCCGCCACGCCGGCGATAGGCGACATAGGCCTGGCCGGCAAGGAACGCCGCATCCCACGACAGGTCCTCGCCGGCGAAGGGCTGCTTGGCAAGGACCGCGTCCAGTTCCTCTTGGTGGCTATATCGCGCTGCCAGTTCCGCATAGACGATCTGATTGAAGACGATCCGGCCCTCCTCGGCGGCCTGCGCCAGCGCTGCGCGCGACCACGCGAACCATCGGTCGTCGCGCCCGAAGACATCGAGCAAAACGTTGGTGTCGACGAAAGTGTCAGTCATCGCCGCGCAGCAGCTTCATGAGTTCGTCCGTCGGAACACCCTGATTGAGCGTTGCCGTGCCGGCAATGGAATCGACGAACCTCTCGCCCATGGTCGGCTCGCGCGGCGCCGCCTTCTCGAGCTTGCGCAGCGTGATGACATTGCCGTCCTGGCCGAGCTCGACCTCTTCGCCCGGTCGGATCCCGACCCGATCCATAAGCTCTTTCGGCAGGGTGACCTGCCCGTTGGCATTGATGCGCATGGCGCGTCCGTCTCTTGCAAAACCCTTTTGACGCTAGAACATTCGCAGAACACCCGCAAGGCGAGGCCAATGCGGCCGCCTATCCGGCCAGCGCCTTCATCCGCGCCAGCGAGACGCGGTGATGGGCGTGGCAAATGGCGACGGCGAGCGCATCGGCGGCGTCGTCGGAATCGAAATCGGCCTTCGGCAGCAGCACGCCGACCATCATGCGAATCTGCGCTTTTTCGGCGTGTCCGGCGCCGACGACCGTCTTCTTGACCGAGTTCGGCGAATATTCCGCGACGGAGATCCCGGCCAGCGCCGGCACCAAGAGCGCGATGCCGCGCGCCTGGCCGAGCTTCAGCGTGCCGGCCGGGTCCTTGTTGACGAAGGTCTGCTCGACCGCCGCCTCGTCGGGCTGGAACGCCGCCACGATCTTGGTCAGCCCTTCATGCAGGGCGACGAGCCGATGCGCCATCTCGCCGTCAAGCGTCGCGCGGACGGTCCCCGCCGCGACAAAGGACAAGGTATTGCCGCGGCACTCGATGAGGCCCCAGCCCGTCCGCCTCAACCCGGGATCGACACCCAAAATCCGAATCACGCCAGCCATCCTCCAGAACTAGCCGAGGATGGCTGGCAAAAGAAGAACGTTCGGTGAACGAATTTGCTAGAGCGGCGGCACGCCATCCTTCTCGGCCTGGATCGAGCGCACCATGAGGGTGCCGTCGCCTTGCGGATTGACGAAGACCGAAACGAGCGCTCCAGCTTTCAGCAGCGCCCTGTCGCCGGGGATGATGGCGACGATGCGGGTGTCGGGGCCGATCTCGATCGCCTGCTCGCCGCCGGGATAAGTGAGGCGCAGCATCGTGCCGGCCGGGTCGGCTGAGACGGTCGCGACCGTTGCATTGGTCATGGTCTGGTTGGGGCCGCCCATCGGATGATGGCCCTCGCCGACCCCGCGCATCGCCGCGGTGAAGATGTGCACCTCCTGCGCATGCAGCTTGCCGTCGTCGCCCTTCACGGCAGCCGAGCCGACGTAATCGCCGGCCTTGATGTCGGCGAGCGTCCGCTTGGCCAGCGCCGTCACCTGGACATTCGCCGGCAGCGTGATGGTGTCGAGCGCCCCTTCGGCCGTCTTCACGGTCAGTTGGCTGCCGGCGAGGCTCGCGACGGTGCCCTTGACGCGGGTTGGCGGAGCAGCGGCGCCGGCGGTCGTGGCGATGAGTGCGAGAGCAAGGACGGCGGCAGAGAGAAGGACGCGCATGAAAACGGCTCCCGGCCCGAAATGGGCCGCGGAGCCGATCTTAGCCGAGGCGCGGGCCGGCGTTCGGCGCACGCGAAAATGTGTTGGCGACGTGAGCGCCGGCCGCTGCGTCGATCAGGCGGTCAGCTTCTGCAGCACGTCGTCCGAGACTTCGAAATTGGTGTAGACAGCCTGCACGTCGTCGTCGTCGTCGAGCTGGTCGATGAGCTTCAGCAGCGAGGCTGCCTTCTCCTCGTCGACCGGCACGAGGTTCTGTGGCTTCCAGACGGCTTTCACCGATTCCGCCTCGCCGATCGTCTCCTCGAGCGCCTTGGCAACTTCGCCCATCGCCTCGAACGCCGCGAGGACGACATGACCGTCTTCGCTGCTCTCGACATCGTCGGCGCCGGCGAGGATCGCCGCTTCCATCACGGCGTCGGGCGTGCCGGCCTCGGGCTTGTAGGTGATCTGGCCGACATGATCGAACATGAACGAGACCGCGCCCGTTTCACCGAGCGCGCCACCGGCGCGCGTGAAGTAGGAGCGGACCGCGCTCGCCGTGCGGTTGCGGTTGTCGGTCAGCGCCTCGACCACGACAGCGACACCGCCGGGGCCGTAGCCCTCGTAGCGGATCTCGTCATAGTTCTCGCCGTCATTGCCGAGCGCCTTCTTGATCGCGCGGTCGACATTGTCCTTCGGCATGTTCTCGGCGCGCGCGTTCTGGATCGCCAGGCGAAGGCGCGCATTCATCTTCGGGTCGGGCAGGCCCATCTTGGCGGAGACGGTGATCTCGCGCGCGAGCTTGGCGAACAGCTTGGAGCGCTTGGCGTCGGCCGCGCCCTTGCGGTGCATGATGTTCTTGAATTGTGAATGGCCGGCCATCGTCCATCGTCCTGTCAGCTGCGGCGCGGCAGGCCCGCGCTCGTCGTTCGATCGCCGCTTATAGGCACTCGACCGGCCGAAATAAAGCCGGCGCGCACGTTCCAAGGGCTAGCCGGGAGGAGGCTCGGCCGCGGGCGGGGTCTTCACATTGGCCGGCTTCAGCCCGGGCGGCGGCATCTGCTCGGCCGGCGCGGGGCCGCTCGCAACCGGCTTCGCGGGCGCGCCATCGGCTTTCAGCCGCTGCGCCGGCTGCGCCTTGTAGGGGTCGCCGGCCGGCCAGTTCGCCGCAGCGATCTCGGCCTTCTTCCGGTCGGCGTCGGTCAGGCGGTCGACAAAGGCATCGAGCCATTCATCCTTCGCGCCCGACTTGGAGGCGATGAGGTGCCACTTCGCGGCCTCGATCCGGTCCTGCGGCACGCCGGCGCCGATGGCCAGCATGCGGGCATAGCGGTTCTGTCCGATCGCATTGCCGGTATCGGCGGCGCGGCGGAACCAGATCGCGGCCCCTGCCTCGTCCTTGGCGATACCGGTGCCGTTGAAGAGACGGATGCCATATTCCACTTCGGCATCGGCGTGGCCTGCCTTGGCCGCCTTGCCGAGCCACATCGTGGCGATCGTATCGTTGAGCATGACGCCGTCGCCGGCGGCATAGAGTTCGCCAAGGCCATACTGCGCATCGGCGCTGCCCTGCGCCGCGGCCCTGCCGAAGAGATCGGCGGCCTTCAGCGGATCGCGCGGCCGTACCTCGCCCTCGAGATAGAGCAGACCGAGATTGTAGAGCGCGGCGCGGTCGTTCCAGGCCGCCGCCTGCTCGAAGGCATCGGCAGCCTTGGCCTTGTCCTTCTTGACGCCCTTGCCGTCGAGATACATGAGGCCGAGCGCCAGCTGCGCTGCCGGATCGCCGCCGAGCGCCGCCTGCTGATACCAGGCCGCGGCGGCGCGATAGCTCTGCTTGACGCCGAGCCCATCCTGATAGATGCGCGCGACCAGCGTCTGCGCGGCGGGATCGCCGAGCTTGGCCCGCTCCACTGCCAATTTGAACGCGGTCAGGTAATAGCCGCGCTGGAACGCGCCGAAGGCGGGATCGCCGACATCGGCATCCTGCCCGCGGCCCGAGCGCAGATAGTCGCCGGCCGAAGGCAGCACGCCGGCATCCGGCGGCGGCACGCCGAGCAGCGGATCGGGCGGCGGCTGGAACAGCGCGCCCTTTGGATCGGCCGGCGTGGCGGCGGCATCTGGCTTCGGCGCAGGCTTGGGCGGCGCGGCGCCGGCTGTGGCCGGAATGGCCGCGAGCAGCGCCGCGGCCAGGACGAAGCCGGCGGCTCGCCTCACGGCTGAACCTCGGGCTGGCTGGCCAGAATGATCGCATTCGCTGCGGCAACCGCAGCCGCAGGGCCATCGGGATGTTCCCAGACGGCGCTGCGTAGCGCGACGAACTCGATCCGCGCCGCTGCCGCCTCGGCGAGGCAGTCGATGCCGGTGCCGCCCATGACGATCGCCGGAATCTCGAACAGCGCCGACCACCACGCCGCGAGGTCCAGCGTCTTGTCGTGGATCATCGCGCCGTCATCGCCGTCGAAACGGCCAAAGAACAGATAGTCGCATTCGGTTTCGGCTAATAGCATCGCGTCATGGCGGCTGTGGATGCCGCCGGCGCCGACGATCCGGTCCGGCCGAAACGCGGTCACGGCGCGCCGAAGCTCCGCGATGCCGTCGCCGACATGGAGCCCGTCGGCGCGGGAGGCGACGAGCAGGCTTGGATCGGTCACGATGGCCGCGACATTGTTGGCCTGCGCGATTGCAACGAGCTTATCGCAGGCCGCAAGGCGTTGATCGGGTGCGAAGCCTTCGGCCGGGATGATCAGCGAGGTGACGGCGCCGGAAGCGAGCGTCGCATCGAGCAGCGGCGCGAAGGCAGCCGGCTCGAACACCGGCGGCGTGACGAGGCAAAGGCGCGCAAAGGGCGGATCGATCGGCTGTGCGCCCTTCCGCTTCGAACTCTTCGCCTTGTTGGCGCCGGCGTCGGTCTTGGCCATGCTTCGGCTTCTTTCGGATTTGGCGGGCAGTCCGTCACAGCCTTGTGGCGAAAACGGGACGCCGACGGCGCGGCCTCCCGGCAGGCAATCAGGCGCGCGCGAGCGTCGCCAGCAGCTGGCGATGGATCTGCTCGTTGCCGGCGCAGACATCGCCGCTCTCGAGCATCGTGTCGCCGCCTGCAAGATCGCTGACGAAGCCGCCGGCCTCGCGCACCATCAGCATGCCCGCCGCGATGTCCCAGGGCTTGAGGCCATCTTCCCAGAAGCCGTCGAACCGGCCGGACGCGACCCAGGCGAGATCGAGCGCAGCGGCGCCGTTGCGGCGAACGCCGGCGCTATCGAGCATCACATGGCCAAGCTTCTTCAGATAGGCCGGATGGCCCGGCTTGCCGAGATGAGGGATGCCGGTGGCGATCACGCAATCCGGCAGCGCCGTGCGGCGGGCGACGCGCATGCGGCGGTCATTGACGAAGGCGCCGCCGCCACGCTCGGCGACATAGAGCTCGTCCATCACGGGATTGAAGATGACGCCGGCGACGATCTGGCCCTCGCGCTCCAGCGCGATCGAGATACCGAAGATCGGAATGCCGTGCAGGAAATTGGTGGTGCCGTCGAGCGGATCGATGATCCAGCGATGGGCGCGGTCGGTCCCCTCGATCTCGGCCGACTCCTCGGCCAGGAAGCCGTAGCCGGGCCGCGCGCGCGACAATTCCTCGACCAGCGTCTTCTCCGCCTTCTTGTCGGCGGCGGAAACGAAGTCGCCCGGGCCCTTCAGCGAGACCTGCAGGTTCTCGACCTCACCGAAATCGCGGGCGAGCGTGCGCCCTGCCTTCATCGCCGCGGCGACCATGACGTTCAAGAGGGCCGAGCGGGCCATGACGGAACTCCTTGTGCGCGCCACGCCGAGGGAGCGGTCGCTCCCGTCGAGGCCGGGCGGATGATGAATGACGGGCGGGCGTCTCTCCGATCACGGAAAGGCGCGCGCCGTCAACCCCAGAACGCGGTCAGGCCCAGAACTGCGGCAGCCGCTGCTCGAGCACGCCGCCGATCGCGAGCGGCGCGACGGCGGTCGCAAGGCCGCTCGCCTCGTCGATCTCGACCGCGAGGCCGCACAGCGTCCCCTCCCCGCTCGCCGGCGAAAAGCGGCCGGATGGGATCTTGGTCAGGAAGCGCCGCACCGGCTCCTCCTTCTCCATGCCGAGCACGGAATCATAGTCGCCACACATGCCGGCATCCGACTGATAGGCGGTGCCGCCCGGCAGGATGCGATGGTCGGCGGTAGGGACATGGGTATGCGTGCCGACGACGAGGCTGACACGGCCGTCGAGATGATGGGCCGCCGCCTGCTTCTCGCTGGTCGCCTCGGCGTGGAAATCGATGACGATCGCATCGGCCTGCTCGCCGAGCGGACAGGCCGCGACCTCGCGATCGAGCGCCGCGAAGGGATCGTCGAGCGCATCCATGAACACCCGGCCCATGACGTTGACGACGAGGACGCGGGCGCCGTTGCGGGCGACGAAGAGGTTGGCGCCGCGGCCGGGCGTGCCGAGCGGGAAATTCACCGGCCGCAGGAAGCGCGGCTGCCGCTCCGCGAAGACGAGCGCCTCGCGCTGGTCGAAGGCATGGTTGCCGGTGGTGATGACGTCGGCGCCGGCGTCGAGCACGTCCTGCACGATCTCTTCGGTAATGCCGAAGCCACCGGCGGCATTCTCGCCATTGATGACGACGAAATCGAGCCTGTGCCTTTCGACGAGGCCGGGCAGGAGGCTGGCAACGACCGCCCGTCCGGGGCGGCCGACGATGTCACCAAGAAAGAGAAGACGCAAAGCGGGTCCCCAAGACTAGGCCGGTGAGGCGCGATCCGCCGCGATCAGCTCTTCCTCCGTGACGATGAAATCGAGGGGAATGTCATGCGGCTCGAACGGCACCTTTTCGACCTCCTGCGCCGCGAAGGCAAGGCCGATCAATCGCGGCCGATGCCCGCGCGCCCTGAACGCGTCGATGGCGCGGTCGTAATGGCCCTGGCCATAGCCGATGCGATGGCCGCGGCGATCGAAGGCGGCGAGCGGCATGATCAGCATGTCCGGATGGATTTCGGGCGCTGCAGCGGGCGGACCGAGCGTGCCGAACCCGGCATCGACGAGCGGTTCTCCTGGGCGCCACCGCCGGAATATCAGCCCATCGACCGAGGTGACGGGCAGCGCCAGCCCGGCTCCGCGCCCCGCGGCGATCGCCATCAGCGGGCGCGGATCCATCTCGCTGCGAATAGGCCAGTAGCCGGATACCGTGAGCCCGCGGCAGTCGGCGAAGATGGGTTTCGCCCGCTCGGCCGCGGCTTCGGCGGCGGCTGCGCGGCGTCCCTCGTCCAGCCCGTTCCGGCGCGCGAGCGAGGCCGCGCGAAGCGTGGGCTTGTCGGTCAAGGCAGGACGGCCGCGTGTGTCAAGAACTGAGGCTCCGCAAAGCGCGGGCGTCTGGGCAGAGAGGGTGGCGACCCACGATAGGCCGATGGATTGATCGATCCCGGGAACCTACAGCGTAGGTGGGCGCCGTGTGCTCTAGCCCAGGAGCCAGAACAGGGACAGCTCCCTTTTGGATCGATAAGGCCCCGGGGAATTAGACATCCTGTCGGGCCGCGCAGCATCGCCATCCCCTATATAGGCCAGCGCCGTCCCACCTCCTAGGAGAAATCCACCAGCTTGTTCTCGCCGGGCTCGTTCGGCTGTTCGCCCGCCCACATCGCCCGCGCATAGCCATAGAGGCTGACCATCGCAGAGGACGGTGCATCCCAATACTCGGCCTCCTCGATATCGACGCGGATGAGCGCGATGTTCGGGTCCCCCGCGCCGCCGGGAAACCACACCCGCGCTGCCTCGGTCCAGAGCGCCTCCAGCTTGGCAGCCTCGCGCGAGATCGAGGCAAGCCCGGAGATCGAGACGTAGCGCCCGGCCGCCTCGTCGGAATAGGCGAGCAGCACCGCCGGCTCCTGCTCCAGCTCCTCGATCTTGCCGGAGCGCGCATCGGTGAAGAACCACAGGGATCCGTCGAGCGGCGTCTTGCCGGTCGCCATCGGACGCGCATGCCAGCGGCCATGCGGCCCGAGATTGGCGAGCATCGCCGTCGGCGCATCGGCAATGAGGGCAAAGACCCTCGCCCGCGCTGCAGGGCCCGATGACGGATGGGGCGCGGCCTCGGTCATGGCCCGTTCTCCTCGGCTGTGATTGCCTGGAAGGAACGGCTGGGCGGGAGGGCGGTTCCGCAGGGTTCGCTGGCGGCCGCGTCAGCCCTGGCGGCCCTGTGCCAGAAGACGATCGGCGAAGCCCTCGATCCGGGCCGCCGCCTGGTCCACGGCGCGGGCAAATCCAGCCTCGGCTTCCTCATAGCGCGCGATGACGGCCGACTTGGTCTCGTTGATGCCGGCTAGCTCGGCCTCGAGGCGGCGGATGCGCCGATGCGCCTCGGTCAGTTCATCGCCCATGGTCAGCGCGGCCATCACAGTCAGGCGCTGATCGCCGATTTCGCCGAAACTCTGGCGCAACCGGTCGATGACGACGTTCAGCCGGTCGGCGAGCCCTTCGAGATGCGCCTCCTGGCCATCGTCGCAGGCCATGCGATAGATCTTGCCGTTGATGGTGACGTTGACCTGCGGCATGACCTCACGCTCCGTCCTGATCGAGGACCGATCGAATCGTCTCCATCGCCGTGACGAGGCGCCGCGAGACGTCCTGATTCGCTTCAGCGATCCGGTCCGACCGCGCTTCGGCCAGATCGAGCGTCTGGGCAAGGCGCGACCTGTCGAGGCTGAGGCGCTGCAATTCGCTCTCCAGTTCCTCGACTTTATGACCGGAATCCAGCCGTCCATCGACGGCGCCTTCGAGCGCATCGAGCGCGGCATTGAGCCGCCTCAGCGCATTCTCGATCGGAGACGCACCCTGCATGATCGCGTCGCCTCCTTCGCCCCGCTGCCGAAGTCTCATTGCGGATTCTAGGCGGGGGCGGAAGGCAGCGTCAATGGCATGTCGCCGGCAAAGCAAAACGCGGGGAAGCGGCGGGTTTCGCCGGCCCCACCGCGACCGGCCGCGCGATTGACTCGACTCCCTGACCTGTTATTTGTCGCTGCGACCTTTCCCGACGGTCCTGCGGCCGGGTATCGATCCGAACGACAACGAGGCCGGGCGCCGCTTTGCCATGGGCACGGCGGTACCGCCCCTTTCGAAGCGAAGAGCGAAACATGATTGATCCCCAAATCGAAGCCCGGATGGCCAACGCAATCCGTGCGCTCGCCATGGATTCCGTCGAGAAGGCCAAGTCCGGCCACCCCGGCATGCCGATGGGCATGGCCGACGTGGCGACGGTCCTGTTCAACCGCTTCCTGAAATACGACGTCGCCAACCCGCATTGGCCCGATCGCGACCGCTTCATCCTCTCGGCCGGCCACGGCTCGATGCTGCTTTATTCGGTCCTAGAGCTGCTCGGCTCCAGCGTCGTCACCATGGACGAGCTGAAGCAGTTCCGTCAGCTGCATTCGAAGACGCCGGGCCATCCCGAGAACTTCCACACCACCGGCATCGAGACCACCACCGGCCCGCTCGGCCAGGGTCTCGCGATGTCGGTCGGATTTGCGCTGGCCGAGCGCATGCTGGCCGCAGAGTTCGGCGGGGACATCGTCGACCACCACACCTATGTCATCGCCGGCGACGGCTGCCTCATGGAAGGCGTCAGCCACGAAGCGATCGATCTTGCCGGCCACCTGAAGCTGAACAAGTTGATCGTGCTGTGGGACGACAACCGCATCACCATCGACGGCCATACAGACCTCTCCACGTCGATCGACCAGGTCGCGCGCTTCAAGGCCTCGGGCTGGAATGCCGAGCATGTCGACGGCTTCGACCGCGAAGCGGTTGCCGCCGCGATCGAGCGCGCCAAGGCCTCCGACAAGCCCTCGATGATCGCCTGCAAGACGATCATCGGCTATGGAGCGCCGACCAAGGCCGACAGCCATGCCTCGCATGGCTCGGCGCTCGGCGCGACCGAGATCGCCGGTGCCCGCGAGGCGCTGCACTGGCCCTATCCGGCATTCGAGATCCCGGACGACGTTTCGGCAGCCTGGCACGAGGCCTCCAAGCGTTGGGTCAGCGAGCGTGAGGCTTGGGAAAAGCGCTTCGCCGCGCGCGACCACGACGTGAAGAGCGAGTTCAAGCGCCGCTTCGCCGGCGAACTGCCGGGCAATTTCGAGGCGGCTGTCGAGTCCTACAAGCGCAGCCTCTCGGACACCAAGCCGAAGGTCGCGACGCGCAAGTCGTCGGAAATGGCGCTCGACATGCTGACCGCGAACGTTCCGGAGCTGGTCGGCGGCTCGGCCGACTTGACCGGCTCCAACCTGACGCGCGGCAAGCCGCAGAAGCCGCTCACGCCCGACGATTATTCCGGCCGCTACATCCATTACGGCATCCGCGAGTTCGGCATGTCCGCGGCGATGAACGGCATCGCGCAGCATGGCGGCTTCCGGCCCTATGGCGGCACGTTCCTGGTCTTCTCCGATTACGCCCGCCCGGCCATTCGCCTCTCGGCGCTCACCGGCGCTCCGGTGGTCTATGTCATGACGCATGACTCGATCGGCCTCGGCGAGGACGGCCCGACGCACCAGCCGGTCGAGCATCTCGCCGCGCTTCGCGCCATCCCGCACCTCAACGTGTTCCGTCCGGCAGATGCGGTCGAGGTCGCGGAAGCCTGGCAGATCGCGCTCGAGAGCCGGCACAATCCCTCGCTGCTCGCTTTGTCGCGCCAGAACCTGCCGGTGCTGCGCGTCGAGCATTCGGTGACCAACAAGTCGGCCCGCGGCGCCTATCTGATCGCCGGCCCCGAAATCGCCGACGTGACGCTGTTCGCATCCGGTTCGGAAGTCGAGATCGCGGTCAACGCCAAGGCGAAGATCGAGGAAGCCGGCCGCACGGCCCGCGTCGTGTCGGTGCCCTGCTTCGAGCTGTTCTTCCAGCAGGACGATGACTATCGCGCGGCGACGATCGGCACCTCCAAGGTCAAGGTCGCGGTCGAGGCTGCCATCCGCCAGGGCTGGGACAGCTTCATCGGCAATGACGGCATCTTCATCGGCATGACCGGCTTCGGCGCCAGCGCGCCGATCGAGGCGCTCTACCCCTATTTCGGCATCACCGCCGAAGCCGCCGCGGAAGCGGCTCTGAAGCGGCTCGACACGAATATCTGAATGAGCTTCCGGCCGGGCCTCCACCCGGCCGGCCACGACAGCGTGGGCGCGATGCGCCCCTTGAGGAGAAGCGAATATGGCGGTGCGGGTTGCAATCAACGGGTTTGGCCGGATCGGCCGCAACATCCTGCGCGCGATCGTCGAGTCGGGCCGCACGGACATCGAGGTCGTTTCGGTCAACGATCTCGGCCCGGTCGAGACCAATGCGCACCTGCTCCGCTTCGACAGCGTCCATGGCCGCTTCCCGAAGGAGGTGAAGGTCGAGGGCGACCACATCATCGTCGACGGCAAGCCGATCCGCGTCACCGCGATCAAGGATCCGGCCACGCTGCCGCATGGCGAGATGAACATCGACATCGCGCTCGAATGCACCGGCATCTTCACATCGCGCGACAAGGCGGCGGCACATCTCACCGCCGGCGCCAAGCGCGTGATCGTGTCGGCGCCGGCCGACCATGCCGACTACACGGCAGTCTACGGCGTCAACCATGACGGTCTCAGCAAGGACCATCTGGTGATCTCGAACGGCTCCTGCACGACCAACTGCCTGGCGCCGGTCGCCAAGGTGCTGCAGGACCTCGTCGGCATCCACCACGGCTACATGACGACGGTGCATTCCTACACCGGCGACCAGCCGACGCTCGATACGATGCACAAGGATCTCTATCGCGGCCGTGCGGCTGCCCTTTCCTCGATCCCGACCTCGACCGGCGCCGCCAAGGCGATCGGCCTCGTGATCCCGACGCTGAAGGGCAAGCTCGACGGCAGCGCCATCCGCGTGCCAACGCCGAATGTCTCGCTCATCGACCTGACCTTCGTCGCCGAGCGCGCCACGACCAAGGAAGAGATCAATGCGGCGATGGTCGCCGCCGCCAACGGCCCGCTGAAGGGCGTGCTGGCGGTCACCGACCAGCCGAACGTCTCGCACGACTTCAACCATGATCCGCATTCGGCCACCTTCCATCTCGACCAGACCAAGGTGATCGACGGCACCTTCGTGCGCATCCTCGCCTGGTACGACAACGAGTGGGGCTTCTCCAACCGCATGGCCGACATGGCCGTCGCGTTGGCCAAGACGATCTGATCCGGGGCGCGCCGCGGCCGGTCGATCCGGCCGCGGATAGCGCATCCGATGGCTAGCCGGCGAGCCGGCTAGCCGCACGGCGCGGGGCCTGACGGCGCCGCGCCATCGGGTCCAGGCGATGCCCGGATCCCCAACCTCTCCAAGGGAACGCGCGTCATGACCTCCTTCCGCACCCTCGATTCCGCTGACGTCAAGGGCAAGCGCGTCCTCATCCGGGTCGATCTCAACGTCCCGATGAAGGATCGCGTCGTCACCGACGATACGCGCATCCGCGCCATCCTGCCGACGGTGCTCGAGGTCACGAAGAAGGGCGGCAAGGCGATCCTGCTGGCGCATTTCGGCCGGCCTAAGGGTGAGCGCGTGCCCGACATGTCGCTCGAACCGGTCGTCCCTGCGCTGCAGACCCTGCTCGGCAAGCCGGTCGCCTTCGCCAATGACTGCATCGGCAACGACGCCGCCTCCGCGATCGCGAAGATGGCCAATGGCGACGTGCTGCTGCTCGAGAACACCCGCTTCCACAAGGGCGAGGAAAAGAACGACCCGATCTTCGTCTCGGCCCTCGCCGAACTCGGCGATCTCTATGTCGACGATGCCTTCTCCGCGGCGCACCGCGCCCATGCCTCGACCGAGGGCATCGCGCGCCAGTTGCCCTCTTTCGCCGGCCGCTCGATGCAGGCCGAACTTGAGGCGCTGGAAAAGGCGCTGACCGCGCCGCGCCGGCCGGTGATCGCCGTCGTCGGCGGCGCCAAGGTCTCGTCCAAGATCGAGCTGCTCGACAATCTCGTCACCAAGGTCGACGCCCTCGTCATCGGCGGCGGCATGGCCAACACCTTCCTGAACGCCCAGGGCCATTCGGTCGGCAAGTCGCTGTGCGAACATGAGCTCGCCGATACCGCCCGCCGCATCCTCGCCACGGCGGCGAACAGCGGCTGCGCCATCATCCTTCCGGTCGACGCCGTGGTCGCCTGGCGGTTCGAGGCGAATGCCCCGAGCCAGGCCTATGCCGTCGACGCCATTCCGGCCGATGGCATGATTCTCGATGTCGGCCCGCAATCGATCGAGCGGATCAAGGCGGCCATCGACGACGCCGCGACGCTCGTCTGGAACGGACCGCTCGGCGCCTTCGAGATGGAGCCCTTCGATCGCGGCACCGTTGTTGCAGCGCGTCATGCGGCCGAGCGCACGCGCACGGGCCACCTTCTGTCGGTGGCCGGCGGCGGCGACACCGTCGCGGCCCTGAACGCCGCGGGATCGGCCGACGCCTTCACCTATATTTCGACAGCCGGCGGCGCCTTCCTCGAATGGCTCGAAGGCAAGCAGCTGCCGGGCGTGGAAGTGCTTCGGCGGAGCTGATCGCCGACGGCGGATTGAGGGCGATCGATTGCCGGTCGCCCTGGTTGACGCGTCGTTCATGCTTGCGAGATCTTCGCGATCGCACCTTTTATTTTGCGATGCAAAATCAAAGGTCTCGCGCTATTCAGGATCAGCGGTCCGGATCGGCCGGGGCGCGCGCTTCCAAAGAGATCGACACGCATGAGCGAAAGCTTGCAGGACATTGCCCGCCGCCTCGTTGTGCCGCACAAGGGGATCCTTGCCGCCGACGAGAGCTCCGGCACGATCAAGAAGCGGTTTGACACGATCAACCTCGCCTCGACGGTCGAGAGCCGCCGCGACTACCGCGAGATGCTGTTCAGCGCCAGGAAGGCGATGTCCGAGCATATCTCGGGCGTCATCCTCTTCGACGAGACCATCCGCCAGTCGGCCAAGGACGGCACGCCGCTCGTCAAGCTGATCGAGGATGCCGGCTCCATCCCCGGTATCAAGGTCGATGCCGGCGCGATCCCGATGGTCGGCTTCCCGGGCGAGACGATCACCGAAGGGCTCGACGGCCTCGGCAAGCGGCTTGCCGAATATCGCAGCCTCGGCGCCCGCTTCGCCAAATGGCGCGCCGCGATCTCGATCTCCTCGGTGCTGCCGAGCGCCGCCGCGACCTATGCCAACGCCCATGCCCTCGCCCGCTATGCCGCGCTCTGCCAGTCCGAAGGGATCGTGCCGATCGTCGAGCCGGAAGTGCTGATGGATGGCAATCCGGCCACGCACGACATCGAGCGCTGCCAGGGCGTGACGGCGGAAGTGCTCCGCGTCGTGTTCGAGGAGCTCGTCCGCCTTCGCGTCGATCTCACCGGCATGATCCTGAAGCCGAACATGATCGTTCCGGGCAAGGACAGCGGACAGGTGGTGAGCGCGGCCGAGATCGCCGAGCGGACGATCGCCGTGTTCCACCAGACCGTCCCGACCGTGGTGCCGGGCATCGCCTTCCTCTCCGGCGGCCAATCCGACGAAGAGGCGACCGCCAATCTCTCGGCGATCGACAGCGTCAAGGGCCTGCCCTGGTCGATCACGTTCTCCTATGGCCGCGCGCTGCAGACCGCCGCGCTCAAGGCATGGGGTGGCAAGGCGGAAAATGTCGCCGCCGGCCAGCGCGCGTTCCTGCATCGCTGCGAAATGAACGGCCTCGCGACCATCGGCGCCTGGACGGACGCCAAGGAGAAGCAGGCCGCCTGAACGGCGTTCCTGTCGATCAGCGGGGGATCGGGCCAGATCGAAGTCCGGTCCCTCCAAAAATCTTCCTAATTCCGGCCAAATCACGCTACAGGAAGGGGAACCCCACTCCTGCGAGACGGCCGGCGCGACTGATGGCACGAGATTTCGATCCCTACCGCCTGGCGAGTCCCCAGGTCTATCTCTGGCGGATGATCATCTTCCTGATCATCGCCGGCTTTGTCGCCATGATCCTTTACCGGCAGGCCTACACGTCGTTCCTGGCCAATCCGGCGCTGAACGGCGTGATCCTCGCGGTGCTCGCCATCGGCATTCTCCTGGCCTTCCGCCAGGTCATCCGCATCTTCCCGGAAATCCGCTGGGTCAATTCCTTCCGCACCTCCGACCGTTCGTCCGAGATGGAGCGCATGCCGGTGCTGCTGGCGCCGATGGCCGCGATCCTCGGCGATCGCATCGGCCGCATGTCGATCTCGACGCAGACGATGCGATCGGTGCTCGATTCGATCCTGATGCGCCTCGACGAGGACCGTGACACCTCGCGCTACCTGACCGGCCTCCTGATCTTTCTCGGCCTGCTCGGCACGTTCTGGGGCCTCTTGCAGACGGTGGGCGCGGTTGCCGATGCGATCGGCTCGCTCAATGTCGGCACCGGCGACAGCGCCGTGATCTTCGAGGACCTGAAAGCAGGCCTGCAGGCGCCGCTGTCCGGCATGGGCACCGCCTTCTCGTCCTCGCTGTTCGGCCTTTCCGGCTCGCTGATCCTCGGCTTCCTCGACCTTCAGGCCGGCCAGGCGCAGAACAAGTTCTATACCGAGCTCGAGGACTGGCTCGCCACCGTCACCGACCTCGACCCGACCATGGTCGACGTCAACGACCGCGCCGCCACGGGCGACGAGCTGCGGCTCGCCGTCGAACGGCTCACGCTGGCGCTGCAGGAAGGCGCCGGCGCGGGTGCTCCGGCCTCGTCGCAGCGGGCGACCGCGGCCATGGCCAATCTCGCCGAGGGCATCCAGGGCCTCGTGCAGCACATGCGCAGCGAGCAGCAGGTGGTTCGCGGCTGGGTCGAGCAGCAGGCCGACCAGCAGCGCGACATCCAGCATCTGCTCGAAGTGATCGCCAAGGCGCTCAAGCAGCCGGCAGGGGAATAGACCGTGGCCGTGCGTGCCCGCCGCCGCGAGGCCAGGAGCGATGTCTGGCCGGCATTCGTCGACGTCCTCTCCAATCTGCTGCTCGTCTTCATCTTCCTGCTGTCGATCTTCGCGCTGCTGCAGTTCCTGCAGACGCGCGAGATTTCCGGCAAGGATACGGTGCTGAACCGCCTCAATTCGCAGATCGCGGAATTGACCGAACTCTTGGCGATGGAGCGCTCCAACAAGCAGGAACTCACCGACGAGCTCAGCAATATGCGCGCCTCGCTCGCCTCGGTCTCCTCCGAGCGCGATCGCCTGAAGGGCGCCGCTGACAGCTCCACCGCAGCCGCCAGTTCGGCCGATGGCCAGATCGCCATCATCACCAAGGCGCTCGACAACGAAAAGGTCGTGAGCCAGAAGGCGCTGTCGCAGGTCGAGATCCTCAACCAGCAGATCGCGGCGCTCAGGCGCCAGATCGCAGCGCTCGAGGATGCACTGGGTGCCTCCGAGAAGCGCGACCAGGAAAGCCAGACCCAGATCGCCGATCTCGGCAAGCGGCTCAACGTGGCCCTCGCGCAGCGCGTTCAGGAGTTGTCGCGCTACCGGTCCGATTTCTTCGGCAGGCTGCGGGAGATCCTTGGCGATCGCCCCGACATCCGCGTCGTCGGCGACCGCTTCGTGTTCCAGTCGGAAGTGCTGTTCCCCTCCGGTTCGGACGAGTTCAACGACGCCGGCAAGGCCGAACTCGACAAGCTCGCCGATGCGATCAAGCAACTCGAGGCCGAGATTCCGCCGGAGATCGCCTGGGTGCTGCGCGTCGACGGCCATACCGACGCGCGTCCGCTCTCCGGATCCGGGCGGTTCCGCAATAATTGGGAGTTGTCAGCGGCGCGCGCGATCGCCGTCGTGCGTTTCCTGATCGATCGCGGCGTCTCGCCCCAGCATCTGGTTGCGGCCGGCTTCGGCGAATACCAGCCGATCGAGCCCGGCGACAGCGACGAGGCCAACGCCAAGAACCGCCGCATCGAGCTGAAGCTGACCGAACGCTGAGGTCGCGGACCAAAATAGCGCGCGGAGCATATCGATGGACATCATCGCCTGGTCCGAACGGGACCTGCCGGCCGAGATAGAACCGCTTCTGCGTGAAGCCGCCGGGTCAGGGCACGACTGGGTGGCGGATCTTCGCCCGGCCTGGAGGGCGGGCCCGTTCACCGGCGATGGCGAGGCACTGCTTCTCGCATGGGAGGGTGCGGACCTCTTGGCCATGGCGGCGATCTCGGCCGATCCCTTCGTCGAGGGCGGCGCCACCGGCCGCCTCCGCTTCATCTATGTCCGCGAGAGCGCACGGCGACGGGGCATTGCCGATCGCCTCGTCGCCGGTTGCCTTGCCCGCGCCGCCGGGCGCTGGAAGCGGCTGCGGCTCCACACCGACAACCCCGATGCCGCCCGGCTCTATGCGCGCCACGGCTTCCGCCCCGCGCCCGGCGAAGTCCGCGCGACCCATGTCATGGAGATGTCGGCATCGGCGGAATTGTCCGCCGATGCGTCACAGGCAGCGGCTGCGGGGCGGATGCCCGGCGCAGGCTGACCGGGCTCTTTGGCGCGGAAACGCGAACACTGCGTCAACTGGAACGGGGATTTCCTATCGCGGCGAAGGGTTCATCCTCGCTGTTGCATTCAGCAACAGGAGACTTGTCCCATGGCCACCATCGCCAGTCCGTCCCGCGTGACGACGATCGTCATCTGGGTGCTGCGGGTTCTGCTCGCTGCCCTCTTCCTCATGGCCGCGTTCATGAAGCTGTCGGGTCAGCCGATGATGGTCGAGGAATTCGGCACGATCGGCCTCGGCCAGGGCTTCCGCTATCTGACGGGCATCCTGGAACTGATCGGCGGCATCGCCGTCCTGGTGCCGGCCGTGTCGGTCTTCGGCGCGCTGCTGCTGCTCTGCGTCGATCTCGGCGCGTTCGTCACGCAGGCCTTCGTCCTGCATGGCGACGTGATCCACACCATCGTCATCGCCCTGTTGCTGCTGGTTCTCATCTACCTGCAGCGCGGTCGCCTCGCCGCCTTGAAGCGCTAGTTCAGGCCGCTTCCGGGCGGAACTGCAGCCTCGCCAACCGCGCATAGAGGCCGCCGGCAGCGACGAGCTGCTCATGGCGGCCTTCCTCGACGATCCGGCCGCCATCCATCACCAGGATGCGGTCGGCCTTCAGGATCGTCGCCAGGCGATGGGCGATCACGATCGTCGTCCGGCCGGCCATCAGCCGGTCGAGTGCCGCCTGCACCGCGGCCTCGCTTTCGGCGTCGAGCGCGCTGGTCGCCTCGTCCAGCAGCAACAGCGGCGCGTCGCGCAACACCGCGCGGGCAATCGCGATGCGCTGGCGCTGGCCGCCCGAGAGCGTCACGCCGCGCTCGCCGAGTTCCGTCGCATAGCCCCCCGGAAGCGCCGCGATGAAACCGTCGGCATGGGCGGCGCGTGCAGCCGACCGGATCGCCGAATCATCCGCCCCCTCATCACCGAAGGCGATGTTCTCCGCCGCGCTGGCCGCGAAGATGATCGGGTCCTGCGGCACGATGGCGATGTGCCGACGCAGCGCGATCGGATCAATCGCCCGGAGATCGACGCCGTCGAACGTCACCCGGCCGGACGAGGGGTCGTAGAAGCGCAGGATCAGGTTGAAGAGCGTCGACTTGCCGGCGCCGGATGGTCCGACGACCGCGATGCGCTCGCCCGGACGGATCGCAAGCGTGATGCCGCTGACGGCGGCTTCACGCCCGCCTTCAGGATAGTGGAACCCGACATCCTCGAAGGCGAGCGCGCCCCGCGCCGGCGCCGCCAGCGCCGCGGCCGAAGCCGGCGACGCGATGCTCGGCCGCTCCTCGAGGATTTCGTTGAGCCGCTCGGCCGCGCCGGCGGCATTGGCGATCTCGGCCCAGACCTGGCTAAGTTCGCCGAGCGCCCCGGCCCCGATCACTGCATAGAACAGGAACTGGCCGAGCGTGCCCGGGCTCATCCGGCCGGCGAGCACGTCCTGCGCGCCCCACCAGAGCACGGCGACCATGCTGGAGAAGACCATAAAGATGCCGAAGGCGGTCAGTGCGGCACGCGCGGCGTTGGAATGGCGCGCCGCCGCGAAGGCGGCCTCGACGGCGCCGCCGAAGCGGCTCGTCACCGCACTTTCGGCGGTGAAGGCCTGCACCGTGCGGATCGCACCGATCGCCTCGCTCGCATAAGCGGAGGCGTCGGCGAGCATGTCCTGTGCCTTGCGCGAGCGATGGCGCACACGGCGGCCGAACCCGACCAGCGGCAGCACCACGATCGGCAGCGCGACCAGCACCAGGGCCGAAAGGCCCGGGCTCGTCACGACCATGAGCGCGATGGCGCCGACGAACATCACCAGATTGCGCAGAGCGATCGAAACGTTGGCGCCGGCGACCGCCTTGATCTGCGTCGTATCGGCGGTGAGGCGCGAGGTGATCTCGCCGGAGCGGTTGCGATCGAAGAAATCGATGCCGAGCGAGGCGAGATGGCGGAACACGTCGGCGCGCAGATCGGCCACGACCCGCTCTCCGAGCCAGGTGACGAAATAGAAGCGGAGGCTCGACGCGGTCGCCAGCACGGCGACGACCCCGATCAGTGCGACGAAATAGGTGTTGATGGCCGCCGCATCGGCGGCGTTGAAACCGTGGTCGATCATCCGCCGCACCGCGATCGGCACGGTCAGCGTCGCGCCGGCCGCCGCGACGAGCGCAAGGCCCGCGCCGGCGAGTTGCGGCTTGTAGCGCAGGATATACGGAAGGAGCATGCGCAGCGGCTTGAGCGCGCCGCGCCGCCGTTCCGTCGCCGGCTGCTGCCGCTCCCGCGAGCCCTGCCGCCCCGTGTCGCCCTCGGTCATGGTCTTCCTGATCCTGCGCCCGGCCAGCGCCGCGCCCTGCGGCTTAGTTGCATGAGGGTTTCGGCCCTTTCAAGCACGGCTCCGCTCTTGTGCGGGCCGAAGGGGTGGGCTATATCGTCGCCCCGATAGAGCGGTCGCCAAGGCGCGGCCTTTATTCCCATTCATAGGGCCGTGCGGGCGCGAGCCTTTCGGCGGCCAGCGGTCCTAATGCGACCGGTTTTCGAAGGACCGAGCGATGAAGAAGAACATTCATCCTGACTATCACGCCATCACGGTCGTCATGACCAATGGCACCGAATACGCGTCGCGCTCGACCTATGGCGAGGCGGGTTCCAAGCTGCAGCTCGACATCGATCCGTCGACGCATCCGGCCTGGACCGGCGGCAACCAGACGCTGCTCGACCGCGGTGGCCGCGTCTCGCGCTTCAACAACAAGTTCAAGGGTTTCATGGGCAGCTGATCTGCGGCGCCCATGACCTGACGACCCGACCCCGGCCATCGCGCCGGGGTTTTCGTTTGCGGATCGGGGAAGATCAGTCGGCGGCGCCGAGGGCCCGCGCCAGGCGGCCGAGTTCGCGGCCGACCGGGTTTTCAGCCGGCAACTCCGAGACCGCGCCCGACAGGGCATCGTCCAGCCGGACCACCCGCTCCTGCAGACGGACCGACCGCTCGACGAGCAACCGCAGCCGCGCGGGCAACTCGTCCCAGGCGGGCCCTGCGATCGGCGAGCTGTAGCCGCGGAGGCGCACCTTGGCCTGTTCCTGTCCGGCTTGCTCCGCACTCATCTCGCCATCGTTGACGGCCCGCTGCAACAGCAACCAGGAGGCGATCTGCATCAGCCGCGTGGTGAGCCGCATCGATTCGGTCGCATAGCCAAGCGAGGCGCCGCGCGAGAGGACGCGCGATTCGATCCGCCCGTCGCCGTCGAGATAGGCGGCCGTCTCCTCGACCAGCGCCATGCCTTCGCGGAAGAGCGTCTTGAAGGTCTCGGAATGCGCGAAATGGCGGCCGAAAACGATCGGCGCAACGACATCGTCTCTCGTCGAACTGTCCTTGGCCATTCCGCCAGCATCCTCCCTTGCCGCCATCCGGCAGCCGGACCGCCCGTTGAGCATGGCAGCGAACCGCTAAGGGATTCCTGCCGGCCATGCCGAAAACGACCCAACCAAAAAAAGAGCCGCTCGAAACACGGCTCTTATAGGTCAACAGGGAGGGAGAGAGACAGAGCGGACAGGCCCCGCTCCGGTCCGGAGAACCGGACAAACACCATAATCCCCCGTAAAGGTTAACGGGAGGTTAACCGCCCCGCGGTGCGGCGACGGCGCTGCTCTGCGGGAAATCGCGCCTAGCGGGCCGCAGTCGAAGCGGCCGTCTTGTCGGTCCATCCGGGCGGCGCACCGAGTTGGCCGGCAATCGCGCCGGCAACGCCCGGCGCGCGGCCGAAGGCGTCACAGGCGGCATATTTCGGCGCGCCGCCGAACCAGGATTTCGTCCGCTGCGCCGAAGGCAGCGACAGGTCGAGCCCTTCCGGCTGATGGCCGGTAACGAGGACGCGGGAAAACTCGTTGGCGAACTTGCTGGCGAGCGCATAGGCATCGCCGACATCGGAGATGCGTGGGCTGTTCTCGATCGAATTGGCCCCGCGCGACCACACCATGGCGGCGCGCTGCACGCCGGCCTTGTCGACCGCCTCGGCCTCGACCGCCAATCCGCCGAGCCCGATCGGCAGGCGCGGCACGCCGACCGGCAGGACGGCGCTGCTGCCGAGGCTGACCACCTTGGCGACGCCGGCGGCCGTCTTGTCAGTCGGGACGAGTTCGGTGACCGTCGCGCGGACGACGAGATCGGCGGGCTGGTTGCCTGCCACCATCTGGTAGCGGTCGCTGAGGGCAATGCAGAGCGAGCGGTCGAGTGCATTGGTGACGAGCGTGCGATCGGCCGCCAGAGGGACACGGCGCGCGGCCTCGGGCGAGAAGCCGGCCGGCGCGATCCTGACGGTGCGGATGGCGGCGAGGCCTTGGCCGTCGACATAGGTCCGGGACTTCGACAACGTGCCCTGGGCGGCGCCGAGGCGGCCATAGGACGAGAGAGTTCCGGCCTCTTTCATCGGCACATTGGCGCAGCCAGCCGATGACATCACCGCGATCACGATCCCGGCGAGCTTCGGAGCCTGCGAGCGGCGTCGCGCGGCGGTGCCCATTGGTAGCTGCATGAATATCCTTCCAAGGCCGCGACGCTTCCCGGACGGGCATGACGCACGACAGTCAGCTGGGTTATAGGTGAGGCAGCCTTAGCAACACAGGCTAGGCCGCGACAAAGTTCGGTACTGGTCGCAGGCGGCACCCCGACACACCACGAACGACCCGTTTGCCCCTACCTCAGGATTTGAAGAAGGATGAGGCCGCGCGGTGCGACGCGGTCTTGCCGTCCACGGCCTGCCGAAGGCGAACGATCTCGGCCTCAAGCAGGGTGATGCGCTCCTGCAACTCGTCGATCGACAGGCGCGAGAGATCCTCGCCGATCCGATGCGGCAGCGGCTTTTCCTTGGGAACGTCGTCGAAGAGCGACATGGGTGCGGTGCCTCCTGCGTCCGGCATTGCGCCTTGCCGGCGCTTGTCTCCTGATCCCCCGGGAACGAGATTAGCAAGAACGCCGCGCCAGCGCAGCGCATCACTCAGGAGACGAGCCATGACCGAACAGCCCGAGACCGCGCCCGACCTGCCCGAGAGCATGGACGTCGTCGCCCTGCATGGGGCCGGCGGGCCGGAGGTGCTTGTGCCGGAGACGAGGTCCGTGCCGCGGCCCGGCCCCGGCGAGATCCTGATCCGCGTCGCTGCGGCAGGCGTCAACCGGCCGGATATTCTCCAGCGTCAAGGCTTCTATGCGCCGCCTGCAGGCGCCTCCGACCTGCCGGGGCTCGAAGTCGCCGGCCATGTCTCTGCGCTTGGCGAAGGGGTGAGCCACCATAGGCTCGGCGATGCCGTCACGGCACTGCTTCCAGGCGGCGGCTATGCCGGCTATGCGCTCGCCCCTGCCGGCTCAGCCCTCCCCGTCCCCGCCGGTCTCTCGCTCGTCGAGGCTGCGGCCCTGCCCGAGACCGTCCTTACCGTCTGGCACAACGTGTTCGAGCGCGGCGCTCTCAAAGCCGGCGAAACGCTGCTGATGCATGGCGGCAGCTCGGGCATCGGCACCACCGCGATCCAGCTCGCAGTCGCCCGAGGCGCACGGGTCATCGCCACTTGCGGTTCCGAGGCGAAGGCCGAAGCCTGCCTGCGGCTCGGGGCCGTCGCGGCGATCGATTATCGCATCGAAGATTTCGTCGCCGCGACGCTCGCGGCGACTGACGGCCGGGGCGCCGACGTGATCCTCGACATGGTCGGCGGCGACTATATCGCCCGTAACATGGCCGCGGCCGCCGAGGATGGCCGCATCGTGCAGATCGCCTTCCTCCAGGGCGCTCGCGTCATGGTCGACGCGCAGCGGCTGATGCTGCGCCGCCTGACTTGGACCGGGTCGACGCTCCGCTCCCGCTCCACCGCCTTCAAGGCGGCGCTGGCGGCCACCGTCGAGCGCGAGGTCTGGCCGCTGATCGCGGCCGGGGCGATTAAGCCCCTGATCGATTCGACGTTTCCGCTCGCCGCCGCTGCAGACGCGCACCGGCGCATGGAATCGTCGGGACATATCGGCAAGATCGTTCTCACGGTCGCGCCGCCTGTCGAACGATGAAACGATTTGGCCTCCCGGGCATTGAATAAGACTGGAAGGAGGGAGGCCCATGTCCGAATTCACGTCCACCACGGCGGCCGAAGCCGGCCGCAACGGCAAGTCCTCGGCGATCCTCACCCGCATGCAGGTGCTCGATTCGCGCGGCAACCGGATCGGCTATGTCGATCGGCTGCTGCCGACGGACGAGATCCGGCTGACCCGCCAGCACTCGCCCGACGGCCTGCACCACTATATTCCGCTCGACTGGGTCGCGGAGGTCGACGGCAGAGTGCGTCTCAACAAATGTTGCGCCGAAATCTACCGTGATCGCGCATGACGCAATGCAACAACAATCGACGCGTGGCTGTCTCGCTGCAACGAGACAGCCACGCATGATCCTGTCGCGCCGTCGGCAGCATGGCACGCACGGCTCCTCTGGTGATTCTCTTCGTCAAATGGCGTGAATCAGATAGAGATACAGTGGTTGAGTTCCCGAAAGACAAGGAGGAACGGAATGCAACGCCAGAATACATGGGTTTGGGTTATTGCCGTCGTCGTGGTGATCGTGATCGCCTGGTACTGGTGGCAGTCGCGCGCGACGGTTGCTCCGCCGCCTCCGCCGCCTGCAGCGACCGAGACGACGCCTGCTCCGGCGGCGCCTGCGCCAGCGACCCCTGCCCCGGCGGCTCCTGCTCCGGCAACGCCGGCTCCCGCGACGCCCGCTCCGGCCAACTGAGGCCGAGGACGCGGCCGTCCCGAGGGACCGACAGAGAAGGGCGCGGCTTCGGCCGCGCCCGCTTTGTTTCGGCCCGTTTGTCCGCCGCGGGCCGGGAGCCGCACGTGGCACCGAGGAGTCGTCTGCCCGGTTCCGGCTGAAACGTTTGATTCGGCGGGTCTAGCGGTCTATATAGCCGGCATACCCCGTCATTCAGACGAAATCCTGCTCCTCCGGCGGACAACCGGGCGAGCAATCAGGAGAGACTTATGTCCACCATCCCGCTGATGCCGAAGGCGACTGCCGTCTGGCTGGTCGAGAATACCTCGCTCGGGTTCGACCAGATCGCCGATTTCTGCAAGTTGCATCCCCTTGAGGTGAAGGCAATTGCCGACGGCGAATCGGCACAGACCATCAAGGGTCTCGACCCGGTGCTGACGGGCCAGCTCACCCGCGAGGAAATCGAACGCGTCCAGCGCGATCCGAAGCTCCGCCTCAAGATGGCCGAGACGCGCGTCCGCGTGCCGGTCCAGAAGCGCAAGGGACCGCGCTATACGCCGGTTTCGCGGCGCCAGGACCGCCCGAACGCCATTCTCTGGCTGCTGCGCAACCATCCCGAGCTGAAGGACGCCGCGATCATGCGGCTCGTCGGCACGACCAAGCCGACGATCGATTCGATCCGCGGCCGCAGCCACTGGAACTCGACCAACCTGACGCCGAGCGATCCGGTCACGCTCGGCCTCTGCTCGCAAATCGACCTCGATTTCGAAGTTGAGAAGGCTGCGAAGAGCGCGCCGCCGCGCGAAGTCGGCGCCGATGGCGAGACGCTGCTGCGTCCCGAGGAGACGACGGCCGCCGACGCGCTCGCCTCCGCGGCGCTGCGTTCCTATCGCCCCGAGGAGCCGAAGGAAGACGAGCTCGACGCCGATGCAGTCTTCGCCAAGCTGAAGTCGCTGAAGGGTCCGGTCGAGGACGACGAGGACCTCTAGGTCATAACGGACGGCCCGGCCATCCGCCGGGCCTGCCGCTCAGTCCTTGACGGCAACCGTATAGTTGAGCGCGAGACGGCCGCCATCGGCGTAGATCGTCTCGCCGGTGATGTAGCTCGCATCGTCTGAGGCGAGGAAGACCGCGATCGCCGCGATCTCCGACGGCTCGCCGATCCGGCCGAGCGGCGTGCGCGACAGCAGGCGGTGCTTCGCCGCCGGATCACTGTTCACGCTGGCGAGGATGTCAGTCGCGATCGAGCCCGGTCCGATGGCATTGACGCGGATGCCGCGCGGCGCAAGCGAAACCGCCATGGCGCGCGTCAATTGCATCAACCCGCCCTTTGACGCGGTATAGGGCACCTGGTTGGGCAGGCCGAACACCGCATTCACCGAGGTCATGTTGACGATCGCACCCGGCGCGCCGCCGGCGTCGACCCGCGCCGCCATGTGCCGCGCCACCGCCTGGCCGGTGAGAAAAGCCCCCTTCAGGTTGACGCGGAGCACGCGGTCGAAATCGGCCTCGCTCACTTCGAGGAAGTCCCCGGCCGCGACAATGCCGGCATTGTTCACGAGAATGTCGATGTCGCCGCCGAAGGTGATCGTCGCCGCGACGAGATTGGCGACGTCGTCGGCATCGCCGACATCGCAGCGCACGAACCGGCAGGCACCGCCAGCGCCCAGCCGCTCGATTGCCGCCGACCCGGCATCCTGATCGATGTCGGCAATGACGACGCGCGCGCCCTCGGCGAGGAAGCGCTCGGCGATGGCGAAGCCGATGCCCTTGGCGCCGCCGGTAACGATAGCGAGCCTGTTGTTCAATCTCATCGATGCGTTCCTTGTCCCTGTCAGCGCGACAGCCACGACACATAGCGGCTGAGACGGCTCAAAAACACCGAAAATCCGCCCTTTCCGGCCGCAAGACGCTTTGACGCCCGGAAGGGCTTCTGCTATGAGAGCGCCGAAATCGGGACAAAGGCGGCGTGTTTCATTGAAACGTGCTGCTCTTCCCCGGAGCAAGACCCACCGATCGGATCAAGATAGGACGCAACCGCGTGCAGATACTCGTTCGCGACAACAACGTCGACCAGGCTCTCAAGGTCCTCAAGAAGAAGATGCAGCGCGAAGGCATCTTCCGCGAGATGAAGCTGCACGACTTCTACGAGAAGCCGTCTGTCAAGCGCGCCCGCGAGAAGGCCGAGGCTGTCCGCCGCGCCCGCAAGCTTGCCCGCAAGAAGGCCCAGCGCGAGCTCGGCATCGTTGCGGCGCCGAAGGCCGCCGCCAAGGGTCGGCACTGAGATTGGCTGCCGGCTTCGGTCGGCGCCATCCTTTCGCCCTTCCGGCCATATCATTGAGGGTAACGGACCCGCAGGCGCGGCGTTCGTTGCCCTTGTTCGTCTTTTTCCTGGCACCTGACCAACCGATGAGGAGCCGCCGATGATCGTCTCGATGCCGATGCCGCAACAGCGGCCGCGCTCCTCCGCCGCCCGGGCGCTCGCCGCGTCCTCGCTGGTCGCCCTTGCTCTGGCAGGCTGCCAATCCTCCGGCCTTCCCGGCCCTGAGGCCGGCATCGACCCGGCGATCGGCTCGTCCGCCAACATCTCCTCGCTGAGCGCGGTCGTGAGCCAGAATCCGAACGACGCGGCCGGCTACAATGTCCGCGGCACCGCCTATGGCCGTGCCGGGCGTTATGAGGATGCGCTAGCCGACTTCAATCAGGCGATCCAGCTCAATCCGAACTTCTATCAGGCCTATGCAAACCGCGCGCTGGTCGAGCGGCGGCTGAAGCAGGACCAGAAGGCGCTCGCCGACTACAACACTGCGATCCAGCTCAATCCGAGCTATGGCGAAGCCTATGTCGGCCGCGCCAATCTCTACCGCTCGCAGGGCCAGATCGACCTTGCCCTCGCCGACCTGACCCAGGCGATCCAGCTCGATCCGAACGATCCGAAGGGCTATTACAACCGCGCGCTGATCTACCAGAGCCAGAACCGCCACGACGACGCGATCCAGGATCTGACCGCCGCCACGACCTACGCGCCGAATTCGCTCGATCCCTATCTGAGCCGCGGCCTCTCCTATCTCGCCATCGGCGATTACAAGGCGGCGCTGGACGATTTCAACATCGCCGTGCGCAAGGACAAGCAGTCCTATCTCGGCTGGACCTATCAAGGTCTCGCGCTCGAAAAGCTCGGCGAGCCCGGCAAGGCGCATGACGCCTTTGCGCGCGCCCAGATCATCAATCCGAACTACGCCCCTGCCCGCGACGGCATGCGGCGGACCGCCCCGAACGGCGCCTGAGGCGTCGCGCCCCGGCCTGATTGCAGCCGCTTTGACGGCCGCGCTGCAGGTTCCGGCATGTTCGGGGCGCGGGAAGCGTGCTCAGCGGTCGAGGTCGAGCGCCAGCAGCACGTCGTCATAGTCAACGCCGCCGACATGGATCGAGCGCGTGACGACGCCATATTCGGCGAAACCGAGCCGACGATAGAGAGCCCGCGCGTCGCTGTTGGTCGCGACGACGACCGCGTCGAGGACCCGGACATGCGCCCGCGCATGATTGATGACGGCCTCGACGACAGCCCGCGCGAGGCCCTTGCCGCGTTGGCCGGGATCGACATACACGCCCCAGAGCGTGCCGCGATGGGACTGCTTCTCACGGCGGTTGGGGTCGAAGCCGGCCGTTCCGACCAGCCGTCCACCAACGAACGCGCCGAAAACGACCGCCGGAGGCGCGCCGACGAGCCGGCGCAGCGCCGCCTCGTCGGAGAGGGATTGCTCCTCCGCCACACTGGCGAGGAACGCGGTCGGCGCCGTCTTGAGCGCTTCGAGGCGCAGCGCCCTGAAGGCCGCGAGATCGGCCGCGACGAGCGGTCGGACGGCCCCCGATCCCACCCCCAACGCGACCGGCAGGCTCAATCGAGCGCCTTGACGATGCTCTCCACCATCTTCTTCGCGTCGGCGAAGAGCATCATGGTGTTGTCCTTGAAGAACAGCTCGTTCTCGACGCCGGCATAGCCCGAGCCCATGCCGCGCTTGATGAACAAGACCGTGCCGGCCTTCTCGACGTCGAGGATCGGCATGCCGTAGATCGGCGAGGTCTTGTCGGTCTTCGCGGCAGGATTGGTGACGTCGTTGGCGCCGATGACGAAGGCGACATCGGCCTGCGCGAATTCCGAATTGATATCCTCGAGCTCGAACACCTCGTCATAGGGCACGTTCGCCTCGGCGAGCAGCACGTTCATATGGCCCGGCATGCGGCCTGCGACCGGATGAATGGCGTATTTCACCTCGACACCGGCATGCTTGAGCTTGTCGGCCATCTCGCGCAACGCATGCTGCGCCTGCGCCACCGCCATGCCGTAGCCCGGCACGATGATGACCTTCGAGGCGTTCTTCATGATGAAGGCCGCATCTTCGGCCGAGCCCTGCTTGACCGGCCGCTGCTCGACAGCGCCACCGGCACCCGCCGCTGCGGTCTCGCCGCCGAAACCGCCGAGGATCACGGAGATGAACGAACGGTTCATCGCCTTGCACATGATGTAGGAAAGGATCGCGCCCGACGAGCCGACCAGCGCGCCGGTCACGATCAGGGCGGTGTTGCCGAGCGTGAAGCCGATGCCGGCCGCGGCCCAGCCCGAATAGGAATTGAGCATCGAGACGACGACCGGCATGTCGGCGCCGCCGATCGGGATGATGATCAGACCGCCGAGCACGAGGCTGGCGATCACGATCAGCCAGAACAGTGCCGGATTGCCGGTCGCGACCAGCGCGATGATGAGGACGACGAGCAGCGCGGCGAGCGCCGCGTTGATGAGATGGCGGAGCGGCAGGATGATCGGCTTGCCCGACATGTTGCCGTTCAACTTCAGGAAGGCGATGACCGAACCGGTAAAGGTGATCGCGCCGATGGCGACGCCGAGGCTCATCTCGAACAGCGCCTGGCGATGGATATCGCCGACCTCGCCGATACCGAAAGCGGCCGGGGCATAGAGCGCGGCAGCCGCGACCATCACCGCCGAAAGGCCGACCAGCGAATGGAACGCGGCAACGAGCTGCGGCATCGCCGTCATGGCGATCCGCCGCGCGACGACTGCGCCGGCGCCGCCGCCGATGGCGAGGCCGAGAATGATCAACGCCCATGCGAGCGGGCTTGAGGGCGCTGCCAGCACCAGCGTCGTGAGGATCGCGATCCCCATGCCCGCCATGCCGTAGAGATTGCCCTGCCGCGCCGTCGCCGGGCTCGAAAGCCCGCGCAGCGCCATGATGAACAAGACGCCGGAGACGAGGTAGAGGAGTGCCGTGATATTGGCGGTGGTCATCGGGCGGTCCTCACTTCGTCTTCTTCTTGTACATCGCCAGCATGCGGCTGGTGACGAGGAACCCGCCGAAGATGTTGACGCTGGCGAGGATGAGACCGACGAAGCCGAAGCCCTGCGCGAGGCCGTGACCGGATGTGTTGCCGACCGCGTCGACACCGACCGCAAGCAGCGCGCCGACGACGATGACCGAGGAGATGGCGTTGGTGACCGACATCAGAGGCGTATGCAGCGCCGGCGTCACCTGCCAGACGACGTAATAGCCGACGAAGATCGCGAGCACGAAGATGGAGAGGCGGAAGACGAAGGGATCGATGACCCCGCCCGTCGCCGCATGCAGCGCCGCGCCAGCCACGTCGGCGAGGCCGCCATCGGCGGGAACGCCTGCCTGGATGGCGTATTGATGCGCGGCGCGAGCGGCCTGCTGTGCCGCTTCGGCGGCAGCAGTTGCGGCGTCGGCGGCCTGCTGGGCGACGGCAGCCGCCTGTTCCGGCGTCAGATTGGCCATCAGAGGCTCCCTTCGTCCGCGGCGACGGTTTTCGGCTTGAAGGCGGGATGCACGACCGCGCCATCGCGCGTCAGAACGGTCGCCCGCACGAGTTCGTCCTCATAGTTCACCGCAAGCGCCTTGGCCGACTTGTCGATGAGCGTCTCAAGGAAGGCGGCGAGGTTCTTCGCGTAAAGCTGCGAGGCGGTCGCGGGAATGCGGCCCGCGACATTGAGATAGCCGACGATCCGGCGACCCTCGAGATCGACGATCTCGCCGGGACGGCTGCCCTCGACATTGCCGCCGCGCTCGACCGCGAGATCGACCAGCACAGCGCCGGGGCGCATCGAGGCAACCATCGCCGCGGTGACGAGGCGGGGCGCGGCCCGGCCCGGGATCAGCGCCGTGGTAATGACGATGTCCTGCTTCTTGATGTGCTCGGCGACGAGCGCCGCCTGCTTGACCTGGTATTCGACCGACATCGGCTTCGCATAGCCCGCTGCGGTCTCGGCCTGCTTGAATTCCTCGTCCTCGACGGCGACGAACTTCGCGCCGAGGCTCTCGACCTGCTCCTTTGCGGCCGGGCGCACGTCGGTGGCCGTCACCACCGCGCCGAGACGGCGGGCGGTGGCGATCGCCTGCAGGCCGGCAACACCAGCGCCCATGACGAAGACGCGCGCGGCCGGAACGGTTCCCGCGGCAGTCATCATCATCGGCAGCGCGCGATCATAGGTCGAGGCGGCGTCGATCACCGCCTGGTAGCCGGCGAGATTGGCCTGGCTGGAAAGGACGTCCATCACCTGCGCGCGCGTGATGCGCGGCATGAATTCCATCGCGATGGCCGTGATCCCGGCAGCGGCCATGGCATCGACGGCGGCCTCGTTGCCATAGGGGTCCATGGTGGCGATGACCAGCGCACCGCGCTTGTAGGCCGGAAGCTCCGCCTCCAGCGGCCTGCGGACCTTGAGCACGACATCGGCATCGGCAACCGCCGAAGCGGCGTCGGACGCGATCGTCGCGCCGGCGGCCTCATAATCGGCGTCGGTGATGCGGGAGGCGAGACCCGCGCCGCTCTGGACGCTCACGGTGGCGCCGAACGCGAGGAATTTCTTGATCGTCTCGGGCGTCGCGGCGACGCGCGATTCCCCGCCGTCGATCTCCGCCGGTACTCCGATCTTCATGGATTATCCTCGATGATGGCGATGAACGACGGGCATTCACCGCGGATGCCGGCCGGCCAACACCGCGCCGGCGCGGCAGGGCGCATCCCTAGAGCAGGAAGAACGCCATGAGAATGAGGAGAACCACGACGGCGATGGTGCCGTACTTCGTCAGTGCCGTGAAGAAATGATAGGTGCGGTCGTGTTCCGCGTAGTCCATCGGGCTCTCGGCCATCGATCGGGCTCCCTCGCCTCAGCGCTGCTGGAGTTCGGGGCTATATCGCAGAAGATACCGCCTCGCAATCGGGCACGCTGCCGCGCTCAACCGGCGCGCGGTCCCCAGAGGATGAGCGCGGCACCCGCGAGCGCGATCGCCGCGCCGGCAAGGTCCCAGCGATCGGGCCGGACGCCTTCGACCGCCGCAAGCCACCCGAGCGAGGCGGCGATATAGACCCCGCCATAGACTGCATAGGTCCGCCCGGCATTCTCCGCCGGCGTCAGCGTCAGCAGATAGGCGAACGCGATGAGCGACAGCACGCCCGGCAGGAGCCAGCCGAGCGATGCCTTGCCACGAAAGATGCTCCAGAACGCGAAGCAGCCGGCGATCTCGGCCAATGCGGCCGCGCCGTAGACAAGGATAGCGGCCGCTGCCGCGCTCACACGAGACCGACGCCGCCGAGCGCTGCCTGCTGGCGGAGGCCGAGCAGCCGCTCGTCGAAGCCGTCGAGCGTCGCCATGAACAGGCGATGGAAGTTCATCTCCGCCTTCAGATGCAGGAACACGGCGCCGAGGCCGATGGCGGCACGGTCCATGAAGACGAACTCGCGCGGCACGGTGACGGGGCCCTTCTCCTTCAGCACCTGATGCACCTGGAACGCCTCGCGGCGGCCATACTCGGCCGGAGCCACGCCATCGGCGATGGTGCGGACCCGGTCGTCGAGCAGCGGCGCGTAGATGAATCGGGCCCATATGTTGAGCGCGTCGATGAGTTCGTTCGAGAGCCCGACGAAGCCCCAGCTCTCATAGGCGGCGACGACGCGGGCGCGGTCCCCCTCGAGGAGGCCGTGGAAGAGATTGACCACCCCGCCGACGAAGGAAGGCGGGAAGATGCGGATACAGCCATAGTCGAGCAGGTTGATGCCCTCAGCGACCCCGTCCTCCTCGAAGACGGTGTAGTTGCCGAGATGCGGATCACCATGAATGACGCCGTAATGGGCGAAGGGCGACCACCAGGCCGCGAACATCGCACTGGCGATCCGGTTGCGCTCCTCCAGCGAGCGGTCGCGGAAGTCGAGCAGCCGCCCGCCCTCGAGCCAGGTCAGCGACAGAAGCCGCTGTGTGGAAAGGGTCGGCTCGACCTCGGGCACGCGGACGAGGTTCTGGCCGTCGAGCATGATCTTGTAGAGCAGCGCATGCCGCGCCTCGCGACCATAGTCCAGCTCTTCGCGGATGCGGGCGCCGATCTCCTCGAAGATCTGGCTGGTGTCGATCGAGGAATCGATCCGCCGATAGACCGAAAACAGCATCCTGAGCTGGGTCAGGTCGGCCTCGACGGCCGACTGCATGTCGGGATATTGCAGCTTGACCGCCAGCGCGCGGCCGTCCTTGGCCACGGCGCGATGAACCTGGCCGAGCGATGCGGCGGCCGCCGGCTGGCGATCGAACGATGCGAACCGCTTTTCCCAGTCCGGCCCGAGTTCGGCCTGCATGCGCCGGCGCACGAAGGGCCAGCCCATCGGCGGCGCGTTCGACTGCAACTGCGAAAGTTCAGCCGCATATTCCGGCGGTACCAGATCCGGCACCGTGGAGAGGATCTGCCCGACCTTCATCAGCGGCCCCTTGAGGCCGCCGAGCGCCGCTGCGAGTTCGCCGGCATGCTTGCCCTTGTCGAGCGTCGAGCCGAACAGCCGCGCCCCCGCGACCTTCGCCGCGACCCCGCCGACATTCACGCCGACCCGCGCATAGCGCGACAGCCTGCCGGAGAGGCGATTACGTTCGGAATCGGACATGTGGCTCGGACCCGCTCAATGCTGAGCCCCTAACATGCGGCTCAACCGCGCCGCTGCAAGGCCCTGCCCCGCCGAAAGCGCCGCGTCAGTCGGCCGCTGGCGTCCGGTCGCGGATCCAGCGGGCAAGGCTCTCCTCGGAGATTTCGCCGGCCGCGAGACCGAGAATGGCGTGCGTCGCCTCCGCGGGAGCCGGAGCAAACGCGATGGAATTGCGGCGCAGGAACAGCATCATAGCGACAAATGCTGCGCGCTTGTTGCCATCGATAAACGGGTGGTTGCGGGCGATGCCATAGGCGTAGGCCGCCGACAGCACTGCCATGTCTGTTTCGCCATACGCCCACTTGTTGCGCGGCCGGCCCAACGCCGACTCCAGCGCGCCGGACTCGCGGAGTCCGGCGGGGCCGCCAAAGCGCAGCAACTGACGCTCATGCGCGACGAGAACCTCTCGCAGCGACAGCCACTTCGGCTCGGTCATTTGGCGAGCGCCCGCAAGGTGTCGCGATATTCCACCATGATGTCATCGACGATCGACATCGATTCCTCGAAATCGGAATCAAAGGGCGAGATAGTCACCGACCCGTCGGCATTCTCCGTGACGCTCAGCCAATCGCCCTGCCCGAGATTGAGGCGCGTCAGCAACTCCTTCGGCAGGATCAGGCCCGTCGAGTTGCCGATCTTCTTGATTTCGAGCTTCATGACGCAGGCTCCCGAGGTGACGATGTTGTACAGATTGTATAACATCGCCACCTCGGGATTTCAAGGAGTCAGCCCTCCATGGCCTCCAGCTCGGCGATGAAACCTTCGAGCACCGAGAGGCCCTTCTGCCAGAACTGGGGATCGCGGGCGTCGAGGCCGAACGGCGCCAGCAGCTCCGAATGATGCTTGGTGCCGCCGGCCTTGAGCAGGTCGAAATAGCGTTCCTGGAAGCCGCCATCCGCCTCGCGATAGACGGCATAGAGCGAATTCACCAGGCAATCGCCGAAGGCATAGGCATAGACGTAGAAGGGCGAATGGATGAAGTGCGGGATATAGGTCCAGAAGACCTCATAGCCGGGCGAGAGGCGGATCGCGTCGCCGAGGCTCTCGCGCTGGACGTCCATCCAGATGCCGTTGATCCGATCGGCGGTGAGCTCGCCCTCGCGCCGCTCGGTGTGGACGCGGCGCTCGAAGGAATAGAAAGCGATCTGGCGAACCACCGTGTTGATCATGTCCTCGACCTTCGAGGCCAGCATCGCCTTGCGCTGGACCGGGTCGGTCGTGGCCTCGAGCAGCGCGCGGAAGGTCAGCATCTCGCCGAACACGCTCGCTGTCTCGGCGAGCGTCAGCGGCGTCGGCGCCATCAACGCGCCTTGGGGCGCGGCGAGCACCTGGTGCACGCCATGGCCGAGCTCATGGGCAAGGGTCATGACGTCGCGCGTCTTGCCCTGGTAGTTGAGCAGCACATAGGGGTGCGCTGAGGGCACGGTCGGATGGGCGAAGGCGCCGGGCGACTTGCCGGGGCGCACCGGCGCATCGATCCAGCCCTTGTCGAAGAACTGCTCGGCGATCGACGCCATCTCCGGCGAGAAGGTGCGATAGGCCGAGAGAACCGTGTCGCGCGCCTCGGTCCAGGGAATGGTGCGGCTCGCGACCTTCGGCAGCGGCGCATTGCGATCCCAGTGATCGAGCCGCTCCTTGCCGAACCATTTCGCCTTCAGCGCATAGTAGCGGTGCGACAGGCGCGGATAGGCGGCGCGCACGGCCGCGACCAGAGCATCGACGACTTCCGGCTCGACCCGGTTGGCGAGATGGCGCGACTCGGCCACATCGCCGAAGCCGCGCCAGCGGTCGGAGATCTCCTTGTCCTTGGCGAGCGTGTTGGTCACCAGCGTGAACAGGCGGATATTCTCGCCAAAGGTCGCGGCGAGCGCCTCGGCGGCTGCCTTCCGCTTCGCCTCGTCCGGGTCCTGCATCAGGTTCAGCGTCGGCTCGAGCGTCAGCATTTCGCCGCTCACATCGAAGCGGAGCGAGGCCATCGTCTCGTCGAAGACACGGTTCCAGGCGCCGCGTCCCGTGACGGACTTCTCGTGGAACAACTGCTCGACGCGGTCTTCGAGCTGATAGGGCTTCTCCTTGCGGACGTCCTCGATCCACGGCCGGTAATGCGCGAGTTCCGGATCCGCGGCCATGGCGGCCTCGATCACCGCGTCGTCGATCCGGTTCAGCTCCAGCGTGAAAAACAGCACATGCGTGCCGGCATCGGTGACCTTCTGCTGCACGTCGCCATAGAACTTGGCCCCGGCCGGATCGGTGGTGTCGCCCGAATAAACGAGGCCGGCATAGGAGACGAGCCGGCCGAGGAGTTCGTCGAGCGCCTCGTAGTCGCGGATCGGCTTGATCAGCCCACCCTCGCGCGCCAGCACCTCTAGCGTCCCCTTCCAGTTCTGCTCGAAGGCGCCCGCATCGCGCGCGGCGCGGGCGAGATCCGCCTCGATCGCCGGCGACTGCATGCCAGGATAGAGATCGGTCAGGTTCCATTCCGGAAGGTGCCCGATCTCGCTGGTCGCGGCGGCGCCGGCTGGGCTGAAGGCTGGCTGAGTGGTCGGGCGCATGAGGCGAATGTCCGGAAATCGAGGAAAGGTGACCGTAGATAGGGTCAGCACGCGCCCGCGATCAACTCCCGGCCGCAGAACTTCCCTTCGGAACCGCACGTCCCGCCGATAGCGGATCGCGTCGACCGGGAAAGGCCGGCCGCATGAACGAATGGTCATCAAACCGGTAGGCTGCCGTTAAGGAAGGCGGACGATCATGCGGCCATGGGCAAGGATCGCGGCGGCGCATGCGTCGCCCCCCGCCCCCGGGAGCAGCAATCGGTCCATGTCCGCCAGAATCCTGATCGTCGACGACGATCCCGTACAGAGACGGCTGCTCGAAGCGGCGGCGACCCGGCTCGGCCACGAAGCCGTCGCGGTCGACAACGGCCGCGCGGCGATCGAGCGCCTCGCTTCGCCCGACGGCGTCCGCTTCCAGCTGATGATCCTCGATCTGGTGATGCCCGAACTCGACGGGATGGGCGTTCTGGAGCGGTTGCCGGCGCTCGGGCGCAGCCTGCCGGTGATCGTCCAGACGGCGCATGGCGGCATCGACACCGTCGTCGGCGCGATGCGCGCCGGCGCGACCGATTTCGTCGTCAAGCCGATGTCGGCCGAGCGGATCGAGGTCTCGATCACCAATGCGCTCCGCCTCGGCGCACTCGAGGGCGAAGTGCAGCGCGCGCGCCGCGCTGCCGCCGGCACGCTCGGTTTTCGCGACATCGTGACTGTCAGCCCCGCCATGGAGCGTGTCGTGGCGCTGGCGCGGCGGGCGGCCGGCTCCACCATTCCGATCCTGATCGAGGGCGAGAGCGGCGTCGGCAAGGAGCTGATCGCACGCGCCATCCAGGGCTCGGGCGACAGGCGGGCGAAACCCTTCGTCACCGTGAATTGCGGCGCCCTGCCCGGCAATCTGGTCGAATCCATTCTGTTCGGTCACGAACGCGGCGCCTTCACCGGCGCGACCGAGAAGCATGCCGGCAAGTTCCAGGAGGCGCATGGCGGCACGCTGTTCCTCGACGAGGTCGGCGAATTGCCGCTCGAGGCGCAGGTGAAGCTGCTGCGGGCCCTTCAGGAGGGCGAAGTCGATCCGGTCGGAGGCAAGCGCCCGGTACGCGTCGATTTCCGCCTGATTTCCGCGACCAATCGCGACCTGATCGCGCTGGTCAAGGAGGGCCGCTTCCGCGAGGACCTGTACTACCGCCTCAACGTGTTTCCGATCCGCGTGCCGCCGCTGCGCGAGCGTGGCGAGGACATCCCCGAACTGGCGCGGCACTTCCTGATGCGCTTTGCCGCCGAGGAGAGGAAGCCGCGTCTCGCCGGCATCGCCCCCGATGCGCTCGATCTGCTGCTCCGCCATCCCTGGCCAGGCAATATCCGCCAACTCGAAAACGCCATGTTCCGCGCCGTCGTGCTTGCCGATGGCCCGGTGCTGACGACCGGCGAATTCCCCCAGCTGGAGGCGCGGCAGAGCCAGGCGGGCACGGCGGACGCCGCCCCGATCGCGCCGGCCGAGACGCCCGTACTGGCCGAGATGGGGGCTCCAAACCCGGTCTCGATCTTCGACGATGCCGGCGACATTCGCCTTCTCGAGGCCATCGAGGCGGACACCATCCGTCTCGCCATCGCGCATTACCGTGGCCGCATGGCAACGGTTGCGCGGAAACTCGGAATCGGGCGCTCCACCCTCTATCGCAAGCTCAAGGAACTCGGCATTGCCGAGGGAGAAGAAGAAATGGCGACAGAGTGAACGGCGTCGCAGCGCCGCCCGGAAAACGGGTGTTGAACGGTGAGCCGGCTTCGCGTGGAGCCGGATGGGAACAAAAGCTCAGCCGAGGCGTCGTCTTTTCAGCGCGCGGCAAGGATCGAGCCATGATCGAGAAGCGGTTGACGGCGGTTTTGACGGGCGTTGCGCTCCTGGCCCTCTCGGCGGGGACGGCGTCTGCGTATCTGCCCGAAGGCAAGACCTTTCGCGAACGCGCCGGCAGTGTCGCCAGCCTCACCGTCGCCGACGTCGCCAGCGACCCGGCGGCCATCGCGCTGAAGGACCAGCTTGCCATTGCGCCTGCCAAGGAGACGTTCCTGGCCAAGCGCGATCGCGCCGCCATGACCGAGTTCTATTCCGAGCGCGATTACCAGCCCGTCTGGGTCAAGGACGGCCGCCTGACTCCGGCCGCGCAGGCGGTGATGGCCCGTATCGCCCAGGCGTCCGAGGATGGCCTCGATCCGGCGGCCTACGTCCTGCCGCTGAAGACCTTGGGCACGACCGCCCCTCTCGGGCCGGAACTCGTCGCCGCCACGGAAATGACGTTCGACCGCGCGCTGCTCGCCTATGCACGCCAGGCCTATGCCGGCCGGATCGATCCGGCTGCCGTCTTCGGGAAGCTGATCACCCAGAAGCCTCTCCTGCCCGATCCCGTCGAGATCCTCACCAGCGTTTCCGCTGCGAGCGACCCGGCCGCCGCGGTCGCGGGCTACAACCCGCCGCAGGAAGGCTATCGCCGCCTCAAGGCCGCGCTGGCTGAGGCACGGCAGAGCCCCGCGGCTGAGCGCCCGGCGCCGATCGCTGAGGGCAAGCTGCTGAAGCTCGGCGTCAGTGATCCCCGGGTTCCCGCGCTGCGCGCCCGGCTCGGCCTCGCGCCGCTCACGGACAAGCCTGAGATCTATGACAACGCGCTGGCCGAGGCGGTCGCCCGCTTCCAGGCCGCGAGCGGCCTCAAGGCCGACGGTGCCGCGGGGGGCAACACGATCGCCTTCCTGAATGGCGTCGGCAAGAACAACACCGCCGAGATCATCGCCAACATGGAGCGCTGGCGCTGGATGCCGCGCGACCTCGGCGCCTTCCACGTCGCCGTCAACGTTCCCGAATTCGAGGTCCGGATCGTTTCGGACGACAAGATCGTGCACGAGACGCGGGTCGTGACCGGCAAGGTCACCAACCAGACCCCGATCTTCTCCGACGAGATGGAATCGATCGTCGTCAATCCGAGCTGGAACGTGCCGGCCTCGATCACGACGAAGGAGATGCTGCCGAAGCTCAGCCGCGACCCGTCCTATCTGTCGCGCAACGGCTACCAGGTGCTGGCCAATGTCGGCGGCAAGATGCAGCCCGTGAGCCCTTCTTCGATCGACTGGAACAACGTCAGCGCCCGCAACATCCAGATCCGCCAGCCGCCGGGCGACGATAATGCCCTCGGCGCGATCAAGTTCCTCTTCCCCAACGAGCACTCGGTCTATCTGCACGACACGCCGTCGAAGAGCCTGTTCCAGCGTGATTCGCGCGCCTTCAGCCATGGCTGCGTCCGCGTGCAGAACCCGCTCGACTTTGCCGACGTCCTCCTTTCCTACGAAGGCGGCTGGAGCAGCCAGCGGCTGCGCAAGATGATCGGCGGCCGTGAGAGCTGGATCAATCTGCCGAAGAAAATTCCTATTCACATCACCTATTTCACGGCGTTCGTGGATGATGCGGGCAAGCTCGAAACGCGCCCCGACATCTATGGCTACAACGCCCGCGTGGAGCGTGCGCTCGGCCTGTAGCGGCCGATAGACGGTCGACAATCTCCCCGGAACATGCGAAACGCGTATGGAGCTTCCATCCGCGGCCTTTGTGTTGCCCCGTTGTTGCCACACTTGGTCCGGATGGTAGTTGGGTGTCGTGCGTCTCGAAGCGCGCGGTCGCCGAGGGCCAGAGAATGTCGATCACGGTAAATGCTGGTTAACTCTATTCAAGCATTCTGCCCTCGACGGGGGCGCCCGAACGGGCCGTGGACGCAGAAGCAGGTTGACTAGTCTCATGAATCACGCTCAGCGCAACGGCGGATGGAAGAAGCGGATCGCTTCTACTGTCCGTGTAGCGACGGCCACGGCACTCGTCGCCGGAACGATGCTGGTTACCGGCCGTGTCGGCGAAGCCGGCGCTTCCGCCGGAGACAGGGCTCTTACCCTCGTCAACGTCCATACCAACGAAGGCGGCACGATCGTCTTCAAGCGCAACGGCCGCTATGATCCGGAAGGCCTGAAGCGCCTCAACTGGGTCCTGCGCGACTGGCGCAAGAACCAGCCCACCAATATGGACCCGCATCTGTTCGACCTCATCTGGCAGGTCTACCAGCAGAGCGGATCGCGCGTTCCGATCAAGGTCGTCTGCGGCTATCGCTCGCCCGAGACCAACGGCATGCTCCGCGCCCGTTCGCGCGGCGTCGCCAAGCACAGCCAGCACATGCTCGGCAAGGCAATGGACTTCTACATTCCGGACGTCGCCCTGCCGAAGCTGCGCGCCATCGGCCTCAGGATGCAGGTCGGCGGCGTCGGCTTCTATCCGACCTCCGGATCGCCTTTCGTCCACATGGACACCGGCAGTGTTCGCCACTGGCCGAAGATGACCCGCGAGCAGCTCGTGCGGATCTTCCCCGATGGCAAGACGCTGCATATCCCCTCCGATGGCAAGCCGTTGCCCGGTTATGCCGAGGCGCTCGCCGCCTATCAGAAGCGCAAGGCCGGCGACGGCGACACCGTCATGATGGCGAGCGCATCAGGCGGCGGCGGCAAGTCGTTCCTGCAGCGGATCTTCGGCGGCGGAGCCGACGAGGAAGAAGACAATGCCGATACCGGCGCCGGCGCGAAATCGGCGGGTGCCGCCGTGGCTGCTGGCGATGACGACAGCGAAGCTCCGGTCGTGAAGACCGCCAAGGACGCCCCGAAGACGGCCCCGGCCGTGGCGCCCGACGAATCCGCGCCGACCATCGTCGCCGCGGCCGCGCCGCTGCCCCGTCCGGCTCCCGACCAGCCGGCCGCCGAGCCGGTCTTGGTGGCCGATGCCGCTCCGGCCGAGGCCGAGGCCGAGGTCGCCATGGCTCCCGTCCCGCGGCCCTCCCCGGTCGCCCATGCGGCAGAAGAGCCTGTGGTCGTGGCTGATGCCGCCGACGCCCTGCCGGTTCCGCGCAGTTCGCCGATCGCGAAGCCCACCGTGGCGCTTGCCAGTGCGTCGTCGACGGGCGGTGTCTCCGGCCATGCGGTGGCCGCGCAGCTCGCAGCGCTCACCGCATCCAGCAAACCTGCGGCCGCTGCCCCGCTCGCTCTCGCCGCCGCTCCGGTCCACCAGCCGGCTACGGCCGCCGAGGCGATCGCCGAGGCCGTCGGCAAGGGCGACAGCATGGGCGCCGCGCCCGTGCTCGCTTATGCCCCGGCCGATGACGGCGCACCGCGCATCGACGCCAGCACCGGCGCTCTCGTGGCCGGACGCGCTGCCGCTGCGCATCCCGACGTGACCGCCGCAGCTGTCGCCAGCAATGACGATTGGCAGGACCCGCTCGCCCGCTTCACATCGGTCGCCTACAGCGCCGATACGATCGAGCTGGTGACGCGTCCGGGTTCGACCCGCCAGAAGACCTATGCCGAGATGGAGATGCCGCATCCGTTCGGGCAGCCGGCCCTGTTCATGGCGCCGTCGCACTCGATCCAGCTCGGCTTCGGACGCGTGGCTTATGAGGGCCTCCGCACCGACCGCTTCTCGGGCCCGCTGGTCCGTCCGCTCGGCACGCTGGTCTTCGCCGCGAATTTCGAACCGAGCCAGACGGTCGCGCTGAAGCGCTGACCGGCCGCATTCCGGCACACATCAACGGACGCCGCGTCACCGCGGCGTCCGTTTTCGTTTAGGTCGTGAATCACATCGCGTGAAAGCACGCTCGGCGTCAGCCGGCACGCCGGGGAACCATCGGCCTAAGGGCGTCCGGCGTCCGATCCCGGTTGTCGCCGGGATGGCACGAGGGCGGAGGTAGGACGGCGAACGAGGCTCGAAACGGCTCGCGCCGTCAATCGGCGTTCGATCGAGACGGCTGCCTCAGACCATGCCGAGCGCCTGCTTGTACAGATCGAGGATCGCGTCCTGCTCTTCGCGTTCGCTCGCGTCCTGCTTGCGCAGGCGGATGATCGTGCGCAGCACCTTGGTGTCGTAGCCGTTGCCCTTGGCCTCGCCATAGACGTCCTTGATGTCGTCGGCGATCGCCTTCTTCTCTTCTTCGAGCCGCTCGATCCGCTCGACGATGGAGCGGAGCTGGGCGGCGGCGATGCCCTGGACGTCTTCGTTCGACATGACGGAACTCCTCGGTATCTTCTGTTATGGGCCGGTCAGTGCCTTCTTCCGCCGGCCGGGTCAAGCGCAGCCGGCGCCGCAGCGCGGCGCTCCTCCACCGCTTTCGTCAGTCCTTCGGTGCGTTGGCAGCGAAGGCGGCGAGCGCCTCGCTGCTCGCCGTACCCTGATGCGCCGCGCGCCACTCTTCATAGGGCATGCCATAGACCCGCTCGCGGACGGCGTCCTTGCTGAGCGGCAGGCCCCGCGCCTCGGCGGCGTCGCGCAGCCAGTTGGCGAGGCAATTGCGGCAGAAGCCGGCAAGGTTCATCAGATCGATGTTCTGCACGTCCGGACGGCCGGCAAGATGCTCGAGCAGCCGGCGAAACGCCGCTGCCTCGAGCTCGGTCTGCGTAGCGGTGTCGATCTCGTCCATCCCATTCATCCTGTCTTTTTCCATCCCGGCCACGCCTGTCACGCCATCGGCTCGACCGGACCGGTGAGGGAGCCATGCATCACCGGACGATGCGGCGAGGCACGGAGGTTCATCGCCTCCAGCACGTCACCGACCCGCCCGGTCCATTCATCGACACCGGCGGGATGGCCGATCAGGTCCTGCCGGAGTTCGATCAGCGCATGAGCAAGCCCGCGCCGCGTGGCGTGGCGATAGAGCGTGTCGCCCTTGAGCGCTCCGAGATAGGGCTCGTTGTCGCCGATCACCAGCTCGGGATCTGCCGCAAGCCCTGAGATCAGCGGCCGGGCGAAGCGTGGATCCGCGTCCCAGAGCACGCCGGCATGCCAAGGGCGCGGAACGCCGCGCCAGATCGGCGTGAAACTATGCACCGCCAGAATGACCGGGATTCGCCCGCTCGCCATCGCGGCATCGATCGCTGCGCCCATCGCCGCGTCATAGGGCTGGTAGAAGCGCGCGATCCGCCGCGCCCGCTCCGCCGCGTCGACCTTCGCATTGCCCGGAATGACCGCTCCATCGGAAAGGCGCATGATGAGCGTCGGGTCGTCGAGGCCGCGATTGGGATCAATGAGCAGTCGGGAAAACCGCGACAGCACGGCCGGAACGCCGAAACGGGCCGCAAGCGCCCGCGTCACGGCCGCCGCGCCGATGTCGTAGCCGATATGGCGCTCGAACTCGGACGCTGGAAGGCCGAGCGCGCCGTAGTCGGCCGGCACCGCATTCGAAGCGTGATCGCAAAAGAGCAGCAGCCCGGCGGCGGCATCGCCGGCGATGACCTCGAACGCCTCCTCTGATTGGGCGGCGACCGGATAGGGCGCGGCTCCGTGGACGGCAACGGGCGAAAAAGCCGGCGCGGCGGCGGAGGCGGCGTTGGCCGCCGGAAGGACGGCGTCGCGTTCGATTGGGGGCTTGTCGTGCATGCTGCGGATGATACTGACGGGACCGGGGGCCTGCCATAGCAATTCCGCCTGCAGGCCAGCGGACCGCACCTTGAACGATCCATCACGCTCCCGAGCGGCGAAGCTCGCTTTGCCCGCGCTGCTGACCGGCGCGCTCGCGATGGCGATTTCGCCCGTGTTCGTGCGCCATGCCGAGGTCGGACCGTTCGCGAGCGCGTTCTGGCGCGTCGGCGGTGCGCTGCCGCTGCTGTTCCTCTGGTCCTATATCGAGGGTCGGCGGGCGGGCCGGTCGCTCGCGGACCTCTTCCGCTTCGACGGCGCGATCCTCCTGGCCGGACTTCTCTTCGCCGGCGATCTGATCTTCTGGCATCTCGCGATCCTCAACACGACCGTCGCCAACGCGACCTTTCTCGCCACCATGGCGCCGGTCTGGGTCGCGCTCGGCTCCGGCTTCTTCATCGGCGAGCGCGTGCCGCGCACGATCATCGGCGGCCTGGCGCTGTGCCTCGCCGGCGCCGCGTTCCTGATCGGCATGACGATGCGCCTTTCGCCGCAGCATCTCTTCGGCGATCTCGCCGGCTTCGCGACATCCGTCTTCTTCGGTCTCTATTTCCTGCCGGTCCGCGTCGCCCGCCGCCGCTCCTCGGCGGCGCGCATCACCTTCCTCTCGACCGTGATCACCAGCATCATCCTTCTGGCCATCGCGCTGGTCGTGGAGCCGCGTATCCTGCCGACCAGCCTCGGCGGCGTCGGCGCGATCATCGGCCTTTCCTTCATCAGCCATGCCGGCGGCCAGGGCCTCCTCGCCTTCGCGCTCGGCCACCTGCCGGCTGCCTTCTCGGCACTGGTGATCTTCCTCGAGGCAATCGCCGCCGCGGTGTTCGGCTGGATGTTCCTCGGCGAGGCGGTGTCGCTGCCTCAGGCGATCGGCGGCGTCCTGATCCTTGCCGGCATCTATGTCGCACGGCCGCGCCGGGCCAGCTGAGGCGGAGGACGATCCGGGCGCGAGGTCATCATGCCGCCGCGTTTGTTGCGATCATCGGGCGCATCGCAGCGCCGGATTCGTCCGGCGCGCCGCCACAACCACCGACGAGACGCATGCTTCCATCCACCGCCCTCCTGCCCGACGCCGGCGGCCGCGTCCCCTTCGCCGAGGTTCTGCCGTTGACAGCCGAAAATAATCGGGACCATAAAGCTCGCAACTGGCTCAAAGGTTCGACGTCCGCCTCGATGCCCCTCCCGAAACTTCGGTCCGGCTTGCTGCCTGGCCTGGCCCTCGCGGCGCTGTTCCTGATGGCTCCGGGCCTTGGCATGGCACCTGCATCGGCTGACCTCAGGCTGTGCAACAAGACCAACAACCGCGTAGGCGTCTCCATCGGCTACAAGGACAAGAAGACCTGGACCACGGAAGGCTGGTGGAACATTCCCGTCAACAGCTGCGAAACGCTCGTCAGCGGCACGCTCGTGTCACGCTTCTATTACGTGTATGCGGTCGACTATGATCATGGCGGCGAGTGGAGCGGCAAATACGTGATGTGCACCAAGGACAAGATGTTCACGATCGAAGGAACGGAGGATTGTGTCGCGCGCGGCTACAACCGTTCCGGATTCTTCGAGGTGGACACCGGTGAACAGACGAACTGGACCATTCAATTGAACGAACCCGCCCAAGCAGGAGCGAAAACCCAATGAGACGGTCGCGCAAGGTCAAGATTCTCGCGACGCTCGGGCCAGCGTCCTCCGACAAGGCGACCATCCTGGCGCTTTTCAGGGCCGGCGCCGACGTCTTCCGTATCAATATGAGCCACACCTCGCACGACAAGCTGCGCGAACTGGTCTCGACCATCCGCGCCATCGACGCCGAGGAAGGCCGCCCGATCGGCATCCTCGCCGATCTGCAGGGGCCGAAGCTCCGTCTCGGCACCTTCGCCGACAAGTCGGTCGAGATCACCGTCGGCCAGACCTTCACGCTCGATTCCGATCCGACGCCGGGCACGACCGGTCGCGCCTATTTGCCCCATCCCGAGATTCTCGAAGCGCTCGAACCCGGCCATCGCCTGTTGATCGACGACGGCAAGGTGCGTCTCCGCGTCGTCTCGACCAACGGCAAGTCGGCGCTCACCACCGTCGAGGTCGGCAGCAAGCTCTCCGACCGCAAGGGCGTCTCGGTTCCGGATTCGACCATCCGTACCGGCGCGCTGACCGACAAGGACCGCGCCGATCTCGACGCCGCGCTCGAGGCAAAGGTCGACTGGATCGCCCTTTCCTTCGTGCAGCGTCCCGAAGACGTCGCGGAAGTGCGCAAGATCGCTGCCGGCCGCGCCGGCATCATGTCGAAGATCGAGAAGCCGCAGGCAGTTCAGCGCCTTGCCGAGATCATCGAGATCTCCGATGCGCTGATGGTTGCGCGCGGCGATCTCGGCGTCGAGATGCCGCTCGAAGAGGTTCCGGGCATCCAGAAGCAGATCACCCGCGCCTGCCGCCGCGCCGGCAAGCCCGTGGTCGTCGCGACGCAGATGCTGGAATCGATGATCACCGCGCCGGTGCCGACGAGAGCTGAAGTTTCCGACGTTGCGACCGCCGTCTATGAGGGCGCCGATGCCGTAATGCTCTCGGCCGAATCGGCCGCTGGCGCTTTCCCGATCGATGCCGTCGAGACGATGGACAGGATCGCGACCGCGGTCGAGCGCGACATCAACCACAAGAACATCATGCACGCCCAGCGCACCGAGCCGGAAGCGACCGGCGCCGACGCGATCTCGGCTGCAGCGCGGCAGATTGCCGAGACGCTCAATCTGTCGGCCATCTGCTGCTACACGGCCTCCGGATCGACTGGCCTGCGCGCCGCCCGCGAACGGCCGCGCACGCCGATCATCGCGCTGTCGCCGATCGAGGCCACGGCACGCCGGCTCTCGGTCGTCTGGGGCCTGCACTGCGTCGTGTCCGAGGATGCCTATAATCTCGACGACATGGTGAGCCGCGCCTGCGACATCGCCGCTCGCGAGGGCTTCGCTCAGCCGAACGACCGGATCATCATCACCGCAGGCGTGCCGCTGCGTACGCCCGGCGCGACCAACATGATCCGCATCGCCTTCGTCGGCGCGGGAAGCACCAGTCACTGACGGCGTCGATAGACTGCCGAACGGCCTCGCCGAAGTCTCTGCCGCATCATTGCGGCAGGGTTCTACCGGTCGGGCCGTGACGGAACGCTTGCGTCAGATTTCCTTGCCGCGCACATCCGGCTCGAGCGTCCGGATCGTGTCCTTGATCTCGGAATCGAGATAGGGATCGAGAGCGAGCGCGCGCTCGAAGGCCGTAAGCGAATCGGCCTTGCGATCGATATCGCGGAAGATCATCCCGATCCCGGCCAAGGCCCCGAAGTGACGCGGCTGCAGCGCCAGCACTTTTTCGAGATCGCTGAGCGCCTTGCCGTAGTCGTCCTCGAGATAGTGGATCGTGGCGCGGCGGTTCCAGCCCTCGGCATAGGCGGGCTTCAGCATCACCACCTGGTCGAGAAAATCGAGCGCGCGGCCATAGTCCTTGGCCGCCAGCGACTGTTGCGCCCATCCCATCAGGAGATCGATCGTCGGGCTGCCGGAATGCGCCCAGCGGCGCTGGATCTCGGCCTCGGCGGCCCGGCCGCGCGCTTCATCGCCGGGGGCGGCGAGCGTCGCGAACAATTCGTCGAGCGTCATCTTGCCGAGCGGCTTGCGTGTCGGCGCAGCAGCCTCGCCCGGCTTCCCCGTCCCCTCGCCGAAGGGCGCCTCCGCCGATTCGGCAGCGGGGGGAGCGGTTATCGCCGTCAGCGGACGAACCGGTTCGGCTGTCGCCGCCGTGGCCGCGAGGGGCAGGACGATCGCAAGGGGCAGAAATGAAAATGCCTGCATGGAGCCAAGCTAGGGCGCCATGCAGGCATCGTCAAATGAAGGCTGGCTCACACGCCCGTGAGACGGGCGGGGCCGCAAGGATCAGCCCTGGCGCGCCTTGTAGCGCGGGTTGACCTTGTTGATGATGAAGACGCGACCCTTGCGGCGAACGAGCCGGTTGGCGCGGTGGCGCCCAAGCAGCGCCTTGAGCGAGTTCTTGATTTTCATGGCGCAATGATCCGCAATCGATGACCCAGGAACGAAACGAGCGCCCTAGGCGCCCGCTCGAAAATTCGGCCGGACCATAGGCAGCCACTCCCGACTTGTCAACCGGATGACACCGCCGACCAAGGATCGACGCCGCTCCTGCGACGCACGATCCACAGGAGTTGGATCCTGCGACTGATCGATTCCGCTCTGCCGCCGTGTTATTGCCGAAGCACCGGCCCGCGCAGCCGCCGCAACGATCGGCAACGGGCGCAGACCGGCCGATCTACCAAGGAGGAACGTCCATGCACCGCCGCCCGCCAAGGCCAGAACCGCTTCGTCTCCGCGCCGGAGACCCTCGCTGATGCCCGCAGTTCCCTTTGTCGACACCCATGTCCATCTCTGGGACCCGATGCGGCTGCGCTATGCCTGGCTGGACGGCGACGAGGTCCTCGATCGGCGCTATGAGCTCCCGGAATTCCGCGCCGCCACAGAGGGCCTGCCGCTCGAGGCGATGGTGTTCATGCAATGCGAGGCCGAGCCGTCCCAGTATCTCGACGAGGCCAGGTGGATCGCAGGTCTCGCGACGCAGGAGCCGCGCCTCAAGGGCATGGTCGCCTACGCGCCCGTCGAGCGCGGGGCCGCTATACGCGCCGAGCTCGATGCGCTGGCAGAGTTCGATCTCCTGCGCGGCGTGCGCCGGCTCCTGCAATCCGAGCCCGATCCGGAATTCTGCCTGCGACCGGGCTTCATCGAAGGCGTCCGGACACTCGAATCCTACGGCCTTTCCTTCGACATCTGCATCACGCATCGCCAGTTGAAGAGCGTGATCGCCTTTGCCCGCGCCGTTCCGAATGTACCGCTGATTCTCGATCACATCGGCAAGCCCGGAATCAAGGACGGTCTGATGGAGCCCTGGGCAACCGAGATGCGCGCGCTCGCCGAGTTGCCGAATGTCGTCTGCAAGATCTCGGGCGTCGTGACGGAAGCCGACCACAAGGCTTGGACGGAGGACGAGCTGAAGCGCTACGTCTCCGTCGCCATCGAGGCGTTCGGGTTCGATCGGGTGATGTTCGGTGGCGATTGGCCAGTGGCTCTGCTGGGGCTCAGCTATCGGCGCTGGACCGAGATCGTCGATGCGGTGCTCACCGGCACCAGCGCCGACGAGCAGCGGAAATTCTGGCACGACAACGCGATCGCGTTCTATCGACTCTAGGCGAAGTGACCGCGGCCGGCGTCGCCGGCCGCGGCTTCAGATGCCTTACTTCGGCAGGTACTTGCCGACATTGATCAGCTGGACGCGGCGATTGATCGGGTCCGTCGGGTTCTTCGGGTCCTGCAGGTTTTCCTCGCCGAGGCCGACGGCCTCGAGCCGGGCCGGATCGACGGCATAGGTCGTGACGAGGGCATTCATCACGGCTTCCGCACGCTTCTGGCTCAGCACCAAGTTCTTCTGCCGGTCACCGGTGGTGTCGGTGTTGCCGGTGACCACGAACTTGTAGCCGCCCAGGATCGGGTGGTGCAGCGCATCGGCGATCGATCCGATCGTCGAATAGGACTCCGGACGGATGATGTCGGAGTTGAGCGCGAACTGGATCTGGACGTTGATCTGCGCCAGGCCGTCGAGCAGCTGGAGCGGCGTCCAGTTGATCGGCATGCCGGGATTGTTGGCGATATGCTGCTGCACGGCATTGCGGATCAGCGCGGCCGACAGATCCGGCGGAGCGACGCGAGAGGCGCTCTGCAGGCTCTGCAGGATCTGGTTCGAGTCGAGCGCGGTCTGCGCCGAAGCGGAACCGGCGACGCCCGACAGGGCGATGGCGAGCGCGAGCGCGCCGATGCGGGTCTTGTTCATCATGGTGATCCCTCCGATCCCAGCTCAGCGCCAACCGGCGTCGACAATTGCCTGGTTGCAGGCGGCGGTGACGACGCGCTGCGAGGCGTTGAGGCAGGTCAGGAAGTGGGCGTCGCCGGCCACCATGCCCTGGCAATGGCGAACGACGTCGTTCTTGCACAGCTTCGGAACCGCGAGCTGCGCCGCATTGCGCTTGGCGATCGAGGCGGCGACCGCCTGATAGTCGCTGAGGCACTGCGGGCTGATCTTGGCCTGCTGGGCCAGCATGCAGTCCTTCATGGCGCCATCGCCGATATTGACCTTGGCGCAATACTTCTGGATATCCTTGCCGCAGCTCTGCGCCAGAAGCGCGCCGGCATCGGAATAGCTCATCGTCTGTGCCGAAGCGCCGGCGATGCCGAGCGCCATGGCGGCGGCAGCCAGCCCAAACTTGATAAATCGCATCGATCAATCCTTCCCCGTAAGATGTTCCGGCATTGCCGGCGGTCTCCACCGCCGCCGGGGCGGTCGGTAGAGGGCAAACCGACGCGCGGGATACCCCTGATTCGGCGTCGGCAGCGCTCCTAAAGGCAGCCGTTCCTTAGGCATAGTCAATCGCATGTCGCGACACGCAGGGAATATTCTGCTGCTCTGCGTCGGCACACCACAGGCCGGATTTCGCATGGTCAAGACGACGGAAACATTTGGGCGAAAGCTGGCGGAAAGCTGCCCGGGAGGACGCTTCGGCGCAAGGCGCGGCACGGGACGCTTCGATGCTGGTGTCCTTGACGAAGCCGACCGGCGAGATGCCGCGTTACCGCAGGCCGCGCCGCGATTCCAGGTCGCAGCCGGCCGACCTTACGTCCGATCGAACTCCGATTGATGGCGGCCTTCAACCCCTTCGCCGCGCTGGTGCCTGCGATCATGCTGGTGCTCGGCACGGTCCTCGTCACCGCGTCGCGCTGGGGTTCGCGCCCGGCCGTCTTTTGGGGTGTCGGCCTTATGCTGTCGGCAGCTGGCTTCACGGCGTCCTTGCTTCCGCTGCCGCATCCAGTGCAGGCCATGTTCGCTGACGCGCTCTTTCTGTTGGCCTTCTTTCTCTACGGTCATGGCCTGCTCGTGAGGTTCCGTCGGCCGAGGCTTGTTCTGCAGCGCGCCCTGTTCGCCATCACGGTCTATCTCGCGATTGGCGTTGCGGTGCTCGGTGCCGATAGCCTGCGCGCGGAATTGCTCCTCAGCGACATCGCCTGCGCCATCCTGCTGCTATGGCCGCTGGCCGTCGTCGGCCGGCATCTCGATCACACGATCGACCGGATGCTGGCGGGTGTGATCGGCCTCGTCGCGCTGGAATCCCTGGTCCGCGTGGCCCTGCTCGGCAGCCTGATCGCTGCCGACAGCCGGATCGACGACTATATCTGGTCGCCCTATGCCTTCTGGGTCCAGGCTTCAGCTGCGATCATCGCGATCCTCTTCTCGATGACGGTCCTGGGCACCGTGGCGGTCGACATCATCGCGGTTTATCGCGATGCCGCCGAGCGCGACGCCCTGACGGGGCTCCTCAACCGGCGCGGCTTTGCCCGTGTCGCAGAGAATACTTCTTCAGACGCCCGCTTCGCCGCGGTCGTCCACTGCGATATCGATCATTTCAAGCGCGTCAACGATGCGCACGGCCATGCGGCCGGCGACAGCATCCTTGCCGGGTTCGCTGCGCTGCTCATGGACCGGCTGCCGGCCGGGGGCGCGGCCGCCCGCTTCGGCGGCGAGGAATTCGTGCTTCTTCTGCCGGACCTCGGGCCAAACCAGGCCGCGGCGCTCGCCGAGCGGATGCGCGATGATCTCGCCAACCGCGATTGGCAGGACTTCGGCATGACGCAGAAGATCACCGCGAGCTTCGGCGTCGCCACCTTCGATCGCAGGACGGGCACCATCGACGAAGCCATCGTCCGCGCCGACGCCGCGCTCTATGCAGCCAAGTCGAAGGGCCGCAACCAGGTCATGCTGGACGAGACAGCGACCTCGGTCCTCCCCGCGGGTCGCAGCGCTTGAAAAAGCGGTTGAACGGCAAGACGCTAAACAGGTGCCCCCTCCGCCGATGGGCCACCACGACAGATCCCCTGACAGCGGTTCGGCGCCTTTCGACCCCCAAGAAGTGTAGCCGCGACGAGGTCGATCGTGACGGTGCGGCACACGGCGGATCGCCAGTGTCGCATGCCGGCGCATGCGGTAAAGTGGCTGCTCTCGACGAGCCAAGGGGGAGTGGCAGCAGATCATGGAGAACCGCGTCGTCATCCGCGCGGCAGAGACCGCGGCCGACTTTGCATCGGTCAGGGCTCTCTGCCAGGAATTTCTCGACTGGCTGAGGGAACGCTATGCTGCGAGCCCCTGGATCGTCGAGACCTATTATCCCGACACAGTGTGGCAACAGCTTCTGGATGATCTACCGGTGATCCATGCGTCGCCCGGCGGCGGTGTCTGGATTGCAGTGCGAGACGGCGTCACGGTCGGAACCATCATGCTGAAGGGCCTGCCCTCAACTGGCGATTGCGAAATGAAGCGGCTGGTCGTCGGCGGCGGGGCGCGGGGTCTCGGCCTCGGCCGTGCCCTCGTTGACCGTCTCGTCGTCGAGGCGCTCGACCGCGGCTATCGCCGGCTGCTCTTCGATACCGGCATCGATCACCGCGAGGCCATCGGCCTCTACCGCTCGATGGGCTTTGTCGAGCGCGACGCCTACTACGAGGTTCCGGCGGATCTGGCGTCGATGCTGGTCTTCTTCGAGGGCGAGCTCGAGGCGCTCGGCGGAGGGCGGTGAGGCGTTCGGGTTCTGGGACGTCCGCTGGTCGCGCGTGCTGCCTGATCGGCTCCGAGTCCAGTGCAGCAGCAACTGATGCCGCTTCTTGACCACGTCCTCGCCTTTTCCCGGCCTCGCACCGCGCTTTGCTGGCGGTTTGCCTTCGGCGCAACGCAAAACGCCCCGTTGAGCATTTCTGCTGAACGGGGCGTTTTGGTTGGTTTGTGAAGAGAGATTCGTTTGCGAACTTTGCAGGCCTGGCGGCGACCTACTCTCCCGTGTCTTAAGACAAAGTACCATTGGCGCGGAGGAGTTTAACGGCCGAGTTCGGAATGGGATCGGGTTCAGGCTCCTCGCCATGACCACCAGGCCGGCGAAGTTCGCAAGGAATGAAGAAGCTGGTATTTTGATTGATGCCATCCGTTTGGGATGGGCATGATTAATGAGAACGATCAAGCCTATCGAGTGATTAGTACCGGTAAGCTACATGCGTTGCCGCACTTCCACACCCGGCCTATCGACGTGGTGGTCTACCACGACTCTCAAGGGAAAACTCGTTTTGAGGTGGGTTTCCCGCTTAGATGCTTTCAGCGGTTATCCCGTCCGTACGTAGCTACCCTGCAATGCGGCTGGCGCCACAACAGGTCCACCAGAGGTACGTCCATCCCGGTCCTCTCGTACTAAGGACAGATCCTCTCAATTTTCCTACACCCACGGCAGATAGGGACCGAACTGTCTCACGACGTTCTGAACCCAACTCACGTACCACTTTAATCGGCGAACAGCCGAACCCTTGGGACCTTCTCCAGCCCCAGGATGTGATGAGTCGACATCGAGGTGCCAAACGATGCCGTCGATATGGACTCTTGGGCATCATCAGCCTGTTATCCCCAGAGTACCTTTTATCCGTTGAGCGATGGCCCGTCCACGTGGGACCACCGGATCACTATGGCCGTCTTTCGACTCTGCTCGACTTGTCAGTCTCGCAGTCAGGCGGGCTTATGCCATTGCACTCGACGAGCGATTTCCGACCGCTCTGAGCCCACCATCGCGCGCCTCCGTTACACTTTGGGAGGCGACCGCCCCAGTCAAACTACCCACCATGCACTGTCCCGGACCCGGATGACGGGCCGCGGTTAGATATCCATATTCACAAGGGTGGTATTTCAAGGATGGCTCCATCCGAGCTAGCGCCCGAACTTCAAAGCCTACCACCTATCCTACACATGCAAACACGAATACCAGTGCAAAGTTGTAGTAAAGGTTCATGGGGTCTTTCCGTCTGACCGCGGGAACCCCGCATCTTCACGGGGAATTCAATTTCACTGAGCGGGTGCTGGAGACAGCGGGGAAGTCGTTACGCCATTCGTGCAGGTCGGAACTTACCCGACAAGGAATTTCGCTACCTTAGGACCGTTATAGTTACGGCCGCCGTTTACCGGGGCTTCGATTCAAAGCTTGCACCTCTCCTCTTAACC
>OZ245770.1:3307500-3937500 GCA_965227845.1 Kaistia sp. | reverse complement strand
ATCAGCACCGCCCCATCCGGCCCGACCAGGATCGCGCCGAACGGATGCTGACCCGAGGCACGCGACTGCTCCGCGACCTTGAAGGCGAGACGGAGATAATGGCCATGGTCGAGATCGGGCAGCACCCACCTGTGCTCCCCGCCCGCTGCGGCTTCGGCCTCGTCCCCGGAAGCAACGCTCATCGTCGAATCTCCTGGCTCTGTCATGGCGTCCATTGAGCCGCGCCCGGCGTCCCGCCGCAAGCCTCCGGGACGATCCCCGAGCACGCCCCGGGCCGATCGCCAAGCCGACGATCGAGCCGCGCGGCAGGCGGCAGGAAGCGGCCTCCGCCCTCGATATGGCCAGCGATCTGCGCTAGAGCTTTTTCCGAGGCGGCGCCTGCCCTCCTCTGCCCTCGCCCGATCGATCCGGATTGCAGCGCCTTGCGCGGCAAGGGTCGCCTCCGCGACGGGCAGCCCCCTGCGGCGTCGATCGACATTCGGCTTTTGGGAGAACTCTGATGGAATACCGGCTTCTCGGACGATCGGGACTGAAGGTCTCGACGCTCTCTTTCGGCACTGCGACCTTCGGCGGCGTCGGCGCGCTCTCCAAATGGGGCTCGACGGACACGGCCGAGGCACGCCGCCTGCTCGATATCTGCATCGAGGCCGGCATCAACCTCATCGATACCTCCAACGCCTATTCGACGGGGCGGTCCGAGGAAATTCTCGGCGAGGTGCTCGAAGGGCGGACCAGCGATCTCGTGATCGCGACCAAGGTCCGCTTTCCCATGGGCTCCGGCCCGAATGACGAGGGTCTTTCGCGCCGTCACATCATCCGCGAGTGCGAAGCCAGCCTTCGGCGGCTTCGGATCGACGCGATCGATCTCTACCAGCTGCACGAGTGGGACGGACAGACGCCGCTCGAGGAGACGATGGAAGCGCTCGACACGCTCGTGCGCTCCGGCAAGGTGCGCTATGTCGGCGCCTCGAATTTCTCCGGCTGGCAGCTGATGAAGGCGATGGAGACGGCGCGCGCCAACCGCTATGTGCCGCTCGTCAGCCAGCAGATCTACTACTCGCTGGAATCGCGCGATGCCGAGTACGAGTTGATCCCGGTGACGCTCGACCAGGGCCTCGGCGTTCTCGTCTGGAGCCCGCTCGCCGGCGGCCTCCTCTCCGGCAAATACCGCCGCGGCCAGGCCCCGGCCGAGGGCGGCCGCCATCTCAACGACTGGCACGAGCCGCCGCTCGCCGATCAGGAGCGGCTCTATGACACGATCGAGGTCCTGGTCGCGATCGCCGAGGCGCGCGGTTCCTCGCCGGCCGAAATTGCGCTCGCCTGGTTGCTCGGTCGTCCGGGCGTGACCTCGGTGATCATCGGCGCGCGCCATGAGCATCAGCTGACGAGGAATCTCGGCGCCGCCGAGCTGGTGCTTTCCGAGGAGGAGCGGGCGCGGCTCGACGCGGTCAGCCTGCAGCGGCTGATCTATCCGTACTGGCATCAGCGCGACAGCGCGGCGGCCCGTCTCGGCGCGCCGGAACTGAGCCTTATCAGCTCGTATCTGAAACGCTGAACGGAGACGAGCATGGCCGCGGCGGACGATGCCATCGCGACGGTCCGTCGCGCCAAATATGAACGGCTGATCGCCGCGGCGAAGGCGCTGCCGCGGCTGCGCGTCGCGGTGGTGCACCCTTGCGACGCGGTCTCGCTCGGTGCCGTGATCGAAGCTGCGGCGATCGGCCTGATCGAACCGATCCTCGTCGCGCCACCGGTCAAGCTCGCGGCCGTTGCGGCTTCTCTCGGCGTCGATCTTGCCGCCTACCGCCGGGTCGACGCGGCGCATAGCCACGACGCGGCCGACAAGGGCGTTGCGCTGGTGCGGGCGGGCGAGGCCGACGCCCTGATGAAGGGCAGTCTGCACACCGACGAACTGATGGCGGCGGTCGTCGCGCGGGACACCGGCCTTCGAACGGGACGGCGCATCAGCCACTGCTTCGTCATGGACGTGCCGCACCACGAGGATGCTCTGATCATCTCCGACGCCGCGATCAACATCGCACCGACGCTGGAAGAAAAGCGCCATATCGTCCAGAACGCGATCGATCTCGCCGCGGCTCTCTCCTTCGACAGCGCCCGCGTCGCCATCCTCTCGGCGATGGAAATGGTCAATCCGGACATCCCCTCGACCATCGACGCGGCAGCCCTGTGCAAGATGGCGGATCGGGGCCAGATCACCGGCGGCATCGTCGACGGGCCGCTGGCACTGGACAATGCGATCGATCTCGGATCAGCCGAGATCAAGCATATCCGATCGCCCGTCGCCGGCCGGGCCAATATCCTGATCGTGCCCGACCTCGAAGCCGGCAATATGCTGGCGAAGAGCCTGACCTTCCTCGCCGATGCCGATGCTGCCGGTATCGTCGTCGGCGCACGGGTGCCCATCATCCTGACGAGCCGAGCCGATTCGGCGACGAGCCGCCTCGCCTCCTGCGCCGTTGCCGCGCTCCTCGCTCAGCATCAGCGTTCGACGGCCCTCGCGGCGCTCGCCGTTTGAGCGCGAACCTCAGGCCTTGCCGGTCACGGTGATCGCGACGCCATAGCTGCGGCTCCCCCGTGGTGGCAGGCTGTCGCCGACGAGCCGGCCATCCTCGACCCGCGGCAGCGGCGTGCCCGGCTCGATGCCGAGCGCAAAGACGCCGGACTGGTACGAACGCCAGACGAGAAGATCCGGCAGTTCCGCCTGCCGATAGGCGAGTTCGACGCCGACGCCGCCCGAGCCCAGCGCCGGGTTGCGGAGGCCGACGACAAGATCGCCCTTCGCATCCGGCGGCAACGTCAGATGATCGACGATCTCGCGCGTTTCGGGACGCGGCGCCGGCGGCAGGGCAGCAAAACGCGCGGCGAAATCGCCAAACGCTCCGGTGAGTTCCGTCGTGGCATCGAGCAGCGGATAGCCGAAATTGAAATGATAGAGCAGTGCGTGCGGCGCCGGGTTGAAGCCGCAATTCGTGACGCGGTCGCTGATGCTTACGGTCCGGCCGCCAAGCGGCAACTCGATCCGGCGATGCCGCTCGAGCACGTCGCCGAAAACGCCCGACTGGCGGACGACGCCTTCGCACCAGAGTATCCCGGCGTCGGCATCGACGCCATAGCCGGCAAGGTGCGCCTGCAGCGTGGAAAGCTCGCCATGCTGAGGAAAATCGCGCTCGGGTCGATGCGGACTGACCGTCGTATCCCCCGCCGCGCGGCGCGGGGCGCCGTAATAGTCGAGGCCGCAGGAAACGAGGAAGCCGTCGAAATTCCGGAGGAAGCCGTAGCCGTTCTCGCTCGACGCGAGCTGCGGCGGAAAGCGCATCTGGTTCTGCGAATGCCAGCCGAGCTGCAGCCCATTGACGCTGAGCGCAGAGAGATCGAAGCCGCGATCGACCGCCACCTCGAAGCCGATCCCGGCAGCGTTGCGGCCGATCAGAAGGCGCTGGCCACGACCGGGGCCATCTTCGAGGCGGACGAGGCGGAGTTCCGCCAGTGCTCTCAAATCCGGCGACTTCGCGGCGAGTTCGAGATCCGAAAAATCGGCGGGCGGGAAACCGGGCATCGCGGGCAGACCTTGCTGGCGCAGCCGATCTCGGGCTGCTCGGAAGACAGCGGAAGTCGTAGCGCGTTCGGCGATGGCCTGCCATCGCCGAACGATGCGCCGCATCAGGCGGGGAACATCAGCAGCCAGCCGGCGCCCGGACACTCGAACAGCGCCTCGGCCGGGCCGGCGACGCCGTCAGGCGTCAGCTCGATCGCGGTGACCCTGCCGCTGTCCCAACCGGCGATCAGAAGATGACCGGCCTGGACGAGGAGATGCTGCGGCCAGGCGGCAGCGGCCGACGGTTCGGCGACGAGCCGCGGCGTGCCGGCGCGGAGATCGAACACACCGATCGTGTCATAGCCGCGATTGGCGAGATAGACGAAGCTGCCATCCTCGGAGCGCTGGATATCGCCCGGATAGTTGCGGTCCGAGCGCGTCTTGGCCGGTCCCGACAGCGCGGTGCTCGCCACGCTGAGCCAGTCGGATCCCTCGGGCGCGCCGACGACGAGGCTGGAGGCAAGCTCGCCGCTTGACGCCATCCGCCCGTCGGGCAGGAACACGCCGTGCCGCGGCCCGGTGCCTGGCGGCACGATCCCTTCCCCCGCTTCCGTCAGCGCCGCGAGGCCCGGCCGCGCTGCATCGACGGCGAAGCGACGAATAGAATCGCTGCCGAGATCGATGACGTAAAGCATGCCGTCATGGAACAGGGCCTGATGCGGATGGGCCGCCTCCTGGCGATCGGCATCGGGTCCGCCGCCTTCGAGTGCCAGGCTGGACGAGCCGCCCGCGAAACGGCCATCGGGCGCCAGCGGCAGCAGCGTCAGGTCGCTCGAACCATAATTGACCGAGACCAGCAGCCGTCCGGTCGGATCGACGGCGAGGAAACAGGGATCATCACCCGCAGCCATCTCGCCAAGCGGCACCGCCGCGCCGCCCTCGATCCGCCAGGCCAGCACGACGCCGCGCACGCTACCAGTGCCATAGACAACTGGAAGGCTCGGATGACGGCAAAGCGAGGAAAGCTGCCCGACGGTGGCGAGTTGGCGACCCTGCCAGCCATCCGGGCCAGGGATGAACTGCCACAAGCCGTGCTCCGGACCCTTGCCGCGCGCTGCGACGAGCAGGCTTTCGCCCGGCGCCAGGATCACCTTGGTCATGAAGCCGTCCCTCTCCTGATGGGGCGATGCGCCCTTGCGATTCGTGAGCGCATCGTCGGCCACTCGCGCGCCGCGGGCAACGGCTCGCACGCGGTCGATCGACTGCGGCGACACTTAGCCATTGCGCTCAGTGAGCAATCGCATTACTAAGCCATATGGAACACTATTCTGCCGCCCTCGATCCGATCTTCCATGCCCTCGCCGATCCGACCCGCCGCGCGGTGATCGGAAGGCTCGGCCGCGGCCCGGCCAGCATCAGCGAACTGGCCGCGCCGTTCGACATGGCCCTGCCCTCCTTCATGAAGCACATCCATGTGCTGGAAGAGAGCGGCTGGATCACGACGCGGAAGGCCGGCCGGGTGCGGACCTGCGCGATCGAACAGAAGCCGCTCGCCCTTGTCGAAGGTTGGCTCACCGCCCAGCGCGACCTCTGGGAGGCGCGCACCGACCGGCTGGAACAGTTTCTCGACGCGACCACGGACCCTGAGGAGACGCCGCCATGACCAGACCCTTCGACCCCGCCCGCGATCTCGTGATCTCGCGCATCATCAAGGCCCCGCGCCGGCGCGTCTGGCAGGCCTGGACGGAGCCGGCCAAGCTCGAGCGCTGGTTCCTGCCAGCGCCCGCGCTCTGCCGCGTGATCACCCTCGACCTCGAGCCGGGCGGCGCACTCCTCACCGAAATGAGTGAAGGGGGCGGGGCGTTCGTGCCTCATATCGACGCCTGCATCCTCGCTGCCGACGAGGCCGAGCGCTTCGTGTTCACCGATGCGCTCACGGCTGGCTGGCGGCCCGGCAAGGAGCCCTTCATGACGGCGGTCATCACCATGAAGGACCATGCCGAGGGCACGGACTACACCGCTCACGCCATGCACAAGGACCCGGAAACCCGGGCCCTGCACGAAGAACTCGGCTTCCATGAGGGCTGGGGCACCGTGACAGAGCAACTGGCCCGGCTGGTCGAAGGAGACGCCGGCTGAGCTTTGCCACTCAGTCGCGCAGCAACTCGTTGATCGAGGTCTTCGAGCGCGTGCGCTCGTCGACCCGCTTGACGATGACGGCGCAGTAGAGCGACGGGCCAGGCTCGTTGCTGCCGGTCGCATAGGGCTTGCCGGGCAGCGAGCCGGAGACGACCACCGAATAGGGCGGGACGCGGCCGATAAACACCTCGCCGGTCTCGCGGTCGACGATCTTAGTCGAGGCGCTGATGAAGACGCCCATCGAGATGACCGAGCCCTCGCCGATGACGACGCCCTCGACGACTTCCGAGCGCGCGCCGATGAAGCAGTTGTCCTCGATGATCGTTGGGCCGGCCTGCAGCGGCTCGAGCACACCGCCGATGCCCACGCCGCCCGACAGATGCACATTCTTGCCGATCTGGGCGCAGGATCCGACGGTCGCCCAGGTGTCGACCATCGTACCTTCGCCGACATGGGCGCCGAGATTGACGAAGGACGGCATCAGCACGACGCCGGGCGCGATATAGGCCGAGCGGCGAACGATGGATCCGGGCACGGCGCGGAAGCCGGCCTTGACGAATTCCGCCTCGCCCCAGCCGTCGAACTTCGACGGCACCTTGTCCCACCAGGTCGCGCCGTTCGGCCCGCCAGGAATGGCGCCCATCGGGTTGAGGCGGAACGAGAGCAGCACGGCCTTCTTCAGCCACTGATGCACCGTCCAGTCGCCGCCGATCTTCTCGGCGACGCGCACGGCGCCGGCATCGAGCAGGCCGAGCGCCGTCTCGACGGCCTCGCGCGCCGCGCCCTTCGTTTCGATGCCGATCGCGGCACGATCCTCGAAAGCGGCCTCGATGGTCGATTGCAGGCTGGCGAGATCGGCTGATGTCATGGCGGTATCCGGCTCCAGTAAGGTCGGCCGGGACGATATCGGCGATTGCCGCGATGTCAACGCGGCGGCCTAAGTTGCGCGGCCTCGGGCGGGACGATCCTTGGTTCGCCAGCATCTGGAGGGGGCACCAGCCTCATCCCCCCGCTGCTCCGCCGCGACCTTCCACCACCGCCTCGAGGAACAGCCCGAGATCGTCGGTCAGATAGTCGATATGGGCGCCGTCGCTGCCTTCGGTTTCCCAGGCTTCGGCGAGGACTTCCTCGGTGCCGCGCGGGACGATGAGGACGGTCGCCATGCCCAGCGCCTTGGGCACTTCGAGATTGCGGGCGAGATCCTCGAACATGGCCGCCGTGGCCGGGTCGATCTCGTTCTCGGCCAGGAAGCGGGCATAGGTATCGGGATGCGGCTTCGGAATCAGATCGGCGCGGACGATGTCGAAGATATCCGTGAAATCCGGTCCGAGGCCGAGCCGTGCCATCACCTTCTCGGCGTGCAAGCGCGAGCCGTTCGTGAAGACGAATCGCCGCCCCGGCAGCCGCGCGATGGCGTTGGCGAGACGCGGATCGGGCGTGACGACCGAATGGTCGATATCGTGGACATATTCGAGGAAATCGTCCGGCGTGATGCCGTGCTCGACGATGAGGCCCCGAAGCGTCGTGCCGTAGCGGCGGTAGTAATCGCGCTGCAGCACCTGCGCCTCGTTCGGCCCGAGCTGCAGTAGCTTCTGGACGAAATCGCGGATGCGCACATCGACCTGCGCGAACAGGTTCGTGTGGCGCGGGTAGAGCGTGTTGTCGAGATCGAACACCCAGGAGCGGATATGGGCGAAGCGATCGGGATCGGGAACGTCGCGCAGCGGGGGCTGGCTCATGGGTTCAGCGCTTGATCAGCGTGCCGGCGCCATGCTCGGTGAACAGCTCCAGCAGCACGGCATGCGGGGTCTTGCCATCGAGGATGACGACGCCCTCGACGCCGCGATCGAGCGCCTCGATGCAGGTCTCGACCTTCGGGATCATGCCGCCGGAAATCGTGCCATCGGCGATCATCGCCTTGGCCTCGTCGACAGTCAGTTCCTTGATCAGCTGCTTGTTCTTGTCGAGGACGCCGGGAACATCGGTCAGGAACAGGAGGCGCGAAGCATGCAGCGCGCCGGCAATCGCGCCGGCAAAGGTGTCGGCGTTGACATTGTAGGTCTCGCCGTCCTCGCCCGCACAGACCGGCGCCAGCACGGGGATGATCTCCGATTTCGCGAGGACCTCGAGCACTTCGGTTCGCACCGTCTTGGGCTCGCCGACGAAGCCGAGATCGACGATCCGCTCGATATGCGAATCGGGATCCATCACCTTGCGGGTCAGCCGCGTGACGGTGACCATGTTGCCGTCCTTGCCGGTGAGGCCGATCGCGCGGCCGCCCGCCTCGGTGATCGTCTGCACGATCTCCTTGTTGATGGACCCGGCAAGAACCATCTCCACCACCTCGACGGTGGCCTTGTCGGTGATGCGCATGCCCGCCGCCCATTCCGACTTGATGCCGAGACGGCCGAGCATGGCGTTGATCTGCGGCCCGCCGCCATGAACGACGACCGGATTGATGCCGGCGAGCTTGAGGAGCGTGATGTCCTCGGCGAAGGCCTTGCCGAGATCCTCGTCGCCCATGGCATTGCCGCCGAACTTCACCACGACCGTCTTTTCGTCGTAGCGCAGCATATAGGGCAGCGCAGTGGCGATGAGCTGCGCGGTCAGCACCGGGTCGATGCCGGACGCGATCCGGATGTCGGTCATGGGATTCTCTCCGCTCGGGGCAGCGCTCTATAGCGAGTTTGGCATGGCGGAACAATGACGGCGGCTGCCCGCCGTCTCAGGAAAGAGGCCGTCATATCGACGTCCGTTCAGACCGCGAGGGCGGCGATCTCGGCCCGGAGCCGGTCCATGCCGAGCCCGGTTTCCGAGGATGTTTCGATGATGACCGGATGGGCGGCCGGGCGGCGGCGGATCGCCAGCGCGGTCTCGGCGATGACCCGTTCGATCCCACCCGGCTTCAGCTTGTCGGCCTTGGTCAGCACGATCTGGTAGGAGACCGCCGAACTGTCCAGCAGATCGAGCGTCTCGAGATCATTGGCCTTTAGGCCATGCCGCGCGTCGATCAGCACATAGACGCGGCGCAGCGAAACACGGCCGCGGAGATAATCTCGGATCAGCCTGTTCCACGCCGCGACGAGCTGCTTCGGCGCTTCGGCATAGCCATAGCCCGGCATGTCGACGACGATGACGCCGGCGCCGGACGAGAAGAAGTTGAGCTCCTGCGTCCGCCCGGGCGTGTTCGACGTGCGCGCGAGACCACCGCGGCCGGTGAGCGCATTGATCAGCGACGACTTGCCGACATTGGATCGGCCGGCAAAGGCGATCTCGGTCTCGCCGATCGGCGGCAGCGTCTCGATCGAGGGCACCGAGCGCAGGAAGTTCCACGGCCGGGCGAAGAACAGCCGCCCGGTCTCGAGCCGCTCGGCCTCTTCGCGGATGCGGGCGAGTTCGTCGTCGCTGATCTCGGGCATCAGCCGTGAACTCCCGCCATCGATCCGCTTGGCCTCTGCGCCATCAGCTCTTCGCCTTGGTCGACTTGCCGGAACCGGGCTTCGGGCCTGGCTTGTTGCCATTGGCAGGCCGCCCGGCGGGGACGACAGCCGGAACTGCCTCCGCTTTCGGCTTCTTCTTGAACGCTTCCATGATGTTGCCGAGCAGGTTCACGTCCACGCCCTGGCGCCGCATGATCACATATTGCTGCGCGATCGAGAGCGTGTTGTTCCAGCTCCAGTAGATCACGAGGCCGGCCGGGAACGAGCCGAGCATGAAGGTGAAGATCACCGGCATCCAGGTGAAGATCGCCTGCTGGGCCGGATCGGCCGGGGCCGGATTGAGCCGCATCTGAACGAACATCGTGATGCCCATGATGATCGGCCAGATGCCGAGCATCAGGAGATGCGGCGGCGACCACGGGATCATGCCGAACAGCGTGAAGATATTGGTCGGATCGGGCGCGGAAAGGTCGTGGATCCAGCCGAAGAACGGCGCATGGCGCATCTCGATGGTGATGAAGATCACCTTGTAGAGCGAGAAGAACACCGGGATCTGGATCAGCACCGGCCAGCAGCCGGCGAGCGGATTGATCTTCTCTTTCTTGTAGAGCTCCATCAGCGCCTGCTGCTGCTTCACCTTGTCGTCGGCGAAGCGCTCGCGGATGGCCGCCATCTCCGGCTGCACCTTCTTCATCGCGCTCATCGACTTGTACGACTTGTTGGCGAGCGGGAAGAAGATGGCCTTGACCAGCACCGTGACCAGCAGGATCGCGACGCCGAAATTGCCGAACAGCTTGTAGAAATAGTCGATCAGATAGAACAGCGGCTTGGTGAAGAACCAGAACATGCCCCAGTCGATCAGCAGATCGAAATGCTCGATCTTCAGATCGTCGCGGTAGCCGTCGATGATCGACACCTGCTTGGCGCCGGCGAAGACGAGGTTCTCGGTCGCAGCGGTGGCGCCGCCGGCGATCGAAACCGCCGCGCCCTGGAAGTCGGTCTGGTAGAGCCCCTGGCCACCGTCGACATGCGAGAAATGGGCGGTGAACGGCTTGCCGTCGCGCGGCACGATCGCGGTCGCCCAATATTTGTCGGTGATGCCGAGCCAGCCGCTGGCGACGTCAGCGAAGCTCTGCGGCCCTTCCTTCTTGATCTTGGCGTAGGTGATTTCCTGCAGGTGCTGGTCGCCCATCCAGCCGATCAGGCCTTCATGCAGGATGTAATAGCCGGCGACCTTCGGTTCGCCGAGGCGCGTGACGCGGCCATAGGGCGAAAGCGAGATCGGTTGTCCCGTGGTGTTGCGAACCTCGTCGCGCACCGTGAACATGAAGCTCGGATCGATCGAGATGATGCGCGAGAAGACGAGGCCGGCGCCGTTGTCGTAAGTGAGCGTGACCGGGGTTTCCGGCGTCAGCTTGGCGCCTGCCGGGGCGGTCCACATCGTATCCGGACCCGGCACGGTGATGCCAGGCGCCGCGCCGATCCAGCCGAACTCAGCGAAGTAGCCGTCCGGCGCACCCGAAGGCGACAGCAGGATGATGGTCGGGCTCTTGGGATCGACCGTCTCGCGATAGCCCTTGAGGCGAAGATCGTCGAGGCGGGCACCCTTGAGATTGATCGAACCGGAGACGGACGGGGTCTCGACGGCGACACGCGGCGTCGAGGCGAGCGCCGCCTCGCGCGTCAGGTCGCCGGTGCCGAGCGCCTGGGTCGGCGCGCCGGTGGCGGGCTGGGTGGCGCCTGCAACAGGCGCCGTGCCGGCGGCGGTCGACGCGGCCGGCGTGTTGGCCGCGGTCACGGCCGCCTGCTCGCGCTTCGTCTGCTCGATACGCGGGCCGGCAACGAAATACTGCCAGCCGAACACGACCGCGATCGACAGGGCGACGGCCAGGATCAGGTTGCGATTGTCGGTCATCTGTCGGATCTTTCGGCGGAAAGCGCGGGCGAGCCCTTTTGGGCGGATAGGGGCGTGGTCGCCTCGGGAGAGGCATCGCCATGGGCGGAAACGCGGCGGACCTCGTCCGCGCCGCCATGGCGCCCGGCCGGCACACGGGCCGACGGACGGTTCAAGGCGGCAAGACCGGATATGAGTTCACGCATGATGTCGTCGAAGGGCTGCGACAGCGCAGCGCGGCGGCCGATGAGCACATAATCGGCGCCCTCGCTCGCATGGGGAGCAGCGGCGAGCCGGACGGCCTCGCGGAGGCGGCGACGAATGCGATTGCGCTCGGGCGAATTGCCCATCTTCTTGGTCACGGTGAAGCCGAAGCGCGGCTCCCCTTCGGCGTCGCGGTCGCGCTTCTGCAGCAGAAAGCCGCGCCGGGAAGCGCGTGCTCCCCCGGCGGCGGCTAGAAATTCAGCGCGCTTCTTGAGACGCCCCATGGTCTTCGGTCGATCCATGGCGAGCCTTTCCAGGCGCCGGCCGGCGAAAATGCTGGCCGCTGGCGTCAGGCGGTCAGCTTCTTGCGGCCCTGGGCGCGGCGCTGGGCGATGACCTTGCGGCCACCGACGGTCGCCATACGGGCGCGGAAACCGTGCCGGCGGGCACGAACGAGCTTGCTCGGCTGATAAGTACGCTTCATGGGTCGTCACCGCCTGGGGCGGCCCCTCATTCGATCTGTTTCACATCCGGAGGCGCGGCCCTGCCGATCCGAAGCTGTGCATGCACTCGGGCATGCGACCCCGGCACGCATGCAGCCTGCTCTCGTCGAGCCCGGCTTATACGGAGAAGGTCCGGCCAAGTCAACGCGCCGCACTGCGGCATCCACCGCCGTCTGGGCGAACCCCGACATGGCCGGCGACATCGGCTCGGCCGCGCAAAACCGCGCTTTGTGCTGCGCCGCTCCGCTTCGTTTTGACCGCGTGCAGCCGCACCGGGCATCATGTATCATCAACTTCATGCGCATGCATCGCAGGCCCGGCGGCCGGCCGGAGCGGGAGACGGCGGACGAGATGGCGGAGACGCGCATCGAGACGGACAAGGCCGCGGCGGCGGATCAGCCCGCCGCGCCGCGGACCACCGTGCGCCGGCGCTCACTCAGCCTCTCGGTCAAGCTGATGATCCTTACCACCATCTTCGTGATGGTGACGGGCGTCGCCGGCTTCATCCCGACGATGTCGACCTTCCGGCTGCGTTTCCTTGAGGACCGCCTTGCGACGGCGCAGGCGGCGAGCATCCTCCTCGATTCCGCGGCCTGGCGCGACGTACCGCGTCATGTCCAGGACGAACTGCTCGAAACGGTAGGCGCGACAGCAATCGTCGTGCGCAGCGGCGATGCGACGCGCCTTCTTGCGGCGATCGAGATGCCGCCTTCGGTGGACGACACGGTCGATCTCCGCGAGGGCATGTCGGCCGGCTCGATCGGCGCGGCCTTCTCGACCCTCCTCGCCTTTCAACCGCGCACGCTCCGCGTCATCGGTCCCGCGCGCGATGGAACCAGCCTCGAACTGGTCCTCAGCGACCGGCCGCTACGCGCGGCGATGCTGCGCTTCGGCGGCACGATTCTCGTGCTGTCGGCGCTGATCTCGATTATCGCCGCCATCCCGATCTACATCAGCCTGCAGCGCCTGTTCGTCAGGCCGATGCGCCGCCTCGCCCAGGCCATGGTGCGGTTTTCGGAAGATCCGGAGGATCGCTCGCGGATCATCGTGCCGAGCGGACGGACGGACGAGATCGGCGTCGCGGAGGAGGAACTCGCCGCCATGCAGCGCGACCTCTCCGAGACCCTGCTCGAGAAGACCCATCTGGCCGATCTCGGCCTCGCCGTCTCGAAGGTCAATCACGACCTGCGCAACCTGCTCGCATCGGCGCAGCTCTTCTCGGACCGAATCGCGGCTTTGCCCGATCCGGCCGTGCAGCGATTCGCACCGAAGCTGATCGCGACGCTCGGCCGCGCCATCGATTATTGCCAGACGACGCTCGCCTATGGCCGAGCCCGCGAACGCGAGCCGAGCCGGCGGCTCGTCGCCCTTGCCCGCGTCGTCCGGGACGTCACCGAGGTGCTCGGTCTCGAAAACCACGCCACCATCCGCTGCGAGGTCAAGGTCGAGCCGAGCTTCGAGATCGACGCCGATCCCGACCAGATGTTCCGCGTCCTGCTCAATCTCTGCCGCAACGCCGTCCAGGCGATGGACGGCGAAGCCGACCCCGCCATCATCCGGCGCCTGATCGTCGAGGCCGAGCGTCAGGGCGCCGTCGCCCTGGTCCGCGTGCGCGACACAGGGCCCGGCGTGCCGGAGCGTGCGAGGGCCAATCTGTTCCAGGCCTTCCAGGGCGGTGTCAGACCGGGCGGCACCGGGCTCGGCCTCGCAATTGCCGCCGAGATCGTGCGCGCGCATGGCGGCACCATCCTGCTGCTCGATGGCGAAGGGCCTGGTGCCGTGTTCGAGATCACCCTGCCCGACCGCCCGGTTGCGTTCGACCGCGCCCGCCGGGTTCAGGCGCGCTGAGCCGGCCGTTGCCGGACATGGTGACTTTGCCGGCGCATCGGCCCAGCTGTGGACAGAGGGGAAAAGGCCGCTTGCAATCCGAAAGGCGAGCGGCTAGTTAGACGCCGCCGACGCCCTCCGGGGCGCAGCATCTGTCGGGGCCACCGCGCCATGACAGTTCGGCAGGCGCCCGTAGCTCAGCTGGATAGAGCACCAGACTACGAATCTGGGGGTCAGGAGTTCGAATCTCTTCGGGCGCGCCATTCACCGCAAACTGATGCATGCATTTGCCTTGCCTTCAACGGCCGGCAGTCGACATGGCTCTCCGGTCTCCGCGGCGCGTCGATGCAATTGCTCCTGCCGCACTTCCAGTCAACAGGATCGGATCGTCGGGAATCGCCGTTGCCGCGCAGGCTGCGACAGAGCGGCGCCGACGCCTCACTTTGTGAAGGCCGCGAGTTCGTCAGGCGTTCCTTCCGGAAACGCTCTCCTCAGATAGTCGAGGAAGGCCGAGACACGGGCGCTCAGCAGCCGGCGCGAGGGATAGAGCGCCCAGATTGTAATATCCGGCCCCTCCACATCGCCCCAATTCACCAGCCTGCCATCGGCCAGATCGTGACTGACGAGCGAAATGGGAAGCCGCGCCGCCCCAACACCGGCTCGCACGGCATCGTGGACCATGATGAGCGATGAGAGGAGCAGGACCGGCTCAGCCATGATTCTGGATTTCCCAGCCGGCGTTACGACATCCCATGCGGTCATGCCGTCGCCGGGCCCTCGCACCACGGCCGGAACGACCCGATCAGTTGCCAGTCGGGCAAGGCCCGGGCTCGCAACGACGACCAGCCGGTCACGCAGGAAGATCCGCCCGACAAGGCCTTCATCCGGCTCCGGATTGACCCGGATCACCAGGTCATAGCCTTCCTCGACCATATCGACGGGCCGATCCTCTGTCGTGACCTCGAGCCGGACGTCGGGATAGTCCAGCGCGAAGCCGGCTGCGAGCCTGCCCATGGCGGTCATGGAGAACACCAGGGGCGCGCTGATCCGCAGCCTTCCTCGCGGCCTTTCTCCCCCCGACGCAATCGCAGCCGCGGCCTCGTCGAGTTCGGTCAGCAAGCGGGCTGTCCGCTCGTGCAACGCGCGTCCTTCCTCGGTCAGCTTCAGCGTGCGCCCGCTGCGCTCGAACAGGCGCAGGTCGAGGCTCGCCTCGAGTTCCGCGACGCGGCGGGAAAGCGTCGCCTTAGGACGCGCGGTCGCTCGCGCGGCGCGGCCAAACCCACCATGGCGGGCGACGAGATTGAAATCAGCAAGGGCCAGGAGATCCATGTCGTTCCACCTGTGAGACAGTCCGTCCATATATACGGGCTATCGAGCCGCATGTGAGCCGATCATGTTGGGGAGGTCAACACGCCAACACCCAACACGGAGACCTCTCATGACCATTCTCGTAACCGGCGCCACGGGCAATGTCGGAAGCCAGGTGATCGACCAGCTCGTCAAGCGCGGCGCCGACGTGCGGACTTTCGTCCGCGATCCCGCCAAGGCCCGCTTCCCGGCGGGTGTCGCCGTCGTTCAGGGCGATCTGCTCGACGTCGACTCGCTGCGCAGTGCACTCAGTGGCGTTTCGACCCTGTTCCTGCTGAATGGCGTGGTTGCCGACGAGTTCACCCAGGCGCTGATCGCGCTCAATCTGGCCCGGGAGGCCGGCATCGAGCGGATCGTCTATCTGTCGGTGATCCATGGCGAGCGCTACGGCAACGTGCCGCATTTCGCCGGGAAGCTCGCAGCCGAGCGGTTGATCGAGCAGATGGGGCTCGGCGCCACCATCCTGCGTCCCGCCTATTTCATGAACAACGACGTGACGATCAAGGACGTGATCCTCGGCTATGGCGTCTATCCGATGCCGATCGGCAGCAAGGGCCTCGCCATGGTCGACACGCGCGACATCGCCGAGGTCGCGGCAATCGAACTGCTTCGCCGCGAGCGTTCCGACGTCGCTCTCCCGCTCGACCGCATCAACCTCGTCGGTCCCGACACGCTGACCGGCATGGATCTGGCCGCCATCTGGTCCGAGGTGCTCGGCCGCCCGATCGCCTATCCCGGCGAAGACCTTGCCGGTTTCGAACAAAATCTGCGTCAGTTCATGCCAAATTGGATGGCATTCGACATGCGTCTGATGGCAGGGCGCTTCATCAGCGAGGGGATGATCCCCGATGCCGGCGACGTCGACCGCCTGGTCAATCTGCTGGGCCGTCCGCTGCGCAGCTATCGCGACTTCGCGGCGGAGATCGCCGTCTCGGCCTGACGCCCGGGCGGCCCACCACAATCAATCCGACACCCAAGGACACGATCATGATCTATTCGATCGTCACAGGTCCGGTGAACCCGGAAGGCGAGCCCAGGATGACCCGCTCTGAGGTTTGGGCGGGCCTTGAACTCAAGGCGCGCGACGCGCGCGAATTTCTGCCGCCCGGCCTCTGCACCCGCTGCGATGTCGTGGAGGGAAGCGCGACCCACTTCGTGCGTGAAGCCACGATTGCCGGCGCTGATGTCCGCGAGATCATCACGCTCGAACCGGAACGCAAGGTCACCTTCTTCCAGGCCACCGGCTCGCGGGAAGGCGCGATCGTCAACGAACTTTACGAGGACGAGTCCGGCGCTCTGCAGCTCAAGTTCTATTGCTATCTCGGCCTGCGCGGCAGGGCGCCGAACGGCCCCGAGGAACAGGCCGAGCAGGCGCTGTTCGACAATGACAAGGGCTTCAAGGCCGCCCTGCTGTCCACGCTGAAGCGTACCCGCGAGTTGCTCGCGGAAGGCAAGCTCTGATCGTTACCGGAAACACAAAGAGCGGGACGGCCAGGGCGGTCCCATCTTTCAACAGGAATGAAGCCATGACCAATCCCATAACCCATCCCATCGAACCGGCCCGGACCAAGATCCTGGTCCTTGGGGCAACGGGCGGCACCGGCCGCCTGATCGTCGGCCAGGCGCTGGAGCGAGGCTATGATGTCACCGTCCTGGTTCGCTCGCCCGAGAAGGCCGCCGACCTGAACGGAGCACGCGTCGTCGTCGGCGACGCCCGCGACCCGAACGTCCTGCGGCAAGCCGTCAAAGGCCAGGATGCGGTGGTCAGCGCCTTGGGCACGCCGGCCAGTCCGTTCCGCGAGGTCACGCTTCTCTCGACCGCGACGCGGGCGCTGGTCGGCGCGATGCAGGCCGAACAGGTGTCGCGCCTCGTCTGCATCACAGGACTCGGCGCGGGCGACACGGTCGGGCATGGCGGCTTCGTGTTCGACTCGCTGATCTTTCCGCTGATGCTGCGCAAAGTCTATGCCGACAAGAACCGGCAGGAGGCCATCGTCAGGGACAGCGGGCTCGACTGGGTTCTCGTTCGCCCCACGGTGCTCAACGACAAGCCGGGCGGCGCGACGATCCGCGCACTCACCGATCTCTCCGGCTTCCATGGCGGCACGATCGCGCGCACCGACGTTGCAAGGTTCGTCCTCGACCAGGTCCGCGAGGATACTTGGCTGAAGCGTGCGCCGCTGATTACCGCGTGAAGCGACAGGCTCGCGAAATCCCTTCTTGCCTTTTGGCTAAAAAATTCCATATTGATGCCAATCGACAGAATAGGGATATGTGATGCCACAGGTGGTCCAGGTTGCGACCGAAGCGGCCGAATTCACGGCCGAGCCGATCACCGACGCCGAGGCCGAGGCGTTGCTGCGCGCCTCGCTCAACCTGTTCCGCCGCTGGAACCTTTCCGATGCCGAGGGCGCGGTGCTGCTCGACGTGGCGCCACGCACGTTTGCCCGCTGGAAGACGGGCCAGCTCGGCCGCACCGACCGGGACCAGCGCGCACGCATGTCGAACCTGATGGGCATCCACAAGGCGCTCAGGCTGATCTTCAAGGAAACCGAGCGCGCTTATGACTGGGTGCACCGCCCGAATGCCCGCTTCGGCGGCAAGTCGGCGCTTGCGGTAATGCTGAACGGCGAACTGACCGACCTGATGCGGGTTCGCCGCTATCTCGATGCGGAGCGCGGTGCGTGGTAGCGATCGATGCGATCCCCGTACGGCCGGTCGCATGGAAGCGGGCCGTCCGGATCATCCGGTCGATCTATCCGCCGATCGACCTCTTCGAGGATATTGCCGATCCCGCCGACTGGCCGCTGCTGATCGCCGCCGAGCAGAAGACCAATCCGCGCCTGATGGAGACGATCGGCAATCTCGACCTCGTCCCGCCGGAGCGGCGCGTCTCGGGGCCGGGCTCGTCCTATCTGATGGCCTCGTTCACCCATGTCAGCACCGACAGGCCGAGCCGCTTTTCCGATGGCTCGTTCGGCGTCCTCTATGTCGGCGAGGACTTCGAGGTGGCGCTGTTCGAGACGATGCATCATCACGCCCGCTTCATGGCGGCGACGATGGAGGCGCCGGGCTGGACGTCGCAGTTCCGCGAGATCGTGCTCGATGTCACGGCGAGCCTGCATGATATCGGCGGCTTCGACGGCCGCGCTCAACTGCTGGCACCCGACGATTATGCCGCGGCCCAAGCCTTCGGCGCCGCGCTCCGGGTGGGGGGCTCGGACGGCATCCTCTATCCGAGCGTCCGCGCGCCGGGCGGCGCCTGCGTCGCGCTGATGTATCCGGACCTCGCCGACAACGTCGTTCAGGGCCGCCATCTCGACTACCACTGGGACGGCAAGCGGGTCGATCTCTTCCGCGACGCCGGTTCGGGCGAGATTTTCCGCGTCATTCCAGAAGCCTGACCGGCACGAACCCGCCTTCGGCCACCGCCAGAAAATCCGCTGCTCTTTGAGCCGGCGCAAAGTTCGCTCGCCCGTTCCCACGCTATTCGTGTCGTCGGGGCGAGCCGGATGGTCCGGCCTCGCCCGTTGATGCCAGCCGACTTGGGCGTAATCGCGCCCGCTCGGCCGCCGGATGCGAGAGGGTCATGACCGCACATTTCCAGCCGCCGCAGACGGTCGCCGCGTCGGAGAGCACACCCGCCGAGCTCGCTCTGCCCAGCCTCGCCGACGTCGCCCGGAAAATGGTGCCCCGCTACACCTCCTATCCGACCGCGCCCCACTTCTCGCCCGCCGTCACGCCCGAGATTCACGCCGGCTGGCTCGAGGATGTCGGCGCGCGCGGCGAGGCCGTCTCGCTCTATCTGCACATCCCCTTCTGCCGCTCGATCTGCGCCTATTGCGGCTGCACGACCAAGGCCGCCCGCCGCGACGCGCCGATCCGCGCCTATGCCGCGATGCTGCACCGGGAGATCGCCCTGATCGCCGAGCGCACCGGCCGCCTACCCGTGGCGCATCTCCATTGGGGCGGCGGCACGCCGAACATCCTGCCGGGCGACTGCATGGCGGCGCTCGTCGCCGATCTCGCCGAACGATTCGATTTCCAGCCAGGCATGGAGCATGCCGTCGAGCTCGATCCGCGCCACGTCACGCCGCGCGGTGCGCGCGACCTCGCCGCCCTCGGCGTCAACCGCGCCAGCCTCGGCGTGCAGACGCTCGATCCGGCGGTTCAGAGCGCGATCGGCCGCGTCCAGCCCTTCGAGGTCGTCGCCTCGGCGTTCGCGGCCCTCCGCGCCGCCGGCATCGACGCCGTCAATGCCGACCTCATGTATGGCCTGCCGCTGCAGACCCTCGCCATGGTGGCGGATACCGCTGAACGCATGCTGGCGCTCGCCCCCGACCGCGTCGCGATTTTCGGCTATGCCCATGTCCCCTGGATGAAGCCGCACCAGCGGCTGATCGCCGACGCCACCCTGCCCGACGCCGAGGCGCGGATGGAGCAGGCGGCGCTCGCCCGCGCGATCTTCGAGCGTGCAGGCTATGTCGAGATCGGCATCGATCATTTCGCGGCGCCGACCGACCCGCTGGCACGGGCCGGCCACGACGGCGCGCTTCACAGGAATTTCCAGGGCTATACCGATGATGCCGCCGCAACGCTGATCGGCATCGGCGCCTCCTCGATCAGCCGCACGCCGCAAGGCTTTGCCCAGAACGCGCCCGACAATCTCGGCTGGCAGCGCGCGATCGAGGCCGGCCGGTTGCCGACCGTGCGCGGCAAGGCCTTTGCCGGCGACGACCTCATGCGGGCCGAGGTGATCGAGACGCTACTCTGCGCCTTCGCGGTCGATCTCGGCGCCGTCGCTGCCCGCCATGGCACGTCGCTCGAAACCTTCGCCGACGATCTCGAACGGCTTGGCCCGCTCGTCGCGGCCGGCTTCGTCGCGCGGGACGGCGGGCGCATCCGCATCGTCAGGCACCGCCACGAGATCGCCCGCGTCGTCGCCTCGGAATTCGACGCCTATCTCGGTCGCGGCGGACGCCATTCGGTCGCGGTCTGACGGCGCACCCGCGGCACTCTGGCCGGAGGCGCGGCAAGGCTTGATCGCCACTGCCCGCCATGGCAACCAAGGACATGGCCTCCGTCTCGACTCCCGCTCTCGCCGATCCCGTTGCACTCCTTGCCGCGCTGCTCCGCTGCCCGTCGGTCACGCCGGACGAGGGCGGAGCGCTCGCCTTTCTCGAAAGCGTGCTGGCGCCGGCAGGCTTTCGCGTGGCACGGCCGGTGTTCAGCGAGGCCGGCACGCCCGACGTCGAGAATCTTTTCGCGACGATCGGCAGCGGCGCGCCGCATTTCGTCTTTGCCGGCCACACCGACGTGGTCCCGCCGGGCGATGCGAGCCGCTGGCGCCATGATCCCTTTGCCGGAGCCGTCGAGGGCGGCTTCGTCCATGGCCGCGGCGCCGTCGACATGAAGGGCGGCATCGCGGCCTTCCTGGCCGCGGCGCTCGACTTTCTGGCGGCGCGCGGCGGCATGGTTCCCGGCACGATCTCGTTGCTGATCACCGGCGACGAGGAAGGCCCTTCGCTCAACGGCACCGTCAAGCTGCTCGACTGGGCAACGCGCGAGGGGCATCGCTTCGACGGCGCCATCGTCGGCGAACCGACCAATCCGAAAGCGCTCGGCGATGCGATCAAGGTCGGGAGGCGCGGCAGCCTCTCGGGACGGATCACCGTGTTCGGCCGTCAGGGCCATGTCGCCTATCCGCATCTCGCCATCAACCCGATCCCGCAATTGACGCGCCTCGTCCGCCGCCTCACTGCCGAAGCGCTCGACGAGGGCTCGGAGCGGTTCGATCCGTCCAACCTCGAATTTGTCGGGCTCGAGGTCGACAACAGCGCCTGGAACGTCATTCCGGCGGAGGCGAGTGCACGCTTCAACATCCGCTTCAACGACCAGTGGACGGTCGAGATGCTCGAGGCCTGGCTCGCGGCGCGGCTCGACGAGGCCGCCGGCAACGAGATCGCCTATGAGCTCGACCTGCAGCCGGGCTGGAGCGAATCCTTCCTCACCCATTCGCCCGCCCTGATCGAACGGCTATCCGATGCCGTCGAGGCGGTGACCGGTCGCCGGCCAGCGCTTTCGACCTCCGGCGGCACGTCCGATGCCCGCTTCATCAAGAATTACTGCCCGGTGGTCGAGTTCGGCCTTGTCGGCGAAACCATGCACCAGGTCGACGAGCGCGCCGCAGTGGCGGATCTCGTCGCGCTGACGGCGATCTATCGCCGCTTCCTCGACAGCTGGTTCGGCTGAGGCGGCGGCGTCCGATGTTCGACCCCGCCTCGACCGGCGCGATCCGCAGCGCCTTCGCCCTCTTTCTCGGCCGGCGCGACGCGCTCGCCCGCTTCGATGTGAGCGTCGACGGCTTCTGGCACTCGTTCCGCGCCATCTTCTATGTGCTGCCGTTCTTTGCCATCAGCGCGGCTGTCGAACACCGCATGATGCTGTCGGATGCGGTCGTCGAGGCTCCGTCCGACGCCGCCTTCATTGCCGCCCGCATCGTCGACTACGGTCTCGACTGGGTCGCCATGCCGCTGCTCCTGGCGCTGTTCGCTCGGCGGCTCGGCATCTCGCGCAGCTTCGCGCCCTATGTCGTCGTGCGGAATTGGGCGCTGGTGGTGATGGCCGCGCCGCAGGCGCTGGTCTCGCTGCTGCTCGGCTTCGGCCTGCTCTCCTTCGAGACCTCGGCGGCGCTGTCGCTGGTGGTGCTCGGCGTGATGATCCGCTTCCACTACCAGATCATCCGCGCGACGCTCGGCAAGCCGGTCGCCTTCTCGATCGGACTCGTCGCCGCCGATGTCGCGCTAAGCCTCGTCCTCAGCGAGGTCATCGACCGCCTGTTCGGGCTCTGAGGCGGCGGCACGGTAGTCGACGCGGACGAGATAGAGTCCGCCGGGCGGAGCGACCGGGCCGCAGGCCTTCCGGTCCCGCGCCGCCAGCGCCGCACCGACCGCGTCCGGCAGCCACTTGCCCTCGCCGACCTTCTTCAGCGTGCCGACCATCGAGCGAACCTGGTTGTGCAGGAACGATCGCGCCGACACGTCGAACAGGATCTCGTCGCCCTGACGCCGGATCGCGATCGCATCCAGCGTCTTCACCGGGCTCTTCGCCTGGCAATCCGCGGAGCGGAAGGTCGTGAAGTCATGATTGCCGACCAGCATCGCGGCCGCCTCGCGCATCGCCTCGATATCGAGCCGGCGGCGGACGTCCCAGACGCGGTCAATATCGAGCGCCGCCGGGGCCCGGCGATCGACGATGCGGTAGAGATAATGCCGCCGCACCGCCGAACGGCGCGCGTCGAACGCATCGGGCACCGGCTCGGCCGCGATGATCGCGATCGGCGCAGGGCGGAGCTGGGCGTTGAGCGCATCGCGGATGCGGCCGCCTTGCCAGATTCCGGGGAGGTCAAAATGGCCGACCTGCCCCAGCGCATGCACGCCGGTATCGGTCCGCCCCGCGCCCTGCAGCGGCGTGCGCTCGCCGGAAAAGCGAAAGATCGCCTCCTCGATCGTCTGCTGAACCGAGGGGGCGTTCGCCTGCTTCTGCCAGCCGGCATAGGGCCGACCGTCATATTCGATCAGGAGCTTGTAGCGGGGCATCAGGCGAGCCGGGCGCCGGCGCCCAGCATAGCCCCGCGCAGGAACGCCTCGGCGGCGAGCGGCTTGCCACCGGCGCGCTGCAGCTCGACGAGGCGGATCGCGCCGGAACCGCACGCGACCGTCAGGGCTTCATCGAGCACCGTGCCGGGCGCGCCGCTGCCCTCGGTGAGCGAGGAGCGCAGGATCTTGACCCGCTCGGTCTTGCCGGCGAGGTCCATCTCGCACCAGGCTCCGGGGAAGGGCGAGAGGCCGCGGATATGATTGTGCACCTCCGCGGCAGGACGCGACCAATCGATCCGCGTTTCGGCCTTGTCGATCTTGGACGCATAGGTGACGCCGTCTTCGGCCTGCGCCACCGTCCCGAGGGCGCCGCGCGACAGAGCTGCCAACGCGCGCACCATGAGGTCGGCGCCGAGCCGGGCGAGGCGATCATGCAGATCGCCCGTCGTGGCATCGGCCGGAATGGAAAGCCGCTCGGCCATCGCCACGGGGCCGGTGTCCAGCCCTTCCTCCATCTGCATCACCATCACGCCAGTCTCGCGATCGCCAGCCATGACGGCGCGGTGGATCGGCGCGGCGCCGCGCCAGCGCGGCAGCAGCGAGGCATGCAGGTTGAGACAGCCGTCGCGCGGTGCATCGAGGATCGCCTTGGGCAGGATCAGCCCATAGGCAACGACCACGGCGACATCGAGATCGAGCGCGGCGAACTCAGCCTGTTCCGCCTCGCCTCTCAGCGAGCGCGGCGTGAAGACGGGGATGCCGAAGCGATCCGCGATCGCATGAACCGGCGACTTCCGCTCCTCCAGGCCGCGGCCCGCCGGGCGCGGGGCACGCGAATAGACGGCGACGACCTCGTGGCCCTGGCCGATGATCTCGGTCAGCGTCGGCACCGCGAAATCCGGCGTGCCCATGAAGGCGATGCGGAGGCTCATCGCCTCACATCTCTTCGCTGGCGTGCGACTTGAACTCGGGCTTGATCCCCGACTTGGCGGCCTTGACGAATTTGCGGATCACCATGTCGCGCTTGAGGCGCGAGAGATAATCGATGAACAGGCGGCCATCGAGATGGTCGACCTCGTGCTGGATGCAGGTGGCCAGCAGCCCTTCCGCCGCGAGTTCATTGTGCTTGCCGTCCCGGTCGAGATAGCGGAGCCGGACGGAGGCCGGGCGCTCGACTTCGGCATAATAATCCGGGATCGACAGGCAGCCTTCCTCATAAACGGAGCGATCGCCGCTCGAAGAAAGGATTTCCGGGTTGATGAGGAAGAGCGGCGTCTTCGCCTGCCCTTCCTCGCGGCCCGACACGTCGATCGTCACGACGCGGCGCGGCACGCCGACCTGGATCGCGGCGAGGCCGATGCCGGGCGCCTCGTACATCGTCTCCAGCATGTCGTCCATGAAGCGGCGCAGATCGTCGTCGACGCGTTCGACCGGCGCGCTGGCAAGACGAAGCTTCGGGTCCGGCAGGGTGATGATATCGAGCTTGGCCATTGAGTTCCTCGGCAATGCCGCCTCAGATAGGCAATCGGGAGAAGGCGGTCAATCGTGGAAACCGGCGGTCCGCTTGGGGTCAAGGCGGCGCTGTTCATGTTTTGATCTGGTTTTGCGACCAATTTCTGCTATCCCCTTCCCTATGCAGCAGATCCTCTTCGTCCTCGCCGACCACCCGGTCACCTTTGCCGAAGCCCTGGTCGGGGCGGCGGTGCTTGCCGGCCTTCTGGTCACGCTGCTCGTCCTCGCCATCTGGCGCGGCCAGCGCCGCCAGGCCGAGGCGGAAGCTGATCGCTTTGCCGAGGAGCGGGCGGTCGAAGAGCGGATCGCTGAACTGGTTCGCCTGCAGAGCGAGATGGCCGGGCGGATGAACGCGATGGCGGAAGTGCTCGGCCGCCGCCAGGTCGATCTCCTCAACGGCCTGTCCGACCGCATGGACATGCTCGGCCACCGCGTCGGCGAGAAGCTCGCGGAAACCACGCGATCCGCCCATGCGGATTTTTCGAAGCTCAACGAGCGCCTCGCGGTGATCGACACCGCGCAGAAGAACCTGACGGAACTATCGAGCCAGGTCGTCGGGCTGCAGGCGATCCTCTCCAACAAGCAGACCCGCGGCGCCTTCGGCCAGGGCCGCATGGAGGCGATCGTCCAGGACGGGCTGCCGCGCGGCCGCTACGCCTTCCAGGCGACGCTCTCGAACGGCAACCGGCCCGACTGCGTGATCTCGTTTCCGAACGGCACGCCGTCGCTCGTCGTCGACGCCAAATTTCCGCTCGAGGCCTGGAACGCGATCCGCGCGGCTGCCGGCGCCGAGGCGACGCGCGCAGCCGAGGCGCAGTTCCGCCGCGATATCGGCCGCCATGTCCGCGACATCGCCGAGCGCTACCTGATCCCCGGCGAGACGCAGGATACGGCCTTCATGTTCGTGCCGTCGGAATCGGTGTTCTCCGACATCCACGAGCGCTTCGAGGACCTGGTGCAGCAGGCGCATCGGCTGCGCGTGGTCATCGTCTCGCCCTCGCTGCTGCTGCTCTCGATCCAGATCATCCAGTCGGTGCTGCGCGATGCCGAGATGCGCGAGCAGGCGCATGTCATCCAGGACGAGGTTCGCAAGCTGATGGACGATGTCGGCCGCCTCGACGAACGCGTGCTGAAGCTGCAGTCGCATTTCGGCCAGGCGACAAAGGACGTCGAGGACATCCTGATCTCGACCCGCAAGCTGAAGCAGCGCGGGGGCCGCATCGATGGCCTGGAATTCGGCGACGACGAGGCTGCCCTGCCGCCGCAGCGCGATCTCCTCGTCGGGGAATGAGGCGGTGAACGCGCGCCGTCGCATCGCAACGGCCGCCGCTGCCTATTTCGCGCTGGTGTTCCTGTTCGGCTTCGCCTTCGGCATCGTCCGCACGCTGCTGATCACCCCGCGCATCGGCGCGTTGGCGGCTGTGGCGATCGAAGTGCCGTTGCTGCTGGCGGTGTCGATCTTTGCGGCCGGCGCCCTGATGCGGCGCTTCAGGATCCAGCGGCCCGGCGAGGCCGTCGCCATGGGCGCGATCGCCTTCTGCCTGCTGATACCGGTGGAATTCGCCTTCGCTGCGCTGCTCGGAACGCCGCCCGCCATCTATCTGGCATCGCTCGCGACAGCACCCGGCGCGCTCGGCCTGCTCGGACAGGTCCTGTTCGCGCTCGTGCCGGCAGCGCGGAGCCACCGGACGACGCCTCAGTAGCCGCGACCGTTCTCGGCGAGGAAGACTGTCTCCTCCGGCGTGCTCGCGCGGCCGAGAACGGCGTTGCGATGCGGGAAGCGGCCGAAACGGCGGATCAGGTCTCGATGCTTGATCGCGAAATCGAGATAGGTCCGATAGGTGTCCTTCTGGGCCGCCGGCGCATCGGCAAGCAGCGCTTCATAGAGGCTGACCGAGAGATCCTGGTCGGCGATCTCCTCGCTGTGCTCGAAGGGCAGATACAGGAAGCAGCGCTCGATCAGCGCGAAACGCTCGACGCCACCTTCGACGAGCGCCCGCGCATGGCGGCGGGCGATCGCGTCATAGGCAAAGGCGCGCCCATCCTCGCGAAAGAGATTGCGCGGAAACTGGTCGAGCATGACGACGAGGCCGATCGCCTCGATGCGATCGAGCGCATCGATCGGCCAGTCCCGCGCCGCGACCGCATCGAGAAATGGCCCGAACAGCGCGAAGATTTCCGCGTCCGTGATCTCGTTCCGCTCGAACCAGATCGCGGCCTTCTCCGCCGGGAAATGCTCCTTGGTCGGCAGGTGGCCGCACCAGTAGTGGTGCGCATCGACGAGGATATCGTCCGGTATCATCGTGAAGTCCTCGTCTAGAACGGCGTGCGGGCGCGGATCGCGGCCGAAAGTGTACCCTCGTCGAGATAGTCGAGCTCGCCACCGACCGGAACGCCATGAGCAAGGCGCGAGACCTTGACCGGCAGCCCTGCAAGTCGGTCGGTGATGACATGCGCCGTCGCCTGGCCGTCGACCGTCGCGTTGACGGCGATGATCACCTCGGAAACATCACCGCTGCTGCAGCGCGCGACCAGTTCGTCGATGGTGAGATCGTCCGGCCCGACGCCATCGAGCGGCGACAGGGTTCCGCCAAGAACGTGATAGCGGGCATTGATCGCCGCTGCGCGCTCCAGCGCCCATAGATCGGACACGTCCTCGACCACGACGATGGTGCGCGCGTCACGGGTTGCGTCGGTGCAGATCGTGCAGGGGTCGGCCGTATCGACATTGCCGCAGACGGAGCAGGTGACGATCCGCTCGGCCGCCACGGTCATGGCGCTGGCGAGCGGGGCGAGCAGCAGGTCCTTCTTCTTGACGAGCGCCAGCGCGGCGCGGCGGGCCGAGCGGGGGCCAAGGCCAGGCAGCCGCGCCAGCAGCTGGATCAGCCTCTCGATCTCGGGTCCGGCAACGGCGCGCGGCATGATGGCTTCCTGCGGCTGCCGATCAGAACGGCAGCTTGAGACCGGGCGGCAGGCCGAGCCCACCGGTCAGAGATTGCATTTTCTCGGCGAGCAACTTCTCGGCCTTGCCGCGCGCATCGGCATGGGCGGCGATGATCAGGTCCTCGACGATCTCGCCCTCGTCGGCCTTCAGCAGCGAAGGATCGATGGCGATCTTCACCAGATCGCCCTTGGCCGTCATCGTCACCGTGACCAGGCCGGCGCCGGCGCTGCCCGCGACCTCGAGCACGGCAACCTGCTCCTGCATCTCCTGCATCTTGGATTGCAGTTCCTTGGCCTTGCTCATCATGCCCATGATGTCGCGCATCGGGATCGCTCCTGTCGTTTGCTGGAAAGCTCAGTCTTCGGATTGGTCTTCGGACGGATCACCGGTGAGATCGCCGGCAGTATCGGCCAGCGCCGGCGCCGGCAACGCGGCATCGGTGAGTTCCTCGCCACGGATCTGCACATCGACGATCTCGGCGCCCGGAAAGCGGGCGAGCACGGCGGCGACGAGCGGATCGGCGCGCGCATCGCTCTTCTGCTTCAGCCGCGCCGCTTCCTGCTGCTCGGCGATCGTCGGCGTGGTCGCGCCGCGTCCGAGCGACACCATGAATCGTTCGCCGGTCCACTCGCTGATCTTGCGGCCGATATCGGCTGCGAGCGTGCGCGGCGCATCCTCGGTCGGCTCGAATTCGAGTAGGCCCGGCTCGAAGCGGATGACGCGCACCTCGCGCTCCAGCGCCAGCTTGAGCGGCAGGTCGCGCTTCATCCCGACATAGGCGACGAGATCCTCGAAGCGCTGGAAGCGGATCGCCGGAACGGCCTTGGCCGGGACCGCAGCCGGGATGGGTGGCGCGTCGGCGGGGCGGAAGATCGGCTCGGCACGGCTCGTGGAGGGGCCGGCCGACGACAGGGAGCCCCCGGAAGGCAGCACCGCACGCGGCGCCGAAGGCGGCGGGGCGAGCGGCGGGGCCGTCGGCGCAGCGGCCGCCTGCACGCCGTTCTTCAAGAGACGCAACGCTTCGTCCGGCGTCGGCAGGTCGGCGGCATGAGCGATGCGGATCAGCACCATGTCTGCAGCGGCGAGCGGCCGGCTCGATCCCTGCACTTCCTCGATGCCCTTCAGCAGCATCTGCCACGCGCGCGAAAGGACACGCAGCGACAGGGCCTCGGCAAAGGCGGCTGCACGGCGGCGTTCGTTGCCGGCCATGCCGGCATCCTCGCCGGCACCGGGAACGACCTTGATCCGCGTGACCTGATGGGTGAAGGCGGCGAGGTCCTGCAGCACGACGCCGGGCTCCGCGCCGACGTCATATTGTTCCTTGAGCAGCGCCAGCGCCTCGGCGACGCGGCCGGCCATCAGCGCCTCGAACAGGTCGACGACGCGCCCGCGATCAGCGAGGCCGAGCATCGCGCGGACGTCCTCGCCGACGATCGTTCCGGCGCCATGGGCGATCGCCTGGTCGAGCAACGACAGCGAATCGCGCGCCGAGCCTTCGGCGGCGCGGGCGATCATCGCCAGGGCCTCCTCATCGATGACGACACCTTCGCGCGCCGTGATCGAGGCGAGCAGGCCGACGAGCCGATCCTGCTCGATGCGACGGAGATCGAATCGCTGGCAGCGCGACAGCACCGTCACCGGAACCTTGCGGATCTCGGTGGTGGCGAAGATGAACTTCACATGCTCGGGCGGTTCCTCGAGCGTCTTCAGGAGGCCGTTGAACGCGGCCCCCGACAGCATGTGCACCTCGTCGAGGATATAGACCTTGTAGCGGGCGGTGACCGGCTTGTAGCGCACCGCCTCGATGATCTCGCGGATATCGTCGATGCCGTTGTTGGAGGCGGCATCCATCTCGATCACGTCGACATGGCGTCCTTCCATGATCTCGGCGCAATGGACGCCGAGCACGGGCATGTCGATCGTCGGCCTGTCGACCACGCCGGGAACGAGATAGTTGAGGCCGCGGGCGAGAATGCGGGCGGTGGTCGTCTTGCCGACGCCGCGGACCCCGGTGAGCATGTAGGCCTGCGCGATACGCCCGGTCTCGAAGGCATTGCGCAGGGTGCGCACCATCGGCTCCTGGCCGACGAGGTCATCGAAGCTCCGCGGCCGGTATTTTCGCGCCAGCACGCGATAGGCGCCTGCCGCCGCGTCCTTCGCTCCGCCCGAGAATTCGCCGCCGTCCATGCCTCGTCCTGTCCCCTCTCACACTGAGTCCGGACCCTAGCACAGGCTGCCGCCTGCACTCATCAGCCGATCACCGATAGAAGGGGAAAGTAGGAGGCTGGCACGCGACCCGTGCCTGGCTCGTTGGGGCTGCTTCCTTCCGGACCTGACCCGATTGGCGAGTGGTACGTCCACCACCAACCTCCCGCGGCGACATATCGTCGTTTCGGCGCCGCTTGGCAAGACCCCTTGCGCAACACAGCCGCTGGCAGATGGCTCCCGGTCAGGCCTCCCCGGCAGCCGCTATCGCGGCGGCGGCTTCTGTGGCGTAATGTTCGCGGCGGTGCGCGCCGCCCAGCCGCCCGAATCTTGCCGCCAGACTTTCCCGCCCGAACCGTCCCCGCCAAGCAACTCCCGCCAAAGTCATCACCACCATGAGCCGTTTCCAATTCAACAGGCTGCCCACGCCTGAGCCGAGCACCCTCACCGGTTTTTCCGGCAATCGGCTCGATCGCCGCAGCGAGCAACGCAACGAGGCGATGCTGACCGCGGCGCTCGCCGACAGTTCGGCGCGCGTGCTGCTGCTGCGCGGCGACGAGGCGATGTTGCGCAGCGGCGAGGCCGCGAATGCGCTCTTCACCGTGCGCGAGGCCGAGGCGATCGGCGCCGCTCTCGATGACGCGATCCTGCTCGGCTGGGACGGCAATGCGCCCCGTCTCGCCGCGACGCTCAATACCGACACGACCTTCGACGCCGATTCGTTTCATGCCGTCTCGATGCGGACGCTCGCCATTCATGGCGCAGCCGGCGGATTGCTGGCCGACACCGTCGATCCGGAGACGCTGGGTGCCCTCGCCCAGGCGCGCGCTCTGCTTCACTGGCATCGCTCGTGTCGCTTCTGCGGCCGCTGCGGCACCCGCACCACGATGTCGCAAGGCGGTTACCGGCGCGACTGCCCGGCCTGCGATGCGCAGTTCTTCCCGCGTACCGATCCGGTCGCGATCATGCTCGCCATCCATCGCGATCGCTGCCTGATGGGCCGGCAGGCCCGCTTCGCCGCCGGCACCTATTCCTGCCTCGCCGGCTTCGTCGAGCCCGGCGAAACGATCGAGGACGCGGTGCGCCGCGAGATCAAGGAAGAAGCCGGCATCCGCATCGGCCGCGTCGGTTATCATGCGAGCCAGCCCTGGCCGTTCCCGATGTCGCTGATGATCGGATGCTTTGCCGAGGCGATCTCGACCGAGATCGTGCCTGACACCGAAGAACTCGAGGACTGCCGCTGGTTCACGCGCGAGGAGACGCTCGCCATGCTGGAGGGCAGTCATCCGGACGGTTTGACGACACCGCCCCGCATGGCGATCGCGCATACGCTGATCCGCGCCTGGGCCGAGGGCAATTGAGGCTCCGCCATCATTTGGAAATGATGGGAAACAATCGAACGCAACTCGCTACAATTCTCCGCATCATCAGGCTTTCCGTCCCGTTAAGCTCGATCTGAGCGCTAGACGTCCGCACCGGACGAATGCGTGAGGCACGACGCGACCTCTGCGGGGAGATGGCAAGCGTGAAGACACAGGTGCCCGGCCTGCTAGGTCGGATCGACAGGCGAGATCCGCCACCGACCACGCGAGCGATCGGAAGGCGGGCGGCCACGACGTCCTCCGCGGAAACGCCCTCAGGCATGGCTGGCGGCCGGCGAAGTGTCGCCGACCTGCACGGCCGCAGCCACCATCGCGACCAGCCCGTCGATCACGAGACCCGACGTCGGGAGCTGGTCCGGCGCGCGGAGCGGCCTCAATCGTGAAAGCCGTCGTGATCAGCCTTTCCCATCGCGTCGACCGTCGGGATCAGTTCGAGACGTGGAACAGGGCTCAGCCGCTGAAGTTCCATTACCTGCCGGCGGCCGATGGCCACCGGGTTGGCCGGCAGCGGCTGGTCGAGCTCGGCCTTCTTGCCGACGCAGAAAACAATTTCGGGCCCGGCGCGCTCGGCAATGCCGTGTCGCATGCCACCCTCTGGCGCGAATGCGCCGACGGCCGCGAACCGTTCCTGATCCTGGAGGACGATGCCTGCCTGCGCGGCGATTTCTGGAAGCACGCCAAGCCGATGCTGGAGCGCTACATCGGCAGCTGCGATCTGATGACCTTCGGCTACAACACCGATTCGGTGGTCGCGCTCGGCGGGCCGGACGGCGTCATCTCGGCGATGCGCTTCGACGAATCGGTCAAGAAGCGACCGGGCTATTTCGATACATTCTCCCGGCTGCACGATGTCCGGCCCAATCTCTTCCGCTGCGGACAGTTCTGGGGATTGCTCGCCTATGCCATCAGCCCGGCCGGCGCGCGGGCGTTGCTCGCCAGCTGCCTGCCGCTGTCGTCGCGCGAGACGGTGTCGCTGATCGGCACCGAGCGCACCGTGCGACCCTATGGCATGGACAGCATGATCAATCTTGCGCTGCAGCAGGGACGGCTGCGCGCCATGGCCTGCTACCCGGCGCTCGCGCTCGGCCCGAACAGCCAGGCCACGTCCGACATCCAGTGCGCCTGCTGACTGGGAGTCCGCGCCGGAACGGGGTTAGCTCCGGTCGACGGCACGGAACGGCGCGGCCGGGTAGACGCCGAGAATGCGCAGCTCTTCCGAGAAGAAGGCGAGTTCCTGAAGCGCGAGCGCCAGATTGGCATCGTCGGGATGGCCCTCGACATCGGCAAAGAACTGCGTCGCCGTGAAGCGCCCGCCGAGCTGGTAGCTTTCGAGCTTCGTCATGTTGATGCCGTTGGTCGCGAAGCCGCCGAGCGCCTTGTAGAGCGCGGCGGGAATATTGCGGACCCGGAAGACGAAGGTGGTCAGCACCGGGCCATTGCCGGAGGCGGCGAGCTCGGGGACGCGTGACAGGATCACGAAGCGGGTGGTGTTGTGCTCGGCGTCCTCGACATTCTCGGCGAGGATGTCGAGCCCGTAGAGCTCGGCGGCGAAGCGCGGGGCGAGTGCGGCTCGCGTGATGTCGCCGGCTTCGGCGATGATGCGGGCGGCGCCCGCCGTATCGCCGGCGACGACGGCGCGGTAGCCATGCGCCCTCAGAATGCGCCGGCACTGGCCGAGCGCATGGACATGGCTTTCGACCGTCTTGATGCTGTCGAGCGTTGCGCCATGCGGCGCCATCAGCTGAAAGCGGATCGGCAGGAAGAATTCGCCGATGATGTGCAGCCCCGAATCCGGCAGGAGATGGTGAATGTCGGCGACGCGGCCGGCGAGCGAATTCTCGATCGGGATCATCGCGAGGTCGACATCGCCGCGCGCCATCGCCTGGAAGCAATCCTCGAAGGTCGGCGCCGGCACGGCTTCGTAGTCCGGATAGACGTCGCGCGAGGCGATGTGGGAATTGGCGCCAGGCTCGCCCTGGAACACGATCTTCTTCATGGGATGGGTCGCTTCTGAACGTCGCCGCGGCGACGGGCCCCCGGGCGGGGCGGGTGACGGTGGCTCCGTTGCGGGAGTCTAGTTCTTGCGGCCGAGCAGGAACCGCGCCCGCTCGAGATCATCGGGAGTATCGACACCGAGCGGAACAGCGTCAACGACCTCGACATCGATCCGCATGCCGGCCTCGAGCGCGCGGAGCTGCTCGAGACGCTCGCGCAATTCGAGCGGCGACGGCGGCAGCGCGACATAGCGATCGAGCGCCTCGCGCCGATAGGCATAAAGTCCGATGTGATGATAGAGCGGCCCCGATCCCCAGGGGGCCGTGGCGCGCGTGAAATAGAGCGCGCGCAACTGCCGCTCGGAGAGAACGCCGCCGACCCGCTTCGGCGAGCCGACGATCTTGACGACGCTCTCGTTCGTGCGGTCGGCCGCCTCGCTGATGATCGCGGCGATCGTCCCGATATCGACGGCCGGATCGGCCAGCGGGGCGAAGGCCGCCGCGACGGAGGTCGGCTCGACGGTCGGCAGGTCGCCCTGGACATTGACGACGAGATCGAAACGCCCACCGGGATCGACGAGGCCGACAGCCTCATGGATGCGCGAGGAACCGTTCTCGTGATCGGAGCGCGTCATCACGGCCTCGCCGCCGGCCCGGCGCACGGCTTCGGCGACGCCTCGATCGTCGGTCGCGACATAGACCGGGCCGATGCCGGCCTCGGCGGCGCGGCGCCAGACATGGACGATCATCGGCTCGCCGTGGATATCGGCAAGCGGCTTGCCGGGAAGCCGTGTCGAGGCCATGCGCGCCGGGACCATGACCAGAGCCTGTTTCGTCTCGCTCATTGGCTCGTTTCCGCTCCCATCCGTGCTCAGGTGTCAAAACGTCTCAAGGGAGCGCCCTTCATACGTATTGCGCGTGCCCTGCGAAAGCTTGTAGTTTCCGCGCCATGCGCATTGGCCGCCGTCTTCGGATGGAGAGGCCAAGTCCTTATTTTTGCTACGACTGGGGCGGCACCGATGGATTCCTTCGAGGTCAACAAGATTCTGGGCGCCGTCCTGTTCACGCTGTTGATCGTGATGTCGCTCGGTATCGTGTCGGAGGCGATCTACGCGCCGGCCGAGCCGGAGAAGCCCGGCTTCGTGATCGAGGTCGCGGAAGCGGCGCCCGCCGGCGAAGCGGCTCCGGCCGTTGCGGCGGATCCGCCGATCGGCGTCCTGCTCGCCAGCGCCACCGTTCCGGCCGGCGAGGCGATCGCCAAGAAGTGCGCCGCCTGCCACAACTTCGTCGAGGGCGCCGGCACCAAGGTCGGTCCGGATCTCTATGGCGTCCTCGGCCGTCCGATCGGCGACATGCAGGGCTTCAAATATTCGGCCACCTTCGCCAAGGCGCATGAAGCCGGCGAGAAGTGGACCTACGAGCATCTCTACGAGTTCCTGAAGAAGCCGAGCGCCGCGATGCCCGGCACCGCGATGGGCTTTGCCGGCCTGCCGAAGCCGGAAGACCGCGCCAACGTCATCGCCTATCTGCGTTCGCTCTCGGCCAGCCCCGAGCCGCTGCCGCCCGCGGAAGCTGCTCCGGCCGCCCCCGCCGCAGCACCGGCTGCTCCTGCGCCGGCTGCTCCTGCCGCGCCTGCGCCGGCTGCTCCTGCCGCGCCCGCTCCGGCCAAGTAGGCCTCTGGAGCCCGTCGCGCTCCATTAAATCTTGGAAAGCTCAGGCCGGAGCCGACGCTCCGGCCTTTTTCATGCCCGAATTGGCCGGGCTTCTTCGGTGCCTGGTTGCCCTTGCGGCATTCGGCCCTAAGAATGCTGCCAGTCGTTCGGAGAATCGTCCTTGTTCAGAGCCGCCCTCGCCGCTGTCATCGCCGGTCTCGCCCTGCTGCCGCCGCTGGCGGAGAGCCGCGCCGAGGATGCTCCGAAGCCCGTCGATGCACCGTGGCGGCACGCGACGTCGCTGATCGGCGAGCCGAAATATCCCGATGGCTTCCAGCATTACGACTATGTCAATCCTGCCGCGCCGAAGGGCGGCACGCTGAACGCATCGGTGGTCGGCAGCTTCGACAGCTTCAACCCGTTCATCGTGCAGGGGACGCCGGCCGCGGGATTTTCAGCCGTCGGCGGGCTGCTTTATGACACGCTGATGGAGCAGGCGACCGACCAGGCCGGCACCAATTACGGCCTCATCGCCGAGGCCGTGAGCTATCCGGCCGATTTCGCCTGGGCGAAGTTCCGCCTGAACCCGGCGGCGCGTTGGCATGACGGACAGCCGATCACGGCAGAGGACGTCATCTGGTCGTTCACGACACTCAAGGCGCAGAGCCCGTTCTACAACAAGTACTACGCCAACGTCGTGAAGGCCGAGAAGACCGGCGAGCGCGAGGTAACGTTCACCTTCGACAAGCCCGGCAATCGCGAATTGCCCAACATTCTCGGCGATCTCGCCGTCCTGCCGAAACATTGGTGGGATGGGACCGACCCCACGGGCAAGAAGCGCGACGTAACCAGGACCACGCTCGAACCGCCGCTCGGCTCCGGCGCCTACAAGATCGAATCCTTCGCGCCGGGCAACCGCATTGTCTGGAGCCGCGTCGCCGACTATTGGGGCAAGAATCTGCCGACCCATGTCGGCCGCAACAACTACGACACGCTGACCTACACCTATTTCCGCGATCCTTCCGCTCAATGGGAGGCGTTCAAGAAGGGTGGCATCGAGGATATCCGCGTCGAGAATCGGATCGGACGTTGGGAGACGGAGTACGACTTCCCCGCCATCAAGCGTGGCGACGTGATCAAGGAATCCTTTCCCTTCCACGCCAGTGGCCGCATGCAGGGCTATGTGCTCAACCAGCGCCGCGAGAAGTTTCAGGATATCCGCGTCCGCCAGGCGCTCAACTACGCCTTCGATTTCGAGACGATGAACAGGACGCTGTTCTTCGGCAAGTACAAGCGGATCGAGAGCTATTTCGCCGGGATCGATCTCGCCTCGTCCGGCCTGCCCCAAGGCAAGGAACTCGAGATTCTCGACAGCGTGAAGGACCAGGTGCCGCCGGAGCTGTTCACGACGCCGTTCCATTTGCCGGTCAACGATACGCCACAGGCGCTGCGCGACAATCTTCGCAAGGCCGTCGATCTGCTGCAGCAGGCCGGCTGGGTGCTGAAGGGCAACCGTCTCGTGAACGGTAAGACCGGTGAGCCTTTCACCATCGAATTCCTCGAAGCCGATCCGAGCTTTGAGCGCGTTGTCGCGCCCTTTATCCAGAATCTGAAGCGCATCGGCATCGATGCCTCGTTGCGCGTCGTCGACTCGGCACAGTACCAGCGCCGGGTCGATAGCTTCGATTTCGACGTTATCTCGACAGTGATCGGTCAATCTCCGTCGCCCGGCAACGAGCAGCGCGAGATGTGGACTTCGGCCGCCGCGGATCTCAAGGGCAGCCGCAACTATGTCGGCATCAAGAATCCGGCGATCGACGCGCTGGTCGACCAGGTCGTGTTCGCCACCAACCGCGACGATCTGGTCGCAGCGACCCATGCCCTCGATCGCGCGCTGCTGTGGAATTATTACATGGTACCGCAGTGGTACAGCGACCAGATCAACGTCGCCTACTGGAACAAGTTCGGCATTCCCGACAAGCAGCCTGACTATATCGGTATCGACACCTTCTCCTGGTGGGTCGATAGCGCCAAGCCGCTCGCCAAGGCGGCGCCCGCGGCAGCCTCGGGGCCGGCGCCTTGATCGGACCGCGGCCCTCGCGGCGCTCCGTTCTTCTTGGTGGCGCCGCCGCGCTTCTCACCCCCGCGCTGCGAAGCGAGGCGGCAACGCTGCGCGCCGATGCCGGCAAGAGCACCCTGCACGGCCTCTCCGTCTTCGGCGAACTCGGCTATCCGGCGGATTTCAGCGCCTTCCGCTATGTGAACCCAGATGCGCCGAAAGGCGGCAGCTTCGTCTTCTCGGCGCCAAACTGGTATTACAATCAGGGTCCGAACACCTTCAACACGCTGAACGGCTACACCTTCAAGGGCGACGCGCCACCACGGGTCGAGCTTTTGTTCGATACTCTGATGAAGCCGGCGCTGGACGAGCCCGACGCCGTCTACGGCCTCGTCGCCAGCAGCGTCTCGATCTCGCCCGACGGCAATACCTACACCTTCGAGCTTCGCCCCGAGGCGCGGTTCAATGACGGAACGCCGCTGACGTCAGCCGATGTCGTCTTCTCGTTCGAAACGCTGAAGGCGCACGGCCACCCCGACATCACCCAGTCGATCCGCTCCATGAGCGCGGTGAAGGCCGACGGCGACCACCGCGTCAGCGTCACATTCGACGGCAAGCAGAACGCCAAGACGCCGATCATCGTCGCCTCGACGCTGCCGATCTTCTCGAAGGCCTTCTATGCCGGCCGCGATTTCGAGGCCGCCACCATGACGCCGCCGCTCGGCTCCGGCCCCTACCGGCTCGGCACGGTGAGCCCCGGACGATTCCTCGTCTATGAACGCGTCGCCGACTATTGGGCCAAGGACTTGCCGGTTGCGCGCGGCCTCAACAATTTCGACGAGGTCCGCGTCGAGTTCTACCAGGACGAGGATGTCGAGTTCGAGGCCTTCGCCAAGGGCGAGATCACCTGGCGCGACGAGTTCTCTTCGAAGAACTGGGCGACGCGCTACGACTTTCCCGCCGTTCGCGACGGACGAGTTATCAGGCCGAGCTTCCCGGCCGAACGCCGCGCCGACATGTATGGCTGGTTCTTCAACCTTCGCCGCGCCAAGTTCGCCGATCCGCGCACCCGCCAGGCGATCGCCACGGTCTTCGACTTCCCCTGGGCCAACAAGAACCTGTTTTACGGCCTCTACAGCCGCTCGACCTCGTTCTTTGAGACCTCCGACTTCGCCGCGACCGGGCTTCCCGATGCCGCCGAGACGGCGCTGCTCACCCGCTATGCCGATGCATTGCCGGCCGGCGTGCTGGATGCGCCGCCCTTCACCCCGGTGTCCTCCGATGGAAGCGGGCGCGACCGCAAGCTGATGCGCTCAGCGCTCGATCTCCTCGCGGCGGCCGGCTGGAAGCAGCAAGGTGGGCAACTCGTCGATGCCAGCGGCGAGGCGCTGACGGTCGAGTTTCTCATCGAGACCCAGGCCTTCGAGCGCGTGCTGGCCCCGTTCATCGCCAATCTGAAGTCGATCGGCGTCGATGCCTCGATGCGGCTCGTCGATGCGGCGCAGTATCAGCGCCGGAAAGGCGACTTCGCCTTCGACGTCATCGCCTCGCGCATCTCCTTCGATGCGACGCCGATCGACGGCATCGACCAGATCTTCGGCTCCGTCGCGGCCGATCTGCCGAGCGGCTCCAATCTCGCCGGCTTGAAGAACCCTGCCGTGGACGGCCTCATCGCTGCCGCGGGCGAGGCCAGGAGCCGGGCCGAACTGGTGACCGCGATGCGCGCGCTCGATCGCGTGCTCCGGGCCTTGCAGATATGGATTCCGGCGTGGCATTCCGATGCCCACCGCGTCGCCTGCTGGGACATGTTCGCATGGCCCGCGACAAAGCCCGACTACGGCTTTTCGCCGGAGACGACATGGTGGTTCGATACCGAACGCGCGCGCGCGATCGGCAAGGCAGGCGCGAAGCCTGCCGATACGTCCGGCTGATCGGAGCGCTCGGGGAACAATGGCCGCCTATATCGTCCGACGCCTGCTGCTGATGATCCCGACGATTCTCGGCATCATGACGCTTTCCTTCATCATCGTTCAGTTCGCCCCGGGCGGACCGGTCGAGCGCGTGATCGCGCAGCTCCAGGGCAACGACGTCTCGGCGACCGCGCGGATTTCCGGCGGCGGCGGCGATGCCGGCATGGGCGCGCAGGACCAGACCGGTCGCGGCGGCGGACCGACCAGCTCGAAATATCGCGGTGCCCAGGGCCTCGATCCGGAGTTCATCGCCAAGCTCGAGAAGCAGTTCGGCTTCGACAAGCCGCCGATCGAGCGCTTCGGCCTGATGCTGTGGAACTATGCCCGCTTCGATTTCGGCCAGAGCTATTTCCGCGATATCGGCGTGCTGGAACTGATCAAGGAGAAGCTGCCGGTCTCGATTTCGCTCGGGCTCTGGATGACGCTGATCTCCTATGGCATCTCGATCCCGCTCGGCATCGCCAAGGCGGTGCGCGACGGCTCGCGCTTCGATGTCTGGACCTCGGCGGTCGTCATCGTCGGCTATGCCATTCCGGGCTTCCTGTTCGCGGTGATGCTGATCGTCCTCTTCGCCGGCGGCAGCTTCCTCGACTGGTTCCCGCTGCGCGGCCTCTGGTCGGACCAATATGCCGCGATGCCGTTCTGGCAGTGGATCACCAATCCCGCCGCGCTCGCCGACTATGCCTGGCACATCACGCTGCCGGTCGCCGCCATGGCGCTCTCCGCCTTCGCGACCACGACGCTGCTGACCAAGAATTCCTTCCTCGACGAGATCCGCAAGCAATATGTCGTGACGGCCCGGGCGAAGGGGCTGACGGAGAATCGCGTCCTCTATGGCCACGTGTTCCGCAACGCCATGCTCATCGTCATCGCCGGGTTCCCCGGCGCCTTCATCGGCGCCTTCTTCGGCGGCTCGCTCTTGATCGAGACCATCTTCTCGCTCGACGGGCTCGGCCTTCTCGGCTTCGAATCCGTCATCAACCGGGATTATCCGGTCGTGTTCGCGACGCTCTACATCTTCTCGCTGCTCGGCCTCTTCATCGGCCTCCTGTCCGACCTGACCTATACATGGGTCGATCCGCGCATCGATTTCGAGAAGCGGGAGGTCTGAGACGTGACCGATATCGCCCTTGGTTCAGCCGAAGCCGCACCGCGCCGCTTCCAGCTTTCGCCGCTCAACCGCCGCCGGTGGCAAAACTTCCTTCGCAACAAGCGCGGCGCCTGGTCGCTCTGGCTCTTCGCGGCGCTGTTCGGCCTGACGATGCTCTCCAACGTCATCGCCAACGACCGGCCGCTCATCGCTTCCTACAAGGGCGAACTGCTGTTTCCGGTCCTCGCCGACTATCGAGAGGAGAAGTTCGGCGGCTTCCTCGCGACGACCAATTTTCGCGATCCCTTCATCCAGGAGGAGATCAACGCGAATGGCTGGATGATCTGGCCGCCGGTCCGCTATTCCTACGACACGGTCAACAACGAGATCGCGACCCCGGCGCCGGCCGCGCCCTGGTGGCGCATTCCGGCCGACCAGCGCTGCAAGGCCTATCCGCTCGGCGACGCCGACCCCAACTGCACGCTCGGTAATTTCAACTGGCTCGGCACCGACGACCAGGGCCGCGACGTGCTGGCGCGGGCAATGTACGGCCTCCGCATCTCGATCCTGTTCGGCTTCATGCTGACGGTGATCTCCTCTGGGATCGGCATCGCCGCAGGCGCCATCCAGGGCTATTTCGGCGGTTGGACCGACCTGATCTTCCAGCGCTTCATCGAGATATGGACCTCGCTGCCCGAGCTCTACATCCTCCTGATCATCGCCTCGGTGCTCGTGCCGGGCTTCTGGGTGCTGCTCGGCATCCTGTTGCTGTTCTCCTGGGTCCGCCTCGTCGGGCTCGTGCGCGCCGAATTCCTGCGCGCCCGCAATTTCGAATATGTCCGCGCCGCGCGAGCCCTCGGTGTCCGGAACGGCACGATCATCGTCCGCCATGTGCTGCCCAACGCCATGGTCGCGACGCTCACCTTCCTGCCCTTCATCCTGAACGGCTCGATCGTGACGCTCACCTCGCTCGATTTCCTCGGCTTCGGCCTGCCGCCCGGCTCCCCTTCGCTCGGTGAACTGATGAGCCAGGGCAAGAACAACCTGCAGGCGCCCTGGCTCGGCATCACCGGCTTCATCGTCATCTCGCTGACCCTCTCGCTGCTCGTCTTCGTCGGCGAGGCGGTTCGCGACGCCTTCGACCCGAGAAAGGCATTCGGATAGGATGTCGACTGAAGCCCCCCTCCTCGCGATCGAGGATCTCTCGGTTCACTTCGTCCAGGGCGAGAGCCGCACCGTGGCGGTCGATGGCGTGTCGTTCTCGATCGGCCGCGGCGAGACCGTGGCGCTGGTCGGCGAATCCGGCTCGGGCAAGTCGGTGACCGCGCTCTCGGTGCTGAAGCTCTTGCCCTATCCGGCAGCCGAGCATCCGACGGGCCGCATCCTGATCGAGGGCCGCGATCTCCTGACGATGTCGGATCGTGACCTGCGACGCGTGCGCGGCAACCGGGTCACCATGATCTTCCAGGAGCCGATGTCCTCGCTCAACCCGCTGCACACGATCGAGCGGCAGATCGGCGAGATCCTCTCGATCCATCAAGGCCTTTCCGGCCAGGCGGCGCGGAAGCGCATCGTCGCCCTGCTGGAGGAGGTGGGCATCCGCGATGCCGCCCAGCGGCTCGGCTCCTATCCGCACCAGCTTTCCGGCGGCCAGCGCCAGCGCGTCATGATCGCGATGGCGCTGGCCAACGAGCCCGATCTCCTCATCGCCGACGAACCGACCACCGCGCTCGACGTCACGGTGCAGGCGCAGATCCTGAAGCTCCTGAAGGAAATCCAGCTTCGCCGCGGCATGGCGCTCCTGTTCATCACGCACGACCTCGGAATCGTCAGAAAGATCGCCGATCGGGTCTGCGTCATGACGCATGGCAAGATCGTCGAGACCGGGGAGACGGCGGATGTCTTCGCCAACCCGCAGCACCCCTATACCCGCCACCTTCTCGCCGCCGAGCCGCGCGGCAAGCCGCCCGCCTCCGACACGAGCCAGCCGCCGGTCATGGTGGCCGAGGATCTCAAGGTCTGGTTCCCGATCAAGGCCGGCCTCTTCCGCCGCACCGTCGACAATGTGAAGGCGGTCGACGGCATCGACGTCACGGTGCGGCGCGGCCAGACGCTCGGCGTCGTCGGCGAATCCGGTTCCGGCAAGACGACGCTCGGCCTGGCGCTGATGCGGCTCATCTCCTCCAGGGGCGCCATCGCCTTCAAGGGCGACCGCATCGATGGGCGCGGCTTCGACGAGATGCGGCCGCTGCGCCGGCACATGCAGGTCGTCTTCCAGGACCCGTTCGGTTCGCTGAGTCCGCGCATGTCGGTCGCCGACATCGTCGCGGAGGGCCTCAAGGTTCACCAGCCCAACCTCTCGCTGCGCGAGCGCGAGGCGAAGGTGGCGCACGGCCTCGAGGAAGTCGGTCTCGATCCGGCCAGCCGCCATCGCTATCCGCATGAATTTTCCGGCGGCCAGCGCCAGCGCATCTCGATCGCCCGCGCGATGGTGCTGGAGCCGCAATTCGTCATGCTCGACGAGCCGACCTCGGCGCTCGACATGTCGGTGCAGGCGCAGGTCGTCGATCTCCTGCGCGACCTGCAGCAGAAGCACGGCCTCGCCTATCTCTTCATCAGCCATGACCTGAAGGTCGTGCGCGCGCTCGCCAACGACGTTCTCGTCATGCGCGCCGGCAAGATGGTCGAATATGGCCCGGCCGAACGCATCTTCGCCGCGCCAGAGAACGACTATACCCGCGCGCTGATGGCAGCGGCCTTCGCGATCGAAACCGCGCCGGAGGGCGTCGTCGCGCAATGAACGCCGCATCCGCCTCGCCGGCTCCCCTGCCTGGCGTGCTCGTCGCTTCCGGCCACTGGGACCCGGAACCCTGGGCGGCGCCCTTCCGCGCCGATCCGGCGCGCCCGGTCTTCATCTGGCCCGACATCCCTGATCCCGCGTCGGTCCATTACGTGCTCGCCTGGGCGCCGCCACCGGAGGCCTTTGTCGGCTTGCCGAACCTCCGGGCCATCTTCTCGCTCGGTGCCGGAGTGGACCATATTCTCGGCAAGGCGGCCCTGCCCGACGTGCCGGTCGTCCGCATCGTCGATCCCGATCTCACCATGCGGATGACCGAATGGGTCACGCTGCAGGTGCTGCTGCATCACCGCCGGCAACTCGCCTATCTGCGCCAGCAGGCCGACCGGCGCTGGCATGAAATTCGCCAGCCGGTGGCGAAAGACGTGCGCGTCGGCCTGATGGGGCTTGGCGAACTCGGTCAGGCCGCGGCGCGCGTGCTGATGGCGCTCGGCTTCGACGTCGCAGGCTGGAGCCGGACACCGAAAGCGCTCGACGGCCTCACCACCTTCTCCGGCGAGACCGGACTAACGCCGTTCCTGGCGCGAACCGACATCCTGGTGGTCCTGCTGCCGCTGACGCCGGAGACGCGCGGCATCCTGAACCGTGATCTCTTCCGCCGCCTCGCACAGGATGGCGCGCTCGGCGGCGCGGTCCTGATCAATGGCGGCCGTGGCGGCCTCCAGGTCCAAGCCGACATCATCGCCGCACTCGACGACGGCGCGCTGATCGGCGCCAGCCTCGACGTGTTCGAGAAGGAGCCGCTTGCGGCGACAAGCCTGCTCTGGTCGCACCCCAACGTCGTCATCACCCCGCATGTCGCGGCGACCAGCGACGCATCGGTCCTCGCCGACGGCATCTACCGCGCGGTCCTCGCTTTCGAGGCAGGCCAGCCACTGGAGAATCTCGTCGATCCCGAACGCGGCTACTGATCAGTCGCTGCCCGGCAGCGACCAGCCTGTCCGCGCCGCCCATTCCTCGGCGCCAGCCATGATGATGTCGAAGACCGGATCCTTGATGTCGTAATAGGCCTCAATGTCATCAGGAAAGCGCGCGACGAGCCGCTGCTTGACGAGGCCATAGGCGTTCGCAGCCAGACGATTGCTGCGGAGATAGTCTCGGCAAAGCAGCGCATAGCGCTGGTTGAAGCGTCCAATTTCGCGCACATGCACATTGGCCGGCCGTTCATTCAGCTTGAAGAACAGCTTGCGGAGTTCACGGGGATGGAGATCAAGCCCGGGCGGGCCGTGATCGGCAAGGCCCGGCCGGTGGAGAAAGCCCTTACGCTCAAACGCAGCAGGATCGACGGCGGCCAGATCGGCAACCGTGACTTGAATGTCGATGATATCCTTCGCGGCCAGTCCGGAAACAGCCGTCGAGCCGATATGGTGGATGGCCAGCATTGTGGGGCAGGCCCGCCAGATTGACGGCTTGAGGCGCGCGAACTCGCTGGGCCAGCTATCGCTAGGGGCGACGATCTCGATCACGACGTCCGTCCCTTCAGTACTAACCCTCGAAATCGATCCGCCTCACCACGGTCGGCAGGCCGGCGCTGGCGGCGATGCGGACGAGGGCCTCGTCGAGCGGCTCCGCGACGACTTCCATCTGATAGCCGCTGGCATGCAGCAGCGTTTCGGCGTCGGAGAGGATGCCGACATGGCCCTTCCAGAAGACGAGATCGCCGCGGAGGCGGTCGCCGGCGAGCCCCTCCGGCAGGACAGCGCCGAGGCTGGCCGCCTGCTGGTCGGAATCGCGCGGTGCGGCGATACCGGCGGCGGCCAGCGAGAGCTGCACCAGAGCCGAGCAATCGAGCCCGAGGCTGGTGCGGCCGCCCCAGAGATAGGGCGTCTCCAGGAAACGCTCGGCGATGGCCACGAAGTCCAGCGCCGGTTCGGCATCGACGGGCGCGACATGGGTCGCGACGACGGCGCCCATTCCCTGCGGCAACAGCCGATAGGACGTACCGCGCGTCACGGCTTCGCCGGCGAGCGCCAGGCGAGCGCCGAAGGAGAGCAACCCGAGCGGCGGCTTGCGGAGGTCGGCCTCCGGATAGACGAAGGTCCGCAGAGCGGTGACGCGATGCGTTGGCGCCGGATCGAGCGGTCCGAGCGCATCGGAGGAGACATAACCGACATAGAAGTCGGTCTCGAGCTGGACGAAGGCCCAGCCCTCCATCGTCTCCTCGAACACGCGGACGACCTCGCCCTGCAGCGCTTCGCTGTCGATGCCGGCATCGAAGCGCGGAGCGCGGCGGATCGGGGTCGAGGCAGCGGCGATTCGGCGCCGGGTGCCCTCGACGAAGCGCTCGGCCGTGACGCGGCCGCGAAGACGCGCATCGGCAAGGTCGGGCCGATATGCATGGCTGCGCGGATCGAGCGGTTCGGTTGCGGCATCGGTCACGGCGGCAGTTCCTTGTGGCGGGCGATGATGACATCGCCGAGGCGTTCGACGGTGAGCGCGCCGGCAACGGTACGCTGGACCACGACATTGCGCCGGTCGGCGGCGTCGCGGTGACGTGAAACGAGGCCGAGCCGGCCCATCGTATCGAGCGCGCGGGTGATCGCCGGCTTGGTGACGCCGAGCTTGGCGGCGAGGCCGCGCACGGTATGCGGCGGCATCTCGAGATAGACGGTGAGCAACACCGCCATCTGGCGTGCGGAGAGATCGGGCTCGCCGTCGCGGACCAGATCGAAAGTGACGTCGTGCCAGAGACGCAGCGCCTGGGACGGGCGCAAACTCGAGGGCATCGTCGGCTCCATGACGCGAGACGCGATCGTTTCGGAACCGTTCTATTTAGCCGGACGATCGGCCTGCCCGCAAGCGTCCGCCGCTCATTCAGCCGCCGTATCGCGCTTCGATCAGCGCAAAGAGCGCCCGCATCGCCTGCGCCTCGCCGCCTTCGGGCCTGCCCGGCCGCGAGGACGGGTTCCAGGCATAGATGTCGGCATGAACCCAGGGGATCGTCTTCGGCACGAAACGATCGAGGAACAGCGCCGCCGTCACCGAGCCGGCGAAGCCGCCCTGCCCGGCATTGTTGATGTCGGCGATCTTCGATTCGATCATCTGCTCATAGGGCGCCCAGAGCGGCAGGCGCCACAGCGGATCGCCGACGCGCTCGGCATGGCGGGCGAGCTCGGCGGCCAGGGCATCGTCATGGGTATAGAAGGGCGGAATGTCGGGGCCGAGCGCGACCCGCGCCGCGCCTGTCAGGGTTGCGAGATCGACGAGGAGGTCCGGGCTTTCCTCGCCCGCCAGCGCCAGCGCATCGGCGAGGATCAGCCGCCCCTCGGCATCGGTGTTTCCGATCTCGACCGTGAGCCCGGCGCGCGAGCGCAGCACATCGCCCGGCCGGAAGGCGGAGGCCGAGATCGCGTTCTCGACCGTCGGCACGAGCAGGCGCAGCCGGACCGGCAGCTTCGCCTCCATGATGAGCTGGGCGAGGCCGATTGCCGTGGCCGCGCCGCCCATGTCCTTCTTCATCAGGAGCATGCCGCTCGACGGCTTGATGTCGAGGCCGCCGGTGTCGAAGGTGACGCCCTTGCCGACCAGCGTGATCTTCGGATGATCGGCGTTGCCCCAGACCAGGTCGACCAGCCGCGGCTGGCGCTCCTCGGCGGCCGCGCGGCCGACGGCATGGATCAGCGGGAAATTCGCCGCGAGCAGCGCCGGCCCGACGATCTCGGAGACGCTGGCGCCGTGACGCTCGGCGAGCGCGAAGATCTGCAGCGACAATTCGGCGGGGCCGAGATCGTTGGAGGGCGTGTTGACGAGATCGCGCACGAGCGTCACGGCCCGGGCGAGACTGCGGACCGGCCCGATGGCCGCACCGCGCGGAATGACCAGCCGCGGCGCCGGCTGGCGGGCGGTCTTGTAGCGCGTGAAGGCATAATTGCCGAGCGCCCAGCCGAGGGCGCCGAGCGCCGGATCGGGCAGATCGGAGACGAATTCGTAGTCGCCCGCCGGCAGGATCGCCGGCAGCTTTCCGATGCCGAGCGGCGCGCGGCGCCACGCATCGGTGCGGCCGAGCCCGAACAACACCCGCCCGATGCGGCCGCTCGGATCGGCGATGATGGTTACCGCGCCCATGGCGGCATCGAAACCTGTTGCCCGCGCCCAGCTCGCCTCGACCTCGGAAAGGCTGGCGAGAATCGCGTCGAGCCCTTCGGTGGCGACGGCATGGATCGGTACGGCACTATCGGAATGCTCGATGAGGCTGTCGCTCAATTCACTGTCCCTGACGCTCGAAACGAGGCGCCGATCATGGACCGCCACCCCTGCCCGGGCAATGCGTCGATTGGGCCGCCCCATGCGGGGTGGTCCGATTAACCGATCATTAGGGTTAACCAATTATTGCTTGAGCCAATGCCTTCCCGCCTCGCTTCATCGTCCCGGGTCCCCACCATGCCGATCGTCTCCTGCCGCACCGAACGAAGCCGGACGCTCCGCTCTGCCTCTCTTGCCCGGACCCTCGCGGGCGCCGTGCTGGTCGCGCAGATGGCGCTGGCCGGGTGCACCACGGGCTCCGGCGTCGATCGGACGACGACAGGCTCGGTCGGCAAGCCGATGACGGCGGCGGATTTCCAGCAGTCGGTGTCCTATTGGGGTGGCCGCTACACCAAGGATCCGGCGAACAAGGACAACGCGCTCAATTACGCCGCCGCCCTCCGCCGCGTCGGCAACACTGACCAGGCTGTCGCGGTGCTGCAGAAGGCGGCGATCCGCTATCCGACCGATCGCGACGTGCTTGCCGCCTATGGCAAGGCGCTGGCGGCGAACGGGCAGTTCCAGCTGGCGCTCGATTCGGTCCGCCGCGCGCAGACGCCGGACCAGCCCGACTGGCGGCTGCTCTCTGCAGAAGGCGCCATCCTCGACCAGCTCGGCCAGGCCGACGACGCCCGCGCGCTCTACCAGAAGGCGTTGGCGATCAAGCCGAACGATCCGACGATCCTTTCCAATCTCGGCATCTCCTATGTGCTGACCAATCAGCTCGGAGAGGCAGAAAAGGTGCTGCGCGTCGCGGTGGCCCAGCCGGGCGCCGACAGCCGCGTCCGCCAGAATCTCGCGCTGGTCGTCGGCTTGCAGGGCCGCTTCGCCGAAGCGCAGCAGATCGCCCGTTCGGAACTGTCGCCTCAGCAGGCCGAGGAGAACGTCGCCTATCTCCAGGCGATGCTGGCCCGGCAATCACAGGGCGCGGGCCGCACCCGCGCCACGGCTTCGCAGCCGATGCCGGCGGCTTTGCCGGCCGGCTGAGCTTTTCAATCGGAAACGGAACTAAGGGACAGGGCAAGCCGCTCATCGCCAGCCGACGGGCCTGCGCCGTCGCTTATGCGAGAGGTCCGCTGAGGGGCCCTGCTTCCGTCGAGGCTTCGCAAGGGCCGGTGGCGCCCGCCCCCTCAGTGCTTCATCATCTGCATGACCTGGATCGCAGCCGGGCCGGCGATGACGCCGAAAAGCACCGGCAGGAAGAACACGATCATCGGGACGGTGAGCTTCGGCGGCAGCGCCGCGGCCTTCTTCTCGGCATCGTTCATGCGCTGGTCGCGGCTTTCCTGCGCCATGACGCGCAGCGATTGGCCGAGCGGCGTGCCGTAGCGTTCAGCCTGGATCAGCGCCATGACGACGTTCTTGACCGAGTCGAGGCCGGTGCGAAGCGCCAGATTCTCATAGGCCTGGCGGCGATCCGGCAGATAGGACAGTTCCGCCGTCGTCAGCATCAGTTCCTCGGCGAGTTCGCCGGACTGGCCGCCGATCTCCTCCGCCACCTTGCGGAAAGCGGCCTCGACCGACATGCCGGACTCGACGCAGATCAGCACGAGGTCGAGCGCGTCCGGCCAGGCCTGCTTGATGGAGGTCTGGCGCTTCTGCACCTTGTTGGAGATGAAGATCACCGGCAGATAGAAGCCGATGCCGCCGGCGAGAAGCGCGAAGCAGGCCTTGGTGATGAAGGGCTGGTCCGCCTTGGAGAGAAAGAAGAAGTAGAAGACCGCCGCCGCGAAGGTGGCGAAGGGCAGCACGAACCGTGCGAAGAGAAAGACCGTGAGCGGCGCCTGCCCGCGATAGCCCGCCATGCGCAGGCGGCTGACCGTGTTCTCATCGACCAGCGCCTCGCGCAGGTTGAAGCGCTCGACGACGCTCCGCATATAGGCGCGCGGCTGGCTGCGCAGGGTCACGCGGCTGCGCTCGAGCTTGGCGCGTTCGCGCGCTCTCAGCCGCTCGCGCTCGACAGCGACGGCCTTCATGCGGGCCGGCAGGCGGTCGCGATCGAGCAGCGGCAGCGAGATGCCGACGATGGTCGCGGCAACGGTGATGGCCGAGAAGGCGGCAACCAGAACCTTCGGGTCGGTGAGCGTCGCAACGATATCGGTCATCGAGCCAGCCTCTCAGTACTTGAAGTCGATCATCTTGCGCATCACGAGGATGCCGATCAGCATCCAGACCGCAGAGCAGCCGAGAATGATGTTGCCGAGCGGGTTCGTGAACAAGAGCAGGATATAAGCGGGGCTCGACAGGAACGTGATGAAGATCACGACGATGGGCAGCGATCCGATGATCCAGGCCGACGACTTGGCCTCCATGCTCATGGCCTTGATCTTGCCCTTCATCTTGGCGCGCTCGCGCAGGACGCGCGACAAATTGCCGAGCGCCTCGGAGAGATTGCCGCCGGCCCGCTGCTGGATGGCTATGACGATGGCGAAGAAGTTCGCCTCCGTCAGCGGAATGCGCTCGGGCAGCCGGGCGACGGCATCGGCGAGCGGCAGGCTGAGACCCTGCTGCTCGTCGACGATGAGGCGGAATTCGCTCCTCACCGGTTCCTTGGCTTCGGTAGCGATGATGCGCAGGCAATCGCCGATCGGCAGACCCGACTTGATGCCGCGCACGAGGACGTCGACGGCATTCGGGAACTCGTCGAGGAACTTCTTGAAGCGGCGCTTGCGCAGGAAGCCGACGATCCAGCGCGGCAGACCCAGTCCGCCGCCGATCGCCGCCGCCGCGACGGCATAGAGCGGCAACCCCGCGATGAGCGCGATCAGGCCGAGGGCGACACCGCTGGCGACGCTGATGAGGATGAAGGTGCGGCGGCTCCAGCTAAGGCCAGCCTGCTGCAGCCGCAGCATCAGCGGCGGCGCGGCGTTCTGCTTCGCCCGCGCCTTCTGGTTCCGCTCCATTTCGTCGAGCGTGTCCTGGATCGTCTTGCGCCGCTTGCTGGCATCGCTCGTCCGCACCGAGGCGGCCATGGCGACCGACTTCGCCTGCATGCCGGCCAGGCGGGACTCGATCTGGCCCTCGTCGCGGATCCGCGCGGCCAGGAGCACATAGGCGATGCTGCCGACACTCAGCATCGTGAGGACGGAGATGGCGATGATCAGCCCGGTTTGTCCCAGCATGTTCGTCAGGCCGCTCCGACGGCTGCCTCGCCGGTTTCGGCCGCGTCGAGCGCGGCGGCGAGGCGGTTTTCCTCATTGAAATAGCGGGCGCGTTCCCAGAATTTCGGCCGGCCGATGCCGGTCGACCGGTGACGGCCGATGATGCGGCCATTCGCGTCCTCACCGAGGATGTCGTAGAGGAAGACGTCCTGGGTGGTGATGACGTCGCCCTCGAGGCCGAGCACCTCGGTGATGTGCGTGATGCGGCGCGAACCATCGCGCAGGCGCATCACCTGGACGATGACGTCGACCGAATTGACGATCATCTCCTTCAGCGTCTTCGACGGCAGGCTGAACCCACCCATGGTGATCATGGATTCGATACGCGACAATGCCTCGCGCGGGCTGTTCGCATGCAGCGTGCCCATCGAGCCGTCATGGCCGGTATTCATCGCCTGCAACAGGTCGAACGCCTCGGGTCCGCGCACTTCGCCGACGATGATCCGCTCGGGCCGCATGCGCAGGCAGTTCTTGACGAGGTCGCGCATCGTGATTTCGCCCTCGCCCTCGAGATTGGGCGGTCGCGTCTCCAGACGCACGACATGGGGCTGCTGCAGTTGCAGTTCGGCCGCGTCCTCGCAGGTGATGACACGCTCGGTCTGCTCGATCGAGGCGGTGAGGCAGTTGAGCAGCGTCGTCTTGCCCGAACCGGTACCGCCGGAGATGATGACGTTGCAGCGCGAGCGCCCGATGACCTCGAGGATGGTCGCGCCTTCCGGAGTGATCGTGCCGAAGCGGACGAGCTGCGGCAGCGTCAGCTTGTCCTTCTTGAACTTTCGGATGGTGAGCGTCGGCCCGTCGATGGCGAGCGGCGGCGCGATCACGTTGACGCGGCTGCCGTCCGGCAGGCGTGCGTCGCAGATCGGGCTCGATTCGTCGACGCGGCGGCCGACCTGGCTCACGATCCGCTGGCAGATATTCATCAGCTGGACATTGTCGCGGAAGCGGATCGGCGTCAGCTGGACCTTGCCCTGAACCTCGATATAGGTCCGCCCCGCGCCGTTGACCATGATGTCGGCGATGTCGTCGCGGGCCAGCAGCGGCTCCAGCGGACCATAGCCGAGCACGTCGTTGCAGATGTCCTCGAGCAGGTCCTCCTGCTCGGCGATCGACATGACCATCGCCTTCAGCGAGACGATGTCGCTGACGATGTCGCGAATTTCTTCGCGCGCAGATTCAAGATCGAGCTTGGCGAGTTGGCCGAGATCGATCGATTCGATCAGGGCCGCAAAGATGGTCGCCTTGGTCGCGTAGAAGTCGTCGGACCGGCGGATGCCGCTGCCGCCGTCGTCATAGACCATCGGTGCCGTGGTCGGCGCCGCCGGCTCGCTGAGCGTGGCGGCGGCGACGAGGCCGATCGGCTTTGCGGCCGGCTTGTCGGAAGTGGCTCCACGCTTTCCGAACATCAGGCGGCCCCGTTCTTCTTGCCGCGCAGCTTGGCGAGCAGCGGCGCCAGCGCGCCGGACTTCTTCTGCTTCGTCTCGGCACGGCCAGTCACCAGCTGCGCGATCTGCTCGAAGGCGCTGGCGGCCGGGTTCTTCGGATCGGCCTCGGCGATCATCTGGCCGTTGTTGGCGGCGGTGCCGAACAGCTGCGGATCGAACGGGATCACCGCGATCGGCTCGATCGCCAGCGCGGCGGCGAAATCGGCCACCTTGATCTCGGGCCGCTTCGGCACGCCCTGCTTGTTGATGACGAGGCGCGGCGGCGCGTCGTTGCGGCGAAGCTGCCGCAGCAGGTCCATGAGGTTCTTAGCGTTGCGCAGATTGGCGAGATCCGGCTCGGCGGTGAGCACGATCTCGTCGGCGGCGACCAGCGTGCGGCGCGCCCAGGCGGTCCACAGATGCGGTATGTCGAGCACCAGCGCCGGAACGCCGGCCTGCGCCACTTCGACGATGCTCTCGAAGACGGTCTCGCCATAGTCGCAGGTGCGATCGAGCGTCGCCGGCGCCGCAAGCAGGCTGACATTCTCCGAGCAGCGCGCGAGCAGCCGCTCAAGGAACGTGTCGTCGACGCGTTCGGGCGCATTCAGCGCATCGGCAATGCCCTGGGCCGGATCCTGGTTGAAATCGAGCCCCGCCGTACCGAAGGCGATGTCGAGATCGGCGATCACGACATTGCTGTGCAGGTTCTTGGCGATCGCCCAGCCGACATTGTGTGCGATCATCGACGAGCCGGCACCGCCCTTGGCTCCGATGAAGGCGATCGAGCGACCGAGCGGCGCCTTGGCACTGTCGAGATAGAGGTCGGCGACCGTCTTGATCGCTCGCGCCATGTCGATCGGCACGACGAGATATTCGCTGACGCCACGCCGGATGAGCCGGCGATAGAGCTCGACGTCGTTGACATGGCCGATCACCACCACCTTGGTGCCGGCATCGCAGACTTCGGCGAGATGATCGAGTTCGGCGATCAGCTTCTCGCCGGTCTGGCGCGATTCCACCATGATGAGGTTCGGGGTCGGCGCCTGGCGGTAGAACGCGCCAGCCGCGGCGAGCCCGCCCATCTGCACCTTGACATGGGCCCGTGCCATGCGCCGATCGGCGGCGGCGAGTTCCATCACCGCGGCGAGATCGGCCGTCTCGCAGAATACCTGGATCGAGATACGGGGGATCGGCCGGACGTCGCCGAGCGAAGCCGGCTCCGCTTCCGGAATAGCATCGGGGGCGCTTTCACGCGCGAGGCTGATCATCAGTTTCCTCCGATGCCCGAGACGAGATTGACGTTTTCGAGCCCCTTGTATTCACCGGCCGTGTTCTGACCCTGCTGGTACTTGCCGAGCACCACCATCCGGCGGGTGGCATCGGCCGGGGTCATGCCGCGGGGATAGAGCAGGTCGAGCGGGTTGGCCGTCGTCGCGGCGAGATTCTGCTGCGTCGCGCAGCCGAAATTGTAGTAGCTGCGGTTCTCGGTCTTCATCCAGAAGGTCTGGTCTTCCATCGGCCACTGGCCGCAGCCGTCGACATGGGCGGCGATCCGCGAGAAGGCGAGCCGAACCGGCGCACCAGCCTCTTCCGCACCGGCCGGATAAGTGCGCACGTCGATCTGGCGACGCGGCACGCCGGCGCCGACCAGAGCGTTCGCCGCCTGGCGCGCGATGCCTTCGGCGACATGCGCGTTCGGGCTGTGGCTCGGAACGATGATCGCCATCCCGGTCGCGCCGGAGGCCCGGTACTTCTGCGCGAAGCCCGTGATGTTGCCGACCATCCGCGGCGCCAGCTTCGGCACGTCGGTCCCGACCGGAAGGTCGAGCGTCGCCAGCCGCTGGTCGATCAGGATCGGGTGGGTGGCGCGATAGTCGTCCGGCCCGAGAGTCGCGCCGGTGACGTCATAAGTTGTGCCGACGCAGCCTGAGAGCGCGGTGGCCATCGCCAGCACGGCGAAGGGCGCGAGGATCCGCGTGATGCGAGGCGCGGCGGCCGGCATGTGGCTGCCGATCTTGAGCCGATTCAGCGAATTCATGATGTCCCCGCCCGATCAATCGTAGATGAAGCCGTAGTAGCCGGCATAGTTGCCGCGCGGCACAGGGTTGCCCACCGTGCCGTAGATCCGGTTGAGCCGGCCGAGAAAAGTCACCGAGGCATCGCTCGGGGTCTCGAAGCCGTCATCCGGCCGGGCCAGCGCCGTGCGCGCCGTCGGCTTCGCCATGTAGGGCGTGACGATGATGACGAGTTCGGTCTGGTTGCGCTTGAAGTCGCGGCTCTTGAACAGCGAACCGAGGATCGGCACGTCCATCAGCACGGGAAAGCCGGACAGAGCCTGCTGGATGTTGTCCTGCAGCAACCCGCCGAGCACCAGCGAGCCGCCCGAGGGCAGTTCGATCGTGCTCTCGGCCCGGCGCACCTTGAGGCTCGGTATCTTGTACTGGCCCATCGACACCGCACCGTCGTTGGAAATGTCGGACGCCTCGGTCTTGACCTTGAGGCTGATCCGCCCTTCCGACAGCACGATCGGCGTGAAGCCAAGCGAGATACCGTAGGACTTGTAGGCGACGGTGAGCTGGTTGTTGGTGGCGTCATAGCCGGTTGGAACCGGGAACTCGCCACCGGCGAGGAAGGTCGCCGGCTCGCCGGAGATCGCGGTCAGCGTCGGTTCGGCCAGGATGCGGACGGTGCCGTTCTGCTCCATCGCCTGCAGTTCGGCGGAGACGCCGGAATTGCCGCCTGCCGAGGCGACGATCGCGCGGTTGACGGGCTGGAACAGAGGGCCGGCGATGGCGAAGGGATTGTTGGTCGCGAAAGCGGCGATCTGCCCGCCGACGGCGGTGATGTTGACGCCGAGCTGCTTGGCGACGTTGCGGTCGATCTCGGCCACCGTCACCTTGAGCTGGACCTGGTCCTCGCCCTCGATGGTGAGCAGGTTCAGCACTTTCGAGGAATTCGTCCGTCCGCCGGTGTCGCTGGCGACGCCGGAGCCGGTGCCGCCGTCGCTCGACGGACCGCCCGAGCTGTCGCTGACGGTGACGCCGGTGTTCTGCGAGCCGTTCCCGAACATCGTCGCGAGCTGCTCCGCCTTGTTGGCGTCGCCCGCGTTCTTCACCGTGCCGGTCAGCACGATATTGTCGTTCATGACCTCGACATGGATGCTCGATGCCGGAATGAGCCGGTTGAGCGTCGACTGCAGCGAGGCGGTGTCTCGTTCGACGAGAAGCGCGAGATGCAGGATCTGCTGGCCCGACTGGTCGAGGACGAAGAGATCGGCCTGGCCGACCGTGACGCCGGTCAGGAAAATGCGGCGGGAATCGCGCAGCACCGCCGTCGCGATCCGCGGATCGGAGACGATGACGTCGCGCGCTGCCTTGGGCAGGTCGATGATCTTCGACTTGTGATAGCCGAGCGAGAGCGTCTGCGAAGCGCCCATCGGCAGCGAGACCGTTGAATCGCCCGCCGCAGAGGCCGGAGTCGCGGAAAGGCCGGCGAGACCGAGAACGGCCGTCGCAGCAAGGCTCGCGGCGAAGGCGATGCGGCGGAGGGCCGGTCCCCTGCGCGGTTTGGTCATGGTGAAGGTCCCCCTGGAGATCGCGGCAGGCCGCGGAGTCATCGCGTTTCCACTTGCTGGGTTACCCCGTTGCGGACGATGCGGACGCCGTTGCGGCTGCTGTTCTGAATGAGATGCGTGGCATCGGGATCCGAGCTGGCCGAGGCATCGGCCAGGCTGCGCAGCGCCAGCGTAAGCTTTTGGCTCATCTGCTGGGCGACAGCGAGGATCTGCGCCTGGTCGCCGGAGAGTTCGAGCGTCGCGGTCTGGCCGACGACGACCTTCTCGCCATCCTTCTCGCCGATGGTCTGGTCAATCGCGAGAACACGGACATTGGAGAGCACGGTCTCGGTGCTGAAGCGCTCGGGCCCGCCATTGTTCTCGAGCTTGCGCGTCATGATCACGTCGACGCGGTCGTTCGGCAGGATGAAGCCGCCGGCCGAGGTGTCGGCGGTGATGGCGGTCGCGACCGCGCGATGACCGGCCGGCAGGATCGCCGACATGAAGCCCCGATCGGAGCGGATCAGCTTGGCCTCGTTGATCGGTTCGCCTGCGACGAAGCTGGTGCGCGCGATCGAGCCGGCGAGCTCGGTATCGGCGGCGGGCTTCGCCTCGCGGGTGACATAGCTGCCGGAGATGCCGCTCTTCGGCCAGGTCTGCCACCTGAGGGCGCTCGTATCGAGCGCCGAGCCCATCGGAAGGTCACGCGATGCAACGAGGACATCGGTGGATTCGACGGCCGGCCCGGCGGCGAGCGGTGCCGGCTCGGGGCGATTGAGGAGCTGCCGCGCCAGGAAGGCGGCCGCCAGGCCTGCCACGAGGGCAACCCCTATTACTGCGACACGCGCCGTCTTCATGGTCGCTTTACCTTTCGCGGAAGCGGTTAATCCGATGCAGTAATCTCACCGATCAATCGTGTATCTATGGTTAACAAGAGGTGAGATTTTCTGCTTAATGAAGTCTTAAGAAGAGCTTAGAGCAGGCCTGATGCGAGGCTGACAAACGGCGTCTCGGCATAGATCATCATGGCGCCGGCCGCGATCGCGATGCCGTAGGGAACGCCGACAGACTTGTCATGCAGCCGCGTCATCCAGGTGTGGCGGACGGCGAAGGCCGGCAGCATCCAGGACCGGTAGATGAGGATGCCGAAGGTCAAGAATCCGCCGAGCAGGCCGACATAGGTTATGAAGGGCAGCATCTGGTCGAAGCCGAACCAGAGCGCCACGGCCGCCGCGAGCTTGGCATCGCCACCGCCGATCCAGCCGCGGGAAAACAGAATGATGCCGACGGCCAGAACGAGCAGGCCGGCAAGAAGGTGCAGGCCGAACACGGCAATCGGCATCCCGAGCGCCAAGGCCGCGAAGGGAAACAGCAGCGCCAGCGCCGCGGAGAGCCGATTGGGGATGGTCATCGTGGTGAGATCGCAGAGGGCGCCAAGCGCCATGGCAATCGGAAACGCGAGATAGATCGCGACATCGAGAAAGGCTGTCATCTGGATTGTCCCCGCTGGAAGCCATCCAGGCATTGCGCCACCCGCAGGAGACGCAATGCCCGGGTTGGAGGTGCCCCGCCCTGGCGGGCGGCAGCCTTGCTGGGTCAGGTTCCGGCCGAAGCCATGGATGCGCTGACGTTCATGTAGAGAGACTGGACGGCGTCGCGCAGTGCCGGGATGCCGGCAACGATGCCTGCGCTCATGATCAGGGTGATCAGGCCATATTCCAGAGCCGTGGCGCCCGATCCGTCGTCCCAGAAGCGAAGCAAGAGTTTGGTCATGGTTTGCTTCACCGACTTTGATCAGGCCCGGCCCAGCTTACTTGACGGCCGCGTCGACGGTCGTGCCGAGGCGGGTGAACGCGCCGCTGAGGCTGCCCGAGAGGGCGGTGATGCCGGCGATGATGCCGACGCTCATCAGCGCGGCGATCAGGCCATATTCGATCGCCGTGGCGCCGGACTCGTTCTTCACGAAACGGACGAAAAGGGTCTTCATAGTCTTGGTCCCTGACTTGGTTTGGGGATGAGGCCGGTCTTACTTGACGGCCGAGCCGACGGTCGTGCCGAGGCGGGTGAACGCGCCGCTCAGGCTGCCCGAGAGAGCGGTGACGCCGGCGATGATGCCGACGCTCATCAGCGCGGCGATCAGGCCGTATTCGATCGCGGTGGCGCCGGACTCGTTCTGGACGAAACGGACGAACAGGGTCTTCATGGTGATCTTCCTTCGAATGATGTTCTGAACTGGACGGTTGATTACTTGACGGCCGAGCCGACGGTCGTGCCGAGGCGGGTGAACGCGCCGCTGAGGCTGCCCGAGAGAGCGGTGATGCCGGCGATGATGCCGACGCTCATCAAGGCGGCGATCAGGCCGTATTCGATCGCGGTGGCACCGGACTCGTTCTGAACGAAACGGGCGAAAAGGGTCTTCATGGTGATTATCCTTTGACGAGGGTTTTGAACTGAAGCCGGTCTTACTTGACGGCCGAGCCGACGGTCGTGCCGAGGCGGGTGAACGCGCCGCTCAGGCTGCCCGAGAGAGCGGTGATGCCGGCGATGATGCCGACGCTCATCAGGGCGGCGATCAGGCCGTATTCGATCGCGGTGGCACCGGACTCGTTCTGAACGAAACGGGCGAAAAGGGTCTTCATGGTGATTATCCTTTGACGAGGGTTTTGAACTGAAGCCGGTCTTACTTGACGGCCGAGCCGACGGTCGTGCCGAGGCGGGTGAACGCGCCGCTGAGGCTGCCCGAGAGTGCGGTGATGCCGGCGATGATGCCGACGCTCATCAGGGCGGCGATCAGGCCGTACTCGATCGCGGTGGCACCGGACTCGTTCTGAACGAAACGGACGAAGAGAGACTTCATGGAATTTCTCCTGATACTTGAATTCAGAGGTTTCGACTTCGATTTTCCCGAGGCTCACTTCGTTTTTGCTTCGTGGCCCCCAACGAGGATCAACGTAACAGCCACCTGCTGAGCCTTAGTTAAATCAAATTGGAGTAATTCCTGTATCGTTTCAGACAAAATTAACCAGAAGATCTGGGGCGATCTCGATACAATTGTAATTTCTCGTTTTTTCAAATCGCTGTTCTATTATTTTCTATTTGTTAACCCATGCGATTATCGCTTTGTTAAGCATGCGATAAACTGGGCTTTCGGCCCCCTGATCCAATACCGACGATCAGCCTCCGAATCCCGTTGGGACTCACTTGGGCGATGCGAGCCGGGGTTCGGCCCGAAGCGGGATGCGAAGGATGTCGCCCGGAGGCCTGGCATCGATCTCTATCGTTCGCACGCGCGCCCGCATGCGAGGACAGATGATCGCCACGGCTGATCTTGCCGGCTTAAATCTTCATTCACCATCTTGCGGCAGTCTCCGACACGAAGACTGGGCGTTCGGCCCCGCGCGCCGCGATACGAGGATTGCCAGAGCCATGCTGATGCACCGCAGCCAGGAAGTCGCCCCGCGCGCCACGCCGCAGCGCGGCCGTCTCGCGGCGCTCGCGCTTCTCGTGCCGATCGCGCTCGCGGTCGCCGGCGGAATGGCTCACGCGACCGAGGCGACCGCCAGCGACGCGATCGACATCAAGATGGACCGGGCCAAGGTCATGCGCGTGTCGCGTCCTGCCGCCACGGTCGTGGTCGGCAACCCTGCCATCGCCGATGCGACGATCCAGGACCGGCAGACGCTCATCATCACCGGCCGCAGCTTCGGCACCACCAACCTCATCGTGCTGGACGAAGCCGGCCAGCCGATCGCCGACGAGCTTCTGACGGTCACCTCTGCCGACGACCAGATGATCACCGTCTATGCGGGCTCGGACCGCCGCAGCTTCTCCTGCGCGCCCGACTGCCAGCCGGTCATGAAGCTCGGCGACACCAGCTCGGCCTTCTCCGATGCGCAGGCCCAGCTCACCGGCCGCAACGCGATCCTGCAGGGCGCGATGGCGCAGCCGAACGGCAACTGACGGCGCGGGCCGGATGAAGGGTTAACCGGGCCTTACCGTAACCGGCGCGATTTTCGACAAAGCCGACAAACATTCCTCAACGGCTCGCTGGTACCACATCGGCGAGTTGAGGACGCGCATGCCGCGCGTTCGCCGGGGAACCGCCGTCATGGCCGCTTCAAGCGCCGCAATGCCCCCGAGACGCCTGCGCCGTCGTTTCTGGCGCAACGATCGGGGCGCCGCCGCCGTCGAATTCGCACTGATCGCCCTGCCGTTTTTCGGGCTGGTCGCCGCCATGCTCGAAACCGGCATCATGATGCTGGCGGACAGCGCGCTCGACCAGGCGACGAATACGGCCGCGCGGCTGATCAAGACCGGCCAGGCGCAGCAGCAGGGCTTCGACCAGGCGGCCTTCCGCAGCCAGGTCTGCTCCGGCATCTCGACCTTCTTCGACTGCACCAAGCTGAACATCGACGTCCGAACCGCCGCCAACTTCGCGGCGATGAACACGGCAACATCGTTCAACGCCGACGGTTCGCTCAACACCACCGGCTTCGCCTACAGCGCCGGACACGGCAGGGACGTCGTCGTTGTCCGCGTCTACTACGCCTGGCCGATCGTGCTCAATCGCCTGGCGACGCTGGGCGCGGGTTCCGACGGCCAGACCAAGCTGCTCGCCGCCGTCACCGCCTTCCGCAACGAACCGTTCAACTGGTGAGGAGAGGACCGATGCAGATGCCCCGCCTCCTCGCGACGACCATGCGGCTGTCCCGCCGGCACCTCGTCCCCTTCGTCGAGGCTCGCTCGGGTCTCGCGGCGCTCGAGTTTGCGCTCATCCTGCCGGCCATGCTGGTGATCTATATCGGCGGCGTCGAAGTCAACGATGCCGTCAGCATCCGCCGCAAGGTCAATCACGCCACCAGCACCTTCGGCGATCTCGCCGCCCAGTCGAGCGCGACGGTGAGCGCCACCGACCTCGCCGACTATTTCAAGGCCGCCTCGGCGATCCTGGGGCCCTATGACACCACGCTGTTCAAATCCGCCGTGATCGGCGTCGCGCTCGACTCCAATGCCAAGGCGACGGTCGCCTGGGCGCAGGCCTATAACGGCGCGGCCTGCCCGGCCAAGGGCTCGGCGGTGACCCTGCCCGCCAAGCTCGCGACCGCCAACACCTTCCTGGTGATGGTCAATTCCAGCTATGTCTACACGCCGAAGATCGGTTACGTGCTGACCGGCAGCTACACCATGAACGACAGCGTGGTCCAGCAGCCCCGCCTCGGCTATGCCCTGACGGGGCCGACCTGCTGAATGTCAGACGCCGCGCCCATGCGGGCGGGCGAACGTCTCGGCCAGCATGTCGACGAAGCGGCGCGGATCGGCGGTCAGTGCGAGTTCGACATTCGCCGGGAAGCCGGTCCGACGCTGCGTATCGACGATCGTCGTGCCGACCGTCAGCGGGCTCGCGGTCTCGACCTCGACATAGTAGGGCCGCGTCGCCAGGATGCCGCGATCGACCAGATAGGCGACGCAGACGGCGTCGTGAACCGGGGCGGCGCCGCCCTCCTCGCCCATCTTCTGATACTTGTCGTGCACGTCGATGCGGAAGCGGGCGATCTCCGCCGTCGCGGTCGCAGCCGGCGTACCGATCGCGTCGAGACGGTCGCAATCGGCATAGGTCATCAGCGCCTGGTGCGTCGCGTCGAGCGGCACCAGCGTGATCTTCTCGAAGCCGGAATTCAGCACCCGCGCCGCCGCTTCGGCATCGCCCCAGATGTTGAATTCGGCCGTGGCGGTGACATTGCCGAAGGCATAGCCGCCGCCCATGATGATGAGTTCGGGAACGCGCTTGACGAAGCCCGGATCGGCCGCAAGCGCCGCCGCGACATTGGTCAGCGGGCCGACAGGCATCAGGACGATCGGATCGGTCGCGGCCCGATAGGTTTCGATCAGGAACTCGACGGCCGTCTTGTCGGCCTTTTTCGAGCTGGCCGCCGGGATCGGCAGCGTCTCGGCGTGATACTTTTCACCACCATCCTCATAGCGCTTGGGAATCGGATGGCCGGTGCGCACCAGCGGCCGGTCGGCGCCCTGGTAGACGGAAATGTCGGAGCGGCCGACATGGTCGAGCACGCGCAGCGAATTGTCGGTGCAATACTGCACCTCGACATTGCCGTTGACCGTGGTGACGCCAACGAGCTCGATTTCCGGATGCAGCGCCGCCAGCATGATCGCCACGGCATCGTCGGTTCCGGTATCGACGTCGAGAATGAGCTTCTTGGCCATGAGCCGGAGATCCTTGCGCGGCGGGAGAACGGCGCGGCGGGGCGCCTGGAGGGGAAGCGCGAACCTAGGTGGCGCGCCGGGGCCGCGTCAAGCGAGCGCGCTAGCGCAGGATGGCCAGCGCGACGATGACGACCAGCAGCGCGATCAGACCCCAGACATAGGGGCCACCGAGCACGCCGCGGCCGGCGGCGACCTCGAGCTCCTCCTCGACCTCTTCGGCGACATCGGCGATATGGGTCGCCTGGTCGTCGACGCGGTGCTCGATGCGGTCGACCAGCTCGTCCTCGGCCGCCTCGTCATAGCCGGGCGTCGCCAACGACGGTGCGTTGACGCTGCGTTCGCCGCCGAGTCGTGCGGAAAGAGCCGCGAAGAAGCTCTCGGCAAGCCGTGCCGCGCCCGAATCTGCGGTGATGACATAACGCAGCAGCGTGCTCGAGCCGTCCTCGGCGAGCGTGACGACGGCGCGGCGCCGCGCCGAGCCGGCAGCGGCACCCGGCACAGCGCCGTCGATCGTGATGCGCTCCGGCTCGGATGCGTCGCTGAAGCTGACCGCGCCGAACGAGGCCTCGAGCGCTGCCGGATCCTTGAGCGCCGCAAAGACGACCTCGCGCCGCGCGGGAATCTGGTATTCGCCGGTGATGTCCATGGGAGATCCTTCCCTGTGCGCAGCCTCGACCGGGACGCGCTGATGCTCGCTCGCGGCACGGCAGAGCCCCATCGGCCAGCCGCCCGCCGTCAGCGGAGAGCTTTACGGTGGCACGGACGATAGGGCAACGATAAGTCGCGCAGCGAGCATCGCGTGCGGCCGTTCCCGATCGCTTTTGCGGGGTGGCGCGCGCCGCGGCCGCCGTTGCCGGTTGGCTTTCCCGTGCCGGGGCATTATGAACCCGCCATGCAGAACCCTTCGCCCGATAGGTCGCCCGCACCGCGCCCCGATCCGCGCCAAAACGGCCGCCCCGCCGCGCGCTGGCCGTTGATGCTCGAGACCGAGGGCTGGCCGGATTACGCGCTGATCGACAGCGGACACGGCCGCAAGCTCGAGCGCTATGGCCGCTACCGCATCGTCCGCCCCGAAGCGCAGGCGCTCTGGACGCCGCGCCGCCCCGAGGCTGAATGGGAAAGCGCAGACGCGGTATTCACCGGCGCCAAGGACGAGGATTCGGACGGGCGCTGGCGCTACCTGAAGCCGATCGGCGAGACCTGGCCGATGGCCTGGAAGCTGCCGCGCGAGACCGGCGAGAACGAGATCCGTTTTCTCGGCCGCTTCACCGCCTTTCGCCATGTCGGCTTCTTTCCCGAGCAGGAAATGCATTGGGCCTGGTTCGCGCGCCTCTGCAAGGCGGCACCGCGAAAGCCCAAGGTGCTCAATCTCTTCGGCTATACCGGCATCGCCTCCTTCGTCGCGGCGCTCGCCGGCGCCGAGGTTACGCATGTCGACGCCTCGAAGAAGGCGATCGGCTGGGCGCGCGAGAACCAGGCGATGTCCGGCATCAGCGACTTGCCGGTGCGCTGGATCGTCGACGACGCGATGAAGTTCGTGCAGCGCGAGGTTCGCCGCGGCTCGCGCTATGACGGCATCATCCTCGACCCGCCGAAATTCGGCCGCGGCCCGAATGGCGAGGTCTGGGACATCTTCGAGCGGCTTCCGGAGATGATGCGGCTCTGCCGCCAACTGCTGTCCGACGACGCGCTCTTCCTCTGCCTCTCGGCCTATTCGATCCGCGCCTCGTTCATGGCAACGCATGAACTCGCGGCCGAAGCCCTCGCCGGTTTGCCCGGAACGCTCGAATCGGGCGAACTGCTCCTCCGCGAGGAAGGCGGCGGGCGCGCGCTCTCCACCTCGCTGTTCTCGCGCTGGTCGAGGGGGGCCTGATGTCAAACGAAGCATCGATCCCGATTCCCGGCCAGATCCGCGTGGTGACCAGCCTCACCAACCCGACGATCAAGGAAATCCGCGCCCTCGCTCTGCCGAAATACCGCAAGGAGAGCGGCCTCTTCGTCACCGAGGGCATGAAGCTCGTCGCCGATGCCGTGGAAGAGGACTGGCCGATCCGCATCCTCGTCTATGGCGCCAAGGTCGCGAACCACCCTGTGGTGAAGCGCGTGGCGCAGCGAGCGCATGCGCGCGGCGGCGACGTGCTCGAAGTCTCCGAGGCGGTGCTCGCCAAGATCACGCGGCGCGAAAATCCGCAGATGGTCGTCGGCGTGTTCGAGCAGCGCCTCACCGATCCCGCGACGATCAGGCCCAGCCCGACCGGCGTCTGGATCGCGCTCGAGGGCATCAAGGACCCCGGCAATCTCGGCACGATCATCCGCACGGCCGATGCGGTCGGCGCCGAGGGCATCGTTCTCGTCGGCGATACCGTCGATCCGTTCGGCGTCGAGGCCGTTCGCGCCACCATGGGCTCGATCTTCCACATGCCGCTCGCCCGCCTGACGGTCGCGGACTTCTTCGAGTGGCGGAAGCAGTGGCCGGGCATCGTGGTCGGCACCCATCTTTCCGGCACGCATGACTATCGCGCCGTCGACTACGAGCGTCCGGTGCTGCTCCTCATGGGCAACGAGCAGTCCGGCATCGACGACCGCTTTGCGAGCGCCTGCGACACGCTGGTCAAGATCCCGCAGGTCGGCCGCGCCGACTCGCTCAATCTCGCGATCGCGACCGGCGTCATGCTGTTCGAGATCCGCCGTGCGCATCTGAAGCTGGCATGACCGACGCCCCCGACGCCTCGCAGCGCCCGCCCGGCCCCCTCTCCGCGCTCGGCCTTTCGATCATCGCGCTCGTGCTGGTGATCGACCAGGCTAGCAAGGCCATCGCCGAGGCGAAGCTCGACTATCAGCAGTTCATCGACGTTCTGCCGATCCTCGCCCTCTTCCGCGTCCACAACACCGGGATCGCCTTTTCCTTCGCGCATGGCTTCGACAGCCTGTTGCTCGTCGGCGGCACGGCAGCGATCACCATCGCCGTGCTCTGGCTCTGGTCGACGGCAAAGGATGGCGGCCAATTGGTCGCCATCGGCTTCGCGCTGATCACCGGCGGCGCACTCGGCAATCTCATCGACCGCGTCCGCTTCGGCCATGTGGTGGATTTTCTCTATCTCCACCTCGGCAATCGTGGCTTCTTCGTCTTCAATATCGCCGATGTCGCGCTGACCCTCGGCCCGGTACTGCTCGCCTGGCATTATCTGCTCGGCAGCAAGAAGGGCTGAGCGAGGCTCAGAACACCGTACCGTCGCTCTCGATGCGGAGCGGCGGCGCGCCGCCCGGGCGCTTCTCGGCGGCGATCTTGCGCCCGGCCGACCAGGTGCCGCCTTCCAGGACCTTTGCGAGCGGCATCGCCACGCTGTCGACGCCGAGGCGCTCGCGGATCATGTCGGCGGTGTGATCGAGCAGGGCGACGGTAAGCGCGCGCCACTCGACGATGAACTCATCGCCGGCGCGCCAGAGCCGCGTCGCCGCCTCGGGGCTGCGCGGCACCAGCACGCCCATGTCGATGAAGAGGCCGCCGTTCCGGTATTCGGGCAGCCCGGTCAGCCCGTCGACATCGGTGACCTCGACGCCGGTCCACATCAGCGGCTCGAGCAGCGAATAGGTCAGCCATTGCGACAGCTTGTGGAACGGCATCAGCGTGCTCGTCTCGTCGTCGGTGACGAGTTTGCCGTGATGCCAGGTGTCGCCGAGCGCGATGCCATCCAGCGTGATCCGGCTCGGCCAGATCGGCCCAAGGCCTTCCAGGACCAGAGCAAGGATATCGGGCGCCGCGACCTTGCCGTCGACCGCACCTTCCAGCACGCGGTCGAACAGGCCGCCCGGCCGCGCCTCGTCCTCGCCGAAGATGTCGGGCCGGTCGGCGACGGCGCGGCCGAGCGCATTGAGGAGCGCAAGCCGGCCTTCGAGGCCGACGATCGGATTGTCCGGCCCGGACTGGAAGCCGTCGGCAAGTTCCTCGAGCGTCAACGCCGCCAGCGCCGCCGCATCGGCCCGCAGCGGATCGGCCGGATCGCTGGAGAAGAGGCCGGAGGCGAACATCGCGAAAGAGGCGACACCGAGCCCCTCCGAACGCGCGAAGGTCTCGCCGGTAGCCGGCTCGACATAATGCCAGTCCGGACCCGCTCCGGCATCGAGCAGCACGCTGACCATCGCAAGGTCATAGGCGGCGCGGCCGAATTTCAGCGGATCGTCGATCAGCGCGGCAGCCTCGGCGAGCCCGGCCCAGCGCGCGATACCGCCAGCCTCGAAGTGACGCCAGCGCGCATGATAGGGCACGTCGAGATCGGGATAATTCTCCCGCATCGTCGCGAGCACGAAATCGGCGGTGGCCGGCAGCCGGTCGAGCCGCACGTCGAAATGGGCAAGCTCGCCCTCGATCCCGAGTTCGTAAAGCCGGTGCGCGCGCTCGCGCACGGCAGCCGCGGTGAGGAGGGAGGAAGCTGTGGCCAAGGGTCTGCTCCGCGTCAGGATGGGCGCACGCCTCAGTGGCGCATCGTCTGGCAGCTAGCCCCTGGCGACGCCCGGCGCAAGTCCGGGCGCGGCGGATCGGCGTTCAATACTTCTCCAGCGGCCGGCCGACGGTGCGCGTCAGATCGTCCTGCGTCGGGGGCGGTGCGGGGCTGAAATAGCCGGCCGCCTTCTTGGCATCCATCTCGACGCGCGCATCCGGCGGGATCAGGTCTTCGGGGATCGGCACCCGCTCGACGATCTCGATGCCGGAGCGCGTGATGGCGTCGTATTTCATGTCCGACATCGAGACGAACCGGTCGATGCGGGTGATGCCGAGCCAATGCAAGATATCGGGCATCAACTCCTGGAAGCGCGCGTCCTGGACGCCGGCGACGCATTCGGTGCGCTCGAAATAGGTCGCCGCCTGGTCGCCGCCCTCCTGCCGCTTGCGGGCATTGTAGACGAGGAACTTGGTCACCTCGCCGAGCGCCCTGCCCTCCTTGCGGTTATAGACGACGAGCCCGGCGCCGCCCTTCTGGGCTTCCAGGATCGATTCCTCGATGCCCTGGATGAGATAGGGCCGGCAAGTGCAGATATCCGAGCCGAAGACGTCGGAGCCGTTGCATTCGTCATGGACACGGCAGGCGAGCGTCCGCTTCGGATCGGAGAGCGCTGCCGGATCGCCGAAGACGTAGATCGTGATGCCGCCGATCGGCGGCAGGAAGACGTCGAGATCCGGCCGCGTCACCAGTTCGGGATACATGCCGCCGGTCTGCTCGAACAGCGTTCGCCGAAGCTGTTCCTCGGAAACGCCGAAGCGCGCGGCAATTCCGGGCAGATGCCAGACCGGATCGATCGCCGCCTTGACGACGGAGACGTCGCCATTCTCATGCACGACTTCGCCATCGATCGGGATGCGCTTCAGCCGGATCGCCTCATGCAGTTCGGCCATGGTGAGCCGCGCCTTGGTGATGGCGATGCTCGGCCTGACATCGACGCCCTCAGCGATCTTGTCGGCGAAGAGCTGCGCCGCCCGGTGGCCGAACGGATCGAGCGAGACGATGCGGCCGGGCTCCGACCATTGCGGATGCGGCCCGATCTCGATCACCGGCGCGGTGTTGCGGAGATCCGGCCGCTGGATCGGATTGAGCGCGCCGGAGGAGACGGCGAGCGCGCGATAGAGCGAATAGGAGCCGCCATGCGTGCCGATGACATTGCGGTCGGCCGGCTGGACGGTGGTGCCGATGATGGGCCCGCGCTTCCGCGGATCGGCCGCGCCCCACTGCACCGGAAAACGCACCGGCGCCTGCGCGCCCGGATGGGAGGTCAGACGGATATGGGTCGAGCGGTTGCTGCTCATGATCGGGATCGCACCTTGAAGCCGAATGCCGAGCGGCGCCCCGATGGAGGCGCCGCAATGCTTACAAATGCGATGTTTCAGGCGGTTTGAAAAGGTCCGGCGCGCGGCCGGTCCATCGATAGGCGATCAGCAGAAATCGTCGCTCTTGGAGGCGACGGCCTTCTGCCAGTCGGGGCCGAGGGTAGCCCGCGCCGAAATGGCGCGCTCGAAGCCCGGATCGCCGCTCCGGAACATCTGCACGGTCAGGATCTGGTCGAAACTGCCGCCCATGATGGCCTGCCCGCCGGAATAGGTCGTGGTGGACTGGCCCGTCACGAAGCTCGCATTGCCGTAGTCGGAGCCGACGGCATTGGTCGTGGTCTGCGCCTGAACCGGGGTGTAGCCGACGACGCGGGTATTGTTGGCCTGCTGGACGCCGAGCACGATGAAGCTGTCATAGCCCTGCCGCAGCGTTTCGACCGCCGCACGCTTCAGCGCCGCCCGTTGCGCGCCGGTCGGCCCGCAATCCGGATCCGCCTGCGCCGTGACCTGGATCGTGTCGGCAGACAGCGGCATCACCGACGTGCTGGCGCAGCCCGCGACGCCAAGGAGCGCCAAGGCCGATCCCATGAAGTTGAGAAGAGTGCCCCGCTCCATACCCTTTTGCCCCTTTTCGATTGAAACCGGCGCGGCGGCCCGCCGCACCCAGTATGACCCGTCGCCGCTTCAGCCGCGGCTGAAGACGAACAGCGTCTCCTGGCGATAGGTCTCGCCGGGACGCAGCACGGCGCTCGGAAATTCCGGACGGTTCGGCGAATCCGGGAACAGCTGCGGCTCGAGGCAGAGGCCGCCATTCGGGCCGTAGACCTCGCCATTGATGCCGGCGCCCTCGGTATGGATCATGTGGCCGCCATAGAATTGCACGCCGGGCTCAGTCGAGAACAGGTCGAGCGCGACGCCGCTTTCGGGCGAAACGAGGCGGGCCAGCAGATGGGGCGTCTCGCTCTTCGCCGGGGCGACGATCCAGTTGTGATCGAAGGTCTCGCTGACGGCGTCGACGGTGCTTATCGGACGCGCGGTGCGGAAATCGAAATCGGTGCCGGCGACGCTTTTCGGTTCGCCGACCGGGATGTTGCCCGCATCGACCGCCAGATAGGTCTCGGCCGGGATCGTCAGCCGATGGCTGCGAATGGTGCCCGTGCCGGCGAGGTTGAAATAGCTGTGCTGGGCGAGGTTGACGATCGTCGCGGCATCGGTGACGGCGCGGATCGAGGTGCGCAAGGTTGCCGGCGCCTCGATCGAATAGGTGAGTTCGACGGTCACGCGACCCGGATAGCCGTTGCGGCCAGCTTCATCGACGAGGCCGAGGGTCACGCTCGCCGGATCGGAGCGCAGCAGCGTCCAGACCCGCGTGCCATAGCCATCCTCGCCTCCATGAAGATGGTTCTCGTCCTCGTTCTGCGACAATTGGATCGCCACACCGTCGAGGCTAAAGCGGCCACCGGCGATGCGGTTGGCATAGCGGCCGGCGACGGCGCCGAAATAGTGCGGATTGGCGAGATAGCCGTCGAGATCGGCATAGCCGAGCACAAGCGGGCGTTCGAATCCGGCGAGGCGGATATCCTGGATCACCGCGCCGAAGGTGATGACCGTCGCGGTCAGGTCGCCGGCCGCGATGGTCACGGCAACGACGGGGGTTCCGTCCGGCATGGTGCCGAAGGGCGTGGCGGTCATCGATCTCTCCTCCGATTCTGTTGCCGGATGATAGGCAAGTCGAACCGGGAGCGCCACGATCAACCGCCGCTCGTGCACCGGCCGGAACGAGCCCGGCCGGCGCTTTGCTCGGATCAGATCGTCTGGTTGTAGGCGCCGACTTCCGGGTTCTCGCGCAGCACGCCGTCGACAGCGTGGAACATCTCGCGCATGCGCGCCTCGGAGACCGGGCTCTCGACCACGACCACCATTTCCGGCTTGTTCGACGACGCGCGGACGAGACCCCAGGTGCCGTCCTCGTTGACGACGCGAACGCCGTTCACCGTGATGAGATCGATGATCTTCTGGCCGGCGACGGTCTCGCCCTTCTCGCGCATGGATTCGAAGCGCTTCACCACCTTGTCGATGACGCCATACTTCGTCTCGTCGTCGCAATGCGGCGACATGGTCGGCGAGCCCCAGGTCTTCGGCAGCGCGTTCTTCAGCTCCGACATCTTCTTGCCGGGGTTGCGATCGAGCATGTCGAGGATCGCCAGCGCCGAGACGAGGCCGTCGTCATAGCCGCGGCCGACCGGCTTGTTGAAGAAGTAGTGGCCCGACTTCTCGAAGCCGGCCAGCGCGTTCAGCGCGTTGACGCGGCGCTTGATGTAGGAGTGGCCGGTCTTCCAGTAATCGGCGACGACACCGTTGGCCTTCAGCACGGGATCGGTCGCAAAGAGACCGGTCGACTTGACGTCGACGACGAAGGTCGCGCCGGGATGCAGGGCCGAGAGATCGCGCGCCAGCATCACGCCGACCTTGTCGGCGAAGATCTCGTCGCCCGTATCGTCGACGACGCCGCAGCGATCGCCGTCACCATCGAAGCCGAGACCGACTTCCGCGCCATGCTCGAGTACCGCATCGCGGATCGCGTGCAGCATCTTCATGTCTTCGGGGTTCGGATTGTAGCGCGGGAACGTATAGTCGAGATCGGCATCCATCGGGATGACATCGGCGCCGATCATCTCCAGGACCTTCGGCGCGAAGGCGCCCGCCGTACCGTTACCGCAGGCGGCGATGACCTTGATCGGGCGCGACAGCTTCGGCCGGTTGGTCATGTCGGCCATGTAGATGGCCGGGAAATTGTCGTGGAACTGGTAGGAGCCACCGCCGGAGAGGTTGAAGGCGGCGGAGAGGACGATCTCCTTCAGCCGGCCCATCTCGTCGGGCCCGAAGGTCAGCGGCCGCGCGGCGCCCATCTTGACGCCGGTCCAGCCATTCTCGTTGTGCGAGGCGGTGACCATGGCGACGGCGGGAACGTCGAGCTCGAACTGGGCGAAATAGGCCATCGGCGTCACGGCGAGGCCGATATCGTGCACCTTGCAGCCTGCCGCCATCAGGCCGGTGGCGAGAGCCAGCTTGATCGAGGCGGAATAGGAGCGGTAGTCGTGGCCGGTGACGATCTCGCGCTTGACGCCGAGTTCGCCGAGCAGGGTTCCGAGCCCCATTCCGAGGGCCTGAACGCCCATCAGGTTAATCTCGTCACCAAACAGCCACCGCGCGTCATATTCGCGAAAGCCGGTGGGCTTCACCATCGGCTTCGACTCGAACTCGTAGGTATTGCGCAGAAGCTTCGGGGCGGGTCTCGGAAACATGCGTGGGGGACTCCGTTCTGGATGGCTGACGATGAGATTTGCGCAGATAGCCGCCCTAAAGCAACCGTTCCGCTGCCGATAACCGAAACTCGATGTCACGACCACGACAGCCGTGTCTCAACGGCGACAAGTGTGGCGGCGGACAGAGCGAAATCATGGCGAAAGCACCATCTGGCGGCCGCTCACCTTGATCCCGGCGAGCCGCGACAGGAAGCTCATGCCGAGAAGATCGGTCGACAGAGCGCCCGGCGGCATCACGACGGCATCGACGCCGGCGACGCGGAGATTGCCGATGCGGATTTCCGAAAGGCGGATGGGTGCGATTGCGACGATGCCGTTGGCGGTCTGGCCCGCCCCGGTAAAGGCGCCGGGCGCCGGCATGACGCCGATCCGCTTGGCGGTCTCGGCCGAAAGCGCGACCTGCGTTGCCCCGGTATCGACGACGAAGCGCACCGGCTTCGTCCCGACCGAAGCATCGACGAAATAATGCCCGCTCATGTCGGCGACGAGCACGACCGGCGCATGTGGGCCGGCGGCCGGCGCCGGCTCGGTCGCCGCGACGACCATTCCGGCCATTCGGTCGAGCATGCCTGTGCTCGACAAGGCGCCGACGCCGACGAGGATGGCCAAGGCGAAAAGAACGACGCGTGCGAGCATGGAGTTTCCCGGAGGCGATGCGCCCTCCATGCACGATCACGGCTAACGGCACGTCAACGGTGGCGACCGATCGCGCCAGAGGCTGAACGCCCCGTTAACAGGTCCGCCGCAGGGTGGCTCAGCTCTCGCGGAGCGCGACGAACCGCGCCGCGCCGGCCAGCGGCTCGCCGGCAGCCCCGTAGGGCGCGAGCAGCCCTTCGGCCTCGGCAACGAGATTGGCGAGCCGCGCCTGCGTCTCCTTGACGCCGTAGAGCGCCACCAGAGTCGCCTTGCCGCGCGCCTGGTCCTTGGCGGTCGCCTTGCCGAGCGCCTCGGGCGTCGCGGTCGCGTCGAGCAGGTCGTCGGCGAGCTGGAAGGCGAGGCCGACGATCTCGCCATAGCGGCGGATGCGGCGCCTCGCCTCGGTATCGGCACGGCCGAGAATGGCCCCCGCCTCGCAGGAGAAGCGGATCAGAGCGCCGGTCTTCATCGCCTGCAGCGTGAGCGTGCCGGCCTCGCCCGGCGCGGTGCGCTCGGCTTCGAGGTCGAGCATCTGGCCGCCGGCCATGCCGCCGAGCCCGGAGGCGCGCGCAAGGCCCGTCACGAGATCGATCCGGATCGCCGCGTCGCCATCGGTCTCCGGCGCCGCGAGGATGTCGAAGGCGAGCGTCTGCAAGGCGTCGCCGCAGAGGATCGCGGTCGCCTCGTCGAACGCGACATGCACCGTCGGCCGGCCGCGGCGCAGCGCATCGTCGTCCATCGCCGGCAGGTCGTCGTGCACCAGGCTGTAGCCGTGCAGGCATTCGATCGCCGCGGCGGTGCGGAGAACACCGGCTCCGCTCGCGCCGAAGAGCCGCGCGGTCTCGACGGTCAGCGCCGGGCGCAGCCGCTTGCCGCCGCCGAGCATCGCATGGCGCATGGCGGCACGCAGTCGAGCGGGCCGCAGGATCTCGCCGCTCTCGGTCGCTTCGCCGAGAAGGCTGTCGAGCAGCGTCTCGATCTGGCTGGCGGTCTCGGTGAGGCGGGCAGAAAAATCGGACACGCGAAGACTCCGGGCGGGGCCCGGAGCACATTGAATGGAACCGGGATGGCTGCCGGATTGGCAGCTTGGCCGCGAGGCGTCAAGCCGCCTCGGCAGCCTCCAGCGCGATCGCTGCCGACTGGATGATCGCGGCGAAGCGAACGGCGGTTTGCACGACCTCGGTCGGCACCTCGGCCTTCTTCAGCACGGCCTCGTGGCTGTCCATGCACATGCCGCAGCCGTTGATCGCCGAAACCGCCAGCGACCAAAGCTCGAAATCGACCTTGTCGACGCCGGGATTGCCGATGACGTTCATGCGCAGCTTCGCCGGCAGCGTGCGATATTCGCTGTTCGAGACGAGATGGGTGAAGCGGTAATAGACGTTGTTCATGCCCATGATCGCCGCAGCCGACTTGGCAGCGGAAAGCGCGGCGGGCGAGAGATGCTGCGCCGCCTCGGATTCGAGTGCCGCACGGACCTCCGGATTGCGGCTCGCAATGCCGCAGGCGACCATGAGACCGTATTTCTGCTGCGGCGCCAGCGTCTCGTCCGAGGCCAGCGTCGACAGGTTCAGGCGGACGTCCTTGGCAAAATCGGGGATGCGGGACTTGAGGCTGTCGATCGACATCGGAAACTCCAGAGGCCTTCGCGAGAAGGACGTTCGCAGGAATAAAGACGCCCCGAAAGACGGGGCATTTCGGAGATCCGGCCGCCCCGAAGGACGGCCGGAAAGGAGCTGGACCGATCTGGGTCAGGCCGCGAGCGTCGTGCCGCCGACTTCGCGGTTGCAGGCGCAGAGCTCGTCCGTCTGCAGCGCGTCGAGGACGCGGAGCGTGTCCTTCGGGTTGCGGCCGACATTGAGGTTGGTCGCGTAGACGTGCTGGATGATGCCGTCGGGATCGACGATGAAGGTCACGCGATAGGCGACGCCGTCGGGCGAACGCACGCCGAGGCCGTCGACCAGCGAGCCGTTGCTGTCGGCGAAGGACCAGATCGGCAGCCGGTCGAGATCCTTGTGGTCGCGACGCCAGGCGAGCTTGACGAATTCGTTGTCGGTCGAGCCGCCGAGAACGACGGCGTCGCGATCCTCGAAGTCGCCCGAGAGGCGCGCGAATTCGGCGATTTCGGTCGGGCAGACGAAGGTGAAGTCCTTCGGGTAGAAGAAGATCACCTTCCACTTGCCCGGGAACGAGGCGGCGGTCAGCGTCTCGAAGGCGCTCTCGCCGTTTTCCTCATGCTTGTTGAAGCCGGGCTTGACGCCGGTGATCGAGAATTCAGGCAGCTTGTCGCCGATGCCGAGCATGTCTTACTCCTGAGATGTTGAGACGTGTTTTTCGGCAGCGCACGCGAAAACGACCAAGCGCTGCTGCATAGCGAGAAAATGGCATCTTGCGCCGTATCGGTCAAACCGTAAAAACCGAACTAGACGATCGAAAAAATCGATTGCGCCGATCGGTCGCGCCTGCCCATGATACGGCACGGACCCGATCGGCGACGGTATCGCGGCGCTCGGATCGTCTCGCCCTCGCCGACCTTGGCGATGACGGAGCCGTCAACAGACGCAAGACAGGATCGATGCAGCTCCCGACGCTCCGCCAGATGCAATATTTCGTCGCGCTCGCCGAAACAGGCTCCTTCGGCCGCGCCGCCGCCGCCTGCCGCGTCACGCAGTCGACACTCTCGGACGCCATCCGCCAGCTCGAAGAGACGATCGGAATCAGCCTGGTCGATCGCTCCAATCGAACGGTTGTGCTGACGGCGGCGGGCGAAGCGGCGCTCGGCCGCATGAAGGCGCTGATCGTCGATGCCCGCGACATGGTCGATGCCGCGCGCGCCTCGCATGCCCCGCTCGCCGGCCGCATCCGCCTCGGCGTCATCCCGTCGATCGCGCCCTATTTCCTGCCGCGCGCGCTGCCGCAGCTCCGCCGCGCCTATCCCGACCTCAGGCTGCATCTTCGCGAAGATCTGACCCGCGCCATGCTGGAAGACCTCCGTACCGGGCGGCTCGACGTGATCCTGATCGCCTTGCCGGCGCCCGTGGACGGCCTCGTGGTCGAGACGATCGCCGAGGACAGCCTGCTGCTCGCGGTGAGCGGCGCGCATGCCCTTTCGAGCCGGAAGTCGGTCGCGGCAGGAGACCTCGCTACCGACACGCTGCTGCTGCTTGAGGACGGTCATTGCCTCAGCGATCATATCCGGGCCGCGGCGCCGGAACTCGTCAGCCGCGAGAGCGATGATATCCGCGCTTCCAGCCTGTCGACGCTGGTCCAGATGGTCGACAACGGCCTGGGCATCACCTTCCTGCCGCGCATCGCCACCGAATCCGGCATTCTCTCCGGAACGGGAATCGCCCTCCTCTCCCTCGACCACCGTCATCCGACGCGCACTCTCGCGCTCTGCTGGCGCAAGGGGTCGAGCCGCGATGCCGATTTCCGCCTCCTCGCCCGCTGCCTTGGCAGCTTCGCCCTCGATCCGGCACGGACGGCCGCATGACCCTGCCAGCCAGCGACGCCGCGCCCGCCGCCGAGCACGATCCCATCGCCCTCGAAAGCCCCGAACCGCCGACGGAGGGCGTCATGCCTGTTCGACGCAGTCGTCGCCGCTGGCTGGCCTTCGCGCTCAAGGCCATGATCGCCATCGTCGCGCTGCCGCTGGTGCTGACGCCGATCTACTGGATCGTGCCGCCGGTCTCGACGCTGATGCTCTGGTCGGGGCTGACGATGCAGGGCATGCAGCGCGACTGGGTGTCGTTCGATGCGATCGCGCCCGTGCTCGTCAATTCGGTCATCATGTCGGAGGATGGGCGCTTCTGCGAGCATGCCGGCGTGGATTGGGACCAACTGGACCTCGTTCTCGCCAGCAAGGGCGGGCCCTCGCGCGGCGCGAGCACCATCCCGATGCAGACCGTCAAGAACCTCTATCTCTGGCAATCGCGCAGCTATGTCCGCAAGGGGCTCGAAATCCCCCTCGCCTATTACGCCGACTTCATCTGGTCCAAGCGGCGCATGATCGAGATCTATCTCAACATCGCGCAATGGGGCCCGGGCCTCTTCGGCATCGAGGCGGCGTCGGAGCACTATTTCGGTCGCCCGGCCCGCGACCTGACCAGTCGCCAGGCAGCACTCTTGGCCGTCGCCCTGCCCAATCCGATCCTGCGCAACCCGGCCAAGCCTTCGCGGGCGATGCAGGGCACGGCGCGCATCATCGAGCGCCGCGCCCATCAGGCCGGGCCCTATGTGGATTGCCTCTGAGGCAGGTCGTCAGCGCCCTTCCATATAGCGGTCGAAGGCTTCCTTGACCGTGCCGATATGGGCACGCATCTCGCGGGTCGCCTGGTCGCGATCGCCGCGCAGGATCGCCTCGACGATCCGATCATGCTCGTCATAGGAATCGGCGAGACGGCCGACGCGGCGGAACTGCGCCCGGCGGAAGGGCGCCAGCCGCGCCCGCGTCGCCAGCGTCAATTCGCCGAGATAGGCATTATGCGCCCCGGCATAGATCGCGCCGTGAAAGCGCTCGTTCGCCTCGGCATAGCGCGAGGGATCACCCGACTTGACGAGTTCGCCGAGGCTGCGATGGAGCTTTTCGAGCTCGCGCCGCTCGATGAGGCTCATCGCCTCCGAGGCGAGCGCGGCGCAGAGGCTTTCGAGCTCGGCCATCACGATGAACATTTCCATCAGCCGGCTCTCGGACGGGCGCGTCACGATGGCGCCGCGATGCGGGCGGATCTCGACCAGCCCGCTCGCCGCCAGCTGCCGCAGCGCCTCGCGCACCGGCGTGCGCGACACACCATAGCGCGCCGCGAGCCCGGCTTCGTCGAGCGGATCACCCGGCGCGAACACGCCGCGCACGATCTCGTCGGCGAGCTGCAGCCTCAGATCGTCCGTCCGCGTCCGGCGGATGGGCGGGGCTGCGGGATCGACGGCGCCGGCCCTCACGATCCCGTCCCGCCGGCATCCGGGTCGGCGATGACGCTGACATGGGCCGCGGCAACCCGCCAGCCGGCGACGGTCTTGACCCAAGTCTGCATCTGGCGGCCGACCTTGCCGGGCGCGGTGTCGCGATAGAAGAGCGTCGCGGCGACACCGAAATCGCGGCCATAGGTGGTGATCACCGTACGCTCCAGCCGCCGCGCCAGCCCGGCCGAGGGCCGCCCGGACCGGAAGGCGGCGATCTCGTTGTAGCCGAAGAGATTTTCAGTCGCGCCGAAGCGGATCGTCGAGGGCGAGACGAGGAAGAGTTCGTCGAGCACCGCGACGTCGTTCGAAACCAGAGCGGCCTCGTAGCGGGCGAAGGCGGCTTCCAGTTCCGCCTTGGTCTCCGGATGGTCGATCTCGATCGTCACGATGGCGCGCTCATCCGTTGCGGCTTTCGATCCGCGCCCTCAGATCGTTGAGGAACGGGATCGAGGCATATTGGTCGGCCTGGACATGGTCCCAGGCGACGCCGGTCGGGCGCGCCATGGTCGTGCGCGTCGCGATGACGCCCTGTTCGGTGGCGATGTAGTCGAGCGGCGAATCATGGCCGAGCATCGGCAGCAGCGCGTCGTCGACGAGTTGAACCGAATGCACGGTCGTCGCAACCGGCGTCTCAGCCGTCACCTTGCCGAGTTCGCGGAAGATGCCGAGCTCGAGATCGGCAAAGCCGCCGCCCTTGCCGGTGCGACCGCCGGCGCGGCTGACCGCGACGCAGCCGACGACGACGAAATCCAGCGTCTCCATCTCCTCGAACTCGACCGGCTCGCCATGCTCGACGAAACCCTGCGACACCGCCGCGAGCTCGAACTGGACGCCTTTGGCCTCCAGCGCGGCCGGATCGAGGCGAACGAAGGGAAAGCCCCGCGTCAGTTCTGGCACCGGTGCATAGAGGATCTTGCCGTCATAAAGCGCGCGGAGGCGCACCGGGATCTGCGGCGGATCCGGATTGCACTTCACGACGCGGGCGTTCTTCCAGGCATCGAGGCGCGAAAGATGCAGCGCAGCGAGATCGGCGCCGGCGAAGTTCGGAATGCGGCTGTCGACCGGCCCGACATTGACGTCGTCGCTGACCAGCCGGCCCCAGATCCGGTCGCGCAGCCGGTCCTTGTCGTTGTTGCGTCCGGCCCAGCGGGCGTTGCTGTCCTGTTCGGTCGTCATGCGCCTTGCAATCGTGTCGTGGCGACCGGCGCCGCCGTGGCGCCGGCCTGATGCAGCGCCTCGGCAACCCGAAGCGCGATGTCTTCCCGCCAGGCCGGGGCGATCACCTGGACGCCGATCGGCAGCGTCGCACCGGGAAGCCACACCGGGACCGCCACCACTGGCAGCCCGACGAAACTGATCGGTTGCGCGAAGATACCGATATTGGGCCGCGCCGGCACCCTGATACCGGCGAGTTCCACCTCTTTCGTGCCGGAAACGAGCGCCGGAAACGGCGTCGCCGGCGCGAGGATCACGTCGACCGCCTCGAACAGCGTCGCCATCTCGGCACGGAACCAGGTTCGGAAGCGCTGGGCGGCGAGATACCAGCCCGCCGGCACCATCGCGCCGGAGAGAAAGCGGTCGCGCGTGTCGGGATCGAAATCGCCGGCGCGCTCGCGGAGCCGCCCCAGATGCAGCGCTGATGATTCGCTCGTCGTGATGACATAGGCGGCTGCGCGGGCGCGATGAACCTCCGGCAGCATGACCTCGCGGCTGGCGCCGAGCGCCTTGGCGACATGCTCGACGGCGGCCCGCGCTTCGGGACCGGCCTGATCGCGGAAATAGCCGCCGGCGACGGCGATGCGAAGCCCCGCGACGCCCCTGCCGAGCGCGGCCATCGTGTCGATCGGCGGTCGCGGCGACTGGTGCGGATCGTCCGGATCGGCGAATTGCAACGCGTCGAAGGTGAGCGCGAGATCGCGCGGCGCCCGTGCGATCGGCCCGAGATGATCGAGGCTCGCCACGAAGGGAAAGGTGCGCGCCCGCGACAGCCGGCCGAATGTCGGCTTCAACCCGTAAAGGCCGCAGAACGAGGACGGAACGCGGATCGAGCCGTTGGTATCGGAGCCGAGCGAGAGCGCCACCATGCCCGAGGCTACCGCCGTGCCCGAGCCGCCCGAGGAGCCGCCCGACATGCGCGTGGGATCATGCGGATTGAGCGAGGCGCCGTCATGGGCGTTCTCGCCGGTGAAGTCATAGGCATATTCGCCCATGTTGACGCCGCCGACGAGCACGGCCCCGGCGCGCCGCATGGCCGTCACGAGGCTCGCATCGGCTGTTGCCGGCGGATTCTCGCGGTTGATCTTCGAGCCGGCTCGCGTGACGACGCCCTCGATGTCGAAGAGGTTCTTGACGGCATAGGGCGCTCCCGCCAGCGGCGGCGCGGCGCCGGCGATGACGGCGGCGTCAATCCGGTTGGCTTCCGCGATCGCCCGCTCGGCGGTGATGTCGGTGAAGGCGTTGAGGGAGCCGTCGAGCGCATCGACGGCATCGAGCGCCGCCTCGGTGACTTCCCGCGCAGAAATTCGCCGCGCGCGCACGTCGGCAGCGATCTCGTGCGCCGGCCGGAACAGGATGTCGAAGCTGCTCACGGCTCGAATCTCGGCGCCGGGTCGATGTGATCGTCGAGCGCGAACTCCGCGACGAGCGCTGCTGCGCGCGCCGTCGCCGCCATGTTGGCCACGACACCGGCGCGCCACGCCTCGTCGATCGTGAGGCCAATCACGGGCGCCATATGCGCGACATGAGCGGCGGCGTCGAACTCGGGTGATACCTTCGCCATCGGACGCTCCTTCACGCCGCTGCCGCCGCAAGCGCGGCGAAGGGAGCGACGCAGCCGACGATCGCGCCCTGCGCGGCGATCATCGACACGGTCGCCGCCTTGTATTCGGGGAAATAGCTCTCGGTCGCATCCTCGATCAGCAGGCAGTCGAAGCCGCGGTCATTGGCTTCGCGCATCGTCGTCTGGACGCAGACCTCGGTGGTGACACCGGCAAAGAGGAGATGGGTGATACCGAGCCGCGCCAGGTCCTCGCCGAGCGACGTCGCGTAGAAGGCACCCTTGCCGGGCTTGTCGATGACGATCTCGCCCTCGATCGGGGCGAGTTCGGGAATGATCGCGTTGCCCGGTTCGCCGCGCACCATGATCCGTCCCATCGGACCGGCATCGCCGATCCGCATCGCGGGCGCCCCGCGCCGGATCTTGCTCGGCGGGCAGTCCGAAAGATCGGCCTCATGGCCCTCGCGGGTGTGGATGACCGGCCAGCCCTTGGCGCGGAAAAGACCGATCAGGTCCGCGACGGTCGGGATGATCGCCCGTAGCAGCGAGACGTCGTTGCCGAGCGACTCGCCGAAACCGCCCGGCTCGACGAAATCGCGCTGCATGTCGATGACGATCAGCGCCGTCTTGTCCGGCGGGAAGGCATAGGGAAAGGGTCTAGCGTCGACGGTGATCATGCTCAATGCCCTGCCATCGCCTTGCCGATCGAGTTGCGGTCGGCCTCGCCGATCGGGACCACGTAATGGATGCCGCCGCCCGACATGACCGCGACGCGGTCCGAGAGCTCGAGGACCTCGTCGAGGTCCTCGGAAACGAGCAGCACCGCCGCGCCGCGGTTGCGCTGGTCCATGATCTGCGAGCGGATTTCCGACACGGACGCGAAGTCGAGCCCGAAGCAGGGATTGGCGACGATGAGCACGTCGACGACGCCCGACAGCTCGCGGGCGAGGATGGCGCGCTGGACGTTGCCGCCGGAGAGATTTTCGATCGGCTCCTCGGTCGACGGCGTCTTGATGCGGTATTGCGCGATCAGTTCGCGGGCGCGCTTGCGCATCGGCTTCGGCGACAGGAAGCCGAAGCGCGAGGCGATCGGCGGTTCGTCGAAGGAGCGGAACGCGATGTTCTCGGCAACCGTCATGCGCGGCACGGCGGCGTTCTTCAGCGGTTCCTCCGGCAGGCCAAACACCTTGAACTTCGCCATCTGCTGGCGGACGGGCTGGAAATCCTTGCCCTCGATGAAGAGCTGGCCGTCCGTCATGTCGCGCTGGCCCGAGAGCACCTCGATCAGAGTCGACTGGCCGTTGCCCGACACGCCGGCGATGCCGACGATCTCGCCGGCATGCACCTTGAGATTGACCGCATCGACGGCTGGCAGGCCACCATCGTCATCGGCGCAGACGCCGGCGAGTTCGAGCACGACTTTCTGCCCTGTGAAGCTCTTGCGGGCGGCGCGCTCGCGGATCTTGGTGTCGCCGATCATCATCCGGCTCATGTCGTCGACGGTGAGTTCGCCGACGCGGCCCCCGCCGATCATGCGGCCGCGGCGCAGCACCGTGACGTCGTCGGCATAGGCCATGACCTCGCGGAACTTGTGGCTGATCATGAGGATGGTGAGATCGCCCGCCTCGGTCATGCCGCGCAACAGGCCGAGCACCTCGTCGGCCTCGCCGGGCGTCAGCACCGAGGTCGGCTCGTCGAGAATGAGGAAGCGCTGGTCGAGATAGAGCTGCTTGAGGATCTCGAGCTTCTGCTTCTCGCCGGCCGAGAGGTTGGCCACCGGCACGGTTAGCGGCACCTTGAACGGCATACGCTCGAGGAAGGCCTCCAGCCCGGCGATTTCCTTCTTCCAGTCGATGAAGGCCGGCGGATGCGCCCGGGAAATTACGAGATTTTCGGCCGCCGTCAGCGAGGGCACCAGCGTGAAATGCTGATAGACCATGCCGATGCCATGCGCATGCGCATCGCGCGGCGTCGCGATCTCGACTTCCTTGCCGCCGACCATGACGCTGCCGCGGGTCGGCTGGTAGAAGCCCATGATGCACTTGACCAGTGTCGACTTGCCGGCACCGTTTTCGCCGAGCAGCGCATGCAGCGTTCCCGGCCGCACATGGATCGAGACGTCCTCGAGCGCCACCAGCTGCCCGAAGATCTTGGTCATGCCGATGGTCTGGAGTTCCACGGCGCGGCGGCCGGACGGCCCGTCTTGCGGTTCGGCGACTGCGCTCATGACGAGGGTCCTCCTGGAGAAGCGGTTGACGGAACGAGGCGGCGGTCGGCAATGACGGCGACGGGGCCGCCGCCATCGGGGCCCTGGTGCTCGGCGCCGCCGGAGACATAGATCCCGGCATGGCCGATAAGGCTGCCGAGGCTGCCGGCCACGAAGGCGCGGGCATGGCGTGTCGAGGAGATGTCGCTATCGTCGAGCATGGTGTGGCGGAGCCCGCGCAGGCGGCCGCTGCTGCCGGCCTCGGCCTTGGCGAGCAGCGCCACCAGAGCCGGGCGCTCCTCGGGTGCGAGTTGCCCGTCGGCGCGGAAGCCGAGCCGGCGCAGCGCGGCGCGCACCGGCTCGATGTCGATGCCATCCGCCATCACCGCATGGTCGATGGCGAGCGGTCCGGACCAGCGCGCGCTCATGCCGAGAACCACGATCTCGTGATTGGCGAGCTCGACGCCGGCAGAGGCGGAGGCGCGCGACGACCAGAGCGACGCATCCCGGCCGATCGCGGCCTCGTCGATCGCGTCCAACGCGATTTCGCCGAGCGCGACGGCGACGCCGAGCGACGAGGCGCCGCGCGAAAGGCCCATGGATTTCAACGTGTCGCGCGTCGCGACACTGCCGCCTGCCGCCTCGACCGTGGCGATGCGCTCGGCGGTCAGCAGCGGACACTTGATCTGTACGAAATGGACGTCGGCAGGGTCTTCGATCCCGGCCTCCGCCATTGCCGCGCGCACGCCCTCGGCGACGAGGCGGACCTGGCCAAGCCGACCGAGCTGGTCGAAGGGCAGCGCCGGCGTATGTGCGCCGCCGACCGCCAGCGCTGGCGATAGCGCAGCATCCGTGCTTTCGCCGCTGCCGAAGACGACGAAATGCGGCGACATCGCCCCTTCCGTGCCGCCCGACATCACGTAGGACACTGCCTCGACCGAGGCTGCGTCGCGGTATGGCCTGAGCGCGTCCTTGAGCGCGCGAACGGCGAAGGCGCGGGTGAAGTCGTTGACATTGCCGTTGCCCTCGGTCTTGCCGAGGATCGCCACGATACCGGCAGGATCGATGACGCCCGACGCGATCGCCGCTTCGAGCCCCGAGACATCGTCCGGCGCGGCGGCGGGGATGCGATGGATGAAGGCGGTCCGCATCATCAGACGAGGCCCGCGATCAGCGCTTCGGAGGTCGCGACCGCGCCGAAGACGCCGCCCTGCATCTTGACCATGTCGATGGCGGCCAGATGGTTCTCGCGCTTGGTCGCGGCGGTGCAATCGCTGAGCAGCACGCATTCGTAGCCGAGGTCGTTGGCATCGCGCATCGTGGTGTGGACGCAGACATCGGTGGTGACGCCGGTGAGAACGATGTTGCGGATGCCCTTCTGGCGCAGCACCAGCTCGAGATCGGTGGCGACGAACGAGCCCTTGCCCGGCTTGTCGATGATCACCTCGCCTTCGATCGGCTGCAGTTCGGGGATGATCTCCCAGCCCGGCTCGCCGCGGACGAGGATGCGGCCGCACGGCCCCTGGTCGCCGATGCCGGCGCCGATCCGCTGCGAGCGCCAGCGCTTGTTCGCCGGTAGGTCGGCGAGGTCGGGCCGATGCCCCTCGCGGGTGTGGATGATGGGGTAGCCCTTGGCACGCATCGCATCGAGCACGCGCCGGATCGGCTCGATCGGCTCGCGCGTCAGCGAGATGTCATAGCCCATCGAGTCGACATAGCCGCCGGGCGCGCAGAAATCGACCTGCATGTCGATGACGATCAAGGCGGTATTGGCCGGCGTCAGGTTGCCGTCGAACGGCCAGGGATAGGGATCGGAGGCGATGGTGCGTCCGCCGGGGACCATGGCCGCGGCGACGCGCTCGTCGAGAGTATCCGTGCTCATGCTCGCCACCTATTCCGCTGCCGCGCGATCGTCGGCGGCCTCGGGCTCTTCGCCATAGAGCCGCGTCGGCGCCGGGAAACCGCAGGCCGTGCCGTCGATATGCTTGACCTCCGCCTCCCACGGCAGGCGGTAGCGACCCGCGGCGAGGTCGGTCATGTAGGTATAGGGGCAGTCCTGCGCTCCCCCCTTCACGGCGACATAGCCGCGATGGCCGAACTGGTAGATGTTGTTCTCGACGCCCCAGTGGATGCGGGCTTCGCGCACGAGATCCGGCCGCACCTCTGCGGTGATGATCTCGTCGGGCCGTCCGCTGGTGCCATGCGCGATGATCTCGCCGTCGAAATTGACGATCATCCCCTCGCCCATGGAATCGAACGTCCCGTCCGAGCCGGACATGCAGACATTGGCCGTGACCATCAGGTTGCAGAAGGCGTTGGACTGGTTTGTGAAGCGCCAGGACGCGCGGATCGGCGCGGTATAGCCAGCGGTCCGGATCATGATCTCGGCGCCCTTGTAGGCGCATTCGCGGGCCATCTCGGGGAACATCCCGTCGTGGCAGATGATCAGTGCCAGCTTGCACCCCTTGGGGCCGTCGATGACGGGGATGCCGAGATCGCCCGGCTCCCAGGGCTCGACCGGCACCCAGGGATGGAGCTTGCGGTAATAGAGCTTGAGCGCGCCTGTATCGTCGATGACGATGCCGGAATTATAGGGATTGCCGCCGGGATTGCGCTCCATGATGGAGAAGCAGCCCCAGATCCGGTTGGCGGCGCAGGCGGCCTTGAACGCGGCGACCTCGGGCCCGTCGAGATCGCACATGATCTCCGGATTGGTATCCATCGACAGGCCGTGCAGCGCATATTCCGGGAACACGACGAGGTCCATTCCGGCATTGTTGCGCCGCGCCTTGCCGACGAGTTCGACGATGCGCGCCGTCTGGCGCGCGAGGTCGTCCTTGGTCACCGTCTCGGGCAGTTGCAGTTGCACGAGGCCGATCACGACGCCGTTCGGGGTCTTGTTGAGGCCGCCAAGCCCGTTCATCGCGACATTCCTATTTGGTGATCGACAATTCGCCCGGTGCGCCCTTCAGCGAGCGCTTCGGCGAGACGGAGGCGATCATGATGAAGAGGGTCAAGAGGTAGGGCGCGGCGTTGAAGAAGTAGTAGCCCTGCGTGATGCCAACCGATTGCAGCGCCGGGCCGATGGCGCCGGCCGCGCCGAAGAGGAGAGCCGCGGCGAAACAGAGCAGCGGATTCCAGCGCGAGAAGATGACCAGCGCGACGGCCATAAGGCCTTGGCCCGAGGAAAGCCCCTCGCTCCAGGCGCCCGGATAATAGAGCGACAGGAACGCCCCGCCGACGCCAGCGAAGAAGCCGCCGACCGTGGTCGCGAGGAAGCGGACGAGATCGACCGAATAGCCCATGGCGAGCGCCGCGGGCGCACTGTCGCCGGTCATGCGGATGATGAGGCCCCAGCGCGTGTTCTTGAACGCCCACCACATCGCGACCGCGAGCAGCGCTCCGACGAGGAACAGCGGGTTGATCTCCAGTGCCGACTGGATCTGCGGATAGCTCGACCAGCCGCCGAGATTGATGGAGGGAAGATGCGGCGCCTGCGGCTGGATGAACGGCTTGCCGAAGAAGAAGGCGAGCCCGGTGCCAAACAGCATCATGGCGATGCCGATGGCGATGTCGTTCACCTTGGGCAGCTTGCAGATATAGCCGTGCACGGCGCCGAACAACATGCCGCAGAAGCCGGCGGCGAGCACGCCGAGCCAGGGCGAGCCCGAGAGATAGGAGACGGCATAGCCGGACATGGCGCCGAAGACGAGCGTGCCTTCGAGGCCGAGATTGATGCGGCCCGACTTCTCGGTCAGGCATTCGCCGAGCGAGACGAACAGGAACGGGGTGGAGACGCGGATCGCGCCGGCGAACATCGCCAGCGGCACGCCCCAGAGGCCGATATCGGTCTCGCTCACAGCTTGCCTCCTTTGGCACGGAAGAACGGAATGCGGCCGTAGAGCGTCTCGCTGACGAGGAGCACGACGAACATCAAACCCTGCAGCACCTGAACCGTCGCGTCGGGCATGCCCATGCGGCGCTGGATCAGCCCACCCGCCGCGGCGATGCCGCCGAGAAAGATCGCCACCGGCACGATGGCGATCGGGTTCTGCCGGGCGAGGAAGGCGACGAGGATGCCGGTGAAGCCGTAGCCGGCCGCGAGCGAGGCATTGGCGCGGCCCTGGATCGCCGCAACCTCGAAGAAGCCGGCAAGCCCCGCGCAGGCGCCGGCGATGGCGCAGGAGATGACGATCAGCCGCCCGACCGGCAGGCCCTGCGCCCGGGCAGCGCGGACATTGCCGCCGGTGACGCGCGCGGCGAAGCCGAAGGTGGTGCGGTTCATCAGCACCCAGAGCAGAATGGCGACGACGATGCCGACCGGCAGGCCCCAATGCACCCCGAGCCCGGGCACGTCACCGATCATGTTGGCATCGCCGATCGCCTGGGTGGACGGCTTGTTCGGATTGGCCGGGTCGCGCAGGGCGCCCTCGACGAAGAAATTCATGATCGCGATGGCGATGTAGGACATCAGCAGGCTGGCGATCGTCTCGTTGATGCCGCGATAGTGGCGCAGCACGCCGACGAGGCCGATCCAGAGCCCGCCGACCGCGACGGCGGCGAGGCACATGGCAGGCAGCACGACGAAGCTCGGCGCGCTGGCATGGACGAGCGGAATGGAGGCGACCGCCGCAGCGAAGCCGCCGAGCACCAGCGCGCCCTCGCCACCGATGATGACGAGGCCGAGGCGTGCGGGAATGGCGACGCAAAGCGCCGTCAGGATCAACGGCGCCGCGCGGACCAGCGTGTTCTGCCACGAGAAGGACGTGCCGAAGCCGCCCCGCCAGAGCAGCGAGAAGAAGGTTGCCGGCGACTGGCCGAGCGCGAACAGGAAGATCGAGAACAGCAGCCCGGCCACGACCAGCGCGAACAGCGGGATCAGCACATATTCCGACGACCGCCTGAGACGGTCGATCGTCTCGGCAAAGCCGGCGCCGACCGCCGGTGCGTTATCCTGCTGGGCAATGTCCGCCATCGATCGTTCTCCCGAACAGCCGGCCCTCGCACAGCGATGGACCCAAGGCGGCCGTGCCGCCCGAAAAACTGCCCCGGCGAGAGCCGGGGCAGCCGCGCGGAGGCGGGCAGCAGCCCGCCGTTCCGGATCAGGTGATGGAGCCGGTCACGCCCTCGACGAGGAAGTTGATCTGGTCGATCCACGGGTCATAGGGCGCATGCGACGTGCCGGCCGGAATGACTTCCTTGCCGGTATTGTCCTTGAGCGGCCCGACATAGACGGGAACCTTGGCCTTCATCTCGACCTTGGCGGCGTCGGCAGCCTTGATCGCCTCGGGCGTCGCGCCGGCGCCATAGGGCGTGTTCTGCACGAAATCGAGGTCGTAGCCGCCCGAGAGGAAGTTCGGCAGCGTGCCGCCCTTGGCCAGCGTGTCGGCATACTGCTTGTAGATCGTCTCCCACTTGTATTCGGCGCCGGTGATGAAGCCCTTTGGCGCGAGATCAGCCTGCGAGGCATTGTGGCCGCAGGTCTTCACGCCCTTGGCCTCGGCGTTCTGGATGACGGTCTTCGGACTATCGACATGGCAGGTGATAACGTCGCAGCCGGCATCGATCAGCGCGTTGGTCGCCTCGGCCTCACGCACCGGCATCGACCAGTCGCCGGTGAAGATCACCTGGACGGTCGCGTTCGGGTTGACCTTGCGGGCGCCGATCGTGAACGAGTTGATGTTGGAGAGCACCGAGGAGATCGGCTTGGCGGCGACGAAGCCGAGCTTGTTCGACTTGGTCGAGAGGCCGGCCGCGATCCCGTCGATATAGTGGGCCTGGTCGAGATAGCCGAAATAGCTGCCGGCGTTCTTGGGGTCCTTGTCGGTCCAGAGCGGCGCGGCATGGCGGAACTGCACGTCGGGATACTTCTTGGCCGCGTCGACCATGAAGGGCGAATAGTAGCCGAACGAGGTCGCGAAGATCAGGCCGGCGCCGTCGAGCTCGACCATCGATTCCATCGTCTTCGACACGGCGACCGTCTCGGGGACGTTCTCTTCCTCGACGACCTTGACGCCCGGCACCGCGGCCAGCGCCTTGGCGGCGACGGCATGGGCCTGGTTCCAGCCGTAATCGTCGCGCGAGCCGACATAGATGATGCCGATGGTCAGGTCGGCGGCGAAGGCCGGGCGCTGCGTCAGCACGCCGGTGGTGAGGCCGAGCGAGCCGATGGCGGCACTCTTCAGCAACGTTCTGCGGTTCAGCATGAATGCGGACATGGGCAGCGTACCTTCTGCAACGGACATCGGCGCGGGCCTATCTCGCACCGGGGTGATCCCGAAGCCTGTCTTCGCAACAGCTGTGCCAAAGCTTGCCGCCGTCCCGTCCTATCGCGCGCAGGACCTCGCAAACCGCTGATTCGCCAACAGGATTGTTCACGGGCGACATCGCTTCGCTCGAGACCACGGCCGTGCAAACGCGCCAGCAGCAACAGCCAGCCGCTGCAATTGCATACAAGAGACCTCGATTGCATACGATTTAGCCACAGGCACGGCAGCGGTCAGACCTTGGCCCAGAAATGCAGCAGACGACGAAGCGCGCGCGCTTTGGCGAAACCGTCGCCGTCGCGGCGATTGGCAAGCCGCGCCCCGCAGACTAGATTTCCACGCCCGCCGGCAGAGCCCGGTGCCCGCCTTATTTGCCGAGAGGATCGCCATGCCGTTCGACACGACACCCGCCTTCGCCCTCCCCGAGGATGCAGGCGAGGCCACGCTGGTCGGACGCGTATTCCGACCCGATCGCGACGGTCCCTCCGTGGTCTCGATCCGGGGCGACGAGGTGATCGACATCACCGCCGAGATCATCACCATGCGTGATCTCTGCGAGATGGACGATCCCGGCCGTGTCGCCAGCCTCGCCGATGGCGAGACACTCGGAAGCCTCACCGAACTGCTGGCCAATTCACCGCGCGCGAGCCGCGACCCCTCGCAACCCTGGCTTATCGCGCCGATCGACCTGCAGGCCGTCAAGGCGGCCGGCGTCACCTTCGTGGTGTCGATGCTGGAGCGGGTCATCGAGGAGCAGGCGCGCGGCCTGCCGGAGCGCGCCAATGCGATCCGCTCCGAGATCCAGACGACAATCGGCGACGATCTCGCCAAGCTGCGGCCCGGTTCCGACCAGGCCAAGGCGCTGAAGGCGCTGCTGATCGAGAAGGGGATGTGGTCGCAGTATCTCGAAGTCGGCATCGGCCCCGACGCCGAGATCTTCTCGAAGGCGCAGCCGATGTCGAGCGTCGGCCATCTCGCCGAGGTCGGCATTCATCCGATCTCGACGTGGAACAATCCCGAGCCGGAAGTCGTGCTCGTCGTCTCCTCGAGCGGTCGCATCGTCGGCGCAACGCTCGGCAACGATGTCAATCTGCGCGATGTCGAGGGGCGATCGGCGCTGCTCCTGTCGAAGGCGAAGGACAACAATGCCAGCGCCTCGATCGGCCCGTTCATCCGCCTGTTCGATGCGGGCTTCTCGCTCGACGACATCAGGCAGACCGAGGTGCGGCTGACCGTGACCGGCGAGGACGGCTTCCGTCTCAAGGGCGCCAGCGCCATGTCGAAGATCAGCCGCGACCCCGAGGATCTGGTCAAGCAGACGGTCGGCAAGAACCACCAGTATCCGGACGGCTTCGTGCTCTATCTCGGCACGATGTTCGCGCCGGTCCAGGACCGCGACGGTCCGGGCCAGGGCTTCACGCACAAGATCGGCGACATCGTCACCATCGCCGCACCGAAGCTCGGCCAGCTCTCGAACCGCGTCGTGCTCTCCTCCGACGCCGAACCCTGGACCTTCGGCACGGCGGCGTTGATGCGCAACCTCGCCGGCCGCGGCCTGCTCTGAAGCAGGCAATCGGCCTGCAGCGCGTCGCGTAAGGAAACGGCGACCATGCGGACCCTGCCGCCGGTGAGTTCAGCTCGGAACCCGGCGGCGGCAGGATGGCGGTGGATGGCGCAGCGCCGAGGGGCCGTGGGCGCGGGCTCGCGCCTCGCCGTACTTGCCTTGTCGGCACTTGCGATCGCGCTGCCGCACGGCCCTGCGCTGAGCGAGGACATGGCGGTGAGGGCTTGTCCGGCAGTGAGCAGCCTGACCGGCCGGCCCGATCCGGCCCACTGGTCGTCACTGCCCGAGGCGAACAGCGACGACAAGGCGCCGCATGCGTGCAACCCCTGCACCGACCCGGCCAATCGCGCGGCGAAGACCTGTGCGGTCTACCGCTTCATCACCTCGGAAGCCTGCGCGAGCGGCCGCTGCGCCGACGGCCAGGGCGAATTCGCGTTCCATCGCGACGAGGGGCGCGGCATCGTCCTGCAATACGACACCCGCTACCGGCAGCCGGAGCACTTCAGCAGGGCGCGCGGTGAGAACTGCCGGTTCATCGTCTGGTCGATGGAGCCCGTGGTCGGCGTCGAGGACGCTACCGCCTATGCGCTTCGCAATGACTGGCTGACCGCCTATCGCGCCTCGCAGACCCTGGTCGCCCCGCCATTCGGGCGGGACGATCTCGCGCTCGCGATCCAGCCGGCCACGACGCGCGGCCAGCACCAGTTCCACATCCATATCGGCACACTCCTGCCCGCCTATCGAAAGGCTCTGGCAAAACTCGACCCGGCCGCAACGGAACTCCGATTGAACGGCTACGCCTTCCGGGTGCGCTTCCTGCCGGTTGCACCGGGAAAGACACCGTTCGAGGGCATCGATGTCTTCGGGATCGTGCGCGACATGCTGCCGGGCGGTGCCGCCGATCAGCCGCGCTATGGCGTGCTCGCGGCCGTGACGCGGGGCGGAACGGGCATCTGGATCCTGGCCGCAGAACGCTTCGAGCGCAGCCAGCTCAACTACCGCCAGCCCGTGGCCTGCCGTCTGCTCTGATCGGCTGCGAAGGCAACTGCGCCGGTCGGCGTCTCGCCCTGATGGGTGCAAAGTCCGTTCGATCGGCGGAAACCGCCGATCACCGAACCATGCGAGGACCCGCTCACGCGCTCTGGCGTTCGAGCGCCGGGTCCTCGGCAAACTGGTATCGATAGAGCTTCTCGTAGAGGCCCTGCTTGCGCACCAGTTCCGCATGGGTGCCGCGCTCCAGAACCTTGCCGTGCTCGATGACCGCGATTTCGTCGGCGGTCAGGATGGTGGCGAGGCGATGGGCGATGACGATCGTCGTGCGACCCTCGACCAGCTTGTCGAGCGCGGCCTGGATCATGCGCTCCGATTCCGAATCGAGCGCCGAGGTCGCCTCGTCGAGCAGCAGGATCGGGGCGTTCTTGAGGATGGCGCGGGCGATGGCGATGCGCTGGCGCTGGCCGCCCGAAAGCTGGACACCGTTCTCGCCGACCGTGCTGTCATAGCCATTCGGCAGGTTCATGATGAAATCATGGGCAAAGGCGTCGCGCGCAGCCTGCTCGACCTCGGCGTCCGTCGCACCCAACCGGCCGATACGGATATTGTCGCGCGCCGTTCCGGAGAACAGGAACACGTCCTGGCTGACAAAGGCGATGTGCTGACGCAGCGAGCCGATCGAAACGGTGCGGATGTCCTGCCCGTCGACGCTGATCGCGCCCTTCTGGACGTCGTAGAAGCGCTGGATCAGCGACAGAATGGTCGACTTGCCGCCACCGGACGGACCGACCAGCGCGAGGCGCTTGCCATGCTCGACCGAGAGCGAGATGCCATGGACGACCGGCTCGTTGGCGCGGTAGCCGAAATAGACATCGTCGAGATCGATGCGGCCGCGCGTCAGCGTCAGCGGCGGATGGTCGTCGTTCTCGGTGATGCTCACCGGATGATCGAGGATCGAGAACAACGCCCTGACACCGACGAGGCTCTCGGCGAGGCCGACCTGCACGCGCGCCAGCCGCTTGGCCGGCTCATAGGCGAGCAGCAGCGCCGTGATGAACGACATGAATTCGCCCGGCGTCCGGCCGGCCGAGATCGTGCTCCAGCCGGCGTAGAAGATCACGAGGCCGATCGACACGCCGCCGAGCGTCTCCATCAGCGGGCTGGTGCGGGCCTGGAGCTGCGCGATCTTGTTGGCGCGCTTCTCCACCGCTTCGGCCGCATCCGACATGCGCGTGCGCATGTGGTCGCCAAGGCCGAAGGCCTTGACGATCTTGGCGCCGTGCACCGTTTCCTGGATGATCGAGATGATCTGGATGCCGGAGGTGAACTCGGCGCGGGCGATACCGCGAATGCGCTTGACCAGCTTGGTCACGAAAATGATGGCCACCGGCGCGAACACCAGCGCGAAGAACGCCATCATGGGCGCCTGGGAGACCATCACGAAGATGAGGCCGATCAGGGTCACGAAGTCGCGGCCGACGCTGAGTACGAGCGTGTCGATCACCTGGCGAATGCCATTGGCACCGGCGGAGATCGACATGATCAATTCGCCCGAGGCGCGGTCGTTGTAGAAGCCGAGGCCGAATTTCAGGATGCGGTCATAAAAGCGCTTCTGGTTCTCCGCGACGATGCGGTTACCGATGCGGCTCTGGATTACCATCTGCCCGTAGGACGCGGCGCCCTTGACGATGAAGATCGCCACGACCGCGAGGGACAGGACGACCAGCATCTCCTTGTCCTGCTTGACGAAGATCTGGTTGACGACGCTCGACATGATCCACGCCGACAGCGAGGTCATGCCGGCGACGATGAACAGGAAGATGAACGAGATCGTGTAGCCCTTCCAATGGGCCTTGTAGTTGCCCCGAAGGATGCGGGCGACCATCGCGACGGTGCCGTCGGGGTCGTTCAGCGAATCCTTGAAGGCCTGCCAGCGCCGCGCCAGATGCGACGGGCGGAGGACAGCGACCACGCTGGACTCGTCGGTTTTGACTTCGGTTTGTGCCATGAGACATGAGCCCGTCGCCTCGAAGTGCAACGCGAACGGACACCGCTCCCGATCGTTGATGATGCCGACCTTTTACCGGCTCCGCATCTTTCTGTCCATGGAACGACGTTGCGGCGAATTCATGCAGGGTCCGCCCCTTGCATCGGGCGACCGTCATCCCCAGCCGAGCGGCGCACGGCACTTTCAATTTCGGCCGAGACGCGTGATCGTCATGACGGTCGAGAGCGAGGGCTTGAAGAATGGCGGCACGGGCGATCCGTGGAACGGTGGCGCGGTTTCGCGGTGATCCTTTCGGCGCGGCCGGGCGCGATGCGCTCGTCTTCGACGCCGACCAGCTGATCCTGGTCGAAGACGGCGTGATCGCCAGCGTCGGCCCCGCTGCCGAGGCCCTTCCGCGCCTTCCGCCCGATGTCCCGGTCGATTCCTATCCCGGCGCCATCCTCGCGCCCGGCTTCATCGACGCCCATGTCCACTATCCGCAGATGGAGATGATCGGCGCCGCCGGCGAGGAACTGCTCGAGTGGCTCGACCGCTTCACCTTCCCGGCCGAGGGGCATTTCGCCGATCGCGCCCATGCCGACGAGGTCGCCGGCCGCTTCCTGCGCGAATTGCTGCGCGCCGGCACCACCACCGCCGCGGTCTATTGCACCGTGCATCCCCATTCGGTAGATGCGTTCTTCGCCGAGTCCGAGCGCTTCGGCACGCGGATGATCGCCGGCAAGGTGCTGATGGACCGGAATGCCCCTCCGGGGCTGACCGACACCGCCGAAAGCGGCATCGCCGACAGCGCCGCGCTGATCGCCCGCTGGCACGGCAAGAGACGCCAACTCTACGCGATCACGCCGCGCTTCGCGCCGTCCTGTTCGGACGCGGAGCTTCTGGCCGCCGCTGCGCTCTGGCGGGCCAATCCCGGCACCTATGTCCAGACCCATCTTTGCGAGAACCGCGCCGAGATCGCCTGGGTCGCCGAGCTCTTTCCCGAACGCTCCAGCTATCTCGACGTCTATGACCATGCCGGACTGACCGGCCCCCGTGCCATCTTCGGCCATGCCGTGCACATGACCGAGGCGGACTTCGCCTGCTGCCATCGCACCGGCTCGGCGCTGGCCCATTGCCCGACCTCCAATCTCTTCCTCGGCAGCGGCCTCTTCCGCCTGTTCGAGGCGAAGCGCGCCGATCGGCCGGTCGAGGTGGCGCTCGGGACCGATCTCGGCGCCGGCACCAGCTTCTCGCAGCTTCAGACCATGGGCGAGGCCTATAAGGTGGCCAAACTCGGCGGCACGACCCTTTCAACCGCAGAGGCGCTGTGGCTCGCCACCACCGGCGCGGCCAGGGCGCTGCAGCTCGGCGACCGCATCGGCGCGATTGAGCCGGGCTGTGAGGCCGACATCATCGTGCTCGATCCCGCGGCGACGCCGCTGCTCGCCTTCCGCAGCGCCTACTGCCGCGACCTCGCCGAAACGCTCTCGGTGCTGATGACGCTCGGCGACGATCGCGCCGTCCGCGCCACCTATGTCGCGGGCGTGCCTGTCTATGATCGCGACAGACCCGGCGATCCGTTCCGCTATCCCGCCTGATCCGCGCCGCGGGCGATGATCGCGCGATAGGTCTCGAAGCTCTGCTTCGGCGTCCGCGTCTGGGTCTCGAAATCGACGTGGACGATCCCGAACCGCCCGCCATAGCCGGAGAGCCATTCGAAGTTGTCGAACAGGCTCCAGACCATATAGCCGCGGAGATCGACGCCGTTCCGCCGCGCCGCCAGCGCCGCCTCGATATGGCGCGTGATGTAGTCGGCCCGGAGCGGATCGATCACCGTCCCGTCCCGCATCACTTCGTCACCGGGGCCGAAGCCGGCGCCATTCTCGGTGATATAGACGGGCGGATTGCCATAGTCGTCGCGAATGCGCTCCAGGAGTTGCCGGAGAGCGTCGGGCCTGACCGGCCCGTTGAAGGCGCGCGGCTCGGGGTCGGGATTGGTGTCGTGCCAGCGATAGCCGAATGGCGCCGCGGCATCGCTCGCGATATAGGCCGGGGCGTAGAAATTGACGCCGAGGACATCGGCGGGATTGGCCGCCATCAGCGCGAAATCGGCAGGATCGATCCGGAAGGCGGGATCGAGGGCCGAGAAGATCGCCATCACGGCGTCCGGATAGCGCCCCTTGAACATCGCATCGAGGCACCAGCGATTGATGATGGCATCGGCCCGCTCGGCCGCCGCGGCGTCCTCGGCGCTACCGCTCTGCGGGATCATCGGCATCAGCGGCAAAGCGAGGCCGATCATGCCCTCATAGCCGGCGGCGCGGAAATCGGCGATCGTCAGCGCGCTCGCCATCATCCAGTGATGCATCGCCATCCCCTGCCGGCCGAGCGCCGCCTCGTCGGGCGCCACGCCCGTTCGCGACTTCTGCACCAGCGGCTCGATCAGGAAGAGATCGATGAAGGGCTCGTTGAAGGTGATGTATTTCGTGACCCGGTCGCCGAGCGCCTCGCGGACGACACGGGCATAATTGCGGAACCAGTCGATGGATTCGCGGGCGTGCCAGCCACCCTGCTCCTGCAGCGCCTGCGGCAGGTCCCAATGGAAAAGAGTAACGATCGGCTCGATGCCGGCAGCGATGAGATCGTCGCAGAAGCGCTGGTAATGCGCGATGCCAGCGGCGTTCACCGCCCCGGTTCCCTCGGGCAGGAGCCGCGTCCAGGCGATCGAGAAGCGGTAGCAATCGAGCCCGAGCCGCTGCATCAGCGCGATATCCGCGAGATATTGCACGCGGTCATAGGCGTTGATCGCGACATTCCCGGTCTCGACCTTGCCGGTCACGGGCACCGTCACATGGTCGCGGTTGGTCCAGACATCCCAGTTGCTGGGGCCCTTGCCATCGGCCTGCCACGCGCCCTCGACCTGATAGGCCGCGCTCGCCGCACCCCAGAGAAAACGTCCGCCATCCGTCGCCATCATGCTCTCTCCCACCTGTCCGAAATTGATCCATGGCATGATCGTCGCCATGACGCGATTGCCCAACGATGATCAATCGGGATCGATTGTCCAATCAGCGTTGACAACCTTGTGCCGAAGGCCCGATTGCCATCGACGGCCCAACCGCCGATCTATGCGTCAGCAAGACATTCAAACGGGAGACTGACATCATGGACCTCACCCTTGGCGGCTTCCACCACTTGACCGCCATCACGGCCAACGCGCCGGGCAATCTCGATTTCTATACCCGCGTGCTCGGCCTCCGCCTCGTCAAGAAGACGGTGAATCAGGACGACACCTCGGCCTATCACCTCTTCTATGGCGACGGCGACGCGACGCCCGGCTCCGACATCACCTTCTTCGACTGGCCGGCCGCGCCTGCCCGTCGCGGCACCCATTCGGTGACGCGCACCGGCTTCCGCGTCGATCCGGCCAGCATCGGCTGGTGGCGGGATCAGCTGAAGGCCGCCGGCGCGAAGTTCACCGAGCCGAGCGAGGCCACGGGTCGCCTGACCCTCGCCTTCGAGGATCCTGAAGGCCAGCGCCTCGCCCTCGTCGCCGACGAGACCGCGTTCGCGCGCCACCCCTGGGCGAAGAGCCCGGTTCCGGCGGAACACCAGATCCTCGGCCTCGGCCCGATCACGATGAGCGTTCCGCAGCTCGGCCCGACCGAGCAGGTGCTGACCCGCGTGATGAACATGCAGAAGCTGCGCGACTATCCGGTGAGCGCGATCTCGTCGAACACGGTCCATGTGTTCGGCATGGGCGAAGGCGGACCATCGGCAGAATTGCATGTCGCTGTCGAGCCAGACTTGCCGGTGGCGCGTGAAGGCGCCGGCGGCGTGCACCATGTCGCGTTCCGGACGCCCGATCACGACGGCCTCACCGCCTGGACCGAGCGCGTCCGCGGCTTCCGCATCCCGTCCTCGGGCGAGGTCGAGCGCTATTATTTCCGCTCGCTCTATTTCCGCGAGCCGGGCGGCGTCCTGTTCGAGATCGCGACCGACGTGCCGGGCTTCACGGCCGACGAGCCGCTGGAGACGCTCGGCGAACACCTGTCGCTGCCGCCCTTCCTCGAGCCGCGTCGCGCCTCGATCGAGAGCCGCCTGCAGCCGCTCTAGGACGCTTCCGCGAGGCGGAAATCCCGCCTCGCGCCCTCCCCTCGTGATCGGAATGACGTGATGACCCTCACATCGACCCGCGGCCCCGCCCCGCATGGCGGAAGGCCGATCCTCGCCACAGGCGCCGCGCTCGACGAAGCGCGCGGCGCCGTCGTGATGCTGCATGGCCGCGGCGGCAGCGCCGAGGACATTCTGTCGCTCAGCGCCTATGTCCGCCAAGCCGACCTCGCCTTCCTCGCGCCCGCAGCCGCCGGCAATGTCTGGTATCCGCAGCGCTTCCTCGAGCCGCGCGCCGTCAACGCGCCCTATCTCGGCGCGGCGCTCGAGACCGTCGGCAACATCCTGGCCGATCTCAACGCCGCGGGCCTTCCCGACGAGCGTATCGTCCTGCTCGGCTTCTCGCAGGGCGCCTGCCTCGCGCTCGAGACCGCCGCTCGGCGCCCGGCGCGTTATGGCGGCGTCGTCGCGCTTTCCGGCGGGCTGATCGGCGCCGATGCCGAACTCTGGCAGGGCGACGCGAGGCTCGCCGGCACGCCGGTGCTCATCGGCTGCTCCGAGCGCGACGGCCATATCCCGCTCACCCGGGTCGAGGCCTCCGCCGAACGCTTCGAGACGAGCGGCGCGGCGGTGACCAAGCGGATCTATCCGGGCTCCGGCCATGGCGTGAACGACGACGAGATCGGCCTTCTCAGGACCCTCCTGACCGGCCTCGGCGCCCCGCCCGCCCCAAAGGGTTGACCGCGCGGACGGCAGCGGCTCCGATGGCGGCTCACGCCGGCTGAAGGAGAGGCCATGCCCGAGATCATCGTCTATGCCGTCGAAGGCCGCTCGATCGAGCAGAAGCGCGGCCTCGTCAAGGACATCACCGCGGCCGTGACGCGGAATTTCGGCGTCGCGGCCGAACAGGTGGTCGTCCAGATCGTCGAGAGCGCGCCGACGAGCAAGGCCCGCGGCGGCGTCCTGTTCAGCGACCGCTGATCGCCCCGGCCCCCGGCCGCCCACCATGGCGCCACGCCGCCGCCAATCGCGCCGCGGGCGCGCTCATCCTTATTCACAGCCTGCCACAAGGCCGGACACCCCATGCGCCTCGCGCGTTGACGGCGCCCGGTGATTGGCTGTAGAGAGACGCTCGCCCGAGGACATTCGTCGACAATCCAGCGGCAAAGAGCAGCTCCGACCAAAGCAGCTCTGCTGGATTTGTGAATGATCCGAATGGGTTCGGAGAGGTGGCAGAGTGGTCGAATGCACCGCACTCGAAATGCGGCATACTCGCAAGGGTATCGGGAGTTCGAATCTCCCCCTCTCCGCCATTAACTTCTTGATTTTCCTCGCTCTTCGCAACTTCAGAGACCACGGCTAATAGCGCCGTCGTTTCCGGGGCATTCAGGTGGCTGATCTTCGATCCGGCCCGGAGAGACGTCTTCAGCGTCTGTTTGCGTGCTTTGGCTTTAGGTCGCAGCTATCGTCGACCAGTTCTCACGCCGCGTCGTCCGCTGGTCGATGAAGGCCGAGATAGCCGCAAGACTTGTTACCGACGCGCTCGTCATGGCGATCTGGCGCCGCGGCAAGCCAGGGGCCTTGCTCCACCACTCGGATCAAGGCAGCCAATACGCGAGCCAGCCCTTCCAGGAACTCGTGGCCGAAAATGGCGCCTCATGTTCCATGAGCCGATCCGGCAACGCGTGCGAGTGAGCCGTCGACGGCGCCACCGGTTCAAGCCCGACGGCGAACGCGGCAATCGAGAGCTTGTTCTCCTCGCTCAAGACCGAACGGATCAGGGGCAAGGCCTACCGAACTCGTGACGCCGCCCGGGCCGATGTGTTCGACTACATCGAGCGCTTCTACAACGGTTCGCAGGCGCTCGACCACCGGCTACATCAGCCCGGCCGAGTTCGAAAAGAAGATCGGATTACCGCAACCGGGCGTCCATCGAACCGGGCAGCGGGCCAATGGCTTCCTTCCAACAAGCGGTTCATCCGGCCCTCCCATCAGCTCTGAAGCTTCGCAACCCCAGCTACCTCGGTCCGGACCGGATGGACCCGTCTATGTAATCATTTCACCGAGTCTGCCGCGTCGATGATCACTTGCGCGACCTCGTCAGGGTGCGAAAGCATGACGACGTGGCTGGCGTCGATCTTTGTGATGTTCGCCTTGATGGCCGTTGCCATCGCTTCCTGGGCCAGTGGCGGGATCATGCCATCCGCGGTCGAAAGGACATACCAACTGGGTCGAGACGTATAGGCGACTTCGGTGAGTTTGTCATCGAAGGCGCCAGCAAAGGTCGGACCCTGGGTTGCAGCGACGATCGCAATTTCCGCAGGCTCGAGATCCTGCGCGAAATAGTGCGCGACCGCCTTCTCAGACAGCCGGACGTAGCCTGCACTATCGGGCACAAGTTCCTTGAGCCACGGCAGCGGTGGCGCGCCGGCGGACGAACTGTTGACCGATGCACCGGCCGGGAGGGCGAAGGCTGCAACATAGACCAAGGCCTTCACCTTATCCTCGATGCCTGCCTGGGTAATGACGACGCCACCCCAGGAGTGGCCCACAAGGATGACCTTGCCCGGAGCAAGCTCGATAGCGCGCCGGGTTGCCGCCACATCGTCGGCGAGCGAACTGAGCGGGTTCTGCACGGCGACAACGCGAAGCCCCTTGGCCTCGAGCAACGGTATCACCTTGCTCCAGCTCGAGCCGTCGGCAAACGCACCATGGACCAGCACCACCGTCTTCGGGACGTCGGCGGACGCCGCAGCGGGAATACTTGCAGCTGCTCCAAGAACCGCCCCGACCACAATATTCGTCAGTTTTGTCATATCGGCTTCCCTTGATAGCGTGGCATTCTCGATCCATCTCACGAGAACCACAGATGATTCCGCCGGTCAGTCACGGCGACATTTGCTGTGTATCTCGAATGCAGGCCGCGTTTATTGAACAAATGGCCAGGTTAATTGTATAAATTGCGGCATCCAACCGTCTGAAGGTGGACAAGTCTGCTTCAGGGTGGCGGAGTACGAATTGCGCGTGCCGCTCGCTTGTCGTTGAAGACGGGCGCGTATTGCGCAACAGAGAATGAAATGAGGTTGAAGGCGAAGGGCCTCAGCCGCCTCGAAGGCCATAGTCGAGCTTCGACGGAAACGAGGGACAGCGACAGTTCCTTTTTTCAATCGGCAGTCCATCTGGACAATCTCCTGGCGGCGCCGACTGCAACCATTGGATTGGGTGCAGGCATTCGCACTCCATTCAATCTGGAGACAAATTTCATGATCAAGAGACTGTCGATCCTCTTTGCCGCGGCTACGTTTTCCATCTCATCGATTTCCGCCGCTATGGCCGCGCCACCCGCGATGCCGCCCTCATTCCAGACGAGAACGGTGGCGAGCCCCGCCGGAGCAGACATCTTCGTTCGCTTTGGCGGCACTGGTAGCGCTGTGTTGCTGATCCACGGCTTCGGCGACACGGGGGAAATGTGGGCGCCGCTCGCAGCGGAACTGGCGAAGACCCATACGGTGATCGTGCCGGACCTGCGCGGCTTTGGGGATTCGTCACGTCCCCAAGCCGGCTACGACAAGAAGACCCAGGCCGTGGATATGCGGGCGGTGGTGACTGCGCTCGGATTCGATCACGCTCAGGTGGTGGGGCACGATATCGGCCTGATGGTCGCATACGCGTATGCGGCCAGCTATCCCGACAAGGTCGACCGGTTGGTCGTGATGGACGCGCCATTGCCGGGAATTGCGCCTTGGAATGATCTGATCAGGCTGCCGCCATTCTGGCAGTTCTCCTTTGGCGGGGCGGACATGGAGCGGCTCGTCGCCGGTCGCGAGCGGATCTATCTCGACAGGTTCTGGAACGAGTTTGCGGGTGATCCGAGCAAGTTCACCGAGGATGACCGGCAATACTATGCGGCGTTCTACGCGCGCCCAGGTTCGATGCATGCGAGCTTCAGCCAGTTCAATGCCAACGTCACAGACGCCGTCGACAACGCCGAGTTTGAAAAGACCAAGCTGACCATGCCGGTGCTTGCGATCAGTGGAGGCAAGTCGCTGGGCGCAACCGAAGGCGTGATCTTCCGCAACGTAGCGACCAATGTGACGGAGGCGGTGGTGGTCAATTCCGGGCACTGGCTGATGGAAGAAGCGACAGATGAGACGGTGCAACTCGTAGTGAACTTCCTCACCTCCGCAAAGTAGTCAGCCGATCTGCATTGCGGCAGGCCCGCCGTCAGCACGGCGGGCCTCACCATTTCTGTAATTCTTCTTTGTCGGCGAAATTGCCGGCGGATCGGCAGAGGAATTGCCGAAGATCGGGCGCCCGCGTGCTAGCTCAGAGCTGGTCACAATCGGTTGCGGTGTCGCGTAAAACACGTTGACTTAGCGGCACCTAGCGATTTTCATCCTGGCGCGCCAATTTCTGAATTCGCGGCCAACGCGCCAGTTTCGAATCATTGAAGGCCCGATGACAAACAGTGTGCCGGCCAGCGTTGTTGCTCGACTTTATGCAGTCCATGCCGACGCAGATAGCCTAAAGGTCGCTGCCGCGCTGCTCGAAGTCCTGGTTGCGCTTTCGGGAAGCGATGCCGGGCTTCTGGGGTGGGCTGGAAAGGACGGCCTCGTCATAGCGGCAGCCGAGGGCAATATTCAGAATCTTGCGGAAGGAGGACCGGCGGCTCAAATCCTCCAGGAGGCTATGTCCTCGGGCGCGTCCCGCTTCGAGAGCCTGGCCGGCGCCGGTTCGTTCATGGTGTTGACTTGGCTGATCGATGACGTCCCTCACGTCATGATCTTAGGCTCGGCGGGGAAGAATGAGGTGTTGAGCTCCCTTCATGAGCAGCGCGATACCCTCAAGGACTATGTCGTCCGTCTTTTCTCGGCGTCTCAGGCCCTTCGACAACTCGAGATTGAGCGCCTGGCGACGACTGCCCTGGAGGTGCAGCTCGAGGATACACAAGCTGCCATCGATGCAGCCCATGATATCGGCCGTACCGGCAATTACCGGTTCAATCTCAAGAAGCATACCAATTGGTGGTCTCCGGAAGTTTATGGGTTCTACGGATTTGACCCGAAGGAGGTCACGCTCACGCTGGAGATGTTCCAGTCGCGGCTTCACCCGGACGATCGCCTCGCCATCTGGGAGATCATCAGCAAGGCCACCCGCGAACGGAGGGGTTGCGTCATGCGGTATCGCACCCTGCACCCCGACGGACAAATTCGCCATGTGCTGTCAATCTGTCGGCCGGAGAGCGTCGTCGATGACGGCGAATTCATTGGAATCAACATTGATGTGACTGAGCGCCATAACGCGATAGCGGCCGTTCGCCAGGCACAACTCGACCTCGCGCGGGCCTCGCGCCTCACCACCATCGGTCAGTTGTCTGCTTCGTTGACCCATGAACTCAGTCAACCGCTCGCCGCGTTGGTGGGCAATGCCGCGGCTGCAGTCAGATGGCTCGATCGCGACCCGCCAGCTCTGGACCTGGCAAAGGAGTCGCTCGCCGCAATCATTTCAAGCCGCAGTCGTGCCAGCGAGGTTGTGGGTAGCCTCCGCGACCTCGCACGAAAATCAGAGTTGAATTTCACCGAAATTCACGTCCGCGACGCCTTGAAGGATATATCGAGCTTGGCTCAAAACGAGGCGGACAGACGCGGCATCGCATTATTCATCAAAGTGGATCCTGGTGATAGCCGGGTTCTAGGAGACCGGATCCAGCTACAGCAGCTGTTGCTCAGTCTCATCTTGAGCGGCTTGCAAGTCACCTCTACGAACCAACAACCCGTCCGGGAGGTCACGGTTCTATGCACCGGAGGCCCCGACGGCCGGGTCAATGTGGAGGTTTCTTATCCTCGGGCCAATGACGAGGCAGAGAATGGTCCCAACGACACTGGCACAACTGCTGATGCCAATCAGATCGATCTTTGGCTTTGCCAAATCATTGCCGAGTCCCATGGTGGACGTCTTGCAGCAACTTCAGACGCCGGAAGGCGGGGCTTTACAGTCTCCCTGCCAGCCAGTTCGGCCGCACTCGATCCGAACTACGTCGCGAAATGGCAGCGCTCAGCAACGCTCCATCCGCCAGCGCCTCGGTGATACTCCGGTCGCCGCGTGGAAAACGCGGGTAAAGTGCGCCTGATCGCAGAAACCGCAGCTGAGTGCCACTTCGATCAACCGCGACGAGCCGTCCCTCAGCATCTCCTTGGCCATCTCTACACGCCGATGCATGAGGTACTGCTTCGGCGACATGCCCAGGCTGGCGCGAAATGCTCGGCTGAAGTGGCTTGGGCTCAACCGCACCGCGGCTGCCATCTCCACCACAAGGATCACGGTGTCGAGCCTTTGCAGAATGAGCGCGTTGATTGCCTTGAGTTGCCATCCCGCGAGACCGCCGCGCGCCTGATTGCCGATAGGGGCCGGACGCTTCGGCTCGGCTTGTGGCCCATCGCTCAGAACGGCCAGAACACTCTGTATCAATTCATAGGTTTGAGCGAGATCACCTTTGGCAGGCGGCACGCCGGTGTCGAGTCTCTGATAGATTGCCTTGAGGCCGTCGGTGACAGCCTCGGCGAGTTCGTTGTCAGTCTGGTCGGTCCATTTAAGGTGCATCTGATGAACTGGATGCAGCGATAGCGTAATACCGGTCTGGATCATGGCGCGTCCCCTTGACGCCACCAGGATAGATACGAGGCGGTCCTTGGATATTGCCCAGTCGGATATTGTCCGGGCGTATACTGCGAAGGATGCGTCAGTTCGGTCGGCAACAATCAGAGCCGGGTTTTGCTATACGAAGAGTCAATAGTCTCCGCATTGCAGCGGTGCCACTCTCGCGCACATGACATTTGACCAAAGCCAGGACGAGATAGTGGCGACAATTGCCATCGTCGATGACGATGACGATGTCCGCAAGAGCCTCGCCAATCTTCTCGACTCGGTCGGCTACCGCACCAGTCTTTATCCAAGTGCGGAAGCTTTCTTGGCCGATCAAGCCTGGCATTCCAGTCAGTGTGCAATTCTCGATATTCGCATGAAGGGCATGAGCGGCATCGACCTTCTCCGGCGGTTGGGCGTCTTGAATGTCACTATGCCGACCATTATCCTGACGGCCCATTGCGATGAGGACGCGCGAGCCCGCGTCCGACTGGAAGGCGGGCAAGCGTTCCTGTGCAAGCCGTTCGACGAAGATGAGTTGCTGGATGCGATCCGGACAGCGCTAAAGTCCTGAGCCGAGCGGGGACATTGATGACGAAGACACTGATTTCTCCTGAAGTCGACGGGGGGATGGCAGGCCGGCTCGGCGGCGTGGACTTTGACGGGCTGTTGCGTGCGCTCGATGACACGAAGCGCTATGCCGAAGCAGAATTGTCCAAGACCCGGGAGCGGCGCGAAGAGTTGCGTGATCGACTGGTGGATCTCAGCAATTCTTTGGCCGCAACAGAGGAAATCAGCAAGACAGGCAGCTTCCGCTGGAATTTGGTTACGAGCAAAGACCATTGGTCAGACGGCTTTTATCGGCTGCTTGGAAAGGATCCTCTAGTGGACAACTCCACTACTGAGGATTTCATCAGCTGCCTTCACCCAGAAGATCGCAGCCGGGTGCTGAGCACAATCAATAACGCAGCCGAGACGAAAACCCCTTTCGAGTTCGAGTTTCGCCTCCTCCTGTCCGACGGCCGGGTTCGCTATGTGCGCTCTCGCGGCCGCCCCGATGGTTCGGAACATTTCATCGGCGTGCTGATGGATGTGTCGGAACATCGCGAGGCCGAGCAAGAGTTGCGGCGGACCGATCTCGCGTTATCACGGGCGTCGCAACAAGCAATGATGGGCGAACTTGCAGCATCCATCGCTCACGATCTGAACCAACCACTGACGTCGATTGCGGCCAATGCCGGTGCTGCTACTCGTTGGCTCAACCGTGCGACGCCCGATATTGCCAAAGTACAGGAAAGCCTGCGAGCGCTCATTCGCGACAGCAAGCGGGCGGGGTCTATCTTGCATGGAATGCAGGGCTTGGCTGCCCGCACCGAAATCGACGCGTCCCTGATTCCGGTAGACGCGATGATCTCAGAGGTCCTCGAAGGCAGCGATGCTGCGGTCAGGCTACAGAATGCGGTGGTGATCCGGGATCTTGATACGGGATCTGCCATGATCCCCGGCGACAAGGTTCAAATCCAGCAAGTCCTCTACAATCTGATCATCAATGGATTGGAGGCGATGGGGGGCGTCGCTGACCGGCCGCGCCAACTCGTGGTCAGCTCGCGCCAGGTGGATGATGGTTTTGTCGAACTCACTGTAACCGACAACGGCTGCGGCATTTCGGGTGTCGTGGCGGATCGGTTGTTCGAGAGCTTTTATACGACCAAGCAGAGTGGCATGGGGCTGGGGCTCGCGATATGCCGATCGATTGTCGATCGGCATCGCGGCTCCATCGCCGTCTCGCCGCAGGAGCCGTTCGGAACGAGCTTTTGCGTGCGCTTGCCATTGCGGGCGTCGCATCCATGACGATGCAATTCAAGCAATCTGCGTTGGCGGCTCCAGCAGAAGGGAAATCCATGCCGGATGAGATCGTGCACATTGTCGATGACGACGTTCATGTGCGGGAATCTTTGCTGCGTCTCTTCGCATCGGATGGAATTTGTGCCGAAGCGCATCATTCTGCCAAGGATCTCTTCGTTCGGCTCGATCCGAATGCGGTGACCTGCATCTTGCTCGATGTCAGGCTCGCTGAGCAAAGTGGACTCGATGTGCAGCAAGCGCTCGCCGAATCCGGGCGAGACTACCCTGTCGTTTTCATGACCGGGTTCGGCACCATACCCCTGACGGTGCGGGCCATGCGGGCAGGCGCGCTGGAGTTCTTGACCAAGCCACTCGATGACGAAGTCCTGCTGGCGACGGTGAGGGCCGCTCTGGCCCAGGATGCGGCGGCTGTGTCGGCACGCTCAGATCGGGTTGATCTTCGCCAACGCCTTGCGTCGCTGACGCCGCGTGAAAACGAAGCCATGGCGCTGATCATCGGCGGCTTGATGAACAAGCAGGTGGCCGCCGAGCTCGGCACGTCTGAAATCACCGCGAAGGTGCACAAGCGGCACATCATGGAAAAGATGGGCGCTCGCTCGCTCGCCGATCTTGTTCAGATGGCGGGCTTGCTCGACATCGTCGCTGCCCGTCGTCGGTAGCGCCTTCAGAAAGGCCCTCCGACAACGGGCGAACTTTTGGAGGCTATTTCGGCAACCGAGCGTCGAGCCACCCGAGGATGTCGGATATCACCAGCTCCTTGCCGACATCGTTCAGCAGATCGTGGAAGTAGCCGTCATAAAGCTTGAGTGTCTTGTCGGCTGATCCAGCAGTATTGTAGAAGAACTGGCTTCCGCTGGGCTTGGCATCCTTGTCTTCGGTACCGTGGATGATCAGTGCGGGGAGTTTGATCGCCGAAAATTCCCGCTTTAGCCTCTCATCCGCCCGGACCATCGCAGCAACCGTTTTGGTCGGCTGGGTCTCGTGCGCGATAAGCGGATCGGCGTTCATCGCTGCGACCACATCTGCATCCCGAGAGAAGGTTCTGTTGTCCAAGGCCAATACGCGGGCATGTGGTGCGATATGGCTCAATCCCTTGAGCGTCGCGAGCGCGAAATCAGGCGCGGGTAGCTGGTAGGCGAAGCTCTCGCAGATGAGGCCCGCAAGTTCCGCCTGGTGATCGAGGGCATAGAGACAAGCCACGACGCCGCCGGCACTGTGGCCCAGGAGATAGACGGGCAACCCAGGATTGCCCGTTTTGGCGATCGCAACGGTCCTCGCGACGTCGTCGACATATTCGGCAAAGCTGTCGACATAGTAGCGTTCACCATCCGAGTGACCGCGGCCGCGCAGGTCCATCGCATAGACCGCCATCTCACGAAGCACAAACTGCTGGGCGACCCAATAATAGTATCCGCTATGAGAATTGAAGCCCGGAACGATCACCACAACCGCCTTAGCGGGAGCTTCCGGCTTCCACGAGCGGTAGAAGATGTTGAATCCGCCAAGACCGACAAACCTATTCTCGATGACAGGCATTTCGACGCGCTGATCCATTTTAGTCTCCAATGACGAATATTTCGGCGATGGGGCTGAACCGCCAGTCGGTCCCAGAGAGCCTTAGATCACCGTCGTGTAGGTATGGAGCGCCTGTCGCGCGGGGTATTGAATTTTTGCACGCATCGGAAAGTTGTTTTGTCGAAATCTGCTGTCTATCGGACGCACGATACAACGACCGGCAGTCGACACGCGGAGCCGGTACTGGATCGATATGTTCAAAGCGGCTCCAAAACCTGCAAGAAGCGGCGCCCGCTGAACGTCTAACTCGATGTCGGACCAAAGACGTGATCGTTCGCAGACAAGCAGTCTCGGCGATCGGAACCGGCAACGGAGACCTCAAATGCCGATTGCAATCATTGCGCTATTTCTGGGTACATTTTCCATCGGAACTGCCGAATTCGTCATCGCGGGACTGTTGCCGGATGTTTCAGAGAACCTCGGCATTTCTATTCCAACTGCCGGTTTCCTGATCACCGGCTATGCCATAGGCGTCGCCGTCGGGGCGCCGCTCCTGGCCATTGCCCTCAATGCACTCTCTCGCAAGGCAGCGCTGTTGTCGCTGATGGCGATCTTCGTTGCAGGACAGGCGCTGTGTGCACTAGCGCCGACCTACGAGTGGCTGCTGGCTGCCCGCATCATTGTTTCCTGTGCCCATGGAGCCTTCTTCGGCGTCGCTGCCGTCGCCGCCACTTACCTTGCTGCACCCGGCAAGTCCGGTCAGGCCGTTTCGCTGCTACTGGCCGGACTGACAGTGGCGAATATCTTTGGGGTGCCAGCAGGCACAGCGCTTGGAAACTACCTGGGGTGGCGTGCCACGTTCTGGGCAGTGGGGGCCATGGGCATTGTGGCGCTCGTCGCCATGGTTGCACTTTTGCCCGCCAACCTCGGAAATCGGCAGGTCGCCGCTGGCGTTGGTCGACAGGTTACGGCCGTTTTGCGTGGGACGGTTCTTATGACCTTTGCGATCGCCATTTTGGTGATGATTGGCCAGTTCTCTGTATTCACCTACATTGCGCCGCTTCTGACCGAGACCAGCGGTATCGACCCGCACATCGTTCCGCTGATCCTGCTACTGTTCGGCATTGGCTCGACCATTGGCGTGGTTGTCGGCGGGCGCCTGTCCGACTGGAACCTGATGCCCTCGCTGATTGGCATTCTCGCTGCCCAGATCGCCGCCTATGCCTTGTTGATCCTGGCGATGCCCCATGCTTGGGCCGTCGGTGTCGCGGTGATGATCTGGGGCGCGGCGTCGTTCGCGGCAACGGCTCCAGCTCAGGCGCGTATCCTCAAACTGACGAGCGATGCCTCCAACCTTGCTTCTGCTCTTATACCGACAGCCTTTAACATCGGCATCGCCTCCGGCGCCGTTATCGGGTCGTTGGTCCTCAACCATGGGTTCGGCTACCAATGGCTGCCGGTCTTGGGCGCGACCGCTTCGGCCCTGGCGTTTGGCGTCGCGATGCTCTCCTGGTTCGCAGACCGTGTCGTAGCCAGAAGCCTCCGGCCGGCGTGAACGCCAATCAGCTGCCGTTACCGTGGGGTCGGCCCATTCTCGAACCGCTAGAATTGGGATCGAGGATGGGCCAGCAACAGGAAGGGCCGCCATCGAAATGACGGTGGCGCCAACCAAGCCACGGAAAATGCTGAGTCATTTCAAAAGCGTGCTGGTTAGGGCATGGCGCCTGGCACCCTCTTATTTCCTGTTCGAAGCAGGGAATACGGGTGGAGACGGGTTCGCGACCGATCGTTCTAATTGAATCCAAGCGGCTGTCGCTGCTCGGCCCAGGCAACCGGTAGCGTGGTATCGGCCAGCAGCTTGTTGGCGGTGATTTCGACCGGTTGCCGACCGCCCAGCATCGCCATCACAATATCGGGCGCCAGGAAGGCAAGTCGCAACAGCCGGGTGACTAGGACTGCGTCAGCTGCAGCTGTTCCGCGAGCATCGGAACCGTCGGATTCGGATCGGCAACCACACGATCCCGAATCCGATGTGCTCTTGCGATGATGCGGACGAGTATCTCATCAGGCAGGCTGGCGGACGTCGATCCCGCACGACCAGCCGAAGTTCGATGCCGGCCCATCTCATGGCGATCGGGATGACCAGCACGGCGTCATCCACTGCTTCTCAGATCAAATGCGGATCAGCTTCGTGACAGAACTCGGATCGATTTCAGCAAGATACAGGTCGCCAAACCGGTCGACAGCAAGACCATGGGCGCCGTTCAGAGAGGGGCGGGCTCGGCCGATTCTGTGACCGTCGGGCGCAAAGGCGTGGAGGCTCGGGATCTGATCGCTGACAAGGATCGTGCCGTCGGCCTGTTCGAACAGATCCATCGGTCGGGAGAGGCCGCCCCAGTTCTGCAGCCAGTTTCCCGTTCGGTCGAAGACCTGTACCCGATCGTTCTCACGGTCGCAGACGAGCAGCCGGTCCTGCCGGTCCACCAGGATCGCATGTGGCGTTGTGAACTCGCCGTTCCCCGTCCCAATCGTGCCGAAGCTTGACAGCCAGCCTCCATCGGCACCGAAGCGGTGGATGCGCGCATTGCCATAACCATCGGCGACATAGATCTCGCCGTCGGCAGCGACGGTCGCCTGGGTCGGATGGTTGAACGGCCTCTCCCAGCTCGGAACGTGGCGCTCGCCGAGTGCGAACAGCAGAGCGCCGTCGGACGAGAACAGGAGGATCTGGTGCGCGTCGCGGTCGGCGATCAGCACGCGATCCAGCGCGTCGATACGGATGCCATGCGCGTCGAACACCTGGCCGGTGCCATAGCTGAACAGGAATTCGCCATCTGGCGCAAAGACGACGACCGGCGTCGCCGCCCGCCGCAGCACATGCAGCCGGCCGAGGCGGTCGACGGCGACCTGGCTGACGCGCGCCGCCACGATATCGGTCGGCAGCCTGCCCCAATGACGGATCACGTCGTAGAAGACGCCCGCCAGAACGACGCGTCCGGTGTCGGCGATGTCCGGCCTAACGGCGGGGTTCGGCATGGGAAGCCTCCATATAGGCGGAGAGAGCGGCCGGCAGGCCGATCGCGGTCTTGAAAACTGGGCGCTTGAAGGAGCCGCGGATCGCCTTGCGGGGGCCGAGCGCCACCAGCGCTTCGGCCTGCTTCACGGCGGCAGCGATCGGATCGACGATCGGGACGGGAATGCGGTCGCGGACTTTCCGTGCGAGGCCGGCGAGCGGCGCGCCGGCGAAGATCATCGCATGTGCGTTGTCAGCATCGATCGCGTGGTTGGCGAGTGCCACCAGCGCTTCGAGATTGTCGTCCTGGACATCGGCGATCGAATCGAATGACCGGTCGAGGCCATAGATGCCGGCGCACCGGCCCATCAGCCCATGCATCTCGACGCAATCGCGATACCAGCCATTGAAGGCGCTCGACAGGGCGACAAGGGCGAAACGCTGGCCAAGCATGCAGGCCGTGAGCATTGCCGCCTCGGAGATGCCGATAACCGGCAGATCGAACATTTCGCGCGCCCCGAACAGGCCCGGATCGCCATAGGCGGCGATGATGACTGCATCGACCTCGCGATATGCCTCGGCGATCATGTCGAGCACGATGGCGCCGCCAATCTGCGCTTCTGCGCGGGTCGAGATATAGGGCACGCCGAGCCGCGCCGTCATCGGCACCAGCTCCGTCCCAACCGCCGCGACCTCCCGGCCGGCCTCGATCATCAGCTCCGTGACCGATTCGGTCGTATTGGGGTTCAGGACCAGAATGCGCAAAACTTCGTCTCCACTTGGATCGCTGCCGCCTTGTCGCGGCTTCTTATTGCTTTCTGCCCGGTATCGGCCGCGCTCGTTCGAGCCAGGCGGCGGCAGAAAGCAGGCGCTTGTCCTGCCGGGTTCCGCTCACGAGCTGCACGCCGATCGGTAGACCGTGCTCGCCCCGGAGCAGCGGCAGGCTGATCGCCGGCACGCCGAGCAGCGTCCAGATCGTCGCGAAGATCGGATCGCCGGTGCCGTCGGAGTGGATCGGCGCGACGCCGATCGCGGCCGGTGTCAGCGCGGCGTCATAGGGCGCGATGATCCGGTCGAACAGGCAGCGGAGTTCGTCGCGAGCCGTCCAGGCATCGAGGAATTCCGTCGCCGAGAGACGCTGTCCGTCTTCGATGATGCGGACAAGGACATCGGCCATCAGCGGCCGGGCATTTTCAAAGTCCTCGCGATAGGTCTGGGCGATGCCGGCCGCCATCATCCGGCCGAGGATAGCGGCGGCGGCGTCGAAAGCGGGCGGCAGGTCGACGATGTCGATCGTCCCATCCAGGCTTTCGACCAGCGCCTCCAGGCCGGCCCGCGTCGTCGGATCGGCGCGCTGCCAATAGGGACCGCGGATGAAGGCGAAACGCGGTCGAGCCTCGTCGGCTTGTGCGGCCTTGGAAAGGCCGGCCGCCGAGAGACCCAAACTCTGCTCGTCGAGCGGATCCTCGCCGCCCATTGTCTCGACCACGAAGGCCGCATCGGCGGCGCTCCTGGCGATGATGCCAGGATGATCGAGCAGGCTCGATTGCTTCAGGATCCCGGTTCGCGGAAGCAGGCCGAGGCCCGGTTTGTAGCCGACCACGCCGCAGAACGATGCGGGGCGGATGGTCGAGCCATTGGTCTGCGTCGAGAGCGCAACCGGCACCATTAAGGCGGCGACAGCTGCCGCCGAACCGCTCGACGAGCCGCCTGGCGTGCGATCGAGCGCATGCGGATTCCGGGTGGGACCGGCAACATAGACGGCATGCTCGGAAGTAACCGTCTTGCCGAGGACGATGGCACCGGCCGAACGCAGCCGCGCGACGATCGTCGCATCGGCTTGCGGCCGGCGGCCCTTATGGATCGGCGTGCCATATTCCGTCGGCATGTCGGCGGTATCGATGATGTCCTTCACGCCGACCGGCAGGCCGTGCAGGGGTCCGAGCGTCGCCCCGCTTGCGCGGACCGCGTCGGCCTCGGCCGCCGCTGCAAGCGCCTGGCCGTGATCGAGCCAGGCCCATGCCTGGATATCGGGCTCGAGCGCATCGATCCTCGCGAGATGAGCCTCCATCACCTCGCGTGCGGACACGGCGCCGGAGCGCAGCCTTTGCACCAATTCCCGGGCAGAAAGTTGAAACAGGGCTTTCATCTCTGTCACCGGCGTTGCGAGGGCGGCGCCCAGGCGAGCCAGCTAGCGGAAAGCCGGCCGATCGCCCAGTAGCTGATCGAGGTGTAGACGATGAACAGCAGCGCGATGAAGAACATCCGGTCGAGATAGGCGAATTGCTGCGCGTAGACGATGATGTAGCCGAGGCCTGATTGCGCGCCGAGATATTCGGCGCCAAGCACCGCACTCCAGCCGGCGCCGAGGCTGAGCAGTATGGTCGAGCGCATTGCCGGGAAGATCGCCGGCAACACGATCGTTCGATAGAGGGTCCAGCGCGAGGCGCCGAGCGAACGCGCATTGTCGATATAGATCGGCGGCACGTTGCGGACGGCATTGACCGTGCCGGCGAAGACGATGACCCCGATCCCATAGGCGACGAACAGCACCTCGCCGAGGAAATATGTGCCGAACCAGAGTTGGAACAGCGGCACCATGGCGAGCAGCGGCAGCGTCCGCAGGAATTGCAGCGGCCAGTCGAACAGCCGCCGCGTCCAGCGCGACCAGGAGACGGCGAGTCCAAACAAGAGGCCGGCTGTGCCGCCGACGGCAAGGCCGATCGCCAGGCGGCCGATCGTGTCGATCGAATGCGACGCAACGGCAAGGAACGCCGCCGGATAGGACCGCGCAGCGCCATCGGCGACGGCGGGAACGCCGAAGCCGCCCTGCCAGTAGTCCGACATTGCCAGAAAGGTATTGGTGAACAGCACCTGCCAGCCGGCGATCATCGGCTCGCCCGGTTGCGCCTCGGCGGTATAGACCATCGACAGGACCTGCCAGATGGCGGCGAGCACCAGGAAGACTGCGACCGAGATCCAGCGATCGCGATGGACATGGCTCGTTATCATGACGCGGTCCTATCCTGGACGATGGCCAATGGCTGGGCGCGCTTTTCAAGGCCGAGATGCGCGAGGAGCTTATGCTTGATCGCCACCATGTCCGGCAGAAGAAGACTGTCGGTCGAGCGCGGCCGCTCGGCTGTGACCGCGAGATCGTCGACGAGATGGCCGCTGTGAAACACCAAGATGCGGTCCGCGAGGCTGAGCGCCTCGTCGACATCGTGGGTGACGAACAGCACGGTGCGCCGCGCTGCCGCGCCGCCTTCGTCCCAAAGATCAAGCAGCACCGATTGCAGCTGGTGACGAGTGACATAGTCGAGCGCGCCGAACGGCTCGTCGAGCAGCAGCACGCGGCTGCCATTGGCGAAGACGGTGGCGATGGCGACCCTTTTCAGCATGCCGCCGGAGAGTTCGCGCGGCCAGGCCTTCTCGACATGGCCGAGGCCGACGCGCTCGAGATAGGTGCGCGCGATCTCCCGTCTTTGTGCTGCCGGGACGCCACGGCATTTCAAGCCATATTCGACATTGTCGATAACCCGCATCCAGGGGAACACGCTGTCCTTCTGGAACACCATGCCGCGTTCGCGGCCCGGCCCCGAGATCTCCTTGCCGGCGACCGCTATGCCGCCATCGGACGGTTCGAGCAGGCCGGCGACCATCTGCAGCAAGGTGGTCTTGCCGCAGCCCGAGGGGCCGACCAAGCAGACGAATTCGCCCTCCTTGACCACCACCGAGACATCGTCGACCGCCTTCACCGTCTGCCCGTCGGCGCGCTGGAACATGCGATTGACGTGGACGATCTCGATCATGCGGGAATTGGCGGGACTGTTCATGGCATCGGCCTCAAGGCTTTCGGGCGGCTCGCCCGGAACAGACAACGGGGATTAGCGCGACGCGGCGCTCCATTTGGCGGTGCGGCCAACGGCGAAGGCGGCGATCGCATCGACGAGGATGGCGACGAGTCCGAGCATCAGCAACGTCGCCATGATGCCCTGTGGGTCAGTCGCGCCGGCGAGCACTTCGAGCACCTTGCCAACGCCCGATTGCGAGCCGAGCAACTCGGCGATCGCCTCGAGACCCCAGGCGCCGGCCAGCGCGATGCGGAGACCGCCGAGGATTTCGGGGACGGTCGCCGGGATCAGGATATCGCGCACGATCCGCTCCGGTGTCGCACCGAGCGTGCGCGCGGATTCCTCATAGACCGGGTCGAGATTGGTCGCTGCGCGCTGGGCGAATACGTAGAGGATGACGATGACGTAGAAGATGACGAGGCACACGGCGCTCGCCCGTCCGACACCGAACCAGATCAGCAGGAAGGGTGCTGCGACCAGGATCGGCACGGTACCGGCTGTCATCATCACGGGATCGATGATGGCACGGATGATGCCGAAGCGGGCCGACAACAGGCCGGCGAGAATGCCTATTGCCGAGCCGATCACGACCGCGATCGCCACGTTCTCGGCCGTATAGATCAGGTTGCCATAGAGATTGGCTTCCTCGACTCCGTAGTAGGAGAGCGCCGGGGCCGACCAGAAATCAGCGCGTAACCGTTCGACGACCCCGAGCGGTGTCGGCAGGATGATCGCCGGCAGACCCAGCGTCAGCACCTGCCAGACGAGCACGAACAGAACCACACCGGCGAGCCGCAACGGATCGAGGATCGCCAGCAGGATCCTGGCACGCGAGAGCAACGACGGCGATGGGCGGGGCAGAACATCAGGGGCTACCAACGTCATCGGATCGCTCCTCTCGCGTGCACTGTTCATTACATCGAGGCCGCGAGCGCCAGGCGATAGGCGTCGAGGAAGTCGTAGTTGGCGTAGAAAGTCTTTGCCTTGTCGGCCAGGGCCTGCTTGTCCGAAGCCAGCGTCATGCCCTTGATCTTGGTCATCAGTTCGTCCGTCTTGGCCTTGTACTCGACCAACTGGTGCCAGACCGGACCGCCCCAGACGACGTCATCGGCCGTGATGCCGGCCGGGATGATCTTGTGGGCCTCGAAGTCCTTGATCACCGCGCCCCAGACATTGGCGTAGTAGGAGGTGGCCGCCTTGTTGTCGTAATATTCGGCGTTGCCGGCGAACGGCGTGAACGGATGCAGGATGCTGACGGTGGCTTCCACGCCCTTGCCGTCAAGGTCGGTGCCGGCGACGGAATTCAGGTACGGAGCCTGCAGGTCATAGAGCGACGGATCGGCCTTGGTGGCGTCGATGATGCGCCAGACGACCGACATGAAGCGCAGCAGCGTGTTCTGGTTGGCGTTGACCCAGTCGGAATTGGCGCCGAGGCCCACGATGCCGATCAGCGGTTCGATCGGCGAGTCCACGCCGCCGGGGCCGTATTTGATCAAGTCGCCGATATCGACGAGGCTCGTCCAGCCCGCCTGCCGCAGCGTGTAGACGATCGGCGCCCCTTCCGGATTGACGAAGTCTTCGCGGCCGGCCTTGGCAAGGACCAGCGATCTGGCGTCGTCGAGTACCTGCAGCTTGAAGCCGGCGCCGGAGGTCTTGTTCAGATATTCCTCGAAAGCGCGATCGGAAAGCTGCGGTGCGCCAACCAGCGTCTTGCCCTTCATCGGGGCGAGGGTCGCCTTCAACGCCTCTTCGTAGGTCTTGCCCTCAGCGATATATTCCTTGAACGTCTTCAGCTTGAGTTTCGGATTGGCGAGGATCGCATTGGCGAGAAAATTGTCGGTGAAGCCGACGCATTTCAGCTTGGTCGAATCCTTGTAGGTCGGCAGCATCAGCGGGCAGAACTCGGAGATCAGGTCGAGCTGCCCGTTGAGCAGGAGAGTCGTGACATTCGAATCGTTCGCCTTCAACCCGTAAGGAGCCGGATCGAAGCTGATCCCGACGTCCGAGAACCAGCCCTTTTTCATGCCGATGATATAGAAGGTGTTGTCGGCATAGGGCCGCATGCCGAACTTGATGGTCGAAGCTGGGATTTCGGTGCCCGCTTCTGCGGCGGCCGGCACGAAGCGATCCGCGGCGAAGGCGGCCGGCGCGGCGCTAAGCGCCGTCAGGCCAACCAAGCCGGCGGACAGTGTCAAAAGGCTCTTGCGCCCGATCGACGCGGCGATGCCCTGGATGGAAGATCTCATTGCAATCTCCTGGTTGTCGGGGCCGAAAGGCGACCCTCGATTGTCGCTGGTGGAAAACGCTCCGCCCGTCTGGTTTGCGGCGTGCGGCGTGGAATCGGCTCAGCCAGGGAAGAGGAGGATCCGACCAGGATCCCCGGGACGATGGCTGCGCGGTCGTATAGGCAACACGACTCTTGCATCCATCATGCCAATGGATTTGAAATATATAAGTTATTGATATAGAATGTTATTTCAGTTCATGAACTCATTTTTGCATGCAGTAACTTGTATTTTTGCATGCAGGATTGGCGGGGTTGATTGAGAATGCTCATGCTTTGCGCAACAGGATGCCTAACGAAGTGACGACGGACGAAAGCCTGACACCGCCCCCCCTAATCGAGCGCCCCGCACCGCAGGCGGCAAAGCGCGCCGCGCGTCAGCGCCCTTTGCATGAGGGGGTGGTCGACCGACTGCGCGACATGATCATTGAAGGCGATCTGCGTGTCGGCGACCGGCTGCACGAATCCAACCTCGCTGAGACGCTTGACGTTTCGCGAACGCCGGTGCGCGAGGCCGTCAAGCTCCTTGCGACGGAAGGGTTGGTCGAGCTTATTCCTGGCCGTGGTGCGCGCGTCGCAGCCCTATCGGCGAAGGCAATCGGCGATCTGCTCGAAGTCATCGGTGGCATCGAGCGCCATGCCTGCGAACTCGCCACCGAGCGGATGACGATGCGGGAACTGGCTAAGCTCAGCCGTCTGCATGAGCGAATGGCGGGCTATCACCGAGCCGGCAATCTGCACGACTATTTCAAGCTGAATAACGAGATCCATGTCGCGATCGTCGCCGCGGCAAAGAACGCGACTTTGGCGACGACCCATGCGGCGCTGATCCTGAAGGCGAGACGCGGCCGTCACACCGCACTGGCATCACAGGCCCGTTGGGCGGAAGCGATGGCCGAGCATGAACTCCTAATGAAGGCTTTCGCCGAACGAGACGGCCGCAAAGCCGGCGAGATCATGCTTCAGCATGATTTACGGACGCGGGAAGTCGTCCAACTGATACTTGAGGCGTCAAAGCCATAGACGGCCCTATGGCCATCTGGACGGCGTGGACCGGATCGACGATGCACTGCGTTTTAGCAATGCTTCGAAGAGACGCCTCGAAGGGGATCGCATTGCTGCTGGAGCAAGGAAGAGTGTACTCGGTGAATCTGATCTCCGGATACTGCCTCGCTTTCATGTCTTCCGCTCCTCCCAGCCAAGGGATGTTGCCGCGGAAAACTCCAACTGCGAACGGTCCAGTCGACGGCGATCAGATCGCCTGACGCGCGCGAGGATTGCCAAGCTGGCTGCGATGACGAACCTCAAGTTACGATGATGAGAGGTTCGTCTGCGCTATGGCACTCCATTGATGCGTCTATAGCTTTCGGCACGAGTCGGGGTCGGCTAACCAGATCGCTCCAGTAGACGCCGCTGCATCCGCCAGCGGCGTTGACATTTGCGAAGCATCCGGTGCTCGAAAGGTGGCGGGTCAAGCTCATGAAGATAGGGCAAGTGACGCTGATGCAAGCAATCGCTGTCGAAAACAAAAGACGGGCGGAGCGATCATGGTCTCATTCGTGGAGGTCGCGGGCGATGGCAGGACCCAGTTCTACGTCATGGAACTTGACCTCGAATCCGGCGCGCTGCGGCGAGCAGCACATCATGCCGACATCGATCGACGATGAGCGAGGCAGATAGGCTAGGCGGGCCATTTTCCAACGACCATCCTCAGCATCAAGGTATTGCACGCGAACGGCTTCGCCGTGACGGGTCATGCGCAGGCGCAGCCCGGATGTCGGTGGTGCTATTTTGAGCATCGACCAGTCGGAATGATCATTGGTCACGACCACCGAGAAGTGTAGCGCGCCATCGGTGAATTCGATCCCGGCCTTGATCCAGTGCGTCTCGCTCAGCCGCACCATAAGACCGGCCTGATCGTAGAGCGTGTCAAAACGCCCGTCGATCGTGACTTCGGCTGTGAAATCGCCTTCGACAGGCCGGTAGAACAAATGGCCATTGTCGCGCCAGAAGCCATAGAAGGTGTCACGCCAGAAATCGGTCCGGTCACCGGTCCGCACGAAAAGGTGACCGTCGCGGAATTCGGAGTATTCCGGCGGATTGAGCCATTTATAGGCTGCGAAGTCGGTCACGCTTTCCTCCACGGGAACGTTGGTGGCGAACAATCTGGGCAATCACGCTTGTGCTGAATACCCACCATCGACAGGGATTGCCGCGCCGGTGATGAAGTCCGAGGCGGCGCTGGCGAGAAACACGGCCGCGCCCGCGAGATCCGCGGGCTTGCCCCAACGCCCGGCCGGCGTACGGGCGACGACTTTTTCCTGGAGGTCCGGCGTTGCCGTCCTGCCGCGGATCGTCAACTCAGTCTCGATCCAGCCCGGAAGCAGCGCATTGACCTGAATGCCGTATTGCGCCCAAGCCGACGCGAGCGCTTTGGTCAGTTGCACGACACCGCCCTTGCTCGCGCCATAGGGAGCGGAAAACGATGCCCCGAAGATCGACGTCATGGAGCCGATGTTGATGATCTTGCCGCCGCCCGTGCGCAGGGTTGGCAATACCGCCATTGAGGACAGGAACACGCTGGTCAGGTTGACGTCGATCAGCGTCCTCCATTCGTCCAGCGTATAGTCCTCCGGCTGCTTGCGGATATTGGTGCCGGCATTGTTGACGAGAATGTCGACCCCGCCGTAGGTCGCCAGCGCATGGTCGACATAACTGCGGCAATCCGCTTCGATGGTGACGTCGGCGCGCACGGCAGTTGCCGCTATGCCACGGCTCTCTAGGGCCGTCACCGAACGAGCATTCTTGTCGGCATCCCGCCCGACCAGGACAAGCGAGGCCCCAGCCGCGCCGAGCCCTTCTGCCATCGCATAGCCGATACCGCCATTGCCGCCTGTGACAATGGCGACCTTTCCCGTGAGATCGAACGACTCGTGCAAGTCCTGTCCTCTTGATTGCAAGCAGCGCTGTCGAAGCTGCCTTGTCCGGCTCAAGCGGACTTAACTTGGCTCTTGCGCTTTGGAGTGGCCTGGTTCTCTTCTGCGATCTTGTTCTTGATGATTTCGCGCAGCGTCTGGGCGAGATTGGGCGTCGCGCTGGAGCAATTCACCAGGATTTGGCTGCCGCCAGCCACCAGCGAGAGATAGCCGTGCTTCATTGTGCTGTCCAAATACATCGAGTCTCCGGTGGAAAGATCAATCGGCTCGTAATATTCGCTGAAGACGCGGATCTTGCCGTGCAGAACGACGAGAAACTCTTCGCCGACATGCGATGTGAGCTCGCCCATCTCGGCCTCTGATGTCGCCCGCACATCGATGTGGATCGGCACGATGCGCTTGTGAGCGACGTCCGAGCAGAGATAGGTATAGGTATAATATTCGGTCTGCAGCGGATGGCCTTCGAACTGCAGACTTACGCTCTTGCGAGCCAGTATCCGCTCGCGGTTGTCGACCGGCTCGAACGGCTCAAGCAGGTCCGCGATTTCGACGTTCAGGCCACGGCTCAATTGCAGGATCTTGTCATAGGTCGGCGACAAGAGGCCATTCTCGATCTTCGACAAGGTCGAAACCGAGATCCCGGTCATCGACGCAACGTCAGCGAGCGTCCAGCCATGATGAGCCCGGCGTTCGCGCAGGAGGAGACCGAGTGGCGGATTTGGTTCTGTCATGCGTCCGCTCCTAAGACCGATCTTTTTCAACACTGCGCCGGAGCGATAGAGCTCCAAGCGTTGCCAACAGCATGGTTCCGAGCAGCACGATCGTCACGAGCGCGTTGATCTCCGGTGAAAATCCAACCCGCATCATAGCCCAGAGCCGCAAAGGCAGGGTCGGATCGCCGCCAGCGAGGAAGAATGTCACCAGGGTTTCGTCAAAGCTGATCGTGAAGGCGAGCAAGGCTGCGGTCACCATCGCCGAGGCGAGCTGCGGCACGACGACGAGGCGGAACGTCTGGAACTGCGTCGCGCCAAGATCGGCGGAGGCTTCCAGCTGCGATGTCTCGAGCGCTTCCAGGCGCACCATGACCATCCGGTAGATGATCGCGATGACCACCACGATATGGCCGACGGCCACGGTGGTCAGGCCCCGGTCGACGCCGATTTCCCGAAACGCGACGAGCAGCGAAATGCCGGTAATGATGGCCGGCAGGACGAAAGGCAGGAAGATGATGAACTCGACATAGGCACGGCCGCGGCGCTGGCCGGTCCGCATGTAGTAGGCGAGCCCCAGCGCGAGGACCGTCGCAATCGCCACCGACGAAAACGCCACCATCAACGTATTGCCGAGCGCCGCGAGGATGGATTTGTTCTCGAGCAGGTTGGCATAGTGGCCGAGCGAGAAGCTGCCCCAGACGATTTGCCCACGGTCCATGTCGAAGAAGGAAAGCGTCGCGACAAGCATCGCCGGGCCATAGAGCAACACGAAGACGAACCCGGCAAAGACCCACAGAACGGCAATCGTGATGCGCTCGCTCCTTGTCATGACGTCCTCCGATACCGGGTAAGAAGCCGCGCCACCAACAGGATGACGGCAATGGCCAGGAGAAGCATGACGGCCAGCGCGGCGCCAAACGGCCAGTTGAACGCCATTCCAAACTGGCTCCAGATCGCTCGGCCGAAGGTGAAACCCTGGCTGCCACCGACCATTTGCGGCGTCAGGAAGTCGCCGAGCGACAATACCATCACGAACAGCCCGCCGACCACGGATCCGGGCAGGCTGAGCGGCAGAACCACCCGGCGAAACGTCTGTCCGGGCGGGGCGCCGAGATCGGCCGATGCCTCGACGAGCGAATGGGAAATCCGCTCGAGCGACAGGAAGATCGGCAGGATGGCAAACGGCAGGTAGATGACGGCCATGGCGATCAGCACAGCGGTCTGGTTGAACACGAACAACGTACTCGGCGCTGCAAGAATACCGCTCCAGACAAGTGCTGAATTCAGAACTCCATTGAAGCCCAATATCCCGCGCATCGCATAGATCTTGACAATATAGTTCATGGCGAGCGGGATGACACTGAAGAGCAGCAGAATATAGCGCAGCGACCCTCGCTGCCGCCAGATCAGATAGGCGACGATATAGCCGCTGACCAGGCCGAATAGCGCAACGATGCCGGCGAGCTTAAGCGTCTGGAGGTAGATGCCCCAATAACTCGCATTGGCGAAGAAAGCGCGGTAGTTGGCGAGCGTCCAGCTGTAGTTCATCTTGCCGTTCGACATCGACCAGAAGCTCGAGACAAGAAACAGCGCCATCGGGCAAAGAATCAGCACCGTCGGAATGCCGTAGACCGCCAGCCGGACAAGCGACCAGCGCAGCATCGAGCCCGGATTGCGACCGCGCGGCCGAACCTGCGGCGTCGCCAGGCGGTCGACCTCGATCGGGACTGAAGGAAGCATTGTCATGGGCGTCACTGCAATATCGTGACGTCGTCGGGCGCCCAGGCGGCAACGACCTGATCGCCAACGGATAGAGCCGGAAAATCGCTGGTCGGCAGGCTGACCCTTATGGCGAAATTTCCATGCGGTGCGACGGCAAGCGCAATCTGCGAGGTGGCACCAAGGAAAGTCACCGACCGAATTTCGGCCGCCACCGATTGGGAACCTGCCGATCCCGCCGATTTGAGCCTTATATGCTCGGGCCGGACGGCCATGACCACCTTGCTGCCGACCGCCAGCGAAGCGTCGCTTGGCAGGACGATCCGGCCAAGCGCGCTGTCGATGCAGACTTCCCCCGCGGCAAGTTGCTCGACGACGCCGGGTATAAGGTTGTTCTCGCCGAAAAAGCGGGCGACGAACTCGCTGCCGGGTCGGCGATAGATTTCCCGCGGGGTGCCGATCTGTTCGATCTTGCCGTGGTTCATCACCACGATGCGGTCTGCCATCGAGATGGCTTCCTGCTGGTCGTGGGTGATGAAGATGAAGGTCGTCTTGATGCGACGCTGCAGGTCCTTCAGGAAGTCCTGCATCGAGCGCCGCAGTTCGGCATCGAGCGCCGCCAGCGGCTCGTCGAGGAGCACGATCTTCGGCTCGCAGATGATCGCCCGCGCCAGCGCGACGCGCTGACGCTGGCCGCCGCTCAGTTCGCTCGGAAACCGATGCGCCTTGTCGCCGAGATCGACGATCGCCAGGACCTCGGCGACTTTGCGCGTGATCTCCGCCTTTCCAACGCCGCGAACGCGCAGCCCGTAGCCGACATTGTCGGCGACCCGCATATGCGGGAACAGCGCGTAATCCTGGAACACAGTGTTGAACGGTCGCTGGAACGTCGGGACGTTGACGATATCCTTGCCCTGGAAAAGGATTTGTCCCCTCGTCGGCGCCGTGAAGCCGCCGATCATTCGAAGGATCGTGGTCTTGCCTGAACCCGACGGACCGAGAACGGTGATGAATTCACCGTCCTCGATCGCCAGATCGCTCGGCTGCAAGACCTCGACGTCCCGGTAGGATTTGCTCACTCCCACCAGATTCAATATCGCGTGTTGCGGCATGCGCGGCTCCTTGTGATCCGATCAGGGGACTGGCGTCGCTTTGACTTCGTTCCAGAGATCGATGCGCTTGCCTTGGTCTTCCGGCGCCTGCAGGAACACGAGCCGATCAGCATAGTTCAGGCCGATCTTCTCGTTCGCCGCGAGATCGGTCGTATTGCCGTAGCCGGTCTTCTCGCTGATGTAGTTGCCGATGCGCTTGTCGAGCATGAAGTTCACCCACTTATGCGCGAGGCCGACATCGCGCGCGCCGGCGCTGATCGTCCAGCAGTCGATCCAGCCGATTGCGCCCTCCTTCGGGATCGTCAGCGCCGCGTCGATGCCCTTCTTCTGCAGCATCTGAACCTGAGGCTCGCCCATCGACATCATCGCGTCCACGCCGCCCTGCGCCATGATCGAGACGCCGTCGTCGAAGCCGGCATAATAGGTGAGCACATACTTCTTCTGCTCGAGCAGCTTGGCCTTCACCGCGGCGAAATCGTCGGCCGACATGTTGAAGGGATCCTTGATGCCGAGGAACAGCGCGGTGGTGACGATGGCGTTGGTGGCATCGTCCATGGCGATCACGCGGCCGCTGTATTTCTCGTCCCAGAACACAGACCAGCTCGTCGGCGCTTCAGCAAAGACCTTGCGGTCATAGATCAGCGGAATCGAGCCCCAGGCAAAGGGAACCGCATAGGTCTTGCCGTCAAAGACGATCGAGGAGACATTGCCGAAGGTCGGCCCGAGATTGGCCCGGTTCGGCAGCAGGGAAAGGTCGAGCGCCTGCAGCAGCTTCTGTTCCACGAGGCGCTTGTAGGACGAGGTCTCGATCGCGATCACGTCGAAATCGTCGCCATTGGTTGCGAGCAGCTTCGCGAAGATCTCGTCGACGCTGCCGGTGTAGCTGATCTTGACGGTCGCGTCGTTCGCCTGCTCGAACTCCTTGACCCATTGCTCGTCAGCATAGCCTTCCCAAGTGAGGACGCGGAGCTCTTTGGTCGCGGCGCTCGCTTCGCGGCTTGCAATCGAGAGTCCAGTCGTGGCCGCAACAAGGGCAAGGCCCGTCGAGGTCAGGAACTTACGTCTGTTCATTTCGGTGTCCCTCTGGTTCTGGCATGGCTTTGCGCCAGTTTTTAAATAGGCCGTTCAGGATCGTCGAAGTTCAGCGGCGTCAGATGCTGCTGAGCCTCGTGCAATTTCCAGTAGAGTTCGCGCAGCCGCATCGTGACGGGGCCGGGGCGGTCGTTCGACAGGATGCGGCCATTGATCCGCGATGCCGGCATGACGCCGCCGGCCGTCGTCGCGCAGAACGCCTCGTCAGCCTCCAGGAAATCCTCCGGGCGCAATGGTGCGATCCGCGCGGGAATGCCCGCGGCAGCGCAGACATCGAGCACCGACTGGCGCGTGATCCCCTCCAGCGCGCCGCGGTCGGGGGTCAGGACTTCCCCATCGCGGACCATGAAGACGTTGAAGCCGGGGCCCTCGGTGACGAAGCCATCCGCATCCAGCAGGATTGCCGTGTCGGCGCCCGCGTCATGCGCTTCAAACAGGCCCTGGGTCAGATCGCCCCAATGGTAGTTCTTGGCCGTGGGATCGATCGACCGCGGCGAGATCCGCTGCGTGCCCGCGATCCACAGATGCGCGCCCCTCGACTGGACATCGAGCGGGATCACGTCGATCCACGGGATCGCATAGGCGAGGAACGTATTGTCGCAATCGGCCGGCCTGCGTGAGCCGGCGATCCTCGGCCGTCCGCGGGTGCAGACCATTGCGACATAGGCGTTGCGCAATCCGCTGAGCACGACGCATTGCGCCGCAATCCGGGCCATTTCTTCGCGGCCATAGGGTGGAACAAGACGAAATACCTTCAGCGAACGCTCGAAGCGATCGAGATGATCGTTCAGGCGGAAGAATGCCCCGTCGCGAACATGGACGACGTCATAGGTGACGTCCGAACGTGTGAAGCCCCAGTCCAGCACCGAGATCTTCGCTTCGCCAATCGGCACGAACCGGCCGCCGCAGAAGGCGGCACCGCGGGAAAAATCGGGGGTCTCGGACATTGCTGCTCCAGATCAGTCGATGCCCCAAGCTGACCCAGGAACTTTCGATATGCAACAACAATTTTCGTATACGAATATTTTAGTTGACGGAGTTTTCGCGATCGGCGAGGGTCGGCGCAATCTCAGGGAGTGGCAGATGGCCTTCGAAAAGCACCGGCTCGGCAGTTCGTCATGCGTTGTCGCGGAATTGGGAATGGGTACCGCCCCCTTGGGCGGGCTCTACACGCCCGTCCCCGATGACGTCGCCTTCCAGACCCTGGAGGCGGCCTGGGCAAGCGGCGTACGCTTCTTCGACACTGCCCCCCAATATGGCAATGGCCTGTCCGAGCGACGCCTTGGCGCGTTCTTGAAGTCCAAGCCGCGCGAAGACTATGTCCTGGCGACCAAGGTCGGTCGTCTGCTGCGCGTTCCGGCCACGCCGACCGGCGAGGATGCCTATTACAAGGGGACGCCGCCCGAGCGGCCGGTCTTCGACTTCAGCTATGACGGCGTCATGCGCGCCTTCGAGGAGAGCCTGATCCGCCTCGACGCCGAGCGCATCGACATCCTGCACATTCACGACCCGGACGATCACTACGAAGCCGCCCTGAACGGGGCCTACCGGGCGCTCGACAGCTTGCGGACGCAGGGCGTGATCCAGGCGGTCGGCGCCGGCATGAACCAGAGCGAGATGCTCGCCCGCTTCGCGAGGGACGGCGTGTTCGACTGCTTCCTGCTCGCCGGGCGTTACACGCTTCTCGACCAGGGAGCGCTGGCCGAATTCCTGCCGCTCTGCCAGGAGCGCGGCATCTCGGTCATCGCCGCCGGTGTCTATAACAGTGGCATCCTGGCTGATCCGCGCGCCAACGCGAAATTCAATTATGCAGATGCGGATTCCTCGCTGATCGAGCGCGCTCTTCGCATCGAGGAGGTCTGCCTGCGGCACGGCGTTTCCCTCAAGGCCGCCGCCATGCAGGTCGCGGCCGCCCACCCGGCCGTTGCCGCGACGCTGACCGGCGCCCGCACGCCGGAGGAGATCGAGGAGAATGTCGCGCTCTATTCGGTCGTCATTCCCCCGGAACTTTGGACTGATCTCAAGGCCGACGGCCTCATCGAGGCCTCCGCGCCGATCCCTGCCGCCGTCGCGCTGAGCTGAGTCCGCCGCGGTCCTTGCAATGCCAGCTGGGGTCGAGGACGCCAGCCCGCTGATCCCACCCAATGGAGTTCCCCATGTTGATCGGCCTCGATCCCGTTCTGACGCCCGAACTGCTGTCCTATCTGCGCGCCATGGGGCATGGCGATGAAATCGTCATCGCGGATGGCAGCTTTCCGGCAACCACTCTGGCCAAGCGCCTCGTCCGGCTCGACGGCGTCGGCCTGCGCCGCGTGCTGCGCGCCATCCTGGCGGTCATGCCGATCGACGAGTCCGAGCCCGATCCGGTTCTCGGCATGGAAGTCATCGGCAATCCCGAAGAGCGCGTCCCGATGCATGCCGAAATCAGCGCCGCGGCGACGCTGGCGGATAGCCGCGTCAAACTGCACCTGCTGGAGCGCCATGCCTTCTATCGCCGCGCGAACGACGCATTTGCCGTTGTGGCGACCGGTGAAACGGCTTTCTATGGCAATGTGATCATCCGCAAGGGTACGATCGACAGCCCAGTCATCCATGGCTGAAGCTTCCCAGGGCATGGCAAACGAGACGGACCGCGTCGCGCCTATGTCACGTCACGCGCGCGGCCTTCACGCTTAATCGAGGCGGCAATGCGGATACTGATCCTGGGCGGCGGGGTGATCGGCGTGACCTCCGCCTATTATCTCGCGGAGGCGGGGCACGAGGTGATCGTGCTCGATCGCCAGGCCGGCCCCGGCCTCGAAACCAGCTTTGCCAATGCCGGCGAGATCTCGCCCGGCTATGCCTCGCCCTGGGCGGCGCCCGGCATTCCGCAGAAGGCCGCGCGCTGGCTGCTGATGAAGCATGCGCCGCTGGTGCTGCGGCCGAAGCTCGATCCGGCAATGGCGGTCTGGCTCGTGCGGATGCTGCGCAATTGCACGGCGGCTCGCTATGCCGTCAACAAGAGCCGCATGGTACGCCTCGCCGAATACAGCCGCGACATGTTGATCGAACTGCGCGCTTCGACCGGCATTCGCTATGACGAGCGGATGCAGGGAACGCTGCAATTGTTCCGCACGCAGAAGCAACGCGACGGCATCGACAAGGACGTCGCCGTGCTGCAGCAGGACGGCGTGCCGTTCGAGGTGCTGGACGCCGATGGCTGCATCGCCGCCGAGCCGGCGCTTGCCGGCGTCCGCGCAATGATCGCCGGCGGCCTGCGCCTGCCGAACGATGAGACCGGCGATTGCTACAAGTTCACGGTGGCGCTCGCCGCGTTGGCCGAAAAGCGCGGCGTCCGCTTCCGCTATGGCGTCGGGATCAGGTCGCTTCGCCAGAAGGACGGCAGGGTGCTTGGCGTCGAGACCGATCAAGGCCTCGAAACCGCCGATTGCTACGTAGCCGCGCTCGGCAGCTATTCGCCACCGATGCTGCAGCCTCTCGGCCTGTCGGTGCCGGTCTATCCCGTCAAGGGCTACTCGATCACCATCCCGATCGCCGATGCCGGCAAGGCGCCGGTGTCGACCGTCATGGACGAGACCTACAAGGTCGCGATCACGCGGCTCGGAGACCGGATCCGGGTCGGAGGCATGGCGGAGATCTCAGGTTTCAGCAACGACCTGCCGCCGGCGCGGCGGCGAACGCTTGAGAAGTCGGTGAGCGATCTGTTCCCCGGCGGCGGCGACCTGCCGGCGGCGACGTTCTGGTCGGGCCTGCGTCCGATGACGCCGGACGGCACGCCGGTGATCGGGCCGACCCGCTATCCCAACCTCTACCTGAACACCGGCCATGGCACGCTCGGCTGGACCATGGCCTGCGGATCGGGCAAGGTCCTGGCCGACATGGTGAGCGGCAAGACGCCGGAGATTCAAGTTCACGATCTCAGCCTGAGCCGATACTACTGACAAGCCATCATTATCTACTAGGACGTATGGATGACTGGCCAGACGATGCACCCCAAGATTTTGTGACGGGCCATGGCTGGGAAATAGAACTTCGGGGTTCCGCGCATTAAATCCGGGGCAGATCCTTCGTGGATCACGATCGGGCGGACGCCGAAGTAGCCGAATAGCAACGGGAGTTGACCTCCTGTCAGGCCTTCTCGGGCTGGCCTCCCTTGCCCCGTCGTCATCAGCGCCATCCCGCGCCGCAGGTCGTGCCGCGCACTCAGACAGGCGGTCGAGTTCGTCAGAGCCATAGCTTCAATCGTCACCCAAGTGCGGAAGACCGTGGCGGCGTCTGGCGTCATCGCGGGTATAGTCATATTGCTGCAGCACGTATTGGTCGAATCCGATTTCGTCCGACACATCTATAATCGCAATGATCAATGGCTATACATGAAAGCAATCGATAATACAATTAAGGAAAAAGTCGTTAAGACTACGATTTCTTGTACCATCCCCTCTTATGCGCAAAAATTGAATAAATCAATATAAATCCGACCAAAATAGCATACTTCGGCCAATCACTTCCTGTGCCTTTGCTTAAATTCCAAGAAGCGACGCCGGATGACCCTGCCAAGGCATTGATAACCATCAGTGGCCATGGATATCCACGATGACGAATCCCAAACAGACCCGCGTCACGTCCGTATAAGATTATAAACGTCAGCACCAAACCAAATAGAGACCAATAATACAGTGCGTTTGGATTACCTTTCGCTAGCGGTATTGATGCAATATAGCCTATCATTAACAACACATAAAAAATCATAAATACATCACATCATTAGAACATTCCACATTATCTATATAATATCATTGATTTCTAGGCTGTACATACATATGATTTCAGCAGTTGCCTCACAGATTGAAGCCGATGGCATGAAAGAAACTAGATACAGACTGCCCGAAGCTTGACCCTGACGCTCCCGATGACCCGCCAGGCGCCGCGGCCGTGGTCTTGATCCGGCAGCCGTCAGGGCCATAGGCGTAGGTCGTCGTCGCGCCCGTCTTCGCCACAGAGACAAGACTGATATCGCCGTTATTTGGTCAGCGTCGCGCCGGCGCCGGTCTTGAGATTGCCGTTGGCGCCATGGGTTCGCTGCCGTCGCGATCGGCCTGGACCGCCCCGCTCCCCGTTCTCGGCTACAGGAAAGAGATCCTGTTGCGTTCGCGCCAGGTCGAGGGGGCCATGCCGGTCGACTTGGTGAACTGGGCCGAGAAATGGAACGCCGAGGAATAGCCGAGATAGGCGGCAATCGCCTTCACCGACCGATCGGAGTTTCGCAGCAGTTCGCAGGCCCTGCGGATGCGCATGTCGGTCTGGTATCGCTTCAGCGACACGCCGGTATGCTCGCGGAACAGGCGGCGGAGGGTCGAATAGCTGACGCCGAGATCGTTGGCGATGGCCTCTGGCGAGGCAGCCTCTCCGCTCCGCTCCATCAGCGCTCGCCGTGCCCGCTCCACGAGGCGCATGTGCCCCTGCCCCGCCATGTGACGGGTCTGGCTGATCTGCGCCAGCACTTGCAGCCCCAGCGCCGAAAGGCTCGGCTGGTGGAGCAGCGCGTCTTCCCGCGCCAGCGCATGGATGGTCTCGAATAGTCGCTGCGTGCTGCCATCGGCGTGCCAGACAGGGCTCTCGACCGGCAGCAAGCCCATGTCGGAGACGCGGTCGAACGCCCCGCCGCGGCATTCGATCCAGCTTTCCACCCAGCCGGTCCCGGGGTCCGGCGCGAAGCGGTGCCAGATGCCCGGGAACATCAGGATCACGTCGCCGGCCGACACTTGATGGATCCGCTTCGGATCCGGCGCCGATTGCAGCGTGCCGCGCCCTTCGCTGATCAGGGCAAACTGATGGGCCTGCAGCGTGCGCCCATTCTCCCAGATGAAATGGTGATCGTCGGGGTGCCGCACGGGCGGATAGGCGGAGCCCGGCGGAATCCGCGTATGCCCCGTGGAGAGCGCCGTGCAGCCGATGGCCTCGCACAGGGCGTTGTCGGGCAGGTAGACGAAGTAGTCCTGCGATGTCATTTGATCATTTATCATATGCAATCGGTCAATTCACGAAAGTTTCAGCGATTTTCCGCGGGCAGCGCGAAGGCTATGGTGTGTATCAAGATCATTTTTTGAATGACGGCGCCAGAGCGGCGCAAGGCGACGCCAAGACGCCTAAAGGGAGGATGCGATGCAACGGGGCGGGGCGACCCTTGAGGGCGCCGGTCGGGATGCGGTGCGCCCGCTGAAGGTGGGCCTGTTCGGCATCGGCCTCGATGCCTATTGGCCGCAATTCCCGGGTCTCGAGGAGCGGCTCGTCTCCTATGTCCGGCGCGTCGGCGAGAAGCTCGCGCGGCCGGCGGTCGAAATCGTCAATCTCGGCCTCATCGATACGCCTGAGAAAGCCGTGGAGGCCGGCCACCGCTTTCGCGCCGCCGATGTCGACATCATCTTCCTCTATGTCAGCACCTATGCGCTGTCGTCGACCGTGCTGCCGGCGGTGCGGCGCGTCGGCGTACCGGTGGTGATCCTTAATCTCCAGCCCGAGCGCGCCATCGACTACGCTGCCTTCAATCGGATGCGCGATCGCACGCGCATGACCGGCGAATGGCTCGCCTTCTGCGCCGCCTGTCCGGTGCCGGAGATCGTCAACGTCTTCAACCGGTCCGGCATCCCGGCCTACCAGGTCACGGGCGTGCTCGACGGCGACGCTCATGTCGATCGGGAAATCGAGGACTGGATCGAGGCGGCCCGCGTCGCCCATGTCATGGCCCACAACCGCCTCGGCGTGATGGGGCACTACTACAACGGCATGCTCGACATCTATTCCGACCTGACCGCGCAATGCGCCGCCTTCGGAACGACCATCGAATTCATGGAGATGGACGAGCTCGCCGCGATCCGAACCGGCCTCGCCGAGGCGGAGATCGCCGCCATGCTGGGGCGCATCACCGCGGAATTCGACATCGAGCCCGGCTGCGAGGCCGCCGAGTTGAGGCGCGCGGCGGCGACCGCCGCGGCGCTGGAGAAGCTCGCCGCCGTCCATGACATCGGCTCGATGGCCTATTTCTACGTCTCGGTCCCGGGGCACGAGCACGAGGACCTGATCTCCTCGGTCATCCTCGGCTGCTCCCTGCTCACAGCTTCGGGCGTGCCGGTCGCCGGCGAATACGAGATCAAGAATGCACAGGCGATGAAGATCATGGATTCGTTCGGCGCTGGCGGATCCTTCACCGAATATTACGCCATCGACTACAACGACGACGTCGTCCTCATGGGCCACGACGGGCCCGGGCATACCGGCATAGCCGAGGGCCGGACCAAGGTTCGCCCGCTCGAGGTCTATCACGGCAAGGTCGGCGCGGGCCTCTCGGTCGAGATGTCCGTCCGGCATGGCCCGGTCACGCTGCTGTCGGTCATCGAGCGCGCCGGCCGCGTCGAACTGCTGGTCGCGGAAGGCGAGTCCGTTCCGGGGCCCATTCTCGAGATCGGCAACACCAACAGTCGCTATCGCTTCGCGGGTGGCGCCCGCGCATTCACCGAGGCCTGGAACGCCGCCGGCCCGGCGCATCATTGCGCCGTCGGCGTCGGCCATATCGCCGGCCGGATCGAGAAGCTCGCTCGGCTGCTCGATCTGAAGTTCACGAAAGTCTCGTGATCAATAAGAGGAGGAGGAAACGAAAATGAAGAGTTCCACGCTGATACGGCCATTCGGCCGGGTTCTCGTCGCCGTCGCGATGGCCTGCGGGCTGTCGGCGCCGGCCTTTGCCGAAGACGCCGGCATCGCGCCGCCGCCTGAGGTCGCCGCATTCCAGCCGATCCAGCCGGGCAGCGGCGAAGGCATCACCATCGGCTTCACCCAGCTCGGCCTCGGCGTTCCCTTCACCGAGGCGCTTCAACGCGGCATGGAAGCTGCGGCGAAGACCGCCGGCGTCAAGCTCGTCACCTGCGATTCGAAGTTCGATGCGGCGGCGGCCCTCGACTGCGCCCGCCAGTTCCGCACGCAGAACGTCAACGGCCTCGTGACCTTCCAGGCTGATGCGGCGGCCGCGGCGAACATCTGCGCCGAGGGACCGAAAGTCCCCGTCATCGCCATCGACATCGAGCAGCAGCCCTGCCAGACCGCCTTTGTCGGCGCGGCCAACACCTATGCCGGCCAGATCGTCGGCTATGAACTCGGCAAGTATTTCAAGAAGAACTTCGACTGCCAGTACGATGCCTGGCTGTCGCTGGAATCGCTCGCCGTCGGCGTCGTCAACGACCAGCGCATGGGCGGCATGCGGGAGGGCTTCGCCAAGGTCTGCGGCGATGTGAAGAACCTGCGCGTCATCGACACCGGCGCCGGCGGCCAGGCCGATACGGCACAGCGTCAGGTCACGGACACGCTGACGGCACTGCCGGGCGCAAAGAAGGTGATCGTGGTCGGAATCAACGAGGACGTCATCACCGGCGCACTGGCGGCCGCCCGGTCGCAGAACCGGACCGACGATCTCTATCTCGGCGTGCAGAATTTCGACCCCGGCAACTGCCAGATCTGGACGGCGTCGCACTTCATCGCCTCGGCCGCCTACTTCCCGGAGAAATACGCCGAGCTGATCATCCCGAACCTCATCAAGGCCGTGAAGGGCGAGACCATCGCCAAGCAGATCCTGGTGCCGCATGTCGCGATCACCAAGGACAACATGCTTCAGGTCTATCCCGAGACGCATTGCTGATGTCCGAGACGAACTTTCTTTCCGCTCGCGGAATCAGGAAGTCGTTCGGTGCGGTCAAGGTCCTGCATGGCGTGGACCTTGACCTTCCCCGCGGCAGCGTGACCGCGCTGCTCGGGGAAAATGGGGCCGGCAAGTCCACCTTCGTGCGGATTCTTGCCGGCGACCACCAGGCCGACGACGGCAGCATCAGCGTCAACGGCGCACCCGTGAGCATCCGCAGCGTGGCGCAATCGCGCGAAGCGGGCATCCGCCTGATCGCGCAGGAAATCGCAGACGCGCCGACCCTCACCGTGGCGGAGAACATCGCGCTCGGCACGCTGCCGAACCGCTTCGGCTTCGTCGACTACGCCGCGATGCGCCGGCTCGCCGCCGCCGCGCTCGACGCGCTCGGGGCCGATCTGCCGCTCGACGCGCGCGTCTCGAGCCTCCGCCTCGGCGAGAGGCAGATCGTCGAGATCGCGCGGGCCACCGCCGGCGACTCGCGCTGCCTGATCTTCGACGAGCCCACCGCCGCGCTTTCGGACGCGGAGACGAAGCGCCTCTTCATCCTCATCCAGCACATGCGCGAGCGTGGTGCCGCGATCCTCTACATCACCCATCGCCTCGACGAGGTGTTCGCCATCGCCGACCGCGTCTGCGTGCTGCGAGACGGGCGCGTCTCGCTCGACGCCGCCATCGCCGAGGTCGACCAGACGGCGGTCGTCACCGCCATGGTGGGCCGGCCCATCGCGACGCGGCATGACCAGTACAGCTACGCGGACCAGGGCAGCGAGCCGCTCATTTCCGTGCGCAAGCTGAGCGCGGAGAGCTTTCACGACGTCGATGTCGAGGTCGCCGCCGGGGAGATCGTCGGCATTTATGGCAAGGTCGGCTCCGGGGTACCGGAACTGGCCGGCGCATTGTTCGGCGCCGCGCCCTACGCGTCCGGCGAAGTCCATGTCGATGGCACCTTGGCCCGCTTCCGCCATCCCGGCGAGGCGATTGCGCGCGGCATCGGCTTCCTGCCAGCCGATCGTGCCAGCGAGGGCCTGTTGCGGCCGCGAACCGTCGCCGAGAATCTCGCTGCGCCGAGCTGGCGACGGCTGGCGTTCGGCCCCTTCATCGCGCGCGAGACGGAAACGGCCGCCTTCGCCCGCTGGCACCAGCTTCTCCATATCCGCTCCCGCCCCGATGGATCGGAGCGGATCCTGACGCTGTCGGGCGGCAACCAGCAAAAGGTGCTGCTCGGGCGCTGGCTGGAAGCGGGCTCGAAGCTGCTCATCCTCGTCGAACCGACGCGCGGGGTCGATGTCGGCGCCAGGCAGGAGATCTACGAGGTGCTGCGTGAGCTCGCGCGGAAGGGTCACGGCATTCTCATCGCGAGTTCCGACTACGAAGACATCACGGAGGTCGCGACCAGGGCGATGGTGATGGTCAGGGGCCAGGTGGTGGCTCACCTGCAGCAGGCTGAGATTTCAACGGCGCGGCTGACCGAGGCCGCAGGAAGGGGCGCCCATGCCTGACAACCTCCAGTCGACCAGCGCCGCCGAGGCCCGCGCCGCCTCGCCGCGGATCGATCGGGACCAGCGGGGCCGCCGGCGCATGAAGGCCCCGGAATGGGGCGCGCTCCTGGTCTTCCTGCTCGCCGAGATCGTGTTCTTCACGATCAACTCGCCCTATTTCCTGTCTTGGCCGAATGTCGTGAACATCATCACGGCACTGTCCATCACGGGAATCCTCGCCGCCGGCGGAACGATCCTGCTGATCGCTGGGCAGTTCGACCTCTCGGTCGGCAGCGGCACCGCCTTCGTCGCGCTGATGTTTGCCTTGGCCGCCAAGAGCATGGGCATCATGCCGGCCTGCGGCATCGCCCTCCTCGTCGGCGTCGGCATAGGGATGCTGAACGGCTTTCTGGTCACCGTCGTCGGCGTCAACGCCCTCATCACGACCCTCGGCACATTGGCGATCTTTCGCGGCCTCACCCTTTCGATCGGCGGCGCGAGCAGCGTGCGGATCAACGGCTTCGATTGGGCCATCGCCCGCCCCTTCCTCGATATCCCGCTATCGGCACTGCTGTTCCTCGCCATCGCCGTCATCGTCGCGATCCTGTTGTCACGCACCGTGTTCGGCCGGACCATCTATGCCATCGGCGCCAACGAGAACGCGGCGCGGCTCGTCGGCATCCATACCAAGACCACTCTGTTCGTCGGCTTCGTCGTTTCGGGCCTCTGCATGGCCGTCACCGGCCTCGTCAGCGCCTCGCAGCTCGGCTCGACCTCCGGCACGACCGGCACGGGGCTCGAACTCGCCGTTGTCACCGCGATCATCCTCGGCGGCACCTCGCTCAAGGGCGGAACCGGCAGCATGTTCGGCACGGTACTCGGCCTCCTGATCGTCGGCGTGCTGAACAACGGCATGACGCTCATGAACATCAATTCGACCTGGCAGCAGGTGGCGGCCGGCATGCTGTTGATCCTCGCCGTGTCGTTCGATCAGATCCGCCAGCGCTTCATCCGGACGTGAAGGGAGAACGATCATGCCGGGCGCGACGGTCTGGACGGGTAATCTGACGATCGAGGAGGCGCGGTCGTTCCGCCTTCTCGATTCGGTCGAGACGACCATGCGGGACGGCTGCGTGCTTCGCGCCGATCTCTGGCTGCCCGATGGCGACGGCCCCTGGCCCGTCATCCTGCAGCGCACCCCCTACCGCAAGGAGGATGCGTTCGGGACTCACTACATCTCCGCGCTGGACTTTCGCGCCGCGCTGCGGCGCGGCTACGCCATCGCCATCCAGGACACGCGCGGCCGCTACACGTCCGAGGGCGCGTTCGAGCCGTTCGTCCATGAGCGTGAGGACGGCGCCGACACCATCGCCTGGCTGCGCAGCCAGCCCTTCTGCAATGGCGAGGTCGTGATGTTCGGCGCCTCCTACGTGGGCGCAACCCAGGTGCTCGCCGCGTCGGGCCGTCCGGAAGGACTCATCGCCGTCTCGCCGCACCTGACGACGGCCCGTCATGGTGAAACTTGGACCTGGCGTCATGGCGCTGCCGAACTCGGCTTCCTGATGCTGTGGATCATCGAGTCGCTCGGACCGGCGGATATCGAACGGGCCCTCGCCGACCCGGCTTCGGCAGCCCTGGCCGAGAAGCGCGACGTGCTTGCAGGACTGCGCGCCGATCCCGCAGCCGCCTTCGAGCGACTTCCTGTCTTCGACGCGGCGATCGAGGTCCTGGCGCCCTATGCACGCCGCTGGTTCGATGCAGCGGCGGCCCGCGCGGCTGCGAACGATCGCGAGCACCTCGACGCGCTCGCGCGCGGGACGCTGCCATTCCTCGTCAGTTGCGGCTGGAACGATCTGTTTCTCGAGGGTTCGATCGAACTCTTCGAGACGGTGCGGCGGCGTTGGGCGCGGGCCGAAGACGTGCGCGACCGCCTGATCATCGGGCCGTGGTCGCATGGCAATCCTTCGGACTGGCAAGGCGATTTCTGGCTCGGCTATGCCGCCGCGACCGCCGGGCTCTCCGACGAGCAGCTGGACTTCTTCGACGCGGCACGGAAGAGCGAGACCCCGCGGACGCCGATGGTGCGCTATTTCCGGTCAGGCTCGAACAGCTGGCATGCAGCTTCCGACTGGCCGCTTCCCGGCACACGATCCCTGTCGCTGTTCCTCGACGGTGAAGCCCTTGCCGACATGCCGGCGATTGGCGAATGGTCGCGTGCCTTCCTTTCGGACACGCTCGATCCGGTGCCGACCGTCGGCGGCGCCAGTTTCGTGCCCGGACTGCTGCAAGGACGCAATTCCGGGCCGAAGGACCAGGCCGGCGTCGAGCGGCGCGACGATGTCCTGCTCTTTACCTCCGCGCCGCTCGATGCCGATCTCGAGGTAACGGGCCTCGTCGAAGCCCTGCTCGTCGTCTCGGCAACGGGCGCGAGCGCCGACTGGACGGCGCGGCTTTGCGATGTCGACCCGTCCGGACGCAGCATCGGGCTGGTCGACGGCATCTGCAGGCTGCCGGCGAACGACACGCCTGGAAGCGTCGCCCTCCGGATCGGCCATGTCAGCCATCTCTTCCAGAAGGGTCATCGGATCCGTCTGCAAGTGGCCTCGTCGAACTTCCCGCGCTTCGACCGCAATCCGCAGTCCGACGTCGCCGCTGGACGGGCGACGGCGGCGGACTTCATCGTCGCGACGCATCGCCTTCACGGCGGCGGCGCCGGCCAGAGCCGGCTCGTCTTGCCCATCGTGCCAGCCCAGCATCAGACGATCTCGTCCTTCGTCGACGGCTGAGAGACCTGACTTTCTCGCAGGTGTTCGATCCGCCGCCGACCATCGTTCGCCTGCCGCGCCGCGCAATGGCGGAAGCCTCGGTGCTCTCTCTGAAGCGGATGATCGAAGGCGAGGCCGATGTGGAACACCAGATCGTCCCGCACGCACTGATCATCCGCGAGAGTTCAGGACCGCATTCGGCGGGATGACGAGCGCTTCCGCCTCTCCGTGCGCGGCCGGTGGCCAGCGACCGGCTCAGATCGAGCCGGCCTCCACCATGTAGTTGTTCGCGGTGCACATCGCCGCATCGTCGGAGGCGAGGAAGAGCGCCATCCGCGCGAGATAGACCGGCTCGATCAGATCGGGCAGGCATTGGCGGGCGAGCTGGCGCTTCAGGCCCTCCTCCGTCACCCAGAGCGCCTTCTGCCGCTCCGTCATGACCCAGCCCGGCACGATGGTGTTGACGCGGATGCGATGCGGGCCGAGATCGCGCGCAAAGGACCGCGTCATGCCATGCACCGCGGCCTTGGCGCTGGTGTAGACCGGCATGCCGCCGACCGCCTCCATCCAGGAGTTCGAGCCGAAATTGATGATCGAACCACCGCCGGCAGCGATCATCGCCGGCGCGACGGCCTGGATGGCGAAGAACATGTGCTTGAGATTGGAGGCGACGCGGCCGTCGTAATAGTCCGGCGTCACATCCTGCCAGCCATGACGATCGTCATGCGCCGCATTGTTGACCAGCACCTCGGCGGCGCCGATCCGCGTTTCGAGGCGCGCAAAGGTCGCCTTGAGGGCGTCGATGTCGCGAAGATCGCAGGCCTCGAACGCAACCTCGAAGCCTCTCGCGGCGAGATCGGCGGCCCAGGCTTCGCCGCGCACCGTGTCGATATCGACGAAGCCGACGCGCGAGCCCTGCGCCGCGAAGGCCTCGACCAGCGCGGCGCCGATGCCCGCGGCGCCGCCTGTGATGAAGACCGAACGGCCCTTGAGGCTCGGATAGAGAGCGAAAGTCATGTTGGCATTCCTCCTGGTCGGCAACCGGCCGTCCGGGCCGTCGCCGCGATCATGGGTCTTGGCAAGGCTCAGGGCGCGACGACAGTCTCGACGCCCGCGCGCTCGAGCGCCTCGGCGAGGACCGGCGGCGGGTCGGCATTCGTGACGAGGACATCGATCTCGCCGAGCGGCGCGATGGTGGCGAATGCGCTCTGCTCGAACTTGCGGGCATCGGCGAGGACGATGGTGCGCCGCGCGAGCCGCATCATCGCGAGAATCATCTCGGCCTCGGTGATGAAGGCGGTCGATATTCCGGCTGCCGCGCTGATGGCGCGCACTCCGATCACCGCCGTATCGACATTGACCCGCCCATTGGCAGAGAGGGCCAGAGGGCCGAGCATGACCTTGGTCGCCGGCTGATATTCGCCGCCCACGGCATAGACGTTGGAGAACGCCGAGGGATTGAGCTGGTCGAGCACCGGCACGCTGTTGGTGACGAGATTGAGCGCGCGATGGCCGGAGAGCGCCTTGATGAAGGCGAGCGTCGTCGAACCGCCATTGACGATCAGCGCCTCGCCATCGGCGACGAGCCCCGCCGCTGCAGCCGCGATGCGTTTTTTTCCGTCGGTTTCGGCACCAATGCGATCGGCGACCGGCGTGATGCGATCGCCGCCCGGCATCCAGACCGCGCCGCCATGCGCCCTTACGAGCGCGCCGGAATTGTGCAGCGTATCGAGGTCGCGGCGGATCGTATCCGTCGAAACCCGAAAGAGATCAGCAAGTTGAGGGACGGAAGCGCTGCCGCGCTCGGTGACGATCCGGATCATTTCCGTCCGTCGGCTCATCGGCAGCGAGGCCGTACGCTTTCTTGCCATCAAGGGGGCTCCGGTTTGTGTCGGCAATCTAGAGGAAGCCGCTTGACGGCACCAGAGTGAAGGCATAACAGACATTAAGCGCATAACAACGCATTTAACAGCATAAAGACGCATAGGACGCGCAAGGATGGCTGCGGACCGGCCCGACACGGGCAAGAGCGCTTCGACGGACGATGCCGCAAGCTGGGCCGGCGGCTATGCGGCGCTCGCGGCAGCCCTGCCGGGGATGGCCGCGACCGCACGCCCGGTCATCGCCGGTTTCTCGGCCTTCGTCGATGCGCAGGTCCGCCTGGAAGAGGCCGGCGCGCTCTTCGCCGCCGGCGCTCCGGCCGAGGCGGTTGAGCTCGGTGTCGAGCTCGCGCGAAGGGCCACGGCCGGCATCGGCGGCGAGATCGCGCTGCCCTGGCCCGGAGGCGACGCCATTCTCGACGCGCTGCTGCCGCATGAGAACCGCGTCGGCGGCACCTCGGCACAGATCGCCAATGTGCTGGCACCGCTCGGCGTCGACGTGCTGCTGGCGCTGGCGGATCGCAGCCTGGCGCAACTCGGCGTACTTGATGCCCGCGTTCTGCTCGCCGGGCCCGACGGCCTCCAGCGCCGCATCGCCGTTACCGACGCGCCCGGCGCCGGCAAGCCGCGCCACTGGATCTTCGAATCCGCGGCCGGCTCGACGGTCGCCGGCGCCACGGTTCCCCGCTCGACACGCGTGATCGTCCGCCTCGCCGATGATGGGCCGGAGTTCGACCCCGCCTTTGCCAGCGAAAGCCCGGTCGTCGCGACACGTGCCGGCGCCGCGGTGCTGTCGAGCCTCGTGTCGACCCCCGACGCGCAGATCGATGCAGCGATCGCCGCGGTGGCCGGCCTCGCCGCCCGCTGGCGCGCGGCTGGCCTCCGGCTCATTCACCAGGAACTGGCCGATTACGGTAGCCGTCCTGCCCTGCCCGGCAAGCTGCTGGCGGCGCTCCGGGGCAGTGTGACCTCGGTCGGCATGAGCCGGTCCGAATGGCACGCGATCTCCGGCGGCGCCGCGATCACCGATACCGCGGCCGTGCGCCAATTCGCGGAGCGCTGGTCGCTCGACCGTGTCGCGGTGCATGCCGACGAATGGGCGATGGCCGTCACGCGCGGCGATCCGCAGCGGGAGAGGGCCGCGCTGATGACCGGATGTCTGATCGCTGCCGCGCGCGCTGGCGCCGGCCGGCACATGCTGCCGGTCCGCTGTCCCGAGGGCGCCCGTTTCGAGCCGGTGCCGGACTTCGCGCCACTCGCCGACGGCTGGTCCGTCGTCGCTTGCCCCGCTCCCTATCTGCCGAGCCCGAGGAGCACCATCGGGCTCGGCGACACCTTCGTCGCCGGCTGCCTGCTCGTTCTCGGCCAGCCTGATTTCGGGCCATCGGCCCTGCCGACCCTTCCCTCACCATGGAGATCGAACCCGTGACCGCAGCCACCGCCTCCGCGCGCGCCCCGAGCGCCATCCTTCCAGACCCCGGCAAGATCCGCGGTCTCCAGCGGGTGACGACCTCCGACGGCTATTTCGCCATCCTCGCGCTCGACCACCTGCTGAGCTTCAAGGACCTGCTCGCCGACGATCGCGCCAAGGTCAGCTACCAGCAGGCCGTCGACGCCAAGCTGGAACTGGTCCGGGCGGTGGCGCCGGTCGCCAGCGCTTTCCTGCTCGAGGCTCAGTTCAGCCTGGCGCAGGTGATCGCCTCGCGCGCCCTGCCCGGTGCCACCGGGCTCATCTCCTCGATCGAGGGCGAAGGCTTCGACGTGGTCGACGGCGAGCGGCGCACGCGCATGCGGCCGGGCTGGGACGTCCGCAAGATCCGTCTGCTCGGCGCCGACATGGTCAAGCTGCTCTGGTTCTATCGGCCCGAAGCCAGGACGGCCGAGCTGCAGCGGCAGGTGGTGCGCGACCTCGTCGTCGAATGCGCGGCCCAGTCGATCCCGCTCGTGGTCGAGCCGATCTGGTTCGCCCTTCCCGGCGAGGACCAGAAGAGCACGGCCTGGCTCGACCGCCGGGTCGAAGGGATCATCGAATCCGCGCATATTTCCGCCGAATTCGGTGCGGATATGCTCAAGGTCGAATTCCCCGGCGACGTCTCGACGCCCGAGGGCCGCAAGGCTGCCGCCAAGGCTTGCCAGCGCCTCAATGACGGCATGAAGCAGCCCTGGGTGATCCTCTCCGCCGGTGTCGGCTATGAGGAATTCCGCGACCAGGTCGAGGTCGCCTGCTCGGCCGGAGCATCCGGCTTCCTCGGTGGCCGCTCGATCTGGCAGGACGCCGTCGCGACCCGCGATCCCGCCGCGCGTGCCGTCGCCGCGACCGAAGCCGCCGCCCGCCTGTCGGAACTGACCGCCGTCGCCCGCAAGCATGGCCGCCCCTATGCTCCTGCCTTGACGGGCGCAGACCTCGCCGCCGCCTTCCCCGACGGCTGGTATCGCGACTGGCAGTAACGCTTCCCCCCTGCTCTCTCCTTCGAGGACATCAACCATGCAGATCGATCTCGGAGGCCAAACGGCCTTCGTGACCGGCGGCGCGTCCGGCATCGGCCGGGCCATCGTCGAAGCGCTCGTCTCGGCCGGCGCCCGCGTCGCGTTCACCTATGCCACCAGCGGCGCGGCCGCAGAAGCGATCGTCTCGGCCGCACCCAAGGGCCGGGCGCTCGCGATCCATGCCGACCTGAAAAGCGAGGACGCAGCCGCGACGGCCGTCGCGACGACGAACGCCACCTTCGGCCGGATCGACATCGCCGTCGCCAATGCGGGTGGACTGATCAAGCGCAGCCGCGTCAGCGACTGCTCTTTGGAGCTCTGGAACGAGGCGCTGGCGCTGAACCTCACCAGCGCCTTTCTCACCGCCCGCGCGGTCATCCCCCAGATGGTCGAGGCCCGCTCCGGTGCGATCGTGCTGATGAGCTCGCTCGCTGCCCATGACGGCGGCGGCATGGGCGCCACGCATTACGCGGCCTCGAAGGGCGGGGTTTGCACGCTGTCGCGCGCGCTGGCGAAGGAACTCGGCCCCGACGGAATCCGCGTCAATGCCGTCGCGCCGGGCCTGATCGGCACGCAGTTCCACGACCGCTTCTCGACCGCCGAGGGACGGAAGGCGACCGTCGACCGCACCCCACTGCGCCGCGAAGGCAGGCCGGAAGACGTTGCAGATGCGGTGCTCTACCTCGTCTCGCCGCTGTCGTCCTTCCTCACCGGCGAAATCATCGAGGTGAATGGCGGCCTCGGGGCGTTCTGAGTCCATCCCCCTCCCAAGAGCCGCGAAGCGGTCAAGAAAAAGCCTGCCGACCCAGGGACGACAACCTGGGCCGGCAGGCAGCTCGGGAGGCGCCGCGCGGGAGGAAATCCACGACGCCTGCCGACGCCGGCCCGGAAGGATGGCCGGCGGGGTGGTTCAATAGCCGAGACCGCGCATGGTCTCGCGGTTGCGGCGGACGCCAGCGGCCGGATCGGCGCCGGCCTCATCGGACTCTTCCTCCAGCACCAGCCAGCCATTGAAATGCGGCGCGGCGCGGACGATCTCGATGACCTCGGGCGTAGCGCAGACGCCGGCCCCGAGCATTGCCCAGCGGCCGGCCGCATCGACATCCTTCAGATGCAGATAGCGGATCCGCGCCTGATAGGTCCGGAGCGTGTCCAGCATGTCGGCATGGCCGCGCAGCATGTGGCCGGTATCGGGCACCCAGCCGACCACGTCATCAAGCAGCGCGAACAGCTGATCATAATCCGCGCGGTCATAGAGCAGGGTGTTGTGATGCGAGCTCGGATGCACCGCGACGCCGACCCCCGCGGCACGCCCGAGCGCCGCGGCGCGGTTGTAGAAATCTGCGGCCGTGGCGAATTTATCAGCCCGGTCGCCCGGCGACATGATCGTCGCCGAACCGATCGAGACCAGCGCGCCGGGGAAGGCGCCGGCAAAAGTGATCGCGCGGGCGACGGCCTCGAGATCCGCCTCGACCATGGCAGGCTCGGTAAAACCGCTGTCGGAGCCGATCGCGAAGGCGACCAGATCGAGGCTTCGCGCCGCGAGCGCCTCGCCGAAGGCGCTCGGGCGGCCGGCATAGTGGCCGATCATCGTGTCGGTGATCTCGATGCCGGCATAGCCGGCGGTGGCGATCGCATCGAGCAGGTCGTCCGGCCCGCCACGCCAGGCATCGCCCAGCATTTCCCAGGTGAATGTCTGGCAGCCGACTCTGACGTCGCGTTGCATGGTCACTCCTTTACTCCGCCCTGCGTCAGGCCTTCGATGATGTGCTTCTGGAACACGAGCACCAGCACGATCAGCGGCACGGTGACCACCACCGAGGCCGCGGCGATGTCGCCCCAGGGCACGTAATAGAGATTGGTGAAATTGGCGATGCCGACCGGCACCGTCTGGTGATCGATCGACGAGGTGAAGGCGAGCGCGAACATGAACTCGTTCCAGGCGGCGATGAAGGCGAGCAGGCCCGTCGTCACGAGGCTCGGCAACGAGATCGGCAGGATAATGCGGAACAGGAGCCCCAGTGTCGAGCAGCCGTCCATCCGCGCCGCCTCGTCGATCTCGCGCGGCAGCGTCTCGAAATAGCCGAACAGCACCCAGGTCACGAGCGGCAGGCCGAGCGCCAGATAGGTGATGACGAGGCTCGCATAGGTATCGAGCAGGCCGAGATCGGAGGCGAGCAGATAGAGCGGCCCGACGATCGCGATCTGCGGGAACATCGAGATCGACAGGATGATGCCGAGCACGCCGAACTTGCCGCGCACATCGAGCCGCGACAGCGAGAAGGCGGCGAGCGCGCCGACCAGCAGGCAGAACAGCGTCGTGAGGCTCGCGACGATGATGGAGTTGTAGATGTAGTCCTGGAAGCTCTTCTCGACGACGAGGTTAACATAGTGCTCGACCGTGAACGGCGCGGGCCAGAACTTCGGCGAGCCGGTCGTCAGCTCGCGATCGAGCTGGAACGAGCTCGACAGCTGCCAGAGAAACGGTCCGCCCGACCAGATCAGAGCGAGCAGCGCTCCGAAATAGAGACCGATACGGCGCAAGGGGCTGTAATTATAGATCATTTCTGCCGCCGGAGCCGTTCATAGAGGAAGATGCAGAAGCCGAGCGCGATCAGGGCCTCCGTGATGAACATCGCCGTCGAGATCGCCGAGCCATAGCCGAACTGCAGCGTCGAGAAGAGCGTCTTGTAGTTGAGGGTCGAGAGCGTCTCGGTCGAATCCGCCGGGCCGCCTCCGGTCAGCACATAGACGAGATCGAACACACGGAAGGCATCGAGCGCGCGGAAGAGGCCGGCGATCAGGAGCGTCGGCAACAGCATCGGCAGGCGGACATACCAGAACGTCGCGAGCGAACGGGCGCCATCCATGCGCGCCGCCTCGATCAGCGATTTCGGGATCGTATGCAGCCCGGCGAGCAGCAGCAGCGCCATGAACGGCGTCGTCTTCCAGACATCGGCGAAGATGATCGTCCAGAGCGCATTGTCGACCGAGCCGAGCCAGTTGACGTTGTCGCTGATGATGCCGGCCGATTTCAGCAGATAGTTGACCAGGCCGTGCTGGCCGTCGAACAGCCAGCCGAACATCTTCGAGGTCACGACAGTGGGCATCGCCCAAGGCACCAGCATCGCCGCGCGGACGACGCCGCGGAAGGCGAAATGCTCGAACAGCATCAAGGCGATCGCGAGCCCGAGCAGCGTTTCGGCGAGCGTAGAGACCGCGGTGAAGACGATCGTATGCCACCAGGCGTTCCAGAAGAGATCATCGGCCCAGAGCAGGCGGTAATTGCCGAAGCCGATGAAGTCGTGCTCCTGCGTCACCAGCGAGGTGTTGGTGAAGGACAGCCAGAGGCCGTTCAGGATCGGATAGACCGAAACCGACGCCAGCGACAGAAACGCCGGCAGCAGGAAGAGCCACGGCGTCAGATATTGCCATCGGAACGGGTTGCCGGCCCCCTTGCGGGGACCGGCGATGGCGGTGGCTGTTTGCTGCAGCGACATCAGGCGCCGAGGATCGCGTCGATCTTGGAAGCGGTCGCGGTCAGCTCCTTCTTGATGTCGCCGGAGACGAGGCCGCGCGAGAGACCGGACTGCAGCGCCAGTGAGACCTGAGCATATTTCGGCGTCACGGGACGCGGCGTAGCGCCTGTGAACACGCTCTGCAGCGTCTGCATGAAGGGCTGCTCCTTGGCGAGTTCCGGTTCGTCATAGACAGCCGGGCGGGTCGGGGCGAGGCCAAGATCGACGGCAAAGCGAAGCTGGGTCGCCGGCGAGGACATCCAGGTCAGGAATTCGACGGCCGCCTCGCGCTTCTTGGTCGAGGCATTGATGCCATACTGATAACCGCCGAGGCAGGCTGCGCTCTTTCCGCCCGGGAAATGCGGCAGCGGCGCGACGCCGACCTTGTCGACAACGGACGACGCGGTCTTGTCCTGGGCGATGCCATAGACATAGGACCAGTTGCGCAGGAACGCCGCCTTGCCGGCCGTGAACGGCAGGCGCGAAGGCTCTTCGTCCCAGGAAAGGACGTCCGGCGGGCTGATCTTGGTCTTGTTGATGGTGTCGTAGAGGAACTGTATCGCCTCGACGGCCTGATCGCTGCCGATGGTCGCGGTCTTGCCATCGGCCGAGAGGATCGAGCCATTGTTGGAGGCGATGACCTCGACGGCATCGCAGACGAGGACCTCGGCCTGCTTGCCCTGCCAGAGATAGCCGAAATCGACCTTGCCGCCCTTCTGCAGTTCGGCCGCGATCGTCGCCATGTCCGCCCAGGTCTCGGGCACCTTGGCACCGGCAGCCTCGAGCAGGTCCTTGCGATAGAACAGCATGCCGCCGTCGACGATCCACGGCAGCGCGGTCAGCTTGCCCTGATAGGTGCAGGCATCGATGAGGCCCGGGAAGTACTCCTTGCGCGCCGCGGCGGGGAAATACTCGTCGAGCGGCAGCGCCCAGCCAGCGCCGGCGAATTCGGCGATCCAGACCACGTCCTGCGTGAACACGTCCGGCGCGCCGTTGCGGCGGGCGAGTTGCTGCACCAGAGCCTGATGCACTTCCGTGGACGAGCTCGGCGGCGGCAACTCGATATACTTGACGTGGATCTTGCTCTGGCTCTCGTTGAAGGCGTCCACGATCTGGGCGATCGTCTTCTTGGCGTAGAACTTGGCGCTGGCAAACGTGATCTCGGTCCGATCCGCCGCCCGGGCGCCGGTCGATGTCGAAGCCAGCAGGCCACCGCCCACCGCCATCGAACCGGCGGCAAGGCTCGCGCCCTTCAGCAGGCTGCGGCGGTTGATCGATGCGGCAAGCGCGGTTTTCACGGCCGAGCGGCCGGACTCATCCTTAGACATCGCTCTCTCCCTTTGTCCTGCGGACCTTGCGCCGCGGATCTTTTGTATTGAGGTCATCTTGACTGCGCCGAAAGCACGGTCAAGCATCTTTTTGCAAAAAGCAGCATGCAAAAAAATGCACAAATCAGAATCGGAGTTTGGTCTAGGATGGCGTCCGGGTGCCGGAGCCGGCACCGCATGGACAGGGCCCGATCGAAGGCCCGGCCAAAGACGAGGATCGGGAGGATCTCATGGCGCATCTGCGCATCGGCGTGATCGGCTGCGGCAATATCGCGATGACCTATATGCGCAACGCCGCGCTGTTTCCGGGCGTCAGCCTCGCAGCCTGCGCCGATATCGCGCCTGAGCAGGCGGCGCTGCGCGGCCGCGAATACGGCATTCCCGCGATGACCGTCGACCAGCTGCTCGCCGCCGACGACATCGACCTGGTGCTCAATCTCACCATCCCCGCAGCCCATTTCGACGTCTCGATGGGCGCACTCGAGGCCGGCAAGCACGTCTTCACCGAAAAGCCGCTCGCCGTGACGGCCGCGGAGGGCCGGCGGCTCGTCGACGCGGCCAGGACCAGGAACCTCGCGCTCGGCTCGGCACCCGATACCTTTCTCGGCGCCGCCGGAAGGCTGGCCCGGCGGCTGATGGACGACGGGGCCATCGGCAAGCCGGTTGCCGGAACCGCCTTCATGATGGGCCGCGGCATGGAGCACTGGCACCCCAATCCGCAGTTCTACTACCAGCCCGGCGCCGGCCCGGTGCTCGACATGGGCCCCTACTACATCACCATGCTGGTCAACCTGCTCGGCCCGGTGCGCCGCGTGCGCGCCGTTGCAGCGACCGGCGAAGCCGAGCGGCTGATCACCGCGGCTGGCCCCTTCCAGGGCACGACCTTCCCGGTCGGCACGCCGACGACCGTGATGGCACTGCTCGAATTCGCCGCCGGCACGGTGGTGACGCTGGTGATGAGCTGGGATGTCTTCGCCCATGGCAATCATCCGATCGAGCTGCACGGCACCAAGGGCTCGCTGCGCCTGCCCGATCCGGACACGTTCGGCGGCACGGTGTCGATCAGCGAGGCCGGAGCGCCATGGCGCGAGCATTCGACGGCGGAATTGCTGCACGGCCGGATCAACTGGCCCTTCGCGAAGCCCGATCGCGCCAACTACCGGATGCTGGGCGTCGCCGATCTCGCAGCCTCGCTGGCGAGCGGCCGCAAGCCCCGCGCCTCGGGCGAGCTCGCCCTGCATGTGCTCGACATCATGGAATCGATCCTCACCGCCGGACTCGAGGACCGGACGATCGAGATCCCGACTGCCGGCGATATCCGCCCCGCCGCAGTCGGCGAGGTCGAGGCGGCGCGCCTGCAAGGCCTCGCTGGCGCGGAGTAAAGCCGGCCGGATGCGCGCGGGGGAGGCCATGGGATCGTCCCTCCTCCGCCTCAGCCGCTCGCGGCCCGCTTCAGCGGCGCCTCGGTGACCGTGAGATCCTCCTCCAGCGAACGGATCGAGGGAATGCCGGAATCCTTGAGCGTCGCGTGATACGTCCGGACGGCCTCGGCCGGCAGGATGTCGCCATTCGCGACCGCGCGCATCAGGCGGATGATCTCGAGCGGCGCCTCGGCGAGATTGATCTTGCGGCCGAACAGAGCGAGGCGGCCGCCATAGCGCTCGGCCTGGTAGATCAGCTCGAACGTGTCGCGCGCCGTTCCCGCGCCACCGCCGAGCACGCCGACGACCAGCGAGGGATCGAAGGAGGCGAGTTCTTCCAGCGCCTTGGGGCCGTTATAGGGGATCTTCAGGAATTGCGGCCGGTCGGCGATCGATACACCCGAAAGCGAGCGGATGATGCAATCGTTGACGTAGTGCGGGATGAGATCCGGCTCGACGCCGCAGGCGACGTTCGGATTGAACACCTCGTAGAAATAGCGGAAGCGCCAATGGGCTGCTTCCTCGCGGAACCCCGCGAAATCCTCGAGTGACCGCAGATCCGACTCGACATCATTGTTGAACGTCACGGAATAGAGACCGAGATCGGTCAGCGGCTTGCCGGGCGTGGGACCGACGACCGCCTGCATCACCCGCCCGAGATCGGCCGAGCGGAATGGCCGGCTCGGTGTCTTGCCATAGCTCTGGCCGCGCACCCCACCCCAGCAATCGGTCGCGTCGTTGGCCCGGATCGCCGGCTTGACGGCGGAATGGGCGAAGACCCCCATCTCGGTCAGCCGCTCCAGGTTGGAGACGGAGGTCAGCATGATGTCGACGATGTCCTGCTCGACGATCGCGCGGATGCCATCCAGGAATTCCTGCCGCGTGCGATAGCGCGACCAGCTGCCATCGGCATCGCGTTTCGGCGCCGCATAGGTGACGCCTGAGCCCATGTCGCCGTCCTTCGCATCGGCAATGATGAAGTCGCTGCGCCGATAGCGGCCGTCGCGGATATTGGCGAGCTTGGATTCGAGGCGAGACACGTCCTGGGGCTCCGGTTGTTTGAACGAGTTTGGAATGTTTTAGGAGATTTCAGGCGCAGGATGAGCCCGGTTGATAGGCGACGTCAAGCCAATGCTTGCAAAACCGCTTCCGCACTGCACAAATTGTGAGCTCAATGCAGCTCGCAGGTGCAATATGACGATGCCGACAGCAGTCGGCTGCAAAAATTCTATCAAGAACGATCAAATTCTCCCATTGACGATCGCTTGGACCCGGCCCTAGCCTCTGCTGCGAGCGATACGGAGGGCCCATGGGATGGGTGCAGTGGATTGGCCGGCGGCTTATGAGCGTTTCCTGCCGCGTTTCGAGCGCTATGTCGGCGCCGCTCGGCTGGTGCTGTGCGGCTTCTCGGCCTGCATCGACAGCCGCTTCTCGCTCGGTCTTCTCGCCGATCAGCTCGGAAGGCTGCCCGACGCGGCGGCGGAGGATTTCGTCGGTCGCCTGGTTGCCCGCGCCGCGGCCGGGATCGGCGGCGAATTCCGCGAGGAATGGCCTGAGGGGCCTGCCCTCCTCGCCGCGACCGCGCCGCCCCAGACCGCGTTCGGCGGCACCGGCTCGCATATCGCCTGGGCGCTCGGAACGCTGGGCGCCAGCGGACTGGTCGCGCTCGCCGACCGCAGTGCCTTCACGCTCGACCATGTCGATCCCTCGATCCTGATCGCCGAACAGGGTCGCGCAACGCCGGCCTCGGCAGCGACGCGCCGCGGCGATCCCCGCCCCCCGATCCATGTCTTCGAATATGACGCGGGCCGGCCGCTGGCCGGCCACATCCCGCCGCGCTCCTCGCGGATCATCGTCCGCTTCGAGGATCCTGGCCTCGAGCACGACGCGGATTTCGACCAGCTGAGCGTGGACCTCGCGGGCTCGGCGGGCTCGGCGGTCGTCTCCGGCTTCAACGGCGTCGCCCTTGCGGACATGGCGGCAGAAACGGCACGGATCGGTGCGCTGGTCGATGCCTGGCGCGCGCGCGGCGTCGCGACGGTCCATCTGGAACTCGCCGGCTATGCCACGGCGGCGGCGCGCGATTCCATGCTGGCGAGGATGGCACCGCGCGTGACCTCGCTCGGAATGAGCCTTTCCGAGCTTCGCGCCCTCGCGCCGGGACCCGGCGACATCGCCGACCGGCTGATCGGGCTCGGCGAGGATTTCGGCCTTCGCCGCGTGACGGTTCATGCCGACGAATGGGCCGCGAGCGTCACGCTGGATGATGCGGAGCTGGAGCGCGATGCGCTGATGGCCGGCGCATTGCTGGCCTCGAGCCGGGCGGCGGCGGGCCTTCCCATCCACCCGCGCCAGACGCCCCCGGGCGCCCGCTTCGAGGATCCGCCTGTCGCGCCGGCGCAAGGCCGTGGGCGCTGGAGGCTCGTCGCGGTCGCCGCGCCGCATCTTCGCTGTCCACAGACGACGCTCGGCCTTGGCGATACCTTCACGGGGGGCTGCCTTTTGGCGCTCGGAAGCCTGCAAGGCGCCGCAATTGCCGCCGCCGAGCGCATCGTCTATCCCGGGACCACGACCTCAATCGGGAGCCGATCCATTCATGGACTCAGTCTCTAGGCGCGTCGAGATCATTCCCGTCAAGCGGCGGGCGATGATCCTCGAATGGTTTCGCAAGCACAGCGCGGCGTCCATCCAGGAATTGTCGGAGAGCATCGGCGCGTCGGCCTCGACCATTCGCCGCGACCTCGAGTCCCTGACCGAGGCCGGCTATCTCGAACGCACACATGGCGGCGCCGTCCTGGCGACGCCGACGCGAGCGACGTTCGAACTGGACAGCTCGACCAACGCGCAACTGTTCACCGAGCAGAAGCGGGCGATCGGCCGGCTCGCGGCGACCCGCCTGTCCGCCAAGGACAGCGTCATCTTCGATTCGAGCTCGACGGTTCTCGAGGCCGCGCGGGCGGCCGTCGAGCGGCGCATCGAGCTGACGGCCGTCACCAACAGCCTCGACATCGCCGGCCTCTGCCGCTCCGCGCCGACCATCCGCGTCATCGTGCCCGGTGGCTCGCTTCGCGCCGGCTCGCAGACGCTCGTCGGCGATCCCGGCGAGACCTTCCTGAAAACAGTCCATGCCGATCTCTGCTTCGTCGGCGCCCAGGCGATCACCGGCAACCAGCTCTCTGATGCTGCGATCGAGATCGCCTCGATGAAGCGCATCATGCTGGGCGCGGCCCGCCGGACGATCCTGCTGATCGACAGCTCGAAATTCCACGCGCCGGCCTTCTGTACCTTCTGCGAGGTGCAGCGGATCGACGAGATCATCACCGACAGCGGCGTGACACCCGAAAACCTCGCAAGCCTCGCCGCCTTCGGCGTCACCGTGACCGTGGCCGAAGTCACCCCCGCCGCCGGCGCCTGAGGCGGGCTGGTCGCAATGGGCCGCACGATCCGGACGAGGGCGCCGCCTGGCGCCCTCGGTCGTGGCGTTATCGTCCGTCTCAGCCGTGCGGCTCGACCTCGCGCGGGATGCGGAACCAGGCCACATAGAGAGCGGGCAGGAACAGCAGCGTCAGCACGGTTCCAACCACGATCCCGCCCATCATGGCATAGGCCATCGGTCCCCAGAACACTTCCCGCGAGATGGGGACGAGGGCAAGGGTTGCAGCGGCGGCCGTCAGCAGGATCGGTCGCATCCGGTGTTCGGTCGCCTCCACCACCGCGCGCCAGGGCGCCATTCCCTCCGCTCTCAGCTTTTCGATCTGGACGACGAGAATGACCGAGTTGCGGATCAGGATGCCGACGAGCGCGAGGATGCCGAGGATCGCGACGAAGCCCATCGGAGCATTGGAGAGCAGCAGCGCCGCAACCACGCCGATCAAGGCGAGCGGCGCCACGGCGAAGACGAGGAAGAGCCGACTGAAGCTTTGCAGCTGGATCATCAGGATGGTCGCCATGGCGAGCAGCATCAGCGGCGCCACAGCCACGATCGGTCCCTGGGATTCGGCGCTCGATTCCACCGAGCCGCCGATTTCGACCTTGTAGCCGACGGGTAGCGTCTTCTCGAATTTCGCGACCTCCGGCTTCAGCTGCTGCACGATCGTAGCAGGCTGGGTCGGACCGATGACCGCAGCCTTGATCGTGATCGTCGGTATCCGGTGCCGGCGAGCGATCAGGGGCTGCTCGAGTTCGTAGCGGAACTCGGCGATCGCCGACAGCGGCACGGATTTGCCGCCTGAACTCGGGAGCTGGAGGTTGCGCAGCGTCTCGATCGAGCCGCGCTCGGAGTCCTGCGCCCGTCCCAGAACGTCGATGAGGTAGATCGAATCGCGGATCTTGGTCACCGACGATCCCTCGACGACGCCGTTGAGGCCGGAGGCGATATCCTGCGACGAGATGCCGAGCTGGCGCGCCTTGTCCTGGAGCACGTCCACCTTGACCACCCGCATCGGCTCGTTCCAGTCGAAGGTCAGGTTGCTGAGCAGCGGATTGCGGTTGACGATGTTGCCGAGTTGCAGTGCCAGGTCGCGCACCTTCTGGATGTCGGGTCCGCTGACGCGATACTGCACCGGCTTGCCGACGGGCGGTCCGATGTCCAGCAGCTTCACGAAGGCGTCGGTGCCCGGGAAGGTCTTGACGAGATAGGTCTGGAGATCGGCGCGGAGGCGGTTCCTCGCTTCGAGATCCTTCGAGACGATCACGATCTGCCCGAACCACGGCGCCGGCGACTGGACGTCGTAGGAGAGGATGAAGCGCGGGGCGCCCTCGCCCACATAGGTCGACCAGTGATCGATGTCGGGATTGCCGGCGAGCTTCTCATGCTCGAACTGAGCCATCTGCCGGTTGGTCTCGGCGATGGTGCTGTTGTTCGGCATGGTCCAGTCGATGATGAGCTCGGTACGGTCCGAGGATGGGAAGAACTGTTGCTGAACCAGGCCGAGACCCGCGACGGAGACGGCGAAGGCCGCGATCGTCGCGACGATCGTCACCCAGCGCCAGCGCATGGCGAGGCCGAGCATCCAGGAGAAGGCGCTCGCGACGCGCCCCTTGTTCTCATGTGTCGATTTCATGGTCGCCGGCAGGATCGCAACGCCGAGCAAGGGCGTGAACAGCACCGCCACCACCCACGAGACCACCAGCGAAACGCCGATGACGACGAAGAGCGTGAAGGTGAATTCGCCGGCAGCGCTGTTGTTGAGGCCGATAGGGATGAAGCCGGCAACCGTGACCAGCGTGCCGGTCAGCATCGGGAACGCGGTCGAGGTATAGACATAAGTCGCCGCCGAGCGGAGATTGTCGCCCGCTTCCAGCCGCGAAACCATCATCTCCACGGCGATCATCGCATCGTCGACGAGCAGGCCGAGCGCGATGATCAGCGCCCCGAGCGAGATACGCTGCAGCGAGATTCCCGTGATTTCCATGTAGACGAAGGTGATCGCGAGGACCAGCGGGATGGAGATCGCCACGACCATGCCGGCCCGCATGCCGAGGCTGATGAAGCTGATCGCAAGGACGATGACGATCGCCTCGAACAGCGCCCGGGTAAATCCGGACACCGCCTCGTCGACGACGGCCGGCTGATCGGAGACGCGCTCGACTTCGACGCCGACGGGAAGGTCGGCGACGACACGCTGCATCTGCGCGTCGAGCTGCTCGCCGAAGGTCAGCAGGTTGGCGCCGGTCTTCATGCCGATGGCAAGGCCGATCGCCGGCTCGCCCTTGAAGCGGAACAGCGAGGACGGCGGATCGACATAGCCGCGCTTGATGGTCGCGATGTCGGTCAGCGGGAAGAAACGATCATTGATGCGCAGATTGATCGTCTTGAGGCTTTCTTCCGAGGTGAACTGGCCGCTGACACGCAGCGCGATCCGCTCGGGCCCTGCCTCGACGATGCCGGATTGCGTCACCGCATTCTGGGCCTGCAGCGTGTTGATCACCGCCTGCTGGTCGATGCCGAGCGCCGCGATCTTGCGCGTCGAAATCTCGAGATAGATCACCTCGTCCTGGGCGCCGATGATGTCGATCTTGCCGACATTGGGAACGGTCAGCAGCTTGGCCCGCGCGTCCTCGACGAGGTCGCGGAGCTGGCGCTGCGACAGCCCGTCGGAGGTGAACGCATAGATGTTGCCGAAGACGTCGCCGAACGTATCGTTGAAGAAGGGGCCTACGACGCCGCTCGGGAAATCGCCCTTGATGTCGTTGACCATGTTGCGGACGCGGACCCAGTTTTCCGTGACGTCCTTCGCCTTGGTCGAAGAGAGCAGCTCGACGAAGATCGTCGTCTGCCCGGCGGTTGTTTCGCTGCGGGTATAGTCGAGGCTACCGAGTTCCTCGAGCTTCTTCTCGATCCGGTTGGTGACCTGCTTGGTCATTTCCTCGGCCGAGGCGCCCGGCCACTGGGCGCTGATGACCATCGTCTTGATGGTGAAGGCCGGATCTTCCTCGCGTCCGAGATTGATATAGGAGAACGTCCCGGCCACGATGAAGATGATCATGAAGTACCAGACGAGCGAACGATGGCTGAGCGCCCATTCGGAGAGGTTGAAGGACTTCAATTGGTCATCTCCTGGTCCAAGCGAATGGTCTGGCCTTCAGTGAGTTTGTTCACGCCCGCGACGACGACGCGGTCGCCCGGTTTGACGCCGTCCATGACGGTGACGGTCCCGCCCGGTACCGGATAGAGGTCGAGAGTGACGGGATGCGAGGAGACGGCCTTCTTGGTCTCGTCGACGATCCAGACCGAGGTCTTCAAGCCGTCGAGCTTGATCGCCGCCGAAGGGAGGCGGATGGCGGCGCCGTCGGAAGCTGCCGCTGTCGCCTTGATTACCGAGCCGAGCCGCAGCGCTTCGGGCGGATCGATCAGCGTCAACTTCGTCCGGCGGGTCCGCGTCGCATCGTCGGCTTCGGGGGCGATTTCGCGCACGATCGCCTTGGCGTGGATGCCGGGGGCAAGCTGCAGCGCGACATCGAAGGCCGAGCCCCGACGGACCTGGTCCGCCATGGCCTCCGGTACGTCGATCACCGCGTCGCGCGCCTTCGGGTCCGCCACCGTGACGACGCTCTGGCCGGCGGCAACCACCTGCCCGACCTCGGCGGATGTTGCGGTGACGACGCCATCGAACTCCGCCAGGAGGCGCGAATAGCCGAGCTGCTCGTTCGCCTTGTCGAGATTGGCCTGCGACTTGGCGACGGCGGCCTCTGCGGTCTTCCGGTCAGCCTCGGCCGATTCGAGCGTCGCCTTCGTGCCCGACTGCCTGTCGAAGAGCGCCTTCTGCCGGTCTTCGGTGCCGAGGGCGTTGGCGAGTTGCGCCTGGCTGTTGGCCAGGTCCGACTGCGCGCTGCGCACGGCGAGCTCGAGCGCCAGCGGATCGATCGCCGCAAGGACGTCGCCCTTCTTGACGAGATCGCCGGTCTGGACGTTTCGGGCGACGATGCGTCCGAGGATCCTGAAGCCGAACTGGGTTTCGACGCGCGCCTGCACCGTTCCCGGCAGCGTCAGCCGGGCGGCCGGCTCGGCCTCGGCGACGACGGAAAGCACCGGACGGGGTTCGGGGGCGGCGGCCTCCTGCTTCTGGCAGGCGGCGAGCGAAAGACCCGCCAGCAGCAAAGTGGCGAGAGCGCGGGCGTTTTTCACTGGCTGGCTCCATCAAACGTCACGACTTCGCCGGCGCTCAGGAACTTCGAGCCCGCGGCAACGACGATCTCGCCGGGCGTCACGCCCGATCGGACGGCAAAACTGCCGCGCCCGTAGCTCGCGACCTCCACTGGGCGGATCGAAACGGCATCCGTCTTCGGATCGACGACCCAGACGGCGGGCTGTCCGTCATGCGATGTCATCGCCGACCAGGGCAGTTCGATCATCGTCTCCGGCTTGTAATGCCCGATGGCGACGATCGGGCTGCCGAGCCTGACCTGCGGATCGCCTTCGAGGCCGAGCTTGATGCGGATCGTCCCCGTGCTCGTATCGATAGCCGGCGAGACCTCGCGCACCCGGGCCTTGATGGCCGGCCCGCCGGCGATCGGCCGGACCTCGACTTCATCTTCCAGCGCGCGGCCGAGCAGGACCGTCTCGTCCGCATTGAGGACGGCATCGCGCGGCCCGTCATGGGCGAGCGTGAAGACGAGCTGGGCCGCCTGCGCCACTTGCCCGACCTCGATGCTCCGCGCCGTGATCACGCCGTCGGCGTCCGCCTTGAGATCGGTCTGGTCGAGAGCGTCGCGGGCCGTATCGACGGCCGCCTGCGCGGACTCGACGGTTGCCTTCGCCCGCAGCAGGGCCTCTTGCGCGGAATCGAGCGCGGCGCGGGTCGAAAAGCTGGTCTTGAACAGGCTGTCCTGCCGGTCGAAGGCCTGCTGCGCCTGCGTCTGCTGCGCTTCGGCAGAGAGGAGGCTCGCCGTCGCGACCTGAAGGTCGGCCTTCTGTTCCTGGTTGTCGATCCGCGCGAGAACCTGGCCGGCCTTCACGTGGTCGCCGACATCGACGAACCGTTCGGTGATGCGTCCGCTGACGCGGAAGGAAAGGTCGGACTGGACGCGCGCCTTGATTTCGCCGGTCGTCGAAATGGTCTCGGACACAGGCTCGGCCGCGACCACGACAGTCTCGACCTGCCGTGCAGCCTTGGCCGGCTGCTTCTCGGCGGGCGCGCAGGCGGCGAGGACCAGGAATGAAACCGTTGAGAGCACGCGTGCAGATGGCCGTCGCATGGTTGCCTCTTGATCAATGACGAAACATCGCTACAATTGAATGACGCGTTAGTCAATGAATAAGTCGCAGGTCGGGAGCACGGAAATTCGATGACGGATGCCAGGAGACTCACCCGGGCCGAACAGAAGGCCCGCAGACCGACCCAGATTCTCGAGGCCGCCTTCGAGGAGTTCGTCGCCAATGGTTTCGTCGCGACACGCGTCGAGGACATCGCCGACAGGATCGACGTGACCAAGGGGACGATCTACGTCTATTTCCCGACGAAGGAGGATCTCTTCTTGGCCGTGATCGACTACATCACGAGACCTCTTCAAAATCTCCTACAGTCTTCAAGACAATTGACTGGAACTTGCTCCGAGCGAATCCAGTCGATGATCGTTCTTTTCTACGATCACGTTTCGGACGACAGATACACGAGGGAGTTGATTCGCTTCGTCATCGCAGAGGGGACGCGCTTCCCCAATCTGATTCAGAAACATCATGACGAGTTGATCGGGCCGATCTTTGCTCTCGTCCAGTCGCTGCTCGACGAGGGCATGGCCTCGGGCGAGTTCCGGAAGGTCTCGCCGACCCTGGCACCGGTGATTGCAGCCCCGGTGATCGCCTTGATGGTCGAAACGCTCATCTTCGGCGGGAACCAGAAAGAGGATGTTCCCGCCTATATCCGCGCCCATCTCGATCTCGTCATGAACGGCATAGCCGTCACGCGCTCATGAGACGCCGACCATTGCGAGGGGGCGCCTCGGCCACCGCTCCGGCCTGAGGACGATGGTCCTCGGCCGTGCCGGCCCTTATGCCGTCAGGCCGGACAGGCTGAAAGCCCGGCGCCCGGAACTGCGTCGCACGGCAAGTCTTGGCGAGACGAGATAGTGTTCCGGCTCTTCCCGGCCCTTGATCCGTTCGATCAGCAGCCGCGCCGCCTCGATGCCCAGCAGGTTGCCGGACTGGTCGACGCTCGTCAGGCTGTTCTGGCCGAAATCGCAATACATGGTGTTGTCATGCCCGACGATGGCAACGTCGTCCGGGATGCGCAGGCCCAGTTCGGTTGCGACGCCGATCACCTGCAGAGCGATGAAGTCGGTCCAGCAGAAGATCGCTTCCGGCCGATCGGGGACCGATAGAATGCTCATCGCGGCCTTGTGCACCTCCGGCTGGGTCTGATCGGCGAAGACGATGTGGGCGAACCGACCGAGACCGAGCCGATTCATCTCATCCTGATAGCCGCGCTCCCTCTCCTTGATGATCGTCGAATCCGAGATCAGGCTGAGCATGGTTATGTTGCGGTAGCCACTCTCGACGAGGTGCCGGACCGCCAGACGGGCGGCCTGGTCGTCATCGTTGTTCACCGTGTCATAGAACTGATTGTCGGCATCGTGATTGCCGATGGTGACGAGCGGCTTGCGCTTGGCGATCTCCACCAGTTGGTCATGGCTGGTGGCGCCGACGATCAGCAGGCCGTCCATCTGACGGTCGATCATCGAATCGACCAGGTTCTCGTCGACCGTCGGCGTCGCGCGATTGATGCCGATCAGCGCCTGGTACTGCGTTCCCTCGAGTCCGCCCTGAAAGCCGGCAATGATGTCGGCGAAGAACGGATTGCGGATATCGGGCAGGATCAGGCCGAGCGTGAAGGTCTGGCCGCGCATGCCGCGGGCGGCCGTATGCGGGCGATAGCCGAGCTTCGCCATCGAGGAATGAACCTTCGCCCGCATCGCGGGGCTGACGCCATAGGCCTCTCGCAGCACTTTCGATACTGCGGCGACCGATACACGAGCGTCCGCCGCCACGTCGCGGATCGTGATCCGATTGGGCTTTCCGCCACCGGAACTCTTCATTTGTCTCCCGCCCGCCAATCAGCCGGCCAAGGAAGGCCGCTGCGCCCCTCTTGGCTTAGCCCACCCCTCGCCGAATTTCTATTGCCATCGCCGCGAAAATATAGAACGATGTACGTAGAACAGTATACACAGCCCTGAGGGGCATGTGGAACGAGCGGTTGTAGGGAGGATGCGGTGTCGGTATCGGTGGCAGGATTGGTCGCTCCGAAGCGGGAGCGGCAGCTTCCCCATGTTTGGGCCGGACAGATGGTCCGACCGCTGTCGGATCAGGGGGTTGGCACGCCGGCCTCTTTCGTCGCCACGACCTTCGTTCTCGATCGCGTCGGCGGCGACGAGACCCTCCGCATCAGCGCCCTCGGTCTCTACCGGGCCTTCATCAACGGCAAGCGCGTCGGCGACGATCTGCTGACGCCGGGCTGGACCAGCTACGACATTCGCCTGAGCTATCAGACCTATGAGGTCGCCGATCTCCTCGTTCCCGGCGAGAACCGGATCGAGATCTGGCTCGCCGACGGCTGGCTGCGCTCGCAGATGATGTGGGGCGCCGCGCCGATCTTCAACACCTGGGGCAGCGAGATCGCGGCCATCGCCGAACTGCGCGCCGGCCCCGCCGCCGATGCCCCGGTTCTCGTGGCGACTGATGCGACGTGGGAAAGCGGCGAACTGCCGGTTCGCAAGTCCGGCATCTATTTCGGCGAGATCTTCGACGCGCGCATCGCGCCCTCGGCCAGCGCCGGCACCGCGGTCGTCGATTTCGACACGGCGCGATTGATCGCCCATGAGACGAGCCCGGTGAAGGAACTCGAGCCCCTCGCGGTCGTCAGGCAGTGGACCGACGCCGAAGGGCGCACGGTGTTCGACTTCGGCCAGAATGCCGGCGGCTATGTCGCCTTCGACGTCAGCGGCGCTGCGGGCGCGAAGGTCATCGTCGAGCATGCCGAAGTGCTCGACAAGGACGGCATCTTCTACAACGGCAATCTCCGCACGGCCGAATGCCGGCTTGAATACATCCTCGCGGGCAGCGGCACCGAGCACTACCGGCCCGCTTTCACCTTCCAGGGCTTCCGCTATGCCCGGGTGACGATCGAGGGCGACGCGAAGCTCGGCAGCATCCAGCTGATCCCGATCAGCTCGGTCACCGAGGTGAAGGCCGGCTTCACCTCCGGCAATGCGCTGGTCAATCGCCTCGTGCTCAACACGCTCTGGTCCCAGCGGGCCAACTTCATCGAGGTCCCGACCGACTGCCCGCAGCGCGACGAACGTCTCGGCTGGACCGGTGACGCGCAGGTCTTCGCCGGAACGGCGTGCTACCTCGCCGACACGCACGACTTCTTCCGCAAATGGGTTCGCGACGTGATGGCGGATCAGCGCGAAGATGGTGCCGTGCCGCATGTCGTGCCGGACCCGACACGCCTGCAGCCCAAGGACTATACCGGCTTCTATGGCAGCACGGGCTGGGGCGACGCCATCGCCATCGTGCCGTGGCAGCTCTATCTCCATTATGGCGACACGGCCTTCCTCGAGGAGGCGTTGCCGGCCATGGTCCGCTGGGTCGATTTCGTCTGGTCGATCAGCGACGGACCGATCGTCTCGCCGCCGCGCGCCTGGGGCGAGCGGGGCTTTTCCTTCGGCGACTGGCTGCAGCCGAGCGGCCCGAGCGCCAAGCCGCTGCCGACGATCGGCGACGACGCCGCGGCGACCATCTACCTCTACATTACCTCATCCCTCGTCGGCCGCATCGCCCGGATCGCCGGCGACACGGAAACGGCGGCCCGGATGGAAGCGAAGGCTGCCGCGGTCAAGGCGGCATTCGCGAGCGAGTTCATCACGCCGTCCGGCCGCCTCTGCTATGACGACCAGACCTCCTATGCGCTGGCCTTCCTGCACGATCTCATCCCGGCCGATAAGCAGGCGGCCGCCAAGGCCTATTTCAAGAGCACCATCGCCCGTTCCGACGGACGCATCGGCACCGGCTTCATCGGGACGCCCGCGCTTCTCCCTGCCCTCGTCAAGATCGGCGAGACCCGCCTTGCCGCCGATGTCTTCCTGCAGGAGGACGTCCCCGGCTGGCTCTACCAGGTCAAGATGGGCGCCACGACCATCTGGGAGCGGTGGGACGCGATCCAGCCGGACGGCACGATCTACAATCCGCAGATGAACTCCTACAACCACTATGCCTATGGCGCCGTCTGCCAATGGCTGCTGGAGGCGGTGGCAGGTTTCAGGCCGGACCCGGAGGCGCCCGGCTTCAAGACGATCATCTTCGAACCGACGATCATTCCGGAACTCTCGCCCGTGAAGGCCCATCACGAGAGCCCCGCCGGCCTGATCCGGGCCGAATGGGTGATGGACGGCGAGGCGGTGCGCTACGAGATCGATATCCCCGAGGGTTCCCGCGGCGTCCTGAGGCTCGACAGCGCTTACCGTGACGTCGCGATCGACGGGGCGAAGTCTGCGGGCGGCGAAGTGATCCTCGCGGCGGGCAGCCACCTCATCACCTTCAACTATTCCGCACCCCTGCGCGTCCAGCGCGGCGGCGCGAACATCAATGCACGAACCCCGTGAGCAACGGGGTTTCGGCATAACGGCACCTGAATCGGCACGGATAGGGAGGAAACCTATGCAACGATCGAAGAACTGGAGCGTCTTGACCGGCTTTGCCGCCGGCTTGACGGTTCTCACCGCCTTGTCGGGCGCGGCCTTCGCCGACACGACGAAGCTGACATTCCTGGTCCCGACGGGCGACGACAACGTCGCCCGCGCAGAGTCGCTCGCCAAGGCGTTCGAAGCCGCCAATCCCGACATCAAAATCGACATCGACACCCGCCCCGGTGGCGCCGAGGGCGACAATCTGATCAAGACCCGCCTCGCCACCGGCGAGATGGCGGACGTCTTCGAGTATAATTCGGGCTCTCTGTTCCAGGCGCTCAACCCGCAGCAGAACCTCGCCGACCTCACGAGCGAGCCCTGGCAGGCCGATGTCCAGGACATCTTCAAGAAGGTCGTCACGGCGCCCGACGGGACCGTGCGCGGCGCCCCGATCGGCGGCGCCATGGGCGGCGGCATCTATTACAACAAGAAGATCTACAGCGATCTCGGCCTCCAGATCCCGAAGACCTGGGCCGAGTTCATGGCCAACAACGCCAAGATCAAGGCGGCCGGCAAGGTTCCGGTGATCCAGTCCTTCAAGGACACCTGGACGTCGCAGCTGTTCGTGCTCGGCGATTTCTTCAACGTAAACGCCGCCGAGCCCGATTTCGCCGCGAAGTTCACGGCCAATCAGGCGAAGTTCGCCACATCGCCCGCCGCGCTCAAGGGCTTCGAGCACCAGGCCGACGTGTTCAAGGCCGGCTATCTCAACGACGATTTCGGCGCCGCTACCTACAATGACGGCCTGCGCAAGCTCGCGACCGGCGAAGGCGTGCATTACCCGATGCTCACCTTCGCGATCGGCGCGCTCAAGACGACCTATCCCGAGCATCTCAACGATGTCGGCTTCTTCGCGATGCCGGGCGACGATGCCGCCAAGAACGGCCTCACCGTCTGGATGCCCGACGGCCTCTATATTCCGAGCAACGGCGAGCACATCGACGCGGCCAAGAAGTTCATCGCCTTCGCGACGAGCCCGGCCGGCTGCGAGGCGCAGACCGCCGCGCTCGGCGCGACCGGCCCCTATATGGTGAAGGGCTGCTCACTGCCGAAGGACGTGCCTGCCGCCGTCGCCGACCTCCTGCCCTATTTCGAGCAGAGCGGCGCCGCTTCGCCGGCACTCGAATTCGTGTCGCCGGTCAAGGGTCCCTCGCTCGAGCAGATCACCGTCGAAGTCGGCTCCGGCATCCGCCAGCCGGCTGATGGCGCCGCCCTCTATGACGAGGACGTGAAGAAGCAGGCGCAGCAGCTCGGCTTGCCGGGCTGGTAACGGCCAAGCGGGTCCGGATCGGCTCTGGCGATCCGGACCCGATGACAAAAGGGTAAGCGATGACCGTTGCAACCGCCGTTCCCGCGGGTCCGGTTTCGGCGCGCCGGAAGCCGATTCGGACACCCTATCCGACCTGGTTCTTCCTGCCGGCAGCCGTGATCTACACCGTGCTGTTCCTCTTCCCGACGCTGGCATCGCTGTTCTTCAGCATGACGCGCTGGACACTGTTCAACTGGACCTTCATCGGCTTCGGCAACTTCGTCCAGTTCTTCAAGGAACCGTTCCTGGTCCAGGGGCTGGTCAACACGCTCATCTATGCCGCGGTGACTTCGGGTCTCAAGGTCGTGCTCGGCCTCCTGCTCGGCGTCCTCCTCACCTCGGAGATCTGGGCGCGTGACTATCTGCGCTCGGTCGTCTTCTTCCCGGTGCTCGTGAGCACTGTCGGCGTCGGCATCACCTTCACGGTCCTCATGCACCCGACGGAGGGCCTCATCAACGAGAGCCTCGCCCTGATCGGGCTGCCGGGCCCGGGCTGGCTGACCGATCCGCGGCTTGCGCTCCTGTCCGTCGCTTTCGTCGATGTCTGGAAGGGCGTCGGCCTCGCGACCGTCATCTATATCGCCGGCATCGTCTCCATCCCGCGCGACTATTACGAGGCCGCGCGGATCGACGGCGCCAACGCGTTGCAGCGCTTCTGGAACGTCACGCTGCCGCTCGCCCGGCCCGCCACCATCACCGTGGTGTTGCTCAGCCTGATCGGAGGCCTCCGGTCGTTCGACCTCATCTGGTCGATGACCCGTGGCGGCCCCGGCTTCACCTCCGACGTCATCGCCTCGGTGATCTACAAGCAGTACCAGGCCGGTTTCTACGGGTTGTCCACCGCGGGCAATGTCGTCCTGTTCGTGCTGGTCGCGCTCATCATCATCCCGATCTCGATCATCCTCAACCGCCGGGAGGTCGCGCGATGACCGGTCAGCGCCGCTATCTCTCGGGGCTTCTCGCCATCCTCGTTTCGACGATCGTCTTCATCGTCCCGTTCCTGTTCATCCTGCTGACCGCGCTCAAGGACAAGAAGGAGTCCTCGCTGCGCGCATTCTCCTGGCCGACGAGCATCCACCTCTGGGACAATCTGGTCCAGGTCATCCAGGCGCGCGACTACATGCTGCTCACCGCGTTCCTGAACAGCACCATCCTGACGGTCGCGAGCGTCACGCTGATGGTCATCTTCGGCGCCATGGTCGGCTTCGTGCTGCAGCGGCGGCGCACCATCTGGACGTCGATCGCCGGCTTCTTCGTGCTGGTCGGCCTCATCATGCCGCCGGCCGTCGTTCCGACGATCTGGGTGCTGCAGGGCCTCGGCCTGTTCAAGACGCTGCATGGGATGATCCTGATCGAGGTCGCCTATGGTCTCTCGTTCAGCATCCTGCTGTTCCGCGCCTTCGTCGCAACGATCCCGAAGGAGCTGGACGAAGCCGCGACGATCGATGGCGCCGGGCCGCTGCAGCTCTTCTTCCGCATCATCCTGCCGCTGCTGAAGCCCGTCGTGGTGACCGTCATCGTCGTCCAGTCGGTCGCGATCTTCAACGACTTCACCAACCCGCTCTACTATCTGCCGGGCAAGCAGAATGTCACGGTTCAGCTGACGCTCTACAATTTCCAGAGCACGTTCGACACGTCTTACAATCTTCTGTTCACGAACGTGCTTCTGATCACCATCCCGCCGCTGATCGTCTTCCTGTTCTTCAACCGCCAGATCGTGGCCGGCATGACCGCGGGCGCCGTGAAGGGATAGCGCCCGCGCGGGCGGAAGGCGGACAGATCCGCGCCGATCGCCTCGCCAGACGGATTGCGCTACGCTCCGGCGAAACGCCGCAGCCGGAACCCGTCGACCGCGCCGGATGTTGCCGCTGCACTGGCCGGCGAACGGATGCCGGCAATGCGAAGGAGCGGCACCGATGACGGACTATGATCTCTATTACTGGCCGGTGCCGTTTCGCGGCCAGTTCATCCGCGCGATTCTCGCTCATGCCGGCAAGAGCTGGGACGAGCACGACGCGCACGCGATCGGCGCCCTTATGGGCCTCGCGCCCGCCGACCAGCCGATCGCCTTCATGGGGCCACCGGTCCTGATCGAGACGCGCTCCGGCCTCGTTCTCTCGCAGATGCCCGCCATCGCGCTCTATCTCGGCGAGACGCTCGGGCTCATCGGCGATGATCCGTCGGCGCGAGCCCTCACGGCCAAGATCGTCAACGACGCGAACGACACCATCGACGAGCTGACGCTCGATGGCGGCAGGCAGATGTGGACCGACGCGAGCTGGCGCGACTTCGCCCCGCGGCTCGAACGATGGATGGGCATCTTCGAGGCGATGGCAGCCCGCCATGACGTCGGCGAGGCGGGCGGCTTTCTCCTCGGCACGCCGGAGCCCGGTATCGCCGACGTCGTCACCAGCACGCTTTGGTCGACGATATCAGACCGCTTTCCGCCGCTGCGGACCATGCTGGACGCCACCGCGCCGCGGATCGCGGCGCTCACACGGCGCCTGCAGGCGACGCCTCGGCTGGCGGCCCTCGCGAAGCGATCCTTCGATCTCTATGGCGATGCCTATTGCGGCGGCGAGATCGAGAAATCCCTTCGCCGGGTGCTCAGCTGATCGCGGCCCCTCATCGCGGCCAGAGGCTCAGCAGCTGGTCGGCGGTCAGCGTCTGGATCTGCTGGTAGAAGCGCGTCCGGTAGAGCGTCAGCACGGCGTCGTGCGACGTGTCTGTCGAGCCGCAGACGGCATCGGTGATGATGTAGACGGGATAGCCGAGATCGACCGCATCGAGAACGGTCGCAAGGACACAGACATCGGTCTCCGCGCCGGTGATGATCAGCCCGTCGGCACCGTTCTCGCCGAGCAGCCGCGCGAGGCCGGTGCCCACGAAGCCGGAATAGACTGCCTTGTCGACGACGGAGCCATGGCGCGCGATCCCATCCAGCGGGGCGATCAGGTCGATGAGGCCGGGATCGATATGATCGAGCGTCAGCGCCCGCCACTGCTCGTAATAGCGGCGCCACGTTCCCCGCGCCGCCTCCGGCCGGGCAGCGGGGATGAAGCGGGTGAAGATCGTGCGGTCCGGAGCATGCTCGGCAATGCGCGCGACCACGGGCAGGATCGTCTCGAGCCAGGGCGTCGGCCATAGGCCGTCACGAGAAAACAGCCGCTGCATGTCGACCGCGAGATGGAAGGTCGACCGGGTCGGCTGCCAGGGAAAGTCCTGCGATTTCGGTTCGAACAGCATGATGGCCTCGTTGTCGCGCCTCCCGGCCGGGATGCCGGCTAGCCGCTGAGGTCGCGGATGGCGCGCAGGTCGGAGAGGAAGGCTGCGTAAGCCTGCCGCTTCGCCGCCTGATCGGGAAGGCGGAGGAGATAGGACGGATGCACGGTGAGAAAGCCGTGCCGTTCGCCGAAGCGGAGCGGACCGCGCGCGCGGGTGACCGCGAGCCGCTGTCCGGCCAGGGCAAACGCCGCCGTCGCGCCGAGCGCAACCACGAGATGCGGCTGAACGAGGTCGAGCTCGCGGCTGAGCCACCAGCGGCCATGCTGGATATCTCCCGTCGTCGGCTTCTCGTGGATCCGGCGCGGGCCGCGCTGGACGAACTTGAAACGCTTGACGGCATTGGTGACGTAGCAGCGCTCGCGCGAAATCCCGACTTCCGCCAGCGCCCGGTCGAGCAACTGCCCTGCCGGCCCGACAAATGGCCTGCCCTGCCGGTCCTCCTCGTCGCCCGGCTGCTCGCCGACAAAGGCGATGGCCGCGCCGATCGGCCCTTCTCCGGCAACCGGCCGTGTCGCGCCGTCCTCAGGCGGCGCCTCGGCCATGAGCGCGGCGACGAGGTCGTCGAGCGTCGCAAAGGCTGGCGCGTCAGCAGGGGGGCGCGCGCCGCTCATGCCGCCTTCTCCTGCCGCCGCCAGGCGAGATCGAGCCGCGCCATCAGCCGCGCCGCGTCCTCGGGTGCGTGCAGCTTGTCGGTATTGTCGAAGAAGACATAGACATCGCGCGGCTTCCGTTCGGCAGCGCCGCCGACGAAATCGCCGTCCGTCACCGTCCGGCCCTTCGACCAGGCCTCGATCCGCGCCGCCCAGCGATCGAGCGCCCTGTCGTCGTAACGAGAGCGGTACAGCTCGGTCGAGCCGTGCAGGCGGCAATAGACGAAGTCGGCCGTCAGATCCATGAGCCTCGGCCACTTCACCGTATCGGCACAGACGAGCGCGACCCCATGTGCCCGCAAGAGCTCGATGAAGGCCGGAACGCGGAAGCTGTCATGGCGGATCTCGATCGCATGGCGAAGTGGCCCGGCCCTCTCGGCGGTCGTCGCGTCGCGGCCGTCGACGCGCGCGTCGTGCCGCCGGGCGAAGTCCTCGGCCGCCTTCATGTCCTTCGGCAGAAGCGCCAGGAAATCGCCGATCCGTGCGGCATCGAAGCGGAGGGTCGGCGGCAGCTGCCAGAGCAGCGGACCGAGCCGGGCACCCAGCTTCAGCAGGCCCGAGGCGAGGAAGTTCGCGAGCGGCGCTTCGATGTCGACGAGCCGCTTGGTATGGGTGATGAAGCGCGAGCCCTTGACCGCGAAGGTGAAGCCATCGGGCGTTTCGGCCGCCCAGCGCGCAAACGCCTCCGGTCGTTGCAGGCCGTAGAAGGTGCCGTTGATCTCGAGCGCGGGAAACTGGCCGGCCGCATAGGAGAGTTCACGCTTTTGCGGCAGCCTGGGTGGATAGAAATGGCCGCGCCAGGGCGCATAGGTCCAGCCCGAGACGCCGATCCTCACGCTGCCCTGTCGCTCTGCCACGATGCCGGCCTCCTGTGTCCTCCCGCTGGAGCGATGAGGCACGTCTTGCTTCGCGCCGTCTCGTCCTGTGGGTCAATCGCGGGGGCGGCGCCTTCGTTCCGCGCGGTCGTCCATTGCCGCCGTCAGATCGTCGACTGGAAGGCGGAGAGTTCGTCTTCGGTGGGCTTGGCGCGGGTATCCGCAGGCGCAGGACCGAGCACGAGCGCGGTGTCGGCGGTCAGGACCCAGCGCCGGCCGAGATCGATCTCGCGCCGGCCCTCGCCGCCATAGCGTGGATATTCGCTCGACCAGGTGACGCTCCAGCGCCACGCGAAGGGCGGGGCAGCCAATGGCTCGGCGAAGCTCTCGACAGGAAGGTCGGGGCCGAGATTGACGACGAGGAGACGATCCATCGCGGCGCTTTCGCCGAAGAAGCGCAGCAGGAAGGCATGCTCGCCGATGACGGCGCCGTCGATGCGCCGAACGGCTCCGCCGGCACGGCGGAAGGTCGGATCGTCACGCCGCAGCGTCAGGAGATCGCGGTGCAGGTCGAACGTCTCGCGATGACGATCGCGATCCGCCCAGTCGAGCTTTGCCGCCATGAAGGTTTCCCTATCCGATGGCTCGCGCATCGCCTCGCGCGCCGCCGGATCGCGGAGGCTCGGAAATTGGCCGAGAAAGTCGAGACGACCCTGGCGAACCTCGATCGCAAGATCCCCCTGCTGGTCCGAGAAGAAGGGGAATGGCGCATCGGCCCGGAACTCCTGACCCTGGAACAGGAGCGGCGTCTGCGGCCCGAGCAGCAGGAGCGCCGTCATCGCCCGCAGCCGCGCGGGGGCCGATCGCTGGTGGATTCTGGCCGCACCCGGCGAATTGGCGATCTGGTCGTGGTTCTGCAGGAAGTGGACGAACTGCCTCGGCGCAATGTCGAGCGCCGGCATGCCGCGGGGGAAATCCTGCCAGTCATAGCGCTGGCCCTGGAACAGGAAGCCATATTTTGCGGCCGAGACGAACTCCTGCGGACGGCCGTGATAGTCGTGATAATAGGCCTCGTTGCGGCCGGTCAGGGCAACGATCGCCGCATGATGAAAGTCATCGTTCCAGAGCGCGTCGAGGCCGTATCCGCCCTCGCCCGCCGGCCGCACCTGCAGCGTCTGTTGCGGCTCGTTCTCCGAGACGATCAAGAGCGATCGGCCGCCGGCCGCCTCCCGCGCCTCGCGCACGATCCGCGCGACAATGTGCTCCGCACTCGTATCGATGAGAGCCTGCGTCGCGTCGATGCGCAGCCCGTCGAGATGAAATTCGTCGATCCAGTAGGCGGCATTCGCTGCGAAGTAGTCTCGGACGGCTTCCGATCCAGGCTGGTCGAAATTGATCGTGCGGCCCCATTCGTTAGCCGGCGCATCACTGTGATAGGCGTCCGCAAAGCGCGGGCAGATCGCGCCGACGCCGAAATGATTATAGACGACATCGAGGATGACCCCGATGCCATGGCCATGCGCCCGGTCGACGAAGCGGCGGACGGCATTCGGATCGCCATAGATCCGGGTCGGCGCATAGGGCAGCACGCCGTCATAGCTCCAGCCGAACGACCCCTCGAACTCGTTCAGCGGCATGATCTCGAGCACGGTGACACCGAGATCGCGGAGATGCGGCAGCTTTTCGGCAGCGGCGTCGAAAGTGCCCTCCGGCGTGAAGGTCCCGACATGCATCTCGTAGACGACCTGGCCATCCGGCGTCAGCCCCGGCCAGTCGGCATCGTGCCAGGAGAAGGCGCGGGGGTCGACGACGACCGAAGGGCCGCCGATCCCTTCGGGCTGATAGCGCGATGCGGGATCGGGCAACGCCTCCTCGGCGCCGCCGAGCAGGAACCGATAGCGCGCGCCAGCCGCCAGCCCGGGCACGATCCCCGAGAAGTAGCCGTTCGCCCCCTCCCCTTCGAGGGACACACGCCGGTCTCCCTCGAGCTGAAGCGTGACGGCCTGGTGATCGGGGGCCCAGACGCGGAAGCTGACGCCGCCCGCAACGATTTCGGCGCCGGCCGGATAGCGGCGGCCTGTAGTGGATGGCATGGGGATAGTCCTCTGGAGACGCGTGGGGGTCAAAGCGCGAGAGGGTCCGACGTTCCCTCTGGGCGCGTGGCGGCCTGACTTTCGATCCCGCGATTGCGCCGACGCCACGCCCCTTGGACCATCTACCCGGTCGAGACCGATCGTCGTAGGCTCGGCGACAGTCCTTCCCGGGTCGCCCTCCGCGGCCCTGCCGCCTCGAAAGCAACGCCATGGCCGTTCATCGCTTCACGCCCTCCCGCTGGCACAACACGCTCGGCCAGCACCAGCCGGAATTTCACTGCGCTGATGGCGACACCGTCATCATCGAGACGCTCGACGCGTTCGGCTTCGACAAGGACGACGTCCAGCGCGCCACGCCGCCGAACCCGGTCAATGCGCCAATCTTCATCGAAGGCGCTGAACCAGGCGACGCGCTGTCGGTCGAGATCATCCGCATGACGCCGACCCGCGGCACGGGCTGGACCTTCACCGGCCTCGCCGCGAATGTCGTCGACCCCTCGGCGATCGCGAGCCTGCCGCCGCGCGAGAAGGTGACGTGGCTGATCGATCGGCAGCTCTTGACCGCAAGGCTCGAGAACCCGCCTGCGGGGCTCGACTATCTCACGCTGCCGCTCGACCCCATGATCGGATGCTTCGGCGTCGCGCCGGCCCTCGGCCAGGCCTTTTCCAACGCCACCAGCGCCGAGAACGGCGGCAACATGGACTATCGGCGGTTCGGACCGGGCACGCGGGTGTGGTTTCCCGTCGCCGTTCCTGGCGCGCTGTTCTCGCTCGGCGACGGCCATGCGATCCAGGGCGACGGCGAGATCGTCGGAACCGGCATCGAGACCACGTTCGAGATCGAAGTCCGGCTCAGCGTCGAGAAGCGCAGACGTCTCACATGGCCGCGCGGCGAGACGGCGGACGAGATCTTCTCCGTCGGCAATGCCCGTCCGCTCGATCAGGCGCTCCAGCATGCGACGACGGACATGATGAACTGGCTGATCGCCGACTACGGCCTCAACAGCGCCGGCGCCAGCCATCTGATGGGACAGGTCGTCCGCTACGATGTCGGCAACGTGTTCGATCCCGCCTACACGATGGTGTGCCGCATGCCGAAGCAGTGGCTGCCGCCGCGCTAGCGGGGAGCGACCCGTTTCCCTGCGCCGATCTTGTCGGACCGATGGCGCCGAGATGACACGATCCACGACGATTTTCGCCGGACCATACGCGACGACTCGACGACCCCGATCAGATCGGCTAGAAATCGTACACGAAATGCGATGGATCGCGTGACCTGCCGGAGAGCGGGCACGCAGGTGGGAACCGGCAGACGCCCTCGTGATCAATAGCCTCACCAGTCTCGGGCTCTCTGCCTTCGCGCCGACGGATCGCGAGAGTTCGGTCTATGAGGCAATCCGCGAGGACATCATCGCCGGCAGGCTTCCCGCCAATGCCCGCTTGATCGTCGCGGACCTTGCCGAGCGGCACGGCACCTCGACCAATCCGGTGCGCGAGGCGCTGCAGCAGCTGCGCGGCGAGGGCTTCGTCGTGATGGCGCCCAATCGCGGCGCCCGCGTCCGGCCGATCGACGAGGATTTCATCCGCGACATCTACGAGATCGAGGTCTTGATCGAGCCTGCGCTGACGCGTTGGTTCGTCGGTATCGCCACCGACGCCGACATCGCCGCGCTCGAGGCGCTGCATGCCGAGATGGTGGCGCTCAACTATGCCGATCCGGTTCGGCACGGCCTGCTCGATACGCAGTTCCACCACACGATGTATGAGCGGCACTACAACCGACATGCAGTCGATCTCTGGTGGAAACATCGCGAAATCCTGCGGGCGATCAGCCGTCGCCACAGCATCTCGCTCGGCCGCCAGGCCGCCGTCATGCGCGACCATGGCGACGTGATCGCAGCGATCAAGGCGCATGACGAGCAGGCCGCTGCCGCGATCATCGCGCGCCATGTCGAAGGTTCGGGCCGCCATATCATCGAGCAGATGCGGGCGGCCCGGCGCAATACTCTTAAAGAAAAGGTGGAGTAACCACCATGCTTGAGGTCATCGGGAGGAAGTGCATTGTCTACAACGGTCCAGCCGCTGGAGCTTGTTGAGAGTATCGAGAACGCCATCGGCGTCGGATCACAGCCGTCAAAGCTCAGAATAACGGACGTTCGTGTCGCCACGATCGTCGGTCATGGTTATTATCCGATCCTGAGGATCGACACCAACCAGGGCATCTACGGCCTTGGAGAGGTGCGCGACGGCGCTCATCCCGATACCGCACTCAGGCTGAAGCATCTGCTCATCGGCCAGAACCCCTGCAACGTCGACTACCTCTTCAAGTCGATCAAGCGCTATGGCGGCGACAGCCGCGAGGCAGGCGGCGTCTGCGGCATCGAGATCGCGCTGATGGACCTCGTCGGCAAGGTCTATGGCATTCCCTGCTACCAGCTGCTCGGCGGCAAGTATCGCGACAAGGTCCGCCTTTATGGCGACACGCCGGCGCCGCGCAACCAGACGCCGGAGGGCTATGTCGAGGTCGTGATGAAGCGTAAGGCGCTTGGCCTCACCTTCATCAAGTTCGATCTTCCGGCCCGCCTCTTCGAGAAGACGCCGGGTGCGCTGGTCGGATCGGCGACCAAGCACGAATATCATCAGTATAATCAGTGGTACGTCCCCGGCCGCGGGGCTGGCCCCCGGATCAGCGAGCGCGGCGTGGAGCTCGCGGCGGAAATCTGCGCGGCGGTCCGCGCGGCCGTCGGCGACGAGATCTCGCTCTGCACCGATCATTTTGGCGAGGGCTATGTGACCGCCGACGAGGCGATCCGGATCGGCAAGGCGATCGAACCCTACAACCTTGCCTGGATCGAGGACGTGATGCCCTGGCGCGACATCGCCGGGCACAAGAAGGTCGCCGATGCGCTTCTGACGCCGGTCGCCGCCGGCGAGGACCTCTATCTCTTCGAAGGGTTCCGCGAGGCGATCGAGACGCGCGCCTTCGACATCATCCACCCGGACATGCTGTCATCGGGTGGCCTGATGGAAACGAAGCGCATCGCCGACCATGCCGAGCGCTACGGCATTCCGACCGCGCTGCATGCCTGCTGCTCGCCGGTCGGCTTCATGGCCAATGTCCATCTCGGTGCCGCCATCGCCAGCCTCGTCGCCGTCGAGCATCACGGGCTGGACCTGCCCTTCTTCCGCGACCTCGTGAAGGGCCTCGACGCCGACTACATGGCTGACGGCTATGTCACGGTGCCGGACGCGCCCGGTCTCGGCATCGACCTCAACGAGGAGGTCATCCGCGACAAGCTGCGCCGCAAGGACAGCTATTTCCTCGATACCAGCGAGTGGAACGACCTGCGCGTCGGCGCCGATTTCCGCGGCCACGAGGACGACTGAGCGCGCTGCGCCGCTTTCCTGCGACCGCAAACCCGGGCGGATGCCACCGATGAAGATCAAAGACCTGAAATGCGCCGTGATCGGCAAGCACCCGATCGTGCGCATCACCACCGACGAGGGGCTGCACGGCCTCGGCGAGGTCGAATACACCAAGCCCTATCTGAAGCCCTATGTACTGCAGTTCCGCGAGGCGCTGATCGGCGAAGACCCGACCGATGTCGAGCGCTGCATGCTGAAGATCCGGCAGCGTGGCGCCTTCAAGCCCTATGGCGCGGCCGTAAGCGCCATCGAGCATGCGCTCTGGGATATCGCCGGCAAGGCGGCCAATGCCCCTTCCTACAAGCTGCTCGGCGGCAAAGTCCGCGACAAGGTCCGCGTCTACAACGGCTCGCTTCGCCGGCCGATGTCGGGGACGCGGCCCGAGGACTATGCCGCCGAATGCAAGTGGATGATGGAGCGGCCCGAGAAGTTCTTCATGGTGAAGCACGGCATCAGCTTCCATTCCTCCATGAAGCGCGACTTCCCGGACTTCCACTACGGCATCGCGCAGGACAGCCGCTTCCATGGTGCCATGGATACCGGGCTCATCAGCGAGCGTGGCTTCAACCATATGCTCGACTGCGTCGCGGCGATGAAGGAGGTGCTCGGCGATACGGTCAGCCTCGCACTCGATTGCGGCCCGGGCTGGATGCTCCCCGACGCCATCCGCTTTGCGCGGGCGGTCGAGAAGTACAATCTGATGTGGCTCGAGGACATGCTGACGGGTGATTACTCACCCTTCGTCGACGCTCAGGTCTATCGCGAGTTGACGACATCCACCTCGACGCCGATCCATACCGGCGAGCAGATCTATCTCCGCAACAATTTCAAGGAGTTGATCGAGCGCCAGGCGATTAATGTCGTCGGACCCGATCCCTGCGACGTCGGCGGCATCGCCGAGCTCAAATGGATCGCCGAGTTCGCCCACATGCACTCGATCCTGATGGCGCCGCACGGCACCGCCAATGGCCTGCTGGGCCTCGGCGCCCTCGTCAACGTGTGCGCGACGCTGCCGGCCAATTACATCGCATTCGAATATCCGAGCGCCTCGGACCCCTGGTGGCACGAGATCATCGAGGGGCTGCCGGAGACGATCGTCACCGACAGCATGGTCGATGTGTTCGAGGCACCCGGCCTCGGTCTCGACATCAACGCGGAAGCAGCCAGAAAGTACCTCCATGCGGACGACGCGGCCTTTTTCGACTGAGCGCCAGGCCGCGCCCCGCTCAGGCGGCGCGCTCGGCCATCCGCAGGAGACCCTGCATATATCCGATCGCGTGCGCGCGGCCGCGATGGTTCCAACTCGTGTCGTCGTCCATCTGCGGCACATGATCGTCGAGCAGGAAGCCGGTGAAGCCGCTCGCGTGCAGCAGCGTCATCACCTCGGCAGGATCGAAATTGCCCTCGCCGATGAAGCACTCGGTGAAGTCCGGCACTGTGCCCTGAACGTCGCGGAAATGGACGTAGAAGATGCGGCCCTTCGGGGCGAAGAAGCGGATCATCTCTGTGACGTTGGTGGCGCCGCCGGGCATCTCGGAGCAGCAGCCGAGGCAGAGATCGAGGCCCCAGGACGCGCTGTCGGCATAGCGGGCATAGGCGCGCTTGAAATCGTCCGGCGCCTTGAAGATGCGGGCGACGCCGCCGAGCATCTCGACCGGCGGGTCGTCGGGATGCAGCGCGATCTTGACGCCGGCCTCCTCCGCGACGGGCAGCACGGCATCCATGAAATAGGTGTAGTTCGACCACATCGCCTCGGCGGTGACGATGCCGTCGGCCTCGTTGAACAGCGGCATCGAATCCGCGCGGCCGAGCGTCGTCGGCATGAAGCTGCGCCAATCCGCCTTGCTCGCGCCTTCGACCTTGGCCATCTCGAAACGGGTATTGCCTGCCCCGCCGCGACCCGGCGCCTTCCGGTCGGTGCGCCAGACCGAATTCGGCATGAAGTGCAGGCCGAGCACCGGAACACCGGCGCGCCCGACATTGACCAGCGTGCGGCAGTAATTCTCGATCTGCTCGTCACGGCCGGGAAGTCCCAGCATGGCCTTGTCGTAGAAATGCGTCGGCACGTTCTCGATCGCCTCGAAGACCAGGCCTGCCGCCTCGACCTTCTCGACCAGGCGGCGGATGTCGGCTTCTTCCCAGAAGGTTTCGCCGGGCAAGGTCGGGTTGTTCATCTGGATGCCCGAGACGCCGATCTGACGGGCGAAGCGGAGTTTCTCGTCGGTGAGTTCGTGGAACTGTCCGACAGCGATGCGCATCGCGGCGTTCGACATCGATTTTCTCCAATCTATCAATGACGTGGGAGGAGAGCAAAGAGGCGTGAAACAGCTTAGCGAATGGTGGTTTCGTGATTGACCACGCCGTCAAACTGACGTAACGCTGAAGGCGGTAATATACAAGTCAACATATATTGCCAACTGCAAGTATGAATTCGAATATCGTGTTGCGCCTGAGCGTTTCCAGGCACGATTATATTTGTTTATACATTTGGTCTTCTAAGAATTAATCTTTGCCGCATGACCGCGCACGATCCTGATGGTCGACGCGGGCATGGGGATCAGGAAAAGTCTTCGCCAATCTGGCCCGAGGAGCCGGCTAGGCGAAGCAGCGGCGGGATCAGAGGCGACGAGAGGACACCTGGAAGGGTGCGTCGCCGATCCGGCTGGAGATGGGTCGAGGCTTGCGAGGAGGAGCGTTCGTCTGCGCCCGAGGGCGCCAAGAGAAGTGCCAACAGAGGTGGCTATCACCGCATTGGTTTCACGACTGACAAGGGAGGAGTTCTGTTCAATGGCTAAAATGAAACATCTGGCCGGCCTTGCGCTGGTCGCGGCGGCGTTCCTGGCGCCGGCGCTCGCTCATGCCGACGGCCCCGGCCTTCCGGCGGCCCAGGAGATCGTTCCGAAGGGTCCGCTGCCCGTGGTCCCGCGCAACGAGACGCTCAATCTCGCCTGGGGCGTTTCCGGCGGCACGTCGATCGGCACCACTAATCCGTGGGTGCTGCCCGGCTACACGCATCAGGAAGGCAACAACCTTCTGTTCGAGCCGCTGATGTATTTCTCGATCTTCAAGGACGGCGGCAAGTTCGTTCCGTGGCTGGCTGACAGCATGGAATACACCGCGCCCGACTTCACCGCGCTCGAGATCAAGATCAACAAGGATGCGAAGTGGAGCGACGGCAAGCCGGTCACGGCCAAGGACGTCGTCTACACGTTCGAAGGGCAGATGAAGTATGAGACGCTGCCCTATCACGCCCATTTCCAGCAGTTCGTCGACAGCGTCACCGCCAAGGACGACCTGACCGTCGAGGTGAAGTTCAAGCAGCCGGCGCCGCGCTTCAAGTTCGAGGTGCTGACCGAGAAGTTCGATACCGGCCTGCCGATCGTCCCGGAGCATTGGGAAGCGGCGCAGTCGAACCCGACGGCGGCCGTCGGCCTCGACCAGATCCCGCATTCCGGGCCCTATGATATCGTCGCCTGGAACGCCACGCAGAAGATCCTGGACCTGCGTCCCGACTGGTGGGCGGTCAAGGCCGGCCGCAGCCCGGAACCGGCCGTCAAGCGCGTCGTCATCGCCAATATCCTCAACCAGCCGATCGATACCGTCGCCCAGCGCGTCGTGAACAACGAGTTCGATTCCTCGGTCGACATGCGCGCCCAGGTGATCGGCAACATCCTGGAGCAGAACAAGGACGTGAAGTCCTGGACCGGCACCGAGTCGCCCTATGGCTATCTCGACTGGTGGCCCAACTCGCTGTGGATGAACGACAGCCTGCCGCCTTATGACAACGTCAATGTTCGCAAGGCGATCAGTCTCGCCATCGATCGCGATCGCATCAACGAAGTCCTCTATGACGGCGCCAAGATCGCCACGATCTATCCGTTCCCGCTCTATCCGAACCTGCAGAAGTTCGCAGATTCGGAAGCCGTGAAGGCCGAGGCCGCCAAATACGAGCCCGGCAAGTTCGACCTCGAGCAGAGCGCCAAGCTCATGACCGAGGCCGGCTGGACCAAGAACTCGGACGGTCTGTGGGAGAAGGACGGCAAGACGTTCGACGCCACCATCCAGGCATTCGAAAGCATCCACGGCGACATCGCTCCCGTGCTTGCCGAGATGCTGCGGCAGGCCGGCTTCGACGCCAACGTGAACTTCGGCACCGACGCCTACCAGAACATGGTGGACGGCAAGGCCGGGCTCTACCTCTTCGGTCATGGCGCGAGCCTCTATGATCCCTTCGAGGCGCTGAACCTGTTCCACGGCAAGTACAGCAGCTCGATCGGCTCGGCGGCGGGCAACAACCGCTTCTCGCGCTACAAGAACCCCGAGTTCGACAAGATTCTCGACGAGATCTCGCCGCTCGGCTCCGACGATCCGAAGTTCCAGGAAGGCGCCGCCAAGGCTCTCGGCATCTACTGGCGCGACGTGATCGACGTTCCGGTCATCCAGTGGCTGCACCGCATCCCCTACAACAACCACTACTGGACGAACTGGCCAAGTGCCACGAACGTTGCCGGCGGCTCCAATGGCGCGTTCTGGGCCCATACCGGCTTGCTGGTGGTCACCGGTCTCCAGCCCACGGGCGCCAAGTAGAGCCTGCAGGCGAAACCTAGCCCCCGCGGGATGACAACCCCGCGGGGGGATCGCCCTCCCCCGATCAAGACGGTGCGCGCCTTGCGCGCGCATCGTCCATCGGCTGGCGGCCTGCATCAAAGCGAACCCGGCACAGCGACACCAGGATCGATTCCGTGACCATCAAGCTCGTCATTCGGCGCCTTCTATTCCTCGTCTTGGTGATATGGGCCGCCTCGACCATCGTCTTCTTCATTCCGCGGCTGTCGAGCCGCAACGCGCTGCGCGAGCGCTTCGGCGAACTGGCGCGCACCGGCGGCTTCTCGCCGGCCGATCTCGAGAAGATCATCGCCTCGATGAACCAGCAGTTCGGTCTCGATCGCCCGCTCTATGAGCAGTACTGGACCTATCTCGGCAACATCCTCCATCTCGACTTCGGCTATTCGCTCTATCGCTATCCGACAACGGTATCAGAGCTGATCGCGCAGTCGCTGCCTTGGACCATCGGCCTCTTGCTGGTCACGACGATCCTTTCCTTCATCATGGGCAACCTGCTCGGCGCCGTCGCCGCCTGGCCAAGGGCACCGGGCTGGCTGCGCGGCTTCGCGACGCCCTTCATCCTGCTCACCGGCGTTCCGCCTGTGATCATGGGCATCCTGCTGTTGTTCTTCATCGGCTTCCGCCTGAAGTGGCTGCCGCTCGGCGGCGCCTATTCGGTCGGCGTCGTCCCGACCTTCACCTGGGACTTCATCATCGATCTCTTGCGCCACCAGATCCTGCCGGCGCTGGCGCTGATCCTCGGCTCCGTCGGCGGCTGGGTGCTGTCGATGCGTGGCATGGGCGTCACCATCCAGGGCGAGGACTATGTGAACTTCGCCGAGCACAAGGGCCTGACCGGCGGGCGCATCTTCCGCGACTACTACCTGCGCAACGCCATGCTGCCGCAAGTCACGGGTCTCGCCCTCGCGCTCGGCACGATGGTCACCTCGGCCATCATCGTCGAGGGGCTGTTCGGATTGCCGGGCATCGGCACGATGCTGAACCTCGCCATCCGCGCCAACGACTTTCCGACCATCTACGGCATCGTCCTCTTCATCACCATCGCCGTCGCCATCCTGATGACCGTGGTCGAGTTCATCTACCCCCTGCTCGACCCCCGCGTCCGCAGTTCATAGGAGCGAAACGCATGTCCACCGTCGCGCTGTCGCCCCCGATCGAGAAACGGGTCGAGCGGCCGGGCCGCTTCGTCCTGCTGCTGCGCTATCTGCGCCGCAACAAGGGCCTCGCCCTCGGCGTCATCATCCTGCTCGGGCTGATCGCCTTCACCGTCATCGGCCTCATGACCGTCGACACCAAGCACGCCTATCCGCTGTCGGTCGCCGCCAAGAAGCCGCCGTCCTGGAAATATCCGTTCGGCACAGACTTCTTCGGCCGCGACCTGCTCGCCGCCATGGTGGTCGGCATGTGGCAAACGGCGTTCATCGGCGTCTTCGCCGGCGGCCTCGGCACCCTGATCGGCGTCGTGCTCGGCTTCATCTCGGCCTATTTCGGCCGCGGGATCGACGCCACGATCCGCACCGTCTGCCAGATCCTGACGCCGATCCCGGTGCTGCTCATCCAGGTCGTCATCGCCGGCTCGCTCGACAAGCGCGACGTCACCATCGTGACCATGGCGCTGATCGTCGTGCTGCTCGCCTGGATGGGACCGACGCTGGTGATCCGCTCGCAGGTGCTCACCATGAAGGAGAGGCAGTTCGTCGCCGTCGCCAAATTGTCGGGCGTCGGCGACCTCGGCATCATCTTCAAGGAAATCCTTCCCTGCCTACTGCCCTTCATCGCCGCCGCCTTCGTCGCGCAGGTCTTCGCAGCTGTGTTCGCGGCGTTCTATCTCGCGGTTCTCGGCCTCGGGCCGCTGCGCGAGCCGCTGCTCGGCAACATCATATGGGCCGCGCAGTCGCAGGGAGCCTTCTTCAACGGCTGGTGGTGGTGGCCGATCATCCCCTCGATCGCGATGATCCTGATCCTCGGTTCGCTGGCGCTGATCAATATGGGCCTCGACGAACTGGCCAATCCCCGCGTGCGCAGGTCGGAGTGATGATGATGAACGACACTCTCGCAACCGCTCCGGTGCGGCCCTCGGCCGGCCGCGAGATCCGCCACGAGGCAGGGGATGGCCCGGTGCTCCGCGTTAGCCATCTCGAGGTGACCTATTACACCGACAGCGGCCGCGCCAAGGCGCTCGACGATGTCTCCTTCACGCTGAATGCCGGCGAGAAGCTCGGCATGGTCGGCGAGAGCGGCTCCGGCAAGAGCACGCTGGCGCTCGCGATGATGCGCATGATCAAGGCGCCGGGCCGCATCGAGGGCGGATCGGTCGTCGTCGCCGGCGGCGATCTCATGGCGCTCGATGCCGAGGGCATGCGCAAGGCCCGCCTGTCGCGGATCGCCTATATCCCGCAGGGAGCGATGAACTCGCTCAATCCGGTGATGCGGATCGGCGCGCAGATGGTCGATGCGGTCAAGTCGCATCTGCCGCGGGAATCCCGCGCCGCCATCGAGGCGCGCTGCAAGCGGGCGCTGCAGTCCGTCGATCTCGATGCCGGCGTCTACCGGATGTATGCGCACGAGTTGTCCGGCGGCATGAAGCAGCGCGTCTGCATCGCCATCGGCATCCTGCTCGATCCGCATGTGATCATCGCCGACGAGCCGACCAGCGCGCTCGACGTCGTCACCCAGCGCCAGGTGATGGAGACGATCGACAACGTCCAGAAGGCGATCAACGCCGCCGTCATCCTGATCGGCCACGACATGGGCCTGATGGCGCAGTTCGTCGACCGCGTCGCGGTGATGTATGCCGGCCGCCTCGTTGAGGTGAGCACGGTGCGCGAGATGTTCACCGACCCGAAGCACCCCTATTCGCGGGCGCTGATCTCGAGCCTGCCCAGCCTCGACAACAAGGGCGTGTTCCAGGGCATTCCCGGCCTCGCCCCTTCGCTGCTGCGCCTGCCGAGCGGCTGCGCCTTCCACCCGCGCTGCATCAGCGCGATGCCCCAATGCAGCACGACCCGGCCCGAACCGCAGCTCCTGGCCGGCGGCAGGCGCGTGACCTGCCACCTTTATGACGGAGACGCGTAATGGCCGATCTCTTGCGCCTGGAGAACGTCTCCAAGGTCTATTCGCATGGCCTCATCAATACCCATTCGACCATCGCGCTGCGCAATTTTTCGCTGACGCTGAAGGAGGACGAGCCGACGATCCTGACCGTGGCCGGCGAGAGCGGCAGCGGCAAGACCACGCTCGCGATGCTGCTGCTCGGCTTCATCACGCCCTCGGCGGGCCAGATCATCTATCGCGGCCGCAACATCGCGTCGCTGCACGGCGCCGACCGCATCGCCTATCGCCGCGAGGTGCAGGCGGTGTTCCAGGATCCGTTCGCGGTCTTCAATCCGTTCTACCCGGTCGACCATCTCCTGACGGTGCCGATCAAGCGTTTCGGGCTCGCCAAATCGAAGGCCGATGCGCGCAACAAGATGGAGGAGGCGCTGACGGCGGTTGGCCTTCGCCCGGAGGACATTCTCGGCCGCTTCCCGCACCAGCTCTCGGGCGGCCAGCGCCAGCGCATCAATGTCGCGCGCGCCCTGTTGTTGAAGCCGCGACTTCTGATCGCCGACGAGCCGGTGTCGATGGTCGACGCCTCGCTGCGCGCGACGATCCTCGAGACGCTGCGCAACCTGCAGCGCGACCATGGCGTCTCGATCATCTACATCACGCATGACCTGACGACCGCCTATCACATCGCGAAATCGATCGTGGTGCTCTATCGCGGCGCGGTGATGGAAGCGGGCGATGTCGACCGCGTCATCAAGGAGCCGCAGCATCCCTACACCAAGCTGCTGGTCGACTCGATTCCCTGGCCCAATCTCGACCAGCGCTGGGGCGCTCAGCCGATCAAGGCCCGCGAGATCGGCGGCGCCAGCGACGGCTGCCGCTTCCGCAGCCGCTGCCCGGTGGCGATGGATGTCTGCAGCCAGAACCCGCCGCTCTTCCGCATCGACGAGCGCCACGCAGCCTCCTGCTTCCACTATGCCAAGGCGCCGGAAATCGCGCCCGAGCGCATGTCGGAGCTCTTGCCCGTCTGAACCAGTAACTGCCGCCCCGCGGCTTCGGCGCGCCTTTCAGCCGGCCTGAGGCCGGCCCCGATCATGGGAACAGCCTAGCGATGCTTGAGATTGCCGAATTCATTCCCCCGACGCCCGGCCCGGTCTGGCGGCTCGCCAAGCAGGCCGGCGTCGACCTCGCCGTCGGCGGCCTGCCGCCCGAAGACCTGCTGGAAGGTGAGGCGCCGTGGGACTATGCGCCGCTCGCCCGGATGAAGGCGCGCTATGAGGAAGGCGGCTTCAAGCTCGCCGTCATCGAGGCACGGCCGCCGCTCAACAAGGCGAAGCGCGGCCTGCCCGGCCGCGACGAGGAAATCGCCACCGTCTGCACGTTGCTCGAGAACATGGGCCGGCTCGGCATCCCGGTCTGGTGCTACGAGTGGATGACCGACTTCAACTGGGTCCGCACCAATCTCGCCACGCCGTCCCGCGGCGGTTCGGTCGTGACCAGCTTCGACGCCCGCGACGTCCGCGAGGATCTGACTGACCAGCCGCCGATCAACGAAGAGGCGCTCTGGACCCATCTCGACTATTTCCTGAAGAAGGTGCTGCCCGTCGCCGAGAAGGCCGGCGTGAAGCTCGCGATGCATCCGGACGATCCGCCATTGTCGCCGATCCGCGGCGTCGGCCGCATCATGCGCTCGATCGAGAACTTCCAGCGCCTGCTGGAGCTCGACCCGAGCCCGATGAACGGCATCACGCTCTGCCAGGGCAACTTCACGCTGATGACCGAGGATCTGCCCGCAGCGATCCGCCAGTTCGGCAAGAAGATCTTCTTTGTCCATTTCCGCGATGTCCGTGGCACGCCGTCCCGCTTCGAGGAGACGTGGCACGATGCCGGCAAGACCGACATGCTCGCCTGCATGAAGGCCTATCGCGAAATCGGCTTCGACGGCGTGCTTCGCCCGGACCATGTGCCGACGGTCGAGGGCGACAGCAACGCCAATGCCGGCTACTCGGCCTTCGGCCGGCTCTACGCCATCGGCTATATCAGAGGCCTGCACCAGGCCGTCTACGCATCGTGACGGCCGGAGCAGAGCCATGAACGAGCCAAACAGGACTGACCAGCCGGCGAGCGCCGCCGCCCGGCGCACCATCGCCGTCACGGGTGCGAGCGGCCGGATCGGGCGTGCCGTGACCACTGAGGCGCTCCGCCTCGGCCACCGCGTCGTCGCGATCGATCGCGTCGTACCGGCCGAGCCGCATCCGAGCGAAGATGTCCGCTTCGTCGCGGCCGATATGGGCGATTACGACGCGCTCGTCGAAGCCTTCCGCGGCGCCGACGATCTGGTCCACATGGCCGCGATCCCGGCGCCCGGCAGCCATCCGGACCATGTCGTCCACAACAACAATGTCGTCGGCAGCTACAATGCGATGCGGGCGGCGGTCGAGGTCGGCATCTTCAAGATAGTCCAGGCATCGAGCGTCAACGCGATCGGCCTTTCCTTCAGCCGCGTGCCGCATTTCGAATATCTGCCGATCGACGAGGAGCACCCAACCTCGGTCGAGGAGCCCTACAGCCTCTCCAAATGGATCTGCGAGCAACAGGCCGACAGCTTTGCCCGGCGGTATGAGAATATTCGCATCGCCAGCATGCGCTTCCATCTCGTAACCGACGAGCGCGCCCGCGCGGCGCAGGTCTATGGCAAGGCCGATGCCGCGACGGCCAAGCATCTCTGGGCCTATACGCTCACCGATGCGGCCGCTCGCGCCTGTCTGCAGGCGCTCGATGCCGCCTATACCGGCCACGAGGTCTTCTACATCGTCGCGCCGGATACGGTGATCGACGTGCCGAGCCTCGAGCTCGCCGCGCGCTTCTTTCCCGGCCTGCCGATCCGCGGCGATCTCTCGGGCTACCGCAGCTTCTTCTCCTCCGCCAAGGCCGAGCGGATGCTCGGCTGGCGCCACGACCCGCTCTGACAGCCCATCCTTCCAGACAGCCCACGCCCCTCCCCGAGGTTCATTCCCGATGAAAATTACCGACGTCAAAGTCATCGTCTGCTCGCCGGGCAGGAATTTCGTCACCGTCAAGATCGTCACCGACGAAGGCATCTACGGCATCGGCGATGGCACGGTGAACGGGCGCGAACTGGCCGTCGTCAGCTATCTGAAGGACCATGTCGCGCCGCTCCTGATCGGACGCGATCCCGCGCGCATCGAGGAGATCTGGCAATATCTCTATCGCGGCGCCTATTGGCGGCGCGGGCCGATCACCATGGCAGCGATCTCCGCCGTCGACATGGCGCTCTGGGATATCAAGGGCAAGGCGGCCGGGATGCCGCTCTACCAGCTGCTCGGCGGCGCCTCGCGCGAGAAGGTTATGGTCTATTCCCACGCGCAGGGCTTGACGATCGAGGAAGCCGTCGAGGCCGTCGGCAAGAAGCGCGACGAAGGCTATGTCGCTGTTCGCGCCCAGGTCGGCATTCCCGGCCTTCCGGCGATCTATGGCACCGGCAAGGGTTCGGTCCAGGGAACCGGCGGCATGGTCGAGAGCCTGCCGCATGAGGAAGTGTGGTCGACCTCGAAATACATGGTGCACATTCCCAAGCTGTTCCAGCGCCTCCGCGACACCTATGGCGACGAGCCGCATCTCCTGCACGACACCCATCACCGGCTGACGCCGATCGAAGCGGCGCGGCTCGGCAAGGATCTCGAGCCCTACCGCCTGTTCTGGCTCGAGGATCCGGTCCCGGCCGAGTTGCAGGAGGGCTATCGCCTGATCCGGCAGCACACCACGACGCCGATCGCCCTCGGCGAGGTCTTCAACACGATTTGGGATGCGAAGCTCCTGATGGAGGAGCAGCTGATCGACTACATCCGCGCCACCACCGTTCACGCCGGCGGCGTCACCGGGCTGAGGCGGATGTTCGATTTCGCCTCGGTCTATCACATCCGCACCGCCTGCCACGGGCCGATGGACGTCTCGCCGGTGGCGATGGGCGCCAATGTGCATATCGACCTCTGGGTGCCGAATTTCGGCATCCAGGAATTCTCCGGTTACACGCCGCTGATGCATGAGGTGTTCCCGCATGCCTGGCGGCAGGACGGCGGCTATCTGCATCCGGGCGAGGCGCCCGGCCACGGCGTCGACATCGATGAGGCGCTCGCCGAGCGCTACCCCTATGAGCGTGCCTATCTGCCGGTGAACCGTCTGGAAGACGGCACGATCTGGCACTGGTGAGCGGCGCGGCTACGGCTTTCGGGAGGAAACCATGATCGAAACCAAGGATATCGTCCGCCCGCCACGCGAGCTGGTCGAGAAGCTACAGGCGCTCGGCTGCGCCACCGCCTGCGCGACGCTGCACCATATGGGCGTCCGCGACACCTTCATGGAAGGACCCGTCGCCTGGACCAAGGGGCGCAGCATCGCCGGCCCGGCGCTGACGCTGCAATTCATGCCGAAGCGCGAGGATCTCTATGGCGAGGGCGAATATAACGAGCCCGAGAAGCAGCTTCACCGCCATGTGCTCTACCACACGCAGCCGGGCGACATCGTCGTCGTCGATGCGCGCGGCGACATGCGCTCGGGCATCTTCGGCGAGATGATGCTGACCTATTTCAAGGGTCGCGGCGGCGCCGGCGTCGTCATCGATGGCTGCATCCGCGACTATCCGCATGCCCAGACGATCGATCTCGGCTACTGGCTGCGGGGCGTGACGCCGAACTTCCACACCCAGACGACGCTGATGCCGTTCGCCGTCAACACGCCGATCGCCTGCGGCGGCGTCACCGTGATGCCGGGTGACATCATCGTCGCCGATGACGACGGCGCCTGCGTCGTGCCGGCCGCGCTCGGCTGGCAGGTGCTGGAACACGCCGGTACCCATCATGACTGGGAGGACTTCTCGCGCGAGATGTTGCTGAAGGGCGGCTCGCTGCAGCGCTATTACCCGCTCTCGGACGATGCCCGCCCCGAATATGAGGCATGGCGGAAACTCAATCCGCTGAAGAGCGTCTGAGACGCGACAACAGACTGATCGACTGCCCTCCAATCCGGACATGACCCGATGAAGATCACCGCCATCCACCCCTATCCGGTCTGGGTAGGAACTCGCAACCAGCTGATCGTGAAGGTCGAGACCGACGAGGGCATCTTCGGCTGGGGCGAAAGCGGGCTGTCCGGCCGCGAGAAGGCCGTAGTCGGCGCCATCGAGCATTATCGCGAATTCCTCATCGGCCGCGATCCGTTCCGCATCGGCGCGCTGTGGCAGGAGATGTATCGCAGCCAGTATTTCGAGGGCGGCCGCGTGCTGCAGGCGGCGATCTCTGCCATAGACATCGCCCTCTACGACATTCTCGGCAAGGCGCTCGGCGTGCCGGTCTACCAACTGCTCGGCGGTAAGCAGCGCGATCGAATCCCGACCTTCGCCTCCACCAGCGCGCCGCCCGGGCCCGCCATGATCGAGCAGGCGAAGGAACTCGTCGCCAATGGCTGGATTGCCATGCGCCTCTCGCCCTCGGGCCACGGCCATCCGAACACCTACGAGCCGCGCGAGCATATCGCGGCCTCGGCGAAATGGTGTGTGAAGGCACGCGAGGAACTGGGCGAGGATGTCGTGCTCGGCATCGACTATCACCACCGCCTTTCGGTGGCCGAGGCGGCGAGTTTCTGCCAGAAAATGCCGTCGGGCACGCTCGACTTCCTCGAGGAACCAATCCGCGACGAAACGCCGGAAGCCTATGAAGCGCTGCGTCGCATGGTCGACATCCCGTTCGCCATCGGCGAGGAATTCGCCTCGAAATGGCAGTTCCTGCCCTTCATCGAGCGCGACATCCACCAGTTCAACCGCATCGACATCTGCAATGTCGGCGGCCTGACCGAGTCGATGAAGGTCGCCGGCTGGAGCGAGGCGCATTATGTCGACATGATGCCGCACAACCCGCTCGGCCCGATCTGTACGGCGGCGACGGTTCATTTCGCAGCGGCGGTGGCCAATTTCTCCTGGCTCGAAACCCGCACGTCGACGGCCGAGCAACTGGGCTTCGACAATTCCGAGTTCTTCCCGGTCCAGCCCCGCATCGAGAAAGCCCACTACGCGGTCTCGGATGCCCCCGGCCTCGGCGTCGAGGTCAACGAGGACCTCATCAAGCAGCAGAGCTTCAAGTTCTGGGAGGCGCCGCATCTGAAGCGGCACGACGGCTCGGTGACGAATTGGTAGGCCAACGGACGCTTGGACCGCTCGCCGGTCCGGCCTTCGAGAGCCTCGATCCGGCCTTTGACACCTGTGTCCGTCCCGATCTCCGGATCGCGCGGATCTGGACCGGCAGCCGGTGGTGCGAAGGGCCGGCCTGGCTGCCGCGGGAGCGCTGCCTCGTGTGGTCGGACATTCCCGCCGACCGGATGATGGCATGCGACGAAGCGACCGGCGCCGTCTCGGTGTTCCGCGCGCCGGCTGGCGGACCGAACGGCAATACCGTCGACCGCACCGGCCGGCTCCTCTCATGCGAGCAGGGGCCGCATCGGATCACGCGGACGGAAGCGGACGGCACGATCACCGTCCTCGTCGATCGCATCGATGGCCGCCGCTTCCATTCGCCGAACGACCTCGTCGTCGCCTCGGACGGCGCGGTGTGGTTCAGCGATCCGAGCTACGGCCGCGCGAGGAACCGCCCCGCCGGCGCCGATGTCGATGGCTGCCACGTCTATCGCCTTGATCCGGCAACAGGCACCGTCCGCCAGATGACGAGCGATTTCGTCATGCCGAACGGTCTCGCCTTCTCTCCCGACGAACGGATGCTCTACATCGTCGATACCGGCAGCACCGAGCGCCCGGACGGACCCAATCACCTCCGCCGGTTTCACGTCGGCGAGGAAGGCCGGCTCACCGATGGAGAGGTCCTCGTCGCCGAGGCCGGCGGCCATTTCGACGGTCTGCGCGTCGATGAGCACGGCCGGCTCTGGATGGGCGCCGATGACGGCGTCCGCTGCTACGAGCCGGACGGCCGACTGATCGGCCGCATCGTGTTGCCCGAGCGCGCAGCGAACCTTGCGTTCGGCGGCTCTGATGGCCATGTATTGTTTATGACGGCCACGACGTCCGTCTATGCATGCCGCTTGGATGTCGCCGGCGCAGCGCCCTGAGCCATGGCGCCGAAGTCTCCCAGTTCACGTTTTCGTGTGCAAAAGAGTGATCGCCGCCGCGACGGATTTTCAGCGGGGCTGCAATGGCTTGGGCCTCCGACCCGCTCTGCGGCAGCTTTGTGGCCGCCCATCACGCAGCGCAGCATGACCCTCTCCCCCGGCGGATTCCTTACGCGAATTTAATGCGGCGCCGAAGGCGGCGCGGGTCCATAGCGATGACGAGAAACAGGGGATCTCGTCATGCGGAAGAATGCTGCGACAACGGTCGCGGTGATAGTCGTCGCGGCCGGCGTACTCGGGTTCGCCGCCTGGCGCCTGCAGCCGGCCTGGCTGGTCACGATGGTCGATACGGCACGCGTCGCGGCCGGAATGCCGCCATCCGGCGCGGCACAGGGCGATGCCGCCACTGCGGGTGCAGGCAAGGCCGATGGTGCCAAGGCGGATGCCGGCAAGACCGATGCAGGCAAGGCGGGTACGGCCAGCGGAGGCAAGGGCGGGCGACGCGGCGGCGGCGCCCCGTCCGTCAGCGTCGCCACCGCGGTATCGGGCGAGTTGCCCGTCCGTCGCTCGACGATCGGCTGGATCGCCTCGACCGCGTCGACGACGGTGACGGCGCAGCAGCAGGGCATGGTCACGGCGCTGCTCGCCAAGAACGGCCAGGAGGTCAAGGCCGGCGACGTGCTGGTGCAACTCGATGATCGTGCTGCCAAGGCGACGCTCGATCGGGACACCGCGGCGCTGGCGCGCGACGGGGCCACGGTGACATCGACCAAGGCCGATCTGAAGCGGGCCGAGGACCTGTTCAGCCGCAAATTCGACAGCCAGCAACAGCTCGACCAGGCGACCGCGGCGGCGGCCAGCGCCGAGGCGGTGGTGAATCTCGATCAAGCCAATATCGCTGCCGACAAGGTCGTGCTCGACGAGATGAGCATCAAGGCGCCGCATGACGGCCGCCTCGGCGCCTTCGCGATCACGGTCGGCAGCCTGATCCAGCCGAGCAACCCCGTCGTGACCCTCACCGATGTCGACAATATCGAGGCGGTGTTCGCCGTCTCCGATGCCGATGTCGACCTGCTGCGCCGGTCGCTGGCGACCGGGCCCGTTCCGGTCCAGCTCGTTGCAGCCGATATGTCGGCCGCGCCCGCCGGCTCCGGCGCCGCGACGAAGGCCGCTCCGACGCCGGTTGCGGGCGAGGTCGATTTCATCGACAGCGCAATCGTCCAGGGTTCGGGCACCATCGCCGTGCGCGCGTCGGTCAAGAATACCGACCGCGTCTTCTGGCCCGGGCAGGCCGTGAAGGTCGATGTCGATCTCGGCACGCTGTCGCCGGTGGTCATCGTGCCGACGGTCGCGGTTCAGCCTGGCCAGGCCGGCCCGAACGTCTTCGTCGTCAAGCCGGACAAGACCATCGACGTGCGCCCGGTCACGGTGGCGGGAATCGTCGGCGACCGTGCCGCGATCAGCGCCGGCCTCACGGCAGGGGAACAGGTCATCACCGAGGGCCAGCTCGCGCTCGCCTCGGGCATGGCCGTGACCGTCCGCGACGGAAGTGGCAAGCCGGCCGCCGCCGGGAAGGCGCCGGCTGACGCGAAGACCAAGCCGGCCGTCGTCGGAGACGCATCATGAGCATTTCCGAATTCTGGATCCGCCGCCCGGTCGCGACGACGCTGCTGTTCCTCGGCATCGCGATGGGCGGCATGTTCGCCTATCAGCAGCTGCCGGTCGCAGCGCTGCCGGAAGTCTCGTTCCCGACGATCAGCGTCAGCGCGCAACTGCCGGGCGCTTCGCCCCAGACCATGGCGACCGCCGTGGCGACGCCGCTGATAAAGCAGTTCGAGACGATCTCCGGCATCGACACGATCAGCGCCACCAGCTCGCTCGGCAGCTCGCAGATCGTGCTGCAATTCGCGCTCAGCCAGAACATCGATACCGCGGCGGGCGACGTCCAGGCCGCGATCGACCGTGCGCAGCGGCAATTGCCGTCGAACATGCAGAACCCGCCGAGCTACAGGAAGGTGAACCCGGCCGACGCGCCGGTCCTGTTCTTGGCCGTCGAGAGCCCGACGCTGCCGATGTCGACGATCGACGACTTCGCGGAAAACGTCATCTCGCCGAGCCTTTCGACGCTGCAGGGCGTGGCGCAGGTCAGCGTCTATGGCGGCCAGACCTACGCCGTCCGCGTCCAGGTCGACCCAAGCAAGCTCGCGACCCGCAGCATCGGCCTCGATCAGGTCGCGACGGCGCTCGCCGGAGCCAACGACCAGACCCCGGTCGGGACGCTCACCAACAAGCAGCAGGATCTGGTGATCGATGCGCCGACCCAGATGACCAATGCCGATCAGTTCAAGCAGCTGATCATCGCAAATCCGAACGGCAGCCCTGTCCGCCTGATGGATGTCGCCAATGTCGTCGACGGCGTCGAGAATTCGCAGACGGCCGGGTGGTATGACGGCTCGCGCTCGATCGTTCTGGCAATCCAGCGCCAGCCGAGCGCCAACACCGTCGCGGTGGTCGATGCCGTCAATGCCGAGCTTCCGAAGCTCGAAGCCTCGATGCCGGGCTCGATGACCATCCATGTCATGAACGACCGCTCGACTTCGATCCGCTCGGCGATCTCGGACGTCGAGACGACGCTCGGCATCACCATCGTGCTCGTCGTGCTGGTGATCTATCTCTTCCTCGGCAAGCTCTCGGCGACGATCATCCCGGCGCTGGCCGTGCCGCTGTCGCTCGTCGCAGCCTTTGGCGGCATGTACTGGCTCGGCTTCAGCGTCGACAACATCTCGCTGCTGGGGCTGACCCTCGCCGTCGGTCTCGTCGTCGACGATGCGATCGTGATGCTCGAGAACATCATGCGCCATGTCGAGGAGGGTGAGAAACCGTTCGCGGCAGCGCTGAAAGGCAGCGCGGAGATCGGCGCCACGATCGTCTCGATGACCCTTTCGCTCGTCGCGGTCTTCCTGCCGATCCTGTTGATGGGCGGCGTGGTCGGGCGCCTGTTCAACGAGTTCGGCATCGTCGTGACGCTGGCTATCGGCGCTTCGGCCGTCGTCTCGCTGACGCTGACGCCGATGCTGGCCGCGCGGCTGCCGAAATCGGCCGCAGATCCCGGCCGCTGGGGACCGGCCGCCTGGTTCGAGACAATCTTCCTCTGGGTCGAGCGGCGCTATGACCGCGGCGTCAGCTGGTGTCTCGCCCATCGCTTCACCATCATCGGCCTGTTCTTCGCGACGGTGCTGGCCTCTGCCTATCTGTTCGTGACGCTGCCGAAGGGCTTCTTCCCGGAGGAGGACATCAGTCAGCTCTCGATCTCGACGCAGGCGCGGCAGGACATCTCCTTCGACGCCATGAGCGCGCTGCAGGGCCAGGTCGAGGCGGTGGTGCGCGCCTCGCCCTATGTCCAGCATGTCGCCTCCTTCGTCGGCGGCGGCCCCGGCTCGGCAACGATGAATGCCGGTTCGCTTTCGGTCCAGCTGAAACCCAAGGACGAGCGCCCGCCACTCGAGACCCTGACCGCGGACCTCCGGCAACAGCTCGGCCGTATCGCCGGCATCAGGAGCTATATCGTTCCGGTGCAGAACCTGCGCGTCGGCGGCATGAGTTCGCAGAGCATGTATCAGCTGGTCGTGCAGTCGCTCGACCAGAAGACACTCAACGACTGGACGACCAAGCTGACCGCCGCGATGCGCGGCGACGCCCATTTCGTCGATGTCGCCAACAACCTGCAGAACAATGCGTTGCAGGCGCGCCTCGTTGTCGATCGCGACAAGGCTTCTTCCATCGGCATCACCGCGGCGACGCTGCGGCAGACCCTCGAGGACGGCTTCGGAACGGCGACCGTTGCGACGATCCAGAGCACCGGATCGTCCTATGACGTGATCCTCGAATACGACCCGAACATCGCCTGGTCGGACGACATGCTCTCGACAATCCGCATCCGCTCGTCCTCGGGCACGCTGGTGCCCCTGTCGAGCTTTGCCCATGTCGACCGCGTCGCTGGCCCGGTCACGGTCAACCAGCTCGGCCAGCTGCCGGCAGCGACGATCTCGTTCAACCTGCCGGAAGGCGTCGCGCTCGGCGAGGCGACCGACCAGGTCACCGTGCTGAAGCAGGAGATCGGCCTGCCGGCCAATGTCTACACCTCCTATGCCGGCACGGCGCAGGTGTTCCAGGATTCGCTGTCGACGCAGGGCATCCTGATCCTTGCGGCGGTTCTGACGATCTATGTCGTGCTCGGCATGCTCTATGAGAGCTTCATCCATCCGCTGACGATCCTGTCTGGATTGCCGGCGGCGGCGCTCGGCGCCCTGGTAGCGCTGAAGCTCGCAGGGCTCGACCTCTCGGTGATCGCGCTGATCGGCATCCTGATGCTGATCGGCATCGTGAAGAAGAACGCGATCATGATGGTCGACGTCGCCATTGCCGGCCAGCGCGACAACGGGCTCGAACCGGCACCCGCGATCCATCGCGCGGCGGTGATGCGCTTCCGTCCGATCATGATGACGACCTTCGCGGCTCTGCTCGGCGCATTGCCGATCGCGCTCGGCAGCGGCGCCAGCGCCGAGTTGCGCCAGCCGCTCGGCATTGCGGTCGTCGGCGGCCTCGCCGTTTCACAGCTGCTGACGCTGTTCATCACGCCGGTGATCTTCGTCGAGATGGAACGCTTCAGCCGCTTCCTCGGCCGTCTGATCCATAGCCGGACGAGCGAGAGCGCGGCCAGCGGTGAACCCACCGGCGGCAGCCAGCCGAGCCACGATCAATCGAGCCATGCGCAGCCCGGTCCGGCCCGCCCCGCGGCGCCCGAAGCACCAGGCCTCGGTGGACCGATGCCGCAGCCAGCGGAATAGCCTCCTTCCGGACGGCGCGCGGCCTTCGCCGCCGTCCGGACCTCTGGCCCGAGAAGCCTCGGCGGCAGAGAGCCGGTAAAAGGACGAGGCTGACGGGAACCGCGCCGCGGCCTGCCCGAAATCCCCGCAGATTGCTCCGAAATTGCCCTTCGCCGGCATCCTTGCGACGATTCAGCGGGAGACGGCGAAGGAGGCGCTTGATCCTCTCTCCAGACTTTGTCAGTCATATGTCATTGGGCCACTCGGCGGGGAAACGCCTTGGCTCGACAACCAGGAGGGACTTGATGAACGCGCTGCATAAATTGCTGGGAGCGGCCGTCGTGGCTGCGAGCCTCGCAGTGCCGGCGGTTGCCCTTGCCGACAGTACGGTGACGGGCCCGGGCGGCACCACCAGCGGCACCTACATGGACTACATGAAGACCGTGTACGACCGTGCCGGCGCTCCCGAGATCACCTCGCTGCCGCTCACGGAGTTCGACGGCGAATTCAAGCTGAACCCGATGGGCGCCAAGAGCTGGACGCAGTCGGCCGACGGCTTGACCTGGACTTTCAAGCTCCAGGACGGCCTCGTCTGGAGCGACGGCGCCCCGCTCACCGCCGAGGACTACGTGTTCGCGCTGCAGCGCGCCGCCAAGGAAGGCTACGACTTCAACTGGTACTGGTCGTTCGCCGGCGGCATCAAAGGCTGGTCAGACGTCACCGACAAGGGCGCCGATCCCAAGACGCTCGGCATCAAGGCTCTCGACGCGACGACGATCGAAGTCACGACCGACGCGCCGAAGTCCTATTTCCCGGGCGTCGCCAGCCTCTGGTACCCGGTGCCGAAGCATGTCGTCGACAAGCTCGGCGACGACTACGCCTTGAGCGTTGATACGCTGGTCTCCTCCGGTCCCTTCATGGTGAAGAGCTGGGAGAAGTCCAACAACACGATGACGCTGGTCAAGAGCCCGACCTACAAGGGCCCGTGGCAGGCGCAGATCGACTCGCTGGTCCTCGACACGCAGATCGGACCGCCGGAAGTCGGCTTCCCGGCCTTCATGGCGGGCGAGGCGGACTGGACAACGCTGAATGCCGGCCAGGTTCCGGTCATCCAGCAGCAGTTCCCCGACGCGATCCGCAAGAACGCCGTGTTCGCGCTCTACTACCTCGCCTTCGACCTCGACAAGGCGCCGTTCGACAACGTCCATGTTCGCAAGGCCTTCCAGGCCGCGATCAACCGCGACGAGCTGACCTCGACGGTGCTGAAAGACACGGCCGTCCCGGCGAAGTCGATCCTTGCGCCGAGCTATCCGGGCTACCAGGAAGAGATCGCGGCCAAGGCCGTGTTCGATACCAAGCTCGCCAAGGAAGAAATGGCCAAGGCCGGCTATCCCGACGGCAAGGGCTTCCCGCCGATCGAGATCTGGTATCGCGAGCAGGGCGGCTACAACGCCGCGATCGCCGCGCCGATGCTCCAGTACCTGCAGGCACAGTTCAAGGACATCCTCGGCGTCGACATGGCGATCAAGTCGATGCCGACCAAGGACTGGTCGGCGGCGCTGAAGGCGCGCAGCAACGCGCTGTTCCTCGCCCCCTATGAGTATGACTATCTCGACCCGTCGAACTTCTATGACCTGTTCAAGTCGGGCGGCCGTCATCACTACGCGTTCCCGGACTATGACAAGCTGGTGAATTCCGGCGATGCCGGCACCGACTGGAATGCCCGCCTCGCCGACTATGCCAAGGCCGAGCAGATCCTGATCGACAATGCCGCTCTGGTGCCGCTCGTCCATCCGGTGACCATCGCCGCCGTCAGCGACAAGCTGAAGGGCGAAGGCGTGACGCCGAACTCGAAGGGCTTCACCCCGCTCGATCGGCTCGCCGGCTATCTCTACACCCACGTCACCAAGCAGTAAGCCAAGGGGGCGGGCGCTCGTTCGGGTGCCCGCCCCGCTCCGTGACCGACAGGAGGGTGCGCGCCGATGCGGCTGGTCGAAATCGAAGATCTCGCGGTGAGCTTTCGCCAGTATGAAGGCGTGGTTCAGGCGGTCCGCGGCGTCAGCTTCGACCTCGCAAGCGGTGAAAGCCTCGGCATCGTCGGCGAATCCGGCTCCGGCAAATCGGTCACCTGTTCGGCGCTGCTGCGCCTCCTGCGCGAGCCGCCGGCGACCATCACGGCGTCCCGGCTGATGCTCGGCGGCCAGGACATGCTGCGCGCCGACAAGCGCCAGCTTTCCGCCATTCGCGGCCGCGTTGCCGCGATGGTGTTCCAGGACCCGATGACCTCGCTCGATCCGGTCTTCACCATCGGCCACCAGATCGTCGAGACGATCACCGCGCACAAGCACGCCTCGAAGGCCGAGGCGATGCGCCGGGCCGTCCGCCTGCTGCAGCGGGTCGAGATCAAGAATGCCGAAGCGGTCGTTCGCTACTATCCGCACCAGCTTTCGGGCGGCATGCTTCAGCGCGTGATGATCGCGATGGCGCTCTCCTGCGAGCCGGCCGTCCTCATCGCCGACGAGCCGACGACGGCGCTCGACGTCACCATCCAGGCGCAGATCCTGCAGCTCATCAAGGATATCCAGGCCGAGACCGGCATGGGCCTCGTCATGATCACCCACGACCTCGGCGTCATCGCCGAAACGGTCGACCGCGTCGTCGTGATGTATGGTGGCCGCGTGATGGAGACTGGGCCGGTCGAGGCGATCTTCGCCGCGCCGCTGCATCCCTATACCCGCGCTCTCCTCGCCAGCATTCCCGGCCAGAAGCCGGGCAAGCAGCGGCTGACGGAGATTCCAGGCTCATCGCCCAATCCCGCCGATCCGCCGTCAGGCTGCCCGTTCCACCCGCGTTGCCCGATGGCGGTCGAGGCCTGCCGGCAGGTGACGCCGCCGCTCGAGACCAAGACCGAGGGCCGCGCCGCCGCCTGCATCCGTGTCGAAGCCGGAAGGATCGCCGCATGAGCGAGGCCGCGCTCGAGCTGAAGCAGCTCACCAAGGCGTTCAACGGCCAGACCGTCGTCGACCGCATCGATCTCGTCGTTCCGAAGAACCAGGTCGTCGCGCTGGTGGGGGAATCCGGCTCGGGCAAGACGACGACCGGGTTGATGGCGCTCCGCCTCATCGAGCCGACGGCGGGCCGCATCCTGCTCGGCGGCGCCGATATCACCGGCCTCGCGCAGAAGGCGCTGAAGCCGTTCCGCCGTCAGATGCAGGTCGTCTTCCAGGACAGCTATGCCTCGCTCGATCCGATGATGACGCTCGGCGAAATCATCGCCGAGCCGCTCGCGATCCACCAGATCGGCACGCCGGCCGAGCGGCGCGATCAGGCGCGTCACTGGCTGGAGCGCGTCGGCCTCGACGGCAGCTATGCGACGCGCTACCCGCACGAGCTTTCGGGCGGCCAGCGCCAGCGCGTCTCCGTCGCGCGCGCCCTTATTCTCGGCGCCTCCGTGCTCGTCGCCGACGAGCCCACCTCGGCGCTCGACGTCTCGGTCAAGGCGCAGATCGTCAATCTGCTGCAGGGGCTGCAGGAGGACATGGGCCTCTCGATGCTGTTCATCAGCCATGATCTCTCGGTCGTGCGCTCGCTCGCCGACCAGGTCGTCGTGATGCTGCGCGGCCGGGTGGTCGAACGCGGGCCGACCGACCGGATCTTCGCAGCCGCGCATCATCCCTATACCCGCGCGCTGCTCGACGCCGTGCCGGTCATCGATCCCAAGGCGCGGCGCCGGCGGACGTTCCTGTCGGCAGAGGCGCTCGCCGCGAGCACGCCGCGCTTCCGTCCGCACGAGATCGAGCCGCAGCCCCTGGTCGATACCGCCGATCCGCAGCTGGTCGCGCTCGCGGGTAGTCATTTCGTCGAGGCGATCGTGACGGAGCGAGGCTGACCCATGCTCTCTTTCATCATCCGCCGCACGCTGTCGATGCTCGCCACCTTCTTCGTGGTCTCGGTGATCATCTTCCTGATGATGCACGCCATTCCCGGCGGCCCGTTCGACGGCTACGACATGCCGCTGCCGGACAACATCAAGGCGCGGCTGATGGCGCAGCTCGGCCTCGACAAGCCGCTCTGGGAGCAATATCTCCGCTACATGTGGGGCGTGTTCCACCTCGATTTCGGCGTGCCCTACCAGTCGCCGGGCGAGACAGTCATGGGCCTCATCGCCCATGCCTGGGTCCCGAGCCTCGTGCTTGGCGGGCTCGGCGTCCTGATCGGCGCGCCGATCGGCATCCTGCTCGGCATGGCCGCCGCGCTCAACCGCAACAGCTGGATCGACTATCTCGCCTCGGCCGTCGCGACGCTCGGGCTGACCATTCCCGTCTTCGTCATCTCGACGCTTCTGATCCTCGTCTTCGCCGTCTGGCTGCACTGGACGCCGGCGAGCGGCTGGGGCGAACCGAAGCGCTGGATCCTGCCGATCATGGCCTATGCCGCCGTCCCACTGGCGACCTATGCGCGCTATGCCCGCTCGGCGATGCTGGACACACTGAACAAGCCATTCGTGACGGTCCTCCGCGCCAAGGGGCTCAGTGAGCGGCGGATCATTTTCCAGCATGTGCTGCGCAATTCGGCGATCCCGATGATCACCATTTTCCTGCCGATGTTCGTCGGCATCGCCACCGGTTCGATCTTCGTCGAGGCGATCTTCCGCGTGCCCGGGCTCGGCGCCTATTTCGTCTCATCGATCCAGAAGCGCGACTATCCGCTCGAGATGGCGCTGATGCTGATGATCAGCGCCCTGTTCTGCATTTCCTATCTGATCTCGGACGTGCTCTACGCGCTGCTGAACCCGCGCATCCGCCTTGGGGGGAAAGACCGGTGAGCGACATCGCAACGACCGCGGCCGCGCCGCCCCGCAAGGGCGCGCAGCATCGCAGCCCGCTCTATCTGGCCTGGCGCCGCTTCGCCGCCAACAAGGCGGCGCTGGCTGCCGGCGTCGTGCTGATCATCATCATCCTGATGGCGATCTTCGCCCCGCTCGTGAGCAAGACCGGGCCGAACGACCAGGCGTTCCTGAAGACCGCCCTCGCCTTCCCGTCATCGGCGCACTGGTTCGGCGTCGACGATCTCGGCCGCGACTTCTTCACCCGGACCGTCTATGGCGCCCGGGTCTCGCTCGGCATCGGCCTTTCGGCCGCCCTGTTCAGTCTCGTGCTCGGCCTGCCGATGGGCGCGCTCGCCGGCTATCTCGGCGGCCGCTTCGACTGGGTGGTGATGCGGATCGTCGAGCTCTTCTCGGTCGTGCCGCCGCTGCTCGCAGCGCTACTGCTCGCCACGCTGACGCGCGGCGGGGTCTGGGCGATCGTGCTGATCGCCGGGCTGTTCGGCTGGGTCAATGTCTGCCTCCTGGTGCGGGCGCAGGTGAAGTCCTTCCGCGAGAAGGAGTTCATCATGGCGGCGCAGGCGCTCGGCGCCTCGCCCTGGCACATCGTCTGGCGTCACCTGATCCCGAATTCCGTCTCGCCTGTGATCGTCGGCTTCGTGCTGGCGATCCCGCTCGCCATGATGCTGGAGGCCTCGCTGAGCTTTCTCGGCATCGGTGTCCAGCCGCCGACGCCGAGCTGGGGCCAGATGATCAATGTCGGCATGAATTTCATGTACTTCTACTGGCACATGGCCGTCTTCCCGGTCCTGGCCCTCGCCGTCACCATCCTCGCCGCGTCGCTGCTCGGCGACGGACTGCGCGATGCACTCGATCCGACCCTGAAAGGGCGCTGACGTGGCCACCAATCTCTCCCAGCATTTCCTGCTCGATCCCGAGGTGCTGTTCCTGAACCATGGCTCGTTCGGCGCCTGTCCGCGGCCCGTGTTCGAGGACTACCAGCGCTGGCAGTTGAAGCTCGAACGCCAGCCGGTCGAGTTTCTCGACGGCCGCCGCGGGCTGGAAGCCAATCTCCGTGCGTCCCGAACCGCACTCGCAGCCGAACTCGGCACCGCGCCCGACAATGTCGCGCAGGTTTCTAACGCGACGACGGGCCTCAACATCGCGCTGCAGTCACTGCCGCTTCAAGCCGGCGACGAGATCCTCACGACCAATCACGAATACAGCGCGCTCGAAAAGACGCTCGCCTATATCGCGCGCCGCTCCGGCGCCAAGATCGTCGTCGTCGAGGTTCCGCTGCCGCTCACCTCGGCGGAGGCATTCCACGAGGTCGTGCTCGCCGGCATCACCGCGCGAACCCGCGTCCTCTTCCTCAGCCACATCACCTCGCCGACCGCCCTCCTGTTCCCGATCGAGCCGCTCGTCGCCGAAGCCCGCCAGCGCGGCATCTGGAGCGTCATCGACGGCGCCCATACGCCGGGCCACATCCCGCTCGATCTCGACGCGCTCGGCGCGGATGTCTATTCCGGCAATTGCCATAAGTGGCTGATGGCGCCGAAGGGCTCGGCCTTCCTGCATGTGCGGCCCGACCTGCAGGCGATGATCGATCCGCTGGTCATCAGCCATGGCTGGACCGCCGACAACAAAGAGCCAGGCGTTCGCGGCCCGTTCGGCGCCTCGGCCTTTGTCGACGAGATCGAGATGCAGGGAACGCGCGACCCCTCGGCCTGGCTCGCCGTCCCCGCGGCGATCGAGTTCCGCCGCGCGCATGACTGGTGGCAGGTCGCGGCCGAATGCAGCCGCCTCGCCCAGGAGACGGCGGCGCGCGTGAGCGAGCTCTTCGGCTTGCCGCCGCTGTCGAGCCCGGAACTCTCGGCGCCGCAGATGGTGGCGATGCCAATCGCGCCGTGCGATCCGATCCCGGTCCATGACGCGCTGCTCCGCGACTACGGCATCGAAATCCCGGTCTTCGAGTGGCAGGGCCACCATATCGCGCGGCTGAGCTGCCAGGGCTATAACACGCGCGAACAGATGGACGTGCTGGTCGAAGCGCTCGGCGATATCGTCGCGCATCGCCAGCCGCGCAGGAAGCTCGGCCAAGCGTGACCCCGACCGACGAGATCATCATCGAGCCCGGCCGCCGCGACGCGGTCGACTATCTCGAGCGCATCAATACGACGACGCGGGGCGTCGCCGTTCTCGACGCGCTGGCCGAGATGATCGAGCGTGCCGGCCTCGGCGTCGGCGACCGCATCCCACCCGAACTCTCGCTCGCCGACAAGCTCGGCGTCGGCCGGACGACCATCCGCGAGGCGCTGAACCGCTGGGAAGGACTCGGCATCATCCGCCGCAGACGCGGCGCCGGGACCTTCCTCGTCGCGCGCGTACCCTCCTCGCGCGGGCTGGTTCCGACCATGATCCGCCTCGAGGGCGAGGCGCTGCTGCGGCTGATGGAAGTGCGGCGCGCGCTCGAAAGCGAGGTGGTGCGCAAGGCGACGCTGAACGCGACGCCTGCGCAGCGGACCGAGATCGCCCGCCTCTGCGAGATCTTGATCGCCGATGTCGATGCCCGCCGCCCATGGCGCAAGGCCGACGCCGAGTTTCACGGCGCGATCTATGACGCCTCGGGCAATCCGATGTTCGGCCAGATCCTGCTCCGCCTCGACCACGCGCTCGAACGCTCGGCCGAGTCGCCGTTCGGTCGCGACGGCTTCGGTATTGCCTCGTTCCCGCCGCACAGGACGCTGGCCGAGGCGATCGTCCGCCGCGATGCCGATGGCGCCGTCGCCGCGATCAACCATATCCTCGACATCGTCGAGGGCGAGATCCGCAGCATCATCGGCGAGGGCCCGGCGCTGGCCTGATCCCGTCAGGAGGGCTGGCGGTCGTCGTCTCCTTCCCTATGGTCGCCTTCGCCCGCGATCGCCTTCAGTTCGGCGAGAAAAGCGTCGATCAGCGGTTGCTCGGCCTTGCGCCGGCGTGTCGCGACGAAATGGGGCGACTCGAAGCCGTAGCTCTCCGGCTTCAGAACGCGCATCTGGCCCTGCTCGGCCCAGTAGTCGCCGATATGGCGCGGCAGATAGCCGATGAAATGTCCCGACAGGATCATCATCGCCTGCGCCTCCATATGCACGATCGACCCGCTCGCCCGCGGATGATTCACCCGGTAGAGGTCGTCGAGATGGCGATAGCGACGCACCGAGAAGAGCGCACTCTCGATATCGGCATGGCGGATGTCGCGTGAGGGCACGCTGAACAGCGGATGGCGGCGGCCGCAATAGATCGCCTGCGGCTCGCGATGCAGCGGGAAATAGGTCACGCCCGGGACCTTCTGGGAGAACGGGCCGATGACGATGTCGCGCTTGCCGTCCATCAGCGCCTGCTCGAGATCGAGCGGCGTACCGAGTTCGAGATCGACGAACACCTCCGAGGCATAGTCCATGTAGCGCGCCAGCGCCGTCTGCAGGCCGAGCTTCGGATTGGTGACGACGCCGTCGACGATGCCGAGACGAAGCCGTCCGACGAGGCGGACCCGGTCGCGCGCTATGCGGCCGTGAAAGGCGTCGATGTCGGCGAAGAGCTGCTTGGCCGCCGCATAGGTGGATTCGCCGAGCGGCGTCAGGCGAAAGCCGCCCCGGCCGCGCTCGCAAAGCTGGCCGCCGAGCTTCCGCTCGAGCGCGGTCAGATGTGTCGACAGCGTCGATTGCGACAGGTTGAGCGCCACCTGCGCGTCCATGAAGCCGCCGGCGTCGGCGAGCGAGGTGAATACGCGCAAAAGGCGGATATCGATATTGTCGAGCCTGCGCATCGCGTGTCCTCCAACCGGCGTCACATCGAGAATTGCCGATGTGACGTTCCAGTAAAAGTAATTTTCATCGATGTGAGATTGGCGGAGCATGATGCATCTTTCAGGAGCGAACGACATGACGCATCAAGCCCGCATCGCCGCCTTCGCCTTGTTGACGGCTCTCTCCGCCGCAACGCCCGCCTTCGCCACCGATACCATCCGCGCCCTGGCGCCGACCTGGCCCGGCTTCGCGCCGGTCCTGGTCGCCTCCGACCTCGGCTACTTCAAGGATCTCGGCCTCGAGGTCAGCCTGAAGTTCGAGGACGACCGCTCGAACGTCATGGCCGCAATGGCGCGGGGCGATATCGATCTCGACATGCGAACCGTCGGCGAGCATCAGGGCCGGCCGCGCGATGCGTCGACGCCCGGCGTCATCATCGGCACGATCGACAAGTCGCTCGGCGGCGACGGCGTCATCGCCGAAGGCTCGATCGGCTCGGTCGCCGAACTGAAGGGTAAGACGGTCGCGGCCGAGCCCAACATTCCGGCCCGCCTGCTGCTGCAGCTCGCCCTCAAGAAGGAGGGCTTGACGCTGAAGGACTTGAACATCAAGGAAATCGCCACCGCCGACACCGTCGCCGTCTTCGCCGACTCCTCGATCGCAGCGGTTGCGAGCTATGAGCCGTTCATGTCGCAGGCGATCACCACCGATGCCGACCGCAAGGGCAAGCTGCTGATCTCGTCCAAGGACAGCGACATCATCATCGACATCATTTCGGCCCGGCAGGACGACCTGAAGGCCAATCCGGCGAAATATCAGAACTTCCTGAAGGGCGTCTACAAGGCGGTCGAGCTCTACAAGACCGACCCGGCGCAGTTCATCAAGCTGGCGGCGCCGCATTACAATCTTACCGAGGCCGAGGTGAAGAACATCCTCGACACGAGCCTCGTCTATACCGATCTCGCCATGGCGTCAGACTATATCGGCGCCCCTGGCAATCCCGGCAAGCTCTATGGCATCTTCGACCTCGTGATGGGCCTCAACCTCGACAACGGCGCCGCCGAGACCAAGCTCGAAGCGGCGCAGCAGATCGACCCGTCGGTGATGGCTGCCGTCGCGGGCGGCAAATGACCGGCGAGGAGACCCTCGCCCCCGGGGCTGGCCGCGTGCGCGCCGCCCGCCCCGAAACCGAGGCCGGCATCCCGGCCGAGCGCTTCGATCCAAGGGACCTCGTCCGCCTGCGCGCACCGTTGCCGCGCAGCGTCACCTTCACGATCGCGCTCGGCACCAGCATCCTCGTTCTCGCCTTCTGGGAGGGCATCGCGGCGGCCGGCTGGCTCAATCCGAAATTCCTGCCCGCGCCGAGCGTCGTGATGTCGGCGATGATGCACATGTTCGAGACGCAGAACCTTGCCTACAACGCCTGGGTCTCGATCCTCCGCGTCTGGGCTGCCTTCCTGCTTGCGGCGGTGATGGCGATCCCGATCGGCATGCTGATGAGCGGCTATCGCGGCTTCGGCGCGGCGCTGGAGCCGATCGTCGACTTCATCCGCTATCTGCCCGTGCCAGCGATTGTGCCGCTCTCGATCATCTGGTTCGGCGTCGGCGAGGAGACGAAGATCTTCCTGCTCTGGCTCGGGACGTTCTTCCAGCTCGTGCTGCTCGTGCAGGACGACATGCGCCGCGTGCCGCACGAATATGTCGAGATCGCCTACACGGTCGGGGCGCGCCCCTGGAACGTCCTGAAGGATGTCGCCTTCCGCGCCATGCTGCCGGGGCTTCTCGACAATCTCCGCATCACGCTCGGATGGTGCTGGACCTATCTCATCGTGGCGGAAATCGTCGCCGCGGATTCCGGCCTCGGCTTCGTCATCTGGGCGGCGCGCCGCTACATGAAGACCCCCGAAGTGATGGCCGGCGTGGTGCTGATCGGCTTCATCGGCCTCGCCACCGACCAGCTGCTGCGCGCCCTGCACCGCCACGCCTTCCGCTATCTCTGAGGCGCGCCATGACCCCTCATCTCCTGTTCAAGGACGTCACCAAGCGCTTCGGCAAGATCGAGGTGGTTGCCCAGCCGTTCAACCTCGAGATCGCGCGCAACGAGTTCGTCGTCTTTCTCGGACCCTCGGGCTGCGGCAAGACCACGCTGATGCGCATGGTCGGCGGGCTCGACAAGCCGACGTCAGGCGAGATCCGTCTCGACGGTGCGCCCGTCGGCGGACCCGACCGCCGCCGCGGCATGGTGTTCCAGTCCTATTCCTCATTTCCCTGGCTGACGGTGGCCGAGAACGTAGCCTTCGGCATGCGCTATCGCAGCGATCTCTCCGAGAGCGAGAAGCTCGTCCGCTGCGAGCACTATCTCGATCTCGTCGGTCTCTATGAATTCTCCGACGCGTTTCCGAACCGGGTCTCCGGCGGCATGCGCCAGCGCCTCGCGATCGCGCGGACGCTCGCCGCGGGCTCCGAAGTCCTCCTGATGGACGAGCCCTTCGGCGCGCTCGATGCGCAGCGGCGCGAGCTGCTGCAGATGGAGCTCCGCCGCATCCAGCGCCGCGACACCAAGACCATCGTCTTCGTTACCCACGACGTCGAGGAAGCGGTGTTCCTGGCCGATCGCGTGGTCGTTTTCTCCAAGCGCCCGGCCAGCATCATGGCCGAGATCGACGTCGCCGCACGCCTTGGCGAGGAGCGGACGCTGGCGATGCGGGACGGAGCGGATTTCTTCGCGCTCCGCAACGAAGTGCTCCGGCTCGTCCGGGCGAGTGCGGGAGACGAACCATGATCAAGACCCTCGATGGTGTCACCGGCCGGACGGTCCTGATCACCGGATCGAGCCGCGGCATCGGCCTCGGTATCGCCCGCGCCTTTGCCGCGGCCGGCGCCGAGCTGCACATGCTCGCTGATGACGACGGCGTCTTTGCCGCGGCGGAACAGCTCGGCGCGCGCGCACACCGGGCCGACATCACCCGGACGGACGAATTGGCCCGCGTCGCCGACGCGATCCCCCATCTCGATGTGCTCATCAACAATGCCGGCCTTGAGCGCATCACGCCGCTCGATGATCCCGGTGCGGAGAACGAGGCGATCTTCCGCCGCGTCGTCGAGATCAATGTCGTCGGCACCTTCCTCGCGACGCGCGCCTTCCTGCCGAAGCTCGCTGCCGGCGGCCGGATCATCAACACCGCCTCGGTCTGGGCCCGCGTCGCCGAGCCGCTGTTCGGCGCCTATGTCGCCTCGAAGCACGCGGTGATCGGACTGACCAAGACCTTCGCCAAGGAGCTCGGCCCGCGCGGCATCACGGTCAACGCCGTTTGTCCCGGCTGGGTCCGCACCGAGGCCTCCGAACGCTCGGTCCGCACGCTGGCCGCGCGGAGCGGCCGCGCGGAGGAAGACCTGCTCGCGGGCTATGTCGCCGGACAGGCGCTGCCTGGCCTGATGAACCCCGACGATGTCGCCGGCCTCTATCTGTTCCTGGCCTCGGACCTTGCGGCCAACATCACCGGCCAGAGCGTCGGCGTCGATCGTGGAGAAGTACCGTGGTGAACCCGTATCAGGACCTGCGCGTCGTCGTGACCGGGACGGCCAGTGGCATCGGCCGGGCAGCGGCCGAACGGCTCGCCCGCGCCGGAGCCCATGTGGTCGGGCTCGATATCCGCCCCTCCGAGGGACCCTGGCTCGGCCTCGTCGTCGACATCACCGACGAGGCCGCCGTGATCGCTGCGATGGCGACGGCCGCGGCCGAGCTCGGCGGGCTCGATGTCGCCGTGAACTGCGCCGGCATCGAGAAGGACAGCCCGCTCGACGCCTTCGATCTCGCCGCCTTCGACGCGATGGTCGCGGTCAACCTCCGCGGCACCATTCTCGTCGCGCGCGAAGCCAACCGCCATTTCGGCGAACGCGGCCGCATCATCAACATCGCGTCCGAACTCGGCTTTCTCGGCCGGCAGGGCGCGTCCGGCTATTGCGCGACGAAGGGAGCGATCCTCGCCCTGACCCGATCCTGGGCGCGCGAGCTCGCGCCGCGTGTCCTCGTCAATGCCGTGGCGCCAGGCCCGGTCGATACGCCGCTGCTCGGCTTCGGCAAGATGAATGAAGCGCAGCAGGCGCTCGAAATCGACAATCCGCTCCGCCGCATCGGCAAGCCGGAAGAGGTGGCCGAAGCCATCCTGTTCCTCGCCAGCCGGACGACGGATTTCATCACCGGCCAATGCATCAGCGTCGATGGCGGCGCCGCGATGCACTGAGGAGAACACCATGGTCGACAGCGTCTTCATGGCCGAGCTGAGCTGGCCCGAGTTCGCCGCAAAGATCGCCGCGGGCGCGCCGGTCTTCCTGCCGCTCGGCGCCACCGAACAGCACGGGCCGCATCTGCCGCTCGGCGTCGATGTCGTGCTGCCGACGGGCGTATGCGAGCGCGTCGCGCGGGCCGTTGGCGGCATCGTCGCCCCGACGATCCCCTATGGCTACAAGTCGCAGCCGCGCTCGGGCGGCGGCGAGGTGTTTCCGGGCACGATCGGGCTCGATGCCAACACCTTCTCGCTGGTGGTGCGCGATGTCGTCCGCGGCCTCGGCGCGCATGGCGTCCGCCGCCTCGTCGTTGTCAACGGCCATTTCGAGAATTGCTGGCCGGCGGTCGAGGGCCTTGATCTCGGCCTCCGTGAACTGCGCCGGGACGGCATCGCCGACATGCAGGCGATCCGGCTCGAATATTGGGATTTCGTCGAGCGCGCGACGCTCGACCGGCTGTTCCCGAACGGCTTCCCCGGCACCGAACTCGAACATGCCAGCCTGCTCGAGACCTCGCTCATGATGCTGCTGCGGCCCGACCTCGTCGAGATCGACAAGGCACCGACCGACGGTCCGGCGCGGTTCCCGACCTATGACCGCCACCCCGTTCCGAAGGGCTTCGTCCCGGCCTCGGGCGTCCTCGCCGTCGCGCAGGGCTCGTCCGCCGAAAAGGGCTCGTGGCTGATGGACGATCACGTCGCCCTGATCACGAAGGCCATCCGCGCCGAATTCTCGCTCTAGAAGCTCGAAAGACGACGAAATGGTTGGAAAGTTCGAACCGCTCGATTCCGGCAGCGTGCCGCGTTTCGCCGGCATCGCCACCTTCATGCGCCTGCCGCAGGCCGAGCCGTACGAGGTCGATATCGCCCTGATCGGCGTGCCGTTCGACGGCGGCGTCACCAACCGCACGGGCACGCGGCATGGCCCGCGCGAATTGCGCAACCAGTCGAGCCTGATGCGCCGGGTCCACCATGTCACCGACATCTCGCCCTACGACCTCGCCCGCGTCGGCGATTGCGGCGATGTGCCGGTCGATCCGCTCGACCTGATGAAGTCGCTGGACCAGATCACGGCGTTCTACCGGGGCGTAAACGCTGCCGGCGCCGTGCCGCTGTCGGCCGGCGGCGACCACCTCGTCGCCCTGCCGATCCTGCGCGGTGTCGCGGCGAACGGTCCGGTCGGTCTCATCCAGTTCGACGCCCATTCCGACACTTATGACGGCTTTTTCGGCGGCAATCCCTACAATCACGGCACGCCGTTCCGTCGCGCGATCGAGGAAGGCCTGGTCGATCCGAAGCGCTTCGTCCAGATCGGCCTCCGCGGCGCAATCTCCGACGCCGCCAATTTCGACTTCGCCAAGGCTGCCGGCGTGCGGACCATCTTCATGGAAGAGTTCGTCGCCCGCGGCGTTGCCGACGTCATGGCCGAGGCGCGCGCGATCGTCGGCGACCGGCCGACCTATGTCACCTTCGACATCGATTGCCTCGATCCCTCGATTGCGCCGGGAACCGGAACGCCCGAGATCGGCGGCTTCACCGCCCGCGAGGCGCAGCAGATGGTCCGCGCCCTCGATGGACTCGATCTCGTCGGCGCCGATGTCGTCGAAGTCTCGCCACCGCTCGATCCCTCGGGAATCACGGCGCTAGCCGGCGCGACGATGCTCTTTGAACTTCTCTGCGTGCTCGCCGGCGCCGTCGCGGCCCGACGCACGCGTGCCGACTGAGGAACACCCAGATGTCGCATGGCTATGAATCCGGACGGCTCGATCTGCCTTTTGTCGGCATCTGCACCTTCGGCAAATATCCGCTCTGTCTCGACTGGGACAAGATCGAGGCTGATGTCGCGGTCATCGGCGCGCCGTTCGACCTCGGCACGCAGTGGCGCTCGGGCGCCCGCTCGGGTCCGCGCGCCATCCGCGAAGCCTCGACGTTGTTCTCCTTCGGTCATTCCGGCGCCTATGACCACGAGGACGACGTGGTCTATCTGCCGGCCGCGACGACGCGGATCGTCGATATCGGCGACGCCGACATGATCCACACCGATACCGAGCGCAGTCATGCCAATATCGAGTTCGGCGTGCGCAAGATCCTGAAGGCCGGGGCCATCCCCGTCGTCCTCGGCGGCGACCACTCGATCAACATTCCCTGCATCGCCGCCTTCTCGGACGAAGCGCCGATCCACATCGTGCAGTTCGACGCCCATCTCGATTTCGTCGACGAGCGTCATGGCGTGCGCAATGGCCATGGCAGCCCGATGCGCCGGGCGACCGAGCGCGATCACGTCACCGGGCTGACGCAGCTCGGCATCCGCAACGTGTCGTCGACGGCCCGCGAGGGCTATGAAGATGCCCGCCGCATGGGCAGCGACATCTTGAGCGTGCGGCAGATCCGCAAGCTGGGCCCGGCGGCGGTGCTCGAACGCATCCCGGCCGGCGCGCGCTATTATGTCAGCATCGACATCGACGGCTTCGATCCTTCGATCGCGCCGGGGACCGGCACGCCGAGCCATGGCGGCTTCCAGTACTATGAAGTGCTCGAACTGCTCGACGGGCTCACGAAGCGCGGGACCGTCGTCGGCGTCGATCTCGTCGAAGTGGCGCGCGAATATGACCCGGCGGGAACGACCTCGATCCTCGCCGCGCAGGTGCTGCTCAACCTGATCGGCCGCATGCTGCACAATCGCAAGGGCTGAACCGGGCGGCTCAGCTGCGCCGGCCGGCGGGCATCAGCAGCCGCGCCGCAAGCACGCAGAGCAGGATCGTGAAGACGAGCACCAGCGCGACCAGCGCATTGATATCGGGCGAGAAGCCGAGTCGCATCATCGCCCATAACCGGACCGGCAGCGTGCTGACCGTGCCGGTGACCAGGATGGTGATCATCGTCTCGTCGAACGAGAGCGCGAAGGAGAGCACCGCCCCGCCGGCCATGGCGCCGGCGATGTTCGGCAGAACCACGCGCCAGAAGGTCTGCCAGCGATTGGCACCGAGATCGTAGGAGGCCTCGACCAGCGTAGGGCTGAGGCTGCGGAGCCGCGTCAGCACCGTGCGATAGACGATGGCGAGCACGAACACCGTATGGCCGATCACCACCGTCACCAGCGAGCGGGTGAAGTCGATTTCACGGAAGAAGATCAGCAGCGCGAGGCCAGTGATGATCGGCGGCATCAGGAAGGGCAGGAAGACGAGAAACTGAAGCAGCCCCGAGCCGATGCCGCGGCCATGATGATAGAGCGCGAGCAGCGTTCCGAGCGAAACGGAGAGCAGCACTGTCGATGCGCCCACGATCAGAGTCGCCCTGAGCGCCGTCAGGATCTCGTTGTTCCCGGTCAGCGCCTGGTAGGCCGAGAGCGTCGGCGCCGACCAGTCGACCTGGCCGTGGCTGACCGTGAAGAAGGACGAGAGGATCGGCACCATCAAGGGGCTGTAGAGCATGAACCCGACCAGCGCGGTGATCGCGGCGAGGACGAGACTCGACGGGCGAAGCGTTGCGGTCACCGGCGAACCTCCTGCTGGCCGAAGCGCTCGCCGACGAGGATGGCGAGGATCACGACGGCGGCGAGAATGAGCGACAGCGCCGCGCCGAACGGCCAATTGAAGGCGGCGCCGAACTGGCTGTAGATGATCCGGCTGAAGGTGAAGCCCGAGGTGCCGCCGACCATCTGCGGCGTGAGGAAGTCGCCGATCGCCAGCACGAAGACGAAGCTCGCCGCCGAGACGACACCCGGCAGGCTGAGCGGCAGCGTCACGCGCAGGAATGTCTGCATGCCCGTCGCGCCGAGATCCTCGGAGGCCTGAAGCAACACCGGCGAAATCCGCTCCAGCGACAGGAAGATCGGCAGGATCGCGAACGGGATCAGCAAGAGCGTTAGCGCCAGCAGCACGGCATTCATGTTGAAGACGAACAGCGAGGATGGTTCGCTGAGGATGCCGAGCCTCAGCAGCATGCTGTTCAGGACGCCGTTCTGGCCGAGGATCGAGCGAATGGCGTAGATCTTGATGATATAGCTCATCAGGAGCGGCACCAGCATCAGGAGCAGCAGCGTATAACGCCAGCGCCCATGCAGCGAGGCAAGGAAATAGGCGACGGGATAGCCGACGACGACGCAGATGGCAGCCACCGACAGGCAGAGGATCACGGTCGAGAACAGGACCGGGATGAAGACCGGATCGGTGAAGAAGCGGACGTAATTGTCGAGCGTCGGCGAATAGACCATGCTGCCGTGATCGACGCTGAAGAAAGAATAGACGACGAAGATCGCGAGCGGCACCGCGATCAGCAGCACCGGAACGGCGAAGGCGAGCGCCGCGACAAGCCCGCGCTCGAGCGATGCAGCGCGCATCATGCCAGCACCAGATGGGCCTGGGCCGGGCTGAAGCCGAGCGTCAGGCGGTCGCCGTCCGCGAGCGCGATCCCCTCGGCCCGGCTCGGCAGGCGAAGACGCAGCCTGATGTCGCCCGGCTCGGTCGCGACATGGGCGATCGTCGAGGCGCCATGGAAGGCGATCTCGTCCAGGCGGCCGGTGAAGCGGTTGAGCGGCTCGGCGGGATCCGTCTGCAGCGCTTCCGGCCGGAACACGGCAAAGGCAGAGGCGCCGGCGGGAGCGCTCCCGAGCGCCGGATCGCCGCCCGTCGAGCAGACGAGGCGTCCGAGCGCGGTGTTGATCGCCCGCGCCTCGCCGACGCCCTCGGCGAGGGTGCCCGGGACGAGATTGTTGTCGCCGAAAAAGCGGGCGACGAATTCCGATTTCGGCCGGTAGTAGAGCGCGTTCGGCGTGCCGAGCTGGCGGATATGGCCACCTTCCATGACGCAGATGCGGTCGCCGAGGCCGATCGCCTCTTCCTGGTCGTGGGTGACGAACAGGAAGGTCGTCCGGATCTCGCGCTGGATCGTCTTCAGGAATTCCTGCATCTGCCGGCGCAGCATCAGATCGAGCGCGGCGAGCGGCTCGTCGAGCAGGACCAGTCGCGGCTTGCAGATGAGCGCGCGGGCGAGCGCCACGCGCTGGCGCTGGCCACCGGAGAGTTGCGTCGGATAGCGGGCGGCGAAGCTGCCGAGCTGGACCAGGTCGAGCGCCTCGCCGACCTTCTTGCGGATTTCGGCGCGTGGCCGGCCACGGACGGAGAGGCCATAGCCGACATTGCCGGCGACCGTCATGTGCGGAAACAGCGCGTAGTCCTGGAACACCGTATGGAACGGACGGCGATTGATCGGCACGCGGGTGATGTCGGCGCCATCGAGATAGATCGCGCCCGAGGTCGCGGCCTCGAGCCCGCCGATGAGGCGCAGCACTGTCGTCTTGCCGGAGCCGGAAGGTCCGAGAACGGTCAGGAACTCGCCATCGAGGATCGAGAGGTCGATGGCATGGAGGACCGGAACCGGCCCGTAGGACTTGGAGACGGCGCGCAGGGCGACGAGTTCGCGGGCATCGGACATTGCGGGCTCATGGCCTTGGAGGTTCGGCCCTGCGAAGGGCCTTGAGGATGGGGCCCGGATGGTTCCGGGCCCACGACGTTCGGCGTCAGGCAGAGCGGATCAGGGCGCGGCCTTGATCTCGTTCCAGAGATCGGAACGCTTCAGCGGATCCTCTACGTTCTGCAGCCAGACCAGCTTGTCGTTGGCGCCGGCGCTGCCGGTCTCGACCGCGCTGTTGCCGAAGCCGGTACGCTTGGACAATTCAGCGCCGACCTTCTTCGAGATCATGAAGTTGATCCACTTCTCGGCGGCGGACTTGTCCTTGACCCCCTTCGAGATCGCCCAGGTATCGAGCCAGGCGAGCGCGCCCTCCGACGGATTGATATAGGCGACATGCGCGCCTGCATCCTTGAGCGCCTTGAACTGCTGCTGGCCGTAATTGGCCCAGATCAGGGCGACGTCGTTGTTCTTGTAGATCTGCAGCGCTTCATCCGACGTGGTGTAGAAGCTGAGGACGTTGCCCTTGAGATCGATCAGCTTGGTCTTGATCGCCGCCATCTGGTCGGGCGTCAGATGGAACGGATCGGGATCGCCGAGCACCAGCGCGGTGAAGGAGAAATTGTGCTCGCCATTGTCATAGGCGAGAATCTTGCCCTTGTAGGCAGGGTCCCACAGCACCGACATCGAGGTCGGCGGCGTCTTGACCTTGTCGGTGTCGTAGATGAGGCCGATCGAGTCGAAGGCGAACGGGATGCCGTAGACCTTGCCGTCCTTTTCAAGCCCGCCAACCTTGGCGAGATCGCGGAAGCGCGGCAGCACGTCCTTCTGGTCCGGCAGCGCGGAAAGATCGATCGGCGACACGAGGTCGGCGGCGATATAGCGCTGCAGCTGGGCGGTGTTGATGGCGAAGACGTCGAAGTCCTTGCCTTCGCTGCCCTTCATCTTGGCCCATATCTCGTCGTCGCTGCCGATGAAGACGACATCGACGTCGATGCCGGTCTTCGCCGTGAAGTCGGCGACCCAGTCCTTGTCGGCATAGCCGTCCCAGGCCATGACACGCAGCGTCTCGGCCATCGCCGCCGACGCCATCATCGACAGCGCGAACGAGGTCGCTGCCATCCCTGTCAGAAGTCGCTTCAGTTTCATCGCAAGTCCCTCTTTCTGGTTGGTTTGGATGGCCTGTTCGTCCAGGCTCTAAAGCTCGACGACCCGCACCGGGCCCTCATCGGGTACCGCTTCGACCCCGTTGCGCAGGGGCTTGCCGAAGACGGACGCCTCGATTTCGTAAGTGTCACCCGGGCCGGTCGCGACGCCGAAGGCGTAGCTCATGACCGCCGCGCCCATGAAATAGGCGTGCAGGTCGCCGGGCCGCCGATGGGCCGGGTAGCGGAAGTGGTAGTGTTCGAGATTGGCGATCGAGTGCGACATGTGCGCCTCGCCGGAGAGGAATTCCTCCTCCCAGACGACAGCGCCGTCGCGGAGGATCCGCGAGGTCCCGCGCACTTCGTCCGGCAGCGGACCGATCAGCAGCTCCGGGCCGATGGAACAGGCGCGCAGCTTGGAATGGGCGAGATAGAGATAGTTCTCCCCCTCGGTGACATGGTCCGAATACTCGTTGCCGAGCGCGAAGCCGATCCGGTAGGGCGTGCCGTCGGAGCCGTTGATGTAGAGGCCGACGATCTCGGCCTCCTCGGCGCCCGCCTTGGCGAAAGCCGGCATCGGCAGGGTCGCGCCGGGCGGCAGGACACAGGTGCCGACGCCCTTGAAGAACCATTCCGGCTGGACGCCGAGCCCACCATCGGCGGGCTTGCCGCCCTCGATTCCCATACGGAAGATCTTCATCGAGTCGGATTCGTCGGCGTCCTCGCCATGCACCATCTGGTGCATCCGGTCGCGCGCGGTGGCGCTGCCGATATGGGTGAGGCCAGTGCCCGTGACGAGCAGCCGCGCCGGCTCCTCGTGGTCGAGCGGCGCGAGCACCAGCCGCTCGGCGAGCAGGCGGTCATAGTCGACGACATCGGTGCCGACGCGGGCACGCACGATCTCAGCGAGCGAGGACCCCGCGGCGATCGCCGCCTCGGCCAGCCCCTTGACGGTGGTGGCGCCCTCGATCGGATTGAGATGATCGCCATCCTCGGTGACGAGGCCGACACGCCGTTCGCCGGCTTCCGTCAGATATTGAACGAGACGCATAGTCCCAACTCTCCGTTCAGGACGCCAATCAGACCCAGCCGCCATCGACGATGAACTGCTGGCTCGAACACATCCGGCTATCGTCGGCGGCGAGGAACAGCGCCATGCGCGCGATATCGGATGGCTGCACGCGATCGGGCAGGCACTGCCGCTCGGCGATCTGCCGCTCGCCGGCCTCGTTCAGCCAGAGGCGAACCTGCCGCTCGGTCATGACCCAGCCCGGCACCATGCAGTTGACGCGGATGCGGTCCGGTCCGAACTCGCGCGCCAAGGCCCGCGTCATGCCCCAGACCGCGGCCTTGGCGGTGACATAGGCCGGACAGTCGGCATCGCCGACCATCCAGGTGATCGAGCCGAAATTGATGATCGAGCCACCGCCGAGTTCCTTCATGAACGGCCTTGCCGTCTGGGCGGCGAAGAACTGGTGGCGGAGGTTGACCGCCATCCGGTCGTCCCAATAGGCGGTCGTCACGTCTTCGGTCTGATGGCGGTCGTCATTGCCGGCATTGTTGCAGAGCACCGCGATGGGACCGTTGCGGACGCTGGCCGCCGCCATCGCAGCGCGCAGCGCCTCGATGTCGCGGAGATCGCATGGGATATAGAGCGGCGCCTCGACCCCGGTCGCCTCTATCGCATCGACGAGGGCGAGCGACGGCGCCTCGGCGATGTCGACAAAGGCGACGCGGCTGCCCTGCGCGGCGAAATGGCGAACGAGGCTCTCGCCGATGCCGCTGCCGCCGCCGGTGATGAAGACGCTGCGGCCCTTGAGGCTGGAGTAGGCTGCGAAAAGCCCTTCGGCGGTCATAGAGGTCTCCGTCTCAATGGGAATGTCGCGGGATGCCGGCATCGCGGCGCCCGACGAGGAAATCGAAGTCGCAGCCACGGTCGGCCTGCAGCACATGGCCGACAAAGAGGCTGGCATAGCCGCCATCCGGCGGCGGCGGCGGTGTCCAGGCGGCACGGCGGACGGCCAGTTCCTCGTCGGTGACGAGGAGTTCGAGCCGCCGCTCGGCGACGTCGAGCTCGATCCAGTCGCCGTCCTGCACCAGCGCCAGCGGCCCACCAGCCGCAGCCTCCGGCGCGACATGCAGCACGACCGTGCCATAGGCTGTACCGCTCATGCGCGCATCGGAAATGCGCACCATGTCGGAGACGCCTTCCTTCAGCAGCTTGGCCGGCAGCGGCATGTTGCCGACCTCGGCCATGCCGGGATAGCCACGCGGCCCGCAATTCTTGAGGACCATCACCGAGTTCGCGTCGATCTCGAGCGCCGGGTCGTCGATGCGCTGGTAGTAGTGCTCGATCGTCTCGAACACGACCGCCTTGCCGCGATGGCGCATCAGCGCCGGCGTCGCCGCCGAGGGCTTGATGACGGCGCCGTCGGGCGCGAGATTGCCGCGCAGCACCGCGATGCCGCCCTCCGGCGTCAGCGGATTGTCGAGTTCGCGGATGACTTCGGAATTGTAGTTCGGCGCTTCCTTGACGATCTCGCCGACGCTGCGGCCGGCCACCGTCTGCAGCGATGTGTGCAACAGGCCGGCGCGATCGAGCGCGGCCATGACGGCGCGCAGGCCGCCCGCATAGTAGAAGTCCTCCATCAGGAAGCGGCCCGACGGCATCAGGTCGACAATGGTCGGCACCGCGCGGCCGAGCGCATCCCAATCCTCGAGGCCGAGCTCGACGCCGATGCGGCCGGCGATGGCGATCAGGTGGATCACGGCATTGGTCGAGCCGCCGATCGCGCCATTGACGCGGATGGCGTTCTCGAACGCCTCGCGCGTCAAGACGTCGGCGAGCTTCACATCCTCGCGCACCAGATCGACGATGCGCATGCCCGAGAGATGGGCGAGCAGCCCGCGCCGGGCATCGACCGCGGGAATGGCCGCATTGTCGGGCAGGCTGACGCCGAGCGCCTCGACCATCGAGGCCATCGTCGAGGCCGTACCCATGGTCATGCAGCTGCCAGCCGAACGGCTCTGGCCCTGCTCGGCCGAGAGGAAGTCGTCGACCGACATGCGGCCGGCCTTCACTTCCTCGGCGAATTTCCAGACATGCGTGCCCGAGCCGATATCCTTGCCCCGGAACTTGCCGTTCAGCATCGGCCCGCCCGAGACGACGATCGTCGGCAGGTTGACGGAAGCGGCGCCCATCAGCAGCGAGGGCGTGGTCTTGTCGCATCCGCAGAGCAGCACCACGCCGTCGATCGGATTGGCACGGATCGATTCCTCGACATCCATGCTGGCGAGGTTGCGGAACATCATCGCCGTCGGCCGCATGTTGCTTTCGCCGAGCGACATGACCGGGAATTCGAGCGGATAGCCGCCGGCCTCCAGCACGCCCTGGCGGACCCGCTCGGCAAGGCCGCGCAGATGCGCGTTGCAGGGCGTCAGTTCCGACCAGGTGTTGCAGATGCCGATCACCGGCCTGCCGTCGAAGGCATGGTCAGGCGGGCCCTGGTTGCGCATCCAGCTGCGATGCATGAAGGCGTTCTTGCCTGCACCGCCGAACCATGCCGTCGAGCGCAGCGGGCGCTTCTTGTCGGTCATGCCTTTATCCCCTTGCCGCCGCGGCGGCGATTGCGACCTTCGACGACCCGTCGGACGTCCTGTTCGGCGCCCTGGAGCAGCACGATCATCGCCTGCTGCGCCCCGACCGGATCGCGCGCGGCGATCTTCGCGGCGACGGCACGATGCAGCGGCAGCGAAGGCCCCTGCCCGTCCGGACTGTCATTGGAAAGCCGGAAGCTGGTGACGAGCGCGGTCTCGATCAGCGCTGCGATCGATCCGATCAGCTCGTTGCCGGTCATCCGGAGAATGGTCTGGTGAAAAGCGAGATCGGGCTTGGCGAAGAGTTCGCCGTCATGGGCGACGACGGCCATCTCGGCCAGCGCCGCCTCGACGACGGCAAGCTGCTCGTCGGTGGCGCGCGTCGCGGCGAGGAAGGCGGCCATCGGCTCGATCGCCATGCGCAACTCGAACAGCGCGCGCACATCTTCGGTCGTGATCGCGCCTGAATAACGCCAGGCGAGCACGTCGGCATCGAGAAAGTTCCAGTCCGAGCGCGGCCGGACGCGCGTCCCCGTCTTCGGGCGCGATTCGACCAGCCCCTTGCCGGCGAGAACCTTGATCGCCTCGCGCAGCACCGAGCGGCTGATGCCGAGCGTCGGATCATTGGCATTCGGCAGCAATTCGCCCGGCTGAATCCGACCTTGCACGATCCAGGCGCCGATCTGGTCGACGGCAGCGGCATGGAGGCCACCAAAGGCGTGACCCGAGGCCGAGACCTGCAAAGGCACAGAGAAGGCGAGCGACATCTGACCCGATTAATCCTATTATTCATACTAATTGATCCCGAGCCTACAGGCGGATCGCGCCCGCTGTCCAGCCCATCCGAAGGCCATCACGACAAAAAAGAGTCGCGCGCTCACGCCCACGCCGCGGCGCGAACAAGACGGACCGAATGGAACGAGGGGGACGAACGATCGGCATCGCTCAGCCAGAGGCCGGGCCGCCTGATCAGGTCAGATGATGGTCAGGGGATGATGAGCCGTGGGCGCGACGAGGTGCGGCTGCGCGGTGCCGCGGCGAGGCGCCGGCACTCGAACAGGCAGCGCGAGTTGCGCGATGGCGACGGACAAGATCGATCAGGCCGCGGCGTAGCCTTCAAGGCCGGCGGCCGACGCGGCGCATTCTAGAGCGAAAGGCCGATCACCATCAGACAGTAGCCGGCAAGGGTGATGTTGACGAGCGTGAAGTAGATATGCGGCTGCTGCTCCTCGCCCTCGAACAGCAGGAAGTTGTGGAAGAGCGACGTGGCGCCGATCAGGAAGAGGATCAGCAGCGCGGCGCCCCAGGCCGGCTGGATGCCGAGCACGAGCGAGAGCCCGCCGATGAGCTGGGCCGCGAAACCGAGGCCGAGGAGGGCCGGCGGCAGTTTGCCACCGTAATTGGTCGCCATCTGGCAGCGGGCGGAGAAGGCGAGGAAGTTCCGGACACCGGCGATCACGAAGAAGAGGCCGAGCACGATCCGGCCCACCAGAATCAGCGTCGCAGCAAGTGTCATGGCGCTCCCCCACTCTTTGATCCTGCCTAACGGATCGCTGCCGCGCTTGGAAGCCCTGCGCGCACCGGGCGCGAAGAAATTGCCCGTTTCCGCCGCCGCGTGGCCGCTCAGAGTTTGAGCACCGCGACGCCGATTCTGCCCGCTGTTCCGACTTGTCGCCGGCGCGGGAATTGGCATAGGGTCTGGACAACAAACCAAAAGATGGCAGGCGCATGCTGGACCGGCTGGACGGGGCAATCGAGGCGGAGAGCGAGCGGGCATTCGCCTTCCTCGAAGCGCTCGTCAGGGCGCCGAGCACGGTCGGTGCCGAGCAGGCGGCGATGGACGTCTTCGCGCGGGAGGCCGCCTCGATCGGGCTCGACATTGCCCGCCTGCCCTTCGTCAGCGGTCCGCGCAGCGATCCGCGCGCCGGCGTTGCGCCCGATGCGGCAACGATGACGCCGGGGCGCTTTCAGGTGCTCGCCACGACGCCGGGCGAAGGAACCCTCAGCCTCCTCCTCAATGGCCATATGGATGTCGTCCCGGCGGAGACACCCGATCTCTGGACGACGCCGCCTTTCGAGCCGGCGCGGCGCGGCGGACGGCTCCATGGCCGCGGCGCCGGCGACATGAAGAGCGGTTTCGCCGTCGGCATTCTGGCACTGCGGGCGCTGAGGCTGGTCGCACCGGACCTGTTCGCGCGCAGGCGGCTCGGCTTCCTCGCAGTCGTCGAAGAGGAATGCACGGGCAACGGCACGTTGGATGCGATCACGACGCATGGGGTCGTGGCGCCGGAAGTCGTAGTCCTCGAGCCGACCGATCTTGCCCTTCTCACCGGCGGCGTCGGCGTGCTCTGGGCCGAGATAGACATCTCCTCCCCCGCCGGCCACGCCTATGCCGCCGGCGCCCATCCAAGCGCGATCGATCTCGGCATGCGACTGGTCGAGCGGCTGCGCGACTGGACGGCCGAACTCGCGCTGTCGGAGCCGGAGCCGGGCATCAGCGACGGGCGCCAGCCCTACAGCGTCAATCTCGGCACGATCGCCGCCGGCGACTGGATCTCGACCGTTCCGGCCCGCGCCACGCTCGGCGTCCGCATCGGGTTTCCCAGCGGCTGGACGGTCGAGCAGGCCGAACAGCGGCTGCGCTATGTCGTCGCCGCCTTCGCCGGCTGCTATCCCATCCAGCCCCGCGTCAGGCTGAGCGGCTTCCGCGCCCGCGGCTATCTCCTCGAGGCCGAAGCGCCGCTGATGCGCGACCTCGCTGCCGCCCACGAGGCCGCCCATGGCCGCTCCCCGCCGCTGCGCGTGCTCGGCACCACCACGGATGCCCGCATCTACATCAACGATTTCGGCATTCCCGCCGTCTGCTTCGGTGCCGTAGCGCATGCGATGCATGGCATCGACGAATCCGTCGAACTCGCCAGCATCACCGCCGCCGCGCGCACGCTCGCGCGCTTCATCCTGATGCGGTTCAGCGAAGGGAGCGATCGATGACCAAGGCCGCCGCCCTTCCGGTCGGCCAGGAGCCGGAGACGCCGGCATCCCCCGGCCCGTCGTCGGCGCCGTCCTGGGGGGCGCCGATCGTCACGCGCCATGTCGCCGACGATGTCGTCGACCGCCTCGTCACAGCTGTGGCGCTCGGGCTCTATGTGACCGGCCAGCAGCTTCCGACCGAGCGCGAGCTGGCGGCCATGCTCGGCGTCTCGCGCTCCTCGATCCGCGAGGCGCTGAAGCAGCTCACCGACGGCGGCTATCTCGAAGTCCGCCGCGGCCGCAACGGCGGCTATTTCGTCCGCGCCGACTGGGGTCCGCGTTCGGCCGAACACGTCCAGCGGCAGATCATCGCCAACTGGTCCGAGTTCGAGCACATCTTCGACGCCCGCACGCTGGTCGAGCCGATGATCGCCCGCACCGCGGCGGAACGGCGGACCGACGCTGACATCGCCGCGATGGCGAAGGCGCTCCAGGCCTATCTCGACGCGCCCGACCACGACGCCTCGCGCCGAGCCGATTCAGCGCTGCATCTCGCCATCGCCGAGGCGACGCATAATCCGATCCTCGTCGCGATGTCGGTCGATCTGCGCGCCAAGATCTCGCTCAATCTCGGCGCCGAGCCCTATTCCGACGAGGCCCGCCGCACCGCACTCGGCCAACACCGGACCCTGGTCACGGCCGTCAGCGAAGGGCGCGCCGAAGACGCCGCGGCGATCGCCGCCGTTCATTTCACGATCTCCGAGACGCTGATCCGACAGCTGGTCGATCGCGCGGTGCATCAGGATGCGGGAGCGCGCCCATGAGCCGGATGCTCCTCTTCGCGCTTCGGCGCCTCGCGCTCACTATCCCGATGCTGGTCGTCATGAGCATCGTGGTCTTCCTGATCCTCCGCCTCGTACCGGGCGATCCGGTCCGGACCATGCTCGGTTTCCGTGCCACCGACCAGAACGTCGCCGAACTCCGCCACCAGCTCGGTCTCGACCGAAGCCTCATCGAGCAGTATCTCGCCTGGGCCGGGGCGCTGCTGCGCGGCGATCTCGGTAAGGACATCGTCAGCCATGCGCCGCTCTCGCTGTTGTTGTCGCAGCGGCTGCCGGTGACGATCGAGCTTGCGGCGCTTTCCATGCTCCTCGCCGTCGCGGTCGGCGTGCCGCTCGGCATCGCCGCGGCAACCGGCGGACGCTGGACGCGTCGCCTCACCGAAGGCTTCGTCGTCTTCGGCATCAGCGTGCCCGACTTCTGGCTCGGCATCATGCTGGTGCTGGTCTTCGCCGGGACGCTGATGATCCTGCCACCCTCCGGCTACGTGCCGTTCGCCAAGGACCCGATCGCCAATCTCCGCTACATGACGCTGCCGGTGCTGACGCTGGCGACCGGCGAAGCGGCCTATATCCTGCGCACGACCCGCAGCGCCGTCGCTGCCGTGCTGGGGCGCCCCTTCGTCACCTTCCTGCGCGCCAAGGGCATCCATCCCCGCCGCATCGTCTATGGCCATGCGCTCAGGAATGCGGGTCCCGCGATCGTCACCGTGATCGGTATCCAGGTCGGCGTGCTGCTCGGCGGCGCAATCATCATCGAAACCATGTTTGCCCTGCCCGGCGTCGGCCGCCTGATCGTCACCGGCATCAACCAGCGCAATTATCCGACGGTGCAGGTCGGCATCCTCGCCATCGCCACGCTGTTCATCCTCGTCTCGCTGGCGACCGACCTCATCGTCGCCTGGCTCGATCCGCGCGTCGCGGACGGAGCATCGACATGAGCGTGGCTGGGACCAGCGGCGGCGAGACGCGGCGGCTCCTGCTGCTCGGCGCGGGCCTTCTCGCAACGCTCGCCCTTGTCGCCATCGCCGCGCCGCTGATCGCTCCGCACGATCCGGAGAGCGTCGAGGTCAGCCGCGTGCTCGGCGCACCGTCGCTGTCGCATCCCTTCGGTTCCGACGTACTCGGGCGCGACGTGCTCTCGCGCGTCATCTTCGGCCTCCGCGCCAGCCTCATGGTCTCGATCTCGGCCGTCGTCGGCTCGCTTCTCGTCGCCGTGCCGCTCGGCCTCGCCGCCGGCTATTTCGGCCGCGTGACCGACAGCATCATCTCGCGCGGGCTCGACCTGATCCTCGTCTTTCCGGCGATGCTGCTCGCCATCGCCTTCATCGCCGTGCTCGGGCCGGGCAGCACGGTCGCCGCCATCGCCATCGCGGTGATCTATCTGCCGATCCTTGCGCGGGTCATGCGCACCGCCACGCTCATCGTCAGCCGCAACGACTATGTCGCCGGCGCCCGGACCCGCGGCGCCAGCCATCTCGCCGTCATCAGCGGCCATGTCGCGCCGAATGCGCTCGGCCCGGTCGTCGTCCAGGCCTCGGTGCTCAGCGCCTTCGCGCTGCAGCTCGAAGCCGGGCTCAGCTTTCTCGGCCTCGGCACGCAGCCGCCGACGCCCTCGCTGGGCGGCATGCTCGCCGATGGCCGCGAGGTGCTGCTGCAGGCGCCCTGGGTCGAGATCTTCCCGGGTCTCGCCATCGTCGTCGCCGTGCTCGGCTTCACCTTTCTCGGCGAAGGGCTGCGTCGCTCGCTCGATCCGCGCGGGGTGGCCGAATGACGGCGCCGCTCGCCTTCGAGACCGTTACCGTCCGTTTCGGCGCCGACGCGGCGCGGCCGGCGGTCGACGGCGTCTCGCTGGCGCTCGAACGCGGCGAGATCTTCGGCATCGTCGGCGAGAGCGGCAGCGGAAAGTCGACGCTCGCCAATGCGGTCATGGGCCTGTTGCCGGATAGCGCCCGTATCGGCGGCTCGATCCGCGTCGAGGGACGCGAGGTGGTCGGGCTCGGCGACGCGGCGCTGCGGGCGATGCGCGGCAACGAGGCCGCGATGATCTTCCAGGACCCGACCGCCAGCCTCGACCCGACCTGGCCGGTCGGCGACCAGATCGCCGAGACGATCCGCGCGCATGGCAAGATCGGCCGCAGCGAGGCGCGCGCCCGGGCCACCGCGCTGATGACGGAGGTCGGCATTCCCGACGCCGCCGGCCGTTATGGCGACGTGCCGCACCGCTTTTCCGGCGGCCAGCGCCAGCGCATCGTCATTGCGGCGGCGCTCGCCAACAATCCCAAGCTGCTCATCGCCGACGAGCCGACCACCGCGCTCGACGTCACCATCCAGGCGCAGGTGCTGGCGCTGATCGACCGGCTCCGCCGCGAGCATGGCACCACGGTCCTGCTGATCACCCATGATCTCGGCGTCGTCCAGATGGTCTGCGACCGCGTCGGCGTAATGTATGGCGGCCGCCTGCTTGAGGTCGCGACCGCCGCCGACCTCTTCGCCCGGCCCGCTCATCCCTATACCCGCGCCTTGCTCGCCGCCCGGCCGGCGGCGGCGCGGCGCGGTGCCCGCCTGCCGGTCATCCCGGCCGAATGGAGCGTCGAGAGCCTCGAGGCGGCCGAGCGCGCGGCGGCAAATAGCGGAGGCGCGCATGGCTGACCTCCTCGTCGTCGAAGGCCTCAGCAAATCCTACCCCGCCGGCGGCCCGTTCTGGCGCCGCCGCCACGCGAAGGCGCTCGACGACGTCTCGATCCGGGTCGGCCGCGGCCGAACGCTCGGCCTCGTCGGGGAGAGCGGCAGCGGCAAGTCGACGCTCGGACGCTGCATCCTCCGCCTGACCCGGCCAGACGGCGGCGCCATCCTCTTTGACGGAACCGAAGTCCAGGGCCTCTCGGGCCGGGCGCTCGACGATTTCCGCCGCCGCGTCCAGCCGGTGTTCCAGGACCCCTTTGGCAGCCTCGATCCGCGTTGGCCGGTCGGGCGCAGTGTCCGCGAGGCGCTCGATTGCTTCCGCATCGGCACGCCGGCCGACCGGTCGCGCCGGGTCGCGGACCTCTTCGCCCGCGTCGGGCTCGATCCCGCTTTCGCCACCCGCTTGCCGGCCGAGCTTTCCGGCGGCCAGCGCCAACGCGTCGCCATCGCGGCGGCGCTTGCCAGCGAGCCGGAACTGATCGTCGCCGACGAGCCGGTGAGCGCGCTCGACATGAGCGTCCAGGCGCAGATCCTCAACCTCTTCATGGATCTGCAGCGCGATCTCGGCGTCGCCTCGATCTTCATCACCCATGACCTCGGCGTCGTCGAGCATGTCAGCCACGACATCGCCGTGCTCTATCGCGGCCGCCTGGTCGAGACCGGCGCCAGCGACGTCGTGCTGGCTGCCCCGCGCCACGATTATACGCGCGCGCTGCTCGCCGCCGTGCCGAGACCCCGCAGTCCAGTACCCAGCTAACCGCACCGGAGGAGGCTCGCTTGCCCACAGCACATCTGAACGGGATCACCATCAACTATCAGATCGACGGCGAAGATGCCGGCAACGGCACCATCGTCCTCATCAACGGGCTCGCCGACGACCTGCAGTCCTGGGGCTTCCAGGTTCCGGCGCTCGTCGAGGCCGGCTATCGGGTGCTTCGCTTCGACAATCGCGGCATCGGCCAGACCGACCGCCCCGCCGGACCCTATTCCTCGCGCATGCTGGCCGACGACGCGAAGGCGTTGGTCGATCATCTCGGCATCACCGGTTTCCACCTCATGGGCGTTTCCATGGGCGGGATGATCTCGGAGGAATATGCGCTCGCCTATCCCGGCGATCTCAAGTCGCTGACGCTCGCCTGCACTTATGGCACCGCCGATCCGTTCTGCCAGGCCATGTTCGCGATGTGGGCCGATCTCGCCCGGAAGATCGACGTGCCCTTCGTGATGCGCGATGTCGCGCTCTGGGCCTTCACCGGCCCATTCTTCGAGGAGCGGCCGCAGGACGCCGCCGAATTCGCCGCCGCCATGGCCGCGCTCGACATGTCGGTCGAGACCTATCTCGCGCAGCTCGCCGTCATCCAGAACCACGACGCGATCGGCCGCGTCGGCACCATCGCCGTGCCGACGCTGGTGCTCGCCGGCGAGGAAGACATCCTGATCCCGGTCCGCCTCTCGAAGCGCCTGCAGCAGGCGATCCCCGGCGCCGCCTGGAAGACTGTCCCCGGCGGCCATGCCTGCCTCTGGGAGAGCCCCGACCCGTTCAATGCCGCGTTCCTCGATTTCGTTCGCAGTGTCAGAAGCTAGAACTCAACAAGCAGGGAACCAGATCATGTCAACACCATCCACCATCATGCGGAGACGGCGCGCCGGGCCGCTCGCGCGCACGCTCGCGGCGCTTTCGCTCGGCCTTGCCGTCGCCCTTGCCGGCGGCGCGGCGTCGAGCGCCGAGATCAAGGCTGGCGGCGACCTTCGCGCCGCGCTCACTGGCGAGCCGGACGTGCTCGATCCGGCGACGTCGTCGATCTATACCGGCGCCCAGGTCTATGAAGGCATCTTCTCGAAGCTGGTCGACATGGCTCCCGATGGCAGCCTCATCCCCGACCTCGCGACCAAATGGACGGAGATCGACGCCAAGACGTGGAAGTTCGACCTCGTCCCCAACGCCACCTTCCACAACGGCGAGAAGTTCACCTCGGCCGACGTCAAATACACCTTCGAGCGCATCCTGAACCCGAAGACGGCCAGCGCCTATGCTGGCCTCTATGCGCAGATCGACAGCGTCGATGCGACTGACCCGGCCGTCGCCGTGTTCCATTTGAAGTCGCCCTTCGGTCCGTTCCTGACCAATCTCGCCACCAACGGCCAGATCGTGAACAAGAAGGCGATCGAAAGCGGCGATCCCGCACGCGGACCGGTCGGCACGGGTCCGTTCGAGTTCGTCGAATGGGTTCAGGGCGACCACATCACCGTCAAGAAGAACCCGACCTATTTCAAGCCGGGGCTGCCGCATCTCGACAGCATCACCTTCCGCTTCCTGCCCGTCGACCAGAGCCGCATCGACGCCCTCGCCGCCGGCGAACTCGACTGGATCGACGCCGTGCCGCTGCAGCAGGTGCCGGCGCTGAAGGCCGATCCGCGCTTCACCTATGTCACGAGCCCCGTCGCCGGCATTCCGGACTTCCTCGCGCTCAACACCAAGAAGCCGCCCTTCGACAATCCGAAGGTGCGCCAGGCGATCGCGCTCGCCGTCGATCGCGCCGCCATTCGCGATGTCGCCTATCTCGGCACAGGCGAACTCGGTCTCGAGGAAGTACCCACCGGCTCGTCCTGGTATGATCCCAGCGGCATCTTCGGCGCGAGCCGCGACGTCGCCAAGGCCAAGGCCCTGCTCGCCGAGGCCGGCTACAAGGACGGGCTCAAGATCGAATATCTCGGCCTGCCGCAGTATCCGGAGCTGCTCAAGACCGGCCAGGTCGTTCGCGACCAGTTGAAGGAGATCGGCATCGACATGGAGATCAAGCCGGTCGATGTCTCGGTCTGGTACGACGCCTATGTCTCCGGCAAGTACGAGATCACAAGCGCCTATCAGGAACGGACCATCGACCCGGACAACTTCTATTCGCTCGTCATCAAGTCCGGCGGCCCGATCAATACGGTCGGCTACTCCAACCCGGCCGTGGATGCCCTCATCGACAAGGCCGCGGCGAGCAACGATACGCCGGCGCGGAAGGAGCTCTACAAGGAAATCCGCACCATCGTGACGGCCGACGCACCGCTGGTCTTCGCCCATTACGAGACACTCAACTATCTGATGACGACCAATGTGACCGGCTCGGCGATCACGCCGACCTTGTCACTGCATATGGAAAAGGTCGGCTTCACCGAATAAGCGACGGTGGCGCGGGTCGGCCCTCCGATCCGCGCCACTGCCCGCGAGCGCCGCGGGACGCTGTCGGCGCGCGCCACGCTTCCCGGAGCGTCCTTCCCGTCGGCGCCATGCCGCTCAGCCCGCCCCGCACCCCTATCGGCCGAGCGAGCCGCCCGCCCCCCCACGATCGTCCTCCCCCCTTCCGGCACCGCGCAGGCCTCGGCTTTGCGCCAAAGCGACCGGCCTGCCGAAAGACGCTTGCCAAAAGTCGTTATAACGTCATAACTGTCGTCGTCAGCCGGCAGCAAGCCGGATCGCGCAGGGGAAATTCAACATGCAGAAGTTCCAGCTTCTCGCGCGTGCCGTCGGCACGGCGGTCCTCCTCGCGTCGAGCAGCATGCTCGCTCATGCCGTCGACGTTTCCTTCCTCACCCATTGGTCGCCGGAAACGGTGGCGAAGCTCGAAGCAGCCGGGGCGGCCTATACCAAGACCCATCCGGACGTCACGCTCACCATCCGCGCGGTGCCGTTCGGCGATCTCCTGACGACGCTCCGCTCGTCGGGCGGCGGCGCAGGCGGCGCCACCATCGCCGGCATCTATGACGCCTGGCTGCCGGACCTCGTGAAGGACGGGCTCGTTGCCCCGGTTCCGGACGCGATCGCGACCGCGACCAAGGCCGATTGGCCGGCCGGCGTGATCGGCGCCGCCACGATCGGCGGCACGCTCTACGGCATCCCGAACGAGATCGACGTCTACGCGCTCAACTACAACAAGAAGCTGTTCGAAGCCGCCGGCATCACCGAAGCGCCGAAGACCTGGGAGGCCTTTGTCGCCGCGGCGGAGAAGCTGACCGACAAGTCGAAAGGCCAGCAGGGCTTCGGCATGATCAATTCCTGGGCGGCGGGCGTCCTGCATCCCTTCGCATCGCTGCTCGTCTCGAATGGAGGCGAACTCGTCGTGGACGGCAAGCCTGCGCTCGACTCCAAGCAGGCCGCCGAAACCTTCGCGCTCTACGAGAAGCTGATCAAGTCCGGCTACAGCGACCCGTCGATGGCGACCGCCGACGCCAACACCACCGGTCCGTTCCTCGACAGCTTCGTCTCCGGCAAGACGGGCATGATCATCATGGCGAACTGGTGGGAGTCGGCCCTGAAGGCCGGCATGGGCGATCGCTTCGCCGATATCGCCACCGCCCCGATCCCGGTCGGCCCCTCCGGCGACAAGGCGCGCTCGATCTCCTATTCCTGGATGACGGTGGTCAACGCCAAGGCTTCGGCGGACGAGCAGAAGGCGGCCTGGGACTTCCTCGCCTGGCTGAACGGCCCGACCTCGGGCGAGAACGGTGCCTCGGCCATGGGGGATATCCTGATGTCGATGGGCATCCTGCCCTCGCGGACGTCTGACGGCGCCGCCTTCGCCGGCCGGCTTGCCGGCGATCCCTTCCTCAAGGGCTACACCGAGACGCTCGCCAACGCGAAGGGCTTCCCGGTCGTTCTCGGCGGTCAGGAATTCTCGGAATCGCTGCAGAAGACGCTCGAAGCGATCCAGTTCGGCCAGGTTTCGGCAGCCGACGCGCAGAAGACGGCCCAGGCCGACGCCGTCGAGATCCTCGCACGCGCCGCGAAATAGTCGAGCCCGCAGACGAGGGGCGGCCGGCTGGCTGCCCCTCACCTCTCCCCCGACAGCTCGGGCACCATGCACAGCCAGTCCCTACGATCGATCGTCACGATGCTCGCCCCGGCGACCGGCCTCATCGCCGTCTTCGTGCTGGCGCCGATGATCCTGACGATCCTGCTCTCCTTCACGGCCTGGTCGACACAGACCGGCTTCGAGACCGCACGCTTCATCGGCGTACAGAACTTCATCGACATCTTCTCGGGCTCGTCGATCGGACGCGACTTCAAGGCGGCGCTCGCCAATACTGCGCTCTATACGCTCGGCTCGGTCGCCCTCATCCTGCCGCTCTCGGTCGCCTTCGGGCTGCTCGTACATCAGAAGCTCGCGCCCGGCGGCGTCTTTCTCCGGACGGTTCTCTTCTCCAGCTACATGGTGCCGATGATCGCCGTGGCACTCGTGTTCTCGAAGCTCTATTCGCCGAGCGAAGGACCGCTCAACCAGATCCTCGGTTGGATCGGCATTCCGCCGCAGACCTGGCTGTCCTCGCCGAACACGGCGCTCGGCTCGATCGTCCTGCTCAATGTCTGGCAGCAGGTCGGCTATTTCACCGTCCTCGTGGTGGCTGGGCTGACGCAAATCCCGGAATCGCTGCATGAAGCCGCGCGTATGGATGGCGCCCGCGCGCCGGCACGCTTCCGCTTCATCACCTTGCCGCTGCTCGGCAACACGCTGCTGTTCTCGGCGGTGATCGCCGTGATCAATGCCGTTCAGGTGTTCGAGCCCGTCGCGCTGATCACGCAGGGCGGCCCGGTCAACGCGACCAATGTCCTCACCTTTCATATCCGCCGCGTCGGCATCGAGCGCGCCCAGGGCGGGCTCGGCTCGGCCATGGCGGTGACACTGATGCTGGCGCTCGTGGTTGCAGTCTCATGCCTGTTTGCCTTCGCGCGGGCGCGGGAGCCTCGCCCGACATGAGCGCGAAATCCCTGCCCCCGCCTGTTCCGCAAAAAGCTCTGCCGCGCGCGCCGCAACGGCTGACGCCGGCCCGCGCCGCCATTGTCCTCGCCATTCTCGGCATCGCGGTCACGAGCGCCTTCCCGCTCGCCTGGATGGTGCTGACCAGCCTCAAGACGCCGCAGGAGACGATGCAGGTACCGCCGGTCTGGCTGCCGGCCGCGCCGAGCTTCGCCGCCTATGCCGCCGTCGCCGGCGTGGTCAATCTCGGCCGCTCGCTGCTGAACTCGGCGATCATCGCCCTCATCACGACGGCCGCGATCATCGTCACCAGCCTGATGGCCGGCTATGGCTTTGCCAAATATCGGTTCCGTCACCGCGATGCGCTGTTCGCCGTGCTGATCGCGACGATGTTCCTGCCGCCGATCGTGACGCTGATCCCGCTCTACCGCGTCGTCGGGTATCTCGGCCTCGACGCCTCGCTCGCCGGCGTCGTCGTCCCGAACCTCGCCAACGCCTTCGGCATCTTCCTCATGCGGCAGTTCATCAAGGGCGTTCCGGACGAACTCATCGAGGCGGCGCGGCTCGATGGTGCCTCGGAGCTCAGGATCGTCTTCCAGATCGTCGCGCCGGCGGTCATACCCGCCATCGCCGCGCTGACGCTGTTCGCCTTCGTCTATCATTGGAACAGCTATCTCTGGCCGCTGACAGTGCTGCAGGGCAATACTGATGCCTATCCCATCGTCATCTCGCTCTCGCGGCTGCTGTCCTACAATCGTGGCGCCATGAACACCGGCCTGGTGATGGCCGGCGCGACGCTCGCGGTGCTGCCGCCAGTGCTGCTCTTCATCCTGCTCCAGCGCTTCTTCGTCGACAGCGTCGTCGCTTCGGGAGTGAAGGGATGAGCGATCGCATCCTCGCCATCGACCTCGGCGGCACGCGCTTTCGCGCGGGAACCGCGGCGGCTGGCGCCCCCGAACAGGTCCATTCCGTCGCCGAAGGGCCAGCGCCGCACGATCGCGCCGCCTTCCTCGATCTCGTGACGCGGCTCCTGGCCGAGACCGGCGCGCGCCGCCTCGGCATTGGCGTGCCGGGCCTTGCCACGGGCAGCGTCTGCCGCTGGGTCCCGAACCTGCCCTATCTCGATGGGCTCGACCTTGCCGAAGCCCTTCCGGGCATCACCATCGGTCTCGGCAACGATGCCCAACTGGCCCTGCTGGCCGAGGCGACAGGCGGAGCGGCGCGTGGCCTGAAGGATGTCCTTCTGCTCGCGATCGGCACGGGCATCGGCTCGGCCGTGCTCGCGGGCGGCCAGATCGTTGCGGGAAGCACCGGCGCAGCCTGCTCGTTCGGGTGGGCCGCGGCTCAGCTGGATGATTCCGGCGAGGACGTATCGGGCTGGCTCGAACGTCACGCCTCCGGCCGCGCCCTCGACCGGGCGGCGAGGACGATCGGCCTCGCCGATGGCGGCGTGCTGATCGAGGCCGCGCGCACCGGCGATGCGAGGGCTCTGGCGGCGCTCGAGGCTCCGGCGACGGCGCTCGGTACGACGCTCGCCGGCGCAGTCGCGCTGCTCGATCCGGCCATGATCATCGTCGCTGGCGGCGTCGCCCGATCGCTTGACGTGCTGGCGCCGAACGTGCTGGTCGCGCTCCGGCGGCAGCTGCCGCCGCATCTGCGCGGCATTGGGCTGCGCGCTGGTGAATTCGGGTCCCGTGCAGGCCTTGTCGGCGCAGCCGTCGCAGGCGCGCGCGGGCCGCGATGGAGAATGCTCGGATGACTGAACTCCCAGGCCTCGTCAAGCCGGACCGCCGCCGCCCCGAACCGCTCTGGCACCAGGCAGAGATGGCGCTTCGGGAACTGATCGAGCGCGGCGAGTGGCCGCCGGCCTCGCAGATCCCCAACGAGGATCGCCTGTGCGAGCTGCTCGGCATTTCGCGCATCACGGTCCGCCATGCCCTGCGAAACCTCGAGGAGGCAGGCTTCCTGCGCCGCGAGCATGGGCGCGGGACCTTCGTGCGCGCGGCGACCATGGTAGCCGGCGTGCGCGGCCTCACCTCCTTCACCGAGGAAATGAAGACACTGGCGCTGATCCCCACCACCCGCCTGCTCGAGGCGCGGCGGATCCCGGCCGATCAGGACATTGCCGACGCGCTCGAGATCGCCATCGGCGACAGCGTCGTCCAGCTCCGGCGTCTGCGCCTCGGCAACGGGCTGCCGATCGGCATCCAGACCGCGCATCTCCCCGAGGCGCGCGTCCCCGGCCTGTTCGGGGCCGCCGCAGAGGTTCAGTCGCTCTATGGCTGGCTCAAGGAGCACTGCGGCATCGCCCCGGTGAAGGCGAAGGAGGTCTACCGCGTTCGCCAGGTCGCCGAGGCCGACGCTGATCTCATCCAGCAGCCGGCCGGCACGCCGGCCTTCGAGGTCGAGCGCGTCGCCTATGACCGCAGCGGCCCGTTTGAATTCGCTCTCTCGACGATGCGGGCCGACCGCTACGAGATCCGCTCGACGCTCTACGTCTAACCACCTGACCAGAAAGGCCAGTCATGTCCACGCTCTATATCAGCCGCCTCGTCAAGATCGCGGAAGCCGCCGCCGAAGCCAATGCGGCGGCCTTCGAGAAGGCCTCGACCGCGGTCGCCGAGACGCTCGCCGGCCGCGGTCTCGTCCATCTCTATGGCTCGGGCCACTCGGTGCTGCCGGTGCAGGAGACCTATCCGCGCTACGGCTCCTATCTCGGCTTCAACCCGCTGACCGACCCGCGCGTCATGTGGCACAACATCCTCGGCGCCGGCGGCGTGCGCGAGCTGCTCTGGCTGGAGCGGACCGAGAACTACGCCGACAAGTTCCTTGATCACCAGCCGCTGAATGCCGGCGACACGATCGTGATCTTCGGCCATTCCGGCCGCAATGCGTCGGGCATCGACACCGCGCTCTATGCGAAGAAGCGCGGCCTCACCGTCGTCGCCATCACCGCCAAGGCCAATCTCGACAAGCCTGCGACCCACTCGTCGGGCAAGCGCCTCGCCGACGCTGCCGATATCGTCATCGACACCGGCGCGCCGATCGAGGACGCCATCGTGCCGATCAAGGGCTGGAGCCGCCCCGTCGCGGGCGCCTCGACCGTTCTCGCGATGATGATGATGCACGAACTGCTGGCGGAGAGCGCCCAGAAGCTGGCTGATCGGGGCATCGAGCTGCCTGTCTTCGCCTCGCCGACGATCGCCGGCGTGACGCTGCACGACACCGACATCATCTATGGCCAGTATCGCGAACTGATGCTCGAGGCGCAGCAGAAGCACCTGCCGGAATTCAAGAAGTCCATGGCCAAGGAAGGCTGACCGCCTTCGGGCGACGGCGGCCATCGCCCCGGGGCGATGGCCGGTGCCGCATCAGTGCAGGCGCGGCTTCTTGAGCAGGTCGGTGCGGTTGGCCGATCGGACGCGGACCACGAGGCTGCGTTCGTCGCGGATGATGTGCAGGGCGATTTCGGCGCCAGGGGCCCCGACGTCCCAGACCGCACGATAGAAGTCCGCGAGATTGGCGACCTCGCGATCGCCGACGCCGGCGATGACATCGCCAGGCCGCACCCCTGCGGCTGCTGCCGGGCCGTCTTCGGCGAGGCTCACCACCACGACGCCGCCCTCGTGATCGGCCGAGAACAGTCCGAGCCAGGGCCGCGGTGGCCGGCGCGACTGGCCATAAGTCGTCATGTCCTCGAGGATCGGCTTCAACAGGTCGATCGGCACGATCATGTTGGCGTCGCGCGTCTCACCACTCTCGGTCATCTGCTGCACCAGCAGCGAACCGATGCCGATCAGCCGTCCGTCAGCATCGATCAGGCCCGCGCCGCCCCAGAGCGGATGAGCCGGCGCGGTGAACAGCGCCTCGTCGAGCAGATATTCCCAATAGCCGGCAAAGGTCTGCCGCGCGACGATCGTGGCGCGGACGAACTGGTTGGCATCGCCGCCGGCGACCACGACGGCATCACCGAGCTCCGCATCGGCCGAACTGCCGAACTCCAGCGCCGGCAGGTCGAGGGACCCGAGCGCCTGGACCAGCCCGAAGCCGGTTTCCTGGTCGATGGCGAGCGCATGGCCCGGCGTCAGCCGCCCGTCGGCGCTGCGCAGCCAGATGCGGTCGGCCTCGGTGATCAGATAGCCGATGGTCAGCACCAGCCCGTCGCCGATGACGACGCCGCTGCCGGCGCGCTCGGTCCCGAGCGCTCCGGCGGTGAACGCATCGTCCGGGACGAGGGCGTGGATGGCCACGATGGATTTGAGCGTTCGCGCGAGATCCAATGACTGCTCCCTGAGCCTTGACGGGCGGCGGATCAGGACCGTCGCCACGCCTCGCCCTATAGCTAAACTGCGGTGGCGCTCGCGCAAGGCCGCCACGCACTCAATCGGCCCGCGGAACCTCGACCGCAACTCCGCCGGCGACAGCGCTTTCGATCGCGGCGCGACCGAGCCGCAGCGAGGCGAGATTGCCGCGAGCACTGTTGATCGGGGCGGCGCCATTCTCGATCGCGACCAGAAGCGCGCCCATGGCGCCGGCGAAGCCGTCATTGAACCAGGTGCCTTCGAGCACCGGCCGCGCCACGCCTGCCCCGGTGGCGAGGCTGACCTGCTGCCGGCCGAGATCGGGCCCGCTGCTGCGCAGCGTTCCCTCCGTGCCGACGATCACCGTCTGGTCCATGGCACCGAAGGCGGTCGCGCCGTCGAAGACGAGCGAGGCCTGGCCGCCATCGAAGGCGACCATCGCAGTCGCAAGCAGCGGGGCGCGCGCAGCTTGACCGCTGGCTCTGGTCGCGCGCGCCGTGACCGACGTCGCCCGGTCGCCGATGATCGAGACGAGGAAATCGAACCAGTGGATGCCGAAATCCTCGAGGATCAGCTGCTCCATCTGGTCGAACGGCGTGCCGGCGACCCAGCCATGGTTCCACTGGATCGAGACGTGGACGCCGGTGACCGTACCGACAAGGCCGGAGGCGACTGCCGCGCGCATCCAGGCCATGTGCGGTGCGAAACGCCCATTCTGGTTGACGGCAAGCTGCAGCCCGCGCGCTTCGGCAAGCGCGACGAGATCGGCGCCGAGGACGGGATCGCGCACGAAGGGCTTTTGCGACAGGACATGCTGCCCGGCCTCGAGCGCCCGCCGCATCAGGGGCGCCCGCCCTTCGGGATGCAGCGTCATGTCGAGAACGGCAATGGCGGGATTGCCGACCAGAGCATCGACATCGTCGGTCGCGAGCGCCGCGGGAAAGTGCTGATCACGGCGGAGCGTCGCGCGGTCGAGATGACGGTCGGCGATCGCCACCACGTTGAGGCCGTAGCGGCGATACGCTTCGAGATGGGCAAACGAGATGCCGCCGGCGCCGATCAGGCCGATCGGGATCGAGCGGTCCCGCGGCATCGGCGGTCGATAGTCGAGCTCGGGCGCGGCCACCTCCTCCGCCGCCTCGGCGACGAGCGCATAGGAGGTCTCGGCCGGCATGCCCTCCGGCTGCTGGTCGGCGGTCATGGCAGGAGATCCAGCGTGCGGCCTTCGTCGGCCGAGCGGCGGGCCGTGTCGACGATGCGCTGGCCGATCCGCGAAAGCTCCGGCGACAGCGGCCCCTCGACATCGAGGCCGGCGCGCCAGCGCGACAGCACATATTCGACCGGCCGCCGATGCGGCGCTTCCAGCTCATGCACCGGCATCGGATGGATCTGGGGAACGCGGCGCGTCTGCAGGTGGACGTGATGCTCGAAATCATAGCTCGACAGCGTCCCCTCGCTGCCGACGAGGACGAAGCCGCATTTCGGCTGCGGCTGCATCGTCCAGGGATCGGTGAACGTGCCCCAGCGCGTCTCCAGCTTGGAAAGCCCGGTCTCGTAGCGCAGCACCGTGATCGAATGCTCGTCGACTTCAATCCCCTCAGAGCGGTCGACGGTCGCCGTGACGCTGATCGGCGCGCGGCCGTTCATGAACCAGGTGCCGAGCGTCGCGCCATAGCCGAGATAGTCGAGCAGGCTGCCGCCGCCGCTGGCTCGCCGGTACCACCAGGAATGCGGCTTCTGCCGCCGCACCTCGTCGTCGGACACCTCGACCTTGTCAGCGAGGTGATAGAGCGGACCGCGATTGCCGTCGTAGAAGTGCACCTCGAGCACCGTGCCGATCACGCCATCGTCGACGAGACGCTTGGCGGTGACATGCGGCGGATACCAGGCGAGCGGCCAGTTGATCGCGAGGCGGACGCCGGCGGCCTTCGTCGCCGCGATCATCCGGTCGGCGTCGGCGAGCGAAGCGGCGAAGGGCTTCTCGATCAGGATGTCGGCACCGAACGGCGCAACCTCCTCGACAGCGCGGGCATGATCGGCCGTCGCCGGGCAGAGGATGACGAGATCGGGCCTGGTCGCTTCGAGACAGGCCGCAACTTCGGTGAAGACGCAATCGGCCGCGATGCCGAAGCCGTCGATGACGCCCTGCATCCGCTCGACCCGCACATCGCAGATCGCGGCGATCTCGGCATGGGGATGCTCATGCACCTCGCGCAGGAGGTCGCCCATATGCATGTGGTCGAAATTGATCGCGGCGATGCGCGATGGTGCCGTCATGTCCCCCTCCCTTCATGGCCGCGCGCCGGCTCAGCGATCCTCGATGATGCGGAGATAAGCAGCGGTCACCAGAAGCACGATGAGACCGAACAGGATCTGCCGCGCGCCTTCCGGGATCTGCATCACCGTCAGCAGCGTGATCAGCACCCGCAGGATCAACGCGCCGATGATCGTTCCGGTGAAGCCGCCCCGGCCGCCGAAGATCGACGTGCCGCCGATGACCGCGGCGGCGACCGAAGGCAGCACCAGCGGCTCGGCGAGCGAGAGCGAAGCCGACTTGATCAGTCCGATATAGACGAGGCCGGCGACGCCGGCGAGCAGGCTCGACAGGAGATAGAGCGCGAGGATGACCTGCCAGTAGCGCACGCCCGACAGCCGTGCCGCCCGCTCGTTGTCGCCGACGGCATAGAGCAGGCGGCCGAATCCGGTGCGGTTAAGGAGAAACAGGATGAAGGCGGCGACCGGGATGAACACGAGCAGCGCATTGGGTACGCCGTAGTTCAGGCCCGTGCCGAGCCAGGCGAGGCCGGGCGGGATCGCCGTTCCCGTCGCGATCACCGTGCGCTGGTAGACCTGCAGGCAGCCGGTGCCGATCAGGCCCGTACCGAGCGTCATGATCAGCGGATGGACGCGGAAGACGCCGATGCCGATGCCGTTGGCGAGGCCGATCGCGAGCGCCGGCACGAGCGCGATCGCGATGGCGACGGACGGATCGTGATGCACGCCCTGCGTCGCGACGATGAAGGCCGCCATGGTCGCGACGGTGCCGACCGATAGATCGATGCCGCCGGTCAGCATCGCCATGGTCTGGCAGCCGGCGATGATCGCGAGCGGAATGGCAAACTTGATCGTCGTGGCGAGCCAGGCCGGATTGACGATGCCGGGACGGAGCACCTGCAGCACGGCAACGAGGAGGACCAGCAGCACGACGAGCGGGATCAGCGGATAGTCGCTCATCAGCCGCTTGAAACGTCGGCCGAAGGGCTGCGGCGCATCGGCGAGGGCGGTGGTGCTCATGACGAACGTCCCTTGAGGGCGATGAAGGCGCCGAGCATGACCACCACCACCATGATCACGCCTTCGATGATCGTGGTGACGTTGGGATCGACGGCCATCAAAGTGAGGTCGGTGCGCACGAGGCGAAGGATGAACACGGCGACGATCGGCCCGACCAGCCCGCCGCGCCCACCGCCGAGCGTGACGCCGCCGAGCACCACGGCGGCGACGCTGGCGAGCAGATAGGGGCCGGGGATCGGCGCGCCGATGCCGGTGCTCATGGTGAGCGCCAGCCCGCCCATGGCTGCGAAGAGGCCCGAGAGGCCATAGGCGATGATGCGCGTGCGAGCGACCGGGACGCCGGAGCGAAAGGCGGCGAGTTCGCTGGAGCCGATGGCGTAGAGCGAGAGGCCGAGCTTCGAGCGGCGCAGCGGGATCCAGACGATGCCGAGGCAAACGACAAGCAGCAGCAGCGCTTTCGGGAACCAGGCGGTGACCGCTTCGGGAAGACCCGGCACCGGCACCGTGCCGACCACCATCGCCTTCAGCCAGTCGGCGGCCGCGCCGCCCGGTGCACCGAGCACCAGCAGTGCGGCGCCCTGCAGCACGAACAGCGTCGCGAGCGTCACGACGATGTCGGGCACGCGCGTGACGATGATCAGGATGCCGTTGATGGCGCCGAGCACGAAGCCGAGTGCCAGCACGAACGGCACCACGAACAGAGCATATTCCGGGCTGGCGCCGTTCATCATCGAGGCGGCGGTGACGCTGGTAAGGGCCATCATCGCCGCGACCGAGAGATCGATGCCGCCGGCGATGACGACCACGGTCTGCGCCGCCACCGCGAAGGCATAGGGCAGCACGGCGCGGGTGAGCGAGGCGAAGTCGGCGTCGGCATAGCCGGGCTGGATCACCCGCGTGACGACGAAGAGCAGCGCGAGGAGAACGAACAGGCCGAGGACCCAGCCCCGCCGACGGAGGGAGCGGATCATGACGCCTCTCCCCCTGCGTCGGTGGCGGAGAGGATGCCGGCCGGCGCCGCATCGCGCGGCAGGCCATAGGCGGCGCGGGTCAGCGCCGCTTCATCAGCGAGTTCCACCGGCAGCACGTCGACGACGCGACCGCCGAAGATGACGATCGCGCGGTCGCAGACGAGCTGCACCTCCTCGAGTTCCGAGGTGTAGTAGAGGATCGAATGCCCCTGCCCTGCCAGTTCGCGCATCAGCTGGTAGATCTGGCGCTTGGTGCCGACATCGATGCCGCGGGTCGGATCGAAGCAGAGAATGGTTCGCGCATCGGCCGCGACCCAGCGCGCAATCGTCACCTTCTGCTGGTTGCCGCCCGAAAGGCGCATCGCCTCGCGTTGGGCGCGGGTGTCGATCTGGAGCCTCTCGATCGCCTTCAACACTCGCTCCTGCTCGCGCCGCATCGGCAGCGGCCCCCAGTTGCGAAGCCGCGCGCTGAAGGGCAGCGCGATGTTTTCGCGCACCGAACGATGGCCGAGCAGCGCCTCGCTGCGGTCGCCAGGTACATAGGCGATGCCCGCCGCGATGGCATCCGCCGGGTGGGAGAACTGGACGGTCTTCCCATCGACCAGCACCTCGCCGCTGTTCGGGCGGATCGAGCCGGCGAGCACGCCGAACAATTCGTCCTGGCCCTGGCCCTCGAGCGCGACGACGCCGGCGACCTCGCCATTGGCAAGGTCGAACGAGACATCGCCGAGCCGCGTTCCGACGTGAAGATTGCGCACGGCGAGCCGCGCCGGCCTGGCCTCGGATGGCCCTCCGACAGCGACGGCGGCCGCGATCCGCGTCTTCTCGACCTTGGCGCCGAGCATCAGCTCGACGATCCGCTCCTCGATGCCGGGGACGATGTCGACAACGCCGACCGTCTCGCCGTCGCGCAGCACCGTGGCACGGTCGCACAGCGCCTGGATCTCTATGAAGCGGTGGGAAATGAAGATGACTGAGCGGCCGCTGCGGCTCTGCCGCCGGACGACGTCGAGCACGCGCTCGGCGAGATTGGCCGGCAGCGCCGCCGTCATCTCGTCCAGCAGCAGCACGTCGGGTTCGATGGCGAGCGCGCGGGCGAGATCGAGAACGCGCAGCACGGCGAGCGGAATGTCCCGCGCCGTTTCGGAAAGATCGAGATCAGGCAGGCCAAGTTCGGCGAGGAAGGCGCGGAAGGGTTCGACCGGCGTATCGGTGAGGCGGAGATTGGCGGCGATGTCGAGATCGGGGATCAGCGAGGGTTCCTGATAGACGGAGACCAGCCCGGCCCGCCGCGCCTCGGCCGGCGAGCGAACGTCATGCGCCTTGCCGCGAATCTCGATGCGGCCACCGGAGGCGCGCACCGCGCCGGTGAGAATCTTGACGAGCGTCGACTTGCCCGCGCCGTTCGCGCCCATGAGCGCGTGAACTTCGCCGGGAAGGACCAAGAGCGAAGCATCGCGCAGCGCGGCAACGGCGCCATAGCGCTTCGCGATGCCGCTCGCGATCAGGATCGGATCGGGCGTGGATGGGTGGGTCGTCACCGGGCTGGGCGTCACTCGATGGGGCGTCACGGCCTTGGCTTCATCGGGATGTTGCGGGCATCGGGCAGGCGGAGGCGCCGCGTCGGGCGCCTCCGTTTCGTCGATGAGCGAGCGACGCTCGGACTACTCGCCCGGGCCCTTGCAGGCGACGATCTGCTCCTTGGTATAGTTGGTCCAGCCAGGGATCGAGATCGACACCGGCCATTCCGGCGACAGCGACGGATCGGCGGCGGTCTTCAGCTTGGCCTTGCCGTCGGCAGTGGCATTCTCCCAGAGCTGCGGATCGATCAGCACGGTCTGCGAGGCCGGCTTCTTGCCGTCGAGGATCTGCAGCGCCAGCGTCACGCCGGCGGCGCCGATCGAACCCGGATTGGTGACCGCGGCGCCGGTGAAGCCGTTGACGCTGTTGAGCTGGCCGACGAAGCCGGCATTGTCGGCGCCGACGACCGGCACCAGCGGATGCTGCGATTCGACCAGCGCATCGACGATCACATTGTCGATGCCCGAGGTCCAGATGCCGTTGAATGGCGTGCCGGTGGCGATGAAGTCGAGGATCTGCTGCTTGCCCTGGTCCTGCTGCCAGCCAGTGAAGACTTCCTGCACGACCTTGACGTTCGGATACTCGGCGAGGGCCTTCTTGAAGCCCTTGTCGCGATCGCTGTCGGCCGAGGCGCCGGCGGCACCGCGCATATAGACGACATCGCCCTTGCCGCCGATCTGCTCGAACAGCCACTTGGCGCCGAGATAGGCGTACTGCTCCTGGTTGTTGGAGACGATATAGGCCGAAGGCTCGGTCACGGCCTGGTCGACGGCGACGACGACGATGCCCTTGGCGGTGGCTTCCTTGAGCGCGGCGTTGATGCCCGAGGGATCGGCCGGATTGACGACGATCGCGTTCACGCCGGCGCTGATCAAATTGCGGATGTCCTCGGACTGGCCGGCAGCATCGGTGTTGCGGTGGGCGATGTTGAGCTTCGCCACCTTGCCGGAGGCGAGCGCCTCGGCCTTGATCGCGCAGATCATCTCCTCGCGCCAGCCATTGCCCTGCACGGTGTTGGAGACGCCGATGGTATAGGTGCCCTGGGCCCAGGATCCCGTGGCCGAGGCGAAGAGCGCCACTCCGGCCAGAAGGCCGAGCCGGGCGAGAGAAGTGGTCGTCCGCATGTTGTATTCCTCCACTGTTGCGTCGTTGTTCGACTTTGGTCTTGTTACTCAGTCAGTCTGACCCGCCACGGCTCACTTGACCAGCGGGCTCAGCACGTCTCGCGCGAGCAGGAAGCCCCGCGTCACCTTCTCGAAGCTGCCTTCGAACTGCCGGTCTTCATGCTCGATGACGACGGGACCGTCATAGCCGGCACGATAGAGACCCGAGAAGATCACCCGCCAGTCGACCTCGCCGAGGCCCGGCATGCGCGGTATCTGCCAGCCGATACCGGCAGAGAGGATGCCCCGCTCATAGAGCCCGTCGCGGTCGATCATGAGGTCCTTGGCATGGACATGCAGCATGTGCGGGCCGAATTCGCGAATGAACCGAGCCTGGTCGATCATCTGCCAGACGAGATGCGAGGGATCGTAATTCATGCCGATCGCCCCGTCGAAGGCCTCGAGAATCCGCCGCCAGACCAGTGGCGAATAGGCGATGTTGTGCCCGCCCGGCCATTCGTCGGCGCTGAAGATCATCGGGCAATTCTCGATCGCGAGGCGGACGCCGTGATCCTTCGCGTGGGCGACGATCCCCGGCCAGATCGTCATCGCGTCCTGCCAGTTGGCATCGACTGATTTCGCGGCGTCGCCGCCGAGGAACGTGTTGACCAGGGGAACGCCGATCCGGCCGGCGGCGGCGATGACGAGCTTCAGGTGGTCGATGACCGCAGCACGATGGGCTGGATCTGGATGCAGCGGGTTCGGGTAGTAGCCGAGCGCCGAGATCGCCACGCCCTTCTCGGCAAGCGCCGCGATGAGTTCACGCCCCTCGGAGGCCGAGATCGCGGCGACGTCGATATGCGCCGTGCCGGCGTAGCGGCGGCTGGCGCCGGCGCTTTTCGGCCAGCAGGCGACTTCGAGCACCTCGAAGCCGGCCGCGCCGGCCCATTCAGCCACGGTTGCGAGCGTCATCTCCGGAAACGGCGCCGTCAGCACTCCGAGCTTCATGTTGTTTCCCCTCCCGCATGTCGTGCCGGCTCCACCGGCTGCCTGATCAAGGTGCCGCGCCGCCATCCACGACGCGGGCGAGATGTCCCATCGGGTCGGACCCGAGAAGGCCTGCAAGATGCTGCCCCAGCGCGGCTTTGAGCCGAGGCGCTTCAGCCAGCTCCGGCGCGAAGATGGCGTCGATCGCGAGAATGCCGCGGACGAGCTCTGCCGGATCGGCGCCGACCCGGTCGGCAATCGCCGCCACCTCGGCCGCATAGGGATCATCGACCGTCCAGGCGCGGCCGAACCGGTCCGAAGCGCGGACGAGATAGGCCATCCAGCCGGCCAGGGCGACCGCGAGCAGATCGAACGACGCGCCGGCCGCGAGACGGTCGCGGATGGGACTGAGCAGCCGCTGCACGATCTTCTGCGAGCCGTCGGTGGCGATCTGGTGGTTGCGGTGGCGGATCGCGGTGTTGCGCAGCCGCGCGAGGCTCGCCTCGACATAGCCGAGCGGATCGACGCCCGGCACGGGCTGCAGCGTCGGCAGGCTCTCCTCGACCAGCATGCGGCGCACGAAGCGGGCGAGCAGCGGATCGGCCATGTCATCGCAGGTATAGTCGAGACCGGCGAGAACGCCCTGATAGCAGAGTGCCGTCTGCGCGCCGTTGAGGATGCGCATCTTCAGATGCTCGAAGGCGGTGACATCCTCGACGACGGTCGCGCCGACCGTCTCGAAGGCCGGGAAGCGGCCAGCGAAGCGGTTCTCGATCACCCATTGCCGGAACGGCTCGCCGACGACGACGGCCCGGTCGCGATAGCCGAAGGTCTCCTCGACATAGGCATAATCGGCCGCGCTGGTGGCCGGGGCGATGCGATCGACCATGGTACCCGGAAAGGCCGCATTCGCCTCGATCCAGCGCGCGAGCCTCGGGCTGCGCCGCGCTGCGAGATCGTGGACGACTGACGACAGAATGACGCCGTTGGCCGGAATGTTGTCGCAGCTGACCAGCGTGGCCGGCCGGCCATGCGTCTCCATCCGGAGTTCGAGCGCGCGCAGCACGAGCCCAGGCAGGCTGACCGGCGCCTCGGGATGAGCGAGGTCATGCACGATCTCCGGCCGTGACGGGTCGAGCGCCCCGGTCGCCGGCACGTGGCAGTAGCCCTTCTCCGTCACCGTCATGGTGACGACATCGATGCGCGGGTCGGCGAGGACGGCGAGCGCCGGTGCCGCGCTCGCCTCGCTGTCGACGACGGAAAGGATGCTGCCGATCACCCTCGCTTCGACCCGCTGGTCCTCACGGAGGAGGCGGGTGTAGAGGCCGCCTTGCTCGCCCAGCGTCCCGGCCAGCTGCGGCGGGCGGATATTGATGCCGACGATGCCCCAGTCACGGGCGCCGGCAGCGAGGAGATCGTCGGTGAACTCGGCCTGGTGAGCGCGATGAAAAGCGCCGACGCCGATATGGGCGATGCCCGGCGTAACCGATGCGCGGTCATAAGTGGGCGCAGCGACCGCGGCCGGCAGACGGCCGACGAGGTCAGGCCCCAGCAGAGGCGGCAGGCCGGGCCGGCCAACAGTCGTCATGACTGCGCCCTCAAGAATGCGCCCGTCATGGGCGCACCAGGCAAGACACAGCGGCGCCACGCGGACGCAGCCTCCCCTCCAGCAAAAGCACGGCTCTCCTCCCAGAGAACGTTCTTTCTATTTCTTGGAATATGGAATGAGAATTCTCTTCCGTCAACCATGCCCCCGCTCGGGGCTGCGCCGCGTGACGACACCCTGAACCAGCGCCATGCCGACCGAAAGCGAAGCCGCGAGCGAGCGGAATCCCGCGAAATCGGACTCGACGACCTCGACCCATCGGTCGGACAGGGGAATGAGCGGGGAGAACGTGCTGTCGGTCAGGGTGACGATCCGCGCCTTGCGCTGGTGCGCCGCGGCGACGAGGTCGGGCGTTACCGAATTGTAGGGGCTGAAGCTGACGGCGAGCACCGCGTCTCCAGCGCCGATGCAGCCGATCTGGTCGAAGGCCGTGGAACCGACATTGTCGACGAGGATGTTGCGCACGCCCTGCTGCGACAGGGTCAGCGACAGATAGGCCGTCACCGGGAAGGCGCGCTTGCTGCCGACGAGGTAGATGAGGTCGGCCGCCGCGAGGAGTTCGATCATCGACTCGAAGGCAGCGAAATCGAAATTCTCGCCGATGCGGTCGAGCGAGGCGCGCGCCGCACCCACCATGCCGCCGAGCAGCCGTTCAGCCGGGCTCTCGCCGCCTTGAACAGCCTCGCTGCGATCGCGGCCGCGACCCTCGGGCCAGGAGCCTTTGACATGATCCTTGAACAGGCCCTGGAAATCCGAGAAGCCAGCATAGCCGAAGATCTTGGCGAAGCGGACCAGCGTCGAGGGCTGCACGCCGGCCTGCTCGGCGACCTGGACGATCGTGCCGAGCGCGACGTCGTCAGGGTGCTGCCACAGGAAGATCGCGACCTGGCGCAGCCGCTTCGGGAAGTGGATGGTGCCTGAAGCGAGCACGGCGCGGAGTTCTTCATAGGTCTCGGGCCGCGTATAGCCGAGCGCCGAATTGCGACCGGCGCGGGTCGCCGCGCCCGGCCCGTCCGGCAGCGCCTGATCATCGGCGCCGCTCTCGGGCGGCGTCGCTTCGCCTTCGCTGCGGTTCGCCATCCTCGCCTCCCCGTCGCGCGCTGCCCACGGCCGTCCTGATGGGCCACCGATCGAGGCGACCCTAGCGCGGCAGGATCATTTCGCAATCGCGAAAATGGAAATCCTCTTCGATCTCGACGCGCAAGCCGCTATCCTCGACCGCACAAGATGAGATCACCAGGGAGATGAGATCATGGTCTATGCCACGGCCGACGGTTCGCAGCGGCAGAAGCTTCGCGTCGGCATGGTCGGCGGCGGACAGGGCGCCTTCATCGGCGCCGTTCACCGCCTCGCGATGCGGCTCGACGACAAGATCGCGCTCGTCGCCGGGGCCCTGTCGTCGAACCCCGCCACGGCTGCCGCCTCGGCCGCGGAACTCGGCATCGCGCCCGATCGGGCCTATGCCGATTACCGCGCCATGGCGACGGCTGAAGCGTCCCGCGCCGACGGCATCGAGGCTGTCGTGATCGTGACGCCGAACCATCTCCATGCGCCCATTGCAACCGCCTTCCTCGAGGCCGGCATCGACATCATTTGCGACAAGCCGCTCTCGACGACGCTCGCCGAGGCGGAGGCGCTGGTGGCGCTGACCGCGGTAAAGCGGCGGAAATTCATCGTGACGCTCAACAACACCGGCTATGCGATGGTCCGGCAGGCGCGCGAGATGGTCGCCGCGGGAGAGCTCGGCGAGATCGTCGCCATCCACGCTGCTTATATCCAGGATTGGCTGACGCTCCCGATCGATGCGGAAGGCCAGAAGCAGGCGGAATGGCGCACCGATCCCGCCCGCGCCGGCGAGTCGGCGGTGCTCGCCGATATCGGCGTCCATGCCTTCAATCTCGCCGCCTTCATCTCGGGCCGACAGGCCGAAGCGGTCTCGGCCGATCTGTTCACCGCGGTGCCTGGCCGCCGGCTCGACGACAATGCCCATCTCCTCGTCCGATGGGCTGGCGGCGCGCGCGGCACGCTGGTCGCGAGCCAGACCTCGCCCGGGCACTACAACGACCTCTCGGTTCGCATCCATGGCTCCAAGGCCAGCCTCGAATGGCGCGGCACGGCGCCGGAGGAACTCCGTTACGCCCGCTATGGCGAGGAAGCCCGAACGATCATCCGCGGCGGCTTCGGCGCGGCCGGCGAAGCGCAGCGCGTCTCGCGCATGCCGGCAGCTCACCCCGAAGGCTATATCGAGGCCTTCGCCAATCTCTACCGCGATGCCGCCGAGATCATCAGCGCCCATCGGGATGGCGGCGCCATCGATCCCGCGCGCGCCGGTTTCGTCCCGGATGTCGTCGACGGTGCCCGCGGCGTCAAATTCGTCAGTGCGGCGGTTGCGTCGGCGAAGGCCGGCGGCGGGTGGACCGATGCCAGCTTCGGCTGAGACAGGGCTCAGTGCGGCGTGACGACCGTCCGCACCGCCTCGCCCGAGGCGAGCAGGTCGAAGCCCTCATTGATCCGATCGAGCGGCAGGCGATGCGTCAACAGCCGATCGACCGGCAGCAGCCCGCGCTGGAACAGGCGGATAAAGCGCGGAATGTCGCGCGCCGGGACACAGCTGCCGAGATAGGAACCGCGGATCGTCTTCTCCTCGGCGACGAGGCTGACGGCGGGCAGCGACAGCTTGGCGGTCGGCCCCGGCAGGCCGGCGGTCGTTACCGCCCCTCCGCGCCGCGTGATCCAATAGGCGAGTTCGAGCGCCGGCGCCGCGCCTGCCAACTCGATCGCCTGGTCGACGCCGCCCCCGGTCAGTTCACGGATCGTTGCAGCCGCGTCGCCGTCGGCGAGCACGGCATCGGTCGCGCCGAGTTCCAGCGCCAGCGCAAGCTTGGCCGGCATCCGGTCAACGGCGATGATCCGCTCGGCCCCCGACGCGCGGGCGCCGAGCAGCGCCGCGAGGCCCACACCGCCGAGACCGACGATCGCCACGCTGGTACCGGGCTTGACCGCGGCGGCATTCACCACCGCGCCAACGCCTGTGAGCACGGCGCAGCCGAACAGCGCCGCATGCTCGAAGGCAAGCTGAGGGTCGATCTTGACCAGCGAGCGCCGCGACAGCGTCGCATGAGTGGCAAAGGCCGAGACGCCCAAATGATGATTGACCGGCACCTCGTCGCAGGAGAGCCGACGCGCGCCGGAGAGCAGCGTGCCCGCCCCATTGGCATTTGCGCCCGGCTCGCACAGCGCCGGCCGACCCTCGGCGCAGCTGACGCAGGTGCCACAGCTCGGCACGAAGACGCAGGCGACATGATCGCCGACGGCGAGATCATCCACCCCCGGACCAACCTCGACCACGATGCCCGCTGCCTCATGGCCGAGCGCCATTGGCAGCGGCCGCGGCCGGTTGCCCTCGATGACCGAGAGATCGGAATGGCAGAGCCCGGCGGCGCGGATCTCGACCAGCACCTCGCCGATCCCAGGTCCCGCCAGGTCGATCGTCTGGATCTCAAGCGGCCGGCTGGTCGCATAGGGCGCAGGCAGGCCGGACCGGGCGAGGATGGCGGCGCTGATCTTCATGATGTCCTCCCGAAAGGCGCCACGACGCCCATGCCGGACGGCGGACCCCGAACGCATTGGAATGGGCGGCTGCCCCTACTCGGCCGTCCAGCCGCCGTCGATCATCATCGCCGAGCCGGTCATCAGCGCGGACGCGTCGGAGGCGAGGAACACGACGGCGCCCATCAGATCCTCGACACGGCCGAGCCGGCCGAGCTTGATCTTGGAGAGGACCGAGGCCTTGAACGTCTCGTCCGCGAAAAAGGGCGCCGTCAGCGGCGTCTCGATAAACGTCGGGCAGAGCGTGTTGACGCGGATGCCGGCCGGCGCGAGCTCGATCGCCATCGCCTTGGTGAAGCCTTCCATCGCATGTTTGGACGCGCAGTAAACCGTGCGGTTGGCGCCGCCGACATGGCCCATCTGCGAGGACATGTTGATGATCGAGCCCGGACGGCCAGCCTCGACCAGCTTGCGCGCGACAGCCTGCGCCATGAAGAAGGCCGCGCCGACATTGAGGTCCATGATCGCGTCGAAATCCGTGTCGGTCACCTCGAGAAACGCCGCCGGGCGGTTGGTGCCGGCATTGTTGACGAGGATGTCGAACGGCGCCGCCCCGCCGATCGCCGCCCGCATCGCCGCGCGGTCGAGCACGTCGAGCACCAGCGCCTCGGCCTGATCGCCGCGCCCTCGGAGTGATGCCGCAAATTCGTCGATCTCGCCGCTGCTCCGCGCCACCAGCGTCACCGCCGCCCCGGCCTCGGCCAGAGCCGCTGCAGCTGCCCGGCCGAGCCCGCGGCCGGCGCCGGAGACGAGCGCGCGCTTGCCGTCGAGCCGAAAGGGCGGCGTTCGGGGCAGATCGATCGACATGGTCCGGGTTACTCCGCGGCCGCCCCATAGGCGACATTGCCGCCACCATAGCGGCGGACGCGGATATTCGCCTGCTCGGCATGGCCGACAAAGCCTTCGAGCAGCGACAGGCGCGAGCCATAGGCGCCGACCATCGCGCTCGCCGCATCGCTGTCGATGCGCTGATAGGTGCAGGTCTTCATGAACTTGCCGACCCAGAGACCGCCGGTGAAGCGCGCTGCCTTCTTGGTCGGCAGCGTGTGATTGGTGCCGATGACCTTGTCGCCAAAGGCGACATTGGTGCGAGGCCCGAGGAACAGCGCCCCGTAATTGGTCATGTTCGCGAGGAAGTAGCCGGGATCGCGCGTCATCACCTGCACATGCTCGGAGGCGATGCGGTCGGCCTCGGCCAGCATTTCCGCCTCGTCGGCGCAGAGGATGACCTCGCCATAATCGCGCCAGGCGGCGCCGGCGAGCTTCGCAGTCGGCAGCTTCTCGAGGATGCGCTCGACCTCGGACATGGTGTCGCGCGCCAGCTTTTCCGAGGTGGTGAGGAGGATGGCCGGCGAGGTCGGGCCATGCTCGGCCTGGCCGAGCAGGTCGGTGGCGCAGAGCTCGCCATCGACACTATCGTCGGCGATGACCAGCGTCTCGGTCGGGCCGGCGAAGAGATCGATGCCGACGCGGCCATAGAGCTGGCGCTTCGCCTCGGCGACATAGGCATTGCCGGGGCCGACCAGCATGTCGACCGGCGCGATGGATGCTGTGCCGAGCGCCATGGCGCCGATCGCCTGCACGCCGCCCAGAACCAGGATCTCGTCGGCGCCGGCGAAATGCATCGCCGCGACGATCGCCGGATGCGCGCCGCCCTTATAGGGCGGTGCGGCGGCGACGACGCGCTTCACGCCCGCCACCTTGGCGGTGAGAACGCTCATATGCGCCGAGGCGACCATCGGATAGGCGCCGCCCGGGACATAGCAGCCGACGGCGTTGACCGGGATATTGCGATGGCCGAGGAACACGCCCGGCAGCGTCTCGACCTCGATATCGACGAGTGCGGCCTTCTGCTTCTCCGCAAAGTTGCGCACCTGCGCCTGCGCGAAGCGGATATCGTCGAGATCGCGCTTGGCGAGCGTGCCGATGGCGCGCTCGATCTCCTCTTCCGAAAGACGGAACGAGGCCGGCGACCAGCCGTCGAACTGTTCCGACAAGGCCCGAACCGCCGTGTCGCCGCGCGCCTCGATATCGGCGAGGATCTGCTCGACGGCCACGCGGACCCTGTGGTCGGCCTCGGCGCGTTCGGCCGCGCCCTTCGCCGTCTTCAAGTGACGTGCCATGGTTTCCTCCGGTCGGCGCCGGGCGCCGCGATCAAGGGATGGATCAGCCGATATCGGTGGCTTCGCGGCCGCGCGTCAGCTGCGAGATCGTCACGGCGAGGATCAGCGCACCGCCGTTGAACACATTCGTCACCCAGAGCGGGATGCCGAGCATGGTGAGGCCGGTGATGCCAGTCGCCAGGAAATAGACCGCGACGATGGCGCCCCAGGGATTGAACCGTCCGGGCAGGATCGTCGTCGCACCGAGGAAGGCAGCGGCAAAGGCCGGCAGCAGGAAATTTAGGCCCGAATAGGGGTCGGCCGAGCCGAGCACGCCGGCATAGATGATGCCGGCTGCCGAGGCGAGCACCGCCGATGTAACCAGCGCGCCGAAGCGGACGCGATCGACCGCGATGCCGTTCAGCCGCGCCACTTCGCGGCCACGCCCGACGAAGAGCAGCCGCCGGCCGAGCGGGGTATAGTCGAAGACGTACCACATCGCGACCACGGCGATCATCGCGTAGTAGAAGGCATAGGGGACGCCGAACAGCCGCCCGCCGACCACCGCCATGACGAGCGCATTGTCGATGCCGCCGATGGTCGAGGAATTCGTCATCCACTGCACGACGCCCGTCATCAGCGACGTGGTTCCGAGCGTCACGACCAGCGAGGGGATGCGGAAATAGATGATGAACAGCGCATTCACCATGCCGACCACGACGCCGGCGCCGAGCGCCAGCACCAGCACGAGCCCGATCGGCATCTGATGCCAGACATTGAGCACGCCGATCAGCGCCGAGGACAGCGTCAGCGTCGCCCCGACCGAGAGGTCGTAGTCGCCGGCCGTGAGCGGCACGATGATAGCGAGCGCCAGCACCGCCGCCGGGGCATAGGAGGCGAAGATGATCGAGAAGTTCCCCCAGTTCAGGAACGACTGCGGCATCAGCGCGCCGAAGATCGCGATCAACAGCAGCCAGACGAAGATGAGCGCGATGCGTTCGATGAAGCGTCCGAGATGAAACGCATCCGGCCTTCGGGCAGGCGTCGCTGCGGGTGTGACGGGAGCTGGTGTGGCGGCCTGGGTCATCGTTCAGTTCGCATGGAGGGAGGACTGCGCCGCAGCCGTGACGTGGCCGGCAAGATCGATCGAGGCATAGCACGCTTCGGCGATGCCATCCTTGGTGAGGTCGGCGCCGCTGATCTCGGTGACGATGCGCCCACGCGCAAAGACGAGGACGCGGTCGGAGATTTCCGCAAGCTGCTCGGCATCGGAACTGGCGCAAAGCACGGCCATGCCGCTCGCCGCCGCCGCGCGCAAGGCGGCGAAGATCTGCACGCGCGTTCCGACATCGACGCCCTGGGTCGGTTCGTCGAGCAGCAGCAGGCGCGGATTGCGGTTCATCCAGCGCGCGATCAGCACCTTCTGGGCATTGCCGCCGGAAAGCGACGAGAGCTTCACCGACGGATCGTTCGGGCGAACCTCGTAGCGCGCGCCGAGATCGAACGCCTCGCGCAGCATGGCGCCGCGGTTGAGCCGCCCGGCACGGAAGAAGCGCGCGACATCCGGCAGGAACATGTTGTCGACGATCGGCAGGCTGTCGACGCCGCTGGCGCCCTGGCGATCGCCGGGCAGCAGCGCGAGATCGAGCCCGATCGCCCGCTTCGGCGACATGTCGGCAAGCGCGATCCGCTCGCTGCCCGTAAAATGCAGCGCACCGGAGCGGCAGGGCCGCGCGCCGAAGACGAGATAGGGCAGTTCCTCATAGCCCGAGCCGATCAGCCCGGTGACTCCGAGGATCTCACCGGCGCCGATGGCGATATCGGAGGGCTCCAGCATCGTTCCCGCGACCTGCTCGATGCGCAGGAAGGCCGGTCGCGCCACGTCCGGACGGTGATTGGTCACGCCAAGACGCGCCAGCTTCTTGCCGACGATCGCCTCGACCACCTGTTCATGCGTCGCCTCGGCGGTGACGAGTTCGCCGGCCACGAGCCCGTCGCGCAGCACGGTGACGCGGTCGGTGATGGTCATCACCTCGTCGATGTCATGCGAGATGAAGATGACGCTCGAGCCGGTCGCGGCGATCGAGCGCACGAGCGCGAACAGCTTCTCGACGCCCTCGCGCGGCAGGAACGGCGTAGGCTCGTCGAGGAGCACCAGCCCGGGCTTGCCGGTCGCGGCGCAGGACACGCGAATTTCCTCGAAGGCGCGGACGATGGCGAGCAAGGCCTTCTCGACCGGCGACAGGCGGTCGACGCGCTCGGCGGTGTCGATCGCGAGCCCGAACCGCGCCAGCGCCTCGCGCGCCGCGGCCCGTTCGGCGCGCCAGTCGATATAGCCGCTCCTGGCGGTGGTCAGATGCGCGAAACGGAGATTCTCGAGCACGGTCAGCGAAGGGACCAGACCGAGATTCTGGTGCACGAAGCTCATGCCGAGCCGGCGGAAATCGCCGGGCTTCAAAGGCAGATCGACGGCCTCACCGTTGAATTCGAGCCGCCCGCCGGCGTCGGGGGCATGGAAGCCGGCCAGGATCTTTACCAGCGTCGACTTGCCGGAGCCGTTCTTGCCGAGGAGCCCATGCACTTCGCCGGGGCCGACCTCGAACGACACGCCGCCGAGTGCGCGGGCGCCGCCGAAGGTCTTGGCGATGCCGCTGAGCCGGAGCACCGGCGTCGTGGAAGCCGGGAGCGCTTGCGGCGCTCCCGGGTGATGATGTCCGTCGTCGGACAACCGTTCATCCGACATCGGCCGGCGACCTACTGCAGCTTCCAGAGCTTGCGGAAGCCTTCGACATAGGCATCGCCATAGCCCTTGTCGTAGCCGGCAGGAGTGCCGGCTTCGGCGGCGTTGCTCTTGTCGAAGATGTAGAAGGGAACGTTGAGCGCGGCCGGCGACTTCAGCCCGCAGAGATCGCGGACATGGCCGTCGATGGTCGCATAGGCGATCCAGTCGAGGCTTTCGCCGATATCCATGTCGACGGTGCCCTGCTGGATATAGTCGAGCACGAAGGGCGTGCCGTTGAAGGTCGCGACCTTGACCGCGCCGGTCTTGCCGGTGAGGCGAAGCGCCGGGACGACGAACTGCGACATCGAATCGTAGATCGGGATCACGACATTGACGTCGGGATTGGCCTGGACCGCCGCCTGCACCGCCGGCTGGATCTTGGTGCCCCATTCGGTGACGCCGACATTGATCTCCTGCACGATCTTGCAGTTCGGGCAGTTGGCGGCGAGTTCCGCTTTGAGGCCGGCGACGAGCGGCTTGGTCGGCGGAACCTCGTCGGAAACGATGAGGACGATGTTCGCCTTGCCGTCGGTATTCACCGTCGACCAGTTGGCAAGCACGGTGCCGATCTCGCCGAAGCCGATCGTCAGCGAGGACGAGACCAGCGGGTTCTGCTTGTCGCTCGGATCATAGAAATGCGACGTCATCACCTTGACGCCCGCTTCCTTGGCCGCCTTCACCTGCGGTTCGATCGTCGAAGGATCGATGCCCGAGATCAGGTCGATGATGTCGTACTTGTCGCGAATGGCGAAATCGACGCCCTGGACCCACTGGCTCGGCTGGCCCTGGTTTTCCCATTCCTTGACCTCGAGGCCGATCTCGGCGCCGGCCTTCTTCATCCGGTCGATGATGCCCTTGAGGAACGGATTGGCGCTCGAATTCGGGATCGAGAGCTGCTTCTTGCCGGCAGCGCAAGCCTTGGCGTCGAACGCCTCGCCCGGCGCGACGAAGACCGGCTTCTCGACATATTTCTGCAGCTTCTGCTTGGCCGTCGCGAGGCCGTCCGAAGCCGCGTCGGCCATGGCCGGAGCCGCGAGCCCGACCGTGACGGCACCTGCCACAAGGGTGGCGCCCAGCAAATGTCTGATCATGATATCTCCCTCTGATCGCCCGGCCGCTGTTTTCCCTGCATGGCCGCGCGACGTCATGAATGCGCATTCAATGATTACGCATTCACGACACCGAGTCAACGCGCTGCATGGTCGAACGGACGCTCCGTCCATGCTCGGCCAGCGAATGTGCGATTGAAGAATCCGCCGCGATCCGGCAGTATCGCCGCATCGTCGGCCCCGGGCCGCTTCGGCGTGTCCGTGACACGCCGGTATTTGAATGCGTAGTCCAACAGGCCCTAGCCGCCAGCCATGAAACGGATCACTTCACGCGCCACGTCCTTCGACGTCGCAGCGCTCGCCGGCGTCTCGCAATCGGCGGTCTCGCGCGCGTTCACGCCGGGCTCCAGCATCGCGGAGGAAAAGCGGGCCAAGGTGCTCGAGGCTGCGCGCAAGCTCAACTACGTGCCGAATTCGATCGCGTCCAGCCTGACGACCAAGCGCACGAATATCATTGCCCTCATCCTCGGCAACATGGGCAATCCGTTCTATGTCCATGTTCTGCACGAATTCTCGCGCCGGCTGCAGGCGCTCGGGCGCCAGGTGCTGATCTTCACCGTCGATCCGGGTTCGGAGAGCGACGAGGCGATCCTGCGCGCGCTGCAGTATCAGATCGACGGCGTGATCCTCACCTCGGCGCAGATCTCGACCCGGATGACCTCGCTCTGCCACGACCGCGGCATCCCGATCGTTCTGTTCAACCGCTACATCCCCGGCAGCGATGCCTCGGGCGTGCGCTGCGACAATGTCGGCGGCGGGAGGCTGATCGCCGAGGCGTTCCTTTCCGCCGGCGCCCGCACCTTCGCCATGATCACCGGCGACCCCAAGGGCACCACCAGCCAGGATCGCGTGCGCGGTTTCGTCGAGCGGCTGATGGAGGAAGGGATCAAGCGCGCCGAGATCGAGGAGATCGCGGGCGGCTCCTCCTATGACGGCGCGGCGAGCGCGGCGCTCACCCTCTTCGGCGACCGGCGGAAGCCGCGGCCGGATGCACTGTTCGGCATCAACGACATCATGGCGATGGGCGCGATTGACGCGCTGCGCTATCGGCTCGGCCTGCGCATTCCCGATGATCTGATGGTCGGCGGCTTCGACGACATTCCCGAGGCCCGCCGCGCGCCCTACAAGCTCACCACCGTGCGTCAGCCGATCCATCAGATGGTCGAGCAGACGCTGGCCCTGATGCATCTCGACGAGCCCGATCGTCCGATCGAGCGCGGCATCGACATGCCCTTGCCGAGCCGCCTCGTCTGGCGCGGCACGATCCCGGTTCCCTCCGCCCACCGCGCCGAAGTCGCCGACGACGTCGAGATCGACTGATCCCGCGTTCAGTCGGATTGTTGCAGACGGCGCGCCGCGAGAATGCGCTTGTCGCGCCAGGCCTGGCGCTCGGGGATGTCAGCGACCGGAACGCGCTCGGCGAGCCCGGCATGGATCTCGGCGATCAGCGCGGACGACCAGTCATAGTCGGTCCGTGCGCCTGTTCCCATTGCCCGCATCATGCCGCCGAGGCGATCGACGAAGCCCTGGAAACCGTCGACGGCATTGAGATGGGCGACCTCGAACGGCCCGATCGAGGCCCAGCGCAGCGCCAGCCCCTCGGTCATGACGCGGTCGATATCGGCGGCCGTGCAATAGCCCTCGCCGACGAGATGCAGCGCTTCGGCGACGAGCGTGTATTGCAGGCGGTTGAGCAGGAAGCCGTCGATCTCCTTCTTGAGCGTCACCGGGCTCATCCCGGCCCCGCTCAGGAACTCATGCGCCCGCACCAGTGTCTCGGGGCTCGTCCAGCGCGTCGGGCAAAGCTCGACGAGCGGGATCAGCGACGGCGGATTGACGGGATGGGCGACGAGGCAGCGCTCGGGTGCCGCGACATGACCGAGAAAATCGGAGCCCGGCAACGCCGATGTCGAGGAGGCGAGCAGCGCCCCCTCCGGCGCCGCCCCGGCGATCGCGCTGAAGACAGCGCGCTTCACCTCGATCCGCTCGGCGACGCTCTCCTGCACATAGTGAGCGTCGACCACAGCCTCGGCGATCGAGGCAGACGGGATGATGCGCGCCGCGATCGTCTCGACCGGCTCGGTGAGCAGCCCGCTCTGGTCGAGAAGATCGAGCGTGCGCCGGACGCGTGGCAGCGCGGCGGTCTCGACGATCTCGGGCGCGGCATCATGGAGGCAAACCTGGTGCCCCGCCCGCGCGAATACGACCGCGAAGGCACTGCCGACCGTGCCGGCGCCGATGCAGGCGACGGTTGCCATTTAGGTGGCCGTCTCGGTCGGCCGCGCCCATTTGCGCTCGAAGGCCCAGACTTCCTCGAAGCCGATCAGCGAATTGAATTCCGAGAACGGGAACAGCGGCAGCGACGGCGAATTGGACGTGCCCTCGGTGGTGAAGACGCGCAGCGCATTCTCGACCGCGGCCGCGGCCGCGAGCCCGGTGATCGAAGGATAGATCGCCATCGCATAGCCGATCTCGGCGAGTTCAGCCTTGGAGCGGATCGGCGTCCGCCCGCCATCGGCCATATTGGCCATCATCGGCCGGTTGATCCGGCGGCAGGCCTCGCGCATCTCGTCTTCGCTCTCGAGCGCCTCAAGGAAAACGACGTCGGCGCCGGCCTCGGCATAAGCGAGGCCGCGCTCCATCGCGCCTTCGAAGCCATGGGTCTGCCTTGCATCGGTGCGGGCGATGATCAGCGTTTCGTCGCTGCGCCGTGCATGGACGGCGACCTTGATCTTCTCGACCATGTCGATGATCGGCACCACGCGCTTGAACGGCGTGTGGCCGCACTTCTTCGGAAATTCCTGGTCTTCGATCTGGATGCCGACGACACCCGCTTCCTCATAGCCGCGCACGGTATGATGCACGTTGAGCAACCCGCCATAACCCGTATCGGCATCGGCGATGACGCTGCCCTTGACGCTCCTGACCAGCGTCGCGACGCGGTCGAGCATCTGGGTATAGGTCGCGATGCCGGCATCCGGCAGGCCATAGGCCGAGGCCGTGGTCCAGTAGCCGGAGGCATAGACGAAATCGAGATCGAACTTGTTGCTCACCGCAGCCGCGATCATGTCGTGGATGCCGGGCGCGGCGACGAATTCGCCGGCCGCGAGCGCGGCCCGGAGACTGGGCTTGGTCATGCTTGTGCGTTTCCGATTGTTTTGAGAAAAGCGAGCGCCTCGGCCTCGCTCACGACGTCGGCATATTTGGCGTCCATGTCGAACAGATTGGCCTCGTGCGGCGCCGGATGGCGGTCGCCGACTGCATCGCGCACCACGATCGGGATGAAGCCGTAGGAACAGGTGTCGACGCAGGTGGCGCGCACGCAGCCCGAGGTGCTGAGGCCGGTCAAAAGCAGCGTGTCGATGTCCTGGCTGGTCAGGGTCGCCGCCAGCGAGGTGCCGAAGAAGGCGCTCGGATACTGCTTGGAGATGACGAGTTCATCCGGCCGGACTTCCAGCCCCTGCGGCCAGGCGCCGAGCGGGCTGCCGGCGACGAAGTGGTGCAGCACCATCGACTTCTGATAGAAGCGACCGCCGTTCACGCCGTTCTTGTCATAGACGACATTGGTGTAGATCACCGGAACGCCGGCTTCCCGGGCCGCTGCCTGCAGCCGCAGCCCCGAGGCGAGCGCGTCCTCGACCCCGGCATACAGCGGACAGGTCGGATCGAAATAGGCCTCGACGAAATCGATCATCAGCAGCGCCGGCTTCTTGCCGAAGCCGATGCGCTTGCCGAAGGCGCGCTTGTAATTGGCCTCCAGAGCCTCGTCCGTCATGGCGTGCTGCTTCCCTTGTCGTCGAAGATGGCGCGTTGCGCCGTACTGAGATGAAGCCACGGCGCCGCGTGCTTCTGCCTGGCCTCGAAGGCGGCGATGGCGTCGGCGTCGTCGGTCAGGATGGCGCCGATCTCGTCGAGCCCCTGCAGCAGCGACCGCCGGCGATAGGGATCGACGGCGAACGGGATCGGCGGTCCGTTGCCGCATTCGATCTGCAGCCGCTCGAGGTCGACGGTCACGGCACTCTCGCTCGCCGCCGCGATCATGACCCGCTCGTGATCCTCCGGGCCGAGCACGATCGGCAGCACGCCGTTGCGGAAGCAGTTCGAGAAGAAGATTTCGCCGAAGCTCGGCGCGATGACGACACGGATGCCGAAATCGGCCAGCGCCCATACCGCCTGCTCGCGGCTGGAGCCCGAGCCGAAATTGCGCCCGGCGACGAGGATCGCCGCCTTGTCGAAGGGCGGACGATCGAGCACGAAGGGCGCTTCGCCCGCCGCCTTCCGCCGCCGCTCCTGGAAGAGATGCCGGCCGAGCCCTTCCCGGTCGAGCAGCAGCAGGAAGCGGGCCGGAAAGATGATGTCGGTATCGACATCGGCCTCGGGCAGCGGCGCGGCGACGCTGGTGATGGTTGTGAAAGGCTGCATGGGCTTCCGGCGGCTGGAGGCATCAGGAGGTGAGCGCGCGGACATCGGCGAGGCGGCCGGCGATCGCAGCTGCGGCGGCCATCGCCGGACTCATCAGATGGGTTCGGCCGCCCTGCCCCTGCCGGCCTTCGAAATTGCGGTTCGAGGTCGAGGCGCAGCGCTCGCCGGGCGAAAGACGGTCGTCATTCATGGCGACGCACATCGAGCAGCCGCTGTCGCGCCATTCGAAGCCGGCAGCGCGGAACACCGCATCGAGCCCCTCGGCTTCCGCCTGAAGCCTGACACTGGCCGAACCCGGTACGACGATCGCCGCGACGCTGTCGGCAACCTTGCGGCCGGCGACGATGCCGGCGGCGATGCGGAGATCCTCGATGCGGCTGTTGGTGCAGGAGCCGATGAAGACGCGGTCGATGGCGATCTCGTCCAGCCGCCGGCCGGGCTCGAGCCCCATATAGGCAAGGCTTCGCTGCATGCGCGCGCGGCGGGCGGGATCGGCCTCCTCCGCGGGATCCGGCACGCGGCCGTCGATCGGCAGATTCTCCTCCGGTGTGGTGCCCCAGGAGATCCGCGGCGAGAGGCTCGAAACATCGAGGCAGACCTCGCGGTCGAACACCGCGCCATCGTCGCTCGGCAGGCTCCGCCAATGCGCGACCGCCGCGTCCCAGTCCGCGCCCACAGGCGCCAGCGGCCGTCCCTCGAGATAGGCGAATGTCGTCTCGTCGGGCGCCACCATGCCGACGCGGCTGCCGGCCTCGATCGACATGTTGCAGAGCGTCATGCGTGCTTCCATCGACATCGCCCTGACGGCGCTGCCGGCGAACTCGATCGCATGGCCGACGCCGCCCGAAGTGCCGATCTCGCCGATGAGCGCGAGAATGACGTCCTTGACGGTCACGCCGGCAGGAAGCGCGCCGTCCAGGGTGACGCGCATGCGCTTCTGCTTCTTCTGGCGCAGCGTCTGCGTCGCGAAGATGCATTCGCATTCACTGGCGCCGATGCCGAAGGCGAGCGCGCCGAAAGCGCCATGGGTCGAGGTGTGGCTGTCGCCGCACACGAGCACGGCGCCCGGCAGCGTGAACCCAAGCTCGGGGCCGATGACATGAACGATGCCGTGGCGATCGTCGTTCATCGGGATATAGGGAATACCGAAGCGGCGGGCGTTTTCCTCCAGCCGCGAGACCTGGCGCGCCGCGAGGCCGTCGGGCAGCGGCCGGTCGCGATTGCGCGTCGGCACCGCGTGGTCGGCCACGGAAACATGGGCATCCGGCCGCCTGATGCTGCGATTCTGCGCAATCAGCCCGGCAAAGGCCTGCGGACTCGACACCTCCTGCACGAGGTGGCGGTCGATATAGAGCAGCACGCTGCCGTCCTCATAGGTCTTGACGACGTGTTGCTGCCAGACCTTGTCGTAAAGCGTGAGCGCGCTCATGCGATCGGCTTCTTCATCCTGGTCCATGCCCCGCCGGACACGAGCGGGGTCCCCGTTCGATCTCGCGGCAGGGAGGGGAAATTTGGCTCTTGCCGGCGACCCGAGGATGAAACTATGCTAGTTTGCATGCGCATTCAATAGCGTGCCGGCGAGAGGCCCGAGGGCCCTGCCAGAACCAGAGGGACGATGAGATGAGGCTCGGAGTCGATGTGGGCGGAACGTTCACCGACCTGTTGCTGCATGATGAAAAGACGCAGCGGACTTACCAGGCGAAGACCCCTTCAACCCCGCAGGACCAGTCGATCGGCGTCGCCGCCGGCGTCAAGCTGATCTGCGAGAAGGCGGGCATCTCGCCCTCCGACATCTCGCTGATCCTGCATGGTACGACGGTCGCGACCAATGCCGTGCTCGAGGGCAAGGGCGCCCGGGTCGGCCTCCTCGTGACCGAGGGTTTCGAATACACGCTTCATCTCGCGAAGTCCTGGACGCCCGGCCCGCTGTTCGGCTGGATCGTCATGGACAAGCCCGATCCGCTCGCCTCGCTGGCGGACACGCGCGGCATTCCCGAGCGCATGAACGCGCGCGGCGAAGTGGTCCGCCCGCTCGACATCGCCAAGGCCACGGCGCTGATCGACGATCTCTGCGGCTCGGGCATCGAGGCGCTGACGATCTCGCTGATGCATTCCTATGCCAATCCGGAGCATGAACGGCAGCTTGGCGCCATCGTCGCCGAGCGCCATCCGCACATCCCGGTCTCGCTTTCCTCCGACATCCTGCCGGAATTCCGCGAATATGACCGCGCCATCACCACGGTGATGAACGACTATGTCCGCCCGATCATGAAGCGCTATCTCTCGCGCATCGAGGATCGGCTGAAGGACGAGGGCGTCACCGCGCGGCTACATATCGTGCGCTCCGATGGCGGCCTGATGAGCGCAGCGGCCGCCTCCGAGCGGCCCGTCCACACCGTTCTCTCGGGCCCGGCCGGCGGCGTCACCTCGACGGTGATGATCGCGCGGCGCACCGGCCTCAACAAGCTGCTCGCCTTCGACATGGGCGGCACCTCGACCGACGTTTCCGTCATCCTAGACGGCGAGCCGACCATCTCGCGCTCGACCGAAGTCGGCTCGTTCCCGGCCAAGGTGCCGACACTGGACGTGCGCAGCGTCGGCGCGGGCGGCGGCTCGATCGCCGAAGTGTCCGAGCTGACGAAATCGCTCCGCGTCGGCCCGCGCAGCGCCGGCGCCCGTCCCGGGCCCGTCTCCTATGGGCGCGGCGGCACCGAACCCGCGGTCAGCGACGCCAATGTGGTGCTCGGCTATCTGCCGCCGGTGCTGCTCGGCGGCGACATGGCGCTCGACGTCGAGGGCGCCCGTGCCGCCGTCGCCAGGATCGGCGATGCACTCGGCCTGACGCCAGAGGATGCCGCCAAGGGCATCATCGACATCGCCAACGAGGTGATGCTCGGCGCGCTCCGCGTCATCACCGTGCAGCGCGGTCTCGATCCGCGCGATTTCGGCATCGTCGCCTTCGGTGGCGCCGGCCCGCTGCATGCGAACGCGCTCGCCGAACTCCTCGGCTGCTATCCCGTGCTCGTGCCGCCCTCCCCCGGCGTGCTTTCGGCGCTCGGCTTCCTCGAGGCAGTGTTCAAGAACGAGTTCGTCCAGACCTATATCCGCTCGACCGCCGGCCTCGACCCGAAGGAGATCTGGACCCGCTTCTCCGGCCTAGCCGCCAAGGCGCGGACCTGGCTCGACGAGCAGGAAGTCGCCGAGGGTGATCGCGGCATCGCCTATTCGCTCGATCTTCGCTACGAGCAGCAGGGTTTCGAAGTCACGATCGACCTGCCGGCCGATCTCGTCGGCCGCGCCGGTGGGCTCGGTGAAATCCTCGACGCCTTCCATGCCATGCATGAGCGGCTCTACGGCGTCCGCTTCCATGTCCCCGTGGAACTGGTGGCGCTTCGCGTCGTCGCGACCGGCGCGACGCCGAGCGTCGACGAGGCGGTTCCGGATGTCGCCGGCGGCAACCTCGCTGCGGCGCTGATGGAAACGCGGCCCTCCTATTTCGACGGCGCCTTCGTTCCGACGCCGAATTACGACCGCGCGAAGCTTGCGGTCGGCGACCGGGTCGAAGGCCCGGCGATCATCCGCCAGTACGACACCACCACCGTCCTGCTGCCGCGGCACTATGCCGAGGTCGACAGCCACGGCAATCTGCTGATCTGGCCCGTCTCGAGGGGGAACTGAGCGTCATGTCCGTGAAAGTCGATCCGATCACCCTTGATATCATCGAGAACGCGCTGAAGAACGCGCGCTTCGAGATGGACGGCGTCGTGGTGCGCATCTCGCTGTCGCCGGTCATCCGCGAGCAGCATGACGAATTCCCGATGATCTGCGACGCCCGCGGCCGCATGGTCGTCGGCCAGTTCGGTTCCTACATCCCGGCGATCGTCGAGCAGTTCGAAGGCGACATCAACGACGGCGACATCTTCGTCTGGAACGACCCCTATGCCTGCAAGGGCTCCATCTCGCACAACAACGACTGGTGCGTGATGATGCCGATCTTCCATGAAGGCGTGCTGGTCGGCTTCTCGTCGATCTTCGGCCACATGGTTGATGTCGGCGGAAAGGTGCCGGGGTCGATGCCGTTCGATGCCCGCACGATCTGGGAGGAAGGGCTGCGCATCCCGCCGGTGCGCATCTATGACAAGGGCGTGCTCAACAAGGGCGTGCTCGACATCATGCTCAACAACACGCGCACGCCCGACATGAACCGCGCCGACCTGATGGCGCTGATCGCCGGCTGCCGCACCGCTTCGGTGCGGGTGCGCGAACTCTGCGATCGCTTCGGCCGCGACACCTATATGTCGGCCTGCGACATGCTGCTCGACCGCACGCGTGAAGCGATGAAGGTGCTGATCGACAAGTACATCTCGGTCGAACCGGTTTCCTTCACCGACTATGTCGACGACGACGGCCTCGGCAACGGGCCGTTCAAGATGACGCTGTCGATCTATCGCCGCGGCGATATCGCCGTGTTCGACTGGACCGGCACCGACGACCAGGCGGAAGGCCCGATCAATTTCCATATCCACGAGGGCCTCTGCAAGCTGTTCTTCGGCGTCTACATGATCATGGCGTTCGATCCCTCGGTCTTGTTCAACGAGGGCTTCTACGACCTGTTCGAGGTGATCCTGCCCGAGGGCTCGCTGCTCAATCCGCGCTTCCCCGCCGCGCTGTCGAACCGGCTCAACACCCATACGCGCTTCTTCGACTGCCAGGCCGGCGCGCTCGGCCAGCGCGCGCCGCATCTCTCGATGGCGGCCGGCTATGGCACCAGCCCGCATTTCATCTTCACGGGCCACGACAAGAACAACAAGTATTTCCAGTTGATGGAGCTCTTGTTCGGCGGCGTGCCCGGCCGTCCGCGCGGCGACGGCCTCGACGGACATGCCTGGTGGCCACTCTTTTCGGCGACACCGATCGAATATATCGAGAACTACTACCCCGTTCTCGTCGAGAGCTATCGGCCGATCCGCGATTCCGGCGGTCCGGGCCTCCATCGCGGCGGCGCCGGCATCGAGAAGATCTACCGCGTGCTCGAAGCCGGCAAGGTTTCGATCCATGACGACCGCGAGGTCGTGCCGCCATGGGGCATCAATGGCGGCCAGTTCGGCGGCACCTCGTCGAAATGGCTGATCAAGGCCGGAAGCGACGAGCGCCAGCGCATCCCCTCCAAGATCGACAATCTCGCGGTGGCGGCCGGCGACCAGATCGTGTTCAAGACCGCCGGTGCCGGCGGCTGGGGCGATCCGTTCGAGCGCCCGGCCGAGATCGTCGCCCGCGATGTCCGCTATGATCTCGTCTCGCGCGAGCAGGCGGCAAACGGCTATGGCGTCGTTCTCACCGAGGCCAACGAGGTCGACGGCCCGGCGACGGAAACGCTCCGCACGGCGCTCCGCACCGAGCGCGGCGAGCCCGCGCCGTTCAATTTCGGCTTCGATCCGGCAACGTTGAAGGAAGCGGCCGAGTAAGCGGCACGAGCAGGACAGTGGTGCCGGCCGCGACCCCGCGGCCGGCATCTGCTCAAGCCCAATCTCTCGCCTCGTGCGACGAGAAAGGGCGGATGAGCGCCTGACCCGAGGTCAGGCGAACGGCGTGTAGTCGACCTCGTAGCCGAAATAGCGCGGCCCGACGAGGGCAAGGCCCGCGGGCGTGCGCCATTGCGGGTTGCTCGGAAAGGCCAGCGCCTTGAGGCGGAGACCGTAGCGGAGCGAATCCGCGGTGACCGGCTGGCCGCTCTCCGCTTCGAGCACGGTGATCAGGTCCGGCGTCGTCACCAGCACGTTTCCATCGCGATGGGCGATCAGGAATTCGTTCTGGAACTGCAGGCTGAAGCTGTGGCCGGCCCATTCCTCGACGCCCTCGAACAGCGCCGTGCCGCGCGCAAAGCCGCCGACGGTGCGCCGTTCGATATCGCGGACGCGGCCGTGGAAGATGACCTGGGCCCCCAGGAGGTCAGCGATGGCGCCGACGGGTTCGCCATGCGCGGCGCGGGTCTCGCGCAGCGTGCGACCAAGCTCCTGGCACAGGCTGAGCGTGCCGCGGACCACGGCCTTCTTCGCCGTCGCGCCGTCCATCGCATAGAAGGCGAGCAGCGCCGATCCGCCCATTTCGACGGTGGCCGAGCGTGCCAGGCGCTCGGTCCAGCCATTGCTCACGGTGTTGAGGACGATGGAGTTGCCCTTGTCGTCGCAGAGCACCATCGGCGTCGCCGAAACGCCATGCATGGTGAAGGTCACCATCTGCAGCTCGGGATAGGCCCGGCCCATGCCGTCGCCGTCGATCAGCGGCAGCCCGCTCGCCGCCGCGACGACGAAAGGCGTCGTCGAGTTGATGCCGCCGGCCTCGCCGCAGAGCACCGCGTCGATCTTGCGGCCGAGCAGCTTTTCGAGCGCCGTGAAGGCATTCATCAGTTCATCGCCCTGCGGCAGCTTCTCGGTCATGACGGTCGGCGCGCCCATCATGCAGACCGGCACGATCAGCGCATCGTCCGGCATGTCGCCGATGTCCTTGAGCGTGACCGGACCATGCTTGCGGATCGCCTGCTGCGCCATGAGCTTGCCGATATAGGGATCGCCGCCGCCGCCGGTTCCGAGCACGGCTCCGCCCGTTGCGATGTCTTCGAGATCGTCGGCGGTGATGATGCGCGTGGTCATGCGAGGCTCTCTCGGGCGGCTGTGGAGGCAAGAGGCGTGAAGGTCAGCTCGGGATATCCGAAGGCCTTGGGGCCGACGACATCGAGCGCTTGCGGCGTCTTCAGGAGGGCGTGGACCGGCAGGCCGATGACCGCGATGCGCTGGCCGTAGCGGAGGATCTCGGTGGTGATCGGCTCGCCGGTGTCGAGTTCGAGGTTGATGATGAGGTCCGGGACCATGATCACCGGAATACCGTCGACCCAAAGGACGAGGTTCTCGTTCTGGATGGCGATGCGGGCCTCCGAGCCTGCCCAATCGCCGACGCCGCTGATGAGGGCATGGCCGCGGGCAAAGCCGCCGACCAGTTCGCGGCGGACATCGGTCACCTTGCCGGTGAAGAAGAGGGTACCGCCGGTCGCGGCAACGACGCGCTCGACGACGTTCTGCCGCTGCCGGCGCGCCTCGAGCACGGTGTGGCCGATCGCGAGCGCCTGGCTGACGGTGCCGGGGACGGCGGTGCGGCGCACGAATTCCATCGTCATCGGCGCGATGGCTAGGCCGGCGGCAGCGCCCATGTTGACCGAGACGCCGCGGGCGAACGTCTCCAGCCAGAACATGTCGATCACTTCCTTGAAGACGACGACATTGCCCTTCTCGTCGGCGATCGCCGCCGGCGCCGCCTTGGCGCCATAGATGAAGAAGGTGGTCATCTGCACTTCCGGGAACGCGCGCCCCATGCCGTCGCCGTCGATCACGGGTAGCCCGGCATAGGCAGCCGCGATCACCGGCTCGAGCGCGTTGGAGCCGCCGATCTCGGCCGAGATCGTCGCCGAGATGCGCACGCCGGCGGTCGCCTCGACGGCCCGCATCGCGCGGTAGCACTCGCCGCCTTCCTCGATCTTCTCGACGCCGACGACGGGTGCGCCGATGCCGCCGACCTCGCCGATCCAGGCATCGTCCGGAAGGGCATCGAGCGGCAGAACGCGCACCGCAGCGCCCTTGCGGATCAGCTCGCGGGCGCGGAGCATGCCGACATAGGGATTGCCGCCGCCGCCGGTGCCGAGCAGGGCCGCGCCGATCGAAAGCGGCAGCAGATCGTCCTCCTTGAGCAGGTATCCCTTATCCGACATGGAGCTCACCGACCGACAGCTCGCCGACGGCCTTGACGCGGACGCGCGTGGCATTGCCGGGCAGATAGGCGAGCGGCACATCCTCGACATCGACGATCTCGATCGAGGAGCGGAGCGCACCGGCGGCCACCGCGGCTTCGATCGCCTTTTCCTTGGCGTCCGCGAGCGCCTGGTCGCGGCCGATTTCGGCCAGCGCATAGACGCGGTCGACTTCGCCCGAAACCTGCGCGATGGCAGCGCCGACGGCGTTGGCAACGGCGAAATGGTTGGGCTTGATCACCTCGAGACCGCCGATCGGTCCGTTCACGAGGATCGATCCACCGCCGACCACGATGACCGGAAGGGGATCGGGCGAGAGGCGCGAGCGCTCGACGCAATCCTCCAGCATCGCCGCGATCTTCGCCTGGACCCGCGCGACGAAGTCCGGCGTGATATGGGCCACCTTCGAGGCGTCGCCGAAATCGGCGCGCCCGGCCGCGACCATGACGTCGGATGTCGTCAGCGTGCCGCCGCCGAAGATCAGCGCCTCGGTGGCGATGCGGTAGCCGACCGAGCGCGGCCCGACCTTGACCCCATCGGCATCGTCGACGACCAGCGAGCCGCCGCCGAGGCCGATCGAGAACACGTCCGGCATGCGGAAGTTGGTCCGGACCCCGCCGACCTCCACGGCCACGGTCGCCTGGCGCGGAAAGCCCTTGTGCAGCGAGCCGACATCGGAGGTCGTGCCGCCGATATCGACGACGATCGCGTCGGCAACGCCAGAGAGGAAGGCCGCGCCGCGCATGGAATTGGTCGGGCCCGAGGCGAAGGTCAGTACCGGGAACTTCTCGGCGAACGACGCCTCCATCAGAGTGCCGTCATTCTGCGTCAGGAAGAACTTGCCCTTGATCCCCGTCGCCGCGATCGCCTTGCCGAAGGCGTCGATGACATGGGCCGAGAGATCGCGAAGGCAGGCATTCATGATCGCCGCGTTTTCGCGCTCGAGCAGGCCGATGCGGCCGATCTCGCTCGAAAGCGTGATATGCGCGCCCGGCAGCGCCTCGGCGAAGATTGCGCCGGCCTCCTGCTCGAACGCGCTGGAGACCGGCGAGAACACCGAGGTGATGGCGATCGTGTTGATTCCCTTCGCCCTGATGTCGGCGGCGATCTCGAGCAGCTCGTTCCGGTCGAGCGGCGAGATCACCCGCCCGTCGAATTCGTTGCCGCCATGGGCGAGATAGCCGTGATTGCCGATCGTCTCGCGGAGGTCGTCGGGCCAGTCGACCATGGGTGGCAGCGAGGCGGTGGCGGGCAGGCCGAGCCGGACGGCAGCCGTCTTGGCGAGGTCGCGCCGTTGCACCACAGCATTGGTGAAGTGGGTGGTACCGATCATCACCACGTCGATCGCGTCCGGCGCGAGCTTGGAGGCGTCGAGCACCGCCCTGAGCGCGGCCACGACGCCCGACATGACATCGGCGGTGGTCCCGGCCTTCACGCCGGCAATGACGGTGCTCCCGTCCATGACGACGGCATCCGTGTTGGTACCGCCGACGTCGATCCCGATCCTGATCAAGACGATATTCCTTCCTTGGGATTGTTCGAGGCCGCGGCGAGACCTGCGAGGACCTCGGCGGCTGTGGCGACTTCGCCATTGATGAGCGGAAGCTTCGGCCGCATCGCCTCTTCCTCGGCCGAGACGACCGGCACCGAGGCGAGCAGCAATTGCGTGTAGCCGTGCTGGGGATGTTCGAAGAGCGACGCGGTCGGGCCGGTCTCGACCAGCTTGCCGAGATAGAGGACACCGACGCGGTCGGCGAAATTCCGCATCAGGCTGAGATCGTGGGAAATGAACAGGAAGGTGAGCCCGAGCCGCTGGCCGAGATCCATCAAGAGTGCGATGACGCGGGCCTGGACCGAGACGTCGAGCGCCGAGGTCGGCTCGTCGAGAACGAGCAGCTTCGGCTCGACGGCGAGCGCCCGCGCGATCGCGACGCGCTGCTTCTGGCCGCCGGACAGCTCATGCGGGAAGCGGTTCGAAAAGTCGGCCGGCAGCTGCACCATGTCGAGCAGCTCGGCGATCCGGGCCTGACGGCCGGCCCGCGGATAGCCATGCGCGTCGAGCGGCACGGCGATCGACTGCGCCACGGTGCGGCGGGGATTGAGCGAGGAGCCTGGGTTCTGGAACACCATCTGCACCTTGCGGCCATAGGTCCGCGTGCCCGTCGTCCCCGTGATCGTCTGGCCGTCGAGCAGGATGTCCCCGCCCGTCGGCTCGGCGAGCCCCATGATCATCCGGGCGATGGTCGATTTGCCCGAACCGCTTTCCCCGGCGAGCCCGTAGACCTCGCCCGGCGCGATCCTGAGCGAGACGTCGTCGACCGCCTTGACCTCTCCGGTGACGCGGCCGAAGCCGTTGCGGATCGGGAAGGATTTGCGCAAGGAGACGAGTTCGAGCAGCGGCTTCACCGTCATGGTGCCCCCTCCGTCTCCGGGCGGAGTGCGAGGCTGCGGAAGTCGGTGCCGCCAGTCAGACGCGGCACGCTCGCGATGAGGTTGCGGGTATAGGCTTCCTTCGGATCGGCGAAGAGGTCGGCCGTCGCGGCCTCCTCGACGATGCGGCCGCGATGCATGACATAGACATAGGACGAGGTCTCGCGCACGACGCCGAGATTGTGCGTGATCATCAGGAGCGCGAGGTTGCGCTCGACGACGAGATCCTTGAGCAGCTTCAGGATCTGCGCCTGCGTCGTGACGTCGAGCGCCGTCCCGGGCTCGTCGGCGATGAGGAGACGCGGCTCGCTGAGGAGCGCCATCGCGATCAGCACGCGTTGCCGCATGCCGCCCGAGAGCATGATCGGATAGGCACGACCGATGCGCTCCGGATCGGCCATGCGAACCTGGCCCAGAACCTCATGGACGCGCGCCATCCGCTCCCTGCGGCCACGCGACCGTCCCAGCCGGCGATCAGCATATTTGAGGATCGTCCCCATCTGGTCGCCGATGGTGAAGACCGGGTTGAGCGAGCTCATCGGGTCCTGGAAGATCATCGCCATCGCGGTGCCGCGCAGCCGATCGCGTTCGGCCGCCGTCGCCTTGAGCAGATCCTTGCCATCGAACAGGATCTCGCCGCCGCTGATGCTCGCCGGCGGCTGGCGCAGGATGCCCATGATCGCCTTCATGGTGACGGTCTTGCCGCTGCCGCTCTCGCCGACCAGCGCGATCTGCGAAGCGGGTGGCACGTCGAGCGAGACGCCGCGGAGCACCTTGCTGGTGCGGCCATAGGTCGAGAAATCGACGGCGAGGTTGCGGACGGAGAGAAGCGGCTCGCTCATCGCACCTCCTGCACGTCGTAGAGGTCGCGGAGCCCGTCGCCGAGAAGGTTGAAGCCGAGCGCGACGAAGAGGATGGCGCAACCGGGCAGGACTGATTCCCACCATTTGTCGGGCAGGAACGCCGCGCCGGACGCGACCATCGTGCCGAGATCGGGCGTCGGCGGCTTGATGCCGAGACCGAGAAAGGAGAGCGACGCGCCGATCAGGATGACGAAGCCGGCATCGAGCGACGTCTTGACGATGATCGGCGACATGCAGTTCGGCAGGATCTCGCGGAAGAGGATGTGGAACTTGCTGGCACCGAGCGTCTCGGCCGCCTCGACGAATTCCTGCGTCCTGAGTTGGCGCGTGATCGAATAGACGAGCCGCGTGTGCCAGGTCCACCACAGCACCGCCACCGCCAGCATCGAATTGACGAGGCTCGGATCGAGTACCGCCGCGACGGCGAGCGCCATCACGAGCGGCGGAATCGCGAGCGCGATGTCGGTGATGCGCATGATCACCACCTCGACCCAGCCGCCGAAATAGCCGGCGAGGAGGCCGAGAACTGAACCGAAGGGCACGGCCGTGCCGAGAACGGCGAGAACGAGAAGCAGCGAGATACGGTAGCCATAGGCGACGCGAGTAAGGATATCGCGCCCGACATCGTCGGTGCCGAACCAGTGCGCCCATGACGGCGGCAGGTGGCGCGCGCGGAAATTGACGACCGCGCCGACATCCTTCGGATAGGGCGTGATGATCGGCGCCAGCACCGCGATCAGGATGCACAGGATCACGATCACCGCGCCGATCACCGCCGTCGGATTGCGCGTGAAGCGGTACCAGTTCTGCTGCGCGTTGGTGAGGCGCTTCAGCGGCGCGCCTTCGGCATCCATGGGGTCGATCGTCTCGGCCATCAGCGCGCGCCCCGAATGCGGATGCGCGGATCGACGAAGCCGACCAGCACGTCGATGACGAGATTGACCACGACGAAGAAGACGCCCGAGACCATCACGACGCCCATCACGGCGTTGAGGTCCTTCTGCATGATCGTGCGGATGCCGTACGCCGCCATGCCCGGCCACGAGAAGATCAGCTCGACGACGAAGGCGTTGCCGATCATCGAGGCGAATTCCAGCCCCATGATGGTGAGCGGCGGGACGAAGGATGGCCTCAGCATGTATTTGACGACGCGCAGCCAGTCCGGGATGCCGAAGGCGCGGCTCGCTTCGATATAGTCCTGGTTCGCGACCTCGAGCATCGACGTTCGCGTGATCCGGGCCATCTGGCCCATGGTCGCGGCGGCCAGCGCGATCGTCGGCAGCAAGAGATGGCGCAGCGCGTCGAGCAGGATGTTCGGCTGGCCCTTCAGGACCGCGTCGACCACCATCATGCCCGTGATATCGGGCACGAAATCGACGCCATGCGTCAGCCGGCCGGTCGTCGGCAGCGCATGCAGCACATAGCCGGCGAGAATCTGCAGCAGCAGCGCGAGGAAGAAGGTCGGGGTCACGGCCGAAAGGATCGCGACGATGCGGACGAGATTGTCGGGCCAGCGGTCTTTCCAGCGTGCCGCGACGACGCCGAGCGGAACACCGAAGACCATCGCGGTCAGGATCGTCGCGATGACGAGTTCGAAGGTGGCGGCGAAGGAATCACGGATATCGGCAGCGACGGATCGCTCGCTGAGCAGCGACAGGCCGAGATCGCCATGCGCCAGGCCGACAACGAAGAGGCCATATTGCTCGACCAGCGGCTGGTCGAGGCCGAGCTTGTGCTGCAGGGCCGCAACCTGCTCGGGCGTCGCGCGCGGTCCGAGCGCCATCCGGGCGGGATCCCCCGGAATGACGCGCGCGATCAGGAAGATCACGATCGAGAGGCCGACCAGCACCAGGATCGACCACAGCACGCGCCTGACCAGGAACAGCAGGAATTCCAAACGACCGGTCCTTCGGCTTGATGAAGAGGGTCAGAGCGCGGCGGCGACGAAGCCGCCGCCGCGCAGAGGGCTTACTTGCAGGTCCAGCTGTAGAGCTTGAAATCGTAGGAGAAGGACTGCATCGGGATGTACTGGAACCCGGTCAGGCACTTGTCCATGGCGTGCTGGATCACCTGCGTCTCGAGGAACGCGTCCGGCTGCAGGTCGACGATCTTGTGCTGCAGGTCCTTGTAGATCGCGGACTGCGCCGCGACATCGCCCGTCGCGCGCGCCTTCTCGATCAGCGCGTCGATTTCGGGGTTCTGCAGCCATTCGAGCGAGGCCCAGGTGCCGGCCGCCTTGCTGTGATACTGGGTGAAGAACATCGAGTCCGGGCTCGGATAGGTCGCCTCGAAGAAGATCTCCGACATGTTCGGCGAGGTGTCGAGCTTGGTCGCGAGATCGGTCACGCGGTTCCAGGGATCGGGCTGCGCCGTCACCTTGAAGCCGAGCGGCTCCAGCGTCGATTGCATCAGGAGCGCGATGTCCTCCTCGAACTTGGTGCCCGACACATATTGCAGCGTGATCGGGATGTCCGTCTTGCCCGCATAGGCGCTCTTCGCCATCTCGTCCTTGGCGCAGTCGAGATCGAGCTTGGGCTTCGGCAGGTCGGTCGCCACCGCATCGGCGAAGATCTCCGGCAACGGGCCGTTCAGCGGGCCGCCCGGATTGATCTGGCTCTGGATCGTCTCGTAGTCGACGGCGCAGGCGATGGCCCTGCGGACATGGATGTCGTCGGTCGGCGCCTTCTTGGTGTTGAGCTTCAGGTAGAAGGCGCTGGCCGTGCTGGCGCTGACCACCGTCAGGCGGTCCATCTGCTTCAGCGAGTCATAGGTCTCCGGTCCCTGGAACTGGCTCGACATCGTGAGCTCGCCCGACGCCGCCATCGACTTGACCGTCGACTCGTCGTTGGTGATCACCCAGTGCACGGTGTCGATCGGGTTCTCGCGCCAGCCGCCGTAATATTTCGGATCGCGGGCGATCGTCATCTGGCTGCCGCGGTCCCAGCTTTTCAGCAGATAGCCGCCGGCGCCCGCGACATTGGTCGAGAGATAGGTCTGCCCGTCATCGGTGCCCTTGTTGGCCTCGACGACCTTGGAATTCAGGATGAACACTGAGGGCACCGTCGTCAGGAACGGCGCGAAGGTCTTGGCGAGCGTGAACTTGACGGTGTGGTCGTCGACCGCCGTCACCGAGCCGGGCTTCAGCACGTCGGCGAAGAGATTGGCCGGGCCCTGGTTGATGCGCAGCAGGCGATCGAACGTGTAGACGACATCGGCCGCGGTGACGGGCGTGCCGTCCGAGAAATGGGCGTCGGGGCGGAGGTGGTAGACAACCTCCTTGGCATCGGGCGAGACGTCCCAGCTCGTCGCGAGCTTCGGCGTCAGCTGGCCCTTGCCGTCGACGCCGACCAGGGCGTCATAGAGGTTCACGGCCGCCATATAGTCGGTGTAGTCGGAGATCTTGGCCGGATCGATGGTCGAGAAGATCTGGACCGTGTTCATCGTCACGAGCGTATTCGCCGCAGCCGGCGATGCTTCGGCGAAGCCGAAGGCGAGCACCGCGAGCGCGATGGTCGCCGATAGTCCCTGCTTCTTCATTTTGCTTCTCCTTTTCGACAACGTCGCTGCGCTGTCCGGGGCTTGCCGGCGCGGAAGACGGGCGCCAGCCTCGAAGGGCATCGGCTCGCCATGCACGCGCGCGCTGCTCCGAGCTTCGCGCGATGCATCCCCCTTCCTCAATGGGCCAATTCGTCTAGGTATCGTGCAAAAAGGTCGAGGTTTTGCTGGCGCCTCAGGAAATCAGTCCGAGAGCCCGCGCCGCGTGGATCGCTTCACGCCGCCGCTTGCAGCCGAGCTTCCGATAAATGTTGCCGAGATGATATTTGACCGTGGCCTCGGTGACGCCCAAGGCGTTGGCGATGAGCTTGCTGGAGCTGCCTTCGGAAATCATCATCAGCACCTTGGTCTCGCGACGGGAGAGCCCGTTCTTTGTGCCGAGGGGGCTGCCGACGATGCCGTGATCGGCGAGGCGGCGCATGACCTGCCGGACATGCGGCACCGTGTGCAGGAAGTCGTGGATCTGCCGGTTGCCGATCAATTCGTTCAGGAAGAAGCGCTCCTCGGCCAACGGCCCATGCACGCCATGCCGCGCCGCCCGCTCCAGCGTTCTCAGAAGCTCCGTGCGGCTTCTCGAGAAGTCGCGGCGCCGACGGTGGAGATAGGCCTGCCAGAGCTCGACCGAAATCCGCTGCCGTCCGGTCAGTTGTAGATTGGCGAGGAGATGATCGAGCTGCGCGCCGCGCTGCGGGCGCTCCGGCGCCTCGAAGACGAGCTGCCGCAGCCAACCGAGCGCAAGCGCGATCTCGTCACGCCCTTGCAGCCGGCTCAGTTCCGGCCCCGCCGCCTCGATCCACTCCCGGCTGATGCGCGAGCCCGCCGATCGCAGCTTGTCGGCGGCCTCCTGCCAGCGATTTCCGTTCTGCAGCACCGTCGCTTCACGGATATCGATCATCGACTGGAACTGACGGTTCTGTGCCTGGTAGACGCGCCAGCGGTCGAGGAAGCTGCGGGCGACAATGGTCGAGAAATGCTCGCTGAGCGCCTGGCTGCCGTAGTGAAGCGCAAGGTCGAGCACGGTCGGCCAGATCTCGTTGCGCGAGAAATCGTCCAGTTCGTCCGATAGGAACCGCGCCAGCGGTTCGGCATGACCGCCTTCATAGTCGATGCAGGCCGTGAGCAGCGCCAGCAGCCGTGCATCGTTCGGACTGTCGAAGTCGCAGGCGGCGAGATTGGCCGCCGCGGCGGCGGCGAAGCGCTGTGCCTCGTTCGCATCGGCCTGCAGCAGCCGCATGATGGCGCGGTGCAGGTTGACGTAGAATTCGAGGATCGGGACCTTCGCGGCGGCATAGTGCTGTTGCGCCCGGGCGGCGACATCCTCGGCCTCGGCGGTTCGCCGGAGCCGGATATAGATTTCGAGCAGCGAATTGTAGAACGAGCCGCGTTCGAGATGGGCGTCGCCCGGCAGTTCGCTGATCAGCCCGAAAATCTGCTGCAAGAGCTCGTCCGTGACGAAAACGTCCTCATAGATCAGCATCAGCAGGCGGAAGAAGCGGAACGCCACGGAATAGCCGCTCGACGGCCCGAAGACCTCGGCCGGCCGGTTTGCACCGCTGCCGACATGGTCGCCGATGAGTTGGCGCGCCCGCGCCACGTCACCACGCTTCAGCGCCCGCAGCGCATGGCAGAGCACCAGGGTTTCATGGCGGTGGACGAAGTCCGGCGGAAACCCGGCAAGGACCGTCTCGAAGGCCTCCTGACCGTGGCGGTAGATATAGAAGTGACCCTTGGCGGCCTTCAGCACGGCGAGCGCGGCCTCATGGTCGCCGACCCGTTGCAGCGTGAGGATGGCCTCGGTGGTCCGACCCTCGCCGAGCAGGGCCCGCGCGAGGGGCCCCGCCGTTGCAGGGTCGGCCGTGCGGCGCGCGAAGGCCTCCCGATAGGCCGTGTCGAGGACGGGCCGCAGCACCTCGATCGTGATCACTGGAACGCCGCCCGATCCAGCCCCGACCACCGGTCCCAATCCTGCCACCGCGCGGCCTGGCGATACGCGTCCGGCGAGGATCTCGCCCAGCAGGACGAAATCCGCGGCGGAAAGGTCCTGCAGGAATTCCGTCTCGAGCATCCGCACCAGATGCCCGGCGGAGGCCGCTCCGTCGGGTCCGCCATTCAGAAAGAGCGGCCAGCCTCCGCTTCGGTCCATCAGATGCTGGGCCCTCGATACCGACATGACCTCGATGAGTTCGTCGCGGCTGAACAGAAGGTCCGCGGTGCCGAGAATCTCGGCGCGGCCATAGATCACCGCCCGTGCCAGCCCGGTGATCTCGGCCTCGGGTCGCTTGGCGACGACGAGACGGCCTTCCCCCTCCAGGAAGGCCTCGGGCATCTGGACGCCGAAGGCCGATGGCCCCAGATCCCATAGCGTCAGGCCCCCGTCGGCCGCAAAGGAGATCGAGCCGCGCTGGATCACCAGACCCAACGCGGCGGCGATGTCCTGAAGCAGGGCAGACTTCCCCATCCCGGCCCCCCCCTCCAGCACGACGATGGGGAAGCGGCTGGCGAGAATGCGCGCGACGAGGGCGGGACGCGGGATCCGGAGCGCCCGCCCCTGATCATGGCGTCGTTCGGACCGTTCGAGCTGCGTTTCTTGCGTTTGCGACATTCCGCGAGTGTGCGCCAACGACCGTCGCCCACACAATGGATCGGGCGAGGTGCCCAGCGGCGATCCCGTTCAACACTCCGCAATGGAACGCAACCCCAGGAAAATGATTGAAACGCTATGTAATAGTATAGATCATATCATTTCCAGCGCTTTCAAAGCATGTATAAATTTTGACAATCGTAACGTTTATCGCGTTCTAATATCATAACAATCGTATCAAATTTGTAACACCGAATACAAATGCACCGGCTCATCTATTGTTCCCTCTTTCGAAACGCATCCGTTCAGATAATTTGCTAGCGCAGCCAGCAAGAACCGCCCGTCGGCCGGAGCGGTTGGCGATATCTTCAATCGGGGGCAGAGCCGGCCCACGCCCCAACCGAACGGGAAATAGACCATGCACTGGAAGATGATTTTGCTGGGATCAGCTGCGGCACTCGTCTTTGCCGACAGCGCTCAGGCCGCCGATCTCACCGTTGCCGAGCCTGTCGACTACGTGAAGGTCTGCGACGCCTTCGGCAGCGGCTTCTTCTATTCGCCGGGCACCGACACCTGCATCAAGATCGGCGGCTATGTGAAGTTTGGCACCGCCTTCGGCGACACCGACTTCGGCACCTATAATTCCACCTATCCGAAGAGCCAGTGGTCGAACTTCTATACCGAAGCGTCGATCCAGCTGACCGCCTCGTCGGTCACGGAATACGGCAATCTGACCGGCTTCATCGACTACCGCGCCCAGACCGGCAACACCGGCTCGTTCACCCAGTCGGCATCGCAGGTCGTGAATTCCTCCACGAACTCCGCCTATGTCGACAGCGCCTGGCTGTCGATCGGGCCGGTCAAGGCGGGTCGCTTCACGTCGCTCTATGATTTCGGTCGCGGCTATACCGATACTGGCGCCTTCGGTTCGGACACGACGTCGGACCACATCCAGGCCACCTACGCCATCAACGGCTTCGGACTGGCGCTCTCGATCGAGGATCAGCGCGATCGCGGCGCAGCCGGCGCGACCGACGGCACCACCAATTCGAACGGCACCTACTATTCCGGCGGCCAGAGCAATATCCCCGACATCGTCGGCGCCGTGACCTACGCGTCGGGCATCTTCTCGACGAAGATCGCCGCGGCCTATGTCAACAACGCGGTCGATCGCACGGGCGGCGGCAGCGAAGCCAACCCCTTTGTCTATGATGCCAAGGCCGGCTATGCGATCGGCGGCAGCATCGAACTGGCGCTCGACACCATCTCGCCCGGCGACCGCTTCTTCGTCAGCGGCTCCTATGGCGACAATGCCAACTCCTACACCGGCATCGCCGGCGGCACCTCGGTGGCCAACCTCACCGCTTCGGCCGACCAAAGCGTCATCGCCTCGGCGGCGCCGGGCTCGAGCTGGTCAGCGCTCGCGTCCTACAAGCATGTCTGGACCCCGACGATCTGGTCGGCCGTTTCGGGCGGCTACGCATCGTATGATGGCGACGGCTACTTCCAGAACTACAGCCTTGATGCCTATCGCGGCGTGTTCTCGACCGACTGGAGCCCCGTCAACGGCCTCGATCTGATGCTCGACGCGCAGTATTCGCATGTCGACATCACCGACGGCCGCACGGCGACATCGGCCGACAACGACGGCAATGCGTGGACGGTCAATCTCTGGATGAAGCGGTCCTGGTAACAACAAGAACAAGTCCTGACCTCCGCCTCCTGACACCCCCAGGGGGACAACTGCGGCCCGTCTCTGACGGGCCGCTCTTCTTTTGCAGACGTGTCGCCGGTAGTCGCGCCGTCATCGCCCGATGAGCGGGAAGCGATGGTAGAGGCGGCTCACGCCGCGGCGGTCAATCTGACCCAGCCGAGCCCTGCCCGCTGACGCGCTCCGCCGCCATCAGACGCTGCGCTCCATGAAGAGCCAGAACGGCAGAAGCCGGGGCGGCGGCTCGGCTCCGGCATAGGGTTCGCGCAGCGAGAATCCCGCTGCCCGGTAGATCGCCTGGGCCGAGGTCATGAAGACCGCAGTGTCGAGGCGAAGTGTGTCATAGCCGAGCAACCGGGCAGTACCGACGAGATGAGCGATCGTCAGGCTGCCAAGGCCCTGTCCACGAAAGGCAGGCCGGGTGAAGATGCGGACGATTTCCGCCGCGCCGTCGGGAAGCCGCCGCAAGCCTCCCATCGCCATGATCTGCCCGCCCGGATCCTTGTGGCAGTAAATGCCGCCATCCGCTGGCTCGATCCCGCAGGCAATCTCGGTCGTATGCCGGACATAGGCCTCGATGCTCATGCCGACCAGTTCCGGAATGGAGAGGTTGCACGACCGGATGATCTCGCCATTCATCCAGTCGAAATAGTCCTGCGTGATCTGGGTGAGGTGCGACCGCGCTTCGGCCGTCGTGAGGTCGAGCCGAACAAGTCCGGTGATCCCTGCAGGCGGTGGCGTCATTGGCGTCATGTATCCGATGAACCTCGCAGAGTTGCGCGACGTCGCCGCGCATGATCGCACGGGCCGATCCGGCAGGAACCTGGAGTGACCGGGCGCCCGGGGCTTCCAGGCAACCCGGACGTCCGACGCCAGGCGCCGTGCTCGCGCCGCGCTTCGCCTGGCTTCATTGGCCGTCGAACCAGGCCTTCCAGAGCGGGACGGCCGTCGCGTAGGTGCCGCGATGGTCGGTCATCCCCGTCGAGATGGCTTCGACCTTGTCGTTGCCGCCGCCGATACCCTGCTGGTAGGTCATCACCAGTTTGCCGAGCCCGACCGAGACGATCTCGTCGGCTTCGCCGTAGTAATTGTGGACCGGCGTCTTGATCACCCAGCGATAAGCCTGTGTCGCGGCCGCGATCTTGCCATAGGCGGAGTTGGCGAAGAAATCCGGATCGAAATACTCGGCGCGGACAAGCTTCCTGAGATCGGTCGGCAGCTCGTCGAACTGGTAGGGCTGGCGCTCATAGACCCTCTTGGCGAGATCATAATACTCGTCGGTGATGACGGTGCGGGCCAGTCCCGGAATGCCGTAATAGGTCTCGAACGAGAAAGCGGAGAGGATGTAGAGCACGTTGGTCCAGGTCGCATCGTTCTTCCGCGGGAAGTCCAGGAAGCCGCTGAGAAGCGAATAGATGTCGGCCGGGCCGCTCGCCGTCGCCGCTCCGTCGATCTTGACGCCAGACTGCTCCAGCCTGTGCAGGAAGGCCATGGTGACGAAACCGCCCTCGGACCAGCCGCCGATGAAGCGCTTTCCGACCGAGATCTTCATGGCGCCGAGCACGGCTTCGGACGCCTTGAGCATGTCGAAACTCGCCTGCTGCTGGCTCGCCATGACGCCATAGCCTTCGGGCTCGGTCGACGTGCCCATGCCGAAATAATCGGCGCCGATCACGACATAGCCCTGCCCGGCAAACTGCGCGATCATCAACTGCGTCTCGGGCGACTGGTCAGGAATCGAGGGAACCTGTGTCTTCAGATAGACCGTGCCGTGCTGGTAGGAGACGAGCGGAAAGCTGGTCGCGTCCGCCTCCGGCACGGCGAGAAGGCCCGTCGCGACGATCGGCCTGTTGTTCTGCTCCGGCACCACCGACGAATAGGTCACCCGGTAGAGGCGGACGGCATTCTTCGCCGGCGTGTAGGACACGGCGATGTTGAAGAATTTCGGCGTATCGACGGTGAGGATCTGGTTGAGCTTGTCGGTGTCCCAGCGGCCGATCAGTTCATAGCTGACGCCTGCCGGCACTGCGATGGCCGACGGCTCCGCGGCAGCGAGGACGGGACCGGCCAGCATGAGGATCATGCTGGCGGCAATCGCTGCGGCGAAGCGGTGAATGCGTGACATGCCTGTCTCCTGCCGGCGGCGCCGGCCAAGTGCCGCTGAAGCGGCTGTTTTCATTGTAGCAAACGGCGTCCGGCGGATCATGACCGGCGCCGAGACGGCCATCGCGCCAAGGCGGAGCGCTGCGCGAGCACCGCGCTCGTCAATGATGGCTATCCGACCATCGCTCCTTAATGGCTATGACGCCCGACAATTGTCCGTCGACTGCCATGATATTCACTCAAGAGAACGAATGGAAATATAACTACCGTACCTGAACATGATCAATACAGACTTCGAATACCTTTAATCATCGGACGATCGACCCATGAGGCCGTCATCTTTTGGATGCGACGATATCTATCTAAAATTAAGACGATATCGACATGATGACGAAGGCCCTTGGGCAGCGAGTGGCATCCCGACTCGCTGCTCAGCTCAAGCTTAAGCTGCCATCTGACGACTTTGCCACGTCAGAATCGCACCCTGAGGAACTGCACCGGGGCTCCGGCGAAACGGGACAGGAGACGGCCGATGTCCGTGGCGGGTTCCGGCCAGCGGCCAATCCTCGCCCGGAATGATCCACTCGATGTCCTCGGCAGCCAGTGCCAGCAGAGCTTCCTTGTCGCCGCGGCCGATTGCGGCGAAGAAGTCTTTTACTGTCTGGACGTTCTTCTCGATGCTCATGACATTCTCTTCATTACTGACGGCTCGCGCTCAGTCGAACTTGACCAGATCCTTGAAGATCAGTTTACCCCAAGTATTTCCGTGCGCCTGCACAAGCAGACCACCTTCCGAAAGCCCGCCAAGTTTGATCGGCGCGAAGCCGAGATTTTCCGCAAGCGCACCAATCTCGTCTGCGGCCCCATCGTCCTCGCTCGCCAGGAACACGACTCGTCTTCCACCATGTACGGCCGGATCCTGGTCCAGGACGGCAGCGACCAGATGATTGAAGCCCTTGACCAGCCTGCCGCCGGCGAAGGCCGCCGCGACAACCTTGGCCGAAGGCCGTCCGCCGAGATCCTCAGCGGAGACGCCGTAGGCGTTGGTCACGTCGACGATGATTTTGCCCTGCCAGCTCGTCAGCGCCTTCGCGACATCCGGGTGCGCGTCGAAACGAACTGCCAAAAAGATGACGTCCGCTTTGACTGCGTCCGCCAGCTTCTTGGGAATGACCGTAGGCCCGATCGCGGCCGCATCGGCCGCAAAGCTTTCCGGGTCGCGTGTGGCTGCCACGGACACTTCGACGCCCTTGCGGGCAAACGCCTTGGAAAGGGCCTTGCCGACATTGCCGAAACCGATAATCGCATAGCTCATGAGTAGCTCCTCTTGCGAAGCGGTCTTCCGCTCACTTTGCCGAACCAGCCGGGCGCTCCAAATGGTCGAATGGAGCGCGCGGCCGGGCACAGCGGTCAGATTTGGGCCAAGCCGCCGTCGACGGCGAGTTCGCTGCCGGTCATGAAGCTGCTGTCATCCGAAGCAAGAAAGGCAGCCGCCGCTCCGAGCTCCGCCGGTTCGCCCATGCGCTGGAACCCAGTCATCGAGCCGTAGGCCTTCAGGCCCTCCTCGCCGAGTGCTTCGACCGCAAGTTCGGTCGCGATCGCACCGGGCGACAGGATGTTTACCCGGATCCCGGTACCCTTCAGGTCCTCCACCCAAGTGCGCGCAAGATTGCGAACCGCCGCCTTGCTCGCGCTGTAGGCCGTAAATCCAGGGGCGCCCGTGGTCCCGGCGCTCGATCCGGTCAGGATGATCGAACCGCCTTCGCCCATCAGCGGCAGCGCCTTCTGCACCGTGAAGATCGTACCCTTCACATTGACGTCGAAAGTTTCATCGATGTGCTGGGCTGTGATCTCGCCGAGCTTAAGCTGGCTTCCCACCCCGGCGTTGGCGAAGACGATGTCAAGGGTTCCGCGCTCGGCCTTCACCGCCGCGTAGAGCTTGTCGAGGTCGGCGTCATCGGAGATCGAGCCCTGTACCGCACGGGCATTCGGCCCGAGTTCGGCCACGGCGGCGTTAAGCGCATCCTGCCGGCGGCCGAAGATGAAGACGAAAGCGCCCTCCTCTATGAAGCGCTTTGCAGCGGCGAGGCCGATGCCGGTGGCGCCGCCGGTGATCACGGCGGTCTTTCCATTCAGTCTGGTCATATTGTTTATCCTTCGTTCGCCATCTCGGGTCCTTGGCTGTACGGGGAAGTCCTCCGAGAACCGCAAGATGGCTTCCCCGAAGCCGGGAAATCAGTGCGGAACTACGCACATCTATGGTGCGAAAACGATCCAGATAGCCGATTGTTCGCCTCGAACATTGCGCAGGCTCTCACTCAGTATGTTAGAATGAGTGCCGGAAGCCGCATCGTGCGGCGCGGAAATGCACCATGATTGACTGGGACGGCGTTCGCTACTTTCTTGCCGCCGCGCGAGGAGGCTCAGTGCGGGCCGCAGCCAAACGTCTCGGAGTGAACCACGCGACAGTGCTGCGACGCATCGCCCAGCTCGAGGACCGCCTCGGGGCACAGATGTTCGAAAAGCTGCCTTCAGGCTACCGCCTCACGGCCGCGGGTGAAGAGGTCCTCGAGTTCGCGGACCAGATGGAAGCATCGTCGCACCAGCTGGAAACGCGCGTGTTCGGGCGCGATCAGAGCGTGGGCGGGCTTCTGCGGGTCACGCTGCCGCCGCCCCTCGTAGCACACCTGCTCATGCCCGACTTTGCCGAGTTCGTTCGCCTGCATCCGGGCATCGAAATGGAAATCCTGTCGTCCGGCGAGTTGGCAAACCTGACCAACCGAGAGGCCGACGTGGCGATCCGCGTCGTCTACGACCGCGAAACCCTGCCACTCAATCTTCACGGCCTAAAGGGCCCGGAGTTGTTCGGCGGCTTCTACATGTCCGGCGATCGACTCGCCGAGTGGCGGGCGGGCGGACCGGATCCCAAGTGGATCGCTATAAGCGGCCATGGAGTGCCGGATTGGACCCGCGAGGGCGAGCTTCGCACAACTGGGGCTCCGTTCACGACCATGGATTTCGAAGCGCAGATCGCGGCCGTACGGCAAGGTATCGGCATCACGGCGCTCCCGTGCTTCGTCGGAGATGCCGATCCCCTATTGGAGAGGGTACCAGATACCGACCTACACCTGTATGGACCGGTATGGCTTCTCACTCAGGGGGAGACACGCAAGACGAAGCGCGTGCAGCTCTTCACCGAGTTCGTATCCCGCAGACTCGCGGCCTACGCTCCGCTTCTCGCGGGGCTGTCCATATCGCGCGACTGACGCCCGGCAGGCCACCGTCGAACGCGGACGACATGCCACCGCCGGTCCGCCGCGCCAGCCACTGAGTTCTGACTTGATTTTGAAGGATGGTGCGGGTGGTCGGAATCGAACCGACACTCCTTGCGGAACCGGATTTTGAGGGGCCGGAAATGCGCTATCCTTTGTCTATCCGGAAGTATCCGCTTTCTCGATAATCGATTGTCAGAACTAGCTTTTTTCGGTTCTCAGATCACACATACTTAGCCGGACGAACGCCACGGTTGGCTTTCTAGGTGCACCTATATTGCACCTGAAATCCGACCTCAACGGAGGTTAGGAATGCCCAAAATCAGACTCACCAAGACCGCTGTCGACGCCGCAACCCCGCAGCAGCGCGATTACGAACTCCGGGATATGACGATCCCAGGGTTTCTGGTCAAGGTCACGCCTGCCGGGCGCAAGACGTTCATGGTCGCCTATGTCGCCCATAACGGACAGCGCCGAAAGCCCGCTATCGGCCGCTACGGCGAGATCACCGTCGAACAGGCCCGAGGGATGGCCCAGGACTGGTTGGCTGAGGTTCGGCGAGGCGTCGATCCTAGCGCCGAGCGGGCAACAGCCCGCCAGGCACCTACGGTCAAAGAGCTCTTCGACCGGTTCATCACCGACTACTCAGAGAGCCGAAACAAGCCCTCCACCGTGGAGTCGAACCGCTTGCGGCGCCACGGCGCGTTCTTTTCCCAGTCGCCGGCAGTGATGCTCCTGTATTGGATCACTTCATCCACGATTTCCGCCACCCCGAATTAGGTGATCTGGGCCCGCACAGCTTCCGCCCTCTCGCAGACGCTCAGAAGTTCCAAGAGGGAGGACGTCGGGAGAAGAAGTGCGCGTCCATTACTGCAATCTCTTTCGGAGGTGTTGACGGTCGCTTAGCTTGCACTGAATTGTTGCACTGACTGCTGCGGAACCCATGCCAGCGGCGAGCCGCGTTAGGACCGGAGCGGACCGATATCACACGCGCTGGCGCATGATTTCCACGATGAAGAATTCGGCGTCACGGTCGGAATAGAGCTCGACTGTCGTTCCCGGCGAGATGGCGGCGACCGTATCGAGCGGGCGGAAGCTCTCTCGGTGCGGCCCGGACAGAGTGAGTAAAGCGTTCGCGACAACGAAGGTCTGATCAGCTGTCGCCTCGACAGTCTTCCAGCCGGTGAACCGCTTCCGGACCAGAGTGTGCTGGAAGAAACCGCGACGGGTCATCGCATTGAGATCGACCGAGGGACCGCGGAGAAGCGCGCATGAAATCTTGGTTTCCCCGTCAAAGGAAAATGGCGGCGCATCTCCAGTAACGCTGATCGCCTCCGTGGGCAAATTCAGCTGCATCCCGCCGCCGCTCATGAGAACAATGGTTCTGTCCACCCCTTCGAACAGCGAGAACGGCCCGGACTGCGCGACAGTGGCGATGCTGAGACGCCACAGGAAATCGCTATGCAGGCTCGCATCGCGGTGAACGGCGATTTCCCGTGTCATTCCGCCACCGTTCTTCCAGGGAACGGTGGCGTAGTCGTCGGCGCGCAGTATCTTCATGAGGCTACAGCCGGCAATCGCGAGAGCATCAGCCGAGGATGCCCGGCAGGTTGAGACCCTTTTCCCGCGCCCAGTCGATCGCAGTCTCGTATCCGGCGTCGGCGTGCCGCATGACACCCGTCGCGGGATCGTTCCAAAGCACACGCTCCAGACGACGCGCCGCGTCGTCCGTGCCGTCCGCGCAGATCACCATGCCGGCGTGCTGGGAAAAACCCATGCCGACGCCGCCGCCGTGATGCAGCGACACCCAGGTGGCGCCCGATGCGGTGTTGAGGAGGGCATTAAGCAGCGGCCAGTCCGATACGGCATCGGAACCGTCCTTCATGGCCTCGGTCTCGCGATTTGGCGAGGCGACCGATCCGGAATCGAGGTGATCGCGGCCGATCACGACAGGCGCCTTGAGTTCGCCGCTGCGAACCATCTCGTTGAAGGCCAGGCCGAGGCGATGGCGATCGCCAAGACCAACCCAGCAGATGCGCGCCGGCAATCCCTGGAAGGCGATGCGCTCGCTTGCCATGTCAAGCCAGTGATGCAGATGAGTGTTGCCTGGGGTCAGCTCGCGCACCTTGGCATCGGTCTTGTAGATGTCCTCGGGATCGCCCGAGAGCGCCACCCAGCGGAATGGTCCAACGCCGCGGCAGAACAGCGGACGGATATAGGCCGGGACAAAGCCTGGGAATGCAAAGGCCTTTTCCAGGCCCTCGTCCTTGGCGACCTGACGGATGTTGTTGCCATAGTCGAACGTTGGAATGCCGCGCTCCTGGAAGGCCACCATGGCCTCGACATGATCGCGCATCGAGGCGCGAGCGGCTCGCTCGACAGTCTTGGGATCGCTCGCCCGCTTCTCGCGCCACGCCGCCATCGTCCAGCCTTTGGGCAAATATCCATTGATCGGATCATGCGCGGAGGTCTGGTCGGTGACGATGTCCGGGCGGATGCCACGGCGCGCCATTTCGGGAAGAAGCTCAGCAGCATTCCCAAGCAGCCCGACCGACTTGGCCTCGCCCGCCCGGGTCCAGCGCTCGATCATTGCGAGCGCCTCGTCGAGCGTTTCCGCCTTTTCGTCGAGGTAGCGGGTGCGCAGGCGAAAATCGATCGAGTCGGGATTGCATTCGACGGCGAGACAGCAGGCGCCGGCCATAACGGCCGCCAGCGGCTGCGCTCCGCCCATCCCGCCAAGCCCCGCGGTCAGGATCCATTTGCCCGTGAGGTTGCCGTCATAGTGCTGGCGTCCGGCCTCCACGAAGGTTTCGTAGGTACCCTGAACGATCCCTTGCGTGCCGATATAGATCCACGAGCCAGCGGTCATCTGGCCGTACATCGCGAGCCCCTTCTTGTCGAGCTCGTTGAAATGGTCCCACGTCGCCCAATGCGGCACGAGATTGGAGTTGGCGATTAGGACCCGCGGCGCGTCGGCATGCGTGCGGAACACACCAACGGGCTTGCCGGACTGAACGAGCAGGGTCTCGTCATACTCGAGCGTTTCGAGCGCTTCGATGATCCGGTCGAAGTCCTGCCAGGTGCGCGCTGCACGCCCGATCCCGCCATAGACCACGAGCTCGCTGGGATTCTCGGCAACGTCGGGGTCAAGATTGTTCATCAGCATGCGCAGGGGCGCTTCGGTGAGCCAGCTCTTGGCGTGGAGCGTGGTTCCCCGGGGCGCGCGGATCTCGCGCGCGTTGCGGCGTTTGTCGATCATGATGCTGCTTTCGCGAGAGTGGGTGCAAGGTCTTCGACGCGCTTGAGCATGTCGGCCAGATGCGGGCGCAAACGGCCGGCTTTGGTCAGGTCGAGATCGAAAGGTGATCGTTCACTGGCAAGGTGCGTGTCCTGCGCCAGTTCGAGCTGGATCGCGTGAATGCCCTGCAAGGGGCGCCCGTAATGCCGCGTCGTCCATCCGCCCTTGAAGCGACCGTTGAGGACGGAGCTATAGCCGGCGGCATGGGCGGCAGCGTCTGTTGCTGCGGCTTCAATCTCAGGGGCGCAGGAGACGCCATCAACGGTTCCCACATTCATATCCGGCAGTTTGCCAGCGAATAGAAACGGGATCCTGGACCGGATCGAATGGCAATCGAAGACGATTGCTACCCCGTGCTCCGCCCTCACCCGCTCGATTTCCGAAGCAAGCGCGTGATGATAGGGCGTGTGGTAGAGTTCCAGACGGCGGGCGGTATCGACATCATCGGGCGCCTGGCCTTCGGTCCAGATAGGGTTGCCGTCGAAATCCGTCTGCGGGACCAGCCCCGTGGTGTTCTGTCCCGGATAAAGACTGATATCCTTCGGGTCGCGGTTCGGATCGATGACGTAGCGGTGGAAGCGGGCGCGAACGGTCGATACGCCCGGCAGCAGGCCGGCATAAAGTTCGTGGATGTGCCAGTCGGTATCGGTCAGAAGCCGCCCTGTATCATTCAGCCTTCTCGCCACCTCGTCAGGCACAAAGGTGCCGGTGTGTGGGAAGCCGAGAATGACCGGCGAACTGCCGCGATGAAGCTCGACAACGTCCATCTCAGGCCACCATGAGTTCCGGAAGGATGCAGGCACTGACCGCACGCGCCAGGGTACCTTCGGCTACCAAGGCCACAGCCGCCTCGATATCAGGCGCCATGTAGCGATCGACGTCGAGCTCCGGAACCACGGCTCGGACTGCCGCCCGGACCTTCTGCAGCTCACGCCCCGTCTGCAGCGGCGCACGGCAGTCGACACCCTGTGTCGCCGTGAGCGCCTCGATGCCGATGATCCCGAACAGGTTGTCGGTCATCTGCAGCAAACGCCGCGCACCATGGCAGGCCATCGACACATGGTCTTCCTGATTGGCGGAGGTCGGAGTGGAATCGACCGATGCCGGATGCGCCATCTGCTTGTTCTCGCTCATCAGGGCGGCCGACGTGACTTCGGCGATCATCAGGCCGGAGTTGAGGCCAGGCTTCTTGGCAAGAAAGGCCGGCAAGCCAAACGAAAGGGCGGGGTCGACGAGCAGTGCGATCCGGCGCTGCGCGATCGCCCCGATCTCACAGATCGCAAGCGCAATCTGGTCGGCAGCGAATGCCACCGGCTCCGCGTGGAAGTTCCCCCCCGAAACGACGCTCCCATCAGCGAGCACGAGCGGATTGTCTGTGACGGCATTGGCTTCGATTTCGAGCGTGCGTGCGGCGTTGCGCAGCACATCGAGGCAGGCGCCATCGACCTGCGGCTGGCAGCGGATGCAATAAGGGTCCTGAACCCGCTCGTCACCCTCGACATGGCTCTCCCGGATCGCCGAGCCATCGAGCAGCGCACGAAGCGCGGCAGCCGTGTCGATCTGGCCCTGATGGCCGCGGAGCGTATGGATATCGGGATGGAATGGGGTCGGCGACCCCATGGCCGCGTCTGTCGACATAGCCCCTGTAACGAGAGCGGCCTGGGCGGCCCGATGGGCCCGGAAAAGCCCGGCAAGCGCCAGCGCCGTCGAGGCCTGAGTGCCGTTGATCAACGCAAGACCTTCCTTTGCGGCAAGGACCACAGGAGCAAGGCCCGCTTTGGCGAGCGCGTCGCCACCTTTGAGCCGCCGGCCGTCGAGGAAGGCCTCGCCTTCACCCATCATCACGGCGGCCATATGGGCAAGAGGCGCGAGATCGCCCGAGGCGCCCACCGAACCCTTCTCGGGGATCACGGGAATGATGCCCCGGGCCAACATGGCCTCGATCAGACGAACGATCTCGACGCGGACGCCCGATGCTCCCCGCCCGAGTGAGATCAGCTTGAGCGACATGATGAGGCGAACGACGTTCTCGGGCAAAGGCTGGCCCACGCCGCAGCAATGGGAGAGGATCAGGTTTCGTTGCAGTGTCGCAATGTCGGCGGCGTCGATGCGAATGGACGCGAGTTTGCCGAAGCCCGTGTTGACGCCGTAGACGGGCGCCTTGCCTGAGGCGATAGCTGCGATGCAGTCTGCGGCATGGCAGATGGCCTGATCCGCTCCTGGATCCAGAGCCGCCGGAACGCCGTCCCAATAGATCCTCGCGAGCGTTTCAAGCGAAACGGCGCCCGGCGACAGCGTGATGATCATTGTGTCCTGCCTCTGAAGAATCGTGCGTAAAGAGGATTGAATCCGATGCGGTAGACGAGCTCGGCAGGGCGTTGGCAGTCCCATATGGCGATGTCGGCAGACTTGCCGGCCTCGAGCGTCCCGGTTTCGCCAAGGAGGCCCAAGGCCCTGGCGGCCTCCCTAGTGGTGCCCGCCAGGCATTCTTCTACCGTCAAGCCGAACAGCGTCGCCGCCATATTCATGGCCAGCAGCAGCGAGGTGAGCGGAGACGTGCCGGGATTGCAGTCCGTGGCGACGGCCATCGCGACGCTGTGCTGCCTGAGCGCGGTGACGTCAGGCTTCTTCGTCTCGCGGATTGCGTAAAACGCTCCAGGAAGGAGAACCGCAACGGTCCCGGCAGCGGCGAGGCTTCGCGCGTCGTCCTCGTCGATATATTCGAGATGGTCAGCAGAAAGCGCCCCGAAGTTGGCCGCTAGCCGCGCACCGCCGAGCCAGCTCAATTGCTCCGCATGCAGCTTGACGGGAAGGCCAAGTTCCCTGGCGGCTGTGAAGACTTTCGCAATCTCGTCGACCGAGAAGGCGATACCCTCACAAAATCCATCAACAGCATCGACCAGCCCCTCGGCATGGCCGAGGCGCATGCCCGGCAGAACAACATCGTCCAGATAGGCCGCACTGCGACCCTTGTATTCCTCGGGCAAGGCATGTGCCGCCAGATAGCTGGTCCTTACACGGACGTCTCGCGCTTGTTCCAGTGCGCGCGCGGCCCGGAGCATCGCCAGTTCTGACTCGATCGTCAGGCCGTAACCTGACTTGACTTCGATGGTCGACAAGCCCTCGGCCAGCAAGGCATCCAGACGCGGCAACGCTGCGGCGACGAGCTCGGCGACGGTCAGCGCGCGCGTCGCCCTCACCGTCGAAACGATGCCGCCGCCTGCTTGTGCGATCTCGACATAGCTCGCACCGTCGAGGCGCATTTCAAACTCGCGGGCCCGGTTTCCGCCATGGACGATATGTGTGTGGCAGTCGATCAGTGCCGGGGTTACGAGCCGTCCTGCCAGATCGACGACAACCGGATCGATGTCGGTCAACGGCACGTCGGCACTCCGGCCGGCAAAGACAATACGCCCCGCCAGGATCAGGAGCGCGGCATCCTCGATCGCCTCGCAGCCAGCACCGGTCATCGTCGCAAGACGACAATTCCGCAGCAGAATGGGAGGCTCATGGGGAGACGAAGAACTGGGCAGCATCGCGGACCACTTTTCAATCGCTTGAAAACATGTATATACATAATAGCAGAAGTGACAAGCGAGAATCTTGTCGCGCGTACGTCGCACCGCGCCGAGGAGCCACACCGTGACGAGACTTTTTGCGTCAGCCGCTCTCTTGCCCGGAGGCCTCGCTCGCGACGTCGCTATCGAATTCGAAGGGACGCGCATCAGCCGGGTCACGACCGGGGCAAGCGCGGGCGGCGCGGACGAGCGTCATGCCCTGATCCTGCCAGGCGTCGGAAACCTGCACAGCCATGCCTTCCAGCGCGCGATGGCGGGGCTCGCGGAGCGACGTGGTCCCGGTTCCGACAGCTTTTGGAGCTGGCGGTCGGTCATGTACAAATTCGCGCTCTCAATGACACCAGACGATGTCGAGGCTGTTGCCGCGCAGCTTTACGTGGAGATGCTCGAAGCAGGGTTCACCCGCGTCGGCGAGTTCCACTACCTCCACCACGATGAGGCTGGAACGCCTTACGCGAACATTGCGGAGATGGCCGAGCGGATCGGTGCGGCAAGCGTCGCGGCCGGCATCGGGCTAACGCTTCTTCCGGTCTTCTATGCTCATTCCGGTTTCGGGCCGAAGCCGCCGACCGAAGGGCAGCGGCGCTTCATCAACGATCGCGACCGCTTCGCAGCGCTTCTCTCCGCCAGCCAGTCGGTAGTCAGCCATATCCCCGGCGCGCGGCTCGGTGTCGCGCCCCATAGCCTTCGGGCGGCCACCATCCCGGAAGTCCGGGATATCGTTGCACTGCATCACGATGGCCCCGTCCATATCCACGTCGCGGAACAGACGCTCGAGGTCGACGATTGCATGCGGTCTACCGGAGACCGGCCGATCGAGCTGCTCCTGTCAAATGTGGACGTGACGAACCGGTGGTGCCTTATCCATGCGACCCATATGTCGGATGCCGAATTGCATGCGATGGCAGCTTCCGGAGCCGTCGCGGGGCTTTGCCCGATCACCGAGGCCAATCTGGGCGATGGGATCTTCCGCGCGGCAGACTATAGCGCCGCCGGTGGCGGCTTCGGGATCGGCAGTGACTCGAACATTCAGATCTCGCTCGCCGGCGAACTTCGCCAGCTCGAATACAGCCAACGACTATCGCAGCGGGCGCGCAACGTGCTGGCGCCTGCTGGCCGTTCAACGGGCGAAGCTCTCCTGCTCCAGGCCACCGCTGGAGGCGCTCGGGCCCTGGGCGTCGAGCCGGGGATTGCCGAGAGCATGCCGGCCGATTTCATTTCACTCGACATCGCCCGCGCAGACTTCATCCCAACAGAAAATCTGCTCGACGCATTTGTGTTCGGCGCGGGTGTCTCTGTCGGCGATGTCTGGGTTTGCGGACGAAAGCGGGTCACGGGCGGTCATCACGAGGCCCGAGAGACCATTCGCAAGCGCTTTGCCGAGACGATGGCTCGTCTGGTTCGAGGATGAGGAACCCTGTATCAACGCAGACCAGCGCCGTGATTTGGCGCTTGGCCGGTGGTGAACAGTAGCGAGATGGACGAGCCAGATCCTGAGGCGACAACGCTTCACCAGAAAATCGTCAGAGAGATCCAGGGGAAAATCGTCTCGGGCGAATGGCCGGTCGGCCACCGCATCCCGTTCGAGGTCGATCTTGCGCGGGAGTACGGCATCTCCCGGATGACGGTCAACAAAGCGCTGACCCAGCTCGCGCGAGCCGGCTTGATCGAGCGGGTCAAGAAGGGTGGCACCTTCGTCAGCCAGCCGCACACGCAATCTGCGGTCCTCGAAATCGGCGACATCCGGTCCGAGGTGGAATCGCTCAAGCTGCCATATGCGTTCAGGCTCACGCGGTCCGAGCGTCGCAACGCAACACGTATTGACCTCACCTTGCTCGATATGCCTGTCGGCGCGCCGCTGCTGGATCTCATCTGCGTCCATGCAGCCGGCGCGCGGCCGTTCTGCCTGGAACACCGCCTGATCAATCTCGTGACCGTCCCCGATGCTGCCACCGCTGAATTCAAGGACATGCCGCCCTCGCAATGGCTGCTCAGCCGGATACCCTGGACGTCGGCCGAACATCGTATCCATGCGGCCGCCGCCTCGCGCGATGACGCTGTCGCCCTCAAAATCACTCAGGGCAGCCCGTGTCTCATCGTGGAACGGCGCACCTGGAGCGGCTCCGGGTCAGTGACGCATGTGAAGTTGACCTATCCCGGCGATCGCCACGCACTGGTCGCGACATTCACCCCCGCCTCCTAGCGGAGAGCGCCTGCGTCGCCATCACTGGGCGAATTTCCGCTCCAGATAGCGCATGAACAGCGACAGAATGCCGATCAGAACAAAATAGAACAAGGCCAGAACGACATAGACTTCTAATGGCGCGAACGTCTCGGCGACGACAGCCTGGCCCGACCCCGTCAATTCGAGGATGGAAATCACCGAGAGAAGCGGCGTCGTCTTGACGATCGAGATCAGTTCATTGGTCAGCGGCGGCAGAACTTTCCGCAGTGCCTGCGGCAGCAGTATCGCACTTACCGTCATTCGCCATGTCATGCCGATCGCGCTGGCGGCTTCAGACTGGCCAGAATCGATCGACACGATGCCGGCCCGGATGATCTCTGTGTTGTAGGCGCTCGCATTGACCGTCAGCGCGATAACCGCCGCCCAGAATTGCGGGATGTCGATACCGAGGGCCGGCGGCGCGAAATAGATCAGCAGGATCAGCACCAGGGGCGGCACACCGCGAACCAGAAGCACATATCCCTTGATCAGAACGCGCAGCGGCCAGAAATGCGAGAGACTGACGATCCCAAGGACGATGCCCACGACCGTGGCGAGCAGCATCGTGACCAGGGCGACCTCGATCGTGACGACCGAGCCATGCAGCAATGGCACGATGGAGAACTGGACCACATCCCAATTAAAAAATGGCGTGTTCATTTCTTCAGCCATCTCTCGAGAAGTTGAGCGAGGAGCGATAGTATTCCAATAAGAACAAGATAGTATACTGCAAGAAGCGTATAGATCTCGAACGGGGTGAATTTCTGAACCACAATCAATTGTGCGGATCGAGTGAGCTCAGTTATCGTGATTGTCGATAGAAGCGAGGTCGATTTCACAACCTTGATCAATTCATTGGTGACGGGCGGCACAACGTTCCGAAGCGCTTGCGGCAGCAGGATGCTCGTCAGCGTCATGCGCTCCGTCATCCCGATAGCCTTCGCCGCTTCGCTCTGGCCGTGGTCAATCGCGAGGATGCCTGCCCGAAAGATCTCGGTCATATAGGCACCGGAATAGAGCGAGAGTGCCGTCAGGCCGGCCACCACGGGCGACAGATAGATGCCGAGCGCGGGCAGCGCGAAATAGATCATGAAGATGATCACGAGCAGCGGAATGCCGCGGATCGTATATACATAGACCGCAACCAGTGCGCGGGCCGGCCAGAATTTGAACAGACTGGTGACGCCCATGGCCGCGCCGATCAGCGTTCCGAAGAACATCGTTGCCAGCGACATTTCGATTGTCACCAGGGTGCCGCGCAGCATCGAAGGCATGGCATAGGCCATCACGCCCCAATCCCAGCTGTAGGTCATATCCTCAACTTCCCCACATCTGTCGATGTCGATAAGCGCGCATCACATCGGTCTTCCCAAATCACAATTAGGCCACGTATTGCACGCGTGAATGCGTCGCGCACATAGGGGGCGCCGGGGGACAACCTGCCTGGCGTCGCGGGTCGATCGCCCGACCGCCGCGTCTTTCGCGCGGTCTGCCGGAAATCGCAATTACATGGTCCAGCTCAATAACGATCACCATCAAGCCGAAACCATCGCGCTGGCGGCGGCTGGCCCGAGCCGTCACCGAAGCGGGTGCTGGACGCCGATGTGCACGCCGTCGCGGCCGGCTTTGAAGGTCCGTCAAGCACCTGTCGGCGCCATGCGAGCCAACACACGATCTTGCCTGGCTTCTATCGACGCAGTCCAGCCCTCAAGGACGCAAGTCGTCCGGCAGCGAAGAGGCAGGCGCCATAAGAGACGCCGGCCCCACGCCCATCAGGACCTCCATTCAAGGAATGTTGGAAGGAATGGTGGTCGGAACATCGACAGGTCCGCCGAGCCACTTGACCTGCAATTCTTCAAGCTTCCCGTTCTGGCGCATCTCATCGAGCGTCGCGTTGATGAACGCGAGCAGTGCCTCATTGTTCTTGGGAACGGCCGCCCCGTGGACGTTAGAGGTAGTGATGATCTCGGAAAGATCGGAAATGAAGCGGAACTTCCCCGCCGGCTGGTGGGTCTGCTTCTCCCACAGGCCGAACACCACCGGCCGTTCGATGGCCGCATCAATGCGCTTGTTGATCAGATCAGTCAGCACATCGGTCAGCGAATTATAAGTGGGGATCTCAATCGGTTCCAGGCCCTGCGCCTGAAGCTTGCTGTTGTACGCCTCTATCGACTTAATGTAATTGCTGCCAATACCGACGCCAAGCTTCTTCCCGGACATATCATTGACAGATTTTATGCCAGAATCTCCATAGACAAGGAGGCCCATCGCCCCTGAATTATATGGATTGCTGTAGTTTACCTTTGCGAGACGGTCTTTGGTGATGGACATGCTGGAGAAGATCGCGTCGAACTTGCCCGCATTCAGCGCCGGCAGAATGCCATCCCAATCCGTGTCGACCAACTCCAGCTTAACCCCGAGTTTGTCAGCCACGTAGCCGGCAATGTCGACGTCATAGCCGACGATGTCGTTGCCCTTGCGGAAGACGCCGGGCGGGTTCTTGGCCTCAACTCCGACGATCAAGGTCCCCCTCGCCTTGATTTCGTCAAGAGACGCGGCTTGCGCGGCGCCGGCAAGGCAAATGACGGCAGAAATTGTACACATTATCGACTTGATCATCTTGTTCCCCTTATTTTGCGCCGACTTTTAGAACTCGAGCGCGATTTCGCAAGCCGTCCACACGGCAATTCAGACTTCGTATCTTCCCTATAGAGACTTGTGCTCGATTGATTGTTAGCATGGACTTTGGCCGGCGCGGTTCGCTCGAACAGTACAGGCCGGCCGTTCGTTTCCCCGGCACGGCAGCCCAGATCCGGGAGCTGCGAGCGCCTGCCGCGCGGCGCTCGCAGACGTGGCGTCAGGTCCGCGGCTTCGATCGCTCCCGCACCTCGGCGACATTCGCGATCAGCGTCTTAGACAGGATGCTGCTGGCAGCGCCGGCGATCAGCGAGCCGTGGCCGGGACGGATTTCCTTCCAGACCCGCGGGGTAAGGTTGGCCGTATTGTGCACCTCGAGGACGTATTTGCCAGCCAGGACTGCCTTGGCAAAGGTCTCTTCCTCGATCCTGGCGACCTCTTCGCGAGAGGGCATGCCCATCGACAGTCGCAGATCGTTTGGCCCGACTTCGACGACGTCCAGCAGCGGATGGGCCAGGATCTCGTCAAGGTTCTCGATCGCTTTCTGCTCCTCGAGAATGACGTGGATGTGGAGTTCCTTGTTGTATTGGGCGCACCACGCATCGAAATCAGTGCCGATACCGAACTCCGCCGTGCGGCCATGCGCCCAGGCGGTACGTTTGCCGAGCGGGTAGTAGTAGATCATGTCGGTCAGCGCCGTAATGTCGGCAGCAGATTTGATGCGCGACAGGATAAAGCCCTGGACGCCGGCGGCAAGCAGCGGGTCGATGTAGTGGCCATAGTTACGGCCAAGACGAGCGATCGGCGTAATGCCCGAGATGTTAGCTGCACGAACGAGCGAGAGCGTATCGCTAAGGCTCGAGGCTTCGTGCTCTTGGTCGAATATGACGAAGTCGCAGCCCGCCGCCGCGGCGATCTCGACCGTCTGCACGTTCGCGTACTCAATGGCTATGCCGTAGCAGGTGTGCCCTTGGGCAAGCTTTGCTTTGGTCCTGTTCGTGCGGACATTGTTGATGCTCGAGCTGGCGGTCATCATATCTCTCCATCAATCTATCGATGTACGAAATCTATACGCATGAGCTCACATGTAGGCCCGGCGCATTGGCGTTTATTCTGTTTATAGTTGCAGCATGACAGCAACATTCATTGCAGCCACTACCAATCGAAGCAGAGTCAACCTCTAGGTTCTGGTTGACACAGGCGCGGCTCGATCCGCGGCAATTCTGTAGTCCAAAGGGCGCCGGGAGCATGTCGTGATTGCAAGCTTAACGGAGCACGCACGCGACAGGCCGTCAACAGGGAATTCAATTTATGTATGCGATTTTTGCCAACTCTCGCATGCTGTATTGGTCCACACTCCCGGCATGAGCTGTCGGAAGATCCCCACCGATGCCCAGCACCGCCAGGCAATTGCCACACTTGCCGCAATCCGCATCGGATAGTGCTCATAACTGAGGCGTTCTGCCCAGAAACTGGCTACCCGAGCACAATGTCATCCTGACCAGCGAGGATGACATTGCAGCAATGGACTGCGCACGAGACGGCTGGGGCAGGCGACTTTTTCAGGCGAACCGCTGCCGTTGGGGACGACTGCTCACACGGAAATCATAACTTGCGCCGCGCGGTATTGTATGAAATTCTTTATGCCAATCGCATGCAATATCTGGCTTCAAACGCATGCATAGGACGGCATCGCTGCGGTCCGGCCATGAGAGAAACTCCGGGAAGGGTGACATGATGATGGGATTGAGTGCGGAGATTGTCATGCCGGTCAAAGGGCGCGCAGACAGCGCGCGAACCACACTGGTTTTGTCGCGATCGGATGTCGCCGGATTGGTGTCGATGGCCGAAGTCGTTGCTGCCATCGAATTGGCCCATGCCGATGTGGCACGCGGCACCGCATCCCAGCCGTCGCCGACGGCGCTATCGCTCTCGTCCAGCTCGGGCACCTTCCTGTCGATGCCCTCCCTCGCGGATCGCCAGGAGATCGCCGCGGTCAAGCTCCTCGCCGATATTCCCGCCAATGCCGAAAGAGGGCTCCCGGTCCAACGCTCCGTCCTGATGCTGGTTTCTCGAAATACCGGCGCGTGCCTGGCGATCATCCACGGGCAAATCCCGACGCGGATCAGAACTGCGGCAGCGAGTGCGGTGGCGACGCGGCATCTGGCTCGCCCGGATAGTCGCGTCCTCGGGCTGGTCGGTGCCGGAGACCTCGCGATCGAGCATGTACGCGCCATTCTCGAAGTGAGATCCATCGACCGCGTGCTGGTCTGGTCTCGCAGCGCAGCGACCGTTGCGCGGTTTGTCAATCAAGTGGGAATCGACGCGCCGGGCCTTGCGGTCGAGTGCATGGCATCGCCGCGCGACGTCGTCATGGGCTCCGACATCGTCTGCACCGTAACGCCGTCACGGGAGCCGATCGTCGAGGGTGCATGGTTCAAGCCGGGCCTGCATATCAATGCCGTCGGCGCGCCGCCGCGGGCGGATCACCGCGAGATCGATTCAGCGGGTCTGGGCAGAGCCCGCATCTTCCTGGACAGCATCGGGACTGCCATGCATGAGTCGGGAGATGTTCTTCTGGCGCTGGCCGAGGGCGCGATCACAAAGGACCAGGTCGCGACCGAGCTCGGTGACGTCATCATCGGTGCAGTGCCCGGTCGCATCTCGAGCGACGACATAACACTCTACAATTCTGTTGGTATAGGCATACAGGATCTTGCGATAGGAAGTCTTCTTATGGATAGGGCGCGCCAGAATGGTGTCGGAACGTCCATAGATCTTGGGGCATAGCCAACCGGCTGAGCTACACATCTTTTATGCCCGCATGAGCCAATGATCTAGCGAACTAATGCGGAATATTCATCTTCTTGATGTTTCGCGGCGTTGGTAGAATGGAGACGATCTGAATGGAGCGCGTTCAGCCGCCGTTCGTCAGCGTGACGGGCGTTTCGAAGTGGTTTGGCAAGTTTCGGGCTCTCGACGATGTTGATGTAAGCATCGATCGGGGGACAATCCTGACAGTCGTCGGGCCGAGCGGCTCTGGAAAGTCGACGCTGCTGCGATGCGTCAATCGCATCGAGGACTACACGAAGGGGCGGATCCTGGTCGACGGGGTCGACATGGCCGGAGAGACCCGCAACGGCGCCTTTCGACCAGACAGCAAAGGCGCAACCTGCATAAAGCGCCGCCGGATCGGGATGGTGTTCCAGCGCTTCAACCTGTTCGCCCATCTCGACGCCCTGGACAATGTAGCGATCGGGCCGCGCAAGGTTCTCGGCATGAGCAAGCGTCAGGCCCGCGAGATCGCTGAGGCGCAGCTGACGCGGGTGAAGCTGCAGGACCATATGCACAAGCGGCCCCGGGAATTGTCCGGTGGGCAGCAGCAACGCGTGGGGATCGCCCGCGCCATCGCCATGAATCCAGTCCTCATCCTCTTCGACGAACCGACATCGGCCCTCGATCCCGAACTTGTCGGCGAAGTGCTCGACGTTATCCGCGACCTCGCCGGGCTGGGGATGACGATGATGATCGTCACGCACGAAATGAAATTCGCACGCGAGATTTCGACGAATGTCGCGTTGATGGAGAATGGCAAGATCATTGAGATAGCCGATCCGGCTACGTTCTTTGTAAATCCAAGCCATGACCGTACAAAAAAGTTCCTGACACACTTCACGTCACAGGCGTGAGTCAGTGAGCCAACATCTGATCATTGCTCAATAACAAGATATGGGGAGTTGGTCGTGGACCATATATTCGAGACAATTCGTCCCGAGCTAAGGCGCATTTCGCCTTATAACTCCGGCCTGACGCTCGACGACGTAAGGCAGCGCTATGATGTGGTCGAAATCGCCAAGCTGGGCTCGAACGAGAATCCGCTCGGTCCCACCAGCCGGATTTCGGAGATCGGGATCGGGCTCGCGGATATGTCCCGGCTCTATCCCGATCCTCAGGGGCGGGTACTGTCCGCGCGGCTCGCAGCCCTGAACGGCGTACAGCCGGAGCAGATCATTCTCGGTAACGGCTCCGAAGATCTAATCGCTGTGGTCTGTCGCTCGGTCGTGAGGCCGGGGGACGAAATGGTGACGCTCTACCCATCGTTCCCGTTGCACGAAGACTACACGACATTGATGGGCGGCAACGTGAAGCGCGTCGCCGTGACGAGCGAGCTCGAGATCGATGTGCCAGCGCTGCTGGCTGCAACCGCGTCCGCTCCGCGCATGGTGATGTTCTCCAACCCGATGAACCCTGTCGGCAGTTGGCTCGATCCCGCGAGCATGAAGTCGTTGCTTGCCGCGCACCCGACCGACACGCTGCTCGTGATCGACGAGGCCTATGCGGAATATGCCGCCGGGCCGGACTACCCGGACCTAGTGGAAATGCTGCGCGATAGCCCAAACAGCAATTGGGTGGTGTTGCGCACATTCTCCAAGGCCTTTGGCCTTGCCGGCTTGCGGATCGGCTACGGCATCGTCGGAAATCCGATGCTCTCGGACTATTTCAATCGAGCGCGAACCCCGTTCAACACCAATGCCGTCGCCCAAGCCGTAGCACTTCTGGCACTCGACGACGCACGGCACCTTCGCAAGTCGGTGGACCTTGCCGTGAGCGAGCGGACGCGCGTCGGCGCCCGGCTTCGCGAACTCGGATTCAAGGTCGCGCCATCCAAGGGCAATTTCCTGTTCTTCGACGTCAATCAGGATGCGGCCGCCGCGAGCGAAGTCCTGCTGAGGCGCGGCGTTATCGTCAAGCCATGGAAACAGGAGGGATTCCAGACTTTCATGCGCGTCAGCGTCGGCAGCGTCAGGGAGAATGACCAGTTCCTCGCAGCGGTAGAAACGCTGGCGTCCTAGAAAAGGCAGCGTCAGGGGCTGCGATCGCCTGCGGAACCAAGAGCGATCTGGCAGTCGGGTGCCGCTTCCTGAACACGGCGCGTCGGCAGGGACTTGAGGCCCGCCAAAGTCAAGCCGTCGGCGTGGCCCTCAAGTCCGGCCCTTCCGCCAGACAAAGCCTGCCGGATAGGCCTATAGTGGTTCGTTATTCGAGAGAGACCAATCCATGCCGACAGGAGCCGCCTGAAGCAGGAGGAGATCTCGTTCGGGCCGTGCCGTCATCCGGCCGGTCGACGAGATCGGTCACTTTCTATATGACCTGCGGTCCGAAGTTGTTAGCGAGCCGTTTTCAAAAGCGCCGCGCCGATGGGAGCTGGGAGTGACGAACACCACGAAAAACGCCAAAGCCGGGATGCGGGCCCAAGCGGCGCATCGAGCGCTTAAACGGGCCATCTTGGACCAGGCGCTGCCGCCCGGTTCGAAACTTCCGGAGGATTCGATTGGCGAGAAGCTCGGGGTGAGCCGTACGCTGGTTCGGGAGGCTCTGGTGCGGCTGAGCGAGGAGGGTCTGGTCGAAATGGTCCCCAACAAGGGCGCGGTCGTAGCGCGACCGACCCTTGAGGAAGCAAGGAACATTCACGTCACGCGGGTTGCGCTCGAGCGCCTGGTCGTCGAGACCTTGGCAAGCGAGTTGACCGCCGAACAGGAGCAGAAGCTCCTCAAGCATATTGAGGCCGAGGAGGCTGCCGCGGGGCAAAGGGAAGCCATATCCGTCCGTCTCGCCGGCGAGTTTCACACGCTCCTTGCGTCAATGACGAAGAATGAAACTCTCATCAGGTATATCAACGAGTTAGTATCGAGAAATTCGTTGATCCTTTCCATGTATGCGCGGCCGCACTCTTCCGAATGCGGTGTCCTCGAGCACCGGGAGATCTTGTCGTCGATCAAGTCGGGAGACAAGGAAAGCGCGGGCGCACTGATGACCCAGCATCTGGAATCGATCACCAACAGGGCCTTGTTCTCACGAGACCAGGACGGCGATATCCGCGACGTACTCAAGCGTTACGCATTGGCAGAAGGATTGACGCCCTGAGATCGGTGGTCTTTGTCTTCCACGAACCGACGCCGGCACACGGGGCCTTTGTGGTGGCAGTGGATCGCCAAGCTCGGGAAGCCCCCCCTCCCCTCCTGTTGGATTAGAACGTCGACACGGCACTGTTGGAGAGCCGCGGACTTCGGTTCGACGCCAATCATGCGAGTGACTTCCATGTCCGGGCGCCTCCTCCTCGTTCCGGCACTCTCGGTCGCTGCGACAGTCGATTTATGGCCAATGATCCGGTCTTGCCTTGGGACGCACGCAGGCAGATCTCAACCGCCGGAATCCCGTCCGCCCGTGCTTCAGAATGAACGCCTTCTGCGCGCCTGAAGACTTGCTCGCTTGCACCATCTTCCGCTCCTCCCAGCCAAGGGATTTTGGGGGAGCCTCCGGCGGGAGCCGCCTGATTGGTTGTAAGGGCATGGGCTCAGAGCATGCTTTGTGGCATGCGCTAAGGTCTTTCCGGATATTGAGGCCTGTCGGCCGACGATATCGGTCGCCGCCGCGGCTGGCGCCGGCCAATGACGGAGCGTGGCGTGGCGACTGTGGGATCGGACGAACCTGTGCTCGGGAGTTCGAAGGTGCGCCGGCTCGAAGATCGTGTCCGCGACCTCGAGCGGCGGCTCGGCCGCAAGACGATGGAGGTTGAGAGCCTCAAGGCGGCGCTGGCCACATCGCGCACAATAGACCGAGCTTGACGCTCTTGTCGCGGCCGAAGGGCGCGGTATTCGTGTTGCAAAGCACGCAGATAGGGTCGAGCGCTGGTCGATCCGGCAAGACTGTCAAACAGTGTTCAAAACTGACCCCCGATCGGCGTCGAATGTTGCCCCCCGGATACGGCGTGAGGAGGCCGCGGTGATCGAAGAGCCCCCGTAGGTGGCGTGGGGATCGGCAAGGCCGTTGGCGATGGGCGTTGCGGGATCAGAGGCGGTTCTTGAAGCGCCAGCTCTCGTTTCCGGTCTCGACGATGTCGCAGTGGTGGGTCAGGCGATCGAGAAGCGCCGTGGTCATCGTGGCGTCGCCGAAGACCGACGGCCATTCGCCGAAGGTGAGGTTTGTCGTGACGATGACGGAAGCTTGCTCGTAGAGCCGGCTGGTCAGATGGAACAGCAGCTGGCCAGCGAACTGGGCGAAGGGCAGATAGCCAAGGTCGTCGAGAACGATGAAGTTCATGCGGGAGAGGTAGTCGGACATTCGGCCCTGACGACCACTTCGGCTCTCAGCCTTGAGCTTGTTGACCAGATCGACGACATTGAAGAAGCGGCCGCGGACGCCGATCCGGTTGGCCCTGGCCAATGGGTGATCGACGACAAGGCCGAGGCGGTGCTGCGCGAGTTGGGCGAGCGCGGCGACATCATCAAAGGGATGCACCGCGCTCTGACCGAGCAAGGCATCGAGCGCGGGGCGGCGAGCTACGTGTTGGCGGCGGAAAGCCTCGACACGCCCATTGTCGGCCGGTTGGTGACACGCGGGCCGGACGACGAACTGAACGACCGCCTAAGCTGTCGTCGACGGCATGGACGGCCGCACCCATCACATCAAGCTGCCCGATCTCGACGCGGCCGGTGACAGCGCGCCCGGTTCGATCGTCGAGCTGCGCAAATTCGACGATGCGCGCGGGCAGCGGCGCGTCGCCCTCGCTGTCCGCTCCGATCTCGGTCTTGACGCCCAAATCATCCCGTCTGGCGCAACCTGGCTCGACCGGCAGAACATTTCTTGTGCGCCAGCCGCGCTCTCTGACGGCGGCTTCGGCGCCGAGGTCAACCGGGCGATGTCGGCCCGCGCCGAGCATCTGGTCGCGCAGGGCCTCGCCGATCGGAGCGGCCAGCGCATCAGCTTCAGTCGCAACCTGATCGACACACTGCGTCGCCGGGAACTGGATGCGGTCGGCGGAAAGCTCGCCGCCGAGACCGGCCAGCCGTTCAAGCGCGTGGGCAGTGGTGAGTATGTCACCGGCACCTATCGCCAACGTCTCACGCTCGCCTTCAAGCAGCTGAACTGATCAGCAGCTGCTGCCTTGCTTGAATCCACGGCACTGAGGCGGGTGGAGCGGGCTTCGGGACGAAGGTTCTCGCCAATCCAAACCTCGTGGGGCGGCTCCGTCGAGACGGTCCGCTCGATGCGCCAGATCCCACAACCTTTTACCAGGGCGAGGAATGCGCCTAAACGTGCTGGTAGCGGGTCGATCCACTTCTTCATTGAACATGCTGATGCCCGACGAGGCCTCGGCGCCGATCGTGCACGGCTCGCTGGTGCCATGAATGCGATAGAGCGTGTCGCGCGCGCCGGAATAGCGACAGAGCGCGTGGGCGCCGAGCGAGTTATCGGTGCCGCCCGGGATCATTTTCGGCGGGCCGGCACATTTGGCATGCCTGTCGCCGGTCGGATACCAGTTCGGCCATGACGCGCTGCGCACCGCCACGGCATTGACCTTCCAGGAGAGCTTCGCGCGGTCGACGGCCACCCCGTAGCACCGAGGCCTTGTGATCCGGCTCGACGAGTTAGAGCAGCTGGCCCGGCGTATCAACGATCAGCGTTCCAGGCGCTTCGCCCCCGGCGAAGGCTACCGTGGCCGTACGATAGATGGCCGCGAACTTAGATCGATTGACGATGAACACGCCATGCGGATCGCCGGCAAAGCGCTGCCGCATGGTCGCCAGCAGGTCCTCCGTCGGCAGCCAGCCTGACTGGCATGCGCAGAGCGTGGAGACGCACAGCGAGAGCAAGAAAACGGTGGTGCGGGTGGTCGGAATCGAACCGACACTCCTTGCGGAACCGGATTTTGAGTCCGGCGCGTCTACCAGTTCCACCACACCCGCATCGGCCAATTCCGCAGCGACAACCGCACCCGGAATTGGTCCGCTGCTCCTATACAGGAGTGACGGCGGCCTTTCCAGACCGGCGCGGCAGCAAATCCTCAGTTCAGTGTGCGACGCGCAGCATGGCACCGGGACCGCGGCAGGCCGTCGCGCGATCGCTTGGCGAAGGCTCCCCCCGGCGGACGGCGGCGACGGGCCCTGCCTCGGCCGGCCGAGGCACGCAGCCTGCGGCGGCCGACACACTTTTGTTGCCAACCGCCGGGCCTACTGTCATCAGTTGCAGCCGCCAAGCTCGCGGTTGGCGTTGCGGCGGCATGGAAACAACTCTGGAGCTTCAAATGCGCGTGCTGGGCCGTATGGCTCCCCTTCTCCTGTCAGCGGCTGTCGCGTTGACGACGCCGCATGTCGCGATGGCCTGCTCGAGCGTGCAGCTGTCCGCAGCAGACGGATCGAGTGTCGTCGCCCGGACGATGGATTTTCCCTACGACCTTCAGGACGCCGTCTATCTCAGCCCGCGCGGGACCAAGGTCCAGTCGCTCAACCCGGACGGCACCCCGGGGCTCGCCTTCACGACGAAGTATTCGAGCTTCGCGATCACCGCGATGCACGTGAAGCAGGCGGCCGCCGACGCCATGAACGAAAAAGGACTCACCCTGGCGGCGCAGTGGCTGCAAGCCTCGTCCTATCCGACCACCGTGCCGGCCGACCGCAAGGCCGTGGCCCTGTCGGTCAGCGATATCGCGGCCTGGCTGCTCGGACAGTTCGCGACCGTCGACGAAGTGAAGGCTGGCCTTGCGGATGTCTCGATCTGGGCCGCGCCGATCAAGCAGCTCGAGAACCAGCTGCCTTCGCTCTACTTCGTGATGTTCGACGCGACCGGCAAGGGCATCGTCATCGAGTTCCTCGACGGCAAGCTGGTGGTTCAGGACAATCCGGTCGGCGTTGCGACCAATGATCCGACATTCGACTGGCAGCTGACCAATCTCCAGAACTTCGTCGGCATCAGCGGCGTCAACACCAATGAGCGCCGGCTCGGCAACCTCGACGTCAAGACGCATGCGAGCGGCAACGGCCTGATCGGCCTGCCGGGCGATACGATGCCGTCCTCCCGCTTCATCCGTCTCGTCATCAATCGCAACAACATCGTCAAGCCCGCGGATGCGCCGGCAGCGGTGGCCGCCGTCGCGCATCTCATCAATGGCGTCGATGTGGCGGAGGGGACGGTCCGCCTCTCTGCGGCGCCCGACTCGCCGCTCGAGACGACGCGCTACACCAGCCTGCGCGACCAGTCGCGCGGCATCTATTATATCCGCCCGGTCGCGAGCGAGAGCTTCTTCCGCATCGATCTGACCAAGCTCTGGAACCTCCAGAGCATTCCCGAGATCTCGGTTGTCGACCTCATGAAGTCCGGCAAGTCCGACGTCACCGATCTCCTGGTGAAATAGCGCGGATCGCGAGATCCCCCCCTCCGCGAGCAAGGAAAGGGCGGCTGCCCGCGAGCAGCCGCCCTTCACATTTGTCGTCTCTGTCGCGATCGTCCGCTCAGGCGGCCTTCGCCTTGGCGTTGACGCTCGCGCCGGCGAGCTTCGACAGCAGGCTGTCGGCCTTCTTCTCTTCCTGCAGCGTCTGGTCGAGCAGCGCAGCCGCTTCCGGCATGCCGAGCTGGGCGGCCCAGGTCTTCAGCGTGCCATAGCGCGCCATCTCGTAATGCTCGACGGCCTGCGCCGCAGCGGTGAGGCCCGCATCCAGCGCCGGCGCGCCCTCGAACTCCTCGAGAACCTCCTTGCCTTCCTCGATGATGCCGAGAATGGCGTCGCAAGTCTTGCCGCGGGCCGGCTTCTCCAGCATCTCGAAGATCTGCTGCAGCCGCTCGACATGAACTTCCGTCTCTTCGCGGTGATGTTCGAACGCCTGCTTAAGCTCAGGCGAGGCAGCTCCGCGCGCCATCTTCGGCAGCGCCCGGAGGATCTGCTTCTCGGCGTAGTAGATATCCTTCAACGTCTCGTGGAAGAGAACGTCGAGTGTCTTTTCCTTGGCCATGTTCGTCTCCGTTCAGGGTGTTTCCGGACCCTCAACGGCGCGGCGCGGCGAATCGTTCCTCGATAAACGAAAACGGGAGCCGCTGCCGCGACTCCCGTTCAGGTCGCAGCAGCGCTGCGGTTAGCGCGCCGCCCAGAGCAGGCCGCGCTGGACGATGGTGCGCATTTCAGGAACCTCGAACTCGCTCGCGACATGGCCGAGCGAGGAGTAGAACACCCGCCCCTCGCCATAGCGGCGCTTCCAGACCACCGGCATCACCGTCCCGTCGATCCAGGCCGCGTGTTCGCCGGTGAAGGTGGTCGTCGCCAGGACCTCGTTCGAGGGATCGACATGCATGTAGTACTGCTCCGAGCGATAGGGGAACCGCTTGGGGATACCGGCCATGATCGGATCCTCGGGCTTCACCACGTCGACATGGTAGTCGATGATGTTGCCGGGATGGGCGACCCACTGGCCGCCGACCATGAACTGATATTCGGTCGCCTCGCGGAACGCGTCGCCCATGCCGCCATGATAGCCGCCGAGGCCGACGCCGCCCTTGACCGCGCGGGTGAGGTTCTCGAGCTCCTCCTTCTCGATCTTCGACATCGTGAAGATCGGCACGATCAGCGAGAGATCGGCGATCGAGGGGTCGGCAAAGGCCTCGGTCGTGTTCTCGACATAGACCTTGAAACCCTCGGCCTCCAGCATCCCGGCAATCACCTTGGCGCCCTGCTCGGGCTCATGCCCGCTCCAGCCGCCCCAGACGATCAGTGCCTCGCGCATGGTTGTGTCCTTCCCTGTCATGATCCGTCAGCCGAAGATGCCGGGGCCGACCGGCAGCGGCGCCGGCCGCTCGGGCCTTGTCGTCATGGCGATGTGCCGGCCCTCGTCCGAGGAGCGCTGGAATGCTTCCATCACCTCGAGGACATGGAAGGCGAGATCGCCGCTCGCCCGATGCGGCCGGCCGGTGCGGATCGCGTCGGCCATGTCGGCGACGCCGATGACGCGGAAATTGCCGTCGGCATAGGCATGCTCGGTCGCAACCGCCTTCCAGTCGTCGGAGGCCGTCGCCAGCATGATCTCGCCGCCGAAATGGTTCGGATCGGGCACGAGCAGCGAGGCGTCGGAGCCGTAGAGTTCGATCGGGCTGTGCTTGTGGCGCGGGACGTCGAAACTCATGGCGATCGAGACGACGGCGCCGGAGACGAATTTCATCGTGCCGGCGACATGGGTGGCGACGTCGACCGGGATGCGCGTGCCCTTCAGCGGCTCGGAGGTGATGAGACGCTCCTCGCGCAGCTTGGTGGCGACGCCGGCGACGCTTTCGACCGGTCCGAGCAGGTTGACGAGGCTCGTCACGTAATAGGGTCCCATGTCCAGCATCGGCCCGCCGCCATCGAGATAGTAGAAGGCGGGATTGGGATGCCAGCGCTCATGGCCGGGGCACATGAAGAAGGCGGTGCCGCCGAGCGGCGTGCCGATCGCCCCTTCGTCGACGAGCTTGCGCGAGGTCTGCTGCGCGCCGCCGAAGAACGTGTCCGGCGCGGCACCGATACGAACGCCCTTCGCCTTGGCCGCATCGACGAGTAGCTTCGCCTCGGCCGTGGCGATGCCGAGCGGCTTCTCAGAATGGACATGCTTGCCGGCCGCGACGGCGCGGAGGCCGACTTCGACATGCGCCTTGGGGATCGTCAGGTTGACGATGATCTCGATCGCGGGGTCAGCGAGCATCGCCTCGATGCTCATCGCCGTGAGGCCGAACTCGGCAGCGCGCGCCTCGGCCGCCGCCGCATTCAAATCGGCGACACCGCGGATGTCGAGCCGCGGAAAGCCGCGCGCCGCCTTCAGATAGGCGGCAGAGATGTTGCCGCAGCCGATAAAGCCGATCCCGACCCGATCCGTCATCGATATCCTCCCTCAACCATAAACAGTCCGCCCGTCCGCTAGCGATGCGGCGCCGGGCCCGTCGTTCCCCAGGGCGCGCCATAAAGGTCGCGCAGCGTCATCGCCGCCGCGCCGCGCGCCCAGATGTCGTCATTCCATTCATGCACCGCGAGGTCGGCGACATCGGCGAGGCTCGGCGGCAGCAGCGCCGCAACGGTCTCGCGCAGCGGCCCGACCAGCGCATCGCCGGCAGCGAAGATCGGCCCGGCCAGGATCACCTTCGGCGGCGCGAACAGCACCACGAGATTGGCGATCGCGAAGCCGAGCGCCTCGCCGGCGGCGCGCAGCAGTCCGGTGATCGCGGGATCGCCGGCATCGGCCCGCTCGAGCACTTTTTCGAGGCCGCGACCGAGGCGGAAGGCCTGCTCATGCAGCGTCCCGGCGAGCGCGGTCCGCGCCTCGGCGAGAATACTCTCCTCCGAGGCGATCGCGGCGAGCCGGACGAGGCCATTGCCGTTCGGCGGCTTGACCAGGAGATCGCCGAGATCGGGCCCGAGCCCGTTGGCGCCGCGGAAGAGCTCACCCTGATGCAGGATGCCGAGACCGAGGCCAAGATCGACCGAAACGACGAGGAAATCATCGAGCCCACGCGCCCGGCCGAACCAATGCTCGGCGAGCGTCACCAGATTGACGTCGCTGTCGATCGTCGCGGCGACGCCGTCGAGGCGACGCGTCAGCTTGGCCGCGAAGGGAATATCGCGCTCCGAGAACAGCGGGCTGGCACGGCAGATGCCGGCGCCGCGCTCGACGACGCCGGGAAGCCCGACGCAGACACCGCAGATCTGGCTCATCTCGAGCCCCGCATCGGCGACCGAGCGGCGGATGCCATCCTCGACGAGATCAGCGACGACGGCGGCCGAATGGCGCCCGGCCCGCACGGGCAGCGTCAGGTTCGACAGGACATCGGCGCGGAAATTGGTGGTGGCGATGGTGATGCGGTCGGGGGCGATGCGCACGCCGACGACACGGGCCGCATCCGGATTGAGATCGAGCAGCACGCGCGGCCGGCCGCGTGCGACATCGCGGATGCCGCCGAGCTGATGCGTGATGATGAGGCCGTCATCGAGCAGCGCGCCGGTGATCGCCGAGACGGTCGTCGCCGACAATTCCGTGCGATCGCAGATCTCGACCCGCGCGATGGGGCCGAACCGACGAATCGCGTCCATGACATGGAAGCGATTGATCGCGCGCATCAGTTCGGGGTCGGCAGTTTTCATCGGGCGAGGCAATTAATCCGGGTCGAGCAGTTATTCCCATCCTCAGCAGGGCGTGTCAACGCCAGTTCGCATTGCTGCAGGGCAACATTGCACAGCCGCCCTTGACAGATTGTCGCGATATGGACCAGATTTAATCCGCATCATTTATTTAAGTGATCGCCCGGGTTGAGGAGCCCGGTTCTGTCTGGGAGGACATGCATGAAGCTCAAGAGCCTTTTGGGCGCGTCCGTCGCGCTCGCCATCTCGGCCTCGTCGGCGATGGCCGACGTCACCGTCAAGTGGATGCATCTGAACACCGATCCCGGCATCGCCGCGGCCTGGGACGAAATCGTCAAGAGCTACGAGGCGGCGCATCCCGGCGTGAAGATCGAGATGCAGTTCCTGGAAAACGAGGCGTTCAAGGCCAAGCTGCCGACGCTGCTGCAGTCGAACGATCCGCCGCATCTGTTCTACACCTGGGGCGGCGGCGTGCTCGCGGCGCAGGCGGCGACCGGCGCGATCAAGGACGTCACCGAGGCGATGGACGCCGATGGCGGCAAGCTGAAATCGGTCTACAGCCCGGCGCTCGTCAATGGCCTCACCATCGACGGCAAGATCTATGCGGTGCCCTACCAGACTGGGCTCGTGAGCTTCTATTACAACAAGAAGCTGTTCGAGAAGGCCGGCGTCGACGCCGCCTCGATCAAGACCTGGGACGATTTCCTCGCCGCGGTGAAGAAGCTCAAGGACGCCGGCATCACCCCGATCGCCGGCGGCGGCGGCGACAAGTGGCCGATCCATTTCTATTGGGGCTATCTCGCCATGCGCGAGGGCGGCAAGGCGGCGTTCGACGCCGCCAAGGCGAGCGAAGGCGACGGCTTCAAGTCGGAAGCCTTTGTCAAGGCGGGCCAGGATCTCGCCGCGCTCGGCAAGCTCGAGCCGTTCCAGCAGGGCTATCTCGGCACCAAATGGCCGGTTCCGGTCGGCATGTTCGCGGACGGCAAGGCAGCGATGCTGCTCGGCTTTGACTCCACGGCCGTCCAGCAGCACACGCTCGCTGCCGACGGCAAGGGTCTCGATGAGGCCGATATCGGCATGTTCCCCTTCCCCACGGTGACCGGGGGCGCGGGCAAGCTGACTGACACCATGGGCGGCATCAATGGCTGGGTGCTGACCAAGAACGCTCCGCCCGAGGCGCTCGATTTCGCCGAGTTCCTGACCAACAAGGAAAACCAGACCATGATGGCCGGCAAGGATCTTCTGATCCCGGCCGCCGTGGGCGCTGCGAGCGTCATCAAGCAGCCGCTGGTCAAGTCCGCCGCCGAGCAGCTCGCCGCCTCGACCTGGCACCAGAACTTCCTCGACCAGGACCTCGGACCGGCGGTCGGCCGCGTCGTCAACGACGTCTCGGTCGAGATCGTTTCCGGCCAGATGACGCCTGAGGACGCGGCGCAGCAGATCCAGGACGCCTGGGCGCTCGATCACTGACGCTGGACGCACCCGCTCGACCGGGCGCCGCGTCGCGAGGATGCGGCGCCCACTCTCCATCGAAAGGTGCCGCATCGATGAGTTTGACCGCGACTGCCGCCTCGACCGGACGGCGCATGGGCATCCAGGGCAAGCTGCCGGTGCTGGTCCTCTTCCTGCCGCCAGCGCTGCTGCTGTTCACGCTGTTCGTCATCCTGCCGATGGGCGAAGCGGCATGGTATTCGCTCTATGACTGGAACGGCTACGGCCTGCCGGAGAAATTCGTCGGCTTCAAGAATTTCGAGACGCTCTGGCGCACCTCCGCCTTCACGACGGCGCTCGGCAACAATTTCCTGATCATCCTCGTCTCGATCCTGATCCAGCTGCCTTTGGCGCTCTGGCTCGCGACCATGGTGTCGAACCGCATCCCCGGTGCGGTCGTGTTCCGGCTGATCTTCTTCATGCCCTATGTGCTGGCCGACGTGGCCGCGGGCCTGATCTGGCGCTTCGTCTATGACGGCGACTACGGCCTCTTCGCCGCGATCGCCAGCTTCTTCAACGTCGCGGCGCCCTATGTCCTGGCCGACCGGCATCTCGCGATCTACGCAGTGCTCGCGGTGATCGTCTGGAAGTATTTCGGCTTCCACATGATGCTGTTCATCGCCGGACTGCAGAACATCGACAAGAGCTATCTCGAGGCGGCCGAGATCGACGGCGCCTCGCGCTGGCAGCGCTTCCGCCACGTGACGCTGCCGCTGCTCGCCCCGACCATTCGCCTTTCGGTCTTCTTCTCGGTCGTCGGCTCGCTGCAGCTGTTCGACATGATCATGCCGCTCACTGGCGGCGGCCCATCCAACTCGACGCAGACCATGGTCACCTTCCTCTACAGCTACGGCATCACGCGCATGAAGGTCGGCTTCGGCAGCGCCATCGGCGTGGTGCTGTTCGTGATCTGCGTCACGCTGGCCTTCGGCTACAGAAGGATCTTCATGCGCCATGACTGACCAGAGCATGACCGACCAGAGCCTCGCCCCGCCCGCAGCCCGCCCGGCCGTGTCGGCGCGCCGCGACAACGCCTTCTCGCGCCATCGCCTCAGCTTCCTGACCTGGCTCTATCTCTATGCGAGCCTCTTCCTCGTCGCGGCGATCGTGCTGCTGCCGCTGATCACCACGGCGCTCGGCGGCTTCAAGACTCTCGGCGATCTCCGCGTCCATCCCTTCGGCCTGCCCAGCGAATGGCAGTGGTCGAACTATACCGACATTCTCATGAGCGCCCGCTACTGGCAGATGCTCGGCAATTCCTTCCTGATCGCGACGCTCACCGTGGCGCTGACGCTGGCGGTGGCGGCGATGGCCGCCTTCACCTTCGCGCATGTCACGTTCTTCGGCTCGTCCTTCCTGCTCAACTATTTCCTGATCGGGCTGATGTTCCCGGTCGCGACCGCGATCCTGCCGCTCTTCATCCGCATTCGCGACCTCGGCCTCCTCGATACCTATTGGGGCGTGGTGCTGCCGCAGGTGGCGTTCGGCCTCGGCATGGCGATCCTCCTGTTCCGGCGCTTCTTCCAGAACGTGCCCAAGGAGCTGTTCGACGCCGCCTTCGTCGATGGCTGCGGCTATCTCGGCTATTTCTGGCACATCACGCTGCCGCTTTCGCGGCCGATCCTCGCCACCGTCGGCATCGTCGCCTTCGTCGGCAGCTGGAACAGCTATCTGCTGCCGCTGATCCTGCTGAATTCGGACGCGAAGTATCCCTGGCCGCTCGGCATCATGGTCTACCAGGGCGAATATTCGAGCGCCTGGCAGCTGATCCTCGCCTTCATCACGCTGACGATCCTGCCGACGATCATCGTGTTCTTCGCCGCCCAGAAGCACATCGTCGCCGGGCTGACCGCCGGTGCGGTCAAGGGCTAGGGGTAAGCCACGGCCGGAATGAAAAAAGGGCCCGCGCAAGCGCGAGCCCATTCAATCCTGCATTCAGCCGGACTTATCAGCCGAGCAGCATCTCGTCAGGCACCCTCAGGGCACGGGCGAGGCAGCGATAGACCGCCGGCGAGGTCTCGTAGCGCCGTTCGGCCCGCGTGATCTGGGTGATCGCGACGCCGGAACGGTCGGCGAGTTCGTCCTGGCTGAGGCCACGCCATTCGCGCAGCGCCTTCACCGGCGCCTCGCCCTGCTTGATCTTGCTGTCGACATGCGGCGGCAACATGCAGGTATCGCGCGGTCCGAGGTTCGGCATCTCGCGAATTGCCTGGATCTGGATCGTCATGCTGCGTTCTCCCTCACATCATCGTCTGGGAAAACAATGGTCCGTAGCCGGATCGGTTCCTTAATCCATGTCAACGACGGCCCGTTAATCGGGCCCGGCGGCGCCCGCGAGGTCGATTCGGTGCGGGGCATGCAGCAGCACGTTGCCGGCGGCGGCGCGGCCGATCTCGTGGACGTAGAAATAGGTCGGCTGGGTATCGGTGACATTCATCACCGGCGACGGCGCCGAGACGACCGTGACGGCGCCGGACCGGCCGATCCAGTCGACATGGCGATGGCCGTGCATCGCCAGCGCCCGGCCGCCGAGGCGCTGCAGCCGCCGCGCGAACCACGAGCCGTTGACGAGCGCAGTGCCGATCCGCTCCGACAGTGCCTTGGCGGCGCGCGGATATTCGATGACATGGTGATGCAGCGCGACGATCCAGACCGCATCCGGCGCTGCAGCCACGACCTGAGCCATCGCCGCCTCCTGCTCGCGCGGGACGAAGCCGAGCGCGTTGGTGAAGGAGAAATGCGTCTCGGCATTGGAATTGAGCAGGATCACGCCGAGCCCGCCGGTCGCCGCAGGCGGCAGGACCATCGGGAAGGCGCCGGCGAAGAGATCGCCGAGCCCGCGGCCGAGCCGCATCGTCCCGGCATCGGCGAAGGCTGCGATTCCAGCGGCATGCGGCGCCAGTGCCGCTGAAAGCGTCGGCCCGACGGCGCCCGTATCGGGATCGACGACGTGCACCCGCGTCCCCTGCAGAGCATCGAGCGCCGCCAGCAGCCGCATCTGGCGCAGCCGCTTGTTCGGGCTCATCGGCAGATCGAGCCGGGCGGGATTGGCGCGGTCGACGACGTTGAGATCGTGATTGCCGGGAATGGCGACCATCTTGCCGGCAAGCCGCGGATAGAGGCCGATCGCGTCGAAGAATTCGGCCCATTCGGCGGCGCGGCCGGCATCGGTCAGATCGCCGCTGATCAGCACGAGGTCGAGCCCCTCGCGCTGGTCGAAGGCGTCGAGCGCCGCGAGCAGCACCTTCAGCCGCTCATTGCCGCGCGGGCCCGAGCGACCGCTCTCGATGCGGAAGCCGTAGCGCTCGCCGACGATATGGATGTCCGAGAGATGCGCGACGCGCCAGCGCCGCCCGCCGGCCTGGGGCGCGAAAGCTTCGAGGTCGCGCGGCTGCGCCATGGTCGCGTCGGCAAGGCCCCAGACGAGGGCGGCGGCCGCGACATAGGCACCGACGAGGACGATTGAGTTGCAGAGCGCGGCGAAACCGAGCCGTCCGGGCTGGGCGAGATCGGCGAGGGTTCCGGTCCAGCGCGTTCCCGGAAAGGCGAGGACGACGAAGGTGAGCGACAGCCCGCAGACGAGCACGCCTGCAACGGCGGCCGAGACGGCGCGGATGCGGTCGCGGCGGTCGGGGCTCGTTGCCTCCGGCAGATTGCGCTCGGCAAGATGGCGCAGCCCTTCGCGCACGAGGGCATAGCCCGGCTGCACGGCGAGCGCATTGAGCGACCAGAAATTCGCCTCGAGCAGCCGCCAGAGCGGCCTGCCGCCAAACCAGGCCGCGAGCGCGAGCCCTGCCGCAAGCGCAAACGGGAACAGGCCGGAGAAGACGCGCGCCGCCGAGGCCGAGGCGGCGCTGAGCCAGATCGAGGCCAGCAGCGGCCCGAGCCCGAGCACCAGAACCGGCAGGGCGACGAGGCTGAACCACGCGGCGAGGAGCTTCGGCAAGCTGATTTCGGCGAGCAGGCTGCCGGCGAGGGCCGTCAGCGTGCGGCGCTTGGTGCTCGACGCGTCATCCTCGATGTCGCCGCGGCGGGGGTCGAGGATCGGGGACACGCGGACACTCCAGGTGAAGGAACTGCCGACAATCCCCTGCCCCGCCCGGCGGCGCAAGCGGCTTCACCGCCCTCGCGCCGCCTGTTGCGGGAGAGGCCACGCCGGCAGCCGTGGAGGGGGGCGGCCGCCGGCGTGCCGATCCGGTCAGGAAAGCGCCGTGACACGGACGGAATTGCTCGACAGAGCGCCCTCATGCACCAGGAGCCCGATGCCCCCATCGCGGAAGGCCTCCGCGCTCTGATCCTCGGCGGTGAGTTCGGATCCGCCGATGCGGCAGCGGATCGTCGACCCGTCAGCCTCGACGACCATGTCGTAGAGCGTTTCCAGCGACCAGGCGAACGGCGTCTCGGCGAGCACGGTGCGCTGCTCGTCGCGCTGGCGCACGATGCTGAGCCGGCCATCGCGCGACAGCAGCGCCGCATAATAGCGGCGGAGCCCCTGCACGCGGACGGCGATGCCCGCCTCGTTGCCGAGATGGATCATCGTATCGGCCGCGACCTTGTAGTCGGTCCATTCGCGCGTGCCGTGGATGATGATCCCCTCGCCGCGATCCTGCGACAGGCGGAAGGACTGCGGGAAGCGCTTCGAGAAGAAGCTGGCGCCGTTGACCCAGGCCATGCGCCAGAAATCGCTCGGCTCGTCCGGACGGCGGAGGTGAAGGTTCGGCGTCCCGCCATAGCGGAGGTGATCGACGAGAACAGCTCCGTCGGCGCGGCCGCCCGTGGCCCGGATGACGAAACCGACCTCGGCGATGGGCTGGCCGCCGAAATCGGGCAGCACCCAGTCGAGCCGGCCATCGGAGCCGGGCGCGAGGCGGATGGTCGGCCCGTCGACGGTCGAGAGCGCGTCATCGGCGCCGTAGACCTTGAGGCGGAAGCCGACATCGACCGTCCCGAGATTGCCGGCCTCGGCCGAGAGCGCCGCTTCCAGCCGCTGGCCGGGATAGACGAGCGGCGTCGCCATCAGCTCATAAGTCCGCATGTTCAGGACGTCGGGCGGCGTGAAGGTCGGCGTCGTCGCAACGGCGATCTGGCCGGGACCGATGCCGCGATAGGCGATCGCGAGCGCCCGCCCACCGGGCACGACGCGGTTCTCGACATCCGTCCGCTCGACGAGGCCGTGGCCGCGCTCGGCGCGGAAGCCCTGCACGCTGCCCGGCAGCGAGAAGTGGAACTGCGCCCCGCCCTTCGGGGCCGAGGGCGCCGTCGCGCCGGCAAGCTGATGACCGAGCCCGGCGATCCGGTAGCTGGTCCGGACCGCATCATTGATCGCATTACCGCCATCGGCCGACGAGATCAGCAGCCGGTCGGCGACGGGCCCGCGCCAATCCGGGCCGGCATCGATGCCTTCGAGGCCGAGCTTGATGCCGAGCAGGCAGCCGACATTGCCGGCATTGCAGTCGGTATCCCAGCCCGAGGTGTTGACGATCATCTGCGCGCGCTGGAAATCGTCGGGCGCATAGAGGATCGCCATGATCATCAGCGCGTGGTTCGGCACGACATGGCAGTTGCCGGGGAACTTGTCGTAGCCGTAGTGGTCCTCGATCTTCTGCCGCGTGTCGCGCCAATCCGGGAATTGGCGGTGCCAGGCGCGGATATCGGCGATGAGCTTTGCGATCAGGCTGTCCGAAGGAATGGCGGCGAGCCCCGTTTCGATCAGGTGCTCGATATCGTCGGAGACGAAGGCTTCGGCTTCCATCGCCGCCCAGAGCATCGCGGCATGGACGGATTCGCCATCATGGCTGACCTTACCCGCCTGCTCGGCGAGCTTCGCCGCCAGCTTCGGCCGGCCCGGCGCCACCATCGCCCATCCGTCGATGAAGATCTGCGCGCCGATCTGCTCGGCGACGGTCGCGCCATTGGTCGCGATCGAGCCGGAAGCCGGCGCCGGAATGCCGCGCTTGAGGTTGAGCCAGGCCGTGTGCTCGGTCGAATTGCCGTTGCCGCCCCACCAGAGAACCGTGCGCTGCTCGACGAGATAATTGAGCCAGCTCTTGCCGATATCCTCGGCCGAAAGGTCTTCCGAGACGCCGTAATCCTCGAGCGCACGGACGAAGGTGAACGTGCCGGCGACGTCGTCGTCGGTGACGACCAGCGGCACGCCGAGCCGGTCATGCACGTAGTATTCGACCGGCCCGAGCTCGCTCATGATCTTCTGGTAGGTCCAGCCCTCGAAGGGGCGGCCGACATAGACGCCGATCAGCTTGCCGAGCACGCCGGCATAGACGCGCTCGAGATAATCGTTCGGAAGGGGGGCGTTGCTCATGATGGACCCTTGGTTCCTCGGGATTTTCTTCGGGTTGTTCGGGGCGCGGCTCAGCCCTTGACCGAGCCGCCGGCCATGCCTTCGATGAAGCGGCGCTGCAGGAAGACGAACAGGACGACGATCGGCAGCACGATGATCAGCGCCGCGGCCATGATCTCGCCCCAGTCGGACGAGTACTGGCCGGACAGCAGGAAGAACGAGACAACCGCCGTCAGCTTGTCCTGCTTCTGCAGGAAGGTCGTGGCGATCAGGAACTCGTTCCAGGAATAGAGCCCGATGATCAGCGCCACGGTGACGATGCCGGGCGAGACGATCGGCAGCATGACGCGCGTGAACACCTGGAAGGACGAGGCGCCGTCGATCACCGCCGCCTCCTCGATCTCCTTCGGAACGGCGAGGAAATAGGTCCTGAGCAGCATGATCGCGAAGGGCGAATAGATCGCCGTATAGACCAGCGATACCGCGAAGACGTTGTTGACGAGGCCGAGCTTCGCGAAGCCGAAATAGAGCGGGAACAGGAACAGCTGGATCGGCGCCGTCGTGGTGGCCAGGAGGTAGAAGGTGACGAGCTTCCACGCCTTGATCTTCTTGCGCGCAAGGACATAGGCCGCGGCCGAGCCGGTCGAGCAGACGAGGAGGATGGTGAGCCCGGTCAGCGTCGCCGAATTGACCATGCTCTGGCTGAAGCGGGCATCCTTCCAGGCGCGGGTGAAATTGTCCCAGCGAATCACATTCGGCAGCGCGAGCGGATTGAGGATGATCTCCGGCGCCGACTTCAACGCGTTGAGCACCAGCAGCACGATCGGGAACAGAGCCACGAACAGGCCGAGCCCGAGCACGGCATAGGTGATGGTCAGCGTCATCCGGTTTTCGGCACGCATCACAGCTGCTCCCGCGACTGGATGCGGATGTAGAAATAGGTGGCCACAAGGCCGAAGAGGCTGATCACCAACGCGGTCGCCGCCGCCTGGCCGACATTCAAGTCATAGAACGCCTTGCGATAGGCGAGCGTCGACAAGACCTCGCTGGAGAAGGCCGGCCCGCCCTGCGTCAGGATGTAGACGAAATCGAAGACGAGGAACGACCAGATCACGGTCATGATCATCATCAGCATGATGGTCGGCTTGATCCCGGGCAGCAGCACATAGCGCATCATCTGCCAGAAGCCGGCGCCCTCGATCCGCGCCGCCTCGATCTGCTCCTGCGGCACCTGCCGGAGCGCCGCGAAGAAGATGACGCAGAGAAAACCCCACCAGTGCCAGAGATCGACGGTAGCGACGCCGAACAGCGCCATCGAGGTCTGCGACAGCGGGTTGGTCAGCGGCAGGCCGAGCTTCTGCAGATAGCCGAACACGCCGGTGACCGGGCTGTAGATCATGCCCTGCCAGACGCGCGCCGTGATCGCCGTCGCGATGATGACAGGGAGGAAATAGACGACCTGGAAGAGGGTCGAACCGCGGCGCGGCACGATGATGAGGAGGCTCGCAGCCAGCAGGCCCATGGCGATCGGCACGGTCAGGAAGATCGCCGTCCAGATCAGGTTGTTCTCGAGCGCGGTCCAGAACACGCCGTCGCTCCACAGCGCCACGAAATTGCCGAGGCCGATGAAGACCGGCGCCGAGATGCCGTCCCACTGGAAGAAGGCGAGCGCGATCGTCAGGAGCGCCGGGATCAGGATGATCACGACGTTGATGGCGAGCGTCGGCACGAGATAGAGCCACATCGGCGGTGTCCTGAATGGTCGGATGGAGCGCCGGGTGCGGCGAGCGCCCGGCGCGAGATATTCCACCTCCCCGTGAGGGGGGAGGTCGGACCGAAGGTCCGGGTGAGGGTTTACGGAGTCGCCTTGAGAGGCCGTAAACCCTCACCCGCCGGCTTCGCCCTCGACCTCTCCCCAGGGAGAGGCGAAGACGGGGTCTGACCAAGACAGCCAGATCAGCGCTTCGGAATGGCCGGCACCTTGCCGGCGGCCTTCTCGTCCTTGAAGGTCGCGTCGAGCTTCTCGAGGAACTGCTGCGTCGTGATCTTGCCGAGCCAGACCTCTTCCATGCCCGAGACGAGATAGGTGTCCGTCGCCGGCGGCAGGAAGGTCCAGGTCGTGTAGCCATACTGGCCGTCGCTGACCGAGGCGGCGAGGTTCTTCATCGTCTCGCCATAGAGCGGCGTGACACCCTCGCCGATCTTGACCGCGGACAGGTCCTTCAGCGGGGTGTTCCACTCGCCCTGCCAGACCGTGTTCATGTCGCCATAGAACTTGTCGCTGAACACGGTGTCGATGACCGCCGCCGCGCCGTCTGGATTCTGCGAGGAATTGGCGATCGAGAAGGTCGAACCGATGCCGAGCGCGTAGATCGGATAGGCCACGCCCTCGGCGCTCGGGAAGCCGACGAAGCCGGGCTCGGCGTTGTTCTGCGGGAAATAGCGCGGCACGTTCTGGAAGTTCCAGGTGCCGGTCGGTGCCATGCCGGCCTGCCCCGTCGCCACCTGGGCGAAGGCCTGCTCGCCGGTGAGCGAGAAGTAGTTCGGGCCAAAATAGCCCTTCTGCCACCAGTTGTTGAGCGTATCGATCGCCTTGACGAAGGGTTCGGCGGTCCACGGGATCTCGCCCGTCAGCGCCTTGTAGACATTGTCGGGCCCGGCGACCGAGTTAAGCACGATCGAGACATAGTGCTCGTTGGTCGGACGCCAGTCGGCATTGCCGGCCGCGAACGGCACGAGGCCCTTCGCCTTCATCGCATCGGCGAGCGTCTCGAGCTCGGCGATCGTCTTCGGCGGCTGCCAGCCGTTCTTCGCGAACAGGGTCTTGTTGTAGAAGAGACCGAGCGTCTCATAGGTCTTCGGCAGCGCGTAGAGCTTGCCGTTATATTTGCCGAGTTCGAGGAACACCGGCAGGATCCGCTCGTTCCAGCCGAGCTTGGCGGCATAATCGTCGAGCGGCAGCAATTGCCCGGCCTGCGCCATCGAGGCGACATAGCTCGGCCCGGCGGTATAGACGACATCGGGACCGGAGCCCGAGAGCATCGCGATCCGAAGCTGCTTGTCGAGCTCCGAACCGCGGAAATCGATCGAGAGGCTCTCGTCCGGATGGGCCGCGTTGAACGGCTCGACGAGGAGCTTCTGCAGCGCCTCCTGGTTTTCCGGCGCGGCGGTCTCGTACCACCACGTGATCGGCTTCTTGTCTTCTGCGAGCACTGCGCCCGTTCCGAGCGCCAGAACGGCGGCCCCCGCCAGCGCGATCTTCATCATGGAACTCATGGATGTCCTCCTCCCGTTGGTTCGGCTCGATCGATCAGGTTGAACTGCGCTCGATCAGACGGAACGGCATCGCCTGGCTCGTTCCGGGCCCGGCAAATCCGCGCTGGAGCCGTTCGAGCAGGACCTCGGCCGCCGTCGTGCCGAGGTCGTATTGGAACTGTGAAACGGTCGTCAGCGCCGGCGTGACCAGCCGGGCCGCGAAGATGTCGTCGAACCCGGCGATCGCGATGTCGGCGGGAATGGCGAGCCCTGCCTCGCGCGCCGCCGCCATGGCGCCGATCGCCATCATGTCGTTGGCAGCGAAAATGGCATCGGGGCGTGCCGGCAGCGCGATGAGATGCTGCGCCGCGCGGAAGCCGCCCTCCTCGTTGAACGCCTCGTCTGCGACGATCAGCGGCTTGCGACCGGCCTCGGCCAGAGCCGCCTCATAGCCGCTGAGGCGCCCCTCCTGGGGGCCGCCGATGCCGGCGATCATCGCGATCCGGCGATAGCCGCGCCGGATCAGGTAGCGCGTGACGTCGCCGGCCGCCGCCTCGTTATCGATGTAGAGGTTGTCGAGCGGCAGCGGCCCGACCTTCTTCTTCGAGGATTCGATCCTCACGACGCCGATGGCGGCGTCGGTCAGCGGCTTGAAGTCCATCGCCCGGAGCGTGAAGAAGACGCCGACGACGCCATCGACCCGGCCCTCGAGGCTCCAGTTGAGGAAGCGCTGCTCGCGCTCGGCGGTGCCATCGGTATTGACCGTGATGACGTCATAGCCGGCCTCGTCGGCGGCAGCCTGCATGCCGCGCAGCAGCGAGGGATAGAACGGGTTGGCGATATCCGGCACCACGCAGGCGATCGTCATCGTCTTGTTCGTCTTCAGCGCCCGCGCCCAGCGATTCGGCACATAGCCGAGCTCGCGCATCGCCGCCTGCACACGCTCCAGCGTTTCGGCCGGAATCTGGCTCGTCGGTGCGCCGGACAGCACCAGCGAGACAGTCGTCTGCGACACGCCGGCAAGGCGGGCCACATCACGCTGCGTCACACGGCGGGGCCGTCCGGACTCCATGGCGACTGCTTCCTGATACGTATTACTGATACGTACCTCTAATCGATCGCCGAACCTCTGGCAATCGCCCCTCGCGAGCAAACATCGAATTTCCACGCGTCACCGCTTGCCGGTTGCCGCAGGCCCGAGCCTATAGTCGGCGGGCCGGCGACCCCCGTCTTCTCCCGCCTGTTTCGCCAGGGAACATCCGATGCGCTTCCTCGTCCTCGGGACCGTGATGATCGACGAAGCCATGGCGGTTTCGGTATTCCCGACGCCGGGCGCGACCGTGATCGCCGGCCCTGTCCGGCGCGACCTCGGCGGCAAGGGCGCCAACCAGGCGATCGTCCTGCATCGCGCCGGGACCGATATCCGCCTCGTCGCGCCGGTTGGCGAGGATGGCGAGGCGGAATGGGTCGCGGCGGCACTGTTGGCGGCGGGCATCGACGTCGCCGACCTCGTCCCCCTCGACCAGCCGACCGACCGATCGCTGATCTTCATCGGCCCCGGCGGCGAGAACGCCATCGCCTCGATCATCGACGCGGCCGAATCGATCGATGCGACCATGGCGGAGGAATGCGTCGCCGGGCTCGGGCCGGGCGACATGCTGGTGATGCAAGGCAACTTGACGCTCGCAGCAACGGAAGCCGCGCTCGTCACGGCTCGCAGCCAGGGCGCCCTCACTTTCCTCAACCCCTCGCCGGTGCGGCCCGGCGCCGAGCGCCTGTTCCCCTTCGCCGACTGCCTCATCGTCAACGAGGGCGAGGCGGCGCAATTCGCGCGCTGCGACGACCCGGCCGAGGCCGCGACACGGCTCCGTGCAGCCGGCGCCGGCACGGTCGTCGTCACGCTCGGCGGCCGCGGTGCGCTCGCCAGCGGCCCTGGGGGCATCGCCCGCGTGACCGCGCAGCCGGTGGCGGTCATCGACAGCACCGGTGCCGGCGACACATTCGCGGCCGTCTTCGCGGCAGCGCATTACGACCGTGGCCTGCCGCTGGCCGAGAGCCTCGAAGCCGCCGGCCGCGCCGCCGCGATCACCGTCTCGCGGCCGGGAACCCACGCGGCGTTCCCGACGCGGGAAGAGCTGGCCGCGATCCTGCCGCCGCGCTGAGATCGAACATCGTGCGTCAGCCTGCCGCTCCTTTGCGCAGGGTGGCGCGCGAAGCCCGGTTTACAGGGGACATCCGCTTCCGCAATCTGGCGCCGTCGCGAGCAAGCGAGGAGTGCAACGGCGGTGGTGGTCAACGATCCCGAAATCGTGGCGGAGGTCCGCGCGGCTTTCGGCCGCTATGAACAGGGACTGATCGACGCCGACGCCGCAGCGCTCGACGCGCTGTTCTGGAACAGCCCTCATACGGTTCGCTACGGCGACGGGCAGATCCAGCATGGGCATGCGCCGATCAAGGCCTTCAATGCCCGCCGCCGCAAGACCGGCCCCGACCGCGCCTTGACCGAGACGATCATCACCACCTTCGGCCGCGACTTCGCGACGATCTCGACGCTCTATGTCGACGTTCCCCCCGGCAAGATCGGCCGCCAGCAGCAGAGCTGGGTCCGGATCGACGGTAGCTGGCGCGTCGTCGCCGCGCATGTCAGCGTCGTCGACCAGGTCGCCATCGAGCGGCAGGACTGAGGAAGAGACTGGAATGCCCATCAATGATCCGTTCGGTGCCTTCGTACCGGGAACCGACATCGTCCTTCAGGCCACCGGCTCCGGCGCGCTCGATGGCCTCAGCTTCGCGGTCAAGGATCTCTTCGACATCGCCGGCCATGTGACCGGCTGCGGCAATCCGGACTGGGCGCGCACCCATGCGCCGGCCCGGCGCACCGCCCTCGCGGTCGAGCGGCTGCGTGCCGCCGGCGCCACCATGGTCGGCAAGACGATCACCGACGAGATCTCGCTCGGCCTGCTCGGGCGCAACCAGTTCGACGGCACGCCGATCAATCCGCGCGCCCGCGACCGTTTCCCGGGCGGCTCGTCGAGCGGCTCGGCAGCGGCGGTCGCCGGCGGCCTCGTCGATATCGCGCTCGGCACCGATTCCGGCGGCTCGGTCCGCGTTCCCTCCAGCTTCTGCGGCCTCTACGGGCTTCGGCCGACCCATGGCGGCGAGGCGGCGGGCGGCATTTCCGTCGACGGGCTGATGACGCAGTCGGCCTCCTTCGACACCGCCGGCTTCTTCGCGGACGATGCGGCAATCTTCGAGGCGGCCGGCATCGTGCTGACGCCGCAAGCGGCGCCGATCGCGCCGATCGAGGAGATCCTGGTCGCGCGCGACGCGTTCGACATTGCCGACGACGCCGTGCGCGCGGCGCTCGAGCCGGAGCTGGACCGCCTCGGCGCGCTCGCGCCGCTCCGCGAGATCACGCTCGCCGAAGACGGCCTGAAACGCTGGAACCAGTGCCAGATAACCGCGCAATGCAGCGAATTCTACGCGACATTCCGCGACTGGATCGACGCAGTGAACCCGCGCTTTTCCTTCGAGGTCGGCGCAACCCTCGCCCATGCGTCGCTGATCCCAGAAAGCGTTCGCGACGAGGCGCTCAACTTCCGCGCCGCGCTGCGAGCACGCCTCGATGCACTGCTGGATGGCCGCCGCGTCGTCGTCTATCCGGCCGTGCCGATCCTGCCGCCGCACCGCGACGCGCCGCTCTCGGTCATGGGCGCTGCGGGCGACCGCATTGTCGACCTGACCTGCATCGCGGGCCTGACCGGGCTGCCGCAGGCCGGACTGCCGCTCGGCCGCGCCGGGTCCATCCCGGTCGGCCTCGCGATGCTGGGCTGGCGCGGCAGCGACCGCACATTGCTCGACGCGGCCCGCCGCATCGGCTGACCGGGCGGCGCCAGATGTCGGACTTCAGGCTGTGGATATCTTGACACGAGGGGAAAAGAGAACAAAATAAGAACGAACGACAGCAGAGGACGCAGGCCATGGAAACCGTCCGGGAAATGATTGCACGCATCGGCGCGGCGATGGAGGCCGATGCCGGCTGGATCGAGATCGAACGAGCCGAGGACGGGCCGCATCTCGCAAGCGGCGCGTTGCGCTGCCAGGCAGACCGGGTCGAATTCGACGACGATGCCGGCTTCCTGACGGCGATTCCCTATAGTGCGGTCGTCGCCATCCGCTATGGCCGCCAGGGCGATGCGATGCCGCTCGCCGTGCTCGCCGCCCCGCGCGCCGTCCTTCCCTTCCGCGCCGCGGGCTGAACGCTCGGCAGTCCGGCAGTTGCGTGTCCTCGATCGAACGCTACATTGTCTGGGATGCGGCAAGCGGGCCGCCATGGACGGCAGGCAGAAGAAGGCGCGATCCGCACTGATCGTCATCCGGGCCGGTTACAAGCCGGGCTGGCGGCGTCGCGGCGGCCAAGCTCGGTCCACCGACCGGTTAACGCACGGCCCGCAGACCAGTGACCAATATGGCGCGGACACGGTCCGCAGATGAGGACCCGATGCGGCTGTTGGTCTGCGAAGATGACTTCCTCATCCTGATGAACACGGCGGAAATGCTGCGCGAACTCGGCCACGAGGTCGAGGAGGCCGGCGACGGCGCGTCTGCGCTCGCCATCCTCGCCAGCAGCTCTGTCGAGATGCTGCTGACCGATATCGGCCTTCCCGACATGACCGGCGTCGAGCTCGCCCATCGCGCCCGCGCCGCGCATCCCGATCTGCCGATCGTCTTCGCTTCCGGACTGGGCGAGGCGGACGGCTTTGCTGGAACGTCCTTCGTCGCCTTCGTCCAGAAGCCCTTCACGCTGCCGGCCCTGGAAGCGGCCATGGCGACCGCCCGGCGCGGCTGAGCCGTCACGCCGACGGCGGCGTCACGGCGATCACTGCCGACCACGGACCAAGCTGCATCCTTCGGTCGGCGAAGCCGATGGTTCCGGTCGATCCAACCGGCTCTATGGCCTCGGTGGCGATCGAGCCGGACATCGGCGCGGCATTCATCACGAGCTTCAGCGTGCCGCCATCGTAATTCCAGGTTACGGCAACGACGCTGCCGTCATGGATCGCCTCGGCGCCGCGATAGGGCGTCGCGGTCAGCCCCCAGAGATGCTCGCGCCGAAGACGGGCCAGCGTGCGGAAGCGCGCGAGCGCCTGTTCCCGCTCGGGTGCGCCGAACTCGTTCCAGTCGAGGCGCGCCATCTCCATCGTGGCGGCAGCGACCGGATCGAGCACCTTGTCGTCGGCGTCCTCGCTCTCGTAGAATTCGGTCGCCTGCTGCGCCCGGCCGGCCCTGATCTCGTCGCTGAACTCGCCCTTGAGATCGCCGAAGAACGGGAAGGGCGCGCGGAAATGCGCCTCTTCGCCCATGAAGAACATCGGGATCTGCGGCGAGAGCATGATCACGAAATGCAGGAAATCGAGCCGCTCGGCATCGAGATCCTCGGCGAGGCGACGGCCGTCGGGCTGGTTGCCGATCTGATCGTGGTTCTGGATGAACGAGACGAAGGCCGAGGGCGGCAGATGGCCGGAGGGCTCGCCGCGCGTCACGGCCTCGCCGAGGCGCGGGACCGCTTCGCCCTGGTAGGCGAAGCCCTCGGCCAGCGCCCGACGCGCCTTGTCGAGCGTGGCATCGGAGAAGTCGCGGTAATAGCCGACCCGCTGCTCGGTGGCGATCACATGCAGCACATGGTGGATGTCGTCGTTCCACTGGGCGTCGAAATGGAGCGGCCTGCCGCTCTCAGAGCGCTCGAGCCACGTCGCGCTATTGTCCAGATTCTCGAGGATCAGCAGCGCGTTCGGCTTGATCGACCGTGCCATCGCCGCGAGTTCGCGCTTCATCGCATCGGCGCCGGCCGTCGCGAATTCGTGCACGGCATCGAAGCGGAGGCCGTCCATGTCGTAGTCCTCGAGCCACATGCGGACATTCTCGAGGAAGAAGAGCCGCACGGTCGGATCGGCGAAATTCACCCCGGCGCCCCAGGGCGTCGCCACGCTTTCGTCGAAGAAGCAGGGCGCGTAATGCGACAGATAGTTATCGACGGGGCCGAAGTGGTTGTAGACGACGTCGACGATGACCGCGAGACCACGTTCATGCGCGGCATCGACCAGCGCGCGCAGCTCTTCCGGCGTGCCATAGCTCCGCTCCGGCGCGAAAGGCAGCACGCCGTCATAGCCCCAGTTGTGCATGCCGGGGAAGTCGCCGATCGGCATCATCTCGATCGCGGTGTAGCCGGCGTCGGTGAAGTGGTCGAGCCGGGCCGCGAGACCGGCGAAGGTGCCCTCCGGCGAGGCGGTTCCCACGTGCAGCTCGGCGATGACCGCCTCGTGCCAGGGCCGGACGGAACGTTCGCCGGTGGGGCCGAGCGAACCGCGTACGACGCTCCAGCCATCGCTGTCGTCGGCCTGGCCGCGCGAGGCAGGATCCGCGAAATCGAGCCCCTTCGCCCGAAATCGATAGAGCGTGCCGGGGCCGGCATCCGCTATTTCCGCGGCAAACCACCCCTGCCCGACCGCCGACATGGCGAGCGGATCGCGACCTTCGAGCAGCAGTTCGACGGTCTCGCAGGCCGGCGCGAACAAGCGGAAGCGGACCCCGCCATCGATAAGCTCAGGGCCGAAGCGATAGGCGCCGATGCTGCCGATCGAGAGCGGGCCATGCTCGAATTCCTCGGGTCCGGAGCCGACGCGCTCGCCGCGCGTCTCGTCGGCGATCGCCTGGCTCGACCGCACGACCGGATGGCGCACAGTCTCACCCGCCCCGTCGACATGAGAATCGAGCAGCGCCTGGCCGCCATCGGGCCTCGTGTCGGTTGCGTCCTGCATGATGTCATCCTTTGTTTGGGCCGAGCGGCGCGGCAGAGACGTCGCCTGCGCCATCGGCCGGCGCGCCGCCGAAATCCTGTCCCGCCGAACGTTGCCGGCGCAGGTTCTCCCTGGCGCGGAACCAGTTGTCGTAACCATGCGACCAGAGCGGCCGCCCCTCCGCTTCCCAGAGGCGGAATGCCTCTTCGCGGATTTCCTCGTCGCTGAAATCGTTCATCGCGTCCTCGCTGGAACGGGCCCCGGCACAGGACGGACCAACTCAGGCTTGCTGCGGCGGTTCCGTCTCGCGCCGCTCGGTCCGATAGAGGACCAACAGCGGCGCGGCGGGATCGATCCGCACGCCACCCTCGGCAATCACCACCGCCCTGCCTGCCGGCAGGACCGCTTCCCAAGCCCCATGGAGGCTGGTGTCAGCGAAGACGATGCTTTCGCTCGTCATCGCCTGGGGACTGAGCGGCAACGCCACCAGCAGCTCGCCGGAGCCGCCGGCGCGGCGAAAGGCGAACCAGCCGGGTGTCGTCACCGCCTCGGCCCCATAGAGACCGGCAAAGGGGGCCGGATCACGGGCACGAAGCGACAGCAGTGCACGGATCGCGACCAGCTTGGCGGTTCGCTCGCCATCCTCGGCCATAGCCGGCAGGGCGGTGATGGGAGCGTTCAGCAGCGCGCCGCGACGGCCCCAATCGACCGGCCGCCTGTTGTCGGGATCGACGAGGCTGAAATCGGCGAGCTCGGTGCCGCGATAGAGATCCGCGATGCCGGGCAGTGTGAGCTGCAGGATCGCCTGGGCCAGGCTGTTGGTCGCCGCGGCCGGCTCGGTCTCCGCAATGAAGGCTTCGAGATCGGCCCGGAAGGGCGCCCCCTCGGGCCCATCGATCAGCCGCAGGGCGAAGTCCTGCAGCGCGGCTTCGTAGTCGGTGTCGGGATCCGTCCAGCCGCTGTGGCGCTTCGCCTCGCGCATCGCCTTCTCGAAATAGCCATGCGCCCGCTCAGGCGTCAGCGGCCAGGCGCCGAACAGCGTCTGGTAGACGAACCATTCGTCGAGATCGTCGGGGGCGCCGTGACGCTTCCAGGCGGCATGGCGTGCCTGCCAGCGCTCGAAGAGGCCGATCCAGCGCTGCGGCTTGTGCGAAAGGACGTTGAGCCGTGCCCGCGTGTCGGCACCGCGCTTGGTGTCATGGGTTGCCAGCGGCGTGAGGCCGCGTCGACCGAAGCGGGCAAAGGCTTCGTGCAGTGCCGCGGCATCGCGCGGCGGGGACGAAAGGTCCGAGCCGACCTCGTTGACCGAGGCGAGGCCGACGCTCCGATAGAGTTCGGTATCCTCGAACCCCTTCGCCATCGCCGGGCCTGACAATTGCTGGAACAGCCTTCGGAAGCGATCCGCCGGTGCACCGTCGGCCTCGAGCGCCGCTGCGACGAGGCGCGAGAGGATCGGAGCCGATACCGGTGTCGCTTCTGCGGCGCGGCGCTCGGCCTCGCGCCACAACGCAGCATCGTCCGGCTCAGGCGGCAAGCTCGCGATATAGGATCGATAGACCGGAAAGGCGGCCAGCAGCGCCACGAGCGCCGCCTGAAGAGCGCTGCGCGGCGGAGCATCTTCCGCGAGCATCGTCGCAGCGCTGTCGAGCAGCCCGGCGAGCTCCGGCTTGAAGCCGGTCTCGATGACCTCCGACTTGGCCGCGGCGATGCGGTCGAGGGGCGCTCCGGCAACCCAGCCGCGCCCTTCCAGGTAGGCCTGGAAGGCGGCGCGTCCCTCGGACGCTACGAAGAGCTCGTTGATGAGGTTCAGCCGCTCGTAGCCGGTGGTGCCGTCGATCGGCCAGGATCGCAGCGGCTCGTCATGACCGAGGATCTTCTCGATGAGGATCAGCGCCTCTGGTCCGGCCTCGCTGCGCAGCCGCCGGCAATAGGCGGCGGGATCGGCGAGCCCGTCGACGTGATCGACTCGCAGCCCCTGCACCAGCCCTTCGCGTAGGAGCGCGAGCGGCAGTCGGTGGACGATCTCGAACACCGCGTCGTCCTCGATGCGCACGCCGACGAGATGGGAGACCTCGAAGAAGCGGCGATAGTTGAGCGCTTCGGTGCGCCGCCAAGGCACGGCCTGCCAATGCTGCAGGGCATGGACCGCGTCGAGATCGGCGCTGTCGAGGGCGCGCGCGAAACTCTCGGACATGGAGGCTTCTGCGTCACGCAATGCGTCGCGCGCGGCCGCGATCGCCTCAGGCTCGGCCTTGCAGCGATCGATCGCGCGCCAGGCGGCGGCTGCCTCGCCGGCACCGATGCGCTCGAGCAGATCGGCAATACCGCCGGGCGCGAGCGGAATCGGCTGGCTGGCGACGATCGCGACCACCCGGCCGCCGTCGCGGTCATAGGCGAGCCGCTCGATCGGCGCGGCGCCTTCCTCGAGCCAGGGCAGCGCGATGCGCCGCGAGAAATCGATGTCGAAGACCCCGGCCGAAGCGGCGTCGGAGCCGAATTCGAGCACGTCCATCCAGAAGCGGTTGGCGGGATCGGCGGCCATATGGTTCGGCACGATGTCGAGGATGATGCCGATGCCATGCGCCGACAGCGTTCGGACGAGGCTTTGGAAGCCCGCCTCGCCGCCGAGCGCCGGGCTGATGGCCGCCGGATCGACCATGTCATAGCCATGCGCGGATCCGGCGCGGGCGGTGAAGATCGGAGAGGCGTAGAGATGACTGATGCCGAGGCCCGCGAGATAGGGCGCGAGACGCTCGGCGTCGGCGAAGGTGAACTCGTCGTTGAACTGCATGCGGTAGGTCGCACGCACCAAGGCCGAAGCCTGCTGCAATCGTTGTTCGGACACGGCCGTCGCCGCGGGCCGCGTGTCCGCTTCCGCCATCATCGCCATCATGAACCTCGTTTGTCACCCGCAGCCCAACAGCGCGACCGGCCGAGGGTTCCCGCAATGCGGCAAACCGGGGAAGAGCGGGGAATGCCCAGCCGATGGGCTTGACAATTTCCTGGGCAATCTATGGAAATTGACCGTCCAGACAAAAAGGCCCGGCTCCCGACCCATCGTCGGCGCGCCGAAGCGCTCCAGAGGGGAACAGTCATGTCCACCACGATTTCGCGGCGCAGCTTCCTGCTCGCCTCGGCCGCCGGCACGCTCGCTCTCACCGCGCCCCGCGCCTTCGCAGCCGAAAAGCTGAAGGTCGCCGGCATCCACGCCTCGCCGGTCGAGAATGCCTGGAATTCGCGCCTGCACGAGGCACTGCAGGCAGCGGCCAAGGATGGCGTCATCGAATACACCTTCTCCGAAGGCGTTTCGGGCACCGACTATCCCCGCGCGATGCGCGAATATGCCGAGGCCGGCAACAAGCTGATCGTCGGCGAGTCCTATGCGGTGGAGACGGAGGCGCGCCAGGTCGCGGCCGACTACCCGGGCACCGCCTTCCTGATGGGTTCGTCCGGCGGTCCGGCCGGCGACAATTTCGGCACCTTCGGCACCTGGAACCACGAGGCGGCCTATCTCGCCGGCATGCTCGCCGCGCCGATGTCGAAGACCGGAACCTTCGGCGCGGTCGGCGCCATTCCGATCCCCGAGGTCAACATCCTCATCAACGCCTTCCGCGCCGGCGTGAAGGAAGTGCGCCCCGACGCGAAGTTCCTGATCGGCTTCATCGGCACGTTCTTCGATCCGCCCAAGGCGCGCGAATCGGGCCTCGCCCAGATCGACGCCGGCGCCGACATCCTGTTCGGCGAGCGCATCGGCACGGCCGACGCCGCGAAGGAAAAGGGCATCAAGTCGGTCGGCTCGCTGCTCGACTATACCCCGCGCTATCCCGACACCGTCTTCGCCAATGCGATGTGGTATTTCCGCCCGATTCTCGACGCCGCCATCAAGGACACCCAGTCGGGCGCCAAGACGGGCAAGGACTACAGTTCGTTCTCCTTCATGAAGGAAGGCGGCAACGACATCGTCTTCACCGAAGCCATGGTGGTGAAGGACTCCGTTCCGGCGATGCAGGCGAAGCGTGAGGCGATCAAGGCCGGCACGTTCAAGGTTCCGGTCGATCCGGCCGAGCCGACCTGAGGCGGTTGCTGGGTCTGGCCTCTGCGCGAACCCTTCACCTCTCCCTGATGGAGAGGTCGAGGGCAAAGCCGGCGGGCGAGGGTTTACGGCCTCGCCGGATAGGTCATGAACCCTCTCACGGACCTTCGGTCCCACCTCCCCCTCAGGGGGCGGTGAAGACCGTGCGATCGAACACGATGGATCAGGACAGCGCGCTTTGCACGACGAGCTAGACCCCTCCGACGGCGCCGCGCTCGCCGAGGCCATCCGTTCAGGACGGACGACGGCCGCGGCGGCTCTCGAGGCAGCGCTCGATCGCGAGGCCGCGAGCCGCGAACTCGGCGCCGTCTCGCATCTTGCGCCATCGCTCGGGCGCGAGCAGGCTGCCGCCATCGACGCCGGCCTGCAGCGGCGGCCGAAATATTTCCGCATGAAGCCTTTCGCCGGGGTGCCCTTCGTGATGAAGGATCTCGGCGCGGCGTCAGCCGGCCTGCCGATCGTCTGCGGCTCGGCGTCGGTGCCATCGGTTCCGGCCGAGACGGATTCCGAGCTGGCGCGCCGCTTCAAGTCCGGCGGGCTGGTGCCCTTCGGCGTCACGACCGTACCGGAATTCGGCCTGTCTCTGTCGAGCGAGCCAGCGCTCGGTCCGCTCGCGCGCAATCCGCTCGACCCGGCGCGGACGCCCGGCGGCTCGTCGGGCGGCGCAGCCGCAGCCGTCGCCGCGGGCATCGTCGCGCTGGCGCATGCGACCGATGCCGGTGGCTCAACGCGCGTTCCCGCCGCCTGCTGCGGCCTCGTGGGGCTGAAGCCGACCCGCGGCGCCATGCCCGCGGGGCCGGATTTCGGCAATCATATCGGCGGCATCGCTGCGGAACTGGTCGTCAGCAGGTCGCTCCGCGATACGGCTCTGGCGCTTGAGCACTTCTCCGGTGCTGGCGAAGGCTATTACCCCGATCCCGATCTCGACCTGCCGCTGGCGGGCCGCCTCGACGAGGCGCCCGAGCCGCTGCGCATCGGGCTCGTGCTCGACGTCGCCGAAGGACGGGCGATCGATGCGGAGCGGCGCGCGGCGGTTGCCCACGCCGCCGACGTGCTGGCGCAAGCCGGCCATGGCATCGTGACGCTCGACCCCGGCCGCTTCGCGGCTCTGCTCCAGCAGTCCGAGGGCGTCTTCGACCGCATCATCTGCACCAATCTCGCCCGGAACATGCCGGACCTCGCCAAGGTCGAGCGCCTGACTGCGGCCGTGGCGCTGCGCGGCCTCGCGATGACCGCACGCGACTACCAGGACGCCGAGATGACGGCGGTGCGCGTCGCCCATGCCCTGTGGCGGATGTTCGACGCCGTCGACGTGATCCTGACGCCGATGCTGTCGGGACCGCCGCTGCCCATCGGCGCCTTCCCGTTCGATCATGACGATGTCGCGCTGCAATGGCGGCGGATGAGCGATTTCGCGCCTTATGCGATGCTGGCGAATGTCGCGGGCACGCCGGCGCTGACCGTGCCCCATGGCGTCGATGCGGCAGGGTTGCCGCTGCCGATACAGCTCATCGGGCCGATGGCGAGCGACGGGCTGCTGCTCCGCCTCGCGCGACAGCTGCAGAAGGCCGTCCCTTGGTCTTTCCGCACGGCCATCGCGGGCCTGCCGTCGTGACCGCGGCGCTCCGCCTCGAAGGCATCACCAAGCGTTTCGGCGCGCTCACTGCCAATGACGACGTCACGCTCGAACTCGGCCAGGGCGAAGTGCTGGCGCTGCTCGGCGAGAACGGCGCCGGCAAGACGACGCTCATGAACATCCTGTTCGGTCATTACACCGCCGACAGCGGCCGTGTGATCGCCTTCGGTGCGGAGCTGCCGCCCGGCAAGCCGCGCGCCGCGATCACCGCCGGCATCGGCATGGTGCACCAGCATTTCGCGCTCGCGGCCAACCTGACCGTGCTGGAGAATGTCGTCGCCGGCACGCGTCCTCTTTCCGCCTTCGGCCTCGATACCGGCAGGGCTCGGGCAAAACTCGCCTCGCTTTCGGAGAAATTCGGCCTCGCCGTCCATCCTGATGCCCGCGTCTCCGCGCTTTCGGTCGGCGAGCGGCAGCGGGTCGAAATCCTCAAGTCGCTCTATCGCGACGCAAAGGTGCTGATCCTCGACGAACCCACCGCCGTGCTGACCCACCAGGAGGCGGAGCAGCTCTATTCCACCTTGCGCGGCATGGCAGGGCTCGGCCTCTCGATCATCTTCATCTCGCACAAGCTGCACGAGGTGCTCGCCGCAGCCGACCGGGTCGTCGTCCTGCGCGGCGGCAAGGTCGTCGCCGAACGGCGCGCTGCCGAAACATCGCGCGACGAACTGGCGGAACTGATGGTCGGCCGCCGCGTCGCCCGCCCGCGCCGTGAGAGCCAGACGCCGGGAGCCGTTGTGCTCCGCGCCGCCGCGATCGATGTCGGGACTACCCTGAAGAGGATCGATTTCGAGGTCCGCACCGGCGAGACGCTCGGTATCATCGGCGTTTCCGGCAATGGCCAGCATAGCCTCGTTCGTCTCGTCTGCGGGCTGGAACGGCCAACTGCGGGCCGGCTCGAGCTCTACGGCGCCCCGGTGGCCCGTCCCTCGCCGCGCGGCTTCGTCGCCGACGGGGTCGGCCGCATTCCGGAGGACCGCCATGCCGATGGCGTCGTCGGCGAGATGGCAGTCTGGGAGAACGCCATTCTGGAACGGGTGCGCGAGCCGCGCTTCTCGGCCGCAGGCTTCGTCCGGCGCGCCGCCGGCCGATCGTTCGCCCGCGCGGTGATCGAGAGGTTCGACGTGCGCGGCGCGACCCCCGACAGTCCGATCCGTCTGCTCTCGGGCGGTAACATGCAGAAGCTGATCCTTGGTCGCAACCTCGCCGAGACCCCGCGCATCCTGATCGCGGCGCAGCCGACACGCGGCCTCGACGAGGGCGCGGTGGCGGCGGTGCATGGCGAGATCCTCGCCGCGCGGCGCGCCGGTGCCGCCGTGCTGCTCGTCTCCGAGGATCTCGACGAGGTGCTGGCGCTCGCCGATCGCGTCCAGGCAATCGTCAAGGGCCGCCTCTCGCCGCCGATCCCGATCGCGGCCGCCGATCCGCGCCGGCTCGGGCTGATGATGGCCGGCATCTGGGAGGACGCGGCGTGATCCGCTTCGAGCGCCGCAGCCATGTCCCGCTGTCGCTTCGCCTCGCCGCGCCGGTCGCGGCCGTGCTGGTCGCGCTGGCGCTTGCCGGCATCCTGATCGCCATCGCCGGCGCGCCGGTGCTGGAGGCCTATCGGCGGATGCTGGTCGGCGCTTTCGGTTCGCGCCTCGCCATCACCGAGACGCTGACCCGCACGGCACCACTGATCCTGACGGGCCTCGCCGCGGCAGTCGCCTTCCGGGCGCGGCTGTGGAACATCGGGGCGGAAGGCCAGTTCCTCGTCGGTGCGCTCGCCGCCGCAGCGCTCGGCTCGCAGCATGGGCTGCAGTTGCCATCCTTCCTTCTGATCCCAGCGCTCATGCTGGCCGGCGCGATCGCCGGCGCCCTGCTGCTGCTCGGGCCGCTCGCGCTCCGCCTGCGCTTCGGCGTCGACGAGGTGGTGACGACACTGCTGCTCAATTTCGTCGCCCTCCTGTTCGTTTCGATGATGATCGAGGGGGCGCTCAAGGATCCGCTGGCGTTCGGCTGGCCGCAATCGGTGCCGATCGTCGGCGATGCGATGCTGCCGAAGCTGGTGGCGCGGACGCGGCTGCATATCGGCCTGATCGTCGCGATCGGCATCGCCATCACCATCGCACTGGTGCAGGCGCGGACGGTGTTCGGCCTCGAAAGCCGCGCCGCCGGCCTCAATCCGGCCGCCGCCCGCTTCGCCGGCGTCTCGCTCGCCGGCGTTCTGGTCAAGGTCGCCTGCATCTCGGGCGGCCTCGCCGGCCTTGCAGGGGCGATCGAGGTGCTCGGCGTCAAGGGCTACGTCACCACCGATCTCTCGCCGGGCTTCGGCTACACCGGCATCGTCGTCGCGATGCTGGCCGCGCTCGATCCGATCGGCGTCGTCTTCGCCGCCCTCTTCGTCGCGACGATGTTCGTCGGGGCGGATTCGATGAGCCGGGCGCTCGGCGTGCCCTCCTTCATCGCCGATGTCATCGTCGCGCTGTCGCTGCTCGCCATGCTGGTCGCGCTGTCGCTCGCCAATTACCGGATCCGCCGATGATGGCCGTGCTCGACATCTTCGCCTCCGCCGGCCTCTGGGCCGCGGTGCTGCGCATCGCGACGCCGCTCATCTTCGGGACGCTCGGCGCGCTGATCTGCGAACGGGCCGGCGTGCTCAATCTCGGCATCGAGGGCATCATGACCTTCGGCGCGATGATCGGCTGGATGACCGTCTATCATGGCGGCGATCTCTGGCTCGGCCTTCTCGTTGCCGCGCTTTCCGGTGCCGCCTTCGGGCTGCTGCATGCACTTCTCACCGTGCCGCTCGGGCTGTCGCAGCATGTCACCGGGCTCGGCATCACGCTGTTCGCCTCCAGCCTCTCCTATTTCATCTTCCGCCTGGCGATCCCGGTCTCCGGCTCGCCGCCGACGATCGTGCCGTTCCCGGTGATCCGCATCCCCGTCCTGTCCGACCTGCCCTTCCTCGGCGAGGCGGTGTTCAGCCAGACGGCGCCGACCTATCTCGCCATTGCCCTCGCGCTCGTCATCGCCTTCGCCATGGCGCGGACGCCGCTTGGTCTCGCGATCCGCATCGTCGGCGAGAACCCGCATGCCGCCGAGGCGCAGGGCATTGATCCCATTCGCCTGCGGATCGGCGCGGTCGTCTTCGGCAGCGCCCTGATGGCGGTCGGTGGCGCCTTCCTGACGCTTGCCGCCTTCAATTCCTTCTTCCCGACCATGGTTCAGGGCCGTGGCTGGGTCTGCATCGCCCTCGTCGTCTTCGCCTCGTGGCGGCCGGGCCGCGCGCTCGCCGGCGCGCTGCTGTTCGCGCTCTTCGATGCCTACCAGCTGCGCCTCCAGCATGTCGTCGGCAAGGCGATCCCCTACCAGCTCTTCCTGATGATCCCCTATCTCATGTCGATCCTCGCGCTTCTCGTCATGGCGCGGAGGGCCCGCGTGCCACAGGCGCTGATGCAGCCCTTCCGGCGCGGCGAACGTTGACATCGCCGCGGCAACGGGCCAAGCGAAGAACCGGAAAGACGCCCGCGGCCACTGGGGAGAGGCGCCGTCATGCCGAAAATCGCCATCATCGGTGCCGGTCCGTCCGGGCTCACGACGATCAAGACGTTGGTGGAGGCCGGTCTCGGCGACGTCACCTGCTTCGAGGCGCAGGGCGAGGTCGGCGGCAACTGGGTCTATCGTGACACCACAGGCCATGCGAGCGTCTATGAGACGACGCACATCATCTCCTCCAAGCGGCTGTCGCATTATTCCGATTTTCCGATGCCGGTCGGCTATCCGGACTTTCCCTCGCACCGTCAGCTGCTCGCCTATTTCGAGGCCTATGCGGCACAGTTCGGCCTCGACCGCTTCATCCGCTTCTCGACGCGGGTGGTCCATGCAGCCGCAATCGCGGGAGATCGCTGGCGGCTGACGCTGGAGGGGCCGGATGGCCGCTCAGAGGCGGTCTTCGACCGTCTCGTCGTCTGTTCGGGCCATCACTGGGATCCGCAGATCCCGGACTATCCGGGCACGTTCGACGGCCGTCTGATGCATGCGCATGACTATCGCCGCGCCGAGCCCTTCCGCGACCAGCGCGTGCTCGTCGTCGGCGGCGGCAATTCGGCCTGCGACATCGCCGTGGCGCTGTCGCGCGTTGCGAGCCTCACCGCGATCAGCATGCGCCGGGGCTATCACATCGTGCCGAAGATCGTCTTCGGCATGCCGATCGATATCGCCTATCGCCGCCTGCGCCATATCCCGAAATGGCCGCGCCAGCGCCTGCTCGCGCTGCTGCTCAAGCTCGTCGTCGGCCCCTACAAGCGCTATGGCCTGCCGGAGCCGGACCGCCGCGTGCTCGAGATGCACCCGACGCTGAACTCCGAGTTGCTCGATCGCCTGCGGCACGGCACCATCGCGCCGCGCCCCGGCATCGCCGCCTTCGACGGTCCTGCGGTTCGCTTCGTCGACGGCACGGTCGAAGGCTTCGACACCGTGATCTTCGCGACCGGCTATCGCACCCGCTTCCCGTTTTTCGACGCGGGCCTCTTCGATTTTGCTACGGCGCTCGACGTGCCGCTCTATCTCAAGATGATGCCGGCCGACTTTCCGACACTGGATTTCGTCGGCCTGTTTCAGCCGATCGGCTGCATCTGGCCGCTGGCCGAACTGCAGGCGCGGATCGTCGCGCTGCAGGCGACTGGAAAGCTGGCCCGTCCGGCCGACCTCGCCGCCCGCATCGCGCATGAGGCCAGCCATCCGCATTGGCAGTTCGAGCGGACACCGCGCCACGCGATCGAGATCGACGTCTATGATTTCGAGAAGGCGCTCAGGAAGGAACTCGCCGCGGCGAGCGCCGCTCAGGCGGCCTGAAGCGCCGCGCCGCGCTCGGCGACGAACCGCATCGTGTCGGCGATCGTGTCGTCGATCGGCCGCCAGGCGCGATCGACCAGCGCCTCGGCCTTGCCGCGCGCGATCCAGCGCTCCTCGCCAATATCGTGGCGGAGATAGCTCAAGATCGAGAAGGTGTCGGCCAGCTTGCGGGCGCGCTCGTCGTCGATCGGCCGCGGCACCGGCAGGTGCTCGCACCCGCGCGCCCGGATCCGGCCGACGAGATCGGCGAGCCAGATCTGGTCGGCGACCGCAAAGATCCGCTCGCCTTCCGCCGCCTTGGAGACCAGCGCCGCCACATGCAGCGCCGCCACGTCGCGGACATCGACCAGCGGCAGCAGGATGCGCGGCGCGACGATGGCGCGGCCGTTCAGGATTTCGCGGAAGAGATTCAGCGACGGCGAGATCGACGAGGTCACGCCCGGGCCGAAGATGATGCCGGGATTGATGGCCGTGAAGGAAAGCCCTGTCTCGGCCGATGCCTGCCACAGCGTTCGCTCCGCGACGGTCTTCGCCTCGGCATAGATGGTCATCGGCGCGCGGCCGGGCTCCGACCAATCCGCCTCGCTGAAGACATGTCCGACCAGGCGGCCGCTGCCATAGAGCGCCGCCATGATCGAGGAGGTCATCACCACCCGGGAGATGCCCGCCGCCGCCGCAGCCTCGATCACGCGCAGCGAGCCCGCGCGCGCGCACTCGACCAGCGCCGGCGCAGCCTCGCTCAGGACATGCGGCATCGGCGCCGCGACATGGACGAGCGCATCCTGCCCTTCCATGATCTCGGTCCAACAGGGCTCGTCGAGCAGGTCGCAAGCGATGATGCGCAGCAGCGCCGGATCGACGCCGGCCGCCTGGAACTCGGCCCGCAGGCGCGCCGGCTCCTCTCCGGGACCCGCCGTCGCCGTCACGGCAACGCCTTCGGCCGCGAGGATCGCGACGATCCAGCCGCCGAGATGGCCGCCCGCGCCGGTAACCACCACGCGGCGCGGCCATGGCAGGTCCGCCGCGATCGGCGGCACGTGCCTCATGCCGGCGGAGCGGGCAGCTTTTCTCATCCGCCCTTCCCGGTCCGGCCGAGCGCCTTCAGCGTCTCGGCGATGACCTGCTGCTGGACGAGGGGGTTCTTGTCGATGGTGAAATGATTGACGCCCGAGCGGTTCAGCGCCGGGTCGTTGCGGATATCGACATTGTCGACGCCCTTGCCGTCGGCCGCGAGCTTCGCGCCGAACGCATCACCCGACATGTAGATGTTGAGATAGCGCTTCACGACCGGGCTGATCGGCTGCGACTGCGTGCCGTCGACGGTCACGACGAGATCGACCGGGATGCCCCGCTTGCCGAGCACGGCTGCGGCCTGCAGCACGGCATTGGCGCCGAGCGAATGGCCGATGAACACGACCGGCACGTGCCGTGCGGGATGCAGCGCCGCCTCGGCCGAGACTTCCTCGACGAGGCGCGGCCAGCTGGTATGACCGAGAAGCCGCGTCTTGACGCCCTTCGCCGTCAGGCTGGCATCGATCTGGTCCATGCCGAGCGAGAAGATGCCGAGAAAGCCGCGCATCAGATAGACGCTGGCGGCGCGGGTCGGGGCTATCGGCGCCGCGGCCTTGGCGCGCTGCTTGCGCGCCGTCTTTATCGCAGGCTTGGCGACGACGACGGACGCTGCGGACGGGGTCGGCGCAGCATTTGCCATCTTCGCGACAGCAACGCCGTCCCCCGGCTGAGCCGCCGGGCTGCTTTCCGCAGCCGCCGCCCATGGAGAAACGAGCGCGAAAACAGCGCCAATAACGAACAGTCTGGACGATCGAGAGATTATCACCACCGAAGCGCTTCCCCCACGCCGTCGCGATTCTCAGACGACGTTAACGAAATGATTGCCGATGGCGCAAGGACCAGCCGGCTCGACATGCCGCGATCAGGACGGTTCGCGAGCGATCCGGTCCCAGAGCGCCCTCACCTCGCGGCGGAGGATGAGCGCGTCGCTCCATCGATCGGAGAGGTCGTTTCCATCCGGACCCGCGATCGCATAGGGCTGCGGCCCAAGTTCGCAGACGAAGGAAAGTTCCTCATTCGCCCCGGCGCGCTTTCGCCACGAGCGGATGCCGTAGTCCCACCAGGCGAGGAACAGGTCGAGCCATTTCCTGTGATGGGGGAACGAGACCTCGACCTGCACCTGCTCGCGGCTGGCGACGCGGCCATGCAGCGCCCAGGACTGGTCGAGCACCCGGTGGATATAGGCGTGGTTCTCCTCCGAGACCGGCTCGGCGAATTCGCGCCCGACCAGGAAATGCGAGAGATCGGCGAGGAGGCGGAGATCGGGGAAACGATCGATCAGATCGAGCACGAAATAGAGATCGGTGGTCATCCGATCGCGATGCGTCTCGATATAGACGGGAAAGTCGACCTCCTCGGCGAGGCGCATCCAGCCCTCGATCAGCGGGACGCATTCCGCCATGGTGCGCGGCCGCACATCGGGCTGGATGTCGAGATGATGCAGCCCGGTCTCGGTGGCGATCTCAAGCACCGGCTTCAATTCGTCGACGGTCTTCGGAAAGCACTGCCCCTCGGCCACCATGCCATGCGGCTTCAGCAGTTCGGCGATCCGCCTGGAGCGGGTCCGATCGCGCCAGTCGGTCGAGACGCCGTCATAGCCTGCCTCGATGATCATCGCGACATTTGCGTCGAGCGTGCGCTCGAACCCATCGGTCTGCCGCCGCTCCATCGCCCAGAGCGATTGCAACACGATCAGCTTCTGCATTCCGTCCCTCCCAGGATCGCTCGTTCTTGTTCCCGCCGCCGGGTTCAACGCCATGCGGCGGGCATGCCTAGTCCTTCCCGCGATAGAGCAGCCGGACGACGGCCGGTGTCGTCAGCCCCTGGACGATGACCGAGAAGATCACCACCGCGTAGCAGATCGCCGTCAGCGTCTCGCGATACGGGCTCGCTGGCAAGGCCAGCACCAGCGCGATCGAGATGCCGCCGCGCAGGCCCGTCCAGGTCAACACGCCGACGGCGCGGCCGGCATCGGTCTCGCGCGGCGGGCTCAAGGCCGTCGGCACCGCGACGCTGACGAACCGCACCGCGAGCGCCAGCGGGATCGCCGCGAGAAGCGGGAAAAAACCCGCCGCACCGAGCGGGATCTGCAGGATCTCGAAGCCCATCAGCATGAACAGGAGCGTGTTGATGATCTCGTCGGCCATCGACCAGAAACCGTGGATGCGGCCGCGCCAGGTCGCGTGGCTGTCGAGGGCGGAGCGCCAGTGATAGAGCGTGAGGCCGGCGACGACCACCGTGATCGGGCCGGAAACGTCGAACAGCGCCGCGAGGCGGTAGCTGCCGAGCACCAGTGCCAGCGAGATCGTCACCACGAGGTGGTCCTCGGTGACCCGGCGCATCGCCTGCCGGGCCAGCCAGCCGGTGACGAAGCCGAGCAGCACGCCGCCGCCGCCGCCGATGACGAGTTCGAGGATCAGATGGCCGCGGCCGAGCACATTGCCTTCGCCCGTCGCCGCGCCGAGCGCCGCGAAGAAGAAGACGACGGCGGCACCGTCGTTGAACAGGCTTTCGCCGCTGATGAGGTCGCGGATCTCGGCCGGCATCGGCACATGCGCGAGCAATTGCTCGACCGCGATCGCATCGGTGGGCGCGAGGATCGCGCCGAGCACCAGGCACCAGGCGAGCGGCACCTCGAACCCCGCGACCGAAAGCACGGCCTGGATGCCGAAGCCGAACAGCACCATGGCGATGGCGACGCCGAGCGTCGCGAGGAGGAAGATCGGCCGTGCCCGCTGGCGAAGACTGCGGGCGTCGGTCGTGAGGCTGGTGGCGAACAGGAGGAAGGCCAACACGCCGTCGAGCAGCACCGCCGGCAGGTCGGCACCGGCGATCCGCTGTTCCGAGCGTCCGGCGAGATCGGCATGCGGCATGAAATGCGAGACGGCCATCAGCCCGAAGGAGACGAGCAGCGCGCCGACCAGCAGCGCAATCGGGCGCGGCAACCGGCCGAAGCGCTCGTTGACGAGGCCGATCACCGCAGCGAGCACGAACAGCAGCGAGCCCAAATCAAACGACGACCACATGGATGCTCCGTGCCCCTGCTCGACTGCTTGCGGGCGCTTGCTAGCATGGCGTGCGCAAAGCCGTCACACCCTGTGAAGATTTCTGCGCTATTCCTTCCCCAAATCCGTCGGCGGCCTCGGCCGTCACCAACCCTCGCAAGGAGCAGAGCATGCAGCTCGGGATCATCGGACTCGGCCGGATGGGCGGCAACATCGCCAAGCGGCTGATGCGCGGCGGACACGAGACGATCGTGTTCGATCGCAGCAGCGACGCCGTCGCCGCCATCGCCGAAGCCGGCGCGACCGGCGCCACCAGCCTCGAGGACGTGGTGGCCAAGCTCGCCAAGCCGCGCGCCATCTGGGTCATGCTGCCGGCCGGCGCCCCGACGGAAGACACGATCACCGCGCTCGCCGCGATCCTCGAGCCGGGCGACACCGTCATCGACGGCGGCAACAGCTTCTACAAGGACGATATCCGCCGCGCCGAGGCGCTGGCCGAGAAGGGCCTCAACTACATCGACGTCGGCACGTCCGGCGGCGTCTGGGGCCTCGAGCGCGGCTATTGCATGATGATCGGCGGCAACGCCACCGAGGTGATGCGTCTCGACCCGATCTTCGCGGTGCTGGCGCCCGGCATCGGCACGATCGACCGGACCCGCGGCCGCACCAGCGCCGATGATCGCGCCGAGCGGGGCTATATCCATGCCGGCCCGGCCGGCGCCGGCCATTTCGTCAAGATGGTCCATAACGGCATCGAATACGGCCTGATGCAGGCCTATGCCGAAGGCTTCGACATCCTGAAGATGAAGGGCTCCGACAATCTGCCCGAGAACGAGCGCTACACGCTCGACATGGCGGATATCGCCGAGGTCTGGCGCCGCGGCTCGGTCGTCTCGTCCTGGCTGCTCGACCTGACGGCGCAGGCGCTCGCCTCCGATGCCGAGCTCGCGCACTATTCGGGCGCCGTTGCCGACAGCGGCGAAGGCCGCTGGACGGTCCAGGCGGCGATCGAGGAAGCGGTTCCGATCCCGGTCCTCGCCACCGCCCTCTTCGCGCGGTTCCGCTCGCGCGAGGAACACACCTATGCCGACCGCATGCTCTCGGCGATGCGCTTCGGCTTCGGCGGTCACGTCGAAATCCCGCAATAGCGCCGGTCAGTCCGGCCTGTCGAGGCGGGCGAGATCGGAGCGGGCGAGGTCGAGGATCGCGAGGGATGCGGCACGCGCCGCATCCTGATCGTGCGCAGCGATCGCCTCGACGAGGCGACGATGCAGCGACAGCGCCCGGTCGATGCGCGCGCCCGGCGCCCTCGCCGACGCATCGAGCGCCCGCATCAACCCGGCCTCGATGATAGCCGCGAAGCGCGCGAAGACGGGATTGTGGCTCGCCTTCAGCAGCCCGGTATGGAACGCGACATCCGCGATCGTGAAGGCGCCGCGATCGGTCGCCGCGCCCATGCGGTCGAGAGCCTCGCCGAGCGCGGCGATCTCCTCGGGTGCCGCCCGCACGGCCGCGAGCGCGGCCGCGGCCGGCTCCATCGTCTCGCGCGCCTCGAGAATGGCCGCGAGCAGAGCGGTATCGATGAGATCGGCCCCCATCCAGTCGATGAGGTCGGCATCGAGCAGATTCCAGTCGGCGCGGTCGCGCACGACCGTCCCGACGCGCGGCTTTCCACGCAGCAATCCCTTCGATTCGAGCGTCTTCAGTGCCTCGCGGATCACCGTACGGCTGACGCCGAATTCGGCGCAAAGCGCCGCCTCGCTCGGCAGCGTCGCGCGCTCGGCATGGCGGCCGCTCGCGATCGCCCGTGCCAGCGCCGCCACCACGTCGCGCGCGACCCGCGGCCGCTTGCGGCGCGCTGGCGGGGCCGCGCTCTTCGTCTCCTCTGGCTCGCCGCTCATGCCGCCTCGACCGTTCCCTGCATCCTGCCGAGCATCGCCGATCCGACGCCGCTTGACGAGCATCGCGCCGCGCGTCAAATCATCATACAACAGGGGCGACCGGATCATCCGCAGCGGATGATCGGTCAGCACGGGCCGGGCCTGATGAAGATCACCGCGATCGAGACGCATGTCGTCAATGCCGAGATGCGCAACTGGGTGTTCGTGCGCGTCCTCACCGATGTGGCCGGGCTCTATGGTTGGGGCGAGGCGACGCTCGAATGGAAGACCCGCGCCGTCACCGGCGCCGTCGCCGACCTCGAGCCGATCCTTCTCGGCCGCGATCCCCGCGATATCGAACAGGCCGTGCGGGCGATGAAGAAGCACGGCTTCTGGCAGCCGCTGGGCGTCATCGGCATGACCGCGCTCTCCGGCATCGAGATGGCGCTCTGGGACATCCTCGGCAAATCGCTCGACGTCCCCGTCTGGCGCCTCTTCGGCGGCAAGGTGCGCGACCGCGTTCCGATCTATACTCATCTCGGCCTCGGCCAGATGGATGCCGTCTACCATTCGATGGACGCCTCCTCGCTGGTCGAGCGCGGCCTCGCCGTCAAGGAACAGGGCTACCGGGCGATGAAGGTCGTCAACGTGCCCTATACCCATTACACGGCGACCCCGAAGGCGATCGACGATTTCACCCGCAGCATGGCGGCGCTGCGCGAGGCGGTCGGCCCCGAGATCGAGCTGATGGTCGACTTCCACGGGCGATGCGCCTCCGCCGGCGCGGCGCTCGCTTATCTCCAGGCGCTGGAGCCCTTCGGCGTCATGTTCGCCGAGGAGCCGATCCCGCCCGGCGACGTCGCCTCGATGAAGGTGATTGCCGACGCCTCCCGGGTGCCGATCGCGCATGGCGAAAGGCTGACCAGCGCCGCCGAATTCGCTCCCTATATCGAGGCGCGGACGATGACCGTGGCGCAGCCCGATCTCTGCCATTGCGGCGGCTTCAGCGAGGCCCGGCGCATCGCGGCGCTCTGCGAGGTCGCCGGCATCGGCATCGCGCCCCATAATCCGCTCGGGCCGATTGCCGGCGTCGCCGCACTGCATTTCGACGTCGCGACGCCGAACGTCATCATCCAGGAAGAGATGACCGGCGCGGTGCCCTGGTATTTCGAGGTGGTCGACGGGCCGATCCGGCGCGTCGACGGCGCCTGGCAGGTGCCGGAGGCGCCCGGCCTCGGCATCGAGGTCGACCTCGCGGTGGCTGCGCGGCATCCCTTCAAGCAGGAGCCGTTCCCAACCCGCGCCGCGGCATTGCCGGACGGCACGATCGTGGACTGGTGATCATCATGGCAGCAAGGCTCGAGGACAAGGTCGCCATCATCACCGGCGCCGGCCGCGGCATCGGCGCCGCCATCGCCCGTGCCTTCGCCGGCGAAGGCGCCGCGGTGGTGATCGCCGAGCGCGATCCGGCGACGGGCCGGGCAACCGCCGACGCCATAGCCGCCACCGGAGCGGAGGCGCTCTTCGTCGAGACCGACGTGACATCCGACGCCGCGGTCGAGGGAGCCGTGGAGGCGACGCTCGCCCGCTTCGGCCGCATCGACATTCTCGTCAACAATGCCGGCATCAACGTCTTCCACAAGCCGCACGAGACGACCGAGGCCGAGTGGCGGCGCTGTTTCGACGTCGATCTCGACGGCGTCTGGCGCATGACCAAGGCGGTGCTGCCGACGATGCGGGCCGAGGGTGCGGGCGCGATCGTCAACATCGCCTCCTCGCATTCCTTCTCGATCATTCCCGGCTGCTTCCCCTATCCGGTGGCGAAGCATGGCCTGCTCGGCCTGACGCGGGCGCTCGGCATCGACTATGCGGCCGAAGGCATCCGCGTGAACGCGATCGCGCCCGGTTATATCGAGACCGATCTCGCGCTCGATTACTGGAACACCTTCCCAGACCCGGCGGCCGAGCGGAAGCGCGTCTTCGACATGCATCCGCCGAAGCGGATCGGTCGGCCGGAGGAAGTGGCGATGACCGCCCTCTTCCTCGCCTCCGACGAGGCACCGTTCATCAACGCCGCCTGCATCGTGATCGATGGCGGCCGATCGGTGCTCTATCACGAATAGGGCGATCCCCTTGCCGCGATGCATCCTTCGGCCATGCGGGACGTTGTCTAGGCTCCAACAGGAGCACGAACCATGTCCATCACGACCGATATCAAGGAACATGCCGAAGTCATCGGCGCCGACGGCGTCCATGTCGGCACCGTCGACAAGGTCGAAGGCGATCGCATCAAGCTCATCAAGACCGATAGCGGCGAGGGCCATCACCGCGGCGACCACCACTTCATTCCGCTCGGCCTCGTCGCCGAAGTCGAGAACGGCACCGTGCGGCTTTCGGCCAATGCCGATGTCGCCGTGACGCTCGAGGAAGAAGAAAGCGGCGCCTCGGTCGAGCAGTAGCGCAAGCGCCGGGCGATCAGCCCGGCACCACCGCCGCAAGCTCGATCGCGACGGCACCGAGATCGATGCCGTTGACGAGTTCGAGCGTCGCCATCATGTCGCCGGGCGCCTTGAGGCTCTCCGACCACGCGGCCACCATGGCGCCGGCAATCAGCGCGACCGTGTCGCTGTCAGCGCCTTCGTTCGCCGCGGCGACGATCGCCGCGAAGGGATCGGCTCCCACTGCGATCGCGAGGCCGACAGCTGAAGGTACCGCCTCGGCCATCGGCAGGCCGGCGCCGATGACGGCTCCGAGCTCGCTCATGCAGCCTTCTGCATCGCCAAGGAATCGCTCGCCGATCGCGACCGCGAGTTCCATCCGCCGGATGACACTCGCTCCTGCCGCGAGCCGGCCACGCGTCTCCGCCAGCCTTTCGCCCGCCTCGGCGCCGGCAAACGCCGCCTCAGCCAGCGACAGCCGCGTTCCGCTCCTCGTCACCCCACCCGCAAGTCCGATCGCCACGACCGCCGCCACCGCACCGGCGCCGGCATAGGCGATCTGCGTGTTGTGGGTCGGGGCCGACAGGATCGCCGCGACGTCGACAGCGCCCGCGATATCGCCGGGTCGGATGCAGCCGGCGACCGGCGCACGCATCGCGGCGCCGTTGGTGGTGCCCATCGCGATCGAATAGCGGGCCGGCGTGGCGACGAGGCGCGGGTCCTCGCCGGCGCGGATGCGATCGATCGCCGCCTGCGTCGAAGGACCGGCGAACTTGCCGAAGCCGCGCGGATCATCTGCCCAGGCGATCAATGCCTTGGCCGCATCCTCGATTGCGGGATTGCCCTTGGCGGAGATGATCGCGTTCGCCATGGCGAGCAGTTGCGTCGCATCATCCGTGAGCGAGCCCGGCGCCGCGCCGTTCGAGAACGGCGCCAGCGGCGGCGCCGGCACGAAGCCGGTGATCCGCCCGCCGAAGACGCGCAGGATTTCGGCCGGATGCATCGCCTCCGGCGGCGCGCCGAGCGCATCGCCGAGGCAGGCGGCGGCCAGCACGAGTTCGATCCGTTCGGCAAGGTTCAGCTGGGCGGTCACGCGGGGTACTCCTTGGAATGATCGGTGTTCAGAGGCCGAGGCGGGCGCGGTCCACCCTGCCATGGCCGAGAAAATCGGCGGCGACGCGGGTGGCGAAGCCGGCAGCGGCGAAGAGATCGTCGCCGCGGTGGAGGCCGAAGGCGAGCCCGGCGAGAAACGTGTCGCCGGCGCCGGTTGTGTTGAGCGGCTTCACCGGTACGGCCGGGCGATGTTCGATCCGGGAGTCATCGACAACCAGCACGCCCTCGGCGCCGAGCGTTACGCAGACACGCTGCCCCGAGACGGCGATCGCCTTCGCGAACAGCGCGGCGCGGCTGAGCCGCTCGCCGGTATGTCCGGCGAGACGTGACCAGGCATCCAGTGTCGGCTGGTTGGTGCAGACGATGTCGGCGCTAGCCATGGTCGCGAAGGCGGCATCCCAGCCGAAAATGCCGATGCCGGTCACTTCCATGTCGATGATCGTCGTCGCACCGGCGGCACGCACGCGCTGGAACACGCGCTGGATCTGGTCCGGATCGAAGAAGTTCGCCGTCACGATGTCGCCGCTGGAAACCTCCAGTCGGTCGCCGAGGCTCGCGACGAGTTCGCGTGCGATCGGCGCCAGAACGATCGCCTTCTCGCCGGTCTTGTCGACGAGGATGGCGCAATTGGCGGTCGCAATGCCCGGCAGCCGGGCGATCTCGACCGCGAGACCCGGCACCGCCTGCAACTCGGCGATGAGGCCCGCGCCCGCGAGATCATCGCCCACCGAGCCGTGATAGGTGACGGGTGCGCCAAGCGCAGCCAGCGCCCGCGCGACGAAAACGCCCTGCCCGCCGGCGCCCTCATGAAAGGCGCTCGCAAACAGCTTCTCGTCATGGCCGGGCAAATGATCGACCTCGAACACGCGGTCGAGATCGACCGTCGAAAGGCAGTGGATACGCGCCATTTTCGGATGGGTCCTAGTCGGGGATCAGTTCGAAGCGGTCTACATCGAACATGCCGCGATCCGTGATCTTCAGATGCGGAATGACCGGCAGCGGCAGGAAGGCGATCTGCAGGAAGGGCTCGGGCAGCGTACAGCCGAGGTCATAGGCGGCCTCGCGCAGGTGATGCAGCGCCTTGCGCACATCGTCGAAGGGCAGGTCGGACATCAGCCCGGCGATTGGCAGCGCCAGTTCGTCGACGACGCGGCCGTCGCAGGCGACGACGAAGCCGCCGCCCGTCTTGCGCAGTCGGTTCACGGCCACCGCCATGTCGGCGTCGTCAGCGCCGATCACCGTGATGTTGTGGCTGTCATGGCCGACCGAGGAGGCGATGGCGCCGCGCTTCAGCCCGAAGCCGGTGACGAAGCCGCGGCCGATATTGCCGTTCTTGCCATGGCGCTCGACCACCGCGACCTTGACGATGTCGCGCGAGAGATCCGGAACGCTGTTGCCATCCTCGACCGGCAGGATCGCCCGCTCGTGCCGCGTGATGATGAGCCCCGCCGTCACGCCGATCACCGGGCTCTCCTGGTTGCCGCGCCGGCCCGAGATGGCAAAGCTCGCCGCCGTGACCGGGTTCGCCTTGACCGAGCCGTAGCCGACCGGCGCCACCTCTTCGCGCGCCGCGAACATCGCCTCGTCGACCAGCCGGCCGGCGCTCACGACATCGGAGACGCTGCAGGCTTCGAGATCGTCGACAAGGACGAGATCGGCGCGGCGGCCGGGCGCGACGAGGCCGCGATCGGCAAGCCCGAAGGCGCGCGCCGCCGACCAGCTCGCCGCGCGGTAGACATGATGCAGCGGCCGCCCCTTGGCGATCAGCATCCGGATCAGCCCGTCGAGATGGCCCTCCTCGGCGATATCGAGCGGATTGCGGTCGTCGGTGCAGAGCGCCATGAAGGCCGAGGAATTCTCGTCCAGTACCTCGGCGAGCGCGGCGAGATCCTTTGAAACCGAACCCTCGCGGATCAGCACCGCCATGCCCTTGGCGAGCTTCTCGCGCGCTTCATCGGCGGTCGTCGCCTCGTGGTCGGTGCGGATGCCGGCGGCGAGATAGCCGTTCAGCGCCATGCCGCGCAGCAGCGGCGCATGGCCGTCGATATGCCGGCCCTGAAACGCCACCAGCTTGGCGATAACAGCGGGATCGGCGGCGAGCACGCCGGGGAAATTCATGAATTCTGCGAGGCCGATCACCTTCGGATGGTCGGCGAAGGGCAGGAGATCGTCGATTTCGAGCGCGGCGCCGGCGGTCTCGAAGGCGGTGGCGGGGACGCAGGACGAGAGGTTGACGCGCAGATCCATCGCCGTCCGCTCCGCACAGTCGAGGAAATAGCGGATGCCGACGGCGCCGAGCACATTGGCGATCTCGTGCGGATCGCAGATCGCCGTGGTCACGCCATGCGGCAGCACGCAGCGATCGAATTCGAACGGCGTCACCAGCGAGGATTCGATGTGCAGATGCGTATCGATGAAGCCGGGCACGCAAAAGCGGCCGCGCCCGTCGATCGTGGCAAGGCCCTCGTAGCGCCCATGCGTGCCGACGATGCGGTCGGCGACGATGGCGATGTCAGTCGCCGTGATCGCCCCGGTGACGACGTCGAGCATGCGGACATCGGAAATCACCACGTCGGCCGGCTCGAGCCCCTGCCCCGCTCTGATCATCCGCGTCAGCGTCGCAGCGTCCGTCATGCCGTTCTCGATCCCTTCGTTGCTGCGCCGACCCTAGCGAAGGCGCCGCGCCTGTCCAGTGCCGCGACAGCCGCGCCGGCGCTTCGACGAGACGGATTGACATTGTCATACAGTACGACAACGATGACGAAACAGGCATGAGGAATTTTGATGCAGCAGAATTTTGAAGAGGCCTTGCAAACCGCGTTCCGCGAATACGCCGCCTTCTACAAGGGCCGCGGCTTCATGCGCCGTCTCGGCTATGGCAAGCGGCCGGCGATCATCAATGTCGATCTCGCCAAGGCCTGGACGACTGCCGGCAGCCCCTTCGCCTGCAACGGCATGGAGACCATCATCCCGGCGTCGCAGAGGCTGAACGACGCCGGCCGCGCGCTCGGCCTGCCGATCGTCTTCACCACCTGCGCCTATGACATCGTCGAGGGCCCGTTTGCCGATACCGGACTCTGGGGCAAGAAGATCCCGCTCGAACATCTGAAGGCCGGCAGCCCGCTCTGCGAGATCGACGACCGGCTCGAACGGCAGGACGACGAACTCCTGATCGTCAAGAAGCGCGCCAGCGCCTTCCAGGGCACCGATCTCGCCGGCCACCTCACCAGCCTCGGCGTCGACACGGTGATCCTGACCGGCGTGACGCTCTCCTCCTGCGTCCGCCTCACCTGCGAGGACGCGCTCTGGGCCGGCTTCCGGCCGATCGTCGTGCGCGAATGCGTCGGCGACCGCATTGCCGGCGCCGTCGAATGGAACCTCTTCGATATCGACGCCAAGTTCGGCGATGTCGAGCCGCTCGATGGCGTCCTTGCCTATCTCGCCGGCCTCGCACCGGCGGGAGAGCGCTGATGGCCTCTGTTGGCGTCGATGTCGGCGGCACCTTCACCGATCTCGTGCTCGAGCGCGACGATGTCGGCCCCGGCGGCCGGCGCGTCTTCGTGCACAAGGTTCCCTCGACACCGGCAGACCAGTCGATCGGCGTCGTCGCGGGCATCCTCGACATCTGCCGCATTGCTGGGCTCGATCCCAAGGTCGTGCGCCGCGTCGTGCACGGCACCACGGTCGCGACCAACATCACGATCGAGAAGAACGGTGCCGAAGTCGGCATGCTGACGACGCGAGGCTTTCGCGACCTGCTGCACATCGCCCGCCACAAGCGGCCGCATAATTTCTCGCTGCATTTCGACGTGCCCTGGCAGTCGAGCCCGCTGGTCAAGCGGCGCAACCGGATGCCGATCACCGAGCGGATCATGCCGCCGGACGGACGGATCGAGACGCCGATCGACCTCGATGAAGTCCGCGCCGCGGCCCGTGAATTGAAGGCGCGCGGCTGCGAGGCCGTCATTGTCTGCTTCCTGTTCTCCTTCTTGAACGACGCCCACGAGCGCGCCGCCCTCGAAATCCTTCGCGAGGAGATGCCGGAAGCGTTCATCTCGGCCTCCTCTGAGGTCGCCAATGTCATCCGCGAATTCGAGCGCTTCTCGACCACGGCGATGAACGCCTATGTCGGCCCGCGCACCGCACGCTACCTGCGCAATCTGGAACGTCGCCTCACAGACGAGGGCGTCGATGCCGAACTGCGCATCATGCAGTCCAACGGTGGCATCGGCACGGTCGCGACCTGCTCCGAGCGCCCGGTGACGATCCTGATGTCGGGACCGGCCGGCGGCGTCATCGGCGGCCGCTGGGCTGGCGCGATGTCAGGCGCCAGCAATATCATCACCATCGATATCGGCGGCACCTCGGCCGATATCGGCGTCATTGCCGATGGCGCCATCCGCATCATGAACCCGCGCGACACCGTCGTCGGCGAACATCCGGTTCTGGCCCCGATGCTCGATCTCGACACGATCGGCGCCGGCGGCGGCTCGATCGCGTTCCGCGACGAGGGCGGTGCCTTCCGTGTCGGCCCGCGCTCGGCCGGCGCCGCACCGGGGCCCGCCTGCTACGGCAAGGGCGGCACCGAGCCGACCGTCACCGACGCCCATGTCGTGCTCGGCCGGCTCGATCCAGAGCGCTTCCTCGGCGGCGACATGGCCATCGATCCCGCGCTGGCGGAAAAAGCGGTTCGGGAGAGGATCGCCGAACCCTTCGGCATGAGCCTGATCGAGGCGGCGCTCGGCATCGTCACCATCGTCAATGCCAATATGGCGCTCGCCATCCGCTCCAATTCGGTCGCGCGCGGCTTCGATCCGCGCCGCTTCTCGCTGATGCCCTTCGGCGGCGCCGGCCCGCTGCATGGCGTCGCGCTCGCCGCGGCCGTCTCGGCGAAGGATGTCATCGTGCCGCCCGCCCCCGGCATCACCGCCGCGATGGGCCTGCTCGCGACGCGGCTCGCCTATGAGTTCACGCGCTCGACGCCGACCCTGATCACCGGCCCGGCGGCCGGCCCGTTCGAGGCCGCCAACCAGACGCTCGCCGATCTCGCGGCGCTCGCTGCCGAGCGCCTCGCCGCCGACGGCATCGCGCCGCACGACCAGATGTTCGAGCGCGTCGCCGAATGCCGCTACCAGGGCCAGGGATTCGAGCTGCGCACGCCGCTGCCCGATGGCCCGATCACGGCGGAAAGCGCTGCGGCGATCGCCGACGCGTTCCATGCCGTGCATGAGCGCGACTATGGCTACCGCTTCGCCGATGCCGTGGTCGAGATCGTGACGCTGCGCGTCATCGGTTCGGCCGAGGTTCCGCCGCTGACCTGGCCCGAACTCGCCGAGGCCCCCTCGCCGGACCTTTCCGAAGCGCTGCTCTATGTTCGCCCGACGACCTTCGACGACGGCAAGACAGTCGCGACCCCGCGCTATGACCGCGACAAGCTGCTGGCCGGCCACGTCGTGCCGGGGCCTGCGATCATCCTGCAGCACAATTCGACGACCCTGGTGCCGCCCGGCTTCTCCGCCACCGTCCATCGGTCCGGCAACATCCATATCGCGCGATAGGGGTGAGCATGCATCGCCTCTACTCGGCGCTTCCCCCTTCCTCGCCGACGGAAGCGCCCCCTCCCCGAAACCGCTTTGCGGTTTTGACCCTCCCTCAAGGGGAGGGTTCGGGGCAAAGCGGCACGCCCCGTTATTGTCGCCGGACAGGAGCCACCACATGAGCATCGATCCCGTCACGCTCCAGGTCATCGGCGGCGCGCTGCATACCATCGCCAAGGAAATGGCTTATGTGCTCTACCGGATGTCGTTCTCCTCGATCATCCGCGAGAGCGAGGATCTCGGCGCCGGCCTGTTCGACCTGAACTTCGCGACGCTCTGCGAAAGCGACAACACGCCGCTGCATATCGGCTCGATCCCCGGCTATCTCCGCGGCATCGACGCCTCGATGACGACGCCCTGGCGCGAGGGCGACGTCGTCATCCACAACCATCCCTATTTCGGCGCCAGCCACTCGCCCGACATCGCCGTCGTCGTGCCGGTCTTCTTCGAAGGCCGCCATGTCGGCTTTGCCGCCAATACCGCCCATCATGTCGATATCGGCTCGGCGACGCCGGGCCTCATCGTCGACATCCAGGACATCTTCGGCGAGGGCATGCTGCTGAAGGCGGTCAAGCTCTACGAGGCTGGGGTCCGCAACGACACGGTCTGGGACTATCTCCGTAACAACAGCCGCGTCGGCAAGCAGTTGCAGGACGATCTCGGCGCGCAGATCGCCTCGGCCGAACTCGGCGCCCGCCGCTTTCGCGAGCTCTACGCCACCTATGGCGCCGCGACGGTGGAGGAGGCCTCGGCCGAGCTGATGGCCTATACCGAGCGCATGCTCCGGCGGAAGATCGCCGAAATCCCCGACGGCGACTACTATGCCGAAAGCTGGCTCGACGATGACGGCCGCAACCGCAATGTGCGCCTGCCGATCAAGGTCTGCGTCCGCATCCGTGGCGACGAGGCCGAAGTCGACCTCACCGGATCCTCGCCGCAGGTGCCGACCGCCTTCAACGTGCCGTTCGAAGGCTCGACCAAGGTCGCCTGCTACGTCGCCTTCCGCAGCCTGCTGCTGGACGCGGCGACCTCGGCCGTGCCGGTGCCGGCCAACGAGGGCTCGTTCCGACCGATCAAGGTGACCGCGCCGAAAGGCACGATCTTCAATCCGATCTTCCCGACCGCCGCCTCGGCCCGCTTCTCCCAGTGCAACCGCATGATCGACTGCATCATCCGCGCGCTGTCGCCGGTGCTGCCGGAGGCTGCGATCGCGGGCTCCTCCGCCTCGCTCTCCTTCGTCGCCTATTCGGGCCTGCGCCGGGAGAGCGGCGACTACTGGGTCTTCATCGAGGTCAACGAAGGCGCCTATGGCGGCCGCCCGCGTTCCGACGGACCGGATTCGATCGACAATCTCATGGCCAACACACGCAACAACCCGATCGAGGATCTCGGCATGCACCTGCCGATGATCTGCGATCGCTACGAGCTGCGCGACGATGTCGATTGCGGCGCCGGCCGCTTCCGCGGCGGCATCGGCGTCGTCAAGGAGCAACGCCTGCTCGAGGGCGGCTGGATGACGCACGAGGCCGAGCGCCACACCGATGCGCCCTGGGGCCTCTTCGGCGGCGAGGACGGCGCGCCAGGACGGGTCGACATCTTCAACCATGCCGATCGCCAGGGCACCACGGCGGCGCAGCACGCCAAGATCTCCGGCGTCGTCATGAAGCCCGGCGACACGATGGCGTTCTATTCACCCTGCGGCGGCGGCTTCGGTGATCCGCTGGAGCGGCCGGCGGCCAAGGTGCTCGACGACGTGCTCGACGGCTTCTGCAGCCGCGCCTATGCCCTCGAAGCCTATGGCGTCGTCATCGACGAGGCGCTCGTGCTCGATACCGCGGCAACCGCTGCACGGCGCAGCGCGATGGCGGCGGCACGATGATCCCGTTCCATATCCCCGGCCTCCGCATCCGCCGCCAGTTCGTGCTCACCGAGTTGACGCAGACCGAGCAGGGCCTTGCCGGCGATCCGCCGCTGGTGAAGGTCGCGGTCGTCGCGGTGATCCACAACCCCTATGCCGGGGCGCCGGTCGGCCCGCTCGACCGCTTCATCGACGCCAGCGCCGCCCTCGGTACGGCCATGGCGGAAGCCGGGGTCGCGGCGATGCTGCCCTTCGGCATCGAGAGCTATGGCAAGGGCGCCGTCATCGGCATGGCCGGCGAGCAGGAGCACGGCATCGCCCTCATCACGACGCCTTTCGGCGACGCACTCCGCGCCGCGATCGGCGGCGGCGCGGCCTGGATCTCGTCCTTTTCCAAGCGCGCGGCCCCCGGCGGCAGCATCGACGTGCCGCTCGCGCACAAGGACGCGCTCTATGTCCGCTCGCATTATGACGGCGTCACGGTGCAGCTGCCCGACGCGCCCCTTCCCGATGAGATCGCCATCCTCTGCTGCTTCGCCAATCGCGGCCGCCTCAACCAGCGCCTCGGCGGCCTCGCGGCGGCCGAAATTTCCGGCCGGGACGGGCTCACATGACCGCTGCCGCCCTCGCTTTGCTGTCGGTCCGCCAGCAGGTTTCGACAGCCATCCGGACGGCGATCTATGACGGCGAGCTGAAGCCCGGCGCCCGCCTCACCGAGCGGCAGATCTGCGAGCGGGCGGGCGTCTCGCGCACCATCGCCCGCGAGGTCATCCGCGAGCTCGAGGCCGAGCGGCTGATCGAGAGCAACCGCCGTCACGGCTTCGTCGTCGCGGCGATGAGCCTCAAGGAGATTGGCGATCTCTACGACGTGCGCGTGCTGCTCGAGGCGCGCGCCTCGGCTCTCTGCGCCGCGGCGATGACCGAAGATCTCGCCCGCCGCCTTGATCTTGCCATGGTGGCGATCGAAATGGCTGCGGCCTCCGGCGATCGTGAGGCGCAACGCACCAGCAACACCGCTTTCTATGAAACGATCTTCGCCGCCGCCGACAATATCGTCCTCGGGCAGATCCTGCATTCGCTGCATGGTCGCGTCAGCTATTTGCGCACGAGGTCAATGGCCGAGCCCGGTCGGCCGCACAAAAGTCTTCGTGAATTGAAGGCGCTTCTTGCTGCGCTAAAATCAGGTGACGGTGAAGCTGCAGCGCGGCTGAGCACGGCGCATATCGAGGCTGCCCGGGCTGTTGCCTTGGCGACCTTCGGCGAGGACGGCGGGCTGCGGGAACAATCCGCCGCGCGGCAGGAGGTCGATGAATGAGTATTCTGGTCACGGGCGCGAGCGGCTTTGTCGGCCTCAACATCGTCGAGGATCTGCTGCGCCGCGGCAAGACCGTCGTCGCCCTCGCCGACCAGCCGCTGCCGCCGATCGCCGCCTTCGCCTTCGCGGAGCTTCCGGGCCGGCTCGTCAGCATCGTCGCCGACATCCGCTACCAGGAGGGCATCCGCCGCGTTCTTTGCGAGCAGAATGTCACGCGCGTCCTGCACGGCGCTGCGATCACCTCGAACGTCGCGCGCGAGCGCACCGACAGCGCGCTCGTCACCAGCGTCAACATGGCGGGGCTCGCGGCCGTCGCCGCCGCCAGCGCCGCGCATGGCGTCGAACGCTTCGTCTTCGTGTCCTCGAATGCCGTCTTCGGCGGCGGCACACCCGACGGAGCCATGCTGGACGAGGACTGGCCGAAGGATCCCGGCAATCTCTACGCCCTGTCGAAATGGACCGGCGAGATGATCCTCGAGAAGATCGGCAACGCCACCGGGCTGGACTGGTGCGCCGGACGCCTCGCCGGCGTGTTCGGCCCGTGGGAATACCGCACCGGCATCCGCGACACGATGAACCCGGTCTTCCAGGCGAACTGCCTAGCCATCGGCGGCCGTCCTGCCTTCCTGGCGCGGCCCGGCCTCAGCAACTGGCACTTCTCGCGTGACGCCGCAGCGGCGTTGATCACGCTGCTGACCGCACCGGCGCATGAGCACCGTGTCTACAATCTCGGGACGCCGTTCATCTGGTCGATCGGCGACTGGTGCGAACGCCTCGCGGCCCGCTTCCCCGCCTTCCGCTACGAGGTCGGCAGCGCCACCGGACAGCCGCCGGCCGAGGCGACCGAGATCAATCTCTACGGCGACCATGACGGCGGCGTGCTGTCCTGGGATCGCTTCCATCGCGAGTTCGGCCCGACCGGCGTGAACGATCTCGACGCCGCCTTCGACCACATGATGGATTGGCATGCCGCGCATCAATCCTTCGGCCTCGAACGGAACGCGGCATGAGCGCCCTCTATCGGGGCTATGACCAGGCGGGGCTCGACAAGCAATATGAGCGCCTCGTCGCCGACGACAGCTACGCCATCTTCGACCGCTGGCGCGCCCGGAGCGACGCGAGCGCCGCAAACCGCCCCGTCATCCTCGACATCGCCTATGGCCCGGCCGAGACCGAACGGCTCGACGTCTTTCCGGCCAGCGATCCGCATGCGCCGATCCTCGTCTACATCCATGGCGGTTACTGGATCTGGAAGGACAAGGCCGATTTCCGTTTCGTCGCCGAAGGCGTGGTCGATGCCGGTGTCACCCTGGTCGTCATCAACTATGCCCTGACACCCGATCATCACATGGACGAGATCGTCCGGCAGGTCCGCGCCGCGGTGGCATTCACATGGAAGAATGCCGGCGGCCTCGTTCCGGGCGACCGCGATCGCATCTTCCTGTCCGGCCACTCGGCCGGCGGCCATCTGACCGCCATTGCCGCGGCAACCGACTGGCCGACCTTCGATCGCGCCTTGCCGGCGGAGATCGTCGCGGGCGGCATCGCCGTCTCGGGTCTCTATGATCTCGAGCCGATCCGCCTTTCCTATCTCAACGAGACGGTCGGCCTCGACCCGGCCATGGCGCATCGCAACAGCCCGCTCCACGCCACCCGTGCGGGAATGCCGCCGCTGACCCTCGTCGTCGGCGGTGCCGAATCCGACGAGTTCAAGCGCCAGCAGGCCGATTTTGCCGCCGCGCTTCGTTCCGCCGGCAACAGTGTCGAGACCGGGGAAGTGGCGGGATTGCATCATTTCGCGGTGATCGAGACGATTGCCGATCTCGGCAGCCAGCTTCAGCAGGCCGTGCTTCGGCGGATCGGGATCGGCTGATCCGGCCGCTTCTGCGCTAGGATGGGGTTCGGCCAGCGACAGGCCATCGAAAGGACCCGGCATGACGACAGCCCCACGCACGACTCTCGCCACCGCCACCGGCGCCAGCGTGACTGGCGCTTCGGCCACGGGGGCGAAAGCCCTCGGCGCGTCGGCAACTGGCGCCGCCTCGCTCGGCGCACTCGCCATCGGCGCCGTCGCGATCGGGGCGATTGCCATCGGCGCCCTCGTGATCGGACGCCTCAGGATCCGCAACGCCCGCATCGAGCGGCTCTCGATCGGAACCCTCACGGTCGACCGGCTCGAAATCCGTTCCCGCTGAGAGGCCGCCCGGCCGAGGGCTCGAAGCCCCCGGCCGAACCGGGACCGTCACTCACCGGACGATCCATCAGCCGCGCCGGGCCGCCTCGATCGTGGCGACGTCGATCTTGCCCATTTCCATCATCGCCGCGAAGGCGCGCTGCGCCTCGCCGCCGCCGGCCGCCATCGCCTCGGTCAGCACCCGCGGCGTGATCTGCCACGAGAGGCCCCATCGGTCCTTGCACCAGCCGCAGGCGCTTTCCGCACCGCCATTTTCGACGATGGCGTTCCAGTAGCGGTCCGTCTCCTCCTGGTCGTCGGTGGCGATCTGGAACGAGAATGCCTCGCTCTGCTTGAACATCGGCCCGCCATTGAGGCCGAGGCAGGGAATGCCGGCGACGGTGAACTCCACCGTCAGGACGTCGCCCTTCTTGCCGGAGGGATAGTCGGCCGGCGCGCGATGGATGGCGTGGACGGCACTGTCCGGAAATGTCGCGGCGTAGAATCGCGCCGCTGCCTCGGCATCGGTGTCATACCAGAGGCAGATCAGGTTCTTCGGCGTCGCCCGCGGCGTGTCAGCCGGGGCTTTGCTTTCGCCGTTCGCGGCCTTATTGCTCGTGGTGTTCGAACTCATCGCGTGTTCCTCCTGCTTCCTCGTTTCCACCTGCGCCCAATCTTGCCGGACCGAATCGGACCGCCCGAGTGCGGACGATCGCGGGCCGAGTCCGACAGGGCGGGCGACCAGACCATGGAGCGGCCCATGACGACCAAGGACGAACGGGAAGGCGCCGAACCCTCACGGAAGATCGACGCGCGCATCAAGGAATTGGCCGACTGGCGCGGCGACATGCTGGCGCGGGTGCGGGCCATCATCAAGGCGGCCGACCCGGCGATCATCGAGGAGTGGAAGTGGCGCGGCGTCCCGGTCTGGTCGCATGACGGCATCGTCTGCACCGGCGAGACCTACAAGGCGGCGGTGAAGCTGACTTTTGCCAAGGGCGCGGCGCTGGCCGACCCGGCCGGCCTCTTCAATGCGAGCCTCGAGGGCAATTCCCGCCGCGCCATCGACATCCACGAGGGCGAGGCCGTCGACGAAGCCGCGCTCACGGCACTCATCCGCGCGGCGGTGGCGCTGAACGCCGGAACCCGCGCCGCCAGGACGCCGAAGCGCGGCTGAAGGACGGGCGCCTGCCAGAGGCGAATCGGGGTCGGAAACGCCTTGCCGACCCCGCTGCCCCTCATGCCGCCAGGCCTTCATTCTGCGGGAACATTGCCCGGCGCGACGCGTCGTCGAGTTCAGCCTTGAACGTGTGCGCCGCCTTCATCGCGAGCGCCCGCTGGACAGCGGGGCGTGCCGCCATCTCGTCCATGAACCTTTGGACATTCGGATAGGCGGTCAGGCCTTCGGCGCCGAAAATGTAGCCGGCCGACGCCGCCCAGCCCCACAGGGCCATGTCGGCGATGGTGTAGCCTTCGCCAGCGAGATAGCGGGAGCGCTGAAGGCGCTCGTCCAGCACCGCGTAGTGGCGCGCCACTTCCCGGGTGTAGCGGTTGATCGCATAGGGAAGCTGCTGCGGCGCGTAATGCATGAAGTGGATGGCCTGGCCCGAGAATGGCGAGAGGCCCGTCGCGACCAGCATCAGCCAGGACAGCATGGCGGCCCGTCCGGCCTCGTCTTCCGGCATGAAGGCGCGATGCTGGCCGGCGAGATGAAGCAGGATCGCATGCGAGTCGAAGACGATGGTTTCACCATCGACGATCGCCGGCACCTTTGCGTTCGGATTGATCGCCGTAAAGGCGGCAGCGTGCTGCTCGCCCTTGAAGATATCGATCGGCCGCACCGTGAACGGGAGTTCGAGCTCCTGCAAGAGCAGGGCGACCTTCATCGAGTTGGGCGTCGCATGAAAGTAGAAATCGAGCATAGGCTGAAGTCCTCTGCACCCGCCGCACGAACGCTCCTGTCCGGCAGTCATGGGCCGGGACGGACCCTGCGCCGCACTGGATAGCTCGACAAATCGAAGCTGAGACTTGGTGCCATCGAGCCGGCCGATCGCTTCGCCATGAAGCCGATGGCCGGCCCTAAGGGGACCGTCCCATCGACGGCGTCGATCGGTCCTATCGGCGATCCGAATTTCAGCGGCCGGCTGCCCGGTCCTAGATCACGGCCATCGATGATCGAAAGGACCCGAAATGCTCCCCCATACTCGTCTCGCCGGCCTCGCAACGGCCACCATGCTGGCCTTTGCCGGCCCTGCCCTTGCGCAGGATATCGCCTTCACGACCGACCAATCCTATCCCGAGAGCTTCACCTACTCAGCCAAGCAGGATGTCTTCCTTCTGGGCTCGGTCACCCGAGGCCTCGTCGCAAAGCTTAGCAAAGCCGGCACCTACACGGCCTTCGTCAAGGATGACCGCCTCGTCTCCACCGTCGGCCTCGTCGTGGACGACGGCCGCAACACGCTTTGGGTCACCAACTCCGACCCTGGAGCCGGCGAGAAGACGAAGGCGGCGACAGCGGGCCAATTGGCGGCGGTCGCCACCTATGACGCCACCACGGGCGCGCCGAAGGCCTATTACGACCTCGGCGGGCTCCGCGCCGGCGCCCATTTCGCCAATGACATCGCCCTCGATGCAGCCGGCAATGCCTATGTCACGGACAGCTTTGCGCCGCTGATCTACAAGATCGATACGAAGGGGAAAGCGTCCATTTTCGCCGAGAGCCCGCTGTTCCTGACCGGCAAGGGCTTCAATCTCAACGGTATCGCCTGGCATGAGGACGGCTACCTGCTGGTCGGCAAATACAACAGCGGCGAACTCTTCCGCGTCAGCACCACCGATCCATCGGACATCCAGGCGGTCGCACTGCCGAAGGCGCTCGTCGGCGCCGATGGCATCCACCTGATCGATGCCGAGCACCTGCTCGTGGTGCAGAATTCTGGCGCCGACCGCACGGTCGAGCTGACCTCCACCGATGGCTGGCGGTCGGCGTCGATCATCCGCGCCGAGCCGAGCGAACTGTCGATGCCGACAGCTGCAGTGACCGTGGGCGAGGACATCTACATCCTCAACGCCCGGCTCGACACGCTCTTCGATCCCAAGGCCGCCAAGGTCGGCAGCTATCTGCTGCAGCAGTTCTAGGACCGGCTGGGAAGCCGGGCGCTCGGCTCGGCTTCCTTCTCTCGATCCTGGCCGGGCCGGGCGCTGCGCAGCACCATCTGGCGCAACCAGCTGTGAGCGGCATCGGCACTCATGCGCGGGTGCCAGAACAGATGCATTTCGAAGGGCGGCAGATCGATCGGAGCCTCGACCAGATCCAGCACATCCTCGAATCGTCGCAGGAACCGGCGGGGCAAGGTGCAGACGAGGTCGGTGCTGGCAAGGATCAGCGGCGCCAGAGCATAGCTCTGCACCGAGACCGCCACGGTGCGCGCGCGGCCCATGCCCGCCAGGACGCTGTCGACCATTCCCGTCAGATGACCGCCGCTGGTCGAGATCAGCAGATGATCGAGGGCGCAGAACGCGTCGAGCGTCAGGGGTCCGTTGCCGCGTGGATGACCCCGTCGCTGGGCGGTGACAAACCGTTCCTCGAACAGCTTGCGCGCCATCAAGCCTGGCGCGCCATCCTCGGCAACGCCGATGAACACGTCGATGTCGCCCTGCTCCAGGTCCTCCGCGATGCGCGCCTTGTTGGGCATGGTAAAGGCCAGCTTGGCATGCGGCGCCTCGGATTTCACGAGCGGGATCAGGTCGGGCGCGAGGATCGAGACGGGGTTGTCGGTCGCGGCGATGCGGAAGATGCGCTTGCTGGTGACCGGATCGAACACCCTGGCCGTGCCGATGAAATCACTCAGTTGCTCCAGCAGACGCAGGAGTTCCGGTTGCAGCGCCAAGGCGTGCGGCGACGCGACCATGCCCCGGCCGGACGTCGAGGGGATGAACAGCGGATCGCCCAGCAGGTGCCTGAGCCGCGTCAGCCGCGCCGAGAGGGCGGATTGCGTGATGTTCAGCCGCGCCGCGGCGTGGGTGACATTCCTGTCCTTGAGCATCGCATCGAAGGTCAGCAGAAGACCGACATCGAAATCGGCCAGCAGATGGTTCATCCGGGTCCTCCGCCTCATGCCACGGCCTCGGCAGCGAGCTGGCTCATGACCTTCGGTATAGACGGATCATGCCCCAGGCAATGCAATGGCGCGGCGAGCAAGGCACGCGGGCGCGCGTCCGAGCCCTCGCGATGCGAGGCACGGCTCGAGGATCGGAAGCAAGACGCCCCCGCGCCTTCGGCGGCTATGGATACGCGCTATTCGCGCAGGTAGCGGCCACTCGCCCAGCCGGAGATGCCGGACCCGCCGCGGAGATCGACCATGCACCAGCGCGCGGCATCGACGATGCGGCAGCCGCCATTGGCGAGCCGCGTGCCGTTCGGGACGCGGGCTAGGACAGGCGCATTGGAAAAGGGCTTCGACCGGATATTCAGGAAGTCGCCGGGAGGAACTCCGACGACCCGCCATTCGTCGGGGCCGCCGGTGAGCCCGTCGGCAAAATCATGCGCCGGCGGATCCCGCCAGGGTTCGTGGCTGCCGGTGACCGCGACCTTCAGCGTATAGTCGGCGACGGCACCGCGCCGCGCCGCGCTCCGCATCAGCCCGACGCTGACGACATAATCGCCGCTCCGGTCGAGGCGACCGGTGAAGCTGTTGCCGGCGCTCGAGCCGATGAAGATCGCCTCCGAACTCCCCGGCGGCAGGACGTTGAAGCTGGCCGAAAGATTGCGCGTCGCGAAGGTCACCGTCATCCGCTGCCCGGCGCGCGCGCTGACGACATAGTTGCGGACATCATAGCCCGCGATCCGCCCCCGAACCACGGTGCTGCTCGCGCCCGGCTCGAAGCGGAGGCGCGAGACCGTCACGCCATCGGCGCGCGCGGCAAGGCTTGCGGCCGGCGCCAGCAGCAGCGCCGCAATGACGACAAGCACCGATCGCAACACGGGAGCCTCCCTCCGCATCAAGGCCCGCCAGCACAAGGTGACCGCGCCCCACGAGCGAGCGCGCCGCATGACCGGCTGAGCCGGCGAACCCCGGCGCGTCATCGGCGCCCTGACGAGAGCAGCCGGCGCGACGCGGTGAAGGGCAGCTGGGCAACTCATCATGGCGCTTCCGATCACTCTTCTTGGCTCGTTCGTCATCCGCCAGAGGATATCGGCGGGGTTTGACAATGATCAAGCCGTACATGAATATTTCGGCGCTGCGCTACCACAGCTTTACTTTCGGTCGACCTGCCATCGCCGGGTTGTGCTTTCGGGCGGACGATAAGGCTTCCTTCTGTTCACGGTCTGCGGTGCGTGACAGGGGGGCAGCGTTGGGACGACGGCCGCCGGAAGCGGGCGGATCGAGACACACGGGGGGAATGTGGGCATGGTCGATCGTCGAACGGTGCTGGTCGGGCTCGGCGTGCTGCTTGCCGGCGGCTTCGCCCCGCGGGCCGAGGCCGAGCCGCAGGTCGCGGCGATCGACGAACTGGCGCCGGGGCAGTTCGCCTGGCATCCGGACCGGGCGCCGGGCGGTCCGGTGGCGATCGTCGTCTCGATCCCCGACCAGCGCGTCTATGTCTATCGCAACGGCGTCCGGATCGGCGTCTCGACCTGCTCCACCGGCAAGCGCGGCCATGAGACGCCGACCGGCGTCTTCACCATCCTCGAAAAGGACAAGCATCACCGCTCGTCGACATACAACAACGCGCCGATGCCGAACATGAACCGCCTGACCTGGTCGGGCATCGCGCTGCATGCCGGCAACCTGCCCGGCTATCCGGCCTCGCATGGCTGCGTGCGCATGCCGATTGCCTTCTCGGAGAAGCTCTTTTCCGTCACCAAGGTCGGCACGCCCGTCATCATCGCCGACGCCGCCACCTATCCGACCACCGTGCTCCATCCCGGCATGATCCTCTCCGATGACGTCCACGCGACGATCGCCAGCGCCACGGCGCCCGGGCCGGATGCGCGTCCGAGAACGACGCCGGCGAAAGCGGGAGCGGCGGCTCCTGCGAAACGCGCGACCTCGATCCTGATCTCGAGCGCCGAGCAGCGCATCGTCATCCTCGAGGACGGCCATGTCGCCGCAACCGGAGCGGCGACGATCAGCGAACCGGGCCGGCCGCTCGGCAACCACGTCTACGTCCTCTCGCCGATCAGCGATGCCGACGACCGCCTCGTCTGGCGCACGATCGGCTATTACGAGAGCGCGGCCCGCGGCATCGAATACACCCCGGCCGAAACGCTTGCCCGTATCCGCGGCGACCAGGCGATCATCGCCGCGATCCAGCAACGCCTCGCCCCAGGCACCGTCATGATGACAGTCGACCTGCCGCTCAGCGCCGACACCCGCACCGGCAAGGATTTCGTGATCATGACCGACCAGGCGACGGGATGAGGCAACGGCCAGCGCCCCGGTATCGAGAGGGGTGGGCGCCGAGATCCGCCCGCGCCGCCGCCGACAAATCGCTCTGGTATCCGAAGTCGCTGCCGCTATGCTGCCAGCTCGGTTTCAGCAGCCGGCAAGAATAGCCGGAGCGCCGACACGAACGAGACTGCGACGACTGCTCTCGGCACCAGATCGGATGATCCCTTGACCGGCTTGAACTGCCTGCGCCTGTTCTGCCGCGTCATGATGGTCTGGGGCCTGATGCTCGTCGGCGCCTCAGCCGCGCTGGCTGAAGCCGCTCCGCCCGGCGCGGCCGACGAGGCCTTTCCGCTTCGGGCCGCCGACACGTCGAGCCCGCGCGACACCTTGACGACCTTTCGCCGCGACTTCCGGTTGAGCGCCGAAGCCTGGCGAGCCGGCGAGAGCCGCGACGTCATCGACCGGGCGCTGGCGCGCGCGCGCGACACGATCGATTTCAGCGCCGTTCCCGCGCTCGGCTACGACGCCGCGACCCTCATCGACATGGCCCTGCTCAGCGAGGTGCTCGACCGGGTCGATCTGCCGCCTCCGGAAGATATTCCCGGCGACGCCGATGGCGCGGCCGGAAAGGACGACGATCCGACGCGCTGGGTGATCCCCAATACCAGGCTCGAGATCGTCAGGATGACCGACGGGCCGCGCGCCGGCGAATATCTGTTCTCGAAGGAGACGGTCGCGGCGCTCCGCGGCTATTACGACCTTGCAAGGGACATTCCCTACAGGCCGGGTGCGCTCGCTGGCATCTATGAGGACGTGCTGTCGAGCCCCGGCGACTGGGTGCCCGAGAGCTTCCGCGACCGCTTGCCGGCCTGGGCGAAATTCGTTGCCGCCGGCCATGCCATCTGGCAGTGGATCGCGCTGGGGGCCCTCGCCGCCATCGGCCTGCCGCTCGTTCCGCTCATCGTGCGGGCCGGCATCGACTGGGACGGCCGGCACCGCGCGGCCAGCCCCTGGCTCCGCTTCGGAACGCCGGTCGCGCTCGTCCTCGTCGTCATCCTTGCGGAGGTCTTCGAGAATCTCGCCGAGAACGTCGTCGGGCTGCTCGAACTGCCGATGGAGGTCATCAGCCTCCTCGTCCTCGCCATCCAGGCTGTGGGCCTCGCCTGGCTCGTCTTCGTGCTGTCGAACCGGCTCGCCGACGCGATCGGCGGGCTGCGGACAGGACCCGACGGCCATCCGCATCTCGACGCGGCGATGACGCGGATGCTGTTCCGCCTGATCAGCCTCGTCTTCATGATCCTCCTGGTCGCCGCGGCGGCGAGCCGGATCGGCATTCCGGTCGCGCCGCTGGTGGCGGGCCTCGGCGCCGGCGGCCTCGCGATCGCCCTCGCGGTGCGGCCGACGCTCGAAAACATCATCGGCGGGCTGACGCTCTTCGCCGACCGGCCGGTGCGCGTCGGCGACTTCTGCCGCTATGGCAACGATGTCGGCACGGTCGAGCAGATCGGGCTCCGCTCGACGCGCATCCGCACCTTGGAGCACAGCCTCGTCACCGTTCCGAACAGCGAATTCTCGCAGATGCATCTCGACAACTACACGGCGCGCCGCATGCGCCTGTTGCAGACGCTGCTGCATATCAGCCACGGCACCCGGCCCGAGCAGCTGCGCCTGCTCCTCACCAAGCTCCGCGACCTCCTCGCCGCCAACCCGCTGGTGGTGACCGAGACCTCTCACGCAAGCTTTGTCGGCTACGGCGCCGCCTCGAAGGATATCGAAGTCTTCGCCTATCTCCGCTGCGACGACGAGGCGAGCTTCCTCGCCGCTCGCGAGGACCTCCTCCTCAACATCGAGGACATCGTCGAAACCCTCGACGCCGGCTTCGCCGCCCGGGGCGGAGCGGCCTAGGGGCTTGGGGGATGGCTGGGGGGCTGTTCGTTCAGGCGGGATAGAGCGTCGGCAGAAGTTACGGATGCCAGAGGGCGTAGCTGAGGCCAGCGGGCGCTTTCCGGGTTAGTGCACCTACTCGCCCAGCTGCGCCACCTGCCCTGCCCCCGGGCGCCCAGAGCAAGACTTAGATGTCCGAGTCAAGCACGGCCATGACGGGCGGAGTGCGTGTCAGATCGTGAGCTCAGAATGCTCGGTCTGTTCGGAAAACGACCGTTTATGGGGCAATCTCAGCACAACTGCATCGGGCCGCTTTGTACCAGAAGCTGCCGTTTGCTGCAGTTGCGCCCGATGTCTATCTTGGGGAGGGAAGCTGCCCGACCGCTGCTGGGCATCGAAGTGGGCAAAGCGGCCGCTCGATCAGCGGCTGCAATTCGACAGCGGCGCGCTCCCGCTTCAGCCATCCGCCGATCAGAAACATCCTCCGCAAGCCGCTTTTCGGTTACAGGATGACGACTAACCCGTGATCTTCATTGAAGCGACTACTATCTTGAGCGGAAGTCTCCGGCATGCGACCGCGAAATAGCCCTATTCGAGCGAGTTTTCTATCCCGCTAGCTCTATCGGTTGGCCAGTCTTGTCTCTAACAACGACGAATGGCGCCCCACCTCGCACTATCGCGCCAGCAATCCCATCCGCTCGACTAGCGTATCGCTTGGCCCCCTTGGCAGCCGGAGATGCCCGTTCCAACCAACTCCCGTCCGCCTGCTCGTCGAGGAAGCGCGACGCACGCCTATAAGCCGCAACATCTTTCTCGAGGTCCTTCTTGTCGAGACATGCCTTTATTGCAGCGCCGGCATTCTTGGCCAACACATCACAGCAAATGCCAATAACGATAGCAGAACGAATGTGCGACTGGAGGTCTGCGATCGGAATGATCGACACCGGATCATGAGCCGCCTTGTGGCGTGCACTGGACAAAGCTCTGTAGTTTTCGTTCAGACTAATTACTGCACCGCCATAGGCCGCGGCTAGCGTATTCATCTTCCTCCAGGCATCTTTAACGCCAAAAGTGCTGAATGCCTGCTTGATGTCCTCGTGCCCGACGTTCGACCCCTTTGGACTGAACCCCAAGGCTGTGTATGCCGGAGGCACTTCCTTGTACTTAATTACGAGGTCTAATGTCTGCGAGATGTAGTTGAGACGGTCTGGAGAGCCTTTAACGAATAAGAGGCGGTTGTTCATGCCGATCGCCGAATCTACGACGATGAAATCTCGGATGTCGTCGGGTAATGCAGCAAACCCCATATGTGCGCTGCTGACGTCCCGCTCTACCAAGTGCTCGAACACGGCGGAAACATATTTTTCCAGCATTGCGAACGCCGAGACGGCCAAACCGAGTCTGAGCACGCGGGCGCTTAGGTTAGCCGGGTCTGCGAGCGGGAACCGATCTTGAAGAAGCGGCTCTCCGCTGACCTTGAGCATCTGCTCGAGCGTGCTAAAGAACTCTCTCCGAAACTGCGCCATGGTTAGATGGCCTCGAGCAGCTCTTTCATTCGGCTCACTCGGTAGCGAATTCGCGCAGGTGTATTGGTGCCCGTTCGGACGGACTTATCGAACTCAGCTACATTGAAGAGCGCCCTTGTCCGCGCAACAGCGTCGCCCTGATTAGCAGCAGCCTTGTCGGCCACCTGCTGGGCTACCTGAGACGCCGCTATCATTTGTGCGTCGTACATGCCCGCAAGGGTTTGGTCGCGCCATCCGTTCCCTTCCGGTCGGCGAAAGGCAAATTCCCCCCAAATGGCTTGGCACCGCGCCATGGCTTGGTTGAACGTTGAAGCCAAGCCGTCAACTTGTTGGCTGTTACTTAATTGGTGCCGCCGCATGTATTCGTCCATCTCCCTCACCAGATTACCGCTGAACGTAGTGATACGCTCAAAAAGAGTGAGAAATCGAAGAACGTATTCAGCGTCATTCATCTCGCGGTAGGCCGCCGATTTGTTTCCATCAATCTTGAGTTGTTGTCGCAGGAACGCGTTTTCAGACAGCTGATAAATTCGATCGTTGAGCGGCCCCCTGAAGGCAACATTCCGTATCTCTTGGGCGTTTAGCGCCTCGCCGCCGCGGTTGAGCCGGAGAAATACCTCGTACTTTAGCATCGGGTCGGTCTGCTTTAGCAGCGTCACAACGCGCAGATACGGGCGAAGCTTGAACGAGTTCGTTATCTCACTCGGCAACTCATCGAATTTCAATCCTTGGGCTTCGGGAAGTCGTTCTAGGTTACGAAGTGTAAGCCTGCCGAAAATGAAGTCGGAGATCGCCCGCAGGCGTTGTTTTCCGTCGATTGCGGTGTACGTGCCGGAAAGTTCTTCTGCCAAGTAGACAGGAGGTACTGGCACGTTCAGCAAAAACGACTCTATGAGGGCGGATTGTTTGTCCGACGACCACCGTTCACGACGCTGAAAGCCTGGCTGCAGGTCGATAGCACTACTTTCAACCATCTGCGCGAGTGTAGCCAGCGGCAAGTCTGCAGTTTGCACAACCAGTTTCGACTGCGCATCCCGAAAACTCGATATCAGCTTTTCCAATGGCAACATGCCCGCTCCCACCAATTACCCAATCAGGAAATCTTCTTTCCTCTAATCGTCTTTTTACGAGACCAAGCAGCCTGTCCACCGCTGGCGCTGAAGCATTACCGTGCCATCAAACGCCGGACCAAGACAATGCTATCCCGGCTACAATACGGGCTATCATAAGATTCATTGGAGAGACCCACTTGGCATGCTGTCGACGACCTCCGAACGACAACGACGGGGTCGCAAGCGGGCTTGAGGGAGATCACAACCACAATGCCAGCTTGGGCCATTATCAACCCATCCTTCGCCTCAAAAACGAACGTTATCCGGATCTGACCCGGTTCCTATGATGCTCCGTCCCCCTCGCGATAGCCCTGCGTTCGAAAACACTGTCGGATTTCAAACGTCCGGATAACGGTTCCGGGTCGCAGTTTCCGACATCCCCTCCCTGAACGCCCGATAAACGCCGCCTTCAGCTTCGGTTCCGGCGCGGCTCTCTAGAACGGACCTCATCCACAGCGCGGCCGTCGCCGCCATCAAGGAGAGGTTCCATGATCCGCAAGACCGTTCTCTCTGCCGCCCTCGTCCTCGCCGCGCTTTCCGGCGTGCCGGCTTTCGCCAATGATCTCCGCATCGAGCAGTATGGCTGGCAGAATTCGGCCGGCGGCGGGCAGAATGGCTTTGAGAACCGGATCCGCGTCTATCAGGACGGCCGCTTCAATGGCGCGACGGCGCAGCAATATGGCGCCCGCAACCTCTCCGCCATCGGCCAGGAAGGCAGCGGCAATTCCGGCGCCACGTACCAGTATGGCAATCGCAACGTCGCCGGCATCGGCCAGTTCGGCTCGGGCCACACCGCGATCCTGACGCAGGACGGCAACGGCAACATCGCCGCCGGCGTGCAGGTTGGCCATGGCTGCGCCGCCGACGTCAACCAGGGCGGCAGCGGCAATGTCGCCGCCTTCGTCCAGGCCTGCCCGTAGTCAACGCCTAACCCGCGATCATGGCCCGCCCCTGATCACGGCCGGCGCGGCGCTGGCTTCCGGCGCCCGCCTCCCCGATCCCTTCATCCCTCTTCAAGGAGAACAGCCATGATCAGCATCACGGGACGCGGCGTCCTCGCCGCCCTGCTGGCGCTCAGCGCGATCGGCGTCGGCGCCGGCTTTGCCGCATCCGGCAAGGGCGGCGACACGATCGCCAGCGACGACACCGCGGCGCTGGGCTGCGCCATCGGCGAAAGCGCGTCGGGCGGCCAGATCATCGTCTCGCCCATCGCCCGTTCGGCGACGAGCACGACCGGCAGCTACCAGTTCAGCGTCCGCGGCGGCGCCTCCGGCGGCTCCTCGAGCGTCAACCAGGGCGGCAATTTCAAGGTGGCGGCCGGCGGCAGCGCCGCGCTCGGCAGCCTCAGCCTTGCCGGCGGCGACGCCCGCTACGAGGCAACGCTCGACGTGACTGCCGGCGGCGCCAGCGCCCATTGCAGCAAGACCATCCCGAGCAGCTAGAAGCCCCGCCCGCAACCCGCCAGACCAGGGAAACCGCGCCATGAACCCGACCCTCAAGACCACGGCCATGCTGGCCGCGACGGCCGCGCTGCTCGCGGTGGCGAGCCCAGCCGCCCCCGCCTTCGCCGGCGGCTCGATCGCCTATTCGCTCGCGCCGCGCTCGGCCGGCGAGGCGCAGATGATGGATTTCGGGCTCCGCGCCTATGCGCTCTATCGTGGCCTCAAGGGCGGCGGCGCGCGGATCGACCAGAGCGGGCGCGACAACAGCGCCGCGGTGGCCCAGGCCGGCGACGGCAATGTCGGCATCATCGGCCAGAAGGGCGATGGCCATGCCGCCCGCCTTGAGCAGGCGGGAAACGGCAATTCCTACGGCCTCTTCCAATATGGCCGTAACACCAATGCCGATGTCGTCCAGCAGGGCGACGGCGGGACGGGCGCCACCTTCACCTATGGCTGGTGAGGCCCGGGACGGCGCCGCGGCGCTTCACATGACGTCGCCGCCATTCACATCGAGCGTCGCGCCGATGAAGTAGCTGCCGCCCTCGCCGGCGAGCAGCAGCGCGGCGCCGGTGATCTCGTCGATGCGGCCGAAGCGGCCGATCGGCAGCGCCGCCTCGATCCGGGCGCGGACATCGGCGGGAACGCCCGCGCTCATCGGCGTCTCGATGATGCCGGGCGCGATCGCGTTGACCGTCACGCCCTCGCGCGCAACCTCATGCGCGAGCGCCTTGGTGAAGCCGATCAGCCCGGCCTTGGCAGCAACGTAATGCGTCAGCGCCGGCGCGCCCTTCAGCGCCAGCTGCGAGGCGATGTTGATGATCCGGCCGAAGCGCTGCGCCCGCATCGAGGGCAGAACCTGCTGGACGCAGAGGAACGCGCCGCGGAGATTGACGCCCATAACGCGGTCCCATTCGGCAGCCGTCATGTCGGCGATCGGCACATCCTTCAAGACGCCGGCGCTGTTGACGAGCGTATCCGGCGCGCCGAGCGCCGCCCGCGCCGCGGCGAAGGCGGCGGCGACCGAAGCCTCGTCGGCGACATCGCAGGCGAAGGCCGCTGCCACGCCGCCCCTCCGCGCGATCTCGGCCGCGACGCGCGCCGCTGCATCACCATCGCGATCGAGCACGGCGATCGCAGCGCCGGCATCGGCAAAGCTGAGCGCGATGCCGCGGCCGATGCCGCTCGCCCCGCCGGTGATGGCGGCAACACGTCCCCTCAACTGTCCGGTCATGGGTCAGGCCGCCGTCCAGCCGCCATCGATGACCTGCAGCGCGCCGGTGATGTTGCGCGCGGCGTCGGTGGTCAGGAACAGCGCGAGGCCGGCGATCTCCTCGATGGTGACGAACTGGCGCGTCGGCTGCGCCGCGAGCAGCACATCGCGCTTCACCTGCTCCTCGGTGAGCCCGCGCGCCGCCATGGTGGCGGGAATCTGCTTCTCGACGAGCGGCGTCCAGACATAGCCGGGGCAGATCGCGTTCACCGTGATGCCGGCCTCGGCGGTCTCGAGCGCGACGGTCTTGGTCAGCCCGACCAGCCCGTGCTTCGCCGCGACATAGGCCGACTTGTAGGGCGAGGCGACGAGCGCATGCGCCGAGGCGGTGGAGATGATCCGGCCCCAGCCCTTCGCCTTCATCTTCGGCAGCGCCAGGCGGATGGCATGGAACGCGGCAGAGAGATTGAGCGCGATGATCATGTTCCACTTGTCGACCGGGAACTGGTCGACCGGGGCGACATGCTGCATGCCGGCATTGTTGACGAGAATGTCGATGGCGCCGAACTCGCGCTCGACGGCATGGACCAGCCCGGCGATCTCGTCCTCGCGCGTCAGGTCGGCATGGACATGGCGCACTTCGACATCATGCGGTCCGGCGACATCGGCCTTCAGCGCCGTGATCGTGTCCTCGTCGGCAAAGCCGGAAAGCACGACATGCGCGCCGGCGCCGGCCAGAGCCCGGGCGATGCCGAGCCCGATGCCGGAGGTGGAGCCGGTCACCAGCGCCGTCTTGCCTCTCAAATGGCGGTCGTTCGGCATGATCGAGGCTCCTGGCGAGAAAGAGGGGTGAGAACCGCCGCGCCAGCGACTATATTCGGCGCGGGGCCGGCCGTCGTGACGACATCGGGCGGGCCATGGTAGAACGCGGCGCCGCGGGATGGAAAGAGCACCATGACGCAGGCTCCGGCAGAGAAGCGGGATCGCGCGATGCACGAGGCGACGACCGGCGAGACGGCCCATGCGGCGGCGCCACATGAGCATGGCGAGCACGACCACGGCCATTGCGAGCGCGACACGATCGCCAATGCCGAGGCGGTGTCCGCCGCCGCCGGCCTGCGCTTTACAGAGCAGCGCAAGAAGGTTCTCGCCGCGCTCGCCGAAAGCCACGTTCCCGCCAGCGCCTATGACGTGATCGACCGCCTCGCGCGCTCCGGCCCGCGGCCCGCGCCGGTCAGCGTCTATCGCGCGCTCGATTTCCTGGTCGAGAACGGCTTCGCCCACCGCATCGAGAGCCGCAACGCCTATATCGCCTGCACCCGCAGCCAGCGCACCGGCGCGGCCGAGGCCGGCCACGATCATGGCGCCGCGACGGTGTTCCTGCTCTGCGAGGCCTGCGGCGCCGCGGCCGAAGCCTCGTCCGAGGCGCTGACATCGGCGCTCGACGCGCTCACCGCCGCCGCCGCCTTCACGCCGCGCGCGCCCGTCATCGAGATCCGCGGCCTCTGCGCCCGCTGCCGGGCGAATGGCTGATGCGCGGCCGGTTGCCCAGTCCCTTCCAAAAGACCGAGACGTCCCGACCATGAACCTCGCCGCCCCCGCCGCCGCCTTCACGCTTCCCGATTTTCCGGCCGGGCCCTTGCCGCGGCGCGAGACGGTCGGCGTCACCGTCGGCAAGGTCGCGGTCGGCGGCGGCGCGCCGGTCGTCGTGCAATCGATGACCAACACCGACACCGCCGATGTCGCCGCGACGGTGGCGCAGGTGGCGAGCCTCGCCATCGCCGGCTCCGAGCTGGTGCGCATCACGGTCGATCGGCCGGAAGCGGCCGCCGCCGTGCCCTATATCAAGGAGAAACTGCTCGCCCGGCGCATTGATGTGCCGCTGATCGGCGATTTCCACTATATCGGCCACACGCTCCTCGCCGATCATCCCGCCTGCGCCGAGGCACTGGACAAATACCGCATCAATCCCGGCAATGTCGGCTTCGGCGAAAAGCGCGACCGCCAATTCGGCACGCTGATCGAGCTCGCGATCCGTCACAACAAGCCCGTGCGCATCGGCGTCAACTGGGGCTCGCTCGACCAGGATCTCTTGACGCGGCTGATGGACGCCAACGCGGCCAGCGCCGCGCCGCATTCGGCCAATGCCGTGATGCGCGAGGCGATCGTGCAATCGGCGATCCTCTCCGCCGCGCGGGCCGAAGAGATCGGCCTTGTGCGTGAGCGGATCATCCTTTCGGCCAAGGTATCCAATGTGCAGGACCTCATCGCCGTCTATCGCGATCTCGCCCGCCGCGCGCCGCATGCGCTGCATCTGGGGCTCACCGAGGCCGGCATGGGCTCGAAGGGCATCGTCGCCTCCTCGGCCGCGATGGGCATCCTCTTGCAGGAAGGGATCGGCGATACGATCCGCGTCTCGCTGACGCCGGAGCCGAATGGCGACCGCACGCGGGAGGTTCAGGTGGCGCAGGAACTCCTGCAAACCATGGGCTTCCGCGCCTTCCTCCCCGTCGTCGCCGCCTGCCCCGGCTGCGGCCGCACGACCTCGACCGTGTTCCAGGAACTCGCCAAGACGATCGAGGAAGACCTCCGCGCCGCAATGCCCGAATGGCGCGCCCGCTATCCGGGCGTCGAAGCGCTGAAGGTCGCGGTGATGGGCTGCATCGTCAACGGCCCCGGCGAATCCAAGCACGCCGATATCGGCATCTCCCTCCCCGGCACCGGCGAAACCCCCACCGCCCCCGTCTTCATCGACGGCAAGAAAGCCGCCACTTTGCGCGGGCCTGATATCGCCGAGGATTTCAGGAAGATGGTGGCGGAGTATGTGGAGAAGAGGTTTGGGTGAGGGGTGCCGCGTGTCGAAGCTGGTCGGCCGGGGGTCATCTGACAAACCCACACTCAACTGCGCAGCCTGATACGAGATCGCCGCGCAACGCACAAATGCTAGCCACGAACAATTCGGAGATACGACTTTGAGGGAGTTTGATTCTTCAGTCCTTGAGTATCTCAATAAACTTTGCAATGGCGATTGCATCGAAGATATCGGCCTTGGAATTTATAATTTTTCCATTTCGTTCAACCGTATCCGATCCATCAATACGATGCTGAAGGCCTCTTTTTTCATAGAAGGCCATAATTATAGCTGGGAAGAAGGCCCAAGCTCCATTCCAGTATGGTTGATCATCGGACAAATACCCAAGCACTTCGAATTACCGTCACCGTTCGCGCTCAGGATGTGTTTATTGTCGGGGGACTATGTCGAATTCTATACTGACGTGAGTCCTTACGAGAGCACCACCATCGAGATTATCGGCGATGACGGGATAATGTTGGACGTATTCTGATACCAGCGAAGCACCAATTTATCCAAACTAGACTCCCTCGTGCCCCGCGCTCCGTCGTCATGGCCGCACTTGTTGCGGCCATCCACGTCTTGCTTTGCAGCGCCGGGGACATTGCGACGACGGAGAGCAAGTCGTGGATGGCCGGGACGAGCCCGGCCATGACGGTTGGGACAAGCTCCACTTGAACCCGCCCCTTGAGGGCGGGTCGAAGGCGCGCAGCGGCTTCGGGGCGGGGGTAGCTTCGGCGTCAGCCGAAGCGTGCTTTGCGTCGGTGCGAGGTGCGTTGTTGGGGATGGTCGTTGGGGCTTCAGGCCGGCCCATTCGCCGGTGCCCCCGCCCCGAAAACGCCAGGGCGTTTTCGACCCGCCCTCCAGGGGTGGGTTAAGGGGAGCGTGGGTATGCCGCCGCGGCTTCGAGGACGGATTGGTTGGATGAGCCATGGTATCGGCAAGCCTTTGGCGCCAACTCACTCAACAGCTCGTCACAACTGGAAGCTAACCGCCGTCATGGCCGTACGTGTTGCGGCCACCACGTCTTGCTTTGCGATGCTGCCAAGGCGCCGCTTTGCAAAGTGAGCTTCGCGCACCGGCCGGTTGACCTTGAACCCTCCCCTGGGGGGAGCGTCGAAAGCGCACAGCGCTTTCGGGGCGGGGGTAGCTTCGGCAGAGCCGAAGCGTGCTTGGTTCGACGAGGCTGGGACGAACCAAGAAGGCCATCGCGCAAACCTTATTGCTGCGGTGTTCACGCGCCCCCGCCCCGAAAACGCTCAAGGCGTTTTCGACCCGCCCTCCAGGGGCGGGTTAAGAGGAGCGCGGGTCGGCAATCGCCGCAAGGATTGTCTGGCAGACGCCGTCGAGATTGGTCAGCACATCAGGATTGGTGAAGCGGAGCACGCGGTAGCCCTGCGCTTGAAGCCACGCTGTCCGTCGTGCGTCGGCTTCGATCCCCTCGTCCTCGAAATGCTGGCCGCCGTCGATCTCGACGATCAGGCGATGGGCCGGACAGAAGAAATCCACAATGAACGGGCCGATCGGCCCTTGCCGGCGAAACTTCAAGCCTTCGAGCGTCCGGCCGCGAGGCACGGTCCAGAGCCGGAACTCCGCCTCTGTCATCGTCTTCCGCATAGTAGGGGCAAAGCCGCGCAAGCGCGGATCGGCTGGACGACGAGACATGGAGCCCTCCCCTCGCGGCGAGTTTGCCATGCCGATCGCCGGAGACAACGGCGCGTCGTAGAAAAACGCCCGGCTTCAACCCGCCCCTGGAGGGGCGGGTTGAAAGGGCTGAGCCCTTTCGGGGCGGGGGTAGCTTCGGCGTCAGCGGAAGCGTGCTTGGTCAGACGGAGCGAGCGAGTTGTCGGGTATCGTCGAGGAGGTAGGAGACCGTGTCAGCCACCTGTGCCCCCGCCCCGAAAACGCAGAAGCGTTTTCGACCCGCCCTCCAGGGGCGGGTTAAAGGGAAGCCTGAGTTGCGCGCCCCCAGTTCGGCAGCATCACCACCTTCGTCCCCGCCGGGGTCTTGCTGTAGAGGTCGATCGCGTCCTGACTGAGGAGGCCCGTGCAACCTGACATGACGCCCTTGCCGATCGAGTCGGGGTGACTCGTCGCGTAGATCGCCGCTCGGGTCATGACTGCCGATGGCCAAGACGTATCCCTGGGCCAGTCCCTTGGCGCGCTACTCCGGATAGGTCTCACCCCCACCAGCCACATCCTGATGGAACAGGATAAACGCCAGCGGGTTACCCGGCTCGGCCATCGCGTCGCTGCGCTGGCCCGTCACCATGCCTGAGACCACGCTGGTATACTCCGCGACGACTTCGCCAAAACTGTTGCGCTGGATGGCGAGTTTCTGTCCGGGCTGCACCCTGTCATTCAGCTTGACGAGGTGCTCGACGAGACCGCCGGCGGTCGCGAGGATCGGAAACGCGCTGTTGCCGGTGAAGACGTCGACGTCCTTGCCGGTGCGTCCCATCGGGCCGGCGAGGATGCCGTAGTGCTTGAGGACATTCAGCGTGCCCTCGACGAAGAGCGGGATCATCGTGAGGTCGAGCACGCGCGCGGCGCCGATCTCCGGCGTGAAGGCGGGGATTCCGACATCCATGAAGGCGTTGTGCAGCACGCCTGGATAGACGTGATTGTCGTAGATCTGGTCAACGGGATAGAGCTCGATCATCGCCTTGACCGCCGGCACATCCATGCCGCCGATATTGAAGGCCGCGACCTCGAACCCGGTCGTCCCCGTGTGAAAGTCGATCGCGGCATCGGCGTTCGGGCGCAGCAAGCGGTTGAACAGCAGCCCGGCATGGCGGCTCGGGGCGGTCAGGCCATTCTCGTTGCCGGGCCATTCGCGGTTGAGGTCGATGAGGTCGGCGCCCCGGCCGGAATTCGGCCATCGGCGCTGCATGCCTTCCATGGCCGCGCGGGCGACATCCGTGACGGCCATCACCGTCCCCGACATCGCCGCGGGATCGAGCTGGTTCATCACGGTCTGGACCGTGTGCACCGAACTCATCTCGTCGCCATGCACGCCGCTGGTCAGGACGACGCGCTTGCCCGGCCTCGCGCCCTTCGCGACCACCACGGACACATACCAGTGCTGCCCGCTGGGCATCTCGACGCCCTGGAAATAGAGGAGATGCTTCCGCCCCGGCTCGAGATCATCGACATCGAGGGTGCTGACGACCTTGCGCCCTTCAATGACATCGCCCGTATAGACGGTTGCCCCGGGCGTGCCGGATGCGGCGGGCGTTGCCGTGGTCGCCGGGCTATCGGCATAAGCCGGGCTGGTAGAGGGTGCCAGCCCGGCCGAGGCGCCGATCGTCGCGGCCGATGCGATCAGGAAGCCCCGCCGATCGAGACCCTCGTCCGGTTTGTTCGACATGTCGTGGATCCCTTTCCGTGTGATCGGGCGAGGACGGATCGACAGGTCGGGCGGAAAGCCGGCGCCGCCCGCTCCGCCCCCTTAACTGGGCAGCATCACCACCTTCGTGCCGACAGGGGTCTTGTTGTAGAGGTCGATCATGTCCTGGCTGAGCAGGCCCGTGCAGCCTGACGTGACGCCCTTGCCGATCGAGTCGGGGTGGCTGGTCGCGTAGATGGTGTAGAGCGTGTAGACATTGTCCTGGTAGAGATAGAGCGTGCGGGCGCCGAGCGGATTGTCGAGGCCGCCGGGCATGCCGGCCGCATATTTCGCGGCTTCCGGCTGGCGTGCGATCATTTCCTTCGGCGGGGTCCACGTCGCCCATTCACCCTTGCGGCCGACAACGACGTCGCCGTTCCAGCGGAAGCCGTCGCGACCGACATTGGCGCCGTAGCGGGTCGCCATGTTGTTGCCCTCGATCCGGTAGACATAGTGGTTCTTCGGATCGATGATGATCGTGCCCGGCGCTTCCTTGCTCTCGTAATGCACCGTGCGGCGGTACCATTTCGGGTCGAGCTTGGCGAGATTGACGGGGGGAATCGGGAATTTCTCTTCCGGCATCGGGCCATAGACGCGCTCGGCCTCAGCCCGGCTCATGCCTCCGGTCACGCAGCCGGCGAGCGACAGCGCGCCGAGGCTGACGGTGGCGCCGACGAGAAACGACCGGCGGCTGAGCGCGCCGGCCCGGCGACCCTCGGCGCCCGCGCCGATCGCGCGCGCAGCTTCATTCCCAAACGTCATCGTCATGATCTCGCGGCTTCCCGTATCCTGCGGCCCGGCGGAAAGCTCCGACATCCGGCCGCATTGTGACTTTTTTCCGGCCGGAGAGTGCCGGGAGCGCGCGCGGCTGGCAAGCGCACGCTTTGGCGCAGGCTGTTCGCGACAGGCTGCGCGCAGCGCTGGCCGCCCCCAGGCATCGCGTCGCCCGAGCCGCGGCCGTTCGCGCTTGACCCTCCCGCCATCCGGGCCTAACCTTCCTTGAACCGTTTCAATGACGATCGTTCAGGTGAGGATCCCCCATGCAGTTTACCCGTCTCGGCCGCACAGGCCTTGAAGTTTCGCGCCTCTGTCTGGGCACCATGACCTTTGCCCGCGAGGCGGACGAGGCCGAGAGCCACGCGATGCTCGATCGCTTCGTCGCGGCCGGCGGCAATTTCATCGATACCGCCGACGTCTATTCGGCCGGCGCCTCGGAAAGCGTCATCGGCAACTGGCTCGTCCGGCAGAACCGCGACGATGTCGTTCTCGCGACCAAGGTCCGCTTCGGCACGCGCCAGGGGCCGAACCAGCGCGGCCTCGGCCGCAAGCATATCCTCGCCGAATGCGACGCGAGCCTCTCCCGCCTCAAGGCCGATTATATCGACCTCTACCAGGTTCATATGTGGGATTTCGAGACGCCGCTGGAGGAGACGCTCGCCGCGCTCGACAGCCTCGTGACATCAGGCAAGGTGCGCTATCTCGGTGTCTCCAATTATGCCGCCTGGCAGATCATGAAGGCGCTCGGCATCCAGAAGGCGGCGGGCTACGCGCCCTTCGTCTCGATCCAGCCGCTCTACAACCTGCTCGATCGCGAGCTCGAATGGGACATCGTGCCGCTCGCCCTCTCCGAGGGGCTCGGCATCATGCCCTGGAGCCCGCTGCGCGGCGGCTGGCTCTCGGGCAAGTTCAAGCGCGGCATGACGAAGCCGCTCGAGGGCTCGCGCATCGAGAAGGCGGAGGCGCAGGGCTGGTCGGAAAACTGGACCGACTATGACAATGAGCGCACCTGGGCGAGCCTCGATGCGCTGCATGCGGTCGCGAGCGAAACCGGCGCGCCGCCGGCCGCGGTCGCGATTGCCTGGCTGCTGGCCAAGCCCGGCGTCACCGCGCCGATCCTCGGCGCCCGCTCGGTGGCCCAGCTCGAAGCCTCGCTCGCCTCGGCCGATCTCGTGCTCACGGCCGAGCAGATCGAGAAGCTCGATGCGGCGAGCGCCATGCGCCTGCCCTATCCGCACTCGTTCCACGCCTCGCAGCGGAAGCGCTGACGGGGCGCCGGTCGCCGGTCCTTGACTTGTCTTCGCCGCGCGAACCGCGTAGGGCGAAGACAGGACAGGACGGATGAGGCGGATGGCGGAACGGCGCGAAATGGCGCGATTGCAGGCAGAACGAGCGCGGATCTGGCGCGAGCCGCTTGCGCTCGTCCTGCTCTATCTCGGCGGTGTTTCGGCGCTGTTTCTCGCTTTTCCGGCGATCGATGTGTGGACCGCCGGGCTGTTCCACTCCGCCGACGGCTTCGATGCGACGTCGATCGCCTCGCTCGTCGCGCTCCGGAAGCTCGGCGACCAGCTGGTGATCCTGATGCTGGTCGTGCTCGCGGCGAGCATCCTCGCGAAGCTCGCCTGGCCCGAGCGGCCGATCGCGATCCGGCCGCGCTCGACCGTCTTTCTCCTGGCGAGCCTCGCGCTCGGTCCCGGCCTCGTCGTCAACGCGCTGCTGAAGAACCATTCCGGCCGGCCGCGCCCCATCCAGACCGATCTCTTCGGCGGCGCCTGGCCGTTCGAGCCGGCCTGGCATTTCGGCGGCGCCTGCATCTCGAACTGCTCCTTCGTCTCCGGCGAGGCCTCGACGGCGATGTGGCTGCTGGCACCAGTGTTGTTGCTGCCGCGCGACGTTCGGCTCGTCTTCGGCGTGCCGGTCGCGGTCGTCGGCCTCGCGCTGTCGCTTAACCGCATGGCCTTCGGCGGGCATTACCTCTCCGACGTGCTGCTCTCCTGGGGCATGACGCTCGGCATCATTCTGGTGCTGCATCGCCTCATCGTCGTCGGCCCGCTCGGCGCGCGGATCGATGCGGCGGTCGAGCCGTGGCTGGCGAAGGCCGGACGACGGCTGCGAGGCCAACGCAGCTGAGTTGCCCGCCGCAGAGCGTCATATTATAAGCCCGCCAGCGCAAAACCTCCGGAAAGCCGCCCTCCATGTCCGACATCAAGAAGATCGTGCTCTCCTATTCCGGCGGGCTCGATACCTCGATCATTTTGAAATGGCTGCAGCAGCAGTACCAGGCCGAAGTCGTCACCTTCACCGCTGATCTCGGCCAGGGCGAAGAGCTCGAGCCCGCCCGCAAGAAGGCGGAGATGATGGGCGTCAAGCAGATCTATATCGACGATCTGCGCGAGGAATTCGTGCGCGATTTCGTGTTCCCGATGTTCCGCGCCAATGCGCTCTATGAGGGCACCTATCTGCTCGGCACCTCGATCGCCAGGCCGCTGATCGCCAAGCGCCTCGTCGAGATCGCGCAGGAGGTCGGCGCCGACGCCGTTGCCCATGGCGCGACCGGCAAGGGCAACGACCAGGTCCGCTTCGAACTGTCGGTTGCTGCGCTCGATCCCTCGATCCGCGTGATTGCGCCCTGGCGCATCTGGGATTTCAAGTCGCGCACCGACCTGATCGATTTCGCCGAGAAGAACCAGATTCCCGTCGCGAAGGACAAGCGCGGCGAGGCCCCGTTCTCGGTCGACGCCAACCTGCTGCACTCGTCCTCCGAGGGCAAGGTGCTCGAGGATCCGGCCGTCGAGCCGCCGCCCTACGTCTATATGCGCACCATCGCCCCCGAAGAGGCGCCCGATGTCGCCACCTATGTCGAGATCGGCTTCGAGAAGGGCGACCCGGTCTCGATCGACGGCGTTCACCTCTCCCCCGCCGCGCTCTTGACCAAGCTCAACGAGCTTGGCCGCGACAACGGCATCGGCCGGCTCGACCTCGTCGAGAACCGCTATGTCGGCATGAAGTCGCGCGGCGTCTACGAGACGCCCGGCGGCACGATCCTGATCGCGGCCCACCGCGCGATCGAGAGCCTGACGCTCGACCGCGAAGCGGCGCATCTCAAGGATTCGATCATGCCCCGCTATGCGGAGCTGATCTATTACGGCTTCTGGTTCGCCCCCGAGCGCGAGATGCTGCAGGCGCTCATCGACAAGAGTCAGGTCCATGTCGAAGGAACGGTGCGGCTGAAGCTCTACAAGGGCAATGTCATGGTCGTCGGCCGCTCGTCGCCGAAGTCGCTCTATTCGGACGCGCTGGTCACCTTCGAGGACGATCGCGGCGCCTATGACCAGAAGGATGCAGCCGGCTTCATCCGCCTGAACGCCCTCCGCCTCCGCACGCTCGCCGCGCGCGACCAACAGAAGCGCTGAGGCAACAAGAGGCTGCCGGGGGGTGCCGAAGCACCGCCCGGCGGGTCTTTTCGATCTCTGCCAACCGCCGGGCGGCGTCAGGCGGGGTCCTCGAGGCTGAAGACGCCGCGTGCCTCGTCATAGGCGAAGCACTCGGCATAGCGCGCCCAGGCCGTGACGGTCGTCAGCGTCTTGTCGGCGAACTCCTCCGACATGTAGTCCTCGAGCTCGTCGCGGAAGCGGCTCGCCGGTGCCCGGTGCGAGGCCCGCTCGTCGATGACGCGGCGGATATGCGCAGCGAGCGGCACATAGGCTGTCAGATGCTGCGCGAAGAGCTTCTTGCGCTCGTCGACTTCGCCAACGGCAAATCGGCGGCCGGCTTCGGTCAGGCGGATGTCGCCGCCATCGACTTCCGCAAAGCGCAGCAGTTGCAGCGTCTCGGCGATCGGGAACAGCTCGTCGATCTCGAGCTGCAGCTCGGACGCCAAAGCCGGCAGGTCGGCCTGCCCGGCATAGGGCGCCCCGCTCACCGTCTCCAGCAGGCCGGCCAGCACATTGGTCGAGACCGGCGGCAGGATCATGCCGATGCCGGTGCCCGGGAACGAGCCGTCGCGCGGACCGGCGCTGGTTGGGCGCACGGTCATGCGGGCATAGATGTCGTCGACGATCTGCCGGAAAGCCGGGTTGAGGCGATTGCGCGGCTGGGGCAGGTCGACCTTGATCTCGGCGATGACGCGGCCGGGATTGGAGGAGAAGACGAGGATGCGGTCAGACATCAGCACGGCCTCCTCGATATTGTGCGTCACCAGCAGGATCGAGTGGATCGGCATCCTGCCCTCGAACCAGAGATCGAGCAGGTCGGTGCGCAGCGTCTCGGCGGTCAGCACGTCGAGGGCCGAGAACGGCTCATCCATCAGGAGAACGCGGGGATGCACGACCAGCGCCCGGGCGAGGCCGACGCGCTGGCGCATGCCGCCCGACAGTTCCTTCGGATAGGCGCTCTCGAACCCGTCGAGGCCGATCAGGTCGATCGCCGCCAGAGCCTGCTTGCGGCGAAGCGCGGGCGCGATGCCCTGCGCCTCCAGACCGATCTCGACATTCTCGAGCACGGTCAGCCAGGGGAACAGCGCGAAGGACTGGAACACCATCGCGACCTGGCCGGACGGTCCATCAACCACCTCCGAGCCGATCGTGACCTTGCCTTCGCTCGGCGGCATCAGCCCCGCGATGATACGCAGCAGCGTCGACTTGCCGGAGCCGGAGCGACCGAGCAGCGAGACGATCTCGTTGTCGCGGAGGGTCAGGTTGACCTCGTCGAGCACCAGGAGGTCGTTCGCAGAGCCCTTGTGATAGAAATGGCGGACGGCCTCGACCGAGACGACCGCTTCGCGGACCATGACAGTGTTGCTCATCGGGAGCCTCCTCAGTTCAGGCGCAGGCGACGCTCGGCGAAGCGGTAGAGCGGGCGCCAGAGCGTTTGGTTGAACAAGACGACAAAGACCGACATGACGGCGATGCCGAGGACGACGCGCGGATAGTCGCCGGCATCGGTCGCGCTGGCGATGTAGGAGCCGAGGCCCGCCGCCTCGAGCTTGGTGTTGCCCCAGCTGGCGACCTCGGCGACGATGCTGGCGTTCCACGACCCGCCCGAAGCGGTGAGTGCGCCGGTGACGTAATAGGGGAAGATTCCCGGCAGGATGACCTTGCGCCACCACTGCGCCGGCCGCAGCCGATACATCGTCGAGACTTCGCGGAGGTCGGTCGGAAAGACGCTTGCGCCGGCGATTACGTTGAAAAGGATGTACCACTGCGTCCCCAGCACCATCAGCGGCGACAGCCAGATGTTCGGGTTGAGGCCGAAATGGACGATGACGACGACGGCGAACGGGAACAGAACATTGGCCGGAAACGCCGCGAGGAACTGGGCGATCGGCTGGACACGCTGCGACACGGCAGGCCTGAGGCCGATCCAGATGCCGATGGGAACCCAGACGAGGCTCGCCAGGGCGATCAGCACCAGGACGCGAAGGAGCGTGTAGAAGCCGAGCTTCACGGCATCGAGCACATCGGCGATGCCGAGCGACCCGGCAATATAGCCGACGACGAGCCAGGCGCCATAAAGCGCGACCATCAGGACAAGCGCCAGCCAGGCGAGGTTCGTGCCCCGCTCCCAGCGCGGTGAAACGGAACGGGTGCGGATCGGGATCGCGGGAATGCGGATGCGCGCGAGGAGCCCGGTCAGCGCCCCGACCGGCGTCAGCAGGCGCTTCAGCAGCCTCGTCCGCCGGAAGACGTCATAGACAAAGGACTGCGGACGCTGCTGCGCCGCAATCTGCTCGAAGCGGAACTTGTCGGCCCAGGCGACGATCGGCCGGAACACGATCTGATCATAGAGCAGGATGACGACAGCGATCGCCGCGACGGCTTCGGCAACCGCCAGCATGTCCTGATGGTCGATGGCGAGCGCAAGCCAGGAGCCGATACCGGGCAGAACGATCCTCGTGTCGCCGACCGAGATCGCCTCGGACGCCACGACGAAGAACCAGCTTCCCGACATCGACATCATCGCATTCCAGACGAGGCCCGGCGTCGCGAACGGCGCCTCCAGCCGCCAGAATCGGAGCCAGGGCGACAGGCGGAAATGCCGGGACACCTCCACGAGGTCATCCGGCAGCGTCCTGAGCGACTGGTAGAACGAGAACGCCATGTTCCAGGCCTGGGCCGTGAAGATGGCGAAGATGGCCGCGCATTCGGCGCCGAGCTGGCTGCCGGGAAAGAGGCGCAGGAAGAACACGACGGTGAAGGTGAGGAACCCCAGCACCGGCACCGATTGCAGGATGTCGAGCGCCGGAATGATGATCATCTCGGCCCGGCGGCTCTTGGCGGCCAGCGTGGCGACGATGAAGGTGAAGATCAGTGAGGCCGCCATGGCGGCGAACATGCGCAGCGTCGTCCGCAGCGCGTATTCGGGCAGCAGCCAGGCATCGAGGCGAACCGGCGCGACGTCGAGCGCGGCGAGCGGCGCCTTCATCTCATGGGCGGAATGAGCCACGAGGACCAGGACGGCCATCACCAGGACGAACGCCACGAGGTCGAACAGGTTGGGGGTCAGGTCTCGGCCTCGGATGCCGAGCGGAATCGGGCGCATGGCGCCGAAAAGGGGGCGGGAGGACATGGCTCACCTCAGGGTCTCGATCGGTCGTCAGGAAAGACGGCGATCGGTGAGCCTGCGCACTGTCAGGACCCAGCCGAAGCCGTCGGTTGTCTGCACAATCGGCTGGTACTGTCACTCGGCATGGGTTGGGGTCCCTCGGGTCTTCGCAGCGCAGCAAGTCGCTACGACGCCGGCAGCGATGGTCCCGTCGGCGGTCACAGTCAATCGAAAGCCCCGCGCCTGCGCTGCGACATTCGGGCGCCGAGTTGCCGCCATCATCCGGCCACGGCGATGGGCTTCGCACCGGCAGCCGTTCATTGAAACGTCATGCCGGCTCAAAGCTGACGTCATGCGGACCGTCTAGGTTGGAGCCATCCCAACCAACATGGATGGCCCTCATGGCACTTCGCCTCACCGACAACCGCCTCTCGCGGCGCGCCTTCCTGCGCTCCAGCACGGCGACCGGCCTTCTCGCCCTCGGCGGCGGGCTCGCAATGCCCGGCATCAGCCGCGCGGCCGATCGTCCGGTCTCGAGCTTCGGCGTGCAGTCTGGCGACGTCGGTGCCGACCACGCCGTGCTGTGGTCGCGGACCGATCGTCCGGCGCGTGCGATGTTCGAATGGTCGACGACCGAGAGCTTCGCCAATCCGACGCGCCTGCCGGCGCTGACGGCGCTGCCGGAAAACGACTACACGGTGAAGATCCTCGCCGACGGCCTGCCGTCCGACCAGGACATCTTCTACCGCGTCGTCTTCGCCGATCTCGCCGATCCCAACGTCACCGGCGAGCCACTGACCGGCCATGTCCGCACGGCACCGGCCGGCCTCCGCGATGTGTCGTTCGTCTGGTCGGGCGATACCGTCGGCCAGGGCTGGGGCATCGATCTCGATCGCGGCGGCATGACCGCCTATGCCACGATGCTGAAGCACGACCCGGACTTCTTCATCCATTCCGGCGACAACGTCTATGCCGACGGCGTCATCAAGGCCGAGGTCGACCTGCCCGACGGCACCAAGTGGAAGAACGTCGTCACGCCGGAGAAGTCCAAGGTCGCCGAGACGCTGGACGAATTCCGCGGCCAGTACCGCTACAACTTCATGGACCAGAACGTGCGCGCCCTCTATGCGCAGGTGCCGGTGCTGACCCAGTGGGACGATCACGAGGTCACCAACAACTGGTCGGACTCGAAGGTGCTGGGCGACGCCTACACCGAGAAGAACATCCATGTGCTCTCGGCGCGCGCCGCCAAGGCCTTCCACGAGTGGATGCCGATCGCGACGACGCTGGCCGAGCCGCAGCGCGTCTATCGCAAGATCGGTTATGGCCCGCTGCTCGACGTGTTCATGCTTGACATGCGCACCTATCGTGGCCCGAACGGCGACAATCTGGAAACGGCCGAAGGCGGCGTTGCGGCGTTCCTCGGTGCCGAGCAACTGGCCTGGCTGAAGCGCGAACTGCTCGCCTCCAAGGCGACGTGGAAGGTGATCGCCGCCGACATGCCGCTGTCGCTCGTCGTGTGGAATACCTTCACGGACAACAAGGGCAAAGGCTTCGAGGCCGTCTCGAACAACGACAACGGCAAGCCACTCGGTCGCGAGCTCGAATTCGCCGATCTGCTGCGCTTCATCAAGGCGGCCGGCATCCGCAACACGGTCTGGCTGACGGCCGACGTCCACTACACCGCCGCGCATTACTACAATCCCGAAAAGGCGGCGTTCCAGGATTTCGAGCCGTTCTGGGAATTCGTGTCCGGCCCGATCCATGCCGGCACGTTCGGCCCGAACCAGCTCGACATGACCTTCGGACCGGAGCTGAAATTCATCAAGGCGCCGCCCGAAGGCCAGGTCAACCTCGCCCCGGCGGCCGGACTGCAGTTCTTCGGCCATGTCGCCATCGCCGCCAAGACCGGCGTCATGACCGTCACGCTGCGCGACGCCGCCGATGCGGCGCTGTGGTCCGTCGACCTCGAGCCGAAGCGCGCCTGACGCCGCGGCGACCCTCCTATCGGCCGCCGGAGCGATCCGGCGGCCGCCTGCATCGGACGTCACGCCACAGTTGCTAAACCTGCGCAAGAAAGTTAGGTTAGCGGCGAGATCAGCGTGGCGCGGGTGAAAAGCACCGGCCGCGGCCCTTTTCAGACTGCGATACGGACGGTGTTTGATGCGAGTTGAGCTGGCGCGGCGAACCATTCGCACCGACAAGAAGGCGTCGGAGGTTCGGACGATGCTGCGCCATGCCGGCCTCAGGCCGACGCGGCAACGGCTGGCGCTGGCCGAAATCCTGTTCGGCGAAGGCCATCGCCACATCTCGGCGGAAGGCCTGCACGAGGAGGCGATGACGCATCGCGTGCCGGTTTCCCTCGCGACCGTCTACAACACGCTGCACCAGTTCACCGAGGCCGGCCTGCTGCGCGAAGTCGCCGTCGACGGCACGAAGACCTATTTCGACACCAACACCGACGATCACCACCACTTCTTCATCGAAGGCGAAAACCGGATCGTCGACATTCCGATGTCGGGTCTCCGCGTCGAGGAACTGCCTGATCCGCTCGCCGGCATGGAGATTGCTCGCGTCGACATCATCGTCCGTCTGCGCAGCAAGGAAAGCTGAACGACGCCGCGCGCCGCCGTCAGGCATGACTGGCACGGCGGCCTTCGAGCCATTCGCGCGGGTGGCGGGCATGGGGAGGCCGGGCCCTTCTGGGTCGGCTGTGATCACGCTGTCCTGAAGCGGTAGATCGTCTCGCCGTCGGCTTCGATCCGCTCCACGGCGCGGCCATCGGCCTTGGCGATCGCCTTCGGCCAAAATTGCAGCGCCGGCTTGTTTCGCGACGTGATTGCGAGTTCCCAGAGGCCAGGCTGCATCAGGAAGATCCTGGCCGCCGCCTCGCACCCGATCCCCGACTGCCGCGCCTCAGGCGCGATGTAGAATTCGGCTATGGCGAAATCCGTGCCCCTGCCGGACGGCGACCAGCTATTGACGAGTGCAAAGCCGGCGACATCCCCGCCTTGCAGCAGGAGGTAGGGCCAGCGGCGCTCGAGCGGGTCCCAATAGGCCTCGAAATAGGGGTAAGCGAGATCGACCGCGCCATAGGCGGCGAGTTCGGCGAGGCAGTCCGCCAGAAGGCCGCGCAGGATGTGCCTGTCTTCGGCGCGAGCCTGAATGATCTGCAGCGTCATCATGGGTCCGATCGAGGACAGCGCCGCGACGTTCGGGCGGCCCCCGGCGCCAGTCGGATCAAGGCCACCGCTTCGCGGCCGATCGCATGCGGCAGGCCGCGAGGCGACCCGCGGTCAGTTGATGGTCTCGTCCGGATAGACGCCCCAGAGCCGGTCCTGCCGGATCCAGCCCTTGAAACGCGGATCGGCGAGCTGGCACCATCCCGCCTGGCACTCGTTCACCTTGGCGACGACCTTCGGCTGCAGATAGGCGGTGATCTCGCCGGTATCGGCCGGCTCGGCGCGGATCGCCAGCGGATCGCCGCTCTGCCACGGCGCGACGACCGCGGTCCGCTTCATCGCCAGCAGGCTATGGAACACCCAGCCCTCCGTGCCGTCCGAATCGCGGATGCGGCGCCAGTTGTCGAATTCCTGCACCACCTCGACCGGCAGGCCCGAGCGTGTGAACACCCAGGCGATGCGATAGTCGTTGCCCGGTCCGACGCGCACATTCACGCGTCCGGCCTTCAGCGAGACGAAGCGCGGCAGCGGCAGGCCGCTCGGCCCAAGCTTCGGCGCGGCACCGGCTGCGCCCTGCGCCAAGGCAGGAACGCTGGCCGAAACCGGCACCAATGCGAGGACACCGGCAAGGATCAGGGTCGCCGCGGCGCCGCGGCGAAGCGCGCGACCGAGGGTCGCAGCTTTGGCTCGGAGGTCGTGAAGGCTCATGTCGATGCAACGTCCCGCGCTCGCCGGGGCAGCCATTTCCGCCGGCCGACCGCGCGTCGGACTTGTCGTCCGGCCGCGTCGGGTAGAAGCTTTGGCGGATGATGAGCCGTGCCCGGCCGTCGGCGAGACTGTGATGGGTCCGTAGTTAACGCGGCCTCAACGGGAAGGACGAACGATGAAGAAGAGGCCGCATGTGGTGGTAACGCGCCGGCTGCCCGACGCGGTCGAGACACGCATGCGCGAACTGTTCGACACCGAGCTCAACATCGACGATACGCCGATGACGGCCGATGCCCTCGGCGCGGCGATGCAGCGGGCAGACGCGCTCGTCGCGACGGTGACCGACAGGATCGATGCAGCGCTGATCGCGGCCGCCGGCCCGCAGTTGAAGCTGATCGCCAGCTTCTCGAACGGCTTCGACCATATCGATGTCGAGGCGGCGCTGAAGCGCGGCATCACCGTCACCAACACGCCGGGCGTCCTCACCGAGGACACCGCCGACATGACGATGGCGCTGATCCTCGCCGTACCGCGCCGGCTGGTCGAGGGCGCGCGGGTGCTCAGCCTCGAACGCGACTGGGCCGGCTGGACGCCGACCTGGATGCTCGGCCGCCGCGTCACCGGCAAGCGGCTCGGCATTGTCGGCATGGGGCGGATCGGCCAGGCGGTGGCGCGGCGGGCCAAGGCCTTCGGCGTCGCAATCCATTATCACAACCGCCACCGCGTCTCGACTGCGACCGAAGAGGCGCTCGAGGCGACCTATTGGGACAGCCTCGACCAGATGCTGGCCCGCATGGACATCATCTCGATCAACTGTCCGCGCACGCCCGGCACCTATCATCTCCTGTCCGAGCGGCGGCTGAAGCTGATGCGACCGGAGGCCTATCTCGTCAACACGGCGCGCGGCGAGATCGTCGACGAGGCGGCCCTGATCCGCCTGATCGCGGCGGGATCGATCGCCGGCGCGGGCCTCGACGTCTACGAGCACGAGCCGATGGTCAATCCGAAGCTGATCCGCCTCGCCGACGCCGGCAAGGTCGTGCTGCTGCCACATATGGGCTCGGCGACGATCGAAGGGCGACTGGAGATGGGCGAGAAGGTGCTGATCAACATCCGCGCCTTCTTCGACGGCCACAAGCCGCCGGATCGCGTCCTGCCGTCGATGCTGTGACGCACGTCCTGCCGGTCAGCGCGTCCGTGGCGGCGCCGTCGAGGCGCGGATCGTCAGCGCAACGTCGAGGCGGATGTGACGCGGTTCGCCGGCATCCTCGAAGATCGCCTGCACCGCCGTCCGCCCGATCGCCTCGATCGGCTGTGAGACGGTGGTGAGCGGCGGATCGGAGCGGAGGCCCTCGGGGACGCCGTCGAAGCCGGCCACCGAGACATCACGCGGCACCTGGATGCCCTGCTGCTGCAGCCAGGCGAGCGCGAAGAGGGCAACGCGGTCCGACATGCAGAGCAGCGCTGTCGGCGGTGACTCGGACGCGAACAGCGTCGCGAGCGCGGCTTCGACGCTCGCCTGATCATTCTCGGTCTCATAGACAGGGACCGTCGCTGGATCGATACCGCGCGCAATCAGTGCAGCGCGGTAACCCTCAATTCTATACCGCGAGTTGTGATAGATGGCCGATGCGATCTGTGCATCGGTCACCGGACCTGTCCTGCCGTCGATGAGTTGCAGCGACAGGATGGCGAAGGAGCGATGGCCGAGATCGGCGAGATGGGCGGCGATGGCTTCCGCGCCGGCATGATCGTCGATGCCGACCATCGAGATGGAGGCGTCCTCATGTTCGAGGCCGAGCGCCACGAAGGGCAGTTTGCGTTCGCGCGTCAGTTCGACGAGGCGGTTGCCGCCTTCGACGCAGAACAGCACGAAACCGTCGACGATGGCGCTCTGGATGTTCCAGGCGAGCTTTTCGTCATTGGCGGCGGAGACCAGCGAGATTCCGGCCCCCTGAACGTCGCAGGCTCCGGCAATCCCCGCCATCAGTACGCGGGCATAGGGATCGTCGAAGAAATAGGACAGCGGCTCGGCCGTCGCGACGCCGATGGCGTTGACCTTTCCGGCGCGCAGCAGCCGCCCCTTCGGATCGGGCCCGGCATAGCCGAGCGCCCGCGCCGCCGCCTCGACCCGCTCGCGCACTTCCTTCCGCACGATGTCAGGCCGATTGAACACGTTCGAAGCCGTCCCTTGCGAGACGCCCGCAGCCTTGGCGACATCCGATAGCCTGACGACCTGACTCAAGCCTGAAGCTCCACTCTCTGCCTGCACTCTACAGCATTATTGGATCGGTTCAATTTCTGCTTGACACCTGACCGGATCAACCTATTTTTGAATCGGTTCAAGACGGCCATTCCCGTTGATTGATTCGGTTCATATCCCCTTTCGGAGGGAAGCATCATGATCCCTGCCAGCTATTTCTTTCGCGCCACCTATCGCGATCACTTCGAGGAATCCGCCAGGCCCGAAGCCGAACCGTCGGTTCAGCCGGGTTACCGCGTCCTCGACCGCATCAGCGCATCCATTCTCGGCTTTGCCTATGGTGCCGCGCATCTGCCGCTGTATTTCGGCGCCGCCGCGCCTCATGACCGCCGCCGATAGTTGATGGTCTCGAAGCGCATCGACAGCGTATCGACGAGCAGCAGCCGGCCGACCAGCGGCTCGCCGATGCCGAGCACGAGCTTGAGCACTTCTGCAGCCTGCAGCGTGCCGAGGATGCCGGTGACGGCGCCGAGGATGCCGGCCTCGGCGCAGGTCGGCACGAGCCCAGCCGGCGGCGGAGACGGAAAGAGGTCGCGATATCCAGGATTGGGCTGCCCATCCGTCGCCTCGAACGGCTTCAGGACGGTGATCGAGCCATCGAAGCGCCCGACCGCCGCCGTGACCAACGGCCGTTGCAACGCCGCCGAACGGTCCGCCACGAGGAAGCGGGTCGCGAAATTGTCCGAGCCGTCGACGATGATATCGTAGGCGCCGATCAGCGCATCGGCATTCGCGGCCTCGAGCCGGACCGGATGTGCCTCGACGGCGACATGAGGATTGAGCCGGACGACTGCATCGGTCGCGCTGGCGGTCTTCGGTCGGCCGACGCCCGCCGTCTCGTGCAGCACCTGCCGCTGCAGGTTCGACAGCGCGACGACATCGTCGTCGACGATGCCGATCGTGCCGATTCCGGCGGCGGCGAGATACTGGATCACCGGGGACCCGAGCCCGCCGGCGCCGACGACGAGGATGCGGGCCGCCTTCAGCCGTTGCTGTCCCGGCCCGCCGACCTCGGCGAGCACGAGATGGCGGGCATAGCGCTCGATCTCGCCGCTGCTGAAACTCATCAGAGGTCGCGGCTCATGCCGGCTCCGCTGGCTGCATCGCCCGGCTCATTTGGTGCCGTACATGCGGTCGCCGGCGTCGCCGAGGCCAGGGACGATGTAGCCCTTGTCGTTCAGATATTTATCGATCGAGGCGGTGAAGATCGGCACTTCCGGATGGACGCCGTGAAACTTGTCGATGCCCTCGGGCGCCGCCAGCAGGCAGACGAAGCGGATGTCCTTGGCGCCCCGCTCCTGCAGCCTCTCGACGGCGGCGATGGCCGAGTTGGCGGTCGCCAGCATCGGATCGACGACGATCGTCAGCCGCTCGTCGAGATCGTCGGGGGCCTTGAAGTAGTATTCGACGGCCTGCAGCGTCTTCGGGTCGCGATAAAGGCCGATATGGGCGACGCGGGCCGCGGGGACCAGGTCGAGCATGCCTTCCAGCAATCCGTTGCCGGCGCGCAGCACGGAGGCGAAGACCAGCTTCTTGCCGGCCAGCGTCGGCGCCTTCATCTCGGCGAGCGGCGTCTCGATCGTCGTCGTCGTGAGTTCGAGATCACGCGTGACCTCGTAGCAGAGCAGCGTCGCAATCTCGCGCAAGAGCTGCCGAAACCCCGCCGTCGAGGTGTGCTTGTCCCGCATGATGGTCAGCTTGTGCTGAACCAGGGGATGGTTGATGACCGTTACGCTCGCCATTCGTCCGCCTCGCTTGTCTGTCGCGACAACCTAGCCGACACGGCCCGCCACGCAAGCGGCGCCTTGTCTGCGCGCCCCGTTGCGGACTAGCATCGCCCGTCGATCGCGCCGACCGCAGCGCGACCGCAGCCGCGGGGGCTCGACGCCGCCCGGCCCAGCACGTGGCGCGGCGTTACGTTCGGCGAGGTGGCCATGCGGCGCAGTATTGTCGCCCTCATCATCCTGGTCCTGTCGCTGACGGTGGCTGCGGCGAGTTGGCGCGACGACCTCAAGGTGCTCAGGGTCGGATTCATCGCCGGCGACAACCCCTCCCAGGAGGTGGCGCGTCTCGAGAAGTTCCGCGCCCGTCTGCAATACGGTCTGGCCGTGCCGGTAGCGCTTTTCCCGGCCCGCTCCTATCAGGCGCTGATCGAGGCGATGAGTTCGGGCCGCATCCAGTATGCGGTCTTGTCCGCCCTCGCCTTCGTCGCGCTCGACCAGGATTGCCACTGCGCCGAGCCGCTGGTGCAACCCGTCGGAGACGGCGCGGCGCGCGGCTTCCGGGCGCTGATCGTCGTTCCCGCCGATGGACCGGTGACCACGCTGGAGGCGGCGCGCGGCAAGCGCCTCGCCGTCGGACGTGCCGATTCGCTCTCGGGCCGCCTGGTACCACTCGCCGGCCTCGGTGCGGAGGGGATCGAAGCCGACAGCTATTTCGCCAGCATGGTCGAAACCGACGACGCACTGGCCGCGCTGAAGACACTCGCAAGCGGCGATGCCGATCTCGCGGTCGCCTGGACGACGGCGAATGACCCGCTGAACGGTCCGCGCGACTCCGGCCCCATCGCCGCTTTGGCGGGCGATGGCGGATTGCCACCAGCCGGGCTGCGCGTGATCTGGCAATCGGACCTGGTGCCGTTCGGCCCGCATGTCGTGCGCACCGACCTTCCCGCTGAAGCAAAGACGGCGCTGCGCGAGACGCTGCTGACGATGCAGACGGACGATGCCGATGCCTATGACGCGATCGAGCCGCAATATTCCGGCGGCTTTGTCGCCGTGGATGCATCGGGATATCGCCGGCTCGGCCAATTGCTCGCCGATATCACGCGCCCGCAGTAGCCAGCATACCGCCGCCGGCCGTGATCGGACCTTGCGACGGCCTGTCGTCAGGCCACAGGCTCGGGCGCCTTCATGATGTTGTCCTGCATCTTGAGAAGCGTGAGGCGCAGCGCGTCGACGACATCGGGATCGATCCCGCGCTCGGCCTCTTCCCTGACGCTCTTGCCGATGGTGCGGATGCGGCGGACGATATTGGCGGCCGAGGGCGTCAGACGGATCAGCTTGGCGCGCCGGTCGGCCGGATCGGGAATGCGCTCGACGAGGCCGGCCGCTTCGAGCCGATCGAGGAAGCCCACCAGCGTCATCGGTTCGACGCAGAGTTCCTCGGCGAGCGTCGACTGCCTGAGGCCCGGGCGGCGGCTGACGAAGGCCAGCGTGCGCGCTTCCGCCACGGTCAGTCCGAGGCCGGCATTTTCAAGCGCCTTTTCAAAGCGCCGACGAAGAAGTCGCGCGACGTCGACGATGACGAAACCAAGCGGATCTTCGATCGTGGCGGCCAAATGCTGAGCTCCTGCAGTATATTATATGTTTACCATATAATAACGACATTTATGCTTTGAGTCAATCTTGGACGCTGGAGCGGTCCGCGCGCCGGGCGCCGATTGCCGCAGCGCGGCGGATTTCGCCGCGACTTGGCAAAGCTCCGCGATCGTTATTGCCTTTTGGAGCCGTTTCAAGCATTTTGCGCCGCAAAATGGCCCGGTGGCGTTGAAGCACCCATGGTCGCGTCTGCGCGTGTTCAGCCTGCAGATGCCGTCCGGGGTAGCGCTGCCTTTTTGGATTGAGACATGTCACTTCGCAACATCGCCATCATCGCGCACGTCGATCATGGCAAGACCACGCTTGTCGACAAGCTGCTTCAGCAGTCCGGGTCGTTCCGCGAGAACCAGCGCGTCGCCGAGCGCGTCATGGATTCGAACGACATCGAGAAGGAGCGTGGCATCACGATCCTGGCCAAGGCGACGTCGATCGTCTGGAAGGATACGCGGATCAACATCGTCGATACGCCGGGCCATGCCGATTTCGGCGGCGAAGTCGAACGCATCCTGAACATGGTCGACGGCGTGATCGTTCTCGTCGATGCGGCCGAGGGCCCGATGCCGCAGACCAAGTTCGTCGTCGGCAAGGCGCTCAAGGTCGGATTGAAGCCGATCGTCGCCATCAACAAGGTCGACAAGCCCGACGCCCGCATCCAGGAAGTCGTGAACGAGGTGTTCGACCTCTTCGCCGCGCTCGACGCGACCGACGAGCAGCTCGATTTCCCGATCCTCTACGGCTCGGCCAAGCAGGGCTGGATGGGCCGCGCGCCCGACGCCTCGCATGACGCGGGCATGGCGCCGCTGTTCGACCTGGTGCTCGAGCATGTGCCGGCGCCGCATGTCGAGGAGGGCCCGTTCCGCATGCTCGGGACCCTGCTCGAAGCCAATCCCTATCTCGGCCGCCTGATCACCGGGCGCATCTCGTCCGGCTCGGTCAAGCCGACGCAGATGCTGAAGGTGCTGTCGCAGGACGGCTCGACCGTCGAGAATTTCCGCGTCTCCAAGATCCTCGCCTTCCGCGGCATCGAGCGTCAGCCGATCGAGGAAGGCGTGCCGGGCGACATCGTCGCCATCGCCGGCATGACCAAGGGCACCGTCGCCGACACCTTCTGCGACCCCGCCGTCACCGAGGCGATCAAGGCACAGCCGATCGACCCGCCGACCGTGTCGATGACCTTCATGGTCAATGACAGCCCGCTCGCCGGCACCGAGGGCGACAAGGTGACGAGCCGCATGATCCGCGACCGCCTGTTCAAGGAGGCCGAGGGCAATGTCGCGCTGAAGATCGAGGAGACGAGTGGCAAGGATGCCTTCGTCGTCTCGGGCCGCGGCGAACTGCTGCTCGCGATCCTGATCGAGAACATGCGCCGCGAGGGCTATGAGCTCGGCGTGTCGCGCCCCCGCGTCGTCTTCCAGAAGGACGACGGCGGCCAGATCATGGAACCGATCGAAGAGGTCATCATCGACGTCGACGAGGAGCATTCCGGCGTCGTCGTGCAGAAGATGGCCGAGCGCAAGGCCGAGATGATCGAGATGCGCCCCTCCGGCGGCGATCGCCTGCGCCTCGTCTTCCGCGCTCCGACCCGCGGCCTCATCGGCTACCAGGGCGAACTCCTCACCGATACGCGCGGCACGGCGATCATGAACCGCCTGTTCCACTCCTATCAGCCCTACAAGGGCGTCATCGCCGGCCGCCGCAACGGCGTTCTGATCGCCAACGAATCCGGCGAGGCGGTGGCCTTCGCGCTGTGGAACCTCGAAGACCGCGGCCCGATGATGATCGAGCCCGGCTGGAAGGTCTATGAGGGCATGATCGTCGGCGAGCATACGCGCGACAACGACCTCGAAGTGAACGTGCTCAAGGGCAAGAAGCTCTCGAACGTCCGTTCGGCCGGCAAGGACGAGGCGGTTCGCCTCACCCCGCCGATCCGCATGACGCTGGAGCGTTCCCTGTCCTGGATCTCGGACGACGAGCTGGTCGAAGTCACGCCGAAGTCGATCCGCCTGCGCAAGACCATTCTCGACCCGACCGAGCGCAAGCGCGCCGATCGCTCGAGCAAGGCGACCGCCTGAACCACCTGCTTTCCGTGGACGGTTTGACGCAGTGCGGCAGGGGACACCACTTCCCTGTCGCCGCTGCGTCGACACCGTGAAAAAAGGCTTCCCCGTTCTCGAAACCGGACCTATCCTGATCGACATGAGCACTCTGTCGATCGGTGTACGCCGGGCTGAAGCGAGTGACGCGGACTCGATTACCGCGGTGCACGACAGCGCATGGCGACAAGCTTATGACGGCCTGATCCCGGCGCGGGAGCTGAGCCGGATGATCGCCCGACGCGGCCAGACCTGGTGGGGCCGCGCCATCCGCCGCGGCACCGGCATCCTCGTTCTCGAAGCCGGCGGCACGATCGCCGGCTATGCGACCTACGGTCCGAACCGGGCGCGCAATCTCGTCCAGCGCGGCGAGATCTACGAGATCTATCTCCGTCCCGAATACCAGGGCGTCGGCCTTGGCACGCGCCTGTTCCTCGCCGCCCGCCGCGAACTCGGCCGCCACGGCTTCGACAGCGCGGTTGTCTGGGCGCTGGCCGAGAACGAAGGCGCGTGCCGCTTCTACAAGAATGCCGGCGGCCGCAAGATCGCGCGCGGCAGCGAGCGCTTCGGCGACGTCACGCTGGCAAAGGTCGCCTTCGCCTTCTCGAACGGCTGATCGATCGCCGCCGGCGCGTGGCCGGACGGTCGCAAGGCGCCGTCATGCGCGGGGCCGGCGATCGCGACGATCGGCCTCTCACCAATTTCTTGCGGTTGTCGTGCGCGGCGACTAAGAGCGTCGTCGAGAGTCCCCGCAACACGAGGAAGCCTGCATGCGCATCGATGCTGTCCCGATCGGCAAGAACCCGCCCCACGATATCAACGTGATCATCGAGGTGCCGGTCGGCGGCGAGCCGATCAAGTACGAAATGGACAAGGAGGCCGGCGCGCTCTATGTCGACCGCTTCCTCTATACGCCGATGCGTTATCCCGGCAATTACGGCTTCGTACCGCACACGCTCTGCGGCGACGGCGACCCGATCGACGTGCTCGTCACCAACCAGCGCGCGATCGTCCCCGGCGCGATCATGAACTGCCGCCCGGTCGGCGTGCTGCGCATGCGCGACGAAGGTGGCGAGGACGAGAAGGTCATCGCCGTCCCCTCGCCGAAGTTGACCCGCCGCTACGACAAGATCGTCTCCTACACCGACCTGCCGGAGATCACGCTCCGTCAGATCGAGCACTTCTTCCAGCATTACAAGGATCTCGAAACCGGCAAGTGGGTCGAGATCTCCGGCTGGGGCGACAAGGCCGAAGCCGAGCAGCTCATCCTCGACGCCATCGCGCGCGCCAAGGCCTGACCATGAAGGCGAAATCCACGCCGGCGCACCGGCTCGTTCCGAGCCGGCGTGGCATCCTGCTGGCGGCGGGCGCAACGCTCGCCGCTATTCTCGTCGGCGGCGCGCCATCGCCCGCACGCGCGGACGATCCGTCGGCAGCGGCGCTCGCCTTTCTGCAGTCGATCTACGCCCCCTATCAGAATGGCGGCGCCGGCATCGACCGCACGGAGAACGGCATCCTCGCAACGCTGTTCACGCCCGAGCTCGCGGCCATGATCGCCGATGACGACGCGCGGGCGGCAGCCGATGGCGAGGTACCGAACCTCGAGGCCGACCCCTTCATCGATGCCCAGGACGGCGAGATCGGCCCGATCGACGTCACGATCGCCGACGCGCCGGGAGGCCGTTATGTCGGCCGCGCCAGCTTCACCAACTCGGGCGAACCGAAGGTGATCGAACTCGTGCTCGTCGAGACGCCGGCCGGCTGGCGCATCGACGACATCCATTGGCCGGAAGGCACGCTGCGCGGGCTCTACAGCCACTGACGGTCCGCATGGGCCGGGCGGACGGCGGCATACCCGTCCCGGCTTGGTCTACCGACCCTGAGGCACCCTGAGCCGCGACTGAGGCTCGTCAGCCCGAAAGCGCCGCCGCCCGCGCCATCAGCCGCCCGGGCTCGCCGGCAATCCGCAGCGTCTTGATCCGCGCCGTCGGCCCGCTGGCGACCGAAACCGACGACTTCGGAATGCCGAAGGCCTCGGCGACGAGCACCGTCAGCGCGGCATTGGCGGCGCCCTTCTCCGGCACCGCCCGGACACGGGCGCTGAGCACGCGCTGGCCGTTCGAAAGGCTGAGCACGCCCTCGATCGCATCGCGTCCGCCGCGCGGCGTGAGGCGAATGTCGAGGAGGATGCCGCCTGCCTCGGCGCGCGCGAAGCCGGCCTCGCTCAAAACACGTTGGGATAGACGTAGAGGACGATCACCTGCTGGATCAGGATGATGCCGAGCAGCAGGACGACAGGCGAGATGTCGATGGCGCCGAGCGTCGGAACGACGCGGCGGATCGGCCGCAACACCGGCTCGGTGGCCTGGTAGAGGAAGCTGCCGATCGCCGAAACGACCTGATTGCGCGGATTGACCACGCCGAAGGCGAACAGCCAGCTGAAGATCGCACTGGCGATGATCACATACCAATAGAGGTTCAGGGCGATCATGACGACGTCGAGGATGGCGCGCATTGGTTTCTCGGATCGGGCGGAGCAAGGGGTATCTGGCCGCCCCCTCATGTAGCTGTCGACAGTCGCAGCCGCAACCCGCAGCCAGCGCCGGCGCAGCTTGACAGCCCCATCCCCCGCACCCTAAATGGCGCCCGTCGCTCAGCGACGGGGCCGTAGCTCAGATGGGAGAGCGCTGCAATCGCACTGCAGAGGTCAGGGGTTCGATTCCCCTCGGCTCCACCAAATCCCCGACGCTGTTTCAGTGAGACAGGCGATGCCATCGCCGAGGGCCGGGATTGGCCCTCGGAAAGCGCAGGCGGCCGAGAGCGATCGGTTGCCGCGGCCAGCCGGGTGGACCGCTTTCAGGTCGTGGCGCCGAGGTCGAACCGGACCGGCATCACCTGATCAGCGACCGCGAAATAGCCTTGTTCGAGTCTCTGCAGCATCGCCCGGCCGGCGGACTCGCCCAGTGCATAGGCTGGCGAGGCGATCGTCGTCAGCCTCGGCCGGGCATAGCGATGGGCCTCGAAACCGTTGAAGCCGACGATCCGGACGCGATCGGGAACCCGCACGCCGTGATCGAACAGATAGAGCATCGCTGCGGTCGCGATCGGATCGTTGCTGCCGACGATGGCGCCCGGCAGCGCATGACTTTCGAAATGCTGAACCAGCGCCTGCTGCACGTCGCCGAAGCTCTCGCTCGCGGCCGTGATCACCGTCAGCCGCGCCGAACCGCCGGCCGCAGCGAGGCTGTCACGAAGGCCGGCGAGGCGCATCTCGATCGCCGGCCAGATCTGCCGCGGCACGATCGCGAGGATATCGTCGACATGGCGCTCGAGAAGATGATCTCCGAGCATCCGCCCGCCACTGCGGTCGTCCTGGCGGATACTGCAGAGATCGGCGCCCAGCAGCGCCGCGGCCTCCTGCAGCACGATGACGGGCTGATCGAGGGCAACGAGCTGGCTGATTGCAGCCAGACGGTCCTCGGAAGGGCCGGAGACCATGGCGCAGAACCCGGCGACCTCGAAGCTTCGCATGATCATCGAGGACGAGAGATGGTCGCCCCGCATCCCCTGCACCGTCAACGTATAGTCGGCGCCGTTGAGAACATTGGCGATCCCCGCCACCATCTGGCAGATGAAGACATCGGCCAGGAAAGCCGGATCCTCGTCGATGATGACCATGCCGATCGATCGCTGCTCGGCGTTGCGCAGGCCGCGCGCATGCGCCTGTCGCCGATAGCCGAGCCTGGCGATCTCGCTCTCGACCCGCGCCTTGGTGGCGGGGCTGACAAATTGCGGGCGCCCGTTCAGGACATTCGAGACGGTCATCGCCGAGACGCCGGCCGCCTTCGCCACGTCGCGGATCGTCGCTCGCCGGCGTGGCGGCTCGCTGGTCATGCCCTGCTCGTCCTGTTCTTCCAGAAGGCACGATAGTAGCTCGAATCCGGTCCGACTGAAATCCGGCCGCGCCGGCCGCAGCCGCGGCTGTCGGTGGTGCTCAGGCCTCGGTCAACGGCAGTGCGATGACGGCGCGGAGCCCGCCTTCGGGCCGATTCTCGAGCACCAGCGTGCCGCCATGGCCATGAACGATCGTCCGCGCGATGGCAAGGCCGAGCCCGATGCCGCCGGTCTCGATGCTGCGCGAGGGCTCAAGGCGGACGAAGGGCTGGAACGCGTCCTCGATCCGTTCGGGCGGCAGGCCGGGACCGTCATCCTCGACGAGGATCGAGAGCGCTCCGCCTGCGACGACGAGGGAGAGCCGCGCACCGCCGCCATAGCGAACCGCATTCTCGACCAGATTACGCAGCGCACGCTTCAGCGCGACCGGCCGGCATGGATAGAGCAGAGACGGCAGGGCCGATTCCGTCACGTCGGCGCCGGCGAGGCGGAACTCCTCGCCGACCGCGTGGACGAGTCCGTCGATTGCGGTCGACATCGTCGGCTCATGGCCGGCCTCGGCGCGGGTGAAGGCGAGGGTCGCCTCGCAGATCACGGTCAGCTCGTCGATGGTGGCGATGATGCCGTCTCGCACCGCCTCGTCGTCGATGAACTCGGCCTTCAGCCGCAGGGTCGTCAGCGGCGTTCGAAGATCGTGACTGATGCTGGCGAGAACCCGCAGCCGGTCACGCATGAAGTCGCTGAGCCGCTGCTGCATCGTATTGAAGGCGCGGCTCGCCGCAACGACCTCGGCCGGGCCAGCCTCGTTGAGCCGCGGTACGGCTTCACCGCGGCCGAAGCGCTCGGAGGCGTCCGCGAGGCCGCGCAGCGAAGCGGTCTGGCCGCGGATGGCAACCACCGCAACCGCGCCGACGGCAAGCGAGGACAGGATGAACGAGAGCAGGGCGACGCGGTTCCAGCCACTCGGCAACTCGATCGCACTGCGCAGCGTCGCCACGCGGCCATCGGCCAGCGGCACGCTCATCGCGACGGCCGCGACGCGAGCGCGGCCGCCTTCGGGCGGCCGGTCGACCGGAGAGCCGCCCGGAGGCGCGGGCGGCCGGCCGGCGGAGGGACAAGGCCGCGCCTCACGGCCGAGCGGCTCGATCGAGACCCTTGGCTCCCCGGCGTGGACACCATGCAGCATCTGCCCGAGCATGGCCGCGAGATCGCGCTCGGCAGGGTTCGGCGCTTCGCTGCTGGGCGGAGCGCTGCCGATCGTCACGCAGGATTCGCGCGAGCCGAAGGCGGCGGCGATACGCTCGCCGTCCTCCGGCGGATAGAGCGTCAGCATGCGCGCGAGGGCTACAGTCTGCGTCATGGCCTGGCCGTGCACGATGCTGTCGACCAACGCATCCTGCTGCGTATGAAGGATCAGGATCAGCCCGACCTGCGCCAGGGCCAGGGCGGCGACCAGCATCATCACGAGACGTCCGGCGAGGCCGCGGGGCCAGAACCGGGCAAGCCAGCCGATCACGAGATATCCTCGACCGTGGCGGCGAAGCTGTAGCCATCGCCCCAGACCGTCTTGATCAGCGTCGGCCGCTGCGGATCGGGCTCGATGCGCCGTCTGAGACGGCTGACAAGGTTGTCGATCGAGCGATCGAAGATCTGCGCCGTCCGGCCGGCCGTGATGTCGAGCAGCTGGTCGCGCGTCAGGACGAGGCCCGGCCGGGTCACGAAGGCGAGGAGCAGGCGGAACTCGGCCGTTCCGAGCCCGAGATCCGTGCCGTCCTCGTCGAGCAGGGCGCGGCGGCCGACATCGAGCACGAAGCGATAGAAGCGATAGCGCTGCCCGGGATCGGCGGCTTCGGCGCGGGGCGCGGCGGCGGCGCGACGGAGAATGGCGCGAATGCGGGCGAGCAGCTCGCGCGGATTGAACGGCTTCGTCAGATAGTCGTCGGCACCGAGTTCGAGGCCAACGATCCGATCGGTCTCCTCCGAGACGGCGGTGAGAAGCACGACGGGAATGTCGCCCGACTGCCGCAACTGGCGGCAGAGCGTGAGCCCATCCTCGCCCGGCATCATGATATCGAGCACGACGAGATCGATCGCTGCCGCGCGCATGACCTGCCGCATCTCGGGTCCGCCCGAGGCGACGCTGACCCGCAATCCGTTCTTCGCCAGGTATTTGGCGAGGAGTTCGCGGATTTCGCGGTGGTCGTCGACGACGAGAATATGCGGAATGCGCTCCATGGCGGGCCTGATTGGGCGGGCGGCGACGGCCGGCCGATGCCTGTGCTGCGATTGAGCCGAAACGGCCGGCCAACGCCAGAAGGCAATTGTAACAGGTTGTCGCGCGCACGGCGCCTGGGAGATCCGGCGACACAATGGCGGTGCCGCGGGACAGTCAGGTGACATTTACCGGCGAAGGGTGCCGCCGATCCGATCCGCATGCCGGATCGCCAAGCCGGAAAGAACACCGATGAGCTTCGCACCCCTCCGACCCCGCCTGCTGGCGCTGCACCGCTGGCTCGGCCTGATCTTCGCGCCCGTCTTCCTCGTCATGATCCTGAGCGGTGCCGTGCTGTCGTTTCGGCCGATCGTCGCCGGCTTGAACGAGGCGCCGACAGCCAGCACGAGCGGTGTGGATATTCCCGCGCTCGAGGCGCTGGTCGGCAAGCTCGACATCAACGGGGCCGTGACCGGCATTTCGGTCGCTGCCGGCGGCGCTGCGCTCGACGTCGCAAGCAGCACCGCGGATATCGCGGGCAGTTGGACCGTTGCGGACGCGACGCGCGCCCCCGCGGCCCCGGCCCGGTTCGATGTCTTCGGCCTCGCAGAGAGGGTCCACAAGCAACTGGCACTCGGGCTCGGCTTCGTCGTCGATGCCGCGAGCTTCGCCATGCTCGCGATCATGCTGATCGGGCCATTCCTGTCGTGGCTCCGTTTCCGCAATTCGCTGATCGGCTGGCACCGCGCCGCGGGCTGGCTGGCGCTGCCGATCACGATCATCTCGCCGCTAACGGCTGTGCTGATGGTCCTCGGCATCGGCGGAGGCGGAGGCGCCCCGCTGCCCGTCGCGGCGAAGCCTGTGACGATCAGCGAGGCCCTCACGATCGCTGCGCCCGATGTCGATCTCAGCCATCTGGTGATGGCGCGGAAGTTCCGTGGCGGCACGGTCATGCTTGCGACATCAGGCGCCAGCGGCGGCACCTATGCGGTCACCGATACGAAGGCGGTGGCACTCACCGGCGGGCCAGGCCTCGTCAAGCAGATCCATGAAGGCACCTGGGCGGGAGCGTGGTCGGGAGCGCTCAATTTCCTCATCGCGATGATCCTGTTCGGGCTCACCGTGACCGGCTTCGCGTCATGGTTCCGCCGCTGGCGCCGCGAACGGCGGAAGCCGCAGCGCCCGATTTCGGGCGGTGATGTACTGGTCGCCCATGCCAGCCAGACAGGAACGGCCACGCGGCTCGCCGAAGCGACGGCACGGGTGCTGGCGGCCGACGGCCTCGCCGCCGATGTCGCGGCGCTCGGTGCGCTCGATCCGGAACGGCTCGCCACCTATCGCGAGATCCTCGTCATCGCCTCGACCACCGGCGAGGGCGACGTTCCTGATCCGGCACGGGGCTTCGTCAAGCGTCTGGCGCAGTCCTCGCTCACTGGCGTGTCGTTCGCGATGCTCGCCCTCGGAGACCGCAGCTATGCCCGCTACTGCGGCGGCGCAGAAACGCTGAGTGCGGCGATGCGCGCGGCCGGCGCGACCGAGACCATGGCGATGGTGCGGGCCGACGGCGACCCGGCCGCGACGTGGTCGGAGTGGATGAGAGCCGTGCGCACGCGTCTTGGAACCGCCCGGCCCGACCACGCCGGTCTGGACCTCGCCGCTCCGGGGCTCCTCCTCGATGAAGCCGGCAGGCGCGTGCGCCTTCGCCTCGCGGCGCGCCGGCGCATGGACGACCCGAACGCCGGCGATACGCAGGAGACCTGGTCGGTCAGCCTCGCCTCGGAGAGCGCCCTCGCCTTCAGGCCGGGCGACCTGCTGCGTCTCGTCCCCTCGACAGGTTCTCGGCCACGCTCTTATTCGATCGGAAGCTCGAGCCTCGTCGATCCCCGCCACATCGACCTCACGATCCGCCTGCATCGCTGGCAGGACCAGGACGGGCTGAGCGGCTTCGGCGCCATGTCGGGCCAGTTGATCAAGGATCTCCCCCTTGGCGCCGAGATCGAGGCGGAGCTCGCTCCGCATCCTGCGTTCAATCCGCCGGCCGATCCCGCATGGCCGATCATCATGATCGGTGCGGGGTCCGGCATTGCGCCCTTCCCGGGTTTCCTCGCCGAACGCGCGGCGTCCGGACGAGCCGGGCCAGCCTGGCTCGTCTTCGGGAACCGTCATCGAGCCGGCGATTTCCTGTGGTCCGAGCGCTTTGCGGCGGCACTGACGGACGGCTCCCTGGACCGGCTCGACACCGCCTTCTCGCGCGATGCCGACGACGGCGCCTATGTCCAGTCGCGGCTCCGCCAGAGGGCACGCGATCTCGCCAGCTGGATCCTCGACAAACGGGCAGTCATCTATGTCTGCGGCAAGCGCGAAATGGCTGACGGCGTGCTCGACGCCATCAGTCAGAGCCTCGTCGCGGCGTCTGCCATCGACGCCGGCGCCGCCCGCGACAGGATCGAGCAGTGGATCGGCGAGGGCCGCATCCGCATCGACGTGTTCGATTGAGGGTATCGTCCCACCGCTCCCGGCCGGTCAGCTCCTGCGGGGATCGGCCGTGCCGGCATTCGCCGACGAAAACGAGAGGCCGACCAGGATGAGAAGGCAGCCGGCGCTGATGACGTTGATGTCCAGCAGCCCGGCGACGCCATCGGCAGACAGCGGCACGAGCGGTGTGGGCAGCAAGCGCCCGAGCGCGAAATAGGCGATGACGCCGCCGGCGATCAGCGCATAGCTCCAGCGGCGCTCGTCGGGGCGAAAGGCGAGGCCGGCGATCACGAGGCAGGGGGCAAGGAAGAGCGCCATTCCGGACGCCCTGCCGAAGAGCGCCAGCGCGAGCAGCGAATTGCCGATGCCGGCCAGCGGCAGCATCGCCCGACCCAGCCGCGTTGACCGCCGGGCCACGAACGGCGCCAGCGCAAACACCGGCGTTGAGAGCCATGTCAACATGGCCGCGCGACCGCCACCGCCACCGACCCACTGGACATAGAGCGGATAGAGCGGCTGGTTGGAGGCGACGATCAATGCGATCCAGTTGCAGGCGGACACGAGGGGGTCGGGATGGTCGGCATAGCGTCCGATCGCCCGCCAAAGGCCGCGCAGTCCATCGCCCATGCCCATCGCCCTGCCCTCGTGCTCTTGCCGCCCTCCGCTCATCTTGCAGCGGGCGGCTCCGTTTCAAGGGCAAGGCCAGAGATTGCCCTGTCGGCGGTCGGCGGGAACTTCAGGACGCCCGGCGACCTACCAGCACTCGAAGCCGCCATCCACCAGAAGGTCGACGCCGGTGACGAAGGACGCGGCCTTGCTCAAGAGGAACACCGCCGGCCCGACCATCTCTTCGGGGCCGGCCATGCGCTGCATCGGCGTCTCGCGCTCGAAGATCTTGCGCTGCTCGGCGACCTCGGGCCGGAGGTTCATCGGCGTCAGCGTATAGCCGGGGCTGATGACGTTGACGCGCAACCCGCGCCCGACCCATTCCATCGCGAGGCTCTTGGAGAGATGCACGACGCCAGCCTTGGAGGCGTTGTAGTGCGCCTGTGTCAGGCCGCGATTGACGATCGAACCCGACATCGAGGCGATGTTGACGATGGCGCCGCGCTGGCGCGCCAGCATGACCTGGGCCTCGGCCTGGCAGGAGAGGAAGACGCCGGTCAGGTTGACGTCGATCATCTTCTGCCACTGTGAGAGCGGCAGGTCCTCCGCTGGCGCGGCATTAGCGATGCCGGCGCAGTTGACGGCGAGCGACAGGGGGCCGAGTTCGGCCTCGACGCGCGCGACCGCCGCGGCGAGATCGCCCGGAACCGTCACATTGCCCGTGGTGACCAGCGCCCTCCGCCCTTCCGCCTCGATGGCGCGGACGGTATCGGCGAGGCCCGCGCTCGTCGGCATGTCAAAGAGCGCGACATCGGCACCGGCGCGGGCGAGACCGATGGCGATCGCCTGGCCGATGCCGCTGCCGCCGCCGGTCACCAGCGCCGTTTCGCCCGAAAGCCTGAACAGATCCATCGTCTCGTCTCCCATCATCAATGCTTGCCCACGTTCAGGTCGTGGCGAGTTCCATCACGGCGACGCGACCAGCCGCCTCATGTCCGAGCACGCCGCGATTGCGGCCCCGGTTCAGCACCATGATCCGGTGCGACAAGCCGAGCACCTCGTCGAGATCAGACGAAACGACGATCACCGCCATGCCCTGCTCGGCCAGCGCCGCGATCACTTCGTAGATGGCCGCACGAGCGCCCACGTCGATGCCGCGCGTCGGTTCGTCGAGGATGACGATCTTCGGCTGGCGCGAGATCGACTTGGCGATGACCACCTTCTGCTGGTTGCCGCCGGAGAGCTGGCGCGCCAGTTGGCCGGCGCGGCCCTTGATCCCGAAGCGGGCGATCGCGGCATCGGCGAAACGCTCGACCGCCCGCGGACTGACCCATCCGGAGGGTGCGACCCGTGGATAATTGCCGAGCGCGAGATTGTCGGCGATCGTATGATCGAGCAATACGCCCTGCGCCTTGCGATCCTCTGGCACCAGCACGATGCCATGGTCGAGGGCGACGCTCGGATCGCCGGTTCGGATGGGCTTGCCGGACACCTTGACCGTGCCGCGCGCGACCGGGTCGGCGCCCGCGATCGCGCGGACGAGTTCGGTGCGTCCGGCGCCGACGATGCCGGCGATGCCGAACACCTCGCCTGCCTTCACGGAGAAGCTGACATCGCTGAAGGACCCGTCGGTGCTGGTGAGACCCTCGACCTCGATGCGCGTTTCGCCGGCGAGGGTTCGGATCGGCGGGAACATCCGGTCGAGCGGACGGCCGACCATGTCCTCCACCAGGCGCTTGACCGGAACCTGCGCGCTCTCATGCACGGCCACCAGTTCGCCGTCGCGCAGCACCGCGACGCGGTCGGCGATGCGGGCGATCTCGTCGAGACGATGGCTGATATAGATGAACGACACACCCTCGGCCTTGAGGCCGGCGATCTGCTCGAACAAGCGGTCGGTCTCGTCGCCGCCCAGCGCCGCCGTCGGCTCGTCGAAGATGAGGAGGCGTGCATTCAAAGTCAGCGCCTTGGCGATCTCGACCTGCTGCTGCGCGGCGACACGGAGGTCGCGCACCAGCATGGACGGCGAGACGTCGAGGCCGAGACGGCGCATCTGTTCGCTGGCGCGGCGGTTCATGCTCGCGCGATCGACGCGGCCGCCAGCGACCGGCAAGCGGCCGACAAAGACGTTCTCTGCGATGGTGAGATCCGGCAGCAGCCGCATCTCCTGATGAATGAGGCCAATGCCGGCCGATAGCGCATCAGCCGGGCTCGACGGCGAATAGGCGGCGCCGTTCCATGTCATGGTGCCGGTCGTCGGCTTCACGAGGCCGGCGATGATCGAGGACATGGTCGACTTGCCGGCGCCGTTCTCGCCGAGCAGCGCCAGGACCTCGCCGCGGCGAACATCGAGATCGACGCCGCGCAGCACCGTGACCGAACCATAGGTCTTACCGATGCCGCGCACTTCGAGCACGACTTCGCGCGGGGTGGCTGCAGAACCGTCCGTCATGGCGATTGCCTCGGTCTCTAGCGGAAAGGGGCGGCGCGATCACCGCGCCGCCGCGTCGCGGACGAAGCGGGGCGGCAAGCCGCCCCGCGCGCCGATCCGATCAGGGATGGTTGGCGATGAACTGGCCGACATTTTCCTTGGTCGTCAGCGTCGCGTCCTGCAGCTGCTCGGCCGGGAGCTTCTGGCCGGCGACGAGAGCGATCGCCGCATCGACGCCGAGCCGGCCCATCTTCTGGGTCTGCTGCGTTGCCGTGACGTCGAACACGCCGTCCTTCAGAGCGGTCAGGGCCGCGGTGTCGCCGTCGAAGCCGCCGATGAAGATGCGGTGGCCGGAATTGGCGACCTTGACCGCCTGGGCGGCGCCGAGCGCCAGAGCATCGGCCTGGGCGAAGATGATGCTGACATTCGGATTGGCCTGCAGCAGGTCGGAGGTCAGCTTGAAGCCCTCGTCCTGATGCCAGCCTTCCGACCAGAGCTCGCCGACGACTTTGATGCCCGGATAGCCCTTGAGCGCCTCGGCGCAGCCCTTCGAGCGATCGACCTCGGGCGTGGTGCCCTTCTGGCCGTGCACGATGACCATCTCGCCCTTGCCGCCCGCCTGCTTGGCGAGATAATCGCAAACCTGCTTGGCCGAGGTGACGCTGTCGGTGGCGATGAAGGTATCGCCGGGAGCCCCTTCCGCATTGCGGTCGATATTGACGACCGGAACACCGGCCGCCTTGGCGGCCTTGACCGGAACCGCGGCGGCCGTGGCACCGGCCGGGATATAGATCAGAGCATCGACGTTCTGGGCGAGCAGATCCTGGATCTGGCTGACCTGGGTCGCCGCGTCGCCCTTGGCGTCGACGGTGATGACCTCGATGCCCTTCTCCTTGCCGTAGGCTTCGACCGACTGCTTGATCTGGTTGAAGAAGTTGGCCTGGAGATTGGCGACCGCAAGGCCGATCTTCTTGGCTTCCGCGGCATCGGCAGAGCCGAAGCTGGCGGACAGGGCGAGCGCGGCGGCAGCCGCCAGAAGCGTTGTACGACGTGTGAACATGGTTTCTCCTCCGATTGAATGACGCCGACGGTTCCTCCCCGGCAGCGTTGGGCTCGGTCCTCGTGGACCCTTCCGTTTCACCGTCCCCCGGCGAAACCTCCCGGGCGGTTGTCCGCCCGTAGTGATGCCGACCGGCGATGCCGGGCGGCGGGAACTCAGCGGCGCCGGCGCGCCCGCAGCGTGTCGGCGGCAACCGCGATCGCGATGACCACGCCGATGACGACCTGCTGCACGAAGGGAGAGACATGCAGCAGGTTGAGGCCGTTCCTCAGAAAGCCGATGATCAGCACACCGACCGCGGTACCGGCGATGCCGCCGACGCCGCCGGCAAGGCTCGCCCCGCCGATCACGACCGCCGCGATGGTGTCGAGCTCGTAGCCGAGGCCGGAGCTCGGCTGGGCGCTGTCGAGCCGGGCCGACAGGATGATGCCGGCAAGGCCCGCCATCAGGCCCGAGACGGTGTAGACCCAGACCGTCGCGGCCTTGACCTTGATGCCGGCGAGCCGGGCGACCTCCGGGCTGCCGCCGATCGCATAGAGCGCGCGGCCGGCCGGGCGAAAGCGCAGGAAGATCCAGAACGCCAAGGCGAGCACGATCATCGTCGCAACCGTGGCGCTGACGAAGCCGCCATAGCGGATGATCGCGAGATTGGAGAACCAATCCGGGAAGCCGACGATCTGCTCACCATCGGTGATCATCGAGGCGATGCCGCGGGCGATCGACATCATCGCCAGCGTGGCGATGAAAGGCGGCATGTTGAGGCCGGTGATCATGAAGCCGGAGACCGCGCCGCAGATGCCGGCCGCGACGATGGCGAGCAGGATCGCGAGCGGAAACGGCAGGCCCATCGTGTTGCCGAGGTAGCCCATCACCATGGCGGAAAGCGCCAGAACCGATCCGACCGAAAGATCGATGCCGCCGATCAGGATCACCAGCGTCATGCCGATGGCCATCACGCCGATGACCGTCACCTGGTCCATGACGTTGAGGAAATTGCGCAGCGAGAAGAAAGTGTCGGTCGCCAGGGACAGGAAGATGCACATGGCGATGAGGCCGATGAACGGGCCCGTCGCACCACCACCGAGACTGAATCCGCGCCGCTTCGGCTCCGCCGTCAACGCCTTTTCGGATGTCACTGCCATCCTGCCGTTCCTCCCGTCCTTGGGGCCATCCTCCGCCCTCGCTTCGTCACTTGGCGGCCCGATAGGCCGAGGCGCCCGGCTCTATGCCGCCGCCGCTCCTGGAGCGCTTCAGGGCGCGCGCCCAGGCCGATCGCTTGCGCGACCGCGCATTGGGGTCGATGGCGGGCCGGAACACGGTCCCGCCGCGGTCGAGCGCCGCGAGGCCCTCGAGGGTGAACAGACCGGCAGTGAGGCCGGCGAGATGGGCGACGCCGAGCGCGGAGAGTTCGGCGGTGTCGGTGCGGGCGACCGGCAGTCCCGTCATGTCCGCCTCGAACTGCATCAGCTGGTCGTTGCGCGTCGGGCCGCCATCGACATGGAGGCTCTCGACCGGAACGCCCGAGGAGCGGACGGCATCGACGACATCGGCGATCTGGTGCGCGATCGAATCGAGCGCGGCCCGCGCCACCTCCGCGCGGCCGGAGCCGAGCGTGAAGCCGGACAGCGTCGCGACGGCGGCACCGTCCCACCAGGGCGCGCCGAGACCGTTGAAGCCGGGGACGAGATGAACATTGCCGGCATCGGCGACGCTCGCCGCCATCCGCGCCAGCTCGGCGGCGTCCACCCCCAGCAGCGAGGCGGCCCAGAGCAGCGTCGAGCCGGCCGACCGAATATTGCCCTCGAAGGCGAGCACCGGCTCGTCGATCCACCAGGCGAGCGTCAGGCAGACGCCGGGGTGGAGCGCCGCGCCGTCGCGGGTCGCCGCCCGATCGAGCAGGCCCATCACCGAGGAGCCCGTGCCTTGCGTCGCCTTGACCGGACCCGGCTTGTAGGCGCCGTGGGCAAAGAGGGCCGAATGACTATCGGCCATGACGGCGCCAATCGGAACGCCGTCGGCGAGCGGCGGCAGGCCCCTGACCGCCGGGAACGGACCTGTCGAGGGGACGATCTCAGGCAAGGCGGCGCGCGGAATGTCGAAAAGCGCCAGAAGTTCGTCGTCATAGGCCGCCTTGGCGACATCGACGAGCTGCATGCGGGAGGCGTTGCCGGCCTCGACGACATGCGCCCCGCCGAAGCGGGAGAGAATGAAGCTGTCGATGGTGCCAATGGCGAGTTCACCGGCGCGGGCCCGGCTGCGGTCGGGGTCGATGCGGTCGAGCAGCCACTTGGCCTTGATTGCCGAGAACATCGGATCGAGCGGCAGGCCACTCTTCTCCCGAACCAGACGGTCCTCGCCCCGCGCCCGCATGGCCGCGCAGAGCGGTTCGGTGCGCTGGTCCTGCCAGGACAGCACCGGCGTCAGCGCGGCGCCCGTCTTGCGGTCCCAGATGACGCAGCTCTCGCGCTGCGTCGAGAGGCCGACCGAGACGACCCGCGCCGCGAGCTCCGGCGTCAGCGCGGCGGCAACCGCCTCGCGGACGCTGGCGAAGATCGCATCGCCGTCCTGCTCGACCCAGCCGGGCTCGGGCGTCGACTGGCCCACCGCCGCCTGGCCGCGCGCGACCACGACGCCGTCGCGGTCGACGACGAGGCACTTGGTGGAGCTGGTGCCCTGGTCGATGGCAAGGATCAGCGGGGAAGACATGCGTTCAGCCCCTGATCTCGCGGGCCGCGTTGGCGATGCCGGCCCGATTGAGGCCGAAATGATCGAGCAGGAAGCCGGCTTCGCCGGTCGGCGCGAAGCCGGGAACGCCGAGCATGCGCATCTTCACCGGGTGATGGCGGACGACGACTTCGGCGACGGCAGCGCCGAGGCCACCCTCGATCATCGCCTCCTCGGCGGTGACGATCGCGCCGGTCTCCGCGGCGGCGGCGATGATCGCGGCCTCGTCGAGCGGCTTGATGGTGGAAATGTTGAGCACGCGGGCGGAAATCCCCTCGGCGGCGAGATCCTCGGCGGCCTCGAGCGCGCGGGCGACCATGACGCCGGTCGCGACGATCGTAAGGTCCGAGCCCTCGCGCAGACGGTTGGCCTTGCCGAAGACGAAGGGCTCGGCCTGGCCTTCGCTGACCGAAGGCACCTTGAAGCGGCCGATGCGCAGGAAGGCCGGCTTGCCGAAGCCGATCGACCAGCGGATCGCCGCGCTGGTCTGCACCGGATCGGCGGGAACCAGCACCGCGAGATCGGTCACCGCCCGCATCCAGGACAGATCCTCGATCGAGTGATGCGTCGGTCCGAGCTCGCCATAGGACATGCCCGGGCTCATGCCGCAGAGCATGACGTGATAGCCGTTATAGGCGATGTCGGCCTTGATCTGCTCCAGCGCGCGGCCGGTCAGGAAGGGCGAGGCGCAGCAGACGAAGGGAATGAAGCCGCCATTGGCAAGGCCGGCGGCGACGCCGACCATGTTCTGCTCGGCAATGCCGACATTGACGAGGCGATCCGGGAATTCCTTCTGGAACGCGTTGAGATTGGACGAACCGACGCTGTCGTTGCAGACGGCGACGATGCGCGAATCGCTGCGGGCGAGTTCGATGAGCGTCGAGGCGAAGGCCTGGCGGCAGTCGAAGTTGCCGGGCGCGGCGGTGGTGGAGGCGTTCATCAGCGCAGTTCCTCGAGCGCAAGGGCGACCTGCTCGGCGGAGGGCACCTTGTGGTGCCATTCGACGCGGTCCTCGATGAAGGAGACGCCCTTGCCCTTCTTGGTATTCGCGACGATGGCAAGCGGGCGACCGGTGCGCGGCCGGGTGAACAGTTCGTAGAGCGCCGCATGGTCGTGGCCGTCGACCTCGACCGCCTCCCAGCCGAAGGCGGCCCATTTGTCGGTCAGCGGATCGAGGGCGTTGGTGTCCTCGGTGCGGGCGCCCTGCTGCAGGCGGTTGCGATCGACGATGACGCAGAGATTGTCGAGCTTCCGGTGCCCCGCGGCCATGGCGGCCTCCCAGTTGGAGCCCTCCTGCAGCTCGCCATCGCCGGTGACGACGAAGGTCTGCCAGTTGAGGCCCGAGAGCTTGGAAGCGATAGCGCTGCCGACGGCGATCGGAAGGCCGTGGCCGAGGGGGCCGGTATTGGCCTCGACGCCGGCGACCTTGCGGCGGTTCGGATGGCCGTTGAGCACCGAGAGCGGCTTCATGAAGCTCGGCAGCAGCGCCGGATCGATGAAACCGCGCAGCGCCAGCACGGAATAGAGCGCGGCGGCGCAATGGCCCTTCGAAAGGATGAAGCGGTCGCGGCCGGCAGCGCGCGGCTCGGCCGGGTCGAGCTTCAGCACGCCGCAATAAAGCGTCGTCAGGATGTCGGTTACCGAGAGATCGCCGCCGATATGCCCTGCACCCGCCGCATCGATCATCCGCACGACAGACCGCCGCACCGACCGGGCCACGGCCTCGAGCCGCTCCGCACGATCCGAAGGCAAGGCCTGCGCCAGCACCAACGGTGTCGGTCTATCCGGGAAGGGATCCAGGTTCACGCTCAAACCTCGTTCTGGGTCAAGGACCAGCATGAATATTTATTCAATACTGGATTGATTTTCAGGTTACCGACTGCTAGCTTGCCCGTCAAGCAACTCCGGCGATCAAAAAGTGCTCGCGCTCCCTACGAACAAAGGCGGAAATCATACCGCAGCGCACAACGGCTTGGCCATCGAAGCCGCCGTCGCGGCATCGCGAGCGACGCTTTCAGCAGCGCCATTTATTTTCATGTGTGAATTTTTATGCGAATGTCGGGCTTAGCGTGGATGGCAGGCTGCCTTCCGCTCCGACAGGGATCGCCGATGAGCAGGCTCTATGAACTCAGGCTGATGACGCGCGTGGCCCAGCTCTATCACGCGGAGGGCATGAAGCAGGCCGAGATCTCGGCCCTGCTCCACATCTCCCAGGCGACGATCTCGCGCCTGCTCAAGAAGGCGGAGCAGGAGGGCATCGTCCGCATCACCATCATGCCGCCGCGCGGCACCTTTCCCGAGCTCGAGGCGGCGCTGCGCACTCGCTACGGGCTGACCGAGGCGATCATCGCCGACTGCTTCGAAGATCGCGAGGAAGCGATCATCGCCGCCATCGGCGATGCGGCCGGCCATTACTTCGAGACGACGGTGGCCGATGGCGAGGTCATCGGCATCTCGTCCTGGAGCGTGTCGCTGCTGCGCATGGTCGACGCCATCCATCCGCTGAAGCGCATCAAGGCCGACCGCGTCGTGCAGATCCTCGGCGGCATCGGCAACCCTTCCGTGCAGAGCCACGCCACCCAGCTGACCAGCCGCCTCGCCGCGCTGACCGGAGCCGAACCGCTGCTGCTGGCCGCACAGGGCGTTGCCGGCTCCTCGGCGGCCAAGCTGGTCATGGTCGGCGACAGCTATGTCCGCGCCACCATGGACCAGTTCCGCCGCGTCACCATGGCCCTCATCGGCATCGGCGCGCTGCAGCCTTCGATCATGCTGGCGAATTCGGGCAACAGCTTCTCGTCCGAGGAACTGCATGACCTCGAGGCACGCGGCGCCGTCGGCGATGTCTGCTGCCGCTTCTTCGATGCCGAGGGCCGACCGGTCGACGGACCACTCGACGACCGCGTCATCGGGATGACACTCGACGAACTGCGCGCCGTGCCGCGCGTCGTCGCCGTCGCCGGCGGCGCGCGCAAGGTCGCCGCCATCCGCGGCGCTCTGCTCGGTCGACATGTCGACGTCCTGATCACCGACAAGTTCACGGCGGAAAAGCTCGCCGCCGCGCCATCGCCCGGGCCAGAGAGCCCGTGACCAACCGACATTCGACCACCCAAGGAGGAATCATGTCCCGCTTCGAAGGCAAGACCGTCGTCATCACCGGTGCCAGCCGCGGCATCGGCGCCGCGATCGCCCGCCGCTTCGCACGCGAGGGCGCGGCGGTCGTGGTCTCGGCCAACGAGGCGCAAGTGGAAGCGGTCGCCGAAGACATCCGCGCATCCGGCGGCAAGGCGCATGCGGCGATCGTCGACGTCACCGACAAGGCGAGCGTCGTCGCGCTTTATGACGAGGCGGAGCGCGTCTTCGGCAGCATCGACATCTCGGTCCAGAATGCCGGCGTCATCACCATCGCGCGCATCGAGGCGATGACCGAGGGCGAGTGGGACAAGATCATGGCGGTGAACACCAAGGGCGTCTTCCTCTGCTGCCAGGAGGCGACGGCGCGCATCCGCAAGCATGGCCGCGGCGGCCGGCTGATCAACACCGCGTCAGGTCAGGCGCGGCAGGGCTTCATCTTCACGCCGCATTACGCCGCCTCGAAATTCGGCGTCGTCGGCATCACGCAGAGCCTTGCGAAGGAGCTGGCCAAGGAAGGCATCACGGTCAACGCCTTCTGCCCCGGCATCATCGAGACCGACATGTGGGCGTATAATGACGCCGCCTGGGGCAAGCTGCTCGGCAATTATCAGCCGGGCGAACTGATGGCCGAATGGGTCGAGGGCATTCCGATGGGTCGCGCCGGCAGCGGCGAAGATGTCGCCGGCCTCGTCGCTTTCCTCGCCAGCGAGGACGCCGCCTACATCACGGGCCAGACGATCAACGTCGACGGCGGCCTCATCATGTCGTGATACCGATCGCTGGCCGGCGGTTCGCCGTGGACCCCCTTGGACAATTTGGCCCGGGGGAAGTCGGGCGAAGCGCCGCTCCCCGCATCGACATCGGAGGCGAAGCGCCCTAGTTTCGCTCAAGAATAGCCACGGCGATGCCATCATCGGCAGCGCTGGGCAGCGAGCCCCCGGAGGAGCGATGGAACTCGACGCACTGTTCCTTTCACGGGTCCAATTCGCCTGGGTCATCATCTGGCATGTGCTGCTGCCCGCCTTCACGGTGGGCACCGCCTCCTACATCGCCGTGCTCGAGACCACCTATTTCGTCACCGGCCGCGAACTCTATCTGCGCCTGTCGACCTTCTGGATCCGCATCTTCTCGATCTCGTTCGGCATGGGCGTCGTCAGCGGCATCGTGATGCCGTTCCAGTTCGGCACTAACTGGAGCCGGCTGTCGGATGCCACCGCGAACGTGCTGGCGCCGCTGCTCGCTTACGAGGCGCTGACAGCCTTCTTCCTGGAAGCGGCTTTCCTCGGCGTACTGCTGTTCGGCCGCAACCTCGTGCCGCGCTGGGCCTATCTTGCCGCGACGCTGATGGTCGCGCTCGGCACGCTGATCTCCACGTTCTGGATCCTCTCGGCCAACAGCTGGCTGCAGACCCCGGCCGGCTTCGATCTCGTCGATGGCCGGTTCTTCCCGACTTCGTGGACCGAGGCGATCTTCAATCCCTCGTTCCCCTATCGTCTCGCCCACAACGTCATCGGCTTCTACATCACCACCGGGTTCGTGGTGATGGGCGTCGGCGCCTATCTGATCCGCCGCGGCACCTTCGCCGAGGAGGGTCGCGCCATGATGCGGATGACGCTCTGGCTGCTCACGGTGCTGCTGCCCGTCCAGATCTATATCGGCGACGCGCACGGCCTCAACACGCGCGAACACCAGCCGGCCAAGCTCGCCGCGATCGAAGCGATCTGGGATACCGGGCGTGAATTGCCGCTGACCCTGTTCGCCATTCCCGACGCCGCGGCCGAGAAGAACCTCTTCGCCATCGAGGTGCCCTATCTCGGCTCGCTGATCCTCACCCATTCGCTCGACGGCGAGGTACAGGGTCTCAAGGCGTTCCCGCCGGAAGACAGGCCGCCGGTCGTCATTCCGTTCTTCGGCTTCCGCATCATGGTGGGCCTCGCGATCGTGATGCTCGGCCTTGTCGTCTGGGGCAACTGGCTCCGCTTCCGCGGCCGCCTGACCAGCAGCGTGCTCTATTTGAAGACCCTGCAGCTGACGATCCCGATCGGGTTCCTCACGGTCCTCGCCGGCTGGCTGACCACCGAAGTGGGCCGGCAGCCCTGGACGGTCTACGGCCTTCTGCGCACCGCGGATTCCGTATCGCCATCGCTGACCGGAACAGACGTTCTGATCTCGCTCATCGCCTATGTCTGTGTCTATCTCTTCGTCTATCCGACCGGCATCATGCTGATGTACCGCGTCGTCAGGAAAGGACCGCGTTCGACGCCGATCGGCGAGGACGACAGCCCGGTCAAGGCCGGCCGGCCGGATGCACCGGTGCGCGCCGGCGGCGTCGACAATGAGGGAGCGCGAGCATGAATGCGGTTCTCGACTTCGTGCCGATCTGGACGGTCATCATCGGCCTCGGCGTCTTCCTCTATGTGCTGCTCGATGGCTTCGATCTCGGCGTCGGCATGCTCTACGGCCTCGCGCCGGATACACCCTCGCGCAACCTGATCATGAATTCCGTCGCCCCGATCTGGGATGGCAACGAGACCTGGCTGGTGCTCGGCGGCGTCGCTCTGCTCGCGGCGTTTCCGCTCGCTTTCGCCATCATCATTCCGGCGGTCTATTTTCCCGTGCTGGTGATGCTGCTGTCGCTGGTCTTTCGCGGCCTCGCCTTCGAGTTCCGCTTCCGCGACGGCGAGAACAAGACCTTCTGGGATCATGCCTTCTGCTATGGCTCCGCCTCGGCGACCTTCGCGCAGGGCGTGGTCCTCGGGAGTTTCATCCAAGGCTTCGAGGTCTCGGGACGCACCTTCTCCGGCTCGTCCTTCGATTTCCTGACCCCGTTCTCGGTACTGACCGGCATCGCGCTGATGTTCGGTTACGGCCTGCTCGGCGCCGGCTGGCTGATCCTGAAGACCGAGGGCGACGTTCAGGCGATGGCGCGCCGGCAGGGGCGGATCTGCCTCGTCGGCGTTCTCATCGCCATCGGCATCGTCAGCCTGTGGACGCCGCTGGCCAGCACCGCCATCGCCGCCCGCTGGTTCACGTTCCCGAACATCGTCTTCTTCGCGCCTGTGCCGATCGCCGCCCTCGCCGTGGCTGCCCTGACCTGGCGGGCACTCGGAGGCAAGCACGAGGCGGCGCCGTTCATCGGGGGCATCGCGCTGTTCGCCCTCTCCTATATCGGTATCGCCATCAGCCTGTTCCCGATGATCGTGCCCTACAAGTTCACGCTGTGGGAGGCAGCCTCGTCCGAGGCGACGCAGGCCTTCCTGCTGGTTGGCACACTGGTCCTCCTGCCTGTGGTGCTGATGTACACCGCCTGGTCGTATTGGGTGTTTCGCGGCAAGGTGAAAGCCCATATCGGCTATCACTGAGCCGATCCGAACCTTCCGGCGCGCTCGACTGTCTTCGTGATCTTCCTGTCGGCGTGGGGCGGCTCCGTCCGTCCTTGCGTCGGCAGCAGCGGCTGCCTGCAGCAACACGGAGACGCCTCATGGCTCGCACCGCCGCCATCCTCATCGGACGGCTGATCTTCGCCGGGGTCTTCTTGATGGCGGCGACGCTCAAGTTCGCCGGCATGAGCGACACGGCCACCTACATCGCCGCGGCAGGGTTCCCGATGGCCCTGATCCTCGCCTGGATCGCAGCCTTCTTGGAGATCGCCCTTGCGCTCGCTCTTCTGACCGGCGCCTTCTTCAGCGAGGCTGCCATCATTGCCGCCGGCTACATCCTGTTTCTCGCCGTGACCTTCCATGGTCCGTCGCGTTGGAACGGCAACCCGACCGAGTTCGGCTTCTTCGTCGATCACTTCACCTTCATTGCCGGACTGCTGTTCGCAGCCGTGCACGGGCCTGGCGATCGTCTCGTTCTGCGGACGCCGCAGTTGCTGCCGTCTCGCGCCGGTTGGTAGCGATGGGACAGGTTCGCCAGGCGATCAAACCCAGTCGAGTGTTTCTTCCTCGGTGAGGCTCGTCGGCGCCCATTCAGTGGGATTGAGGCCGGTGTCGGTGCGCCAGCGCCCCCAATAGGGTGCCGGCCCCTGATCGTCGGGACCGTCCTCCTCGACCATGCGGGCCTTGCTCCTCCAGCGCATCAGATTGAGGCTGCCATCCGCTTCCCGGCCGATGATGAGGCTGCCGTCCTTCGGCGCCGTCTCGATCGGCTGGAAGGGGCCGCTGCGGCCGAACGCGTCTTCGCTCATGCGGGTTCTCCTTCGGGTGACAGGCGACCAATGCACGCGCGTCCGAAAGGCTCCATTGCGATCATGACGCGCATTTTCTCCGGAACGAAGGCGGAGGCGCGGGGATTGAGCGGTCAGTGACTCGGTCGAGGAGGTTCGATTGTGACTGACGAGGCGACGAAGACGGTGCGCGGATTCGCGGCCATGGACGAGGACAAGCAGCGCGACATCGCGCGCAAGGGCGGCGAGAGCGTTCCCGACCACAAGCGCAGTTTCTCGAAGGATCGCAGCCTCGCCGCCGAAGCCGGACGAAAGGGCGGCGAGAGCGTACCGCAGGAAAAGCGCAGCTTCTCTCAGAACCGCGAATTGGCTGCGGAAGCCGGGCGGAAGGGTGGCAAGGCACATGCCGGCAGCCGGAAGAGCGGCAGCTAGCCGCTCCTCCCCTCGTCCGTCCCTGCTGGCGGGGGCCTTGCGGTCAGGGCGCCCGCGGCAGGATCAGGGTGTCGATGGCGCGGGCAACCCCGTCCTCGGCATTGGAGCTGGTCACGAAGTCGGCCTGTGACTTCACGAAGTCGCTGGCGTTGCCCATGGCGATCGAAAGTGCAGCGACGGGAAACATCGGCAGGTCGTTGATCATGTCGCCGATGACGGCGACTTCCTCGAGCGGGACGCCGAAATGGCGGGCCAGCGCGCGGACGGCATGGCCCTTGTCGGCGGTCGGATGGGTGACGTCGAGATAATAGGTCTGCGAGCGCTTGGCCGAGGCAGCGGTGCCGAGCAACTGCTGCAGTTCACCCTCGCAGCGGGCGAGCATCTCAGGATTGCTGGACGAGCCGACGATCTTGCCGACGCGCGCGAGATGGTCACCGAAATCCTTGACCACGAGCGGGTTGAAGCCGACCGTCTTCACTTCATGATCGATATAGGGATCGTCCGGATCGGTCACATACCACTCGCCGTCGGCGAAGACCCAGACATCGGCGCCCGCCTTCTGCATCTCGGCGACGGCGATGCGCGCCGCCTCTTCAGGCACGAAATGCTGTTCGATCGGCGTCAGGTCGCCCGAAACGATTTCGGAGCCGTTGAAGCCGGCGAAGCGGTCGAGACCGAGCGGCCCGGCCACCGAAAGCATTCCGCGAGGCGGGCGACTCGAAACGATCGAGAAGGCGATGCCGGCTTCCTTGAGCCGCTTGACGGCCGCGATGGTGGCCGGAGCCAGCCCCTTGTTCGGGCTGGGCGTCACGATGGTGCCGTCCACGTCCGAGACGAACAGGGAGATCTTCTTCGGCAGCACTCGGTCGGTCATTTCGGAGCCTTGTCTTCGAGCGAGAACCAGGAGAAGCCGTCGCGCTCGATCAGCGCGTCGGCGGCGAAAGGACCATTGGTGCCAGCACGATAATAGTGGATTTCGCCGGTCGCCTTGGCCCAGGCCTCCTGGATCGGCGCCACCGCTGCCCAGCCAGCCTCGATATTGTCGGCCCGCTGGAACAGCGTCGCGTCGCCAACGAGGCAGTCGTAGATTAGCGTCTCGTAGCCGGTCGACGTCTCCCGCTTGAAATAGTCGGAATAACGGAAATCCATATCAACCTCGGCTAGGCGGACCGCCCGGCCCGGCACCTTGGCCGCGAGCCGCAGCGAGATACCCTCGTCCGGCTGCACCCGGATCACCAGCGCATTGGGCTGCAACGTATTGGTCGGCGTATCCTCGAACAGCGTATGCGGCGGGCTCTTGAACTGGACCGTGATCTCCGTCTTGCGGACGGACATCGCTTTGCCGGTTCGGATGTAGAAGGGCACGCCCGACCAACGCCAGTTCTCAACCTCGAGGCGGAGCGCGACATAGGTTTCGGTGCTGCTGTCCAGCGCGACATCCGCCTCCTCGATATAGTCTTTCACCGGCTGACCGCCGATCGAGCCGGCGGCATATTGGGCGCGGACGGTCGAGGCCGCTGCCTCCTCCGGCGTCACCTTCTTGATCGCCTGGATGACCTTCGCCTTCTCGGTGCGGATGGCGTCGGCGTCGAAGGAGTTCGGTGGCTCCATCGCGATCATCGCGAGCAGCTGGAACATGTGATTCGGGACCATGTCGCGCAACGCCCCGGTCGAATCGTAGAAGCGACCCCGCCGTTCGACCGTCACGGTCTCCGCCGCCGTGATCTGCACATGGTCGATGAAGTTGCGGTTCCAGATCGGCTCGAAAATGCCGTTGCCGAACCGGAGCGCCATCACGTTCTGCACCGTTTCCTTGCCGAGGAAATGATCGATGCGAAAGATCTGATTCTCAAAGGCTGCGGCCAGCAGGCGCGCATTGAGTTCCTTGGCCGAGGCGAGATCCATGCCGAACGGCTTCTCGACAACGATGCGGCGGAACTCGGCCTCGCTCTCCTCCATCAACCCCGCCTTGGCGAGATGATCGGCGATCGGGCCGAAAAAGCGCGGCGCCACAGCCAGATAGAACACCGCGCCGAGCGAGGCCGGCTCGTTGGCAGCAATCCGCTCCTTCACCTTTTCATAGGTCGCGTCGTCCTCGAAATCACCCTTGATGTAGCTGGTGCGCTGCATCAACCACTTCCACGCCTTGGCATCCACCGAGGCGCCTGCCGCGTCCGCAAGTCCCTTGGCCGTCTCCGTCAGGAAGGCGCGGTAGTCGTCCTCGGTATGATCGGCGATATCGACGCCAACGATGCTGAAGCTCGGGTCGAGCGCGCCGTCGCGGGCGAGATTGTAGAGCGAGGGCATCACCAGCCGCTTGGTCAGGTCGCCCGACCCGCCGAAAATGATCATGGTCGACGGCGGCGCCGGCGTCGCATCCTTCGGCATCACCGGCTTTCCGGGAAACGCGGTCATCGGCTGTCCCTTTCTCGAGATCGATTCACCTGAAGACAGCCTTTGCTTGCTACGGATCGCGCTGAGGAAGTGTTAAGTCCGAAAGCCAATCGGCAGGGTTGGGAACGCGGCGGGTGGCTGCCGAGGGCCATGTTACCCGGCCAGGCTCTTGGATTTACGACGGAACCGCCCCTAAGCTGCAAGCCCAAAAAAGCGGGAGACGACCATGGACCCATCCGACACCCTGCCGCCCGGCCAGCCTGGCCTGCCGCCGCGTTGGACATCGAGCGCGAAGAGCGGTGTCGGGACCGCCGGGACGGCCGCCAGCCGGCTCTGGTTCACGGTCAGCCATGGCATCCTCAACGAGATCTACTGGCCGCGCGTCGACGCGGCCTGCACCCGCGACTTCGGCTTCATCGTCACCGGTCCGAACGGGGCGTTCGCCGAGGAAAAGCGCGACGCAGACCATGGCATCGCCATGATCGAGGAAGGCGTGCCGGCCTTCCGCGTGACCAACACCGCGCGCGATGGAAGCTGGCGGATCGAGAAGGAGATCCTCGCCGACCCGAAGCGCGAGACGCTGCTCCAGCGCCTCACCTTCGAGCCGCTGCAGGGCAATCTCGCCGATTACCGCCTGTTCGGCCTGGTCGCGCCGCATCTCATCAACAGCGGCGCCAACAACACCGGCTGGGTCGGCGACTACAAGGGCACGCCGATGCTGTTCGCGACCGGCGACAAGGCGGGCGCGCTCGCGGTTGCCTGCTCCGTTCCGTTCTTCGCCCGTTCGGTCGGCTATGTCGGCGCCTCGGATGGCTGGCAGCAGCTGAGCCGGACCGGCGAACTCGACGAGCGCTGGCGCAAGGCGCCAAACGGCAATGTCGCGCTCTCGGGCGAGATCGATCTGGTCGCCGGCGGCGGCGAAGTGCTGGTGGCGATCGGCTTCGGCTCACGCTGGGAAGAGGCGGCCTACAAGGCGATCTCCAGCCTGCAGGGTGGTTTCGAGGCGGCGCGCCACGGCTATTCGGCCGGTTGGCGCGCCTTCCAGAAGAAGCTGCTGCCGCTCGATCGGCCGACAGGGGCCTCGAACCTCAACACCTACCGCATCAGCACCGCCGTGCTGGCGACGCATCAGCCGGCCTCGTTCCCCGGCGCATCGATCGCCAGCCTCTCGATCCCCTGGGGCTTCTCCAAGGGCGACGAAGATCTCGGCGGCTATCACCTCGTCTGGCCGCGCGACCTCGTCGAGACGGCCGGCGGCTTCCTCGCTGCCGGAGCGGTCGACGAGGCCAAGTCCGTGCTCGCTTATCTCATGGCGATCCAGGAGGCCGACGGCCACTGGTCGCAGAATGTCTGGCTCGACGGCTCGCCCTATTGGGACGGCGTCCAGATGGACGAATGCGCCTTCCCCCTGATCCTCGCCGACATGCTGCGCCGCCGTGGTCATCTCGACAGCGGCGAAGTGGCGCGGGTCCTGCCGATGGTCGAGAAGGCGGCGCATTTCATCATCTGCAACGGCCCGGTGACCGGCCAGGATCGCTGGGAGGAGGATGCCGGCTATTCGCCGTTCACCCTCGCCGTCGAGATCGCGGGCCTCCTTGCGGCCGCCGATCTCCTCGATGTCGGCAACCTCCACAAGGAAGCCCGCTATCTTCGCGAGACGGCCGACAGCTGGAACGAGGACATCGAATACTGGACCTTCGCGACCGACACCGAGCTCAGCCGGTCGCTCGGCATCGGCGGCTATTATGTCCGCATCGCCCTGCCCGACTCGGCCGATGCCGCTTCGCCGCTCGACGGCTTCGTGCCGATCAAGAACCGCCCGCCCTCCGACATGACCAAGCACGCCTCGCTCCTGATCAGCCCGGACGCGCTGGCGCTGGTCCGCTTCGGACTGCGTGCCCCTGACGATCCGCGCATCCTCGACACGGTGACGGCGATCGACGCCTCGCTGAAGGCGGAGCTGCCGCAGGGTCCGGTCTGGTATCGCTACAATGGCGACGGATATGGCGAGCACGAAGACGGCCGTCCCTTCGACGGCACAGGCGTCGGCAGGCCCTGGCCGCTCCTGACCGGCGAGCGCGCGCATTACGAACTCGCCGCCGGGCGCCCCGCCGTCGCCGAGCAGTTGCTGATGACGCTCGAGGAATCGGCGAGCGCGGGCGGCCTGCTACCCGAACAGGTCTGGGACGGCCCCGACATCCCGCAGCGCGAATTGTTCCACGGCCATCCCTCGGGCAGCGCGATGCCGCTCGTCTGGGCGCATTCGGAACATATCAAGCTGCTGCGCTCGCTGCGCGACGGCGCGGTGTTCGACATGCCGCCGCAGACCGTGCAGCGCTACCAGAAGGACAAGATCAAGGCTGCCGTCCGGATCTGGCGCTTCACGCAGAAGATCCGCTCCGTCGCGCGCGGCCGCGCCTTGCGGATCGAGCTCGCAGCGCCGGCGACCGTGCACTGGTCGCATGACGACTGGGCGACGAGCATCGACCAGCCGACCGGGATCAACGCCTTCGGCATCCATATGCTGGACATCGACACCGCCCATATCCCGGCGGGCCGGACGATCCGCTTCACCTTCTACTGGCGCGATGTCGAACGCTGGGAGAATGCCAATTTCGAGGTTGCGGTCGAGCGCGCACGGCACGACACGGCAACGGTGGCACACAAGGGAAGGAAGACGACATGACCGGCATTCTCGCGATCGATGTCGGCGGCACCGGCCTCAAGGCGGCTGTGCTCGACGACGATGGCAAGCTCGTCAACGAGCGCGCCCGAGTCGAGACCCCCCATCCCTGCCCGCCCAAGGTATTCCTCGACGCCATCGCCGAACTCGTGAAGGATTTCCCGACTTATGACCGCATCGCCGTCGGCTTTCCCGGCGTCGTGCGCAACGGCGTGATCCTGACGGCGCCCAATCTCGGTACCGAGGATTGGGCCGGCTTCGATCTCGGCGCAGCGCTGAAGAAGCGGCTCGGCCATCCGGTCCGCATCATCAACGATGCCGAGATGCAGGGCATGGCGATCATTGCCGGCAAGGGTCTCGAATTCGTGCTGACGCTCGGAACCGGCGCAGGGACCGCCCTGTTCCGGGATGGCGAGTTGATGCCGCACATGGAACTGGCTCACCATCCGATCCATGACGACAAGACCTACGATGAATATCTCGGCAATGCCGCCTTCGAGGAAAAGGGCAAGAAGCATTGGAACAAGCGCGTCGAGAAGGCCATCGGCCTGATCTACACGCTGCTGCACTACGACCGCCTCTATATCGGCGGCGGCAATGCCAAGCATGTCGAACTCGACGTGACCAAGAATGTCAGCCTCGCTGACAATGAGGCCGGCATCGAGGGTGGCGCCTTCCTCTGGAAGAAGCGCTGAATGAAGGCTGCGGCGGGCCGGCTATTCGGCCGCCGCTCGCCTGCCCGTCTCGGCGAGATAGGCATCGAGCGCCGCTGTCTCCGCGGCGGTGAAGCGCAGGCCGAGCTTGGTGCGGCGCCAGAGGATGTCCTCGGCGCTCGCCGCCCATTCATGCGCCACGAGATAACGGACTTCCACCTCATGGAGGTCGGCGCCGAATAGCCGCCCGAGATCGCTCCGGCTTCTCGCATCGCCGAGCAGGATGAACGCGCGCGTGCCGTAGAGGCGGAGCAGTCGGCGGGCATGCGCCGCGCCCAGGAACGGGAACGCGGCCTGGAGCCGCCCGAGTTCGGCTTCGAAGCCCGTGGCCGGGAATTCGCCGCCCGGCAGCGGCTTGGTCGCCGTCCACGGCTCGCCCTTCTTGCCGAGATGATGCTCGATCTTCTCCAGCATGGATTCGGCGAGCCGGCGATAGGTGGTGATCTTGCCGCCGAAGACGTTGATCGCCGGCGCACCCGTCGCAGCTTCGTCCTTCAGCACATAATCGCGCGTCGCCTCCTGCGCCTTCGAGGCGCCGTCGTCATAGAGCGGGCGGACGCCGGAATAGGTCCAGACGATATCGCCGCGCGTCACCGGCTCGACGAAATATTCGCTCGCCGCGGCGCAGAGATAGTCGATCTCGCTGTCGCTGATGACGACGGTGTGCGGGTCGCCGGGATAGTCCTGGTCGGTGGTGCCGATCAGCGTGAAATCATCCTCATAGGGAATGGCGAAGATGATGCGGCCGTCGCGGTTCTGGAAGAAATAGGCGCGCGGATCGTCGAACTTCTTCTTCACGACGATATGGCTGCCCTGCACCAGGCGGACATGGTGGGCGTCGTTGCGGCCGATCGCCTCGGTGAGGACATGGTCGACCCAGGGCCCGGCGGCATTGACGATCAGCCGCGCGCGGACCTCGGACCGGACGCCGCTCGAGCGCTCCTCCAGCGTCAGCCGCCAGCCCTCGCCCTCGCGCTTTGCGGCGACGACCTTGGTGCGGACATGGATCGCCGCGCCACGATCGGCGGCATCACGCGCGTTGAGGACGACGAGGCGGGCGTCGTTGACCCAGCCATCGGAATATTCGAACGCCTTCGTGAAGCCCGGCTTCAGCGGCTTCCCGGCAATGTCGCGCCGCATGTCCAGCGTGCGTGTCGCCGGCAGCAGCTTGCGACCGCCGATATGATCATAGAGAAAGAGCCCCAGGCGGATCAGCCAGGCCGGGCGCAGGCCCTTCGCATAAGGCAGTACGAAGCGCATCGGATGGATGATGTGCGGCGCCAGTGCCCACAGCACCTCGCGCTCCATCAGCGCCTCGCGCACGAGGCGGAACTCGTAATATTCGAGATAGCGCAGCCCGCCATGGATGAGCTTGGTCGAGGCGGAGGACGTACCGCTGGCGAGATCGTTCATCTCGGCGAGGCCGACGCTGTAGCCCCGCCCGACCGCGTCGCGGGCAATGCCGCAGCCATTGATGCCGCCGCCGATGACGAAGATATCGTAGCTTGCAACGTCCACGCTGGCCTCCCGGTGCGGCTTCTCGACCCCGCATCGACGCGGGCCGTCACGCTAATATGAAACACGAGGGGCCGGAAGCCAGAGGGGACAAGAGGAGCGCGATGGACGTGAAGGCTTGATGACGAGAACGCAGGCGCCGATAAAGGCCGACAATGCCCGCGGGAGACCCCTCATGGACGTCATCGAACTTCTCGGCGCCCTGCATCATCAGCTTCAGGCCGATGCCGGACCCGTTGCGCCATCCGACCTCACCGGCGCGTTCGCCATCATCCGCCGCGCGGTCGAAGCAGACCCGGCGACCGATCGCTACGACCGCGAGACGCTCGACGTCATCGACGCGAAGCTCGCGGCGCTGATCGCCGAGATCGAGGGCGGCGTCGCGGAACCGGATTTCAAGCCGGCCCGCACCTGGGTGGCGGCGCTCGGCGCGGCCCTCTACCGCCGCCGCGAAGCGGCCGAGAAGGCCGCCAAGGAGGCCGCGACAAAGTCCGCCCCCGGCATCGCGCACTGAGACCCGGCCTCGGCAGGCCTCATTCGACGACGATGAGGTCCTGGAAGCCGTTGGTCAGCTTCTCGCCGCCGCCGGGGCGCACGACGATGCAGTCCTCGACACGGGCGCTGAAGCTGCCATCCTGCAGGATGCTGGGCTCGACCGTGAAGATCATGCCTTCCTCGACCACGGTGTCGCTGCCCTTGGTCAGGAACGGCGGCTCGTGCACGTCGGCGCCGATCGAATGGCCGAGGCGATGGCGGAAGGCCTTGTCGTAGCCGGCGGCAGCGACGACGTCGCGCGCTGCCTTGTCGACCTCGGCGCAGGTGGCGACGCCGGCCTTGAGCGCGGCGATACCGGCGGCCTGCGCATCCATGATCACGCGATGGACCTTGATCTGCTCGGCGCTTGGCGCGCCGAACGAGACCGTGCGGCCATAATCGTAGCACATGCCCTCATGCACGGCGCCGAAGTCGAGCAGCACCGAGACCGGCGGATCGAGCCGGCGCGGCCAGGTCTTGAGCGGCTGGCCGAGCACCATCGGATGGCTGGTGCCGGTATTATAGAGCGAGGTGGTGAAGGAGGGTCCGAGCGAGCCGTGCCGCTTCATCTGGTAGTCGAGCTCAGCGACGACATCGAGCTCGGTCATGCCGAGCTTGAACGTCGCGATCGCATCGGTGAGCGCGGCCTCGGTGATGACGCCGGCCGCCCGCATGATCGCGATCTCGCCGGCATCCTTGACGGTGCGCAGCTTGCGCAGCAGCGCGGTCGCCGAAACGAAACGCGCGTCGGGAATGAGCTTCTGGATCTCGATCAACGACTCGGCGTCGGCATTCTCGCTGACTGCAACGCGGGGCGCGGCGGGAAGCTTCATCTCGGCGATGATCGCCTTGGCCATCACCGCCGGATCGTCCCAATCGCCGAGCACGCGAATTTCGAAGCCTTCGATACCGCCCTTGCCGCCGAGTTCGGCGGTCATGCGCGGCAGGGTCAGGATCGGCGCGTGATCGGCCGAGAGCCAGGCGCCCTCGAGCCAGGCGCCGGGATGCAGCACCCGGCCGTAGCAGGGAATGTCGCGATGGATGCCGGTCAGATAGTCGAGATCGGTGGCGATCGGAAAGAAGACGAGATCGGCATTGCCGGCGATCAGGGCCTGGAAGCGCTGCAGGCGGTCGGAGAAGGTGCTCATGTCGGGTCTCGCTTGGCGTTGATCGGATCGCGGATCAGGAAGCTTCGGCCATCGCTGCAGCCGGAACCAGATGGCAGGCGGCAGCTCGGCCGGGCGCGGCCGTCCTCATCTCCGGGATGTCGGTGCGGCAGCGCGCAATGGCCACCGGGCAGCGGGGATGAAAACGACAGCCGGACGGCGGCGCCGAGGGATCGGGAACATCGCCGGGAAGATCGAGAGGCAGGCGCCCGCTGCCGTCCGGCTCGGGAATGGCGCCGATGAGGCCACGCGCATAGGGATGCAGCGGCGCTTCCCAGATTTTCTCGCTCGGTCCGTATTCGACGATCTTGCCGAGATACATCACGGTCGTGATGTCGGCGATGCGGCGGACGATCGAGAGATCGTGCGAGATGAACAGGAGGCCCATGCCGAGTTCGTCGACGAGGCTGACGAGGAGATTGGCGATGGAGGCCTGCGCCGAGGCATCGAGCGCCGAGATCGGCTCGTCGGCGACGATGCAGCGCGGATCCGCGGCAAGCGCCCGCGCGATGGCGATGCGCTGGCGCTGGCCACCGCTGAATTGATGCGGGAACCGCTCCGCAGCCGTGGCCGGCAGGCCGACACGCTCGAGGCAGGCACCGACGGAAAAGGCGCGGCCGCCATGGTCACGTGCAACACGCAGCCCATCCTCGACCAGCGCTCCGACCGTCCGGCGCGGATTAAGCGAGGAGAATGGGTCCTGGAACACCATCTGCAGCCGTCGCTGCCCCATCGGACGCGGCCGGCGGCCAAGCGGGGCGACGCTCTCGCCCTCGAAGAGAACCGAGCCGCCGGCCGGCGCGATGAGGCCGACGGCCGCCTTGCCGAGCGAGGACTTGCCGCAGCCGGATTCCCCCACCAGCGCCACGATCTGGCCCGGCTCGACGTCGAGATCGGCGCCGGCCACGGCCGTGACGCTCGCGCCCTGGTGGCCGCGATAGCGCACGGTGAGATCGCGGATCTGGAGCAGACTCATACGACCGCCTCGCGCAGCGGATCGACCGGGCAGGCGATGGCGCGGCCGGGCTCGACGGGCTGGAGTTCCGGCAGCTCGGCCCGGCAGATATCCTCGGCGAAGCGGCAGCGCGGATGGAAGGCGCAGCCGGCCGGGAAGCGACCGATCGAGGGGGGCGCGCCCGGCAGCGCCGTCAGCGGATGATCCGTGCCGCCGCCATGCGGCAACGCGTCGAGCAGCCCGCTGGTATAGGGATGACGCGGGCGGCGAAGCACCTGCTGCCGCTCGCCATGTTCTGCGACGCGGCCGGCATAGAGCACATAGACCCGGTCGGCCAGCGCTGACATCACACCGAGATCATGCGTGATCAAGAGCACCGAAAGCTCGAGCTCGCGCCGGAGCGTCTCGATCAGGCGAAGGATGCCGGCCTGTACCGTAACGTCGAGCGCCGTCGTCGGCTCGTCGGCGATGAGGAGCTTCGGCCCGCCCGCCAGCGCCGAGGCGATGGCGATGCGCTGGCGCATGCCGCCCGAAAACTGATGCGGATAGCGTCGCATCGCCTCGGCAGGGTTCGGAATGCGAACCCGGTCCAGCATGGCGATCGCCACGCGGTCGGCCTCGCTCTGGCTGATGCCGCGGTGATAGCGGACATGCTCGGTCATCTGCCGGCCGATCGAGAGCATCGGATGCAGCGCCGTCATCGGATCCTGGAACACCATGGCGATGTCGGAGCCGCGCAGCGCCGCGGCGCCCTTGCCGCCGCTCGCCATGAGATCGCGGCCCTCGAACAGGATGCGCCCACCGGTGGACGCCCCGGATGGCAGCAGCCCGAGCACGGCGAGCGCCGTCAGCGTCTTGCCGCTGCCGCTCTCGCCGGCAAGGCCGACGATCTCGGCGCGGCCGATCGAAAGATCAACCCCGCGCACCGCCGCCGCGCGTCCGCCCTCGGCGGTCGGCAGCGCGATCTCCAGCTTCTCGACGGCCAGAAGCGGAGCCTTGGTCGAAAGCCTTTGCGACATCGCTTCGATCTGCGCGGCCATGATCAGCGAAAGGCCTTCGCGGTGCGGGGATCGAGCGCATCGCGCAGCGTGTCGCCGACGAAATTGGCCGCGAGCACGACGAGGAGGATCGCGAGGCCCGGGAAGACGGAGAGCCACCATTTGTCGAAATATTTCGACCCGTCGGAAACCATCGACCCCCATTCCGGCATGGGCGGCTGGGCGCCGAGGCCTAGGAACGACAGCCCGGCGAGCGTCAGCACGGCGTGGCCGAATTCGAGCGCAGCGAGCACGACCAGCGGCCCGACGACATTGGGGCGGACATCGACCCAGAGCGCCCGCCCGGCCGAGACGCCGAGCAGACGGCTCGACTGCACATAAGGCTCGTCGCGGATGGTGAGCAGCATCGAGCGCACGACGCGGGCATAGATCGGCCAGCTCACGACGACCACCGCAAGAACGGCGTTGAAGAGGCCGGGTCCGAGCGCGGCGACCACTGCCATGGCGAGGATGATATCCGGGAAGGCCATCACGAGATCGGCCGCGCGCATGATGACGCCGTCGATCCAGCCGCCGAAATAACCTGCAATCGCGCCGAGCACGGTGCCGATGACGCTCGCCATCACGACGAGTTGCAGCGCATAGGGCAGCGAGACCCGCGCGCCATAGACGACGCGGGCAAACACGTCACGGCCGAGTTGGTCGGTGCCGAACCAGTGCTCGGACGAGGGCCCCATGAACCGCTTGGCGGCCTGGTCGATCGGTCCATATGCGGTGAGATACGGCGCGAAGACAGCCATCAGAACGACGGCGACGAGCAGCGCAATCCCGATAAGGCCGAGCGGCTGCGTCCAGGCCGAGCGCGGCAGGAAGCGGCGGCGCGCGGCGACGACTTCGGTGACGGGGAGACTGGCTTCGCTCATCCGAGCCTGATCCTCGGGTCGATCAGCGCGTAGATGAGATCGACGGCCATGTTGACGACGATATAGATGACGGCGACGACGAGACTGACTCCCATGATGGCGCGAAGGTCGAGCGCCAGCGCACTCTTGTAGGCGTATTGGCCGATGCCCGGCCATGAGAAGACGGACTCGACCAGCACCGTTCCGGAGAGCATCCGCCCGAACGCCATGCCGGCGACGGTGACGATCGCGGCGAGCGCCGGCTTCAGCGCATGGCGGAGAATGACGGTCCGCGTCGGCAGCCCCTTGGCCCGGGCGGCGCGGACATAGTCCTGGCTGAGCGATTCCAGCATCGCGGCGCGGGTGAAGCGGGTGATCGAGCCGATCGTGTAGATCGCGAGCACCAGCGCCGGCAACACGAGATGGCTCGCCGCTGTCGAGAGCGTCGCCCATTGCCCGGTCAGGAGCGCGTCGATCGTGAACATGTTGGTGATCGCCGGCGGCGCCTTGCCGCCGGGATTGAGGCGGCCGACCCCGGGCGCGATGCCGAGCTTGAAGAAGAAGACATAGAGCGTCACCAGCGCCAGCCAGAAGGTCGGCACCGAGACGCCGGCGAGCGAGATCACGCGGATGATCTGGTCAGGCCAGCGGTCACGCGCCACCGCCGCGATGACACCGAGCACGATGCCGATGACGAGGGCGAGGATCATCGCCGCCGAGGCGAGCTCGATCGTCGCCGGGAGATACTGGCCGAGATCGACAGTCACCGGTCGGTGTGTCTGCTGGCTTTCGCCGAGATCGCCGTGGAAGAGCCGCTCCAGATAGAGCGCGTATTGCTCGGGCAGCGGCTTGTCGAGCCCGTAGCGCTCACGAAAGGCGGCGACGATCACCGGATCGCTCGCCGCCCGGTCGCCGAGATTGGCCGAGACCGGATCGCCCGGCACCACCTGCGTCAGAACGAACGAGACGAGGGTGACGCCGAGACAGAGGAGTGCGCCGACGAAGAGCCGGCGCAGCACGAAACGGGCGAGGTTCGGCAACGCATACCAGGACGAACGAAACACTGTCATTGCCGAACCCGGGCCGCCCTTACTGCTTGGCGGGCGTGATCGCCGTCAGGTCGATCGTCCACATGGCGTTGTACTCGACCGGCTCCAGCGTCTTGGAACTCGCCATGGAGAAGGCGGGCTGGAACAGCGAGGTGAACGGTCCCTGGGCGTTCAGCTTCTTCTGCCACTCGTCATAGAGCTTGGTGCGTGCGGCCTGGTCGATCTCGACCGCCGCCTTCTTGGCGATCTCGGTGACCTCGGGCGCTGCGCCCGCCTGCCAGCCGGCGCGGAGACCCACCTTCTCGCCGGGTCCGAACAGGAGATAGTCGCTCGGATCGGGGAAGTCCGGGCCCCACCACACGATCGTCATCGGCAGCGTGCCGGCGCGATAGTCGTCGAGGAAGGTCGAGACCGGCGAGGGCTTCAGGTTCGCGGTGATGCCGACATCCTTGAGGTCCGCCTGCATCTTGGCCGCGACATCGGCGAAGGAAATGCCGTTCTTGGTGATGTCGGAGACATAGGTGAGCTCGATCACCGGATCCTTGATGCCGCTCTTGGCGAGCGCCGCCTTGGCCGCCTCGACATCCCGCTTCGGACCGTCCGAAGCCGGCAGCGCGCCGGCGAACATCGTCGGGATGATCGAACCCGGACGCGCCGCGCCCTGGCCGGCGATCTCGAGCAGCCCGTCATAGTCGATGGCGAGGCGGACCGCCTGCTGGAAGTCCGGATTGGCGGCGACAGGCGAGATCTTGGGATTGGAGTTGGTGAACATGAACACGACGTCGGCGCCAGCCACCGAGAGCGTGTAGGCGGTGTCCTTGATCGCGTCGAGCTGGTCGGGACGGAGGTCGAGCGCGATCTGGCTGTCGCCGCGCATGACGTTCATCTGCTGCGCGCTGGTATCGACGTTGCGCACGACGATCTGGTCGTATTTCGGCTTGGCGCCCCAATAGGCGTCGTTCTTCTTCAGCACGACCTCGGCGGCCATGTCGAACTTCTCGAGCACATAGGGGCCGGAGCCGGCCGAGGTCGAGGCGAGATAGGTGTCGGCGCGGTCGGTCTTGTCGGCGCCCTCGTCGGACGAGCCCTGGTTCGCCTTGACGAGCTTGGCGTTGACGATGCCGACGGCCGGATTGGCGAGCTTGAACGGCAGGCCGGGATCGGGCTGCTCGGTCTTCAGCACGATCTCGCCTTCGCTGGCGCCCTTGGCGATGGTGACGCCATCGAGCAGGAAGGCCGGGCTGCCCTTCACGTTCTTCACGCGGTTGAACGAGAAGATGACGTCATCGGCGGTCACCGGCGAGCCGTCGCTGAACTTCGCCGCCGGATTGAGCGTGAAGGTGAAGGTCTTGGCGTCCGGCGCGATCGCCGGCAGCGAGGCGAGCGAGGGAACGACCTTGGTCAGATCACTGCCGGCGAAGGTGACCAGCGTCTCGTAGACCGGATGCAGCACGAGATTGGCTGTCGGCTCGAATTCTCGCGCCGGATCCGCCGTCTTGAGCTGGAAGGCCGTGTCGACGACCAGGGTCGCGGCATCCGCCGCCAGGGCCGGACTGACCGCCGTGAGCGCGGTCGAGCCGAGCGCCGCCGCCATGGCGAGCGACAGCAACCGCGAAAACTGTCTTGCTTGCATCATCGGAGTTCCCTTCAGAATATCGTGCTGTTGAACCAGCCTTGTCGATGTCGCCTTCGCGGCCCTTCGCCGATCATGCCACGGCCAGCGAGACAGCGCATGTGTCAATGCATGGCTGTGACCGTGACGTTCCGTCTCTTCGGCGAGGAGCCCCCTGCCTTCACGCGAAAGCCTCAGGTCGATCGATGACCGGAGCCATCGACCGTGCCGGTTTCCGCATTCCAGCTGTACACAATTGAAGAACACTTCAAAAACGACAGGGGCGCAAGTCGATTCTGCCGCAGGCTGTTCAGGAGCGAATGAGTGACATTATTTCCCATCCGTGCCAACCACTTGAGGGCGGCTCCCACAGGAGCCGGCACCTCCCGAGCAGGGCCGCCCAGAAGAGTGGCGGGCCAGCCGGGCGGCCGATGCCAACGGCAGAAGCCGCGCATGCGCTCTTCGTCACGCCCGGCGGGGTGGAGCGCCAAGCGACTTGGAATTCGCCCTGCATTGTTGTTGTATACTGACGGTGTTCAGTTTCGAATCCTCGTCTCTCCGGCGCCTGATGTCCCCTCTCGCCACCTTCTCTCGCCCATGACCGCACGGTTGGACCCTGCCGGCATCGCCGCGCTGGCCGCCGCCGTCGAATCCGGCCGTGCAGAGGCGACCGGCCTGCTGCAGGCGCTCGTCGCGCAGCAGTCCGGCGGAGAGACGGCAGTGCTCGCCGCAGCAGCCGAGCGGCTCGCGGCACTCGGCGGGGCGATCGAAGTCCTCCACTATGACCCGGGCGCCGTCCCGTTGGTCGACGAATTCGCCACGGGTCCGGCGATGGCGAGCGGCGAGCGCGAGGCCCTGATCGCGCGGTTTCCGGGTCGCGGCGGCGGCCGCAGCTTGCTGGTCTTTGCTCATCCCGACAGTGAGCCTGTGGCGGCCGAAGGCTGGGCCCACGACCCGTTCGCCGGTGCGATCGTCGATGGTCGCCTCCATGGCTGGGGTGTCGCAGACGATCTGGCCGGAGTCGCAGCTGCAATCTCGTCGCTCGCCGCGCTGCGACGGGCCGGCCTCGCGCTTGCCGGCGACGTCGTCGTCGCGATCACGCCGAGCAAGCGCCATGCCCGCGGCATCGCGGCAGCGCTGGCGAGCGGGATCTCGGCCGACGGCGCGCTCTATCTGCATCCGGCCGAATCCGGCGCAGGGCTGGGCGAGATCAAGGCCTTCGCCTCGGGCGTGCTCGAATTCGCGATCACCATCACAGGCCGCCTGCCCGCGACGCACGAGCCGAGCCACACCGCCTTCACCCATCGCGCCGCCAACCCGATCGATGCAGCGATGGTTCTCGTTGCGGCGTTGAAGGACCTTGATCGCGATCGCGCGGCGCGCGTCCAGCATCCGCGCCTTCAACAGGCGGTCGGCCGATCGACCAACATTCTCGTCGCCTCCATTGCCGCCGGCGAGGCGGCAAAGCCGCAGCGCATGCCCGAGACGCTGCGCCTGACCGGATCGGTGTCGTTTCCCCCGACAGAGTCGATTGAGGCCGTGAAGGCCGAGATAGCGGCCGCTCTGGCAGCGACGGCCGAGACCAATGCGGCTCTCTTCGCCCGCAAGCCCGAACTCAGCTGGCTCTCCGGCGTCAGTGGCAGTGACGTGCCCGACGATCATCCGCTATTTCAGATCGCGGCCAACTCCATCCTGCAGGTTGCCGGGATCACGACGCGGGTGAACCCGATGCACACGTCGAGCGACATTCGCAACCCACTGGTCCAGAAGGGCATTCCTGCGATCGGGCTCGGTCCGCTCTGCGGCGATCTCACCCATGCCGGAGGCCACGACGAGTGGGTCGACGTCGCCGACCATCTGCGCACCATCGCCGTTGCAGCGGCGATCGCGGCCGCGTGGTGCGGTGTCGTCGATGTCGCGGCGGGTGCCTCGAGGTGACGGCGTGACGGAGAGCCCTCCCACCGAAGGCGCCGCCCGTGTTCGCACGGTCAGGGGCGACATTGACCCCGCCTCGGTCGGCCGCGTCCTCTTCCACGAGCATCTTCTGTTCGATCTGGTGCTGCCGTCGCGGCGCGCGGCGATCGACGATCCGCCTGTTACCCTCGCCAATCGCTGGCAGATCGACTACCGCTCGAACGAGAATCGCAACAATGCGCGCCAGCTGGACCCTGCCGTGACCGCTGCCGAGCTGACCGCCCTGAAGGCCGATGGCGGTTCGCTCATCGTCGACCAATCGACCTTTGGGCTGGCGCGCGACCCGGTCGGCCTTGCCGCGGCGTCCGCGGAAGCGGGCGTCCATGTCGTGGCTGCGGCGGGCTTCTATTGCGAGGCTTATCTCGATGACGCGATGACGGCGCTCACGACAGCCGAGATAGCGACCCGCTTCATTGCCGAGATCGAGCAGGGGCTCGACGGCACCGACATCCGCGCCGGTCTCATCGGCGAGATCGGCTGTTCCTGGCCGCTCGCGCCGGTCGAGCGCCGTGCGCTCGAGGCGGCAGCGGTCGCGGCTCGGGCGACCGGCGCGGCGATCAGCGTTCATCCCGGCCGCCATCGCGACGCGCCGTTCCAGATCGCCGAAATCCTCCGCGCAGCCGGCGCCGATCTCGCGCGCGTCGTCATCTGCCACATGGACCGCACCTATCCGGACGGCGACGGCATCGCCGAACTGCTCACGACCGGAGTCTGCGTCGAATGGGACTTTTTCGGCATCGAACAGTCGCATTATTGGTTCGGCGAGGTCGAACTGCCGACGGACCTCCAGCGGCTCCGCCTGATCGAGGCGCTGATGCGGCAAGGCTTCGCCGACCGCATCCTGGTCAGCCAGGACATCTGCAGCTGCACGCGCATGCTGCGCTGGGGTGGACACGGCTATGGCCATCTGCTCCGCAACGGCCCGGCCCTGATGCGCCGCGCGGGTCTCGGCGAAGCCGCCATCGATCAGTTGCTGCGGACCAACCCGCTACGCCTTCTCACGCTGGCTCCGGCCGCGACCACATAGGAAAGTCCCCGTGACCAAGACATTGCGCGGAACCTACACCGTCATGATCACGCCGTTCGACGCGAGCGGCGCGATCGACCTCGCGGCGACGGCGGACCTCGTCAACTGGCAGATCAAGGAGGGCATCCACGGCCTGGTGCCGCTCGGCTCGACCGGCGAATTCCTGTCGATGACGGATGAGGAGAAGCACGCCGTCGCCCGGACCGTGATCGAGACGGCCGCCGGCCGCGTCCCGGTGCTGATCGGCACCGGCGCCGAGCGGACCGAGGATGTCATCCGCTATTCGCGCGAGGCCGAGGCGCTCGGCGCCGACGGCGTGATGATCATTCCGCCGTTCTATTCGACCCCGACCGAGGACGAACTGTTCGAGCATTACCGCCGCATCGGCGAAGCACTGTCGATTCCGATCATGATCTACAACAATCCGGCGACCGCCAATGTCGACCTGACGCCGCGCATCGTCGAGCGGCTGTCGCGGATCGACACCGTCCGCTACATCAAGGAATCGACCATGGATGTGACGCGCATCCGCGACATCCTCGATTTCTGCGGTGACCGGATGACGGTGTTCGGCGGCATCATGGGCTTTGAATCCTTCCTCGCAGGCGCCGAAGGCTGGGTTGCGGTCGGCTCCAATCTCATGCCGAAGGCGCTGGCCGGCATCTTTTCGCGCTGGGCCGACCATCGTGACTTCGAGGGTGCCCGCGCGCTTTATGCCGAGGCGCTGCCGGTGATCCGCCTCGTCGGCGGCCATCGCTATGTCTCCGCGACCAAGGCGGCGCTCGCGCTGATGGGCCGCGATGTCGGCGCGCCGCGCGCGCCGCGCCTGCCGCTGCCCGCCAGCGAGATGCCGATGGTCGAGGCGGCGCTGCGCGCTGCCGGCGTGCCGCTCGCGGGCGAAGGCTGACCATGTCGGAGGGCGGCGGGCGGCGGCTCGGCGGCGGTGGCATCGCGCCCTCGGGGACCGCGATCGCCTTCACCTTCGAAGGCGAGCCGCTGACCGCCCTTTCGGGCGAGAGCCTAGCCGCCAGCCTGACGGCCGCCGGCCGCCTCGGCCTCCGCCAGGCAGGGCCTGACGAACGACGCGGCCTCTTCTGCGGCATGGGCGCCTGCCAGGAATGCCTGGTCGAGATCGATGGACGCGGCGGCCAGCGTGCCTGCATGGTCACGACCGAGCCCGGCATGACGGTTCGCCGACACGACCCGACCCGCGCTGCCCTCGCCCCGCTCGGCCCGCCACCAGCGGCCGAGCCGGTAGCGGAGCGCGTCGATGCCGTGATCATCGGCGCCGGGCCGGCCGGCCTCGCTGCGGCGAGAATGCTCGCGGCAGGCGGAACCACCCCGGTCATCCTCGACGAACGCAGCCAGCCGGGCGGCCAGTATTTCAAGCCGCTCGCCGCCTCACACCGCTTCCAGCGTGAAGACGCCCAGTTCGCGGAAGGACGGCGCCTCATCGAGGCGCTGGCCGCCGACGGCGCCGATATCCGGCAGGGCCAGTCCGTGTGGCACGCCGCCCTCGCGGGCGATCGCATCGAGCTGGCGACGATCGGCAAGGGCGGCACCGGCCTCATCTCGGCGCGTACGGTGCTGATCGCCGCGGGCGCCTATGAGCGGCCGGCGCCGCTGCCGGGATGGACCCTGCCCGGCGTCATGACCACCGGCGCGCTGCAGACGCTCGCCCGCAGCCAGCGCGTCGTTCCAGGCGAACGCATCCTGATCGCCGGCAATGGGCCGCTCAACTGGCAGGCGGCGCTCGAGATCGCGCGCGGCGGTGGCCATGTCGTCGCGGTGCTGGAGAGCGGCCGCCCCTCGCATCCGCGCCATCTCGGCGCGCTGGCCGGCATGATCGCGAGCGATCCGCGGCTGACGCTGGAGGGCCTCGCCATGCGCGCGGCCCTCGCCCGGGCCGGCATCCCGCTCCATGAAGGATATCGCCTGCAGGCGATCGAGGGCGCAACGCGGGCCGAACGGGTCCGGGCGGTCCCCTCTGGCGGCCACGGCGCGCCGCTCACATTCGCGGTCGACGCGGTCGCGCTCGGCTATGGCTTCATCCCCTCGACGACGCTGGCACGGATGCTCGGCGCGCCGATGGCGGTCGATCCCGCGACCGGATTTCCCCGTGCCGTCCGGGCCGAGGACGGGCGGGTCGCGATGCCCCTCTGGCTTGCTGGCGACGGCGCCGATGGCGGCGGTCGCAAGGTCGCCGCCGCCGAAGGGGCGATCGCCGGCGCTGCGATGCTGGCGGCACTCGGCCGCGCCGTGCCCGAAACGGAGCGGTCGGCGGCGCGCAGGGACCGCGCCGCGGCGCGGCAGTTCCAGAAGCACCTGTGGACGGTCTTTGCCACGCCACCGTCTGGACCCGTTACGGACCCCGCGACGATCATCTGCCGCTGCGAGAACGTCACCGCCGGCACGATCGAGGCCGTGCGCGCCGCGGGCATCCACGATCTCGGCAGCCTCAAGCGCCAGACCCGGCTCGGCATGGGGCGCTGCCAGGGCCGCTATTGCGCCGGCGAGGCGCTGCGCCTCTTGCGTGGCGGCGATCTCGCAACCGCCGGTGCCGCCGATCTGCTCGCGCCGCAGGCCCCGGAAAAGCCGGTTCCGGCGATCATGCTCGGCAGCGAGAAGCCGGAATGGGGCGGCCATCGCGAGGTCGAGACGAGGCCGCACCCGCCGTCGGCGACGCCGCCCGATCCGCTGCCGGCGCGCTGCGACCTCCTCGTCATCGGCGCCGGCGTGATCGGCGTATCCTCAGCGCTCTATGCGGCGCGCGGCGGCATGGACGTCGTCGTCATCGATGCCGGCCCGCCCAACAGCCAGGCCTCGGGCGGCAATGCCGGCAGCCTGCATGTGCAGTTGCTCTCCTGGGATTTCGGCCAGAAGGCGATGGCGGGCGGCAATCCGGCCCTGCAGACGCTGCCGCTGCAGCGCGACGCCGTACTGCTCTGGAAGGCGCTCGAAGCCGAGCTCGGCGCCGATTTCGAAATCGCCACCACCGGCGGGCTGATGGTGGCAGAGAACCATGACCAGACCGATTTCCTCCGCCGCAAGGTCGCCGCCGAGCGGAGCGTCGGCATCGATGTCGAGGTGTTAGGCCGCGACGACCTCGCGCGCATCGCACCGGCGATTTCCGAGCGGATGGTGGTCGCCTCGCATTGCCCGCTCGAGGGCAAGATCAACCCGCTGAAGGCGACGCCGGCGCTCGTCGCCGAGGCAAGGCGCTGCGGCGTCCGTTTCGGCCATGGTCATGCGGTCAAGGCCCTGCAGCAAGAGGATGAAGGCTATATCGTCACCACGGGCGATGCCGTCATCCGGGCAAGGCGCGTCGTGATCGCGGCCGGCGGCTGGTCGCGCCATGTCGGCGCGCTTGCCGGCATCGCCCTGCCGATCCATGGCGCGCCGCTGCAGATGCTGGTCACCGAACCGACCCGGCCGATCCTCGCCCAGCTCGTCGCCCATGCCGATCGCCACCTCACCATGAAGCAGGCGGCGAACGGCAATCTCATCATTGGCGGCGCCTGGACCGCCTCGACCGATCCGGCGACCGGCTTTGCGCGCGTTCTCCGCAGCAGCGTCGAAGGCAATCTCTGGGTCGCGGCGCGCACGGTGCCGGCGCTGGCCGGCCTCACCCTGCTGCGCAGCTGGGCGGCCATGAACGTCAATATCGACGGCGCGCCGCTGATGGGCGAGATTCCCGGCCGCCCCGGCCTCTTCATCGCGGCGACCGCCAATGGCTACACACTCGGCCCATTGGTCGGCCGGATGACGGCCGAGAGGGTCCTCGGCCGTCCGGCGGACCCCAGCCACGCCATCTTCACCCTCGCCCGCTTCGGCTGAGACGTGTCAGACCATCTCGCGCTCGATGGCCGGGCCGAGCCTGACATCGCTGAACCGCACCTCGAGCCCCTCGCCGGCGGGCGAACAGACCATCAGGCCCCATGCGACCACCGGCGGCATCGGCAGGAAGGCGAGCCGAAATGGCCGTTCGCGTGCACGAAGCCATAGAAGGTATTGTTCCAGTAGTCCGTGTCGCGTCCCGTGCGGGATGACGAGGGCGTCGCCGTCGTGCCGGGCGAAAGGCGGCTCGTTGAGCCAGCGTCCATCAAGAACCGTCCTATCCTCCCTTCCGCCTAAACCGGATCGCCCTTGCTAGCGCTGGCGGCGCGAGTGGACCTCCGTCGAGGCGGAACCGGTGCAGAAGGGCTTGCCCCGGCGGATCGAGCGGGACATGCTCGCCGCCCAAGGCCAGCTCCCAACTCATGGATGATGCGACGTGATCTACGAACTGAGGGTCTATACCTGCCTGCCCGGACGCCTGCCGAACCTGCTCGCGCGGTTCCAGAACGTCACGCTCGGAGTCTGGGAGAAGCATGGCATCCGCCAGGCCGGATTCTGGACGACGATGATCGGCGAATCGAACAACGCCCTGACCTATCTGATCGCCTGGGACTCGCTCGCCGACCGCGAGACGAAGTGGGCCGCCTTCATGGCTGACCCCGACTGGATCAAGGGCCGCGGCGAGAGCGAGAAGGACGGTCCGATCGTCGCGAATGTCTCCAGCCAGTTCCTGCAGCCGACCGCCTTTTCGTCGGTGAAGTAACGCGGGTGACGTGACGCCTGCGTTCAACTGTCGGTGATCGGCCGGGCTGGGTGTCACGAACGGCGCTCTGCCCGCGTATCTCCCATGAGACCCGGCTCCGGGTTCTCGCAACCCTGGGAGACCGAACCATGATCAACCGCAGACTGCTTCTCGGCGCCGCCGCCGCGGCACTCGGCATCGGCATCATCGCGCGCGGACGTAGCGGCGTGCCCGCCAATGCCGCGACGGGCTCGTTCGAAGTCAGCTACAGCGACGCCGAATGGAAGAAGCGCCTCAGCGCCGACCAGTATGCCGTCCTTCGCCAGGAGGCGACCGAGACGCCGGGCAGCAGCCCGCTGCTCTCGGAGCATCGAGCCGGAACCTTCTCCTGCGCCGGCTGCGCGCTGCCGCTCTTTTCCTCGAAGACCAAGTTCGACAGCGGCACCGGCTGGCCGAGCTTCTGGCAGCCGCTGCCGAACGCGGTCGGTACGACGGTGGATAGTTCGTTCGGCATGACGCGGACGGAGGTTCACTGCCGGCGCTGCGGCGGCCATCTCGGCCATGTCTTCAATGACGGCCCGCAGCCGACGGGCCTCCGCTACTGCATGAACGGCGTCGCCCTGGTGTTCGCGCCCGGCGCCGCCGCCTGAACCGCCCATGATCCGGCGCCCGGAGACGGGCGCCGGTCTTGCGGTCAGCCGTTGGCGGCCGAAACCAGCACCGGCTTGTCGCGATAGAGTGCCGGGAAGATCTGCTTCAGGTTCTCGACCTTCGGCAGATCGTTGTAGACGATGTACGGATAGTCCGGATTGAGCGCCAGGAAGTCCTGGTGATAGGCCTCGGCCGGGTAGAAGCCCTTGAGGGGCGCGATCTCGGTGACGATCTTGCCGCCGAACACGCCGGCCCGGCCGAGCTGCGCCACATAAGCCTCGGCCACCTTCTTCTGCTCGGCATCCTTGACGAAGATCGCCGAACGATACTGCGTGCCGCTGTCCGGCCCCTGGCGGTTCAGCTGCGTCGGATCATGCGCGACCGAGAAATAGATCTGCAGGATCTGGCCATAGCTGATCTTCTTCGGATCGAAGGTCACCGCGACCGACTCGGCATGGCCTGTCTCGCCGCTGCCGACGACGTTGTAATGCGCCGTCGCCGCCGCGCCGCCGGAATAGCCGGAGACGGCGTTGGTCACGCCCTTCACATGCTGGAATACGCCCTGAACGCCCCAGAAGCAGCCACCCGCGATCACGGCCGTCTCGGACTGCGCCGTCGAGGCCTCGTCGACGGCGGGCGGCGGGATGACGACGGCGGCCTCGGCCGCCACGGCGCGGCCACCGAGCGTCGCCGCGGCGAGCACCCCGGCCAGGAGCACCGCGCCCCAGATCATCGTCCGCCGGCCGGCCGGCATGGTCGTGATTGTCGTGGTCGTTCTCATGTCGTGTCTCCCTTTCGGAGCTGAAGCGGCGCGAACGTCCCGGTCATATGCCGGCGTACCATTCATAGCCGCGGTCTTCCCAGAAGCCCCCCTTGCCGCGATAGAAGCGGGCGAAGCTGTCGACCACCTCGATCCGCATCAGGTATTTCGCCTGCTTGTAGCCGAGCTGACGCTCGACACGGAGCCGCAGCGGCGCCCCATGCGCGATCGCTAGATCCTGGCCGTTCATGCCGTAGGCGAGGATGGTCTGCGGATGGAACGCATCGACGATGTCGATGCTCTCGTAATATTGACCGCTGCCGTCGAGCGTCTTCTCGTATTCATCGGCGCAGTGAAACACCAGATAGCGCGCCTCCGGCTTGAGACCAACGGTTCGCATCAACAGGCCGAGCGGCACGCCGGTCCATTTGCCGATCGCGCTCCAGCCCTCGACGCAGTCGTGCCGCGTGATCTGGGTTCGCGAAGGCAGGCGCTTGAGGTCGGCGAGCGACAGGCTGAGCGGCTTGTCGACGAGGCCGTCGATGGCGAGCCGCCAATCGGCGAAATTGTTCTCGGCCAGCGCGGCATACTCCTCGCTGTCGGGCATCTGCGTGCCGTTCGCCTTGAACACCGGCGAGAGATCGGCGTCGGTGAATTCGCGGGCGAGTGCATGGTCCCCGATGAGCAGCCGCTGCGAGCGCATGGTCAGCCGTTCGGCCATGGCGAGCACGCGCTGGACACCGTCATTCTCGGTGAGCCAGGAGCAGCCGGAGAGCGAGGCCGCGCCAGCGGTTACACCGGCTCCGATCAGGAAGCGGCGGCGGGTGAGCTTGAGCGTCATGCCTCGGACTCCCTGGTTCCGGCAGAAGGGGATGGAGCGTCGATCGCGTAGCGGCCGGTGATCATCGAGCGGAGATTGTTGAAGACGCCGGAGAGCAGGACCATCGCGAGATGGACGATCACGAACAGCACCAGCAGCGAAGCCGAGATGAAGTGGATGCTGCGGGCCGACTGGCGGCCGCCGAATAGATCGACGAGCCAGGGCAGCGCCGCATCCATGCCGGGCGACATCGTCAGGCCCGTCAGCACCATGGCCGGCAGCAGCACGAAGGCGACGGCGAGATAAGTGAGCTTCTGCAGCACGTTGTAGCGCCGCGCCGCCTCGCCCTTCGGAAAGCGCAGACGCGCATGGTCAGCGATCTCGTGGGCGAGATGCTTCGGCGTCAATTCGCTCCGGCCGGGAACGAGATCGCGGCGGAAATGACCGGCAAAGAAGCCGTAGAGCAGATAGACGAAGCCGTTGATGACGAAGAGCCAGGCAAAGAAGAAGTGCCAGCGGCGCCCCTCGGCGAGATCGCGGTAGCTCGGGATGGTGATCCAGGTCGGAAAGCCGCGCGGGCGCAGTTCGCCGTTGATCACCGACGCGCCGAGAACGCCTGTGGTCGGAATCTCGAGGCTGCCGATGCGCGTCACGCCCTTGAGGCTGTCATTCTCCGGCACGGCCTCGAGCGCCAGAAACGAGTGATCGGCATCGGCGCCATACTGGCCCCAATAGAGTTCGGGATGGGCATTGAAGATCTGCAGCCCGCTCATCAGCAGGAAGCTGAAGCACAGCACGTTGAGCCAATGCGTCAGGCGCACCGCCAGTGAATGGCGGCGGATCAGCAGCCGTCCGGGCGGCCGCGGCGGCGTCGCGGACAAGGTATCTTCGATCGTGCTCACAGAACGCCTCCGGAAGGGCCAGGGTGCCGGCGATCCCCGGTAAACGGGGATCGCCATTCTGATTTGCCGGCTCAATGAAGCCGCCGGCGGTGCCTGCGCGGCCTACTTGGCCGGAGCCATCGCGTCGGGCTTCATCGCGTCGGGCTTCATGGCATCCGGCTTCATTGCGTCGGGCTTCATCGCGTCCGGCTTCATCGCATCGGGCTTCATGGCATCCGGCTTCATCGTGTCCTCGCAGGTCTTTCCGGCGGGGCAATCGGGCTTCATCGCGTCTTCGGCACTCGCCGTGCCGACGAAGGCGCCGAACGCGATCGCGGCGGCGAAGAGCGGCAGGGAGAAGGTCTTGATGGCGGTCTTCATGGTCAGTCTTCCTCGTCTCTGGAGGGGTGAGCGGATCCGGCCATGCCGGCCTGCCGCGTTCTGGCCCGCCGCGCCGCCCTCCGACAGCGCGCGGAACATCGATCCGGGCGCAGCGAAGGCCGCCTCCGGTCGTCTCGTCAGCCCAGGATGGCTGTTAGATCAGTCTGTTACGGCGGCAAGGATTGGCCCGCCTCCTTCGCCCTGCACCAGGACGGCGGTCCTGAGGCCACCCGGCGCCGCCGGCAGCGCGATCTCGGCCGCAGCGCCGGTCCAGCCACCGATGCGCTGGAGATCGCGCACGACATTCCGGTGCGGCAGGGTCCGCCCGCCATTCTCGCCGCGCCGTACCGCGACCGCGATGGTGCGGGGATCGTAGCGGACCAGCCAGATATCGGCGGGCGCGGACGCCTTGCCCGCTCCCAGCCTGACAGTGCTGCCCGCCAGCGTGATCGCCGGCCCCGCCCCCTTCTGCGCGGCGATCAGCGCCTCGATCGCAGCCGGGTCATTGCCGACGGTGTCACGGACACCGTCGACGACGATCTGCGGCGTGAACGGGCCATCATGGCCGAGTGCCGGCTCGTAGCGCCGCTGACGCTCGGTGAAGTCCGGCCGGGCGAAACTGTCCTTCCAGCCGAGATAATCCCAGTAGGTGACGCCGAAGGAGAGCACGAGCAGGTCCGGCCGGTCAGCCAGCGCCGCGGCATTGGCATTGGCCGGCGGACACGAAGAACAGCCCTGGCTGGTGAAGAGCTCGACGACAGTCACGTCACTGCGGGACGCCGCGGCGACAGGACCCGCCAGCATCGCCGCAAGAGCAGTAGCCGCGAGGGCAGCACCTCCATGGCTAAACCAGCTTGGCCGCTCCTTCGTCATCGCATCCTCCGCAAGGCCCAGAAGCGCCGACTGCATCGGCCTCTACTGTGCCTTACGCAGGCATGGCGGATCGCGTTACAGCTTCACCAACTCGTGATCAGGCCTTGTCGCCCTTCGGCGACCTCAACCGTTCGCGATGGGCGCCGGCCTCATTCGAGCAGGCGACGAGAAAGCTGGTGCTCCAGCCGAAGCTGACGATGCCGCACATCGCGATCAGCGGTCCGGCGAGCGCGGGAATGCCGCCGCCGGAGGGATCGGCCAATCCGACGGTGGTGAAGTTGGCGATGGCATAGTGAAAGGCCGCGCCGGCGGGGATTCCGGTTCCGCCGGCCATCACCAGACCCGTGCAGATCAGCACATCGGCGAAATTGAGCAGCACCAGGCCGAAGATCGCCAAGGCAAAGGCGATCTCTGTGCCGAGGACGCCGCGGCGTCCGAAACGCGCCAGCGTCGCCTCGAACAGGCGGCGGGTGAGATAGATGCCGAGCCAGTGGGCAGCCAGCACGAGAAAGACGGAGAGGATACCGACGGCGATCATGATGGACGGCGAGAGGCTTGCATCGCGGGCTCTGAATGGGTTCAATCGGGTGTCGCCTGCCGCATCCGGCTGGAACCAAACCACAGTGAGCACATTTGCCGCCGCGGGCAAACCAGCCCCGGCGAGGGGCATGGTGCCTTCCCTTCTCGGCCCCCCTCCGGACGATCCGGCGAAAGGGCGACAGACCGTTCAAAACAACAGCAGGGCGCACAGTCCCGGCGCCGCCGGCGGCCGATGCGCCCGAGATCAAACGCGAGGAATGACGTCATGAAGTATCGCCGCTTGGGCCGGTCCGGCCTGCAGGTCAGCGAACTCTCGCTCGGCTCCTGGGTGACCTTCGGCAAGCAGGTCGACCAGGACGACGCCATGAAGATGATGACCCGCGCCTATGACGCCGGCATCAATTTCTTCGACAATGCCGAGGGCTATGAAGCCGGCGTTTCCGAGGCGCTGATGGGCGAAGCGCTCAATCGTCTCGGCTGGAGCCGCGACAGCTTCATCGTCTCGTCCAAGGTATTCTGGGGCGGCTCGAAGCCGACGCAGCGCGGCCTGTCGCGCAAGCATGTCACCGATGCCTGCCATGCGGCGCTGAAGCGGCTGCAGGTCGAATATCTCGATCTCTATTTTTGCCACCGCCCCGACATCGACACCCCGATCGAGGAGACCGTGCGGGCGATGCACGACCTGATCGCGCAGGGCAAGGTGCTCTATTGGGGCACGTCGGAGTGGACGGCGCAGCAGATCACCGAGGCCTACGGGGTCGCCCGCGCGCAAGGCCTGACGCCGCCGACCATGGAGCAGCCGCAATACAACATCTTCGAGCGCGCCAAGGTCGAGGGCGACTACCTGCCGCTCTATGAACTGACCGGCCTCGGCACCACGATCTGGTCGCCCCTCGCCTCGGGCGTGCTCACCGGCAAATATGCCGGCGGCATCCCCGACGACAGCCGCCTGAACCTGCCGGGCTATGAGTGGCTGAAGGAGATCTGGCAGAGCGAGGACGGCAAGAAGAAGCTCGCGACCGTCGGCGAACTGACGACCCTCGCCAAGGAGCTCGGCATCTCCATGGCGCATCTGGCACTGCTGTGGTGCCTCGCCAATCCGCATGTCTCCACGGTGATCCTCGGCGCCTCCCGGCTGTCGCAGCTCGACGACAATCTCGCTTCGCTCGACAATCGCGACAAGGTCACGCCCGAGGTGCTGGCGAAGATCGACGAGATCGTCGGCAACAAGCCGAAGGGCCCGCAGCGCTACTGACGACACGCGCGGGGCGGCGGGCTTCCCGTCGCCCCGGTCGGCTGAAACCCTAGATATCGAGGCGCTTGGCGCTGGCGGCGACCCCGAACAGCAGCAATGCGACCACCGCGAAGGCCAGCGGCAGGCTCGCGGCATGGGCGATGAAGCCGATCGCAGCGGGACCGACGAGGATGCCGGCATAGCCGAGCGTCGTGATCGCCGGCACGGCGACGGCCTCCGGCATGACCTTCTGGCGCCCGACGCTCGAGAACAGCACCGGCACGATATTCGAGCAGCCGACGCCGACCAGCGCGAAACCGGCGAGCGCAGCCGCGGGCAGCGGCGCCAGCGTTGCCAGCAGCAGGCCGCAGCCGGCGCAGATGCCGCCGAAGACGATGACCCTGCGGGGGCCGAAACGGCTGACGATCCGGTCGCCGGACAGCCGGCCGATGGTCATGGTGACGGCGAAGGCGGCATAACCGAGCCCGGCCCAATCGGGCTCCACGCCCCTTACCGAAGTCAGGAACACCGCGCTCCAGTCGAGCATCGCGCCTTCGGTCAGGAAGGTGATGAAGCAGAGGATGCCGATGAACAGCACGACGCCATGCGGAATGGCGAAGGCCGGTCCGTCGCTGCGGCTGCCATAGGGCAGCAAATGACGGAAGGCGATGGCGAGGCAGGCGAGAACGACGGCCGAAACCGCAAGCGCCGCGCCGCTCGGGCCGACGCCGAAACTGAACAGCGCCGTGACTCCGGCCGCGCCGGCAATGCCGCCGAGGCTGAACAATCCATGGAAGCCGGACATGATCGCGCGGCCCGAATGGCGCTCGACGATGATCGCCTGGATGTTCATCGAGACATCCATGGCGCCGACGCCGGCGCCGAAGACGAGCAGCGCCGCGACCAGCAGCGGCAGGCTGGTGACGGTGGCGAGAAGCGGAAGGGCGGTCGCGAGCATCAGCGTCGAGCCCGTGAACACTGCCCGGCAGCCGAAGCGGGCGGCAAAGGCGCCGGCGAGCGGCATCGTCACCATCGACCCGGCGCCGAGGCAGAGCAGCAGGAGACCGAGCACGCCGTCGTCGATGCCGACCCGCGCCTTGGCGAAGGGCACCAGCGGCGCCCAGGCCGCCATGCCGAAGCCGGCGATGAAGAAGATGATCCGCGTCGCGACCCGCTGTGCGAGGCCGGACAGGGCTTCGCCCGTCTCGATCGCTGCCACTGGATTGTTCCTCCCGTCCGCCCGCCGCTTGCCGCGGATTTTGATTGTCGTTTCTTCTAGCGGTTTCGCCGCCGAGAGCCAGCGGGTCGCGCGATGAAAATCGGCGCCGGCGACGCGATCAGGCGAGCAGCGGCCGCGTCGAGGACCGCACCATCAGCGTCGGCGCCGCGACCAGTCGCTCGCCGGCGCCTTCGATCGTCGCGGTGAGCCGGCCGAGCAGCCGATGCGCGGCGAGCCGCCCCATCTCGGCGATCGGCTGCGCCATGACGGTGAGACGGGGCGAGAAGGCGGTCGCCCAGACGAAGTCGTCGATCGCGGCCACCGAAATATCCTCCGGGCAGCGAAAGCCCTGGTCCGAGAGCGCCTTCATGACACCGATCGTCGTGTGATTGCTGGTCGAGAGGATTGCAGTCGGGCGCGGCCGTCGCGCCAGCAGCTGCGCCGTGGCGCGGTAATCAGGCTCGGGTTGGAAGCCGCCGCGGGCGACAAGGTCCGGCAGGAATTCGATGGCATGATCGGCCAGCGCCCGGCGATAGCCCTCGAGCCGCTCCTCGGCGATCGAGATCGTCGGCGGCCCGACGACGATGCCGATCCGGCGATGCCCTGAGCGCACGAGATAGTCGACGAGGCCATAGCTCGCCGCCACATTGTCGAGCACCACGGCATCGCAGTCGAGGCCCTCCAACGCCCGGTCGATCAGCACCATCGGGACCGACACCGCCTTGCGCAACTGGTCGGTATAGCCGGGCTCCGCCGCGCCGGGCACGAGGATGACGCCATCGACGCGCTGTGTCCGCATCAGGCGGAGGTCGCGAAGTTCCTTCACCGGATTGTCCATCGTGTTGCAGAGAAGCAGGGAATAGCCGGCCTCGTCGCAGGCAATCTCGATCGCACTGGCGATGCCGGCGAAATGCGGATTGGTGATGTCGGGCAGGATGAGGCCGATGGTGCGCGTGCGCCCCATCTTGAGGCTGCGCGCCACCGCATCCGGCACATAGCCGAGCTCTTCCACCGCCTTCAGCACCTTGGCGCGCAAGGCCGGGCTCACCGGCGCGGTGTTGTTGATGACGGTCGAAACCGAGCCGATCGAGACACCGGCATGGCGGGCGACATCGTGCAGTGTCGTCAATTGCTTTGCGATCCCCGGTTGGCCGTGCTTGTCAGGCCAATGGACTCATGATAGCGTTTTTGAAACGTTTCGGAAGCGCGCCAACGCTCCAACCAACAGAAATCGCTCAGAGACACAGCGAAGGCCCAACTAGGTCAACGGTTCTGACCTAGCTTGGCCTGAAAGGTTTCAGAACTGGCATGACCGGCACAGAACCGGCGGCCTCATGGAGGAATCACGCCTTGACCAAGCTCGATCGCCCGACGGGCCCTGCCCGTTCGTCCATCCTGATGCCGACCCGTCGCTCGCTGATCGCGGGCGGCGCGGCGCTCATCGGCGGGACCGCCCTGTCCGCGCCCTATGTCTCGCGGGCCTATGCGGCCGAGACGCTGAAATTCTGGCAGTTCTATGCGCCAGGCGGCGAGGTGAAGACGCAGGTCGACTGGTTCACGACCATGATCGACGGCTGGAATGCCGAGAACGAGGTCAAGGTCGAGCTCGTCTATACGCCCTCGTCCGAATATGTCAGCGGCTCCAAGCTCTCCACGGCCTTCGCCTCGGGCCAGGGTCCCGACATCTTCCTCATCTCGCCCGGCGATTTCCTCCGCTACTACAATGGCGGCGTCCTGCTCGACCTGACGCCGTTCATCACCGCCGAGGCGCAGGCCGATTTCCCCGAAGGGGTCATCGCCAGCCGCAAGGTCGACGGCAAGATCTACGGCGTGCCGATGGAACTCGAGCCGATGGCCTTCTACTATTCGAAGAAGGCCTTCGAGGACGCGAAGCTCGGAGAGAGCGATATTCCGAAGACCTGGGACGATCTGCTCGAGGTCGCGAAGAAGCTCACCACCGGCGAGCGCTACGGCGTCTTGTTCGAGACCAATCCCGGCTATTACCAGAACTTCACCTGGTACCCGTTCATGTGGCAGGGCGGCGGCGAGTTCCAGGATGCGGGCGGCAAGAGCGCGTTCAATTCGCCCGGCGTCGTGCAGGCGCTGAAGCTCTGGCAGGATGCGATCAATTCAGGTGTTGCGCCGCGGCAGCTGCTCGGCGGTGGCGGCGGCGACATCGTCGCCAATCTCGGGTCCGGCTATTGCGCCATGCAGAATGTCGGCATCTGGGGCATCTCGGCGATGGACAACAACGCCAAGGACGTGCCCTACGGCATCTTCAAGCTGCCGGTTCCGGCCGGCGGAAAATATGTGACGGTCGGCGGCGGCTGGGCCTTCGTCGCCAATGCGAAGGGCGCCAACACCGAGGCTTCCGGCAAGTTCGTCGCCTGGGCGCTCGCTTCGATGGACAAGGGCTCGATCCAGCGCGAAGTCGACTGGTGCACCGTCGCGAAGTCGGACATGCCGACCCGGACGAGCGCCCTGAAGCTCGGCGGCGACGCGTTCCAGAAGGGCAATCTCGGCGTCTTCAGCCGCGATATCCTGCCGGGCACGCGCGGCGAGCCGCGGCTGCCGCCCGAGGTTTACAAGATCATCTCCGACGCGATCCAGCAGACGCAGCTCGGCGGCGCCGATCCGGCTGCGACCGCGGCCGCCGCCTCGCAGCAGCTCGACGCCTTCCTCGGCACCTACAAGGGTGCGCCGATGCTCTGACGTCGGCGCTCCCGCGTCGATGTCCGTCCCCGCGCAGCCCCGGCCCCCTGAGCCGGAGCTGAGCCAGCCTCGCCGGAGTTCCCTCCCCCGGCGAGGCCCTCTCCCCTCCACCGGGAAGCACAATGTCGGCCGAGACCAGCACCATCGCGCTCGCCCAGAACCGGGCGCGCCGCCGCCGTATCCCCCTCGATGCCCGCCAAAGGGAATGGGTCGCGGCCTATCTGTTCATCCTGCCTGATACGCTCGGTCTTCTGGTCTTCGTCGGCCTGCCGATGCTGTTCGCGCTGGTCATCGGCGTGTTCGACGTCGACGGCTTCGGCAGCTTCCGCTTTGTCGGCCTCGCCAATTACCGCCGCATGGCCGCCGATCCGCTGTTCTGGCACTGCCTGCGCGTCACCGCCGTCTATGTCGTGCTGCTGGTGCCGGCGCTCTATGTCACCGGGCTCGGCCTCGCGCTGCTCGTGCAGCGGACCAACCGCTTCAACACCGTGATGCGCTCGATGTTCTTCGCGCCGCAGATGGTGAGCCTCGTCGTCATCGCGGTGATCTGGCAGTTTCTGAGCGCCGACAAGATCGGCCTCTTCGCCCGGATCTTCTCGTTCTTCGGCATCACCGGCGTCTCGCTGCTCGGTAACCCCGACCTCGCCCTCATCACCACCGTCTTCGTCACGGTCTGGTTCCTGATGGGCTTCTACATGATGATCTTCCTCGGCGGGCTGCAGGACATTCCGCGGCAATATTACGAGGCGGCGACCATCGACGGCGCCGCGCCGCGCCAGCAGTTCTGGCACATCACGATGCCGCTGCTGCGCCCGACCAGCTTCTTCGTCCTTCTGGTCTCGCTGGTTGCCGCCGTTGCCGGGTCGCAGGCCTTCGACCTCATCTATGTCATGACCCGCGGCGGCCCGGCCAACGCCACCTCCGTCATGATCACCTACATCTACCAGCAGGCCTTCCAGTACAGCGCCTTCGGCTATGCCGCCGCGATGTCGTCGATCCTCGTCGTCGTGCTGATGCTGCTGACGGGCCTGCTCTTCTATCTCACGCGCGGCGGACGGTTCGATTATGAGTAGCGCCGTGTTCTTCGCCCCGCGTCAGGTCACGATCGTCCGCGGCGTCTGGATGGCGGTGACGCTGGTCCTCGCGCTGATGACCATCTTCCCGCTCGCCTACATGGTCTCAATCGCCTTCAAGGGCCAGGCCGAGGTGTTCAACCCGAGCCTCGTGCCGAAGGCGCCGACCTTCGGCAACATCGTCTATGTGCTGACGGAAGTGCCGTTCCTGCACTATCTCGCCAACACGTTCTTCGTCTCGGTCGTGATCACGGTGCTCGCATTGTGGTTCCACACCATGGCCGGCTATGCGCTCGCACGGCTGCGTTTTCCCGGCAGGGAGACGATCTTCCTCGCGATCTTCTCGACCTTCCTCGTCTCGCTGCCGGTGATCATCGTGCCGCTGTTCATCCTCGTGCGCTGGATGGGCATGCTGAACTCCTATGCCGGGCTCATCGTGCCCGCGATCTTCAACGCCTTCGGCATCTTCCTGCTCAGGCAATATTACCTGTCGCTGCCGCGCGAACTCGAGGAGGCGGCACTGATCGACGGCGCCGGCTACTGGCGCATCTACTGGAGCGTCATCCTGCCGCTCTCGCGCCCGATCGTCGCCTCGCTCGCCATCCTGTTCTTTCTCGCCAACTGGAATTCGTTCCTGTGGCCGCTGACGGTCGCCTCCGACAGCCGGCTCTGGGTCGTCCAGGTCGGCATCGCCAATTTCAAGAGCCAGTATTCGGCATCCTGGAACTACATCATGGCCGCCTCGACGATCGTCGCGGCGCCGATGCTGGTGATCTTCGTGATCTTCCAGCGCCAGATCATGGAATCGATCAAGACCGGCGGCCTCAAGTAGCGCCGCCGGCGCGCTCCCGACAACAGCAAGCGGAAACGAAACGATGGCAAGCTTTTCCGGCCTCGGCATGCACATGGGCAATCTCGCGCGGCTGTCGCACGCGCTGACGCGTTCGATCAGCCCGGAGAATTTCGACGGCGCCAAGGGCAAGGGCGGCATGGCGACGAGCGGCACCGGCGCGATCCATGCGCGCGGCCTCGGTCCCGATGGCAGCGGGCTCGGCTGGAAGGTGTCGCCCTCGATCCGCATGGAAGCGGGCGAAATCCGGACGATCGCCGAGATCGAAGGTTCCGGCGCCATCCAGCAGATCTGGATCACGCCGGCCAATGTGCGCTGGCGCGACCTGATCCTGCGCATCTATTGGGACGGACAGGAGAATCCCTCGGTCGAAGCGCCGCTCGGCGACTTCTTCTGCTCGGGCTGGAACCAGTATGCGCAGGTGTCATCGCTCGCCGTCTGCGTCAATCCCGGCCGCGCCTTCAATTGCTACTGGGAGATGCCCTTCCGCCGGCATTGCCGGATCACGCTCGAAAATCGCGATCCCGACGAGCACGCGATCATCTACTACCAGGTCAACTACACGCTGACCGAGGTGCCCGAGGACGTCGCCTATTTCCACGCCCAGTTCCGCCGCACCAATCCCCTGCCCTTCGCGGAGGACTACACCATCCTCGATGGCGTCAAGGGCCGCGGCCAGTATGTCGGCACCTACATGGCCTGGGGCACCAACAATTCGGGCTGGTGGGGCGAGGGCGAGATAAAGTTCTTCATGGATGGCGACCGCGACTACCCCACCATCTGCGGCACGGGCACGGAGGACTATTTCTGCGGCGCCTACAACTTCGATGGCGGCGTCATCGATCCGACCATGGTCAGCGCCTATCGCGAATACACCAACGCCTATGCCGGGCTACCGCAAGTGCTGCGCCCCGACGGCGTCTATCGCTCGCAGATGCGGTTCGGCATGTATCGCTGGCACATCATGGACCCGATCCGCTTCGAGAAGGACCTCCGGATCACGATCCAGGCGCTCGGCTGGCGGTCCGAGAAGAAGGACCGCCGCTATCTGCCGCTGCAGGACGACATCGCCTCGGTCGCCTTCTGGTACCAGACGCTGCCGCATGCCCCCTTCCCGGCCCTGCCGGGTCGCGACTTCCTCGAGGTGATCTGACGCGGCGGGGCAGCGGGGGGCTCAGCCGAGTCCCTCCAGAGCGCCGGCCAGGTCGCCATCGACGATGAGGCGATTGACGAGGCCCGAGCGGAGCAGGGCGGCGAGGGCCGCCGCCTTGGCCGTGCCGGCCCCGAGCAGGACGATCTCGCGCGCCCGCATGTCGTCCACCGCGATGCCGGGCGTCCGGCGGTTGAGCGGGCTCTCGACGATGCGGCCATCCTCGGCGAAGAACTTGCCGAGCATGTCGGCGACGGCACCGTCGCGGCCGAGCTGTTCGATCTCGCCGCGATGGACGAGATCATGCGTCGAGATGAAGGAGTTCTCCGACGCGTCGCCGAAGCTTGCCACGATGATGTCGGATCGGCGCGCCAGGGCGAGACTTTCCTGCACCAGCTTCTGGCTCATGATCACCTCATAATCCGCCTCGCTGTCGGCGATGAACGGCGCCGGCAGCAGATAGGCCTCGCCGCCGCAGCGTTGCGCGAGGGCCTGCGCGCAGTCGAACGGGTTTGTTCGCGCAGTGCGGCTGAGCGACCCCATCAGCGAGACGAAGCGCGCCTCGGCGAGCTTCAGCGTCGGCATCGCATCGACCATCGCGGCGATGGTCCGGCCCCAGGCGAGCCCGACGACGAGCTGCACCGCCTCCTCCAGCCGGCGCGTCAGGAAGGTGGCGGCGGCGATGCCAACGGCGCGCCGGGCGGACGTTTCCTCGGCGGCGCGGTCGGCCAGGCCGCCCATCGCCGGTGTCACGATGCATTCGATCAGACCGAAACGGCGCGCGATCGCCTCGCCGAGCTCGAGTGTCGCCACCGTCGCATGGTCGATCGAGATGCGGACGATGCCGGTCTCGCGCGCCCGCGCCAGGAGCCGCGTGATCTTGAAGCGCGACACGCCGAGGCGCTGGGCGATCTCCTCCTGGTTCAGGTTGGCGACATAATAGAGCCAGGCCAACTGGACGAGGAGGTCTTCTTCGGACTGCGCCATCTCTACGCGAACTTTCGTGCACCTGCCGCACAAAGGTGTTGACGGGGACGCCGACACCGTGGTGCACTCATTAGTGCCAAGCGTGCACCAAAGTGCAAGATCGCATTCAGACAGATCACACGCCGACATGAGGCCGAAGCCCGGCGGCTCGTTCATCCAGAAGGGTCAATCCATGTCTTCGACAGCTGGGGCCCAGGGCCCCAAACGCCTTGCGGCCTGGCTTCTCGCCGCCGCACTGACGGCATCGACGGCGTTCGTCTCGACAGCCGCGGCGGACACCAACTGGCGCGCCGCCGAAGGCAGCAGCCTCAACCTGCTGCTGATCTCGCATCCCTTCGTCGACAGCCTGAAGCCGCTGCTGCCCGAATTCACGGCCAAGACCGGCATCAAGGTCACCTTCGAGGAACTCGCGGAACAGCCTGGCTTCGAGAAGCTGCTCGCCGATCTCTCCTCGAAGACCGGCAGCTACGACGTCTTCATGACGTCGCCGCTCAACAACTGGCAATATGCGACCGGCGGCTGGCTCGAGCCGCTCGACGGCTTCATCGCCGATGAGAAGCTGACCGCTGCCGACTACAACCTCGCCGACTTCATCCCCGGCGTCCTCGCCTCCGGCCGCTGGACGCTGGAGCCTATGAAGGGCGTCGGCGAGGGCAAGCTCTGGGGCCTGCCGATCAATTTCGAGAGCTATCAGCTCGCCTATCGGCCGAGCCTGATGAAGAAGCTCGGCCTCGAAGTGCCGAAGACCTATGCCGAGTTGCTCGCCATCGCGGACAAGCTGAAGACCACCGGCCCGAATGGCCCGATCAACGGCATCATCACCCGCTTCGATCACTACTGGGACCTGCCCTATCTGACCTTCGGCACGATGCTGCAATCCTATGGCGTCGAGATGCTCGATGCCGATGGCAAGCTGCAGATCTGTTCGCCGAAGAGCATCCAGGCGACCGAGGATTTCATCACGCTGATCAAGAAGGCCTCGCCCGCCGATGCCGGCGCCTTCACTTGGGACCAGGCGATGCAGGGCTTCGCCTCCGGCCAGTATGTGATGTCGTTCAACGAGGCCAACCTGTTCGCGCCCGTCTATGAGGATCCGAAGCAGTCGAGCATTTCCGACGATGTCGGCTATGCCCCGACCCCGCTCGGCCCCGACGGCAAGCGCGCCGCGGCCGCCTGGATCTGGTCGCTGTCGATGAACTCCGCCTCGAAGAACAAGACAGCCGCCTGGCTGTTCCTCGAATGGGTGACCTCGAAGGACATCTCAGTGAAGACGGCGCTAGCTGGCAACATGAATCCCGTTCGCCAGTCGGTCTGGGACGATCCGAAGGTGACCGCGCTGATGCAGGGCTGGGGCGAGACGCCCGGCCAGTATGTCGCCGCCGCCAAGGCCGAGGCCGAGGTCGCCGCGCTCCGCTTCCCGCCCCATCCGGAACTGACGCGCATGCTCGACCGCTGGGCCGAAGCGGTGCAGCAGTCCTATTTCGGGCAGGGCGATGTGAAGACCAATCTTTGCGCCGCTCAGGACGACATCCAGGCGATGATCGCACCCTGATCGACAGCAGGAGGGACGGCGGTGCCCACGCCGCCGTCCGCTCCCCTTTCGCATCATCCGAAGTCCAGGCAGACCGATGACCGCGCGGCAGCATTTCGACACCGAGAACGGCCTCGCCCGCGGCACGTTCCTCCTGCTGCTGGCGCCGGCGCTGCTCCTCCTGCTGCTCAGCCTCTATCCGTTCCTGCTCGGGCTCTACACCAGCCTGACCGACCAGAAGCTCTATGCCGGCGCGACGAAATTCGTCGGCCTCGGCAATTTCGCGCGCCTCGCCGTCACGCCGCTGTTCTGGACTGCGCTCGGCAACACGCTCGCCTATACGTTGCTGGTCATCGCCATCCAGCTGCCGCTCGGGCTCGCCTTCGCGCTGCTGCTCGATATTCCCGGCCGGCTGCAATCCTTCTTCCGCTCGGTGCTGGTGCTGCCGCTCCTTGTTCCCCCGGTCGTGGCGGGACTGATGTGGAAGACGATGATGCAGCCGCAGCAGGGCGTGCTCAATTACCTGCTCTCCTTCCTCGGCATCGAGCCGCAACCCTGGCTCGCCAATCCCGCCACGGCGATGATCTCGGTCGTCATCATCGACAGCTGGCTCTTCACGCCGCTCGCCGCCATCATCCTGCTCGCCGGCCTGCAGTCGATCCCGTTCGATCTCGTCGAGGCGGCGCGCGTCGACGGCGCCTCGGCAGGCCAGATCGTCCGGCGGATCAAGTTGCCGCTGCTTGGGCCCTATGTGCTTCTCGTGGCGCTGTTCCGCGTTTCCGACGCCCTGAAATCGCTCGAGATCATCTATGCGACGACGCGCGGCGGCCCGCTCAACGCGACGCGGACGTTGCATGTCATGGCCTATGAGGAGGCCTATCGCTGGTCCAATCTCGGCCGCGCCATGGCGATCGTGTTCGTGCTCTGGGCGCTCTGCTACGTGATCTCGGGCACGCTGCTCGGGCTCTGGCAACGGCAGGAGGCGCGGCGCCATGCACGCTGACCTCTCCCTCCGCCGGCTGCGGCACGGCGCGCTGCTGGCGCTCGGCTATGCAGCCTTCGCGGTCTTCGTGCTGCTGCCGATCGTCTGGATCTTCCTGATGTCGCTGAAGAGCTTCGGCGACATCATCGCCTATCCGCCGCGCTTCCTCTTTGCCCCGACGCTCGCGAACTATGCCGAGGTCCTCTTCGGCAACGAGGCCGAGCGGGCGGCAGGCGCGATGCCGGATCTCCTGCATTTCCTGATGAACTCGCTGATCATCTCGGGCGGCGCGGTCCTGCTCTCGATCCTGCTGGCTGTCCCAGCGGCCTATGCGTTGGCGCGGCGGCGGACGAGCGGCGCGCGCAGCATCCAGTTCACCTTCCTGTCGTTCCGCTTTGCCCCGGAGCTCTCGATCATCCTGCCGCTCTACGTGATCTATACGCGGAGCGGGCTCTACGACACCTATGCCGGCATGATCCTGGCGCACCAGCTGATCACGCTGCCGCTGTCGGTGCTGATCCTCGCCTCGTTCTTCCGCGACATCCCGCTCGAGATCGAGGAGGCGGCGCGCGTCGACGGCGCGCCGGTCTGGCGCATCCTCGTCTCGATCGTCGTCCCGATCGCCCGGCCCGGCATCGCGAGCGCAATGATCATCGCCTTCATCTTCTCCTGGAACAACCTGATCTTCGGGCTCGTCCTCGCCGGCGGCGCGACGCGTCCCGTGACCATGGGCATCCTGCAATCCATGACCTTCGACCAGATCAAGTGGGGCCTCATGGCGGCCTCGGCGATGGTCTCGGCCCTGCCCGGCATGGTCGCGGCGGTGCTGTTCCAGCGCCAGATCACGCGCGGGCTCACCATGGGCGCAGTCAAATGACGGGAGACCACCGGTGACGCTCGATCTGTTCTCCATCGGCTCGTGGACGATCTTCGATCATCTTCTGCGCATGCAGCGCCTGCCGAACGAGGGCGAGACACTGCCGCTCGACATGCCGATCGCCGAACTGGGGCGCGTCCATTTCGGCGATTGCAGCGCCAATATAGCCGCCGTCGCGGCGCGGCTCGGCGCCAGGACCGGCCTCGGCATGGTGGTCGGAGACGATTTCGTCACGTCGGGCTACGCAGCCCATCTCGCGGCGCTTGGCGTCGACCTCACCGGCACCGAGATCATCCCCGGCGCGCGCTCCGGCCACAGCTTCAACATGTTCGATGCCGAGAACCGCGGCTTCTGCGTCTCGCATCTCGCCATCGCCGAACGACAGGAAGGTTGGCGCCCGCCGTTCGGCCAGGTCGACCGCGCCCGCGCCCTCGTCGTCAGCGAGGCCTTCAGCCCCTATACGCTCGCCGCGATCGAGCATGCCCGCGCCGCCGGCAAGCTGACGGCGATCAACGGCATGGTCGCGACCGCGGGCGCCGACGCTCCGCGCTTCCTCGCCGCCTGCGATCTTCTCTTCCTCAGCCGCGGCGAGAGCGCGGCGCTGGTCGCGGCACTCGGCTGCGGCGACCCCGCCGGCATCCTCGCGCATGGGCCGAGCCTCGTCGTCGTCACCGGCGGCGATACCGGCAGCCGCTGGTTCACGGAGACGGGCGAGACCCGGATCGCGGCCATCCCGGCCGCCCGCTTCGTCGATTCGACCGGCGCGGGCGACGCCTTCGTCGCCGGCGCGCTGGTCGGCTGGCTGCAGGGCTGGGACATCGCCGAAACCGGCAGCTTCGCCGCGTCGGTGGCGAGTTTCGTGGTCGAGGCCTGGGGCTGCCAGACCAATCTGCCGAGCTTCGATGCCGCGGAGGCCCGCGGCCGCGCCGCCCGCGGACAAGAGGACAGCGAACACCCATCCTTGAAGGACCCGACACCGTGAAGGTCATCGACGCCCACATGCATTACGGCACCGACCGCAACGTCGCGGCCAGCACCTGCGTGCCCTATCTCGTCCATGGCGATCCCGAGAGCGTCATCCGCCTGCTCGACGAAGAGGATGCTTCGCATGGCGTCCTGTTCCCGCATGACCGGCGGATGAGCCCGCCCTGGGATGCCGACTACGACATCGCCAATGCCGAGGTCGGTGTCGCTGCGCTGCGCTATCCGGACCGCATCGTCGGGGTCGCCCGGATCGATCCGACCTTCGGCGCCGAGCATACGCAGGGGCTGATCGATCGTTATGTCGGCGAGTGGAACTGCCGCGGCGTCAAGCTGGTCGCCGGCTATGATTTCTACCGCCCGAGCGATATGCGCGTGATGGGTCCGCTGCTCGACAAATGCGAGCAATACGGGCTCACGGTGCTGATGCATTCGGGCGACGCGCCGCGCGACCTGCCCTCGCTGCAGGCGCGCGCCGCCAAGGCCTATCCGAAGGTCACGTTCGTGCTCGCCCATATCGGCATGCACAGCTTCCTCTGGGAGGCGATCCATGCCTGCCAGGACCACCCCAACATCGTCGTCGACATGTCGCAGGCCTACCCCTTCGACATCATGACCTTCATCAAGAACGTCTCGGCCGACCGCCTGCAATACGGCTCGGACGTCCCCTACCAATCCCCCGCCGTCGAACAGATGAAGCTCAAGGTGATCGGCCTTTCGCCCGAGGACCAGGAAAAGGTCTTCTGGCGCAATGCCGCGCGCATCTGGGGCATCGACCGCACAGAATGACCGAGGAAACGTCCATGGATACCCCCCATCCAAACGGATCGAGCCTGCGACTCGACCAGCTCTTCGGCGTCCGCAAGCCGATCATCGGCATGGTGCATGTGCTGCCGCTGCCGGGATCGCCGCTGTTCCGCGGCCGCTCGCTCGAAAGCGTCTATGATGCCGCGCTGGAGGAGGCGCGCCTGCTCGAGGAAGGCGGCGTCGACGGGCTGCTGCTCGAGAATGCCGGCGATATCCCCTTCCTGAAGCCGGAGCAGATCGGGTTCGAGACCGTCGGCACGATGGCGGTCATCGGCGATCGCATCAAGCGCGCCTCGAAGCTGCCGCTCGGCTTCAACATCGTCGCCAATGCCGCCCGCGCCTCGCTCGCCTGCGCCCGCGCCTCCGGCGCCGAGTTCATCCGCGTCAATCAGTGGGCCAATGCCTATGTCGCCAACGAGGGCTTCATCGAGGGCGCGGCGGCAGAGGCGCTGCGCTATCGCCAGATGCTCGCCGCCGACGACATCGTCGTCCTCGCCGACGTCCATGTGAAGCACGGCAGCCACGCCATCGTCGGCGACCGCGCGGTATCGGAGCAGGCGCGCGACGTCGAGTTCTTCGGTGCCGAGATCCTGATCGCCACCGGAAGCCGCACCGGCGATGCGACCCCGCTCGGCGAGATCGAGGAGATCAAGGCCGGCTCCTCGCTGCCGGTGATCGTCGGCAGTGGCCTGACGCCCGACAATGCCGCCGCAGTCATGCGCATCGCCGATGGCGCCGTCGTCGGCTCCTGGTTCAAGGACAATGGCCGCATGCATGGCGGCAAGGTCGTGCGCGACAAGGTCGAGCGGCTGATGGAGACCGTCGGCGCCTTCCGCTGACGGCGCGCCGACCGAAGCGACGGGCCGGACCGCGCCTGTGATCCGGCTCCGTGCTTTTTGACCAGCGATCGTCCGGCCGGGCCGGGATGCCGCTTTCGCAGGCATCGTGACCCGCCAAGCGCCGCCGCCGGCACCAGGTCCCGCCTCCTGCCCGCGGGCCCGCCGGCGGCCGATCGGAGCGGCTCCGCAGCCGCTTTCCGCGCCAGGCTGCCGCATTCATCGACCGCATACGGCGATCATGCCGGTCTTCGACCTCCTGAATACGGTCGGTACACAATTGGCACGCCGATTGCTTCGTATTGGATGAGCTTGGCGGCTAGGGATCCGGCACCGGAGTGTGCGCAGGACCGAGAGCTGCCGTCGGGGCGGGAGAAATCCGTCCCGGTGCACGGCGGGATAAAAACCCGGGAGATCTCACAGCATGGGGAAGGCCTCGCGGCCGGACCCAGAGTGGATCGACGGGTGACGCCATGCGGGCTTTTGCATCGACGACGCGATCAATGAACGAGCCGCCGGGCCAACCCGGCCGGCGGCCGGACGGCCGCCGCGCGCCAGCATTCCGCGATCGGCGCCGATGCTTGTGGCGGCAGTCCGCCCCTCGCCCGAACCATCCGCAGGAGGACTCTCGATGACGATGACGACCATCACCGAGGGGGCGACGCCGAAGCTGCGGCTCGATGGACTGACACACGAATTCCGCACCGGCGGCGCACCGCCGGTCAGGGCGATCGAGGGCATTTCGCTCGATGTCGCCGAGGGATCCTTCGTCAGCCTGATCGGCCAGTCCGGCTGCGGCAAGTCCACGCTGTTCAACATCATGGCCGGGCTCCTGCAGCCGAGCGCCGGGCGCGTCGTGCTCGACGGCGAGGACATCACCGGCAGGGCCGGCCTCGTCTCCTACATGTTGCAGAAGGACCTGCTGCTGCCCTGGCGGACGATCCTCGACAACGTGATCTTCGGCCTCGAGATCCAGGGCGTCGACCGGCCCCAGGCGCGCGCGCTCGCCGAGCCGCTGATGGACCGCTACGGCCTCGGACGTTTCAAGAAGCACTATCCGGCCAGCCTCTCCGGCGGCATGCGCCAGCGCGCGGCCCTGCTCCGGACGCTTCTCTGCAACAATGACGTCATCCTCCTGGACGAACCCTTCGCCGCACTCGACGCGCAGACCCGATTCCGCATGCAGGAATGGCTGCTGACGCTGTGGAAGGACTTCGGCCGCACGGTCCTCTTCGTCACGCATGACGTCGACGAGGCCATTTTCCTCTCCGACGAGATCTGCGTGCTCTCGCCCCGGCCCGGCCGCATCGCCGATCGCTTCGACGTCGACCTGCCGCGTCCGCGCGGCCGCGGCGTCGTCACCGCGCCGGAATTCATCCGCGCCAAGGAACGCTGCCTGGATCTGCTGTTTTCGGGCGGCCAGCCAGCCGACAGCGAGGCCGCATGACCGAAAGGCTCATCTCGATGACCGACGACATCCGCATTGACGCCGCCGCGAAGCCTGCCGCTGCACCCGTCGCCGCGCTGAAGCGCCAGCCCCGCCGCAAGGGCGTCATCATCGCGCGTGAAAAATCCTGGAAGCGCAGCACGATCTGGATCGTGCAGGTCGCGATCTTCGTCGCGCTCGTCGGCGGCTGGGAACTCGGGGCGCGGCTCGGCTTGATCGACCCGTTCTTCTGGTCGTCCCCGTCGCGGATCTTCGACGCCTTCGTCATCGTCATCGGCGAGGGCACGCTCTACCAGGACACCTGGTTCACCTTCAAGGCGACCATCATCGGCTTCGTGCTCGGCTCGGCGCTCGGCGCCGCGATCGGGCTCAGCCTCTGGTGGTCGATCAATGCCGCGGCCGTCGTGCAGCCCTATATCGTTGTCTTCAACGCCGTGCCGAAGATCGCGCTCGGGCCGCTGATCATCCTGATCTTCGGCATCGGCATCGGCTCGAAGATCGCGCTCGCCATCGCCTTCACCTCGGTGATCACCGCCGTCGCCGCCTATGCCGGCGTGCGTGCCGTGGACGACGATCTCGTCAAGCTGACGCTCTCGCTCGGCGGCAGGCGGCGCGACGTGTTCTTCAAGATTGTCGTGCCCTCGGCCATGCCGTGGATCACCTCGTCGTTGCACATCAATATCGGCCTCGCATTGGCCGGCGCGATCGCAGGTGAATTCATCTCGTCGCAGTACGGCCTCGGCAAGATCATCATGTATGCCGGCTCGACCTATGACATGGCGCTGATCTGGGTCGGCATCATCATTCTCGCTCTCCTCGCGATCGTGCTCTACGCCGCGGTCAATTGGCTCGAACATCTGTTCACGAGGGGGCAAGGAACCAAGACCATCTAGCTGACTACTGACAGGACCGAAACCATCATCCAGAAAAGACAGGGAACAAGAACTATGGCTCTTCTCAATCGTCGTCAGATTCTCGCGGGGGCCGCCGGCCTCGGCGCGGCCAGCCTGATCGGGGGCAGCCTTTCCGCCCGCGCCGATCTGCGCAAGTTCATCGTCACCGAACCTGGCCATTCGGCGGATTCGCTGCCCTTCTATGTCGGTATCCGCAAGGGCTACTTCAAAGAAGCCGGCCTCGACGTGCAGATCGTCACCTCGGAGGGTGGAGGCAAGGCGATGGCGGCCGTGCAATCCGGCAATGCCGACGCCTATATCGGCGGCCCCGAGCACATCGCCTTCGCCAATGTGAAGGGCGGCAAGCCGATCCGCGCCATCATCGCGCTGTCGAACCGCGCCAACTCCTTCGTCAGCGCCCGCACCGGCGTCACGGTCGATCCCGCCAAGAGCTTCGCCGAGAACATCAAGGGCAAGAAGATCGCGGTCGGCACGCGCGGCTCGACCGACAATTCGATCCTGCTCTACCTCGCCAAGCGCGACGGGCTCGATCCGCGCGCCGATTTCGTCATGCTCGAGATCGCGACCGAGGCCGGCCGCGTCGCTGCCATGAAGAATGGCGAGGCTGACATGGCGGTCGTCTACGAGCCATTCATCGCCCAGGGCGTGAAGGCAGGCATCTGGCAGGAGCCCTTCGCCTCGATGCCGAAGGAACTCGGCCTCTTCGCCTGGACGACGGTCAACCTGCCCGAGACGACGATCAAGGCCGATCCCGAACTGGCCAAGGCGATCGTCGCGGCGACGAAGAAGTCGCTCGATCTCGTCTTCACCAACGAGGCCGAGATGCGCGCCATCGCCGCCGAGGAGTTCCCGACGCTGCCGAAGGACGACCTCGACGCCATCCTCACCCGCGCCCGCGCCAACGACATGTGGCAGCAGGACGGCTCGATGCCGCCGGAAGCCTGGGAAAAGACCAAGAGCATCATCACGATCTCCGGCGTGCTCAAGGAAGACGTTCCCTACAAGGATGTGTTCGATCCCGAATTCCTCTGAGCCGGCGGCTTTCAAACCGACGCTCGAGACGACATGATCATGCGGGCCGGCCACGCCGATGCGGCCGGCCCGCATGATCGCGACCACGACAAGGAACAGGACAGAGAATGGCCGTCACCAGACCGAGCCTCAAGCTCACCCACGCCGCCGCGCTGACGGCGCTCGCCGCCGCTGTCGCCAAGGCCGAGGAGATCGGCTGGCATGTCGACATCGTCATCGTCGACGAGAGCGGCGTGCTGCTCGCCGCTGTGCGCATGGACGAGGCCAAGTTCCTGTCGATGACCACCGCTACCCACAAGGCGATGAGCGCCGCCTCGCATCGCCGCCCGACCACCGAAATCGGGGGCGACCTCGCGGCCAGCCTCGCCCTCGCCTCGCAGGGCCGGCTCACCAACATGGCCGGCGGCCTGCCGATCGTCATCGACGGCATCTGCGTCGGCGGCATCGGCATCGGCTCCGCCCCCGACGATGAAGACATCGCCATCGCGCGCGCCGGCCTTGCCGCCATTGGCGCCGCCGAGCGCATGCCCGACTGATCCGCCTCGACCATCCTCGCCACAGGAAACACACCGTGCCCCGCAAGCTGATCCTCGACGTCGATACCGGCACCGACGATGCCGTCGCCATCATGCTGGCGGCGCTGCATCCCGGTCTCGACCTCCTCGCCGTCACCACCGTCAACGGCAATGTCGAGATCGGCTATTGCACCGACAATTCGCTGAGGACGCTCGATTTCATCGGCCGGGGCGACATCCCCGTCTATGAAGGCTGTCCGAAGCCGATCCTCCGCGCCGATTTCCCGATCCCGCGGGCTATCAAGAAGGACGGCGGCATGCATGTGAACACGCTGCCCGTCCCCGCGCCGACCAGCCGCAAGGCCGACAAGAATGCCGTCGAGTTCCTGATCGAGACCTTCCGCGCCGCCACCGACGAGATCACGCTGGTCCCGGTCGGCCCGCTGACCAATATCGCCGCGGCGATCACGGCCGATCCGCATTTCGCCAGGAACGTGCCCGAAGTCGTGATCATGGGCGGCGCGCACTACACCGGCAATGTGACGGCGTCGGCGGAGTTCAACATCTGGGCCGATCCCGAGGCCGCTGCGATCGTCTTCGAGGCCCCCTTCGCCCGGCGCGTTCTCGTTCCGCTCGACGCGACCTTCCAGGCGCTGGTTTCCGGCGCCGATTGCGGCGCTCTCGAAGCGCTCGGCACCAATGCCGGCATCGCCGCCTCGCGCTTCATCAGCCAGCGCATCAAGGGCTACGACTCGACGCAGCCGATGAAGACGCTGGGATCAGCACCTGTGCATGACGCCGTCTGCGTCGCCTATCTCGTCGAGCCCGAGATCATCGAGACGCGGCACATCCATGTCGCCGTGGAGACAGCCGGCATCCACACGGTCGGCCGCACCGTCTTCGACGTCAACAAGCGCGGCGAGAGCGCGCCCAACACCCATGTCGCCTTCGGCGCCAACGGCCCCCGCTTCATCGCGCTGCTCGGCGAGATCTTCGGCCGCGCCACGACGGCGGGAGCCTGACGGCAATGACCGAAGTTCGGAAGCTCTTCATCCTGCTCTCGGGCTACGAGATCATCCGCAAGTCCGGCTGCATTCGCGGCGCCGAGCCGCATATCATCCTCGCGGTTCCGATCTGCTGCTATCTGATGGAGACCGACCGCGGCTACGTGCTCTACGACACCGGCCTTTCCAGCGCCGGCCTCGATGATCCGGTCGCGGCGCGGGCGCGCTATGTCAACCCGGTCTTTCCCGCCCCGCCGATCGTCCTGCCCGAGCATGAGGTCCTGACGCAGCTCGGCGCTCTCGGCGTCAGGCCCGAGGATGTCACCGAGATCGTGCTCAGCCATGCCCATGGCGATCACACCGGGCATCTTCGCGACTTTCCGAACGCGCGTGTCGCGATCCAGAAGATGGAACACGACGCCGCGCTCGCCGACACAAAGCGCGTGAACTACGCCGACTATGCCGATCCGGCGATCCGCTGGAACATCGTCGACGGAGACGTCACGCTGATGCCCGGCCTCGACCTCGTGCTGACGCGCGGCCATCAGCCCGGTCACCAGTCTGCCGTCGTCCATCTCGCCCAGGACGGGGTCAAGATCCTCGTTGGCGATGTCGCGGATCTCCTGGAGAATTTCGAGCGCGAAGTGCTCGGCTCCGGCATGGACGACGCGGCTTCGCTCGCCAGCATCCGCCGTCTCAACGCCATCGCCCGCGAGACCGGCGGCGAACTCATCCCGCTGCATGATCCCGCATTCGTGCAGAAGGCGCGGCTGGCACCGCTGTTCTATCACTGAGCCGGCAAAGTAGAGGCAAGGGTTCGAGGAGGAGAAGCCATGAGGACTGAGCGCGACTTCGTTCGCACCGGCGCGTCGACCGCGATCGGCGATGCCGGCATGGTGGCGACCTCGCATCCGCAAGCGACGCTGGCGGCGGTCGAAATCCTGCGCGCCGGCGGCAATGCCGTTGATGCGGCGCTCGCCGCCGTCGCGGTGCAGTGCGTCGTCGATCCCTTGATGACCGGCATCGGTGGCGATTGCTTCGCGCTCTATTCCGCGAAGGGCGGACTGCCGATCGCGCTGAACGGCTCCGGCCGCGCCGGCCAGGCGGCGGAGCTGGCATTTTTCCAGCACGCGGGCCTCACAGAGATCGGTGATCGCTCGGTGCACGCCGTCACTGTCCCCGGCGCCGTGGCGGCCTGGTGCCGGCTATCCGAGGATTACGGCTCGATGCCGCTCGGCCGCGTGCTGGGTGCCGCCATCGCCGCCGCGGAGGATGGCTACCGCGTGACGCCGCGGGTCGCGCATGACTGGGCGCGCAATCTCGGCCGCCTCGACCATGACGCGGCCGCGAAGGCGCGTTTCACGCTCGATGGCCGCGCGCCCCGCGCCGGTGAGCGCATGATGCATCCGGCGCTCGGCGCGTCGCTGCGCGCGATTGGGGAAAGGGGCCGTGCCGCCTTCTATGAAGGCCCAATCGCCGCCGAGATCGTCGCGCTGCTCAGCGCGCGTGGCGGCCTGCTCAGCCTCGACGACTTCGCCGCCCAGACCGCCGATTATGTCGCGCCGATCCGCGCCGGCTATCGCGGCTTCGAGCTTCACGAGTGCCCGCCGAACGGCCAGGGCATCGCCGCGCTGTTGATCCTGCGCATTCTCGAGGGCTTCGATCTCTCGGAAGCCGCGCTCGATGAAGCCGGCCGGGTCCATCTTTTCGCCGAGGCGACCAAGGCGGCCTACCGCCTGCGCGATGCGATGATCGGCGACGCCGATGCCGCACCGGTCGATATTGCGGCGCTGCTATCCGAAGCCACGATCGCGCCCCTCCGCGCCGCCATCCGGCCGGACCGCGCATCGCCGCCGCTGCCCCCTGCCGACGAGACGGCGCACAAGGACACGGTCTACCTGACCGTGGTCGACCGCGACCGCAACGCCATCTCGCTGATCAATTCGATCTTCTGGGCCTTCGGCAGCGGCCACTATGCGCCGTCATCGGGCATCCTGCTGCAGAACCGAGGCGCGAGCTTCCGCCTCACCCCCGGCCACCCGAATGTCATCGGCCCGCGCAAGCGCCCGATGCACACCATCATCCCGGCGATGCTGACACGCGACGACCGCCTGGTGATGTCGTTCGGCGTCATGGGCGGACAGTACCAGGCAGCCGGCCACGCCCATTTCGTCTCCGAAGTCGTCGATCGCGGCAAGGCGCTTCAGGCTGCATCCGACGCGCCGCGCAGCTTCGCCTTCGACGGCGTGCTGCAGCTGGAGAACACGTTCGATCCCGCAACTGCAGCGGCGCTCATCGCCCGCGGCCATGTCGTGGATGTGAGCAGCGAGCCGCTCGGCGGCTGCCAGGCGATCGCGCTCGATCCGGAAACTGGCGCGCTGTTCGGCGCAACCGACCACCGCAAGGACGGCATCGCGCTCGGCTTCTGATGGCGCAGCGCGCGAATTATAACGCACCGCAACATGACGACATAAGCGGCTGCCGCAATGCATCATGCGCAAACCAGCCATGCATTAATCCGCACTGCTCATTCCCGATCACGTGGCCTACTTTATCAATCAAGAAACGCCGGCGTGTTGATCGAAACCGACGGCGGAAGCAAATTTCAAGGAAGGTGCCGCGATGAACCTCATCAACGGCTTCAAGAATTGGCGCAAGTATCGTGAGACCTACAGCGAGCTGTCGCGGCTGACCCAGCGCGAGCTTGCCGATCTCGGGATCAATCGCGCCGAGATCAACCAGGTCGCCCGTCGCGCGGTCGGCTACTGAGTTTTACGAGATTCGCGCGGACGAACCTCCTCCCTCGTCCTCGCGATCCGGCGGCCAGCGAACCTCCTCCCTCGCTTCGCCGCCTTCCATGAGAACGCCCGCCGATCTCCTCCCCGGCGGGCGTTTTTCATTGGTGGCTCCTCTCGCGGGCCGTGAGGACTGACCGCTTTCATCTCGACGGCACGACTAGGCACCGCACGTGGCGCAAAGCGCTCCGGGCGCCGTCGGCCGTTGTCCTCAGGGGCGGTGATCGTCGCTGCGATGCACCGGCTCCTCGTCGAGGATGCGTTCGGCCGCTCCCTTCAGATCCTCATACTGCCCGCTCCTCAGCGCCCACAGGAAAGTGACGAGCGCCAGCAGCCCGAGGCAGATGGCCGAGGGGATCAGGATGATCAGCCCGTTCATGCGCGTGCCTCCACGGTTGCGCCCGCTGCTTCCCGCGCGGCGGCGGCCGGAAGATCGGCGCCGAAATTCAGCCGCAGCGCATTCGCGACCACCAGCACCGACGACGACGACATCGCCACGGCGGCCACCAGCGGCGTCACATGGCCGGAAACGGCCAGCGGCAGCGCCAGCGCATTGTAGCCGATGGCGAGCGCGAGGTTCTCCCGCACCAGCCGATCGGCGCGCCGGGCGATGGCGAGCACGAAGGGCACGCTGGCAAGACGGTCGTTCATGAACACGAAGTCCGCGGCGCTGCGGCCGATATCGCTCGCCGAGGACGGCGCCATCGAGACATAGGCGGCCCGGAGCGCCGGCGCATCGTTGATGCCGTCGCCGACCATCATCACGCGTCGTCCCTCGGCAGCGCTCGCCTCGAGCGCGGCGAGCTTGTCCTGCGGCGTCAGGCGAGCGGCATAACGCTGGATTCCGACACGGCCCGCGACGGCGGCGACGATGCCCGGCCCGTCGCCGGAGAGCATCGCGACCGGCAGTCCCACGGCATTGAGGGCGGCGACCGCTTCGCGCGCGTCCGGCCGGATCGTATCGGCAAAGGCGAAGCGGGCAACGAGGCGGCCGTCAAGACCGAGACAGACTTCCATTCCGGCGTCGCTTTCGGCAGCGGTGCCGCCGCAGAAGGTTGCCTGGCCGAGCCGCCAGATCGTCCCATCCACCACAGCCTCGATCCCCTGCCCCGCCACTTCATGCACATCCCCGACAAGCGCCGGGGCATCCGGCATGCTGGCTGCCAGCGCCGCGGCCAGCGCATGCCGGCTGTGGCGCGCGAGCGCCGCCGCCTCTCCGAGCGCCTCGGCATCGCCGAAGGTCTGGCCGACATAGCGCACATGGCCTGTCGTCAGTGTGCCCGTCTTGTCGAAGGCGATGTCGGTGACGCCGGCCGCGCGCTCGAGACCCGTGCCGTCGCGCATCATGATGCCGCTGCGGAAGAGCCGCCCCGCCGCCACCGCATGCACGATCGGCACGGCGAGCGCGAGCGCACAGGGACAAGTGATGATCAGCACGGCGACGGCGTTCATCAGCGCCGTGTGCCAGCCGCCGCCGAGCGCGAGCCAGCCGATGAAGGTGAGCAGCGCGGAGAGATGGACGGCGGGCGCGTAGATCGACGCGGCACGATCGGCGATCCGCCGATGCGTCGTCCGGCTGGTCTCGGCCGTCTCCATCAGTTCGGCCATTCGCGACAGGAACGATTCCGACGCCGGCCGGAGCGCCTCGACCGTCAGCACGGTTGAGAGATTGACCGTGCCCGCGGCAAGGCTCGCGCCGGGGCCGACACCGACGGCAGCCGCCTCGCCGGTGACGATCGAGAGATCGACATCGCCGCTGCCGGCAACGATCTGGCAGTCGACCGGAACGCGCTCGCCGGCCGCCAGCCGCAGCAGCATCCCGGGAACGATCTCCTCGACGGGAACATAGGCGCTGCCGCCATCATCGAGCAGACGCATCGCGCCGCGCGGTGCCAGTCGGGCAAGATTGGCGATGGCGCCGCGTGCCTTTTCGCGCATCAGGTGATCGAAGGTTCGGCCGACCAGCAGGAAGAACAGCAGCATGGTCGAGGCGTCGAAATAGGCATGCACGCCCGAGGTCAGCGTCTCCCAGAGGCTGAGCGCGGTGGCGAGCGTGACGCCGATGCTGATCGGCACGTCCATGTTGGTCCGGCCGACGCGCAAGGCGGCAAAGGCCGACCGGAAGAACGGACGTCCGGCATAGGCGATCGCGGGCAGCGCGATCAGCGCCGAGATCCAGTGGAACATGTCCCGCGTCGCGGCATCGGCGCCCGACCAGATCGAGACCGAGAACAGCATGATGTTGCCGGCCGCAAAGCCGGCGACCGCCGTGGCGCGGATCAGTTCGTTGAGGACGGAATCCTGCCGGTTGTCGGCGACGGGATCGAGCGCATGGGTGCGGTAGCCGCTGGCACGGATGGCGCGCGGCAGATCGGCGACGGCGCCCTCGCCCGGCCGGAAGACGACGCGGACCCAGCGCTGCGAGAGATTGACGCGCGCGCTCTTCACCTGTGGCAGGCGCTGCAGCGAGCCTTCGATGGCATTGATGCAGGTAACGCAATAGGCGTCCGGCACCGCGAACTCGATCTGGCGCGCCTCCGCACCGGCGGCGCGGCTGAGCGCGAGGAGGCTCGCTTCTTCATCGTCCCGCGCGTCGGAAGGGACGCCATGCTCGATCTCGCCGAGAACGCTGGTTGCCATCGTCGCAGCCTCAGGGGGCGATCAGGCGGCTGTGCTGCTCGAAGGCGCCATGTGGCGTCGACGGTGCGGTGCTGATGGCATTCCAGGCGCCACGCGGCAGCAGGATTGCCGCGGAATAGACCCCGTTGCCGCCGCGCATGAGCGCAACCGTACGATCCTCGCGGTCGCCGAGCGGCCGGGAGAGCGCCACCGTGACGGTGCCGAGATCGATCGCCTGGCCGTCGCTGCCGCGGATATCGAGTGCGAGATGGCCGGGGACATAGCTCAGCTCCGCATGCCAGCCGAGCGCCGCCTGCTCGCGCGCCAGCCGCTCCTTCTCGTTGAACTGCTGGCTTGCGACATAGGAATTCTCGACGACGAGCCCGGTCCAGGTCCGGCTCGCCGACACCGCGAGATAGACGTTGACGGCAATGATGATGGCGAAGAACGCCAGCATCGACGCCAGCATGTGCCAGCCGGTGAACTCGCCGCGCCATAGAGGGAAGCCGGCACGGACGGGCTTGTCGTTGCCGAGAGCCTTGTCGCTCATTTGCGCGCCTCCTTGGGCGTTTCGAACTTGGAATCGGTCGCGACGGAAACCTGGCCGTCGTCGGTCGCGACGCGCAGCAGGAAATCGGTGCTTCCCGGCGTGAGCCCCGCCGGATGGGCCCGCACGAAGATGCGGGTATCGAGCACGGCGTCGGGCTGCAGAACGAATTCGAGCGACTGCACCGGCTGGTCCGCGGTCTCGGCCCGGGTCATGGCGCCGCCGGGCAGCCCCTCGAGGCTGAGGATCACAGTCCGCGGCTGCGGGCGCATATTGCTGATCTTGACCTTGTAGCCGTTGCGGATCGAGCCGTCGGACAGCAGCACATATTGCGGATTGCGGTCATGCAGCACGCTGACTTCGAGCGGCGTGCGCAGCGACAGCGCCACGAGCATGGCGAGCCCGATGCCGGCCCAGACGGCGAGATAGACGAGGGTGCGGACGCGGATGATCGAGCGCCACGTCGTGTGGCGGATGGTGCCGACCAGCTTGCCGGTCGCGGCCTCGCGAATGAGCGCCGGCTGCACCGCCGCCGTCTCGGTCGCCCCGGCCAGGGCCATGTTCGCGTTGTAGTCGTTCAGCGTCGCGTAGGAGATCAGGCCGCGCTCGCGGCCGAGCTTGTCCATGACGCCGTCGCAGGCATCGATGCAGAGCGCGCAGGTGATGCATTCGAGCTGCTGGCCGTCGCGGATGTCGATGCCCATCGGGCAGACGACGACACAGGCGTTGCAGTCGACACAATCTCCGACCGGCCGTCCCTCGGCGATCGCCTTCTTGGCATGGCGGCTGCGCGGCTCGCCGCGCCAGTCGTTATAGGTGACCGTCAGCGAGTGCTCGTCGAGCATCGCCGCCTGGATGCGCGGCCACGGGCACATATAGGTGCAGACCTGCTCGCGCATCAGCCCGCCGAAGACATAGGTCGTCGCGGTCAGGATGCCGATCGTGATGTAGGCGACGGAGGCCGCCTCGAAGGTCACGATCTCGCGGATCAGCGTCGGTGCATCGGCGAAATAGAGGATCCAGGCGCCGCCGGTGAGGAGCCCGATCACCAGCCAGATCGCATGCTTCGAGACGCGCTTGACGAGCTTGTCCAGCGACCAGGGCGCCGCGTCGAGGCGAATGCGCGCATTGCGATCACCCTCGATCCGGCGCTCGACGGCGAGGAACAGATCGACCCAGACGGTCTGCGGGCAGGTGTAGCCGCACCAAGCACGCCCGACGGTCGAGGTGATCAGGAACAACCCGACGCCGGCCATGATCAGCAGGCCGGCGATATAGTAGAATTCCTGCGGCCAGATCTCGATGAAGAAGAAATAGAAGCGCCGGTTGGCGAGATCGACCAGAACGGCCTGGTTGGGCGCAAACGGGCCGCGGTCCCAGCGCAGCCAGGGCGTCAGGTAGTAGACGCCGAGCGTCAGCAGCATCACCAGCCATTTGAAGCGGCGGAACGTGCCGGTGGCGCGCTGCGGGAAGATCTTCTTGCGCGCGGCATAGAGCGGCTGGCGCACCTTCTGCGAATTGACCGCCTCGACATCGAAGCGCTCCGCGGGGCTCGCGCCGTCATGCTCCGGGGCGTCGGAAAGGGCCACTCTTCATCTCCAATGGACGGCGCACCCTCGCACAAGCGGGCGATGCGGCGTTGACCTCGATCAAAACGCCCGCGGCCGGGGCCACCGGTCGCGGGCGTAAGAACGTGTCGCGAAGGCTCGAACTGAGGCGGATCGGCTACTGGCCGCCGCCGAGTCCATGCACATAGACGGCGAGTTCCTTGACCGTGGTATCGCCGAGCTTGGCGCCCCAGGCGGGCATCATGCCGAGGCGCGGATGGTTGATCTGCGCGATGATGCCGTCGACCGAGCCGTCATAGAGCCAGATCGCATTGGTGAGATCGGGCGCGCCCATGGCCGGGTTGCCCTTGGCATCGGGGCCATGGCAGGCGGCGCAGTTCTGCGCGAAGATCTGGGCGCCCTCCTCCGTCTTCGTCCCGCCCGGCAGGCCGGACAAGGAGCCGACATAGCCGGCGACGGAGCGGATCTGGTCGCGCGTCAGGATGCCGTCGGTGCCGAAATTCGGCATGATCGTGTTGTGCGTCTTGTCGTCGGCGGGCGAGCGCGCGCCATGCGTGATCGTCTGGTAGATCTGGTCGATCGATCCGCCCCAGATCCACTCGTCGTCGTTGAGGTTCGGATAGCCGAACCCGCCGGCGGCACCGGAGCCATGGCACTGCGAGCAATAGACCTTGAAGGCCGAGGCACCGCCGGCCGAGGCAAAGGCGGCCAGCGTCGGATCGGCGGCGATCGCCGCGACAGGCATTGCCGCGATCTTCGCCAGATTGGCGGCCTGGTCGGCCTGCGCCGCCGCGACTTCGCGGTGGAACTGGCCGCGCGTCGTATAGCCGAGCAACCCCGGCGTCGCGCCGTTGATCAGCGGCCAGGCCGGAAACAGCACGCTATAGACGAGTGCGAAGGCGATGCAGGCATAGAACGTCCACAGCCACCAGCGCGGCAGCGGATTGTTCAGTTCCTTGATGCCGTCCCATTCGTGGCCGGTGGTCTCGATGCCACTCAGTTGGTCGACGTCGCGCTGCTTCATGGCGTCTTGTCCTTGCCGGTGGGATCGCGGAACGGGATCAGGGCGGCGTCGTGCGCCATCGCCTTGGCCTTCGGCCTCAGAATGAAGACGAGCACGACGACGAAGATCGCCATCATGTAGACGAGCCCCCAACTGTCGGCGAAATGCCGCAAGGTCTCATAGTCCATCATCGAATACCCCCTTGCCGGCCTAGCGGTTGTTGGCGCTCTCGTCGTAGCTGCTGAAGTCGACCATCGTGCCGAGAACCTGCAGATACGCGATCAGAGCATCCATCTCGGTGACCCGCGTCGGGTCGCCGTCGAAATCCTCGATCCTGACCTTGGAATAGCGGCCGAGCAGCCCCTTCGAGTCGGCTTCGGGATTGGCCTGCGCGAACAGGTCGGCCTTGGCGTTCTCGATCATGTCCTTGCTGTAGGGCACGCCCACCCGCGAATTGGCGAGCAGGTCGGCGCTGATGAGACGCGTGTCGAGCGGCGTCTCGGCCAGGAAGCCGTAGCGCGGCATGATCGATTCCGGCACGACCGAGCGCGGGTCGGTCAGGTGGTCGACATGCCATTGGCTCGAATAGCGGTCGCCGACGCGGGCGAGGTCGGGACCCGTCCGCTCGGAGCCCCACTGGAACGGATGGTCGTACATCGATTCCGCCGCCAGCGAGTAATGGCCGTAGCGTTCGACCTCGTCGCGGAACGGGCGGATCATCTGCGAATGGCAGACATAGCAGCCTTCGCGGACATAGATGTTGCGCCCGGCGAGTTCGAGCGGCGTGTAGGGCCGCATGCCGTCGACCTTCTCGATCGTGTTCTGGAAGTAGAACAGCGGCGCGATCTCGACGATGCCGCCGATGCAGACGACCAGGAGGGAGAGAACGAGGAGGAGCGTGACGTTGCGCTCGATGACGTCGTGTTTCTCGAGGAGTGCCATGGGCGCGGTCCTAGGCTGCCGGTTTCAGTTGGGGAGCGGCGGACACGAGGGGCCGTTCGTTGCGCACATGCCCCATGATGGTCAGCGCGACATTGACCGCCATGACGATGCCGCCGGCGAGATAGAGCAGCCCGCCAAAGACGCGCAGCACATAGTAGGGATGCATGGCCGCCACGACCTCGGCGAAGGAATAGACGAGGAAGCCCTGGTCGTTGTACTCGCGCCACATCAGGCCCTGGGTGATGCCGGCGACCCACATCACCGACGCGTAGACGACGATCCCGAGCGTCGCGAGCCAGAAGTGCCAGTTGATCATCCGCAGCGAGTAGATCCGCTCGCGGTTCCAGAGGCGGGGCGTCAGGAAGTAGACGGCGCCGAAGGAGATCATGCCGACCCAGCCGAGCGCGCCGGAATGGACGTGGCCGATGGTCCAGTTCGTGTAGTGCGAGAGCGCGTTGACCGAGCGGATCGACATCACCGGCCCTTCGAAGGTCGACATGCCGTAGAAGGCGACCGCGACGACCATCATGCGGATGATCGGATCGGTGCGGATCTTGTCCCAGGCGCCGCGCAGCGTCAGCAGCCCGTTGATCATGCCACCCCAGGAGGGCATCCACAGCATGATCGAGAACACCATGCCGAGGGTCTGCGCCCAGTCCGGCAGGGCGGTGTAGTAGAGATGATGCGGGCCGGCCCAGATATAGAGGAAGATCAGCGCCCAGAAGTGGATGATCGACAGACGGTAGGAATAGACCGGCCGTCCGGCCTGCTTCGGCAGGAAGTAGTACATCATGCCGAGGAAGCCGGCGGTCAGGAAGAAGCCGACCGCGTTATGGCCATACCACCACTGCGTCAGCGCATCCTGCACGCCGGAGAAGGCCGAGTAGCTCTTGACGCCGAGGAAGCTCGCGGGAACGGCGAGGTTGTTGACCACATGCAGCATCGCCACGGTGACGATGAAGGCGAGATAGAACCAGTTCGCCACGTAGATGTGGGGTTCCTTGCGCTTCACCAGCGTGCCGAGGAAGAGGATCAGATAGGCGACCCAGACGATGGTCAGCCAGATGTCGACATACCATTCGGGCTCCGCATATTCGCGGCCCTGCGAGATGCCGAGCAGGTAGCCCGTCGCGGCCATGACGATGAAGAGCTGGTAGCCCCACATCACGAACCAGCCGAGATCACCGCCGAACAGCCGCGCCCGCGTCGTGCGCTGCACGACATAGAAGCTGGTGGTCAAGAGCGCCGAACCGCCGAAGGCGAAGACCACGGCCGAGGTGTGCAGTGGCCGCATCCGCCCGAAATTGAACCAGGGCTGGATGTTGAGGTCGGGATAGGCCATCTGCGCCGCGATCACGACGCCGACCAGGAAGCCGACCACGCCCCAGAATACGGTGAGGATCACGCCGGCGCGGATCGGCCCGTCGAGATAGGCCTCGGGATCGACCGGAACGGCCGGCGCGAAGCTGGCCGCACGCAGCAGATAGACGGTGCCGCCGCCCAGAAACAGCGTCAGCACCAGCATATGTGCGCGGAACAGATCGTCCTGCGCGAGGCCCGCGGCCACGAAGGCGCCAAATGTGGCGACTGCGAGCACCAAGATCCAACCGCTGTTCTTCACCCCAGCCCTCATCCATCGCCGTGAATCGAAAAGTCACATTGAGGTGATGTCCTAGACGGCAGCGGCGCGGCCTCCCTTGATCAGGATCAAGGTCGCGCAGTGCTCGCGCCATCATGGTGCGGCGAACGACAGCCGAACTATGCTCGTGGCGAATCTGTCGCAGTAAGGTCAAAGGCCTGTTCCGTCAGGGCAGCGACCGGCGCCGTCTTGCCTCTTCGCCTCAGGGAGCCCGATCGGTGCTGCTCGGCATCATCCTCACCGGCATCACGATGGGCCTCGCCTCGAGCCTGCATTGCGCCGGCATGTGCGGGCCGATTGCCTGCGCGCTGCTGCGCGTCGGCGATGGGCCGCGACGCCCGGTCGCGATCCTTCTGGAGACGCTGACGTCGCAGGCCGCCCGCATCACGAGCTACATGGTTGCAGGCGCAGCGTTCGGCGTCTTCGGCGCCGGACTCTATGGCCTCGTGAACTGGCAGTCCGCGCACCAGCTGATGCAATGGGCCGCGGCCCTGACCATCATGTGGATGGGCCTCGCCACCGCCGGCCTGGTGCCGGCCATGGCCGGGCTCGACCGGCTGTTCCTGCCGCTCGCCGGACGCTTCGGCATGCTGCGCCAGGGGCTCGCGCCTTCGGGCCCGGGCCAGCTCGTCCTCGGCGGCCTGCTCTGGGGCGCCATGCCCTGCGCCATGGTCTATGCCGCGCTGCTGAATTCGCTGCTGACGGGCTCGGTCGCCGGCGGCGTCGCCATGATGGCCGGCTTCGGTCTCGGCACCCTCCCCTCCGTCACGCTCGCGGCGCTCGGTCTCTTCCGCCTCCGTTCGGTCACGGCGACGCCGAGAGGCCGGGCACTCGCCGGCGCCGGACTTGTCGCAGCCGGGATCGTCTCGCTGTTGCTGACGGCACCGGGCGGCCCGCTCTGCATTTCCTGACCCAGATCATCCGCAGCCGGTGACGGCAGCGTCGGGGCGCCTCCCACAAGCGTCGTCGCCAGTCGCTAGCCAAGGCCGGCCCTCTCCGGCGGCCCCTTGACAGTCGCCGCACCAATCGCTCTATTCTAGCTGGTCTTCTGGTCCGACCAGTCAAAGTGTTCCGATGCCGATGCAACGCAAACCCGGCGATATCGCCCGCCTGACGGAGCTCCCGACGCTTCGGGAAGCGATCGTCAAGCGGCCGATCACCAATGTGATCGCCGACAAGCTCGCAGGGCTGATCGCATCCGGCATTCTCCAGGTCGGCGACCCCCTGCCGAGCGAGCGCGAATTGTCCGTGGCGCTCAATGTCAGCCGCGACGCCGTGCGCGGCGGCATCCAGATCCTCGCCGCCCGCGGCATTCTCGAGATTTCTCAGGGCGCCCGCACCCGGGTCCGCCGCAGCGATGTCGGGCCGGTGACGGTCGGCATCGCGACCGCCCGCGCCGTCGACGCCTACAATCTCGATTCCGTCCATGCCGCCCGGCTGCTGGTCGAGCGGGACGTGGTCGCGAGCGCGGCGCTCGGCATCGATGCGCGCGGCATCGCGCAGCTCGAGGCCCTGCTCGCTTCGCAGAAGGACGCGCTCGACGATCCGGTGCGTTTCCTGATCAGCGACCGCGAATTCCATGTCGCGATCTATCAGGCGTCATCGAACCGACTGCTCGCCGATTTCAGCACCGACCTCTACGGCTACATGATGGAATATCGCCGCGAGGCCGTGGGCCAGGCCGGCGCCATCGCCACCAGCTATGCCGATCACGTCGCGATCGTCGAGGCGCTCAAGGCGCACGACCCCGAAGCCGCCGCCGAGGCCTTCGCCGTCCATACCGGGCGGATCTACGCGACAACCCAGCTCCTCATGCAGGGAGAAACGGGACCGGACGCTTGAGGAAGCGCCGATCCGAGGCTGCACGTCACCACAGCTTGCGCATCACAAACATCCCGGCCGGAAGGCCGGACCATCGGGAGGAAATCCATGGAACGCAGGACATTTCTGAAGCTCGCCACCGGCACGACGCTCGCGCTCGGCACCTCGCTCGCCGGGCTTCGCGCGGCCTCCGCCGCCGGCAAGGACATCGTTTATCTGACGCCGGGCCTCGACCTGCCCTTCTGGCGCTACCTGTCCAAGGGCGTCGAGGCGGCCGCGACCAAGGGTGGCTTCGGCTTCCAGGCGCTCGATTCGCACAACAGCGCCCAGACCCAGCTGCAGAACGCGCAGGATTCGATCGCCCGCGGCGTTGCCGGCATCGTCATCTCGCCGACCGATTCCTCCACGGCGCCGAGCGTGCTCCAGCTCGCCAAGCGCGCCGGCATTCCGGTCGTGATCGCCGATATCGGCACCAATTCCGGCGATTTCGCTTCCTTCATCTCGTCCGACAACTATCGCGGCGCGCATGACGTCGGCACGGCGCTGGCTGCGGCGCTGAAGAAGAAGGGCTGGGAAGGCGGCTCGGTCGGCATCGTCGCCATCTCGCAGGCGCGCAAGAACGGCCAGGCCCGCACCAAGGGCTTCCTCGATGGCCTCAAGGAAGGCGGCTTCACCGGCAAGGAAGCCGGCATGCAGCAGATGCAGAACTATACCGCCGACGAGACCTTCAAGTTCACGCAGGACCTCCTGACGGCCAATCCCGACATGCGCGGCCTGTTCGTGCAGACCGACCAGCCGGCCATCGGCGCCCTGCGCGCCATCAAGGCGGCGCGCCGCAACGGCGAAGTGCTCGTCGCGGCCTTCGACGGCATTCCCGAATTCGTCGACCTGCTGAAGTCCGGCGAACTCGTCGTGTCCGGCATGCAGCAGCCTTACCTCATGGGCGTTCGCTCCGGCGAGGCCATGGTCGACGCACTCGGCGGCAAGACCCCGGCCAAGGAGATCACCGTCCCGATCCTCGCCATCACCAGCGAGAATATCGAGAAGGAACTGCCGACCGTGAAGCAGACGGTCTTCGCCAACGAGGTCTGACCGGTTCGGCGCCGCGGGACCCACACCGCGGCGCCGTTCTGCCTCGTCGCCCCGACGTCATCGCCAAGACCTGAGTGTCCGAAGCCTCATCGGCCAAGTTCCCGGAACGATCCCTTGTCTCTCTCCGATCTCGACAGCGCGGCTGAAACGGCGACGTCGCCCCTTCTGGTGATGCGCGGCATCACCAAGACGTTCGACCGCACGCGCGCACTCCAGGGCGCCGGATTCGAACTCCTCGAAGGCGAGATCCACGGCCTTCTCGGCGCCAACGGCGCCGGCAAGTCGACACTCTCCAAGGTCATCTCGGGCCATTATGCCTATGACGACGGCGAGATGATCTATCGCGGCCGCGAGGTTCGCCTGCGCGGCACGCGCGAGGCGCTGAATGTCGGCATCGCCATCGTCATGCAGGAGACGAGCCTCGTCCCGGACCTGACGGTGCTGGAGAACATCTTCCTGCCCGAACTCGGCCGGCCCGGCCGGCTCGATTACGGCGCGCTGCGCCAGCGCGGCGAGGAAATCCTCGCCTCACTCGGTCAGCAGGACGGCCTGCCCTTCGACTGGGAGGTGCACCGCCTCTCCTCGGCCCAGAAGCAGCTCGTCGAGATCGCGAAGGCACTCGGCGTCCAGGCCAAGCTGCTCATCTTCGACGAGCCGACCGCCTCGCTCAGCCCCGGCGAAGTCGAGCGGCTGTTCGACGTGATGACGCGCCTGCGGCAGTCCGGCCGCGGCCTCGTCTTCGTCTCGCATCGCCTCGAGGAAGTCTTCGCGATCACCGACCGCGTCACGGTCCTCCGCGAAGGGCGGACCGTCATGAACGCCCGTCCGACCGCGGAACTCTCCCAAGGCGAACTGATCCGCGCCATGGTCGGCGCCGAACTTGGCGCGATCTATGCCCGCACCGGCAGGCACGCCGAGCCGGACGCCGCCGCGCCGGTCGCGCTCGAGGTGCGCAACCTCTCGTCCGCGCCCATCGTCCGCGACGTTTCGTTCAAGGTGCATGCCGGCGAGATTCTCGGCCTCGGCGGCCTCGTCGGCGCCGGCCGGTCGGAAACGGCCGAGGCGATCTTCGGGCTCCGTCCGCGCACCGGCGGCACGGTGCTTCTCGGCGGCAAGCCGCTGGCCGCCGACAGCCCGAAGACCGCGATCCGCGCCGGGCTCGGCTTCGTCGCCGAGGACCGACGGACGCAGAACATCATTCCGGATCTCTCGGTGAAGGAGAACCTGCTGATCGCCCATCTCGGCGCGCATCGCGGCTTCTTCTGCGGCTATGGCGCCCGCGAGAAGCGGGTCGAGGAACTGCTGGCCAGGCTCGGACTGCCCGGCGACCGCCTGCTCGACGCCTCGATGCTCAATTTCTCCGGCGGCATGCAGCAGAAGATCATCATTGCTCGCTGGCTGCTGCTTGAGCCGCGCGTGCTGATCCTCGACGAGCCGACCAAGGGCGTCGATATCGGCACTCGGGCGAGCATCTATGCGATGCTGCGCGACATCGCCGCCGATGGCGTCGCCGTCGTCGTGATCTCGTCCGACTTCGAGGAACTGCTCGGCCTTTCAGACCGCGTGGTCGTCGTCAGCGACGGCCGCTCCGTCGCCGACCTCCCAAGCGCGATGCTGGACGAGGAGAAGCTGACGCTCCTCGCGGCGCCCCGCACGTCGATGGCGCGCAACACGGCCCTGCTCGGCGAACTCACAAAAGCCCATGGCGGCGCCGGCTTCTGGGCGCTGATCGAGGACGACAGCCTCATCTGCCTCAACGCGGTCGTCAGCGATCCCGCCTTCGATCCCGGCTTCCGCGCCGGCGAAGCCCGGCATCTCTCAGAAACCCGCCTGCCGGTGGCGCTTGCGCGGCGTGAAGGGCATTTCGTCGCCGAGGCCGATGGTCGGCGCACGACGCTGATCGTGCCGATGACGAGCCCGCGCGGCCACGATCTCGGCTGGGTCGGCCTCAGCCTGCCGGAAGGCACGGCCCTGCCCGCGCCTGAGGCGATCAAGTCCCGTATCGACACCATGGCGGCAACGCTGTGACCAAGGAACCGTCCACCATGGCATCCCCCGCTCATGTCTCCCCCAAAAGCGGCGCCACCACCAGCGAGGCCCGCTCGGTCAGGCCGACGCTGGTCAAGAAGCTCGCCCGCCGGCTCGAAGTGCGCATGGTGCTGCTGGCCATCGCGATCGCCTTCTGCCTGTCGCTACTGTCGCCGTTCTTCCTGACGCATTCGAACATCTTCAACATGCTCGATCAGTCGGTGGTGATCGGCATCATCGCCGTCGGCATGACCTTCGTCATCCTCACCGGCGGCATCGATCTTTCGGTCGGCTCGGTCGCCGGCCTCACCGGCATCATTCTCGGCCTCGCGCTGCAGCAGATGCCGATCGTCCCGGCCATCGCGATCGCGGTCGTCGCCGGCGGGCTGATCGGCCTCGTCTCGGGTCTCCTGATCAACGTGTTCGGCCTCGCCGCCTTCGTCGTGACGCTCGGCGTCATGGCGATCGCCCGCAGCCTCGCCTACATCCTCTCCGGCCAGACCTCGATCTCCAACATCCCCGAAGGGATGCAGAACATCGTCTATACGAGCGTCCTCGGCATTCCCTCGAACGTCCTGTTCCTGGTCGTGCTCTATGCCGTCGCCTGGGCCTATCTGACCTATACCAAGGGCGGCCGGACCATCTATGCGGTCGGCTCGAACAAGCAGGCGGCCCGCGCCGCCGGGCTCAACACGCTGTTCTATTCCGTGCTGCCCTATGTGCTCTCCGGCGCCCTTTCCGCCGTCGCCATCACCTTCTCGATCAGCCAGTTGCTCTCGGCCGATCCGCTGATGGGCAACGCCATGGAACTCGACGCCATCGCGGCGGTCGTGATCGGCGGCGCCAGCCTCTATGGCGGCCGCGGCTCGATGATCGGCACGCTGATCGGCGTCTTCATCATGGTCATGATCCGCAACGGCCTCAACCTGATGGGCGTCTCGCCCTTCTGGCAGGGCTCGGCGATCGGGACGATCATCATCGTGGCGCTCCTCGTCGAGCGGCTGGTCAGCGCACGGGTGAACCGATGAGCACTGCTCCCTCCCTGGCGATCCGCCTCTTCGGCACCGAGGAGCCGGTCACGCCGCCGCGCATCCTCACGGCCGGCGCGCTGACGGCCGAATTCGACAGCGGCAATCTCCGCCATATCCGCTTCGGCGGCGTCGAGATCATCCGCGCCGTCTCCTTCATCGTGCGCGACCGCAACTGGGGCACCTACAACGCCGCGATCGAAAATCTGGTCGTGGACGAGCGGCCGGATGGCTTTTCCGTGCGCTATGACGCGCTGGCGAGCGATGCGGGCCAGGCCTTTCGCTATACGGCGCATATCGAGGGCGGCGCCGATGGCAGCCTCAATTTTGCCGCCGAGGGCGAGGCCGCGACGGACTTCCTCACCAACCGTACCGGCTTCGTCGTGCTGCATCCGATCGTCGGCGTCTCCGGCCGGCCGGTGCGGATCGAGCATGTCGACGGCAGCATCGAGGAAAGCCGCTTCCCGGACGTGATCGATCCGGTGCAGCCGATGATGGACCTCCGCGCGTTGACGCATGAGGCCGCACCCGGTCTCTTCGTCACCTGCCGCATGGAAGGCGACACCTATGAGATGGAGGACCAGCGCAACTGGACCGACGCCTCGTACAAGACCTATGTCCGCCCGCTCGCCCGTCCGTGGCCCTATCCGATCGCCGAGGGAGACCGCATCGCGCAAGCCGTCCGCCTCACCGTCACCGGCACGATACCGGCCGGTGCGACGGCGGGCGGCATCACCGAAATCAGCCTCGGCATGGCTTCCGGCATCGTGCCGCGGCTCGGCCTCGGCCTCGATCCGTCCGAGATCGACGCGACGCTCGATCATGCCGCGGCGCTCCATGGCGTCGGCGCGTCGGTGCTGGTCGGCTTCTATGATCCGCGCCAGGGTCACGACCGGACGACGCTCGCGGGCATCGCCAAGGCGGCAAAGGCGCTCGGCGCCGAAGCCTGGCTGGAGGCGGTGATCGTCTCCGTCGAGGATTTCGCGGCGGAAATGGCGGCGCTCGGCCGAACCATCGCGGACCTCGGCGCGCCCTTCGCCACGGTGCTGGTCTCCCCGGCGCCGGACCTGAAATGCACCCTCCCCGGCAGCGTCTGGCCGCCTGCCCCTGAGCCGCGCGCCCTGTTCGAGGCAGCGCGGGAAGCCTTTCCGGGCGTCCGGCTCGGCGGCGGCATGTTCAGCCTCTTCACCGAGATGAACCGCAAGCGTCCGCCGGTCGATCTCATCGACCTCGTCTCGTTCACGACGACCGCGATGCTGCATGCCGGCGACGACGTCTCGATCACCGAAGGCCTTGAAGCATTGCCCGCCATCGCGCTCTCAGCCGCGGCGATCGCCGGCGACCGGCCGTTTGCCGTCGGCCCGAGCGCCATAGGCATGCGCATGAACCCCTATGGCGAGGCGCCCTTCGCCAATCCCGGCAATATCCGCCAGGCAATGAACTTCAACGATCCGCGCCATCGCGGCCTGCTCGGCGCCGCCTGGGCGCTCGGCTTCTTCGCGCGCTTCGCTGCCGGTGGCGCGGAAACGGTCACGCTCGGTGGCACGACCGGCGCTTTCGGCGTCGCCTCGGTGCCCAATCCCTGGCCGCAGCCCTGGTTCGAGGGCAAAGGCGGCCTGTTCCCGATGTTCCATGTCCTCGCCGGTCTCGCGCGCCTTGCCGGCAAGCCGATGCTGACCGTTACGGCCTCGGCCTTTGTCGAGGCGATCGCCGCGCAGACCGACGACGGTACCGAACTCTGGCTCGCCAATCGGACCGGGACACCGCAGCTTGTCCGCCTCCCCGGTCCGCCCCGCGACGCCTTCGTGCTCGACGCCGACAGCTTCGTAGCCGCCGCTGCCGATCCGCACGCGCGCGAGACGCTCGCCACGCCCTTCACCTCGAGCCGGATCACGCTCGCGCCCTATGCGGTCGCCCGTCTCCGCCTCGCCTGATCCAGTCGCTTCCAAGGGGTTTCCCATGCATATCCTGATCATCGGTGCCGCCGGCATGGTCGGCCGCAAGCTCACCGAGCGCCTCGTTGCCGATGGCGGCCTTGGCGGCCAGCCGGTCGGCCGCCTGACGCTCGCCGATGTCGTCGCGCCGCCGGCGCCGGCCGGCTTCACCGGCGCGGTCGACACGAGGACGGCCGATCTCTCGACGCCGGGAACGGCCGAGAGCCTCGTCGCCGCGCGTCCCGACGTGATCTTCCATCTCGCCGCCATCGTCTCCGGCGAGGCCGAGCTCGATTTCGACAAGGGCTACCGGATCAATCTCGACGGCACGCGCTATCTCTTCGATGCGATCCGCACCGTGGGCGACGGCTACTGCCCGCGCGTCGTCTTCACCTCGTCGATCGCGGTGTTCGGTGCCCCCTTCCCGGCCAAGATCGGCGACGAGTTCTTCACGACGCCGCTGACCAGCTACGGCACGCAGAAAGCCATCGGCGAACTGCTGCTCTCGGACTATTCCCGCCGCGGCTTCTTCGACGGTATCGGCATTCGCCTGCCGACGATCTGCATCCGCCCTGGCAAGCCCAACAAGGCGGCGTCGGGCTTCTTCTCCAACATCCTGCGCGAGCCGCTTGTCGGCCAGGAAGCCGTGCTTCCGGTCGATGAGAGCGTGCGCCACTGGCATGCCTCACCGCGCGCCGCCATCGGCTTCCTGCTCCATGCGGCGACGATCGACACCGCTTCCGTCGGTCCGCGCCGCGCTCTCTCGATGCCCGGCCTGTCGGCGACCGTCGGCGAGCAAATCGAGGCGCTCCGCCGCGTCGCTGGCGACAAGGCCGTCGCGCTGATCCGTCACGAACCCGACCCGGCCATCATCCGCATCGTTTCGGGCTGGGCCACGGACTTCGATCCGAAGCGGGCCCGCGCCCTCGGCTTCACCGCCGACGCCTCCTTCGACGCGATCATCCGCAGCCATATCGACGACGAGCTCGGCGGGCGCATCGGGATTTGACCGGAAACACGGGGCAAGCCATGACTGGCGCCATGTCCGATCATCCCTTCTCACTCGCCGGCCGGGTCGCCGTCGTCACCGGCGGCGGCAGCGGCATCGGCTTCGCCTCGGCAACAGCCCTCGCGAAGGCCGGCGCGCGCGTCGCGCTGCTCGATCGCTCCGCCGTGGCAGCTGACGTGCTGGCGACGCTCGGCATCGGGGCCTTCGCCGTCACGGCCGATGTCGCCGACGAAGCGGCGCTGGAAGCCGCATTCGATGAGGTGGTGCGCATTGCTGGCGGCATCGACATCCTCGTCAACAGCGCGGGCCTTGCCATCCGCCGGCCGGCGGTGGAGCTCAAGCTGGCGGATTGGGACACGGTCGTCGCCGTCAACATGACCGGCACCTTCCTCGCCTGCCGCATCGCCGCGCGCCATATGATCGGTCGCGGCCATGGCGGGGCGATCGTCAACGTCTCCTCGATCATGGGATTTTCGGGCGGCGGGCTCTATCCCAACATTTCCTACCAGACTACCAAAGGGGCGATCGTCAACATGACGCGGGCGCTGGCGGTGGAGTGGGCCGGCGAGGGCATCCGCGTCAACGCCGTCGCCCCAACCTATGTCCGCACGCCCTTCATCGCGCCACTCACCGCCGATCCGGCGCTGGTTGCGAAGATCGAGGCGATGACGCCGCTCCGCCGCCTCGCCGAGCCGGAGGAGGTCGCGAGCGCGATCCTCTTCCTCGCCAGCCCCGGCGCCTCCATGATCACGGGCCATACGCTGCCGGTCGACGGCGGCTTCCTCGCGCAATGACGGATTGAAGGGATACAGCCATGTCGGCCACTGCAAAGATCGCGCTCGTCACCGGCGCCGGAACGGGCATCGGCCGGGCGGTCGCGCTCGCGCTCTCCGCCGCGGGCTATAGCCTCGCCATCACCGGACGGCGCGCCGAACCGCTCGAAGCGGTGAAGGCCGAGGTGGAGGGCGAGGTTCTGGTCGTTCCGGCGGATCTCACCGATCCCGGCTCGGTCGCCGGCCTGTTCGAGACGATCAAGCAGCATTATGGCCGGCTGGACGTCGTCTTCAACAATGCCGGCGTCAATGCGCCGCCTGTCAATATCGAGGACCTCCCCTTCGAGCAGTGGAAGGCGGTCATCGATACCAATGTCACCGGCGTCTTCCTCTGCACCCAGGCCGCCTTCCGCATCATGAAGGACCAGACGCCGCAGGGTGGGCGGATCATCAATAACGGCTCGATATCCTCATCGAAGCCGCGGCCGAATTCGGCGCCCTATACGGCCTCGAAGCATGCCGTGCTCGGCCTGACCAAATCGACGGCGCTCGACGGGCGCAAATACAACATCGCCTGCGGCCAGATCGATATCGGCAACACCGAGACGCCGATGGCCGCCAAGATGAAGAGCGGCGTCTTGCAGGCCGACCTCTCGACCAAGATCGAGCCGACCTTCGACGTCGCCCATGTCGCGGACGCGGTCGTCCACATGGCCAACCTGCCGCTCGATACCAACATCCTGGAAATGACGATCATGGCGACGAAGATGCCGCTGGTCGGCCGCGGCTGAACCCCTGCGCCGGGGCGGTTCAACGCCGCCTCAGCGCCTCGACCTGCTCGGCGGTCAATGGCCGCGTCTGGCGGCCGGCGAGCAGCAGATGCAGCTTCGCCGTCTCTTCCAGTTCCTCGGTCGCATATTGCGCCTCGCGCAGGCTGGTGCCGGAAACGACCGGGCCATGATTGGCAAGCAGGACAGCGCTGTGCGTCTTCGCCGCTTCGCCGACCGCGAGCGCGAGGCTTTCGTCACCAGGGGGATAGTAGGGGATCAGCGGCAGCCGGCCGACCCGCATGATGTAATAGGCGGTGAGCGGCGGCAGCACGTCGGCGGGATCGATATCGGCGAGAATGCTCACCGCGACCGCATAGGTCGAATGGAGATGCACGACCGCGCCGGCGCCGGGCCGCTCGCAATACATGCAGCGATGCAGGAACGCCTCCTTGGTCGGCTTGTCGCCGCCGACATGGACGCCTTCCGCCGTGAACCGCGCCAGCCGCGCCGGGTCGAGATCGCCGAGCGAGGCGTTGGTCGGCGTCATCAGCAGATCACCGCTCGGAAGACGGGCGCTGATATTGCCGGTCGAGCCGAAGGTCAGCCCGCGCTCGAAGATCGAGGCGCCGACGGCAGATATCTCATCACGCAGCTTGGTCTCTTCCGAGAGGATGGCAGCAGTCATGCGAGCAGCCCCCAGGCCTTGAGGAAGAAATCATCGGCGCCGAAATTGCCTGATTTGAGCGCGAGCGCCACCGGCGCCGCGTCGCCGAGGCTCGTTGTCCACGGCACGCCCGGATCGATCTCCGGTCCGATGACCAGCGCCGCGACGCCGAGCGCCTGAACGACGGCACCTGAGGTCTCGCCGCCGGCGACGACGAAGCGCGTATAGCCGCGCGCCCTGAGCCGCACGGCGACCTCCGCGAAAAGCTCTTCGACGATCGCACCAGCCCGCTCGCGCCCGAGCTTCGCCTGCGCCTCGGCCACTGCCTCCGGCTCGGCGCTGGCATAGGCGAGCGCCGGCCCCTCGCCCGCCGTCTCGATGAAGGCGACGACGTCGTCCGCAACAAGGCGGCCACCGGCAAGCGCCAGCGGATCGACCTTCAGCGCCGGAACGCCGGCGGCGATGGCGGCGGCAACCTGCCGCCGCGTCGCCGTCGAGCACGAGCCGGCAAGGATGACCGACTTGCCGGCGGGCGCTTCAAGCCGTGCCGGCGCGCCGCGGCCCTCGATCAGGCCGGCAGCGCGGAAATTCGCGGGCAGTCCGAGCGCGATGCCGGAGCCGCCGGTGATGAGGGGGAGATCCGCGGACGCAGCTCCGATCGCGCGGAGATCATCGTCCTCGATCGCATCGACGATGAGGAGCCGCGGACCGTCGGATGCAGCCGTATCGAAGGCGGCGCGGATTGCCGCCGGGCCGGCGCCGACCACCTCGCGCGCGACGAGGCCGACCGGCAGACGCGTCTGCGCCTGCAACACGCGCACCAGATTGGCATCGCGCATCGGCGTCAGCGGATGGTCCCTCATCGGGCTGTCGGAGAGCAGCAGGTCGCCGACGAAGAGATGGCCGCGATAGACGGTGCGCTTGTTGGCCGGGAAGGCGGGACAGGCGATGGCGACCTTGGCGCCGAGAAACGCCATCAAAGCCTCGGCGACTGGCCCGATATTGCCTTCAGCCGTCGAATCGAAGGTCGAGCAATATTTGAAGATGAACTGCCGCGCCCCTGCCGCGCGCAGCCAGGCGGCCGCCTCCAGCGACAGCGCCACCGCTTCGGCGGCGGGAATCGTGCGTGATTTCAAGGCGACCACCACCGCCTCGGCCCCCCCGGCATCGAAGCCGGGCGGCGGTGTTCCAACCACCTGCACCGTCTTCATGCCCTCGCGGGCCAATGTCAGCGCCAGGTCCGTCGCGCCGGTCAGATCGTCGGCAATCGCGCCGAGCAGCATGGCGTTCTCCTTCATCCTTCAGGCGGTCTCGCCGGCGTCGATCGCATAGCCGGTGTCGATGATCACGGCGGCCCCGGGCCGCTCCGGCTCGGCCACGAGCGTCTCGGCCGCGCGCTTGCCGATCAGGAAGCGGTTCGAGCGCACGGTCGAAAGGCGTTGCGGCAGGGCAGCGCCGATCTCGAGCCCGTTGAAGCCGAACAGCGCGATGTCGCGCCGCACGACGAGCCCGGCCGCGAGGCAATGGAAGTAACCGCCGACCGCCATATCGTCATTGGAGAAGACGACGACATCCGGCGGCTGGCCCTCGGCGAGCAGGCCGGCCAGCGTATCGCGGCCTGATAGCGTCGAGCTCGGCCCGGCGATGCGCCGTTCCGCCACGAGGCCGAGGCCGTGGGCGGCGAGTTCATCCGTCAAGCCCTCGAAGCGCAGCCGTGCGCGATGGTCGCGGTCCCAGTCATGGCCGACATAGCCGAAGCGGCGATAGCCGCGCGCGATGAGATGGCGGGCGATGTCGCGGCCGGCGCTCCGGTGCGATAGCCCGACGGCGACATCGACCGGCGCCGCGTCGATATCCATGATCTCGGCGACGCGCATCCGGCCCGCCTCGAGCATGCGCCGCGTCGCATCGGTGTGTTCGAAACCGGCGAGGATCATCGCGGCCGGCTGCCACGCCATCAGCGAGCGCACGACGGCCTCTTCCTCGTCCGCGTCATAATCGGTGACGCCGACGACCGGCTGGTAGCCGAGCGGCGCCAGCGCCTCGTGGATGCCGCGCAGCACGTCGGCAAAGACGATATTGGCGAGCGAAGGCAGCACCACGCCGACCAGCATCGAGCCGGCCGAGGCCAGCGCCCCGGCAAGGCGGTTCGGCACATAGCCCGTCGCGGCGACGGCGCTGAGGACGCGGGCGCGCGTCGCGGCCGAGATCGGCCCCTTGTTGCGGATGACGCGAGACACCGTGATCTCGCTGACACCGGCCTGCCGCGCCACATCGGCGAGAAGCGGCTGCGCGCGCGGATGCGGTCCCTGCTTCGCCATCGTGGTCGGGCTCTCCGGTTCGGTTCGCTATGACAGCGCTAACACAAAACGATTGCAGTCGGCTAGAGCTTCTGGCAGAGAGAAATGACAGCGCTGTCATAACGAAGCCAGGGAGATCTCCATGACCGCCACATTGCTCCGCGTCGCAGTGATCGGACTCGGTTCGATGGGCCTCGGCATGGCCCGCTCGCTGCTGCGCGCCGGGTTCGCGGTCGCGGGCTGCGACCTGTCAGACGCCGCGAGAGCCGCCCTCGCCGAAGCCGGAGGCCATCCGGAAACGACGCCGGCACAGGCGGCGGCCGGCGCCTCGGCGGTGCTGGTCGTCGTCGTCAATGCCGCGCAGACCGAGACGGTGCTGTTCGGGGCGAATGGCGCGGCCGCGGCACTCGCCCCTGGCGCCGTGATCCTCTCCTCCGCCACCATGGCGCCGGCCGATGCCAAGCGCTTCGCCGCACGAGCCGAGGCGGCGGGGCTGCATTATCTCGACGCCCCGATCAGCGGCGGCTCGCTCAAGGCCGGCAGCGGCGAACTCTCGGTGATGGCCTCGGGCACGCCGGAGGCCTTCGCCGCCGCGCGGCCGGTCCTCGGTGCCATCGCCGCACGCGTCCATGAACTCGGCGCGGAAGCCGGCATCGGCGCGTCGTTCAAGATCGTCAACCAGCTGCTGGCCGGCATTCACATCGCCGCCGCCTGCGAGGCGATGGCCTTCGCCAGGAGCCTCGGTCTCGACCTCTCCCGCGTCTTCGAGGTGATTACGCAATCGGCCGGCAACAGCTGGATGTTCGAAAACCGGGTGCCGCATATCCTCGAGGGCGACTACAGCCCGAAAAGCGCCGTCTCGATCTTCACCAAGGACCTCGGCATCATCCAGGACATCGGCCGCAGTGGCAATTTCCCACTGCCGGTCGCGAGTTCCGCGCTGCAGATGTTCATCGCGACGGCCGCGGCCGGCATGGCGCGCGACGACGACGCCTCGGTCGTCAGGCTCTATGCCATGATCGCCGGGCTCGACCTGCCCTCCCAGACGGAACCGGAGACCCTCTGATGCCGCGCTTTGCCGCCAATCTGACCATGATGTTCAACGAGCACGGCTTTCTCGATCGCTTCGCGGCGGCGGCAAGGGCCGGCTTCGACGCGGTCGAGTTCCTGTTTCCCTATGATTTCCCCGCTGAGGCGATCGCCGAGCGCGTCGCGGCGCATGGCCTCGAGGTGGTGCTGTTCAACATGCCGCCGGGCGACTGGGCCAAGGGCGAGCGCGGCATCGCGGCGCTTGCCGGCCGCGAGCAGGAATTCCGCGACGGCGTCGCCCGCGCCCTCGCCTATGCGGAGGCTCTGGGCACGCCGCGCCTGCACCTGATGGCCGGCATCGCCAGCCGCAGCGACACGGCGGCACTCGCGCGCTATCGCGACGCGCTCGCTTTTGCCGCCGATGCAGCCGGCGCCGAGGGACGGGACCTCCTGATCGAGCCGCTCAATCCGCGCGACATGCCCGGCTATCTGCTGAACGACTTCCAGCAGGCCGCCGACCTCATCACCGAACTCGGCCGGCCCAATCTCAAGCTGCAATTCGACATCTATCATCGCCAGATCCTGCATGGCGACATGCTGAAGGGTCTGGAGGCGCTGATGCCGATCATCGGCCATATCCAGACCGCCTCGGTTCCCGGCCGCAACGAACCCGGAACCGGTGAACTCGACGATTTCCGCATCTTCGCGGCGCTGGATCGGCTCGGCTATGCCGGCCATGTCGGCTGCGAATACCGTCCGGCCGGCGAGACGGTCGCCGGGCTCGGCTGGCGCCACGGCGTCGCTTGAACGCCCCCTCAGGGGCGCTGGAAGGTGACGCGGGTGCGAGCGACCGGGAAGCCGTATTTGGTCACCCAGGCCGTGTTCACCAGCGTCCCGTCGTCGCCGAGCCGCATCGTGTCGTGGAAGCGGACGATGTTCTCGGCCGGACCGGGATCGAGATCGACGAGATAGGTGAAGCGCGCCGTATCGCCTGAGATTGTCACCAGCGTATCGCCGACGACATCCTCGCGGGTGCCGCGATACTGGTTGGCGCCGATCTTGCGGAAGCGCCAGGTCTTCCGGTCCCGCTCGCCATCGGCATAGACGAAGTCTTCGGTGAGGACGAGGAGATGCCCGTCCCACTTGCCCTTGAGCGCGACGGTGAAGGCGCGCTTGACACCGTTGATGGCGCCGAAGCTGCCCACGGCCGAGGTCTTTCCCGTGAAATAGCCCTCGAGGCTGAAGTCCTTCGCCTCGGCAGGCGCGGCGCCGGCAAGTCCGGCGCCGGCCAGGAGGCCGAACGTGATCAACGAGGCTGCAAGCCGGCCCATACCGATTCCTTCATGCTGTCCCCCGACGGCATCAAGGATACGAAGACGCATGGCGCCTGGATCACCGGAATCTGGTGAAATTCGGCGCCGCCAGGGCTGGCTCAGGCGGCGTGGACCCGGCGCGGCTCGGGGATCGGCACCGCCGCCATGAGATCGCGCGTATAGGGGTCGGTCGGTGCCTCGAACACGGCGCGGCGCGTGCCGGCCTCGACGATCCGCCCGGCGCGCATCACGGCGACATGGTGGCTCATCCGCTCGATCACCGCCATGTCGTGCGAGATGAAGAGATAGGCGAGACCCATCGTCTCCTGCAGCTCGAGCATCAGGTCGAGCACGCGTGCCCGCACGGACACGTCGAGGGCGGCGACGCTCTCGTCCGCGACGATCAGCTTCGGCCCGAGTGCGAGCGCCCGGGCGATGCAGATGCGCTGGCGCTGGCCGCCGGAGAACTCATGCGGATAACGGGTGGCGAGTTCGGGCGCGAGACCGACGCGCTTCAGGAGGTCGGCGACACGGTCGCGATGCTCGGCCGGCCGGCCGATGCCATGGATGACCAGCGGCTCGGCAATCGCGGTCCCGATCGACATGCGCGGATCGAGCGAGGCATAGGGATCCTGGAAGATCATCTGCGCCGAGCGCCGCACCGGCCGCATCTCGCGGGCCGTCAGCCCGGCAATCGCGGTGCCGTCGATGGAAACCGCGCCGGAAAACGGCACCAGGCCGAGTGCCGCCTTGCCGGTCGTCGATTTTCCGGAACCGGATTCGCCGACGAGGCCGAGCGTCTCGCCGGCGCGGATCTCGAACGAGACGCCGTCGACGGCGACATGCGCCTCCTTGCCCCCGCCGAACAGCGTCTTGCCGCCGCCATAGGCGACATGGAGATCGGCGACGACGAGAACCGGCTCCTGCCGCGCCGGGGCCACCGATCCCTTCGGCTGCGCCGTGACACGCGGCGGACCGTCGGTGCCGCGGCGGGCGCCGAGCCTTGGAACCGCGGCGAGGAGGTTCTGCGTATAGCTCTCGCGCGGCGCCGTGAATATCTGCTCGACCCCACCGGTCTCGACGATGCGGCCGGCCTGCATCAGCACGACGCGGTCGGCCATCTCGGCGACGACGCCCATGTCATGCGTGATCAGGATGATCGAGGCGCCAAACTCGCCCTTCAACTCACGCATCAGCGTGAGGATCTGCGCCTGGACCGTGACGTCGAGCGCCGTGGTCGGTTCGTCGGCGATCAGCACCTTCGGCTGGCAGGAGAGCGCCATGCCAATCATCACCCGCTGGCGCATGCCGCCGGAGAGTTCGTGCGGATATTGCGCCATCCGCCGGGCCGGGTCGGCGATATGCACGGCATCGAGCATGGCGCGGGCGCGCTGCTCCGCCGTCCCGCCCTCGGTTCCCTGATGCTCGCGGATCGCCTCGGTGAGCTGCGCGCCGACCGTCATCACCGGGTTGAGCGAGGTCATCGGCTCCTGGAAGATCATCGCGATCTCGCCGCCCCGAATGGCGCGCATCGCGCTGCGCGAGAGCCCGGTCAGTTCCCGCCCGGCAAGGCGGATGCTGCCGCCGGCGATCCGGAGCGAAGCCTTCGGCAGCAATTGCAGGATCGCCAGCGAGGTGATGCTCTTGCCCGAGCCGGATTCGCCGGCAAGGCACAGCGTCTCGCCCGCGCCGAGGGCAAACGAGACGTCGTCGAGGACGCGGCGCGGCCCTTCCGGTGTCCGCGCGTCGATGCAAAGACCCTCGACGACGAGAAGGGGCGCTGCTGCCTGGGTCAAGAAAACACGATCCGCGGAAAGTAGAACGAGACGACCCAGTTCGGCATGTCGACGATCTCGCTGATGCGAAGGTCCGCACAGACCGAGCAGAGCATGTAGGCGTCGACCGCGCTGAGACCGTGCTCGGCGGTCAGGAGATCGACCATGCGCATCACGCTCTCCTGCGCCGCCGTCATGAGATCGGGACCAATGCCGGTCGTGACCTCATAGCCGGCGCCGTCGAGATGGTTGGTGACCGGCCCGGATGTCGTGAAGCGCGGGCTCTTGAGGCGTGCGCCCTTCACCAGTTCCAGCGTCGCCTCGACATTCATCTGGCTTTCGATCGCCGTGCCGCAGACCTCGCCATCGCCCTGCGCCGCATGCGTATCGCCGATCGAGAACAGCGCGCCCGGCACTTCGACCGGCAGATAGAGCGTGACGCCCGCGGTCAGGTCGCGGATGTCGAGATTGCCGCCGACGCGGCGCGGCGGAACGATCGAATGGAGGCCCGGCTCGGCCGGAGCGACGCCGATCGTGCCGGCGAACGGCTTCAGCGGCACCTTGCCGCCCGGGCCATAGAGCGAGGGCGTCATCGCGCTCGCATCATATTTCCAGACATGCAGCGCCGGCTCCTTGAAGTGCTCGGCGAGCAGGCCGAAGCCCGGGATGTTGGCGGTCCAGCCGATGCCGGACGGCTCGAAGCGGCGAATGGTGACCTTGAGGGCATCGCCGGGCTCGGCGCCCTCGACGAAGACCGGCCCGGTCACCGGATTGATCTTGCCGAAGTCGAGCGCCGTGACGCTCGCGACGGTCGAGCCGGCGCCGAGCTGGCCGCCGGAGGAATCCTTGCACTCGAAATGGATCGTCTCGCCGGGCTTCGCGGTGAGCACCGGGGCGAAGTCACGGTTCCAGCCATAGTGATGGCTGGCGCTGTGGATGGTGTGGCTGCAGGCGACGCACATGGGGCGGCTCCTCGAAAGGCCCCGGCCACGCCAAGAGGCGCGGACCGGGGCGGTGTCAATGACGGCCGCTCAGGGCTTCACGAAGATCGCGTCGTAGTTGATGACGCGGGTCGGATCGATATAGATCTCGCCGGGGCCGCCCATCCGCTTCGACTTCGCGACCACGCGGCGCTCGTTGAACACCGGAATCCACGGCGCATCGGCCATGATGTCGGTGAAGATCTTGCCCCAGGTCGCGGCGCGCTCGGCGGCCTTGGCCGGGTCCGACATCGAATCCGCGGCAACGGCGCGGGCATCGAGATCCTTGTTGCAATACCAGGACCAGTTCCAGCCGCCGGTGACGGCGCCGGAGCAGCCGAGGATCGGTCCGTAGAAATTGGACGGATCCGGGAAGTCGGCGATCCAGGCCATGCCGCCCGACCAGATCATCGGTGCCTCGCCCTCGGTGCCGCCGGCGGCGATCACGTTGGCTTGCGCCAGCGCCTTGATCTCGGCCTTGACGCCGATGGCCGCGAGATCCTGCTGGATCGCCTGGGCGATGCGGGGCTGCGGATCGGTGTTGGTCGAATAAAGGACGGTCGAGAAGCCGTCTGGATGGCCGGCCTCGGCGAGCAGCGCCTTGGCCTTGGCCGGATCATAGGCGTAGCCGGTGAAGCTCTTGTCATAGCCCGGCATCAGCGGCGGCAGCGGCTGGTTGGCGGGCGTGGCGCGGCCGTTGACGATACGCGTCAGCCGGTCCTTGTTGATCGCCATGTTGAGCGCCTGGCGCACCTTGACGTCGTCGAGCGGCGGGATCTTCGTGTTGAGCGTGATGTAGCCCGTATGCAGTTGCGCGCCGTCGACGATCATGTCGGCGGCATCGGGGCCCTTGCTCATCTCGAGGAACTTGGCCGGCGGAATGCCGTCGCCGGCGATGTCGACTTCGCCCTTCTGCAGGCGGAGCAGCGCCACCAGCGGCTCCTGGCCGACCTCGACCGTGAAGCTGTCGATGTGCGGCACGTTCTTGACGAAGTAATCGGGGTTGCGGACGAAGGTCAGCTTCTGGCCGATGGTCCAGTCCTTCAGGATGAAGGCCCCCGAGCCGACCGGCTTCTTGCCGAAATCGCCGGCAGCCGCCTCGACGGCTTCCTTCGGCACGATCGAGGAGAAGTTGATCGCGAGCACATGCAGGAAGGTCGCATCGGGGCGCGACAGCTTGAACACGACGGTATGGTCATCCGGCGTCTCGATGCCGGGCATCGTCTCGGCCGTGCCAGCCGCCATCTCGGGCTGGCCGACGATCGCGCCGAAGAAGCCGGCGCCGGGGCCTTGCGTCTTCGGGTTGACGGCGCGCTCGATCGAATATTTGACGTCGCTGGCAACGACTTCACGGCCGTTCGAGAACTTCACGCCCGGGCGGAGCTTGAAGGTATAGACGAGGCCGTCCGGCGAGACGGTGAAGCTCTCGGCGAGCGAGGGGATCAGGTCCGGCGTGCCGGGCGTATAGTCCATGAGCCGCGAGAACAGGCTCTTGATCATCGACCAGTTCTGCCAGTCATAGCCGATCGCCGGATCGAGCGTCGCGATGTCGTCCTTGTAGGTGACGACGATGTCGCCGCCCTGGCTCGGCGCATCCTCGGCAAAGGCTGCGGGCGCCGCGAGGGCGAGGAGGCCCGCCAGCGCGGTGGTTCGGAGCAAGCGTCTCAACATGTCCCATGTCCCTTCGGTTGGTTGTTCTCGGCAGGCTTGTAGGCTTTCGGAGGCACTCATCGGCTTCGGATGCGCGGATCGACCAGCGGCGCGATGATGTCGGCGAGAAGGTTGCCCATGACGATGGCAAGCGCTGAAACCAGCGTGACGCCCATGATGATGGGGATGTCGACCTGCTGGATCGCCTGCCATGCCAACTGGCCGATGCCGGGCCAGCCATAGACCGCCTCGACCACGACGACACCGCTCATGAACTGGCCGATATCGATGCCGATCATCGCGATGATCGGCAGCAGGGCATTTGGAAGGGCATGGCGCAGCACGACGCGGCGTGCCGAGAGCCCCTTCGCATTGGCGGTGCGGATATAGTCCTGGTTCAGCACGTCGATCATCGCCGAGCGGACCATGCGCGCGTACCAGCCGGCGCCGAGCACGCCGAGGGTCAGCGCCGGAAGAACGATATGAGCCGGCGTGCCGAAGCCGGACATCGGGAACCAGCCGAGCGTGACTGCAAAAATGTAAAGCAGCACCAGCGCGACGACGAATTGCGGCGCCGAGACGCCGACGAACGACGCCGTCATGACGGCCCGGTCGATGAAGCCGCCCCGCTTCAGCGCCGCGACCATGCCGAGCACCAGCCCGAGCGTGACTTCGACGGCGATACCGGCCGCCATCAGGATCAGCGTCGCCGGCAGGCGGGCAAGGATCAGCGTCTCGACCTCGGTCTTCTGCGCATAGGAACGTCCGAGATCGCCCTGGAGGAGCCCGGTGAGGTAGTGCCAGAACTGGATCAGCAACGGCTGGTCGAGACCGAGCTCGTGGCGGATATTGGCAACCGTCTTCGCCGTGGCGGAGCGGCCGGCGATCATCACCGCCGGATCGGCCGGCAGCGCATAGAGCAGCGCGAAGGTGATCACGGCGACACCGAGAAGGATCAGCGCCGATTGCAGGACGCGCTGGGCGAGGATCGTCAGCATGGCTGCGTGCCTCGCGCGTTGATCGGAAGCCTCGACATCAGTCGCGCCCCCGCTGCGTCGGATCGAGCAGGTCGCGCAGCGCGTCGCCGACGAGGTTGAACGACAGCGCGGTCAAGAGGATTGCGGCGCCGGGGAAGAACACCAGCCAGGGCGCCGCCTGGAAATAGCTCTGGCTCTCGAAGATGATGTTGCCCCAGGACGGCTCAGGCGGCTGCACGCCGATGCCGAGGAAGGACAGGGTCGCCTCGAGGAGAACGGTGGTGGCGATGCCGAGCGTGCCCCAGACGATGGCCGTCGGCACCAGATGCGGCACGATGTGATGGAGGAGAATGCGGCCATGGCCGGCGCCGAGCGAGCGTTCGGCGACGATGAAGTCGCGCTGCACGAGGCCGCGTGTCTCGGTGTAACTGATGCGCGCCACCTGAACCCAGTTCACCAGCGCGATGACCAGCGCGACGATCCAGAGGCTCGGCTTCAAGAGCGCCGCCAGCACGATGGCGAGCAGCAACGCCGGAAACGCCATCATCAAATCGGTGAAGCGCATGACCCAGTTGCCGGAGCGTGTCGGCAGGTAGCCGGCGATCGTCCCGACCAGCAGCCCGATCGCGACCGCCGTGCCATTGGCGACGAGGCCGATGATCAGCGATGTCCGGGCGCCATAGAGGAGGCGCGAGAGGAGATCGCGGCCGAGCGTGTCTGTGCCGAGCCAGTAATGGCTGTCGGGCGGCAGCGGCGCGCCGTCGATCGTCAGCCCGTCGAAGGGTTGCGCATCCGGCGCATAGGGCGCGAGCCAGGGCGCAAAGACTGCCGCGATGACGACGAGCAGCACGATCGTCGCGCCGAACGCCGCCGAGGGGCGGGCGAGAAGCTGGCGGATGAGCCGCATCAGATCGCCTCCGACAGCGGATCGCGCCCGGCAAGGATGTCGGCTGCGACATGCTCGATCGCCATGCGCCGGCGCATCGCGGTGGTGCGCAGCCACGCATAGGCCGCATCTTCGTCGATCTTCTGCGCCGCCATCACGGCGCGGAGGGCGCCATGCACCAGCGGCCGGAGCCGCAGCCGCTCCTCGAGCAGGTCGAGGCGCTCCCGCACCGCCTGCCGCTCGGCATGAATGGCGGCCGCCATCACCAGCGCCGGATAGATTGCCGAAGCCGTCACGGGCTTGGTGATCAGCGCTCCGGCGCCCTGCTCCATCGCGAAGGCGATCCGGCCCGGCGCTTCCGAGCCGAGCAGCGCGACGACCGGGATCGGTGCCTCCCCTTCGGCCCAGGGCAGCAGGCCGCCGAAGCCCTGGTCGGCATCGACGATGACGAGATCGACCGGGGTGGCCGCGAGATCGAGCGGCGCCCAGAGCCTGACCACGGCGAGCCCGAGCAGCTCGAGCTGCGGCACCAGCGGCTCGATGCCCCAGTCGGAGCGATGCAGCACGGCGGCCCTGAGGCCGGAGAAGCTCGGCGTCACGATCATGACACCAGCCTCAGCCGCGCGCCGTCGCCACGGCTCTGCGCCTCGATCAGATAAGGATCGGCCGCGACCGCCGGCCGCGAGGCGATGATCTCGAAACCGCCCTCAGCCGTGATGCGGCCGAGATGGAACGGCAGCGCCGCGTGGTTGGTGCGTGCGTCGATGCGCATCACGCCCTGGACCGTATGGTGCGGCGTCGCATGCAATGACTCCTTGACCGCCACGGGATCATCCGTTCCGGCGCGGGCGATCGCTTCGGCACAGAGGCGAACCGCCGTGAAGGCGCCGGCGAACGGCGCCGAAACGACGCGACTCTCGCCGAAACGCCGCGAAACCGCGCGCTTGAAGGCAAGATTTTCCGCTGTTTCCAGGCTGTCGAAATAGGCGGCGGCCGAGAGATGGCCAGTCGCGACGCCAGGCCCGATTGCGCCGAATTCGCATTCCGTCAGGTCGCAGCTGACGACCGGACAGCGCTCGGGGGCGAAGGCCGGATTGCGCCGGCCGAGTTCGCGAAACGCCGCCAGGAACGCGTAGCTCGACGGCCCGATCAGGTTGTTGAGCACGAAATCAGGCCGCTGAAGTTCGACATCGGCGATCAGGCGTTCGACGTCGGTCTCCTCCAGCGGCAGGCAGCGCTCGCCGACGATCTCGCCCTTGGCCGCGCCGATCCGCTCGCGCGCAAGGCGGTTCATCTCCCAGCCCCAGACATAATTGGCGCCGAGCAGGTAGACCCGCTTGCCATGGCGCGGCAGCAGGTAGTCGAACAGCGGGATGAGATGCTGGTTGGGGCAACCGCCGGTATAGATGACGTTCTTGTTGGCCTCGAACCCCTCATAGGGGCACATGTACCAGAGCAGCCCGTCATGCTTCTCGACCAGCGGGATGACGTCCTTGCGCGCTGCCGAGGTGATCGTGCCGACGATATGGCGACAGCCATCCTCGCGCAGCATGCCGCGCGCCAGATCGATATAGCGCGCCGGCTCGCCCTCCGGATCGGCGAAGATCGGCTCGATCGCGAAGGGGAGGCTGCCCTCGGCCGCGAGCGTCTCGATCGCGAATTCGGCTCCGTCGCGACAGTCGCGCCCCATGGCGCCATAGGCGCCGACGGTCGAATAGAGGATGCCGATGCGGATGGCGTCGCGCATGCGCCTGAACCCAATAAAAAAAGCCCCATGACGCGGGTCCCATCCATGTCGAATGGGGCGTCATGGGGCGCTGTTGCCCGGTGGCCGTCGAGGCCGAAACTGGAGAGACGAGCACTTATGCCCAATGTCTCATCATGAGCATAGCATAGGCAATGGCGTGCTTGTCAACGGCGTCCGGCTCGCCCTGCACAGCGTTCCCGCCGTGGCGCGCCGCTTGCGCGTGCCGCTGCCATCTCGACATCGGCCAGCTTTTCGTCTTCAACCACAACAAACGGGGAGAGGCGATGATGGCGACGGGCGAGTTCGATTATGTGATCGCGGGTGGCGGCTCGGCAGGCTGCGTGGCCGCGATGCGCCTCGTCCGCGATCATGGCATGCGCGTCCTGCTCGTCGAGCGCGGGCCGGCGAAATTCAATCCGATCATGCGCATGCCGGCCGGCTACATGAAGTTTCTCGGCCGCGACGATTTCCTCGAAATGCACAACACCGCGCCGCAGGAACGCCTCGGCGGCCGCGCGCCGATCGTGCCGCAGGCCAAGGTACTCGGCGGCGGTTCATCGGTGAATGCGATGGTCTATATCCGCGGCCAGCGCGAGGATTATGACGGCTGGAACGCCTTTCTCGGCCAGAATGCCGGCTGGGCCTATGACGACCTCCTGCCGCATTTCCGCAGTCTCGAGCGCAATGCCAAGTTCAACGATCGCTTCCACGGCATTGAAGGCGGGCTGCAGGTGTCCGATCCCGGCCAGCTCTGCGACACGACCGAGGATTTCATCCTCGCGGCGCAGGGACGCGGCATCGCCTACAATCCCGATTTCAACGGCGAGCGGCAGGCCGGTGTCGGCGTGATGCAGCACACGATGGGCAAGGTCAACGGCCGCATGGAGCGCTGCGATGCCGTGCGCGCCTTCCTGTCCGAAATCCGGAACGATCCGAAACTGACCATCGTGACCGATGCCCTGGTTACCCGCGTGGTCATCGAGAATGGCCGCGCCGTCGGGATCGAGTATCGCAAGGATGGCGCGCTGGTCCGCGCCCATGCTGACGCCGAGGTGTTGCTCGCGGCGGGAACCTACAACACCGCCAAGCTGATGATGCTGTCGGGCCTCGGCCCGGCCGATCATCTCAAGGCGCACGGCCTCGCGCCCGTCGTCGATCTCCCGGGCGTGGGCGAGAACCTACAGGATCATCACGAGGTCCCGGTCATCGCCTCGACCAAAGGCAGGAGCGGCTATTTCGGCGAGGACAAGGGCTTCGCCATGCTGCGCAACGGCTTGCAGTATCTTCTCTTCAAGAGTGGCCCGGTGACGACAACCGGCATCGAGAGCTGCCTGTTCTATGACCCGGACGGCGGCGACCGCCCAACGGTGCAGCTCTATTGCGCGCCGATCGTCTATCTCGACCGCGACGTCTCCAGCGCGGCGCCAACCTATGGCCTGACGCTGACCTCGTGCCTGCTGCGCCCGAAGGCGCGCGGCAGCGTCAAGCTGCGTTCGGCCGACCCGGCCGACAAGCCGCTGGTCGATTCGAACTTCTTCGGCCATCCCGAAGATCTCCGCATCACCCTCGCCTCGCTCCGCTTCGCGCGCGAATTGATGGCGACGAAGCCGCTCGGCCCGAAGATCGCCGAAGAACTCCTGCCCGGCGCGACGCTGACCAGCGATGCGGCACTGACCGAATTCTCGGGCAAGACGGTCAAGACCAACTACCACCCGGTCGGCTCGGCGCGCATGGGCCGCGACGACGATCCGATGGCGGTGCTCGATCCGGCACTCCGCGTGCGTGGTGTCGACGGCCTCCGGGTGATCGACGCCTCGGCCATGCCGTTCATCCCCTCCGGCAACACCAACGCCCCCACCATGGCGCTCGCCTCCCGCGCCGTCGCGCTCATCCGTGGCGAGGATGGAAGCGGACCCGGCCGGCGGGAATAATGCGGGCGTGCGCGACGATCCGCGCGGTCCGCCCCGATGCTCGTCATGATCGACGGCCGGCGAAGAAGCTCGCCCTGATGGTCATCGCCTCGGATCGACTGCTCGCACCGACGCCCAGCAGATGCATCGCTGCGCCACCGACATAGCGCGGCACGGCGGTATCTTGACCGCTTGAATGCAACGTCCTTCCATGTCTATAGTCGCGTCTATAGCTCCTGATGTTTCGATTTTGCTTTTACGTAGAAACCTTTAATTCAAAAGGTATCGCGTTTGGTTCAGTCGGCTGACCAAGTTACGGGCGCTCTCGGAAACTGGCTCGCTGCCCGTTTTTCGGACACTGTGCTTGCCTTGCACGATGACCCGCTCGAGGACGTAAAGCCGGTTATCCGGCTTAGACTCTCGGATCTCTATATCGAGACGACCGGGCATCGCTTGACCCCGACAGCTGTCCTGAGGCTCGATTATCTCATCAGCGTCGAGGCGGCCGATACGCTGGCCGAGCACAGATATCTCGGCGAAATTGCCTTCGCCCTCGCGGAGAATCCCGTTCTCCCCGTCGCAAATGCCGATCCCGTCGTCCTGCGGATGGAGCGACGGGCGAGCGGTCCGATCGGCATCGCTCTTTCAACATCGCTGCCTCGCGCGCGTTCGCTGCCCGCGGCGTCCCCCGTGTTGCATCCGCCGGTCATTCGGATCGGCGAGATGCGCGCGATCGAAGGGATCGTCGAGGGTCCGGACGGCCGCGCGCTGGCCGGCGCGATCGTCGCGGTGCCCTCGCTGCAACTCCGCCAGACCACGGGATCGGACGGACGGTTCCGCTTCGATGTCCCGCTGGATGCCGGCCAATCGGTGCGGATCACGGCGAACAAGCAGCGCTTCAGCAAGACCGCCACGGTCGATGCCGGTCAGCCCTTGACCCTACAACTGTCCCCGGAGAGCTAGCATGGCGAGTGAGCTGAGCCCTGGCATCTACATCAAGGAGGTCGAGAGCGGGTCGCGCCCGATCGAGGCGGTTGGAACCTCCGTCGCCGGCTTCGTCGGGACGGCGCCCGATGCCGGCGCTGCCGCCGGCAAGGCGGTTGCGGTCAACAACTGGCAGGAATTCGTCAAGACCTTCGCCAACGGATCGCAGACCGGCACGGCGCTCGCCAACGCCGTCTACGGCTTCTTCCTGAACGGCGGCCCCCGCTGCTACGTCGTCAACATCCCGGCCGACGCGCCGATCAGCGGCGGCGGCACGGGACTCGATCTTCTCGCCGCCTTTGACGAGATCGCCCTGATTGCGGCGCCCGGGCGCACCGACGCCGCCAGCTACGAGGCGCTGCTGAACGCCGCCGAACAGCTCGGCGACCGCGTCGCCCTGCTCGACGGCCCTCCGCGCGTCGACGATGTCGAGCTCTTGACCCGGGCGGCGACCTTGACGGACGACAGCCCCGGCAAGGGCAAGCGCGGCGGGCTTCGGTCGCGCGATTCCCAGCGCGGCTTCGGCGCCTATTATTTCCCCTGGATCCGCGGCCAGGACGCCATCTCGCCGAAGACGATCGTGGACATTCCGCCATCGGGCCATATCGCGGGCGTCTGCGGGCGGATCGACATCCAGCGCGGCGTGCACAAGGCGCCGGCCAACACGCCGATCTATGGCGCGCTCGGCCTCACCTATTCCGTTTCCAAGGCCGAGCAGCAGGTGCTGAACCCCGTCGGCGTCAATTGCATCCGCGCGTTCGGCCGCGAGGGCATCACGGTCTGGGGCGCACGCACGCTGGCGCCGTCGGCGAGCAACTGGCGCTACCTCAATGTGCGCCGGCTCACCAACATGATCGAGGAATCGATCGAAGGCAGTATGCGCTGGACGGTGTTCGAGCCGAACGACCGCTTCCTGTGGAAGAGCATCCGCCGCGACGTGACCGCCTTCCTGACCCTGCTCTGGCGCCAGGGCGCCCTGATGGGGGCGACGCCCGAGCAGGCCTTCTTCGTGAAATGCGACGAGGAAACCAATCCGCAGGAGGAGATCGATGCCGGCATCGTCACGACCGTGATCGGCATCGCTCCCGTGAAGCCGGCCGAGTTCGTCATCTTCCAGATCGGCCAGACCGCCGCCGGTGCTGTCGTCGAAACAACCTGATCGTTCGCGCGAGGAACTGGCGCCATGCCCGCACCCACACAGACCGCAGCCGTCGGCCAGACCGTCGATCCCTACCGCAACTTCAATTTCAAGCTCGAGATCCAGGGCGTCGCCGAAGGCCATTTCACGGGATGCAGCGGGCTCGGCGCCCGCATCCAGCCCATCCGCTATCGCGAGGGCGGCACCAACCAGGTCGTGCGCGCGATCCCGGGGCAGGTCGAATATGCCGAGGTGACGCTGAGCTACGGCCTCACCCGGTCGCGCGACCTCTGGGACTGGTTCAACAAGGGCGTCGCGGGCGCGGTCGAGCGGCGCAACGTCTCGGTCATCCTGCTCGATGCCAATGGCGTCGACGAGGCGATGCGCTGGAACCTCATCAATGCCTGGCCCTCGGAATGGAGCGGTGCGCCGCTCGATACGCTCGGTCGGGAGATTGCCATCGAACAGGTGAAGCTCGTCTTCGACAGCATGAACCTGGCCTGACGCCATGGCGGGACCGATCGGCACGCTCGCTTCCACCCTGTTGCCGCTGTTCCGGTCGGTGACGGCGTGGCTGGAGACGGCTGCCGCGCCGAAGCAACAGCCGGTCACACCCCACGATGCCCGTGTGGCGGCGCTGCGCGAGCGCTATCCCGACGCGCCGCAGCCCTGGATCGACCTGCTGGCGACCCGGCTGGCCGAGGAGGGCGAATTCCAGCCCGAGGCGGGCGTGGCTTCCGAGAACGAACCGGTTGCACGGCCGCCGGCGCCGCGAAGCCAGGATGAAGTGCGGCCGGAGGCGGCGCCCGCGGACGGCATCCTCCACCGTCTCGCCGAGCGCCACCCAACAGACGAGGCGCGCGAGCGCCCGTCCTTTCCGGGACAGCCGGCACCGGTGCCACGGATCGCCGCCGCGTTCCAGACGGTCCCGGCCCCTCCCGGCGCGCCGCCGGCCTGGCCTCAGCCGCGGCCGGCAGCAGCCCGGCGCAGCGGATTTTCGGTCACAGAGGCTGATGACGCGGCCGCGCCGAGCCTGCCCCCAAAGGTGGCGCGCCCCGAGCCGAGGCCGGCGCCACGGCTGGTCCCGCGGTTCTACCAAAGCGGCGAGGATGCGGTGTCGCCGCGATCCGCCGCACCTCCCGTCCCCGCCAGTGCCGGCGCGCCACGCTCGGCCGCGACGCCAGCGGCGCGCGCCATGCCTGAAACCGATGTCGGGCATCGTCCCGGTCCCCGGCCGAAGCCGACCGAGGGCGCGGCCGTGACCGCACCGCCCGGCACATTCGGGACCGGCCAGTTTGCCCCATCGCCGGCGCCTGCGCCTCGGTCGGTAGCACCGGCGACCGCGACCCGGCCGAACCGGGTCGAGCCGAATTTCCCGGACGATCGGCACGCGGCCGAAAGGCCAGGCCTGTTCCCGGCCGCGCCCACGCTCGATCGCTGGGCGGATCTGCCCGCGCCACCCGCACCGCCGCCTGCCCGCGGCTTCGAGGATGCTGCGCGCCTCCGCCGCCTCGCGGAAGATCAGGTCGAGCGCGCATGGAACGGATAGCTTTCCTGATCGAGAGGACCGGCGAGCAGCTCTCCTGCCTGCTCAATCCCGAGAACGTCGTCATCCGGCGCAGCGCCGGAGTGACGACGCGCAAGACGACCACGGGCATCATCACCGGCCTCACGATGACGGATGATCCGCTGATCGCCACCGGAGGCGGCAGCACGGAGATCGATCTCGACCTCCTGTTCGACACCGAGATCGACAGCGAGTTGCGTTCGCGGCCGGCGGCTGGCGCGCGGGAAAGCGAAAGCCTCCCCAGCGAGCCGGCCCTGCTGCCCGATGTCCGCGACATGACGCGGCCGATCTGGAATCTCGCTGAGAATGGCGAGAGCGCCGACGGGTTCGGTGCACCGCCTCTGGTGCGCATGATATGGGGCCGCGCCTGGAACATTCCTGGCGTGGTCGTGTCGGTGGCAGAAAAATTCGAGCGCTTCGCCGGCGACGGGCGTCCGCAGCGCTCCTGGCTGCGCGTCCGGTTGCGGCGGGTCGACTATGATGTCGGCGCCGCGCCGCCACGCCTGCCTGCCACTTCGCAATTCGAGCCGCCATCACTCGACGGATCGACAGGCGACACCGACCGCGCCGTCCGCATCGTCCTGGTCCCGGACGAAAACGGCCTGCCCTCGCCGCGCATCGACGAGGTCGTCGCCGGCTATTACGGCGATCCCGGCCTGACGCACGCCGTGCTCGCATTCAACGACATCGCTGATCCGCTGAACGTGCCCGAGGGAACCATCCTGGTCCTCCCCGATGCCGCGAGCCTCACCGGATCATGACCGCACCTTTCAACCAGAGCACGCTCTCGCTGACCGTGGACGGCCGGGCCTCAGACCCGAAGCTGGCGCGGCTGGTAACGGAGGTGACCGTCCGCCAGGAGCTCGGCGCGCCGGCGATGGCCGAGATCGTGTTCACGCTGATCGAACCGCCCGACCTCGCGGCGCTTGCCATCGGCAGCGGGCTCGGCATCCGCATCGGGCGCGATCAGGCGACGCTGTTCGACGGTGAAATCAGCGCGCTCAGCTATGAATATGGCGAAGTCGGCGTGCCCCTGCTGCGGGTGCGGGCCTATGACCGCCTGCAGCGGCTCCGCCGCAGCTTCCGGCCGCGCGTACTGGAATCGGTTTCGGCCGCCGATCTCGCGGCCGCGCTCGCCGGCGAACTCGGCCTGCCTTCCACCTGCCATGGCCGGCCGGAGACGCGCGACACTCTGATCCAGCACGAGCAGAGCGATTTCGACCTGCTGGCGGATCTCGCCGAAGAGGCCGGTCTCTACCCGGTTCTCAGCGACGGGGAACTGATCCTGACGGGGCTCGATGGTTTCGGCGACGCCATCCCGTTGCGCATCGGGGCCGAACTGCTCGGCTTCACGGCGGGCCTGTCCAATGATCGCAACGTCCGCGGCACGACGGCGGCGGGCTGGAATCCGGCCAGCGCGGCAGCCTTCGTCGAGACGAGCACCCTCAGCCGGCAGGATGCGCTTGAGGCGCGCGACACGAAGCCGAACGAAGGCGCCGGCGGCTATCGCCAGAAGCTCAACCGCATCGAGGATCGAGCCGCGGCCGTCGCAGCACTGGCGCAGGCCGACCTCGACCGCGCCGTCGCCCGCTCCATCGAGGCCACGGGCGAAATGCTCGGCGATGTCCGGATCGCGCCGGGGCGTCCACTGATGGTCTCCGGCGTCGCTGACGCGGTGGCGGGCAGGCATGTGATCGCAAGTGCCGTGCACCGGCTCGACGCGACCAGCGGCTATGTGACCAGCTTTGCCACCACGCCGCCGCAGCGCGCACCCCGCCCGCTGACGCCTCTGGTGACGCTCGGCATCGTGACAGACACGCTCGATCCGGAGGCGCGGGGCCGCTGCCGCGTGCAGCTGCCGGCGCTGGGCGAGACCCTCGCACCCTGGCTCGCCGTGCTTATTGCGGGCGCCGGCTCGGGCAAGGGTGCGGCGGTGTTTCCGGAGATCGGCGACCAGGTCCTGGTGCTGTGCCCGGACGGCGATCCGGCCCATGGCATCGTGCTTGGCGGCCTTTACGGCGAGAGCGATTTGCCGCGAGGCTTTTCCAATCAGCGGCCGCGGCCCTTCGTGTTGCGAACTGGCGCCGGGCAGCGCCTGGAACTGTCATCGACCAGCGCGACGGCGCGGCTCGCGACATCGGCGGGAAGCCTGCTGGAGCTGCTGCCAGGCCAGGCACGCCTTGCGGCGGCGAGCGATCTCGTCATCGAGGCACCGGGCAAGACCATTACGTTCCGGGCCAGTTTCATCAATTTCGAGCGGGGCTGAACGATGTTCGTGCTCACCAAGGCCGCCGTCCTCAAATGCGCCCATGGCGGTATCGTCAGCAACGAGAACAGCCAGGACTGGGTCCGCATCGGGGGCGACCCGCTTCTCGTCGAAGACGATCCGCTGAAGCGTTCCATCAGTGCCTGTCCCATGGCCACCGTCACGACGCCGCCCTGCACCGCCACGGTAGCGGTCGACGATGCGTCCTATTCGACCTTCATCCGCATCGGCGGACATCGCATCTGCCTCGACAGCACCACCGGGCGGACCAACTGGAGCCAGCTCGGGATAACACCGTTCTCGGTGACGGCTGTCGCTCAGGAATTCGTGCAGAGCGGGGCTTGAGGTCATGGCGGCGCTGATCGGCTGGCACTTCCGCAATCTCGGCGCCGCGCATGAGGAAGGCTCGATCATGCCGGCGGGTCTTCATGTCTCGCCGGCCGGCGGCATGGTGATGGTGCGGGGGGACGACGCCATCCGGCAGGCCGTCGTCATGCTGCTCGCGACGCGGCCGGGCGAGCGGGTGATGCGCCCCGGCTACGGCTGTCCGCTGGACCGTCTGATCTTCGCCGCGAACGACGCGACGACCGCGGGCCTCGCCATTCACTACATCTCGCAGGCTATCAGCCGCTGGGAGCCGCGCATCGAAATCCTGCGCCTCAACGCCGGTCCTCTCGCCGACAGCGGCCCCGGCGAGAGCGTCCTGGCGATCCGGCTCGACTACCGCGTGCGCGAGAGCCAGCGCCGCGACAGCGTGCTCATGTCCATCGACCTCGCCGTGGGGGACGCCTGATGCCATTCCCGACCCCGAAGCTGGACGACCGGTCTTTCGACGATCTGCTGCGGGAAGCGCGCGACATCATCCGCACACGCTCGCCGGAGTGGACCGACTTCTCGCCGAGCGATCCGGGCATGGTGCTGGTAGAGCTCTTCGCCTTCCTCACGGAGAACATGCTCTATCGGCTGAACCGCGTGCCCGAGAAGGTGCATATCGCGCTGCTCAATCTGCTCGGCGTGACGATGCAGGCGCCGGCGGCGGCGATCGTCGCCCTCACCTTCTCGCGAACCAGCGCGGCGACCGAGAAGGCGATCGTCATCCCGGCCGGAACGCGTGTCGCCGACACCGCGACGACCGTCATCTTCGAGACGATCGCCGAGGCCCGTATCGAGCCCGGCGCCACATCGGTCGTCGCCGACGCGGTCAATGCCGAGAGCATCGAGGCGGAACTGCTGGGCTCTGGCAGCGGGGAGCCGGGACAGAGCTTCCGCCTGCGCCGCGCGCCGCTCATCCGCTTCATGCCGAAGCTTGCAACGCTGATCGTCGGCGTCGAGGCCGATCCGTCGAAGCTCGGCCCTGATCTCACGGTGCTGCAGTTCGGCGGCAAGCCCTTCGTCGTCTGGAAGGAGGTCTCGACCTTCCAGGGCCTCGGCGAGACGGACCGCGCCTATACGCTCGACCGGGCCACCGGAACGATCACGTTTTCTCCGCTCGGCGGCAGCGGCTCGGCCACGATGAGCCCGGTTCCGGCCAAAGGCAGCGCGATTCGCGCCTGGTATCGGGTCGGCGGCGGCAAGGCCGGCAATGTCATGCCCGGCAAGCTGGTCGCCATGCGCGAGCCGGTTGCCGGACTTTCGGTGACCAACGCCGCCTGGGCCGCGGGAGGCGAAGATGGCGAAACCCTGGAGAACGCGGTCATTCGCGGCCGCGAGGCGGTCCAGGGGCTTTCGAGCGCCGTCACCGCGCGCGATTTCGAACGCATCGCCGTGACTGCAGGCGGGATCTCCCGCGCCAGGGCCTATGCCCAGAGGGAGCTATGGACGTTCGGCGAGCCGGGGGTCGTCGAGATCCGCGTCGTCCCGACGCTCGAGACCGGCGAGCCGGCGACGCTCGAGGCCGTGCGCAGCCACCAGACCGATCTCCTGCTCGAGCGGGTCGATTCGCTCCTGGCCGAATACAGGCCGATCGGCGTGCGCACCAAGGTGCTCTGGTCGCATTGCCGGCCCGTCTCCATCGCCTCGCGCGTGGTGATCTCTCCGGTGGAGGACCCGGATGCCGTCAGGCTGCGCATCCTGCGCCGGCTCGACGACCTCATATCGCCGAACGGCCAATGGCCCTTCGGCAAGACGCTGCGGGCCTCGGACGTCTATGAGGCCATCCTGACCGAGCCGGGGGTCCGCTACGCCGAGCAGCTGTCCTTCGCGATCGACGAGGGACCAGAGGCCGGCGTGGTCGATCTGCAGCGCGATCCGAGCCAGCCGCGGACCTTCTATGCCGCGTCCGCTGGTCGTCTCTACCGGACGCTCGACAGCGCCGAGAGCTGGACGACCATCATCGCCAACGCCGGCTCCGACATTGCGGCGCTGCGCAGCGATCCGGAACAGCCTGGCATGCTGATGGCACTCGGCGCCGCCAAGGATTCGGATGCCATGTCCGTGACGGTCTCGCGCGACGGCGGCGAGACCTGGAGTCTGGTCGAAACGGTGCAGGGCGAACGGCTTTATGACGTGGCCAGCCTCAGGAACGGCCCCCGGACGGTGCTCTATTATGCCGGCCGCAAGGGCTTGCACGCGATCAGCCTCGGCGATGCCGCGAGTTCCACCCTGGTCGACGATCTCGGGCCCGGCATCAAGGACGACCCGCAGAACGGGATCGGCCTCTATGCGGTCGCAGTCGCGCGGCTGGCATCCGGCGTGCCTTGCATCGCCGTCGCCCGGCGCGAGAAGCGCGGCGTCCTGATCTCCCGGGAGGGCGGCCGGGCCGGCAGCTTCCAGGCCATCCCCGGCGCCGAGGGCCGCGACGTGCGCCGGCTCGTCTTCCAGCGCGAGGGCGACCGACTGTTCCTGTGGGCGTTGCTGGCGGCCGAACGTGGCGAGCCCGGCGAAGGCGTCATCAGGGTCGAGGCGCGCGGCGACGGCATCGATCCCGCCGGCTGGAAAGTCGTCGGGACCGGCTGGAGCGGCGGCAGTTGCACGGGGCTCGCCTTCGCACCGGGCCTAGTGGCGGCCTCGTCGAACCGCTCGGGCATCTGCCTCCTTGATCCCGGCAACGCCGATCCGGCGTGGGCCCCCTCGCAGCTCGGCTGCGGCCTGCCGATCGAAGAAGATCGCAAGACCCTGGCACCGCTCACCGGCGTGGCGCTGGGCTTGTCGGCGCCGCTGATCCTCGCCAGCTCTGAGCGCGGCGTCTTCGCCAGCCGCGACCGGGGCGCCCGCTTTGCGATGGCCGGGCAGGTCGAGTTCACCGATCGGGCGCCGCTGCCGCCCAATTCGCTCTACTGCTCGGGCAGCCATGACATCCAGGTCGTCCGCGAAAACGCGTTGGAGGGGTGAGGCATGGATGTTCGGCTGATCCCGCGCCTCCTCCCAGAAGCCATGCAGGCCGGCATCACGCCCGGCAGCGCGCTCGAAACGCTGGTCGGCGTCATGCAGTCGCATCTGGCTCCCGACGAGACGATCCTCGCCGACCTCGACCGCTGGTTCGATCCGCGCCGGGCGCCCGAGGGATTCCTGATGCTCCTGGCGGGATGGGTCGGACTGGAACGGACGCTCGTCGGCGATCTCGACAGCGCCTCGTCCCGGCCTACGACCATCGATCCAGGCGCCATGCGCGAATTGATCCTCCGCGCCGCCGGCTTTGCCCGGGCGCGGGGCACAGCGCGCACATTGAGCGAAATCCTGCGGATAACGACCGGATCGGACGCGGTCGCAATCATCGAAAATCCGCCGGGCGAGGACGGCCTGCCGCGCCCCTTTCACATGCGCGTCGAGCTGCCGGATGCCGCCCGCCGGCACGACGCGCTGGTGCGGCGCGTGGTCGAGAACTGGAAGCCCGCCTTCGTCACATCGGAAATCGTCTTTCGCCCCGCGTAAGCGTGGCGCCCCGGAACCGCAGGAGATCGGCATGATCGGATTTCAGCCCCCCAAGGGGATGTCATGGGGCATCGGCAGTTCACTGGGCCTGCTCGTCTTCTTCATCTTCCTGGCTGGCGTCGCGATCTTCAATTCCAACAACGTGACCTATCCGCGCGACGACAAGGGGCTCGAGCTCTATCACGGCGATCAGTGCGAGCGGCCGGTCGACCACGGCTGGATGGTCGAAGTCCAGAACACCCTGTCGAATGCCGGCTATGCGCTCGCCGGCACGCTGATCCTGATCCGCGCCGCCTCCTGGTCGGGGCTGATGCTCGGCGCGAACCTGCTCATTCTCGGTCTGATGAGCGCGCTTTATCACGCGACCCTCGGACACGGCACGCCGCAACAACTCGACGTCGCCTGGGTCTATGCGGCGCTGCTGGCACTATCGGTCTACGCGTCCTTCGTGCTGGTGCAGAGGCAACAGCCGCTCAAGATCCCGATCGTCGCCGCAATCGTCTGTGGCGGGTTGTGGCTGGCGCTCGGCATCACCATGCCGATCCTGTTTGGCTGGCCGGGCCTCGCCGCCTTCTTCGGCCTCAGCATCTTCGTCGTCGGCGCCGGCGTGCTCTGCTATGTCAGCGATCGGATCCTGCCCGCCTTCGTCTGGATCACCGTGCCGTTCCTCGCGGTCGGCATTCCGCTCCTGGGACTGTTGATGAAGATCTCGTTCGGATGGGATTCCGACGCCGTCTTCGCCATCCTGATCTCCCTCTTGATCATCCAGCTGGTCGCGACGATTTCGGGCGCGGAAGCGTTCGACGGCTGGCGGCTCGCGTGGGAGCTTCCGACCATTCTCCTGCTGCTGGTGGTCGGCCTCGTCTTCCGGCTCGGCGACGGCTACTCCGCCATGGGCAGCGGGGACGCGCGCACGGTCGGACGCAAATTCCTCTGCGACCCCGACGGCCCGTTCCAGGCGCATGCCGGCTGGCATCTCCTCGGGGCGCTGGCGCTGCTGCTCGGCTATGATCTGCTCAGCCAGTTCCAGTCCGGCCGCGGCAAGGGCATCGACAAACCGGTAATCTTTCCTGATGCGGCCGTCGGCAAAACATGATGCTATGCCGGCCTGAGACATTCGCGACAGGCTTCGTGAGCGCCCGCACCCGTGCTGGCGGGCCTGATCTTCATGTCCGCTGCGATCTGACACACGGTTGCTTCGTCTCGATTTAACGGGGGCTGAATTGCCGAGTTTCGAATTCGCCGATTGCCCCACCAAGCTTGCCCTCGCGGCTGCATCCGGCACGCAGGAACAGAGCGGCAGCGTGCGGTGTACGTTGCGCAACACATCGGCCAGACGGCAGACCGCGCGGATCCGAATCGAGCCGATCGGCTCGGCCAAGCCATCCTGGTTCGCCCTCGATGGGGCACCGTCGACGGCGCCGCTCGAGATCGAGCGCGACATCGACGCGGGCGGCACGCTGAGCCTGGCGGCTGCGGTGACGGTCCCGCCGAAATCGCCGGCCGGCAGCTACACCTTCCGCCTTCGCGTCACGTCGGAGGCGGCTCCGGACACCGATTTTGCAGAAGGCCCCGCCATCGCCTTCGATGTCGCCGCCTGGAATGAACCGTCGCCCGTCAAGGCCAAGGTGCCGTGGTGGGCGATCGTGACGGCGGTGCTGCTCGTCCTTGTCGTCGGCGGCGCCGCCGTCTTCCTGGCCTGGCCCAAGGGGCTGGATCCGGCCCTCGTACGCGGCAAGTCTTTCGGCGAAGCGCAACAGATCGCTGCAGCAGAGGGTTTCCCCGACATCAAGGCGCAGCCGGGCAAGGCGGCCGGCAACGATCCGACCCGCCAGATTGTGGTCGGCGTCGGCAAGGACAAGGCCGGGGTGACCGTGCTGCTCGTCGATCAAGGCGTTCCGCTTCCCGATCTCGAGGGGCAACCTGCCATAGCCGCCGCGAAGGTCCTGATCGATCTCGGCGTGCTCCCGGCCCAGAGCCCGCAATTCGACAGCCGCAGCGACATCGCCGACGGAGCCGTCTCCAAGACCATCCCGCAGGCTCCGGGAGCCGTGGCGCTGGGCGGAACCGTCACGCTCGTCCTCAACAACAAGCCAAACAGCGGTGGTGGCGGCACTATCAATCCATGCCTCCGCAACATCCACCTTTGCGTCGATACCGGGCCGGTGCTGAACCTGCAGAGGCAGCTCAATCGCGATGGGCTGATCTTCGCGCGACCGTCTCAATAGGTCTGGGAAAGCCTGTCCATGCCGAGCTTCGAGTTTGCCGATTGCCCGACGAGGTTGCCGCTCGCGTCCGCGCCCGACACGCAGGAGCAGACTGGAAGCGTCACCTGCACGGTACGCAACACGACGCAGAGGCGCCAGACGGCGCGCATCCATGTCGAGGTGCTCGGCGGGGCCAAGTCGGCCTGGTTCGCGCTCGGCGGCGCGTCGCCGACCTCGCCGCTGGAAATCGAGGAGGACATCGCCGCGGGCGGGTCGTTGACGGTGCAAGTCACGGCCAGGATCCCGGCCCGAACGCAGCCGGGCACCGAGACCTTTCGGCTCCGCGCCATCTCCGAAGCGCGCCCGGACACAGATTTCGCCGAGGGCCCGGCGATCGCGCTGGAGATCGCCGCCTCCGCCGAGCCTGCGGCGCCGGTGAAGCAGCGCTTGCCCTGGTGGGCCTTCGCCGTGGGGGCGCTCTTCGTCGCCATGGTGCTCGGCGGGGTGGCGTTCCTCACCTGGCCCTCGCGCCTCGATCCGAAGCTCGTGATCGGCAAGCCTCTGGCCGAAGCCAGGACGATCGCCGCCGAGCACGGCTTCCCGAATATCGCGGTGGAGTCGGGCGATGCCTGGGGCAACGATCCTGCCAAGCGCGTGGTGGTCGGCTTCAATCCGGCCGGGCCGACATTCGAGGTCGACGACGGCGTCCAGCTGCCGCCCGACATCATCGGACGACCCTTCGCCGAAGCCGGCCAGATCATGCTCGATCGCGGCGTCTTTCCGGCACAGCCGGTCCTTGGTCAGGTGATCCCCGGCGGAGCGGAGGGCCAGGTGATCATGATCAGCCCGCCGCCCGGCGTCCCCCTCGCGATCGGCACCCCGATCGTCGTAACCGTCGCCGCCCGCATGCAGCCGCCCGCCTTGATGCCCGGCGTCGTCGTTCCATGCGCGTCCATGCCGGGTCACTGCAACATCATGCTGGCCAACTATTCCGTCAACGATCTCAATTCCGTCTCCCGCGAGCGGCTGGAGAAGCGGGATCGAATGGTCGAGATCATCCTGGGCGGGCAATAGGCGGCCGATGCGCTGGGTCGTCATCATCCTCGGCCTCGTCGGCGTCGTCTTCGTCGGCATCCTTCTGCTGTGGCCGAGCGCACCCGCGACCAGCAGCAAGCCCGGCTATCGGCCGGAGGCGCCGGCCTGGCTGCTGAGCCTTGTGCCGAAGCCGCCGGCGGCACTCCCCTTCGCCAGTACCCTGCCCCCGGCGATGCTGACTGCCGGCGCCAGCTGGACCGGTCAGTTCACCGCCAAGAATGGCGAACTCGGCGTGGTGCGCATCCGCCTCACCAGCGGTGGGGCGCTCAAGGTATCGGCCACGGAGCGCAATGAAGAAAGCCAGTTGCTCTGCATCGTGGCCGCTGGCGCGCCGCGGCCGGCCGGCTGCAGCGACGACAACATGGCCGATGGCGACAAGGGCGGCGTGATCGTACGCAAGGGCACCGCCACCGTTCGCATCGATGCCGCCGGAGGGGCAGTGACCTTCCTCGTCGACGACTAGGTTGTCAGACGACCGGAACCACGCTGCGGATGGCGCGGAGGATCGCGAAGATCGAACCGACCAGCAGGACCAGGATCCAGACGATCAGCACGATCGTTGTCACGAGCGCGCCGAGCGCATCGGTGATGCTGACGAGGAAGCCGGGCGGAATCGCCTGCAGCAGGCCGAGCCCGAAGCTCATGCCGAGCGACGAGATCGTGAGCAGCATGAAGCCCTTGTTCTTCAGGAAGGAGAGGCTGGCGAGAAGGATCAGCCCTACGCCGGCGAGCTTCAGCATCATGGTCAGCGACAGCACGACCTTGGCAGCGCCCGTATCGAACGCCCCCCATATTGCGAGATAGGCGATCGTCCCGAAGGGCACCGTCAGCAGGAGGCTCACCATCATCATCAGGAAGGTGAAGCTGGCGAAGGCGAGCAGGATCGCGCCGAGCAGCCCGAGGATCGATAGGATCAACGTCAGGACGCCCTGCACGCGCGCGAAGGCGGCAGGCACCGCCGGCAGGAAATCGATCGCGATCAGCGCCAGCGTATAGATGAAGATGAAGTCGAGATAGGCGATAGCCGTGATGCCGATGCCCGGCCGCTCGAGGCCGGTTGCGGACGGCGCCGTCATCAACCAGCGCCCGCCGAACTCGAGCCCGAATGCCAGCACGATCGCGAAAGCCCCAAGACAAAACAGGATCAGCTTGGCCGGTTGCATGAATGATTGATAGCCGATCCGGCCGCGGCTTGCATCCCTCCAGACGCCGGCAACTCCGCCGCCCTGATCCCTCTACCCGCCTTGGCCGCCCGACTCGCGACCGGCGGTTCTGGGAAACCGGCCGCGGCTGTCAGGTTCCTGCAAGCTGCCGCATGACATCGTGACGAACAGGAGCCCTTGACGGGCGGCATCGCCAGATGCTTACGGACCGCTTCAATCTCGATGGGACGCGACAATCATAAGTGATCATCCGGCGTCGACGCGTGCGTTTTTCAAGTCATCAAATTTTCCAGGCAGGACAAAAAGCAAATCATTCTCGAATACCTTCACTTATAGTATATTAGAACAATACTCGTTATTGATACGGTCACGGAGCACAACCTATCTCCTGGCGGCAATATTAATATTTTCTGCCGTATCATTCAGAATATTGTTCGCATTCTCGACAGGCCTCGGCAATGACGAATCCTATGCGATCGTGACCGGACGAGCCGTCGCGTTGAGCTATTTCGACCATCCGCCCATGGCCTGGTGGCTCGGCCACTTCTCCGCCGCCCTGTTCGGATCCGAGTCGATTCTCGCGGTTCGCGCACCCTTTCTGGTCCTGTCGACGATCTCGACGATCTTGATGTATCTGCTCACCGCCCGGCTGTTCTCGCCGAGGTCGGGGATCGTCGCCGCGCTGTTGATGTTCTGCGCGCCGGTGCTGGGAATTACGTCGGCAAGCTGGGTGCTTCCGGACGGGCCGCTGATAACGGCGCTTCTGGCCGGCGCGTTGGTTCTCAGCCATCTGTTCTTCGACAGGAACAGCCCCGGTTGGCTCTGGCTCCTGGCAGGCCTCTTTGGAGGCCTTGCGCTTCTGTCGAAGTATCACGGCGTCTTCTTCTTTGCCGGCACAGGCCTGTTCCTGCTGACGAGTCCGCGCGATCGACACTGGCTGCGGAGCCCTTGGCCCTATGCCGGCTTGGCCATCGCGATGGTCGTTGCCTCGCCAGTCATCGTCTGGAATGTGCAGAACCACTGGATTTCGTTCGAATTCCAGGCGAACCGCGCGGATAGCCATGGGCTCCACCCCTTGATGACGCTGGAAGTGATCGGCGGTGTTTCGCTCTTCCTCGCACCGTGGATATGGGTGGGACTGATCATCGAGACGGCCCGGACGCTGTCCGGCACGGTTCGGCTGCGTCAATCCTGGCTTCTTGTCTGCCTTGGCATCGGACCGATCGTGGCATTCCCCGCCATCGCCGCATGGTCGTCGTCGCAGCCCTTCTTTCACTGGGCGGCGCCCGGCTATCTGATGCTCTTTCCCATTCTTGCCGATTCAATTGTGCGGTCATGGCGGGTCAGAGCGTCCTGCCGCTACCTTCTCTATGGATCGGTCGGGGCCGTCTTCGTCGCCCTCGCGACCGTCATGACGCTCTCCCTGACCCCGACAAGCGCCGAAGCCTTCAAATCGAATTCGGACCCGCTCGCCGAACTCGCAACATGGTCGGATCTCGATCGCTATTTCAGCGCGCATGCGATCGATCCGGCGCGCTACACGTTCGTGCTGGCAGACACCTGGCATGCCGCTGGCAAGATCGGCTATGCCCTCGGCCCGCGATGGCCGGTGGCTTGCCTTGGAGCCGATTGCCGCGGCTTCGCGGTCACGCATGAGGAAACCCGCCATCTCGGCGAGGACGCAATCATCGTCCTGCAGACCGGCGACGATGCGACAGCCACGTCCCGGATCGGCGCCGCATTCGCGCGCCTCGATCGGCTGCCGTCGCTCGACATCATGCACAAGGGCACCAGGGTGACCAGGCTCGATATCTATATCGGCCGGAAATTCCGAGGCTGATGGATGTCGATCCACCATCCAGCATGGTTTCAGCGCATGTCGGGAAAGGATGGTGGGCGTGACAGGGATTGAACCTGTGACCCCTACGATGTCAACGTAGTGCTCTCCCGCTGAGCTACACGCCCATCCGTCTTGCTGCCGGGCGGGACCGGCTGCGTGGCGAGGGTATAGAGGATAGGTTCGCGGCGTTCAAGCCCGTCCGTGCCGGCAATTGGCGCGGCCTGTTGACAAGCCGGCTTCAGGCCGCGAGCAGGCGCTCCACCTCGGTGACGAGCTCGCGCAGGTGGAACGGCTTCGACAACACCTTCGCATCGCGCGGGGCGTTCGAATCCGGATTGAGCGCAACGGCGGCGAAGCCGGTGATGAACATCACCTTCAAGTCCGGGTCGAGTTCGGTGGCGCGGCGGGCGAGTTCGATCCCGTCCATCTCCGGCATCACGATGTCGGTCAGGAGCAACGTGAACGGCTCCTCGCGGATGCGCTCATAGGCGCTGCGGCCATTATCGAACGAGACGACGTCATAGCCCGCATTCTGCAGTGCCTTGGCGAGAAAGCGGCGCATGTCATTGTCGTCTTCGGCGAGAAGGATGCGGTTCATCGGAAATCCATGGCAGGCGGGCGTTCGGGCACAGGCCCCGGTTGCAGCCGACGGGCAACTGGCGCAGGGCGGTCGAAGCGATTCTAGCGCTGCAGGCGGTAAAGATCGAATGAACATCGGCGCTTCCGCAGCACCGCGCGAGGATTGTGGACTTCGCTGACCCATCTTGGCAACATGACGGGACGCCGCCGCTGTTCCGGAGCACTCCAATCCCTTCCGATGTCGCCCATCCGCCTTTCGAGGTCGTCGCGCCGGCCGACCAGCGGATTCCGTTCGTGTTCAATTCCCCGCACAGCGGCCGCGCCTATCCGGCCGATTTCCTCAAGGCATCGCGACTCGACGAGCGCGCCATCCGCCGCTCCGAGGACACCTTCGTCGATGAACTGTTCATGCCGGTGGTGCCGCTCGGCGCGCCGCTGATGCGGGCGCACTTCCCCCGCGCCTGGCTCGATGTGAACCGTGAGCCCTATGAGCTCGATCCCGGCATGTTCGATGGCGAGTTGCCAGCTTATGCCAATATCCGCTCGATGCGTGTCGCCGGCGGGCTGGGCACCATCGCTCGCGTCGTCTCGGAGAATGTCGAAATCTATGCCGAGCCGCTGCCCGTCGCCGAAGCGCTGCAGCGGATCGAGACGGTCTACATGCCCTATCACGCCCGGCTCGAGGCATTGCTGGACGCGACGCGGCGCCGCTTCGGCTTCGCCGTGCTGGTCGATTGCCACTCGATGCCATCCTCGGTCCGAGTAGCGCCGGGACGGATGCGGGCGGATATCGTGCTCGGCGATCGCTACGGTTCGAGTTGCGCACCCGAGATCGCGGAGACCGCCGCCGCCACTCTCAGCGATCTCGGCTATCTCGTCGTCCGCAACAAGCCCTATGCCGGCGGCTACATCACCGAGCATTACGGCCGCCCCGCCGAAGGGCTGCACGCCCTGCAAGTCGAGATCAATCGCGGGCTCTACATGAACGAGCGCAGCTTTCAGCCGACCTCCGACTTCGTTCGCGTCGCCGCAGACCTGGCGGCGTTCACGCGGGCGCTGTCGGAACTGCCGGACAGCGGCCTCGCCCCCCTCGGCCTCGCCGCCGAATAGGGCCGCTCGCTTGCTGCAGCGCAAGCGATCGTCTGGATCTCGCAGGGGAAAGCGGGCAAGAAAAAGGGCCGCTCGCCAGGCGATGCGGCCCAAGTCTAGGGAGGAAACGCCCAAGGAGGGCAGCGGAAGCCCGACGCCAATCGAGCTACCGCATTGCAATAATTTGCCCGTGCACTGCAAAAAGATCAAGACCCAATTTCAACTTTCTTGCGGACCCCGGCGAAAAGGGCTTCAACAGCGCGGACGCCTGTGCCCGCCCAGTTCCGGCCGACGGGAATGCTGAACGAATTCAAGATGATAAGCCGCCTTTCCAGCGAATGCCGCGGGCGAGGCGAGACCGCCGATCCCCTTCCGGAGAGCCCGTGATGAGCACCGAGACGCTGCTGCCGTTCCTCGATCGACTGGCCGATGTTGCCAGCGAAGCGATCATGCCGCATTTCCGGGCATCGGGCGCCGTGGACAACAAGGCGGCCTCGGGCTTCGACCCGGTGACCGCCGGCGACCGGGCCGCCGAGGCCGCGCTGCGCGCGCTGATCAACGCGACCTATCCGGGTCACGGCATCATGGGCGAGGAGTTCGGCGACGAGAATCTCGGCGCCGAACATGTCTGGGTGCTCGATCCGATCGACGGTACGCGGGCCTTCATCTCGGGCCTGCCGGTCTGGGGAACGCTGATCGGCTTGCTCGAAGGCGGGCGGCCGGTGCTCGGCATGATGGCGCAGCCCTTCACGGGCGAGCGGTTTTCCGGCGATGGGCGGACGGCGCGCTATACCGGCCCCGGCGGTCGGCGCGCACTGAGGACGCGCACCTGCGACAGTCTTTCAGCCGCGGTGCTGTCGACCACGACACCGGCGCTGTTCAAGGGCGCCGAGCGCGACAGCTATCTCCGCGTCGAGGAGAAAGTGCGCCTCGTCCGCTACGGCTATGATTGCTATGCCTATTGCATGGTGGCGGCGGGATTCATGGACGCCGTCATCGAGACCGGGCTGCACCCCTATGACATCGTGGCGCTGATCCCGGTGATCGAGGGGGCGGGCGGCCGTGTCACCAACTGGGAGGGCGGCCCGGCGTCGTCAGGCGGCCGCGTCGTCGCCGCGGGCGATCCCCGTCTCCATGCAGAGATCCTGGAGACGCTCAACCGATAGAGCATTGCATCGCCGGGGAACGGCGGCGCAATGCCCCTTGTCGTGACCTCGGCGCATTCAAGCGACGCGACAAGGCTGCTTCGCATCCACCGCCGAACTAGCGGCTGATCGGCGTCGCATTGCTCTTGTTCTGGTCGTCGACCAGGAAGGCAGCGCCCGTAACGAGGGCCGCCGTGCCGCCGATGATGACGGTCGGCTCAACCCAGCCCGGCGTCTTATTGGGATTGCCCTGCGCCGCAACCTGCGCCGCCGGCTTGCAAGCGCCGGACTCGACCACCGTGGTGACGGTGTTCGGGCCGAGCGTCTTCTGGCAGCCATCCGCATAAGCGAGATCGGCCTTGCCGCCCTTGGAGACGAGAACCCGGGCACCCGGCTTCAGGTCTGTGGCCGCAGAAACCTTGGCGAAGCCCTTGCCGTTGTCGACGAGGACAGGTCCCGAGACGACCGAAAGGCTCGCCGCGGACGCAGCCGAAGCGAGCCCCATGACGAGGATCGCACTGGTAACAAGTCGAATCATAGATCACTCCGTGATTTCGGCCGGTTGCCACACCGCCCGCTCTTACCCCCCAGTGCACCCTAGTCGAGTGCAATGCAAGATCAATGCTGTAATGCAACACACCTGCAATAAAATAAGGGCTCCGTATGATCACTGGAGCACACAGAGAAGCAGAACCGTCTGATCTCACTCGAGATTCAGGCCGCGGTTGCAGAAAGCCCGAGGGAACCCGGAATGAACGCATCGAACGCAGCCCAGAAGGCGGCCCGGATCGCATTCCGTTCCATGAGGATTTCATGCTTGGCGCCGGGCAAGACGATTTCCGTGCCGAGGCGCATGTTGCGGACGAACCGCTCCGTGGCGAGCGGACGGACGACCCTGTCGGATCCCGCGCTCACGACGAGTGTCGGCACGCTGATCGCGGCGGCGAAGGCGGGATCGGCGGCCTCGCGCATGGCGAGGCAGGCGGCATTGAGCCAACCGATGGTCGGCGGACCGATGCAGAGTTCCGGCCGGCTCGCCGCGATTGCCCTCATGCGGGCAAAGCGGCGGGCGTCGCCGGTAAGCGGGTTGGTGTAGAAGCTGCGCTCCTCGAGCCGGACGATGCTGGCGCCGGGCGGGTAGAAATCGCCGAGGCCGAGCGAGGCGAGCGCCGCAGACGCCGAACGGACGAACCAGAGCGGCGGGTTCATGCTGCCGAGCTCGAGCAAAGGCGAGGTCAGGACGACACGCGAATAGGTCAGCCCCGAACGGCGCATCGCCCGGAGCAGGATCAAGCCGCCGGTCGAATGCGCCAGCGCGAAATGCGGCGCCGGACAATCCGGCAGAACCAGGTCCTTGATGAACGCCTCGAGATCGCGATCGTAATCGGCGAAATCCTCGACATGGCCCTTGCGCGGATCCTTGAGGCAGCGATCGGACCCGCCCTGCCCGCGCCAATCGACCGTCGCCACCGCGAAGCCGCGGGCGAGCAGTTCGCCGATGACCTCGAAATACTTCTCGATGGTCTCGGCCCGGCCATGCAGCACCGAGACCGTGCCCTTGACTGCCCCGCGTGGCCGCCAGGTCGCGGCCCGCAGGCGCACGCCGTCTGCCGTCGTCACGACATGCTCGCGAACGCCGGGGGGCATGGGGTTGTCTGGGAGGGATATGAAGCTCATCGACCGATCGGACTGAGAAAACGAAACATCCGACCGGGACGCAGCGCGCGCGGCGGCTTAGGCGCAGCAGCACCATCAGCCTGAGAATAGCAACGCCGGCGCAGCCTTTCCAGAGTAGTGCGGCGAAGAACCCTTCACAAAGACGGCAAAGGCCCCGGCCCCGCCGATCTCGAACCGATCGGCCGAATGGCCTGCCTGAAACGAGGAAACCGGCGGCATCCTTGGATGCCACCGGCCCTCGCCACCGATCGCGGGCGGGCGGATTGCGACCGGCGGAAGCGGTCTGCTACCAGCGCCGCCAGTCCTGTCCCCAGCCGCCATGCCAGCCGCCGCCCTGGCCCCAGCCATCGGCAGGACGCTGGCGCAGCACGTCGCCGGAGCGCGGATCGACGACGAGGATCATGTCCCGGCCACGAGCCGCGGCACGGACGATGGTGACATCAGGGCGCTCGCGGAGGACCTGGACATCGTAATAGCCGCGATAGCGGAGCGTCCGGACGAGTTGCCAGGGCGGCAGGCGCCAGTCGCGCGGCTGGCCATAGCCGTCGCCGCCAGCCTGGCCGCGGTCCCAGCCCGGCCGCGGGCCGCCCTGACCATCCCAACCGCCGCCGTTCCAGTCGGCCTGGGCCGTCTGGCTGTAGCCATAGGGACCACCGCCGACGATGCGGAAATCGATGCCGTCGGCCGCCGCCGGAAGGGTCAGCGCGCCGAGGAGAAGCGAGGAAGCAATGATGGCCTTGAACATGACCGGGTCTCCCGAAAGCCCCGGCGGACCGTGATCGCCGCCGGAATGACCAGACCCTAGCGGCGCTTCCCTGAACCCTGTCCGAAGCCGCTGTTCATCCACCGTTCAGCCGGCGGGCATCCCCCTCTTGAAGAGCAAAAGAGGCTCACCATATCGAGTTTGCAGGCGCCGGAAGGGCCTGCGGAGATGCGTGCGGAACCGGGCCGAATGGGCGGTTCCCCGCGCAGTTCGAAACCCATGTCGCTCTCAAGGAGGACTTGTCATGCGCACGTTTGATCTCACCCCCCTCTATCGCTCCACCGTCGGCTTCGACCGGCTGTTCTCGCTGCTCGACCAGAGCGCCGGTGTCGAAAGCGGCGTTCCCGGTTACCCGCCCTACAATATCGAGCGGACAGGCGAGAACGCCTATCGCATCACCATGGCGGTCGCCGGCTTCAGCGATCAGGAACTCTCGATCGAGTCGCGCCAGAATGCGCTGACCGTGAAGGGCGAGAAGAAGGTCGAGGACGGCCAGAACGGCGAGGTGCTCTATCGCGGCATCGCCGGCCGCAGCTTCGAGCGCCGCTTCCAGCTCGCCGATCATGTCGAGGTCCGCGGGGCGAGCCTCGAGAACGGCCTCCTTCACGTCGATCTCGTCCGCGAGATTCCCGAGGCGATGAAGCCCCGGCAGATCGCGATCGCCAACGGCAATGCCGCTGGCGTACAGATCGAGCAGAAGGCCGCCTGAGGCTCGAGAGCCTGAAGGGTTGATCAGGCGCCCCGCCAGCCGGCGGGGCGCTTTTTTTGTTGCCGGCTCAGCCGAGCAATCCAGCGAATTGCTCGATCTCGGCGTCCTCGGTCCGGAACGAGGCGACGAGACGCACGAGGACCCGGCCCTCGCCCGGCTCGGCAACGCCGAGCGCTCCGGCCGGCCAGTCGTAGTAGCGTGCCCCGGCCGATTGCAGACGGAGATGTGCCTCCTCCGAAAGATAGGCGAACACTTCGTTGCCGGCGGGCTGGAGCGCCAACGCCGCACCGTCGGCGCCGTCGATCGCCGCCGCGAGCGCGCGCGCCGCGCGATTGGCATGGCGGGCAAGATCCAGCCAGTGATCGTCGGCGAGCCAGGCCGCGAACTGCGCCGCTACGAAGCGTCCCTTCGAGAACACATGGCCGGAGCGCTTGCGCTGGAATTCGAAGCCCTTCGCCTTGTCGGGGTCGAAGAACACCACCGCCTCGGCGGCGAAGCAGCCATTCTTGGTGCCGCCGAGCGACAGCATGTCGACGCCGGCGCGCCAGGTGATGTCGGCCGGGCTGCAGCCGAGACCCGCGACGGCATTGGCGAAGCGCGCGCCATCCATATGCAGCGGCACGCCGGCCTCGCGCGCAACCGCGGCGATCGCGGCGACCTCATCCGGCGCGTAGGCGCTACCCGCCTCGGTCAACTGGCTGATCGAAACCGCCATGGGCTGACCGTGGAAGACGAAGTCGGCCGGATAGCGCGCGATCGTCTCGCGCAGCGTCTCGGGCGTCAGCTTGCCGTTTGGGCCCGCGATGCCGGCGAGCCGGGCACCGCCGGTGAGAAATTCGGGAGCGCCGGCCTCGTCGGCGGCGATATGCGCGTGGCTGTGGCAGAAGACGACCCCGCCCGGCCGGGCGACATGCGCGAGCGCCAGCGCATTCGCCGCCGTCCCGGTCGCGACGAAGAAGACCGAAACGTCGCGCTCGAAGAAGCGCGAGAGGCCAGCGGTCACCTCCTGGGTCAGCGGATCGGCGCCATAGGCGGGGGCGAAGCCGCCGGCCGCCGCGGTGATCGCCTCGGCAATCCGCGGCGAGGCGCCGGCCCAGTTGTCGCTTGCGAAATTCATCGGCTCTTGTCCATTCGAGATCGGCTCGGCCGAGGCGGCGGCCGCGGCGTCGGCAATAAAGCTGCGCGGCGCGTGCGCTGGCAGACCGGAAAGATCGATTGCCTCGGGCCCGCCGAAACAAACATAATCATCAGGCCCGGCTAACGCTTGCGCCACGCCCTAAAGTCTGGCAGTTTGGCGCGCTTTTAATAGGACAGGATTGCTGTCCCATTTATAAGTGCGACACGACGCGACGTAGCCCGTATTGAGGGTCCATGCAAACGTCGGGCATGCAGGCTTCGGGAACGGAACTTGCTTGAGACGAGCGGGGCCTCGCGCGAGCGCACGGCACCGGTCGAAGGGGGAAGGCCGGCGGGCGGCGCAAGCGTCGCGACCGGATGGTTCACGCGAGAACGAGCGAGGGCATCGAGATGCCGATGGCGAAGAGCGAGACGGAATTGCGGTTGGCTGAAGCGGGTTCCGCCCGCGCGACCAAAAGCACGACTCTTCGCGCGGACGCCGCGCCCGCGAGCATGCCGGCATCTCCGCGCCGCCAGGGCCTCTATGACCCGAGCAATGAGCACGATGCCTGCGGCGTCGGTTTCATCGCGAACCTCAAGAACGAGAAGTCGCACCGCATCGTCCGCAGTGGCCTCGAGATCGTGCAGAACCTCACCCATCGCGGTGCGGTCGGTGCCGATCCGCTGATGGGCGACGGCGCCGGCATGCTCGTGCAGATTCCACATCGCTTCTTCTGCGACGAGGCAGCCCGGCTCGGTTTCGAGCTCGGCGCGCCCGGCTCCTACGCCGTCGGCTTCCTGTTCCTGCCGCAGGACCCCGAGGTCCGTGCCGGCATGGCCAAGCTGGTCGAGGAAGTCGTGCATGAGGAGGGCCAGGTCCTGCTCGGCTGGCGCGACGTGCCGGTCGACAACTCCTCGCTGTCCAAGGCACCGGAGATCGCCGCCACCGAGCCGTTCCACCGCCAGGTCTTCATCGGCCGCGGCAAGCTGATCGAGAGCGAGGCCGAGTTTGAGCGGCGGCTGTTCATCATCCGCAAGGTGATCTCCAACCGGATCTATGCCGCCTATTCCGGGCTCGACAACGATTTCTACGTCGTTTCGCTGTCGGCGCGGACCATCGTCTACAAGGGCATGTTCCTCGCCTACCAGCTCGGTGAATACTACCGCGATTTCCAGGACGAGCGCTTCGAGAGCGCGCTGGCGCTCGTGCATCAGCGCTTCTCGACCAACACCTTCCCGTCCTGGCGCCTCGCCCATCCCTACCGGATGGTGGCGCATAACGGCGAGATCAACACCGTCCGCGGCAACGTCAACTGGATGGCGGCGCGGCAGGCCTCGGTCGATTCGGAGCTTTACGGCAACGACATCTCGAAGCTGTGGCCGATCTCCTATGAGGGACAGTCGGACACCGCCTGCTTCGACAACGCGCTCGAATTCCTCGTGCAGGGCGGCTACTCGCTGCCGCATGCCGCGATGATGCTCATCCCGGAAGCCTGGGCCGGCAACCCGCTGATGGACGAGGAACGGCGCGCCTTCTACGAGTATCACGCCGCTCTCATGGAACCTTGGGACGGGCCGGCCGCGGTCGCCTTCACCGACGGCATCCGCATCGGCGCGACGCTCGATCGCAACGGCCTGCGCCCGGCGCGCTACCTCGTCACCGAGGACGGCGACGTCGTGCTCGCCTCCGAAGCCGGCGTGCTGCCGATTCCGGAAGAGAAGATCATCACCAAGTGGCGGCTGCAGCCGGGCAAGATGCTGCTGATCGACCTCGACGAGGGACGCATCGTCTCCGACGAGGAGATCAAGCACCAGCTCGCCTCGAAGCTGCCTTACCAGACCTGGCTGACGCGCACCCAGATCGTGCTGGAGGACCTGCCGCCGGTGCCGCCGCGCGCGCCGCGCACCGATGTCAGCCTGCTCGATCGCCAGCAGGCCTTCGGCTACACGACGGAAGACCTGAAGCTGCTCATGGCGCCGATGGCAACCACCGGCCAGGAAGCCGTCGGCTCGATGGGCACCGATACGCCGATCTCGGTGCTCTCGGACAAGTCGAAGCTGCTCTACACCTATTTCAAGCAGAACTTCGCCCAGGTCACCAACCCGCCGATCGACCCGATCCGCGAAGAACTGGTCATGAGCCTCGTCTCGTTCATCGGGCCGCGGCCGAACCTGTTCGACCTTTCGGGCGCCGGGCGCCGCAAGCGCCTCGAGGTGCGCCAGCCGATCCTCGAGAACGGCGATCTCGAGAAGATCAGGGCCATCGGCGAACTGGACGACAACCCGTTCCAGTCGAAGACGCTCGACATCACCTATGCGGCCGACAAGGGCGCCGAGGGCATGGGCGACGCGCTCGAGCGGCTCTGCGAGCGCGCCGAGGCGGCGGTTCACGGCGGCTATAACATCATCATCCTCTCGGACCGCATGGTTGGCCCGGAGCGGATCCCGATTCCCGCCCTGCTCGCAACCGCCGGCGTGCATCATCACCTGATCCGCAAGGGCCTCAGGACCTCGGTCGGCCTCGTCGTCGAGACAGGCGAAGCGCGTGAGGTGCATCATTTCTGCGTGCTGGCCGGCTATGGCGCCGAGGCGATCAATCCCTATCTCGCCTTCGAGACGCTGACCGACATGAAGAAGGACTTCCCCGAGGAAGTCGACGCGGAGGAACTCGTCCACCGCTACGTCAAGTCGATCGACAAGGGCATCCTGAAGGTCATGTCCAAGATGGGCATCTCGACCTATCAGTCCTATTGCGGCGCGCAGATCTTCGACGCGATCGGTCTCGCCTCGTCCTTCGTGGACCGCTATTTCTTCGGCACCGCCACCACCATCGAGGGCGTCGGCCTCGCCGAGATCGCGGCCGAGACCGTACGCCGCCACACCGAGGCGTTCGGCAATGTCGCCGTGCTGCGCTCGGCGCTCGACATCGGCGGCGAGTACAATTTCCGCAAGCGCGGCGAGCGCCATGCCTGGACCCCGGATTCGGTCGCGAACCTGCAGCATGCAGTCCGCGTCGGCTCCTGGTCGCGCTATGAAGACTATGCCCGCGAGATGAACGAGCAGTCGAAGGCGCTGCTCACCATCCGTGGCCTGTTCGAGATCAAGCTCGCCGAGGATGTCGGCGCGGCGCCGGTTCCGCTCGAAGCGGTCGAGCCCGCCACCGAGATCGTCAAGCGCTTCGTCACCGGCGCGATGAGCTTCGGCTCGATCTCGCGCGAGGCGCACACGACGCTCGCTATCGCCATGAACCGGATCGGCGGCAAGTCGAACACCGGCGAGGGCGGCGAGGAGGCCGAGCGCTTCGTGCCGCTCGCCAATGGCGACAGCATGCGCTCGGCGATCAAGCAGGTCGCCTCGGGTCGCTTCGGCGTGACGACGGAATATCTCGTCAACTCCGACGTGATGCAGATCAAGGTGGCGCAGGGTGCCAAGCCCGGCGAAGGCGGCCAGTTGCCCGGCCACAAGGTCGACGCGACGATCGCCAAGGTGCGCCATTCGACGCCGGGCGTCGGCCTCATCTCGCCGCCGCCCCATCACGACATCTATTCGATCGAGGATCTCGCCCAGCTCATCTTCGATTTGAAGAACGTCAACCCCGATGCCGACGTGTCGGTGAAGCTCGTCTCGGAAGTCGGCGTCGGCACGGTCGCCGCCGGCGTCGCGAAGGCGCGCGCTGATCACATCACGGTCTCCGGCTTCGAGGGCGGCACGGGCGCCTCGCCGCTCACCTCGCTGAAGCATGCCGGCAGCCCCTGGGAAATCGGGCTCGCCGAGACGCAGCAGACGCTGGTTCTGAACGGGCTGCGCTCGCGTGTCGCCCTGCAGGTCGATGGCGGCTTCCGCACCGGCCGCGACGTCGTCATCGGCGCGCTGCTCGGCGCCGACGAGTTCGCCTTCTCGACCGCGCCGCTGATCGCGGCCGGCTGCGTCATGATGCGCAAGTGCCATCTGAACACCTGCCCGGTCGGCATCGCGACCCAGGACCCGGTGCTCAGGAAGCGCTTCAAGGGCACGCCCGAAGACGTCATCAACTTCTTCTTCTTCGTCGCCGAGGAAGTGCGCCAGTTGATGGCGGCGATGGGCATCACCCGCTTCGACGAGCTGATCGGCCAGTCCGACCGCCTGGAGAAGAGGACGGCGATCGAGCACTGGAAGGCGAACGGCATCGATTTCTCGAAGTTGTTCTTCAAGCCCGACGCGCCGCGCTCCGCGATCCGCCATACCGAGCGGCAGCAGCATCCGATCGACGCGGTGCTCGACCGCCGGCTGATCGCCGAGGCGAAGCCCGCGCTCGAAAACGGCACGCCGGTGAAGATCAGCGCGCTGATCAAGAACACCGACCGGTCGGCGGGCGCGATGCTTTCCGGCGCGGTGGCGAAGCGCTATGGCGGCGACGGGCTGCCGGACGACACGATCGCCGTGACGCTGACCGGCACCGCCGGCCAGAGCTTCGGCGCGTTCCTCGCCCGCGGCGTTTCGATCGAGCTGATCGGCGAAGGCAACGACTATGTCGGCAAGGGCCTTTCCGGCGGCCGCCTCGTCGTGCGCCCGGCGCCCGAAAGCCGCGTCGTCGCCGAGCATTCGATCATCGTCGGCAACACCGTTCTCTATGGCGCGACCGAGGGCGAGGCCTATTTCCGCGGCGTCGCCGGCGAGCGCTTCTCGGTGCGCAACTCCGGCGCGATCGCGGTGGTCGAAGGCTGCGGCGATCACGGCTGCGAATACATGACGGGCGGCATCGTCGTCGTCATCGGCCAGACCGGGCGCAACTTCGCGGCCGGCATGTCCGGCGGCATCGCCTATGTGCTCGACGAGGACGACAGCTTCGCGGCGCGCTGCAACCTGTCGATGGTCGAGATCCAGCCGGTCCAGGAAGAGGACGACCTGCTTGAGAAGCTGCACCACCATGGCGGCGACATCGAGCATAAGGGTCGGATCGACATCTCTTCCAACATGAACCGGTTCGACGACGAGCGGCTGCATCGCCTGATCTCGCAGCATCTGCACTATACGGGCTCCGAGCGCGCCCGGACGATCCTCGACGACTGGGCCGCGTACCGGCCGAAGTTCAAGAAGGTCATGCCGGTCGAATACCGGCGCGCGCTCATTGAAATGGAACGCGCCCGCTATGGCGTGGCGGCCGAGTAGGGGGAACGGACATGGGAAAGGTTACGGGCTTCCTCGAGATCGACCGCCAGGACCAGAAGTATCAGCCGGCATCCGACCGGATCCGGCACTTCCGCGAGTTCACGCTGCGCCTCAACGATCACGAGGTGAAGCAGCAGGCGGCGCGCTGCATGGATTGCGGCATCCCCTATTGCCATGGCGATACGGGCTGTCCGGTGCACAACCAGATTCCGGACTGGAACGACCTCGTCTATTCGGGCGACTGGCAGGAGGCTTCGCGCAACCTGCATTCGACCAACAACTTCCCGGAATTCACCGGCCGCGTCTGCCCCGCCCCGTGCGAGGAAGCGTGCACGCTCAATCTCGAGAATGTTCCGGTCGCCATCAAGTCGGTCGAGCAGTCGATCGCCGACAAGGGTTGGGAAAACGGCTGGATCAAGCCGGAGGCCCCCTCGGTGCGGACCGGCAAGAAGGTCGCCGTCGTCGGCTCCGGCCCGGCCGGCCTCGCCGCGGCGCAGCAGCTTGCCCGCGCCGGCCATGACGTCCATGTCTACGAGCGCGAGCCGCGCGCCGGCGGCCTGCTCCGCTATGGCATCCCGGACTTCAAGATGGAGAAGCATCTGATCGATCGCCGCGTCGCGCAGATCGAGGCCGAAGGCGCCACCTTCCATTACGGCGTCGATGTCGGCCGCACGCTGCCGGTCTCCGAGCTCATCGACGGCCATGACGCCGTGCTTCTGACGGGCGGCGCCGAGAACCCACGCGATCCGAAGCTGCCGGGCGTCGAGCTCGAGGGCGTGCACTACGCAATGCCCTTCCTCGTGCAGCAGAACCGCCGCGTCGGCCGCGAGGATGTCGGCAACGAGGAGCCGATCATTGCCACGGGCCGCCGCATCGTGGTCATCGGTGGCGGCGACACCGCCTCCGACTGTGTCGGCACCGCGTTCCGCCAGGGCGCGCTCGCCGTGACGCAGCTCGATATCCGCCCGATGCCGCCGCTGCGCGAGGAAAAGCTGACGGTCTGGCCCTATTGGCCGACCAAGTTCCGCACTTCCTCGTCACAGGCCGAAGGCGCCGAGCGCGAATTCGCCTGCGCGACGCTGCGCGTCGTCGGCAAGAACGGCAAGGTCACCGGTGTCGAATGCGCCCGGGTGGATGAAAAGCGCCGGCCGATCGAGGGTACGGAGTTCATCATCCGCGCTGACCTCGTCTTCGTGGCGATCGGCTTCGCCGGTCCGAAGCTCGAGGGGCTCGTCGCCGAACTCGGCCCCGAGCTCGACCGCCGCGGCAATGTGAAGGCCGATACCGAGCGCTACCTGACCTCGGTCGACAAGGTCTATGCCGCCGGCGACATCCGGCGCGGCCAGTCGCTCGTCGTCTGGGCGATCCGGGAGGGCCGCCAGGCAGCCCACGCCATCGACCGCGACCTGATGGGCACCACCAGCCTCGCCTGGTAGCGGCGGCCAATAGCGAGACCCTGCGGACGGGCCTTTGCCGACTTTTCCCGGGCCGCCAGTCCCAGGTGGCGGTTGATCTCAATCAACCGCCACGGTCGCGGGAGGGATACGGTCGCGCCCGAGCGGTGCCGGATGATCGGTGCCGGTCGGGAGGCTGGATCATGAAACTCAGCATAGGACCGACGCGGGTCGCGTGGGCCGCCATGGCCTGCGCGGCAGCGCTGGCCGGGACCATGTCCGCCGGCGCCGCCGCGGCGCCCGCCAAGAAGCCGAACATCGTCGTCATCATGGGCGACGATATCGGTTGGTCGAATATCGGTGTCTACAATCAGGGCATCATGGCCGGGCGGACACCGCATCTCGACCAGATCGCCAATGAAGGCATGCGCTTCACCGATTATTATGCCGAGGCAAGCTGCACGGCCGGCCGCGCCAATTTCATCACCGGCGAGCTGCCGATCCGAACCGGGCTGACAACGGTCGGGCAAGCTGGTGCGCCGCTGGGCATTCCGGCCGAAGCCGTGACCATCGCCGAAGCCCTCAGGGGCGAGGGCTACGCGACCGGCCAATTCGGCAAGAACCATCTCGGCGATCTCAACAAGTTCCTGCCGACGGTGCACGGTTTCGACGAATTCTTCGGCTATCTCTACCATCTGGACGCGATGGAGGATCCCTCGCATCCCAACTACCCGCAGCAGTTGCTCGACGTGGTCGGCCCACGCAACATGATCCATTCCTGGGCGACGGCCGTCGACGACCCGACCGTCCAGCCGCGATGGGGCGCCATCGGCAAGCAGAAGATCGAGGATGCGGGCCCGCTTTATCCCCCGCGCATGGAAACGGTCGACGACGAGATCCTCAGCAAGGCGCTGCAATTCGTCGACAAGGCCAAGGCCGCCGACAAGCCGTTCTTCCTGTGGCTGAATCCGACGCGGATGCATATCGTGACGCATCTCTCGGAGAAGTACGAGAAGATGCGGACGGCAGAAAACGGCTGGTCCGAGCAGGAGGCCGGCATGGCGCAGCTCGACGATATCGTCGGCTCGGTCATGGCCTATCTGAAGACTAACGGGCTCGACGACAACACCATCGTCGTCTTCACCACCGACAATGGTGCCGAGAACTTCACCTGGCCGGATGGCGGTCAGACGCCATTTGCCGGCGGCAAGGGTACGGGCCTCGAGGGCGGCTTCCGCGTTCCGGCCCTCGTGCGCTGGCCGGGTCATGTTCCCGCCGGCAAGGTCGAGAACAGCATCATTTCGGGCCTCGACTGGTTCCCGACCTTCCTGGCCGCAGCCGGCGATGCCGATATCGTCACGAAGCTGCGTCAGGGCACCAAGATCGGCGACCAGACCTTCAAGGTTCATCTCGACGGCTACAACCAGCTCGACCTGATCACCGGCAAGGGCCCGTCGAACCGGCACGAGATCCTCTATCTCACCGAGAGCACGCTCGCGGCGGTCCGGATCGACGACTACAAGTATCGCTTCACCGACCAGCCGAACGGCTGGCTGGGTGCCACCGAGAAGGTCGACTGGCCGATCCTGACCAATCTCCGGCTCGATCCCTATGAACGGACAGGCATCTCGAACGGTAAGACGGGTTCGCTCGCCTATTACAACTGGTTCACCTACCAGTTCTGGCGCTTCGTCTTCGTGCAGCAGGAAGTCGCCCGTGAGGCGCAGAGCTTCATCGATTTCCCGCCGATGCAGGCCGGCGCCAGCTTCAACATGTCGGCCGTGAAGGCGCAGATCGACGCTGCCATCGCCTCCCAGGCGGCAACCAAGTAGAAAACACCGAACAAATACAGCGCGCCGGGACAGACTGTCCTGGCGCGGTTCTCTTCAACGGCCGCTAGCGCATCGCGGCCGATCAGCATCGCCGGCTCGAAACCCAGACTTCGCAATAGCCCACGCGAACCGCCCGACAGGATGCTAGGGTCTTGAGGCTTGATCATCTTCGTCGCCGGACCACCTGATGCGCCTTCTCCCTTCCCTGCCGACCCTTTTGTTCGCCGGCCTCACCGCCCTCGTCATGCTGATGGCGGATGGCGGGCGACAGGTGACGCGCGCCGACGAGACGCTCGATGCGGCGACGGTCGGAGCGCTTCAAAGCTTCGCACCGGCCGGATTTGTCGGCTCGAACGCCTGCGCCGGCTGCCACGCGGCTGAGTTCTCGGCCTGGAAGACTTCGGATCACGCCAAGGCGATGATGGTCGCGACGCCTGCGACCGTTGCCGGCGATTTCGGCAATGTCACCATCGAGCATCTCGGCTCCAGGGCTCGATTCTTCCGCGACGGCGACCACTTCATGGTCGAGACCGAGGGCCGCGACGGTGCCCCGCACAGTTTCGCCGTGAGCCACACCTTTGGCGTCTACCCGCTGCAGCAATATCTGGTGACCTTCCCGGACGGACGGCTTCAGGCCCTCCCCTTCGCCTGGGATACGCGGCCGAAATCGGAAGGTGGCCAGCGCTGGTTCCATCTCTACAAGGACCAGCCAATGCCGGCCTCCGACCCGCTCCACTGGACGCGGGGACAGCAGAACTGGAACTTCATGTGCGCCGAATGCCATTCGACCGCGCTGAACAAGGGCTATGACGCGCCGACCGATACGTTCCACACCACCTTTTCCGAGATCAGCGTCGGCTGCGAGAGCTGCCATGGCGCCGGGGCCGGCCATATCGCCTGGGCCAAGGCCGGCGCCAGCCCGGCGACGCCGAACCAGGGCTTCGCGAGCGTCGCCGCCGTGCGGCCGCCCGCGGACTGGACCGCCGACCCGAAGACCGGCAGCCCGGCGCATGGCGTTTCACGCCCGGCCGGGGATGTCGTCGAGACCTGCGCCCGCTGCCATTCCCGCCGCGGCACGCTGTCCGAGGATTGGCATCCCGGTCGGCCGCTGACCGCGACGCATATGCCGGCCCTCCTCGCCGCTGGCCTCTTCGAGGACGACGGCCAGATGAAGGACGAGGTCTTCAACGACCAGTCGTTCAAGCAGAGCCTGATGTTCGAGCGCGGCGTCACCTGCAGCGATTGCCATGATCCGCACAGCGACAAGCTGAAGGCCGAGGGCGCGACGGTGTGCAGCCAGTGCCATATGCCGGAGCGGTTCGCGGCCGAGACGCATACCGGCCATCCGCCGGGGCCGAACGCGCCGGACTGTATCGCCTGCCACATGCCGAAGCGAACCTACATGGTCGTCGATGTCAGGCACGATCACTCGTTCCGTATCCCGCGTCCCGATCTTTCGGTGAGCCTCGGTACGCCCAATGCCTGCAACGACTGCCATGCCGACAAGCCGGCCAGTTGGGCCGCGGCGGCGGTCGAGCGCTGGCATGGGCCGGATCGCAAGGGCCACCAGACCTGGGCAGAAGCCTTCCACCAGGCGCGCCAGGGCGATCCCGCGGCGCGCGCCAAGCTGATCGCTCTCGCCAGCGCGCCTGCGACGCCGGCGATCGCGCGCGCGACCGCCGTGTCCGAACTCGACCGCTTCCCCTCGGCAGCCAGCGCGGCAGCGACGGAGGCGGCGCTCGCGGATCCGGACCCGCTCGTCCGTGCCACGGCCCTGCGCGCTCTCGAGGATACACCGCCGGAAACGCGCTGGCGCCTCGCGGCACCACTGCTGGGCGACCCGAGCCTCGCCGTCCGCATCGAGGCCGCCTCGCTCAGCGCCGACCAGCCACTGGACGGACTCAGCGCCGCCGATCGCGCCCGCATCGAAGCGGCGTTTGCCGATTATGAAGCGGCGCAGCGGCTCAACGCCGACCGGCCGGAGGGGCGCGCCAATCTCGCGGGCTTCCTGATCCGACGCGGCGATAGCGCAGGTGCCGAGAAGGAACTGGTCGCAGGCCTGAAACTCGAACCGATGGCGACGCCGCTTTCGGTCAATCTCGCCGATCTCTACCGCGCCACCGGCCGAGAAGAGGAGGCGGAGACCGTGCTGCGCCAGGCGATCGCACTCTCGCCGACCGTCGCCGCGCCGCATTATGCGCTCGGCCTCGGCCTCATCCGTCAGAAGCGCTATCCCGAGGCCGTCGCGGAGCTCGAACGCGCCACCCGCCTTGCGCCGGACGATGCGCATTATGCCTATGTCTATGCCGTGGCGTTGCAATCGACGGGCTCGGCCGATGCGGCGCGGGCCGAGATCGGCATGGCCCTCGCCCGCCTGCCCTATAGCTCCGAGCTGCTGTCGCTGGCCCTCAACAATGCGCTCCAGGCGCGCGATGCCGCCATGGCCGGACCGCTGGCAAAGACCCTCTCGGCGGTGCTGCCCGACGATCCCGACGTCGCGCGCATCGCGAAACAGCTCGGCCAATAGCGGCCGCACGCCGCGCTACGGCGCTGCAGGCTGCGATGTCGCGCCGGGCAGGATGACGATGCCGTCGGCAACTGGCTTGGCGGCGGCCTGCGGCTGTGGCGGCTTCCACGTGAAGTCGTCGGCACGGCCGGGCGGCGCAGCAGGCGCGACGCCGTCGACGGTCAGGCGCCGGACCGCGTCACCGGGGGTAACGGCGGGAGCGGCTGAAGCCGATCCGGCCGGCTGGGCGGCGGGCGGCGAGGCTCCTCCAGCCGGGGCTCCGGCGAGCGGCACATTGACGGCGCCGGCCGGCGGATCGGTCAACGAGACCACCGGACCGACCGTGCGCGGCTTGCCGTCGGCGCCGATTTCGATCGTCTCGTTCGGATTGAGCGGCACGGCGCGCACGGCGCCGGGCGCGCCGCCGCCGGCACCCAGCTCGCGCTCGACATAGAAGGCGAGCTTGCGCCGGCCGGCCTTGGTGAAATTGATCCCGTCGCCCGAGCGGAGTTGCCGCGCCTGGCCGTCCATGTCCGGGCCGCGCGCCACGAAGCTGCCGTCCTCGCTGGCGAAGCCGTCCCAGATATCGACGAAGGTGAAGCCGGCGGCCTCGGCCTTGTCCTTGAACAGTGCGTTGAGGAAGGCCATGTCGGCCGAACCGTCTGCCGAGCGAACCGGCGGTTCGCCGACCCAGACCACCGGCCGGCCCGCGGCCTTCAGCGCCGCGACGAAGCGATCGACCCGCGCGGCATAGGCTGTATCCCAGTCGTCGGAACGCAGGACGAGACTGCCCGCGGCGGCGCGGATCGGCTGGCGGTCGTTGATGCCGATCATCACCACGATCGTATCGGGCGCCGTTTCGCGGAGGAGATCGGGCAGGCTCGCCGTCCAGTCGTAATGGTCATCGCGCACGAGGCCGGACGAGCCGTCCGTACGATCGATGATCGCCACCGCCGGATCGTCGGCAAAGGCCTGGTCGAGACCCCAGGCGAGCCCGCCGGCGACGAAATCGCCGACTACGAGAACCTTGCGGGCGTCGATGGCTTTCGGCGCAATGTCGGCAACCGGATAGGCCGGCTCGCTCGGCGCCGTGACCACTGGCTTCTTGCGCTGCGCCGGCGCGGCGCGTCCGGGCTGCTGCGGCTGAGCGCGCGACCCGTTCGGGATAGCACCCGGCGGCGGCGCCACCTCGCGATCACCGCCGAACAGGCGCTCGAAGAAGCCGCCGCGCGCCTGTGCCACCGCGTTACCCGCAGCAAGGCCAACCGTGGCGATCACAGCGAGGGCAACGAGAAGGCTGGCGAGCTGGTTGATCCGCATCGACAATCCTTCAGCCGCCGATGCGGCCAAACGGTGACGGCGTAATGCTCCTCGCGGGGCTCGCGATCCTAGCCGTCGCCGCGCAACTGCTGCAAGAGACCGGTCGAGGCATAGCCGTCGGGAACCTGGCCGCGGAGCCGCTGGTAGGAGCGGATCGCCTGCCGCGTTCCGGCGCCGAGCTTGCCGTCGATGGTGCCGTCATAGAGCCCCTTATGTGCGAGCAGCGACTGCACCTCGACCCGCTCGTCGCTGGTGAGCGGCCTGACGCCGCGCGGCCACTCGGCGACGAAGTCGCCGGAGCCTCTCAGGCGGTCGGCGAGATGGCCGACAGCGAGCGCATAGGCATCGGCATTGTTGTAGCGCTTGATGACGCGGAAATTCGGCAGCAGGAGGAAGGCCGGACCGTTGGCGCCGGCCGGTGCGTAGAGCCGGGCCGCGACGTCGGATTCAGGCAGGACTCGGCCGGCGACGCGGGCAACACCCGCAGCGCGCCAAGCCGAAAGCGACGCCGTCTTGCCGGCATCGGCGAGGCGCCAGTCGAAGCCGCGCGGCAGCACGACCTCGTAGCCCCAGGTCTCGCCCTTCCGCCAGCCCATCTTGGCGAGATAGTTGGCGGTAGAGGCGAGAGCGTCGGCCTCCGAATTCCAGATATCGCGCCGGCCGTCGCCGTCGAAATCGACCGCATAGACCTGGTAGGTCGTGGGAATGAACTGGGTGTGGCCCATCGCTCCGGCCCAGGAGCCGGTCATGCCGCGCGCGGTGATGTCGCCATGCTGCAGGATCTTGAGCGCCGCAATCAGCTGCTGGCGACCGTATTTCGCGCGGCTGCCGCCCTGATAGGCGAGTGTCGCCAGCGAGCGGATCGTGCCCTTGACGATCTTCTCGTTCTTCAACACCGCTCCATAGGAAGACTCCATGCCCCAGATGGCGACGACCACCGAGCGGTCGACGCCGTAGGCCGCCTCGATCGCAGCGAGCTGGCGACTGTCGCGCTGGAGCGCCGCCTTGCCGTTCGCAAGGCGGGTCTCCGACACGGCGCTGTCGAGATAATCCCAGAGCGGCTTCACGAATTCGGCCTGGTTGCTCGCCTTGGCGAGCACATCGGGATCGGGCGTGAAGGTGCCGAGCGCGCTCACATAGACGCTGCGCGAGATGCCGGCCTTCTGCGCCACCGGCCAGAACTGCGCCACCCAGCGCTGCCCGGCCACGTCGGCACGGGCAGCCGGAGCCCACACCGCAAGCAGGGCGAAGGCGAACATCATCGCGAGGGCGCCGCGGATCAGCGCCTCTGCCCGCACGGCTGCAGTCCGTTTCGGCATCGTCCTTCTCCCGGTCGGTGCCGCCACGGGGGCGGCACTAATCCACGTTGTTGCGGCGCGACAGCGCCTCCTCCCAGGCCAGCGCGGTGCTGACGCAGGTATCGAGATCGTCATGCTGCGGCACCCAGCCGAGCGCCGAGCGCGCCACGGCGGCATTGGCGACGACGGCCGGCACGTCACCGGCCCGGCGCGGTCCCTCGACCACCGTGAAGTCGATGCCCGAGACGCGGCGGACGGATTCGATCACCTCGCGCACCGAGAAGCCGCGGCTGTAGCCGCAATTCGCCGTGAGACTGGCGCCGCCGCGGCGCAGATAGGCGAGCGCGTCGGCATGGGCATTGGCGAGGTCGCTGACATGGATATAGTCGCGCACGCAGGTGCCGTCGGGCGTGTCGTAGTCGGTGCCGAGGATCTCGATCCTGTCGCGCTTGCCGAGCGCGGTCTCGCAGGCGACCTTGATCAGGTGCGTCGCGCCCTTGGTCGACTGTCCCGTGCGGCCGCGCGGGTCGGCGCCGGCGACGTTGAAATAGCGCAGGGCGACATAGCGGAAGTCGTGCGCCCGCGAGGCATCGTCCAGCATCCACTCGGTCATCAGTTTGGAGCGGCCATAGGGCGAGAGCGGCTGCGTCGGCGCGGTCTCCACCACCGGCTCGGTGCCGGCATCGCCATAGACGGCCGCGGTGGACGAGAAAATGAAATGCTTCACGCCGCAGCGGATCGCGGTTGCGATGAGTGCGCGCGATTTGACCGTGTTGTTGAGGTAGTAGCCCAGCGGATCGGCGACCGATTCCGGCACGACGATCGAACCGGCGAAATGGATGACGGCATCGACGTCGTTGTCGAGGATCAACTGTTCGACGAGGCCCTCGTCGCCGATGTCGCCGACAACGAGCTTCGCCTCCGGCGCGACCGCCCATGCGAAGCCGGTCGAGAGCCGATCGAGCACGATGACACGCTCGCCGGCATCGACGAGGCGCCACACCATGTGGCTGCCGATATAGCCGGCACCGCCTGTAACCAAAACCGTCATATGACCCTCATGCCCGATTCATATTTAATGGGAGGTAAAGGCGCTTCTCCGACGGGGGCTCGAGGCGTCGTGCACCGCCTGGCGGATAGTCGCGCATCTTCTGGGTTTCGTTAGCGTTGTTCTTAGGATTGGGGCGATAATGTCCCCAGCGAATTTCGACCGAGAGGTGTTTATGAGCGCTCCCATTCGTAAGGCCGTGTTCCCCGTGGCGGGCCTCGGCACGCGTTTCCTGCCGGCCACGAAGGCCATGCCGAAGGAGATGCTGACGGTCGTCGATCGTCCGCTGATCCAGTATGCGGTGGATGAGGCGCGCGAAGCCGGCATCGAGCATTTCATCTTTGTCACGGGCCGCAACAAGGCCGTGATCGAGGATCATTTCGACGTTCAATATGAACTTGAAGCGACACTGTCCGGAAGAGGCAAGAGCGAAGCGCTCGCGCTGCTCGCCAAGGACCTGCCGAAGCCTGGCTCGACCAGCTTTACCCGCCAGCAGGTGCCGCTCGGCCTCGGCCACGCCGTCTGGTGCGCCCGCGAACTGGTCGGCAACGAGCCCTTCGCGGTGCTGTTGCCAGACATGGTGATGAAGGGCGAGCCGAGCTGCCTGCGCCAGATGGTCGAGGCCTATAACGAGACCGGCGGCAACGTGCTCGCCGTCAGCGAGTGCGACCCCGCCGAGACCAATCAGTATGGCGTCGTCGGCATCGGCGCCACCCTCTCCGACGCCGCCTTCCGCATCAATGCGATGGTCGAGAAGCCGAAGCCGGAGGTGGCGCCCTCCAACCTCTACATCAACGGCCGCTACATCCTGCAGCCGCAGATCTTCGACCTCCTCTCGAAGCAGGAGCGCGGCGCCGGCAACGAGATCCAGCTGACCGACGCGATGCTGAAGCTGATGGAAAAGCAGTATTTCTACGGCTGCCGCTTCGACGGCGAGGTCTATGACTGCGGCAACAAGGTCGGCTTCCTCGCCGCCAATGTCGCTTTCGCGCTGTCGCGGCCTGATATCGCCGACGAATTCCGCCCCGAAATCGAGCGGCTGATGGGCAAGGTCTGACCGGCAGGGGCAACGGCACCTGCAAAGAAAACGGCTTCGCCCTGAAAGGGCGGAGCCGTTCTCGATTTAGAGCTTCGCGATCGTCCGCCTGACTTTTTCCAGATAGCGGGCGCGGCTCTCGGCGCTGACCGTGTCCATCTTGTAGAGCGCGAGATATGTCGTGCGGCAGAGCGGATGGCAGAGCGTGCGAATGCCGCGCAGCAAGGTCCGCCGGCCCGGCTCGCCGACCCATTTCGACAGCCACCAGGTCGCGCCGCAGCTCGTCACTGCGACAATGCGGCGGATGTGCTGCATGTTCGGCATGATGCCCTGGGTCGCTGTCGGCATCGTGAAGGCGACATGCGGCACCCAGACGCGGTCGAGCCAGCCCTTGAGGATCGCCGGCAGCCCGTACCACCAGGTCGGATAGACGAAGACCAGCATCTCGCACCATTTGATATGCGCCAGCTGGTCGGCCACGGGCTCCTCGTTGACGCCGGCATCGTGATATCGCCGCCGCTCGTCGGCACTCATGACGGGGTTGAAGCCGATCGCATTCAGGTCGACCAGCCGCACCTCGTGACCACCGGCCTCGAGCGTCGCGACGACGGTATCGCGCAGGGCGGCACCGAAGCTCTCCGGCACCGGATGGGCGTAGACGACCAAAGCCCGCATGTCAGAAGCGCTCCATCTCCGCAGCGACCTTGGCGAGGAACGCCGAACGCGTCGCGTCGGTCGAGCGGTTCATGTCGTAATGGGCGAGATAGCCGACCGGAGCCATCGGCTTGATCTGCGCGCGCAGCACGCGCTTGACGATCTTGCGCGGCGGATCTCCGACGCCGAGCGCCCGCCAGCGCGCGCCGCCATAGGTGACCACCGCCGTCAGCTTGGTGATGTGCTGCAGGTTGGGCTTCACCTTGCCATCGACCATCTTGAACGAGACGCCGGGCAGGAAGACGCGATCGAAGAAGCCCTTGAGGATCGCCGGCAGGCCGAAATTCCAGACCGGATGGACGAAGACCAGCGCTTCGGCGGCAAGCAGGCGCTGCACATAGGGCTCGACATTGACCCGGTTGGCCGGAATGTCGTGATAGGCGAGCCGCTCCTCGCGCGAGAGCACCGGATTGAAGCCCTCGGCATAGAGGTCGCAATCATCGACCTCATGCCCAGCCTTCTTCAATGAGGTGACGACCGTCTGGTGCAAGGCCGCCTGGAAGCTGGTCTCGACCGGATGGGCGAAGACGACGAGAACGCGCATCGACAGAATTCCCCGTCAGGACGCGGCCTTGAGGCCGGGGAAGAGATAGGTCTTCTGCGCCGTGAAATCGAAGCTCGGATCCTCGAAGGCGATCATCTTGCCGGGGTTGAGCAGCCCCTTCGGATCGGCCTCGTGCTTGAAGGCGAGTTGGATCGCATCGGTCTGCTTCATCCCGCCCTCCTCCAGCGTATAGCGATGCGGATTGAACACCGGGCAGCCATTGTCCTCGTGCAGGCGCACGATCTCGTCGAGCCGCGCCTCGGTGGTGAAGCGCAGCATCGGCAGGCCCATCGGCGTGATCTTGCCGTCGAAGCGGACGAATTCGAGATGGCCGGGGACTTCGTCGCCGAGCAGCGCCGTCATGGTCGCGATCTTGGCGATGTGCTCCGGCGGCGGATACATGGTCTGGAGATAGGTGATCGCCGGATCGACGCGGAGCGCCCGGAGCGTCGTGTGATTCCAGGCGAGCTCGAAGGCCGGCGGCAGGCCTTTCAGATCGCCGGCCGTATCGGAACGGAACACGACCTCGCCCTTTTCGCGCGCCGTCAGCGCCAGGAACGCGTCGAGCGCATGCGGGGCCACCATCAGCACGGCCAGCGACTGGCCCTTCTTGATGAATTTCTGGTGCCGGAGGAAATAAGTCTCGGGGGCCGGCGCTGCGACGGTAGCGATTTCCTTCAAGAGCAGCCCGTCGGAATTGCCGAGCAGATCGGCATAGCGCACGCAATCGAGATAGTCGTCGAAGCCGACGAGAACGTCGACCCAGTCATAGGCCGCCGTCAGCGGCATCTCGACTTCGGTGATGACGCCATTGGTGCCATAGGCATGCATCACCTTGTGCAGTTCCCAGCCGGTGAGTTCGAGCACGCGCGGCTCGGCTTCGAGCGTGACCACCCGAAGACGCAGCACGTTTCCGATATCACGAAGGCCGCCCCAGCGGATCGAGCCGACGCCGCCCGAGCCGCCGGCGACGAAGCCGGCGATGGTCGCTGTATTAGCTGTCGAAGGATGCAGCCTGAGTTCCTGGTCGGAATGGGCGCGGGCCTCGCGGTCGAGCTGCGCGACGATGACGCCGGGCTCGGCGATGACGCGGCCGGGCAGGATCGCCTTGATCTTGTTCATCGCCGCGAGATTGAGGATGAGCCCGCCGGAAAGCGGCATCGCCTGGCCGTAATTGCCAGTGCCGCCGCCGCGCGGGGTGACCGGGACGTTGTGCCGGAATGCCGCCGCGAGGATGCGGATGACCTCGGCCTCGTCCTTTGGCGTCGCGACGAGATCGCCGGTGACGTCGTCGAGCTGGCGCTTGAGAACCGGCGAATACCAGAAGAAGTCGCGGCTTTTCTGCTTTACCAGCGCCGGATTCTCCTCGATTTCGATGCCATCGAGGTCGCGCTTCAGCGCGTCGAGATCGAACGAAAAGGTTCGGGCCATGGCTCAGCCTCCCAGAAGGTGATCGAGTTCGCGATAATCGGGCAAGGTCCGCTCGATCGGCTTGCCGGCGCGCAGCACCGTGCGGTCCGATTGCGGCCGCGACAGAAGTTCGGTCCAGCTGCGGGCGCGGAACAGCACGAGATCAGCGCTCGCGCCGACCGCGATGCGGCCCATATCCGGCCGCCGCAGCACATCGGCCGGAGTGGTCGTCACGACATGCGGCGCCGCGTCGAGCGGATGATCGAGCTGCAGGATGCGCACTGCCTCGCGGAACACTTCGAGCATGTCGAGATCGCCATAGGCATAGAACGGATCGCGCGTGTTGTCGGAGGCGACCGAGACCTTGATGCCGCGGGCGCGCATCTCGTGCAGCAGCGTGACGCCGCGCCAGCGCGGGGTGCGGCCGGGCCAGCGGTCCTGCAGATACATGTTGCACATCGGCAGCGAGACGATCGCGAGCCCCGCCTCGGCGACGAGATCCATCGTCCGGTCGGCCTCGTCCGCCTCCTGCCGCGCCAGCGAACAGCAATGGCCGACCGTGACCTGGCCCTCATAGCCGATGCGCAGCGCCGCCTCCGCGATCGCCCGGAGCGATCGCGCATTCGGATCGGCCGTCTCGTCGACATGGAGGTCGATGTCGAGACCGTTCTCGGCCGCCTCGAAGAACAGGCGATCGAGCGCCGCCGGCAGCTCGGGGATCATGAAGGTGACGCCACCCATGATGCCGTCAGCCGCAATGACCGTATCGACCAGCTGGCGCACGAAACCGTCGTTGAAGAAATTGTCGATCGGCGTCAGTGCGACCGCCTGCAATTCGATCCGGCCGGCCCAGGCCGCCTTGGCGTCGACAAAGGCCGGCCAGGAGGCTGGAAACTGCGGCGCGACGGAATCGATATGCGTGCGGATGAGGCTGGTCCCATGCGCATAGGCGCCCTTCAGCGCGAATTCCATCCGCGCCCGGACATCCGCCGTCGTCCAATGCGCGTTCCGATCGGCCTCGACCGCGGCGAGCGCCCCGGCAAACGTGCCGTCCGGATTGCCACGGCGCGGCGCGATATGGCCCTTGTCGAGGTGGGTGTGCATGTCGACGAAACACGGCCAGACCTGGCCATGATCCATGTCGAATGCGGGCGGGCCGCTGACGCTGCCGACCGGCGCGATGGCCGCGATGCGGCCGTCCTCGACCACGATATCGGCCCGGGCGAGGCCCTCGCCGACATCGACGCCGCCGGCCTCGTCGGCGAGCGCCGCGGAGGGAAGGGTCGCATGGGAAAGAACGAAGCGCCCGGCCTCGGGCAGGGCGGCAAAGCCGAACGTCACGTCAATTCTCCCGGCGAATGGCGCTTTCGTGCCAACGCCGCAGCAAGAGGTGGGACAGGAGGCTGGTCGCGCCGAAGATCGCGACGCCCGTGGCGCAGAGGAGGAGCAGGGCGGCGAACAGGCGCGGGATATTGAGCCGGTACTGCGATTCGAGCAGGCGGAAGGCGAGACCGGAGCCGGCGCCGGCAGAGCCAGCCGCAAACTCGGCGACGACGGCGGCGATCAGCGCGAGGCCACCGGCGATCCGCAGCCCGGTCAGGAAATAGGGCAGCGCCGACGGGAGCTTGAGCAGGAACAGCGTCTGCCAGCGAGAAGCGCCGTAGAGCTCGTAGAGATTGAGCAGGTTGTGATCGGTGCTCTTCAGCCCCTGCGTCGTGTTCGAGAGCACAGGGAAGAAGGCGACGATCCAGGCGCAGATCAGCAGCGCCTGCTGCGTCGTCGAGGTGTAGATGAGGATCAGCGGCGCGATGGCGACGATCGGCGTCACCTGCAGGATGACCATATAGGGCGACAGAGCGATCTCGACCCAACGCGAGGACGCGAACAGGATCGCGATCAGCACGCCGCCGACCAGCGCGATCGCCAGCGCCTGGAACGTGATGGTGAGCGTCACCAGCAGCGCCGGCCCAAGCACGCCCCAATCCCTGACCATGGCGCCGGCGACGAGATCCGGCCCCGGCAGGATGTAATGCGGAACGTTGTAGGCCTTCACATACCAGGCCCAGAGCGCGATCAGCCCGCCCAGCATCACGAGCGGGATGACGATCCGCAGCACGCGCTCATGCAGCGGCGGTCCGCTGTCATTGCTGGGCTCGGCGATTTCAGCCTCGACGAGGCCGGTCTGGGACAGGTCGGTCATAGGTGATCGTTCGCGCCGAGCGCCAGATGGAGGGATTGGGAGGCCTTCCGCGTCATCTCGCTGTATTCGGGCGAGGTCCGGAAGGCGAGATCGCGCGGCAATGGGCCGGCGACCTCGAGCTCGTCGATCACGCGGCCCGGCCGCGGCGCCATCACCACGATCCGGGTCGAGAGATAGACGGATTCGAACACGGAATGCGTCACGAACACCACGGTCCAGCCGAACTGTGCCCAAAGTCGCAGCAGATCGTCATTCAGCTTCTGCCGTGTGATCTCGTCGAGCGCCGCGAATGGCTCGTCCATGAGCAGGACGCGCGGCCGCGTCACCAGCGCCCTTGCGATCGAGACGCGCATCTTCATGCCGCCGGAAAGTTCGCGCGGATAGGCGTCGGCAAACGCGGCGAGGCCGACCATTTCGAGCGCTTCCATAACCCGCGCCCGCGATGCCGCCTTCGAGATGCCCGCAAGGCGGAGCGGCAGCCAGACATTCTTGAACACGGTCGCCCAGGGCATCAGCGTCGGTTCCTGGAAGACGAAGCCGATCTCGCGCTCGGGCTTTCCGCTCGCATCATGCGCCATGGTCGGCCATTCGACCCGGCCGGTGGTCGCCTCGCCGAGGCCGGCGATGATGCGGAGCGCCGTCGACTTGCCGCAGCCCGACGGGCCGAGCAGGCTGACGAATTCGCCCTCGCCGATCGAGAGCGACATGTCCTTCAGCGCCACGGTGCCGTTGGAAAAGGTCTTCGAGACGTGTTCGAGCCGAACGATGGGCCGGCCGGGCGCCATTTGCGGCGCGATACTGGATGCTGAGGACACGGGCGTCATCGTCCTGGAGATCGTGGTGAGGCGGCCGCGCCCCTGCGCGGCCGCCCGAGCGGGATGCCTACTTCTTCAGGTCCTTGCCGACGCCCTTGCAGGTGAAGGCGGTCGAATAGGACTTGGTGACGTCGAGCCCGGCCTTGACGACGCCGGCCTTGACCATCTTGTCGTAGAACGACTTGACGCGCGCGTCGGTCAGGCAGCCGATGCCCTTCTCCAGCGTGTCGCCGGAATCGACGATGCCATAGTCCTTCATCGTCTTGATCGAGAAGGCGATCTGGTCATCCGTCATTTCCGGATTGTCCTTCTTGATCGCCTCGTTCGCGGCCTTGTTGTCCCCGTAGAGATAATTGTACCAGCCGACGATCGAGGCATCGACGAAGCGCTGCACGACGTCCGGCTTCGACGCGACGAAGTCCTGCGTCGTCTCGATCAGCGTCGAATAGGTGTCGAAGCCGCTGTCGGCGAGCAGGAACAGCTTCGGCTTGAAGCCACCCTGGCGCTCGATCTCGAACGGCTCGGAAGTGATATAGCCCTGCTGCGCCGACTGCTTGTCGGCGAGGAACGGCGCCGGATTGAAGGTGTAGGGCTTGTACTGCTCGTCCTTGAAGCCCGGATAGGCCGACTTCATCCACTGGAAATAGGAGGCGAAGCCGTCCTTGCCCATGAAGATGGTCGGCAGCTTGGCGAGGTCCTCGAACTTGTCGACGCCGGCATCAGGATGGGCGATGAGGACCTGCGGCTCCTTCTGGAAGATCGCCGCGACCTCGACGAGCGGAACGTCCTGCTCGACCGAGGAGAAGGGCTCCAGCAGGTTGCCGGCCATATAGAAATTGGCCTTGCCGGCAAGAAGCAGGGCCCGATTGGCCGCCTGCGGCCCGCCTTGCAGGATCGTGACCTTGAGGCCGTATTTCTCATAGGTGCCGTCGACGACGGCCTGGTAGAAGCCGCCATGCTCGGCCTGGGCGAGCCAGTTGGTGCCGAAGCTCACTTCATCGAGCGCCTGGGCGCCCCCCGCAGCGACGAGCGCCGCAACGCCGGCCAAGGCGCCGACAATGCCGTTCCTGAACGATCTCATCTGCTCTCCGCTTTCCCTCTTCGCGGCTTCCGAAGGACGCCGCCCCTGACTTCACCATCCCCCGACAGGGCGGTACAGGCATCGGCACGATCGCGCCGACCCGGCAGGCGACTGTCGCAAGAGCCATGCCATCGGCAGCACCCGGCAGAGCTTGCGCTGGCCGCCGGACCAGCCCCCGGAACCAATCTAGGGCAGGATCACTGCACAGTATAGGAGCAGCAATCACCATCCGCGTCTTCGTTCACCGGTCGATGCTCAATTGCTGGGCGGCCGAACGCCGGTCCCGCCGGGCCCGCGTCTTGCCGGAGCCGGATGTTGGCGGCAAACTTGCGGCAGCCTCAGAGGAGCCAGACTTGACCGCCCCCACGAACCTTCCCCTGCGTCCATCCGCTGTCCGCCCTCCCTTCGGCCGATACCACCACGGCATCGCGGTCCCGTCAGGAAGCCGCTTCATCTACACCTCGGGCCAACTCGGCGTCCGCGCCGACGACAGCGTGCCGGAGACGATCGAGGAACAGGCGGAAATCTGTTTCGAAGCGATCCGAGCGATCCTTGCCGAGGGCGGCATGGATCTCGCCGATATCGTGCGCCTCTCGGCCTTCGTGACGCAGCGCGAGGACATGCGGCGCTACATGGCGGTTCGCGACCGCTATGTCAGCGATCCCTTGCCGGCCTCGACGCTGTTCATCGTCTCCGGCTTCACGCGGCCGGAATTCCTGGTCGAGGTCGAGGCGGTGGCCGCGCGGGCGGACTGAAACGCTCTGACGCGGCCGCGGCGGGGATCGCCGATCACGATCGGTCCGCGCCTTGCTGCTGTTTAGACATCGTCACGACCAAGACGACTTCGGCCACATGCGGCAACGCGCTGGAGAACTGTCGGCATCGGGCCGGAACGTTTGTCGCCCGGCCCGATTGAGCCTCTTGAACGCGCCTTTGAACACCGTCGCATTCGGCGGCTTTCGCGTGCGCTGGGATCAACGGGTGTGGAGGCTCCAATGCAAGCTCGGGAACTGGCTGACAAGTTCAAGGCCAAGATCGCATCGGCCACGGCCGAGAAGGACCGCCAGGTCCATGAGGCGGCCGACAACGTCCATCTGAGGATGGCCGATGTCGAGCACTGCAAAACGGCCATGGAACAGAATGTCATCCCGTTCCTCAAGGAACTGCAGGAAGCGCTCCCGGACGGGCAGTTCTATGTCGCCCCGCAGATCAGCCCTCAGGATCACCGCTTCGTCGGGGTATCCTTCAAGCTGGGGGACGGGCCGGCCACCTCCATCTCGACTGCATTCGGAAATATCGTCGTGACCCAGAGCGGCGACAGCGGCTCGTCGAAAGGCGTCCATTTCGTCTATCCGCCGGACGCAGAACCGTACATCTCGAACTCGGGCGATCTGACGCGCGAGAAGATCGCCCGGCTCGTCGAAATGGTCATGGACAATACCTGACGCAGCAATGAACGATCGGTCGCGCACCGTCGTACCGTCGCCGTACGCCCGGGCCTCGTTGCTAGCCGGGCCGCCTTATCATCCCGGCAAGACGCGGAGCAGCGCCGCAAAGGCGAGCGCCGCCGCCGTCAGGTGGCGCTCCCTGTGGCGCAGCAGGGTGAAGGCGCGCGGCGGCAGCGGGCAGTCGACGGCGACCAGCCGGCCGGCGGCGATCATCGCGGAAGCCGCCGCCTCGGAGACCGCCCCCGCATAGGGGCCGGCGGCGACCGCGGCGAGGACGGCTTCGTTGGAAGGCAGTTCGAGCGCGACATCGAGATCGTCGATCGACCGTCCGGCCGCGGCGAGCGCCTCGGCGAAGGTCGAGCGCGTGCCGGATCCAATTTCCCGCAGGATCCAGCAGCCATCGGCCAGCGCAGCGAGGCGCAGCGGTTCGCGCGAAGGCAGGCCTGCCCATGGATGGCCCGGCGCGACGACGACGATCAGCCGGTCCTCGCCGATCACCTCCTGTGCAAGGAGCGGTGTATCGATCCGCCCTTCCACCAGGCCGAGCTCGGCCTCCCCGGCCGCGACCGCCTTGGCCACCGTCTCGGTATTGCCGACGGTCAGCGAGAGCGTGACGCCCGGATGGGCGGCGCGAAAGCGGACCATCGCAGGCGGCAGCAGGTGATTGGAAATCGTCTGGCTCGCCTGCAACGCCAGCCGCCCGCGCTTCAAGCCGCCGAGATCGGACAGCAGCGCCTCGGCCGTTCCCGCACGCGCCAGCACTGCGCGCGCTTCCGGCTGAAACAGCCGCCCGGCTTCGCTGAGCTCGATGCCCCGGCCGACCCGCTCGAAAAGCAGCACGCCATAGGATTGCTCCAGCGCCCTGATCGAGGCGCTGACGGCCGAGGGCGTCAGGCCGAGCGTCTCGGCGGCGCGGGTCAGATGCTCGCGTTCGGCGACAGCGAGGAAAATGCGGAGCTGCTCGAAGGTCATGCGGCATTCGTTCGATCAAGACGAACGATTGATACGATATTTCGCGATGGAATGCACGGTCCCGCGATGGCATCTGAGAGCCAGCCAGGCCGGTTGATCGAGACCGGCTGCAGGACGACTGAGGCAATCACGATGACCACCACCACCCCGATCCTCGACGCACGGCCCTTCCCGGCCAAGCCGGGCGCAGCCTCCGGGTTGGCCGAGCGGGTCCGCAACTTCACGCCGAACTGGTTTGCCGTCACCATGGGCACCGGCGGTCTGTCGCTGGCACTCAACCAGTTTCCGCTCGATATCCCCGGCCTCGCCGCAGCGGGCCGCGCGCTCTGGCTCGCCAATATCGCGCTGTTCATGCTGTTTACAGCGCTCTATGCCGCGCGCTGGCTGCTCCATTTCGACGAGGCGAAGCAGATCGGCCGCCATCCGGTGATGTCGATGTTCCTGGGCAGCATCCCGATGGGCCTCGCCACGATCATCAACGGCTTCCTCGCCTTCGGCATCCCGCTCTGGGGCTCGGCCGCGGTCGCCATCGCGACCACGCTGTGGTGGATCGACGTGGCGCTTGCCGTTGCCTGCGGCACGCTGGTGCCGTTCCTGATGTTCACGCGCCAGCAGCACAGCCTCGAAGGCATGACCGCCATCTGGCTGCTGCCGATCGTCGCTGCCGAGGTCGCCGCCGCAAGCGGGGCGCTGCTGGTGCCGCATCTCGGCCTCGAGGCCGGCTTCACCGTCGAGATCGTCAGCTATGCGCTGTGGGCAAGTTCGGTCCTGCCGGCGCTCGGCATCCTCGTCCTGCTGCTGCTCCGCCTCGTCCTGCACCAACTGCCGGCGGAAACCATGGCCGCCTCCTGCTGGCTGGCGCTCGGACCGCTCGGCACCGGCGCGCTCGGGCTCGTCCTTCTCGGCGGCAATGCACCGGCGCTGTTCGCCGCGCGCGGTCTCGCCATTGTCGGCGACGTCGCCTTCGGTGCCGGCATCCTCGGCGCGATCCTGCTCTGGGGCTATGGCGCCTGGTGGCTGATCCTCGCTCTGCTGAAGACGGCCCACTATCTCGGCCGGGGCATGCCGTTCAATCTCGGCTGGTGGGCGCTGACCTTCCCGGTCGCCGTCTATGCCCTCGCGACGCTGGCGCTTGGCCGCGTCACCGGCTTCGGGCTGTTCTCCGTCACGGGCGGCATCCTCGTCGTCGCCCTCTCGGCGGTCTGGCTCCTCGTCGCCCTGCGCACGATCGGCGGCGCCTGGCGGGGCCATCTCTTCTTTTCGCCCTGCCTCTCGCTCGCCCCCGTAGCACGGCAGCCTGCGCTCGCCTGAAGCAGCCCGGCGATGTTGCGTCGCAGCAGCCGGCATGATCGTATCGCGCCGTGGATCGAACGAGCAGGAGCGACGGCGCGATGGGCGACAGGGTGTGGGTCAAGGATCCGATCGCGGTGCTCGGCGATGGGGCCGAGCGGGGCGTCGTCGTCGAGGACGGCAAGATTGCCGAACTCGTCGGCAAGGGCGCCGAACCCGCTCATCCGGTCCACCGCGTCTTCGACGCGAGCCGCCATGTCGTGACGCCCGGCCTGATCAACACGCATCACCACATGTTCCAGACGCTGACGCGCGCCCATCCGGCCGCGATCAACAAGGAACTCTTCCCCTGGCTGCAGGCGCTCTTCCCGATCTGGGCCAAGAACGTCAACCCCGAGAATTTCCGCCTCGCGACGCGCCTCGCGCTGACCGAGCTGATGATGTCCGGCTGCACCACCGCCTCCGACCATCAGTATCTCTATCCGCCGGGCCTCGACGAGGCGATGGACATCCAGGCCGACGAAGCCGGCAAGCTCGGCATGCGCATGACGCTGACGCGCGGCTCGCTCAACCTGACCGAGGAAGAAGGCGGCAACGCCAATTCCGGCGCGGTGCAGGACACCGACACCATTCTCGCCGATTGCGAGCGCGTGATCGGCCGCTATCACGACGCTTCAGAAGGGGCGATGCTGCAGGTGGCGCTCGCCCCCTGCGCGCCGTTCAACGTCACCAAGCGGCTGATGGTGGAAACGGCGGCGCTCGCCGAGCGCTGCAACTGCCACATGCACACCCATCTCGCCGAGACGCGCGACGAGATCGACTATTGCATGGCCCATTTCGGCTATCGCCCGGTCGATTATCTCGAGGAAGTCGGCTGGATGAACGATCGCGTCTGGCTGGCGCATGGCATCCATTTCAACGACGACGAGGTCGCGCGGCTCGGCAAGGCGGGCGTCGGCGTCTCGCATTGCCCGACCTCGAACATGGTGCTCGCCTCGGGCCAGTGCCGGACCAAGGAACTCGAGGCAGCGGGCTCGCCCGTCGGCCTCGGCGTCGACGGCTCGGCCTCGAACGACAATTCCAACCTGATCGAGGCGGTGCGCCACGCCCTGATGATCGGCCGCCTGACCTATAACGCCGAGAGCGTCACCCATCTCGACGCCTTCCGCTGGGGAACCTCGGGCTCAGCCGCCTGCCTCGGCCGCTCCGATATCGGCACCATCGCGCTCGGCAAGCAGGCCGACCTCTCCTTCTACACGCTCGATGAATTGCGCTTCTCCGGCGCCGGCGACCCGCTCGCCGCGCTCGTCCTTTGCGGCGCCTACAAGGCCGACCGCGTCATGGTGAAGGGCGACTGGCGCATCGAGGACGGCGCCCCTATCGGCGTCGATCTCGCCGAGCTCCGCTACGAACATGGCCGCGTCGCGAAGAAGTTCCTCGAAGCGGTCTGACGGCAATCCAGCCGCCCCCTTCCTTGTCTCTCGGGGAGGGCGTGTCGGACCATCCTGCAAGCCGGTGAATGAGACCGCACAGGCTCTCATGATCGGCTGGCACATCGCCCCTCTTGTTGGCGCACATATGATCTTGCCCGCGGCGGGGAGAAACGGTCTCCTCGGCGCGGTCGATCATCGGGCGAGCGGGGGCAAGGCGCGGCATGGACGGGGCTCTCTGGATCAAGGATCCGATCGCGGCGCTTGGTGATGGCGCCGAGCGCGGCGTCGTCGTCGCGGATGGCAGGATCGTCGAACTGGTCGGGACGGGCGCCGAGCCCGTTCATCCGGTCCACAAGGTCTTCGATGCCTCGCGCCACGTGGTGACGCCCGGCCTCATCAACACCCATCACCACATGTTCCAGACCATGACGCGGGCGCATCCGCTCGCGATCAACAAGTCGCTCTGGCCGTGGATCGCCTCGATCTATCCAGTGTGGACCAAGCATGTGAACGCCGAGAACTTCCGCCTCGCGGCGCGGCTCTCGATGACCGAACTGATGATGTCGGGCTGCACCACCGCCTCCGACCACCACTACCTCTTCCCGCGCGGGCTCGAACACGCGATGGACATCGAGGCCGAGGAAGCGGCGGCGATCGGCATGCGCATGACGCTAACGCGCGGTGCGCTCGACCTGACCGGCGCCGAGGACAGCCAGGCGCTCGCCCCCGACGGCGCCGTGCAGGACGACGACGTGATCCTCGCCGATTGCGAGCGCGTCATTGCCCGTTATCACGACGCCTCCGACGGTGCGATGACCCGCGTCGCGCTGGCGCCTAATGCCCCGTTCGACGTCACCAAGCGCCTGATGCGCGCGACGGCCGAACTCGCCGAAAAGCACGATTGCCGCCTGCACACCCATCTCGTCGAGACGGCACGCGAAGCGGCCTTCGCCCGCGAAACCCATGGCATGACCGCCGCCGATTATCTCGAGGAGGTCGGCTGGCTCAATGATCGAGTCTGGCTGGCGCATGGCATCTATTTCGACGATGCGGAGGTGGCGAAGCTCGGCCGCCATGGCGTCGGCATCTGCCATTGCCCGACCTCCAACATGGTGCTTGCCTCCGGCATCTGCCGGACCAAGGAACTGGAGGCCGCCGGCAGTCCCATCGGCCTCGGCGTCGATGGCTCGGCTTCGAACGACAATTCGAACCTCATGGAGGCGGTGCGGCACGCGCTGATGATCGGGCGGCTCCGCTATGACGCCGAGACGGTGACTCACCGCGATGCGCTGCGCTGGGGCACCGAAGGCTCGGCGCGCTGCCTCGGCCGCGACGATATCGGCGCCATCGCGGTCGGAAAGCAGGCCGACCTCGCCTTCTGGTCGCTCGACGAGCTCCGCTTTTCCGGCGCCGGCGATCCGATCGCGGCGCTGGTGCTTTGCGGCGCCCATGCGGCCGATCGCGTCATGGTCAAGGGCGAATGGCGGGTCGAGGATGGCGCACCTGTCGGCGTCGACCTCGCCCGGCTCCGTTATGAGCATCATGCGGCGTCGCGCGCGTTCCTCGAGGCGCTGTGACGGCGCCTTTGGGAAGCGACATCCACGGCTGGACGAATCCGGAGACCAAGACCATGACCACCCTTCCCCGCCCCTATTGGCACGAGATGCAGGCGCCCGATTTCCTGGGCGGCGAGAAGGACTGGATCGCCGTTCTGCCGGTCTGCGCCATCGAACAGCATGGGCCGCATCTGCCCGTCTATACCGACCATTGCATCGGCGAAGGCATGGTGCGGCGGACGGTGGAACTGCTGCCCGAGGGGCTGCCGGTGACGTTCCTGCCGATCCAGCCCATCGGCAAGTCGAACGAGCATATCGCCTCGCCCGGCACGATCACCTACTCCTGGGAGACGGCGATCCGCATCTGGATGGAGATCGGCGATTCGATCGCCCGGGCTGGCGTCCGCAAGCTCGTCATCGTCACCTCGCATGGCGGCAATGTCCCGGTCGCAGACATCCTCGTGCGGGAGCTGCGCATCAAGCATGGCATGCTCGCCGTCTCCACCGGATGGGCCGGTGCCGGCGAGCCTGCGGGTCTCGTCCCGGCGGAGGAGGACCTCTACGGCATCCATGGTGGCGACGTCGAAACCTCGATCATGCTGCATTTCCGGCCCGATCTCGTGAAGATGGACAAGGCCGAAGACTTCCGCTCGCAGCAGCTCGACCTGCTCAAGGAATTCAAGCGCCTCCGCTTCCACATGGCGCCGGCACGGATCGGCTGGCAGGCACAGGATCTGAACCCAGCCGGCGCGGTCGGTAATGCCGCACGCGCCACGGCCGAGCGCGGCCGGCTGATCGTCGATCACCAGGCGAAAGCCTTCGTCGAACTGCTTGAGGAAATGGCCCGTTTCGACCGTTCGCGCCTCTGGCAAGCGGTGCGCTGACAAGAGACGTCTTCCCCACAGCCCTGCGATGTGAGGTGACGGCCGGCAAGTTTGCGCTTGCATTCGGCCGCCGCCTCGGCTCGATTTAAAGGTGATCGCCCGTTCGACAACCTCCGAAAGAGAGGTGCGATGCAGGGGCGAGACCGGATCGCGCCGTCCCGGCGCCCGCGTGAGGGGATTTTTACGATGAAACGACTGATGGGCCTTCTGGCTACGACCATGCTTGTCGGCGGCCTCGCCGCCGGAGCCGAAGCGAAGACTCTGGTCTACTGCGCCGAAGGCAGCCCCGAAAACTTCAACCCGCAGATCAACACCACCGGCACCTCCTTCGACGCCGCTCGGCCGGCCTATAACCAGCTCGTCGAATTCGAGCCCGGCACGACCAATGTGATTCCCGGCCTGGCCGAATCCTGGGATGTCTCGCCCGACGGTCTCACCGTGACGTTCCACCTCCGCAAGGGCGTCAAGTTCCACTCCGTCAAGGGCTTCACCCCGACGCGCGACTTCAATGCCGATGACGTGCTGTTCTCGTTCAACCGGCAGTGGAAGGAAGACAGCCCCTACCACAAGGTCTCCGGCGGCGCCTATGACTACTTCAACGACATGGGCATGGCCGACCTGATCAAGGGGATCGACAAGGTCGACGACTATACCGTCAAGTTCACGCTCGCCCGTCCCGAGGCGCCCTTCCTCGCCAACCTCGCGATGGACTTCGCCACCATTCTCTCGGCCGAATATGCCGATGCGATGCTGAAGGCAGGCACGCCCGAGCAGGTCGACCAGGTTCCGGTCGGCACCGGACCGTTCGAATTCGTCGCCTACCAGAAGGACGCGGTCATCCGCTACAAGGCGTTCCCCGAATATTGGGGCGGCGCGCCGAAGATCGACCTCGTCTTCGCGATCACCAAGGACGCGACGCAGCGCTGGTCGAAGCTGCAGAAGGGCGAATGCCATGTCATGCCCTATCCGAACCCGGCCGACCTCGAGGCGATCGGCAAGGATCCTGACGTCAACCTGATGCAGCAGGCCGGCCTCAATATCGGCTATCTCGCCTTCAACGTGACCAAGAAGCCGTTCGACGACAAGCGCGTCCGGCTCGCCGTCTCCTATGCCATCGACAAGGAAGCGATCCTCAAGGACGTCTATCTCGGCGCGGGACAGCCGGCCAAGAACTTCATCCCGCCGACCATCTGGAGCTACAACGACGCCATCGTCGACTATCCGCATGATGTCGCGAAGGCGAAGGAACTCCTGAAGGAAGCCGGGCTCGAGAACGGCTTCGAGAGCGATCTCTGGTGGATGCCGGTGCAGCGCCCCTATAACCCGAACGCCAAGCGCGTCGCGGAAATGGTGCAGTCCGATCTCGACAAGGTCGGCATCAAGACCAAGCTCGTCTCCTATGAGTGGGGCGAATATCGCAAGCGGATGCAGCAGGGCGAGCACCAGATGGGCCAGCTCGGCTGGACCGGCGACAATGGCGATCCCGACAACTTCTTCTTCCTGCTCGGCTGCGACGCCGCGCGCGAGGGTGGCCAGAACATCTCCAAGTGGTGCAACAAGGACTTCGACGACAAGCTGAAGAAGGCCAAGAGCATCACCGACAAGGCCGAGCGCACGAAGCTCTACCAGGAGATGCAGGTCATCGCCCATGACGAGGCGCCGGTCTTCAACATCGCGCATTCCGTCGTGTTCGAGCCGGTGCGCAAGGAAGTCGTCGGCTACAAGGTCAGCCCGCTCGGCCGGCACGAATTCGCCGCTGTCGACCTGAAATAGGCATGCGCGCGGCGGCGGGGACGATCGTACCCCGCCGCTGCCGCCGGACCCGCCCATGTTCGGATTCATCATCCGGCGAACGCTGTTGGTCATCCCGACCTTCATCGCCATCGCCTTCCTGACCTTCGTCGCGATCCGCCTCGTTCCCGGCGACCCGATCGAGGTCCGCACCGGCGAGCGCGGCATCTCGCCGGAGCGGCTGGCCGAATTCCGCCACCAGCTCGGTCTCGACCAGCCGGTGTGGAAGCAGTTCCTCGACTATCTCTGGCAGATCGCCCATGGCGATCTCGGCACCTCGATCTCGACGCACGCGCCGGTGCTCCAGGAATTCCTGACGCTGTTCCCGGCGACCGTCGAGCTGGCGCTTTCCGCGATGATCTTCGCCGTGATCCTCGGCATCCCGGCCGGCGTCATCGCCGCGACCCGCCGCGGGACGTTCATCGACTATTCCGTGATGGGCGTCGCGCTCACCGGCTTCTCGATGCCGATCTTCTGGTGGGGCCTGCTGCTCATCCTGTTCTTCTCGGTCCAGCTCGACTGGACGCCGGTCTCGGGCCGGATCGACCTGCTCTATTATTTCGATCCGGTGACCGGCTTCATGCTGATCGACAGCCTCTTGTCCGGCCAGGACGGCGCCTTCCTCTCGGCGGTGTCGCATCTGATCCTGCCGACCATCGTGCTCGGTACGATCCCGCTCGCCACGATCGCGCGCATGACCCGCTCGACGATGCTCGAAGTGCTCGGCGAGGACTATGTCCGCACCGCCCGCGCCAAGGGTCTGTCGCCGTTCCGCGTCGTCGGCATCCATGCGCTGCGCAACGCGCTGATCCCGGTCGTGACCGTCATCGGCCTGCAGGTCGGCACGCTGATGGCCGGCGCCGTGCTGACCGAATACATCTTCTCCTGGCCCGGCATCGGCACCTGGCTGATCGAATCGATCCAGCGCCGCGATTATCCGGTGCTCCAGGGCGGCATCCTGCTCATCTCGGGCATGGTCATCCTGATCAATATTCTGGTCGACGTGCTCTATGGCGTCCTGAACCCGAGGATCCGCCATGCCCGCTGACAAGACGCCCGCGCCCGTGACGGCCGCCGGATCCCCCGCCGTGAGGCCGATCGACCGGAAGCCGCCGAGCCCGTACGCGGCCTTCTTCCGCGATTTCTCCGAGAACCGCGCCGCGCTCGTCGGGCTGATCCTGCTCGCGCTTCTCGTCTTCGTCGCCATCTTCGCCGATTTCATCGCGCCCTACGGCCCGAGCGAGCAGTTCCGCGACTTCGTCCGCGTGCCGCCGATGTGGGCCGAAGGCGGAACGTCTGCCTTCCCGCTCGGCACCGACGAGGTCGGCCGCGACATGCTCTCGCGGCTGATGTTCGGCGCGCGGCTGTCGCTGTTCATCGGCCTTTCGGTCGTCGTCGCCTCGATGATCACCGGTATCGCGCTCGGGCTCATCGCCGCCTTCGCGCCCGGCTGGCCGTCGATCGTCATCATGCGGGCGATGGACGTGATCCTCTCGGTGCCGAGCCTCCTGCTCGCCATCGTCATCGTCGCGATCATCGGCCCGAGCCTCACCAACACGATCGTCGCGATCACCGTCGTCTACCTGCCGAATTACGTCCGCCTCGTCAGGGCATCGGCGCTGACGGAGAAATCGCGCGACTATGTCGTCGCAGCCCGTGTCGCCGGCGCCGGAACGCTGCGGATCATGTTCCTGACGGTCCTGCCGAACTGCATGGCGCCGATCATCGTCCAGGCGGCGCTGACCATCTCCAACGCCATTCTCGAGGCGGCAGCGCTCGGGTTCCTCGGCCTCGGCGCGCAGCCGCCGTCGCCGGAATGGGGCGCAATGCTCGCCTCGGCGCGCGAATTCCTGCAATCGGCGTCCTGGATCGTCACCGAGCCGGGACTCGCGATCCTCGTCACCGTCCTCTCGATCAATCTGGTCGGCGACGGCCTGCGCGATGCGCTCGACCCGAAGATGCGGAGGAGCTGAGCATGGCCCTGCTCGAAATCACGGATCTCTCGGTCGATTTCACCACCGCTTCGGGTCTCTTCCGCGCGGTCGACGAGGTCTCGCTCAGCGTCGATGCCGGCGAATTCCTGGCGATCGTCGGCGAGAGCGGCTCCGGCAAGTCGGTGGCTATGCTGGCGGTCATGGGCCTCTTGCCCTGGACCGCGACCGTGACGGCGAAACGCCTCGCCTTCGATGGCCGCGACCTGCTCGGCCTGTCGCCGCGCGAGCGGCGGCGGCTCGCCGGCAAGGACATCGCGATGATCTTCCAGGAGCCGATGTCGAGCCTCAATCCCTGCTTCACCGTCGGCTACCAGATCGGCGAGAGCCTCAAGGTCCATATGGGCCTCGACAAGGCGGCACGGCGGGTGCGGACACTCGAATTGCTCGCCTCGGTCGGCATTCCGGATCCCGAACGGCGCCTGACCGCCTTTCCGCATCAGCTCTCCGGCGGCATCAGCCAGCGCGTGATGATCGCGATGGCGCTCGCCTGCCGGCCCAAGCTGATCATCGCTGATGAGCCGACCACGGCGCTCGACGTCACCATCCAGGCTCAGATCCTCGACCTCCTCGTCGCCCTGCAGCGCGACACCGGCACCGGCATCGTGCTGATCACCCATGACATGGGCGTCGTCGCCGAAACGGCAGAGCGGGTCTCGGTGCATTATGCCGGGCAGAAGATCGAGGAGCAGCCGGTCGGCGGCCTCTTCGCCGATCCGCACCATCCCTATACGGCGGCGCTGCTCGCCGCGTTGCCGGAGCGCGCCAAGGGCCGCTTCCTGCCCTCGATCCCCGGTACGGTGCCCGGCCAGTTCGACAGGCCACCGGCCTGCCTGTTCGAGCCGCGCTGCCGCTTCGCGACCGATCGCTGCCGCGAGAAGAAGCCGCCGCGCCAGGGCGCCATCGCCGGTCTCGCGCTCTGTCATTATCCGCTGGTGCAGGGACGCCCGCTCGGCCACCCGCGGCCCGAAGGACGCGAGGTGGCGGCATGACCGAACTGTCAGCGCCATCCGACCGCACCGTGCTCACCGCCGAGCATCTCGCCCGCCATTACGAGGTCGGCCGCGGCGCCTTCCGCAAGCCGGCGACGATCGCGGCACTCGCCGATGCGAGCTTCACGCTCGAAACGGGGCGGACACTGGCCGTGGTCGGGGAATCCGGCTGCGGCAAGTCGACGCTCGCCCGCCTCGTCACGATGATCGAACCGCCGACATCGGGTGCGTTGACCATTGCCGGCGTCGACATCGTCGGCGCCGACCGGGCCGCTCTGGCGCGGCTGCGCTCACGCGTCCAGATCGTGTTCCAGAACCCCTATGGCTCGCTCAATCCGCGCCAGAGGATCGGCGCCGCGCTCGCGGAGCCGCTTGTCATCAACCGCAAGGAGATGACCGCTGCCGACCGCCAGACCGCCGTGGCCGAGATCCTGCGATTGGTCGGGCTCAGGCCGGAACATGCCGATCGCTACCCGCATATGTTCTCGGGCGGCCAGCGCCAGCGCATCGCGATTGCGCGGGCACTGATGCTGCGGCCCGACATCCTCGTGCTCGACGAGCCGGTCTCGGCGCTCGACGTCTCGGTGCAGGCGCAGGTGCTGAACCTCTTGGTCCAGCTTCAGGAGGCGCTCGGGCTCTCCTATCTCTTCATCAGCCACGGCCTCTCCGTGGTGCGGCACATGGCCGACGAGATCGTGGTAATGTATCTCGGCCGCATCGTCGAACAGGCGCCGCGCGACGTGTTGTTCGCCGGTCCGCGCCATCCTTACAGCCGCGCCTTGCTCGCCGCGACGCCGGTCGCCGATCCCTCGCGGGGCCGCATCAAGAGCGCCGTGAAAGGCGAGTTGCCGTCGCCCTTCAATCCGCCGAGGGGCTGCGCCTTTCACACGCGCTGCCCGCTCGCCTTCGACCGCTGCCGGGTCGAGAGGCCCGAACTCGCCTTTGCCGGCGAGACCAAGGTCGCCTGCTTCGCCGTCGAGCGCGGCGAAAGCTGAGGCCTCAGCGGGCGGGAACGAAGATGCGGCGGAGCGTGCCGTCCTTGATCCAGAACTGGTGATAGAGCGCGCCGAGCACGTGAATACCGATCAGGATGATGAAGACCGGCTTGCCGAGTTCGTGGATCTCGCCGAGCTCCGGCGAGACATAGACGGCGAGCAGGCCCGTGACCGGCATCGCCACCAGAAGCGCGTAGAACAGCCAATGCGAATAATGCGCCAGCTTGTCGAGGAGCGCGTTGCCCGATGTCTGCGGCTCCGGCGCGCCGCTCGTGAGGCGGACGATGAGGCGGACGGCGACGAGCGCCAGGATCGCGATGCCGATCCAGTAATGCGCCGAGGCGAGCGTTGCATCGGTCGGATCGACTTCGGTGCCGCGCCGCGCCGCGCGCGTCGCGGTCGACATGCTCTCGCCGAAAATGAGCTGGAAGAAGACGAGCGCTGCAATCGCCCAGTGCAGCAGAATCTGGAGGCTCGAATAGCCGCCCGCGGTCGCACGAGACATCGTTCATTCCCCGATTTCTGCCCTGGCGACGGCCAGCGGCACCACGTGAGTATCAGTCTATAACGGTTCTAAATTATGACGCCGACCGCGTCGCCTGCCAATCCCGCCCCTGATGCAATCGGCCGCAACATCCCTTATATCAGCGGCCTCTGACCCACCCCGCGCGCGGCGCCGCGCCGCATCGGAGAACTCGCATGACGGAATCCCCGGCTACGGTCACAAAGCCCCCGGTCACCCAGGTGCCGGTCACGGTGCTCACCGGCTATCTCGGCGCCGGCAAGACGACGCTCCTGAACCGCATTCTTTCCGAGAACCACGGCAAGCGATACGCCGTCGTCGTCAATGAATTCGGCGAGATCGGCATCGACAACGACCTCATCGTCGAGAGCGACGAAGAGATCTACGAGATGAACAACGGCTGCATCTGCTGCACCGTGCGCGGCGATCTCATTCGCGTCGTCGAAGGGCTGATGAAGCGTCCCGGCCAATTCGACGGCATTCTCGTCGAAACCACCGGCCTCGCCAATCCGGCCCCGGTCGCGCAGACCTTCTTCATGGACGAGGACGTGCGCGCCAAGTCGCGGCTCGATGCCGTCGTCACCGTGGCCGACGCGCTCAACCTGCTGAAGCGCCTCGACGACGCTCCGGAAGCCGAGGAGCAGATCGCCTTCGCCGACGTGGTACTCCTCAACAAGATCGATCTCGTCAGCCCGGCCGAGCTCGCCAACGTCGAGCGCCGCATCCGCGCGATCAATCCACACGCCACGATCCACCGCACCGAGCGCTCGGCCATCGACCTCGACAAGGTGCTCGACCGCGGCGCCTTCGACCTCGAGCGCATCCTGTCGCTCGATCCTGAATTCCTCGAGGCAGACGAGCACGACCATCACGACCATGATCATGACCACCATGATCATGACCACCACGACCACGATCATCATCACCACCATGATCATGATCACGACCATCACCACGATCATCCGCGCCACGACAATGCGGTCTTCAGCATCTCGCTGCGCGGCGGCGTGCTCGATCCGCAGAAGTTCTTCCCGTGGATCCAGGAGGTGACGCAGGTCGAGGGACCGAACATCCTGCGTCTCAAGGGCATTCTCGCGATGGATCGCGATCCCGATCGCTATGTCATCCAGGGCGTGCACATGATCATCGAGGGGACGCACCAGCGCCCCTGGCGCGATGACGAGAAGCGCGAGAGCCGCCTGGTCTTCATCGGCCGCAAGCTGAACGAGGACGCGATCCGGAAGGCTTTCGAAGCCTGCCTCGTGGCAGCCTGACGCCCCGGACGCTGGAGGAGACGCGATGAGCACAGCCGAGACGACGCCGACACTGGCCGAATGGGCCGGCGGGGGCGACGCATTCCGCCGGCTCACCGCGCTCTTCTATGCCAAGGTACCGGCCGACCCGATCCTCGCGCCGGTCTTTGCCGGCATGGATCCGCATCATGCCGATCATGTCGCGGCCTTCGTCGGCGAAGTGTTCGGCGGCCCCCGCGACTATAGCGGCGCCGGTGGCTCGCACCGTGCGATGATCGTCCGCCATATGGGTCGTCATCTGACCGAAACGCAGCGGCGCGGCTGGATCGACCTGATGCTCGATACGCTCGACGAAGCCGGGCTTCCGGCCGATCCCGAGTTCCGGGCGGCCCTCGTCGGCTACCTCGAATGGGGAACCCGCCTCGCCGTCATCAACTCCGCCGACGGCGCCGTGCCGCCCCCCGAGGGCGCGCCGATGCCCCTATGGAACTGGGGACCGCCCGGCGGCCCCTATCTCGGTTAGTTTCAAAGGCACCATGCCCAGCATCCAGTCCTTCCCTCTCGGCGCCTATGTCGTCGCCGCCACGTTTCTCGGTAACCGCCCGGTCTTCGCGCTCGGCGACGGCAAGGTCGCGCTCGTCGATGGCCCGGCCGCCGAGACACTCGGCGTGCATGACGGCGGCCTCCTCGCCGCCGCGCGTACCGAGGCCGGCGACCGCCTGCTCACCAGCGGCGACGACGGCCGCGTCCGCGCGATCGACGCCTCCGGCAGCATCACGGCCATCGCCGAGCGGCCGAAGAAGTGGATCGACCAGCTCGCGGCGGGTCCGGGCGGCATCGTCGCCTTCGCGGCCGGACGCGAGGCGGTCGTGCTGTTCCCGGACGGCAAGGAAAAGCTGCTCGCCCATCCGCGCACCGTCGCCGGCCTTGCCTTCGCGCCGAAGGGCGTCCGCCTCGCCGTGGCGCGCTATAATGGCGTGTCGCTGTGGTGGGTCGGCACCGACGCCAAGCCGACCGAATTCGAATGGAAGGGTTCGCATATCGGCGTCACCTGGTCGCCGGACGGCCGCCATGTCGTGACGGCGATGCAGGAGAATGCGCTGCATGGCTGGCGCACGGCCGATGGCGGCGGCAACATGCGCATGTCCGGCTATCCCGGCAAGGTGCGCTCGATGTCCTGGTCTCTGAAGGGTCGCTTCCTCGCCACCTCCGGCGCCGAGATGGCGGTGCTCTGGCCGTTCCATTTCAAGGACGGGCCGATGGGCAAGCAGCCGCTTCAGCTCGGGCTGAGCCCGCAGAGCGTGGTGACGCAGGTCGCCTGCCATCCGAGCGAGGATGTCGTGGCGATCGGCTACAAGGACGGCTCGATCATCGCGGCGCGCTTCGCCGATGGCGACGAGGCCCGGCTGAGAAAGGCCGAGGGTGGCCCGATCTCGACGCTCGCCTGGGACGCTACCGGCATCCGGCTTGCCTTCGGCACCGAAGACGGGACGGCCGGACTCGTCGATCTCGCCGGCTGAGCTGCGCCAGCGCCGGTCTCCGCCGTTTGCCGCTTGATCGCGGCCGGCCCTTCACGCAAGCATGCCCGGGACAGCCCGGGGGCCGCTCGCCATGACCACTGCCGCATTGCGCGCCGCGCGGATCGTGCCGGCGCGATGGCTCCGCATCGCCGCCATGGCGGGCGTTCTCGCCGCGGCGGTTGCGGCCCTGCCTTGCCGCGCGCTCGCGGCCGAGGAGACCACCGAGGAAACGATCTGCCGGCTGATCGAAGAGGCGGCGGATGCGAGGGCGCTGCCAGTCGATTTCTTCACGAGGCTGATCTGGCGCGAGAGCAGCTTCCGGCCGAGCGTGACCTCCGGAGCGGGTGCTCAGGGGATCGCGCAATTCATGCCAGGCACCGCGACAGAGCGCGGCCTGGACGATCCCTTCGATCCTGAAAAGGCGATCCCCGCCTCGGCCGGCTATCTCGCCGACCTGCGCGACCGTTTCGGCAATCTCGGCCTCGCGGCGGCGGCCTATAATGCCGGCCCGACCCGCATCGCCGGCTGGATCGCCAATGGCGGCTATCTGCCGATGGAGACCGAGGACTATGTACTCTTCGTCACCGGTCGCGGGGTCGCCGACTGGCGCGACCGCGGAATCCTGCCGCCCGGCGACGACAAGGAGCGCAAGGCCGATGATTGTCCAGGCGTCGTCGCCTCGATCCGTACCTACGCGCCGCGGCTGATCGAGGGCGCCTATGCGCCCTTCGGTGTCCAGCTCTCCGGCAATTTCTCCAAGGCGCGGGCGATCGCCTCCTATCAGCGCATGGTCGGGCGCTATCCTGCCCTTCTCGAAGGCAAGCCGACGCTCATTCTCGGCTCGCGCCTCGCCGGGCGCGGTCGTCGGGCGTTCTATCGCGTGCGCCTGCCCGCGCCCACCCTGCGCGAGGCGGGCCAACTCTGCGCCAGCCTCAAGAAGGCAGGCGGCGCCTGTGTCGTGCTGCGGAACTGATCGGCGGCGTCTCGGACTTGAACGCCGGGCTGCGCCCCGCGTTGACCCATCGAACCGGAGTGAGACGATGCTTCAACGGACCCTCCTTCTCGCGACAGCCGCATTCTCGGCCGTCGCGTTCTCGCAGGCCCCTGAATTTGCCCAGCAATACCGCCAGCGGCTCGGCGGCGCGGTCGACGAGCTCCGCCGCGCCGTCGCCGATTTCGACCACGATGCCGCTACCGCCGGCATGGACCGCGAGCGCGCGATCATGAGCATGGTCTCGGACGACGCGCAGCTCGTGCGGCTGCGCGGGGCGAGCATGGCCGCTTCAGTGGAGCGCTTTGAGCGGCTGAAGGCCCAGCAGGTCGCCTTCGAGTCGAGCGGCGCCCTCGGCCGGATCGAGGCGGTGTTCGCCGCGCCGGATCCCGAGCTCGTCGATGCCACCTGGACGGTGTTCGAACCCGCGGTGCCGACGACACCGGCCGGCGCCGTGACGGCGGGCGCCGGTTTCCTCGCGGTCTATCTCCTCGCCGGCCTCGGCCGCCTCGCCACGGTGCCGTTCAGGCGGCGTCGGCGGATGCGGGCGCGCGGGGAGATGGTCTAGCGGGTCGCAAAGCGCAGAGAAGAGCCCCCTCCTGCGCATCCCCGCTACGCGGGAGAGGAGGCAACAGGCGCCTCAGGGTGCCACGCCATCGATGATGAAGGCCGCGACCCGCCCTCGCTCCCGCAAAGCGGGGGAGAGCTGGAGAGGGGTCTTGATCGAAACTCACCCCAGCCCGTGCACCAGCACGTTGCGGAACTGCCAGGGGTCGCTGGTATCGATATCCTCGGGGAAGAAGCCGGGGCGATCGGTCAGCGGCGTCCAGTCGGTGTAGATGCCCTCGACCGTGCCGAGATACGGCCGCTGGATGCGCAGGCAGAAGTGATAGTCCATCTCGTCGGCCTCGACGATGCCGGCGGCCGGATGCTCGAGTGCCCAGACCATGCCGGCGATGACAGCCGAGGTCACCTGCATGCCGGTGGCGTTCTGGTAGGGCGCATTCTGGCGCGCTTCGTCGATCGTGAGGCGCGAGCCGTACCAATAGGCGTTGTTGGCATGGCCATAGAGCAGGACGCCGAGCTCGTCGCGGCCGGCGATGATCTCTTCCTCGGAGAGGATGTGCTGCTTCGCCTGGCGCTGGCCCGAGCGGCCGAACAGTTCGTGCAGCGACAGCACCGCGTCGTTGGACGGGTGATAGGCATAGTGGCACGTCGGCCGGTAGACGACTTCGCCTTCCTCGCGCACGGTGAAATGGTCGGCGATCGAGATCGCCTCGTTGTGGGTCACGAGGAAGCCGAGCTGCGGGCCGGGCGTCGGGCACCAGGAGCGGACGCGCGTATCGGCGCCGGGCCCGAGCAGGAAGATCGCCGCGCCCGAGCCGGTGTCATGCGCGCGGGCGTGGTCCGGGATCCACTTCTCATGCGTGCCCCAGCCGAGCTCGGCCGGCTGCAGACCCTCTGAGACGAAGCCGTCGACCGACCAGGTGTTGACGAAGGTGTCGAGCGGCTTCGGATTGCGCGAGCGCTGCGTGTCGCGCTCGGCGATATGGATGCCCTTGACGCCGGTGGCGCGCATCAGCGCGGCCCATTCGCGCCGCGTCTTCGGCTCCTCGAACTCGATGCCGAGATCGCGCGCGACATCGACCAGCGCGTGCTTGACGAACCACGACACCATGCCCGGATTGGCGCCGCAGCAGGAAACCGCCGTCGGTCCGCCCGGATGGGCGCGCTTCTCGGCCAGCAGTTCCTCGCGCAGGGCATAGTTCGACCGCGAGGCCGGATCGGCCTTGTGGTCGTAATAGAAGCCCGGCCACGGCTCGATCACCGTGTCGATATAGAGGCTGCCGAGTTCGCGCGTCAGCTTCATGATGTCGAGGGAGGACGTATCGACCGAGAGGTTGACGCAGAAGGCCTGGCCCTCGGAGCCGGTGAGGAGCGGCGTCAGCACATCGCGATAGTTCTCGCGCGTCAGCGCGACGCGAACATGGCGGGCACCGAAGGTCGCCAAAAGTCCCGCATTCTCATCGCCCGGCTCGACGACGACGATCTGCGACCGATCGAGCGCAAAATGGCGGCGCAGCAAAGGCAGGATGCCGCGCCCGATCGAACCGAAGCCGATGATGACCACGGGACCATCGATGCGACCATAGACCGGCCAACTCGCCATTTTGCAGCACTCCTTCATTCCATTCACGCGAAGGGCGGTAACCTACCGTTCTTCTGTGACGAACTGAACAGATAAGAAAAAAGGGCCCGCCCCCCCACGCGGGAGGGGCCGGGCCCTGACGAATCACGCGCGCCTGTTCAGGCCGCGAGGCGGAGCGGCTCGAGCTCGGCGAATTCCGGCGTCATGATCGACGGCGCGGCGAAGACCCCGGTCGGCTTGATGAGGCCGGCGGCGCCCTGGAGCGCGCCCTCGACGAATTCGAGCGCCTGGAAGCGGCGGCGATCGACAGGCCCCGGCATCATCAGCCGACGGGTCGGCGCGGTCGAGAAGCCGAAGCGGGCGTAGTAGTCCGCATCGCCGACGAGGATCACCGCCTTGTGGCCGAGCATGGCGGCGCGGTTCAGCGCCGCGCGCATCAGCTTCGAGCCGAGGCCCTCGCCTTGGCGATCCGGCGCCACGGCGAGCGGGCCGAGCAACAGCGCATCACGGCGGCCGGCCGCGACGTTCCACAGCCGCACCGAGGCGACCAGCTCATCGCCATCGCGGGCAACGAGCGCCAGGCCGGAGGCCGGCAAGCGACCTTCGCGGAGGCGTTCGGAGCTCTTGAGGAAGCGATCCGGACCCATCGCGCGGTCGAGCAGGAGTTCACGGGCGCCGGCATCAGCCGGCGCCTCTGCGCCAATCACAGCCATGATGAATGCCTTCAGATCACGTAGGAGGCGAGCGGCTCGAAGCCGTTGAACGCGACGGCCGAATAGGTCGTCGTGTAGGCGCCTGTTCCCTCGATGAGGACCTCGTCGCCGATCGAGAGCGTGACCGGCAGGTGATACGGGGTCTTCTCGTAGAGCACGTCGGCCGAATCGCAGGTCGGGCCGGCGAGGATGCACGGGGCCGTGCTGTCGCCGTCATGGCTGGTGCGGATCGGATAGCGGATCGACTCGTCCATCGTCTCGGCGAGGCCGCCGAACTTGCCGATGTCGAGATAGACCCAGCGCGGATCATCCTCGCGGTCGCTCTTCTTCGAGATGAGCACGACCTCGGACTTGATGATGCCGGCATTACCGACCATGCCGCGGCCCGGCTCGATGATCGTCTCCGGGATGCGGTTGCCGAAATGCCGCTTCAAGGCCTGGTCGATCGAGGAGCCGTAGCTCTCGACGCCCGGGACTTCCTTGAGATAGCGGGTCGGGAAACCGCCGCCGAGATTGACCATCGAGAGCTGGATGCCACGCTCGGCCAGCGTCTCGAAGATGCCGGCCGCCGAGGCGAGCGCGCCATCCCAGGCCTCGGTGTTGCCCTGCTGCGAGCCGACATGGAACGAGATGCCATAAGCACGGAGGCCGAGCCGCTGCGCATGCTCGAGCACGCCGACAGCCATCTCGGGCTCGCAGCCGAACTTGCGCGACAGCGGCCATTCCGCGCCGGCACCATCGCAGAGGATGCGGCAGAAGACGCGCATGCCGGGAGCAGCGCGCGCAACCTTCTCGACCTCGACCTCGCAATCGACCGAATAGAGCGAAATGCCACGCTCGAAGGCGGCAGCGATGTCGCGCTCCTTCTTGATCGTGTTGCCGTAGGAAATGCGGTCGGGCGTCGCGCCGGCGGCCAGCGCCATGTCGATTTCGGCCACGGAGGCGCAATCGAAGCACGAGCCGAGCGAGGCGAGCAGGCGCAGCACTTCCGGCGCCGGATTGGCCTTCACCGCATAGAAGATGCGCGTGTCGGGCAGCGCATGGGCGAAGGCGAGGAAATTCTCCCGCACGACATCGAGGTCGACCACGAGGCAGGGGCCCTCGGGACGTCGGGTGTTGAGGAAGTCGATGATGCGAGCGGTCATGGACATATTCCCAGGGCCGAGCGAAGGCCCACTAAGCGTTGCGAAACGGCGAAGCGGAGCAGAGCCGTCGCTCCAACCGCTATGGACGCGGTGGGAACGCTGGCAGAGCGCCGTTTTGCCGGCTAAGCCGGCAGATTTCGCGGGTGGCGGTCGCGGGCTGAAACCCCGAGGAGTCTCGTGAGCGCCGCCGTCGCTTGGAACGGGAAACCCGATCCGCACGCCCGGCAAGGATGTAGTGCCTCTTCAGTGACCACGGCCGATGGAGAGCCGTTAGAGACCAAAAAAGCCCGCTACGTCGTTGCTTCAAGTCGCGTCCTCCGCGGAGACGGAGTTCACCGGTTTCGCTTTCCGGCTGCCGACCTCTCCAGGATTGCTCCTGGACTCCTTCGTGGCCCTTTCGGGATCCACATGGGCGTCGCCTCGGCCTCTTGTCCGAAGCCCCACCGGTCGGCACGCAACCACAGGCACGTGCGATAATTGGGCAAGGCGTAGGTAGGACGATCGCCCGGTTGATTCAAGCGATTTTTCCCTTCCCGCCGAGAAAAGTGCGCTGGGTGCCAAACGGGGGCGCCGCAAGGGAAAAACCGCCGCGATTGTGACAGAACCACGTCGCTTTTCCGTCGTTTTCGAGCCGATTCCGGCCCCGCCCAATTCGGCGGCGCCGACTGCCCGATCGGCAGGCAGGGCATTGATTCGCCCTTTTGGCTCGCCCTGCTTTCGCTTAAGAGCAGGGATGCTTCCGCTCGAGAGCCGGGCAGCAGAAGGAGAGCCTCGTGAGCGAAACCGTGGTCGGTGAAAAGGGCATGGTCGTGGCGCCGCATGCGGCCGCTGCCGAGGCGGGGGCCGAGATCCTCAGAGCCGGCGGCAACGCCATCGAGGCGATGATCGCCACCGCCGCGACTATCGCCGTCGTTTATCCGCACATGAACGCCATCGGTGGCGACGGCTTCTGGCTCATTCGCGAGCCGGGCAAGGCGCCGCGTTACATCGAGGCCTGTGGCGGCGCCGGGGCGAAGGCGACGATCGCCGCCTATCACGCCAAGGGCTATGACCGCATCCCGGTCCGCGGCCCGGATGCCGCGCTGACCGTCGCCGGCGCCGTCTCGGGCTGGGACCTCGCCTTCGCCCTTTCCAGGAGCCTCGGCGGGGCGATCGATCGCAAGACGCTGCTCGCCGACGCCATCGCCCGGGCGAAGGCCGGCATCACGGTGACCCGCTCGCAGGCCGCCCTCACCGCCCGCCATATCGACGCGCTCTCGGCAGCGCCCGGCTTTGCCGACGTGTTCCTCGACGCCGAGGGCAAGGCGCCGCCGCTCGGCGCCATCATCAAGCAGCCGCGGCTTTCCGATACGCTCGACCAGCTCGCCCATGCCGGCTTCGCCGATTTCTATCGCGGCGACGTCGCGCAGGTGATCGCCGACGATCTGGAGCGCATCGACAGCCCGGTGACGCGCGCCGATCTCGCACGCCACGAGGCGCGGATGCGCGCTCCCCTCTCCGTCCGCCTCGCCGAGGCGACCCTCTATAACGCGCCGCCGCCGACGCAGGGTCTCGCCTCGCTGATCATTCTCGGGATCTTCGAACATCTCGCCGCCAAGCGCGGCGACAGCTTCGAGCATGTGCATGGGCTGGTCGAGGCGACCAAGCGCGCCTTCCTGATCCGCGACCGCGTCGTCACCGACCCCGATCGGGCCGGCGATGTTTCGCCTTATCTGACGGCGTCGGCGCTGGAGCGTGAAGCTTCGGCGATCGACCTGAGCCGCGCAGCCCCCTGGCCGCAGCAGGCGCAGAAGGGGGACACCGTGTGGCTCGGGGCCATCGACGGCAACGGACTCGCCGTTTCCTATATCCAGTCGATCTTCTTCGAGTTCGGCTCGGGCTGCGTGCTGCCCGCAACCGGCATCACCTGGCAGAATCGCGGGTCGAGCTTCTCGCTCGATCACCGCGCGCTCAATCCGCTCGAGCCCGGGCGCAAGCCGTTCCACACGCTGAACCCGGCCATGGCCTCGTTCGACGATGGCCGCCTCTTGAGCTACGGCACGATGGGCGGCGAAGGCCAGCCGCAGACACAGGCCGCCGTCTTCAGCCGCTATGCCCGCTTCGGCATGGACCTCGCCGCCGCGATCGACGCCCCGCGCTGGCTGCTCGGCCGAACCTGGGGCTCGGATGCGACCAATCTCCGGCTTGAGAACCGCTTCGATCCCGACCTCGTCCGCGCGCTGGAACGCGCGGGCCACGATGTCGAGGTGATCGACGAGGCCTATTCCGACGTGATGGGCCATGCCGGCGCGATCATCCGGCGGAAGGATGGACGGCTGTTCGGCGCCTCCGACCCGCGCTCTGACGGCGCCGCCGTGGCGGCCTGATGTCGGGAATTGGCGCGGTGCAGAAAATAAGACTATGAAGCGAGGCGCGCCCACCGATCCCGGGCCTTTCCCCTGTCCTGCGAGCGTAACCCGATGCTGATTGCCCTCGATCCGGTCGATGCCTTCGTCGATTACGGCCCGGTCCCGGTTCCCTCGGCAGACGCCGGCCCGCTCGCGGGCCTGACCCTCGCGGTCAAGGATCTCTACGACGTCGCAGGCTATCCGACCGGCGCGGGTCACCCGCTGGTTCGCGAGCAGAGCACGGTCAAGACGGTGAGCGCCCCTGCGGTGCAGGCGCTGCTCGACGCCGGCGCACGCTTTCTCGGCAAGACGCATACTGACGAATTCGCCTATTCGATGAATGGCGAGAACGCCCATTACGGCACGCCGATCAATGTCCGCGCCCCCGGGCGCATTCCAGGCGGCTCCTCCTCGGGCTCGGCCGCCGCCGTTTCCGCTGGCCTCGTCGATATCGCGCTCGGCTCCGATACCGGCGGCTCCGTCCGTGCGCCGGCTTCGTATAACGGTCTGATCGGCCTCCGCCCCACCTTCGGCCGCATCGACATCTCCGGCGTGTTCCCGCTCGCGCACTCCTTCGACACCGTCGGCTGGTTCGCCCGCGACGCCGAAACCTTCGCCCGCGTCGGCGCGGTTCTGCTCGGCGAGGACAGCGACGGCCCGCCGCTCAGCCGCTTCATCGTCGGCGACGATATCCACGCGCTGCTGCTCGGCGATCTCGAAGAGGCCGCCGTCCGCTCGGCAAGCCCGCGCATCGCCGCCCATCTCGATCCCGCCGGCGCCGTGATCGTCGCGCCCGAAGGGCTCGCCACCTGGCGGATGATCTTCCGCACCATGCAGGCTTATGAGGCCTGGCAGGCGCATGGCGCCTGGATCCAGCAGAACAATCCCAACTTCGGCCCCGGCGTGCGCGAACGCTTCGAATGGGCAAGCCATGTCGCGGCCGAGGACTATGCGAGCGCGGCTCAACGGCGCGCGCAGGTGCGTGAACGGCTCGTCGGCCTTCTCGGCGAGGATACGGTGCTTGCCATTCCGACGACGCCGGGCATTGCGCCGCTTCGCGGCCTCGGCGGCGAGGAACTCGATTCCTATCGCAACCGGGCTCTGTCGATGATGTGCTCGGCCGGACTCGCCGGCCTGCCGCAGATCAGCCTGCCGCTCGCCGAGCATCTCGGCTGCCCGTTCGGCGTCTCGCTCGTCGCCCCGCCCGGTCGCGACCGTGCGCTGATCGATCTCGCACGCCGCATCATGGCCGGATAGACGCGATGGACACGCTGACGCGCATGCGCACCTTCGTGGAAGTGGTCGAGGCCGGCGGCTTCTCGGCCGCTGCCCGCAAGATGGGCCGCTCGAAGGCGTTGATCTCCAAATATGTCCGCGAGCTCGAGGATGAGCTCGGTGCACGCCTGCTCAACCGCACCACGCGGACGCTGTCGCTGACCGAGGTCGGCCAGACCTATGCCCGCGACGCGACCGAAATCCTGCAGCGTATCGACGACCTGCAGAGCTCGGTCGGTGATGCCCATGCCGCCGCGCGTGGCCGCCTCAAGGTCAGCGCGCCGCGCACCTTCGGCGATGGCGAGCTCGGCCGCGCCATCATGGAATTCGTCGTGCAGGAGCCCGACATCTCGCTCGAGCTGCATCTCGAGGATCGCTTCGTCGATGTCGTCGACGAAGGCTTCGACGTCGCCATCCGCATCACCTCGCTGAGCGATTCGAGCCTCATCGCGCGGCGCCTTTCGTCCTTCCGCATCATCTGCTGCGCCAGCCCGGACGTCATCGCCACCTACGGCAAGCCGGAGATGCCGATCGATCTCCTGGAGATGCCCTGCATCGTCGACTGGAACGTCAATCGCGGTCACTGGCCGTTCACGGTCGACGGCGAGCGCGTGACGATCCCGGTCAAGGGCCGCGTCGAGGTCAACAGCCCGAATGTCGGCCGCCAGGCGGCGTTGGCCGGCCTCGGATTCCTGCTCGGTCCCTATCTCGTCGTGCGCGACGACATCGAGGCGGGACGGCTGGTGCCGGTGCTCGAAGGCTACGAGACCTCGGCCATCGCGATCCATGCGGTCTATCCGCATCGCCGCCATCTCTCCGGCAAGGTCCGCGCCTTCATCGACTATCTGGTGCGCTGGTTCGACGGCAAGGAACCGCCGTCGGGCGGCTGCTGAGCGGCCGACACGATCTAGCCGCAGTTATCGGGCGAAGTCGCGCGGAACCCGGTGCCGGATCACTCCATGTCCAAGACAAGACTTCTCCTCGCCTCTGCACTGCTGTCAGCCGGGACCCTCGCGGCCGAGGCGCATCCGCATGTCTTCGTCGATGCCCGCGAGGAGATCGTCTTCGACGCCAGCGGCAAGATGACCGCCATCCGCCACAGCTGGCAGTTCGACGCAGCCTTCACGGCCTTCGCCGTGCAGGGGTTGGACGCCAATGGCGACGGCAAGCTCTCCGACGACGAGTTGCAGCCGCTCGCCAAGGTGAATGTCGATTCGCTCAAGGAATACCGCTACTTCACCAATCTGAAGGTCGGCAACAAGCATGTGCCGGTGGGGTTCCCGAGCGAATATTGGCTCGATTTCCACGGCGGCCGGCTGACGCTCTTCTACACCCTTCCGCTCCGCACCCCCGTGGCGCCCGGCCCCCAGGCGACGCTCGAAGTGTTCGACCCGGAATATTTCGTCGCCTTCAGCTTCATCAAGGACCACGAGATCACGCTGACCGGCGCGCCCGCCGGCTGCAAGGCGAGCGTCAAGCCGCCGCACGAACTCGATGACGCCACCATGGCTGCGCTCGCGGCGATTCCCGCCGACCAGCACGACCTGCCGCAGGACCTCGCCGACGCCGCATCGAGCCTCTCGACGATGATCACGATCCGCTGCACATGAAGCGCGTCGCCCTCGCCACGACACTGCTGCTCGCGCCCTCGGCGGCCTTCGCCGTGAGCAGCCCGTTCGGCATCGCGACGCCGGATGGCGGCGGCGCCATCGGCTGGGCCGGGCCGTTCCGCGGCTTCTTCATCTGGATCGCCGCCGAGCAATCGCGCTTCTACCACGCGCTGACCGATGCCCTGACCAACCTTTCGCAGAGCAGCCACGCCGCCTGGTTCCTGATCGGCCTTTCCTTCGCCTATGGCGTCTTCCATGCGGTCGGCCCCGGCCATGGCAAGGCGGTGATCACGTCCTACCTCTTGGCGACCGGCGACACCCTGAAGCGCGGCGTCGCGATCTCCTTCGCCTCGGCCTTCGTCCAGGCCCTGACCGCAATCGTCGTGGTCGGCATCGGCACGATCCTGCTTCGCGTCACCGCCGTGACCATGACGCGCGCTACCGATGCACTGGAGATCGCGAGCTTCGCCATGATCGCGCTCTGCGGCGTCTGGCTGCTCTGGTCGAAGACCGTCGGCCGGCACGAGCATGGCGCCGCCGGCGCCGAGCCGCATGTCCATGACGCGAACTGTGCCATCCATGGCCACGACCGGCTCGGCCGTCGACCGTCCGCGCCCGCCCCGACCGCGTTCAACGCCTCGTCCTTCGCCGTCGCCGATCTCGGCGGCCAGCCCCGGATGGCCTATGGCCGCTTCTCCGCCAGCGCGGCAGGCACGGCCGGGACCGCCGACCTTTCCTGTGATTGTGGCCACGCGCATATCCCCGATCCCGCGACGCTCGCGGCGCCGCTGACGCTTCGGACCGGCCTTGCGGCCGTGCTGGCGGTCGGGATTCGGCCGTGCTCGGGTGCGATCATCGTGCTCGTCTTCGCGCTGTCGCAGCAGCTCTGGTGGTCCGGGATCCTGTCTGTGCTGGCGATGTCGCTCGGCACCGGCCTCACCGTGGCGGCGCTGGCGACGCTCGCCGTCAAGGCGAAGGACATCGCCATCCGCTTCACCGGCGACGGGCGCTCGGCGACCGGAGCGCGCGTGCTGCGTGGCCTGGAACTCGCAGCCGCGGCCGGCATCCTGGTCTTCGGCCTCGCGATGCTCGGCGGGGCTCTAGCCGGCGTCTGAGCCTATTCCGCCGCGGTGCGGAAACCTGTGCGGGCGCGGATGCGGTCCCGCATCGCTTCGCCGAAGGCGCGGAACAGCCGGCTCGACGGAGCGTCGGTCGCGACCCAGTATTCCGGATGCCACTGCACGCCGACCGCAAAGCCGGCCGCACCGGTGACGCTCACCGCCTCGATGGTGCCATCCGGAGCCACAGCCTCGATCGTCAGCCCCTCGGCGAGGGTGCCGACCGCCTGGCGGTGCAGCGAATTGACCTTCAGCTCATCGGCCTCGACGATCCGGCTGAGGCAGCCGCCGGTGGTGATGACGACATCCTGGCGGATGGCGAAGCGCTCGGCCTGGTTCTCGGAAACCGGCGCGCGATGATCGTGGCGGCCGGGCAGCTCCTGCACTTCGGAGATCAGCGTGCCACCCAGCGCGACATTCAGCTCCTGAAAGCCGCGGCAGATCGCGAGCAGCGGCACGCCATGCCGGATCGCGGCGCGGATCAGCGGCAGCGTCGTGGCGTCGCGGGCATGGTCATAGGGCTCCGACGCCGCATCGGCGGCCGCCCCATAGAGCGGCGGATGCACGTTCGACCGGCTGCCGGTGAGCAGGACGCCGTCGACCCGCTCCAGCAGCCGCTCGATATCGAGCGCATCGGCGAGCGAGGGCACGATCACCGGAATGCCGGAGAGGCCGACCGTCACCGCCTTCAAATAGGTTTCGGCCGCGGCATGCCAGCGATAGTTCTCGACATCCTTGACGTCGGCGGTCACGGCGACGAGGGGGGTCAAAAGGGCGGCTTCGGTCATGGCGGTCTCGCACCGGTGAGGTCAGGCACGACAAGGGTGCCGGATCAAGCAAATGGCGCGTTCGCGCCAAGGCCGCAACCCCGAAATCGTCGCGGCCCTTCGGGCGGCTAGGCGCCTGCGATGAATCGATAGGCCGTCTCCTGGCGATAGACAGCGCCGGGGTCGAGCCTGGCCGAGGGGAAGGCAAGCTGGTTGGGGTTGTCGGGATAGCGCATCGGCTCGAGGCAGAGCCCGGCATGGGCGGCATGCGGCTGGCCATCGAGCCCCGGCCAGTCGCCGCCGAGTCCGGCGCCGTCATAGAAGACGAGGCAGGGCTCGGTCGTCAGGACCTCGAGCGCGAGGCTTGCGTCAGGCGTCACAAGCCGAGCCGCGACCCGCTCCGCATCGGGCTGGTCGAGCACGAAGCAGCAGTCATAGGCGAAATCGTCGCCCGCGCCGATCGACCTGAGGCTGCGGAAGTCATAGGGCGTGCCGTCCACTACGGGCCGTTCGCCGGTCGGCAACATGTCGGCGCCGAAGGCGACCATGCGCGACGCAGCAACCTCGAGCCTGTGATCGCGGATCGTCCGGCCGGGCGAGAGCGCGAAATAGGAATGCTGCGCGAGGCTCACCATGGTCGGGGCATCCGTCGTCGCGGTGATCGACACGGCGAGGGTCGCCGGCTCCAGCAGGCGATAGGTCAGCTGGACATCGAGCCGGCCGGGATAGCCGTCGTCGCCATCGGGCGAGACGAGGCCGAGCGTCACGGAGGAGGCATCCTCGGCGAGGATATCCCAGACCTGGCGCGAGAAGCCGACCGCCCCGCCATGGAGGTGCACGCCGGCGGCATTCAGCGAGAGCTGGTGCACGGTGTCGCCAACCGGCAGCCGGCCGCGATCGATCCGGCTCGCATGCCGGCCGACGACGACGCCGAGAAAGCGATTGTTCTCCAGATAGCCGCCGAGCCCGTCATAGCCGAGCACGACGGAGCGTCGTTCCCCGCCGACCGGGACGACGAGATCGCGCACTGCGGCGCCGAAGGTCAGGATCGAGGCGCGCGCCCCGGCCGCAGTAGCGAGGCGAATCTCGTGTACCGCCCGGCCATCGGGCAACTGGCCGAAAACATGAACCGACATGGGATTTCCGTTCGATCGGGCCTTTGCAACGGCTCACCAGAGCGTATAGCCGCCATCGATGACATAGGCGGCGCCGGTGACATAGCTCGCCGAGGGGCTGGCGAGATAGACCGCGAGCGGCCCGATTTCCGGCGGATTGCCGGCGCGGCCGATCGGGATGTGGGCGACGATGGCCTCGATCACGTCGGGCCGGCGCTCGTTCCACCCACGATTGGTATCGGTCATGAACAGGCCGGGGCAGATCGCATTGACCGTGACACCATGCGGCGCCCAGTCGGCAGCGGCGCAGCGGGTGAAATGGATCACCGCCGCCTTGCCGGTCTCATAGTCGCGTCCGCCGATGCCGCGATTGGCGATCAGCCCGCTCATCGAGGCGATGTTGATGATGCGCCCGCCGGTGCCGCGCGCCAGCATCGCCGCGCCGAAGATCTTCGTGCCGAGGAAACAACTGGTGAGGTTCATGTCGAGCGACTGCTGCCAGGTCGCCAGCGTCTCCTCCTGGATCGGCATCGAGGCGATACGGTTGCCGACATTGTTGATGAGGATGTCGACCGGACCGTGTTCGGCGAGGATCGCCTCGCAGGCGGCCTCGCAGGCCGGGGCCGTCGCCATATCGGCCTCGACGCCGATGGCCTTGCGGCCGAGCGCCTCGATCTCCGCGCAGGTGGCGTCGAGCGTCGCGCGCGTACGGCCGGTGATGATGATGTCCGCGCCGGCTGCGGCGAGCGCCAGCGCCATCTCGCGGCCGAGGCCCCGGCTCGCGCCGGTGACGAGCGCGCGCTTGCCCTCGAGGCCGAACCATTCCTTGAAGCCCATGCGCGTCTCTCCCCTCGGCATTTGCCTTGATGGCGGGCGCGCCTCGGCGGCCCGCGAGATGGCTTATTTGACCGAACCGACCGTCAACCCGCTGACCAGATAGCGCTGCAGCATGGCGAAGATGACCGCCATCGGCACGCTGGCGACGAGGGTCGCCGCCATGACGTGGTTCCACTCGACCTTGTAGCGGCCGCCGACGAGATCGAAGACCTGGAAGGTCAGCGTATGCTTGTCGGGCGAGCGCAGCAGCGTCATCGCCAGCACGAACTCGTTCCAGCAGTTGATGACGATGAACACCGCGGTGATGCCGATCGCCGGCGCCGCGAGCGGCAGGAACACGAGGCGCAGCCGCTGGAACGCATTGGCGCCGTCGAGCTTCGCCGCTTCCTCGAGCTCGCGCGGAATGGTCTGGAAATAGGCCTGCAGCATCCAGACGCAGAAGGCGAGATTGAAGGCGACATAAGCGAGGACCAGCGCCGGCAGCTGGTCGACCATGCCCATCTTCGCCATGAGGCGGAAAATGCCGAGCACCAGCACGATCGGCGACAGCATCTGCGTGACCAGCAGGAACTGGCGGAACAGTCGATCGCCGTGGAACTCCATCCGCGCCGAGGCATAGGCAGCGGGAATGGCGACGAGCAGGCAGAGGACCGTCGCCGAGGCGCTGATCGCGATGCTGTTGACCACGGCCGGACCAAGCCGCGCCGCCTCCCACATCGTCACGAAGTTCTCGAAGGCGAAATGCTCAGGAATCCAATGCGGCGGATAAGCGAGAACCTCGACCTGCGACTTGAGCGCAGTCGAGATCATCACCGCGAAGGGAAAGAGGATGATGAGGAGCAGCGGCGACAGCAGCAGCCAGAGGATGATCGACTTGCGGATCGGGCGTTCCATCTAGACCGGTCTCCGCTCGTTGCGCATGGCGAGCATCGCATAGGTGATGGTGAGCGCCAGCAGGATGAGGAACATCACGACCGACAGCGCCGAGGCGATGCCGAGTTCGCCATAGCGGAAGGCGAGCTTGTAGAGCCATGTGACGAGGATATCGGTCGAGTTGGCCGGGTCGCCCTGGGTCATCACCCAGATCAGCGGGAACGAATTGAAGACATAGATGAAGTTCAGCACCAGCACGATGTTGAGAAACGGCCGGAGCAGCGGCATCGTCAGATGGCGGAAGCGCTGCCAGCCATTGGCGCCGTCGATCTTCGCCGCCTCGAAGATGTCGGCCTGCAGCGAGGAAAGACCGCCGAGGAACACCGTCACGGTGAATGGGATCGAGACGAGGATGCCGAGCGCGATCTCGATCGGAAAGGCAGTTCCCGCCGTCGCCAACCATTCGACGGGCTGATCAAGCAGGCCGACGCTCCTGAGCGTCGTGTTGACCATGCCGAACTGGCCGTTGAGCGACCATCGCCAGACGATGCCGCTCATCGTGAGCGAAACCGCCCACGGCAGCATCAGGATGATGCGGGCGATGTTCCGGCCGTAGAATTTCTCGTTGAGGATCAGCGCGATCGGCACCGAAAGCAGGATCGTCCCGCCAACGACGCAGACGGTCCACACGAGCGTCCGGATCAGGCAGCCGAGAAACAGCTGATGCGAGAACAGCCGGCTGTAATTGGTGAAATCGTTGAACGCCGCCGTCTGGCCGAACCGGTTGACCTGGTGCACCGACATGTTGGCGAGGTCATAGATCGGATAGCCGATGATCCAGAACGAGAACAGCAGCGACGGGAGAATGAGGAGATAGGGCGCGCTGACGCGCCCTATCCGGCCGTTTGCCGGCGTGACAGCCGCCGCCGGGGCGCTGGCCCGTGGCGGGTTCGACGGCGATTTCGGCGCCGTCGATTGCGTCATCGACGTTTGCGTCATGGACGTGCGGGTGTCGCTGTCGGCCGCGCCTTTCGCTTACTGCTGGATGAGACCGTCGATCGTCGCCGCTGCTTCCTTCAGCGCCGCCTCGGGCTGCGCCTGACCGGTATAGGTCTTCTGCAGCGCCGCGATCACGGCATCGACCATCTGCTCCCAATTGGCGACCGGCGGAGCGAACTGCGCATAGGGCAGCATCTCCGTGAACGCCTTCAACTGCGGATCGTCGGTGAACACCGGCGCTGCGGCTTCCGCCTTCATCACCGGCAGGAAGCCTTCCTTGGTGCTGAACTCGATGCGCCATTTCGGGCTGAACGCCGTCTCGCTCAGGAACTTCTTGGCGAGGTCCTTGTGCGCGCTCGACTTGAACACCATCAGCGTGTCGGTCACGCCATAGGTCGCCTTGGCCGAACCCATCGGGATCGGCGCGATGCCGTAGTTGAGCTTCGGCGCATCCGTCTTGATCTGGCCGCGCAGCCACGGCCCGGTCAGGATCATGCCGATGCGGCCCTGCTTGAAGAGCGTCTCGATGTCCTGCCGGTTGAGGCCGGTCGGATCGGGCTCGGTCAGCTTGTCGTCGATCATGCTCTTGTAGAGCGTGAGCGCCTCGATCGCCTGCGGGCTGGCGACGCCGGACTTGCCGCCGTCGATCAGCTTGCCGCCATGCGTCCACAGCGAATAATACCAATAGGCGTCGGTCTCGATCTCCTTGCCCTGCAGCGCGAAGCCATAGGCATCGGTGCCGAGCGCCTTGACCTTCTTCGCGGCGTCGACGACGCCGTCCCAGTTCGCCGGCGGCTCGGTCACGCCGGCCTTGGCGAGGAGATCCTTGTTGTAATACATCGCGCGCGCCGAGGCGGCGACCGGCAGGCCGTAGAGCTTGCCGTCGAAGGTCGAGGGCGACATGAAGGACGGGATGAAGCCGTCCGTGAACTCCGCCGGGAAGTCGAGCGGCTCGGCGATGTCGTTCTTGACATAGTCGACCAGCCAGCGCGTGCCGATCATGGCGATGTCAGGCGCGGTGCCGCCGGCGATATCGGTGGTCAGGCGCTGCTGGAGGTTATCCCAGGAGATGACTTCGATCTTCACTTCATCGCCAGGATGCTTCTCCATGAAGTCCTTGGCCATGCCCTCGAAGAGGCCCTGCGTCGCGGCGCTGTAATAGCCGAGGACGACGCGAATGGTTTCGGCATGCGACACCGTCGAGGCGCCAAAGAGCGCTGCGGTGCCGGCAAGAAGACTGATGACCCTGCGTGTTTTTCTATTGTGCATTTCGACACTCCTTAGGCACTCGTTGACGAGTGCTCGACGAACCGATGAATGCTTGTTTGTTCTTGTCCCTCTGCCGGAGACGCCTGTTGCGGCGCCTTCCGGATATCGCGGCCCTCCCGGCACGCGGCTGTCGTCCTCCGCTCCCCTCCCCGTGCCAGCCTGGGCTGCCGGACGCTCTCTCGTCCGGGCCGGGCGTCCTGATGATGGCATGTCCCCAGCGATCGGCAATGATCATCTGATGGGGAGCCTGTCGCTGCCAAGAGGGAATTTTGATTTCCGTATCATTATTCGGTCGCGCAGCGCCGATTAATGGCAGCATGATCAGTAATTGATCCGAAAATCAAAATGACGGCAGCATTTGCTGCTTCGATAATCGTGTATCCCGCCCAGAGATCGGCAGCCTGCGACGCCGCCGATCACGGCGACCCGGCCTGAAAGGGCCGCGGGCCTCCCCCACGCAGCGCGTCCGCGTCAGGCCACGACCAGAGGGCTCAACACCAGGTCTTGCCGGCGATCACCAATCCGTCGCCGAAAAGACGTTCCTCGGCCGTGATCACCTCGCCGAGCACGTCGGTCAGCGCGAACGCCCCGGCCCGCAGCGACAGGATGCTGGCATCGCCGACGCTGCCGACCTCCAGCGAGCCGAGTTCGGGCCGCTGCAGCGCCTGGGCGGCCTTGACGGTCGAGGCGGCGATCACGTCGACCAGGGGAACGCCGAGCACCAGGAATTTCGACATCGTCGTCACCTGGTCGAAGGCAGGGCCGTTGATGCACATCGCATGCACGTCGGAGGAGATCGTGTCCGGCATGAACCCCTCGGCGAGCATCGCCCGGGCCGATTTCCAGGAGAACGATCCCATGCCGTGGCCGATATCGAACAGGACGCCACGGGCGCGCGCTTCGAGGATCGCCGGCTTGACGCGGCCGTCACGGGAGACCGGCGCGTTGGGGAACGGGCGGAAGGCATGCGTCAGCACGTCGCCGGGACGGAGCCGCTCGACGACCGCCTCATAGGTCGGCGGCGGCTCGTCGATATGCACCATCAGCGGCAATCCGGTCTCGTCGGCCGCCTGCAGCGCGACGTCGAGCGGCGTGATCCCGCTCGGGCCGCTGGCATTGCGCCCGATGCGGACCTTGATGCCGATGACGACGTCGCGATTGGCGTCGGCGACCTCGACCGTCTCGCGCGCCGCCAGCAAGCGCGGATCATGGCTCTCGCCGACCATGATCCGGTTGGAGAAAGCATAGATGCCGGCAAAGGAGACATGCAGGTAGGCGAGGATGCGGACTGCGCTGCGCTCGATGACATGGCTGCGGAAGCCGGCAAAATTGCCGGGTCCGGCACTCCCCGTATCGACACAGGTCGCGACCGCGCTCTGCCGCGCATAGGCCTCGGCATCGACGCCGAGCGAGGTGCCGCCCCAATAGACATGCGTGTGCAGGTCGATGAGACCCGGCGTGACGATCTTGCCGGAGACGTCTCGGATCTCGGCGCCGCTGCCGTCGAGCGCCTCGCCGATCGCCGCGACCTTACCGCCGGCAAAGGCCACATCCGCCACGCGGTCGATACGCTGCGCCGGATCAATGACCCGGCCGCCCTTCAGTACGAGATCAAAAGCCATTCTTGTCTCTGCAGTCCGAACCACGCCGCAGCCGCCCGCCCGGCTCACCGGCAAATCATGCACGGCCCGCGGTCGTCGCCAAGGCCAAACTCCATTTCCCTGTCACTTTGCAGCGATCGGCGGCGAATCTGCGCCTGAACCGGGATAAAAATGATCGAAAAGTGAAACCGTGCCGCCAGGGAGTCCGCCGTCAATCGGCCAGAGCCTTGCTGTCGTCGGCATCGCGGTGGATTGTGAACTGCTGCTTGATCCGGCGCAGCTTCTCGAGCGCGGCCGGCCTGCTGCGCATGGCGGCACCATAGGCGAGCATATCGACGACGGTCAGGAAGGCATAGCGCACCGAGGTCGGCCCGAGCACGTCGCCGTCGTCGGCGATATCGGGCGTCAGCGCGATGTCGACCACCTCGGCCAGCGGCGTGCCGGGGATCGTCAGGCCGATCGTCGTGGCGCCATAGTCGGCCGCGATCCGCACCGAGCGGATCAGCTCCTGGTTGGTGCCGCTGAGCGAGGAACAGAAGATCACGTCCTCGCGCCCGACCGTCGCGGCGAGCATCATCTGCATCTGGTGATCGGCCGAGGTGCTGATATGCAGCCCGAGGCGGAACAGCCGGTTCTGAACCTCTTCGATCAGCCAGCTCGAGACGCCGCCATTGCCGAAGGCGTAGATCATCTTGCTGCGGCTGATCACGTCGATCGCCCGCTCGAGCGCCGCGAGGTCAACGGTGTGGCGCGCCTTAACGATGGCCTGCTGCGCCCGCATCACGACGCGCTCGCCGACTTCGGCCAACGTCTCGGGCGGGGTCGGCGGCTCGAAATAGCGTAGCCCCACCCGCATGCTGCCCATGACCTTGAGCTTCAGGTCGCGAAGCCCGTCGCAGCCCATGGCGCGGCTGAAGCGGGCGATGGTCGGCGCCGAGACACCGAGCCAGGGGACGAGGTCCTCGATCGGCTTTTCGACGAAGAGCCTGGGATGGCCGAGGATCGACTGGGCGATCCTGCGCTGCGATTTCGAGAGTTCCTTCTCGCGGTCGAGGATGAGCGCGAAGATGTCGTTCGCCGGATGCACCTCGCTCGGCGCCAGAAACTGAGGCGCCTCCAGCGCGGCGCGCCCATCGACGGTCTGCTCGGGGAGGTTGCCCTTGATCGCCCCCGGCAGCGTCTGGCGCTTCTGATCATCCATCGAACGCCGCTCCGAACTCCGCCCGGCCCCGCACAGCCCTCTGTCGCGCCATCGTCCCCTCCCGAACAGGAGCGGGAGGACCGGCCGCGACGCCGCGACCATCGCACAAGACCCGGCCAGACGGAATGCAGCGTCCCGGCCAGGGCAACGTCACCGACAGGACGCCCCCCCGGGCTCCCGCGCTCACATCTCTTCCTGCGTCAACTCGTTCGACATCAGCCGATTGCCGGCCATCAGCCCGCCGTCGACAGGCAGCATGGCGCCGGTGATGAAGGAAGCATCGTCGGAGGCGAGGAAAGTGATCGCCTTGGCGATCTCCATCGGTTCGGCCACGCGCCGCAGCGGATACCACTTCTTCAGCGTATCGAACGCTTCGGGCCGCGCGGCGATGCGGGCCGTCCAGGCCGGCGTCCGAACCGTACCGGGACAGACGATGTTGGCGCGGATGTTGAACGCGCCATATTCGGTCGCCATGAACCGGGTGTAGCTGATGAGCGCCGCCTTGGCCGCGCTGTAGGCCGGCTGGCCGAGCGTCGCCAGCCCGTTGACCGAGCCGACCACGACGATCGCGCCGCCACCCTTCGCCTTCATGCCGGCGATCGCGCTGTCGACGGTGTTGAACTGTCCGGCCATGTTGTTGGCGATGTCGTCGCGGAAGCTCGCCGGCGAGGTGCTGGCAAGCGTCGCCGGCCGGCCGCCGGTATTCGCATTGGCAACGACGATGTCGATCGGTCCGCTCTCAGCAGCGGCGGCGGCGACGGCAGCTGCGAGTGCGTCGTGATCGATGATGTCGGCGGCGGCGGCGAAGACCGGGTGGCCGTCGGCCCTGAGCGCCGCGACGCGCACGGCGACCGCCTCGGCCTTGACGTCGCAGAGGATGACCCGCGCACCCTCGGCGAGAAAGTCCTCGACGACCGCCGTGCCGATGCCGCCGATCGCGCCCGTCACCAGCGCGACCTTGTCCTTCAACCGCTTCATGCCGTCAGCTCCGCTTATTGCCATTTCCGGATCAGGCGATCCGGCCTTCGATCAGGGCGGCGTCAGCCGCCGCGGGTGAGCGTCACGGCCGATCCAGTGGCCGCCGCCTGCTCGATCGCGGCGAGGACGCGCGTCACTTCCAGCCCGTCATTCGCATCGGCAAGCACCGGCGCGTCGAAGGCGACCGCATCGACGAAGCGGGCGATCGCCTCGGTGACGAAGCCGCCGATCCGGCCGCCCGACGTCGGCGTGACACCGAGCATGTCCGCGGTGCGCAGTCCGGCGCCGGCATATTTGCGGAACGTTCCGTTCTGCGCGCCATCGGTCTGCACTTCACCCTTCTCACCGACGATATCGAGCTTGAAGTCGAACACGAGCGGCAGGTCGCGCGGCAGCACCCAGCTGTTCTCCATCGTCGCGACGACGCCGTTGTCGAATTCGAGCAGCGCCATGTGCACGTCGGCGGTATCGACGCCACTGGCCGCGAGATGGCCGCGCCGCACCACCGCCTGCACGCGCCGGACCTCGGCATCGAGGATGAAGCGCAGGCAGTCGAGCGAGTGGCTGCCGAGGAACCAGAGCGCCGAGGATCTCGACGCCCAGGACAGCAGCTCGAACGGCACGAAGAGCGTGTTGGACAGCCGCGCCGAGGCATGCAGCGGTGCGCCGATCTCGCCGGAGAGGACGGTCTCGCGCGCCGCATGAATGGCCGGATTGACCCGGTTGTGGAAGTCGACCATCACCGCCACCCCCGAGGCTGCGGCCGCGTCGGCGATCCGTTCTGCCTCCTTGAGCGTGGTTGCGAGCGGCTTCTCGCTCATCACCGGCTTGCCCGCCGCGATCGCGGCGAGAACGATGTCGGCATGGGCGAAGTCCGGCGTCGCGACAGTGATCGCCTCGACGTCCGGATCATCGATCAGCTGGCGATAATCGGTGTAGACCTTGGGGGCGCCGAACTGCCGCTGCATCTCCGCGCCCCGCGCTGGATCGAGGTCGCAGACCGCATGCAGTTCGGCCGCGGCGATCGCGTTCAGCGTCTTGCAATGGAACGAACCCCAGAGGCCCGCGCCGACCACGCCGAAACGCACCGGGCGGTTGCGCGCTGTCTGTCCCGTCATCGCTGGACCCTCCTGCCGGTCGGGGATTGCGCCGAAGCGGCGGGCGTCGGCCGGACGGCTTCGCGCCTCGGGCGGACGCCGAAGCCGAGGGCTGAACGATGAGCCGGACGGCAGCCGGAGTCCAGCATCGATCATCGTGCAGAAATCGCGCCCATCGGCATCGCGCAGGCGATTGACAGCGCCGCCGGGATGCATTCGGCTGGTGGCGAGAGGGCCACACTGCAAGAGCCCGAGGGAGGAGAAACGATGACCAAGACGACGTTCGACCGACGGTCCTTCATCAGGAAGGCCGGGCTCGGCGCCGGCGCGGCGGTGGCGACGACGGCGCTCGCGGCGCCCGCCCTCGCTGAGGCCGCGCCCGAGATCAAATGGCGCCTGACCTCGAGCTTTCCGAAATCGCTCGACACGATCTTCGGCGGCGCCCAGTTCTTCGCAGACCAGGTCTCGGCGCTGACCGACGGCAAGTTCCAGATCGAGGTGTTCGCCGCCAACGAGATCGTGCCCGGCCTGCAGGCGCTCGACGCGGTCTCGAATGCCACCGTCGAGATGTGCCACACCGTCAGCTATTACTATGTCGGCAAGGACCCGACCTTCGCCATCGGCGCCTCGATCCCGTTCGGCCTCAACACGCGGCAGCAGAATGCCTGGCTCTATATGGGCGGCGGCAACGAGCTGATGAACGAGTTCTATGCCGGCTACAACGTGATCGGCTTCCCGTGCGGCAATACCGGCGCGCAGATGGGCGGCTGGTTCCGCAAGGAAATCAAGACCGCGGCCGACCTCTCGGGCCTCAAGATGCGCATCGGCGGCTTTGCCGGCAAGGTCCTGACCAAGCTCGGCCTCGTGCCGCAGCAGATCGCCGGCGGCGACATCTATCCGGCGCTGGAAAAAGGCACCATCGACGCCGCCGAATGGGTCGGTCCCTATGACGACGAGAAGCTCGGCTTCGTCAAGGTGGCGCCCTATTACTACTATCCCGGCTTCTGGGAAGGCGGCCCGACAGTGCATGCCTTCGTCAATATCGACAAGTACAACGCCCTGCCCGCGACCTACAAGGCGGCGATCAGCGCCGCGACGACCGCAGCCAATACGTGGATGCTGGCGAAATACGACATCGAAAACCCGAAGGCGCTGGAGCGGCTGCGCGCCGCCGGCGCCCATATCCTTCCCTTCTCGGTCGAGATCCTGACCGCGAGCTTCGGCGCGGCGCAGGAGGTCTATGCCGAGACCTCGGCCGCCAACCCGAAATTCAAGAAGGTCTATGATTCGCTCGTCGCCTATCGCGCCGAGGCCGATCTCTGGCAGCAATATGCCGACGGCACCTTCGACCGCTTCATGGGCTATCTGCAGCAGCAGAAGAAGCTCTGATCGGGAGACGCGCCTTCACGACGGCGGCGGGCCGATCGGGTCCGCCGGTGGCGGCAGGCCGAGGCCAGGGGGCGGCGCCGCAGCGGGTCCGCCTCCCGGCGGCGGCGTGCCGAAATCAAGCCCTGGAGCGCCCGGCGGCAACTCGAGCCCCGGTCCGCCGGGCAGGTCGAGGCCGGGCGGTGCACCGGTATCGACGACGGGCGCCACGGCCTCGTCCTTGTAATGCGTGACGATGCGCGGGAACGCGATGGTGATCGCCACCATCAGGATCTGGATCAGCACGAAGGGGATGGCGCCGGCATAGATCTGGCCCGTCGTGACGGGCGCGGTCATGCTGCCGGTAACGCGGTCGCGATAGGGCAGCTTCGGCGCCACGGACCGGAGATAGAACAGCGAGAAGCCGAACGGCGGATGCATGAAGCTCGTCTGCATGTTGATGCCAAGCAGCACGCCGAACCAGATCAGGTCGATGCCGAGCTTTTCCGCCACCGGCGCCAGCAGCGGCACGATGATGAAGGCGAGCTCGAAATAATCGAGGAAGAAGGCAAGCACGAAGACGAGCAGGTTGACGACGATCAGGAAGCCGATCTCCCCGCCCGGCAGCCCGATGAGCAGATGCTCGACCCAGTGATGGCCGCTGACGCCGAAAAAGGTCAGCGTGAACGTGCGTGAGCCGATAAGGATGAAGAGCACGAAGGCCGAAAGCTTCGTCGTGGCATCGAGCGCCTGTCGCACCGTCGCCATGCTCAGCCGGCGCTTCGCGGCGGCGAGCACGAGCGCGCCGACCGCCCCCATCGCTCCGCCCTCGGTCGGCGTGGCGAGGCCGATGAAGATCGTGCCGAGCACCAGGAAGATCAGCGCCAGCGGCGGCATCAGCACCAGCACCACCTCCTGCGCCGGCCGCGACAGCAGCTTGAGACCGAGCGCCTTGTTGGCGATGGCGACCAGGTAGGCGGCGAGGAAGGCCACCGAGGCAGCAAAGACGGGTTCCGAGCCCGGTTCGACGTGACCGACGAGCGCCGGCCCGAGCAGCGCGCCGAGAAGCGTCGCGATCGCGAGCAGCACGACGAGCGAGGCGGTCAGCACGCGGATCATGCCGCGCACGAAGCCGAGCAGGCAGGCGAAGCCGACGATCCACCAGAGCGGGACATTCACCGCGGCGGGCAGGAGCGCTGCCGTCATGGCCGGAGCGCCGATCCGCACGACGAGGACATAGGCTGCAAGAGCCGCGAGCGCCGCGGCGAGCGGCCACACAAAGGCGGGCACATGATCGGCCTTCGCCTCGCGCAGCGTCTGCGCCTCGGGCGGCAGGCCGGGCGCCGCCTTGGCCGAAAGCCGCGTCACCAGCAGCACATAGGCGGCATAGAACAGCGCCAGCAAGAGGCCCGGATAGAGTGCGCCCTTGTACATGTCGCCGACGGAGCGCCCGAGCTGGTCGGCCATGATGATCAGCACCAGGCTCGGCGGGATGATCTGCGCCAGCGTGCCGGAGGCGGCGATGACGCCGGCGGCGAGGCGGCGATCATAGCCGTAGCGCAGCATGATCGGCAGCGAGATCAGCCCCATGGCGATGACCGAGGCGGCGACGACTCCGGTCGTCGCGGCGAGAAGCGCGCCGACGAAGATCACCGCATAAGCGAGCCCGCCGCGGATCGGGCCGAACAGTTGCCCCACCGTCTCGAGCAGATCCTCGGCCATACCGCTTCGTTCGAGGACGAGGCCCATGAAGGTGAAGAACGGGATCGCCAGCAGCGTCTCGTTGCGCATCGTGTCGAAGATGCGTTCCGGCAGCGCCTGGAAGAAGGTCGGCTGGATCAGCCCGAGTTCCATGCCGACCAGCCCGAAGCCGAGGCCAGTCGCGGCGAGCGCGAAGGCGACGGGATAGCCGATCAGCAGCATGACGATGAGCGACCCGAACATGATCGGGGCGATGTTGGCGGCGATGAAGGCGGCCATGCGTGCGCCCGCCTATTCGGGGAGTGAGGCGAGTGGCGGCGCGTGGCCGGGCGCGTCAGCGAGCGGGTCCTCGAGCCGGCCGGAGAGGATGGCGATCCGCTTGATGATCTCGGAGACGCCCTGCAGGAAGAGGAGCACGAAGCCGGCGAGGATCAGGCTCTTGGCGGGCCAGAGCAGCAGTCCGCCGGCATTCGGCGAATGCTCGCCCTCGACGACCGACCGCCAGACAAAGGGCACCGCCTCGACGATGATGAGGATGACGAAGGGCATCAGCATCAGGAGGTGGCCGCCGAGCTCGATCCAGCTGCGGACGCGGCGCGGCAACTGGCTCGAAAGGATGTCGATGCGGATATGCTCGTTGCGCTGCAGCGTATAGGCGGCGGCCAGAAGATAGGCCGCCCCGAACAGGTACCATTGCAGTTCGAGCCAGGCATTCGAGCTCGAATCGAACAGCTTGCGGATGACGGCATTGGTCGCGCTGACCAGGATGGCCGCCAGGATGGCGAAAGACACGGCCCGGCCGATAAAGGCCGTCAGCCGGTCGATGCCGCGGCTGAGCGCCAGCAATGCATCCATCGATCCCCTCTGCGTTCCCGCGCCGGTCTGGGCTCTTGTTCGGCCCGATCACGACAGGGACCGATAACAGCCCATCCGCCGCAGGCAAGGCAAGGGGAATATCCAGCCGACAGCTTGACCGGCGGGCGCCTATTTCTCGGCGATACGGCCCTCGACCTTCGGGGCGATGGTCTTCTTCGCCGCTACATAGTCGATGACCTGGCTCGCCATCAGCTGGGCGTCGATCGGCCCGACCAGAACCTTCGCGTCCTTCAGCACCGCATAGCCGTCACCGCCCCCGGCCATGAAGTCGTTGGTGGCCAGAGTATAGGTCGCGGCCGGATCGAGCGGCTTGCCGCCGACGGTGACGTCGAGAACGCGCTCGCTCGGCCGTTTGGCGAGATCGACGGTGACGGTCATGCCCGAAATCTGCGGGAAGCGGCCGGCGCCCATATCGGCCTGGCTGAAGCCGTTGACGAGCGCGGCCCGGAGCTGCTCGCCCGTGACGCCGAGCTTCACCGTCTTGTTGCCGAAGGGCAGCTCGGCGAAGACATCGGCGCGGGTCAGCACCGTGCCTTCGGGATATTCGCGGTCGGCCCGGATGCCGCCGCCATTGGTGATGGCGACATCGGCGCCGACTGCGGCACGGATCGCGTCGGCGATGAGGTTGCCGATTGCCGCCTCCTCGCCGCGCACGGTGGCGCGGCGGCTGTCGAGCGGCGTCTCCGTCGTGCCGATCGTGACCTTGAGCGCCGCGTCGAGCTTGTCCTGGTAGGTCTTGACCAAGGCGGCGATCGCCGGGTCGGGCGTCACGTCGGCCGTGTCGACGATCTCGAAATGCGGCGTCCAGCTGAGGCTGGTCTTGCCATCCTTCTCGGTCTTGTCGACCGTGACGGTCGTGACGACGACGCTATCGCCCTGCGAACCGGACTCAGTCAGCACCGCCTTGCCGTCGTAGAAGGCGAGCAGCACCTCGTCATGACCGGAGAGGATGAGATCGCCGGCATGGCTACGCGCCAGCGCGATATCGACGGCGAGCGGCGTGTGCACCACCGCCACCACCAGATCGGCGCCCTGATCGCGCAGCGCCTTGGCGCGCGCCTTGCCGGTCTCGATCGATGACTGGAACACCATGTCGCCCGGGCTCGAGACAACAGGCGTGTCCTCGGTGGTCAGGCCATAGAAGCCGACCTTGATGCCGCCGGCCTCGACGATCTTCGTGTCGACCGTGTGCGGAGGCTGACTGCCGTCCGGCTCGCGCATGTTGGAGGTGATGACCGGGAAGGTCGCGGCGGCGATCTGCGTCTCGAAGTTGGCCTTGCCGAAATCGAATTCGTGATTGCCCGGCGTCATGGCATCGACGCCCATATGGTTGAGGATGTCGATGATATGCGCGCCCTTGTCGATGCCGGACAGCAGCGACGGCGACAGCGTATCGCCGGAATGGACGAAGAAGGTCGGCCCCTTCGCGCGCTCGGCCGCGACGACGGCGGCGACGCGGGCAAAGCCGCCGCGTCCCTTGGCGTCCTGCATGCGGTCGATGTCGTTGGTCTGGACGAAGCGCAGCGTCACCGTCTCGGCAAGCGCGGCGGCCGGCAGCAGGCCGGCGAGAAGAAGAGCGGCGGCGCTTTGGAGGATCGCGGCACGGAAGCCGGCAAAGCGGGGAGAAACGGTCATGGCGGATGCTCCTCGTGTCAGGGTCGGGGGCGGATGGACGCATCTTAGGAGCCGAATGTGTCAACGTGGCCTCGGCCTGTCACGCCGAAACCGCGGAGAGCGGCATTTCCGCCGAAATGCCGCCCGGTTGCGCCACGGGGTTTGAGAAGCGGGGCGCGAACCCTATTCTCTGGCGACAACGCGTTCGGGGATCAATGAAGATGGATGCCGCCACCACCGCACAGTCTGCCCTGCCGCCCGGCCACCCGCCGGTGGCGCGCGGCCGCATTGGCGTGCTCCTCGTCAATCTCGGCACGCCGGATGCCACCGACTACTGGTCGATGCGCCGCTATCTGAAGGAGTTCCTGTCCGATCCGCGCGTCATCGAGGTGCCCCGACTGATCTGGTGGCCGATCCTCAACCTGATCATCCTCACCTTCCGGCCGACCAAGTCCGGCCGGAATTACGCTTCGATCTGGAACAAGGATCGGAACGAGTCGCCGCTCCGCACCATCACGCGGGCACAGGCCGAGAAGCTCGCGCCGCGCTTTGCCAATGATCCGCGCATCCTCGTCGACTGGGCGATGCGTTACGGGACGCCGTCGATCCCCGAACGCCTCAAGGCAATGAAGGATGCGGGCTGCGAGCGCATCCTGATCGCGCCGCTCTATCCGCAATATGCCGCCTCGACCACCGCGACCGTCAACGACAAGGCCTTCGAGGCCCTCGGCAAGATGCGCTGGCAGCCAGCGATCCGCACACTGCCGCCCTATCATGACGATCCCGTCTATATCGATGCGCTCGCCCGTTCGATGCAGAATTCGATCGCTGCGCTCGATTTCGAGCCGGAGATCGTCCTGACCTCGTTTCACGGCCTGCCGAAATCCTATTTCGATAAGGGCGACCCCTATCACTGCCATTGCCACAAGAGCGCACGGCTGTTGCGCGAAAAACTCGGCTGGACCAAGGAAAAGCTCAAGCTGACCTTCCAGTCGCGCTTCGGCCGCGCCGAATGGCTGCAGCCCTATACCGACGCAACGGTCAAGGGGCTCGCCGAGAGCGGCGTCAAGCGCATCGCGGTGCTGAGCCCCGGCTTCGCCGCCGATTGCGTCGAGACGCTGGAGGAGATCGCCGGCGAAAACCGCGACATCTTCCTCGAACATGGCGGCGAAAAATTCGCAGCCCTGCCCTGCCTCAACGACAGCGAGGAGAGCATCGACCTGTTCGAGCATCTCGTGCGCCGCGAACTGCAGGGGTGGATCTGATCGAAGTGGCTCGGCGCGATTGCTTCGCGGAATGAAATCCGCAAAGCTCGCGCCGCAATCGCGGCGGAGGGCTCGGCGATGGATTTCTTCGGCTTCAATGCGACGATCCTCGTGCTCGTGGTGGTGGTCGTGCTGGTGCTCGCCGCCGGCATCAAGACCGTGCCGCAGGGCTTCAACTACACGATCGAGCGTTTCGGCCGCTATACACGGACGCTGAAGGCCGGGCTCAACCTCATCGTCCCGTTCATCGACCGCATCGGCACCAAGATGAACATGATGGAGCAGGTGCTCGACGTCCCGACGCAGGAGATCATCACCAAGGATAATGCGACGGTCAGCGTCGACGGCGTCGCCTTCTACCAGGTGCTCGACGCCGCCCGCGCCGCCTATGAGGTGCAGGGGCTGCAGAACGCGCTGCTCAACCTCACCATGACCAATGTGCGCACTGTGATGGGCTCGATGGATCTCGACCAGTTGCTGTCGCATCGCGACGAGATCAACGACCGGCTGCTGCGCGTCGTCGACAGCGCCGCTGCCTCCTGGGGCATCAAGATCACCCGTATCGAGATCAAGGACATCGTGCCTCCGGCCGATCTCGTCAGCTCGATGGGCCGGCAGATGAAGGCCGAGCGCGAGAAGCGGGCCCAGATCCTCGAGGCGGAGGGACTGCGGCAATCGGCGATCCTTCGCGCCGAGGGCGAGAAGCAAGCGCAGATCCTGCAGGCCGAAGGCCGGCGCGAGGCCGCGTTCCGCGATGCCGAAGCGCGCGAGCGCGCCGCCGAGGCCGAGGCCAAGGCGACCGAACTCGTCAGCCGCGCTATCGCCGCCGGCGACGTGCAGGCGATCAATTATTTCGTCGCGCAGGGCTACACCAAGGCGATCGAAGCGCTGGCCACGGCGCCGAACCAGAAGGTGCTCATGCTGCCGATCGAGGCCGGCGCGCTGCTCGGCTCGATTGCCGGCATCGCCGATATCGCCCGCGAGGCGTTCGGCGGCGAGCCGCCGGCCGCGCGCAGCTCCACGCGGCGACCGCCTTCGGTGCCGCCCGTTGGCGACGGACGCTGACATGATCGACGCCGTCCTCGCGCTCGGAAGCTGGCTCTGGCTGATCGCCGGACTGGTGCTGCTCGCGCTCGAACTCTTCGCGCCGGGCGCCTTCATGATGTGGTTCGGCCTCGCCGCACTGGCGGTCGGCCTCGTCTCGCTGGCGGTGGCGATGCCCTGGCAGGCGGCGACGGTGCTCTTCGTCGTGCTCGCCATCGTCTTCGTTCTGATCGGCCGGCGCATCGCGCTTCGGCGCGCGGCCGCCGAGGACGGGCTGATCCTCAACGAGCGCGCCAACGGCATGGTCGGCCGCATCTATACCCTCAGCGAGGCGATCAGCGGCGGCAGCGGCCGCATCCGCGTCGACGATTCGAGCTGGGGTGTCGAAGGACCGGACCTGCCCGTCGGCGCTTCCGTGCGCGTCGTCGGCCATGACGGGACACGGCTCAAGGTCATCGCCGCCTGAGGCGTCAGGCGACGCCGATCCGCAGCAGGTCGTGCATGTGCAGGATACCGATCGGCCGCTCGTTCTCGACGACGAAGAAGGCGGTGATCCGCGTCGAATTGAGCAGGTCGATCGCCGTGCCGACCAGCATGCCCGGCGGGATGGTCTTCGGATTGCGCGTCATGACGGCCTCGATCGGCTGCGACAGCAGATCGGGACCGAGATGGCGGCGAAGATCGCCGTCGGTGACGATGCCGACGAGGCGGCCCTCGGCATCCGTGACGCCGACGCAGCCAAAGCGCTTCTCCGACATGATCGCGATCGCCGCGGGCATTGGCGTGCCGAGCGGCGCTAGCGGCATCAGACCCCCGGCATGCATCACGGCCGTCACGAAATGGAGGCTCGCGCCGAGCTTGCCGCCGGGATGGAACAGGCGGAAATCCTGCGCCGTGAAGCCGTGCGCCTCAAGGAGGGCAATGGCGAGCGCATCACCGAGCGCCAGTTGCATCACGGCCGAGGTCGTCGGCGCCAGCCCATGCGGGCAGGCCTCCTCGGCGCGCGGCATCAGGAGGACATGCGTCGCCTGGCGCGCCAGCGAGCTTTCGGCATTGGCCGTCATGGCGACGAGCGGATTGCGGAAGCGGGCTGCATATTCGACGATCGGCCGCAGCTCGGCCGTCTCGCCCGACCAGGAGAGCGCCAGGATCACGTCGCTTTCCGCCGCGACCATGCCGAGATCGCCGTGGCTCGCCTCGGCGGCGTGAACGAAGAAGGCCGGCGTGCCGGTCGAGGCCAGCGTCGCCGCGATCTTGACGCCGACATGGCCACTCTTACCGACGCCGGTGACCACGACACGGCCGCCGCGGCGCTGGCCATCGAGCGCACCATGGCCGCAGGCGCCGCGGATGAGCTCGACGACGGCGGCGAATGGGTCGGCGAGGCTGCCGCCGAGCGCCGCCTCGAGCGCGCGGAGCCCCGCCTGCTCGCTCGCCAGCGTCCGCAGCGCCGAACCGACCGCATCGGTCGCCGGCCCTTCGGGGGCCGAGCTCAAAGCTTGCCGGTCGGACTCCATTCCGCTCTCCGCCTCGTCTGATCCTCGACGCGCCCGTTTAGCACGCAGCGCGCCGAAAAGCGCCAGCGGCTGGTTCCGGCCGTCCGAAAACCTTCTCTTAACCAAGCCCGTTTACATTTCGGAAACCATAAGGCCGGTCACGTCCGGCCGGACTTCGTGCGTTCAAGGACCAGACCAGCCCGATGCGCGTCACCCCCCGGACCCTGCTGTCGGCAGCGCTTCTTGCAGCGCTTGGGCCGATGCCGGCGGCGTTCGCGCAGAGCGCTCCGGCAGGCAGCGGGCCGGGCATCGCCTTCGATACCGCCGATGATTTCTCGACGCTGCGCGGCACCGACAAGGGCCAGCCCGTGGAAATCTCGAATGCGCAGGGCATCGGCGCGACCGAGGGTAGCCTCACCACCACCAGTCCCGATGCGGCAGCCGAAGGCAAGGTGACCCGCCAGTCGTCGGAGCCGCGCGTCACCGGCAACGAGGAGGATGCGGCGCCCAAGCGCAACAAGACTGCCGATGCACGCGACGAGACGGCCTATGACCCGACCGGCATCCGCATGGGCAGCTTCATCCTGCTGCCGGCGGTGGAACTGCGCGGCGGCTACACCTCGAACGCCGCGCAATCCTCGGCCGGTCGTCCTTCGGGGACGATGACGATCGCGCCGGACATCCTGTTGAAGTCGGACTGGACCTCGAACGAGTTCCAGTTCCGCCTCAAGGGCGCCTATGAGTATTTCACCGACACGACGGTCGCGCCCGACCCCAACCTCTATGTCGAGGCCAACGGGCGGATCGACCTCCCGAGCGATTGGGCACTGAGGCTGAAGGCCGACTACACCTATGACACCCAGTCGACCAACCAGTACGGCTATCCCGAGCGCGCCGACCAGCCGCCGGGCATCAACACCTATGACGCGGGGGCGACGCTGGACGGCGAGGTCGGCCGCGTCGTGGTGCAGTTGCGCGGCACCGCCACCTATACCGGCTATGACGATATCCAGATCGGCAATGCCACCGTTACCCAGGCCTATCTCGACAACACCCTCATCAATACGGCGGCCCGTCTCGGCTATCAGGTGACGCCGGCGGTCGCGCCCTTCGTCGAGGTGCAGCTCTCGAACCGCGTCTTCAACAATCCGACCGATCCCACCGGCTACAGCCGCGACAGCCAGGGTTTCACGCTGCGTGGCGGACTTGCTTACTCCGCCGCACCCATTTTGAAGGGTGAAATCGCGCTCGGCTGGCGGCATGAGACCTATACCGACTCGCGCTTCACGCCCTTCGACCTGCCGACGATCGACGCCTCCCTGATCTGGTCGCCCTCGCCGCTGACCCAGGTTGCCTTCGCCGCCGCGACGTCGATCGACCCGGCGACCGACATCAATGCCTCGAGCACGATCGTCTACGATCTCGGCCTTTCGGTCGAACGTTATGTCCGCCGCAACTTCACCCTCGAAGGCGATCTCGGCTGGCAGCACCAGCACTACATCGATGCCGACGTGAACGAGATCACATACGAAGCCGGCATCCAGGGAACGTGGAAGCTGAACCGCGAGGCCTGGGTCGTCGGCCGGCTGGAGCAGCAATATTTCGCCAGCGCCGTCGAGGGCGGCAGCTATCCGACGACGACGGCGACGATCGGACTGCGCCTTCAGCGTTAATCGTTGGAGAAGGTTGCGATATGCTTTGCCGTGTCATCTGACAGACATGATTTTGGGCGAAGCTAAGCCATCATGGCATTCAACCATCGAAAAACCATCACCTTCCGCCTCGCGCAGACAGCCCGGGCCGCTCGCGGCCGTTCGGGAAGCCATCTGGTGCGGATCGGGCTTCATCCGGGCCAGGAGAGCGTCCTCAAGGCGCTCGCCGAGCAGGACGGGCTTTCGATGAGCCAGCTGGCCCAGACCCTGTCCGTCCAGCCACCGACCGTCACCAAGATGGTGAGCCGGCTGGCGGCTCAGGGCTATGTCGAGCGCCGCGCCTCGAAGGGCGACGGCCGACAGGCCCATGTCTTCCTGACGGCGCAGGGCAGCGAAACGATCGCCGATGTCGATCGCGGCTGGAAGCGGCTCGAAAAGGAAGCGCTGGCTGGCATCGACGACAAGGACGTCAAGCGGCTGCGCAAGCTGCTGCGCCAGATCGAGAAGAACCTCTCGGCCACGGCGGACGAGCCGGACGAGCCGGCCGACGAGGAGCCTGAAGAAGCCGTCGCCGAGCCCCTGCCGGAGCCGCAGCCGGCCTGAACCGCGATGCACCGGCCGAGGCGTCTGCCGCGCCGATTGGCCGCGCGCCGGCCCCCTTTGGCCGGTTTATAACGGGCGCCTTACCGGACGACGATGCCGCCGTCCATGATGCGGCCTCGGCCGCGACGGACTATCGTGCCCAGCCCGCGCAACCTTCCCGCCCGCTCTTTCGTGGCTCTCGCCATCATGGTCGCGCTGCTCAACAGCACGGCCGCCTCGCCTCTCTATGGCGTCTATCGGCTACGCTGGTCGCTGGATGCGTTCACGATCAGCGCCATCTTCGCCAGCTATGCCGGCGGCACGCTGCTGGCGCTGCTCGTGCTCGGACGGCTTTCCGACCGCCTGCCCGATCGGCGCCTCGTCATCGGCGGCGCGCTCCTGATCGTCATCGCCGGCGCGCTGGTCTTCGGCACTGCCAGCGATCTCCACGCGCTGTTTCTCGGCCGCTTCCTCGCCGGCGCCGGCACCGGCGGCGTCACCGGCGCGGCCAATGCGGCCCTGATGGAACTCGACCCCAAGCTCGATGCGCGCCGCTCGGCGGTTCTCGCGACATCGGTCTTCACCATCGGCTGCGCGCTCGGGCCGATCATTTCGGCGCTCTGCCTCGCCCTCGACCACGACCCGCTGCGCCTGCCCTTCCTGCTCATCGCGGCGCTGGCGGTGGTGGCCCTGATGGGCCTCGCCTTCGCACCCTGGCGGCCGCAACGCTTCGTCGCGACGGCAGCGCCGGCTGAACCCGGCGCCGCCTCGACCGCCGCCGTCGATCGCAAGCGGCTCGCCGCCTTCGCCGTGGCCGCGGGCGCGGTATTCACGGTGTGGACCGTCGGCTCCTGCTTTGCCGCGCTCGGCCCGAGCTTCGTGCACGAATTGCTGCATCTGCCGTCGATGGCGGCGGCCGGGCTGATCGTCAGCGTTTTCCAGCTCGTCGGCGGCCTCAGCCAGATGGCGTCAGGCCGCCTCGCCTCCGACCGTGCGATGATCGGCGGCGTCGCCATCGTTGCCGTGGCGACGGCGGCCTGCATGCTGGCCATCCGGGCCGCCAGCCCGGCCGGGTTCTTCATCGGAACGGTGGTGATCGGGATCGGCTATGGCGCGGCGTTCGTCGGTGCCGCCGGCGTCATCAACCGGATCGCCCCACCCGCACGGCGCGCCAGCTTCGTTTCGGCCTTCTATGTCGTGGCCTATCTCGCCAACAGCCTGCCGGTGCTCGTACTCGGACGGCTCGGCGATGTCTTCGGTCTGGCCGGCGGCTTCCTGGCACTGACGCTGTTCACGGCGATTGCGACGATCGTCCTGCTGCCGGCAGCGGTCGCCGTGCTGCAACCGGGCGGCAGACGCGGGGCGGCCTGAGGTTTCAGGCGTGCTCCGGAGCCGAAAGGATGCGCGCCAGCGAGGCCATGATCTGCTCGCGCTCGGCATCGGTGATCGGGTTCGTGTCGAAGATCTGCAGACAGCGCATGCCCTCGACGACGAGAAAGGCCATCAGCGCCACTTCGGGCTCACGGGCGCGGCGAAGGCAGTTCGCCACCCGCTCGTTATGCGCCCGGATCGGCTCCATCAATTCCGGGGTCTCGGCCATGGCGGCGAGGAAACCCCGCGCGCCGCCCGGCTTCGAGGACGGCGTATCGCAGAAGCCGCGCATCAGCGCGATGGCCACCGCGTCGCCCTCGGCCGCACCGTCGGAGGCATCGATGCCGACCGAATGCTCGATCGTCTCGAGATGCCGCTCGACGATCGCTTTGAGCAAGGACACCTTCGTCGGAAAATGATACAGTAATCCACCTTTGGAAACGCCCGCCTGCTCGGCGACGGCATCGAGAGAGAGATGCGCGGGTCCGACGGCATGGGCGACGGCGGCGGCCGCTTCCATGATGCGGTCACGCGTGCTGCCCGGCTGGCGTCGTTCCGGTTTTTCGGCGTCCACGCGGTCTCCTTGGCTCTGGTCAGTCGTTGCCTCGACGCAACGGCGCGGCACAAACTTGGTTGCCGCAGCGCAGCATATTGACTTGACCGTCTGGACGGTACACTCTTTTTGACTGCGTGATCAAGGATGTTCGCCCGGTGCTTGCCGGAGGCGTTCCCGCCGATCGATCCACGCGGGAAGCGGTTGCCGATTGGGCGGCGACCCCCGAACTGTAGGTAGCCTCATGCTGCGTGCCATCATCGCCACGGTCTTCCTGATCATCGTCGGCGCGATCTGCGGCCTTCTGATCTTCATGAACGTGTTCTTCGACAAGGCGACGGCGCAGTTCTTCGCCAACATGAAGCGCCCGGTCGTCACCGTCTCCGCCGTCGAGGTGAAGCCGTCGACCTGGAAGCCCGGCATCACCGCAGTCGGCACCGTCGCCGCCTCGCAGGGCGTCGATGTCGCTGTTCAGGCCGGCGGTATCGTCGAGCAGATCCTGTTCAAGGCCAACGACAAGGTCGAGAAGGGCCAGTTGCTGGTCCAGATCGACGATGCCGTCGACCGTGCCGGTCTCGCCAGCGCCAAGACGTCGGTTTCCGTCGCGCAGGATGCGCTGACCCGCGCCCAGGCGCTGCTCGACCGCAAGGTCGGCACCATCGCCGCGCTGCAGGACGCGCAGAACAATCTCGACAAGGCCAAGGGCGCGCTGCAGCAGATCGAGGCGACCGTCGACCAGAAGGCCATCAAGGCCCCCTTTGCCGGCACGATCGGCATCCAGAAGATCGATGTCGGCCAGTATGTCCAGCCGGCTACCGTGATTGCAACGCTGCAGGACCTCGATACGATGAAGGTCAACTTCACCGTCCCGGAGCAGCAGCTCGGCTCGCTCAGCATCGGCCAGACGGCGAAGTTCGGTCTCAACGAGGATGAGCTGCGCTATTCGGGCCAGATCACCGGCATCGATCCGAAGATCGACCAGGCCTCCCGCCTCGTGACGGTCCAGGCCCTCGTCAGCAATTCGGACGGCGCGCTGCGCCCCGGCATGTTCATCCATGTCCGCGTCGACCTGCCGGTCGAGGACAACGTCCTCGCCATTCCGCAGACTGCGGTGACGATCAGCCTCTACGGCACCTATGTCTACGTCCTCGACAAGGCGCCCGCCGCCGCGCCGGCGGCAGCTTCCGCCGGAACCGACGGCAAGGCCGCTGCGGCTCCGGCAGCGCCCGCCGGACCCGATCTCGTCGCCAAGCAGGTCTTCATCACCACCGGCCGCCGTTCGGGCGACTCGATCGAGGTTCTCAAGGGTCTCGAGCCGGGTGAGTTGATCGCGACCTCCGGCCAGAACAAGCTCTCGCCCGGCAGCCCCGTGGCGCTCGACAAGGATGGCGAGCCTCCGCAGGGCGCCGTGAAGCCGGTGGGAGCGCTCTGACCATGGGTTTCTCCGAACTCTTCATCCGCCGGCCGGTGCTGTCGACGGTCGTCAGCCTCATGATCCTCCTGCTCGGCGCCCAGGGCATCCTCTCGATGTCCGTGCGCCAGTATCCCAAGGTCGACGAGACCGTGATCACGGTCACCACCGCCTATCCGGGCGCCTCGTCCGACGTGATCCAGGGCTTTATCACCTCGACGATCACCAAGTCGGTCTCCGCCGCCGAAGGCGTCGACTATGTGACGTCGTCGAGCGCGCTCGGCCTTTCGACCGTTTCGGTCCACATGCGTCTCAACACCGATCCGGACAAGGCGCTGACCGAGGTCATCGCCAAGGTCCAGCAGGTGCGCGGCGACCTGCCGACCGAGGCCAAGGATCCCGTCATCCAGAAGGGAACCGGCTTCTCCTTCGCGCTCATGTATCTGGCTGCCCGCAGCGACACGATGAACGCGCAGCAGCTCACCGACTACCTGATCCGCGTGATCCAGCCGCGCTTTGCCACCGTCAACGGCGTCGCCAATGCCGACGTGCTCGGCGCGCAGGAATTCGCGATGCGCGTCTGGCTCGATCCGATGGCGCTCGCCTCGCGCCAGGTGACCGCGACCGACGTGCTTGCAGCGATCACCTCGTCCAACTTCCTGTCCGCCCCGGGCAAGACGAAGAACGAGTATTACGCCTATTCGATCGAGGCGAAGACGACGCTGCAGGATCCCGAGACGTTCGGCGCCCTGCCGATCCGCACCAATGGCGACGACGTGGTCCGCCTCCGCGATGTCGCGCGGGTCGAACTTGCCGCCGCCTCGAACGATACGCGCGTTCGCTTCAACGGCGAGGACGGTGTCTTCCTCGGCATCTTCCAGACGCCGTCGGCCAATCCGCTCGACGTCTCGGCCGGCGTCCGCGCCGAGCTGCCGCTGATCCAGTCGTCGCTGCCTGCCGGCATGCATATCGAGCTGGTCTACGATTCGACCGAGGCCATCAGTGCCTCGATCGAGGAGGTGCTGCACACGATCGTCGAGGCCGCGCTCATCGTGGTCGTCGTGATCCTGCTGTTCCTCGGCTCGTTCCGCTCGGTCATCATCCCGATCGTGACGATCCCGCTGTCGCTTGTCGGCGTCTGCTTCATGCTGTGGGCGCTCGGCTATTCGCTGAACACGCTGACGCTTCTAGCGATGGTGCTGGCGATCGGCCTCGTCGTCGACGACGCGATCGTGGTGGTGGAGAACATCCATCGCCATATCGACCAGGGGCTACCGCCGCTGCGCGCCGCGATCGTCGGCATGCAGGAGATCACCGGCGCCGTCATCTCGATGACGGTGACGCTCGCCGCCGTCTACGCGCCGATCGCCTTCACACAGGGCGTCACCGGCGCGCTGTTCCGCGAATTCTCGCTGACCCTCGCCGGCGCCGTGGTCCTTTCCGGCTTCATCGCGCTCACGGTGTCGCCGATGATGGCCGCCTATCTGCTGAAGCCCGGCGGCAGCCGGCTGCAGCATTTCATCGACCGGATCTTCTCGAGCTTCAGTGGCTGGTACGGCCGCCGGCTCGAGGGCTCGCTGCGGGTTCGGCCGATCACGCTCCTGATCGTCGCCCTCGTCATCGGCACGGTCGGCTTCCTCTTCGTCAACACCAAGTCGGAGCTCGCCCCGGAAGAAGACCAAGGCGCGATGTTCGCGATCATCAACGCGCCGCAATATGCGACCGTCGATTACACGCAGCATTATGTCGACCAGATCGCGAAGCGCACCGGCGACATCCCCGAACGCCAGGCCCTGTTCTCGATCGCCGGCAGCGGCTCGGCCAACTCGGCCTTTTCGGGCATGGTGCTGAAGCCCTGGAACCAGCGGACGCGCTCGCAGGCCGCGGTGCAGCAAGAAGTGCAGGGACGGCTCGACAAGGTCGCCGGCGTGCAGGCCTTCGTCTTCGGCGTGCCCTCGCTGCCGGGGACCGGCGGCGGCCTGCCGATCCAGATGGTGGTGCAGTCCACCGCCGCCGCAGACCGCGTCTACGAGGTCGCCGAGGAGATCAAGAACCGCGCCCAGGGCTCGGGCAAGTTCATCGTCGTGCAGAACTCGCTCTCCTTCGACACGCCGAAGGTGAACGTGATCATCGATCGCGCCCGCGCCGCCGCTCTCGGCGTCTCGGTCGCCGATATCGGCAACACGCTGACCCTGCTCGTCGGCGAGAACGGCATCTCGAAATTCGACCGCGAAGCCCGCGCCTACGACATCATCACGCAGGTGCCCCAGCAGTACCGCAACAATCCCGAGAGCCTCGGCACGTTCTTCGTCCGCTCGCAATCGGGCAAGATGGTGCCGCTGTCGGCGGTCGTGACGATCACGACCCAAGGCTCCGCCCCGGCGATCGAGCAGTTCAACCAGCTCAATTCGGCGACGCTGTCCGCGCTGCCGGTGCCGGGCGTGACCTCGGGCACAGGTCTCGCGGCGCTGCAGGAAATCGCACGCGAGGTGATGCCGCAGGGCTTCTTCATCGAATATGCCGGCCAGTCGCGGACGGAGATCGAGACCGGCAACACGCTGCTGATCGTGTTCGGCCTCGCGATCGTCGTCATCTATCTCGTGCTGGCGGCGCAGTTCGAGAGCTTCCGCGATCCGCTCATCATCATGATGTCGGTGCCGCTGTCGCTGTTCGGTGCGGTCGCGGTGTTGAATGTCTGCTCGCGGCTCGGCAATTTCGTGCCGGCGCTGTCGGGCGGAACGCTCAACATCTACAGTCAGGTGGGACTGATCACGCTGGTCGGCCTCATCACCAAGCACGGCATCCTGATGGTGGAGTTCGCCAACCAGCTGCGCGAGGAACGCGGGCTCAACAAGCATGACGCGATCGTCGAGTCGGCGAAGGTGCGCCTGCGCCCGATCCTGATGACGACCGCGGCGATGGTGTTCGGCGTCATCCCGCTGATCCTCTCGGTCGGCGCCGGCGCCAAGGCCCGCTTCGCGATGGGCATCGTCATCGCCTCGGGCATGTCGGTCGGCACCATCTTCACGCTGTTCGTGGTGCCGATGTTCTACACCTACCTCTCGAGCGCCCATCGCAAGCATGGCGACGACGATGCCCCGGCCGCGGCCGGAACCCCCTCGCATGCCGAGACGAAGCTCGCCGACGGCACGCCGCTGACGCCGCCTGCGGCCGAGCCGCCGCCCGGCGCGCTGCCGGCGCATTGATCGAAACAGAAGGCCGGCAGAGATGCCGGCCTTTTCTTTTGCCGGCCATCGCCTGCATCATGGGCCGTCATCCCGTTATCCCCCCCAAAGGAATCACGACATGCTGAAGCGGCTGCTCCTTCCGGCCCTGCTCCTGATCGGCGCCGTTGCGCCGGCACTCGCCGACGACACCGAAGCGATGAAGGCCGCCGCCGCGAGCGTGCTCGCCGCGCCGGCCGGAACGACGGAAGAAAGCACCGTCAAGATCACCCGTGGTGCCGAGACCATCGTCAGCACGCTCGAAATGCCCAAGGGCGTCACGAAGCCGCCGGTCGTCCTGCTGCTGCACGGCTTCACCGGTTCGCGCGACGAGCTGCCGATCAAGGATACCAATGAAGGCGTCTTCTCGCGCACGGCCCGCATTCTCGGCGAACGTGGCATCGCCAGCCTCCGCATCGATTTCACCGGCTCGGGCGAAAGCTCGGGCAAGTGGGAGGACGTGACCGCGGCGAGCGAGATCGCTGACGCCCTCGCCGCCTTCGACTGGCTGAAGACCTCGGATCTCATCGATCCCGCGAAGATCCATGTCCTCGGCTGGAGCCTCGGCGGCCTCGTCGCCGCCCATGTCGCGGCCGAACGACCCGTCGTCAGCGCCACGCTCTGGGCGCCGGTCGGAAACCCGGCCTACAATTTCGCGCATTTCCTCGGCAACGACGCCGTCGAGGCCGCCATCGCCGATCCGGATGCGCAGAAAGTGGTGGAAATCACGCTGCCCTGGGGGGCAAAGACACGGCTGAAGACGGCCTTCTTCAAGTCCCTCGTCTCGACCGATCCGATCGGCGCCATCGCCCATTACAAGGGCCCGCTCTTCGTCATCGTCGGCACCAAGGATACCGTCGTGACGCCGCAGCCGGCGGCCGGCGAGACCTTCCTCACCTATCACGACGGCGCCGAGAAGATCATGATCCTGCCGACCGACCACGCCTTCGACGCCTTTACCGGCCCGGCGACGGTCGACACCATGGCCGCCGCGAGCCTCGCCTTCATCGAAGGCAAGTAGGTCGCGACGCCAGGGCGAACGCGTTCGCCTCAGGCGGACGCAAGACGTCGTGCCCGGGCTGGTCCCGGGCATCCAGGGCGGGGCTGCGGCGTCCGCTACAGCGCGAAGCCGCCATCGGCCGAGTAGCACTGGCCGGTGGTGTAGCTGGATTCGTCCGAGGCGAGATAGACCGCGAGCCACGCGATCTCCTCGGCGGTGCCGAGACGAGCCATCGGCTGGCGGTCGATGAACTGCTGCCGGATTTCCTCGATCGTCTTGCCGGTCTTCGCCGCCTGCTCGGCGATGCGACCGTCGAGCGAGGGCGACTGGATCGTGCCCGGCGCGATCGCGTTCACGCGGATGCCCTGCCGGATATGATCGGCGGCCACCGCCTTGGTGAGGCCGATCACCGCCGCCTTCGAGGCGCCATAGGCATAGCGGTTCGGAATGCCGCGGATCGAGCTTGCGCCCGAGGCGATGTTGATGATCGAGCCGGCGCCCTGGTCGAGCATCCCCGGCAGGAAGGCGCGGATCGTCCGATGCATCGACTTCACATTGACGTCGAACGAGAAATCCCAGTCCTCATCCGACGTTGTCAGCGCCGAGCCGTGATGGACGAAACCGGCGCAATTGAACAGCACGTCTACCACACCGATATCGGCGGCGAGCGCCTCGACCGCCTTCGTGCTGCGCACGTCGAGATGATGGATCTCGTTGATGCCATGCGCCGGCAGATCGGCCAGAAGCGCAGCGTTGAGATCTGTGGCGAAGACCGTTGCGCCTTCGGCGGCGAAGGCGATAGCGGTCGCGCGGCCGATGCCGGCGCCCGCCGCAGTGAGAAAGGCGCGCTTGCCTTCGAGACGGCGTGTCATGGATGCTCCTCCCAGAGCGAATGTTGGTGATTGGTCTTCAGCTGGGGTGTCGGTGACCCGACACGGACGACGTTACGCGCTGCCGGTTCCCTCGCGGATCGCGGCAAGGCTGTATCTCTGACTGCCGTCCTCGTTGAAATTGGTGGCGTCGAGCCAGGCCTCGAACGCCGCCTTGGCGCGCGGCCATTCGTGATCGAGCATCGCGAACCAGGCGGTGTCGCGGTTGCGTCCCTTGACGATCATGTGCTGGCGGAAGATGCCCTCGAAGGTGAAGCCGAGCCTCTGCGCCGCGCGGCGCGAGGGGGCGTTCAGGGCGTTGCACTTCCACTCGTAGCGGCGGTAGCCGAGATCCTCGAAGACGTGCCGCGCCATGAGATACATGGCCTCGGTCGCGCCGCGCGTCTGCTGCAGCGCCGGCGTGTACAGGATGTTGCCGACCTCGATGACGCGATCGGCCGGCGCGATGCGCATGTAAGTCGCGTGGCCGAGCGGAGTGCCGTTCGTGCTGTCGGTGATCGCGAACAGCAGCGGATCGGTCTTCTCGGCCGCTGTCGCCGCCCAGGCGGTGAAGGCGGAGAGATCCGAGAACGGCCCCTGCCCCATATAGGCGAAGAGATCGTCATGCCCGATCGTCGCTTCGAACAGCGGCGCTGCATGCAGCGCGACATCGAACGGCACGATCGCGACAGAACTGCCTGCCAGCGTCACGGGTCCGGGCGGAACCGCCGGCACCGGATCGACGAGATCGCCGAGCGGCACCGTGCCCACCGGCGCACTCGCCATGGTCTCGCGCCGCCGCGGCACCGGAACGCCGCGGCGTTTCAGTTCCTGCTTGATGCTTTCGGGAATATCGCGGCAGCCGCAATTCGCGGCATGGTCGAGATGCCAGGCGATGCGCTGGTCCAGCGTCGCATGGGGTGGCATCGGGTTGGCTTCATGCCAGGCCTTGTCGATCACGGCTCTCCCTCGGCGCTTCGATCGGCAGGACGTGACCGTCTCAGAAGCGCGTCTCGATCTCCCAGTCCTCGCCGAGTTCGTCCCTCAGTGCCGCAGCGATCAGCTGGCCTTCGGCCCGCCACAACACTTCGGCCTCCGGCGACGGAAACGTCGCCGTCGGAGGACCGCTGTCGTCAAACGCTGCGTCGAAGGCATCCCCCCACGCTTCGATACGATCGGCGAGATCGTCCGAGATGTCGAGATCATCGATCTCGATCGGATGGGCGGCCTTCTTCTCCGGCACGAGCCAGAGATGGAGGCCGACCCCTTCCGGGGCAAGGCGAAGACGCGGCATGGGCTTGTCCCGATGAAGTCCCGCGCTCAGTGATTGTCGCGCGGAATACCCATGACCTGCGCCACGTGCTGGTACTTGACCGCCGGCTTCAGCACCATGCCTTCGTCGAACTGGTCGACGAGGACGCGCTGGATCTCCTGCCACGGTGTCTGGTTGCCGGCGAACTGGTAGCCGCCGTGCCGCGAGAGTTCGGCCTTTCGCTCGGCATATTCCTCGGGCGAGATCAGGATGTCGGCCGTGCCCTTGGCAAGGTCGATGCGCACCCGGTCGCCGGTCTGGAGCAGCGCGAGGCCGCCATTCGCAGCCGCCTCGGGCGAGGCGTTGAGGATCGAGGGCGAACCCGACGTTCCCGACTGACGGCCGTCGCCGATGCAGGGCAGCGAATGGATGCCGCGCTTAATGAGGGCCGCCGGCGGCTGCATGTTCACCACCTCGGCGCCGCCCGGATAACCAATCGGGCCGGTGCCGCGCATGAACAGCAGCGTGAACTCGTCGATCTCGAGCGAGGGATCGTCGATGCGGTGGTGATAGTCCTCCGGCCCGTTGAACACGACCGCGCGGCCCTCGAAGGCGTTGGGGTCGTTCGGATTGGAGAGGTAGCGCTGGCGGAATTCGTCCGAGATCACGCTCGTCTTCATGATCGCGCTGTCGAACAGATTGCCACGCAGCACGATGAAGCCGGCATCCTTCACCAGCGGCTGGTCATAGGGGAGGATGACGTCCCAGTCCTCGCTTTCGCGGCCACGGCAATTGTCGGCAAGCGTCTTGCCGTTCACCGTCATCGCGTTGCGGATCTTGCCCTTCTTGACCAGTTCGTTGACCACCGCCGGCACGCCGCCGGCACGATGGAACTCCTCGCCGAGATACTTGCCGGCCGGCTGCAGGTTGACGAGCAGCGGGATCTCGAGGCCGACCTCCTGCCAGTCGTCCATCTTGATCGGCACGCCGGCATGCTTGGCGATGGCGTTGATGTGGATCTGGGCATTCGTCGAGCCGCCGATCGCCGAATTGACGACGATGGCGTTCTCGATCGCCTCGCGGGTGATGATGTCGGAGGGCTTGAGGTCCTCCCAGACCATCTCGACCGCGCGGACGCCGGTCTCATAGGCGATCTGGCCGCGCTCGCGATAGGGCGCGGGAATGGCGGCGCAGCCGGGCAGGCTCATGCCGAGCGCTTCGGCGAGCGCGTTCATGGTCGAGGCCGTGCCCATCGTGTTGCAATGGCCGACCGACGGCGCCGAGGAGGCGACGATGTTGATGAACTCGTCATAGTCGATCTCGCCGGCAGCGAGCCGTTCGCGGCTCTTCCAGACGATCGTGCCGGAACCGGCGCGCTCGCCCTTCCACCAACCGTTCAGCATCGGCCCGCCCGAAAGAACGATCGCGGGGATGTTGACGGTTGCGGCAGCCATGATGCAGGCCGGCGTCGTCTTGTCGCAGCCCGTCGTCAGCACGACGCCGTCGAGCGGATAGCCGTAGAGCACTTCGACGAGGCCGAGATAGGCGAGATTGCGGTCGAGCGCGGCGGTGGGGCGCTTGCCAGTCTCCTGGATCGGGTGAACCGGAAACTCCATCGCGAGGCCGCCGGCCGCCGTGATGCCATCGCGCACGCGCTTGGCGAGATCGAGATGGTGGCGGTTGCAGGGCGACAGATCCGAGCCGGTCTGGGCGATGCCGATGATCGGCTTGCCCGACTGCAGCTCGGCCCGGGTCAATCCATAGTTCAGATAGCGCTCGAGATAGAGCGCCGTCATGCCGGGATTGTCCGGATTGTCGAACCAGGCCTGCGACCGGAGTTTCTTGGATGTGGTAGAGGACATGGGGAATCTCCCGGTTCAATCGGTTTGATTTTGGCCGGAGGATGCGCTGAAACATCATACGAAATCAACAAGCGAGTATGCCGCGGTGCCCATGCCGCGATGCCGCACCGGGAGTGAGGAACGCCAGGGATGTTCAGGACCGTCGCCCAATTCGATCGCATCGGCGAGGAAAACGCCTTTGCCGTGCTCGCGCGCGCCACGGCGCTCGCCCGCTCCGGCCGCGATATCATCAATCTCGGCATCGGCCAGCCCGACTTCCGCACGCCCGACCATATCGTCGAGGCGGCTGTGAAGGCGCTGCGCGACGGCGAGCATGGCTATACGCCGGCGACCGGCATCCTGCCGCTGCGCGAGGCGGTCGCGGCCGATGTCGCGAAGCGGACCGGCGCACCGGTCTCACCCGACAATGTCGTCGTCGTGCCGGGCGGCAAAGTGACGATGTTCGCGGCGATCCTGATGTTCGGCGAGCCGGGTGCGGACATCCTCTATCCCGATCCCGGCTTCCCGATCTATCGCTCGATGATCGAGTTTACCGGCGCGCGGCCTGTCCCCGTGCCGATCCGCGAGGCGAACGGCTTCGCCTTCTCGGCCGAGGAAACGCTGGCTCTCATCACGCCGGCGACCCGCCTGATCATCCTGAATTCGCCGGCCAATCCCACGGGCGGCGTGACGCCGAAGGCCGAGATCGACAAGCTCGTCGCGGGACTGGTCGACAGGCCCGACATCGCCATCCTCTCCGACGAGATCTACGGCCAGATGGTCTATGACGGACTGCCGCACACCTCGCTGCTGTCCTATCCGGAGATCCGCGACCGCGTCATCCTGCTCGACGGCTGGTCGAAGACCTATGCCATGACGGGCTGGCGCATGGGCTACGCCGTCTGGCCGAGCGCGCTGGTCGACAAGGTGCGCAAGCTCGCGGTCAATTGCTGGTCCTGCGTCAACGCGCCGGCGCAATGGGCGGGCCTTGCCGCGCTCACCGGGCCGCAGGATGCCGTGACGGCGATGGTGGCCGAATTCGACCGCCGCCGCCGCGTCGTCGTCACCGAGGCCAACAAGCTCCCGGGCGTTTCCTGCGCGACGCCGAAGGGCGCCTTCTATGCCTTCCCCAATATCAGCGCGACCGGCTGGAAGGCGAAGCCGCTCGCCTCGGCGCTGCTGGAGGAAGCCGGCGTCGCCACCATCGGCGGGCCGGATTTCGGCATCCATGGCGAGGGCTATATCCGCTTGTCTTACGCCAATTCGACCGAGAACATCCTGAAGGCGATGGAACGGATCGGCGCCTTCCTGGCGAAGAACGCCAAGGCGGCGTGATAGGGCGGCCTCTCCGCCGAGACCGCCCCTCAGCCCTCCCCCGCAAGCGGGAGAGGGTCAGGTAGGAGGCCGTCGGCCTCTCCGATCGCCCTATGCCGCAGCGCTGGCAACCGCCTGCTCGATGGCGACCTTCAGGCCCGCTTCGATCCCGAGCCGGGCAGCGAGCATGTCGAGATAGCCGCGCTCGGCCGGCTGGTCGGGCGTGATCGGGAGCAGTGAGGCGGCATAGATCTGGATCGCCTGCTCCTGGTTCGTCGCCAGCGCAACGACGCGGTTGAAGTCGAGCGGCGCTGCGAGTTCGCGCTCGAGAAAGCTCTGCTCCTCGGCCGTGAGCCCGCCTTCCGAGAGCTTGCCGACAATCTTCTGCCGCTCGGCATCGTCGACATGGCCATCGGCCTTGGCCGCGGCAATCATCGCGATGATGATCGACAGCGCCGCTGCGTCCTCGGGCGTATCGGCATGGCGCGCGACAGGCGGCGGCAACGCGCTGCCGGAAGACGGCGCCGGCCCCGGCGTCGGGATCTGAGCCGGTGACGCCGGCGCTGCCGGATTGTTGGCCTGGTATTGCTGATAGGCCTTGTAGGCGAGCGTTCCGAGCGCGGCGAGGCCGCCGAGCGTCAACGCATCGGCCTTGAGCTTCGGACCCTTGCCACCCATCAGCACCGAGGCGAGACCGCCGGCGATGACCGTCGACATGCCCGGGTTCTTCTTGGCGTAGTCGGTGACCTGACCGAGCACGCCGCCAAGGTTGCCACCAGCACCACCGCCACCCGCTCCGCCTCCGAGCAAGCCGCCGAGGAGATCACCGAGACCGCCGGCCGAGCCGGAAGGCGCCGGCGCCGATGGCGTCCGTGCCGTCGTGCCCAAGCCGGTCGGCACGCCCGAGCGTCCCGCCTCGGCACCGAGGAACTGGTCCAGCAGCTTCTTGCCATCGATCATGAGAGTCTCCCCACCTCTGGTCAAAACCAGAGCGAAGGTAGGGACCGCCGAGCGATGCCGCAAGCCGCCTCAGGCGGCCCGGATCGCCGCGGCTTCGGCGGCGAGCGTCGTGATCGCAGCCCAGTCGCCCGCGGCCACCGCAGCGGCAGGCGCGACCCACGAGCCACCGACGCAGACGACGTTCGGCAAAGCGAGATAGGTCGCGGCGTTCTTGAGGCTGACGCCGCCGGTCGGGCAGAAGACGAGGCCGGGGATCGGCGAGGACAGCGCCTTCAGATAAGGCGCGCCACCCGCCTGTTCGGCCGGGAAGAACTTGGCCGCGCCATAGCCGGCCTCGAGAAGTGCCATCGCCTCGCTCGCCGTTGCGATGCCGGGCAGCAGCGGCACCGGCGAGCCGGCAGCGTGGGCGAGCAGACGCGGCGTCGCACCGGGGCTGACCAGGAAGGTCGAGCCGGCGGCAACGGCTGCGTCGAACTGCTTCTCGTCGAGGATCGTGCCGGCACCGACATTGGCGCCCTCGACCTCGCCCTTGATGGCGCGGATGCACTCGAGCGCCGCCGGCGTGCGCAGGGTCACTTCGAGTGCCGTCAGCCCGCCTGCGACCAGCGCGCGGGCGAGCGGAACGGCAGTCTTCACATCCTCGATGATCAGCACCGGGACGACCGGAGCGGCTTTGACGATGGGCAGCAGGGCGGCGAGGTTCTGGGTCATGAGCGTTTTGTACCCAATGCCGCGCCGCAGCGGAAGAGGCAGAAACGACCTGTGCTGGACGACGGCCCGGCGCCGCATCGGCGATTGACCCGGCGAAACGTTGGCTCTATCGCATGCGGCGTTGCACAATCCCGGGGGACGCCGGACCGCATGATCGCGCTCGACGCCGTGAGCCATGATTTCGACGGTCGGCCCGTCCTTTCCGGGATAAGCCTCTCGCTCGCCCAGCAGCGCATCGGCATCGTCGGCGCCAATGGCTCGGGCAAGAGCACGCTTGCCCGCCTGCTCAACGGCCTCGTCGTGCCGAAGTCGGGCCGCGTCATTGTCGACGGGCTCGATACGGCCCGGGACGGCAAGGCCGTCAGGCGCAAGGTCGGCTTCGTGTTCCAGAACCCCGACCACCAGATCGTCATGCCGATCGTCGCCGAGGACCTCGCTTTCGGGCTCAAGGCGCGGAAGGTGCCGAAGGCCGAGATCGACGACCGGATCGACGCGGCACTCGCCCGCTACGGCCTCGGCCATCTCCGCGACCGGCCGGTGCACCTGCTCTCCGGCGGCGAGAAACAGCTGGTCGCGCTCTCGGCCGTGCTGGTGACCGAGCCCGATATTCTGGTGCTCGACGAGCCGACGACGCTGCTCGACCTCCGCAACCGCAACCGCGTCGCCGCGGCGATAGCGGCCCTGCCGCAGCAGACCATCTTGGTCAGCCATGACCTCGACCTGATTGCGACGCAGGAGCGCGTTCTGATGATCGAGGACGGCCGCGTCGCCGCCGACGGGCCTCCGTCGGACGTGCTGCCCTATTATCGCGAGCAGATGCGATGACCGTCGGCCTCTACACCCCCGGCCGCTCCTGGCTGCATCGCCTCCCCGCCGGCGCCAAGCTCGGCGGGCTCCTCGTCGCCTCGCTCGGCCTCTTCTTCGTTCCGCTGCCGGTTGTTGCTCTGACGAGCGTGCCGGTTGCCGCGGCAGTCTATCTCTCGACGGGCGCGCCGTTCCGCCGGCTCGTCGGCGATCTCCGCGGACCGGCATTGCTGATCGGCTTCGTCCTGTTGTTCCATGTCGTCTTCGGCTCGGCCGAGGACGGCGTGCTCATCGCCGCCCGTTTCGTGACGTTGATCCTGCTCGCGGCCGCCGTGACGCTGACGACGCCCGTCTCGGCCATGGCGGAGCTCGTCGAATGGCTGCTCGAACCCCTGCGCCCGCTCGGCGTCCGACCGGAGAAGGTCGGCCTCGCCATCGCGCTCGCGATCCGCTTCGTGCCGATGATCGCCGAGGATTATCGCCATATCCGCGAAGCGCAGGCGGCGCGTGGCCTCGGACACCATCCGCTGGCGCTCGTCGTGCCGCTGGTGATCCGGACACTCAAATCCGCCGACGAACTCGCCGACGCCATCGAGGCGCGCGGCTATGAGGCTTGATCCCGCGCGCTGCGCGGCGAATGATCCGACATGAACAGGGGCCTGAACCGATGACCAGAGACGTCTCCACCCGCGATATCGTCTATATCGCGCTCTTCGCCGCGCTGATGGCGGCGGTCAATCTCGTGCCGCCGATCTTCATCGGCTTCCTGCCCGTCCCGATCACGGCGGCGACGCTCGGCGTGATGCTCGCCGGCTGCCTGATCGGCGCCAAGCGCGGCGGCCTCGCCATCCTCCTGTTCGTGCTTCTCGTCGCGCTCGGCCTGCCGCTGCTGGCCGGCGGCCATGGCGGGCTCGCCGTCTTCTTCGGCCCGACCGCTGGCTTCATCCTGTCCTGGCCGATCGCCGCCTATGTCACGGGACGGCTGACCGAGCTCAACTGGAAGCGCATGAACGCTGTCTGGTTCTTCGTGTTCTCGGTCATCGGCGGCATCGGGATCGTCTATCTCATCGGCATCCCCTGGCTCGCCGTCGTCGCCAAGCTCTCGCTCTTCGATGCCGCCAAGGGCTCGCTGGTCTTCGTGCCGGGCGATCTCATCAAGGCCGTCGTCGCCTCTCTGATCGCCGAGACGGTGCGCCGCTCCTACCCGCTGATGCAGGCAGCGCGCTGACACAAAAAAAGGGCCGGCGCTGACGCCGGCCCTTTGACTCCGAAAGTCGCTCGCCTCAGCGCGCGACACGCACGCCGATCGAGACCGCCTCGTCGAGGAGCTTCGTCTCGGAGACGAAGCCTTCCGGCGTTCCATCGACCGGGCGGATCGTCTCGGCCAAGGTCTCGGCCTTCACCGCCGCCTCATGCGCGAACACGGCATCGCCGGCGCCATCGGCGAACTTCACCTCGATATGGATGCGGTCCGAGATGTTGAGGCCGGCATCCTTGCGCGCCACCTGGACGAGGCGGATGAAATCGCGCGCGATGCCCTCGCGCTCGAGCGCCGCATCGACCTTGGTGTCGAGCACGACGACGCCAGCGGCACCATCGAAGGCGACCGCGTCGAGGCCGTCATTGGCCTTGAAGCGCAGTTCATATTCACCGGGCTCGATCGTCTCGCCGGCAACGGCATAGCGGCCCTCGCCGAGCGCGGTCCACTGCCCGGCCCGCGCGGCGGCGAGCACGTCCTTCAGCGCCTTGCCGAGTCGCTTGCCGATCTTCGGATCGACCGCGAGCACGACCTCGCCGAAGGCCGACGGATCGGCGGCGAGCACCACGTCCTTGACGTTCACCTCGTCGGCGATGACGTCCTTCAGGAGCGCCAGCTTCTCGAAGCCCGGATGGGCGACAGTCAGCGAGCGCAGCGGCAGACGGGTGCGGAGGTTCTTCACCGTGCGGATCGAGGCCGCCGCCGAAGCGACGGTACGGGCGAGATCCATCCGCTCGACCAGCGCCGCGTCGGCAACCAGCGCATGCGCATCCGGCCAGTCGGCGAGATGCACGCTTGTCCCATCGACGAGCGCCCGATGGATATGCTCGGTCAGGAACGGCAGGAACGGCGCCAGCGCGCGCGTCATGGTGACGAGCACGGTATAGAGCGTGTCATAGGCCGCCTGCTTGTCGGCGTCCTTCTCACCCTTCCAGAACCGGTCGCGCGAGCGGCGGATGAACCAGTTGTTCAGCGCCTCGATGAAGGGCGGGAAGGCATTGGTGGCGCCGGCGAGATCGAGTTTCGCCATCGCCGCCTCGATGCCGCGGATGAGGTCGCCCGTTTTCGCCAGGATATAGCGATCGAGCTCCGCCTCGGCCGAGGTGACCATCCGTCCCTTGATGCCGTCGATATTGGCGTAGAGCGTGAAGAACGAATAGGCGTTCCAGATCGGCAGCATCACCTGCCGCACGGTCTCCGCGATGGCGCGGCCATCCCTCGGCATCGCGAGATCGCCGCCGGAGAGGAGCGGCGAGGACACGAGATACCATCTGAGGGCATCGGCGCCATAGGTGTTGAAGACCTCGATCGGGTCCGGATAGTTCTTCAGCCGCTTCGACAGCTTCTGCTTGTTCTCGTCGAGCACGACGCCGTGGCAGACGCAGGAACGGAACGGCGCCCGGTCGAACAGCGCCGTCGACATCACCATCAGCGTGTAGAACCAGCCGCGCGTCTGCGCGACATATTCCACGATGAAATCGCCCGGGAAGTGGCCCTCGAACCAGTCCTTGTTCTCGAACGGGTAATGCACCTGCGCGAACGGCATCGAGCCCGACTCGAACCAGCAATCGAGCACGTCCTCGACGCGGCGCATCACCGACTTGCCGGTGGGATCGTCAGGGTTGGGGCGCGTCAGGTCGTCGATATAGGGCCGGTGCAGGTCGTGCGGGCGCACGCCGAAGTCGCGCTCGATCTCGTCGAGCGAGCCATAGACGTCCATGCGCGGATAGTTCGGATCATCCGACTTCCAAACCGGGATCGGCGAGCCCCAGAACCGGTTGCGGCCGATATTCCAGTCGCGCGCATTCTCCAGCCACTTGCCGAAGAGGCCGTCCTTGATGTGATCCGGCACCCAGGTGATGCCCTGGTTGAGCTCGACCATCCGATCCTTGAAGGCGGAGACCTTCACATACCAGGAGCGCAGCGCCTTGTAGATCAGCGGCTGGTCGGTGCGCCAGCAATGCGGATAGTTGTGGTCATAGGTCTCGTGACGGAGCACGGCGCCCTGATGCTTCAGGTCGCGGATGACGTCCTTGTTGGCCTCGAAGACGTTCTTGCCCTGATAGACCGGCACCAGATCGGTGAAATCGCCGGCGAAATCGATCGGATCGACGACCGGGATGCCGTTCGCCTGCGCCAGCGCCATGTCGTCCTCGCCGAAAGCGGGGGCGATATGAACGACGCCGGTGCCGTCCGTCATCTCGATGAAGCCGCCCGCATGGACGCGGAAGGCGCCGTTCTCGCGCTCGCTCGCGAAGAAGGGGAACAGCGGCTGATAAGTGCGTCCGACAAGGTCCGCGCCGGTGACGGTCGCGACCTCGGCATAGCCGGTGAGTTCGTGCGCATAATTGGCGACTAGCGGCGCGCCGATGATGAGCCGCTCGCCATCCTTCTCCAGCACGGCGTAGTCGGCATCGGCCTTGACCGCGAGCGCCATGTTGGAGGGCAGCGTCCAGGGCGTCGTCGTCCAGGCGGCGAGCTTGGTCGGCAATTCGCCCGGCAGCGGATCGAGCGTGAAGCCGACCGTCAGCGCCGGGTCCTGGCGCATGCGATAGGAGTTGTCGAGCCGGGTCTCGAAGTTCGACAGAGGAGTCTGCGCGGCCCAGGAATAAGGCACGACGCGATAGCCCTCGTAGATCAGCCCCTTGTCGTGGAGTTGCTTGAAGGCCCACAGGATGCTCTCCATGTAGGTGAGATCCATGGTCTTGTAATCATTCGTGAAATCGACCCAGCGCGCCGAGCGGGTGACATAGTATTCCCAGTCCGCGGTGAACTGTTGCACCGAGGTCCGGCAATGCTCGTTGAAACGAGCGACGCCGTATTTCAGGATCTCGAGCCGGCCGGAGACGCCGAGCTCCTTCTCGGACTGCATCTCGGCCGGCAGGCCATGGCAATCCCAGCCGAAGCGGCGGTCGACCACCTTGCCACGCATGGTCTGGTAGCGCGGCACCAGATCCTTGACGAAGCCGGTGACCAGATGGCCGTAATGCGGCAGCCCGTTCGCGAAGGGCGGGCCGTCATAGAAGACGAACTCGCCGGCGCCCTGCTCGCGCCGCTGCTCGATCGAACGCTCGAAGATCCGGTTCTCCTTCCACCAGGCGCCGATCGTCTCCTCGATCTTCGGGAAGGACGGCGAGGCATCGGCGGCGGGATAGACGGTCGTCGCAGCGGTCTTGGCAGCTGTCATGGCGGATGTCTTCAATAAAAGGGCTGAAATCGGCGCCTTCGATAGCGCCTTTGGGCAGCGGGCGCCACCCCTCGGCCTTCTGGGCCGAGATGGCGCCGATATGGGGTCGATGCGGTGCGGTGAAAAGAACTCGGCTCAGCCGCGTCGCGGACTGATCCGGTTCACGTGCCCCATCTTTCGGCCAGGCCGGCTTTCGGCCTTGCCATAGAGATGCAGCCGGACGCCCGGCTCGGCGGCGAGCGCATGCCAGCGTTCGGCCTCCGCGCCGATGAGATTGGTCATCACGGTATCGGAATGGCGCGCGGTCGAGGCGAGCGGCCAACCGGCGATGGCGCGGATATGGTTCTCGAATTGCGAGGCCTCGGCGCCATCCTGCGTCCAATGGCCGGAATTGTGCACCCGCGGCGCGATCTCGTTGACGATGAGCCGCTCCGAGACGCCCTCCTCGACCACGAACATCTCGACGGCCAGCAGCCCGACATAATCGAGCGCCTCGGCGATGCGGATGCCGAGCGCCCGCGCCTCCGCGGCCGTGTCGCCCCGGATCGCCGCAGGCACCGTCGACGTCGCGAGGATATGATTGCGATGGACGTTCTCGGTCACGTCATAGACGGCCGTCTCGCCGCCGACGCCGCGCACGACGAGGACCGAGACTTCACGCACGAAATGAACGAAGCCTTCGAGCACCGAGGGACGATGGCCGACGGCCTCGTAGGCGGCGGCGGGATCATCGCCGGGCATGATCTTCGCCTGGCCCTTGCCGTCATAGCCGAAGCGGCGCGTCTTGAGGATCGCCGGCCGGCCGAGCGTTGCGAGCGCGGCGTCGAGATCGGCGCGGCTGTCGACAGCGGCGAACGGCGCGACGTCGATGCCGAGCGAGCGCATCAGCTCCTTCTCGGCAAGGCGATCCTGGGCCGCCGCGAGCGCCCGCGCTCCCGGAAGGACGCTCACCTGCGTGCCGAGGAAATCGGCGGTCGCCGCCGGCACGTTCTCGAACTCATAGGTGACGACGTCGACGGAGCCGGCAAAGGCGGCCAGCGCCGCCTCGTTCTCGTAGGAGGCGACGGTTCGCGCCGCGGCAACGTCGAAGGCCGGGCTTTCGCCGTCAGGGCAGTAGACATGGCAGCGGAAGCCGAGCTCCGCCGCCGCGACCGCCAGCATGCGGCCGAGTTGGCCGCCACCGAGGATGCCGATGGTCGAGCCGGGCTTCAGGGCATGCTCAGACATCGCGGACGGGCTCCTCGGCGACGCGGGCCGTCTGGTCGGCGCGCCATTGATCGAGCCGCGTGGCGAGCGCCGCGTCCTCGAGCGCGAGGATCGCCGCGGCGAGCAGCGCGGCGTTGACCGCGCCGGCGCGGCCGATGGCGAGGGTTCCGACGGGAATCCCGGCCGGCATCTGCACGATGGAGAGAAGGCTGTCCTGGCCGCTGAGCGCCTTCGATTCGACTGGCACGCCCAGCACAGGCAGTGGCGTCATGGCCGCGCACATGCCCGGCAGATGCGCCGCGCCGCCGGCCCCGGCGATGACCACCTTGTGGCCGGCTGCACGGGCGCCGGTCGCGAAGGCGACCAGCCGCTCGGGTGTGCGGTGCGCGGAAACGATGCGGTCGTCATGGCGGATGCCGAGCGCGTCGAGGGTTTCGGCGGTCGCCTTCATGGTCTGCCAGTCGGACTGGCTGCCCATGATGATGGCGACCGGCGCTGCGGTTCCTGCCAAGCGCGTCTCTCCATGTCAGCGTGATGCGGCGGACACTATAAAGCCGCCGCCGCGCGTGCAAGCGCCGCGCCGCCGCACCGCAGCGAAGGGCACTTCAAACGGCGCGAAAGCGACTTCCATGCCGCGGCGTAAGACTTGACGCGCCATGCAAACGACTTGAACCGCCAGCTTCGTTAACCGAAACTGAACCAAATCAACCCACGATCCCCGGATGCCAGACCCGCTTCCCGCTTCGCCCCATCCGCAACGCTCGCCCGACTATGAACGCCCGACGCGCCGCGCTCCGGTCGCGATCGAGGACGAGACCGCAGCGGTACCCGTCGAGCAACGAGCCCTGGTGGTCCGTCTGTCGCAGGAAGTGGCGGCGCTTCGGGCAGCGCTCGACTTGAGCCGCCACCGCATCGCGACCCTCGAGGTCGAGGCCTCTGTCGATCCGGTGTCGGGCCTGTTCAATCGACGCGCTTTTGAGCGCGAGGTCGAGAAGGCTGCCGCTTTCAAGAGTCGCTACCAGACGCCGGCGGTCGGCGTGCTGATCGCGATCGACGGCCTCGCCGGTGTCGCCGAGCGGCACGGCCAGCAGTTCGCCAATCGAGTTCTGCACACGATCGGAGGCCGGCTGAAGGCGACGTTGCGGTCCTGCGACGTCGCCGCCCGCATCGATCCCTATCAGTTCGGTCTCGTACTTTGGAATGCGGCACCGTCCGACTGCGCGCATCGGCTCGACGCGCTGCGCGCTGCCGTAGGCGGCATGGACCGCCTGCTCGAAGGCCGCGTCGCGGCGATCAGCACCCGCATCGCGGCCGCTCCGATCGAGACGGGCGAGACGCCCGCGGCGCTCGTCGAGCGGATCGAATCCTTGCTCGGCGCCCGCCGGCGCGGACCGCGCAGCTGAGCCTCTGCCGGATTCGCCGAAGCGGCTCAAGCGGCCGGCGACGCAGTGGCGGTCGTCAGGCGATGATATCGGGCAGGATCTGATCCTCAAGCACCGCAATCCGGTCCTTCAAGGCGAGCTTCTTCTTCTTCAGCCGCTGGATCCTGAGCGGGTCGATCTTGCCGGTTTCCGACATCACGGCAATCGCGGCATCGAGATCGGCGTGCTCCTGCCTGAGACGGGCCAGCTCGAACCGGATCTCCTGCTCTTCATCCTCGGTCATACGCACAAAACCCCGCCGAGCCGCCGCTACCGCGCGGCCCCAATGCCCTCGCGCAAAGGATACATGCTCGGCCCGCCGCAAGCGAGACGATTTACCGATCGGGGCTTGAACCCCCCGTTAACGCTGCCACATCAGGAAAGGGAGGTCGTAAGCCGGCAGCGTCACGAATGTGTCATTTGGGCCAGCCGACGTTCGACACCCCCTCGACTTTGTGGCACCATCGTCGAGCCGTCATCTGGAAGCGAAGGAGGCATTCCCTATGTCCATGCTGTCGCATCTTGAAGCGCTCGAGCGCCGTCACGAGGCACTCGACAAGGAAATCGCGGATGTGATGAAGACGCATCCAAGCATCGATCCGCTGCAGATCAAGGCGCTGAAACGCAAGAAGCTTCAAGTCAAGGACGAGATTGCCCGATTGAAGGACGACGCGACGATGCACTGAGCATCGCGCGCACTCGACATCCTGAAGCGCCGCGCCGAAAGCGCGGCGTTTTTGTTTTCAAGGCGCGCATCGCGCCGGCCCTGCCGTGTCATGCCGGCTTTATTCGGCCGCCTCGAACCGGCCGGCGAGCAGGCGGCCGCGGGGCTCCGATCGTTGACGCGAGCGGCCCTCGGCAGGCGCGGCTGCGGCAGACTTCGCGGCGCCGGGCTTGGTCCAGTCGAGCAGGAAGGCGAGCGCGAACAGGAGCGCCAGCCCGACGCCGACGAGGAGCGTATCGACCGCCAGCGAGGGCAGCGTCAGCACCGGGTCGTTCGGCAGCATGAACACGTTTTCGCGGATGATGTGGCCGCTGACCGCGAGGAGCGTCGACAGCCAGAACACCGGCAGCGTGTTGCGGCCGAGCCGGACGATCCAGTCGTCATGCGTGAGCCGCGCCTTCAGGAAGGACGGAATGGGGCTGCAGAGCACGACATAGGCGAGCGCCAGCAAATGGAGCAGGCGGAAGACGCCGACCCAGCTCTTGTTGAAGCCCGACAGCCAGACCCATTCCGGCAAGCGCGGGAACCAGTGCCACAGCGGCACCATGACCAGGATCGCCGATGCCGCGAGATAAGCGATCGCCATGCCATAGAGCAGCGGCGATGGCGCGATGCGCGTCCCGCGCCTCAGATGCACACCGCCGCAGAAGCCGATTGTGAAGATGAGCTGCCAGGTCAGCGGATTGAAATACCAGACGCCGTTGCCGGGGAAATTCGGCGGTCCGAGATGGAAGATGTTGGCCACGAGCCAGAGCCCGGCGCTCGCGGCGAAGGCCAGCAGCAGGCTGACCCGGGCCAGCAGCATGATCAGCGGCAGCAGGGCGAGCATGCCGATATACATCGGCAGAATGTTGAAGTTACCGGTCTGGTAGGTCAGAGCGCCGATGCCGGCCAGCGACCTTATGGGCTCGTCGATGATCCAGTGCCGCTCGTCCGGGACCAGCAGTTCCGGCTGCTTGAGCCAGAGCGAGGCCGCTGCATAGACCGAGAAGCCGATCGCGATCGAGGCGAGATGAGCGATATAGATCGTGCCGATGCGCCGGACGATCTGCGCGATCGACATCGCCGCCTGTCCGTTGAGGAAGCGCGGATAATAGGCGAGCGCCGCCGACATGCCGGCCAGCAGCACGAACACCTCCGCCGCATCGGAAAGTCCGAAATTGCGGTGGGTGAAGGTCGAGAACCAGTTGCCCGGAATGTGATTGACGAAGATCGAGATGAGCGCCAAGCCGCGGAAGAAATCGATGCGGTAGTCGCGCGGCATCTTTCCTGAAATCGTCCGATCCAATGCCACGTCCTTTCGCGCGTTCGTATCCTCAGGCGGCTATTGAACAATCTGGGCGAGCTTACGGCAGCGCCCGAGGTATGCAACGCCGGCGTCATCAAAAAGTTCACGTCTTCACAGCGCCTTGATGGGGCAGCGGAAGCGGTCCGTTCCGGCCGCCAAACCCGAGCAGCGGAGCGCCTTCCGGCGCCTGTTCATATCTCTTGATATTATATCCTGCACTTATTATATTGCGGCCTATGGATACGATCCCTCCGGAAAAGCATCTCGGCTTCCTGATCAACGACGTTGCGCGGCTGCTCCGCCGCGCCTTCGATCAGGCCGCGCAAGGCTGTGCCCTCACCAGGGCGCAGTGGCAGGTGCTCGCTTTCCTCTACCACAACGAGGGCTCCAATCAGGCCGCGGTGGCCGAGGCGCTGGATGTCGAGCCGATCACGCTGTCGCGTCATATCGACCGCCTCGAGGCACTCGGCTACGTCGTGCGCCTGCCCGATCCGTCGGATCGCCGCGCCCGTCGACTTCAGCTGACGCCAGCGGTGCGACCGCATCTCCAGGAGATGAAGACGATCGGCGTCGGCGTATTGAAATCGGCGCTCGAGGGCCTCAGCGAGACCGAGACCGCGAACCTTATCGACGCCTTGACGCTGATGCGCGCCAACATGGCGCGATATGGCGCCGAGCCCGCCGCCGGCCCCGACGCCGGCGGACTATCCAGTGACATGAGTGCGGCCGAATGAGCACCGAGACCGATCGCGACACCACCCCTTCCGCCCCGCCGGCTGCCGGCGCGGCGAGTCCCGCCCCGCGCGAAGACGCGCGGCCGCCGAAGCGCCGCCGCAGCTTTCGCCTCGTGCTGATGCTGGCGCTTCCGCTCGCGCTCGCGGTGGGCGGGGGCTATCTCTGGCTGACCGGCGGCCGCTACGCCTCGACCGACAACGCCTATCTCGAGCAGAATCGCGTCGCGATCACGGCCGATCAGTCCGGTCGCATCGTCGAGGTCGCGGTGCGGGAGAACCAGCGCGTCCATCAGGGCGACCTTCTGTTCAAGATCGACCCCGAGCCCTACCAGATCGCACTCGACCAGGCCGATGCAGCCGTCGCAGTGGCACGCCTGCAGGTGGAACAGCTGCGCTCGACGTATCAGCAGGCGATCTCGGAAGAGAAGTCCGCCGAGCAGAACCTCGAATACCAGCAGAAGGTCTTCGACCGGCAGCAGGATCTCCTGAAGCGCGGCGTCAGCTCGAATGCCGATTTCGATACCGCCCAGAACAATCTGCGCACCGCCGTGCAGACGGTGGCGCAGGTCAAGGAGAAGGTCGTCGGCGCGCTGACGGCGCTCGGCGGCAAGCCCGACCAGCCGACCGACCAGCACCCCTCGGTGATGCAAGCGCTCGCCGCGCGTGACAGCGCGGCCCTCGCGCTGAAGCAGACCTCGGTGTTCGCGCCGGCCGACGGCGTCGTCTCGCAGACCGATCGGTTGCGCGTCGGCCAGTATGTGACCAATCCCACCATGGCGCCGATGGTGCTGATGAGCCTCGTCGAGACCAGCACCTCCTATGTCGAGGCGAATTTCAAGGAAACCGACCTCACCCATATGAAGGTCGGCCAGACGGCCAGCATCGTCTTCGACGCCTATCCCGACCGCACCTTCACCGCCGAGGTCGAGTCGATCGACGCCGGCACAGGCTCGGCCTTCTCGCTGCTGCCGGCGCAGAACGCCACCGGCAATTGGGTCAAGGTCGTCCAGCGCGTCCCGGTGCGCATCAAGATCCATGGCGATCTCGACATTGCCGCGATCCCGACCGGCCTCAGCGCCTCGGTCGCGGTCGATACCGGCTTCAAGCGCGCACTGCCGGGCTTCGGCACGGCGGTCGCGGCGACGACGCCCTGACAGCGCGAAGACCGGCCTGAAGGCGGCCGGCCGGGGAATTGCCGATGACGAGCCAGAGCGCCGCACCTCACGTTCCCTTTCGCGGGCTGATCACCGTCTCGATCATGCTCGCGACGATCATGCAGGTGCTCGACACCACGATCGCCAATGTCGCGCTGCCCTCGATGCAGGGCTCTCTCGGCGCGGCGCAGGACACGATCACCTGGGTCCTGACCTCCTATATCGTCGCCGCCGCCATCGCGACGCCGATCACCGGCTGGGTGGCCGACCGCATCGGAATCAAGCGGCTGTTCCTGACCTGCATCGTCGGCTTCACGCTTGCCTCGATGCTCTGCGGTCTCTCGACCAGCCTGATGCAGATGGTCGGCTTCCGCATCCTGCAGGGCGTGTTCGGCGCGGCGCTGGTGCCGTTGTCGCAATCGGTGCTGCTCAGCATCAACCCCAAGGAACGGCACGGCCAGGCCATGGCGATGTGGGGCGCCGGCATCATGGTCGGCCCGATCATCGGCCCCACGCTCGGCGGCTGGCTGACCGACAGCTTCAACTGGCGCTGGGTGTTCTTCATCAACCTGCCCGTCGGCATCGTCGCGTTTCTCGGCATCTTCTTCTTCATGGCCGAAGGCACGATCCGTCAGCGCAAGTTCGACTTCTTCGGCTTCGCCTTCCTGTCGCTCGGCATCGGCGCGTTGCAGATGATGCTCGATCGCGGCGAGCAGCTCGACTGGTTCTCCTCGCCCGAAATCCTGATCGAGGCCAGCCTCGCCGCCATCGGCTTCTGGGTGTTCACCATCCACATGGCGACCTCGCGCGCCACCTTCATCGATCCCCACATCTTCAAGGACCGCAACTTCGTTACGGGGCTCGTCTTCATCTTCATCATCGGCATCATCCTGCTCGCCACCATGGCGCTGTTGCCGCCGATGCTGCAGAATCTCTACGGCTATCCCGTCATCACCACCGGCATCATCCTGGCGCCGCGCGGCGTCGGCACGATGATCGCGATGATGATGGTCGGACGCCTGGTCGGACGCCTCGATCCGCGCCTGCTCATCTTTGTCGGCCTCTCGCTGACGACCTGGTCGCTCTATGAGATGACGACATGGTCGCCGGAGATGGGATCGATGCCGTTCATGATCACCGGCATCACCCAGGGCTTCGGGCTTGGCTTCGTCTTCGTGCCGCTCTCGACCATCGCCTTCGCGACGCTGCCGCCGAAATGGCGCACCGACGCGGCGAGCCTGTTCAGCCTGGTGCGCAATCTCGGCTCGTCGATCGGCGTGTCGCTGGTCGCGACGCTGCTGTCGCAGAACACACAGGTCTATCACCAGTCGCTGGCCGGCCATGTCACGGCGACCAACCCGGCCCTGCCGGCGGACATCGCCAATGGCAGCATCAGCGCCATGGCATCGCTCGACGGCTTCATCATGCGCGAGGCCGCCTTCGTCGCTTATATCGACGATTTCAAGTTCATGATGTTCGTCACGCTGACGACGATCCCCCTGCTGCTGCTCCTGCGCAACAAGCCGCAGAAGGGCCCGGCGGAGCATATCGCGCTCGACTGAAGGACCTTCAGCCGAGGCGGCCGAGCGCAAGGCCGGCGAGCGCGCCGATGATGACCACGGCAAAGGCGGGCACGCGACCGAGCGTCAGCAGCCCCCAGGCGACGAGCGCCAACGCGACATCGCGCGGGCCATGCACTGCCGTCACGAAGACCGGATCGTAAAGCGCAGCCCCGAGTAGCCCGACCACGGCGGCGTTGACGCCGACCAGTGCCCGCCGAACAGGCTCGAAGCTGCCGAGACGGCGCCAGAACGGCAGCACCCCGACGATCAGCAGGAAGCCGGGCGCGAACAGCGCCAGCGTCGCGGTCACGGCGCCGCCGACCGGATTCGGCACCCCTGCGACCGCGCCGAGGAACGAGGCGATCGAGAACAGCGGCCCGGGCATCGCCTGCGCCGCGCCGTAGCCGGCGATGAAACTTGGTCCCGGCACGAAGCCGGCCGCGACCACGCTGCGCTCCAGGAGCGGCAGAACGACATGGCCGCCGCCGAAGACGAGCGCACCGGCCCGGTAGAACGCATCGGCGAAGATCAGGACGCGTGATCCTATCGCGGCGCCGGCGAGCGGCAGGCCGACCAGCAGCACGACGAACAGCAAGAGGGCCGCGACGGCAACACGGCGCGACCCGATGCCGGCATGCGGCCGTCCAGGCGCCAGCGGGGCGAGCGGAACGACGAGCCCGGCAAAGGATGCTGCGAGGATGAGCGCCAGTTGGGTCAAAGCCCCGGGAAAGGCCAGTGCAATTGCCGCGGCAAGGATGGCAACGCCTCCTGTGCGCGCCGTGGTGGCGAGCGATCTGGCCATCCCGCGCACGGCCTCGGCGACGACCGCGACCGCGACGATGGCGAGCCCGGCCAGCAAGCCCGGATCAATCGCCGTCCCCGACGCAAGGACGAGCCCCAGCCCGGCCATGAGCAGCGCCGAGGGCAGCGTGAATCCGGCAAAGGCGGCGAGCGCTCCGGGAAGGCCGCGCATCTCATAGCCGATGCCCATCCCGACCTGGCTCGATGTCGGGCCCGGTAGGATCTGGCAGAGCGCCACGAGGTCGGCATAACCGGCCTCTTCCATCCAGCCGAGCCGCTCGACGAAGGCCGCGCGGAAATAGCCGAGATGCGCCACCGGTCCGCCGAAAGCGGTCAGCCCCAGGCGAAGAAAGGCGAGGAAGATCGCGCCCACGCCAGGCCGCGGCGCGCCCATCGCCGGCGAGCCGAGCGCCGGGCGTCCTGCGGGATCATCGCTCATGGCGCCATTCTGAAGGCGCAAGATGACGTCGACACGAAGGGCTGCTGCCTCAGCGCTTCGTCCAGCCGGTGAACGGCGTCTCGCCCACCGGGCTGATCGGCGGCTTTCCCTCGGACCAGGCGACGAGATTGTCGACGACGCGCTGCCCCATGGCGTCGCGGGTATGCACGGAGGCCGAGCCGACATGTGGCAGCAGCACGGCATTGTCGAGCGCCATCAGCGCGGCGGGCACCTGCGGCTCCTTCTCGAAAACGTCGAGACCGGCGGCCTGAATGCGGTTCTCGGCCAGCGCCTCGATCAGCGCAGCTTCGTCGACCACCGTGCCGCGGCCGATATTGATGATGATGCCACGCGGTCCGAGCGCATCGAAGACCGGGCGGCCGATCAGCTTGTCGGTCGAGGCGCCACCCGGCAGCACGCTGATCAGCGTATCGACGTCGCGCGCCATGGCGATGAGGTCGTCATAGTAGCGGTAAGAGACATCATCCTGCGGCCGGCGATTGTGATAGACAACCGGCACGCCGAAAGCCTCGAGCCGGCGGGCGATCGCCTTGCCGATCCGGCCGAGGCCAACAATGCCGACGGTGCGGTCGCGCAGCGTCCCCTTGGTCAGCGGATAGGAGCCGGCCGGCCATAGACCGGCGCGCAGATGCCGCTCGGCGGCCGAGAACTCGCGCACCGTCATCAGAAGCAGCCCGAGCGCCGTGTCCGCGACCTCCTCGGTCAGGACGTCCGGCGTGTTGGTGACGATGATGCCCTTGGTGGCGGCATATTTCGCATCGACATTGTCATAGCCGACGCCGAAATTCGCGACGATCTCGAGATGCGGCAAAGCATCGATCATCGCAGCATCGACCGAAGCCCCGCCGCCCGCCGCGATCGCCCGGACATGCGGCGCAAGCGCCGCGAGCGCCGCGGCCGGCTCGCCCCGGAGATAGAGCCGATGGACAGTGAAATGGGCGTCGAGCGTACGCTCGACGCTGTCCAGCAGGCGGCCGGGCATCAGAATTTCGGGCCGTGACATCGGTGGGGTCCTCCTCGGGCGATGCGGTCAGGCGGTATTGGGGCGGGTCGAGGCGCGGATGCGGAGCTCCGGCTCGATCAGGATGCGTTCGGGCGTCGCAGGCGCGCCGTCGATCTGGGCGCTCAGAAGACTGGCGGCGAGGCTGCCGATCCGCTCGGCGGCGTTGAAGACGGACGTCAGCGAGGGCGCCGACCAGGCGGCACCGTCGGTATCATCATAGCCGGCAACGGCGACATCGCGGCCGGGCTCCCGCCCGGCATGGCGGAGCGCCGACATCAGCCCCGAGGCGACGAGATCATTGAAGCCGATCATCGCCGTCGGCGGCGCGTCGAGCGCCAGCAAATGCATGGCCGCCGCCCGTACCTCAGCCTGCGTCATCACCTCGGGGAAATCGAGCGCCGGATCGACCGGCAACCCGGCCTCGACCAGCGCCGCGACATAACCGGCGTGGCGCTCGCGCCCGGCGCTGGTGGCCCGCCGGCCGCCGACAAAAGCGATCCGGCGATGACCCTCGGCGATCAGATGGCGGCCGAGCGCCCGTCCCCCGACAAAATCGTCGCCCCGCACCATCGGTACGGCGATATCGGCGACCTCGCGGCAGATCATCACGAAGGGAAGGCCGGAATCGACGATCCGGCCGACAGCCGCGGCGTCCGTGCCGATGGCCGGGCACATGATCAGCCCGTCGGCGCGGTGCTGCATCAGTGTGTCGACGAAGGTGCGCTGGCGGCGGATATCGTCGGCATGATTGCAGATCATGATCGCCAGTTCGCGCGCGTTCAGCGCCGCCTCGAGGGCGCGGAAGATCTCGGCGAAATAGGGATTGACCACGTCATGCACCATGACGCCGACCATATTGGTCCGCGCCGTCCGGAGGCTGGCGGCCGAGCGGTTGGCAACATAGCCGGCCTCAGCGGCGAGCGCCTGGACGCGCTCGCGGGTCGCGGCGGCGACGAGCGGCGAATCGCGCAGCGCCAGCGAGATCGTCGCCGTCGAGAGGCCGAGCTCATCGCCGAGCATGCGCAGCGTCAGTCCGCGTCGCCCCCCGCGCAGGCGCGCCGCGGTCGACAGGCCGAGCGCCTCGTCGCGATCCGTCATCGTCCCTCCACGGAGCCCGGCCGGATGGCCGAAAGCGGCCGCGCGGCCCTATCCCCCTCGCTTAAACCAATTTAGGTTCAGGAAAAATCGGAATTTGGCTTCCAAGGACAGGAACGCGTCATGACAGGCAAGACGGTCGGCTTCATCGGTCTCGGCTATATGGGCGAAGGCATGGCAGCCAATCTGCTCGCCAAGGGCAACGCCCTGCTGGTCATGGCCAATCGCCGCCGCGACGCCGTCGACCGCCTCGTCGCCGCCGGGGCGCGCGAAGTCGCAACCGCCGCCGAGATGGCCGGCCTTGCCGACGCGATCTTCCTCTGCGTCACCGGCTCGCCGGACGTGGAGAGCGTGATCGAGGGCGAGCACGGCATTCTCGAAGGCGCCAAGCCCGGCCTCATCGTCATCGATTGCAGCACGTCAGAGCCGGATTCGACGCTTCGCCTCGCAGGCCTGCTCGAGACGAAGGGCGCCAGCATGGTCGACGCACCGCTCGGCGGGACGCCGGCCGGCGCCAAGGCGGGAACGCTGCAGGCCCTCGTCGGCGCCTCGGACGAGGATTTCGCTCGGGCAGAGCCGCTGATCGCCTGCTGGGCCGCGACGATCGCCCATGTCGGCCCCGTCGGCGCCGGCCACAAGATGAAGCTGATCAACAACTTCCTCTCGCTCGGCTATGCCAGCCTCTATTCCGAGGCGCTGGCGCTCGGTGCCAAGGTCGGCATCAGCGCCGAGACCTTCCATTCGGTTATCGGCAAGGGCCGCATGCGTTGCGGCTTCTACGATACGTTCATGACCTATGTGATCGAACGCGACGAGAATGCGCACCAGTTCACGATCGCGAACGCCACCAAGGACCTCCGCTATCTCGCCGCGATGGCCGACACCGCCGGCGCGGTCAACCCGCTCGGCAGCGCAGTGAAGAACCAGTTCGCCGCCATGGCCGCGGCCGGCGAAGCGGAGAAGTTCGTGCCGATGCTGTCGGACTTCGTGGCCGAGGCGAATGGGGTGAAGCGGCGGGGGTGACGTCGCACATATCGTCAGTGACTGTCGTTCTCTAGAACGTCCAGTGGCGATCGCCGCGTCATCGTTCGGCACTGAAATCCGTGCACTAATCGCTGACGCTGAGCCGGACATTGCCTGCCCACGCCGGATTCATGGATAGCGGCCGCGGGCTCGTATCGGAGGCTGCTTCAGGTTGATGGGTCGCGCAACGGCCGAAGCTCTCCTCGTGCGACAAGATCAGGCAGTGTGAAGGCGTATCGACAGAGCATGTTGATATGTTTGAGCCCGAGGGGCGACCGGCGATCGACCTCTTCGGGCTTAGCGTTATAGCCTTCGTTTATGAGATGGTTCAGAGCGGCGTAAATGTCGCCTCCGTTGCGATGAGACCCGAAAGCGGTCCTTTTCTCCGTGTGGACCGTAGAGCCCTCCCGGCGTCCTAGACGCCGAGAACAAAGATCTGGAATGTCATTAGGTAAAGCTGGATGACGCCTTCGACCCCAAGCCGCGTGCGAGTCGTATTGCTGTCGCCGAGAGGACGGGTTCTATTAATCCGATATCGAAACACAGACCCGTCGGGTGTGGATCGTCCTTGCTGGACTACAGCTGGCGGTGGAATAGAGGCGGGCGAGTCTATTTCGGACACCGCACTTCGCGAGATTCGGGAAGAAACCGGCATCTCTGATGTTAGCTTGGGGCCCGTGGTTTGGTACGGCGAAGATAGCAAGAGGGGTGGTGCCTGGGGGGTGACATTCAAAGAACACTTCATCGTCGCCTACTCAAAAGCGGAGGACGTTCGCAATGACGGCTGGACTGATCATGAGCATCAGCAAATACTAGAAGTGCGATGGTGGAGCATTGAAGAACTCAGTGAAAGCGACGATCTCATTTATCCTAGTGGTCTCGATGAACTACTTGCCCCTATCCTCGCAGGAGAATACCCGACAAAGCTAACGATTATTCCTGATCCTTAGTGAAGCATCATGGCCGACCAGATCACCTGCAATCGGAAGGCTTTCTGGGCAGCGTTGTCCGGACCTGGCCTGCCGGGTGCTTCCCGGCCTCGCACCGCGCTTTGCTGGCGGTTTGCCTTCGGCGCAACGCAAAACGCCCCGTTGAGCATTTCTGCTGAACGGGGCGTTTTGGTTGGTTTGTGAAGAGAGATTCGTTTGCGAACTTTGCAGGCCTGGCGGCGACCTACTCTCCCGTGTCTTAAGACAAAGTACCATTGGCGCGGAGGAGTTTAACGGCCGAGTTCGGAATGGGATCGGGTTCAGGCTCCTCGCCATGACCACCAGGCCGGCGAAGTTCGCAAGGAATGAAGAAGCTGGTATTTTGATTGATGCCATCCGTTTGGGATGGGCATGATTAATGAGAACGATCAAGCCTATCGAGTGATTAGTACCGGTAAGCTACATGCGTTGCCGCACTTCCACACCCGGCCTATCGACGTGGTGGTCTACCACGACTCTCAAGGGAAAACTCGTTTTGAGGTGGGTTTCCCGCTTAGATGCTTTCAGCGGTTATCCCGTCCGTACGTAGCTACCCTGCAATGCGGCTGGCGCCACAACAGGTCCACCAGAGGTACGTCCATCCCGGTCCTCTCGTACTAAGGACAGATCCTCTCAATTTTCCTACACCCACGGCAGATAGGGACCGAACTGTCTCACGACGTTCTGAACCCAACTCACGTACCACTTTAATCGGCGAACAGCCGAACCCTTGGGACCTTCTCCAGCCCCAGGATGTGATGAGTCGACATCGAGGTGCCAAACGATGCCGTCGATATGGACTCTTGGGCATCATCAGCCTGTTATCCCCAGAGTACCTTTTATCCGTTGAGCGATGGCCCGTCCACGTGGGACCACCGGATCACTATGGCCGTCTTTCGACTCTGCTCGACTTGTCAGTCTCGCAGTCAGGCGGGCTTATGCCATTGCACTCGACGAGCGATTTCCGACCGCTCTGAGCCCACCATCGCGCGCCTCCGTTACACTTTGGGAGGCGACCGCCCCAGTCAAACTACCCACCATGCACTGTCCCGGACCCGGATGACGGGCCGCGGTTAGATATCCATATTCACAAGGGTGGTATTTCAAGGATGGCTCCATCCGAGCTAGCGCCCGAACTTCAAAGCCTACCACCTATCCTACACATGCAAACACGAATACCAGTGCAAAGTTGTAGTAAAGGTTCATGGGGTCTTTCCGTCTGACCGCGGGAACCCCGCATCTTCACGGGGAATTCAATTTCACTGAGCGGGTGCTGGAGACAGCGGGGAAGTCGTTACGCCATTCGTGCAGGTCGGAACTTACCCGACAAGGAATTTCGCTACCTTAGGACCGTTATAGTTACGGCCGCCGTTTACCGGGGCTTCGATTCAAAGCTTGCACCTCTCCTCTTAACCTTCCGGCACCGGGCAGGCGTCAGACCCTATACGTCGCCTTACGGCTTCGCAGAGCCCTGTGTTTTAGGTAAACAGTCGCTACCCCCTAGTCTGTGCCCCCTATACCTGGTTGCCCAAGTACAGGGCCTCCTTCTCCCGAAGTTACGGAGGCAATTTGCCGAGTTCCTTCAGCACCATTCTCTCAAGCGCCTTGGTATGCTCTACCAGTCCACCTGTGTCGGTTTAGGGTACGGTCTATACGCGGGAGCTATTTCCCGGAACACCTTCACCGCAGCACCAATCCAATAAGGCACTACGATACACGGCATTCGTCACTACCCGCAGGCTGAGGAATATTCACCTCATTCCCATCGACTACGCCTTTCGGCCTCGCCTTAGGAGCCGGCTAACCCTGCGCAGATTAGCTTTACGCAGGAACCCTTGGACTTTCGGCGACAGTGTCTCTCACACTGTTTGTCGTTACTCATGTCAGCATTCGCACTTCCGATACCTCCAGGAGCCCTCACGGGTCTCCCTTCGCAGGCTTACGGAACGCTCCGCTACCACGTGATCTTGCGATCACATCCACAGCTTCGGCACATGGCTTGAGCCCCGTTACATTGTCGGCGCAGGAACCCTTGTCTAGACCAGTGAGCTGTTACGCTTTCTTTAAATGATGGCTGCTTCTAAGCCAACATCCTGGTTGTTTTGGGATCCCCACATCCTTTCACACTTAGCCATGATTTGGGGGCCTTAGCTGGTGGTCAGGGTTGTTTCCCTTTTGACGATGGACGTTAGCACCCACCGTCTGTCTGCCGGATAGTACTCTTGGGTATTCGGAGTTTGGTTAGGTTTGGTAAGATGGTAAATCCCCCTAGCCCATCCAGTGCTCTACCCCCCAAGGTATTCGTCCGACGCTCTACCTAAATAGATTTCGCGGAGAACCAGCTATTTCCGAGTTTGATTGGCCTTTCACCCCTAGCCACAAGTCATCCGCGTCTTTTTCAACAGACGTCGGTTCGGCCCTTCAGTGCGTGTTACCGCACCTTCAGCCTGCTCATGGCTAGATCACCCGGTTTCGGGTCTAATCCGACGAACTGAACGCCCTGTTCAGACTCGCTTTCGCTGCGCCTACACCTACCGGCTTAAGCTTGCTCGTCAGATTAAGTCGCTGACCCATTATACAAAAGGTACGCCGTCACCCAGAATGCGGATCGCTCCGCCCTTGGGCCCCGACTGTTTGTAGGCATCCGGTTTCAGGAACTGTTTCACTCCCCTTGTCGGGGTGCTTTTCACCTTTCCCTCACGGTACTTGTACACTATCGGTCGCTAAGGAGTACTTAGGCTTGGAGGGTGGTCCCCCCATGTTCAGACAGGATTTCTCGTGTCCCGCCTTACTCAAGGACTTATGCTGTTTTACCCGTACGGGGCTATCACCCTCTAAAGCCCTGCTTTCCTGACAGGTTCCGGTTATATCGCATAAGCCACTGGCCTGGTCCGCGTTCGCTCGCCAC
>OZ245770.1:0-3305000 GCA_965227845.1 Kaistia sp. | reverse complement strand
ACTTTGAAACGACTATGGTCACTACGTATTGACGAGTCCCAAGCACACCGTCATCCAACCGACATCTCTGTCAGCTAAACGACTAGCGAGCTTGCGAAACGTAGTGCCGCCGTTAATCTCCGACACCAAACAGACCCGGACCCGATCCGAAGATCAAACCCGAAACCCATCCGGCATCCGCAAGGACAGCGCCGCCTACGTTTCTCTTTCTTCCTATTCAATTGTCAAACAGCCGACGGCAAAAACCGTCAATCCCCGCCAAAACCGCCGTCTCCGGCTCGCTTCAGCGCCAGGAAGCAAGCGCTTCCCGAAAATCGACATCTTCCAGACCAAAACCCGGAAAATCAAACCACCGTCCCCGGCAGCGATGGCGCCCTTCTAACTACCTCACAGCAGCCAGTCAAGCCCCAAAACAACAAAACCCAGAGACGAGTTTTCCGCCCGCCGTCAACTGCGTCAACCGCGTCGGTGGTTGTTATGTACGAAGACCCGGCTCCGGTGTCAACGACGAGTTTTGGAAAAATGCATCGGCAGGGCAAAAATGCGCTCGAGGCACACTTCGCTTCTTGAAGCCGGCTCGCCGCCAAAGCCGCGGCGCGCTTGGGTTATGTGGGGCGCGATGGCCGTTTTTCCACAGGCTGACGCGCCATGCGATTTTCCTGAGCCACCTTGCAACGCCCGCCCTGCGACGCCGGCAGGCGCCTTCCTCGGTGCATGCCCCCCTCTTGTGGCTTGTTCGCCGCCGGGAACAGGACCGGGCGCAGCCGGCAGATGGGCCGGCCATATTGATGACACGTTGAAACGCGACACAGCCTGCTCGTCGGCGGAGCCCATCGCGGGATACGCTTCCCGCGTATGCGTGCATGGGCAGGGGCGCGTTAGTCTCTTTCCTTCCGCAGCCTCAGCGCCGCCGCCCACCGCGACGGTGGTTCTCGGCAAGGCCGAAGCGTTGACTTGACCCAGCCGAGGGGTCAAGTTTCGGGGCCTCTCTCGAGGCCGAACAGATCAGCAGCCGGCCACTCTCAAGGATCGGCGACGGGGAGAAGACGAAGCCGTGAAAGGTCTGGTGCGAGGCGCGGCCATGCGGGGCCAGGCCGGAACGGAGGCAGGCGGCGAGATCGATCTCGGCCGCGAGCCCGCTCTGACCGCCGGTCCGCAGAAGGGTGCGCCTCAGCGTCACGCTGTCTCGATCCGCTGGCTGACGGGCACGATCCTGACCGGCCTCACCTCGACCATCCTGATGGGCGGCGCGCTTATGGCGGCGCTGGACGGTCGCCACCAGCTCGCCGTTGCTCCCGAGATCGGCCGCGTCGCGGCGAACCAGCATGCCGACGGCCTCGGTACGGGCCACAAGGGTGACCGCATCCGGCCGCCGCGCGAGCCGGTTTCCGATCGCCAGGTGATCCAGGTCTCCACGGTGAGCCGCCAGGGCGACCGCGATCTGATCAAGATGAAGCCCTTTGCCCGCATCACCACGACGCTGGCGACCACGATCACCGACCTTTCCGCCGATGCGCCGCGCTTCGATCCGATGAAGATCGCCGCCGCCGACAGCGCGCCACCCCCTCCCCCTGCCGCGGCGCAAGGCGACGACAAGCTTCCCGTCGTCAGCGACGAAGGCGCGTCGGGCGATGGCGAGGATGGTGTGCCGGTCGATGCAGCGGCCATGCCCGACGGCAGCGGCGACGACGCCGATGCGCCCGATCCGACGGCCGCACCGCCACCACCGCAAGTGGGTCAGGAGCAGATCTACGGCGCCGACGTCGAAGGCGAGGTCTCGGTCAAGGTGAGCCCCTTCCCGCTCGCCGAGGCGCCATCGACCGACGAGCCGACGATGACGGTCGCGGAAGCCGAGGAAGCCGCCCGCGCGATCGCACCGGCCGCCGCGCCAGGCGCGATCGCGGCCATGCCTTATGTCGATCCCGACCGCTTCCGCTTCGGCGATACCGAGGCCGATCCGTTCGCGGCGCTCGGCGTCAAGATCGTGCCGGAAAACGTCTCCTTCGTCGCCAAGTCCGCTCCGGTCAGTGCCACGGAGGAGCGGATCGCCTCGGTCGACAAGAAGGAGCCGCTTCAGGCGGTGCTCGGCGAGAACGGCATCGACGACAAGGACGCGACGGCCGTGGTTGCGGCGATGTCCGATCTCGTCGATCTCAGCGATCTCAAGATCGGCCAGAAGCTGCGCATGCTGGTCGCGCGCGAGGGTGACGCCATCCGGGCGCTCCGCGTCTCGCTCTATGATCAGGGCGTGCACCAGGCGACCGTCGCTCGGCGCGATGACGACAGCTTCGTCAGGGCCGACGAGCCGGAAAGCTCGACCGACGACGAATTCGACACCGCCGACGCCCCCGCCGTCGACGACAGCACGCCGATGCCCAATCTCTACGATTCGCTCTATGAGACGGCGCGCGAGCAGCAGATTCCGGAGCCGCTGATCACCGAGCTGGTGCGCATCCTCTCCTATGACGTCGATTTCCAGTCGCGGATTTCGCCGGGCGACGGCATCGAGGTGTTCCATTCGCTGCCCGAAGCTGGTGCCAGCGATGCCGACGACGAAATCCTCTACGTGTCGATCACGCTGAACGGCGTCACCAAGCGCTATTATCGCTATCGTTCGCCCGATGACGGCGTCGTCGATTACTTCGACGAGGATGGCCGCAGCGCCAAGAAGTTCCTGGTGCGCAAGCCGATGAATGTCGGCATCGTCCGCTCCCCCTTCGGCTATCGCCGCCATCCGATCCTCGGCTATGTCAGGCTGCATCCGGGCGTCGACTGGGCGGCGCCGCGCGGCACGCCGATCATGGCGGCCGGCAATGGCACAGTCGAGAAATCGGGCTGGTCGTCGGGCTATGGCAATTTCACGCTGATCCGCCACACCAACGGCTATGAGACGGCTTACGGCCATCAGTCGTCGATCGTGCGCGGCATCGGCCCGGGCGTGAAGGTGCGCCAGGGCCAGATCATCGGCTATGTCGGCTCGACCGGCCTATCGACCGGCCCGCATCTGCACTACGAGGTCAGAATCAACGGCACGCCGGTCGATCCGCTGCGCGTCCGCCTGCCGCGCGGCCGCGTGCTTCAGGGCGAGATGCTGGCCGACTTCAAGGCCGAGAAGACGCGCATCGATGCGCTTCTCGGCACGCCGGCCGGCTCCAAGCTCGCCTCGGCCAACGGCGATTCCGCGACCAACTGAATGTCGATATCGGATCAGGGCGCCGGCGCGGTCTCGCGCACGAAGGCGAAGGCAAGCCGCTGCTTGCCATTGGCGCAGCTACCCTCATAGCGGCCGGGTCCGACCGGAACGCCGGTGCAGACGGTGGCCGGGCCGGGCACGAAATTCGGCAGCGAGAAATTGTCCGCCTTGACCGAGAGCGCGACATGATCGTGGCTGATCGTTCCCGAGAGGATCGAGGTGTAATGCGCCTCCTCCCGGCCGATCGTGACGGTTCGCGGTCCTTCGGCATGGAAGCGGCCGGTGTCGTCGACGGCGACGCTCCATTCGGCGATCGCCGACATGAAGCGCCAGGTCCCGGCAAGCGGCAGCCATGGCCCGCCGGCACAGGGCGCGCCGGCATCGCAGCCCGCCTCGGGTGCCGGCGCCTGCTGTGCGACGGCCGGGCCGAGGGGCAGCAGCGCGAGCGGCGGCAACAGGAGCCGCATCGCCAGGAGAGAGGCCGCCCGCATGGTCATGGTCGCACTGTCCTGCTGTTGCTCCCCTCAAGGTCGAGGATAGCGGCGCGGCTGGCAACCCGAAATCGCCGAAGCGCACGGGAGCGTTCACGAAAAAGCCGGCAGGCCCCAAGGCTCTGCCGGCTTCACTCGGTCTGGTGCAGGCGCCGCCGACGAGCGGCGCTGCGTCCACTCTTCAGGCCGCCTTGGCGGGAGCCTCGCCGCGCGGCAGGAACAGCAGCTTGTCGGTTCCTGCCGTGATCTTCACCGTGATCCCGTCCGGAATTTCGCCGGCGAGGATCTTGTCGGCGAGCGGATCCTGGACGTAGCGCTGGATGACGCGCTTCAGGGGCCGCGCGCCATAGGTCGGGTCGTAGCCCTTCTCGGCGAGCCAGGCCCGCGCCGACTCGTCGAGCTCCAGCGTCACCTTGCGGTCGGCCAGCAGCGACTGCAGCCGCTTCAGCTGGATCTCGACGATCCGGCCCATCTCGGCCCGCTTCAGCCGGTGGAACAGGATGATGTCGTCGAGACGGTTGAGGAACTCGGGCCGGAAGTGCCCGCGGACCACGCCCATGACCTGCTCGCGCACGGCGTCGACATCCTCGTCGTCGCGGAGATTGGCAAGATACTCCGCGCCGAGATTGGACGTCATGATGATCAGCGTGTTCTTGAAGTCGACCGTGCGGCCCTGCCCGTCCGTCAGGCGCCCGTCGTCGAGCACCTGCAACAGGACGTTGAACACGTCCGGATGCGCCTTCTCGATCTCGTCGAACAACACGATCTGATAGGGCCGCCGGCGCACGGCTTCGGTCAGCGCACCGCCTTCCTCATAGCCGACATAGCCGGGCGGCGCGCCGATCAGCCGGGACACGGAGTGCTTCTCCATGAATTCCGACATGTCGATGCGCACCATCGCGCTCTCGTCGTCGAAGAGGAACGAGGCGAGCGCCTTGGTCAGCTCGGTCTTGCCGACGCCGGTCGGCCCGAGGAACATGAACGAGCCGATCGGCCGGTTCGGATCCTGCAGGCCGGCGCGGGCGCGGCGGACGGCGGTCGAGACCGCATGCACCGCCTCGGCCTGGCCGACGACGCGCTTGGCGAGATCGTCTTCCATCCGCAGCAGCTTGTCCCGCTCGCCTTCCAGCATCTTGTCGACGGGAACGCCGGTCCAGCGGGCAACGATCTGCGCGACATGCTCGGGCGTCACCGCCTCTTCCATCATCGCGCCGGTCTGGGCGCCTTCCGTCGTCTTGAGCTGACGCTCAAGCGCCGGGATCGTGCCATAGGCAAGCTCGCCCGCCTTGGCGAGATCGCCGGTGCGCTGCGCCTTCTCGAGATCGCTGCGAGCCTGGTCGAGCTGTTCCTTCAGCTTCTGCGCCGAGTTGAGCTTGTCCTTCTCGGTCTGCCAGCGCTGCGTGAAGGCGGCCGATTCCTCCTCGAGGTCGGTCAACTCGCGTTCGAGCCGCTCGAGCCGATCCTTCGAAGCCTGGTCGGTCTCCTTCTTCAGCGCCTCGCGCTCGATCTTCAGCTGGATGATGCGGCGGTCGAGTTCGTCGAGCGCCTCCGGCTTCGAATCGACCTGCATGCGCAGCCGCGCTGCCGCCTCGTCGACGAGGTCGATCGCCTTGTCGGGCAGGAAACGGTCGGTGATGTAGCGATTGGAGAGGGTCGCCGCCGAAACCAGCGCCGAATCGGTGATCCGGACGCCATGGTGCAGCTCGTACTTCTCCTTGATGCCGCGCAGAATCGAGATCGTGTCCTCGACGGTGGGCTCGCCGACGAAGATCGGCTGGAATCGCCGCGCCAGCGCCGCATCCTTCTCGACATGCTTGCGATACTCGTCGAGCGTGGTCGCGCCGACGCAATGCAGCTCGCCGCGGGCGAGCGCCGGCTTCAGCAGGTTCGAAGCATCCATCGCCCCGTCGGCCTTGCCGGCGCCGACCAGCGTATGCATCTCGTCGATGAAGAGGATGATGCCGCCGCTGGCCGCGGTGACCTCGGACAGAACCGCCTTCAGCCGCTCCTCGAATTCGCCGCGATACTTGGCGCCCGCGATCAGCGAGCCCATGTCGAGTGCGAGCAACTTCTTGTCGCGGAGGCTCTCCGGCACGTCGCCATTGACGATGCGCAGCGCCAGGCCTTCCGCGATCGCGGTCTTGCCGACGCCCGGCTCGCCGATCAGCACCGGATTGTTCTTGGTGCGCCGGGACAGGACCTGGATCGTGCGGCGAATCTCGTCGTCGCGGCCGATGACCGGATCGAGCTTGCCGTCGCGCGCTGCCTGGGTCAGGTCGCGGGCATATTTCTTCAGGGCATCATACTGGCCCTCCGCCCCGGCGGAATCGGCCGTGCGGCCTTGGCGCAGCGCTTCGATCGCGCGGTTGAGGCCGACCGGCGTCAGGCCGGCGTCCTTCAGCGCCTGCGCGGTCTTCGCGTCCTTCTCGAGCGCGAGCGCGAGCAGCAGGCGCTCGACCGTGACGAAGCTGTCGCCCGCCTTCTTGGCGAGCTGCTCCGCCTGCTCGAACACCTTGGCGAGCGGGGCGGCGAGATAGAGCTGACCGGCTCCGCCGCCCGATACGCTCGGAATCGCGGCAAGCAGGCGTTCGGTAGCGGCCAGCGCATCGCGCGAGCGGCCACCGGCGCTGTCGATGAGACCGGCGGCAAGCCCTTCCTCGTCGTCGAGCAGCACCTTCAAGAGATGTTCGGGCGCGAACTGCTGGTGTCCGCGCGTCAGCGCAAGCGTCTGGGCGGACTGGATGAAGCCCTTCGCGCGCTCGGAGTATTTTTCGATATTCATGATCGTCCCTCCTGACCCGTACCGGACGCCCTCGTCGAGAGGCACGGCCGGCCGTTCGTGATCGGGCCGACCGGACAGACCGGCGACCCCGCCGGCGATCATTCGATCCGCCGACACCACCTAGATGGTGTGACACTATGGCAACAGGAAGGGGTCCGGCAGCGATTTTCGGGAGGATCGAAGGCCGGGGCCCGATCGGCGCCGCCGGCCGGATCAGGCGGCGCCAGGATGGCCGGACGGTTCCGGCCACCTGATTGACATCATCGTTCCGGGCTCGGCCTCGGCCGGCAAGGAACGGGACGGCGAATGCTAGTCTTCGGCGACCGGCGCTGCGTCCTGGACCGGCTCGGCGTCGCCGGCGGGGCGGACCCGGGCGCGCGTCGTGCGGCGGCGACGCGGACGGAACTCGTCCTCGCCACCTTCGGGCGCGGCAGCGGCCTCGGCAGGCTGCGGCTCGGCAGCCTCAGGCTCGGCCGGCGCTGCCTTGGCGGCGGCGACCTTGGCGTCCACGGGCTTGGCTTCGACCACCTTGGCCTCGACCGGCGCAGCCTGCTCGGCGGCAACGGGACGGCTGGCGGCGGGCTCGGGGGCAGCGGCCACCGGCTCGGCCGGACGGGCCGGCTCGGTCGGCGCAGTCACCGGCAACGCATCGACCGGATCGCCGGTGACGAAGCGCGGCAGCATCGAACGATCGGTCCGCTCGCCGCGCTCGCCACGCTCGCGCCGTTCGCCGCGGCCTTCGCGATTCTGCCGGAATGGACGCTCGCCGCGGCCTTCCTGGCGCTCACCCTCGGGACGGGCCTCCTGGCGAGGCTCCTGCTGCGGCTCCTGTCGGGGCTCCTGCCGCGATTCCTGGCGCGATTCCTGGCGGGGCTCCTGGCTTCTCTGCTGCCGGTTGTCCTGCCGCGGCTCGCCGCGGGCTTCCTGCCGGTCGCGATTGTCGCCGCGCTCGCGGTTGTCGGAACGCTCGCGATTGTCCGGACGGAAGTCCTGCCGCTCTCCGCGCTCGCGCTGGCCGCCATTCTGGCCGTTCTGGCCACCCTGGTAGTGGCCGTTGCCGTTGCCGTTGCCGTTCCCATTGCCATTGACGAAGGGCTGGGGCTCGTTCTGGCCAAAGGCCGGCTGGCCTTCGCCCTCCTGCACCCGATCATGCTGGCCGAAGCGGTCGCTGAAACGATCATCCTCTTCATCGAGGCCGTCATCGTCCTGGTCGGCGCGGTAGAAGGGCTGGCCCGGCTGCGGGTTCTGAACCTGCGCGGCAGCGATCAGGCGGAAATAATGCTCGGCATGCTGGAGATAGCTCTCAGCCATCACGCGGTCGCCGGACGACTGGGCATCGCGCGCCAGCGTCACGTACTTCTCGGCGATATGAAGCGCGGTGCCGCGAATCTTGACGTCGGGTCCGTTGCTCTCGTAGGAGCGGGTCAGCGGATTGGGGCCCTTGCGGTTCCGTCCGCGCATCCGCTTGTTGTTATTGTTATTGTTGTTGTTCTGCTGTCCTGGTCGCATGAGTTTTCTCTTCCGTGACCTTCAAAGGTCAGATCGCGTCAACGGCCGGCGCCAAGGCCCGGTCGGCAAGGTCGTCGACCGGATCGTCACGGCCAGGGGCCGCGACGCCGGAATCGGCGTTTAAGGCTTCAGCACCATCGATCGAGCCCCGATTGGCAGCGCAAGAACCGCATGGACCCGGTATGAGTCGAAAATGCGGGCCAAGGCTCATGAGGCCAAATGCATCGTGCCGGGCCGAGATGACGTTCGTGACAACCAGATCTGGGTCGGACCCCGTTTCTGACCCGCAGGCCATCTGGTGGCCTCCGCCGCGCAGCTCCCGCTTATGACTCGCGCCATGGTGTCGGGAAACGCATCAAATCCATCTGCGGCGGCTCGGAAGCTAGCTGTTTCGCTGTGATTTTCCAAGCGAAGATTTTCCGGCTGCCTTATGGCCCCGTCCTGGCGGGCAACACCGGCGGAGGCAGGATTTCAATCACCCGGTCATGGCCGGCCAGATCGCGGCGGCATTGCGCCCCGAAGCCGGATGCTTCGGCAAGACCCATCACGGCTGCCGCCTGGCTGAAACCGATTTCGAGGAAAGCCGCCCCGCCGGGCAGCAGTCCCTCGGCAAGGGCCGGTACGATGGTTCGGTAGGCGTCGAGCCCATCGACCCCGCCGTCGAGCGCGAGAATCGGATCGAAATTCCGAACCTCGGCCGGCAGCGTCGCGATGGCGTCGCTTTCTATATAGGGAGGGTTGCTGACGATAACATCGGCTGGCGCGGCAGAAGCGCCGAAATTGCCGCGGACGAACAGGCTCCGGCCGCCGAAGCCGAGCCGCTCGGCATTGGCCCGCGCCGCGCGCGCCGCCGCCTCCGAGAGATCGATGCCAAGTCCGGTCGCCAGCGGCAGCTCGGCGAGAAGCGCGATCAGCAGGGCGCCGCTTCCCGTGCCGATATCCACCAGCCTCAGCGGCCTTTGCCGCCCGCCGGTCCGGTCGACGAAGGCCAGCGCCGCCTCGACGACGGTTTCCGAATCCGGCCGCGGCACCAGCGTCGCTGCGTCGAGAGCGAAGGTCAGGCCCCAGAATTCGCGGCTGCCGACGATACGCGACACCGGCTCGCCGGCTACGCGTCGCGCGAGCATGGCCCCGATGCTGACCATTTCCTCCGCGCTGACCGCGCGGTAGTCGGCGAGAACCAACTCGTTCGGCGACATGCCGACGACGGCCGCGATGAGAATGCGCGCATCGAGCGCCGGCGTATCGATCCCATCCGCCTCGGCGAGACGCTTCGCGGCCAGGCGTCGGAGCGCTCCGAGCGTGACCGCGGCTTCGCTCATCGATCGAGCGCCGCGAGCAGGCTCGCCTGATGCTCGGTGATGAGCGGCTCGATCACGTCGTCGAGCGCCTCGCCCGAGACGATCTGCTCCAGCTTGTAGAGTGTCAGGTTGATACGGTGATCGGTGAGACGGCCCTGCGGGAAATTGTAGGTCCGGATGCGCTCCGAGCGATCGCCCGAGCCGACCTGGCCGCGACGGTCTGCCGCACGCTCGCTGTCGAGCCGCGCCCGCTCGTCCTCGAACAGCCGCGCCCGGAGGATCTGCATCGCCTGCGCCCGGTTCTGGTGCTGCGAGCGGCCGGCGACGACGATCACCGTTCCGGTCGGCACATGGGTGATGCGCACGGCGGTGTCGGTCGTGTTGGCGTGCTGGCCGCCGGCTGACGAGGCGCGCGTCGTATCGATGCGGATATCCTCGGCCTTCAGCGCGATGTCGACATCCTCGGCCTCGGGCAGAACGGCCACCGTAGCAGCCGAGGTATGGATGCGGCCGCTCGCCTCGGTCGCCGGCACGCGCTGCACGCGGTGGACGCCCGATTCGTATTTCAGCCGCGCGAACACCCCGCGCCCGCTGACATTGGCGATGATTTCCTTGAAGCCGCCGGCCTCGCCCTCGCTCTCCGAGAGCACCTCGACCTTCCAGCCATGCAGGGCGGCGTAGCGCTGATACATGCGGAAGAGATCGCCGGCGAAGAGGGCCGCCTCATCACCGCCGGTACCGGCGCGGATCTCGAGGATGGCGCTCTTCTCGTCGGCGGCATCCTTCGGCAGGAGTTGCAGGCGAACCTCCTGCACCAGTTCCTCGATCCCTGCATCGAGCTTCGGCCGCTCTTCGTCCGCCAGCGCCGCCATTTCGGGGTCGTCGGCGAGATCGTCGAGCGCCGCGCGCTCGGCCGCCATGGCTTTCAGGCGGCCGATCGTCTCGACGATGCCGGTGAGTTCGGCGCGCTCCTTCGACAGGCGCACGAGTTCTTCGCCGTCGCTGGTCGAAGCGAGTTTCTGATCGATGATCTCGGCTCGGGTCACGAGCTGGTCGATCTTGTCCCAGGGGAGTCCGGTTGGCAGCATGGGCTCTATATCGGCACGCCTTCGGCCTCGGCAAAGGCGGCGAGCGCGGCGGCGATGCCGTCATCGGCGCTCGTCGAGGCGATCAGGGGGTGCAGCATGGCGTTGAGCTTGCCAAGATCGAGCGCCAGCAGCATCGCCTTGACCGGGCCGATCGAGGCGGCCGACATCGACAGGGACCGGAAACCGATCCCGACCAGCGCGAGCGCCGCGAGCGGCCGCCCGGCGATTTCGCCACAGAGCGTCACCGGCTTGCCCGCCGCATCGGCGGCGGCGACGATGGCGCTGAGCGCGCGCAGGAAATGGCGCGAAATCGGGTCGAACCGGCTCGCCACCAGCGTGTTGCCGCGATCGCTCGCCGTCATGTACTGCAGGAGATCGTTCGAGCCGACCGAGACGAAATCGACGGCCGCCATCAGCGCATCGAGCTGGAACAGCAACGCCGGCACCTCGACCATCGAGCCGAGCAGCACGCGCGAGGGCAAGGCATGGCCATGCCGGCGGGCGTGGGCGAGCTCGAGATCGAGCAGCGCGCGCGCCTTTTCGATCTCGGCGACCTCGGTCACCATCGGCAGCATGATGCGCAATTCGTGGCCGGCGCCGGCCCGGATCAGCGCCCTGAGCTGCATGCGCAGGAGCGCCGGCCGGTCGAGGCCGAGGCGGATCGCGCGCCAGCCGAGCGCCGGATTCTCCTCCGGATGGCTGCGCATGTAAGGCAGCACCTTGTCGCCGCCGATATCGAGCGTCCGGAACGTCACCGGCCGGTCGCCGCTGGCGGCGAGCACCGAGGCATAGAGCTGCGTCTGCGCGTTCATCCGCGGCATCGTCGAGGCGACCATGAACTGCAATTCGGTGCGGAAGAGGCCGATGCCCTCGGCGCCGGCTTCGGCAAGATGCGGCAGGTCGACCAGGAGGCCGGCATTCATGTTGAGACCGATGCGCACGCCGTCGCGCGTCACCGCCGCCTTGTGGCGAAGCAGCCTATACTGCGCCTGACGCTTGGCACGGAAGCGCACCTTCTCGCCATAGGAAGCCTCGACATCGGCCGGCGGACGGATATGCGCCTCGCCGGTATCGCCATCGAGAATGATCGCATCGCCATTCTCGACCAGCGAGACGATGTTGACGGCCCGGCCGATCGTGGCGATGCCGAGCGCCCGCGCGACGATGGTCACATGGCTCGTCGGCCCGCCCTCTTCCAGCACGAGGCCGCGCAGCTTGTTGCGGTCGTAGTCGAGCAGTTCGGCGGCACCCATGTTGCGCGCGACGATGATGCCGTCCTTCGGCATGTCCTTGCGGTCGAAGGCGGCGCCCTTGCCCATCAGTTCGCGCAGCAGCCGATTGGCGAGATCGTCGAAATCATGCAGCCGCTCGCGGAGATAAGGATCGGTCTGGCGCAGCAGCCGTGCCCGCGTGTCGCTCTGGACCTTCTCGACTGCAGCCTCTGCCGAGAGACCGTTCTGGATCGCCTCGTCCATGCGCCGGGCCCAGCCGCGGTCATAGGCGAACATCCTGTAGGCCTCGAGGATCTCGCGATGCTCACCGGCCAGCGCGATATCGTCGCGCGAAAGCATGTCGTCGACGGAGAGGCGGAGATGCGCAATCGCCTCCTCGAGCCGGAGCCGTTCCTTCTCGGCATCCTCGGCGATCAGCGCAGTCACGACGACGCGCGGCTCGTGCAGCACGACATGACCGAGCGCGATGCCCTCAGACAGCGCGCTGCCACGGATCGACATCGGACGCTTGACGTCGAGCGACGTTCCCGGCCGGGCCAGCCCTTCGAGTTCGCCGACGGCGATCATCTCGGCCAGCACCATCGCCGTCGTCTGCAGCGCCTCGACCTCTTCGTCGAAATAAGTGCGATGGGCACGATTCTGGACGGTGAGAACGCCGAGCGTCCGCCCGGCGCGCAGGATCGGCACGCCGAGAAAGGCGTTGTAGATCTCCTCGCCAGTCTCCGGGAGATAGGCGAAGGCCGGATGGCTCTGGGCGTTGGGCAGGTTGAGCGGCCGCGCCTCGGCGGCGATGAGGCCGACGAGACCCTGCCCGACGCGGAGACCTGCGTGGTGCACGGCCTCGCGCTTCAGACCTTCGGTGGCATAGAGCTCGAGCACGTCGTCGGCGCGCAGCACATAGACCGAGCAGACTTCGGCGACCATGTTCGACGCGATCTGCGCCACGATCTTGTCGAGCCGGTCTTGCGCGCTGATCGGCTCCGCCATGATCTCGCGCAGGCGGCGGAGCAGGACGCGCGGCCCGGCGAGAGACCCCCGCATCGTCCGCCTTCCCTCAAGAACCTAGCCCGACGGCGCCCGGTACCACGCCGGAAGGGCGACTCACCGGCCGCCTCGGGAACCCAATCCGGCCTACTCGTGACATGAGTTGCGGCCGAAATATACAGTCTATTCAGAAGTCGCGACTCTGTCCCCGTCAGCCCGCGTCGAGGCCGTACAGGGAATGCAGCGTCCGGACCGCCAGTTCGGTGTAGGCCGAGTCGATCAGGATCGAAATCTTGATCTCGGAGGTGGTGATCGCGCGGATATTGATGCCCTTGCCGGCCAGCGCCTTGAACGCCGAGGCGGCGACGCCGGCATGGCTTCGCATGCCGATGCCGATGACAGACACCTTCACCAGATCACCCGAGCCCTGGATGCTCGCATAGCCGATGGATTCCCGCGATGCCGCCAGCACGGCCATCGCGCGGTCGAAATCGGCTGTCGGCAGCGTGAAGGTCATGTCGGTGGTCGTGCCGTCCTCGGAGACGTTCTGCACGATCATGTCGACATTGATGTTCGCCTCGGCCAGCGGCACGAACACGGCAGCGGCAACGCCCGGCTTGTCGGCGACCTCGCGCAGCGAGATCTGGGCCTCGTCCTTGGAATAGGCGATGCCAGTGACGACCTGCTTTTCCACGATCTCGTCCTCGTCGCAAATAAGGGTGCCAGGGGGATTGTCGGCGTCGGCAAGGCGGGGATCGGCCGGATCGTCGAAGCTCGACCGCACGAAGGTGCGCACGCTATGGACCATGGCGAGCTCGACCGAGCGGACCTGCAGCACCTTGGCGCCGAGCGAGGCCATCTCCAGCATCTCTTCATGCGAGACGCGATCGAGCCGGCGCGCCTTGGGCACGATGCGCGGGTCGGTCGTATAGACGCCGTCGACATCGGTGTAGATGTCGCAGCGCACCGCGCCGATCGCGGCGGCAATGGCGACGGCGCTGGTATCGGAGCCGCCGCGACCGAGCGTCGCGATGCGATTGTCGGGGGCAAGGCCCTGGAAACCGGCGATGACAGCGACCTGGCCCTGGCTCATGCGCTCGATCAGGTTGGAGCCGTCGATTTCGCGGATGCGGGCCGCGCCATGCGCGCCATCGGTCAGGATCGGGATCTGCCAGCCCTGCCACGAGCGGGCATTGACGCCGATCTCCTGCAGCGCGATCGCGAGGAGACCCGAGGTCACCTGCTCGCCCGAGGCGACGACGGTGTCATATTCGCGCGCATCGTGCATCGGCGCGGCGGCCCTCGTCCAGGCGACGAGTTCGTTGGTCTTGCCGGACATTGCCGAGACGACGACCGCGACCTCGAAGCCGGCGTCGACCTCTCGTTTGACGTGGCGGGCCACATTGCGGATGCGATCGATATCGGCGACGGAGGTTCCGCCGAATTTCATCACCAGCCGGGCCATCATCAACCTTCGAAGGGCAGCGTCCGCGCGAATGGCGGAGGGAAAAGGACACTCCCGGCAAAGCAATCGCTCCGGGCGGCGCCTTCATAGCGGGAAGGCCTCAAGCCCGCAACGGCGGCCGCGGCAAATCGGATCGATCGCCGCGATCGGTAAGCCCGGCGCTTCGGCCGCCGCGCCCTTGCCGCACCCGCCACGCTTGACTTGACCGGTCATGGCGCCGACTTTCCGCCACGAGGGAGATCGCCATGTCCGTGAATGCCGAAGCGACCAAGACCACCGTCGACGATGCCGAGATCGCGCATTTTTCCGCGATAGCGGGCGACTGGTGGGCGGCCGACGGCAAGTTCGCGCCGCTGCATGCGCTGAACCCGATCCGCCTCGGCTTCATCAAGGACCAGGCCGTTGCCCGGTTCGGCCGCGATGCCAAGGATCCTGAGGCGCTGAAGGGCCTCTCCGTTCTCGATATCGGCTGCGGCGGCGGCCTCCTCTCCGAGCCGATGGCGCGGATGGGCGCCAGCGTCGTCGGCGCCGATGCCTCGGCGGTCAATATCAGCGTCGCGGAGCTGCATGCGCGCGAGTCCGGCCTTGCGATCGATTACCGCGCGGCGACCGCCGAAGCGCTGGCCGAGGCGGGCGAGCTTTTCGATATCGTGCTGGCGATGGAGATCATCGAGCATGTCGCCGATGTCGATCTCTTCGTGCGCGAAACGGCGCGGATGGTGAAGCCGGGCGGCTTCATCACCTTCTCGACCATCAACCGCACGCCGAAGGCCTATCTGCTGGCGATCCTCGGCGCGGAATATGTGCTGCGCTGGCTGCCGCGCGGCACGCATAGCTACGAGAAGTTCGTGAAGCCGGCCGAACTGGCGCGAGCGCTGGAGGCGGCGGGGCTCCGCCCGTCGGCCGAGGCGGGCGTCGTCTATGATCCGCTGCGCGACCGCTGGAAGATCTCCTCGGATCGCGACGTCAATTACATGTTGGCGGCAAACCGGGACTGAGCGGCGCCGCTCAGTTGCCCTCTTCCGGCAGCATCGGCAGCGGGTGAACCTCGATGCCCTCCTCGGCGAGGGCATGGACGTCGGCGGCCGAGGCCTCGCCATAGATGCCGTGCTGCTCGCTTTCGCCATAGTGGATGCGACGCGCTTCCTCGGCGAAGCGGTCGCCGACATAGTCGGCCGTCGCCTCGACATGGGCCCTGACCTGACGCAGCATCTCGGCGAGGGCAGCCTGGCGCGGATCGGGCGCAGCGACCTTGAGGGCCGCGGCCTCACGCTTCCGCGCCGTCGCCACCGCCGGCGCCATCAGCGCCTTCACCACCTTGTCCGAGCCGCAGATGGGACAGCCGACAGCGCCTGCCGCCTGCGCCTTGTCGAAGGCGCCGGCGTCGCGATACCAGCCGTCGAAATCATGTCCGGCGGCACAGATGAGGTCGTAGCGTATCATGGCCTTGATATGGGATCAGTTCACGAAGGAGCCAACCTGCGGGATCGCCGGCAGGGCGAAATCACGCTGGTTGACGAGCGCGGGTATCGCCTGACGGGCTGAGAACGCGAAGGCCGGGTCAATTTCGGCGATGATGAAGCCCGGCTTGTCGCCACTGGCCTCGGCAAGAATCTTGCCCCAGGGGTCGACGATGAGGCTGTGGCCGAACGTGTCGCGGCCGTCCTCATGATGGCCGGCCTGCGCCGCGGCGAGGACATAGGAGCCGGTTTCGATCGCCCGGGCGCGCAGCAGCACATGCCAATGCGCCTCGCCGGTCTTCTGCGTGAAGGCCGCGGGAACCGCGATCACGGCCGCGCCGGCCTTGGCGAGCGTGCGATGCAGCACCGGGAAGCGAACGTCGTAGCAGATGGTGAGGCCGAGCTTCGTCCAGGGCAGGTCGGCGACGACGGCCGTGTCGCCGGCACGATAGGTCGCCGATTCGCGGTAGCTCTCGCCGCCCGAGAGATCGACGTCGAACATGTGGATCTTGTCGTAGCGCGCGACGATCGCCCCATTCGGCGCAATGACGAAGGAGCGGTTGGCGATGTGGTCGTCGGGCAGGCGGATCGCCATCGAGCCGACATGGAGATGGATGCCGAGTTCGCGCGCCAGCTCGCGGAAGCGCAGCAGCGAGGGATCGATATCCTCCGGGCCGATCGAGGCGAGGAGATTGGCGCGATCGCGATCGAGGATCGTCGTCATCTCCGGCGTCAGCACATAGCCGGCGCCGGCGGCGGCGGCCTCGCGGATCAGCATCTCGGCGGCATCGACATTGGCCTCGACCGACCGGCCGCTGTTCATCTGCACGCAGGCAGCCTTGAAGCTCGTCATCGGCTTCTCCTCAGATCGTCAAAAGGGTGATCGGCGCCTCAAGCGGCGAGCAGGGCGTCGAGGCGGCCCGCCGACTCGAGCGCGTGCAGGTCGTCGCAGCCGCCGACATGCGTCGCGCCGATGAAGATCTGCGGGAAAGTCGAACCGCCATGGGCGCGCTCGATCATTTCCTGCCTGAGGGCCGGGTTGCCGGTCGCATCATGCTCGACAAAGGCGACGCCCTTGCGCTCGAGGAGCCGCTTGGCGGCGACGCAGTAGCCGCAGCCCTGGCGGGTATAGATGGTCACGTCGGCCATTGCTGATCCCCCGATGGGTTTGGATGCGCCGCAATATAGGGCTCAGCCCATGGCTTCGACAACCCGGGCGAAAACCGCGACCTCGACCGCAGCCGCGCCGCCGCGCTTCAGCGCCCGCGTGGCCGCCTTGACGGTCGCACCCGTCGTGTAGACATCGTCCACCAGCAGCACGCGGCGCCCCTGCACGGCGGCGGCCGCCGCAGCCGGCACACGAAAGGCGCCCTCGACATTGCGCGCCCGCTCGCTCGCCTTCAAACCGACCTGCTGCCGCGTCGCGCGGATGCGGGCGAGCAGTCCGGGCGCAAAGGGACGGCCGATTGCCGCGGCGAGCGCTTCGCCGATCATCGCAGACTGGTTGAACCGGCGCTGCCAGAGCCGGCGCGGATGCAGCGGCACCGGCACGACGACATCGATCTCGTCCGCGAGGGACCCGAGCGCCCTCGCCATCATGCGCGCGATCGGCTTCGCGAGATCGGTGCGGTCGTTGTATTTGAGGCCCTGCACGATCGCGCCGGCCTCGGCACCATAGATGCAGACCGCCCGCATCCGGCCGAAGGGCGGCGGATCGGCGATCGCTTCCGCCGAGAGCGCGCCGGCGCCGATCTCATAGCCGAAGGGAATCGCGAGGCGCTCGCAATAGGGTCGTTCGATCCAGCGGATCGCGCCCCAGCACGGGCTGCACAGCGCGCCGGCGGTGGCGACGGGCCGTCCGCAGGAAAGACAGCCGGGTGGCAGCACGAGATCGAGGAGACGGGGCCAGAGCGTGGGCAGGCCGAGCCGCCGCGACGCCGCCCCTGCCTCCGCCTCGTCCGCGTCGAGACCGCTTTCGCCCATCTGCCAAGCATAGGCTCAGCCATGCGTCGGCGGAAGCGGCTTTGACCGTCGCCGCGGCAGCCGCCATATAGCGGGGACCGAGCCGGCTTCGGGCGGCGCGGATCTCAGGGCAGCACGGATATTGGCATGAGCGGCGCACCGACCATCTTCGATCCCGGCTTGCTCGCCCTGCGCCAGGCGCGGGCGCGGCGAATGGCGATCGCTGGCGCGGACTTCCTGCTGACGCAGGCATCGGACGAACTCGTCGATCGCCTCGCCGCCGTGAATCGCCGCTTCGAGCGTGCCGTCGACATCGCGACACCCGGCACGGCGCTGGTCGACACACTTCGGCAAGGCGGCCAGGTCGGCGCCATCGAGCACGCCGACTGGCAGAATACCGGCGGGACGGAGCATCTGCCGCTGCCGGCGGGCGGTTTCGATCTCGCCGTCAGCGCGCTGGCGCTGCAATGGGTCAACGATCTTCCAGGCATGCTGGTCCAGATCCGCCGGGCGCTCGCCGGGGACGGCCTGCTGCTCGCGGTCTTCGTCGGCGGCGAGACATTGATGGAGCTGCGCACGGCCTTTGCCAGCGCCGAAGCGGAACTGCGCGACGGCGCGGCACCGCGGGTCGCGCCTTTCGCCGATATTCGCGACATCGGCGGACTGTTGCAGCGGGCTGGATTCGCCCTGCCGGTCGTCGACACCGACCGGATCACCGTGCGCTACGACACGATGTTCGGCCTCGTCCGCGACCTCCGCGCCATGGGCGCCTCCAACGTGCTCGCGGCCCGCGACAAGCGCCCGCTGACCCGCGCGATCGCGGCGCGGGCGGCTTCCGTCTACGCCGAGCGCTTCTCCGATGCCGATGGCCGCATCCGCGCCACCTTCGATTTCATTTCGGTCTCGGCCTGGGCGCCGCATGAGAGCCAGCCGAAACCGCTGCGGCCGGGCTCGGCCACCGCCCGCCTTGCCGACGCGGTCGCGGCAGCCCGCGCGAGGACGGAACCGGGCGAGGACGGAAACGCGGCCTAAACCCCTTGGCGCGATGATGTCGCAGCGATCGCGGCGGCCTCATGCCGCCGCTGGAGGTCCCTGCCCGTGGAAACCGATCTCTATCCGCCCGTGAAGCGCTTTCTCGAGGGCCTCGGCCTCGAAGTGAAGGGCGAGGTGCGCGGCTGCGATGTCGTCGCCCTGTCCGGCGGCGAACCGGAACTCGTCGTCATCGGCGAGATGAAGCAGACCTTCACGCTCGAACTGGTGCTGCAGGCCGTTGACCGGACACCGGCCTGCGACGAGATCTGGCTGGCCGTCGCGGCCTCGAAGAAGGGGCGCGGCCGCGAGGGTGACCCCCGCGTCCGGCGGCTCTGCAAGCTGCTCGGCTTCGGCCTCCTCGCTGTCGCCACGGCGGGCCGCATCGAGGTGATCGTCGAGCCGGAGCCGTGGAAGCCCCGGCGCGACGGCAGGCGGCGATCGCGCATCGTCGAGGAGTTTCGCCGCCGGCGCGGCGATCCCGTCACGGGCGGTTCGACCCGACTGCCGCAGATGACCGCCTACCGTCAGCAGGCGCTCACCGTCGCAAACGCGCTCGTCGCCGGGCCCGCCGCTCCGCGCCAATTGAAAGCGCTGGCACCGGACGCGGCCAAGATCCTGCAGACCAATGTCTATGGCTGGTTCGAGCGGATCGAGCGCGGCCGCTACGGCCTTACCCAGGCCGGGAGCGCCGCGCTCGTCACCTTCGCCGCGCATCTGCCCGCGGAGCCGCCCGCGATCGCGGCGGCCGCCTGAACCGTCAGAGGAGGTCGATGAGCGGCGCGATCAGCGGCAAATCGGCCGGCGGCATCGGATAGTCGCGCAGCGCCTTGGCCCGCACCCATTTGAGCGCCTGGCCCTCGCGGCCGGCTGGCGTGCCGGTCCAGCGGCGGCAGACATAGAGCGGCATCAGGAGATGGAAGTCGGGATAGGCGTGGCTGGCGAAGGTCAGCGGCGCGAGGCAGGCTTCCTTCGTCTCGATGCCGAGCTCTTCGCGAAGCTCCCGGATGAGCGCCGCTTCCGGCGCCTCGCCGGCATCAACCTTGCCGCCGGGAAATTCCCAGAGACCGGCGAGCGACTTCCCCTCCGGGCGCTGCGCGATCAGGATCCGGTTATCCGGGTCAACGAGGGCGCAGGCGACGACGAGCAGCATCCGGGACATCGCGATCAGGCCTTCGGTGGACGGCGATAGTGATAGCGATATTGCTCGACGAAACCGAGCGACTCGTAGAGCGCGATGGCCGGGGCATTGGCCGACACCACCTGGATCGCGGCACTGCTGGCGCCCTTCTCGCGCGTCCAGCCGAGCGCCGCGCGCATCACGGCCGTACCGAACCCCTGACGTCGCCGACCCTTGTCGGCAACGACATTGAGATAGACGCCGATGCCGCCGGCATTGACCGCGAGCGCCGCCGCCGCCGGCGTCCCGTCGCGCCCGTGCACGACGATCCCCTTCGCCTCATAGGCGATCAGCGACAGCAGCGTCTTCAGCGTTTCGAGCGTCTTGCCGTCATAGCCGGACAAGCTCGCCTCGGCACGATACCAGCGCGGATCGCCGGGATTGAGCCAGCGGATATCGCCGGTCGGAGCAGGGGGCGGCGTCGTGAGATCCATCGCCAGCACCCGGCTTTCCTCGAAGCTGGTCCAGCCGAGCCGGTCGAGCGCGGCGACGACGCCGGGGCCAGCGAGCGGCGTGACGCGGAAGACAGGCTCGATTCCATGCCGGCGGGACAGGGCCGACAGCGCAGCGATCCGCGCCTCGGCGTTGCCATCGTCGGACGGATCGAGGCTCTGGAACGAGTTCGCGCGCTTGCTGTAGCCATGGGCGAAGCGCCAGAGCCATGCGCCGTCATGCACGAGGGCGATCGCTGGCCATGCCGAAAGACAGGCCCCCTCGATCTGCAATACCGTGGGCAGCGCCCTCGCCTCTCCGGTCATCTCAGCTGCGATAATCGCCATTGATAGCGACATATTCCTTGGTGAGATCGCAGGTCCAGACCCGCGCCTTGCCGGCGCCGAGGCCGAGATCGGCGGTGATGACGATTTCCGCGTTCTTCATGTAGGCCGACGCGGCGGCTTCCACATAATCGGGGTCGCGCTCGCCCTCGAAGGCGACACGGATGTCGCCGAACGAGATCGACAGCAGGTCACGGTCAGCGGGCTCGCCGGCCTTGCCGACGGCCATGACGACGCGGCCCCAATTGGCGTCTTCGCCGGCGGCGGCGGTCTTGACCAGTGGCGAATTGGCGATCGACAGCGCGACGCGCTTCGCCGAGGCGTCGTTGACCGCACCGACGACCCGGACCTCGATCAGCTTGCGAGCGCCCTCGCCGTCGCGGGCGACCTGGATGGCGAGCGATTCGAGCACCTCGTAGAGCGCGACGCGGAACGCCTCGAGCCGGCTATCGGACGGGTCGGTGATGAGGCTCGCCCCCGCCGCCTTGCCGGTCGCGAACAGCAGCAGCGTGTCGGACGTCGAGGTGTCGCTGTCGACGGTGACGGAATTGAACGTCCCATCGACGCTTTGCGACAGCAGCGCCTGGAGGACAGGTGCGGCGATGGCGGCGTCCGTGGCGACGAAGGAGAGCATGGTCGCCATGTCGGGCGCGATCATGCCGGCGCCCTTGGCGATTCCGTTGATCGTGACCTCGGCATCGCCGACGCGAATGCGGCGCGTGGCGCCCTTGGGGAATGTATCGGTCGTCATGATCGCGCGCGCGGCATTGATCCAGGGACCGTCGGCGGCGCGCGCTGCGGTATCGGACAGCACGGCGGCGAACTTCGCTTCATCGAGCGGCTCGCCGATGACGCCGGTCGAGGCGATGAACACCTCGTCGGGACGGCAGCCGGCCACGCTCGCGGCGAGCGCGCCGGTCGCCGCGGTCGTGGCGCGCCCCTTCTTGCCGGTGAAGGCATTGGCGTTGCCGGAATTGACGATGAGGGCGCGGGCCGAACCGCGGGGGAGCGCCGCGCGACACCAGTCGACCGGAGCCGAGGGACATTTCGAACGCGTCAGCACGCCGGCAACCGTGGTTCCCTCGGCGAACAGCGCCAGGAAGACATCCTGGCGGTCGCGATACTTGATTCCGGCGGCGGCGGTCGCGAAGGCGACGCCGGCGATCGGCGGCATCTCGGGAAAGGGAACGGCGAGCGGCGAGACGGCGGTGGACATGGACGATCCCGTGCAGTGCTGGTGACGCCCCGGTTATGGCCGAGGAATGTGACGAAACGGCCGTCGCCCCGCGCTGACGAAAAGGCAGCGTGCGGCGGCGGCCGGATAGAGATCGAGCCGAAGCGGCCGCGGCGTCACGGCCGGGGCTGCGCGCCCGATAAAAGAAGCGAGCGACGCGATTCGCCCGCTTCTTCCTCGACGACTTACTGCGCGGCCGGAGCCGGCGCGGCCTTCAGGGCCGGATCGACGATCTCGACCTTGTTGTCCTTGCGCAGCTGCGCCACGGCATTCACGAACATGTCGCGCAGCACCATCTGCCGGACCTGGTCCTTGACCTGGTCGAGCGTCGGCACCGGCTGGCTGCGCTTGTCGGTGACTTCGATGACGTGATAGCCGAACTTGGTCTTGACCGGCGTCTCGGTATACTTGCCGACCGGCAGCGCGAAGGCGGCGGCCTCGAATTCCGGCACCATCTGGCCCTTGGCGAAATAGCCGAGCTGGCCGCCCATCTTGGCCGAACCCGGATCCTTCGACTTCTCCTGAGCGAGCTTGGCGAAGTCGGCGCCGGCGTCGAGCTGCTTGATGATGTCCTTGGCCTCGGCCTCGGTCTGCACCAGGATATGGGCCGCCTGGACCTCTTCCTGCGGCGTGACCTTGGCGATCTCTGCCTGGTAACGCTGCTTCACGGCGTCGTCGCTGACCTTGCCGTCGATCTCGACACGGAAGAACTCGTTGCGGAGCGCACGCTCGCGCAGCAGCTCCACCCGGCTCTTGAAGGCGTCGGACTGGTCGAGCCCGGCAGCGGTGGCGGCCTTGGCCATCAGTTTCAGGTCGATCAGCACGTCGAGCACGGCGCGGCGGCGCTGCTCGGGCGGGACCTTGCCGAGCTCGTCGTTCAGATCCTGCGAGGCGAGCGCGAGATCACCATCGGTGATCGGCTGGCCGTCGACGGTCGCGACAACCGTCTTGGGATCGAGCACCGGCGCCGGGGCCGGAGCGGGCGCCGCGGCAGCGGCCGGCGGAGCCGGCGGGGGCGTCTGCGCGTCCTGGGCCACGGCGAGGCCGGCGGTGGTCATCACGCCGATGATGGCCAGAGCGGAAACGCCGAGATGGAGCCGCCGCGGCGGAAGACGGAAGGTCATCGAATTGTCCTTGTCCATGGTGAAGTCACTCGGACGAGCGGGGCGGCACCAGCCCCCCGCCGATCGCCTCGTGGATCGGTTGAGAATGCGGCATTCTGCGGGCATTCCGGGGCCTCAAGGCCACGTTGACATCCTGGGTGCCCCCTCTTATCTGTCTCGGGTCGCGGCGTCCAGAACGCTTTGACGTTCGTGATGACGGCGCTTCCGTTGGTCTCTGGCCGCGGAGCCGGCAAGGAATACCCGGCGCCGACCCCTTCTTCCGGATCACGGCGCCGACCAACAATCAAGGATGACCCATGGCAGGTCTCGGCTCGCTGGCGCGCAGATTCTTCGGTTCGGCCAATGACAGGCGCGTGAAGGGCTATCGACCGCGCGTCGTTCAGATCAACGACCTCGAGGCCGACTTCGCCAAGCTGAGCGACGATGGGCTCCGCGGGAAGACCGAAGAGTTCAAGCGCCGCATCGCCGAAGGCGCCTCGGTCGACGATCTCCTGGTCGAGGCTTTCGCCGTGGTGCGCGAAGGCGCCAAGCGTGCGCTCGGCATGCGCCATTTCGACGTGCAGCTGATCGGCGGCATGGTCCTCAACGACGGCGCGATCGCCGAGATGAAGACCGGCGAAGGCAAGACGCTGGTCGCGACGCTGCCGGTCTATCTGAACGCGCTCGCCGGCAAGGGCGTGCATGTCGTCACGGTCAACGACTACCTCGCCAAGCGCGACTCGGAATGGATGGGGCGGCTCTACCGGTTCCTCGGCCTTTCGGTCGGCGTCATCGTGCATGGACTCGACGACGACCAGCGCCGCGCCGCCTATGCCTGTGACATCACCTACGGCACCAACAACGAGTACGGCTTCGATTATCTCCGCGATAACATGAAGTACGATCTCGCGCAGATGGTGCAGCGCGGCCATCACTACGGCATCGTCGACGAAGTGGATTCGATCCTCATCGACGAGGCGCGTACGCCGCTGATCATTTCCGGCCCGCTCGACGACCGCTCGGAACTCTACAATACGATCGACAAGTTCATTCCGAACCTCGATCCGGAAGATTACGACATCGACGAGAAGCAGCGGACCGCGAGCTTTACCGAGGCCGGCAACGAGAAGCTCGAGCAGCTCCTGACCGCAGCGGGCCTCCTGAAGGGCGACTCGCTCTACGACGTCGAGAACGTCACCGTCGTGCATCACGTGAATCAGGCTCTGCGCGCGCACCGCCTGTTCCAGCGCGACAAGGACTACATCGTCAAATCCGATGAAGTGATCATCATCGACGAGTTCACCGGCCGCATGATGCCGGGTCGGCGCTATTCGGAAGGACTGCACCAGGCCCTCGAGGCCAAGGAGCACGTCCAGATCCAGCCCGAGAACCAGACGCTCGCCTCGATCACCTTCCAGAACTATTTCCGCATGTATGGCAAGCTCGCCGGCATGACGGGCACGGCCCAGACCGAAGCCTCGGAATTTCTCGACATCTACGGTCTGGAAGTCATCGAGATCCCGACCAACGTCCCGGTTTCGCGCATCGACGACGACGACGAGGTCTATCGCTCGGCCGCCGAGAAGTACAAGGCGATCATCCGCGTCATCCGCGATTGCAGCGAGCGCGGCCAGCCGGTGCTCGTCGGCACCACCTCGATCGAGAAATCCGAACTCCTCTCCGAATATCTCAAGAAGGAGAAGGTGCCGCACCAGGTCCTCAATGCCCGCTATCACGAGCAGGAGGCCTATATCGTCAGTCAGGCCGGCGTTCCCGGCGCTGTGACGATCGCGACCAACATGGCCGGCCGTGGCACCGACATCCAGCTCGGCGGCAATCTCGACATGCGGCTCGAGCATGAGCTCGCCGGAATCGAGGACGAGGCCGAGCGCGCCCGTCGTACCGCCGAGATCAAGGCCGACATCGCCGAGAAGAAGCAGCGCGCGCTCGCCGCGGGTGGCCTCTATGTCATCGGCACCGAGCGGCACGAAAGCCGCCGCATCGACAACCAGCTGCGTGGCCGTTCAGGCCGCCAGGGCGATCCCGGCCATTCGCACTTCTTCCTGTCGCTGCAGGACGATCTCATGCGGATCTTCGGGTCCGAGCGCATGGACGGCATGCTGCAGAAGCTCGGCCTCAAGGAAGACGAGGCGATCGTCCATCCCTGGATCAATCGCGCGCTCGAAAAGGCGCAGCAGAAGGTCGAGGCGCGCAACTTCGACATCCGCAAGAATCTGCTGAAATACGACGACGTCATGAACGACCAGCGCAAGGTCATCTTCGACCAGCGCGTCGAACTCATGGCCGAGGCCGATGTCAGCGCGACCGTCGACGGCATGCGCAGCGAAGTCATCAGCGACCTCGTCGCCAAGCATATTCCCGAGCGCGCCTATCCCGAGCAGTGGGATTCGAAAGGTCTGCGCGCAGCCCTGCAGCAGGCGATCAATCTCGACCTGCCGATCGAGGACTGGGCGGCCGAGGACGGCATCGCCGACGCCGAGGTGCGCGAGCGCGTGCTCGCGGCCGGCGACCAGGCGGCGGCCGAGCGCACGTCGCGCTTCTCGCCCGAAGTGATGCGCCAGGTCGAGAAGGCGGTGCTGCTGCAGACGCTCGACCACCTGTGGCGCGAACATCTGGTGACACTGGATCACCTGCGCCAAGTCATCGGCTTCCGCGGCTATGCCCAGCGCGATCCGCTGAACGAATACAAGACCGAGGCCTTTGAACTGTTCGAGGCGATGCTGCAGAGCCTCCGCGAGGCGGTCACGGCGCAGATGATGCGCGTCGAGATCATGCAGTCGCCGCCGCTGATGCCGGCCGAGGTCGAGGACGTCGAGCCCATTCATCTCGATCCGGTCACCGGCAGCAACGAGCTCGACGAGGCCTTCTTCTCGAGCTTCACGCCGGCCGAGGCCCAGGGCTTCGCGGCCGCCGGCGTCGATCCGAACGATCCGGCAACCTGGGGCAAGATCCAGCGCAACGCGCCGTGCCCCTGCGGTTCCGGCAAGAAGTTCAAGCATTGCCACGGCCGCTTCTCCTGAAGCGGCCTCACCTCGCGCGCGGCGGCGGCCCGCGATGACTGGCGCGACCGATGGCGAGGCTCCTCCTGATGCTGCGGCCCGCCGGGCCGCGCCACCGGTCGTCTGCTACCAGATCGACCGCCTTCCGGCCTATGACGCAGCCTTCTACGAACGCGTCCGCTCCCGTCTGACCAAGATCGACGAAGTGATCGTGCCGCCCCGCGAGGCGCGCGCCTTTCGGGTCCCCGCCGGCCATGTCTGGCGCATCGTCAGCACCGAGGGGCCGCAGGTCGGCGACCTCAATCTCTGGAATGCGCACGATCTCTCGGAGCGCTTCTTCAGCGGCAAGACGCGCGCGCTGCATGCAACGCATGTCTCGACGGGCGACCGGCTGTGGAGCACGCTGCCCCATCTCCGGCCGCTCGCGACGATCACGCATGACACGCTCGGCTGGTACGGCTTCGATGCCGACGGCGCCGGCGTGCACGACGTCATCGGCACGCGCTGCGATCCGTATACCAACCGCCTGCTGACCGGCACCGACTACCATCATTGCTGCCATTCGAACCTCACCCGCGCGCTGGCGGTGGAGCGGGGCCTGCCGCTCGCCGACGCGGAGGCGCTGGTTCATGACGTGCTGAACGTCTTCATGTGCACCGGCTTCACACGCGATGCGCATCGCTATTTCATGAAGGCGAGCCCTGTGCGGCCCGGCGATTTCCTGGAGTTCTTCGCCGAGATCGACCTCCTCGGCGCGCTGTCGGCCTGCCCCGGCGGCGACTGCGGCGTCAGCCATTCCGATGATGTCGCGGTCTGCCACCCGCTCAGGATCGAGATCTTCCGGCCGGATGCCGAAGCGCTTGCCGGGTGGCAGCCGGCAGCGCCGAACGCCTATGCGGGCCGACACGGCCTGTAGCCGCTGCTGGTCATTCGCCGCGCTGGATGCCCGGCCGCCTGTCGGCTATCCGAACGGGTTCGGTACCTTCGGGATCTTCGACTTCAGCTTGTTCCAGAAGCCGGCCTTCGGCTCGGGCGCCACCACCGGCACGACGGGACGGAGGGGCGAGGCGACGGGCAGCGGCATGCCGGGCGCCGGCGTGCCGCCGAGTGCGGCCGTGGCGACCGGATCGATCAGCGTCGCCGGATCGACCGGCGCCGGGATTGCGGTCACCGCAGCGGCCGGCGGCGCCAGCGCTGCCGTCGGCCCAGGCACCTGGCCGGCGACCTGACCCGCGACCTGGCTCGATGCTTGGCCCTCGGCGGCCATCGCGAGCGGCTCGGTGGGGGATGCGGCCGCCGCTGTGGCGGCGGACGCTTCGACAGCGGCCGGACCAGCGGGCGAAACGGTGTTCGCCGCGAGGGCCGGATTGAGCTTCGCCTCGTTGGCCGCCTTCACCGCGGCGATGCGCGCAGCCTGCTCGGCGGCCTTGGCCGCCGCAATCGCTTCTTCCTGCTCGTATTTCGGCGCCAGTTCGGCGATGAGCGCATTGTCGCTCGCCTGCTTCGCCTTCACGGCAGCGAGGACGGTCGGTGAATAGTTGAGCGGCGGACAGGGCGCGGACGCGTTCAGTGCCGTGCTGGAACTCGCATTGAAGACATACCGCTTGCCGCAGACGCCGACCTTGGGCACCTGCGCGGTGACGGCGAAGTTGTCGCTGCCCTCCTTCAGCATCACCCAGAACTCGTAGTTCGGGTCCTTGCGATGATGCGCCATGTTCTCGGGCGTCATGCGGAAGGGGAAGAGATGCACCTCGAACGACCGCTGGCCGCCGCGGAAGGAGTCGCGCGCCAGCGCATAGATCTCGCCGGCAGCCTGATCGGTCATCGAATAGCAGCCGGCCGACGAGCAGGCACCATGCACCATGATGTTGGTGCCGGTGCGCCCGAGCGCGCGGTCATAGGCGTTGGGGAAGCCGATATTGAACGACAGGTAGTAGTTCGACTTCGGATTCATCTGCCCGGGGGTGATGGTGTAGAAGCCCTCCGGCGCCTGGCGGTCGCCTTCCTTGATCTTCGGGCCGAGCTTGCCGGACCATTTGCAGATCGAATAGGTCGTCAGCAGCTTGTAGCCGCCGGAGCGGGTCTGCTTCCAGATCTCGAGCTCGGAGCTTTCCTTGTAGCCGCGGACATAGATGGCCGAGTCGATCGGCATGTCGAGCTCGGTCATCATGTCGGTGAGCTTCTGCGGAACCGGCCTCAGTTCCTTCGGCCCGCCGGGACCGGAATAGTCCTCGCAGGAGGCCAGCAGCAGGCCTGCCACGACGATGAGGGCAGCGCGCACGAGACGGCCGGTCAGCGCAGATCCCAACATGAACACCTCAACCGTCGATCACCGATGCCGCCGGGGGTCGGCAAGCGTCCGTGGCGCGCCGAGGAGCACCAGAGACGGACCGGCGCTTCGGCCGGCCGAATGCATCAGAAGGCCGGCAAAATCGTGTCAGAGGGTGCGGCCGATCGCAAGAAACTTCTCGCGCCGCTGGCGCTTGATCTCGGTCTCGCTCATGCCGTCGAAGGCCGCCAGCGCCGCAGCGACGGCATCGCCGACCGCCTCGATCGCCATATCCGGGCCGCGATGGGCGCCGCCGATCGGCTCCTGGATGATCTGGTCGATCACGCCGAAGCGCAGCAGGTCCTGCGCCGTGATCTTCATGTTGGTCGCCGCGTCCTGGGCCCGGGTCGAGTCGCGCCACAGGATCGAGGCCGCACCTTCCGGCGAGATCACGCTGTAGATCGCATGTTCGAGCATCAGCACGCGGTTCGCCGTCGCGATCGCGATGGCGCCGCCGGAGCCGCCCTCACCGATGATCACGGCGACATTGGGCACGCCGAGCCCGAGGGCCGCCTCGGTCGAGCGCGCAATCGCCTCGGCCTGGCCGCGCTCCTCGGCATCGATGCCCGGAAAGGCACCGGCCGTATCGACGAGTGACACCACGGGCAGGCCGAAGCGTTCGGCAAGTTCCATGATGCGGACAGCCTTGCGATAGCCCTCGGGCCGCGCCATGCCGAAATTGTGCTTGAGGCGAGTCTCGGTGTCGTGGCCCTTTTCCTGGCCGATCACCGCGACGGCACGGCCGCGGAAACGGGCAAAGCCGGCCTGAATCGCCTGGTCGTCGCCAAACTTGCGGTCGCCCGCAAGCGGAGTGAAGTCCTCGAACAGGCCCTTCGCATAAGCGATGAAATGAGGGCGGTCGGGATGGCGGGCAACCTGCGTCTTCTGCCAGGGCGTCAGCTTGCCATAGATGTCGGCGAGCGCCTGGCTCGCCTTCACTTCAAGGCGCTGGATCTCCTCGCCAATGGCAACGGCATCGCCGCTCTCGCCCATGGCGCGCAGCTCTTGCACCTTGCCTTGGAGATCGGCGACGGGCTTCTCGAATTCCAGAAAGGTTCGCATCCAGACCTACACGCCGGACCAAGATCGTCGGACCGGCCCGCGGCGGCGGGCGGGGTCCGAAAGCGCGCGCACACTGGCGACAAGCCCCATGGCTGTCAAGCTGGACCGTCGCGCTGGTTGATCGAGCGCGGCGAACAGCACCGGAAGATGGGAATGATGACGTTCAGACGAAAACGCAGCGCGCTCGGAGAGCGCGCTGCGTGAAGGTGGTCCGGCTCGAACAAGGTTCCCCGGGGGGCTGGGGGGCTGAGAAATACCGAAGTTCCCGCCGAGCCGGACCGTCTGAATACGATGCTAAGGAAGCCCTCCTAATGCGGCCGGTGGCGGGCCGAAAAACGGCGAAAGCGTGGAAATTGCCGTTCCAAATTCACGCCTTCGTGAGTCGAAGCCGATCGACCTGGCCGCCCTCGTCTTGCCAGCGCCACGCTTCGGCGCGATCATGACGGATCGGTGACATCGGCCACTTCGACAGGGAGGCGCTGTTGAGCGACGGCGAAGAGGAAGCAAAGGCCAGCGAGGCCGCGGCGCTGGTTCCCTTCACGCCCCCCTCGCCCGGCCAGCGCCAGATCGCCTTCAATCGCCATGAACTCGGCCAGATCCTGCGTGTCTACGGCCGCATGGTCGCCGCCGGCGAATGGCGCGATTATGCGATCGACCATCTCGCCGAGAAGGCGGTGTTCTCGATCTTCCGCCGCACCTCGGAAATGCCGCTCTACCGGGTCGAAAAGGATCCGAGCCTGGCGCGCCGCCAGGGGGCCTATGCCGTCATCGCGGCCGGCGGCTACGTCATGAAGCGCGGCCATGACCTCCGCCAGGTGCTGACCGTGCTCGACAAGCGGCTGAAGCTGGTCGAGGGCTGAGCCCGCTCTCCCTCCAAGGGTCCAAACAAAAAGGGCGCTGCCGAAGCAGCGCCCTTTGAAGTCAAACCGGAACCGTTAGCGGCGGTCGCCGAACAGGCGCAGCAGCATCAGGAACAGGTTGATGAAGTCGAGATAGAGGCTGAGCGCGCCCATGATCGCCTTGCGGCCGGCCGTGGTGCGGTCGTCGCCGGCGAAATACATCTCCTTGATCTTCTGCGTGTCATAGGCGGTGAGGCCCGTGAAGATCAGCACGCCGAGGATCGAGATCGCGAAGCCGAGCGCCGACGATCCGATGAAGATGTTGACGATCGACGCGATCACGATGCCGATCAGGCCCATGAACAGGAACGAGCCGAAGCCGGTCAGGTCCCGCTTGGTGGTGTAGCCGTAGAGGCTCATCGCGCCGAACGTGGCGGCTGTGATGAAGAACACCTGCGTGATCGACTGCGAGGTATAGGCCACGAAGATGGTCGTCAGCGAGACGCCCATCAGCGCCGAATAGCCCCAGAATGTCAGCTGCGCCGCGCCGACCGACATCTTCTGGATGCCGAAGGACAGCACGAAGACGAGCGCAACAGGGGCAAGGACGATGACCCACATCAGCGGGCTGCCGAACAGCGTCTGGCCGAGCGCGGTCGGCTGCAGGCCGGCGCCGGTGTCGACGAAGGTCAGCTTGAACATGCCGATCGAGGTCGCCGCGGTGATCAGCAGGCCGATCGCCATGTAATTGTAGACCTGCAGCATGTAGCTGCGCAGGCCCTGGTCGATAACACCGGTTTCGGCACGCGCTGCGCCAAACGGTGAGACGCGATTGTCGAAATCTGCCATCGAAGTCCTTCTCCCGAGAAAGTGTACCGCGTTGTCGCGCGACGCCCCGCCGGTCCGACCTTCCGACAGAATTCGGGACCGGCCGCACGGGATGTGCTTGCGATATGGCCCTTGCCGCCAGCGCGTGCAAGAGCGCGCACTGGCCGAGACCCGCGAATGGTAACTGAAGCGGAGCCTTGAACCTACAGGTTTCTGAGCACTGGCGCTGCCTTCTGGCCGAGCAGGCGCCATGTCCCCGCGAGACCGAGCACGACCGTCACCACGACGGCGCCGACCGCAGCACCGATCGCGCTCACCGCCGCGAAGTGGAAGGTCTGCTTCATCACGCCGGCGACGACCCCCCAGGCGGCGAGCGAGCCGGCCAGCACGCCGAACACGGCCGTTGCCAGCCCGAGCAGGCCATATTCGAGGCTGAAGGCGGCGATGAGCTGCCGCCGCGTGGCGCCGAGCGTCTTCAGGATCACCGCGTCATGCAGGCGGCGGCGATGGCCGGCCGCAAGCGCTCCGCCGAGCACCAGCACCGAAGCGGCCAGCGCAACCGACGAGGCGATGCGGATCGCCAGCATCAACTGCCCGAGAATGTCGGCGATGCGATCGAGCGCCTCGCGGACACGGATGGCCGTGATGCCGGGGAATTCGCGGCCGGCATCCTTCATGAGGCTCGCTTCCAGCGCCGGATCGGCGGCGCCAGGGTAAGCGAGCGTCATCAGCACGGTGTAGGGCGCCTCGGCAAAGGCGTTCGGCGAGTACACCATGACGAAGTTGATGCCGAGGCTCTCCCAGTCGACCTCGCGCAGATTGGCGACCTTCGCCTCCACCGGACGGCCGAGCACGTTGACGACGAGGGTGTCGCCGAGCTTGACGCCGAGGCCTTCGGCGACGCGGGATTCGAGCGAGACCAGCGGCGGCCCGGCATAATCGGCCGGCCACCAGTCACCGGCGACGAGGCGAGAGTTCTTCGGCACCGTGGCTGAGAAGGTGACGCCGCGGTCGCCTTGCAGAACCCAGGCCTGATCCGGCGCCGGCTTGAGATCGGCCGCCGCGACGCCACCGACGCTGATGATCCGTCCACGCAGCATCGGCACGCTCTCGAGCGTCGCCTTCGGCACCTCCTTCGCAAGGAAGCCGGAAAAGGACGCGATATCGGCCGAGGGCACGTCGAGGAAGAAGAAGCTCGGGCCGTTCTCGGGCATCGAGCGGGTCAATTGCCGCTGCAGGCTGCCGTCGATCAGCGCGATGGCGACGAGGAGCGTGAGGCCGAGCCCGAGCGAGAGCACGACCGAAGCCGTCAGCGCGCCGGGCCGGTGGATGTTGCCGATGGCGAAACGCCACTCGGTCGAGCGCGGCCGCGGCGCATGACGGGCGCTGGCGATGACGACCCAGCCGACGACCCGCAGCAGCAGGAACGACGCGGCCATCGCGCCGACGAACATCAGGGCGATGCGCCGGTCATAGGCGAGCACCACCGAGAGCGTCGCCGTCACCGCCGCAGCGACGAGCGACGCGGCGAGGAAGGCAGGCCGGACCCGCACAGGCAGTGTCTCGCCGCCATCGCGGAACAGAGCCGTCGGCTTGACGTCGCCGATGCGGCCGAGCGGAACCAGTGCGAAGGAGACGGCCGTCATCAGGCCGAACAGCGCGGCGACGCCGAGTTCGCCGGGATAGAAGCCGGTTTCGGCTCCGACCGGCAGCACATCGGCGAGGAAGCGGAGCGCGACCAGCGGCACCAGCGCGCCCAGCACCAGGCCGAGCGCGACACCGACCAGCGCGATCGCCATGATCTGGATGAAATAGAGCGCGACAACGAAGCGGGACGACGCGCCGAGCGAGCGCAGCGTCGCGATCACCGGCCGCTTCATGTCGAGATAGGCCCCGACGGCATTGGCGACACCGACGCCGCCAACGATGAGGGCCGCGAGGCCGACCAGCGTCAGATATTGCGCGAACTGCTCGATCGAGCGTTTCAGCCCGGGCGAGGCATCGTCGCGCGTGCGGACCTGCCAGCCGGCGTCGGGAAACTGCTTCGTCGCCCGCTCGGACAAGGCGAGCGGATCGCTGCCCGCCGGCAGGCGCAGCCGGTAGGACCATTGCACGAGGCTGCCCGGCTGCAGCAGGCGGGTGGCGTCGAGGGCGGCCTCCGAGATCAGCAGCCGCGGTCCGAAGCCGAGCCCGGTCGAGAGCTTGTCGGGCTCGCGCGCGATGGCGCCGGCAATGCGGAGCTCCGCCGACCCGAGCGCGATCCGGTCACCGACGGCAAGACCAAGGCGGGTCAGGAGCTCGGGATCGGCGAGTGCATCGAGCGGTCGTGCCGCATCGAGACCCGCTCCGCCCGGCGCGACATCGAGGCTGCCCGTCAGCGGATAGGCGCCGTCGACCGCCTTGATCTCGACCAGCGTCTGGTCGGCGCCGTCGATCCGCCGGGCCATGCCGCGGAGGCTCGCGATCTCGGAGACGGTTCCGGCGCTCTCGAGGAAGCGGCGCTCATCGGGCGTTGCCTTGCGCTGCACCAGCGTCACCGAGACATCGCCGCCGAGGATGGCCGCGCCCTCGCGCGCGAGGCCCACGGTCATGGCCCGCGAGACCGAGCCGACGGCCGCTATCGCCGCGACGCCGAGCGCGATCAGCGCGAGGAAGATCACGAAGCCGTTGAGGCCGGCGCGCAACTCGCGCAGCGCGAAGCGGACCGCCGTCATTCGGCCGCGCTCCGCACGGGCTCGGACCGGTCGATGACGCCCGAATGGATGCGCACGACGCGCGAGCAGCGCGCGGCGAGCGCCGGATCATGCGTCACCAGCACCAGCGTGGTGCCGCGGCGGGCGGCCGTTTCGAAGAGGAGGTCGGCAATGGTCCGGCCGGTCGCCTCGTCGAGATTACCGGTCGGCTCGTCGGCAAAGATCACGGCGGGCTCGGCGACGAGCGCGCGGGCGATCGCGACGCGCTGCTGCTCCCCGCCCGACAGCGCCGAGGGGTAATGCGTCGTGCGCTGGCCGAGGCCGACCAGCCCGAGCTCATGCGCCGCGCGCTCGAAGGCATCGCGCCGGCCCTGCAATTCGAGCGGCACGGCGACATTCTCCAGCGCCGTCATGTTCGGAATGAGATGAAAGGACTGGAAGATGATGCCGACATTGGCGCCGCGAAAGCGCGCCAGCCCATCCTCGTCCTCGGCCGAGAGGTCGACGCCTCCGACGCTGAGCCGGCCGGAATCGATCCGCTCGAGTCCCGCCATCGCCATCAGCAGCGTCGATTTGCCTGAGCCGGATGGACCGACCAGCGCCACGCTTTCGCCGGCGAAGACGGTCAGATCGACCTTCTTCAGGATGTGGACCCGGGCAGGCCCCGATCCCAGCGAAAGCTCGACACCCGAAAGCTCGATGACGGCGGAGGGTCGGGTATCGCTGACGTTCAATGCCGCGCGTCCTATATCTTGGGCCTTGCGGCGCTCTGATGTGCCGATGCGGCCTCGCCCTGGCGCTGCCGCAGTCATCCATATGGGACGTGAAGCCGGATGAAAAAGACCTTGCTGCCGCTTCTGGCGCTGGCCCTCGGTGCGTTCGCGGCTCCTGCTGCCGCCGAGGCGGCGCCGATCCGCATTCTCGCGCTCGGAGACAGCCTCACCGCCGGCTACGGGCTAGGCCCCGAGGACGGCTTCACGAGCCAGCTCGAAAGAGCGCTCCGGGCCAAGGGCCTCGACGTCACGATCGTCAATGCCGGCGTGTCCGGCGATACGGCGGAAGGCGGTCTCGCCCGGTTGGACTGGGCGCTCGGCGACGGCGCCGATGCGGCGATCGTCGAGCTCGGCGCCAACGACATGCTGCGCGGCCAGGATCCGGCACGTACGCGAACCGCCCTCGACGCGATCCTCGCCAAGCTTTCGGCAAAGAAGATTCCGGTGCTCCTCGCCGGCATGCGCGCCGCGCCCAATCTCGGCGCCGATTATGTCGCCCGCTTCGACGCCATCTACCCCGATCTCGCGACGCAATATGGCGCCATGCTCTATCCCTTCTTCCTCGACGGCGCCGCGGCACAACCGGAGCTGCTCCAGGCCGACGGGCTGCATCCGAACAGCAAGGGGGTCGCGCTGATCGTGGCTCGGATGCTACCCTTCGTCGAACGCCTCGCCGGCGAAGCCAGGCCCCGCTGACGGGCTGGCGACGACGGCGGGTCCCGCCTGAAGCTGCCCTTCCCGGAGTTTGAGAATGGAATACCGTTCGCTCGGCCGAACCGACCTGGCCGTGTCCGCCATCTGCCTCGGCACCATGACATGGGGCCAACAGAATACCGAAGCCGAGGGTCATGAGCAGATGGACTATGCCCTCGACCAGGGCATCAACTTCCTCGATACGGCCGAGCTCTACTCGATCCCGCCGCGCGCCGAGACCCAAGGCTCGACCGAGCGGATCATCGGCTCCTGGCTCAAGGCGCGCGGCAATCGCGACAAGGTGATCATCGCCTCGAAGGTCGTCGGCCGCACGCCGATGGACTGGTTCCGCGGCGGCCGTCCCTCGAAGCTCGTCCGTGCCGACATCGAGCATGCGATCGAGGGCAGCCTGAAGCGGCTCGGCACCGACTATATCGATCTCTACCAGCTGCATTGGCCGGACCGCCACGTCACGCAGTGGGGCTCCAATCCGAACCGCTATCGCCATCCGGAGCCGGCCGCCGACGAGGTGCCGATCGAGGAAACGCTCGGCGTCCTCGCCGATCTCGTGACCGCGGGCAAGATCCGCCATGTCGGCCTGTCCAACGAAAGCGCCTGGGGCACGATGCGCTTCGTCGCCGCGAGCGAAGCCGGCAAGGGCCCGCGCGTCGTCTCGATCCAGAACGCCTACAATCTCCTGAACCGCACCTTCGAGGTGAACCTCGCCGAGGTCGCGATGCGCGAGCAGGTGGGCCTTCTGGCCTATTCGCCGCTGGCGCAGGGCTATCTCTCCGGCAAGTACCAGAACGGCGCCCGCCCGGCCGGCGCCCGGACCACGCTGTTCAAGCGCGGCGACCGCTACGAGACGCCCGGCGCCGCCGAGGCGATCGACGACTATCTCGCCGTGGCGCGCGATTTCGGGCTCGACCCTTCGCAACTCGCGCTCGCCTTCGTCACCAGCCGCTGCTTCGTCACCTCGAACATCATCGGCGCGACGACCATGGCGCAGCTGAAGTCCGACATCGCCAGCCAGGACGTCGTCATCACCGCGGAAATCGAATCGCGGCTCGACGCGGTGCTGCAGCGGCGCGGAAATCCCTCGCCCTGAGCCGGCGCACGAGGCTTGCGGCGGGCCGCGTCGGAATGGACGCTTTACAGGCCCGCCGCTAACCGCAATGATTCGCCATCCTCAACCCGAACCGGAGGATGTCGATGCCGCGCCTCTTCACTGCCCTTGAGGTTCCGGTCGAAATCGGCGAGCGGCTTTCGCTGCTGCGCGGCGGGTTGCCCGGTGCACGCTGGATCGACCAGGATTTCTATCACGTGACGCTGCGTTTTATCGGCGACATCGATTTCCGCACTGCGGACGAGGTTGCCGATGCCCTCTCGCGGGTCAAGCGACGCGAGATCGAGCTCAATTTCGACGGTATCGCCTCTTTCGGCTCGGCCAAGCCGCATTCGGTCGTCGCGCGCATCGCGCCCTCGCGCGGGCTCGGCGAATTGCAGGCCGAGCATGAGCGGATCGTGCAGAAGATCGGCCTGCCGCCGGAAGGCCGCCGCTTTACCCCGCATGTGACGCTGGCGCGGCTGCGCGGCACGCCGCAGCGCGAGGTTGCCAACTATCTGGCGCTGCGCGGCGGTTTCTCGGCCGGCCCGTTCCCGGTCAGCCGCTTCGTGCTCTATTCCTCGAAGGATTCGACCGGCGGCGGCCCATATCTGCTCGAACAGACCTATCCGCTGGCGGAGGCCGCATGAAGACGCTCGGCAAGGCGGCATTGGCGAAGGCGCTCGCGGCCCTTCCGGACTGGCAGGTCGAAAAGGACGCCGCGATCAGCCGAACCTTTGTCTTCGCCGATTTCAGCGAGGCCTTCGGCTTCATGGCCCGGGCAGCGCTCGCCGCGGAGACGATGAACCACCATCCCGAATGGTCGAATGTCTACCGTACCGTCACGGTGCGGCTGACGACGCATGATGCCGGCGGATTGACCGACAAGGACATCGCCCTTGCGACGGCGATGGATGCCATCGCAGGCCGCCTCTCAGCCTGATAGGCCCACGGCCCAGGGCACGTCGAGACTGGCATCGCCGGAGAGCTGTCCCTGGATACGTTGCACGCCCCATCCCGCGAGCATCGCCGCCGCCACTTCGTCCTGCACCCATTCCGCGACGGTCTCGATGCCGAGATCGCGCGCGAGCTCGGCGAGCCGGCGGACGAAGATCTGGTCGTCGCGGCTCGTCGTCAGGTTGTGCACGAAGCTGCCGTCGATCTTGACGATGTCGACGGCCAGCAGGCGGAGATTGCGGAACGAGGTGAATCCGGCGCCGAAATCGTCGATGGCGACGCGGGCGCCGAGCCCATGCACCGCGGCGACGAACTTGGTCGTTTCCTCGATATTGCGGATGGCGCTCGTCTCGGTGATCTCGACGATCAGACGGCGGCCGATATCGCGCCGAAGACGCGCCGCGGCTGAAACCTGCTCGAGCCAATCGGGCGAGGCGAGCGTTTCCGGCGTGACATTGACCGAGAGCACGGCGTCGGTGTGCTCGGCCAACGTCGAAAGCACCCGCTCGAGGATCGCGAGATCGAACAGCCGCGCAAGGCCCAGCCGTTCGGCGAGCGGCACGATATGGCCGGCGCCGACGACGCTGCCGTCGGGCTGCTCGAGGCGGAGCAGCGCTTCATGGAACACCGGCCGACGCGTTTCGATATCGACGACCGGCTGGAAGGCGAGGCGCAGCCGATCCTCGGACAGGGCGCCGATCAGCTGCCGCGACAGCGTCGCGTTGTCACGCCGGGCGTTGGCGCGGTCCTGCGACGGCGCGAAGCTGACATACCGGCCGCGGCCGGCGCCGCGGGCAAGGTCGAGCGCCTCCTGCGCGCGCTCCAGGCAGTCCTCGCGGTCGCGGCCATGACGCGGAATGGCGACGCCGCCGATCGAGACAGTAATGGCGAAGGAGGCGTCGGGCGTCGCGATGACGTCCTCGCGCACGGCATCGAGAAACCGCTCGGCGGCGACCTGCATCTCGTGCTCGTCGCAGTTCATCAGCAGGAGGGCGAGCTTGCCGCCTGAATAGCGCCCGATCGCGTCGCCCTCGCGAAGCCGCGCCCGGATGCGCAGCGCCACCGCCACCAGCGCACGGTCGCCCGCCTTGAGGCCATAGGCTTCGTTGATCAGCGCGAGGTCGTCGATGGCGATCAGCATGAACGCCGCCGTCGTCCTGAATTTCAGCGTGTCGTCGATGGTCTCGCCGAGCAGGTCGAGCATGTGCGAGCGATTGAACAGCCCGGTATCGGCATCATGCCGCGTCAGAAATGCCAGCCGCTGCTCGCGGGCATGGCGCTCGTTGATGACGCGGATCACCCCCTCGGCGCGGACGGCGCGGCGGGATCCCTCCGCATACCAGCGCCCGGTATCCTCGATCCACAGCACCGGCCCGTCCGGCCCGGCCGGGCGGACGGCATATTCGATCTGGTAGCCGACCCCTGCTCCGGCGTCATGGCCGAAGCCCCGCATCACCTGGTCGCTGCGCGAGACGGGATTGCCGCTGTCGAGCAGCGCGTCATAGGCGGCGCCGGTGGCGATCAGCGAGGGATCGGCGACGCCGAGCAGGCTTTCCGCGCCGGTGCTCCAGGCGATGTGGTCGTCGCCGAGCGACCAGCGATAGGCAGCCTGCCCGATATGGGCGAGCACCGTCTCGATCGGGGCATCGTCGATCGTCATCGCCTGTCCCTGCCGCATTCCGCGCCGCCATCCGGCCGCTGCTACATTCGCATGCGGTCCCGCCGCCAACAATGCGGCCGGGACGGCAGGGGGAGCGGAGGCGGCGGCTCGTGCGCAAAAGAAAAAGGCCGGCTGCAAGGCCGGCCTCATTCAGTCCGGTGCGCCGGGGCGCCCGATCATCGGTCTCAGGCTTCGGCCTTCGGCGTCAGGATCTGACGGCCGCGATACATGCCGGTCTTGAGGTCGATGTGATGCGGACGGCGCAGTTCGCCCGAGTTCTTGTCTTCGACATAGACCGGCTGGGACAGCGCATCATGCGAACGGCGCATGTTGCGCTTCGACGGCGACGTCTTTCGCTTCGGAACAGCCATTTCAATCTTCCTTCGTCACGTCACCGCCAAGGGGCGGCGTGCCGCCCGGCGGGGCATGGCAGTCAATTTGAATGCGGCCTTATACAGAGATCGATCGGCCTTGACCAGAAGGAAGCGGCAAAAACATTCGCCGCCTTCCGGCAATTCCGGGCCCTCAGGTCGCGAGCAGGCCGAGCTCGGCGATGATGGCGTCGCCCATCTGGCTGGTGCTGCACGCAGTGGTACCCGCGGTATGGATGTCGGCGGTCCGCAGGCCCTTGCCGAGCACGCCCGCGATGGCGCGGTCGAGCAGGTCCGCCTCGGCGACGAGGCCGAAGGAATAGCGCAGCGCCATGCCGAACGAGGCGATCATCGCGATCGGGTTGGCGATGCCCTTGCCGGCGATATCCGGCGCCGAGCCATGCACCGGCTCATAGAGCGCCTTGCGGCGGCCGGTCGTCGCATCCGGGGCGCCGAGCGAAGCCGAGGGCAGCATGCCGAGCGAGCCGGTCAGCATCGCCGCGACGTCGGAAAGGATGTCGCCGAAGAGGTTGTCGGTGACGATGACGTCATATTGCTTCGGACGGCGGACGAGCTGCATCGCGCAATTGTCGGCGAGGACATGCTCGAGCCCGACATCGGGATACTCTTCCTTGCCGATCTTCGTCACGATCTGGTTCCAGAGGACGCCGGACTTCATCACGTTGCGCTTCTCGGCCGAGGCGACGCGCTTGCCGCGCGTCCGGGCGAGATCGAAGGCGACGCGGGCGATGCGCTCGATTTCCGGCGAGGTGTAGAGCTGCGTGTCGACGGCGCGCTTGTTGCCGTTCTCGAGCGTCACGATCTCCTTCGGCTCGCCGAAATAGACGCCGCCGGTGAGCTCGCGCACGATCAGGATATCGAGGCCCTCGACCAGTTCGCGCTTCAGCGACGAGGCCTCGGCCAGCGCCGGATAGCAGATCGCGGGGCGGAGATTGGCAAAGAGCGCCAGATCCTTGCGGAGGCGCAGCAGCGCCGCCTCGGGACGGACATCATAGGGAACGGCGTCCCACTTCGGTCCGCCGACGGCACCGAAGATCACCGCGTCGGCCGCGAGCGCCTTCGCCATCGTCGCCTCGGACACGGCCTTGCCATGCGCGTCATAGGCGGAGCCGCCGACGAGGTCGTGCTCATATTCGAACGAGGCGACGCCGCGCGCGCCGAACCAATCGATGACCCGCTTCACCTCGGCCATGATCTCGGTGCCGATCCCGTCGCCGGGCAGGAGCAGAAGGTTGAAGCTGGTCATGGCAAGTCTCTCCGGAAAGGGGTGCCGGGCAGGGTTTTGCTGGCGCGCGGCGAGCGATAGCGAGGCGGAGCCGCCGATGCAAGCGGCCTCAGGCCTTGAGAGCCGTCACTTCGATCTCGACCTTCATTTCCGGCCGGATCAGTTCGGCGACGATCATCGTCGCAGCGGGGCGGATGGCGCCGAAGACGCGTCCTGTCTCGATGAAGACGGCATCGGCGAAGCTGGCATCGGCGATGTAGTAATGGACGCGGACGACATCGGCGAGCCCGAAGCCGGCCTCATCGAGCGCCCGCTCGATCGTCGCCAGCGCGTTCCGCGCCTGCGCCCCGACATCCTCGGGCATCACCATCGTGGCGTAGTCGTAGCCTGTGGTTCCGGAGACGAAACACCACGGGCCCTGAACCAGCGCGCGCGAATAGCCCGCCGCCTGTTCGAACGGCGACCCCGTCGAAATCAGCCGTCGTTGCATGCCTGTTTTCCATATCCCTGCGACACGGCGTAACGGCCTCTGGCCGCCGCCGCGTCCGAGCCTAGTTCATCGATACGAACATTCACCACCCCCAACACGCAAATGCGACCGACAGACTTTTGACCGCGCCGCACAATGGCGCTAGAACGACTCTAGCAAACCGCGGTGCCCTTACGCGAACGTAAGCGGCAGGAGGACTTAGCCCATGTCGAACGCCCAGGCGAAGACGAGCCGGCCGCTCTCTCCGCATATGCAGATTTATCGTTGGCCGATTACCATGCTGGTGTCGATCCTGCATCGCATCACCGGGATCGGGCTCTATGCCGGGACGCTCCTGCTGGCCTGGTGGGTGATCGCCGCCGCCGCCGGCCCCGCTTATTTCGATGTAGCGAATGCGGTGTTCGGCTCCTGGATCGGCCGCCTCATTCTGTTCGGCTACACCTGGGCGCTCGTGCATCACCTGCTCGGCGGCCTGCGCCATTTCGTCTGGGATGTCGGCGCCGGCTATTCGAAGCCCGCGCGCGACAATCTCGCCCGCGCCAATATCATCGGCTCCGTGCTGCTCACGATCCTGATCTGGATCGTCGGCCTTTCGCTCCGCTGAGGATCAAGCCATGTCGATGCGCACTCCGCTCTCCCGCGTCCGCGGCCTCGGCTCGGCCCGCGAGGGCACCGGCCACTTCTGGGTCCAGCGGCTGACGGGGCTCGCCCTCGCCTTCCTGGTTCTCGCCTTCATCGTCCTCGTGATCGTGCTGGCCGGCCGGCCCTATCCCGAAGTCGCGGCCATCCTCGGCAATCCCTTCATCGCACTCTTGATGATCCTGATGGTCGGAACCGGCTGCTGGCACATGAAGATCGGCATGCAGGTGATCATCGAGGATTATTTCCATGGGACGAACCGGCTGATCGCCCAGATCGCCAACGTCTTTTTCTCCTATTCGGTCGCCGTCGCATCGGCGCTCGCCCTTCTCAAGCTCAGCTTCGGAGGCTGACATGGCTGAAGCCAATGGCAGCGCGCCGGCCGTCACCGGCCGCGCCTACACGTTTACCGACCACTCCTTCGACGTGATCGTCGTCGGCGCAGGCGGAGCCGGCCTTCGCGCCGCGCTCGGCGCCAGCGAGGGCGGGCTGAAGACCGCCTGCATCACCAAGGTGTTCCCGACCCGCAGCCACACCGTGGCGGCGCAGGGCGGCATCTCGGCCGCGCTCGGCAATATGGGCGAGGACGACTGGCGCTTTCACATGTACGACACCGTCAAGGGGTCGGACTGGCTCGGCGACCAGGACGCGATCGAATATCTCGTCCGCAACGCCCCGGCTGCCGTCTATGAGCTCGAGCATTTCGGCGTGCCGTTCTCGCGCACCGAAGCCGGCAAGATCTACCAGCGCCCCTTCGGCGGCATGACGACCAATTTCGGCAAGGGCATCGCCCAGCGCACCTGCGCCGCCGCCGACCGCACCGGCCACGCGATCCTGCACACGCTCTATGGCCAGTCGCTGCGCCATTCCTGCGAGTTCTTCATCGAGTATTTCGCCATCGACCTCATCATGGAGGACGGCGCCTGCCGCGGCGTGGTCGCCCTCTGCATGGATGACGGCTCGCTGCACCGCTTCCGCGCCGAAAAGACCATCCTCGCCACCGGCGGCTATGGCCGCGCCTATTTCTCGGCGACCTCGGCCCATACCTGCACCGGCGACGGCGGCGGCATGGTGCTGCGCGCCGGCCTGCCGCTGCAGGACATGGAATTCGTGCAGTTCCACCCGACAGGGATCTATGGCGCCGGCTGCCTCATCACCGAGGGCGCCCGCGGCGAAGGCGGCTATCTGACCAATTCCGAAGGCGAGCGCTTCATGGAGCGCTACGCCCCTTCGGCCAAGGACCTCGCCTCGCGCGACGTCGTCTCGCGCGCCATGACGATGGAGATCCGCGAGGGTCGCGGCGTCGGCAAGGCGAAGGACCATATCCACCTGCATCTCGATCATCTCGATCCGGCGCTCTTGCATGAGCGGCTGCCGGGCATCTCCGAGAGCGCCAAGATCTTCGCCGGCGTCGACCTGACCAAGGAGCCGATCCCGGTGCTGCCGACCGTCCACTACAACATGGGCGGCATTCCGACGAATTATCACGGCGAGGTGCTGACCAAGGTCGGCGGCGATCCGGACAGCGTCGTGCCGGGCCTGATGGCCGTCGGCGAGGCGGCCTGCGTCTCGGTGCATGGCGCCAATCGCCTCGGCTCCAATTCGCTCACCGATCTCGTCGTCTTCGGCCGTGCGGCGGCGCTGCGCGCCATCGAGACGGTCGAGCCGGGCGCCAAGCGCGCCGAATTCGCCAAGGATGCCGGCGCGGCGGCGATCGCCCGCTTCGACGCCGTTCGCTATGCCGATGGGGCAACCCCGACGGCCGAGCTCCGCTCGCGGATGCAGAAGGTGATGCAGTCGAACTGCGCCGTCTTCCGCACCGGCGAAATCCTCGAGGAAGGCCACGGGCTCATCCATGCCGTCTGGCAGGATGCGCGCGACATCAAGGTGACCGACCGCTCGCTCGTCTGGAATTCGGACCTGATCGAGACGCTCGAATTCGACAACCTGATCGTCCAGGCGGTCGCCACGATGGACTCGGCGCGCAACCGGACGGAATCGCGCGGCGCCCATGCCCGCGAGGACTTCCCGAACCGCGACGACGTCAACTGGATGAAGCACTCGCTCGCCTTCGTCGATACGGCGGAGAAGACGGTGCGGCTCGAGGACAGGCCGGTGCACGCCTATACGATGTCGAACGACATCGCCTATATCGAACCCAAGGCGCGCGTTTACTGACGGGAGTTAGGGGCGTCGATGATGAGCGAGATCCTTCCCGCCGCCGGCTATTCGCAGCGTTCGCTGCCGGAGAAGCTCGGCTTCAAGGCGGGCATGGACATCGCCTTCATCGCCCTGCCTGAAAGCCTCGAAGCCCTCGCGACCGCCGCCGCCTTCGCCAGTGTCAGGCGGGCGGAGGACTGGTCGGCCGATCTCGGCAGTCCGCGCGCGCTCGATGCGATCCATGCCTTCACGACGCATCGGGCCGAGGTGGAGGGCCGTCTTCCGGCTCTCCAGGACGCGATCCGCCGCGACGGCATGATCTGGGTCTCCTGGCCCAAGAAGGCGTCGAAGGTCGCGACCGACGTCACCGAGGACGTCGTACGCGACACGGCGCTCCGCCTCGATCTCGTCGACGTCAAGGTCGCAGCGATCGATACCGTTTGGTCCGGCCTTAAATTGATGATCCGCAAGGATCGCCGCTGACAACTGCTTTCAGCAAGGGACACCCATGGTCCAGCTCACGCTTCCCAAGAACTCGACGATCTCCGAAGGCAAGGCCTGGGCACGGCCGGCCGGCGCCAACAATGTCCGCGAATTCCGCATCTACCGATGGAATCCGGATGACGGCGCCAATCCGAAGGTCGACAGCTATTTCGTCGATCTCGACGATTGCGGGCCGATGGTTCTCGACGCGCTGATCAAGATCAAGAACGAGGTCGATCCGACACTCGCCTTCCGCCGTTCCTGCCGCGAGGGCATCTGCGGCTCCTGCGCGATGAACATCGACGGCTCCAACACGCTCGCCTGCACCAAGGGCATCGAGGACGTGAAGGGCCCGGTGAAGATCTACCCGCTGCCGCATATGGAAGTGGTGAAGGACCTCGTTCCGGACCTCACCAATTTCTACGCACAGCATCGCTCGATCGAGCCCTGGCTCAAAACATCGACGCCGGAGCCTGAGAAGGAATGGCTGCAGAGCCATGCCGACCGCGAGAAGCTCGACGGGCTCTATGAGTGCATCCTGTGCGCCTGCTGCTCGGCCTCCTGCCCGAGCTACTGGTGGAACGGCGATCGCTATCTCGGGCCGGCCGTGCTGCTGCAGGCCTATCGCTGGCTGATCGACAGCCGCGACGAGGCGACCGGCGAGCGGCTCGACAATCTCGAGGACCCGTTCCGCCTCTATCGCTGCCACACCATCATGAACTGCGCCCAGACCTGCCCGAAGGGTCTGAACCCGGCCAAGGCGATCGCCGAGATCAAGAAGATGATGGTCGAGCGCCGCGTCTGAGGCCGGATCAGCAGGGAACCTTCGCCGGCCGCCGGTCATTCCCTTGGCGGATGGCAGAGGAGGTTCTCATGACGCATCTCGGAACCAGTTATGTCAGCGACGCCGCGCCACGCTGGACGGTCGACGCGATCAGCAGGCTGCGCGATCTGGCGGTTGAAGGTGTGCCGGCCGAGGTGATCGCGCAGGCGATGCATCGGCCGCTCTCGGAGATCGTGGCCAAGTCCGCCGAACTCGGCCTGGTGATCGAGCCCGAACCGAAGACAGAGTGACCGGCGTCCGCGCGCCGGCGAAACCGGAGGCGACACATGGCAGGGACGATCGATCACTTTGGCTTCCAGGTCAGCGATTTTCCAAAGCTGCTGGCCTTCTATGAACCCGTGCTGGAGACGCTCGGCATCGCCAAGGTGATGGAAATTCCCGAGCAGGCCGGATTCAAGGGCGCCGGCTTCGGCGCCAGCGGCAAGCCCGACTTCTGGATCTGGGAAGGCGGATTGACCGCGCCGCACCTGCATGTCGCCTTTGCGGCACCAAGCCGCGCGGCTGTCGACGGGTTCTATGCGGCGGCCCTCGCAGCCGGCGCGCGCGACAACGGCCCGCCGGGTATCCGCGCGCACTATCATCCGAACTACTATGCGGCTTTCGTCCTCGATCCGGACGGCCATAACATCGAGGCCTGCTGCCACCTCGCCGAATGACGGTCTGCTGACGGTTTTTGGCGAAGTGTGGCCTCGACTACCTTGTCGAGCCGGACGAGATGCCGTAATGCGCGGTCGAAACCGCTGAAATGCGAGGGCGCGAGCCCGTCGACTGCCGGGAAATCCAGCCGGCGCGCCGATCTCGCCTTCAAAGCGGCCCGATTTCGTGGCCCATATGGGGCCGGAACCGCCTTGGCCAGACAACAGTCTGCGGCCGATGAAGGAGAATGCAATGCGTCTCAGCCGTCTCGCGCCGATCATGCTGACTGCGGCGCTCGCCGGCTGCGGCTCGTTCGGTGCCGTCGGACTTGGTCCGATGGACCAGCCGAAGCCGGTCGAGAACGACACGCTGCCGCCCGTCGCCTCTGCGCCGGTCGAGAAGAGCGCCCTGCCGCCGCCCCCCGTCGATCCGAACGCCCCGACGATGCCCGCGAGCCCGCCGGCCAGCGCGACTTTGCCGCCAGCCGACGCAGCGACCCTGCCCCCGGCCGCGGCTGCGACGACGCCCGCCGCTGGCGCCAGCACCGCGCGCGCCGAGCTCGGCCGCACCGATCTCCTCGGCGGCTGGTCGCTGAAGTCCGGTTCCGAGAGCTGCCAGCTGTTCATGACGCTGACCTCCTGGACCGGCGGCTACCGTGCCTCGACGCGCGGCTGCCAGTCGCCGACGCTGAAGGGCATCTCGGCCTGGAGCCTCAGCGGCTCGCAGGTCGTCCTGGCCGGAGCAGGCGGTGCGCCCGTCGCTCATCTCAATTCGGCCGGCACCAACAGCTTCGCCGGCACCGCCGATTCGGGCCAGCCGATCAGCTTCTCGCGCTGACCGAGGCGCCGCCGCCAGGAGGGCGCCCGCGTGAGCGAAGGCCTGCCGTATCGTGCCGCGGTGTCGGATGCCTATGAGCGGCTCGTCGCCAGCGGCGAGATCGGCGCCGACCCGGCGCAGCGCGCTCTGGTGGCCAAGCTCGACGCGCTGAACGAGCGCCTATCGGCCCGCCGGCTCGCCCACAAATCGAGTTCGCTCGGCTGGCTGTTCGGCAAGCGGCAGCGCGAACGCGAGACGGTGCGCGGCCTCTATGTCCATGGTGCGGTCGGCCGCGGCAAGACCATGCTGATGGATCTCTTCTTCGCGGCCGCAGTGCCGACGCGGAAGCGGCGCGCCCATTTCAACGACTTCATGGCCGACATCCACGCCCGCGTCTTTCGCGTGCGCGAGGCAATCAAGGCCGGCACGCTCAAGGGCGACGATCCGATCGGCCCCGTCGCCGAAGAGATCATCGCCGAGACCGAGCTGATCTGCTTCGACGAGTTCAGCGTCACCGACATCGCCGATGCGATGATCCTCGGCCGCCTGTTCACCCGCCTCTTCGCCGCCGGCGTCGTCATGGTCGCGACGTCGAATGTCGCGCCGGACGATCTCTATCGAGGCGGGCTGAACCGCGATCACTTTCTCCCCTTCATCGCGCTCCTGAAGCAGGAGACCGAGGTCGTCGAACTCGGCGCGCGGACGGATTTCCGCCGCGAGAAGCTGGAGCGGCTGCCGGTCTATCTGACGCCGCTCGGGCCCGAGGCCGATGCTGCGCTCGACGATGCCTTCGCGCGACTGACGGGCGGGGCGACGGGCGAGCCGACGACTCTCGCCGTGCTCGGCCGCGACCTCGCCGTGCCCCGGGCCGCGCAGGGCGTCGCCCGCTTCGACTTCGCCGATCTCTGCGCACAGCCGCTCGGCCCGAGCGACTTTCTCGCCATCGCGCATTCCTTCCACACGGTGATGATCGATCACATCCCGGTGATGGACGAAAACCGCCGCAACGAAGCCAAGCGCTTCATCACGCTGATCGACGCCCTCTATGACGGCCAGGTCCGGATCGTCGTTTCGGCGGCGGCCGAACCCGACGGACTCTACCGCGCGTCTGACGGAACCGAGGCGTTCGAATTTGCGCGCACCGCCTCTCGGCTCACCGAGATGCGCTCGCTCGACTACCAGAAAGCGACCCATAAGGGGTTCATCGTCGAGACATGACGCGCACGTAAGCTGACGGCGCGATGGCGGAATTGTGCGGCTCGCGGGATTAGTTCGACTTGCGCCGTTCATGCAATCGCGCTATGCCGCCCCCGTTCCGGCCGCCTTTCGACTGTGGACCTTACGTTTAGGTGAACCTCTTCCGGGAGACCTTGCACATGGCTCGAGCCAAGATTGCCCTGATCGGATCCGGTCAGATCGGCGGCACCCTCGCCCTTCTCGCCGGCCTTAAGGAGCTCGGCGACATCGTCCTCTTCGACATCGCCGACGGTGTGCCCCAGGGCAAGGCGCTCGATATCGCCGAGGCCTCGCCGGTCATCGGCTTCGACAGCGCCATCAGCGGCACGTCGAGCTATGCCGGCATCGAAGGCGCCGATGTCGTGATCGTCACCGCCGGCGTACCGCGCAAGCCCGGCATGAGCCGCGACGATCTCCTCGGCATCAATCTCCAGGTGATGGAGCAGGTCGGCGCCGGCATCAAGAAATACGCCCCCAACGCCTTCGTCATCTGCATCACCAACCCGCTCGACGCGATGGTCTGGGCGCTGCAGAAATTCTCCGGCCTGCCGGCGAACAAGGTGGTCGGCATGGCCGGCGTGCTCGACAGCGCCCGCTTCCGCTATTTCCTCGCCGAGGAATTCAAGGTCTCGGTCGAGGACATCACCGCCTTCGTTCTCGGCGGCCATGGCGACACGATGGTGCCGCTGGTCCGCTATTCGACGGTCGCCGGCATTCCGCTCACCGATCTCGTCAAGCTCGGCTGGATCGAGAAGGATCGCCTCGAGCAGATCGTCCAGCGCACCCGCGACGGCGGCGCCGAGATCGTCAACCTCCTGAAGACTGGCTCGGCCTTCTATGCCCCGGCAGCTTCCGCCATCGCGATGGCGGAGAGCTATCTCAAGGACAAGAAGCGCGTCCTGCCGGCGGCGGCGATGCTCGATGGCCAGTATGGCATCAAGGGCCGCTATATCGGCGTTCCCATCGTCATCGGCGAGGGCGGCGTCGAGCGCATCATCGAGATCACGCTCGACAAGAGCGAGCAGGCGATGCTCGACAAGTCGCTCGCCTCGGTCGAGAGCCTCGTCGAGGCCTGCGTCAAGATCGTCCCGGCGCTCGGCGCCTGATCCCCGGCCTTCCCGGCTCCGATCCCTTCAAGGCGGAACGCACTCCATGAACATTCATGAATACCAGGCCAAGGCCGTGCTGAAGGGCTTCGGCGCTCCGGTATCGAACGGCGTCGCGATCTTCTCCGCGGCCGAGGCGGAAGCGGCGGCGCGCGAGCTCGGCGGCCCGCTCTGGGTCGTCAAGTCGCAGATCCATGCCGGCGGCCGCGGCAAGGGCAAGTTCAAGGAAGCCGCTGCCGGCGAGAAGGGCGGCGTCCGCCTTGCCCGCTCGATCGAGGAGGTCAAGGCCTTCGCGACCGAGATGCTCGGCAACACGCTGGTAACGGTGCAGACCGGACCGGCCGGCAAGCAGGTCAACCGCCTCTATGTCGAGGACGGCTCGGACATCGAGAAGGAATTCTACCTCTCGATCCTGGTCGACCGCGCCACGGCGCGCATCGCCTTCGTGGTTTCGACCGAAGGCGGCATGGACATCGAGGAAGTCGCGCATTCGGCTCCCGAGAAGATCCATACCTTCTCGATCGACCCGGCCACCGGAATCATGCCGCATCACGGCCTGACGGTCGCCAAGGCGCTCGGCCTGTCCGGCCCGCTCGCCAAGGAAGCCTACGACGTCATCGCCAAGCTCTATGCGGCCTTCGTCGCCAAGGACATGGCGATGCTCGAGGTCAACCCGCTGATCGTCACCAAGGACGGTCACCTCAAGGTGCTCGACGCCAAGGTGTCGTTCGATTCGAACTCGCTCTACCGTCATCCCGACATCGTCGCGCTGCGCGACGAGACCGAGGAAGACCAGAAGGAGATCGAGGCCTCGAAGTTCGACCTCGCCTATATCGCGCTCGACGGCACGATCGGCTGCATGGTGAACGGCGCCGGCCTCGCGATGGCGACGCTCGACATCATCCAGCTCTATGGCGAGAGCCCGGCCAACTTCCTCGATGTCGGCGGTGGCGCCAGCGAGGAGAAGGTGACGGCGGCCTTCAAGATCATCACCTCCGATCCGAAGGTGAAGGGCATCCTCGTCAACATCTTCGGCGGCATCATGAAGTGCGACGTCATCGCGCGCGGCGTCCTCGCCGCGGTGAAGGCGGTCGGCCTTTCGGTGCCGCTCGTCGTGCGGCTCGAGGGCACGAATGTCGAACTCGGCAAGCAGATCATCCGCGAGAGCGGTCTCAACGTCATCCCCGCCGACGATCTCGACGACGCCGCCCAGAAGATCGTCAAGGCCGTGAAGGAAGCCGTCTGATGTCCATCCTGATCGACGCGAACACCAAGCTCATCACCCAGGGCTTCACCGGCAAGAACGGCACGTTCCATTCCGAGCAGGCGCTCGCTTATGGCACCAAGCTGGTCGGCGGAACCTCGCCCGGCAAGGGCGGCCAGACCCATCTCGGCCTGCCGGTCTTCGACACCGTGGCCGAGGCGCGCGCCGCGACCGGCGCCGACGCCTCCGTCATCTATGTCCCGCCGCCCGGCGCCGCCGACGCGATCTGCGAGGCGATCGACGCCGAGATCCCGCTCATCGTCTGCATCACCGAGGGCATTCCGGTCCTCGACATGGTCAAGGTGAAGCGCTCGCTCTCCGGTTCCAAGTCGCGCCTCATCGGGCCGAACTGCCCCGGCGTCGTCACGGCCGGGCAGTCGAAGATCGGCATCATGCCGGCCAACATCTTCAAGCAGGGCAGCGTCGGCATCGTTTCGCGCTCCGGCACGTTGACTTATGAGGCGGTGTTCCAGACGACGAACGAGGGCCTCGGCCAGACCACGGCCGTCGGTATCGGCGGCGATCCGGTCAAGGGCACCGAATTCATCGACATTTTGGAAATGTTCCTGGCGGATGATGCGACGCAGTCGATCGTGATGATCGGCGAAATCGGCGGTTCGGCCGAGGAGGAAGCGGCGCAGTTCATCAAGGACGAGGCGAAGCGCGGGCGAGCCAAGCCGATGGTCGGCTTCATCGCCGGCCGCACCGCACCGCCCGGACGGCGGATGGGCCATGCCGGCGCGATCATCTCCGGCGGCAAGGGCGGCGCCGAGGACAAGATCGCGGCCATGGAATCGGCCGGGATCAGGGTTTCGCCGTCGCCGGCGCGCCTTGGAAAGACCTTGGTTGAGGTCTTGAAGGGCTAGAGGTCAAGACCGACATTCCGGGGCAGGGATGGCGGGGAAAAATGCAACGGCGCGGCGGTCTTGCCGCGCGATCAGGGAGAGGGGAGCCTGAAGGCTCCTCGCTTGGACCATGTCACGCGAACAAGCCAACGCGGCCTTCCAATCGTCGTCCTTTCTTTATGGCGGCAACGCCGCCTATATCGAGGACCTCTACGGACGGTTCGAAAAGGACCCCGCCTCGGTGGAAGCCGAATGGCGGGATTTCTTTTCCGCCCTCTCGGATGATCCGGGCACGGCGGCGGCGGAGGCCCGCGGGGCAACCTGGCAGCGGCCCGATTGGCCTGTTCATGCCAATGGCGAGCTGGTCTCGGCCATGGATGGCAACTGGGGCCAGATCGAGAAGATCGTCACCGACAAGCTGAAGGCGAAGGCGGACGGCGCCGCGAAGGCTGCCACCGCGACGGCGCCGAACGGCGCTGCGGCCGCCCAGCCGGTTTCGGAGGCTGCGATCCAGCAGGCGGCACGCGATTCGGTGCGCGCGATCATGATGATCCGCGCCTATCGCATGCGCGGCCACCTCCATGCCGATCTCGATCCGCTCCATCTCGCCACCGCCGGCGACCACGAGGAGCTGCATCCTTCGAGCTACGGCTTCACCGAGGCCGACTACGGCCGCAAGATCTTCATCGACCATGTGCTCGGGCTCGAATTCGCCACCATCCCCGAGATGCTGGAGATCCTGAAGCGCACCTATTGCTCGACGCTCGGCGTCGAGTTCATGCACATTTCCGATCCGGTCGAGAAGGCCTGGATCCAGGGCCGCATCGAGGGGCCGGACAAGGCGATCTCCTTCACCAATGAAGGCAAGAAGGCGATCCTCAACAAGCTGATCGAGGCCGAAGGCTTCGAGAAGTTCCTCGACGTCAAGTTCACCGGCACCAAGCGCTTCGGTCTCGATGGTGGCGAAGCGCTGATCCCCGCGCTCGAGCAGATCATCAAGCGTGGCGGCAATCTCGGCGTGCACGAGATCGTGCTCGGCATGGCCCATCGCGGCCGCCTCAACGTTCTGACGCAGGTGCTCGCCAAGCCGCATCGCGCCCTCTTCCACGAATTCAAGGGCGGCTCCTATGCCCCCGACGACGTCGAAGGCTCGGGCGACGTCAAGTATCACCTCGGCGCCTCCTCCGATCGCGAGTTCGACGGCAACAAGGTCCATCTGTCGCTGACCGCCAACCCCTCGCATCTCGAGATCGTCGATCCCGTCGTGCTCGGCAAGGCGCGCGCCAAGCAGGACCTGCGCAAGGACTATGTCCGCTCGGAAGTGCTGCCGCTGATCATCCATGGCGACGCGGCCTTTGCCGGCCAGGGCGTGGTGGCGGAATGCTTCGGCCTTTCGGGCCTCAAGGGTCACCGGACCGGTGGCTCGGTGCATTTCATCGTCAACAACCAGATCGGCTTCACCACCAATCCGCGCTTCTCGCGGTCCTCGCCCTACCCGTCCGACGTCGCCAAGATGATCGAGGCGCCGATCTTCCACGTGAATGGCGATGATCCCGAGGCCGTCGTCTATGCGGCCAAGATCGCGATCGAGTTCCGGCAGAAGTTCCACAAGCCGGTCGTCATCGACATGTTCTGCTATCGCCGCTTCGGCCATAACGAGGGCGACGAGCCGGCTTTCACGCAGCCGCTGATGTACCGCACGATCCGCAGCCATCGCGCGATCGTCGACATCTATGCCGGCAAGCTCGTCGCCGAGGGCCTGGTCACGGCCGAGGAAGTTGAGGGGCTGAAGGCGGCCTGGCGCGCGAAGCTCGAGACCGAATTCGAGGCCGGCCAATCGTACAAGCCGAACAAGGCCGATTGGCTCGACGGCGCCTGGGCGGGCCTCAAGGCAGCGCAGCAGGACGACGAACCGCGCCGCGGCAAGACCGGGCTCGAGATCGACGAACTGAAGCGCGTCGGCGAGCGGCTCACCGCCGTGCCTGCCGACTTCCACGTCCACAAGACCATCCAGCGCTTCCTCGACAACCGCAAGAAGTCGATCGAGACAGGCGTCGGCATCGATTGGGCCACCGCCGAGGCGCTCGCCTTCGCAACGCTCGCCGTCGAGGGCCACCACATCCGCCTCTCCGGCCAGGATGTCGAGCGCGGCACCTTCTCGCAGCGCCACTCGGTCCTCTATGACCAGGAGACCGAGGAGCGGTTCATTCCGCTCAACAACATCCAGGAAGGCCAGGGCAATTACGAGGTCATCAATTCGATGCTCTCGGAAGAGGCCGTGCTCGGCTTCGAATATGGCTACTCGCTGTCCGAGCCCAACACGCTGACCCTTTGGGAAGCGCAGTTCGGCGACTTCGCCAATGGCGCGCAGGTGGTGTTCGACCAGTTCCTGTCGTCGGGCGAGCGCAAGTGGCTGCGCATGTCGGGCCTCGTCTGCCTGCTGCCGCATGGCTATGAGGGCCAGGGTCCGGAGCACTCCTCCGCCCGCCTCGAGCGCTGGCTGCAGATGTGCGCCGAGGACAACATGCAGGTGGCGAACGTCACCACGCCGTCGAACTATTTCCACATCCTGCGCCGCCAGCTGAAGCGCGATATCCGCAAGCCGCTGATCCTGATGACGCCGAAGTCGCTGCTGCGCCACAAGCGTGCGGTGTCGCACATCGCCCAGTTCGGGCCGATCTCGTCCTTCCATCGCCTGCTCTGGGACGATGCCGAGTTCCTCAAGGACCAGGTCATCAAGCTCGCGCCGGACGAGAAGATCCGCCGCGTCGTGATGTGCTCCGGCAAGGTCTATTACGATCTCTACGAGGAGCGCGAGAAGCGCGGCATCGACGACGTCTATCTCCTGCGCGTCGAGCAGCTCTATCCCTTCCCGCTCAAGGCGCTGGTCGGCGAGATCGGCCGCTTCAAGAATGCCGAAGTCGTCTGGTGCCAGGAAGAGCCGAAGAACATGGGCTCGTGGAGCTTCGTCGAGCCAAACCTGGAATGGGTGCTGACCCAGGCCGGCGGCGCCGCGAAGCGTGCACGCTATGTCGGCCGTCCGGCCTCGGCGGCGACGGCAACCGGGCTGATGTCGAAGCATCTCGCCCAGCTCGCCGCGTTCCTCGACGAAGCCTTCGCCTAGTTCCCGGGCGGCGCCAGCGCCGCCCATTCTCCCTTCCATCGATCCGCAACAGAGACCCCGTCATGGCAACCGAAATCCGCGTACCCACCCTCGGCGAGTCCGTGACCGAGGCGACGATCGGGCGCTGGTTCAAGAAGGTCGGCGAAACCGTCGCCGTCGACGAGCCGCTGGTCGAGCTTGAAACCGACAAGGTGACGATCGAGGTCCCGGCCCCGGCCGGCGGCGTGCTCGAGGCCCTGGCCGCCAATGACGGCGAGACCGTCGGCGTCGGCGCCCTGCTCGGGACCATCGCCGAGGCCGGCGCCGGCGCGGCGAAGCCCGCCGCCAAGCCGGCCGAACCCGCCAAGGCTACCGAGCCGGTCAAGGCCGCCGAGGCGCCGAAGCCCGCCCCGGCTGCCGCTCCGGCAAAGCCCGTCGCGTCGGATGCCAACGGCCCCGCCGTCGCCAAGCTCGCCGCCGAGAGCGGCATCGATACCAATTCGGTCGCCGGCAGCGGCAAGGACGGCCGCGTCACCAAGGGCGATCTCGTCGCTGCGATCGAACGTGGTCCGGCCCCGGCCGTGCCGGCGGCCCCCGTCGCCGTTCGCGCGCCCTCGCCGGCCGATGACGCCGCGCGCGAAGAGCGCGTGCGCATGACCAAGCTGCGCCAGACCATCGCGCGCCGCCTGAAGGATGCCCAGAACACCGCCGCGATGCTGACGACCTTCAACGAGGTCGACATGACCGCGGTGATGGCGCTGCGCGCTCAGTACAAGGACATCTTCGAGAAGAAGCACGGCGCCAAGCTCGGCTTCATGGGCTTCTTCGTGAAGGCCGTGATCCAGGCGCTGAAGGACATCCCGGCCGTCAATGCAGAGATCGACGGCACCGACCTCGTCTACAAGAATTACTACCACATCGGCATCGCCGTCGGCACCGACAAGGGCCTCGTCGTCCCGGTGGTGCGCGACGCTGACCAGCTCTCGCTCGCCGGCATCGAGAAGACGATCGCCGGTTACGGCAAGCGCGCCCGCGACGGCCAGCTGAAGATCGAGGAGATGCAGGGCGGCACCTTCACGATCACCAATGGCGGCATCTACGGTTCGCTGATGTCGACGCCGATCCTGAACGCGCCGCAGTCCGGCATTCTCGGCATGCACAAGATCCAGGAGCGGCCGATGGTCGTCGGCGGCAAGATCGAGATCCGCCCGATGATGTATCTGGCGCTCAGCTACGATCACCGCGTCGTCGACGGCAAGGAGGCCGTGACCTTCCTCGTCCGCGTCAAGGAAAGCCTCGAGGATCCGCAGCGGATCATTCTCGACCTCTGATCTGAGGGCGACGGGTCGGAGACGATCTTGCCGACGATCGCAATCATCGACGGCGTCAGGATCGTCCTCTATCCGAAGGATCACCTGCCGCCGCATCTTCACGCGATCTTCGCCGAGTTCGAGGCGAAGGTTGCGATCGCCACCGGTGATACGATCGAAGGATCTCTGCCGCGCGACAAGGCCAAATCGGTGCGCGCCTGGCTGCTGGCGCATCAGGGCGAAGTCGCCCATATTTGGGAAGAGCTGCGCGCCGGCAGGTTTGCGGGAGGCATGATCGAATGAAGACCTATCGGATCACTGCCGTGAAGCCTGTCGGCTTTCCTGTTCTCCTCGTGACGTTCGAGGACGGATTGTCCGGCGAAATCGACCTGTCGGCCGACCTGACGCCAAGCTCGATTTTTGCACCATTGGCAGACAGGTCTCTCTTCGACCAGGTGTCGATTGCGCCGGGCGGACGCTCGCTCGGCTGGAATCTTGACGCGCTCGGGCACGAGATCGACCTCGGCGCGGACAGCCTGCGCATCGACATCGAAACCAATCACGTTCATCAACTGGCCGAGCGCTATCGTTTGCAGCGCACCGCCGCCGAATAACTCCTGCCGGATCAGATTTCACTCATGTCCTACGATCTCATCGTCATTGGTTCCGGTCCGGGCGGCTATGTCGGCGCCATCAAGGCGGCGCAGCTCGGGCTGAAGGTCGCCGTCGTCGAGAAGCGGGCGACCTATGGCGGAACCTGCCTCAATATCGGCTGCATTCCCTCCAAGGCGTTGCTCTATGCCTCGGAGCAGTTCGATCATGTCGGGCATCTGGCGCCGCTCGGCGTCAAGGTCGCGGCGCCTGAGCTCGATCTACCGACGATGCTGGCGCACAAGGATGCGACGGTGAAGTCGAATGTCGACGGCGTCGCCTATCTGTTCAAGAAGAACAAGATCGACGGCTTCATCGGCACCGGAACGATCCTTGCGCCCGGCAAGGTGCAGGTGACCAAGGACGACGGCTCGAGCGAGACGCTGGAGACGAAGGCGATCGTCATCGCCACAGGCTCCGAGTCCGCGCCGCTTCCGGGCGTCGCCATCGACGAGAAGCGCATCGTCACCTCGACTGGCGCGCTCGAGCTTCCGGCTGTGCCGAAGAGGCTGATCGTCGTCGGTGCCGGCGTGATCGGGCTTGAGCTCGGTTCGGTCTGGCGCCGGCTCGGCGCCGAGGTCACGGTCGTCGAATTCCTCGACCGCATCCTCCCCGGCATGGATGGCGACGTCGCCAAGCAGTTCCAGCGCATGCTGCAGAAGCAGGGCTTCGCCTTCAAGCTCGGCTCCAAGGTGACCGGCGTCGATACGTCCGGCGAAACGCTGAAGGTCAGCGTCTCCCCGGCCAAGGACGGCGCCGGTGCTGACGAGACGCTGGAGGCCGATGTCGTGCTGGTCGCGATCGGCCGCCGTCCCTATACCGAGGGTCTCGGGCTCGAGGCCGTCGGCGTCGCGCTCGACGAGCGTCGCCGCGTCAAGGTCGACGGCCACTACCAGACCAACGTCCCCGGCATCTATGCGATCGGCGATGTCATCGCCGGCCCGATGCTGGCCCACAAGGCCGAGGACGAGGGCGTCGCGATCGCCGAGATCCTCGCCGGCCAGGCCGGCCATGTGAACTACGGCGTCATTCCCTCGGTCGTCTACACCAATCCGGAGATCGCCTCGGTCGGCAAGACCGAGGAAGAATTGAAGGCGGCCGGCATCGACTACAAGGTCGGCAAGTTCCCGTTCTCGGCCAATGGCCGCGCCCGCGCGATGCTGGCGACGGAGGGCTTCGTCAAGATTCTCTCCGACGCCAAGACCGACCGCGTGCTCGGCGGTCATATCGTCGGCGTCGGTGCCGGCGAGATGATCCACGAGATCGTCGTGCTGATGGAATTCGCCGGCTCGGCCGAAGATCTCGGCCGCTCGACGCATGCCCATCCGACCATGTCGGAAAGCGTCAAGGAGGCGGCGCTCGCCGCCTGGTTCAAGCCGATCCACCTCTGAGCGAAAGCCCGGTCCGAGGCTGCGCCGCCCCGGCGGCGGCGCGCCTCGTCCTTGCCGGGATCACTCCAGCGCAGCGCCCTTGGTTTCGACGTCGATGAACGACGTCGCGATGGCGCCGAGCAGCAGCAGCGCCGCGAACATCGCCAACGCCACATTGAAGCTGTAGCCGACGACGATGCCGACAAGCGTCGGCGCCAGCAACCCGCCGAGCCGTGCCATGGCGCCCGCCATGCCCATGCCGCTCGCGCGGAGGGTCGTCGGATAGAGCTCCGGCGTGAAGGCGTAGAGCGCGCCCCAGGTGCCGAGCAGCGCGAAGCTCATCAAGAGCATGGCGCCGGCGATCGGACCGGGATCGGTCAGCACCGCGTAGAGAAAGCAGCCCACAGCCGACAGCAGCAGGAAGGCGATCAGCGTCGGCTTGCGGCCGAAACGTTCGACGCCCCAGGCGGCGAGCACGTAGCCCGGCACTTGCGCGATGGCGAGCAGCACCAGGAAGCCATAGCCGCGAACGAAGCCATGGCCTTCGCCGACGAGCTTGCCCGGCAGCCAGGTGAAGATGCCGTAATAGGCGATCGAGACCAGGAGCCAGGCAAGGAGGATCAGCCAGCTGCGCCGGCCGAGCGGCGCGGCGAACAGCGCCGAGAGCGGCGGCTTGACCACCGGCGCCGCCTCGATCTTTCCGGGAACGACGCGGCCGCCATTCGCAAGCGCGATCCGGTCCAGCGTCGTCTTGGCTTCGGCGGCGCGCCCGTTGCGCGCCAGGTAATAGGGCGATTCCGGCACCAGGAAGCGGAGGCCGACTCCAACCAGCGCCGGCAGCGCCGTGATCAGGAAGATGAAGCGCCACGGCTCGAGAAATCCGGCGCTGGAGGCGTACCAGGCGGCGAGCGCGACGACGATGGTGCCGATCGCCCAGAAGCCTTCGAGCGCCACCAGCCAGCGGCCGCGGCGCTTGGCCGGCAGGAATTCGGCCATCATCGCATAGTCGACCGGCAGCGTGCCGCCGACGGCAAGGCCCGTCATGAAGCGGAACACGGAGAGCACGAAGAAATTCGGCGCGACCGCCGAGGCGAGGCCGAACACGGCATCGATAAGCACGGTGACGATCAGGAGGTTGCGGCGGCCGATCCGGTCGGCGAGACGCCCGAAGACGGCAGCGCCGATCAGCATGCCGACAAAGAACACGGTGCCCGCCTGCAGCGCCTGAGGCACCGTCATGCCGAAGCTTGCCGCAATCGAAGGCGCGGTGAAGCCGATTGCAATCACCTGCATCGCGTCGGCGGCCCAGACGAGCCCGAAGATCGCGAGCAGGCGCCGCTGGAACGACCCCGTGCCCGCCGCCTCCAATGCCGTTTCGATGCTGATTCCACCTGTCGTCGCCGCTGCTGCCATGGCGCGCTCCTCACCTTCAATCTGCCGCCCGTGAGTCGGGCGTCGCGACAAGAGCATCAATGATCGACGGGCGAAAGCGCTGCGACGACGACATCGGCGCATCGGGGCTTGATCTCGACGACCGATACCCCTAACCAGACCAGCCCTTTTCCCGAGTGATCGGCAGCCCCAGGAGCGACGCCATGACAGCGTGCGGCCTCGATTTCGGCACGTCCAATTCGACGCTCGGCCTCGCCTCGACGCGGCCGGAACTCGTCGCGCTCGAAGGCGACGACGTCACGCTGCCGAGCGCAATATTCTATGCCCGCGACGCGGCACCGCTGGTCGGCCGCGCGGCGATTCGCGCCTATGTCGACGGCCATGACGGCCGGTTGATGCGCAGCCTCAAATCGGTGCTCGGCAATCCGCTCATCAACGAGACGACGCAGGTCGGCCGCGCCCGCGTCGGCTTCCGCTCGGTGATCGCCCATTTCATCACCGTGGTGAAGCGCCGCGCCGAGACAGCCGCCGGCCGGCCGATCGAGGCGGTCGTGCATGGCCGCCCGGTGCATTTCGTCGATGGCGACGCCGAGGGCGACAGCAAGGCCGAGGGCGTGCTGGCCGAGATCGCGCGCGAGGCCGGCTTCTCGGACATCTCGTTCCAGTATGAGCCGATCGCCGCCGCGCTCGATTACGAGCGGCAGGTCAATGGCGAGGAGATTGCGCTGATCGCCGACATCGGCGGCGGCACGTCGGATTTCTCGATCGTCCGTCTCGGTCCGGAGCGCCGCGGTCGCGCCGACCGCGCGGAAGACATCCTCGCCAATGACGGCATCCGGGTCGGCGGGACCGATTTCGACCGCCAGCTCAGCCTCGGCACGATCATGCCGCTGCTCGGCTATCGCAGCGCGATGAAGCGGGCCGGACTGCCGGTGCCCTCCGGCTACTTCCACGATCTCGCGACCTGGTCGACGATCAACCGGCTCTATGAGCGCGGCGTGACGCAGCAGCTGAACGAGGTTCGCCGCGAGGCGCGCCATCCCGAAATGATCGAGCGGCTGATCCGCGTCATCGACGAGCGTGGCGGGCACCGGCTGGCGATCGAGGTCGAGGCAGCCAAGATCGCGCTCTCTTCCAGCCCGGCCGCCGACGTGCCGCTCGACTGGATCGAGAGCGGGCTGGAGGCGCGGGTGACGCGCGACACGCTGATCACCGAGACGGCGAACCTTGCGAGCGCGGTCGCCGCGCGCATCGACCGCTGCCTCGTCGATGCGGGCCTTGCCGCCGACGCGATCGACGCCGTGTTCCTCACCGGTGGCTCGACGCGGCTCGCCCATGTGCGCAAGGCGATCCTCGCGGCGCTGCCGAATGCGCGTCCGGTGGAAGGCGATACGTTCGGCTCGGTCGGCATGGGCCTCACCATCGAGGCGGCCAACCGCTACGGCACCGCCTGATCGAGCCCGATCGGCTCCAGCACCACCAGCTTCCATTCCGGATGCCGCGCCGGAACGAGCGTCGTCTGGCGGAAGGCGAGCCGGCCACGAGCGGGATGGTCGAACAGGCGAAGCCCGCCTTCGCGCTCCACCACCGCATGCGCCTCCCAGGCGGCGGCAAAGAACGGGCTGGCCCCGGCGAGTTCAGCCACCAGCGCACCGAGTTCAGGCGCGGCGAGATGACGGCTGTAATCGGCGCGGAATTCGGCAGCGATCCGGCGGGCGCGCACGTCCCAGTCGGCGATCAGTCTGCGCGCCGCTGGATCCAGGAAGAGAAAGCGCAGCAGATTGCGCTCGGCCGCGCCGTCGAGCCAGCCGGCGAAAAGGTGCGCCGCGCCGGCATTCCACGCCCGCGCCGTCCAGGCACGATCGATGAGATAGGCCGGCATCTCCAGCCCGTTCACGATCGCTGCGAGGCCCTCCGGCATCGCATCGTCATCCGCCTCGCGGCCCTCCGGGTCGGTGCGTCCTGAGAGGCCGAACAGATAGGCCCGTTCGGCAGCGGAGAGCCGAAGCGCCCGCGCCAGCCGCATCAGCGCAGGGGCGGAGACCTGTACATCGCGGCCCTGTTCGATCCAGGCAAGCCAGGTCGCGCTCACGCCAGCAAGCGCTGAGAGTTCCTCGCGCCGAAGCCCCGGCGTCCGGCGGCGCCGGCCACGCTCGAGCCCGACCATCGCCGGCTGCAGCCTTTCGCGATGGGCGCGGATAAACTCGCCGAGTTCGCGCCGCCTCGTTGCGTCTGATCCCATCATGGTGGCCCTTATACCAGGATAAGATTGGAACTGGTAACAGTGTATCGCTGCGCGCTACCGATCCTGCCAGCGCGGGTTGCCCGCGCCTCACCACGGAAACGGACCATGACCGACACGAAATCCGCCGCGGCGGCAGAGACCGACCAGGCCGCGCTGGTTGCGCGCCAGTTCGGCTCGCAGGCTGCCGCCTATGTCACCAGCCGCACCCATGCCGAAGGCGACGATATTGCCGAACTGGCGGCGCTCGCCGCCAGCGTTCCGAACGCCCGCGTGCTCGATCTCGGCTGCGGTGGCGGCCATGTCAGCTACGCCGCCGCCAAGGTCGCGGCCTCCGTGACGGCCTATGACCTGTCGTCGGACATGCTGGCTGCCGTCGCCCGCGAGGCCGCCGCCCGCGGTCATGGCAATATCGAGACCGTGCAGGGGCCGGCCGAGCGGCTGCCCTTCGCCGATGCGAGCTTCGACGTCGTGCTCTGCCGCTTCACCGCGCATCACTGGCAGGATGTCCGGGCGGGCCTCCGCGAAGCCCGCCGCGTGCTGAAGCCCTCCGGCGTCGCCGGATTTGCCGATGTCGTCGCGCCTGAACATCCGGTGCTCGACACCTTCCTGCAGGCCTTCGAGATGCTGCGCGACCCCTCGCATGTCCGCGACTACAGCACGGCCGAATGGCTCGCCTTCGCCGCCGAGGCCGGCTTCAAGGCGACGGGGCTGACCCGGCGTCGCCTGCCGCTCGGCTATGACAGCTGGATCGCCCGCATGCGGACGCCGAAGGTCTTCGACGATGCAATCCGCGCGCTGCAGGCGGCGGTCTCGGATGATGTGCGGCGGCATTTCGAAGTCGCCGATGATGGCAGCTTCGTCATCGACACGGCGGTCGTGACGCTCCGTCCGCTCTGATCAGGCGGCCGGCCGGCGGCGCGCGCGCGGATGCGTCTCCTCGAAGACGGATAGCAGCCGCTCGGTATCGACGCCGGTATAGATCTGCGTCGTCGAGAGGCTGGCATGGCCGAGCAGCTCCTGGATGGCGCGGAGATCGCCGCCGCCAGCCAGGAGATGCGTGGCGAAGGAATGGCGCAGCGCGTGCGGCGTCGCGCTGTCGGCGAGGCCGAGCGCACCGCGCATCCGCGCCATCGCGAGCTGGATGATCCGCGCCCGGAGCGGCCCGCCCCGGACGCCGAGGAACAACGGCCCATCCGGCTTGGGCGCGAAAGGGGCGAGGTGGAGATAGGTCGCGATCGCCTCGGCGACGACCGGCAGCACGGGGACGAGGCGCGTCTTGCCGCCCTTGCCGGTGACGCGCAGCACCCCCTCGCCCGCAAGCGGCGCATCGGCGCGGCGAATGCCGAGCGCTTCGGAAATGCGGAGGCCCGAGCCGTAGCAGAGCGCCAGCACGGCGGCGTTGCGCGCGGCGACCCAGGGCTCGTCGTCGAGTTGCTCCTCCGCCTCGGTGACGCGGACGGCGAGCGCCGGCGAGAGCGGCTTCGGCAGTGTCTTCGGCTGGCGCGGCGTGCGCATGGCGCGGAAGGCGGCGCCATTGGCGAGCCCTTCGCGCTCGAGAAAGGCGATGAAGGAGCGAATGCCTGCAAGCCCGCGCGCCAAGGTCCGCGCCCCGGCCCCGCCTTGCCTCCGGCTCGCCATGAAGCCGCGGATGTCGCCCATCCGGAGATCGGCGAGATCGGCAACCGTCGGCGGATTGCCGATATGCAGCGTGATGAAGGAGAGGAACTGCGAGAGGTCGCGGCCATACGCCTCGAGCGTCTTCGGCGACAGCCGCCGTTCGCCGCGCAGATGCTCCTCCCAGGCATCGATCGCAGCGATCGTGTCGGGCGCGGCGAGGATGAGCGGCGGCGCGGCGGTCATGGCATCGATGAAACGCGCGCGGCGGTTAACGGGTCCTTAGCAGCGCGGCGCCCTGCCCTAAAGCAGCGACCCCAGCGCGTTGGCCGCCTGGAGGGCGATCGCCGGCCAGAGGCTGCGCGAGACGAGGCGGAGCACGCCGGCCAGCAGGCTTAGAAGGAAGATGCTGTAGAGCATCACCGGCTCGATGCCGCCGGCCGCGCCGAGATAGACGCTGGGCAGGCGGAACAGGACCATGACGATCGCGGTGATCGGCAGCGCGAATTTCGGCTCGAGCAGCTCGGACAGCCGCGTCTGCAACACGCCGTGGAAGAGCACCTCGTTGGCGAGGATGCCGGCGAACATCCAGGCGAAGATCTCGGGCGGCAGCAGGGTCAGCAGCCCGCTCGGCGGGCGGCCGAGCGCAACGCGGATCCAGTGCCAGGCGAACATCAGCACGAAGCTCGCCGCCGTCCATGCGATGACGCGGTGGCCGATCGGCAGGAACCCGAGCCAGGCGGCCGGGCGCGGCGGCCGCTGCGTCGCGAACCAGGCCGCGATGGCGGCGGCCCACAGCAGCAGCGGAAACGCCTGCCGGACCCAGCCCTCTTCCGGCGGCAACTGGCGAAGCCACATGACCGTGACGCACCAGACGACGAACAGGCCGCCGATGACGACCGCGAGCGGCGCGAAATCGGCGAGAACGGGCTTCGGCAGGGGGCGGTTCGATTCGGCCATGCGCGAAGCTAATCCCCGCGCGTCGGCCCGGCAATCGGGCCGTCGATATAGCCAAAGGCGGCGCCGGGAGGCATAGTCCGCCGCATGTCCGAGCAGCCAACGCCCGCCGCCGCCCCGCCCTCGCAGCCGATCGGTCCCGGAAGCCACGTCTTCCTGGTCGACGGCTCGTCCTACATTTTCCGCGCCTATCACGCGCTGCCGCCGCTGACGCGCAAATCCGACGGCCTGCCGGTCGGCGCCGTCGCCGGCTTCTGCAACATGCTGTGGAAGCTGCTCAAGGAAGCGAACGAAGTCGGCGTGCGGCCGACCCATCTCGCGGTCGTGCTCGACCATTCCGCAACGACCTTCCGCAACCAGATCTATGACCTCTACAAGGCGCAGCGGCCCGAGCCGCCGGAGGATCTCCGGCCGCAGTTCGGGCTGATCCGCAAGGCGGTCCATGCCTTCAACGTCGCCTGCATCGAGCAGCAGGGCTTCGAGGCCGACGATCTCATTGCGACCTACACGGAGCAGGCGGTCTCTGCCGGTGCCGACGTCACCATCGTCGCTTCCGACAAGGACCTGATGCAGCTGATCGCGCCGGGCGTCCTGATGCTCGACACGATGAAGGGCAAGACGATCGGTCGCGACGAGGTGATCGAGAAATTCGGCGTACCGCCCGAGAAGGTCATCGACGTGCAGGCGCTCGCCGGCGACAGCGTCGACAATGTCCCCGGCGTCCCCGGCATCGGCATCAAGACGGCGGCGCAGCTGATCGAGACCTATGGCGATCTCGAGGGGTTGCTGGCCAATGCCGGCGAGATCAAGCAGCCGAAGCGGCGCGAGGCGCTGACCACCTTCGCCGAACAGGCGCGCATCTCGCTCCGCCTCGTGACGCTCGATCGCAGCGTCCCGGTCGAGACACCGATCGAACAGCTCGCGGTGCGGGCGATCGAGGGCGAGCGGCTGATCCGCTTCCTGAAGGCGATGGAATTCTCGACGCTGACCGGCCGCGTCGCCGCCGCCACCGGGGTCGAGCAGGCCAGGGTCGAGCCCGATCCGGCGCTCGCCTCAGCCGCGCTGGCGGCGAGCCTTCCGCAATCGCTGTTCGGCGACGAGCAGGCGGAGCGCAGCGGCGAGGATGCGACGGCGCCCCGCGATCCGCTCGTGGCGTCCGAGGCGAACCAGGGACTGACTCCGGCCGCCCTGGCAGAGGCCCGCGGCCGTGCTGCACGCGAGGCCCCCATCGACCGCACGCGCTACCAGACGATTACCTCACTCGATGCGCTGATGGCGTTCGCTGCGCGCGCGTCCGAGCGCGGCCTCGTCGCCGTCGATACCGAGACGACCTCGCTCGACCCGATGCAGGCCGAACTCGTCGGCGTCTCCTTGGCGATCTCCAACGAGGAGGCCTGCTACATCCCGCTGGCCCATCGCGGCGAGGGCGACGGGCTGTTCAACGAAGGCGTGCTCGACGGCCAGATCCCGATCCGCGCGGCGCTTGCCGTATTGAAGCCGCTGCTCGAGGACCGTTCGGTGCTCAAGGTGGCGCAGAACCTCAAATATGACTGGCTGATCCTCGCCCGCTACGGCATCGAGGTCGCTCCCTATGACGACACGATGCTGATGTCCTATGTGCTCGATGCCGGTCGCGGACCGCATGGCATGGACCCGCTCTCGGAAAAATGGCTCGGCCATACGCCGATCACCTTCGACGAGGTCACCGGCAAGGGCAAGGCGCGCATCACCTTCGACAGGGTGCCGATTGATCGCGCCACCGCCTATGCCGCCGAAGACGCGGACGTCACGCTGCGGCTCTGGCGGGTTCTGAAGCCGCGGCTTGCCGCCGAGGGCATGGCCACAGTCTATGAGACGCTGGAACGGCCGATGGTGCCGGTGCTGGCGCAGATGGAGCGGCGCGGCATCAGCATCGATCGCGGCATGCTCTCGCGGCTTTCTGGCGAATTCGCCCAGGCCGCCGGCGCGCTCGAGGCGGAGATCCATCAGCTCGCCGGCCAGCCGTTCAATATCGGCTCGCCCAAGCAGCTCGGCGACATCCTGTTCGGCGTCATGGGCCTGCCCGGCGCGACCAAGACCGCGACTGGCGCCTGGGCGACCGGCGCCAGCATCCTCGAGGACCTCGCCGAGCAGGGCTACGAGCTGCCGCAGCGCATTCTCGAATGGCGCCAGCTGACGAAGCTGCGCTCGACCTATACCGACGCCCTGCCCGCCTACCAGCATCGCGAGACCGAGCGCGTCCACACCTCCTATGCGCTCGCCGCCACGACCACCGGACGCCTCTCCTCGTCGGAGCCCAACCTGCAGAACATCCCGGTCCGCACCGAGGCAGGGCGCAAGATCCGCAAGGCCTTCGTCGCCCCGCCCGGCAGCAAGCTCGTCTCGGCCGACTATTCGCAGATCGAATTGCGCCTGCTCGCCGAAATCGCCGATATCCCGGCGCTGCGCCAGGCCTTCCGCGACGGGCTCGACATCCATGCGCTGACGGCATCCGAAATGTTCGGCGTGCCGGTCGAGGGCATGCCGGCCGAAGTGCGCCGGCGCGCCAAGGCGATCAATTTCGGCATCATTTACGGCATCTCCGCCTTCGGCCTCGCCAACCAGCTCGGCATCGGCCGCGAGGAAGCGGGCGCCTATATCAAGCGCTATTTCGAGCGCTTCCCCGGCATCCGCGCCTATATGGAGGAGACGAAGCGGATCTGTCGCGACAAGGGCTATGTCACCACCCTGTTCGGGCGCCGCTGCCATTATCCCGAGATCGCCTCGAAGAACGCCTCTGTCCGCGCCTTCAACGAGCGCGCCGCGATCAATGCGCGGCTTCAAGGCAGCGCCGCCGACATCATCCGCCGCGCCATGATCCGCGTCGCACCGGCGCTCGAAACCTCGGGGCTGAACGCGCGCATGCTGCTGCAGGTGCATGACGAACTGATCTTCGAGGTGCCCGACGACGAGGTGGCGGCGACGCTGCCGCTCGTCACGTCGATCATGGAGCGGGCGCCCGAGCCCGCGGCCGCGCTCTCGGTGCCGCTCAAGGTCGACGCCAGAGCCGCCGACAACTGGGACGAGGCACACTAGTCGGCGGCTGGTGCTTTGCCAGCCGCCGCCCGCGCCCGCTCGCGCAGCGAATCGTAGATCGGCGGATTGCCGAGCACCGTCGTCACCAGCATGGCAGCGAAGGTGGCGCCGAGCATCGGCACCAGCAGCACCGTGCTCGCGGTCATCTCGACGACGAGCACGAGGCCTGTGAGCGGCGCGCGCACCACGCCGGCGAAGAACGCCGCCATGCCGACCAGCGCGAAGCCGCGCGGATCGACGCCAAGGCCGGGGAACAGCCACTTGGCTGCCAACCCGGTGCCGAGGCCGAGATCGGCGCCGAGCACCAGCATGGGCGCGAACAACCCGCCCGGCGTTCCTGCGGCATAGGACAGCGCGCCCAGGACGAAGCGGACCGCGAAGATGATCGCGATGCCGGACAGCGTTCCCTCGCCGAGCAGCGCCCGCTGCGTCAGCGGATCGCCGCCGCCGACGAGATCGGGCGCGATCCAGGCGATGAGCCCGACGAGGGCGCCGACCAGCGCCGCCTTCACCACGACCGGGACGGCGGCGAAGCGCTCGAAGGCATCCATGGTGCCGAGAATGCTGCGGTTGTAGGCAATGGCGGCGAGGCCGGCGATGCAGCCGAAAGCGACATAGAGCGGGAAACTGCCCGCCGGGGGCGCGGCGAGCTCCGGTACGGTGAAGTCGAACTGGTCGCCGAGCAGGGCGCGCGCCACGGCGATCGCCGTTGCAGACGCGCCGAGGGCCGCGATGGCGATGCGCGTCTCGAAGCGGCGAACCAGTTCCTCGAGGACGAACACCGCACCAGCGATGGGCGCGTTGAACGCGGTGGCGAGGCCGGCGCCGGCGCCGGCGGCGAGCAGCATGCGGCAATCGTCCCAGTCGCAGCGGAACCACTTGCCGATGAGATGGGCGAGCGTCGCGCCCATCTGGACGCTCGGCCCCTCGCGGCCGAGGGCGAGGCCGGAGCCGATCGCGAGCCAGCCGCCGAAGAACTTCACCGGGATGAGCCGGAACGTCCCCTGCTCCGCCTCGCCACGGAGCACGAGTTCGACATGCGGGATGCCGCTGCCGGAGGCCTGGCGCGCGAAGCGCTGCACCAGGAAGGCCGCGATCGCGGCGGCCAGCGCCGTGAGCGCGACGAGGCCGATCAGTCCTGCGAACGAAATGCCGTGCGCCGCAGCGACCACCGTGCCGCGCAGCGAATCAGCGCGGTCGAGCCCGAAGCGGAACAGTGCGCCGAGAGCGCCGGCGAGCGCACCGGCCAGCGGCGCCAGCACCGCGATGGCGAGCAGGCTGCCCTTGGCCTCGTCGCCGGGCTCGTCATCCTCAACCCGCCGCATTGCTCCCCCAAAGTTTTTGACGCAGTGCGAATATTTGTCGGAATAAGATGGAACGAAACTGGACGGGCGCGCTAAAGTCCGCTCGTGCAATCATGCCACGCACGGAAGCAGATGCCCCTTTCGACTGAGCACAGCGGCTACCAGATTCTCTACATCGAAGCGGACAATATATGGCGTTGTCCGCAGCTCGGCCTTTCGGCCGGTTCGCTCGCGGCGCTGCGCCACGAAATCGACGCTGCCGATGCAGCAACGCGGCAGCTCAATATTCCAGCCTTCCTGCTCGACCATTCGGGCTTCTCGATCACCCCCGTGCTCGTGGTGCGTGCAGATCGGGACGGCGAACATGTCTGGGTCGCAAACAAGGTCGAGGACCCGCGCAACGAACGGCGCGAGAAGGTCAGCCTGCACCGGTTGGTCGAGGATACGCCGGAGAACCGGCGCCTGCTGCTCGACTGGCGTGACGCCTCGCGCGCCGTCTATGAAGAAGGTCAGCGCGTGTCGCAGCGTCGCGATGCCATTCCGCGCATGGACCGCCTGCGCACCGTGCAACAGACCGACACCGACAAGGCCTCCGGCTGAATCCTGCCGCAGCTTGCGCCACGGCAGGAGGCCATCAGCCTTCGCCGCCGTCAGGCCGTCGACCGGCAGGTAACCGCCGGCAGACGCGAGGCAAAGGCGCCTAGTTCGCCGGAGCGGGCGCGACGGCGAGCGAGACGGTGGTCACGCCGGCGGCGAGGTTGTAGCCACTCTCGCCCTCGACCGAGACGGGCTGCAGGGCGATCGACTTGTCGCTGCCACCGACCAGCACATTGGCCCCGAGACCCTTGACGATGGCCACATCGGCACCGGCGCCGACAAAGTCACCGGCAAGCGTGCCGGGATTGGGCACCTGGTTGGTGGCGGTGATGACGCCCCAGATCAGCACGCCCTTTTTCACTTCACCGAGTGCGATGCCGTATTCGGCGATCTTGCCGGTATAGTAATCCAGCGGCCCGCCGTTCTGCGGCGTGAACACGCACTTCATCGTCTGCTTCTCGACGACGAAGAAGCCGACGCCGGCCGACACGTCGCATTCGAGCTTGCCGACGGCCGCCTGCTGGGCCGCTGCCGGCAAGGCGAGCGGCAGAGCCATCGGCAGGGCGGCCAAGGCAGCCAGGGCGATGCGGGAAGCCTTCATGGTATTTCCTCCTTCGGAAGCCGCGAATCGCGGCTGCGGATACTCGCGCCACGCTAGCAAAGTTCCTGCGACACCGCGAAGACCTCTCGGATTCGGCACCCCCTCCCGAAACGCGACAAGCGCTACCGAAGTCGTTGCCGTCTCTCGGCAAGAAGGAGACACGAAGAACGCCGACCGCATGGCCGGTTGATCGGCAGTATCGCCTGTCTAGCGCTCGTTGGCCGGGCCGACGCGCTGCATCATGGAGAACAGGAAGGCGACGGTGAGGCCGAACATCATCACGCCGACCAGCGCCTCGAGCGCACCCAGCATCTGCCAGTGCGGCGCCAGGAACAGCGTGTCGTGGCCGAAGCTGGTCTGCGCTTCCATGGAGAACAGCATCGCCGTGCGCGGATCGGGCAATGCGCCGAGCGCGACATAGGCGACCGCCCAGAACATCGCCTCGACGGCATGCAGCAGCACGGCGAGCAGCACGGCGCCGCTCATCACGAGGATGAAGCCGATCTGCGGCCGTGCGCCGAACCATGGCGCCCGGGACAGGCGGACGAGCCGCCGATCGAAGATGCCGAGCCAGACGACATGCGCGACCAGCGTGATCACGGTGAGGGGCACGCCCCAGACCCAGTCGACGCTCCAGGCGCTGATGTCGTTGAGCGCGATCGCGCCGTCAGCCACGATGCGATTCGAGGAACCAGAGGGCCTTGTCGAGCGAGCGCGAAGCGGCGGTGAAGATATCGGCCGTATCGGCGTCGCCGGCATCGTCGGCCGTGTCGATCGCGGTGCGGACGGCATTGGCCGTCGCGGCATAACGCTCGATCAGCGCGTCGAGATGATCGGGAATCTTGGTGATGTCGGTCGGATAGGGCTGAAGCGCGGTCGCGGCAGCCACGGTCTGCACGGTGCCGAGGGCGATGCCGCCCAGCTGCGCGACGCGTTCGGCGATCGTGTCGGTATGGACGTCGAGATCGGCGCGGAACGTGTCCAGCATCTCGTGAATGGCGATGAACTGGATCCCCTTCAGGTTCCAATGCGCCTGCTTTGTCAGGAGCGACAGGTCGATCGTATCGGCGAGGCGCGCATTGAGGAGGTCGATCATCGCGGCCTTGGTGTTGGAGGCGAGGGCGATGTGCGAGGAGAGCTTGGTCACGACGGTCCATCCTTCTGTTGCGAGACGGGGCGAGCGAAAGAAGAGGCGTTCATCTTCTAGGCGAACGGAAGACGGCGGTCCATCGCGCCCCGTTGCTGCAACGCTGAAGCTCGGTCCGCGTTCCGCGGCGCCTCGCCGCAGGATGCCGCCGCGAGGCTGGACAGCACCGGCGCGCCGGCCGAAAGTCGCGGCATCAACCAGGAGCTCTCGATGACCAAAGTGGAACTGCCGCCCGATCCCTGGCAGCGGACGACGACCGAGCATGGCTTCGCCGCCGACGAGGTGATCTCGGCGCTGCAGAAATCGCTGCGCCGGGGCCTGCTCGACAACGCGCTGCTGCTCGGCTGGGAGATGTTCCTGACCAGCCCCGAGATGGAAGAAAAGCTCTGGGCGCGGCTCTGCGTCATCTCGGTCGAGGATGTCGGCTTCGGCAATCGCCAGGCGCCGGTCATCGTCGAGACGCTCTACCAGATGCATCACCGCTATCCACGCCCGGTCGGCGACCGCTTCCTGTTCGCCGCCCATGCCATCCGCCTGATCGCGACCAGCCCGAAGGAGCGCTCCTCCGACGACATGGTCAACTGGGCGATGCGCGGCACGGCGCTCGGCGAGCTGACGCCCGAGATCATCGATCCCGCGCTCGACATGCACACGCTGAAGGGCCAGCAGATGGGCCGCGACTATCTCTATTTCATGCAGGAAGCTTCGAAGGTTTCGCCGGAAAGCAACGAAAGCGAGCCGAAATATCGCGAATGGATCCTGGCAGCGCTGGCCGATGGAAGGCTCAGCTGACGATCGCACGCGCTTGTGACCCGGCGGTGCGTCGACACCGGCCGGGCCGGACGCTAGAAGCGGGCGGGTTCTGGAACGGGATGATCCAATGGCCGATGGCAAGCGCCTCTTCTTCGCTGGACTAGCCTTCGTCCTCGGCCTCGCGGCGATCGCGGGCGCCTGGGGCTTCCAGCTGATCGGCGGCTATGTGCCCTGCAAGCTCTGCCTCGAGCAGCGGCTGCCCTATTATGTCGGCCTGCCGCTGCTGGCGATCGCGATCATCCTGATGATCCGCGACACGCAGATCGCGCTGACCCGCACGCTGCTGCTCCTCGCCGGAGTCGCCTTCCTGATCGGCCTCGGCCTCGGCATCTATCATGCCGGCGTCGAATGGCATTATTGGCTCGGCCCGGCGGATTGCGGCGGCGGCGTTGCCACCACGGGCAATGCCGGCGATCTCCTCGCCCAGATCGGCCACACCAAGGTCGTGAGTTGCACGGATGCGGCCTTGCGGGTCGCCGGCCTCTCCTTCGCCGGCTGGAACGCGGTCGTCTCGGCGCTCGTCGCCCTGCTCGCCCTCGCCGCCGCCCTCGGCCATGCCAGGGCGCCGATCGTCCGCCGGCCCTAGGCTCCGCGCCCCGCCCGGCTCCGGCCGGCGGTCAGGTGATGCAGGACGATGCCGCTCGTCGTCGCGACATTCAGCGAATCGACGCCCTCGGCCATCCTGATCCGGACCGTCTCGGCCCGCTGCAGCAGCGCCGCATCGAGGCCTGGGCCCTCGGCGCCGAGAAGCAGGGCGACGCGGCCGCCCCGCGCGACCTCATGCAGGTCTGCCCTCCCGGCGGGCGAGAGCGCGAGCGCGCGAAAGCCTGCGCCAGCGAGCAGCCCCGGCAGGTCCACATCCCGCGGCAGCCGCGCGAAGGGCAGGGTCAGGCTGGTGCCGACGGAAACGCGGATGGCCTTGCGATAGAGCGGATCGCAGCAATCGGCATCGAGCAGGACTCCGGCAGCGCCAAAAGCGGCGGCATTGCGGAAGATGCCGCCCATATTGTCGTGATTAGCGATCGCCGACAGCACGACGACGACATCATCGGACGCAGCCTCGGCGAGCAGGACTTCGGCGGCGAGCGGCGGCGCCGCGATGCCATGGGCGAGAATGCCCCGATGCAGCGGAAAGCCGGCAATGGCATCGATCACCGGCTGCGCCGCGGCATAAACGGGAACGTCCGTCGGCAGCGCATCGATGAGCGACGTGAGGGTATCGAGCCGGCGAGCGTCGATCAGCAGCGAGGCGGCACGGTGGCGCCGCGCCTTGACCAGCATCGCCAGCACGACCTCGCCCTCGGCGATGAATTCGCCGCGGCGGCCGACGAGATCGCGCTCGCGGATATCGCGATAGGCGGCGATGCGCGGATCGTCGGGACTGTCGATGATGATCGGAAACGGCATGCGGCGGGCGCTCTCTGCCCGGCGTCAGGCCGGCGCTACGGATCGAGCTCGGTATCCCAATAGAGATAGTCGAGCCAGCTGTCGTGCAGATAGTTCGGCGGGAAGGCGCGGCCGTTGTTGTGCAGGTCCGAGACCGAAGGCTGGAACGGCATCTGGTGCGGCCACATGTCGGCATCGGCCGGATGCAGGCTGCCCTTCTTGAGATTGCACGGCGAACAGGCGGCGACCACGTTCTGCCAGGTCGTCTGGCCGCCGCGAGCCCGCGGGACGACGTGATCGAAGGTGAGTTCGTCGCGCGCGCCGCAATATTGGCACTGGAAGCGATCGCGCAGGAACACGTTGAACCGGGTGAAGGCCGGGTTGCGCGCCGGCTTCACATAGCTCTTGAGGCAGACGACGCTGGGCAGCCGCATCTGGAAGGATGGGCTACGAACCGCGACGTCATATTCGGAGACGATGGTGACGCGATCGAGGAACACCGCCTTGATCGTGTCCTGCCAGGACCAGAGCGAGAGCGGATAATAGCTCAGCGGCCGATAATCGGCATTGAGCACCAAGGCGGGGTTTGCCCCTGCAGGCAGAGCTATCGTCAAGACTGGCTTCTCCGGTGAGCAGCGCCGAACCTCGAGATAAGTCCGATTAATCTATAGGCTGTGTGTCACCCTTGTGAAGCCATTCCAGTGTCGCGGCGAAACCTGAATTCAGACCTCCGCGCCGGCGAAGGCCCGGCGCAGAAATGCTGCTCCCGCCTTCAGTCCCGCCGCATCGATTCCGTGGCCGAGGCCGGGGCGCTCGATCGTCTCGACCGTGAAGCCGGCGCCGCGCAACGCTGCCGCCGTCTCGGCCATCGCCCCGACGGGAATCACCTCGTCGAGCGCGCCATGGACGAGCAGCACCGGCGCCCGGCTCACCACCTCCTTCGCCAGCCGCTCGACACCAGCGATGCGTCCGGAATAGCCGATGATCGCAGCGGGCGGATGCTTTCGCCGCGGCGCGACCTGCAGCGCCATCATCGTGCCCTGGCTGAAGCCGACGATCGCGAGGTCGGCATCATCGAGGCCAAGCCGCTTCAGTTCCGCATCGATGAAGGCGTCGAGCTTCGGCGCAGCCGCGGCAGCGCCCTGCCAATATTCATGCGGATCACGCACCGTCAGGCGGAACCACTGGTAGCGCTCCGGATCCCAGTCGCAGGGATCGGGCGCATTCGGCGCCACGAAGGCGGCGTCAGGAAAGAGGGGCGCCCAGTGCCGCCCGATATCGATGAGATCGGCGCCATCGGCACCCACGCCGTGCAGCAGCACGACCAGATGGCGAGCGGGGAGCCCCGAAAGCGGAGCGAGGCGGGGACCGTCGAGCATGCAGCAATGTCCGGTTCAGACGCACGAATCGTACGCCATGCTAGCAATGCCGGCCGGCCATCGCCATGCCGGGTGCTTGCCGATGGCGCAGTGTGACGGCTCCCTTTTCCGCGGCGCCGCGCTAGAACGAGGCGTGATGACGACGCCCGCGAACCTCCGAACCTTCCGCTTTGCCCCCAGCCCGAACGGGCCGCTGCATCTTGGCCATGCGCTGTCGGCGCTGCTGAATGCCGATCTCGCCGCTGCGGCCGGCGGGCGCTTTCTGCTTCGGATCGAGGATATTGACCGCGAGCGCTGCCGGCCGGAGTTCGAGGCGGCGATCCTGGATGATCTCGACTGGCTCGCGCTTCCCTATCAGCGGAGGGTTCGGCGGCAATCGGATCATTTCGCCGACTACCGGGCGGCACTGGACCAACTCACGGCGGCGGGTCTCGTCTATCCCGCCTTCCTGTCGCGGGCCGAAATCCGCGCCTTGACCACGGATCACGCCTGGCCGCGCGATCCGGATGGGGCGCCGCTCTATCCGGGGAATGACCGCAACCTCACGGCGGAGGCAGCCGGCCGGCGGATCGCCGCCGGAGCGCCCTATGCCCTGCGGCTCAGGATGGACGAGGCCATCCGCCGCGCCGGACCGCTGTCCTTCGAGGAGACGGGCGCCGGCCCGAACGGCGAGCGGGGCATCGTCGCCACCGATCCTGCGGCCTGGGGCGACGTGATCCTCGCCCGCCGCGACCTGCCGACCAGCTATCACCTTTCCGTGGTGGTCGACGACGCGCTGCAGGGCATCACCGACGTCGTGCGCGGGACCGATCTGTTCCATGCCACCAGCGTGCACCGCCTGCTGCAGTCGCTGCTCGGCCTGCCGCAGCCGCGCTACCATCATCACCGGCTGATCCGCGATGCGGCCGGCCGCAAGCTGTCGAAATCGGACGGCGCCACCGGGCTGGCAGAGCTGCGGGCCGCCGGGGTGACGCCGTCTGACATCCGCAACATGGTCGGACTCGCTGCGTCTCAGCCGACGCCGAGCACATAAAGCCAGATGGTGATCGTGAAGAGGCTGATCAGCGTCGAGAGCGAGACGGCGCTGGCGGCGCTGGCGACGCCGGCCCGGTAATGGGTCGCCATCAGATAGGCGTTGACGCCGCAGGGCATCGCCGCGAACACCACCGCGACCCCGGCCCAAACAGGCGGCATCGGCAGCATCCGCGTCAGCCCGAAGACCAGCAGAGGGTGGACGACGAGCTTGAGGAGGCTGATCGTCAGCGAGGCCGCGAGATCGCCGGCAAAGCCGTGCCGCCGGAGCGCAAGCCCCATCGAGATCAGCGCGCAGGGCACGGACGAAGCGGCCAGCATGTCTACCACCTGCCCCGCGACGCCGGTCGCCTGGAAGCCCGTCAGCCGCGCGATCGCCCCGGCATAGATGCCGAACAGGATCGGATTGCGCGCCAGCGCCTTGCCGAGCCGGATCAGCGTCGCGCGCGACACACCGGATTCGGCACCCTCGGCGAGGATCGTCGCCGCCGTCGTCATGATCGGGAGATGGATGGCGATCAGCAGGAAGAGCGGCACGGCGCCCGCTTCGCCGAACGCCTTGAGGATGATCGGCACGCCGACGAAGACGGTGTTGGCCTGCGCTCCGGCGAAACCCTGCATCACCGCTTCGAGATGGCTGCGGCGGAACAGCTTGACCGCGAGCAGGAAGCCGATACCGAACACGACGAAGGCGCCGGTGAAATAGGCGATCCAGTAGCCCCAGGGCTGGCCGCCCTCGGGAAGCTTGGCCTGCGACAGAGTCTTGAAGATCAGCACCGGCACGGCGAGGCCGAAGACATATTCCGAGAGCCCGTCGGCCGACTTCTCGCCGAGATGGCGCGACCATCCGGCGAGATAGCCGATGCCGATCAGAAGGAACACCGGCAGGACGATGAAGGCGATCTCGCCGAGGCGCTCCACCACGGCGACGTTCATGGCAAGGACAGGCCGAGCGCCGCGGCGGCCTCGTCGATCCGCAAGGCACCATCCCGCTCGACGAGCGGCAGAGGGTCGGTGACTGCGCCGACGAAGCTGCCATCGGCCGCATTGTTGACGAAGGCGAGCAGCACGGGCCTTCCGTCACGGTCGAAGGCGACACGGCCGCTATAGATGGCCTCGGAGGCGATGAGCCCAGCCGCCGCGATCGGATAGGGCCCTTCGGCTGCGTCGGAGGCGACGCTCCAGATGCCGCCGGTCCCGCCCTGTCGCGCTCCCACCAGCTTGGCGGTGTCGCAGGAGAAGAGGAGATGCGTCCGTCCCGCTATCTCGACGACCTGCGGCACTTCGAGATGGGCGAAGCCGGCGCCGGTCGCGCTGAGCGGCGGTTGTACATCCCAGTTCTCGAGATCGCGCGAGGTCGCATGGCCGATGACGCCGCGATCGATTTCATCGCCTTCCCGGGCGCGCGCGGTGACCAGCATGTGCCAGAGATCGCCGCTCGCCGACGGGAACACCCAGGGATCGCGCCAGGCTTCTTCCGGCCAGCTCGAACTGCCGAGCGTCTCGTACCAGCGCGGATCGGCGACCGAGATCGGGCCCGGCTTCTTGGTCCAGCGGAAGAGATCCGGCGACGTCGCGACGCCGATGGTTTCGATATTCGCGTGGGTATCAGGCGAGAGAAAGCGGCTGCCGGTATAGAACATGCGCCAGAGGCCGTCCGGCCCGCGGACAACCGACCCGGTCCAGGTAGCCGTGTCGTCGAACGTGCTGGGATCCCCGGCCTCGAAGATCTTGCCGTGATAGTCCCAGCTCGTGAGGTCGGCCGAGGTCGCATGGCCGATGCGGGCATTGCGATGGCGGAGGTGCGGATTGCCGAGCGCGCGCGGCGCATGCAGGAAGAACATGTGGTAGAGCGCGCCGTCGTCGGCGAGCCAGAAATCCCACACCCAGTGGTCGTCCAGCGCGAAGGCCATGGAATCGTTCCAGAATTATCGAAGGAGATGGATCACGTGACGGCCGGCCGTGCGGCTTGTCAAGGTGGCGCCGCCGCGTGCATGCGGCACCGGCCCGCCGCTCGGTTCAGTCGCGCAGGGGCTTCCTGAGCAGGGCGGTTTCGAAGATCCAGCCGTTCTTGGCCCGGAGTTCCGCGCGCAGGATCCCGATCTCGTCGATCACGGCGCCGAGCCGGCCGCTGACGAGCGTCTCGTCTGGCAGCCCGAGATTGGCGGCCCAATAGAGATCGAGGTCGGGATCGGCGGCGCCGAGTGCGACGGCGACGTCGAGCATGATGACGATGCCGTCGGCCTCGGCCGGCACGCCCTCGGCCAGCCGGCGCCCGGGCGTGACCAGCAGCGGCGCACCGATCGCGTTCAGCGCCACCTTGTGCCGCGCGGCCAGTGCCTGAGGCGCGCTGATGCCCGGTATGACATCCATGTCGAAGGCGAAGCGGCCGCTCGCCTCCAGTCGCGCCAGGATACGCAGCGTGCTGTCGTAGAGGCTCGGATCACCCCAGACGAGAAACGCGCCGCACTGGTCCTCCGCGAGTTCACCGGCCAGCAGCGCAGCGAACCGATCCGCGATGGATGCATGCCAATCCAGGACGCCCTCCGCATAATCGCCGCCCCGCGCCCTACGCGGCATCACATAGGGAACGAGCCGATAGCCGGGATCGCGGATATAGCGCGCGCAGATCTCGCGTCGGATACGGGCGAGATCGCCGGCCTCGCTGCCTTTTTCGGGGATGAAGAAGACATCGACGCGATTCATCGCCTCGATCGCCTGGATCGTCAGCTGATCCGGATGGCCGGCCCCCATGCCGATCACCATCAGCCTGCGGCGGAGTGGCAGCGAAAGCGGGTCAGTCATGACCGCGCCCGCCGCGCTTTCGGCCGTCGCAGACGCGGATATCCGTCATCGTCGCCTCCCTCGCCGTCGCCGGCCCTGATCGGGTCATCGCCACGGACGCCGGCCGTCAGTCGTCGCACATGGCGACCAGTGCCCGTTATGGCGCGACCTCGCGGCCTTGGCGACAGCCGAGGGCGACGGTCGACATCTTTCTGCAACGGAACCCGCACGCACAGCCCTTCCGACCAGCCTGCCGTCAATTGAAACGTTATCATTCTTGTTGATTGCCACATCAGTTCCGGCCATCCTCCCCCGCAAATCAGGCATGAGGATCTGTCGATGTCGGCTCTCGAATTGTGGTATCGCCAGCCCGCCACGGTCTGGACCGAAGCGCTGCCGATCGGCAATGGCCGGCTGGGCGCCATGGTGTTCGGCGGCGTTGGCGAAGAGCGCATCCAGCTGAACGAGAGCACCTTCTGGTCGGGCGGACCCTACCAGCCGATCAATCCCGAAGCGCTGCCGCATCTCCGCGCCGTGCGCGAGCTCATCTTTGCCGGCCACTATGCCGAGGCGGAAGCGCTCGCCAATGCCAAGCTGATGGCGGTGCCGCATCTGCAGATGTCGTTCCAGCCGATCGGGGACGTCAGCATCGCGTTTGACCATGCCGCACCGGCCGAGGACTATCGCCGCAGTCTCGATCTCGACCGCGCGGTTGCCACCACGACCTATCGCGCCGGCGGCGTGACCTTCACCCGCGAGGCTTTCGCTTCGGCCTCCGACGGCCTCGTCGTGCTCCGCCTCCGCGCGAGCGAGAAGGGCGCCATCACGCTCCGCCTTGCGCTCGACAGCCCGCAGGAGGGCGCCTCGTTGCCGGCGGCGGCCGACATGATCGGCTTTCATGGGCGAGGGCCGGACGAGAACGGCATCGCCGGCGCGCTGACCTTCGCCTATCGGGTCAAGCTGCTGCATCAGGGCGGCACGCTCGAGAGCCGCGACGGCGCACTTTTCCTCGCGGACGCCGACGAAGCGTTGATCCTGATCGATGCGGCGACGAGCTTCGAGCGCTTCGATGCCGTCGGTGCCGATCCGCTGGCGCGCCTGGAGCGGCGCCTCGCCGCGATCGGCGGCCGTTCTGCCGATGACCTGGTCGCGGCGCATGAGAGCGAGCACCAGCGGCTCTTTCGCAGGCTCGCTATCGATCTCGGCGAGACCGAGGCCGCCGCCCTGCCGACAGACGAGCGCATTGCCGGCTTTGCCGCGGGCGACGATCCGGCGCTCGCTTCCCTCTATGTCCAATATGGCCGCTATCTGATGCTGGCCTCGTCGCGTCCGGGCACCGAGCCGGCAAACCTCCAGGGTGTCTGGAACGATCTTCCCCGGCCGCCCTGGGGCAGCAAGTATACGGCCAACATCAATCTGCAGATGAACTACTGGCTGCCCGACCCGGCCAATCTCGCCGACTGCTTCGAGCCGCTGATCGCCATGGTCGAGGACCTCGCCGTCACCGGCGCAGCGATGGCCAAGGCGCATTACGGCGCCGGCGGCTGGATGATGCATCATAACACCGATCTCTGGCGGGCCACCGGACCGATCGACGGCGCCAAATGGGGCCTCTGGCCGATGGGCGGCGCCTGGCTGGCGACGCAGTTGCACGACCATGTGGAATTCGCGGACGACGACGCGCTGCTGGCGCGGATCTACCCGCTGATGAGGGGGGCCGCGGAATTCCTGCTCGACGTGCTGGTGCCGCTCCCCGGTAGCGGCGACCTCGTGACCGTTCCCTCGCTCTCGCCGGAGAACGTCCATCCGCATGGCGCATCGATCTGCGCCGGCCCGGCCATGGACAGCCAGATCACGCGCGAGCTCTTTGGCCGGACGATGGCCGCGGCCACGGCGCTGGGCCGGGACACCGATTTCCGCGCGCGCCTTTCCGCGGCACGCGACCGCCTTCCGGCCGAGCGGATCGGCGCGGCCGGCCAGTTGCAGGAATGGCTCGACGACTGGGACATGCAGGCGCCGGAGATGGACCATCGGCATGTCTCGCATCTCTACGCGCTCTATCCGGCGCAGCAGATCGACATCGACCGGACCCCGGCGCTCGCCGCCGCGGCGCGCCGGTCGCTCGAGATCCGCGGTGACGAGGCGACCGGCTGGGGCATCGGCTGGCGGCTCAATCTCTGGGCACGGCTGCGCGACGGCGACCATGCCCATGCGGTGCTGGCCATGCTGCTCGGCCCCGAGCGCAGCTATCCGAATCTCTTCGATGCGCATCCGCCGTTCCAGATCGACGGCAATTTCGGCGGCGCCGCCGGCATCCTCGAGATGCTCGTGCAATCGCGTCCCGGCGAAGTTCTGCTGTTGCCCGCTCTACCCAAGGTCTGGCTGAAGGGCCGCGTCGATGGGGTTCGCGCGCGCGGCGGCCTGACCATCGATCTCGTCTGGGAGGACGGCGCGCCCGTCGCGGTGACGCTGGCGAGCGTCAAGGCTCAGGAGGTCCGGCTTCGTTTCGGCGACCGGTCGATGACGGTCGCCGTCGCCGCTGGCGCGACCGAGCATGTCGCCTGGGCGTGAGCGAGCGTTTCGGCTCGCCCGTCAGGCCGGCACCAGCAGTCGTCGCGTGGAACCGCGCAGGATAACGTCGCAATCGAGCACGATGGTGCGCGGCGCCCTGGTCTTGGCATCGCCGAGTCGTGAAACGATGAGGTCGGTGATCGAGTCGGCGATCCGCTGCAGAGGCTGGGACACCGCGGTGATCCCCGCCTCATGCAGGCGGAACAGCGCCACGTCGTCGAAGGAGACCAGCGAGAGATCGTCGGGAACGCGGCGGCCATTGTCCTTCAGCCAGCCGAGCGCGCCGATGGCCATGCCGTAGTTCGAGGCGAAGATCGCCGTGGGCGGCCGCGGCAGCTCCATCAACTGCTTCGTCGCCTGATAGCCCTTCTCCACCTTCCAGTCGGCGTCGACGACATAGGCCGGGTCGAGCGGAATGCCGTGGGCCGCAAGCGCCGCCTCGTAACCTTCGAGGCGGTGCCGACCGGAGGTATCACGGAGATCGCCGGTGAGGATGGCGACGCGCTCATGGCGAAGATCGAGCAGGTGGCTGACGGCCCGGAAGCTGTCGCGGCGGTTCTCGACCAGCACGCGGTCCGCGGCGACGCCCGGCATGTCGTTGTTGTAGAGGACGATCGGAATGCCGTGGGCGAGCAGGCGATCGACGCGGTCGCGCACTTCCGGCACACCGTCCATGATCAGCGCATCGACCCGCTGGGCGGCGAAGAAATCGAGCGCCTCGGCCATGATGCGGCGATCGCCGCCATGGCAATACATGACGAGCGCCCGCCCGGTCGACCGGATCGTCACCGCGAGCCGTTCCACCATCGTCGCGTGGTAATCGTCGAAAACCGGGGCCAGCAGGCCGATCATGTGCGTGAGATCGGTCTTCATTGCCGCGGCGACGGCGTTGCGGCGATAGGACAGCTTGTCGATCGCCGCCTCGATCGCCTCGCGATTGGCCCGGCGGATCTCGTGCCCGTTCAGGAAGCGCGAAACGGTGCCGATGGCGACATCCGCCGTCGCCGCAACGTCGGCGATTGTCGGCGGTCTGCGTCGCGGAGCATTGTCGTGCGGCGTATCGTCATCGGACATGGTCGGAGCCGGGTTTCGCGGTTCGCGGCGACTTGGGCCGCCTTACCTTTCCCTAGCCGATCGACGCGATTGCTCCAAGGCGGATGCGGGCTTCCGCGCTGATCCGCCGGCCCGGGAGGAACGGCCGACGGACCAGCGCGCTTCCATCAGGCCTCGAAGACGAGGGCGCTGTGGATATGCAGCCGGGGAAGGGTCACGGCTGTCCGGCCATCGGCGTCGATGCTGAACGCGATCTCGGCACCGGTCAGTGCGTCGAAGGCCCGGCTCGGCGGAGACGGCAGCTTGATCCTGGCCGTCACCGGGCCGATGGCGGGGATATCCTCGATCATCTCCAGCACGCGGGTCCCGGTGTCGGTCGGCACCGCCTTGCCGCGCACCTGCGGCACCGCATAGAGGAGATGAAGCACATGGCGCCCCTCGGCCGCCTGATGCGTCAGCGTCGCGCGCGCCGACGACGGCAGGTCGGTGAGAAGAACCGGATCCGGCAGCAGCCGGCGGATCAGCCCACGCACCAGGTATTTGTAAAGCGGCTGTCCCATCGCGTGATACATCGCGAAGATCGGGAAGCCGATATAGCCGATGCCGGCATGCTCGGTGACACCGGCGCCGATCGTTCCCGCCGCCGGGTCGTCGGGCGTATGCTGGTGCGAGCAGAAGTGCTTGTAGCTGCGATTGAAATAGGACGGCACGATCGAGGCGAGCACCGTCGCGGCGCCGGGAACGATCCGCTGGCCGACGCCGTACATGACGAAGGGCGCCTTCGGCAGGTCGGCATCGAGCGCGGCGGGATCGGCGACGAGATAGGACGGATTGAAGGCGACAGGACCGTCGTTCCGCTCGAGGCCGAGATCGAGCGCGAAACCGTCGCCCTCTGCCGCGAGTCCCGAGGCTCCCGACAGCAGCAGGCGGCCGCCGCCGGCGACGAAAGCCTCGAGCCGTGCCGCAAGCGCCGCATCGATGGGGATTTCGTCCGGCAGGATCAGCAGGCGATAGGGTTCGAAGGCCGCCTCGCCGTCGATGACGTCGAAGGGGAGCTTCAGTTCCTGCAGCATCTGCGCGGCGCCATCGTCGCTGTTGCTGTTGCGCGCGCCGACGGGATGGAAATATTCGGCGGCGAGGATCGCGATCTCCGAGACCTGCTTCGCCCCTTCGAGATAGGGCTCCAGCTTTTCGAGCCGCGCATAGGCCGGCGCGATCGAGCTGTAGGTGTCGTGATTGATGGCGCCGTTCGGATGGAGTTGGTCGCCGACAAGGCATTTGGCGCCGAGCGCCGCCATCTGCGCGATCTCGTAGACGAGCGCGTCGGGCCGCTTGAAGCCGCCGAATTCGCCCCACGACGTATGAAACTTGCCGGTATGGCTCATGAAGTCCATGCCGAGCGTCGCGGCATAGCGGGCGCTGGACGGGAAGTGATCATAACCCCAACCGCCGGTCGGCAGGCTTTCGAGCTCCAAATGGGTATAGGTCGCGAAGCGCTGGCGTCCCTGCTTGTGGATGTGGCCGCAATTATAGAAGACGCGCAGCTCCGGGAATTCCGCGAACAGCGCATCGGAGACATAGCGACGGAACTCCTCATTGACCGCCTCGTCGTTCCGGAGCCGGTCGGCCGGGTTCTCGGGATCGAGCCCCTCGGCTTGCATGCGCCCGATACAGGCCGAGCAGACGCAATCGGGCGTCAGCACGATGTCGAAGAAGAGGCCCGGCGTCTTGTAGTTCGTGGCCACTTCGCGCGCCTGATCGAGAATGTAGTCACGCACGCCCTGGTGATTGAGGCAGAGCGTGTGCCAGCCGGGACTCAGCTGCTTGAGGCTGGACGGATCGGACGGCAGGGCGTGCTGGTAACGATTGGTCGCGCTCATCACCCGCCATTCCGGATGCTCGCGCGCGGAGAGTTCGTCCCACTGCACCGAGATATAGACCGGCGTCTCGATGTCGGCAGCGGCACAGGCCGTGATCATGTCGCCCATCAGGTCGGGTCGGGCGAGATGGGGATGCGGCTTGCCGACCTTGGTCGGGTAATAGGACCAGCCATGATGGCACTTGGCGAAGATGGTGATGGAATCGACATGCGCAGCCTTCAGCGTCGCGACGAAATCGTCGGGATCGAAGGCGGAGCCGATGCCAGGAATATGCTCGGATGTGTGGAAGTCGAGATGGATCTGGCGGTAGCGCAACGGCTTGGGCTTCTTGTCGGACATCATGGATCCTCGGGTTATTCCTTGGTGCCGGACCGCGTCTGGGCGCCGGCGGCAAAATGGTGCTGGAAGGTGACGAAGACGGCGAGCGGGATGATCATGGTGACGATGGCCGCAACCGCACGAAGGTCCCAGTTGAGATCATAGGTGCCGGCGATCCGGGCGAGCAGCACCGGCAGCGTCACGTCGCTGCGCAGGAAGAGAAGCGGCAGGAACAACGCATTCCAGCACCACAGGAACTGCAGGATTCCCACCGCGATGATTGGGGTTCGCGAGTTCGGCAGCACGACATGGAAGAACACCGAGATCGGCCCCGCGCCGTCGATCTTGGCCGCCTCGATCAGCTCCTTCGGGAAGTCCTCCAGGAAGTTCTTCACGAGGAAGATCGACCAGGCGAAGGACAGGCCGATATAGGGAACGAGCACCGAGAAGATGTTGTCGATCATCCCCGTCTGTCGCCAGAGCTGGAACAGCGGGATCACAACGACCTGCTGCGGCAGCACGAAGGCGTTGATGATGATGATCAGCAGCGTGCGACGGAAGGGAAAGCGCAGGAAGTGGAAGGCATAGGCCGCGGCCGGCGTCAGCAGCATCGAGGCGATGGTTGCGATTCCGGCGATCTTGATCGTCGTGATCAGGGACTGGAACAGCGGATATTTGCTCCAGACATCGCGCCAGGCATTCAGCGTCAGATGAACTTCGTCGAGCCGCCACCAGCCCAGCACGACTTCGGATGGGGGACGGATCGAAAGAACGACGACGCCGATGACCGGCACCATCCAGATGATCGCGATGACGCCGACGATGGCGGTGATCAGATATTGCATCCGCGGGGTCATCGCGCCCCCGCCGTTCGCTGGATGATGGCCGGGGCCGAAATCACGAAGACCGCGATGAGCAGGATGACCGTCGCGGCGGCGCCGTAACCGAGTTTGAACTGCGTCATCGACTCCCGATACATGAAGAAGCCGATCGTCTCGGTCGAGCGCACGGGACCACCGCCGGTCAGCACATAGATGATGTCGAAGGCGCGCAGGCTGCCGAGCAGGTTGATGAACACCGCGACGCGGACGCCCGGCATCGACAGCGGCATCATGATGTAGCGCATCAGCGCGCCCGGGCCGGCTCCATCCATGGCGGCAGCCTCGAGCACATTGCTCGGGATCGACTGCACCGACGCGAAGCAGAGCATCAGCGGCAGCCCGACCTGAGCCCAGGATGCAGCGATGATCAGCCCCCACAACGCGGTGTTGGGGTCGCCGAGCCAGGAATGCTGGAACTGGCCGAGACCGATCGCGGCGAGCAGGGCGTTGAGCAGCCCGCTCTGGTCGGGGCGGAAGATACCGAGCCACATGAAGCCGCTGACCGCCTCGGAGATGCCGAAGGCAGCGAAGATCATGACGCGGAAGGGCAGCGTCGATTTCGGCGCGAAGGAGCACATCATCGCGAGCAGCCAGCCGATCCCGACCGAGATGGCCGTCGTCGCGATCGTCCAGACGACGGTCGTCCAGATCGTGTTCCGGAATGCGACGTCGCCGAACAGTTTCAGATAGTTGCCGAAGCCGACATAGCGCGCCGGGCTGAGCCCCTTGATGTCGTAGAAGGACAGGCGGATCGTATCGAACAGCGGATAGACCACCGCGATGGCGAACAGGATCAGCACCGGCGCGATCAGGATGAGACCGGCCACCGACTCCGGCATGGGCCGGGAGCCGGGGACGGCCGGCTCGCGCCGGCCGCCGGAGCCGCCCATGCCCGCCGGGACGCCTGCCAGCGGCAGGGCCCGGTTGGACGGAGCGGATGCGGACATCAGTAGCTTTCCGCGGCCTTCGCCTCGAGCGCGGCGGTCACCGCGTCGATGTTGGCGTCACTGGGATCCTGCAGGAACTTCTGGATCTGGACGCGATACTCGTCGACCAGGTCGCCCGGCAGGAGATCACCGAGCACGAATTGCGGCTTCGACTTCGCCACGGCGTCGGTGGCGATCTTCTGCACCGGACCATAGAGCGAGGCATCGACCTTGTTGCTCGCTGCGGCGAGGCCGTGCTTGGCGATGATGTTCGCGGCGTCGGCCGTGCCGAGCCAGCCGAGGAAGGCGTCGGCGGCGGCGGGATTGCTGCCGGAGGTCAGCCCCACGAACTCCTTGGTGTCGACGCTGGTGGTGTCGTCATGGCCGAGGCCGAGAGCCGGGAACTGGAAGATGGAATAGTCGGTGCCTTCCTTGAGGCCGTAGTCGGTCTTGGCAACCGTATTCACCCACATGCCGATGAGCTCATAGCCGGCCGTGCCCTGCTTGACGACGCGCTCGGCTGCATTGTCCCAGTCGGTGGCGAGCATCAGCGTGGCGTCGCCACAGCACTTGGCCTGCAGCAGTTCCGCGTATTTCTGGAAGGCCGTCTTCACGACCGGGTCGGTCCACGGAATGTCGTGATGCGCCAGCTTGGCGGCAGTCTCGACACCGGCCGTGCGCAGCAGCAGCGTCTCGAACAATTCCGTCTGTGCCCAGACCTTGGCCGGAACGGCGATCGGAACGACGTTGACGGCATTCAGCTTGGCAAAGCCGGCCTTGAAGTCGTCCCAGGTGGTCGCGGGTGCCTCGATGCCGGCCTTCTTCAGCGTATCGGGTCGATAGAAGATCGCACTGCGGTCGCCGAACGTGTAGGTCACGCCATAAGTGACGCCGTCGATCTGGCCGAGCTGGCGCCAGCCATCGGCGATGTTGTCACCCCACTTCCCCTCGTCCCACTGCTTGTCGACCGGACGCAGCATGTTGTTGCTGGCGAGCTCCTTGCGGAACGCCGGCCAGGTATTGACCAGCAGGTCCGCCTTCTCGCCGCCGAGCAGTGCCGTGCGGATACCCCCGCGCGCGTCGCCCTGGACGGTGAGGTCGGTATTCTTGAACGTGACCTTGGGGTACTTGGCCGTGAACGCCGCTTCGAGATCCTTGATGAGCGCGAGCTCGGAGCCCGACGCCCAGTTGAGCAGGACCAGGTCGCCCGAGGGTTCATCGGCGAATGCCTGCGGCGCGGCGAACGCCGTCATTCCCAAGCCGACGCCGATCAGAATCGCCCGCCGGCTGACGGCAAAATCCGTGATCTTCATGGTGCTGCTCCTCCCTGAGCCAAAATCTTGTTGCGAAAGCCGTCCTCACCAGCCTTCAACTTGAAACGATATCAACTTAGATGAAGATTGCAACAGCCGGGACGACGATCGACGCCATCGCCCTCACCTGAACGACGGTCGCGGCAGGCAGCGGTGATCGCCCGCAGCCAAGCGACGGCTGAGCAGCGCCGAACTGATCCGACGTTTAAAACGGGGACGAGCCCGGCGGAGCCGGCGTCCTAAGTGTTTGAACGAGCTGCTGTGGTGGCGCCTGTCAGGGGCAGGCGGCGCCGCTGTCGACCCACGCCCTGACAAGGGCGCCTGCCTCTTTCTGGGTCCCCGGCGCTGGCGTACGGCCGGGACCGGGGGCCCACGCCCAACCGACCAGCGTATCGGCGCCGATATGATCGATGAGGTCCGCCGGCGTCCGGCCGCCATTGCGCGCCGGATCCTTGATCTGCTGGCAGATCGCCGAGAGCGTCTTTCCCTGCCAGCCCATTTCGAGCGGCGCGAGATGCCAGGCGGGATGGCCCGGAACTCGTCCGGGATCGAAATTGGCGCTCTGGTGGCAGGTGTTACAGCGCATGCTGACGAGGCCCATGCCGTCTGGGCCACGGAAGACCGGGGGCTGATGCGGCCGCATGGCGTCGCCCTGGCTCGGACGGTCGCCGGCCGGGTGGCAGTTGAGACAGCGCGGGCTCTTAAGCACCTTGCCGAGTTCGGTAAAATAGGCGGCCGACCGAGCGACGGGGTCGGTGATCGCGGCGAAGTCTTCCGGCGTCGCCAGCGCATGTGGCGCCGCTTCCAACGACAACGCGCCACCGGCAACCGCGAAGACGAGCGGATTGGCCAGCATCGCCACCAGCAGGAGCAGCCCCTTCGATCGCGTCATCGTATCCTCCGGCTGCCTGGTCTGGCGGTCTGCTACAGCAGATAGCGGCTGGGATCGGCGAGGATCACCGCCCGCACCGCCGCGTAGTAATTGACATAGCCGGTGCAGCGGCAGAGATGGCCGTCGAGCGCCTCGGCGATCACAGCGTCGAGCGCCTCGTGCGCCACCTTCTGCTTTGCCAGCCGTTCGAGCAGCACCTGGCCTTCGTTGAGGAAGCCTGGCGTGCAGTAGCCGCACTGGAAGGCGAAATGCTCGATGAACGCCGTCTGTAGCGGCGTCAGCCCCCCGTCGCGGGCATGGCCCTCGACGGTGCGGATCGATGTGCCGGCAAAATTGACAGCGGGAACGACACAGGTCGGATTGGTGTGGCTCGTGCCGTCGGGCATGTCGACGATGACGGCGCAGCTGAGGCATTGCGCGGCGCCACAGCCATATTTGGTGCCGGTCATGCCGAGCTGCTCGCGCAGGAAGTCGTTCATCGTGAGATCGTCGCGGACCTCGAACGGGCCGAGCGCGCGGCCATTGATGCTGAGCGACAGGGTCGTCACGCGAGCACTCCCTTGATGCGATCGGCCGTCACCGGCAGCGAGGCGAAGCGATGACCGGTCGCGTCGAAAATGGCGTTGAGCAGCGCCGGAACGACCGGGATCATCACCACCTCCGCCATGCCCTTGGGCGGCTCCTTCGGCGACAGCGGCGGCAGGATCTCGATCTCGAGGGAGCCGAGCGGCAGGTCGGAGCCGCGCGCCAACCGGTATTGGCCGAGATTCCATTGCCCGTTGCCGGGACCGTCCTCAAAGGGCGGCAGTGTTTCGAGCAGCGCATAGCCGACGCCCATGGCGAAGCCGCCATGCGCCTGGCCGCGCACCACCTCGGGCACCAGCGCCTCGCCGCATTCGACGATGCTGTAGCCGCTGGCGATCCGGACGATGCCGGTGGCACGCTCGATCTCGATGCGGACCAGCGTGCCGCAAAGCGAGGAGAAGGCCGTCCCGATCCTGTTGTAGTCGGCCGGCGGGAAGGCTACGGCGCTGCGATCGAGCACGGTGAAGTCGCCCCCGCGCTGGATCGCCAGCGCGTCGATATCGGCCGTCCAATCCTCGCCGTCGATGGCGAAGCTCGCCTGCGCCCAGGCCCAGCGTGAAAAGGCGTGGGCGGTGGCGCCCGTGACCGCGCCCATCGCATGCGCCTTGGCGGCGAGCGCGCGCAGCGGCAGCGGCGAAAGGCCCGACATCAGCAGCATGCCGTCCTGCCAGAACGCCTCTGCCCATTGCCGGACGCGCGGGTCATGCGACGGGATATCCCAGATCGCCAGCGCAGCCGGCCAGAGGCCGAAGCGGAACACGACCCGCGCCGCTTCGGCCGCGGCCTGCGTCCCGACATGCGCCCCGATCGAGGCGCTGGTAGCGGAACTGATCACCGGGACCCAGCGCGGGTTCTTCGCCGCCGCGTCCTGAGCCGCCTGCGTCGTCGTATAGGCATCGCCCGACGTCACGAGGCCGAGCACGTCGAAGGAATCGATCTCGGCGACGCCGACCCGGTCCGCGATCGCCCCGAGATGAGCGGCGACGCGATTGGCGATCGCGGTCCCGATGCCGTTGCCCATCTCGACCGCATCGCCATGGACGGAGACGCGGCCCTCGGCATCGATCTCGACCCGGCCGAGCGAGCAGTCGGCGCCGGTGCCGTAATCCTTGGCGGCAATGGCGACGCCGGTGCCGACGAGGAAGCCAGGCTTTGCCGCCGCCTGGGCGCCCGATCGTTCGCGCCAGATCGCATGCGCCTCCAGCTTGTCGAGGACTTCCGGCGTCCGCACCGAGACGGAATAGGGATTGCCGGTCATCGTCCGGCCGCCGGTCGCGAGCGCATTGCGGCGGCGGAAGGCGATCGGATCGACCGACAGGCGGGTGCAGGCGTCGTCGATGAGCACTTCGAGCGCCGTCATTGTCTGCAGCGCGCCATAGCCGCGCATCGAACCTGCCGTCACGCCGCGCGAATGCAGCGCCACCGTGGTCACGTCGACCTTAGGGATCGAATAGATGCCGATGGCGCCCGTCGCCCCGACCACCGCGACGCTCGAGGAGTAATTCGCCATGCCGCCGCCGTCGAGCACGTGATCGGCGGCAAAGGCGGTGATCAGGCCGCTCGTCCGGTCGATGCCGACGCGCGACTGCATCTTGAAGGCGTGACGCTTCACGCCGCCCTGGAACTGCTGGTAGCGGTCATGCGCGAGGCGCACCGGCCTACCCGGCAGGAACATCGCCGCCAGCGCGACATAGAGCGAGAAGGGCGTGTGGTCCTTGCCGCCGAAGCCACCGCCGAGATGCGCGAAGCGGGCATTGATCGCCTTCGGCTTATGCGCCGCATCGGCCTCGCCGAGCAGTTGCGCAACTGCGGCGGCTGCCTCGAACGGAGACTGGACACCGAGCACGAGTTCGAGGCTCTGCTCCTTGTCGTCGAACCAGGCGAGGCCGCATTCAGGCTCGAGAAACACCGGATCGATCGACTGCGTCTCGAACTCCTGACCGACGACCAGCACGTTCGGGTCGGGTGCATCGAGGCCGGCGCGGATGGCGTCGCCGAACTTGGCGCCCTTGACGTAGTTCCCGCCCTCGGCGACCGGCAGCGGCTTCCAGACCGGCCGGCCGGAGCTCTCGAAGAAGCCGGGGCTGACCCAGCCTTCCTGGATCGGCGAGTAGAGATCGGGCGCGTCCGGCGTCGCTCCGGCGACGCGGGTGAAGCGGAAGGCGCCGTAATTCGGCGCGTCGATCGGCCCGGTTTCGGCGCCGAATTTGAGATAGTCGCCATTGCGGAGCGCGACTCTCGCGCGATCGAAGTCATCGAAGCGCGCGAAGATCAGCAGCGCCAGCGGCTGGCCGAGATAGAACGGCGTCTTGCCGATCGGACAGAAGAGATCGCCGGCGTAGAATTCCGGCACGCGGGCACCGATCCGGTCGAGGTCGGCTGCCTGCACGACCACGGTCGGCCGGGCGACCAGGGCGAGGCGGTCGAGATCGATGCCCTCATAGACATGGCTCGCATCGGGTGTGCGCACGAAGAGCGCATGCGCCGTCTCGGCCGGCCAGCCCGGCATGTCCGCGGCGCGGAAATCGGAAGCGTAGAGCTTGGCGCCGGTCACCTTGGCGACGCCGTCGACCCGGCCGAGCCGCGGCCGCGAAACACCGCGTCCAGGCAATGTCTCGCGATCGACGAAGGCAGGCGTCTCGGCGAGCGCCAGCGGCGAGACCGCGACCGCGATCCCGGTCAGCGCCAGCAGTTTTCCGAAATCGCGCCGCGAAACCCGCATCGGTTCACCTCGTCGCGCCAGGCGCGGTTTGCTCGGACGGACGCCGCCCGGCACTGCCCCATCGGCAGCATCGCGACGCCCGCGCGAGGCCTCCCCCGGATCTGCGCGGCTTCCGACGGATGATCCGACACTAGAGGGGTCAGGTTGGCGACGCCATCGCCGGGCGTCTCGACATGGCGAAAGAGCCCACGCCGAGACAAGGCCGGGCCAGCGACCGCAGGGCCGCACGACGCCCGTCTTTTCAAGGCCAAGGCCCTCGGAATGGTGCCCCGGCGTCGCGCGGCCACGACCGCAGGCTTGATTCTCCGTCTCATCGCGGCGCCGGCGACGACCGCGACCGATTACGTCCCGGCCCGATCCCGGCACGACCTTGATCTCGCGCATGGCCTTTGCCGCCATCCGCTCTAGACTGGAACCGATCCAGACTGGAGCGACCCTCGTGCGCGGCATCACCATCGACCGATCGACAACGCACCTCGCGCTGGTCGGTATCGCCCTTGCCGGCCTCGTGATCGGCCTCACGGCCATGCTCACCGGAGCCCGCTGGTCCGGCATGGCCTTCACGATTGCGACCCTGCCTGTCCTCGGCGCCCTCCTCGTCGAGATCGTCACCAGCCTTCGGCGCGGCAATGTCGGCCTCGATATCGTCGCGGCGCTGTCGATGACGGCGGCGCTCGGCTTCGGCGAACCGCTCGCCGGCAATGTCGTGGCGCTCATGTATGCCGGCGGCCAGCTGCTGGAGAATTTCGCGGAGGGACGCGCGCGCCGGGAGATGTCGGCGCTGCTCGGCCGCGTTGCCCGGACCGCGATGCGGCGGTCCGGTGACGAGCTCGAGGAAGTGCCGATCGAGACCATCGCCATCGGCGACCACATTCTCATCCGCAAGGGCGAGGTCGTCCCCGTCGATGGTGTTCTGGTCTCGCCGACGGCGGCCTTCGACCAGTCGGCCCTGACCGGCGAGAGCCTGCCGGTGGCGAAGACAAGCGGCAACGAGGTGCTGTCCGGCGTGACCAATGCCGGCGACGCCGCCGAGATCGTGACGAGCCGTCCGGCCGCCGACAGCACCTATGCCGCGATTGTCCGCCTCGTCTCGGCCGCCGCCGAAAGCCGTGCGCCGGCGCTGCGGATCGCAGATCGCTATGCGATCTGGTTCCTCGGCCTGACGCTGGCGATCGCGGGTCTCGCCTGGTGGATCTCGGGCGACTCGATCCGGGCGCTGGCAGTCCTCGTAGTGGCGACGCCCTGCCCGCTGATCCTCGCGCTCCCGGTCGCGATCATCTCCGGCATGTCGCGCGCGGCCAAGGGCGGCATCCTGATCAAGAACGGTGGCGCGCTCGAAGCTCTCGCCGCGATCCGGACGGTGATCCTGGACAAGACAGGGACGCTGACCTTCGGGCTTGCCAGCGTCACCGCGATCCGGCCGGCCGGCGCGATGGAGCCCGATGCGCTGTTCCGCTTCGCCGCCTCGCTCGACCAGGCCTCAGGCCATGTCGTCGCCGAGGCGCTCGTCGTCGCGGCCCGCGAGCGCGGTCTCGTCCTCGCCGTGCCCTCGGATGTCACCGAAGAGCCGGGGGCCGGCCTCGCCGGCCTGGTCGATGGACACGCCGTAGCCGTCGGCAGCCTTGCCTATGTCGGGGCGCGCAGCCGGGGAGCCCATCTCGGGCTCGAAGCGATCGCGGCCGGCACGGCGGTCGTCGCCGTCGCCGTCGACGGCGTCTTCGCCGGACTGATCCTGCTCGCCGACGGCCTCCGCCCGGACGCCGCCGGCATGCTTGATGAACTGAAGCGATCGGGCATCGACCGTGTCGTGCTCGCCTCGGGCGACCGCGCCGATGTCGTCGAGGCCGTCGCGCGCGCACTGGCCGTCGACGCAGCCTTCGGCGGCATGTCACCGGAGGGCAAGCTCGACCTCGTCCGCGCCGAACAGGCGCGCGCTCCCACCCTGATGGTTGGCGACGGCATCAATGACGCGCCCGCGCTGGCTGGCGCCAGCGTCGGCGTCGCCATGGGCGCGCGTGGCTCGGCCGCTTCGTCCGAAAGCGCCGACATCGTGCTCCTCGTCGACGAGATCGACCGCCTGGCCCTCGCGCTCAAGCTGGCGCGGCGAACACGGCGGATTGCGATCGAGAGCGTCGCGGTCGGCCTCGGCCTGTCGATCGCCGCCATGATCGCCGCGGCCTTCGGCTATCTGCCCCCGGTCGCGGGCGCCCTCTTGCAGGAGGTGATCGACGTTGCCGTGATCCTCAACGCGCTCAGGGCGCTCCGTTGAGGTCAGCTGCCGACGTCGATGATCGCCTTGATCAGGCCGCTCTTCTGATGCGCCCAGCGCGGCAGGTCGTCCAGGACGCCCGCGAGCGTCGTCCGGTGGGTCGCCAAGGCGTCGAGCGGCACACGGCCGGCCCTGATCGAGGCCATGACATGCTCGAAGTCGGTCCGCGTGGCATTGCGGCTGCCGATCAGCGTCATCTCGCGCTTGTGGAACTCGGGATCGGCGAAGCTGATGCGATCCTTGACGACGCTGACCAGCACATAGTTGCCGCCATGCGCCACGAGAACGAAGCCGGCCTCGATCGCCGCGGCATTGCCGGTGGCGTCGAACACGGTGTCGTAGCCCTCGCCGGCGCTCGCTGCCATCAACTGTGCCTGGGCCTCGGGTCCGGTCTCGAACACCTTGGAAAAGCCGAGCGTGTCTCTGGCGAAGGCGAGGCGTTCGGCGCTCGAATCGAGCAGCGTGACCTCGAGCCCGGCGATGCGGGCAAAGAGGGCCGCGCCGAGACCGATCGGCCCGATGCCGACGACGAGGGCCGTCCGCCCCGGCTCGGGCTGCGACCGCCTGACGGCGTGGGCGCCGATCGCCAGGAATTCGACCATCGCCGCGTCGCGCAGCGAGAGGCCCTCGGCCGGATAGAGATTGCCTTCCGGCAACACGACCTGTTCCGCCATGCCGCCGTCGCCATGCACCCCGAGGACGGAGATCGCCATGCAGCAATTCGGCTTGCCATGGCGGCAGGCGATGCAGTGGCCGCAGGAGATATAGGGATTGATGACGACCGGTGTGCCGACCGCGAGCGTCGCACCGGCGCCGACCGCAGCGACGACGCCGGAGAGCTCGTGCCCCATCACCCGCGGATAGGCGAGGAAGGGGTGCTTGCCCTCGAAGATATGGTAGTCGGTACCGCAGATGCCGACATGGCGGATATCGACGGCGACCTCGCCCGGACCGGGCGCCGGGGGCGCCGGACGATCGACGAGTTCGAGCCGACCGGGCTCGACGCAGAGAACGGCTTTCATGACTGTCCTGTTACTGGCAGGGGGCCGGGCCGCATCAGCGGCCGCGGCGACGCAGCTGGTCGAAATAGACGATGACGATGATCAGGCCGCCGGTGATGATGCGCTGCCAGAACGAGTTGACGTTGAGCAGGTTGGCGCCGTTGTTGATGGTGGCGAGGATGAAGGCGCCGATCAGCGGGCCATGCACCGAGCCGACCGCGCCGAAGAGGCTCGAGCCGCCGATCACCGTGGAAGCGATCGCCTGCAGCTCCCAGCCATCGGCCTGCGTCGCATTGCCGATGCCGATGCGGGTCGCGAGCAAGACGCCGACAAAGGCGGCGAAGATCGAGGACAGCGCATAGGCGAGGTAGATCACCCGGTTGACGCGCACGCCCGAGAGGCGTGCCGATTCCGGATTGGAGCCGACGGCGAAGAGATAGCGTCCCCAGCGCGTATGGTTGAGGAACACATAGGCCGGCACGGCGACGAGGATCACCATCCAGAACAGGCTCGGGATGCCGAACAGGTCCTTGGTCGCGAACTGCGTGAACGCCTCGTTCTCGATCGAGATCGTCGAGCCATTGGTCATCAAGAGGCCGATTCCGCGCAACGAGGTCAGCGTCGCCAGCGTGATGATGAAGGGCGGCAGGCCCATCTTCGTGATGCCGAAGCCGTGGAAGAGGCCGATGCCGAGCCCGACCAGAAGCGTGATCAGGATCGCTGCCCAGACCGGAACGCCGGCCTGCAGCAACAGCGCGATCACCACCGTCGAGAAGCCGACCACGGCGCCGACCGAAAGGTCGATGCCGGAGGTGATGATGACGAAGGTCTGCCCGACCGCGAGGATCGCGATCATCGAACCCTGACGCATCAGGTTCGAGATGTTCTTGTCGGTGAGGAAGTTCGGCGTCGCGACCGCGAGCACCGCCCAGAGCAGCAGAAGCAGGCCGAGCAGCGTCAGCGCGAACAGGAAATTATAGTTCCTGCGCCCCTTGGCCGCTTTCGCCGCGGCGGCGTCCACACTTGCCATTATCCTCAACTCTCCCCTTAGACGCCGATCGCTTCGGCAAGGACTTCCTCGTGGCTCGCGCCACGGAAGCCGTTGCTGCCGACGAGTCGACCGGTGCGAAAAACATGCAGCGTATCGGACAGCTCATAGACCTCCGGCAGATAGCTGGAGATGAGCAGGATGCCCGCACCCTGTTTGAGCAGCTTGGCGAACAGGCGGTAGATCTCCGCCTTGGTTCCGACATCGACGCCGACCGTCGGCTCGTCGAAGATGAACAGATCGGCGCCGTGATTGAGCCACTTGCCGATGACGATCTTCTGCTGGTTGCCGCCCGACATCGACGAAGCCAGCGACTTGCGGCTCGGCGTCTTGATTTGCAGATCGGCGATCTGCTTGTCGGCGTGCTCGGCTTCCTCGCGGCCCGAGATGAGGAAGCCATGCGTCAGGCGGTCATAGATCGGAAGGTTGAGATTGAGCCCGATCGGCAGGTTGAGGTTGAGCCCCTGATCGCGACGGCTTTCCGGAGCCAGCGCAATGCCGAGATTGATCGCCGTACGTTCGCTGCCGATCGTGACCGGCTTGCCCTTCCAGAGAATTTCGCCCGCCGTCTTCGGATTGCGGCCGAAGACGCTGAGCGCGAATTCGCTGCGTCCGGCGCCGATCAGGCCATAGAGCCCGACGATCTCGCCGCGGCGGATCGTCAGGGAAACGTCCTTGAAGCCCTTGCCGGACAGGCCGCGTGTCTCAAGCAGGGTATCGCCGAAGGGGATGTGTTCCTTGTGGTAGATCTGCTCGATGGTGCGATTGATCATCATCGCGACCAGTTCGGCATCATTGGTCGCGGCGATGTCGCGCGTGCCGACCATCAACCCGTCGCGGAGCACGGAAACCCGGTCGGCGAGTTCGAAGATCTCCTCCATGCGGTGGGAGATGTAGACGATTGTGACGCCTTCCGACTTCAGGCGGCGGATCAGCGCGAACAGCTGCGCCGCCTCCTGGCGGGTCAGATAGGCGGTCGGCTCGTCGAAGATCAGGAATTTGGTGCCCCGGAGGGCGGCGCGAGCGGTGGCGACCAATTGCTGCTGGCCGATGGTCAGCGTATCGAGCTGGACCGCGGCGGGCAGGTTGAAGCCCATGTCGTCGAGGATGCGCTGGGCGGCGCGCGTCATGTCGCGCTTCTGCAGCAGCCCGTATTTCACGGTCTCGTCGCCAAGGAAGATATTGGCCGCGACCGAGAGATGGCGGCAGAGCACGACTTCCTGATGCACGGCATTGATGCCGTGATCGATCGCTTCCTGCGGATTGGCCAGCCCGACCAGTTCCCCGTTCCAGAGAATGTCGCCGGCCGTGCGCGGAATGACGCCGGTCAGGAGCTTGATCAGCGTCGACTTGCCGGCGCCGTTCTCGCCGACGATGGCGTGGATTTCGCCGCGGCGGAACGACAGGTTCGACGGCTTCAGCGCAAGGACTGGGCCGTAGCGCTTTTCCAGATTGCGCAGTTCGAGAATGACGTCGCCACCCGGAGCGGGCGCTGTCCTCGCCGCTTCACCACCGACTGCGGCAAGACCTGATGCGCTCATATTCCCGACCTGCTCGATAGGCAGCCTCGGCTGCCGCAAGGAACAAAGAATGGCGCGCCGCCTCCCCCCCGGAAAGCGGCGCGCCGCGTCGCCTTACTTCACCTTGGGGTTCAGCAAGGCCGCGTTCTTGGCCTCATCCATGTTGGCCTTGGTGATGAGGTTCGCGCCGGTATCGACGAAGGTCTCGACCTTCTCCTTCTTGGAGGCGGCGAGAGCGGTCTTGATGCCGTCATAACCCATCCGGTAGGGGTCCTGGACGACCAGCGCCGAAATGGTGCCGTCCTTCAGGAAGCCGACCAGCTTGTCGTCATTGTCGAAGCCGACCAGGGCGACCTTGTCGGCCACCTTGTTCTCGGCGATCGCCTGGCCGGCGCCCTGCGCCATGATCAGGTTCGAGGCGAAGATGCCGACGAGGTTCGGGTTGGCGGTCAGGAGGTCGGTGGTGATGTTGAGGCCGGTCGTGGCCTGGCCATCGGCCACCTTGTCGGCGACAAGCTTCAGCTCGGGGAACTTCGCCAGCTCTTCCTTGAAGCCCTTGGCGCGCTGATCGAGCGAGCCGACGCCCGGCAGGGCGGTGATCAGGGCGACGTCGCCGGCTTCCTTGCCCGTCTTGGCCTTGATCGCCGCGGCGAGACCACGGGCAGCGACGCGGCCACCCTCGACATTGTCGGTGGTCAGGAACGAGGTGAAGGCCTTCGAGTCGGCGGCCGAGTCGATACCGATGATCGGAACCGACTTGGCGGCTTCGTCGATCGGCTTGCCGAGCGCCTTGAACTCGGTCGGCGAGATGACGATCGCGGCCGGCTTGCCGGCGACGGCGTTCTCGAGAATCGTGATCTGGCCGTTGATGTCGGCCTCGGACTGAGCGCCGAGCTCCGGCACGTTGACGCCGAGATCCTTGCCGGCCGCACGGGCGCCGGCGAGCACGATCTGCCAGTAGAACGAGGTGGTATCCTTGACGATGATCGGGATCGTCACGTCGGCGGCCGCGGCCGGCCCGACCTGAACGAGGCCCGCAGCGAGGACGGCGGCGCCGGCCATCAGGCCGAGGCCACGACGCGTGACGGTCTTGCTAGTGAACGACATTGGATTTCCTTCCCATGAGCGCGCTTTCCACCCGAGACGTAGTTCAGGGCGCGCTCGCCACCGCTACGTCTTTTATCGTTATAAGACTGCCGCGGCGAACTAAGCCACAGTCAGATCAGCTTTGCAATACGCGAAAGCAGGGGTGTTTTCGGCCGAAAACAGCCGATATCGCGCCGCATTGCAGCATAGACCAGTATACACCGCGCTGCAGCGCAACGAGCATTCGGCTTGTTATCGATAAATGACACGCTATTGTGCCGCTCACGCCGCGCGTCCCGCCGCAACCCTGAGTCCCGATGAGCAAGCGCGATACCGTCTTCAAGGAGGCTTACAACGCCAGCCTCGGCATGCTCGAGGTCGGAGCCGCGCTGCCCTCGGAAGCGGAGTTGGCGCGTCAGCTCGGCGTCAGCAGGACGACGGTCAGGGCGATCCTCGAAGCGCAGGCCGAAGCCGGGCTGATCGCCTGGAACCAGCGCCTCAAGACGGTGCTGCGCCAGCCCGCCTCGGAGGATCGCTTTCCGGCCGGCGAGACGGACACGGTTTCGACGATGGTCGAGCGCGCGTTCCTGCGCCGCGTCCTCTCGGCCGATGCGCAGCCCGGCAGCCAGATCAACGAGTCGGACTTCGCCCGCGAAGTCGGCGTCAGCACCTCGGCGGTGCGCGAATTCCTCATCCGCTTCAGCCGCTTCGGCCTGATCGAGAAGCAGCGCAACCGCCACTGGGTGCTGAACGGCTTCACCGAGGCGTTCGCGCTCGAACTGTTCGAAGTCCGGGAGATGTTCGAGCTCCGTTCGGCCCGAAGCTTCGTCCGCCTGCCGCCCGACAATCCGGCCTGGGTCGCGCTCGACGCGATCGAGGCCGAGCACAAGGCGCTGCTCGGACAGCCCTCGCGCAAGATGCGGGATTTCCCAGATCTCGACGACCGCTTCCACCGGCTGATCCACGGAGCGTCGCACAACCGCTTCATCATCGAGTTCTATGACGTGATCTCGCTGATCTTCCACTACCACTACCAGTGGAGCAAGACGGACGAGATCGAGCGCAATTCGACGGCGCTGCGCGAGCATCTGGACTATATCGGCGGCCTGCGCTCAGGCCATGAGCTCGACGCCGAGTTCTACTGCCGCAAGCATCTCGCCTCGGCCCGCAACACGCTGCTGCGCGCAATCAGGAGCCCGGGCGCGCGACAGCCGGACGGCACCTGAGCCCATGCACTGCCGCGCGGCTACATGATGCCGGTTTCCTCGAAGATGCCGCCGGTCGAGCGGCCGGCGAGGATCATGTCGCGGACCTTGTCTTCGCCCGCGACCTTGACCGCGGCAGCGCGGAGAATGTCCGTCACATGCGCTTTCGGCACGGTCAGCACGCCGTCGATGTCGCCGACGACGAGGTCCCCCGGCATCACACGGCAGCCATTGGCGAACTCGATCGCGCAGCGATAGTCGACCACCCGGCCGCGAAGCCGCTGGTCCTGCGCATAGGCGCCCATCGAAAAGACCGGAAAGCCGAGCCGGGCGATCTCGCGCGTGTCGCGATGATAGCCGTCCAGAACCGCACCGACGGCGCCGAGATGAGCGGCGCGGGTGCTCATCAGTCCGCCCCACAGCGCATAGCGCGGCGAGGCGCCGGTGCAGATATAGACTTCGCCCGGCTGCAATTGGTCGAGCGCCGTGAACATCAGCCCGAAGGCGTCTGCGACGCCGCTGTGGCCGAGCATCTCGCCGGCGCAATCGGCCTCGAGCACCGGCATGGCTCGGCCGACCAGGATGTGCTCGGGATCGAGCGCCCGGATCTCCGGCGGCAGGAACTGACGCGTGAGGCCGGCCTGGTCCATGACGTCGCCGATCACGGCGGTGAACAGCTTCTCGCGGACCAGCGCGAACAGCCCGGCCTCGGTGGTGAGATCCTCGGAACTCATGTCGAATGCCCTTCGAGGCTGGAGAGATCGATCTCGGTGATATGCCAGCGGCCGAGATTGGCGGTGTAGAGGCGGTTGCCCTTCAGCGCGATATTGGTCGGATGCGCCATCAGCGTCGCCTTCGGATCCTCGATGAGGAGGGCGAGCGATCCGTCCCGCTCGATCCGATAGATCCGGCTCGGCTCATAGCATGACACGAAGATGCACCCGTCCGGACCGAGGGCGACGCCATCGGGCACGGTCATGACCTTGTCGGTGACGAGCCGGCTCGGACCCGCCGACCCATCGGAGCGGATCGGCACATGCACCAGCGAGGGCACGTCGCTCTGGACGACATAGAGACCATCGCCGGTCGCATCGAGGCAGGCGCCGTTGGCGAAGTCCATCGGCTCGTCGGACCAGACGCCGCCCTCCCCCGTCGCAAGATCGAAGCGGTAGAGACCGGGGCCGATATTGCCATTGCCCCGGCTGTCGGTGACGTAGAGAACGCCGCGCGCCTCGTCGACGACGGGATAGTTGGGCACCCCGATGCCGGAGGAAGCGAAACGATCGAAGTCGCCCGTCGCCGGGTCATGGCGAAAGATCGCGTGATGCTTCAGATCGCAGGCATAGCAGCGGCCGGCGCGATCGAAGGCGATGCCGAGCAGAAAGCCGCCGGTCGAGCCTATCAGCCGATGCGAGGCGCCATCGGGCGCGATCCGGATCAGATCGCCGGTCTCGGTGCCGCACCAGATCGAACCGTCGGCATGGATGGCGACGCCTTCCGGATGAGCCACTCGGGGGGTCGTGAAGAGGCCGTCGAAGAACACGCGGGCGGCCGAGAGATCGAGCAACGGGTGCATGGGGTCAGCCTCCAGGTCGGTCGAGAAGGGCGCGATCCGCGGCGATGATGGCGGCAATCAGGGCGCCGCGATCGCGCGCCGCGACGAATTCGAGCCGGCGCAGCCCGAAGGGATCGATGCGGTGGCGCAGGACGTCGAGCGTCTCGGCCTCCGGCAGCGCAACAGGCCGGCAATCCTCGGCGAAGCTGGCGGCAAAGCCGGTGGCGGCGGTGACCGCAGCGCGCGTGACGCCCGGCATCAATTCGGCGACCTCCAGCAGTCCGGTGGCATCATCGAGGCGGAAGACGCAGAGATCGCTGAAGACCAGCGCGCGCCCGCTGCGATAGCCGGCGCACGCGCGATCTACGGGATCGCGGAGACCACGGCCGGAGCTCGCGACATCGACCGCCTCGACGAAGGCGAGCGGGGTGTGGCGCGTGACATAGAGCGCGTAATCGCGATGCATGTTGGCGACATCGGCCATGCCGCCCTGCCCCGGCAGGCGCAGCAGTCCACCACTCTTCCGGCGGATCGCCAGATTGTTGACCCGCCCGAAGCGATCGATCTGAGCGGCGCCGATGATCTCATGCGTCACCGCGCCGGCCTGATAATAAGACGCATAAGTATCGTCACCGCCGGCATGGGCCGCCGCCGTCTCGGCATCGAGGCTCTCGACCAGCGACAGGATCAGCGGGCTCGGCGCGATGTCGACATGGCCGCATGAGAAGGTCGCCATGATCATGCCGGGCGCATGCGTCGCCTTGGCGAGCCGATAGGCGACATTGGCGAGCGGCGATACGGCGCCGGCCGAGGCGAAGCTGTCGTCGGCGAGCTCGGCCGCGATGCGAACGGCCATCATCTCGTCGATCGTCGGTGCCGCAGGCGCGGCGTGGATGGCCGGAAATCGCGCCGGAAGATCGGCGGCCCTGATCGCGGCGGCCGCGCGGAGATGCGGCTGCGGCGGCCGCGGCGCGAGGCTTTCGGCAAGCGGCGCAGTGCTCGCGAACGCTTCTGCCAGCGCGGCATAGTCGGTCGCATAGAAGGGCAGGCAGGAGGTCGGCCACGCCCCGCCCGGCACATGAGCGATGGCGGTCACCTGGTTGCGCGTGATGACGGTCTGCCGACCGGCCGCCGCGAGCCCGCCAACCGGCACGATCTCCTCGACCGTGACCAGAACCCGTCGCGCCGCGCCGACCATGGCGAGATCGAGCGCTCGGGCGCCGACGAACTGGACATTGCCGCTCTCATCCGCTCGCGCCGCATGCAGCACGATCGTATCGAGCCGCAGCGGCGGCACCATGCCGACGCTCTCGCCCGAGAGGGGATCGACGACCGTCCGCGCGCCGGGAATGCGCTCCATCATGTCGGAGCCGACGGGACACTGGAACATCGCGGCGGGCAGGTTCTTCTTCGCGGCGGTGAGCGCCTCGATCATCGCGAGCGCCGTCCAGTCGCGCACCGGCAGGGCGCCGCTCTCGACCGCGGCGCGAAAGCGCGGCGGCAGGCCGAAGATGTCGAGCGAGGAGAAGCAGAGATCGGCGGATGCGACCGCGCCGGCCTCGAGCAGCCATTCGAGCGCCAGCCCGCCGGCCCAGGCGGCGTAGCGGAGATCGCGGACGCCGCGCGCCGCGATTGTCGCGAGCAGCGCCATCGGCAACCGGGCGAAATGATGCCCGCCGACGCCGAACACATCGCCATCCCCGACCATGGCCGCCAGTTCGTCGAGAGCGACGAAGGGCGGACGGTTCGGCTTGACGAGGCTCTCGCCCATCGCCTTCAGCCCTTTCCGGCCGCGGCGGCCTTCGCCGCCTTTTCAGCCGCCCGGGCGAGGCTCTTCGCGGCGAAGTCCTGCACGCGAGCCTGGCCGATCTCGCTGCGATAAAGATTGCAGACCATCGCGCGCTCGGCGGCGAGACCCGCCGCGCGGTCCGCCGCGAGAGCGAGTGCCGTCAGCTGCTTCAGCCCTTCGATCGCCGCCGGCGGCTCGGCCGCGATGGTCGCGGCGATCGCCTCGGCACGGGCGAGCAGCGCATCAGCCGCCACGATCTCGTTGACCAGCCCGCTCGCGACGAACTCGTCCGCCGGCAGGATCGCTCCGGTCATCAGGAGGAAATTGGCGCGGTTGCGGCCGAGCTTGGCGACGCTGCGCTGCGTCCCGCCGCCGCCCGGCACCAGGCCGAGCTTGATCTCCGGCAGGCCGAATTTCGCCTCGGGCGTGGCGAGGACGATGTCGCAGACCAGCACCAGTTCGAAGCCGCCGCCAAGCGCGAAGCCGTTGACGGCCGCGATCACCGGCTTGGCGTTCGCCTCAATGGAGCGATACATGCGCTCGCCGGCTAGTTGGAAGGCGTCGAAATCCGGGCCGGATTGGGCGGCATATTCCTTGATGTCGGCGCCGGCCATGAAGCCGCGCCCCTCGCCGGTGACGATGATCACACCGACGCTCTCATCCGCCGACAATTCCTCGAAGGCGGCGGTGATCTCGCCCTGCATCGCCTTGTTCATGGCGTTGAGCTGATCACCACGGCGGAAGGTGACGGTCGCGACCCGGCCGGAGCGGACGATGTCGAGCGTTGCGAAGGCCATAGCTCAGGCCTTCTCGATCGTCATGTCGCCGGAGGCGACGAGCGCATCGATCTCGGCAGCGGAAAGGCCGATTTCGCCGAGGATCTCGCGGCCATGCTCGCCGACCATCGGCGCCGGCCGCTCGATCACCGCCGGCGTCTCGCTCATCGTCACCGCCGGGGCGACGACGCGCACCGTGCCCGCTTTCGGATGCTCGTAGCTGGTGATCATGCCCATATGGGTCACCTGCGGATCCTCAGAGGCCTGGCGGATATCCTGCACAGGCGCGCACCAGATGTCGGCCGCGAGCATCCGATCGAGCAGCGGCTCCATATCGAATTTTCGCGTCTCGGCATTCACATGCTCCCAGACCTCGTCGCGCTTGGCGAAGAGGGTCGAGAGATCGTCATAGACAGCGAGATGCGGCGCCTCGAGCGTCTCATAGAGCGTCTTGAACGGGCTCATGGCGATCGAGACATAGCGGTGGTCGCGCGTCTCGTAGATGCCGAACGGCGCCTGCATGCCGGGATGGCCGATACCGGACTTCGGCCGGACGAGATCCTCGCCGAGATTGAGCACGGCGCAATATTCCTGGCCGAGATGGGCCAGCATGCCGGCGAGAAGGTTGACCTCGACCTTCTGACCCTTGCCGGTCTTCTCGCGATAATAGAGCGCCGAGAGGATGCCATAGACCATGTTCATGGCCCCGATCTGGTCGGCCATGCCGGAGCCCGCGGGGATCGGCGGGCCATCGCCGCGGCCGGTATTGGTGGCGAGCCCGACAAGGCCCTGGATCAGCATGTCCTGGCCGGGGCGCTCGAGATAGGGCCCCTCCTCGCCATAGCCGGAGCCCGAGCAATAGATGATCGCCGGATTGGCCGCCTTGAAATCCTCATAGCCATAGCCGAGCCGCGCCATCACGCCGGGGCGGAAGTTCTGCACGACGATGTCGGCCTCCTTCGCCATCTTCATGATGATCGCATGCACCGTCCGGCTCTTCAGATTGAGCGCGATCGACCGCTTGTTGCGGTTCCAGGCCAAGAAGTTCGGGCTTTCCGAGCCGCCGACCCATTTGGCGAAGAAGGTCATCGAGCGGAAGAGATCGCCGGGGCCGGCCCGCTCGATCTTGATCACGTCGGCGCCCATGTCGGCGAGCAGCTGCGTCGCGAAGGGCCCCTGCAGCAGATGGCTGAAATCGAGGATCCGGACGCCGGAAAGAGCCTTGTCCATGATGGTCCCTTGAGGTTCAAACGAGATCGGGCACGAAGCGCGGCGCGGCGGTGAGGCCGCCATCGACGCGCAGGTCGATGCCCGTGGTGAAGCCGGCGGCGTCGGAGGCGAGATAGATCGCCGCTTCGGCGACTTCCTCCGGGCGGCCGATGCGGCCGATCGGGTGCATCTTCACCCAGGCTCGTGCGACATGGTCGCCGAGCTCGGCGACGACCTTCTCGTTCATCGGCGTGTTGATCGTGCCCGGCGAGATCGAGTTGACGCGGACATTCATCGGCCCGAATTCGACCGCCATCTGCCGCGTCATCGCCATCACCGCGCCCTTGGCGCCGGCATAGGCGGTCCAGCCGTCGAGCCCGATATGGCCCTGGGCCGAGGCCATGTTGATGATGACGCCCTGCCTCTGCCGGATCATCGGCGGCAGCGCATATTTGCAGCCGCGAAAGACGCTGGTGAGGTTGACGGCGATCAGCCGGTGCCACTGGGCATCCGTCATCTCGTGCACCGGCATGCCGCCGATGGCGATCGCGGCATTGTTGACGAGGATGTCGAGCCGGCCGAAGCGCTCGAGCGCGAAGCCGATCAGCCCGGCAATATCGGCCTCCTCCGCGACGTCGGCATGGCGGTAGGCGGCGGAGAGCCCGGCGTCCCTCAGCGCGGCGGCGGCGGCCTCGCCCTTGGCGTCGTCGATGTCGCCCATCACGACATGGGCGCCTTCGCGCGCCATGCCTGCCGCGATCGCATGGCCGATCCCATCGGCAGCGCCGGTGATCACGGCGATCTTCCCTGCAAGACGTCCCATTTCGCCCTCTCCGGATCGTTCGACGGTCATATCTGGGCTCGTCATGCCTTGCGCCGCTTGACTTCGTCGAAGCCGACGGCGGCGATGATGATCAGCCCGGTGATCACCAGCTGCCATTCGGTGGCGAGGTCCATCATCCCGAGCCCGTTGGCGAGGAATGAGAGGATGAGCACGCCGAGCGCCATGCCGAACAGGCTGCCAACGCCGCCCGAAAGGCTGACGCCGCCGAGCACCACCGCTGCGACGACCTGGAACTCGAAACCGAGCCCGGCGACATGCACGGCCGAGCCGAGCCGCGAGGCGAGCAGGATGCCGGCGACGGTCGCCAGTACCGCGCTGATCAGGAAGCAGGTGAACTTGATCCGGCGGACATCGTAGCCGGCGAGGCGCGCCACTTCCGGATTGCCGCCGACGGCATAGACCTGCCGGCCGAACGGCCGGTGGCGCATCAGATAGGCGAAGGCGATCAGCAGCACGAAGGCGATCGCGGCCGGGATCGGCAGCACCTCGAAGATGCGGCCATTGCCGAGCTGGAAGAAGCTCTCGAGGCCCGCATCGTCCGGGATCGCCTTCTGGCCGGTATAGAGATAGACGCCGCCCCGCAGGATGAAGAGCGTGCCGAGCGTCGCGATCAGCGAGTTGATGCCGGCATAGGCGACGAGATAGCCGTTGATCGCGCCGACGAGGAGGCCGAGCGCCAGCGCGCCGCAGATGCCGAGCGTCAGCGACTGCGTCGCGTTCATGATCGTGATCAACGGGATGGCAATCGCCGCAACCAGCGAGCCGACTGACACGTCGACCTCGCCCGAGATGAAGACGATGGCGACGCCGATGCCGGCGGTCAGCGCCAGCGAGGCCTGGCCGAGCACGTTGGTCATGTTGCGCACGGTCAGGAACGTGTCCGAGGCGAGCGCGAAGAAGAGGATGATCACGGCGAGCGCGACGACGAGGCCGATCTCGCTTCGCCGGAGAACGAGGCGGGCGAGGCCGGGCGCCGGCGCGCGGGCGGCGAGGCTAGGCGATGGCGGCATTGAGAATGATCTCCTGTGTCGCGGTCTCGCGCGGCATGATCGCGGTGATGCGGCCCTCGGCCATGACGGCGATGCGATCGGACAGGCCGAGCAGTTCCGGCATTTCCGAGGTCATCATGATGACGGCGAGCCCTTCGCCGGCGAGCTGGTCGATGAGCGCGAAGATCTCGGACTTGGCGCCGACATCGATGCCGCGCGTCGGCTCGTCGACGACGATCACCTTGAGGCCGCGCATCAGCCACCGCGCCAGCAGCACCTTCTGCTGGTTGCCGCCGGAAAGGTTCTTGATCGCCTGGCCGAGCCCCGGTGTCTTGACGCGGAACCGGTCGACATAGCTCTGGACCGCGCTCCGCTCGCGCGGCTCGTCGACGAACCCATTGCGCGCGAAGGAAGGCAGCGCCGCGAGGCTCATGTTCTGCAGCACCGGCAGCTCCAGCATCAGCCCCTCGGCCTTGCGGTCCTCGGTCAGGAGGCCGATGCCGAGCCCGACGCCGGTGCGGGTGTCGTGCGGGGCGAGGGCCGCGCCGTCGATCGTGATCGTGCCCGTACGGATCGGGTCATAGCCGACGATCGCCTTGGCGAGTTCGGTGCGGCCAGCGCCCATCAGGCCGAAGAAGCCGAGCACTTCGCCGGCACGCGCCTCGAAGGCGATGTCCTTCAGCTTGGCGGCGGTCGAGAGGCCCTCGACCTTCAGCACGACATTGCCGGCCTGCTGGCGGCTGACGCGCGGGAAGAGATTGTCGATCCGCCGGCCGATCATGTCCTGGATCAGGCTGTCATGCGTGTGCGCGCCGATCGGCCGTGTCGAGATGAGGCGGCCATCGCGCAGCACCGTGACCTCGTCGGCGATCTCGAACACCTCGTCGAGCTTGTGGCTGACATAGACGACGGCGATGCCCAGCGCGGTCAGGCGGCGGATGACGACGAAGAGCAGCTCGACTTCCTTCGGCGTCAGCGAGGAGGTCGGCTCGTCCATGACGACGATCCGCGCCTCGTGCGCCAACGCCCGGGCGATCTCGACCATCTGCTGCTGGCTGACCGGCAGGTCGCCGGTGCGCGCGGCGGGATCGACATCGAAGCCGATGCGCTCGAACAGCGCCGCGGCACCGGAGCGGATGCGGTTCCAGTCGATCGAGCCCCCCGCCCGCTTCGGATATTCCTCGAGGAAGATGTTCTCGGCGACCGTGAAATCGGCGATCAGCGCGATCTCCTGGAACACCACCTTGATGCCCTGTCGAAGCGCGTCCCGGGGCGAACGGAACTCGGTCTCGCGGCCGTTGACGCGGATCGTACCGCTATCCTTGCCGTAGACGCCGGCGAGAATCTTGATCAGCGTCGACTTGCCGGCGCCGTTCTCGCCCATGAGCGCATGCACCCGGCCCGGCGCGAGCGTCAGGTCGACGCCATCGAGCGCCATGACGCCGGGGAAGCGCTTGCCGATGCCGCGCATTTCGAGCGCCGGCACCGTGTCGGCGGTAGGCGTGGCGCGCTGGATGGCTTCAGCGGGCATCGGCCTTCCTCCTGATGATGTCGAGCCAGGTGGCGAGGATGATGACGATGCCGGGCACGACCATCTGCAGGTCCTGGTTCCAGCGCAGGATGATGATGCCGTTGTCGATGACCTTGAGCACGAGGACGCCGAGCAGCGTGCCGATGAGCGTGCCGCGGCCGCCGGCGAGCGAGGTGCCGCCGAGGATGACCGCAGCGATGACGGTAAGCTCGAAGCCGCGGCCTGCGGTGGGCTGTCCTGCATTCATCAGCGAGCAGAGGATCAGCCCGGCGAGGCCGACGAGGAGGCCGGTGATGACGAAGGCGACGAGCTTGAGCCGCTCGGAGCGCAGCCCGGAGAGCCGCGCCGCCTTCTGGTTGGCGCCGACGGCATAGAGATAGCGGCCGAACAGCGTGTAGCGCAGCGCGACATAGCCGATGACGAAGACAGCGGCGGCGAGGATGACAGGGATCGGGATCGGCCCGACATAGCCGGCACCGATCGCGGTGAAGGCGTCGAGCTGGTGTTTGTTCTGCACCGCCTCGCGCGTGTAGAGATAGACGCCGCCTTGCAGGATCATCATCGTCGCGATCGTCGCGATCAGCGAATTGATCTTGAGCCGCGTCACTACCAGCCCGTTGAGGAGGCCGACGCTGCCGGCGAAGGCGAGCGCTGCCAGCGCGCCGAGCGTGACGCTGTGGGTGCGGTTGGTCACGTCCATCGCGACACAGCCGGTGAAAGCGAGCGAGGCGCCGACCGAGAGATCAACCTCCGCGGCGACGAGCAGCATGGTCATGCCGACGGCGACGATCAGAACGAGCGAGCACTGGCGCAGGATCGCGATGATGTTGTCGACCGAATAGAACTGCGAGGCGGCAAGAGAAATGGCGATGCAGATGAGCGCCAGCAGCCCGATCAGCACGATCTGGCTCTTGTCATTGAGGGCACCGATCAGCCGCCCCGGCTTGCCGGCGGGCAGTGTGTCGCTGGTCATGGCTTTTCGCTGGTCATGAGAATGAGCCCGTCATGGCGAGGCGCGGGCCGCCCCTGTCGCTGCGGCGCGCGGCCGAACGGCTCGCCTTCCGGCGTGGCACAGAAGAGGCGGAAAGGGACCGGGGTGGCGATCACCACCCCGGCCAGTCAAAGGCGGCTTACTTCTTCAGGTCGGCCGCCGTCTCCATGCACTTGTCCGGCGCCTTGACGGCGTTGACATTGGTCCAGTTGATCGTGCGGGTCGTGCCCTCGACCGAATAGAACTTCTTCCAGTCGTCGCCGTTCATCGGCGTGGTCGGGCTGACGATCCAGCTCGGCACGGCCTCCTTGTTGTAGAGCTTCACGGCTGCATCCACCGCGGTGAAGCCGACCTTCTCCGGGAACATCGCCGCCTCGATCCGGTAGGACGGCTCCTTCTCCATCGCGTTGATGAAGGCGAGGCCCTCGCCGCCGGTGCCGACCACGAGCAGGCCGTCCTGCGACTTGCCGGCCGCCTTCCAGGCCTGCAGCCCGCCGAGCGAGGAGCTGTCGTTGATGCCGTAGATCACGTTGACGTCGCCATTCTGGGCGAGCGCTGCGGCCGAGACTTCGAACGACCGGTCGGGGTTGCCGCCGCCATCGAGGTCATGAACCATCACCGCGTCCGGGATCTCGGTCTTGATGCCGTCCATGAAGCCCTTGGACCGCAGCACCGTCGCCGAGAGCAGCGGCAGGCCGACATTCATGACCTTCGCCTTGCCGCCGAGCTTTTCCTTGGCGTATTTGCCGGCCTCGACGCCCGCATGGTAGCCGGTGTCGTAGTCGCAGATGGCGACGAGCGTCGTCATGCCCTTGACCGGATTGCCCTCGAGCACGATCGGCATGCCCTCCTGCTTGGCACGGCGCAGCAGCGGGACGACGGCGTCTTCGTTGACCGGCGTGATGATCAGCACATCGACGCCCTGGGACATGAAGTCCTCGGCGGCGGCAACCTGCTTGGCGGCGTCGAGATTGGCGTCCTTGACCTCGATCTCGATGCCGAGCTCCTTGCCGCGGTCCTTCATGCCCTTGATGACGTTCTGGTACCACTCATGCGTCGCATAGTTGACGACGTAGCCGATCTTCTTCGGTTTGCCCTCGGCGAGCGCGGCGCCCGACGCCATCACGGCAATGGCCGATCCGGCCAGCAGTCCCATCAGGATCTTCTTCATGTCGCTTCTCCTCCCAGTTTCAGCGATTGGCCCTTGATGCGGGCGATTAAGACTTCTGCTCCTCCGGCCCGGGCCATCGGATTGCCCGGTTCCTCCCGGCCTGCTCGGGCGCGCCGAGCGCGCGCGAGATCTCGTTGGCCGCAGCCCGCGCCGTCTCAAGCACGCTTTCGCGGCTGAAGCGGGCGCGTTTCTGCGGCAGATAGGGAACGGTGAGCGCCGCGACGGTGGCGCCGAAATGATCGCGGATCGGTACGGAGATGTTGGTGCAGCCGTCGACGGCGAGCGAGGCACGCATCTCGTAGCCGGCCGCCTCGATCGCGGCGAGGCGCGCATCGATCTCGGTCCGCGTCGCGTCGGCCTCCCCGCGCGCCAGCACGCGGCGGATCAGCGCCTCGCGCTCGGCCGGAGGCAGCGCCGCCAGCATGACGGCACCCGAACTCGTTTCCAGCACGGGGAAATGCGAGCCGAGCGCCACGGAATAGCGCATCGGCAGCGGTGAATCGACCTGCAGCACGATGAGCACGGTCGCCTCGCGAAGCACAACGAGATGGCAGCTCTGATCGGTCGCGCCGACCAGTTCGCGCATCACCGGCAGCGCGCTGTCGACCAGCCGGTTCACCGGTGGATGCATATGCGCCAGCTCGAACAGCTTCAGCGACAACCGGTAGCGATCGGCCTTGGTGCGGACCAGATAGCCGCGGCCTTCGAGCAACTGGATGACGCGGTAGATCTCGTGGATCGACCGGCCGAGCCCGACCGAGATCTCGGTCTGCGTCATGTCCTCGTTGCGCGCCGCCATGAATTCGAGGATGTCGAGCGCCTTCTCGGCTGCCGGCACCTTGTAGTCGCGCCGCGCCAGAGCCTCGTCGCCGCCGGCGTCCTGCGCTTCGTCCTCGTCGACCAGCGCCGTGCGCTCGCGCTCGCTCATGACGCGGTCTCCGGCATGGTCTCGGCATAGCGCCGGTCGAGATGCTCGGCGAAGTCGCGCGCCGTGATCCGTCCGGTGATCGCAGCGAAGGCGGCCTCGGTCGACTCGCGGAAGAAGGTGATGAAGCCCGGATAGGTGGGGCGGAGATAGGAGCGCTCGAGCGTATCGAGCGTGTCGGCGAAGAAGCCGTTGGTGAGGCGGTTGACCTCGCCGTCCCGCCAGGCTGCGAGCGAGCTGGGCTGTCCGCCGAAACGGACATAATCGCCGCGCTGATAGTCGGCGGAACAGAGGTGGAGCGCGTACTGCGCCGCCGCCGACCGGTGCTGCGAGAAGGCGGAGACGCCGATGCCGGCGCCGCCGAGGAGAGAGCCGCGCGCGCCCGGAACCGGGATATTGCCGAAGGAGAGGCGCGGCGCCGCGGCGCGCGACGCGTAATTCACATAGCCGAAGGCGTAGGGCACATAGACGACGTCGTCATGCGCGATCATGTGGTCGTAGCAGCGGATCGGATTCCAGTCCCGCGAGGCGGGGTGCGAGAGCGCCACGAGCATCCGGAGGTCGTCGACGATGCGCTCGATCGCCTCGACCGCGAGGAAGCGTCCATCACGGCCGATCGGCTCGCCGGCACCGGCCGCAAGCGTCAGCACCAGGCACATCGCATCGGTCGGCACATGCGGCAGGCCGAGCCATTTGCCGTCGGCACGAAGCCGTTTGCCGAGCGCGACCACCCCTTGGTGATCGGCGGGAATCGCATCGGCATAGCCCGGGAGAAGATCGGGGCGGAAGGAAGCAACCTGGGCCGCCGCATCGATCGGCAACGCCCATTGCTTGCCGCCGGCCTGATAAGAGCGCCACGAGGCACCGACGGAGTCGGCCGCAAACCGCGCCTGCTCGGCCGGCGTCAACTGATCGTCGAACGGCACCATCAGCCGGGCGCTGGCGATATCGCCGACGAAGGGATGGTCGAAGACGACGAGATCATAGTCGCGCAGCACATCCTCCAGCCGGCCTTCGCCGAACTCATAAAGGCTGCGGCGGTCCCAGACGATGGAAAGGCCCGGATGCGCCGCGGCATAGGGGGCGACGCTCGCATCGAGCGGTCCCCAGCAGCGCCTGTGATCCCAGGCGAGCCCGCGCAGCGTCACCGTCATTCCCGTATCCCCTCCAGCCCGGCTCTCGGGCCGGCTTTGCACAGACTAGCGATCCTTCGCATCTATGCAAACTGTTTTCTCATATGCCCGCATAGACAGCCGAAAGCCCCGTTATGTCGATTAATATATTAGTGGACCGTCTTCGTCCAGCCGGGTTATGGTTGCGGCCGATGCAGCCTTGCGGCTATGCGAGAGACGGCGGCTCGGCGCCGTTCGGGGAGGACCGGCAGGTGGTGTTTCTGGGTGAGCCCGCGCCGATGAAGACGCGATCGACGGCGCAGGGCGTCTATGAATGGCTCCGCGGCGAGATCGTGATGAACGTCCTGAAGCCGCAGGAAGCGATCCGCGAGGGCGCGATCGCCGAACGGCTCGGCGTGTCACGGACTCCGGTGCGGGAAGCGTTGCTCCGCCTCGCTGATCTCGGCCTCGTCGACATTTTCCCGCAGAGCGGCACCCGCGTCGCGCCGATCCGCATGAGCAAGGTGCGCGCGGCGCAGTTGATCCGCGAAGCCGTCGAGGTCGAGGTCGTCGGCCGTGCCGCCGAGGTCGCGTCGGCAGCCGATCTGGCGGCGCTTGACGCCATCATCGAGGACCAGACCCGCGCCAGCGAGCGAGGCGACATGCGCCGCCTGTTCGAACTCGACGAGGCGTTCCACCGCGCCATCTTTGCCATTCCCGGCTGCCTCGCGGCGGCCGAGGAGATCGAGGACATCAAGCTGCATCTCAACCGGCTGCGCTATCTCTCGGTCGACTGGCCGCGCAGCGCCGACCACATCGTCGCCGAACACCGCATCATCCGCGACGCGCTCGCCGCGCATGACGCAGCCGCAGCGGCGGACGCGATGCGCATCCATCTCCGCGCCATCCTGGTGCCGCTCGATCTCATGTCGCGCCGCGCCGATGCCGCGATCGCCATCTGAAGACACATCCGGGGAGTAAGCACTGACATGACGACCAAGGGCGAGTTCGACGGCAAGGTGGCGCTGGTGACCGGCGCTGCCATGGGCATCGGCGCCGCCGTCGCCGAACTCCTTGCCGAGCGCGGCGCGAAGCTGGTGCTCGTCGATCGCGACGCCGCGGCGCTAGCCGCCGTCGCAGGCCGGACTGGCGGCGAGGCGATCGCCGGCAACATCGCCGATCGCGCCACGCTGGAAGCGGCGATCAACCGGGTAAGGAGCCGCTTCGGCAAGCTCGACATCCTCTCGAACAATGCCGGCATCCAGCGCTACGGCACGCTCGAGACCACCACCGACGCCGTCTGGGACGAGGTGTTCGACATCAATCTGAAGGCGATCTTCCGCCTGTCCGCCCTCGCCATTCCGATGCTGCGCGAGACGCGCGGCGCTATCGTCAACATGGCCTCCGTCCAGGGCCTCGCCTCGCAGGCGAATGTCGTCGCCTATACCGCCGCGAAACACGCGCTGATCGGCCTGACCCGCGCCGCCGCGGTCGATCACGCCCCCGAGGGCATCCGCGTCAATGCGGTGGCGCCCGGCTCGGTCGATACGCCGATGCTGCGCGCCACCATCGCGATGGCCGACGATCCCGCGGCGCTCAACGCCGCTATCGACGGCATGCATCCGCTCGGTCGTCGCGCCGATTCGCGCGAAATCGCAGAAGTCGTCGCCTTTCTCGCATCGGAGCGCGCCTCCTTCGTCACCGGCGCCGTCTATGTCGCCGATGGCGGCCTCACCATCCCGCTCGGCGGCGCGCCGAAGCCGTCCGAGACCTCCAGGCGATAGCAACAATAAGCCGGCTCACCGGCATTCCGAATCCGGCTTCCTTTCGGGAGGAACGAGCTTGAAGATCGTCGATATCCGCGCGACCACCGTCGCGATGCCGCTCGAGGCGCCGCTGCGCCATGCGAGCGGCGCCCATTGGGGCCGCTTCATCCGCACCGTGATCGAGGTGGTGACCGACGAGGGCATCGTCGGCCTCGGTGAACTCGGCGGCGGCGGCGAATCGGCGGAAGCCGCCGTCCGCGGCCTGCTGCCCTACTTGAAGGGCCATGACCCGCTGCAGCTCGAGCAGTTGCGCTGGAAGATCATGAATCCCACCGCCTCGCTCTACAACAACCGCCTGCAGCTGCATGCGGCGATCGAGATGGCCTGCATGGACGCGGCCGGCAAGAAGCTCGGCATCCGCGCCTGCGACCTGCTCGGCGGCGCCGTGCGCGAGCGCGTTCCTTTCGCGAGCTACCTCTTCTATCGGCTGCCCGACGAGAAGACCGGCGCCGGCGGCGAGACGACGGCCGACGAGATCGTGGCGCATGCCCGCGATCTCGCGGCCCGCTACGGCTTCACCTCGCACAAGCTGAAGGGCGGCGTCTTTCATCCCGACCATGATGTCGAGGTGTTCCGTGCCCTCGGCGCCGCCTTCCCGGGCCACGGCATCCGCCTCGATCCGAACGCCGCCTGGTCGGTCGAGCAGGCGATCCGGGTCGGCAAGGCGATCGAGGACCTGAATAACGACTATTTCGAGGATCCGACCTGGGGTCTCGAGGGCATGCGCCGCGTGCGCCAGTTCGTGAAGATCCCGACCGCGACCAATACGGTCGTGGTCAATTTCGAGCAGCTCGCCGCCAATATCCGCCTCGAAGCCGTCGATGTCGTGCTGCTCGACACCACCTTCTGGGGCGGCCTCCGGCAGGCCTACAAGGCCGGCACGGTGCTGGAGACGTTCCAGTATGGCGCGTCGGTGCATTCCTCGGGCGAACTCGGCATCCAGCTCGCCTCGATGCTGCATCTCGGCGCCGCCCTGCCCAATCTCGCCTTCGCGGCCGATGCGCATTACCACCATCTCGTCGACGACGTCATCGTCGGCGGCAAGATGGCCTATGAGGACGGCGCCATCGCGGTGCCGGCCGGCCCCGGCCTCGGCGTGACGCTCGATCGCGACAAGCTGGCACGATACGCCGAATATTATCGCGAGGTCGGCGGCTACATGTATGACCGCGACCCGACCCGGCCGGACTGGTATTCGATCCAGCCCGAAACGCGCTGGGCACCGCTCAGGCGCTGATCTCGCATGGTTAACCCCGCCTTAACGGCCCGCGCCGCAGAGTGAATCCCGGCGCGGTTTCTTCGCGCAAGGACGGCGCGAGGACAGGGCGTGGCGGAGACGAGGCGGCACGGCAAGGCGCAGTTCCGGCAGGCGGCCCTCGCGGCGGTGCCGGCGGGCTTTGCGCTGGCGGCTGCCGGCCTTGCGACCCCGGCTGCGGCCGAGACGATCTGGACGCTCGCCGGCGCCGGCGACTGGACGACGGCCGCAAACTGGTCGCCCGCAACCGTTCCGGATGCCACCACCTCGGTGCGGATCGACAATGGCGGCGAGGCGCAGGTCACCTTCGCCGGAGCCACGGCGGCGGACCTCACGGTGGGTGGCGACATCGGAACGTCCGGCACGCTCACCATCACCTCCGGCGGAACGCTCGCGACCACGTCGGCAACACCCTCCGTTATCGGCCAGAGCGGCACCGGCGCGATCACCATCACCCGTGTCGGCTCCTCCTGGATCAATTCCGGCGGGCTCATCGTCGGTGATGCCGACGGATCGACCGGCTCGATCACGGTCGATCTCGGCGCGACGGTCACGACCAGCACCGATGCCGGTGCCGAGACGATCCTCGCGAACCAGGCCGGCTCGACCGCGAGCCTTTCGGTCGACGGCGACGGCTCGATCATGGCCGCCGGCAATGCGCTGATCGGCGGCAACGCCGGCGCCGCGACGCTGCGCGTCTCGAGCGGCGCCTCCCTCACCGACGACATCGCCGTGCTCGGCGCGGAAAGCACGGGCTCCGGCACGGCGGTCGTCACCGGCCTCGGCTCAACATGGGCGACCAGTGGCGCGCTGACGCTCGGCGAAGCCGGCAGCGCCGGGCTCACCGTCGAGGCCGCCGGCACCGTCACGGCGGCGAGCGCTGTCGTCGGCACCGAGGCGACTGGTGGGGGCACGGTCAAGGTTTCGGGCGACAGCTCGACGCTGGCCGTTGCGGGCGACCTGACGCTCGGCGCCTCGGGCAGCGGCGAACTGACGGTCGAAAGCGGCGGCAACACCACAGCCGACACCGTGACGCTCGCCGCCGACGCTGGCGGATCGGGCACAGCGAAAGTCACCGGCTCCGGCTCGAGCCTCGCGGCGACGAGCGAACTGACGCTGGGCGCCTCCGGAACCGGCGACCTCACGGTCGAGGCCGGCGGCACGGTCTCCGCCGCGACGCTGACGCTCGGCGCGAACACCGATGGCAGCGGCGCGCTGACCGCTACCGGCTCCGGCTCGACTACCCTCGCCGGCACGCTCACGGTCGGCGCAGCCGGCAGCGGCACCGCCACCATCGAGGCGGGCGGCGCCCTCGCAACCGACACGGCGACGCTCGGCAGCGACGCCGGCAGCACCGGCGCCGTGACCGTCGACGGCACCGACTCCACCTGGACGAACAGCAGCGAGATCACGATCGGCGCCGATGGCAGCGGCAGCCTGACCGTGGTCGGCGCCGGCACCGCCACCACCGGCTCCATGACGCTCGGCGCCGGATCGAGCGGCGACGGCACGCTCACGCTTTCCGGCATCGGCTCGTCCCTCGCGGCCACGGACACGCTGACCGTCGGCGGGTCCGGCGCCGGGACGGCCGATCTGTCGCTCGGGGCAACCGCCTCGGCCGGCGCGACCGTCATCGGTGCCGACGAAGGCAGCTCCGGCGCGGTCCTCGTCACAGACAACGGCTCGGCGCTCGATGCCGGCGCCAGCCTCACCATCGGTGACGCCGGAAGCGGCGCACTGACGCTGGTGAATGGCGCCACCGCCAGCGCCGCCAGCGCCAGCGTCGGCAGCGCGGCGACCGGCACTGGCGCGGTCACGGTAACCAATCTCGGCTCGAACCTCGCGATCACCGGCCCGATCACCATCGGCGATGCCGGCGCGGGCAGCCTCACCGTCGCCTCTTCCGGCACGGCGACGACGGGCGACGCCGTGCTCGGCGCCGGGACGACCGGAAGCGGCACGGTCACGGTCACGGGGCTCGGCTCCGACTGGACCGCCGGCGCGATCACGATCGGCGGTGCGGGCATCGGCTCGCTCGCGGTCACCGCCGCCGGAACACTCGTAAGCGGCGCGGGCGTCATCGCCGACGCGGCAGGCTCAACCGGCGCCGCGACCGTAGACGGCAGCGGTTCGATCTGGACCGTCGGCGGCAACCTGGCGGTCGGCAATAGCGGCAGCGGCGCTCTGCTGGTCAATGCCGGCGGCGCCGTCACCGTCGACGGCGGCAGCGGTACCGTGACACTCGGCGCGACGACCGGCAGCAGCGGCACGCTGCAGATCGGCACCGGCGCCGGTGCTGGCACGATCGCCGCCGCGACGATCACCGGCGGCGACGGCACCGCGCTCGTCGTCTTCGATCACAGCGACGCCGGCTATACGTTCACCCCCGCGATCACAGGTTCGGCCGCCGTCGCGCTGGTCGGATCAGGCACGACGGTCCTCACCGCTGCGAACAGCTATACTGGCGCGACGACGATCGATGCCGGCACGCTGCAGGCCGGCGGAACCGGCGTGTTGAGCGCGGCCTCGGCGGTGACGGTCGCGAATGGCGCGACGCTCGACCTTGGCGGCTTTAGCCAGACGGTGGCAGCACTTGCAAATGGTGGAACGGTCACGCTGGCGGGTGCGGCTGCCGGAACGACGCTGACGGTCGCCAGCGACTACACCGGCAATGGCGGCACGCTGGTCCTCGGCGCGACGCTTGGCGGCAGCAATTCAGCGAGCGACAAGCTCGTCGTCGGCGGCGATGTTTCGGGATCGACCCGCCTCGCCATCCTCAACCTCGGCGGCAAGGGCGCGGCGACGACCGGCAACGGCATCGAGGTAGTCGACATTGCCGGAGCCTCGCCGGCCAATGCGTTCACATCCGGACGGACGATTGCAGGCGCTTATGATTATCGCCTCTACCAGGGCGGCGTCGGCGCCGCAGCTACGGACGGCAACTGGTATCTGCGCAGCGATCTCTCGCTGGCGGCACAGACCTATTCCGCCTATCCCGCGACGCTCGTGAACTATGCCCTCGCCAGCATCGGCACCTATCGCCAGCGCACCGGCATCTGGAGCTATGGCGCCGCCGGCCTGACCGAGGCCGACACCTGGGTCCGCGCGGCCGGACAATGGGGGACGGCGACGCCGGACCAGGGATCGCCCTATGACCAGGGCCTGCAATTCGGCCAGGCCGGCATCACGGCCGACCTGCCGGTACAGCTTTCGGCGCCGGGTACGCTCGCCGCCGGCTTCATGGCGAGCTTCGGCCGCTCCTCTGCGACCGTCACGGCAACGAGCCATGGCGAGGCGGGCTCGGGCACGATCGACAGCAACGCCTGGGGCATCGGTGCCAATCTCACCTGGACCGGCTCCGGCGGCGGCGCTGCGGACGGCGTCTATGCCGATGCCGTCGGCCAGATCACCTGGTACGATACATCCATCGATGTGAGTGACGCCGGTACGGCCACATCCGGCAGCGGCGCCTTCGGCGGCGCGCTCAGCCTGGAAGTCGGCAAATGGATCGAACTCGCCAAGGGCTGGGCGATCGTGCCGCAGGGCCAACTTGTCTATGCCGGCATCAGCGGCGACAGCTTCACCGACCGCGACGGCACGACAGTGAGCGGCGTGTCGGGTGACAGCTTGACCGGCCGCGCCGGTGTCCGCATCGAGCACGCAGCCTTCCTCGGCGGCGACGCCGCCGACACGATGCGGCTCAACGGCTATCTTCTCGCCAATCTCGCCTATGCCTTCGCGGGCAGCTATGCCGTCAGCGTCGGCGACACCCGCCTGACCAGCGAGGAGACGGCGCTGATGGGCGAACTCGGCCTCGGCGCGACGTTGCAGACGACCGCCGGCTCCTCGCTCTATGGCGAAGCCGACTATGCAGCGGCGACCTCGGGCGGCAGCGGCCAGCGCTGGTCGGGCAATCTCGGCCTCAAGCTCGACTGGTAGGGGTGGCCCGCCGCGCCGCTTCGGCTATGCTCCTTCCGCACAGCAAGGAGAGCAGTGATGGCACATGTGAAGGCGGTTCTCGGCGCCGCGGCTTACGCGGTCAGCATCGAGGCCGGCAGCCATGCGCTCGCCAGCGACGAGCCGGTATCACGTGGCGGCCGCGACAGCGGGCCGGGACCCTATGATCTCGTCCTCGCCGGCCTTGCCGCCTGCACGGTGATCACGCTTCGCATGTATGCCGAGCGCAAGGGCTGGGACCTCGGTACCATCGATGCCGATCTGGTCCACACGAAGATCGACAAACGCTCGCACATCGAGCGTACCCTCGGCTTCAGCGCCACACTGACGGCCGACCAGCTCGCCCGCCTCGCCGAAATCGCCGAGAAGACGCCGGTGACGCTGACGCTGAAGGAAGGCGCCGACATCGCGACGCATCTCGTTCCACGCCACCATGAGGCGGAGACCGCGGCGGAACTCGACGAGCGCCTCGACGAAGCGCTGGAAGAGAGCTTCCCGGCCAGCGACCCGCCGAGCGTTTCGCCCGGCGAGGGCTAAGAAAAGGTCCTCGATCAGGTAGGGCGGGCATCACGCGACGGCTGCTGGTCGACCAGCCCCAACCTAGGCACGTGCGTGCCGGGCTTGAGTACGGCGCCAGGCGCGATGACAGCGTTCGCACCGATCGTGCAGCCATCGCCGACCAGCGCGCCGAATTTCTCAACCCCGGTATCGACGACGGCAAGGCCCACGAGGATTCGGATCCTCTTGTCGTCCAGTTCATTGCGGTGGTTCGCGACGACCGCGCCGGCCTCAAAATTCACCTCGGCGCCGATGATAGAATCGCCAATGAAATTGAGATGCGCGACTTTTGCCCGAGCGAACATGAAGACGGTTTTGAGTTCGGCTGAGGGTCCGACACTGCAGTCTGCATCTAGATAGACGCCACCCCGCAAAAGCGCAGCGCGGGATACGAACGAACGAGGCCCTATGATCGCCGGCCCCTTGATCGCGCCGGCGTCCTCGACCCGCGCCGTTTGGTGGATAGCTACATCGCCGCAGCGGCGATAACCCGGACCGAGATCGGCGAGAGCAGCCTCGATCAACTGCGTCGCGGCAAGCGTAACAGTCCAGGGCAGTGCAGCGGTGTCACCGAAAGGAGACGCGGACCAGAGTGCAATGAAATCTCCAATCCGCATCCTACGCCTCCCCGGAGGTCCAAGGGCGAACTGACGTCAGAAGTGGATGCCGACGCCGGCGAAGACGCCCTGCTGCGTCGTGTCGTAGACGAAGCCGCCGCTCTGGTAATCCTCGTAGATCGCGCGATAGCCGATCGAGGTCGAGATCGTCTTCGACCAGTTGTAGCCGAGGGCGCCAAAGGCCTGCCACGTGAAGTTGGAGCCGACGCCGAAGCCGCCGACATCGCCGAGCGCGTTCACGAACCAGCGGTCGTTGAAATCGTAATGCGCGTAGAGACCGACCGTCGGGTCGATCCACTGCACCGTGCCGGAATCACCGACCGAGATCGGCAGCGCATTCGGACCCACGCTGAAATCGGCGCTGAGATGCTGATAGCGGAAGCCGGCGGTGGCGCTGAGCTGAAGGTTGGTGATGCCGAGCGGCAGCTGATAGCCGGCGAGGCCCTGGATCGTGATCTGGGTCTGGCTGTAGTCGAAGCCGAGGCCGGTATCGCGGATGTTGCCGTCCTGGCTGATCTTCGTCCACATGAAGTCGGTCAGGAACATGAACTGGTCATGCGTAGCGCCGAACGACCCCATCACGGCGCCGTCGAGATCCTTGATCGCATCGATGGGCGAGACATCGATCGACGCCGGACCGAAACCCTTAACGCCGACATCGCCCTGCAGGCCGGAGAACCAGCCATAGATCGTCGCCTGGAAGCGCCAGTCATTCGAAGCGGCGACCGGGGCCGCCAGCGGGGCCGGCTCCAGCGTGAGATCGGCCGCAAGGCTCGGACCGGCGGCACCGGGCAAAAGCAACAGCGCGAAAAGCCGCAAGAAACGCATGACCAACCCCCGTCTGATCGTTGCCCCTGAATAGCACGGCCTCCCGCCACCGCTGCAAGTGAGAACGGGGGTGCAGGATGCTGCGGCGCGCCAGGGTGGCAGGAATGACGCAATCGGCGGACCGGTCCGGCGTTGTGCCTTGCATTTGGCCTCGCTTTTGCTGCACTGCATGATGATGGTTCAGCAAGCGAGCACAGTCCCGATGTCAGCGTATCCGGATTTCCCCGCCCGTCTCCTTCGCGGCTACTCGGCCTTTCGCGAGCAGCGGCTGCCGCAGGAGAGCGCGCGCTACCGCATCCTGGCCGAGGCAGGCCAGCGGCCTCGGACGATGATCGTCGGCTGCTGCGACAGCCGCGCCGCGCCCGAAACGATCTTCGATGCCGCACCGGGCGAACTCTTCGTGATCCGCAACGTCGCCAATCTCGTGCCGCCCTATGACCCGGACGGCGAATATCACGGCACGTCGGCCGCGATCGAATTCGGCGTCATGGGCCTCAAGGTCCGCTACATCCTGGTGATGGGCCATGGCCGCTGCGGCGGCGTGCAGGCCTATATGGCCGGACGCGACGCACCGGCGAGCGCCGATCTCGGGCCGGGCGCGTTCATCGGCAAGTGGATTTCGCTGATCGCGCCGGCCGAAGCACTCGTCTGCGACGACCCGGCGGAAACGGAAGACAAGCAGCGCGCGCTCGAATTCGCCTCCGTCCGCCAGGCGATCGAGAACCTGCGCACGTTTCCGTCGATCCGAAGCCTCGAGGAAATCGGCGAGATCGAACTGCATGGCGCCTGGTTCGACATCTCGACCGGCGAACTCCACGTGCTGGACCAGGCGACAGGCCGGTTCGGGATCGCCAAGGGCTAGCGCCGAGGCGCCGCCTGCCTGCCCCTCTCCCGCCGGCGGGAGAGGATCGAGAGGGCTCCCCTCCGCAGTGAGAGGAGCCCTGCCGAGACTTAAGCCGCCTTCTTGCGCGGCTGGATCAGCTTGCGATTGACCAGCACCTCGGCGATCTGGACGGCGTTGAGCGCCGCGCCCTTGCGGAGATTGTCGGAGACGACCCAGAGATTGAGGCCGTTCTCGACCGTGGCGTCTTCGCGGATGCGCGAGATGAAGGTCGCGTCCTCGCCGGTCGCCTCATAGGGCGTGATGTACTGGTTTTCTTCCGGGTTATCGATGACGAGGCAGCCCGGCGCCTCGCGCAGGATGTCGCGCGCTTCCTCGGCGGTGATCGGCTTCTCGAATTCGATGTTGACCGATTCCGAATGCGAGATGAACACGGGAACGCGCACTGCGGTGCAGGTGAGCTTGATCTTCGGGTCGAGGATCTTCTTGGTCTCGGCCATCACCTTCCACTCTTCCTTGGTGTAGCCGTCCTCCATGAAGACATCGATATGCGGAATGACGTTGAAGGCGATGCGCTTGGTGAACTTCTCCGAGACGATCGGATCGTTGACGAAGACGGCGCGGGTCTGCGTGAACAGCTCGTCCATCGCTTCCTTGCCGGCGCCGGACACCGACTGATAGGTCGAGACGACGACGCGCTTGATCGTCGCGACGTCGTGCAGCGGCTTCAGCGCCACGACGAGCTGGGCGGTCGAGCAGTTGGGATTGGCGATGATGTTCTTCTTGCGGAAGCCGACAATGGCGTCGGCGTTCACTTCCGGAACGATCAGCGGCACCTCGGCGTCGTAGCGCCAGGCGGAGGAATTGTCGATCACGACGCAGCCGGCCGCGCCGATGCGCGGCGACCATTCCTTCGAGATCGTGCCACCCGCCGACATCAGGCAGATATCGGTGTCGGAAAAATCATACTGGTCGAGCGGCCGGACCTTCAGGCGGCGATCGCCGAACGAGACTTCCGTACCCTGGCTGCGACGCGAGGCGAGCGCCACCACCTCGTCGGCCGGGAAGCCGCGTTCGTCGAGGATGTTCAGCATTTCCCGGCCCACATTGCCCGTGGCGCCGACGATTGCGACCTTGTAACCCATGATCAGCTCATTCCTTCGTTTCATCGCTCTCCCGCGCCGGCGGGCCGCTCGCGGCGGCAACCAGCCGGCTTGTCTCCCCCTCGAACCCCGGGGAGAGACCATGGGGCGCGGGAGGGACGATCAGCCGGTCGTCGCGGTTTTCGGAGTGGTGGTCGTTTTCGTGCCGGCGAAAGCGGCCGGCATCAGGGCAGCCGAAAGCGGCCCGGTGACGGCGGCCACGGGGCGGACTAGGATCTGACTGGCATGAAGATGCGCGGTCATCGGCGAGCCCGGTTACGAGTGCCGAGGTTCTGACGCCAAAACGGTACGGAAGTCAACAGTCCGGCGGAGGGCCAGCGTGGCGAAATCATCATCGACGGCCCGTCGGCGGATTGCCGCCGCCCTCCTGCTTCTGGTCGCCGCCGGAAGCGTCTTCGCCGGCGAGCGCCTCGGCACGGACGCGATCGCCGCAACCTTCAAGGGCATGTCGCTCGACGGCATCTATCGCGACGGCGAGTTCTTCAGCGAGACCTACGCCGAGGACGGGACCATCCGCTATCACGGCCTCGCCGGCGCCGATCGCGGCGAATGGTCGGCGGCATCCAACCGGTTCTGCACCTTCTATGAAGGCGCAGAGGGCGGCTGCTTCTTCGTCGAGCGCGACGGCGACAACTGTTTCACCTTCTTCCTCGACGAGGGCGGCGCCACGCCGAAGCCGGCGGCGGACTGGATCTCGCGCGGCTGGGACCGCAGCCGCAAGGCGACCTGCCCTGCGGCGCCCGAAGCCAGAACCTGACGAGGGCGCCCGCCTCGCCTCAACCGGCCTCGCCCAGCAGCGCATCGACCTCGGCGCGCTCCGCTTCCGTCAGCACCCAGCCGGCAGCGGCGGCATTGGCGGCGATCTGCTCCGGCCGCGTCGCCCCGGCGATGACCGAGGCGACCGCGCGATGCGACAGCAGCCAGGCGAAGGCGAGGTCGGTGAGGCTGTGCTTCTTGCCAGCCGCAAACGCCTCGAGACGCTCGACCAAAGCGAGATTGCGTTCGGTGAGATAACGGTCGCCGAGGGCGGGCCAGGCGGCGAGGCGGCTGTCGGCCGGCTTGTCGCCATGACGGTACTTGCCGGTCAGGAGACCGCTCGCCAGCGGGAAATAAGGGATCAGCGACAAGCCCTCGGCCTCGATCGTCGGCAGCAGGCTCGTCTTGATCGTGCGCTCGACGAGGCTCAGTTCGTCCTGGCTCGAGACGAAGCCCTGCCAGCCCTCGCCCTTCGCCGCCGCCTGCGCGGCGCGCAGCCCTTCGGCCGTGAAGTTGGAGCAGCCATACCAGCGGATCTTGCCGGTCTCGACCAGCTCCTCGAGCGCGCCGAGCGTTTCCTCGATCGGCGTTTCCGCGTCGGGCCGATGCATCTGGTAGAGATCGATCCGGTCGGTCCGGAGGCGGCGGAGCGAATCCTCGGCGGCCTTCAGCACATAATTGCGGCGGCCGAGGCGCGTCTCCGTCGACCCCTTGATCGGCGAACCGAACTTGGTCGCGAGGATCACGCGGTCGCGCCGGCCTTCGAGCGCCGCACCCATCACCGTCTCCGACTGCGTGTCGGCATAGATGTCGGCGGTGTCGAAGAAGGTGATGCCGTGATCGAGCGCCGCGTCGATCACACGGCGCGAGGCGGCGGCGTCGATGCGGCCCCCGAAATTGTTGCAGCCGAGCCCGACGATGGAGACGTCGAGATCCGATGTGCCAAGGCGGCGGGTTTCCATCTGAGTTGCTCCGTTCGGCAAGGGTGTTCCCTCAGCTTAGTGCTTAATGCTCAGGCCGCCATACTTTCCGCGCCTGTCTCGCAGACGTGATCGACGAGACCCCGGGCCCGGCCGTTGCGCCGTCCATGCCCTGGCCTTCCCGCCGCCCGTGAACCGGTCGCGATCGCGCGCCTTTCCGGCTTCCGCGCTCGTCGAGCCGCAATGTTTCGCCTGGCGCCCCCGAGGCGAACAGACGTCGGCCCGCATTGACAATCCCGCTCGCCCATTCCTAAATGCGACTAATTCGCATTATCAGGAAGTGAGCGCGCCGACATGCGCCAGTTGGACGACACCGAAAGCCAGGGCGAAGCCACGGGTTGGCGCCGCGAGCGCGGCCTGCCTTCGATGTCCGAGGTGCATGGCTCGATCGCCGTTGCAGCCTCGAAGACCAATTGGCGCAAGGCGGCCGCCTTTCTCGGGCCGGGCTATCTCGTCGCCGTCGGCTACATGGACCCCGGCAATTGGGCGACGTCGCTCGCCGGCGGCTCAGGGTTCGGCTATTCGCTGCTGTTCGTCATCCTGCTCTCCAACATCATGGCGATCATCCTGCAGGCGCTGGCAGCGCGGCTGGCGGTCGCCAGTGGCCGCGACCTCGCCCAGGCCTGCCGCGACGCCTATCCGGCGCCGGTTGCGTTCGTGCTCTGGATTCTGGCCGAGATCGCCATCTGCGCCACCGACCTTGCCGAGGTGATCGGCACGGCGATCGGCCTCAACCTCTTGTTCGGCATTCCCCTCGAGATCGGCGTCATCATCACCGCCCTCGACGTGTTCCTCGTTCTCTATCTGCAGACGAAGGGCTTCCGCTGGGTCGAAGCGATGGTGATCACGCTGATCGGCGTCATCGCGGCCTGCTTCCTGGTGCAGATCCTCATGGCGCGCCCGGATTGGGGTGGCGTCATCCGCGGCTTCGCCCCCTCGACCGATCTCGTGTCCAATCCGGCGATGCTCTACATCGCGCTCGGCATCATCGGCGCCACGGTGATGCCGCATAATCTCTATCTGCATTCTGGCATCGTGCAGACCCGCGCCTACCGCACCGACGACCAGGGCAAGCGGGAGGCGATCCGGTTCGCGACGCTCGATTCGACCCTCGCGCTGATGTTCGCGCTCACGATCAATGCCTCGATCCTGATCCTTGCCGCCTCGGCCTTCCACGCCCACGGCCAGACCGAGGTCGTCGAACTCGACAAGGCCTATGCGCTGCTGCATCCGCTGCTCGGCTCGGCGCTGGCGCCGACGCTGTTCGGAATAGCCCTGCTCTGCTGCGGCTTGAACTCGACGATCACGGCGACGATGGCCGGACAGATCGTGATGGAAGGCTTCATCAATATCCGCCTGCAGCCCTGGCTGAGACGCCTCATCACGAGAGCCATAGCGATCGTCCCTGCCGCCGCCGTCACGATCTTCTATGGCGCCGCAGGCACCGGCAAGCTGCTGATCTTCAGCCAGGTGATCCTCAGCCTGCAGCTTCCCTTCGCGGTGGTGCCGCTGGTGATGTTCACCGCCGAGCGCAGCAAGATGGGCAATTTCCGCGCGCCGCGCTGGCTCACCGTGATCGCGGCCGTTACCGCGGCGATCATCATCATCCTCAACCTGAAGCTGATCTACGACGTCGCGACGGGGTGAGATGAACCTTGAAATGAAAAGGCCCGGTCGAAGCCGGGCCTTTTGAAGTCACATCACCGCGCCGATCTGCCACGGCACGAATTCGGCGTCGCCATAGCCGAGCTCTTCCGACTTCGAGCGCTTGCCCGACGCGACGGCGATGATCTCCTCGAAGATCTCCTCGCCCTTCTTCTCGATCGATACGCCGTCGAGGATGTCGCCGCAATTGATGTCCATGTCCTCGGTCATGCGGGCATAGAGATCGGAATTGGTGGCGAGCTTGATCGAAGGGGTCGGCTTGTAGCCGGCGGCCGAACCGCGGCCGGTTGTGAACACGATCATGTTGGCGCCGGAAGCGATCTGCCCGGTCACAGCGGCCGGATCATAGCCGGGGCTGTCCATATAGACGAAGCCGTGCGTGTCGATCGGCTCGGCATATTTGTAGACGCCGCGCAGCGTCGCGGTGCCGCCCTTGGCGGCTGCGCCGAGCGACTTCTCGAGGATGGTGGTGAGCCCGCCCGCCTTGTTGCCCGGCGAGGGATTGTTGTTCATCTCGCCCTGGTTGCGCTCGGTATAATCTTCCCACCAGTGGATCAGGTCGACCAGCTTCTCGCCGACCGCGCGATCGGCGGCGCGGCGGGTCAGGAGATGCTCGGCGCCATAGATCTCCGGCGTCTCCGAAAGGATGGTGGTGCCACCATGCTTCACCAGCATGTCCGAGGCATAGCCGAGCGCCGGATTGGCGGTGATGCCGGAATAGCCGTCAGAGCCACCGCACTGCAGACCGACGGTGATCTCGGAGACCGGCGTCGTGGTGCGCTGCTGCCGATTGGCGGCCGGCAGCATCTCGCGGATCATGTCGACGCCATATTCGATCGTCTTCCGCGTTCCGCCGATGTCCTGGATCGTCATCGTGCGGAAACCCTCGTGCTCGACGAGGTTGTAGGCCTTCATCAGGCGCGGGATCTGGAACACTTCGCAGCCGAGGCCGACGACGAGGATGCCGGCGAGGTTCGGATGGCTGGCATAGCCCCATTGCGTGCGCTCGAGCGTCTCGTAGCCCTCGCCGGACCCGCCCATGCCGCAGCCGGTGCCATGCACGAAGGGCACGACGCCGTCGATATGGGGATAGTGCTCGAGCAAGTCGGAGCGATTGAACGCCTCGGCGATATGGCGCGCGACCGTCGCCGAACAGTTCACGCTGGTGAGCACGCCGATATAATTGCGCGTTCCCACCTTGCCGTTCGCCCGGTGATAGCCCTCGAACGTCCGCCGCTCTTCAATCGGCAGCAGGCCGTCGTCATGCGCCCCTTGCGCGAACTGATAGTCGCGGTCGAAGTCATGCATGCCGCAATTGTGTTCGTGGATGTGCTCGCCCGGCGCGATCGTCTTCTTCGCGAAGCCGATGATCTGGCCGAATTTCAGCACCGGCGCGCCCTCGGCGATCCCGGTGGTGGCCATCTTGTGGCCCTTGGGAATGCGCTGCGTCGCGACGACGCCCTCGATGACGGCCCCCGGCATGATCGTGTCGATCGCGACACGGACATTGTCGGCGGCGTTGAGGCGAAGCGTGCGGGGCGGGGCTGCGATGGTGGCGCTCATCGTGGGTCTCGAATGGCTGGCGGTGAACCGCGTTCCTCCGCAGCAGATCGGCGCCACGGTCCGCGTTTGCAACCCGATCACCGCTGCATGGATGCAGATTTCATTCACTGGTGATCGAATTGCGGATAGTCATAGCGGAAATGGCGGCAAGTTGTCACGGAAAAGCCGCAGCCCCGCTCAAGCCATGCGCTGTCGCTCAGGGAAGCGAAGGCGCGCCCCCGAGCGCCACCTCGATCTCGGCGCGATGCGGGAAGCTCGGCTGTGCGCCCTCCTTGGTGCAGGACAGCGAACCGGCCGCGGCGGCGAATTGCAGCGCGGTCTCGAGGCTCTCGCCCTGGTCGAGCAGAGCGGCCAGCACGCCGGCGAAGGTGTCGCCGGCACCGGTGGTATCGACCGGCACGACCGGAAGCGCCGGCACGAGAATTTCCTCCGTGCCCGTGGCCGCGACCGCACCCTCGCTGCCGAGCGTCGCGATCACGGTCCGGCCGAGCGCCGCGGCGAGGATGCCGACGGTCTCGGCGCCGCTGCCGCCTGCCGCAAGGCCGAGATGGCGCGCGAGGTCCGCCGCTTCCGTCTCGTTGACGAGGATGACGTCGACTTCGGCGAGCGCCGCGCGCTCGATCGGTAGGAACGGCGCGATCGAGAGCAGCACCCGCGCCCCGGCCGCGCGCGCCATCCTCGCCGCGGCGAGGCTCTCCGCGAACGGCACCTCCATCTGCAGCAGCAGCGTGTCGCCGGCACCGGGCAGGCTCGCGGCGAGATCGGCGGCCTCGAGCCGGGCATTGGCACCCGGCGACAGCACGATCGTGTTCTCGGCCGCCTCGTCGACCGTGATCACCGCCATGCCGGTGGTCGGTCCGCGGCGGACGAGCGCCTGGAGATCGACCCCGTCCTTTTCGAGTTCGCCAAGCGCGATGGCGGCCATGTCGTCGGCGCCGACAGCGCCGATCATCCGGACCTTCGCCCCGGCCCGCCGCGCCGCCAGCGCCTGGTTGGCGCCCTTGCCGCCGGGAATGAGCTGGTAGTCCGAGCCCGGCACGGTCTCGCCCGGCCGCGGCAGATGCGCCGTCCGGCAGACGAGGTCGATATTGATGGATCCGAACACCGTGATCATGAGCGCTTCCCCAAAGTGGTTTCGCGCGAGGGTGGTCAGGCGGGCGGCTGCGGTCAAGCGGTCTCGGGGCACCAGGGCGGCTATTCGTCGCGACGGCGCGGAGGCCGGGGCGCATCGAGCATTTCGCACTCGCTGCAATGCAGCTAGGATCGTTCCGCGCCGTCAGGCTGCCATTCTCTCCGGGGTTGGTGGTCGCGCCGGCCATCGACGAGTTTCGCCAAATCGGCTACGGCTTTAGCCATGGTGGGGATTTCGTCTTTGTTCGACCACACCGCCCCCTTACTGCGCCCATTCGTCGGGATCAGACAGAAGAAGATGATGACACCTTCGTATCAGCTTACGCGGCGGCGCCTCCTCGCCTCGGCCGCCGCCACCGCCGCTGCGGCGACCATCGGCCAGGTTCTGCCGGGCGTAGCCCTGGCGCAGACCACCAATGTCGCGGCCTCGCTCGCGACCGACGGTCCCTTCACCCGCTCGACCGTTTCCGAGATCGCACGGCGCCTGTCGCGCGTGCCGTTCGCGGCGCCGGCCTCGCGGCTGCCCGAGGTTCTCCAGAACCTCACCTATGACCAGTATCGCGACATCCGCTTCAAGACGTCGGCGTCGATCTGGCAGGGCGACGGCCTTCCCTTCACGGTGCAGCTCTTCCATCCCGGCTTCTATTTCAAGGAGCCGATCGAGGTCGCCATCGTCAAGGACGGTGTCGCCAAGCACCTGCCCTATTCGACCGACCTGTTCGATTTCGGGCCGCTGGTGCCGAAGGGAATCCCGAATGCCGATATCGGCTTCGCCGGCATCCGCCTGCACGGCCCGCTGAACCGGCCGGATTATTTCGACGAGGTCGTCGTCTTCCAGGGCGCCAGCTATTTCCGCTCGCTCGGCAAGGGCCAGGCCTACGGCATCTCGGCCCGCGGCCTCGCCGTGAAGACGGCCGAGCCCGAGGGCGAGGAATTCCCGATCTTCCGCGCCTTCTGGATCGAGACCCCGGTCAAGGACGGCGACACCATCGTCCTGTATGCGCTGCTCGACAGCCCGAGCGTGACCGGCGCCTATCGCTTTACCATCCGTCCCGGCGTCACCACGGTGATGGATGTCGAGGCGGACCTGTTCCCGCGCGTCGACATGGCCAAGGTCGGCCTCGCGCCCGGCACGAGCATGTATTTCTTCGGTCCCAACGACCGCCTCGCCGTCGATGATTTCCGCCCCGAAGTGCATGATTCGGACGGCCTGCTCGTCGTCAACGGCCGTGGCGAGCGGCTGTGGCGCCCGCTCTCCAATCCCTCGACCTTGCAGATCAGCGCCTTCGTCGATGCCGGCCCGCGCGGCTTCGGCCTCATCCAGCGCGACCGCAACTATGTCACCTATCAGGACCTCGAGGCCTTCTACGAGCGGCGGCCGAGCCTCTGGGTCGAGCCCGTCGGCGACTGGGGCACCGGCGCCGTCACGCTGGTCGAGATTCCGACCAATTCCGAGATTCACGACAACATCGTCGCTTATTGGCAGCCGAAGGATCCGATCCCCGCGGGAACCGAATATTCGTTCGCCTATCGCCTCTCCTGGGGCGGCGATCCGGCTTTCGTCGCCGGCGGCATGGTCGTCGAGGGAACCATGGTCGGCCGCGCGACATTGGACGGAAACAGCCCGATCCGCCGTTTCGTGATCGACTTCGCCCCGCAGCAGATCCTCGACGGCAAGCCGGCGGGTGAGCCCAAGGCGACGGTGACCACCTCGGCGGGCAAGATCAGCAATATCGTTGTGATACCGAACCCGAAGATCGGCGATGGGCAAGGCTGGCGCGTGAATTTCGAACTCGACCCCGAGGATGCCAATCTGATCGAGCTCAGGACCGTGCTGACGTTCCCCGACGGCCGCGCTTCGGAGACCTGGGTCTATCGATGGACGGCACAGGCGTGACGGCAGTCCTGGCGGAACGCGTGGCGGATGCGGACGACGCGTCGCCCGCCCCGCCGGGAATCGGCCTCTCGCCCACCGAGGACAGGGCGGCAGCCGCCGAGCGCGGCATGCCGCCCGAGCAAGCCTCCGACATGCCGACCCAGTCGCTGTGGCGCTTTCGCCGCCGCAACCGGCGCCGTTTCGTCGATCCCGCTCATTCGCGCTCGTCTTTCGTCCGCCGCATTTCGGTTCTCGGCGGTGCCTTCGCCCTCGCTGCCATCGCCGTCTACGAGATGGAGCAGGTGCTCGAGGTCGGCGGCCTGACGCCGATCGAGATCGCGGTCCTCATCCTGTTCGCGCTGAATTTCGGCTGGATCGCGATGGCCTTCATGAGCGCGATCGCCGGCTACGGCCTGGTGATCGGCCGCATCGGCCGCCCGAAGCGCACGCCGCCCGGCCCGCTCGCCTCCCGCACGGCCATCCTGATGCCGACCTATAACGAGGACCCCGCCCGGGTTTTCGCCGGCATCGAGGCGATGGCGACCGGCCTCGACGCGCTCGGCCAGGGACCGGCCTTCGACTGGTTCGTCCTTGCCGACACGACCGACCCAGACGTCGCCCTTGCCGAGGAGGCGGCCGTGGTGGCGATCCGCGAGCGCCTCGCCGGCAAGGCGCGGGTGTTCTACCGCCGCCGCCGCCGCAACACCGCGCGCAAGGCCGGCAATGTCGCTGACTTCTGCATGCGCTGGGCCGGTGCCTACGAACACATGCTGGTACTCGACGCCGACAGCCTGATGGCGCCGGAGACGATCATCGAGCTCGCGAGGCGGATGGAGGAGGATCCCGACGCCGGCCTGATCCAGACCATTCCGGCCCTCGTCAACGGCACCACCATCCTTGCGCGGCTGCAGCAATTCGCCGGCCGCGTCTATGGCCCGATCGTCGGCGCCGGCCTCGCCTTCTGGACCGGCTCCGAAGGCAATTACTGGGGCCACAACGCCATCATCCGGACGCGGGCGTTCCTCGAATCGGCCGGGCTGCCGGACCTCCCCGGCAAGCCGCCCTTCGGCGGCCATATCCTCAGCCACGATTTCGTCGAGGCGGCCCTGCTGCGCCGGGCCGGCTGGACCGTCCGCATCGCCGACGACCTCGCGGGTTCCTACGAGGAAAGCCCGCCCTCGATCGTCGATCTCGCCGTGCGCGACCGGCGCTGGTGCCAGGGCAACCTGCAGCACATCTTCGTTCTGCCGGGTCGCGGGCTGCACTGGGTGAGCCGCATCCATCTCCTGACCGGCATCGGCTCCTATGTCGCCTCGCCGCTGTGGCTGCTTCTGATCCTCGCCGGCCTTGCCCTGTCGCTGCAGGCGCATTTCATCAGGCCGGAATACTTCACCGAGGATTTCCAGCTCTTCCCGACCTGGCCGGTGATCGACGCCGAGCGCGCGCTGCGACTGTTCGCGCTGACGCTCGCGATCCTGTTCGCGCCGAAATTCATGGGCCTCGTCGCTTTCCTGCGCGATCGCGACGCGCGCCGCTCGGTCGGCGGCTTCCGCACGATCGTCAGCTTCCTGTTCGAGATCGTCGTCTCGGCGCTGATCGCGCCGATCATGATGCTGGTGCATACCGGCGCGATCGTCTCGATCCTCTCCGGCCGCGATTCCGGCTGGAAGCCGCAGCGCCGCGACGACGGCGGCGTGCCGCTCCGGTCGCTGATCGTCCGCCATCGCTGGCATGTGCTGATCGGCGTCGCCCTGCTCGCGGCCGCCTGGCTCGATTCGCTGGTGCTGGTCGCCTGGATGTCGCCGGCGATCATCGGCCTCATCCTGGCCGTGCCGCTGTCGCGATTCACCGGCTCCAACCGCGTCGGCCGCGTCGTCAAGAAGCTCGGCCTCCTGCGGACGCCGGAGGAAGCGGTTCCCCCGCCGATCGCCACGGCCGCCGCCGCGCTGCGCCCTGTCTATGAGGCGGCCGTCGGCTCGCGGCCGAGCATGGAAGATCTCGTCGCCGACCCGCGCTGGCGCGCGCTGCATCTCGCCCTGGTCGACCGTGTGCCGGAACGGCCGCGCGGCGTCGTCGACAGCACCGAGGCGCTCGCCGCCGCCAAGATCGCCGAGGCCGACACCGCTACGGAGGCGGTCGCCTTCATGACCGAAAAGGAACGCGCCATGGTGCTGGCGACGCCGTTCCTGCTCGTCCGCCTCGCCGAACTGCCGGTGGACTGAGCCTCTGGCCGGCGCGACCCGATATCGCGTCGCAGCGCAACTGACTGATCTTTTCGCACTCGCACAAACCGTCTAATAATAGGGCAGACGTCCGCCGCGCCGCGTGGACTGAGATCGGGGGTTCTGGTGGCCATCAAGAAGATTCTCGTTGCGAACCGGTCGGAAATCGCGATCCGGGTGTTCCGTGCGGCCAACGAGCTCGGCCTCAGGACGGTGGCGATCTTTGCCGAGGAAGACAAGCTCGCCCTGCATCGCTTCAAGGCCGACGAAGCCTATCAGGTCGGCAAGGGCCTCGGCCCGATCGAGGCCTATCTCAACATCGCCGACATCATCCGCATCGCCCGCGAATGCCGGGCCGATGCGATCCATCCCGGCTACGGCCTCCTCTCCGAGAGCCCAGAATTCGCCGAGGCCTGCGCCGAAGCCGGCATCACCTTCATCGGCCCATCGCCCGATACGATGCGCATGCTCGGCAACAAGGTCGCCGCGCGCAACCTTGCCATCGCGGCCGGGGTTCCGGTCATGCCGGCGACCGACCCGCTGCCGGACGATGCCGAATTCATCAAGGCCGAGGCGAAGCGCATCGGCTATCCGCTGATGCTGAAGGCGTCCTGGGGCGGCGGCGGCCGCGGCATGCGCGTCATCCGCGACGAGGACACCCTGCTGAAGGATGCGGTCACCGCCCGGCGCGAGGCGAAGGCCGCCTTCGGCAAGGACGAGATCTATCTCGAGAAGCTCGTCGAGCGCGCGCGCCATGTCGAGGTGCAGATCCTCGGCGACACGCACGGCAATATCGTCCACCTCTTCGAGCGCGACTGCTCGGTGCAGCGCCGACACCAGAAGGTGGTCGAGCGCGCTCCGGCGCCGTATCTTTCGGAGGGCGAGCGCAAGGAAATCACCGATTACGGCATCAAGATCGGCCACGCCGCCAACTACTACGGCGCCGGCACGGTCGAGTTCCTGATGGATGCCGATACGGGCAAGTTCTATTTCATCGAGGTCAATCCGCGCATCCAGGTCGAGCATACCGTCACCGAGCAGGTGACCGGCATCGACATCGTCAAGGCGCAGATCCACATCGCCGAGGGCGAGGCGATCGGCACGCCGCAGTCCGGCGTCCCTGTCCAGGCCGACATCCGCCTCAACGGCAATGCCCTGCAGTGCCGCATCACGACCGAGGATCCGGAGCAGAACTTCATCCCGGATTACGGCCGCATCACCGCTTATCGCGAGGCCTCGGGCTTCGGCATCCGTCTCGACGGCGGCACCGCCTATTCCGGCGCGGTGATCACCCGCTTCTACGATCCGCTGCTGGAGAAGATCACCGCCTGGGCGCCGACGCCCGAGGAGGCGATCGCCCGCATGGACCGCGCGCTGCGCGAATTCCGCATCCGCGGCGTGGCGACCAACCTGACCTTCGTCGCCAACATCATCAACCACCCAAAATTCCGCGACAACAGCTACACGACGCGGTTCATCGACACGACGCCGGAGCTGTTCAGCGCCGTACGGCGGCGCGACCGCGCCACCAAGCTGCTGACCTACATCGCCGACGTCACGGTGAACGGCCATCCGGAAACCCGCGGCCGCGCCAAGCCGAAGGCCGACGCGCTCGCCAAGGTGATCCCGCATTTCGCGGCCGAGCCGGCGCCCGGCACCAAGCAATATCTCGAGGCGCATGGCCCCGAGGCGCTGGCGAAATGGATGCGGGCGGAGACGCGGCCCCTCGTCACCGACACGACCATGCGCGATGCGCACCAGTCCCTGCTGGCGACGCGCATGCGCACGCATGACATCGTCGGCATCGCCGACAGCTATGCCCGCGCCCTGCCGGGCCTCTTCAGCCTCGAATGCTGGGGCGGCGCGACCTTCGACGTCTCGATGCGCTTCCTGACCGAGGATCCCTGGGAGCGGCTCGCCATGATCCGCGAGCGGGCGCCGAACATCCTCCTCCAGATGCTGCTGCGCGGCGCGAACGGCGTCGGCTACACGAACTATGCCGACAATGTCGTGCAGTATTTCGTCAAGCAGGCAGCCGCCGGCGGCATCGATGTCTTCCGCGTGTTCGACTGCCTCAACTGGACCGACAACATGCGCGTCGCGATGGACGCGGTGCTCGCCGAGGGCAAGGTCCTCGAGGCGGCGATCTGCTACACCGGCGACGTCCTCGACCCCGACCGTGCCAAATACGACCTCAAATACTATGTCGGCCTCGTGCGCGAGCTGGAAAAGGCCGGAGCGCATGTCATCGGTCTCAAGGACATGGCGGGCCTGTTGAAGCCGGCCTCGGCCAAGGCTCTGATCGCGACGCTGCGCTCGGAGACCGACCTGCCGATCCACCTGCATACGCATGATACCTCCGGCATCTCGGCCGCCACCGTGCTCGCCGCGGTCGAGGCCGGCGTCGATGCCGTCGATGCGGCGATGGATGCACTCTCGGGCCTGACCTCGCAGCCTTGCCTCGGTTCGATCGTCGAGGCGCTGAAGGGCACCGAGCGCGACACGCAGCTCGATCCGCAGGCGATCCGCAAGATCTCGTTCTACTGGGAGGCGGTGCGTGCGCAGTATGTCGCCTTCGAAAGCGACCTGAAGGCCGGCGCCTCCGAGGTTTATCTGCACGAGATGCCGGGCGGCCAGTTCACCAATCTCAAGGAGCAGGCCCGCTCGCTCGGTCTCGATACGCGCTGGCACGAGGTCGCGCAGACCTATGCCGACGTGAACCGGATGTTCGGCGACATCGTCAAGGTGACGCCGTCCTCGAAGGTCGTCGGCGACATGGCGCTGATGATGGTCAGCCAGAACCTGACCGTCGCCGAGGTCGAGGATCCCGCGCGCGACATCGCGTTTCCGGATTCGGTCGTGCAGATGATGCGCGGCGATCTCGGCCAGCCGCCGGGCGGCTGGCCGGCTGCAATCCAGAAGAAGATCCTGAAGGGCGAGACACCCTCGACCGCGCGTCCCGGCGCGCTGATCAAGCCTGCCGATCTCGAGGCCGAGCGGAAGGCCGCGCGGGAGAAGACCGGCAAGAGCGAGATCGACGATTTCGCCCTTGCCTCCTACCTCATGTATCCGAAGGTCTACACCGACTTCGCCAAGGCCGAGGATAATTACGGCCCGACGAGCGCCCTGCCGACGCCGGTCTATTTCTACGGCCTGCCGGTCGGCGAGGAGATCCTGGTCGAGCTCGAGAAGGGCAAGACCATGGTGATCCGGATGCAGGCGATCGGCGACGCCGACGAGGAAGGCCTGATCCGCGTCTTCTTCGAGCTCAACGGCCAGCCGCGCGTCGTCAAGGTTCCCGATCGTGCCAATGCCGGCTCGGTCGTCGCGAAGCGCAAGGCCGAGGACGGCAATCCGAACCATGTCGCCGCGCCGATGCCGGGCGTCGTCTCGACCCTCGCCGCCCGTGCCGGCCAGCCGGTCAAGGCCGGCGACGTGCTGCTCTCGATCGAGGCGATGAAGATGGAAACGGCGATCCACGCCGATCGCGACGGCACCATCGCCGAGGTGCTGGTGCATGCCGGCAGCCAGATCGACGCCAAGGATCTGCTGGTCGTCTTCGGCTGAGCAGGTTCAGCACAAAGGGTTTGATGCGCCGGGGCCTCGCCCCGGCGTTTTCGTTTCTGCCGGGGCGCGGAGATCCAGGGTTGCAGTGCCGATGCCTCTCCAGCCGGGCACCGAACGAGGATCCCGGCCGCCGTCCGCGCCGGCCGGTTGTATGCATGCCGGCGGAAAGAACAATCCAATTGACTCAGGCCGGTCAGCGTCTATTTACCTCAACTTGCATATGGTTGAGTTGCCTTGTGCCGAATCGCGCAGGTTTGTCTCGCCGCTGGTGGTACGGGTTGACGACGAGTGCTTGATGCGGATCGATGCAAACGATGCCGAGGATCGCAGGATCGCTGACGAGGTTTCGTTCGACCTCGCCCCCATCCCGCTTTGGCTCGAGGACTATAGCGCGCTCAGGGCCCTGTTTGATGACTGGCGTGCCGAGGGCGTCGTCTCGATCACGGAGCATCTGAAGGCCGATCCCCGCCGGATCAACGCCTGCACCGAGCGCATCCGCCTGATCAAGGTCAATCGGAAGACGCTCGAACTCTATCGCGCGGCCGATCTCGACACGCTGAAGGCAGAGCTTTCGAACGTGTTTCGCGACGACATGTATGCCTCGCATGTCGGCGAACTCGAACGGCTCTGGCAGGGCGAGCGCGACTTTCAGAGCGATACGGTCAATTACAGCCTCACCGGCGAACGACTCGACATCCAGCTGCGCGGCACCATCCTGCCGGGCTACGAGGCCGACTGGTCGCAGGTTCTGGTGGCGACGGAGAATGTCACCGAGCGGGAGACGGCGCGACGACGGCTCGCCACCAGCGAGGCCTATGCCCGCGGCCTGTTCGACCATTCGCCGGTGTCGCTGTGGGTCGAGGATTTCAGCGCGGTCAAGCTGCTGCTCGACGACATCCGCAAGCGCGGCATCGTCGATTTCCGCGTCTTCACCGATGTGCATCCTGAGTTCGTGACCCGCTGCCTCAGCGAGATCCGCGTCATCGACGTCAACCGGCACACGCTGCAGCTCTTCGGCGCGCCCGACAAGACGGTGCTGCTGCAGCGGCTCGGCGACATCTTCCGCGACAAGATGGAGCCGGCCTTCCGCGAGCAGCTGATCGACCTCTGGCACGGCAAGCTGTTCCAGCTGCGCGAAGTGGTCAATTACACGCTCGACGGCCGCGAATTGCATGTCCTGCTGCAATTCTCGGTGCTGCCTGGCCACGAGCATGACTGGTCGCTGGTCCAGGTCGGGCTGACCGACATCACCGCCCGCAAGGCGGCGGAGGCCTATCTCGAATTCCTCGGCAAGCATGACGCATTGACCAAGCTGCACAATCGTTCGTTCTATATCGACGAGCTTTCGCGCCTGCAGCGCAACGCCCCTTTCCCGGTCACGATCATCATGGCCGATCTCAACGGCCTCAAGGAAACCAACGACCGACTCGGCCATGCCGCGGGCGATGAACTGCTGCGGCGGGTTGGCGAAGTGCTCGGCAAGCTGGTCGAGAAGCCCGGCCATGCTGCGCGCATCGGCGGCGACGAATTCGCGATCATCCTGCCCGGGACGGACGAGGACGGCGCCGAGGCGATGATCGACAACGTCCATCGCCTGGTCGAACTCAACAACCAGTATTACTCGAGCCTGCCGCTGACACTCTCGATGGGCGCGGCGACCGCACGCTCCGGCGAGCGGCTCGAAGAAGTCGCCAAGCGCGCCGATGCGCTGATGTACGAGGCGAAGCGCGCCTTCTACCAGATGGCCTGAGGCTTCAGCTTCGCGGCCGCGGCAGCGGCTCGGGCGGCGGGGGTTCGGACCGGAGCGGCTGTGCCGGCGCAACGGCAGAGGGCGCCGCGACGACCGGGCCGGCCGGCCGCATCGGTTCCGGCGCTGTCGGGGCCTGCGGTGTGCCGTTCGCCGCCAGCTTGCGGCATTGGCTTCCAAACAGGTAGTCGGGAAACGGCATGCCGCGGATCCCGACGAGATCGACCATCCGCGGCAGCCAGAACACCACCAGCTTGCCGATCCGCCAGCGATAGGCCTCGTCGGCGCCGAGCCGCAGCATGTCGATCGGCGGACCGAGCGGCGCTGCGCCGTCGTCGAACACCACCGGCGCGCTGCAGGGCGTGTTGTTGAACTGCACGAACAGGATGCCGATCCCGAAGACGCAGTAGAGGAAGGCGAGCCGGATGAGAGAGAACAAGGCGCGCTCCGCTGCCGCCGTTCAGGACCGTCGATCGAAACCGGGCCCACGAAACAGTGGCCGGCACCGCATGTCTATCAGAAAAGGCCGATCATCTTCGTCGCCCAGCGATAGGCGAAGACGCTGAGTTCGGCGCCGAAGAAGATGATCGCGCCGTTCCAGGCGAGCGCGACGACCGAAAGCACGGCGCCGGCCAGGATCGCGAAGCCGTCGCGCTCGATCAGCCCGAACGCGAAGGCGATCACCGCCAGCGCCGGCAACTGGTTGCCGAGCGGAATCGGCAGCAGGATCATCACCGCATGGATGAAGATCGGCAGCGCCAGCACGAACTGGGCCGTGCGGCCCGAAAGCAGCCTGAGCCGCGGACGCAGCATCCATTCGACCTTGCGGAACCAGGGCGCGACATAGGCGCCGCCCGCCACCACCGGCCCGCGCGGCAGGCTGAAGCGGCGGATCCAGTCCGGCAGCAGCAGGCGATCGGCCCCGATCATCACCTGCAGCGACAGCAGCGCGAGCGCGGTGCCGAAGACGACGCCCGTCGGCAGGCCCGGGATCGGGATGAACGAGGGCAGCGCCAGCATCAGGATAGTCAGCCCGAGGCCGGACTTGCCGAGCGCATCGATCATCGCACCGATGCTGACGCGTTCGCCTTCGAGGAGCGCCCCGAGATTGGCCAGAAGGGTCGAGGCTGAACCGGTACGGGCGACCTTTTCCGCCTCCGTCGATGAAATCCCGTCGATCGTCAAGCGCTGCTCCCGCTGCTCTGCCGGTCCTGCCCGCGCGATATAGGAACGCCGCCCTGCCGCCGCCACTCCGGCCGGCGCCGCGCGATGAAGCGAAGTTTATCGATGGCGCATGAACGTCTTGTTGCTCTATGCGTGTCCCTAATGTCGTCATCATTCACCGCGAGGACTGATCCAGCGCCTCGATGGCGATCTGGACGCCGGGAGATCGATTTGCTGCGACATTGGGGCTCGAATACACGGCTTCAGCGGGGCGTCCTCGCCTTGGCCATGCTGGCGACCCTGGCCGGATCGCTGCCGCTTCCGGCCCTGCCGGCCGCGGCCGATACCCTGACGCCGGCAAGCCCCGCCACCCCGCAGGCCGGCGGCAGCGCCGCGGTTCTCGGCGCGGCGATGGACGACGCGCAGGCGCGGATCGACCGCTGGAACTCCGACCTGACGCGGATCGACATGGCGGTCGACCGCGTCAACGTCTCCGATTTCGATCTCCGCAATCTGCGCGACCAGACGCTCGCCATCGTCAATGCCGCCGGCCTCTATGCCGACAGCCTCGGCCCGAAGGTCGATGCGGCGATGGCGCAGGTCAAGGAGCTGACGCCCATCGAAGGCGCCGACGCCACGGTCTCCGACGCGATCAAGGACAACCTCGCCGTCGCGCAGAAGCTGCTCGGCGATCTCTCGGGAAGCCAGAAGCAGGCGCAGGCGATCGCCGCGCACGGTACCTACACGACGACGCAGATCAACGACCGGCGCCGGCGGCTGTTTGCCGGCCGTCTGCTCGAGCGCAATTCCAGCCTGATCGATCCGGGGCTCTGGAACGATGCCGTCACCGAGGTGCCGAATGTGATCAACCGGGCCGCCGACCTCATCGGCGACTGGTTCCGCGTTCTTGACGACCGCAACGACCGCACGGCCATCGCGATCGTCCTCGCCATCCTGGCGGCCATGCTGGCGCTGATCATCCCGGGCCGCCATTTCATCATCCGGCGCCTGCGCCTGCCGGCCCCGGCTCCCAACGCGCCCGGCGGCCACGAGCCGAAAGTGTTCGCGGCGGCCGTCGTCGTCGCCCTCAACACGCTCGTTCCCGTCGGCGTCCTCGTCGGCGGCCACGCGATTCTCAACGCGCTCAACCTTTCGCCGAACCGCATCGACCAGCTGTTCTGGGGCATTACCTCGGCGGTGGCGCTGTTTTCGCTGAGCTTCGGTGTCTCGCGCGCGCTCCTGGCGCCGACACGGCCCGACCTTCGGCTTGTCGGTGTCGACGAGGCGAAGGCGACACGGATCTTCACCTTCACGGTGACCATCGCCGCGCTGCAGGCCATCGCGGTCTTCATCGAGCGCTTCTCGACCATCGCCTATACGGCGCTACCGCTGATCATCGCCGCCGACGGCGTGATCTCGACGGTCTCGGCGGTCCTGATCATCCTCACCGTGCGAACGATCAACCATCGCGACGCCGACGACGAGGAAGACGAGGATCCGGCGGCCGAGGAGCCGATCATCCGCCGCCTCGCGATGTTCGGCGCGCTCGTCATGGCCAGCATCGCGATCGTCGCCAACCTCATCGGCTATGTCGCGCTCGGCCGTTTCATCACAACGCAGATCGCCTGGATCGCGACCGTGATCGCGCTGCTGGTGCTGCTCATGATGCTGACGGATCAGCTGACCGCCGCCTGGTTCCGCCGCGAAGGCGTCGTCGGCAGCCGCCTGATCGCCTCGGTCGGCTTCGCGCCGCGGTCGCTGACCCAGGCAGGCGTCCTGTTCAACGGCTTCGTCCAGGCCAATCTCGTCGGCGCCGCGATCCTGCTCATCATCGCGCCCTGGGGCATCGATTCGACCTCGGTATTCGAGAGCGTCCGGCAGCTGTTCTTCGGCTTCCGCATCGGCTCGATCTCGATCTCGATCTCGACCATCTTCGCGGGCATCGCCGTCTTCGTGGTCGGCGTCGTCGTGACCCGCGCGATCCAGGGCTGGCTCGACACGCGATTCCTGCCGACGACGCGGCTCGATTCGGGCCTGCGCAACTCGATCCGGACCTGCGTCGGCTATATCGGCATGATCACGGCGGCGACGATCGCCTTCGGCTATGCCGGCCTCGATCTCTCCAGCATCGCCATCGTCGCCGGCGCCCTTTCGGTCGGTATCGGCCTCGGCCTGCAGGCGATCGTCAACAACTTCGTCTCGGGGCTCATCCTGCTCGCCGAGCGGCCGATCCGGGCCGGCGACTGGATCGCCGTCGGCGCCGAGGAGGGCATCGTCAAGCGGATCAATGTCCGCGCCACCGAAATCGAGACCTTCGATCGCGCCACGCTCATCGTGCCGAATTCGAGCCTCATCACCGGCACGGTCAAGAACATGGTGCTGCGTGACCGGTCGGGACGGATCATCGTCCCCTTCAGCGTCGCGAAGACTGCCGACCCGGAAAAGGTACGCGAGGTGCTGCTCGCCGCCGCCAAGGCGCACCGGCTGGTGCTCGCCTATCCCGAGGCGAGCGTACTGTTCACGGCAATCGCGGCGGCAGGCCTCGATTTCGAGCTGCGCTGCTACCTGTCGGACATCGGCCAGGGCGCACAGGTGAAGTCGGATCTCCGCTTCGATTGCATGAGCCGCTTCCCGGCGGCCGAGATCAGCCTGCCGTGACGGCGTTGCCGAGCCGTCGCAAATCAGCCAACACTGTCGGCCAATCCGGCGTTCGCCATCCGATCCGCCAGCCTTCTGCCACGAACAAAGGTGCGTCCATGAACCTCTCCCTGCGGCATCTCGCGCCCATCGCCACGGCCGCGTCGCTGGCGCTGCTGCTGGCCGCCTGCACCAAGACGGCACCGCCGCCGACCTCGCCGGTGTTCTATGACCGCCTCGATGCCGCCGGCGCGGCCGTGAGTCCCGAATCCGCCGCAAGCCTCATTTCCGGCTACCGCGCCGGCAAGGGTCTCGGCCCGGTGACGGTCGATCCGGTGCTGAACAAGATGGCTGCCGATCAGGCCCGCGCGATGGCGGCGGTCGACCAGGTCGGCCACGACGTGCCCGGCGGCGGCAATTTCGAACGGCGCCTCGCCAAGGCGGGCTTCAATGCCGGCGTGGCCGTGGAGAATGTTGGTGCCGGCTATCGCACGCTCGCCGAAGCCTTCTCCGGCTGGCGTGATTCGAAGCCGCACAACGCCAACATGTTGAAGCCCGGCGTTACCCGGATCGGCATCGGCACCGCCTATGCGCCGCAGAGCAAGTACAAGGTCTACTGGTCGCTGATCCTCGCCAAGCCCTATGAGCCGCCGCCGGTCGCCGCCGCCCCGCTGCCGGCCGACGGCCGCACCGTCGTCTCGATCGGCGGCGCCGTCGTCGCCAGATAGCATCCCGGGGCGACCAGCCTTATCGTCATACCATTGCGCTTTCAGGCCGCAGGCTCCGCCCCTCGGGTCGGGGCCTGCGATCGCATGACCAAATCAAATCTCCATTGACGACGAGCCCGGACGGCAGCTAGCTAACGCTGCCGGAGGGCCGATCGGCGTTTTGGCAGCCTCCAACGAGATCGTGACACTTTTGCACCCTCAAGGCGCTTGAATTACGATCGGGAGTCGAATTAATAGGGCCGTACGACGGGTCCCGATCTCTGCGGGGCAGCAAATGTCGTACAATTCGGGAGAGAGAAATCGTGAACCTGTTCAAGTCCGCGCTCGCCGCGCTCGCGCTCGGCGCAGTCGCCATCTCGCCTGCGGCTCACGCCGCCGATAAGGGCCTCGTCGGCGTCCTGATGCCGACCAAGACCTCGCAGCGCTGGATCAATGACGGCGACGCCGTCAAGTCGCAGCTCGAGGCCAAGGGCTACACCGTCGACCTGCAATACGCCCAGGACGACATTCCGAACCAGCTCAGCCAGCTCGAGAACGAGATCACCAAGGGCCCGAAGGCCCTGATCATCGCCTCGATCGACGGCACGACGCTGTCGGACGCGCTGCAGAAGGCAGCCGATGCCGGCGTCGTCGTCATCGCCTATGACCGCCTGATCAAGAAGACCACGAATGTCGACTACTACACGACGTTCGACAATTTCGGCGTCGGCGTGATCCAGGCCAATTCGCTCGTGAAGGGCCTCAAGGAGCGCTTCCCGAACACCAAGCCCTGGAACGTCGAGCTCTTCGGCGGTTCGCCGGACGACAACAACGCCTTCTTCTTCTACAACGGCGCCATGTCCGTCCTGCAGCCGCTGATCGACAACGGCTCGATCAAGATCGTGTCCGGCCAGACCGGCATGGACAAGGTCGGCACGCTGCGTTGGCTCGCCGCCACCGCCCAGGCCCGCATGGACAACCTGCTCTCCGCCAACTACTCGGACGGCAAGCGCGTCGACGGCGTCCTGTCGCCCTATGACGGCCTGTCGCGCGGCATCATCGCCTCGCTCCGCGGCGTCGGCTACGGCACCGCCGACCAGCCCTGGCCGATCGTGACCGGCCAGGACGCCGAGACCGCTTCGGTCAAGGCGATCATTGCCGGCGAGCAGTATTCGACCGTGTTCAAGGACACGCGCGATCTCGCCAAGTCGACCGTCGAGCTCACGGACACCGTCCTTTCGGGCGGCAAGCCGACCGGCCTCGACACCACCACCTACAACAATGACGTCAAGGTCGTTCCCTCGATCCTGCTGACGCCGCATGAGGTGGACAAGAGCAACTACCAGGCTCTCGTGGTCGACTCGGGCTACATCAAGGCCGAAGACCTCAAGTAATCGGTTGCACTATCGAGGGGCTTCGCCAAGGCGAAGCCCCTCTCCTTATTCGGCCACTCGCTGGCAGTGTCGACTGGCGGATCGGGGCCCCGGAGCGGGCTCGGCGCAGCATTGCGTCGGTCGATCGACAGTCACGTTGAAGCGTGGATTTGTGGGCGCGCCGCGGCTGCGCTCGAACATTCGATAGCTCGGGAGAGAGAATGATGGGTCTGATGAAGACGGCGCTCGCTGCGCTTGCGCTTGGCGTTGCCACCCTGTCGCCGGCTGCCCATGCCGAAGACAAGGGCGTGATCGGCGTGCTGATGCCGAGCAAGACGGTCCAGCGCTGGATCAATGACGGCGACTTCGTCAAGTCGCAGCTCGAGGCCAAGGGCTACACCGTCGACCTGCAATATGCCCAGGACAACATCCCGAACCAGCTCAGCCAGCTCGAGAACGAGATCACCAAGGGCCCGAAGGCCCTGATCATCGCCTCGATCGACGGCACCACGATGACCGATGCGCTGCAGAAGGCTGCCGATGCCGGCGTCGTCGTCGTCGCCTATGACCGCCTGATCAAGAAGAGCCCGAACGTCGACTACTACACGACGTTCGACAATTTCGGCGTCGGCGTGATCCAGGCCAACTCGCTCATCAAGGGCCTCAAGGAACGCTTCCCGAACACGAAGCCCTGGAATGTCGAGCTCTTCGGCGGTTCGCCGGACGATAACAACGCCTTCTTCTTCTACAACGGCGCCATGTCCGTCCTGCAGCCGCTGATCGACAACGGCACGATCAAGATCAAGTCCGGCCAGACCGGCATGGACAAGGTCGGCACGCTGACCTGGCTTGCGGCCACCGCCCAGGCCCGCATGGACAACCTGCTCTCCGCCAACTACTCGGACGGCTCGCGCGTCGACGGCGTCCTCGCGCCGAATGACGGCCTCGCACGCGGCGTCATCGCCTCGCTGCGCGGCGTCGGCTACGGCACCGCCGACCAGCCCTGGCCGATCGTGACCGGCCAGGACGCCGAGACCGCCTCGATCAAGGCGATCGTCGCCGGCGAGCAGTATTCGACCGTGTTCAAGGACACGCGCGCGCTGGCCAAGTCGACCGTCGACCTGCTGGACACCGTCCTTTCGGGCGGCAAGCCGACCGGCCTCGATACCACCACCTACAACAATGACGTCAAGGTCGTTCCCTCGATCCTGTTGACCCCGGTCGAAGTCGACAAGAGCAACTATCAGGCTCTCGTGGTCGACTCGGGCTACATCAAGGCCGAAGACCTCAAGTAACCACGATCCTGAAGGGGGCGCCCGCCACGAGCGCCCCCTTCTCGTCGCGCGGGCGAGGCGCTAACGTCTCCGCGCCCGATACCTTTGCCGGAGCGGCTCTCCATGTCTTCATATATTCTCGAGATGCAGGACATCACCAAGACCTTCCCGGGGGTCAAGGCGCTGTCGAACGTCAATCTCAAGGTCGAGGAAGGCGAAATCCACGCCATCTGCGGCGAGAACGGCGCCGGCAAATCGACCCTCATGAAAGTGCTGTCCGGCGTCTACCCTTCCGGCGACTATGACGGCAAGATCGTCTATCGCGGCGAGGAATGCCACTTCAAGGGCATCCACGACAGCGAAGAAAAAGGCATCGTCATCATCCACCAGGAGCTCGCCCTGGTTCCGATGCTGTCGATTGCGGAAAACATCTTCCTCGGCAACGAGCATGCATCCTTCGGCGTCATCAACTGGCATGCCAACGAGGCGCGCACGCGCCAATTGCTGAAGAAGGTCGGGCTTAGCGAAGACCCGAAGACGCTGATCACCAATATCGGCACCGGCAAGCAGCAGTTGGTCGAGATCGCCAAGGCGCTCTCCAAGGATGTCGAGCTGCTGATCCTCGACGAGCCGACGGCGAGCCTTTCCGAGAAGGACAGCCAGGCGCTGCTCGACCTCCTGCTCGAGTTCAAGCGCCAGGGCATCACCTCGATCATCATTTCCCACAAGCTGAACGAGATCAATCGCGTCGCCGACCATGTGACGGTCATCCGCGACGGCCGGACGATCGAGACGCTGGATCGCGGCGAGATCAGCGAGGACAGGATCATCACCTCGATGGTCGGCCGCTCGCTCGAGGACCGCTATCCGCCGCGCGAGCCGAAGATCGGCGACGTCATCTTCGAGGTGAAGAACTGGTCCGTCTATCACCCGCTGCATGCCGAGCGGCAGGTGATCAAGTCGATCGACGTCAATGTGCGCAAGGGCGAGGTGGTCGGCATTGCCGGCCTGATGGGCGCCGGACGAACCGAATTCGCCATGAGCCTGTTCGGTCGCAGCTATGGCCGCAAGATCACCGGCGAGGTGTTCCTGCATGGCAAGCCGATCGACGTGTCGACGGTCGGCAAGGCGGTCGATCGCGGCCTCGCTTATGTCACCGAGGACCGCAAGGTGTTCGGGCTCAACCTGATCGACGACATCAAGAACAACATCACCATCGCCAATCTGAAGGGCGTCTCCCGCCTCGGCGTGATCGACGACCTGAAGGAACTCGACGTCGCCAACGACTATCGCCGCAAGACCAACATCCGCTCGCCGAGCGTGTTGCAGAAGACCGGCAATCTCTCGGGCGGCAACCAGCAGAAGGTCGTGCTGTCGAAGTGGCTCTTCGCCGACCCCGAAGTGCTAATCCTCGACGAGCCGACCCGCGGCATCGATGTCGGCGCCAAATACGAGATCTATTCGATCATCGCGCGCCTCGCCGCCGAGGGCCGGGCGATCATCGTCATTTCCTCCGAGATGCCCGAACTCCTCGGCATCTCCGACCGGATCTACGTGATGAACGAAGGCCGGATCGTGGGAGAGATGGCGTCGTCCGAGGCGAGCCAGGAGAAGATCATGCGCGCCATCGTGCGCGGAGAAGGAAAAGCAGCATCATGAGCGAGACCGTTCCCACACCGCAGTCGGGCGTTGCCCAGGACATTCCGGCCACCACGCGGGTCCCGGTGTCGTCGCTGGTCTCCAACCTGCGCGACTACGGACTCGTACTGGCGCTCATCGCCATCATGGTGTTCTTCCAGCTGACGACCGGCACCCTGTTCAAGCCGGTCAATCTCAGCAATCTCGTGCAGCAGAACAGCTTCATCATCGTGATGGCGCTCGGCATGCTGCTCGTCATCGTCTCCGGACATATCGATCTCTCGGTCGGTTCGGTCGCCGGCTTCATCGGCGCGCTGGCGGCGATGATGATGGTGATCTGGCCGCTCGGGCCGGTCCTCACCAATCCGCTGGTGGTGTCGATCATCTGCATCATCATCGGCGGGGCGATCGGCGCGGCGCAGGGCTACTGGATCGCCTATCACCGCATCCCCTCCTTCATCGTCACGCTCGCCGGCATGCTGGTGTTCCGCGGCATGTGCCAGGGTCTGCTCGGCGGCGGTTCCTCGGTCGGTCCGCTGCCGGACGGCTTCAAGCAGCTCTCGTCCGGCTTCGTGCCTGATATCATCGGGCCGCTCACGCTGATCGATCCGGTCGTGAACGCCGCCGGCAAGACCATCGTCGGCTCGGGCGTCGTGCTGCACATGACGACCGTTGTCATCGGCATCATCGGCGTGCTCGCCTACATCATCTCGGGCGTCATGGCCCGCCGCACGCGCCTTCGCCACGGCTCCGAATCCGAGCCGGCGGCGCTCTTCGCCGCGAAGACCATCGTCGTCTCCGCGCTGGCGCTCTTCCTCGTCTACCAGTTCGCCGTCTATCGCGGCTTCCCGATCGTGCTGGTGGTGATGGCGCTGCTCATCGCCGTCTTCGTCTTCATCACGCGCCAGACCACGATCGGCCGCCGGGTCTATGCCATGGGCGGCAACATCAAGGCGGCCCAGCTTTCCGGCATCAAGACGGAGCGGCTGACCCTGCTCGTCTTCGTCAATATGGGCATGCTCTCGGCGCTCGGCGGCCTCATTATCGCCGCCCGCCTCGGCCAGGCCGTGCCGGCAGCCGGCCTTGGAAGCGAGCTCGACGTCATCGCGGCCGTGTTCATCGGCGGCGCCTCGGCCATGGGCGGCGTCGGCCAGGTGATCAGCACCGTTGTCGGCGGCTTCATCATGGGCGTCATGAACAACGGCATGTCGATCATGGGCGTCAATGTCGACTGGCAGCAGGTCGTGAAGGGCCTCGTCCTGCTCGGCGCCGTCATTTTCGACGTCTACAACAAGAACAAGGGCTGACCTGCGGCAGCAGCCCAGGCATGCCTATGGCACCAAAAAGGGCGGATCAACGATCCGCCCTTTTTCTATCGGCGACGCCGGGCGCGGAGGGAGGGCGGCCGCCTCAGGCCTTCCTGCCGTAATAGTAATTGGCAGCGCGGCCGAACAGCAGCCCGCGCAGCATCCGCCGCATCGCCTCGCCGCGGCGGAGCGGCTCAAGCGGCCAGCGCGCCACGTCGTAAAGCGCGACCTTCAACGCATCGAGCCGAGGGCGCGCACCCGGCACCGACTGCGGCAGGCCGACCCGGCGCAGCATGGCATTGGCGAAATAGAGCTTGTTGCGGCGAAGCTCGGCCGACGTCTTCCAGGTGATCGCCATCGAGATCGACCAGTCGGCGCCCGTCTCGACCCAGTGCGGCCAGGTATAGGGCAGGAACATCCCCTCGCCCGGCCTGAAGGCGAAGACGGTCTCGCGCGCAGCGAAGGCGTCGCGATAGCGATGGTTGCGATGCTTGCCGGGGAAGATCTCCAGGCCTTCCTCGTCGATGATCGACCGGTCGCGATTGTCGAACACATGCATCGCCTTGTCGCCATGCAGGTGGACGAAGAGGTTATCCTCGTAGTCGAGATGGAACGGCGTCACAGAGTGCGCCGAGGAGACGAAGACGAACCCCATCGGCTCCAGCATCCCGGCCTCGCGATGGTCGCGATGGCCGGCGGCGCGGGCGGCCTCGTCGAGCACGCGCGCGACAAGCCGTTCATAGTCCGGGATGGTCTCGACGTTCTTCAGCACCATCCAGGCACCGGCCGTCTCGATCTGCCGCACGATTTCGGCGGGCTCGAGGTCAACGCCCGGCGTCTCCTCGGGTCGCTGGTCGACCTTCAGCCGGCCAGAATTGTATTCGAGCCGATCGCGCGGCAGCCTTGCGGCAAGGCGGGCGAGTTCCTCGAGCTGCAAAAGCGGATGGCGCGCGAGTGCGTGGCGATAGGCGAACGGTTCTGCTGGGAAGCCCTTCGCGAGCTGCGCCGGATCAAGAGCCAGCCAGTCGCCTTCCGCGGCCGTCCCATCCTCGGCGATCCTGCCATCCGCCATCATGCCGGTTCCTCCCAGGCTTTGGCGGAGCGAGCCCGCCGCCGGATCAGGAGGCGCAGTCTCGCACGCGCCGCAACCTCCATCCGCGCAAGAAGAAGCCCAACGGCCAGCGGCGCGCCACCCCGATCTGGTCCTATGGTGAATGTGCCGACGGCCTGGCGGTCCGGCCAGAGCCGGTCGATCATCGGATGATCGGCGCTGGCCAGCGAATCGACGAGGCCCAGTCCCGGGTCGCTCGCAAGCTGCGCCGACACAGCGAGCATCAGCTGCACGCCCGGTGAGAAGCGCGCGAGGGTTTCGTCGTGGGCGATCTTCCAGGTGACCAGCGTCCCCTCGCTCCGGAACGAGATCAGCATCGCGACCGGCTTGTCCCCGACCGAGAGTCGGTCGATCCGGACGTCGCCGTCTCCGGCGCCGGCGCCGGCGATCACGCCGCGGGAGAAGGCCAGCGCCTCTCGTCTTGACGCCAGGGCGGTGCCGCGCGCGCCCTTCCAGCCTGCTTGTTCGAGCCGCAGAAACGCCTCCAGCGCTTCCGGCAGGTCCGCACGAGTGCTGGCGGTGGCGAAGCCGACAGGGCCGCGTTCGCCGAGCCGGCGCATCTGCCGCCCGAGTTCTTTCCGCGTCTTGGCCGGCAGCGCGCCGCGGACATCGGACCTGAACGGGGACGGCAGCACGGCGCGCTGATACGCGCCGAAGACCGCGACCGGCCGACCGGCGGCAGCGGCGTGGCGGCGGAGCGTGGCGGCGACCGCGCCGTCGAGCGGCAGGTCTGGAAAGAGCAGGATGCGGCGGCCAGGCCTCTTTCCCTCCATCGCCGCGATCAGCGCGGCGATCGCCCTGTCCATATCGTCGCGATCGACCAGCGGCGTCCCGAGCGGCCCGTAGAGATGCGTCCACACGGCGACGGCCGGGACGAGGCGCCCGAGCCGCACCGGCTGGACCGGAGCCAGCGCAAGGAGACGGCCGTCCGCAGCGGCGGCAGCGGCGATCGTTACGCCGGGTCCGCCGAGCTCCTTCAGCGCTGCAGGCAGGACGGAGGGCGCGAAGAACGGGTTCGGCTCGATGGCCCTGGCTGTGAGCGCCTGCCAGGCTTCGGGCGCGGGCAAGCGGCGCGGCGTCACCGGACGTTCCTGCCGCCGACGCCGATGCTCGAGCCCGGCAGAAGCACATGCAGGATCGAGCAGCGCAGGCGCATCCGCCAGCGCACCGCCAGATAGACGGCAACGGACTCGACCGCCAGCGCGGTCGCCGTCGCCATCGCCGCGCCTTCGAGCCCGAAATGCGGGATGAGCGAATAGTTGAGCACGAGATTGACGAGGAAGGTGGCCGCATAGACGGCGGCGCAGATGCGCTGTTCGCCGGCCATGGTCAGGATGCTCTCGGCAGGGCCGATCGAAGCGCGGAACAGCAGCCCGAGCGAGAAGATGAAGAGGAGCCCGTAGCCGGCCGTGAAGCTCGGCCCGAAGAAGGAGAGCAGCAGGCGGCCGGCGATGAGCAGCAGCGCCACGGCGGCGAGCGACGGCCAGAACGTCCAATGCAGCGAGTCGCGCACCACGGCCTCGAACCGGGCGCGGTCGCCACTCGCATAATATTGCGAGAAGCGCGGCATCACTGCGGCGCGCACCGCGAAATAGACGAAATGGACCAGCGCCAGCGTCTTCACCGCAGCGAAATAGACCGCAACTTCCTCCGGCGGGCGCAGCTGCCCGACGATGAGGATGTCGACATTGGTCAGGAGATTGAAGAAGCCCTCGACCAGGAAGATCGGCAGGGCGATCGCGATCCATGAGAGCGACCGAAAGCGGCGCGGGCCGGGGGGCACGGTTCCGGCCGTGCGGCGGCGGATGGCCAGCATCTGCCAGAGGGCGGTGGCGTAGGTGGCGAGGATCGCCATAGCCATCGCCGTGGTGGCGTCGGGTGCCGCGCCGAACCGGATCGCCGCATAGGTCAGGGCGATGATCAGGATCGGGCGGATGATGAAGGTCGGCCAGAGCGCGAGATCGGGCCAGTTGAAGCCGCGCGCGAGGCCGTCCTGGATCTCGCCGATCGCCAGCATCGGGATGCAGATCGCCGCGAGATAGAGCGGGACGACATAATAGCCGGCGATGCGGTCGCCGAGCAGCCAGAGACCGAGAATGCCGAGTCCGGCGATGACGGTCGAGCTGGCGATGCCTTGCAGGCGGCTGCCGAGCAGGATGCCGCGCAGCAGCGCGAGCTCGCGCCGCTCGCCATATTCGGGGATGAAGCGGACGATGGCCGTCTGGATGCCGAAGCAGGCAAGGCCGCCGATGATGACCGCGCCGACCCAGACGACGACATAGACGCCATATTCGAAATCGCCCATCCAGCGGGCGAGCAGAACCTGCGACAGATAGGCGATGACTGCGCTCACAACCCGGACGACGAAGGTCGTCAGCGCAATCCGCTGCGAGACTGCGCGCTCGCCATCCCCGAAAGCGATCGCGTCGAACAGGGCGGCGGGGCCGGCCAGCGGCGTCTTGAGCCGGGACGGCGCCCAGCGTTCGACCAGGCCGGCAAAGGAAAGGCGCAACGGGCTCGGCTCCTCTTCGCGGCGGGCCGTGTCGTCGGTGACGCCGTCGCTGAACTCTGTACGATTTTCTGCTTTAAGAAAGCGTGGCGAGGCAAGGATCGGCGCGGCTGGCGCCGAACGGGAGCAAGGGGAGGAGACGGCTTGCGCGAACTCGACGCCATCGGTCTCGCTTGTCCGCTGCCGGTGCTGAAGGCGCGAAAGCTGCTGGCGACCATGCAGCCGGGCGAACAGCTTCTCGTCCGCGCCAGCGATCCGATGGCGGCGATCGACGTCCCCCATCTCTGCCAGCAAGACGACCACATCCTCGTGTCGCGGAGTACAGCGCGCATCGGCGATCTCGATGTCCTCAGCTTCGTCGTCGAACGCGGCGCCGATCCGGCGCGCTGATCTCGACCGCCGCACCGTTTCCGCCTAGGCTCGCCGCGAGCCGGCCTTGCCGGCACGACATTCGGGAACCGGCCGGCAAGGACGGTGCGGAGGGCATATGACCAGACGGAAGATCGCGATCATCGGGCTCGGCAAGATCGCGCAGGACCAGCACCTGCCGGTCGTCGACAAGAACCCCGATTTCGAACTCGTGGCGGTGACGAGCCAGCGCGGCATCACCCATCGCGGCTTGCCGACCTTCAAGACGCCCGCCGAGATGTACAAGGCGATCCCCGATATCGAGGCCGTCGCGATCTGCACGCCGCCGGATGTCCGCCATGCCATCGCGATCGAGGCGCTCGACGCCGGCAAGGATGTGCTGCTCGAAAAGCCGACCGCGGCGACGCTCGCCGAAGCGGCCGATATCGAGGCGCACGCCAGGAAGCGGGGCCGGGTGATCTTCGCCACCTGGCATTCGCAGTATAATCCGGCCGTCGAAGAGGCGCGCGCGATCCTCGCTGGCGCCGGGGTGAAGTCGCTCAAGATCTCCTGGCGCGAGGATGTGCGCAAATGGCATCCCGGCCAGGACTGGGTCTGGGAGGCGGGTGGCTTCGGCGTCTTCGATCCCGGCATCAATGCCCTGTCGATCTTCGTCCGCATCCTGCCGGTGACCCCCTTCGTCAAGAGCGCCGAGCTGACCTATCCGGCCAACCGCCAGACGCCGATCGGCGTCCAGATCGCCTTTTCGAGCACCGATCCCGACGCACCGGCCCTCGCCGCCGATTTCGACTGGCGCGAACAGGGCGACGAGAAATGGCACATCGAGATCGAGACCAAGGGCGGCCATGCGCTGCGGCTCTTCCGCGGCGGCGCCTCGCTGAGCGTCGACGGGCATGTCACGGTCGAGCAGCCGAGCGAGGAATATGAGCGGATCTACGAGCGGTTCGCCGAACTGCTGAAGACGAGGCAGAGCGATTTCGACGTGACGCCGCTCCGCCTCGTCGGCGATGCCATGATGATCGGCAGACGGCTCACCACCGACGCGTTCGACTGGTAGGCGCAACTTCCCCGCCGCTGCCGCATTGCACCGTGAGTGTGGGCACGGAGGACGGCCGTTGGCGTGGATGATCTGTGTCCCGGGGATCAGGCGCATCCCGCTTGGTCCGTTTGTCGGCGGTTCGCTCGGCCTCCTGGCGCCTGCGCTGCTCGCGCTGGCGCTCGCCACTGCATCGACGACGCCCGCATCGGCGCTGACGCCGGACGAACTGCTCGGCAAGATCTTCCCGAAGAGCTCTGGCCCGCAAGCCAAGCGCTCGCGCATGAAACCACCTGCCGCGATCAGCACCGCCAAGCCGCCGCTGCCGGCGCCGAAGCCCGATGATGCCCCTGCTCCGGCGACCGCCACCCCGCCTGCCGACACGCCGCCGAAGCCCGAGGCTTCGCCCGGCCCGAGCGAGCCGCCCGTCCCGGAGCCGGATCCGCGCCCAGAGGTCGCGCCCGAGCCGAAAGCCGAGGCAGCGCCGCGCGAGCAGACCGAACCGACGCCCGAACAAGAGCCCGCCCCCGTTGCCGCTCCCCAGCCGCCGCCTGAAGCCGCAGCGCCGCTTGATGAGAGCGTGGTTCCACCGACCGCCCCGCTTGGCGAGCCGATGCCGCCCGCCGGCACCGTGATCGCGCCCGCCGACGCGCTTGGCCCGGTGATCCCGCCCGTCCAGCCCGCGCCGGAGCCGCCGCTGCCGCCGGCCCCAAAGCCCGCGGCCGAACCTGCCGAAGGGGATGCGACACCCAAGCCGACGGCGAAGCCGGATGCGCCGCACGCCGCCTCGAACGAGCCGCCGCGCTATCTGCCGACGGCCGACGAACTCGCCGCCTGCAGCGCCGGCATGCCCGCGCTCGCCATCACCGCGACAGCCGAGCCGCCGATCGTCGAAGGCGATTGCGGCGCGCCCGATCCCTTCAAGGTGACGGCGCTGCAGGCGGGCGCGGTCAACCTCGCGCCGGCCGCGACCATCGATTGCGCCATGGCGAGCGCCCTCGCCCGCTGGGTGACGGACGATGTGCAGAGCGCCGCCAAGGCCGCGTTCGGCGCACCGGTCACGACGATCGACGTCGCCGGCTCCTACACCTGCCGCGGCCGCAACAATGTTGTGGGTGCCAAGCTCTCGGAACATGCCTTCGCCAACGCGATCGACATCGCCGGCTTCAAGCTCGGCGACCGCACCGTAAACGTCGCGAAATCCGACGGGCAGAGCGCGACCGATGCCGCCTTTATCGAATTGATCCGCCTCGCGGCCTGTCGCCGCTTCACCACCGTGCTCGGCCCCGGCTCCGATGTCGAGCATGCGAGCCATCTGCATCTCGACACCATCAAGCGCGGCCGCAGCGGCGACTATCGCATCTGCGAATAGCGCCGTCGACGCGCCGCCGCTTGGCGCCGGCCGGGCCGATCCTGTAGCGTCACCGGATGGAATCCCGTTCGATCCTCATCACCGGCGCGTCCTCGGGCATCGGCGAACATGCTGCCCTGACGCTCGCCGCCCGCGGCTGGCGCGTCTTTGCGACGGCGCGCCGCGCGGAGGATCTCACCCGGCTGCGCGCCGCCGGACTGACCGCGCTTTTCCTCGATTATGCCGAGGAAGCCTCGATCGAGCGCGCGGCGGGGACCGTGCTCACAGCGACCGGCGGCCGCCTCGACGCACTGTTCAACAACGGCGCCTATGGACAGGTCGGGGCCGTCGAGGACCTGACCACCGCCGTGCTGCGGCGGCAGTTCGAGGTCAACCTGTTCGGCTGGCATACGCTGACGCGGCTCGTCCTGCCGGCCATGCGCCGGGCCGGCTCGGGCCGCATCGTCCAATGCTCGTCGGTACTCGGCATCGTCGCCGGCAAATATCGCGGCGCCTATGTCGGCTCGAAATTCGCGCTCGAGGGCATGACCGACTCGCTGAGGATCGAGCTCGAGGGCAGCGGCATCCATGTCGTGCTGATCGAGCCCGGTCCGATCGCGACCCGCTTCACCGCGAACGCCCTCGCGAATTTCCACCAGACGATCGATATCGCCGCCTCGCCGCATCGCGCCGGCTACGAGGGCCAGCTGGCGCGGCTGACCGGGGCGCGCAAGCCCTCGCGCTTCAAGCTCGGCCCCGAGGCGGTCACGGCCGCGCTCATCCATGCCCTCGAGGCGCCACGGCCGCGACTTCGCTACCGCGTCACGCTGCTGACCAAGCTTGCCGCGCTGATGAAGCGGCTTCTGCCCGGCCGTTGGCTCGATGTGCTGATCGGCCGCAACTCCTGAGCGGAACCGTTGCGCGTGCCGGGCATTTCGATTGCCCTATGGTCGCAATGGTGTCTTGATGTCGCTCCTCATTCCCGGCTCTGGTCGGATCAACGTGCACGCAGCCCGCTTTCCCATCGTCAGCCTGATCGTCTGCCTCGTCGTCTGCTTCGCGGCCGCCGCGATCGGATCGGCTGCGACGCTGCCCTCCATCCCCACCTGGTATCAGGGCCTCGCCAAGCCGGCCTTCAACCCGCCGAATTGGCTGTTCGGGCCGGTCTGGACACTCCTCTACACGATGATGGCCGTGGCGCTCTGGCGCGTCGTCAACCGGAGCGAAGGCAGCAGCCGCCGAACCGCCATTGCGATCTTCGCCGTGCAGCTCGTCCTGAACGCGGCGTGGTCGGTCGTCTTCTTCGGCCTCCATTCGATCCTCGGGGGCCTCATCGTCATCGTCCTGCTCGATATCGCGATCCTCGCGACGATTGCGCGCTTCGGCCGCATCGACCGGCTGGCCGGCTGGCTGCTGGTGCCCTATGTCGTGTGGGTCAGCTTCGCGGCCGTTCTCAATCTCGCGATCTTCATCCTCAACTGAGTGGTGGCGAGCGGCGCGTACGGCTAGTTTCCGGCGCACGCGTCGCCGCCTCCGATCGGTTGGGTTTCCATGAGCACGCTGTTCCACTTCCTCATTCCGATCGCGCTGGCCGCGGTCGCGATCGTTCTCCTGCTCGGCCTCGTCAACATGCTGCGCGGCGGCTCGCCGAACCGCTCGCAGCAATTGATGCGCCTGCGCGTCCTGCTGCAATTCGTGGCGCTCGTCATCATGATGGCGGCGCTGTTCTTTTCCTCCCGCTGAGGCTGCCATGGTCGCGCTCAACCGCATCTATACCCGCACCGGCGACGACGGCTCGAGCGGGCTCGTCACCGGCGAGCGGCGCTCCAAGGCCGATCTCCTGTTCGAATGCATCGGCACGGTCGACGAAGTGAACGCCGCCATCGGCGTCGCCCGCACCGATCTCGAGGCCGAACCGATCGTCGACGCGATGCTCGGCCGGATCCAGAACGATCTGTTCGATCTCGGTGCCGACCTCGCGACGCCGGAGGAGAGCCTGAAGCCGGGTCGTCCGGCGCTTCGCGTCAGCGACAAGGAAGTCGAGCGGATCGAGAGCGAAATCGACGAGCTGAACGAGGCCCTGGAGCCGCTGCGCTCCTTCGTTCTGCCCGGCGGATCGCGGGCGGCGGCGACGCTGCATGTGGCCCGGACGGTCGCGCGCCGGGCCGAACGGCTGATGGTCGCCCTCGCTGCGCGCGAGGCGGTCAATCCGCCTGCATTGCGCTACGTCAATCGCCTGTCGGATTTTCTTTTCGTCGCGGCCCGATTCGTGAATGATCGGGGCGCAGGCGACGTACTCTGGGTGCCTGGCCAGAATCGCTGAAGGCGCTCGATGTTCGTTCCGTTGCACGACCAGAACCCGCTTCGCTACATCAAGTTTCCATGGGCGACGCGGGGCATCGTCGTGCTCAACGTGCTGGTGTTCATGTTCTACCAGCGCGGCGGCAACGCCGATGCGGAGGCGCAATCGGTGATGGCCTTCGGGCTCATCCCCTCGACGCTGATGGGCATCCATGTCCGCACGCCCGGTATCTTCCACGCGCCGGAATGGCTGACCTTCATCACCTCCAGCTTCCTGCATGGCGACATCTGGCATCTCGCCGGCAACATGCTGTTCCTCTGGGTCTTCGGCGACAATGTCGAAGACGCCATGGGGCACTGGCGCTTCATCCTGTTCTATTTCCTCTGCGCCATCGGCGGGGGGCTCGCCCATGTCGCGGTGGCGCCGGGCTCCGACATGGCGCTGATCGGCGCCTCGGGCTCGGTGGCCGGCGTGATCGCCGCCTATTTCCTGCTGCATCCGCGGGTCAAGATCTGGATCCTGCTGCTCTTCCGCATCCCGCTGCGCCTGCGCACGGTCTGGGTGCTCGGCTTCTGGATCCTGCTGCAGCTCTACAATTTCCTCTTCGGACCGCCCGGCGAAATCTCCTGGGCCGCCCATCTCGGCGGCCTCACCACCGGCGCCGTGCTGATCCTCATGATGCGGCGGCATGGCGTGCCGCTGCTCGCCCGGGAGGAGCCCGAACTCATCACCGCCGAGCCGGTCGTCTGAGGGCCAAACCCGCGTTGACTCACCCTTTTTGCGCCGATACCGTCCGCGGCCGTTGATGAGGGCGGACGCGCCCCGAACGAGAGCGACAGCCGACAATGAAGATCCTGGTGCCCGTCAAGCGGGTCGTCGATGCCAATGTGAAGGTCCGCGTCAAGGCGGATGGCAGCGGCATCGACCTTGCCAACGTCAAGATGGCGATGAACCCCTTCTGCGAGATCGCCGTCGAAGCGGCGCTCCGCCTGAAGGAAGCGGGCCAGGCGAGCGAGGTGGTCGTCATCTCGATCGGCAATGAGAAATCGGCCGAGACGCTGCGCACCGGCCTCGCCATGGGCGCCGACCGCGGCATCCTGGTGAAGACCGACGCGCCGCGCATCGAGCCCCTCGCAGTCGCCAAGCTCCTGAAGGCGGTCATCGCCACGGAGGCTCCAGGTCTCGTCATTCTCGGCAAGCAGGCGATCGACGACGACAACAATCAGACCGGCCAGATGCTGGCCGCGCTGCTCGGCTGGCCGCAGGCGACCTTCGCCTCGAAGATCGAACTCGGCGCGGACAGCGTCGAGGTCAGCCGCGAGGTCGATGGCGGCTCGGAGACGCTGCGCCTCGCGCTGCCCGCCGTGATCACCACGGATCTCCGCCTCAACGAGCCGCGCTACGCCTCGCTGCCCAACATCATGAAGGCGAAGAAGAAGCCGCTCGACGAGACGAGCCCTGAAGCGCTCGGCATCGACGTCACGCCACGGCTCGCCGTGCTCAAGACCACCGAGCCGCCCCGGCGCGCCGGCGGCATAAAGGTCGCCTCGGCCGCCGATCTCGTCGTTCGGCTCAAGGAAACGGGAGTCCTCTGACATGCCGACGCTGCTCATCGCCGAACATGACGGCCAGAGCCTCAACGAGGCGACCGCCAAGGCCCTGACCGCCGCCATCGCGCTCGGCGCCCCCGTCGACATCCTCGTCGCGGGAAGCGGCTGCCGCCCCGTGGCCGAGGCGGCGGCGACGCTTTCGGGCGTCGCGCGCGTTCGCCTCGCCGATGATCCGGCGCTGGCGCATCAACTGGCCGAGCCGGTGTCGGAACTGGTGCTCTCGCTCGCCGCCGATTATGACGCCTTCCTCGCTCCGGCCACGGCCAGCGGCAAGAACATCATGCCGCGCATCGCGGCGCTGCTCGACGTGATGCAGGTGTCCGAGGTGATCGCCGTGCTCGCGCCCGACACGTTCGAGCGGCCGATCTATGCCGGCAATGCGATCGAGACGGTCCAGTCGCGCGACGCCGTCCGCGTGCTGACGGTCCGGACCGCGGCCTTCCCGCCAACCGTCGCCGGCGCCGCCGCGGCGCCGATCGAGACCGTCGCGGCTGCGCCGACGCCGGAACTCTCGGCCTTCATCGGCGAGGCGCTCTCCTCGTCCGAACGGCCGGAACTCGCCGGCGCGCGCATCGTCGTGTCAGGCGGCCGCGCGCTCGGCTCCGCCGCAACCTTCGACAGCGTGATCGCGCCGCTCGCCGACCGGTTGAAGGCCGCCATCGGCGCCTCGCGCGCCGCGGTGGACGCCGGCTATGCCGGCAACGATCTCCAGGTCGGCCAGACGGGCAAGGTGGTGGCGCCCGATCTCTATGTCGCGGTCGGCATTTCCGGGGCGATCCAGCATCTCGCCGGCATGAAGGACTCGAAGGTCATCGTCGCCATCAACAAGGATGCCGATGCGCCGATCTTCCAGGTCGCCGATTACGGCCTGGTCGAGGACCTCTTCACCGCCGTCCCGGCCCTGATCGCTGCGCTCGACGCCTAGCAGAAGCCGGCTGCGGTCCGGATGGGTTGCCGCGGACGCTTTGGCTTGGACGGGGCTGGCGCGTTCGACTAAGCTTCCGATCCTGTAACCGACATGTCGAATGACCGGATCTGCCGGGGAAAGCCTGTCCGCACCATGAGCAACGCGATTTCGACCATCGGCGTCATCGGCGCCGGCCAGATGGGCAATGGCATCGCCCATGTGAGCGCGCTCGCGGGCTTCGATGTGTACGTCCACGACGTCGCCGAGGAGCGGGTCCGCAAGGGTCTGGCGACCATCGACGGCAATCTCTCACGTCAGGTTCATTCGGGCCGGATCAGTGAAGAGGACCGCAGGAACGCGCTGCTTCGCGTCAAGCCGGCGATGACGGTCGATGCCCTCGCGGACTGCGACCTGGTGATCGAAGCCGCGACCGAGGACGAGGCGGTCAAGCGCAAGATCTTCACCGCGATCTGCCCGGCGCTGCGCCCCGATGCGATGCTGGCCACCAACACCTCGTCGATCTCGATTACCCGCCTCGCCTCCGCCACCGACCGGCCGGAGCGCTTCATCGGCATTCATTTCATGAATCCCGTGCCGGTCATGCAGCTGGTCGAATTGATCCGCGGCATCGCGACCGAGGAGGAGACCTTCCTGGCCGCCAAGGCCTATGTCGCCAAACTCGGCAAGACGGTGACGGTTTCCGAGGATTTCCCCGGTTTCATCGTCAACCGCATCCTGCTGCCGATGATCAACGAGGCGATCTATGTCCTCTATGAGGGCGTCGGCTCCGTCGAGGCGATCGACGCGGCGATGCGGCTCGGCGCCAACCATCCGATGGGTCCGCTCCAGCTCGCCGACTTCATCGGCCTCGATACCTGCCTCTCGATCATGCAGGTGCTCTATGAGGGCCTTGCCGACTCGAAGTATCGACCCTGCCCGCTGCTGGTCAAATATGTCGAAGCCGGCTGGCTCGGCCGCAAGACGCATCGCGGCTTCTATGATTATCGCGGCGAGCACCCCGTCCCGACGCGCTAGACGCTGCACGCGGGCGACGCATCCGGCTTCACCTGCACAACTCCGGATGATAGAAGCCCGCGATGTCGCGGACCCTTGATCCTCATGCTCTTTTCGCCCTCGTGGCCGGGACCACCGTCCTCGGCATCGCCGGGACGGATCTGGTCCTGCCGGCCGTTCCGAGCCTGCCCGGGGCCTTCGGCAGTTCGATCGAGCGCGCCCAGATGGTGCTCGCCGCCTATGCGCTGGGAACCATGGGCGGTCTGCTGGCCTTTGGCGAACTGGGCGCTCGGCTGGACCCGCGCCGCCTGCTGATCTGGTCGCTCGGCCTGTTCACGCTCGCTTCGCTTGCCGCGACCTTTGCACCCTCGCTCGAGTGGCTGATCGCGCTGCGGCTGGCTCAGGGCGCGTTCGGGGCGGGGCCGGCCGTCTTCGCGCCCGGCTTCATCAAGGGCCTCTTTTCCGACGACCGCGCCGCGGCAGCGATTGGCCGGCTGGGCTCGATCGAGTCCCTCGCGCCGGCGCTGGCGCCGATCGCAGGCGCCTTCCTGCTGACGCTTGGTGGCTGGAAGGTCTCCTTCTTCGTGCTGGGCGGCCTCGGATTTCTTCTGACACTGACGCTTTCGGCCTTCGCGCACCGGCTGCCGGCCAGGAGCGCGGCGGTGGAGCGACACAAGACCTACGGGACCGTGCTGCGCAGCCGCCTGTTCCTGCGCTATGCGCTCAGCCAGTCCTTCGCGCTCGGCGGATTGCTGATCTTCGTCTTCGGCGCACCAGCCGTGATCACCGGCTCGCTCGGCCGCGGGATCGAAGGCTTCGTCATGCTGCAGGTGGTCGGGATCATTTCCTTCATCATCGGCGCCAACCTGTCGAGCCGGCTCGCCCTAAAGTTCGGCACCGAACGCGTCATCGTCACGGGGACGGCCCTGCTCGCAGCCGCATTCCTGACGTTGTGGATCTATGCCGCCCTCGGCGGCATCGACCTCACGGTCGTCGTCGCGATCTGGATCTTCGTCAATCTCGGCTTCGGCATTCGCGGACCCATCGGCTTTCACCAGGCGATCCTGGCGGCTGAAGGCGATCATTCACGCGGTGCCGCTCTCGTCGTCGCCGGCATCCTGGCAACCGCCGCCGCCGGAACGGCGCTCGTCGCCCCGTTCCTGACGCTCGGCCTTTGGCCGCTCGCCCTCGGCGGAACGATCATCACCGGGTTCGCGACGATCATCCTTCTGGCATCGAAGCCGCGCGCCGAGCCCTGATACGGCCGCGGTCCCGGCAAGCCTTCGCCGGCCGCCGCTCAGACGCCCTTGCGGGCCGCTGCGATCAGGGCCTTGGCGTCCGTCGAATCCCATTCCGCCGGCCCGGAGACGACGCCGAGGGCGCAGCCCTTGCCGTCGAGCAGCACCGTCGTCGGCAGGCCGACGGCCATTGCCTCGGATTTGAGGCCCGAGAAAATCTTCGTCGTCGGGTCGGCATAGAGCGGCAGCGCCTTGACGCCGATCTGCTCCAGGAAGGCCTTGGGCTTGCCAGGGTCCTGCGTGTCGATCGAGACCGGGACGACGGCGAAGTCGTCGCCGGTTTCCGCGAGCGCGAGCCGATCGAGCGCCGGCATCTCCTTGCGGCAGGGCACGCACCACGTTGCCCAGAGGTTCAGCAGCACCGTCTTGCCGCCGAAATCGGCCAGCGTGGCCGCCGTTCCGTCGCCACGCTGGAAGGCGAGATGGGCGAGCGAGACCGGCCGGTCGATCGGCTGGAACGCCGCGACCTCGCCCTTGGCGAGCGGCGCGAGCAGCCCGGCGGCCTTCACCGCAGGCGAACAGTCGCCACTTGCGACAGCGCCCGCATTGCCATCGGCGCCCTGCCTCACGTATACGACCGCCAACCCTGCGGCGATCCCCGCGATTGCCGCAAGCAGTATCACCAGGGGAAGGCGCTTGCCGCCGCCTCGTCCAGCCATCCGGATCATTCCTTCGAGAGAGCGTTCATGAGCAATTCGATGTGGGGCGGCCGCTTCTCGCAGGGACCTGCCGCGATCATGGAAGAGATCAACGCGTCGATCGATTTCGACAAGAAGCTCTACCGCCAGGACATCGCCGGCTCGAAGGCCCATGCGATGATGCTCGCACGCCAGGGTATTATCGGCGCGGACGATGCCGAAAAGATCCTCGCCGGTCTAGACACGATCCTGCGAGAGATCGAGGAGGGTCGCTTCACCTTCTCGCGCGCGCTGGAGGACATTCACCTCAACATCGAATCCCGGCTGAAGGACCTGATCGGCGAGCCCGCCGGCCGGCTCCACACCGCCCGCTCGCGCAACGACCAGGTCGCGACCGACTTCAAGCTCTATGTCCGCGACTGGCTGGACGGCGTCGACGAGGCGCTCGCAGCGCTGCAATCCGCCCTCGCCGACAAGGCCTTCATCCATGCCGGCCTCGCGATGCCGGGCTTCACCCATCTGCAGAGCGCGCAGCCGGTCACCTTCGGCCATCACCTGCTCGCCTATGTCGAGATGCTGGCCCGCGACCGCGGCCGCTTCCGCGATGCACGCGCACGGCTGAACGAAAGCCCGCTCGGCGCGGCGGCACTCGCCGGCACCTCGTTCCCGATCGATCGGTTCGATACGGCGAAGGCGCTCGGCTTCGACCGGCCGACCGCGAATTCGCTCGACAGCGTCTCCGACCGCGACTTCGCGATCGAGGCGCTCGCCGCCGCGAGCCTCTGCGCGCTGCATCTCTCGCGCTTCGCCGAGGAGATCGTCATCTGGTCGTCGGCGCAGTTCCGATTCATCCGCCTGTCGGACCGCTTCACCACCGGCTCCTCGATCATGCCGCAGAAGCGCAATCCCGACGCGGCCGAGCTGGTGCGGGCCAAGACCGGCCGCATCATCGGCGCCCAGACGGCGCTGATGATCGTCATGAAGGGCCTGCCGCTCGCCTACCAGAAGGACATGCAGGAGGACAAGGAACAGGCCTTCGACGCCTTCGAGAGCCTCGAACTGGCCATCGCCGCGACCGACGGCATGGTGCGCGACATGGAACCTGAGGCGGCGACGCTGAAGAAGGCGGCTGGCTCCGGCTTCTCGACCGCGACCGATCTTGCCGACTGGCTGGTACGGGCGCTCGGCCTGCCCTTCCGCGAGGCGCACCACGTCACCGGGCGCATCGTCGCCCTCGCGGCCGAGCAGGGCGTCGAACTGGCGCGGCTGCCGCTCGGCGCGATGCAGGGCGTCCATGCCGCCATCGACGAGCGCGTCTTCTCCGTGCTCTCGGTCGACAAGTCGGTCAGAAGCCGCACCAGCTATGGCGGAACCTCGCCGAAGAATGTCCGCGCGCAGGCGAAGCGCTGGCAGCGCCAGCTCGAGCGCGAGCAGCGCACGAAAAGTTAGGGGTGACGGCGGGACGCGATCGGCTAAGATCGCCACGCCTTCGAGCCCGTCGCTCACGCTGGACTTTTGACCTGGAGCCGCCCTTGGCCGCGTTGACCCGCCTCTTCCTCCTCGCCTCCGCGCTGGCGCTCGCCGGCTGCGGCGTCAAGGGCGCGATGGAACCGCCGCCCGGTGGCGTCCAGGCCAAACAGGCCGAGGAAGCCCAGAAAGCCGGCCAGAAGCTCGACACCTCCCAGCCGCTCGTGCCGGACCGCAAGCTCTGGATCGACCACCTGCTCTGACGCCGCGCGGGCGCGGCCACCGGACACAATCATGAACCACTTCGAGTATCGCGACGGCGCCCTCTTTGCCGAGGACGTGCCGATCGAGACGATCGCCGCCGCCGTCGGCACGCCGTTCTATTGCTATTCGACCGCGACGCTCGTCCGCCATTATCGCGTCTTCCGCGATGCGCTCGCCGGGCTCGATACGCTCGTCTGCTATGCCATGAAGGCGAATTCCAACCAGGCCGTGCTGAAGACCCTCATCCGCGAGGGCGCCGGCATGGACGTCGTCTCCGAGGGCGAGCTTCGCCGCGCGCTCGCAGCCGGTTGCGATCCGGCCAAGATCGTCTTTTCCGGCGTCGCGAAGACCGAGCGCGAGATCGCGCTGGCGCTCGAAGCCGGCATTCACGGCTTCAATGTCGAGAGCGAACCGGAGCTTGCGCGCATCTCCGAGATCGCCACGGCGAAGGGCGCCATCGCCCGGATCTCGATCCGCATCAACCCGGATGTCGACGCCAAGACGCACGCCAAGATCACGACCGGCAAGGCCGAGAACAAGTTCGGCATTCCCTGGCAGCGCGCCCGCGCCGTCTATGCCGAGGCGGCGCGGCTGCCGGGCCTTAAGATTTCCGGCGTCGACATGCATATCGGCAGCCAGATCACCGACATGGAGCCGTTCGACGCGGCCTACGGCCTGCTGGCCGAACTCGTCATCCAGCTGCGCGAGGACGGCCACGCCATCGACACGGTCGATGGCGGCGGCGGCCTCGGCATTCCCTACAAGCTCGGCGACCCGCCGCCGCCCGATCCGGCCGCCTTTGCGGCGATCGTCAGGAAGCGGCTCGGCAATCTCGGCGCCAAGATCCTGTTCGAGCCCGGCCGGATGATCGTCGGCAATGCCGGCGTCCTCGTCGCCAGCGTCGTCTATGTGAAGCAAGGCTCGTCGAAGACCTTCGTCATCGTCGATGCCGGCATGAACGACCTGATCCGTCCGACGCTCTACGAGGCCCATCACGACATCCAGCCGGTGCGCATCGCCGCTCCCGGCCGGCCGGAAATCATCGCCGATGTCGTCGGCGGGGTCTGCGAGACCGGCGATTACCTGGCGCTCGACCGACCAATGACAGCTCTCGAGGCGGGCGAGCGCATCGCGGTCATGACGGCCGGCGCCTACGGTGCCGTGCAGGGCTCGACCTACAACACCCGTCCGCTCGCCGCCGAGGTTCTGGTCGACGGCGACCGTTTCGCCGTCATCAGGCCGCGGCAAGAGTATGAGGCGCTGATAGGCATGGACGTGCTGCCGGGCTGGCTCGCCTGACCTCGGCGGAAATTCGCGGGAAGTTCACCGCGCGCTGTCGATATCGCTGAGCTTCGTTCGTCTTGCAAAAGGGGGCGGCCATCCGGCCGCCCGGCATGGCGAAAGCGGAGTGCGCATGATGGCAGTTTCCTATCGCTGGGTGATCGTCGGTATCGGCGCCTTGATGGGCTGCGTCGCCATCGGCGCGATGTTCTCCCTCGCCGTCTTCCTCGATCCGATGGCGATCGACACCGGCTGGTCGCGGGCGGGGATCTCGAGCGCGATGACGCTCAATTTCCTGGTGATGGGCGTCTCCGGCTTCGGCTGGGGCGCGGCGAGCGATCGCTTCGGGCCGCGTATCGTCGTCCTGGTCGGAGCCGTTCTGCTCGGCCTCGCGCTCGTCGTCGCGAGCCGGATGGAGACGCTGCTCGCGTTCCAGCTGACCTTCGGCATTCTCGTCGGCCTTTCGGCGAGCGCCTTCTTCGCGCCGATGATTTCCGCGGTCACCGGCTGGTTCGATACCAATCGCAGCCTGGCGGTGTCGCTGGTTTCGGCCGGCATGGGCATGGCGCCGATGACGATCTCGCCTTTCGCGCGCTGGCTGATCACGGCCTATGACTGGCGTTTCGCCATGCTGGTCATCGGCATCGGTGCCTGGGTGCTGCTGCTGCCGGCAGCCCTGTTCGTCCGGGCCCGGACGGTGGGGGCGGCAAACGTCGGGGGTGGTCGCCTCGTCGAGGAACCGAGCATGTCAGCCGGCGCCGCGCTGCGGTCGCCGCAGTTCCTCGTCCTCGGGCTCACCTTCTTCGCCTGCTGCGCCGCCCATTCCGGCCCGATCTTCCACATGGTCTCCTATGCGATCGTCTGCGGCGTCGGACCGATGGCTGCCGTCAGCATCTACGGCGTCGAAGGCCTTGCCGGCCTCGGCGGACGGCTGCTGCTCGGCGTCCTCGCCGACCGGATGGGCGCGAAGCCGGTGCTGATCGGCGGGTTGCTGGTGCAGGCGCTGGCGATCGCGGCCTATAGCGCGATCGGCAAGCTCGAGGAATTCTACCTGCTGGCGATCATCTTCGGCGCCGCCTATGGCGGCGTGATGCCACTCTATGCCTCGCTGGCGCGCGACTATTTCGGCCAGGCGAATCTCGGCGCGGTGCTCGGCGCCGCCGGGCTGCTCTCCAGCATAGGCATGGCGCTGGGTCCGGTGCTTGGCGGCTTCATCTATGACCGCTTCGACGGCTATGCTTGGCTCTTCATCGGTTCCTCGATCGTCGGCCTCGGCGCCGTCGCGATCGCGCTGGCATTCCCGCCGGTGCCGCGCCAGCGGCCGTTCAGCGCCCAGCCGGCCGCCTGAGATCAACCCAGAACACGAGGAGAGTTCGATGATCCCGAATGCGATCGAGGTGGTGACGCTTTTCGTCGAGGACATCCATGCGGCCAAGGCGTTCTACCGGAGCGTCTTCGCGCCCGAGATCGTCTATGAGGACGAGGTCTCGGCCGTCCTCGCCTTCGGCGGTGCGATGGTCAACCTGCTCGCCATCTCGAATGCGCCGACGCTCGTCGCCCCGGCTGCGGTTGCTCCGGCCGGCAGCGGCAGCCGCATTCTCCTCACCATCCGCGTCGAAAGCGTCGACGAAACCTGCGCCAGGCTCGCCGAGAAGGGCGTTACCCTCCTCAACGGCCCGATCGACCGCCCCTGGGGCCGCCGCACGGCCGCCTTCGCCGACCCGTCCAGCCATGTCTGGGAGGTGGCAGAGGAGATCTGAGGGCTGCGCCCTTCCCTTCGCCCTCGCATCGCCCCATCTCGCCTGTTAGTGTTTCCGCGGGCGGGCTTTGAGGACGAGTGGAGCGGCCATGACCGAGCCTGCCGGCGACAGGCCGATCAGCGACAGCGATGCGCAGCCCGGCCGCGGCGGAGCCGCCGGCTCGGCCGTTGTGGGGATGCTGGCGCCTCAGGCGGAGGCCGAAGCGCGTCAGCGGATCGATGGCGCCGTGAGCCGCGCGCGCTGGACGCTCGGCTTCGAGCGGCTCTGGCCGCATCTGGTGCCGCTGCTCTCGCTCGGCGGCCTGTTCCTGATCCTCTCCTGGCTCGGTCTGTGGCCGCTGCTGCCCGATATCGCCCGTTTCGGGCTGGTCGGCCTCTTCGGCACGCTGACGCTGTTCCTGCTGGTGCCGCTGCTCCGTCTCCGCTGGCCGGCTCGCGAGGAAGCCCTCGATCGGATCGTGCGCGAAAGCGGCACGCCGCACCGACCGGCTGCCGCCTTCGGCGACGCGCTCGCCGCACCGACCGAAGACCCTCTGACGCTGGCGCTCTGGCGTGCCCATCGCGCCCGGCTGCTCGAAGGGCTCGGCCATTTGAGGACAGGCTGGCCGGCGCCCGGGATGAACGCGCGCGATCCCTATGCGCTGCGCTATCTCGTTCCGCTGCTGCTCGTCGTCGCCTTCATGGCGGCCGGCAGCGAGCGCGAGGCACGCATCGCCGACGCCCTTCGTCCCGGCATCCAGCCGGCCGAGGCGGCGCCGCGGATCGACGCCTGGGTGACGCCCCCGGCCTATACCGCGCGACCGCCGATCTTCCTCACCGGCGAAGCCGCACGCCTCGCTGCCGTCGACGGTCCGATCACCGTACCGGAAGGCTCGATCGTCACCGTTCGCCTGCCCGAGGACGGCTCGATGGCGGTGGATGCAGCGACGGAGGACGGCCGGGCGGTGCCGCTCGAACTGGCACGGTCTGCCACGGCCGGCGCTCCGGCGCCTGCACCGGTGGCAGGCGTGCCGCCGCAGGGCGAACGACGCTTCGCGCTCTCGGCGCCGGGGACCGTGGAGATCAGCCGGAACGGCGCCAGCATCGCGCTCTGGCACTTCGCCGTGACGCCCGATACGCCGCCGACGATCAAGCTCCTGCGCGAGCCGGGCGCGACCGCGAGCGGCGCGCTTTCGCTCGCCTATGAAGTCTCCGACGATTACGGCGTCGCCTCGGCCAAGGCCGAGATCACCAGCGCCGAGCCGCCGCCGACGGGGGATGCCGCGCGGCCGCTGATCGCCGCGCCGGAGGTTGCGCTGACGCTGCCGAAGCTGCGCATGCGCGACGGCACCGGCGAGACCATCCGCGATCTCTCGTCCCATCCCTGGGCTGGCGCCAAGGTGCGGCTGGCGCTGGTCGCGACCGACGAAGTCGGCCAGACCGGGCGCAGCGAACCCGTCACCTTCGTCCTGCCGGCGCGCAACTTCTCCAATCCGCTGGCCCGCGCCGTGGTCGAGCAGCGCCGTATCCTGGCGCTCGACGCCGGACAGGCCGGCTATGTCGCGAGTGCGCTCGATGCGATCACGATCGATCCCTCGAAGTTCAAGGATGACGGCGTCTATCTCTCGCTGCGGGCCGCCTATCACCGCCTGACCGGCGCGCGCGACGACGAGGATCTCGTCTCGGTGGTCGATTTCCTGTGGCAGATCGCGCTCGGCATCGAGGACGGCGATCTCTCCCTCGCCGCCGAGGATCTGCGCGCCGCGCAGGAGCGGCTGAAGAACGCGATCGAGAACCAGGCGAGCGACGCCGAGCTCGACAAGGCGATGGCCGATCTCCGCGACGCGATGAGCCGCTATCTCGAGGCGCTCGCCCGCAACCAGCAGCAGAATCCGCAGGCGCGGAACCAGCAACCGAACCAGAATGCGCGCACGCTGACGCCGCAGGATCTGCAGAAGTTGATGGACCAGATCGAGAATCTCGCCAAGACCGGCTCGCGCGAGGCGGCGCAGCAGATGCTGTCCGAACTGCAGCAGATGATGGAAAATCTCGAGGCCGGCCGCTCGCAGCAGGCGCAGCAGGGCGAGAACGGCGCGATGAACCAGGCGCTCGACAAGCTCGGCGACATGATCCGCCGGCAGCAGGAGTTGATGGACAAGACCTACAAGCTCGACCCCGACACCGATGGCAGCGGCGCCGGCCAGCCCGAGATGTCGCCGGAGGAACGCCAGAAGGCGCTCGACGCGCTCAGGCAGGGCCAGCAGGACCTCGCCAAGGCGTTGGAGCAGTTGCAGAAGCAGATGGGCGAAGGCGGCCAAGGCCAGTCGGCGGACAACCAGGACCAGCAAGGCCAGAGCCAGGACGGCAAGGGGCAGGATGGCAAGGGCGAGCCGATGCAGGGCGGCGGACAGCTCGGCCAGGCCGGCCGCGCGATGAAGGGTGCCGTGGACCAGCTCGGGCAGGGCCAGCCGGGCGCGGCGGTCGGCCAGCAGGGCGAGGCGCTGCAGGCGCTGCGGGAGGGCGCGCGCAGCCTCGCCGAGCAGATGGCACGGCAGAACGGCACCGGAACACGCCAAGGCACCAATGGCACCATGCCCGGCCAGGATCCGCTCGGGCGGGAACGCGAGCGCCAGGGGCGCAATACCGATCTCGGTTCATCGGTGAAGGTTCCGGACGCGATCGATACGCAGCGCGCGCGCGAAATCCTCGACACGATCCGCAAGCGCCTCGGCGAGGCGGCACGGCCGCTGCTCGAACGGGATTATCTGGAGCGCCTGCTCGACCGCTACTGATCGGCCCTCCGGCGCGTGATCAGGCGACCGCTGCCGTGCGGCTCTTGCCCGCAGCCAGCGCTCCGACAACCGCCGTGCGGATCTCGGCGAGCGAGAATGGCTTCGGCACGACGTCATGGACGATCCGGTCGAGCCCGTCGGCCCGCTCGCGCTGGTCGGCAAAGCCGGTCATCAAGAGGATGGTGAGCGCGGGAAACTGCGGCGCCACCTCGATGGCGAGCGCGATGCCGTCCATCATCGGCATGCGGATATCGGAAAGCAGCAGGTCGAACGCACCTTCCTCTGCCTTGAGGCGGTCGAGCGCATCGGCGCCGTCCTCGGCGGTGGCGATCTGGTGGCCGTCGAGCGACAGCGCCCGCGCGACGAAGGCGCGGACCGAATCGTCGTCTTCGGTGACGAGGATGCGAGCCATGGCGAATTAATCCTCTACGACGCCGACGAACGGCAACTCGCGGAAGGCATGGGCTGCGTCCATGCCATAGCCGACGACGAACAGGTCCGGGCACAGGAAGCCGATATGATCGGCATCGAAGGTTACGGCACGCTTGCCCGGCTTCTCGAGCAGGACGGCAACGCCGACGCGGGCGGCGCCGCGCTGTTCCATCAGCGCCTTGGCAAAGGACAGGGTGCGGCCGGATTCGAGGATATCGTCGATCAGCAGCACGTCGCGCCCGGCGACGTCGCTCTCGATATCCTTGACGACGCGGACGAGGCCGCTCGACGCCGTGCCGGCGCCATAGCTCGACAACGAGATGAATTCGACCTCGGGCGCGAGGCCCGACTCGTGCAGCGCGCGGATGAGATCGGCCGCGAAGACGAAGCTGCCCTTCAGGATCGAGATCACCAGCAGATTGTCGTAGCCGGCGGCGGCGATCTCGGTCGCGAGCTCGCCGTTGCGGCGGTCGATGGTCTCGACATCGTAGAGAATGCGGATCGAGCGGCCGCGTACGACGGGCATGGGTCTATCCCTTCGTCCCGGCGAGGGCGAAGCTCACCTGGACTTTCCTGGCTGGATCGGGCGGCGTCGCGAGCCGCGTGCGGAACTTCTGAGTTTCACCGGCAAGGAGACGCGGCTGCGCCGGCTCGGCCTGCCAGCCGCCGACCCGCTCGCCGGCACCGTCGACGAGAACGAGGCGGAGCGGGGGAACCTCGACGGCCGCGCTGCTGACATTCCTGATGGTGCCCTCGACGACGAGCCCGGCCGCGCCGTCGGCGACGTCACGCAGCGCATGCACGTCGCCGAAGGCAAGCCCGGTTCGGTTCACGTCGAGACCCAGTTCGGCATAGAGGCTGGCAAGCCCGGGCGCCGCTTCGACCAGCGACCGACGAGCGAGGATGCCCCCGGCCGCGACTGCGACCAGCAGCGCGAGCGCGACCAAGGTCCGGCCGTCCCATGACCGCCGCCTCTCTGCTGCTCCGCCCCCGTTTCGACTGGACACGCCCTCAGCCCGCTCCATGGCGCGGAACATCCACGCGCCGCATCAGTTTGAACCCGATTCGATGCCGTCAGCATAGCCGGGCGCGGCCTTTCCTGCCGCCGCGCCTTTGCCTTGATCGAATGCCATTTCCTCGTCATGAACCATGGGCCGTTCGCAAATCGTTAACGCTGATGCCGGCAAGGTCATGACGAGTCCGACCGGCGGCAGCGATGCATCCGGACGATCGATCATGGGCCTTCAGGCGGAAACGGGGCAACTGCGGTGATCCGCTTCGAAAATGTCGGCCTGCGCTACGGAATGGGAGCCGAGGTCCTGCGCGATCTCTCGTTCCAGATCGCGCCGCGCTCGTTCCAGTTCCTGACCGGACCGTCGGGGGCCGGCAAATCGACGCTGCTGAGGCTGCTGTTCCTGTCGCTGAAGCCGACGCGCGGGCTGATCTCGATCTTCGACCGCGACGTGGCGACGCTGCCGAAATCCGACCTCCCGGCGCTGCGGCGCCGCATCGGCGTCGTGTTCCAGGATTTCCGCCTGCTCGACCACCTGACGACCTTCGAGAATGTGGCGCTGCCGCTGCGCGTGCTCGGCCGCGAGGAATCGAGCTACCGCGCCGACGTGATCGAGCTTCTGAAATGGGTCGGCCTCGGCGACCGCGTGCAGGCATTGCCGCCGATCCTCTCGGGCGGCGAGAAGCAGCGCGCGGCGATCGCGCGGGCGCTGATCGGCCAGCCGGAAATCCTGCTCGCCGACGAGCCGACCGGCAATGTCGACCCCCCGCTCGCCAAGCGGCTGCTGCGTCTCTTCGTCGAACTGAACCGTCTCGGCACCTCGGTGGTCATCGCGACGCATGACATCGGACTGATGAACCAGTTCGACGCCCGCCGCCTCGTGCTTCATGAAGGGCGCCTCTCGATCTATGAGTGAGACCCGCACCCTGCACCCGGCCGAACCGGCCCGCCGCATTTCGTCCCGGCAGGCGCCGCCGCCAGGCCCGATCGTTCCGGCCGGCTCTATCGCCGGTCGCTCGCTAACCATCGTCGTTGCCATCATGAGCTTCCTCGCCTGCCTGACGCTCGGCGCGGTGACCCTCGTGCGCGACGCCTCGCTCGACTGGCAATCCGACATCGTCCGCGAAATCACCATCCAGGTCCGCCCGATCGATGGGGTCGACCTCGACGCAGAGACGCAGAAGGCGACGGCCCTCGCGACCGCTACGGCAGGGGTCGCCAGTGCCCGCCCGCTCTCCTCCTGGGAAAATGCACAGCTTCTCGAGCCCTGGCTCGGCAGCGGCCTCGACATGACCGACCTGCCGATCCCGCATCTCATCGTGGTCGAGCTCGCCAATCCCGACGCGGTCGATCTGGCGGCTCTTGCGACGAAGCTGACCCAGGAGGTGAAGGGAGCAAGCCTCGATGACCACCGGAGTTGGACCGATCGTCTGAAGGCGATGGCCAATGCAACGGTCATCATCGGCTTCTCGATCCTCGCCCTCGTCTTCGTCGCGACGGTGCTCTCGGTCGTGTTCGCGACCCGCGGCGCGATGTCGTCCAACCGCGATATCGTCTCCGTTCTGCACTATGTCGGCGCCGAGGCCGGGTTCATCGCGCGCGAATTCCAGCGCCATTTCCTGATGCTCGGCCTCAAGGGCGGGCTCTGGGGCGCGGCGGGAGCGACGCTGATGTTCCTCATCCTGTCGCTCTTGTTCGGCCGTTCGGTCGCGACGCCCGAAGGCGACCAGGTCTCGGCACTGTTCGGGCGCTTCGCCATCGGGCCGGCCGGCTATTTCGGCGCGCTCGGCATCGCCATCCTGATTGCCCTGATGACGGCGATCACCTCGCGCCTCACCGTGTTCCGACATCTCGCATCGATCGAATGAGAACCGAACCGGGCCTCGACACGTTGATAGGGTCCTTATTGCCAAGCCCAGGCAGAGATCTGCTACGATGGCGCGAAGCATGACCGACGCGGCACGATCCGATATCGCGGTGACAGGGCGCCCCGCCCGGCGTGGGTCCGACGCTGCGGGCGCGCGCAAGTCCCAGCGCTCGCCCCGCCTTTTTTCGCCGCACTTCTTCGCCTTCGCCGTGCTGTTCATCCTCGGCCTCACAGTCTTTGATTTCATTCGCTTTTCCGATGGCGTCGCCCGGCTTGCGCCGCCGGCCGACATCAAGGCAGACGGCATCGTCGCGCTCACCGGCGGCGCAGCCCGCATCGACGGAGCGCTGGCGCTCCTCTCCGAAGGACGCGGTGGACGGCTGCTGATCTCTGGCGTCAATCCCTCGGTCGGCCGGCGCGAGATCGCGCGCGCCATCGAGAGCGATTCGCTGCAGACGCTCGATCGCAGCGTCGATCTCGGCCATGTCGCCCGCGACACGATCGGCAATGCCGACGAGGCCAGGGACTGGGCGGCGAAGCGGGGCTTCCGCTCGCTGATCGTGGTGACCAGCGACTATCACATGCCGCGCAGCATGATCGAACTCGAAGGTGCCATGCCGGACGTCGCGCTGATCCCCTATCCGGTCTCCAACCCGCATCTCGACATGGAGCGCTGGTGGCGACACACGGCCGCCGTGAAGCTTCTCATGGCCGAATACGTGAAGTATACGCTGGCCCGGGCGCGGCTCGCGATCGAGTCGCCATGGGGGACGACGGTCGCCGCTGCGGCGCCGGAAAAGGCCATGGCGGAAGATCGACCACGCTGACGCCGCCGAACGCCGCCTGACTGGGACAGTCCGAATGCTGATCATCCGTTCGCTGCTGTTCCATGTCGCCTTCTACCTCATCATGGCGGTCGTCCTGTTGGTGACGCTGCCGTTCTATTTCCTGCTGCCGCATCGCGCGGCCATCGCGGTCGTCAAGGTCTGGACCACCGCGACGATGTGGGCGCTGCGTGTCGTCGCTGGAACGCGGATCGAGTTCCGCGGCCTCGACCGCCTTCCGCACGGCGCTGCCCTGATCGCGCCGAAGCACCAGTCCGCCTTCGAGACCATGGCGCTGTTTCCGTTGCTCGCCGACCCGACCTTCGTGATGAAGCGGCAGCTGATGCTGATTCCCCTGTTCGGCTGGTACACCTGGAAGGCCGGCATGATCGCCGTTGATCGCGCCGGCGGCTCGAAGGCGCTGCGCAAGCTCGCCGCCGACGCCAAGGCGGCCGCGGCCGAGGGAAGGCAGATCATCCTCTTTCCCGAAGGCACGCGCCGCCCGGTCGGCGCACCGCCCGACTACAAGTTCGGCATCATCCATCTCTACCGGGAGCTCAAGGTCCCGGTGACGCCGATCGCGCTGAATGCCGGGCTCTACTGGCCGCGCCGCAGCTTCTTCCGCTATCCAGGCACGATCATCGTCGAAGTGCTCGAACCGATCCCGCCGGGGCTCGATTCGAAGACCTTCCTCGCCCGGCTGATCGCGACGATCGAACCTGCGACCGATCGCCTCGTCGCGGAGGCAGCCGCCAGCGCCAATCCGCCGCCGATCCCGGCACGGGCAGCGAGCGATGCGGCCGCCAACCCGGCCGTTTCCGGCCGCGCTCGATCCGGAGCCTGAGCTCGGCGCTCAGGCCTGACGCGCTGCTTCGCCCGAGAGTTCGCCGGCAAGCCAGATCATGAGGCGGTCGCGGATGCCGACCGAGGCGAGATGTTCCGCCGTCGCCAGAACATAGTCGCGGTTATGGCCAGAGACGCCGGCGCTGTCGCGCACCAGCGCCAGCACCTGCTCGGGCGCCAGTTTTCCGGCATATTGGCGGTGGCTGCGATCGACGACATAGGTCACCGCCTCGACCAGCGCGCCCGACGCCTCTTCACCGGCCGGCTCCCGGCCGATGAGGCGGACTGGCCTCACGACCTCATGATAGACATTGGTCACGAGTTCGCGGGCCCTGAGATAAGCGAGAACCTCGTCGCGCCGATCGGCTGCGATGCGAAAGGCGACGCCCCGGCACGAACCGCCTTTATCGAGCCCCAATACGAGACCAGGCTTTTCCTCCGTGCCGCGATGGACGAAGGATAGGACGCAGAGCGCCCGGTGTTCGCCGATCAGCCGCGCCGGCACGGATTCGACAAAACTGAAACCTGGCCGCCACATGAGTGAGCCATAACCGAAGACCCAGAGATCAGCCATTTGCCATCGTTCCTTGCCGGGACCCTTCCCGCGTAACAGCGGACGGTGGGAACTTCAACGGAGAGACATCCTGTGAGCAGCGTGACCGACACCGGGAGAACGCCGGCACGGCCCGGCAAGGGCCGGCGCCGCTTCCAGATCTTGATCGGGGTTGCGATCGCGCTCTGCCTGCTGTGGACGGGCGGATGGTTCGCGCTGAGGCACTATGTCGGCGGCAAGATCGATGGCCTCGAGGCGCGGGCCGCGGCTGAAGGAGCCACGCTCACCTGCGGCGATCGCTCGATCGGCGGCTTCCCGTTCCGCTTCGACGTGACCTGCATGCCGCTCGCCGCAGCCTGCCCGGCTGAAGCGGTGTCGCTCGACCTCGCGGGACTCGAGGCGGTCGGCCTCGCCTACAACCCCAACCGCGCCCTTTTCGCCGCCAAGGGCCCGCTGACCATCAAGGGACCCGGCGGCGCCACCGCTGACGCCAACTGGACCTCGCTGCAATCGAGCATCCGGCTGGGGCTCTCGGGCCTCAGCCGCTATTCGATGGTCGCCGACGGCTTCGACGCGACCGTCAGTGATCCCGTCCGGCTCCCGGCTCCGATCCCCCTCCGCGCCCAGCATGCCGAATTCCACGTCGTGCCCGACCCGGCGACGGCAGAACTGCTCGACGTCTTCCTGTCGCTCGACCAGTTCACCGCGATGGTGCCGGGCCGGCCGACCCTGCCGCCAGTCGACACCGACATCGCCCTCGCGGTTCCAACCAGCGTGGCGATGGCGCATGGCGACCGTGCCGCAGCCTGGATCGCTTCGGGCCAGCCGATCCGCATCGACCAACTCGACACGACGATCGGCGGCGTTTCCTCCGCAATCTCGGGTGAAGTGACGCCGGCTGCCGACGGGCTTCTGAACGGTCGCCTCACGGTGAGGCTCGACCAGCTCGATCGCCTGCCCGACCTCCTGGAACTCGTAAAGCCCGGCAGCGGCGCCAAGGCGAAGCAGATGATCGGTCTGGTCTCGGCCCTGTTGAAGCCGGTGACGGTGGACGGCAAGACCTGGCGCGAGGCGACGGTGACGATCGCCTCCGGCCGCGCGATGCTCGGCTTCATTCCGCTTGGTGCGCTGCCGCGCATCGGCCCGGCGCCGCTCGTGCTGCCGCCGGCTGCTCCTGATGCCACCGGTCCGATCGCGTCGGCGGAGCCGCCGCCCGCGGCCCCGGCAGGTCCCGCCGCAGCCATTGCGGCGGGCGGAGAGAGCGCTGGCAAGCCGCTCAACCCGCCGGCCGAGGCATCGCCCGGTCTTGAAAAGCCGCTGGCGCCGGTGGCCGCTTTGAAGCGCTGCGCCCTCGCGTCCTGAAAGGCCCCGCCCTCGCTGTCCGTCCGCTCTGGCCGGGCTGCGAAAAGGGCGATATGGTACCGGTACCATGCGGAGGGGACGATGCGCATCACCGGCTTGAGAACATTGCAGCTGGCGGAGTTTCCGCATCTTCTCTGGCTCCAGGTCGAAACGGATGCGGGCATCACCGGGCTTGGCGAGACCTTCTTCGCCCCAGCTCCGGTGGCGGCCTACCTGCATGAGAACGCGGCGCCTTATCTCCTCGGCAAGGATCCGCGCGATATCGAGCGGCATGACTGGCGTCTGCGCAATGTCTATGTCGGCGCGGTCGATTCAGGCGCGGAAACGCGGGGCAATTCGGCCGTCAACCTCGCGCTCTGGGACATTTACGGCCAGGCCCTCGGGGAGCCGGTCTGGCGGCTCTTCGGCGGCATGATCGAAGAGCGCGTGCCGATCTACAACACCTGCGCCGGCTATGGCCATGTCCGCGCCACCAAGCGGCACGCCCTGTTCGAGCGCACCGAAGACTGGACGCTGCAGCAGGGCGACATGGCCGAGGGGCCCTATGAGGACCTGCTCGCCTTCCGCTACGACGCCGGAACACTGGCGAAGAGCCTCCGGGCGGAGGGCATCGGTGCAATGAAGATCTGGCCGTTCGACATTGCCGCCGAGGCCTCGAACGGCACGCGGATCTCAGGCCGGCAATTGCAGGAGGCGCTCGTTCCCTTCGCCAGGATCCGCGACGCGGTCGGCGACGACATCGAGATCATGGTCGAACTGCACGGCCTCTGGTCGCTCGCGCCGGCGCTTCAGATCGCCGAGGCGCTGGCCCCCTTCCGCCCCGCCTGGCTGGAAGAGCCGATCCGCTTCAACGATCTCGACGCCATGGCGGAGCTCGCCCGCCATACGGCGATCCCGATCGCCGCGTCGGAGCGGCTGGCCACCCGCGGACCATTCAGGCAACTGATCGAGAAGCGCGCCGCATCGGTGGTGATGATCGACCTCGCATGGTGCGGCGGGCTGTCCGAGGCAAAGAAGATCGCCCACATGGCCGAGGCGGACGCCCTGCCGGTGACACTGCATGATTGCACCGGCCCGGTCGTGTTCGCAGCGAGCTGCGCCCTGTCGTCGACGCTGACCAACGCCAATTACCAGGAGGCCGTCCGCGCCTATTTCACGGGCTGGTATCGCGAGATCGTCGACGACCTGCCAAACATCACTGCGGGACGTGTCGCGCCGCTTCCCGGCCCCGGCCTCGGCCTCAAACTGAAGCCCGAGCTCTTCGGGCGGGCCGACGCGACCTTGCGCGAAACGCGGCTCTGACGGAGGGCCGCCGGAAGACGCCCGGCTAGCCCTTGAACGGGATGAGCGGCAGGCCCTTCGCGCCGGTGCCGTGAATGGCGAAGAGACCGCCCGGATGGGTCTGCCCGGCCAATTGGTCGGGGCTTCGCCGCAGGGTCGCCGACGTGACATAGAGCGTATCGAGATCGGCGCCGCCGAACTCGCAGCAGGTCGGCAGGTCAACCGGCATCTCGATCGTCTGCATCAGCCGCCCATTCGGATCAAAGCGCATCACCTTGCCCTTGAAGGGGACGGTCAGCCAGTAGCAGCCATCCGCGTCGACCGTTGAACCATCGACGATGCCGTCCATGAAGGAGAGGTCGACAAAGCTGCGGCGGTTCTCGGCCGTGCCGCTGGCCGGGTCGAAATCGAACGCCCAGACGACGGGGCCATGGCTGTCGGTGAAATACATCGTCCGGCTGTCCGGGCTCCAGGCGAGGCCGTTGGAGCAGCCGATGCCCTCGACGATCCTGTGGCAGGAGAGGTCCGTATCGAGCCGGTAGAGCGCGGCGATCTTCTGTCGCGGCTTGCCGGGCGCCTCGAACATCGAGCCGGACCAGAAGCGCCCCTGCCGGTCGGTCTTGCCGTCGTTGAAGCGCGTGTCGGCAATGTTCCGCTCGGGATCGACGATCGGCTCGATGCGACCGCTCGCCGGATCGAAGAAGTGAAAACCGGTTTCCATGCTGATGACGAGGCCGCCTTCCTGGCGCACGGCGACGCAGCCGGGATATTCGGGCAGGGACACGGCTTCGTCGATGCCGGTATCGGGATCGAAGCAATGAACCGTCTTGCCATAGATATCGATCCACCAGAGCACCGCGGCATCGGGATCCCAGTAGGTGCTCTCGCCGAGCAGCGCTCCGGCACCGACGACGCATTCGATCTCGATCATGACTTCCTCGCCTTCAGGACGCCGCGCCCGGCCCGCGCCGGGTTCGGCGGAAGCTGCCGAAAAAGGCGGCGAGCGACTCGCTCGCCAGCGATACGGTCACCAGGATGACGACGCCATAGACGACGAGCAGCGCGCCGTTCGACAGGTTGAGCGCCGGCAGCAGGCCCGTCAGGATCGTCAGCACCAGCGCTCCGGCAATGGTGCCGATATAGTTGCCGCTGCCGCCGAGGATCGAGGCGCCGCCGATCGCGACCGCCGCGATCGAGGTGAAGAGATAGGGATCGCCCATGCCGAGATAGGCCTGTCCGCTATAGCCTGTCAGCAGCATGCCGGCGAGCGCGGCCGCAAAGCCGGACAGCGTATAGGCCGCAACCGTGGTCGCGAGCGTGGGGACGCCGGAAAAGGCGGCGACAGTGGCGCTGGAGCCGATCGCATAGAGATAGCGGCCGAAGGCGCTTCGGGCCAGCAGCAGCGTCGCGACGGCCGCGAGCAGCGCCCAGATGAGGAGGATGACCGGGACGCCGCCGATGCGCCCGACCGCGAGGAACTGGATCGCCGGTGGCGCCGAGGCCGTCGGCGCTCCGCCCGTGGAGACGAGGATGGCGCCTTGAAGGATGACGTTGACCGCGAGCGTCATGATGATCGGCGGCACGCCGAACAGCGCCACGCCGATGCCGTTGACCACCCCGACCAGCGCTCCCGCGGCAAGTAGCAGCGGCACGATCGCGACGAGCGGCGCGTCGTGGCCGCCGGCGGCCAGCGTCATCAGCACGGCGGCCGAGTTGAGGACCCAGGGAACCGAGAGATCGATGCCGCCGCCGATGATGACGAAGGTCTGCCCGAGGGCGACGATGCCGATGAAGGCGGCGAGGACGACGGTGCTCCTGAGATGCGACGCCGACAGGAAGCCCGGCGCGACGAGGCTGGTGAGGAGAAGCAGCAGGATCATGCCGAGATAGGCGACGAGGATCGCGCGGTGTCGGCGGATATTCATGACAGGCTCCGACGCGCCGACTTTTCGGAGATCGAACTCGCGAGTACGGCGACGAGCAGGATCACGCCCGAGACGATCGGCTGCCAGTAGCTGGAGATCGACAGGGCGAAGACGAGATTGCCGATGAGCGTGAGGATATAGGCGCCGATGATCGTGCCGATCAGGCCGCCGCGGCCGCCGAAGAGGCTGATACCACCGATCACCGCCGCCGCGACCGAGGGCAGGATGTAGTCCTTGCCGATGGTCGGCGACCCTGCGCCGGTCTGCGTCGTCAGATAGAGCGCAGCCAAGGCCGCGAAGGCGCCGGAAAGCGCATAGGTCGCGACATTGATTCCGAGGGGCGACACGCCGGAGAGGAAGGCCGATCGCTCGTTCGAGCCGGTCGCGCGAATGGCGATACCGAGCCTCGTACGCTTGAACCAGAGCCAGAACAGGACGAGCAGCGCGAGCAACCACACGGCGCTGGACAGGCCGAGCCAGCTTTTGGCGCCGAAAGCCATCCAGGCGGCCGGGAGGCCGCCACCGTCGATGGGCAGGATTATCAGCGCGATACCGGAGAGTATCGACCACGTCGCGAGCGTCACGAGGAAGGGTTGCAGACGGAGCGCCGTGATCAACACGCCGTTGACGACGCCGACCAGAGCCCCGATGGCGACGATCGCGACCGACCAGAGCGCCACCCGTGCCGGATCGTCGCCGAAGCGGGTCGCGGCGAGCACGGTGCCGAGGCCGATCGTTCCGCCGATCGAGAGGTCGATGCCGCCGCGCAGCAGGACGATCGTCTGGCCGGTTGCGGCAAGGATCAGCGTCAGCGCCGCAGCGGTGTCGAGATTGAGCTCGTCCAGCGTGAAGACGCCGTCCCGGAGGCTGGCATAGAGGAGAACGAGGACGACGAGCATCGCCAGGGGGATGAGGATGGTGGCGCGATCGGCGAGCCGCGCCCGCAGAACGGCGAACGCCGCGGGCTTCGCCGGTCGGGCCGAGCGGTGCACGGTTGCAAGCGTCATGCGGCTCTCGTCTCGATCATCGCGGCGCGGAGAATCTGGTGTTCCGAATTGTCCTCGCCCGCCAGCACGGCTGCCAGGCGCCCGTTGCGCAAAACCGCGACGCGGTCTGCAACATGGACGAGTTCGGCGAGGTCGCTCGAATAGAAGAGGATGGCATAGCCCTCCGCCGCCAGCCGGCGCATCAACAGGAAGATCTCGCCCTTGGTGCCGACATCGATGCCGCGCGTCGGGTCATAGAGCAGCAGGATCCGCGCCTCCGTCAGCAGGAGCTTGCCGAAGATGACCTTCTGCTGGTTGCCGCCCGACAGCGTTCCCGCCGCCTGTTCCGGCGAGCCTTTGATCCTTAGCGCCGTGATCATCTCGGCGACGAGCGCCGCCTCGCGCTTCGGATCTGTGATGCCGAAGCGGGTAAAGCGCTGCAGCACCGAAAGCGTCAGGTTCTCGCGGATGCTCTTCGCCAGCATCAACCCGTGCGCGCGCCTGTCCTCGGGGACGAGGGCCAGGCCACCGCGGCCGGACAGCGCCTGACGCGGACTGCGGATCTCGCGCCGCTTGCCCCAGACATCGATGTCGCCATGTGCGCCGCCCAGGCCGAACAAGGCCTGGAACAGTTCGCGCTGGCCGTGCCCCTGCAGGCCCGCGACGCCGAGCACCTCGCCTTCGCGGAGATCGAGATCGATGCCGTCGAGCTTCGTGCCGACGCCGAACCGGCGAAGCTTCAGCGCAACCTTGTCGGTCGCCGTGTCATGCCGCTCGGGATAGAGGCGGTCCATCCGCCTGCCGAGCATGTCGGCGATGATGGTTTCATCATCGACGGCGCCGGTGTCATAGGCTGCGACGGTCTCGCCATTGCGGAATACGGTGATGCGATCGGCAATGCTGCGGACCTCGCCGAGACGGTGGGAGATGTAGATGACCAGCTTGCCCTCGGCCGCCATCTTCTGCGCGAGGTGAAGCAGCCATTCGGTCTCGGCGGGCGGCAGCGCGGACGTCGCCTCGTCGAGGATCAGCACCTTGGGGTCGCGCGCAAGGGCCTTGGCGATCTCGACGACCTGCCGCTCGGCGAGCGTGAGACGTCGCACATCCTGTTCGGGACGGAGCGCCGGAAAGTCGTACCGCGTGAGGAGATCGAGCGTCTGCGCCCGCAGGGCCCCCGCGCGCACGGTCGCGATCGCCGACAGCGGCTCGTGACGGAACCAGATGTTCTGCTCCACCGAAAGGTCCGGGATCAGCGACAGTTCCTGGAACACCGCGGCAACGCCGCCGGTCTGCGCATCTTCGGGGCTTTTCGGCCGATAGGGAGCGCCGGCGAGGGTGATCGAACCGCCGTCCGGCTTCACCGCACCGGCGAGGATCTGGATGAACGTGCTCTTACCGGCACCGTTCTCGCCGAGCAGGGCATGGACCTCGCCGGCCCTGGCCCTGAAATCGGCCCGTGCCAGCGCGACGATGCCGCCATAGCGCTTGGTGACGGAGGCGGCCTCGAGGAGATCAGCCATGTCGTCTCGCCGGAATGATGGGGCCCGTGCCTCTCCCGGAGGCCAGTGCGGCAGCCGGGAGAGGTCGGATAGGATCAGGACTTGCCCGCGGCTTCCTCGGCCGTGATCTCGACCCAGTCGGGCGTGATCGGCAGCGTCAGGCCCGGCGGACGATCCGGCCAGGCATTCTTGCCGATCTCGATCTTCTGCATCACCGCAGTCGGATAGAGCTCGGACTTGATCGGATCGGTGGTGATGAAGTCGCCATTGACGAGGATATGGCGATCGGCCGGCTTCGGCTTGCCATCGAGGATGTCGACGGCGAGCTTGATCGCCTCGGACGAGAGATAGGCCGGATTGGAGCCGAGGATGCACTTGGCACCTTCGGTCTGGGCGCACGTGGTCGCGGCGACGTTATAGGAGAAGGCGGTGACCGGTACGACCTTGCGGCCGGCGTCCTGCAGCGCCTTGATCGCGCCGCTGCCATAGCCCTGCGTCAGAATACCGTCGACTTCGGGATGGGCGGCGAGGAGCGCGGCGACGCCGGCCTGCTCCGGCCCGAGCGCGTATTCGCCGTTGTAGTTGCCGACGACCTCGATGCCCGGATACTTGGCGAGGACGTCGAGATAGCCCTTCTCGAGCTGGGCCGAGATCGGCGCGCCCGCGAGGCCGCGATCGACGAAGACCTTGCCCTTGCCGTTCAGCTGCTTGGCCATCCATTCCGCCAGCACGGCCGGAATGCGGGTCCAGTCGGATTCGAGCGCATAGGCGCAGGGCTCGCTCACCACCTGGTCGAAGCTGATGACGACGATGCCGGCGTCGCAGGCCTTCTTGATGGTCGGGTTGAGCGCCTCGGCCGAAGCTGCGTCGATCAGGATCGCGTCCGGCTTCGAGCGGATGATGTTGTTGAGCGAGTTGATCTGGGCCTGGACGGTGCCTTCGACATTCTCGATCTTGAGATCGACACGGCCGGCCAGCGGTCCCTTCTTGACCGAGACCTCGGCGACCCGCTCCATCTGCTGGCGCCAGTCATTGCCGACGAAATTGTTCGAAAGATAGATCTTGTAGGTCTTGCCCTCGGCAAATGCCGGCGGGGCAGCAGCCAGCGCGGAGCTGGTGATGGCGAGCGCCATCAACGCGGCCTTCCAATTCACGATCGGTCCTCCCTCGTGAGCGTTTCCTCGAACGATCGGGCAATTCTCGATGGCTGCCCGTTATGTTAACGGTACCACGACCTCGGCATAGCCGAAAGCCGCGGCGAATGGCCGGTTAACCCGCCATCATCCGTTCAAGATGATGCTATTATAATCTTATGACACTGTCCAGCAGCCGCACAGCCCTCAGACGAGGTCGTTCGGCGCATCATAGGAGAGGCTGAAGAGATCGGCGCGGTTGCGGTTGATGGTGAGTTCGACCGGCTCGCCGCTCTCGGACAGATAGAGCATCTCGATCACCAGGATCGCCCCGCCGACATGATAGTCGAGCGCATTCGCGAGCGCCTCGTCGGCCGTGTCGGCACGAACCGTGATCCGGGCGCCGGACAGCTTGATGCCGAGATGGCGCTGCACCGAGCGGAAGACGACGACGTCGTCGAAATCGGAACGCTTCATCCGCGCGCCGACTGCGGGCGGGAAATAGAAGGTCGTGAGCCCGGTCGGCACGTCCTCCATCAGCAGGGTTGCGCGGAGACAATAGAGACCGTCGTCGGCGGCAAGGCCGAGCGCCGAACTGGCAGCGACCGACCGCTCCTTGCGATAGCTGTGAATCTCGAGCCGCCGGTTCGTGGTCGAGGCCGCGATCTCGGCAAAGCTCTTGAAGCCGTAGCTCGGCTTGCGCGCAGAGCCCGGCCCCGCGACGACGGCCGGCTTCGCCGCGCGCTTGCGGATGAGCCCCTCGTTTTCGAGTTCGCGCAGCGCTTGGCGGACCGTGATCAGACTGACGCCGAAGCGTTCGGCAAGATCGGCCTCGCGCGGCAGCGAGGCGCCCGCAGAGAGAACGCCCGAGACGATCGGCGCGCGGAGGATCGTCACCATCTGGCGATAGAGCGGCCCGTCGTCGCGCGACAGCGGCCGCGGCGAGAACAGATCCATCCCGGCGATCGTGCCGCCGTCTTCGGGCGCCGTGGTCGCCGCGTCCATGTCGTCCGTCTCGCTCGCTCGCAAACCCTCGGTCCTCCTCATCATCAGGTGAAAGCCTAGCGGAAATGCCTGTCCGGCACCATTCGCCTTGGCGCCGGACTCGCCATGCCATTATAGTATCATAATGAAATCGTCGGGCCGCGAAAGCACCCGGACAGAGGGGGGTCCGAGCATGCAGTGCGATCTTTCCGGACAGGTCGCCTTCGTCACCGGCGCCGCCGGCGGCATCGGCCGCGCCATCGTTGCACGGCTCGCCGACAATGGAGCACGGGTCGTCGTCGCCGACATCGACAGCGAGGGTGCGGAGCGCGTGGCGGCGGGCTTGCCGGACGCGATCGGCTGCAGCGTCGACATCCGCGAAGAAGGCAGCATCGGCCGCGCCGTCGCGGCGACACTCGAAGCCTATGGAAGGCTCGATATTCTCGTCAACAATGCCGGGATCAACACGCTCGCCCACCGGGTCGGCATCGAGGCGTTTCCAGTCGCGGAATGGCACAGGATCGTCGGCGTCGATCTCGACGGCCTGTTCCTGATGAGCCGCGCGGCCCTGGTGCCGATGATCGCTGGCGGACGCGGCGGACGCATCGTCAACATCGCCTCAGTCGTGGGCCTCGCCGCGATGCGCCTGCAGAGCCCCTTCGTCGCTGCCAAGGCCGGCATCATCCATTTGACCCGATCCATGGCTCTGGAGCTTGCCTCCTATGGCATTCTCGCCAACGCCATCGCTCCAGGCTCGATCATGACCGAGGTGACGCGGAAGCTCTTCTATGGCGAGGAGGGCAGCTTCCACGCCCGCACGGAGGCCTTCATGCGCCACATCCCGCTCGGCCGTCCCGGCCGACCCGAGGAAATCGCCGAGGCGGTGCTGTTCCTCGCCGCACCGGAAGCGAGCTATGTGAACGGGCAGGTCCTCACCGTCGATGGTGGCTGGACGGCCGGCTACATGATGTAGCCGGCTAAACGAGGAGCCGCAGCGGCGCTTCGATCAGGCCCCGGATCTCCGCGAGCATCGCGACCGCGACGGCGGCGCCGATCGCCCCCTCGTCATGGACGAGGAGCAGAGCGGCGGCATCGGCGCTGGCGACGACCACGAGCTTCAACTGAAAGTCGGCCGCAAGCCCGGCCGATATGGGGCGAATGCCCTCGCCCGCGAGCAGCACGACCTCCATGGCCGTGGCTCCGCCGGTTCCCGCTTCGAGCGCCTTGCCGATCACGCCCGGGGTCAGTGATGCGGCGCCAACGACGACACCGGAGCGCCCGGCGCCGTCGACGAGCAGGATGCGATCGCCGAGCGGTCCGGCACCGCGCGCCGCCGCCTTGGCGATGAACGGACCCGTCGCGAGCCCGCTGCCCGAGGCGGCAATCAGTGCGGCGAGCGGCCCGAGATCGGCTCGCGTCTCGAAGGCGCCGATCGACCGCGGCGCGGCAAGCACAGCGGCGGCTGGCAGAGAGACGGCGTACTCGGGCGACGACGACACCAACCGGTCTGCCATGCTGCCGCCCTGTCGGACGGTCGGTGGCTCGTCCGCGGCACTCCAGCGAAGAACGTCGGCGGCAACGATCCGGCCATCGGGGCCCGAGCCTGTGATCGCGGCGAGCGGGAGGCCGCGCTCGCGCGCCAGCTTGCGGGCATAGGGCGAAGCGGGGCGCCGGGCCGCGAACGTGCTCATGCCGCACCGCGCAGGCCGTCGCTCAGCATCGAGCGGTTGACGCAATTGGTGAGGCGGCCGTCGCGAAGATAGGTCACGACCACCTCGATCGATTTCCGCCGAAGATCCTCCATCGCAGCCGGGCTGTAGAAGGCGGCGTGCGGCGTCAGCACCAGACGGCCGTCGAGCCAGGCCTCCCGCGCGCGCCAGGCGGCGATCAGCGGATGCCCTGGATCGGCCGGTTCACGCGGCAACACGTCAAGGCCGGCGCCGGCGACGCGACCGCTGGCCAGCGCATCGGCGAGAGCATCGAGATCGACGATCGGCCCGCGCGCCGTGTTGACCAGGATGAGGCCGGGCTTGGCGGCTGCCAGTGCATCGGCTCCGACGAGACCACGCGTCTCCTCGTTGAGAGGCGCATGGATCGAGACGATATCGCTCGCCCCCATCAACGCGGCGAGGCTGTGCACCCGCTCATAGCCGGTCGAAAGCTCGACGCCGTTGGAGAGATGCGGGTCGTAGAACACGATGCGCATGTCGAAGCCTGCCGCGCGCCGTGCAGCGGCAAGACCGATGCGGCCGAGTCCGACGATGCCGAAGGTAGCGCCGCGCAGCCGCCGGATCAGCGGCGCGGCGCCGAAGTCCCATCCCCCGGCCCGGGTGCGCAACGCATCGTCATAGGTCGCGGTGCCGCGGGCCAGCGAAAGCGCTAGCGCAAGGGCATGATCCGCGACTTCCGTCGTCCCGTAGTCAGGCACATTGCAAACCGGCACGCCCAGGCGACCAAAGCCCTCGAGGTCGAGGTTGTCGAAGCCGACGCCCGATCGGACGGCGATGCGGCAGCGCTCGAAGGTCGACGCCGGCATGCCGAGATTGCGGGTCGGCGAATAGTTCACCACCGCATCGACCGAGCGGCAGAGATCGGCGTCCAGCGCGCCGGCGGGATCGGCCGGCGTCCGCCGGATGACGATATCGACATCGGGGAAGAAGCGACGCTCCAGTTCGCCCTCGTCGGAGGCTTCCCAATTGGTGCAGAGAATCCTCATGACGTCGCCCCGATCACGCTGCCGATCCGCCCGCCCATCGGCACGACGGCGCCCTTGCTCCGCTCGATCGCCCCGAGACGGCCGGCGATCGGCGCCTCGATCTCGACAACGGCCTTGTCGGTTTCGATCTCGGCGACGACCTCGCCGGCCGCCACGGCATCCCCCGCCGCCTTCAGCCAGCGGAGGATCGTGCCCTCGCTGATGGTGAGGTCGCCGAAGGGCATGGTGATCGGCTCGCCCGGCCCGGGCGGAGCCGCGGGACCTCCCGGGCCCGTCGCGGGCGCGGCCGAAGGCGCGGGTGCCGGGACCGGCAAGGCTGTGGCAATCTCGGCCGTGCGGCCGCCGAGATGGCGCCAATGGCGCGGCACAGGAGCGGTACCGGCGATGATCTGCCGGACCGCGGCCTCGAGCTTGGCGGCGTCGACGAGCATGGCCCGTTCCAGCGCGGGAGCCAGCGGATGCGGCTGCGCGTCGCTGTGCATCCGCCCGACCGGTGCATCGAGGTCGTCATAGGCGAGTTCGTTCATCGCTTGCGCCAGTTCGGCGCCGACGCCGAAGGCACCCCATCCCTCGTCGGCGACGAGCAGCCGATGCGTCTTCCTGACGCTCGCGGCGACGGTGCCGACATCGAGTGGCATGATGGTGCGGAGGTCGATGACCTCGACTTCGATGCCCTCGGCGGCCAGATGCGTCGCCGCCTCCAGCGCGCGATGAACGATCTGGCCGGCGGCGGCGATGGTGATGTCGCGTCCGGGCCGTGCGATCCGCGCGAGACCGAACGGCACCAGGTGATCGCCCTTGGGCACCTCGCCCTTTGAGGCGAACAGCGCCTTCGGCTCCAGCATCAGCACGGGATCGCCTGCCCGGAGCGCGGTCTTCATGAGCCCCTTGGCATCGGCAGGCGTCGCCGGCATCGCGACGATCAGGCCAGGAATATGGGCCCAGATCGGGTGATAGGAGCCGCTGTGATGCGGACCGGCGCTGCGCACCGTTCCGGAACCGACCCGGACCACGACGGGCGCGTTCATCTGGCCGTTCGACATGTAGCGCAGCTTCGAGGCCTGCAGCACGATCTGACCGGCTGCCTCGAACAGGAAATCGGCGAACATCAGGTCGGCGATCACGCGGGTTCCTGTCGCCGAGGCGCCGATCGCTGCGCCGGTGAAGCCCTGTTCGGAGATCGGCGTGTCGACCATGCGCTTCGGGCCGAATTCGGCGAAGAGGTTCTTCGTATGGGCGAACGTGCCGCCACGCTCGCCGGTGCCCTCGCCGAAATAGAGAAGATGCGGATTGCGGCGCATCTCCTCGGCGATGCCGTCGCGCACCGCATCGAGCCAGCTCAGCGTCTCCGTCGCGGTCGGCGCGACCTGCACAAGCGCCTCGGGCGGATTGATCGGCTCGGCATAGACATGCAGCCCCGTCGTCGCCGGATCGGGCTCGGGCGACTGGCGCGCGAAGGCGAGCGCCCCCTGCACGATGCCGTCGACCCGTGCATCGATGGCGTCGAGTTCGCCGGCAGAAACGCAGCCGAACTCATCCACAAGGCGGGCACGGAACAACGTGATCGGGTCGCGCGCCGCCCACGCATCGACTTCAGCCTGGGTACGATAGGTGCCGACGACCGGATCGCCCTCGTGATGGCCCACGGTCCGATAGGTCTTGGCCTCGATCAGCGTTGGCCCGTCACCGGCGCGGGCGCGGTGGACCGCACCGGCCATGGCCTCCCAGACGGCCACGACATCGTTGCCGTCGACGGCGATACCGGGAATGCCATAGGCATCGGCCTTGGTCGCGATCTCCGTGTTGAGGGTCGCGGCGGCCAGCGGCGTCGCCGTCGCATAGAGATTGTTCTCGCAGACGAGCACCGCCGGCGCACGCTGGATGCCGGCGAAATTGATCGCCTCGTGGAAGCCGCCATGGTTGATCGCGCCGTCCCCGAAGAAGGCGACGCCGACCCCGTCTTCGCCCCGCGTGCGCGCGCTGATTCCGGCGCCGACCGCATGGCTGATGCCGGCCGCGACGATGCCATTGGTCCCGAACAGGCCGACGGAGCGATCGTATAGATGCATGGTGCCACCACGACCGCCGCAACAGCCGTCGCGCTTACCGAACAGTTCGGCCATCAGGATGTTCGGGTCCATGCCCTTGGCGAGCGCATGGCCATGACCGCGATGGGTGGATGTGATCCAGTCGCGCGGCGTCAGATGGGCGCAGACGCCGACCGCCGTCGCCTCCTCGCCGATATAGAGGTGCAGGAATCCAGGTGTCTCGCCCTTGCGGCAGGCGATCTGCGCGACGCTTTCAAAGCGACGGAGCAGCACCATGCGTTCATAGAGCCCGATCAGCGCCTCGGCGGTCAACCCGGCGGGCAATGCTCCGCTCGGCCGAACCCGGGCGTCACGGCTTCCGGCCGTTGCGCTCATCATCCCTCCCTCGCATCCGGTGGCAGCGGCACGCCGCGAAGCGGCTGCATGGAGGCTGCCAAAGAATTATAATAGCATGATGTTATGTTATCGAATGTCGATCTGCCAAGCCCGATTCGAGCGGCCGCTCGGAAACGGTTGCGGGCGAGGCCTCGATCGCGCATGCACAGCGGACGGGAGGACGAGATGCGGATCGCACTCGACGGCAAGAGCGTTCTGATGGCCGGCCGGCGCCACGCCGTGGCCGAGGCCGCCGCGGCGGCGCTCGCCGCCAATGGTGCCCGTCTGCTCTGGTCGGACGAGCCGGCCCTCGCGGATCTCTGCGTCATCGCCCACCCGCTCGATCTCGATCCCGACGATCAGCCGCAGCCTTTGCTCGCCTTGGCCGATAGGGTGGCGATGCTGATGAGCGCGGCCGGCGGCGGGCGGATCCTGCATCTGGTTCCGGCGGCAGCTCTGCTGCCGATGCGGCACCACGCGGCCGCCTCGATCGCGATGGCGAGCGTCGTCGCCGCCGTGCGCAGCCTGGCGATGCGGGCCGGACCGCGGGTTCTGGTCAATGCGGTGGCGATCGGCGCGCTCACCGCCGAGGGCGCCTCAGGCGATCCCGCGATGCTGACGCATGTACCGCTGCAGCGTCCCGGCCGCATCGATGAGGCGGTTGCGGCGCTGCTCTTCCTCGCCGATCCGATGAACAGCTACACCACGGGCCAGGTCCTCGCCGTCGATGGCGGCTGGACGGCCGGCTATGGCCGCGACTTCTGAAAGGGATAGCGATGATCGAATTGATGGACGGCACCCTGTCACTCGGCCTCGTGCCGGAAATCGGCGGCTCGATCGCCCATTTCCGCATCGCCGGGCGCGACGTGATGCGCCCGCTGTCGGCGAAGGATGCCGCGACAGGCAATGTGCTCGGCACCGCCAGCTTTCCGATGATCCCTTATGCCAACCGCATCGACGGCAATGTCTTCAGCTTCGAGGGGACGAGCTACGGCGTCGCGGCGAACAACGGCACCGAGCCGTTCAATGTCCATGGCAGCGCCTGGAAGAGCGCATGGACGATCGAGGCCGTCACTGCGACGAGCGCGGTGCTCTCGCTCGATCACGCGGCCAGCCCCGACGACCCCTATGCCTATCGGGCCGTGCAACGTTTCCAGCTCGATGACGGCGCGCTGTCCCTCATCACCGAGATCGAGAACCGCGGCGCTGCGCGCATGCCCTTCGGCTTCGGTCATCACCCGTGGTTCCCGCGCGATCCCGACACCACCGTGATGTTCCGGGCGCGTGATTTCTGGCTCGAAGCGCCGAACGGCGTCGCTGGCGACCGCATCAGCATGACCCCGGAACTCGACTTCTCGGTCCATCGCCGCCTGCCCGAGGCATGGCGCAACAACAATTACGGCGGCTGGAACGGGATCGCCGATCTCCGCCTTCCAGGGCGCGGCGTCCGCCTCGTCATCGAGGCCGACCCGTTGTTCGAGAACCTGATGGTCTATGCCGATCCGAAGCGCGATGTGTTCTGCCTCGAGCCGCAGACCCATGTCTCCTGCGCCTTCACCAAGGCCGGTCCAGGCCTCGGCATCATTCCGCTCGACCCGGGCCAACGAACGCAGGGTCGTCTGCGCTTCGTGCCTTTCACATTGTGAGCGCGCATCAGAGCAGGAGCGCCGTCAATCCGCCATCGACGACGAAGCCGCTGCCGGTGACGAAGGAGGCGTCATCGGAAATGAGGAAGCCGATGGCACGGGCGATCTCGTCGGGATCGGCGATGCGCGGCGCCCGGTTCCGGGCGAAGGAAAGGCCGATGGCCTCGGCGCCGCCTGCTTCTTCGAGACCGTCCAGTGTCATGCGCGTCGCCACCGAACCGACCACCAGTGCGTTAACGCGGATGCGGTCGACCGCATAGTCGAGCGCCATCTGCCGCGACAGGCCGAGTACGGCCGCCTTCGAGGCGGCATAGGCCGGCACGCCCGGGACGGTGGCGAGCGCATGCACCGAGGCGATGTTGACGACCGAGCCACCGCCCGCAGCCCGAAGATGCGGTAGCGTCGCTCGGCAGACGCGAAAGATCGCGGTGACATTGACCGCGATGGTGCGGTCCCATTCTGCGTCGGAAACGTCCTCGAGCCGCTTGCCGGTGGTGTAGATGCCGGCTGCATTGACGACGGCGTCGAGCCGTCCGGCCGCCGCGACCGCCTCGGCGACACCCGACCGCACGGCCACCTCGTCGGTCAGGTCGGCTTCGCGGAAGCGCAGCGGCTGCCCGCGCGCCTCAGCCTCAGCGGCGAGCTGCCGTCCCGCGGCGCCGTCGAGGCCGAGGCCGAACACTGTGGCGCCCCCTCGAACGAGATATTCGGTGGTGGCGCGGCCGATGCCCGTGGCGGCGCCCGTTACCAGGACCGAGCGTCCGTCGAACCGCCCTGTCATCGGACCGCTCCGGCCGACGCTGCAGTGCCCGTCGCCTGCGCGGCGGCGACGGCGCGGAGGACGCGATCCTCGCTGCCCTCGCCGCGCCGGAACGCATCGACGATGCGTCCATCCGCGACGACGAGGCAGCGATCGGCGAGGCCGATCACCTCTTCCAGTTCCGATGCGACAACGACCAATGCGACACCTTTTTCGGCAAGATCGACGATGAGACGATAGATCTCGTGCCGCGTCGAGGCATCGACGCCCTTGGTCGGCTCGTCGAGCAAAAGGATGCGCGGCCCGTTCATCAGGACGCGGGCAAAGAGCAGCTTCTGCTGATTGCCACCAGAGAGATGTGCGACGGACGAGCTTGGCGAGCGCGCCTTGACGGCGAGCGCGCGCATCGCGGCGAGTACCGCGCTCTTCTCCTTGCGGTCGCGAACGATGCCGTTCGACGAGAGCGGCCCGAGATTGCCGATGGTGATATTCGCGCCAACCGGCAGGTTGAACAGCAGCCCGTCGCGCTTCCGATCCTCCGTCAGCAACGCGATCCCGGCGGCGCGGGCATCGCTGGCACCGCGGATCGTGACCGGGCGCCCGTCGATCTCGATGGCGCCGGCAAAGGGAATGCGGCCATAGAGCGCGCTGAGGATCTCCGTCCGCCCCGAGCCGAGCAGCCCGGCAAGACCGACGATCTCCCCGGGCCCGACATCGAACGACACGTCGCTGACGCCGCGATTGACACCGAACCGGCCAGCGACGCTCAGATGACGCACCGAGAGCCGCGGCAGGCCGGGCGGCGGCGGTTCATGATGTGGATAGAGCCGCTGCAGGCGCTGGCCGGACATCGCGAAGATGAAACGGTCGGCATCGAAGTCGGCACGGTCGATCTCGGCCGCTACCCGGCCGTCGCGGAGGACGGTCGCATGATCACAGATCGCCAGCACTTCCGGCAGGCGATGGGTGATGAAGATCATCGTCCGCCCCTGCGCCTTCAGGCGGCGAAGCACCGCGAACAGCCGTTCGACTTCGACACCCGACAGCGAGGCGGTCGGCTCGTCCAGCATCAGCACGCGCGGCTTGAACGAAAGGGCGCGCGCGATCATTACGAGATGGCGCTGTGCCGCTGTGAGGCTCGCGACCAGGGCGCGCGGATCGATGGCGAGACCGATTTCGGCAAAGAGCGCGCGCGTCGCCTCCTCGAGCGCCCGCTGGCGCACGATGACTCCATTGCCGAGCCCGGTCTGGCCGGCAAAGACGTTTTCGGCGACGGTCAGGTTCTCGAGCACCTCGATTTCCTGCGGCACATAGCCGACGCCCTCCGCGCGCGCGTCGAAGGTGGAGCCGAATTGCACCGGCTTGCCGGCGACCTTGAGCTCCCCGCTGAACGATCCCGTGGGATGAACGCCGTTGAGAATCTTCACCAGTGTCGACTTGCCGGCTCCGTTCTGGCCGAGCAGGGCATGGATGTCGCCGGAGCGCACCACGAGATCGACGCCGCGCAGAGCCTGCACGCCGGCAAAGCTCTTCACGACGGCGTGCGTCTCGATGACGGGGGGCGATCTGGTCTCGTCACTCATAGTTGCCTCCCGGGATGCTCCCTAGTCCCTAGATCTCAGCCGTCGCCCCGGCGAAGGCTGAGATGATGGACGGCCTGCGGAACGCGGTTCCGCAGGCCGTCGCCTCCTACTGCCCGGCGCTGTCGAGCATCTTGTAGAACGGAGCGAGGCCGTCGGCGGTGACGACGGAGGCCGGCAGCGGGTTCAGATACGGAACCGTCTTGCCCTCGGCGAGATCGTTGGCGAGTTCGGCCGTCTTGGCGCTTTCCTCATAGAGCGGCTGCGCGACGACGCCCCAGGCGCCACCCGCCTTCACGATGTCGAGGTTCTGGCGGATATAGTCCATGCCGACGATGACGATCCCCTCGCGGCCGGCCTTGCGCGCAGCGCCGGACCAGGTCTGGATGCCGTTGCCGGTCGTCGAAAAGGCAGCGGTGATATCGGGATTGCCCTGCAGCAGTGCCACAGCCTTCGCCTCGGCCGCCGACGGCTCGAAGCCTTCCATCTGCGTGTCGAGGATCTTGATCGCCGGATATTTGGCCGCCATCGTCTTGCGGAAGGAATCCGACATCACGTTCTCGGTGTCGTTGGAAGACCCTTGCGTCAGGGCGATCGTGCCCTTGCCACCGAGCTTCTCACCCATCGCAAGCGCCGCTGCGTTGCCGGCGCTCGGGATGTCCTCGCCCGTCGCGGCCTTGAGGCCCGGCACGCTGCCCTCGGCCGGCAGCACATGCCAGGTCACGACCGGGAAGCCTTCCTGGCCGAGCTTGCCGATGAACGGGAAGATTTCCGGGCCGGGACCATAGACGGCGATCGCGTCGAATTTGGTGCGGGCCATGGCAGCCTCGGCCAGCGGAATCGAGGCCGAGACGTCGTAATTGGTCGCCGAGGGATTGCCGACGATCTCGCAGGTATTGCCGAGTTCCTTGCACTTGGCCAGGAAGCCCGCCTGCATGAGCCGGTGCACCGGATGGTCGCGCATCGGCTGCACCCAAAGGATGTTCTTGCCGGCGGCGAAGCCGGCGCCGCTGCCGGCCATGAGCGCGCCGACGGCGGCGATGGCTGCAAGCGCCAACCGAACGGTCTTCTGGCGACGTTTCGTTTCCATGCTTTCCTCCCCTGTTCGAGCCCGGCTCGGGCCGGGCTTCTCCTTGACCGGCCCGTTCCGGGCCGGCGATCAATGCGGGTCGACGACCGGCTCGGCCACCGTCTCGGTGCCGGATCCTGCGATGAAGGTCCGCCGCCTCAGCACATCAAGGCCGACGGCGATCACCATGATCAGGCCCACGGCGATCTGCTGCCAGTTCGAGTTGACGCCGATGACGACGAGGCCGCTGGTGACGACCTGCAGCAGCAGGATGCCGATCAACCCACCCGCCATGGTCCCGGCGCCGCCGAACAGGCTGACGCCACCCACGACGACGCCGGCGATCACCGTCAATTCCCAACCAGAGCCGATCGAGGTGGTGCCGCTGGCGAGGTCCGCCATCACGAACATGCCGGCAACTGCCGCCAGCATCCCGACCGTGACGAAGGCGCCGATCTTGTAGCGGGCGGTATCGATGCCAACGAGGCGCGCGACTTCCGGATTGCCGCCGGTCGCATACATGTTGCGGCCGAGAACCGTGCGACGCAGGACGAAATCGGCGACGAGCGCTGCGACGACGAAGAAGACGAAGCTCCAGCCGAGGCCGAATGCGAAATCGGCCATTCCGATCGCGCCGATCACCTTGGGCAGCGGATAGACCGGATAGCCGTTTGTCACGACCTGGATCAGGCCCTGACCGATGAACAGCATCCCGAGCGTCTGGATGAAGGCGGGGATGCGCAGCTTGACCACGGCAAGTCCGTTGACCAGCCCGACTCCGCCGCCGACGAGCACGCCGCCGAGAAGCGCGATCGGCACGGGCAGGGCCAGCGCCGTCATCAGCTTGGCGCTCGCCACGGCGGAGAGCCCCGCTACGGCGCCGACCGAGAGATCGAATTCGCCACCGACGAGCAGGATGGTCTGGCCGATCGCGATGATGCCGACGAAGGAGACGACGCGGAGGATCGCGCGAATGTTGCGCTCCGACAGGAAAGCGGGCTCCATCACATAGAAGAAGGCGACGATGACGATGAGCGCCAGAAGGACGCCGACCTCGCCCACGGCCACCAGCCGGGTCAACCGGTCGCGCAGGACACGACGTGGCGTGTCGGCAGCGGCCCGCGCTTCGAAAATGCGTTCCATCGGCTTCTCCTCCCCCGGCACGCCCTCCTCGGCGTATCCGGCGATGCCGGTCTCTGCCGGCTACTCACATAACATCATGCTATTATAATTTTCTCAATGGGATTCACCGTCGTCGGCTGCGATCAACGCTCATCTGACGCCGGCGCAGACGACCGCTAGACTGTCTCCATCAGGTGATTCCGCCGCGGGATGCGGGAAAGGCAGAGGCGATGATGAACGGGGGCGACGACCGGGACGACGTCACGGAGGACGCCGGAGGTTCGTCCGGCTCCGCCGGTGACCGTCCGGCCAGGGCTGCCCGAACGGCCCGGCTCGGCATGCGCGAGATCGCGCGCCGCGCCGGCGTCGCGCCGATGACCGTTTCGCGGGCGCTGACCGATCCAGGCAAGGTCTCGCCCGAGACGCGGGCGCGGATCATGGCGGTGATCGAGCGCGAGGGCTTCATCCGCAACCAGTTGGCTTCGTCGATGTCGTCGCTGAAGAGCCGGCGCTCGATCATCGGCACCATGGTGCCGCCGCTGATCAATTCCGGCATAGCCGAACAGGTGCAGGGCATGTCCGATGCCTGCCACGCCGCCGGCTATCACCTGCTGCTGATCCAGGGCGATTTCGACGGCGATGCCGAGGACCGGGCGATCCGGGCCCTGCTCGGCTGGCAGCCTGCCGGGTTGATCCTGCAGGCCTTCGTTCAGGCACCGGCGGCGCGGCAACTGCTGGCCGATAGCGAAACGCCGGTCGTCGAGATCAGCGAGATCCGTGGCCGCCCGCCCATCGACATGGCCGTCGGCGTCTCGAACTTCGACACCGCGCATGCGATGACCATCCATCTGATCGACAAGGGCTATCGCCGCATCGGCTTCGTCTCGACGCCGATCCACGGCAATGACCGCCTGCAACAGCGGCGCATCGGCTATCGTGCGGCGCTGGCGGCGCGCGGCCATGACTATCCGGTGGGTCTGGAGATCGAGGTGGAGATCACAGCTGCCGGCGGCGCCGAGGCCGTCGCGGCGCTCACCGCCCGCGACGCGGCGCTCGACGTGATCTTCTGCTCCAGCGACACCTTGGCGATCGGCGCCGTGCAGGAGTGCCATCGCCGGGGATGGCGGATTCCGGATCGGCTTGCCATCGCCGGCTATGGCGATGTCGACCTCGCGGCGCAGCTCTTCCCCCCGCTGACCACGGTCCGTGTCGACCGCTACGGCATGGGCCGCCGTGCGGTGGACCAGTTGCTCCGGCGTCTCCGCGGCGAGCCGGACCTGCCGGCGGTGGTCGCGGTCGACTTTGCGATCATCAACCGCGAAAGCGCCTGACGCCGGCGCCAGCCTCACGTCTTTCCGCGGGCACCGAGGCGCTTTTCCCAGCCTTCGGTGTGAACGTTGAGATAGGCGCCGGGGTCATAGGGATGGGCGCGCGCAACCACATCGTCGAGCTCGATCCCGAGGCCGGGCGCATCGGGCAGCGAGAGATGGCCGGTCGCCGGATCGATTGCCGGATGCCAGCTGACGAGATCGTGGGTCCAGGGCGCGTTGAACGCATCAAAATGTTCCTGGATCAGGAAATTCGGCACTGCGGCGGCGAGTTGCAGGCAGACGGCGGTCGCGACGGGCCCACCCGACTGGTGCGGCGCGATGTAGCTGCCATGGGCGAGAGCGAGGTTGGCGACGACGAGCGTGTTGCCGATGCCGCCGAGAGACATCGGCTCGGGCTGGAAGATATTGACGCCGCCGCCTTCGGCGAGCGTGAAGAACTGGCCGACCGTGTCATACATCTCTCCCGTCGCAACCGGGATCGGGCTGACACGCGCCACCGCATGAACCGTCTCCTGGCGATCCCGTGTCGTCGGCTCCTCCCACCAATAGAGATCGAGCGGTGCGAGCCGCTGGGCGGCACGGGTCGCCTCGATCTCGGTGAAGCGGGCATGAACATCGATGAGGAGGCGGGTATCGGCCGGCAGCCGCTCGCGCAGCGTCCTCAGGATCGCCTCGGCGAGATCGAGCTCTTCCTTCGCCAGGAACCCCGAGGCCGTCCCGAACGGATCGAGCTTCATCGCCTTGAAGCCCTTCGCGATCACGGACTCGGCGGCCTCAAGGAACGCCTCCGGCGTCCGTTCCGTCCGGTACCAGCCATTGGCATAGCCGAGCACGCTCGGTCGCACGCGGCCGCCGATCAACTGATGGATCGGCACGCCGAGCGACTTGCCGAGGATGTCCCAGCAGGCGACCTCGATCGCCGCGATGGCCGTGCGGTGGATGTGGCCGCCATCGAGCGAGACACTGTCGAGAAGTTTCCTCGCCAGCGCGGTGATGCGGCGGGGATCCTCGCCGATGACGAGATGTTCGAGTTCCCGGATCGCCGCTTCCGTCGTGCGGATGAAGCCGTTCAGAGTGCCCTCGCCGAGCCCGGTGATGCCGGCATCGGTGTGGACGCGGACGAACAGCCAGTTCTTCCATTCGGCACCGACCATGAAGGTCTCGATTTCAGTGATCTTCATGCCGGCTGCTCCGCGAGACTGACGAGGTCGTCCGTCGTAATCCGATAGCGCCGCTGCAGCGTCGCCACGGCGCCGCATTCGATGAAGCGGTCCGGCAGACCGATGCGGCGGACGCTGCGCTGGATCGCCCGCTCGTGCAGCGCCTCGACGACCAGCGAGGCGAGCCCACCCCGCACCACGTGATTCTCGGCCGTGACGACGACCCCCGAGGCCGCCGCAAAATCGGCCACCGCCTCGGCATCGAAGGGCTTCAGGCACGGCACATGCAACACGCCGGCCGTGATGCCGCGCCGCGCCAGGATCGCCGCGGCGTCGAGGGCGCGTTCGGTCATGAAGCCGGTGGCGATGAAGCCGATCTCCGCAGCCGGCCGCAGCAGCCGCGCCTTGCCGATCGCAAAGCTGAAGCCGTCCGGGTCGAAGACGACGGGCACCTTGCCGCGCAGCAGCCGCATATAGACGGGGCCCGGATGGGCCGCGGCCGCGCGCGTCGCCGCCGCGATTTCCGTCGCATCGCAGGGATCGATGACGACCAGACCGGGGATGAGGCTCATCAGCCCGGTATCCTCGATCGCCTGATGCGTCCCGCCATAGCCGGTGGTGAGCCCCGGCAAGCCGGCGACGATCTTCACCGGCAGCGCCGAATGCGCACAGGCGATGGCAATGAAATCATAGGCGCGGCGCGAGGCGAAGACGCCATAGGTCGTCGCAAACGGAACGAAGCCGGTGCGCGCGAGACCCGCCGCGGCAGCCACGAGATTCTGCTCGGCCATGCCCATGTTGAAGAAGCGCTCGGGACAGGCGTCGCGGAACGGCAGGATGTCGGTGTATTTGCCGAGATCCGCAGTGAGGCCGACGATATCGCTCCGCTCGGCCGCCAGCGCCGCCAGCGCATGGCCGAAGGGCGCGTCGACCGTCGGTCGAGCGCCGCCGGCCTCGTCGACCCCCATCGCCCTGGTGAAGACTCGCTCAGTCATCGACGCCCCCGCGCTCGAGTTCCTCGATCAGGGCGTCCCATTCGGCCGGGTCGACACGAAGAAAATGGGCCTTCTCCCGCGCGACCAGCGTGGCGATGCCGAAGCCGGGCTGCGTCCTGAGGATGATCGCGTGTGGCCTTCCGGCGCGCAGGCGCGCCTCGGCGAGGGCACCGGCGATCGCCGCCATGTCGTTGCCGCCGATCTCGGCGACCGCGAACCCGAAGGCGCGCCATTTGGCGGCGACAGGCTCCATGTCGAGCACGATGGCCCCATCGGCCTGGATTCCGTTGCAATCGACCAGAGCGACCAGCCCGTCGAGCCCGAAATGAGCCGCCGCCATCGCCGCCTCCCAGGTCGAGCCCTCCTGCATCTCGCCATCGGAGAGTTCGCAGAAGATGCGGGCGGTCGAACCGGCCAGCCGGAGACCGAGCGCCATGCCGACCGCCTGGCCGAGACCATGACCGAGCGAGCCGCCGATCATCTCGACGCCGGGGGTGGTATCGAGGGTCGACATCGCCAGGCGGCTGTCGTCGGCGCCGTAGCTCGGCAATTCGTCGAGCGGAAAGACGCCTGCTTCCGCGAGCGCCGCCCAGAGCGCGATCGAATAATGACCGGTCGAGAGCAGGAAGCGGTCGCGCCCAGGATCGGAAAGATCGGCAGGATCCCAGCGCAGTTCGTGAAAATAGAGAGCGGCGAGGACATCGGCGATGCCGAGGCCCTGGCCGACATAGCCCTGGCCCGGCCCGCGCGCCATGACGAGCATGTGCCGGCGCATCCGGCGCGCATGTCGCTGCAAGCCGGCAAGATCGGCGGCGGCGGGTGGATGATTGAGGGCGATGGCCATGTCAGTCCCTGTCGAGGCCGCCGGAGAGATTGAGCCGCTCGGCCGTCACATAGGCCGGCGCGTCGAGCGCCAGCCAGATCACCCCGGCCGCGACCTCGTCGATCTCGGCCCGGCGCCCGAGTGGCACCCGGCCGGTGCGCTCGCCGAGAAAGGCGCCGATGTCAGCGCGCCCCTCCAGACGGGCGAGGTCGAGTTCGGTGGACCGCTGCATCGCCGTATCCATCATGCCCGGGGCGACGGCATTGACCAGAACGCCAAACGGCGCGAGCGCGAGCGCGGCGGCGCGCGTGACGGCATCGACCCCGGCTTTGCTGGCGGCATAGGCAGTGTAGTTGGGCAGCGCCATGCGCGACGCCGGCGAGGTAATGTTGACGATCCGGCCGAAGCGCTGCGTCTGCATGATCTCGCCGGCCGCCGCCGTCATCAGCGCCAGCGCGACCAGATTGACCGAGAGCGTCTTCTGCCACAACGCCGCGGTCATGCCGAGAAAGGGCTCGATCGCGCCGTAGCCGGCATTGTTGACAAGGATGTCGAGCCGTCCGAAAGCCGCGACGGTCCGCGCGACGACCGCGGCGGGCGCACCGTCGGCTGTCAGATCCGCCGCTATCGCTATTGCACGCGAGCCGGCCGGCAGCGCCGCCTGCGTTGCCTGGAGACCATCGGCATTCACATCGACCAGAGCGACAGCGATGCCGCGCTCGGCGAGAAGCACGGCCAATCTCTGCCCGAGCCCGCCGCCGGCACCAGTCACAAGCGCGGATTTCTGCTGATCCGTCACGGCGCCCTCCCGAACTGATAAGATATGGTAACGGTACCATCACAGCGCGTCAATGTTCCAGCTCGGCCCTTTGCTCATGGTCCGAAACCGACGCGGCCTGCCCATTCCCTCTCCGCCTCGGCTGTGAAATGCTGGCTGCCGCGTTGCCTGCCGCCCGCCCACCGGCGGGTTGGGAACGCGGGAGGAGACGAGCGATGCGCTTTTCGACGGTTCGTGGCAGCCGATGCCTTCTGCTCGCCTCGACGGCAGTGCTGATCCTCGGACAGACCCCGGCCCCATCCGCACGGGCGGCAACGCCGGCTAAGGATGCGTGCGTGGCCGATATCGCGAGCGTCATCTCAACTCCGCCGACATCGGCCATGACGTCGGTGCCGCTGCCGCCTGCGGACGCGGCACGGCTTCAGGCGGCGCTGGAAAGCGCCCTGAAGCAGACTGCTGCGCCGGGCGCGATCGTCGGCGTTCGGACGCCCGCCGGTTTCTGGCAGTCCGCCGTCGGGATAGCCGACCCGGCCAAGGGGACGCCGATGGCCATCGGCATGCACACCCGCATCGGCTCGCTGACCAAGACCTTTGTCGGCACGATGATCCTGCAATTGGTCGAGGACGGAAAACTGTCGCTCGATGATCCGATCGCGAAATATGTTCCGGGCGTTCCGAACGGCGACCGCATCACGCTCCTTCAGCTCGCGGACATGACAAGTGGCGTCGCCAGCTATACGCGCAGCACCAAGTTCACCGACACATACTTCGCCCATCCGGAAACGGTGTTCAAACCGGCCGAACTGCTGGCTGTCGGCATCAGCGAATCGCCGCTGTTCGAGCCCGGCACACGGTTCGATTATTCGAACACGAACTTCATCCTGCTCGGCATCGTGATCGAGAAAGTTACGGGCGAGTCGATCGGGACGATGTTCAAGGAGCGGATCCTCGACCCGCTGAAGCTCGCCGACACCAGCTGGCCGGGCGAATCACCCGACTTGCCGGCCCCCTATGCCGACGGGCTGACCTTGCAGGGCGACTTCGCCAGGCCGGATGCGCCCTCCGATGCGACGCACTGGAACCCGGCCTGGGGCTGGACCGCCGGCGAGCTGATCTCCGATCTGGACGATCTCCTGACCTATGGCCATGCCCTCGTGACCGGACAGGGCCTGCTCGACGCACAGCTGCAGACCCGGCGGCTGACCTTTCCCGGCCCGGCCGGATACGGCATCGCCATCGGCTGCATCGACGGATGGGTCGGCCATACCGGCACGCTCCCCGGCTACGAGACGACGCTCTATTTCGATACGCGGAGCGGCACGACGGTCGTGGTGCAGGCCAACAGCGACATCATGACGGGTGACTGCTCGGATTCGCCCGTCCCGACAGGCAATGATCGCAGCATCGCGTGCCTCGCGCCCGCTACGCGAATCTTCGTCGCCGTTTCCGCCGCGCTCGGTCACCCGTTCAGGCCCAATCCCCAGCACTAGCCGCCGCTGCCGCCGCGGCCGCCGCGCAGACTAGAGAGAGCCGCGAGCCGCCGCCATGCGGCCGGCTTCGCCGCCACCAATACGAATCCACATCCTCCGGTTGCAATTCGATGGGACGGCCCGGTCCTCGGCCGGCCGTTTGCGAAGCCATATCCGATCGCCGCTCCACAAGTCGGGACGCGACATCAGCACTTTTAGCGTGCATTTTGCAACTCATGATGGTATATCTTGAGGCAGATGACGCCGCGCCCTGCCTCGGCCAAAGGCATCCCGGCCCGGCGCCATCGTCCACGCGCGATCCGAATTGCGAACCGTCCCGCCGCTCCCCCAGCGGCGGCTGACGGCCCGCCTTTCCCAAACCTCCAATGGAGCAGAGGACCGCAATGCCTCTTCACGTCGATATGTCGATCTGGCGGGGCAACAATGCCCCAGCCCTCACCTGGACATTGCCCGACACAGTGCCGCTCACCGGTTCGGCCTTCTACCTGACCATCGGTGCCGCAGGGAGCCTGTTGCTCACCAAGGACACCGTCAGCGGCACGCTGGTTCTCAACACGGCCACCCGCGAGCTGAGCTTCAGCTACACGACCGCCGAATCGCGCCTGATCCCGGCCGGACAGATCGCCGAATACGAGATCGAGCGGCACACGGCCGGCGTCGAAATTACCGAGATCTACGGCTTCATGGCCGGCCTCGGCGGCCTCAACACCGACGAGGCACCGGGCGTCGGCAGCGCGCTCGATTTCTCGGCCCCCGAAAATTCCAATCTTCAACTGATGGGATGGATCTGAACATGACCGCTTCGCTCACGACCAAGCAGATCAAGGACGGCGCCGGTAACGTCTTCCTCCAGCGCGTGCTCGACGTCTCCGGCACGGGGGCCGGGCCATTCCTGCCGCTGCATGGCCTGTCGGATCCCGACGGCACGGGTCCGGTCGACATCGGCGCGCTGGCCACCAGCATCATCGCCGCGATCTCGACCGGTTCCGCCGCCCTTCCGACCGGCGCCGCGACCGAAACGTCGCTCGCCGCAGTACTGGCCAAGCTCCCGGCTGCGCCGGCGCTCGACGCTTCGATCGGTGGTGCCGCAGCAGCCGCTGCCGGAGACACCGGTGCGAGCTCGACCAACGGCTTCCTGCGCTGGCTCCGCGACAAGTATGTCGCCGGCGTAACGCTCGCCGCCGGCTCGGCCGTCATCGGCAAGGTGGTCGGCGCGGGGCCCGACTTCCAGGCAACCGGCCTTTCCGCCGTCTCGACCGCCTTCACGGCGGCCGGTTCGACCTCGGCTCTCGCCGTCAAGGCCGGCCGCGAGGCAGTTCTCGAAGTCTCCGGCACCGGGGCCGCCGACCTGCAGGTCGAGGTCCAGCTCGACGGCACCAACTGGCGCCCAATCTATGCGCCCGACGGCACGACGCAGCTGTTCCGCTTCACCTATTCCGGAACCGCTTTCGCGACCTTCCTGCCCGCCCTGCCCGTCGCGGGCGGCGTCTATCGGCTGACCGATCTCACCCATACGTCCGGCACCGTGACGGCCCGGCTGTCGCAGTAAGGAGCACCCATGGACATCATCGCTCAGGGCCTGGCCCTCAAGGCCAATAGCAGGGCCACCTTCGCCAAGGCGCGCGTCGATCTTGGCGGCAATGCAGGCTGGCCGACCATCAACGCCCGCACCACGATCGTCTTCGTCACCAACCCGACCGCCGGCGACACGCTGACACTGAACGGAACCGTAGTGACCTTCGTGGCATCGGGTGCGACCGGCACCCAGTGCAACATCGCCGCATCGCCTCAGGGCGTCACCAACACGGCGACCAACCTCGCCGCGATGATCAACGCGTCGGCGGACGCGCAGCTCTCCAAGATCGTCGCCTACGCCAATTTCCGCTCGATCACGCTCGCCTACCGGACGCCCGGCACCGCCGGCAACGGCTTCACGATCGCCACCTCCAACACGACGGCGCTTCGTCTCGATGGCGCGACGCTCGTGGGCGGCACGACCAAGTCCATGCCGACCACGACGTTGACCAAGACGTCATCGTCGAGCATCAGCAATTCGGTGTCGACGCTCTGTTCCGTCGCCGGCGCCTTTCGCTTCACCGGCCCGAACGTCGTCGATCAGGGCTCGAGCTATGCTGGTTCCTATGTCTCGACGCCCTCCTCGACACAGCTGACCGTCGAGCGAATCAGCGATGCCTCGGTCATCGAGTTCAGGACCTTCGGCAACAATGTCAGCCTGATGCTGTTCGTCGACGAACTCGACGGCTTCGGCGAATATCCCGTCCAGGATCATGCCGGCTTCATCACCGACGCGAGCGGCGCGGCCTACAATCTCAAGGTCGACTGGAGCGGCGCGCGCCGCCTGCGGAAATACCGACTCGTCGGTGTCAACATGCCGTTCCGCGGCGTCTATGAGGGCCCCTACGATACGGGCTACGCACCGGCAGACGACGCGCCGGTACTGGTCTGCCTCGGAGACAGCTACGAGCAGGGCGTCGGTTCCGTGACGGGCATGCAGCCCTCGGCCGTCATGGCCAAGGCACTCGGCATGCGCCACTACGCCGATGGTGTCGGCGGCTCGGGCTGGAACACGCCGGGAGCCGACGATCCGGGAACGCGTGTCGCCAACCGTCTCGCCCCGCAGGATGCGACGACCCGCGTCGGTCTGGTCGTCTTCTCGCTCGGCTACAACGATGCGGCCGGCAACATGACGACGGGAGCCCAGCACATGCAGGAGGCCATCAACGCCTACCGCGCATCCGCGAAGCTGAACGCTGCGCCGCTCATCATGATGACGCCGCACACGCCACTTGGCACCACCGCCGGCCTCACCAATGTCAAGAACACCATCATCTCGGTGGCAGCGGCGAACAAGGTCCCCGTTGTCGATCTCGAGAACCTGTTCCCGACAGCGGCCGCCGGCGTCCTCGATCTGAATGACGGCGTGCATCCCTCCGCAATGGTCGGATCGCCCGTCCGCGGCCGCTTCATGGCGGAGCGGGCACTGAAGCAGCTCCTCGCCTGAGCAGGACATCGTCCAAGGAGGCCGACCGGCACGTCGCCGGCCGGCCTTCGCCGCTATGGAGAACGCTACGACGCGTCGTGGTCGCGCCGGCCGAAATCGGCAGCAGCCGTATCCTGACCGAGGGCGACGATCGAGCGACGGATGGCGCGGGTCCGCGTGAAGAGATCGAACAGGGTGTCGCCGTCGCCGTTGCGGATCGCCCGGGTCAGCGTCGCCAGATCCTCGTTGAAGCGACCCAGCATCTCGAGCACGGCATCCTTGTTGTTGAGGAAGATGTCGCGCCACATCGTCGGGTCGGAGGCGGCGATGCGCGTGAAGTCGCGAAAGCCCGAGGCCGAGAATTTCAGCACTTCCGAGCGGATACCGCCCTCGAGATCGGCGGCCGTGCCGACGATGTTGTAGGCGATGAGATGCGGCAGGTGGCTGGTGATCGCCAGCACGAGATCATGATGCTCGGCCGACATGGTCTCGACATTGGCGCCGAGCGCCCGCCAGAACGCCACCATCCGCGCGACCGCATCGGGATCTGCAGAGGATGGCGGCGTCAGCACGCACCAGCGATTGTCGAACAGGGAAGCAAAGCCGGCATCAGGCCCGGAATATTCCGTGCCTGCGAGGGGATGGCCGGGCACGAAGGCGACGTTCTCCGGCAGATGCGGCTGCATCGCGCGGATGACCGAGGCCTTCACCGAACCGACATCCGACACGATCGCGCCCGGCTTGAGCGACGGACCGATCTCGGCCGCCACCGCGCCACAGGCGCCGACGGGCACGCAGACGATCACGCAATCAGCACCGGCCACCGCCTCGGCAGCGCTCGCGACATAGCGATCGCCGAGCCCGAGTTCCTCTGCGCGCTTCAGCGTCTCGGCCCGGCGCGTCGTCACGACAATCTCGCCAACAGCACCGGCGCGCCTTGCCGCAAGCGCGATCGACGCGCCGATATGGCCGATGCCGACCAGCGTCAGGCGGGGGAAGATGACCGTGCTCATCAGGCAGTTCCAGTCATGAAGGCGCGGAGGCCCGCGATCGCCGCCTCATTGGCTTCGGCCGAACCGATCGTCATCCGCAGCGAATCGGGAAGGCCATAGCCGGCGACGCCGCGCAGCACGACGCCGCGCTGGAGCAGGAAGGCTTCCGCCTCGGCGGCCGTGCGGCCTAGCGTCCGCGGAAAGTGGATCAGGACGAAATTGCCGACGCTCGGCGTCACTTCGAGGCCGAGCCCTTCCAGCGCCTTGCTGACGCGCGGCAGCCATTCCTCGTTATGAGCGATGGAGGCCGCGACATGGGACCGGTCGGCCAGCGCAGCGATGCCCGCCCGCATCGCCGGCGTCGAGACGTTGAACGGGCCGCGGATGCGGTTGAGCGCATCGACGACGTGATCAGGGCCATAGAGCCAGCCGAGCCTGAGCGCGGCGAGGCCGTGGATCTTCGAGAAGGTCCTGGTCATCACGACGTTCTCGGATTGGCCGACCAGCTCGATCCCGCTCTCATAGTCGTTGCGATGGACATATTCGGCATAGGCCGCGTCGAGTACCAGCAGCACATGCGGCGGCAGCGCCGCATGCAGCCGGCGGATCTCGCTGAACGGAACATAGGTCCCGGTCGGATTGTTCGGATTGGCGAGAAAGACCATCCGCGTCTTCGGGCCGACCCGGTCGATGATCGCATCGACATAGGTGGTGAAGTTCTTTTCCGGCGCCACGACCGGTATCGCGCCAGCGGCGCGGATTGCGATCGGATAGATCAGGAAACCGTATTGCGTGTGGATCGCCTCGTCGCCGGGTCCGAGATAGGCCCGCGCCAGGAGGCTGAGCAATTCGTCGGAACCGGAGCCGCAGAGGATGCGCGCGGCGAGGATGCCATGCGTCGCGGCGATCGCCGCGCGCAGTTCGGTCGCGCCGGCATCGGGGTAGATCTCAAGCGCCGAGGCGCCCGCGGAGAACGCGGCTGCGGCAGCCGGGCTGGCGCCGAGCGGGGTCTCGTTCGCCGCCAGCTTGTAGAGGCGGCTTCCACCGGTGCCTTCCGTGCGGCCTGGATCATAGGCGGCGATGTCGAGAATGCCCGGCCGCGGCTGCGGACGGGCCGCCGGCATGTCGGTCTTGCTCATGGGTGTCAGGCTTCCTCGATACGGCGATAGAGGACGGGGTCGGCATCCACGGCGCCGATGGCGATGCCGCAGGAGAGGGCGCCGACCTTTGCGATATCATCGAAGCCGGCATGGGCCGAAAGCACCGCCGGCGATGTCGCGGCCGGCAGCGCCACCAGCATCTCCCGCCCGGCCTCGGCAAGCACCGTGCCGCCGGCGGCGCGGATGACGCGCGCCGCGTCGACGCCGATCGCGCTGACGGCGAAAAGGGTCAGCTCGGGCGGCGTCGGATCGGCGAGCTCCGGCGCGATCACCAGCACAGGCAGGTCGGCCGGACGGCCGGCAACAGCGATGAACGGTGCCAGCGCCATGATGCGCGGACCGGAGGCACGGCCGAGCGCGCGCCACCAGGCGCCGGCCTCGGGCGACTGCACCAGCGCGACGAGACCAAGATCCGTGCCGCTTTCGCGGACATGATTGATGGTGTCGAGCGGCCCGTGCTGGCGGTGCAGCGCGACGGTGAAGCCGAACAGAAAGCGGGCGACATCGCGCATCGCATCGGCATGGCCGATGGCGCCCGGCACCCCGGCGTCATAGGCGACGTCGAACGAAGCCTGCATCCGCGTGAAGGTGGTGATGATCTCGCGCCAGATGTGCTCGACCGTCCAGAGAGGCAGCGCGCCGGCATGGCGGGCGACGAGGCGCCGCATCATGTCGGCCTCACGGCCCGGTCGGAACGCGGCGCCGGACCGGCTCGTGCCCTTGACGCGGACGAGCGCCGAGATCGCCGTGCCGCGCTCGATCAGCCGCTGATGCATCTCGCTGTCGAGCCGGTCGATCGTCGCCCGGATCGCGGCGAGCTGCGCCGCGTCGGTCTCGCCCTCGGAGTTCGTCGTCTCTGTCACGGCCATGCTGCGCGGATCATTCGAGGCGTTGGAAGGGCGGCGCACGCGTCGCCCGGCGGGGGCCGATTCATAGGCAAGCCCCCGGCCGAAAGCAAAGAAAACATTGACAGGAGAAAGGCCTCGACCCTAGCTAAGCGCCCTATTCCTAGCGGTCACGAACCGAACATGGCCTCTTTCAGCCAGTCCTCTCCCGTCGATGGCGGGACCCTCGCTCTCGATGGTGCAAGCCAGGCGCGCAGCGAAGCCGACACCCCTTCAAGCCACGTCATGCGCTTCGGCGCCGACCAGCCGCTGCGGCTCGATTCGGGTCTTGCCATCGCGCCGCTGCAGATCGCCTACCAGACCTACGGCACGCTCAACCCTGACCGCTCCAACGCGATCCTCGTCTGCCATGCGCTGACCGGCGACCAGCATGTCGCGAGCGAAAATCCGGTCACCGGCAAGCCGGGCTGGTGGGAGACGGTGGTCGGACCCGGCAAGCCGATCGACACCAACCGCTTCTTCGTCATCTGCTCGAATGTGGTCGGCGGCTGCATGGGCTCGACCGGCCCGGCCTCGACCAATCCCGAGACCGGTCAGCCCTATGGGCTCGATCTGCCGCTGATCACCATTCCCGACATGGTGCGCGCCCAGGCGATGCTCGTCGACGCCCTCGGCATCGACCAGCTGTTCTGCGTCGCCGGCGGATCGATGGGCGGCATGCAGGTCCTGCAATGGGCCGTCGCCTATCCCGAGCGCGTGTTCACCGCGCTGCCGATCGCCACCGGCCCGCGCCATTCCTCGCAGAACATCGCCTTCCACGAGGTCGGCCGGCAGGCGATCATGGCCGATCCCGACTGGCGCGGCGGCCACTACCTCGCTGAAGGCGTCATCCCGCGCAAGGGCCTCGCCGTCGCTCGCATGGCCGCCCATATCACCTACATGTCCGACGAGGGCCTGCAGCGCAAATTCGGCCGCAACCTGCAGAACCGCGACCGGATCGCCTTCGGTTTCGACGCCGACTTCCAGGTCGAATCCTATCTGCGCCACCAGGGCCTTTCCTTCGTCGAGCGCTTCGACGCCAATTCCTATCTCTATGTCACGCGCGCGATGGATTACTTCGACATCGCAGCCGACTATGGCGGCCGCCTCGCCAATGCGTTTCTCGGCACCAAGACCCGCTTCTGCGTCGTCTCCTTCACGTCGGACTGGCTGTTCCCGACCGCCGAAAGCCGGACTGTGGTGCGGGCGCTGAATGCCAGCGGCGCCAGCGTCTCCTTCGTCGAGATCGAGACCGATCGCGGCCACGATGCATTCCTGCTGGACGAGCCCGTGCTGTTCGCATCGATCCGCGGCTTCCTCTCCTCGGCCGCCGCCCAGCGCTGGAAATAGCCATGCAGCCCGTTTCACCGCCGGCAAACGGCGAGCTTTCCAAGCGCCTCGACCTCCTTGCCATCGCCGAACTGGTCGAGCCCGGCAGCCGCGTGCTCGATGTCGGCTGCGGCGACGGCGAATTGCTCGCCCTGCTCGCCGAGCGGCGCGGCGTCGAAGGCCGCGGCATCGAACTGTCGCAATCCGGCGTCAATCTCTGCCTCGCCCGCGGCCTCTCGGTCATCCAGGGCGATGCCGACACCGATCTCGTCGACTATCCCGACGACAGCTTCGACTATGTGATCCTCTCCCAGACGATCCAGGCGACCGTTCATCCGAAGCGCGTGCTGACCGAGATGCTGCGCATCGGGCGGCGCGTCATCGTCTCGTTCCCGAATTTCGGCCATTGGACGGTGCGGACCTCGCTCGGCTTCCGCGGCCGCATGCCGGTGACCGAGAACCTGCCCTATAGCTGGTACGACACGCCGAACATCCATTTCTGCACGATCCGCGACTTCGCCCAGCTCTGCCTGGAGGTCGACGCGGCGATCGAGAAGCCGGTCGTGCTCGATGCCGGCGGCACGCGGATGACGCTCAATGCGCCGTGGTGGTTCTGGAACCTCTTTGGCCAGCAGGCTGTGTTCCTGCTTTCGCGCGGGAGCGCCCGAGCCGGCCGCTAGCGCCGGTCGCAACCGGAGCGCGGCGCTTCAGCGCGGCCCGGTTCGGCTTGCCGAGGGGTCGAGGGCGTCACGGCGGCTGCCGGCCGGAATCAGGGCCGGCGCCAGCACCGGCATCCGACGGCTGGTTCGCCGCGCCGGCACGCCCTGATAGACGAGCTTCGTCACCTCGACGATGAGGACACCGGGAAAGGCCGGCCAGAGTGCACGGCCGATCTTGTCCCAGCCCTTGCCGCTCCGAAGGAACAGACGGTTCGACGACGGCGGTGCGAACAGCGCGCCCGACCAGCCGATTTCGCTGAACTGCGTTTCGCGCAAGAGCGTCGCGATCTGGCTGCGCGAAAACGGCCGGCCATAGCCGAATGGCGTCCGCTCGACGCGGGCCCAGATACCGCGCCGGTTGGGCACCGCGATCATCAGCCGTCCGCCCGGCACGAGAACGCGCCACAGTTCGCGCAGGAGATCGCGCACATTGGCCGTGGTCTCAAGACAATGGATCGCCAGGATGCGGTCGATCGAAGCGTCGGTCAGCGGCAGCATGTCCTCATGAACCAGCGTCGCGAGATTGCCGCCGTCGGCCGACCAGTTCATCACACCCTGTGCCGCCGGCATGAAGGCCAGCACACGCTCGGCACCGGTGGAGATGGCATCGAGATACGGTGTCGCATAGCCGATGCCGAGCACGCGGTCGCCATTCGCATGCGGCCAATGCGCCTTGAGCCGGGACGCGATCAGCCCGCGCGCCGCCACGCCGAGCCGCTCCGCATAGAAGCTGCGCAGGTCGACGATGTCGGGCGAGATGGTCTGGCCTTCTTCCAAGGCAATCGGCTCCAGCGACACGGCAGGGGGCGAACGTTCCGATCGATTTTAGGAAGGCTTTCCGCTTGGCGCCAGCCCACTGCTGTTGATAGGGTCCGCCCTCCCCGGATGGAGATCGCCATGCCCCTCGAAATCGTCCAGTTTCCCTGCCTCAGCGACAATTACGGCGTGCTCGTGCATGACGCCGCCTCGGGCCGGACCGCCTCGATCGACGTGCCGGAAGCAGCCCCGGTGCTTGCCGTCCTCGCTGAAAAAGGCTGGACGCTGACCGACGTCTTCACGACGCACCACCATGTCGACCATGTCCAGGGCAATCTCGAAGTGAAGGCCGCGACAGGCTGCACCATCACCGGTCCCGCCGCAGAGGCCGACCGGATCCCCGGCATCGACGTCACGGTTTCCGACGGCGACAGCTTCGATTTCGCCGGCCATCCCGTCCATGTCATCGCGACCCCGGGCCATACGCTCGGCCATGTCATCTATCACCTGCCGGACGACAAGGTCGCCTTCGTCGCCGACACGCTCTTCGCGCTCGGCTGCGGCCGCGTGCTGGAGGGCACGCTGGAGCAGATGTTCGCTTCGGTCGAGAAGGTCGGCGCGCTGCCGGGCGATACCGTGCTCTATTGCGGCCATGAATATACCGAGGCCAATCTGCGCTTCGCGCTGACGATCGAGCCGGAAAATGCAGCGCTCATCGCCCGCGGCGAGGAGATCCGCAACCTCCGCGCCGCCGGCAAGCCGACCCTGCCGACCACGGTGGCCCTCGAGCGCTCGACCAATCCCTTCCTGCGCTCCGATGCGAGCGGTGTGCGCGCCTCCGCCGGCCTGCCCGACGGGGATCCGGCCGAAGTCTTCGCCGCCACGCGGCGCGCCAAGGACGTGTTCAAGGGATGACGGCGCTCGATGGACTTGCCGCCGAGGACGTCATCGCGCTGCTCGATCTCCAGCCGCATCCCGAAGGCGGCTTTTATCGCCAGACGTTTCGCGACGACACCCTCCATGACGGCCGCCCGGCTTCGACTGCGATCTATTTCCTCCTGAAGGGTGGGGCGCCATCGCATTGGCACCGGGTCGATGCCGTCGAGACCTGGCATCATTATGCCGGCGCAGCGCTCGAACTCGGCCTCTCCGAGACCGGCGCTGCGCAGGAGATCGTGCGGCTTGGCCCTGACCTCATGGCCGGCGAGCGACCGCAAGGCATCGTGCCGACCGGATGGTGGCAGGCGGCGGCGAGCCTCGGCGACTGGACGCTGGTCGGCTGCACCGTCGCGCCCGGATTCCGCTTCGAGGGCTTTGAATTGGCGCCGCCCGGCTGGGCGCCAGAGCGCTGAATCCCGCCCATAGCTGCGGTTTTGGCTGGACTTCCGGCGCGGTATCGGCTAGATGCGCGCAACCGTCGCGGCAGCAAGACCGCCGGTGAACCAACTGAAAACAGCGCACCGAAACGCTCGCGCTTCCCAGAAAGCGCATCGGCAGGAGTTGAGACTATGGCTAATATCATCGACGAGCTCGACAAGGAGCAGATCGAAAAGATCACCGCGCTTCGCGCCGTTCCGGCTTTCGCCCCCGGCGATACCGTGAAGGTCAATGTGAAGGTGGTCGAAGGCACGCGTTCGCGCGTGCAGGCCTATGAGGGCGTCGTGATTGCCCGTTCAGGCGGTGGCCTCAACGAGAACTTCACCGTCCGCAAGATTTCCTATGGCGAGGGCGTCGAGCGCGTCTTCCCGGTCTATTCGCCGCTGATCGACTCGATCGAAGTCGTCCGTCGCGGCAAGGTCCGCCGCGCCAAGCTCTATTATCTCCGTGATCGCCGCGGCAAGTCGGCGCGCATCGTCGAGAAGACCGAGCCCCGCAAGGAGAAGGCGAAGGTCTGACCTTCGTCATCCCGCGATCCGCGGCAGCAGCATCGAAGGGCGGATCCGAACGGACCGCCCTTTTTTCATGATCGGAGCAGGACGATGGATCCGTTCAAGCTCAGCAACCGCCAGAACTGGGACGAGCGCGCCGACATCCATGCGCTCGACCGGACCGGCTTCTATGCCATCGATGCGTTCCTCGCCGGCGAGGATACGCTCTATCCCGTCGAGCAGGCCGAGATCGGCGCGCTCGAGGGGGTGCGGCTCGCGCATTTCCAATGCCATATCGGCATCGACACGCTCTGCCTCGCCCGCCGCGGCGCGGATGTCACCGGCATCGACTTCTCGCCGCGGGCCATCGGTCATGCCGATGCACTGGCCGCCAGGGCCGGCATCAAGGCCCGTTTCGTCGAGGGCGAGGTCTATGACGCGCCCGATCTGATCGGCACGGGCTTCGACGTCGTCTATACGACCTGGGGCACGATTACCTGGCTCGACGACATCCGGGCCTGGGCCCGCGCCATTGCCGGAACGCTGCGGATCGGCGGCCGCTTCTACTTTGCCGACACGCATCCCGGCGCGGCGCTGATGGAGGACGTCGGCGGTGCGCTGCGGCCGACCTATGACTGGCGTTCGGCCAAGGATCACCCGCAGCGCTTCGATGCGCCCGTCACCTATACCGGCGACGCCACCCCGCTCGTCACCAAGCACAATTTCGAGTGGATGCGCGGCATCTCCGACGTCGTCGGCGCTTTGCTCGAGGCAGGCCTTGCCCTTGACTGGCTGCACGAGCATGAAGTGCTGCCGTTCAGGCTGTTTCCCTGCATGGTTCCGGCCGAAGGGCGGATGTTCAAGCTGCCGGCGGGCCTGCCGCGCATGCCGCTCGCGCTGTCGCTGCAAGCGACACGGACGCGCTGAGAGCGCCTTGAAGCGGCGAGGATTGTCGCGCGCGCCCGTCGCTGCTATCTAGAACCGTTATGAACGACGCCAGCGCCCCCACGCATTGCCCGACGACCGCGGATTTCGCGTCGATGGACGATCATGCGCGCCTGCCGTGGCGCTTCTTCGCGCGTCTCCAGGCGACCGAGGACCGCGGCCGACTTTGACGGGGCCATGGCCGGGCCGCGCACGCCCGCGCCTCTCGCCCCGATGCAGCGCTGCTCCTTAGTCTTCCTTCGCTTGCCAGGAACTTGCGTCATGACCGCGTCCGATCAAAAGCCCCGCACCCTCTACGACAAGATCTGGGATGATCACGTCATCGAGGAAACGCCCGACGGCACCGCCATCCTCTATATCGACCGCCATCTCGTGCATGAGGTGACCAGCCCGCAGGCCTTCGAGGGCCTCCGCATCGCCGGCCGCCGCGTGCACCAGCCGGGCCGGACGCTCGCCGTCGTCGATCACAATGTGCCGACGACCGATCGCTCGCAGGGCATCGCCAATCCCGAATCCGCGCTGCAGGTCGCGACACTCGCCGAGAACGCCGCCGATTTTGGCGTCGAATACTATTCCGAGCGCGACCATCGCCAGGGCATCGTCCATATCGTCGGTCCCGAGCAGGGCTTCACCCTGCCCGGCATGACGATCGTCTGCGGCGACAGCCACACCTCGACGCATGGCGCCTTCGGTGCGCTGGCGCATGGCATCGGCACCTCCGAGGTCGAGCATGTCCTCGCCACGCAGACGCTGCTGCAGCAGAAGGCGAAGAACATGCGCATCACCGTCGACGGGAAGGCTCCCGACGGCGTGACCGCGAAGGACATCATCCTCGCCATCATCGGCGAGATCGGCACCGCCGGCGGCACCGGCCATGTCATGGAATATGCCGGCGAGGCGATCCGCGCCCTGTCGATGGAAGGCCGCATGACCGTCTGCAACATGTCGATCGAAGGCGGCGCTAGAGCCGGCCTGATCGCGCCGGACGAAAAGACCTTCGCCTATATCAAGGGCCGGCCGAAGGCGCCGACGGGCGCCGTCTGGGACCAGGCGCTCCGCTACTGGGAGAAGCTCGTTTCCGACGAGGGCGCGCATTTCGACAAGGAAATCCGCCTCGACGCGGCCAGCCTGCCACCGATCGTCACCTGGGGCTCCTCGCCCGAGGACGTCGTCGCGATCACCGGCGTCGTGCCGGATCCCGATGCGATCGCCGACGAGAACAAGCGCAGCTCGAAGTGGCGTGCACTCGACTATATGGGCCTCAAGCCCGGCACGCGCATGATCGACATCCCGATCGAGCGGGTCTTCATCGGCTCCTGCACCAATGGCCGCATCGAGGATCTCCGCGCCGCGGCCGCCATGGTCGGCGGCAAGCGGGTCCGCGAAGGCGTCAATGCGATGGTCGTTCCGGGCTCCGGCCTCGTCAAGGAACAGGCCGAGGCCGAAGGTCTCGACGCGATCTTCAAGGCGGCCGGCTTTGAATGGCGCGAGCCCGGCTGCTCGATGTGCCTCGCGATGAACGAGGATCGGCTGAAGCCCGGCGAGCGCTGCGCCTCGACCTCGAACCGCAATTTCGAGGGCCGCCAGGGCTTCAAGGGCCGCACGCACCTCGTCTCGCCCCAGATGGCGGCGGCGGCGGCGATCGCCGGCCACTTCGTCGATATTCGCGACTGGCATTGAGCCGGGCGCCGGGACTGGACCAGCCGGTCCCGGCTTCTCGTCACCAGCCGCGACGAACGAGATGGCAGCGCTCGCCGACCACGATGCGCTTGAAATGCCAGCCGTTGTAGCCGCGGACCTTCACCGTGCGCAGGATCGGCTTGCAGACCCGGACCGGGCCGCGCACATGGCGCTCGCCATGCCAGCGGTTGCCGTTCCAGCCCGGATTGCCGCCGCGGTTCCATTGACCGTCGCGATAGTCGACCTGAACCGGAGCAGGGCCACGGACGGTATCAGCGCTGGCGCTCGAAACACCAAGGGCGCCGGCGACGATGGCGAGGGCGGTCGCGGCCGTGATGAGGGCGGATTTCGACATGATTCTCTCCTCGATGCAGCCCGCCCCGAACGGGGCGGTTGAGGAAGAGAAAAGCGCACCCGGCCTGAACCTCGCCTGAGGCGGGCGTTCAGCCGCGGTTCATCTGGCGGGGAAGGCGGGAAGGACCAGTCGCGATGATCAAGACCGACGCTCTCGACGGGCTGAAAGCGCCTTCGCTCGACGATTTCGAGGCGTTGGGGCGCGCGGCACTGGCCGGCCTGCCGGAGGAATTTCGCCACCTGACAGGCGATGTCGAGATCCGCGTCGACGACTTTCCGGAAAGCGCAGTCCTCGACGATCTCGGCATCGAGAGCGAATTCGACCTTCTCGGCCTCTTTGTCGGCGTCGGGCTCGCCCATGCCGGCGCCACCGCGGTGACGGGCATGCCGCCCAATCGCGTCTGGCTCTACCGGCGGCCGATCCTCGACTACTGGGCCGAACATGACGAGACGCTCGGAGCCATCGTGACCCATGTGCTCGTGCATGAGATCGGCCACCATTTCGGCCTTTCGGACGAGGACATGGAGGCGATCGAGGAGGCCGCAGACTGAAGACCGGCCGTTCGCGGCCCGCTTGACCACCCGGCGCGACAAGCGCATCACGACGATCAGGATTTCACAGAAACCCCGTCTTTCAGGACGATCCGAGGACGACCGCCATGGAAAAATTCACCACGCTGACCGGTGTCGCAGCCCCGCTGCCCTTCATCAATATCGACACCGACATGATCATCCCGAAGGATTACCTGAAGACGATCAAGCGCACCGGGCTCGGCAAGGGCCTGTTCGCCGAGATGCGCTTCCGCGACGACGGCAGCGAGAATCCCGATTTCGTGCTGAACAAGCCCGCCTATCGCCATGCCTCGATCCTGGTTGCCGGCGACAATTTCGGCTGCGGCTCCTCGCGCGAGCACGCGCCCTGGGCGTTGCTCGACTACGGCATCCGCTGCGTGATCTCGACGTCTTTCGCGGACATCTTCTACAATAACTGCTTCAACAACGGCATCCTGCCGATCCGCGTCTCGAAGGAAGACCTCGACAAGCTGTTCGACGACGCTGATCGCGGCGAGAACGCGCGCATCACGATCGACCTCGCGGCGCAGGAAATCCACGGTCCCGATGGCGGTGTCGTCCATTTCGAGATCGATGCCGAGCGCAAGGAAAAGCTCTTGAACGGTCTCGACGATATCGGCCTCACCATGGTGAAGCAGCCGGAGATCGCGACCTTCGAAGCGGGTCTCGCCGAAGAGCGCCCCTGGGCCTGATCCTCTCCTGCCAGACAAACAGAAACGGCGTCCGGTCTCACGACCGGGCGCCGTTTTGCTACGGAGCGTAGTTCAGGTGGCGGGGACTTAGTTGATGTCCATGCCATCCTGCGTGGCGGGGTGCGGATCGAAGGCGCCGATGCCCTGCGAGCCGTTGGCGGTCACGCCGACTTCCTGGCCGGGGAGAAGGCCATAGAGCACGGTGCCGTTGGCGAACTGGAAGCGCTCGCCGGACTTCAGCGTCAGCGTGCCGGCGGCCGGATTGACGGTCTCGACGGTACCCGTCGTCTGCTGGGCGGCGAAAGCGGCGGCGCCCGAAGCGAGGAAAGCCAGCGAGGCGGCGGCGATTGCGAACTTGCGCATGATGATACTCCTTGAAGGTTAGGTCCCGGCGCCCTCAGGCGCCCGGGGCATTCGGTGGCGTCAGGTCTTAGTTGACGTCGCCATCACGATTGGCCGGATGCGGATCGAAGGCACCGATGCCCTGCGAGCCATTGGCGGTCACGCCGACTTCCTGGCCGGGGAGAAGGCCATAGAGCACGGTGCCGTTGGCGAACTGGAAGCGCTCGCCGGACTTCAGCGTCAGCGTGCCGGCGGCCGGATTGACGGTCTCGACGGTGCCCGTCGTCTGCTGGGCGGCGAAAGCGGCGGCACCCGAAGCGAGGAAAGCCAGCGAGGCGGCGGCGATTGCGAACTTGCGCATGATGATACTCCTTGAAGGTTAGGTCCCGGCGCCCTCAGGCGCCCGGGGCATTCGGTGGCGTCAGGTCTTAGTTGATGTCGCCAGCGCGGTTGGCCGGATGCGGGTCGAAGGCACCGATGCCCTGCGAGCCGTTGGCGGTCACGCCGACTTCCTGGCCGGGAAGAAGGCCGTAAAGCACCGACGCGTTGGTGAACTTGTACGACTGGCCAGACTGCAGGGTCAGCGTGCCATTGGCCGGGTTGACCGACTGGATGGTGCCGGTGGTCTGCTCGGCGGCGAAGGCCGCGGCGCCCGAAGCGAGGAAGGCGAGCGAGGCGGCTGCAATTGCGAACTTGCGCATGATGTTATCCTTTTGAGCTCGGTCCCGGCGCCTTCAGGCGCCTGGGAAGGAAGTGAACGGGTCAGGTCTTAGTTGATGTCGCCAGCGCGGTTGGCCGGATGCGGGTCGAAGGCACCGATGCCCTGCGAGCCGTTGGCGGTCACGCCGACTTCCTGGCCGGGAAGAAGGCCGTAAAGCACCGACGCGTTGGTGAACTTGTACGACTGGCCAGACTGCAGGGTCAGCGTGCCATTGGCCGGGTTGACCGACTGGACCGTGCCGGTGGTCTGCTCGGCGGCGAAGGCCGCGGCGCCCGAAGCGAGGAAGGCGAGCGAGGCGGCAGCGATTGCGAACTTGCGCATGTTGGTATCCTTGAGGTTCGTGGCCCCGGCGCCGAAGGCTGCCGGGAAGGGGAATGTGGGTCTTAGTTGACGTCGCCAGCGCGGTTGGCCGGATGCGGATCGAAGGCACCGATGCCCTGCGAGCCGTTGGCGGTCACGCCGACCTCATCGCCCGGAAGCAGGCCATAGAGGACGGTGCCGTTGGCGAACTGGAAGCTCTGGCCCGACTTGAGGGTCAGCGTGCCGGCAGCCGGATTGACCGAAGCAACCTGGCCTTCGGTCTGCTCGGCGGCCATGGCGGCGGCGCCGGAGGCGAGGAAGGCGACCGAAGCGGCGGCGAGAATGAGCTTGCGCATTATATATGTCCCGTAGTTGACTTCATCCCGGTGACGACGATCGGAGGCGCTGTTCGCTGCCAGCAGATCGTCGCCGGTGAGCCTGATATGGTTCACCAGGGGATTGCCGCAACTCACGGGATTGTCATCAGACCGGCCCTTGAACGCGCAATCTGGGCGTTTCTTCCGGAATTGCCCAATTCACAAATGATTTTTTTCTCAGATTGCCGCACAGCGGAATGAACGTCTGGTTCGATTGGCTATTGTTCACCAATCCGATCGGGTCTGTTTAAAAAATAGCGACGCTTATGATAAGCGTTCATTACTTTCAGGCAGAGATGTTCACATTGCGGTAGGCCGCTGATCGAGCTGCTCTCAAGCAGCCGTCAGAATCGGCGGCGGCCGATCACGGCGGCGTGAGCAACGAGCCGTCTGGCCGCCTCGGCATGCAGTCGCTCGACCATCTTGCCTTCGAAAGCGACCACGCCGAGGCCGGCATGTTCCGGCGCGTCGAAGAGATCCGCGATCCGCCGGGCATAAGCGAGTTCGTCGGGATCGGGCGCGAAGCTGCGATTGGCGATCTCGATCTGGCCGGGGTGGATGAGGGACTTGCCGTCGAAGCCGCAATCGCGTCCCTGTCGGCACTCAGCCTCGAAGCCATCGCTGTCGCGAAGATCGTTGAAGACGCCGTCGACGACATCGAGCCCGCCGGCGCGACCCGCCGCCAGCACCGTCATCAGCCAGGGCAGCATCGGTCCACGCCCGGGAACCTGCTGCGTGCCCGTCTCGGCGGCGAGGTCGTTGAGGCCGAGCACGAACGCCGCGAGCGGCATCGCGGCGTCCCGGTCGATCGCGATCGCCAGGGGATCGGCGACGGCACGCGCCGTTTCGACCATGGCCCACAGCGGCAGCCGGACTGACGGCAGCAGTTCGGCCGCGACACGGCGGATGGCGGCGAGGTCGCTGGCCCCGGCCACCTTCGGCACCAGCAGTCCATCCGGCTTTGCCGGCAGCATCTCGGCGAGATCGGCGCGGCCGAAGCCGCTCGCCAGGGCGTTGATGCGGACGATGAGCTCCGGCCCGTCCGGCGCGCGGGGCTGCGAGAGCAGCTCCACCACGCGGGCGCGGGCGACCGCTTTCTCGGTCGGCGCGACCGCATCCTCAAGATCGAGGATCACGGCATCGGCGGCGAGCGACAGCGCCTTGGCGATCGCCCGTGGATTGGCGCCCGGAACATAGAGGACGGAGCGGCGCGGGCGGCTGGACGGCATCGGCAGAACCTCGCGGGTGCAGCGGCGCGGGATCGAATCGGCTAGGGTCCCGCATCGCCGCAAGGGTAGCAACCTATGTCCATCAACCCGAAGCCCGCCATTCTCGTCGTCACCTCCGAGGTGGTGCGCGGCGCCGTCGGCGGCCGCGCGGCAGGGTTTGCGCTGGAGCGGCTCGGCTTCCCGCTCTGGACGGTGCACACCGTGACGCTGCCCTGGCATCCCGGCCATGGCCGCGCCAGCCGCATCGTTCCGGACGAGGCCGCCTTCGCGGCGCTGATCGACGACCTGATCCGCGCGCCCTGGCTCGGCGAGATCGGCGGCATCCTGACCGGCTATGTCGGCGCCGCGAGCCAGCCGGCCGCCATCGCGCGGCTCGTCGATGCGGTCAAGGCTGTGCGGCCGGATGCGCTCTATTGCTGCGATCCGGTGATGGGCGACAATGGCGCGCTCTACGTCCCCGAAGCGAGCGCGGCGGCGATCCGCGATCACCTGGTGCCGCGTGCGGATATCCTGACCCCCAACTTGACCGAGCTCGGCTTCCTCGCCGGCCGTCCGATCAACACCCGTTTCGAAGCTGTCACCGCGGCCCGCGCGCTCGGCACCGCGCGCGTCGCCGTCACCTCGGCGCTCTCCGGCGGCGGCGAAACGGAAACGCTGCTCGTCATGGGCGACGGCGTTCTCTCGGCGCGACATGCGCTGTTCGACGGCCGCGTCCCCAACGGCACCGGCGATCTCTTCGCCGCCCTGCTGCTGGCGCGCCTTGTCGACGGCGCCGCCGACGCCATGGCGCTGGAGCAAGCGACCGCCACCCTCGTCGACCTGCTCGAAGCCGCTCGCGCCCTCGGCACCGACGAATTGCCGCTGGCACGGCTGCAGGACAGTCTCGTCGCACCCAAGGCGCGCATCGCCATCGGCTTCGACACGCTGGCTGGCCGATGAGCCACGGGCTGCCCGTGGGCCGTTCGGTCGTCGGCGTCGACGGCTGCAAGGGCGGCTGGATCGCGGTGCGGCTGGCGCATGACGGAACGGCCGACATTTTCGTTACGCCGTCCTTCGCCGAAATCCTCGATCGGTCCGCTGGATCGATTATCGCGGTCGACATGCCGATCGGTCTTCCCGAGCGGATCGGGCCGAACGGGCGGGGGCCTGAGGCAGCCGTGCGCGCCGTCCTCGGGCCTCGCAAACGGTCTGTCTTCTCGGTGCCATCACGGTCGACAGTCCGGGAGCACGACTATCGGAGCGCCTGTGCCGAGGCAGCGCGCACCTCGACGCCATCTCGGATGGTGTCGCAACAGGCGTTTCATCTCTTTCCGAAGATCCGCGAGCTCGACGGGCTCATGACGCCGGCATTGGAAAGCCGCGTCCATGAAGTGCATCCGGAGCTCGCCTTCTGGCGGCTGAACGGAGGATGCGCAATGGCGCATCCGAAGAAATCGCCTGCCGGCAAGCAGGAACACATCGCGCTCCTCCTTCGGCGCGGCATTCCTGAGACGGCTCTAGCCGTGGTGCAGCGGGGTGCGGGACTGGACGATCTCCTCGATGCCGCGGCGTCTGCGCTCATCGCCCGGCGGATCGCACGTGGCGAGGCAGTCTCCTTCCCGGCCGAGCCGGAGCGCGATGGCCGGGGTCTGCGCATGGCGATCTGGGCCTGACCGTGCCGATCCTGTCTTGACCTTATCGGCGCCACCGCGACAATGGTCATGAGCAGACGATCTCCTTCGGATCGCACCCGCCTTTGTCCGCTAACCAGCCTTTGAACCAGGACGACAGCCGCACCATGAGCAAAGTGAAGATCACCGCCGGCCCTTACACCTTCTTCGGTGAATTCGAGGAAGAGGCGGCGCCGAAGACGGTTGCGGTGTTCAAGTCGCTGCTGCCCTATCGCGAGAAGATCATTCACGTCCGCTGGAGCGGCGAAGGCTGCTGGATACCGCTCGGCGACCTCGATCTCGGCCTCGGCTACGAGAACCACACCTCCTATCCGGCGCCCGGCCAGTTCATTCTCTATCCGGGCGGGATCAGCGAAACCGAGATTCTGCTCGCCTATGGCGGCGTCCATTTCGCCTCGAAGCTCGGCCAGCTCGCCGGCAATCACTTCCTGACCATTACCGAGGGCAAGGAAAATCTCGTTGCGCTCGGCAAGGCGACGCTCTGGAAGGGCGCGCAGGACATTCTGTTCGAAGCCGCCGAATAACGCGCTCGCCAGAGGGGGGATTTGCCATGACCAATGACGCGACGCTGCTCGACGAATTGCTCGAGCAGGAGAAGCGGCTCGTCTTCGACCGTTTCGACAACGACACCGCGATCCTGCTGGGCACGCGCATCCTCGAGCGCGCCCGCGCCGAGAACAAGGCTATCGTCGTCGATATCTCGCGCGGCGAGCAGAGGCTGTTCTATGCCGCACTGAAGGGCACCAGCGCCGACAACGAGTTCTGGGTCGCCGGCAAGATCGCGGTCGTCAAGCGCTTCGGCCATTCGTCGTTCTATGTCGGCCAGAAGGCGCGTCTTCGCGGCGTCGATTTCGCAGCCGGCTCGCTCGTCGACGGCCAGCACTTCCGCGCGCATGGCGGCTCATTCCCGATCATGGTGGCGAATGTCGGCATGGTCGGCACGGCGACGGTCTCGGGCCTGCCACAGGCCGAGGATCATGCCCTCGTCGTGGCGGTCATCGAGGATTTCCTCGTCGAGATCGGCGCCGGCGGCGAGCGGACGGATGTCTGGACCGCCTGAGACCGGCGGCGCGACGCAGCCTTGAAAGACAGCGCCGCGTCCAGACCGTTCAGGCCGACGCCATCGGATGCGGGTGATCCTTGAGCAGCGCCGCCTTGACCTTTTCCAGGGCGCGGCCCTCGATCTGGCGGACGCGCTCCTTCGAAATGCCGAGCGCCGCGCCGAGCTCTTCGAGCGTCACCGTCTCTTCGCTGAGGCGGCGCGCCTTCAGGATGCGGGCCTCGCGCGGCGAGAGCACCGTCATGGCCTCACGCAGCCAGGACGACCAGCGCTCGCTGTCGATGGCAGCGCCGACCCGCTCGTCCGGCAGCGGCGTATCGTCGACCAGGAAGTCCTGCCGGTCCGAGGCCGTCGATTCGCCGTCGCCGACCGGGGCATTGAGCGACGTGTCCGAACCCGAAAGCCGCGCATCCATGACGGCGACGTCATCCGTGGAGACGCCGACGGCGAGCGCGATCTGCTGGTAGATCTGGCGGCTGTTCACCCCCTCATTGCCGCGCGCCAGCTTGGCACGCAGGCGGCGGAGATTGAAGAACAGCGCCTTCTGCGTCGACGACGTGCCGCCGCGCACGATCGACCAGTTCCGCAGCACATAATCCTGGATCGCGGCGCGGATCCACCAGGTGGCATAGGTCGAGAAGCGGATATCGCGTTCCGGCTCGAAGCGCGCCGCCGCCTCCAGCAGGCCGACATTGCCTTCCTGGATGAGGTCGTTCATCGGCAGCCCGAAATGGCGGAAGCGCGCGGCGATGGCGATCACGAGGCGCATATGGGCCTGGGTCAGCTGGTGCAGAGCCGCCTGGTCGTGCTGCTCGCGCCAGAGCACGGCGAGGTCATGTTCCTGACCGCGCTCCAGATAGGGCGCCTGCATGGCGGCCTTCACGAACTGGCGGCTGGTAGAGATCGTTGACATGGACATGCGTTTGCCCCCGTGACACCCGATTGTCGTTCCTGAAGGTGATACGGATGGCGAAGCGGATCAGTTGCTCTCGGCGCAACAAATCGGCGTGATCGCGGATAGGCGGCGACAGACGCCCCTGAAAAGACAAACGCCCGGCCGAGGGCCGGGCGTTTGTTGAGCGGGTTGCGGAACCGGTTCGGGTTCCGCGTCAATTCGGCGCAGAAGGCTCAGGCAGCCTCGTCATGCGTCTCGTCGCCATCATCCTCGGCATCCGCCTCGGCTTCCGGTTCCGACGTCGCATCATCGCCCTTGCCGCCGCGACGGGGGCTCTTGGCAAGATTCTGTTCGATCTGGCGGACCGCCTCGGTCTCCGAAATCTCGCTGACGGCCGCGATTTCGCGCGACATCCGGTCGAGCGCAGCCTCGTAGAGCTGGCGCTCGGAATAGGACTGCTCCGGCTGGTTCTCCGAGCGGAACAGGTCGCGCACCACTTCGGAGATCGCGATCAGGTCGCCCGAATTGATCTTCGCTTCATATTCCTGGGCGCGGCGGCTCCACATCGTGCGCTTGACGCGCGCGCGTCCGCGGATCGTCTCCAGCGCCTTCTTGACGGTCGCAGCATCAGAAAGCTTGCGCATGCCCACGGCCGTCGCTTTGGCGACCGGAACGCGCAGCTTCATCTTGTCCTTCTCGAACGAGATGACGAACAGCTCGAGCTTCATGCCGGCCACTTCCTGTTCCTCGAGACCGACGATCTCGCCGACGCCGTGCGCCGGATAGACGATGCGCTCGCTCGTCTTGAAATCGGAACGAAGAGTGGTCTTCTTGATTGCGGCCATACTCGTATCAACTCCTTGCGGTTACGGTCCCGGCTCGCCAGACCGGAGGCCGGATGTGACGCGCACAGCGTCAGATCCATCGCTCCTGCGTCCTGGGCGGCGCCAGGGCGCGCGAACGCCCCGGCGGCGAACCGCCCGGATTCGCCCTGCCAATCGTCAGCCGATGGAAAAAATCGTGAGACTCGCCAAGAGGAGAGCCAACGGACGCTTCCGGTCACGCATGGATTTGCCGGCGCCGCTTTGGGCTGCGCCAGAAGGCCATTCGCTATCGAAAGAGGAGGTTGACCAACAACCCAACACCAACCGGGTGCGGCGACGCCGTAGGTTTTTACCGACTGTGTTGGGTATATATCACAAAAAGCCGGAAAAACAAAGCGTTACCGCAGCGCCCGCGTGATCGCTCACGCAGGGGCTCGCCTCGGCCTGTCGGACGGGGGTGGCGTCGCGGCTCGATCAGTCGCCGGTGCCGGGCTTCGGCGAGAAGTAGGTCTCGAACTTGCCGGCGACGCCATCGAACTCGGCGGCATCGGCCGGCGGCTCCTTGCGCAGCGTGATGTTCGGCCACTTCTCGGCATAGTCGGCGTTGATCTTCAGCCACTTGTCGAGGCCCGGCTCGGTATCGGGCTTGATCGCGTCGGCCGGGCATTCAGGCTCGCACACGCCGCAATCGATGCACTCGTCCGGATGGATGACGAGCATGTTGTCGCCTTCGTAGAAGCAGTCCACCGGGCAGACTTCGACGCAGTCGGTGAATTTGCAGCGGATGCAGTTATCGGTCACGACATAGGGCACGGCATTCTCCTCGCCCGGGCGCGTCAGGCCGCAGGCAGTGGCATGGGGTAAACGGTTTGACCAGATGGCGCAAGGATCGGAACGCCGCACAATCGCTGCGGTTTTGAAATGATCATTCAGTCCTCGTCATCGCCTCGAAACGCCATTCCATCAAAGCCCTGACTGAAGGAATGGAACGCGTCGATCGCCCGTCGATCCCGCTTGGTCGGTCTTTCGCCGCCCGAGGGCGGCCGGATCGGAGCGGGCGGAGTCATATCCTCATAGAGTTGCTGCGCCTCGGGCGCCGGTCCCCGCCGGACCCCGGGCGCAAGGACCTTCAACACGCGAACCTGTCGCTCCAGCGCCACGGTCAGCACGTCGCCTGGATGCACCTGCCGGCTCGCGGCGTCCACCTTGTCCCGATTGATGCGGACGGCGCCCGAGAGCACGAGCTTCTGGGCGGTCGTCCGCGTCTTGGCGAGGCGGGCGAACCACAGCCACTTGTCGATGCGCTGCGCTCCGCCTGCTTCGCTCATTGCACCGCCGGATCAGCCGCCACGCTTCTTCGCCTCGAGGTCGGCCTTGAGGGCAGCCAACGCGGCGAAGGGCGACAGCGGATCGACAGGGCGTTCGCGGCGCGGCTCGTCGCGACGGGGCTGCGGCGCACCGCCGCCATGCTTGCGCTGGTCGGGCCGGTCCTGGTGCCGCCGATCCTGGCGGTCGCCCTCGGCCTGCACGGGACGGTCGCCCGACCGATCGGGACGGGGCCCGCGCTCGTCGCGACGTCCGGGCTTGCCATCGCGGCCCTGCTGCGGCCGGTCGGCGCGGCCCTCGGCCGGACGCGCATCCCCCGTGGCCCCCTGCGCCGGCCTGTCCTGACCGGGACGACCCTGATGCGGGCGGCCCTGACGGCGGCCATCGTCGCGCCGGCCTTCCCGTGCCTCGCCGGGCGCAGCCTCACCGCCGGCCTGCGCCGGGCCGCGATTGCGACCACCGCCGCGACGCTCGCCCTGCTCGCGCGGCGGCCGGCGATCGAAGCGGCCAGGCCGCCAGATCTCGATCATCTCGGGCTCGACAGCCTCGGCCGCGGCCGTCTCGGCGGTGGCAGCCTCGACTTCGGCGGCCGGAGTTTCTTCGGCGGTAATGGCGTCGACAGGCGCCGCCTCATCCGGTGCAGGCGCCGCGTCCTCGGCGACGACTGCCGTCTCCTCGGCGACCGGCGCCGTTTCGACAGGCTCTACGGCCTCGAGCGCGGGCGCATCGACATCCGCCACCGCGTCGGCCTCCGCAACCGGATCGACCTCACCGGCAACGCTTTCCGCGAGCGCCTCGGCCACATCAGCAGGCGCCGCACTCTGGTCGCCCCCCACGACGTCCTCGGTCGCGGCGTCGGCAGCGACGACCTCGCTGGCAACGGCAGCCTCGGCGGCGGGCTGAACAGCCGGCTTCGGCGGCGCAGGGCGGCGATCGAGGCGATAGCCGAGCGATTTCAAGACACCGGCGAAATCCTCGCCCGAACAGCCGAGCAGCGACATCATCGACACCGTGACCGTGAAGCCGTTGCCATCGACGGCGCCGTCCGGCGGCACGAGATTGTCGGGCGTCGGCTTCCAGGCGATCAGCGGCCGGATGATGTCGGCGAGGCGCTCGAGAATGTCGAGCCGGACGGCGCGATTGCCGGCGATGCGATAGCCGACGACCCGGTAGAGCGGCCGGGCGAAGGTCGGATCGACGAGGATGGTGGTGCGGCCGGACGCCGAGAGCTGCGGCAGCTCGGCGAGGCCCGGCGTGTCGAGACCCTGGTTCTTCAGCGCCCAGAGCAGGGCGTTGAGCGCGCTCGGCGCCGGCTTCAACATCGCCGGGACATAGACGTGATAGGCGCCGAAACGCACGCCGAGCTTCCGGAGGCCGGCGCGCGACTCCTGGTCGAGCGCCTTCAGTTCGTCGGCGAGCTCCGATCTATCGAGCACGCCCTGCCCTTCGACGATGCGGAAGGCGATGCCCCGCGCCGCCGGTGTCAACTCCGCGCCGGCCAGAAGGTCGAACAGCGGCTTCAGCAGCGTCTCGACATGGCTCTTCAGCCAGAGATCGACGCGGTCCTGCACACGCTCGCGCGCCGGGCCGCTGAGGCCTTCATCGGCGAGGAGCACGAGACGCGGCCGCAGCATGTCGTCGGTGGAGACGATCTTGGCGATGGGAGCGCCGAGCCAGCGCAGCGTGCCATCGACCGAGAGCACCAGTTCGGGGTTCGGCGCCCTGGCGATCTTCTCGGCCCGCCGTTCGAGTTCGCCGGAAAGCGCGCGATGCGCCACCGCTGCGATCGCCTTGGCGTCGGGTCCATCGGCCTTCGGATCCGGCGTGAAGCGGAAACCCTGCAGGCTACCGACATGCTGCCCCTCGACCAGCACGTCGCCGGAGGTCGTGATTTCTGCTTCGAGCATGGCGTTTTCTCTTAGCCGCTTCATGAGAACGCTGGTGCGCCGGTCAACGAAACGCTGGGTCAGCCTTTCGTGGAGCGCGTCGGAAAGACGATCCTCTATCGCGCGCGTGCGCTCCTGCCAATGGCGAGGATCAAGAACCCAGTTCGGACGGTTGGCCGCAAAGGTCCAGGTTCGGATATGCGCGATGCGATTGGCAAGCGTATCGATGTCGCCATCGGTGCGATCGGCGAAGGCAACCTGGCGCGCAAACCACTCGTCCGGAACCGCTCCGTCACGAGCGACGAAGCGGAAAATCTCGCTCACCAGTTCGGCGTGATTGGCCGGCGCAATGCGGCGATAATCCGGAATCTGGCAGATATCCCAAAGGAGTTGCACCCGCTCGCGGTTCGTCGCGAGGTCGGCGACGTCGCGGTCGCGGCCGACCCGATCGAGCACGGTGACGTCGATCGAGGGCGGGGCCTTGGAGAGCCCCTCGATCCCCGGCGTCCGCTCGAGGCTCGCCTTCAGCGCGTCGAGCGAGCGAAAATCGAGCGCGCGGTTGCGCCATTGCAACGTCCGCACCGATTGAAAATGATGACTCTCGAGCGCCTCGACGAGATCGTCGTCGAGCGGATCAACCTGGCCGGTGACGCCGAACGTCCCATCGCGAGTGTGCCTTCCGGCACGGCCGGCGATCTGGCCGAACTCGGAAGCCGTCAGGCGGCGATACTGGTAGCCGTCGAATTTGCGCTCCTGCGCGAAGGCGACATGGTCGACATCGAGATTGAGCCCCATGCCAATCGCATCGGTGGCGACGAGGAATTCGACGTCGCCCGACTGGAACAGTTCGACCTGGGCATTGCGGGTGCGCGGGCTGAGCGAGCCGAGCACCACCGCGGCCCCGCCGCGCTGGCGCCGGATCAATTCGGCGACGGCATAGACCTCGTCGGAGGAGAAGGCGACGATGGCCGAACGGCGCGGCAGCCGCGTGATCTTCTTCGAGCCGGCATAGGTCAGCATCGACATGCGCGGGCGCGTGATTACCGTGACGCCCGGCAGCAGCTTCTCGATGATGCCGCGCATCGTGCCGGCGCCGAGCAGCAGCGTCTCGTCGCGGCCGCGGAGGTTCAGGATGCGATCGGTGAAGACATGGCCGCGCTCGAGGTCGCCGGCGAGCTGGATCTCGTCGATCGCGAGGAAGGAGGCGTCGGTCTGCGAGGGCAATGCCTCGACGGTGCAGACGCGATAGCGCGGATGCGCCGGGATGATCTTTTCCTCGCCCGTGATCAGCGCCACGGCCTCGGTGCCGACCCGGGCGGCGACGCGGCCATAGACCTCGCGCGCGAGGAGGCGCAGCGGCAGCCCGATCACCCCGCTCGAATGCGCCAGCATCCGCTCGATCGCGAAATGGGTCTTGCCGGTATTGGTCGGCCCGAGCACGGCGGTCACGCCGCGGCCGCTGGCTCCCTGGCCGGGCGCTCTGAACACTTCCGTCATCGCGTGGGCGGTCTCACCTCGGCGGATCGAAACGGCGGGCTTTCCCAGCGGCGGAAACGCCATGCCTCGAAAAGGAACGTCCTGCGAACAAAGCCGGCCCGAATCGCTCACTGGCCGAGCTTCCCGTTCTGTTCCTCTGGACTATATGGGGTCTCTTGCCGCGCGATCTACCGCCTGATTGGCAGAGCGTCAAAAATCACGCTGCGGACCTCAACCTTCGGACGTTAACGAATCATGACGGCATCGGGTTCAATTTGAACGATCGCCGTTAACGTTCAGGCCGAACAGGGAACGGAGCGAGGCCGAATCGGATGGAATCACCTGTTCCCGCTTCGTTTCGCCCAGATATGGGGCCGAACACGGGTATCAGGCACAAGCGGGAACGAAAAAGGGGCGGCCGCCGCGCCGCGGTGCCGCCCCTCGATTCAGACTCTATGACTTTCGTTCGGCAAACGCTGTCCCCCTGCGGGACAGATAGCCTCAGTTGGCCGCAGCGGCCCGCTGGTCCGCGGCCAGGCTCGCGAAGCGCGAGGCGTGGATGGTCAGCACGCCCGCCTCGGTACCGATCTGCATCCGGTACGGCAGCATCAGGCCGAGTTCCTCGGCCGGTGCCAGCCAGACCTCGAGATTGGTGTTGGCTTCCATGAACTTGACCGCTTCACGGCTCGGACGATGACCCGCGACCGGGACATAGCGGGCGCCGCAGACATAGACCGTGCCTGAATAGGAGCCAGCCTCGCCCTTCACTTCGGCCGTCGACTTGTAGAACAGGCGGATATCGAAGCGCTGCCAGCCGTCGAAGACGGGTATGGTCCGGTTGCAGGCACGCGCCATGTTGGCCGGATAGAGTGGGGCGATCATCGCCGAGAGCGGATCGACGATCGAATGCTTGTGCTGCGGCAGCAGCGGCACGCGGTCGGCCTTGATCGGCAGCGGCGGCAGCGCGGCCACCGACACGATCGTGCCGGAGCGCATCCGCATGTTGACGACGCTCGACGTCTGGCCGTTCTCGGTCGTGTCGAGATAATAGTCGTCCGGCTTTACCGACGCGCCGACGATCTGGCCGCTGCTCTTGAGAAGCCCGGTGCCGTCCGAGACGAGGCGGCTGAGTCCGCTCGTCGTGCCGTGGATGGTCATGGTGTAGTTGGCGCGTTCGACACGCGCGTCGAGCTTGAAGCGCCCGATGGTGATGCCATTGAGGCCCATGGTGTAACTCGCCTCGACGCTGCCGTCATGCAACTGCGGCGTCGGCGCGCGAGCCTCGGCGCCGAGGCCAGCTACCAGCGCAAGCATCACCACGGCGGGTTGCAGCATTCGCCGGCCTGTCCGGTTCATCAGGCTCGGGATCATGGGCTTACTCCTCGTCGGGACCACGCGGTGCATCGCGGCCGGTCGCGCCTCAACTGGGTTCTGGACCCTCGAATGATTTCATTAACCATGATGCGGCCCGTTTCTGACTAAAGTGTTAGCTTCGGCGACGGCGGAGCGCTTTTTGCCGTCCGGAGCCAGTCCGCCCCGCGCCGAGGGCGAGGCTGCGCTTGACGCGCCGGGCTGTGGTGACTATGAGAAGCGCCACTTATCCAGAATATGGCCGTGATGACTGCCGAGGCCGGCGCGCGCGGTGGAAGAGAAGGATCTTTGTTATGTCCCGCGTCTGCGAATTGACCGGCAAGGCCGTGATGACCGGCAATACGGTCAGCCATGCCAACAACAAGAGCCGCCGCCGCTATCTGCCGAACCTCGTCAATGTGACGCTGATCAGCGATGCGCTCGGCCAGAGCTTCAAGCTGCGCGTCAGCGCCTATGGCCTGCGTTCGGTCGAGCATCGCGGCGGTCTCGACGCCTACCTCGTCAAGGCGAGCGAGAGCGAACTTTCGGATCGCGCCCGCTTCCTGAAGCGCCAGATCGCCAAGAAGCACGCCGCGGCTGCCGAAGTCGCCGCCTGATCAGGCCTCGGTTCTACTCATGGGAATGGCCGCCTCCGGGCGGCCTTTTTCGTTGCTGTGCTCTATTCGGTGTCGGCGACGGCCGGGCCGAGCCAGACGAATTCGAGCAGCATCGTGCGCTGGAAGCGATTGAGATTGTCGTCGGAGACGATCGTCACCCGCATGCGGCCATCGGGATCGGTGGAGATGGCCAGGCCTTCCATGTTGTCGATCTGATCGGCCATCGAGGCTTCGAGCGCAACCGGCCCGTCCACGACCGCGCCCGGGCGAATTGCATCGCCGGCGATACGGCGCAGCCGCATGCCGACCGCGATCGGGATCGTCGTGACGCGCCGTTCCAGCAGCAACAGATCGCCGTTCGGCATGAACGCTCCGTCGGTCACGTCGTAGTCGTCGCTGCGCACGACGCTGAACACTCCCGCGCGCGGTCCGTTCACGATGAAGGCACGATGGTTGCCATTGGCATCCAGCGAGCGCTCGGCGACCAGGACGGGCGATCCGGCGAGCGGCCCGTCCGCCGGCGCCAGCGCAACGGTTTCCAGCCCCTTGTTGCGGATCATGCCGCGCACGGCGCGCGGCAGCGCCACCGGCCGCGGCCGTGCGAGGCCCGGATCAGCCGTGAACCGATAGAATTTGAGATCGTTGCTCTGCTCGAAGCTGACATAGGCGCCGCCAGGCGCGAGGCTCAGCGATTCAGCGTCTGCGAGCCGGCGACGCGCGAGCGGCTGGCCCTCGGCATTGAGCATCGGGCCCCAGCGCATGTCGGAGATACCGACGAGACGGCCAGCGCTGCGGACGAGCCGACCGGTCAGCCAGCGGCCGAGATCGGAGACGCCGACGAAGCTCTCGCCATCGGAGCGAAGATCCAAGCCGGAGAGGCCGCCGAAACGCGGCGCCGACGAGGAGAGGATGAGCCCGCCGCGAAACTCGAACTCGCCGAAGCGGGTCGCCTCGCCAAAGCGGCCGAAGCGCTCGATCCGTTCGGCATGCACCGTGATCGGCACGAGGCCAGGCTCTGCCTCGGGAGCGGCGCTGGCGACGAACGGGATCGCCGCCAGAAGGCCCGCGGCGACAACAGAGCGCAGCGGCAACGCCAGCCTCAACCGGCGCGCCTCCGCCGCGGCTGGCTCGGGGCGGCGACCACCTTCTCGTCGAAGAGCTCGGCGAGCTTTTCCGTCATCGCGCCCGCGAGTTCCTCGGCATCGACGATCGTGACGGCGCGCTTGTAGTAGCGCGTGACGTCATGGCCGATACCGATGGCGATGAGCTCGACCGGCGAGCGGTTTTCGATCTCGTCGATCACGAAGCGGAGGTGCCGCTCGAGAAAGTTGCCGGTATTGACGGAAAGCGTCGAGTCGTCGACCGGCGCGCCATCCGAGATCATCATCAGGATCTTGCGCTGCTCGCTCCGCACGAGGAGGCGCTTGTGCGCCCAGTCGAGCGCCTCGCCGTCGATATTCTCCTTGAGCAGGCCCTCGCGCATCATCAGCCCGAGATTGCGCCGCGCACGCCGCCAGGGCGCGTCGGCAGCCTTGTAGATGATGTGGCGAAGGTCGTTGAGCCGGCCCGGAGCCGCCGGCTTGCCCGCCTGCAGCCAGGCCTCGCGTGACTGGCCGCCCTTCCAGGCGCGCGTCGTGAAGCCGAGGATCTCGACCTTGACGCCGCAGCGCTCCAGCGTCCGCGCCAGGATATCGGCGCAGGTGGCGGCGACCGTGATCGGCCGGCCGCGCATCGAGCCGGAATTGTCGATCAGCAGCGTGACTACCGTATCGCGGAAGTCGGTGTCCTTCTCGGTCTTGAACGACAGCGGCTGCATCGGGTCGGTCACGACGCGGGTGAGCCGTGCCGGATCGAGAATGCCTTCCTCGCGATCGAATTCCCACGAGCGGTTCTGCTGCGCCATCAGCCGCCGCTGCAGCCGGTTGGCGAGCCGCCCGACCGCGCCCTGAAGATTGGCGAGCTGCTTGTCGAGGAAGCCACGCAGCCGGTCGAGTTCGGCTGAATCGCAGAGATCCTCGGCCTTCGACATCTCGTCGAAGCGCGTGGTGAAGGCCTTGTAGTCTGTGGTCGGCGCGGAACGGAGCTGCGGCGGCTCGGGCCGGCGTTCCTCGCCGGCGTCACGCGCGTCCTCGTTCTCTTCGCCCTCGCTCTCGTCCTCGGCGCCGGTCTCGGTCGCCTCGGTCTCGCCGGCATCGGTCTCCTCGCCGCTCGCGTCTGAATCCTCCGAGGCCTCGCTTTCGGCCTGCTCGGACTGGTCGGAGCCGCTCTCCTGCTCGGCACCGGAATCCTCCGAGGCCTCGCCATTCTCCTCATTGTCGTCGTCGTCGCCCTCACCGAGCTCGTCGCCCATCTCAAGCGAGGCGAGCAGCGAGCGGACGGCGGAAGCGAAGCGGCGCTGGTCGCCGACCGTCGTTTCGAGCTTGGCAAAACCGTCGCCGGCCTTGTCCTCGATCCAGTCGCGCCAGAGATCGACGATCTTGCGGCTCGAAGCCGGCGGCGGCAGGCCGGTCAGCTTCTCGCGCACGAGCAGCGACACGGCATCCTCGAGCGGCGCCTCGGCCCGCTCGGTAATGTCCTGGAAATTGCCGCGGTGATAGCGGTCCTCGAGCATCGCAGCGAGATTGCTGGCGACGCCGTCCATCCGCCGCGCGCCGATCGCCTCGACGCGAGCCTGCTCGACGGCATCGAACACAGCCCGCGCATTCTTGCCCTCGGGCGCGACGGAGCGGTGCAGCGTCTGGTCATGGCAGGCAAGGCGCAGGGCCATCGAATCGCCGAGGCCACGCGTCACCGCGATCTCCTCGGCCGTCGGCTTGCGGCCGGGCTCGGGCAGGCGGGCGCGAAGACCGGTCAGCGCCGGCCTGTCGTTCGAGAAGGTGACTTCGAGGTCGGCCTTGCCGGAAATCGCGCGCACGCAACCGGCGACCGCCCGCTTCAGCGGCTCGACGGCCGCTTCGCCGGGCTTCGGCTTCGGATCGGAGTTGGAGCCGCTCATGCCTGCTGCCGCCTCAGGACAGGACGACGTTGGCCGCCGACTCGGTCAATTCCTCGCCGAAGGCGCGCTGGTAGAATTCAGCCACCAGGCTCCGCTCGAGCTCGTCGCACTTGTTGAGGAAGGTGACGCGGAACGCGAAGGCGATGTCGCCGAAGATCTCGGCATTTTCGGCCCAGGTGATGACGGTACGCGGGCTCATCACGGTCGAGAGATCGCCGTTGACGAAGGCCGAGCGGGTCATGTCGGCGAGCCGCACCATGCGGCCGACAAGCGCGCGGCCCTTCGGATTGGCGAAGTGCTTGGCCTTCGACAGGACGATGCCGACCTCGTTGTCATGCGGCAGATAGTTCAGCGTCGTCACGATCGACCAGCGGTCCATCTGCGCCTGGTTGATCTGCTGCGTGCCGTGGTAGAGGCCCGAGGTGTCGCCGAGGCCGACCGTGTTGGCGGTGGCGAACAGGCGGAAAGCCGGATGCGGGCGGATGACGCGGTTCTGGTCGAGCAGCGTCAGCCGGCCCGAGCTCTCGAGCACGCGCTGGATGACGAACATCACGTCCGGGCGGCCGGCGTCATATTCATCGAACACGAGCGCGACATTGTGCTGATAGGCCCAGGGAAGGATGCCGTCGCGGAATTCCGTGACCTGCTTGCCTTCCTTGATGACGATCGCGTCCTTGCCGATCAGGTCGATGCGGCTGATATGGCTGTCGAGGTTGACGCGGATGCACGGCCAGTTGAGGCGGGCGGCGACCTGCTCGATATGCGTCGATTTGCCCGTGCCGTGATAGCCGGTCACCATCACGCGGCGGTTGCGCGCGAAGCCCGCGAGGATCGCGAGAGTGGTGACGCGATCGAACAGATAATCGGGATCGCTGTCAGGAACATGTTCGTTCGCCGCCGAATAAGCGGGGACGACGAGGTCGCTTTCGAAGCCGAACGTCTCCTTGACCGACACCTGGGTGTCCGGAAGGGCCGTGCGGTCGCTCGTGGTATCAGTCATATTGGCTCCGTCGCGTCAGGGAGACGCTTTCGGTCGGTTTCGCGTCGGAAGAGACCGGGATTGCGGGGGGCCCGAGGGGCCGAGTTCTGGTTCTAGCAGAAGCCGGCGGCCTTGAGGAAGTTGTAAGCCTGGATGATTTCTCGAAGCCGATCCTCCGAGCCGCGATCACCGCCGTTCGCATCGGGATGATAGAGCTTCACCAGCTGTTTATAGCGCGCCTTGATCGCCTCGCCAGCCTCGCCACCCTCGAGGTCGAGCGTATCGAAGGCCTTGCGCTCCAGCGCCTTCAGATGCCGCTTCGGCGCCTCCTCGGCCGGGGGCTGGAAGCCGCGCTCGAACATGTCGAACGGATCGCGGACGCCGCCGGTCCAGTCGCGCGCTGCGGTCCGGCGGACGTTCTCCCGCTTCTCGCCGGCGCTGTTGACGCCCATGGTCCAGGTCGGCCGGTGCCCGGTCAGCGAATCCTTCTGGTAGGCGGCGATGGCGTCGTCGCCCATGCCTGAGAAGTAGTTGTACGACTTGTTGTACTGCCGGACATGATCGATGCAGAACTGGTGGTACTCGCCCTCGCGATTGCGGCCCTTGGGCGCCTTGTGCGTGCCCGGACGGTCGCAGCCCGCCCAGCTGCACTGGATGGTCGACTCCTTGAGCATCGCCTCGCCATCCGGCTTGATCCGGATGCGATCGAAGATTTTTGAATCGAGTTTCATCGGCTGATTATGCTAGCCACCCACCGCCCGGACAAGGCGGGGTTTCGAGACGAGGTGAAGGGAGCGTGTGATGGATACAAGGGACCGGATCGCCAAGGTACTCACGGACGCCCTGCAGCCGGCCCGTCTAGATGTGATCGACGAGTCGCATTTGCACAAGGGTCATCATGGCGCACGTCCGGGCGGCGAGACGCATTACCGCGTCCGCATCGCCGCCGACGCCTTCCGCGGCAAGAGCCGGATCGAGATGCACCGGACGATCAATGCGCTGCTCGCCGACGAGCTCGCCGCCGGCGTCCACGCCCTCGCCATCGAGGCCAAGGCCGCCGACTGACCGCTTCGCTGCCGGAGCGCGGGCTCAGGACCGCCCCGGATCGCCGGCATTGGCTGCGACAAGCTTTCTGGCAAGCGCCGCGCCGATGGCGCGATAGACGCCGGCCTGGATGCGCGGATCGGCCTCACCGGCGGCCTTGAGCATCTGGCTGTCGAGGGCGATGACCTGCAGCGGCCCTTCGGCTCTGACGCTCGCCCCCGCCGGTACACCAGCGAGAAAGGCGACCTCGCCGACAAAGGCGCCCTTGCCGAGCCGTCCGACCACGGCGCCGCCGATCTCGGCCACCGCCGTTCCGGCAACGACGAGAAAGATCGCCGGCACCGTGTCGCCGGCCGCAATCAGCACCGCGCCGTCGTCGAAATCGAGCAGTTCGCCGAACTCGATCAGTTGGGCCAGCTCTTCGTCATCCAGCTCGGCGAGGCTGTCGCGCAACAGCGCACCACCGCTGGCCTTGTCGACGATGCGTCGCGCCTCGAGCAGCGCCTTCAGACGGTAGAGATTGATGAGGATGAACACGCCCATCCACGCCATGCCGGTATAGAGCGGCATCGGCGCCAGCGCGAAATAGGCGAGCAGGAAGACGAAGGCGGCGAGCAGCAGGACGCGCAGCCAGACGATGCTGGTGAGAAACAGCGAGACGCCGATCAGCAGGAACCCGATATGCCCGGGGACGTCGCGGGCATTGCCGAAGAAGAGGCTGAGGATGTCGAGCATCGCTGCCCCCGGTCAGAGACTGTCGGCCAGGAAATCCCGGACGGCAGCCGGCGGCACGTCCTTCGCGATAAACGCTGTGCCGACGCCGCGTGTCAAAATGAAGGTCAGCGTCCCGCGTGAGACCTTCTTGTCCTGCGCGATCAGTGCCATCAGCCCGTCGGCATCGGGAAGAGCGCCCGGGATCTGACGAAGTTCAGTCGGCAGGCCGACCTCGGCGAGATGCTGTGTCACCCGCGCCGCATCGTCGGGCGAGGCGAGGTTCATCCGCGCCGAGAAGCGGTGCGCCAGCACCATGCCGATCGCGACGCCTTCGCCATGCACCAGCCGCTCGGACGAATAGCCTGTTGCCGCTTCGAGCGCATGCCCGAACGTATGGCCGAGATTGAGCAGGGCGCGCTCGCCGGTTTCGTGCTCGTCGGCGGCGACAACCCGCGCCTTGGCCCGGCAACTCGTCGCGACCGCTTCTTCGCGCTCGGACCCGCCTGAAAAGATGCCGCGCCAATGGGCTTCGAGCCAGCCGAAGAAGCCGGCATCGTCGATGAGCCCGTATTTCGCGACTTCGGCATAACCGGCGCGGAGCTCGCGGATCGGCAGCGTGTCGAGCACCGCTGTATCGGCGATGACGAGGCTCGGCTGGTGGAACGCGCCGACGAGATTCTTGCCTTCGGGCGTATTGATGCCGGTCTTGCCGCCGACCGAGCTGTCGACCTGCGCCAGCAGCGAAGTCGGCAGCTGAACAAACCGCATGCCGCGACGGGTGATCGCCGCCGCAAAGCCGGTAAGGTCGCCGACGACGCCACCGCCGAGCGCGATCACGATATCGCCGCGCTCGAGCCGCGCTGCGAGGATCGCGCGCACCACCTCTTCGAGATGAGCGAAGTTCTTGGTGGCTTCCCCCGCCGGGACGGTCACCGTCACCGCCTTGATGCCGGCCAGTGCCAGAGCGTCGGTGAGCGGACCGGCATAAAGCGGGCCGACATGAGCATCGCTGACGATGGCGGCCCGCACGCCGGGGAACCGACGGGCGATCTCCGCTCCGGCCGAGCCGATCAGCCCTCGGCCGATCAGGATGTCATAGCCGCGGTCGCCGAGTTCGACGCCGACGCGGATCGGCTCGGCGGGCGCGGGAGATGGGTTGGTCACGTCGGGGGCCTTTCGGAGAGATCGGCTGCGGGAGCAGCCGGTGCGGCACCGCCGAGGAACACGGCGAGCGCGCCGAGCGTCTCCTCGGCGACGACCTCATGCGGCACGTCGCGCGAGACGACATGGATATCGGCCGTCGCATAGACGGGATAGCGCTCGTCCATCAGCCGCCGCATCGTCGCCTGCGGATCCTCGGTGTGGAGCAGCGGGCGATTGGAGCGCTTGCGCACCCGCGCCATGAGAATTTCGAGATCCGCCCGAAGCCAGACGGAGACGGCGCCGGCCGCGATCGCGGCCCGCGTCTCGGCGTTCATGAACGCGCCGCCGCCGGTCGCCAGCACCTTTGGCTGCCGATCGAGCAGGCGGCGGATCACCCGCCGTTCGCCATCGCGGAAATACGCTTCGCCATGCCGCGCGAAGATTTCGGGAATGGTGGCGTTGGCCGCCTTCTCGATCTCGCTGTCGGCATCGACGAAGGGAAGCTGCAGCCGTGCTGCGAGGCGCTTGCCGACCGACGTCTTGCCGGCACCCATCAGGCCGACGAGCACGATCGCTCGCCCGCCGAGGCGCTCGACCAGCCCGGCGCCTGCCTTCGCTGCGCCCTCGCCCCCTGCCGCGTCCTGATGCATCCTTGCCCGCCGCGTCCGCCGAATGCGAACGCATGAGGTAGAGCCGCAGCGGGCGCGGCCTGTCAAGCGAGGGAGCGTGCTGCGGCTGAGAACCGCGCGCCGGCAAGCCTCGTCATACCCTGACAGGAGCAGGCTGTCCGGGCCCTCGCGGAACCGGCCGACAGTCGGCGTCGGCCAGTGCTGATCGGCGAGTTTGCGGGTTTGCGGGTTTGCGAGAATCGAAGCGGAGCGTAGGTTTGTGAACGAGCACCGGACGTGCGGGAACATCCATTTGCAGCCGGCATCGGCCGGCCGTCGATCCGTCCCAACCCTGGAAGCCTGGTCTCATGCCGACGCTGTCGCGCTTCATCCTTGTCCTGGTCCTGATCGGCGTCGCGGCGATCGGCACAGTCTATGCGCTCGCGACATTCATCGAGCCGAAACCACGGGAGATCATCATCCGCATTCCGACCGACAAACTCCTGAAAGAGTGACGATGGAAACGACGCCACCGCCGCGGCCTGCCTTTCTCGCGGATCTCGAATCCTTTCTGGAGATGATGAGTGCCGAGCGCGGCGCTTCGCCGAATACGCTGTCGTCCTATCGTCGCGATGTCGAAGACTATGCCGGGTTCCTCGCCCGCCGGCGTTCGAATGTGCGCAGCGCGACCGCTGCAGACCTTCGCGCCTATATGAGCGAACTCGAATCGCGCGGCTATGCCGCCTCCTCGGCCGCGCGGCGCCTCTCGGCGATCCGCCAGCTGCACCGCTTCCTGTACGCCGAGGGCATTCGCACCGACGATCCCTCGGGGATCATCGCCGGGCCGAAACGGAAGCCAGCTTTGCCGAAGATCATGTCGGAGGCCGAGGTCGGCCGCCTGCTCGACGAAGCCGAGGCGTCGGTAGCGAGGGCGGAAAAGCCGGCCGACGCCCTGCGCGCCGCCCGCCTCGTCGCCCTCCTGGAAACGCTCTACGCCTCGGGCCTCCGCGTTTCCGAGCTGGTGGCGCTGCCAGCCTCGGCGGCGCGGCCGGATCTCCGCATGCTCATGGTCCGCGGCAAGGGCGGCAAGGAGCGGATCGTGCCGTTGACGGCGCGGGCGCGCGAGGCGATCAGCCGCTTCATGACGCTTCGTCGCGCCGCCGAAGGCGACAAGCCGCCGGGGCCGTGGCTGTTCCCGGCCTCAAGCGAAAGTGGCACGCTGACCCGCCAGGCCTTTGCGCGCGAGATGAAGGAACTCGCGATCGCGGCGGGAATCCAGCCGTCGCGACTCTCACCACATGTGGTCCGTCACGCCTTCGCCAGCCATCTGTTGCAGAACGGGGCCGACCTCCGCATCGTGCAGCAATTGCTCGGCCATGCCGATATCTCGACGACGCAGATCTATACGCATGTCCTTGAAGAGCGGCTGAAGAGCCTCGTCGCCGACCACCATCCGCTGTCGCGCATGGCCGAATTCGAAACCTGAGCGCTACCAGGCGAGCAGACGGCGGCCGATCACGGTGCCGAGCGCTGTCAGCGCGGCGATGCCGATGCCGTACCAGGCCATGACGAAGAGCGGCGAATCGTCGGTGCAGTGCAGCGCGTAGAGCGTGGCGCCGAGACCGCCGGCGGCAAGCCCCGCCACTGCCCCCGCGAGGCCCGGACGCGTCGGCGCGCCGCGCCGCATCGCCGCGAGCAGCGCGGCCAAGATCGGCGCTCCGAGCAGCGGCACCAGCACGACGCAGTAGCGCGCATTCTGGCCGATGAGCCCTGGCAGCCAATCCTCCGGCGGCCGGAGACCGATCGTCGCGGCAGCGCCGAGCACCATCAATCCGGCCGGAACCAGCAGCGCGAGCGCCGTCGGCGCAGCGCGCGTGCCGGGCCGCGCCAGCCGCAGCAGCAACAGGAGCGCCGCGGCGGCGAGGCTGATCGTGACAGCGAACTTCAGCATCAACCGGGGATCGAGCAGCGCCGCGGCGAAGTCGGGACGCACGCGGAGGCAGAGCGCGAAGATCACAATGGCCCCGAGAAGGCCGAGCGGCAGCGAGAGGCCGATGGCTCGGTCGGGGCTCGCCTGCCGCCGGGCATCAGCGGCGAGGCCACGTATCAGATCGTCCGTCCTCATCGTTCCGTCCTCACCGTCATTCCTGGCTCCGGAGCCGGGCCGAAAGGCTCGCAAAGCCGCGATGCAGCGCGACGCGCACCGCACCCGGCGTCATGCCGAGCCGTGCCGCCGCCTCGCCCACCGAGGCGCCATCGACCGCCACGGCCTTCAGGATCTGCCGCTGCTTCTCGGGCAGCGCCGCCAGATGGCGGTCGACCTCGACCGAATCGGTGCCGGGCCGCTCTTCATCGGCCGCGAGAATCTCGGCGAAGTCCTCGATCGGAATTTCGACCCTCCGTCCCCGCCGGCGGACATGATCGATCAGTTTGTTGCGCGCGACGGTGAACAGCCACGGCCCGAACGGATCGGCCGGCCGCCAGGTATGGCGCTTCAGATGGATCGCCAGCAGCGTCTCCTGCACCACGTCCTCGCTTTCCTCGGTCGAAAGACCCATCGCGGCAAGCCGCCGCCGGATGGTCGACCGCAGCACCGGCGCGAGCGCGCGCAGGAGGCCCTGATAGGCCGCCTCGTCGCCGGCGAGGGCGCTGCGCATGAGCGCTGCCCATGCCTGTTCGCGTTCGATCATGCAGTGCTTCCAGAAGCCTGTTCGTCAGGCAGCCGTGGAACGTTACAGCGGCGGGGCGATTTATGCGTGCGAGCCCGGCTTTAGCACGAAAGCGACGATCACCGAACCGGCAGCCGCCGGCGACGGATCGAATTTCAATGGCGCGCATTGAGGCTTTCGCGCGGCATGGGACCGCAGCACGGCCCGGGGCAGAGCGATGTCGGATCCGATCGTCAAATTCGAGGTACCGACGACGGAGACGCGCGCGCTCGATCCGCCCGACCTAACCGCCGAGGACGGTCCGCTTCCCACCGATCCGAAGGTCGTGATGCTGGCGCTGCTGCTGGCGATCGCGCTGCTGACGGTGGCCTATTTCGCCTCCGCAATCCTGCTGCCGATCGTCCTCGCCTTCGTCCTCAAGATGCTGCTTCAGCCGGGGATGCGCCTGTTCGATCGGATGCGCCTGCCGCGGAGCATCGGCGCGCTGCTGCTGATCATCGGCATCTTCGCCATCATTGTGGCACTCGGCGCGGCGATCTCCGGGCCCGCAGGGACCTGGGCGGCGAAATTGCCCGAGGGCATGGCGCGACTCGAAGACCGGCTCAAATTCCTCGCCCGGCCGCTGCAGGCGCTGCAGACCTTCATCCACCAGTTCGACAACAATCCTTCCGGCGGCGACGGTCCCTCGCTGGCGACGACGCTGATGAAGGGCACGCAGCATTTCGCGAGCGGCTTCTTCGAAACGCTCCTGATCCTCTACTTCCTGCTGATCTCCGGCGACACCTTCCTGCGCCGCATGGTCGAGATCGTGCCGAGCTTTCGCGACAAGCGGCGGGTGGTCGAGATTTCGCAGCAGGTCGAGGAGAATGTATCGGCCTATCTCGTCACCATCACGCTGATGAACCTTGCCGTCGGCGTTGCCACCGGCCTTGCCATGTGGCTGTGCGGTCTCGGTGATCCGGTGCTCTGGGGCGGCATCGCCTTCGCACTCAATTACGTGCCGATCATGGGCCCCGCCGCCGGCGTCGGCCTGTTCCTGATGGCGGGCCTTCTCACCATCGATCCGCTGCTCCAGGCGCTGTTGCCGGCCGGCCTCTATCTGCTCATCCACGTGATCGAGGGCGAGTCGGTGACGCCGCTGCTGCTGGCGCGCCGCTTCACGCTCAATCCCGTGCTGGTGATCATTTCGCTGATCTTCTGGTTCTGGATGTGGGGCGTGCCCGGCGCGATCCTCGCCGTGCCGATGCTCGCAATCGCCAAGATCATCTGCGACGGCGTGAAGCCGCTGAACCCGCTCGGACACTTCCTCGAGGGATGACGATCGCCGCGGCCCACAGCGTGCCGGATCGGCTTCACCAGTCCGACAATGACGGGCAAGGCACGAATGCGGGCTACGCCTAGCGTCGACCGCCCCGATAGACGGCGCCACCATGATAGGCGCCTCGATTTACCAGATAGGGACGGCCATAAGCTCCGCTTCGGCCGTAATACCGGCCATACCCCGCGCCATAGCCGACCCTGGGCCCGACGCCATAGCCATAGCCATAGCCATAGTACGGGGCCGGATAGACTCTGTTGTAGCCGTAGCCGTAGCCGTAGCCGTAGCCGTAGCGATAGACGTTGCTGTAGCCGTTGCCATAGCCATAGCCGTAATAAGGCTGGGCGGGATAGTAGACGACAGGCTGGCCAACGCAGCCGGACAAACCCAATATGGCAACAATTGCAACGATTACTGATTTCATAGCTCGCCCTCCAGCAGGACATGATGCGCTTTGCAAGCGAACGAGTCGAGAACGGAACGATGCTCGAAGAGGGAATGCGGCAGGATGAGATCATCGCAGCGCCATCGCGCAGCGGATGCGATACCTTGCCTCCCGGCGCCTTTTGCACCGCGACCAGAGCAGGTTGTCGCGACGCGGACCACGTCATGCATGGGAAACTTGGCGTCCCGGAAGGGATTCGAACCCCTGACCTACGGTTTAGGAAACCGTTGCTCTATCCTGCTGAGCTACCGGGACGCGGCGATGGTTCCTCTAGCATGGACAATGGCAGCGGTGCACCCCCAACGGCCGCCATCCCTCCGGGAAAAACGCGCGCCAACGCTGCCCCAGCGTTACGGCGCAGCCTCCGACCGGGACCGGCGACGCCCCAACCTGCGAGAGGGACGTTCGCGGGCCCGCTTCGATGGATGCGGCCCGCATCGGATCGTGCCGGCATGGGAAGGCTGATCGCAGCCTCACAGCCGACCGTTTGGCGGCTTGCGGCGATGATGGCAGCGCTTGTCTTCGCGGGCGGCGCCGCCGCTGATGACACGGTCGCGAATGCCGACCCCGGCTGCGAGACCGTACCCGGCGAAACGGGCCGCGTCGCCAGCGTGATCGACGGGGCAACCCTCGTTCTGGATAGCGGACTGGTGGTTCGCCTCGCCGGGATCGCCGCGCCCGCACCGCCGCGGGGGACATCCGCCGCCTGGCCACAGGCAGTCCGGGCCGGCGCGGCGCTTGGCGCCCTTGCACTCGGCCGGATGGTCTCGCTCGCTTACCCCGATGCAGGGCGCGACCGCTATGAGCGCGCCGTTGCCTTCGTGACCGTCGAGGGCAGCGAGGCCCCACTCGCCGAAGCGCTGCTGGCCGAGGGTCTTGCCCGCGTCATGCCCGCTGACGAACCGGCAGCCTGCCTCGCGCCGCTCTTCGCAACTGAACGTGAAGCGCGCGAAAAGCAACTTGGCCTTTGGGCCGATCCGTACTACGCCATCCGCGCGGCGCGCGACCCGGCTCTTGCCGAGCGCGCCGACGCTTACGATCTGGTGGAAGGACGCGTGATGTCCGTCGGCATCCGTGGGCCGGTCGCCTATCTCGATTTCGGGCGCGACTGGCGCACCGACTTCACGGCGGTGATCGCAGCTCCGGCAGCGAAGGCCCTGGTCGCAGGGGGAATGCCGCCGGCCTCGCTCGAGGGCCGGCATGTTCGCCTGCGTGGCTGGATCGAACGACGTGACGGACCGAGTCTCAGGGTGACGCATCCCACCCAGCTCGAACTGTTGGATGACGGTGACTGATGGCGGATATTCGCGCAGACAATGGCGGTCCTTCCGGCGGAGCCAGGCGTCGATCGGGAATCGCAGCGGCGATCCTGGCCGCACTGCTGCTCGCCGGCTGCACCACCGCGTCGCTGGAAGGTACCTATGGCCCGCCGCCGACCGTTGCCGGCGCGGCCACGCCGCCCCCGGTCGATGCAGAGCAGGCCCGGATCGGGGCCGAGCAGCACCCGCGCATCGTTGCCAGCTATGGCGGCATCTATCACGACGACAAGCTGGAGCAGACGCTTGCCCGTATCGTCGGCCGCAGCGTGGCCGCCTCGGACGACCCGTCGCAATCCTATCGCATCACCATCCTGAACAGCCCGTCGGTGAATGCCTTCGCGCTGCCGGGCGGCTATCTCTACGTGACGCGCGGCCTGCTGGCGCTTGCCAATGACAGTTCCGAAGTCGCGGCGGTGATCGCGCACGAGATGGGCCATATCACTGCCAACCATGCCATGGCGCGCCAGAACAAGGCGCAGGCGGCGGTGATCGTCAGCCGCGTCGTCACCGACGTGCTGCAGGACGGCGATGCCGGCAAGCTGGCGCTCGCCTCGTCGCAACGGACCCTCGCCGCCTTCTCGCAGCAGCAGGAACTCGAGGCTGACGCCATCGGCGTTCGCACCATCGGCAAAGCCGGCTACGACCCGTTCGCCGCCGCGCGCTTCCTCGACCTGATGGGCCGCTACGCAGCCTACAAGTCGGCGGGTACCGTTCAGGACAAGCGGCCCGACTTCCTCGCCACGCATCCGGCGACGCCGCAACGCGTCGAATTCGCCATCCGCGCCGCGCGTCAGTTCGGTGCGCCGGGGATCGGCGAGGTCGACCGCGACCGCTATCTAGCCGGCATTAACGGCATCGTCTTCGGCGACGACCCGTCGCAGGGTTTCGTGCGCGGCCGCACCTTCCTGCATCCGAGCCTCGGCGTCAGCTTCACCGTTCCCGACGGCTTCGTGCTCGACAATACCAGCGACGCCGTGCTCGCCACCGGCCCGGACGGCACGGCGCTGCGCTTCGACGGCGCCAATCTGCCGGCCGGCTCCTCGCTCGCCGCCTATATCGCCTCGGGCTGGGTCAACGGACTCGACACCACCACGATCAAGACCTTCAGCGTCGACGGGCTCGAAGCGGTCTCGGCACGAGCCGAGGCCAAGGGCTGGGTGTTCCGCATCGCGGTCATCCGCGTTGGCGACAGCGCGACCTATCGATTCATCTTCGCGAATGAGAGCGACACGCCCGGGCTGGCAAAGGCCGCCGACGCGACGGTGGCGAGCTTTCGCCGCCTGACGCCGCAGCAGGCTGCCGCGCTGCAGCCGCTGCGCATCCGCATCGTGACCGTGCAGCCAGGCGATTCCATCGCCTCGCTTAGTGCACGCATGCATGGCGTCGAGCGCCCGCAGGACCTGTTCCTGATCCTGAACGACATCAAGCCAGACGCCGGCCTGCCGGCGGTCGGCGAGAAGGTCAAGATCGTCGCGGAGTGAAGCGGCTCGTCAAAAGGCCCCCTCCCTTGCCCGCGAAGCAGGGATATCCGGAGGGGGGGCCTGTTCTCGTGAGGCCCGCTACTCGACCTGCGTCACGTCGCGAACGGCGCCGCGGTCGGCGCTGGTCGCCATCGCCGCATAGGCCCGGAGCGCCGGCGTCACGTTGCGCTTGCGCGGCGCAGCCGGCTTCCAACCTGCCTTGCCCTTGGCATTCATCGCCGCGCGGCGAGCCTCGAGCTCGGCGTCGGAGATCACGATCCGGATGGTGCGGTTCGGGATGTCGATCTCGATCGTGTCGCCCGGCTCGACCAGCGCGATGGCGCCGCCCGAGGCTGCTTCCGGCGCCGCATGGCCGATCGAAAGGCCGGAGGTGCCGCCGGAGAAGCGGCCGTCGGTGATCAGCGCACACGCCTTGCCGAGGCCGCGCGACTTCAGATAGCTGGTCGGATAGAGCATTTCCTGCATGCCCGGCCCGCCCTTCGGCCCCTCATAGCGGATGACGACGACGTCGCCCTCCTTGACCTTCTTGTTGAGGATGCCGTGCACGGCATCGTCCTGGCTCTCGAAGATCACGGCCGGGCCGGTGAATTTCAGGATCGATTCGTCGACGCCGGCGGTCTTCACGATGGCGCCGTTCGGGGCGAGGTTACCCTTCAGGACCGCGAGACCGCCATCCTTGGAGAAGGCATTCTCGACATCACGGATCGCGCCATGCTCGCGGTCGAGATCGAGCTCGTCCCAGCGCGAGGACTGGCTGAACGCGACCTGGGTCGGCACGCCGCCGGGCGCCGCGCGGAAGAATTCGCGCACGCTGTCGGAATTGGTCTGCCGGATGTCCCAGCGCTGGATGGCCTCGCCGAGACTCGCCGAATGCACGGTCGGCAGCTCGGTGTTGAGGAGGCCCGCGCGGGCGAGTTCGCCGAGGATGGCCATGATGCCGCCGGCGCGATGCACGTCCTCCATATGGACGTCCTGCTTGGCCGGCGCGACCTTGGAGATGACCGGAACGCGGCGCGACAGGCGGTCGATGTCGTCGAGCGTGAAGTCGATCTCGGCCTCATGTGCGGCGGCGAGAATGTGCAGCACGGTGTTGGTCGAGCCGCCCATGGCGATGTCGAGCGCCATCGCATTCTCGAAGGCGCCGAACGAGGCGACCTTGCGCGGCAGCACGCTCTCGTCGTCCTGCTCATAGTAGCGGCGAGTGATGTCGACGATGAGATGACCGGCCTCGACGAACAGCCGCTTGCGGTCGGAGTGGGTGGCGAGCGTGGAGCCGTTGCCCGGCAGCGACAGGCCGAGCGCCTCGGTGAGGCAGTTCATGGAATTGGCGGTGAACATGCCCGAGCACGAGCCGCAGGTCGGGCAGGCCGAGCGCTCGATGACGGCGACATCCTCGTCCGAGGTCCGCTCGTCGGCGGCGGCGACCATCGCATCGACGAGGTCGAGCGCGACCGTCTTGCCATGCAGCACGACCTTGCCGGCCTCCATCGGGCCGCCCGAGACGAACACGGCGGGGATGTTGAGGCGCAGCGCCGCCATCAGCATGCCCGGCGTGATCTTGTCACAATTGGAGATGCAGACCATCGCATCGGCGCAATGGGCGTTGACCATGTATTCGACGCTGTCGGCGATGATCTCGCGCGAGGGCAGCGAATAGAGCATGCCGTCGTGGCCCATCGCGATGCCGTCATCGACGGCGATCGTGTTGAATTCCTTGGCGACGCCGCCTGCCTGCTCAATTTCGCGCGCGACGAGCTGGCCGAGATCCTTGAGGTGGACATGGCCCGGCACGAACTGCGTGAACGAGTTCACCACCGCGATGATCGGCTTGCCGAAATCGCCGTCCTTCATGCCGGTCGCGCGCCAGAGGCCGCGGGCACCGGCCATGTTGCGGCCGTGGGTCGTGGTGCGGGAGCGATAGGCGGGCATCGTCGAACCTCGTCTCGGTGGCGATCGTGCCGTCCGCGGACGGCAGCACCCGCTCGTCGAGCAGGTGGTGGCGGGAAGATAGTCTCGTTGCACCAGAATCCGAAGGGTGTCGAGTAAATTTGCCCCTGCACGGGCTTGAAAGCCACCGCCCAGCCGCCTAGCTCAGGCCTCACGAGCGGGGTCCGGGCCCCTCTGGCGGTGCGTCGCCCACCGCGATGTCGGACCCTTGAAGCCCATTGGCACGGCGACGATTGCTCGTACCCATGAATCTATCGTTCCTGTTCGCGGATTTCCTCGGCCAGCCCGTTGCGGCATGGCTCGGCTTCCTCGTCATCATCATCGCGCTGCTCGCCTTCGATCTCGGCTTCGCCAACAAGGGCGACCACGAGATCGGCATCCGCCGCAGCCTCGTCTTCTCCGCGCTCTACATCGCGGTGGCGCTCCTTTTCGGCGCCTGGGTCTGGTGGCAGATCGGCCCGACCGCCGGCATGAACTACCTGACCGGCTTCGTCGTCGAGAAGAGCCTCGCCCTCGACAATATCTTCGTGATCTCGTTGATCTTCACCGCCTTCGCGGTGCCGCGCGCCTATCAGCACCGGGTGCTGTTCTGGGGGATCGTCGGCGTCGTCGTGCTGCGTGCGATCATGATCGGCCTCGGCGCGGCACTGATCAGCCAGTTCGGCTGGATCCTCTACGTCTTCGGCGCCTTCCTGATCGCCACCGGCATCAAGATGCTGATGGCCGGCGACGAGGAACCGGACATCAAGAAGAACCGGGTCGTCCGCCTCGTGCGCCGGGTCATCCCGGTGACGAAGGAGCTGCACGGCAACCGGTTCTTCGTCCGCGTGCCGCACGGACCCAATGGCACGCTGACGCGGATGGCGACGCCACTCTTCCTGGCGCTGATCGCGATCGAGATCATCGACATCGTCTTCGCGGTCGATAGCGTGCCGGCGGTGTTCGCGATCACCACCGATCCGTTCATCGTCTACACCAGCAACATCTTCGCGATCCTCGGCCTGCGCGCGCTCTATTTCGCGCTCGCCGCCGCGGTGCACCGCTTCCACTACCTGAAATACGCGCTCGCTCTGGTGCTGATCGTGGTCGGCGCCAAGATCTTCTGGTCACATCTCGTCGGACCGGTCGATTCGCTCGTCTCGCTGAGCCTGACGCTCGGCCTCCTCGCCGGCGGCGTGATCGTCTCGCTGTGGCGGACACGCGCCGACGACCGCGCAGCGGCGCACGACGCCAGCACCTGACGCGAAGATGCGGCGCGGTCGCGAGGCGGCGCCGGCCTCAGGCCGGCGCGAGCGCCGTCTCGACCAGCTTCGCCAGATAGGAAGCCCCGATCGGAATGGCTTCGTCGTTGAAGTCGTAGTCGGAATTGTGCAACCCGGCGCTGTCGCCATTGCCCAGGAAGATGAAGGCGCCGGGCCGCGCTTCGAGCATGTAGGAGAAGTCCTCGCCGCCCATCATCGGCGCGACTTCGGCGTCGACATGGGAAGCCCCGGCAATCGCGCTGGCGACGCCGACGGCAAAGGCGGTCTGCGCAGCGTGGTTCACCGTCACCGGATAGTTGCGGTCGTAGTCGACGACGATCCGCGCCCCGGTCGCGAGCGCGATGCCTTCGGCGATCGCCTTGATCCGTACCTCGGCCAGATCGCGAAGTTCCGGCAGCAAGGTGCGCACCGTGCCGCCGAGCCGCGCGCTGCCGGGGATGATGTTGTGCGCCTGCCCGGCATTGAAGCGCGTCACCGAGACGACGGCCGCCTCGATCGGATCGACCGAGCGCGAGACGATGGTCTGAAGCGCGTTGATCAGCTGGGCGCCGGCGACGATCGGATCGATCGTCACATGCGGCTTGGCCGCATGGCCGCCGAGGCCGGTGATCTCGATGTTGAATTCGTCGGTCGCCGCCATGATCGGACCCGGCCGGATCGCGAATTGGCCGATCGGCAGTCCCGGCATGTTGTGCAGGCCATAGACCTCGTCGATGGCGAAACGGTCCATGAGCCCGTCCTCGACCATCGCCCGGCCGCCGCCACCGCCCTCTTCCGCCGGCTGGAAGATCACGACCGCGGTGCCATCGAAATTGCGTGTCTCAGCGAGATAGCGCGCCGCGCCGAGCAGCATCGCCGTATGGCCGTCATGACCGCAGGCATGCATCTTGCCGGGCTCGGCCGAGGCATAGGTCTTGCCGGTGGTCTCGAGGATCGGCAGCGCATCCATGTCGGCCCGCAGCCCGATCGTCCGGCCGGCATCGGCATTGCGGCCGCGGATGACGCCGACGACTCCAGTCCGCCCGAGACCGGTCACAACCTCGTCGACGCCGAATTCGCGCAGCCGCTCCGCCACCGTCGCTGCGGTGCGGTGCACCTCGTAGAGGATTTCCGGGTGGCGATGAAAATCATGCCGCCAGGCGACGATGTCGTTCTGGAACTCGGCCAGACGGTTGATGATCGGCATCAGGGCACTCCGCGGACGGCATCAAAGCTGAAGTCTAGCTGCACCGCAGCAGAAAATCACGCCGCCATCGCAGGTCGGCTCACGCCGCCGCCCGAAGCCCGCCTGCCTGCTCGATGAAGGCGACGACGTCGTCGACATTGTGGCCCGAGCGCACGTTGGTGAACACGAAGGGCCGCGTGCCGCGCATCTTCTTCGAATCGCGGTCCATCACCTCGAGCGAGGCACCGACCATCGGCGCGAGATCGATCTTGTTGATGACGAGGAGGTCGGAGCGCGTGATGCCTGGCCCGCCCTTGCGCGGGATCTTGTCGCCGGCCGAGACGTCGATGACATAGATCGTGATGTCGGCGAGCTCGGGCGAGAAGGTTGCGGCGAGATTGTCGCCGCCGGATTCGATCAGGATCACGTCAAGCGCGGGGAAGCGGCGGTTGAGGTCGGCCACCGCCGCGAGATTGATCGAGGCATCCTCGCGGATCGCCGTATGCGGGCAGCCGCCGGTCTCGACGCCGAGGATGCGATCGGGCGAAAGCGCACCGGACCGGGTCAGAAATTCGGCGTCTTCCTTGGTGTAGATGTCGTTGGTGATCGCAGCGATGTCGTAGCGGTCACGCAGCTTCTTGCACAGCGCATCCATGAGGGCGGTCTTGCCGGAGCCGACAGGGCCGCCGACGCCGACGCGGAGCGGGCCGTTGGGGGAGCGGGTCATGAGCGGAACAGCCTCGTATACTGGGTTTCGTGTTTCATGCTGGCGATATCGGCCCGGAACGCAGCGCCGCCGAGAGCCTCCAGCGGCAGCCCTTCCGTGCGCTCGACAACGCCCGCGACGACCGGCGAAAGCCGGGCGATGATCTTCTGCCCGTCGGTCTGGCCGAGCGGCACGGCCCTGAGCCCGGCCGAGATGATATTGGCGGCGAAGGCATGCAGATAGGCATGGAGCGCCGGCCGGCGCGGCACGCCATGCGCGGCGGCGGTCACCGCCACGGCGACGGCATAGGCCGGACCCTCGGCACCGTCGATGGCGAGCGCGGCCTGCTCCAGCACCGGATTGGACCAGGCGGCACGCGCCGCGATCAGGAAGGCGCGTCCCTGAGCGAGGGCCTCGAGCCGTCGCTCGGCCCCCGGATGCAGCGCTGCGGCGAGATCGGCGATGTCGCGCAGCGCCGCCGGGTCGTCGATCGCCGCGCTCGCGTGGGCGAAGAGGATCGCGTCGGAGCGGCCGGCGCCGTGGAGGAGAATGTCGCCGACCCAGGCCTCGAGCCCGGCAGCGCTGGTAACCGTGCCGTCCTCGATCGCCCATTCAAGGCCGTGGCTGTAGCTGAACGCGCCGACGGGGAAGGACGGCGAAAGCCACGCCATCAGGCGGTGCAGGCCGTGCGGATCGACGAGGTCCCCGGCGCGCGGGTCATGAACGGTCAAGGCCGGCCCCGGCCGCCATGATCGTGATGATGGTCGTCGTGGCCGTGATCATGTCCATGGTCATGGTCGTGGCCATGATCGTGATCGTGATGGGCGTGATCGTGGCGATGCGGCGGCGGTGGCGGGCGGCGATCATGCTCGTGGCCGTGATCGTCGTGGCCGTGAACGTCGTGGTCATGGCCATGGTGATCATGATCGTGACCCGCGTCGGGTCCGTGGTCATGGCCATGCACGCGGCCGTGACCATAGGCGCCGCCTTCGGGATTGAACGCCGCCTCGACCGGCGCGACCACGGCGCCGAGCCCTTCCAGCATCGCCTCGATGACATGATCGCGGCGGATGCGCAGCCGGTCGCCGAGCAGTTCCGTCGGCAGATGGCGGTTGCCGAGATGCCAGGCGATGCGGACGAGATGGGCCGGATCGCGCGCCGTCACCTCGGCAAGCGATTCGGGCGCCGCAGCGACGGCGATGATGCGGCCGTCCTCCAGCATCAGCCCGTCGCCATGGCGGAGCGCCACCGCGCCCGGCAGGTCGAGCAGGAACGCGGTGCCCCCCATCGCCGACATCGCGACACGCCGCCGGTGCCGCGCATCGAAATCGAGGAGCACGGTATCGGCAGCGGCTTTCGACCAGAGGCCGGCGGGATAGACGGAAATGGCGCGGATCATAGCGGGGAAAGTCCTGGTAGAGATCCGGCGGAAACGCCGGATCGATGGTCGACGCCGTCGCGCGGCGCAGCCTTGCTGTTCATGGCTCCAGGCTGGAACTCGTGGCTCCAGTCTAGAACAGGAAGTAGCGCTGGGCCATCGGCAGCACGTCGGCGGGCTCGCAGGTGAGGAGTTCGCCATCGGCGCGCACCTCATAGGTCTCCGGATCGACCTCGATATTCGGCATGGCGTTGTTGTGGATCATCTGCGCCTTGCCGATGCCGCCCCGCGTGTTCTCGACGGCGACGAGTTCCTTGGCGACGCCGAGCTTGCCGGCGAGCCCGTTTTGGGCGGCCGCCTTCGAGACGAAGGTCACCGAGGAATTGGTCAGTGCCTTACCATAGGCGCCGAACATCATCCGGTAATGCACCGGCTGCGGCGTCGGGATCGAGGCATTGGGATCGCCCATCGGCGCGGCCGCGATCATGCCGCCGACCAGGACCATATCGGGCTTCACGCCGAAAAAGGCCGGCGACCACAGCACGAGATCGGCGCGCTTGCCGACCTCGATCGAGCCGACATGGCGGGAAAGCCCCTGCGCGATGGCCGGGTTGATCGTGTATTTGGCGATGTAGCGCTTGACGCGGGCGTTGTCGTTGTCGCCCGTTTCCTGCGCGAGACGCCCGCGCTGCACCTTCATCTTGTGCGCGGTCTGCCAGGTGCGCATCGGCACCTCGCCGACTCGGCCCATCGCCTGGCTGTCCGACGACATGATCGAGAAGGCGCCGAGATCATGCAGGATGTCCTCGGCGGCGATCGTCTCCTTACGGATGCGGCTCTCGGCGAAGGCGACGTCCTCGGGAATCTCGGGATCGAGGTGATGGCAGACCATGAGCATGTCGAGATGCTCTTCGAGGGTATTGCGCGTATAGGGCCGCGTCGGATTGGTCGAGGACGGGATGACATTGGGCAGCCCGACGACGCGGATGATGTCGGGGGCATGGCCGCCGCCGGCGCCTTCGGTGTGGAAAGCGTGGATCGTCCGGCCCTTGAAGGCGGCGATAGTGTCCTCGACGAAGCCCGACTCGTTCAGCGTGTCAGTGTGGATCATCACCTGGATGTCGTGATCGTCGGCCACCGACAGGCAGCAGTCGATCGCGGCCGGCGTCGTGCCCCAGTCCTCGTGCAGCTTGAGCGAGGAGGCACCGGCCTCGATCATCTCGACCAGCGCCGCGGGCTGCGACGCGTTGCCCTTGCCGGCGATGGCAATGTTCATCGGAAAGGCGTCCATCGCCTGGATCATGCGGGCGATGTGCCAGGGACCGGGCGTGCAGGTGGTGGCGAGCGTGCCATGCGCCGGGCCTGTACCGCCGCCGACCATCGTGGTGACGCCGGACATCAGCGCCTCCTCGATCTGCTGCGGGCAGATGAAATGGATATGGCTGTCGATGCCGCCGGCGGTCAGGATCTTGCCCTCGGCCGCGATCACCTCGGTGCCCGGGCCGATGATGATATCGACGCCGCTCTGCACATCCGGATTGCCGGACTTGCCGATCGCGACGATGCGGCCGTCCTTGAGAGCGACGTCCGCCTTGATGATCCCCCAATGGTCGAGGATCACGGCATTGGTGAACACGGTGTCGACAGCGCCGGCCGCCCGCGTCACCTGGCTCTGGCCCATGCCGTCGCGGATGACCTTGCCGCCGCCGAACTTCACTTCCTCGCCATAGGTTGTGAGGTCGCGCTCGATCTCGATGAAGAGCTCGGTATCGGCCAGCCGCACCTTGTCGCCGACCGTCGGACCGAACATGTGGGCATAGGCGTGACGGGTAATCCTGCTCGACATCGCTCACCTCCGAAAGACCGCAAGGCGGCCTGATTTGCTCTAAAGCCGCCTCTACAGGCGGCGCAATCGTCCGTCGCGTTCAAGGCAGTCGACCAACCGACGCTCCGCCGCGAACGGATGCCCGCTCCAGCCCTCATGGCCGAACCCGGCGATCGCGACATCGTCGTCCGGCGTCGCGACCGCGCCCAGCACATGCTCGATGGTGAGCAGGCCGGAACTCGGCACGACGTAATCATCCTCCGCGAGCGACGCGAGCGCGGCATCGAGCCGATCCTGAACCACCGCGCCGAACAGAAGGAAGTCCTTGCCGGACGCCTCTGCCGTGGCCGCAAAATCCGCCGTCCGGTCGTCGAAGAAATCGGCGAGATCCGGCCGCCGCGCCAGGACGCTGGCCCGCCGGCGTGCGAAGGCTTCCGGGCTGCGCACGCCCCAGATCACCGCCGCCGACCGGACCGGGGCGAGATCCGCCCAGCCGCCACCGAGCATGGCGCTCGCCGGCTGCCCGGTATTGCACACCGCCACCACATCCGAGCGCGTGCCCGAGGCACCGCCATAGTTGCGGCAGCCATTGAAGCGAATGACGAGATCGGCGGTGTCGACCTCCGACCTCATATCGCGCTCCGGTGTGCCATTGCCCATGATCACGATGAACCGACCGCTGCCCTTGCCCATTCCGCGCTCCTCGACCTGCTCCGAAGAGGCTGGTCTGCAGCGCGTCCGTCACAGTCCGATGACGCGCCTAGTCGAGCGCGCCCATGATCTTCTGCTGGAAGCCGAACACCGTCCGCGAGCCGCCATAGGGCACCAGCGTCACCGTCCGGCCCTGGCCGGGTTCGAAGCGCACCGCCGTGCCGGCGGCGATATCGAGGCGCATGCCCCGCGCCTTGTCGCGGTCGAAGGCGAGCGCCGCATTGGTCTCGAAGAAGTGATAGTGGCTGCCGACCTGGATCGGACGGTCGCCGGTATTCGCGACCTCCAGAGTGACGCGCGGCTGGCCGACATTCAGTTCGATGTCGCCGTGGCCGGTGATGATCTCGCCTGGAATCATGGGGTCCTCGCCGTTCAGGCGCCGGCGGCGAGCGCGCCGCGGCGGTCAAGACATGGTTGATCGTCGCGGATGACCCGCCGGGTCGACGGCGGATTGGCGCCGAGCTTCGAAGCGGGGCGGATCGGCCGCGCGGTGAGGACGCCGTCGCAATTGGGGCAGATCCCGCCGAAGACCGACGATGCGCAGTCCGGGCAGAAGGTGCATTCGAAGCTGCAGATCAGCGCCGCCGCCTCAGGCGGCAGGTCACGGTCACAGCATTCGCAATTGGGACGGAGCTCTAGCATCGCGCTACCGGATCGGCTGGTGCACGGTGACGAGCTTGGTGCCGTCGGGGAACGTCGCCTCGACCTGGACGTCATGGATCATCTCGGCGATGCCCTCCATGACCTGCGCCCGCGTCACCACATGCGCGCCCGCCTCCATGAGGTCGGCGACCGTGCGTCCGTCGCGTGCGCCCTCGACCACATAATCGGTGATCAGGGCGATCGCCTCGGGATGATTGAGCTTCACGCCGCGTTCCAGCCGCTTGCGGGCGACGATGGCCGCCATGGCGACGAGCAGCTTGTCCTTTTCGCGCGGTGTCAGATTCATCGCTTGGAGCCTCGTCCCGTCTCGTTCTTCATCAGCAAGCCCAGACTTTCGTCAGCAGGCCCAGACGCGCGGCATCTGCCGCCCGCGCAAGGCCAAGATCACGCTTTCGACATCCTGCCGCAAGGCCTGACCGGAGCCGGCCAGAAATCGAACTGTCAGGACGTCGCCGATCACGCTCGCCCCCGCCTCGCCCTTGCAAGCTTCGAGCCGCTCGCGGACCATCGCCAGCCGGCCTGAAGCCTCGCCGCCGATGGCGACGAGGCTGGCGATGGCCACCGCGCCCCGCGCCGTTGCGCCGCGCGCGAAGAGGTTCGCCGCATCGCCCGCGATGGCGATGCCGTCGGCATAGACCAGCCGGCCGCCGCGTCTGACGCGCCAGCGATCGGCGAGATCGAGCGTCGTCACGCTCTCGCCCATGGCGGTGCGGCCGAACACATAGGCCTCCAGCAGCAGCGCGCTCGCATCGGCGGCAAGATCCACCTCGAGACTGCGCGCGATCGCCGAGCGGTCGAACAGGATCGTTTCCTGCGGCAGCCAGTCGACATGGCCGCCCGCCCCGACCGTGATGCGGTTCGCGACGCGCGCCGGCACGGCTCCGCCGGAGCGGCGATAGATCCGCTCCGCCGCCTGCGTCGTCACCGTCGCCGAAACGCCGTCGCCGAGCACCGCCTCATAGACGAGATGGTCGCCGCCGGTGATCCCGCCCGCGGTATTCAGCAGCACGGCATCGGGCGGCAATCCCGGCTCGCCACGCGGCAGGCGCACCTTGCAGCAGCCTTCCTGGATGAATTCGGTGAGGCGCGTGGCCGCGCCGTCGCGGCGGAAGCCGACTCGCGCCCTGCCGCGCGAGCGCTGCATCGATGCCGCTTCGGCCGGCCCGAGGGCGCGCTCGACGGTGGTCACTGGGCTCTGCATCGGGTGTGGTCGGACGGTCCGCCTCCGGCGGTGGGTGGAGCCCCGGCAAGCGCGCGAAGCAAAGACGGAGGATTTCACGCCGGGCTTGTGCATGCAAGCGAAGGCCGGCGGACGCTGCGGCGGCTTTTGCCAAAGCCGCCTGCTTTGGTCTATGAAGGGCGGCGGACCGCTGCGGCGCGCCTGCCATCCATGCCTGCCACCCATGCCGAAAATGACCGGGATATGCCTGTGATGCGTTCGATCGCCCGCCTCATCGCCATGCTCATGTTGACGTTGACCGGGGTGCTGGCGGCCCAGGCGGTGGAGACCCCCTATGTCGTCATCGACATGGAGAGCGGCCGCGTCCTCTCGGATCGCAACGCGCATCAGGACTGGTATCCGGCCTCCGTCACCAAGCTGATGAACGCCTATGTGGTGTTCAAGGCGCTCAAGGCCGGCGAGGTCTCGCTGTCGACGCGCGTCGTCGTCTCGAAGAATGCACTGGCCGAACCGCCGAGCAAGATGGGCTTCAAGGTCGGCACGGCAATCGATCTCGACAATGCCATGAAGATGATGCTCGTCCACTCGTCCAACGACATCGCGGTGGCGGTGGCGGAAACCGTGGGCGGCTCCGAGGCTGCCTTCGTCGCCCGCATGAATGCCGAGGCGGCGCGGCTCGGCATGGCCTCGACGCATTTCATCAACCCGAACGGCCTGCCAGGGCCCGGGCAGTACACCACCGCACGCGATCTCGCCGTACTCGGCCGCGCCATCTGGACTGAGTTTCCAGGCTGGCGGCCGATCTTCTCGATCACGGCGATCCAATCGGGCAAGCGGGTTCTGAAATCGGCCAACAACCTGCTGGAGCGCTATCCCGGCGCCGTCGGCATGAAGACCGGGTTCATCTGTTCGTCGGGCTTCAATGTCGTCGCAGTCGCCCAGCGCGGCAACAGGACGCTGCTCGCGGTCGTGCTCGGCATGGACAACCCGACCCACCGTGCCGAACTGGCTGCGCGCCTCTTCAATGACGGCTTCGAGGGCCGCTCGCATCCGGGAACCCCGTTGGCGAGCTTCCGGGGTTCCTCGCCCGTTCCCGGCGCGATCGACATGCGCGACGCCGTCTGCAAGCGCAAGAATCGCGGCGAGAACGACGTCGCCGACGACGAGGTGGCGCAGGCCAGCGCGCTGGTGCCGAAGTTCAAGCTGATGGACCCGGTCGTCGTCACGACGCTCGGCGTCGTCAAGCCCGACGGGACCGTCAACGCCACCGCCTCGACCGAGCCGGACGCCGCCGCGCCCGCGGCGAAGAAGCCCCAGAAGGCAACGGCCAAGCAGGCCTCGAAGAAGGCTGCCAAGAAGCCGGCAGCGGTCGCGGCGCCGGAGACGGCGGCCGGTGATGGAGCTCTGCCGCCCGATGCGTCGAACGCCGACGCCGCGACGCCGGCGGCGACACCTGCGAGCACGTCGAAGAAGAAGAAGCCAGTCAAGCAGCCGGCCAAGGTCGAGATCGGCATTCCCTTCGATTCGACCGATGTCGCGCCGTTGCCCGATCCGGGCGGCCTGCATTGAAGCCCGCCGTTCCGCTGACGGTGCTGACCGGCTTTCTTGGCGCCGGCAAGACCTCGCTGCTCAACCGGCTGCTCAAGGATCCCGCCCTCGCCGGTACGGCGGTCATCATCAACGAGTTCGGCGATGTCGGGCTCGATCACCTGCTCGTCGGCGAATCCGAGGACGGTATCATCGAGCTGTCGTCAGGCTGCCTCTGCTGCACCATTCGCGGTCAGCTGGCGACGACGCTCGAAGACCTGCTCCGCGCGCTCGACAACAAGCGCATCGCCCGGCTCGACCGCGTCGTCGTCGAGACGACGGGGCTCGCCGATCCGGCACCGGTGCTGCAGAGCGTCCTGCTGCATCCCTATCTCTCGCTGCGCTACCGGCTCGACGGCGTCGTCACCGTGGTCGATGCGGTCAATGGCGTGAAGACGATCGCGGCCCATCCCGAGGCGGCACGTCAGATCGCGGTCGCGGACCGGATCGTCCTGACCAAGACCGACCTCGCGGAAGCCGATCCGGCGATCACTGCGGCGATCCGGTCGCTGAACCCGGCGGCACCGATCCTCGACGCCGTCAGAGGCGCGGCGACGGCCGAGCTTCTGTTCGACAGCCAACCTTTCGGGACCGAAGGCAAGCTTGCGGCGGTGGAAACCTGGCTTGCGGCCGATCCCGAGGATCACGGTCACGCGCATGAAGGCCACGATCATGCGGGCCACGGTCATCATGACCATGATCACCACCACCATCACGACGTCAGCCGGCACGATGCGCGCATCCGCAGCTTTACCGCCATCCGTGAAACGCCGATCGGGCGCATGAGCCTCGAGAGTTTTCTCGAGCGCCTCGCCCGCAATCATGGCGGCCATCTGCTGCGACTGAAGGGGCTTGTGCAGACCGCCGGCGACCTGGACCGTCCATTGGTGGTCCAGGCGGCACAGACGGTATTCCATCCGCCGGAGAGGCTGCCGGCCTGGCCGAGCGACGACCATCGCTCGCGTCTGGTGCTGATCGTGAACGACCTGCCGGCCGAGGCCGAGGCTGCGATCCTCGCCAGCTTCTCGGGGCTGCCCTCGATCGATCACGCCGATGCGGAGACTCTCGCCGAGAATCCGCTGGCGATCGCGGGCTTTTCCGGGCGGTTCAACCGATAGAGCGACGTTGGCGGCCTACCAGTTGCCGCCTTGCTTCTCGACCTCGGCGGCGCCGATGATCGGGCCGGGATTGCCCTCGTCCGTCTCCTGCTGCAGCAGGACGGCGCAGCCATCCGTACCGCTGGCGCGATATTCGGCCATCGGCAGGTCGACCTTCATCGGCTCGCCCCGCCATACGGCGATGGGCCGAAGCTTGCGGACGACATTATAATAATCGAGCGTTCGGTTGCGGTTCTCGCCGCGAGAGACCGGCACGCGGACGCGTCGGTCGAAGAGTGCGAGCCATAGCGTCGCCTTGCGCGGTCCGCCGGCCTCGGCAGCGCCGACATCGACGCTGATCGCATCGCCCATCATGCCGACACGGATCGGCACCGTGGGCGCCGGGCCGTTCTCGATCGCGTTGCGGATGGCCTTCTCGTCGCTGCCGACGACATGGACGCTGCCATTCACCACCATTTGCGGCGTGTAGACCTGGCGATCGCCGCGGGCGGCGGCATAGGCCTTCTGCCGATCGGTGAATTCATGCTCGGCGAGCGTGTCCTTCCAGCCCTGGTAATCCCAGTAATCGACCGAGAAGGAGAGGGCGACCACGTCGCCGCGCTTGGAAAATTCCTCCAGCGCCTCGTCGGCGGGGGGGCAGGAGGCGCAGCCCTGGCTGGTGAAGAGCTCGAGCACCGCCCGGACCTTCTCGTCTTCGGCGCCGGCGCTTCCGGCAACGAAGCCGGAGCAGATCAGGATAGCGACGATGGACGGAATGCGGGACATGGGACGGTTGGAGGTCCTCGGAAGGGGCTGATCGTCGAATGGTGCGGCCATTCCCAATACGACCGCACCTGCTCTCGAACCAGTCAATTCGCGGTGACCGGCGCCGAGGCACCGGTCACGATCCCCGAACTGGTCAGGCGACCAGGTTGCGCAGCACATATTGCAGGATGCCGCCGTTCTTGAAGTAGTCGAGCTCGTCCAGCGTATCGATGCGGCAGAGCAGCGGCACGATCTTGACGCGGCCATCGGCGAAGGTGATCTCGGCATCAAGCATCTGGCGCGGCTTGAGATCGCCGGCGATGCCGCGGATCGTCACCGTCTCGTCGCCCTTGAGGCCGAGCGTCTGCCACGACGTGCCTTCCTCGAAGACCAGCGGCACGACGCCCATGCCGACGAGATTGGACCGGTGGATGCGCTCGAAGGACTGCGCCACCACGGCGCGGACGCCAAGGAGGTTGGTGCCCTTCGCTGCCCAGTCGCGCGATGAGCCGGTGCCATATTCGCGGCCGGCGAAGATGATCAGCGGCGTGCCTTCGGCCTTGTATTTCATCGCCGCGTCATAGATCGGCATCTCGACGCCATCAGGCTCATGCAGCGTGAAGCCGCCTTCCTTGCCGCCGAGCATCTGGTTCTTGATGCGGATATTGGCGAAGGTGCCGCGCATCATCACTTCGTGATTGCCGCGTCGCGTGCCGTACTGGTTGAAGTCGATCACGGCGACGCCGTTGTCGGTGAGATACCGCCCGGCCGGCGAGGCCGGCTTGATCGAGCCGGCCGGCGAGATGTGGTCGGTGGTGATCGAATCGAGGAAGAGGCCGAGCACGCGCGCACCGATGATGTCGGTCACGGCGCCGGGTTTCCTCTGCATGCCGACGAAATAGGGCGGGTTCTGGACATAGGTCGAGCCATTGTCCCAGGCATAGGTCTCGCCCTTCGGCGCCTGGATCTTCTGCCAGTTCTCGTCGCCCTTGAAGACGTCGGCATATTTCGCCTTGAACATCGCCTGCGTGATGTTGGCGGCGATGAATTCGGCGATCTCCTTCGACGACGGCCAGATGTCGCGGAGATAGACCGGCTTGCCGTCGGTGCCGGTGCCGAGCGGCTCGGTGGCGAGGTCGACCTGCATCGAGCCGGCCAGCGCATAGGCGACGACCAGCGGCGGCGAGGCGAGATAGTTGGCCTTCACGTCGGGATTGACGCGGCCCTCGAAATTGCGATTGCCGGAGAGGACCGCGGCGGCGACGAGATCATGCTCGTTGATGCTGCGCGAGATATCGGCCGGCAGCGGACCGGAATTGCCGATGCAGGTGGTGCAGCCGAAGCCGACGATGTTGAAGCCGAGCGCGTCGAGGTCCTTCTGCAGGCCGGACTTGCCGAGATATTCGGCGACGACCTGGCTTCCGGGTGCGAGCGACGTCTTCACCCACGGCTTGGTCGAGAGGCCCCTGGCGAGCGCGTTTCGGGCGAGCAGGCCCGCGCCGATCAACACCGAGGGGTTGGACGTGTTGGTGCAGGAGGTGATGGCGGCGATCGTTACCGCGCCATGGCCGATGTCGAAATCATGGCCGGCGACGGCGGCGCGCTTGTCGGCCTCGCCCGGCTTCTTGAATTCGCCTTCGAGCGCGGCGAGGAAGCCGGACTTCGCATCGGTGAGCAGCACGCGGTCCTGCGGCCGCTTCGGGCCGGCGAGCGAGGGCAGCACCGTGCCGATGTCGAGCTCGAGCACGTCAGTGAACACCGGATCGGCGGTGGCGCCGTCATGCCAGAGGCCCTGGGCCTTCGAATACGCTTCGACCAGCGCGATACGGTCCGACTGGCGGCCGGTCTCGTCGAGATAGTCGATCGTCTCGGCATCGACCGGGAAGAAGCCGCAGGTCGCGCCATATTCCGGCGCCATGTTGGCGATGGTGGCACGGTCGGCGAGCGTCAGATGGCTGATGCCCTCGCCGTAGAACTCGACGAACTTGCCGACGACGCCCTTCTTGCGCAGCATCTGCGTCACGGTCAGCACGAGGTCGGTCGCCGTGATGCCCTCCCGCAGCGCGCCGGTCAGGCGGAAGCCGACGACTTCGGGCACGAGCATGGAGATGGGCTGGCCGAGCATGGCCGCCTCGGCCTCGATGCCGCCGACGCCCCAGCCAAGCACGCCGAGGCCGTTGACCATCGTCGTATGACTGTCGGTGCCGACGAGCGTATCGGGGTAGGCCACCTCGGCGCCGGTCGCCTCGTCCTTCCGCGTCCAGACGGTCTGGGCGAGATATTCGAGATTGACCTGATGGCAGATGCCGGTGCCCGGCGGCACGACGCGGAAATTCGAGAAGGCCGACTGGCCCCACTTCAGGAAGCGGTAACGCTCCTGGTTCTGCTCATATTCGCGATCGACATTCTGCTTGAGCGCCGTCGAATTGCCGAAGAAGTCTACGACCACCGAATGGTCGATGACGAGATCGACCGGGACGAGCGGGTTGATCTTCTCCGGATCGCCGCCGAGCGCCTTCATCGCGTCGCGCATGGCGGCGAGGTCGACCACGGCGGGAACGCCGGTGAAATCCTGCATCAGCACGCGGGCCGGACGGAAGGCGATCTCGCGGTCGCTCTTGCGCGTCGCCAGCCACTCGGCGATCGCACGGATATCATCGGCCGAAACGGTGCGGCCGTCCTCGTTGCGCAGGAGATTCTCCAGCAGGACCTTCAGCGAGAAGGGCAGGCTGGAGATCCCGGGGAGCCCGTTCTTCTCTGCATCCGGCAGGCTGAAATAGACATAGGACTGGCCGCCGACCTGAAGGGTCTTGCGGGATTTGAAGCTGTCGGGATGCGGGGTGCTCACGATGGATCTCGTCCTCGGTTCGATCGCGAAGAAAGCCTGACCGAAGCCGATGCACGAACCATGCCCGCCTCGATCCGGCGAAATCGGCAGGGCGACCGCAGGAACCGCCGGGCGGCGGCAGCTGCGGCGCGCGTCTGGCGCCGATCCGGACCATCGGTCCTCGCCGCGGCGCGGCCCCGCGCCGGGTTGCAGGGCTTATAGTGAATTTCGTAAGGAGATGCCACATCGCGGAAAGTCGCTGCGGCTGGAACGGTTCGAATTTGCCGCTCCGACGCCGCGCGGGGCGCAACTGCCGCAGGCCGGGGGAGGTTTCGTGATCCGTCTCGACGTCAGGGACCTCGCCGTCGAGCGCGGCGGCAGGGCCGTCCTCGCCGGGATCGGATTCACGCTGTCTGCCGGTGAGGCCATGGCGCTGACCGGCGCGAACGGCGCCGGCAAATCGACGCTCCTCCGCGCTGTCGCGGGGCTCGTGTCGCGTTCGGGCGGTACCGTCGAATGGCATGGCGACAGCGGCGAGCCGATCGCCGAGGCGGCACATTATTTCGGCCATCTCGATGCGCTGAAATCGCCGCTGACGGTCGAGGACAATCTCGTTCTGTGGTCAAAGGTCGCAGGCGCACCGGGGCTCGCCGTCATCGACGCGCTGGAGCAGGTCGGGCTCGACCATCTCGCCGACATGCCGGCCGCCTATCTCTCCGCCGGGCAGCGCCGCCGCGTCGCCTTTGCGCGGCTCCTGGTCGTGCGCCGGCCGCTGTGGCTGCTCGACGAGCCGACGGCAGCCCTCGACGCCGAGGCGGAGGCGACCTTCGGCGCGTTGCTCGCCCGCCATGTCGAAGCCGGCGGCCTTGCGCTCGTCGCGACCCATCGGCCTCTCCCGGTCCCCGCGACGACGCTCCGGCTCGGCGCGCTGCCTATGGCCGGAGCGGCCTGATGGGATTCTTCCTCGCCCTTGCCGCCCGCACCGCCCGCCTGTCGCTCGGCGCCGGCGGCGGCGCCTTCACCGGCCTCGTCTTCTTCCTGTCCGTCGTCGCCGTGGTGCCGTTCGGCGTCGGCCCGGACATGCCGCTCCTCGCCCGCATCGGCCCGGCGATGCTCTGGATCGCCGCCCTGCTCGCGACGCTGCTCGGGCTCGATCGCCTCTTCCAGGACGATCGCGATGACGGTTCGCTCGATCAGCTCATCCTCTCCGGCCTGCCGCTCGAGCTCGTCGTGCTGGCCAAGGCTGCCGGTCATTGGCTCGCGACCGGCCTGCCGCTCGTCATCGGCGCGCCGCTGTTCGGACTGATGCTCGGCGCCGACGGCCGCGCGATCCTCTTCGTGACGCTGACACTGCTCATCGGCACGCCGGCGCTGACCTTCATCGGCGCCATCGGCGCGGCACTCATCACCGCGATGCGGCGCGGCGGCCTGATCGTCGCCGTCCTGGTGCTGCCGTTCACGATTCCCGTGCTCATCTTCGGCGTCAGCGCCGTGACGGCCGCCGAATCCGGCCTCGATCCGGCAACCCCGCTGCTGGTCCTTGCCGGCCTCGCCCTCGCCTCCGCCGTCGCCGGCCCGATCGCGGCGGCAGCGGCGCTCCGGGCAGCACTGGACTGACGTCAGCCGATCGACATCAGGCTGGCATTGCCGCCGGCTGCTGCGGTGTTGACGCTGATCGCGACCTCCTCGACGAGGCCCGCCAGCGCGAAGGTTTCGCGCCCCCCGGCGAGACCATCCGTCGAGATGGCATGCACCGCGACGATTGGCCCGTCGCGGTCGGCGATACGGGCATTGAGCGCGGCGAGCCGATCGGCATCACCCTCGAACAGCACGGCATCGATGGCCGCATCCCCCTCCGACCCAGCGAGCGCGATCCGGCTGGCCAGCTGGGGCGGGAGGCTCGCGGCGAGCGCGGACGCAGCCTCGCCCGGTGCGAGCACGACATGATTGCCGGTCGCGAGTGCTGCCCCGATCGCAGCGGTGAGCCCGGCCACGGTCTGCGTTTCGACCAGGACGCGGCCGCGCGGCCTGACGAAATAACTGTCGCGCTGGCCGACAGGCCCGGCGAGCAGGCGCTCGCCACCCGACCCAGCTCGGGCGATGAAGCCGCGAACGGCTGACGCGCCTTCGGTATCGCCGCGGCGGGCCAGCCAATCGGCGAAATCGCCCGCGGCCGGCTCCGGGCCGACGCCCACGGCTTCGAGGCCACCCGCTCCCTCATGTGGCTGCACGAGGCGGCCGAGATAGAGCGGGCCGCCGGCCTTCGGGCCTGTGCCGGAAAGGCCGTTGCCGCCAAAGGGCTGCACGCCGACCACCGCGCCGACCACGTTGCGATTGACATAGATGTTGCCGGCCCGGGCCTTGGCGGTAACGGCTGCGATGGTTTCGTCGATGCGGGTATGCAGGCCGAAGGTGAGGCCGTAGCCGGTAGCGTTGATGGAATCGACCAGAGCCTCGATGTCCTCGCGCTTGTAGCGCAGCAGATGCAGCACCGGCCCGAACACCTCGCCCGGGATATCCGAGATTGCGCCGATCTCGATCAGCGCCGGGGCAACGAAGCTCCCGGGCGTCGCCGGAGTGCCGGACTCAAGCCGGTGGACAGCGAAGCCCTTCGCCGCCATGGCCGCGATATGCGCCTCGAGTTGCTCCGCCGCCGCCGCGGTGATGACAGGTCCGACATCGGTTGCAAGCAGCGCGGGATCGCCGAGCGTCAGTTCCGCCATCGCGCCCTTCAGCATCGCCATCATCCGCTCGGCCACGTCCTCCTGGATGCAGAGCACGCGCAGCGCCGAGCAGCGCTGGCCGGCGCTGTCGAAGGCCGAGAGGATCGCATCGCCCGCGACTTGCTCTGCCAGTGCCGACGAATCGACGATCATGGCGTTCTGCCCGCCGGTCTCCGCGACGAGCGGAACGACGCCGCCCTCGGATGTCAGGCGACTGGCGAGGCTGCGATTGATCGCACGGGCGACGTCCGTCGAGCCGGTGAAGAGCACGCCGCGTACGCGGGGATCGGCGACCAGCGCCGCGCCGACATCACCGGCGCCGGGGAGGAGTTGCACTGCCGCCGCGGGTACGCCGGCGGCGCGCAGGATGCGGATAGCCTCGGCGGCGATCAGCGGCGTTTCCTCGGCCGGCTTCGCCAGCACGGGATTGCCGGCGGCGAGCGCTGCCGCGATCTGGCCCGTGAAGATGGCGAGCGGGAAGTTCCACGGACTGATGGCGACGACCGGTCCGAGCGGCCGATGCGTGTCGGCCTCGAAGTGAGCCCGGGCTTCGCTGGCATAATAACGCAGGAAATCGACCGCCTCGCGCACCTCGGCGACGGCATTGGAGATCGTCCGGCCGGCCTCACGCACGATCAGCCCGACCAGCACCGGAAGCCGCGTCTCCAGAGCCTCGGCAGCACGTTCGAGAGCGTCGGCGCGCTCGGCGGCCGGCGTCGCGCCCCAGATCGGGGCGATCGCCTCGGCGGCCGCGAAGGCCGCCTCGATGGCTGCGGGACTTGCGACGACCATGCCGCCGACCCTGTCACGCCGGTCGGCCGGATTGAGAATGTCGACCGCCTCGCCCGGCCACTCGGCCTCGCCGACAAGCGGCGCCGCCAGCCACGGCGTCGCCGCGCTGCCGATCAGCGCCACGGCCAGCGCCGCCAGGCGTTGTTCGCTGGCAAGGTCCAGCCCGGCCGAATTCGCGCGCGCCGCGCCATAGAGCGCACGCGGCAGCGCGATCTTCGGGTGCGGCGCGCCGACCGGCTCGATTGCCAGTGCCTCCGCGACGGGATCCGCAATCAGCGTCTCGATCGCGACCGCGGGATCGGCGATCCGGTTGACGAAGGAAGTGTTGGCGCCGTTCTCGAGCAGCCGGCGCACCAGATAGGCGAGCAGCGTGTCATGCGTTCCGACAGGGGCATAGATCCGGCACGGCCGTCCATGCGCGCCCTCGCCAACGATCTCGTCATAGAGCGGCTCGCCCATGCCATGCAGGCACTGGAACTCGTACTGGCCGGGGTAATAATTGGCGCCGGCCATCTCCATCACCGCCGCCACCGTCTGGGCATTGTGGGTGGCGAATTGCGGGAAGATCGCGTCCGGCGCCGCGAGCAGCCGGCGCGCACAGGCAAGATAGGAGACGTCCGTGTGAACCTTGCGGGTGAAGACGGGGAAGTCCTCGAGGCCCCCCTCCTGCGCCCGCTTGATCTCGCTATCCCAATAGGCGCCCTTGACGAGGCGGACCATCAGCCGACGCCGGCTCCGCCGACCGAGATCGATCAGCCAGTCGATGACGAAAGGGCAGCGCTTGCCATAGGCCTGGATGACGAAGCCGATGCCGTTCCAGCCGGCGAGATCCGGATCGAAGGCGAGCGCTTCGAGGAGATCCAGCGAGAGCTCGAGCCGGTCGGCTTCCTCGGCATCGATGTTGAGCCCGATGTCGTAGCGCTTCGCCAGAACCGCGAGGCCCTTGAGGAGCGGCAGCAGTTCGGCCATGACGCGGCCGCGCTGGGCGCGGGCATAGCGCGGATGCAGCGCCGAGAGCTTTACGGAGATGCCGGGCCCCTCATAGATGCCGCGCCCGCCCGCCGCCTTGCCGATGGCGTGGATCGCCTGCTCGTAGTCGGCCAGATAGCGCGCCGCGTCGGCAGCCGTCATCGCCGCCTCGCCGAGCATGTCGTAGGAATAGCGGAAGCCCTTCGCCTCCATGCGGCGGCTGTTGGCCAGCGCCTCGCCGATCGTCTGGCCCGTGACGAACTGCTCGCCCATCAGCCGCATCGCGATCTCGACGCCCTTGCGGATCAGCGGCTCGCCGCCCTTGCCGATCAGCCGCGTCAGCGCCGCCGAAAGGCCGCGCTCGCTGTTGGTCGTGTTGAGCTTGCCGGTGACGACGAGACCCCAGGTCGCGGCGTTGACGAACAGCGACGGGCTCTGCCCGACATGCGCGCGCCAGTCGCCGGCCGAGATCTTGTCGCGGATCAGCGCCTCGCGCGTCGGCCGGTCCGGAATACGCAGCAGCGCCTCGGCGAGGCACATCAGCGCCACGCCCTCCTGCGTCGAAAGCGCATATTCCCTGACCAGCCCGTCGACACGGCCGGCCGGTTCCTTGGCACGAAGCCGCTCGACGAGGCTCTTCGCTGTCCGCTCCGCCCGCTGGCGCGCTTCGGCGGAAAGGCTCGCCTGTGGGATCAGCAGCGGCAGGCATTCGGTCTCGGGCATCCGCGTCGCCTGGGTGATGCGGGCGCGCAGAGCGCTTTGCGGGACGAGATCGCGGGCGAAGCCGACGAACGGGCCCTCCGAAACGGCAGGAAGGAGCGCGCCCTCGTCATCTCCATCGAAGCGCTCGCCACGCTCGGCCCTCTCGATCGCGGCGATGATGCCCTGGCGCGCGAGCCAGTGTGGCGTCCGCCCGACCTGCGACGCGGCCTGCTTCAGCCGCGCCTTGAGCGCCTCGTCGACCTTGATCGCAATCGTTCCCGCCATGGCGCAGCCCCCAGCTTCTCTACGGGAGGTATTACCATGCCATCAAATAGGTGTCACCTTTTCTCAGGTCCCGAAGCTCGCCGGTGCTACCTTTGGCCAGCCACCGCGCACCTTCGATTCCCGCTTCATGCGAGCGGATCATGGGGTGCTGGCGAGTTGCGATGGGCCGGAGGCTGTGCTAACGAACCCCCGGCTTACGGGCGGGCCATTCTCGACGGCTTCAAGTCGTCTCGACAAAATCCAATCCGTTCAGTGCGTTGCATGGATGCGACCGGAGCGGGGCCGAGGCCCGGTCGTGGCGGCTTATAGCGAGGATCAGGTGGCGGAAGAGAAAAGCATCGTCTCAGGGGTATCCGGGCGTTACGCCACGGCCCTTTTCGAGCTCGCGCTCGACAGCGGCGCCATTGACGCCGTCGAAGCCGACCTTTCCCGCTTCAATGCCCTGCTCGCCGAGAGCGACGACCTGACCCGCCTCGTGCGGAGCCCGGTCTTCGCCGCCGAAGATCAGTTGCGCGCCGTCTCGGCCGTGCTCGCCAAGGCGGGCATCGGCGGGCTGGTCGCGAATTTCATCAAGGTCGCAGCCGGCAACCGCCGTCTGTTCGTGCTGCCTGCCATGATCGCCGATTTTGGCCGTCTCGCCGCCGCTCATCGCGGCGAGGTGACGGCCGAGGTGACCAGCGCCGAGCCGCTCAGCGAGGCCGCGACGGCCGCGCTGAAGGATGCGCTGAAGGCCAAGATCGGCAAGGACGTCACGCTCGTCGCCAGCGTCGATCCGGCGCTGATCGGCGGCCTCGTCGTCAAGGTCGGTAGCCGGATGGTCGATACGTCGCTGCGTTCCAAGCTCAATTCACTCAAGATCGCCATGAAAGAGGTCGGCTGATGGACATCCGCGCCGCTGAAATCTCCGCAATCCTCAAGGAGCAGATCAAGAACTTCGGCTCCGAGGCTCAGGTTTCCGAAGTCGGACAGGTCCTGTCGGTCGGTGACGGCATTGCCCGCATCTACGGCCTCGACAATGTCCAGGCCGGTGAAATGGTCGAGTTCCCGGGCGGTACCCGTGGCATGGTGCTGAACCTCGAGACCGACAATGTCGGCGTCGTGATCTTCGGCTCCGACCGCGACATCTCCGAGGGCGACACCGTCAAGCGCACCGGCGCCATCGTTGACGTTCCCGTCGGCAAGGCGCTGCTCGGCCGCGTCGTCGATGCGCTCGGCAATCCGATCGACGGCAAGGGCCCGATCGAGACCACCGAGCGTCGCCGCGTCGACGTCAAAGCACCGGGCATCATCCCGCGCAAGTCGGTGCATGAGCCGATGCAGACCGGCATCAAGGCGATCGACGCCATGATCCCGGTCGGCCGTGGCCAGCGCGAGCTGATCATCGGCGATCGCCAGACCGGCAAGACCGCCGTGGCGCTCGATACGATCCTGAACCAGAAGTCGGTCAACGACACTGGCGACGAGTCGAAGAAGCTCTACTGCGTCTATGTCGCCATCGGCCAGAAGCGCTCGACCGTCGCGCAGTTCGTGAAGGTGCTCGAGGAGCGCGGCGCGCTCGAATATTCGATCGTCGTCGCCGCGACCGCCTCCGACCCGGCCCCGATGCAGTATCTGGCGCCCTTCGCCGGCTGCGCCATGGGCGAATATTTCCGCGACAACGCCATGCATGCCCTGATCGTCTATGACGATCTCTCCAAGCAGGCCGTCGCCTACCGCCAGATGTCGCTGCTGCTGCGCCGTCCGCCGGGCCGCGAAGCCTATCCGGGCGACGTGTTCTACCTGCATTCCCGCCTGCTCGAGCGCGCGGCCAAGCTGAACGACGACAACGGCAACGGTTCGCTGACCGCCCTGCCGATCATCGAGACGCAGGCCAACGACGTGTCGGCCTATATCCCGACCAACGTCATCTCGATCACCGACGGCCAGATCTTCCTCGAGACGGACCTGTTCTACCAGGGCATCCGTCCGGCGGTGAACGTCGGCCTCTCGGTGTCGCGCGTCGGCTCGGCCGCCCAGATCAAGGCGATGAAGCAGGTCGCCGGCCCGATCAAGGGCGAGCTGTCGCAGTATCGCGAAATGGCGGCCTTCGCTCAGTTCGGCTCCGATCTCGACGCGACGACGCAGCGCCTGCTGAACCGTGGCGCGCGCCTCACCGAACTCTTGAAGCAGCCGCAGTTCTCGCCGCTTCGCGTCGAAGAGCAGGTTGCGGTGATCTATGCCGGCGTGAATGGCTATCTCGACAAGATCCAGGTGTCGCAGGTCGGTCCGTTCGAGCAGGGCCTCCTGGCCGTGCTGCGCACCGAGCACAAGGATCTTCTCGAGTTGATCCGCGACAAGCGCGAGCTGAACGACGAGATCCGTTCGAAGCTGAAGGCCGCCCTCGACGCCTTCGCCAAGAACTTCGCCTGAACCTAGGGAAGGGCCGGTCCGCCCCGCGCGGCCCGGCCTTCATTCCGCTCGACAGGGACGCTCATGCCGAGCCTCAAGGAACTCCGAAACCGTATCGCCTCGGTCAAGGCGACGCAGAAGATCACCAAGGCGATGCAGATGGTCGCCGCGGCGAAGCTTCGCCGCGCGCAGGCCGCAGCCGAAGCCGCCCGCCCCTATGCGGAGCGGATGGGTGCGGTGCTGGCCAATGTCGCCGCCGGAGTCGCCGGCCAGTCCGACGCGCCGCGCCTGCTCGCGGGCACCGGCGCCAGCCAGACGCATCTCCTCATCGTCTGCACGGCCGAGCGCGGCCTTTGCGGCGCGTTCAATTCCTCGATCGCCCGTCTCGCCCGCGACCATGCCCTCGGGCTCCAACGCCAGGGCAAGACGGTGAAGATCCTGTGCGTTGGCAAGAAGGGCCATGACGCGCTGCGCCGGCAGTTCCAGAACGAGATCATCGAGCTGATCGAACTGCGCACCGTCAAGCAGATCGGCTTCGCCAACGCCGACGCGATCGCGAAGAAGGTGCTGTCGCTCTATGCCGATGGCCAGTTCGACATCGCCACGATCTTCTATTCGCGCTTCCGCTCGGTGATCCAGCAGATCCCGACGGCGCAGCAGCTGATCCCGGCGCAGGTTCCCGTGAACGACAACGCCGCGCCCGCCACCGCGATCTACGAATACGAGCCCGACGAGGCGACGATCCTCGAGGATCTCCTGCCGCGCAACATCTCGGTCCAGGTTCTCGGCGCGCTGCTCGAGAACGTCGCCTCCGAGATGGGCGCCAAGATGTCGGCGATGGACAATGCGACGCGCAATGCCGGCGAGATGATCAAGAAGTACACGCTGCGCTACAACCGCACGCGCCAGGCGATGATCACCAAGGAACTGATCGAGATCATTTCGGGCGCCGAGGCGCTCTGACCGGATTTTTGGAAGGTTGAACACCATGGCGAATACCACCAATCAGAAGGCCGAAACCGGCCGCATCACGCAGGTCATCGGCGCGGTCGTCGACGTTCAGTTCGAAGGCCATCTGCCGGCCATCCTGAACGCGCTCGAGACCAGCAACAACGGCAACCGCCTCGTGCTCGAAGTGGCACAGCATCTCGGCGAGTCGACCGTCCGCTGCATCGCCATGGACATCTCGGAAGGCCTCGTTCGTGGCCAGCCGGTTCGCGACACCGGCGTGCCGATCCAGGTTCCGGTCGGCATCGGCACCCTCGGCCGCATCATGAACGTCATCGGCGAGCCGATCGACGAGGCCGGCCCGGTCGAGGCCGAAGGCCTCCGCCCGATCCACGCGCCTGCCCCGTCCTATTCGGAGCAGTCGACGGAAGCTGAAATCCTGCTCACGGGCATCAAGGTCGTCGACCTGCTCGCGCCTTACGCCAAGGGCGGCAAGATCGGCCTGTTCGGCGGCGCCGGCGTCGGCAAGACCGTTCTGATCCAGGAGCTGATCAACAACGTCGCCAAGGTTCACGGCGGCTATTCGGTATTCGCCGGCGTCGGCGAGCGTACCCGCGAGGGTAACGACCTCTATCACGAGTTCATCGACTCGAAGGTCAACGCCGATCCGCACAATCCCGATCCGTCGGTGAAGTCGAAGTGCGCACTGGTGTTCGGCCAGATGAACGAGCCGCCGGGCGCCCGCGCCCGCGTCGCGCTGACCGGCCTCACCGTCGCCGAGCATTTCCGCGACCAGGGCCAGGACGTGCTGTTCTTCGTCGACAACATCTTCCGCTTCACCCAGGCGGGTTCGGAAGTGTCGGCGCTGCTCGGCCGCATTCCCTCTGCCGTGGGTTACCAGCCGACGCTCGCGACCGACATGGGCGCGCTGCAGGAGCGCATCACCACCACGACCAAGGGCTCGATCACCTCGGTGCAGGCGATCTACGTGCCGGCCGACGATCTGACCGACCCGGCGCCGGCCACCTCCTTCGCCCATCTCGACGCGACGACCAACCTGTCGCGCGCGATCTCGGAAAAGGGCATCTACCCGGCAGTGGATCCGCTCGACTCGACCTCGCGCATGCTGACCCCGGCCATCGTCGGTGAAGAGCACTACGCAGTCGCCCGCCGCGTGCAGCAGATCCTGCAGCGCTACAAGGCGCTCCAGGACATCATCGCGATCCTCGGCATGGACGAGCTCTCGGAAGAGGACAAGCTCACCGTGGCCCGCGCCCGCAAGATCGAGCGCTTCCTGTCGCAGCCCTTCGACGTCGCCGAGGCCTTCACTGGCCAGCCGGGCGTCCAGGTTCCGATCGCCGACACGATCAAGGGCTTCAAGGGCCTCTGCAACGGCGACTACGATCACCTCCCCGAGGCCGCCTTCTACATGGTCGGCACGATCGAGGATGCGATCGCCAAGGCCAAGAAGCTCGCGGCCGCGGCCTGATCGCCCGACGACAAGAGGTAGGTTCCCATGGCTGATCCGTTCCCGTTCGAACTCGTCTCGCCCGAGCGCCTGCTCCTTTCGGAGCCGGTCCTCTCGGTCGTGGTGCCGGGATCGGAGGGCGAGTTCGAGGTTCTGAAGAACCACGCGCCCTTCATGGCGACGATCAAGCCCGGCGTCGTCACGGTGACGCCGGCGAACGGCGCGGCGCAGCGCTTCTTCATTCGCGGCGGCTTTGCCGATGTGAATGCGAGCGGCCTGACGATCCTCGCCGAGCAGGCTGTCCCGGTCGAGAGCCTCAATGCCGATACGATCGCCAAGGAAATCCGAGACGCCGAGGAAGACGTCAACGATGCCCGCGACGACGCGTCCCGCACCGCCGCCGCAACGCGGCTGGCGCAGTTGAAGGACGTGCAGGCCGTTCTCGGTCACTGACCGGGACTTCTGCCCGCAGAAAGACGAAAGCGCCGGTTTCCCGGCGCTTTTTTATGCCCCTCCGTCAGGACCGCGCCTTCCCGTCAGGCGGCGAGATGCCTGAAGGCCGCGACGACCTGGTCATAGACCTTGCGCTTGAACGGAACGATCAGCCCGGGCAACGCCTCGAGACGCTCCCAGCGCCAGGTGTGGAACTCCGAGGGGTGCTTGCCGCCGCCCGGCGTCAGGACGTCGATCTCGCTCTCCTCGCCCTCAAAGCGGAAGGCGAACCACTTCTGACGCTGGCCGCGATACTTGCCCTTGAGCGCGATGCCGACGAGATCGGGCGGCAGATCATAGTCGAACCAACCCTCTGCCTCGGCAAGCAGCGTGACGGAGCTGATGCTCGTCTCTTCATAGAGCTCGCGCCGTGCAGCGACGAGCGGCTCTTCGCCGTGGTCGATGCCGCCCTGCGGCAGCTGCCACACCGGATCGCCCTCGACCAACTCCGGGTTGGGCGCCCGCTCGCCGATGAGCACCAGCCCGGCGGCATTGAAGACGACTGTTCCGACACACGGGCGATAGGGCAGCGTCGCCGGGTCGACCGGCTTCTTCTTCGACATCAGCTCGTCTCCATCGGTCCAGCATCGGCGCGGCGTGACCATAGAGTCCACCGAGCGCGGGTTCAACGCGGCCAAGTGTGCCAATGCGCGGCTGCAGCCTGCGTAAGGCCCGTCAGGGATCGCGGATGATGATCTGGCCGTTCGGATCGTCCGGCTCGGGCGCCGGCACCGGCGCGGCGGCGGGCATCGGTGGCGGCAAGGCCGGCAGATCGACGACGACATGCGGCTGGCCGCCATAGGGATCCGGATGGAGCGCCGCCCAGGTGGCCAGCCCGACGATGATGATCAGTGTCGGCCCGACGAGGAACGGCCAGATCGGCAGCCGCCGCCGCGGCGAAACGGTCCGGTCGAGGCCGAGGGGCGCGCTGTAGTCGTCGGTCACGTGGTGTCGCTCGGGAAGTCGGCGGGAACAGAAAAGCGGCGCCACAGGGGCGCCGCTTCGGCTTCGTCTAGTTGGGGACGGCCGCCTTCGGATTCGGCGGGAAGGCGCTGTTGGCCTGCTTGCCGTCGAGAAGACCGATCGCCTGCTGCAGCTGCTTGTCGTCCTTCGCGTCCGGCGGGACATAGGCCTGCGAACCGGTGCCCTCGTCGCCGCCGGCCTCGTTGGCGAGGTGGCCCTTCAGCGAGGCTTCGCCCTTTGTGTCGGTGACCTGGTCCTTCAGCTCCGGCGGCAGGTCCTGCACGACCTGGATATCCGGATCGATGCCCTTGGCCTGGATCGAGCGGCCGGACGGCGTGTAGTAACGCGCCGTGGTCAGGCGGATCGCTCCGTTCGAGCCGAGCGGGATGATCGTCTGCACCGAGCCCTTGCCGAACGAACGCGTGCCGAGAATGGTCGCGCGCTTCTGGTCCTGCAGGGCGCCGGCGACGATTTCCGAGGCAGAGGCCGAGCCGCCATTGATCAACACGATCACCGGCTTGCCGTCGGTCAGGTCGCCGTCGCGGGCGTCATAGCGGGCGTTCTGGTCGGAATGCCGGCCGCGCGTCGCGACGATCTCGCCCTGGTTGAGGAAGGCATCGCCGACGGCCACCGCCTGATCGAGCAGGCCGCCCGGATTGTTGCGGAGATCGAGGATATAGCCCTTGAGCTTGTCCTTGCCGATCGAGGCATTCAGCTTGTCGATAGCGGCCTTCAGCCCGTCGAAGGTCTGCTCGTTGAACGAGGAGATGCGGATATAGCCGATATCGCCCTCGGCACGCGACTTGACCGACTGGATACGGATCACGTCGCGGACGACCTTGACGTCGAACGGCTTGGCGGTGCCCTTGCGGGCGATCTGCAGCGTGATCGGCGTATTGACCGCGCCACGCATCTTCTCGACGGCCTGGTTCAGGTTCATGTTCTGGACCGGGTCGCCGTCGATGGCGATGATCAGGTCGCCGGCGAGGATGCCGGCCTTGGCCGCCGGGGTATCGTCGATCGGCGAGACGACCTTGACGACGCCGTCCTCCATCGTGACCTCGATGCCGAGCCCGCCGAATTCGCCGCGGGTCTGGACCTGCATGTCCTTGAAGTCTTTGGGATTCATGTAGCTCGAATGCGGGTCGAGCGAGGTCAGCATGCCATTGACGGCCGCCTCGATCAGCGCACTGTCATCCGGCTTCTCGACATAGTCGGCGCGAATGCGCTCGAATACGTCGCCGAAGAGATTGAGCTGCCGGTAGGTGTCCGAGGCGGCGGCATGCGCCGCCCCCGGCACCAGCCCGGGCACCTGAGCTATGGTGATGGCCGCCGTTGCGCCGATGATCGTACCGGCCAGGAGGAGCGAAGCATTCCGAATCATCCGCCAACCTTTTCGTCGCTGGATCGCGCCCACCATGGAGCCGGGTCGATCGAGGTTCCGTCTTTTCTGAATTCGACATAGAGCAGGGGCTGCTGGGCGCCAACACCTTCGGTGCCCATGCTTGCAAGCTGGCGGGTTCCCATCACACCGACAGGCTCGCCCGCGAGGACGAATTGCCCGAGTTCGACGTTGATGCGCTCCATGCCTGCCAAGAGTACATGATACCCGCCACCGGCATTGATGATCAAGAGTTGCCCATAAGACCGGAACGGCCCGGCATAGACGACCCAGCCGTCGCTCGGCGCCGAGACGCCGGCGCCGGCGCGCGTCGCGATCGAGATGCCCGCCGTGGTGCCGCCGAGCCCGTCATCGTCGCCGAAGCTCTTGACCTCGACGCCGTTGACCGGCCGCGGCAGCAGGCCCTTGGTATCGGCGAAGGCGACAGCGGGTGCGATGCGGTTCGCCGCGCCGAGATTGTCCGGCTGGCGCGAGGCCGTTCCCGAATCGATGGCCGCCTGGTTCTTTTCTTCAGCCGCCTTCGCCGAAGCGGCGGCATCGGCCGACGACGCGATCTGCTTCTCCAGCGTATCAATCAGGTCCTGCAGGCTGCTCGCCTTGGCGGCCAGCTCCACCGAGCGCGACTGCTCCGCGGCAAGCGCGTCCTCGGAAGCGGCGCGCGCCTTCTTCTTCTCGGCGACGAGCAACTGGATCCGCGTCTGCTCCTCGGCAAGTGCGGTCGCATCGGCGCGAACGCGGTCGCGCTCGCGCGCCTTCTCGTCCTTCAACGCCAGAAGATGCTGCAGGTCGGCGGTCAGCGCGTCGGCTTCCGTCCGCAACTCCGGCACGACGGCGCCGAGCAACATCGCGCTGCGCACGGCCGCGAGGGCGTCCTCGGGCCGCACGACGATCGCCGGCGGCGGCTTGCGGCCCATCCGCTGCAGGGCGGCCAGCACATTGGCGAGAACGCCGCGGCGCGCCGACAGCGAGGCCCGCACGCCCTTCTCCTCGTCGAGCAGGCTGCCCATGCGCGCCTCGGCCTCGCCGAGCTGGCGCTCGAGCTGCTTGGCGCGCTCGCCGGTCTCGACCATGCTCTGCGTCAGCGAGGCGCTGTCCTTGTCGAGCTTGTCGATCTCCGATTGAAGCGCGTCCTGGCGTTCCTTGGTGACCTCGATGTCATGCGTGATGGCGTCGAGCTCGGCCCGGCGTTGACTGCGTTCGGCTTCGCCGGGATCGGGCGCGGTCGCAACGGGCGCGGCTGGCGCTTCTGTGGCCGGGGATTGCGCCAGAGCGCGCGTCGGCCACACCCCTGCGCCCGTCGCGGCGAAGGCGACGACGACGAGGCTCAGCGGAAGCGACAGAGGTCGGATCAAGGAACGGCCCGATGACGGCAAAGGCTCGTCCGGGGGAAGCGAGCATCGCCGCCGGAAGTGCATCCATGCACGATGCGCACCAATTGCGGCCGAAGCTGGACGGTCACACCCGGTGATAGGGGTGTCCGGAGAGGATCGTCGTCGCCCGGTAGATCTGCTCGGCGAGCAACAAACGGACGATCTGATGCGGCCAGGTCATGGCACCGAAAGCGAGCCTCTGGTCGGCACGCTGGCGTAGCGCCTCGCCATGGCCATCGGCTCCGCCAATGGCGAAGACCAGATCGCGGAGACCGGCATCGCGCCAGGAGCCGATGCGGGTCGCGAAGGCCTCGCTGCCCATGGTTTCGCCGCGCTCGTCGAGCGCAATCAGCCGCGCGCCCTCGGGCATCAGCGCCACCAGCGCCGCTGCCTCCTGCGCCATCCGCTCCTCGGCGCGCCCGGCGCGGCTCTCGGGCAGCTCGCGCACGGCAACCGAAAGGCCGAGCGCTCGGCCGGTCTGTCCAGCGCGCTCCAGGTAGCGGTCGACGAGTAGCCGCTCGGGACCGGCCTTGAGCCGGCCCACGGCAGCGAGTGTGATCAGCATCGGAGCAGCCCCGAAGCTACGCCTCGGACGCCTCGTCGACGGGACGCAGTCCAGCGCCCTTGGGGGCGTCGGGCGACCACATCTTCTCGAGATTGTAGAAGCTGCGCACTTCGGGCCGGAAAACGTGGACGATGACGTCGCCCGCGTCGATCAGGACCCAGTCGCAATGCGGCATGCCTTCGACGCTACCGACGCGGCCACCGGCCTCGGTGATGTCGCGGTCGAGATGATCGGCGATCGCGCCGACATGCCGCTGCGAACGGCCCGTGGCGACGACCATATAGTCCGCCAATGCCGATTTGCCCGCGATGTCGATCGAGACGATATCCTCGGCCTTCGAGTCGTCGAGGCTGTCGAGGATGGCTTTGAGAACGTCGTCCGCTGCGATCTGCCGGCGTACCGACGTCTTGTGAGGCATACGATCATTCGCAGCCTCGGTTTGGATTGCCGTCGTCAGTGGTTGATCCTTTCGCCAAAAAGGCGGTCGGTCCGGTCCGGACCCTGAAGTGGCTCGCTCCCCTGCGGCACGAAGTCCGCATGATCAGAAGATAGGCACGAGCCGGTGACGCTTTCAAGACTTCGCCGCGTTCTTCATCGATCCGGCACGCAGCGCGGTCGATGACATGGCAACGCGGGGGCCATGCAGGAACACCCAGGCGGGCGTCGGATGGCCAGGGAGCAGCGCCGCATCGGCCTCGTCGAGACGAAACCGCGCGAGCGCATGCGCCGCCGGCGAGGCCATGGCGCGGAAGGTGCTTCCGGGCCGGTCATAGACGGCGATCGGCATGGTCGCGGCGATCTGCCGCCAGTGCCGCCAGCGATGGAACTGGCAGAGATTGTCTGCGCCCATCAGCCAGACGAGATCGACGCCGGGCAGCTTGCGGGCGAGAATCGCGAGAGTATCAGCAGTATAGCGGGTATGCAGCGCCGCCTCGACGGCGGTCACGACGATCCGTGGGTCGCGCGCGATCGCCTCCGCCGCCAGGAGCCGCCGCGCCAATGCACCGGGCGCGTGCTCCTTCAAGGGATTGCCGGGCGTCACCAGCCACCAGACCCGGTCGAGCTTCAGACGCCGGATCGCCATTAGGCTCAGCATCAGATGGCCCTGATGCGGCGGATCGAACGAACCGCCGAAGAGCCCGATCCGCTGCCCCGGCAGGGCGAGCGGCAGGCGCAGCGCCGGTCCGGGCGCCGGATCGGCGGCAGCATGCGTCACGGCCGCATCTGCCCGCTGCCATGAATGCGGTAGTTGAACGAGGTCAACTGCGCCGTACCGACCGGGCCGCGTGCATGCATGCGGCCGGTGGCGATGCCGATCTCGCCGCCGAAGCCGAATTCACCGCCATCGGCGAACTGCGTCGAAGCATTGTGGATGACGATCGCCGAATCGACTTCGGCGAGGAACGTCCGCGCCGCCTCGTCGTCGGCGGTCAGGATCGCGTCGGTATGGTGGGAGCCATAGCGCTCGATATGCTCGATCGCCGCGTCGAGGCCGTCGACGACCCTGACCGCGATCACCGCGTCGAGATATTCGGTCGACCAGTCCTCTTCGGTCGCAGCGCTCGCCTCGGGAACGAGAGCCAGTGTCTCCGCATCGCCGCGAATGCTGCATCCGGCAGCGATAAGCGCGCGCACGATCGGTACCAGATGGGTCGCGGCCACGGCGCGATCGATCAGCAGCGTCTCGGCCGCGCCGCAGACGCCCGTGCGCCGCATCTTGGCGTTGACGATCAGCGGGATGGCCATCGCGAGATCCGCCTTCGCGTGGACATAAATGTGCACGATGCCTTCGAGATGGGCGAAGACCGGCACGCGCGCCTCGTCCTGCACCCGCGCGACGAGGCTCTTTCCGCCACGCGGAACGATCACGTCGATGGCCCCGCCAAGCCCGCCGAGCATCGCGCCGACGGCCGCGCGATCGGAGGTGGGCACCATCTGGATCGCCTCTGCCGGCAGCCCGGCCGCGACCAGGCCGCGGACCAGCGCGGCATGGATCGCGCCGGAGGAGCGGAACGAATCCGACCCGCCGCGAAGGATCACGGCATTGCCGGCCTTGAGGCAGAGCGCCCCCGCATCGGCGGTGACGTTCGGCCGGCTTTCATAGATGACGCCGATGACGCCGAGCGGCGTCGAAACGCGTTCGAGCTGCAGACCGTTCGGCCGTTGCCATTTTTCGAGCACGATGCCGACGGGATCGGGCAGTTCGGCGATCGCTTCGACCCCGGCGGCCATCGCCTCGATCCGCTTCGGATCGAGCGTCAGGCGGTCGATGAAGGAAGCAAGCGCTCCCTCGCGCTTGATCGCCGCGACATCGAGCGCATTGGCCGCGAGGATCACCGCCTGGTCGTCCCTGAGCGCAGCGGCCATGGCGCGCAGCGCCGCATTCTTGGTAGACCCGGGCGCGAGCGCCAGCTGCCGTGCCGCGAGGCGCGCCTTGCGCCCGATCGCATCCATGATCGTGGCGACGTCGCTCGTTCCAGTCGCGCTGGTCCTTCCGGTCATCATTGCCGTTTCGGTCATGGCAATCCGCTCCTATTCGCCCCGGATCGCCATGTCGTCGCGATGAATCATCGCGGCACGACCGGCATAACCGAGGATGGCTTCGATCTCGCCCGAATTGCGGCCGGCGATGCGCTCGGCGTCATGGGCGTCATAGGCGACGAGACCGCGGCCGATCTCCTCGCCCGCCTCGCCCTGGATCAGGATCGCGTCGCCGCGCTGGAAGCGTCCCTCGACGCGGCGGACCCCGGCTGGCAGGAGACTCTTGCCGGCACGGATCGCCCTGACGGCGCCGGCATCGATGACAACGAGGCCACGCGTTTCCAGATGCCCCGAAATCCACTTCTTGCGCGCGGTCACGGGGTTCTGTTCAGCCAGGAACCAGGTCGCGGGGGCGCCCGCGCTGATCCGCTTCAGCGGGTTCTGCGGCTTGCCGAGGGCGATCACCATGGTGCAGCCGGCGGCGGTGGCGATCTTGCCGGCCTCCACCTTGGTGCGCATGCCGCCACGAGAATATTCGGACGCCGCCCCGCCGGCCATCGCCTCGATCTCGGGCGTGATGCGCTCGACGACGGGAATGAGCCGCGCCTCGGGATCGGTGTGGGGCGGCGCGGTGTAGAGGCCGTCGATATCGGAGAGCAGCACCAGGAGGTCGGCGCCCATCATCGAGGCGACGCGCGCGGCGAGGCGGTCATTGTCGCCGTAGCGGATCTCGCTGGTGGCGACGGTGTCGTTCTCGTTGATCACCGGCACAGCGCCCATGCGCAGGAGCGTCGTGATCGTGGAGCGCGCATTGAGATAGCGGCGGCGCTCCTCGGTATCGCCAAGCGTCAGCAGGATCTGCCCAGCCGTGATGGAGTGGCCGCCAAGCATTTCCGAATAGGCCCGCGCCAGCGCGATCTGGCCGACAGCGGCCGCCGCCTGGCTCTCCTCGAGCCGCAGCACCCCGCGCGGAAGGCCGAGCACGCCACGGCCGAGCGCGATCGCGCCCGAGGAGACGACGAGAACTTCGTGGCCGGCCTTGGCGAGCGCGGCGACGTCGCCGACGAAGGCTTCGAGCCATTCCGTGCGCAGGGCGCCCTTCTCGCGATCGACCAGCAACGCCGAGCCGATCTTGACGACGATGCGGCGAAAGCTCTCCGGACGCAGCGCCGGCCTGTCGAGCAGGCCGGGCAGGAAGGCGGTCGTTGCGCTGTGCGTGTGGCTCATGATGGCGGTCTCGAAACGTGGAACAGGCAGTCGATCGGTCGCGATGACAGCGGCGCTTCGTTATGCGCGCCCGCCGTCACGAGGTCGATCGTCACGGTCGCCACGTATCGGGGTGCGGCGAGGGCACGTCGTTCGGATCGGAGATCCGGCCCTCGTCGATGATCCGGCCAAGCGCTCGCAGCGCCGCCTCGACGCCTTGCCGCGTCGCTGCTGAAAGGATCAGCGGCTTCTGGCCGCTGGCCCGCTGCAGCGCCTTGGCGCGCGCGTCCAGAACTTCGGCCGGGATGGCGTCGGCCTTGGACAAAGCGACGATCTCGCGCTTTTCGGGCAGGCCTGCGCCATAGGCGTCGAGCTCGCCGCGGACGATCCTGTAGGCCTCGGCAGGATCTTCCTGCGTGCCGTCGACGAGATGCAGCAGCACGCGGCAGCGCTCGACATGGCCGAGGAAGCGATCGCCGAGGCCGATGCCCTCATGCGCGCCCTCGATCAGGCCCGGAATATCGGCGAGCACGAATTCGCGCCCGTCGCTGCGCACGACGCCGAGGCCGGGATGGAGCGTCGTGAACGGATAGTCGGCGATCTTCGGCCGCGCCGCTGTCACGGTGGCCAGGAAGGTCGACTTGCCGGCATTCGGCAGGCCGATCAGCCCGGCATCGGCGATCAGCTTCAGCCGCAGCCAGATCCAGCGCTCGAGGCCTTCGAGGCCGGGATTGGCCCGGCGCGGCGCCTGGTTGGTCGAGGTCTTGAAATGGGCGTTGCCGAAACCGCCATTGCCGCCCTTGGCGAGCAGCACCTTCTCGCCGACGCGGGTCAGGTCGGCGATGAGCGTCTCGTTGTCCTCGTCGAAAATCTGCGTCCCGACCGGCACCTTCAGCACGACGTCGGCACCCTTGCCGCCAGCCATGTTGCGACCCATGCCGTGCACGCCGGTCTTGGCCTTGAAATGCTGCTGATAGCGATAGTCGATCAGCGTGTTCAGCCCGTCGACGCATTCGACCCAGACATCGCCGCCGCGACCGCCGTCGCCGCCGTCGGGCCCGCCGAACTCGATGAACTTCTCACGCCGGAACGAGACCGATCCGGCCCCGCCGTCGCCCGAGCGGATATAGACCTTGGCCTCGTCGAGGAATTTCATGACGTGAACTCTTCATGACGCGCGCGCGTCAGTTGGGTGTCGATATGCGCAAGATCGCGGCCGAGCGCAAGATTATGGACCTGGGAACGGCCCGAAATGACGAAACCGAAGCGCGTCTGGATCGCCAACGAACGCACATTACCCTCGAATACGCCGGAATGGATGGTTTCCAGCGCCGGGTCTTCAAAAGCGGCGGCGACGACGGCGCCGACAGCCTCCGTCATGTAGCCGAGGCCCCAGTGACGGCGGGCGAGCCAATAGCCGAGGACCGGCTCGGGTCCGCGGCCACGCAGTGAGACGATGCCGACGAGACCGCCCGCATCGATCACGACGACACGGTCCTCGCCATGCTGCCGCTCCGATTTCTCCCAGGCGAGGAACCGGCGAGCCTCGTCCATGGTGTAGGGCAGCGGCACGCGGGACAGCCAGCGCGCTACCTCGAAATCGCCGAGGCCGGCAACGAGGGCCGCCGCATCCGCATCGACGAGCGGCCGCAGCAGCAGCCGCTCGGTGCGCGTCGAGAAATCAGGCGGCATCACTGGCGTCGTCTCCAACATCGGCCGATCGGCCGCCGCGGCCCTTAAGCCCGCGATGGCTGCGCGGATCCCCGACCGAGCCGCGCTCGCTGCCCCAGGCCTTGAGGCTGGTCCAGACGCGCCGTTCCAGCACGAAGCGCTCGACAGGGACCGTTCCACGCGTCGCCAGCGAACGGACAAGCCCCGTGTCACGGAACTGGAACCCGCACTTCTCGGCGACACGCCGCGCCGGCGCGCTCGTGACGCGGATGGCGCACCAGAGCCGCTCGGCGCCACCCGACTCGAAAGCGTGGTCGATGACGGCATGGGCGATCTCGGTGCCGTAGCCCTGGCCCCAGAACGGCTCGGCAACCCAGAACGAGAGATCGAAACCGCCGGGCCAGATGTCGCTCGGCCGATGGAAACCGGCGCCGACGAGATCGCCGGTCCGGGACGCGAGCGCCACCAGCGTCGTGCCCGGCGCCTTGCTCGGCACACGGGCGCGCTCGATCCAGCCTTCGGCATCGGCGCGCTCATAAGGATAGGGCACGTCGAAGAGACTCATGGCAACCCGGGGATTGCCGACTGCGATCGCCAGCGCGGCGGCATCTGCCGCCCGTGGCGCCCGCAGCAGCAGACGCCGCGTGCCGTAGCTCCGTGTTTCGTCCTCGGCGCCGTCCTCGCCGCCTGTCTGGTCTTCGCGCACTGCCTCGGGCATCGATGCCTCCCGTCGGGCCAATGAAAAAGGGGAGATGGTGTCCCATCTCCCCTCTTGACTGACCGTCACGGTCCACCGGGTCGATGTGACACCGGCGTTCCATGGGAATGACCGGTTTTATTCCGCAGCCTCCATCGCCGCCGGGGCGACGGACACGTAAATGCGGCCATTGGCTTTGCGGCGGAAGGCTACGCTTCCGTCCGTCACGGCGAAGATCGTGTGATCCTTGCCGAGGCCGACGCCGGTGCCCGGATGCCACTGCGTGCCGCGCTGGCGAATGATGATGTTGCCCGAGACGACCTGCTCGCCGCCGAACTTCTTCACGCCGAGACGGCGACCGGCCGAATCGCGACCGTTGCGCGAGGAACCGCCTGCCTTCTTGTGTGCCATGATCGAACTCCAATCCTGAAACCGCACCGCTTCCGCGATGCCGGCTCGCACGCGCCTTCAGCGCGGCGGAGCCATTGAAACCGTGGGCTTGCCGTCTGGCTCGCGCCTCAGGCCGTCTTGATCCCAGTGATCTTGACGACGGTGAGGCTCTGCCGATGGCCGCGGCTGCGCTTCGAATTCTGGCGCCGACGCTTCTTGAACACAAGGATCTTGCGGGTGCGGATCTGGTCGACGATCTCGGCCGAAACGCTGGCGCCGGCAACAGTCGGCGCACCGATGGTGGTACCGGCTTCGCCGCCGACGAGGAGGACTTCGTCGAACGAAACCGTATCGCCGGCTTCACCGGCAAGGAGCTCGACTTCGAGCTGGTCGTTGGCGGCAACGCGATACTGCTTGCCGCCGGTTTTGATGACTGCGAACATTGTTCTTTCCAGTTGTTCAGCCGCGCCTCGAAGGGCGAGCTTCTTCAGTCAGGGTCATGCAATGAAAATCGGCGCTGTCACAGGGACGCGCCGAGATCGCTGGGTGTTATACGGGCGGAGCGCAGCCTGTCAAGGCGAAATGGCCGGATCGTGCCGGTTTTCGCCATTCGCCGCTGCGGCTCAGCGATCGAGGAGATCCGGCCGGCGCTCGCGGGTGATCCGCTCGGCCTCGGCCCGGCGCCAGCGCCAGATGGCGGCGTGATCACCCGAAAGGAGCGTCGGCGGGATCGTCCGGCCTTCCCATTCGCGCGGGCGGGTGTAATGCGGATATTCGAGCAAACCGCCCTCGAAGCTCTCGTCGGTGCCCGACTCCGCGGCGCCCATGACACCGGGCAGCAGCCGAACGCAGGCATCGAGCAGCACCATGGCGCCGAGTTCGCCTCCGGACAGCACATAGTCGCCGATCGAGATCTCCTCGAGGCCCCGCGCCTCGATCACGCGCTCGTCGACGCCCTCGAAGCGGCCGCAGAGGATCACGGCGCCGGGGCCGGCGACGAGGTCGCGGACGCGGCGCTGGTCGAGTGGACGGCCACGCGGGCTCATCAGGATGCGCGGCCGCGGATCGCCTTCCGGCGCCGCCGCGTCGAGCGCCCGCGCCACGACGTCGGCCCGCATCACCATGCCCGGCCCGCCGCCGGCGGGCGTATCGTCGACATTGCGATGCTTGCTGGTGGCATGCGCCCGGATATCGAGCGCCTCGAGCGACCAGACGCCCTCCGCGAGCGCCCGGCCGGACAGCGACACGCCGAGCGGGCCGGGAAACATCTCGGGATAGAGCGTCAGCACGCTGGCAGCGAAGGGCGCGGCCCCGGACGCCGCGCTCACGCCCGATCCTCGTCGATCGGCGGCTCGGCGTCCGGCTCGTCCTCGCCGCCGTCCTCGTCCGTTTCCTGCCGCGCCTCGACCTCGGGCGGCGGCGCGACGACGAGCCGGCCGCCGGCGATATCGACCACCGGGACGACGGCGCGCGTGAAAGGCAGATAGAGCGTGCGGGCGCCAGGCGCCGGCTGGATCTCGATCAGGTCGCCGGCGCCGAAATTCTGCACCGCGATGACGCTGCCATAGAGCGTGCCATCGGCCAGCTCCGCCCGCAGCCCAACGAGATCGGCATAATAGAAATCGTCCTCGTCCTCGATCGGCGGCAGCACCGACCGATCGACCGAGAAACGCCGGTTGCGCAGCGTTTCGGCCGCGGTCCGGTCGCCGAAGCCCTTGACGCGGGCGACAAGCCCCTCGCCCTGAACCCGCACGGCAAGAAATTCGACCACGCGGCCGTCATCGAGCGTCACCGGACCATAGTCGGCGACGCCGAGCGGATCCTCGGTATAGGCGACGAGCTTGATCTCGCCGCGAATGCCATGCGCAGCGCCGAACTGTCCGAGAAGCACGCGATCCTGATCAGCCATGGCGCGCCTTTCGCAGCAACGGTTCGAGCCTAGGCCCTGCCGCCGGGCGCGGGACGGCGCGCCGCGGCGAGGAAGACCGCCCGATCAAATGTGGCTGCCCGTCCGCTTGCGGGACGGGCAGCGTGAGGGAGCGCTGCCGGAAGGCAGCGGCTCCATCCTTACTCGGCAGTGGCGGCAGCCGCTGCTTCGGCCTTCTTGGCCTTCTCGGCGGCGCGCTCCTGCGCCTTCTGGCCGGGGACGGCCTTCTCCGGGTTGTTGCGCGCAGCGCGCTCGATCAGGCCGGCATCGGCAAGGAAGCGCTCGACGCGATCGGTCGCCTGGGCGCCGACGGAGAGCCAATGCTTGGCGCGCTCGAGATCGAGCACGACGCGCTTGTCGCTGTCCTTGGCCAGCATCGGATCGAACGAGCCGATACGCTCGATGAAGCGGCCGTCGCGCGGCGAACGGGCGTCGGCGATGACGATGCGGTAGAACGGACGCTTCTTGGCGCCGGCACGGGCAAGGCGGATCTTGAGGGACATGGTTTCTTCTTCCTTTCGATTCGAACTGGATATCGTCTGAAGCGGGATGAACCCGCTATTTCTTCTTTCCGGGGAGGCCGGGGAACCCGCCGCCGCCGAGACCGGGCAGGCGATTGCCGAGGCCGGGCAGGCCCGAGGGCATACCGGGGCTGCCGGGCAAACCCTTCGGCAGCACCGGCGCGCCGGAACCCATCTGCTTGGCGAGCTTCTCGAGCTCGGCCGGATTGATGTTGGGCATGCCGCCCATGCCGCCGCCGCCGAGCGCGCCCATCATCTTGCCGAGCATGCCGCCGCCCTTCTGCTTGCCCATGGCCTTCATCATGTCGGCCATCTGGCGGTGCATCTTGAGCAGGCGATTGACGTCCTCGACCCGGGTGCCCGAGCCAGCGGCGATGCGCTTCTTGCGGCTCGCCTTCAGGATATCGGGGTTGCGGCGCTCGGCCCTGGTCATCGAGGAGATGATGGCGATCTGGCGCTTCATCATCCCGTCGTCGAGATTGGCGCCTTCCATCTGCTTCTTGATCTTGCCGACGCCGGGCATCATCCCGAGCATGCCGGACATGCCGCCGATCTTTTCCATCTGGCGGAACTGGTCGGCGAGATCGTCGAGATCGAAGATGCCCTTGCGCATCTTCTCGGCCGCCTTGGCGGCCTGTTCCATGTCGATGTTCTGCGCCGCCTTCTCGACGAGCGAGACGATGTCGCCCATGCCGAGGATGCGGTTGGCGACGCGGCCGGGATGGAAGTCCTCCAGCGCGTCGGATTTCTCGCCCGTGCCGAGCAGCTTGATCGGCTTGCCGGTGACGGCGCGCATCGAGAGCGCGGCGCCGCCGCGGCCATCGCCGTCGGTGCGCGTCAGAACGATGCCGGTGATCCCGACCCGCTGGTCGAAGGAGCGCGCGAGATTGACCGCGTCCTGGCCGGTGAGGCTGTCAGCGACGAGCAGGATCTCGTGCGGCTTGGCGATGGCCTTGATCTCGGCCATTTCCATCATCAGCGGCTCGTCGATATGCGTGCGGCCGGCGGTATCGAGGATGACGACGTCATAGCCGCCGAGCCGGGCCGCCTGCAGTGCGCGCGTCGCGATGTCGGTCGGCGACTGTCCGGCGACGATCGGCAGCGTTTCGATGCCGTTCTGCGTGCCGAGAATGCGCAACTGTTCCTGCGCGGCCGGACGGCGCACGTCCAGCGACGCCATCAGCACCTTCAGCTTCTGCTGCTGCGTCAGGCGGCGGGCGATCTTGGCCGAGGTCGTCGTCTTGCCCGAGCCCTGCAGGCCGACCATCATGATCGCGACCGGGGCCGGAGCGTTGAGATCGATCGGCTCGGCCTCGGAACCGAGCATCTCGACCAGCTGGTCGTGCACGATCTTGACGACCATCTGCCCGGGCGTCACCGAGCGGATGACGTCGGCACCGACGGCGCGGGCGCGGACCTTGTCGGTGAAGGAGCGCACGACATCGAGCGCGACGTCCGCCTCGATCAGCGCACGGCGCACCTCGCGCATGGCCTCGTTGACATCGGCCTCCGACAGCGCACCGCGGCGGGTGAGCTTGTCGAAGATGCCGGAGAGGCGCTCTGACAGGGTATCGAACATCAGACCTTCTTCCTCAAAGGGCAGTCCCTTTCCCGCAACGGGATCGGGGCCGATCCGCCATATGGACAATAGCAATCGACGCCCGCGGGCGCGACGCGCTGGCGGACGTTGACCTCCGGACTCTCGGTCCGGTCGGCGGCTCGGAGGAAACCTCTTCGCGAATGACCGCGGCTATTACGTGGAAGCCGCGGCAAAGTCAATCAACCCCTGTCCCCGCGGAGGCGAAGGGCGCCCCGAGACCGGCGAGACCGGCCCCGAGGCGATCGGAGAGAGGGGAAAGGCGCGGCGTCAGCCGCCTGCGACCGGGCAGTTCTTCGTCACGGCGTCGAGCGAGGCCGAGATGCCGGAGAGCGAATAGGCGTCGGTCGTCACCGTGCCGCGGCGCGAGGTGCCGGAGATCGACATCGCCTTGCCCTTCTTCATCGCGGCGAGAAGGGCAGTCTCCTCGGCGGCATTCTCGACCCAGGCGCCGTCTTCCTTCGTGAACATCGCGAATTTCTGGCCGTCGATGTCGATGGTGACCTTCGAGCCTTCCTTGAACGGATAGCCGATGATCACTGAGACCTCGTTCTTCACGTTTTCCGCCGGGCGGGCGGTGATCATGAAATAGGCCGGGTCGCGGTTCAGACCGTCGGGCTTCTGGCTCTTTGGCTGGGACGCCGCGTAGCAAACCTTGCCCTTCTTGTCGGCATAGGCATACGCGCTCCAGTCCTTGAAGGTCCCGACGCGGTTCGGGGTCTGCGCCTCGGCAACGCCAATGGCGCCGGCAGCGATGAGCACGGCAGTCGCGATCCTCAATGCGTTCATTTTCTTTCCACCAGTGATCAGCCGCCCGCGCCCGACCGGATGCCAGGCGCTCCCCAAAGCATCAAACTGCAAAGTGCAGCTTAACATTTCGTGAACCAAAGGGGAGCCTCGGCGCAATCGCGGCACGGACACGAATTGGGCCGCGCATTGGGGCAATACTGTGACTGGCACGGAGCTGTCCCGGGCGGCCGGCCACAGGGCGCGACGACACGCCCGGCCGCGGCTCAGCCGGCGTCGTCACCGGCCAGGGCCCGCCGCGCCGCTTCGCGATGCACCGGCTTCAGATGCGAGCCGAGCATGGTGAGCGCGGTCATCAGCACCGTCGCATCGTCGGCAAAGCCGATGCCGGCGAGGAAGTCCGGCACCAGGTCGATGGGCATGACGAAATAGGCGAGCGCGCCCATCAGCATGGCGCGGACGCGGAAGGGCGTGTTGGTGTCGAAGGCGCAGAAATAGGCGGCGACCGCATCCTCGGCGAAGGGAATGTTGCGCGCGCCGCGGCGCAGCACCTTCCAGAAGTCGCGGCGGACCCGCGCTTCGCGCGCGCCGAACTCCTTGTCGGCGCCGCCGTCCTTGCCGGCATCGCCGGCGCCGAAATCCTTGCCGAGTATCTCGCCGAATAGCGGCCGCGCCATCGCAGTCTTCCCTCACGAAAAGCGGCCGGAAGGCCGCGCCTCCATGATGTAGGAAGGAGGGCCGCCCGGCACAACGGCGGCGGCGCCCGGGCGAAAGCCTGGAGGCTTCGGCCCCGGACGCCGGCTGCGGCTCAGCCCTTGCCGGCGAGCTGGTCGATCTTCTTCTGCATCTCGTCGAGCTGGCGCTTCAGCGTGTCGAAATCGCCATCGGCGCGTGCCTCGGATTTCGGCTCGACGCGGGGGCTCGCGGGCGACGCCGGCAGATCGCCGCGCCCGCCGCTGAATGGCAGGAACATGCGCATCGCCTGCTCGAACATTTCGGTATTGCGCCGCACCGTCTCCTCGATCGCGGTGAAGGCGCTGGGCCCGAAGGCGTTGGCCATCTGGCCGCGCAGCTTGTCGGAATCGCGCGTCAGGCTGTCGATCGAGAAGTCGAGATAGGTCGGCACCAGGTTCTGCATCGAATCGCCATAGAAGCGGATGAGCTGGCGCAGGAAGGTGATCGGCAGGAGATTGTGGCCCTTGTTCTCCTGCTCGAAGATGATCTGGGTCAGGACCGAGCGGGTAATGTCTTCGCCCGACTTCGCGTCGAAGACGACGAAATCCTCGCCCGTCTTCACCATCACGGCAAGGTCCTCGAGCGTCACATAGGTCGAGGTGCCGGTATTGTAGAGGCGACGATTCGCGTATTTCTTGATCGTCGTCGGTTCCTGATCCTTGGCCATGCCCACTCCCATGATGACCGTCGCGCGGCCGGCCTGAACCGGCATCGATCAGCAGTGCGCTGATGCGACGAAAACTCCTCCCCGCCCGATGACGATAGGGAAGTTTTCGCTCCGCCGCCAACAAATTGTGCGACGCATTGCTGCAGCTTTGCTGCGCACACGATGCGACGCAGCAAGACGCGGCGGCACCGCTCGGTTGACAGCCGTGCCGCCCCGGTCTTGGATCGCGCAATGCTCCACCGCGCCGCCCTCGGGGGACGGCTGCCGGAAACCAGGAAACACTCCATGGCTCTCCAGAACGATATCGTCATCGCCGCTGCCGGGCGCACTGCCGTCGGCTCCTTCAATGGCGGCTTCGCCAACACGCCGGCCCATCTCCTCGGCGCGGCCGTGATCAAGGGCCTGCTCGAGCGCGCCGGCATCGAGGCGGGCGAGGTCGACGAAGTCATCCTCGGCCAGGTGCTGACCGCGGCCCAGGGCCAGAACCCGGCGCGCCAGGCCTCGATCGCGGCGGGCCTGCCCATCAGCACCACCGCCTGGGGCCTCAACCAGGTCTGCGGCTCGGGCCTCCGGGCGGTCGCGCTCGGCATGCAGCAGATCGCATCCGGCGATGCGTCGATCATCGTCGCCGGCGGCCAGGAATCGATGTCGCTGTCGCCCCACGCCGCCCATATGCGCGCCGGCACCAAGTTCGGTGATCTCAACCTCACCGACACGATGATCAAGGACGGCCTCTGGGACGCCTTCAACGGCTACCACATGGGCGTCACCGCCGAGAATGTCGCGCGAGAATTCCAGATTACGCGCGAACAGCAGGACGAATTCGCCGTCGCATCGCAGAACAAGGCCGAGGCCGCCCAGAAGGCGGGCCGCTTCAAGGACGAGATCATCCCCTTCGTGATCGCCGGCAAGAAGGGCGACGTGACGATCGAGAATGACGAGCATATCCGCGCCGGAACGACGCTCGAGGCGGTCGCCAAGCTCCGCCCCGCCTTCGCCAAGGACGGCACCGTGACCGCCGCCAATGCATCGGGCCTCAACGATGGCGCCGCCGGCTTCGTGCTGATGACCGCCGCCGAGGCGGAGCGCCGCGGCATCACCCCGCTCGCCCGCATCGCCTCCTGGGCCACCGCCGGCGTCGATCCGAGCGTGATGGGCACCGGCCCGATCCCCGCTTCGAAGAAGGCCCTCGAAAAGGCCGGCTGGTCGAAGGAGGATCTCGATCTCGTCGAAGCCAACGAGGCCTTTGCTGCCCAGGCCTGCGCCGTGAACAAGGGCCTCGGCTGGGACCCGGCCAAGGTCAACGTCAATGGCGGCGCGATCGCGATCGGCCATCCGATCGGCGCGTCCGGCGCGCGTATCCTGGTGACTCTGCTGCACGAGATGGCCAAGCGCGACGCCAAGAAGGGCCTCGCCACGCTCTGCATCGGCGGCGGGATGGGCATCGCGCTCACCGTCGAGCGCTAACCGTCTATCAATCAGCCGGGACAAACCGGCTCGTCTCGCGGGGGGATACCTTATGACCAGAGTTGCGCTCGTCACCGGCGGTACGCGCGGCATCGGCGCGGCCATCGCCACCGGCCTCAAGGCGGCCGGATATACGGTGGCTGCGACCTTTGCCGGCAATGTCGAAAAGGCGAACGCCTTCAAGGCCGAGACCGGCATTGCCGTTTACCAGTGGGATGTCGCCGATCCCGAGGCTTGCGCCGCCGGCGTCGCCGCCGTGGCTGCAGATCTCGGGCCGGTCGACATCCTCGTCAACAATGCCGGCATCACGCGCGACGGCTGGTTCCACAAGATGGACTTTGCCGCCTGGCAGGCGGTGATCGCCACCAATCTCGGCTCGATGTTCTCGATGACCCGCCCGGTGATCGACGGGATGCGCGAGCGCGGCTTCGGCCGCGTGATCAACATCTCCTCGATCAACGGGCAGAAGGGCCAGCTCGGACAGGTGAACTATTCGACGGCAAAGGCCGGCGTCATCGGCTTCAGCAAGGCTCTGGCGCTCGAAAACGCCCGCAAGGGCATCACCGTCAACTGCATCTGCCCCGGCTATATCGACACAGACATGGTCGCAGCCGTGCCGGAAAAGGTCCTCGAGGGCATCATCGCGCAGATCCCGGTCGGCCGGCTCGGAAAGGCCGACGAGATCGCGGCGCTCGTCGCTTATCTCGCGTCGGACGCCAGCGCCTTCATGACCGGCGCCGTGCTGACCATCAATGGCGGCCAGTACATGGCGAACGGCTGAGCTGCCGGGCGGCGATCAGCCGCCCGCCGGCTTCCGGTTCTGGTTGTAGGCCGAGAGGATGCGCTGGATCTCGTCGCCGATATCGGCGTCGACGGCAGCCTCGGCCGCACTGCGCGGATCGACCTCGTCCTTCACCACCGGCACGACGATATCGGGCGCCAAAGCGCGCGGACGGACTGAGTCGAGCCGGGGCTCGATGCGCGTGTCCGGCGCGACGACCGGCGGTGCTGAATCGCTCCTAGCCGGATCAACCGCCTGCACCGCCTCGGCGATGGCGGCCAGCAGCGAACTCTCGAACGGATCGAGCGGCGCCTCGGCGGGGCGAGCGCCATTACGCGAGCCCGGCAGGCGCGGCACCGGCGGCCGCACGGCAGGCGCCGCACGGACGGGTTCCGCTGCCACGACGGGTGCACCACCCAGCACCTCATCCTCGCCCGGCTCCTCCTCGCCTTCCGTCTGTTCGGCGAGCGCCACGAGATCGGCGGTGCTCACGGCCGCAGACGCCGGGCTCGCTTCCGCCTCCACGTCGCCGTCGCCTTCCGGCGCAGCGACGGGCTTGCTGGGCTCCTCGGCGTCGAGCGGTCCCGCCAGCGCCTCGGCATCGATGACGAGCGACGGCACGGGGGCGGCCGGTTCATCCGCCGCCGGTTCGTCGACGACGACCAGCTCGGCAGCACCGCCAGGATAGTCAGGACCAACCGGCTCGGCAGCTTCGGCGGCAACGGCAGCCTCGGGCGCAGCGACTGTCTCTCCGGCCGCAAGCGCTTCGGCAGGCGCCTCGGGCTCGGCTGCAGTCTGCGGATCCGATGCTGCCGGCGGTTCAGTCGCCTCGCCGATGGGAGCGCCGGCGGCGATCCAGGCACTGACCTGACGCTCGACGCGCGGGTCGATCTCGATGCCGGCATGACGCGCGAGATAGAGCACCTGCTCGCGGAACACCGCGGCCAGTTTCTCCGGCGTATCGCTCTCCGAGAGCACATGGCCCTTCAGCGCCAGTCCCTTGACGACGAAGGCGACCTGCCGGCGCGAGGCCTTGCGGCCGCCTGCGATCAGGCGGCCAGCGACATTTTCCGCCGTGTTCTGGAAATGGTAGCCGTTCTCGGCGATCTCCGCCGTCAGCGCCGCGAACAGCTCGGCATAGACCTTCGGCGCGAACAGCGGAACGGCGGTCGCGTTGTGGATGCGGCGGGCGAGCCCGGCGAGATCCTCACGGCCAGCCACCGGACGCGCGGCTTCGTCCTCCTCGTCCTCCGCAGCGGCGTCCTCGACCGCGGCGAGGAGCGCAACCAGCCCCCGCTCCTCGAGAATGCCGTCGGCGATGGCGCGATAGCCACCCGCCGTCGCCGACGTGGCAAAGAGCGTCGTGGACCGGTTGTGCGCGCGGAGGCGATAGATGAGCGGCGTGAAGTCGGTGTCCGCGCCGAGCAGGATGAACTCGTCGAAGGCCGTGCTGTGGCCGAGCGCATCGATCACGTCGAGCGTGATCTGCACCTCGGCGGAATTGCGCTCCCGGCCCGGCAGGGTCGGGCAGTCGACGATCTGGAAACCATGCGCGACGAAGCTGTCGCGGGCCTTGCCGAGCGTGCGCGGATCGGCATAGCAGCGACGCATCAGGATGCGACGGCGTGCCTGGCCGAGCGGGCCGGAGCCGATCAGCGTGCCGGCCTCAATGGCTTCGAGCAGCAGGCCGGGCCGCGCGGCGAAACGCCGGGCGAGCCCCGGATCGCGCGCGCGGAGCGCGAGATGCAGGCTGTCATAGTCGACGAAGAGCACACTCTTCAGCGGTTCGGTCATGGGAACTCCCCGGTCGACGTTGTGCCGGATCCAGGGCCTCTACTCGTCAGGGGATCGACCGGTTGGCCGGGGCCAATCCTTGGTCCGCTTGGCCGGCAGCGTCAATGCCGGAAATGCCGGACGCCGGTAAAGACCATGGCGAGGCCCGCCTCGTCCGCGGCCGCGATGACGAGATCATCGCGCATCGACCCGCCCGGCTGGATCACCGCCGTCGCGCCGGCTTCCGCCGCGGCGAGCAGTCCGTCGGCGAAGGGGAAGAAGGCATCGGACGCGACGACGGAGCCGACGGCGAGGCTCTCGCCGAGGCCCGCCGCCCTGGCCGCCTCGGCCGCCTTGCGCGCGGCAATGGTCGAGGAATCGACCCGGCTCATCTGTCCCGCGCCGACGCCGACCGTGGCGCCGTCCTTCGCATAGACGATGGCATTCGACTTCACATGCTTGGCGACGCGGAAGGCGAAGACGAGGTCGGCGATCTCGGCCGCCGTCGGCTGGCGCTTCGTCACCACCTTGAGATCGGCTGCCGCGACATGGCCGGCATCGCGATCCTGGACCAGGAAGCCGCCAGCGACCGAGCGGAACGACAGCCCGCCGGCCTTCGGGTCGGGCAGTCCGCCGGCAACCAGCAGGCGGAGATTCTTCTTCGCCGCGACGATGGCGATCGCCTCTTCGGTCGCGTCCGGCGCGATGATCACCTCGGTGAAGATTTCGACGATGCGGCGCGCCGCCTCGGCGTCGAGCGTCTGGTTGAGCGCGACGATGCCGCCGAAGGCCGAGACCGGATCGCAGCGCAGCGCCCGCTCATAGGCCTCGGCGAGGCTTCCGCCCGTGGCGACGCCAGCCGGGTTGGCATGCTTGATGATGGCAACGGCCGGAGACAGCGCCGGATCGAACTCGGCTACCAGTTCATAGGCGGCGTCGGTGTCGTTGATGTTGTTGTAGGAGAGCTGTTTGCCCTGCAGCTGCCGCGCCGTGGCGACGCCCGGCCGTGCCTCGCCGGTAAGGTAGAAGGCCGCGCGCTGGTGCGGGTTCTCGCCATAGCGCAGCGTCTCGGCGAGCTTGCCACCGAGGCTGCGCCAGGCCGGAGCCGGCTCGTCCAGCACCGCCGCGAACCAGGTCGAGACGGCGGCGTCATAGGCCGCGGTGCGGGCGAAGGCCTTGGCGGCAAGGCGCTTGCGATAGGCGAGTGGCGTGGCGCCGCCATGGGCGTCGAGCGTCTCGAGCAGCGCGCCGTAATCGGCCGGATCGACCAGGATGGTCACGAAGCCATGGTTCTTGGCCGCGGCGCGGGTCATGGCCGGGCCGCCGATATCGATGTTCTCGACGATATGGGCATAATCGCTGGTCGCGGCGATCGTCTTCTCGAACGGATAGAGATTGGAGACGACGAGGTCGAACGGCTCGATGCCGTGCTCGACGAGCTCTGCCGCATGCACGGGATCGTTGCGCAGCGCCAGCAATCCGCCATGGACCTTCGGATGCAGCGTCTTCACCCGTCCGCCGAGGATCTCGGGAAAGCCGATGAGATCGGCGATGTTGATCACAGGCATGCCGGCAGCGGCGATGGCCCTGGCGGTCGAGCCAGTCCCGAACAGGGTGACGCCGCGTTGATGCAGCGCCCGCGCGAGGTCGATCGCGCCGGAGAGGTCGAACAGCGAGAACAGGGCGCGCTTCATCGGGACGAGGTCGGGCAGATCGACCTTCGGCGGCGGGACAGCCATGAGAACCTCGCTGGAATGACGGACGGGACGCGGGAAACCGGGGCGCGATAGCATGATTTCGCCGCGCGCACAGCCCCCGTGCGGACATGGCGTCAGCCTTCGTCGAAGCCCAGCGTCTCCACGTCCTCGGCGGCCGGCTCGGCGCGGCGGCGTTGTGCCGCCTCGGCGACGCGCTCGAAATGCCAGTGGATCGCCGCATCGTGCATCGCGCGGCCATAGATGACGATCTGCTCGGCACGCCGGCTGCCCCGAATGTCGGAGAGACGGATGCTCTCCTCGATCAGGACGTCCTGGCCTGCCGCCTCGAATTCCCAGCCCGAACCGTCCGGCAGCACGAGCAGCACGGCCTGGCCGGTCTTGATCCGGCTCGCCTTGACGGCGGGATGAAGATGAAACCGGATCGCGAAGGCGTCCTTGCCGCCCCGCGCGACCGCGCCGCCGTTCGGACTGGTGAAGCTATCGACGCCGTCGAGCCGGTTGCCGCCGCGCGGCAGATAGAGCCGCCGTTCATGGCGGATGCCGAAGCGGGCGACATAGCCGTCATGCGCCGCCGTGACGAAGGTCTGGCCACGCTCCTCCTGCCGCGCCGACTCAACCGATGTCGGTCCGGCGATGATGATCTCGCCGAGACGGTCGGCGAGCAGCCCGCCGGTGAGAAAGCGGCACGACGAGGAATCGTTCAGCGTCACGGTCGAGTGCGCCGCCGTGGTCCGGGCGAGCCGCCGCATCGCCACCGCGCCGGGGCCGGGAATGCCGCAGTTCACGACGAGCGGCTGGCGTCCGATGCTCATCTCGAAGGAGAGACATCCGGCATGCGCCTCGGCGGAAAGAGCCAGCGCCGGCGCCGCGCCGGTGTCCATGATGATGATCGTGTCGCCGCTTTCCAGCCGCTGATAGCCAGAATGCGGCGCATTGCGTACCGGCGCGCCGCGCGCGTCGTCATGTGCCAGCACCGTGGCGAGAAGGCCGAGCTGCGTCTCACCCATGCCGTTGAACTTGGCGAAGGAGCCGTCGCCGAGTCGGAAGAACCGCAGCATCGGCATCATCCGGTCGATGGCACCGAGCAGGACCGGCGAGGGCTGCAGCCCGCGCGCCGTGAAGGCCTGCCTGAGCGGCAGCAGATCGACGAGGATGTCGAGGACCGCCCCGGGATTGCGGCTGAGATGGCCGCCATCCGGCAGGATCTGCCGCGCCAGCTCCTGGTCGACGAGGCGGGACGCCTGCCGCACGAAGCGGCTCTGATCGGCGAGCGACAGGGCGGCGGCGGCCAGCGTCATCGTCACGGCGAGGCGCGGCCTGCCGGGCGGCACGTCGTGCACGACGCGGCGCAGCTGTCGCACCTGGACGGTGAGCGAGCGCATGAAGCGGCGATAGAAGCCGTGGTCGCAGCCCTCGAGCACCAACGGCGTTTGGGCGAGCCACGAGGCGACGCGGCGCGCGGTCACCACCGGGTCACGCGCGACGGGGTCATGGCTCTTCTGGAAGCGAATCCACTCGTCGATCAGGGCGCGGGCATTGGAGCGGGAAACCGCGAGATCCGAGGCACGCAGGTGCCGCAGCCAGCCGAAGCCGTGAAGCGCCGCGGCCCAGGGCCGCGAGGGCGCCTCGATCTCGAACACAGAGAAGCCGGCAACATCCACCGCCTCGCCATTGAACACGAACCGGCCGGCATAGATGTCGTGCGCGATCGTCGGGTCGGCGGTGCGCAGATCCGTCGGCGCGATCAGCAGCCGGTCCGGGATCGGTCCGAGATGGCGCCAGCGATAAAGAAAGCCGGCATGGAAGGCATAGCGGGAGCGGCGCCAGGCCGAAGCCAGCGCGAAGCGGACGAGCCGGCCCTGCCCCGCCTCACTTCCAAATGCCATGCCGATGAGTTCCTTTCGCCGCGTCGCTCGTCGCCGGATCGAATCGACCCCGCGACGGGATGAGGCAATCTATCGGCGGCGTGACGCGAATTGAACCGCCCATTCCGCGAGAATCGGCCCGACCGGGCCGCATCCCCGCCGCCTTTTCGTCAAATCTTCACGAAACGGGCCGCGAAGAAGCCATCGAGACCGCCCATGCGCGGCGCCTCCGACGGAAGGTCCGAGGGCAGCGAGCGGAGGAACCCGCCGCGGCAGATCGCCTCCAACCCGCCAACCTCTGCGGGCTCGATCGGGACGAGCTTCAGCGGCAGCTTGGCGAGCGCCCGCTGCACCTGAATCTCGCCCTCGGCGGGCTCCAGCGAGCAGGTCGAATAGACGAGCATGCCGCCCGGCGCCAGGAGATCGACGGCGCGGGCGATGAGCTCGGTCTGCAGCTTGGCGAGCGAGGCGACATCCTGCGGCCGCTTCAGGACCGCGACATCGGGATGGCGGCGGATCGTGCCGGTGGAGGAGCACGGCGCATCGAGCAGGACGGCATCGAAGGTTCGCCCCGGCTGCCAGGCGAGAATGTCCTCGGCCACCAGTTCGGCATCGAGCCGCATGCGATCGAGATTCTGGCGGACGCGATGCAGCCGATCGATCGAGATGTCGACCGCGGTGACCTTGGCGCCGGCATTGGCAAGTTGCAGCGTCTTGCCGCCCGGCGCCGCGCAGAGATCGGCGACCGCCTTGCCGGCGACATCGCCGAGAAGGCGGACCGGCAGCGCCGCGGCGGCATCCTGCACCCACCAGGCGCCCTCGGCGAAGCCCGCCATCGTCTCGATGGTGCTGTGGGCGACGAGCCGGACCGTCCCGGTCGGCAGCAATGTACCCTCGAGCGTCCGGGCCCAGGCCTCGGGATCCGACCGGATGGTGAGATCGAGCGCAGGCTCCTCGAGATGCGCCGTCGCGATCGACCGCGCCGTCTCGACGCCATAGGCCCGCATCCAGCTGGCAGAGAGCCAGTCCGGCATGTTCATCAGCGCCTCGTCCTGGCTGGCGAGGATGGCGTCGCGCTGCTCGGTCAACCGCCGCAGCACGGCGTTGACGAGCCCCTTGAAGTGCCGGGCGTCTTGGTCCTCGCCGGCGAGTTCGACCGCGATCGACACCGCGGCATGGTCTGCGACGTCCATGAACAGGATCTGCGCCGCGGCGACATGCAGGATCGCCGCGAGACGCCCGGACTTCCGCGGCAGGCTCTTCTCAAGGAAGCGGCTGAGCGCGTCGATGATCTGGCCCTGGCGGCGGAGCGCCATGCCGACGATCGCTCGGGCAAGCGCCCGTTCGCGCGGATCGAGCACGGCGAAGGGGCCGTGCGGATCGTCGATCACGCTGTCGACCGGACGATGCTCGGCAAAGACGGCATGGACCGCCGCAATGGCCGCCACGCGGGCGGCGACGCCGGGCGCGCGCTTCGGCGGCGGGCGCTTGCCGGCCTTCGATCGATCGGCGGTCGCGCCGGCGGGAGCGCGGCTCAACCCCATGGCCCCTGGCGCGACGAGCCTTGGCCGGACGAATGCCGACCCTCGGACCAGGGCGACGACGCCCGCCGAGCGCCGAAACCGCCGGGTAGCGTCACCCGGCCGCCTGTGGCCGGTGCCGCGTCGCGGGAGCGATCGAGCTCCATCAGGGCGGCGATGCGATTTTCGGTCGCCGGATGCGTCGAGAAGAGATTGTCCATCCGCTGCCCCGAGAGAGGATTGATGATGAAGAGATGCGCCGTGGCCGGATTGGCCTCGGCGGCGTCGTTGGGGATATGCGCCGCGCTGCCGGCAATCTTGCCAAGCGCCGAGGCGAGCGCGCGCGGATTGCCCGAAATCTCCGCGCCCATCCGGTCAGCGGCGTATTCCCGCGTACGGCTGACCGCCATCTGCACCATCATCGCGGCGATCGGCGCGAGCAGGGCGGCGGCGATGGCGCCGATGGCCCCGAACGGGCTGCGCTCGTCGCGATGACCGCCGAAGAAGAAGGCGAAATTGGCCAGCATGGAAATGGCGCCGGCCAGCGTCGCGGTGATCGTCATGGTCAGCGTGTCGTGATTCTTCACATGCGCCAGTTCGTGCGCCATCACGCCGGCGACCTCGTCGGCCGTCAGCGTCTGCAGCAACCCGGCCGAGGCCGCGACGGCGGCGTTCTGCGGATTGCGGCCGGTCGCGAAGGCGTTGGGCTGGGGAGAATCGATGATGTAGACCTTCGGCATCGGCAGGTTGGCCCGGGCGGCCAGGTCGCGCACGATGCGGTAATACTGCGGCGCGCTCCGTTCGTCGACCTCGCGCGCGCCATACATCGAGAGAACCATGCGGTCGGCGTTCCAATAGCCGAACACGTTCATCCCCGCCGCGACGGCGAAGGCGATCAGCATGCCCGACTGGCCGCCGACCAGATAGCCGACGGCCATGAACAGCGCCGTCAGGCCAGCGATCAGCATGGCGGTCCGCATCATGTTCATGCGACAGAGCCGCCCGACCGGCGGCCTCCCTCTTGTGTGACCCCCATATGATGGTAGTGCATGGGGCAGTGGGCAAGGCTGGGTTCCGCGGCGATGCGGCGCCCGCGGCGGGGGATCGGGATGACGGTGACGGCACGTACGGAACGCCTCAGGGCGCTGATCGCGCATATTCGCGAGACGCTCGGCGTCTCGCTCGTGTTCCGGCTCTGGGATGGCACCACCATTCCTGCCGATGCGCCGACCGATGCGCTGACCATCGCCATCGCCGATGAGGGCGTGATCGCCGCGCTGTTCCGCAAGCCGAAGATCGACACGCTGCTCAATCTCTATGTGACGAAGCGGCTCGACCTTCTCAATGGGACCTTGTTCGATCTCGTCGCCGAGCGGCCTAAGATCCGCAGCCGCGACGTCCGCCGCGCGCTCGACAAGAAGCTCGTGCTGCGCTCGCTCGCCGACTACATCTTCCGCTCGCGCGGCGGCCCCTGGCCGCTCGAGGCGATCCGCGGCGACAAGGCCCAGCGCGACGGCAGCGAGACGGCGAACAAGGAGAACGTCCACTACCACTACGACGTTTCCAACGCTTTCTACGCGCTCTTCCTCGATCCCGAGATGGTCTACACCTGCGCCTATTTCCGCGACTGGGGCAACGATATCGCCACCGCCCAGCGCGACAAGCTCGACATGATCTGCCGCAAGCTCCGCCTCCAGCCGGGCGAGACGCTGCTCGACATCGGCTCGGGCTGGGGCGCGCTGGTCTGCCATGCCGCGCAGCATTACGGCGTCAATGCCGTCGGCGTGACGCTCGCCGACGAGCAATATGTGTTCGCCCGCGAGAAGGTGACACGGCTCGGCCTGCAGGACCGCATCCGCTTCGAATTGCGCGACTACACGCAGGTTCAGGGCCAGTTCGACAAGATCGCCTCGATCGGCATGTTCGAGCAGGTCGGTATCCCCAACTACGCGACCTATTTCCAGACCGTGCACCGGCTGCTGAAGCCGGGGGGGCTCTATCTCCACCACGCCATCGCCCGGCCGGCGAAGAAGACGGAGAAGGCGTTCCGCCGCACCAATCCGGAATATGCCGCTATCCGCCGCTACATCTTCCCCGGCGGCGAGCTCGATCATCTGGGCATGTCGGTCGCCAATCTCGAGCGCTATGGTTTCGAGGTGCATGACGTCGAGGGCTGGCGCGAGCACTACCAGCATACGCTGCGTCATTGGCATGACCGGCTTCTGTCCCGCTACGACGAGGCCGTCGCCGAGGTCGGCGAGGTCAAGACACGGCTCTGGCTCGCTTACATCGCCGGCTGCTCGATCGCCTTCCAGCGCAATTCGGTGACCATCAACCAGACGCTCGCCTCGCGTCGCCAGCGTGGCCCCTCTGGTCTCCCGCCGACGCGGGCCGATCTCTATATCGGCTGAGACGACGACTGGAGATCGCCATGCCCGACGCACCCACCGACACGACAACAGGCGCATCCGAGCCCACGGCAGCGCCGAAGCTAACCCCGGCCGCCGAGCGCGCCCTCGCCGAGGCCAGGGAGCGCCGCGCCGCCATCGATGCGGCGAGCGCACGCCCGCGCGAGATCCTCGGCCGCGAAGGGCCCGAGCCGGTCCGCTACGGCGACTGGGAGAACAAGGGCATCGCCAGCGACTTCTGACGTCGGGCGCGTCAGTCGGCGGCGCGCATCCGCAGCAGCGCGCGCCGCTCGACATCGCGCAGCAACCGCTCGAGATCGGCGGGATCGATATCGAGAGTTTCGCCGCCCTCTTCGATCGCCGCAGCGAGATCGCCGACGCTGAAACTCCAGGGCGGAACGGGCGCATCGGGCTTCGCGGGTGCCACGACATGCGGATAGCTGTGCCGCGAGACGCGATGATAGAGCCAGGCACAGGCGACCAGCAGGACGGCGTTGATCCCGACAGGCAGCAACGGAAAGGCGAAGCTCGTCGAGGCGCCGGCGTAGAGCGCGACGAGCGCCGCCGCGCCGCCCGGCGGATGCAGCGTGCGGGTGACCGACATGACGCCGATCGCCACCCCGACGGCGAGCCCCGCGGAAACGGCGGAGAGCGGCAGGACATGCGCCACGAGCACGCCGACCAGGGCCGACAGGATATTGCCGCCGATCGTCGGCCAGGGCTGGGCCATCGGACTGGCCGGGACGGCGAAGAGCAGGACCGCGGAGGCACCCATCGGCGGCACCAGCCAAAGCCCGAGACCGGCGCGCGGCGCCAGCAGGGCCGAGACAAAGCCCGCCAGCGCGATCCCAATGGCCGCGCCGAGGCAGGCGAACGCCCGGTCCCACAGGCGGGCGCCCGGCAGGATCGGCCGGAAGAGCTTCAGAGGAGCGTGCGAAGGCAAGCCGGTTTCCAGGCATCATGAAGATCGGCGGCGGGGCGCCGATGGCAGGCGCCGCGACGCATCCCTGATGCGCCGCGGGCCATGGCGATGCCGTCAGGCCGGCTCGGTCTTCCGGTTCTGCCGGTTGGCGATGAGGTCCTCGACCACGGCGGGATCGGCCAGGGTCGAGATATCGCCGAGCGCGGAAAACTCGTCCTCCGCGATCTTCCGGAGAATGCGACGCATGATCTTGCCGGAGCGGGTCTTCGGCAGTCCCGGCGCGAACTGGATCAGGTCCGGCGTCGCGATCGGGCCGATTTCGCGGCGGACCCAGCCGACGAGTTCCTTGCGCAGCGCGTCCGACGGTACGACACCGGCCATAAGCGTGACATAGGCATAAATGCCCTGCCCCTTGATATCGTGCGGATAGCCGACGACCGCTGCCTCCGACACGCTCGTATGGGCAACCAGCGCGCTCTCGACCTCGGCCGTGCCCATGCGGTGGCCGGAGACGTTGATGACGTCGTCGACGCGGCCGGTGATCCAGTAGTAGCCATCTGCATCGCGCCGGCAGCCGTCGCCGGTGAAATACATGTTCTTGTAGGCCGAGAAATAGGTCTGCTCGAAGCGATCGTGGTCGCCATAGACAGTGCGCATCATGCCCGGCCAGGCATCGAGGATCACCAGATTGCCTTCGCAGGCGCCCTCGATGATCTTGCCCTCGGCATCGACGATCGCCGGCTGAACGCCGAAGAACGGCCAGGAGGCCGAGCCAGGCTTCAGCGGCGTCGCGCCCGGCAGCGGCGTGATCAGGATGCCGCCGGTCTCGGTCTGCCACCAGGTATCGACGATCGGGCACCTGGAATCGCCGACGACGCGGTAATACCACTCCCATGCCTCGGGATTGATCGGCTCGCCGACCGAGCCGAGCAGCCGCAGCGAAGTGCGCGAGGTCGACTTCACCGGACCGTCACCGGCCTGCATCAGCGCGCGGATCGCGGTGGGCGCCGTGTGAAAGATCGTGACCTTGTGCTTGTCGATGACCTGCCAGAAGCGGGCATTGGTCGGATAGTTCGGAATGCCCTCAAACATCAGCGAGGTCGCGCCGTTGGCCAGCGGGCCATAGACGATATAGCTGTGCCCAGTGACCCAGCCGACATCCGCAGTGCACCAGAAGACGTCGTCTTCCTTCAGGTCGAACACCACCTCATGCGTCATCGCCGCATGCAGCAGATAGCCGCCGGTCGTATGCAGCACGCCCTTCGGGCGGCCGGTCGAGCCGGAGGTGTAGAGGATGAACAGGGGATCTTCCGCGCTCATTTCCTCAGGCGGGCACTCGGCCGGAACCTCGGCTGCCAGCTCGTGATACCAGAAGTCGCGGCCGGCATGCATCGCCACCTCGCCGCCGGTGCGGCGGATGACCAGCACCTTCTCGTCGCCGATCGTCTTGGTGAGCGCTGAATCGGTGTTGTGCTTCAGCGGCACCTTCTTACCGCCGCGCAGGCCCTCATCCGCCGTAATGACCAGCGTCGAGTGACAGTCGCCGATGCGGCCGGCGAGGCTGTCCGGCGAGAAGCCGCCGAACACGATCGAATGGATCGCGCCGATGCGGGCGCAGGCGAGCATAGCCATCGCCGCTTCGGGAATCATCGGCAGATAGATGGTGACGCGGTCGCCCTTGCTGACGCCGAGCCGCTTCAGGACATTAGCGAAGCGGCAAACCTCGGCATGGAGCTCGCGATAGGTGATCGCGCGGCTTTCGCCGGGATCATCGCCCTCCCAGAGAATCGCGACCTTGTCGCCGCGAGTCGCGAGATGCCGGTCGAGGCAGTTGGCCGCGACATTGAGCGTGCCGTCCTCGAACCAGCGGATGCTGATCTCGCCCGGGGCGAAGGACGTGTTCTTCACGGTCGTGAACGGCTTGATCCAGTCGAGCCGCTTGGCCTCGTCGCGCCAGAAGCCGTCGGGGTTCTCGATCGAGCGACGATACATGTCGCGATAGGCCGCAATATCGACATGCGCCGAGGCGGCCCATTCTTCAGGGACCGCGTGAATCGTCTCGTGCATTCTATCCTCCCTCATCCGCATCCGCGCACGCCTGCAGCTGCGGCAACCTCCAATCGCGCAGTTAATCCCTTCGGCGGCCCGCCCGCAACAAGCCCGGCACCGAGGGGACGGGGCGTGCTGTCGCAGCCACGCGGACCGGAGGCAGGATCACAGCGGCAGGATTGTCAGAATATCGACGGTCTTGACGACCGAATCCTCGAGCGCCACCTCGACAGGCACGACGAGGCTTGCCCGGAGCGCGATGCCGCTCGCCGGCCGATAGCTGCGGCCGGGATCGCCGACGATCACCTCGATACCCCCCGCGGCAAGGCCGCGCAGCCACGGCAGCACCGCCGCCGTCATCGCGCGGTCGTAGAAGATGTCGCCGCAGAGGACGAGATCGGCATCGACGCGGCTCCCGACGATGTCGCCGGGCGCTTGCCAGATCGTGACGCCGTTCTCCGCCGCATTGAGCCCGATCGCGGCGATGGCATAGGCATCGGTCTCGGCCGCCGTGACGGAGGCCGCGCCGGCCAGTGCGGCGGCGATGCCGACGAGACCCGAGCCGGCGGCGAAATCGAGCACCCGCCGGCCACGGACGAGCTCCGGCCGATCGAGCACATGGCGGGCAAGCCCGCGCCCGCCGGCCCAGGCGAAGGCCCAGAATGGCAGCGCCGCGCCGATCGTCTCGAGCTGATCCTCGGTGCGCTGCCACAGCAGCGTCGCGTCATCGGCCTGCCAGAGCCGGATCTCGGAAACGAAGGGCACCGCACGCAGGCGCGTCTCGGCAGTGATGAAACGAAGGCGGGCGACGGGGTCCTCGGCGGCGGCCTCGCCCGCGCCAGTCAGGGTGCGATCCCTGCCATCTCGCAGACGATGGCCCATTCGGCATCGGTGACCGGCTGGACGGAAAGGCGGGAATTCGAGACGAGCGCCATGCCGGCGAGACGCGGCTCGGCCTTGGCGGCCACCAGCGTCACCGGCTTCGGCACCGGGGCAACGGCACGGATGTCGACGCATTCCCACGTGCCGCTGTCATCGGTCGAATCGGGATGGACCGTGCGCAGCACCTCGACGATGCCGACGATCTCCTTGCCTTCGTTCGAATGGTAGAAGAAGCCGCGATCGCCGATCGCCATCGCCCGCATGTGGTTGCGCGCCTGATAGTTGCGCACCCCGTCCCATTCCTGCCCGGCCTCGCCCTTGGCGACGAGGTCCTCGAACGAGAAGACATCCGGTTCGGACTTGTAGAGCCAATGCGCCACGATTCTGCTCCTCAGGCCGGCTTGCCCACCGCCCACCGCCAGGCCTTCACTTCGGCGGACTTGAAGAGCCCCGCCTTGGCGTAGGGATCGGTGGCGAGCAGCGCCCTGGCCGCGGCCTCGTCCTCGGCCTCAACGATCAGCAGCGAGCCGACCATGTCACCCTTCGCGTCGAGAAACGGACCGGCGATGGCGATCGGCGAGCTCTTCAGCCATTCGATATGAGCCGGCCGGTTGGCCAGCCGCGTCTCGAGCGCGCCGTCATGGTCGGTGAGGATGGCGACGAAATGCATGATTGTTGTCTCTCCCAAAAGCCCGGCGGAGGTTAGGCCGTGCGCCGGCGCCGGTAAAGCCGGGCGGTGAGCCTGCTGGTTCAGTCGGTTTCCTGCCTGAGCGGACGGCTCATCAGCGCCGCCATCGCGCCGTCGATGTCGATCTCGCCCTCGACCACGGCCGCGACCTGCGCGGTGATCGGCATGTCGACGCCAAGCCGCGCGGCGAGCGCGCGCGCCACAGCCGCCGTCGCAGCGCCCTCGACGAGAACGGAGGCCGGCGCGGCGCCGCGGCCGAGCGCGAGGCCATAGGAGAAGTTGCGCGATTGCGGCGAGGAGCAGGTGAGCACGAGATCGCCGAGGCCGGAAAGCCCCATCAGCGTATCCGGCCGCGCCCCGAGCGCCGCACCGATGCGGCGGAGTTCGGCGAACCCGCGCGCGGTCAACGCTGCCGCCGCGCTCGCGCCGAGCGCCCGGCCTGCGACGATGCCGACGGCGATCGCGAGGACGTTCTTGAACGCGCCGCCGATCTCGACGCCGATCATGTCGGTCTCGGCATAGGGACGGAAGCTGGACGAGCCGAGTGCCTGGCAGAGCGCCATGGCGAGCCGCGGCTCGGCCGCCGCGATCGTCACCGCCGTCGGCAGTCCGGCGGCCACATCGGCGGCAAAGCTCGGGCCCGACAGGACGGCGGGCACGGCTGGCGGCAGCGCCTGCTCCAGCACCTCGGTCGGTCGGAGTTCGGTGCCGCGCTCCAGCCCCTTGGCGCAGAGCACGACCGGCGTGTCGTCGGCGACCCCGGCGAGGGAGGCCGCGACCATCCGCACCGTCTGTGTCGGCGTCGCAATCAGGATCGCGTCGGCGCCGAGGACGTCCTCGATCCGCTCCGTCAACGCGAGGCCTGAAGGAATCGCGATGCCCGGCAGATAGGTCCGGTTCTCGCCGAGGCGCGCCATCTCGGCGATGTCGCGGCCATAGAGCGTCACCTGCCGCCCGGCGCGATGCGCTGCGAGCGCCAAGGCCGTGCCCCAGGCGCCGGCGCCGACCACGGCGATGCGCTCGATGGTCATGGGCGCGCTACCGGCAGGCCGAGCCGCATCAAGAGCGCCGGCAGATGTGCATCGAGCCGGCCAAACAGGACAGGCGGCGGCAGCAAAGGCACGAAGGAGAAGGCCATGCGAATTGGCGGACCGCCGCCATCCGGCGTCTGCTCGGTCCATTCCCAGCGCTCGCTGGCGATCCTGTCGAGCGGCGCATGAAAGAAGGTCCGGTGGTGCTGGAAGCGGACGGCCCCGGCCTCGAAGGTCTCGGACCGGAACACATAGGTCATCTCGCCGAGCGGCTCGAACACGGAGGGCGCGTCGAGCCCGGTCTCCTCGACGAATTCCCGCCGCGCTGCCGCCTCGAGATCCTCGCCGTCCTCGACCGTGCCACCCGGCACCTGCACGCCGACCTCGGGGAAATCTGGCTCGGTGAAGACGAGCAGATTCTCCCGCCAGGTCGCGTAGATGACGACCTTGCGGCGAAAGCGGATTGCGGGCCGTGCCTGTGCGTCCGTCATGCCTTGGCCCCCTTCATGCCGGAGCCGATCATCGGCGCCGCCAGCAGGTCGAGCGGCCAGCGCGGGCGGGCCAGGGCATCCAGTCCGTCGACGAGGCCGAGCGCCAGCCGCTCGGCGCCGGCCCAGGCGATCATGGCGCCGTTGTCCGTGCAGAGCGCCAAGGGTGGCGCGACGAGGCGGAAGCCGCGCGCGTCGGCCTCGGCCGCGAGCCCGGCCCGGAGCGCACGATTGGCAGCGACGCCGCCGGCAATGACGAGTGTCGGCACCGCGATGGCGGGATATTCGGCACGGAAGCGGTCGAGCGCATGGCCGATCCGGTCGGCGACCACGGCCGTCACGGTGACCTGGAACGCCGCAGCGAGATCAGCGACGTCGCCATCGGAGAGCGGCGCGGCGGCCTCGGCCGCCTGGCGGATCGCGGTCTTGAGGCCGGAGAAGGAGAAATCGGCGCCGGCCCGGCCGAGCATCGGCCGCGGCAGCGTGAACCGCGCTGCATCGCCGCTCGCCGCCGCGCGTTCGACCGCGGGACCGCCGGGATAGGGCAGGCCGAGCAGCTTGGCCGTCTTGTCGAAGGCCTCACCGAGCGCGTCGTCGATCGTCGTGCCCCAGCGCTCGTAGTCGCCGACGCCGCGCACGAGCAGGATCTGCGTGTGCCCGCCAGAGACGAGCAGCAGCAGATAGGGAAAGGCGATGCCGTCGGTGAGCCGCGCCGTCAGCGCATGGCCTTCGAGATGGTTGACCGCGAGAAGCGGCAGCCCGCTGGCGAGCGCGATCGCCTTGGCCGTGGTCAGCCCGACGATGACGCCGCCGATCAGCCCGGGCCCTGCGGTTGCGGCGATGCCATCGAGATCGGCAAAGTCGAGCCCGGCTTCGGAAAGTGCCGCCGCGATCACGCCGTCGAGTGCCTCGACATGGGCGCGGGCGGCGATCTCGGGCACGACCCCGCCAAACGCCGCATGGTCCTCGATCTGCGACAGGACGACATTCGACAGGATCGTGCCGTGCCCTTGGTCATCGCGCAGTACGACCGCCGCCGCGGTCTCGTCGCAGCTGGTCTCGATGCCGAGAACACGGTGGCCGGCGGTCACGGAGCAAAGCCTTTCGTCAGGGCTGCGGGGACGGCGCCCGCGTGCCGATTGCCGCAGGCCCTTCCATCGACGGAGGGAGCGACTAGACTGCGCGCCGTTGAATGCCGACCCACCTAGCATCCGGAGCCGACCGCGTGCAATCCGCCTCCAACGCTCCGGTCCTTCGCATCGGCACGCGCGGCAGTCCGCTCGCGCTCGCGCAGGCCCATGAGACCCGCGCCCGAATCGCCCAGTTCTACGGTCTCGATCCCGAAGACATCGCGATCGAGGTGATCCGCACCTCGGGCGACCGCATCCAGGATCGTCCTCTGTCGGAAGCCGGCGGCAAGGGCCTCTTCACCAAGGAGATCGAGGACGCGCTCATCGCCGGCCGGATCGACCTCGCCGTCCATTCCTCGAAGGACATGCCGACCCTTTTGCCCAAGGGGCTCGAACTCTCCGGCTTCTTGCCGCGCGAGGACGTGCGGGATGCCTTCCTGTCGCCCGTCGCCGGCAGCCTGCGCGAACTCCCCGAAGGCGCCGTGCTCGGCACCTCCTCGCTCCGCCGCCGCGCGATGGCGCTGCGGCTCAGGCCCGACCTGAAGCCGGTCGAATTTCGCGGCAATGTCGAGACGCGCCTCAGGAAGCTCGACGACGGCGTCGCTCATGCGACCCTGCTCGCGCTGGCCGGCCTGAAGCGCCTCGGCCTCACCGACCATGTCACGGCGATCATCGAGCCCGACGACTTCCTGCCGGCCGTCGGCCAGGGCGCGGTCGCGATCGAGACGCGAATCGGCGACGAACGCACCCGAGGCCTCGTCGCACGCATCAATCACGAGCCGACCGAGATCGCGCTTCGAGCCGAGCGCGCCTTCCTCACCCGCCTCGACGGCTCGTGCCGCACGCCGATCGGCGGCCTCGCGACGCTGGAAGCCGGCGTGCTGACGTTCCGCGGCATGGTGCTCGCTCCGGATGGCAGCCGCTCCGAGGAAGTCCGCCTGCAAGGGCCGACCGCCGACGCCGCGAAACTCGGTTTCGAGGCGGCCGGCGAATTGATAGGACGCGGCGGCACCACCTTCTTCCGCGCGGACGGCTGATCGTGCGCCTGCTCGTGACGCGGCCGCAGCCTGAGGCCGCCGGCACGGCGGCGGCGCTCGCGGCGCAGGGTCACGAGGTCATGCTCGCGCCGATGCTGGAAACGGTGCTGTTGCCGCCGCCCGATGCGCCGCCTCGCCCGGCCGGGCTGCTCTTCACGAGCGCCAATGCAGTGCGTGCCGTCGCCGCCTGGCCGCCCGCTCTGCTGCAGAAGGACGTCCCTGCGTTCACCGTCGGTGATCGCACGGCCGCGATGGCCGCCGACGCGGGCTTCACCCGCCTGCGCTCGGCGGATGGCGACAGCGCCGCGCTGGCAGCACTGGTCATGGCCGAATTCTCGCCCAAGGCCGGGCCGCTGCTCTATCCGACCATCGCCCACCCGGCCGGCGAGCTTGCCGGGCGCCTCACGGGCGCGGGTTTCACCGTGGAGACGATCGAGGCCTATCGGATGGTCGCGGCCGACGCCCTGCCGGCGGAGGTCGCGGCGGCGCTGGCGGCAGAGACGCTCGACGGCGTGCTGCTCTATTCGCGGCGGACGGCGGAGACGTTCCTCGCGCTCGCCGGGCCGCTCAGGCCGCATCTCGCCGCATTGCTGTTCTATTGCCTGTCGGCCGATGTTGCGGCCCCGCTCGCAACCGGCCTTGTCCGGATCGCGGCGCGGCCGACCGAAGCCGCGCTATTGGCGATGCTCGGGGCTGGAACAGAGGTCACGGGCATCCGTTGACGGATTGCTTTATAAGTTCGGTACGCGTGAACGAGATCGAGGGCCATGGCCGAAGACCACGACACACCAACCTCCGCCGAGAGCACGGGCCCGCAGCGCCAGAAGCGCCCGCCCGTGACGATCGATCTCGAAGCCGAAGCCGTGGCGCCCGCCGCAGCGGCTGACGAGCCGCATCCGGCCGCTTCGGACGCTGATCCGGAGCCGAAGCCGGCATCCGCTGCCGCCGAGACACCGGAGTCGGGAAGTGTTGTCCGGCGGTTGCTGCCGCTCGGCGTCGCCGCCGTCATCGGTGGCGTCATCGGCGGGGCCGCCGGAGCGCTTCTGTTCGCCCCCCAGGGCGACACCATCACCGCCGCCAGCATCGACAGCCGTTTCGCCACGCTTGCGAGCCGGCTGGACGCACTCGACGCCAAGGCCGGCCAGCAGGGCGCCGGCATGGCGACCGCCGACGCCGCGCGGATTGCGGCGCTCGAAAGCGCCGTCGAAAAGCTCGGAACGCAGCCGCAAGCGGCGGCGAGCGCTCCCGCACCCGACCTGCAGCCGATCGAGCAGCGGCTGGCGGCGCTCGAGGCCCGGCCGGCCGAGCCGGCAGCCCCTCCGGTCGACATCGCCCCGCTCGAACAAAGGCTCGGCGCGCTCGATACCCGCGTCGCCGCGATCGAGCAGCATCCGCCGTCTGATCCGGCAACGGAAGCCGCGGCCCGGACCATCGCCATCACAGCGCTTCGCCAGGCTGCGCAGGGCGACAAGCCGTTCCAGGCCGAACTCGCCGCTTTCCAGGCGGTGGCCGGCGACCAGCCCGGCCTCGCTGCCCTCGTCCCGCTCGCCTCCGATGGTGCGCCCTCCCGCGCCTCGCTGCAGGCTTCGTTCCCCGCCGCGGCGGAAGCCGTGCGCAGCGCCGGCCGCCGGATCGATCCGGAAGCCGGCCTCCTCGACCGTCTCACCGCCTCGGCGAGCGCCCTCGTCTCGGTGAAACCGGCCGGTCCCGTTGAAGGCAGCTCGGCCACCGCGATCGTCTCGCGCATGGAGGCCGAGGTCGACAAGGGCGATCTCGCCGCGGCGCTCGCCGAGAGCGAAGCGCTCGACGGGCCCTCGAAGAGCGCCCTTTCCGGCTGGGCCGATGCAGCCCGTCGCCGCATCGCGATCGACAGCGCGCTCGCCGCCCTGTCGGCCGGCAATTGAGGAGGCAGCATGATCCGCATCCTCGTCTATCTCGCCGTCATCTTCGCCGCGGCCGCAGGCTTTGCCTGGCTCGCCGATCGTCCGGGCGAGATCACGCTGGCCTGGCAAGGCTATGAGATCACGACCAGCCTGATGGTCGCGGCAGTCGCTCTCGCCGCGGCTTTCGTGATTCTGGCGATCCTCCTGTCTCTGCTGCTCGTGGTTCTGCGGGCACCGCGCCTGCTCGACGGCTGGATTTCCGGTCGGCGGCGCGACCGCGGCTACCGGGCGCTGTCGCGCGGCATGATCGCCATCGGCGCCGGCGACGTGAAGAAGGCGAGGCGTTACTCAGCCGACGCCGCCAAGGTTCTGACGCACGAGCCGTTGACGCTCCTGCTGGCCGCCCAGACGGCGCAGGCAGCCGGCGACGGTGCCGGGGCGCGCGCCGCCTTCGAGGCGATGCTGCCGCTCGCCGACACCCGCCTGCTTGGCCTGCGCGGCCTCTATGTCGAGGCGGAGCGCGCCGGCGAACACGAGGCGGCGCGGCATTATGCCGAGGAAGCGGTCAAGACCGCACCCGGGCTCGGCTGGGCCGGAGAGGCACTGTTCACCTATCAGTCCTCGGCCGCAGACTGGCGCGGCGCGCTGCAGACGCTCGGCTCGAACCTGCAGGCGAAACTGGTCGACAAGACCAGCGCACATCGGCTCCGCGCCGTGCTCCTCACCGCGCGCGGCCTCGAACAGGAGACCGGCGACCCGCACGAGGCGCTCGCCGCCGCCCTCGAAGCGATCCGCCTCGCGCCGGGCCTCGTCCCGGCGGCGACCCTCGCCGCGCGGCTCTCAGCCCGCCAGGGCGACATCAAGCGCGCGATGAAGGTGCTCGAGGCCGCCTGGAAGCAGGAGCCGCATCCCGAACTCGCCGACGCCTATCTCGATGTCCGGCCGGGCGATGCCGCCGGCGATCGGCTGAAGCGGGCGGAAAAGCTCGCGGAACTCCGGCCGATGAGCCCGGAAAGCGCTTTTGCCGTCGCCCGCGCCGCGATCGACGCCCGCGAATGGCCCTCGGCCCGCAAGGCGCTCGCCGCGCTGCCCGAGAGCGGCCAGACCGAGCGCTACTGGCTGCTGATGGCCGAAATCGAGGACGGCGCCGATAGCGACCGAGGCCGCGTGCGCGAATATCTCGGCCGTGCCGTGCGCGCCCCGCGCGACCCGGTCTGGATGGCGGACGGCTATGCCTTCGGCGCCTGGGCGCCGCTCTCCCCGGTCAGCGGCCGTCTCGACGCCTTCGAATGGCGCGCGCCGAGCATGGCGCTGAGCGAGGATCCGCGCCCGCTGCTGCATCTTGACCTGTCGCCGGCGCCCCCGGCCCCCGCCGCCGAACCAGCGGCCACGGCGCAGCCCGAACCGGCGCCGCTGGTGCTCGAGGCCAAGCGGGTGGACGTCGAGGTGAAGCGCACGGATCCGCGGCCCGTCAACGGCGCCGACGAGCCGCCGCTGGCGGAACCGCCGCGTCCCGACGACCCGGGCATCGACGATCTCGCTCCGGTCAAGGTCGACCGCTTCCGCCTGCAATAGGGACAAGATCGGCGGCGCACTTGAAACCGGCCGCGAATGTGGCTATCAACGCGCCGTCTCCGCCCGGTGGATTTCCCCGGGTCTCGGCACGCCGCTTTAGCTCAGCTGGTAGAGCACATCATTCGTAATGATGGGGTCACAGGTTCGAATCCTGTAAGCGGCACCACTCTCCTTCGTCTGCCACATGCCGGGCCATCCCGCCCGATCCCGGCTTCCGCCCGAGATGCCGCGCAGCGGAACCTCCGTGCTCTCAGCCGCATTGAACGGCGACAAAGGAGCAGGGGATGGCACCGAGGCCGTTCTGGAAGGGCTATCTCAAGCTGTCGCTGGTGACTGCCGCCGTCTCGCTGACGCCGGCGACGAGCGATAGCGCCAAGGTGCGTTTCCACACGCTGAACCGCGCCACCGGCAATCGTGTCGTCAGCCGCTATGTCGATGCGGTGACCGGCCGCCCGGTGGACGACGACGACACCGTCAAGGGCTATCCGCGCGGCGAGGACGACCATGTCCTGCTGGAGGACGACGAGATCGAGGCGGTGGCGCTCGACAGCACCCGCACCATCGACATCGAGACTTTCGTCCCTGCCGACAGCATCGGCTGGATCTGGTACGACAAGCCGCATTACCTCGCCCCCGATGACGAGATCGGTGCAGAGGCCTTCAGTGTCATCCGCGCCGCCATGGCGGCGACGAAGACCGTTGGTATCGCCCGCCTCGTGCTCTATCGCCGCGAACGTGCGGTCATGCTGGAGCCGCGCGACACCGGCATCGTGCTCTGGACGCTGCGTTATGGCGATGAAGTGCGCGATGCCGACGCCGCCTTCGGCCGAATCGAGGACGAAAAGACGGAGAGCGACGGCCTCGACCTGATGCGCCGGCTCATCGACAAGCGGAAGCGTCCGTTCGATCCGTCACTGCTCGCCGATCCCGTGGAAAAGCAGCTGCACGACATGATCAAGGCGAAGAGCAAGCGCCGGCCCGCTGCGGAACGCGCCGAGGCGGCGGAGGCCGCACCCGCCGGCGGCAACGTCATCAGCATCATCGACGCGCTGAAACGCAGCCTTGCGTCGGAAAAGAAGCCGGCAAAGAAACACTGAACCGCGACCGCTGCGTCTGGCTCAGCCGCCTTTGGCGCGGCGACGCTTCTGCGCTGCAGGCTCGAGCGGGGCGGCCGCCGCCACGAGGTCGGCCCAGGGATCGTTCGGCCGGGCCGCGATATGCCGGGGTGCATTCGCAACGGTGAAATGCGCCGGTCCCAGATCGGGTCCCAGCTCATCGAAGGAAAGCGGCATGGAGACCGCGGCGCCCGGCCGAGCCCGCGTCGAATAGGCCGCGACCGCCGTCTGGCCGCGCTGGTTGCGGAGATAGTCGACGAGAATCTTGCCGCCGCGCTTGGCCTTGGCGATCGTCGCGACATAGCGCTCGGGCGAATCGGCGGCCATCGCTTCCGCCATCGCCTTGGTGAAGGCCTTGACCGCCGGCCAGTCGGCCTTCGGCGTCAGCGGCGCCACCACATGCAGGCCCTTGCCGCCGGACGTCTTGACGAAGCCGGCAAGGCCCGCCGCTTGAAAGCGATCGCGGATCTCCATGGCCGCCTCGATGACCCGCGTCCAGGGAACACCCTCGCCGGGATCGAGATCCATGATGATCCGGTCCGGCCTTTCCCAGTCGGCCAGCGTCGAGCCCCAGGGATGGATTTCGAGTGTCGCGGCCTGCACCAGCGCCATCAGGCCGTCGAGCCCGTCGATGCTGATGAACGGCGGCTCGTTCTTGGCTTTGGGATCAGCGACCAGCTTGACCGCGCTGTTGACGCCTTTCCAGGCATGCTTCTGGAAGAAGGCCTCGCCGCCGACACCCTCCGGGCAGCGCAGCAGCGCCAGCGGCCGTCCGAGGATATGCGGCGCGATGAGCGGCCACACCTCGGCATAGTAATCGGCGAGCCCCGCCTTCGTGAGCCCGGTATCCGGCCAATAGATCCGGTCGGGATGCGTCAGCTTCACCGTCCGCTTCGCCATGGGAGCCGCCTTCGCTGGAGCATCGCCGCGTGCCGTCTCGCGGATGATTTCGCGTGCCGGCTTGTCTTCCCGCAGGCCGCGGAACGAAGCATGGCGCAGGTGACCGTCGCCGGTCCAGGCGCGGAATTCGACCTCCGCAACGAGATCGGGCTGGACGAAGCGCACGCCACGCCGCTCCTCGGCCGTCAAAGATTGCCCGAACGGGCTCTCACCGATGGCGATCGCCTGCAGGCGGCGATGGAGATCGGCGGCGACCTGGGCCGAGAAACCCGTGCCGACGCGCCCGACCGGCACCAGTTTGTCACCCTCGTAGACGCCGAGCACCAGCGAGCCGATCGCATTGCGCGTCGCCGTCGACGGAACATAGCCGCCGATGACGAATTCTTGCCGCGCCGAGCACTTCGATTTGACCCAGCCGCGCCCGCGCCCCGACCGATAGGGCCCATCGGCCAGCTTCGAGACGACCCCTTCAAGCCCGAGCCGGCAGGCGTGGCGCAGCACCATATCGCCGGTGGCGCCGAAATGTGCGCTGTAGCGCAGCAGCGGATCGGCGCCGGCCAGCAAGCGTTCGAGCGCCTCCTTGCGTGCCAGGAGCGGGACGCGGCGAAGATCGACACCGTCACAGTGGAGAAGGTCGAACGCATAGAAGACGAAGCGATCGCTGCGCCCGGCACTGAGATCGGCCTGCAGGGCCGAGAAGTCCGAAGCTCCCGCCGCGCCTTCGACGACCAGTTCGCCGTCGATCATCGCGTCGTGGACCGGGAGGGCCGCAAGCGCAGCGGCAACCGTGCTGCCGAATTTCTCCGTCCAGTCGAGGCCGCTGCGCGTCAGCAGCCGGACCTTGCCCGCCTCGATCCGCGCGATCAGCCGATAGCCGTCAAACTTGATCTCGTGCAGCCAGCGATCGCCGGCTGGCGGTGCGGCGACCAGCGTCGCCAGCATCGGTTCCATCGCCGGCGGCAGCTTTGCGTTGCGCGCCCCGGGAAGGGCCGAGAGAGCCGGCGCGCCGGGCTCGATCGCATCGGCCTTGCTCGGCGCCTTTCTCGAAGCCGCCGGTGCGGCCTTGACTGCCTTGCGCGACGCCTTCTTCGCCAAAGGGTCGTCGGGCCGCTCGATCCGGCCGGTCTTCGACGACCAGCCGGGCGCCTCGCCGGCGACCTCGCCGATCTCGCGGCCGCTCTTCACGGAGCCGGTCGCCTCGTCGAGAATGTCAGTGGCATCCTCGGCCCGCGCATAATCGTCGTCGCCCTTGATCAGCAGCCAGTTCTCGCGCTTCTCGCGCGGCTTGCCCTTGATACGCACGAGATGCCAGCGGCCCTTCAGCCGCTCGCCGTCGAGCTCGAAATCGAGATGGCCCTTGGCATAGCCCTTTTCGGCATCGCCGATCGGCGTCCAGGTGCCGCGATCCCAGACGATGACGGTGCCGCCGCCATATTCGCCTTTGGGAATGGTCCCCTCGAAGTCGCCATAGTCGAGCGGATGGTCTTCGACATGCACGGCGAGCCGCTTCTCACCAGGCACGAGGCTCGGCCCGCGCGTCACGGCCCAACTCTTCAGCACGCCCTCCATCTCGAGCCGGAAGTCATAATGGAGCCGCCGCGCATCATGTTTCTGAACGACGAAGCTGTGCCCTTCGCCCGGCGCGGCCTTCCCTTCCGGCTCCGACGTCGTCTTGAAGTTGCGCTTGCTGTTGTAGAGATCGAGCACCATGTCCGGTCACCCGGCCTTGCGCGCAGCGGGTCCGGGCGCCGACTTGGCACCGCCCGTCTTCGCTCGCCGCGGCTTCGCCTTCGTGGCCGCCTTGGCGGACTTGCCGGCCTTCTCCGCGCTGGCAACCCCGCCGCCCTTAGCCGCGGCGCGCACGCCCGCGCTCTCGCGCAGCGCGGCGAGCAGATCGCCGGACGCGGTTCGCTTCACTGGCTTCGGCTTGGCGATCGTGCGGCCCTCGATCTTGGCCTTGACCAGTTCGGCGAGCGCCGCCTCGTAGCGATCGTCGAAGCCGGCCGGATCGAAGCTGCCGGCCTTGGTCTCGATGATGTGCTCGGCCAGCTCCAGCATCTCGCCCTTGATCTCAAGCGCGGGGATATCCGCGAAGATCTCGTCGGCACCGCGGACCTCGTAGTCGAAATTGAGGGTCGTCGCGACGAGGCCGTCGCCATGCGGGCGAATCAGGAGCAGGCGGACGCGCCGGAACAGCACCGCCTCGGCGAGCGCCGCCACCTTCTCGGCCCGCATCCCATCCCGGATCAGCGCGAAGGCCTCCTGCGCGTGGGGATCGGCGGGCGCGAGATAATAAGGCCGGTCGAGATAGACGTCGTCGATGCTCGCGCAGGGGAAGAACGCCGAGACGGTGAGCGTCTTGTCGCTGTCAGGGACGGCGGCCGCAATCTCCTCCGGCTCGAAGACGATGGGATCGCCGGAGCCGGTATCGTAGCCCTTGACCTGCTCGTCGCGTTCCACCGCCGCGCCGGTTTCGCTGTCGACGAAGTGGCGCTCGACGCGGTTCCCGGTCGCGCGGTTGATGGTGTGGAAGGCGATGCGCTCCGAGGTCGAGGCGGCGGTATAGAGTGCCACGGCGGCGCTGAGTTCGCCGATCCGAAGATGTCCCTTCCAGTTGGCCCGTGGCGCCATGGCATGTCCTCCGCGCGGGCCGCTTCCCTGCGCGCGACTCAATGCCATCGAGGCACGGATCGTTCCGCTCTTGCGGCACCCTGCCGGGAACGCCCCGGTCCGCGGCGCGTTCGCCTGTGACGCAGCGAGCCTGGAACGAGGGAGCACGACATGACGACGACGCGGATCGGCGGTTGCCTCTGTGGCGAAATCCGCTTCGAACTCGACGGGGCACCCTTCCTCGTCGGCGTCTGCCACTGTGCCGATTGCCGCAAGGAGAGCGGCAGCGTCTTCACGCTCTATGCGAAATGGCCGCTCACCGCGTTCCGCGTCTCCGGTTCGACCCGGACCCATGCCGGACGCAGCTTCTGTCCGACCTGCGGCGCGCGGCTCTACAATCTCCATGCCGAGGATGTCGAGGTCCGCGTCGGCAGCCTGGACGAGGCTCCGGACACGATCGGCATGCCGACCGAGGAGGGCTGGATCAAGCGGCGCGAACCCTGGCTGCGGCCGATCCCCGGCGCCAGCCAGAGCGAGGAGGACCCGCCACGCTGACCGGCCCTCCGCTCAGACCGCCATGGAGTCCTTCTCGCAATCCCTGAAGATCCTGACGCAGGCGCGACCGGCGAGCTTCGCCGCATAGAGCGCATTGTCGGCTCGATCGAACAGGCGCGCCGCCGTGTCGCCGGGACCGGCGACGGCGATACCCGCCGAGAAGGTGTAGCTGAGATCGGCTTGCTCGGGCAGCGGGCGCGACGACCGGATGAGGCTCAGCATCCGCTCGACGATGACGGCCGCATGCTCGGCTGTCGTATCCGGCATCACCAACGCGAATTCCTCGCCGCCGAAACGCCCGAAACAATCAGTGCGGCGAATCTGCGCGAGGATGCGGCGGGCAAAGTCGCGGAGAATCCTGTCTCCGGTCGGATGGCCGAAGCGATCGTTGATCACCTTGAAATGGTCGAGGTCGATCAGCGCCACTGTGCCGATCACGCCAATTCGATCGGCGCTCGCCGCGATCATCTCACCGACCTGGGTCAACACGAACCGCCGATTGGCGATGCCTGTCAGGTCGTCGGTGAACGAGGCCTTGATCGCGAAATCGCGATCCTGGCGCACGGCGCGTTCGTCCGGACGCAGGTCGGTGACATCGCTGGCGATGCACAGCATCCAGCCGTCGGGTTGCACCGCCTCGGTCATCCAGAGCCAGCGCCCGTCATGAAGGTCGGTCTCGAAGGCGCGGAATCCAAGCTTGCCGCGGCGCGACTGGGTCGCGATCAGCCATTCGTCGAAATCATCCGTCTTGAGCACGGTGCCGCGGCCATGGGCGAAGTTGCGCCGCATGATCTCGGCCCAGGTCGGCGTCTCCTCGGCATCAAGGAAGAACGCCACCCGAAATGCCGAATTGGCAAAACGCAGCCGGTCAAAGCCATCATAGGCCGCAACCAGAACGGGCGTTCCCCCATAAAGGGATGCCAATTTGGAAAGAAGCTCATCCATGCGAGCGGTATATATCCGCAGGGGATCATCGATGATCCGAACGAGCGCCCCGTCGCAGGTTCGAGTCGTCGCGGCATACTGCCATGCTGCACGCATTCTACAATAGGCGAGCCTGGCATTTGACCAAGGTTCAGCTCGCCATCGACGCGACGTTACCCTCGATACACTCTGTCGACAGATCGTCGAACGACGTATAGTTGAGACTATAGAGCCGCGCATAGAGGCCGGGCCTCCGCATCAAGGCATCGTGATTGCCTTGCTCCACCAGCCGGCCGTTCTGCAGCACGATGATGCGATCGGCGCCGCGGATGGTGGCCAGCCGGTGCGCGATGACGAGCCCCGTCCGTCCCTTCAGCAGGACGGCGAGCGCGCGCTGGATCTGCCGCTCGGTATAGCTGTCGATATTGGCCGTCGCCTCGTCGAGGACGAGGATCTGGGCATCAGCGACGAGGGCGCGGGCAAAAGAGATCAGTTGGCGCTGGCCCTGCGAGATGTTGCTGCCGCGCTGTTCGAGTTCGCTGTCATAGCCTTTCGGCAGTTGCATGATGAACTCATGCGCGCCGACCGCCTTCGCCGCAGAGATCACAGCTTCGCGGGTCGCCTCTTGCTTGTGGTAGCGGATATTGTCGAACACCGTGCCCGAGAACAGGAACGGCTCCTGCAACACCATCGCGATATGGCGGCCGAGCGAATCCTGCGTGACGTCGCGCACGTCGCGGCCGCCGACGAGGACGGAGCCCGAGGTAACGTCGTAGAAGCGATGCACCAGCGCCATGGCGCTGGTCTTGCCCGAACCCGTCGGGCCGACCAGCGCGACGGTCTCGCCGGGACGGACGGAAAACGAGACGTCCTTCAGCACCGGCTGTCCGGGCAGATAGCCGAAGGTGACGTTGCGGAACTCGACCGAGCCGTCCATGTCGTCCGGTAGCGGTTCGGCATCCGCCTTGTCGGTGACGTCGACCGGAACGTCGAGCACTTCCGAGATGCGCTGCCCCGACGCCATCGCACGCTGCATGACGCTGTATTGCAGCGTCAGCGAGCGGATGGGATCGAAGAAGCGCTGGATATAGAACAGGAAGGCGACCATCACGCCGATATCGAGGCTCTTGGAGAGCACCATCGAGCCGCCGACCACGATGACCGTCGCCATGGCGATACCGGTCAGCGTATCGACGATCGGCACCATCACCTGCGCATATTTCGCCGCGCGGAGATTGGCATCGCGATGGGCGAGCACCTTCTCGTCATAGAGATCGAAATTCACCCGCTGCCGGCCCATGCTCTGCACGGTGCGCACGCCATGGATGCCCTCGGCCAGTGCACCATTGGCGATCGAGGAGGTTTCGTGCGCCTCCATGAACGACTTCTTGGCGAGCGGGAGCCAGAACAGCCGCACGATGAACAGGATCGGCATCGTCGCAAGGGTCAAGAGGCCGAGGCGCGGATCGAGCCAGAGCAGCACGCCGACGATGCCGACGAGCAGCGCGATATCGCCGATCGAAAGCACCGAGGTTTCCATGAATTCCTGCATCGAGTTGACGTCGCCCTGCAGGCGCGACATCAGCCGGCCGACCTCGGTCTTGTCCATGAAGGAGAGCGAGACCCTCTGCAGGTGACTGAACATCGCCCGGCGCATGTCGAACAGCACCTGCTCGGCAGCGCTGCCGACGACCGTCTCCTGCAGGTAGCTGGCGCCGTAATTGACGATGATCGTCACGGCGAAGGCGAGGGCGCACAGGAGAAGCACCCGCTGATCGGCGCTGCCGCCGGCCATGCCGCGGTCGATGGCAAAGCGGATGATGAGGGGAATGGCGAGCTGCGTCAGCGTGAACACCAGCACCGCCGCGACCGAGATCGCGACCTGGCGCTTATAGGGCGAGACGAAGCTCCAGATGCGTCGGACGATCTTCGGGTCATAGACGGCGCCGAAGATTTCCTCTTTCTCGCGGTGCGAGCCGACCACCGCGCGGGGTGGGCGCGTGCCGTCGACCATGCTCCTTTCCGATGTCCGGCTCATTCGGCGGCTCCCTGCATTGCATCCTCGGCCGGCGGCAGCTGCAGCGCATGCAGCGCGGCATAGCGGCCGCCGCGCGCGATCAGCGCCTGGTGCGTGCCGCGTTCGACGATCCGGCCGTCCTCGACGAACAGGATCTCGTCGGCATGCATCAGCGAGGACAGCCGATGCGAGATGATGATCGTGACACGCTCGTCGGCATGGACGCGAAGCGCGGCGCGGATGCGCTGCTCCGTGCCGGCATCCACCGCAGCGGTCGAATCGTCGAAGACCAACACCTTCTGGCGCAGCATCAGGCCGCGCGCGATCGTGAGCCGCTGGCGCTGGCCGCCCGAGAGCGAGGCGCCGCGCTCGCCGACGATCGTGCCATAGCCCGTCGGCAGGCCGACGATGTAATCGTGCAACTGCGCCGATTCGGCCGCCTTCGCGATCCGCGTTTCCTCCGCCCATGGATCGCCATAGGCGACGTTGTTCTCGATCGAGGTGGTGAACAGGAACGCATCCTGCTGCACCACGCCGACCGCGCGGCGAAGCGAGGCGAGCGTCACGTCGCGGATATCCTGGCCATCGATCGTGATGCGGCCGCTGCTGACGTCGTAGAAGCGCGGGATGAGATGGGCGAGGGTCGACTTGCCGCTGCCGGGCGGGCCGACGATGCCGATCGTCTGGCCGGGGCGGGCTGTGAGATCGATACCGGTGAGCGCCGGCTTCTCGGCGCCCGGATAGGTGAACCCGACCGTCTCGAAGGTGATGACGCCCTCGGTGACGACCAGGGGCTTCGCGCCCGGCTTGTCGGCGATCGTGATCTCCTGGTCGAGCAGTTCGAACAGGCGCCGACCGCAGGTCGAGGCCCGGGCGAAGGAATTCACCATCAGCCCGAGCTGGCGCACCGGCATCTGCAGGATGGTCATGAAGGTGAGGAACGAGGCCAGCGTGCCCACCGTCATGCTGCCGGCGGCGACGCGGCCGCCGCCGACGAAGAGCACCAGCCCCATGGCGGCGAAGAAGGAGAAGTTCATCGCGCTGGTGTTGCGCACCCGGATCAGCACGCGTTCATGCGCGAGTGCCAGCGCGCCGGCCGAAATGCGGTCGAACTTCGACAATTCGAACGCCTGCGCCGCGAAGGCACGCACGACGCGGATGCCGCCGAGATTCTCGTCCATGACGCGGGTCAGGATGGCGAGCCGCTCCTGCAGGTCGAGCCAGGTCGAGCGCAGCAACAACTGCGTCACCGACGAACGCCAGGCGACGAAGGGCACGAAGGAAAGGCTGAGCAGGCCGAGCAGGGGATCGGTCGAGATCAACAGGCAGGCGCCGACGCCGATCAGCACAGTGAGCAGCACCATGCGCACCAGCCCGGTGTTGAAGAACATCCGGACGCCCTCGATGTCGAGGATGCCGAGCGTGATCAGATCGCCGGTGTGGACCTTGTCGTGGAAGCTGAAGGAGAGCTGCTGCAGCTTCTCATAGGCGGCGAGTCGAAGCTCGTAGCCGAGATGATGGCCGACCGAGTCGCCATAATAGTTCTGCGCCATCGTGAAGAGCCCGCGCAGCACGCTGACGCCGAGCAGCAGCCCCGCCGTCACGACGAGCGCCTGCTGGGCCGCCGCGGCCGTATCGGCATTGGCGGCGAGGATGCCCTGCGCCTCGTCGACCGCTCGGCCGAGCAAGCGCGGGATGATGAGCTGCAGCGTCGCCGCGACCAGCGTGGCGAGGATCGCAGCACTCGCTTGCCAGGGATGGCGCAGCGTCAGCCGGGTAATGCGGGCCAGCGTACCGAGGCCCTTCCCCCATTCCGCCGCCCTGACATGGGCGAACGAACGATCGCGCGTCTCGGCGCGCGTTAAAGCATGTGATGTCACCGGATCTGTCCAGACTGACCGTTCGGGGAATCTCCACGCGGTCTGCGGAGAACGAAGGCGTCGGCGGCGGAGGCGTTGGCGCGCTCCGGGGTCGGCGGATGGATCGTGCGCTGATTTGGCGATCAATCAAAGATCGCTAAGGCTCACGATCGAAAATTTGCGCGCGATTCGTGTCAGCTTCGCGGCAGGCGTTGCTTCGGTGACACAGAAATTGGCCGCGGTTGCCTTGTGGGATCTTTCCGAGACGCCATCGGTGGCCGCGCGTTGCGGCCGACCGGTCCGTAGCCGGAACCCGCGCCGATCGCCCCGACTATCAGCTCCATCCGGACCGGCCGGCCCGTCGGCCCGGAGCTGATCATGGCTTCCTGCGATCAGGGCTTCTTGTCGGGACGATTCTGTTCTGAAATGCCGGCGATATCAGGCGGAGGCAGGTCGCCGTCCGCGATGGCGTCGTCGCGCTTTCGGCGAAGCTCCCGGGCCCGTTCGCTGTCCGCCTCGGGCGCGTTGGCCTCGGCTTCGTCATCGGGAATGATCGGCGGGACGACGGGGATCGGTGTCGACATGGCGTTGCTCCTCTATCGCGGCTCGTGTGTTCGAGCTTTCGGAGGCAACGCCACGCACCTGCGGCAGTTCCTTGCCGTCGGCGCCCGCATGCTTAACCGGATCGAAACCAAGCCCGTGCCATTTTCAGGGTGTGGACGCGTTCCGCGTGTTTTTCCGGGTTGTCCATGCAGACAAGGCAGCCATTCCTGCGGCAGCGGGAATGGCTGTCCTCGTTTGAGCGCCGCTATTTCGCGACGTGCCAGACGCCTCCGACGCCATCGCCGGTCACGTCACCGGGCTTGAGGTCCTTGACGAAGGTGTAGAGCGGCATGCCCTCATAGGCCCACATCATCGTGCCGTCGGTCCGCTTGACGATCGTCCAGTCGCCTTCGGCCTTGTCGGAGGCTGTTGCCATCAGCGGCGGCCAGGCGACGGCGCACTTGTCGTAGCAGTTGGTGACGCCCTTCTTGTCCTTGTCGAAGGTGTAGAGCGTCATGCCCTTGGCATCGACGAGCACGTCGCCGGCCGAGGTCTTCTTCATCATGGCGGGCGCAGCGAGTGCGCTCCCCGCCAGGAGCGCAACAGCGACGAAGCCGGCCATCGCGGCAAAGCGTGATTTCATTCCATCCTCCCTGGGATCGGCGCCCGCTCATGCCGGCGCAGGGGAAGAACAGCGCTGCGCGGCTGTCTATTCGGCCGTTCACGCAATCGTGTCGGGCGATCGGCCGAAGTGGTCAGGTCGCGAGCGTGACGATGACAGGCACATGGTCAGATGGCCGGTTCCAGCCGCGCGCCGCCCGCTTGACGTCGAGCGCCAGCAACCGCCCGCCGAGCGGCGGCGTCACCCAGACATGATCGAGACGACGGCCACGATTGGAGGCTTCCCAATCGGCGGCGCGATAGCTCCACCACGTATAGAGCTTTTCGTCCGGCGGCACGAAATGGCGCATCGCATCGATCCAGCCGCCTGCCGCGCGCACGGCTTCCAGCAGGTCCGTCTCGACCGGCGTATGGCTGACGACGCCCAGCATCTGCTTGTGCGACCAGACGTCCTGTTCGAGCGGGGCGACATTGAGGTCCCCGACGAGAACCGTCGGCCCGAGCGTCTCGGCGCCCTGGAGCCAGTCCCTCATCTCGGCCAGGAAGGCGAGCTTGTGCGCGAATTTCTCGTTGGCGACCGGATCGGGCTCGTCGCCGCCGGCAGGGACATAGAAATTGTGCAGCGTGATCGGCAGGCCGCGGGTCTCGATCCTGACCGCGACATGACGGGCATCGTCCTTGCCGCAGAAGCCACGCCGCAGATGCTCCGAGATCGGCACCTTCGCCACCACGGCGACGCCGTGATAGCCCTTCTGGCCATGCACGACCTGATGCTCATAGCCGAGCTTGCGGAACGCCCCGGCCGGGAAGTTGCCCTCGATGCATTTGATCTCCTGCAGGCAGAGCACGTCGGGACGTTCGGCCTCGAGGAAGGCGCTGACGAGATCGATGCGCAGGCGCACCGAATTGATGTTCCAGGTGGCGATCTTGAGGGGCATTGGCTTTCCGGAGGCGGGTCGACCCAAGACCTAGCCGGTCGCGGCCACGTCGCCAACCATGATCCGTCCGGACCCGTCAAAAGAAAACGCCCAGCCCCGGGGGGGGCTGGGCGTTGCGCTTCTGAAGCGCGTGCGCCGGTAGCGGACCGAAGTCCAGCGGATCGGCGCTTGGGCGGGTGCCATCTCGGCGAGACGGGGGGCACTGCCGGTGGATGGCGGCCCGCTCTGACCATGAAGTGGGGACGCCAGACCACGATTCAAGGGGTTTTGCTCAGGCTGCCTTAACGTAAGCCGATCACGAGGATGCGACTTTTCCGTGAGCCGCCGTCGGAGAACGCGACGCGTCCCGGCCATCGGAATAGCCAGCCGGGGACGGGCAGGAACTCACTTCGAATTGGGCAGGTAATAGTCGATCTTGAAGTTCTTCGGGTCGGCTGGCTTGCCGATCTCGACCTCGTAGATGGCAACCGAGGTGTCCAGCCCCTGCGCGTCGGTGACGACCCATTGCCTGAGCGCCAGAGTCTTGTTGTCGAAGATGAGCTTCAGACTTCCGTCGGAAAGGCTCGAGCTCTGCGTCAGCACCAGAGCGACGAGATCCTCTTCCTCGATCATCTGGCGGACGATGTTGGACGAGGTCAGGTCGACCCGGTCGGCGAGGAGATAGCGCAGCGGCGTCTTCGACAGCGGGTAGAGATCCTGCGTCATCACTTTGGCATCGAGCACCGAAACCTGGTTGCCGTCGCAGATGACGTCCATCTTGACCGGCGGGCTGTAGTGGAAGCGCAGCTTGCCCGGGCGGCTGATGAAGAACACGCCCTCGGATTCCTCGCCATTCGGCCCGTACTGGACGAACCGGCCCTGCATGGTGCGGATCGCGTTGAAGGTATCGCTGATCTTCTTCAGCGTCGCCGCCTGGGTGGCGTTGAACGCCGCGGCGGCGGGCCTCGCGAAGGTGGCGGCAGCGGCAACGCCGGCACAGCTGGCGATGAAGGTCCGGCGGGTCGGGCGAGCTGCCCCTCTGAGCGTCACGATCGTATGATCCCTCGTGTCGTGGCCGCTGTCGCGGCCGTCTTCCCCGTCACCGCCGCCAGTTAGGGGCGGAGGATGGCGATTTCGCGGCCAGACATCGCGACGAGCGGTTCAGAAGCGGTCCGCCTCGGCGCCTTCGACCAGGATCTCGCGCTTGCCGGCATGATTGGCCGGTCCGACCAGCCCTTCCTTTTCCATCCGCTCGATCAGCGAAGCGGCCCTGTTGTAGCCGATCGAGAGCCGCCGCTGGATATAGGATGTCGAGGCCTTGCGGTCACGCAGCACCACGGCAACGGCCTTGTCATAGAGATCGTTCGATTCCTCGCCGCCGACGAGACCGGGCGCGGCCTCGCCGCCCGCCTCGCCCGCCTCGCCGTCGTCCTCCGTGATCGAATCGAGATAGTCCGGATGACCCTGCGCCTTCAGATGGCGGACGATCTTCTCGACTTCCTCGTCGCTGACGAAGGGCCCGTGCACACGCTGGATGCGGCCGCCGCCGGCCATGTAGAGCATGTCGCCCTGGCCGAGCAGCTGCTCGGCGCCCTGCTCGCCGAGAATGGTGCGGCTGTCGATCTTGGAGGTGACCTGGAACGAGATCCGGGTCGGGAAATTCGCCTTGATCGTGCCGGTGATGACGTCGACCGAGGGCCGCTGCGTCGCCATGATCACATGGATGCCGGCGGCGCGCGCCATCTGGGCGAGCCGCTGCACGGCACCCTCGATGTCCTTGCCGGCGACCATCATCAGGTCGGCCATCTCGTCGATGATGACGACGATATAGGGGATCGGATCGAGCGGCAGCTCCTCCTGCTCGTAGATCGCCTCGCCCGTCTGCTTGTCGAAACCGGTCTGGATGGTGCGGTTCAGCTGTTCGCCCTTGGCCTTGGCCTGGCCGACACGGGCATTGTAGCCGTCGATATTGCGCACGCCGAGCTTCGACATCTTGCGATAGCGATCCTCCATCTCGCGCACGGTCCATTTCAGCGCGACGACGGCCTTCTTCGGATCAGTGACGACGGGCGTCAGCAGATGCGGGATGCCGTCATAGATCGAGAGCTCGAGCATCTTCGGGTCGATCATGATCAGCCGGCAGTCCTGCGGCGTCAGCCGATAGAGCAGCGACAGGATCATGGTGTTGATCGCGACCGACTTGCCCGAGCCGGTGGTGCCGGCGACGAGCAGATGCGGCATGCGGGCGAGGTCGACGATGACGGGTTCGCCGCCGATCGTCTTGCCGAGGCTGATCGGCAGCCGCGCCTTCGACGTTTCGAAGTCCTCGGCCGACAGCATCTCGCGCAGCAGCACCATCTCGCGCCGCTGGTTGGGGAGTTCGATGCCGATGGCGTTCTTGCCCGGGATGACGGCGACGCGCGCCGCCACCGCGCTCATCGAGCGGGCGATGTCGTCGGCGAGGCCGATCACGCGCGAAGACTTGATGCCCGGCGCCGGCTCGAGCTCGTAGAGCGTCACCACCGGTCCCGGCCGCACGTTGATGATCTCGCCGCGAATGCCGAAATCGTCGAGGACGCCTTCGAGCACGCGGGCGTTCTGCTCCAGCGCCTCGTTGTTGATGCGCGTGCGCGGATCAGCAGCCTTTGGTTCGGTGAGGAGCGAGAGGGCGGGCAGTTCGAACGTTTCCGACGGCAGCAGCGAAGGCTGCGCCTCGGCGGCGACGCGCTTTCCGGGACGCGGACGCGGCGCCGGAGGCGTGACGCGGCCGGCGAGCGGCAGTGCCGGCAGCACGTCTTCGTCATCGAGATCGTCTTCGAATGTGCCGGCCCCCGATCCGGAGCGCTTGCTCGCGCCGGGCTCGATCCGCGGCTCGACCCGCCGGCTCTTGCGCACCGGGGCGTCGGGTCCCGCCAGCGTCACCGGTTCGGCCGGGCGCCGTCCAACGAGCCGCGCCAGCGCGGCACGGCCGGAATAGCCGAAATGGGCGAGGGCGCCGAGCGGCACCGACAGGAAGCCTGGATTGTCGTCCTCGTCGGCCAGGAAGGCATCCGGCTCCTTCAGCGGGGCGCTGGCCCGCCGGCCCGCCGGCTTGGCGGCCGGGGCCGGCTCGACGGTCTTGCGACCGCCGATGAAGCCGGCGGCATGCACCATCAGGAGCGCGGCGAGGATGACGAAGACGGTCTGCGCGATCGTCGCCGCGCGGTCCTTCGGCGGTGCACCGAGGACTTCGGCCGGAATGCGCGCGAGAAGGTCGCCAAAGACTCCACCCATTCCGGTCGGCAGGGGCCAATGCGCCGTCACCGGCAGGAAGGCGAGGGCGCCCGAGGTCGCAAGCGTCGCCAGCAGCCAGCTCGCCAGCATGGCCTTGCGGAACGGACGGCCGCCGAACAGTGCCCGCCAGCCCCACACCACGACAGGCAGCAGCAGGGCGATCGAGCCGAGGCCGAGGAACTGCATCAGGAGGTCGGCAACCACCGCGCCCGGAAAGCCGAGGATATTGGCGACGGGCTTTGCCGCCGCATAGGAGAGCGAGGGATCGTCGACCGTCCAGGTTGCGAGGCTCGCCGAAAGGGCCGCAACGCCGGCCAGCAGCGCGACGCCGACGACGAAGCCGACGTGACGGCCGAAGAAGCGGCGGAGCATGTCACCATCCTCGGAGGGCATCGGAAGCGAGACGGTTCGGTTCTGGCGCATGCTGTCGGTCCCCAGAGGATCAGCCGAGCACCCGCGCCATTCGGCGCAGCGCTTCGGTCGTCGTCGCGATGTCCTGGACCATCGCCACGCGCAGGAAGGAGTGTCCGGGATTGTCGCCCGACGCCGTCGGCAGGCAGAGATACCCGCCGGGAATGGTGCGCACGCCCGCCTCGCGCCAGAGACGGATCGCCGCCTCCTCGCCATCGCCGACATCGAGCCAGAGGAAGAAGCCGCCCTCCGGGACCGGTGCGCCGAGAATCGCGCGGGCGAGTTCGAACTTCTCGTTGTAGAGCGCGCGGTTCTCCGCGACATGGGCCTCGTCGCCATAGGCGGCGACGGCCACGGCCTGGATCGGCCCCGGCACCTGAGGCGCGGCCATGTTGCGCAGGCGCAGCCAATCGGTGAGGAAGGCCGGGTCGCCGGCGGCGAAGCCGGCCCTGAGCCCCGGAAGATTCGAGCGCTTCGACAGTGAATGGAACGTGACGATGTTGCCGAAGCCCGCGCCGAGGGCGGCCGCCGCCTCGAGCACGCCGGGCGGCGGATCGTGGCGATAGATCTCGGAATAGCACTCGTCGGCGAAGATCATGAAGTCGTGCCGACGCGCCGTCTCGATCAGGCCGCGCCAGTCGGAGAGCGTCGCGACGCTGCCCTGCGGATTGGTCGGCGAGGCGACATAGAGCGCGATCGTGCGGGCGAGCACCGCGGCATCGACGCGTGAGAGGTCGGGCAGATGGCGGCCTTCTGGCCCGGCCTCGAGCAGAACGATTTCGAGCCCGGCCGCCTCGGCGCCGGCTGCATAGGCCTGGTAGAATGGATTGGGCAGGAGCACCACGGGCCGCTCGACCTCGGCCGCGCGCTCGCGAGCGCCGAGCGCCGCGAAGAAGAGGCCCTCGCGCGAGCCGTTGAGCGGCAGCACCATCGTCGCGGGATCGACCGGCGATGCGGCGAGGCCATAGCGGCGGTTGAGCCATCCAGCAACGGTATCGCGAAACGCATCGCTGCCGCGGATCGCCGGGTAGCGGCCGAACAGGTCGAGATTGGCGGCGATCACCGGGCCGACGAAGGCCGGAATCGGATGCTGCGGCTCCCCGAGGCCAAGATTGATCGGCGGCAGGCCCGGCGCGATCCCGGCCAGCCTGTCGTTCAGCTTCTGAAACGGCGAGATCGCCCTGCCGGCGCTCGTCGGGCCGCTCATGCTCTCATGTCTCCGTGCTGGTTCGCGCGCTGAGAGCCTAGGGCTGGTTGGTTAAGGGCGCTTTAACCATCGGCGCGGGACGGCGACACGACGGGGGGTGACGTACAAAAAAGAAGGGCCCCGATCGGATCGGAGCCCTGAAGTCTTGGGAGGAGAAACGTCACGAAAGGCCCGCCGCCATGGCGGCAGGAAGAGCCGGCGCCCGGAGGCGCCGGCCATTGGCATCAGCTATGATAGGCGCGCTCGCCATGCTCGACGATGTCGAGGCCTTCGCTCTCGACTTCCGGCCGGACGCGCAGCCCGACGATGACGTCGACGATCTTGTAGAGGATCAGCGAACCGACACCCGACCAGACCAGCGTGAACAGGACAGCCTGGACCTGGACCCAGACCTGGTGACCCATCGTCACGCCCTCGGCATAGCCGACGCCGCCGAGCGAGCCCGAGGCGAGGAAGCCGGTGCCGAGCGCACCGACGATGCCGCCGACGCCATGGACGCCGAAGACGTCGAGGCTGTCGTCATAGCCGAAGGCATTCTTCACGGTCGTCACGAAGAAGAAGCAGATGATCGCGGCGACGAAGCCGAGGATGATGGCACCGACCGGACCGGCGAAGCCGGCAGCCGGGGTCACGGCGACGAGACCCGCCACGACGCCCGAGATCGCGCCCAGCATCGAGGGCTTGCCACGGACGATCCACTCGATGAACACCCAGCCGATGGCCGCACCTGCGGTCGCGACGAAGGTGTTGATCGTGGCGAGACCGGCGACCGGGCCGGCGGTGAGCGCCGAGCCGGCGTTGAAGCCGAACCAGCCGACCCACAGCAGGGAGGCGCCGATCATCGAATTGGTCAGCGAGTGGGGCGGCATCAGATCCTTGCCGAGGCCGACGCGCTTGCCGATCATGATGCAGCCGACGAGGCCCGCGATACCGGCATTGATGTGGACGACCGTGCCGCCGGCGAAATCGAGCGCGCCGAGCTTGAACAGCCAGCCGGTCGACTGCCAGACCGAATGCGCGACCGGGATGTACACGAACGTGACCCAGAGGATCATGAACAGCACGACGGCCGAGAATTTCGTCCGCTCGGCCCAGGCGCCGACGATCAGCGCCGGGGTGATGGCGGCGAAGGTCATCTGGAACACGACGAAGACATATTCCGGAATCGTGCCGGACAGCGTCGACGGGGTGATGCCGGCGAGGAACGCCTTGCTGAGGCCGCCGATGAAGGCGCTGCCGTCGGTGAAGGCGAGGCTGTAGCCGTAGAACACCCAGATCACCATCACGACGCTGGCGATCAGGAGGCACTGCATCAGCACGGAGAGCATGTTCTTGGCGCGCACGAGGCCGCCATAGAACAGCGCGAGGCCGGGCACGATCATCATCAGCACGAGGACCGACGAGATCAGCATCCAAGCCGTGTCGCCCGAGTTCAGGACCGGGGCCGCAGCAGCGGCGGGCGCCGCATCGGCGGCAGCCGGAGCCGCATCCTGCGCGAAGGCGAGCGCCGGCAGGGCGAGCAGCGCGCCGGCTGCTCCCATGAGAGAATACTTGGCATTACGCAGTGTCATCACACCTCTCCTGTCGGACCGCGCATCCGGTCGACTGATCTCATCGGTGGTGGCGCGACCCATCCCCCGGCTCCTGGCTGTCATTCCACTCAAGTCCGTCATCGTGTCTCTTGCTCGCGCTGTTCGTGAAATCCGCTGGTTTCAAGCCCGAGCGTCAGAGCGCGTCGGTATCCGTCTCGCCCGTGCGGATACGGACGGCCTGGTCGATCGAATAGACGAAGATCTTGCCGTCGCCGATCTGGCCGGTCTTGGCGGCGCCCGAAATCGCGTCGATGACCTTGTCGACGGCCTCTGAGGCCACGGCGACCTCGATCTTCAGCTTGGGCAGGAAGCTGACCGCATATTCGGTGCCGCGATAGATCTCGGTATGCCCCTTCTGGCGGCCATAACCCTTGACCTCGGTGACAGTGAGGCCCTGCACGCCGATCGCGGTGAGCGCGTCGCGCACTTCGTCGAGTTTGAATGGCTTGATGATCGCCATCACGATTTTCATGTGTCAGTTCCCGTCTCTTTTGCGGCGGTACAACCGCAAGGATCGAATGGTCGACCGGCATGCCGCCCGATTGACGCCGCTGCGCCGGGCCATAGGGAATCAAGCTCCGTGCCAACTCCGGGATGTTGAGCAAAAAGTTCAAAAATCGCGCAAAGGCGACGCGCAACTGTCGCAAAAAGGACATCAAGCCCGGTCGGCGCCGGGGCAAAATCAGCTGAATGATGAATTTCTAGGCAATTCGGCATCCGATTTCAGTCAATCGGCGCCCGCTTGCTCACGGTGCCCGGCCTCGTACCGGTCGCACGAGCCCCTCCTGCGTCACCGACGCAACGAGGCGGCCGCTCCGTTCGTAGAGGCTACCGCGATTGAAGCCGCGCGCGCCGGCCGCGCTCGGGCTGTCGCAGGCATAGAGCAGCCAGTCGTCGAAACGGCAGGGTCGGTGAAACCACATCGCATGATCGAGGCTCGTCACCATCAGGCCCGGCTCGAACGCCCAGCGCCCGGCCGCCACAAGCGTCGTGTCGAGCAGAGTAAGGTCGGAGGCATAAGCCATCACGGCGCGGACGATCAGGGGATCGTCCGGCAAGACCGCGGAAGAGCGGATCCAATTCGCCTGCCCGGTGGCGCCGCTGCTGCGCCCGAGAAAGGCCTCGGGATCGACAGGGCGAACCTCGATCGGCCAGGCCCCCTTCCAGAATGTCAGCGCCGCCTCGGGCATGCGCCCTGCGGCCGCCGCCAGCAAGGCTCCGGCATCGGGCAGGTCCTCGGGTGGCGGGACGTCCGGCATCGCAACCTGATGGTCGAAGCCGGGCTCGTCGTGGTGGAACGAGGCGGCGAGCGTGAAGATCGCCTGATCCCCCTGCCATGCCACGACGCGCCGCGTGCTGAAACTGCCGCCGTCGCGGATCGGCTCGACCGCATAGTCGATCGAGGCCTCGGGATCGCCCGGCCTCAGGAAATAGCCGTGCAGCGAATGGACGAGCCGCGCCGAATCGACGGTCCGCCCCGCGGCGACCAAGGCCTGGCCGACCACCTGCCCGCCAAAGACGCGGTGCCAGCCGGGATCGGTACTGCGACCCCGGAAGCGGTTGATTTCGAGGAGTTCGAGATCAAGTATTCCGAGGAGGTCGTCGGTCACGCTGGCTGCGTCCCTCGTTGCGAACAGGACCATCCCCTTGCGGCGGGGGTGCGATGCTGTCAAGCCGCAGGGCCGACTCCGCCCGGCGGCCGCCGCCAACCAACGGAACGATGATGACCGTCACCGAATCTGCCAACCGCCCGCCGCTCGACGTGCTCGTCGCCGGCGGCGGCTATGTCGGGCTGTCGCTGGCCCTCGCGCTGAAGCGTGGCGCACCCAGCCTCGGCATCGCCGTCGTCGATCCGGCGCCGGCCGGTGCGGCGGCGCGCGACGGACGCGCCTCGGCGATCGCAAGCGCGGCGCACGAGATGCTGGATGCGCTCGGCATCTGGCCGGCGCTCGAGCCGCTCGCCCAGCCGGTTGAGGAGATGACCGTGACCGACAGCCGCACCCGCGACCCGGTGCGGCCGGTCTTCCTCACCTTCGCCCGCGCCGAGGGCAGCACGGCGCCCTTCGCCCATATGGTGCCGAACGGCGCGCTGGTCGGCGCACTCTCCGAGGCAGCCGATGCCGCCGGTGTGGAACGTCTCTCCGGCCGTGGCGTCGACGACTTCATCATCGGCCCGGGCCTCGCCGAGGTCACGCTCTCGGATGGCGAAGCGCGTCGTGCCCGCCTTCTCGTCGCAGCCGACGGCGCGAAGTCGCGTCTGCGGGCCCTCGCCGGCATCAGGACCGTCGGCTGGGGCTATGGCCAGTCCGGCATCGTCGTCACCGTGGCGCATGAGCGTCCGCATCAAGGCCGGGCCGAAGAACATTTCCTGCCGGCCGGACCTTTCGCCATCCTGCCGCTCACCGGCAACCGTTCCTCTCTGGTCTGGACCGAGACGACCGAGGCCGCCGATCGGCTCGTCGCCGCGGACCCCTTCACCTTCGCGATCGAACTCGAGCGCCGTTTCGGCCACCATCTCGGCACGCTCACGGTCGAGGGGAAACCCCGCGCCTATCCGCTCGGCCTGATGATCGCCCGGCGTTTCGTCGCCGATCGCTTCGCGCTGTGCGGCGATGCGGCGCACGCCATCCATCCGGTTGCCGGCCAGGGCCTCAATCTCGGCTTCAAGGATGCGGCCGCCCTTGCCGAAAGCGTCGTCGACGCGGCGCGGCTCGGCCTCGATCCGGGTTCGTCGGCAGTGCTTGCGCGCTACGAGCGCTGGCGCCGCTTCGACACGGTCCAGATGGGCATGGTGACGGACGGGCTCAACCGGCTGTTCTCGAACGACAATCCGGCGCTGCGCATCGCCCGCGACGTAGGCCTCGGCCTCGTCGATCGCCTGCCAGGCCTGAAGCGCCGCTTCATCGGCGTCGCTGCCGACGCCGGAGCGACCGGACCGCGGCTCCTGCGCGGCGAAGCACTCTAGGTCTCAATCGTCCTCGAGCGGCCGCGCCTCGTCCGGCAGCATGATCGGGATGCCGTCGCGGATTGGATAAGCGAGTCGCGCGGCGCGGCTCACGAGCTCCTGCCGTTCCTCGTCATAGGAAAGCGCGGTCTTGCTGACCGGGCAGACGAGAATTTCCAGCAGCTTCACGTCGATACGGGCGGCAGGTCGGTCGAGCGCGGCCATGATCGTCGCTACTGCAACAGCGGCGATGGGCCGGCGTCGCCGCCGCGCGCCAGCGACATCTCGGTGAGCGCGATCAGCGTCTCCGCACGGGCGCGGAGATCCTCGGCCTCGAGGAGCGCCTGTTTTTCGGCCGGGCCATAGGGGCTCATCATCGACAGCGCGTTGACGAGGGTCTCGTTCGACGTGCGGCCGATATTGTCCCAGTCGGCCTCGAGGCGGTTGGCCTCGAGATAGGCACGAAACACATCGAGCAGGCGCGTCCGGTCGACCGCCTCGGCGCCCGCATTCTCGGCAAAATCGGACCGGAACGCTTCGGTGGCGATGCGGCAGATGCGAAAGCCCGCACGCCCCGGCAGCTCGGCCACGACCTTGAATCGCGCGATGCCCGTCAGGCAGATCATGTAGCGGCCGTCGTCGGTCTCGGCATAGGAGGTGATGCGGCCGACGCAGCCGATGGCCGACAGGGCCGGCTCGCCAGCCTCGCCACCGGGTCCGGCCGGCTGGATCATGCCGATCAGCCGGTTGCCGGCCATCGCCTCGTCGACCATCGCGAGATAGCGCGGCTCGAAGATGTTGAGCGGCATCTGCCCGCGCGGCAGCAACAGCGCCCCGGTGAGCGGAAACACCGGAACGCTGTCGGGGATGTCGCCCGGACCTTCGTAGTGGACTTTACCGGCCTGCATGCGCCTTGCCTTAAGAGAACAGGATCGAGGAGAGACGACGGCGGCCGGACAATGTGGCCTCGTCGGTCATCCCCCAGGCCTCGAACAGCTGGACCAGCTGCTTGCGTGCCTTCTCATCCTCCCAATTGCGGTTGGCCCGGACGATTTCAAGGAGCAGGTCGCTCGCTTCCTCGCGATCACCCTTGGCATTCCGCAGCAGCGCGAGATCGAACAGCGCCTGGAAGTCCTTCGGATTCTCGCCGATGCGGGCGCGCAGTTCGCCCTCCTCGCCGAGCGCCGCCGTCTGTTCGATCAGCGCGATCTGGGCGCGCAGCGCCGAAATCGACGGATCGGCCGCCTTCGCCTCCGGCACACTGTCGACGAGCGCCTTGGCCTCCTCCGTCTGGCCGAGCGCGAGATGGCAGCGGGCGAGCCCGGCCAGCGCGACGAGATTTTCAGGCTCAGCCCCCAGCACGGCGGCAAAGAGCTGCGCCGCTTCGGCGAGCGCGCCCTCGCCTATCAACGCCTCGGCTTCCTCCAGCGCCGCGTCGATCTCGGACGGGCCACCGGGGCCACCGAGCTTGTCGATGAAGGCCTTGATCTGGCTTTCCGGCACTGCGCCCATGAAGCCGTCGACCGGCCGGCCGTCGACGAAGGCGATGACCGCCGGAATCGACTGGATCCCGAGCTGGCCGGCGACCTGCGGATGGTCGTCGATGTTCATCTTGACCAGCTTGACGCCGCCCTTGGCGGCTGTGACCACCTTTTCGAGCACCGGCGTCAGCTGCTTGCAGGGACCGCACCAGGGCGCCCAGAAATCGACCAGCACCGGCTGGCGGCGCGATTCCTCGATGACGTCCTTGGCGAAGGCCTGCGTCGTCGTCTCGCGAATGAGGTCGCCGCCCGCCGCCTGAGGCGTCGCCTGATAGGAGGAGCCGAAACTGTAGCTGGGTTGGGTCATGAGCTGATCGCCTCGATGCTGGGGCTGCCGGCATGCCGGCGCGTTTCAGGGGAAGAAGATGGAGCTTTGCCGGCCGTTTTACAAATCCGCGGCCGCCAACGCCGCGACGAAGGGAACGACCAGCGGTTCATGGCCGGTCGCCCTCGCAAAGACGAGGAGATCGGCGACGGAGATCCGCGTCGTCGCGGTATTGACCAGCGGATGGAAATTCGCCTCGTCGCTCGCCAGGAAGCGCTGGTCGAGCACGAGCGTCACCTGCGGCGGAGCATCGTTGACGAGCGCGAAGGGCGTCACCGACCCCGGCGTCACGCCGAGAACCTCCAGCAACAACTCGGCCGAACCGAACGAGAGCCGGCCCGAGGCGCCGATCACCGCATGCAGGCTCTTCAAGTCCACGACACTGTCCTCGACCGCGACGACGAGAAAGAGCCGCCCCTTCTTGTCCTTGAGAAACAGGTTCTTGCTGTGCAGCCCGGGCATCGCCTGGCGCAGCGCCTTGCCGTCGGCGACGGTGAATAGCGGTGGATGCTCCGCCGTCTCGGACCTGATTCCGAGGCTCTCCAGCAAGCCGAAAAGCTCGTCCCGCGTTGTCTTCACAGCCTGTCCTCCGCGCCTGATCGTCCGAAAACGGCTTGCGGCCGCCGTTCTAGCCGGTTGGAGGCGGCCAACCAATGGGGCCTGTGGATCGCCGGCAAATTGACTGTTGCAATCCCCCGGACCATGCGCCATAAGGTGCGCCGTCCGGCAGCGTCGGGCACGGAAGCGGGTGTAGCTCAGGGGTAGAGCATAACCTTGCCAAGGTTAGGGTCGAGGGTTCGAATCCCTTCGCCCGCTCCAAAATTTCCGCAAGGAAACGGCAGTAAACAGGCGTCCTTCGGGGCGCCTTTTGCTTTTTGGCGCCTATCGTCCGTTCCGGCTTGCGCGAGACGCGCCAAAGCGGGTCAAATGCCGCTGCGAGGGCACGGACCTGGCCGCCGCCGACCGCCTCGCCTGACCAAGCACGGAGACCCTGATGACTGACGCCTCTCCTTCCGGCGGCATCGACGGCAAGACATTCTGGCGCATTCTCGGCCAGCGCGCCGTCGGCATGACCATCGTCACCGCCGACAGCGATGACGGCCCGACCGGCTTTCTCGGCCTCTCCGCCGCCCATGTCAGCGCCGATCCGCCGACGATGCTGGTCTCGATCGATCGCAAGACCCACGCGCTGGCGGGTATCCTGGCGCGGCGCCATTTCGCGATCAATTTTCTCCCCGCCGACGACGCGCCGCTCGCCGACATCTTCGGCGGCCGGGGTGGCCTCTCGGGGGCCGACCGTTTCGCGGGCCGTGAATGGATCACGCTCGCCAGCGGTGCGCCGATCCTCAAGTCGGCGCTCGGCGCCTTCGACTGCGCCGTCGAACAGGTCGTCGAACACGGCGCGATTGCGATCGTCATCGGCCGCGTGCTGGCCGTCCATGCCGCCGAGGGCGAGCCGCTGGTGTTCTTCCGCGGCAAGAGCTGGCGCGGCGTCGGCGAGCCGGCCTGAGCCTCACGCGCCGGGAAGCTCCGCGTCGAGATGCTCGAGGGTCGGCGCACAGGCGACGCCGTCGCACCAGCGTCGGAGCGCGGCGCGGAAGGCGCTGTCGGCCCCACCATCCGCAACTGCGAACAGCGTCATCGACGAGCGGAACTTCCAATCGTCGGGCGACCCGAACAGCGCGTGCAACGAGGGCGCCGGGGCTTCCAGCACGACGGCGACCGAATCGCGAAGGCGTGGGCCGAGCACGGGATGGGCGAGGTAGGCGCGCGCCTCGTCGAGTGAGCCGATGCCATAGAAGCGCGCCGTCTCGGAGCGGCCGAGCGCGCCGAGCTGCGGAAAGACGAACCACATCCAATGGCTCCGCTTGCGCCCGCCCGCAAGTTCCGCCAGCGCGGTGTCGATCACGCCCGCCTGCGCCGCGACGAAGCGTTCGAGACCGAAGGGATCGTCCGCTCCCATCGCTCAGCCGCGCCGCTCGGCCGTGCCGAAGAGATCGGCCTCATCAGGCGGCGGCTCCGGCCCGAAAACGCTCATGCCGCCATATCCATGCGAGCGGGCACGCTCTTCGGCGACGAAGGCTTCGAAACCGGGCCCGCGCGCGTCGCGCTCCAACCGCCGCGTCGCCTCGTCCAGCCGGCGGATCGCCTCGAGCCGGTCGTCATTGCCGAGCTTCGCCTTCGTCATCGCCGATTTGAGAACGCCGATGGTCTCGTCATAGACCTTGAGCGGCACTGGATAGGGATGGCGATCCTTGCCGCCATGGGCGAGCGAGAACCGCGCCGGATCGGCGAAGCGGCAGGGCGCGCCATGCACCACCTCTGCGACCAGCGCGAGCGCGCGCACCGTGCGGGCGCCGACCCCCGGCACGGCGAGCAGATCCTCGAAATCTTCAGGCCCGCGCTCGGCCGCCGCCGCCAGCGCCCCATGCAGGCGGCGCATGATGACATCCTTCGGCCTGACATCGTGATGCTCCGGCATCACGAGATGCGGCAGCAGCGGCGCCTCGGGCGGCGGCGGCACGGACGGCAGGCCCGCCAGCGCGGCAGCCTCGCGCACGATGCCATCAGGCCCGAGATCGCGCAGGAGGTCGATCTGGCCCTCGCGCGAGGCGCGGGCGCGCCGGTCGGTCAAATTGACGATCTCGCCGGCGCCGCGGCCGTCGATGGCGGCGTGCGGCGCATCGACGAAGCTCGTCAGCCCCTCGGACAGCCAGTGATAGCGCCGGGCGACCTTCGAGCCGCCATTCATGCCCTGCTGCACGACGACCCACTGGCCGTCATCGGCGACGATGAACCCGTGCAGATAGAGATCGAACCCGTCCTGCACGGCGGCGCTGTCGACCTTGGCGACGAGGCGGCTCGCCGCGGCCAGCGCCGCGCCGTCGAAGCCGGCGCGGTTGCCGGCGAGGATCAGTTCGCCCGGCGTCCGGCGCGACTGCGCGCCGCGGCCGCCGCAGACCGTGAGGCCGAGTTCGCCGGAGAGGGGGGCGAGGCCGCGCTTCAGCGCGCCGATGACGCTCGTGGTGATGCCGGACGAGTGCCAGTCCATGCCCATCACGGCGCCGAAGGACTGGAACCAGAACGGATGCGCCATCCGGCGCAGGAATTCCTCGCGCCCATAGTGGTGCACGATCGCTTCAGTGATCACAGCGCCGAGTCGCGTCATCCGCTGGCCGAGCCAGGCTGGCACCCGGCCGCCATGAAGCGGCAGGTCGGCGCTACCGGCGCGACGTCCCATGCGATCACCTAAAAAAGAACGAAAGACGAACGTTTGTAGCATGCACCGGCGGCGAAGGAAACAGCGCGGCGATCAATCCACGGCGAGCCGGTGCACGCGGACGCCCGGACAGGCCGCCTCGGCGATCGGGATCAGGTGCTGGTGGTGCGTCAGGTAGATCACCTGCCCGACTTCGGCCATGCCGCCGAAAAGGCGAAACGCTTCCTCGGCGCGGAAGTCGTCGAAGCTCTCCATGATGTCGTCGGCGATGAAGGGCACGGCGCGGCGCGAGGCGGCGAATTCATGATAGCCGGCGACACGGAGCGCAAGATAAAGCTGGAAGCGCGTGCCCTTGGAGAGTTCGGCGGCCGCCTTCGATCCGCCGCCGGCGACGAGCGCGATCAGCCTTTCGCCATCCTTGTCGGCCTCGGAGGTCAGCCCCGCATAGGCACCCCGGCTGATGATGCGGAAGGCTTCGGAGGCACGCGCCATCATCTGGCTGCGATGGCGTTCGCGATAGAGCCGGAGCGCCGCCTCGGCGGCGCCGATGCCGGCATGAAGGCGCAGCGTCCGCACGGCCCTATCCTCGATCTCGGCCAGCACGGTGCGGCGACGGAGTTCGATCGCCGCGACCCTGCCGTCGCCGCCGATGGCTTTGAGACCGTCGACCGCGACGCTCAGTGCCGCGAAGAGCTGCTCGCAGCGCGCGTCGAGATCGGCGAGCCGCCGCTGCAGCTCGCCCCGCTCGGCCGTCAGCGCGTCGCGGTCGGTGGCGGCGAGCAGGCTCTCCGCTTCCGCAATCGACACCCCGCCGAGGGCCGCGACGATCTCGCGCTCCGCCGCATCGGCCTCGGCAGCAAGCGCCGCGCGCTCGGCGACCCCCTGCAGCGAGACCGTGACGTCTGCCAGAGTCTCGACGCCGAAATGCGCCGTCATCGCATCGCTTTGCCGGCGAAATATCGCTTCCTCGGCCGCAAGCGTGGCGTCGGCATCCGCATTGGCGGCGAGCCGCTCGGAGAAGGCCCGTCGGTCCGCATCGGCGGTGCGCGCGGCTGAAATCCGCTTGTGGATGCGCGCGGCGAGGCTGGCTGTATCCGCGTGCTCATCGAGGTCGAGGCGCCTCGCCAGCTCGTCGAGGCCGGCGCGATAGGCCTTCCGGTCGTGCTCCATCTTGGCGATGCGATCGGCAAGGCTTGCCGCACGCGCGAGTTCCGCCGCAAGCGATTGGAGCGCGGTCAGAATCAGGCGCATCGCTCCGACCGGCGGATCGATGGCGGCGAGCCAACTGCCTGCGAGCGCCACCTGCCACGCCTCGCGCCAGGCCATGGCGCGCGCCGCCGCCTCGGCCAGCGCCTCGTCTCGCCTGGCGGCGTCGCGCCGCCGGCCGGCCAGGGCTTCGGCGAGGCCGCGGGCCGCGCCGGCCTCCTCGACGACGCGTTCGGCGAGCAGCCGCAACGCTTCGAGACCGTCATGGCTGTCCGGCGCGAGCCCTGCGGCCTCCATGGCAGCCACCAGGCGGCCGCGGGCCGCGCCGACAGCTCTTGCGGCGTCCGCGGCTTCCGTCTCCGCCATCCGCGCGGTTGCCGACAGGGCCAAAGCCTGCTCGCGCCGGCGCAGCCAGATCGCATAACCGCCGAGCCCGGTCGTCGCCATCAGTCCTGGCACGACGGTGTCGATCATCGCCGTGATCCGGTCGCGCTCGTCGGCCTGGCGTGCCCGGGCCTCAGTGAGGAGCACCATCGCACGGTCGCGCTCGGCGCGGAGGATCGCGAGCGTCTGTGCGATGGCGGCGCGGCGGGTGGCCTCGGCGAGATGGGCGAGCCGCGCCGTCGCAGCGGCATCGTCGCGGCGCATCGCAGCCTCGAAGGCTGCTGCGCTGTCGTGATCGAGCCGGCCCCGATGGAGCGCCCAGGCGGCCTCGCGGGCAAGCCGCGCCGCCGCGGCCTCCGGCTCGGTGCCCGGACCCGTCAGCCCGTCCAGTGCCGCCATCTCGGCTTCCTGTCGGCTGACTTCGGTGGTGAGGCGATCCAAATCGCTGCGCTTCAGAGCGACCTCGCCGGCCATCGCTTCGGCGGCCGCCTTCCATTCGGCGACATCGTCGACCTCCGGCACGATCAGCGACGCGAGCGCGTCCGCATCACCCGTCCACGGCGCCAGGGCCGCCAGGGCCGCGCCGAGCGCCGAACCGGTCGCCGCGCCGTCGCGCAGCGCCCGCTGCAACCGGCCCTCGACGTCCTCGGTCCGCAGGCTCTTCACCGTCGCCGCAAGAAGGGCGACGCCCTCGGCCGGTGCCGGGGGCATGGCCGCGCCGCCCGCAAGCGCCGCCTCGGCCTCGGCCAGCGCCTGCCGGGCCGCCGACAGCTCGGCCTCGGCCGTCTCTTTCGTCGCCGCGATGCCGGAATGCGTCTCGGCGAGCTCCATCAGCCGGGCCGCCACGGGCGCCGCGACGAGCAGCGTGCGCGGCTCAGCATCGGCCGGCTGGCCGAGCTGTCTGAGCAATTCCGCGATCGTCCTCTCCGCCTCGCTGAGCTCCAGCTGGCGAACCGGCAGGTCGCGGTCGGCGGTCAGGTGTCGAGCCGCCGCCTCGGACAGGGCCTCCAGGCGCTCGGCCTCGGCAAGGGCGGCCGGGTCGTCGACGAGATCGGCGAGAGCATGCTGCAGCTGCGCCGATTCCTGCTGCAGGACCACGCGGCGGGTCGCCAGCTCCACTTCGCGCCGCTGGAGGCCGGGCAGCACGGCGGCCCAGTCGACAGGCGGCTCCGGCAGAACGGCGAGCTGCGCCAGCCGCTCGCGTGCCGCCTTCAGCGCGGCGTGGCGCGGCAGCGCCCCGATCTGACGCGCGACGGCATCGAGCCGCGCCTGCACGCCGCCGCGCTCGCCGGTCGCGGCGCCATAGGCCTCGCGGGCGCTCCTTTCGGCCTCGACCAGTCGCGCATGCGTCGAGGCGAGCGTGTCGATCGTCTCCCGCTCTTCCTTCAACGCGGCGAGGCGCGCCTTGAGTTCCGCGAGGCCGGTCTTGCGGCCGGAGGGCTTGTAGAAGCTGTCCGCCTCCTGCCGCACCTTGTCGAGCCGCTGCCCCAGAGCGGCGAGGCCGGCGCTGGCCGAGAACAGCAACTGGCCGAGATCGCCGCGGCTCGCCAGGATGCTCTCGCCGCCGACTTCCAGCGTGTCGTCGTCGAGCGAGAACATGGTGCGATAGCCATCGCGGCCGATGCCGCCGAGTTCGGCGAGGATCGCCGCGTCGGGAAGTGGTTGGCCGGTGGAATCGAGCAGGCTGTTCTGTGGCCGCTTGATGCGGGCAAAGGCGCGTGACTGGCCCTCGAGTTCGAGCGTTGCCTCGATCCGCATGGTGGCATAGGGGTGCAGGAAGCCATAAGGGCTCTGTGTCCCGATGCCGTAGAGCAGATCGAGCCAGGCGGCGAGCGTCGTCGACTTGCCGGCCTCGTTGGGGCCATAGACCAGATGGAGATCGGGACCCGCAGCCGGCTTCGCGCCGAAATCGAGCACGCGTCCGGTGAAGCGGCCATAGCGCACGAGGCCGAGCTGCTGCAGCCGCATCAGTCGGTGCTCCCCGCCGCATCGGCTTCGAGGCGGGCCAGCACCTCCTCGGCGCCCTCGGCGGCGAGGCGCGCCAGCATGTCGTCGACGCTCGCCTGATCCGCGCCGAAGAGATCGCGCAGTTCGACCGGCAGCTGACCGCTCATCTGCGCCGCCCAGTCTCCGAGACCGGCGCGAAAGGCAGGCTGGCCGAGCACATCGCCGCCAACGAACCGTGCCAGCTCGACCAGCGGATCGGCGTCGTCGCTGGAGACGACGGGATTGTCGACGCCGAGCACCAGCTTCTCGACATGCGCATCGCCGAGCCGCGACGCCGCGCGGTCGGCCTCGGCCTTGAGCAGGTCCGCATCGCGCCGCATCCGCCAGGCGAGCGGCGTCGCGCCTGAAATCTCGACCCGCGCAACGAGATGCGGCGAGCGGGTTTCGGTGCGAGCCACTGCCAGCGCCCGGGCGATCGCGGCGACGAGATCGGACCAGTCCGAAAGGCCGCTGCCGTCGACAGCGACGCGGCGGAACTCGGCGATGCTGGTCGGGCGCTCCTCGACCGTGATCGAGCGGTCGTCGCCGACTGTCACCAGGCTAACCGACTTCGGACCGGCTTCGTTGATGTCGCGGCCCTGCGGCATGCCGGCCATGACCACCATCGGACCCCCGGCGCGTGCCGAAGCGGCATGGGCCGCGCGCTGATGAACATGGCCGAGCGCCCAATAGTCGAAGCCATGACCATGGAGGTCGGCGAGGCTGCTCGGCGCATAGACATCGTGGCCCGGCGCGCCGGCGAGGCTCGTATGCAGCAGCCCGATATTGACGGCGTCGGCGACCGGCGGCTTGTAGCCAGGCAGAAGGCTGTCCGGCGCCTGCGGCTTGGCGAAGCTCAGCCCATGAACAACGATCGGCACTTCGCCCCGCGCCCGCTCTATCGCGACCGCCTCGCCGCGGCCGCGATAGAGCTTGACGCCCGGCGGCAGCACCAATTCCTGGGTAATCTTCGACAGCGCATCGTGGTTGCCGCGGATGACGAAGACGCGGATGCCCGCCATGTCCAGCCGCTGCAGCTGATCGGCGAGGAACCGCGCCGTCTTCATCGAGGTCTGCTCGCCGTCATAGAGATCGCCGGCGATCACGAGCGCATCGACGCGTTCGGCGAGCGCGAGATCGACGATCCCGATAAAAGCCTGCCGCGTCGCGTTGCCGATCAGGTCCGCAAGCTCGGGATCGCGCAGCGCCAGCGAGCGCAGCGGCGAATCGAGATGGATGTCGGCAGCGTGGATGAAGCGATAGGCGGCGATCGTTATTCTCCCGGCGGGGCCTCTGCTGGCACCCTGCCGTTCAGGCTAGCACGGCTGGGGCCGGGCGGTTCAAGCGCCGATCAGCGCTTCAGCCGGTAGCCCGTCTTGAAGATCCAGGCGACGATGGCGAGACAGACCAGCATGAACACGAGCGTCATGCCGAGGCTGATGCCGACCGAAACGTCGGATTGGCCGTAGAAACTCCAGCGGAAACCGCTCACGAGATAGACCACCGGGTTGAACAGCGTGACCGTGCGCCAGAACGGCGGCAGCATGTCGATCGAATAGAAGCTGCCGCCGAGAAAGGTCAGTGGCGTGACGATCAAGAGCGGCACCAGTTGCAGCTTCTCGAAATTGTCGGCCCAGATGCCGATGATGAAGCCGAGCAGCGAGAAGGTGATCGCGGTGAGCAGCAGGAAGGCGATCATCCAGAACGGATGGTCGATCCGAAGGTCGACGAAGAGCGCGGCTGTCGCCAGCGTGATGAGCGCCAGCATGGTCGACTTGGTCGCGGCGGCGCCGACATAGGCGATCACCGTTTCCATCGGCGAGACCGGCGCCGACAGCAGTTCGTAGATCGTGCCGACGAAGCGCGGGAAATAGATGCCGAACGAGGCGTTCGAGATCGACTGCGTCAGGAGGCCGAGCATGATCAGCCCCGGCACCAGGAAGGCGCCGTAGCTGACCCCGGCGATCTCGTTCATATGCGGGCCGATCGCCGATCCGAAGACGACGAAATAAAGCGAGGTCGACAGCACCGGCGAGATGATGCTCTGCAGGAGCGTCCGCCGGGTGCGCGCCATCTCGAAGCCATAGATGGCACGGATCGCATGGATGTTCATGGCGTTCCCTTCACCAGGCTGACGAAGATGTCCTCGAGCGAGGATTCCTCGGTGCGGAGGTCCTTCAGGGCGATCCCGGCCGCGGCGATGTCGCCGAGAAGGGCGGCGATGGCATTGCCGGCGACCTCGCTGTCATAGGTATAGACGAGCTCGGTCCCGTCCTTGCCGAGGACGAGGCCATAGCCGGCCAGCAGTTCGGGCACGGCGGCGAGCGGCGCGCCGAGCTCGATCGTCAGCTGCTTGCGGCCAAGGCGCTCCATCAGGGCGCGCTTGTCCTGCACCAGGATCAGTTCGCCGCGATTGATGACGCCGATCCGGTCGGCCATCTCCTCGGCCTCCTCGAGATAATGCGTCGTCAGGATGATGGTGACGCCGGAATCGGCGAGGCCGCGCACGACGCGCCACATGTCGTGCCGAAGCTCGACATCGACGCCGGCGGTCGGTTCGTCGAGGAACAGCACCTCCGGCTCATGCGCCAGCGCCTTGGCGATCAGCACGCGCCGCTTCATGCCGCCCGAGAGCGTCATGATCCGGCTGTCCTTCTTGTCCCAGAGCGAGAGCGCCTTCAGCACCTTCTCGATATGGGCGGGATTGGGCGCCTTGCCGAACAGGCCGCGCGAGAAGCTCGTGGTGGCGAACACGGTCTCGAAGGCGTCGGTGGTGAGTTCCTGCGGCACGAGGCCGACCAGGCTGCGCGCGGCGCGATAATCGCGCACGATGTCGTGGCCGCCGATCGAGACGCGGCCGGCGCTGGCGCTGGCGAGGCCGCAGACGATGCTGATCAGCGTCGTCTTGCCGGCACCGTTCGGTCCGAGCAGGGCGAAGATCTCGCCACGACGGATTTCCAGCGAGACATTCTTCAGCGCCGAGAAGCCGGTGGCATAGGTCTTCGACAGACCCTCGATCATGATCATAGGCGGAACGGACATGGGATCGGCTCCAAGGGCCGCGGATCCGGAAACCGAATCGCCGCGACGACGCGCCGCCCCGTCCATAGCCGAAGATGGCCACCGGCGACAGCGCCGCCGGTTACCCATTCGCGAGGCCGCTATTGCTGGTTGCCGCCTCAGGCCGAAGCGAGCATCACCACCTTGGTGAGGTGTCGCGGCTGGACCGTGTCGAGGCCATTCGCCTGCGCGACCCGCTCGCCGATCAGCTGCAGCGCCGGCAAGACCGCGAGTCCGGCCAGCGCCGGCGCCACGGCGAGCGGCACCGAGACCTCGCCCGGTCCGCCGAAGCCGATGACGCGGGCGCCCTTCTCCTGCATTTCGCCGACGAGCAGCGCCTCGTCGTCCGGCCGCGCGTCGCCATAGAGCATGACACCGACCGTGCGCTCGTCGAGCAGGCTGATCGGCCCGTGGCGATATTCGAGCGGATGAAAGGCCTGCGCGAAGGTCTGGCTCATCTCGAGCAGCTTCAGCGCGCCCTCGAGCGCGATGCCATAAAGCGGACCGCCGCCGAGATAGACGAAATGCGAGCGGCCGGCGATCAGCTCCGCCGCCGCGGCGTCGGTCGCGGCCAGCGCCGCCTCGGCCGCATCGACGACAGCAGCGTCGACCGGAATGCCGATCAGCTGCAGCCCCATCAGCAGCATGAGGCTCGCCGAGGCGGTCATCACGATACCCTCGGCCGGATGCGTTTCGGCGAAGACGATGCGGTCGCATTCAGCCGCGAGGCCGCTGCCGGCCGCGCAGGTGATGCCGGTGACGCGGGCGCCGGCGGCGCGGCTGGCCCGGGCGGCGGCGATGGTCTCGGTCGTCTCGCCGCTTCTCGACAGCGCGACGACATGAGCCTTCTGCCACTCCGGCCAGTAGCTCTGCGGACGGTCGACCCATTCGCGCCCGGGAACGGCGATCGCCGGACGGCCGGCGGCATTGGCGCTCGCGGCGAGCGCCAGCGACAGGTTGTAGGAGGTGCCGCAACCGACGAACACGGTGACCGGCGCCGCGGGCAGCGGCTGGCGCGGCTCGAGCGCGGCACGCCAGAACGGAAACTGCTCGACAATGGTCTGTTCGGTGATGCCCATGATGGTCTCTTGTCGTTGTCGTCTTGTTGCGGGTCGCCGCTATTTCACCGAGCCGGCGGTGAGCCCGCTGACCAGATAGCGATTGAGGAAGATGACGATGAGGATCGGTACGATCATCGCAATCGTTCCGGCAGCATTGATCAGGCCGTAGTCGACGAAATTCTTGGTCGAGAACTCCGGTATCAGCACCGTGAGCGGCTTGGTCTTGGTCGGCGAGAAAATGAGCGGCACCATGTATTGGCCCCAGGCGCCGAGAAAGGTGATGATCGACGCGGCGACGAGTCCGGGAGCGGCGAGCGGCATGACGATCCTGAACAGGATGGTCAGACGGCCCGCGCCATCGATCCGCGCCGCTTCCTCGATCGAGAGCGGCAATTGCTGGAACACGCTGCGCATCAGCCACAGCGCCAGCGGCAGAAAGGCCGAGAGATAGATCAGCGTCACCCCGACATAGGTGTCGAGCAGCTTCAGGCTCACCATCAGCCGGTAGAGCGGAATCAGCACCGTGTAACCGGGGATGGCGATCGTCGCGATGACGATGAAGAAGATCACCTGCCGCCCGGGAAATTCGAGCCGGGCGAAGGCATAGCCGCCGAGGCTGGCGAGGAAGATCGAGATGATCGTCGCGGCGAGCGCCGTGATGACCGAATTCACCAGCGCGTTGCGAAACTGCGCCGCGACGGTGACGTCGTTCGAGGCGATGTAACCGAAGCCGGCGAGCCGCTCGTAGTGATAAAGCGTCAGGTGCTCCGGGAAGAAATGGATCGGCTGCGACATGAGGTCGGGCGTCGGCGTGAAGCTGGTGGCGATCGCCCAGTAGATCGGGCCGATCGACCAGAGGATCAGCAGCGTCAGCCCGATGCCGACCAGGATTCGATGGGGAAGGCGGGTCTCCATCAGTCGATCCTCGTGACGCGCTGCACGCGCAGGACATAGACCAGCGAAACGGCGAGCGAGGCGATCATGACGAGGACGCTGAGCGCCATGCCATAGGAGAAATGCAGGTTCTGGAACGCCTCGAGATAGACCTGCACCAGGATCGGCCGCGTGCCCCGCGCCGAGCCGGTCAAGATCCAGGCTTCGTCGAAGAAGTTGAACGCGGCGACCGTCGACTGCGTCATGGCGATGGCGACGCCGCCGCGGATCAGCGGCAGCGTGATGTGGAAGAACATCTTCCGCCGCGAGGCGCCATCGATCCGCGCCGCCTCATAGAGATCGGAGGGGATGCTCTGCAGCGCCGCCAGCACGATCACGGCGGTGAGCGGCAGCATGCGCCAGACATGCACGAGCGACACCGCGAACAGCGCCGTGGTGCGATCGTTGAACCAGACGAACTTCTCGAAATCGAGCCCGGCCGCCACCAGGAGGCCGTTGAGGAGGCCGAAGGCCGGATTGTAGATCCAGCCCCAGACCACCGCATTGACCACACCCGGCAGCGCCCAGGGCAGGACGACCACAGCCAGCACATAGCGCCGCCAGCGGCCGGCCTGGTTGATGAGCAGCGCCGCCCCGATGCCGCCCGCCGTCTCCAATGCGACGCAGATCACGACATAGACGACCGTGTTGCGCCAGGCCTCGTTGACGATCGGGTCGACGAGGAGATCGCGATAGTGCTGCAGCCCGATGAACGGCGTTCCCGCCATCATCGGATTGACCCGGTGCAGGCTGTCCCACAGCGTCGACGCCACGGGAAACAGCACCAGCGACAGCATGGCGATGACGATGGGGGCCGCGAGCATCAGGCCGAGCCGGGCATCGGCGGAACCGTCGATGCCCTTGTCACCCTTGCGTCGCGCCGGAACGACGGCGCCAAGGCTCACTGCTGCTGCGCCTTGACGGTTTCGTCGGCGATCGACTGCACGGCTTGAGCAACCGTGATCTCACCCTTGACGGCCTGGTTGATCGCGTTCGACACCGCGCTCGAGAACTGCGGATACCAGGTCGGCGTGCCCTGCTTGAACAGCGGCCCGACGGTCGGTGCCTGCTCGATCAGGACGTCGCCATCGAGAATCTTGCCCTCTTTGTTGAGCGCTTCAAAGGCCGAGGTGCGGGTGGCGAGCAGACCCTGCTGGTCGGCGAGCTTCATCTGCTCGTCCTTGCTCGTCATCCACTTGACGAAGGCGAGCGCAGCTTCCTTGTGCTCGGACGCGGCGGGAATGCCGAGCGCTTCAGGCAGGCCGTAGCTCACCGTCTTGCCGCTGACCGTCGGCACCAGCCCGACCCTGGTGTTGCCGGCGATCTTGGACTTGGTCTTGTCCTCGAACGCACCGACCCAGCCGGGGCCGACGCCGAGATCGAAGGTGACCTTGCCGTCCATGAACATCTGGTGGACGTCGGAATCCTTGAGACCGGTCGAAGCCGGATCGATCAGGCCCTCCTTGAGCATGTCGACATAGAACTGCAGCGCCTTGTAGCCGCCGGAATCCGGGCTGGTGAACAGCGGCTTCCAGTCCTTGTCGAACAGTTCGCCGCCATGGGCGAAGGTGAGCAGGTACCAGAGGGTCGACGTGCCCTCGGAGGGCGAGAGCGGCGCGCCAAGCGGATAGTCGACGATGCCCTTCGACTTGATCAGCTTCGCATCGGCGACGAGTTCGTCGATCGTCACGGGCATCTTGGTGATGCCGGCCTTGGCGAGATGATCCTTGTTGGCGATGAGGACGCGGAAGTCGTTCGCGTAGGGAACGCCGAGCAGCTTGCCGTCGACCGTGAAGATCGAGGCGGTCGGCATGTCCTTGACCGATTCCGCATCGATCAGCGGGGTCAGGTCCTCATACCAGCCGGCGGCAGCGAACTGTCCCGTCCACGACCAGTCGAACTCGGTGACATCAGCCGGCGGCGTGCCGGCGATGAGGCCGGTGATCAGCTTCGGCCGGATATCGTCCCAGGCCAGCATCTGCAGGTCGACCTTGATGCCGGTTTCCTTCTCGAAATCGGAAGCGATCGACGGCGACTGGCCGGAGGGCAGCAGCACGGTGATGCTCTGCCCGGCCAGCGGCTTGGCGTCGTCGGCGAGTGCCGGCAGCGCAATGGTCAGCGCCGCGAGGGCGACAGTCGTTCGAAGCAGTCTGTTCATCGGTCGGTGTCCCATCCTGGTGAGGTATCGTTTCGGCCATTCCTCGCGCGGATCGCATTCTTGTCGATCGAGGCGGCGAGCCGCCCGATCCATGCTTCATCCACGGGCCAGTCGAGGTCGCGGGCAGCGCGCAGCAGCGCGCCGCCGATGGGGGGAAGACGCGATGCCAGCGGCTCGGAGCCGACCAGCGCCGCGGTGCGTTCGCGGAGGATGCGGCTGGCAAAGGCGCCGCCGGCGATGCTCCAGCGAAGGTCGGCTGCGCCCATGCGGCGCCGCGCGGCGGCCACATGAACAGCGAGATGCGCCGCTGCGGCATCGAGGATCGCCAGCGCCGCCGCATCGCCAGCCTCGGCGAGGCGGTCGACCAGCCGCGCGATCGCGGCGATCTCCGATCGGGCGTGACGGAGTCCCGCGTGCCAGGCGATGAGCGCGTCCTGCGGCGCCGCCGCGTCGAGGTCGAGATGCGCGAAGAATGCCGCCAGGAATTCCGGCGCCTCCGCGCGGCCGTCGATCGCGCGGCTCGCCAGCGCCACGGCCTCATGGCCGATCCAGTGCGCGCTGCCCTCGTCACCGATCGCCTCGCCATAGCCGCCGACGCGGAGCGCCCGGCCCTCGCCGTCGCTCGCCCAGACCATGGAACCGGTTCCGGCAAGGAGAAGCACGCCGGCGCCGCCGGCAAAGGCGCCGTAATGGGCGGCCTCGACATCATTGACGACACGCTGCCGCGCCGCCGCGAAACGTGCGCCAACCGCGGCCGATTGCTCGGCCGAGAGCGCCGCGATCTCGCCATAGGCCGGCATGCCCGCCGCCACCGCACCGATCGACCAGCCGCCCGTCGCCAGGGGCGCCAGCAGCGCGTCGAGTTCACCGCGCCAGCCGGGCTGGTCCATCGGATTGATGCCGGCACCGACCTGCCAGGAGGCGATCTCGCCATCGGCCCGCGCCAGCGCGACCAGCGTCTTGCTGCCACCGCCGTCGATGCCGAGGACGAGCGACTGGCTCATGGCGCCTCGCCCTGCCCCTCGGCGGCCGCATCACCGGCCGGATCGACAACCAGCGGACGGACGCCGAACTCCCCGAGCCGGCTGCGCCAGGCGGGCGCCAGGCCGCTATCGGTCACCACCGTGTCGGCCCCGCTGAGCGGCGCGACCTTGTAGGTCGACATCATCCCGAATTTCGAGGAATCCGTGACCACGAAACGCTCGGCCGAACGCCTGAGCATGCGGGCATTGAGGCTGGCCTCCGCCGCATCGATCGAATAGATCGCGCCGTCCTCGCCGATGGCGCTGGCGCCGAGGAACAGCTGGTCGAACCAGAGCCCCTCCAGCATCGCCTCGGCCTGCGGCCCGACCAGCGACGCGTTCTCGCTGCGGAGCTGACCGCCGAGCATGACCACCTGCAGCTTCGGCACATTGATGAGTTCCTGCGCAACCGCGAGACCGTTGGTGAAGACGCGCAGCGGGATCGGGTTGACGCGCAGCAGCTTCGCGAGCTGCAGCACCGTCGTGCCGGCATCGAGAAAGGCGCTGCCATGCGGCTTCAGCGCCGCGTAGCAGGCGCCGGCCAGAGCCCTCTTGGCGGCGAGGTTATGATTGACGCGCTCCTGGAAGGCGACCTCGACGCTGGAGCCTTCGGCGATGCGCGCTCCGCCATGGACACGGTCGATCGCGCCCTCGTCCTCGAGAATCTGCAGATCGCGCCGGATGGTGGCGAGCGAGGCGCCGACCGCATCGGCGATCGCCTGGATCGTCGAAGGGCCATTCGCATAGAGGTGGCTGCGGATCGCATCGATCCGGCCGACCTTCATGCTGCCGCCTTGCGCCATGACCGCCCGCGCCCTCTGAGCTGACGAAGAAACACGCTGATACGATCAATCAATCCACAGGATGTGATCGTGGTCAATCATGTTTCTGAGCGATTTTGATCTAGTCGCGGATCAGGGGCAGCGGTTCGCCGGCGGGGCGATCAATTTCGTAGACGTAATAGGTGGCGATCTCGACGCCGCGGAACCGACGCGGGACCGTTCCGAACAGCCGTGCCTTGCCGAACAGCGCCGTGAGCGCCTCGTCCATAGGATCGCGCGTCACGACGAGGCCCCTGCCTTCCAGCCGCTCGACCGGCCGTTCGAGGAAGGCGTAGCGCTCGGGCTCGTTGAGCTGCACCACCGGAAGGCCCGGCAGCAGCCGCGCGAGCTCGGCGTTGAGCTGGTAGTCGATCGTCAGCACATAGCCGGCGCCCTCGGCGCGGCGGATGCCATCGATATCGGCGGCAAGGCCCGACCAGCCGCGCGTCAGGCGAAGGATCGGATCGCGGGTGCCGAGCGCCGTGACGGGAACGAGGGTCGCATAGACAGCGGCGAAGGCGACGAAGCCGAGCGCCACAGGGACGGTCGCCCGCCGGAGACGCGCCAGGAGGCCCGGCCCCTCGGCCGGGATTGCGGTCAGCGCGGCAGCGGCCGTCACCGCCAGCGCAGGATAGAGGAAGCCGGTCCAGTTGCCCTCGACCCGGCTTCGGAGCGCGTGGAAGAGGAAATAGGCCGTCGGCACCAGGATCAGCACGACGAGGAGCCGCTGTCCCATCGGCCGCCACGCCGTCCGTGCCCGCGGCAGCAGCCCGACGACCGCGAACAGGAAGATCAGCGGCGTCGCGAGGCCGATCTGCGCCCCGAAGAATTCGGCGAGGAATTGCGGCTGGAACTGCCAGTTCTCGGTCGTCCGCCCGCCCTGCTTCAGGACGGTCTCCCAGCCATGCGCGGCATTCCAGATGAGATTGGGAAGGAAGACGAGGATCGCCACGCCGAGCGCCGCATAGGGCCACGGACTGAGGAGCCGCCGCCGCCATTGCGGCAGCGCGAGGACGGCAAGGCCGAAGCCGGCCGCGAGGAACGCGGCGGAATATTTCGACAGCAGCGCCAGCCCGGTCACCGCGCCGGCGGCGAGCCACAGGGCCGGGCTTTCGTGATCGACGAGCCGCGCGGCGATGTAGAGCAGCGCCGACGCGAACAGGATCAGCGGCGCATCCGGGGTCGCGACCGCGAGGCCGAAGAAGCCGAGCAGCGTCAGGTTGAACAGGAGCGCCGCCAGCGGTCCGGCCCGTCGGTCGGAGATGAGCAGCGCCGCAGCCCGCCAGATGAAGAGGCTCGCCGGGATGGCCGCGAGCACCGGCAGCAGGCGGACACCGAACGGCGTATCGCCCACGAGCAGGGTGCCGCCGCGGATGAACCAGGCGATGGCAGGCGGATGATCGAGATAGCCGGCGGCAAGCCGCGTCGACCACAGCGCGTAATACGCCTCGTCCGGCACCAGCGGCACCAGCGCGGCGATGACGAGCCGCGCGAGGATGGTCGCCGCGATAAGGACGAGCACCAGCGGCATGCGCTCGAAGGACGGCATCGACATCGGGACGGCGGATGCTGCCGGGCTTTCGGTCGTGCCCGCGCTCACGGCCGGCTCTTCCAGACCAGCGCCGTGCTGGAGAGATAGTTCCACATCGCGCCGAGGATCGAGCCGGCGAGACCCGCCACCCACCAGCGCGAGGTCTCCAGGAATACCCAGCTGCCGACGCCGACATTGGCGAAGGCGCCGAGACCGCAGACGGCATAGAAAATGAGAAGGCCAGGGATCAGCCGCCAACCGGTGATGCGGCGGTCGCGATAGGTCAGCACGTTGTTGACGAAGAAGTTGAACGTCATCGCGACGACCGTGGCGATCGTCTGCGCCGCGGTGAAGCTGGCGCCGCCGACGAGGCCGAGCTTGAGCGCGACCAGATGGACGATGAGGCCGAGCCCGCCAACGGCGGCGAAGGAGACGAAGCGCATCGAGATCGCGCCGCCGGTCGCCTTCGACAGCAGCAGGCCGAGGAAATCGATCATGACGCGGTTGTCGAGCTTGCTGGCGCCGCTCTGCCGCACGCCGAAGGCATAGGGCACCTCGGCGACTTTCAGCCCCGGCGGCACGCTGGCGAGGATATCGAGCAGGATCTTGAAGCCCTGCGTCGAGAGCTTGGGCGCCACCGCCTCGACCACGGACCGGCGCAGCATGAAGAACCCGCTCATCGGATCGCTCGACGGCACCTTCAGCAGCAGCCGCGTCGCCAGCGTTGCGCCACGGCTCATCGCCCCGCGCAGGGCGCTGAACGAGGACGCCTCGCCGCCGCCGGCATAGCGCGTCGCCACCACGATGTCGGCGCCGCCCTCGACGGCGGCGAGCATGGCCGGCAGCACCGTCTCGTCATGCTGCAGGTCGGCATCGATCACCGCGACGACGGGTGCCTGCGCTGCCAGCATGCCTTCGATGCAGGCGCCGGCGAGGCCGCGCCGTCCGACGCGGCGGATGCAGCGGATGCGGGGGTCGCTCGCGCCGAGCGCCCGCACCGCGGCGGCCGTGCCGTCGGGGGAATCGTCATCGACGAAGATCGCCTCCCAGTCGCGGCCAGCCAGCGCGGCACCGAGCCGCGCGGCGAGGACCGCGACATTGTCGCGCTCGTTGAAGGTCGGCACGACGATGGTGAGTTCGGGAACGGCGGCGCTCGCGGCGGCCGGCGGCTGGTCCATGCAAAGTCTCCACGCCGGCTGCGGCGGACCGCACACGGCCGGAGCCGCGCGCCGCTCCGTCGAAGCCGCGGCACAAGCCTCCCTGAGCGGCTCTCCGATACAGCCAGCGCCGGGTCAAGTCCAGAGTCGCCGGCCGGGCGGATCGTCGCCGGTCGGGAATGAGTGGCCGGGGGCGTGGTCAGCCCGCTGCCATCGCCGCATCGATGATCGGCTGTGGCAGGAAGCCGAAATAGACCTCGATCGCCACGATCCGGCCATCCGCAACGCGGAAGCGCTCGGCATTGCGGAACGTCCCGCCCGGCTTGCCCTCGGTCTCGTAAAGCACGACCGCCTCGGCGCCGGCCGAGAAGATCGTCATGTCCGTCCGGAAGCGGAAGCTGCCGGCAAACGGCCAGCAGCGCGCGAACCAGGCGGCGCGGTCGATCCGGTCATCGAACGGGCTGGTGAAGCGGAAGGCGACGTCGAGCAGCGCCTCCATTGTAGGACGGTCGGCAGTTTCAAAGGCGCGGAAATAGGCGCGGACAAGTTCGGCAGCGGATGTTTCAGCCATGATGGCTTCCTTGGGTAACGGGTTTGATCACTGCGGCAGCGGCGCGGCGAGCGAGGCGCCGAGCTGGTTCAGAAGCTCCCGTGTGCCATGCTCGCGGCCGCCGGCATCGTCGAAGCCATCGAGAAAGGCGCCCTGCTCGGTGAAGCGCAGCCGCGTGCCGGGGCCTTGCGGCCGGATCTCGATCGTCGCCAGCGAGACGGATATCCGGACCGCGCCGAGATGCATGTCGTAGCTGTAGACGATGCGCTCGTTCGGGACGATGTCCTGGTAGAGCGCGTGGAAACGGTGCGAGGGACCGCCCTTTGGACCGCCTTCGCTGATCTCGAAGCCGCCGACACGGAAATCCATCTTGCTTCGCTGCGGGCCCCAGTCCGGCGGACCGGCGAACCACAGCGCCTTCAGCTGCGGATCGGCGAAGGCAGCAAAGACCCGCGCCGGGCTCGCATCGTAATCACGGTCGATGACGAAGGTCGCATGGGTCACGGAGCGCTTGACCGAATGGCCGGTATCCGCCGTCCGCGCGCGGTCCGCCAGCAGGGCCTCGAGCCGATCGAGATTCTCCTCGTTCGCCGGCACGGCATAGACCGCGACGCGGTCCCGCTCCGCAGCCGTCGGAAAGCGCATCCGCCAGGAGATCCGCGTCCGGCCGGGGAGGTCGTCGAGCCGCACCGTCAGGGTGAACTTCGGTCCGGAGACATGATCAATGGTGATCTCGGACGGCGCGCTGATCGCGCCGAAGACGCTTTCGTTGCGGTAGTCCTTGCCGTCCGGCCCGTGCATCACGAACCGCCACGAGCCGCCGGGCCGAAAATCGAACGACTCGAACGTGTTGGTGAAGCCCTTCGGGCCCCACCAGGCGGCGATTTGCTCCGCTTCGGCAAAGGCCTGGAACACCATGGCACGGGGCCAGCTCACGATGCGGCCCGAAACGATGTCGCGCGCATCGCCCCCGGTTTCGATGTCGGTCATGGTCCACCCTCCCTTTCGTCATCCGGTTTGGTCGCCGCCAGGAACGCGCCGAGCCGGTCTAGCCGGTGTTCCCAGAGCTTGCGGCGATCATTGATCCAGCCCTCGGCCGCGCTCAGCCGCTCCGGCTCGACATGACAGGTGCGGACGCGCCCATTCTTCTCCGATCGGACGAGGCCCGAAGCTTCCAGCACCTTGAGGTGCTGCACGACGGCCGGGAGCGAGATCGCGAAAGGCTCGGCGAGCTCGCTGACCGTCGCCGGCCCGCGGCAGAGACGCTCGAGCATGCCGCGGCGCGTCCGGTCGGCGAGGGCCTGAAACGTCAGATCGAGCTGTTCTTGATACTTAATCATATCATTAAGTATCGCGATGGACGAGGCCGGTCAAGCGCCGCCACGTCGACGGGCCGCATTGACGGGCGCGCCGCCGATCCCTAGCTGCGTGGCATCCGATTTCATGGAGATGCGACGATGGCAAACCGGCTCGTTCTCGAAGATCTCACGCCCCAGGACGTGGCGACCGGCCTCGCCGAGGGCCGCTTCCTGCTCGTCGATGTGCGCGAGCCGGCCGAATATGACGCCGAGCATATCGAGGGCGCGGTGCCGTTCCCGCTTTCGAGCTTCGACCCCGCCGCCCTGCCCGATCCCGAGGGCAAGGCGATCGTGTTCCAGTGTGCGGCGGGCATGCGTTCAGCGCGCGCTGCAGAAGCGGCGATGGCGGCCGGCGTTCCCGCGAACCGGCATCTCGCCGGCGGCATCAATGCCTGGAAGCGGGCGGGCCTGCCGACGGTCGCCTGAAGCAGGCGATCCTCAGGCGGCGTCGACGGTGAGCGGCAGCAGTCGCTCGCGCGAGGCGGCGAGGAGATGCTCCATCGCCTTGGCGGCCTCGGCCGGGCGGCGTCCGACGATCGCGGAGCAGACGGCGTCGTGCAGCGCGACGTCCTCGCTCGGCCGCGTCGCATGCCGCTGCAGCATTTCCGAGGACACGCGGAGCGCCGATTTCACCGCGCTGCCGATGGTTACGAACAGCCCGTTATGGGAGGCGTTGATAATGGCGAGGTGGAATTCGAGCGCCGCCTCGGACGTCGTCTTCACGGGGAGCCCCTCGAGCTGAGCCGCTGCCAATTCGCGGAAATGATGCTCGATCTGGGCGAGATCCTCGTCGGTGCCGTCGCGTGCCGCCAGGAACGAGGCGCGCGGCTCGAAGCAGAGGCGCATCTCGAAGATGTCCTCGACGATCTTGCCGTCGAACTGGGTCTGCAGCCGCCAGGCGAGCACGTCGCGATCGAGCAGGTTCCACTCGGCGAAGGGCAGCACCCGTGTCCCGACCTTGGGCGACACTTCGACCAGGCGCTTGCCGGCGAGGCTCTTCACGGCCTCGCGGACCGTGGTGCGGCTGACGCCGTAATATTCGCAGAGCTCGCTCTCGATCGGCAGCGCCGCGCCGGGAAGGAATTCGCCCGAGACGATGCGGCTGCCGATATGGTTGGCGACCTGCGCACTCATCGTTCCGACCGATAGAAGCTCGCGCTCCAGCATCCCGCGCTCCCCCGACACCGTTTCTTCCCCTACGCGGTTTTGAGAGGGTCGGCCACTGCAAACCGCAGGACTTGCCCGGCCCGACGCCGCAACGATCCGGTTGACAAACCCGCCGATCATCAGGATGATCGACGCATATGATAATACCATTGGACGGCAAATGGGGAGGGGCTGGCGAGGAAAATCATCCTCGGCTGTCGCTGGGGCCGGACCACCGCCTCTGATATCGTTCGATGACAGCGCTATCTGCGCTGAGAGGGTGACAGGGCCGAGCCACCGAGGAGGGTGGCGGGTCCTGAGACACGGCATTGCCGAGGCCAGCGGCCGGAGCGCGCCGAAAAAGCATGTCGCCGGAGGACGGGTCTTGTTGGGAGATCCGAAAGGCGAAAGATACTGGAGGAGACGACGAGATGCGTGGATTGATGACGAAGGCGTTGGCCACTGCGGCGCTGCTGGCCTTGACGGTCGGTGCGCAGGCCAAGGAAACCGTAGTCTGGTGGGACTTCCTTTCGGGCGGCGACGGCGTGCGCATGAAGTCGCTGCTTGAGCAGTTCAACAAGGAAAACCCGGATATCGAGATCCAGGCGACGACGCTCGAATGGGGCGTTCCGTTCTACACCAAGGTGCAGACGTCGGCCGCTGTCGGCCAGGGCCCGGATGTGATGACCTATCACCTCTCGCGCCTGCCGCTTGGCGTCTCGACCGGGACGCTGCGCGAGCTGACCCCGGATGAACTGAAGGCGGCCGGCATTTCCGGCGACAACTACGCCCCGGCCAACTGGAAGGCGGCAGAGGTCGACGGCAAGCAATATGCCGTGCCCTTCGATATCCATTCGGTGATCCTCTATTACAACAAGGATCTCCTCAAGAAGGCCGGCCTGCTCGGCGATGACGGCCTGCCGAAGGGCCTCGATGGCGCGGCCAATTTCGAGGCGGCGCTCGCCAAGCTCACCACCGGCCCGGATCATGTCGGCCTTTCGATCCCGACGGCGGATGGCGGCACGGTGTGGCGCGTCTTCTATACGCTGCTCGGCCAGCAGGGCGGCGAATTCATCAGCGGCGACAAGGTTCTCGACGGCGGCAATGCCGACAAGGCGACCAAGGCGCTCGCCGAAATGCAGAAGTGGACCAAGGAAGGCTGGGTGCCGAAGCAGACGGAATACCCGGCTTCGATCGCGCTCTTCACCTCCGGCAAGGCCGCGATGCATATCAATGGCGTCTGGGAAGTCCCGACGATGACCGACCTCGCCAAGAGCGGCAAGCTCGGCTTCGAGTGGGGCGCGATCCAGATCCCCGTGATCTTCGACCAGCCCGCGACCTGGGCCGACTCGCACTCCTTCGCGGTGCCGAACCGCAAGGGCAACGAGATCTCGCCCGAAAAGCTGAAGGCCGTTCTCTCGGTCATCAAGTGGATGAACGAGCACAGCCTGTTCTGGGCGACCGCCGGCCATATCCCGGCCTATCTCCCGGTCACCAACAGCGAAGACTTCAAGAAGATGCAGCCGAACGCGGTCTATTCCTCGCTCTCGAAGACTGCCGTGTTCGACCCCTCGTCCAAGATCGCCGGCGTCGCCTCGCCGATCTACGACGCGGCCACCAACTACTTCATGCCGACCTTCAACGGTGATGGCGAGCCGGCCGACGCTGTCAGCACCGCCAAGGATGAGCTGCAGGGTCTCCTGAACTAAGCCTCAACATCCGATCGAGCCGCCCGGCCAGACTTGCCGGGCGGCTCTTCTATCGACGTGCGGCAAGGATCACCCCATGAAGTTCGGACGCAATCAGGTCTCGGCCGCCCTTGTGCTGGTGACGCCGTTCGTGATCGCCTATCTGGTGCTTTTCATCTATCCGACCTTCAAGATGGTCGAGCTCAGCTTCACTGATGCACCGCTGATCGGCGAGGGCAACTGGGTCGGCTGGAGCAACTACATCAAGCTCTACAACGACAAACAGTTTTACGCCGCCGCGCTGCACACCGGCTATTTCGTGCTGCTGACCGTAATCCCCACAACGCTGCTCGGGCTAGCGATCGCGCTCATGGTGACGCGCCTCAAAGGCTGGCTCCAGAGCCTCGTGCTCGCCGCCTTCTTCCTGCCCTATATCCTGCCGGTCACCGTCGTGTTCCTGATCTGGCAGTGGATGCTCGACCTGCAGTTCGGCATCGCCCAATACGCGATCGAACTGTTCAACGGGTCGCGCGTCGCCGTCTTCCGCGACAAGTACTGGGCCATGCCCAGCGTCGCCTTCATCACGATCTGGTGGACCAACGGCTTCAATGTGCTGTTGTTCATCGCCGGTCTCAGGAACATCTCGCGGGATCTCTATGATGCCGCCTCGATCGACAATGCGAGCCGCTGGCAGCAGTTTCGCTACATCACCTGGCCGCTGATCTGGCCCGTCACCGCACTGGTCATGACGATCCAGCTGATCCTGCAGCTGAAGATCTTCGACCAGATCTACCTCTTCACGCAGGGCGGTCCGTTTAACTCGACCTATGTCATGGTCCAGTACATCTACAAATACGCCTTCCAGCTCAACCGAGGCGGCTATTCGGCCACCGTGGCGGTCGTGCTGTTCCTCGTGATCGTGGTTGTCTCGGTCCTGCAATACCAGGTGCTCAGGGTGCGCGGAGGTCGGTCATGAAGCGTCTCAATCTCGCCGCGGCGTTCATCACCGTCGTCACGATCGGCTTTGCGATGCTCTGGGCGTTCCCGCTCTATTGGGCCGTCATCACGACGTTGAAGCCGGAATTCGAGGTGGTCGAGCCGGGCGTCGGCCTTCTGCCCAAGATCTGGACGCTCGGCGGCTATATCTATGTGATCGTCAACACGCAGATCGGCCGCTGGTACCTGAACTCGTTCGTGACGTCGGGCGCGGTCACGGTGCTGGTGCTGCTGCTCAGCTCCGCCTGCGGCTACGCGATCTCGCAATTGCGGTTTCCGGGCCGCACGATCCTGTGGTTCATCATCCTCGCCAGCTTCATGGTGCCGATCCAGACGCTGATCGTGACCCATTTCATCCTGATGAACGATTTCGGCTTCATCAACAAATGGCTCGGCGTGATCCTGCCGCAGCTGATCGTCCCCGTGACGGTCATCATCTACAAGCAGTTCTTCGACCAGATCCCGAAGGACTTCCGCGAAGCGGCGCTGATCGACGGTGCGAGCGAGTTCCAGCTCTTCTTCAACATCTTCCTGCCGATGAACTGGGGCATAACCACGGCACTTGCGATCATCACGTTCATCGGCGCCTGGAACAACTTCCTTTGGCCGTTCCTTGTCGTCACCGAGCAGAACATGATGAATGTCACGGTCGGCATCACGCAGGTCCATGACGCTTTCGGCGTCCAATATGCCCGCAACCTCTCCGGCGCCGTTCTCGCCGCGCTGCCGGTCGCGCTCGCTTATCTCGTCTTCCAGCGCCGCGTCACCGAGGCGATCATGCTCTCCGCCGGCATCAAGGGATAGCGCCCCACTCCCCGATCCGGCGCCGCGGCGCCGGCCCCCCACACCGATTGACCCGGAAGGTCTCCATGCTGAAAGCCCGCCTCGTCGTCGACCGCGACTTCGTCCTCTCCGACCTCGACCGTCGCGTCTTCGGCGCCTTCGTCGAGCATATGGGCCGCTGCGTCTATGGCGGCATCTTCGAGCCCGGACATCCGACCGCCGACGAGCAGGGCTTCCGCGGCGACGTGCTCGAACTGACGCGCGAACTCGGCGCGACCATCATTCGCTATCCCGGCGGCAATTTCCTCTCCGGCTACAATTGGGAGGACGGCGTCGGGCCCCGCGAGGACCGCCCCGTCCGGCGCGACCTTGCCTGGTTCTCGACCGAGACCAACCAGTTCGGTACGAACGAATTCATGGATTGGTCGAAAAAAGCCGGAATCGAGCCGATGTTCGGCGTCAATCTCGGCACAAAGGGACCGGACGAGGCGCGGCAGTTCCTCGAATATTGCAATCATGCCGGCGGCTCTGAACTCTCCGATCTCCGCCGCGAGCATGGTTACGACAAGCCGCACGACATCAAGTTCTGGTGCCTCGGCAATGAGATGGACGGTCCCTGGCAGATCTGCCACAAGACCGCCGAAGAATATGGTCGCGTCGCACTTGAGACAGCCAAGGTGATGCGCTGGGTCGATCCGACGATCCAGCTCGCCGCCTGCGGTTCGTCGCACCGCAACATGCCGACCTATGGCTCATGGGAATATGAAGTCCTCGATCATTGCTATGATGAGGTCGACTTCATCTCCCTGCATACCTATTTCAACAACAACGCAGACTCGACAGCCGAATATTTCGGCGTCATCGAGCTGCTCGACAGCTTCATCAAGGAAGTCGCGGCGATCTGCGATGCCGTTGGTGCCAAGCGCCGCTCGCACAAGAAGATCATGCTCTCGCTCGACGAGTGGAACGTCTGGTACAAGACCCACAAGATCGAACACATGCGCAAGCCCGGTTGGCCCGAAGCACCGCCGCTGATCGAGGAAGTCTATAATGCCGAGGATGCACTCATCGTCGGCGGCGCGCTGATCGCGATGCTGAACAATGCCGACCGCGTCAAGACGGCGTGCCTCGCGCAGCTCGTCAACGTCATCGGTCCGATCATGACGGAGACCGGCGGCGACGCCTGGCGGCAGACGATCTTCCATCCCTTCGCGCTCGCCTCGCAGTTCGGCCATGGCCGCGTCCTGCGCACGGTGACGGAATCGCCGAGCTATGCAGCGAAGTCCTTCCCGGAGATCCCCTATCTCTATGCGACGGTCGTGGATAATCCGGCTGACGGCTCGACGACCATCTTCGCCCTCAACCGCAGCCTCTCGGATACCATGGACCTCGACGTCGAGCTCCGGGGCCTCGGCACCGACCGCAGCCTGGTCGGCGCGACCGAGATCCACCATGCGAACCTGAAGGCGGTCAACACCAAGGACGCGCCTAACACCGTCGCCCCGAAGACCAATACCGACGTCGTCATCGACGGCGAGAAGCTACGCATCAAGCTGAAGCCGGCCTCGTTCAACGTCATCACCACCAAGGCGACGGCGCAGGCCGCCTGATCGGCGCGCGAGTCCGGCTGGGGTTCGAAGGGCTGCACAGCTGTGCAGCCCTTTTCGTTTCAGCGTTGGAGTTCAGGCCTGGCGCGCTTCGAACGCGGCTCGAGCCGCCTCGATCGCGGCGCGATGTGTCTCGGCCCAGATCCAGACGCCGCAGAAGGCTTCACCGAGGCTGAGCCCGAGGCTGGTCAGCTCATATTCGACATGCGGCGGGATCACCGGCAGCACCGTCCGCGTCACCAGCCCATCCGCCTCCATCTGCCTGAGCGTCTTGGTCAGCATCTTCTGGCTGATGCCGCCGATCAGTTCGCCGATGCGGGTGAAGCGCTGGCGCCCATGCTCGGCCAGAACCTCGAGTGCCAGCATCGTCCACTTGTCGGCAACGCGCGCGATGATCTGGCGTACCAGCGCCTCCAGCGCCGGATCGAGCCGTTCCGGGGGCAAAGGAGCCCCTCGCATCAAGCGCCCATGTCCCGTCGACGCTCCGTTCGCGAGCCCTGCTGAGTCCTGATCCATGCCGACGCTCTCCACTTGGTAAGTATAGCTCTTTCGGGTGCCTACTTTCCATCGGTAAGTGATCATCATAAATCAGGACGCAACCAGGAGAAACACCATGCAGTCAACCGGCAACACGATTCTCGTCACGGGCGGCGGCTCCGGCATCGGCCAGGCGCTCGCAGCCGCCTTTCACGAGCGCGGCAACACGGTCATCGTCGCCGGCCGGCGTCAGTCGGCGCTCGCCGAGACCGTGAAGGCGTATCCCGGTATGAGCTCGATGATCCTCGATATCGAGGACCCCGTTTCGATTGCGGCCATGGCCACCACCCTCGAGTCCGAGCATCCGACGCTCAACGTCATCATCCACAATGCGGGCATCATGCGGCCGGAGAACCTGCTCGCCGGCGAATTGGCGGACGCCGAAGCCATGGTGGCAACCAATCTGCTCGGGCCGATCCGGCTGACAGCGGCCTTGCTGCCGCAATTGCTGAAGCAGCCGAAGGCCGCGATCCTGACCGTCTCGTCGGGCCTCGCCTTCGTTCCGCTGGCCGCGACGCCGACCTATTGCGCGACCAAGGCGGCGATCCATTCCTATACCCAGTCGCTGCGCCATCAACTCCGGGAGACCCGGATCGCGGTTCACGAACTGGTGCCGCCCTATGTCCAGACCGAACTCATGGGGCCTGACCAGGCCAGAGACCCCAAGGCGCTGCCGCTCGCCGACTTCATCGCCGAAACGATGCAGCTGCTGCAGGACCATCCCGACGCGAAGGAAATCCTCGTCGAACGCGTCAAGCCGCTGCGCCGGGCCGAGATCGATGGCCACTTCGATCACGTCTTCGGGATGCTGAATGGCGGCGCGCATTGATCCGACGCCTCGCCCGGTTCGCCGCATTGCCGGCAGCCGGGCGAGGCCGTATGACTTTGCGCCATGGCTATCATCGACCTCGCCAATCCGACCCGCTTCATGACTCTCGCCGGACGGCTGCTGCCCTGGCTCTGGGCGGCCGCGGTCGTCGTGCTCGGCGCGGGGCTCTATCTCGGCCTCTTCGTCGCCCCGCCGGATTACCAGCAGGGCGAGACGGTGCGGATCATGTTCATTCACGTGCCCGCCGCCTGGCTCTCGATGTTCGGCTACGGCCTGATGGCGATCTCCGCGCTCGGAACGCTGGTCTGGCGCCACCCGCTGGCCGATGTCGCCGCCCGCGCCATCGCGCCGATCGGTGCCGCCTTCACGCTGATCGCCCTCGTCACCGGTTCGCTCTGGGGCAAGCCGATGTGGGGCACATGGTGGGAATGGGACGCCCGGCTGACCTCGGTTCTGGTGCTCTTCCTCATGTATCTCGGCCTGATCGCACTCTGGAACGCGATCGAGGATCCGGTCCGCGCGGGCCGCGTCGCTGCGGTGCTGATCCTTGTCGGGTCGATCAACATCCCGATCATCAAGTTCTCGGTCGAATGGTGGAACACGCTGCATCAGGGCGCGAGCGTGTTCCGAATGGGCGGCTCGACGATCGATCCGAGCCTGCTCTATCCGCTGCTCATCTCCGCCGTCGGTGCGACGCTGCTGTTCCTCGCCCTCGTCATGATGGCGATGCGCAACGAGATCCTCCGCCGGCGCATCCGCGCGCTGCGCCTCGTCGCCGCCAGCGGCCCGGCCGGAGCCACCGCGTGATCGATTTCGGCCCTCATGCCGGGTTCATCCTCGCCGCCTACGGGCTATCGGCCGCGATCGTGGTCGCGCTGATCGGCTGGGTGATCCTCGATGGCAGGGCGCAGCGACAGCGGCTCGCCGATCTCGAGGCGCGCGGCATTCGCCGCCGATCGAGCCGCAAGCCGGCCGATGTCGGCGGAAGTCCGACATGAGCGAAGCCCCGCCGGACGAGCCCAAGGTGCGGCAGCGGTCGCTTGGCCGGACCATCGCGGTGCTGGCGCCACTCGCGCTTTTTGCCGGCCTCGCTGGCATCTTCCTCGTCAGCCTCGAACGCGGCGGCGATCCGAGCCTCGTTCCCTCCGTGCTCATCGGCAAGCCGGCGCCGGCGACCGATCTCGCGCCCGTCGAGGGCATTGCCCTGCCCGGCATCACCACAGCCGATCTCGCCAGCGGCAAGCCGGTGCTGGTCAATGTCTGGGCCTCCTGGTGCGCGCCCTGCCGGCAGGAGCATCCTGTGCTGGAGGCGTTGGCCAAGGACAAAAGGCTGACGCTGATCGGCATCAACTACAAGGACAAGGCCGACAACGCCCGCGCCTTTCTCGGCCAGCTCGGCAATCCCTTCGCCCGCATCGGTGCCGATTCAACCGGCCGCACGGCGATCGACTGGGGTGTCTATGGCGTGCCGGAGAGTTTCCTGCTCGACGGCAAGGGCATCATCCGCTTCAAGTTCATCGGCCCGCTGACCGACGAGGCCGTGGCGACGACGCTCGTGCCGGAACTCGAGAAGATCGAGAAGGGCGGCTAGGGTCCGCCGCGACGCGCGGCTGCCTTCAGACCGTGGTGAAGATCGACCACCAGCCCCAGACCGTCACCATCGACAGGGGCACGCCGAGCCCGATCAGCAGGGCCCCGAGATCGGGCTCCAGATCGAGCGCGATGATGCTGGCGCCGAGCATCGGCGGCATCGCCATTTCCAGCATCGCCACCCGCGCGACCGGATCGCCGGTCTGGCCGAGCAGCCAATAGAGCCCGAGCAAGGCGAGCGGCGCCAGGATCAGCCGATGGCCGAGACCGAGCGCCAGCGGCGCCGCATGGCCGGCCAACCGGTCGAAGCGGAGCGCATAGCCGACGGCCGCGAGCGCGATGGGCGTCAGCGTATCGGCGAGCGCGCCAAACAGCGCGGTCAGCCATTCCGGCCGCGCCAACTGGTTGGTCGCGAGCGCGAGGATGATCGCGATGAAGGGCGGGAAGGTGAGGACCCGCCGGCCGACCTCGCGGAGATCGAGCCGCCCCGAGCTCGCGACGGCGGCGATCGCCAGACCGAGCGTCGAAAGCGCCAGATAGGTGCCGAACAGATCGATGACGATGCCGAGGCCAAGCCATTGATGCCCGGCGAAGGCGGCGATCATCGGCAGCCCGACAAAGGACGTGTTGCCCCAGCCGGCACCGAGCAGCAGCGCGCCGATGCGTTGGCGCGACCATCCGAACAGTCGGCAAAGCGGGACGAGCACGGCGATCGCAAGGACGACACCGAGCCAGGGCGTCGCGGCTGCCAGCCACCAGCCGCTGTCGATCGTGATGCCATGGACGCTCTGCAACGCCGCTGCTGGCAGAGCGACATTGATCACCCAGCCGCCGAGCACCTTGTTGGCACCCTCGGGCAGCCGCCCGCTCCAGCGCAGCGCCATGCCGATGACGAGGCAGGCGATGATCAAGGCAACTTGCTGCATGGCGGCCCCCCGGCCCGGCGCAGGATAGTTCGTTGGCGGCCCCAGCGCGCCTGCCGGTTGCCGGCGCGGCTCAGCTGGACTTGTCGTCCTGGATGCTGGTGCGCGTGATCAGCGGCAATTGCGACAGCGTGAACAGGAAGGTGAGCGGCATGATGCCGAATACCTTGAACTTGACCCAGAGATCGGTCGCCGCGACTGGATCCGGCAGGTAAATCTGCGCGCCGCGCCAGATGACCTCGTTGAGAACCGCAAGCGCGAGGAAGAACAGGCCCCAGCGGAAGGTGAGGGTTCGCCAGCCTTCGTCGGTCAGGTGAAACACGGAATCAAAAACATAGCCGAGCAGAGAGCGACCGAAGGCGAGCCCGCCGAGCAGCACGAAGCCGAACAGCGCATTCACGATCGTCGGCTTCATCTTGATGAAGGTGTCGTCGTGCAGCCAGAGCGTCAACGAGCCGAAGACGAGCACGATGACGCCGGTGACCACAGGCATGATCGGCAAGCGGCGCGTCAGCGCATAGGAGACTCCGAGCGCGATCAGCGTCGCGATCATGAAGGCGGCCGTCGCCATGTAGATGCCGCTGCGGGCATTGGCGAAAAAGAAGACGCCGAGCGGGCCGAGTTCGAGCGCGAGTTTCAGGATCGGGTTGAGATCCTTGTGCTTCGGATCGTTGGGCGCGCGTTCGAACAGGCTAGGCATCGGGAATCCCCGCTCGTGGACGATGGATGGCGGTCAGCCGGCAAGGCCGGCGATCGCCCGGGCAAAATCCCCCGCCTCGAAGGGTTCGAGATCGTCGACGCCTTCGCCGACGCCGATGAAATGGATCGGAAGGCCGAACTTTGTCGCAATCGCGACCAGAATACCGCCGCGCGCGGTGCCGTCGAGCTTGGTCATCACGAGACCGGTGACACCGGCCGTGCGGCCGAAGATCTCGACCTGGTTGAGCGCGTTCTGTCCGGTGGTCGCGTCCAGCGTCATCAGCACCGTGTGCGGCGCGCTGGCGTCATGCTTGCGAATCACGCGGATGATCTTCTCGAGCTCCGCCATCAGTTCGGTGCGGTTCTGCAGCCGACCGGCGGTATCGATCAGCAGAACGTCGGTGCCGGCCGCCTGCGCTTCCTTGAGCGCATCATAGGCAAGGCCGGCGGCGTCGGCACCGATCGCGCGCGCGACGACGCTGGCGCCGGTCCGCTCGCCCCAGATCTTCAGCTGCTCGACCGCTGCGGCGCGGAACGTGTCGCCGGCTGCAAGCATCACCGAGCGGCCTTCGGAGCGGAATTTCGCCGCGAGTTTGCCGATCGTCGTGGTCTTTCCGGTACCGTTGACGCCGACGACCAGGATCACATGCGGCTTGTTGGCCGGATCGATGGCCAGCGGCCGGGCGACCGGCGCCAGAATCTTGGTCACTTCCTCGGCGAGGATCGCCTTGACCTCGTCGCCCTCGATCTCCTTGTCGAAGCGGCCCTTGCCAAGCGCGGCGGTGATCGCCGCGGCGGCGCCCATCCCGAGATCGGCCTGGATCAGGACGTCCTCGAACTCCTCCAGCGTCGCAGCGTCGAGCTTGCGCTTGGTGAAGACCGACGCGATGCCTTCGGACAACGCCCCCGAGGACCGGGCGAGGCCGGCTTTGAGCCTCTGGAACCAGGAGAGCTTCGGCGGCGCCGGCTCGGGTGCAGCGGGCAGGGCCGCGGGAACGGCCGGCTCGGGCACCAGAGGCAGCAGCGCCTCTTCGGCTGGCGTCTCGATAGCCTCGTCCGGCGCGGTCTCCCCGCGGCCGAAGATGCGCTTGAAGAAGCCCTTCTTCTCGTCCGTCATGCTCAGGCGGCCCTTTCGATCGGCATGGCGAGGAGGCCCGACGCGCTGCGCCCGGTAATGCGTGCCTCGACCAGCCGGCCGGGATCGACATCGGCGATCGCGACCTCGGTGAAATGTTCGGTACGACCACGACCGCCGCGCTCGGCGAGCACGCTGCGCCGGGCACCGACCTCGCTGTCGAGATAGGCGTCGAGCCGGCGCCGGCCTATGGCCCGCAGCGTCGCCGCGCGCGCCTTGATGACGTCGCCGCCGAGCTGCGGCATCCGCGCCGCGGGCGTGCCGGGCCGCGGCGAGAAGGGGAACACATGCAGATGCGTCAGCCCGCAGTCCTCGACCAGCGCCGCCGTCTGCGCGAACATCGCATCGGTCTCGGTCGGGAAGCCGGCGATGAGATCGGCACCGAAGACGGCGTCTGGACGGCGTGCGCGCACATCGGCGCAGAAGCGGATCGCATCGTCGCGGCCATGCCGGCGCTTCATCCGCTTCAGGATCAAGTCGTCGCCGGCCTGCAGCGAAAGATGGAAATGCGGCATGAGCCGCGGCTCCTCTGCGATGACCCGCATCAGCGCGGCATCGACCTCGATGGTGTCGAGCGAGGAGAGGCGAAGGCGCGGCAGTTCCGGCACCAGCTTCAGGATCGCCGCGACGAGGCGGCCGAGCGTCGGCCGGCCCGGCAGGTCGGCGCCAAAGGCGGTGATGTCGACCCCGGTGAGCACGATCTCCGAATGGCCGCGCGCCACGAGATCGCGCACGCTGTCCACTACCGCACCCATCGGCACCGAGCGCGAGGGCCCGCGACCATAGGGAATGACGCAGAAAGTACAGCGATGATCGCAGCCGGTCTGGATCGCGAGGAAGGCCCTTGTGTGGCCCTCGATCTCGGCCACAGCGGCGCGCGAGGCGGTTTGCTCGGCCATGATGTCGCCGACGCGGACACGCCCGCCGGACTGACGGAACGCCTGCCAATCCTCCGGCCGCAGTTTCTCGGCATTGCCGAGCAGGAGATCGATCTCCGGCATCGCGGCAAACCCCCCGGGATCGACCTGGACCGCGCAGCCCGAAACGATGATCGGCACGCCCGGCCGCTCGCGACGGGCGCGGCGGATCAGCTGGCGTGCCTGGCGTACGGCCTCGGCCGTCACGGCACAGGTGTTGACCAGCACGGCCTCATCGATCCCGGCCGCGCCGGCATGGGTGCGCATCACCGCAGCTTCGAGCGAGTTCAACCGGCAGCCGAAGGAATGGACGTCGAGGCTCATGCGATCCGGGATGGGTGCGGGGTGAGGCGCGGGGCAGCCTCGCGGTTCTCTATGCCGGAAGCGCCCGTCAAAGGCCACCCTCAAGCATCGGCAGGCGCCGCCATGCGATCGAGCCGGAGCGCGCCACCAGGCTCGAAGCCGAGACGGCCCTCGTGCTCGAATTCGGCCGGGCCGGTCATGAGAATGTGATCGTCGTCGCGCCAGAGAATGCGGAGCCGGCCACCCGGCAGGTCGACGGCGACGGCGCGACCCGTCCGCCCCGTGCGCGCCGCGGCGACCGCGGCGGCACAGGCCGCCGTACCGCAGGCCCGCGTCAGCCCGGCACCGCGCTCCCAGACGCGGAGCTTCAGCGTGTCCGGCGCCGTCACCTCGGCGAGCGAGATATTGGCCCGCTCGGGGAATATGGGATGATTTTCGAGCATCGGGCCGATCCGCCCGAGATCGAACGCATCGGCGTCCCCGACCCAGAAGATCGCATGGGGATTACCGACATTGACCGCCGAGGGCGAATGCAGGATCGGCGCATCGATCGGACCAATCTGCAATTCGATCGCCCGCGTATCGGCAAAGGGTTCGGCGAGTGGAATCTCCGCCCAGCCGAAACGCGGCTTTCCCATGTCGACGGTGATGTCGTCGGCATTCTCGGCCGTGACGGAGAGGATGCCCGCCGAGGTCTCCAGCGTGAAATCCCGCCGGCCGGTCTCGCGCGCCAGCACCAGTGCGACGCAGCGCGTGCCGTTGCCGCAGGCCCCCGACAAGGACCCGTCGGTATTGAAGATCCGCATGAACGCATCGGTGCCGGCGGTGCGCGGCGGCTCGATCGTCATCAGCTGGTCGAAGGCGGTGGCCGGATCGGCTGCGATGCGGCGGGCGCCGTCGGCGTCGAGCCGCCATGCGGACGCGCGCAGGTCCAGCACGGTGATCTCGTTGCCGATGCCGTTCATCTTGGCGAAGGGCGCGTCCATGGCCGCTCCAGAAGCTCAGGTTTCATTGCCTATATGGCGGAAAGGACGAGGAATTGCGAGCGGGCTCGCGCGTGGCGAACGCGCCGCGCTTGCGATCGCCGGCAGAGCCTGATTGACTGCGTGAAACGCTTCAAGATGCCGCGATGCGGCGGCCGGACGGGGAGCCGGCGCGATTGACGGCCGACGACGCTGTGGAACGGACGAGACCGCCACCGCCGCACCGGTACCAACGCCAGACAAAAACTCCAATGGAATCAGCATGACGCTCGACGTCGCGACACGCGTCTACAATCACGGCTTCCGCATCGACCCGATCGTGCGCACGCTGCTCGATACCGACTTTTACAAGTTCCTGATGCTTCAGCTGATCCGCGAGACCTCGCCCGATGTTCGCGCCACCTTCGGCCTGATCAACAGGACGAAGTCGGTCCGTCTTGCCGAGGTGATCGACGAGCGCGAACTGCGCGACCAGCTTGACCATGCCCGCACGCTGCGCTTCCAGAAGAACGAACTGATCTGGCTCGCCGGCAACACCTTCTATGGCGTGAAGCAGATCTTCCGGCCCGATTTCCTCGATTGGCTCGAGGATTTCCGCCTGCCCGAATATGACCTGCACCGCACGGCAGACGGACAGTACGAACTCGTCTTCGAGGGCCTCTGGTGCGAGACCACGCTGTGGGAGGTGCCGGCGCTCGCCATCGTCAGCGAACTGCGCGCCCGCGCGGCGATGAAGGGCATGAGCCGATTCGAGCTCGACGTGCTCTATGCCAAGGCGAAGGCCAAGCTCTGGGGCAAGATCGAGCGGCTCCGCGTGCTCGGCCGCGAAGGGCCGCTCAAGATCGCCGATTTCGGCACCCGCCGCCGCCATGGCTTCCTGTGGCAGAAATGGACGGTCGAGGCGCTGCAGGAAGGCCTCGGCGACAACTTCGTCGGCACCTCCAACGTCAAGATGGCGATGGATGCCGGGCTCGAGGCGATCGGCACCAACGCGCATGAATTGCCGATGGTCTATGCCGCGCTCGCCGAGAGCGACGCTGCGCTGCATGACGCACCCTACAAGGTGCTGAAGGACTGGGCGAAGATGTATGACGGCAACCTGCTCGTCATCCTGCCCGACACCTACGGAACCACTGCCTTCCTGCGCGACGCGCCGGATTGGATCCTCGACTGGAAGGGCATCCGGCCGGATTCGAAGCCGCCGATCGAGGGCGCCGAGGAGGCGATCGCCTGGTGGGCGGCGCATGGGCGCGATCCGCGCGACAAGCTGATCGTGCTGTCCGACGGCATGGACATCGACACCATCGAGCACGCCGCCCGGGCGCTGCGCGGCCGCGTCAACCTCTCGATCGGCTGGGGCACCAATGTCACCAACGATTTCCGCGATTGCGCGCCGGATGGCAAGGATGACCGGCTGCAGGCGATCTCGCTCGTCTGCAAGGTGATCGAGGCCAATGGACGGCCCGCGGTCAAGCTCTCGGACAATGCCAACAAGGCAACCGGTCCAGCCGAGGAGATCGCCCGCTACCGCCGTGTCTTCGGCCACGACGCCCACGCCAAGCAGCCGGTTCTGGTTTGAGGCGCGCGGGCATTTTCGTCCCGGACGTTTCGTCCTATCATCAGGCCGTAGTTCAGCCTAGTACCCTAGGGAGGACCGGGTGACATCGATACGCCATCACCTGACTTATGGTCCTGTCCCCGCCCTGCAGATGCGTTTGCAGGGCTGATCAGGCAACGGACTCCAGACGTCCTCTTCCCGGTCGGCTCTATCTCCTGACGCCGCGGACCCTGTGCGCTCGCGCCAGTCCGTCGGGAACCGAAGAAGACGATCCCCATGAGCCTGATCATTGCCCGCTCGCTCGGCATGGCGCTCGGCGCGCCTCTGTTTTCCGATCTCGACCTCGTCATCCACAAGGGCGACCGGATCGGCCTCGTCGCCGCCAATGGCCGCGGAAAGACAACCCTTCTCGCCGGTCTCGCCGGTCTCGTGGCACCGACGGACGGCACGGTGCAGCTCCAACGGGCCGCACGCATCGCGTTGATGGCCCAGGATGCGGTCGCGGAAGACCGGGCGCTGACCGTGCGCGACGCGCTTCTCGCCGCGTTGCCAGCCGAGACGCGCGACTGGGATGCATGGCGTGTCGACGTGGCACTCGATGGACTGGACTTCCCGCCGGACCTCCGCGACCACCCGCTCGGCGCGCTGAGCGGAGGCTGGCAGCGCATCGCTCTCCTGGCCCGGGCCGGGCTCGCGGAAGCGGATGTCATCCTGATGGACGAGCCGACCAATCATCTTGATCTCGCGCGCATTGGTCTTGTCGAGCGGTGGCTTGCCGCCCTGCCGGGAGAAACGGCGCTGGTCGTCGCCAGTCACGACCGCGCCTTCCTCGACGCCGTCACCAATCGGACATTCTTCTTGCGTGCCACGGGCTCGGCCGTCTTCGCGCTTCCCTTTACCGCAGCGAGGGCTGCCCTCGACGTCGCCGATACCGCCGCAGCCCGGCGTCATGAGACCGATCTGCGACAGGCCTCCCAACTGCGGCGCCAGGCAGCGAAACTCAACAATATCGGCGTCAACTCCGGCTCCGACCTTCTGACGGTCAAGACACGGCAGCTCAAGGAGCGAGCCGAGCGGATCGAGACGGCTGCCCGACCTGCCTTCCGCGAGCAATCGGCCGGCCGTATCCGCCTGGCTGAGCGAGGCGCGACCGCTCGAACGCTGCTGGCCCTCGACGAGGTGGTGGTGACGGTCCCGGATGGACGCCGACTGTTTTCGACCGGCAAGCTGTGGATCCAGCCCGGCGACCGCATCATGCTGCTCGGCATGAATGGCAGCGGCAAGACACGGCTGATGGACATGCTCATGCGGGCGGTTCGCGGCGAACCGCTCGCCGGCGTCCGGGCCGGGCCCTCGGTCGTCGCCGGGATAGCCGACCAGCAGCTCAGCCACATCGACACCGGTCAAACGCTGGAGAAGGTCATAGGCAGTCGTTTTGCGCTCGGCGAACAGCGTATCCGCAGCTTGTTGGCGGGATCAGGTTTCGCCGCCGAGCGGCAGGCGCAGCGCATAGGCACGCTGTCGGGGGGCCAGCGGGCACGCCTCGCGATGCTGATCCTTCGCCTCGAACAGCCTAATCTCTATCTGCTCGATGAGCCGACCAATCATCTCGACATCGAAGGTCAGGAAGAGCTCGAGGCCGAGCTCGCAGCGGGCGAAGCCGCCGCCGTGCTCGTCTCGCACGACCGCCGCTTCGTCGGGACGGTCGGCAACCGCTTCTGGCGCATCCGGCGCGGACGGCTCGTCGAGGAGGACGGCCCCGACGCCTTCTTTGCCGAGGCGATGGGACGGGGAAGCCGCTAGGCCGTCGCGGCCAGATGCGGGCTCGTGAAGCCGAGCCGCGTCAGGCCGCGGCGGATCATCGGGTCCTGCATCACCAGCTGCCAGAGGAGGCCGCTGCGATGATTTTCGATCATGGCGATGATCGGACCCTGGTCGATGGCGAGATGCGTCTTCGCGAACCAGCCGACGGTCTCGTTGAAGGCATCGACGAAACCGTAGTCGCGCCAGATCTCGGGCCCGAGGTCTTCATAGAAGTGGCGGATGACCGGCATCACGGCGTCGGGGGCGTAAGGAAGGCTCGACACCGCCGCCGTCGGCGCGATGACGCCGAGATCATTGTCGGGGGCATGAGCTGAATAGCCTTCATGATTGTCACTCGCCGTCAGTCCCCAGCAATCGGGTCCATAGCCGGCGAACTTCTTCGGATTGCGGATGCAATAGGCGCGGTTGATGGCGACGTGGGCCGTGTTCTGCGCCCAATAGTCGGCATAGGGATCCTTGAGCCCGCGCGGATCGAGACCAAGAAACGAATAGTGGGCGAAGAACAGCGGCCCGCCGCCGTCCGGCCCGAGCGGCAAGCGGATATGCTCGTTGGCCTGATGGTCGCGGCCGTTCAGGAAGGTCCGGCTCTGGGTGAAGCCGTTGTGGTAGACCGCCGGGTCGATCGCCCCGCGCTCGGCTCCGGCCGCGAGCACCAGAGCGATCAGGCACTCGTTCCAGCCGAGCAACTCGTGATTGAGGCCGAAGCCCTGATTCGGACTCCAGTGCCAATAGTAGGCCTCACGCCCGTCGCGGGTGAACCAGTCCCATTCGATGGCATTGACGAGACCGTCGATGCGGCCGCGCAGCCAAGGCTCCTGGCCGGCATCGGACGCAAAGTACTGTCGCGCCGCGATCAGCCCCTGGACCAGCAGCGCTGTCTCGACGATGTCGGCACCGTCATCCTTGCGGCCGAAGCGGATCGTCCGGCCCTCCGGCGTCACGAAATGCGGCAGGGCGCCGTGATAGCTGTCGCAGCGCTCCAGAAAACGCAGCATGAGATGGAGGCGCTCGACCGCGGCGGCGCGGCTCACCCAGCCGCGCTCGGCGGCGACGATGATCGCCATCGCGCCCATGCCCGACCCGCCCGTCACCAGCCAGCCGTCATTGCCGCCGAAGCGATCGCGCGCCATGCCGCTGCCGGGATCGGCGAAATCCCAGAAATAGCGGAAGGTCTGCCGCTGCACCGCCTCGAGCAGGGCCTCGTCGGAGAGCCGCGCCGGCGCTGCCACACGTTTCCCGCTCATGCGTCCCCGTCCTTCTTGGTGTCGCCCTCGCCGGCAATGCCAACGAGATTGACCGTTCGACCGTAAAAATCTGTCACCGAGGGGCGGCCTGCGACCGTCACCAGCCCGGCTTGCTTGAGCTCGCCGTCGAGCAGCGAGCGGAACACCGTCCGCTGCTCCTCGTCGAGCGTGTCGATCGATTGCTCGGTGAAGATCCAGTCCGGCTTCAACAAGAGCAGGCGGGCGAAGGTAAGCCGCTCCTCGTCGTCGAAGGAGAGCTCGCGGCCCCAGCGGGCGCGGCGATCGAGCGAACCGACGAGCCGCGACAGCTCGACGCGCTTCAACGCCTCGGTCAGGGCTTCCTCGCTGAAATCGGTCGGGGCGGCCGGATAGGTGATGGCGGCCCGCAGCGTGCCGTCGGGGATATAGGGCCGCTCGGGCAGGAACATCGTCCGCGCGCCCGGCGGCAGCACGATGCGGCCGGAGCCTAGCGGCCAGAGCCCGGCGAGGGCCGAGAAGAGCGCGCCGCGGCCGGATCCGGTCTGGTCGACGATCTGCAGCCGCTCGCCGGCCTCGACCTCGATCACCTCGGGCTCGAGCGCCGCCGCCGCGGTCACCCAGGTGATCGTGACGTGATCGAGCGTGACATGGTCGCCAGCATGCTCATAGGTGAGGTGTTCGCTGCCCTGGCTGCGCGACTCGAGGCTGGTCAGCGCCTCGCGGAAGGTCATGACGCGCGACAGCGTTGCCCGCCAGTCGGCGATCGCGCTGAAATTGTCGACGAACCAGCGCAGCGCTCCCTGCACCTGGTTGAAGGCGCCGACCACCATCATCAACTGGCCGAACGTCAGCTGGCCGCCGAAATAGCCGGGCGCTGCGATGACGATCGGGGCGACGATGCCGACCCAGCCATAGCCCGACGTGATCCAGGTCAGCTGGGCGATGGCGTTCACGGTGCGCCGCATCACCGCCAGCACGCGTTCGAGTTCTTCGCCGAGCCGCTTCTTCTCGTCGGCCTCACCGCCGTTTAGAACGATGCCATTGGCATTTTCGCTGACCTGGACCATGGCGAAGCGGAGATCGGCTTCGCGGGCGTAGCGCTCCACGCCGATTCCGATGAGCGGCCGCCCGACCAGCCAGCTGAGCAGCGAGCCGGTGGCGGCGAAGATCAGCGCGCACCAGACCATGTAGCCGGGAATGGCGAGCGTCGTGCCGTCGATGGTGAGGCGGATGCCGCTCGACAGCACCCAGAGCACGCCGACGAAGGAGACGAGCAGCAGCGAGGACTGGAACAATCCGATGCCGAGTCCGGCCGAAAGCTCGGCGAGATGGCGGGCGTCCTCATGCACGCGCTGGTCGGGATTGACGCCGATCTCGCCGTCATTGCGCAGCATGACCAGCCGCCGCGGCGCCAACCACTGCTCGATCAGGTCGCGCGTCAACCATTTGCGCGACTGCAGCTTGATCATCTGGTCGAGCCAGGTCTGGGCGACGTTGAGGGCCAGCAACACGCCGGCGATGCCGGCGAAGACGAGCAGATAGTAGAGGAACGAGCTGATGTTCTTCTGCTCGATGGCGTCGTAGAACGGCTTGTTCCAGGCGTTGAGCGCGACCTGCATCACATTCGAGGCCAGGATGACCGTGATGATGCCGACGGAGAGCAGCACGAAGGTGCTCCGCCCCGACGAGCGCCACAGCGCCAGGATGAAGTCGGTGAACTGGCGGATGAATTCCGCCGTTTCACTCGGCTGCGGCTCCTCCACCGCCTCTCTGTCGTCGCTTGGTTCCGTCATCGCCTCGTCAGTCCGCCACGGGGTCCGCAGAATAGCGGAGACAGCGCCAATGTCCCGTCCCAATCGACCAGAGCCCCGCACCGGTCACGAGGCAGGCTCTTGCCGGTTTCGCCCCGAAGCTGCAACGGTGGAGATGGGGCGGACGGGCGAATGCGGGCTTCACTTCCGCGTGACGACCGCGCCGGGAGCGCGCCTCGCGGCGAGGGACCAGTCGGCCGGCACGGCCGGGAAGGACAGGGGAGGACAGGGGTGAGCGGTTTCATTCTGGCGATCGACCAGGGCACGACTTCGACGCGGGCGATCGTCTTCGACGGTGGCGGGCGGATCGTCGGCCTCGGCCAGCAAGAGTTCCGGCAGCATTTTCCCCGTTCGGGCTGGGTCGAACACGACGGCGAGGATATCTGGCGCTCGGTCGTCGAGACTATCCGCTTCGCGCTTTCGAGTGCCAAGCTCTCCGCCGGCGACATCGCCGGCATCGGCATCACCAACCAGCGCGAGACCGCCCTGGTCTGGGAGCGCGCGAGCGGCAAGCCGATCCACCACGCCATCGTCTGGCAGGACCGCCGCACCGCCGATTTCTGCGACCGCCTCAAGGCCGAGGGCGCCGAGGCGATGGTGACGGCGAAGACGGGGCTCCTGCTCGATCCCTATTTTTCGGCAACGAAGATCGCGTGGTTGCTCGACCATGTCGAAGGCGCGCGGGCGCGGGCGGAGCGCGGCGAACTCGCCTTCGGGACGGTCGACAGCTTCCTGCTCTGGCGGCTGACCGGCGGCAAGGTACATGCGACCGACGCGACCAACGCCGCCCGCACGCTGCTGTTCGATATCGCGACGGGCGACTGGGACGACGAACTCCTCGCGCTCTTCAAGGTGCCGCGCGCCCTGCTGCCGGTGGTGAAGGACTGCGCCGCCGATTTCGGCACCACCGATCCGGCGCTTTTCGGCGCCGCCATCCCGATCGCGGGCATCGCCGGCGATCAGCATGCTGCAACGCTCGGCCAGGCCTGCTTCACGCCGGGCATGATGAAATCCACCTACGGCACCGGCTGCTTCGCGCTGCTGAACACCGGCAGCGAACGCGTGCCCTCGACCAACCGCCTGCTGACGACGATCGCCTATCGTCTCGACGGCAAGACGACCTACGCGCTCGAAGGCTCGATCTTCGTCGCCGGCTCGGCGGTGCAGTGGCTGCGCGACGGGCTTCACCTCATCGACCGAGCCGAGGCCTCGGGACCGATGGCGGCCGAGGCCGATCCGCACCAGGACGTCTATCTCGTGCCCGCCTTCACCGGGCTCGGTGCGCCGTGGTGGGATGCCCGCGCCCGCGGTGCGATGTTCGGTCTCACCCGCGGCACCGGTCCGCGCGAAATCGTGCGCGCCGCGCTCGAATCCGTCTGCTTCCAGACGCGCGATCTGCTCGACGCGATGAAGCGCGACTGGTCCGGCGGCGAGAAAACCGTCCTTCGCGTCGACGGCGGCATGGTCGCCAGCGACTGGACCATGCAGCGCCTCGCCGACATCCTGGAGGCGCCGGTCGATCGGCCTGTCGTGCTCGAGACGACGGCGCTCGGGGCGGCCTGGCTCGCCGGACGACAGACCGGCACCTGGCCCGGCGAGGCTGGATTCTCCGCCGCGTGGCGCCTGGAACGGCGCTTCGAGTCCGGCATGGACAGGGCGACCCGGACGGCGAAGATCGCCGGCTGGCACGATGCCGTCCGCCGCACGCTCTCCGGGTGAGGCGGCCCTCGCCGTTGGCGTTTCGTAAAGGTTGCAGCGCTACCAATGGCCTCGTCGGCTGTGCTGGGAGAGGTCTGCGCCATGCGGCAGGAACACGAGTTCGAGCGGGACGGCGCCGCGACCAGGCCGGCTTTTCGAAAGACATCGGCCATGGCCGATCGTGCCATCGCGATGCTCCGTCCGAAGCAGGCGAGCGCCGCCGCGACGGCGCTGCCGCTCACCGCGATTGAGCGAGGTCATTATTCTCCAGCCGATTTTGCTTATGATGCGACCGGCGTCGAGAGCTTTCGCGGGCTCAACCGGGCCGAGTCGATCGACTACATCATGCTGCAGCGGGTCGGACTCGATAATGACGACGCAGCTTTCCTCCGCCTCATCGGCCTCGGGGATCGTCACGCTTCGGCCATGAGAATGGCCGACCTTCGCTGAAAATGGCGCCGCCGCGCGCGGCAAGGCGCCTTGGAATTGTCGGGAGGTTCCAATTGTCGCCCTATCGCTGTGCTCTCGCCCTGGCGCTCGCCGCCACGGCCTTGTCGCCACTCGCTCCGCACGTCCTGGTCAAGCCTGCGCTCGCGCAGGAGGCGGCCAGCACCGCCGCCGCACCGGCCGCCGCGATGAAGGCGCCGTCCTGGCCGAAGAGCTATGACGTCGCCACCGAACTCCTGCAGGTCTACCAGCCGCTGATCGAATCGTGGAACGGCGACCAGGTGTCGGGCCGGGCCGCCATCGCGCTGGGCCCCAAGGACGGCACGCCCGTCTATGGCACCGCTCGCTTCTCGGCGCGCGTCGCCGTGGACAAGCCCTCGCGCCAGGCCCATCTCGGACCGATCACCATCGATCGCGTCGACGTGCCGACCGATCCGAGCCAGGACGAGCGACTCAAGGCCGCCTTGCAGTCACGGCTGCCGGCCGCCGGCATCACCGTCGCGCTGGACCAGTTGCAGACGAGTTATGCCGCGGCCAAGGAACTGTCGGCCGAGATGAGCGAGCCGGTCCGCAACGACCCGCCGAAGATCATCTTCGTCACCGCGCCGACCTTACTGGTCTCGATCTCTGGCGATCCGGTCTTGAAGCCGGTCGATGGCGAGGCGGCCTATCGCCGCGTCATGAATACGCGCACGCTGATCCTCGTCGACGGCGACAATCGCTATCATGTCGAAGCTGCCGGCTATTGGTACCAGGCCGACCGGCTCGACGGCCCGTTCGTCGAGACCACCAGCGTGCCCAGCGCGCTGGTCGCGGCAGCCAAGGCGGCGGGCCGCCAGTCGGAACCGGATGCGATGCTGCCCGAGGACGGCAAGCGGCCGGCCAAGCCACCGGCGATCAGGATCGAGACCGTTCCGTCCGAGCTGATCGTGACCACCGGAACGGCCGAGCTTCAGCCAGTCGCCGGGACGAGCCTCCTGACCATGGCCAATGCCGATCACGCGGTGTTCATGGACCCGGCGAGCAACACCTACTACCTGCTGATCTCCGGCCGCTGGTTCGAGGCGATCGACCTCGATGGACCCTGGGGTTACGTGCCGCCATCGGGGCTGCCGGCCGAGTTCGCCAAGATCTCGCCGAAGGACCCGAAGGCCAGCGTCCTCGTTTCCGTGCCCGGAACGCCCCAGGCCAAGGAAGCGGCGATCGCGGCGACCATCCCGCAGACCGCGAGCGTCAGTCGGTCGACGACCCTCAGCGTCAGCTATGACGGCGCGCCGCGGTTCCAGAAGATCGACGGCACCGCGCTCTACTATGCGGAAAACACCGCAACACCGGTAATCGCGCTCGATTCGGGCCGCTATTATGCCGTCTCGGACGGCGTCTGGTTCGTCGCGCCGGCGCCGACCGGTCCTTGGGTCGTCGCTGACGTGGTGCCGGACCTCATCTACACCATCCCGGTCTCCTCGCCGCTGCATTACGTCACCTATGTCCATGTCTATGCCGCGACCGCCGATCTCGTGACGGTCGGCTACACGCCCGGCTATTTCGGCGTCGCGATCAATGACGGCCTCGTCGTCTACGGCACCGGCTACAGCTGCGTCGGCTATGTCGGCACGGTCTGGTATGGCTGCCCGGCAACCTATGGCTACGACGCCAGCTTCGCGCTCGATTCGGCTGCCGGCTTCGCCTTCGGCTTCGCGGCCGGCGCCCTGTGGGGCGGCGGCTCGCCCTATTGGGGTCCCTATTGGGGCGCGGGTCCCTGGGGTGGCGCATGGAACCACGTCAACATCAACCAGACCAATATCTATGGCCGCTGGGGCGGCGAGGCGACCTACAACCACGCCTTCGGCTATAACGCGGCGACCGGGAGAGAATGGTCGGCGGGCTCGTCCTATGGCCACACGGCAAATGGCACTGATTTCGCGGCCCGTTCAGCCGCGGCGTTCAACCCCTGGACCGGCAATGGCGCAGCCGGACGGCAGTCCGCGAGCTATAACGCCAATACCGGCATCGGCCATGCGAGCGAAACCGGCGTGACCGACAATGACGGCCATATCAGCGCCGACAGCCGCGGTGTCGCCGGCAATGCCAAAACCGGCAACGGGGTCGCCTGGAACAACGGCAATATCTACTCCGACCGCAACGGCAATATTCACCAGTACAGCGACGACGGCGGCTGGCAGCAGCACACCGCGAATGGCTGGCAGGCCGACCACGACCCGTCGACGGTGAATGATCTCAACTCCATGAGCGATTTCCGCGCCTTCGGCGATACGCGGGTCAACGACTTCGCTTCGAACGGCGGATTCGATGGTGGTGATCGCTTCGGAGGGGGTGATTTCGGCGGCGGTGACCACTTCGGCGGCGACGATCGCTTCGGCGGCGGTGGCAGCTTCGGTGGCGACCGGTTCGGCGGTGGCTTTGGCGGCGGATTTGGCGGCGGGCACTTCGGCGGCGGCCGTCGCTGACACGGCCGATGCGACGCAGCGGCCGGGTGATTCGCCCGCCGTCATCAAGACGGCTCGGTGGGCTCAGCCCTGCCGGGCCGGCGGATAGGCGATGGCATCGAGACGCGTCTTGATGCGTCCGACCTCGACCACGGTCCCCGCCAACTTGTCGACCAGCTTCGCATGCAGCCGCGCGGCGACATCGGGATATTCGTCAAGCAGCCGCCGCATCAGCGTGCGATCGACCTCAACCAGCTGGCAGTCGCTGACGGCGAGCGCCGTCGCCGGCCGCCGCGTCTCGACGAAGAGCGCCGTCTCGCCCAGCAGCGCTCCCGGGCCGAACTGGCCATGCGTCGTCGGCTCGGGTCGGTCCGTATCCCGCAATTCGACTTCGCCCGCCTTGATGACGAATCCGGACATCGCCGGGGCGTCCTTGCGGAACAGCACCCGCCCGGCCGGAAGATCGATCCTGATGGCACTGAAGGCGATCAGCCTCAGATGATCGCTGGAGAGATCCGAGAACAGCGGCACCTTGAGCAGCAGCGATATGTCCTCGGCAAGCGTCATCATGGCTCCTAGGGAACCAGCTTGTAGCCGCCGGCTTCCGTAATAAGCAGTTCGGCCACCGAAGGTTCACGTTCGATCTTCTGGCGCAGCCGATAGATATGCGTCTCGAGGGTATGCGTCGTGACGCCGGAATTATAGCCCCAGACTTCGTGCAGCAGGATATCGCGCCCGACCACCTTCTCGCCGGCACGATAGAGAAACTTCAGGATCGAGGTTTCCTTCTCGGTGAGGCGGATCTTCTGCCCGCGCTCGTCGAGCAGCAGCTTGGCACTCGGCCGGAACGTGTAGCGGCCGATCGTGAAGGTCGCGTCCTCGCTCTGCTCGAACTGACGCAGCTGCGCCCTGAGGCGCGCCAGCAGCACGGCGAAGCGGAAAGGCTTGGTGACGTAATCGTTGGCACCTGATTCGAGACCGAGAATGGTATCCGACTCCGAATCATGTCCGGTGAGCATGATGATTGGCGCCTTGAAGCCACCCTTGCGCAGCAGCTTCACCGCCTCGCGGCCGTCCATGTCCGGCAGGCCGACATCCATGATCATGAGATCGACCGGCTCGCCACGCGCGCGCGAGACGCCCTTGGCTGCGGTCGCCTCCTCCAGAAGCTCGAACTCTTCATAGAGTGACAATTGTTCGACAAGGCTCTCCCGCAGCAGATCGTCGTCGTCAACCACGAGGATTCGTCGTACAGCCATCTCTTGCAGCCTTTTCGCTTTGCAGGTTCCCCCACCCACCGCCGTCCGATCTTGCACGGCCTGGCCGAAATCGGAACCATGCGATTTTGACCGCAACCCGTGCGCCACGCAAGCAATGTGACCGTCAAGGAAAGAGGCGCTCGAGGGGGAACGAGGCACCATGAGGGAACGAAACACCCTTCTGCAGCTGAATAGGCGTCCCGGGACGCGCTCGCAAGGGATCCTGATCGTCGGCGGGCGCGCGATCCCCTGTGCTATCGGCCGGTCCGGCGTCAGCGGCCTGAAGCGCGAGGGCGACGGCGCCACGCCCAAGGCAGCGATGCGCCTCCTGGCCGTGCTGTGGCGGCCCGACCGTGGACCGCCGCCGCCAACCCTGCTGCCACGCCGTGCCATCCGCGCCGGCGACGGCTGGTGCGACGCGGCTTTCGATCCGAACTACAATCGCCTGGTTAAACGGCCCTATCCGCGCAGTCATGAAACCATGGCCCGCGTCGACGCGCTCTACGACATGGTCGTCGTGCTCGACTGGAACTACACGCACCGCCTGCAGGGGCGCGGCAGCGCGATCTTCCTCCATCTGGCCCGCCCCGGCTTCCAACCGACGGAAGGCTGCATTGCCGTCACGCCCCAGGCGATGCGCTGGCTGCTCGCCCATCTCGCGCTCGGCGCAACGGTGCGTGTCAACGGTTGAACCGGCGCGCTTTGGCGCATTGTGCCCGCTTCCACCGGGACTAAGCTGCAGCATCGATCATTTCCGCGCAGGAACGCGCGCGACGCAGCCCCGGGTCCGTTCATGAGCATCAAGGTCTATCTCGCCGGTCCCGAAGTCTTCCTGCCGAACGCCCGCGCACAGCTCGACGTGAAGATCGCGCTCACCCGAGCCGCTGGCCTCATCCCGCTGGCGCCGGGCGACCTCGCCATTCCGCCCCAGCCGAGCAAGCGCCTGCTCGGCCACGCGATCAGCCAGATCGACGAGCACCTGATGAATGAAGCGGACGCGATCATCGCCAATCTGACGCCCTATCACGGCCTCAGCGCCGACACCGGCACCTGCTTCGAACTCGGCTATATGTGCGCTCGCGAAAAGATCGCCTATGGCTACAGCAATATCGCCGCGGACATGCGGACCCGGGCGATCGCCTATTATGACGGCGATATCCATGTCGATGGAGCCGGCAGGCTTCGCGGCGCAGACGGATTGATGATCGAAGATGTCGACATGGCCGACAATCTCATGATGCAGGGCGGCATCGAACGGCGCGGCGGCCAAGTGATCATCCATGATGCCGCGCAGGAGGAGCGCTACACCGACACGACAGCCTTCGAGATCTGCCTGCGCCTCCTCGCCGAGCGCGTCGCGGCCGAGGGCCAGCGATAGCGCGCTGCCGTCAGCCGCGTCCGCCGAAGATCGCCGAGCCGACGCGGACATGCGTCGCACCGAAGGCGATCGCCGTCTCGAAATCGCCGCTCATGCCCATCGAAAGGCCGGCGACGCCAGCTTCGCGGCCGAGCTTCGCCAGCAGAGCGAAATGCGGACCCGGCGCCTCCTCGGCCGGTGGGATGCACATCAGGCCCGCAATCACGAGGCCGTGGACGCTCCGGCAGCGCTCGACAAAAGCCAGCGCCTCGCGCGGCGGAATGCCGGCCTTCTGGGGTTCGAGCCCGGTATTGACCTGCACGAACAGGCGCGGCGTGCGCCCCTGGCGCGCCATCTCGGCGGCGAGCGCCGCGGCGATCTTCTCACGATCGACCGTGTGGATCACGTCGAACAGCGCCACCGCCTCGCGCGCCTTGTTCGATTGCAGTGGCCCGATCAGGTGCAGCTCGATGCCGGGCGTCTCAGCCACCAGCGGCGGCCATTTCGCCTCAGCCTCCTGCACGCGGTTCTCCCCGAACAGCCGCTGACCGGCGCCGAGCGCCGGCAGCATGTCGTCGGCGGGAAAGGTCTTCGACACGGCGATGAGCTGTGCCGATCCCGCCGCGCGGCCGGCCTCGGCCTCCGCGGCGGCGATGCGCGCGCGAATGGCGGCGAGGTTCTGTTCGACGGTCGTGGTCATCGTCATTCCCGGAGAGGAGCTGAGCGCCTAGCATGCCGCGCGCCGCGCCTCAACGCGACGGGCTTTATCGGTTGACCGCCATGCACCTTTCTGGTGAAGGTCGCAGCCTGCCCGGCGCCTTGTTTTCGGCGCCTTTTCTCGCATCAATCAAAAGACGACCATGGCGATAGAACGTTATAACCCGCGCGAGGCCGAACCTCGTTGGCAGCGCGTCTGGGCGGAGCGCGGCATCTTCGAAGCGAAGAACGGCGACCCGCGCCCGAAATATTACGTGCTCGAGATGTTCCCCTATCCGTCGGGGCGCATCCATATCGGCCACGGCCGAAACTACGTGATGGGCGACGTCGTGGCGCGGTTCAAGCGGATGAAGGGCTTCAACGTCCTGCATCCGATGGGCTGGGACGCCTTCGGCCTGCCGGCCGAGAATGCCGCCATCGAGCGCAACAGCCATCCGAAGCTCTGGACCTACGAGAATATCGAGACGATGAAGGCGCAGTTGAAGCTGCTCGGCCTCTCGCTCGACTGGAGTCGCGAGATCGCGACCTGCGATCCGACCTATTACGCCGAGCAGCAGCGCATCTTCGTCGACCTGCATGAACGCGGCCTCGCCTATCGCAAGGAGAGCGAGGTCAATTGGGACCCGGTCGACAACACCGTGCTCGCCAACGAGCAGGTGATCGAGGGGCGCGGCTGGCGCTCCGGCGCGCTCGTCGAGCGGCGCAAGCTCTCGCAGTGGTTCTTCCGCATCACCGAATTCGCCGACGAGCTGCTTTCGGCGCTCGACGAACTGGAGCGTTGGCCGGACAAGGTTCGGCTTATGCAGCGCAACTGGATCGGCCGCTCGGAAGGTCTCAGCCTCCGCTTTGCGCTCGATCCGGCGACCGCGCCGGCCGGTTCCGACGAGATCGAGGTCTATACGACGCGCCCGGACACGCTGTTCGGCGCATCGTTCCTCGCCATCGCCGCCAATCATCCGCTGGCCGAGGCGCTCGGCGCCGCGAATCCGGCGCTTGCCGACTTCATCCAGGACTGCCGCCGCGGCGGCACTTCGGCCGAGGCGATCGAGACGCAGGAGAAGAAGGGCTTCGACACCGGCCTGCGCGCCGAGCACCCGCTGGTGCCCGGCTGGATGTTGCCCGTCTATGTCGCGAATTTCATCCTGATGGACTATGGCACCGGCGCCATTTTCGGCTGCCCGGCGCATGACCAGCGCGATCTCGACTTCGCCCGCAAATACAGCCTGCCGGTCACGGCGGTCGTGCTGCCGGAAGGCGAGGATCCGGCGTCCTTCGTCGTCGACGATGTCGCCTATGACGGCGACGGCCATCTGTTCAATTCCAAATTCCTCGACGGGCTCTCGATCCCCGCGGCCAAGGAAGCGGTGACGCGGCGGCTGGAAGCCCAGTCGCTCGGCAACCGCCCCCAGGGCCGCCGGCAGGTCAATTTCCGCCTGCGCGACTGGGGCATCTCGCGCCAGCGCTATTGGGGCTGCCCGATCCCGATCATCCATTGCCCGTCCTGCGGCCCCGTCGCGGTGCCGAAGGCGGACCTGCCGGTGCTGCTGCCCGACGACGTCACCTTCGACAAGCCCGGCAATCCGCTTGACCGCCATCCGACCTGGAAACACGTCGCCTGCCCGCGCTGCAACGAGCCGGCGACGCGCGAAACCGACACGATGGACACCTTTGTCGACTCGTCCTGGTATTTCGCCCGCTTCGCCTCGGCGCCGGGCGAAGCTCCATTGACGCGGGAGGCCGCCGATTACTGGCTGCCGGTCGACCAGTATATCGGTGGCATCGAGCATGCGATCCTGCATCTGCTCTATGCGCGCTTCTTCACGCGCGCACTGCGCAGCGCCGGTCGTATCTCGGTCGCCGAGCCCTTCGCCGGCCTGTTCACACAGGGCATGATCGTCCACGAGACCTACAAGGATTCAGCCGGCAAGTGGCTGTTTCCGGAGGAAGTCGAGAAGCGGCCCGACGGCAGCGCGATCCGCGTCGGGACGAACGAGCCGGTCACGGTCGGCCCGCCGGAGAAGATGTCGAAGTCGAAGCGCAATGTCGTGCCGCCGGAGATCGTCGCCGACAGCTATGGCGTCGATTGCGCCCGCTGGTTCATGCTCTCGGACACGCCGCCAGAGCGCGACAGCGAATGGACGGCAGCCGGCATCGAGGGCGCCTGGCGCTTCACCCAGCGCATCTGGCGCCTCGTCAACGATGCGGTGGAGCTGGCCGGTCCTGCGCCGGCGCGCCCCGATGCTTTCGGTCCCGAATCGACCGCACTTCGCCGCGCGGCGCACAAGCTGATCGCCTCGGTGGAAGAGGATTTCGACCGGCTCCGCTTCAATGTGGCCGTCGCGCGCGTGCATGCGTTCGCCAACGGTTTCGGCGAGGCGATTGCCGCGGCACGATCCGGCGGCGCCCCGGCCCACGATCTCGCCTTTGCGCTGTCGGAGGCCGCGAGCATGCTGGTGGCCGCGATCGGTCCGATGATCCCGCATCTTGCAGAGGAATGCTGGACCATACTCGGCCGGGACGGCATCGCCGCGGAGGCACCGTGGCCGCAGGTCGATCGCGAATTGCTCGCGGAAGACGAGGTGACGCTGCCGGTTCAGGTCAACGGCAAGAAGCGCGACGAACTGACGATCTCGGCAAGCGCCGGCCAAGCTGATATCGAGAAGGCTGTGCTGGAGCTCGACGGCGTCGTCCGCGCGCTTGAGGGCAGGCCGCCAAAGAAGATCGTCGTGGTGCCGAAGAGGATCGTCAATGTCGTCGTCTGATCGGATTGGCGCCTCGCGCCGCGCTCTTTTCGGCCTTGCGCTTGCCGCGCTTGCCGGCGCCTGCACCGTGCGGCCCGTCTACATGCAGACGGCGACGGGCGGTGCTCCCGTCGCCGACCTCTCGGCCATTTCGGTGCAGCAGGTGGGCGACCGCGTGGCGCAGGAAGTGCGCAACAATCTGATCTTTGCCTTCACCGGTGGACGCCCGCCGGCACCGCCGCGCTATGATCTCCAGCTGGATGTCAACACCTCGGAAGTCCGCCTCGGCTTCGAGAAGGACGAGACAGCACCGGCCTATCAGGTGACGGTCGCCGTCAAGTTCGAACTCAAGGACATCGCCTCGGGCCGTTCGATCCTGCGTTCAGCCTCGAACGGCGTCGCCTCCTATGATCGCTCGAACCAGAACTTCGCCAATGTCCGCGCGCGGATCGACGCCGAGGATCGCGCCGCTCAGGCGGTTGCAGACCAGTTGCAGCTGCGCCTGGCGATCGCGCTGGCGAAGGAAGCGAATGTGACGGTTGCGACGCCGCCGGCCGCGCCGCATGTCGACGCTCCGGCGATCCTCGGTTCAGGCACCTAGCCGAGCGCGTCAGGTCCGAGATCGATCATTCCGCGGCAGGCGCCCGCAGGAGGAAAGGGCGGCGGCCGTCGCGGAGCGCCGGAGAGGGAGATCGATGGTCCAGATCAAGCCGCAGGACGCGGAGCGCTTCCTGAAGAAGCCGGATCCGACCATCCGCGTCGTCCTGATCTACGGCACCGATGTCGGTCTGGTCTCCGAGAGAGCGGCCGCCTTCGCCGCCACGGTGATTGCCGGCAGCCCCGACCCCTTCGCCCTGGTCCGCCTCGACTCGTCCGAAATCGCCGGTGATCCCGGTCGCCTCGCCGATGAAGCTGGCACGATCGGCCTGTTCGGCGGCTCCCGAGCAATCCGGGTCCGCGTTGGCGGCAACCGTCCGATTCAGGCCGCCGTCGAGGCCGTCCTGGCCAATCCGCCGAGCGATGCATGGATCATCCTCGAGGCTGGCGACATCAAGAAGGGCACGGGCCTCCGCAAGCTGTGCGAAGGCGCGCGCCGCGCCGCATCCATCGCCTGCTATGCCGACGGCGCGGCGATGCTCGACGGCCTCATCGACAGCGAACTCGGCCCCGCAGGCCTTGCGATCGACGACGAGGCCAGGACGCTGCTGCGCAGCCTGCTGGGCGCCGATCGCCTCGCAAGCCGTTCGGAAATCCAGAAGCTCGCGCTCTATGCCGCCGGCAGCGGTCGCGTTGCCGTCGACGACGTCACGGCCATCGTCGGCGACAGCTCCGCGGCGGCGATCGACGAAGCCGTCGATGCCATGGCCGGCGGCGATGTTGCCCTGCTCGACCGCAGCTTCCGCCGCCTCGTCTCGTCCGGGACGCCGGCTTTTGTCATCGCCTCGGCGGCACTGCGACAGTTGCAGCTCTTGCACCGGATCGTGGCGGCGGTGGAGGAGGGCGCTCCGGCCGAAAGCGCGATCGAACGCGTCGCCGGCTATATCTTCCCGCAGCGGAAGGCGAAACTCGGACAGCAGGTCCGGCTCTGGTCGGCCGACCGTCTGCTGGCCGTCGCCGAACGCGTCGAGCGCGCGATTTTCGAGAGCCGGATCAAGCCGGCGCTCGGCGATGTCGTCGTCGAGAAGGCATTGACGGGCGTGGCGTTGTCGGCACGCGCGCGCCGGCGCTGAGCTATTCGCGCTTCAGCAGCCGGCAGAGCTCATCGAGCTGCTCGAGGCTCGTGTAGCGGATCGACAGCTGGCCGGCGCCGTTGCCTTTGTGATCGATCGTCACCGCGAGGCCGAGGCTGTCGCCGAGGAGCTTTTCGAGCGCGCGCGTATCGGCATCCTTGTCGCGCCGGATGCGCGGTTGACCCGTCTTTTCGACGGTCTTGGTCAGCGCTTCGGCTTCTCGGACCGTCAGCCCGCCCTCAACGATCCGCGCCGCGACAGCGGCGGGGTCTTCGACCGTTACCAAGGCGCGTGCATGGCCGGCTGTCAGCTTGCCCTCGCGGACATAGGCTTGGACGCTTTCGGGGAGCTTCAGCAGCCGCAGCGTGTTGGCGACATGCGGCCGGCTCTTGCCGATGACGTCGGCGAGCGCGGTCTGGCTGTACGCGAATTCGTCGATGAGCTGCTGATAGCCGAGCGCTTCCTCGAGCGCGTTGAGATCGGCGCGCTGGACGTTCTCGATGATTGCAAGTTCGAGCGCCTCCTGATCGGAGACATTGTTGATCAGCACCGGAACGTCATGCAGCCCGGCTCGCTGCGCCGCGCGCCAACGCCGCTCGCCGGCGATGATCTCATAGGCCTCGCCGCCGCCGACGATCGAGCGAACCAGGATTGGCTGCACAATGCCCTTTTCGCGGATCGATGCCGTGAGGTCGGCAAGGTCGGCTTCCTCGAAGGCCTTACGCGGGTTGCGTGGATTGGGCCGCAGGAACGCCACCGGCACCCTTCGCGACAGCCGCGCCCGCTCATTGACGACGGATTCGGTATCGACATCGCCGATCAGAGCCGCCAAGCCGCGGCCAAGACGCCGGCGCGATCCGTCTTCCATGGTCGTCACTCCTCAATGGGCCACGCAGCCTCAAGCGGCGCGCAGTCGCTTTTCACGCTGGATGATTTCCGAGGCGAGCCGCAGATAGGCTTGGCTGCCCATGCTCTTGAAGTCATAGAGCAGGACCGGCTTGCCATGCGAAGGCGCCTCGGAGATGCGCACATTGCGCGGGATTACCGTGTCATAGACGGCATCGCCCATATGCGCCCGGACATCGGCCACCACCTGGCCTGCGAGATTGTTCCGGCTGTCGAACATCGTCAACACGATGCCATGCACCGAGAGTTCCGGATTGAGCGCATGCTTCACCTGCTCGACGGTCTGCAGCAGCTGGCTCAGACCCTCCAGAGCAAAGAACTCGCACTGCAGCGGCACCAGGATCGAATGCGAAGCAGAAAGCGCATTGATCGTCAGCAGGTTGAGCGACGGCGGACAGTCGACCAGGACATAAGAGTAGTTTCGGCCGCGAATCGATCCGGCCTGCTGGACGTGACTGGCAATAGCGCGGCGAAGGCGGAACGCACGATCGGAGCGGCCGGCGATCTCCAGTTCGACGCCGAGCAAATCCATCGTCGAAGGCGCAACCGAGAGCCGCGGCACGGCCGTTTCCATAGCGACTTCAGCCAGCGTCGATTCGCCGACCATCAGATCATAGGTCGACCGCAACCGCTGTTTGCGGTCGATGCCGAGACCGGTCGAGGCGTTGCCCTGCGGATCGAGGTCCACGATCAGCACTTCCTCGCCGATGGCCGCAAGCGCGGTGCCGAGATTGATCGCTGTCGTCGTCTTGCCGACGCCACCCTTTTGGTTGGCCAGCGAGATCACGCGCGGCGCCGACGGCAGGAGCGACGGCGGGGAGAAGGAATGAGGCTCGGTCATCGCGCCCTCTCGGAGCTTGCTCATGCCGAACGGCGTTCGGCATGCCTGATCTCGATGATCGAACTCGTCGCATCGCTCAAGCTCTTGTGTCTTACCAGATCGAGCGCCCAAGATTGAGAGGCTTCCTTCAGCTCGGCGTCGAAATCCTCGCCTTTGTGCAGCACGGCCGGAATGTTCCTGGCCAGCAGCGGCGCGGTGAGGTCGAGCAGATCGGCGAGGCTCGCGAGTGCGCGGGCACTGATGAAGTCGACCGGTTCGCTCCATTGTTTCAGAACCGATTCGATCCGGCCTTCATGAACGACGGCTGGCGCCCCGGTCTCGCGAATCGCCGCGCGCAGGAACGCACACTTGCGCTGGTTCGATTCCACACAATGGATCCGAGCGCCGGTGTGCTCGGCGAGCAGGATCGCCGTCACCAGTCCGGGCAGACCGGCCCCGCTGCCGATATCGACCCAACGCATCCCGGCCGGAAAGAGCGCGACAAGCTGAGCCGAATCGGCAATGTGGCGTGTCCAGATCTCACCGAGCGTATGGGGCGATACAAGATTCTGTGCCGGCTGCCACTTTCGCAGCAAGGCGACATAGCGCTCCAGGCGCTCGGCTGTTTCACGTGAAACAGGAAGAACGCGCTCGACGGCTGCAATTGTATCGCTCATGCCGCCTCCCGCCCGGCGCGGCGAACAGCCGTCAGCAGGATCGCCAGCGCAGCCGGAGTCATGCCTTCGATCCGGCCAGCCTGTCCGAGCGTCGCCGGCCGCACCTTGTCGAGGCGTTGCTTCAGTTCGTTGGACAGCCCGGCAAGCGCCATGAAGTCCAGTTCCGGCGTCAAGGCCACCGCTTCATCCCGGCGAACCGCGTCGATGTCCGTTTGTTGCCGATCGAGATAGACGGCGTATTTCGCATCCGATTCGATCTGGCTCAAGACGGAACGCGGAAACCGGCCGAGCTCCGGCCAAAGCGCCGCGACAGTCTCAGCGTCGATATCGGGATAAGCAAGCAGATCAAAAGCGCTGCGGCGGACGCCGTCGGCATTGATCTTCAACCCGCGGCGGTTGGCTTCGGTCGGCGTTACCCGGATGGATTCGAACGCCGCCCGCGCCTCTTCGACGGCCGCGAGCTTCGCGTTGAACGCCGCAGCCCGGACCGAACCGACGACGCCGAGCTCCAGACCGAGCGGCGTCAGTCTCTGATCGGCATTGTCGGCCCGAAGCGACAGGCGGTACTCCGCCCGCGATGTGAACATCCGGTAGGGCTCGGTGACGCCGCGCGTCACCAGATCGTCGATCATCACACCGATATAGGAGCCGGACCGACTGAAATGCTGACCTTCGGCTCCGCCGGCCCGCCGCGCCGCATTGATCCCGGCGACCATCCCTTGCGCCGCGGCCTCCTCATAACCCGTCGTCCCATTGATCTGCCCGGCGAGGAACAGCCCTCGGCAACGCTTCGTCTCCAGCGACGCCGACAACTCCCTCGGGTCGACATGGTCGTACTCGATGGCATAGCCGGCGCGGAGGATCACCGCGCGTTCAAGACCCGGAATCGACGCGATGATCGCGGCCTGGACATCCTCGGGCAGCGACGTCGAGATTCCGTTTGGATAAACGGTGGGGTCGTCCAGTCCCTCGGGCTCGAGGAAGATCTGGTGCCCGTCCCGGTCACCGAAGCGCACGACCTTATCTTCGATGCTCGGGCAGTAGCGCGGCCCGCGACTTTCGATCTGGCCCGAATAGATCGGCGATCGGCTGAGATTGGCCCTGATCACCGCATGCGTCGCCGGCGTTGTACGCGTGATGAAGCAGTCGACTTGCGGCTGCGTGATCGCGGTCGTCAGCGTCGAGAACGGCTCGGGCTCGTCGTCGCCCGGCTGCCGCTCCAGCCCTGCCCAGTCGATGGTGCGGCCATCGAGGCGCGGCGGTGTACCGGTCTTGAGGCGCGCGAGCTCGAAGCCGATTCGCTCGAACGTCTTTGAGAGACCCAGAGCCGGCTTTTCACCAACCCGTCCGGCCGGCGTCGTCCGCTCGCCGATGTGGATCAATCCGCGCAGGAACGTTCCCGTGCAGACGACCACGGCGCCGCAGGCGAGACGCCGGCCGTCGCTGAGAATCACCGCGACGACGCCGCCAGCGACGACGTCGAGATCATCCGCTTCTCCTTCGACGACAGTCAGACTGCTGGTCTCGGCGATGGCGGCCTGCATCGCCTGGCGATAGAGCTTGCGGTCAGCCTGGGCTCGGGGGCCGCGAACTGCTGGACCCTTGCGCCGGTTGAGCAGGCGAAACTGAATCCCGGCGGCGTCTGCAACCCGGCCCATCAGCCCGTCGAGAGCGTCGACTTCGCGGACGAGGTGACCTTTGCCGAGCCCACCGATAGCCGGGTTGCACGACATCACACCGATGGTCGCATGTGAGTGCGTGAGCAAGGCTGTTCGGGCGCCAGCACGCGCCGCCGCTGCCGCGGCTTCGACCCCGGCATGGCCTCCACCGATGACAATGACATCAAAATGCGTGTCGCTCATGGTTTCCCGTAATCGCCTCGGAGTGAGGGCTTGGCCATAGCCGATGCGCTCGCCGGCGTCAAAGCCGGTCGGTGTTTCACGTGAAACAGGCCGCGGTCATTTTCCGATGCAGAAGCTGCTGAAGATCACGCCGAGCAAATCCTCGACATCCGTCCGCCCTGTCACGCGTCCGAGAGACTCGGCTGCACTGCGCAGCTGCTCAGCCGCAACCTCGGGCACCGCGGCAGCCATCGCCGCACGGAGCGCGTCAAGCGCCTGCGCCATCCCCGCCCGCTGGCGCTCGCGCGTTAGCAGCACCGAGGGCCGCGGCAGGCCGAGACCCAGCTTCCGCGCAATCTCAGACCGGAGAACATCGAGCCCGGCCCCGGTTACGGCAGACACCGCGACGCAGCTCGACGGAGCCGCGCCGCCGGTCGCGTCGGGACCGATCAGGTCGAGCTTTGTCCTGACGGTAAGAACGTCGCGACCCTCCGGGGCCGGCGGCTTCGGCACGCCTCCATCATCGAGGAGCAATACGAGGTCGGCAGCCGCACCTCGCCGGCGTCCGCGCGCGATCCCCTCCTGCTCCACCAAGTTCGCCGTCTCCCGCAAGCCCGCGGTATCGATCAGCGTCACCGGATGGCCGCCGATATCCAGGTGAACCTCGATCAGGTCGCGCGTCGTGCCCGGTTCAGCCGTTACGATGGCCGCCTCCCGCTGCGCCAGTGCATTGAGGAGGCTCGACTTGCCGACATTGGGCGCCCCGACGAGCACCACCTCGAATCCATCCCTGACGCGTTCGGCGAAACCGCTCGTCGCCAACAGCGACTCCATTTCGCCGACGATTCGATCGACGCCGCTAAAGGCCGCCGATCCAACGGCGTCGGGCACGTCCTCCTCATCGGAGAAATCGAGCTCTGCCTCGATCATCGCCCTCGCCTGAAGCAGCCGGTCGCGCCAGCCGTCGAGCAAACGTGACAACCCGCCGCCAGCAACAGCCAAGGCTTGCCGTCTCTGCACCTCGGTCTCGGCCGCGATGAGATCGGCGAGCCCCTCGACCTCCGTCAGGTCATGCTTACCGTTGCTGAAGGCGCGCCGCGTGAACTCCCCCGCGTCGGCGGGACGAAAGCCCGGCAATGCCGCAAGCCGGTCCAGCGCAGCAGCGATGACCGCCCGGCCGCCATGCAGTTGCAGTTCGGCGACGTCCTCGCCGGTGAAACTCGCCGGGCCCGGAAAGAAGAGGACGAGGCCGCGATCGATCGCCGCGCCATTGCTGTCGGCGAGCGTACGCAAGGTGGCTTGTCGCGCTGGCGGAACACCGCCCAGTATTGTTTCGAGTCCGAATCGAACGCCCGGACCGCTGATCCGGATGACCGCGACCCCAGCGGGCGGCGCTCCACTCGACAATGCGAAGATCGTTTCGCGCTGCATTCGCGTTATTGTCCCGACCGGCGCCGCACGCGCCACCAGATTTCGCTCCGGGAGCCGAGTACATCATGGCCGATCCGACCCAGCCTCTCGCCGCGGCAAACCTGCTGCGTCACGAAACCAGCACCTATCTGCTGCAGCACAGCCAAAATCCCGTTCATTGGCGTCCCTGGAGTCCGGCAGCTCTTGCGGAGGCAGTGGCTCTCGACAAGCCCATCCTGCTCTCCATCGGCTATGCCGCCTGTCACTGGTGCCATGTGATGGCCCATGAATCGTTCGAAGACGCGGATACTGCCGCGGTGATGAACGCTCTCTTCGTCAACATCAAGGTCGATCGCGAGGAGCGCCCCGATATTGATCAGCTCTACATGGCGGCCTTGCACGCCTTCGGCGAGCAGGGCGGCTGGCCACTCACCATGTTCCTGACGCCGGCGGCGAAGCCGATCTGGGGCGGGACGTATTTCCCGCCCAAGCAGCGCTATGGCCGTCCCGGCTTTCCCGATGTCCTCCGCGAGATCGCCGCACTCTATCGCGAACGGCGCGACGACATCCTCGCCCAGGCCGACAAGGTCACGGCACATCTCGCCGCCCACAGAACGGACGCTGCGACCGGACCACTCGATGGGTCGATCCGGCGCGCCGCAGCAGACGCGATCCTCGAAGTGATGGATCTCGAACGTGGCGGAACCCGCGGCGCGCCGAAATTTCCAAACGCCCCGGTTACGGACTTCCTCGCCCGCTCCGCCGAAACCGACGCGCGCCCTCACTGCGCTCAGGCCGTCGAGGCGACCCTGCTCGGTCTCTGCAATGGCGGCATCTACGATCACGCCGGCGGCGGTATCTCCCGCTACAGCACAGACCAGCGCTGGCTCGTGCCGCATTTCGAGAAGATGCTCTACGACAATGGCCAATTTCTCGAGCAACTCGCCCTCGCCATTCCGCATTCGCAGCACGCGCCTTTGTTCCGCAGCCGAATCGAACAGACTGTCGGCTTCCTGCAGCGCGAATTGAAGCTCCCAGATGGCGGCTTTGCCGCCGGCCTTGATGCCGATTCGGAGGGAGTCGAGGGCAAGTTCTATGTCTGGCAGCGCGCCGAACTGGATGAAGTCCTCGGCACCGACGACGCCTCTTTCCTCGCCGCGCTCTATGACGTCCAGCCCGGCGGTAACTGGGAAGGCCATGCGATCCTGAACCGGCTCGATCATCCCGCGCCGCTGTCGCCCGCCGACGAGGCGCGCTGCGCGCGGCTGTTGTCGCAACTGTTCGCCCATCGCGCCATCCGGACCCGGCCGCAACGCGACGAGCAGGCACTCGTCGATTGGAACGGGCTCGTCATCACCGGACTCGCCGTCGCCGGCATGGCGCTCGGCCGCAGCGACTGGATCGAAGAGGCCGCGTCGACCTATGGCGTCGTTGTCCAGCGTGCGACACGCAGCGGGCGCCTGCATCATGTCGCCGATCTCCGAAGCGACATTCGCGCCTTCTCCACCGATCTCGCGAACCTTGCTCGCGCGGCCCTGGCGCTGCACCCGGCGACGGGCGACTGGCGTTGGATCGCGGAGGCGGCCGACCGGCTGGCAGCGCTCGAGCGTCACCATGGCGACGGCGCGGGAGGATATTATCTCGCGCCCGACGATGCCGATGGGTTGATCCTGCGCAAGAACGAAAAGCTGGACGAAGCGACGCCGAACGCGCACGGCGTCGCTGCCGAGGCCTATATCCGGCTCTGGGCGTTGACGGGTGACGACGAGTATCGCGTCAAGGCCGATGCGATCCTGTCAGCTGCGGCGCCGGCGATGCGGGGGAATGTCTTCGCTACCGCCAGCCTGCTCGCAGCGCTCGATCTGAGGCTGCGCGTCGTCTCGCTGGTGCTCATTGTGCCGGAGGTGTCAGACGCCTCGCCTCTGATGGCCGCCATCCGCACGAACTGGCGGCGCAATCTCGTCCTGGATCGTCGGAGCGACAGCGAACCGCTACCGCCCCATCATCCGGCCGCGGGCAAGATCGCCGTAGGCGGCCAGCCGACGGCCTATCTCTGCCGTGAAGGCAGCTGCTCGCTGCCCCTGACCGACCCAGACGCGCTCTCCGCCCTGATTCGGCAGGGCGGCGCAGCGGATCAAGTGTTCATCTGATCGAAGAAGTCGGCGTTGCTCTTGGTCTGGCGCAGTTTGTCGAGCAGGAACTCGATGGCGTCGACCGTGCCCATCGGCATGAGGATGCGGCGCAGGACGTACATCTTCTTGAGGATGTCCGGCGGCACCAGAAGCTCTTCCTTGCGCGTGCCCGAGCGGGTGATGTCGATCGCCGGGAATACCCGCTTGTCGGCCACCTTGCGGTCGAGAATGATCTCGGAATTGCCGGTGCCCTTGAATTCCTCGAAGATGACTTCGTCCATGCGGCTGCCGGTATCGATCAGCGCCGTGGCGATGATCGTCAGCGACCCACCTTCCTCGATGTTGCGCGCGGCGCCGAAGAAGCGCTTCGGCCGCTGCAGCGCGTTGGCATCGACACCGCCGGTCAGGACCTTGCCGGACGACGGCACGACCGTGTTGTAAGCGCGGCCGAGTCGGGTGATCGAATCGAGCAGGATGACGACGTCACGGCCATGCTCGACAAGGCGCTTGGCCTTCTCGATCACCATTTCCGCAACGGCGACATGGCGCGTCGCCGGCTCGTCGAAGGTCGAGGAAATGACCTCACCCTTCACCGAACGCTGCATGTCGGTGACTTCTTCCGGGCGCTCGTCGATCAGCAGAACGATCAGGTAGCATTCCGGATGATTGACCGCGATCGAGGAGGCGATGTTCTGCAGGAACACCGTCTTGCCGGTCCGCGGCGGCGCGGTGACGAGGGCGCGCTGGCCCTTGCCGAGCGGCGCCACGAGATCGATGATTCGCGGTGTCAAATCCTTCGAGGCGGGAACCTCGAGTTCCATCTTGAAGCGCTCGTTCGGATAGAGCGGCGTCAGATTGTCGAAATGGACCTTGTGGCGCGCCTTGTCCGGATCCTCGAAATTGATCGTCGAGACCTTGAGCAGCGCGAAATAGCGTTCGCCGTCCTTGGGACTGCGGATATAGCCCTCGACCGTATCGCCGGTGCGGAGCGAGAAGCGGCGGATCTGCGAGGGCGAGACATAGATGTCGTCGGGTCCCGCCAGATAGTTGGCGTCCGGCGAGCGGAGGAAGCCGAAGCCGTCCTGCAACACTTCGACGACGCCCTGGCCGACGATCTCGACGTCGTTGCCGGCCAGTTGCTTGAGGATGGCGAACATCAATTCCTGCTTGCGCAGTGTGCTCGCGTTTTCGACCTCGAGTTCCTCGGCGAAGGCCAACAGCTCCGTCGGGGATTTGGACTTGAGGTCCTGGAGTTTCATTTCACGCATGAGTTTTGCGAATCTCGCTTGGATTCAGAAGAAAGCGTTCATCGAGGGGATTGCGCAGAACTTGAGCTGGGCTGAGCCGCGAAGGGCTGCCTGCATGGCGCGTCGGTCAACCCTGGGCAAGGCCGACCCGCACCCGTCTGCTTCGACAAGATGGCGCACCATAGTCGCTCGCGCCGCGCGGGGCAAGCGCTGCTGCGAATCCGCCGCCTGGCCGTCAGAACGGCTTAACCACGACCAAGACGACGATGACGATCATCAGGACCGTCGGCACTTCGTTCGCCAGCCGATAGCCACGCTCGGAAACCGTGTTGCGGCCCTCCTCGAAGGCGCGGCGCTTGGCGGCGAGCCACATGTGGAAAGCGCTCATCAACACGACAAGGGCAAACTTCGCCATGAACCAGCCCTGGCGTTCCCAGCCGCCCATCATGGCGATGGTCAGGCCCGTCACCCAGGTCACGATCATCGCCGGGTTCATGATGATCCGCAGCAATTTGCGCTCCATGACCACGAACGTGTCGGCCTGGGGCGAGCCCTGCGGCACAGCGGCGTGATAGACGAACAGCCGCGGCAGGTAAAAGATCCCGGCCATCCAGCTGATCACCGCGATGACATGCAGCGCCTTGATCCAGTCATAGCCAGCCATCAGGTCCGTCTCCACGCTCAGCCGCGAACGCGGCGCACCAGTTGCTCGACATGGGCGATCGGCGTTTCCGGCACGATCCCATGGCCGAGATTGAAGATGAACGGCACGCCGTCCATCGCAGCCAGGATGTCGTCGATCGCCGCATCGAGGCCCGCACCGCCGGCAACGAGCAGCATCGGATCGAGATTGCCCTGCACCGCAGCACGACCGCGAAGGTCCGCCCGGACGGCATCCAGCGAAACCGTCCAGTCGACTCCGACCGCGTCGACGCCCGTCTCGCCGACGAAATCGACGATCGCGCGATCGGCACCCTTCGGGAAGCCGATCACTTTTGCGCCCGGCACGCGTTCGCGCAGGCCTTCGACGATGCGGGCAATCGGTTCGATGCTCCAGCGGCAGAAGCCTTCCGGCGACAACACGCCGGACCAGCTGTCGAAGATCTGCACCGCGTCGGCGCCGGCTTCGAGCTGCGCGGCGAGATAGTCGATCGAGCCGATCACGAGATGATCGATCAGGGCGGCGAAGAGATCCGGATGACGGGCGGCAAAGAGGCGTGTCGGCGCCTGGTCCCGAGTGCTGCCGCCAGTCACCATATAGGTCGCCACCGTGAAGGGAGCGCCGCAGAAGCCGATCAGGGCCTTGTCTCTACCCAGTTCTGCGCGGACACGCGAAACGGTCTCCAGCACAGGCCCTAAACGCCTCGAGGCCCCTTCGCTGGTGAGCGCGGCAATGCCGGCGGCGTCGATCGGATCGAGCCGCGGTCCTTCGCCCTGCATGAACCAGACGTCGCGACCCAGCGCCTTCGGGATGACGAGAATGTCCGAAAAGAGGATGGCTGCGTCGACATCGAAGCGCTTGACGGGTTGAAGCGTCACAGCACTGGCGAGCTTCGGATTGAAGCAAAGATCAAGGAAGCTCCCCGCCTCTGCGCGCAGTTCCAGATATTCCGGCAGATAGCGCCCTGCCTGGCGCATCAGCCAGATTGGCGGCGGCGTAAGCGCTTCGCCGCCAAGGACCCGCATCAGCTTCGATGGCATCTCGTCTCGTCGCAATCCGCTGTCCACGGCGATCCCTCTAAATCAAGAGAAAGACTCTGGATTCTTGAATTCTTCTTCTTCTTGGCGGGGGATTATCGTCATTCAGCGCCATCCACAATCGCGCATCGCTGCGGCAAACAATCCGGCGCCCCGACATGGCCATCTGGGGACATGTGGAGAACCCCTTTCGCCTTGGAACCTAGGGTACTGAATCGGCGGGGATCTTTCAGGATCGTTAAAATTCGAACGATCGGGCTTGCCCTGTTAACGAATGGTTAGGAATTGCGGCCGCGGCGCCTTAATTCCCGATTCCAGCCATCAACCGTTTGTCGTATCCCCAGCCCCAGCCCCTGTTGATCGTTTGGGCCGCATCGGGGAGACTCGGTGCCGAGGTGTCGCGGGCCGCCGACTTATCCGCCCATCATCCACAGGCCTGGGGACAAGGGTGTGAAAAGCGAAGTCCGGCATCTTCATCTCCATCTCGTTTCCGACGCCACCGGCGAGACGTTGCTGACGGTGGCCCGTGCGGCATCGGCCCAATATCCGAGCGTCCAGGTCATCGAACACCTGCATGCGATGACCCGCTCGCCGCGGCAGATCGAACGCATTCTCGCCGATATCGAGCGCGAACCAGGCATCGTCCTGTTTACCCTCGTCGACCGCAGCATCGCCGATCCGCTCGAAAGCGGCTGCCGTGAGATCGCGGTGCCGTGCTTTTCGGTGCTCGATCCGGTGCTGCAGGTCTTCCAGTCCTATCTTGGTGCGTCGCGTGAGGGCCGCGCCGGCGCCCAGCACGCGCTCGATGGCGACTATTTCCGCCGCATCGAGGCGCTGACCTTCACCATGATGCATGACGACGGGCAATTGCCCGAAGAGCTCGATCTGGCCGAGATCGTCATCATCGGCGTCAGCCGCACGTCGAAGACGCCGACGAGCATCTATCTCGCCAATCGCGGGGTGCGCACGGCGAACATCCCGATCGTACCCGGCGTGCCGCTGCCGGCCGAGCTCGAGACCGTCACGCGGCCGCTCATCGTCGGGCTCGTCGCCACGCCCGACCGCATCGTGCAGATGCGCGAGAACCGCGTCCTCGCCTTCTCCTCGCTCGGCAGCGACGATCCCTATGTCGACCGCGCCGCCGTCGCCGCCGAGATCGCCTCGACGCGGCGCATCTGCGCCCGCAAGGGCTGGCCGGTCATCGACGTCACCCGGCGCTCGATCGAGGAGACGGCAACGGCCATCCTGGCGCTTCGGCAGGGCTCTGCCCTTGGTCTTCGCGAATGAGCCGCATCGTCCTTGCCTCGACCAGCAGCGCGCGGCGCATGCTGCTGACCAATGCCGGCCTCGCCTTTGACAGCGTCTCGGCGCCGATCGACGAGCGCGAATGCGAGCAGCCGCTGCTGGCTGCGGGCGCCACCCCGTCGGACATCGCGCTGGCGCTGGCCGAAGCGAAGGCGCGCGCCGTTTCTGCGCTGCATTCCGATGCGCTGGTCATCGGCAGCGACCAGGTGCTCGATCTCGCGGGCGAGCGGCTGGTGAAGCCCGGCGACCGGTCTGGCGCCGAGCAGCAGCTCGCACGGCTCGCCGGGAAGGATCATCATCTGCGCACGGCCGTGGTGCTCGTCCGTGGCGATGCGGTTCTCTGGCGTCATCTCGCCTCGCCCCGTCTGACGATGCGTCCACTCTCCCCGGCGGCGATCGCGCGCTATCTCGACGCGGCTGGTCCGGGCGTCTTCGGCTCGGTCGGTGCCTATCACCTGGAAGAGGTCGGAATTCGGCTGTTCTCGGCGATCGAAGGCGACTATTTCAGCATTCTCGGCCTGCCGCTGCTGCCGCTTCTCGGCGCGCTGCGCGACGCGGGCGCCATCGATGCCGACGAGGATCCTTCGTGACCGCCGACACCCTTCCGACTGCGGCCGTGTTCGGCTGGCCAGTCAAGCATTCGCGCTCGCCGCTGATCCATCGTCAATGGCTGGCCCGATATGGAATCGCCGGAGATTATGTCCGCCATGCCGTCGAACCGGAGGCGATGGCCGGATTCCTCGCCGGTTTCGCGGGCGGACCGTTTATTGGCGGCAACGTCACGGTGCCGCACAAGGAAGCCGCCTTTGCCGCGGTGAGCCGTGCCGACGGTGTCGCGACGGCGCTGGGTGCGGTCAACACGCTCTGGCTCGAGGATGGACGGCTTGTCGGCGCCAATACCGATGCGCTCGGCTTCCTCGCCAATCTTGATCAGCATGTCCCGGATTTCGGCGACCGTGGCGGGCCGGCGATCGTGCTCGGGGCCGGCGGCGCCGCGCGGGCGGTCATCCATGCGCTGAAATCGCGCGGTTTCGCGCCGGTTCACGTCGTCAACCGCAGCCGCGATCGCGCCGAGGCACTGGCCGATCGTTTCGGCGCCGGCATCGTCGCGGCGCCCTGGGAGGCCGTGCCGGCGCTGCTGCGGGATGCGGCGCTGCTCGTCAACACCACCTCGCTCGGCATGGAGGGCGAACCACCTCTCGTCATCGACTTCGCGCCGGCACGGGCCGATCTGCTGGTGACCGATATCGTCTATACCCCGCTCGAAACGCCGCTGCTGAAGCTCGCCCGTGCCGCCGGCCTCGCGACGGTCGATGGCCTCGGCATGCTGCTGCATCAGGCAGCGCCGGGATTCGAGCGCTGGTTCGGCGTCCGGCCGGAGGTGACCGACGAGCTTCGCCGGATCGTGCTGGCCGATATGGGCACCGTCGCGTGATCACGCTCGGCCTCACCGGCTCGATCGGCATGGGCAAGTCGACCACGGCCGCGCTCTTCGCCGAAGCGGGCGCTGCCGTCTATGATGCCGATGCGGCCGTCCACGCGCTCTATCGCAAGGGCGGCGCCGCCGTCGATCCGGTCGGGGCGCTGTTTCCCGAAGCCATCGTCGACGGTGCCGTCGATCGCACGCGCCTCGGTGCCCGCGTGCAGGGCGATCCGGCTGCGCTTGCCGCGCTCGAGGCGGTGGTGCATCCGCTCGCCCGCGCCGAGGAGCAGCGCTTTCGCGCCGCAGCCCGCGCCGCCGGCCGACTGGTCGCGGTTCTCGACATCCCGCTGTTGCTCGAGACCGGCGGCGAGCGCCGGGTCGACGTCGTGGTCGTCGTCTCGGCCGCGGCCGACGTCCAACGTGCCCGCGTGCTTGCCCGTCCGGGTATGACGGAGCAGCGTTTCGCGATGATCCTCGGTCGCCAGATGCCTGATGCCGAGAAGCGCCGCAGGGCGCACTTCGTCGTCGATACCGGCCGCGGTCTGGCGGCTGCGCGACGGAGCGTCGCCGATATCATCCGCGCGCTCGCGGCGGTCGCCGCTGCCAAGGGAACGAGAGCACCATGACGGACGATCTCCTCTACGCCGATCCGGACTTGGTCCAGTTCTATGACTGGGAGAATCCCTGGAGGGACAGTTTCTCGTTCTTCGCGGGGCTTGCCGAGGGTTCGGAGCGTGTTCTCGACCTTGGCTGCGGCACAGGCCTCTTTACCGTCGAACTCGCCCGTCGTGGGCACCGCGTGACGGGCTGTGATCCGGCCGGGGCGATGCTTGACGTCGCACGCCGCCGGGACGGCGGGGATCAGGTGCATTGGGTCGAGGCCGATGCGCGCGCTTTGGCGCTGGACGAGGCTTTCGACATGATCCTGATGACCGGCCACGCCTTCCAGACGCTCTTGTCGACATCCGATCGCGCTGCGCTCTTCGCCGTCATTGCGCGTCATCTGGCGCCCGGGGGACGTTTTGTTTTCGACAGCCGCAATCCGGCTGTGCGCGCCTGGGAGCAGTGGACCGCGGATGCAACGCGCGAGACGCTGCCTCATCCCACATTCGGCATGGTCGAGCGCTGGAACGACGTTGAACTGGATGAAGGCTCCGGCATCGTCACTTACGGCACCCACTACCGCCTCGACGACGATCGTCAGTTCGAGGCACGCTCGCGGATCGCCTTTCCACCAAAGTCGGAAATCGAGGTGCTGGTCGCAGCGGCCGGCCTCCGCGTCGATCGCTGGATCGGGGACTACACCGGCAGTCCATTCGCAGCCGACAGCCGCGAGATCATCCCCTTCGGCTCGCGCTGAGGGATCGCATTGCGTATGATCCGGGTCTGCACCGCGTTGAGCGCGACCGAACGGAAAAGATTGAAGAGAGCCGATGCGTGAGATCGTCTTCGATACCGAAACCACCGGCCTCGATCCGCTGAAGGGCGATCGACTGGTTGAGATCGGCTGCGTCGAGCTCTACAACCACCTGCCGACCGGACGGCATTTCCATGTCTACATGAACCCGGAACGGCCAATGCCGGCCGAGGCCTTCCGCGTTCATGGACTTTCCGACGAGTTCCTCGCCGACAAGCCGCTCTTCGCGGCGGTCGCGGGCGACTTTGCCAGCTTCATCGGCGACGCAACGCTGATCGCGCACAATGCGAGCTTCGACATCGGCTTCATCAATGCGGAATTCAGCCGCCTCGGCATGCCGCCGGTCGCCTCGGCGCGGGTTGTCGATACGCTGATGCTGGCGCGCAAGAAGCATCCGAACGGTCCGAACTCGCTCGATGCACTCTGTTCCCGCTACGGCGTCGACACGACCAAGCGCACCCTGCATGGCGGCCTGCTCGACGCGCAGCTCCTCGCCGAAGTCTATCTGGAGCTGATCGGCGGTCGCCAGCCCGGCCTTATCCTGGTGACGGAGCAGGAGGCGGAGCGCGCCGCGACGGTCGCCGCGGCGGGCGGTGTCCGCCCTATCCTCGTTCGCCCGGCGCCGCTGCCGCCGCGGCTCACCGAAAACGACTACGCCGCCCACGCCGCCCTGGTGGGCAAGCTGAGCGGCGCAATCTGGTCGTCCTATGGCGAGGCGGCGGAACAGCCGGGCTGAGCTCTCAGGCTCTGGCTCAGCTCGGCCGGCCGCTCGGCTGGTTCTGGGCGAATTCCATCAGGCGCTGGCGATAGAGCGCGGTGAAATCGACCGGGTCGATCATCAGCGGCGGGAAGCCGCCATTGCGCGTCATGTCGGCGAGGATCTGGCGCGCGAACGGGAACAGGAGCCGCGGGCACTCGATCATCAGCGTCGGTGCGAGATTTTCCTTCGGCACATTGGCGATCCGGAAGATGCCGGCATAGAGCAGTTCGGCCACGAACAGCACCTGGTCGCCGTCGGTCGCCTTGCCCTCGAGGCGAAGCTCGACCTCGAAATCTTCCGCATCGAGCGGGTTGGCCGAGACATTGATCCCGATATTGATCGAGGGTGCCGTGCGGCGCGGCCCGAGCGAGCGCGGCGCATCCGGATTCTCGAACGACTGGTCCTTCACATATTGCGTCAGGACGGAAAGGCTCGGCTGACCCTGGTTCGGGTTGCCTTCGGTGCTGTCGGCCATGAACTGGCGCTCCCTCGACGTGCGAACGGCCGCTTCGGCCGTATCCTTCTGGCGTGGCTCGCTAACACTTCCGCCCCCGTGATACAAGCTTGGCACGGCCGGCTCTCGGCCAGCCGTCGCGACCGGCCCTTGACAGGATTGGTCCCGATGCCTTCAACGAGGCCTGCACTTGGATCGGCGCCCCCCAAGGACCAGATAAGGGGTGACAATTGTCTGGTATCGGACCGGCCTTTCGGCCTGAATGGATTGAGGCGCCTACGGCATGAGCGGCTTCGTCGACATCTACACGCTGATCTTCCTGGTCCTCGCCGTGGTGATCTTCTGGAAGCTGCGCGGCGTGCTCGGTCAGAGGACCGGCAATGAAAGGCCGCCCTTCGATCCGTTCGCGCGGCGGGGCGGCAAGGATGCCGACGGCAAGACCCTGGACGCAAAGCCAGTCGACGCGGCGGCTGGCGACAAGGTGGTCCAGCTGCCGCGCCGTCCAGGCGATGTCGCGCCTGAGGGTGCCATACCGGACGACGTCATCGAAAATCGCGTCGCGGCCCATGCCCCGGTCGGCTCGCCTCTCGCCGTGTCGCTGGCGGCGATCATGGGCGTCGATCCGAGCTTCGATCCGAAACAGTTCCTCGACGGCGCCCGAACCGCCTACGAGATGATCGTCACCGCCTTTGCCGAGGGCGACCGCAAGGCGCTGAAGCCGCTGCTCGGCCGGGAGGTCTATGACGGCTTTGCCGGCGCCATCGGCGAGCGCGAGCAGCGCGGCGAGACGGTCGAGTTCAATTTCGTCGGCATCGACAAGGCCGAGATCGTCGACGCGGCGCTGAAGGGTCGTTCGGCCCAGGTCACCGCCCGCTTCGTCTCCAAGCTGGTTTCGGCGACCCGCAACAAGGCGGGCGAGGTCGTCGATGGCGATCCCGTCGTGGTTGCTGATGTCACGGATATCTGGACCTTCGCCCGCGATACCGGCTCGCGCGATCCGAACTGGCTGCTCGTCGCCACCGAAACCGTCGAATAGCGGAGCCGGCCCGTGGCCTCGGGGGAACACCGTCCGCTGGCGCCGGTCGGCTTCGACAGCCTTGCCGGCTGGGCCGATGACGACCATGCGGCCGCCTTCCGAGCCTTTCGGCTCAGTGCGGCGGCCATCGCCGACAAGCCGCCGAAGTCCCGCGCGCTCGGCATCGATGGCCCGGCGCTGGCGACTGTGGCCAGAGCCGCGATGGCGCTCCCGTCCGATCTCGATGCTGCAAGGGCGCGTGCCTTCTTCGAGTCTTCGTTCGTGCCGCATGAGGGCGTCGCCGGCGAGGGATTCTTCACCGGCTATTATGAGCCCGAAGCCGAGGCGTCTCTGACGAGGCGCGATCGGTTCCAGACGCCGCTGCTGCGTCCGCCGGAGGAACTGGTCGAGATCGACGAATCCGCCCCACCGCCCGGTCTTCCCGCGGGCATGCGATTCGCGCGGCGGACGCCAGCCGGTTTCGAGCCCTTCTTCGATCGCGGCGCGATCATGGCCGGCGCTCTCGACGGCCGCGGCCTCGAGATTGCCTATCTCGCCGATTCCGTCGATGCCTATTTCATTCATGTCCAGGGCGCAGCGCGGCTTCGCCTCGTTGAAGGCGGCATGATCCGCGTCACCTATGCGGCCAAGACGGGTCATGCCTATCATTCGATCGGGCGCGAGCTGATCGATCGGGGCCTGCTGCAGCGTGGCAGCGTGACGATGCAGTCGATCCGGGCCTGGCTCGCCGCGCATCCCGGCGAGATCCCCTCCGTGCTCGCGGCCAACCCGTCCTACATCTTCTTCCGCGAGGCGCCGGTCGAGGATCTCGCGCTCGGCCCGATCGCGGCAGCCAAGGTGCCGCTCACCGCCGGGCGCAGCCTCGCGGTCGATCGTACGCTGCACACCTTCCATGTCCCGGTCTGGATAGAGACCAGCGCACCTGCCGTTGCGGGGACCGAGCCCTACCGCCGGCTGCTGGTGGCGCAGGATACCGGCTCGGCGATTCTCGGACCGGCCCGCGGCGACATCTTCTTCGGTTCGGGCGATGCCGCTGGCGAAAGCGCCGGCCGGATGCAGGCGAAAGGCCGCTTCGTCACCTTCGTGCCGCGGTTGCCACGATGAGCCGGCGCCGGCGCGGGCTTTCCAGCGAGGAACGGACGCTGTGGGCGACGGTGGCACGAACGGCCGTGCCACTCCGGGCCGACGAGGCCATCCTGCCGGAGCCGCCCGTGCCCGCGCCGCAGCCGGATCCGGAAGAGATGCTGGCTGCCGTGCCGCCGACGGGGTCCGTGGTGCCGGGCCGGCCCGTGCTGGCGAAGCCGCTGCCGCTGCCCTTGTCGCCGATCGAGCGGCGCACGCTCAATCGTGTCGCGCGCGGCATTCTCGCCATCGATGGCCGCATCGATCTGCATGGCCTGACGCAGAACGACGCCCATCATCGGCTGCGTGCCTTCCTGACCGGCGCCCAGGCGCGCGGCGCCAAGCTGGTGCTCGTCATCACCGGCAAGGGCCGGAGCGAGGGGCGCAGCGATGGCGGGCTCGCGCATGCCTCGCATTATGGCGAGATGGAGCGCGGCGTCCTGCGCCGGCGCGTGCCGCAATGGCTCGCCGAGCCCGGCCTCCGCGACATCGTCATCGGCTTCGAGGAGGCGCATCGCAGCCATGGCGGCGGCGGCGCGCTGTATGTCCGAATCCGCCGGCGCCGCGAGGGCTAGATGACGCCGTTCGGACGGCGGCTGCGCGAGATGCGCGCGGAGCGGGGCGTGTCGCTGAAGGCGATGGCCGAAGCGATCGGCGTCTCCAGCGCTTATCTCTCCGCGCTCGAGCATGGTCGTCGCGGCCGGCCGACCTGGCTGATGATCCAGCGCATCATCGCCTATTTCAACGTGATCTGGGACGAGGCCGAAGAGTTGCAGCAACTCGCGGCGCGCTCGCACCCGAAGGTTACGATCGATACGGCCGGGCTCGATGCCGGGGCGACCGAACTCGCCAATCTCCTCGCCGACGAGATCGCCGATCTCTCGCCGGAGGCCCTGCGCACCTTGAAGGCCGTCATTCTCGCCGCGACGGGACGAAAGCGATGAGCTGCGGCGTCAGAGCAGGCCGCGGAGTTGCTCGATGCGGTCGTTGACGAGCCAGCCGTAATAATTCTCTTCCGGCCAGGCCTTCTTGTTGCGGCGCCGCTCGGCGGCCAGCGCCCGGGCCCGCGCCTTCACGTCGCCAATGTTATAGAGCGTGGCGGTGATGCCGGGATTGTCGGAGATGTCGACGCCCGCTGTATCGCGATAGACGTCGATCGACAGGCGAATGATGGCCGCCATGTAGTCGAGCGAGGACTGCGGGTCCATGATCGCCTGGTAGACGGCCGGCGCCTGGTCGGCGTTCAACTCCGGCAGACCGCTCTTCTGGTGCACGATGTCGGTCACCATCAGCGCGGTCAAAGGGTTGATCTGGCCGAGGCCGAAGGTCTGGCCGGCGAAGAGCGGCTGGAAGAACACCTTCGAGAAGCGATCGTTCGGATAGGCGGTGCCGTCGACCTTCTTGCCGCGGAACTGGCTGTTCCAGACCTGCTCGCGACAGGTCCAGAGGTCATAATTCGACGACTGCTTGCAGTCCTCGAATTCCTTCCGAGCCAGGAAATCGTCGATCGACTGGCCCTGATAGCCGAACACCAGTTCCTTGGTGCCGAGATAGGCGAGCGCCTTGACGTAGTAGCCCTGAGCGTTGTCGATCACGCCGACATTGTAGGTGTGCTCGCCGACTATGGCGCCGATCATGTGGATCGGGTCGATGCCGTAGCGGCCGGCAGCCTTCTTGATCGAGCGGATAAGAGCGGGATCGCGCTTCAAGAGGTTGGTGATGCGCTCATATTTGCCCTCGAAGCTCTCCTTGGTCTCGCCGGTTCGTTTGATCGAGCTCATGTCGATGGCGGGCTGAGTCTTCGACCGATTGCCGGGAGGGACGTCGACGGCGGCGAAGGCCGGCGCGGCGAGTCCGGCCGAGAAGACGGCGAGGAAAGCGAGAGCCGGCAGGGCTCGGCAGAGGCGCGACATCAGGACGATCCGCCGTTCGGGAGCAGGCGCTGGGAATCAGCCAAGACCAGTGCGCCGCGGCTGGGGGCCCTGCGGCAGCGGCGGCTTATAGCATCCTAACGGGCGCCGGCAACAGGCCGGCGCCCGCCACGATCCCGTGAGCGGGTCGCTAGAGGATGTAACGCGACAGGTCGATATTGCGGGCGAGATCGCCGATATGCGCCTCGATATAGGCCGCATCGACGGTCATCGTCTCGCCGCTGCGATCGGGTGCCGCGAACGAGATCTCGTCGAGAATCCGTTCCATCACCGTCTGCAGCCGCCGCGCACCGATATTCTCGATCGCCGAATTGATCTCGACCGCGATGCGGGCGATGGCGTCGATCGCATCGTCGGTGATCACCAGCGTCAGGCCTTCGGTCGCCATCAGCGCGATATACTGCTTGATGAGGCTTGCTTCCGGCTCCGTCAGGATGCGGCGGAAATCCTCTTCCTTCAGCGCCGAAAGCTCGACGCGGATGGGCAGGCGGCCCTGCAGTTCAGGCAGGAGATCGGACGGCTTGGCGATGTGGAACGCGCCCGAGGCGATGAAGAGGATATGGTCCGTCTTCACCGGCCCATATTTGGTCGCGACCGTCGTGCCCTCGATCAGCGGCAGCAGGTCGCGCTGCACGCCTTCGCGCGAGACGTCGCCGGCGCGGCCCTCGCGGGCACAGATCTTGTCGATCTCGTCGAGGAAGACGATGCCGTCATTCTCCACCGTCGCGATCGCCTCGGCAGTGACCGCGTCGCTGTCGAGCAGCTTGTCGGATTCCTCGTCGATCAGCAGCTTGTAGGAATCCTTGACCGAGACGCGTCGCGTCCTGGTCTTGCCGCCGAAGGCCTTGCCGAGCATGTCGCCGATATTCATGACGCCGATGGAGGCGCCGGGCATGCCGGGAACCTCGAATTGCGGCATGCCGCCCTGGTCGCGCAGCTCGATCTCGATCTCCTTGTCGTCGAGTTCGTTGGCGCGCAGCTTCTTGCGGAAGCTCTCGCGCGTCGCCGGGCTGGAGCTCTCGCCGACCAGAGCGGTCAGGACGCGTTCCTCGGCTGAGAGATGCGCCTTGGCCTCGACATCCTTGCGGCGGCTCTCGCGGGTCAGCGCGATGCCGATCTCGACGAGATCGCGCACGATCTGCTCAACATCGCGGCCGACATAGCCGACCTCGGTGAACTTCGTCGCCTCGACCTTCAGGAACGGCGCATTGGCCAGCTTGGCGAGGCGGCGCGAGATTTCGGTCTTGCCGACGCCGGTCGGCCCGATCATCAGGATGTTCTTCGGCAGCACTTCCTCGCGCATCGGTCCGGTGAGCTGCTGACGCCGCCAGCGGTTCCTGAGCGCGATCGCGACGGCACGCTTCGCGTCCTGCTGTCCGATGATGTAGCGGTCGAGCTCGGAGACGATCTCGCGGGGAGAGAAATTGGTCATGTCGGTCTCGTGATGTTCCCGGCATCCCGCCCCATGATGAGCGCGGGACCGTAAATCGTGGTGCGCTGGTCGAGCACGCGGAACCCGGCCTTGGCATAGGCCCGGACCGCCCTTTGATTGGCGGGGTTCGGGTCGGTGATGATGCGCGGCACGCCTTCCGCGAAGCGCGCCCGCGCGAATTCGTCGATCAGCGCCGGGCCATGTCCGCATCCCACGAGATCGCTCTCGCCGATGAACTGGTCGATGCCGAGCGTGCCCTGCGGCTGGTCCTGGTAGGGGTGATCCGCCTCCGCATGCGGATCATAGGATTGGAGATAGCCGGCCTCGCGGCCGTCGATCGCCATGATGTAGGTCCGCACGGACGGGCTGGCGAGGTGGGCCGAGATCGCGACGATCGCGCGATCGGCGTCCTCCCACCAAGCCGCGACATGCGGCTCTCGCAGCCACGCCTCGATCCGGCCGAGATCGCGAACGGTCGCGGGCCGGAACGCATGGCGTGGATCGGCGTCAGGCGGCATCGAGTTGTTCGAGCGTCACATGGGTGTTGGTGTAGACGCAGATCTCGGCGGCGATCGCCATCGCCTTGCGCGCGATCTCCTCGGCGCTCTTGTCGGTGTCGATCAGCGCGCGGGCGGCGGCGAGCGCATAATTGCCGCCGGAGCCGATCCCCATCACGCCGCCTTCCGGCTCCAGAACGTCGCCGGTGCCGGTGAGGACCAGCGAGGTGGTGCGGTCGGCAACGAGCATCATCGCTTCGAGACGGCGAAGATAGCGGTCGGTGCGCCAGTCCTTGGCGAGCTCGACGCAGGCGCGGGTGAGCTGGCCCGGATACTGTTCGAGCTTGCCTTCGAGGCGCTCGAACAGCGTGAAGGCGTCGGCCGTCGAGCCGGCGAAGCCGGCGATGACGCCGCCTTTTCCGAGCGGGCGCACCTTCTTGGCGTTGTGCTTGATGACGGTCTGGCCGAGCGACACCTGGCCATCGCCCGCGATCACCACCTTGCCGCCCTTGCGGACGGTGATGATCGTCGTGCCATGCCAGGCGGCATAGGGATTGTCGGCTTCTTGATGGGACATGGGAGGCTTTCGTGGCGGATCGCCTTGGTCCGTGACGGCCCCGCGGCGATCGCTGTTGAAACGAGGCTCATATGTAGGCAGGCCGTTTGAAGATGCAAAGCCCGCCCGCGGCCGTAGGCGCGGCCCCTTGATGCGCTGAGGCGGCAAGCCGGTGGCATTCGCGAGCCGCCCCTGCTAAAAGCGCGCCGATCCTCGATTTTCCCGGGGGTGGTGAGAAGGAAGCCCTGCCGATGCGCAGCGCCACGATCGAGCGCAAGACCAAGGAAACCGACATCCGCGTCGTCATCGACCTCGACGGCACCGGCCGCGGGGCGATCGCCACCGGCATCGGCTTCTTCGATCACATGCTCGACCAGCTTGCGCGCCACGGCCTCATCGATCTCGACATCGCCGCGAAGGGCGACTTGCATATCGATCAGCATCACACGGTCGAGGATGTCGGCATCGCGCTCGGTCTCGCCTTCCGCAAGGCGCTCGGCGACATGGCCGGAATCACCCGCTATGCCGATACGCATCTCGCGATGGACGAGGCGCTGACGCGCTGCGCCGTCGATGTGTCCGGCCGGCCCTATCTCGTCTGGAAGGTCGGCTTCACGCGGCCGAAGGTCGGCGATTTCGATACGGAGCTGTTCCGCGAGTTCTTCCAGGCTTTCGCCCAGAACGCGGCGATCACGCTGCATATCGAAAATCTCTACGGCGAGAACAACCATCATATCGCCGAGACCTGCTTCAAGGCGCTGGCCCGGACGCTTCGCGCGGCTGTCGCCATCGATCCGCGCCAGGACGGACGCGTGCCGTCGACCAAGGGCAAGCTGGGCGACTGAGGCCGACATGAGACATTACATCGTGCTCGCACCGCCGCTGCCTGCCAGCGACGGTGCGCCCGAGGCGCTCCGCCTCGTTTTCGTCAAGGACGGCTTCTGCTGGCCGGCCTTGCTGATCACTATGCCCTGGATGCTCTATCGCGGCCTTTTCATCGAGGCGGCGCTGTATGTGCTGGCCACCGGAATGCTCGGCGCCTTTTCCGAGCAGCTCGGCCCGGCGGCAGAGACGCTGATCGTCGTGATCCCGATCGCCCTCGGCTTCCTCGGCAACGATATCAGGCGCTTCGCGCTCCGCCGCCGTGGCTATCGCTTCCGCGGCGCGGTTAGCGGCCGGTCGCGCGACGAGGCCGAAATCCGCTATTTCCTCGGCCAGCCCGAGGACGATGTCCTGCCGGCTCCGGCGCGGGTCGCTCCGGCCGCCCCGGGTCCGGTGATCGGCCTGTTCCCCATGTCGGAGGCGACGCGATGACCATCGCCATCATCGACTATGGCGCCGGCAACCTCCACTCCGTCGGCAAGGCGCTCGAACTCGCCGTCGCCCGCAAGGGCTCCGGCGGTCCTGTCCTCGTGACCTCCGATCCGGCCGTCGTCGCGACCGCGGACCATGTCGTGCTGCCCGGCGACGGCGCCTTCGCCGATTGCCGCAGCCAGCTCGACGCCGTCGACGGCATGATCGAGGCGATCATCGAGACGATCGATCGCCGCGGCCGGCCGTTCCTCGGCATCTGCGTCGGCATGCAGCTGCTCGCGACACGCGGCGTCGAATATGGCGTCTCGCCGGGCCTCGACCGCATCCCCGGCGAGGTTCGCCCCGTCGTGCCCGCCGATCCGGCGCTGAAGGTCCCGCATATGGGCTGGAACACGCTCGATGCCGCCTCCGCCGGCCATCCCCTTCTCCAGGGCATCCCGACCGGGCCGGACGGATGGCATGCCTATTTCCTGCATGGCTACCAGCTTTATCCCGACGACCCCGCCGATGTGATCGCGAGCGCCGATTACGGCGGCCCGGTCACCGCGATCGTCGCCACGGGCACCATCGCCGGCACGCAGTTCCACCCCGAGAAGAGCCAGAAGCTCGGTCTCGCCCTTCTCGCGAATTTCCTCAACTGGCGCCCCTGATGATCCTCTTCCCCGCAATCGACCTGAAGGACGGTGCCTGCGTTCGGCTGAAGCGCGGCGCCATGGACGAGGCGACGGTGTTCAACACCGATCCGGCCGCGCAGGCGAAAGCCTTCGAGGACCAGGGTTTTGAATATCTCCATGTCGTCGACCTGAACGGCGCCTTTGCCGGCAAGGCGGTGAACGGCGCTGCCGTCGATGCCATTCTCGCGTCGGTCACGATGCCGGTCCAGCTCGGCGGCGGCATTCGCGACCGCGCCGGCGTCGAGACCTGGCTGGAAAAGGGCATCGCCCGCGTGATCCTGGGCACGATCGCCGTGCGTGATCCCGATCTCGTCCGTGAAGCCTGCCGCGCCCATCCCGGCCGGATCGCGGTCGGCATCGACGCCCGCGCCGGCCGTGTCGCGGTCGAAGGCTGGGCCGAGACCTCCGAACTGACGACGATCGAACTCGCACGCCGCTTCGAGGATGCCGGCGTCGCCGCGATCATCTTCACCGACATCGACCGCGACGGCGTGCTCGAGGGGCTCAACATCGCCTCGACGCTGGCGCTCGCCCGTGCCGTCGGCATTCCGGTCATCGCCTCCGGCGGCCTCGCTTCGATCGAGGATATCCGCCGCCTGCTCCAGCCCGATTGCCGCATCCTCGAAGGCGCGATCTCCGGCCGCGCCCTCTATGACGGCCGGCTCGATCCGGCCGAGGCGCTGAAGCTCATTCGCGACGCGCGGAGGCTCGACAACTGATGCTCAAGAAGCGCGTCATCCCCTGCCTCGACGTCAAGGACGGCCGCGTCGTCAAGGGCGTGCAGTTCATCGATCTCATCGATGCCGGCGATCCGGTCGAGGCGGCGAAGGCCTATGACGCCGCCGGCGCCGACGAGCTCTGCTTCCTCGACATCACCGCGACGCATGAGAACCGCGGCACCATCCTCGATGTCGTCGCGCGCACCGCCGAGGCCTGCTTCATGCCGGTGACGGTGGGCGGGGGCGTGCGCACGGTCGAGGACATCCGCGCGCTGATGCTCGCGGGCGCCGACAAGGTCGCGATCAACAGCGCGGCCGTGTTCGATCGTTCGATCGTCGCCAAGGCAGCGGAAAAGTTCGGCGCCCAGGCGATCGTCGTCTCGATCGACGCCAAGCAGACGCGGCGGCGCGGTGTCGGCGGCGACAACGAGGATCGCTGGGAAATCTTCACCCATGGCGGCCGCAAGCCGACCGGGATCGACGCGGTCGAATATGCGAAGGACGTCGCGCGGCTCGGCGCAGGCGAAATTCTCCTGACCTCGATGGACCGTGACGGGACCCGCGACGGCTTCGACCTCGCGCTGACCCGCATCGTTGCCGATGCGGTTTCGGTGCCGGTCGTCGCCTCGGGCGGCGTCGGCACGCTCGACCATCTCGTCGACGGCGTCCGGATCGGCCATGCCAGCGCCGTGCTGGCCGCCTCGATCTTCCATTTCGGCACGTTCACGCTGCAGCAGGCGAAGGCGCATATGGCCGCCGCCGGCATTCCTGTCCGCCTGTCCGGCTGAGGAGCCCGCGATGTCCGAATTCACGCTTCCCGATCTCGTCGCCATCGTCAGGGCCCGCGCCACCTCCGGCGATCCCGGCTCCTACACTGCGAAGCTCATCGCCAAGGGTCCTGCCAGGGTCGCCAAGAAATTCGGCGAGGAGGCGGTCGAACTCGTGATCGCCGCGGTCGAGGGGGACGCTGCGGGCTTGACGGCGGAAGCGGCCGACATGCTCTATCATTTCGTCGTTCTTCTCGAGGCGCGCGGCATCCCGCTCGATGCCGTGATGGCCGAGCTTGCCGGCCGTACCGGCCGCACCGGGCTCGAGGAGAAGGCGTCGCGGCCGCCCGAATAGGGCCTGGGGATACTGAGATGGACAGCGCATCGCGGCCACAGGTTGCCCCGCACCGCTACTTCACCCGCGAGGAATGGGCATCGCTGCGCGCCGACACGCCGCTGACGCTCACCGAGAGCGACCTGTCGCGGCTGCGCAGCCTCAACGATCCGATGTCGATCGACGAGGTCGTCAGCATCTACCTGCCGCTGTCGCGCCTGCTCAATCTCTATGTCGCGGCCACGCAGCGGCTCTACACCGCGACGCGAACCTTTCTCGGCACCAGCGACGGCAAGACCCCCTATATCATCGGCATCGGCGGCTCGGTCGCCGTCGGCAAGTCGACGACGGCGCGCGTGCTGCGTGCCCTGCTGCAGCGCTGGCCGAACACGCCGAAGGTCGAGCTCGTCACGACCGACGGTTTCCTGTTCCCGAATGCCGTGTTGCAGAGCGAAGGGCTGATGGAGCGGAAGGGTTTTCCCGAAAGCTATGACCTGCCGGCCCTGCTCGCCTTCCTGTCCGACATCAAGGCCGGCGCTCCGCGGGTCACCGCGCCGCTCTATTCGCACCTCGTCTACGACATCGTCCCGTCCGAGCGGGTCGCGATCGATGCCCCGGACATCCTCATCGTCGAAGGCCTCAACGTATTGCAGGCGCCGCGCCTGCCGCGCGACGGCAAGGCGGTGCCCTTCGTCTCGGATTTCTTCGATTTCTCGATCTATATCGACGCCGAGGAGCGCGACATCCACCGCTGGTATGTCGACCGGTTCGAGCGGCTGCGCGCCACCGCGTTCCGCGATCCGAGCTCCTATTTCCACCGCTATGCGATGATCCCTGAGGAAGAAGCGCTGGCGATCGCCGAGCGGCTGTGGTCGCGGATCAACCTCGTCAACCTCAAGGACAACATCCTGCCGACGCGGCCGCGCGCCGATCTGATCCTCAGCAAGGGCGCGCATCACCTCGTCGAGCAGGTGGCGCTTCGCCGGCTTTGAGGCGCGTCCCCACAGGCTGGAATGCCACTCGTTCGCAGTTGCGAAGATAGCCGTTGTCGCAGTGCAGCGCGGGTGCTAAGGCCGCTTTCGACCCCACGAATGACGGATCTGCCCATGCCGGTGCGAATGGACAAGGTGACGCTCGTCGCCTTCAGCTCGATCGTCATCGCCCTCCTGGTGATGGGCCTCAAATATGTCGCCTATCTCGCGACGGGCAGCGTCGCGCTCTATTCGGATGCGCTCGAAAGCATCGTCAACCTGGTGACGGCGATCGCGGCTTTCTGGGCGATCCAGGTCAGCCGCAAGCCGGCCGACACCGATCACCAGTTCGGTCATCACAAGGCGGAATATTTCGCCGCCGTGCTCGAAGGCGTGCTGATCGTCGTCGCCGCGCTGCTGATCGCGCGCCAGGCGTGGATCTCCTATCATCTGGCGCTCGCCCCGGAGAACACGCTGCAGGGTCTTGCGATCAATTCGGTGGCGACGGCGGTCAACGCCGCCTGGGCGATGTATCTGTTCCGCTTCGGTCGCCAGCGGCGTTCGCCCGCCTTCATCGCCGAAGCCTGGCACCTGACAAGCGACGTGATCAGTTCGGTCGGCGTGATCATCGGCCTCCTGCTCGTCGTGCTTACCGGCTGGGCCGTGCTCGATCCGCTGGTGGCGGTCATCGTCGCCGTCAACATCCTCTGGTCCGGCTGGAAGGTGATCCGCGATTCGGTCAGCGGTCTGATGGACGAGGCGGTGTCCCAGTCCGTCGAGACGGATATCCGCACCATCATCGCGGCCGAAGCGGAGGGTGCGCTCGAGGTGCACGACCTCAGGACCCGGAGCGCCGGCCGCGCCACCTTCATCGAGTTCCATCTCGTCGTGCCGGGCTCGCTCTCCGTCTCCGCGGCCCATGCGATCTGCGACCGGATCGAGGGGGCACTGACCAACGCCGTCGAAGGGGCCGAGGTGTCGATCCATGTCGAGCCCGAGGGAGAGGCGCGCCATCACGGCGTAATCGTGCTGTAGTTGTTTGAAGGCCCGTCCGCCCGCTGCCGGCCGCGACTTGATTTTCGCGGCTGGAGCGCTGATATCGGGCGCAAATCCTGAACCCAGTCACGAAAGCGAGACCTCGCAATGACCAACGAACCGCAGTCGATGCCGGAGGACGAAACCTCTGCCGCTCCGGCCGATGGCGAAGCCGCGACCGACGCCCGGGTGGCCGCGCTCGAAGCCGAACACGCCGAGATGAAGGACCGCGTGCTGCGCACGATGGCCGAGATGGAAAATCTGCGCCGCCGCACCGAGCGCCAGATCGCCGAGACGCGGCAATATGCGATCGCCGCCTTCGCGCGCGACATGCTGACGGCGGGTGACAACCTTGCCCGCGCGCTCGAGGCCGTCCCCGAAGAGGCGCGCGGCGCCGAGGCGATGAAGACCCTGATCGACGGGGTCGAGATGACCGAGCGTGATCTGCTGAATTCGCTCGAGAAGCACGGCGTCAAGAAACTCGATCCGCTTGGCCAGAAGTTCGACCCGAACCTGCATCAGGCGATCTTCGAGGTTCCGACCGACGCCCAGCCGGCCGGCACGGTCATGCAGGTGATGCAGTCGGGCTATGTCATCGGCGAGCGCGTGCTGCGTCCGGCGATGGTCGGCGTCGCCAAGGCCCTGCCGCGCCAGAAGGATCCGTCGGAAAGCGCCGACGCCCCCGGCCAGTCCGGCTGACGGGGAATGGGCCCGGATTTCCCGGCGCTCCAGGTTCTCGATCTCCTCGGGGTCGTCGTCTTCGCCGTGACCGGCGCGCTGGCGGCCTCGCGCAAGGAACTCGACCTCGTCGGGTTCGTGTTCCTCGCCGCGATCACCGGCGTCGGCGGCGGCACGCTGCGCGACGTCATTCTCGGCGCGACGCCGGTCTTCTGGATTCGTGAGCCGCTGCCGGCGATCCTCTGCGCCCTCAGCGGCATCGCGGTCTTCTTCGTCGCGCCCTTCCTCGAATACCGCTATCGGGTATTGCTCTGGGCCGATGCGATCGGCATTTCCGGCTATTGCGTCATGGGCGCCGCCCGGGCGCTCGATGCCGGCGCGAGCCCGTTCGGCGCCGTGGTGATGGGCGTGATGACCGCCTCCTTCGGCGGCATCATCCGCGACATCGTCGCCGGAGAGCCCTCGGTGCTGCTCAGGAAGGAAATCTATGTCACGGCGACGCTGGTCGGCGCGGCGCTGTTCGTGGTGCTGCTGAAGGTCGGCGTGCCGTTCTGGCCGGCCGCGCTAGCCGGCAGCGCCTCTGCCTTCGCAGTACGCGCCGGGGCGCTCTGGTTCGGCTGGACGCTCCCGACCTATCGCTCCCGACCCGGCCGCGAATTTCCGCCCGGCTGAGTCCTGGATCGCGGTCCTGGATCGCGGCCTCGAGAGATGTTCAGGCGGCGAAGCGCGTCGCGTCGACGCCGTAATGGTTGACATAGCGCTCGTTGATCGCCTTCACCGGCAGCACGATCATTACGTCGGTCGTGCCGAATTGCCGGTCGATGACGGCGCCGTCGCCGACATAGCAGCCGATCCGGAGATACCCCTTCACCAGGGGTGGCAACTGGTGCAGCGCCGCCTTGGCGTCGATCGCCTCGAGGGGGAGACGGTCCATGGCGACGCGTCGGCCGGGAAGCGCGCCGACCTGCCAGGCCTCGGGTGCGCGGGCATGGTGGTGCAGGAAGGCCAGCGGCAGCGCCAGCTGGTCGGGATCGGTCCCTTCGAGCGAGGCACAGCCGATCATCACATCGATGCGGTGGCTCAGGACATAGCTCCAGATGCCGTGCCAGAGCAGCTCGACGGTGCGTTTGGTCCGATAGGGCCGGAGGACGCAGGAGCGGCCGAGCTCGAGGAAGCGCAGCCCGCCATGGCGTTCGATCAGCGGCGCCACGTCGAATTCATTGGCCGAATAGAAACCGGAATAGCGCTGCGCCACGTCCTGCCGAAGCAGGCGATAGGTGCCGACGATGGCGGCCTCGCCGGTCTTGGTGACCGTGTCGTGGTCGATGACGAGAAGGTGGTCGCAGATCGCGTCGAACGCGTCGCGATCGCGTCGAGACATCTGCGTCTGGATGTCGGGAATCGCCGACATCTCCTCGTAGAACACCTTGTAGCGCAGCTTCTGCGCCCGCTTGACCTCGCGCGGGCTGACGGCGAGGCGCACTTCGAGGGCGCCGATCCGACCGAGCGGCGGCGCTGATGAAGGAGCCGGCAAAAGACCTCGCGGCATCGACTGTCGCAATCCGTGCAGCATGCGCCGGGACAGGTCCGGCAGCGCGTAAAGCTGGCCCGGGAGCGGCCCGAACTTCGGCCGTACCCCGCTTTCCACGCGCTTCAGCATAACACGATCTCCCATGGCACCGTCTCGATGGCGCGGCCCGCCGCGGCGGCTGGCGCGCGCCACGGATGTCATCCGATCCTTAGATCACGGAAATCATGCAGTTTGGTGACGGGGCGCGGATAGGATGCTTCGCCTGCTCAGCGCTTCCTCGAAGGCGCGGCAGAGCCGCTCGGCCGACACCGGTTTCTCGAGGAAGAGATCCGCCCCGGCTGCGAGGGCCGCGGCGCGGATCGCAGCATCGCCTCCGCCCGACGTGGCGATGAGAATCGGCCGCCGTTCGCCCGCCGCAGGCGCGGCAAAGGCGCGAACGAGGTCGAGACCATCGCCGTCGCCGAGCCTCAGATCGACCAGAACCGCATCCGGCCGATCGGAGAGCCTCGTCATGGCGGCGGCGAGCGAGCGGCGCTCGTCGACCTCGTGGCCGAGACGCTCGAGCACTGCGCGGGCGAGCAGCGCGGAGACCGGATCGTCCTCGACCACCAGAACGTCAAGCGGCCGGCTGCCGCGCCGCTCCGGCGCCGGCCGTCCGGGCGCGTCGGCCGGGTCGGCGACGAACAGATGCGGCGCCCGGCTTGCCGCGATGACCACCTCCAGCAGCGAGCGCCGGCGCACCGGCCGAACGAGATAGGCGTCGAAGCCGTCGGCCTTCAGCGCATCGACGGCCCGCCGCTCGCTTGTATCGACCATGATCGCGACCGCCAGCGCCCTACCGGCGGCGGCCCGCAACCGGGCGAGGGCAGCGCCGGCGTCGCTCGCAAGGCGCGCATCGGCCAGCACCACGCGATAGGGCTGCCCGGCAGCGGCTGCCGCGCCGACGAGGCCGGCGGCTTCGGCGAGGCTCGCTGCGACGCGTGTCTCCGCGCCCGCCTCGTCGAGCGAGGCGGCGAGGGCGTCGGCTTCGAGCCCGGGCGGCATTGCGACGACGACAGCGAGCCCTTCCAGTGGCCGGAGCGAGCGCGGCGGGTGGCCGAGCGTTGGCATGGCCAGGGCGAAATGGAACACGGCGCCGCCGCCGGCGCGTGGTTCAAAGGCGATGTGGCCGCCCATCCGCGAGACGATCTGCTGGGAGATTGCAAGGCCGAGGCCGAGGCCTGCACCGTCGACGCGCGCCCGCTCGAAGCTCGCGAAGATCCGGTCGCGATCGGCGCCGTCGACCCCCGCGCCGCTGTCATGAACGGCAAAGGATAGGGCGATGCCGTTGTCGGCGTTGAAATCGGCCGGATCGACCGAGATCAGCACCGCACCCTGCTCGGTCGCCTCGATCGCATTGGTGAGGAGGTTGATGAGAACCTGCCTGAGGCGGCCGGGATCCACCATCACCGGCGGCAGCGCCGGCGCGATGCGCGTGCCGAGGCCGATGCCGCGCTGTTGCGCGAGCGGGGCGAGGAGTTCCGCGATGTCCTCGACCAGTGCCTCGATCTCCGTCGGCGCCGGGGCGAGCGAGAACTGGCCGGTGGCGATCCGCGAGGCGTCGAGCAGATCGTCGACGAGGCGTGCCAGCGCGCTGGCGGATTGGTTGAGCGCGCCGAGATAGGCGCGCTGCTCGGCCGACAGCGGTGTGCCGGCAAGGAGATCGACCAGCGCCAGCATCCCATGCAGCGGCGCCCGCATCTCGTGGCTGACCGTCGCGATCGGGATGGCCGCGTCGGCCGCCTTCTGCGTGCCGGCATCGCTGAGTTCCCAGGAGAGATCCTGCAGCGTCTCGAGCCGCGCCGCCATCGCGGCGGCCGATTTGCGGGCCGCGAGGAGTTGAAGCAGCAGAGCGGCGGCTGCGCCGCTGGCGAGGAACAACCCGGCGACGAGGAAGCTGACCAGTCCGCTCGACGGCTCGGCGAGGCCCGCGGCCAGCGCGATGACGGCCGGCACGCCGGCGCCGAGCGCCACAAGCGCCGCGGCCACGCGCTGCGGTTCGGACGGCGCGATCGGCGCGCGCTCAGGATCGGCGGACATTCGGACAGGCCCCTCGCAGCCGCACGGGCGGCAGCGTCATCCTACGCCCGCTTGATTGCGAAACCCTTGCCGCCGGTCGCCAGTGTCACGCCGCGGCCTGCAGCCGCTCGCCGACCGCACGATAGCCGAGCGCCTCCGCGAGATGGACACGGCCGACGCGCGCCGCGCCGTCGAGATCGGCGATGGTGCGCGCGACCTTCAGCACGCGATGATAGCCCCGCGCCGACAGCTTCAGCGCCGCTGCGGCCTCGGCCAGCAGGGCGCGGCCGCTCGCGTCCGGCGCTGCGATCTCCTCGAGGAGGCTGGTCGGGCAGCGGGCATTGCAGCCGACCTCGGCGAGTGACATCGCCTCGTAGCGTTCGAGCTGGATGGCGCGGGCCCGCGCGACGCGCGCGGCGACGGCGGCGCTCGTCTCGCCGCGGCCGGGCGCGATCAGGTCGGCGGCCGTCACGGCGGGAACCTCGATGCGCAGATCGATGCGGTCGAGGAACGGTCCCGAAAGTCGCGCCTGATAGTCGGTGAGGCAGCGCGGCCCCCGCGCACAGGTGTGGCCCGGTTCGCCTGCCATGCCGCAGCGGCAGGGATTCATCGCGGCGATCATCTGGAAGCGCGCGGGATACCTGACGCGCTGATTGGCACGCGCGATCACGGCCTCGCCGGTCTCGAGCGGCTGGCGCAGCGAATCGAGCACCTGTGGCTGGAATTCCGGCAATTCGTCGAGAAACAGCACGCCGTGATGGGCGAGCGAGACCTCGCCCGGCTTGACCCGCAGCCCTCCGCCGACCAGCGCCGCCATCGAGGCCGAGTGATGCGGTGCGCGGAATGGCCGGCGGTCGGTCAGCTTGCCGCCGGAAAGTTCGCCGCCGATCGACGTCACCATCGAGACTTCGAGCAGTTCGCGCGGGGTGAGCGGCGGCAGGATCGAAGGCAGGCGGCTCGCCAGCATCGACTTGCCGGCGCCGGGAGGCCCGACCATCAGCAGGTTGTGGCCGCCGGCCGCCGCGATCTCCAGCGCGCGCTTGGCGAGTTCCTGGCCGCGGATATCGGCGAGATCGGCCAGCATCGGCGGCTCGCGCATCAGCGCCGGCTCGGGCCGCGTCAGGACCTGCGTGCCCTTGAAGTGGTTGGCGATGGCGATGAGGCTGCGCGGCGCCAGAATGTCGAGCTCTCGGCTGGCCCAGGCCGCCTCGGGACCGGTCCCGGCCGGGCAGATCAGCCCGCGCCCCATCGCATTGGCGCCGATCGCAGCGGGCAACACGCCGGCCACGGTCGCGATGGTGCCGTCGAGCGCCAGTTCGCCGAGCACGAGAAAGTCCGCGAGCCGTTCACCGGGCAGCGCGCCGATGGCCGCCATCAGCGCCATGGCGATCGGGAGATCGTAGTGGCTGCCTTCCTTCGGCAGGTCGGCCGGGGCGAGATTGACGATGACGCGCTTCGGCGGCAGCGCGAGGCCGGAGGCATGCAGCGCCGAGCGGACGCGTTCGCGGCTTTCGGCGACGGTCTTGTCGGGCAGGCCGACGATGAGGAAGGAGGGCAGTCCCGGGACGATCTGGACCTGAACATCCACGGGAACCGCTTCGATCCCCTGGAAGGACACCGTCGTCACATGCGCGACCATCTTCTCGCCCCCGTTGCCGAGATCGAGACTAGGTCAAGAGTTCAGGCGACGCAAGAACAGGGGGTGAACAAAAATCGCGCGTCAGTTGTAATTCCACTAACGCGGTTGAAATCCGTTCACCGTTTGGCTTCGATCGCATCCCAGATAAGGCCGGCGATGTCCGCCCCGCCGAAGCGCTTCACCTCGCGGACGCCCGTCGGCGAGGTGACGTTGATCTCCGTCAGGTAGTCGCCGATGACGTCGATGCCGACGAAGAGGAAGCCGCGGCGCTTCAGCTCCGGGCCGATCGCCTCGCAGATCTCGCGGTCGCGACGGGTCAGCTCCACCGGCTCGGGGCGGCCGCCGACATGCATGTTGGAGCGGGATTCGCCATCGGCGGGGACGCGATTGATGGCGCCCGCCGCGACACCGTCGACGAGGATGATGCGCTTGTCGCCGGCCCGGACCGCCGGCAGATAGCGCTGCACGACATAGGGCTCGCCGCGATAGGCGGCGGCGAAGATCTCGAGCAGCGAGGCGAGGTTCTGGTCGCCCTCCTGGATGCGGAAGACGCCGGCGCCGCCATTGCCGTAGAGCGGCTTGACGATGATATCGCCATGCTGGTGGCGGAAGTCGCGGATCTCGTCCGGATCGCGCGAGATCAGCGTCGGCGGCATCAGGCTCGGATATTCGGTGACGAAGATCTTCTCCGGTGCGTTGCGGACATGCGCCGGGTCGTTGACGACCAGCGTCTTCGGATGGATCCGTTCTAGAAGATGGGTCGTCGTGATGTAGCCCATGTCGAAGGGCGGATCCTGCCGGAGCAGCACGACGTCGAAATTGGAGAGATCGGCGCGCTCGGTCTCGCCGAGGGTGAAGTGGTCGCCGGGAACGTCGCGCACCAGCACGGTTTCGAGCCGCGCCTCGACGCGGCCGTCATTGAGCGACAGTCGCTCGGGCGTGTAATGCGCCAGGCGATGGCCGCGCCGCTGCGCTTCCAGCATCAGCGCGAAGGTGGAGTCGCCGCGAATGTTGATGCGGGCGATGTGATCCATCTGGACGGCGACGGAAAGCGACATGAATGCCTCGGGCGAGCGAATGTGGGGCGAGTCTTATCGCGCCTCGCGCGGTCCGCGGCAATCCCGGCGCTTCGGCTCAGCGATCGGCGCCGAAGGCATCGACGAGATGGCGCGGCCAGCGGCCGGGCGCGATCAGCACGACGTCGAAGCGCAGCGTCATCGCGGCGAGATGGGGATGCCGGCTGACATAGGCTTCGGCGGCCCGCAACAGCCGCCGTCGCGCAAAGGGCGTCACCGCAAAGGCGGCGGCTTCGAAATCCATCCGGTTCTTGACCTCGACAAAGGCGATGACGCCGCCACGGCGCATCACGAGATCGATTTCCCCGACCGGGCTCCTGAAGCGGCGCGCCAGCACCCGGTAGCCCTTGATGCCGAGATAGAGCGCGGCCAGGCGCTCGGCGCTGCGGCCGCGCCGCTCGGCCTCCTGCCGGGCAACGGATCGCGGCTTGGCCGTCTTGCGGTCAGTCTTCTCCGTCATCGGGCTCCTCGCCTGACTTCAGGGCGAGCGCGCGCTGATAGAGATCGCGCCGCGGCAATCCGGTCGTCGCGGCCGCCTGCTGCGCCGCCTCCTTGACCGGCAGAGTCGCGAGGAGCCGCAGCAGCAGGCTGTCGAGGTCATCCGGCTCGGTCGTCCCGGCTTCGGGCGGGCCGACCATGATGACGATCTCGCCCTTCGGCGTCGGCTCTTCGGCGAGCTCGGCCGCAAGGCTGCCGAGCGTGCCGCGCCGATGGGTCTCGAAGGTCTTGGTCAGCTCGCGGGCGAGCGTCGCCGGCCGATCGGCGCCGAGCGTGGCTGCGAGATCAGCCAGCGTCTCGGCCGTCCGGTGCGGCGATTCGTAGAAGACGAGCGTGCCGGGAACGGCGGCCAGCGCCGCAATGCGTTTTGTCCGGCCGACGGTGCGCGTCGGCAGGAAGCCGGCGAAGAAGAACGCGTCGGTCGGCAGGGCCGCGGCAACGAGGCCGGCAAGGATCGCCGAAGCACCGGGAATCGGAATGACGGCATGGCCAGCCGCCGTGACGCTGGCGACGAGCCGGTAGCCGGGATCGGAGATCAGCGGCGTGCCGGCGTCGCTGACGAGGGCGATGCTCTTGCCGCTGTCGAGCGCTTCGAGAATTTTCGGCCGCTGCGCCTCTGCATTGTGCTCGTGATAGGCGATGAGCGGCACGGCGATCCCATAATGGCGCAGCAGGACGCGCGTCGTGCGCGTGTCCTCGCAGGCGATGACGTCGGCCGCCGCGAGAGTCTGGAGCGCGCGGACCGTGATGTCGCGCAGGTTGCCGATCGGCGTCGAGACGATATAGAGACCGGAGGGCAGCGGCGGCGCGTCGAAGGCGTGGCTGTCGATCGTAAAGCGGCGGGACGCCGTGTTCGGCTCGGTCATCGATGCCGGCCGTATCGGCTGGATGGCGTCGGGATTGAAAATGGGAACATCGGCCTCTTGCCTCTCGCGGCCGTCCGGCCTTGTCTAGTGATATCGGTTGCGGTGTATCAGGAGAAGGCCGGGTGAGCGCGGCAGAGCCAGAGCAGATCGGCGTTTCGCGCCGCGGCCTCCTCCGTGGCGCGGGGCTTGCGGGTATCGGCGCGCTCCTCGCCGGCTGCGCGCCGACGCTCGAAAGCGCTGGTCCCGCGTCGCCGGTTCGGCCGGCAGCGCCTGCGACCGGCGATACGATCGGCAGCGGACGGGTGCGCATCGCGCTTCTGCTGCCATCCTCGGCGCCCGGCAATGGCAGCCTGGTGGCCAACAGCCTCCGCCACGCGGTCGAACTCGCGCTCAAGGAAACGCCGACGGCCGATCTGACCATCCTGGTCAAGGATGATCGCGGCACGTCGGAGGGCGGGCGCGCCGCAGCCGCCGCGGCGATCGGCGACGGTGCCGAGCTGATCATCGGGCCACTGTTCGCGGCATCGGTGCGCGGCGCCGCCGAGGTCGCGCGGCCGGCCGGCGTGCCGATGCTCGCGTTCTCCACCGATGCGACCGTCGCTGCGCGCGGCGCCTATCTGTTCGGCTTCCTGCCGGAAGGCGATGCCGATCGGATCACGCGATTTGCCGCCTCGCGCGGCATTCACGCCTTCGCCGCCCTGCTGCCGGACAGCGGCTATGGTGCGGTGTTCGGTTCGGCCCTGCAGCGCGCCGTCGCGGCCTCGGGCGGCCAGCTCTCGGCCGTGGAGCGCTATGGCGCCGATGCCGCCTCGCTCGCGGCGCGGGTGGCTGCCGTAGCGGGATTGGCGAGCGCCGGCGGCGTCGGTGCCGTCGTGGTCCCGGCGGCCGATGATGCGCCGCTTCGGCTCGGCGCCGCCCTTGCCGCCGCCCCGGGTGGCCGCGGCAGCGTCCGCCTGCTCGGCTCGGGACAATGGGATGATCCGCGCATCCTGGCCGCCCCGGCGCTGGAGGGAAGCTGGTTTCCAGCACCCGAGCGCAGCGGTTTCGCCGCGTTCGCCGCGCGCTATGCCGCAGCCTTCGGCGCGACACCGCCGCGCCCCGCCGCGCTTGCCTTCGATGCGACGCGGCTCGCGGCCGGCCTCACGGCCCGTTATGGCCAGCGCCGCTTCGCCTTCGAGACGCTGACCAATCCGAGCGGCTTCACCGGGATCGACGGCGCGTTCCGCCTGCTGCCCGACGGGCTCAACCAGCGTAGCCTCGCCGTCTACGAGATCGCCGGTGGCAACGTCCGGCTGATCGATCCGGCGCCGCGCAGCTTTCCGCCGGCGACCGGGCTTTGAGGCCTCAGGCGGCGAGATCGGCGACGACGGCGTCGAGCACGAAGGCGCCGGCGCGGGTGGCGCGGACATGGTGCGGACCGAGCCGCTCGACCATGCCATGCGTGATGAGATCGGAGAGCCGGCTCGGATCGAGCGGCCGGCCCGCGATGGCGCGGTAGCGGCGGAGGTCGATGCCTTCGACCAACCGAAGACCCATGAGCAGCAGTTCGTCGCCGGATTCCTCGGGCGTCAGCACATCGTCGGTATCGATGCCGTCGCCCCAGGATTCGACCCGCGAAAGCCACTTCTCGGGCTCGCGCGCCGTCGCGGTCGCGTGGCGGCGGCCGTCGACGACGAGGCGGCCATGCGCGCCCGGTCCGATACCGGCATATTCGCCATAGCGCCAATACACGAGATTATGCCGGCATTCGGCGCCGGGTGCGGCATGGTTGGAGATCTCGTAGGCCGGCCGCCCGGCCGCCTCGCAGATTTCCTGCGTCACCTCGAACAGCGCCGCAGCCGTGTCCTCGTCGGGAATGACCAGCTTGCCGGCGGCATAGAGCTTCTCGAACATCGTGTCCGGCTCGATGGTGAGCTGGTAGAGCGAGAGATGGTCCGAGGCGCGCTCCAGCGCCCTCGCGAGCTCCGCCGCCCAAAGGGCGGGTGTCTGGCCCGGCCGGGCATAGATGAGGTCGAACGAGATGCGCGGGAAGGTCGCCCGGGCGATCTCGACGGCCTTCATCGCCTCGTCGGCGGTGTGCAGCCGGCCGAGGGCGCGCAGATCACCGTCGTTCAAGGCCTGAACGCCGAGCGAGACGCGGTTGACGCCAGCGGCGCGATAGCCGCGGAAGCGCTCGGCCTCGACGCTGGAGGGGTTCGCCTCCATCGTGATCTCGGCGTCGGGCGCGACCGTCCAGGCGCCGGCGATGGCGTCGAGCACGGTCTGGACCGTGCGCGGCTCCATCAGCGAGGGCGTGCCGCCGCCGAGGAAGATCGAATTGACCTGCCGGCCCGGCACCCGGGCCGCCGTCGCCTTGATCTCGGCGACGAGTGCTGCGGCGAAGCGGACCTGGTCGACGCCCTCGCGCCGGACATGCGAATTGAAATCGCAATAGGGGCATTTCGAGGCGCAGAACGGCCAGTGCACATAGACGCCGAAGCCGGGATCGATCGGTGCGTCAGCGGAATTGTCCAAAGGGATCAGGTCCCCGAGCCGGTGTTGAGTTCCGCGGTGGCGAACAGGCCGAAGGCGCGGGCGCGGTGCGACAGGGCATCCGTGCGGCCGGCCGACCAGCCATGCTTTTCGCTTGCCGCCATCTCGCCGAAGGTCCGCTCGTGGCCTTCCGGCAGGAACATCGGATCATAGCCGAAGCCGATCGAGCCGCGCGGCGGCCAGACCAGCGTGCCTTCGATCTCGCCGCGATAGTTGCGCATCGTGCCGTCCGGGAAGGCGAGGCAGAGCACGGCGACGAACCGTCCGGTCCGCGCCTCGGGGGTCAGCGCGCCCGCCTGCTGCAGCTGTTCCTCGACATTGCGCATCGCGCGCGAAAAATCCTTGTCGGCGCCGGCCCAGTCCGCCGAATAGACGCCGGGAGCGCCGTCGAGGGCATCGACGCAGATCCCGGAATCATCGGACAGCGCAGGATAGCCCGAGGCTGTCGTCGCCGCGAGCGCCTTGATCGCGGCGTTTTCCTCGAAAGTCGTGCCGGTTTCGGGCGGCTCGGGCAGGCCGAGCTCGCCGACGGAGACCGTTTTCAGCCCGAACGGCGCGAGCAGGTCGGCGAACTCGCGCAGCTTGCCCTTGTTGTGGCTCGCGATGACGAGCGTATCGCCCGCCTTGAGGCGATGGGTCATGGCGTCGGCTCCGGAGCGATCAGGCAATGGTGCGCTTCTGCAGGTCGACGAGTTCGCCGATGCCGGCCTTGGCGAGCGAGAGCATCGCGGTCAGCTCGGCCTCGTCGAACGGCTTGCCTTCGGCCGTGCCCTGGATCTCGACGATGCCGCCCGATCCGGTCATGACGAAGTTGGCGTCGGTCTCGGCTTCCGAATCCTCGGCATAATCGAGATCGAGCACCGGCTTGCCGCGATAGATGCCGACCGAGATGGCCGCGACGTGATCGCGAATGACCTTCGGCCCGACCATGTCGCGCGCCTTCATCCACTGGACGCATTCATAAAGCGCGATCCAGCCACCGGTCACCGACGCCGTTCGCGTTCCGCCATCGGCCTGCAGCACGTCGCAGTCGATCGTGATCTGCTTCTCGCCGAGATGGACGAGATCCACCACCGCGCGGAGCGAGCGGCCGATTAGGCGCTGGATCTCCTGCGTGCGGCCGGACTGCTTGCCGGTCGCGGCTTCGCGGCGCATCCGGTCGCCGGTCGAGCGCGGCAGCATGCCGTATTCGGCGGTGACCCAGCCCTTGCCCGAGCCGCGCAGCCATGCCGGCGGCTTTTCCTCGAGGCTGGCGGTGCAGAGGACGTGGGTATCGCCGAAGCGGACGAGGCAGGAGCCCTCGGCATGCTTGGCGACGCCCCGTTCGAACGAGACCGGACGCATGACGCCGGCGGCGCGCTGGGAGGGTCGCATGGACTGTCCTTCGATGGCACGAATGTTCCCGCTTGTAGCGTTCGTGCGCGCGGGACGCAAAGCCCTGCTTGAAGCGGCGCCGAAAATCGACACTTAATCAGGTGAGATTCAAGACATTCCCGCTGCCCATGGCAAAGGACCAAGTCACCCTGACCGGCGAGCGCCCAACCTCCGACAGCTCCGCCTCGACGCTGGCGCGGCTCGACCGCCGCTCGCGCGAGATCTTCCGTCGCATCGTCGATACCTATCTCGAGACGGGCGAGCCGCTCGGTTCGCGCAATCTCTCGCGAATCCTGCCGATGGCGCTCTCTCCGGCCTCGATCCGCAATGTGATGGCCGATCTCGAATATCTCGGGCTGATCTATTCGCCGCACACGTCGGCCGGTCGCCTGCCGACCGAAAGCGGGCTGCGCCTGTTCGTCGATGCGATGCTCGAGGTCGGCGACCTCACGGCCGAGGAACGGCGTGACATCGAAACGCGCGTCGTCGCCGGCGGCAGCGGTCGGCCGGTCGACGAGGTGTTGTCCGATGCGAGCCGCATGCTCTCGGGCCTCTCGCGCGGCGCCGGTGTCGTACTCGCCTCCAAGGTTGATCAGCGGCTGAAGCAGGTCGAGTTCCTGCGGCTTGAGCCGACGCGGGCGCTGGTCGTCCTGGTCGGCGAGGATGGTTCGGTCGAGAACCGGCTGATCGAGATCGAGCCGGGCACGACGCCCTCGGCCCTGGTCGAGGCCTCGAACTACATCAACGCCCATCTTCGCGGCCGCTCCTTGTCCGAAGCGCGGGCCGAGTTGGTGCAGCGCCAGGCCGAAATGCGGGCCGAACTCGACCAGCTGACGGCGCGCCTCGTCGACCAGGGCCTCGCCAGCTGGGCCGGCAGCGCCGTCGGCCGGCCGGAAACGCTGATCGTGCGCGGCCAGGCGAACCTGCTCGAGGACGTCCGCGCCGCCGAGGACCTCGAGCGTATCCGCCTCCTGTTCGACGATATCGAGACACAGCGCGAGCTGGTTCATCTGCTCGGCAGCGCCGAGGCCGGCGATGGCGTGCGCATCTTCATCGGCTCGGAGAACAAGCTGTTCTCGCTGTCAGGCTCGTCGCTGGTCGTCTCGCCCTATCGCGATTCCGAAAGCCGCGTCATCGGCGTGCTCGGGGTCATAGGCCCGACCAGGCTCAATTATGCCCGTATCGTGCCGATGGTCGACTATACCGCCAAGCTGGTCGGCCGGCTCATTCGCTAGGGGCTGGCAGGCTTCCGCGACCGCATGGCGTCTGTACAGGCCCCGCTCCAGCCTCTAAGGAAAAGCACCACAGACGGCAGGAGACCATTATGGCGGCGGAAACGGGCAAGCTTGTCACGATCTTCGGCGGTTCGGGCTTCATCGGCCGCCATGCCGTGCGCGCGCTGGCGAAGCGCGGCTGGCGCATCCGCGTCGCCGTTCGCCGGCCCGATCTCGCCGGCCACGTGCAGCCGCTCGGCGCCGTCGGTCAGATCATGCCGATCCAGGCCAATCTCCGCTATCGCTGGTCGGTCGATCGCGCCGTCGAGGGTGCCGATGCCGTCGTCAATCTCGTCGGCATTCTCTCTGAAAGCGGCCGCCAGACCTTCGGTGCCGTCCAGGCCTTCGGCGCCCGTGCCGTCGCGGAAGCAGCGCGCGGCGCCGGGATCAAGACCCTGGTGCAGATGTCGGCGCTCGGTGCCCATCCGCAGTCGGACTCGGTCTATGCCCGCACCAAGGCCGAGGGCGAAGCCGCCGCGCTCGAGACCGTTCCTGGCGCCGTCGTGCTCAGGCCGTCGATCGTCTTCGGCCCCGAGGACCAGTTCTTCAATCGCTTTGCCGACCTCTCGCGCATGCTGCCCGTGCTGCCGCTGATCGGCGGCGGCACCACGAAGTTCCAGCCGGTCTTCGTCGGCGATGTCGCCGAGGCGATCGCGCGCTCCGTCGACGGCCAGGTGGCCGGCGGCCGGATCTATGAGCTCGGCGGCCCGGAAGTGAAGACCTTCCGCGAATGCCTCGAACTGCTGCTGAAGGAAATCGAGCGCAGCCGCCCGCTGGTGACGCTGCCCTGGGGCCTCGCCCGCTTCCAGGCCTCGATCATGGAATGGCTGCCGAACCCGATGATGACACGGGACCAGCTGAAGCTGCTCGAGGTGGACAACGTCGTCTCGCAACTCGCGATCGCGGAAGGGCGGACCCTCGAGGGCATCGGCATCACGCCGGCGAGCCTCGCCGCGGTGCTGCCGTCCTATCTGGTCCGCTTCAAGCCGCAGGGCCAGTTCACCGACAAGCGCGTCGCCTGACCGATCTGCGTCAGGTGGGAGATTGGAAGCGGGGCCTCGGCCCCGCTTTTTTGTTTGCTGGCTCAGCCGAAGGTGATGACGGCGGCGAGCGCGATGGCACCGATCACGATGCGCCAATAGGCGAAGGGCGCGAAGCCGCGCTGGCTGACGAAATCGAGCAGGTGGCGGACGACGAAGACGCCGGCGATGAACGCCGCGACGAAGCCGACGGTGATGTTCAGCCACGCTGCCCCTGAGAGGGCATCCTTGTTCTTGTAGAAGTCGTAGGCGAAGGCCCCGACCATGGTCGGCATGGCCAGGAAGAACGAGAACTCCGCCGCGGCCCGCTTGTCGCTGCCGAACAGCATCGCCGCCACGACCGAGGAGCCCGAGCGGGAGACGCCGGGGATCATGGCGAGGCACTGGGCGAAGCCGATGCCGATATAGACATGCAGCGGATAATCCATCGCATCGTGGTAGCGCGGGCGCAGGTCGAGCCGGTCGACGATCAGCAGGATGAAGCCGCCGACGATCAGCATGATCGAGATCAGCATCGGGCTTTCGAACAGCACCCGCTTGATGAAGTCATGCGCGAGGACGCCGATGACCACGGCAGGCAGGAAGGCGAGCAGGATGCCGAGCACGAAGCGCCGCGTGCGCGGATCGCGCGGCAGGTCGGTCGCGATCTTGAGCAGGCGGGCGGCATAGACGGTGAGGATCGCGAGGATCGCGCCGAGCTGGATCAGCACCTCGAAGGCACGGCCGGGGCTGTCGAAGCCGAGGAAATGTCCGGCGAGCAGCAGGTGGCCCGTCGAGGACACCGGAATGAACTCCGTCAGACCTTCGATGATGCCGAGGATGAGCGCGTCCAGCACGCTGTGCAGATCCATGTGGTACCCCTTTGCGGGAGAAGCGAGGGTTGCCGCGAATCGGCTTGATCCCCGTTGCGATGCCAGCCTATATGCGGGCCGCGAAGATCAGGCGGCAATTGGACGAACTGCCGCAAAATCGCTTCGATTGCCCGCCACACCTCGCCGCGTGACAATGCCCAAGCTTCACCATCATCCGTTTTCCGCCGCGTCCCGCTATGTCCGCCTGGTTCTGGCGGAATATGACGAAACGACGGAGTTCATCGAGGAAAAGCCCTGGCTGCGCGTCCCGGCCCTGCTGCAGATGAATCCTGCCGGCACGCTGCCGATCTTCATCGACGACAACGACACGGTGGTGAGCGGCGGCCCCGTCGTGGCGGAATATCTGGTCGAGACCAAGGGCGCGCGCATGGGCGAGGTTCGCCTGATGCCCGAGCATGCCGCCGACCGCGCCGAAGTTCGCCGCCTGGTCGAATGGTTCTCGCAGAAGCTTCATGGCGAAGTGACCGGCTATATGGTCACCGAGAAGGTCTACAAGCGCCGCATGGGCGCCGGCGAAGGCAATAATTCGCCCGATCCCGCGGCCATTCGCGCCGCGCGCGCCAATATCCGCTATCATCTGCAGTATATCGGCTATCTCGCGGGCCGCAGGAACTGGCTCGCCGGCCGCGAACTCTCGCTGGCGGACTTTGCCGCCGCGGCGGAAATTTCCTGCATCGACTATCTCGGCGAGGTGCCATGGGAGGCCGACGAGACGGCGAAGGCGTGGTACGCGCGGGTGAAGTCCCGGCCGTCCTTCCGCTCGCTGCTCAGCGACACGCTGCGCGGCGTGCCGGCCTCGACCCACTACGCGGATCTCGACTTCTGAACGAGGCCGGGCTTCTGGCCGAAAAGGCGCGGCTCGCCGCCGACGCCGCCCGCGAGGGCTTCGACGCGCTCCGCGTCACGCGGCCGGATTCTATTCCCCAAGCGGCAGGACGGCTTTCGACCTTTCTCAAGGACGGCCATCACGCCAGCATGGGCTGGATGGCGGAGACCGAGGCGCGCCGCGCCGATCCCCGTGTGCTCTGGCCGGATGTCCGCGCCGTCGTCATGCTCGGGCTCAATTACGGGCCTGAGACCGACCCGCGTGCCATTCTCGATCATCCCGATCGCGGCGCCATCTCCGTCTACGCCCAGAACCGCGACTATCACGACATCATCAAGGGCAAGCTGAAGCTGATCGCCGGTCGCCTCGCTGCGCGCACGGGCGCCGAGGTCAAGGTCTTCGTCGATACCGCGCCGCTGATGGAAAAGCCGCTTGCGGCTGCCGCGGGCCTCGGCTGGCAGGGCAAGCACACCAATCTCGTTTCACGCGAGTTCGGCTCGTGGCTGCTGCTCGGCGCGATCCTCACTGCGCTGCCGCTGCCGGCCGATCTGCCCGAGGCCGATCATTGCGGGTCCTGCCGCGCCTGCATCAAAGCCTGCCCGACCGACGCCTTCCCGGCGCCGTACCGGCTCGATGCCCGCCGCTGCATCTCCTATCTGACGATCGAGCATGCCGGCCCGATCCCGGAGGAGTTTCGCGCGCCGATGGGCAACCGCATCTATGGCTGCGACGATTGCCTCGCCGCCTGCCCCTGGAACAAGTTCGCCCGCGCGGGCGCCGAGATGAAGCTGAAGGCGCGGCCTGACCTGCAGGCGCCGAAGCTTGCAGAACTCGTGCAACTCGACGATACGGCCTTCCGCAGCCTCTTTTCCGGGTCGCCGATCAAGCGGATCGGCCGCGACCGGTTCGTCCGCAACGTGCTGATCGCGATCGGCAATTCAGGTGACGTGGGCCTCGTCCCGGCGGTGCTCGCCCGCCTCGACGACGGCGCACCCGTCGTCCGCGGCGCCGCGATCTGGGCACTGGGACGGCTGGATCCGAATCTGGCGGATCGCGAAGCGTCGCGCCGAACCGGAAGCGAGAGGGAAGGAGAGGTTCTGGACGAGTGGACCGCGCTCAGCCGGCACGCCGCAGATGGCGCGACGGAGCGGGAACGGCATGACCGAGATCTTCTGCCGCCTCGATCCAGCTGAAGATGGCGTCCTGGACATTCGCCACGGCTTCCTCCGGCGAGGCGCCGTCGCTCATGCAGCCGGGCAGGTCAGGGACAGTCGCCACAAAGCCGCCGCCGTCTTCTTCCGAGAGCGGCTCGATCACGATCGGATAGCGAAGAGCGGTCATGCGGAAGCCCTCAGTCGATCGACAAACGTCACCAGGCTGCGGATATATATCGGCTTCACCGGCCGCTTGAAAGGAACGGTGAGCTTTTCGGCCAACGCAGCATGAGCGATCTTGTAGTGAGAGCCGCCACCCCGCGGCGGCTCGCACGTGATGCCGAACTCCCGGCATAAGGCTGTGATGTCGTCGATCGTCCAGTTGCCGGCCGGATTGCGCCGCATCGCCTCCAGCCGCTTGCTCATCTACCCCTTGAGCACCTTCTTCTCGGCCACCGTCGTGTCGGCGTTGAGGCGGTAGACGATCGGGACGCCGGTCTCGAGTTCCTGCTTCAGGATCTCCTCGGGCGAGAGACCTTCGAGGGCCATGATCAGCGCACGCAGCGAATTGCCATGCGCCGCCACCAGCACCTTCTCGCCCCGCATCACCGGCGGCAGGATGTTGAAGAGGTAATAGGGCCAGACGCGTGCGCCGGTATCCTTCAGCGATTCGCCGCCGGGCGGCGGCACGTCATAGGAGCGGCGCCAGATATGCACCTGCTCCTCGCCCCACTTCGCGCGGGCGTCGTCCTTGTTCAGGCCGGACAATTCGCCATAGTCGCGCTCGTTGAGGGCGACATCGCGGATGGTCGGGAGATCGGGCTGGCCGATTTCGTCGAGGATCAGCTTCAGCGTGCGCTGCGCCCGCGTCAGTTCGGAGGTGTAGGCGAGGCCGAAGGAGAGATCGAGCGCCTTGAGCCGCTTGCCCGCCGCCCGCGCCTCGTCGACGCCCTTCGGCGTCAGGTCGGGATCGCGCCAGCCGGTGAACAGGTTCTTCAGGTTCCAGTCGCTCTGGCCGTGGCGCACGAGCACGAGGAGGCGGTCCATGCGGGAAGTCCTTTGGGTCGGGGGTCAGTCGGTGAGGCCGAGGACATCGGCCATAGAGTAACGGCCAGGCTTGCGGCCGCGCGCCCAGAGCGCCGCCTTGACGGCGCCCCTTGCAAAGATGGTGCGGTCGCTGGCGTGATGCGAGAGGGTAATCGTCTCACCCTCGCCGGCAAAAAGCACGGAATGGTCGCCGGCGACCGAGCCGCCGCGCAGCGTGGCGAAACCGATCGCCCCGCGCGGCCGCTCCCCGGTATGACCGTCACGAACCCTGACGGAAACCTCGGCGAGATCGACGTCGCGCCCCGTGGCGGCGCTCTGGCCGAGCAGCAGCGCGGTGCCCGACGGAGCGTCGACCTTGTGCCGGTGATGCATTTCGACGATCTCGATGTCGAAATCGGGGTCGAGCGCCCGGGCCGCCTGGCGGACGAGCACGGCGAGCAGGTTGACGCCGAGGCTCATATTGCCGGACTTGACGATGACCGCATGGCGCGCGGCCGCATCGACCGCCGCTTCGTCATCGGCGGAGAGCCCGGTGGTTCCGATGACATGGACGATGCGGGCCTGCGCTGCGATCTCGGCGAAGCCGAGCGTCGCCGCCGGAAGCGTGAAGTCGAGCACGCCTTCCGCGCGGGCGAATAGCGGCAGGGGATCATCGGAGACGGCGACGCCGAGCGGCGACAGGCCGGCCAGCGTGCCGGCGTCCTGGCCGAGCACATCGGCGCCCTCGCGCTCCACGGCACCCACGAGGCGAACGCCGTCAGTCGCGGCAATGGTCCGGATCAGGGTCCGCCCCATGCGGCCGCCCGCTCCGACGACGACAAGGCCCATATCCGTCATCAACGCACCTCTGCTTGCTCGCGCCATATAGCAGGCCGCCGGCGCCGGCGGGAAGGGCCGGCAGCGCGTTTCCGAGCGAAGGGGGCACCGGTTCGCGCGAAGGGAACGCGAACCGGCAAAATCTAGCGCGAAAGCGCGCGTTCGATCTCGGCGAGGATCGCGCGGGCGGCGCCGCGCGGATCGGCGGCCTCGATGATCGGCCGCGCAACCACCAAATGATCGGCGCCGGCCGCGATCGCCGCCGAGGGCGTCGCGACACGCTTCTGGTCGCCACTGGCCGCGCCCGGTGGACGGATGCCCGGCGTCACGATGGTCATGCCGGCGCCGACGATGGCGCGCATGGCGCTCGCTTCCTCCGGCGAGCAGACGATCCCGTCCATGCCGGCCTGCCGGGCATCGGCCGCGCGGCGGGCGACGAGTTCGGCGACGCTGCCGGCATAGCCGGCCGCCGCGAGGTCGCTTTCGTCCAACGAGGTGAGCACCGTGACGGCGAGCAGGCGCAGATCGCTCATCCCCTTGCCGGCCACGGCGGCGCGCATCGCCTTCGGATAGGCGTGAATGGTGCAGAAGGTCATGCCGAGCTTGGCGATGCTCTCGACGGCATGGCCGACGGTGTTGTCGATGTCGAGCAGCTTGACGTCGAGGAAGACCTTCTTGCCGCGATCGGTCAGCCGGCGCGCGAAATCGAGTCCGCCGGCAAAGGTGAGCTGGAGGCCCACCTTGTAGAAGGTCACGTCGTCGCCGAGCGCCGTCACCATCGCCTCGGCGTCGGTGACGGTCGGCAGGTCGAGACCGACGATCAGGCGGTCGCGCATGTCGAGGAACGGCATCGGTTCAGGTCCCTTTCGAGGCGGAAGACGGATCAGTAATCGGGTGTCAGGCGGCGGCTGGCATGGACGAGCTCGCGAGCGAGCGCCTGCAATCCGGCGGCGAGATGGGGATCGTCGAGGCGACCGCGGACGTCGAAGGCCAGCGCGGCGCGTCCGACGGCGAGGCCGCCGCCGATGAGGGTGGCGCCGAAGCCACGCGCGACCGTCCGTTCGAGATCGCCGAGCGCCGCAGCGGCGCTGGTCTCGTCGTCGGCGACAGCGGCCAGCGCCATCAGCGGCGCGATTGCGGTGCGCGCCCGGCCGCCGGGTGGCCGCAGCCATTCGAGCAGGTTGCGCATCAGCGCCGGCATGCCGCCGGCAAGGCTCGGCGTTACCAGGAAGATCGCATCGTGACCGGCCAAGAGCCCGCGCAGCTTCTGCGCCGAGCCTCCTGCGGAGGCCTCGGGGCCGTCGGCGTCGAAGAGCGGCAGCGGATAGTCGGCCAGCGCGATCAGCGTCGCCTCGGCGTCGAGAAAGACGAGTTCGCGCGCAAAAGCCGCCGCGAGCCGGCTCGCGGGCGAGGCAGGTGCGGTCGAGCCGGCAAGGAGCAGAATGCGGGGCGGCGCCATGCGAATCCTCAGCTGCCGAAGCTGTATCGTCGCCGCCGCCTTTTAGCCAGACTTTGCTAGCGTGGCCGAGGCAGCGCACATGCCTCCATCGACTGCCATCGGGTCAGCAGGCGGAACGGGGGATGCTCGAACAGGAAGAGATTGCCGCCGCCGGCCTTCTGGTCGAAGCGGCGATCGATCGGGCCGCCGGCCGCGTGGCATTGCAGCAGCGTGCCGACGCCGCCATGGCCGACGAAGAGCGTGAGCGGGATGTCCGTCCGCTCCGCAAGCAGCCCCATGACGGCGGTAACGATGCGTTGCTGCGCATCGGCGGCACGCTCCCAGCCCCGGATGCTGGCTTCCGGTTCGGCGAAGAAGCGATCGGCCACGGCCTCGAATTCCGCAGGCGGCAGGAAGCCGGTCGCCGAGCGGTCGTTTTCGTGCAGCGCGTCGCGGATTTCGACGGCGAGCCCGCGCGGTGCGGCGAGGATCTCTGCGGTCTCGATCGCCTTGCGCTCGCGGCTCGCGATGATGCGGCCGGCGCCGTCGAGCGCAGCGTGACCGGCAAAGGCCTCGGCCCGCGCCCGGCCGAGCGGCGACAGGCCCCAGTCGGGAACTGGCACGGCCGGATCGATCGCGACCTGCGGATGCGAGAGATAGAGGGCGAGCATCGTGCCGCGACTCGGCCTCAGCCGGTCCGGCGATAGATCCACACGCGCGCCGGCGGGATGTTCATCACCACCCAATGCGTATGCTCGACCGTGAAGCGACCCGCCTCGGCCGGCACCGGCGGGACCAGCGCATAGGAGAACTGGATCAGCGGCCGGCCGACCGGCATGCGTTCCAGCGCGTCGATGATCAGCTGCCGGCGGGCCTCCGGCGGCCGCGTGAACAGCGGCAGGCTGGAAATGACGGCGGAAACCTCACCGTCGACGATCCCCTTCAGCGTCGTGTTGAAGCCATAGGCGTCACCCTCGACGATCCGGATCTGCGGGAAGCGCTGCCTGAGCAGGCTGCAGAAATCGGGGCTGTACTCGATCGAGGTGATCCGGCCGGGCGCCACGCCGCGTTCGAGCAGCGCCTGCGTGACGACGCCGGTGCCGGGCCCCAGCTCGACAACCGGCAGGTGGTCATGCGGATCGACGAAGCTGGCCATCAGCTTGGTGAGTGCCTTGCCGGACGGGCTCACCGCACCCGTCGTCAGCGGACGGCCAATCCAGTTGCGCAGGAAACGGATCTCGTCCGTGACCATCGCCTGCAGCTTGCGCTTCTCGATCGACGACATTGAGCCCCCTTCGGTTCGGGGATACCCCCGGTCGCGGATCATGCCGCCGCTATCAAGGCAACCGTGTGACGCAAAACGGTGCCGCGTCGCTGCCGCTCAGGCGCCGCCGAAGAAGTCGCGGATGCGGGCGAAGAAGCCGGCCGACTCCGGGTTGTTCTCCTCCGAGGAGGCCTGTTCGAATTCCTGCAGCAGCTCGCGCTGGCGCCGCGACAGGTTGCTCGGCGTTTCCACGACGACCTGGATGTACATGTCGCCCATCTGTGCCGAGCGCAGCACCGGCATGCCCTTGCTCTTCAGGCGGAACTGCTTGCCGGTCTGGGTGCCCTCGGGGACCTTGACCCGCGTCTTGCCGCCCTCGACCGTCGGCACGTCGAACTGGCCGCCGAGCGCCGCGGTGGTGATCGAGATCGGCACACGGCAGAAGATGTCGGCGCCTTCGCGCTGGAACAGCGGGTGCGGCTTTACCGACAGGAAGAGGTAGAGGTCGCCCGCCGGTCCGCCGCGCAGGCCAGCCTCGCCCTCGCCCGAGAGGCGGATGCGCGTTCCATCCTCGATGCCGGCTGGGATGTTGACCTGCAGCGTGCGTTCCTGGGTCTGGCGACCGGAGCCGCCGCAGGTGTCGCATGGGTCGGAAATGATCTCGCCGCGGCCGCCGCAGGTCGGGCAGGTGCGCTCGATCGAGAAGAAGCCCTGCGCGGCGCGGACGCGGCCATGGCCCTCGCAGGTGGTGCAGACCTTCGGATGCGAGCCGGGCTTGGCGCCGGTGCCCGAGCAGGTTTCGCAGGCGATCTTGGTCGGAACGCGGATTTCCGCCGTCTTGCCGTTATAGGCTTCCTCGAGCGTGATCTCCATGTTGTAGCGGAGATCGGCGCCGCGTTCGCGGCCACCGCCGCCCGGGCGCTGGCCGCGCCGGCCGCCCATGAACTCGCCGAAGATGTCGTCGAAGATGTCCGACATCGACGAGCCGAAATCGCCGGAGAAGCCCTGCGGACCGCCGCCGCCGCCCTGCTCGAAGGCGGCATGACCGAAGCGGTCATAGGCGGCGCGCTTCTGCGGATCGCGCAGCTTCTCGTAGGCTTCGTTGATTTCCTTGAACTTCGCCTCGGCGCCGTGATCGCCCGGATTGCGGTCCGGATGATACTGCATCGCGAGCTTGCGAAAGGCCGCTTTCAGTACCTTGTCGTCGGCGTCGCGGGCGACGCCCAGCACTTCGTAATAGTCGACCTTGGCCATGGGCGAACTCTGGGTAGGTGCCGGACGCGGCTATCGGGAAAAGAAGAGTATCCGCATCATCGAAATCCCGGCGCGTTGCCGCGCCGGGCTCGAATCACAGTCTCGCGAAAGACTAGGCCGACTTCTTCTTGTCGTCGTCGACTTCCTCGAAGTCGGCGTCGACGACGTCGTCTTCCTTGGCCGTCGCCTCGGCACCTTCGCCACCTTCGGTCTGCGAAGCGGCATACATCGCCTCGCCCAGCTTCATCGAGACCTGCGCCAGGGCGCCGACCTTCTGCTGGATGGCCTCGGCATCCTCACCGGCGAGCGCCGTCTTGACGTCGGCAATCGCGGTCTCGATCGCCGAACGGTCGCCGGCCGAGATCTTTGCGCCGTAATCCGCGAGCGACTTCTCGGTCGAATGGACGAGAGCCTCGCCCTGGTTCTTGGCCTCGACCAGCGCGCGACGCTTCTTGTCCTCGCTGGCATGGGCCTCGGCGTCCTTCACCATCTTCTCGATGTCGGCGTCCGACAGACCACCCGAGGCCTGGATGCGGATCTGCTGCTCCTTGCCGGTGCCCTTGTCCTTGGCCGAGACGTTGACGATGCCGTTGGCGTCGATGTCGAACGTGACCTCGATCTGCGGCACGCCGCGCGGCGCCGGCGGCAGGCCGACGAGATCGAACTGGCCGAGCATCTTGTTGTCGGCCGCCATCTCGCGCTCGCCCTGGAACACGCGGATCGTCACGGCCGACTGCGAATCCTCGGCGGTCGAGAAGACCTGGCTCTTCTTGGTCGGGATCGTGGTGTTGCGCTCGATGAGGCGCGTGAACACGCCGCCGAGCGTCTCGATGCCGAGCGAGAGCGGGGTCACGTCGAGCAGCAGCACGTCCTTGACGTCGCCCTGCAGCACGCCGGCCTGGATCGCGGCGCCAGCGGCGACGACCTCGTCCGGGTTGACGCCCTTGTGCGGCTCCTTGCCGAAGAACTGCTTCACGATCTCCTGGATCTTCGGCATGCGGGTCATGCCGCCGACCAGGACGACCTCGTCGATCTCGCCCTTGGCGAGGCCGGCATCCTTGAGCGCGGCGATGCAGGGCTGCACCGTCCGCTGCACCAGATCATCGACCAGCGCCTCGAACTTCGAACGCGTCAGCTTGATCGCGAGATGCTTCGGGCCCTTGGCGTCGGCGGTGATGAAGGGGAGGTTGATCTCGGTCTGCTGCGAGGAGGAGAGCTCGATCTTGGCCTTTTCGGCCGCTTCCTTCAGACGCTGGAGAGCCAGCTTGTCGCCCCGGAGGTCGATGCCCTGCTCGCGCTTGAACTCGTCGGCGAGATAGTTGACGAGGCGCATGTCGAAGTCTTCGCCGCCGAGGAAAGTGTCGCCATTGGTCGACTTCACCTCGAACACGCCGTCGCCGATCTCGAGGATCGAGATGTCGAACGTGCCGCCGCCGAGGTCATAGACCGCGATCGTCTTGCCGTCGTTCTTGTCGAGGCCGTAGGCCAGCGCCGCCGCGGTCGGCTCGTTGATGATGCGCAGCACTTCGAGGCCGGCGATCTTGCCGGCGTCCTTGGTCGCCTGGCGCTGGGCGTCGTTGAAATAGGCGGGAACGGTGATCACGGCCTGGTCGACCGTGGTGCCGAGGAAGGCCTCGGCGGTTTCCTTCATCTTCTGCAGGATGAAGGCGGAAATCTGGGCCGGCGAATACTTCTCGCCCTCGACCTCGACCCATGCGTCGCCATTCGGGCCGCGCACGATCTTGTAGGGGACGAGGTGCTTGTCCTTCTCGACCATCGGGTCGTCATAGCGGCGGCCGATCAGGCGCTTCACCGCGAAGAAGGTATGTTCGGGATTGGTCACCGCCTGGCGCTTGGCCGGCTGGCCGACCAGCTTCTCGCCGTTGTCGGCGAATGCCACCATCGAAGGCGTCGTCCGGGCGCCCTCGGCATTCTCGATGATCTTCGGCGCCTTGCCGTCCATGACGGCAATGCAGGAATTGGTCGTTCCGAGGTCGATACCAATGACCTTAGCCATTCTCTTCTCTCCTTTTCGGCGGGCCGTGCGGACCCTCGAAGAGGCGTCCGCGAAACCGGGCCGGAATTCCGAACGGCCCCCATCGACAATTCAGGTTCGGAGCCGCCGTCTTCAGGGCGGCAGCCCCGGGTTCTGCGCGTATATAAGAAGATGCCGAAACGGCCGCAAGGCAGCAGAGAGCTTGATGTTGCGACGCTTTGGCCGCAGCGGCAGGCGCCCTGCACGAGGAGGAAGGACAGAATGGACCACGGAGGACTGCCCGAGGGGACGCGTCTCCTGGACGGCCGCCTCGACCGGGCGGAGCAGGAGGCGCTGGTCGGCGAGATCAGGACCGTTCTCAAGGAGGCGCCGCTGTTCCGGCCGGAAATGCCGCGCACAGGCAAGCCCTTCTCGGTCAGGATGAGCAATTGCGGGCCGCTCGGCTGGGTTTCGGACCGCGCCGGCTATCGCTATCAGGCGCTGCATCCGGTAACCGGCCGACCCTGGCCGCCGATGCCGCCTGCCCTTCTCGCGCTCTGGCAGGAGGTCGCGGACTATCCGTATCCGCCCGAGGCCTGCCTGATCAATTTCTATGACGAGAGCGCGCGGATGGGCCTGCATCGCGACGAGGACGAGGCCGAGCGCGGGGCTCCCGTCGTCTCGATCTCGCTCGGCGACAGCTGCCGCTTCCGCTGGGGCGGCCTCGAGCGCAGCAGCCCGACGCGCTCCTTCCGCCTCGCCTCCGGCGACGTCTTCGTCTTCGGCGGCGCCGCCCGCCTCGCCTATCACGGCGTCGACCGTCTCTATCCCGGCAGTTCGACCTTGCTGGAACGCGGCGGCCGCATCAACCTGACGCTCCGCCGCGTCACCCCGCCCGGTTGACGCCCGCGGTCGCCGCGGCTTTGATCAGCGATCTCGCAGACCCAATGAGGCGTGCCTTGACGGATTCGACCAGCGTTCTGATCGTTACCGACATCCAGAACGATTTCCTGCCCGGCGGGGCGCTCGCGGTCGCCAACGGCCACGAGATCGTCCCGCTGGTCAACGCCATCGCCCGTCGGTTCAAGAATGTCATCATCACCCAGGATTGGCACCCGGCCGGGCACATTTCGTTCGCCTCGACCCATCCGGGCCGTTCGCCCTTCGAGGTGATCGATCTGCGCTATGGGCCGCAGGTGCTGTGGCCGGACCACTGCATCCAGGGCACGCCGGGGGCGGCGCTGGCGGATGGGCTCGACATCCCCCAGGCGCAGATGATCATCCGCAAGGGCTACCATGCCCATACCGACAGCTATTCGGCCTTCTTCGAGGCCGATCGCAAGACGCCGACCGGCCTTACCGGCTATCTGTTCGAGCGCGGGATCGAGACCGTCTATGCGGTCGGCCTCGCCCTCGACTTCTGCGTCAACTGGACCGCGCTCGATGCGCGCACGCACGGTTTCGACACCGTGGTGATCGAGGACCTCAGCCGCCCGATCGACACCAACAATTCGCTCGCCGCCGCCATCGCCCAGATGGACGCGGCGGGCGTGAGACGGATCAAGTCGGCCCAGCTCTGACGGCGCGCGCTCAGCCCTGCCGCGCGGGAACCATCCAGCCCTGAAACGCGCCGCCTGGGATCGAGACGATGGCGATGCGGCCGACCATGGGAACGTCGAAGGGCGGCCGCACGACCGTACCGCCTTCGGCAGTCAGCAGGGGCAGCCTGATATCGAGATCATCGACCTCGATATAGCTGAACCAGTGATCCGGCACGCCTTCGAAGTCGGGGCCGCCGATCTGCATGATGCCGGCGACCATGACGTCGCCGAGCATGGCGACGTGATAGTCGCCCATCTCGCCCATCGGCATGGAATCGAAGCGCCAGCCGAGCGTCTTCGTATAGAAATCCTGCGCCCGCGCCGCATCGCGCGTCATCAATTCGTTCCAGTAGAACGTGCCGTGTCCAGCCATGCCGGTTCTCCTCCCGCCTGATGGTAAGCGGAAGCTAACATAGAGTGGCCGGGTGGCACAATGATGACGCCGGCGGCTCAGCCGCCGACATTGAAGGCGGCGAGCGCCGCCATGTTGACGATGTCGCTGTCGCGCGCGCCGAGGGAGAGGATCTGAACCGGCTTGTCGAGACCGACCAGAAGAGGCCCGATCACGGTACCGCCGCCGAGCTCCTGCATCATCTTGGTCGAGATCGAGGCGGAGTGGAACGCCGGCATCACCAGCACGGTCGCGGGCCCCGACAGGCGGCAGAACGGATAGGCCGCCATGACCTTCGGATTGAGCGCCACGTCGGCCGCCATCTCGCCGTCGAATTCGAAGTCGACGCGGCGGCGATCGAGGATCTGGACCGCCTCGCGCACATGGCGCGAGCGCTCGCCTTCCGGCTGGCCGAAGGTCGAGTAGGCGAGCATCGCGACGCGCGGCTCATAGCCGAGGCGCTTGGCGAAGCTCGCGGCCTCCTCGGCGATGTCGGCGAGTTCCTCGCCCGAGGGCATGTCGTGCACGGCAGTGTCGGCCACGACGACCGTCCGCCCGCGCACCAGCACGATCGAGACGCCGATGACACGGTGGCCGGGGCGCGTATCGATGACGCGGCGCACATCATTGAGAACGGTCGAATAGTTGCGCGTGACGCCCGTCACCATGGCGTCCGCATCGCCGAGCGCCACCATGGTGGCGCCGAAATAGTTGCGGTCGGTGTTGATGAGGCGCTGGCAGTCGCGGAATAGGTAGCCGGTGCGCTGCAGTCGCGCATAGAGGAAGTCGATGTAATCGGCGTTGCGGCGCGACAGGCGGGCGTTGTGGATCTCGATGCCGTGAATGTCGATGCCGGCTTCGGCCGCCGTCTGCAGCACGATGTCCTCGCGGCCGATCAAGACGGCCGTGCCGAGCTTCTGTGCGACGAAGCTCGCCGCCGCGCGGATCACCTGCTCCTCCTCGCCCTCGGCGAAGACGACGCGCTTCGGATTGCGCCTGACGCGCTCGTAGATGCGGGCGAGCGTGCCGACGATCGGATCGCGGCGGGCGGAAAGCTGGATCTTGTAGGCCGCCATGTCGGCGATCGGCTTGCCGGCGACGCCGCTGTCCATGGCCGCCTGCGCCACCGCCGCCGGAATTTCCGACAGGAGGCGCGGATCGAACGGCACCGGGATGATGTAGTTGGCGCCGAAGCGCGGCCGGACGCCCTGATAGGCCGCCGCGACCTCGTCCGGGACGTCCTCGCGGGCGAGCGCCGCCAGCGCCTTGGCCGCCGCGATCTTCATCGGCTCGTTGATCGTCCGCGCGCGGACATCGAGCGCGCCGCGGAAGATGTAGGGAAAGCCGAGGACATTGTTGACCTGGTTCGGATAGTCCGAACGCCCGGTCGCCATGATGGCGTCGTCGCGCACCTCGGCCACTTCCTCCGGCGTGATTTCCGGATCGGGATTGGCCATGGCGAAGATGATCGGCCGCGGCGCCATCGCGCGGACCATGTCCGGCGTCAGCGCGCCCTTGGCCGAAACGCCGAAGAAGATGTCGGCGCCCTGCATGGCGTCTTCCAGCGTGCGCGCGTCCGTCGCGGTCGCATGCGCTGTCTTCCACTGGTTCATGCCCTCGGTGCGGCCCTGATAGACCACGCCCTTGGTGTCGCAGAGCAGCACGTTCTCGGACGGCATGCCCATCGCCTTGACCAGCTCGATGCAGGCGATGCCGGCCGCGCCGGCGCCGTTGCAGACGAGGCGGGTCGTCTTGATGTCGCGTCCCGTCAGGTGCAGCGCGTTGATCATGCCGGCGGTGGCGATGATCGCCGTGCCGTGCTGGTCGTCATGGAACACCGGGATGTCCATGAGCTCGCGCAGGCGGCTCTCGATGATGAAGCAGTCCGGAGCCTTGATATCCTCGAGATTGATGCCGCCGAAGGAGGGACCGAGATAGCGCACCGAATTGACGAAGGCGTCGACATCCTCGGTGTCGATCTCGAGATCGATCGAATCGACGTCGGCAAAGCGCTTGAAGAGGACGGCCTTGCCTTCCATCACCGGTTTCGAGGCGAGCGCGCCGAGATTGCCGAGGCCAAGGATGGCCGTGCCGTTGGTGATGACCGCGACGAGGTTGCCGCGCGTCGTATATTCGAAGGCGAGGGCTGGATCGGCGGCGATCGCCTTCACCGGAACGGCGACGCCGGGCGAATAGGCGAGCGACAGGTCGCGCTGCGTCGCCATCGGCTTGGTCGGCGTGATCTCCAGCTTGCCCGGCCGGCCGCGGGAATGGAATTCCAGCGCCTCCTGGTCCGTGACAACGGGTCCGCTGCGGGCGGGTTTCTTCACTTCGGTCATCGATCAGCTCGGGCTTGCGCGTTTCCGGAAGGCGGACGGCTCTTGGCTGGGCCATCTCGTAAGCGAGCGGCGACGATAGCATTGGATGACGCGATGTGAAGCGGCGAGATTGATGCCGGACGGGTGAAACAGCTTTCGCGCTTTGCTAGTGTCGCGCCATGGCCGACACCCCGAAGAGCGATCCGGCGAGCGCCCGCGCGACGCCGATGATGGAACAGTATCTCGAGCTGAAGGTCGCCCATCCCGGAACGCTGCTGTTCTATCGGATGGGCGACTTCTACGAGCTGTTCTTCGGCGACGCCGAAATTGCCGCCCGGGCGCTCGGAATAACGCTCACCAAGCGTGGCAAGCACCTCGGCGACGACATTCCGATGTGCGGCGTGCCGATCGGCGCCGCGAACGACTATCTGCAGAAGCTGATCGCGCTCGGCCACCGCGTCGCCGTCTGCGAGCAGATCGAGGACCCCGCCGAGGCGAAGAAGCGCGGCGGCCGCTCGGTCGTGAAGCGCGACGTCGTGCGCATCGTCACGCCGGGCACCATCACCGAGGAAACGCTGCTGTCGGCCGGCGAGAGCAACTATCTGGCGACGCTGGCGCGCGGCCGTGGCGTCGGGCCGGCCGGGAGCGATCGCTGGGCGATCGCCTGCATCGATATCTCCACCGGCGAATTCCGCGTCGTCGAGACTGACCGGACACGCCTTGCCGCCGACATCGCCCGCATCGATCCGCGCGAATTGCTGGCGGCCGACCAGCTCTTCACCGATGCGGAGGCGGGCCCCCTGCTGCGCGGCCTGCCGATCACGGTCGATCCGCTCCCGGCCGCCTTCTTCGACGGCGCCACTGCGGCGAGCCGTCTCGCCGCCTATTTCGGCGTCGGCACTCTTGATGGCATCGCCGCCTTCTCGCGTGTCGAGCTGTCGGCTGCCGCGGCCGCGCTTGCCTATGTCGAGAAGACGCAGCTTTCGGCGCGCGTGCCGCTGGGACGACCGCAGCGCGAGAGCGAGGGCGCGCTTCTGCTCGTCGATGCGGCGACGCGGGCCAATCTCGAATTGACGCGAACGCTGTCCGGCGAGCGGCGCGGCAGCCTGCTCGGCGCGATCGATCGCTCTGTCACCGGCGCCGGCAGTCGCCTGCTGGCCGCGCGCCTCGCCGGCCCGATCACCGATCCAGCCGAGATCGGGCGGCGCCTCGACGCCGTCGAATGGCTGCTGGCCGCGCCTGAAATCCGCCGGCGGCTGCGCGAGCATCTCGCCGCCGCGCCCGATCTCGCCCGCGCCCTGTCGCGCCTCGCGCTCGACCGCGGCGGTCCGCGCGACCTCGCCGCCATCGGCGCCGGGCTCGAGGCGGCGGCGGCGATCGCGGCGGGACTTTCGATCGGCGAAGGCGAAGCGCCGGACGAGGTGGCAGCGGCGGCGCTGCAGCTCGCCGCGGTGCCGTCGGGGCTCGCCGCCCGCATTCGCGCTGCGCTCGACGACGAGTTGCCGCTCCTGAAGCGGGATGGCGGCTTCGTGCGACCGGGCCATGACGCCGAGCTCGACCAGACCCGGGCGCTGCGCGATGAAAGCCGGCAGGTGATCGCGGCGCTGCAGGGCCAATATGCCGAGGAGACCGACGTCCGGGCGCTGAAGATCCGCCACAACAACGTGCTCGGCTATTACATCGAGGTGGCGCAGCAGCATGGCGAGCGGCTGCTCGGCCCCGATTTCGCCGGTCGCTATATCCACCGCCAGACCATGGCGGGCGCGATGCGCTTCGTCACCACCGAGCTTGCCGGGCTCGAGGCGCAGATCGCCTCGGCGGGCGAGCGCGCCTTGCAGCGCGAGCTTGGCGTCTTCGACGAACTCGCAGCCACCATCCGCGCCGAGGATGCCTCGATCCGTGCGGCTGCCGAGGCGCTCGCCGTCCTCGACGTTGCAGCTGGCCTCGCGACGCTGGCCGAGGACGAGGGCTGGACGCGGCCGCTCGTCGACGGCTCGCTCGCCTTCATGATCGAAGGCGGGCGTCATCCGGTGGTCGAGCAGGCGCTCAAGCGTTCAGGCGAAAGCTTCGTGCCCAATGACTGCCGCCTCGGCGCGGCGGGCGCGGAGGCCGGCCTGATATGGCTCGTGACCGGCCCCAACATGGCCGGCAAGTCGACGTTCCTGCGCCAGAATGCGCTCATCGCCGTGTTGGCGCAGATCGGCAGCTATGTGCCGGCGCGGCGGGCCCATATCGGCGTCGTCGATCGCCTGTTCTCGCGCGTCGGCGCCGCCGACGATCTCGCGCGCGGCCGCTCGACCTTCATGGTGGAGATGGTCGAGACCGCCGCCATCCTCAACCAGGCAACCGCGCGCTCCCTGGTGATCCTCGACGAGATCGGCCGGGGCACCGCGACCTTCGACGGCCTTTCCATCGCCTGGGCAGCGATCGAGCATCTGCACGAGGTCAACCGATCGCGGGCCCTGTTCGCGACCCACTATCACGAGCTCACGGCGCTGGCGCAGCGTCTCGATCGGCTCGAGAACGCCACCGTGCGGGTGCGCGAATGGCAGGGCGATGTCGTTTTCCTGCACGAGATCGTCCCCGGTGCTGCCGACCGCTCCTATGGTATCCAGGTCGCGAAGCTGGCCGGCCTGCCGGCCTCCGTCGTCGCCCGCGCCAAGTCGGTCCTCACCCGGCTCGAGGAGGGCGATCGCAAATCGCCGGCGGCGACGCTGATCGACGATCTGCCGCTGTTCGCCGCCGCGCGCGTCACTGCGGTTCCTGCCGTGGAGGGGCCGCCCGATCCGCTCGGGCCGGCGCTCGACGGCCTGGCGCCCGACGAGATGACGCCGCGCGAGGCGCTGGAAGCGCTCTATCGCCTGAAGGCGCTGCGCGCCGGAGCCATGTGAGCCGAAGAATGGCGTTGCAGCGCGAATAAGGTTAGCGTTCGCGATCTCTGCCTTTGCTGGATGCCGCCTCCTTGATGATCCGTTCCGAGTCCGCCCTGGTCGACGGCCGCGCCCTCTCCGCCGAGTTGCGGGCGCTCGCTGCTGCGGAGGCCGATGAGAGCCGCCGCCGCCCCGCCATCCTCGCCCGGCTGAAGGAGGTGCTGCGCGAAGGGCGCGCCACCGCCGAACAGCGACTGCGGTCCGGCCAGCAAGGCTCCGCCTGTGCACGCGCGCTGTCGGAGATGATGGATGAGATCATCCGCGCCGCCTACGACGTCGCTGCTCATGTCGTCTACCGGGTCGACAATCCCTCGACGGCCGAGCGCATGGCGGTGGTGGCGGTCGGCGGCTATGGCCGCGGCATGCTGGCGCCCGGCTCCGACATCGATCTCCTGTTCGTGCTGCCCTACAAGCAGACGCCCTGGGGCGAGAGCGTGGTCGAGTTCATGCTCTATCTGTTGTGGGATCTCGGCCTCAAGGTCGGCCATGCCACCCGCAATGTCGACGAGTGCATCCGCCTTTCGGCCGGCGACATGACGATCCGCACGGCGATCCTCGAAGCCCGCTTCATCTGGGGCGACGAGAAGCTGTTCGCCGATTTGAGCCAGCGCTTCGACGCCGAGGTGGTCAAGGGAACCGGGCCGGCCTTCATCGCCGCGAAGCTCGCCGAGCGCGACGAGCGGCATCGCCGGCAGGGCGCCTCGCGTTACCTCGTCGAGCCGAATGTCAAGGAAGGCAAGGGCGGCCTGCGCGATCTGCACACGCTGTTCTGGATCGCCAAATATTTCTACCGCGTCCGCTCGGGCGATGCGCTGGTCGAGGCCGGTGTGTTCTCGCGCCCGGAGCTCGCTCTGCTGCACAAGGCCGAGAACTTCCTGTGGTCGGTGCGCTGCCACCTGCATTTCCTCACCGGCCGGGCCGAGGAACGCATCTCCTTCGATGTCCAGCGCGAGATGGCGGTGCGGCTCGGCTACACCTCGCATCCGGGCATGAAGGATGTCGAGCGCTTCATGAAGCACTATTTCCTCTATGCGAAGGATGTCGGCGACCTGACGCTGATCTTCTGCGCTGCGCTCGAGGAGGAGCATGCCAAGCAGACGCCGCTGCTCAACCGCTTCTTCGGCCTGTCGCCGCGCCGCCGCCGCCGCAAGATTGCCGGGACCACCGATTTCGTCGTCGAGCATGACCGGATCAACATGGCCGACCCGGACGTGTTCAGCCGCGACCCGGTCAACCTGATCCGCCTGTTCCATCTCGCCGACCGGCACGACCTCGCCTTCCATCCCGATGCGATGAAGGCCGTCACGCGCTCGCTGAAGCTCATCGATGCCGATCTCAGGGAGGATCCGACCGCCAACCGGCTGTTCATCGAGCTGCTCTCGTCGCGCAACCAGCCGGAAACGGTTCTGCGGCGCATGAACGAGGCCGGCGTGCTCGGCCGCTTCGTGCCGGACTTCGGCAAGATCGTCGCGATGATGCAGTTCAACATGTATCATCACTACACCGTCGACGAGCACCTGATCCGCTCGATCGGCGTGCTCTCCGGCATCGATCGTGGCGAGCGCAGCCAGGACCATCCACTGGCCAATTCACTGATCGGCACGCTGCAGGATCGCGTCGTGCTTTATGTCGCGATGCTCTTGCATGACATCGCGAAGGGCCGGCCGGAGGATCATTCGATCGCCGGCGCCCGCGTCGCACGGAAACTCGGTCCGCGCTTCGGACTGACGCCGGCGCAGACCGAGACGGTGGCCTGGCTGGTCGAGCATCATCTCCTGATGAGCATGGTGGCGCAGTCGCGCGATCTCGGCGACCGCAAGACGATCCAGGACTTCGCCGCCGTCGTGCAGAGCCTCGAGCGGCTGAAGCTGCTGCTCATCCTCACCATCGCCGACATCACTGCGGTCGGGCCTGGCGTCTGGAACGGCTGGAAGGGCCAGTTGCTGCGCACGCTCTATTACGAGACCGAGCCGCTCCTGACCGGCGGCCACAGCCAGATCTCGCGCGACAAGCGCGTCGCGGCCGCCAAGGCTGAGCTTGCGCAGGGGCTTGCCAACTGGAACGAGGCCGACCGCGACGCCTATCTCGAGCGCCATTATCCTGCCTATTGGCTCCGCGTCGATCTCGCCCGCAAGATCGCCCATGCCGAGATGATCCGCGTTGCCGACGCCAACGGCCAGTCGCTCGCGACCGAGGTCGCCGTCCGCTCGTTCGAGGGCGTCACCGAGATCACCGTCCTTGCCCCCGACCATCCGCGCCTTCTCTCGATGATTGCCGGTGCCTGTACCGCCGGCGGCAGCAACATCGTCGACGCGCAGATCTTCACCACCACCGACGGCCGCGCCGTCGACACGATCTTCATCGCCCGCGAATTCGATACCGACGAAGAGGAAACACGGCGGGCGCGCAAGGTCGGCCAGCTGATCGAGGACGCGCTGTCCGGCAGCGTCGCCTTGCCGGAGGCGATCGCCCGCAAGGCCAAGCCCCGCGCCCGCATCAAGGCCTTCTCCGTGGAGACGCGCATCCTGTTCGACAATTCCTGGTCGAACCAGTTCACGGTGATCGAGGCCTCCGGCATCGACCGGCCCGGCCTGCTTTATGACCTGACGCGCTCGATCTCCGATCTCAACCTGAACATCGCCTCGGCGCATATCGCGACCTTCGGCGAGCGCGCGGTCGATGTGTTCTATGTCACCGATCTCATGGGCCGGAAGGTCACCAATGCCGGCCGCGAGGCGAGCATCCGCCGCCGTCTCGCCGAGGTTTTCGACGGCGCCGCGCCGCTGGAGAAGACGCCGCTGAAGAAGACCGGATGACCGGGCGATGCGGGCGGCGGAGGGGCGGCGCGTGAGGCTGCAAGCTCCGATGGCGTCGGTCCGGCCGTCCGTGCGCCGGGCTGCATGCGCGATTGCGCCGGGCTCGCCATGTCGCTGATGCGGAATTTCCTCACCGTCGGGGGTTCGACCACGACGAGCCGCCTGCTCGGCTTCGTCCGCGACATGTTCATGGCTGCGGCGCTCGGCACCGGTCCCGTCGCCGATGCCTTTCTGGTCGCGTTCCGCTTTCCCAATCTCTTCCGCCGCCTCTTTGCCGAAGGGGCCTTTGCCTCGGCCTTCGTGCCGCTGTTCGCGCGGACGCTCGAGGGCGAGGGCGTCGAAGCGGCCCGCCGCTTCGGTTCCGAGGCTCTGTCCGCTCTCCTCGCCGTCCTGATCGCGATCACGCTCGTCGCCATGATCGGCATGGTGCCGCTGATGATGGTGATGGCGCCGGGCTTCGTGTCCGATCCGGCGAAGTTCGATCTGACCGTCCTTCTGACGCGGATCGCTTTTCCCTATCTGACGCTGATCTCGCTGCTCGCGCTCTATAGCGGCGTTCTGAATGCCCGCGGCCGCTTCCTTGCCGCGGCGATGGCGCCCGGCCTCCTCAACGTCGTCTTCGTCGGGGCGCTCGCCTATGTGCTGCTCTCCCATCACGAGAACACGGCGGAGGCCGGTGTCCTCCTCTCGGTAGCGACGCTCGTCGGTGGCGTGCTGCAGCTCGGTCTCGTGATGGGCGCCGCCTGGCGCGACGGCATGCTGTTGCCGTTGCGCCGACCGCGCCTGACGCCCGGCGTCCGGCGTCTGGCCGCCCTCGCGCTGCCGGGGCTGGTGGCCGGCGGCGTCACCCAGATCAACATCGTCATCGGAACGATGATCGCGTCCTTCGCGCCTGGCGCCATCGCCGTGCTCGGCTATGCCGACCGGCTCTATCAGCTGCCGCTCGGCATCGTCGGCGCGACGATCGCCGTGGTCATGCTGCCCGATCTCGCGCGGCACCTGCGCGCCGGCCGCGACGATCTCGCCGACCACACGCAGAACCGCAGCCTCGAATTCGCGATGGCGCTGACCCTGCCGGCCGCAATCGCGCTGTTCATCCTGGCGAAGCCGATCGTGCAGGTGATCTACCAGCGCGGCGAATTCGGTCCCGCCGACACGCTGGTGACGGCCTCGACCTTGATGGGCTTTGCTGCGGGGCTACCGGCCTTCGTGCTGATCAAGGTGTTCTCGCCGGGCTTCTTCGCCCGCGAGGATACCAAGACGCCGATGTGGTTCGCGGCCGTCGGTGTCGGCGTCAACATCGCCGCCTCGCTGGCGCTGTTTCCCTTTTTCGGCGCGGTCGGCATCGCCATCGCGACGAGCCTTTCCGGTTGGGTCAATGCGGCGCTGCTCGGCTTCGCGCTGCATCGGCGCGGCCATTTCCTGTTCGATGCCAAGGTGAAGCGCAGCCTGCCGCTGGTCCTCGCGGCCGCGCTCGCCATGGGCGCCGCCGTCTGGTTCGCCGCATGGTGGGCCGAACCGCTGCTCGCCGATCGCCGCATCTGGATGCGGGCTGGCGCGATGGCGGCGATCTGCCTTGGCGGTCTCGCGCTCTTCGCCGGGTTCTGCCAGGCGGTCGGCGTCGTCGATTTCGCCGCTGCGGTGCGGGCGCTCAGAAAACGCAAGCGCTGAGCCGCGCGCCGCTTGCGCCGCCCGCCCGGCCGCGCGATAAGGCGCCCGCGTAAAAGAGCCCTCCATGGCGGATAGTGCGATGACCGAATTCCAGCCGCGTGTCTTCTCCGGCGTCCAGCCGACCGGCAACCTGCATCTCGGCAACTATCTCGGCGCGATCGTCAATTTCGTCGCGCTGCAGGAAAGCCATGACTGCATCTATTGCGTGGTCGACATGCATGCGATCACGGTGTGGCAGGATCCGAAGGAGCTCGCGCGCCAGATCCGCGAAGTCACCGCCGCCTTCGTCGCGGCCGGCATCGATCCGGTCAAGCACATCGTCTTCAACCAGAGCCAGGTCTCGGCCCATGCCGAACTCGCCTGGATCTTCAATTGCGTCGCGCGCATCGGCTGGATGAACCGCATGACGCAGTTCAAGGACAAGGCCGGCAAGGACAAGGAAAATGCCTCGCTCGGCCTGCTCGCCTATCCGAGCCTGATGGCGGCCGACATCCTCGCCTACAAGGCGACGCATGTCCCGGTCGGCGAGGACCAGAAGCAGCATCTCGAGCTGACGCGCGATATCGCGCAGAAGTTCAACAACGACTATGCCGAGTCCATTCGCGAGCATGGCTATGGCGATGCCTATTTCCCGCTCACCGAGCCGCTGATCACGGGACCGGCGACGCGGATCATGAGCCTGCGCGACGGCACCAAGAAGATGTCGAAATCCGATCCGTCGGACTATTCGCGCATCAACCTGACCGATGATGCCGAGCAGATCGCGCAGAAGATCCGCAAGGCGAAGACCGACGCGGACGCGCTCCCGAGCGAGACCGACGGTCTCAAGGGCCGGCCGGAGGCGGACAATCTCGTCGGCATCTATGCGGCGCTCTCGGGCCTCTCCAAGCAGGACGTGCTCGGCCAGTTCGGCGGCCAGCAGTTTTCGGCCTTCAAGCCGGCGCTCGCCGATCTCGCCGTCGCCAAGCTCGGGCCTGTCGGCGCCGAAATGCGCCGGCTGATGGCCGATCCCGGCCACATCAACCAGATCCTTGCCTCGGGCGCCGCGCGGGCCGACGCGATCGCCCGGCCGATCCTCGACGGCGTCAAGGACGTGGTCGGCTTCATCCGTCACCACTGATGCGCGGCTTGCCGTTCGCGCGTGAGGGTGGCAGCATCGCGCCATGCTGAAACGGCGCAGCACCGAAGCCGGCCACCGGCGCAAGTTCCTGGCGGTCATCGACGACACGCCGGAATGCTCGCGCGCCGTGATCTATGCCGCCCGTCGGGCCGAACGCACCTCCGGCGGCCTCACCATGCTCTATGTGATCGAGCCTTCCGGCTTCCAGCACTGGATCGGCGTCGAGAACATCATGCGCGCCGAGGCGATGGACGAAGCCGAGGCGACGCTCGCCCGCTTCGCCGATATCGCCCGCCGCCATTCCTCGGTCGAACCGGAACTCGTGATCCGCGAGGGCAGCCGGGCCGACGAGATCACCGGCCTCATCGGCGAGGACGAGGATATCGCCATCCTGGTGCTGGCCGCCGGTACCGACAAGGAGGGGCCGGGACCGCTGGTGACCGCCATGGCCGGGCGCCATGTCGCGCATTTCCCGGTGCCGATCACCATCGTGCCGGGCTCGCTCACCGACGACGATATCGCGGCCATCGCCTGAGCGGAGCCGCGGCTCGTCGCTGTAACCAACTCCGAAAACGAGAAGGGCACCCGGAGGTGCCCTTCCTTGACCCGATGGTGGTGAGGCTTACTTAGCCGGCTTCGCCTTCGCCTTCGAATCTGCCTTGGCCTCGGCCTTGACGATCTCGAAGGTGATGTTGCGGCCATGCTGGCGGGTATAGAACACGCGCCAGCCATTCTCGAACGGCGTCGGCACGGCGGTGCCGATCAGGCCCTCGACGGTCGGATCGCCATTGGAGACGTGGATGCCGGTGATCTCGTTGTCGCCGTCGTTCTGGAAGCCGTTGTCGGCGTTGCCGATCGCCGCATCGATGGTCGCCATGTCGTCGCGCGTCTGCGACAGGAAGCGGATCGGATCGGGCGTCGAGGCCTTGGAATAGTCGGCGGTGACGTCGACGATATAGCCCGAGTCGAGGGCGTTGCGCTGGCCGTGCAGCTTGTCGCCGGCGTCCTCGACCACCAGCAGCTGGGTGTCGTTGAGGAAGGACAGGTTGTCGAAACCGGTCTTGGTGACGTCGCCGCGCAGCACGATCCCGACATGACCCTTGTCGGACGAGGTCTTGATCTGCGTCACGCGGAAGACGCCGCCGAAGCCGCCGAAGTCGGTGCCGGCTTCGGTCTTGGCATTCGTGTCGCCGGTGGCGGTGAAGTAGAATTCATCGAAATCGGTGCCGGGACGGAACTGGCCGTTCTCGGGACGCTTGAACGGCGTCGCATTGGCCGCCTTGGCCAGCGCGTTGGCGTCGAAGGTCTCGGTGGCGCCGGCAGCGGTCTCCTTGAGGGTGACCCAGCGCGACGGCAGCTCGTTGCCATAGCTGTAGATCGTCTTCTGTTCGGGCGCGAGGATGTCCTGGTCGAGCTTGCCGTCATGGAAGACGATCGGGTTCGAATAGGCGTCGAGCAGCTGCAGCGCCTGCAGCTTGCCGCCCTTGGTCAGGTCGGTCTTGTCGGCCGGCACGAAGCGATAGATGAAGGAATTCGGCTGCTTGGCGTTCTTGGTCTTCGGACCGCCCTTGCCGCCTTCGTCCTCGACCAGCCAGAGGCTGCCATCGGACGCGAGCTGCACGCCTTCATAGGCGGCGCGGCCGGTGAAGGCCGAGATATCCGTCACCTTCGAGGGAAAGTCGGTGGTGGCGATCCACACGCCGCCATCCGTGCCTTCCTCGGAGGTGAGGACCAGCACCTTGGCGAAGGGGTTCCAGGCCGAGCCGTCGATCAGCGGCAGCGGCTTGCCGGCAACGTCCGTCGAGGCCATCAGCGTGACGCGATGGGCGACCGGGGCGTCGAGATTGATGCGGGTGAGCGCGCCATGCGTGACGCCGGCGGCATCCTTCGGGCCGTTCTCATGGCCCTGGAACAGGAAATGGGTGCCGTATTTCAAGCCCTTGGCCGGGCCGGTTGCGCCGTCGAGCACCAGATAGGTGTTCTTGTCGGGCTCGGTCTTGGTCGCCTCGACATTGTGGCCGGCCGACTGGACCGCGCCCTTCTTGGGAGCGAGCGGGCCGTCGGTGCCGTAGCCGTAGAAGCCGATCTCCTTCGAGGGATTTTCCAGCTTGAAGGCGCCTTCGGCGACGGGGACCTGAGCAAGGCCCGGCGCGAGCGCGTCCTCGGCCGGCTTGACCACGGCGGAGGGCAGCTTGATCGGATCGGCAAGGACGGGAAGCGACAGCGCCAGCAGGGCGCTGGAAGCGAGCAGGATGCGTTTCACGGTTCAGATCCCCAGATGTGGTGAGCGTCCTTCCCGATAGGCCCGGCCTGTTGCGGTTCCATGACAAGTCGCCATGGCGGCGGAAACTTCGCCGGAATTGCGCCGCTGCGCGCCTCGCTTGAATCCTGACTACGGAAGTACGATTTATGGTGCGTTGGGCGCGAATCCGCTTGAAGGCCGTCGGCGGATCGCTCACAACACCCTTAGAACAGTTCCAGAAATGTGCGGCGAGGCTCCCCGATGTTCATCCAGACCGAAGCGACGCCCAATCCGTCGACGCTGAAGTTCCTGCCGGGTCGCCCGGTGCTTCCCGAAGGAACAGCCGAATTCCGTGACCCGGCCGAAGCCGGCCGCTCGCCGCTCGCCGAGCGGCTGTTCTCGGTCAGTGGTGTCTCCGGCGTCTTCCTCGGCCATGATTTCATCAGCGTCACCAAGGCGAATGGTGAGTGGCAGCATCTGAAGCCGGCCCTGCTCGGCGCGATCATGGAGCATTTCATGGCCGGCGTTCCGGTCATGGCCGAGCGGTCGCCGGGTGCGGCAGCGTCGGGCGATGCGGCGGAATTCTTCGACGAGGGCGACGGCGAGATCGTCGAGACGATCAAGGAACTGATCGAGACCCGCGTTCGCCCGGCCGTGGCGCAGGATGGCGGCGACATCACCTTCCAGGGTTTCCGGGACGGCGTCGTCTATCTCAACATGCGCGGCTCCTGCTCCGGCTGCCCGTCCTCGACGGCGACGCTGAAGAGCGGCATCCAGAACCTGCTGCGCCACTTCATCCCCGAGGTTCGCGAAGTCCAGGCGGTCAACTGATCGCCGCTGTTCTCGCGCCCATCGGTCCGCACGCCCTCGAGCCCGCCATCCGGCGGGCTTTTTGCTGCGCCGGCGGCGCGATGGCCGCTGCCGCCGCAGTCTGTTAGGCTGGGCAGCATATCCGGCGCGGGGGCCGGATCCGGAGGGATCCATGGACGTCATCGGCATCAAGCGGCGGTGGCGCTCCGCCCTTGCGCGCCTCGCATCGGCATTGTTGGGATTGGCGCTGGTCGCCCTGGCTCTCCCGACGCTCGCCGGCGCCGACCCTCTGCCATCCTGGAACGACGGCGCAGCCAAGGCGGCCATCATCGCTTTTGTCGAGAGGGTCACGACCGAAGGCTCGGCCGATTTCGTCCCTGTGCCCGAGCGGATCGCCACCTTCGACAATGACGGCACGCTCTGGTCCGAGCAGCCGATGTATTTCCAGATCGCCTTCGCGGTCGACCGGCTCAAGGCCCTGGCCACGGCCAATCCCGCATTGGCGGAGCAGGAGCCCTACAAGACAGTTCTCTCCGGCGATCGCGCCAAGCTCGCCGCGCTCGGCGAGAAGGGCCTGCTTCAGATCGTGGCGCTCACCCATGCCGGCATGACGGTCGACGAATTCTCCGGCCTCGTCCGCGACTGGCTGAAGACGGCGCGGCACCCACGCTTCGATCGCCCTTATACCGACCTCGTCTACCAGCCGATGCTGGAACTGCTCGCTTTTCTCCGCGCGAACGGCTTCAAGACCTACATCGTCTCCGGCGGTGGCATCGATTTCATGCGGCCGTGGGTTCCTGATACCTACGGCATTCCGCCGGAACAGATCGTCGGCTCCTCGGGCAAGACCGAATGGCGGCTCGTTGGCGACACGCCCGCGATCGTGAAGCTGCCCGAGGTCGAGTTCGTCGACGACGGGCCCGGCAAGCCGGTCGGCATCAACCGCTTCATCGGCCGCCGCCCGATCTTCGCCGCCGGAAATTCGGACGGCGACCTCCAGATGCTGCAATGGACGACGCTTGCCCCCGGCGCGCGCTTCGGCCTGATCGTGCATCACACCGATGCCGCCCGCGAATGGGCCTATGACCGCAACTCGCTCGTCGGCCGCCTCGACAAGGCGCTCGACGAGGCGCCGCGCCGCGGCTGGCTCGTCGTCGACATGAAGGCCGACTGGAAGCGCGTCTATCCGTTCGACAATTAGCCGCGGCTACCAGCGCTGGTGCACGAACGGACGGATGTCCTCGTCATAGATTGCCTTCAGCGCCGCCATGGTTTGCTGGCCGAGCGGCGGAAGCGTCGCGGCCTCGGCATTGCCGAGCGCCTGCGCCGCGTTCTTGGCGCCGGGGATCGCCACGGTCACGGCGTCGAACATCAGGATCCACTTCAGCGCGAATTTCGCCATGGTCGTGTCGCCGCCGACCAGGGGCCGGATGCGCTCGACGGCGGCGAGACCCGCCTCATAGGGCACGCCCGAGAAGGTTTCACCGACGTCGAAGAACTCGCCATGGCGGTTGAACAGGCGGTGATCCTCGGCAGCGAAGGTCGTCTCGGCCTTCATCTTGCCGGTGAGCAGCCCGCTCGCCAGCGGCACGCGGGCGATGATCGCCGTCTCCGTCTCCAGAGCGCGCTTGAACAACCGCTCGATCGGGCGCTGGCGGAAGATGTTGAAGATGATCTGGATCGAGACGACGCCGGGATACTCCAGCGCCTTCAGCGCTTCCTCGATCCGCTCGACGCTGACGCCATAGTCCGCGATGAGGCCGCCGGCCTTGAAGCCATCGAGCGCCGCGAACACCTCCGGGTGATAGTAGACGTCCGTCGGCGGGCAGTGCAGCTGGAGGAGATCGAGCGTCTCCATCTCGAGATAGTCGCGGCTGCGGTTGATGAAGCCCTCCAGCGCCTCGGCCGTATAGCCGGCGGCGACATGAGGCTGCAGCCGGCGTCCGGCCTTGGTCGCGACGAAGGGGCGCTCGCCGCCGCGTTCGCGCAGCACCCGTGCGATCAGCTTCTCCGAGCGGCCGTCGCCATAGACGTCGGCCGTATCGATGAAGCTCACGCCCGCGTCGAGTGCTGCATTGAGCGCAGCCAGCGCGTCGCTCTCGTCGACATGGCCCCAGCTGGCGCCGATCGCCCAGGCGCCGAAGCCGATCTCGCTGACCTGCCGGCCTGTCCGTCCGAATGTGCGCGCACGCATGTCGCCGTCTCCCGTCCTGGTTCGTGGCGGTGGATATCGGCCGAACGGCGCCGCGTGGCAAGGGCGGGATTCGGTGCCTGCCTCAGTCCGGCTCGAACAGTGGCACCAGGGCCATCGCCGGAACGGTGACCAGCCCGCGATCGGTGATGCGGATTTCCGGGATCACGGAGAGCGGGATGAGGTTGAAGCCCATGAACGGGATCGAGCATCCGGCTTCGGCCCAGGCCAGTTTCAAGGTCCGCAGCTCCTCGGCGACCTCGGGCACGCGCTTGTCGGAGAGGAGGCCGGCGATCGGCAGCGCCACCCGCGCCTTGACGACGCCGTCGGCGACGACGGCAATGCCGCCTTCGGTCTCGGCGACGGTGTCGAGGGCGAGGCGCATGTCGGCCTCGTTGGTGCCGGCGATGATGATGTTGTGCGCGTCGTGGCCGACGCTGGAGGCGACGGCCCCCCGCTTCAGGCTGAAGCGGGAGAGCACGCCGTGACCGACCTGCCCGTCCGACTTGCCGTGCCGCTCGACGACGCTGACGAAACAGAGGCCATGCCGCTCGAACAGCGTCGACCAGTCGTTGGCCGGCTCGATCGCGATCCGGTCGTGCTTCAGCATGATGCCCGGCAGTTCCGTGCGGATCGCGTTGAGCGTGCCGGCGCCGGATGGCAGGTCGGGCGTCAGCTTCAGAGCCTTGGGCAGATGGACGGTATGATAGGCGGCGTCGGGATAGCGATAGCGCTCCGACAGCGCCGCATCGAGCAGCGGCGTAATCCGCCTGTCATCGACGACGAGCTCGCCGCCATACCAGGTCGACTGCGGCTGCAAATCGTCGTTCATCAGCACGAGGTCTGCCCGCCTGCCGCCGCCGAGCCCGCCGATCTCGCCATCCTGGCCGAACCGCGTCGCGCCGTGCAGCGAACCCATCGACCAGGCGGTCTCCGGCTTCACGCCGGCGCGCACCGCCTCGCGCACGACGAAATCGAGCCCGAAATCGGCGAGATCGTCCGCGTCGCGGTCATCGGTGCAGACCGCGACCCGCTTGGCCGCGGCGCCAAGCTCGGTGATCGTCTTGATCGCCTCGGGCAGCGAATGCCAGGCCGTCGTCGGCGGTCCGCCACGCAGGAACACCCAGATTCCAGCTTCCAGCAGATCGTCGGCGATATCGCGGTCGATGGCCTCATGCGTATCGGTGATGCCGCTCGCTGCGTAGGCGGCGACGAAATCGCGGCCATAGACATGGCCCGAGACCGGCCGGCCGCGCGAGAGGGCTGCGTTGAGGATGGCGTGGCTGCGCTCGTCGCCGAGCGTGACGGGAACGAAGTCCATCTTCTCGCCCAGCGCCACCGCTTCCGGCCAGCGATCGAACAGGGCGGCGATCTTCTCCGGCGTCAGGTCGCCGCCGGCCGTCTCGAGGTCGGGCGATGTCGCGGGGACGGTGGAGGGGACGGTCAGGAAGATCGACAGCGGCGCCGCGCGGGCATCCTCCAGCATGGCCTCGATGCCGGCGACATCCATGACATTGCCGATCTCGTGGCTGTCGCAGAAGATCGTCGTGGTGCCGTTGAGCAGCGCTGCCTCGGCATAGGCCGAGGCCGTCACCATCGCCGATTCGATATGGATATGGGGATCGACAAGGCCGGGCCCGATGATGCCGCCCTTCGCGTCATAGACGGCACCGCCGCCTGTCCAGCTGCCGGCCGGCTTCACGGCCGCGATGCGCCCGCCCGAGATCCAGATCTCGCGCTCCGGCAGGATGCGCTCGGTATAGGTCGAGAGGACGCGGGCGCCGGTGATGACGCGATCGGGTGCCGCGCGTCCCGAGGCGACGGCCGCGAGTTGCCGCGTCATGCCGGCGAGCGGAGCAACCGAAAAGCGCGTCAACCGCGTCATGGTCTCGTCCTCAATGGTAATCTGGAATGCCCGGCATGGTGATGAAGCCGGGAATGGCGCGCACGCGCCGCATCCAACGCCGAAGCGCCGGAAATTCGTCATGATCAACGCCGAAATCGCGCGAAAGCGCGATGGGCGCGAAGAGCGCGAAATCGGCGAGGGTTGGCGTCTCGCCGACGAACCAGGTCGCGCCTGCGAGATGGCGCGCGGTCAGATGATCTTCCATGACGCGGAAGGCTCCGCGGGCCTGCCGCTCGAGGGCGACTGCGTCGGCAGGCACTTCGAGCATCGCATGCAGCCGCGCCAGCGTCGCCGCCCCGAGCGTGCCCTTGGCGAAGAACAGCCAGCTCATGACCGCGCCGAGCGCGGCCGGATCATCGGGGAGGAAGGCGCCGCCGCCCGGCGTCGAACGGGCGAGATAGACGAGGATCGCCTCGGCTTCGGCCAGAACCAGGTCGCCATCGACGAGGATCGGCAGGCTGCCGCGCGGGTTCAGCGCCAGATAGGCGGCCGAACGCTGCTCGTGCCCCGGATGGACGTCGACCGCGATCCGGGTGGCCTCGCGCCCGAGGATCGAGAGCAGCAGCCGGACGGTGTAGCAGTCGGCATCGAGCTCGTAGTCGTGCAGGACGAGGCTCATCGTGCGGCCTCCAGGCATGCGGCCTCGATCCGGTTGCGCAGCGCTTCGGCCGCGGCCGAGACGGCGGCGGCATCGCCATCGCCGGTCATGACGAGATGCAGCGCCGTGCGCGTCGCGGTGAAGGGTTGCAGGAAGAAAAGCACGTCGCTGCCCGCGAGCCTGCCGGCATGGCTGCCGTCGCCGCGCGCCTCGAAATCCGCGGCGAGCAGCGCGGCGACCGCCTCGGGCGCGGCATCGAGATAGAGGCTGCGCAGCGCCCGGGCGCCTCCATGGTGCCGCGGCAGCGGCGGCGCCTCTGCGCCTTGCTCGGAATGGACGAAGATCAGCCCTGCCGCCTCCTGCGCCGCATAGGTCGCAACCTTGATCGTCTCGGGAACGACGAGATCGGGGTGGGCCGGGATGGAGCGGCATTGTCCCGCCGTGTCATAGGCCCAGCCATGATAGAGGCAAGCAATGTGATTGCCGCGGACGAAACCGAAGGAAAGCCGCATGCCACGATGCGGACAGCGGTCTTCCCAGACATGGCTGGCGCCGTCGCGATCACGCCAGACGACGAGTTCCTGGTCGAACAGCCGCGTGCCGGCAGACGTGCCCGGCTCGATATCGGCGGCGATGGCGACGGCATGCCAGCCGGCGGCAAGGCTCATGATGAGGATCCCCGATGGAGGTGGAAGGGTGCCGTCATCAGCGGCGGCTCCCCTGGCGATAGGTGTCACGGACGAGGCAGTCGATCGGCCCAAGGCTGCAGGCCATCTCGAACATGTCGACGAGATCGGCCTCACCCTCGACCTCGACATCGACGCGGGCGGCATCGAGCCGGCTGGCCTCGGCCCGGATCGACAGGCGGCCGGCACGATGGCGCATGAATTCGGCGAAGCTCTCGGGCTCGAATTCGCCGAGAAACACCATCTGAACTCGCTCCCGCATCCGCCTGTCCCCGGCCGGAGCGCGCCGCGGCGGTCATCCGGTCTTGCGTTTCAGCACAACAATCAGGCATGTCTAGCTGCTGGGCAACGCGACATCAACACGCGGCGGATCGGAGAGGGACATGGCACGGCCTGCGGAGAAAGCCTCGCTCGACAACTGGTATGTCCTCGACGCGCTCGCCGATATCCCTGCGGCGCCGCGGCCGAACCGCCTGCTCGGCCGTGACCTCGTCGTTGCGCGCGACGATGACGGCACGCCGATCGTGCGCGAGCGGCTCGAGGGTGGCGCGCTTGGGTCCCCGCTGCCGATCCGCGAGCGTTGGGGCTATCTCTGGACGACGCTCGGGGCGCCGTCGCGCGATCTGTTCGAGTTGCCGGAGGCCGATGAGCCGGATCGCCGCCACGTCGTCTGCGGCGCCGTCGCAGTGCGCGCTTCGGGTCTACGCATCGTCGAGAACTTCCTCGACATGGCGCATTTCCCCTTCGTCCATACCGATATTCTCGGTGCCGAACCGCACACGGAAGTGCGGCATTACACGACCGAGATCCGCCGCGATGTCGACGAGGTCTGGGCGACGAATTGCGAATTCTTCCAGCCGCAGGCCGCGCTCTCGGCCGAGGGCGGCATCATGACGCAATACATGTATCGCGTCGCCGCGCCATTCCAGACGCTGCTCTACAAGACCTGTCCCGCTGCCGCGAACCGCTGGGACGTCATCTGCCTCTTCGTGCAGCCGATCGATCACGACCGCTGCCGCGCCCATCCGGTGATGTTCATCATCGACGACGCGAGCACGCTCACGAGCATGATCCATTTCCAGCAGCTGATCTTCCTGCAGGATCGGATCATCCTGGAGAACCAGCGGCCGCGCCTGCTGCCGCTCGAGCCGCGCTCCGAGATCCCGACCCGCGCCGACATCTCCTCCGTCGCCTATCGCCGCTGGCTGAAGGAGAAGGGCATCACCTTCGGGACGGCCGAAAAGGCGGCCTGAGCCTTTGGCCTAGGGCTCGACCTCGACGATGCACTCGATCTCGACCGTCATGTTGCCGGGCAGTGTCGACATGCCGACCGAGGATCGGGCATGGCGTCCCTTCTCGCCGAATACTTCGAGGAAGAGGTCGGAGCAGCCATTGATCACGCCCGGCGTGTCGCCGAAGCTCGGGACACAATTGACCATGCCGAGCACCTTGCCGATGCGCTTGACGCGGTCGAGATCGCCGAGCGTCTCCTTCATCACCGCGATCAGATAGAGCCCGGTCAGCCGCGCCCGCTGATAGCCCTCTTCCACCGTGACGCCGTCGCCGAGCTTGCCGAGCGCGTTCTCGCCGCTCGGCAGCAGCGGGCCCTGGCCACCGAGGAAAAGCAGGTTTCCCATCTCAACGGCCGGGACATAAGTGCCGACCGGGGTCGGGACCTTCGGCAGGGTGATACCGAGGTCTTGCAAGCGCTTTTCGATCAGCATGGGCGGGTTCCGGACCGGTGGCCGCGGCGGCGGCGGGGGTGATGGACAGGTCGGGGAGCAAAGCGCGTCCGCATTAACAAAGCGCCAAGCCGAACGCCTCGCCCTCGCCACCGCTTGCATGGGCGAGGGGGCCATTGTAAGGCCGGGCGGCAGCGATGGGCGAGATCATGGCCGAAGCAGTGACCGACGGGGCGGGGCGGGCGACGAAGCCTGAGGCGGGGCGCGGCTTCGGCGTGCAGCTCATCTATGACGCGCTCAAGAGCGACATCCTGGAGATGCGGCTGCCGCCCGGATCGGGCCTCGACGAGACAAGGCTTTCGGAGCGCTTCTCGATGTCTCGCACGCCGGTTCGCGAGGCGCTGGTCCGCCTAGTGGCCGAAGGGCTGGCGACGACGCTGCCAAACCGCAACACCGTCGTCTCTTCGATCGATTTCGCCAATCTGCCGGTTTATTTCGATGCGCTGACGCTGATGTACCGCGTCACGACGCGGCTCGCCGCGCTGAAGCGGACCGAGGCCGACATCATCGGCCTGAAGGCGGGGCAGGCGAGATTCGCCGATGCCGTCCGCGCGGCCGATGCGCTGGCGATGATCGGCACCAATCGAGACTTCCATGTCGCGATCGCCGAGGCCGGCCGCAATCGCTACTACACCGAGCTGTTCACCCGCCTGCTCGACGAAGGACGGCGCATTCTCCGCGTCTATTACTCATCCTTCGACGATCACCTGCCCGATCCCTATGTCGCCGAGCATGACGCCATGATCGCCGCGATCGAGGCGCGCGATGCCGACGCCGCCGAGCAGCTCGCCGGCCGTCACGCGCGCCAGATCATCGCGCAGCTGCAGGCCTTCCTGGCCTCGGGCGCCGGCGCCGCGATCGCACTCGGCCGCGACGACTGAACGGTCGCTCCGTTTCGGATCAGCCGCCCGCCTTGGCCAGGAACTTCTGGTAGACGAAGCCGCGCTTGTCGCCGGCGACGATCTCGCACCAGCCCTTGCACGAGACGACATCGACCGCCGCCCCCTGCGCGAGCACGGCAATCACCGGCGCGCCATTGTCGGGATTGGTCCGGAGCTTGACGCCGCTGGCGATGCGGGCCGGCCCTGCGGGCAGCCCACCCGTCGCTCCGGCAGCGCTTGCGGTGGTCGCAAGCTTCGGCGTGGCGACCGCTGCGGCCGGCCTTGCCGACGCGCCGTCGGCGCCCTGGTCCGATAGGTCCGGCGCCGCTTCGGCCGCCGCCGGCAGCGCCGCCGATGCGCTCGCCGACTTGATCGGTTCGGGAGCGGCCATGACCATCGGCTCGAGCGGCACGCGGGGCGCCGGAGCCGCGACCGCGGCCGTCGCCGCGGCGGTCTCCGCCGGGGGGGCCGAAGCCGCTGCAGGCGCTGCGGTGCTCGCGGCCGGCAGGCTGTTGTCGACCGCAAGGCGCGGCGTCGCGGCCACGGGCCCGGCGGGGGCTTCCGACTGCGTCAACGGCTCGGCCGCGGTCTTCGCGGCGGGTGCGGGGCTCGTCGCCGGCACGGCAGCCGTCGTCGTCGTCGCCGCTGATGCCGTGGCGGGTGCCGACGTCTCGGCCAGCGACGGTGCGGTATCGTTGCGAGCCGTCAGGGCACGAATGGTCATGCCGGCGCCGATGGCGGCAAGAACGATCAGCGCCGAGAGGGCGATCGCCGGCTTCAGATAGCCACGGCGTGCGCTGGAGGAATCGGCGAGCCGGAGAGCCGGAACCGGCTCGGCCCGGCTGGCCAGCTTTCCGCGCCCCACCCGCTTGGCGACGAGCGGCTTGCCTGCAGCGGCTTTGCCGGCAGGCGCCTTGGCGGGGATCGGCTTGCGGCTACGGGGAATTGGCGGCGCCATGCGCTCGTCGCGCGCGCTCGGTCGCGGCGATGTCGGATCACGGCGCGGTGTGGCGGCGCTCACCTCGGCCGGCGCCTCGGCCAAGAGATCGTCGATCGTGAAGGCCGGTCGCGCCGGCTCGGCGAGGTCCGCCGGCAGTGGTTCGCGGCGCGGCGCGCCATCGCCTTGGCGGATGCTGGCGAGCAGGCGTTCCAGCGCTTCCTGGTCGGGATCGGTGCCGGTCGTGATTGCCGCAGCCTCAGGGGCTTCGGTCCGTTGCGGCTCGACGGCGCGAACGATCGGCGCTGCCGGCGGTTGCGGCGCCGGATCGCGGGCGACCTCGTCGAACAGTGCCACCATGGACTGAAGGTCGCTCATCAGCGCCGCTTCGAGTTCGCTGCCGAATTCGGCCTCACTGGCCGGCTCGGCACGAGGAGGCGAAACCGGCTCGGTGCGCGCGGAGGGGCGGGATGCCTCGAATCCGGGAAAAGCGAGCAGCTTGTCGCGGGCAGAGCCCTGAGGCGATGTCCGGGCTGCCGCACGGGCCGACGCGGTATTGCGGATGGCGGCTTCGAAACCCAGGTCGGAGGAACCGTCGGATCTGTCCTCCTCATAGGGAGGAAGCCGCAGCGCAGCCGATTTTCCAGGTGGTGTCATGGTCAGACCCTTTGACTGATGCCGAGCCCCACACGATCCGAACCAGGCTGTCGCCGGCCGGTTCGATGGCAGCGACCTCGCGCCCCCGCGGTCGCCGCATCCTTAGCCGGGATGATCCGCACCAAGATCATCACGGCTAAAATTCGATTAAAATGCCGTCTCCCCGAAGTCGAGCGGCCTCATCAACTGCCGCTGTCCTGCCGGAACCAGGTGCCGTCAGAAGTCGTGACCGCTAAATGAGGCGAGACTTAGCCGCGTGGCAAGCCCGGCTTTCTGCGGCCGCCGGCGGGATCGAGCGTCCGCAGCGTGAAGACATAGACCGGCAGGCCTGAAATCAGCACCAGCGCGGCGGCGAAAGGCGCGGCCGCGGCATAGGCGCCGTCGCTGGTCAGCGACCAGACTTCGGTGGCGAGCGTCGCGACCCCGGTGGGCGCGAGGATGAGCGTCGCCGTCAGTTCGCGCATCAGTTCGAGCGCCACGAGGGCGAGCCCGGCGCCGAAGCCGGGCGCGAGCGCCGGAAGGCTGACCGACACGAAGGCGGCGAAGGCGCCGCGCCCGAGCGTGCGGGCGACATCCTCCATCTCGGGCGAAACCAGCTCGGCCGAGGCGCGCAGCGCCGATTGCGCGAGCGGCATGAACAGGATGGCATAGGCCGCGAAGAGGACGCCACGCGTCTGGTAGACGGCAGGAACAAGCCGGATCGAGGCATAGACGAGAGCAAGAGCCACCACGAGCCCGGGAAGTCCGTGCACGATATAGGGCAGCCGCTCGGCGAGGCGGGCGAGCTTTCCGCCGCCGCGCAGCGCGACAAGCACCAGCGGCAGCGCGATCAGCGTCGTCGCGAAGGTTCCGGGAATGGCGAGCGACAGCGATCCCCACAGCGCCGGGCCGATGGCATCGAGCCCGCGCCCGGCCGAGACGCCTCGCAGCAGCCAGTAGCCGAGCCGGCCGAAGGGAATACCGAGCGAGAGCACGGCGAGGACCGCGAACAGTCCGACCACCGGCAGCGTCCAGCCGCCGAGCCGCGCCAGCGCCCGCCGGCGCACCGCACTGCGGCCGACCTTGTCGCGCCGCTGGCTGCCGCGCAGGTGGATTTCGCCGAAGGCGACCGGCAGGCAGAACAGCATCAGCATCGCCGAAAGCACGGCGGCGCTCGCATTGTCGAACTGGAGCTCATACTGCTGGAAGATCGCCGTCGTCAGCGTCTGGACGCGGAGCAGCGACAGCGCGCCGAATTCCGAGAGCATATGCGCTGCGACCAGAAGCGCGCCCCCGCCTGCCGCTGGCAAGGCGCGCGGCACCACGACCTGCCAGAACGTGGCTCCGGGGCCGCGGCCGAGTGAACGGGACACCTCCTCGGGCCCCGGATCCATGCTGCGCAAGGCCGCAGCAACAGGCAGAAAGACCAGCGGGAAGCTCTCCATCGACAGGATGAGGATGGCGCCGGGCAACCCCTGGAAGGCGGGCCCGATCGATTTCCAGGCGAAGCTGGCGACGAAGGCCGGCATCGCGAGCGGCAGGCAGAAGAGGATGCGCCACAGCATCTTGCCGGGCAGGTCGGAGCGCTCGGTGCACCAGGCGCCGGTAAAGCCGATGACGAGCGCGATGAAGGTCACCGAAAAAGTGAGCACGCTCGTGTTCCAGAACAGCATCAGCGTCCGCTGGCGGAAGAGTTCCGCCGCTATCCCCGCCCAGCCGGCATCGGCGGAGCGGATCAGCACATAGGCGATCGGCAGGGCGATCAGCGCCACCGGCACCAGCGCGGCAGCGACGAGCACCGGCGGCAGCCGGCGCCGCCGACGGCCGCGGCGAGGCCGCTGCGGCGCCGCGAGCGTCGCCAGATCGCCGAAGCTGTCGCTCAAGCCAGTTCCGCCTCGCGCAGCAGGGCCAGAGCCGCCTCGGCGTCGCCGAGCTGGTTCGGCGTGACAGGAGCGGGATCGAGCGTCTCGAACGGCGTCAGCGGGAAGGGCGACACGATGCCCGGCCGCAGGGGATATTCGGCGATGGCGCCGACGATCGCCTTCTGCCCTTCGGCGCTCACCATGAAGGCGACGAAGCGCTGCGCGGCCTCGGCATTCTTCGCCGATTTGAGGACGCCGGCGCCGGACACGGTGATCAACGTGCCGGGATCGCCATGGCCGATATTGTAGATCGCCGACTGCACGTCGCTCTCGCCGATCTCGCGCGCCAGCGCATGCCAGTAGTAGTTGTTCGACAACGCGATCGGGATGTCGCCGCCCTCCACCGCCTCGACGGCGGCGGAATCGGAATTATAGACGCGGCCATAGCGGCGGAGGCCCTTCAGCCAGGCGAGCGCTGCGTCGCGTCCCTTGAGGATCATCACCGCCATGATCTGCTGCTGGAAGGCGCCGCTCGCCGGGGCGAAGGCGACCTTGTCGGCATAGGCCTCGCTGGCGAAATCGAGCACCGAGGACGGCAGCGTCTTGGGATCGACCGCCGCCTTGTTGTAGACGACGACACGGCAGCGCGCCGTGGCGCCGATCCAGGTGCCGTCCTTGGCCGAATAGGCGGGCGGCACTTCACCGAGCGTCGCGGGCAGGAGCGGCGCCAAGAGGCCCTTCTCGGCGAGGGCGAACAGCGACGGGCTCTCCTCCGACCAGAACAGGTCGGCCGGCGAATGGTCGCCCTCCTCGATCAATTGGCTGGCGAGCTGGGCGCTGGAGCCGTGGCGGACGGTGACGTCGATCCCTGTCGCGGCGGTGAAGGCGGCGATCAGCGCTTCGACCGGGGGGCGATGCTGCCCGTTATAGACGGCGAGCGTCGTCCCCGCGGCGCGGGCCGGACGGCCGGTGCCGGCGAGGATCGCGGCGCCGCCAAGGGCAGCACCCGTCAGAAGCCTACGGCGCGAAAGGCGATACATTAGAATAACTCTATGTTATTGCAGGCAATTCGGCCTGAACAACAACGAGCGGCAGAAGCTGTCAAGCGACCCGGTCAGTTTCAGGCGCGAATCTTCGTTCCGGCCGGATCGTAGAGCGGGTCGAGATGAACCCCGGCCGCGACGCGCTCGCCCGCGACTTCGAGCTCATAGCGCCCCGACAGGACGAAGTCGCGGTCGACCCCGGCAGCGCTCCGGACATAGCCGTAGCCGATCGGTTTGCCGACCGTGTAGCCGAAGCCGCCGCTCGCCAGCCAGCCGACGCGGACGCCGTCGCGGTAGATCGTCTCGCGGCCGAGCAGGACGATGTCCGGATCATCCGTCGTGAAGGCGGCGAGGAGGCGCGGCAGAGGCTTGGCCGCCTGCGCCTCCAGCGCGGCGCGGCCCTTGAAGGGAATGTCCTTCCTGAGCTTCACGAAGGCGCCGAGCCCGGCGACGAGCGGCGAATGGTCGGGTCCGATCTCGGCGCCCCAGGCGCGATAGCCTTTTTCGAGACGGAGCGACTCGATGGCGCGATAGCCGGCGAGGCTGAGGCCGTGCGGCCGACCAGCCGCCGTCAGCGCCTCGAAGACCGTCAGCGCGCATTCGGTCGGCACATGCAGTTCCCAGCCGAGCTCGCCGACATAGGTGACGCGGAGCGCCAGCACCGTGCAGCCGCCGGCCGAGATCCAGCGCGCCCTGCCGAAGGGGAAAGCGGCATGCGAGAGATCGTCGGGACTGATGGCCGAGAGAATGGTGCGCGCCGCCGGACCCATCAGGACCAGCGTCGCATAGGCCGAGGTGACATCGGCAAGGCGCGCATCGAGCCCTTCGGGAATGGCGCGCTTGATCCAGTGAAAATCATGCGTCGCGAAGCCGGTGCCGGTGACGATGTAATAGCGGTCGCTTGCGAGGCGCGACACCGTCAGGTCGCATTCGATGCCGCCGGCATCGTTCAGCATCTGTGTATAGACGAGATGGCCGACCGGCTTCGCAACATCGTTGGCGGCGATGAAGGACAGGGCCGCCTCGGCGTCCCGCCCGGTAAGCTCGAACTTCGCGAACGAGCTCTGGTCGAACAGCACCGCCGCCTCGCGTGCCGCCTTGTGCTCGCGGCCGACCGCCGCGAACCAGTTCTGCCGGCCATAGCCGTAGCGATCATGCGGCTCCTCGCCGAGTGCGGGGTCGGCGAACCAGTTGGCCCGCTCGAAGCCGAGCTTCTCGCCGAAGACGGCACCGGCCTGCTTCAGCCGGTCGTAGAGCGGCGAGCGGCGCAGCGGACGGGCGACCTCCGCCTCCTCGAGCGGCCAAGCCATGGTGTAGTGGCGGGCATAGGCCTCGAGCGTCCGCGCGCGGATGAAGCTGAGATCGCCATGATGGCGGCCGAAGCGGCGGATATCGACCGGCCAGAGATCGAAGGGCGACTGACCCTTGGCGACCCATTCGGCGAGCGCCATGCCGGCGCCGCCGCCGGATGCGATGCCGAAGGCGTTGAAGCCGGCGCCGACGAAGATGTTCTTCACCTCGGGTGCCTCGCCGAGAATGAAGTTGCCGTCCGGCGTGAAGCTCTCGGGGCCGTTGATGAACTGGCGGATGCCGGCTTCAGCGAGCGCCGGCACGCGGCCGAGCGCCTCGCCCATGATCGGCTCAAAATGGTCGAGGTCGTTCTCGAGCAGCTGGAACGCGAAATCTTCCGGCAGCGGATCGACATCCCAGAGTTTCGGGTTCGGCTCATAGCCGCCCATGACGAGGCCGCCGACCTCTTCCTTCCAGTAGGTCAGCCGGTCGGGATCGCGCAGCGTCGGCAGATCGGGCGTGACGCCGACGATCGGCTCGGTAATGAGATACTGGTGCTGCACCGAGACAAGAGGAATGTTGACGCCGGCGAGGCCGCCGAGCGCGCGCGACCACTGTCCGGCACAGATGACGAGCTTTTCGCAGGCGATGCGGCCCCGGTCGGTCTCGACCGCAACGACGCGGCCGTTCTCGACGGAGATGCCGGTGACGCCGACACCCTCGCGGAGGGTGACGCCCGCGCTGCGGGCGCCGCGGGCGAGCGCCGCCGTGATGTCTGAGGGCGAGGCCTGGCCGTCGGTCGGCAGGAACGCGGCGCCGACGACATCGTCCACCTGCATCAGCGGCCAGAGGTCCTGCGCCTCCTTCGGCGAGAGCAGCTGCATCTCGAGCCCGAAGGAGCGTGCCGTCGTCGCCTGGCGCTTGACCTCGGTCCAGCGATCGGCATTGCACGCAAGACGAAGCCCGCCGTTGCGCTTCCAGCCGGTAGCCTGTCCCGTCTCCGCCTCGAGCCGGTCATAGAGCGCGACCGAATAGCCGAGCAGTTGCGTGATATTGGCGGAGGTGCGGAGCTGCCCGACGAGGCCGGCGGCGTGCCAGGTCGAGCCCGAGGTCAGGCGGCCGCGCTCGATGAGCAGCACGTCGGTGAGCCCCATGGCGCCGAGATGATAGGCGACCGAGGCGCCGACGATACCGCCGCCGATGATGACGATCTTGGCCGAAGTGGGCAGCTCCAGCCCGGCCGGGCCCTGGAGGGTGGCGTCCTGCATCGTATCTCCTCAGCGCGGCAGGCTGTCGAAGGCCGCAAGCGCGCCCTCGAAGCGGCGCAGGTTTTCGGCCGTGTAGGGTTCGTAGTCGACGGGCAGCTGGCTGTGGATCTCGGACACCATGCTCCACATCGTTTCGCGCAGCAGCGAAGCTGCCTGCATCGCCTGGGCCTTGCGCCTCAGCGTCGCATCAACAGGCCGCTCGAAATAGAGCTCGAGCAGCCGGTCCATAGCGGCCTGGTCGAACGAATTGTTCGAGGCGAGCCCGCCGAGATCGAACAATGGCGAGTTGAAGCCGGCATAATCCCAGTCGACCAGCCAGATCCGGGTGCCGTCGTCGATGAAATTGGCGGCGAGCAGGTCGTTGTGCCCGAAGACCAGCTCGATCGGCCCGATCGCCGTTTCGAGCCGGTCCGCCGCATCGAGCAGGCGCACCAGCATCGGCAGGTAATGGCTCTCGCCTTCCTCAAGCGTATGCGTGTAGTCGCGGATCACCTGGAACGGCCAGAACATCGGTGCCGGGCCGCGGAAGAAACGCGGGATGTCTCGGTGGGCATGGCGGATCAGTCTGACGAGCGGACCGAGCTGGCGTGGATCGCGGATGTCTTCGGGCGTTAGCGTGCGCCCCTCGATATAGTCGAGGACCATGGCGCCCGGCTCGGCATGGACGACGATCGGCGAGATCCCGGCGGCGGCCGCGGCGCGGCTCGCCGCCAGTTCGATCGCGCGGACGATGCCGTGCACCGCCATGTCGCCGCCGATGCGCACGACATAGCGACGCCCGGCGTCCTCCACGAGGAAGTTGGTGTTGGTGAGGCCGCCCGGCAGAGGCACCGGATCGACCTTGCCGCTCCAGCAGGCCAGCGACGCGGCGAATTCCAGCGGATGAGGATGCTCGATCATGGACCGGGGGACTCGAATGCGGCAGGCGGGCACGATCATGCCGGCTTTGGCAGTCAATCTGCTGTCGATGTCCGATGCAAGGGGCGGTCGCGAGGAGGAGCAGGCTGTGCGGGAGCGGCCGACGGCGCCGCGCGAGGCGACGGATCGGAGAGGGGGTGCCGGGGGTCAACAGTCCCCCTCTCCGTCCTGGTCTAGCTGATTACGCAAAACCTGAAGATCAGCCTGCTCTCGTCATCGCAAGGCCCTTGCCACCAGCGCTGGCCTCGTTCGGGTACAAGATATGGGGCAAATCAAGCTGAAATAAGCCATATCTCGTTAGGCTTAACGGCTCGTTCATCTCTGGCGCATCGCATTTTGCAAAGCGTCTCGCAGACTGCGAAAATCGTCGCGCGTTTCGCCTGCCATGCCAGAAGAGTCAGGCCGAGGCTCCGCGGGGCAGGTCCAGCCAGAGACCGAGGAAACGGTCGAGAAAGGCCGAGCTTTCCGCGTCGTAAAGCGCGCGGCCCTCGAGATGGGCGTGGCGTTGCTGCGCCCCCGGCAGGGCGAAGCGTTCCGCGCCGCGGACAGTCCAGCGGTGCATCATCGCCAGCGTCAGTTCGATGTGGAACTGGAACGCGAAGGCCGAGGCGCCGTAGCGGAACGCCTGGTTGGTGAAGAGATCGCCGGCGGCGAGCAAGGAAGCGCCCTGCGGCAAGGCGAAGCCTTCGCTGTGCCATTGATAGACCTGGCTCGGCCAGGGCAGCAGCGCCGCGCCGTCGTCGGTCGGCCGGAGCGGGTAATAGCCGATCTCGACCAGCCCGTCGGGCCGGCGGCCGACGCCGGCGCCGAGATGGCGCGCCAGCATCTGGGCGCCGAGGCAGATGCCGAGCAGCGGCGCGCCCTCGCTGAGCGGCACGTCGAGCCAGTCGATCTCGCGCCGGACATAGGTCTCGTCATCATTGGCGCTCATCGGTCCGCCGAAGACGATGGCGCCGGCATGCTCGGCCAGCGTTTCAGGCAGCGCATCGCCGAAGCGCGGCCGTCGGATGTCGAGCGGAAAGCCACGCGCGGCCAGGCGAAGGCCGACGCGGCCTGGCGTCGAATGCTCCTGATGCAGGACGATCAGGACCGGGGGCTTCTTGGAACGAGCTTTGAAGGGCATCGCCGAAACGCTAGTCGACGAAGCCCTGCGCCGCCAGTTCAAGTTCGTCGCAGCGTCTGCCGCAACGGCGTGCAGCCGGCGGGTTCAGGCCTCGGCGATACCGGCCGTGCCGCGCATCGTCTGCTTCAGGCGGATCCGCGTCTCGCGCGACACGCCGATGAGGTCGGCGACGCGCCAGATCGTGTTGTCCTCGAATTCATGCAGCGTGCCGTCTTGGAAAACGAGGTCCCACATCATGGCGATGATCGCCTCGCGGTCGGGCAGATCGAGCTTGTCCTTGATGACCCGCGTGAAATGAAACAGGTCGACAGCCTCCTGGTCGGCGATCTCCGCCTCCCGGATCAACTCGGTAGTCGCGTCGCCATCGAGGCCGTAGCGCTGCTGCAGCAGGTCCTGCAGCCGCTGCCGCTCGTTCGGCGAGACCGTGCCGTCGATCGCGATCACATGAAAGAGCAGCGCCGCCGATGCGAGGCGATGATCATCGGGGCTGAAACGGGCTTCCGCGCGGTCGTCGCGGGCGAGCTCGGCGAGGAAACTGCGAAGAGCGGTCAGCATGATCGGACCTCACGGCTTGGACGCACCGGCGCGGGGCGTAGGAGGGCAAAGGACGGCGACCCGGCAGCGTCGCCGTCAAAAACAAACCGCCGGCAAGGGGCCGGCGGCGCATGGACAACTGCTCGTAGAGATGGGGTCCGGACCTAAAGTTCGTCAGAACGCATGAATGGAGTACAAGAAGGTCTGAAAAAACCATTTGGACATCCATCGGGACCCCGGTGGACATCGCGACAATGGCAAGACGCTAGCGAAGTTGCTGAGGCACCGCAAGGGCAGGAAAGCCACAGGCGGCGACGACACGGGCGGGGACGCCGGGGCCAAAAAGAAAACCGGCGCGATTGCTCGCGCCAGTTCGTTTTATCGAGGCGTTGAAATCAGCGTCGCCGCGCCGCACCGCCACGGAAGGGTGTCTTGGACGACGGCGGAGCCATCGAGTCACCCTTATGCCGGAAGACCAGCCGTGCACGATCGAGATCGTAAGGCGTCATCTCGACCGTTACGCGGTCGCCCGCCAGGGTCTTGATACGATTCTTCTTCATCCGGCCCGCCGTATAGGCGACGACGACATGCCCGTTCTCGAGTTCCACGCGGAATTTGGCGTCGGGCAGAACCTCGACGACCATACCCTCGAATTCGAGCGCTTCTTCCTTCGCCATGGGGTTCCTCAGGAGACCTTCAGATTGGTCGCCGAGGTCTTGCCCCGACGATCGGTCTCGAGCTCGTAAGAGATCTTGGCGCCGTCGCGAAGCGTCGACAGACCAGCGCGCTCAACGGCGCTGATGTGAACGAACACGTCCTGACCACCCTGATCGGGCTGGATGAATCCATAGCCCTTCGTCGCATTGAACCACTTAACCGTACCCGTCGCCATGGAAATCTCCTTCAGTCTGGCGGTAGAGAACTTTGCTAACGACGCTTCCGTCGTCAAGCCGCCCGGCGGCGTTGTTGGCTGCGCCACCGGTTTTTCTTGCTCTTTTGCTGCATGGGCTGTCCCTCGAGCGCAATCAGCTCGCCGCGCTGCGTATCCGCAGCCGGGCGATGGATCGGCGCCTGGGCCTTGAAATGCGTCGCAACCTCGGGGATCGGACGGCGGATGAGCCGTTCGATCGCCTTCAGCCGCGCAGATTCGCCAGCGTCGAAGAGAGAGTAGGCAATACCTTCACGACCCGCGCGTGCCGTCCGTCCAATGCGATGGACATAGGCTTCCGGTTCGTCGGGAAGGTCGAAATTGACGACATGCGTGATGTCGGCGACATCGATACCGCGCGCAGCGATATCGGTTGCAACCAGCACGCGAAGACTGCCGTCCTTGAAGCCCGCAAGGGCCTTCTGACGCGCACCTTGAGACTTGTTGCCATGCAGCGCCAGGGTCTCGATGCGCGCCTTCTGCAGATGTTGCGCGACCTTGTCCGCACCATGCTTGGTGCGGGTGAACACGATCACGCGCCGCATTGCCTCGTCGGAGAGGAGGTCGACGAGGAATCCACGCTTCTCACCGGCCGGAACCCGGTACAGGCGCTGGTCGATCCGTTCGACCGTCACCACTTCGGGCGTGACCTCGACGCGGATCGGATCCTTGAGGATCTTGCGCGAGAGCACGGCGACTTCCGCCGGCATGGTTGCCGAGAACAGCAGCGACTGCCGGCTGACCGGCAGCAGCGCCACGATCTTCATCACGTCGCGCACGAAGCCCATGTCGAGCATCCGGTCGGCCTCGTCGAGGACGAGATGTGTCACCGCATTGAGCTTCAGAGCACCGGCCTGGAGATGGTCGAGCAGCCGGCCCGGGGTTGCGACGAGGATGTCGACGCCCTTTTCGAGGGCACGAATCTGCGGGGTGTGGCCGACGCCGCCATAGACGAGCGCATGGCGAACGCCGAGGAAGCGGCCATATTTGCGCAACTCGGCGTCGATCTGGATCGCCAGTTCGCGCGTCGGTGCGAGGATCAGGGCGCGCACGCTCTTCGGCTCGAGCCCTTCGGGGCGACGCGAGAGCTGCTGCAGGAGAGGGAGCCCGAAGGCGGCGGTCTTGCCCGTTCCGGTCTGCGCAATGCCGAGCATATCGCGACCTTCGAGCAGAGCGGGAATGGCCTGCGCCTGGATCGGGGTCGGGGTCACGAGACCAGCCTGGCCGAGCGCGCGCAGCAACGGTTCGGCGAGGGCCAAATCCGCAAAAGAGTTCAATTGATTCAAGAAAAAAGCCTAACTACGCGAATGCCATCCGCATTCGTTGGATGTCGTGACCCACGCGCGAAGGGGCCAGAGGACTGGGTCGTGCCCGCACCTGGCGGGTGGAACCATCGGAATGACCCGCATGGCACAGCGCGATCACGATGATCGTCAATTGCTATATGCCGGCTCGGCCTTCAAAAAGCAACCGAAATCTCACTGCCCCGTGATCATGGACCCGGACGAGCCCCGACGCAACGGTCGCAGCAATTGCGTTCGAGGCCGTTCCATGCACACTCCCGCTTCCCCGAACGGCCGATCCGCACCACGCCCATGTCGTCTTCATCAACAGCTTCCGGCCGCCGCTCTGGCGCCGGCCGGCTTTCCGGCCCGCTTCTCGGCATCCTCTTGATGGTTCTCGGGATTTTTCTCTATTCCGTGAACGATGCGCTCGGCAAATGGCTGGTCGGCACCTATTCGGTCAGCATGGTGCTCCTGTTCCGCTCGCTGGCAGCTCTCGTCCTTCTGGTGCCGTTCATTCGCCGCGACGGCGGTTTGGCCGGGTTGCTGGCGGCGCCGCGGCCCTGGCTGCAACTCGCGCGCGTCGTCCTCGCGACGATCGAGGTCGGCTGCTTCTATTGGGCGGTGCGCTCGCTGCCGCTCGCCGATGTCATGACCTATTATCTCGCGAGCCCGATCTATGTCGCGGCGCTTTCGGCGACGATCCTCAAGGAGCGAATCGACCGCGTGCGTTGGGTGGCCATTCTCGTCGGCTTCGTCGGGGTACTGTTCGTGTTGAACCCCTCGGCCGCGTCGCTGACCCCGCCGGCCCTCGTCGCCATCGCCGGCTCGATGATCTTCTCGGTGCTGATGATCCTGACGCGGCAGCTGCGCGGCACGAGGGACAGCACTCTGCTCGCCTTCTCGACCGCATCGGCGCTCACGGCAGGCGCCGTCACGGCGCCGTTCGCCTGGGTCGCGCCATCCTTCCGCGATTTCGCGCTGCTGTCGCTGGTGGGCATCGTCGCGCTCATCGCCAGCCTCTGCGTCAACCGCTCGCTGAAGCTCGCGCCCGCCTCTGTCGTGGTGCCCTACCAGTACACGATGATTCTTTGGGCGGTGCTGTTCGGCTGGCTCTTCTTCGGCGACCTGCTGCAATGGAACGTGCTGCTCGGGGCTGCGATCATCGTCGCTTCCGGGCTCTTCATCTTCCTGCGGGAGCAGCGCGATGCTCGGGCGAAGCCCGGCGAGACGGTGGCAGAGGAAGTCGGGCAGACGATGTCGGCCCAGCCCTGACGGGCTCCATCAGACGGCGACGAAGACGAAATAGATGATCGCGAAGGCGACGATGACGCCGGCGAGTCCGATCGCCAGCATGTAGCGCAGCGCATGCGACGTCTCGGCTTGCCGCGCATCGTCGGTCTCCTCGCGCACGGGCGGCGTACCGCGCGTTCCGGGCTCCTTGCCTGCGCGCCGATCGCTGTCCGAGAAGCTCCGCGCTTCGGGGGCCCCGCTGGTAATGTTGCGCGTGAGGTCGCTGGTCTTGGCCATGCTGTGTCTCCTTTGCCGAGACAACGCGTTTGGCCGCGAAAGTTTCCTGCGCTGCCATGGCCGGCCGGATCGATCCTGATTCCGGTGGGACAATCCAGCGGCAGGAAGGGGTCAGTCGTCCGAGCGGCCGGGCCGGCGGGTTTCGACGACCGTGTAGTCGGCATCGATGGTGACCGTGCGCGGGCGGCTTGGCGTCTCGCGCTCGCCATCAGGGCCTCCGGCGTGCCCTGCGGATGGACCCGGCGATCGAGGCGCCGCGCTCTCGCCGGCGGCCATCCCGGCCCCGGCCATGCCGGATTGCGCCTGGCGGAACAGCGCCCGGAGCAGCGGTCGGCGGAAGAGGTAGGCGACGAAACCGAGCGGGATCAGCACCAGCGCGAGGCCGAGCGACAGGATCACCGCCGCGATCAGGATCGCGCCGGCAACGAGGCCGATGAGGGCAAGCTTCAGCTTGTCCTTCCAGCTGGCGCTGCGCCCGCTGATGAATGTGGCCCGGTAACTGTCCATCGTCCGCCTCTCCGCACTGATGAGGATGTGGCGATGCGACCGGACCGATGCAAGATGGCGGCGCGGCGGGCGTCAGGAGAGCCGCGGTTTCCGCGCGACGACGTGGAAATATTCGGCTTCGGGCGGTGCGTTGCCATGAATGCGCGCGCCATCGGCGCCGATCACGATCGGCGCCTCGAAACCGGCATCGGCGAGTTGTCGCGCAGCCCGGTCCGGCGTCGTCGCATAGACCATGATGCCGAAATCATGTGCCCAGTGCAGCAGCACGGCATGGTCATCGTCGCGTCGCTCGAGCGCCGCCAGGCGGTGGAGGCGCACGGCGCCGACGAGGCTGCCTTCGAGAAAGCGCAGCGTGCGCAGCCCGAGCCGGATCGGATTGGGCGTCCAGACGATCCGGCGCAGCGAGGTTCGCTCCTCGAAGCCGCGCCAGTCGCGATGGAAGGTCGAGAACACGAAGGTGCCTCCGGCAACGAGCACGCGGGCGGCTTCGGCCATGACCGCCTTGCGACCCTCGGGATCGACCGAATCGATGCCGTTGCAGCTGAACACCACGACGTCGAAGGTGGCGCTCTCGAAGGCGGAGAGATCGCGCGCATCGCCATGGGCGAAGCTGAGATCGGGATGATTGTGCCGTGCGAGCGCGACCATTTCCGGCATGTAGTCGATGCCGACATAGCGGCTTGCGAGCGGCGCCAGCAGGCTTGCCGTTCGTCCGCCGCCGACGCCGATATCGAGAAGGCGGGGCGCGGATCCCGGCGGGACGGCGAGTGCGAAGGCGGCCCGTTCGCCCGCGTCCATCGGGCCGGCGACCTTGCCATAGCCGCTGAGCGCGGCGCCGCTCCGCCATGTGCGCCGGTTGATGTCGTCCATTGCGAGCATGGGTCATCTCCTCCGCCCCACGGGGCGGTGGTTCGATCATCGCCATACGCGATCTGGCCTGGGGGATCGGGTCTCGCGCGGCGTAATCGTTAGGATTTTCCTAAAATCTGCCGATCGGCCGCGGACTTCAACTGCTTCCGTCCGGAATGGTTAAGTGCCGCGGGGCAGCGTCGGCGTCGGCGCGGGGGTTGGCAGCGCGGTGCCGATGACGGGCACTGTGCCATGGCCCAAAAGCAAAAAGCCGCCCCGGGGGGCGGCTCGTCACATGGCGACTTTTCGAATTGGTGGAGCCAATCGGAATCGAACCGACGACCTCTTGAATGCCATTCAAGCGCTCTCCCAACTGAGCTATGGCCCCGCCTTTTCGAAGGGAGAGGTTGGGACCCCTCCCGGCGCGGCGCGATACTTAGGCCGCGTTGATTTTCAAATCAAGCCACAATCGACATACCCACAGGGGCGTCGATTCCGGCTCGTCCGATCACGGCTCCTCGTCGTCGACGCCGCCGATGATGTCGGCGACATCGTCGCCTTCCTCTTCCTCTTCCTCGATGAAGACGTCGCCTTCATCGTCCTCGATCACCACCTCGTCGTCCTCGGTGTCCGCTTCGACAGCGCCGGCATCGGCGGTTTCCGAATCGGCTTCCTCGAGGCTGATGAACTCGGCGGTGTCGGCGACCTCCTCCTCGGCCTCATCCTCCTCGACCGCGCGCGCCGGCGCCGGCCGCGCCTTGGCGGGACCGGTTTCGAAATAGGAGCGCGGGTAGGACTGCCCCGTAAACGGGGAGATGATCGGGTCCTTGTTCAGGTCGTAGAACTTCTTCCCGGTCTCGGGGTCGACACGCTTGGTGCCGAGTTCCGCTTTCGCCACGTCGTGCCTCGCAGGGTTGATGGAGCGCGGCCCCCATAATGCTTTGTTTCCGCGCTGTCAAAACGAAATCCTAGCGCCCCGTCTGCAGGACCGGCAAGGGAAGCGGCGGGCGACCCGGCAGAAGAAGCGAAAGAGGAGGCCAGACAAAGGTGAGAGGCGCCGGCCGCGGAGCGCCGCGAGGGCTCGCATGGCGCGTCAAAGCTCGGCTACGCGGCAGGAAAGGTCCGGGCGGCCGGCGCACGATCGGCGGTGGCGGGGCGGTGATTCCCATGCTATCCGGACCACGGCCGGTTTCGACCGGCCCCAGCCGAGGAGCCGATCATGTCGACAGCCGCCGAAGCGATCGCCGGCCCGATCCGGGCCCTCGCCTCCGGCCCGCTCACCGGCCACATCCGCGCCCCCGGCGATGGTGTCATCGCGCATCAGGCTCTTCTGCTCGGCGCGCTCGCTCTCGGCGAAACCACCCTCGAGAACATGCCGGCCGGCGGCGACATCGCCGCGGCTGCAACCCTGCTGCACGCCTTCGGCGCCACGGTCACCGACGACGGGACGGGCCTCGTCCGCATCCGCGGCGTCGGCGTCGGCGGATTTCTCGAGCCTGAAGACGTCGTCGATTGTGGCGCCGCCGCATCCGCGCTGCCGGCTTTGCTCGGCGCCCTCGCGAGCCAGGGGATTGCTGCCACGATCACCGGCGACGCGGCGCTGCGCGGCCGGCCGCTCGGCCGGATTCTCGATCCGCTCCGCCGCATCGGGGCACAATTCATCACCCGGTCGCGCGAGCGGCTGCCGCTCGCCGTGCTCGGAGCCGAGGTGGCGCTGCCGATCGATTACCGCCTGCCGGCGCCCGTGGCCGAGGCGAAGACCGCCCTCCTCTTTGCCGGGCTCAATACGCCTGGCGTCACCAGCGTGATCGAGCCCGTGCCGGTGCGCGACCACGCCGAGCGCGTCCTCGGTGCGTTCGGGGCGGCGCTCGAGATCGATCGCGACGGCGAAGGCGCCCGCATCGTACGAATCGAGGGGCAGCGCGATCTGAGGCCGCAGCGGCTCCGATTGCCCGGCGATCCCTCCGCCGCCGGTTTCGTCGTCGTCGCCGCGCTCGTCGTTCCGGGGTCCGACGTCACCATCGAGAACGTCCTGGTCAATCCCTTGCGGAGCGCACTGATCGAAACGCTGGCCGAGATGGGCGCCGAGATCGCGATCGACAATCATCGTGTCGCCAGCGGCGAGGCCGTCGCCGATCTTCGTGTCCGCGCCAGCCGGCTGAAGGGCATCGCCGTGCCGGCCTCGCGCGCCGCGGCGCTCGGCGACGACATCCAGGCCCTGGCGGTCGCGGCGGCCTTCGCCGAAGGGCGTACGGTGATCGAGGGGCTCGGCGGCCTGCGGCTGGAGCAGCCCGGCCTCCTGGCCGGGCTGGCCGCCGCGTTGGCCGTCAATGGCGTCGCGGTCGAGGAGGCCCCCGAATCGCTCGTCGTGACCGGCAGCCTGCGCCCGGCCGGAGGCGGGATGGTCCGGACCGGCGGCGATCAGCGCCTGGCCCTCGCGGCGCTCGTGCTCGGCCTCGGCGCAGCCGGCGGCAGCGCCGTCGATGCGCTCTCCCCCGATGCCGCCTGCTTCCCCGATTTCGTCGCTGGCATGACCCTGCTCGGCGGCTCTTTCGAACCCATGGATCCGCCTCTGCCATGATCATTGCCATCGACGGTCCCGCCGGTGCCGGCAAGGGGACGCTCGCACAGCGGCTCGCTGCGCATTACGGACTGTCCTATCTCGACACCGGCCTTCTCTATCGCGCCGTCGGCCGGCTGATGGCCGATCGCGGCCTCGATCTCGACGACGCGGAAGCGGCCGGCGCGCTGGCCGCCTCGCTCGATCCCTCCGAGATCGTCGAGGCCGATCTGCGCGGCCGCGAGGCGGGCGAGTTCGCCTCCCGCGTCGCCGTCCATCCCTCCGTCCGCTCGGCCCTGCTCGCCTTCCAGCGCAGTTTTGCCCGTCGGCCGCCCGGCGCCGTGCTCGACGGGCGCGACATCGGCACCGCGATCTGCCCCGATGCCGACGTGAAGCTGTTCGTCACCGCCTCGCCGGAAGTGCGCGCCCGCCGCCGCACGGACGAGCTCCGCGCCAAGGGGCGCGATATCGATTACGCCCGTATCCTCGAGGAGATCCGCGAGCGCGACCAACGGGATGCCGGGCGCAGTTCGGCGCCGCTGCGCCAGGCCGAGGATGCGGTGCTGATCGACACCAGCGATCTCGATATCGACGGCGTCGTCCGCGCCGCAATCGCCGCGATCGAGGCTCGCCGTGGCTGAACGGCGCCAAAAAGCGCGCCGAAGCGGTCTCCTGCGCGGCTCTTCGGCTTGCCGGGGCGGCGGCGAAGCTATATAGAGCGCGGGTTCCGCGTGGCAGGCAGGCAAGGTTTCGCCGTCCGCCTTGGAACAAAACCATCGAGTTCCAGTCCGGAAGCGTCGGTCCGCCCGCATGAAGGGGCAGCCCCGGTCCATACCGCGGGCAGGTCCGGAACTCGATCCCGAAGCACGAACCGCCGACGCCTGCCAGACATGGCACCAGGAGTTTTCATGGCTGTTACCAATCCGTCCCGCGAAGATTTCGCCACCCTGCTCGAGGAATCGTTCCAGAACGAGGACCTCTTCGAGGGCAGCGTCGTCAAGGGAACGATCGTCGCGATCGAGAAGGACCTCGCCGTCATCGACGTCGGGCTGAAGACCGAGGGCCGCGTCGCTCTCAAGGAATTTGCCGGCCCCGGCCGGGACACGCCGCTCAAGGTCGGCGACGTCGTCGAAGTCTATCTCGAGCGCGTTGAAAACGCCCTCGGCGAAGCCGTTCTTTCGCGCGACAAGGCTCGTCGCGAAGAGAGCTGGGTCCGCCTCGAGGAGCAGTTCAACAAGAACGAGAAGGTCACGGGCGTCATCTTCAACCAGGTCAAGGGTGGCTTCACGGTCGACCTCGACGGCGCCGTCGCCTTCCTGCCGCGCTCGCAGGTCGATATCCGCCCGGTGCGCGATGTCGGCCCGCTGATGCACACGCCGCAGCCGTTCCAGATCCTCAAGATGGACAAGCGCCGCGGCAACATCGTCGTGTCGCGCCGTACCGTTCTCGAGGAAACCCGCGCCGAACAGCGTTCGGAGCTGGTCCAGAGCCTCGAGGAAGGCCAGATCATCGAGGGCGTCGTCAAGAACATCACCGATTACGGTGCGTTCGTCGACCTCGGCGGCATCGACGGCCTGCTGCATGTCACCGACATCGCCTGGCGCCGCATCAACCATCCGACCGAGGTGCTCTCGATCGGCCAGACCGTTCGCGTGCAGATCATCCGCGTCAATCACGAGACGCACCGCATCTCGCTCGGCATGAAGCAGCTCGAGGCCGATCCGTGGTCGGGCATCGAGGCGAAGTATCCGGTCGGCGCCAAGTTCTCGGGCCGCGTCACGAACATCACCGACTACGGTGCGTTCGTCGAGCTCGAGCCGGGCATCGAAGGCCTGATCCACGTCTCCGAGATGTCCTGGACGAAGAAGAACGTCCATCCCGGCAAGATCGTCTCCACCTCGCAGGAAGTCGAAGTCGTCATCCTCGAGGTCGATCCGGTCAAGCGCCGCATCTCGCTCGGCCTCAAGCAGACCCTCGCCAATCCGTGGGAAAGCTTCCAGGACAAGTATCCGATCGGCTCGATCGTCGAGGGCGAGGTCAAGAACAAGACCGAGTTCGGCCTGTTCATCGGGCTCGACGGTGATGTCGACGGCATGGTCCACCTGTCGGATCTCGACTGGAACCGTCCGGGCGAGCAGGTCATCGACGAGTACAACCGCGGCGATGTCGTCAAGGCCCAGGTCCTCGACGTCGACATCGACAAGGAGCGTATCTCGCTCGGCATCAAGCAGGTCGGCGGCGATCCGTTCGTCGAGGCTTCCGGCGATATCCGCAAGGGCGCCGTAGTCACCTGCGAGATCCTCGCGGTCAACGAAGGCGGCCTCGAAGTCCGCATCGCCGACAGCGACCTGACGACGTTCATCCGCCGCGCCGATCTTTCGCGCGACCGGTCCGAGCAGCGTCCGGAGCGTTTTGCCGCCGGCGAGAAGGTCGACGCCCGCGTCACCAATTTCGACAAGAAGGCGCGCAAGGTCTCGGTGTCCATCAAGGCGCTCGAGATTGCCGAAGAGAAGGAAGCCGTGGCCCAGTTCGGTTCGTCCGACTCGGGCGCCTCGCTCGGCGACATCCTCGGCGCGGCGCTGAAGGCCCGCCAGACCGACGAGTAAGCCTCGTCGTCATCGAATGATGAAGCGCCCCGGCCGCAGGTCGGGGCGTTTTTGTTTGGGGCGGATTTTCAAACCGGCGTCCGGGGACGAAAAACCCAAAGCCTTGCAAAGCCTTGCGCCGGCGCCCCGGTTTGCGTCGCCGCGTCAAAGCGGTTAACTGATGGTAAGGTCGACGGGTCAGGGAGCGGGATCGATGACTCTCAGTGCGGATGACATCATCGAACGGCGACGGCTGCGGCGGAAGCTGATCTTCTGGCGCGTCCTCGGGGTCCTGGCCCTGGTTGCCGCCGTCGTGGTGGTTTCGGTGCTCGCCATCGGGCCGGACACGATCGGTGCCCGCTCGATGCCGCATGTCGCTCGCATCTCGATCGATGGCTTCATCGCCGAGGACAAGGCCGAGCTCGAGCTGATCGACCGGCTCGGCAAGAACGACGCCGTGCGCGCCGTGATCGTTTCGATCGATTCCGGCGGCGGCGCCACCGTCGGCGGCGAGTCGCTCTATGCTGCGCTTCGCGTACTCTCGGCCAAGAAGCCGACCGTCGCCTCGATCAAGACGCTCGGCGCCTCGGCCGCCTACATGACGGCGATCGCCACCGACCAGGTTTTCGCCTATCGCACCTCCATCACCGGCTCGATCGGCGTTCTCTTCCAGTCGCCCGAGGTCAGCGAAGCGATGGCCAAGCTCGGCATCAAGCTGACCGAGGTGAAGTCGTCGCCACTCAAGGCGGCGCCCTCACCGTTCGAGCCGGCCTCGCCGGAATCGCTCGCCGTGATCAAGAGCCTGATCGACGACAGCTACAACTGGTTCGTCGATCTCGTCGCCGAACGGCGCCGGCTCGACCGCCCGACGGCGCTCCGGCTCGCCGACGGCCGCGTCTATTCCGGCCAGCAGGCCAAGGAGGCCGGGCTCGTCGATGCGATCGGCGGCGAGGGCGAGGCGCGCGACTGGCTGGCGCGAGAGAAGGGCATCGATCCGGCGTTGCGTGTCATCGACTGGGAAAAGGAGGCGCCCTCGCGCGGCTTCTCGTTCGCCGATGTCGCGGTGCGCCTCGTGGCGCGTCATCTCGGCCTCGCGCCGGAGGCGATCGACGCCGGCGGCATGCCGCCCTGGTTGCCCCGTCTCAACCTTGACGGTCTGCTCTCGGTTTGGCAGGCTCCGAACGGACTGGACGGCGGGGGCGCGCAGCGATGATCAAGTCAGAACTGGTCCAGAAGATTGCTGAGCAGAATCCCCATCTCTACCAGCGCGACGTCGAGCACATCGTCAATTCGATCCTCGATGAGATCGTGGAAGCGCTGGCGCGCGGCGATCGGGTCGAACTGCGCGGCTTCGGCGCCTTTTCGGTCAAGAACAGGCCGGCCCGTCAAGGCCGCAACCCGCGGACCGGCACCAAGGTCGAGGTCACCGAGAAATTCGTGCCCTTCTTCAAGACCGGCAAGGAGATGCGCGAGCGTCTCAACGACAGCGACTGAAGGAGGCTTCGGCCCGGCATGAAGCGCGCCCTCGCGATCATCATTCTCGTCCCCCTCGCCATCCTGCTGGTCGCGCTCGCCGTTGCGAACCGCCATTCGGTTGTGCTCTCCCTCGATCCGTTCAACGGTGACGCTCCGGCTGCCGCGATCACGCTGCCGCTCTATGTCGTCGCCTTCGGGTCGATCATCCTCGGCGTCGTGCTCGGCGGCATCGGCACCTGGCTCGGCCAAGGCCGCTGGCGCCGCCAGGCGCGGCTCCTGAAGCGCGAGGCGGGCGTGGTCCGCCGCGAGAATGACGGCTATCGCGCCGCCGTCGGCTCGACGAGCCCGGCCTCGGCCCTTCCGGCGCTGCGCCGCGGCGCAGCCTGAACTGCGGCAGTCCGCCGATGCTGCGGCGCCGCGGCGGTTGGACTCTGTCCGCCTTTCATGGCAAAGCTTCGCGCGATCAGCGGAACGGATGGCGATGCCGGAAGTGGGACGAAACCCGATCCTCGTGAAGATCTGCGGCCTGTCGACCGCAGAAACCCTCGAGGCTGCCCTCGAGGGCGGCGCCGACATGATCGGCCTCAACTTCTTCCCGAAGAGCCCGCGTGCCGTCTCGCTCGAGGCCGGCGCCGAGCTTGCCGCTCTGGTGCGCGGCCGGGCCGAGATCGTGGCGCTGACCGTCGACATGGACGATGCCGGGATCGATGCGATCGTCGATGCCGTCCGGCCCGACTGGCTTCAGCTCCATGGCCGTGAAACGCCGGAGCGCGTCGCAGCGCTGCAGGTCCGCACCGGCCTCGGCGTGCTCATGGCGATCGGCATCCGCACGGATGCGGACATTGCGCGCGTGCCGGCCTATGCAGCCGTCGCCGACGGTCTCCTGCTCGACGCGAAGCCCCCGGCCGGGGCCGTGCTACCGGGCGGCAATGGCGTGCCGTTCGACTGGTCGCTGCTGGATGGCATTGATCCGGCGCTGCCCTATATGCTGTCCGGAGGGCTCGATCCGGACAATGTCGCCAGCGCGCTGGCCTTGACCGGAGCACGGGGGGTCGATGTGTCCTCCGGCGTCGAAAGCACGCCGGGCGTCAAGGATGCCGCGCGGATCAGAGCCTTCATCGCCGCGGTGCGCGGTGCAGCACCTGTTGAAGACCGGCGCCGATCCGGCGAGAGGATAGTGACGTGACCGCTCCCATTCTGCCCAATTCCTTCACGGCCGGCCCGGACGAGCGCGGCCATTTCGGCATCTATGGCGGCCGCTACGTCGCCGAGACGCTGATGCCGCTCATCCTCGAGCTGGAACAGGCCTATACCGACGCCAAGGCCGACCCAGCCTTTGCGGCCGAGCTGTCGGCGCTCTCCAACCATTATGCCGGACGGCCGTCGAAGCTGTATTTTGCGGAAGGCCTCACCCGCCATCTCGGCGGCGCGCGCATCTTCTTCAAGCGCGAGGACCTCAACCACACCGGCAGCCACAAGATCAACAACTGCCTCGGCCAGATCCTGCTGGCCCGCCGCATGGGCAAGACGCGGATCATCGCCGAGACCGGTGCTGGTCAGCATGGCGTCGCCTCGGCCACGGTTTCGGCCCGCTTCGGCTTCCCTTGCGTCGTCTATATGGGCGCGACGGACGTCGAGCGTCAGGCGCCGAACGTCTTCCGCATGAAGCTCCTCGGGGCGACGGTGAACCCGGTCACCGCCGGCAACGCGACCTTGAAGGACGCGATGAACGAGGCGCTGCGGGACTGGGTGACCAATGTCGAGGATACCTATTACATGATCGGCACCGCTGCCGGTCCGCATCCGTATCCGGAGATGGTGCGCGACTTCCAGTCGGTGATCGGCATCGAGGCGCGCGCCCAGATGCTGGAGCAGGAAGGTCGTCTCCCTGACATGATCATCGCCGCCGTCGGCGGCGGCTCCAATGCCATCGGCCTGTTCCACCCCTTCCTCGACGACACGTCAGTCGAGATCATCGGCGTCGAGGCCGGCGGCCACGGGATCGAGGTCGAGAACGGCCATGCCGCATCGATGACGGGTGGACGCCCCGGCGTGCTGCATGGCAACCGCACCTATCTGCTGCAGGATGCCGACGGCCAGATCCTCGAAGGCCATTCCGTTTCGGCCGGGCTCGATTATCCGGGCGTCGGCCCGGAGCACAGCTGGCTGCGGGATACCGGCCGCGTCGCCTATGTGCCCATCATCGACGACGAGGCACTCGACGCTTTCCAGGTCTGCACCCGCACCGAAGGCATCATTCCGGCGCTCGAATCCGCCCATGCCATCGCCGAGGCGATGAAGCGCGCCCCGACCATGAGCCCGGACAAGACGATCATCATCAATCTCTCCGGCCGCGGCGACAAGGACATCCACACGGTTGGCAAGCTGATCGGGATCGAGATTTGATCGCCTGCGACCGTTCTGAAACAAGCATCTCCGCCGGGCAGACCCGGCGGCGTTTGCATTGAGCCGAGACCTCAGAGAATGACCGAGACCCGTATCGATCGACGCTTCGCGGCCGTGAAGGCCGAAGGACGACCCGCGCTCGTGACCTTCCTGACGGCGGGCGATCCCGACGTGGCGACGACGCTGGCCCTGCTCGAGGCGCTGCCGAAGGCGGGCGCCGACGTGATCGAACTCGGCATGCCCTTCTCCGATCCGATGGCCGACGGTCCGGCGATCCAGGCGGCCGGCCTCCGTGCCCTCAAGGGCGGCATGACGCTGGCGAAGACGCTCGACCTCGTGCGGACCTTCCGCAAGAGCGACGACGCGACGCCGATCGTGCTGATGGGCTACTACAATCCGATCTATTCGCATGGTTCCGAAGCCTTCGTCGTCGAGGCGAAGGCTGCAGGCGTCGACGGGCTGATCATCGTCGACCTGCCGCCGGAGGCCGATGACGAGCTCTGCCTGCCGGCGCTTGCCGCCGGACTCAATTTCATCCGCCTCGCGACGCCGACGACCGACGACAAGCGCCTGCCCAAGGTGCTGACCAACACGTCGGGCTTCGTCTATTACGTCTCGATCAACGGCATCACCGGCTCGGCGGCCCCCGACACCAGCCGCGTCGCCGGCGCCGTCGACCGGATCAAGCGCCACACATCGCTTCCGGTCGCGGTCGGGTTCGGCGTCAGGACGGCGGAGCAGGCGGCGGCCATCGGCGCCAACGCCGACGGCGTCGTCGTCGGCTCGGCCATCGTCCAGGCGATCGCCCAGTCGCTCGATGCCGAAGGACACGCGACCGCCGCCACGGTGCCGGCCGTCGCGGCCCTGGTTTCGACCCTTGCGAGCGGCGTTCGCGCCGCGCGTCGGCCCGTCGCGGCCTGACAGGAGTTTGCCATGAGCTGGATCAACGACGTCGTCCGCCCGAAGATCAAGAGCCTCCTCAACAAGCGTGAGGTGCCCGAAAACCTCTGGATCAAGGATCCGGAATCGGGTGAGCTGGTCTTCCTGCGCGATCTCGAAGCCAATCATTACGTGGTGCCGAATTCCGGCTACCACATGCGCATGACTGCGCCGAAGCGGCTCGCCCATTTCTTCGACGGCGGTCGCTACGAGTCCATTCCGCTGCCCGAAGTCGCGGTCGATCCGCTGAAGTTCCGCGACGAACGGCGCTATACCGATCGCCTGAAGGACGCCCGCACCAAGACAGGGCTGCAGGACGCCGTTCTCGTCGGTGCCGGCTTCGTCGAGGGCGTGCCGCTCGTTGCCGCCGTGCAGGATTTCGATTTCATGGGCGGGTCGCTCGGCATGGCCGCCGGCGAAGCGGTCATCACCGGCATGGAAACCGCGCTGCAGCGGCAGCAGCCCTTCGTCATGTTCGCAGCTTCCGGCGGCGCGCGCATGCAGGAAGGCATCCTGTCGCTGATGCAGCTGCCGCGCACCACTGCCGGCGTGATCGCGCTGCGCGAGGCGCGGCTGCCTTATATCGTCGTGCTCACCAACCCGACCACCGGCGGCGTGACGGCCTCATATGCGATGCTCGGCGACATCCAGATCGCCGAGCCCGGCGCGCTGATCGGCTTCGCCGGGCCGCGCGTCATCGAGCAGACGATTCGCGAGAAGCTGCCGGAAGGCTTCCAGCGCTCGGAATATCTGCATGCGCATGGCATGGTCGACATGGTCGTGCCGCGGCACGAACTCCGCGCGACGATCGCCCGCCTCTGCGCCCTGCTCGGGCCGAAGGTCACCGTCGCCGACGACCAGCATCTCCCGGCCGTCGTCGCCTGACCGGGCGACGGCCGGAGCTCATTTCAATCATCGATTGGTTCGAAGCGGTGCCGCGCTCCGGCGGGATCAGCCGCGAGGGCCCTGAAGGTTTCGCATCATGGACGACAGCGCCGCGATCCTCGAGCGCCTGTTCCTCCTTCATCCGAAGGAGATCGACCTCTCGCTCGACCGCTTGCTGCCGTTGCTCGAGAAGCTCGGCCATCCCGAGCGAAAGCTGGGGCCGGTGTTCCATATCGCCGGCACCAACGGCAAGGGATCGACGACGGCCTTCCTGCGCGCGATGCTCGAGGCGAGCGGCCGGACCGTGCACGTCTATACCTCGCCGCATCTCGTCAGCTTCCACGAGCGCATCCGGCTCGGCGCGGCGGATGGCGGCGCCTATGTCTCGGAGGCAGAGCTCGTCGAGACGCTGATCGCGATCGAGCGACTGAATGCAGGCGCACCGATCACCCATTTCGAGATCACCACTGCCGCCGCCTTCGCGCTGTTCGCAGCCCATCCGGCCGATGTGACGCTGCTCGAAGTCGGGCTCGGCGGCCGGTTCGACGCCACCAATGTCATCGACGCGCCCGAGGTGTCGGTAATCACGTCGATCTCGTTGGACCACGAGAAGTTCTTTGGCGACTCGCTCGATCGGATTGCCTGGGAGAAGGCCGGCATCATCAAGCGCGGCCGCCCCGTCGTCTCGGCGCCGCAATCGCCGGAAGTCATGACGGTGATCGAGCGCGAGGCCGCCAGGCACGCGGCGCCGCTCTTCCTCGGCAATCGCGACTGGGTTTCCCATGCCGAGCGTGGGCGCCTCGTGTTCCAGGACGAGGATGGCCTCGTCGATCTGCCCGCGCCGCGCCTTCCCGGCCGGCATCAGTTCGTCAATGCCGGCAATGCCGTGGCGGCGCTCAGGCGCTCCTCGCTCGGCGTGCCGGTTTCGGCGATCGAGACAGGGCTGCAGTCGGTCGATTGGCCGGCGCGCATGCAGCGCCTCTCATCCGGCCGTCTGGTTGCAGAGGCGCCGGCCGATGCTGAAATCTGGCTCGACGGCGGCCACAATCCCGGCGCCGGCGCCGTCATCGCCGAGGCGGTCGCCGATCTCGAGGAGCGGCTGTCGCGGCCGCTCTACATGATCGCGGGCATGCTGCAGACAAAGGATCCCGTTGGGTTCTTCCGCCCCTTCGCCGGGCTGGTGGCGCATGTGTTTACGGTGCCGATCGCGAGTTCTTCCGTCGGGCGCGATCCGAGGGAGCTCGCCGCCGCGGCGGAAGCCGCCGGGCTCACGGCGGAGCCTGAAGCCGATATCCACGCCGCGCTGGCCGCGCTTGGCCGCCTATTGCCGCCCGGCACGGTGCCGCGCATCCTGATCTGCGGCTCGCTCTATCTCGCCGGCGATGTGCTGGCGGCCAATGGCACCCCGCCGAAATGAAGACGGGGCCCGAAGGCCCCGTCGAAATCCGTATCCGCGCGCGTCTCAGATCGCGTTCTTGATCCAGTCGGCGAGGCGGTTCTTCGGCGCGGCGCCGACCTGGATCGCAGTCGGCTCGCCGTCCTTGAACAGGATCAGCGTCGGGATCGAGCGCACGCCATAGCGGACGGCGATATTCGGATTCTCGTCGATATTGAGCTTGGCGATGGTCACCTTGCCGCCGAGCTCGGCCTGGATCTCTTCCAGAGCCGGGGCGATCATGCGGCAGGGACCGCACCACTCGGCCCAGAAATCGACAACGACGGGACCGGCTGCGCCGAGAACGTCGGCGTCGAAGGAACTGTCGGTTACTTTGGCGGTCGCCATGAAAGCCTCGCTGGCAGTGAGGGTGAGTTGACAGCGAAGGTAGGGAGCGTGGCGGGGTCGGTCAAGCCTTGGTATGTCACGACCCGGTGATACGCGAGATATGCCGCTCCATCGCCTCAGGCGGCACCACGATCAACCGCGGCGCAGCCGTATAGACCAGCGCCGCCTCGATGATCCGGCCGGGATAGAGACGGCCGATCACGGCGCGGTAGAGCGCGAGCTGCGCGATCGAGCTTTCCGGAACGTCGTCGACGATCGTGGGCGGAGCGGCGGCGGTCTTGAAATCGGCGATGAGGATCCGCGTCTCGGTGACGACGAGCCGGTCGATGCGGCCGGAGACCGCGAGAGGGCCGGACGCGGTCGCGATCGTGCCGATGATCGGCACCTCGGCCCGGCTTCCCGCCGCAAACAGCGGCGCGAAATCCGGTTCCGCGATGAGGGCTGGAAGGGCAGCGGCGAGTTCGGCCCGCGCCGCCTCCGGCCAATCCGGTGCGACGGTGTCGAGATAGACGCGGGCGACCGGACAGCGCTCCCCGGCCGGGTGTTCGGGCAAGGCCTGCAGCAGGCGATGGATGATCGTGCCGCGCTCCAGCGCGTGGCGGGCGCCCGCCGCAGACATGCCTCCGGCCTTCTCAACCGCGCCGCTCTCCGAGGGCTGGATGCGGCTCGCCTCCGGCAGCGGCGCCGGAGGCGACGTGAAGACGAAGGCTGGCAACGGTGTCGCCGGTCGGGCGGGGATCGGCGCTGCGGCGGGGACGATGGCCGTCGTCTGGTCCCAGTCGCGCCGCCATTCGAGGCTGTCGAAGGTCTCGCCGCCGAGCGTGACGGGAACGACGCGGGCGCCAGGTTCGAGCGCGGCGAGGGCGAGATCCTGCCAGAGCGGATCGCTGCCGGAGCGAGCCTTGCGCGTGCCGCAAAGAATCAGCCGGTCGCGCGCCCGCGTCAGCCCGACATAGAGCAGGCGGCGATATTCCTCGCGTGCCCGCTCGCGCAAGGCCTCGAGCGCCGCGTCGATCCGCTGCGGTCGCCGCGCGCCCGGGGCGATATAGGCGAGCGGTGCGCCGCTCGCCTCCTCCGGATCGTCGGCGAGCGTGACGATCTTCGGATCGTGGTTCGCGTGCACCGCCGCCGAGCCGGTATCGACCAGGAAGACGATGTCGGCCTCGAGCCCCTTGGCGCCATGGACTGTCATGACACGAATCTCGTCGCGGCCGATATCGGCGTCGCGCTTGATCTCGGTCGCTGCCTCCCGCATCCACTGCGTGAAGCCTTGCAGCGAGGGCGTCTCGCTCTGCTCATAGGCGAGCGCTCGGGCGAGAAACTCGTCGAGGACTTCGTCGGCTTCGGCGCCCAGCCGCGCCAGGATTCGCCGCCGGCCGCCATCGGGACCGAGGATGCGGGCGAAAAAGGCGTGTGGCCCCATGAAATCGGCGCGGCCGCGCCAGAGGTCCAGCAGGGCAGCCGCCGCCCGGGCCCGCTCGCCCGCGGCCTCGTGCACCGCCTGCCACAGCGAGCCGTGTCGGTCATGGGCGAGCTCGAACAGGTCTTCCTCGGTGAGGCCGACCAACGAGCTCTTCAACAGGGCTGCCAGCGCCAGATCGTCGTCCGGCTGCAGCACCGTTTCGGCGAGCGCGACGAGGTCCATGACGGCGATATGGCCGCCGAGCTTCAGCCTGTCGGCGCCGGCGACGGGCAGCCCGGCCGTCTTCAGCGCCCGATTGATCGCGTCGGTCTGCGCGCCGCGCTTGCGCGTCAGGATGAGGATGCCGCCCGGCCGGATCGGCGCGCCGGTCGCCTCGATCCTTTCGCCCGCATCGGTCCAGCCCTTGATGGTCAGGGCGATCCGCTCCGCGAGCCGCGTTTCCGGGCTGCGGCTGTCGAGGCGGTCGAGCGGCGTGTGCCAATCCTCCGGTTCCTCGGCGGGATCTGCCGTCAGCGCCGGCCAGAGGGTGACTTGGCCGGCCTCGCCGCGCCGCGCCGCCTCGTGCACGGTCTTCTGCGGATCCAGGGTGAGGCCGCGATGGGCATCCGGAGCCGCGAAGACGGCGTCGACCGCCGCCAAGACGTCTGCCGTCGAGCGGAAGGAAAGATTGAGCTCCAGCGCGCGGAATTTGGCGTTGGCGGCGCTTGCGGCGCTGCCGAAGCGCCGGCGCTGCCGTGCGAACCAGGCGGGGACTGCGCCCTGGAAGGAGTAGATCGACTGCTTTTCGTCGCCGACGGCGAAGAAGGTGCGTCCCTTGCCGCGCGCGCTCTGGCCGACGAAGAACTCTTCGGCGAGCCCGGCGATGACTTGCCACTGGCGCGGGCTGGTGTCCTGCGCCTCGTCAACGAGGATATGGTCGAGTCCGCGATCGAGCTTGTAATGCACCCACCGTGCGGCGCCGGACCGGGTGAGCAGTTCCGCCGTGCGCACGACCAGATCCTGGAAGTCGAGCGCGCCGCGCAGCCGCTTGCCGAGATCATAGGCATCGAGCACAGCCTGGCCGAGAACGAGCAGCGCCTCGGTCGCGTCGAAGGCGCGCACCGCGGCCACCCGGTCCAGCAAGTCGTTGATGCGCTGCCGCTCGGAGTCCAGCACCGCATCGAGCCCCGGCCAGCCGGTCAGCACGGCCTTCGGAGCCAGGCTCGACAGCGCCTTCACCCCGCCGTCGCCCTTCAGCATATAGGCGAGCCAGGCTTCGCGCCGGGCCGCCTCGGTCGGGGCGCCGAGGATCGGCTCGAGCTGCTCGCCGGCGGCGCGATGCTTCGGCCCGCTCGCCAGCAGCCCCTCGACCAGCCGGCCGAGGGCACCTTCGTCGAACGGCAAGTCGGCTGTGATCGCCGCCTGCAGGGCGGCCTCCGTATCGCCGGGGGCGAGGCCGAGGGCGATGCGGAGCGCGTCGAGGCCGGCGTCGAGCGTGCCTTCCGCCTCGATCAGCGCGGCGAGCGCATCGCGCCTTGTGATGATCTCGCCGAGCGCGGCCTCGATGCCCTGGTCGGAGGCCGCATCGAGCAGCCGCGCGAAGGCTCGGCCGAGCCGTCCGTCGGCGTCGGTGCTGGCCCGCGCCAGCACCTGCCGCTGTGCCCCCTCGATCAGGATCGATGCGGCACGGTCGTCGAGCACCTCGAAGGAGCCGGCGACATTCGCCTCGAACGGAAACTGGTGCAGTAGCTTCTCGCAGAAGGCATGGATGGTCTGGATCTTGAGCCCGCCGGGCGTCTCGAGGGCGCGGGCAAACAGGCGCCGGGCGCGGATGCGGCCGGCGGCGTCGGCCGGCTTGCCGTCGTAATCGGCCAGCGCCGCATCGAGCGCCGCATCGTCGAGCGTCGTCCACAGCGCGAGGATCTGGAACACGCGCTGCGCCATTTCCGCCGCCGCCGCCTTGGTGAAGGTGAGGCAGAGGATCGCGCCGGGATCGGTGCCGGCCAGCAGCAACCGGATGACGCGGCGGGCGAGCACATAGGTCTTGCCGGAGCCGGCATTGGCGGACACCCACACCGAGGCTGTCGGATCGGTCGCGTCCGCCTGAACCTGCCGCGTGGTCGCGTCGACGGTGATCATGTCTCGTCCGCCTCGCCGAGCGCCCATTCGGCGACGCGCGCCAGATGGTCATAGGGGCTGCCGAAGCGGTTCTCGAACATCGGCCGGGCGCGCGAGACATAGGGGCGCTCCGGATCGGCATAGGCGGCGACGAGCGCCGAAAGCCGCGCTGCCGCCTCATCGCCGAGTTCGTCGGCCGGACGATCCTTGACGGCGGAGGAGAACGGCTCGCCCTTGCCGACCCGCCCGAGCCCGATCCAGCCGAGCCGGGAAACCGAGGCCCCGGCCGGGATACCGGCAAATGCGCCGCGCCGCAGCATCGCCGCTTCGAGCGCCAGCTGCGGCGCCAGCCCGGTCGAGAGCTGCTTCGGCGATGGCGGCGTGCCGGTCTTGAAATCGAGGATCTCGTAGCTGCCGTCGCGGCGGCGGTCGATGCGGTCGGCCCGACCCGTCAGGATGAAGGCGGGTGTCACCGGCATCTTTCCGTCGATCTCCGCATGGCGGGCCTCGATGTCCGGCCGGGCCGCCTCCCAGCGGACATACCAGTCGGCGATCGCCAGGAAGCGTGGCCACCAGAGGGCGTGCACGGCCGGGAAGGCGGCGATGTCGCGGAAGACGGTGCGCCCGGTCTCGATCAGTTCCCTGAGCGCCGCCGCGTCGAAGGGCGGCTGCCACAGCGGCGCGAAGCGGCCGAGCGCCTCATGGATCAGCGTGCCACGCAGCGCGCGGTCCGGAACGATGTCGATCGGATCGAGCGGCTCGAGCCGCAGCACGCGCCGGGCATAGATCGCATAGGGATCGCGGACCAGCGTCTCGATCTCGGTAACCGAAAGCCGCTTCGGCCGCGCTGCGAGCGGCGGCTTGGGTCTCGGTCGTGCCGCGGGCGCCGCTTGCGGGCTCGCATCGAGCGCGCGCGCCCAGTCCAGATAGGTTGCCCCGCGCAGGGTCAGTGCGGCCGCGCCCTCCTTGCCGAGGCGGGCGGCGATCCGCTGCAGCCACCGCGCCGCGATGGTCGGTGCCCCGCCGCGTCGTTCGGCCCGGCTGACGATGACACGGGCATTGCCGAGCGCGCTGGCGAAATCATGCGCCGCCTGGCCGAGACGACGTTCGGGCGCTTCGAGGCCGAATGCCGCGCGCATGCTGCGCGACAGAAAGGGGTCCGTCCGCGCCTCGCTCGGCCAGACACCCTCGTCGAGACCGGCGAGGATCACGAGATCGGCCGACTGAAGACGGGCTTCCAGCGTGCCCCACAGGCTGATGCGCGGATCACCGCCCGGCCGCGACTGGACGGCGACGCCGGCCATGGCGGCATCGAGAAAGGCCGGGAATTCGGCGCCGGTCAGAGCGAGGTCGCTGGCATCGGGGCCTGCAAGCCCGTCCAGCAGCGTCTCCAGCGCCGTGCCGGCCGGGTCGCCCGCCAGAGGCATCGCGTCGATATCGGTAGCGGCGACCTGGCGCAGCGTCGCTGCCAGGGCCATGGCAAGGCCGGCAACGTCGCTCTTGGCGCCGTCGGCGAGTCGCTCGGCTAGTGGATCGAGCACGGTGCGCAGCCGCTCGGCGAGATCGGCAGCGCGATCCCAATCGTCCTTGCGCAGCCGCCTGACGGACGGGTGCAGCCGCGCGGCCGGGTCGGCGGCGTCTTGGGCAGCCTGGTGCAACGCCTCGGGCAGGCCCGCAAGCCCGCCGGCGACAAGCCGGCCGCGGAACAGGGCCAGATCGATGACGCCGATCGCTGACCGGCAATCGGCACGCGCCATGCCGAAGGCGGCGAGCGGATGCTTGGCGAGCGCCAGGAGATCGACCGGCGCGCCGTCGGAACGGGCGGCGGCCGCGACGAGCCGGGCGAGCGTCCCCGGCGGCGTGATGCGGAGCGGTCGTCCGGCCGAATCGTCGACCTTCAGCCCGAATCGTTCGAGCTCGATCGCGACGCGCGCCGCGATCGTCCTGTCCGGTGTGACGAGTGCGGCGGTGGCGCCGGGGCTTTCGACCGCCTCGCGGAGGGCGATCGCGAGCGCGAGCGCTTCCTCCTGCTCGTTGCGGGCAACCAGCAGCGTCAGTCCGTCTGTCGCCTCGGGCGGGACCGGCGCAGCATCCGCCCAGGCTTCCGTCGTCTCGGCCGGGCGCATCGCCTCGGCGATCAGCCGCGCCCGTTCGGCGAGCGGCAGCGCAACGGCACCGACCGCGCGAACCTCGCTGCGGTCGATGCCGGCGCGGCCAAGCCACTGCCGGAGCCCGTATTGGGGATGGCCCGGCGCCGCGGCGATGCCTTCGCCGCCGCCGATGGCGTCCCACGCCACTCCGTCCAGCGTCATATCGAGACCGGGCAGCACGACGGCCCCATGCGGCAGCCGCGCGATCGTCGCGAGAAGCTCCGCCGTGGCCGGGATCGAGCCGGTCGAGCCCGCGGCGATGACCAGTCCCCGCGCCGGCTCGGCGGCGAGCCGGCGCGCTTCGTCGCGGATCAGCCGGTCGCGCCTTGTGGTTGGATCGGCGAGGTTGCGCTCGGCGAGAAGGGCCGGCCACGCCTCGCCGACGATCTTCAGGAAGTCGAGCGTGATCTGCCAGTAGCCGGCGAGTTCGTCCGGAACGAGCGTCTGCAGGCCCTGCCAGTCGAGCCCGGCCGCGGCGACGTCGTCGACGAGCCGCGCGAGGTCGCCGGCGAGGTGGAAGGCATCGGCGGCGGAGGCCGGAACCAGCACCGGGGCGCCTTCGGCAAGGCCGAGCCGGTCCGGCTGCAGCGCGGCGCCGAAGGCCCGGGTGAAGCGGGCGAGGATCAGTTGGCGGTCGAGGCGCGAGATCGCCGGCGGCAGCACCAGCCGTTCGGCCGGGCTCTCGATCGGTTCGAGCAGCAGATCATCCTCGTCGAGATCGCCGATCGGCCTGATCTGCGGCAGGATGGCGGCGGCGCTGCCGAGCCGCTCGAGGAGGGCCGTCGCCAGCGCACGCGCCGCGCGCCGCGTCGGCAGGAAGATGCGGATATCGGCCAGCGCCAGCGGGTCGGCCGCCGGGTCAGCGACCGGGCCGAAAGTGCCCGAGAGCAGCGCATCGGCCAGCGTCGGCAGGAAGCGGGTGCCGTCGGCGATGGAAAAGACGCGCGCGGCCGCCGCCATCGGCAGGCCCCCGCCTAGGCGGCGCTTTCGGCGACCGAGAGCTCGGCCTCGCGGATCGCCTCGGGCGTGCCGACATGCAGCCAGATGCCGTCCATGCGCACGCCGAACAGGCGGCGGGCCGCAATCGCCTTGTCGAACAGGACATTGAGCGAGAACGCGCCGTCTTCAGCGCCCTCGAACAGCCGCGGCGACAGGATCGCGGCGCCGGAATAGACGAAGGGCGCGATGGTCCGTTCGGGCCTGCGCGTCAGTCGCCCTTCCTTGTCCATCAGGAAATCGCCGGGCCCGTTATAGCCGGTCGAGGCGACCGTCGGCGCCAGCATCAGCAGCGCGTCCATCTCGGCATCGTTCCAGCCGGCGATGAGCCAGTCGAGATTGGGCCGCGGCCCCTCGATCCAGAAGCTGTCCGAATTCATGACGAAGAACGGATCGGGCCCGAGCAGCGGCAGAGCCTTGGCGATGCCGCCGCCGGTTTCCAGCAAGGCCGCGCGTTCGTCGGACACGATGACCTTGGGACTCTTCCGCTTCTTGACGTGGGTTTCGAGCAGGTCGGCGAGGTAGTGGACGTTGACCACGGCTTCCTCGACGCCGGCACGGGCGAGACGGTCGAGCGCGCGGTCGATCATCGGGCGGCCGGCGACTTCGATCAGCGGCTTCGGCACGGTCGCCGTCACCGGGCGCATCCGCTTGCCGATACCGGCAGCGAGCACCATGGCGCGCCGGGGACCGGTCAGCGACTTGAAGGGAATGGGATCGGGCATCGAAACGGTTCTTCTTCTTGGATGGGCCCCCGGATGGAGCCCGCGTCAATCGTCGAGCGGAAGGTGACGATCATACCAGAGGGCGAGGTCCGACAGAACCTCGTGCGCCAGATTGCGACGAAGATAGGCCCTTACACGCGGAATGTGACGGAGATATTGGGGCTTGCCGAAACGAACGAAAGCGCCGAGCACCTTGGTGTTGCGCTGGGCCGCCGCAATGACATAGGCGATGTCGAACGCTGCCTGATCGAAGGGTCCTGCAGCCCGGCGCGCCGCTGCATAGGCGCCGAGGACTGTCGCCTCGAAATCCGGCGAAATGTCGACGCGCACATCTTCGCCTAGCGAGGCCACGTCATAGGCGCTCGGGCCGATCAGGGCGTCCTGATGGTCGATGACGCCGAGACGCGCGATCCCAGCGCGTTCCGCGAGCCAGAGGAGGTTCGGCGAGTGAAAGTCGCGCAGCAGCCAGCTCTTCTCCGTGGCGTCGATGCGAGCATGCAGGGCCCGCCAGATCGCCGCATAGTCCGCCTCGGCCTCGGCGGAGAGTTCCGCGCCGACGAAGCGCGCATACCAGCGCGGCATCTGCTCGACCTCGACGAGGAAGGCATCGACGTCAAACGGGGGGATACGATGCGTGCCGCCGCCGGGTGCAGGTATCTCGGCCGGCCGAGGGGCGGCATGAAGATGTGCCAGCAGCTCCGCTGCAAGCAGCCAGCGCTCTGGATCGGCCACGCCGTCGCGAATGATGCCTTCGCTGCCGAGATCCTCCAGCAGCAGCAATCCCGAGCCGACGTCGCTGGCATAGATCAGCGGCGTCGAGAGACCGATCTGGCGCAGCGCCTCATTCATTGCGACGAAGGGAGCGACGGTCGTCGCCCGATGCGCGACCTCGTCATAGCTGCGCCCGTTCCAGATCGCCGGACCGGGCAGGCGGTCGCGCGCATCCATGAGCACGGCGCGGCTGCCATCGTCCCGTCTCAGCCGCTGGTAGCTGCGTCCTGAGGCATCGCCGGAGAGATGGCGCCGCCCGGCCTCGCCCCAGCCCGCATCGTAGAGGAAAGCCGCGATTTCGCCGAGCCGTGCGAGCCTCTCGGGCCAGGTGCCGCCACCGCTGAGGATCGCCCGCCGGCCCTCGCCCTCGATCGTGAGGCCGATCGTGAGCGTTTCCGGCGGCAGCCGGCCTTCCGCACGTTCAGGCCATTCGACCAGAACCGCGCCGGTCTCGGTCGCTTCGTCAAAGCCGATCTCGTCGATCTCGTCCGGTCCACCGAGTCGATAGAGATCGAAATGGGCGATCGCGACGCGGCCGGGATAGGTCTGGACCAGCGTGAAGGTCGGGCTCGGCACTTCGAGCGCGGCGTCGTCGGCGACCGCTCGAATCAGGGCGCGGGCGAGCGTCGACTTGCCGGCGCCGAGATCGCCCTCGAGCGCGATGATGTCGCCGGGCGAGATCTTGGTCGCAAGTTCCTCGGCAAGACGCGCCGTCGTCGCCTCGTCCGGAAGCCACAGGCTGACCGGCTGCCCGCTCATTCGGCGGCGACGTCGAGCGCGGCGGGGCGCAGCGGCAGGCGAACGGTGACGGTGGTGCCGTGGCCGACTTCCGAAGCGATCGAGACGGTGCCGCCATGCAGCTCGACGAAGCTCTTGACGATGGCGAGGCCGAGGCCGGCGCCGCCGCGCGCCGCGCCCGAAGCACGGCTCTCGAACCGTTCGAAGACCGCCTCGATGAAATCGGCGGAGATGCCCGGCCCCTGGTCGGCGACGATGAATTCGACCTGCGATTTGCTGCGGCGAGCGGATAGCTGGATCGTCGAACCTTCCCTGGAGAAGCCGACGGCGTTCGAGAGCAGGTTGTAGAGGATCTGGCGGATGCGCTTTTCATCGCCGATGAACGAGCCGAGATCGGCCGGCAGCCGTGTCTCGAGCGTCAGCCGCGCTTCGCGCAGGCGGTCGCGTACGCCCTCGGTCGCCGCGGCCACCGTCTCTTCGACATTCACCTCGCCGAGATCAAGCGTGATGATGCCCGCATCCACCGTGGCAAGATCGAGAATGTCGTTGACGATGGCGAGCAGCGAGCCGCTGGAGGAGAGGATGTAGCCGGTATATTCGCGCTGCTTGTCGTTGAGCGGGCCGACCGTGACGTCGGCCAGCAGCTGCGTGAAGCCGATGATGTTGGTCAGCGGCGAGCGCAACTCGTAGGAGACATGCTGGATGAAGGCGTTCTTGAGCCCGTCCGCCGCTTCCAGCGCCTCGTTGCGATCGGTCAGCGCGCGCTCCACCTGGACGCTGTCGGTGACGTCGACGAAGGTGACCATGGTCTGGCCGTTCGGCAGCGGCACGGTCGCGTAGTCGATCACGCGGCGGTCGCGCCGTTCCATCCGGCCATGCGTCGGCGCGCGGCCCTCGCCGAGGCCCGCGACTTCGGCGGTGAAGCGGCTCCATTCATCCGGCGACGTGCTGAGCGCGCGGCAGGCGCGCTCGATCTCGCCGACATGCGGCCGGGCGGCGAGCAGCTTCGGATCGAGCCGCCAGATGCGGGCGAAGGCCGGATTGTCGAGCCGGAGCCGACCGTCCGAGCCGAACACCGCGACGCCCTCGGCGAGATGGTCGAGCGTCTCGCCCTGGACCTGGATCAGCGCGTTGTAGCGGCTTTCGAGATCGAGCCTTGCGGTGACGTTCTCATAGATCCACGTCATGCCGCCTTGTGGATGCGGATTGGCGATGACGCGCAGCGTCTGACCGTCGGGAAGGTGCCACCAGAATTCGCGCGCCTCGACCGATTGGTAGGCGGCGAACAGCTCCTTGCGCCAGCTCTTGAAGTCCACCTGCTCCGGCAACCGGCGGGCGGCCCGCATGCGGTCGAGCACGGCGGTCTCGTCCGGCATCTGGTCGAGGAAGGCGGCATCGAGGCCGAACAGCTCGCGGAAGGCGGCGTTGTAGGAGCGGAGCCTGTGGTCGGAGCCGAAGACGGCGACGGCGGTGGCGAGCTGGTCCAGCGTGCGGGCATGAAACTCGACCAGCCGCTTGATCTGCGTCTGGGCCGCCTCGAGGTCGGTCGCGTCGGCGGCAATGCCGGCGCTGCCGGCCTCGGAGGCGACGTCGATGATGTCGAGCATGCGCCGTTCGCCGGCGACGACCACCGGCAGGCGGCGGGCGAACGCGGCCCCTTCGGCGTGGCTGCGCGCGATCGCCTGGCGGCCGGCGGTATCGACCAGCTCCAGCCTCCGGCGGACGACGTCGTTGACATCGGCGGCCTCGACGGCGCGGACATAGGCCGGATTGGCCCATTCGAGGGCACCGTCGCGGCTGCGGATCCAGATCGGCAGCGGCGCCGCCTCGACCAGCGCGCGGAGCGCTGCGACATCCTGCGTCAGCCGGCGATGTCGCGCGTCGAGTTCGGCGAGCGCGAGCCGGTCGCCGGAGAGGTCGCGGAAGCGGGCGACGGCGCGGCCCGCAGCGGTGCGGCCGGCAACTTCGACGAAGCTGCCATTCGCTGTCTCGATGGCGATGGTGAAGGTCTCGCCGAGGCTCCGCAGCCGCTCCAGCGCGAGATCGAGCCGGCCGGCGGCGGCACCGGTCAGCCATGTGCCGAAAGCCAGAAATGCGGCGCGTTCGTCGGGCGCCCCGGTGGCGCGCGGCAGGCGGCCCATGACCAGCGGTGGCTCCTCGGGGCCGCTCCAGGCGACGAGACGCTGATCGTCGGCATTGACCAGCGCTTCGGCACGGTCGGCGATGGCGCGGAGATCGGCGAGGCGAAGGCGGAGATCGGCATTCTCGGCCTCGGCGCGGTCGCGCGCGCGCAGCAGCACGGCGATGGCGACGAGCGAGAAGGTGAGCACGCCGAAAATGGCGCTGAAGGTGACGATCCGGTCGGGCGAAAGGAAGTCGGCGGCGGCGGCGGGGCTCACGGAAAGCCCCAGGAGGGTGGCCGTGAGGGCCGCGGGCAGGGCCTTCGTGAAGGCCGGGCGCGATGGGCGGACGGCGCGGACGGGGCGGCGTCCGGCAAGGCCGGCCCGAATCCATTCCGATATCCTGCGATGCCAAGGCATGCGGCAGGCCCTTCCGCCGTCAGAGAACTGGAATGACCCGTCCGCAACGCCGACCAACCCTTCCGGCGACGCACTCGAATCACCCTCAATGTAACGGGTCGGGGAATCGCGAGGGAAGCGGCTGGCGACGAGAAAAGGGCCACGCGATCGAACAATCGCATGGCCCCGGAGTGTCGGCCGGTCATGGTTAACCGGCGGTTAAGGCGGCGCCACCTGGGGCGCGACCTCTCAGTAGCGGTAATGGTCCGGCTTGAACGGGCCCGTCTCGGAAACGCCGATATAGGCCTGCTGCTTGTCGTTGAGCTTGGTCAGCTTGACGCCGATCTTGGCGAGATGCAGCGCAGCCACCTTCTCGTCGAGATATTTCGGCAGCGTGTAGACCTTGTTCTCGTACTGGCCGGGCTTGGTCCAAAGTTCGATCTGGGCCAGCGTCTGGTTGGTGAACGAGGCCGACATCACGAAGCTCGGATGGCCCATGGCATTGCCGAGATTGACGAGGCGTCCTTCCGACAGGAGGATGACGCGCTTGCCGTCGGGCAGCTCGATCTCGTCGACCTGCGGCTTGACGTTGTGCCACTTGTAGTTGCGCAGCGCGCCGACCTGAATTTCGCTGTCGAAATGGCCGATATTGCAGACGATGGCGCGGTGCTTCATCGCGCGGACATGCTCGATCGTGATTACGTCGACATTGCCGGTCGCGGTGACGAAGATATCGGCCTTCGGGGCCGCCTCTTCCATCGTGACGACTTCATAGCCTTCCATCGCCGCCTGCAGCGCGCAGATCGGATCGACTTCGGAGACCATGACGCGGCAGCCGGCCTGGCGCAGCGAGGCGGCCGAGCCCTTGCCGACATCGCCGAAGCCGGCAACCATCGCGACCTTGCCCGACATCATCACGTCGGTGCCGCGGCGGATGCCGTCGACCAGCGACTCGCGGCAGCCATAGAGGTTGTCGAACTTCGACTTGGTGACCGAGTCGTTCACGTTGATCGCCGGGAAGAGCAGCGTGGCCTTCTTCTGCATCTCGTAGAGACGATGCACGCCGGTGGTGGTTTCCTCGGTGACGCCGCGGATGGCCTTGGCGAGGGAGGTATACCAGCCGGGCTTGTGCTTCAGGCGGCGCTTGATGGCGGCGAAGAAGACTTCCTCTTCCTCATTGCCGGGATTGTCGAGGAAGGCGGTGTCGCCCGCCTCGGCACGCGCGCCGAGATGGACCAGCGCCGTCGCGTCGCCGCCATCGTCGAGGATCATGTTCGGCGTGCCGCCATCCGCCCATTCGAAGATGCGGTGGGTATATTCCCAGTAGTCCTCGAGGCTCTCGCCCTTGATGGCGAAGACCGGGGTGCCGCCGTCGGCGATCGCCGCCGCGGCGTGGTCCTGCGTCGAATAGATGTTGCACGAGGCCCAGCGGACGTCGGCGCCGAGCGCCTTCAGCGTCTCGATCAGCACGCCGGTCTGGATGGTCATGTGCAGCGAGCCGGCGATGCGGGCGCCCTTCAGCGGCTGCGACGGACCGAATTCCTCGCGCACGCTCATCAGGCCGGGCATCTCGACCTCGGCCATGTCGAGTTCCTTGCGGCCCCAATCGGCGAGTCCGATATCCTTGATCGCGTAGTCGTGCTGTCCGGCCATGGCGGCGCCTTCTCCGTGTGACGTTTGGTGCCCGCGCTTATAGCGGAGACAGCGTCACCCGGCAATCAGCATATAAAGATATCTTTATGTCAGGGCTGCGCCTTTACTCTTCCTCGCCGAACCGGTCGGCGACGAGGCGGGCGATCGCTTCCAGCGCGATGGCGCCCTCGGGGCCGTCGGCGGTGACGCGGATCGACGAGCCGATCCCGGCTGCCAGCATCATCAGGCCCATGATCGATGTGCCGCCGACGGTGTTCTGGTCCTTGGAGACGGTGATCGTGGCGTTGAAGGTCTCGGCGAGTTGGACGAACTTGGCCGAGGCGCGTGCATGGAGGCCGCGGCGGTTCACGATCGGCAGGTCGCGGCAGAATTCGGCCTCGGTGTCGCTCGCCATCATGACCGTCTCACTGACCCGCCAGCACCTGGCTGGCGACGTTGATATATTTGCGGCCCGCGTCCTGCGCGCCCTGGATCGCGAGCGCCAGCGGCTTTTCGACCCGGACGCTGGCGAGCTTCACCAGCATCGGCAGGTTCACGCCGGCGATGACCTCGATCCGCCCGGCTTCCATGACGGAAATGGCGAGATTGGACGGCGTGCCGCCGAACATGTCGGTCAGGAGAATGACGCCGCTGCCGTCATCGACGCGCTGCACGGCCTCGACGATGTCATGCCGCCGCCGCTCCATGTCGTCGTCGGGGCCGATGGCAATAGTCTCGATCTGGGCCTGGCGGCCGACGACATGCTCGAGAGCGGCGCGGAACTCTGTGGCGAGTTGGCCGTGGGTGACGAGGACGAGCCCGATCATGCCCTTGGTTACCTGTTCTTCTTGTTGCCCGGCCCGCGCGAGGCCGCTGATTCTTGGTCCAGACGAAAAATGCGGCCCCATTGGGGCGGCTTCCGACCGGGCGGCTCCGCATCTTGACCGAACGATTCCGCAACGCAAGAAAAAAGCAGAAGCCGCATCGAGCCGCCGTCAGCAATCCACGGCGCGCACCGCGCCCGCCATCAGCGCCGCGCGAACGATAATCGAGGCGTCGCCGCCGCCGATCGGCACGGCGATCCGTGGTATTGCGAGCCCGCAGAGCCGCGCGATGCGGTCTTCACCGTCCGGCAGGCGCTGGACGCGCTCCGCCGGCTCGAAGTCAACCACCAGCCCGATTTCTTGCGCTGCAACATATGGCAGCCTGACGATCCCGAAGCCGCGGATTTCGATGAGACCGGCAAGGGCCGCCGGCGCCGCCGCCACGAGCCGGTCGCCGGCCCGCGACAGCACGACGCGATCGTCGGCGACGAGGCGATTGGCGAGGCGATCGGCAAGGAGCAGCGCCAGCACGAGCGACGACTTGCCGCTGCCCGAGGGGCCGCGGACCAGCACTCCGGTGCCGTCGACGAGGGCCGCGCTCGCATGAATCGTCGGCTCGCCGGCCGCGCTCATGCGGACAGCCCCGGCAGGCGGACGGTGAAGCGCGCGCCGAGCACGACCGGCGGCTCGTTGCGGCTGGTTCGGCTCTTCAGCCGGTTCTCCGCCCAGATCCGGCCGCGATGCGCTTCGACGATCTGTTTCGAGATCGAGAGACCGAGGCCCGAATTCTGGCCGAAGGCCTCCTGCTCCGGCCTGTCGGTGTAGAAGCGCTCGAAGATGCGCTCCAATTGCTCGGCGCGGATACCCGGGCCGTCGTCGTCGACGAGAACCTCGACCGCGGCGCCGTTGCGGCGCACGATCACGCGGACGACTCCGTCCTTCGGGCTGAACGAACGGGCATTCTCGATCAGGTTTGTGAACACCTGGCCGAGCCGGCTGTCATGGCCGAGCACCACATAGGCATCGTCCTCGTCCGCCTTGGCGACGTCGAGCATGATTGCCGGCCCGTCGGCGGCGGAGATTTCGCGCGTGATCGACACGACGGCGTCGACGATGCGGGCGACGTCGATCGGTACCGCATCCTGGCGGGCGAGTTCGGCATCGAGCCGCGAGGCGTCCGAAATGTCGCTGATCAGTCGGTCGAGCCGGCGCACGTCATGCTGGATGATCTCGGTCAGCCGTGCCTTTGCCGACGCGGTCTTGGCGAGCGGCAGTGTCTCGACCGCGCTCCTCAGCGAGGTCAGCGGGTTCTTGAGCTCGTGGCTCACATCGGCGGCGAAGCTCTCGATCGCCTCGATGCGATTATAAAGCGCCGACGTCATGTCGCGCAGTGCCTGCGACAGGTGGCCGATCTCGTCGCGACGCGAAGAAAAGTCGGGAATCTGCGGCCGCGATGTGACGCCGCGGCGGACGCGGTCGGCAGCATCGGCCAGGCGGCGCAAGGGCGCTGCGATCGTCCCGGCCAGCAGGATCGACAGCACCACCACGACCGCGGCCGAAACGAGGAAGACGCGCACGATCGCCATACGCTCGGCATGGACGATCTGGTCGATGTCGCCGCCCTGGGTCGAGAGCAGCAGGACGCCGAGAACCGAGCGATAGCGCTGGATCGGCACGGCGACCGAGACGATCAGCTCGCCGCGTTCGGTGATGCGCACGATCGAGGACGGGCTGCCGTCGAGCGCGGTCGCGACTTCAGGATAGCCCTTGCCGTTGAGGCCGCCGAGCTCGTGATACATCGGCAGGTCATCGCGCTGCAGATGGATCTTGACCCACTCCCAGATCCGGTCGAACAGCGCCGGCTCGTCCTCGCTGCCGGGCGGCAGGTCGAAGCGCATGATCTGGCCGCGCGAATAGAGATGGCGGGAATCGAGTACGGGAATGCCGTCGCGGTCATAGATCCGCGCCCGCGTTCGCGTCGGCGATATCAGCCGGCGCAGCACCGGTGCGACCCGTTCCGGATTGATCGGAAAATCAAGCCCTTCGACCGCATTGAGTCCGGGCGTCAGGCTCTCGCCGGCCTGGAGCTCCAGCAGCTTGTCGGGATCGATGGTGAGATTGTTGGTCTCGACCGTCGCAGAGGCCGCGATGGCACCGGCGATGATCTCGCCCTGGGTCAAGAGGCTCTCGAGCCGCGCATCGATCAGGCCGGCGCGGAACTGGTTGAGATAGAGGATGCCGGAGACGAGGACGATCAGCGCCGCAAGGTTGAGGATGACGATGCGGCGCGTCAGGCTCGAAAAGGCATGCGGGCCGATCGAGCGTACGAACCGCGAAGCGAGCCGGCGCCAATGCCGGAGGCGAACCCGGCGGCGCGTCGGCCGCACCGGTGCCTGCTCCTCGATGCTGACGGTCATCTCTCCGTCCGATCCCGCGCGGCAGCCGCCGCGTCAGGCTTCCTTGAAGCGGTAGCCGACGCCGTAGAGCGTCTCGATCATGTCGAAATTGTCGTCGGCGGCCTTGAACTTCTTGCGCAGCCGCTTGATGTGGCTGTCGATGGTCCGGTCGTCGACATAGACCTGATCGTCATAGGCGGCATCCATGAGCGCGTTGCGGCTCTTCACGACGCCCGGCCGCTGCGCCAGCGCATAGAGGATGAGGAATTCGGTGACGGTCAGCGTGACCGGCTCGCCGTTCCAGGTGCAGGTGTGGCGCTCCTGGTCCATCGAGAGCGCGCCGCGATCGAGATTGCGCGCCGTATCCGGTACCTTGGCGGTCGCTGCCGCGTCGCGCGGCTGGAACCGCCGCAGAACGGCCTTGACGCGCTCGACCAGCAGGCGCTGCGAGAACGGCTTCTTGATGAAATCGTCGGCGCCCATCTTGAGGCCGAAGAGCTCATCGATCTCGTCGTCCTTCGACGTCAGGAAGATCACCGGCAGGTCGGTGCGCTGGCGCAGGCGGCGCAGCAGCTCCATCCCGTCCATGCGGGGCATCTTGATATCGAGGATCGCGAGATCGGGTGCGCTCTGCTGGAAGCCGTCCAGCGCCGAGGCGCCGTCGGTATAGGTCTGCACGCGGTAGCCTTCCGACTCGAGCGCAATCGAGACTGAAGCCAGGATGTTGCGATCGTCGTCGACGAGAGCAATCGTCGGCATTGAAGGGTTTCTCCCCGAGGCTTTGTCCGAGGCGCAGGCCGCGCCCTTTGGTTCCGCCGGTCCGGCCCGACCTTGCGACGGATGTCTTAAGGTCGCAGGAATACGCGGAAAATATGGCATCCAGTCTAACCGACTTCCCCGTCCGGCGCCATCTTCGTGGCGGAGAGGCGACAAATAAACATGACTGAGCTATTCAAGTTGAAGGATTCGCGCCTCCAAGGAGCCCTCACGTGTCAGCCAGCCCGTCGCCCGCGCCGTCTTTCGAACCCGTTGCTGCCGCTCGCGCCGTCGCCCGATCGGCAAAGGTCGCGAGCCTCGCGACGCTCGGTCCGGATGGCCATCCTTTCGCGAGCCTCGTGGCCTTCGCGACCATGCCCGACCTGTCGCCGGTGCTTTGGCTGTCCGACCTCGCGGTCCACAGCCGCAATCTCGCCGCCGATCCCCGCGCCTCGCTGCTGGTCGTCGCGCCGGGCGGGGAGGGCGGCGATCCGCTTGCCGGCGCCCGCGTCACGCTCACCGGCAGCCTTTCCCGCACGGATGATCCGGCGGCGGCGCGGCGCTTTGCTGCCCAGCAGGGCGGCAGCCGGCCCGACTTCGCCGATTTCCACGCCTACAGGATGGAGCTTGCCGCCGCCCATCTCGTCGCGGGCTTCGGCCGGATTGTCGCGATCGACGGGGACGAACTCCGGCTCGATCTTCGCGGTGCCGACGATCTCCTCGCCGGAGAGGCGATGGTCGTCGATCACATGAACGAGGATCATCGCGAGGCGATCGGGCTCTATGCGACCGTCCTGCTCGGGCTTCCGCCTGCGGATTGGCGTATCGGCGGCTGCGACCCCGAGGGCGTCGACCTTGTCTCGGGTGCTGGCCGGGCCCGCCTCCCGTTCCCCGTTCGGGCAAGCTCCGTCGCCGCCGCGGGCGGCTATCTCAAGGCTTGGGCGAAAGAGGCGCGAGCGTCGAAAACCTAGGCAATTGCCCGCAGGGATGGCATAGTTTCGGCACTTTTATTTCTTCGCTACTCTAACTATTAGAGAGGGCATTGCCCGCGTTGCTTCGTCGCACCGTAATAAATCGATTGAAGAAATCCAAAGCCCTTTGGGTGCACTGCATTTACTTGCATGGCCGAGTAAAGGCGCCCTAGGCTGCTCCGTCGGCGCCTCTGGAGCCGACGGCAATGGCGCTGCCGGCGCGCCGTGTGTGCTTTGGTCGGCCCCCGCCGACCGAATGAGGAGAATCCCCCGTGAGCGAGACTGGCCTTCGCAATCCTTCCTTCGGCGCCGAAGCGTTCGGCTTGAAGTGGCTGTCGGCTCTCTATTGGAATTTCGGGGCGCCGGAGCTTTATGAACAGGCACTGCGGCGCGGCGAGGGCATCCTGACCGCCGATGGTGCGCTCTCGGTCGAAACCGGCAGCCATACCGGCCGCTCGCCGCAGGACAAGTTCATCGTCCGCGATGCGCTGACCGAGGACCAGGTCTGGTGGGACAACAACAAGCCGCTGTCGCGCGCCCATTTCGACGTGCTGCAGGCCGACATGCTGGCCCACGCCGCCAATCGCGAATTGTTCGCGCAGGACCTCCATGCCGGCGCCGATCCGGTCGAACAGGTCAATGTCCGCGTCTTCACCGAAAAGGCGTGGCACTCCCTGTTCATCCGCAATCTGCTGATCCGCCCCGAGGCCGAGGCGCTGACGAGCTTCGTGCCGAAGCTCACCATTCTCGACCTGCCGTCGTTCAAGGCGAGTCCCGAGCGTCACGGCGCCCGCACCGAGACGATGATCGCCTGCGATTTCTCGCTCGGCATCGTGCTGATCGCTGGCACGTCCTATGCCGGCGAAATGAAGAAGGCGGTCTTCACCTATCTGAACTTCACCCTGCCGGCCAAGGGCGTGATGCCGATGCATTGCTCGGCCAATGTCGGTCCGGCCGGCGATACGGCGGTGTTCTTCGGCCTCTCCGGCACCGGCAAGACGACGCTCTCCGCCGATCCCGGGCGCACGCTGATCGGTGACGACGAGCATGGCTGGGGCGAGGCCGGCATCTTCAATTTCGAAGGTGGCTGCTACGCCAAGACGATCAAGCTCTCGGCCGAGGCGGAGCCGGAGATCTTCGCGACGACGAAACGCTTCGGCACCGTGCTGGAGAACGTGCTGATCGATCCCGTGACTCGGCAGCCCGACTTCGACGACGCCTCGAAGACCGAGAACACCCGCGCCGCCTATCCGCTCGACTTCATCTCGAATGCGAGCGCCACCGGCTGCGCCGGCCATCCGAAGGCGATCGTCATGCTGACCGCCGATGCCTTCGGCGTGATGCCGCCGATCGCGCGGCTGACCCCGGCGCAGGCGATGTATCACTTCCTCTCCGGCTACACCGCCAAGGTCGCTGGCACCGAAAAGGGCGTGACCGAGCCGCAGGCGACGTTTTCGACCTGCTTCGGCGCCCCGTTCATGCCGCGTCACCCGGCCGAATATGGCAACCTGCTGCGCCGCCTGATCGCGGAGCACGGCGTCACCTGTTGGCTGGTCAATACCGGCTGGACCGGCGGCGCCTATGGCACGGGCCGCCGCATGCCGATCAAGGCGACGCGCACGCTGCTGACCGCCGCCCTCGACGGCTCGCTGGAAGGCGCGCGCACCTATACCGACCGCAGCTTCGGCTTCCAGGTCCCGACCGACGTCGCCGGCGTCGAGCCGCATCTGCTGCATCCGCGCAAGACCTGGCAGGACAAGGCCGGCTATGACGCGCAGGCCGCCAAGCTCGTCGCGATGTTCGTCAAGAACTTCGCCAAGTTCGAGCGCCACGTCGACAAGGACATCATCGACGCCGCGCCGGGCATGGTGGCTTAGGGAGTACCGCGCGATGCGGCCATAGCTGTCGCATCGCGCCGCTGCTGCGGAGAAGTCAGCCTCCGGCGGCCACGGCCGCTATCGGCCGCCGCAGTGATGGCGGCATGTTCGGGCAGGTGCCGAGCCGAATGATGAGATCGGGACGCTCGCTTGCGGCAAGGCCGAGATCGGCCGCGAGCAATTTCCGGATCTCGGGCACTTCAACCGCCTGATTGACGAAGGATTGCTTCAGTCCAAGTGCGGTCGCCTGAAGCAGCAGACGCTGGCAGGCCTGGCCGGCCGCGACCCAATGGGCGCGATCATCCCGCTCCGAGACGATGATGGCGAGGCACGGCGTCGTGGCGAGCTGCGCGCGATAGCGTTCGTTCTCGGACCCGGCGCGGACGACCAGGTCAAATAGAAGATTGCCGAGCAGCGGCGGCAGAGTGGGATTTCCGCTCGTCGCGGAGAAGAGCCCATCGCCGGTCGCGATTGCCTGGCTGGGGCTGAAGCGGAGCCAGTGCTTCAGCTCGGCCCGAAACGCCGCATCTGTCATCTGGATGGTGTTGCCGGCAATGATGCGGTCGCCCACTGCCGCTATCTTGGACGGGTCGCTCAGCATGATCAGACGCACGCCCGGTATGGCCGCCGCTTCCCCGAGGCGGTGGATCAGGCCGGGCGCCAGCGGCGTGCCGTCGAAAGGCGCCCGGGTCGACTGGCGCTGCGTAATGGCGGCGAACAAGGGCGAAGCGACCGGCGGCGCGGCGGCGAAATCGAACAGGATCGCCCCTTCGCCGCTCTCCTCGAAGCGAAGCGTCCCCGGCAGGCCGTTGGCCGCGGCTGCGATGGCAAGCGTTTCGGCGGCGGCGCCAAGGCTGACGAAGAGATGATGATCGTCGGGATCGACGGCTGGCGTGCGCCGCGTGAAATCCGGGCGGATCGCGATGCGTCCATTGCCGATGGTGAAGCGCCAAGGCTGGGTGTTGTGGCTATTCGGCGCCAGCGATGCCAGTCGGACAAGATCGAGCGCGCTTGCCGGCGGTGAAACCGCCTCGCGTTCCTGGCGCGCCAGTGCGTCATAATCGGTCATGGATGCGGTGCTGCGCAAAGCGAGCACGGCCCCAATGCCGATCGCTGCGGCCGCGCTGCCGCCCAGCGCCAGAACATCCCGTCGCTTCATGTCCATCGCTCCGCGATCCATTGAAGCAAAGACATCGGCGCCGAGGGGCTGGCGCGTGTTGACCGAGATCACCCCGGGACACGAAAAAAGCCCGGCGATCGCTCGCCGGGCTTCATTCATTCAGGCTTGGACGCGGCCGATTACTCGGCGGCGGTCTCGGCCTTGTCTTCCTTGATCTCCTGGCCGGTCGCCTGGTCGACGACCTTCATCGACAGGCGGACCTTGCCGCGCTCGTCGAAGCCGAGCAGCTTGACCCAGACCTTGTCGCCTTCCTTGACGACGTCCTGCGTCTTCGCCACGCGCTGGTTGGACAGCTGCGAGATATGGACGAGGCCGTCGCGGGCGCCGAAGAAGTTGACGAAGGCGCCGAAATCGACCGCCTTCACCACGGTGCCCTGGTAGATCGCGTTGAGCTCGGGCTCGGCTGCGATGCCCTTGATCCAGTTCAGCGCCGCGGTGATCGCCTTGGCGTCGGTCGAGGCGACCTTGACGGTGCCGTCGTCCGAGATGTCGATCTTGGCGCCGGTCTTTTCCACGATCTCGCGGATCACCTTGCCGCCCGAGCCGATCACTTCACGGATCTTGTCGGTCGGGATCTGGATCACTTCGATGCGCGGCGCATGCTCGCCGAGCGACGGACGGGCTGATGTCAGCGCCTTCGCCATCTCGTCGAGGATATGCGCACGGCCACCCTTGGCCTGGTCGAGGGCGACCCGCATGATCTCCTCGGTGATGCCGGCGATCTTGATGTCCATCTGCAGCGAGGTCACGCCTTCGGCGGTACCGGCCACCTTGAAGTCCATGTCGCCGAGATGATCCTCGTCGCCGAGGATGTCGGAGAGCACCGCAAAGCGCTCACCCTCGAGGATGAGGCCCATGGCTATGCCGGCCACCGGACGCTTCAGCGGAACGCCTGCATCCATGAGCGACAGCGAGGTGCCGCAGACGGTCGCCATCGACGAGGAACCGTTCGACTCGGTGATCTCCGAGACGACGCGGATCGTGTAGGGGAACTCGTGATGCTTCGGCAGGATCGGGCGAACGGCGCGCCAGGCGAGCTTGCCATGGCCGATTTCGCGGCGGCCGGGCGAACCCATGCGGCCGGTCTCGCCGACCGAATAGGGCGGGAAGTTGTAGTGCAGCAGGAAGGTTTCCTTGTAGGTGCCTTCCAGCGCGTCGATGAACTGCTCGTCATCGCCGGTGCCGAGCGTCGCGACGACCAGCGCCTGCGTCTCGCCACGGGTGAACAGCGCCGAACCATGGGCGCGCGGCAGGATGCCGACCTGCGAGACGATCGGGCGGACCGTCTTCAGATCGCGGCCGTCGATGCGGCTGCCGGTGTCGAGGATGTTCCAGCGGACGATCTTCGCCTGCAGTTCCTTGAACACCGCGCCGATCTTCTCCTTGTCGAAGCGCGCCTCGGCGCCTTCGGGGAAGAAGTGGGCCATCACCTTCGCCTTGACGGCGTCGACGGCGGCGTAGCGGTCCTGCTTGACAGTGTTCTTGTAGGCTTCGCGCAGCTCGCCTTCGGCGATGCCGAGCATCTCGGTCTCGATCGCCGAGAGATCGGGTGCCTGGAACGCGCGCGGCTCCTTGGCGGCCTTTTCGGCGAGCGCGATGATCGCGTCGATCACCGGCTGGAAGCCGGCATGGCCGAACATCACGGCGCCGAGCATCGTGTCTTCCGACAGCTCCTGCGCCTCGGACTCGACCATCAGAACGGCGTCGGTGGTGCCGGCGACGACGAGGTCGAGCTTCGAATCGGCCATCTGCTCGAGCAGCGGATTGAGCACGAAGGCGCCATCGACCAGGCCGACACGGGCACCGCCGACCGGACCGAAGAACGGCACGCCGGAAAGCGTCAGCGCCGCGGAGGCGGCAACCATCGCGACGATATCGGGATCGTTCTCGAGGTCATGGCTGAGGACGGTGGCGACGACCTGCGTCTCGCAGCGGAAGCCTTCCGCAAAGAGCGGGCGGATCGGCCGGTCGATAAGACGCGAGGTGAGCGTCTCCTTCTCGGAGGGACGGCCTTCGCGCTTGAAGAAGCCGCCGGGGATCTTGCCGGCTGCGAAGGTCTTCTCCTGATAGTTGACCGTCAGGGGGAAGAAGTCGATGCCGGGCTTCGGCTGCTTGGCGGCGACGACGGTCGCCAGCACGCTGGTCTCGCCATAGGTGGCGAGGACGGCACCGTCGGCCTGGCGGGCGATCTTGCCGGTCTCGAGCACGAGCGGGCGTCCGGCCCATTCGATCTCGACACGTTGGATGTCGAACATGGCAGTTCCTTTCCGCCGCGGATGCGTCGGAGAGCCATGGACAAGACGGCGAGAAGCTCTCGGCGCCGCTACAAGCGGGCGAAAGCGGCCGGCGATCCTGCCATGGCTCGGGCGTACAACCGCGAGCATATCGGCGCGGCGACCCCATGCCGCCGCGCGTTAGTGTGCGTCTTTACGGGCGGGCTGAGAGCCCGATCCGCTCAGCGACGCAGGCCGAGGCGCTCGATCAGGGTCTTGTAGCGCTGCTGGTCGATCTTCTTGACATAGTCGAGAAGGCTGCGGCGCTGGCTCACCATCTTGAGCAGACCGCGCCGGGAGTGATTGTCCTTGGCATGGCCCTTGAAATGTTCGGTCAGGTTGGCAATCCGCTCAGACAGGATGGCAACCTGGACTTCCGGCGAACCCGTATCGTTCGGGACCGTCGCATATTCACTGATCAGTTCCTGCTTGCGTGCAGCGGTGATCGACATCGGGGATCCTTTCGAGATGACTGACACCGGGCGACATGCCCGGCCGGATTGACTGCGGAATGTTCCGAAGCCGGTGCCCCGTCGTGGTCGGCCGGTGCCGGGATGTCGTCCAGCACGGTCGCCGCTCCATAGGGCTTCGCCCTGAGGACCGTTCGGCCTTCAGGGCGCGGCCGACATATGCCCGAACAGAAGCCCGAAGACCAGCGGAAAGTTGCGCGGCCTTGGTGCCGAGGTCTTCAGGCGCCGCCGACGAAGACGCGAACGGGCTGGAAGCTGCCCTGCTCGATCTCGCCGATCGCGATGAGCGTTCCGGCCAGCGTCGCATAGACGGTCTCGCCGGGAAGAGGCGCATCGCGGCCGCGCAGGATGAAGGGCTGGCCGTTGCGAAGCCGTGCCGCCTCGGTCTCGCCGATGCGGATCTCGCGCATATCCGAAAGCGCTGTCTCGACTGGCGCCAGCAGAGCCTCGGCGGAATCCATGCCCTCGGCTGCCGCCTCGCGCAGTTGATCCAGCGTCACCATCGAGGCTTCGTCGAACGGTCCGACCAGGAGCCGGCGAAGATTGGCGACATGGCCGCGCGTGCCGAGCAGCCGGCCCATGTCGCGGGCGAGCGCCCGGACATAGGTGCCCTTGCCGCATTCGGCCGCGAAGACGGCAGTGTTCTCGTCCGGCATGCCGACAAGATCGAGCCGGTGCACATCGATCGGCCGCGGCTCCAGCGTCACGGTCTCGCCGTCGCGCGCGAGATCATAGGCGCGCTCGCCGTCGATCTTGATCGCCGAGAAGGCCGGCGGAACCTGCATGATCGTGCCGATGAAGTCGGGCAGCACCGCCTCGATCGCGGCGCGATCCGGCCGGTGGTCGGACGTCGCGACGGCGGCGCCCTCGGCGTCGTCCGTCGTGGTCTCCTCGCCCCAGCGGACGGTGAAGCCGTAGATCTTGCGGCCATCCATGACATAGGGAACGGTCTTGGTCGCCTCGCCGAGTGCGATCGGCAACAGGCCGGTGGCGAGCGGATCGAGGGTGCCGGCATGGCCGGCCTTCTGCGCCCCGAAGAGGCGCTTCACGACAGCGACGGCCTGCGTCGAGGTCATGCCGAGCGGCTTGTCGAGGATCAGCCAGCCGGAAACCGGCCGGCCCTTCTTCTGGCGCTGGCCCATGGGCTTTCCTGTCGGCTCAGTCGCGCGTGTCGTCCGGCCCGTCGCCGTCCCCATCGAGAGGCGCGGCGTCGATGTCGTGGCGCACGATCGGATCGGTGCGCAGCAGCGCATCGATGCGCGAGCCTTCCTCGAAGGAGGTATCGACGCGGAAGCGGAGATCCGGTGCGAACTTCATGTTGATGCGATGCGCAACCTCGCCGCGCAGATATTTGCGGTGGCGATCGAGCGCGGCGACGACCCCTTCCGGGTTCTTGCCACCGAGCGGCATGACATAGGCGGTTGCGATCTTGAGGTCGGGCGAGAGGCGAACCTCGGGGACGGTGACGACGACGAGCTCGAGCTCGGGCTCGCGGAGATCGCCGCGTGCGAGAATCTCGGCGAGCGCGTGGCGAACGAGTTCGCCGACGCGCAGTTGGCGCTGGCCCGGGGTTCCGATCTTCTTGCCGTTGGCAGCCGTTCTGGCCATTGGGATATTCTCCTTGGCGATGCCGAAAAGGGCATCTGCCGGGCTTGGACCGGCTTCGCCTCACTCAGGAATGATCGATAGCCGCGCCGCGGTCATGCCACTCGCGCGGAACTTTGCGTCGGGCCTGCCGCGATCGGTCGCCGCGAAACCATCGAAACGCCTTCCCTACCCCGCGAGGGGAAGGGAAGGGAGCGTTTTGACCTAGAGCGACCGCTTGATCTCTTCGACGCGGTAGCACTCGATGATGTCGCCAGCGCGCATGTCTTCGTATCGCTCGAAGGCCATGCCGCATTCCTGGCCCGCCGGCACTTCCTTGACTTCGTCCTTGAAGCGCTTGAGCGTCGACAGCTTGCCCTCGTGGATGACGACGTTCTCGCGGATGAGGCGGACATTCGCCCCGCGCTCGACCGTTCCATCCGTGACGCGGCAACCCGCGACCTTGCCGACCTTGGTGATGTGGAAGATCTCGAGGATCTCCGCATTGCCGAGCATCGTCTCGCGCCGTTCCGGCGTGAGCAGGCCAGACATCGCCGACTTCACGTCGTCGATGAGGTCGTAGATCACGTTGTAGTAACGGATCTCGATGCCGTCGCGGTCGGAGAGGTCGCGTGCCTGCTTGTTGGCGCGGACATTGAAGCCGATGATCGCGGCGTTGGAAGCCGCAGCCAGCGTGAGATCGGACTCGGTGATCCCGCCGACGCCCGAATGGATGATCCGCGCGACGACTTCCGACGTCCCGAGCGCATCCAGAGCGCCGATGATCGCCTCGACCGAGCCCTGCACGTCACCCTTGATGACGAGCGGGAACTCCTTGAGGCCCGAATTCTGCCGCTGGCTCATCATTTCGGCGAGCGAGCCGCGCGCCGTGGTCTGGCGGGCGACTGACTTCTCGCGCTTCTGGCGGGCACGATAATCGGCGATCTCGCGAGCACGGGCCTCGGTCTCGACGACCGCGAAGCGGTCACCGGCCTCAGGCGCAGCCTGGAAGCCGAGCACCTCGACCGGCATCGAAGGCGGAGCCTCCGAAACGGTCTGGCCATGATCGTCGATGAGCGCGCGGACGCGGCCCCATTCCGAGCCGGCGACGATGATGTCGCCGGGATGCAGCGTGCCGCCCTGGACGAGCACGGTCGCGACCGGACCACGGCCGCGATCGAGCTTCGCCTCGATGACGACGCCATCGGCGACGCGGCGCGGATCGGCCTTGAGGTCGAGCACTTCGGACTGCAGCAGGATCGTCTCGAGCAGACGGTCGAGATTGGCGCCCGTCTTGGCCGAAACCTCGACGTCGAGCGTCTCGCCGCCCATGGTCTCGACGAAGACTTCATGCTGCAGCAGCTCGGTCCGCACCCGCGTCGGATCGGCGTCGGGCTTGTCCATCTTGTTGATGGCGACGATCACCGGAACCTTGGCGGCGCGGGCATGATTGATGGCCTCGATCGTCTGCGGCATGACGCCGTCATCCGCCGCCACCACCAGCACGACGATATCCGTCGCACGGGCGCCGCGCTGGCGCATTGCCGTGAACGCAGCGTGGCCGGGCGTATCGATGAAGGTGATCTTCTGGCCGTTCTGCTCGACCTGATAGGCGCCGATATGCTGCGTGATGCCGCCGGATTCGCCCGAGACGACATTCGTCTTGCGGATCGCGTCGAGCAGCGAGGTCTTGCCGTGGTCGACATGGCCCATGATGGTGACGACGGGCGGACGCGTGATCTGCTCGGCGCTGGCTTCCTGACGGTCGAAGAGACCCTCCTCGACGTCGGACTCCGCGACGCGGCGCACGGTGTGACCCATGTCCTCGGCGATGAGCTGCGCCATGTCGGCGTCGATGACGTCGGTTGCCTTGAGCAACTGGCCCTGCTTCATCAGGAACTTGATGACGTCGACGGCGCGTTCCGCCATGCGGTTGGCGAGATCGCCGATGCTGATCGTCTCGGGAAGGATCACCTCGCGAGAGATCTTCTCGCGCGGACCCTGGGCCATGAGACGGGCCCGTTCGCGTTCGCGGCGGCGGCGGACCGAGGCAAGCGACCGCTCGCGCTCGGAATCGTCGAGCGCGTTCGACAGCGTCAGGCGGCCGCGCGGCTTGACCTCTTCCTTCTTGACCGGCTTCGGATCGACGGCCTTCGGGCGCTTGGCCGTCGAAGGACGGAGGCCGCCGGAGCGATCTTCTTCCTCGTCGGCGCGGCCGGGCGCACGCGCGCCGGGAGCCGCCGTGCGGGCGCCGGGCTTCTCGGTCGCGTCGGGGGCGCGCTCGCCGTTCGGGCGGGCGGCCGGCGTCGCCGCGGTGCGCGGCTTTTCCTCGCCGAGGCGGCGGCGAGCGGCTTCCTCGGCCCGTTCCTTGACGGCGGCCTCGGCGGCGCGGCGGATGTCTTCCTCGGCCTGGCGCTTGGCGGCTTCCTCGCGTTCCTTGGCGAGGCGAGCCTCCTCGATCACCCGGCGCTTGGCGTCTTCCTCGGCCTGGCGGCGCTCTTCCGCATCGCGGATGCGCGCATCGGCCAGGGCCTTGGCGCGGGCGTCGAGCTCGTCGGACGAAAGCTGGCGCAGAACCATGCCGGAGCGCTGCGGCTGGGACCGCTGCGGCTGCGACGGCGCTGTCGGCGTCGGCCTTGCCTGGGTGTTGGACTGGATGGTGCGGGTCTGTGAGACCGGCTGGGCCGGGCGCGGCGGTGCTGCCGGCGCAGCAGCGGCCGGCGCGGGCGCAGTCTCGCTCTTGCCCGGGATCATCACCCGCTTCTTCTTCTCCACGACGACGGTGTTCGTGCGTCCATGCGAGAAGCTCTGCCTGACGGTGCCGCGTTCGAGGTCACGGCCCTTGAGGCTCAGCGTCTTCTTCGCGCCGCCAAGATCCTTGTCGCCGCTATTGCTCGTATCGTTCATTCGGTCTTCTGTCCTGCGGGTCTAGCGCCCTTTCACGGCGCAATCATCTCGGGCACTTCCGGCGGATCGATCTCGCGGCCGATATCGCCAATGCCAACGGGCCCGTCTTCCCCCAGAAAACGGGCGAGCGCGTTGACACGCTCAATGACATTCTCGCTCGCCCGGCCTGCGAGCAGTGCAGCATGTATCACATTTGACCGGCCCAATGCCAAATCCATTTGTTCGGATCGGAAGATACGAATAACGGGAACGGCATCGGTGCGTCCGAAGCGGCGCTTCAGCGCCGCCGCGATCTTCGTTCGGCCATCGTCGGCCGCCTCCCGGGCTTGCAGGATCGCCGCTACCGGCTCCCGCTGAATCGCCGTCTCCACCTTGGTGAAGCCGGTCACGACCTCCCCGGCCTTCCGCGCAAAGGACAGCGCCTGTACGGCGCCTTCCTCCAACAGCTGGCCGACACGGTCGGCAAGGCCAGGCTCGACCGCGACCGCGGTCTTGAATCCCTTGGCGAACAGGCGCTTCTTTTCCGCCGCCGCCACCATTTCCTTGCGCGCCGTCACCCAGACGCCGCGCCCCGGCAGCCGCCGGCGCAGATCGACAACGACCCGGCCCTCGGGATCGAGGACGAACCGAAGCAGTTGGTCCGACGGCATCGCCAGCCGCGAAACGATGCAGCTGCGGGTCGTCGGTTCGTTGCGGCGCGCCATGGCTTCAGGCCCGCGACCTAAGGAGAACTCAGGCCTCGGTCTCCTCGGCTGTGACCTCGGCGTCGGCATCCGCGCCGGCCTCGATTTCCGCCTCGGCCTCTTCCTCGGTGATCCAGCCCGCCTTGACGCGCGCCGTCATGATCATGCGCTCGGCATCGCCGCGGGTCAGACCAAACTTGTCAAGCAGACCGCCGTGGCGCTTGGTCTCGCCCTCGTTGCGTTCCGCCCAGCCGACGAGATCGTCCGGCACATAGCCGGCGAAATCCTCGACCGTCTTGATTCCGTCCCTGCCGAGGGCGACCAGCATCGAGGTGGTCATGCCCGACAGTTCCTTGAGCTCGTCGGCGACGCCGAGGGTCTTGCGCTCCTCGTCGTGCTCGGCCTCGAGCTTGTCGAGATAGTCACGCGCCCGCTGCTGCAGTTCCGCCGCGGTCTCCTCGTCGAAGCCCTCGATCGAGGCCAGTTCTTCCTGGTCGACGAAGGCGATTTCCTCCAGCGAGGCGAACCCTTCGGAGGCCAGCAGCTGGCCGACGACCTCGTCGGCGTCGAGCGCCGTGTTGAACAGGCTCGACCGCTCCTGGAATTCCTTCTGGCGCCGTTCCGATTCTTCCTGCTCGGTCAGGATGTCGATGTCCCAGCCGGTCAGCTGCGAGGCGAGGCGGACATTCTGTCCGCGGCGGCCGATCGCAAGAGACAATTGGTCATCCGGCACGACGACTTCAATACGTTCGGCGTCTTCGTCGAGCACGACCTTGGCGACTTCCGCCGGCTGAAGCGCATTGACGATGAAGGTCGCCGGGTCGCCCGACCACGGAATGATGTCGATCTTCTCGCCCTGCAATTCGTTCACGACCGCCTGGACGCGGCTGCCGCGCATGCCGACGCAGGCGCCGACCGGATCGATCGACGAGTCGCGCGAGATGACGGCGAGCTTGGCGCGCGAGCCCGGATCGCGGGCGACCGACTTCACCTCGATGATGCCGTCATAGATTTCCGGCACTTCCTGCGCGAACAGCTTCGCCATGAACTGCGGATGCGTGCGCGACAGGAAGATCTGCGGCCCGCGCTGCTCGCGGCGGACGTCGTAGACATAGGACCGGATGCGGTCGCCATAGCGGAAGGTTTCGCGCGGGATCAGCTCGTCGCGACGGACGATGCCCTCGCCACGGCCGAGATCGACGATGACATTGCCATATTCGACGCGCTTGACCGAACCGTTGACGATCTCGCCGATGCGATCCTTGTATTCGTCGAACTGGCGGTCGCGCTCGGCCTCGCGCACCTTCTGCACGATGACCTGCTTGGCCGACTGCGCCGCGATACGGCCGAAATCCATCGGCGGCAGCGCTTCGGCGATATAGTCGCCGACGCGGGCGGCCGGGTTCTGGTCGGTCGCGACATCGAGCGAAACCTCGATCGCCGGATTCTCGACCGTCTCCACCACCTGCAGCAGGCGCTGCAGCCGGATCTCGCCGGTCTTCGGATTGATCTCGGCGCGGACGTCGGTTTCGGAGCCATAGCGCGAGCGGGCCGCCTTCTGGATGGCGTCCTCCATCGCGGCGATGACGATCTGCCGGTCGATCACCTTCTCACGGGCGACCGCGTCGGCGATCTGCAAGAGTTCGAGCCGGTTGGCGCTGACTGCCATCGTCCTGTCTCCGTTACTCTTTCTGCGCGATCGTCCCGCCTTCAGGCGTCGGACGTATCGTCGGTCATGTCGTCGATATCGGCATCCTCGGCGCCCTCGAGGGCGGCGTGATCCCGGAGCGTGTCGTCGATCAGTGCGTCGGTGAGGACCAGCTTGGCCTCGCCGATGGAGGCGAGCGGCACCAGGACGCGGTCGGGCGCACCGGCCGGCACGTCCTCGAGCTTCAATGCGGTCGCGTCGCCTTCGAGGCCGAGCAGCGTGCCGCGGAAGCGCTTGCGCCCGTCGACCGGGATGCTGGCCTCGATCTTGGCGATGTGTCCGGTCCAGCGCTCGAAATCCGAACGGCGGACCAGCGGACGGTCGATGCCGGGCGAGGAGACCTCCAGATGATAGGCCTCCGCGATCGGATCCTCGACGTCGAGCGCCGGCGACAGGTTGCGGCTGATCTGCTCGCAGTCGGTCACCGACATGCTGCCATCCGGCCGCTCGGCCATCACCTGCAGCGTCATGCCGTTGCGGCGGGAGGTCTTGACGCGCACCAGGCGGTAGCCGAGATCGGCGACGACCGGCTCGACGATGGCGGCGACGCAGGCATCGAGGCCCGTCTCGACGATGATGCGCGGTTCGATGGCTGCGGAGTCGACCAAGTCAGTCCGTCCGAGGTTTGGTTCGGCGCGGGACGCATCCGGGCCGTCGGGAAACTCGCCCGATCGGCCAAGAGGTCTTGCGAGCGGGCCCCGGGGGTCCACTCTCCAACGAGCCGATCGTTTGAGATGAATGACTGGCGTATAGGCCGATGAGCCGGCAATTGCAAGCGTCGTCTGGCTTTGGCGCATGCCGCTTGAGCATGCGGCCGGTCACCGGCACCGATCCGGCGTGATGCGCGCGACACCGGTCGCATTTATTTCGTTGTGGAGTGTTCGTATCAATACATTGCTAAGCAAGGTCTTCGCAGTCTACGCCGCGTTCGATCCCCGAACGTTTCCGGTGCTGCGTATCATGAAATCCATCGCTTTGCGTTTTGCCGCGTTTCTGATCCTGACAGCGGCGAGCACCTCGCTGCTCGCTCTCCCCTATCTCGTCGGTCCGTGACCGATTACCGGCGCTGGAACGTCAGATAGGTTCCGCGCCGGCCTTCCCTGATGGCCTTCTGCTCGTAGCGCGTGCCCGGCCAGCCCGGGAACGGGCGCCGCCAGTCGTCGGCATCCTGCGCCGTCCATTCGAAGTCGGGCGAGGCGGTGACGGCGATCAACGTCCAGTCGACATAGGATGCGATATCGGACGCGAAGCGGAAGCTGCCGCCGGGGCGGAGGACGCGCGCGATCCGGGCGAGATTGTCGGCCGAGACGAAGCGGCGCTTCCAGTGGCGCCGCTTGTGCCATGGATCGGGATAGAGCAGATCGACGACGGCAAGGCTCGCCGGCGGCAGCCAGTCCAGCAGTTCGGCGGCGTCGCGGTCGAAGAGGCGAAGATTGCCCGGCTGGCCGGCATCGATCGCGGCCGCGGCCTTCGCCATGCCATTGATGAACGGTTCGGCGCCGATCCGCCCGGTCGCCGGCTCGGTGGTGGCACGGTGGAGCAGATGCTCGCCGCCGCCGAAGCCGATCTCGAGCGCGACATCGGCGACATCGGCCTCGAACAGCGCGCGAAGATCGGACGGCGCCGACATGCCGGTATCGACGCGCAGCCGCGCCAGCACCCGATCGAGCATTTCGGATTGGCCGGCGCGGAGGGCGTGGCCCTTGCGCCGACCGTAGAATGAATCGCGGCGCGTACCCGCGCCCGCCTCGTTCAAAGCAGCTTCAGCAGCGCGCCGGCGACGTCGGTCTTCTCCCAGGAGAAGCCGCCGTCCTCGTCCGGCGCACGGCCGAAATGGCCATAGGACGATGTGCGCGCGTAGATCGGGCGATTGAGCTGGAGGTGCTGGCGGATGCCGCGCGGCGACAAGTCCATCACCTGGGCCAGCGCCGACTCGACCGCCGCCTCGGAAACCTTGCCGGTGCCGTGCAGGTCGACATAGATCGAGAGCGGCTGCGAGACGCCGATGGCATAGGAGAGCTGGATGGTGCAGCGTTCCGCGGCGCCCGAGGCGACGACATTCTTCGCCAGGTAGCGCGCGGCATAGGCGGCCGAACGGTCGACCTTGGTCGGATCCTTGCCCGAGAAAGCGCCGCCGCCATGCGGGGCCGCGCCACCATAGGTGTCGACGATGATCTTGCGGCCGGTCAGGCCGGCATCGCCGTCGGGGCCGCCGATGACGAACTTGCCCGTCGGATTGACGTGCCAGATCGTCTGCGGCGTGATCCAGCCATAGGGAAGCGACTCGATGATGTACGGCTCGACGATCGAGCGGACGTCATGCGAGGACAGGCCGTCGACATGCTGGGTCGAGAGCACGATCTGCGTGACCTCCACCGGCTTGCCGTTCTCATAGCGGACGGTGACCTGGCTCTTCGCATCCGGGCCGAGCGACAGCGTGTCCTTGGAATGGCGCGCATCGGCGAGCCGCTTCAGGATGCGATGCGCATAGAAGATCGGCGCCGGCATCAGCTCGGGCGTTTCCGAGCAGGCATAGCCGAACATGATGCCCTGGTCGCCCGCGCCCTCGTCCTTGTTGCCGGCAGCGTCGACGCCGACGGCGATGTCGGCGGACTGCGCATGCAGCAGGACTTCGATCTCGACGGTGTTCCAGTGGAACTTTTCCTGCTCGTAGCCGATGTCGCGGATCGCACGGCGGGCGGCGTCGGCCACCACGTCGGGCGTGATCGAGGCCGGGCCACGGGTCTCGCCGGCGATCACGACCCGGTTGGTGGTCGCGAGTGTCTCGCAGGCGACGCGAAGATGGCTGGGGTCCCAGCCTTCGTCCGGGCCCGTCCGGAAGAACGTGTCGACGACTTCGTCGGAAATACGGTCGCAGACCTTGTCCGGGTGACCTTCAGCAACCGACTCGCTCGTGAAGAGATAGGACGATCTCGACAATATAACCCCTCGCACACTGTCGGCTAAGCCGGGGACTGCACCGGTTTTCGGAGCCATGGGTATCGATCGGATCGATCGGCCGGTCAAGCGCGAACGGTTGCGATTTCGGTTTGCCGTCTGCGTTGGAACGAACTTCCCGAACCGGCCGGATCGTGAGAATGGACCGGCTCGGGAACAACCGCTGCAGAGAGCTCAGTCGACGGTTTCTTCACCCGCAACGGCGCGGACGAGATCAACGATCTTGCGCCGGACCTTCGGATCCTTGATTCGGACGAAGGCGCGGTTGAGCTGCAACCCTTCCGACGAGGACAGGAAGTCGGTCACGAACGCGGCCGGACGCGCTTCCTCGAAGCCGGGATCCGACGGTGCGCCGGGGGCGTCTTCGAAGAAGAACGAGACGGGAACCTGCAGGACCGATGAAATATGCTGCAGCCGGCTTGCGCCGATCCTGTTGGTCCCCTTCTCGTATTTCTGAATCTGCTGGAACGTAATCCCCAGACTTTCTCCAAGCTTTTCTTGGCTCATGTTCTGCATCATGCGACGCAGCCGGACCCGCCCTCCCACGTGAACGTCGATGGGATTGGGTACTTTCTTATTGACCATCGAGGGCTCTCTTTCCAGAAATAGCGCAGGGCTATGCCAGGTCGGGTCAATACCGACCATTGCACAAGGTTTCACTTATGACTGGACGACAATATTCCGGCGCCATCCATCCGGCCCACGTCCACAAAATGGAGTGCAATAAACGGACTGTCAATTCCGGGTTTTAGCAGGAGTGAAAACTGCGGGAATTGCGAGCAAGACTGCCAGCAGTATCGCCACCGCAAAAGGGACGTCTCCGAAGCGGTCATAAGCTGTTTCCCCGAGGGCTCCGGGCAAGGATCCGTCGACGATCCCGGCCTCGCCGAGCGCAAGCTGGGCGGTGATGCGGCCATAGGGATCGACGATGGCGGAGATGCCCGTATTGGCTGCGCGAGCGAGCGGAAGTCCTTCTTCCACCGCGCGAACGCTGGCTTGCTGCAGGTGCTGGTAGGGGCCGGGCGTATTGCCGAACCAGCCGTCATTGGTGACGTTGACAAGCCATTGCGGCCGCAGGCGGTGGTCGGTTGCTGCGCCCGGAAAGATGATCTCGTAGCAGATCAGCGGTCCGAAGGCGGGCGCACCTTCCAGCGGCAAGGTTCGGAGCCGTGATCCTGCATCGAACCCGCCTGGAAGTGCGACCATCTGATGCAGGCCGAGGCGGGAAAGCAGCCCGTCGAACGGCAGATATTCGCCGAACGGCACGAGATGGACCTTGTCATAGGCGTCGCGGATGACGCCGTCGTCGCCGATGACATAGATGCTGTTGAAGACCCGGCCGGCCTGGTCCGGATCGGCACCCGGTTCGCTCCGGGCCGCACCGGTGATGAGCGTCGTCCCCGTCGGCAGCAGCGCGCCGATCGCCGCGAGGGCGTTGGGCTGGTCGGTGAGGAAGAAGGGCAGCGCCGTTTCAGGCCAGATCAGGATCGAGAAAGGTGGCGGAGCGCCTTCTTTCATCCCGGTTGCGGAGAGCGACAGGTAGCGTTGCAGCACGGTGCTGTCGCGTCCGGGAGACCACTTCTCGTCCTGCGCAAGCACCGGCTGCACGAGGCGCAGCTTGACTCCGGGAACCGTCGTGTCGGCCGCGATCGTGAGGCGGACCGCGCCATAGCCGAGATTGGCGAGGAAGAGCGCCGCAAGGACGAGGAAGGTGATGCGGTTGCCGCGGCGGCGGCGCTCGTCGATCAGGAGGATCGGCGCCATGAAGATGAGGAAGGCGGCGAGCGTCATGCCCCAGAGGCCGACCAGCGCGGCGCCCTGCATCAAGACGGGAACGGGCATCAGCGTGTAGCCGAAGGCGTTCCAGGGAAATCCTGTCAGGACATGGCCGCGCAGCCATTCCGCCACCGACAGGACGGCGGCGAGCACGAGGACGCGGCCCCATCCCTCCGGCCAGACGAGACGGGCGATCGCGGCGCCGATGCCCCAGAACAAGGCCAGACCGGCCGGCAGCAACAGCACTGCGAGCGGCATCAGCGCGATGAACGCGCCGGCATCGGCAAGGAACGCGGCGCCGATCCACCAGAGCCCGCCGAGGAAATAGCCGAAGCCGAAGCACCATCCGGTCCAGAAGGCGGGCAGCCGGCGTCGCAGGAAACCAGCGCCGGGCGTCGGCGTCGCGCCGTCGAGCAGGAGGACGAGGACGGGCAGCGTCAGGAAAAGGATCGGGAAGAAGCCGAAGGGCGGCAGGGCGAGTGCGGAAAGCGCGCCCGCGCCGATGCCGATCAGGCCGCGACGCCAGCCCCATGACAGAAGCACAGCATCGGCGAGCGCGGAGAACCCCGCGCGGCTGGAACGCGATCTCGAAATGGCGTTGGCTCGCGAATCAGGGGCCGGAGACGATCCGCGTGAGAGTTGCGACCGGCTGGCTCCAGGTCAAGCGGCGGCAGCGCTCTCCCGCCGCACCCGCAGCCGTTTGACTCGGCGCTGGTCCGATTCGAGAATCTCGAAGGCGAGGCCGCCCGGCAGGTCGATCCGTTCGCCCGCCTGCGGAATGCGGCCGAGCAGGCCGAAGACCAGCCCTCCAACCGTGTCGACGTCGTCATGACCGTCGCCGAGCGCAAGATCGACGCCGAGCGCCGCTTCGAGATCGTCGAGATCGGCGCGGGCGTCGGCGAGGAACGTGCCGTCGGGCTCGGGCGTGATCAGCGCCTCGTCTTCGTCATGCTCGTCCTCGATCTCGCCGAACACGATCTCGACGACGTCCTCAAGTGAGACGAGGCCGTCGGTACCGCCATATTCGTCGATCACCACGGCCATCTGCACGCGGCTCGCCTGCATCGTCGAAAGCAGCGTCGCCGCCGGCATCGAGGGCGGCACGAACAGCACGCTGCGCACGACATTGGTGTCGGCGAGCTTGACCTTGAGGTCGATCTTCGAGAAATCGATCCCGCCATCGGCCATGGCGACCGAGGTGATCAGGTCCATCAGGTCCTTGATGTGGACCATGCCGACCGGGTCGTCGAGCGACTCGCGATAGGCAGGCATGCGCGAATGGCCGCTCTCGCGGAAGGCGCCGATCACCTCGGCGAGCGTCATGTCGACATCGAGCGCGAGGATTGCGGCGCGCGGTACCATCACGTCGTCGACGCGCACGTCGCGCAGGCGCAGGATGTTGCGCAGCATGAGCCGCTCTTCCGGCGAGAAGGCATCGGCGGCGCCATCGCCTTCGAGCGCCTCTTCGATGTCCTCGCGCAGCGTCGCGTTCGGCTTGAAGCCCACGGCATGCCGCAGGCGGTCGAACCAGCTGTCAGGGGCTTTCTCCGCCTCGCGCGTCTCCGGCGCGAAGGCGGGGATACTTGGCGGTTCGGGGGCGTTGTCGGCGCCCGATCCGGGCGTGTCTGTGTCGGTCATCGGTCCAGTTGTTCGTGTGAGCTGCGCCTGCCCCGGTCAGGGGACGGCCTCGGCATAAGGGTCGGCAATTCCGAGCCTGCCGAGAATGGCCGTTTCCAGCGCTTCCATGCGTTCGGCTTCCACATCTTCTATGTGATCATGCCCGAACAGGTGAAGCAAGCCATGGACGAGAAGATGGGTGAGGTGGTCGTCGAATGCGATCTCCTCGGCTTCTGCTTCCTGGCGAACGGTCTCGCCGGCGACGACGATATCGCCGATCAGCGGGCCGAAGCGGCCGCGACGGGGCGGGCTGCCGGGGAAGGAGAGGACATTGGTCGGCTTGTCCTTCTGCCGCCAGGTATCGTTGAGGGTGCGGATATGCGCATCGTCGGTGAAGACGACGGAAAGCTCCGAGCCCTTGACGACCGCGAGTCGCGCCTCGGCGAAGCTCGCCTCGACCACGCGCGCGAGCATCGCCGCCAGATGCGCCTCGTCCGGCCATTCGCCGGCCTCGACCATGAGATCGATCGCGATCGGCACGGCCGACGTCGCGCGATCTGCCGCGACGGCGCTCAAGCACCGGCTCCGTGGCGGGCCGGGCGCGGCTGCGGCAGCGGCTTCGGCGCGGCGTCATAGGCGCGCACGATCCGCCCGACCAGCGGGTGGCGGACGACATCGACATCGGTGAAGCGGATCTGCACGATGCCCTGGACGTCGCGCAGCAATTCGCTCGCCTCGCCGAGACCCGAGATCTGGCCAGGCGGCAGGTCGACCTGGGTCGGATCGCCGGTGATGATCATGCGCGAGCCCTCGCCGAGACGGGTCAGGAACATCTTCATCTGCATAGAGGTCGTGTTCTGCGCCTCGTCCAGGATGACGACGGCATTGGCGAGCGTGCGGCCGCGCATGAAGGCGAGCGGCGCCACCTCGATCATCCCGGAGCTGAGGCCGCGCTCGACCTTGTCGGGCGGCATCATGTCGTAGAGCGCGTCATAGAGCGGGCGCAGATAGGGATCGACCTTCTCCTTCATGTCTCCGGGCAGGAAACCAAGCCGTTCGCCGGCCTCGACCGCCGGCCGCGACAGGATCAGCCGTGAAACGTCGCCGCGCTCGATCAGAGCGGCGGCATAGGCGACGGCGAGATAGGTCTTTCCCGTTCCCGCCGGGCCGATGCCGAACACCATCTCGGCGCGGTCCATCGCGCGTATATAGGCGTCCTGCGCCGGGTTGCGCGCCATGATCGTGCGCCGCCGCGTCGAGATCTGCGCCATGGCGAGCCGGCCCTTCGGCTCGAGGCTCGGCAGCGTCAGCTGCTCGTCGGCGGTCTCGGCCATGCGCACGGCGCCCTCGACATCGGCCGGGCCGATCTCGTGGCCCTGCTGCAGCCGCAGATAGAGCAGGTCGAGCGCGAGCCGCGCCTGCGCACAGGCTTCGGGCCGGCCGCGGATCGAGAGCTGGTTGCCGCGCGCCACGGCTTCGATGCCGAGCCGCTTCTCGATGATGGCGAGGTTCTGGTCGAACTGGCCAAACAGCTCGCTGGCCAGGCGGTTGTCGTCGAAGCCGACGACGACATGGGCAAGGTCCGAGGCGTGCGACATCTCGGTAACCCGGCCCGGAATCGGGCTGCCTGGCGTCGTCGAGCGTGGTGTCACGGGGCGGTCTCCGCTGCTTGGGCCAAAGCTGGACTGGACACTGTCGAAGGAACGAGGGGGGAACGTGCGAAGCTGGATGCGGTTTCGGCGAGATCGCCGTGAAGTGAATTCGTGCCGAGTCCGGTGATGACGACCCGGGCGATCGTCCCGATGCGCTCGGGACCGGCCGTGACGCCGACGGCCTGGAGATAGGGCGTGCGGCCCATCATCTGGCCGTCGAAGCGGCCCGGCTTTTCGAACAGGACGTCGACGACCCTGCCGACGCTGCCGCGGTTGAAATCCGTCTGTTGCGTGGCGACGAGCGCCTGCAGCCGCTGCAGCCGCTCCGACATCACGGCTTCCTCGACGGCGTCCTCGCGCAGCGCCGCCGGCGTGCCGGGGCGCGGGCTGTATTTGAACGAATAGGCGGCGGCATAGCCGACGGTCTCGATCAGCCGCATCGTCGCCTCGAAGTCGGCGTCGCTCTCGCCCGGGAAGCCGACGATGAAGTCGGAGGAGAGGGCGATATCGGGCCGCGCGGCGCGAATGCGGTCGACGAGGCGCAGATAGTCGTCGGCGCGATGCTTGCGGTTCATTGCCGCGAGGATGCGGTCGGCGCCCGATTGCACTGGGAGATGCAGATAGGGCATCAGCGCCGGCAGGTCGCGATGCGCCGCGATCAGCGTCTCGTCCATGTCGCGCGGATGGCTGGTCGTGTAGCGCAGCCGGTCGAGTCCCGGAATCTCGGCGAGGCGGTAGAGCAGTTCGCCGAGGCCCCAGCTGCGGCCATCTGCGCCGGCGCCATGCCAGGCATTGACGTTCTGGCCGAGCAGCGTCAGCTCGCGCACCCCGGCTTCGGCGAGGCGCCGTCCCTCGGCGAGGATCGCCTCGGCCGGCCGCGATACCTCGGCACCGCGGGTATAGGGCACGACGCAGAAGGTGCAGAACTTGTCGCAGCCTTCCTGGATGGTGAGGAAGGCGGTGACGCCGCGCGCCCGCGTCTGCGCCTTGGTCGCGGCGGGCAGGGCGTTGAACTTCTCCTCGATCTGGAACTCTGTCTCGATCGCGCGCCTGCCGCCGGCGACCTCCTTCAGGAGGCGCGGCAGATGCTGGTAGGATTGCGGTCCGACGACGAGATCGACCACCGGCGCCCGGCGGGCGATCTCGGCGCCTTCGGCCTGCGCGACGCAGCCGGTGACGCCGACCGTGACATGGCGGCCGGCGCGGGCGGCCTCCTCCTTCATCACGCGGAGGCGTCCGAGTTCGGAATAGACCTTCTCGGCCGCCTTCTCGCGGATGTGGCAGGTGTTGAGCAGGACCAGGTCGGCTTCCTCGACCCGATCGGTCGGCAGATAGCCGTCAGCCGCCAGCGCGTCCGTCATCCTCTCGGAATCGTAGACGTTCATCTGGCAGCCATAGGTCTTGACGTAGACGCGCTTCTTGACTTCGGATCCAGCCATTGATCCCGTTGGGGCTTGCCGCGGGAGCCCGGGAGGGGGCTGGCGCGGCGCTGTCATGAGCGTTCTTCCTAGCCTCTTTCGCCGCTTCTGAGAAGCGCGGCTGCCGCTCTATGACGCCGCGGTCTTCGGTTTCCGCCCTTCGGCGCGAATTCGGCGCACCATGGCGCGAACCTCGCGCTCGGCGGCGGCGGTCGCCTGCTTGCGGTCGGCGCCGGCGCGGAGCTCCATCGGCGTGCCGAAGGCGACGACGGCATCGATCGCCCCGGTGGCGACCAGGTTGGAGAGATGCGGCGCGAGGTCCATGTCGCCATGCCAGGCGACGTCGGTCATGCGCAGCCTGCCGATCGGCAGCCCCTGCAGCGCCGTATAGACGATCGCCACCGGCTGGATCGTGATCGTCTCGGCGCGGGCGCTGCCATCGTCGTTCGCGGCTGCGCTGCTGCTCGCCTTGGCGGCGGCGCCGACCAGCGCGCTGCGGAACGGCAGTACCGAGACGCCGTCACCGGTCGTTCCTTCGGCGAACAGGACCAGCGCATCGCCGCCGGCGAGCCGGGTCGCGATCGCCTCGCCCGCTTCGGCGGTCGCCGTGCGCCGCGCCCGATCGATGAAGACGCTTCTCTGCAGCCGGGCCAGCCGGCGGACCACCGGCCATTCGGACACCTCGCGCTTCGCGATGAACGAAACCGGCATCAGGCTGCCGAGCGTCACGATGTCGAGCCAGGACACGTGGTTGGAAACGATGAGCAGCGGCCGCGCCGTGGTGGGCGTTCCCTCGATGCGGACCGTGAGGCCGAGCATGAAGGCGGCGACCCGCTGCCAGGCCATCGGCAGGATGCCGGCGCGGCGTGGGAAGAACCGCATGGCGAGAAGCTGGAACGGCAGAAACAGGAGCGTCGTCAGCGCGAGCACGAGCACGAGCACCACGAGACGCACCGACAGCTTCACGATGTGAGAGCCTTCAAGACCGTTCCTTGTCCTTCGCTTCGATCGGCACCGCATAGAGTTCGAGCCGGTGATCGACCAGCCGATAGCCGAGCCGCTTGGCTATCACCTCCTGCAGCGCCTCGATCTCCTCGCTGCGAAACTCGATCACCGCGCCCGAGCGCAAGTCTATCAGATGATCGTGATGTTCCTCGGACACCGTTTCATAGCGGCTGCGGCCGTCGCGAAAATCGTGGCGCTCGATGATGCCGGCATCCTCGAACAGCTTCACCGTCCGGTAGACGGTGGAGATCGAGATGCGTGGATCGATCGCAGAGGCGCGGCGATAGACCTCCTCCACGTCGGGATGGTCGGTCGCGGCATCGAGAACCCGGGCAATCGTCCGGCGCTGGTCGGTCATGCGCATGCCCTTGGCGGCGCAGGCGATTTCGAGCGTGTGGTTCTCTTCGACGACTGGCTGGCTCATCCCGCATCCTCCGGAGGCACGATCCCGGCTCTGTGCCGCTTAACGAAGTTGCAACCGCATGACAAGCGCAGTACCGCCGGGCCCGCCCTCGGCATAATAGCCCTTGCGGCGGCCGACTTCGCGAAAGCCGATGCGGCGATAGAGCGCGAGCGCCGGCGGGTTGCTGTCGCTGACCTCGAGGAACACCTCGCCGATGCCCTCGGCATAGGCGCGGCGGATCGCTTCGTCGATGAGCCGGCGGCCATAGCCATGTCCGCGCCGCGCCGCGGCGACCGCGATCGTCAGCACCTCGGCCTCGCCGGCAACGAGTCGCGTCATGATGAAGCCGAGCACGCGGCGCGTGCCGAACACCGTCTCCCGCCGCAGCAGCAGGCAACGGACCGTCGGCTCGGCGAGCAGCGTCTCGAACTCGTCGATGCCCCAGCCGCGGTGGAAGCCCTCGCCATGGATGGCGACCATCGCCTCGACATCGGTCTCGCCACGCACATCGTCGATGACCATGCGGGACTGCGGGAAAAGATTGAACATGGTCTCGATCATCGGCGCGCGATCCTCGCCCCAGCCTGAGGCACGGCGTCGGGCGGCTTCACATAAAGCGGCTTCGGCGGATGGTCGGCGGGATCGAGCCTGGCCCCGAGCGCCAGCAGCGTCTCGATCCGCGGCGCGCTGTCGAGGTGCAGCGGCGTGAACGCGGCGCCGAGAAGGGCCGCTCCGGCGCCGGCGACGGCCAGCCCCTCGGCTTCGGCGCGCGCGGCCAAGAGCGCGACCGGCGCCGCGACGGCCGCCTCGAGCGGCTCGCCCTCGGCAGAGAAGAGCTGCCCGAACGCCTCGCTGCCGCGCGCCGGCAGCAACACCAGGATCGGCCTGCCGCCGCTGCCGATCGCGCTCGCATGCGCGGCATGGGCATGGAGTGTCGAAATCCCGACGACGGGAATGCGCCGGACGAGCGCCAGGCCACGGGCCGCGGCGATGCCGACGCGAAGGCCGGTGAACGAGCCTGGACCGACCGAGACGGCGATCCGCTCCAGCGCGTCGGCCCCGACGCCGGCTTCGGTCAACAGCGCCGCGATCTCGCCGATGAGGATTTCGGCATGGCCGCGGCCGATCACGCGCACCCGCACCAGTAGCTCGCCGGAGAGCGAAAGTCCGACGGCGCAGTTTTCGAGCGCTGTGTCGATGGCGAGCATCATCATCATGCCCGAATAGAGCGGCGGCGCGGCCCTGTCGAGGGCAGCGCGTCGCCGGATAGTCGGAAAGCGGAGCGGCCCGTCTCCGCCGGCGTCAAGCGCGGGCTTCGCCGCGCCCGCGCCCCCGCGGCGCTCCGGCTAGCGCAGAGCCGCCCGCAGCGTTTCCAGCGCCACGCGATGGCCCTCGCGCCTGGCCTCCAGATCCTTCTTCGGCCAGCCGAAATCGCTGTCCTCGTGCTCGAGCGAAATGACGCCGTCGAAGCCGTCGGCGTGAGCCTCGGACAGGAAGGAGCGCCAGTCGATCAGGCCGCGGCCGGGCAGCACGTAGCGGAACCAGGGATAGCCATGCGCCTCGATGACCTCGCGATTGAGCACGGTGTCCTTGGCATGCAGGATGGCGATGCGGCCGGCGAATTCCTTGCGCGCCGCCATCGGGTCGATGTCCTGCCAGATCAGATGCGACGGATCGAATTCGAGGCCGAGCCGGGGGTCCTCGACCAGCGAGAACAGCTTCCGCCAGCCGACCGGATTGACGGCAATGAAATTCTTGTCCCGTCCCGGCCAGTTCTCGAGCACCAGCTTGATCGGCGAATCTGCAGTCGCTTCAAGCAGTTCCTTGGACCAGGCGGCGAAGTCGCCATAGTTCTCGTCTTCGGAGACGTTCGGGTTGCGCCCGGCGAAATAGACGAAGATCGGCACGCCGGCATCGGCGGCGGCGCGGACATAGGACTTGGTCCGCTCGCGCAAGGCGGCGCGTGCGGTCTCGTCGGGCTCCAACTGGTTGCCGAACAGAGTCACCGAGGAAACGAAGAGGCCCTTGGCGCGGGCGCGGGCGACGATCGGCGCGAGATCGCCGGGCGTCGGAATATGGCTGCCGACATCGAGCTCGATGGCGTCGAAGCCTTCGCTGGCGGCGAAATCGATCACCTCGTCAACAGGGCGATCGCCGAGCGTCGACGTATAGAATCCGATCTTCATGAGATTGCTTCCACCCTTCCTGAAGGCCGCCGGTCTTGCGCCGGCCGGCGTTGGTCCAGTCATACGAAGGGCCGGCCGCGGACTCAATCGTGGTCGTCGCTCTCCTTCACCTGGACCAGCGACAGAACGATGATCACGAACAGGCAGATGACCGTCGCCATGATACCGACCGCGACATAGCCGAGGCCGCAGGAAACGCCGATCGCGCCGGCGAGCCACATCGCGGCGCCCGTCGTCAGTCCCTTCACGCGGCCGCGGCTCTGGATGATGGCGCCAGCGGCGAGGAAGGCGACGCCCGAGGTCACGGCCTCGATGATACGGATTGGGTCGAAGACCACATGCTCCATGCCGAGCGCATCGGAATGGAGGATCTCGAGCATCACGATCGTGAACACCGCCGAGGCGAGCGCCGTCAGCGTGTGCGTCCGCAGACCCGCCGGCCGCGAGCGCCATTCGCGTTCAGCGCCGATCGCGGCGCCAAGCAGGGCGGCGGCGATGAGCCGCAACGCGATCTGGCCTGTCGGCAGATGGGTCTCGAGAAAGGACGCCTCGATGAGATCGAGCATCATCGGGTCCGCGACAGCAAGCGCTTCGGGCGTGCTAGCGGACCGAATCCTCCACGGCGTTCCCGGTCTGCTTGACGTCGGTCGCGACACCGCGGACCGTGTTGGCGCAGCCGGCGAGGGTCGCGGCGAGCAGCATGGCGACGACGACCGCGGTCGAGGGAAGCGATTTCATCGAAAGATCTCCACATTGGGGGAAGACACCAGGCGCCAATGCGGGCCGCGCGGCTTGGTTCCGCGGTCGGAGATGGCCGGTTGCCGCGACCGCGGGTGGCCAAGGAGCGTTTCGCGTTGGCGTTCTCCGGCCACTGCCGGGGAACTTCGGCGCCCGTGCGCCGTTCTGAGGCCGACTGCTGCGCGCGCTCAGCCTGAAGAGGACACGCCATGACCCGCCCGAAGACGATCCTGCTCATCGCCACCTCGGCCGCCCGGATGGACAATGGCGAGCCGACCGGCCTCTGGCTCGAAGAGCTGACGACGCCCTACTATGCCTTCCGCGATGCCGGCGCCGAGGTGACGATCGCGTCGATCGCCGGTGGTGCCATTCCAGTCGATCCGCGCAGCCTCAAGCCGGATTACGAAAACGAGCCGTCGGTCGAGCGGTCGTTTGGCGACGAGGACTTCAAGCAGAAGACCGCGGCGACACCGCGCCTAGATACGCTGGATGGCAGCGGCTTCGATGCGATCTTCCTTGCCGGCGGCCACGGCACGATGTTCGATTTTCCTGAAAGCATCGCATTGGCCGATCTGGTGGCGCGCCGGCTCGGCGCTGGCGCCATCGTCGCGGCGGTGTGCCACGGCCCGGCCGGCCTCGTCGCCGCGCGTGACGAGCATGGCGTGCCGCTGGTGAAGGGGCGCCGGCTCGCCGCCTTCACCGACAGCGAGGAGCGCGCCGTCGGGCTCGACGGCGCAGTGCCGTTCCTGCTCGAAAGCCGGCTGCGCGAGCTCGGCGCCCTGCACGTCTCGGGACCGGATTTCGCGCCGTTCGCGACCCGCGACGGCGCGCTGATCACCGGGCAGAATCCGGCCTCGGCCGCGCCCACCGCCGCGCTGGTGATGGAAGCGCTCGCCGAGATGGCATGAGGCGCCGGTGCGATCAGCCGTTCAGGCGCGTACCAGAAGCGAGGCGAAGGGAAGGTCGGGCCCAAGCGGCACGATACCGTTCGGGTTGAGGGCCTTCACGGAATAATAGCCGCGCTTGATGTGGTCGATCGAAACCGTGGCCGCGACCCCGGGCACGGCGAGGATACGCTCCAGATAGGCCGAGAGCCGGGGATAGTCGGCGAGGCGGCGGCGGTTGCACTTGAAGATGCCGTTATAGGCGGCATCGAAGCGGACGAGCGTCACGAAGGTGCGGATGTCGCTCTCGGTGAAGCGCTCCCCGACCAGGAAGCTGTGCCCGTCGAGCCGCTTCTCGAGTTCGTCCAGCATCGCGAACACATCGGCAAAGGCCTCGTCATAGGCGATCTGCGTCGTCGCGAAGCCGGCGCGGTAGACGCCGTTGTTGAGCCGCGGATAGATCCGCTCGTTGAGCGCGTCGATCTCGGGCCTGAGCGCCTCGGGATAGAGATCGACGCTGTCTTCGGCGAGGCTGCCGAATCCTGAATTCAGCATGCGGACGATATCGGCCGATTCGTTGTTGACGATCGTGTCCCGCTGGATGTCGTAGAGCACGGGCACCGTGGCGCGGCCGGTGAAATGCGGGTCCGCCTTGGTGTAGATTTCATGCATGTAGCGCGCGCCGCCCACCGGATCGGGCCGGCAATCGGCATCGTCGCCGAAGCGCCAGCCTTCCTCGGTCAAAGCGGGCTCGACGACGGTGATGGCGATCACGTTTTCGAGCCGCTTCACCGCGCGGGCGATCAGCGTTCGCGACGCCCAGGGACAGATCAGCGCGACATAGAGATGGTAGCGGCCCGCCTCGGCCTTGAAGCCGCCGCTGCCGGTCGGGCCGGCGCCACCGTCCGGCGTGACGAAGTTGCGGAAAGATGAGATCTGGCGGACGAAACCGCCCTTGGCATCCTTGGCCTGAACCGGGTCCCAGTTGGCGGACCATTTGCCGTCGACGAGCATGGCGTGGCACCGCCCCTGATCTGTTTCGGAAGTCTCGACCATAGGCCGCCCGCGCCTTGGGGAATACTGGCCGGGCTGCGAACGGACTGTGCACCGCGAGGCACGCATGGACCCCGGGGCGGCGCTTTACAGCCGCCGCGCCCGCTTCTACCTCTGCCGGACCCCCAATGCCGAGGTTCCCATGGTCGATGCCGCTGCGCCGCTTCCCGACGATCTCCTCATCGAGGCCGAGCAGGAGATCGCCATCCGCCAGGACCTGACGCTGACCGCGCTCGGCAAGCGCCCGGCCGACCGCGTGCTCCGGGTCGGGCGCTTGCTCGACGTGCATTCGCGGACCTGGCTTCCCGATCAGGAGATCGTCATCAAGGGCCGGCGCATCGCCTATGTCGGCCCGGCCGGCTCTTGGACCGGAGAGGCCGCCGAGCGGCTGCATGAGCCGGATCTCGCCGCCGTCCCCGGCTTCGGCGAGGCGCACAAGCATATCGAGAGCTCGCATCTGACGCCGGAACACGAGGCGGCGCTTGTCATGCCGCACGGGGTCACCTGGGTCTGCGAGGCGAGCCACGAATTCTCCAACGTGAATGGCGGCCGCAATCTCGAATTCTGGCTCGAGGCACGCCGGCGCGGCTCGCCGATGAAGATCTTCCCGCTGCCCGGCTCCGCCGTGCCGCCCACCGCCTATGAATGGGGCGGCGGCTGGTTCGGCTATGACGACCAGAAGCAGTTCATGGCCGACAGCCTGATGGTCGCCGGGCTCGACGAGGTCATGGACTGGCCCTCGGTCTGGAACCCGGAAAATCCGTCCTATGACCGGCTCTGGGGCATGATCCGCGCCACCTTCGAGAAGCGCGGCGTCGTCGAGGGCCATGCCGCCGGTCTCCGCGATCTCGCCACGATCAACGCCTTCGCCGCCGCCGGCATGGCCTCCGACCACGAAGGCTGGTTCGTCGAGGAGGTTTGGGACAAGCTGACGCACGGCCTCTTCGTCGAACTGCGCCTGCATTCGCTTGGCGACGTCATCAAGGGCCTCATCGCCAAGGGCCTTTCCGACTGGTCGCAGGTCGCCTTCGTCACCGACGATCGCAGCGCCTCGGATACGCTGAAGATCGGCGCCACCGACCACAATGTCCGCACCGCCATCGAAAGCGGCCTTCCGCCCGAGATCGCGATCCAGTGCGTCACGATCAATCCGGCCCGCCACATGCGGTTGACGCCCTGGGTCGGTTCGATCGCGCCGGGCCGCTTCGCCGATGTCGTTCTACTTGATGATGTCGCGACGCTCCGCATCGCCAAGGTCTTCGCCGATGGACGCCTTGCGGCCGATGCCGGGCAGTATGAGGGTCCGCTGCCGAAGATCGACTGGCCCGAATGGGCGACGCGCACCGTCAATCTCGGCCGCACGGTGACGGCGGCTGATTTCAGGATCGCGGCGCCGACGCCGGGTGCGACGACCGCCAAGGCGGCGCTGCTCAGGCCGTTCCATTGGCATGACGACTTCATCACCATGGAACTGCCGGTCGAGGATGGCGCCGTGCAGCGCGACGCGAGCCGCAACGTCACCAAATTCGCCATCGTCGACCGCTTTTCTGGCGAGGCGAAGGTGTCGAAGATGTTCTGGCTCGGCACCGGCCCGCGCACGCCCGATACGGCGCTCGGCGCGACGCTCGGCCATGACAAGCACAATATCTGGGTCACCGGCTCTTCCGACGCGGCGATGGCGCTGGTTGCCAATGCGCTCGCCGAACAGCAGGGCGGCTGGGTGCTGGTTTCCAGCGGCAAGGTGATTGCGCGGGTGTTCTACGAGGTCGGCGGCCTGATGACGGCGCGGCCTGCCGCAGAGCTCGATGCCGAGATGCAGGCGCTCTATGCAGCGGGCGCGGGCATCGACTGGATGTACGAGCCGACCTTCTCGCCGCGCTGGTGGCCGGGCTTTCCCGAGCGTCTCTCCTTCGCGACGCTCACCTGCGCGCCCTGGCGCTGGGTGCTCGTCGCGCCCTCGCCACTGGCGCCGGAGGGCTTCGTCAACGTTGCGACGGGTGATACGCATCCCATCGTCTGGTAGTGCGCACACGAAAGTCGATTTGATGTGCACATTTCGTGGTGCGGCGCACGCAATTCGGGCTGGCGAAAATGCACGCTTCGACTAGACCAGTGTTGAAACGGTTCGAACGAGCGGGGACGACGATGTTCAAGAAGATGCGCACGGGTCTCAAACTCGCGCTGGCGCTGCTGCCGCTGGCGCTCGGCGGCGCGGGCCTTGCCGAGGCCGAAGGCCTCAAGGTCGCGATGGTCCTGCCGGGCCCGATCAGCGACAATGACTGGAATTCGGTCGGCTATAACGGTCTCGAGGCCGCCGCCAAGGCGCTCGGCGTCGAAGTCGCCTATTCGGAAAACGTCTCCGACGCCGATGCAGAGCGCATCCTGCGCGACTATGCCTCGCGCGGCTACGGCCTCGTCTTCGCCCATTCCTTCTCGTTCGGCGATGCGGCGCACAACGTCGCCGAGGATTTCCCGAACACGGTGTTCATGGCCGGCACGGCCAAGGAACTGGCGCCCAATCTCGGCACCTATTCGAACCCCGACTACCAGGGTGCCTATCTCGCGGGCATGCTCGGCGCCGGCGCTTCGAAGACCAAGACCATCGGCTGGGTCGGCGGCATGCCGGCGCCGAACATGCTCGCCAATCTCCATGCCTATGAGGCGGGCGCGAAGGAGATGGTGCCGGACGCCAAGGTGCTGCACACCTTCATCGGCTCCTGGTTCGATCCGCCGAAGGCCAAGGAAGCCGCCATCGCGCAGGTCGAGCAGGGCGCCGACGTGCTCTCGGCACAGGGCGTCGGCGTCATCGACGCTGCGATCGCCAAGAATGTCTTCGCCCTCGGCGCCATGACCGATCAGAACCATCTCGGGCCCAAGGTCGTGCTGACCTCGGTCACCTGGGATCTCGGCCCGCTGGTGACGGCAGTCGCCAAGGCGGTCGAGGACAAGAGCTGGAAGAGCCAGAACTGGTCCTATGGCATTCCCGAGGGCTCGGTGAAGCTCGCCGATTTCCATGGCCTCGATGCCGGCGTGCCGCCCGCGGTGCTGAAGGCGGTGCAGGCCAAGTTCGAGGCGATCAAGTCGGGCGCCTTCACCGTGCCGCTCGATACGTCGAACGCGGAGTGAGGGCAGCGTCTTCCCCTCTCCCGCGCAGCGGGGGAGGGCGAGCGAGGCGGCGGTCCCTGAAGACGCTCTGCCGTCGAAGGTCGTTTGCATGCCCGACGCAGCTCGCCCCTCTCCATCGCTCCCCCACAAGGGGGGCGAGGGCCCATCGCCTCGGTCGCGGCCAATGACCGAACCTCTTCCCCTTCTCGACATGCGCGGCATCCGCGTCGCCTTTGGCACGTTCCTCGCCAATGACGATGTCGATCTCGCCGTCGCCTCCGGCGAAATCCATGCGCTGCTCGGCGAGAACGGCGCGGGCAAGTCGACGCTGATGCGGGTCCTCGCCGGGCTCATCGTGCCGGCGGCAGGGGAAATCCGCATCGCGGGCCGCGTCGAGAGGCTCGGTTCGGCGCAGGAGGCGATGCGGCTCGGCATCGGCATGGTGCACCAGCATTTCATGCTCGTCCCGACGCTGACGGTCGCCGAGAATGTCTGCCTCGGCCTCGCCTCGACCGGCCGTTTCATCCCCGATCTGAAGAGCGTCGCGGCGAGGGTCCGGACCCTCGCCGAGACCTATAGCCTGGACATCGATCCCTCGGCCCGCATCGACAGCCTCTCGATCGCCGGCCAGCAGCGGGTCGAGATCCTGAAGGCGCTCTATCGCGGCGCGCGCATCCTCGTGCTCGACGAGCCGACGGCCGTGCTGACACCGCAGGAGACCGAGGGCCTCTTCCGCATCCTCCGGACGCTCGCGGCCGAGGGCACGGCGATCGTCTTCATCAGCCACAAGCTGAACGAGGTCATGGCGCTCACCGAAAAGGTCACGGTGCTGCGCCAGGGCAAGGTCGTCGCGACCGCCGTGACGGCGGAAACGGATGCCCGCGGTCTCGCCCGGATGATGGTCGGCGCCGAGGTTGCGCTGCCGCGGCTCGAAGAGGCGGCACAGCCGGCGACCGCCGAGGCACGGGCGCCCATCCTGCTGATATCCGATCTCGTCTGCCGCGATGCGCGCGGTCTCGTCCGCGTCGACGGCGTCAGCCTCGCGGTCGGTGCCGGCGAGATCGTCGGCGTCGCCGGCGTCGACGGCAACGGCCAGCAGGAACTCGCCGAGGCCGTCGTCGGCCTGTCGCGGGTCGCGGCCGGCACGATCCACCTGGCGGGCGAGGATGTGTCGGCGGCGCCCATCGCCCGCCGCATCGCACTCGGCCTCGCGCATATTCCCGAGGACCGTCATCGCACCGCGCTCGTCGAGCCGATGTCGATCCGCGACAACATCGTGCTCGAGCGTGTCGGAGCGCCGCCCTTCTCCCGCGGCGGCTGGCTCGACCGTGGCGCGGTCGCCGCGCTGGCCCGCGACGTGATGGCCGCCTTCGACGTCCGCGCCAGCGGGCCGGAGCAGAGCGTCGGCACGCTTTCCGGCGGCAACCAGCAGAAGGTGGTGCTCGGCCGGGCGCTGTCGCGCGATCCGCGCCTGCTCGTCGCGGTCCAGCCGGCCCGTGGCCTCGATGTCGGCGCCACCGCCTTCGTGCATCGCCAATTGCTCGCCCGCCGCGCCGCCGGCGCCGGCGTGCTGCTGGTCTCGACCGAACTCGACGAGATCCTGGCGCTGTCCGACCGCGTCGCCGTGATGTTCAAGGGCCGCCTGGTCGGCGTCGTCGCCCGCGCCGAGGTGAGCGTGGAACGGCTCGGTCTGATGATGGCGGGGCGCGCGGCATGAACACGCCCTCGTCCCCGATCGTCTCGCGCCTGCGTCTTCCCCCCGGCCTGATCGGCAGCCTGGCGTCTGTTGCCGCCGCCTTCCTTGTCGGCGCACTCCTGATCGCGGCGGTGGGCGTCAACCCGCTCACCGCCTATGGCGCGCTGTTCGAGGCGGCGCTCGGCTCGCAGAACGGCCTCGCCGAAACGCTGGTGCGCACGGTTCCGCTGGCGCTCTGCGGGCTCGGTATCGCGCTCGCCTTCCGCGCCGGCGTGTTCAATGTCGGCGCCGAGGGCCAGTTGTTCCTCGGCGGCGTCGCTGCTGGCGCCACCGGCGTCTATGGCGCAGGGCTGCCTGCCTTCATGCTCCTGCCCGCGATGGCGCTCGCGGCGGCGCTGGCCGGAGCGCTGTGGTCTGGCCTTGCCGCCGTCCTCAAGCTTCGCTTTCGGGCCGACGAGCTGATCACGACGATCATGCTCAATTACGTCGCGATCCATCTCGTCTCGTTCCTGCTGCACGGTCCGCTCAAGGACCCGAACGGGGCACTGGCGCAGACGGCTCGCCTGACCACGGATGGCCGCCTTCCGGTTCTGCTCGCGGGAACGCGCCTTCACGCCGGCATCCTCATCGTGCTCGTCGCGGCCGTGCTGGCGCATCTCTTCCTGTGGCGGCGCACCGATGGCTTCCGCCTGCGCGTCGTTGGCTTCAATCCGCGCGCGGCTGAAAATGCCGGCATCGATGTCCGCCGCACCATCCTGTTCGGCTTCCTCGTCTGCGGCGCGCTGGCCGGGCTTGCCGGTTTCTCGGAGGTCGCCGGCGTCCAGCGGCGGATGATCGAAAACCTCTCGCCCGGCTTCGGCTACACCGCGATCATCGTCGCCCTGCTCGGCCAGACCAATCCGTTCGGCGTTCTCGCCAGCGCCTTCCTGTTCGCGGCGCTTCAGATCGGCGCCTCGACGATGGAATCCGCAGCCGGCGTGCCCTCGACGCTGACGACGGTCATCCAGGGTCTCGTCGTGCTGTTCCTGATCGGCCGTGCTGCCCTGCCGATGCTGCGGGACCGCCTTTCCGGCATCTTCAGGCGGAGGGTTCGTCCGTGATCGCGCTCCTCACCGATCCGACCTTCGCCGGGTTCCTGTCGGCCTCGATGCGGCTCGCCATCCCGATCATGCTGGCGGCGCTCGGCGGCGTCTTCGCCGAGCGGTCGGGCGTGCTCAATATCGGCCTTGAAGGCATGATGCTGGTCGGCGCCTTTGTCGGCTTCGCCGCCGCCTATGCCAGCGGCCATCTGGCGATCGGCGTTGTCGCTGCCATCGCGGCCGGGATCGCCACAGGCCTCGTCCTCGGATTTTACACGATCACGCTCGGCGCCAACCAGGTCGTCGTCGGCATCGCGATCAACCTCTTGGCCGTCGGGGTGACCTCATTCTTCTATCGCCTCGCCTTCGGCACCGGCACGGATCGCCCGCGCGTCGATGCGTTCGTGCCGCTCGATCTCGGCGCGCTCGGCGATATCCCGGTGATCGGCCCGCTGCTCTTCCGCCAGGACGCGCTCGCCTATGTTGCGCTCGCTTTGGTGCTCGTCGCCTGGTTCCTGATGGCGAAGACCCGCTTCGGCCTCGATATCCGCGCCGTCGGCGAGCATCCGGCCGCAGCCGAGACGCTCGGCCTCGATGTCGAGCGCATTCGCTTCCGCGCCATCGCCATCTCGGGCGGGCTCGCAGGGCTCGGCGGCGCATTCCTGTCGCTGTCGGCGACCGGTGTGTTCATCGACGGCATGACGGCTGGGCGCGGCTACATCGCGCTCGCCATCCTCATCCTCGGCCGCCGCCATCCCTTCGGCGTGCTGCTCGCCGCGCTCCTCTTCGGCGCAGCGGATGCGCTGCAGCTCCGGGCGCAGATCCTGCCGACCGGCGTGCCGTTCCAGTTTCTGCTGATGCTTCCTTATGTATTGACGATCATCGTGCTCGCCGGCTTCGTCGGCCGAAGCGGCGCGCCCGCTGCGCTCGGCGTCCCGTTCCGGCGTGGCCGTCCGGACAAGGAATGAGAACCATGCTCGATCTCCACGCCGCGACGTCGCCGGAGGCGAAGGCCGCGATCGCGAAAGGGGCCGTCGCCCTGCTCGCGGTCGGCGCGCAGGAACAGCATGGCGCGCATCTGCCGCTCTCCACCGATACGGTGATGGCCCATGGCGTCGCGCGGCGGATCGCCGAGGCGCTCGATGCGCTGCTCTTGCCGCCCATCGCCTATGGCGATGCCTGGAACAATGAGGGCTTCGTCGGCACGCTGTCGCTTTCGCCCGATACGCTGCGCGCCGTGCTGGTGGATCTTGGTCGCGGCCTCGCCCGCATGGGTGTCCGCGCGCTGGTCATCGTCAACGGCCATTTCGGCAATCGCGAGCCGATTGCGCTCGCCGCGCGGCTCTTGAAGACGGAGCTCGGCTTTCCGGTGATGTATCTCGATTATCCCGGCATGGAGCGCATCGCGACCGCGATCTGCGACAGCCAGCCGGCCGCGCCGACCTTCTATCATGCCGACGAGGTCGAGACCTCGATGATGCTGGCGCTCGCGCCTGAGCTCGTGCAGACGGACAAGGCTGCACCCGAATACCCGATCTTCCCGGAACTGTTCGGCACTGTCCCGCTCGATCTTTCGACCTTCAACCATTCGGGCGTCTTCGGCGATCCGCGGCCGGCGACGGCCGAAAAGGGCGAGCGGCTCATCGCCGGCATCAGTGCCGAGAGCGTCCGGCTGATCCGCCTCTTTCTCGCCAGCCTCTGACGCATCGGCGCCGACGGCCGCCCCCGGGCCGCTGGCAGTTCACCTTGACAGGGCCATGCGCCTTAACCCTTCTGCCAGTAGAGGCAGATGTCGATCGGATGGGGACTGATGGGCAGTGCGGCTTTTCTCCTGGCGATGAATTTCATGATCGGCGTCGGCTTTGCCGCCGCCTTTCTGGCGCTCACCTGGAAGAGCGAAATCCGTCTCGGCTGGTGGTGTGCCGCTGGCTTCGTGTCTGCGGCCGCCGCCGTTGCTACGGAGGGTCTGGCCTATGTCTTCGATGCTCCCTGGCCGCGCCTCGTCTGGACGATGTCCTACGCGTCACTGCTGCTGGCGGTGTCGCTGATCACCGCGGGCCTCTCGCGGCATTATCGGCCGCAGCGGCCGATCGCCTGGCTGATCCCCTTCGGGGTTCTGGCCGCGACGATCAACACCTTCGTTCTGTTCGACCTGCCGCGCGCGCTGCTTTTCGGCATGTGCTACCATGTGCCATTCACGATCATCCTCGGAATCGCGGCCTACTTCGTCCTGGCCGCGCCGCGCCGACGCGCGCCCGATATCGCGCTCGGGTTCGTTCTTGTCGTCAGCGCAGTCCACTTCCTGGGCAAGGCCTTCCTGATCGGCGCGGCTTCGAAGAGCGGCCCCGATGTCCGTGACTATCTCGTCACCCTTTATGCCCAGATTTCGCAGACCGCCGGCGGCATCCTCTCGGTCCTGCTCGGGCTGTCGCTGCTCTTCGTCGTCGGCCGTGCCGTCATGGCGGATACCGCGCGGCGGTTGCAGCGCGATGCGCTCTCGGGGGCGCTGACGCGCGCCGCCTTCCTGGAAGAGGCCGCGGCTGCGCTTGCGGCGACGGCGCGAGGCCTGCCGTCGAGCCTCATCATGTGCGATCTCGACCACTTCAAGGCGATCAACGACCGCTTCGGCCATGCCGCCGGCGACGAGGTCATCCGCGTCTTTGGCGCCAGCCTCGGCGAACTGACCCAGGGCAACGGCGTCTGCGGCCGCATCGGCGGCGAGGAATTCTGCGTCCTGATGCCCGAATGCTCGATCGCGGCGGCGCGGGTCTATCTCGACGCCATCCGCGAGCTCGCCGCCATGACGGCCTATCCGCTGCTGCCGGCGGATTACCGCGTCACCGCGAGTTTCGGCATCGCCATGACCGACCGTAGCGAGCCGATCGAGAGCGCGATGCGCCGGGCCGATATGGCCCTCTACGAGACGAAGGCTGCCGGCCGAGACGGCTATCGCTTCGCGCCGGCTCGCGGCGCCGTCGTCGGCATCGCCTGATTGCCGCCGGCCTCAGGTCTTGGGGGCGATGTCCGATTCGGCCTTGGGTTTGGACTGACCCTTCACCCGCTCGCGCAGCGCCTGGAACGTCACATAGAGCGCGGGAATCGCGAAGATGCCGATGAGCGAGGCGGCGAGCATGCCGCCGAACACCGGGGTCGAGACGTTGCGCCGCGCCAGCATCGCAGCGCCGCTGCCGAAGACCAGCGGTGCGAGGCCGAGGATGAAGGCGAAGGACGTCATCATCACCGGCCGGAAGCGCAGCCGAGCGCCCTCCGTCGCTGCCTCGAGCAGTGGCATGCCGTGCTCGCGCCGCTCCTTCGCGAATTCGACGATCAGGATGCCGTTCTTGGCGGCTAGGCCGATCAGCACGATCATGCCGATCTGGCCATAGAGATCGAGCGTTAGGTGCCCGACCACGAGGGCGAGGAAGGCGCCGAGAAGGCCGATCGCCACCGAGAGCAGCACCGGAACCGGAATGGTCCAGCTCTCATAGAGCGCGACGAGGAACAGGAAGGCGAACAGAACCGCGAAGCCGAGGATCATGCCCATCTGGCCTTCGGCCCGCTTCTCCTGGAACGAAATGTCGGTCCATTCGCCACCATAGCCTGAGGGCAGCGAGGCGGCCGCGACCCGCTCCATGGCCGCCAGCGCCTGGCCCGAGGAAATGCCCGGCGCCGGGCTGCCCTGGACTGTAACGGCGAGCTTGTTGTTGTAGCGGATGAGGGCCTGCGGCCCGAGCACGACACGGGTCTCGACGAGGCTGCGGAGCGCGATCATCTCGCCGCTCTTGCTGCGGACATTGATGCGGCTGATGTCGTCGATCGACTTGCGGTCGGCGGCCTCGGCCTGCGCCTGCACCTGCCAGGTGCGCCCGAACAGGTTGACGTCGTTGACATAGGACCCGCCGAGCGAGGTCTGCAGCGCGGCGAAGATGTCGCTGATCTCGACGCCGAGGATCTGCGCCTTGTCGCGGTCAATATCGAGGAAAATCGACGGATTCGAGGCCGAAAACGTGCTGAAAACGCGCGAGAGCTGCGGGTCCTGATTGGCGGCGACGAGCAGGCCGCGCAGCGCCTGGGCAAGCGCCGTCGGGTCGTTGTTGGCGAGCGCGCGCAGCACGTAGCTGAAGCCGCCGCCATTGCCGAGGCCGATGATCGGCGGCGGCGCCAGCGGCAGCGCCCGGCCGCCGGTGACGCCGGAAAGCTTGCCGGAGAGCCGCGCCATCACGGCGGCGGCGGAATCCGACGGGGCTGTGCGCTCGTCGAACGGCTTCAGCGAGACGATGACGAAGGCGGCATTCGGCTGCGAATAGTTGTCGACGAAGTTGAGGCCGATGATCGAGGAATAGTCGGCGATCGCCGACTCGTCCTTGAGGATCGCCTCGACCTGAGAAACTACCGCGCCGGTCCGGCCGATCGAGGCGCCGTCGGGCGTCTGTACCACGACGAAGAAGGCGCCCTGGTCTTCCTCGGGCAGGAAGCCGGTCGGCGTCACCTTGTTGAGCGTGACGATGCCGAAGCCGGCGACGACGACCATGGCGAGGCCGATGATCGAGATGCGTACGAGCCGCGCCACCACGGCGCCATAGGCGTCGCGGACATGATCGATGCCGCGCATCAAGGCGCCGATCGGCCCCCGGCGTGGCCCGTGATGCGGCCTCAACAGGATGGCGCAAAGGGCCGGCGACAGCGTCAGCGCATTGATCGCTGAAAGCAGCATCGAGACCGCGACCGTGACGGCGAACTGGCGGAACAGTTCGCCGGTGATGCCGCCGAGGAAGGCGACCGGCACGAAGACTGACAGCAGCACGAGCGTGATGCCGATGATCGGCGCGGTGATCTCGGCCATCGCGGCCTTGGTGGCGTCGGCCGGCGAAAGCTCCGGATGGAGTTCCATCTTGGCTTCGACCGCCTCGACCACAACGATCGCATCGTCGACGACGATGCCGATGGCGAGGATGAGCGCCAGCAGCGAGACCGTATTGGCCGAATAGCCGATCGCGTTCAGCACGATGAAGGTGCCGACAAGGCTGACCGGGACGGCGATGGTCGGGATCAGCGTTGCGCGGAAGTTGCCGAGGAACAGGAACACGACGAGCACGACGAGGACGAAGGCCTCGATGAGCGTGTGTTCCACGACGGTGATGGTCGCCGACACGAATGTGGTCGGATCGTAGGTGACCTTCCAGTCGAGGTCCTCGGGGAAGTTCTTCTTCGCCTCGTCCAGCTTGGCCTTGACGGCGGCCAGCGTGGAAAGCGCGTTGGCGCCGGGCGCCTGGTAGATGCCGATCAGCGTCGCTGGCGAGCCGTTGAGGCGGGTCGAGCGATCGAGATTGGCGGCGCCGAGTTCAAGCCGCGCGACATCACCGAGCCGGAGCACCGAGCCGTTCTGATTGGTGCGCACGATGATGCGCTCGAAATCCGCGATCGAGGACAGGCGGCCCTTGGTCTGGATGTTGAGCTGCAGTTGCTGGTCGCTGGAAATCGGTGCCGCGCCGATCCGCCCGACCGCCGCCTGGACGTTCTGGCTCTGGATCGCCTTGATGACGTCGGCGGTGGTGAGGCCGAGCCCGGTCAGCCGATCGGTCTGCATCCAGGCGCGGATCGCATAGTCCTGCGGCCCGAACAGGCGGGCGTCGCCGACGCCGGGGGTCGAGCGGATCTCATCGACGAGGTTGATCGTCGCGTAGTTGGAGATGAACAACTCGTCATGCGTCTCCTTGGGCGAGGAGAGCGCGATGACGCCGAGCAGCGCCGAGGACTGTTTCTTGACCGTCACGCCCTGGCGCTGGACATCCTGCGGCAGCTTCGACAGCGCCACCTGGACGCGGTTGTTGACGTTGACGGCGTTGATATCGGGATTGGTGCCGAGCTCGAACGAGACCAGCAGCGAGTAGCTGCCGTCATTGCCCGAGACGCTCTTCATGTAGATCGCCTTGTCGACGCCGACGATCTGGCTTTCGAGCGGCTGGGCGATGGTCGCTTCGACCACGGCCGCCGAGGCGCCGGGATAGAAGGTCGTCACCGAGACCTGCGGCGGGACGATGTCGGGATATTGCGCGATCGGGATCGCGAACAGCGAGACAAGGCCGGCGATAACCGTCACGAGCGCGATGACGATGGCGAAGCGCGGGCGGTCGACGAAGAGGGCGGAGATCATGGCTCAGCCTGCGCCCGGCAGCGTCGCCGCCGGATAAGCGGTGACCGCCGCGCCGGGCCGCAGCGTCTCGAGCCCCTGCACCACGACCTGGTCGCCGGCCTTGAGGCCGTCATCGACAATCGCGCTCGGCCCGAGTTCTCCGCCGAGCGTCAGGCGGCGCGTCGCCGCCTTGCCATCCTCGACGATAAAGACATAGACGCCCTTCTGGTCGGCGATCAGCGCCGATTGCGGCACCAGGATCTTCTCGACCGGTGCTTCGAGCTGCAACGCGACCTTGACCAGCTGGCCGTCGATCAGGAGCCCGGACGGGTTGGGGATCACCGCGCGCACCAGCACGCTGTCGGTGGCGCGGTCGACCGAGACGTCGACGAAGTTGATCTTGCCCGGCTGGTCGTAGGCGGTACCGTCCGAGAAGCGGATCAGCGCGGTGAGCTGCCCGGCCCCCTTGGTGCGGTCGTCGGTCTTCAGCGTCAGGAATTCGCGCTGGCTGATCGGGATCGTCACGAACATCGGGTCCTGGCTGACGATCGTCGTCAACACGCCGCTGTCCGGCCCGACCACATTGCCTCTGGTGACAGCGGTGCGGCCGATCAGCCCGGTGATCGGCGCGGTGATCTCGGTGTAGCCGAGATTGATCTTGGCCGTCTGGACGTTGGCCTCGGCGATCAGCACGTCGCCATTGGCGGTGAGCTGCTCAGCCTGGCGCTGGTCGCGGGTCGCCTGCGTGCCGGTCTGCGTCTTGAGGAGCTGGTCGGCGCGGGCGAGCTGCTGCTCGGCGAAAGCCTTCTGGCCACGCGCCTTATCGAGATTGCCTTCGGCCTGCGACAGCGCCGCCTGGAACGGCTCGGGCTCGATCTTGTAGAGCAGGTCGCCTTCCTTGACGATCTGCCCTTCCTTGAACTGCACCGCCTGCAGATAGCCGGTGACACGGGCGCGAACGCTGACGCGCTCCCTCGCTTCGATGCGGCCGACGAATTCCTTGGCCGGATTGATCGGCTGCGCCGTGGCGGCGACGGTGCCGACCCTGATCGGCGCAGCATCCTGGGCGCGGCCGGCGGCCGGTGCCAGGGCCGTCGCGATGGCGAGGCCGGCCGCCAGAAGCGCAGCGGAGCGTCGCGAAATAGGCGGCACGGTCATCGATCTGTCCCCCCGACACAATCCGTCTCAGGGGTGGAGATATGCCTGCCCGACTGGCGAAATGCCAACGAAATCGCAGCGCTGCCGGAGCCCGGCAGCGCTGCGCATGGTCGGAACCCTCAGGCCGGATCGAACGTCATCGCGACGCCGTTGATGCAGTAGCGCAGATAGGTCGGCGCCGGACCGTCGTCGAAGACATGGCCGAGATGGCTGCCGCACTGGGCGCAGTGAACTTCGGTGCGCACCATGCCATGGCTGCGATCGACCGTGGTCTCCACCGCGCCCTCGATCGGGTCGTTGAAGCTCGGCCATCCCGTGCCGCTCTCGAACTTGCCATTGGCGGCGAACAGCGCCTGACCGCAGCCGGCACAGGAGAATGTCCCCGGCCGCTTCTCGTGCAGCAGCGCGCAACTGCCGGGATATTCAGTGCCGTGCTGGCGCATCACATGATACTGCTCGGGCGTCAGCAGCTGCTTCCATTCCTCGTCGGTCCGCGTGACCGGAAATGACGTCGTCAGCATGGTGGCCTCTCCTTGAGCTCGTGTCGCCAATATATAGGAAGCGCCGGTGCGGCCGACAGCGTCGGCCCTCAGCCAGCCCGAAGACGATCGCGCAGGCTCGCGACGCTGGTCAGGAGGTCGATCGCCTGGTCGCGATCGAGCCCGATCTTCTCGAAGGCGCAGGCCGGAATACCGGCCGCCTCGGCCTGGAGCGCGCGGCCGCGCTCAGTCAGGCGCACCAGGACCTGGCGCTCGTCGCCGGCCTCGCGCCGCCGCGTGATGAAACCGAGCGCTTCCAGCCGTTTCAGCATCGGCGTCAGTGTGTTCGATTCGAGGAACAGCCGCTCGCCCAGCGCGCCGACGGTGAGGCCGTCGTTCTGCCAGAGCACGATCATCGCGAGATATTGCGGATAGGTCAGGCCGATCGCGTCGAGCATCGGTCGGTAGAGCCTGCTGAAGGCATGGCTCGCCGAATAGAGGGCGAAGCACAGATAGTCGTCGAGCGTCAGCGGCCCTGGCAGGTCGGATGGAGCCTCGTCCGTCCGTTCGGTGGTCGTATCGCTGCGCTCGCTCATCGTCTTCAGATAGATCGCGCGCGAGACAATCGCAAGCGAGCGGCGGGTCATCAGCGCGGCGTGAGGCGCAGGAGGCGGCCCGGATCGGCGTCCTCGATCAGCCAGAGCGCACCGTCCGGCGCGACAGCGACATCCCGGATGCGGGCGCCCATGTCGAAGCGCTCGGCTTCGTCGGCGCCGCCCGTCGCGGTGAAAGCGATGCGGACGAGAGCGGTTGCGGCGAGTCCGCCGACGAAGGCCGAGCCACGCCATTGCGGGAACAAGCCCGCCTCGTAGAAGGCGAGACCCGCCGGCGCGATCACCGGGGTCCAATAGAGAACTGGGGCGGCGAGATCCGGCCGCGTCGCATGGCGCGGGATCGGCGTGCCGTTGTAGTTGTCGCCGTTGGAGACGAGAGGCCAGCCGTAGTTGAGGCCGGGTTCGATCCGGTTGAGTTCGTCGCCGCCGCGCGGCCCCATCTCGTCGAGCCAGAGCGTGCCATCCGGCGCGAAGGCAAGTCCATAAGGGTTGCGGTGGCCCGTGGACCAAGTCTCGCCGCGAATGCCGCCGGCGCTCGCCTGCGGGTTGTCGGAAGGAATCGCGCCGTCCAGCGTCAGCCGAAGCACCTTGCCGCGCGCCTGGTCGGGGTCCTGCGCGCTCGCCGGCCGCATCCGGTCGCCGACGGTGAGGAAGAGATGTTCGCCCGCCGGGTCGAAGGCGATGATGCCGCCGGGCTGGCCGCCGCCTCCCGCAGGGGTCTGGCGCCAGAGCACGGCGCGGTCGTCGAGCTTGCAGCGCGTCCCGGCGATCACGAGCTTGGCCCGGGCGAGAACCAGCGCGCCGCCGCCGGCGCCGGGTTCGACATAGGTCAGGTAGACGAGCCGGCTGCTGCGAAAGCCGGGTGCCGGCGCGATGTCGAGTAGACCGTTCTGACCTTCGGCGAGCACGGCCGGGACGCCGTCGACCGGTGTCTTGCGTCCGTCCTGTGTCACGAGAAACAGGTGTCCCGGCTTTTCGGTGACCAGCATCCTCCCGTCAGGCAGGAAGGCGAGCGCCCAGGGCGTGTCGAATTCGGCGACGGCCTTGGCGGTGAAAGGCTTGTCCGGGTTCGGCGCGCGGCCGCCGGCATTGATCGAGGCCGGGGCCGACGCTGTCTGGCCGAGGGCGGGCATGACGGCGACGAGGGTTGTCGCTGCGGCAAGGGCGAGGCTGGCGGCGGTCGTTTTCATGGCAGCTCAACGTCTCCCGCCTCGATCGGTTCATGCGCTGCGGCGGCTCCCTATGAGATAGCGTGTGCCCGGGCGAACGACCACCGCGGGGAGGCTCTCAGGCGGCGGCCCAGAGCGCCTCGAGGAACTCCTCGCAGGCCGTCACCTGATCGATGGCGAGGAATTCGTCGGGCTGGTGTGCTTCGGCGATCGCGCCGGGGCCGCAGATGAGGGTCGCGATCCCCGCTTCGCGAAAATGTCCGGCCTCGGTGCCGAACGGCACGGCACCGACCGGATGCGGCGGCAGGACGCTGCGTACCATCCGCGCGAACGGCGCATCGGCATCCTGGCGGAAGGCGGCGCAGCCGGGGATCCGCGTGAAGGTGAAGCCGGTTTCTGGATCGACTGCCTGCAGCGCCGGTTCGATCACGGTCCGCACATGCGCTTCAAGCGCGGCGACGACGGCGCCCGGATCGCTGCCGGGCACGCTGCGCACGTCGAAGTCGAAGCCGCAGCGGCTCGGGATGACATTCACCGCCGTTCCGCCCTCGATCATGCAGGCCTCGATGGTCGTGTGATCCGGATCGCTGAAGGCCGGATCATGCGGCCCGGCGTCGCGGAACTGCCGCTTGAGCGTGGTGAGGAAGCCGATCGCCTCGGCCGCCGCTTCGACGGCATTGACGCCGAGCTGCGACAGCGAGGAATGGGCGGCGCGGCCGCGCACGTCGACATGGCAGCCGATCTTGCCCTTGTGCGCAGCGACGACGCGCATTTCAGAGGGCTCGCCGACGATCGCGCCGCGTGGCGACGCCAGGCTGCGGCCGATATCCGCAAGGAGATCACCGACGCCGAGACAACCGACCTCCTCGTCATAGGACATCGCGAGGATCACCGGCACATCGGGCCGGGCGCTGGCGAGCCGCGGTGCCATCGCCGTTGCGATCGCGAGAAAGCCCTTCATGTCGCAGACGCCGCGGCCATAGAGGCGCCCGTCGCGCCGGGCGAGGCGGAAGGGATCGCCGGTCCAGACCTGGTCCTCGACCGGGACCACATCCGAATGGCCGGAAAGGATGATGCCGGGCCGGTCGCGCGGCCCGAGGCAGGCGAGAAGGTTCGCCTTCTGCCGCGTCGCGTCATGCGTCAGCGAGATCGTCGCGCCCGCCTGCCGCAGCGTCTCCGCCGCAAAGGCGATCAGCGGCAGGTTGCTGTCGCGGCTCACCGTCGGAAAGGAGATGAAGCGCTCGATCATCGCCAACGTGTCCGCACGCGCCATCCTTGTCTCCTTCCCCTGCCGTCCACCATGCAGGCGCCGCCATGCTAGCCGGCGCCGGGCTCTCGCGGCTGCGGAAAAAGACGGCAATCGGCTGCGCAGCCTGCTCATAATTTGTCGCCAATCATCGTTAGATTGTCGACAATCTCGGAAGCGGTATATCGTAAGCACATGAAAGAAAGAAGGAATTATGGGTTGGCATGCGTCATGCTCTAGAGTCTGCGTTCCAACGAGAGCAGCTCATGGCCGCATCCCTCGCCAGTCTTCGTCGCGTCCTTGCCCCCCTTCTCGCCCGCCTCGGCGAATGGGGCCCCTTCGTGCTGTTCACGGTCGTCTGGATCGCGATCGTGCTGGTGCCGATGGCCGGGATCTTCGTCTTCTCGCTGGTAAAGATGCGCGGCGTCCAGATCGACTGGACCTTCTCGCTCGACGCCTATGCCGACATCATCCAGTCCGGCCGCTGGGAAGTGCTGGTGCGGACCGTTTCGATGGCGGCGGCGGTCACCGCGATCTGTGCGCTGGTCGGCATTCCATTCGCCATCTGGATGGCCAAGGCGCGGAAGCCGCGCTGGCTCGACCAACTGGTCTGGATGGCGCTGACGGTTCCGTTCTTCCTCGACCCTTCTGCGCGCACGCTGGTCTGGCGCGCCGTTCTCGGCAACAGCGGCGCCATCAACACCGCTCTCTTGAAGCTCGGCCTCGTCGATGCCCCGCTCGACTGGCTGCTGTTCTCCGATTTCGCGGTCGGCTTCGGGCTGGTCGGCAGCTACTTTCCCAATATGGTCTGGCCGGTCTTCCTGGCCGTCGTGCTCGTCGATGGCGACCTCGTCGCCGCGGCCCGCGATCTCGGCGCTGCGCCGACGGCGGTGCTGCGCACCGTGATGCTGCCGCTGGCACTCCCCGGCATCATCGCCGGCGTCATCTTCACCTTCGTGCCCATCCTCGGCGACAACGTCACCACCAATCTGCTCGGCGGCGGCAAGAAGGAATATCTCGCCGACAGCGTCACCTCGCTGTCGACGACGATGAACTATGCCGGCGCCTCGGCCTTCTCGGCCTTCGTGTTGGTGCTCGGCGCCTTGGTGGCGCTGGCGCCGCTGGCGATCGGCCGCCTCGCGCGGCGCGGGAGTGCAGCATGACGGCGCGCGAGGGGATTGCGAGCGACGCCACCAGCGACCTGGCCGTGCCCCGGCTCGACCGCGCCCATCGCGCCGCCCTCCACGAGCAGCGACTGGTGCGCTCTGTCACTGCGCTCGCGGTCGCGGCCGGCCTCGGCGTGACGCTGCTGATCGCGCTGCCGGTTGCCCTGCTCGGCGTGCTCTCGGTGAGTGCCGATCCGCTCAGCGGAACGCCGGGCGGCTTCACGCTCGCCTGGTATCAGCAATTGTTCGAGGATCGCCGCTGGCTGGCGCCGCTCGGCCTCTCGGTGATGATCGCGCTGGTCGTCGCGCTCCTCTCCGCGGCCGGGGCGACGCTGGTCGGCCGGCTCGTGCCGCGTCTCGGGCGTTCGAAGGGCCGGCTCCTTGCCGTGTTCCTGCTGCCGCTGGTCATCCCGGGCATCGTGCTCGGCGTGCAGGAATTCATTGCCTATCGCGGCCTGCTCGGCATCCGGCCCGGCATCTGGTCGCTGATCCTGACGCATTTCATCTGGGCCTTTCCGTTCGCGCTGCTGTCGATGCTGGTGGTGACGCTGCGCTTCGACCGCACGCTGGTGGAGGCCGCCGCGGATCTCGGCGCCTCGCGCTGGCGCGCCTTCGTCGATATCGAGGCGCCGCTGCTGATGCCGGGCATCGTCTCGGCCGCGATGTTCGGCTTCCTCTTGTCGATGACCGAACTGCCGCGCTCGATCTTCATCCGCGGCGGAGCGATGACGCTGCCGCTCTTCGTCTTCGCCGAGGCTGCCGGCCAGAGCTCGCATATTCCGCTGATCTACGGCCTCAACACCCTGGTCGCAGCCGTCAGCGTCGCCCTCTCGGTCGCCGCCGTATTGCTGCTGTCGCGCGCCGCCCGCGGCAAGGAGACCCCATGACCCAGCCGGCGCTCGCCATTCGCGACCTCGTCCACCGCTTCGGCGGTACGCTCGCCCTCGACCATGTCTCGCTCACCGTGGCGGACGGCGAATTCCTGACCATTCTCGGGCCATCCGGCTCCGGCAAGACGACGCTGCTGCGCCTCATCGGCGGCTTCGAGGAAGCCTCGGCGGCAGCGGAACTTTCGATCGGTGGCGTCGACATGCGCGGCCTGCCGGCGAACCACCGGCCGGTCGCTACGGTGTTCCAGCACTACGCGCTGTTTCCGCATATGAGCGTCGGCGAGAATGTCGAATACGGCCTGAAGCTGCGCAAGGTCGCTGCGGCCGAGCGGCGGCAGCGCGCCGAGCGGTCGCTCGCCCTCGTCCGCCTGCCGGACAAGGCCGGGCGGCGGATCAGCCAGCTCTCGGGCGGCGAGAAGCAACGCGTCGCCTTCGCCCGCGCCTTCGTCACCGCACCGCGCATCCTCCTGCTCGACGAACCGATGGGCGCGCTCGACGAGAAGCTCCGCCGCGACATGCAGGTCGAGGTCCGCGCCCTGCAGCGCACCCTCGGCACGACCTTCATCCAGGTAACGCACAGCCAGGAAGAGGCGCTGACCATGAGCGATCGGATCGTCGTGATGAATCGCGGCAGGATCGAGCAGATCGGCAGCCCGCGCGACGTGTTCGAGAGCCCGGCCACACGGTTCGTCGCCGATTTCATGGGTCACCGCACGATATTTGCCGGCGAAGTAATCGAGATTGCCGGCGATGCGGTCGTCCTCGCCGTTGGCAGCCATCGCTTCACCGGCCGCTGGTGCGGCCTCGCCGCGCCGCATATCGGCGCACGCGGCTTTCTCGCGCTGCATCCGCGCGCGATCCGCCTCGAGCCCTCGGTCGGGCAGGGTCTTCTCGCCGGACGGGTCACGGCCGCGATCTACAAGGGCACCGAGGTCGAGGTGACCGTCGATACAGCGCTCGGCCCCGTCGTCGCGACCATGGCCGAAGCCCCGGCCGACAACCTCGTCAGCTTGGTCTGGCGATCCGAGGCGGCCGTGATCGGCCCCCTCGGCACCGATGCCTGAGCGCCATCCAAGTCGCGGCCGGGGGGGCCGCCTGAACCTCAAAGGAGTGGGATCGATGTCGAAACTCTGGATGCCGAAGCGCGGCTTCAACCGCCGCGACTTCATGAAGAATGCCGGCCTCGCGATGAGCGCGGCCGCGGCCGGCTTCACGCTCGCGCCGCGCTCGATCGGCAGGGCGATGGCCGCCGATGGCTCGGACAATGTCGTGCGCGTCCTTGGCGTCTCCAACGGCCCGCCGAAGAGCTGGGACGAGTTCACCGCCAAGACCGGCCTCACCGTCGAGTGGACGCCGATCGGCGACGACGTCGGCATCTTCCTGCACGAGATGATGGCCAACGATGCCGGCGAGCGCTACGACCTCGTCACCAGCCTCTCCGGAACCTATGAGGCTCTGGCCGACCAGGGCCTGCTGGCGCCGATCGACACCGCCAAGCTCACCAACTGGTCCGGCATGGACGCCGCGCTGCAGAAGGCGACGCCGCTCAAGGCGCCGGGCGAGGCGTGGTCGATCCCGTTCATGATCAACGCCGACAGCTTCGCCTATTTCTACAAGGAACTCGGCGAGCCCGACGCGCCGCAGGAGGTGTCGTGGAAGATCCTCTATGACGACGAGCGGACCAAGGGGAAGGTCGCGCTCGACAACGGCATCTACGCCATCCTCTGCTGCGCCATCTATCTCGACTATCACAAGATCGTTTCGATCAAGGACATCGCGGACATGTCGGCCAGCGAGGCCGATTCCGTCGCCGCCTATCTGATCGAGCGCAAGAAGGCCGGCCAGTTCCGCACCCTCTACAAGTCCTATGACGAGCAGGTTCAGCTGCTCGCCAATCGCGAAGTGCTGGCGCAGAGCTGCTGGGAGCCAGCCGCGATCGAGGCCAAGGGCAAGGGCCTCGACGTCGCCTATGCCTACACGGTCGAGGGCTACGACAAATGGGCCCAGAACGTCATGATCCCGGCCCAGGTCATGGATCGCGGCGCCTCCGACAAGGCACATGCGCTGATCGACTTCCTGATGGGCGCCCAGTACAGCGCCGAAAAATCGGCCTTCGAAGGCTATGTCACCGCGCGGCCCGATCTCGGCATCGCCTATGCGAAGGCGCATGGCTGGAAAGAGACCGACATCGCCGCGATCGAGGGCGCCAAGGCCAAGCTCGGGACCAAATTCGCCAAGGACCTGTTCTGGGATCCCGGCTGGTTCAAGAGCATGGAGCACTACGAAGGCGCCGTGGCGAAGTTCAAGAACGCCTGACCCCTGCCGCCCGCTCCCCTGCGATCGCGGCGGGAGCGGGCGTTCCCGAGACCAAGAAGAAGCGGGAGGCGATGCCTTCGATGCAGATCCGGATCATCAATCCCAATACGACGGCAGCCTTCAGCGCCGCCGACCAGCAGGCCGGTGCGGCCGTTGCAGCCGCCGGCACGATGGTCACCACCGTCGCCCCGGCCTTCGGCGTGCCCTCGGTCGAGTGTCATCTCGACGACGCGGTGGCGACCCTCGGCGTCGTCGAGGCCGTTCGGCGCGGCGAGGCCGAGGGTATCGACGGCTATGTCATCGCCTGCTTCGGCGACACCGGCATTGCGGCGGCGCGCGAGATCGCGCGCGGCCCGGTTGTCGGCATGACGGAAGCGGCGCTGTTCGCGGCGGCGCTTCTGGCCGAGACCTTCTCGATCGTCACGCTGCCGGCCCGCACCCGAATCCACGCCCATCGCGTCGTGCGCAGTCTGGGTCTCGATGCCGCTGGCCGCTCGCTGCCGATCCGTGCCATCGACGTGCCGGTTCTCTTCGGCGCCGACGAGGAAGCGGCAGTGGCAGATGCCCTCGCGGTGCAGGCGCGGCTCGCCGTCGAACAGGACGGCGCCGAGGCGATCGTGCTCGGCTGCGCCGGCATCGGCCATCTCGCATCGGCGCTGTCGGCGGAACTCGGCGTTCCCGTGATCGACGGCGTCGCCGTCGCCGTCACCATGGCGGAGGGGTTGGTGCGCTGCGGCCTCGCGACCTCGAAGCGGTCGAGCTACGCGAGCCCGCTGGCTAAGGTCTTCACGGGTCCCTTTGCCGGCTTTTCGGAACCGGCTGCGTTGGAGAACCACGCATGAGCATCTTGATCGAAGGCGGCGCGGTTCTCGACGTGATCGAGGGCGGCGTCTCGATGCGCCGCGCTGATATCCGCGTCGTCGGCGACCGCATCGCCGCGGTCGAGCAAAGGCTCGACCCTCTTCCCGGCGAGACCGTCATCGCGGCCGGCGGCCGGCTGGTCATGCCCGGCCTCGTCAACGCCCATTTCCATTCGCCCGTCAACCACATGAAGGGCATGCTCGACAGCCTGCCGCTCGAAGTCTTCATGCTCTATGAGAGCCCGTCGCTGGCGGCGCTGCTGCCGACGCCGCGCGAGGCCTATGTGCGGACCATGCTGGCGGCGCTCGAAATGCTGAGGAGCGGCGTCACGGCGGTCCAGGACGATGCCTTCTTCGTCCCGCATCCGACGCCCGAGATCGTCGACGCGGTGTTCCAGGCCTATGAGGATGTCGGCATCCGCGCTCGGCTCGCGCTCGACCAGTCGGATATGCCCGAGCTCGGCAAGCTGCCCTTCATCGACGATCTGGTCACCCCGGCGCAGAAGGCCCGCCTCGCCGCGCCGCCGGAATTCGGCGCCGAGGCGCTGCTCGCCGCCTATGAGCGGATGATCGCGACCTGGCATGGCCGTGCCGGCGGCCGGATCAAGGCGGCGGTCTCCTGCTCGGCGCCGCAGCGCGTCTCGCTCGATTACTTCGCGGCGCTCGACGACCTCTCGCGCCGGCACGACCTGCCTTTCTACGCCCATATGCTCGAAACCAAGGTCCAGCGCGTCCTCGGAACCGAGAAACTCGGCGGCCGCTCACTGGTGCGCTACACCGCCGATCTCGGCTTCCTGTCGGAGCGGATGAACCTCATCCACGGCATCTGGATCGACGAGGCCGACATGGACCTCATCGCCGATGCGGGGACGGTCGTCGCGCATAATCCGATCTCCAACCTTCGCCTCGGCAGCGGCATCATGCCGTTCCGCGCCCTCAGGGAACGCGGCATTCCGATCTGCCTCGGCACCGACGAGGCGATCGCCGACGATGCGGTCAACATGTGGGCGGTCGCCAAGACGGCGGCGCTGCTGCATACGCTCACCGATCCGGATTACGCGGTATGGCCGAAGGCACATGAGGTGCTCGACTGCCTGATCCGCGGCGGCGCCCGCGCCATGGGCGCGGCGGAGACGCTCGGCACCATCGCGCCCGGTCGCCTGGCCGACCTGACGATCCTCGACCTCGATACGCTCGCCTTTACGCCGCTCAACGATATCGGCCGCCAGCTCGTCCATTGCGAGAACGGATCCTCGGTCCGCCTGACCATGGTCGCCGGTGCCGTCGTCTATGACGGCGAGCGCGTCACCACAGTCGACGAAAAGGCGCTGCGGGCCGAGGCGCGCACGATCTTCGCCGAAAAGCGCGCGGCGCTTGCCATCGCCGAGCGCGAAGCCGCCGACTGGGCCCCGGCCTATCGCGCCATGGTGCTGAAGGCGCATGCCCGCGATATCGGCTTCAACCGCCGCCTCGATCCCTCCCGGAACTGATCGCCATGCTCACCAGCCAGACCCGCTACGCCTACGCGCCGATCACGCGCCGGCCCGATTATGCCTGGCCGAACGGCGCCCGCCTCGCGGTCTATTTCGCGCTCGGCATCGAGGAATATGTCTTCGGCGAGGGCCTCACCGAGGATCTGTTCCCCGGCGCCAGCAAGCCGGATTTCGCCAACACCTCCTGGCGCGACTATGGCAACCGCGTCGGCGGCTTCCGCCTCATCGACCGCTTTGCCGCGCACGACATCCCGCTCGCCATCCTGCTCAACACCGAGGTCTATGATCACGCTCCGTCGCTGATGGACCATGCCCGCGCTGCGGGCGCGGAGATCGTCGGCCATGGCCTCACCAATTCCGACACGCTCGCCGGCCGCACGGCAGAGGACGAGCGCGCCTATCTCGCCGCCGTTGCCGCGCGCATCGCGGCCGTCGAGGGCGCGCCGCCCGCCGGCTGGTCGAGCCCCTGGCTCGCCCACACCGAGACGACGCCGGAATCGCTCGTCGAGACCGGCTATCGCTATGTGCTCGATCTCGGCATGGACGACCAGCCGGTCTGGCTCGCGACAGCCCGCGGCCCGCTGCTGCATATCCCCTATGCGCTGGAGCTCAACGACAGCAGCACGGTGATCGGCCGTCAGGCGAGCGCAACCGATTTCGAGCGCATGATCATCGACCAGTTCGACGAGATGCTCTCGTCGAGCAGCGATCAGCCGCTGGTGATGGCTGTGGTCGTGCATTCCTTCATTTCCGGCCAGCCCTTTCGCCTCAGGGCACTGTCGCGGGCCCTCGACCATATCGCCGCGCGGCGGCATGATTGCTGGCTTACCACCCCCGGGCGAATCGCCGAATTCATTCACGGCCGTCCCGATCTCGCAGTCTAGGTCCATGCCCCCTTCGCGCGCCGAACCCATCGAAGCAGAGCCGGCAGCCTCGCCGCCGGCGATCGGAAAGGCGCGCCGGACGAAGCCGGACGACGAGACGCGGGTCTATGACGCGATCCATCTCGCGATCGCCGAGCGCCGCCTGCCGCCCGGCACCAAGCTCGCCGAGGAGCAGCTCGCCGAAATCTTCCGCGTCACCCGCGCCCGCATCCGCACGGTGTTCCAGCATCTCGCGCGCGACCGTGTCGTGACCCTCGAACGCAATCGCGGCGCCTTCGTCGCCCAGCCCTCGATCCGCGATGCCCGCGAGGTTTTCGCCGCGCGGCGGCTGATCGAGGTATCGCTGGCGCGGCAGGTCGTCGAAGCGCTCGACGATCGCGCGCTCAAGCAGCTGAAGGCGCATATCCTGCGTGAGCAACGCGCCGAGCAGCGGGGCGATCGTCGGACCGAACTGAAGACCAGCCACGACTTCCACCTCTTGATCGCACGGCTCGCCGGCAACAGCGTGCTCACCGGCTATGTCGAGGAATTGCTGTCGCGCTCGGCCCTGATCACGGCGATCTATGAGCGGCCGAATGCCGAGCTCTGCTCGCATGTCAGCCACCAGCATCTGGTCTATCTGCTCGAGCGCCGCGATGCCGACGGTTTCGCAGCCGCGATGGCGCAGCATATCGACGAGATCGAATCCGAACTCGTGCTGCTCGAGCGGCCCCTGGCGCCGGTCGATCTCGCCACCGTCTTTACCGGTTGAGCGAGGCCGGGCTGGTTTCGGTCGGCGCGGCCGGATGCGACCGTCGCCGTTCGGCCCTGATGACATGGACGAGGCCGCCGGCGAGCAGCGCCGCCATGGCGAACCAGGTCAGCGCATAGACGAGGTGGTTGTTGGGAAAGCGGATGACGGTGAGCCCGCCGATCGGCAGCCCGCCTTCGTTCTCGGTCGCGTCGGCATCGACGAAATAGGGCGCAACGGCTGTAAGACCCCTTGCTTGCGCGATGGCCGCGACATCTCGCGAATACCAGCGATCGGCGGCGGGATCGTTGGCGCGGAGAAATGCACCCCCCGGTTCCGGCATCCTGAGCAGGCCCGCGAGCGCCGTGTCACCCTCGATCTGGCCGGCGGTTCGGCTGGCGGCGTCGCGCCGGTCGGCCGGGACGAAGCCGCGATTGACCAGGACGGTGAAGCCCCAGTCGGTCGCCATCGGCGTCAGCACCCAGAAGCCGGCGCCGCGCTCGGTGACGGCCTGGACGAGGGTTTCGCGATCGTTGAGGAAGCGGCCCGAGACGACGACCCGGCGATAGGCGTCGTTCGCTGCCGTCAGCGCCGGCCATTCGTCGGGTCCCGGCGCTGCGACCGGCGCTGCGTCGGCCCGCGTCTCGACCTGCTGGATGAGTTCCAGCTTCCAGGCGCGGCGCTGCAATTGCCAGACGCCGAGGCCGGCGAGCAGCAGCACGGCGCAGCAGCCAGCGACGATCAGCGCCGTGATGCCGCGCCGCGATCGCTCAGGCGGCGTGCCGTCCGTCTTCGTCACGGTCACCGCCTCACGGCATCTGGCTCATGTCGTGGCCGGGCATCATGTTGCTGTTGAGGTGATACATGACCCACAGCGAGCCGCTGAGCGCGATCACGACGAGGATCAGCGTGAAGATGAGCGCCATCATCGACCAGCCGCCTTCGGTCTTCACCGTCATGTGCAGGAAGAACACCATGTGCACGACGATCTGCACCACCGCGAAGGCGATGATCGCCATCGCGGTCAGCTGCGTCGGCAGCGTGCCGCTCATGACCAGCCAGAACGGGATCGCCGTCAGGATGACCGAGAGCACGAAGCCGATCGTGTAGCTCTTGAGGCTGCCATGCGGATGCGCGGCGCCGTCATGGCCGCCATCGTGGCCGTGATCATGGGCGGGGTGGGCGGCGGCGGGGTGTGCAGTCGAGCTCATCGCAGCATTCCCATCAGATAGACGAAGGTGAAGACGCCGATCCAGATGACGTCGAGGAAGTGCCAGAACATGCTGAGGCAGGTCAGCCGGCGCTGGTTGGCGGGAATGAGGCCGCGCCGCCCGACCTGCACCATCAGCGTCACCAGCCAGATCAGGCCGAAGGTGACGTGCAGTCCATGCGTGCCGACCAGAGTGAAGAAGGACGACAGGAAGGCGCTGCGCTGCGGTGTCGCGCCCTCCATGATCATGTGGCTGAACTCGTAGAGCTCGATCGACAGGAAGGCGAGGCCGAAGAGGCCCGTAACGGCGAGCCAGGCCTGGACCTGCCGCGCGTTGCCCCGCTGCATCGCCAGCATGGCGAAGCCATAGGTGATCGAGGAGAACAGAAGCATCGCGGTGTTGAGCGCGACCAGCGGCAGGTCGAAGAGGTCCTTCGGGCCGGGGCCGGCAGCATAGCTGCCGCCGAGCACGCCGAAGGTGGCGAAGAGGATCGCGAAGATGAGGCAGTCGCTCATCAGGTAGATCCAGAAGCCGAGCATGGTGCTGCCGCCTTCGGCATGCTCGTGCTCGTCGGCGAGATGGAAGATCGGCGCGCCGCTCGCGGTGGTCAGGCTTGGATTGCTCATGTCGTCACCTTGCCGGCGAGGAGGCGGGTCCGCGTCGTCTCGGTTGCGAGGATCGTCTCGGCCGGAATCCGGAAGTCGCGGGCATAGTTGAAGGTATGGCCGATCGCCACCGCCAGGAGGCCGACGAAGCTCACGGCGGCCAGCCACCAGATGTACCAGATGAGACCGAAGGCGAGCGCGATGCTGAGCCCGGCGAGCATGATGCCGGCGCCGGTATTGCGCGGCATCAGGATCGGCTTGAACCCGCCGAGCGGGCGCTCATAGCCGCGGTTCTTCATGTCCCACCAGGCGTCGTTGTCATGCACGACCGGCGTGAACGCGAAGTTGTAGTCCGGCGGCGGCGAGGACGTCGCCCATTCGAGCGTGCGGCCGTTCCAGGGATCGCCGGTGACGTCGACGAGGCGGGCGCGGTTCTTGATGCTGACGGCGATCTGGACAATGAAGAACAGGATGCCGAGCGCGATCAGGGCGGCGCCGAAGGCCGCGATCACGAACCAGATCTGCAGTGAGGGATCCTCGAAGACGCGAAGCCGCCGCGTGACGCCCATCAGGCCGAGCACATAGAGCGGCATGAAGGCGAAGTAGAAGCCGACGACCCAGAACCAGAACGACAGCTTGCCCCAGAACTTGTCGAGCGTGAAGCCGAACGCCTTCGGGAACCAGTAGTTGATGCCGGCGAAGAGGCCGAACAGCACGCCGCCGATGATGACATTGTGGAAGTGGGCGACGAGGAACAGCGAGTTGTGCAGCACGAAGTCGGCCGGCGGCACGGCGAGCAGCACGCCGGTCATGCCGCCGATGACGAAGGTCAGCATGAAGGCCATCGTCCACATCATCGGCAGCTCGAAGCGGATGCGGCCGCGATACATCGTGAACAGCCAGTTGAACATCTTCGCGCCCGTCGGGATCGAGATGATCATCGTCGTGATGCCGAAGAACGAGTTGACGCTGGCGCCGGAGCCCATCGTGAAGAAGTGATGCAGCCAGACGAGGTAGGAGAGAACGGTGATCACGACCGTGGCATAGACCATCGACGTATAGCCGAAGAGTCGCTTGCCGGAAAAGGTCGACACCACCTCCGAGAAGATACCGAAGACGGGAAGGATCAGGATGTAGACCTCGGGATGGCCCCAGATCCAGATCAGGTTCACGTACATCATCGGGTTGCCGCCGAAGTCGTTCGTGAAGAAGTTGGTGCCGACATAGCGGTCGAGCGAGAGCAGCGCCAGCACAGCCGTGAGCACGGGGAAGGCGGCGACGATGAGCACGTTGGTGCAGAGTGCGGTCCAGGTGAAGACCGGCATCTTCATCATCGTCATGCCGGGGGCGCGCATCTTGACGATGGTGCAGATGAGGTTGACGCCGGACAGCAGCGTCCCGACGCCGGCCACCTGCAGCGCCCAGATATAGTAGTCGACGCCGACATCCGGGCTGTAGCCGATATTGGACAGCGGCGGATAGGCGAGCCAGCCGGTGCGGGCGAACTCGCCGATGAACAGCGACATCATCACGATGACGGCGCCGGCGGCGGTCATCCAGAAGCTGAAATTATTGAGGAACGGGAACGAGACGTCGCGCGCGCCGATCTGCAGCGGCACAACGAAGTTCATGAGGCCGGTGACGAGCGGCATCGCCACGAAGAAGATCATGATCACGCCATGGGCGGTGAAGATCTGGTCGTAGTGATGGGCGTTGAGATAGCCTTCGCTGCCATTGAAGGCGAGCGACTGCTGCAGGCGCATCATGATCGCGTCGGCGAAGCCCCGCAGCAGCATGATGATGCCGAGCACCATGTACATGATGCCGATGCGCTTGTGGTCGACGCTCGTGAACCACTCGCGCCAGAGATAGCCCCAGAGCTTGAAATAGGTGATGGCGGCGAGGACGGCGAGGCCGACGGCCGCGACGACGACGAAGGTGCCGACGACGATCGGTTCGTGCAGCGGCAACTGGTCGAGCGTCAAGCGGCCGAACAGGGCATGGACGACGGGGGAAGTTTCGGACAGGGGGGCGGCGCTCATGGAAGCGGTGCTCATGAGTTCGACGGCCGGCTTTCGCCGGTCAGGAGGGTGAGGGAAGGGGCGAGCGCCCTGCTGAAGCCGGGGATCGCGGTTCCGGGCAGAGAAAGGCCGGAGCCGTAGAGCGGGCTGCCGGCCGGCAGAGAAACCGGCAGCGGCCGGCTCGCCAGCATCGCGGCGGCCCCTTCCGGCGTGCAGATGCTCTGCACATAGGCTGGAGCCGGCCCGAGCACGGTGCCACGGCGATTGTACTTGTCGTAGAGCAGCGGCATCACGTTATCGATGCCGGCCATGCCGAGGCCGCCCTTGGCATCGATCGCCATCATCTCGCTCATGCACATCTTGCCGGGCTCGACGCAGCGATTGAGGATGCGGCGGTAGAGATCGGGATCGACCGAGGCGAAGCGCTGCGGCGGCACGTTCTCGCTCGGCTGCTCCAGCGTCAGATAGGCCGTGCGGTCGAGCCCACCCTCGCTCTTGCGGGCGTCATCGATCCAGCTCTCGAACCCGGCCTCGTCGACGCCGTGGAAGGCGAACCGCATCTGCGAGAAGCCGGCACCGCTGTAATTGGCCGAAAAGCCCTCATAGCGGCCCGGCTGGTTGATGACGGCATGCAGCTTGGTCTGCATGCCGGGCATGGCGTAGATCTGGCCGGCGAGCGCCGGGATGAAGAACGAATTCATCACCGCCGACGATGTGATGCTGAACTCGATCGGCCGGTCGACCGGCGCGGCCAGTTCGTTGACGCTGGCGATGCCGTAATCGGGGTAGATGAACAGCCACTTCCAATCGAGCGCCACCACCTCGACCCGAAGCAGCTGCATCGCGCCGGTCACCGGGCGGTCGCTGGCGAGGCGGTCGAGCGGCCGGTAGGGATCGAGGAGATGCGTGCCCATCCAGGTGACGGCGCCGAGGCAGATGATGATCAGCAGCGGCGCGGCCCAGATGACGAGTTCGAGCTGGGTCGAATGATCCCAGTCGGGCTCGTAGGTGGCGGCCTTGTTGGCGGTGCGGTAGCGCCAGGCGAACAGGATTGTCAGCGCCATCACCGGCAGGATCACCAGCAGCATGAGCACCGTCGAGATGACGATCAGGTCGCGCTGCTGTGCGGCGACGTCGCCAGCCGGCGACAGGACCACGATGTTGCAGCCGCCCAGCAGCAGTGCCGCCGGCAGGAAGAAAAGACTACGGAATCGGCTCACGATGCGGACCAATCTTGGTTGCAGTGCATGCCGAGAGAACTAGATGCACTGCAGCAAAGGTGGCACTGGACAATTTGTCCAATGCCCGCCGGAGCCGTGAAGGGAGAGAAATCGCCCTCGACGCGCGGAGTCCGCCGGATCCGGGAAGGATCGGCACCGACGAAGGAATGGGTTCAGGATGACGGCTGAAACGGCAGCGACGACCATGACGACGACGCCCATGGTGACGGAGGCCGAGAACGACGCGGTGCGCATCCATGCCCGCCACGGCGCCGTGAAGCCGGGCGAGATCGCCATCGGCGTCATCATCGGCCGCGCCTCGGAATTCTTCGATTTCTTCGTCTATGCGATCGCCTCGGTCGTGGTGTTCCCGCGGCTCGTCTTCCCGCAATTCGATCCCCTGACCGGCACGCTCTACTCCTTCGCGATCTTCGCGCTCGCCTTCATCGCCCGCCCGGTCGGCACGGTGATCTTCACGACGATCGACCGCCACTATGGCCGCGGTCTGAAGCTGACGGTCGCGCTGCTCCTGCTCGGCATCTCGACGGTGGCGATCGCCTTCCTGCCTGGACACGCGGATATCGGCATCGCCTCGGCCTGGCTGCTCGCGGCGCTTCGGATCGGCCAGGGTCTCGCCTGGGGCGGCGCGTGGGACGGGCTCGCCTCGCTGCTGGCGCTGAATGCGCCCGACAAGCGTCGCGGCTGGTATGCCATGATCCCGCAGCTCGGCGCTCCGCTCGGCCTCATCGTCGCGAGCGCGCTGTTCGCCTTCTTCGTCGGCAACCTGTCCTCGGCCGACTTCTTCGACTGGGGCTGGCGCTATCCGTTCTTCGTCGCCTTCGCGATCAATGTCGTCGCGCTGTTCGCAAAGCTCCGCATCGTGGTGACGCCGGAATATGCCGCGCTCTACGAGACGCGCGAATTGCAGCCGGCCCGGGTGCGCGACACCGTCAATGCCGCCGGCCGCACGGTGCTGATCGGCGCCTTCGCGCCGCTGGCGAGCTTCGCCCTCTTCCACATGGTGACGGTGTTTCCGCTCTCCTGGGTGTTCCTGTTCACCCGCGAGACGCCGTCCCGCTTCCTCTATGTCGAGGCGATCGCCGGCGTCGTCGGCGTGCTCTCGATCATCGCCTCGGGCTATCTCGCCGATCGCTTCGGCCGTACGGCGCTGCTCGGTACCTGTGCCGTCGCCATCGCCGTGTTCAGCGGCTTCGCGCCGCAATTGCTCGCCAGCGGCCTTCTCGGAGAAGCGGTATTCATGCTGGCAGGCTTCCTCCTGCTCGGCATTTCCTTCGGCCAGTCCTCGGGCGCGCTCGCCTCGAATTTCGCGCCGGCCTACCGCTATACCGGCGCCGCGCTCACGGCCGATCTGGCCTGGCTGTTCGGCGCCGGCTTCGCGCCCTTCGTCGCGCTCTATCTCTCAAGCCATTTCGGGCTGATCTCGTCGGGCCTCTATCTGCTCTCCGGCGCGGTCTGCACGCTGCTGGCGCTCGGCGCCAACAAGCGGCTCGAGAGCGCCGGCCAGAAATAGACCGCCCTATTTCACGCGCGCCTTCTCGAGCTTGCGCGCCAGCGTGCGGCGGTGCATGCCGAGCCGGCGCGCGGTCTCCGAGATGTTGAATCCGGTCTCGGCCAGCGTCTCGTGGATGCGCTCCCATTCGAGATTCTTGATCGAGGTCGGCCGCTGCGTCAGCGCGACCGAGGTGTCGCCTTCGGCGCGCTCGAAGGCGGCCACGATGTCGTTGGTGTTGGAGGGCTTCGGCAGGTAGTGGCAGGCGCCGAGCTTGATCGCCTCGACGGCGGTGGCGATGCTGGCAAAGCCGGTGAGGACGACGATCCGCATCGCCGGATCATGCGCATGCAGCAGCGCGACGCAGTCGAGCCCCGAGCCGCTGCCGAGCTTGAGGTCGACCACCGCATAGCCGGGCGAGATGGTGGCGAGCACGGCGCGCATGCTGTCGAGGCCGTCGGCGAGGTGGACACCAAAGCCGCGCCGCTCCAGCGAGCGACGAAGCGCGCGGGCGAACACCTCGTCGTCCTCGACGATCAGCAGCGGCCGGTCAGTGTCCATGATCGTCTCCCGTGGCCAGCGATTCGAGCGGCAGGATCAGGGTGACGCAGGCGCCGCCGTCGATCCCGTTCTCCGCGGTGACGGTTCCGCCGAGCTTCCGCACGACATTGACGACGAGGAAGAGGCCGAGCCCGCCGCCCGGACGGTTCTTGCTCGATCGATAGGGCTTGCCGAAGGTTGCCAGCATGCCCTCCTCGAAGCCGCGGCCGGCGTCGCTGACGGCGATGACGATCATGTCGCCCTGCCGCCCGGCGACGACGCCGACCCAGCCGGGCGAGGCTTCGAGCGCATTGTCGAGGATGTTGAAGATCACCTGCTTAAGCGCGGTATCGGAGACGATCGCCGCGTCCGGCTCAATCAGGTTGCTGTAGTCGATCGAAGGCGGCGACCGGCTCGCCTGCCATTCGGCCAGCGTATCGTCCATGAACCGCGCCGCCGTCGTGCGGATCGTGCCCTCGCCGCGTGCATCGCCGGAGGAGATCAGGATGCCCGAGACGATCGCCTTGCAGCGATCGAGCTGCGACTGCATTTCGGCGATCTCGCCGGAAATCTCGCCGTCCGCCGCGAAGGCCGGCATGCGCTGCCAGTCGCTGAGGATGACGGAGAGCGTCGAGAGCGGCGTTCCGAGTTCATGTGCCGCTCCGGAGGCGAGCAGGCCCATGCGGACGATATGGTCCTCCTCGACCGAGCGCTGCCGTAGTTCGGCGAGATGGGCGTCGCGGGCCTTGAGGTTGCGCTGGATGCGCGTCACGAAAACCATCAGCAGCGAGGCGGCGAGGACATAACAGATGAACATGCCCTGGATATGCAGCGAGAGCAGCGCTGCGCCGTCGCTGCGCGGCAGCACCAGCGGCCGATAGGCGAGCGTCAGGAACACGAAGCAGCCGCTGGTCCCGACGACCAGCAGCCAGGCCGACCATGCGTCGAGCAGCACCGCACCGAGAATGACCTGCAGCAGGTAGAGCGAGACGAACGGGTTCGCCGCGCCGCCGCTGAGATAGAGCTGCAGCGTCAGCGCGCCGACATCGATCATCAGTTCGAGGAAGATCTCGGAATTGGAGATCGCCTCGCGGCGATATTGCCGGAGCAGCGTCAAGAGGTTGAGCGCGACGAGGAAGGCGAGCACGGCCGCCATCGCCGGCAGCGGCAGGTCGATGCCGAGCCTGAGATGGACATAGAGGATCGTCACCACCTGCCCGATGACGGCCAGCCAGCGCAGCTGGACGAGCAGCAGCAGGTTCTTCTTGTTGGTGATGTCCCGCGCCTGAATCGTCCCGTCTCCCGCCTGCACGCCCGGCTGCAACATGTCGCCTCACGCCGCCGATGCAAGCACCATGCGGCGTTAAATCCCGGCGCGCGACCGCGCACCTGAATGGCGAGGCACGAAACGGAGCCCGGCTGTCAAGCGCCGACAGCCGGACTCCGATGTCGTGACCGGCCGCTTCTCAGGAGAAGGCGCGCTTTAGCGCCGGTACGCGCGTGATCACCAGGAGATCGGCCGCGAGGACGCAGATGAGCACCACGCCCGCCATCGGGAAGGCGAGGGCGATGACCAGCCCGGTCAGGATGGCGCCGCGCCAGAGCGGCAGGTCGCGCGGCATCGGCGGTGCGGCGAGCCGGAAGGCGCCCGCCGGACGGCGCTTCCACCACATGACGACTCCCGAGACGCAGAGCAGCAGCACCAGCGCGATATAGACGAGGTTGAACACGAAGTTCCACGTCCCGGCCATGCCCTTGTGCAGTCCGATGCCCCAGGCCATCAGCTTTGCGACCGGCTTGTAGTCGGCGTAGCGGATATCGGCGAGGATGTTGCCAGTATACTGGTCGATATGGACGAAGCGGTCGTCCGAAGGCGTGAAGCCGTCGCCATTGCGCGCATCGACAGACACCGAATAGACGCCGGTTTCGCTCATCGGCAGAGCGAGCTTGTACTGGCCTTTGAAACCGTTCGCCGCCGCCCATTGCGCGACCGTATCGAGCACGACCGGCTGCGGCACGGCCGGCGTTCCCGCGCTGGAGCCGGAGGCCGGCAGGCGCGTCAGTTCCAGTCCCCACGGCACCTCATGCAGCGGCGAGTGGTTCAGCGAGGCATGGGTCAAATCCGACAGCGGGACATTGTCCCATTTCTCGGCCGGGAAAGACGACCACGGCTTGACGAAGCTGTCGCCCCAGATGCCGGTCCAGGCGAGGCCCGACAGCATGAACAGCGTCAGGAAGCCGGCGATCCAGATACCCGTCGTCTTGTGCAGTTCCTTCCAGAAACCGCGTCCCCGTGCGGCCAGCTTCGGCACGAACGCCGCAGCGAGGCCGGACCGGCGCGGCCACCAGAGATAGAGCCCGGTCGCGATCAGGAGAAGGGTCAGTGACGCCGCCGCTTCGATCAGCCGGTCGCCGGCGGTCCCGATCAGCAGGGTGCCGTGGATCTTCTCGGCGAGCGCCCGGATCGTCGTGGCCTCGTCGGTCGCGCCCAGCACTTTGCCGGTATAGGGATCGATCGAGACCGCGAAGGAGGCGCCGTCCTTGCTGAGTTCGAAGAAGGCCGGACGCGTGGCCGATTCAGGTGCGATATAGGTGGTGAGCATGCCGCCGGGCACGGCCGCGGCCGCTGCACGGGCCTGCGCCGATACGGGCAGCGCCTGGCCGCTCGGGGTGACGTTCGGCGCTTGGCCGAGCTCGTTGCCGACGCCCGAGTAGATCATCATGACGGCGCCGGTCAAAGCGAGCATCACGAGGAAAGGGATGACGAAGAGCCCGGCATAGAAGTGCCAGCGCCAGGCGGCGAAATAGAACGGGTTGACCGCAGGCGCGGCCGAAGGGTCTGACTTGGTCATGGGCGAAAAAGGCTCGAACGAGGTGGGGGCGAGCGCCCGGCGGCGCGCGGCATGGCCGGCAGGGCCGCAGAGAGCGGCTCGAGCACGGCCGGTTGCGCGCGGGACCGCGGCAGGGCGCTGTGAAGGGATCGGGATGGCCCGAGGGCCGGTCGTCAGGCGAGGATCGGCGGCGCGCGCGGGTTCTGCGGCGTGTGGCCGACCTGTCGCTGGGGATCAACGATCCTCGCCAGGCTGACGCCGAGGCTGCGCGAGGGTTGCGGATAGATGGCGGGTTCGCGCGGCAGGTCGGGGGTGAGTGCGCCAACCATGCTGCAGCCGAGGGTGCAGCAATCGGTGGAGCCGTGATGTGCCGTGCCCGGCTCGCCGGGTGCCGTTGCGGTGCCGCCGTCGCGGGTACAGATGATGAGGCCGCTGGCATCGATCTGCCAGATGCCGTCGGAGGATGCGGCACCGAGGCCGAGCGACAGGCCGCTCAGCAGCGCCTGGACGACGAGCATCAGCGCGACGAACAGCGCCGCCTCGCTCCGTGCTCTCCTCGCTATGCGCTTCGCCATGCCCGCAGTTCCCTTCGCCGAATCCATAGCATCGGCGCGGGAGGTCCGTCAGCCTGCTTTCGCACCGCGCGACGGCGGACGCATGGGGATCAGGCCTGAGCAACCCGCGGCACGGCATAGCGCTTCAGCATCTCGGCCATGGCGAGATAGCCGAGCGAGACGGCGGCAATGCTGGCGAGGATCGGTCCCGGCAGCGCGACGAAGCCGACGATCGCGCCGAGCGGGGTCAGCGCCAGCACCAGGGCGACCGCGAGCGCGCCAAGCGAGGTCGCGATCAGGATCGGATGCGGCCGGCTGAGCCAGAGCGGCTTGGCGGTGCGGATGATGAAGATGACGAGGATCTGCGTCGCGATCGACTCGACGAACCAGGCCGTGCGGAAAGTCGCGACATCGGCATGGAAGCCCCAATGCAGCATGGCGAAGGTGGCGAGGTCGAACAGCGAGGACAGCGGCCCCATCACCAGCGTGAAGCGAAGGACCTGGCGCATGTCCCAGGATTGCGGGGTCGCGAGCTGTTCCTTGTCGGCGCTGTCGAACGGAATGCCGATTTCCGAGACGTCATAGATGAGGTTGTTGAGCAGGATCTGCAGCGGCGCGAGCGGCAGGAACGGCAAGACGAGCGAGGCCAGCGCCATCGACAGCATGTTGCCGAAATTGGAGCTGGTACCCATGCGGATGTATTTCATGATGTTGGCATAGGTCCGCCGCCCCTCGGCGACGCCGTCGGCAAGAACGCCGAGATCGGGGGCGAGCAGGATGATGTCGGCCGCCTCGCGCGCGACATCGGCGCCCCCTTCGACCGAGAGCCCGACATCGGCGGCATGGATTGCCGGCGCGTCGTTGATGCCGTCGCCGATGAAGCCGACCGTATGGCCACGGCGGCGCAGGGCCCGCACGATGCGACTCTTCTGGTCCGGCGAGACGCGCACGAACAGATCCGTGTCGACGACGCGCAGCGCCAGGGCGTCGTCCTTCAGGGCGGCAATCTCCTCGCCGGTCATGAGGCCATGCGCCGGCAGGGCGAGTGTCTCCACGAGATGGCTGACGACGGCGGCGCCGTCGCCGGAGATGATCTTGACGCGGACGCCCGCCGCGATGAGCCGGGTCACCGCCGCGCCGGCCGACGGCTTGGGCGGATCGAGGAAGACCGTGCAGCCGGCAAAGACGAGGTCCGCCTCATCGCTCGTCGCGATCGTCTGGCAGGCGGGTTCCATCGTCCGCCAGCCGACGCCGAGCAACCGGAAGCCTTCGCGTCCCTTGGCCTCGATCGCCGCCTCGATGCGGGCGCGCAGCGCGGAATCGAGGGGAACGAGGCTCCCGTCCGCCGCCTCGGCCTGGGTGCACCGTGCGAGCAGCGCCTCCGGCGCGCCCTTGGTGATCATGGTGGCCGCGCCGTCATGGCCGAGCAGCACCGAGGCCAGCCGGCGCTCGAAGTCGAAGGGCAGGTCGTCCAGATGGATCCAGCCCTCGGCCCGATCCGTCGCACCGTCGAGAAGCGCCTCGTCGAGGCTGTTGCCGACGCCGCCGGCAAAGCGGCTGTTGAGCCGGGCGAGGGCCGTCACGCGCGCGCTATCGCCGCCCTCGATGCCGAAGCTGCCGACATGGGCGATCCGCGCTTCGGTCAGCGTGCCCGTCTTGTCGGTGCAGAGCACGTCCATCGCGCCGAGATCGTGGATCGCCGACAGCCGCTTCACCACCACCTTGCGCGCCGCCATCCGCTCGGCGCCGCGCGCCAGAGTCACGGTCATCACCATCGGCAGCAATTCGGGCGTCAGCCCGACGGCGAGCGCAACGGCGAATAGGAAGCCCTCGAGCGTCAGCCCGTTGCGAAGGAGCTGCGTCAGCAACACGAACAGCACCAGGAATCCGGTCAGCCGCAGGATCAGCATGCCCAAGGCGTGCACGCCGCGCTCGAAGGCGCCCGGCGGCTCGAGTTCCTGGACCGCGGCCGAGATGGCGCCGAAGCGCGTGGCACTGCCGGTGGCGACGACGAGCATGACGGCGGTGCCGCCGACCAGGGACGTGCCGCCGATCAGGGCGTTGAAGGCGCCGGAGAGCGCGGTGGAGCCAGACGGGCCCGGCCGCTTCTCGACGCGATAGGGCTCGCCCGTCAGCACCGCCTCGTTGGCCTCGGCCGCCGCGGCGGCGAGAACGACGCCGTCGGCTGGGACGAGTTCGCCAGCCTTCAGATCGACGATGTCGCCCGGGACGATCTCGTGCACGGGCAATTCGTGTGTGACGCCGTCGCGGCGGACCGATGCCGACACCGCGACCGAACGCTTCAGCGCCTCGATCGTCGTGCGGGCCTGGCGTTCCTGCACCATGTCGAGCCCGATCGAGAACAGGACGATGACGAGGATGATGACGAAGCTCTGCCAGTCGCCGGTAAGTCCGGAGATCGTGGCGGCGATCAGGAGGATGGCGACCAGCGGCTCGGTGAGGCGCTTGGCGAGACGGGCGAGGAAGCCATGCCGCCCGCCGATGACGGCGGTGTTCGGCCCGATCCTCGCAAGGCGCTCGCCGGCCTCGGCCGAGGTGAGGCCCGCCTGCCGGCTCTGCAGCCGCGCGAGCAGCGCGTCGTCGGTCTCTGTCCAGAAGGCCGGCTGGGCCCGCGGTGCGGCGCCTCGGCTCCTGCGCGCCGGCGGCCGGTCCTGATGCCCCATCACCGCGGTGCCTCCGCCGTCGCGCCAGGCCGGGCCGCGATCACAAAGAAAGGCGGCTGCTCGAACGGCATGAATTCCTCGCAAAGCTCGGACGCGATCGGAGCCGGCCTCGGCCGCCCGATCGCGCGCACCCTAGCGGGAATCGCCAACCGCCGATTGACGGAGAGCAAAGATGGGCGATGGGCCGGGTCGACCCGGCCCATTCGCGACGGCGCGCCTATTGCGCCGCGAACAGGCGCGACACCGTCGCGCGCGCATCGGCCTGGATCTCGGCGAGATGCTCGGCGCTGCGGAAGCTCTCGGCGTAGATCTTGTAGACTTCTTCGGTGCCCGACGGCCGCGCCGCGAACCAGCCGTCCTTCGTCACGATCTTGATGCCGCCGATCGGCTCGCCATTGCCGGGCGCATGCGTCAGCCGCGCCTCGACGGTCTCGCCGGCGAGTTCGGTGGCGTCGATCTGCCCCGGGTCGAGCTTGCCGAGCAGCGCCTTCTGCTCGACCGTCGCCGGCGCATCGATGCGGGCATAATAGGAGTGGCCGAGATCGGCGGTGGCCGAGGCATAGAGCTGGCTCGGATCCATGCCGCTGCGTGCGGTGATCTCCGCCGCCAGGAGGCCCATGATCAGGCCGTCCTTGTCGGTGGTCCACACCGTGCCGTCGCGGCGCAGGAACGAGGCACCGGCGCTCTCCTCGCCGCCGAAGGCGAGCGTGCCGTCGACGAGCCCCTTGCTGAACCACTTGAAGCCGACGGGCACCTCGACCAGCCGCCGGCCCATCTTGGCTGCAACGCGGTCGATCATGCCGCTGGAGACGACGGTCTTGCCGATGGCGCTGTCGGCCCGCCAGTCGGGTCGGTTGCCGCAGAGATAGGCGACCGAGGCGGCGAGGAAGGCGTTCGGGTTCATCAGGCCACCCGAGGGCGTGACGATGCCGTGCCGGTCGGCATCGGTATCGTTGGCGAAGGCGACGTCGAAGCGGTCGCGGAGCGCGATCAGCGGCGCCATCGCATAGGGCGAGGAGCAGTCCATGCGGATCTTGCCGTCCCAGTCCGCCGTCATGAAGCTGAACGTCTGGTCGACGACGTCGTTGACCACGGTCGCGGCGATGCCATAGCGCTCGATCACCGGCTGCCAGTAGCCGATCGCGGCGCCGCCGAGCGGATCGATGCCGACGCGGACGCCGGAGCCGCGGATCGCGTCCATGTCGACCACGCGGGCGAGATCGGCCACATAGGGTGTGACGAAGTCATAAGCGTGGACGCAGGCGGCCTTGCGCGCCGTCTCATAAGGCAGGCGCTTGATGCCGACGAGCTTGGCCGCGAGGAAATCGTTCGCGGCCTTGCCGATCCAACCGGTAACGTCGACATCGGCTGGGCCGCCATTGACCGGGTTGTATTTGAAGCCGCCTTCATCAGGTGGATTATGCGACGGGCTGATCACGATGCCGTCGGCAAGGCCCTCGGTGCGGCCGCGGTTATAGGTGAGGATCGCGTGCGAGATGACCGGCGTCGGTGTGTAGCCGCCGGCAGCGTCGATCATCGTCTCGACGCCATTGGCCGCGAGAACCTCGAGGGCGCTGGCAAAGGCCGCTTCGGACAGCGCATGGCTGTCCATGCCGATGAACAGCGGCCCGGTGGTGCCGACGCTCTTCCGGTAGTTGCAGACGGCTTGCGTGATCGCGAGGATGTGCCACTCGTTGAACGAGGCCGCATAGGCCGAACCACGGTGGCCGGAGGTGCCGAACGCCACGCGCTGCGCCCGGATGGCGGGGTCGGGCGTCAGCGTGAAATAGGCCGTCATCAGCCGAGGAATATTCGCGAGCAGCGCGCGCGGCACGGGTTTTCCGGCCAGTGCATTAACGGTGGTATCCGACATGTCCCTCTCCCTGCCCATGCCGTAGAACGGCTGGTCGATGAGGGCATGCTAGCTGCTGACAATGGCACACGCATCACATTTGCCATGTCGACGATCGCCGGGCGAGCACGCCCACCGACGATGGGTCAGTCGTCGCTGTCGGCCATCATCGCTTCGAGCGCCAGGCGCTCGCGCGCCCGCATGCGCTCGCTTTCGCTCTTCAGCTGGCCGCAGGCTGCGAGGATGTCGCGGCCGCGCGGCGTGCGGATTGGCGAGGCATAGCCGGCGCGGTTGACGATGTCGGAGAACGCCTCGATCGTCTCCCAGTCGGAGCACTGGTAGTTGACCCCCGGCCAGGGATTGAACGGGATCAGGTTGATCTTGGCCGGGATGCCCTTCAGCAGCCGCACCAGTTCGCGCGCGTCGGCCGGGCTGTCGTTGACGTCCTTCAGCATCACATATTCGAAGGTGATGCGCCGGGCGTTGGAGAGGCCGGGATAGTTCCGGCAGGCTTCGAGCAGCTCGGCGATCGGATATTTCCGGTTGAGCGGCACCAGCATGTCGCGGAGATCGTCGCGCACCGCATGCAGCGAGATGGCGAGCATCGAGCCGATCTCGGCGCCGGCGCGCGGGATTTCCGGCACGACGCCCGATGTCGACAGCGTGATGCGACGCTTCGACAGCGACAGGCCCTCGCCATCGGAGGCGATGAGAAGCGCCTCCTTCACATTGTCGAAATTGTAGAGCGGCTCGCCCATGCCCATCATGACGATGTTGGAGACGAGGCGTCCCTCGGAAGGAACCGCGGCGCCGACCGGCGTCGCCTTGTCGGGAAAATCGCCGAGACGGTCGCGCGCGACGAGGATCTGGCCGACGATCTCCTCGGCGGTCAGATTGCGCACCAGCTTCTGCGTTCCGGTATGGCAGAACGAGCAGGTCAGCGTGCAGCCGACCTGCGAGGAGACGCAGAGCGTGCCACGGCCGATTTCCGGGATATAGACGGTCTCGATCTCGACGGGCCGCCCGGCGCCGCGGGCGGGAAAGCGCATCAGCCACTTGCGCGTGCCGTCCTCGGAGATCTGCTCGGTTACGATCTCGGGCCGCTTGAGCGTGAAGGCGGCAGCGAGCGTCGCGCGCATATCCTTCGAGACGTTCAGCATGTCGCCGAAGTCGGTCACGCCGCGGGCATAGATCCAGTTCCAGATCTGCGCCGTGCGCATGCGGATCTGCTTTTGCTCGATGCCGATGCGAGCGAGTTCCGCGCCGATGCCGGCGCGCGACAGGCCGACCAGGGAGGGCGTCTCGGCGACGACGCGCGGGATGTAGGCGGGAACGGGCGTCTCGGCCGGCGCGGCGGCAAGCGGGGCGGTCATGGCGAAATCCAGTCTATGGCCGACCGGTGCGCGGGTGCGCTCAAACGGTTCGGCATCAGGGTGTTGGCCGCCTCATAGCACAGGCGGACACGGAAATCAGCGGGTTTGCACCCTGGATGCGCCATCCCGGCGCGGGTCACCCATGTGGCGAATGCATCCGACATCATTCAACCACCCTTAAGGCCGTAAGGCTAAGGTGCCGCTTAGGGGCAATAAGCACGAACCTCAGGGAGCTCACGCCATGCTGCGCATCCTCGCCGCCACCGTCTCGATCCTCGCCATCACCAATGCCGCGCTCGCCTGCACGGCGGTCGACATCGTCGCCAACGACAAGTCCGTTGTCGCCGGCCGCACGATGGAGTGGGCGTTCGACATGAACTGGACGCTGGTCAGCACCCCCAAGGGCACGACCTTGACGCTGCCGATGCCGAAGGGCATGCCGGCGAAGACCGTCACGACGACCTATTCAGCAGTTGGCATCGGCGCCGGCATCATCCCCGGCACGCCGATCGTCGAGGGTCAGAATGAGGCGGGCCTCGCCCTCAGCGCCAATTTCCTGCCGGGCTTCACGCAATATCAGAGCGCCGGCACCGGCGACGAGAACGCGGTCGAGATCCTCTCCTTCGCCAAATGGCTGCTCGGCAGCTTCAAGGATGTCGCAAGCGTCAAGGCAGCGCTGCCGACCGTGAAGGTCTGGTCCGACCCCGCGCTGCCGACCGGACCGACGGTTCCGGCCATGCACTTCAAGATCAACGACCGCTCCGGCGCTGGGCTGATCGTCGAATATGTCGGCGGCGAACTGCAGATGCACGACGACGCAGCGCATGTGCTGACCAATGCGCCGACCTATGACTGGCACCTCACCAATCTCCGGAACTATGTGAACCTGTCCTCGATCGGCGCCGACAGCCGGCAATATGGCGATGTCGATGTGACCGCGCTCGGCCAGGGCGGCGGCACGATGGGCCTGCCGGGCGACTTCACGCCGCCCTCGCGCTTCGTGCGCGCCGCCTTCATGCGCCATTTCGTGCCGCAGCCGAAGGACGTCGGCGAGGCGACGCAGACCATCACGCATATCCTCAATACCGTCGATATTCCGATCGGCATCGCACAGTCGAAGGACGGCGATAAGGTCGTCTCGGACTATACCCAGTGGGTGTCGATCAAGGACCTCACCAACAACCGCCTGACGATCTCCGACTACGACCACCGCACCAGCTATCTCACGATCGACCTCGCGCCGCTGTTCGCGAGCAGCAAGCCGGTATCGAAGCCGGTGTCGGCGCTGCCCTATCCGGCGGCGGTGGTCGGCGCCGAGGCGCTGGCGCCCTGATGATCCCGGCGGATCGCGCTCCGGCGCGGTCCGCCCCTCAGCCCTGTGTCGAGGTGATCGCGTCCCAGCCGAGCATCGCGCTGCGGGCGACGGCGGCGAGCGTCTCGATGTCGGCGCCGTCGCGCGCCTCGATCGACATGCCCTTGATGACGGTGGCAAAGAAGGCGGTGACGCGGCCGAGGTCCAGTCCAGGCGGCAATTCACCGTCGGCAATGCCGCGGGCGAGCCGGGCGCGAATGCGGGCCGTCATGTCGCGACGGCGGTCGCAGAGAAAATCCTTCGCTGCCTCGCTCTCCGGGCCGCCATTGGTGGCGCCGAGCATCATGAAGCAGCCGCTCGGCTTGCCCGGCATCGCGCAGGAGCGCGCGCTCGCCTGGAGCATTGCGGCGATCGAGTCGCGCGTCGAGAGATCGCCTTCGAGCATCGCCAGCGTGCAGGCATCGTCGGTTGCCGCGTACAGGCGGACGGCTTCCTTGAACAGCTCTTCCTTGGAGCCGAACGCGGCATAGAGGCTGGGCGGGTTGATGCCCATCGCCTCGGTCAATTCCGCGATCGAGGCGCCGGCATAACCGCGCGCCCAGAAGACGTCCATCGCCTGTTCAAGGGCGGCGTCGCGGTCGAACCCGCGCGGCCTGCCACGTGCACCCATTGCCTCGGTGTCCTCGAAATCCGGCCCAGCAGCAGGCCCGGCCTTCTTTCTGTTATGATCGCTAAATAAAGCCCTTGACGGCAGGAATCAAGGGTTTATGTTTGTGTAACGGTCCCTACAAATAAGGGGCTGCCGACGGCGGCCGGCCGTCGCTGGAATGCGCGGCGCCTCTCCCGCCGCGCATTCCAGGCCTTTGATTCTGCCCTTCCGCCTGGGGCAAGCCAAACCACGAGACCTATCATGACCGACGCATCCTCCGATGCGGCGCGGAAGAAGGCATTCATTCTTGCCGCCATCTTCCTCGTCGCCGTCACCATCCCGATCTCCTTCACGGGTCCCGCCGTCGCGATTCCCGCGATCGGCGCCGATCTCGGCGGCAGCGTCACGGCGCTCAACTGGATCGTCTCGGGCTTCATGCTCGCGGTCGGCTCCAGCGTGATGCTGGGTGGGGCGCTGGCCGACCAGTATGGCCGCAAGCGCATGTTCATCCTCGGCATGGCCGGTTTCACGATCACGTCCTTCGCCATCGGCTTCGTGCCGAGCGTGCTGGTGCTCGATCTGCTGCGCGGCGTTCAGGGCGTCGCCGGGGCGATCGCGCTTTCGGCCGGCTTTGCCGCGCTGGCGCAGGAATTTGAAGGGCCGGCCCGGACGCGGGCGCTCGGCCTCATCGGTTCCGGCTTCGGCATTGGCATCGCCTTCGGCCCGATCATCGCCGGCCTCCTGATCGCCTCGCTCGGCTGGCGCGCGATCTTCTTCGCCACCTCGGCGGCCGGCGTCCTGATCCTCGCCGTCGCGGCGCCGCGCCTTCGTGAATCGCGCGATCCTGGCGCGACCGGCATCGACGGTCTCGGCGCTGCCAGCTTCACCGCCATGCTGGTGGCGCTGATCTTCGCCATCATGGAAGGGCCTGTGCTCGGCTTCGATCATCCGCTGGTCATCGGCCTGTTCGGGCTCGCCGGCCTGCTCCTGATCGGCTTCATCACGGTTGAACGGCTCGTCCGCCGGCCGATGCTCGACCTGACGCTGTTCACCTATGGCCGTTTCGTCGGCATCCAGGCGCTGCCCGTCGCAGTCGCCTATTCCTTCGTCGTGCCGCTGTTCCTGCTGCCGATCCGCTTCGTGCGGGTCGAGGGAATGAGCGAACTCGGCGCGGGGCTGATGCTGCTGCCGCTCTCGGCGCCGATTGCCATCGTGCCGTTCGTCGCGGCCAATCTCGCCCGCGTCGTCCCGGCGGGACTGCTCGCTTCGGGTGGCCTGCTGCTCTCGGCCGCCGGCATCGTCTGGCTGGCGGCGATCGCGCCGGGCGCGGCGCCGATGGCCTTCGTGCCGCCGCTGCTTCTGGTCGGCATCGGTGCCGGCATGCCCTGGGGCCTGATGGATGATCTCGCCATCTCGGTCGTGCCGACCGAGCGCGCGGGCATGGCGACCGGCATCTTCGGCACGATGCGCGTCGCCGGCGAGACGGTGGCGATCGCGGTGATCGGCGCCGTGATTGCGGCCTTTGTCGGGGCCAGCCTGCCCGGCGGCGGGACGGCGATCGAAGGTCTCTCCCTTGCGGTCGCGAACGGGGCCTTCACCGAGGCGGCGCGGATTGCGCCGGCGGTCCCGGCCGGTACCTTCGCGATGGCCTATGGAGCCGCCTTCCGCTCGACGATGCTGATCGTCGGCGCCATTACCTTCACGGCGGCGGTGGTGACGTTCCTCGCCCTCGTCCGCCGGCCCGGACCGCGCCGGCGCGAGCGGATGCTGGAAATCGAGGCCTGAACCAGGTTCGACACGCCCCGGCCGGCAACGGCCGGGGCGCTGCGATGTCGATCTTACTCGACCGTGCCGATGGTGCTCGACGGCTGCACGCCGAGGGCTTCGGCCGGCAGCCAGAACACCTCGCCTTCGCTCTCCTCGGTATCGAGCCAGAGGAAGGGCAGGTCCGGATATTCCGCCTCGATGATCTCGCGGCCCGCGCCGATCTCGCACAGGAGGCCGCCACCCGGGTTGAGATGCGCACCGGCCTCACTGAGGATGCGGCGGACGATGTCGAGCCCGTCGAGCCCGGAGCCGAGTGCCATTTCAGGTTCGTGCCGATATTCCGGCGGCAGTTCTTCCATCGCGATGGCGTCGACATAGGGCGGATTGGTCAGGATGAGATCGTAGGTCTTGCCCTCGAGCGGGGCGAAGAGATCGCCTTCGATCAGCGAGATCCGTGCCTCCTGGCCATGCTCGGCGACATTGATTGCCGCGACTTCCAGCGCGCCGGGCGACAGGTCGACCGCGTCGATATCGGCATTCTCGAACACGTCGGCCGCGAGGATCGCGATCGCGCCCGAGCCGGTGCAGAGGTCGAGCACGCTCTCGATCGAGCCGGTGTCCTCAACAAGCGTGAAGTCGTCGCCGCCGAAGAGCTCCGAGAACAGCAGTTCGCAGATGAACGAGCGCGGCACGATCACGCGCTCGTCGACATAGAGCGGCACACCCTGGACATAGGCGCGACCGAGCAGATAGGCGCTGGGTTTGCGTGTCGTCACCCGCGCCTCGATCAGGTCGGCCAGGCGGGTACGTTCGGCCGGCAGAAGCTTCGCGTCGAGGAACGGCTCCAGTTCGTCGATCGGCAGCTTCAGCCCCTCGAGCACCAGATAGGCCGCCTCGTCGAAGGCGGTCGAGGCGCCATGGCCATGGGCGAGCCCCGCCGCGCCGAAGCGGCTGACGGCATAGCGCAGAAAGTCGCGCACCGTCTCGAGATGGGCGGCGGCGAGGTTCGGATCGGCGGCTTGACTGTTCTCGGTCACGGTACGGCTCGGGGTTCGGGGCGATCAGCTTCCCTTTAGCCGAAACGGTCCGCGAATACACCTCTGGCAGCCGCCGTCGCGTCGGGACGCTGCTCGCTCGAGAGCGGTGCGGCCCGGCAGGTACTGCCGGGCCGGATCATGCCAACTGCGTCAGCTCGGCAAGGTCAGCTTGCCGTTCGGGCTCAGCTTGTCCACCGTCTCGGGCAGCACCTGCGCCAGCATGCCGGAGACCTGGTCGAGCGGAACGCCGAATTGTGCTGCGAGCTTCTGCAATTGCTCATTGCCGAGCGCGCTGCGGATCTGCTCGACATTGATCGGCAGATTGCTGCCGGTCCCAAGCCATGACGCGACCTGCGCGCCGAGGCCGGACGATTGCAGATGGTCCAGGATCCCCTGAAGGCTGCCGAAGTCCGTCTGGGCGAGCGCGCTGTTCAGCGTGTCGCCGAGCGAGCTCGGTTCGCCGTCCTTGCTGCCGAGATTCTTCAGCACCGTATTCAACAGTCCATCGAAAAGTCCCATGAACGTTTCCCCCGTTCGGTTCATCATGACGATGCCTGCCGGCGCTCGGCCGGCAGGCCCATGCGGGACAGGGATCGCCTGTCGTGGTTCGGCTTGTGGCCCTTGGGGCTACTGGCCCTTGGCCTTCAGCCGCTTGTTGCAGTCGCTCCAGAACTGCGGCCACTTGGCGCCGGCCGGAAGCTTGCTCGCTGCCTTGTCGGCTTGCCATTCGGCGCCGCAGGAGCGCATCCGCGCCCAGGCGGCCTTCTGGCCCGGCGTCGGCTCCTTCTTGCCGGCAAGCGGTTTGGCAGGATCGACCTTGGCGGCGGTCTCCGGATCGGGCAGCGGCGCGCCGAGATCGGCATCGTCGGCCGCCGCAGCCGCCTTGGACGGCTTGGCAGGCGTCGCGTCCGGATGGGCGGCGGCATAATCCTTCGAGCACTGGCTCCAGAACTTCGGCCAGGTCTGGCCGGCAGGCACCTTGTTGTCGGCCTTCAGCTTGGCCCACTGGTCGGAGCAGGCCTGCATGGCGGGCGACTTGCCCTTGCCGGTGGCGGCGGTGTCCTCGGCTGCGGGGGCCGGCTTGGCCGGCTCGGCGGCAGGCTTGGCAGCGGCGGCGGGCTTCGCCTTCGCCGGCGGCTCAACCGGCGGGGTCGCAGTTGCATCGGCCGCGGCGGCCGTGTCGGCCGGATGGGCCGCGGCGTAGTCCTTCGCGCACTGGCTCCAGAATTTCGGCCAGGTCTGCCCGGCCGGAACCTTGTCGTCGGCCTTCAGCTGCGACCACTGGTCGGAACAGGCCTGCATGGCCGGCGATTTCGCCGCAAGGGCCGAGCCTGCGACAAGGCAGAGCGCGAGCCCGGCTCCCGCCACGGCCAGACGAGTAGCGATAGACATGATGCGAAAATCCCCCGTTGGCAGCGGCCGGCATGGCCGAGAACTGCGCTGCCGCAGGGAACATCGCGCGCGCGGACCTGTCAACGACGGCGTCGCGGCCCGTATAGCCACGCGGGTTGCCGTTTTGGTGCTGAAGCGGGCGGGACCACTGTGCGGCCCCGTCCGTCATCATGTCTCGATCCGTCGCCGGCTACTGCGCCTTGGCGCCGTTATTGGCGAGCCAGGCGTTCATCTGAGCGATCTCTTCTTCCTGTGCCTTGATGATTCCGGCCGCGAGCGCGCGGATCGCCGGGTCCTTGCCGTATTGCAGTTCGATCTTCGCCATGTCGATGGCGCCCTGGTGATGCGGGATCATGCCCCTGACGAAATCGACATCGGCATTGCCCGAAGGGTCGACCGCCATGCCCTGCATCATGGCGGCGTCGGCGGCCTTGAAGGCCGCGACCCAGGGCGCGTCGGCCCCGGCTGCCGTTCCGGCCATCGGTTTGGCGTCGTGATCCATGCCGGCCATGCCATCCATAGGCTTGGCCTCATCGGCGAAGGCGGCAAGAGGAGCCGCGGCGAGAGCGACCGCGAGAAGAACCGTTCTGACGTTCATGATGGAGAATCCTGTTCGATGCGATGTCATGCGGTACAGCCGGCGCATGCACGCCGTCTGCCGACGAGGCAGCCATGTCGATCGATCAGGCGCGGGGCGGCGGCGGTTCCGGCGAACGGGAGCCGGAGACCGGCAGCGTGTCGGAGGCGGGCCGAAGCCAGCCATCCAGCCGGGGCACGGGAAGATCGGCCGCCGCGACGGTCATCGCCGCGCCGCCGATGCCGAAGCAGCAAGGCATGAAGGCGAGGGCCTTGCCGGCAGCCGGGCCGACGGGTTTGGTGCTGCCCGCCAGATGATGCGGGCAGTCGCCGTCCGGCATCATCGCCAGGGCGCGTCCCGACCCGGGCTTGCCGGTCATGGCGCCGCCCGGCAGCATGCCCGCCTCGGCGATGCTGGCGAGCAGCATGCCGGCGAGCGCGAGCAGGACGAGGGCGATGCCGATGGCGCGACGCATGGGCCGATGCTGCGGCGCGCGCCCGCGCCCGTCAAGCCGCCGGCGATGACGATCCGGTGAGCCGCTTCTGCATCAGGACGAGATCGAGATAGCGGCCGAACTTGAAGCCGACCTCGACGAGCGTTCCCGTCGCGACGAAGCCCTGACGCGCGTGAAGGCGCAGCGAGGCCTCGTTGCCGGCGGTGATCGCCGCGATCATGACATGTTTGCCGGCCTCTGCGGCGTGCGTGACGAGTGCTGTGAGCAACACGGCGCCGACGCCCTTGCCGCGCGCCGCGCTCGCCACATAGACCGAGTTCTCGACCGTGAAGCGATAGCCCTGGAAGGGGCGGAAGTCGCCATAGGAGCCATAGCCGAGCACTGCGCCGTCCTCGACGGCGACGAAGACCGGATAGCCCTGCGCCTCACGCGCCGCCAGCCAGGCGAGGCGGTTGTCGAGATCGACGATGTCGTCGTTCCAGATCGCGGTCGTGTTGAGGACGGCGTCGTTGTAGATCGCGAGGATGGCCGGAAGATCGGCCGCGACGGCGCTGCGGATTTCCATGGTTCAGCGCTCCCCGATCACCTTGTAGAAGATGGTGGCGCCCGAGGGGCTGCCGTCCGGGCTCAGCGCATAGCCGGGAATGGTGCCGACCTCGGTCCAGCCGCAGGCGGCGTAGAGCGCATGGCCGGCACTGCCGGTTTCGGTATCGAGCACCAGGAGCGTCCGTCCCCTCGCGCGCGCCGCGACCTCGGCCTTGCCGAGCAGCCGCCGGCCGAGGCCGCGCCGGCGCATGGCGGAATGGACCAGCATCTTGCCGATATCGGCGCGATGCGGCTGGTTCGGCTGCGGCGCGAAGGTGACGACGACGCTGCCGACGATCCGCGCCGCTTCGTCTTCCGCGACGATCAGCACGCGCTGGCCAGCCTCGACCAGGGGCAGTTGGCCGCGCCAGAAGCGCTCGCCATCCTCGCGGCTGAAGCCGTGCATGAAATTGACCGAGGCGCCATGCGCCACAGCATCGGCGAGCAGCGCGCCGAGCCCCGGCACCGCCGCCTCGGCGTCGGTGGGCGACAGCGCGCGGAGGCGGATCGCCAGCTCGTTCGCGGCGTCGATCTCGGCATCGGGACGTTGCATCTAGGGTGCCTCTCGCTCGGAAACGGATCAAACCTATCGCGCCGATCCATCGTCCATGTCAATCTAAGCCTCTGGAACCATAAGTGTTTCCAAAGCATGGCATTGGATTTTTCGATGGATATCGACCAGCTGCGCTCTTTCGACCGCATTGTGCGCGACGGCAGCTTCACCAAGGCGGCGGCGCGGCTCAATGTGACGCAGGCGACGATCTCGATGCGCATCAAGGCGCTGGAGGCGGCGGCGGGCGGGCTTCTGTTCGCGCGCGGCCGCAAGGTGGCGCTGACCGAGCGCGGCGCGGCCTTCCTGCCCTATGCACGGCGCATCCTTTCGACGCTGGTCGAAAGCGAGGAGGCGATGCGCAGCATGGATCGCGGCCACCTGACGCTCGCGACGCTGAGGAGCGTCGTGCCGATGCTGGTGACCGCGCCGGTGACCGAATTTCTTGCCGCCTATCCCGAGGTTGCGCTCGACGTCGAGGAAGGGCGCCATCGCGACATCGCCGAATGGCTGCACGACCGCCGCGTCGACCTCGCCATCATCGCCTGGCCGAATGTCGATCCGCTGCTCGATCCCCTGGAGCCGCTGGCGATCTTCAGCGAACAGGCGCGCCTCGTCGTGGCGCCGGCGCTCGCCGAAGCGATCGGCGAGGCGCCGACGCTCGACCGGGTGTTCCAGATCGTGCCCCGCTTCGTCACGCATCTCTGGTGGCAGGTGACGCCGGAAGCGATCCTCGCCATGAGCCGCCGCGCGCGGACCGCCTCGCTGCTGCCGCTGGAGCCGAGCCGGGCGCTGATCGACGCCGGCGTCGCGATCGGCCATCTGCTCGGCCCCCAGGTCGATGCCGACATCGCGGCAGGGCGGCTCGTGGAGATCCTGCCGGTCGACATGCCGCCGATGACCCGCCGCTCGGCCCTCGTCGCGGGCTTTCCCGGCGCGGCCGAGCGCCCGCTCGCCGCCGACCTTGCCGCCCGCCTCATTGCCCGCGCGGGTGCGCTGGCCATCCTTGAGGCGGATCGACGCTGAAAACGGGTCGTTTCGGCGCTTTGCCGTGAGGGGCCTTGATGCTATGCAGCGCGCCATGAGCACCGTGCCCTTCGACAATATCCGCAATTTCTCGATCGTCGCCCATATCGACCATGGCAAGTCGACGCTGGCTGACCGCCTGATCCAGCTGACAGGCGGGCTCAGCGACCGCGAGATGACCAACCAGGTGCTCGATTCGATGGATATCGAGCGCGAGCGCGGCATCACGATCAAGGCGCAGACCGTCCGGCTCGACTACAAGGCCAAGGACGGCAAGACCTATATCCTGAACCTCATGGACACGCCCGGGCATGTCGACTTCGCCTATGAAGTCTCGCGCTCGCTGGCGGCCTGCGAGGGCGCGCTGCTCGTCGTCGACGCCTCGCAGGGCGTCGAGGCGCAGACGCTCGCCAATGTCTACCAGGCGATCGACAACAATCTCGAGATCGTCACCGTCCTCAACAAGGTCGACCTCCCCGCCGCCGAGCCCGAGCGCATCCGCGCCCAGGTCGAGGAAGTCATCGGCATCGACGCCTCCAGAGCCGTGCTGATCTCGGCCAAGACCGGCCTCGGCGTCGAGAACGTGCTGGAAGCCATCGTCACCGACCTGCCGGGCCCGAAGGGCGATCCCGACGCGCCGCTGAAGGCGCTGCTGGTCGACAGCTGGTACGACACCTATCTCGGCGTCGTCGTGCTCGTCCGCGTCATCGATGGCCGCCTCACCAAGGGCGCGCATATCCGCATGATGCGCGCCGATGCCGCCTATGATGTCGAGCGCGTCGGCTTCTTCACGCCGAAGATGGTGTCCGTCGACAGCCTCGGCCCGGGCGAGATCGGCTTCTTCACCGGCTCGATCAAGGAAGTCGCCGATACCCGCGTCGGCGACACGATCACCGATGCCAGGAAGCCGACCGCCGAGGCGCTGCCCGGCTTCCGCCCGGCTCAGCCGGTCGTCTTCTGCGGCCTCTTCCCGGCCGATGCGGCGCAGTTCGAGGAACTGCGCGCCGCGATGGGCAAGCTGCGCCTTAACGACGCCTCGTTCTCCTTCGAGATGGAAACCTCGGCAGCCCTCGGCTTCGGCTTCCGCTGCGGCTTCCTCGGCCTGCTGCATCTCGAGATCATCCAGGAGCGGCTCGAGCGCGAGTTCAATCTCGACCTGATCGCGACCGCCCCGTCGGTCGTCTACAAGATCCTCCTGACCGACGGCTCCGAGATGGAGCTGCACAATCCCGGCGACATGCCCGATCCGATGAAGATCGAGGAGATCAAGGAGCCGTGGATCCGCGCGACGATCCTGACGCCCGACGATTATCTCGGCGCGATCCTGAAGCTCTGCCAGGAGCGGCGCGGCATCCAGGCCGACCTCTCCTATGTCGGTGCGCGCGCGATGGTCACCTATGACCTGCCGCTCAACGAGGTCGTGTTCGATTTCTACGATCGCCTCAAGTCGATCTCGAAGGGCTATGCCTCGTTCGACTATGCACTGACCGACTACAAGGCCGGCGACCTCGTCAAGCTGCAGATCCTCGTCAATGCCGAGCCGGTCGACGCGCTCTCGATGCTCGTCCACCGCACCCAGGCCGACCGCCGCGGACGCGCGATGTGCGAGAAGCTGAAGGACCTGATCCCGCAGCATCTCTTCGTCATCCCGATCCAGGCCGCGATCGGCGGCAAGATCATCGCCCGCGAAACCGTCAAGGCGATGCGCAAGGACGTGACGGCCAAGTGTTATGGCGGCGACATCACCCGCAAGCGCAAGCTCCTCGACAAGCAGAAAGAGGGCAAGCGCAAGATGCGCCAGTTCGGCAAGGTCGATATCCCCCAGGAAGCCTTCATTGCCGCGCTGAAGATGGACGAATAGGCGGCGGACGTTTCCGGGCAAAGGGATTGCCCGTTCGCGCCAGGGAAACGCGACCCGGCCTTGAGCTAGCGCCGCAGCCAGTCCGAATAGGGTCTGACGCCGAAAGCGGCGTCGGCCGACTCGTCGAGCATGGCGATGAATTCGAGCGAGTGACCGTCGGGATCGGCGAAATACTGCGAGACGGCCGGCATCCAGCCGATCACCTCGGGCTCGCTTGCAGGCTGTCCCTTGAAGTCGAGCGGCTGGACGCCCTGCGCCTTCAGCGCCGCCGCTGAAGCAAGAACCCTGTCGAGGCTCATCGCGAAAGCGAGATGCAGCCGCATCGCGAGCGGCCCGCTCCCGGTCTCCCAAAGCCCGAGCATGCCGGTCTTCCGATCGCCGATCCAGAAGAAGGCAATGCGCCGCTCGTCGAACACCTTCGCTAGCTCAAGGCCGACCACATCGCGGGAGGCGAACCGGTCGTTCCGTTTGCGGGTGGGGTGTGGAGGCCTTTGGTGGCGGGGGTTCACGATCCCGGCGCGGGAGGTCGGCAGGGCCGGCGCGGCCGTCCCGTATCGCGGGACAGCGGCGCCGGGTTCGCGGGTGGTTCTTCGGGCCGGGCGCGGCGGTCAGGCGAGCCTTGCCGGCACGGCAGCGCGGGCCCCGAGCCGTGGGCGATCCCGACCGCCGGGCTCGTCCGGTCGAGCCGAACCTTCGCGCGCGGGGCGCCGGAACGTCCGCGAGGGGCGGTCCGGGCCTACACTTTCTTTCGATCCTTCCGCCGGCGCGCCGCCCGGGCACCGACGCACCCTGCGCCCCGGGCGCCGCTTCGCTCGAACTGCGAGACTGCGGCTGATCCATCGATCGGCGTCCCCAGTGTGCCGCAGCGCGCAGGCGCCTCTGCCCGCCATGTGCCCGATCGGTCACAGCGCCGCGCCTTCAGGCGGACCCTGGTTGTGTGGCTGCGGCGATGGCGCCATAGTCCTCCGCGTCCACTCTGCCGATCCGAGGAGATCCCGATGAGAGCGTCCCTGTCCTTGACGACCGCCATGCTCTTCCATCGGGACAGGACGCAGGATGTTCTCCTCCTTCAGATTGGCGCGCCGGACGGCTGCGCCCCGACATGCGGCGCGCCCCGGCAGCGCGCCTGATCACAACGCCCCGCTAGGCGGCAGTTCGCCGTCCAGCCGACCCGCGCCGCTTGCGGCCGAGCGGCGCCGCCGCGACACGCTCCGGCGCTTCCTCGCCTATTACGGCCCGCACAAGCGCCTGCTCGCGGCCGATATCGGCGCGGCCGTTCTTGTCTCGGCGACGGCGCTCGCCTTGCCGCTCGCGGCCAATCTCGTGACGCGCCGGCTCGGCGAGGGCGGCGGCGGCGCCGATCTGCTGACGCCGATCCTCGCCGTCGGCGCGGCCATGCTCGGCCTCTTGGCGCTGCAGGTGGTCGCGGTCTTCTTCGTCGATTACCAGGGCCATGTCATGGGCGCGAAGATCGAGGCGCGCATCCGCCAGCAATTGTTCGATCATTGCCAGAAGCTCTCCTTCGACTTCTATGACCGCGAGCGAACCGGCCAGTTGATGAGCCGGATCACCAACGACTCGTTCTGGCTCGGCGAGCTCTATCATCACGGGCCGGAAGATCTCGCGATCTCGGCTCTGAAATTCTTCGGCGCGCTGGCGATCCTCGCCTTCATCGATCCGGTGCTGACGCTCGCTATCGCCGCGCTGACGCCGGTCGCGACGCTCTATGTGCTGCATTTCAACGGCCAGATGACCCGCGCGATGCGCCAGAGCCGCGAGCGGATCGCCGCCGTCAACGAGCGGGTCGAGGATTCGCTCGCCGGCATCCGCGTGGTGCAGAGCTTCGCCAATGAGGGGCTGGAGCGGCGCCGCTTCGCGGCCGAGAATGCCCGCTTCCTCGAGAGCCGGAAGGACGGCTATCGCAGCGAGGCTTGGTTCTCGGTCGGGACGACGACGTTTGCCCAGTTGGTCACGGTGCTCGTCATCGTGCTCGGCGCCGTCCGCGTGGTTACGGCGGATCTCTCAGTCGCCGATCTCCTCACCTTCCTGCTCTGCGTCGCCGTGCTGGTCGATCCGGTCAGCCGGCTCGCCAATTTCGTGCGGCTCTGGCAGGAGGGCTGGAGCGGCTTCGTCCGCGCGATGGAGTTGCTCGATGTCGCGCCGGAGATCGCCGATCGGCCTGATGCCGTCGATCTCGCGGCGGTGCGCGGCGAGATCCGTTTCGACGACGTCTCGTTCCGCTATGCCGAGGACGGTCCGCTGGCGCTCAGCGGGCTGTCGCTCCGCATCGCGCCGGGCGAATTCGTCGCGCTGGTCGGCGCTTCGGGCGTCGGCAAGTCGACGCTCGCGGCGCTGATCCCGCGCTTTTACGAGGCGAGTTCGGGCAGCGTCCGGATCGATGGCCATGATGTCCGCGACCTGACGCTCGCCTCGCTGCGGCGGGCGATCGGCGTGGTGCAGCAGGATGTCTATCTCTTCGCCGGAAGCGTCGCCGACAATCTCCGCTACGGCCGGCCGGGGGCCAGCGACGCGGAGATCGTCGCGGCGGCGAGGGCGGCGCATGCGCATGACTTCATCATGGCGCTGCCGGAGGGCTATGACACCGATATCGGCCAGCGCGGCGTCAAGCTCTCGGGCGGGCAGAAGCAACGGCTCACCATCGCGCGCGCCTTCCTGAAGAACCCGGCCATCCTCGTCTTCGACGAGGCGACGAGTGCGCTCGATACGGTAAGCGAGCGCGCGGTGCAGGCGGCGATGCTGGCGCTGGCGAAGGGCCGCACCACGATCGTCATCGCGCATCGGCTGTCGACGGTGCGACAGGCCGACCGGATCATCGTGCTCTCGGAGGAGGGCATCGCCGAGGAGGGCCGGCACGACGCGCTGATGGCGGCGGGCGGGCTCTATGCCGCGCTCAACCGGCAGCAGGCGCGAATCTGAGGCAAAGCATGGCCGGGCCCTTCAAGGCTCGGCCCGATCGCGATCACCAGCTCTGGCGGTCGCCGGGATGCTGAACCGGGCGGCGCGACGTTGCGCGCACCGGGATCGGCCGCAGCTGCGGGCCGGCAGGCGGCTGGAGCCAGTCGCCGAGGCGCGACAGGGCTTCGGCGATCGCGCCGACGAGGCGGGTGAGGGGACGACGCGCGGCGCTGCGGCCGGTGTCGCGGGACGATGGGCTGTTTCGGGTGTTCATGGCGACGCTCCCTGCCGCCGACACGCCGTCGGCCGCACTCTTCAGATGGGGCGCGCGGCCGGCGATGCAATCGCTGCGGATGCGGTCCGCCGTCGCAGGGGCGGCGCGGCGCCTCGATGATCGACTGCCGCCGGCAAAGAAAAAGCGTCGGCCGGGGCCGACGCTTCGGTGTCTTTTCGGGCGCGGTCCGGTCAGCTCGGCTTGCCGGCGGTCGGCTGCGCAACATAGCGCAGATACGGCTTCACGGTCTTCCAGCCGGCCGGGAATTTCTCCTGCGCGGCCTCGTTGGAAACTGCGGGGACGATGATGACGTCGTCGCCGTTCTGCCAGTCGGCCGGAGTCGCGACCGAGAACTTGGCGGTCAGCTGCAGGCTGTCGATGACGCGGAGGATCTCGTCGAAGTTGCGCCCGGTCGAAGCCGGATAGGTCAGCGAAAGCTTCAGCTTCTTGTCCGGACCGATGACGAAGACCGAGCGAACGGTCGTCGTGTCCGAGGCGTTCGGATGGATCATGCCGTAGAGATTGGCGACGGTCTTGTCGTGGTCGGCGATGAGCGGGAAATTGAGCGTCGCGCCGGTCGCGTCCTTGATGTCGGTGACCCACTGGTCGTGGTTCGCCAAGGCATCGACCGAGAGGCCGATGAGCTTGACGTTGCGCTTGTCGAATTCGGGCTTCAGCTTGGCTGCGGCGCCGAGTTCGGTGGTGCAGACCGGAGTGAAGTTCTTCGGATGCGAGAACAGCACGCCCCAGCCGTCGCCGAGATACTGATGGAAGGAGATGCGGCCTTCTGTGGTATCGGCCTCGAAATCGGGAACCACGTCGCCGAGATTCAGTGCCATGTCGATCGTTCCTTCTGGTCGTCGCGGCGCTTGCCGCGCAATGATTGCTGGCCGCAATTATCGCATGGGCCTTCTTCCGGTCAATCGCGGAATGTTGACCAATTGGAGCATGTCATACCGAAAACGGCCAATTTGGGATGATCAGATTCCGAATTGCCCGTTGAGGCAGGGACCAGCGGGAAAATCAATCCTTCCCCGGACGTCGCGGGATGGCTGATGAATCCTTAACGAAATCGCGCCAGACTGGACGCAAGAGATGGGCGGCGACGGCATGAGGATGGCAGCGATGGCGGGCGATGAGCGTCGTGATCGGGAGACGGGCGCCCGGGCGAGCCGCCACGGGCTGGTCGTAGCACTGGCCCTGCTGCCGATGCTTGCAGCCGGGCCGGCGCTTGCCACCGATCCGTTGGCGACGACGCCGGCCAAGGTGCTGTTCAGCCGCATGAACACCCCGTTGCCGATGGAAGCGCGCTCGATCGGCTCCTATGCCAAGGGCTGCCTTGCCGGCGCGGTTGCGCTGCCGGTGAATGGCCCGGACTGGCAGGCGATGCGCCTCTCGCGCAACCGCAACTGGGGCACGCCCGAGCTCATCGCCTTCACGGAGAAGCTCGCGGCCGATGCGAAGCGCCAGGATGGTTGGCCGGGTCTCCTCGTCGGCGACATGGGCCAGCCGCGTGGCGGGCCGGCGCTCACCGGCCATGCCAGCCACCAGATCGGTCTCGATGTCGATCTCTGGCTGACGCCGATGCCGAAGCGGACACTGTCGCTCGACGAGCGCGAGACGATGGCGCCGAAATCCATGGTCGACGAGAAGGCGCGCCGGATCGACCCGACCGCCTGGACCAGTGGCCAATTCAGGATCATTCGCCGGGCCGCGCTCGACCCCGAGGTGGCGCGCATCTTCGTCAATCCCGCAATCAAGAAGCAGCTCTGCGTCAGCGCTGGAGCCGATCGCGCCTGGCTCGGCAAGGTCAGGCCCTGGTGGGGCCATACCTATCACTTCCATGTCCGGCTCGATTGCCCGGCCAACATGCCGACCTGCCTGCCGCAGAAGCCGCCGCCGCCCGGCGATGGCTGCGGCGCCGAGCTCGATGCGTGGCTGCAGCCGCCGAAGCCGGTGAAGCCGCCGACAAAGCCAGTGAAGCCGGTGCCGCCACGCCAGATCATGCTGTCCGACCTGCCGGCCGCTTGCCGCGAGGTGCTGCTCGGCGCCCCGCCCGGCATCGCACCGCAGCCGGTCATCGCAGCGGCACGCCCCGTCGCGGTGCCCGCGCCGATCGAGGCGAGCCCGGACGGGGTCGACGTGGAGAACCCGACCGATGCGGGTCCGACCGGCGCCCTGCATTGAGCTCCGGCCGGCTGGCGCGAAGGCTTTCGCTCAGGCCGCTGTCTGCCGCGCATGCGGCGGGCTCACCCAATGGCGCAGCGTCGCCTCGCTGCGCGCATACTGATCGACCAGCGGCAGCGTCGCGCCGAGTTCGGCGGCTGCGCGCCACGGCCAGCGCGGATCGGCGAGGATCGCCCGCGCAAGCGCAACCATGTCGGCACGGCCCGAGGCGACGAGCGCCTCGGCTTCGTCCGGGCGGGTGATCAGCCCGACGGCGCGCGTGGAGATGCCGGCCTCGCGCTGGATCGCCTCGGCGAAATGCGCCTGGTAGAGCGGGCCGACCGGGATCTTCGCGTGGTGCACGTTGCCGCCCGAGGAGGCGCAGATATAGACGACGCCCTCGGCCTTCAGCGCCTTGGCGACCGCGATCGCGTCCTCAAGCTGAAAGCCGTCATCCACCCAGTCCGAGGCGGAGAGCCGGGCGCCGACGAACATATGCGCCGGCAGCGCCGCCCGGACTTCGCGCGCGATCGTCACGATCAGCCGCATGCGGTTCTCGAGGCTGCCGCCCCAGCGATCGTTACGATGGTTCGAGATCGGCGACAGGAATTGGTGCAGCAGATAGCCATGCGCGCCATGCAGCTCGACGAAATCGAAGCCAGCCCGCTCGGCTCGCTTCGCCGCCTGAACGAAGGCGGCGATCACCCGGGCAATCCCGGCTTCGTCGAGCGCCTCGGGAACCGGATAGCCGGGCGCGAAGGGGATCGCCGAGGGTCCGACCGTCTGCCAGGCGTCGTCGTCGGCCGGCAACGGACCGCCCCCCTCGAAAGGCCTCTGCGTCGAGGCCTTGCGCCCGGCATGGCCGAGCTGGATGCCCCAGACGGTCGAGGCCGGGGCGAAGCGCCGCGCCGTTTCGAGGCGCTGGCGGATGCTCGCCTCGTTGGCGTCCGAATAGAGCCCGAGGCAGCCATGCGTGATCCGGCCCCGCCGCTCGACGCCAGTCGCCTCCACGGTCACCATCCCGGCCGCGGAAATGCCGAGCGACGTCCAGTGATGCAGGTGCCAATCGGTGGCCGAGCCGTCATCGGCGGAATACATGCACATCGGCGCGACTGCGATGCGGTTGGCGAGCGTGCGCGGGCCGAGCACGAGGGGAGAGAACAGGGCGGATGCCATGGTGGCCTTTCGGATGCGAGGGAGGAGGGCGGGATGGCGGCTGCCCCGAGATAGGCCTTCGACGCGGACGGCGGAAGAGCCGTCCGCCCCGCCCGTCGATCACGCCCTGTTGATCCGCCACCAGCCCGCGATGGCGTGGCGCGGCCGATGCGCCGGAAGGACCTCGTGCGGGATCTCTTCGGACAACATCAGCACCATCCGCCCCGCTTTCGGCAGGATCGTCTCGGCAGCAGGACCGTCGTCATCGGGGTGCCGCCAGAGCCGCAACTGGCCGCCATCGGCCTCCGTCCAGTCGGGATCGAGATAGGCCACGAAGGAGACGACGCGGTTGCGCGTGCCCTTCAGGCGGTCGAGATGGCGGCCATAGAAGCCGCCGACCGGATAGGCGATGTAGTTGCACTCGAAATCGAACAGCCCGAGGAAGAGACGCGCATTGATCGCCTGGCGCAGGGTCTCGGCAAAGCCGAGCAGCGCGCGCTCGGCCTCCGTGCCGCCGTCGAGCCAGCGGATCGCGGCGCGGCGGATCTCGCCGTCCTGACGGTAAGTCGTCTCGCGGCCGATGCCGGCCGTGCCGAGCTCGCCTGCCTCGGCAAGCGCGATCAGTTCATCCCTGAGCCGCGCGATCAGCGGCAGCGGCAGGATGTCGTCGGCGCGCGCATGGCCCTCGGTGGCGAGTTGCTCGACGAGTTCATCGATGCGCTCCGCCGGCGCCGAGGGCGCCGGCAGAGATTCCGTCTCTTCAGGCCGCAGCCGGCTCATGCCGCGGCGACGCCGGTGCCGATGGGGCAGGCGACGCCGGTTCCGCCGAGGCCGCAATATCCGCCGGGATTCTTGGCGAGATACTGCTGGTGATAGTCCTCGGCAAAGTAGAACGGGCCGCGCGGCGCGATCTCGGTCGTGATGGCGCCGAAACCGCTGCCGGCGAGTTCGGCGGCATAGGCGTCGCGGACGCGTATCGCGGTGGCCCGCTCCTCGTCGTCCGCGACATAGATGCCGGAGCGATACTGCGTGCCGACATCATTGCCCTGGCGCATGCCCTGGGTCGGATTGTGGCTCTCGAAGAAGAGCTTCACCAGCGCCTCGAACGAGGTGACCTTCGGGTCATAGGCGACGAGGACGACCTCGTTCTGGCCGGTCTGGCCCGAGCAGACCTCGTCATAAGTGGGGTTCGGCGTCTCGCCGCCGGCATAGCCGACCGCGGTGACATGGACGCCCGGGGCCTTCCAGAACGCGCGCTCGGCGCCCCAGAAGCAGCCGAGGCCGAACAGCGCCGTCCTGATGCCGTCGGGATAGGGCCCGGCAAGCGGACGGCCATTGACGAAATGGACGCCCGGCCGCGTGATCGACTCGGACCGGCCCGGAAGGGCACGGCCTGGCGCCGGCATGGCGGCCTTGCGGGCGAAGAGATCGAGGAGATTCATCATAAGGTCTCCCTTTGGTCGAGGTTGAGCGAGAATTCGCTGGCAGACTGCCGTCAGGCGGCGACGCGATAGCGCGCCGGCCTCGCGGCCAGAAGAAGCAGCGCGCCGAGCGCGCCGGAAACGAGCGACACCGGCAATGCGAGGACCGCGCCGGTCACGATGTCGGTGGCGCCGCGGCCAAGATGGGCGGCAAGCCCGGCCTCCAGCGCCGCTAGGCTCCGGGGGCTCGCCTTCAGCCACGCCTCGCCGAGCGGCGTCAGGACCAGGGTCGATGCGGCCAGCGACTTGGCGCCGTCGACGACGAGTGCGACCACCGCGCCGGCCAGTGCGAACAGCCCGACGAGGCGGACGAGAAATCGCATCATGCTCGAACATCCCCCCGCCGGCCTGGCCGTCGAAATCACTGCCGGATCATGCCCGGCCGCCGAAGCCGCCGCAATCGCCCGGCGCGGCGAACGAACCCGCCCCTCTTGACTGGCAACTCGGGCATGGCCGCGACCGACGCGCCTGCAGACGGGAACAGTCCAGAACTCGCCTCGACGAGCAAAGGAGGGGCACTATCGCGCGTCGTCGCCATCTTCGGCGCCATCGCGCCGCTCGGCTCGGCCTCCGAGCCGGCTATATGGGATCGCTGCCGCATCCCGACAAGCGCCTCGCAGCCGGGCGAGGGCAGGCATCACGCAGCCGAGGTCGTTCCGATCGCCCGCACCGCCCGGGACAGAAGCGCGAGCGCCCTTGCGCCGGCAGAGCGCTTCGTGATACCGCACCGCTCGTCCGGCAGGCTGCTCCAGAGCCAGCATCGGCGTCGCCCCGGCCAACGGCCGCGGCCGCCCGACGGACCAGCGCCCCCGGGCGCCAGACGGAGGGGTGGCCGAGTGGTTGAAGGCGCACGCCTGGAAAGTGTGTATACGGGAAACCGTATCGCGGGTTCGAATCCCGCTCCCTCCGCCACTCAACATCATCACGTCACTGACAACAGCCTGATAGTGTTGAATTTTCTCGATTTTTGATTATTGGCCGGACTAGCCGCACCTCAATTCGCTACCCATTTCGCTACTCATTGTGCTACCCCTCGAACTGGTCTGGTGCCGTTCTTGATTGGCCGAGGAGCGTGTGGTGGCGAAGGATATCCAGCTTGCTCTGCGGGGCGGCGTCTATCAGCTGAAGCGACGCGTGCCTGTCCGCTATCAGGGGATAGAGCCGCGCAAGGTCGTCTGGGTCTCGCTGCATACGGACTCGGAGACGGTCGCGCGCAGCAAGGCGCTGACGCTCTGGAACGAGCTCGTCCATGCTTGGGAGGCGCGGCTCGCCGGCGACAGCAAGGATGCCGAGACGCGATTCGCGGCTGCACGCGAGCTTGCCGAGACGCGCGGCTTCCGCTTCCTGCCGGCGAAGCAGGTCGCCGAGCTTCCCGCCGAGGAGCTGATCGCGCGGGTCGACGCCATACCGGTCAGGAACGGCAAGCCCGACCAGGTGGTTGCCGCTGCGGTGCTCGGCGCCGCGACGCCTCCCCCGATCACCATCACGCGGGCGCTGGACCTCTACTGGACGCTGGCAGCCGACAAGACCCTCGGCAAGAGCGAGGACCAGGTCCGCCGGTGGCGCAACCCGCGCAAGAAGGCCATCACCAACTTGGTCGAGCTCATCGGCGACAAGCCGCTCCGCGAGATCACCGCCGAAGACATGCTCGACTTCCGCGAATGGTGGATGGAGCGGATCCTCGCGGAGGGGATCACGCCGAACAGCGCCAACAAGGACCTGATCCACATCGGCGACATCCTGAAGACCGTGAACAAGATGAAGCGGCTGCAGCTCGAACTCCCTCTCGGGGGCCTCTCCTTCAAGGAGGGCGAGCGCGACACCCGGCCGCCCTTTTCCGTCGACTGGATCCGCACCAAAATCCTCGGCGATGGCGCCCTGGCGGGGCTCAATACCGAGGCGCGCTGCATCCTGCTCGGCATGATCAATACCGGCTATCGCCCCAGCGAGGGCGCCGGCCTGCTGCCGCATCACATCCATCTCGACACCAATGTGCCGCACATCCGCATCGAGCCGGAGGGGCGCCAGCTGAAGAGCCCGCGTGCGCGGCGGCGCATTCCGCTCGTGGGGGTGAGCCTCGAGGCGTTCAGGGCGTGTCCGCAGGGCTTTCCGCGCTATCGAAGCAGCCCTTCTCTCTCTGACACGGTGAATAAGTATCTGAGGGAGAACGGCCTTCTGCAGACGCCGGATCACAGCCTCTACAGCCTGCGGCATTCCTTCGAGGACCGCATGCTGGCTGCAAAGGTGGATGACCGGATCAGGCGCGACCTCTTCGGTCATCGCCTGAGCCGTGAGAGGTATGGCGACGGGGCATCGCTCGAGCACCTGGCCGAGGTGGTTCAGTCCTTCGCCTTATGAGTCGAGGCGATGATCCGTGCGCGTGCGATCGGGTCGTTGGCGACCTCGAGCGCAGCGACGTGACCCTCGAGCGCCTGGAAGATCGGCGAAAAGGCCGGATCCTCGATGACGAGCAGGGCCACCTTGTCCCTCGCCATGACGTACTTCCGCAGAGTGATTTTGACACCGAAGGGCATGCGCATTCCTGTGAAGTTTGCTTCAGGCAAGCATCTATAGCGACGAGACGAGTGGAGATGCACACGCGCTGACCCGAGCCGCAGACGCGCGCATGCGACCGCCGACCCTCGCGGTGCCATGGGCTCCGCTAGACGTCAGAGGGGCGCGCCCGGTCCTCACCGGACGCGCCTGAGTTCTGAGGAGGCCGCGACTAGGCGGCGATATCGGTGCCGACGCGCTGGCTGGACGTGACGGGCGCCGTCGTGACCGGGGCCGCCGGCGAGTAGATTTCCTCATTCGGGTCGTCGGGGTGGCTGTCGATGACGCGTTCGCGCATCATTTCCTCGAAGGTCTCCTTGAAGCGCTCCAGAACGAACGCGGCCTGCTCGAGTTCGCGGATCAGCCAGTGGAGAGTGCTCGCCGGATGGTCGTCCTGCTCAAGCTCCAACATCCAGTCGTCAAACAGGTTGGCGACGTCCTCATGCTCAAAGCCGTTGGCCGCGAACAAGTCCCGCGCGTTGTAGCGGCTGCGCTCGCGGCCGAGGCCGTCACAGAACACGAGATCACGCGTGAGGAACTCGGCGAAGAGAGCCTTTTCGTCGATCCAGTCGGGCGTTGCCGGAATTTCGGAATTGGTGTTCATCGGTTATAGTCCTCTTGCTGAGTGGCAGGACAAGCCTCCTGCCGAGGCGCGCTGCCGGTGCGAGGGTCGGGTTGCAAACGACGCCCTCGCATCGGCAGAATTCTCTGGCTACTCGCCCTTGACGGCGATCTCGCGGAACGAGTGCCGGACTTCCTTGTCGAGGCGCCGTCGGAGCTCCGAGAGACGGGCTACGTCGGCGAGCGCCTGCCTCCGCGTTGCAGGGTCGGATAGATCGGCGCGCTCGATCTCGGCGAGGCGGGCGTCGATTTCCTTGATCTTGTAGGTGTTGATCAAGAGCGAGAGAAATTGGGCGCTGACGCGGAGGGCGTGCACCGTTCGCTCCGCCTTGGCGATTGACCCGGTCGAGCCACGGCCGCCGACATACTTCTCGCCAAGCGCGTCGACCTCGTCCTCGTCGGCGAAGTCTGGCAGTTGCATGCCGACGCCCGCAAGCTCGGCACCGATCAAGTCGTACAGCGAATTGGGATCGTTCCGATCATCTTCATCGACGAACCGGGCGAAGGTGCGCCTGAGATAGGCTGCGGCCTGATCTGGCGCGACCTTTAGGGCTTGCCGTTGCCGCTCACGCGACCTTCTCTTCCTCTCCGCGTCGCTCATACTCATTTCGGCCTCCGTCGTGACTGTGACCGTATAGTGTCACAATAGGCGGCCGTGTCAAGCGAGATTTGAAGATGACCCCAGTGGCGACCTCATATCGCCGAATGCGCGCAGTTTCCGCTGGCTCGACGAGCCGTTGGACGGGCCAGGAAGGCACCAAGGTGCTCCCAGCCCGCGCTCCTGCCGGGGCATTCGTCCGATAGCCGCTCTGAGAGCTTCCCTTAACGTCGAACAAGGGCACCAATCGCAGCTCATACGCGACAGCCGGTTGTCATGGCGTGAGCCGCAAGCATTTATCGGAGCTAAAGGCCGGCGACGCCCTCGGCGATCCCGATGGCCTCAGCCTGCGTGCTCGGGAAGGCTCTCAGTAGGCTCCGCGCTTCGAACTCCGAGAGCTTGGCCAGATTGCTGTTCCGCCCCTTGTCGGGCGGATAATAGTCGAAGGACACGCGCAACCTCTCCAGCATTGCGCGAACAGCGGGCTCGTCGACCATCCAGATGGGCTGCTTGCTCGCAACCGCCTTGTCAAAGGCCAGCGCCCGTCCGTTGCGAGCGCTGAAGGCGGCGACGTACTTGCTGCCACCCTTCCTTGTTTCGGCTGGATGCGCGCGAAACGAGGGATGCGCCGCCATTGCCGCAAGGATTGCATCGCGGGTGGGATTGTCCGGTACGGGACGGCCTACGCCGGCTACGCGGGATCTGGAAAGCAAAGGTGCGGGCTCCTTCATCGGTGGCGACGGCGCGACTACTCGCGACGCACTGGAAGAAGCACACTTCGATCACTGCACGACCCAAGCTCAGCGACTCGACGGTATTGACGATACGAACGCAACACTTCGTGCCTTTCTGAATCTATATTAACCTGACGCGGTGAATCTCATCCCATACGGGTCCGGCTACGTCAGTGCGAACCTGCCGAGCGAGGCCGTCCAGCGTTGCGAGGCAGGCCTCAATGCTATGAGGCCAATGGTCCGCGATCTTTCCTATCTGTCGAGCTGTGATAGCGACGGCTTGCTCAAAGCTGCTGCCGCTTTCAACGGCGTAGACCCATGCGGCCTCAGCCAAACCGACAAAAATCTCAGTCGGGCAATCGTGCTGGGATGAGTCGGCTCCGACCCTGGCGCGAGGGCCAAGTTGTCGGCCAACCTCCGCAATCGCCTCCTCTAGGAGAGCATCGAAAGCCGGTCGGCTCTCGGCATGAGCCATGACAGCAGCCCGGTATGAAAAGGCGCGATGCATAAGGTGGGGCTCCTGCGAGAGGATCGAGGACAGCCTACTCGGCTGAGCCAGCTCAACTATCCGTTTCTGAGTGACGTTGCTCAGCAACCGCGGAGCTATGAGCCACAGGAACGGCCATAGGCCCTCGCCTTCAGTAGTCCCTTCGGCCTCAATGTTGTCGAGGATCACTGATGCCATCCGTTCGGCATCCCGAAAAGCGAACGGAGCCGGGATGCCCAGGATTTCAGTCGAAATCGGTCCATCAAAGGGATCGACGTTCAACCAGCAAACGTCGCGTTCACGCTTCTTGACGGTCATTAAGATTTCGAGGTGCGGGATCCATCTCTCGTCCGTCTGGAAGCAGTAGATTCCTCGTAGGCAATCGAACTCCTCGGGGCTGATCGGGCTTGCTTGAATGTCCGCACGACCGTAGGCGTAACTCGCCGCCGCCGCGGCCAGGACATGAGGATCGACGTCCGCGGGTTCCGGCACGAGGCGATCTCGGTCGCGTAACCTGGCGCAAGTCCTCTCTATGCTCTCGGTCGCGTTTCGCTTGAAGATTCCGATCGTCTCTTCGCCATCAACGCCACTTTCAATCATCACGCGGCAAACAGCATCGGCGTGGCACCATAGCAGCATAGACCTAAGCGGTTCGGCGACTGCGCCCCATTGACTATCTTTGTTCGCCGCCGCCGCCGTCCATCGGAGAAAGGTGACGAACATCGGCCCGAATTCACTGAGCGTGTCCGCGAGTATAACGACATGTTGCCTGCGCAAATCACCGCCGACCGTTGAGAACGCCGCCGCCAACGTGGCCGCGTGCATTGGCGTCAGCGATCCTGTCGGGTTCCGCTCGTGAACTTCGGCCGCGATGTCCCCCAGAACACGCCGAGAGAGGCGCATAGGAATGCCTGCCATCCGCTGGGCGGCGACGTCGGCGCCAAACTCGGCCGACAAGCCATTAAAGCAAGCTTCCGTCCACGCGCCAGGCTCAACGGTCGCGGTCGAATCGGTGTTGGCGCGAAGATATTGCAGCAAAATGTTGGGACTGGGCGGAGCCAGAAGGTCTCGGTCGCTCCGCTTCTCATCACGTATCTGGGCAGCCAGCTTTTCAAGGCGCCAGATCATTGTCTCATTCTGGATTTCGCTGATGCGGTCGATACGGTGCCGGTATCCGGGTAGATCGGCGATCTCAACAGCGACGCGCGCTAGCTCCTGCCCGCCAAGATCGAACCAATCACCGCGCCTTAGAATCGTATCGAGCCTTGCCTGGCGATCCGTCAGCAGCATGTTGAGCGTGTCGTCTGCCACCCATGCTGTTTCACTTGACGTTGAAACCTTGAATCTCAGGGGCTCGGAGCCATCGAACGACCCCAAGAGCTCGAAGGTTGCGCTTCCCTTGCCGGACCGAAGTTGAGCTGTGCTCTGCTTCGAGGCGACCACGCCTTCCACCCCCGCGAAGAAATCGGCAGCGGCAAAAGCAATATTGGGTCCCACACCGATGGTCTCGATGAGCGTCGTTGGGAATGCGTTCCGCATCGAGTCGCGGGCCAGAATAGCTTTGGCCCAACGGTCAGGGAAACAATCGATCAACTGACGGATTAAGGCCCGGAGTACGTCGAACGGGAGCGGATCATCCTGTTGGGAAGCGTTCAGAAACTCGGAGAGATACGCGGCAACGCGATCCCTGATCCATTCAGTCAGCAGAGGCTCTACCTCGGCGAATGGGTCGACAATGGAATTGATGGCCCATTCGAGATAGCGAGCGCGAAGCCCGAGCGAGCGCTTGTTGTGACCATGGCCCATCCGAAGAAAGGATGTGATCAGACTCAGGTAGGGCAGGAACGCCAGCTCCCTCTTCGAGTCGGGACTGCGGTTCTCGCGCGGTAAGTAGTCCACCTGTTCGACGCGAAGATTGGTCCAGACCCAGTTTGATGCGGCCGCAAAGCGGCCCTCGGCCAGTCCAGTTCGCTGCCACAGAAGCACCAGCACGTCCGTTGGAAGAGCCAGAAGCCGCGAAATGACGCGCAGTTCCTGATTGGGACTCTCGATTCCCCCTGGCAGCTCGCTTGCATAGCGGGCGTTCGCTAGCTGCAAGGCAAAGGCGCGTCGGAATTCCGCCAAGCGATCCGTCTCGACCAGAGCCACGCCACGAAGGGGAGCGGCGACGAGCGCTTCCACAATGGGGTGGGCATCTGGCAGCAGGAACGAATAGCCGGCGCGCGAAAGGCTTCGCAGCATCTCGGAGCGACGGCTCGCTGAGAGAGAGCCGGCGGCCTGAAGACGTGACATCACATCGGTCACATCGATGACAGAATTGCTGCCCAGCTTTCCCTGCCGCGAGAGAAGGCGATCTTCAATCCAGAAATCCGCCTGCATGGCGTCGGCGGCCCGTAGGACGGCGTACAGTCCCTTGGTTGCCGGGCCAGCAATCTGCTCGGCCTTTGCCATCTGGCCGGTGGCGCGCAGGAGCTGCCAGCCATCTTGAAGGCGCTCGGCGATGAACTGACGGAGTACGGTCAGCCGTTCCAGCCGTTGACGGCCGGCGCCATGGTCCGCCACTCGCCGACGCAGGTCGGCCGCGTCCTCTGGGGGCAGAAGCAGGCCAACATGCCGGAGTAGTTCCGGCACCAAACCAGCACGTGTCAGTTCAAGAAGATCGCTCTCACGAATTCGATATTCCGATTCCGGCGATAGTTCGGTCTTTGCAGGGACGGTAATCGCCTCGTTCGCGTGCATGGCAGCTTCCACGATGGCTGCGTCGAGTCCGGCCGTATCGATGAGAGCTCGCAACACTTCCCCTACAGTCACGACGCCGGTCTCCTTTTCGTCCGGCGCCAAAAGACGCAGCTCGGCCAAACCGCTAGCAGTAGCTTCACCGATCGTCCCATCCCCCATCCGATCGAGCACGAACTGAAGTGCAGGCAGGAGCGGCTGGAATTGTTGGTTCAGCTCGCTCTCCATCAAGCGAAGGCATTCTATGAGTTCGCCGGGAACGAGGATCGGGTCCGCGATAAAACTGAGCGAATCAAGCAGCCCGAGTTGCTCGCCCAGAAGGATAGCCGTGATATCCAGGACCAGTGGGCGGCGCTCTTCGCCTACCGCTTCATCCATTTCGTGTTGTGTTCGATGTCCGCTGCGAACCAGCAGCGGCGTTCCGGCAACCTGGCCGCGACGGTCGACAAATGGAGGCGACTCAAACGGCCCCCAGAAGACGTCCAGCAGTTGCGTCTCCCGTCCGTTGAACGCCGCCTGGATCGGCAATGCAAGTTCGAGCCACTTCTCTCGCGAAAGCTGAGAGGCTTCATCTTGACGCCGGCCATGTTCCTGGACCCAGGCGATAACCTCTTCAACTGAATCAAAGACGGTGACGCCAGGCGCGGACGCGAGCCGCGGCCCGAGCACCTTCTGAGCTTGGTGCAGACTAAGTTCGGTAGCGAGTGACAGTGATGTCGGGACAAGCCGGTCCTGAAGCGCCGCCCAATTGACGTGCTCAAGCAGATTCTTGGCGATGCCGGGAAAGTGCTGCCTCAGTTCCCAAGCGATCTGCAACCGGTCTTGCAGCCGAACGTCGCCCTGAAACCGAATCCCCCTAACGGCGTCAGCAGCGCGCGGCAGATCTCCGATCTGCAGAAGGGTGCGAGCCAATTCGATCGAAGAATGAGCGGGATCCTCTGCCTCCTTGCGAAGTGCCTCCAGTTGCTTGACGGCAAGATCGGGGCGCCCACTCGCCATCTGGGCCTTTGCTTCCAACTCCCTTAGGTCCCGCGATAGCCGTCCGCCATGGAACCACGTGCGATGCTCTTCGATGAGAGCCAGAGTCTCCGGCCATTGCCCCAAGTTGAATGCCGCCACGATCGACATTGTCGCCGCCGCGGCTGTTCCCAAGGACAGGAGTTGCGCTTGGCGCTCTCTGACTTCGCTCCATCGGCGGCGCGCCATAAGCGCTTCGAATGCCACAAGCAGGCCATCTGGCTCGACTTGGCCAGCATCTAGGAAGGCGATCACGCCGCGCGCGTCGTCATGTCGACGAAGTTGATTGAGCGCTTGGGTGAGGCTCCCGGGCTTCGCACCCTTCTCCGTCGGGGCGGTCATGCGATTCGAGACCTGATCGGTCCAGTGGTCAATCAGTGCAACCGAATCTGCGTCATTAAACCTCTGCCGAGCACGATTCAGGGCGGTCAGCGCCCGTTTTGAGTTGTTCCGGGTGATCGCCAGATAGGCGATCGCAACGGCATCGGAGACGGTGCCGTTTCCGCTGTCGATATTGAAGTTCAGCTTCTTCGCGATTTCATCGTGGTTGAAAGGAATGCGAGCCGCTGCCGCCCAAACGACAGCACCAGGGTGAGGTGCACCGACAGAAAGCATTTCCTGGGCGAGACACTCCGCGTCCCTAGCCCGATCCGGATCGGCGATCAGGCAAGCGAGGCGCCATACTTTCAAGTCCTCGGCATAATCAGGAACGTCAACCGTCCGAGCCAAGCGTTCGAAGATGCGTTCCGCCTCGTTGAGGCGATCGCGAGCATTCTCGTCATCGCGCACGAGACCTGAGGGCATCGGATTCGGGAACGATCCGAAAAATGCGGGGAGCGCCGGACTAAGCGCGCTGTTGTAGCTGATGACTGCGCGTGCCCAGGCAACAGCGAAATTGCGGGGGGCGTCGTTATCGGCGCGTTCAATGAGCTCAATCGCTTCCTCGTCCAAGCGCCGCAGCGCTTTTGCCAGCGCGCCAAGCCGCAGCGGCTCAAAATGGTCATCCTCGGGAGAGGTGTTCGGCCAGTTCTGAATTGTCGCCTCTGCGGCGACAGCATCACCCAATTCCAGAAACAGGCCGGCCTTGACACTCGCTTCTTGCGACGTTCCGGGGGCTTCAAGCAACCGAAGCGCCACATGCGGGCCGTCTTCGAATTTGCGGACAATGGCCATGAGTGCGCGGTCAGGAAGCGGCTCAAAGAGAATTGAATCGTCGATAAGGGATCGAGCCCTAGCAGCGTCGCCGGTGCGAAGCGCCAACACCGCATCTGCTCGCAGTATTCGGGCTTTCACGTCCGAAGGCAGGAAACTGAAGGTGACGGCTTCATCGCGGAGGCGACGAATAACATCGCGCAGTGGATTTGCGCTTCCCTGCTGCAACAGCATCAACGCGTTTTCGAGTTCCCGTTTTGCGTTTTCCCCGAAACGTCGTGCAATAGCTTCAGCGGTTCCGGCTAGTCCACGGGAGATCTGATCGGCTGCCGCTCCAATCGTCGAAGACGCACCTGAACTCAGCGAAATTGAGAACTCCGGGCCACAAATGACCTCGATCCATGCTGGATGAAAATAGCGATTGATGGTCGGACGAAGGTTCTGCAGCCGGCTGGTGAGTTGTTTGAGACCCCAAACCTCGTAGGCGATGCCGAGGTCCCGAAATCGACGTGCCTCGGCGGCAATTCGCTCGTTGAGCGTATCGTCATTGAGCTCAACTGTGACAGAGAGTACAAACCGCTGAACGCCTCGCTCCCGCCAATGACTATCCCAGAATTTCAGGAAGTCGTTGTTCCATCTTGCAATGTCGCCTGGTGCGATCGCCTGATAACGCTTCGATGAGATCACCAGTGTTGGGCGATGGTCAGCAGAGAACGCTTCGACATCCACCCCAAACTGAGCGACTCCATCCACCCGCTTCAGGTCGGCCTGTTGGATTTCTGGCTCCCGCTCAGCTATGTCGACGCATATGAATTCGAAGTCTTTGTCATTCACCAACTGGAGCGGCAACAAGCGCTGCGATCGGGTTGCCGGTGGCAGTTTGAGGAGATCAGGATCCGGGTTGCCTTTCACCGTCTCAGCACGGGCGTTGCGTTTCGCCATTCCGGGGAAAGTCCTGTTCAATTGTCATCGATTCTCGCTTGACCACAGTACAGCGAGTCGGCCGAGCTCCCGAAATCTGCTTGCCGAAGCGAACATTCCGGGTTCAATCTTGCCGTCGGTCTGCCAAAGGTGTCCTTTCGGACCCTAGAATGTCCTCATCGCCCTCTCGGACTGCAGCTAAGTATATATATGGCTTGATGCCGGTTCTTTGGGGCACGAGGTTACTCGTCCCCTTGAGGACAAAATCCGGTTAGATGGGAGCGATCCCGCGCTGCGTCATGCCAACGTCTAAGCGCGATCGACCGGCGTATCACTCCACCCAACAGGGAAACCAAAGCCAGAAGCGAACTGGGAACTGGACAAAGCAGGGGGAAACGCCAAGTAGCTTCGGCAGCACGAGCGGCCCACTAGTGGCATCGGCCTGACGGCGCGGTCGCAGCCGAAGGTCGTTGCGCCAAAGCCGCTGACCTTTAGATCGTCCGAGGAAGTCCGTGTTCCTGTGCTCACAGGACTGCTATTCCTCGAAATCGACGTGATTGCCTACATGCCAGAGCGCTGGACGCTGGCCATGCGTCAGGCTGCAGAGCGCTCGAGATTCGGTGGACCGCTACCAGTGCTGCCGAGCGTGAACACCTCCGCCAGCACGTCGCAGAGAACCTCGGCGATCTGGAATGCTAGCAGCGGGGGCACGGCGTTGCCGACCTGAACATACTGCTCAGTCCGATTGCCTAGGAAGGTGTAATTATCCGGGAACGTCTGCAGGCGCGCTGCTTCACGAACCGTCAGGCTCCGGCACTGCGTCGGATCCGGATGGATGAAGTAGTGGCCATCCTTGGAAATATGACTGGTCACCGTAGTGGAGGGTTCGCTCCAACACTGCACTCGGAAGCGGTCGGCGAAATTGCCGCTGCCCCAGCTCTCATGCTCTGGTGCCAAGTCAGAAGGAAAGTCGCGGGCCTTTGGAGACGTGCCGGTCTCTGCCGCGAAGCAGGCTGCGAAGCCGTATCTCGCAAGGTCCGCCTCCATGTGGCTACGGCTCGCGTGATTGGGGAGCGATCGGAGATCGTCGTCTATCAGCCAAGCGGCCAGGCGCTTATCCGCTACTGCGGCCAGCGCGTTACTGCTCCTTGGCGGTGGCGTTCCCGCGAGAATGGAGCTCTCTGCTGCGCAAAGGCGCATGGCGACCCTGTCGAGTGTTTCGTCCCCCTCTGCGAAGGTGGCTTCGGCGGCGAGTCTTAGAGCGCGCGCGGCCGAGTTCCGCCAAGCGGATCCTTCGTCAACGCCGCGACTGAGCCCGCTGCGAAGCCGTGGCATTGACCCAATCGTCGAAATGACCGTAGGCGCGGGTCGTTCTTCAAGTCCTCGGCGAACGCGTTCGCCGAGCCATTCTTCATTTCGCACGAGGTCGCGACGTATCCCCAATAGGATGACCCGGTGCCGGCGCTGCGGCACACCGAATTTCTCAGCCTGCACCACGTGCCGAGCACCGCCGCCCCGACTGCCGGGCGCGAGCGGAAGCACGACATATCCAGGCAGGCCGTCGCCGGACCGGGTGAGGTCGGCGAGCACCTGCGCAAAAATGCCCTTGCCCTCCACGCTCGAGGACAGAAACCCCTTCACGTTTTCCATCACGAATGCTGCCGGACGCAGGCGGTCGAGAAGTCTGATGTATTCACGGTACAGAAAGTGGCGATTGTCCTCGCTAGGCACATAGTCGGCGATCCCCCTGTTCCGGGACCTGCCCGCGAGCGAGTAGGCTTGACAGGGTGGTCCGCCGATGAGCACTGCCCTGTCCCCAGCGTCCTGCCTTATGGCGTCAACGAGTGGATCGATCACACTATTGGCGCCTTCGCCGGCCAGCTCGAGCTGGAGCGTCTCTCCGACAGCCGCCTGCCACTCCAGCGGATGCCGGACGCCGAGTTCGCCAAGGTCGATTGTCCCATCAACGAAGTCGTAGTAAGCCGGCGGTGGCCGCTCGAACTGGCGCACGAAGCTGCGGAGGCGCAGTGTCTTGAATGCCGCTGTGTCCTTCTCCACCGATAGAGCGATGTCGAACGCCCGGTTTCCGCCGCGCCGAACACTGGAGAACCCCTCCGCCAGTCCACCCGGACCTGCAAAGAGATCCAGCACCTTGAAAGCGCCTGTCATCTGTCCAAACGTATTATTTTGCATCGCTACATATACTAGGCGAGGGGCCAAGGAGATACTTTGGTAGATGGCTGATGTCGTCGACTCTGCAACAAGATCGCGCATGATGGCGGGCATCCGCGGGCGCGATACGCGGCCCGAGATAAAGGTGCGAAGCGCACTGCACCTCCGTGGGTTCCGCTTCCGACTCCACGACCGCTTGCTTCCCGGCCGGCCAGACATTGTGCTGCCGCGCTGGCGCGCGGTCATTCTGGTGCACGGCTGCTTCTGGCATCGGCACGCCGGATGCCGGTTCGCGACAATGCCCAGCACACGATCGGAATTCTGGTCCGCGAAGTTCGATGCCAACGTCAACCGCGACCGACGGAGTCGAGAAGCGCTGCTGCTGTCCGGCTGGCGCGTCGCCACCGTCTGGGAATGCGCCGTCCGCGGGGTGAACATAGAGGATGTGGCGGACCGTCTTGCGAAATGGCTCGCGAGCGGGGATACCACGATCGAGATCGGTTGACGTCAGCAACCCTCTCATTTATCGGCCGTTCACAGCGTGGTAACCGGTGCGCCGACCTCGTCGAGGCGGGCAAAAAGGTCCTGAAGTGCGCGCTTCTCGGACTGTGACAATCCGAACTGATAGCGAGCAAGCTTTTCCAGCGCAGCATTGGACCTTGGCGAAAGCAGCTGGCGCTTGGAAGCGATCGAACGGATTTGCTCTGCCTTTCCAGCTAGGCCGACGAGCAACGTGTCGAAGTCCACTCCATAGTCGATCCTCTGTACGGCCACCGCGGTGCGCCGCTCTTCGCGCGCCTCTTCCCGGTCGAGCACAAGGTGCTCCGGAAGGTCAGGTATGTCGAAATCCGTCTTGCTCACGCGCTCCCAGCACGCCTGTGTCTTGCAGTACTCGCCAACGTTCCGCGTCGCCGTCGGAGTTTCCCGGATGGTCCGGGAAACCAATGGCGCCAGCAGCACGATCGCCCGCGTCATTTCCTCCGGCACGTCCTGCGAGCTCCAGACCACTTGGAAATTTAGTCCTGCCTTTCCGCCCGCGTGCACTCTATGGACTAGCCAAGCGAGAGTATAGGCGACCGTTTGCGACTTGTAGCCACGGTCGGCGGCGTACCACTCAGAAGCGCCGACGAGTCGGTCGGTCGCTCGGAACAGAAGCGCCTTCGCGCACGCGTTGCGATACCAAGCTTCGTTGAACTCAGTTTGGGCGGCCCTCCAGCGATCCGCCACCTTCTCCGCAAAATGGATGAAGCACTTCTGCGCACCTCTTGAAACCATGTCGGGTCGCGGCTCGAACGTCGTTTCGAACTTTGCGAGGTCGGTCTTCTCGATGAGCTGGCTGCGTGGGAACTCGAGCTCGTGCTTCCGCCGCTGAGCCTGCGTCATGTACGCCGAAGCATCTCGATATTGCCCCCTCGCTCGCTCGTAGAACCACTTTGAGCCGGATAGGGCGCCGGGCCTCGGTGGCGCACTGACACGCCTCGATGTCTGCTGCATCGCGAGGTGGAACGGATGGCTTGAGAAGAAGTCGGCCTCGCTGATCCTGTTCTGGGTATTGGCGTAGCGTGAGATTTTCGGGACCAGATCCTCCATCATCTCCAAGTTGACAACGGATAGCTTCATCTGGACGTGGACACCCGCAAGGTCCACCTTCGCCTGGTCCTTCGCGTAGAGAATTGAGGCCGTCGTCTGCCCGCCGTTTACGATTTGCAGGTTCCGTATCGCGGTGATTGCCAGCTGTCCGTCCGGCAGCCTCGAAGTGGATACGTCTGACGCCGTGGCAGTCAGGCCGTTGTTGTAGGCGAAGAACATTTCCGGGCGCTCGCGCAGTGTCGAGATAATGCCGCGGTTCACCTTGGTCTTTGCCTGCAGGAATGTGCGTACGTTTTGCTCCAGCAGGCGCGCACCGTAGAGGCCGTAGATGTCGGCCAGCAACGGACCGGGAAGCGCGACGAGGTAAGAGCGGTAGTCGCTGCTGTCCGAGGAGGCCTCAAGACAGGGCACCGGCAACGCTCCAATGTCGGCGAGCACGATCTCTATCGGTTGCTGCACGGAGTTCGCTGCAGTCGCCTCGGCATAACGGCCGAAGTCGAACACGCTGTAAGTGACCGGCCTGCCCATCATCTCCTCGGCGACCTGCGGAGGGCGCTTGGTCGACATCCGAGCGTTTGAGAACAGGGTTGCTCTTATGCGGCGGATGGAGCCGGACTGAGTGTAGATCGGGTATGCTGCCTGGAAAGCCGCGCTGGTGTCCTCCAGCTGATTGATGAACGATGGCTCTGCAGCCTGTTCCACGAAGTTGCGAACACGGCGAAGTAGCGTGTCGATCTGCCCGGCGTTGAGCGTTTGAAGTTCCGGCTCCGACCTGAAGTCGCACACGGCAACGTACAGCGTACCGTGCTCAGCGTCGAACGCAACGCCGTCGATCTGCCAGGTGTTGCGGCCGCCTTCGCGCCGGGCTGGCGTGTGTTCGAGGTCGATTGTCTCTCCTGCCTCAGAGGCCACCGAGGCGTACAGATTGAAGAAGGCATCCGCCTGCAGGTCGCCGGAGGCTTCGGCTTCGAGCAGGAGCTCGTCGCGGAATTCCGCGAAGGCTTCACCGAGTTCTCTCATCCGGATACTCTTCTGAAGACCGCCTCTTCCTCGATGCGGAACGGCAGGCAATCGGCGGTCCGGATCCGGTACCGAACGTCCTCGACGCCGGAGCGAAGATCGGCGCGCGTGATGCGCGGGAATCCCTCGCCGACTTCGAAGTAGTTCCTGTCCACCAGCATCCATTGGTCGTCATATTCCGGCAGGTCCTGCCAGCCAGCTATGTCGAGGCGGGTCTCGAGCCGAGCCCGACATTCAGGCGTTGCCCCGCTTGCTAGCGACAGCTCTCTGACGAGCCCATTCAGGCTGGTTGCGCCCAGCTCCCCGTCGCCGCAGGTCGCCAAGCCCTGCTGGCAGATCACGATGCGGCTGCCAGATGTGTCGAGCTGATCCTCAGAGGAGACACGAAGCCTTCGGTCGGCGGTGGTAGCCTGAGTCTTTACCTCCACGATTACGCCGGACATGGCGAAGTCCTGCTCGTCGCCATACGGCCCGCGCCAGCTTGCGACGGCAAGCGGTAGCCCGAACCGTCGGCCCATGATGTCTCGAAGGAACAGCAGCTCGCCGAGCAGACCCATGATCTCGTTGCGAGAGAGCAGCTTCCTGCGCCTACGAGCGAGCACCTCCTGCCACTGCCGCAAACGGCCGAGTAGGATCTGCCGCGCCCTTGCGCCTTCGCCAGGCTCGAAATCTCGGGTAACATCGAGCAAGTCGGTGCATAAGACGCGAAAGATTGCGAAGTCTTCGTGGTCATGGAGCGTCAGCGTCAGGCGCGAGAGGCCATCTTCAAGGTCGTCGACTACCACGTCCATGCCAGCCGGCGGTTCGTCTGGCGGCGCGTCGTCAACACCACGTTCGGCGTCGAGCTGGAATGCGTAACGTCCGCGCGCGTCTCGGCCGATCCTGAAGTCGAGCGGATGACTGCTGTCGGCGCGCAGGACGTTGAGTGAGCCGGGATCTCGCGACGGCCTAATGGTACTCCAGTCAGCGAGCATATGGGTCCCCGTTTATCGCATCTTCGTCGTCGTCCTGCTCGCCAGCAGCGAAGAGCTCAAGCTGTCGCTTGTAGATCGTGTTGACCTGGTAGACACGCGTCTTGGCGGGCTGGGCGGTGCCAGGCAGCGCAAAGGAGAGTGTGATCACCGGATTGCCTGTTGCGAGGGGCGCGTCTGACTCGGCTTCAGAGGCTAGGAGGGCGTTAAATACGTGGATCAGCAGCAGTGGGCGCAACCTCGCCATGCACGCGGCGCGTTCGGCGCTCACATCTTCGGCTGCCACGATATCGTTTGCGCGTCGGATCTCTTCCGTCCCCATGCCGATCGACACGTCTGGCTTGTCTGCGACGCGGTTCTTCTGCCCATTTACGCGATAGGTACCATGCTGGATAATGCCACGACGGCGCGCGCGGGGGCGGACCTTGAGTCCGGCCAAGTCTACAGCCGAGCCAGTTTGCAACTGCGGGACCGCGACGTCCCATTTGGACAGTTCGCCTTTGATGCGGTCGCCGATGTAGTCGTGGAGAAGCGAGGTGTCGCTGATCCGTCCAAGGTCGGGATGCACTGCTGAGAAGGCGAACGACCGCAGGAGTTCCTGCACGAGCGAACCGTCGACGCTGCTCCACAGAAGGTGTCCCGCCGTCACCTCGCCGGGCGACCCTATCCGCTCGATCAGCTGGGCGACCGCGGCCATGTTCGAGTGGTTGGCCTCCGGGCTGTTTGGGAGCGCGTGTCCCTCGATATGTCGGGCAGAGTAATCCTGCGAGATAGTAAGCGCGGTCGCGGTGCGCATCTTGTTTGCCGCGGTGACGCGGATGGCCAGCTGGCTTTGCCGAACCTTGAGTCCGAAGTCCGCCGGAGTTTGTCGTAGCGACTCCATTCGCTTGACTTCGAGTCGCAGCTCCTCGGTCGCGTCATCGACATCCTCGTAGTGGTCGAGCGAGATCTTGGGCAGGTAGAGACGGCAGATGTCTTCATAGCCGGGGCGGTAGCCGAACCACCTGGCCATCTGCATGAGCGTGTCGCTCGCGGCAGTGTTGCGTAGGATGTAAGAGACAGTAAGCCCCTCGAGCGTCAGCCCGCGTGATAGTGCGAGGCCACCTATCGCGATTACATGAAGGCCGTGCTCGCGCCTCGCCGAATAGTCGAGGACGCCGCCTCTCATGTTGACCGTCCGCGTCTCGACGCTGGCAACCGCCTCCAGCATGACCGGCAGCAGGTCATCAAACACGATCTCGAGTTCCCCATACTCCTCATCGAAGGTCTCCCGCAGGTCCGCCATAACCGGATCTTCGATTTGCGCGGGCGGCAAGCCCGCGTGAACCGTGATCGCTTCGCGAACCTTGGTGAGATAGGCGTAGACGAGCCCTTGGACAGACTCCTGCACACCGTTGAACCGGCTGACGTTGACCATCATCGAGCAATGCTTCTCGCCTTGGCCGCGCAGCACGCGGATCGCCCGACTCAGGCAAAATGCGCGGATCGCCTTAAGCAGCGACTCCGGCAGCTTCGCCGGCAGCTCATGCGACTTGTGGGCTAGCGGCAGCACGTCACGGTAATCAGCGACGATGCGCACCATGCTGTCACGCAGGTCGCCGTGTTCCCAGAATACGCGGCGGGACCCAACGTAGTTATTCGGGGGGTCCAGAGCCTTGATGAAATTCCTCGGGAAGAGGTCGTCGGTCTCCATGTCTTTCGGGGTGTCGGGGTCAATGAAGATGTTTGCAAAAGGGGTGGCTGTGTAACCGACGTAGGCCGAGCGCGGGAACAGCTTGAGTATGTCCCGGATCACCCCGTTTATGGCGGTCGTTAGCTTGGGTTCCTTCCTCGTATTGATCGAGGCGTTGTCGGCCTCGTCGTCGATCAGGAGCAGTGGGAAGTCGGCGACGTCGTGCTGGTCGCTGAGCCATTCGGCCAGCCGTTCGAGCACGCCTTTGTTCTTCTTTGTGACGAAGATGATGGGCTCGTTGTGGCCTGACAGGCTGAAGAACATACCTTCCCGACCGCTCACGAAGTCGGCGTCGCGGGTAGTTCCGTAGGACGGGATGCGCCGAACGCTGGCGTAGTTCTGGATCGGCAGCGTCTCCGCGGCGACAGGGCCGAAGACCGACTTTTTGCCGATGAATGTCTCGTCGAGGCGCTCCTGCGTTTGCGCTCGGAGCGAATTGGTTATGCCGGCCAGCAGGATGATCACCTTGTAGCCGGCGTCGGCTGCCTTGCAGATAAGGGCCGAGTAGTTGGTCGTCTTTCCGGATTGGACATGGCCCATCACCATGCCTCGGCGGGCACCACCGCCAGGCGCCAGCGGATCGCCGCACTGGTCGAGCACCTGATCAGTGTCGTGATCGAGCGTCGCGAGGACGTGCACGGGGAGCGATCCGCCTTCGAGGTAGAACCGTCTCAGGCGGTCCCAGTAGTAGAACGGTATGCGAGGCCGACGGTCGGCCAGCCATGGCCGTGCGTTCTCGACGATCATTGCGCCGCGCTTCTGCCGCGTGACGAAGGCGCCCTCCAACTCCTTGACTATTTCAGTCCGCGCGGTCTCGTCGAGATGGCTGAATGGGCCCGTTTCGACCAGGTTCCTAATGGCGCCTTCTGGCAACCCCTCTCCGGCACGGATGAGGTCGCCGTGTAGATCTTGCACGCGGCTGCGGAAATAGGCGAGTTCACTTTCGTGCGGCATTGGTCCATCCCTTGGCCTTGAGGTGATCGCTCACGACTGACATGTGAGCGGCCCACGGCTCGGTCACTCCAAGCAACTTGACGAGCCCATCGATGGATCTGGCCTGGCTTAGGAGCGCGGGAAGCGCTGCGTCGAGCGTCTCCAGAAAGGCGTGAGCGTCGAACTCGCTTTGATTCATCGCGTCGGGCGCTCGCACGACGTCCTCTCCGATGCTGATCGAGGGAAACTGTTGCTCGATGATCGATATGGCCGCCGCCGCTGTCTTCGTCTGAGCGGGGTCTGCATCGTCCTTGAGCAGCGAGGCGACGAGCGGATGTTCACGGTTGACGTAGTAGCGGATCTGTCCGCCCCGGGCATACTTGCTCCAGACTGGCGTGCTTCCCTTGGCGGCGATCCGTCCGCCCCTGGACCGAAATGCGTCACCAGAGCCTCGGCGCAGATTGGCCACAAGTGCTCTCAGTCGGTCCCGCAGCATTGAGGGCAGCTGCGCGTCCGCCTTGTCGACGGTGATCTTCCACATCTCGTCCAGCGAGTTCGGGATGTCGACCGCAACACGAACCAACTGTGAGAGCTCGCCGTGCCGGACGAGCCTGAACCATGTGCCATTCATGATAAGCCGGTCGTTGCGGTAGAGGTAGAATCCCTGGTTGCGGACAAAGCCCTCTTCGCCCCCAAGGCGCTCGTAGTCAGTCAGTGCCAGCTTCGAGAAGTGGGGTAGAATGTACCCCCGGATTGTGATCGACGAACCGTCGGCGAGGTGGATTGTCTCCGGGGAGATCGGCTGTGTCGCGTTGTTTGTCCGGTGAAAGGGGTCGAAAGGATGGATTTGCTGTCCGTTGAGGGTGATCCGCAAGCTGCGTCGAGTGGCCTCGCCCGAGAGGTATCGATGGAATAGTAGCGCGAGGCGCCCACGGGCATGAGTGACCAGTTCATTGAAAGCCTCCGGGCCGATGCGTCCGTTCTCCGATAGACGGTCGCAATTCCGCCAGATCACCTCCGTTCCTGGTCCGTTCAGCAGATCTGGATGCGCCAGCTTCTCGACATCCTCCTCGTCCAGTGACGCCATGCTCCAATCATCGATTGAGTCGAGGTCCCATTCGGCCCCAGAGCGTTGACCTTTGTGCGAGGACAGCACCGTCAGCCTGCGACACTGAGAGAAGGAGGCGGACTTAAGGCCCCAGCCGAAACGCCCGAGGTCGTCTGGTGAGCGCTCGAGCTCTGGATTAGTGCTCGCTGGCTTCATGGCGGCGAACAGCTCGTCGGAGCTCATGCCCTCACCGTCGTCTCGCACGCGCACCTCAATCGAATCGTCGGAGCGGACGCAACTGACGTGCACCGCCTGAGCTTTCGCCTTGATGCTGTTGTCGATGAGGTCCGCGAGTGCGCTCGGCAAGTCGTAGTTGCCGAAGCTGCGCGCTGACATCATTAATGCGCGCGCATCTGGCGGATTTGTCAAGAATCGCATGCCGTTCCCCCCTCCGACCAACAATGTGGCCACGTGCAATCGGAGCTGGCAAGAGTCGCCCGATCCGCAACTGCATTTCAGCGTGTTGTGGTATTGTCGTGGCATCCCAGCCGAGTGATTTCCTAGCGCATTCGCAGAGGCGGCGGAGAACCGTCGGCCCATCCACGCCGCACTAGTGAAGTCGGCGTCAGGCCAAGAAACGTACGTTCCAAAATTCGACCCAAAACTGCCGCAACGCCGAGGCAATCTCTTCGCCAAAGCGAACACTCTGAATCGATCCGGATGCTTTCACTGACTAGGTTCTGTTGACAAAGCGGCTCATCGCCACTGCTCGGGCGCTGTCAGGGATAGTTCGCGGAGGCGCCTTGGCCCTCCGCCGTGCATCTCGCTCTGGGGATAGGATAGTTCCCAAAAGCTGCCGGTCGCGCGATGTCGATAGAGCTTGCGCCAGCCCCCCTCCTTTGCTGCGAGGTGGATCAGCTCTGTTGACAGGAGAGCATCGATTTCGGCTGCATCTCCCTCATTGCTCATTCGCGTGCCTCGCATAATCCATTGATCTGCCAGGTCTGCGCGATCGGGAGGAACGATTTCGGGTCCGACCATCGTCAAAGGATTCCAAGTTCGCATTTCCCATGATTCAACCCTCCTCCTCCGAAGGAGGCAATCATGAATCGCGGTGATGTGACGGACGAAGAGTGGACGATCATCGGCGCGTTGCTGCCTGCCGAGCGTGGCCGGGGTTGCCGTCCGTCCTACGACAATCGCAGTTTCTTGAATGGCATGCTTCACGTGCTGCGCGTTGGGTGCCCATGGCGAGACATGCACGAGCGCTACGGCAAATGGAACTCGGTCTATGTCCGGTTCCGGCGCTGGGCCGAGCAAGGCGTGTGGGACGCCTTGCTCCAGACCTTGGTCGATCTCGGGCTGACCGACGACTGGCAGCATATGATCGACAGCACCACCGTCCGGGGCCACAGTCAGGCCGCTGGCGCAAAAGGGGGACTCATAAGGAGGGTTTTGGTCGAAGCCGCGGCGGCTTTACGAGCAAGATCCACGCCCGCGCAGACGGTCAAGGACGCCCTCTGGGTTTCGTTCTGACCGGCGGCGAGACTTCGGACTATGAGGCCGTGCCGGACCTGTTCGACTTCGATGTTGCCAAGCCCAGGCTGATGCTCGCGGACAAGGGCTATGATGGCAATGAAGTTCGGCAAAGCCTGCTCGTCCGCGGCATCTTGCCTGTCATCCCGCCCAGATCAAACCGGCGAGAGCCGGTCGCCTGTGACTTCCAGAGCTACAAGGACCGCAACCGTATCGAGCGCATGTTCAATCGGATGAAGCAGTTCCGGCGCATCGCCACTCGATACGACAAAACTGCGAAATCCTTCCTCGCCTTCCTCAATCTCGCCGCCGCCAAAATCTGGCTACCGGCCTTTGTCAACAGAACCTAGGTTGGGCGATTATCTCGGCATGTTCCGCGGCGTTCAGCCCGCACCGCTACACCTCGTGTGGGCGATCAGTTTACCCCGCCTAGTAAGTCCGGTAACCAAGCCCTCCATGGGCGACGACCGAGTTCGTCCGGGCTGCTAGCGATCATTGCCTGTGATCTTCAAGCAGTCTCACTGCTAGCACGCAACAGCAGCATAGAGGACGACGCGTCGCTGCCCTGCACGCAACAGACCGCGGCTCAGGCGAGTATGACCACCTTCACAAACAGGATCGTGGTGCAGACCAGCAGAATGGCCATAAGGATGATGACGTGCCTGAGCTTGCGTCGGATACTGCGGAAAGCGTTTTCCATTTCGTCGGTTTCGGGGGACATGAGCGCTTCTGCAAAAGAGTTTCTCGGTGAACGATATGTGGCCAATGATGTCGGTGGCCGAGCCTTACAGGCGATGTTGACATCGTGCCTGGCCCCGACGAAGCGCGCGGATCGATCGCGCAGGCGCTCCCTATGCCATCTGCAAGGTGTTCTGCCTGAGCCAGATTGCGAACCCGCCCTCGTCCAGGCTGCCAGCCGCAAACGCGACCATCATCTCGGTCGCGTTCGCTTCCTCAGCGACGAGCATCAGGCCGTTGAGCCGGAGGAAGATATAGGCGCAGAGGAAGGCCGTCCGCTTGTTGCCGTCTATGAAGGGGTGGTTGCGTGCAAGGCCGAAGGCATAGGCCGCAGCGATGTCGAGGCGGTCACCGTTCCCATAGGAGAAGGCGTTCGCGGGACGGCCAAGCGCCGATTCGAGAAGCCCTCGATCACGAATTCCGGGCGCGCCGCCGTGCTCCTCGATCTGCAGCGCGTGGATCTCGTCGACGACCTCAGGAAGCAGCCAGACAGGCTCGTTCATTTCGCGAGCTCCCGAAGGGTATTGCGATAGCGCGCCATGCCTTCGCGCGCGAAGGCGAGTTGCCGAAGCAGCCGCGGATCCACCCTGGACAGAAAAATCCCATCCGGATGGACCTCGAGGTAGAGATCGGACCCTGCGGTGAGTTGCAGCGCCGAGGCGATGTCGAGTGCAGGGCTCACGGCCAACGCGCCGTCTTCAACGTCCTGGACCTTCATTCGTATCGGCATTCCGCCTTCACCGGGGTTCAAAGCGCATCTCCGTCAAACACTCATGCCAATCAAATCGACGCCCATCTGCGATTCAATAAATATATCGCATTGCCGATCCGCGCTAGACCCGAAAAGAACAATACATATGGAAACTTACACTAAGTCATTACTGACTTATCGCCTATCGTATTGTTCGAGCTCTGTCCTGATCAAATCGTAGATTCTCAAACGCATGATCTCATGCGGAGACGGTGGGCCGGTACTACTAGAGCCTGGTTGAAGGATTCGTGCTGTCGCTCCCTGTCTATCGACAGAGGAGGATAGCTATTCCCCGCATTGGCGCACCGGCAGGCATCCCCTTACGCCCTCACGGCGGTTCTAGGACTTCGCTTCTCAGATGGAGGAAGCGCATTGCTGAGAGCCCCGATCTGTAGATCGGACTCCTGATCGGTCCATGAACTCGTCGCAGCGCTCGTGGAGACGGTATTGTATCCTTTCGGACGTCAGTCTGTGCGCCCCCTTTTCTGCCGGCGCGTCCCGCAAGTGTCGCGCTGCAGCGAGCCGTTCCCCGTCCGCGCGCGCTCCGTCAATCATCCATAGCTCGCTAGATCCGTAAAGCTTCTCGGTTGCGGCTTCGCTCGTGCGGCGCCAGGCGGACCGCTTCCCGGGATCTCGTGGTCGCGGTCGAGGTGTCTGCAGCTTCAGATCGCCTGCGGTCTCAGGAGGGGATACGTGCGCTTCCGCATATCGTCGGTCGTCGAGGCGCAACGTCACCGTGGCTGTGCGATCTCGGTAGAGAGGTCAAGCCCTCCTCAGGAGACTCAATCAGGCTACTCGGCTCCCCTCAGGCGGTGGTGCTCCGGACCGGTGTCCCAGTTGTGGTTCGGTTGACCACTGACACCGATCGTGGACCGATATCCGCAGGGCAATCATAGATGCATCTACCGACGTGCCGCACTCAACGTTGAAGGGATTGGCGGTAGTTCGACGGTCTTAGGTCAATGCATTTACCCTAAGCAGAGGTCTACGCCCGGACGCTTGCGTCAAATGGTGGACCGCGCCGCGGGCTGGTAGCAGTGCGAGCGGTCGGTCCAGTACCAAGGCCGTCACGACCGTGGCGGACTGATGGTGGGGAGCGATGGCCAAGCAGAGGCGCGACAGCTCGCACTATCTCGGCCGGACCGAGCGCGACTTCCCTCATGTGTTCGCTGACTATCAGGCCAAGGAGTTCGATTCGGGGACCGACGCCGCCACTGCCGCCGGCCTCAAGAAGCCGAGGACACGCCTGCAGGAACCGTAGAACGCGTGGCAGAAGGCCACCAGCGCCAAGCCGAGGGCCGTCGAGGCGTGGATCGCCCCGGCAGCAGTGCCCGCGCCTGCTGCGAGCCCGGCACCATCGGCGGATACCGTCGATCGCCTCTCGAACCGTGGGCGATCGTTAGGATCCGGCCCATCATGACGGCAAGGAGCCTCACGAGAGGTGCCGTCTTGGACGAGTTCGGTTTCAGGCGGCTTGACCCTTCCCTCGGCAACGCCCTGAAACAGGTCGGCCGGTTGCTGTCAGCAGCGATTGCCGCGATCGGGAGGCGGCTGACGACCAACGCGTCTGTGTGATTGGATACGGCCATGGGCGCACAATCACGGTGTTGGGGATCGCTGCGGTCGGCGCCACAGCGACCACCCCTCCAGTACCCACGAAGCCGATCACGAACTCGATCGACAAGGGCTGAACAGCAGCCTCAGTTTCTGGACCAGCGCAAGCGTCGGCGCCGGATCGGCGTCATGAGACGCCATGCGGATGACCTCGATCCAGAACGCCTCGTTGCGCGTCAGACGAACGAGCTTGTCGTCATCCGCGGCGCCGGGCTTCATCGGATCCCGGTTCATTTCCCGAAAATCCCCCTGATGGCCGAGCGAGCTCTCGCCGTCAGGGAAGGGTCGGTGCCGCCCGATGCCGACCTGATCTCCTCGAGCCAGGCGATCTCGTTCCTGGAGACGACCGTGCCGAAGGCTTCCATCAAAGCGGCGGCGTTGGTGTCGCCCACCATCTGCTCGAGCGCCAGCCGAGCGAGGAGCCGCAGATCGCAATCGAGCGCCTTGGCGAGACCGGGAACGCGATCGATCGGCAGCTTCGACGCGCCGGACTTTACCATCGCCAGCATGTTGACGTGCGTGAAGCCTGCTTCCGTCGCGATGACAGCCTGGGTCTTCTTGGGGCGGAGCTCGAGGATCCGCTTCTGCAGAAATTTGGTGAGACGCGTGTCGGCGAAAGGCTTCGAAGAGGGAGTGCTCATCTAGTCGAATGTCCTGCAATACGTTGATTGTATTTCATATATAGCAATAGAGAATCGGGGATTATCGAATGGTCAAATATAACAACAGTCAATGTTGTTGTGCTCTGGACACAAAAGAGCGTTTACAGTCACTTTCATTCGATCTGTGAAGGTCGAGCCTGATGTGATCACTCTGGCGTCGGACAATGTCCCTCAGGCCACCCCGCTCAACCGTGGGTGGTCATGGAGGGCCGAATCTGGAGGGTCAGCCTGTCTCGGACGTCAGGGAAGGAGCGACATCTAGGGGCGCTCCCCTCGTCCGCGCGTCTTCTCGACGGCATCGACGATGCGCTTCAGCTCATCAATCTCCGGCACCGCTTGATCAGCAGCCTTCTCCTCGGAGATCCGCCTTTGCTCGAACGCCTGATAGTGCTGATGCGCCGCTTTTTCGGCTGCGTCGGCACTGACGCGGCCGGCGCCGCGGAGCAGCGGCAGCTCGTTGGATCTGATGAAATCGTCCAGGATGATCTCCCACTCCGCGAGGACGATGCCCTGGCGGCGCCTCGATCTCAGTTCCGCGGTGTCGAGGAACATAGTCACGACGAGATTGAGCTCCGAGAGCTCGGCATCACCGAGATAGTTCTTGGCCGTTGAGACGTCCCCCTTGCGAACGCGCCCGCCTTTCCAGCTCGTCAAGCCCATGTTCGGCTTGGCCGCGTCGGCGCGCGCGACGATCAGCTCGGCAGCCGTATGGCCGGTGACTGCGTGCAGCATCTTGTTCTGGATGGTGGCGTAAAAGGTCGCGACGCCGGGATCACCTTTGACGTAGTCGGCGCTCAGGCTCAGGATGTCGCGCAGCTTCTGGTAGAAGCGCGCCTCCGACGCCCGGATGTCCCGGATTCGTTCGATGAGTTCGTCGAAATAGTCTGGGCGAGCGCCCTTGAGCTTCGCGTCGTCCATCGCGAAACCCTTGACGAGATAGTCTTCCAGCACCGTGCTGGCCCAGCGGCGGAACTGCACGCCGCGCGGCGAGCGCACGCGGTAGCCCACAGCGAGGATGGCCTGGAGATTGTAGTGCTTCAGAGCGCGCTCGACCGTCCGTCCGCCCTCCTGGCGAACCTGTAAGAACTGCTTACAGGTTCGGAGCTCGTCCAGTTCTCCCTCCTGATAGATCGCCGCCAGCAGCTGCGTGACGGCCTGCGGCGATGAGTTGAACAGCGTTGCCATCTGCGCCTGCGTCAGCCAGGCGGTGCCGTCGGTGGCGCGGAGCTCGATAGTCGCCGCGCCGTCCTCGGTCGCATAGAGGATGACTTCGCCCACGCTCATGTGCCACTCCAGCCGCCGAGGACGGAATCCGCGCACGGCGCAGATTGTCCTGCCGAGATTTGGCGGCCCTGTCCGAGGACCGGGCTGGCATCGATAGTCAACGCGACAGTCACTTCTTTGGCGAGAATGACGCGGCGCCGAGCGAACGTCCTCACCGCGGAGACGGCGGCGTCGACTTGGTGGTGATTGGGCCGAACCAGCGCTGTCTGGAGCGACTTCGCGAAGGCATCGTCGTCGACGCCTTCAAGCGAAACCTTGTGCGCCGGGCGCTCATTGTGGGCGGACGTGAAGCGGTACATCAGGCAACTCGCATAGGCGGCGACTCGGGTGGAACCGCGTCGCTGCAGCCTATTATCGTTCGAGGCTGCAGGCACGCCCTTCAGGGCGCGCCCTCTGCAATGTGGAGGATGGAATTCCTGTGCGAACTCCGCCTGAGCGCTGCCGTCGTCATTGGACTCAACTCCAACAGACCGACCGGTAGACCGTTCAGAGCATCAAGAGACAGCACGAGCGCCAGGGACAATGCGACGGGTGCTCTCGAAGTGAGCGACCTCGACGCGATGATTGCCACTGCGCCGTCTGCGGCATGAGCTCTGGAATACCTATTCGAGCAGGCTCTGCCTCAGTTTCTCTGCGTCGATGTATCATGGATTGCTTCGAGCCAGGAGTGTTGTCGGGCAGATCCGCTGTGCTCGCCTTATCACCGGCGGGAACCGCGGTGTTCATCCGGCATCCCTGTCCGTAAAGGCTCCGCGACCGGCGCAGAGGTAGTTTACATCGGCGTGATTTATTTGTGGGCGTCAACTTAATGTAAACTTTTGTCAACTTGCGTCACCCAGCAGCGACGTGAGTGTTTAGACGGACGAGTTGCTCTCGCTTGTTGACGGCCATCACTGCCGGTACCGACCATCCACCTTCAAGGGCAACATCCCAGACGACCACCGGCCGAATGGCGATCTGCCAGGGCGATGATGGCAGTTGGCACCTCTGCCCAGCTACGCCGAGATCCAGCTTAGGCGCTCGATCGATCTGGCATACTGGCCGCAGTGCTTCAGCGGTTCGGGACCTGTTCGATCTATGTCCTATTCTCAATCGACACACGCCTTGACTGTCAGATCACGGTGGGCTGGACGATGCTCGATGACGGGGACCCTCAAGCCGCCGATCGCAGACGCATCCACCTTGCATCGCTCACGACCCCAACGCATGTCCCGCCCCAGTTGATGCGAGGAGCGTGAGGCTCTTCTGATCGGGATGTGTGTCGTCTCGTCGGTTGCCCGCACCTTCGTCAAGTGGGCTAGTCAGGCCTGACGAGCTATGGCGCGCTCATCAGCGCGCTCAAAGGCACTTCAGCGGGCCGTTGATCTAGGTCGTCGAGCACCGCGCGCTTTAGGCGCCTGGAGAGGAATATAATCTTCTTCGTGCCTAAGAACTCACTGGTTTCGGCCAGCACTTCGGAGTCGGCGGTGTAGCTGACCCAACGGTATGCACGGCTGTCGAGCCGCCTCAGATGAAGCTGGGTAGACGCACTACGTCCTTCGATCCTGCCGCCCGCCTTCCGCAGTGCACCCTCGAAGCGATCCTGATCGCTGCCACTATTGAGGATCAGCACCCCGTGAAGATGAGGTCGCTGCCCGGTCGCAGTTTCCGTCTCCAGAACGAAGGCATAGCAAGGTTCCGAAATGCCCGCCTGCGCGAGTGCGCGATTGATCCTGTCCGAGATCGATCTGGCAGGATCTGGCGAACCGGCAAGCAAACGCTCGCGCCGCCGGGAAAGACGGAGCGTGAACGCGAAGCCACCCTTCTTCCGGGCGATCTCGACCGAGCGGGCGAACTTCTGAGCAGGACCGGGACGGTTCTTGTGCCGATCCCTTTTGCGATCTTTCCTTAAAGGGGTTCGCAAGGAGCCAGCGATCGGCGGTACTTCGGTCTGCCAGGAGAGGAACTGGTCGAGGTCCAGCACTGCGTCAGACGATGTTCTAGAAGGATCGTCGCCCCCCTCAACTAGGCAATGCTGAGAGCCCGCCAGCGGAAAGTGAGGCGGCGCCAAGGGTTCAGGGCCGTTTCCGCCAACGTGCTGTGACGCGGTTTCGCCACCCGGTTCCGCAGTTTCGCCACCATGGCCCGAGCGTAGCTGGTCGAAAGTTGCGTCAGCGCCGGGAATCTCGGATCCGGCAGACGACGCAGTATCGCCACCCTCACGCGGCCGGGTGTCGCGCATCCTCCCTGGTGACGCATCTAGGGATGATTGGTCGCGGTCACCAGACGGCCGAGATCCGGGGTACGATATCTCCGGATCAAGTTCCCATGCCGGGCCAAACTCAGCAACGAGATCATCAAGCTCTGCCATCACGGAATTCTCGAGTGGCGTGAGTTTGCGGCACGGCGCGAACTTGCGGATATCGTCCGCAAGTTGTTCCAATTCGTATTCCACGCCGGCATCAGAATTCATGTCTTGCCTTCCAGTCAGTGTAGGTCTCTCTTGGTCGTTCGAGGATCGGGAAAGTCACTAGCGGACTTGGCTCAGGCCGCTCGCACCCCACAGATTAATTCCGGCGCCGATGGCGATCCTGCATCCTTGGTGGGATATTATAGCAGCGGCAGAACGGCGATGCAGGATGACCGACTCGAGCCGTGAGATCGCGTCGCCGCTTGCCGTCGGCCAGCCGTCCACTTCAGCTTGAGCAAACTAGGTCATCGTCCCAGAGGAGGCACGACGGCTATGCTCCAAAGCGCTTTGTCTGTCCGGGGCAGGTCCAGACCTGGCGCTGTAGCGAAAGCGAAGCGGTCATGTCTGCGCGATGGGAAGGCTGTCTGTCGCGCCGTCTCGAACTCAATCATCCACTGCTGATGATGTCTGCATGCCCTTTCACGGGAAGAACATGAAGGTACGAAGAGCAAGATAGTGGATCAGCGGCATCACGATCCGGAGCTGACAACCTACCGGCGCCTGCGCGATGTCTGAAGCGCGAAGTTTCCGTCTGCAAAGGTCGTCCGCAGGGTCAAGCTCTACCCCGCAAGGTCGACGACTTCAGCTATCATCGTGCCAGGCTGGCCGAGCTGGCCGCCAGCCGCCTCGACGATAGCCCTGTCACCGGCCGTCGGCCGCCGTCTGGCGGCCCTGGCTGACTTCCTCGATCGCAATCCAGATACCTAACCACACAAAACCTGTTCACCGCCGAAGACTGCGCCCTCAGTTCGCAGACGGCCGATCGTTTCGTCGAGGCTTCGGCTCGTGGTGTCCGAGCGATAGAACACCGCCACTGGCACAGTCGCGTTGATCATTCCGACGGTGGGCAGCAACGAGCTTCATGCCAAGCTGCAGAGGTTCGTGCGGGCCAACGTCGGCGGCACAGTGGCGGTGGAAGTGCCGATATGGCTGGAAGAGAACGATATCGTCGCTCTGGAAGCCGAGCACGGACATCACCATCCTGCCCCGAGTCCCCGCCGAACTCGGCCGACCGAAAGCCTGGCGCCGGCCGCGCAGTTTCACCGGCCACATCGACTTCGTTCAGGTGCGCAAAGGCCCGTTGCGTGTTCTCAACTACAAGCGCGATGGGCGCAAAAACCGGCCCGTTGCGCAGCTGACCATCGACGCTTTGGCGCTGAACTGCCTTGCGCCGCGACTGCGCCTGTTCGACATCAAATGCGCATCGTCCAACGAGACTGCCTATAGTGAGCGTTTCCCGCGCAATCTGATGCCTAACTCGCGGTAGCGCACCGGCCGGCCACCGGCGCCCGCAACCCTCGGAAAGAGACAAGCTCTTGAAAATCTTGAAACTCGCGCTGACCATTGTCGGCATCGTCGCCACCCTGCTGGGACTCATCTGGATGGGCCAGGGCAGCGGTTACTTCCCGTATCCGGCCAACAGTTTCATGATCAGCCAGACACCGTGGATTTCCCGCGGCGCGATCCTCGCGGCAGCAGGCGTCGTGATGGTGATCATTAGCCGGCGCTTGTGACAACTGAAGGCCCCGAAGCTCGAACGAGGCAATATCATCGGAGCCACGAGCGAGGGACTGAGGCTACGTCGGCGGCCTTTTTGTCGGCCGGTCTGGAGCCAAATTCCGTGTTCTATGCGATCCAGAGGCCACCGGCGGCGTCGCCGATAGCTGGTCAAAATTAGGCGAAGATTAGGGGCGTCAACAACCTATTGTGACCGGTTGGATCGGACCGCTCGTCGCCGATGTCACGGGACTGTCATTCACCTCGACCAAGTTTCTGCAGCCGCCGGGGGGCGGGCAAAGGAACGCATCATGGATAGCTGTCTTCGGAAACTCGTCGCAGGCCTCGCGACGACCACTGCCCTGTGCCTCTGCGGCGGCGCTGCAACGGCCGCGCCGGCATATCAGCATGTTCTGCTCATCAGCATCGACGGGATGCATTCGATCGACCTCGCCAACTATGTCGCCGCGCATCCCTCGAGCGCTCTTGCGACGTTGGCGAAGACGGGCGTCGCCTACACGGGGGCCTTGACCCCGGCACCGTCCGACTCCTTCCCTGGCATGTTGGCTCTCGTCACCGGTGGCACGCCGCGCTCGACAGGCGTCTTCTATGACGACAGCTACGACCGCACCTATTTCAAGCCTGGTTCAGATTGCACCGGCGCGCCCGGCGCCGAGACCGTCTTTGCAGAGACCATCGACGTCGATCCCGACAGGATCGACGGCGGCGGCACGCCGGGCCAGGTGATGACGCAAATCGATCCCAAGAGGCTGCCGATGACTCTCGTCGACGGCAAATGCGTGGCGGTCTGGCCGCACAGCTTCTCCCGGGTCAACAACGCCTTCGAGATCGTCAAGGACCATGGCGGGCGCACGGCCTGGAGCGACAAGCATCCGGCCTATGAACTGCTGAACGGCCCGTCCGGAACCGGCCTCGACGACTTCTACGCCCTCGAGCAGGATTCGCTGATCCTGGGGACGAAGAAGTCGACCACCGCGAGCTACAAGGCCGAGCGCGATTTCGACGAGGCCCGCGTATCCGCGATCCTCAACGAGATCAAAGGGCTCGACAGCACCGGAAAGACGAAAGCCGTCGTCCCGGCGCTATTTGGAATGAACTTTCAGGCGGTCAGCGTCGGGCAAAAGCTGCCGAAGTCGGGTCCGGGCGATGAGGACGGCCTTGTCGGCGGCTATGCCGATGCGAGCGGCACGCCAAACAGCGGTCTCGCAAAGCAGTTGGACTATGTCGACGGCGCTGTCGGTGAGATCATGTCGGCCCTGAAGACGGCGGGGCTCGGGGACAGCACGCTCGTCGTCGTCACCGCCAAGCACGGCCAGGCACCTGTCGACCCGGCTACTTTTCAGCCCCTCGACGACGATCCGTACACCAAGACCCCCGGCTACGCCTTCCACATTGCCGACGATGCCTCCCTGATCTGGCTCGATCCGGCGACCAGGAAAGCCAATCTCGACGCAGCCGGCAAATATCTCAGCGCCAATCTCAAGACGCTCGGCATCGGCAAGGTCTGGACGCCGGCGCAGATGGCACTCACCTATGCCGATCCGGCCACCGACAGCCGCACGCCGGACTTCATGGTCACCGTCAATCCGGGCGTCGTCTATACGTCGGGAAAGAAGATCGCCGAGCATGGCGGCGCCAATCTCGACGACCGCAACGTTGCCCTGCTGGTCAGCAATCCGTCGCTGAAGCCGCGCACTATAGCCGGCCTCGTCTCGACTGCGTCCGTCGCCCCGACCCTTCTGAAGGCGCTCGGCCTTGATCCGGCCGAACTTCAGGCCGTCGGCATCGAGGGCACACAGGCCCTTCCGGCTCTGCCATTCTAGAAAGGCTCACTCGGTGGCCCGTCAAAAGACGGCCACCGAGTGCTTGGCGCAATCCCCCGCTATTGGTTGTAAAACCGCAATGGCGCCGCACAATCGGGCGATCACGCCTTTCGACTGAAACAGGTCTCCGCGACGGCGAGCCACAGAATTGCCCATCCCGAACCCAGGATCCAGCCGGCAAGAACGTCGGTTGGATAGTGCACGCCAAGATAGACGCGGCTGAAGCCAATCGCGAGCGTCAAAAAGACGGCGATGCCGATCAGAAACCACCTGAGCCGCGGATTCGGCTCGGCGCTCGCCAGTAAGGCTCCGAGCGTGAGATAGGTGATGGCCGACATCATGGCATGGCCGCTTGGAAAGCTGGCGGTCGAGACCTCGACGATGTGCGCCACCAAATCCGGTCGCGGCCTACTATAGGCGATCTTGAGCAGCGAGCTCAGTATCGTCCCGCCGCCAACCGAGATCAGCACCAGCAACGCGGCGCCGCGTTGACGTGCCAACAACAAATAGAGGATCGACGCGACCGTGATGAAGCTCAGTACGGTCGTGCTGCCGAGGCTGGTCGTATCTTTCAATGCCAGCTCGAGCCAAGCTGGTCCGATCGGATCGGCCCGGTCGGCGGGCGTGCGCAGAGCAAGCAACACTGTCTCGTCGAAATGGCGCGTCTCGCCCTCGCGCACCTCACCTCCGAGCAGGGCGAAGCCGAGCAGGAGGCCTGAAGAGACAAGCAGCCCGGCTAGCGGAAGGACCAAAGGGAGAAACTTGCGGGGCAATGTGTTCGACGAGGGGCGCATGGACAGCTCGATCGAGGTTGGGTGCGGGACGATCGGACAATTTGCAGTTCCTGACGCTGCCTATCCGCCACGACGAAGTGCTGATGCATCACGAAGGCGGCTTTGTGCCGCGACGGACGCTATCGGCGAGAATGGCAATGCAACCGACGAGGAGAAGTCCCCCACCGGCGAGCGGTGCAAGGCCCAGCACCTTCACGGCCACTGCGACGAGCCCGATCAGCGCGAGCGCGTAGATTGCCAAGTTCTCGTCGTCAACGAACATGCCGAAAAGTTCGGAGAAGATGGCACGGACAAGATTCACGACGGTGCTCCTCTACTGGCTGTCGTCGCCTTCCCGCGCAGCCGGTGCACCACAACCCAGGATACAGCCGCCAAGATCGCGAATATGCAGACCAGAGCCAGGTCAGCTCCCGGCCACGCCGCGCCAAGGCCTTCGCCGGTCCAGAATATGCCGAAGCTTGTGAGTATGAGACCGACCGCGAATTTGAGTGAGTTCTCTGGAATGCGCGACAGCGGCTTGTGCACCAAGAGGCCGATGGCAAATACGGCGATGAGCGCCGCGACAGCGCCGAGGCTCGCATAGAGCGTGAGCCCATGAGCCGTTCCGAGCGCAATGACGATGAATACGACCTCCACCCCCTCAAGCAGGACTGCTTTGAAGGCCGCTATGCCGGCGAGGTAGTCGGCTTTGCGATCAGCGGCCAGCCTACGCAACTGGTCCGTCTCCTCGCGAAACGCCTTTTCCTCGTCATGCAACGCAACGAAGCCGCCTGCCCTGAGGATTGCCTTGCGCAACCATCGAAGTCCAAAAAGGATGAGTAGACCGCCGACGACGAACTGCAGCAGTTGGAGTGGGACCAGGCCGAGCATCGGGCCGAGTGCGACGACGAGCGCTGCCAACACGGCGAGCGCGAGCCCGCTGCCGATCAGGGCCGGTCGCCAACTGCGGGCGATGCCGACAGCCAGGACGATGGTGAAAGCCTCGACCATCTCGACAAATGAGGCAAGAAACGAGGCAGTCATCGTCGACGACACGGCGGTGAATGTGGTCAAGGTTACTCCCATCTGTGCAACTGCAATAACGATCCCAATTGCACCGAACGGCGATTGGGCATCGATGGATCGGTGATAAATTCCGGCACCCCGAGCCTGCGTTATCGGCCTGCCATTGCTCGCCTTGGATGGTCTAGAGGATGCTCACAGCCAGACGATCGATGCGTGTCCCCTCACGATAAACAAAACGAACAATGACTGCCGTCAGACTCCCCATGGCCGCGCCGCCGATAACATCACTGGCATAGTGCATGCCGATATAGATACGCGAGAAACAGATCACGATCGCCAAGACCCCGAAGATGAGCGCGCGAACCGGTGATCGCGCCAGCGCGAAGCTCGCGACGATGGCGAAAGCCGCGGTGGCGTGGTCAGAGGGGAATGACCAGTCGGCAGTCGGCGCGATCACAAGATGGCTGACACCGGCGTCATAGGGCCGGATACGGTGCAGGAAGAGCAGCAGGATCTGGTTGGCGCCAAGGCTGATCAGGAATGTCAGCCCGGCGCAGATGCATGCGTGGCGGACATGAAGCCGATCTTTGGCGCTCCACCATTGCAGCACCACGCTGGCGACGAGAAGCGGGACCCCCCATGTCGTCATCGCGACCATGATGAAGTCGCATTGCGCCGATTGGCCGGCGAGTGCGTTGATCCACTGCGTGATCGATTGATCCAATTGCCTGCTTCCGTGTTGAGAGGTGCCCTTCTGTCCCTCCGGGATCCTCGATGAACGAACGGCGTCTCCATCAGGCCTTCGAGATCAGCGTGCTGCTGAAGGGTGCGCACGCGCTGATCGAGACGATCGGCGGGCTGGCGCTGTTCTTCGTCGCCAATGATTTCATCAGGCGTCTGGTCCGGATGGCGACGCAGCAGGAGCTCAGCGAGGATCCGGCGGACTTCATCGCGACTCATGCGCTGCACCTTGCGCTAGGCTTCTCGATCGAAACCCAGCAATTTTATGCGCTCTATCTGCTCAGTTATGGCGTGGTGAAGCTGGCTCTTGTGGTCGGGCTCCTGAGCGGCAAGCTTTGGGCCTATCCGGCGTCTCTGGCCGTGCTCGCCATTTTTGTCGCCTACCAGATCTATCGCTTCGCCACCCATGGTGGGATCGGGCTCATCATTCTGACGCTGTTCGACATTCTGGTGGCGGGACTGGTCTGGCACGAATACCGGCTGGTTCGTCGCCATGGGTTGGCCACGGGGTCGTCCGCTTGCTTGATTGGCGGCGGCGCGGTGTGGGTGCCGAGCCGCCGCCGTCGGCTGGCTACATTGCGGTCTCGGCCTTCGAGACCAGCGCCCTGCCGTTCTTCGTCGCATAGACGAGATGAACCTTCTCGCCGACCTTGAAGGTCTCGACCTCTATGCCTTCGGGCAGGTGAAACACCTTGCCGCTCGAAAGCGAGATGGCGTCGCCGGCCTTGTCGACGCTGGCGACCGTGCCGGTGATCTCCTTGGCCAATACGGGCGCCGCCAAGGCGAGAGAGAGGGCGGCAGTGGCAAGAACGAGTTTCATCATGTTCGAACTCCTCTTTGGCCGGACGACCGCACCGACGCCAGGTCGGCGCCTTGGGGGCCTGCGAGCAGGTGGCGATCATCGGACCGCTGCATCTAGTCGCCCCGGAATTAGGGCCGCATTAGACGATCATTCCACTGGAAGACGCGCTCGCTAATCACCGGCTAATTCCCGTCCGCTCCGTAGGCTATGGTGCCTATCATCAGCAGCTTTCGTTCAGGCCGGAGCATCCCCGCGCGACCATGCGTATCCTTCTCATCGAAGATGATCCGATGATCGGAAAGAGCCTCTGCGAGGCTTTGGCCGATGCAGCGATGTCGGTCGATTGGGTGCGCGACGGAAAAGAGGGGGCCGAGGCCTTTGCGGTCGGGACCTATGCCGTCGTGCTGCTCGACATCGGCCTTCCGGGTGAGCCAGGGACCAGCGTGCTGCGAAGCGCGCGCCGCGCCGGCAACACGACCCCGGTCATCATGATCACCGCGCGCGATGGTCTCGACGACCGCATTGCCGGCCTCGACCTTGGCGCCGACGACTATCTGGTCAAGCCTTTCGAGGTGCGCGAGTTGCTGGCGCGCATTCGCGCCGTCATCCGTCGGCAGGGTGGGCATTCGGACAGCATCATTCGGCATGGCGAGATCGAGCTCGATACCGCCAGCCACGAGCTCAGCTATGGCGGCATCACCCAGATGCTCTCGGCCCGGGAGTTCGCCGTCATGCGCGCCCTGCTCGACCGGCCCGGAACGATCCTCTCCCGCTCGCAACTGGAGGAGAAGATCTATGGCTGGGGCGATGAGGTCGAGAGCAACGCCGTCGATGTGTTGATCCACTATATCCGTCGAAAGTTCGGCAAGGGGATGATCAACAACGTTCGGGGCGCCGGCTGGAGCGTTGCAAAGGGCCAGGGTTGATGTCGCTTCGCCGCACCGCATTCCTCTGGTTTGCCGCCGTCATGGCTGCCGTCGGGCTGATCGCGGCGCTGGCGTCATGGTGGCTGATGCGCGCAGAGGCCGCCGAGTTTCTCGACAGCCAGCTGCGCCAGGTGGCGATCTATGTCGGGGACGCGGCGCTCGGCCCAATGCCGCCGGCGGTGCCCGAGCATGACCCCGAGGACGACTTCCTGATCCAGGTCTGGGATGAGACGGGCCATCCGCTCCGGATCTCGGACGGTACGATCTCCCTGGCGCGACATGAGCAGACCGGATTTGCCACCGCCACTGCGGCCGGTGAGGACTGGCGGGTGTTCACGCTGGTTCGTCCTGCCTCCACGGTGCAGGTGTCACAGCGGATCGCAGTGAGGCAGGAGCTTGCCACCGAGGCAGCCTGGCGCGCGGCGCTGCCGATCCTGTTGCTGATTCCGCTCGCCTGGCTGATGCTGACCGTCGTCGTCGACCGCGTGATGGCGCGGCTCAATCGCCTTGCGGTCACTGTCGCGCGGCGCGATCCGAAGGATATCCGACCGATTCCCCTCGACGACGTGCCGGCTGAGGTGCTGCCCTTTGTCCGCTCGATCAACCAGCTGCTCGGACGATTGTTCGGATTGATGGAGCGCCAGCGGCAGTTCCTCTCGGATGCGGCGCATGAGCTGCGCACACCGCTCGCCGCGCTGCAGCTACAGATCGGAAATCTCCGCAACGCCAATATCGACGCCCGTCTCGACGGCCGCCTCACCGATATGGAAGCCGGCGTTCGACGCGCCTCCAGCCTTGTCGGCCAGTTGCTCCGACTCGCACGCTACGACGCCGACACGCCCGACCCGGCGCGGCGAACAGATGTCGACCTCACCGCGGTGACCTTGGCGGTGGTCGCGCAACTGGCGCCGCTTGCCGAACAGAAGGGTATCGATCTTGGCATCGTCCGGCAGGATGCGGCCAGCTGCGTTGGCGATCCTGAAGACTTCGCGATCATCATTGGCAACCTGATCGACAACGCCATCCGCTATACGCCGGAAGGGGGAACCGTGGATGTTGCCATCCGCGCTGAACCGGGGCGGATCTTACTCGAGGTCGTGGATACCGGCCCCGGCATCGCGCCGGCGCTGCTTCCCCGCATCTTCGAGCGGTTCTTCCGCGCCGCGCCAGCCGATGTCGAGGGCAACGGCCTCGGGCTCGCGATTGCGGCGGCCGCGGCGGGCCGCAACACTGCCACTCTCACGATCGAGAATCGGCAGGATCGTCAAGGTCTCCTGGCGCGGCTCACCGTGCCGGCGCCGGCGTGACCATTCCTGCTCCGCCCTCTCTCGACGTCAGACGGCTGCTGCCGCCTGTTCCTCGCCCTCATGCCGGACGCTCATATAGACCACAATGGCGATGATCGCGCCGAGGAAGATCGCGCTGGTGATGATCGTCCCGAGGCCGAGACCGCCATACTGGGTCGGTTGTGACAGGAGATCGCCGAACGAGGCGCCGAGAGGCCGAGTCAGGATGTAGATCAGCCAGAAGGCAAGGATCTCGTCCAGCCCGAGGAAGAAATAGCCGATCGCAAGCGACAGGATGATGAGCCCGAACAGGATGCCGGCAGAAAGATAGCCGAGGGCGAATTGTTCGGCCACCAGATCGCCACCTGCCGTTCCAAGCGCAAAGGTGAACAGGATCGCAAGCCAGTAGAATGCTTCTCGACGGCCGGTGAAGATGGAGTGGATCGACAGCGTTCCCTCGGCGCGGTGCCACCAGACGAACGTCAGAGACAGCGCGACGGCAAAAAACACGGTCGTTGCAACCAGCGGAACATGGAAATTGTCGACCATATTGTCGGTGATCAGCGTGCCGACAACGCTGATGAGGACGACCGAAATCCAATATGGCGCTGGCACATAGCGCTTGCGCGAGAACTGCCAGACCAAGGCTATGGCGAGAACCGCCGACATGATCAACGAGGTCGTTGTGAGGCCAAGCCCGATCTTGACGTTCAGATAGTCGGCGGCGGTCTCTCCCATGGTTACGGCCATGAGCTTGATGATCCAGAAGTCAGCGGTCACGCGGGGGACACGGTTGAAAACGGGCGCATCGCTTGCAGCGAGGGACATTGCGGTCTTCCTTGCAGATCGAGATTGAGCTTTCGGTGAAGCGCTGTCGTGCCGTGCGAGACAAGGGTTTGCGTCGCAAGCTCGGACGACGGTCAAGGCGCCGGCTTGCTTGGGTCGTCGAGGGTTGCCATCAAGGCCTCAAGAGCTGGCTTCATGACATCCGGCGCGGGATTTGACGAGCGGACCGACGAAAGCGCGGCGTCCGCAGCGTTGTCGATGTTGCCCCAAGAGGTCGGATTGAGAGGTCGGATCGCCGTCTGGCCTTGGTCCCAGGCACTCTCGAAATCCGTGATCCGAGACTTGGCGGCAGCCATGTCGCCCTTGGCGACGTCCGTCTGCACGTCAGCGATGATCGCCTTCAATGCGGAGAGATCGCCAAGGCCGGCCGGCGCATTGGCTGCCCGGGTGCCGGATGCGTAAACCTGGAAGCCGCTGAAGGCGGCGACCGGGACCGCGATCAGGGCGACGGCAAGGAAGATCTGCTTCATGAGGTTGGTGTCCTGAGTGAACGATGACACCTGATGGTGAGCCAACAGTCTTAGGGCGGACTTAGGTCGACATCGTTGATTGACGTATCGCCATGGCAGGCGTTCGCTGAGCACGACCAAGCACTCAAGATCCTGGGCGCTTCAGGCATCGACAAACCGCCAAGGGTGCTCAACTGGTTGTCAAACGTTCGTGAGGCTGAGATTGAGGCCAGGCGGACCGGAAACTGCACCGAGACCCCGAACTAGCGATCGTTATCGATTGCTACCCATTTCGCTACACAAAACGCTGCTCATGAAAATATTAAACCATTGATATAAATATAGTATTTTTTGATGACTGAATGATACGACGGACGCTCCCTCCGCCATTAAGTCCCTGTTTTTGTGATGTTTTCACCGCCCGCGAGACTTCGCCAAATAGCGCCGTGGTTTCCGCGCTTGGCGGCGGCGGGTTTTCGACGGCGGCACAAGAGACGATTTCTCGGCAAGCTGGCGCTTGCACGGAGACGAGCCCGGCAAAGATCAAGGGCCGGGCGGAGGCGGCGTCTCGGCTTCCGCCATGATGACGCGGCGACAGCAATGCTTGCACCGCTGGCGAAGCCCAGCCCGAATCAGCGGAAACGCGAGAGGCCAGTGTTGACCCCTACCGACTCCTCAAACGTCCAGCGGCGACGTCTGCTTTGCGCCCCAAGCCGGACATTGCGATTCACTCTGCCGCTGCCTGAAAGGCGACATCGTGGGCATGGATGCTCTAGGCCGCTACGCGTCAGAACCGGTGATCGGACCCACTCTGGCAGCCGATCCCAACCGCTTCAGGTCTCGCAATCAAGATTCAGTGCTGTGCCATAGACGATCCCAGGGACGCCTCAACGCAGGTGCTCGGCCAGATAGTCGACGAAGACGCGGACGCGGGCCGGCATGTTGGTGCCGCCGACGAAGACCGCGTGGATCGGCTCGACGTCGCCCGGGTTGAAGGCGTCGAGCACCGACACCAGCCGCCCGGCCGCGAGGGCGTCGGCGACGCCGAAATGGCCGACGCGGGTGATTCCGACGCCGGCCGTCGCGAGTTGGCCCAGCGTCTCGCCGTTGTTGGCCTCGATATTGCCGCGCACTGTCAGGGCATAATCGCGCCCGTCACGACGGAACGGCCATACCGGTTCGGCGCGGCGGAAGTTAAAATTCAGGCAGTTGTGACCGAGCAGGTCTTCCGGAACGCGCGGCGTGCCGTGTCGCGCCAGATAGCCCGGCGAGGCAACAATGGAACGGCCGGTCTCGCCGATCCGCCGCGCGGTCAAGGCACTATCCGCCAGCGGCCCGAACCTGATGCCCACATCCGCCTGTCCCGCCGCTATGTCCACCACCGTGTCTGTCAAACTGATATCGACGAGGATATGCGGATAGAGGCCGGCGAAATCGCCGAGCAGCGGCACGATGCTGAGCCGGCCATGCGAGAAGCCGGCGCTGACCCTGAGCCGCCCGCGGGGTGCGCCCTGATCGGCGATCGACCGCTCGGCCTCGTCGAGATCGGCCAGGATGCGCCGGGCAGCGCCGAGATAACTCTGCCCTTCCATCGTCAAGGTAAGCGCGCGGGTCGTGCGAATCAGGAGCCGCACGCCGAGGCGCGCTTCGATCCGGTCGATCGTCCGACTCACAGCCGATGGCGTTAGGTCCAGCGCGCGACCGGCTGCCGAAAAGCTGCCGAGACGCGCAATGGCCGAGAACACCTCCAACTCCCTTGCGCGATCTGCGCTATCCATAGCCATCTTTGCACCCCATTCAAAAATACTTGGCGTGAGCCACGCCTACTCCCTTGCAGATACACCGTCCATCTTTGCGTGGAAGCATCATTGCCCAATCTTGGAAGCTACCTTGGAATATCGTCAGCTGGGATCGTCTGGACTTCGGGTTCCCGTGCTCAGTTTCGGCACCGGGACGTTCGGCGGCTCGGGCCCGCTGTTCAGCGCCTGGGGCCAGAGCGGTGCGCCAGAAGCACGCCGGCTGGTCGATATCTGCCTCGAGGCAGGGGTGAATTTGTTCGATACCGCTGATGTCTACTCCGATGGCGCTTCGGAACAGGTGCTCGGCGAGGCGATCAAGGGCCGGCGCGACGCCGTCTTGATCTCCACCAAGACTGGCCTCCCGACCGGCGACGGACCGGCCGACTGGGGCGTGTCGCGCAGCCGCCTGATCCGCCAGGTCGAGGCGGCGCTGCGCCGCCTCGGCACCGACTATATCGACCTGCTGCAGTTGCACGCCTTCGACGCGTCGACGCCCGTCGAGGAACTGCTCGCCACGCTGGATACGCTCGTCGCAGCCGGCAAGGTCCGCTACACCGGTGTTTCCAATTATCCCGGCTGGCAGCTGATGAAGTCGCTCGCCGTTGCCGACCGTGATGGCCGACCGCGCTATGTCGCCCATCAGGTCTATTATTCGTTGATCGGCCGCGCCTACGAGACCGACCTGATGGCCGTCGGCCAGGACCAGAATGTCGGCGCGCTGGTCTGGAGCCCGCTCGGCTGGGGCCGGTTGACCGGCCGTATTCGCCGCGGCGCGCCGATCCCCGAGGGCAGCCGCCTGCACGAGACCGCGATCTTCGCACCGCCGGTCGAGGACGAGCATCTCTACCGCGTCGTTGATGCGCTGGACGCCGTCGCCGCGGAGACTGGGAAGAGCGTGCCCCAGATCGCGATCAACTGGCTGCTGCAGCGGCCGACGGTTTCGTCCGTCATCATTGGCGCCCGCAACGAGGAACAGTTGATCCAAAATCTCGGCGCGGTCGGCTGGTCGCTGACGCCGTCGCAGATGGCGACGCTCGACGCCGCGAGCGACGTGCTGCCGCCCTATCCGCACACACCCTATCGCCAACAGGCCGGGTTCGCCCGTCTCAATCCCCCTTTGGTCTGACCGCAAAGCCATAATGCCATGAAGTTCAATCCGCCCCTTTTCGCGCTCGCCGTCGGAGCCTTCGGCATCGGCGTCACCGAATTCGCCCCGATGGGCCTGCTGCCGGTGATCGCCGGCGATCTCGACGTGTCGATCCCGACCGCCGGTCTGCTGATCAGTGCCTATGCGGTCGGCGTCCTGCTGGGGGCGCCGCTGATGACGATCACCACCGGCCGGATCCCGCGGCGCAGCCTGCTCATCGGGCTGATGGCGATCTTCACCATCGGCAACCTGCTGGCGGCGCTGTCGACCAGCTATGAGATGCTGCTCGTGGCGCGGCTGATTACGGCGCTGAACCATGGCGCCTTCTTCGGTGTCGGCTCCGTCGTCGCCGCAAGGCTGGTGCCCGAGAACCGGCGCGCCGCCGCCGTCGCAGCCATGTTCATGGGGCTCACCATCGCCAATGTCGTCGGCGTTCCGCTCGCGACCTGGGGCGGAGACCTGATCGGCTGGCGCGCCGCATTCTTCGGTATTGCGGGGCTCGGCGTGGTCGCCATGGCCGCGCTGCGGCTGACGCTGCCGGACATTGCAGCCGAGATCGGTGGCGACATGCTCTCGGAATTGAAGGTGCTCGGCCGCCCGCCGGTACTTCTAGCGCTCGCTTTGACCGCGCTCAGTTCAACCGCCATGTTCACGGTCTTTACCTACATCGCACCGATCCTGCAGCAGGAGACCCGGGCCTCGATCGGCTTCGTCACCGCCATGCTGGCGACCTATGGCCTCGGGCTCACCGTCGGCAACTGGCTCGGCGGCCGATTCGCCGACCGCTCGGTGGACCGCACCTTGATCGTGAGCCTGGCGTCGCTAATGGCATTGTTGGTCGCGTTTGCTGTGGCCATGCCGTTCGCCGCGCCGAGCGCGGTGCTTGTCTTCCTCTGGGGCGTCGCGAGCTTCGCACTGGTGCCGCCGTTGCAAATGCGGGTGATGGCGGCCGCTTCTGACGCGCCGAACCTCGCCTCCTCGGTCAACATCGGCGCCTTCAACCTGGGCAACGCCATCGGCGCGGCGCTGGGTGGTGCGGTGATCGGCGGCGGGTTGGGCTATCCAGCGGTTGCGCTCGCTGGCGCCGCGGCGGCTGCGTCTGGCCTCGTCCTCGTCCTGCTCACGGCCCGGCGCCAGTCGCGGGTTGCGGCATGCGGCCTGGCCTGAACGGCTGATAGCGACCCAAAGCGGTCTTCCCGAGACTCGTTTGCGAACAGCTGCTTTGCGTCCCATTGCGGTCAGACAAAGTGGCGCACGCAAAGCTCCTTAGCTGCCTTTGAGGCGAGGTACGCATACTGTCGCGCGATCCCGGCGCCGCTACTGCGGTGGCTGCTATGCTAAGATCTGATTCAAGGGAGACAAATGTCAGAGCATGCACGGCAACAAGACACGAAATCAGCACTTCGTGCCGCAGGTTGAGCAAAAGCTCAACGCGAGCAACCCGGAAAGAACCAGCGGCAAGTTCCGGATCTATTCGTTTCGGATCATAGATCGAGAGGCGTACCGGGTCGATATGGAGAATTTCAGCGGACGGCCGATCGCATAGACCTTGTCGATGCTAGACCTCTTCAGCTTCGACGTGCCTTCGGCCGATGCCTTCAGCACGCGTGATCGAGGATCTCCGCTCAGCGCTCTAACCACCATCCGCCTCCATCGAGGCGAATGTTGAATCACCGACTAACCGCGCCGTCACATCACAATCGATTCATCGATCGCAGGACACGCTCTAGAAGGCTTCTCATCCATCAAGACTAGCCCGCATGCAATTGCGATCATGATAAAAAGCCTGCCGAATAATGAACACAACATTTAATCCCCACCACCGCTCTCTCGACGTCGACTTCTAAGCGACCCGTAGAAATAACAGAACGTCGCGACCGCAGATAGAGCGACAGATACTGATGCATTTTTCAAAAAATACTCGATACCCAGCGTCGTCAGCTTACCATCAACGACGATTGTACGACCTCCTATCGTAAATGTTGCCATATTACTGTAAACATACAGGGTGATAGCTGGCGGAATCAGCGAGTTTATAATAAAGAACGCAAACATCCTGATTTCTTTATTGCTCTTAGCGATTAGAGCGCAAAATAATATCGCAGATAGAATCGTAAGAAGATGAAACACTAAAGAGTAGATAAAGTTGAAAAGTATCGGCAACGCGATGTACGACCTGACCGACACGAGGCTGATGATGATATCGCAAGCCGCCGTAACGCCTCCCGCCAACGCCATCTGCCTCCATTCCACTTTCATCGCTTGTGCCAATCTCTATCGACGCTCTGACTCTAATGCGGCAAAATCAAACACAGACGTTGATAGGGCAGTGAATCCCCATAACGCACCCGACATTGCGACATTCCAATCGCCCATCCTACCTGTTCCTACACCAGTGAAGATTACCGTCCCCACATTGCCATTCTGATTGACATTGATCGTCACTACCCCAGGGTAGATTAGATGGTTCCCGGCATAGGCATAGCGATCGGTGCCGACAGGATTGGCAAGCCAGCCGGTGGCGCCACCGCTAAGGGCCGTCCTCGCGTCGATCGGATCGAGGTCGTCCGGCTTCACGAAGAGCCCGATGACCGGGGTCGTACCAGCGGGCATTCAAATCGATCAGCCCGGTATCGGCGTCGTGGCGCTGGCCGATGAAGCCGCGCTTGTCCGCGCCGCAGGTCGTGCCGCCAATCAATGTGACGATGACGAAGAACAATCGCCCAATGCTGGCCCGTTACAATCGGCGAGTCATCGAGCAGGCGCGCGAACGAGTCTACTGTGCGGACAAGGCTGGCATCGTGCTGTCGTAGCCATCCTAGCGCAGATTAATGGCAGCTTTCCTGAACATGTGGTCCGAAACCTTCCAGTCCGCTCCCGGCCCCATATCGGACGCTCAGACATGCACTTTGCGAGGTCTCCTATTGGCGCGAGGCACAGGAATTTCTGATGCGGTGCATTGCGCCAGGCCACGGAACGTTGCGGACGACGTGACCTCGCCACTTCACTGCGAGGATATGATCAATCGGCGCCGACCCAGCGCGCTGCGGCCTCCGCCGTATCCTGGGGACGAGTGTTGAAGGCGATCGCCGCCTTCGGAGCGCCCTTGTGGATGGTGTTTACGACCCGCTCGAAGAACAGCAGCCCTTTGGGCGGAATGCGCAGGCCGCCGCCGACTACCACGCAATCATAATCCTGCTTGGCCAGCTGCGCGGCCAGCATGGCGATGCCACTGTCGTCGGGCGCGATCATGCAGAGGTCTTTTTCCCAACCGCGCTCGCTCATTGCCGTCTTCGCGACCTCGAACCCCTCCCTGATTTTTTCGGCATTGAACCCCGGCGGGAGAGACGGATCGGCAAAGTCGACGGTTTCTGGCGTCTGCCCGACAAACAATACGCGTGTCATGATCAAGCTCCTTGGATCGATGCGAAGGGAACGGCGGCGTGGGCCAGGGTATCGAGCCGCTGGCGGAGGAAGCCGCTGATGGCGTCGACGGACTGCTCGGCTGCGCGAAACGGACCGAGGGAGGATTGGAATACATGCGGCATGCCCTCCCAGACCGACAAGGTGATGTCCACACCCGCCGCCCGCGCCCGGTCGGCGTAACGGACGGAATCAGCGAGCAGCACTTCATTGTCGCCGACATCGATCCGAACAGGTGGCAGGCCGTCGAGACCTGCATGGAGCGGCGAGGCCCTGGGGTCCGTGGCATCCTGACCCTGAAGATACATGTCGGCGAAACCCTGGAGCACGCCACGCGTGAAGATCGGGTCGGCGTCCGCCCGCGTCTCGAAGCTCTCGCCGGTGAGCGCCAGATCGGTCCAGGGCGACATCACCGCCGCACCGGCCGGCAGCACCGTGCCCTTGGTGTTCTCCGCGGCGAGGGTCGACAGCAGAGACAGCGTCAGGCCGCCGCCCGCCGAGTCGCCGACGACGACGATCCGTTCGGCTCCCTCCGCAACGAGACCGAGATAGGCGGCCACCACATCATCGATGGCGGCCGGGAACGGATGCTCGGGCGCGAGACGATACTCGGGGACGAAGGCATTCACGCCGACGCGCGCCGCGATCTGGCCCGCGAAATGGGTGATCGCCTCTGCCGAGCCGAGCACGTAACCGCCGCCGTGAATGTAAAGCATGTGCGCGTCCGCTCGCGCATTCGCCGGACGTAGCCAGAAGCCCGCAATCCCGCCAACGGTCGCGGCCTCAACCCGCACATCCGCAGCGGCGGGCGTGGCGGCAATCATGGCGTCGAACATCGGCCGCGCCTCGGGACCGAGCGGCTCGCCCTTATGGGCCGAGGCAGCCTCGCGCATCGCGGCGACGGCCGGAGCATCGTCGGGCGACAGAGGGTGGATTATCATGACGGCAGGTCTCCTTCCTGTGGGAGAGGGGTTCAGACAGTCGCCCATTGGGCGGCGGCGGCATTCCTGGCAAAAGCGGCATAGGAGCGCGGGGCATGACCGAGCAGCTTGGTCAGGCGCGCGAGGTCGTCCGCGGTCGCCACCGCGCCTTCCGACTGATAGCGGCTGAACATCAGGCGCAGGTCGAGCGCGTGCCAGGCTGGGAGCATGGTCTTCAGACCTTGCTCCATGATGGCGAGATCGTCACCGCCATAGCGCACTGGGCGTCCGAGCGCTTCGCTCCAGATGGCCGCGATCCCTTCGCCCGTCAGGCTGTCGGGGCCAACCAGGGCGTAGGTCTCCCGGCCAAGCGGTGCCGCAGCCTGCTCGCGGCGGACCAGTTCGATGGCAGCGGCCTCGCCGATATCGCGGATATCGACCATCGAGACGCCCTTCGCGCCGATCGGTGAGCCATAGATGCCGGCCTTCAGAAGTCCGTCCATCTGGCGCAGATCGTTCTGGATGAAATAGGCGGGGCGCAGGATCGTCGCGGGCAGGTCGAGCGCCTCGATCATCCGCTCGACCGTGTATTTGCCTGCAAAATGTGGCACGTCGGCATAGGCGTCGCCGCCGAACACCGAGAGATAGACGATTCCCTTGACGCCGGCCTCGCGGGCGACGGTCAGCGTCAGCATCGCCTGTGTCAGTTCATCGGCGACATTCGGGGCGAGCACGAACAGCGTGCTGATGCCTTTGAGTGCCGCGCGCACCGAATCCGGGTCGGCGAGGTCGCCGCGGACCGCCATCACCCCAGCGGGGAGCCGCGCCGTCTCTGGCGAGCGCGTCAACGCCCGGATATCCACGCCCGGTCTTTGAAGGTGCGCCAGTACCTGCGCCCCGATCGTTCCCGTACTGCCCGTGACGAGAATGGTCATGGCGAGATCTCCTCTGGATGGCAAAAGTTGCCGGTGATCCCCACTGCCGTGCCGGCTTTCATGGACCGGCGTTCGGTCCGGCACCGGCGGCAAGTTCTTCGAAATAGCTGCCCAGTATGCGCGGCTCGCGGCCAAGAATGGCGGCGAGCGTCAGCGCGCTGCCGCGCAGACCAATGCGATCATAGTGGTCGAACATCGGGCGCAGCGCCTGCGCATTGCCAGGAAGCGTGCGCGGATCCATCCGTTGGGGCACAATCTCACGGCCCAGCACCTGGCCGATAAGCGCCGCAACGTCATGCCGATTCAGCCAGCCCGTGGCGCAGAGCTCGAACGTTCCATACAGAAGGCGATCCTCGGTCAACGCGATTGCGGCCGCTTCGGCAACATCGCGATAGTCGACCCGGCTGAAGCGGGTTTCATTCGACCAGGGCTCGGCGACGACCCCGGTCCTGACGATCCCATCCCAAGCCCCGGCAAAGTTCTGAAACAGCACGGTCGGATGCAGGAAGGTGTATTCGAGCTCCGAATTGAGCACCGCATTCTCGACCGGCGCCTTGAGCGCGTGGTTCGGAAGGCCGCTCAACACCGGATGAATGACCGATGAGAACACGAAGCGACGAACGCCGGCCGCGATCGCCGCATCGACAAAGGCGGTGCCTACCGTAGGCTCTTCGGGAAGCGCAACAGGCGCAATGTAGAAGACGCGATCAACGCCCCGAAGAGCGTCGGCGACGCTCGCACGGTCGGTCAGATCGCCGATCACGACGTCCTGCGCACCTGCCTGGCGAACGGCGGACTCGTCGCGAGCGTGATGGATCATCGCACGGATCTTGGCGCCCCGTTGCGCCAGTTCGGGAACGACCAGGCCGGCGAATTTGCCGCTCGCGCCCACGACCAAGATTGTTTCACTCATCAGGTCAATCCTCGCGTCTCGGTGGCGAGACTATGCTGTCGCATGCCGCGATCGTTGCACCTAGGTTTAGTTTGTCGCCGACATTGGACAGACTGTGCCGATAAATGCGACAATGCGGCATGTTCGACATCAACTCCTTGCAGATGTTTGAGAAGGTCGCGTCGCTGAAGAGCTTCACGGCGGCAGCGCGCGCACTTGGCATGCCGAAGTCCAATGTCAGCCGCGCGATCGCCCGGCTTGAGACGGAACTCGGAACCCGATTGTTCCAGCGGACCACGCGCGACGTCGTGCTGACACCGACAGGCCGGGCGCTGCTCGAACGCAGCGCCGATATCATCGCAAGCCTCGGTGATGCATTGGACTATGTCCGCAGCCTCGCGGGGCAGCCGCGCGGTCTGCTGAAGATCAGCGCGGGCGTTGGGTTCGGCGTCAATGTGCTCGCCGAGCAATTGCCTGGGTTCCTTCTGCTCTATCCCGATATCGAAATCTCGCTTGATCTCGACAGCCGCCCCGCCGACCTCGTGGCGCAGGCGGTCGATGTCGCGGTCCGCATGGGGCCGCTGCCGGATTCCGGAATGGTCGCGGTGAAGCTCGGCGAGATACGACGCTATCTTTGCGCCGCCCCCTCCTATCTTGAGCGCAGAGGGAGACCGTCATCGATCGACCATCTTGCGGGTCATGAGACGATCGATATGCCGGGCCCGGATGGCAGGGCGAGGGCCTGGACCTTTTCCCGGGGAAAGGAGACCGTGCGTGTCGAAGTCAAGCCGCGCCTCTCGGTCAATGAAGCGCTCACCGTCCACCGCTTGGTTGCCAACGGTGCCGGATTGGGGCTCTTGAGCGGCTATATCTGCGCGCCGCAGATCGCTGTGGGTCAACTGGTCGATGTCTTCCCGGACTGGTCGCCGCCGGCTGTCGAGGTCAACCTGGTGTTCCCAAGCCGCCGCGAACTGTCGCCTGTCGTCCGCGCCTTCGTCGACTATATGAAGGAAGTGAGCCGTCCTGGAGATCTATGGATGAGAGATACCCTGGCCCTGTAGAAAACTCCCTATTCTCAAAGAATTGAAGCCATTTGATCTAGGGTCCTGCTTGGGCGCTTGTTCACAACCTGAGGACTAACGCTGGCCGACTTCCCGCGCGAGCCTCCATCTAGCTCCCGCCGCCTATGACCGAGCCTGCTCCAGCGGCGTGCCGCCTATTCCCCGGCGGCCGTTGGCAGCGCCGCTACCTGCCTGCGATCGTTCGTCCGCCTGTTCCGGAAGCGCACCAACTGCTGGTCGGCGATCACGCCGATCAGGATGACCGTGCCCATCACTGCGAAGTTGAGCGAACTTGGAATGCCGAGCAGGTTGACGAGGTTCTGCAACTCCTGCAGCAGCACGACGCCCAGCAGCGCGCCGATGATCGAGCCCTCGCCGCCGCGCAGCGAGAAGCCGCCGAGCACCGCCGCGGCGATGGCGTAGAGCTCGTAGAAATTGCCATGGGCAGACGGGGCGATGGAGCGCGTGTACATGGCGAAATAGATCGCCGACACTACGGTGAGCACCTGGCAGATCACATAGGCCGCGATGATGACAAGGCCAGTGCGAATGCCGGAATAGCGCGCCGCCTCCTCGTTCTTGCCGACGGCATAGAGATGGCGCCCGAAGATAGACCGGTGCAGCACCACCCACATGATGATGGCGATGATGATGAGCGCGATGAAGGAGTTGGGCACGCCGAAGCTGCGGCCGGCGGTGATGAATTCGAGCTCCGGGAATTTCTGGCCGAAGCCGAAGCCGGCCGTCGAATCCTTGGTGTAGAAGCGCGCGAGGCCGCGATAGATCAGAAGGCCACAGAGCGTCACCACGAAGGGTTGCAGGCGGAGCTTGGTGATCAGCAATCCATGAACGAGGCCGATGACCACCCCCATGACCAGGACGATGGCAGCGGCGATCGGCCAGGGCACACCCTGGTTGGCGACCAGATCGACGAACAGCACGCCGGTCAGGGCTATGACCGAGCCGACCGAGAGTTCGATGCCGCCGGTCATGATGACGAAGGCCTGGCCGAGCGCCGATATGCCGAACATACCGACGAGGTTGGCCGTATTGGCGAGATTGATCGGCAGCAGGAAGCGCGGATTGATCGCGGCAACGACGGCGCCGACCACCAAGATCAGGATGAGAAGCCCCAGATCCTTCTTCGTCATTCCATTCTTCCCTGCATGGTTGCTGACACGCCGTCGATTGATCGTCCCACTGCCAGCAACAGGATGTTCTCCTGACTGAAATCCTTCTTGTCCAACGTGCCGGAGATCATGCCTTCATGCATGACGGCGATGCGGTCGGACACCCCGATGACTTCCTCCATGTCGCTGGAGATCATCAGGACGGCGACGCCCCTGTCGGCCAGGCCCCGCATCAGCCGATAGATTTCGGATTTGGCGCCAATATCGATGCCGCGGGTCGGCTCGTCGAAGATCATGACCTTCGGGTTCATGGCGAGCCATTTGGCGAGCACCACCTTCTGCTGGTTGCCGCCCGACAGCGAACCGGTCCGCGTCATGACCGACGGCGCGCGGATTCCGAGGCTGCGCTGCTCGCGCTCGGCCGTGGCGATCTCCTTGCGACGGGAGACCAGCAGGCTGTTCGAATGCGCGGTCAAGTTGGGCAGCGTGATGTTCTCGGCGATTGGCAGGTCGAGCAGCACGCCGGCTGACTTGCGATCCTCCGGCACGAGGAAGATGCCCCGCTTGATGGCGTCGGTTGCCGAAGGGATGCGCACCTCCGTACCGTTCAGCGTGATCGAGCCGCCAAGCGGGGCATCGATGCCGAACAGCACCTGTGCCAATTCCGTGCGGCCGGCGCCGACGAGACCGGCGAGACCAAGGATCTCGCCGCTCCGGAGCGAGATGTCGAGTTCGTGGTGCGGATAGGCCGTGGTCCGGATGCCCTTGGCCGCGAGGACCACCGGTCCCGCCTTCGCCTCATGGGTCCCGATCTGCACTTTGAGATCGCGGCCGATCATTAGCTTGACCATGCGGTCATGCGTGATCTCGTTACCATCGAGATTTCCGGCAAGCACCCCGTCGCGTAGCACGACGACCCGGCCCACGGCGCGCTCGATCTCGTGCAGCCGGTGGGAAATGAAGATGACGGCGATGCCCTCGCTGCGGAGCGCCTCGATCGTCTCGAGCAGCCGCTCGGTCTCGGAGATCGGCAGGCTCGACGTCGGCTCGTCGAGGATGACCAGCCGCGCATTCATCGACAGCGCCTTGGCGATCTCCACCATCTGGCGGCGGGCGAGCGACAGCTCGGCGAGCGGCGTCGACGGCTTGAAACCGGCGCCAAGGCGCCGCAGCAGCGGCTCCGCCATGGCATGCATTCGGTCGTTGTCGACGAGATTGAGGACGCCGCCTCGCCGAGGCTCGCGGCCGATGAAGATGTTGGCGGCGACGTCGAGATTGTCGAAGAGGTTCAGTTCCTGATGCACGAAGGCAATGCCGACCTTCATGCTCTCGGCAACGGTCAGCGAGCTTCGCTCGACGCCGTCGATCGTGATCGTGCCGGTATCGGGCGCCGCGACGCCGCCGAGTATCTTCATCAGGGTCGATTTGCCGGCGCCGTTTTCCCCGACGAGGCCGATCACCTCGCCTGGGCTGACCGTCATCGAGAAGTCGCTGAGCGCGACGACGCCCGGATAGGCCTTGCGGATCCCGGCGAGCGACAGGAAGGGCTGGCGCACATCCTGCGCGGCAGTAGCGGCGACACTGGTCATGGCGGCTCGAACCCGGAGGCAAAAGACGCCAGCCGCGAACGATCGCAGCCGGACGCCAGGCTCAACGTCACAGGATCCCGGCCGCGGTTCGATCCGCAGCCGGTGTCTGGGGCGTCTATTTGCCCTGCATGGCCTTCAGGTTGGCCACATAGGCATCGATGTCGGCGGCGTGCAGGATCTGTCCGGGAACAATGATCACGCCGTCGGCCGGGATGCCCGACTTGTCGCCCTTGAGGTAGGCGGCCATCAGCTTGAAGCCCTGATAGGCCCACTGGAACGGCTGCTGCACCACGGTGCCGGCGACAGAGCCTTCCTTGACGCCACCGAGCGTGATCGGATCGTCATCAAACGCGATGACGGTGATCTTGCCGAGCTTGTCGGCATTGCTGAGCGCCTGGTAGATGGCAGGCGTGCTGTAGGAGTAGAAGCCGACCATGCAGGTGATGTCCGGGTTGGCGACCAGGACGTCCTCGACATTCTTCTTGGCGACCGTCTGGTCACCGCCGTCCGAGCGGGTGTCGACGAGCGTGATCTTCGTGCCCTTCACGCCCTCGTTGAAGCCCTGCGCGCGCTCCTTGTAGTTCGCCGCGTCGAGATGGCCGACAAAGCCCATGCACTTGCCGCCATCGGGCATCGCCGCCTTGGCGATCTCGCCGGCCTGCTGGCCGAGCGAGACGTTGGACGAGCCGATATAGGCGATGCGCTTGCTCTGCGGCGCGTCGGAATCAGTGGTGAACAGCGCAGTCTGGCCGGCGATCTTGTTCAGATTGTCGGTCGCGTTCGGATCGATGGCCGAGACCATGATCGCGCTCACGCCGGCCGTGACCAGGTCATCCATGATCTGGTTCTGGATGGCGACGGTCGACTGGTCGGGATATTTGAAGACGAGATCATAGTCGGGCAATTCGCCCTGGGCCTTCTTCATGCCGGCCTCGGCGGCCTTCCAGAAGTCGGCGGCGATGTTGACGACGAACGCCAGCTGCTTCTTGTCTTCCGCATGCGCGCCGGCGGCGAAGCCGGCGAGCAGGACAGCACTCATCGCAAGTGCAGTAATACGCTTCATGAGCATCTCCTCCCAAAGATGTAGCTCTTGAACCCGACGGAGCCTTTGGCATTCGTCGGACTTTTCCATGGGCGCAGAACGCCGCTGGAACCCTCTCGGCGGCTTGTCGCGGCCGGTCTCTCTGGCGCCCCCTGGAGCGCACCGGATCAGGCTCCTCTTCCCGATACGGTCTCAATAGTCGTATTAATAACGCCCGAACGGCCTGATCGTCAATGTGAGCGAAGCGACGGACAAGCTTCGTCGCGGGAGCGTTCAGCCGTCGAGCCGGCGCAGGACGCGGCCAACCGCCGTTTCGACCGGATCCGTGCCAACAGAATCGTGCTCGTGGCTTCAAGAACAAGAAGGGGCCGCCGCCGTTGCCGGGCCGCGACCGTCAGCAATGCTTGCTCGCCACGAGAAGTCCAGTCCGCAGCGCCAGCATCTGAGGCTACCGCCCTTGGGCCATCCTCCGCGCAGAGTGCTCGGACTTGTTTTCGCCCGGCACGAAGCGGATGCCATGCTTGTCGAAGAGATCGAGCGTGGCCTCGTCGGGCTGCCCACGCCTCATGGGTTTGTCAAATCTGTAATCGCCTGCCACGCATGGGAACAGGATGGGAACACGTCGACAAAACACAAGGAAAGACAAAGCGAACACCCGCTAACCACAGTTGTCGTTTTGGAAGAGGCTTTGAGAGGTCTTTGAGAGCCAAACCAGTGGCAGGTCAAATCTCCTGCGCGAGCGACGCCTTGCACCTCGGCTCATTGCAAGTAGGACACTTCTCGCCTCGCGACGTGCCGGTTCGCCGCAAAAGCTGGAGACGCGAATGACATGATGGCGGCGGTGATCAAACCGGTGAGGGCCATGCGCGAAGGAGAGGTTATCGCGCGCGCCAGAGCCCGCGGTGCGGCCGACCCACCGGCAGTCCTTGCGCCGAAGAGATCATTCCTGACAGCCGTCTTGCCCACCCCAGCTTTCCCCGCACCGGCGAGGCGCTGGAGCCGCATTCGAATGCCACACCGTTCGCGACCAAAGTCTGACACCGCCCGCGTCGCGACAGTTCCATTACGATGGCACGTTCCATGAGTTACAGTCGCTTAGGCGCTGCCGTCGTCGGCAGCGCCAGACGACAGGTTCCCGGTCGCCGACCCGCCCCCTACCCGCCTGCCACGATCGTGCGACGGTAAAGCGAAAGCAGGCGGGCCGAATCGACGTCGGTGCAGATTGCGTGCGAGGGGCGGTCGTCCCAGGCTCCTGGCGGGAAGTTGTAGTCGTCGGGCTTCTGGATCGTCTGGCCGATCGCCAGCCCTTCGGTGACGACTCGGATGGCGCCGCGGCGGGTTGTGAACAGGGTCGGGTCGAGCAGATAGGCGACGGCCGAGGAGTCGTGGACGAACATGTTCGGCACGCCGGCAGCATGATGGAAGGCCACGTAGAAGCGCGTGATGTCCCAGATGAACTGGCCGACTTCGCCGCCATCCCTTGCTAGCGCCTGCAGATAGTCGGTCGTCATCTGCGTACGCTGCGTGACGTCGAGCCCCACCACCGTGACCGGCCAGGAACCGCCGAACACTTCGTCTGCGGCCAGCGGATCGCCATGGATATTGGCCTCGGCCACGGGCGTCACATTGCCGTGGAAGCCGTGATAGCCGAACGCGCCGCCCATGATGACGATCTCGCGTACCAGGCCGGCAATCGACGGGTCCTCGCGCAGCGCGAGGGCGAGATTGGTCATCCGTCCGACCGCTATGATGGTGATCTCGCCCGGATTGGCACGGACCATGTCGATGATGAAGCGATGCGCCGGACGCGGGTCCGCCTCGCGCGTGATGCGCTCCGGCAGCGGGATGTCGCCGAGGGCGTTGGCGCCGTGAACGAAGTCCGTGGGCGCCGGCACGGGGCCGGCGAGCGGTGCTGCCGGGCCGCTGGCGACCGGCGCATCAATGCCGAAGCGTTCCGTCAGGTAAAGTGCGTTCCACGTGGTCGTGGCGATCCGTCCATTGCCGAACGTCGTCGTGATGCCCACGATGTCCACCTCCGGCGCGCGATGCAGGAAGAGCAGCGCCATCGCATCGTCAACGCCAGGGTCGGTGTCGAAGATGACCTTGATCTTGTCCATGGAGAAGACGTCCTTTCTGTCCGCCGCGGGCAAGGCCGGGCGATGAAGCCTGGATTTCGGGATGGCGAGCGCGGCGAGACCCTCAGGCTCGCGCGAGGAGCCGCTGGCGGCGGCGGGCATAGACGACGAGGGCGATCACCGGAACGATGTAGGGCACGGTCTGCATCAGTTCGCTCGGCAGCCCCTTGCCCTGAAGCGCCACCGCGATCGCCTCGGCTGCGCCGAGAAGCAGCGAGGCGAACATGGTTCCCGATGCGCCCCCATGTCCCATGACCTCGGCGGCGAGCGCGATGAACCCGCGGCCGGCGCTCATGTCCTGCGAGAACCAGCTGACATAGCCCATGGAGAGGAACGCCCCGCCGGTGCCCGCGAAGGCGCCGGAGACGATCAGGGCCGTGACCTGGACCCGCACGACGTTGATGCCGGCGATCGCCGCCGATTCCGGGCTCTCTCCGACGGCGCGGAGGCGCAGGCCGAATGGCGTCCGGGTCAGGAATATGCCGACGCCGGGGACCGCCAGGAAGGCGGCATAGGTCAGGATATGATGGCCGGAGAGAAGGGGGCCCAGCAGGGGAATGGTCGCGATCACCGGGATGGTGACCTTGGGCAGGACCTGGCTCGCCAGCGATCCCGACATGCCCTTGTCGCCGGTCATCATGAACAGCAGCAGGGTCGTGCCGGCCGCCGCTGCGATGTTGAGCGCGATACCGGAGAGGATCAGGTCGGCCTTCAGGATATGGACGGCGCCCGCGAGTACGGCGCCGAGCATCCCACCGGCGACGATCGCCGCGATGAGACCGACCGCGGCGCTGCCGGTCGCCGCGCTCGCGACGACGCCCGCGAATGCGCCCGAAAGCATCATGCCCTCGACGCCGATATTGAGGACGCCGGCCCGGTCGGAGATCAGCACGCCGAGCGCGGCGAGCAGAATCGGCGTCGTGACGCGCAGAATGGTCGGGACGAGGCCAAGAAGCCCGACAAGATCGATGTCGCTCATGCGGCGCTCCCTTCGGCGACCTTCGGCCCGGAGGCCTTGTTGGCGGCGGACTTGCGGCCGGAGACGAGGCGAAGCAGGCGGGGATTGCGCATGATGGCGGACGAGGTGACGACGAGCAGCACCAGCGCCTGGATCAGCCCCACGGCTTCGTTCGGCACGTCGAAATTGCGCGCGATCAGGTCTCCGCCCACCTGGAGATAGGAGAGGAAGAGCGCGGCGGGGATCAGCAGGATCGGATTATCGCGCGCGAGGATGGCGACGACCACGCCGGTCCAGCCATTGCCGGGCAGCCCCTGCCAGGAGAACCGCTGATAGAGCCCGAGCATCTCGATGCCGCCCGCGCCGGCGGCGATCAATCCGCCGATCAGTTGCGATCTGAGCAGGATCCAGCGGATCGGCAGTCCGAGATGGGCCGCGAAGGCGGGATTGAGGCCGACGATCCGAGATTCAAACCCGGCACGCGTCATGAAGAGATAGACGGCCCCGAGCAGGCAGCCGGCGATCGCGATGATTGTCCCGAGATGGATGCGCGTCCCCGCCACGAGACGCGGCAGCCGGGCGTCGTTCGGAATCTTGTAGGAGACCATGGCGCCAGCGGTCGGGTCGCGCAGGAAATAATTGACGATGAAGAGGCCGATGAAGAGCGCCGCGAAATTCAGCATCAGCGAGGAGACGAGCTCGGACGCATCATAGCGCGCGCGGAGAAACCCCGGCACCGCACAGACGCTGGAGCCGACGATGGCGCCGACAGCGAGGCCGACCGGCGCCATGGCCCAGCCGGGCAGCGGAACGAGCAGCACGGTCGCGACGGTCGCGAGGCCGCCGAGGAAGAATGCGCCCTCGACGCCGAGATTGAACATGCCGGCCCTGAGCATGATTGCGACGGCGAGTCCGCACATCATGCCGGGGGTCGCCATCTCGATGATGTTGCCGGTATGGCGCGGATTGCGGAACGGACCGAACACGAACATGTCGAGGACGGCGAGGGGATCCGGCAGGTGCATCGCGATCGGCACCAGCACGATACCGACGACGACCACCAGCAGGGCGGCCGTGATGACGAAGGAAGCAAAAGCGGAGCGGATCATGCCGCACTCTCCAGTCCGAGCATGGAGGGACCGAGCCGCTCCGGCGTGAGATCGGGGCCGTTCTCCATTCGCGCGACGATACGGCCGGCATAGAGAACGACGATCCGGTCCGAGAGCGCGAGCAACTCGTCGAGATCGGCGGTGATGAGCAGGACGGCGCAGCCATTTGCGGCGAGTTCAGACAGCCGCTCATGCAAGAAGGCGGCGGCGGCGACATCGATGCCGCGAGTCGGCTGGTCGGCGATCAGGAAGCGGGGCTCCGTCGCGAATTCGCGCGCCGCGATGAGCTTCTGCGCATTGCCGCCGGAAAGCGCCGAGAGCGGCGCCTTCGGCCCGGGCGCGCGGACATTATAGTGATCGATCATCTGGGCTGTGCGGGTCTCCATCGCCCGCCGCTTCAGGAAGGGGCCCGACGAGAACGCCGCGAGCCGGTGGGCCCCGGCGATCGCGTTCTCGACAAGCGACATCCGCTTCGAGCCGCCATCATGGAACCGGTCCGCCGGGAGATGGGCGAGACCGCGCTGGCGCAGCGCCGCCGTGCCGAGCCCGGCGATCGGGTGGCCGTCATAGGCGACGGCGCCGGCGCTCGGCTGCGTGCGCCCCGTGAGCACCGAGACGAGACCGCGCTGGCCGCTGCCATCGACGCCGGCAACGCCAAGGATCTCTCCGGCATGGACGGCGAGGTCGATGTCGTGCAGCCTGTCCGCCGCATCGCGCGCGACCAGCGAGACGCCCGCAATCTTGACCGTCGCAGCGCCGGACACGCGGCCGCCGCGCTTCAGCTTCGGCCGTTCCGCCTGGCCCATCACGAGGCGCGCGATCGCATCGTCTTCGACCGTATCGAGCGGCGCATCGCCGACGAGCCGGCCGGCCCGCAGCACCGTGACGTGGCTCGCGAGCGCACGGACTTCGCGGAGCTTGTGGGAGATGAACAGGATGGTGAGCCCGGCCGCACGCAGATCGCGAAGCCGCTCGAACAATTCGTCCGTCTCGGGCGGCGTCAGCACGGCGGTGGGCTCGTCGAGGATCAGCACGCGCACGTCGCGCGACAGCGCCTTCAGGATCTCGACCTTCTGCTGCGCGGCAACGGAGAGCGTGCGAACGACGGCATCCGGATCGACCAGAAGGTTGTAGCGCTGCGCGAGGGCCACTACCCGCTGGCGCGCCGCGGCGCGGTCGATGAAGGCCCCGCGACGCGGCTCCTGGCCCAGGACGATGTTCTCGGTCACGGACAGCGATGGCACCAGCGAGAAATGCTGGTGCACCATGCCGATGCCCTGCTCGGCGGCGACGCGCGGCGACGAAATCGTCGCCACCTTTCCGCCGAGCAGCACCGAACCCGAGGAAGGCTGCTCGAGGCCGAACAGGATCTTCATCAGGGTCGACTTGCCCGCGCCGTTCTCGCCGCAGATGGCGTGGATCACGCCCCCTGCGATCGAAAACGACACATCGTCCAGCGCGAGCGTGCCATTGCCGTATGTCTTCGAAATAGAGGCAAAGGCGACCAGAGGCGCGTTCGTCATCACCAAGCGCTCAGGGACGGACGCTGTCGCGGAGCGCGTTCAGCTTGTCGGTATCGAGACCGAAGCCGGACGTCACCTGGATCGAGCCGTCGATGATCCCGGCCTTCGCGGCCGCGATCTTCGCCTTGAGGGCCGGGGAGGCGAGCTTTGCCATGTTGCCCGTTTCGGCGAGGCCGACGGCATTCTCTGCGAGACCGAGGGCTTCGACCTTGCCGACGGGGAGCTTGCCCTCGACATAGAGGTCAAAGGCGCGGAGCATGCTGACATCGACATTCTTGACCATCGAGCTCGCCACCCAGGCGGCCATGGCCGGATCCGTATCCTTGAAGATCGCCTCCTGGTCGGTATTGACGCCGAGGGCCCATTTTCCGACCTCCTTCCCTGCCGCCAGTTGCCCAAGACCGGTCTGGCCGGCGACATTGAAGCCGATCGCCGTGCCGGAGCGATATTGTGCGAGTGCGAGCTCCTTGCCCTTCGCGGCGTCGTCGAAGGTGCCGGCATAGGAGATGGCGACCTTGATGTCCGGATTGACCGAACGTGCGCCCTCGATATAGCCCGTCAGAAAGTCGTTGATGCCGGGAATGTCCATGCCGCCGAGGAAGCCGATCGACGTGCCCTGATCGGCGGGAATGGTGCCGTCCTTCAGGAGGCCCGCGGCGAGGATGCCGGCGAGGTAGGACCCTTCGTTATCCCTGAAGGAGACCGCATAGACATTGCCGAGAGTGCCATGTTCAAAGGGTACCACCGCATCGATCACCGCATAGGTCTTGTCGGGATGATTCGGCGCCACTTCGGCGATGATGTCAGAGACTTCGTAAGTGCAGGCGAAGATCAGATCCCAATCCTGCTCGGAGACGTCCTCGAACGCCGGCTGCCACTTGGTCTGGTCGTTGCCCATCTCGAGAATCTTCGTCTCGACGGCGTCGCCATATTTGGCCTTGATGGCCTTCATGCCGTCGGCGCCGAGATCAAAATAGGATTTGTCGCCGAGCGTGCCGTTGACGAGGAAGATGACCTTCTTCGGCTTGTCCGCCGCGGCGGCGGGACCGCTCATGGCGCCGAGGCCGACCGTGGAGATGGTAGCGGCACCGAGGAGAAGGGTCGCAAGACCCCGACGGGTGATATTCGACATGGTTTTGACGGTTCCCTGATCGGATTGTTTCGGGTTGCTCTGGACGGCCTGTGCTCACCACCCCCGAGTGCCGCTCGCGCAATGATCGGCAAAAAGGGATGGCGAAACGTTTTCCATGAAGTGGTTAAACGTTTTCCATTACCTTATTCGTCATCGATGCGGCGTCAAGACTAATTGATGGGCGGGTGCTGATGTGGAATGAGGCGGCGACGCATGCAGCTGGCGCCTGCCGCTGGACAGACTCCTCAGGGCCTGCATGATGGCCGAAAGAGTGGTGGCATGGCGACGATCAAGGACGTGGCGGCCCTGGCGAATGTATCGATCGCCACGGTGTCGCATCATCTGAACAAGACCAAGGCGGTCAGCAAGCCGACGGCGGAGCGCGTCGCCAGGGCGATCGAGGCCCTTGGCTATCAGAAGGACGATCTGGCGGCCTGGTTCAAGACTGCCGAGGTTCCGGTCGTCTTTCTCGCCGCGCCGCATGCCGATACGTCCTTCTTCGACGATGTCGCCGCGGCGATCGAGGACCGCTTTGCCGCGCGCGGGCTCAGTGTGCTTCGCGTTCAAATCGCGACCCTGGAACGGATGCGGCGCGGCGGCGCATTGGCCTCCTTCCTGCAACGCGCTGCCGGCGTTGTCGTACTCGGCCATTCGGACGAATGGATCGTCGACGAGGCCGAGCTCGCCTCCGCCTTGCCAAGCGTCTTGCTGAACTGGGATCGCCCTGGCGAATTCCGCCGGCAGGGTCTTGTCGAGCATCTCGATCGCGGCGCCGACATGGCGCTCACCTATCTCGCCGAGCGTGGTCATCGGAATATCGGGCTGATGACCGGGCCGATGGCGTTGCCGCGCGCGCAGGGCCTGCTCGCCGGCACGCGCAAGGCGGCCGCCCGGCTCGGCCTCAATCTCGATCCGCGCTGGATGGTCGAGAGCAGTTACGCGTTCGGCGACGCTCGCGACAAAGCGCGAGCCATGCTGGAACAGGCGGCGAGGCCAACCGCGATGTTCACCTTCGGCACGCAGTTCAGCTTCGGCGTCCTGCAGGCCGCCTATCAGCTCGGCATCGATGTTCCCGGCGATCTCTCGGTCCTGAGCTATGTCGAGTGCAAGCAGACCGAATATTGCGCGCCGCGCATGACCACCGTTTCTCCCTCCATCCCCCAGATCGCCGCACACGTTGTCGATCGTATTCTCGCGCTGGTGGCGGGCGCCGAAGGACCGGTGGTCACGTCGCTCGACGTGGAACTGATCGAGCGCGACAGCGTGCGGACGCTGAACACGCCGTAACAATCCGGAGCGGTGGGCACAGTCCGCCGATCCGGTCCCGATCCGCCCGCCGCCGACGCTATTTGCCCTGAATTTGACCTGCCACTGCGTTTTTTCCTCACTCGGAGCTAGAGTCCGGCCCTTCGAAGTACGGACAGATGAAGCGAGCACGGTTCACGGAAGAGCAGATCATCGCGGTTCTGCGCGAGCATGAGTCGGGGGCAAAGACAGCCGACCTGGCGCGCCAGCACGGCGTCTCGGAGGCGACCCTCTACAAATGGAAGGCCAAGCGTCTGAAGCAGCTCGCATGCGTGACGAGCTGCTCAACGAGAGCCTGTTCTTCGGGCTCGACCATGCCCGAGCCAAGATCGCCGCTTGGGTTGACGACTACAACCTCCGTCGTCCTCATTCGGCGCTTGGTTACATCCCACCGGCGGCCTACGCCGCCACTCTCACCACCAACGCGCGATCCCGCGCAAAACCGCCGAGGCTCAAATCGCTGCTGGGTGACAAACCAGCGGCAGGTCAGTTTCGGGACATCTGTAGCGCGAGCAAGATTCGACACTCTGCTCCAAGAGCGCTCATCCGGTGGGACACTCACACCGAAAGAGACCCTGGCCATTGCGTTCCGATGATCGGCAACCGGGCACCGTGACCGGTTGCCCTGAGATCAACGGGTGGTAAACCGAACTGGGACTTGAAGGCGCGGCTGAATGCAGCCTCGGAATTGTATCCGACTTGCCGCGCCACATCGCCGACGCGCGCATTGGGCTGTCGTAGCAGTCCGTGCGCCAGCGTCAGGCGCCAACGGGTCTGGTAGGACAGCGGACCTTCCTTGACCAACAACGAGAAGCGGTCGGCAAAGCTGGACCGGGACATTCCGACGGCGTTAGCAAGGTCGGCGACTTTCCACCGCCGAAACGGCTCATCGTGGATGCACTTGAGGGCCCGGCTGATGCGCGGGTCGGCGAGTGCGCCGAGCCATCCGGCGTCATTGGGATTTCTCGTCTGCGCCCATGTCCGGATCACGCGGATGATCAGCACATCGATGAGACGGGAGATCATGACCGAAGACCCCGGATAGACGGTTTGGGCCTCCATCATCATGAAATGGGCCAGTCCCTCCAGCCATCCACCGGTCTGTCCGCCCGACTTCTCGATATGGATGACGGCTGGAAGCGCCGAGACGACCCAAGGCACAGCCGTGCTCTCGAAATGGAACGCGCCGCCGATGAGCCTGGTCGACGGCCCGTTGCCGCCATGGCGGAGACCGAAGCGCTCGTTCGTGAACTGCGCATCCATCATCTCGTCGGCGTCCGCGGGATCCGCGCCGCCGCCATCGGTCAGGACGTGACCGACGCCGCGAGGCAGCATCACCAGGTCTCCCGCGATCGCCTCGACTGACGGCTCCCCGGCCACCTCGACGGTGAGCCCTCCCTCGAGAACCACGAAGAAATAGGCTGATCCCGGTTGGAAGCGTAGCCCCCACGGATGACCGAGATCGATTGAGAATACCAGCTCGCCGCGCAACCTCACCAGGTCGAGCATTTGCGAGAGCAGGTCGATCCGGGCGGCCAGCATGCTCGCAACTCTGGACGATGGAGCATGCCTTGCGGGGTCCTGGTCATGGTCACTCATGGCACCACATCCTAGCCTACAGGTGTCTTCGGAAACGGATTAAAGGAAACAAATCAAGCCACTAATGAGGATGGCCAGATTTCCGGAACACCGGAAGGCACGCCTCAGAATGTTGCAGATAGTCCGACCCGACATCAACCGGCGCCCAAGCGCCTCACCTGGAGATCGACGATGAAGACCCTTCTCATGTCCGCCCTGATGTTCTCGACCGCCATGCTGGGCGCTGCCCCGGCCTTCGCCACGACGACCCTGCCGGCGGGCACCATCAAGAACATTGTTCTTGTGCATGGCGCCTTCGTGGACGAGTCGAGTTGGGACGGCGTCGCCGCCATCCTCGCCGCCAAGGGGTACACGGTGACGGCCGTCAAGAACCCGCTGACTTCGCTGGCTGACGATGTCGCCGCCACCGAAGCCGTGCTCGACGCACAAGACGGGCCGGTGGTCCTCGTGGGCCATTCCTGGGGCGGTGTCGTGATCGGCGAGGCCGGCGACAACGCCAAGGTCAAGGCACTCGTCTACGTCTCGGCCTTCGCGCCCGAAAAGGGCGAAAGCGTTTCGGCCCTGGCGGCGAGCGGGCCGGCCACGCCGGGCACCGCGGCGATCCGTCCCGACAGCAAAGGCTATCTGACGATCGACCCGGCCGTGTTCCCGGGCGCCGTCGCCGGCGACCTTCCCAAGGCAGTCGGCGAGCATCTGGCGGCTCACCAGATGCCGATCAACCACACCGCCTTTGATGCTCCGGCCACCGTCGCGGCGTGGCACGACAAGCCGAGCTGGTACGTCCTCAGCACGAAGGACCTCGTTCTCGACCCGCATGCGCAGGAATTCTTCGCCGGGCGCATCAAGGCCAAGGTGACGAAGGTCGACGGCAGCCACGCCTCGCTGGCCTCCCGTGCCGCTGAGGTCGCCGCGGTCATCGAGGCTGCAGCCGGCGCCAAATAACGGTGGAGACAATGCCACCGCCGGGAGGCAACGTCGCGCCCCCGGCGGCGGTTCGGGTCGGATGCCAGTTCTAGCTGTTCTGAAAATGTCCGTCTTAGAAACGGTTGAACTGTCGACAGAATAGGCCCGCCATGAACGTTTCAGATCGCCCGTGTAGCGATCCTCTAACCTACATCCTTCCGGCACATGATGGCGACATCATCTGGAAGAAGGCGCTGCCTCGCGGACTTGTGTCGATTTGGCTTACCGCTCCCAGAATTCGACAATCCGATACCGGCAACCGACAATCTTTCCCCGCCTTGTGGCAGGGCAGTTCGGTATAGCGACACCGCCCAACCGCCATTCGGCAGAGCGATCCCGTATCGGGGCATCGTCATCCCGCAGAAATGCACTCCGATCCCGGCTAACGACAACGCAATCCCACTAAACGGCAATCGGCTTTCCCTGATAGCGCCTGCGAACTCAGCTCCAGAACTGCAAGAACGGCCCGTCAATTGAGTAGATAACTTCGGGCAAGTTACGGAAATAACGCCGCTTTCCAGCGGCGCCTGATCTCCAGCTCGCGAGGAAAGCCCTCTCTCGCTTTTCTGCTCCGAACAGGGAAGCAGGCAGAGACAGGTTCACACCAGACTGCTCCCTCCGCCACGCCGCTGATTTCACGCCATCGCGCGATATTCTGCGCGGTAGCTACGCAATGATTGCCGAATACCGCACGGGCTTACGAGAACGGAGACCCGTCGGCCGCGCCGGCAGGAGGCGGTTCGCCGTTCGGAATGGCCCCGCTTGACCACAATTCCGGCAAAGACTAATCAGTTGTATGATGCAACCGATTGTGTCTATGCTCCCATGTCTCTGATGCGTTCCACCGTCGATCCGATCCGCGCTGCATCTCGCCAGCTTGTCCGAGAACTCGGCTTCTTGGGTGGCACGTTCGCCGGAACCGACCTGCCGCCTTCCGCTGTCCACGCCCTGATCGAAATCGACGCCAGAGACGGGATCTCGGCGCGCGATCTCGGCGGGATTCTCCGCCTTGAAAAGTCGAGTGTCAGCCGAATGCTGCGTAAGCTCGTCCTCTCGGGCGATGTCCGGGAGGCGCCGGACGCGGCGGATGCGCGCACCAAGAAGCTCTCCCTCAGCACGGTCGGACGCAAGCGCGTCGCCGCAATCCACGCCTTCGCTCGCGCACAGGTCGCGGGCGCGCTGGAACAGCTTCCTTCCGAACACCACCGCACCGTCCTCAATGGACTGCGCCTTTATGCCGATGCGCTGGCGGCGAGGTCGGACGCCCCGCCCCCCGGTCCGCAGGTCGAAATCGTTGCCGGCTATCGCCCTGCCCTGGTGGCCCGCGTCACCGAAATGCACGCGCTCTATTATGCGCGGGAGGCCGGCTTCGGCCGGCGCTTTGAAACCGTCGTCGCCGGTGGTCTCGCGGCCTTCTGCGACCATCTCGACAGGCCGGTGAACGGGATCTGGGCCGCCCTCAAGGACCAACGAATTGTCGGCGCGATCGCCATCGACGGCGAGGATCTGGGCCCGGGCATCGCGCACCTGCGCTGGTTCATCATCGACGATGAGATGCGCGGCACGGGCGTGGGACGGCGGCTGCTTGAGACCGCGCTCGCCTTCTCGGACGCGCAACGCTTCGCCGAGACTCATCTATGGACCTTCGCCGGCCTTCATGCCGCGCGTCATCTCTATGAAAAGAATGGCTTCGTGCTGGCTGAGGAGCGTTTCGGCAGCCAGTGGGGCCAGGAAGTGCTCGAACAGCACCTTGTGAGGAGACGGCCATGACGATCAAAGCGCCTTCCACCGCCGAACTGGCAGGGCCGACCCTTGCTACACACCGGCACGGCCGCTTGCCGGGAAGATCTGTCTCGTCGCCGGCGCGACCCGTGGCATCGGTCGTGCAACAGCGCTCCGCACGGCCGAGGAAGGGGCGGCGGCCGTAGTCGCCCGGGACGATGGCAGGCGCCCGGCAAGGAGGTCGCCGAGGCTCTGTGCCGCACAGATACGAAAGGCGTGTTCGTCACAGCCGACGTCACCTGCGAGGCGCATTGGGCTGACCTCGTGGCGCAAACGATGACCCGCTTCGGCCGTCTCGATGTCGCCTTCAACAGTGCGGGTTCCAGGAGCGCCCGGCGCCGCTGGCCGCACAGACCGATCACCTCTATGGGCAGGTCTTCGACACCAATATGCGGATGGTCTTTCATGCCATGCGCCATGAAATCCCCGCGTTGATCGCCTCGGGCGGCGGAGCGATCGTCAACAGCCCAGCGCCAGCGGAATGCGCAACCCCAATCCCGGCCTGTCGCTCTATGGCGCCTCTGCCCGGCTCCCGGACACGCATGACGCGCCTCCGGGGGAACTGTCTCATCTCGCCCGCAGACGGCAACCGATTCCAAACCCTTGCCCGCTCACTCTGCCGGCTGGGCGACCTTCTCGTGCGGCAAGCCGTCGTCGTCGATGTCGAAGTCGGGGTCGAAGATGGTCTTGCCCTGCTCGCCGACGAAGGCTGGTTGGGCCTTGATCCATTCGCTCGGCTTCTGCTCGCGCGCATAGGCGACGAGCCGCGCCTCGAGGTCGGCGACAATCTCGGGATGCTCGGCCGCGACATTGGTCGTCTCGCCCGGGTCTTTGGCGAGATCGTAGAGCTCGGTGCGGCCGGGCAGCAGCGCGATCTTGATGAGTTTCCAGTCGCCTTTGCGGATCGCGCCGCGGAACGCCTCGACATTGATGAGGATATCCTCGTTGGGCGAGGGCGTGCCGGCGGCGAGCGTCGGCCACATGTCGCGGCCGTCGAAGGGGTGATCGGGGCTGCCCTTGCCGCCGGCGAGGGCGAGCAGGGTCGGCATCACGTCGACCATGTGCAGCGGCGCGCCGACGACGGCGGGCTTCAACTGCGCCGGCCAGTTGACGAAAGCTGGAACCCGCACGCCGCCTTCATAGAGGCTGCCCTTGCCGCCGCGGAACGGCGCGTTGGAGGCCGGCGCCTTCTGGCCCTGCTCGATGCCGCCGGCCTCCGCGTCGCGCTCCGCATTGCTCTTGGCGCCTTGCGCGAACATTCCGCTCGTCGCGCCGGCATTGTCGCTCGAGAACAGGATGATCGTGTTGTCGCGAAGACCCTTCTTGTCGAGTTCGGCGACGATGCGGCCGATCTGGTCGTCGAGCGCCGTGATCATCGCCGAATAGGTTCGCCGCATCGGATCCGCGACTGAGGCGTACTGGTCGATGTAGCTCTGCGGTGCCTGATAGGGCGCGTGCGGCGCCAGCGAGGCGACGTAGAGGAAGAAGGGTGTGGTGCCGTCCTGCTCGTCGATGAGCTTGACCGCATCGTCGCCGATCAGCTGCGTGTAGTAGCCGTCTTCCTTCAGGAATTTTCCGTTGCGCTGCCAGTCGACGACGCCGCCGCGCTCATGCGTGAAATAGTCGATCTCGCCGACGACGTTGCCGTAGAAATATTCGAAGCCGCGGTTCTGTGGCCAGTACTTCTCGTCGGCATGGCCGAGATGCCACTTGCCGACCATCATCGTCTTGTAGCCGGCCTCCTTCAGCGCCTCGGGCAGGGTCTTCTCGTCCGTCGGCAGGCCATAGGTGTGGCTCGGAAAGATGACGAGCGTCTGCAGGCCGTAGCGCATCGGGTAGCGCCCGGTCATCAGCGCGGCGCGCGCGGGCGTGCAGACCGGTTCACCGTAGAAGGATTCGAGCCGGACGCCGCCGCGCGCGAGTTCATCGATATTGGGCGATTTGATCAGTCCGCCGCGATAGCCGAGATCGGCATTGCCGAGATCGTCCGCCATGATGAAGACGATGTTGGGCCTTTGCGGATCGGCAGCCGCGACCGGCGCCGTGGCGAAGAGGCCGAGCATGGCGGTCGATGCGGCGACGAGTGTCATGCGCATGGCGAAACTCCTCGAGGGGTGAGCCGGGCTCATTTGAGGTCGACGCTCATCGCATCGATCTTTCCGTTGAAGGCGAATGGGGCGCGGTCGAAATAGGCGAGCGAGACCGGCGAGCCGAGATCGGTGCCGACGTCGAGCGTTTCGCTGGCCGAGAACGCACCGGCGACCGTCCGCGCGACCGGGACGTTGAGCACAGCGGCGCCGTCGACCGTAATCGTCACATCGGCTGCGCCGGCCGGCTTCGGAATGGCCGTCGTGATGATGATGCGGTGCTTGCCGGCGGCGAGCGGAGCGGCCGATCGGCCGATCGAGCGCTCGATCATCATCATGTTGTATTCGTAGACGAGATGTCCGGCGTCGAGATAGAGCGACAGTCCACCGGCGACGCCGCCAAGCGCGTAGAGTACGCCGGAGCCATTGGCCGGAATCTCGACCTCGAGCACGACCTCGGTGCTTTGCCGTCCAAGGCCGGGCGCTGCGAATTCCGGCAGTCGCGTCGTCGTCGCGTCGAAGTCCCAATGCGTATAGGGGACGGCGACGCGATCCTCGGGATGCAGCCTTGTCCAGAGGCCGGCGCCGACGGGGAAGACCTTGTTCTTCTCGGCTTCGGCCAGGAACAACTGCTTCATTTCCGCGAGGCGCTGCGGCTCCTTTGCCGCGAGGTCATGCGCCTGGGAGAAATCGGTCTTGAGATCGTAGAGCTGCCAGACATCCTTGTCGGCATCCCAGCTGGCGAGCCCCGGGCTGACGGTGAGCCAGGGAATCAGCGGGCCGAAGGTCGAGGCGAACCAGCCGTCGTGATAGAGGCCGCGGCTGCCATTGTTCTCGAAATATTGCGTCGTCTTGCGGCCAGGCGCCTTCGCATCGGCGAATGTGTAGGCAAGGCTGACACCGTCGATCGGGTCCTGCTGGTAGCCGTTCACGACCTTGGGCGGCGTGATACCGAGCACGTCGTAGAGCGTCGGCGCGATGTCGTTGACGTGGTGGAATTGCGCGCGCGGTGTCGGGTCCGGCTTGATACCCTTCGGCCAGGAGATGACCATCGGATTGCGTGTCCCGCCGAAATGGGCAGCGACCAGCTTGGTCGAGCGGAAAGGCGTGCTGCCGGCCCAAGCCCAGCCGGCGTGATACATGTTGTCGGCCTTGTCGGTGCCGAGTGCATCGAGGCCGCCGATCTCGCTGAGCGCCGCGATCTGCTGGGCGACGATGTTCGGAATCTGGTTCTGCGCCAGCAATTCGCTGATGCTGCCGTTCTGGCCTTCGGCGCTCGAGCCGTTGTCGCCGAAGATGTAGATGATGATCGTTTTGTCGCGGACGCCCATCTGGTCGAGGCCGACGACGAGTCGGCCGACCTCAGTATCGGCATGCTCGACGAAGCCGGCGAACACCTCCATCAGCCGCTCCTGGAATGGCCGCTCGGCCGCGGGAATGCTGTCCCACGACGCCATGGTCGGTCGCGCGGCGTCAACTCCGTGTCCGCGGGAATCCAGCCCATTGCCTTCTGGCGCTGGAAGACGCGCTCGCGATAGGCGTCCCAACCTGTATCGAACTTCCCCTTGTACTTGTCGGCCCAGGCCTTGAAGACTTGGTGTGGGCCATGCGCGGCGCCGGGCGCCCAATACATGAAGAATGGCTTGTCCGGCGAGAACGAGCGCTCGCGATGCAGCCAGGTCAGCGCCTTGTCGACGAGGTCCTGCGTCAGGTGATAGTTCGGGTCGTGCGGGGGCTCGACCGGATTGGTGTTCTCGAACAGTCTCGGCTCGTATTGCGACGTCTCGCCGGCGAGGAAGCCGTAGAAATAGTCGAAGCCGTAGCCGGTCGGCCAGCGATCGAACGGCCCCATCGCCGTCGTCTCGGTTGCGGGCGTGTTGTGCCATTTGCCGAAAGCTGCGGTCTTGTAGCCGTAGTCGTGCAGCACTTCCGCGATCGTCGCTGACGTCTTGGGAATGACACCGGTATAGCCGTCCCAATCCACGGCGCGTTCCGCGATGGTGCCCGAGCCGACGCGCTGGTGATTGCGTCCGGTGAGCAACGAAGCCCGTGTCGGCGAGCAGATCGAGGTGGTGTGGAAGCTGTTGAAGCTGATCCCTTCATTGGCGAGGCGGGTCAGCGTCGGCGTGTTGACATCGCCGCCGAAGGTGCTCGGAACGCCGAAGCCGACATCGTCGAGAAGGACGATCAGGATGTTCGGCGCGCCCTTGGGCAGATGGTTCGGCTCGGGGCGGCGAACATGCGTCGATTGCTGCAAGGTGGGGCCGGCGATGCTGGCCGAGGGGACGGGTGGAAAGGGCAGCACGGAGCCGTCGCCAGGCAGTGGACCGTCGGCGGCGAGAGCCGTGCAACTGCCTGCAAACGTCAGGAGGCCGGCGAGGAAGACCGCGCGTATGGACATCGATCGTTCCTCTAGTCCTGTTGCTGCAACTGCAGGAGCTGCGACTGGACCTGCTCGATCGTCTTGCCAACGGCAGCGCTGAGGCCGAGCTGGCGGATCGGGTAGTCCTTGAACGTCGCGAGGTGTTTCTGGACGATGCCCACCATCGGTGTCAGCACCCAGACCTTGTGCTCGTCATATTGACGGTTGAGGTCGCCAGTCTGACGTTCGAACGGGTCCATCAGCAGATTGGTGATCAGCGGCCTGCTGTAGTTCAGAAGCGGATCATCCCAGCGGTTGCCTTCCTTGGCCGAGAAGGTGACCTTGAACTGCTTGTAGCGAACCGCCGTCAGCACCGTCTCGTCATAGTAGAACTCGAAGTCCCGTGCCGACTGATCACTCTTGCCCGTGAAGAACGCCGTCTGGTCGAAGCCGTCGAGATGGAGATGATAGTCGCGCCCGCCATAGTTGGCTCCTTGCGCGAGCTTGGCCACGGCGTCGGGCTCTCCGGCAGCTGCTGCGAGCGTTGGCAGCAGGTCCGTCATGTCGACGATGTCGGCGCTGACGCGGCCGGCCGGCGCGCCTGGCCAGCGCACGATGAAGGGAACGCGCACGCCCCCTTCCCATGTCGTGCCCTTGTCGCCCCGAAACGGCGTCGTTCCGCCTTGCGGCCACATATACTGATAGGCGCCGTTGTCGGTCGTGTAGATGACGATCGTATTCCGGCTGAGCCCAGTCTGATCGAGCTTCGCCAGGATTTGTCCGACCTGCGCGTCGTGCTCCTTCAGGCCGTTGCCGTAGACGTCCTCGCGTCCGGCGCGCGACTGGCCTTTCGCCTCGTCCTTGAGGTGGATGAAGACATGCTGCCGCGTCGAATTGTGCCAGAGGAAGAAGGGCTTGTGGTCGGCGGCCCGCTTGTCGAGATAGGCGAGCGACTTGGCCGTCACCTCATCGTCGAAGCTTTCCATCCGCTTCACCGTCAGCGGACCCTCGTCGATAGTCGGCCCGTTTGCCGTGCCGGAAATGATGCCGCGCGGATCGAAGGCCTTGCGAAAGGCCGGGTCGGTCGGCCGGTCCGGATCCTCGAGGTCCTCATTGGCGTTCAGGTGATACAGATTTCCCCAAAACTCGTCGAAGCCATGCCGATGCGGCAGGTGCTCCTCGAGATCGCCGAGATGGTTCTTGCCGAACTGGGCCGTCGCGTAGCCCTTGGTCTTGAGGATCTCGGCGAGGGTTATGTCTTCCTTCTGCAGCCCCGCGGGCGATCCGGGTGTGCCGACCGTCGTCAGCCCGGTCCGGACCGGCAACTGGCCGGTGATGAAATCGGCGCGACCCGCCGTGCAGCTCGGCTGGGCATAGAACGACGTCAGCCGCAGCCCTTCGGCAGCGAGGCGATCGATATTGGGCGTCGCGACTCCCATGATATCGCCGCCATAGGCTGAGATATTCATCCATCCGATGTCGTCGCCGAAGATGACGACGATGTTGGGTTTCTCGGCCGTGGCCGCCTGTGCGACGACCGGACCGAAACAGGCAGCAAGCGCATAGTGGCACGCAGGATGGTCCAACCGACTACCGGCACGCGAAACATGTCGTTCTCCCCCCTGGGTAAGGTCGCTCAATCCGCGGAGGCCGACTTGATCGCGATCATGTTTCCGGCATTCGAGACCGCATCTTGGATGTGGCGCACCGGACCTTGGCGTGATCTTTCGACCGGCTCCCCCTCGACCGGTAGAAGCAGCCCCTTGTGTGTAGACCTTATTGAATGTCTTAATTGAACGCCGGCGACCAATCGGGGGCGATCATGAGCAGCCTGGCTGACGCGCGCGCGAAGTTGGGCAGCATCGGCTGGCTCAGCATCGTGCCGGAGACCTTTCGCACCGCGGTTCTCGCGCGCGTCCATCTCGTGCATTTCAAGGCGGGCGAGCCGGTCTACGCCGTCGGAGATCCTCCGGGCGGCATCTATGGTCTCGTGAGCGGCGGCCTCGGAATTGCCATCGCGCCGGGCGAGCGCGGTCCCTATTTCGCCCATTTGGCGCGGCCCGGCGCGTGGTTCGGAGAGGCCGCCGCCATCACCGGGCAGGGGCGGCGGGTCGGCCTTTCAGCAACGCGCGACACGGAACTGCTGCAGTTGCCGCTGCACGACATCCTGGAGATGTCCCGCACCGACCCGATCATCTGGCGCTTCATGGCGCTCATTACGATCGGGCATCTCGACCTGGCTATCGGCGCCAGCGACGATCTGATGATCCGCGATCACGCGACGCGCTGCGTCGCCGTACTGCTGCGTCTCGGCGGTGTCCGAACGGATGATCCGGAGCGGCAAGACCCCGTCGATGTCGATGTCAGCCAGGAGGATTTCGCGACTCTCGCCAATGTCTCGCGAACCACCGCACGGGCGATGCTTGGCCGCCTGGAGGCCGCCGGCTTCATCCGCCAATCCTATCGTCGCATCACGGTCCTCCGCCCGGAGCGACTGCGACACATGCTTCAGGACACCTGACCGGCCGTCGGAGTCCAACCGAGCGTTTGATCGCGCAGGCGCCATTCCGAGAGCAGTCGCCCAGCGGGCTGCTCCATTCCCGCTTCTCCCCATGCAGCCGTCGATATCGGGAACAGGCGATCGGGGAGGGGTGGCGGGACCCGCGTCGCCACGGGCATCGGAGCGTTCACATTTGGCGCTGTGCCTCCGTCCGGGTTCCCGGTCGGGGAGCCCGGACAGGTTTACGAGAAAGACCTGATTCCAGCGCTGGATCAGATGTATGTCGATCCCCTTGAGCGTGCGGAGATGCGAGCGCGTCAACGGACAGCGTTCGGCATCGGTCTCCCCTCGCGTCGTGGCGATGACGGCTCAACCGGTCAGAATCGGTATGTCTTGCCGACGGCCGACGGCACGACGGCATTGCCGAATGCATTCGAGAGTGCGTTCACAGCGCGCCAGCCGGTGCAATGTCCGACGGCGAGGACAGCGATCTCGAACTCCTTCAGCGCGGCAACCGTGTCGGGAATTGCGCCTTCGGTGATGCCGGATAGGTGGAGCCCGCCCATGACGGCATGGATGGGAAGCGCGGGAAAGCGACGGCGGACGTCGAGGAGAACGTTCACGATTCCCGCGTGCGAGCAGGCAGAGAAGACGACGAGGCCCTTCCCCTTGACGTGTACCGCCAGGTATCGCTCATCCATTATCCAGGGATCGTGCTCCCAGGTCCCGTCGTCGGTCCGGTGCCACTGGGCCTGGAGGCCCTGTTCGAAGGACGTCGAACGCGGGATCTCGCCGCTGACGAAGGCCATGCCGTCGAGGATCGCGACCGGCTCCGTCGTGCACACCATCGTGCCGCCATTCGCTTCCATGATTTCCATCGACGGCACCGCATCCGAAAGGCGCATGGCGCCGTCCGGCATCTTGAGCGCGCGCAGCCTGAACATGTCGGGGTGGAGATAGGTGGGAACCGCACGTCCGCCATTGGCCAGATTTGCCATGGCAAGCGCATAGGGCGCTGCGCCGGCATGGTCCCAATGGCCATGGGACAGAACCAGCGCATCGACCGTGCCGAGATCAATACCGAGCCGGCTTACATTGCGCTCGAAGACCCATTCCTCGGGCCCGGTATCGAACAATATCGTTCTGCGATTGGCGCCCGAAGTGACGGTCACGAGGCAGGAAAGCCCATGCGCTGCGCAGCACAGGCATCGACCGCCGAGGGACTTCATTCCCCGCCGCCAGTGGGACGTCCACTCGTTCTCCACAAATGCTGGCGTCGAGGACAGGCTATCCGTCACGTTGTCGATGATGACGGTCACGTCCACCTGGTCGGCGGGTAGCAGCATGGCACGGCTCCGAATGGTGGATCGAACGGCGTGAGCGCATCGCAGGCTCCGGGATTTCGGGGAAGGTCCGTCAATCCTGCGATGCTGGAGAGTCCTCGACGGAAAGTGTAGCCCGCGATCATGACGTCGGGAGTGACGTCGGCCCGGCAATGGGAAGCTTGATCTTAGCCGTGAGCCGCAGCGGTTTGTCGAGCGGAATCCTGCCGGATCCGCCGGCAGGTGCCGAAGCCTGTCACTCCCAGCATGGACCAGTCCATGAAGTGAGGCATTGTTGGCGGTACAATTTCATGTCATCCATAGTGACATGAAAAGTGCATCGGACGACCTCGCCCGACAGCGGCCCTATCGCCAACGTGCTCGCGCCTTGGCGGTCGAGGCGACTCGACGGCGGATCGTTGACGTGTTCGCCGCCTGCATGCGCGTCCAATGGTACGACGAGATCAAGCTCGAGCAGGTCGCGGGGCAGGCTCACGTCACGGTGCGAACGATCATCCGTCGGTTCGGCAGCAAGGAAGGGTTGCTTCAAGCCTTCGTCGACGACTTCGTGAGTACGGTTCGGGTCAGCCGGGATGGCCATGCCGGCGACGTCGATGGCGCGGTGAGGCACATCGCCGGCATCTACGAGGAGTGGGGCGACAGCGTGATCCGCAACCTGGCGCAGGAGGAGCGCCATCCGGCGCTGCGCCGCTGGCTGGATCTCGGCCGCGAGAACCATCGGGCCGTCACGGCCCAGGTCTTCGCCCCATGGCTCGATGCGGTCGCTCCGGACGAGCGGACGGCGTTGCTGGATGCGCTGGTCCTGGCAACGGACGTCTATGCCTGGAAGCTCGTGCGCCGGGATATGGGCCGCACGCCCGAGGATACCCATCGTCTCATGCGCCGGCTCGTCGACGCCGTGCTGGTGCAGGCCTCGTCCCATGCGTCGGTCACGGGAGACAAATGATGCGGACGGCCAGGCGCTTGCGCTTCCTGTTTACGACAGCCGATCTCGGCGGCAACGTTTCGCCGATCATGCCGGTGGTCCGCCGGCTCGTTGAGCGGGGTCATGCTGTTCGCGTCATGAGCGACGGGACGAGCCGCAACGAGACCGAGGCGGCCGGAGCGCAGTTCATCAGCTGGACGCGCGCGCCCCACAAATCGGAGCGACGGCGCGAGACCGAGCTGCCCGACTGGGACGTCTCCGCGACCGAAGGTCTTCGCATGGTCGCCGAGTTCGTCGGCGGTACGGCCCTCGCCTATGCGCATGACACGATCGAGGAGCTTCGGCGCGAACCTGCCGACCTCGTCGTCTGCTTCGACATGCTTCTCGGTCCGATGCTGGGTTGCGAGGCCATCGGCCAGCGGCTCGCCCTGCTCGGCACCATGATCAGTTTCTTTCCGCTGCAGGGGATGCCGCCATTGGGAACTGGCCTGCCTCCGGCAAAGACGGCGTCCGAGCGCGAAGCGGAAGACAGCCTGCGGCGAGACTTCGAGGCGCTGTTCGATGTCGGCCGTCCCGCCTTGAACGCGGCTCGGGCGGAGCTGGGGCTTCCTGCCTTGCAGCACCTCTCCGACCAGTGGGGGGCGGCCGCGGTGCACTGGCTGGGAACGGCGCGAGCCTTCGACTTCGCGGGGATCGGATTGAAGCCGAACATGCGCTATGCCGGACCGCTCGTCGGCGATCCCGCCTGGGCGGAACCATGGCTTTCGCCGTGGTCTGAGGAGGACGATCGCCCGCTCGTCCTTGTCGGGTTCTCGACGAGCTTCCAGAACCATGCCGGCGTCATCCAGAGCGTCGTCGATGCCATGGCACCGCTGCCCCTGCGAGCCCTGGTGACGCTAGGCGGCTCGATCCGCCCCGATGAGGTAAACGGCGCCCAGAACTGCATCGTCGTGCCGAGTGCGCCCCACATGGAGGTGATGTCCGAGGCGTCTCTCGTGGTGACGCATGGCGGGCACGGCACTGTCATGGCAGCTCTCATGCACGGGCTGCCGATGCTCGTCATCCCGCATGGCCGCGACCAGGGCGACAATGCGGCGCGCGTGACCGAGCGCGGCGCCGGATTGGCGCTTCCGAAAACCGCGGCCGTTCCGGAGATCAGGTCCGCCCTTGAAAGGCTGCTCGGCGACGCGTCCTTTCGAACGGCCGCCCGAGCCTTGGGGGAAGCCGTCGCAGCCGAAGCCCGCGCGTCCAGCTTGCTCGACGAGATCGTCGCGTTGGCGGCAACCCCGGCGCAGTCGCCGGCCGCGGAGCGCAGTCTCGGCTTCTAGGGCCGTCGGCGTTCTCGCTCCCGGGAGCGAGGCTGCCGCTGCAAGTCAGCGCCCTGATGAAGCAGCACGGCATCGTTTCAAAGAGTTCCGCCATCGGCGGGACGATCCCGAAAGCCCCTTCGAGGATCGGCCCGATGATCTCGACGTCGGCGATCATCTGGTCCGAAAGAAAGGCCGCGATCCCCTCGGGGATACGCGGCCTTCCGTCATTGTCAGGCAACGGGCGCGGGCATCCGTGTCGCGGTCATCAAGGTGCGTGCGACCTGCGCCAGCAACTGGTCGGCATTCTCCTCCTCGGCGAGCGAAGCGGAGAGAAGGGCCACGAGCTCGGGATTGCGCAACTGCTGCGCCAGATTGCGGGCGGTCTTGTAGGCGGAGATCTCGTAGTTCTCGACCCGCTGTGCCGCCGCGATGAGAGCGAGGTCCGCTGATGCCGCGTCCTTGTCTTCGGATTCGGCCACGACCTCGTTGCCTTCCTCGATCAGTCCGGCCATGCCCTTGCAGGGCTTCGCCTGCGCCTTGACGCCAAGAATGGAGAAGCCGCTTTCGATCCGCTCCACCTGCGCCTCGGTCTCGGCGAGATGCGTTTCGATCAGCCCGCGCAGCTTGTCCGTCCGCGCGGCCGCTGCGAGCTTCGGCAAGGCCTTGGTCAGCTGCTTCTCGGCATGGAGAATATCGCGAAGCTGCTCGATGAGCAGCGCTTCGAGCGCCGTATCGGGCGCGTCCGGCGTCGATTCGACGACGATGTCGGGCCCGCTGGCCGTGATCGCCTCCGCCCGGAATGCCGGTGCCTCGACGAACTCCCAGTCGCCGCCTTCGTTCCAGGGGCCCCGCGCGTCGATCTCGCCATGATCGCCGCTGCCGGTCGAATCGTTGAAGAACTGGTCCACCAGCCCGGGCGTCGGCGGCAGGCGTCCGATCGAGAAGGTCGGCTTCTTCATGCTTTCCAGCGCCGCGGTGAACGCCTTCATATGGGTGATTTCGCGCGTCATCAGGAACTGCAGGGCGTCCTTGGTGCCGGCATCGTCGGTGAAATTGATCAGCCGCTCATAGACGATCTTGGCGCGCGCCTCGGCAGCGATGTTGCTGCGCAGATCGACGTCGAGTTCGCCGGTGATCTTGAGATAGTCGGCCGTCCAGGGGTTGCCCTGCGAGTTGAAGAGGTTGACCCCGCCGCCGCCGGCGATGGCGATCAGCGGATCGGCCTCGGCCGCCTGACGGTCGACCTTGGACGGTTGCAGATGCATCCGCGCGAGGCTGCCGACGACTTCGAGATGGCTGAGTTCCTCCGTCCCGATATCCATCAGGAGGTCCTTGCGCTCGGGATCCTCGCAATTGAGCCCCTGGATGGAGTACTGCATGGCGGCGGCGAGTTCGCCGTTCGCGCCGCCGAATTGCTCCAGCAGCATATTGCCGAAGCGGACGTCCGGGGCATCGACCCGGACCGTGAACATGAGCTTCTTGACGTGGTGATACATCTCACCCTCTTCGAATCGGTCATCCCCCTGGTTGAGAACAGCGCCCGGCGGGTGTCGTTCCGTGCAGACTCGCCATTAATCAGAACCTTGTACGTTATCGTACACAGTAAATATGAAATGGAACGAGGGCTTGGCTGCGTGTTTGAGCGCGGCTTGGCATAAGAAGTCAAAGTAATGTTGGAATATTGTGCAGTTAAATTTTGATCTGTATCGGCTCATGAGCGAGTGAAATCATTAGTTCGAGAGCATTATAGCGGATAATACAGCGGTTATTTCTGGAAGCCGCATTGCTTCGCGAATGACCGCGAGCGCGCTGCCGAGGCCGGCCGCAAGGGCGGCTCGCGCTGATACGATTTTGGGGAGCGGCCTCTAGGGCCGCTCCCCGGTCTCGATCGACATGAACAAGCGGCCCGCCTTCAAGCGGGCCGCTCTCGTTTCCGACGACGCCGGCTCGATACAGAGCCGGCTTACCAGTCCTCAGAGGATGGGCTTGCCTCCCGTCACGGCAATGGTCGCGCCCGAGACGTAGCTCGACAGCGGATCGGCCAGCATGACATAGGCTGTCGCGAGTTCGGCCGGCTGCCCGGGACGCTTCATCGGCACCTGCTCGCCGAAATTGGTGACCTTCTCTTCCGGCATGGTCGAGGGAATGAGCGGCGTCCAAATCGGTCCCGGCGCCACGGTATTGGCGCGGATGCCCTTCTCCGCGAGAAGCTGGGCGAGGCCGGCGGTGAAGTTCTGGATCGCCCCCTTGGTCGTGGCATAGGCCAGAAGGTGCGGGCTCGGGCTGTCCGAATTGATCGAGGCGGTGTTGATGATCGACGCACCCGGCTTCATGTGCGGCACAGCCGCCTTGGTGAGATAGAACATCGCATGGATGTTGACGCGGAAGGTCAGGTCCCATTCCTCGTCGCTGATATCCTCGATCGCGGTGAAACTCGCCTGATGGGCGGCATTGTTGACCAGAATGTCGATGCCGCCGAGTTCCTCGACCGCCTTCTCGATGATCGCCCGGCAATGTGCCGGATCCTGAATGTCGCCGGCGACGAGCACTGCCTTCCGGCCCTCGGCCTCGACGAGATCCCGCGTTGCCTGTGCGTCCGCGTCCTCGTCGAGATAGGAAACAAGAACGTCGGCGCCCTCACGGGCATAGGCGAGCGCTACGGCGCGGCCGATGCCGCTGTCGCCACCGGTGATCACGGCCTTCAGCCCTGCCAGTTTGCCCGAGCCCTTGTATGAGCTTTCGCCGTGGTCCGGCGTCGGGTCCATCCGCGCGGTGAGGCCAGGCATCGGCTGTTCCTGCTTGGGGAAGGGCGGCTTCGGATGCGCGTTCATGCGACTCGTCTCCTGTTGCTTCTGGTGAGAATGCGGGGGGATCGTCGGTCGGCATGCAAGGAAAGGCACCGAAACGGACGAAGTCCGGCCCGGCGCCCAGTTTGCTTGTCGAGGACGCGCCCCGCTGGGGGCGTCCCGCCAGTCATCGATCGTCAGCGAGGAGCGCCCCTCGCGGGAGGGGCGCCGATCGCCGGACGATCAGTCGTTCTTGTGGCTCTGCTGGCCGGCCTTCACATGCTGTTCATGCGTGCCGCCGCGTGTGCTGCCGCCCGAGCTCGAGCCGCCGCTGGCGCTCTTCGAGCCGCCGTCGTCGTTCTTGTGGCTCTGCTCGCCAGCTTTCACATGCTGCTCATGCGTGCCGCCGTGCGTGCTGCCGCCCGAGCTCGAGCCGCCGCTGGCGCTCTTCGAGCTGCTGTCGTCATTCTTGTGGCTCTGCTGACCGGCCTTGGCATGCTGATCGGAGCTGCCGCCGCGAGTATGTTCGGTTGCCATGATCGTATCCTCCTGTTCTTGCGCTTGATCCGACGGCGAAGCGTCATTGATCAGCGCTTGCGTAGGGTTAATCGATGGAGGACGCGCCGGTTCCGAAATAGAAGCTGAATGTAAGTGGCCTACCAACGAAGCGTAAGCGTAGCGATATCGATGCAAAGAGCCACAAAGAGTGAATCTAAGCTATGGCGTTGCCGCTCTTATCGGTGACGTCTGGCAGGATGATCTCGATGCAGGCCCCCGGTCCCGGATGGAAGACGCAGCTGCCCGATAGGCCACCAAGGAGATTTTGCACCACGAGCAGTCCGAGACGCTTCGACTGTGAGGGATCGAACCCTGCCGGAAATCCCGGTCCGCTGTCGGAGATCGTGATCAGCAGGTTGCCATCGGCCCGCACTGCCCTGAGCCGGATCGACCCCGTGCCGTTGGGTCCGAATGCGTGCTTGGCGGCGTTGGTGACGATTTCGTTGATGATCAGCGAGAGCGCCATCAGCGATCGGAGATCGATCCTTGCTTCCACGGCATCGACTTCGACGGTCACCGCGCTCGCCCCGGCTGCGTCGAGAACGTCGCGGCAGAGTGCGGCGAGATGATCGCCGAAGGGGCGCTCCAGAGCATCCGGCGCATAGAGCATCCGGTGGATTCGCGACATCGTGGCGATCCGGTTGCCGGCATCGTCGAGCGCAGCCGCCGCTTCCGCATCGACCGACCTTCGCTGCAACCGCAGCAGCGCCGCGACGAACGCCATGTTGTTGGCGACGCGGTGCTGCAATTCGACGAACAGTGCCTCGATCCGCGCGTTCTTGCGTCCCTCGGCCTCGGTGGCGTGGTTGAGCGCGGCGACCACGACGACCATCAAGCTGGCGGTGGCGAGAAACGAGGCCAGGAGGAGAATGCCGTCGCGATCGAGAGTCATCGAATGGACTGGCGGAAGCGGCCAGAACCAGGCTGCCAGTCCACCGGCGGCGATCACGATGGCGCCGCCGGCCATGCCGCCGAAGACTGTCGCCAGCACGACGGCCGGGAAGATCGTGATGAAGGGCGCGCCGTGGATATCGGACGGCATCATGATGCGCGCCAGGACGGCAATGGCCGCGAGCGCGAGCGAGATCGCAAGGGCCAGAGGCAGGCGAGGCCGGATCTCAGCCGCCCATCTGAGAAGGTTCGACATGCGGGTTCCTCGATGTCCCGATTCGAGCCCTGCCGATCGTCGCATCAAGCGCTCGCCTCGGCTGGCGAGGCGCAATCTCTACACCGCACAACCGCCAGTGCAACGCACAAGCGGCACCTCGCCCCAGCAGACAGCGGCCAAGCCGATGCGACCTCCACTGGGCAAGCGGGTCCATTCATCGCGCCGCCCAGACGAAAAACGCCACTGACGCTCCGCCGATGAATGCATCGCGACGGCGCCTTGATAGAACCAAGCCGCGCCGCGAGGCGGGGCGCTTGGCCGGTCTGCCTGCAGCCCCGGCTATTGCACCTTGTCGACCAACTGGCCCGCCATCTCCTGATGCGCCTGCAGGGCCGGAAGCGTCTTCGCCGCAAAGGCGCGGAAGACGCCGTTTGGTCCGGTCGTCGAGAATTCGGTAAAGAGGGTCACCGCCTCGCGGTGGGCGTCGACCTGCTGCTGCACATAGACACGGTCGAATTCGGTGCCGGCGTTCCGCAGCGCCACGATCAGGTCGGCATGCGGCTTGTCGGGGGCGGTCGGCAGCGGCATCACGCCGGCAATCTGCCGCAACTGCTCGTTCGCGGCGGTGTGATCGTTGATCATCTTCTGCGCGAAGGCCTTGATCGCGGGATTCGTCGCCTGCTCGAGCGCGATGCGGCTCGTCTCGATCTCGAAAAGGCCGGCGGCGGTCGCGGTCCGGGCGAAGGCCTCGGCTTCCGGCTGCGGATCGGCGCGCGTCGCGCCGCCGCTGTCATTGGCTGCCTGGGCGAAGGCGGCCGACTCCGGGGCGAGCACGGGCAGCGTTAGCGCCAGAACGAGCGCAGCGGCGTTGCGGATTCTCATGGCTGGTCCTCCTTGGACGGTCGATTGCCCCGATGCGTCCCAACCCGCGGGAAGCGCAGCTGTTCCTGGAGCGTACGATGGACACCATCGACGTCGGACCCGCGGGGGCCGGGCCATAGAAGGAAATAAGCCGGCAAATCAAAGTTGGCCTGGCTTCCTGCGCAGGGTCGGCGTGGTGCAGCGGTCAACTCGCCCCGTGGGCCAGCCGATACCTAACCCGGCAACGCATATGCGATGACATAGTCTCCGGGCTTGGTGCCAACCGAGCCGTGCCCGCCGGCGACGATGACGACATACTGCTTGCCATCCTCGGTGTAGGTCATCGGCGTCGCCTGTCCGCCAGCCGGCAGACGCGCGGTCCAAAGCACCTTCCCGGTCGTCACGTCATAGGCGCGCAGGAAGTCGTCGACGGCGGCGCCGAGGAAGGCGAGGCCGCCCCGCGTCAGCAGAGGTCCGCCGATCCCGGGCACGCCGAGCTTGATCGGCAGCGGCAGCGGCGTCATGTCGTAGACGGTGCCGTTCCGGTGGCGATAGGCGATCTTGCCGGTGTTGAGATCGACGCCCGCGACATAGCCCCAGGGGGGTGCCTGGCATGGAATGCCGAGCGGGCTGAGAAGCGGGCCCATATAGACGCCATAGGGCGCGCCCTCGTTTCGGTTCAAACCCTGCTCGCTGCCTTTCTCGTTGCCCTTCGGCGGCAGGTCGGCGGCGGGAACGAGGCGTGAGGTGAAAGCGAGATAGGTCGGCATGCCCCACATGATCTGCCGCTCCGGATCGACGGCGACGCTGCCCCAGTTGAAGGTTCCGAAATTGCCGGGATAGACGATCGTTCCTTCGAGCGAGGGCGGGGTATAGCGACCCTCATAGCGGTACTGGTGGAAGGCGATGCGGCAGGCGAGCTGGTCGAACAGCGTGATGCCCCACATGTCGCGGCCGGTCAGCGGCGGCGGCGAGAAGGTCAGGCTGGAGATCGGCTGCGTCGGAGCAGTGAAATCACCCGCGATGGCGCCACCCGGAGCAGGCTCCTCATGGATGGGTAGGATCGGCTCGCCGCTCCGTCGGTCCAGCACATAGATGTCGCCCTGCTTGGTCGGGCCGACCAGCGCCGGGATGATGCTGCCGTCCGGCCGATGCATGTCGAAGAGCACAGGCTGTGCCGGGACATCCATGTCCCAGAGATCGTGATGCACCGTCTGGCGCACCCAGCGAAGCTGGCCCGTCGCGACGTCGAGCGCGACGATCGAGGACGAGAACCGCTCGACGGAGGCGCTGCGGTTCATGCCGAGCTGGTCGGGCACCTGGTTGCCGAGCGGCACATAGACGAGGCCGATATCGGGATCGACAGAAAAGACCGACCAGCTGTTCGGCGAATTGGTCGTGTAGTGCTCTCCGGGCGGCAGCGGCGCGGTCTGGTCCGGATTGCCGGAATCCCAGTTCCACAGCAGCTGGCCCGTCCGGATATCGAACGCGCGGATGACGCCGGACTGGGCATGCGTCGAGTAATTGTCATTCACCGCGCCGCCGATGATCAGCCGGTCTCCGACGGCGACGGGCGGCGAGGTCGAGTAGTAGTAGCCGGCCGGATTGTAGAGCATGCCCTGCTCCAGATGGAGCATGCCCTTGTCCGCGAAAGTCGTGCAGACCGTCCCGTTGGCGGCGTCGAGGGCGATGAGGCGGGCGTCCGAGGTAGGCAGGTAGACGCGGGTCGCGCAGGACGCGACGGCCGGTGCGGCGGGATCGGCCCAATAGGTGACGCCACGGCATGTCTGGTGCTGCCGGTCGGGATTGAGACCGGAGTTGGAGTCATACTTCCACTTCTCCTTGCCGGTCTTGGCGTCGATCGCGATCGCCCAGTTGTGCGGCGTGCAGAGATAGAGGGTGTTGCCGACCTTCAGGGGCGTTACCTGATACGTGGTCTCGCCGACGTCCTCGGGCAGCTTCTTGTCGCCGGTCTCGTACTGCCACGCGACCTTCAGCGTCCCCACATTGGCCGGCGTGATCTGGTCGAGCGGCGAGAAGCGCTGGCCATAGGGCGTGCGGCCATACTGATGCCACTCGCCATCCGGAACCGAACCACCCATGGGTGCCGCGGCGACCTTCTGGTCCGGCAGCGTGCCGGCGATGTCGTGCGGGTCCTGCGTCATGGCGTAGACCGCGACGACGATCGAGACCAGCACGGCCAGAGCGAGCGGCACGGCAAGCGTTCCGCGGCGCGCCGCGCTGCCCCTGTCGAGACGATGGCGCATGAAGGGCAGCAGCAGCCAGATCCCGGCCAGGACGACGATGCCTCCGCGCGGCGCCAGCTGCCACCAGTCAAGCCCGGTCTCGGCAAGCGCCCAGCCGAGCGCACCGATCACCACGACGGCATAGAGGACAAGCGCTGACGGTCGCCGGCGATAGACCAGCAGCGCCGTCGCGAGGAAGCCAAGGCCGATCAGGGCATAGGCGGGGCTGTCGCCGAGAACGATGAGCCAGCCGCCGCCGGCGAGAAGCGCAAGCCCGATCAGGCCGAACAGGGCGGATGTGGCGACGATCAGCATGGCGGGCACGCTCCGGAAGGTTGAGGGGAGGCCGGGAACTATGGCGTCTGATCGATGGCGTGCGGGGCGGGCTGGCCGGCTGGCGTCGGCGCTGGCGATCGGCCGAGCAGGGCAAAGGCGACAATCGCCACGAGGACGATGGCGAGCACGATCGAGGCGATCCGGCCAGCTTTCATCGTTCGAACTCCGCTTGATGCGGGTCCAAAACAACCGAAAAGCCGCAAAGTTCCGCGAAACCGCGATGATCGCGCGACCATGTTGTCGCAGGCGACTGCCCATGCCTGCGATCGGCGGCAAATGGGAGGCGGTCACGCTGGCGGTCCTGCCGAGGCGTGATGGATCAGGCGATGGAGGCAGCGTGCCGGCGGCGGCCCACGGCCGTCAGTCAGTCAGGGGCGGCGTTCACGCTTCCTTGGTCGACTGTCGGTCCGACCTAGCGCGGCGCGCGCTTGGCGAGGATCCGCTGCAGTGTGCGACGATGCATGTTGAGGCGGCGCGCGGTCTCGGAGACGTTCCGCTCGCAAAGCTCGTAGACGCGCTGGATATGCTCCCAGCGGACCCGGTCGGCCGACATCGGATTATCCGGCGGCACGGCCTTTTCGGTCGGATCGCGCGTCAGGGCGAGGAAGACCTCGTCGGCGTCGGCGGGCTTTGCGAGATAATCGACCGCCCCGAGCTTCACCGCTGTCACGGCGGTGGCGATATTGCCATAGCCCGTCAGCACGACCATGCGCGATTCCGGCCGCTTCCGGCGGATGAGCTCGATGACGTCGAGCCCGTTGCCGTCTTCGAGCCGCATGTCGACCACGGCATAGGCCGGCGGTCGAGCATCAACCTTGCGCATGCCTTCTGCCACGCTGTCGGCGGTGTCGACAGCGAAGCCGCGCGTCTCCATCGCGCGGGCAAGGCGCTGCAGAAAGGCCTTGTCGTCATCGACGATGATGAGCGATGTGTCTGTGCCGGCCAGCCCGGCGCTGTCGATATCCGTCATCGGATCCTGCCTCGGCCCCCCGTCCATTGTTTTCGTTCCTCTTGGCCGCGTTATAGGAAGCGCGAGCCCTTCCGCCAACCCCGCCCTTGCTTAACCTTTATAGACGGCAAATCGCCGCCTGTACGGTTCTGGCCCTCGGCGGCATGGGCCCGACCTCTTCTCAGCCCGAAACGGCCGGGCGGCGACCCTTGTCCTCGCGCTCCTTCGCGCCGTCGCGAGCGACGTCCCTTGCCGCTTCGGTCGCGGCTTCTCGGTCCATCGCGTTGCGCGGCCAGCTGATCCGGACGATCGCGCCATGCGCCGGCGGAAGGCGATTGGAGAGCTCGACACGGGCATGCGAGCGCTCGAGCAGGGTCTTGGCGATGAAGAAGCCGAGCCCGAGCCCGCCGGCGCGGTCCTCGCCTTCGCTGCCAGAGGGCGCGCGTGTGGTGACATAGGGCTCGCCGATATGGTCGATGACGTCGGCCGCGAAGCCGGGGCCGTCATCGGCGATGACCAGCGAAACGCTGTCTTCCGTCCAGATCGCGGTGACCTCGACGATGCCTTCGGCAAAATCGATGGCGTTTTCGAGCAGATTGCCGATGCCGTACATGATGGCCGGGTTGCGCCGCCCGACCGGCTCGGGGCCGCCTTGAGCCACGAGGCGCACGTCGATGCGCACGCCTGTCCCTTGATGCGGATCGACGACCTCGGCGATGAGATGACTGATCGGCAGGCGGTCGAGATGCTGGTCGGTCTGGGTCGAGAGCGAGGTCAGCTTGCCGAGAATGTCGCGGCAGCGGGCCGACTGGCTGCGCAGCAGCGCCACGTCCTCGGCATAAGGGCTGCCTTCGGGAAGCTCGCGCTGCAGCTCCTTGGTAACGAGAGCGATGGTCGCGAGCGGCGTGCCGAGCTCATGCGCCGCCGCTGCGGCAAGCCCGTCGAGCGCCGAAAGGTGCTGTTCGCGCGCCAGAACCAGTTCCGTCGCCGCCAGCGCCTCGGCCAGCTGCCGCGATTCCTCGGCGACGCGGAAGGCATAGTTTCCCATGAAGAATACGCCCGAAACGAGGGCGACCCAGACGCCGGCGACATAAGTGAGCGGCAGGCTGATCGGCTCACCCGCCCAGGGCAGCGGCAGGTGCACGACGGCGAGCAGGCTGACGGCAGCGAGCACCAGCGCGCCGAGCGCCGTGGTCAGGCGCGGATCGAGCGTCGTCGCCGAGACCATCACCGGGACGATCAGGAGGATCGAGAACGGGTTCTGCAGCCCGCCGGTCAGATAGAGCAGCGCCGAGAGCTGCAGCACGTCATAGGCGAGCATCAGCGCCGCCGTGCGGCCACGCAGGCGAAGGCTCGAGGGATAGCGGATCTTCAGGAAGAGGTTCAGCCAGGCCGACAGCGCGATGGCACCGAGGCAGAGGCCGAGCGGCATCGGAAAGCCGAGCCAGAAGCGGACGATGACCACCGCGGTCGTCTGGCCGGCGACGGCGAGCCAGCGGAGCCGCACAAGCGTATCGAGCTTGAGGCGCGGCTGGTTCGCGTTCTGCGAAGGCAGGCTTTCCTCGGCCATCGTCATGTCGCGCGGTACTCCTTCGGGTTGCGCTGAAGGGCGAGCATAGCATGCTCCGATGTCCGCGGGCGCGGGCGGGTCCGACGCGCGAATGACTTGCGCGGCGAATGAATTCGTCCTTACATATTGCGGCGCAAAAACAGCCGGCCCCGCCTTCTGCCCGACGGTCCATGGCCGACTTCCAGCTTCCGCCGAGCGGCAGACGGACGGTTTGATGACGCCCTTTTCCTATTACCAGCTGTATGAGCTGCACCACGCCGCGATGACACCGCTCCGGGCGGCCGCCGACGCGATGAAGCTCGCGCTGCAAAATCCGCTCAATCCCTTCGCCAAGACGCCGATCGGCAAGAATTGGTCGGCTGGGCTCGAACTTTTCGAGCGCGCGACCCGCCGCTACGGCAAGCCGGAATTCGGCCTGCCGACGACGCTGGTCGGCGGAGAGCGCGTCGCCATCACAGAGCGGATCGTCTGGCAACGCCCGTTCTGCAACCTCATTCATTTCGAGCGCGCGCTGTCCCGGCCGCGCAAGGATCCGAAGCTCCTCATCGTCGCGCCGATGTCCGGCCACTACGCCACGCTGTTGCGCGGCACGGTCGAGGCCATGCTGCCGAGGCACGAGGTCTACATCACCGACTGGGTCGATGCCCGCGCGGTACCGCTCAGCGATGGCGGGTTCGATCTCGACGATTACATCGACTACCTGATCGAGATCCTGCATGCGCTCGGAGGCGACACGCACGTCGTCGCCGTTTGCCAGCCGGCCGTCCCGGTCCTGGCTGCCGTCTCGGTGATGGAGACGCGGGGCGATCCGATGGCGCCGCTCAGCATGACGCTGATGGGCGGACCGATCGACACCCGCATCAATCCGACCGCTGTCAACAAGCTGGCTGAAGGCAAGACGATCGACTGGTTCCGCGACAATGTCGTGATGAAGGTTCCCTTCCCGCATCAGGGCTTCATGCGCGACGTCTATCCGGGCTTCCTGCAGCTCTCCGGGTTCATGTCGATGAACATGGATCGCCACGTCAACGCGCATAAGGAATTCTTCGGACACCTCGTCGCCGGCGACGGCGACAACCAGACCAAGCATCGCGACTTCTATGACGAATATCTCGCCGTGATGGATCTCTCGGCCGAATTCTACCTGCAAACCGTCGATGCGGTGTTCATCAAGCACGCCTTGCCGAAAGGCGAGATGATGCATCGCGACACCCGCGTCGATCCTTCCTCGATCCGCAATGTCGCGCTGCTGACGGTCGAAGGCGAGAACGACGACATTTCCGGCGTCGGCCAGACCGAGGCGGCGCAGCGGCTCTGTTCCTCGATCCCGGACGACATGCGCGCCCATTACGTGCAGCCGAAGGTCGGACATTACGGTGTCTTCAACGGCTCCCGCTTCCGGGCCGAGATCGCGCCGCGGATCAGCGATTTTATCCTGACCCACAATCGCCGCCCGTCCGCCGCGGCTGCGAAGCCCGACGCCAAGGTCGCCGCGAAGCCGGAGGGCAGGCCGGCCGCCAAGGCCGCCGCGCCGTCGAGCAAGGCTGCGGACACGCTGGCCGCCATCGTGCTCGCGGCGCCGAAGGGCGTTGCCGACGACTTGAAGGTGATCACCGGTGTCGGGCCGAAGCTCGAGCAGACGCTGAACGCCATCGGGATCTTCCATTTCTGGCAACTCGCCGGACTGACGGCGGCACAGATCGAGGAACTCGACGGCCGCCTCGCCTTCAAGGGTCGAATCGCGCGCGATCGCTGGGTGGAACAGGCGGCCGATCTCGCCCGCGAGCACACCGCCTGAAGCAGCAGGCAAGCGGTCGCAACGGCCGCTTGTCCGATTTCGCTTGAAGTGGGGGCAGACCCTTACCACCTGATTTTCCGTTGGGGATTTCCAGGAAGGAAAGGGATCCATGACCCACACTCAGGCCTTGCGTCCGGGCTGGACGCCGCTCACCATTGCGCTGATGGTCCTCGGCTTCGTGCTGTTCTGGCCGCTTGGTCTCGCGATGCTCGCCTACATCATCTGGGGCGACCGCCTCCCCGAATTCCGCCGCAGCGCGGAAGGGGTGCGCGATGATTTCAAGCGTTCGTTCGGCGGTTGCGGCGCCAAGCGCTGGGATACGTCCAGCAGCACCGCGAGTGGCAATTCGGCGTTCGATGCCTATCGGGCCGCCGAGCTGAAGCGGCTCGACGAAGAGCGTCGCCGCCTCGATGGCGAGCGCGCCGAATTCGAGGCGTTCGTGCAGAACCTGCGCCGTGCGCGTGACCAGGAAGAGTTCGATCGCTTCAAGGCCGATCGCACCCGGGTCCGCACCGGCAATGCCGAACGCGGCCAGCAGGATAACGGCCCGGTCATCGATCTCTGATCGATCCTCCGGTTCAAGGAATGCGGCCGGGCAGCAATGCCCGGCTTTTTTCATGCGAGAATCGGCCGGGTGATCGATTCGCGCCGACGAGCCAAGGGGCCGCAACCGGCGGCGAGGCTGGATTGACCGGGATGAGGCATTTCTTTTCCAAGCTGCTCGCCCCTGGCCGCGCGGGCGACCGCGTGAGCGGTCGCGCCGCGCCGCCGCCCGATCACTGCCATGTCGTGATCGCCGGCAGCCCGGTACGTGTCGCGCTCAACTGGAACCGCCGCGCGCGCCGCTACACGCTGCGCCTCGCCGGATCGGTGCGCGAGCCGGTGTTGACGATCCCGGCGCGCGGCAACCTCACGGAGGCACGCGCCTTTCTCGATCGCCATGTCGGCTGGCTCGAAGCGCGGCTCGCGGCGTTGCCGGCGGCGCTGCCGCTCGCCGATGGGGCGCTGGTTCCGCTGCGGGGCGAGCCACTGCGCGTCGCGCATCGGCCGGGCCGTGGCCTCGTCCGCGTCGAGCGCGGCGACGGGGAAGCCTTGCTGGTGGTCCATGGCGATGCGGCGCATCTGCCGCGCCGGATCGCCGATTTTCTGAAGCGCGAGGCAAGGACCGATTTCGAGGCCGCAACGGCGCGCCACGCAAAGGCGCTCGGCGTCAGCGTCAAGGCTGTCCGCCTCGGCGATCCGCGCAGCCGCTGGGGCTCGTGCTCCTCGTCCGGAACCATCGCCTATTCCTGGCGGGTGGTGATGGCGCCGCCCGAGGTGCTCGATTATCTCGTCGCCCATGAGGTCGCGCATCTGCGCGAGATGAACCATTCGCCGCGCTTCTGGGCCCTCGTCCGACAGCAATGCCCTGACATGGACGACGCTAAGGCCTGGCTGACGCGCCACGGCGCCGGCCTCCACGCGGTCGGGGCGGGCTAAAGGCAGCGGAGCAAGATCCTCTCTCCATCTCCCCCCGCTGCGCGGGAGAGAGGGGCAAGTCTCGGCCTTCATGGGTCACATAGCCGAGCCGCCAGCCATCCCCTCTCCCCTGTGAGCCGAGGGAGGGGAAGGGGGGGCAGCTGTGTTCAAACCTCGGAGAACCCCGCTTCCGGGTCGAACAACCGTTGCAGCCGATGAGCGGCGGCCTTGCCGAACTGGATGATCATCGCCTTGCGCCGGGCAGCGGTGAGCGGCGTCGGCTCCCCCTCGCGCAGGATTTCCGCGCCATAGCCGTCTGCAAGGATCAGTCCCGCCTCGAGCGGAAAGATCTCGAGGGGCACGCCAGCGTGGCTCGCGAAATAGAGCCGGTCGCAATAGGGCGCGTAGTCGAGCCATTTCCGGTCGGCGCGGAAGTCCTCGATCGAGGATTTGATCTCGACGATCGCGATTTCGCCGCCCGGACCTAGGGCCACGACATCGGCTCGGCGGCCGCTGGCAAGGCCGAGCTCGGTCAGCACGGCATGGCCGCGCGCGCGGAAAAGCCGGCCGACGCCGCGTTGCAGGGCCAGCGCCATGTCTGACTGCCGCCCGTCACGCGGCAAGGCGATGGCTGCGGAATAAACCATGAACGGAGTTTGCCATGGCGGCGGCTCCGTCTTCAAGAGGGCACAACGATCCGCGTCCGTCGCAGCAGCCGGTGCACCTAGCGGAGTGTACCGATACCCGCCAGGATGAGGTCGATGCCGGCGAGGAATTGCGCGCGGTCGTCATGATCGCGCAACTCCACGGCCATCCGCCGCACGAACGGATAGTCTGCGGCGTCGAGCTGCGCCCAGCGATCGGTGACCGTCGCGAGAAAGTCGGAGCGATCGATCGCGGGCCGAGATATGCGGGCATTGGCGGCATTCTGTCCGGCGACGCCGACAATGTAGTGGACGAGCGCCGAGCCGGCGTCGGCCTGGGCGCGGTCGGGAACGCCGAGGGCATCCAGCCGACTGCCGATCTGTTCGAGGATCTGCAGCATCGCGAAGCGCCACGGCTCGCGAAAGAGCTGGGCGCCCACCCAGGGATGGGCGTCGATGGTGTCGAACACGCCGAGCGCAAGGGTCCTGATCGCCTCCCGCGGTTCTGCGCTTCCGGCCAGTTCGGCCATGATGCGGCCGATGACGGCGTCGGTGGCCGCAGCGAGCAGTTCATTCTTGTCGGCAACGTGCCAGTAGATGGCTCCGCTGCCCGTCGCGAGACGCGCCGAGAGCGCGCGGAAGGTCAGCGCACTCTCGCCGTCGGTGTCGAGGATCTCGATGGCGGCCTCGACGATCCGCGCCTTGGAGAGCGCATCCGTGCGCCGGTCTGTCCGGGGTGTCTTGGTTGACATGAATCCATCTTGACAGACTTGGAACATTGTTCCAATCCGTCCATTATGGAACAGTGTTCCAGTCTCCGTCGTGTAAGGAAATCTCGATGTCACACGTCACGATCGTCGGCGCGGGCCTTGGCGGACTCGTCCTCGCCCGAGTCCTCCACGTCCACGGCATCGCCGCGACGATCTATGAGGCGGAGCGCTCGGCCGGGGCCCGCACGCAAGGCGGCCAGCTCGACATTCACCCGGAGGATGGTCAGCGGGCCCTCGCGGCCGCCGGTCTCACCGATGCTTTTCGGTCGATCATTCATGCCGGCGGCGAGGCTTTGCGGGTTCTGGATCGGCAGGGTACCCTGCTCTTCGAGAAGCCTGACGAGGGCACCGGCCAGCGGCCCGAGGTGCTGCGCGGCGATCTGAGGCGGATTCTCATCGATTCGCTCCCGGCAGGCGCGATCCAGTGGGGTCGCAAGCTGGTGAGTGTCGCGCCGCTCGGCGACGGCCGGCATGTACTGACCTTCGCGGACGGGTCGACCGTAACCAGCGGGCTTCTCGTGGGTGCCGATGGCGCCTGGTCGAAGGTTCGGCCCCTGCTCTCCAGCGCGCGGCCGGACTATGCCGGCATCACCTTCATCGAGAGCTATCTGCTTGATGCCGATGAGAGGCACGCCGCCGCCGCCCAAGCGGTCGGCGGCGGTGCCTTGTTTGCCTTCGCACCGGGTCAGGGAATCTTCGCCCATCGCGAGGCGGGGAGCGTGCTGCACGCCTATGTCGCGCTGGCGCGCCCCGCCGACTGGATCGCCGGCATTGACTTCTCCGACCCGTCTGCTGCTGCGGCGCGGGTCTTCTCCGAGTTCGAGGGGTGGTCAGCGAACTTGACGGCTCTGGTGACCGACAGCGATACCGCCCTGGTCCCGCGCCTGATCCACGCGCTGCCGGACGGACACCGATGGGACCCTTCGCCAGGCGTCACCCTCGTCGGCGACGCCGCCCATCTCTCCGCACCGAACGGCGAAGGCGCCAACCTCGCCATGCTCGACGGCGCCGAGCTCGGCGAGGCGATCGCCGCGCATCCCGGTGACGCCGATGCGGCTCTGGCCGCCTATGAGGCGGCCATGTTCCCGCGCAGCGCGGCGTCCGCTGGCGACGCGACCCAGATTCTGGAGCTCTGCCTCGACGACCGCGCGCCGCACGGGCTGGTCGAGTTCTTTCTCGGCACCGGCGAGGCGGCCCAGCCGTCCTGATCCGGGTCGCCGGTCGGCTCCATTGCAAGGGACGCGGCGGCGACGCTCGGGTCAGCGCCAGCGATTATGCAGCCACAACCACTGATCGGGATGCTCGCGGACCCAGCCTTCGACGGTGGCCATCACGAGGGCGGTACCGCCGGCGACATCGATGCGACCCTCGGCGTCGCGCGGCATGTCGAGTGGCGGCGTCAGCTCGACGCGGAAGCGGCCATCCGGCAGGCGGATCGTGCGGGCGCCATGCACCGGGCAGTCATATTGCCGGGCGAGCCGGGCTACGAGCGGATTGGCGGAGACGAGACGGCCGAAGAAGGGCACGCGCGGCCCGCCGGTGTGGTGCTGGTCGGTGAGGAGGCCGAGATGCTCGCCGCGATCGAGCGCCGCCGCTACCTCGAACGTTGCACCGCGGCCCGAAGCCACAAGCGTCCCCATCAGTTCCTCGCGCCGTGCCATCAGGTCCTGCGCGATCCGGTTATTGGAGGGCATGCGGAACAGTGCCACGACCGGCAGGTCGAACCGCGCCGCGACCACGGCGAGCGCCTCCCAATTGGCGAGATGGGCCGAGAAGATGATGCCGGGCTTGCCGTCCTCGCGCAAAGCGAGGAACTGATCGAGCCCCGAAATCTCGGTGCGGCCGCGCTCGGGATGATGGGGGTCGATATCGATCAGTCTGTCGAGATGGACATATTCGACGACGGTCCGGCCGAGGCTCGCCCAGGCGCCATCGAGGATCGCCTGAAGCTCCGCATCGCTCTTTTCGGGAAAGGCGGCCCGGAGATTGCGGAGGGCGAGCTTCGATTCCGGGACGAAGCGGCCGACGAAGCGCGAGAGGCCGGCTGCAAGGCTGCCGGCGCGCTTGGGGCCGATGAGGCGAACGAAAGCGATCAGGCCGCGCACGGAGCCGCCGATGATCGCATTGACCACGGGCGAGGCGAGCAGCTTGCGCGTAAAGTCCTTCCTGCGCCGCTTCCGTTCGGCCTTGCTCATCAGGCGGCCTTCAAAGCGTGACGATGATCTTGCCGAACACCTGGCGCTGCTCGATCCGATCGAGTGCCCTGTCGATATCCTCGAGATCGACGACGCTGTCGATCACCGGAGAGACGACGCCTGTGCCGATCTTGCCGAGGGCATGGGCGATGTTCTCGATCCGGCAGCCGAACGAGCCGATGAGGCGCAACTGCTGCTGGTAGAGCTGGAACAGGTTGATCTCGGCCGAGATGCCGGTGGTCGAGCCGCAGGTGACCAGCGTGCCGCCGCGGCGGAGCGAGAACATGCTGCCCGCCCAGGTGTCGACGCCGACATGTTCGAACACGACGTCGACGCCGCGCTTCTTGGTCAGCTTGCGTACGACGCCCTCGAAGCGCTCCTCGCGATAGTTGATGACGTGATGTGCGCCGAGCTCGCGTGCCTTCTCGGCCTTTTCGGGGCTGCCGACCGTCGTGATCACGGTGGCGCCCGCGGCGCGGGCGAGCTGGATCGCCGCCGTGCCGATGCCGCTGCCGCCGGCCTGGACGAGGATGGTCTGGCCGGCCTCGAGCTTTGCATTGTCGAACAGCATGTGCTCGACCGTGCCGAAGGTGATCGGCGTGCAGGCCGCATCACGCACCGTGACGCCTTCCGGCGCCGGCACGACGAGGCGCGCCTTCATCGTCACATAATCGGTGGCGAGCCCGTCGACATGGAAACCGCGCACGCCGGCGACATTCTCGCAGAGATTGTCGCGGCCGGCATGGCAGGCCGGACACATGCCGCAGGTCTCGGCGCCATAGATCGCGACGCGCTGGCCAACCGCGAGCCCCTCCACCGCGGGGCCGATCCTCTCGATCGTCCCGGCCGCCTCGGCGCCGATGGTCAGCGGCAGCTTGCGCTTGGCGAAGGCCATGCCGCGCCAGCCCCAGACATCGATATGGTTGAGCGCGACGGCGCCGATCTTGATGCGGACCTCGCCGGGTCCGGGCTCTGCGGCCATCGGCACGTCGACGATCGAGAGCTTGCGGTCGGAAAGGAGTTGCAGCGCGCGCATCGGGTCGGTTCCATCCGGCCGCGGTCGCGGCCGTCCATCGAAAAGAAGCCCGCCGGCGCCAGGGCGCAACGGGTCGGCATGGTGAGGCTCTTAGCGGTTCACGGGGCGCGACGCCAGAGCCGCAGCCTTTGGCGCCCGTTCAGGCCGGCTCGGCCGCGATCAGCAGGCAGGCGTTCTGGCCGCCGAAGCCGAACGAATTCGACAGCACCATCGAGACCGGCTGCGCCCGCGCCACATTCGGCACAACGTCGAGCGGAATGGCCGGATCGGGATTGTGATAGTTGATCGTCGGCGGGATCAGCCCTTCGGCGATGGTCTTGAGCGAGAACACCGCCTCGATGGCGCCGGCGGCCGTCAGTGTGTGGCCGATCATCGACTTGTTGGACGAGGTCGGAATGCCCTTCAGCGCATCGCCGAACACGGCCTCCAGCGACATCGCTTCCATCTTGTCGTTCTCGGGCGTGCCGGTGCCATGGGCGTTGATGTAGTCGACATCGCCGGTCGAAACGCCGCCGTCGTCGAGCGCCTGCTGGATGGCGGCGATGACGGGCGAGCCATCCGGCTTCGAGCGGGTGCGGTGGAAGTCGTCGGCCTTCTCGGCGATGCCTCTGATGACGCCAAGGATCTTGGCGCCGCGGGCGCGAGCCGCGTCGTAATCCTCGAGCACCAGAGCGCCGGCGCCTTCGGCCATCACGAAGCCGTCGCGATCCTTCGAAAAGGGCCGCGAGGCCCGTTCCGGGTCGTCGTTGAAGGTGGAGAGCGCCGAAAGCAGCGAGAACCGCACCAGACCCTCGATGCGCACCGAGCCATCGGTGCCGACGACGAGCGCCGCGTCGGTATCGCCGCGCCGGATCGCCTCGACGCCGAGCTGGATCGCCGAGGCGCCGGATGCGCAGGCGGTCGACAGCGAGATCGGCGCACCGCGGGTGCCGAAATGATCGGCAGTGCGATCGGCGACGCAGCCATAGAGCGCGAATTCATAGGTGTCCGGATCGTTCAGCGACAGGACGTGCTGGATCATCCGGTCATAGGCATCGCCGTCCGACGGATCAGTGCCGGCGAAGAAATCGCGCCGCGCCGGCCATTCGATCTCGACCGGCGGCACCGCCATGAACAGCATGCCCGGGAAATCGCCGGGCTTGCCGAGGCCCGACTGCTCGACCGCCTCGCTGGCGGCAAGATGGGCGAGGCGCTCGGACAGCACCGGCGAGCGCACCTCGTCCGGGAACAGGAAGTCGACCGTTCCGGCGATCGTCGTGCGCATGTGCTCGGTCGGGAATCGCGTGATGCGGTGGATGCCCGACTTGCCGGTGGTCAGCGCCGCCCAGTTATCGTCGATACCCTGACCAAGCGATGATACGACGCCCATGCCGGTCACGGCCACCACCGGCCGTCCGAGGTGATCGCGAGTCTTGCCCGACGTCATCGGAGAGATCCTTTTGCTATTCCGCCGCCTCGACGAGGGCCATGCCCTCGCCGCGCCAGAAACCCCAGCTGGTGGCGAGAATCTGCGCCGGCGTCTCTGCCGGCTGTTCGATGCCACTTTCGTCAGTGGGTAGATAGAAACCGCGCCGCGCGATCGCTAGAGCCGCCAGCGCGACCTGAACCGGAAAGGCTGCCTCGATCGCATTGCCGATCAGCGTCTGCGTCGCGCGGATGCCGCCGACCCGACCCTCGGCGGCGAGCCCCTCCCAGAGCGCGCGTTCCTCCGTCGTCGTCGCGGCGATGCCGTTTGCGCCCGAGAGGATGGCCGGTGGTGTGCTGCCGAACTGGGCCGAAAGCTGTTCGAATTGTCTGCGCGCCACGGCCGCGGCTTCCCCCGGCTGGCGGCGGCTGCGGCCCGAGAGCACGGCCGAGAGCTTCGCGTAGGCACTCTTGCCGCGCGCTTCCGCATGGGCACGCGATTCGAGCACCAGGAAAGCGCCGGCCGAGCCGGTGATCATGCCGCCCTCGGCGGTCGCGCCGCGCTCCCAGACGGAGCGCGGCTCGCCCTGCCAGAGCGTCCGCCCCATGGCGAGCGAAAGCAGCATGTCCTTGCGCTCGGCATTATAGGCCGCGCCGACGATGAAGAGGTCGCCCTGGCCCGCCCGAATGCGTCGCGCGGCGACTTCGACCGCGCTGATGCCGGCGATTTCCTCGCCCATGAAGGTGCGGGACGAGCCGGTCACCTTGTGGACGATCGAGATATTGCCGGCGAGGAGGTTCGAAAGCTGCGCCAGGAACAGCGTCGGGCGAAGGTCGTTCGACAGATGTTCGTTCAGATAGGACGCCGGATCGGCCGCGGTCTCGAGCCCGGCAAGAATCTGGCCGTCGACGTCGAGATCGCGCTCTCCGCCTCCGGCCGCGACGACCATGTCCATCCGCGCCAGCCGTTCGGCGTCGCCTGTCAGGCCGGCATCATCAAGCGCGAGGCCGGCGGCATAGGTGCCGAGCCGCTGCCATGTCTCCATCTGGCGAATGTCGGCGCGGCGCGGGATCTGCTTGTCGAGTTCGAGTGGCACCATCGGCAGGACGGGGAACGGCTTGAACTTCTCGGTCTCGGCCGGATGCGGCCGCGTGCCGGTCTCCGCCATGACCTGCCAATGCGCGTCGAGCCCCTCGCCGAGCGAGGAGACGAGGCCGATGCCGGTAACGAGGACGTCGTTCGGGGCGCTCATGGGGTTTCCGCGCTGCTTTCGGGGGCGGGCAGATAGGCGAGGCCGATCGCATCGGCGCGCTTGACGATGTCGCCGCGGAGCTCGGGTGCCGGGAAGTCCATGATTCGGAGCGTCAGCTCGGCATCGCAGACCGGCCCATCCTGCTCGATCCGCGCCTCGGTCACCGTGAAGCCGGAGCCCTCATGCACGAGGCTCGCATAAACATCGAGCACAGCGCCCGGCTGGACGAACTTGCGGAACTTCGCCTTCTTCACGCCCATGAAGAAGGGCATGCGCGAGAGACCGTTGAGGCCGAGGATCAGGAAACCCGATGCCTGTGCCATCGTCTCGATCAAGAGCACGCCGGGCATGATCGGATAGCCCGGGAAATGGCCTTCGAAGACCGGGCTGGTCTCGGGAACGAAGGCTCGGGCATGCAACGTGCCGGCAGTGCCGTCGAAGGCGACGACGCTGTCGATCATCTGGAAATATTCGAGGCGCATGTCGCCGTCAGGCGTTCTTCTTGGCGATCAGTTCGTCGATATGGGCGCAGAGGTTCTTCAGGAGGAAGTACTCCTCGACCGAGGCCTTGCCCGCATTCACTTCCTGCGTCCACTGCTCGAGCGGGATCTTGATGCCGAATTTCTTGTCGAGCGCGAAGACGATGTCGAGGAAGTCGAGGCTGTCGATCCCGAGGTCGTCGATGGCGTGCATTTCCGGCGTGATCTTCTCGCGCGGGATTTCGCTCGTCTCGGAGATCACATCGGCAACGATGTCGAACGTGGATGACATGACGGTCAGTGGTCCTATGTTCTCGCGGGCTGGAGGGCTGGCGCCGGCGGCAGCATCGGTGCGGCGCTGTTCTGCCGCGGGCGCTGCCATCGAACCAGTCCGGCAGGCCGGATAGCGAAGCAATTGCTGCCGTCCTGATACCGTGTGCGGGCGCGAAATACCAGCCTGTCGCCTCGCCGCACCCGGCGAGGCCGCAGAGCCGGGCTCACGGGCCGACCGGAATGACGTCGACGGCGACGTCGATCGAATGATCACCGGAGATGATGATGATGCCGTCGGCCGGCGCCGCGTCGGAATAGTCGCGGCCGATGGCGAGGACGACATGGTCCTCGGCTGCGGCGACGCCATTGGTTGGGTCGAGTCCGATCCAGCCCGCCTCGCGGCCGCACCAGACCGCGACCCAGGCATGGGTCGCGTCGGCGCCTTCGAGGCGCGGCTTGCCAGGCGGAGGCTCGGTGCGCAGGAATCCGCTGACATAGGCGGCGGGAAGGCCGATCGTCCGCAGCCCGGCGATCATCACATGGGCGAAGTCCTGGCAGACGCCGGCGCGCTTGGCGAAGGCATCTGCCGGCAGCGTGGTGACGTCGGTCGCCTCCGGATCATACTTGAAGTCGGCCTTGATGCGCTTTGTCAGCTCAAAGGCGCCTTCGAGAATGGGCCGTCCGGGCGGAAAGCTCTTCTGGACATAGGCGGCGATTGTCTCGTCCATGGCGATGAGCCGGCTCGGAAACAGGAAATGCACTGGCGACTTCGGCCCGAGATCCGTCTCGGCGACAGCGTTGCGGCGGATCTGCTCGAAGGGCGGCGTCTTCTGCGTGACGTCGGCGGCCGGCTTCTCGACGAGGACGCGGGCCCGTGTCTCCAGCCGCAATTCGCTGTGCGGGAAGGCGAAGGCGACCGTCGTTATCCGGTTGCCGAAGAAATCGAGGCTGTCGGTGCGCTCGGTCGGCGCCGGGCGGATGGTGAGATCGGCGGCGATGACGCGCTGGCCCGGCCGCTCCACGGGGAGCAGCCTGAGCACCTGGCGCGCGAACGGCACCGGCGACCCGTAGCGATAGTCCGTCACCTGGCGGATGTCATAGAGCACGTGTCAGTCTCCGCCCTCGAACGGCTGCGCAGGCCGCCGATGGGTGAAATAGGCGAGCGCCATCTCGTCCGAGATGCGCATGAGGCTCTGCTCGTAGCCGATGATCGTGTCGGTATCGAGGGTGGCGGCATCCGCGGTCTCGAGTTCGGAGGCGAGGCGCGAGGCGAGGCGGTCGGCCGGAGCGAGGATCCCGGCGGGGGCGTGGCCGGGCAGATTGGCCAGCGACTGCCGGATTCGATCGGCCTGGAAGGCGAGCGAGCGCGGATTGCCGCCGTCGAGCAGCACGAGATCGACGGCCGGCACCCGCGCCGCCTGCATGACATAGCGGATGCGGTAGGTGATCTGGCTATCGGCGATTTCGAGCAGCGCATCGAGCTCGGCCGCGGCATTGCCGAAGCCGCAATGGCGCGCCGCCCGCGCGATGCCGAGGCCGCGATCGATGCGGCGACCGATCTCGAGGAAGCGCCAGCCATTGTGGCGCACCATGTTTTCCTGAGCGAGGCCGGAAAAGGCCGCGACGATACGGAGTGCTTCGCTCGCCCGCTCGTGCAGGTCGCTGCCGGTATGGGCTGCGAGCGGCCGGTTGAGCAGGATTTCGAGGTCGGCGACGGCGCGCCAGGCATCGGGCGACAACCGGTCGCGGATCACGGAGGCGGCACGGCGAGAGGCCTCGGCAAGACGCGGAACGGTGTTGAAGGTCTTGCGATCGGTGAGGGCGGCGAGGGCCAGCCGTGCCGGCTGCACCGGGCCGTGCAGCGAGCCGCCGGCTCCGGCCGCGATCAGGGCTTCGACCAGCCGCGCGACCGCGCCGCCATTGCCCTCGGCATCGACGAGCCGTCCGGCGATGGCCCGCACGAGGCGCAGCGCCTGTTCGGTGCGCTCGACATAGCGGCCGAGCCAGAAGAGGTTTTCAGCCGCCCGGCTCGGCAGTGTCGAGGTGGCGCGGCGGAGCGCGACCTTGTCGGGCGAGGCGAGCAGCGTCGTCTCGGCGACCGGCCGGTCCGACAGCACCCAGACGTCGGCCGAGGCGCCGCCCTGCTGCAGCGTCACGGCACGCGCGTCGGCGCGATCGGAGATGCGGCAGAAGCCACCCGGCATCACCTTCCAGCCGTCGGTCGTGCGCGCGACATAAAGGCGCAGGATCGAGGGCCGCGGCTCCAGCCGGGCTTCGTCGCCCTCGCCGCGCCAGACCGGCGTCGTCGAGAGCTTCACGGCTTCCTGCCCGACATAGTCCTGGCCGCGGCGCCCGATCGCATCGATCAGCCGCGTCTTCTCCTCGGCCGAGAGATTGGCGCCGAGCACCGGTCCGCGCGCCAGGATGCCCGGCAGTGTCGCGCCGAGCGCCGGGGCGATCACGAGCTTGTCGAACGCTTCGACGACATGGTCGCGCTCCAGCGTCTGGCCGCACCACCAGGTCGCGACATTCGGCAGGATCAGCTTCTCACCGAGGATTCGCGCGGCAAGGCCGGGCAGGAAGCCCATCATCGCCCGCGCCTCGGCGACGCCCGAGCCGAGCGCATTGGCGATCGCGACATTGCGGTGGCGGACCGCACCGGCGAGGCCCGGCACGCCGAGCCGCGAGGCCGGATTGAGCTCGAGCGGATCGGCGAAATCGGAATCGAGCCGGCGCAGCAGCACGTCGGCGCGCTTCAGCCCCGAGATGGTCCGCATATAGACCGTGTCGTCGCGGACGGTCAGGTCCTCGCCCTCGACCAGCACGAAGCCGAGATAACGCGCGAGATAGGCGTGCTCGAAATAGGTCTCGTTGAGCGGACCGGGCGTCAGCAGCGCGACGCGGGTCTCCTCGTGCCGGTTGAGCCCGTTGAGGCCGGCGCGGAACTCCTGGAAGAAGCCGGCGAGACGCTCGACCTTGAACGAGCGGTAGATGTCCGGGAGCGCCTGCGACAGCGCGATGCGGTTTTCGAGCGCGTAGCCGGCGCCGGAGGGTGCCTGCGTCCGGTCGGAGATAACCCACCAGTCGCCGTCGGGCCCACGGCCGACATCGACGGCGTAGAGACGCAGGTGATGGCCGCCGACCGGCGGCGAGCCGACCAGCGGCCGCAGGAATTCAGGGCTGCCGGCGAGGATGGCTGCGGGCAGTGCACCGTCGGCGGCGAGCTTGCCTTCGCCATAGGCATCGCCGAGCACCGCATCGAGCAGCTTCGCCCGCTGGATCAGGCCGGCTTCGAGATGCTTCCACTCCTCAGCCTCGATGAGGAAGGGCACGTGCGACAGCGGCCACGGCCGCTCGTCGCCGTTCTCCGCGCCATAGACGCGCAGCACCACGCCGGATTCGGCGAGGTGCCGGTCCGCCAGCGAAAACCGATGCGCCACCTCGCGATTGCCGAGCTCGGCCATCGTGTCGACGAACCGCTGCCAATGCGGCCGGATGCGCCCGTCGCGACCGACCAGTTCGTCGGCAACGCCCGGCAGCGGCTTGTAGTGCCGCACCAGGCGCTGCGCCCGTTCGGCGACGGCGCGGTTCTTCCGTGTGGTTTCCCGGCGCGGCATCTCCGCCTCAGAGTCCCGCCGGGCGGCGGAGGTCGAGCGTCATCGGGAATTCAGTCGGAACAGGCTCGACCGGCGGCAGGAACGCGCCGCCGGTATGGCCGATCGCCTCGAAGCGGGCCAGGCGTCGTGCCTCCGCCTCGTAGGAGTTGATCGGGAAGGTGTCGTAGTTGCGCCCGCCCGGATGGGCGACGTGGTAGACGCAGCCGCCGAGCGAGCGGCCCGACCAGCTGTCGACGAGGTCGAACACCAGCGGCGCGTGCACCGGGATCGTCGGATGCAGCCCCGAGGCCGGTTGCCACGCCTTGAAGCGCACGCCGGCGACGAACGAGCCCGCCGTGCCGGCCGAGGTCATCGGCAGCCGGCGACCGTTGCAGGCGATGATGTGCCGGCGTGGATCGAGCCCATCGGCCTTGACCTGCAGCCGCTCGACCGAACTGTCGACATAGCGCACCGTGCCGCCGATCGCGCCCTCCTCGCCGAGGACATGCCAGGGCTCCAATGCCTGGCGCAGCTCGATCCGGACGCCCTGCTGCTCGACGACGCCGGAGAACGGGAAACGGAATTCGCGTTGCGCTTCGAACCAGACCGGATCGAAGGCATAGCCGGCATTGCCGAGGTCGCCGAGCACGTCGAGGAAATCGGCCCAGACGAAATGCGGCAGCATGAAGCGGTCATGCAGCTGCGTGCCCCAGCGCACCAGCGAGCCCTGCTGCGGCTGCTTCCAGAACCAGGAGATCAGCGCCCTGAGCAGCAATTGCTGTGCAAGGCTCATCCGGTAATCTGGCGGCATCTCGAACGAGCGGAACTCGACGAGCCCGAGCCGCCCGGTCGGGCCGTCGGGCGAATAGAGCTTGTCGATGCAGATCTCGGCACGATGGGTGTTGCCGGTGACGTCGACCAGCAGGTTGCGGAACAGCCGGTCGACCAGCCAGGGCGGCGGCGGCGCGCCCCAGCCGGGTGGCGACACTTTGGACATGGCAATTTCGAGTTCGTAGAGCGCGTCGTTGCGCGCCTCGTCGATGCGCGGCGCCTGGCTCGTCGGGCCGATGAACAGGCCCGAGAACAGGTAGGACAGCGAGGGATGGCGCTGCCAGTAGGTGACGAGGCTCTTCAGGAGGTCGGGCCGGCGCAGGAACGGGCTGTCGGCCGGATGGGCACCGCCGACCACGACATGGTTGCCGCCGCCGGTGCCGGTGTGGCGGCCGTCGGTCATGAACTTCTCTGTGCCGAGCCGGGCCTGGCGCGCATCCTCATAGAGATCGCGCGTGGTGGCGACGCATTGCGTCCAGTCGGCGGACGGATGGATGTTGACCTCGATGACGCCGGGATCGGGAGTCACCTTGATCACGTTGAGGCGCGGGTCGATCGGCGGCGGATAGCCCTCGACATGCACCGGGAGGTCGAGATCGCGCGCTGTCGCCTCGATCGAGGCGATCAACTCGAGATAATCCTCGAGCCGCTCGGTCGGCGGCATGAACACGCACAGCCGGCCATCGCGCGGCTCGATGCTGATCGCGGTGCGGACGGCGCCGGTGCCGGTGAAATACTGCTCGATCTGCTCGGCGCGTTCCGGATCGCGCTCGCGGCCCGGCTGCGACAGCTGCGCCGCGATTTCCTCGGGATCGGGGAGGGGCACGTTGATCGAGCCGGGATCGGCCTGGATGATGAACGGATAGGACGAAGCCGGCACATAAGGTAGCGAGGACAGCGGCAGGCGGAAGCCGACCGGGCTGTCGCCGGGGACGAGGAAGATCCGCCCGCGACGCAGCGGCCACCGTTCCGACGCCCAGCGGCGGCGCGGCCGCGCCTGCGACTGCCAGCGCTGCACCGGCAGCACATAGCCGGACGGGCTCGACAGGCCGCGCTCGAACACGCGGGCGATGCGGGCACGCGCCTCGGCATCGTCGAGCTTCGAGTCCGCCGTCGTCACGTTTTCGGGCAGCTCGGCTTCCTTGAGGATCCAGTGCGCCGGGTCCTCATAGGCGGGGATGACGAAGCTCGGGGGAATGCCGAGCCGCTCCGACAGATTTTCGAGCAGCAGCTTCGCATCTTCGGCACCGGAGCGTTCCGGCCGGCTTTCGGTCGCGATCAGGCTCGGGTCCTGCCAGATCGGCTTGCCGTCCTTGCGCCAGTAGAGCGCGAAGGTCCAGCGCGGCAGGCTTTCGCCGGGATACCACTTGCCCTGGCCATAATGCAGGAAGCCGCCGGGCGCGAAGCGCTCGCGCAGGCGGCGGATCAGGTCGTCCGCGCGCTGCCGCTTGGTCGGCCCCACGGCGGCGGTGTTCCATTCGGCCGCCTGGTAATCGTCGATCGAGACGAAGGTCGGCTCGCCGCCCATGGTGAGGCGGACGTCGTTCGCCTTGAGATCGGCGTCGACCTGGTGGCCGAGCGCGTCGAGTGCGGCCCAGCTTTCATCGGAGAAGGGCAGCGTCACGCGCGGCTGCTCGGCGATGCGGTCGATCCGCATCTCGAAGGCGAATTCGGTATGGGTGCCGGGATCCGCGACGAACGAGCCGCTGATCGGCGCGGCCGAGCGATAATGCGGCGTCGCCGACAGCGGCAGGTGACCCTCGCCGGTGAAGAGGCCGGAGGTCGGGTCCATGCCGACCCAGCCGGCGCCGGGGATATAGACCTCGGCCCAGGCATGGAGGTCGGTGAAGTCGACTTCGGTGCCGGATGGGCCATCGAGCGCGGGGACATCAGGCTTCAGCTGGATCAGATAGCCGGAGACAAAGCGCGCGGCGAGGCCGAGATGGCGCAGCGCCTGCACCAGCAGCCAGCCTGAGTCGCGACACGAGCCGGAAGCGTTGCCAAGCGTCTCCTCCGGCGTCTGCACGCCGGGCTCCATGCGGATCAGGTAGCGGATGTCGCCCTGGAGGCGCTGGTTGAGTCCGACCAGGAAATCGACGATCTGGGTCTCCTGGCGCGGAATGCTGTCGACGAAGGCCTGCAGCAGCGGGCCGGCCGGCTCCGGCTTCAGATAGGCCGCGAGCTCCTCGGCGAGTTCAGCCTCATAGGTGAAGGGGAACCGCTCGGCATAGGGCTCGACGAAGAAATCGAACGGGTTGTAGACCTCGAGCTCGGCGATCAGATCGATGGCGATCGAGAACTCGGTCGTCTTTTCCGGAAAGACGAAGCGCGCCTGCCAGTTGCCATGTGGGTCCTGCTGCCAGTTCACGAAATGGTTGTCGGGCTTCACCGTGAGCGAATAGCTCGGCACCTTGGTGCGGCAATGCGGCGCCGGCCGCAGGCGGATGACCTGCGGGCCGAGCGCGACCGGCTTGTCGTAGCTGTAGCTGGTGACGTGGCGAAGCGCGGCGAGGATTGACATCGGTCAGGGGAACTCTGTTGGACGGCGGCGATCATCGCCGGACGATACACGCTGACGCAACAATTGCGCCAAGACATGCGCGGCGCTTTGCGACGGCCATGGGAAGCGGTTCATGTCTTCACGACGGTCGAGCGGAACTTGGCGGCAAGATATTCGCCCGAGCCGATGGGCGGATATTGCGGACTCTCCCCCGACGCAAGGCAGGTTTCGATGCAGGCGATCGAAGCATCCCAGTTCGGCTGGTGGAAGAAGGCGATCGACTGCCGCCGTGTCGGACGGCCCGGCGAGGGCGGCGGAACGGCGACGCGGTGCAATGTCGACTTCCAGCGGTCGTTCGTCCAGCGCTGCATCAGATCGCCGATATTGATGACGAAGCTGCCCTCGATGGCCGGCACCTTGATCCAGGCTCCGTCCAGCCCCATCACCTCGAGGCCGCCGGGCGAATCCTCCTGGCGCAGGATGGTCAGCGAGCCATAGTCGGAATGCGCACCGGCGCGAAGCTGGCCCTCGGCTGGCGGCTCGTCGACTTCGGGATAGTTGAGGAGGCGCAGGGCGCTCGCTTCCTTGTCGATGAAGCGATCGAAATAGGTCTCGTCGAGATCGAGCGCGAGCGCGAAGAGCCGCATGATCCGGCCCGCGAGCTCGGACATGGCGCGGTAATAGTCCATCGTCGCGCGGCGGAACGTGTCGCCCTCGAACGGCCAGGGATTGGCGGAAAAGACGAAGGCTTCGGCATCGTCGGCCGGCTTGTGGTCGAGCCGTCGGAAGGCGGAAGGGCCGAAAGAGAAGGTTTCCTTGAGGTCGGCCGGCTTCGCGGCGCCGAGCGAAGCGGCCAGCGTCTCGCCCTTGACGGGGCTGTAGCCATAGGGATAGCCGGGATAAGGCATCGCCGCCGAGAGCTTCTCGTCGAGCGGCCGGTCGAAGAAGGCGCGCGCCGCCCGCCAGCCCGCTTCGACGGCCTCGCTGTCGGCGCCATGCCCGGTCACCAGGAAGAAGCCGGTCTCGCGGCAGGTCTGGCCGATCGCCGCGGCGACGGTTTGCTTGCCGCGCGGATCGGCAAGATCGATGATGGGAATGGCAGGCATGGATGGGTCCGGGCTGATCTTGATCGACGGGACAAGAATATGGGCGCCGGCGCGGCTTGGGAACTGCCAATTGGTGAAGCATGCACATGAATGAGGCAGTGTTGCCGCGGCGCATTGCCCTGATCGACGTCTGGCGCGGCCTCGCGCTGGTCGCCATGATGACCTATCACGGCGCCTGGGATGTCGCCTATCTCCGTCTCGTCCGCTTCGATCCGAGCGGTTCGCTGCCTTGGCGTCTCTATGCCCATCTGATCGCCGGGAGCTTCCTGTTCCTCGCCGGCGTGAGCCTTGTTCTGGCGACGCGAAACGGCTTCCGCACGGTGCCCTATCTCCGCCGGCTCGGCACGATCCTCGCCGGCGCCGCGCTGGTTTCGGTCGCGACCTATTTCGTCATGCCGCAGGGCTGGGTCTATTTCGGCATCCTGCACCAGATCGCGCTCGCCAGCATCATTGCGCTGCCCTTCCTGCGCCTGCCGCCGCTCGTGACGGCGCTCGTCGCGGCGTTCGTCATCGCGCTGCCGAATTTTGTCAGCAGCGAGATCTTCGCGGCGCCTTGGTTCTGGTGGGTCGGCCTCGCTCCGGTTGTGCAGACCTCGTTCGACTATGTGCCGGTCTTCCCTTGGACGGGGGTTGTCCTCGCCGGCGTCGCCGCAGCGAAATTCGCGGTGGCCAGCGGCCTCGATCTGCGCCTCGCGCGCTGGCAGCCGCAGAACCGGCTGGCACGGCTTCTCGCCTTTGGCGGCCGTCACAGCCTGGCCGTCTACCTGATCCACCAGCCGGTCCTGTACGGCCTGTTGTTCGGGCTGGCCGCGGTGCTGATGCCGAACGCCGCCATCGACGGCGCCCGGGCCGATTGCGCCGATCGCTGCATCGCGCAGCGCGGAGGCGATGTCGGCTGTCACGCCTATTGCCGCTGCGTCTTCGACGATCTGGACGAGGCCGGACTGATGCAGCCGATGATGAAGGGAACGCTGACCGCGGCCGACAACGAGCGCCTGCGCGGCATGGCGATGACCTGTACCGCGATCACGCTGCCCAATCCCGCTTCGGCGAACTAAACAAGCGACGAGCCGACGCCGGTGCGGCTCTCGCCTGCCGCCCTTGCGGACCGCGGCTGAACGGCTGATGTTTGCTTCATCGCATGCAAGCTGGAGGACGCGCTTCCATGGCCGATGAACCCATCAAGGGGCCCGCATCCTATTTCCCCTCGATCGAGAAGAAGTATGGCCGGCCCATCGCCGAATGGCAGGCGCTGCTACGCACACACCTTCCGGCGAAGCACATGGACCTGGTCGCGATGTTGAAGGCAGACCATGGCATGGGCCATGGCCATGCCAATGCGCTGGTCGCCTACATGCTGGCCGAAGACAAGGGCTGACCCGAGCCTTGGGCGCAGCGCCGAAGCCTGCGCTCCGATCCGATCCGGGACCTCAGGGGTCGATGACGCCCTTCTTGAGGATCACGTTGCCGTAAAGGCGCCGCTCGCCTGTGGCGACGATCGCGAAGCTCTGCTTGGCGCGCTCGTAGAAGGCGAAGCGTTCGAGTTTCGCCAGCCGGTAGCCGGGGTCGCGATGGTCGATGACGTTCTGGAACAGCGTGCAGACGGCCGGCTCCGCTTCGGGATCGCCGACCACTTCCATGCGGATCGCGGTCTCGTCCGGCGCGAACCGGTCGAGCGGCATCAGCGACAGGATCGCGTCTGTGACGCGGACCGCATCGTGGCCGTCGAGCCGGATGAGCCGCTTCGCCATGGCGAGCGCCGGAAAATTGGCGTCGACCACGGTGATCTCGTCGCCATGGCCCATCGCGCGAAGCGTGAACAGAAGGTCCGGTCCGATGATCGGATCGATGCCGCGCAGCATGTGTTTCCCCCCCGGGGTTTCGTGCCGGCTGACCGCCGGCCGTCGTGATGTTGCGCCGATGATCGGGTGCGAGCCCGGCGCCGTCAACCGTTCAGGCCGGGATGCCGTTATAGCCGCGATACCAGTCGACGAAGCGGGCCATGCCTGTTTCGATGTCGATCGTCGGCTGGAAACCGAAGGCCGCCGCGCTCGCCGTGATGTCGGCGAAGGTCTCGACCACGTCGGTAAGGCGGGGAGGGCCGAGCAGGATCTCGGCCGTCCGGCCTGTCGCCTTCTCGATCGCCGCGATGAATTCCTCGAGCGGCACCGGGCGATGGTTGCCGAGATTGAAGAGCCGCGCTTCGACGGACGAAGGCCGGAGGTCGATGGCCCCGAGCGTGCCTCCCACGATGTCGTCGATATAGGTGAAGTCGCGCTTCATCGCGCCGCCGTTGTAGAGCGTGATCGGGCGTCCCTCGAGAATCGCGCTGGTGAACAGCCACGGCGCCATGTCCGGCCGTCCGAACGGGCCGTAGACGGTAAAGAAGCGCAGCCCCGTCGAGGCGATGCCGTGCAGATGGGCATAGGTGTGGGCGATCAGTTCGCCGGCGCGCTTGGTCGCGGCATAGAGCGAACTCGGCCGGTCGACCCGGTCGGTTTCGCGGAACGGCACGTCCTCGTTGAGGCCATAGACGGACGAGGACGAGGCATAGACGACATGGCGAAGCTTCGGCAGCCGCCGCGCCGCCTCGAAAATCACCACCTGTCCAGTGACGTTGGCATCCGTATAGGCGAGCGGGTTCTCGAGTGAATAGCCGACGCCGGCCTGGGCGGCGAGATGGACGACGACGTCGATATCGGCATGGGTGGTCGCGAGGCGCTCCATGGCGCCCATGTCGGAGACGCTCGCCTCGACGAAGCTGAAGCCTCGGCCGGCCGCGAGGCGCTCGAGCCGTGCCCGTTTGAGGGCCGGGTCGTAATAGGCGTTGAGATTGTCGACGCCGATGACGGTGTCGCCGCGGGTGATGAGCGCCGAGGCGACGTGATATCCGATAAATCCGGCCGCGCCGGTGACGAGCAGCTTCATGATGAGTGGGCTGTAGCCGATTTCCGACGCCGCACAAAGCCGCCGCTGCTGCGGCCGATGTGCGTCCGACAGCAGCCACATCCCCGAAGCCGCGCGTTCCCAAGCTGCGCGCTATCCGCTAAGACGGACGCTATCGAGCCCCGCAGCCAATCCCCGCCGGACGACGCATGATCTCGCAAAAGGCCAAATACGCGTTCAAGGCTCTGATCCATCTGGCGCGCCAGCCCAAGGGCGAAACGATCCAGATCGACGACATCGCGCGCGAGGCCGGCGTGCCGCGGAAGTTCCTCGAGCACATCCTGCTCGACCTCAAGCATCGCGGCATGATCGCGAGCCGGCGGGGCCGAGCCGGCGGCTATGCCCTGATCAAGCTGCCGACGGAGATCACCATCGGCCAGGTGCTCCGCGCCATCGACGGGCCGATCGCGCCGCTCTCCTGCATCTCCCGTACAGCCTACCAGCCTTGCGCGGACTGCCCCGACGAGGCGAGCTGCGGCGTCCGTCGCATGTTCGCCGCGCCCTACGCGGCTCAACTGGTGCTGTTCGACGCCACGACGCTTGCCGATGCGCTGGCCGGCGAGGGCGAGGGCCTCGCCGATTCCGAGGCGATTTCTCGGGATGCCGAATTCCAGGAATGATATTCTAAACACCCCGGCTCAGTTGGCGGCTCTGTGGTTTGAAATTGTCGACTTCCTATGTCGAGATAGAACATCTTCGATTGAGGGAGCCATTCGATGGTGCCGTTCCGGACAGTCTTGATGAAGCGTGCGCGGCGGTTGGCCGTGGCCGCCGGCCTTGCTGCAGCGACCCTTGGCATTGCCACCACCTTGCCAGGCGGACTGTCGCCGGCCTTCGCCGACGTGTCGCTGCTCAATGTCAGCTACGATCCGACGCGCGAGCTCTACAAGGCCTATGACGAGGCGTTCGCCGCCTACTGGAAGGAAAAGACCGGCGAGACCGTGACGATCGAGCAGTCGCATGGCGGCTCCGGCGCCCAGGCGCGCGCCGTGATCGACGGCCTCGATGCCGATGTCGTCACGCTGGCTCTCGCCGCCGACATCGACGCGATCGTTAAGAAGAGTGGCAAGGTTCCGGCCGATTGGGCGACCAAGCTGCCCGGCAATGCGACCCCCTATACCTCGACCATCGTGTTCCTCGTCCGCAAGGGCAATCCCAAGGGGATCAAGGACTGGGACGATCTGGTCAAGGACGGCATCCAGGTAATCACGCCGAACCCGAAGACCTCGGGCGGTGCGCGCTGGAACTATCTTGCGGCCTGGGCCTATGCCAACCAGAAGTTTGGCGGCGACGAGGCCAAGACGCGCGAGTTTGTCGGCAAGCTCTACAAGAATGTTCCCGTGCTCGATTCGGGCGCTCGCGGTTCGACGACGACCTTCGCCCAGCGCGGCATCGGCGATGTCCTGCTCGCCTGGGAGAACGAGGCGTTCCTCGCGATCAACGAACTCGGCCCTGACCAGTTCGAGATCGTGACGCCCTCGCTCTCCATCAAGGCCGAGCCGCCGGTGGCGCTGGTGAAGGGCAACACGGACGCCAAGGGCACCACCAAGGTCGCCGAGGCCTATCTCGAATATCTCTACAGCGATGCCGCGCAGAAGATCATCGCCAAGAACTACTATCGTCCGGCCAAGCCCGAGGCCGTCGATCCGGCGGACCTGAAGCGCTTCCCGCCGCTGACGCTGGTGACGATCGATGATCCGCAGTTCGGCGGCTGGTCCAAGGTGCAGCCGGCGCATTTCGCGGATGGCGGCGTGTTCGACCAGATCTACAAGCCCGGCCAATAGGACGAACCGAACAGCTTCATGACCGCACTGGCCGCATCCGCCTGGCGCAAGCCGAGCGTCATCCCGGGCTTCGGGTTGGCGCTCGGTTTCACGTTGGCCTATCTCTCGCTCGTCGTGCTGATCCCGCTCGGCGGCCTGGTGCTGCGCACGGCCGGTCTCGGCTGGCCGGCCTTCTTCGCGATCGCCACCGACCCGCGCACGCTGGCGGCGCTTCGGCTTTCCTTCGGCGCCTCGGCGGTCGCGGCGGTGGTCAATACGGTGTTCGGGCTCGTCGTCGCCTGGGTGCTGGTGCGCTATGATTTTCCGGGCCGCAAGATCGTAGATGCCATCGTGGATCTGCCCTTCGCCCTGCCGACGGCCGTTGCCGGCATCTCGCTGACAGCGATCTACGCGCCGAACGGATGGATCGGGCAATATGCCGCCGCGCTCGGGCTCAAGATCGCCTATACGCCTGTCGGCGTCTTCATCGCGCTGGTCTTCATCGGCCTGCCCTTCGTGGTGCGCACGGTGCAGCCGGTGCTGGAGGACATGGACCGCGAGGTCGAGGAGATGGCCGCGACGCTCGGCGCCCGCCGGTTCGTCACCATTCGCCGCGTCGTGTTGCCGACCCTCGTTCCGGCGCTGCTCACTGGCTTCGCGCTCGCCTTCGCCCGCGCGGTCGGCGAATATGGCTCGGTCATCTTCATCGCCGGCAACATCCCCTATGTCTCGGAGATCGCACCGCTCCTGATCGTGATCCGGCTGACCGAGTTCAATTATGCGGCCGCGACGGCGGTGGCGAGCATCATGCTGGCGCTCTCCTTCGTGCTGCTCTTCGCCATCAACCTGTTGCAGGCCTGGAGCCGCCGGAGGCTGTCGCATGGCTGACACTGCCGCGGCGCCGGGCCGCTTCGTTCCGGCCGCCACCGAACGGCGCCTCGTCCGCATCCTGCTGACGCTGGTTGCGCTCGCCTTTCTCGGCATCTTCCTCGTATTGCCGCTCGTGAGCGTATTTTACGAGGCGTTCCGCTCGGGGTTGGGCGTGTTCCTGAAGGCCGTGAGCGAGCGCGACACGCTCGCCGCGATCCGGTTGACGGTGATCGTCGCAGCCATCTCGGTGCCGGCCAATCTCCTCTTCGGCCTCGCCGCGTCCTGGGCCATCGCCAAATACGAGTTCAAGGGCAAGAGCTTCCTGATCACGCTGATCGACCTGCCCTTCTCGGTCTCGCCTGTGACGTCGGGCCTCATCTATGTGCTCCTGTTCGGCGCCCACGGATATCTCGGGCCGTTCCTGCAGAGCCATGGCGTGCAGATCATCTTTGCGGTGCCCGGTATCGTTCTGGCGACGATCTTCGTCACCTTCCCGTTCATCGCCCGCGAGCTGATCCCGATCATGCAGGCGCAGGGAACGCAGGACGAGGAGGCCGCGCTGTCGCTCGGCGCCAGCGGCTGGCGGGTGTTCTTCCGCGTGACCTTGCCCAACGTCAAATGGGCGCTGCTCTATGGCGTGCTGCTCTGCAACGCGCGCGCCATGGGTGAATTTGGCGCCGTCTCGGTCGTCTCGGGTCATATCCGCGGCAAGACCAACACGATGCCGCTGCAGGTCGAGATCCTCTACAACGAATACAGCTACCAGGCGGCGTTCGGCGTCGCCTCGCTGCTCGCCCTGCTCGCGCTCGCGACGCTCATCATCAAGACGATCCTGGAGTGGCGCTATGCCGAAGAGATCGCCGCCACGCGCCGCCACTGAGGTGATATCCATGAACGCGATGACAGAAGTCGAGCAGGAAAAGTCGATCGCGCTCGGTGCGCCGGTCGACGTGACGATCGAGAGCGTCGCCAAGGACTTCGGCGATTCGCCGGCGCTTCATGGCGTGTCGCTCGATGTCCGCGCCGGCGAACTGGTAGCGCTGCTCGGGCCGTCCGGCTCGGGCAAGACGACGCTGCTCCGCATTCTCGCCGGTCTCGAGGCGCCCTCATCCGGCCGGGTCCTGTTCGGCGGCGAGGATGCGCTCGGCCTGCCGGTTCAGGACCGCAATATCGGCTTCGTGTTCCAGCATTATGCGCTGTTCCGCCATATGACGGTGTTCGACAACATCGCCTTCGGCCTCACCGTGCGTCCGCGCCGCGACAGGCCGCCGGCAGACGAGATTCGTCGCCGCGTGCTGCATCTGCTCGATCTGGTTCAGTTGCCGGGGCTCGCCAAGCGTTATCCAGCGCAGCTCTCGGGCGGCCAGCGCCAGCGCGTGGCGCTCGCCCGCGCGCTCGCGATCGAGCCGCGGCTGCTGTTGCTCGACGAGCCGTTCGGCGCGCTCGACGCGCAGGTGCGGCGCGACCTCCGCCGCTGGCTGCGCGAAATCCACGACCGCACCGGCCATACGACCTTCTTCGTCACTCACGACCAGGAAGAGGCGCTGGAACTCGCCGACCGCATCGTCGTGATGTCGAAGGGCCGCATCGAGCAGGTCGGCTCGGCCGACGACATCTATGACCGGCCGGCGAGCCCGTTCGTGTTCTCGTTCATCGGCGAATCCTCGCTGCTTCCGGTGGAAATCGCCGAGGGCGCCGTGCTGCTCGACGGCGAGCCCACGGGCCTTGCCTTCGGCGAGGTCGGCAGGCGCGAGGCGACGCTCGGCTTCCGGCCGCATGACGTAACCCTCGTCACCGACGACGCGCCTGCGATCCGCGGCCGCATCCTCGCCGAGCGCCGCCACGGCGCCCGCCGCCGGCTCGAGCTGCAGGTCGGGCCGCGCCAGCTCCGCGCCGAAATCGATGTCGAGCTCGATGTTGAAAGGCCGATCGGCGGGCTCGTCGCCTTCAGGCCCGAGCGGTGGCGAATCTTCCCCGCGTGACGGATTCGGCCTTCACCTCGACCCGCCTTTGCGCTTAAGTCGCGCCGCCGGCGACGAGGGCCGGGGAGCCGCGGAGGAGACAATCGAATGAAGCGCTCGCGTGTCAACGAGATCATGCAGGAAGCGGACGAGTTCATCCGCTCGTTCGGATTCGTGCTGCCGCCCTTCGCCTACTGGACTCCCGACGAGTTCAAGGCGAACCAGGCGAAGGCCAAGGGCATCATCGACGCGCGGCTCGGCTGGGACATCACAGACTACGGCAAGGAAAAGTTCGACGAGCTCGGCCTGTTCCTGTTCACGGTGCGCAACGGCAACCAGGCCGACCTCGCGACCGGCCGTGGCATGCTCTATGCCGAGAAGATCATGATCTCGCGCCAGGACCAGATGTCGCCGATGCACCGGCACAACCTGAAGGCCGAGGACATCATCAACCGCGGCGGCGGCACGCTGACGCTCGAACTGTTCATGCCCGACGCCGAAGGCAATATCGACCGCAAGGCCGAGGTGCATGTCCCGACCGATGGCGTCGTGCGCACCCTGCCGGCCGGCGGCATCCTGAAGCTCGATCCAGGCGAGAGTGTCACACTTCTGCCGGGCGTCTGGCACGCCTTCTGGGGCGAGGGCGCCGATGTCCTGATCGGCGAAGTCTCGACCGTCAATGACGACCTGACCGACAATGTCTTCGCCGAGCCGATCGGCCGCTTCGCCGCGATCGAGGAAGACGTCGCCCCGACCCACCTGCTGGTCGCCGATTACGGCACCTGGCTGAAGGGCTGACGCGAACCGCAGAGTGAGGAGAGCCGGCGCGATGCTCGTCCGTATCGCCGAACTGGAAATCGAGCCGGCTTTTCTCGACGCCTACAGACTGCATCTTTCAGCGGAGATCGAGGCCTCCGTGGCGGTCGAACCGGGTGTTGTCGCCCTGCAGGCCGTCGCCCTGAAGGAGAGGCCGAACCATATCCGCCTGCTCGAGATCTATGCGGATCAGCAGGCCTATGACGATCATCTGCTGACACCACATTTCCTAGACTACAAGGCGGCGACGGCGATGATGGTGCGCGCGCTGCGCCTCATCGAGGCCGAGCCGGTCATGCTCCGCGCGAAGGCGGGTTTCGCAGCGCCGTAGCAGGCTCGATCCGCTCATGGGCGTCGGCTTCTGGGCGCTTGTAGCCGGCGGTCTTGATGAAGGGCTTCGGCTGGCCGCGCTTGGCGGACATCCGCGCGAGCGCCTCAAATCTCCCAGTCGGATCGATAGGTTCGGTGCTGCAACGCTTCGGAAAGCGCGATCTTGACGGTCAGCGCCTTCTCAAGTCGCGCGGTCAGCGCCTCGCAGAGTTCTCCATCCTCGCCGAAATCACGATTGCTGGCGTAGACGGCGTATGGGTTGATCACGCATTTGAAGTCAAGCATCAACGACAGCGCCAGCGAGCCATAGGCCATGTAGCTGTGCGGCAGACCGGCTGTGCAGATGAACGACACGACCTTGTCGAACCAGGCTGCGCGCCTTCCGTTCTCTCCGGTCGACCCCGTCGACTCGATCAGGTTCTTCGCGACGGCAGAGAGACCCCAATTATAGACCGGTGACGCGATGACAACGCCGTCGGAGGCATCGATCGCCTTGTGGACAGAGGCGAAGTTCGGGTCAGCGAATATCCTGTCGTTGTCGAAGGGCGGCAGCGGAACCTCCATGAGGTCGATGAACGACACATCATGTCCCCGCTCTGACAGGATTTTCTCGGCTAGGCGCGCGATGGACCTGCTGCGGCTTTTCGGCGAAAGGCTGCAGGAAATTATGGAAAAGATCATCTCCAGATCCGCCCGATGGTGGAGAACGCGTATGCCTTCATCAGCCACCGCCTGCGGTAACATGAAGGCTGCCCGATGTCGCGGGAAAGCCCCAACGGGGAGCGCGCTGGTCGAGGCAACGGTCTTCATAGTGCGGCTCAGCCGGCGCCGCGCTCTTCGGCCGAGAAGCCTTGAAGGAACGCTTCGTGAAAGCCTGGGGCCGCTGCCTCAATCCTCGATCCGCTCATGCGCGTCGGCTTCGCCGCGCTTCCAGTAGCCGGCGGCCTTGATATAGGCCTTCGGGTGGCCGCGCTCGGTGAGACGGGCCCGAAGAGCGCGGGCGACGGCAGATTCCGCCGCAATGAAGACGAAGCCGTCGCCTTGGGGCAGCGGCTGCGCGTCGAGCAGGCGCTGCAGCGTTGCGGCATCGTCGGCGCCATCCTTCGCCCGTTCGGCCCACAGCGCCGTCCAGGCTGCCCGTGTCTCGAAGTGCTGGCGTTCGCCGCTGTCTTGAACAGCTATCGCCGTCAGGACCGGGACATGAGGCCGTAGCCCCTCGACCCAGCGGCCGATCGCCGGCAGCGCGGTCTCGTCGCCGATCAGCCAGTACCAGTCGAAATCATCTGGAACGACAGCCGAGCCGCGCGGCCCGCCGATCTCGAGCCCGTCGCCGATTGCAGCTGCAGACGCCCAATTCGTCGCTGGGCCGGCCTCGTGCAGCGCGAAATCGATGGTCAGCGTTCCGGCCGCGGCGTCGAAGGCGCGCGGCGTGAAATCACGCATCGCTGCGGCGCCGCTGGCGTCGGTGAAGAACAGCTTGATGTGATCGTCGGCGCCAAGGCTGGCGAAGCCCTCGAGATCGCCGGTAAGGACAACGCGCTTCATGCGCGGGGTCAGCGCCGTCGCGCTCGCAACGGTCAAGCTGCGGCGGCGTGTTTCGTGGCGCACGCGGCGAATGGCGTGCGGCTCGGCGGCAGGGGTGGAGAGAGGGTCGGTCACTGTACGATCCATATCGTAAGACATGTCTTAAGATATGTCATACGAGCGGATCGCGCAAGCGGCCGGCCTATTCCGCCGCTGGTAGTCGTTCCGGCCCTGCCGGGCGCGGCACATGTCCCGCCACATGCAGCGGCACGGCATGTTCATGGACATACTTGCCGCCGGCGAGCCAGGAGGCGATCGCCGCGAGCAGGTTGAGGATCATCGAGAAGGAGAACGCGAAGACGAGGCCGTGCATGAACGGGCCCGCGAGGAGATGCGGGAAGAAGGTCTTGCCGGTGATCTCGGCCGCGTTGGGGAGGCTCGCGACGAGGCCGGGCGGCAGCAGCTCGCCCATCGGGTTATAGCCGAGGAACGCGGCGAAGAGGCTCGCCACCGCCGGCGCCGAGGCGACATGGTGAGCGATGGCTTCGGGAACCTGCTGCGCGATCAGCGCCGCTTCCATCGAGGCCGGCAGCTGCTCGGTCAATCCGACGATCATCAGGCTGAAGAAGATGCCGATCGAGAGCACCTGCCCGGCATTCAGCGTCGTCGCCCGCATGCCCGCGGCCTGGCCGCGCTCGGCCGGGGGCACGGAATTCATGATCGCGGTCGAGTTCGGCGCGATGAAGAGGCCGGAGCCGAGGCCGTTGAGGAACAGGAGGAACGCGAACAGCGGATAGGGAAAGTCCGGCGGCAGTTCCATCAGCGCGGCGAAGCTCGCGGCGCCGATCAGCATGCCGCCGACGGCATAGGGCCGGGCGCCATGGTGATCGGACAGCCAGCCCGAGATCGGCGTCGCGACGAGGAAGCCGAGTGTCAGCGGCAGCATGAAGATGCCAGCCCAGAGCGGTGTCTCCTCGAAGGAATAGCCATGCAGCGGCAGCCAGATCCCCTGCAGCCAGATGATGAGCATGAACTGCAGCCCGCCGCGGCCGATGGCGGCAAAGAGGCTGGCGAGATTGCCGGCGGTGAAGGGGCGAATGCGGAAAAGTGCCAGATCGAACATCGGGAAGGCGACGCGGCTCTCGACGATGACGAAGGCGATGAGCAGGACGAGGCCGGCGCCGATCAGCGCTATCACTTCCGGGCTGGTCCAGGCCATCGCATGGCTGCCATAGGGCTGGATGCCCTCGGTGATGCCGATGAGGATGAGAATGAGGCCGATGCCGAAGGTCAGGTTGCCGGCCCAGTCGATCGGGCGATGGCGCGGCGTGCCGCGGTCCTTGAGCTTCCAGTAGGCCCAGGCCGTTCCGACGACGCCGAACGGCACGTTGATCCAGAACACCAGCCGCCAGTCGATGTCGGCGAGCAGTCCGCCGATCAGCAGGCCGATGAACGAGCCGCCGATCGCCGCGATCGTGTTGATGCCGAGCGCAAGCCCGCGCTGCTCGGCCGGGAAGGCGTCGGTGAGGATTGCGGTCGAGTTCGCCATCAGCATGGCGCCGCCGACGCCCTGCAGGATGCGCACGACGATGAGATACCAGGCGGCGAAGGCGCCGTTATCGGGCATCAGGCTGAGCGCGGTCGCTGCGAGCGTGAAGATCAGGAAGCCGAGATTGTAGATGCGGGCGCGGCCGAGGCTGTCGCCGAGCCGGCCGAACGTGACGACGAGCACCGAGGTCGCGACCATGTAGCCCATGATCGACCACAGCAGGATGTTGACGTTCCCCGGCTCCAGCGGCTTGAGGCCGATGCCGCGAAAGATCGCCGGCAGGCTGATCAGGAGGATCGAACCGTTGATCGCGGCGGCGAGCATGCCGAGCGTCGTGTTGCTGAGCGCGACCCATTTATAGTGCGGCGGGCGCGGGGCGGCGGCGGGCGAGGGCGGGGTGGTGGTGGCCATGGCAGCGATCCCGACGGAAAGGCCGCGCCCCAGGAGGCACGGCCGTTCCATAATTGATATGCGACACTTATGGTCAGCTAAGCATCGTATCAGGATATGGTTCCTGCCGCGAGCCCGGCAAGCGCGGCAAACTGCCCTTTTGTCGCATCAAGGCCGGTTCAGGCGCCGATGACGGCCTCGAAGCCTTCGAACACAGGATGGCCCGAGAACATCGGCTTGCGGTCGCCCGCGCCCTGGTGCGCCTTGCGGAACTGCTCGGACTTCGTCCAGGCGAGGAAATGATCGCGCGTCTGCCACACCGTATGCGAGGCGTAGAGCGTGTGGTCCTCGGTTTCGGGACCCTTCAGCAGGTGAAAGTCGACGAAGCCCTCGAGTTCGTCGAGATGGCGGTCGCGGCTGCGCCAGACCTCCTCGAAGGCCTCTTCCGAGCCCTTGATGACCTTGAAGCGGTTCATGGCGATGAACATGGCGGAATCCTTGGTTGCGTGCCGATGGGGTGCGTCGTGGCGTCGATGAAGACTCGCCGGAAGAATGGACGGCGATTGCGGAGACGGTGAGGAGGGAGGCTCCTCGGAGCACTCCCTCCTCGCGCCGGCTGGAGTCACCACACCCCCCGCCGGCGCTTTTCGGCAAGCCGGTCAGAACTGGTAGGTGAGATTGACCTGATAGTTCCGGCCGGGCTCGGAGTAGAAGTCGAGATTACTGCTCGAGGCGGTGACCGAGGTCGGGATGTCGAGCGAGTTGAAATAGGTCTCGTCGAAGAGGTTGAAGACGCCGGCCTGCACGCGGAGGCCCGGCAGCTTCGCCGGCTGCCACCAGGCGGTCCAGTCGACGACCGCATAGGCCGGCGCCTGGAAGCTCGCCGAGGTCTGCGCATTGACCGCGGCGGCGGTGACGAGCAGGTCGGTGCCCCATTCGACATCGGCGTAGCCGATGCCGATGATGCCCTTCAGCGGCGGCACGCTGTCGAGATAGGTGCCGGCCTCGAGATTCTGGCCGACCATCCAGGCGAGCGAGCCGGAGAGCTTCCAGTTCGGCGCGAACTTCCAGGCGCCGCGCGCCTCGATACCGTAGATGTTGACGCTCTCGATGTTCACATATTCGCTGATGCCATAAGGATATTCGGCAAGGTCGTAGCCGCGCTCGGCCGCCTCGGCCTTCGTCAGTTGCTGGCTGTCGATGAAGTTCTTGTAGAAATTGGTGAAGGCCGAGAGGCCGCCGCCGAGATGGTCGTCGCCGAACTTGGTGCCGATTTCATAGCCGGTGCCGGACTGCGCCTCGAGATCGGGATTGCCGATCGAGAGATAGGCGCCGGGGCCGCCATAGGTGAGATAGAGCTGGCCCGGCGTCGGCGCGGTATAGGCTTGCGCCCACTGCGCATAGAAGGAGAGCGTGTCGGTCGCCTTCCAGGTGCCGAGAAGGCTCGGCGAGAACTTCGAGCCGGTCGAGGTGTCGGGCAGTCCGATATAGGCCTCGTTGCCGTTGCCATAGCCGGCCGTCTCCTGCGGCACCTGCTCATACCAGTCGTAGCGAAGTCCCGGCGTCAGGAAGAAGCCGCGGCCGAGCGCGATCTCGTCGCGGCCATAGAGGCCGAACGTCGCGCCGTTGGCGTCGGGCATGTCGGCTTGGTTGGTGTGCAGCATCGAGCAGGGTGAGGTCCGGGCATTGGCCGGGCAGTTGTCGGCGCCCCAGGAATACTGGCTGGTGTCGGTCAGGTAGAACTCCCCGCCGAGGGTGAAGCGGTTCTCGAAGCCGCCGAGCGTCAGAGCCTTCTCGGCAAAGCCGTTGAGGCCGTATTCCTGAACCTGATTGCTGTTCTGGCGCTGGTACGGGCCGATGATACTGGTCGAGCGATAGGCGTCGGTCGTGTTGTCGAGCTCGAGATTCTGCCAGTAAAGGATCGCCTGCGCCTTGTCGGCAAAGCCGCCCGGTTCCGGCGCGAGATAGTCATAGGTCAGCGAGAACCGCTGCCGCCGTGCCTCCTCGCCGGTGGTGTAGTTGCCGGGGCGGTAATTGCCGGTGAGCGACTGGCTCGCCATGGCGTCGGTCGTCGAGGAGCCCTCGAACATCTCGCCGGTCAGCGTCAGGCTGTGGCCGCCGTCAAAGCGCTGCGCCAGCTTGCCGAGCAGGCTGTACTGGTCGAAATCCTCGGGATTCGCTTCCGTGCGGGTCGTGCCGTAGCCGCCGGTATCGCCGTTGGTCTCCGTCTCGTGCCCGGTCGTGTAGGAGCCCTGGACCAGCACCGAGGTGTCGCCGAAGCGGGCCGCCGTGGCGTTGCTCGTGGTGAAGGAATTGTTGGCGCTCGCATAGACGTTCTTCGTGATGAAGCCCCAGTTGCGGCCCTCACGGATGACATCATCGGCCGAGAGCGTCGTCAGCGCGACGAGGCCGCCCATGGCGCCCGAGCCGCCGATGCTGGAATCGGCGCCACGCACGATATCGATCGCGCTGAGCGCGTTGAAATCGAAGGTCGAGAGGCCGCCGGTGACGCCGCGGGCATCGCCCGAGCCGAGCCAGGGCAGGCGGATGCCGTCGATCGTCGTCAGCACGTTGTTCTCGTCGAGACCGCGCACATTGATCGAATTGTTCTCGGTCGAGAAGCTCACGCCCGGCTCCGCGCGCTGGCCGAAGGCCTGCCACGAGTCGATCATCCGGTTGGTGAGTTCCTGCTGTGTCGTCGTCGTGACCAGCGCCGTGCCGGCCTTGGCGGTGACGGCGGGCGTCTGGTCGCCCGTGGCGGCGCCGCTGCCGGTCCCGCCCTCGACGACGACGGCGTCGAGCTGGACGGCGTCTTCATCGGTGGTCGTTGCGGTGGTGGCCTGCTGGGCCATGGCGCTGGTCGATGCGGCCATGACGGCGAGGAAGGTCGAGCCGGCCAGCAGGCAGGCATTCAGTCGCGCGATGCTCATCGGAGCCCCCAAGACGGATACGGAAGCGCCTGGCTGGCTATCGCGGACGCGGCATGGGGGCGTGGCGAACTGGCGGGCTGGGCAGGACCACCGCTGCGCCTCGCGGCGAGCGGCGGATTCGAAATTGGTCGTTGCGATCCATAGAAAAGGTGATTATGGCAGTCAAGTAATTAGTTGCGAATGGTTCGCAAGTTTAGAAGTCCTCAAGACTGCCGTGCTTGCGCGGCCGAGGGATGGAGTGATCGATGCAGGAGCCGGAGAGACCGAACGGGGACGACGAGGCGGGACGCACGTCGCCGCGGATCGTTTCCAGCGAGAGCCTGCTGCAGGGCGCCCGCGAGATCATCATCCGCCATGGCGCCGACGATTACCGGCTGCGCCTCACCCGCGTCGGCAAGCTCATCCTCAACAAGTAACCCGCGACCGTCTGTCCGTCACCGGAGGCCCCGATGCGTGCTTCGTTCTCCTTTCCGCGCTCTCACCCGACCATTTCGCTGCTGCCGCTCTTGCATGGCCGCCAGCTTCGCCTCGCCGCCGGCTTTGCCGCCGCCGTGCTGATCACCGTCTTCGCGATCCAGCAATCGGTCGCAGCGGCGCGGAGCATCACCGATGCGCGCGGTCGAACGGTCACGATCGGCAGCGCCGAGCGCATCGTCTCGATCGGCGGCGCCTCGACCGAGATCCTCTACGCACTCGGCGCCGAGGGCCGCGTGGTCGCGCGCGATTCGACCAGCCTGTGGCCGGCGGCGGCGCTGCAGAAGCCCGATATCGGCTATATGCGCGCGCTCGCCGCCGAGAGTGTTCTCTCGATGAAGCCGGATCTCATCCTTGCGGTGGAGGGCGCCGGCCCGAAGGAGACGATGGACCTGCTCGAGGCCGCCGCCGTGCCGATCGTCATCCTGCCGGAGCCGCACAGCGCCAAGGGAATCGCCGAGAAGATCACGATGATCGGCACGATCATCGGCGAAGACGACAAGGGCCGGGCGCTCGCCGCCGATGTCGAGGCGAAGGCTACCGCGCTCGAAGCCACCGTCGCTGCCATCCCGGACGGCGAACGCAAGCGAGCAGTCTTCCTGATGAGCCTTGCCGGCGACCGGCCGCTCGCCGCCGGCGCCCATACAGCGGCCGACGCCATGATCAGCGCCGCCGGCGGCATCAATCCCTTCGCCTCCGTCGAGGGCTACAAGCCGGCCTCGGCTGAGGCGATGGCGGCGGCGCGGCCGGACGCTGTCGTGATGATGACGCGGCCGGGCGCCGCGGCGATGACGCCCGAGGCTGTCTTTGCCGTGCCGGCGCTGGCGGCGACGCCGGCTGCGGAGCGGAGGGCGCTCACCGTCATGGACGGACTCTATCTCCTCGGTTTCGGCCCGCGCATGCCCGACGCCGCGCGCGATCTCGCCGCCGCCTTCTATCCGGCGCTTCCGCTGCCGGCGGCGCGCTGATGGCGCTCGTCCTTGCCGCAGCGCCCGCCGGCGACCGTCGCGGCCGTGCCCGGCTGGCGATCTTCGCGCTCGCGCTGCTGCTGGCGCTGGTGCTCGTTCTCGCGCTGGTGCTCGGGCCCTATGGGCTTCCTGTCGGCCGCACCGTCGCAATCCTGGCCGACTGGGCCGCCGGCAGGCCGGCGGCCGAATTGACCGAGCGCATCGTGGTCGTCGATATCCGCCTGCCGCGCCTGCTGCTCGGCGCGCTGGTCGGCGCGGCCCTCGCGGTGGCCGGTGCCATGCTGCAGGGGCTCTTCCGCAATCCGCTCGCCGATCCCGGCCTCGTCGGCGTCTCGGCCGGCGCGGCGCTCGGCGCCGTGCTCGTCATCGTCGTCGGCGGCAGCCTGCTCGCCCCGCTCGCCGCGGCGCTCGCGGTCGGTGCGCTGCCGATCGCGGCTTTCTGCGGCGGCTTCGCCACGACGCTCGTCCTTTATGCGATTGCGACGCGGCGCGGCCGAACCTCGGTCGCGACCATGCTGCTCGCCGGGATCGCGCTCGGCGCCTTCGCCGGCGCCGTGACCTCGTTTCTCGTCTACCGCGCCGACGATGCACAGCTGCGGGAACTCACCTTCTGGACCATGGGCAGCCTTTCCGGCGCCACCTGGCTGAAGCTCGCGCTTGCAGCGCCGCCGATCCTGGCCATCCTCGCGCTCTCGCCCCTCATCGCACGGGGCCTCGATGCGCTGGTGCTCGGCGAGGCCGAGGCGCGTCATCTCGGCGTGGATGTCGAGCGGCTGAAATCACTCATCGTCTTCGCCGTTGCCGTCATGGTCGGCGTCTCCGTCGCCTTCACCGGCGTGATCGGCTTCGTCGGCATCGTGGTGCCACACCTCCTTCGCCTCGCCATCGGCCCCGAACACCGGACGCTGCTGCCGGCCGCCGCCCTGCTCGGCGCGAGCCTCCTGGTCGGCGCCGACATCGTCTGCCGCATCGTCGTCGCCCCGGCCGAACTGCCGATCGGCATCGTCACGGCGCTGATCGGTGCACCCTTCTTCGTCTCGATCCTGCTGCGCCGCCGCGGCATCGTCGATCTCTGAGGGCTATCCGATGATCAGCGCCGAACATCTCGTCGTCCGCGCCGGCCGCGCAATGCTTCTCGGGGGAATCAGCCTCGCGATCCATCCCGGCCGCGTCACCGCCATCATCGGCCCGAACGGCGCCGGCAAGTCGACGCTGCTGAAGGCGCTGACCGGCGAGATCCGGCCGGCATCGGGTCGCGTGACGCTTGATGGCGCCGACATTGCGCGGCTGCGGCCAACCGCGCTCGCCGCCCGCCGGGCGGTATTGCCGCAGGCCGCAACGCTCGCCTTCCCGTTCAGCGTGCACGAGGTCGTTCGGCTCGGGGCGCTCGATCGCCGGGCCGCACCGTCTGTCGATGCCCGCGTCGTCGCGGCGCTGGCGAGGGTCGATCTCGCCGGCTTCGGCGGCCGGCTCTATCAGGAACTGTCCGGCGGCGAACAGCAGCGGGTCCATCTCGCACGCGTGCTATGCCAGCTGCCGAACCCGTGTCCGAACGGGCGCCCGTCCTACCTGTTCCTGGACGAACCGACGGCCAGCCTCGATCTCCGCCATCAATTGATGACGCTCGCCGCCGCCCGTGAATTCGCGGCGGCCGGTGGCGGTGTCGTCGCCGTGCTGCACGACATGAATCTGGCCGCGCGCCATGCCGACACCATCGCGGTGATCGATCGCGGCAAGCTCGTCGCCCAGGGAACTCCGGCCGCGGTCTTGACCGAGCCCTTGCTCAGGACCGTGTTCGGCGTCGCGCTTCCGGTCGGGCACACCGCGGATGGCGTTCCCTTCGTGCTGCCCCACGCCGCATCCGCGGCCTGAGCGCGTGCGGGTTGGCCCGGCCGCGCCGCGTCGCTAGATTGGCGCCGCAACCGGCCGGGAGACGAGGCACATGGCAGAGCAACGGATTCTCATCCTCGATATCGGCACCTCCTCGGTGAAGGCGGCGCTGTTCGACGGGACCGGCCATGTGATCGGCGCCGCAGACCAGCCGCTGGCGACCAGCGTGCCGGCGCCGGGCTTGGCGGAGCAATCGGCCGAGGATTGGTGGTTGGCGGCCGTTGCCGCCGTCCGCGCGCTCGCCATCGACGGTAGCGTCGACGCGATCACCCTGACAGGCTCGATGCAGAACGTGCTGCTGCTTGGCAGCGACGGCGCGGCACTCCGCCCGGCGATCCTCTACAGCGATGCCCGCGTCGACGGTGCGCGCGTCGAGGCTGTCGGGGCCGACCTGCCGCCGGATTTCACGACCCGAATCGGCAACGCCGCCGACCCGGCCCTCTGCCTCTACCGGCTCGACTGGCTGCACGAGCATGAGCCCGCAGCGATGGCGGCGACTGCACGCATCCTGTTCGGCGCCAAGGACGCGGTGATCTTCGAGATGACCGGCCGTGCCGTCGTCGATCCCGCCACGGCGACGACCACAGGACTGATGAGCCTCGCCGATCGCGCCTGGGATTCCGCGGTCCTCGGCGCGATCGGTCTCGCGCCGGCGCTGTTGCCCGATATCCTCGATGCCGACGCGCTGGCCGGGCCGCTGCTGCCCGAGGCGGCGGCGGCGCTCGGCCTTGCCGCCGGCATTCCGGTGCATGTCGGTTCCGGCGATGGCGGCGCCACCGCCTGGGGCACGGCGAGCGAGGCGCATGACCGGCCGCATGCCTATCTCGGCACCACGGGCTGGATCGCCGCCGCCATGCCGCTGGCGCTCGCCGCGCCGCCGCGCTCGTCCTATACCTTGGCGAGCCCCGTCGGCGGCGACGTCGTCGTCATCGCGCCCTTCCTCGCCGCTGGCCTCGCGCTCGAGTGGTTCGCGGCGATTGCCGGCCGTGCCGTGCCGGAACTCTATGCCGCTGCGGCAACGCATGACGCCGAACCGCCGTCCGTCCTGTTCCTGCCTTACCTGCTCGGCGAGCGGGCGCCCTTCAGCGACCGCAGCGTGCGCGGAGCCTTTCTCGGCCTCGACGCCGCGCAGTCGACCGAGGCGCTCGCCTATGCCGTGCTCGAAGGTCTCGCCTTCGCCATCCGCGACAATCTCGACGCGCTGCCGGTCCGTCCCCGCGCCATCGTGCTCGCGGGTGGCGTCGCCGGTGCCGGCGTGGTGGCGCAACTCGTCGCCGACGTCATCGGCGCCGATGTCGAGGTTCCCCCCGAAAGCCGTCTCGTCACGGCCTATGGCGCCTACCGGATGCTCGCGCCGGTGATCGGCGCGACCGCGACGCCCGAGGCGGGCGGGCGCCTCGTCTCGCCCCGTCCCGAGCGCGCCGAGCGCGCGGCGCGTCGCTTCGCCGCCTATCGCAAGGCGACCGAGGCGGCGCGCGCGCTTGCCGCCGATCTCTGATCGCGTCGATGCGGGCCGCGCTTGCGCTTGCGGCGGCCGAGGCGATAACAATCGAGCGCCAGTTTCACGGGGGAGACCAACGACCATGCGCGCAAAGATCTTCGCACTCGCTCTTGCCGGCCTTGCCGCCACGGCCTCCGCCGCGAGCGCGGTCGACGTCGCAGTGCTGACGCCTTACCAGAGCTCGGTCGCGACCAACCAGATGATCAAGGTGTTCGAGGAGAAGGCGAAGGCCGCCGGCTGGAATGCCTCAGTCGTCGATACGCGCGGCGACATGGGCCAGCTCGCCAGCCGCATCGAGGATGTCACCGCCGCCAAGGTCGGCGCGATCGTGCTCGTCAGCGTCGATCCGAAGCAGATCCAGGACCAGGTCAGCGCCGCCGCCGCCTCCGGTATCCCCGTCATCGCCATCGACGGTGCGACGGCGCCCGGCGTCGTTCTCAACGTCACCTCGGACAATTTCGAGCTCGGCGCCAAGCTGAGCGAATTCCTGTTCGGCAAGCTCGGCGGCAAGGGCAATATCGCCAAGTTCTATTATTCTGCCCATCCGGGCGTGCACCAGCGCGAGCTGGCGCTCGACGCGGCGCTGGCTAAGACGCCTGGCGTCAAGGTCGTCGCCGAGCACTACATGGTCGTACCGGGTCCGATCGACGATGCCCGCAAGGTCACCGAGGACCTGCTCAAGGCGCAGGGCGACCAGATCGATGCCATCTGGGCCGCCTGGGACGAGCCGGCGATCGGCGCTGAACTCGCCATCGAGGCCGACAAGCCGGATTCGAAGATCATCATCGCCGGCATCGACGGCAATCCGCAGGCCGTGGAACTGATCAAGTCCTGCAGCCATATCAAGGGTACCATCAGCCAGGATTTCGACGCCATGGCCGGGCTGGCGGCCGACGGGCTGACCAAGATTCTCGCGGGCCAGAAGCCGGAAAAGGCCGAACTCTTCGCACCCGCCAAGCTGATCACGCCCGAGACGCTCGGCGTCACGTGCCCCTGAGCAAGCGCTGCCCGTGATCGATCCTGGCGAAGGGCCGTCGCCCTTCCTCGTTCTCGACGGCGTCGCCCGGCATTTCGGGGCGACGCGCGCCCTCGACGGCGCCGATCTTGGCATCGCACCGGGCGAGGTCCATGCGCTGGTCGGCGAGAACGGCGCCGGCAAGTCGACCCTGATCAAGCTCCTGTCCGGCCTCTACCAGCCGGATGCCGGGCGCATTCTCGTCGATGGTGCCCCCGTCGCGATTGCCGGCCCGCGTGCGGCCGAAGCGCTCCGCTTCGGCTTCATCCACCAGGAGCTCAATCTCGTTCCAGCCTTCGATACCATCGGCAATGCCTGGATCGGCCGCCGGCATCCGCGGTTCGGCCCCTTTATCGATCGGAGCGCGATGCGGGCTCGCGTCGAGGCGGTGGCCCGGCGCATCACGCCCGACCTGCCGCTCGACCGACCGGCGGCGCGGCTGACTCCTGGCCAGCGCCAGATGGCCGAGATCGTGCGGGCGCTGATGGTCGATGCCCGCCTTCTGGTCATGGACGAGCCGACCTCGAGCCTCGGCGAGGCCGAGGCGGAGCGCCTCCATGCCGTCATCCGCCAGCTCGCCGCCGGCGGCACGGCGGTCCTCTTCATTTCGCACCGGCTCGACGAGGTTCTCGCGCTTTCGGACAGCTACACCGTCCTGCGCGGCGGGCGCACGGTCGGCCGCGGCCGGATCGGCGCGATCGATCGCGCCGGATTGGTGCGGCTGATGTCGGGCGGCGCTTCGCAGGCTGAAAGTGGCCGCCGCATCGCCGCGACGCCGGTGGCTGCGCTTCCGCCGCTGCTCGAGGCCGATATCGCCTTCGGCCCCCCGGGCGCGCGATTGAAGCTCACGGCTGCCGCCGGCGAGATCGTCGGGCTCTATGGCCTTGTTGGCGCGGGGCGAACCGCGCTGTTGAAGGCGCTCTGGGGCGCCGTCCCGGTCGCCGGGACGATCAACCTCGGCGGCGCAAGGCTCACGGGCGGCCCGGCCGGCCGGATCGCGCGCGGCGCTGCTTTCGTGCCGGAGGATCGCCGCCGCGAGGGCTTCGCCGGCGCGCTGTCGATCGCCGACAATCTTGCGCTCGCCCATCTTCGGGACTTCCGCCGTGTGAGGTCCTTGCCCCTGCCATCGCAGGGCCGCATCGACGACTTCGCCAGAAGCGTCGGCGCTCGCCTTCGTCTCGTCGCCGCCGGCGTCAGGCGCTCGCCGCTCACCCTCTCCGGCGGCAACCAGCAGAAATTGCTGTTCGGCCGCTGGCTCGGACGTCCGATCCGCCTCGCGCTCGTCGACGAGCCGACCCGCGGCGTCGATGTCGGCGCCAAGGCCGAGATTCACGCCGAGATTCGCCGCCTTGCCGAAAGCGGCGCCGCGGTACTCGCCGCGACCAGCGATCTCGAGGAATTGATGGCGCTCGCCGATCGAGTCCTCGTCATGCATGGCGGCCGCCTCGTCGCCGATCTCTCCGGCACTGCGCTGACACGCGCTGCCGTCGTTGCCGCCGCCTTTGGCCATGCCGAAGGGCCGACACCGCTTCCACCGGATCAAGCCGCCGCATGAGCCTTCTCCGCCGCTATGGCACCCTTTTCGCGCTGGCGCTGATCGTCGCCGTGTTCGCTGTCGCCTCGCCCGGCGCCTTCGGCACGCTCGCCAATCTCGTCAACATCACGCAGCAGATGTCGCTGCTGGCGATCGTCGCCGTCGGCGCGACGCTGGTGATGGTGGTCGGCGAGTTCGACCTGTCCGTCTCGGCGGTGGTCTCCTTTGCCGGCATCGCGGCGGTCGCGCTGTTCGGCGCCGGCTATGGCATCGCTGCAGTCTTCGCCGTGGTCATCCTCGCCGCGTTGGCGATGGGGGCCGTCTCGGGCGTGCTGGTGGCGCGTTTTGCCGTGCCGAGCTTCATCGCGACGCTCGCCTTCGGCACGATCATCGGCGGCGTGACCTTCTGGATCTCCGATGGCGCGACGCTCTTTTCCGGCATTCCCCCTGCTTTCCGCAATCTCGGCCGCGGTGCCGTGTTCGGACTGCCTGTGCCGACGCTCTGGCTGATCGGAACGGCCGGCGTCGCCTGGCTACTGCTCGATGCGACCGAATTCGGCCGCCGCCTCTATGCGATCGGCGGCAATCGCGAGGCGGCGCGCCTCGTCGGCCTGCCGGTCCGCCGCGACATGATCCTCGCCTTCGCGCTCTCGGCCGGGCTCGCGGCGCTCGCGGGTCTCCTGCTTGCCGCGCGGCTCGGCAGCGCGCATCCGACCGGCGGCGGTGGTTACCTGCTGTCGGCCTATGCCGCGGTATTCCTCGGCATGACCGCCTTTCGCGAGGGGGAGCCGAGCATTCCCGGCACGCTGGTTGGCGCCGCGATCATTGCCGTGGTCTCCAACGGCCTCACGATCCTCGGCGTGCCGAGCTTCCTCCAGGACCTCATGACCGGCGCCATCATCCTTGCCGCCGTGCTGGTGCGCCAACTCGGCCGGGCAGGCGATTGAGGACCGCACGGATGATTGAACTCGGCGGCGATTGACACGAGGCGGTAGCCTCATACGTTCCTGCCGGGCGGTTCGTCCGGGCCGCTGTCTTCATGATGAGAGACGAGAACGATGCCGCAGCAGATCGCGATCGAGACGGCCGACGGGACATGTCCGGCGGGACTTCACCGGCCCGAGGGCCCGTCGAAGGCCGGCATCATCCTCTATATGGACGCCTTCGGCCCGCGCCCGGCACTCGGTGCGATGGCCCAGCGGCTGGCGGAGGCGGGATACACCGTGCTGGTGCCCGATCTCTTCTATCGCTTCGGCGCCTATGGCCCCTTCGCGACGGACGCCTTCGCGCATGAGGAGAGCCGCAAGCAGCTAATGGCGATGATCCAGGGCACGTCCCAAGCGATGACCGAGGCTGACAGCGGCGCCTTCATCGCGGCCCTCACCGCGGCGGGCGTGGCCGGGCCGATCGCGACGCTCGGCTATTGCATGGGTGGCGGCCGGGCGCTGGTTGCGGCCGCGGCCTATCCGGACCGGGTCGCAGTGGCCTTCTCGTTCCATGGCGGCGGCCTCGCCGGCGATGCGCCTGACGCGCCCTATCGCCGGGTCGGGACGATCCGTGGCCGCGTCTATGTCGGCTCGGCCGGCGTCGACAATTCCTTTCCGCCCGAGCAATCGGCCCGGCTCGCCGAGGCCCTGAGGACGGCGGAGATCGATCATGTCATCGAGAATTATGTCGGCATGAGCCATGGCTGGACGGTGCCCGACAGCGTCGTCCATGACGCGAAGGGTGCTGAGCGGCATTGGAAGCGCCTGCTGACGCTGCTCGAGGAGACGCTGGGCTAGCCGGCAGGTTTCCGGCCGGGCCTGCCGCCGGCGGGCATGGCCGCAAGAACCGCGCCCGCGACGACGAGAAGTGTCGCCAGGGCAAGCCGCCAGCTCGGTTCGGCGGCGCCGGCTGCGACGAGCAGGATCATCGAGAGCGGGGGCGTCGCGTAGGAGAGGGCGCCGAGCATGGCGATGTCGCCCTGCTTGGTCGCATGGTCCCAGGCCGCGAAGGCGGCCCCCACCGGTCCGATGCCGAGCACGAGAAGCGCGACGCCCGTCGCCGTGTCCGGCATGACGAACGTCTCGCCGAGCGCGACATGGCCGATGGCGCCGAGCAGAGCGACGGCGGCGCAGACGCCGATCATCGGCTCGCTGCCGCTGGCGCCGATGCGGTTGTTGAGCACCGAATAGAGGCCCCAGACCAGGGCACAGCCGAGCGCGCAGGCATAGCCGACCAGCGCGTCGCCACCGAGGGCGACGCCGCCGAAGCCGACCAGCAGTACCGTCGCGCCGAAGCCGATGATGCCGCCGGCGAGTTGCGGCCAGCCGAGCCGGCTGTCGCCGCCCGGCAGCACGCCGGCGAGGATGACGATCACCAGCGGCCAGAGATAGTTGATGATCGTCACCGGCCCGACCGGGGCGAGGCGGAACGAGATGAAATAGAGCGCGTGGTAGATGAAGATGCCGCCGATCGCGAGCGCCCAGGCCCGCGGCGGCCAGCGGCGGAAGGCGCGCGCGATGCCGCCGATGCCTTGTCGCGGCAGGAAGCAGAGGAAGAGTGTCACGGCACCGATGCCGAAGGTGATCGCGAGCGCCTCGAAGGTCGGAATCCCGCGCGACAGGCTGGTGACCAGCGCGAGGCACGACCAGAGGAGGATCGCGACCGCACCGACAGCGGTCGCAAGGCGCCTGGCCTTGTCCATTCCGCTCAGGCCTTCAACGTGCCGGCGAGCGCATCGATCTCGCTGAAGTCCTTCGCGACCGGATGGCCATGGCCCTCGGGCAGCACCGCCTCGCCCCGGTCGAGCGCGATCGTGATCATCCCGGCGGCGCGGGCAGCGTCCAGCTCGGCCGTGTTGTCGGAGAGGAACAGCATGCGGAACGGCGGCAGGTCGGCTGCCTCTGCAATCGCCGTATAGGAGCCGGGGTCGGTCTTGGCGCCGACCATGGTATCGAAGAAGCCGGAAAAGAGGATCGAGAGATCGCCGAATTCGGTGTGGCCGAAGATGAGCTGCTGCGCCAGCACCGAGCCAGAGGAATAGACGTAGAGCGACAGGCCCTCGTTGCGCCAGCGGGCCAGGAACTCGGCCGCGTCGGGATAGATGTCGCCCTTGAGGGTTGCAGAGCGGTAGCCGTCCTCCCAGATCAGCCCCTGCAGCGTCTTCAGCGGCGTCGCCTTGCGGTCGGCGTCGATCCAGCCCTGCAGCAGGGCGATCGTCTCGTCCTGGCTGAGATCGGGCGTTCCGGCGATCCCGCGCGCTTCGGCGAGCGCAGTCCTGACCGCCGGATCGCCCGAGTGGGCGGCGATATAGCCGGCGAGCCGCTGCCGCGCATAGGGAAACAGCACGTCCTTGACGAAGGAGATGGAGGAGGTCGTGCCCTCGATATCGGTGACGACGGCGCGGATCGCGGTGCTGGTCATCTCTCTCGTCCCTGGCAGTTGCTACCCCGATCGGGGTTGAACAAAGGCGGTTCCGCCTCTACTCGATTACGCCGCCGGGGTCATCCCCTTTCCGCCGCCATCTATATTGGCCGCCATGCCGGCCCTGGAGTGTTCGTGATGAAAGTCGACGGCGTCGCCTATCGGTCGATCTGGCGCGAGGGCAACGAGGCCGCGGTCACCGTGGTGGACCAGACCCTGCTACCGCATCGCTTCGAGACCTTGCGGCTCGAAAGCGCCGCCGAGGCGATCGATGCGATCAAGCGCATGGTCGTGCGCGGCGCTCCCCTCATCGGCGTGACCGGCGCCTATGGCTATGCGATGGCGCTCGGCGCCGATGCGTCCGATGCCAATCTCGCAGCGGCCTATGACGCGCTCAATGCCGCGCGCCCGACCGCGGTCAATCTGCGCTGGGCGCTCGATATCGTCCGCGCGGCGGTCGAGCGGCTGCCCGAAGCGGAGCGTGCCGCGGCGGCCTTTGCCACCGCCGACCGCCTGCATGCAGAGGATATCAGCACCAACGCCACGATGGCGGCGCATGGCGCGGCGCTGATCCGCGAAATCTGGGAAGCCAAGGGCCGGTCGGGCCCGGTCAACATCCTCACCCATTGCAACACCGGCTGGATCGCCTGCGTCGATTGGGGCACGGCGCTCGGCGTCGTCTATCAGGCGCATGACCAGGGCATTCCCGTTCATGTCTTCGTCGACGAGACCCGCCCGCGCAACCAGGGCGCCAGCCTGACGACATGGGAGCTCGGCGCGCATGGCGTACCGCACACGCTGATCGCCGACAATGCCGGCGGCCATCTGATGCAGCATGGCGCCGTCGACATCTGCCTCGTCGGCGCCGATCGCGTCACCGCCTCGGGCGACGCCTGCAACAAGATCGGCACTTATCTCAAGGCGCTCGCCGCGCATGACAACCATGTGCCGTTCTATGTCGTGCTGCCCTCCTCGACGATCGACTGGCGGGTCGAAGACGGCGTGCGCGAGATCGAGATCGAGGAACGCGCCGGCGACGAGGTCACGCATATCTCGGGGATCGCCGCCGATGGCACCATCGTCAAGGTGCGCCTCGCGCCGAAGGGCACGAAGGCCGCCAATCCCGCCTTCGACGTGACGCCGGCCCGCCTCGTCACCGGCCTCGTCACCGAGCGCGGTGTCGCGAAGGCGAGCCGGGCAGGGCTGCAGGCGCTTTTTCCCGAGCGCCGTTGATCAGGCGGAGCCTGCGGCGACGCGGCGGCCGACTTTGGCCGTCAACGTGAAAAGCGTCAGGCCGGCCAGTTCGAACAGCGCGGCCGTCCAGCCGATCGCCGTCAGCGAGGCGAAGTCGACCGCCACGGCGCCGGCTGCGGCGCCGAGCGCGGTGCCGAGATAGAATGCCGACGAGTTCAGCGACAGCGAGACGGCGGCGAGCGGCGGGTCGACCGTGACGAGCCGCACCTGCTGCACGGGCGTCAGCGCCCAGCCGAACAGACCCCAGACACCGAGCGCGACCATGACGACGATGAGCCCGCCAGGGTTCGGCGCGAATGTCGCAGCCAGCGACATCGCAGCGAAATTGAGCACCAGCGTCAGGAGTGCCGCCTTGATGAAGCGGCGATGGTCGAGCCGGTCCGCAGCGAAGCCGCCGAAGAAATTGCCGGCGGCGCTGCCGATGCCAAGGATCAGCAGCGCCAGCGCGATGATCTGGGGCGAGGCGCCGAAAACGGCCTTGAGCAGGGCGCCGGCATAGGTGCTTGCGGCGAAGGCACCGCCGACGGCGAGCACGGTGAGGCCGAGAATGGAGAGCACTTCGGGTCGCCGCGCCAGCGCGATGCGCTGGGCCAGCGAAGCGGCCGGCGGCGCCGCGACCCGCGGTAGCTGCGTCACGATCCCCACCAGGGCGAGCACTGCGAGGATCGCGACGCCGACAAAGGTTGCCCGCCAGCCGAGATGATCGGCGAGGATCGTGCCGGCGGGAACGCCGATAACGACTGCCACCGTCATGCCGCCATAGATGATCGCGATGGCACGGCCGCGCTTTTCCGGCGGAGCGATCATCGCCGCCGTTCCGGTCGCGGATGGCGTGAAGGCCGCGGCAGCGAGCGCCAGCAGCACGCGCGACCCCATCAGCCACCAATAGCCGGGCGCCACCGCCGCGACGAGATTGGCGAGCGCGAAAGCGAGAATCGCAAAGGCTAGAACGGGCTTTCTCGGCAGGTTCGCCGTGGCGACGGCGGTGAGCGGCGCCGAGATCGCATAGACGAGCGCAAAGCAGGTGACGAGGTGACCCGCCATCGCGACGGATACGCCGAGATCCGAAGCCATCGACGGCAGTATGCCGGCGATCATGAAGCCTTCGGTGCCGATGGCGAAGGTGCCGAGCGAAAGCCAGACGAGCGAGCGCAGCATGGTGCGTCCCCAACAGTTCAAGAGTTGATGAACATTAGGAACACTCAGGTCATTCGTCAATGAGTTCAACACTTATTGAACTTCCCGATTTGAATGCCTATGGTTCCGGCATGGCCAAGGAACTCTTTCACCCGGAAATCGACCAGATCGATCTCTCAGCGGTGCTCGACGCCTTGAGTGACCCGACGCGTCGGGAGATCGTCGCCCATCTTTCGGTGGTGGGCGAGGACAGCTGCGGCGCCATGAGCCCGTTCTCCTCGAAGACCAACCTCACCTATCATCTCGCGCGCCTCCGCGAGGCCGGCGTCACACGCACGCGGATCGATGGCGCGCGGCGGCTGATCTCGGTGCGGGCCGATGAAATCGAGCAGCGCTTTCCCGGCCTGCTGCCGGCTGTCCTGACGGCCGTGAAGGCTACGGATCGCGGCTGAGCCGACGGCGCAGCCTCACTCGCCCATCGGCGGACGGGCATTCTGCGGCTTCGTCCGTGTGGTGCCCTGGCGCGCGCCGCCGCCGGCCGAGGCGCAGTAGCAGCGATTGCCGGAGCGCTGCAGCCGTCCGAGCGGGCAGGTCCCGGCGGCGAGCTGGCACTGGTCGGCCCCGAGCGATGGAACGGTCGAGGGGCGGACGGGCTGGATGATCTTCGGTGGGTCGAGGCCGATCGAGGGCTGCTTGAACAGCCCCTGCGCGGCGACGTCCACCGCCCCGCCAAACGTCGTTAGCGCCAGTGTGAGCGCCACGGCGAGCACCCGGCGCATGCGCCGCTCCGATCGTTCCTCATGCATCGCGTTTCTCCGCCGGCAAACCGACCCGACCTCCGGCCATGCCCGCATGCGGCTTCAAAAGCCGCCGCGGCACGCCCTTTCGATCGGGGGGAGCCTATGTTAGGAAGGCCTCGGTTCGGCGCCGCTTGCCGTTTGGCGATCGGCGCGCCGGACATGTCGCATATGGCTAGGATCGGCGGATTGCGCCAGCCCGACGCCGAAAAGAGGTAGACTGACGGCAATGGCCGACCGCCCGTCGCGTTATGATTATGAATCGCTTCTCGCTTGCGGGCGAGGCGAATTGTTTGGCGAAGGCAATGCTCAGCTGCCGTTGCCGCCGATGCTGATGTTCGACCGCATCACCTCGATCAGCGAGGAAGGCGGCGAATATGGCAAGGGCCACATCCGCGCCGAACTCGACGTGACGCCGGACCTCTGGTTTTTCGCCTGCCACTTCAAGGGCGATCCGGTGATGCCGGGCTGCCTCGGCCTCGACGCTCTCTGGCAGATGCTCGGCTTTTTCCTTGGCTGGTCGGGCTCTCCTGGCCGCGGCCGCGCGCTTTCGACCGGCGAGCTGAAGTTCTCCGGCATGGTGCTGCCAAACGTCAAGCTGGTCGAATATGGCGTCGACCTCAAGCGCGTCCTCCGCTCGAAACTGGTCCTCGGCATCGCCGACGGCTGGCTTAAGGCCGATGGCGAGACCATCTATCGTGCGAAGGACCTGCGCGTCGGCCTGTTCAAGGGCGATGCGGTGCCCGCCGGCGGTTGAGCGGCGGCATCGGGCGGGGGCCGGGCAAACGCATTTTTGAAGGACAGCGGACCATGAAGCGGGTCGTCGTCACGGGGATGGGCATCGTCTCGTCCATCGGCAACAACACGCAGGAAGTGCTGGCGAGCCTGCACGAGGCGAAGAGCGGCATTTCCTTCGCGCCGGCGCAGGCCGAGCATGGCTTCCGCAGCCATGTCTATGGCGCGCCGACGCTCGATCCGGCCGAGGTGGTCGATCGCCGCGCGATGCGCTTCCATGGCGGCGGTACCGCCTGGAACCATGTCGCGATGGACCAGGCGATCCGCGATGCTGGCCTCGAGGAGAGCGAGATCTCCAACGAGCGCACCGGCATCATCATGGGTTCCGGCGGCCCATCGACCCGCACGATCGTCGAGGCGGCGCAGAAGGCGCTCGCCTCCGGCTCGTCCAAGAAGGTCGGTCCGCTCGCCGTTCCCAAGGCGATGTCGTCTTCACCCTCGGCGACCCTTTCGACCTGGTTCAAGATCAAGGGCGTCAATTATTCGATCTCGTCAGCCTGTGCGACGTCGAACCATTGCATCGGCAACGCCTATGAGACGATCCAGTGGGGCAAGCAGGACCGCGTCTTCGCCGGCGGCTGCGAGGAGCTCGATTGGACTCTCACCGTGCTGTTCGACGCTATGGGCGCGCTGTCCTCGCGCTACAACGAAACGCCCTCGATCGCCTCGCGCGCCTATGACGTGAACCGCGACGGTTTCGTCATCTCGGGCGGCGCCGGCGTATTGGTGCTCGAGGAACTCGAGGTCGCCAAGGCGCGCGGAGCGCGCATCTATGGCGAGATCGTCGGCTATGGCTGCACCGCCGACGGCGCCGACATGGTTGCGCCTTCGGGCGAGGGTGCGGCGCGCTGCATGCGCCAGGCGATCGCCAATGTCGGCAAGGTCGACTACATCAACCCCCACGCCACTTCGACGCCGGTCGGCGATCTGAAGGAGATGGAAGCGATCCGCGCCGTGTTCGGCTCGGGCGAAGACTGCCCGCCGATCTCGGCGACCAAGTCGCTCACCGGCCATTCGCAGGGCGCGACCGGCGTGCATGAGGCAATCTATTCGCTGCTGATGCTGAACAATCGCTTCATCACCAAGTCGGCCCACATCGACGAACTCGATCCTGCCTTCGCCGACATGCCGATCGTGCGCGAGCGCATCGACAACGCGAAGATCGACACCGTGCTTTCCAACAGCTTCGGCTTTGGCGGCACCAATGCCTCGCTGGTTTTCCAGCGTTATGCCGGATGATCGGCGCGAACAACGGTTTGGCTGGAGAGACGGCATGACGACGACGACAACGCTGATGGCCGGCAAGCGCGGCCTCGTCATGGGCGTCGCGAATGACCATTCCATCGCCTGGGGCATTGCCAAGACGCTGGCGGGCCATGGCGCCGAACTCGCCTTCACCTATCAGGGCGAGGCCTTCGGTCGCCGTGTCCGGCCGCTGGCCGAATCGGTCGGTGCCAAGCTGCTGGTCCCCTGCGATGTCGAGGACATCGCCTCGGTCGACGGCGTTTTCGAGACGCTGCGCCAGGAATGGGGCAGCATCGACTTCCTGGTCCATGCCATCGCCTTCTCGGACAAGAACGAACTGAAGGGCCGCTACGCCGATACGACGCGCGAGAATTTCGCACGCACGATGCTGATCTCGTGCTTCTCGTTCACGGAAGTCGCAAAGCGCGCCGCGGCGCTGATGCCGAACGGCGGCTCGATCCTGACGCTGACATTCGGCGGCTCGACGCGCGTATCGCCGAACTACAACGTGATGGGCGTCGCCAAGGCCGCGCTCGAATCCTCGGTGCGCTACCTCGCTTCCGATTTCGGCGGCGACGAGATCCGCGTCAACGCCATCTCGGCCGGGCCAGTGCGCACGCTGGCTGGCGCCGGCATCGCCGATGCGCGGCTCATGTATAATTTCCAGCGCAAGAACGCGCCGCTGCGCCGCACCGTCTCGACCGACGAGATCGGCGGTACCGCGCTCTATCTCCTGTCGGATCTTTCGACAGGCGTGACCGGCGAGATTCATTTCGTCGATGCCGGTTACAACATCATCGCCATGCCGCGCCTCGATGATCTGAAGGTGCACGAAGCCCAATCCGAGGGCACACCCGAGGCGGCGGAGTAGGGCCGTCCGGCCTTGCCGTGACCACGGACCGTCTTCCTGTCGAAGAAGCGATTCCGGAGTTGCTGGCCACGCTCGGTGGCGGCCGCAACGCTGTGCTGGTCGCCCCGCCCGGCGCCGGCAAGACGACGCGTGTGCCGCTCGCGCTGCTTGGTGCCAGCTGGCGCGGCGATGGCCGCATCATCCTGCTCGAGCCGCGTCGCCTCGCTGCCCGTGCTGCAGCCGCCCGCATGGCGGAGACTCTCGGCGAGAATGTCGGCGCCACCGTCGGCTACCGTGTCCGGATGGAGCGGCGCGTTTCGGCCGCGACGCGCATCGAGGTCGTCACCGAGGGCGTGTTCACGCGGATGATCGTCGAGGACCCCGCGCTCGAAGGGGTCGGCGCCGTCATCTTCGACGAGTTCCATGAGCGCAGTCTCGAAGGCGATCTCGGCCTCGCCTTCGCGCTCGATGCGCAAGCCGGGCTGCGCGAGGATCTCCGCCTCCTCGTAATGTCGGCGACGATCGACGGCGCGCGGGTCGCGCGTCTCCTCGGCGAGGCCGCCGTCATCGAGAGCCGCGGGCGGATGTTCCCGGTCGAGACGCGGTATTGCGGCCGCGACGCCGCGCGGCGGATCGAGGACGACATCGCCGCCGTCGTTCGCCGGGCGCTTGCCGAGGAGAGCGGCAGCGTGCTCGTCTTCCTGCCCGGCCAGGCTGAAATCCGGCGCACGGCCGAGCGACTTGCCGAAAAGCTCCCCGACGGCGTCGAACTCGCCCCGCTCTATGGTGCGCTCGACTTTGCCGCGCAGGACCGCGCCATCCGCCCCGCTTCGCTCGGAAAGCGCAAGGTCGTGCTGGCCACCGCGATCGCCGAGACCTCGCTCACCATCGAAGGTGTCCGTGTCGTCGTCGATAGCGGGCTGGCGCGCGTGCCGCTCTATGAGCCGGCGACGGGTCTGACCCGGCTCGAAACCCGCCGCGTCTCGCGCGCCTCGGCGGATCAGCGTCGTGGACGCGCTGGCCGCACCGAGCCCGGCGTCTGTTATCGCCTCTGGGACGAACCGCAGACGGCCGCGCTCGCCGCGTTCGATCGCCCTGAAATCCTTGATGCCGACCTCTCGCCCTTCGCGCTCGATGTCCTCGCCTGGGGCGTCGACGATCCCGTCCGTCTCGCCTTTCTCGATCCGCCGCCGCGGGCTGCCTATGACGAAGCGATGGCCCTGCTGGCGCGGCTCGGCGCGGTCGATGGCGATCGCCGCCTGACGGGTGAAGGCCGCGCGCTGGCCCGTCTCGCCATGCCGCCGCGCCTCGGCCATATGCTGCGGAAGGGCGCCGCCCTCGGCCTCGGCGGTGTCGCCGGCGCGCTCGCGGCGTTGCTCGCCGAGCCCGGTCTCGGTGGCAACGGCGCCGATCTCCGCGACCGCCTCTCGCAGCTTCGTTCGGCCCGCGACCAGCGGAGCCGCGACGCTCTGGCGCTCGGCGGACGCTTCGCCCGCGCCGTCGCTGCCGATCCGGCGGTCGATGCGTCCGCGATCGAGCAGGCAGGGCTCCTGGTCGGCTTCGCCTTTCCCGAGCGTATCGCCATGGCGCGCGGCGCTCCCGGCGCCTTCGTCATGGCCAACGGCCGGGGTGGCGTCGTCGATGCGGCCGACCCGCTGGCCCGCCAGCCCTTCCTCGCCGTGGCGAGCCTGCAGGGCGCGGCGGAGAACGCGCGCATCCTCGCGGCGGCGCCGATCAGCCTGGCGGAGATCGAGAGCGAATTCGCGAGTGCGATTGCCGAGGAGGAATCGGTCGCCTTCGACGAGGCGACCGGCTCGGTCAGGGCGCGGCGCAGCCGGCGGCTCGGCCGGTTGACCCTCGCCGAACAGGCAGCCGGCAAGCCGTCCGATGCAGCCGTGGCGGCGGCGCTCGTCGCCGCGATCCGGCGGCGTGGCATCGCGGTGCTCCCTTTCACCGGAGCGGCCGGAGCGCTGCGCGACCGGCTCGTCTTCGTCCATCGCAGCAAGGGCGGTGATTGGCCCGATGTCTCCGATGCCGCGCTGCTGGCTGGCCTCGAAGAGTGGCTCGCTCCGCATCTCGGCGGCCGGCGCCGGCTCGACGCGATCGACGCCAACCTGCTGCATGAGGCACTGCAGGCGCTTCTTCCCTGGGACCGCAAGGCCGCGCTCGACCGGCTGGCGCCGACCCATTTCGATGTGCCGTCCGGATCGCGTCTGCCGATCGACTATGCGGGCGCCAACGGCCCGGTCCTCGAAGTGCGCGTGCAGGAACTCTTCGGACTCGATCGCCATCCGAGCATCGCCGAGGGCGTGCCGCTGACGTTGCATCTCTTGTCGCCGGCGCGGCGGCCGATCCAGATCACGGGCGATCTGCCAGCCTTCTGGCGCGGCTCATGGCGCGATGTCCGGGCCGATCTGCGCGGCCGCTATCCGAAGCATCCCTGGCCGGAAGACCCGCTCGCTGCGCCGCCGACGGCGCGGGCAAAGCCGCGCGGCACCTGAGCGTTCCCGATCGCTCGTCTCAGCGGCGCCAGTGGCGTCCCTCGGTGGCAACGCCGAAGCTTTCGGGATGGCGCGCATAGGCGGTCAGCCCGGCGAGAGCCGGTTCCGGATGGATGACGACTGACGTCGGCATCTTGTCCATCAGCCCCTGATGCGGGGCCTTGTCGATGAAGGCGGCCCGGAAACCGCTGGTCGCGAGGAAGGGCGCAATGCGCGCCGCGATGCCGCCGGCGAGGAACACGCCGCCCCGCGCCATGAAGGCGAGGGCGAGATTGCCGGCGAGGCGGCCGAGATGGACGCAGAACAGCGACAGCGCCTCCTCGGCGGCGCCGTCCGAACCGTCCATGGCCGCAGCCGTGACCTCGGCCGGGTCGTCGAACCGCGCTTTCGCGCCGTCGGCGGCGATCACGGCCTTGTAGAGCCTGACGAGGCCGGCGCCGCAGAGCAGCGTTTCGCCGGAAATGCGGCGGAACGGCCCGCTGCCGAAAGGCTCGTCGATATGCGGCCAGATCTGGAAATCGCGCTCGGTGACCGGTGCGAGGTCGACATGGCCGCCTTCGCCCGGAACCGGGAACCAGGTGCCGCGCGCATGGATCAGCGCTGCCGCGCCGAGCCCCGTGCCGGGGCCGACGGCGACCCGCGCCGCGTTCTCGACCGCTTCTCCGCCGCCGATCGCCAGAAGGTCGTCGGCGCCGAGGCCCGGCAGCGACAGCGCCTGGGCCTCGAAATCGTTGAGGAGGATCACCTCGTCGAGGCCGAGACGCTCGATCATCCGGCGCGGCTCGACGACCCAATGGCAATTGGTGAGCGGAACCCGGTCGCCCTGGACGGGACCCGCCACGGCAAGCACGGCCGAACGGGGCCGTGCGCTCGGAAGCACGCCGCTGGCGATGGCATCGTCGATGGTCGCGAAATCCGCTGTCTGGGCATTGGCGAAGCGATGGGTCGGCCCGTCGCCGTCGCCGACGAGGGCGAAGCGGGCATTGGTGCCGCCGATATCGCCGATCAGCGTCGGAAAGCGCACGAAATCGCGGTCGCTGGTGGTCTCGGACATGCTTCCTCGGTCGACGCTGGTCTCGGATGCGCTCATGCGGGTCGTCCCACGGCGCCGGGATGGGTGATGATGAGTTCGGCGGTGGCGCTGTTGAGCGCCATCGGGATGTCGTAGAGCTCGGCGAGGCGGGTCAGTGCCTTGACATCGACGTCATGCGGCATCGGCGTCAGCGGATCGACGAAGAAGATGAGTGCGGTAATGCGGCCTTCGGCGATCATGGCGCCAATCTGCTGGTCGCCGCCGAGCGGCCCGCTCTTCAGCCGCGTCACCGCCAACTCGGGCGCCGCCTCGACGATACGGGTGCCGGTCGTGCCGGTGGCGAAGAGCTCGAAGGCGGCGAGGCGCCTCGCGTGGCTCTTGGCGAATCGCACCATGTCGTCCTTCTTCTGATCATGCGCGATCAGCGCCAGGGCCGGCTTGTTCGGCGTGTTCGTCATGGATGGCTTGCCCCCGCTGGCGACCTGTCGCCCGCCAGTGATAGAAAGATCGGGGTCCGACGAAAAGCGGAAAGTTCAACTCCTGCCCTTGAAACCGGCAGCGGGTGCATTGCGCAGGCCGTGGGCCAAGCGTCCATCTCCAGCGCTTGACGCCGCACGCCGCCGGGCGCTTCAATCGAGGCATCGAGCCAAGGGCGCCGCCCGAAGCCGCCGTGACGACCGGAGGAAGACACGTTGGACGCCGAGCTTTTCGACCGCGCCAAGGCCGTTCGCGACAATGCCCATGCCCCCTATTCGCGCTTTCATGTCGGTGCTGCGATCCGGACCGAGGATGGCCGTGTCTTCATCGGCGCCAATGTCGAGAATGCGTCCTTTCCCGAGGGGTGGTGCGCGGAGACCTCTGCGATCGGCGCCATGATCGCCGCCAGCGACCCGGGCAACGGCGCCGCTGCCAGTCGTCGCATCGCCCATGTCACCGTGGTGGCGGACCGCGTCGATGGCGGCATCGTCTGCACGCCTTGCGGCGGCTGCCGCCAGCGGCTGCGCGAATTTTCGACCGCGGCGACGATCATCGAATGCATCGATCCCGCAGGACGCGGGCAGGCGTTCGGCATCGCCGACCTGCTGCCGTCCGGTTTCGTGCTCGAGGCGGAGGCCTAGCCCCGCCTCGCGCGCTCCGCTCCTGCCTGCGCGCTCAGACCCAGCCGCCGTCGACGATATAGGCCTGGTTGGTGCAGCCGCTCGCCTCGTCGGAGGCGAAGAAGAGCACGGGCTTGGCGATGTCGTCCGGATAGAGCTTCCGCTTGAGGCACTGCTTGGTCATGAGGTCGGCTTCGGCCTCCGGCGTCAGCCAGAGATCGAGCTGGCGCTGCGTCATGATCCAGCCGGGGACAACCGAGCAGACGCGGATGTTGAAGGGGCCGAGATCGCGCGCGAGGCTGCGCGTGAGGCCGAGCACCGCCGACTTCGCCGCGCTGTAGGCTGGCATGCCGCCCTGGCCGATCAGCCAAGTGACCGAGCCCATATTGATGATAGCGCCGCCGCCGGCCGCCTTCATGTCGGGCGCAACCGCCTGGACGGCGAAGAACTGGTGGCGCAGATTGACCTGCATCCGCTCGTCCCAGTATTCGGGCGTCACGTCTTCCAGCTTGTGGCGCTGGTCATGCGCGGCGTTGTTGACGAGGATCGTGACCGGCCCGAAGGCGTCGCGCACATTCTGGATCGCCTGGCGCAGCGCCGCGATGTCGCGAAGATCGCAATATTCGAACTGGACCGTGCCGCCCGCGGCCGAAAGCTCGGCGACGAGCTTCTCGGAGGCCGCGCGGTCGATGTCGAGGAAGCCGACCTTCGCGCCTTGGGCGACGAAATGGCGGACGATCGATTCGCCGATGCCGCTGCCGCCGCCGGTGATGACCACGGTGCGGTTCTTGAGGCTCGGATAGATGGCGCCGGTCGTCATTTCTGTCGCTTCTCCCTGATCCCGGAAAACATGGGGGCCCTTGATCGCGGCATGCCGCGACGGCCCGGCCGGCCGCACCAGGCGGCCGACCCTTCTCTTAGTGCAATCGCCTTCCGACGGAAACGCCAATCTGAGGGGCGTACGTCAGGAGGCGCGCAATCGCCTCAGCCGATCGCGACGTCCTGGTGGCTGCCATCGGAGGAAAGCGCAGCGTCGAGCACCTTCTGGATGTTGGCGGCGCGTCTGAACGAGGGCTCCAGCGTCTTGCCGGCGCGGACCGCGGCGACGAAGCGCTGGTAATTGGTCTCGACCGGATCGAAGGCGATGTCGCGCCAGGTCGCGGTGTGCACATCCTCGCCGATACAGGCCCGGAGGCTCGACTTGCCGGTGTCGTAGATGATCTCGAGCGAGCCGGCGGAGCCATAGACCCTGAGGCGCAGCTGGTCGAGCTGGCCGGCGGCGGTCCGCGTCGCCTGGATCGTCCCGATGGCGCCGTTCGAGAAATCGACATTCATCGTGAAGCTGTCATTGGCATCGAGATCATATTCGCCGATCCGGTTGCCGGGCGCCTTGTCGAAAGTCTTCAGGCGGCCGAAGACATGAGCGACGTCGAGGCCGGATCCGTAGGAGGTGAAATCGACGATATGAATGCCGATATCGCCGAGCGCGCCGTTGGAGCCATGCTTTTTCGACAGCCGCCACAGCCACTTGCTCTCGCTCGTCCAGTCGCCCCAGGCCTTGCCGACCAGCCAGCTCTGCAGATGCGAGGCCTCGACATGGCGGACGCTGCCGACGGCGCCGTCGAGCACCATCTGGCGCCCCTTCTGCAGCGCCGGCGAATTGCGGTAGGTGAAGTTCACCATGCCGACCTTGCCGGAAGCCTCGATCGCCTCGGTCATCTCCATCGCCTTGACGGCGTCGGTGGCGAGCGGCTTCTCGCAGAAGACATGCTTGCCGGCGGCGATGGCCAGCATCGTGGTCGGATGATGGATGCGGTCCGGCGTCACATTGGCGACAGCGTCGAACTCACCCCAGGCCAGGGCCTCCTCGATCGAGGCGAAGCCGCGCGGGATCTTGTGCTCGGCGAGGAACGCCGCGAGGCGGTCGGGAACGACATCGACGCCGCCGACGAGCGTGACGCCCTCGATGGCGCTGAAGTTGCGCGCATGGGCCGCGGCCATGCCGCCGGTTCCAAGAATGAGAAGTCGCATCCATAATCCTCCCGAGGCAAAGGACCAGCTCGTTGCTCCTGGCTGGCAATGGCTCACTTAACGTCAGTCCGCCGAAAGATTCCAGAGGTGCGCACATCATCCGGAGACATGAATTTTCGGCGCAATCGACGCGGGAGCGCCGAGGCGCCGCGAACCGTGTCGGAATGACGCGATCCGGACCGTCCTTGGGGCGATCATGACGTCAGCGAGGGCACTATGACGGCAGCGACGACCAAGATGGCGAGGGTACCGCGGCTGGTCGCGGACGGATTGGGTCTCGGCGAATCCCCACGCTGGCATGGTGGGCGGCTCTATCTCTCCGACTGGGTCAAGCGCGAGATCATCGCCATCGATGGCGCGGGCAGGATCGAGATCATCGCCCGCGTCGACGCGATGCCGTTCTCGTTCGCCTTCCTGCCCGACGGGCAGATGGTGCTCCTCGCCGGGACCCAGCTTTCGGTCCGCAGCGCCGACGGCACGATCGCCCCCCATGCCGATCTCTCGGCACTGTCGCCGAAGCCATGGAACGAGATCGTGGTCGATGGCCATGGCCGCGCTTTCGTCAACACGATCGGATTCGACTTTCCGGGCGGCGAATTCCGGCCCGGCCTCGTCGCCTCGGTCGGCGCCGACGGCGTCGCGCGGATCGTCGCCGATGACGCCGCTTTCCCGAACGGCATGGCGGTCAGCCCCGACAACCAGACCCTTGTTCTCGCCGAGTCCTATGCGAACCGTTTGACCGCCTTCACCATCGGCTCGGCCGGCCAGTTGATGGACCGCCGCAGCTTCGCGGACCTGCCGGGCCATTATCCCGACGGGATCACGATGGACACCGAGGGCGCGATCTGGTTTGCCGACGTGCCGGGCCAGAGCTGCACGCGCGTCGCTGAGGGCGGCGCCATCCTCGATCAGGTCACGGTCGATCGCGGCTGCTTCGCCTGCATGTTGGGCGGCCCGGATGGGACGACGCTCTATATCGCAGCGGCGAACTGGAACGGGCCGGAGGCGATCGGGCAGGGCGGTCCGAGCGGCCAGGTCCTCGCGATCGAGGTGGCCGCGGCGCGCGCCGGCTGGCCGTGAGTCTCAGCTTCGCGTCGAAATTTGCGATAATTCGACCAAATTTCCGTCGGGATCGCGCAAATAGAGCGACAGGAATGAACCGCTCGCGCCTTCACGCGGAACAGGGCCGAGTTCGGTCGCGATTCCGTGCGCCAGAAGGTGAGTGGCGACGTCCGCGATCTCCGTCTCGACGATGAAGCAGAGATCAGCCGATCCCGGCAGTGGGTGCGTCGCCTTCGGCTCGAAGGTGCCGTCCGCCTGGTGGAGGTTGATCTGCTGCGCCCCGAAACGCAGCGCCTTTCGTCCGGCGCCGAAGGTCACCACCTCCAGGCCCAGCACGCCAGCATAGAAGGCGAGGCTCGCCTCGATGCTGGCGACCGTCAGCACCAGATGGTCGAGCCGCGCGACCCGGATCATCGGCTTAGTCGAGCCCTTCGAACAGCGCCGTCGAGAGATAGCGCTCGGCGAAGGAGGGGATGATCAGGACGATGTTCTTGCCCGCCATCTCGGGCCGCTGCCCGACCTTGACCGCGGCGGCGATCGCTGCGCCCGAGGAGATGCCGACCGGGATGCCCTCGAGCTTCGCGGCAAGGCGGGCATAGTCGAGCGCCTCGGCGCTCTCGACCTGCACCACCTCGTCATAGATCGAGGTGTCGAGCACGCCCGGCACGAAACCGGCGCCGATGCCCTGGATCTTGTGCGGCCCCGGCGCGCCGCCCGAAAGCACTGGGCTCTCCTTCGGCTCGACGGCGACGACGCGGAGCGACGGCCGGCGCGGCTTCAGCACCTGGCCGACGCCGGTGATGGTGCCGCCGGTGCCGATGCCGGAGACGAACACGTCGATCTCGCCATGCGTGTCGTTCCAGATCTCTTCCGCCGTCGTCCGGCGGTGGATCTCGGGATTGGCCGGGTTCTGGAACTGCTGCGGGATGACGGCATCGCCGATCTCGGCGACGAGCTCCTCGGCGCGGGCGATGGCGCCCTTCATCCCCTTCGGCCCCTCGGTCAGGACGAGTTCCGCCCCGAGAAGCTTCAGCATCTTGCGCCGCTCGATCGACATCGTCTCGGGCATCACCAGGATCAGCCGGTAGCCGCGGGCCGCCGCGACGAAGGCGAGCGCGATGCCGGTATTGCCCGAGGTCGGCTCGATCAGCACCGTCTTGCCCGGCGTGATCGTGCCGGCCCGCTCCAGCGCGTCGATCATCGCGACGCCGATGCGGTCCTTGACGCTGGCGATCGGATTGAAGAATTCGAGCTTGGCCAGGAGGTTGGCCTTGACGCCCTTCGCTTCGGCGATCCGCTTCAGCCGGACGATCGGCGTGTCGCCGATCGTATCGGTGATCGATTCATAGACGCGGCCACGGCCACGCGCGACGCCCTTGCTATCCTCGGCCATGATGGTCTCGCCTCCCGCAGGGTTGTTGATTGGATCGGGAGACTAGAGCATTTCCGTGCGCCGTTGAAACGCGGAATTGCTCTATCTCCTTGTTCGAACGCGATTTCCTTCTGCCGATGGCTGCGGGCGGGGATCACGAATACCAGAGTTCAGCCACCCGTGCCGGTCGAGCCAAAGCCGCCTGCGCCGCGCTCTGTCGCATCGGTGAAGTCGGTCACGAGGTCGAAGCGCGGCCGGGCGATCGGCAGGAAGAGCATCTGCGCGATGCGCGTGCCGGGCGTTACGACGATGGCGGCGCTGCCCGGCGGGTTGCGATTGACGAGGCTGACGAGGATCGGTCCCTGATAGTCGGCGTCGATCAGCCCGGCGCCGTTGCCGAGGACGAGGCCCTGCTTATGGCCGAGTCCCGAGCGCGGCAGGATGACGGCGCAGAGCAGGGGATCGCGGATGAAGAGGGCGAAGCCTGCCGGCACCAGCACGGCCGGGGCGCCGGCCTCGAGTTCGAGCGGCGCGTCGAGGCAGGCATGAAGATCGATCGCAGCCGCCGAAGGGCTCTGATAGGCCGGCAGGCCCCAGTCCGAAAGGCGCGGATCGAGGATCTTCAATTCGATAGCGGGCGCGGTCGTCAGGCTGGCGGTCGTCATGGCGTCTCTCTCGCGCTCAAGGGGCGGGCGGCGTCGCAGGCGCCGGTGGCGGCGCGAGCGGCGCGCGGATCCGCGACGAGAAGTCGAGCGCCGCGCCGGCTGCCAGCGCCCGTGCACTGATCGCGGCCTGGCTGCGGAATTCGTCCAGCGTCATGCCGGGCGGGTGCGCCTGGCGGTCGAAGATGTAGCCGGGCAGGTAGCCCGAGACGAGGATGCGCCAGTCGAAGGGCAGGACGCCCGGTTCGAGCGCCTGCACCAGGCGGAAGACCACCGTCGTGCAGTTGGTGGTGATCGTGTTGTAGAAGCGCGGCTTCGCCGCGAGGTCGTTGCCGAGCGATACGAAGGAGAGGAACAGCGCCCGCATTCCTGCCTTCGGTATCTGGAGCGGGTAGAGATAGACGTCTTCCTTGCGGATCGTCGTGCGCAGGCGGACGACGTCGCGCTCGTCGGCGCCGATCAGCACCAGTTCGAATTCGCGGAAGAAGCCGCCCAGCGCCGAGAAGCTCTCATGCGCCTCGGGCCGGATTTCGGCCGAGAAGGCGACATGATCGCCATTGTCGAAGCCGAAGGAGACGATCGTGTGCGCCAGCGCCGGTCCGTCCCAGTAAGCGAGGATCAGGTCGACCGACGAGAGCTTGGCGAGGTCGTACTGCCGCGTATCCCAGCGCGGCGTGAAGTCCATTTCCGAGCGCCAGTCGAAATCGCGCACATTGCTGAGCGTCACGCTGTCGCCGTTCACGGTGCCGGTCACGCCGTGCTCGACCAGTTCGGCCCAGTCGCGGTCGTTGGAGGGCCGGATCGTCGACCACCAGACGAGGACGGCGGCGAAGGCGATGAGATAAACGATCCGCGAGCGCCAGGTCGGCCGCACCAGTTCGTTGAGCGCGATGGCGACGACGAAGATCGCCCAGGCCACGATGGCGACGACGATCGCCTGGGCGCCGAGCGGCAGCTGGAACCAGAAGGCGAAGCCGGTCCAGATGCCGGTGACGAGAACCAGCACCGCGATGAGCAGGCGGCCGAGCCCGCGCAGCAACCTCATGGCTGCACCCGCGCGGCGATCCAGGCGACGAGCCGTTCCGCGACCGCGTCCTTGCCGAGCTTCGGCCAGCTCTCCGTGCCGTCCCTGGTGACGAGCGTCACTTCGTTGGTGTCGCCGCCCATGACGCCGCCGGCCGGCGAGACATCGTTGGCGACGATCGCGTCGGCGCCCTTCCGCGCCAGCTTGGCGCCGGCATGGGCAAGGAGATCGTCCGTCTCGGCCGCGAAGCCGACCACGAAGGCTGGCCGACCCTCCGTCCGATGGGCGATCGTCGCGAGGATGTCTGGATTCTCGGTCATCGCCAGGGCGGGCGCAGCGCCGCTGCCGTCCTTCTTGATCTTGCCAGGCGCCTCGCTCGCGGGGCGCCAGTCGGCGACGGCGGCGGCAAAGATGGCGATGTCGGCGGGCAAGGCCGCCTCGGTCGCTGCCAGCATCTCGCGCGCCGTCTCGACGCCGATCGCGGTGACGCCGGCCGGCGGCGCGATCGCCACCGGGCCATGCACCAGCGTCACCCGCGCCCCGGCTTCAAGGGCCGCGGCGGCGATGGCGAAGCCCTGTTTGCCGGAGGAGCGGTTGGCGATGTAGCGCACCGGATCGATCGGCTCATGCGTCGGCCCGGCCGTGACCAGAACATGCCGGCCGGCGAGCGGCCGTGCGGCCGGCGCCAGCAGCGCCTCGGCGGCGGCGACGATCGCAAGCGGCTCGCTCATCCGCCCGGTCCCGGCTTCGCCGCGCTCGGCCATCTCGCCGCTCGCCGGTCCTATGCTGGCGATGCCGTCGGCGGCGAGGCGAAGGGCATTCCGCCGCGTCGCCGCATGCGCCCACATCGCCGGGTTCATGGCCGGCGCGATCAGGATCGGTGCGCCGGTGGCGAGCAGCACGGCGCCGGCGAGATCGCCCGCGAGCCCGGCTGCCATCTTGGCCATCAGATCGGCCGTCGCCGGCGCGACGATGACGAGATCGGCGCTCCGCGCGAGACGGATATGGCCGACATCCTGCTCGGCCTCGCGGTCGAAGAGTCCGGTATAGACCTTGCCGCCGGCAAGCGCTCCGGCCGCGAGCGGCGTCACGAACCGCGTCGCGCCCTCGGTCATGATCACGGTCACCGCGGCGCCGCGCTCCTTCAGCCGCCGGATCAGGTCGAGCGCCTTGTAGGCGGCGATGCCGCCGCCGATGACGAGGAGAATGGCGCGGCCGGAAAGCGGCGAGGGGTTCGTCATGGCTCTCGCCTCCCGGTCATCGCAGCGCCAGATAGGCGAGCAGCGCCGCGACGACCCAGACGCCGATCGCCAGCCATCTATTGCCGCGTCCCTCGGCCCGGCCGATCGCGGCGACGGTCTCCGGGGCGAGCGTGATGCCGTCGCGCGTCGCGGCATCGAGCTGGGCCGCCACCCGCGCGCCATGTTCCAGCAGCGCCGGAAGCCTCGTCGCCGCGCGGCCGAATTCGCCGAGCCCGCTCGCCGCCTGGCCGATGCGCCCGAGCGGCCCGAGATTCTGCTCGATCCAATCGCGCACCACCGGTTCCGACGCGCTCCACATGTCGAAATCGCGATCGAGCGAACGGGCGACGCCTTCCACCACGACCATGGTCTTCTGCAGCATCAACAGTTCCGGCCGGGTCTGCATGTCGAAGAGTTCGGTGACCTCGAACAGCAGCGTCAGCAGCTTGGCCATCGAGATGTCCCGCGCCGGCTGGCCGTGGATCGGCTCGCCGATGGCGCGCAGCGCCTGTGCGAAATCCTCGGCGGCATGGCGCGGCGGCACGTATCCGGCCTCGATATGCACCTCGGCGATGCGGAGATAATCGCGGCGGATGAAGCCGTAGAGAATCTCGGCGAGGAAGCGGCGCTCGGCGAGACCGAGCCGGCCCATGATGCCGAAATCGACGGCGACGACATCGCCGGCCGCATCGACGAAGAGATTGCCCTGATGCATGTCGGCATGGAAGAAGCCGTCGCGCATCGCATGGCGCAGGAAGGCCTGCATCAGCCGGCGGGCCACTTCCTTCGGATCGTGGCCGGCCGCGGCGATGCCGGCGGGATCGGAGAGCTTGACGCCGTCGATCCATTCGAGCGTCAGCACGTCGCGCGCCGTCTGCGCCCAATAGACCTTCGGCACGCGGAATCCGGGATCGCCTTGCGTCCGCTCCGCCATCTCCGACAGGGCGGCGGCCTCGAGGCGAAGATCCATCTCCATCGAGACCGAGCGGGCAAGGATATCGACGACCGCAACCGGCTTCAGCCGCTGCATCTGCGGATCGAAGGCATTGGCGAGTTCGGCGCCGGCATAGAAGGTGGAGAGATCGCGGCGGAAGCGCCCGCGCACGCCCGGCCGCAGCACCTTGACCGCGACGGCCTGGCGCGTGCCGTCGGCCTCGACCAGCTCCGCCTTGTGCACCTGCGCGATCGAGGCGGCGGCAACCGGCGGCGAGAAGCTCGCGAAGATCGCATCGGCGGGGCGGCCGAGATGATGCGCGATCGAGGCGCGCGCCGCGGCCTCGCCGAAGGGTTCGATCTCGTCGCGCAGCTTGCCGAGTGCGTCGGCGACATCCTGGCCGACGACATCGGCCCGCGTCGCCATGAACTGGCCGAGCTTGATATAGGACGGCCCGAGCCGGTTCAGCGCCGCGGAGATGCGCGCGCCGCGATCCTCCTTGCGCGCGCGGCGCCGTTCGAACAGGCGGGCGAAGCGGACCCCGAGCGCTGCGCCCGGCGGCAGGTCCTCGATCTCGACGATGCTGAACGCGCCCTCGCGGGCGAGCACGAAGCCCGCCTGAGCAAGGCGAAAGAGCTGGATCGGGCCGATCGCCATCGCGCCGTCAGATCTTCCAGCCGGAATGGATCGCCGCGATGCCGCCGGTCAGGTTGCGATAGCTGACACGGGCGAAGCCGGCCTTCCGGATCATTTCGGCGAAGCGTTCCTGATGGGGAAAGCGGCGGATCGACTCGACGAGATAGCGATAACTCTCGGCGTCGCCGGCAACAAGCTTGCCCATGCCGGGGATGAGGTTGAACGAATAGAGGTCATAGACCTTGTCGAGCACCGGCACGTCGACGGCGGAAAACTCGAGGCAGAGGAAGCGTCCGCCCGGCTTCAGCACGCGATAGGCCTCGGCAAGCGCCTGGTCGATGCGCGGGACGTTGCGGATGCCGAAGGCGATCGTATAGGCGTCGAACCGGCTGCTCTCGAACGGCAGCGCCTCGGCATTGCCCTCGACGAAGTCGACATTCTCCGCGAGGTGGCGCTTCGCGGCGCGCTCGCGCCCGACCTCCAGCATCGAGGCGTTGATGTCGGCGACGGTGACCTGCGCCGATCCGCCGGAGCGGTCGACGATGCGGAAGGCGATGTCGCCCGTGCCGCCGGCGACGTCGACGACCTCGAACGGACGGCCGCGCGGCGGTGCCAGCCAGGAGACGGCGGCGTCCTTCCAGATGCGGTGCATCCCGGCCGACATCACGTCGTTCATGAGATCGTAGCGGGCGGCGACCTTGTGGAAGACGGCGTCGACCATGCCCTGCTTCGCGTCGATGGCGACATCGCGGAAGCCGAACGAGGCGCGGCGCTCGGCGCGGTCGGCGACGGTCTCGGCAGCAGATCCGGCTTCTCCAGCCATCCCGGTTGCATTAGCCATGGCACGCGGCTCCCTATATGACGCTTCGAAGCCCTTGATAGCCGAAGCGCTTCGCCCGCGCCACGGTGGCCGGGCCGGAAGCCGAGGACCAGCGACACCATGCCCGAGCTGCCCGAAGTCGAAACCGTCCGCCTCGGCCTGCAGCCGGTCTTCGAAGGCGCACGGATCGAGGCCGTCGAGCTGCGCCGGCCCGATCTCCGCTTCCGCTTTCCCGCGCGCTTCGCCGAGCGGATCGAAGGGCGCGTCGTGGCGAGCCTCGGGCGGCGGGCGAAGTATCTCCTCGCCGATCTCGACGACGGCACGCGCCTCATCATGCATCTCGGCATGTCGGGCTCGTTCCGGATCGAGGACGCCGGCGCCAGCACCACGCCCGGCATCTTCTATCATCCGCGCGACAAGCAGGCCGTTCACGACCATGTCGTGTTCCACCTCTCGAACCGCCAGGCCGTCGTCTACAACGATCCGCGCCGCTTCGGCTTCATGGATCTCGCCGACGGCCCTGATGATGCCGTCTCGCCGCATCTCGCAGGCCTCGGGCTCGAGCCGGTCGGCAATGCCTTCGGCGGCGCGGCCCTGGCTGGGCTTCTGTCGGGCAAGCGGACGCCGTTGAAGGCGGCGCTGCTCGACCAGCGCATCATCGCCGGCCTCGGCAACATCTATGTCTCCGAGGCGCTGCACCGCGCCGGCCTCTCGCCGCTGCGTCCGGCCGGCACGCTCGACACCGCCGAGACCGAGCGGCTCGCAACGGCGATCCGCGACGTGCTCGGCGAAGCGATCGCGGCCGGCGGCTCCTCGCTCCGCGACCATCGCCAGGCAAATGGCGAGCTCGGCTATTTCCAGCACGCCTTCCGCGTCTATGACCGGGCCGGCGAGCCCTGCCCGACGCCGGGCTGCGGCGGTGTCGTCCAGCGGAGCGTCCAGTCGGGCCGCTCGACCTTCCACTGCCTGCTCTGCCAGCGGTGAACGTGCCGTCGTCCTTGCCGCCGGGCGGTGGCTCGATTACCCCTTTCCACCAGTCCAGCCGAGGAGGCCGCGCGTGAGCTTCGAGACCGTGATCGTCGATGAAGAGGGCGGGGTCGGCATCATCCGCCTCAACCGGCCGAAGGCCTTGAACGCGCTGTCGCGCCAGCTCGTCGCCGAACTGAACGCCGCGCTCGATGCCTTCGAGGCCGATCCCGTTATCGGGGCGATCGTCCTGACCGGCTCCGACAAGGCCTTCGCGGCGGGCGCGGATATCCGCGAGATGCAGCCGCTCTCCTATGTCGACCTGCTCGAGAACGACTTCGTCGCCGCCTGGGAGCGGCTGTCCCGGACGAGGAAACCCGTCGTCGCGGCGGTGGCTGGCTTTGCGCTCGGCGGCGGCTGCGAGCTCGCGCTGATGTGCGACATCGTCATCGCCGCCGACACGGCTCGGTTCGGCCAACCCGAGATCACGCTCGGCCTGATGCCGGGAGCCGGCGGATCGCAGCGCCTCGCCCGCGCGGTCGGCAAGGCGAAGACGATGGACATGGTGCTGACCGGGCGCATGATCGATGCTGCCGAGGCCGAGCGGATCGGCATCGTCTCGCGGGTTGTCCCGGCCGCCGAACTGATGGAGACGGCTCGCGCGGTCGCCGTCCGGATCGCCGCGCTGTCGCGGCCCTCGGTGCTGCTGGCCAAGGAAGCCGTCAACCGGGCCTTCGAGACGACCCTCGCCGAGGGAATCCGCACCGAGCGACGGCTGTTCCAGTCCTTGTTTGCCACCGAAGATGCGCGCGAGGGCATGGCGGCCTTCACCGAGAAGCGTCAGCCGAATTTCCGCCATCGCTGAAATGGTCCGCGCCGATTGACGCGGCGGCCGGCGACGACTATAAGCCGCCCTCGAACCAAGGCGGGTCAAGACCGCCATTCCGTGCTTGAGCGGCGCATTGCCGCCGGTGCGGAAGCCCGACGAACAGTGATGAATCAGGAAGGCCCTGAATGGCCAATACGCCCTCTGCCAAGAAGGCCGCGCGCAAGATTGCTCGTCGCGCCGTCGTCAATCGCAACCGTCGCAGCCGGATGCGCACCGAAGTCCGCAAGGTCGAGGAAGCGATCGCTTCCGGCAATGCCGCCGCCGCCGCCGAGGCGCTGCGTCTGGCCCAGCCGGAGCTGATGCGCGCCGCCCAGAAGGGCGTGCTGCACAAGAACACGGCATCGCGCAAGGTCGGCCGCCTCGCCGCCCGCGTGAAGGCGCTCACGGCGTAAATCGATCCTTTCTGGGGATGATGGAAAGCCCGGCTCAGGCCGGGTTTTTTGTTATGCGGATAAGTGGTTGTTCCCGCTCGAAATTGCGCCTAGCCCGCGATTCGGCCCCTTCGAGGTCACGCCGGCTTCTCATGAAAATCTCTTATAAATCAGTGCGTTAAGGGTTGGTCTCTGCGGGTAGGCAGATTCCCGCCGAGTCAAGGGGATGAGGGTTAAAATTTTTCGCCCGCTATGGATCACCGGGCGTCCCGACGGCTCCGCCTACCGAATCCGTTGACTCGCAATGGCTTACCGCGCCGCCTCCACCGGATCGCGCCTCTGGAGCGCGGTGTCGCGGCCAAAGCGAGTCTTTCAGCCGTTGCGGCACCCCCCCAGCCTGTGTATTTTCCCCTCATGGAAACGGCGGCGAAAGTTAAAGCCGCAGGGACGTAGTCGACCCGCTACAGTTTCCTTTTTGAGTAGACGGTTTGGTTGCATTGCCAAGAGTACGCGTGTTGAAGCATTTGTAAGTCGTGTATGATTAATCTGTAGCATACCTGCTTATTTCGGCGCCCTTCTGCGGAAGGGCATTTCACCGCCCATCGAAGTCGATGATTGACATTGTTGCCGCGCGAATGCGGTCGCAAGAAGGGATTATTATGCCTGGTTCGCCCGCTGGAACCTTTGCCGGGGACGTTTCCGCCGCCGAAGCCTGGGATGGCCTGGGCGGCGAGCCGCAGTCGATGCTGATCGACGTGCGCACCAAGGCCGAGTGGGCCTATGTCGGCATCGTCGATCTCTCGGCGCTCGGCAAGGAGACGCTGCTGGTGGAATGGCAGAGCTATCCGGCGATGGCGGTCAATGCCGACTTCGCCTCGGTTCTCGCGGCCGAACTCGACCGCCGCGGCGTCGGCCGCGAGACGGCGCTCTACTTCCTCTGCCGCTCCGGCGTCCGCAGTCTCGCTGCGGCGCGGGCGATGGCGGCGGAAGGCTATGACCGGTGCTTCAACATCGCCGGTGGGTTCGAGGGGCCGCTCGACGAGACGCGCCACCGGGGTTCGGTCGACGGCTGGAAGGCCGCCGGCCTGCCCTGGGTTCAATCGTGATCGAAATGACAATGAACAGAGGGGCAACGATGCGCGATGACAGGACGGGGGATTTCGGCTCCGGGGCAGTGGCGCTCAAGGCGCTCGCCGACGTGGAGACTGTGGCCGTGAGTGCACCCGCAGCCGCCGGCCCGGCCGATGCCGCCCTCTGGGATCGCGTCAAGCGCCGCTTGCGTAGCGAACTCGGCGAGGACGTGTTCCAGAGCTGGTTTGCCCGGGTGGAGTTCGCCGAGGCGGACGGTCTCTCGGTCAACCTGACCGTGCCCACCCGCTTCCTGAAATCCTGGATTCAGGCGCATTACATCGAGAAGCTGCTCGGCCTCTGGCAGGACGAGATCGAGAGCATCCGGCGGATCGAGCTTCTGGTGCGCGGGGCGATCCGTGCCCGGCCGCAGGCCCGCCCCGACACCGTTGTCGCGGCGCCCGAGCCGGCCCAGCCGGCGCCTGTTCTGCTGCCGGCCGCTCCGGTCGCCGCCGCGCAGCCGCACCGCGCCGAGAGCGAGGGCCCGGGCTCCCCGGTCGATCCGCGCTTCAGCTTCGAGACCTTCTGCGAAGGCGCGGCCAACCGCGTCGCCTATGCGGCCGCGCGCGCCATCGCCGAAACGCCGTCCGGTCGTCCGACGGCTTATAATCCGCTCTATCTCCATGCCGGCGTCGGCCGCGGCAAGACACACCTGCTGCATGCGATCGCCCAGGCCGCCCGTGCGGCCGATCCGAGCCGCAAGGTCGTCTATCTGACGGCCGAGCATTTCATGTTCCGCTTCGTCGCCTCGCTGAAGAACCAGTCGGCGATCGCCTTCAAGGAAGGGCTGCGCGAGATCGACCTGTTGCTGATCGACGATCTGCAGTTCCTGCAGGGCAAGTCGGTGCAGCAGGAGTTCTGCCACATGGTCAACGCGCTGATCGACGGCGCGCGCCAGGTGGTGGTGGCGGCTGATCGGCCGGCTGCCGATCTCGAAACGCTCGACGAGCGGGTGCGCTCGCGCCTGCGTGGCGGCGTCGCCTTCGAGATCGACGCGCCTGATCTCGAACTCCGTCGCCAGATCCTGAAGACGCGCTATCGTCTCGCCCAGGGGCAGAATGCCAGCGTCGCCATCCCCGATACGGTGATCGAATATGTCGCCCAGTCGGTGGTCTCGAACGGGCGCGATCTCGAAGGCGCGTTGAACCGCCTCGTGGCGCAGTGGCAGTTCACCAATCAGCCGGTGACCATGGCTTCGGCCGAGATCACCCTGCGCGACCTCGTCGGCGTGCGCGAGCCGCGCCGCGTCAAGATCGAGGACATCCAGAAGATCGTCGCGGTGCATTTCAACGTGTCGAAGGCCGATCTCCTGTCGAGCCGACGCACGCGCACCATCGTCCGGCCGCGCCAGATCGCGATGTATCTGTCGAAGACGCTGACGCCGCGCTCGCTGCCAGAGATCGGTCGTCGCTTCGGCGGGCGCGATCACACGACCGTGCTGCATGCCGTGCGCAAGGTCGAGGAACTGATGCGCGACGACCGCAACCTCGCCGAAGAGGTCGAGCTGCTCCGGCGGATGATCGACGAATAGGCGGTCCGCCTGTTGTCCATCCCCGATGGACCGCCTGTGGCCGTGCCGACGGCCGCAGGCGCCGGGCTTTCTCTTGCCTTTGCACTCTTGCCTTCCGCGGCGGAAACGGCCACTTTCCTCCGTCCATAGAGGAGGCCAGCCGCCTCGACGACCCCGCGCCGCGCGCGGCCTCACTGCCAGGGTTCCCGCGTTTCCATGAGAGCGATCCTCGAGCGTTCCAATCTCTTGAAGTCCCTCAACCACGTTCATCGCGTCGTCGAGCGGCGGAACACGATCCCGATCCTCTCCAACGTGCTGATCCGCGCCAGCGGCGCGGCGCTGACGCTGAAAGCGACGGATCTCGATCTCGAAGTGCTGGAAACGGTGCCGGCCGAGATCGGCCGTGCCGGCGCGACGACCGTCCCGGCGCACATGCTCTACGACATCGTTCGCAAGCTCCCCGACGGCGCCGAGGTAGCGCTCGAAACGGCCCCGGACGGGCAGACGCTGCTCGTGCGCTCGGGCCGGTCGAGCTTCTCGCTGCAGATGCTGCCGGAGACCGATTTCCCCGATCTGACCACCGGGCAGTTTCCCGTCCGTTTCGAGCTGCCGGCGACGAGCTTCAAGACGCTGATCGACCGCACGCAATTCGCGATCTCCACCGAGGAGACGCGCTATTACCTGAACGGCATCTATCTGCACACGCCGACGGTCGAGGGGCGGACGCTGCTGCGGGCCGTCGCGACTGACGGCCATCGCCTCGCCCGCGCACAGACCACGGTGCCGAACGGCGCCGACGGCATGCCCGGCATCATCATTCCGCGCAAGACGGTCGGCGAGATCCAGAAGCTGCTCGACGGCGCCGATCCGGCGGCGCTCGCCGCGATCGAGATTTCCGACACCAAGATCCGCGTCACCTTCGGCCCGGTCGTGCTGACCTCGAAGCTGATCGACGGCACGTTCCCCGACTATGCCCGCGTCATTCCGCAGGGCAACGACAAGGCGCTCAAGGTCGATCGAGCCGCCTTCTCCGACGCAGTCGACCGCGTCTCGACCATCGCCAGCGAACGCGGCCGCGCGGTGAAGCTCTCGCTCAGCGAGGACGGCCGGCTCTCGCTCACCGTCAACAATCCGGACAGCGGCTCGGCGACCGAGGAACTCGATGTCGATTACAGCGCTTCGGCGCTCGATATCGGCTTCAACTCGCGCTACCTGCTCGACATTGCAGCGCAGCTGAAGACCGGCACGGCGCTGTTCCGCTTCGCCGATCCAGGCTCGCCGACCCTGATCCAGGACGAGGGCGACGAAGACGCTCTCTATGTCCTGATGCCGATGCGCGTGTGATCGGCGACACCGGGGCCGCCGCGCCGCGCGTGGCGCGCATCGTCCTTGCCGACTTCCGCTCCTATGCGAGCCTCGACCTCGCCGTCCACGGCCGCCTCGTCGCGCTGACCGGCGAGAATGGGGCCGGCAAGACCAATCTGATCGAGGCGCTGTCGCTCTTTACGGCCGGTCGCGGCCTCCGCCGCGCCGATCTCGCCGAAATGGTCCGGGCCGGCGCTGCGAACGGTTTCGCGATCTCGCTCGCGCTCGAGCGTGACGAGGGGCCGCTCCGGCTCGGCACCGGCATCGAGCGCTTGCCTGACGGCGCGCTCTCGCCGCGCCGCAGCCGCATCGACGGCGCCGGGGTCGCCTCGCCCTCGGCCTTTGCCGAGCATCTGCGTGTCGTCTGGCTGACGCCGGCGCTCGATGCGATCTTCACCGGCCCGGCCGGCGACCGCCGCCGCTTTCTCGATCGTCTCGTGCTCGCCATCGATGCCCGCCACGGCGCCCGTGTCTCGGCCTATGAGCGGGCGTTGCGCGGCCGCAACCGCCTGCTCGAGGAGGCAAGACCCGATCGCGCCTGGCTCGATGGTATCGAGGCCGAGGCGGCCGGGCTCGGCGTCGAGATCGCGGCCGTCCGCGCCACGATGGTCGCGCGCCTCGCGGCGCTTGCCGCCGGTACGCGCGACGATGCGGCGCCGTTCCCCTGGGCCGATCTCGCGCTCGAAGGTACGGTCGAGGGCCTGCTCGGCGAAGGCGAGAGTGCCGCCGCCGAGCGCTTCCGGACGATCCTCCGCGAAGGTCGTGGCCGCGACGCCGCCGCCGGCCGCGCCTTGACTGGCCCCCATACCAGCGATTTGAAGGTTCGCCACGGCCCCAAGGATGTCGCCGCCGAGAGAGCCTCGACTGGCGAGCAGAAGGCGCTCCTCGTCGGCATCGTGCTGGCCCATGCTCGCCTCGTCGCCGCCGCGAGCGGTCTCGCGCCGCTCGTGCTGCTCGACGAAGTCGCCGCCCATCTCGACCGCCGCCGCCGCGCGGCATTGTTCTCAGCCCTCGACGCGCTCGGCGGCCAGGTGTTCATGACTGGCGCCGATCCGGCGCTCTTCGCCGAGCTTCCCGCGGGCGCCGAGATTTTTTCCGTCCGCGCCGGTATGATCGAACCGGTTGCGGGCTTGGGAGAAAGCGGATGACCGGATTGTCGCTATCGGGCCTCGCCATCTTCGCGCTGGCGCTTGCCGTCGCCGCCTTCGCGCCGGGTCCCGGCATCGCCGCGATCGTCGGCCGCGTGCTCGGCCGTGGCCGTCCGGGGGCCGTCGCCTTCGTCACGGGCATGGCCATTGGCGACGTCGTCTGGCTGTCGCTCGCCGTGCTCGGCCTCGCGGTCCTTGCCGAGACCTTCCGCGAGGTGTTCACGGTCATCAAATATGCCGGCGCCGCCTATCTGCTTTATCTTGCCGTGAAGATGTGGACCGCGCCGGCCGAGGCGCGCCGCATCGCCCCGGCGGCCGGCCGCGAGAGCCACGCCCGTCTGTTCCTCGCCGGTCTCGCCGTGACCATGGGCAATCCGAAGACGATGATCTTCTATCTCGCTCTGCTGCCGAACCTCGTCGATCTCGCCCATGTCGACGGCCTCGCTTATGTCGAGCTCGCGCTGGTGACGCTCGCCGTCCTCGCCGTGGTCTTCGGCTTCTATATTCTGGTGACGCTCCGCGCCCGCAGCCTCATCACCAGCCCGCGTGCGCTCCGGATCGTCAATCGCACCAGCGGCGCCGTCATGGCCGGCGCGGCCGTGGCGATCGCCACCCGGTAGCGCATTGCCCGGGGACCGGTGACGCACCCCGCGCGAAAGGCGTGAATTGCTGCCGTCCAGGCGATAGCATCGCGCTAACGAATCACCCGTCCCTGGACTGCCCATGCCGCTGTCGCGCGCCCGCGCCGCGCTCAACACCATTTTCGGCTATCGCGATTTCCGCCCCGGCCAGGAAGAGGTCATCGGCGCCGTGCTCGCCGGCGAGGATGTGCTCGCCGTCATGCCGACCGGGTCGGGCAAGTCGATGTGCTACCAGCTGCCGGCGGTCGTCGAGGGCGGGCTGACCGTGGTCGTTTCGCCGCTGATCGCGCTGATGCGCGACCAGGTGCAGCAGATGGCGCATGTCGGTGTTGCCGCGGCGACACTGAATTCCAGCAATGGCGAGGATGCCAATCGCGAGGCGCTCGCCCGCGTCCGTTCCGGCGATCTGGCCCTGCTCTTCGTCTCGCCCGAGCGCCTCGCCTCCGACGGCCTCGTCTCGCTGCTGGCCGCCTCGCATGTCCGCCGCCTCGCCATCGACGAGGCGCACTGCGTCTCGCAATGGGGCCATGACTTCCGACCCGAATATCGTCAGCTCGCTGCGGTGCGGACCGCGCTCGGCAATGTCCAGGTCGTCGCGCTGACCGCGACCGCCGATGCAGCGACGCGCGGCGATATCGCCAGCCAGCTCTTCCCCAAGCCGCCGCGGATCGTCGTCCATTCCTTCGACCGGCCGAACATTCATCTCCGCTTCGATGCCAAGGACCGGCCGCGCAGCCAGATTGCCGATTTCCTGAAGCGCCACGAGCGCTCGAGCGGCATCATCTATGCCTCCTCGCGCGACCGGACCGAGAAGCTGGCCGAATGGCTCAGCGCCTCCGGCCGGCGGGCCGTCGCCTATCATGCCGGCATGGATGCGGCGCTCCGGGCGAAGAACCAGGACATCTTCCTGCAGGAGGACAATGTCGTCGTCGCCGCGACGATCGCCTTCGGCATGGGCATCAACAAGCCCGATGTCCGCTTCGTCATCCATGCCGACCTGCCGGGCGGGATCGAATCCTATTACCAGGAGATCGGCCGCGCCGGCCGCGACGGGCTGCCCGCCGACACGCTGACGCTCTACGGCATCGAGGACATGGCCTTCCGCCGCCGCCAGATCGACGACAAGGCGGTCTCGGAGGCGCAGCGCCGGCTGGAGCACCGCCGCCTCTCGGCCATGATCGATCTCGCCGAAAGCGCCACCTGCCGGCGTCAGGCGCTGCTCACTTATTTCGGCGAGGAGAGCGCCCCCTGCGGCGCCTGCGATCTCTGCCAGGGCGGCGCGGCGCTTGCCGACGCGACGCGCGAGGCGCAGATGGTGCTCTCGGCCGTCGCGCGCACCGGCCAGCGCTACGGCGCCGGCCACCTCATCGACGTGCTGCGCGGCGAGACGACGGAAGCGGTGCAGCGCCAGGGCCATGACAAGATCAAGACCTTTGGCGTCGGCACGGCGCGCAGCGCCAATACCTGGCGCACGCTGATCCGCCAGATCTTCGCCGCCGGCGCGCTCACCGAGGCGAGCGAGGAGCATGGCGGCTTCCGCCTCACCGAGAAGGGCGAGGCGATCCTGTTCGGCCGCGAGACGATCGCGCTGCGGCTGGTCGAGGATACCCCCGCGCGGCCGCGGCGCTCGCCGTCGCGCGAGAGCCGGGCCGATGGGCTCGAGGGCGAGGCCGCGAGCCTTTTCGAGGCGCTGCGCTCGCTCCGCCGCGACATCGCCCGCGACGAGGGCGTGCCTGCCTATATGGTCTTTCCCGACCGCACCCTCATCGAGATGGCCGAGCTCCGGCCGTCCTCGCGCGAGGCGCTCCGGTCGGTCCAGGGCGTCGGCGAGCGCAAGCTCTCGCTTTACGGCGACGCCTTCCTCGAGGCGATCCGCGAGGTTTCGTAGATGCGGGCTTTCCTGCGCATCATCCTCGTCATCCCGCTTGGCCTGATCGCGGCGATCCTCGTCGCCGTCGGCGTCTATCTCTCGGCGTTCGGCTTCTCCTCGGCCGATTTCAGCGTCACGGATGGCCTGCCGCCGGGCGCGCTGGCCCCGGCCGTCGTGCTGACCGGCATCATCGCGAAAAGCGCGCTGTTGCCCTTCCTCGTCGCCATCGCGCTCGCGGAGATCTTTGCCTTCCGCTCGATGCTGGGCTTCGTGCTCTTCGGCGGTGCGCTCGGCCTCGCCTTGCAGCTCGTCGGCCTGCCGGGCAACATGAACCTCTTGCCCTCAGCCGCGGCTGGCCTTTCAGCCGGCTTCGCCTATTGGCTCGTCGCCGGCCGCGGTTCGGGCCTTCGCGAGGGCGTCACTTCCCGTGCGCCAGAATGAGGCGGACGGCGAAGGCGCCCATCACGCCGGCGAAGAGATAGTCGACGGCCCGCGTCGCCTTTGGCGAGCGCTTCAGGAAAGTGGCGATCGAGCCGGCCGACCAGATCAGGAGAAGGCTGATCGGCGTCGCGACGACGACGAAGAGAATGCCGAGAAACATGAGCTTGCCCGCCGCATGCGGATCGCCGGGCGAGACGAATTGCGGCAGGAAGGTCACGAAGAAGACGATGATCTTCGGATTGAGCAGGTTGATCGCGAGGCCCTTCAGATAGACCCGGCCGATCGGATCGACCGAGCCCTTGCCGCCGACCGAGAGCGCCGAACCGTGGCGGATCGCCTGGATCGCCAGATAGACGAGATAGGCCGAGCCGACCACCTTGAGGATCGTGAAGGCGGTCACGGATGCGGCGAGCAGTGCCGAGAGGCCGACCGCGACCAAGACCGTATGGATGATGAGCCCGGTCGAAGCGCCGAGAAAGGCCGCGCAGCCGGCGAGCCGCGACTGGCCGATCGCCTTGCCGAGAAAGAGCGTCATGTCAGGCCCGGGCGTCAGCGTCAACGCGACGACCGCGATGAGATAGGCGATGAGAACCGGGGTCTGGGGCACGAAGGCGAGCATGGAGCGGCATCCCGTTGGACATCGCGAGCTATAACACGGCTGGGCGGAATGCGGCATCGGCGGCTGGCCAGCGCGGGTTGATCGGCTATCATAAGGCCGCATTAGCGATTGGAGCCCGATGACGTCCCCCCTGCCGATCCCGTTGCTCGCCCGCGCGCCGCGGGCGCTGCAATGGACCGTCCTTCTCGCCGTCTCGGCCATTCTCGTCGCCGGCCTGATGGCGGCGGGCCTGCCGGCGGCACTTCTCATCGGCCCGATGTTCGCGGCGATCGCCGCCGGGCTCGCTGGCGCGACCATCCGCGTGCCCGGCCCGATGGTGCTCGGCGCGCAGGCGATCGTCTCGATGCTGATCGCCTCGGCGATCACGCCGGCGATCGTCGTCGCCTTCCTGAAAGACTGGCCGCTCTTCCTGGCGGTGGTGCTCGCAACCGTCGCCGCCTCCTCCTCGCTCGGCTACCTGATGAGCCGCCGCCGGATCCTCCCCGGCACGACCGCGGTCTGGGGCTCCTCGCCCGGCGCCGCCTCTGCCATGGTCCTGATGGCCGAGACCTTCGGCGCCGATGCCCGCCTCGTCGCGCTGATGCAATATCTTCGCCTCGTCATGGTCGCCGGCGCAGCGGCGCTGGTCGCGCGTTTCCTCGTCGACGCGAGCGGCGCCGCGCCGCCGCCGATCGTCTGGTTTCCGGCGATCGATCCGCGCGCCTTTGCCGAGACCATCGCCATCGCCGTGATCGGAACGTTGGTCGGCCGCATCGCCCCGATCCCGTCTGGAGCGCTGATCGTGCCGATGATCGCCGGCGCCGTGCTGCAGGGCTTCGGCCTCGTCCAGATCGTTCTGCCGGAATGGCTGCTGTCGATCGGCTATGCGCTGATCGGCTGGCGCATCGGTCTCGGCTTCACCCGCGCCGTCGTGCGCCATGCCGCGCGCGTGCTGCCGCAGATCGCGCTGTCGATCCTGGTGCTGATGGCCTTCAGCGCCTCGCTGGCGGCGCTGCTCGTCCATCTCCTTGGCGTCGATCCGCTCACGGCCTATCTGGCGACCAGTCCCGGCGGCATGGATTCGATCGCCGTCATCGCCGCTTCGACGCCGGTCGACCTCTCCTTCGTCATGGCGCTGCAGGCGGTGCGCTTCTTCATCATCGTGCTGACCGGGCCCTCGATCGCGCATCTGATCGCCCGCCGCATGCAGCCGCATCCGCCCGCCTGAGTGGGCTGGGGCCGAAGCATCGCGGGAGCTGCAAGAAAATGCGCATTCGAAGGGAAGCGAGGCAGTGTCGCGGCGGAGCAAACTGCTCTAGCCTCGCCAGCCTGCCGGGCAAGGACCGGTCGATGCGGGAGGTTGAACAAACATGCACGGCTTTGGAATTCACACCAGCCTCTGGGCGCATAGCTGGACGCGGCAGGCGGCCGACCTCGCGATCCCCGAGGCGGCGGAGCGCGGGCTCGCCTTCGTCGAGATCGCGCTGCTCGAGCCGGCCAAGGTCGACACGGTCCATACCCGGGCGCTGCTCGAGAAGCACGAGCTCGAAGCCGTCTGTTCGCTCGGCCTTCCCGACGATGCGCGGCCGACCAGCAATCCCGACAAGGCCTATGACTTCCTGAAGCTCGCGCTCGACAAGAGCGCCGAGATCGGCGCCAAGGCGCTTTCGGGCGTCATCTATGGCTCCATCGGCGAGCGCACCGGCAAGCCGCCGACCGAAGCCGAATATGACATCGTCGCGCGGGTGATGCAGAAGGTGGCCGCCCATGCCCGTACGCTCGGGCTCGAACTCGGCATCGAGGCGGTCAACCGCTATGAAAACCACATGATCAACACGACCGAGCAGGCGATCGCGCTCATCGAGCGCATCGGCGCACCGAACGTGTTCCTGCATCTCGACACCTATCACATGAATATCGAGGCGAAGGGCCAGGCCAACGGCATCCTCGCCGCCGGCGAGCATCTGAAATATATCCACCTCTCGGAAAGCGACCGCGGCGTCCCCGGCACCGGCACGATCGCCTGGGACGAGGTGTTCGCGGCGCTGAAGGGCATCGGCTTCAAGGGCGGCATGGCGATGGAGAGCTTCATCCACATGCCGCCACAGCTTGCCGCAGCCCTCTCGGTCTGGAGGCCTGTCGCCGACAGCCGCGAGCAGATCCTCGCCGAGGGCCTGCCGTTCCTGCGCAACAAGGCGCGGCAATACAAGCTCATCTGAGTCTCTCGCGGCAGTCCGGATGCGGCGCGAAGGCCGGCGCATCCGGCGCACCTTGATCCGAGACGCTGCATGGCGGCGCCGGGCGCGGTCGCGCTTGGCGCCTTTCACCATTGAAGCGCCGCCCGCCTTCGTCTAAGAGAGGCGTCGGCTCAGCACCCGTAGCTCAGCTGGATAGAGCGCTGCCCTCCGAAGGCAGAGGCCAGGGGTTCGAATCCCTTCGGGTGCGCCACTTCCATCCAAGATTGGATCAGCGGCGAGTGGCGGCTGATCAGCCCGCCGCGAGCAGGGCCTTGCGAAAGCGCATCAGTGCGACCGCGAAGAACACCGCGCCGATCACGACCAGCGCTGCGAGACGGGGCCATATGATGTCGAGCCCGGCGCCGCGATAGAGGATGGCCTGCGACAGCGCCACGAAATGCGTCGAGGGCGATCCCTGCATCGCGATCTGCAGCCATTGCGGCATGGATTCGAGCGGCGTCGTGCTGCCGGAGAGCAGGTTCATGACGATGAGGACCGGCATGACGATGAGGCCGAACTGCGCCATCGAGGTGGACGCCGTCGCGATGAGGATGCCGAGGGCCGTGACCGAGAACAGATAGAGCGTCGCCGAGCCGAGGAAGAGCGGAATCGAGCCGGCGATCGGCACGCCGAGCAGCCGCTCGACCACGGCAAAGAGCGAAAGCGCCGCCGCCACGATGATGACCGCGCCATTCGCCCAGATCTTGGCGAGCATGATTTCGGCCGGCGTCACCGGCATCACGAGGAGATGCTCGATCGTGCCGTGCTCGCGCTCGCGGATGAGCGCCGCCCCGGTCAGGATCACGGAGAGCATGGTGATGTTGTTGATGACCTGCATCAGCGCCGTGAACCAGGCGGATTGCAGGTTCGGGTTGAACTTTGCCCTGACCACCAGATCGATCGGCTGGATGCTGCCGCTGCCGAGCACTGCCACCGCCTCCTGAAGCAGGATCGACTGCAGGTAGGAGGCGCCGTTGCCGGCCTGCGACATGGCCGTCGCGTCGACATTGATCTGCAGCGCCGGCTTGCGGCCTGCGATCGCGTCATGCTCGAATTTCGGCGGGATCTCGATGACGAAGACGAAACGGCCCTTGTCCATCGCCTCGTCGATCTCGTCCGCGCCGATCGCCTGCGGCGCCTTGAAATAGGGGGGCAGGATCGCGTCGGCGAGCCGCCGCGACAAGGGCGACTGGTCCTCGTCGACGATCGCCACCGAGGCGTTCTCGACCTCCATCTTCGCACCGGTCGAAACCGCGTAGATGGCGAAGGAGAAGGCATAGATGATGAGGAAAACGAGAACCGGGTCAGCCTTGAGGCTGTAGAGTTCCTTGACGCCGAGGCGGAATACCCGCGCAAGCCGCGCCGAAAAGCTCGCCATCGAAGGCCGCCCGGGCGATGCTGTCTGCGTCATTTCAGGCCCCCTGCTTGCGAAGCGCCACGATGGAGGCGCCGATGAAGACGAGGCCGAAAAGAACGAGCACGAGAAGGTTCGGCCAGAGCTCCGCGAAACCGAGCCCCTTGGCGAAGACCCCGACGCTGATCGGCTGATACCAGGCCGCCGGGAAGGCAAGGCCGATGAGCCGGCCGCTGCCCGACAGCGAGGAGACGGGCACGAGGAGGCCCGAGAAATTCACCGCCGGAATGATCGCGATGATGGCCGTGGCGAAGATCGCCGCCACCTGGCTCGAGACGAAGGAGGAGACGAGGAGCCCGAACCCGGTCGTCGCCAGCACGTAAGCGAGCGTGGATGCCGAGAGCATCGCGAAGGAGCCCGTCACCGGAACGGCGAAGACGAAGCGCGCGAGCAGGACCAGCATGAGGAAGTTCAGGAAGGCGATGACGACATAGGGCAGTTGCTTCCCCAGCAGGAATTCGACCTTCGTGACCGGCGTCGACTGGAAATTGGTGATCGAGCCCGTCTCCTTCTCCTTGACGATGCCGATCGCCGTCATGATGGCGGGAATGAGCACCAGCACGAGCACGATGACGCTCGGCACGATGGCATTGGTGCTCTTGAAGGCCTGGTTGTAGCGAAAGCGCGTTTCGAGCGAGATCGGATAGGCCGAGCTCTCCGCGCCCTTCAGCCGTGCCGTCGCATCGGCGAGATAGGATTGTGCGAGGCCGTTCACATAGCCGCGCATCGTCTCCGCGCGGAAAGGCATGGCGCCATCGACCCAGACACCGACCTCGGGCGAAAGCCCGCGCATCAGATTGCGGCCGAAATCCGGAGGAATTTCGATGGCGAGCGCGATGTCGCCGCTCTTGAGGCGCTGATCGATGCCCTCGGGCGTCGTGATCGGCGGCTGCTCGTCGAAATAGCGCGAGCCCTGGAAGCTCTCGAGCAATTGGCGGCTTTCGCTGCTGCGGTCCTGATCGAAGGCGGCGAAGCGCAGATGTTCGACATCGAAGGAGATGCCGAAGCCGAACGTGAGAAGGAGCAGCAGCGGGCCGAGAAAGGCGAAGACAAGCCGCGCCGGATCGCGGGCGATTTCCAGCGCCTCACGCCAGGAATAGGCGGAGAGGCGGCGCAGATCGAAGCGGCGTGGCGTCTCCACGGTGAAGGTCTCGGCGGCCGCTGCTGCCGCGCCCTCGCCCGTGCCCTGCCCCATCCCGGCCTCTTCGAGCACGGCGATGAAGACATCCTCGAGCGAGGCCATGCCCCGCGCGGCCTTGAGTTCCGCGGGGCTGCCCACGGCCAGCACCTTGCCGGCATGCATCAGCGAGATGCGGTCGCAGCGCTCCGCCTCGTTCATGAAATGGGTCGAGAGGAAGATCGTGACGCCTTCCCGCCGCGAGAGGTCGAGCAGAATGCGCCAGAAGCCGTCGCGGGCCACGGGGTCGACGCCCGAGGTCGGCTCGTCGAGAATGAGAATCTCGGGCCTGTGCACGAGCGCGACCGCGAGCTGGAGGCGCTGGCGCATGCCGAGCGGAAGGCTGTCCGGCCGCTGGTCGGCGACATCGTCGAGCTCGAAGCGCGCCAGCATCTCGGCGACACGTGGGCCGATTTCCGCCATGGGCAGCTGGAACAGCTCGGCATGAAGCTTCAGATTCTGCCGCACCGTCAGTTCGCCATAGAGAGAGAAGGCCTGCGACATGAAGCCGACGCGCCGTCTCGTCTCCATGTCGTTCGCGTCGAGCACCTGGCCGAAGAGCTTCGCCTCGCCCTCGCTCGCCGGCAGCAGGCCGGTGAGCATGCGCATGGTCGTGCTCTTGCCCGAACCGTTGGAGCCGAGGAAGCCGAAAATCTCGCCCCGTCCGATGCGGAAGGAGACATGGTCGACAGCCGTGAAGGTGCCGAAGCGGCGTGTCAGCCCTTCCGCCTCGATGGCCGGGGTGCCGTCGTCGGCGATGCGCGGCAGATCGGGCAGTGGCGTATCGGCGGCACGGATATCCTCCGGCAGCAGCGCGACGAAGGCACGCTCCAGCGTCGTCTCGCCGGTCCGGGCGCGGATTTCGTCCGGTGCGCCGCTGGCGATGATGCGCCCGTCATGCATGGCCGCCAGCCAGTCGAAGCGCTCCGCCTCGTCCATATAGGCTGTGGCGACGATGACGCTCATGCCCGGACGGCGCGCGCGAATGCCTTCGATCAGTTCCCAGAACTGACGGCGCGACAGGGGGTCGATGCCCGTCGTCGGCTCGTCGAGGATGAGAAGATCGGGATCGTGAATGAGCGCGGCGCAGATGCCGAGCTTCTGCTTCATGCCGCCGGAGAGCTTGCCGGCCGGACGGTCGCGGAACGGCGCGAGACCGGTTGCCGCCAAGAGTTCGGCGGTGCGCACCTTGCGCTCGGCCGCGTCCTGCCCGAAGAGCCGACCGAAGAAATCGAGATTCTCGGCGATCGAGAGCGTCGGATAGAGATTGCGGCCGAGCCCCTGCGGCATATAGGCGATGCGCGCTCCGGCGCGCCGCCGCTCTGCGCTCTTGCGCATGTCGACGCCGAGCACGGTCACCGTGCCGGACTGGATGCGCGTCGCGCCGGCGACGATGCCGAGCAGCGTCGATTTGCCGACGCCATCAGGACCGATGAGCCCGGCCATGATGCCCGAGGGAACTTCGAGATCGACGCCGGCAAGGGCGACGCGCTTGCCATAGCAATGCTCGACCCCGGCGAAACGGATCGCCGGATCGCTCATTGCGGCAGCTTCACATCGAGTTCGGCCGGCCAGACCAGCCCCGCGTCGGTCGCCATATAGGCGATGCCCCGCACGCCAGTCTTCACATAGGTCTCATATTGGCGCAGCAGCGCCGGCGCGATGGCGAGCTTGACGCGAAACATGAGCTTTTCGCGCTCGTCGCTCGTCTCGACCGTCTTCGGCGTGAACTGCGCGCTGCCGGCAACGAAGGAAACGGCGGCCGGCACCACATAGTCGGGTGCCGGATCGAGCACGATGCGGGCCGCGCTGCCGACGGCGAGGCGACCGGCGACCTTGGCCGGGACAAAGACCGTCATATAGACGCTCTCGAGATCGAGCAGCGTCACGATCGGCGCGCCGGCGGCAACCACCTCGCCCGATTGCACGAGCTTGTATTCGACGCGTCCGTGTCGCGGCGCCTTCAGCACCGCGTCGTCCAGCTGCGCCGCGAGGCGGGCCACATCCGCGCGCGCCACGTCGGCCGCCGCCTCGGCGTCGTCGCGGCTGGCATCGGCGGCATTCGTGGCCGCTATCGCGACATTCAGCGTCGACTGCTTCAGATCGAGCGTCTGCTGCGTGCCGAAACCCTTGTCCTTTAGCTGCGCGGCGCGGTCGAGCTCCTGCTTGGCGAGAGCCAGTTCGCTCTTGCGCTGCTCGATCGCCGCCTCGGCCGAGGCGATCGCGGTCTCGGCGCGACGCACCTGCGCCTTGGCGCCGGCGAGCTGCGCCTCAAGCTCGGTCGTATCCATGCGCGCGATGACGGCTCCGGCGTCGACCGTGTCGCCTTCGCTGACCAGCACATCGGCGACGCGGCCGGCGAATTTCGCCGCGACGAGAACCTGATCGGCTTCGATGCGGCCATTGGCGGCGGCGATGCCGGCCGGCAGGCGCTTGCCGCCGAGCTTCTGGAAGAGGCCCTGCAGCATCGAGCCGATGCCGTTCTGGTCGGCAGCGAAAGCCGGACCGGGATGAGCCCCGATCGCAGTGATGAAACAAAGAGCCAGGAAGAGCGGACTGAAACGTCGCACGGGGAAGCTCCGCAGTTTGGCGATGAAGCTTTATCAGCGCTTTCATCACCAACTTGCCCGGTCGTCCGGGGAACAACCTTGACCTTCATCATTTTGCGACACGCGCGATGTCGATTTCAGCGCTGCGGCGGCACGTGATGAAGATCCCTCGGTGCCTCAGGCGCATCGGCCGACGCGCGAACGGCCCGACCCGGCCGGCATCGACGCTGAAATTCAGTTCTGGCCTGCCGGCAGCGCGGCTCCGCCGGGGCCGCGTCAGCGGGCGGGCGGTCGGGCCGCGACGATGCGGCGCTGCGCCCTCGCGCCGGGCGAGGCCATGCGGCGCGCCTCATGGATCAACTGCGGAGGCCGACCACGTCCCCGCCGGCAGATAGGGGAAGACCGACGTCGATGTCTGCAGTCTCGGCGCCGGAGAGAAGCGATGCCGCGAGCGAGGCGGCTTTGGCCGCGTCGCGCATGCGGACATGGTTGATCAGGCGGTCATGGGACCGCACGGCTTCGCGTGGTCTCACGCCGCGCAAGGCATTGGCGGTCAGGCAGAGATCCGCCGTCACGGTGATGATCGGCGTCATCTGTGCGAAGAGCACATTGCCGCTCGCCTTCAGCAGCGCGCGGTGGAAGTCGCCGTCGGCCGCGATGTAGCGCGCGATGTCGTCGACCGCGGCAGCGCTTGCCATGACGCCGAGAGCGGCCTCGAGGGCTGCGATATCGCGGCCCGTCGCGACACGCGCCGCCATTGCTGCCGCCAGCGGCTCGATCGCGCAACGCGCCGTGGCGAAGTCGGCCTTGAAGCGGCCGGTGCGGTCGGCGCCGACGAGCCAGGTGATCATCTGCGGATCGACCATCGACCAGTTGCTCATCGGCTGCACGATGGTACCGATGCGCGGCCGCGCCTTGACGAGGCCTTTGCCGGCCAGAACGCGCATCGCCTCGCGCAGCGCACTGTGGCTCACGCCGAGTTCGCCGCAGAGCGCGGCCTCCGGCGGCAGCACCTGGCCCTCCGGATAGTCACCGCCGATGATGCGGCCGATCAAGGTCTCGAGCATGCTGTCATGCACGCGCGGACGCCCCAAGGCCTGCGGTCCGCCGGACGGAGGGGTCGGCGTCGTCCTCGGGTGAACCCCATCGACCGCTCGGGATCCGCCGGACTCGCCAGCGGTGTCGTCCAGCGGCGATGGCGGCTCGTCCCGCCGGCAGATGAGCACGCCATCCTCGACCGTCAGGCTGGCCGCATGGATCACCGTCCTGCGGTCGGCGAAGGTCACGGCCTCGGCCGTATGGGCGGCCGACCAATGCGGGTGGGTGAAGTAATAGATCGCGGCACGGTCGCGCAGTGGCACGACGTCGGCATGGCGACCGATCTGACGGTCGAGTGCATCCGAGCCCGGGCGGTCGAGGATGAGGCCCTGCCGCTCCCAGGCGCGCGCATCCTTCGAACGGAACACGGCGAGCCCGCGCCATTCGTCGACGATCATCCAGTACCAGCCGCCGAGCGCGAAGACATTCGGCCCTTCATGGCCCGGGGCAGGGGGAATGGCGACGCCTTCGACGGTCCAGTCGTAGAGGTTCTGGCTGGTCGCGACGCCCGTACCCGATCCGTTGCCCTCGTCCTTGTACCAGAGCCGGTAAAGACCGTCGGGACACAGCGCGACCGCGGCGTCGATGACATAGTCGGAACTGAGCCGGATCGGCCCGATGCGCCGCCAGCTCTCCAGATCGTCGCTCACGAAATGCACGATGCTGCGCTTGTGACCCGGCCAGCGATCCGGCGTCCCGCTGATATAGGACAGATACATGTGATACGCGCCCTCGGCGAAGATCACTTCCGGTGCCCAGTGCGTGTTGAGGCCGGAATCGGCCGGGTCGTCCAGCCCGGCCACCGTCCCGCGATAGGCCCAGCTGCGGCCGGCATCAGTCGAGACGGCGACGCCGATCGGGCTGCCATGCACCCAGGCGACGCCCGGTCCCTCGAAGGTCGCACGCCGGTTCGTATAGAACATCCACCACTCGTTCGTTCCGCGGCGGCGGATCACGCAGGGATCGGCAGCGCCATCGAGGATGGGGTCGGCAAAGATCGGCGCGGACAAGATCGAGGATCTCCAGAAGGCGGCAGCGTAGCGGCAGTCTATGCACGCAAGGGGCCTATGCGGCTATGCTGGAAATGTTACGATAAATGAATGCTTGTCAACGGAGCATTGGCTGGTTTATTCGGATGAATGGCGGTCGCAAGGGCCGCAGGGCCGGCGCGGGAGGCGCCCGGTCCTTCCAAAGACCAGGGAGGATGAAGGATGAGGAACTTCACGACGTCGCGCCGAGGGCTGGCGCGCGGGCTGATGGCGGCGCTGTCTGCATCGGCATTGATCGCCGGCGGCCTCATGGCCGTCTCGCCGGCCATCGCCGAACCGACACATCTCAGCTTCTTTTCCTGGGATGGCGAGGCCGTCATGAAGCCGGTGATCGCAGCGTTCGAAGCCGCCCACCCCGACATCGTGATCGACTTCTCGAACGCGCCGCCCGTCAGCGAATATGAGCAGACGCTGCAGACGCGGCTTCTCTCCAACACCGCCGCGGATGTCTTCATCATCGCGGCCGAGAACAAGACCGCGCTGATCCAGGGCGGCTTCGTCAAGGACCTTTCGGGCTACGACTTCATCAAGACGATGAACCCGAAGAACCGCGAGGCCTATTCCGCCGACGGCAAGGCCTATGGCCTGTCGCTCGCCTCCTGGGGCGGCGGCATCCTGTACAACAAGGCGCTGACCGACAAGGTCGGCATGTCCGTGCCGCCCAAGAGCTGGGACGAGTTCCTCGCTCTCGCGAAGAAGCTGAAGGATGCGGGGATCACGCCCTACTTCGACGGCGTGCAGAGCGGCAACCTGATGCCGCTCTACGCCCTGATCGGTCTCGCCTTCTCGAAGCAGGACGGGAATGTGGACGAGAAGATCTTCTCCGGAAAGAGCAGCTTCGAGAAGGAGTGGACGGGTCCGCTCACTCTCTATGCGAAGCTCTATGACGAGGGCCTGGTCGGCCGCGAGGCGCTCGGTCTTTCCGACGACCAGATCGTCAACGAATTCGCCACCGGCAAGGTCGCCATGATCGGCGCGGGGCCATGGACGCTGCCGACCATCCGCAGCATCAACCCGTCCATCGCGATGAATTTCATGGCGGTGCCGGGACCCGAGGCGGGCGAGAGCTTCCTGACCGGTGCGCCCTCGCCGGGCTATGCCATCAATGCGGCAACGCCGCATCTCCCGGAGGCGGAAGCCTTCCTGGCCTTCCTCGCGTCGCCGAAAGCGGTGGAACTCTATCACAAGTCGTCCGGGGCCATCACGACCACCGCGGACTACAAGCCGGACCTCGACCCCGCGCTCGCGGCGATCTTCGCGGGCATCGAGGCCAATCATATCTATCTTCCGATGACCGCCTGGCCGCGCGCGCAGGATGCGCTTCACACCGACATGGTGGCGCAGATCCAGACCATGGTCGCGGGCAATGCCAAGCCCGTGGATGTCGCCAGGGCCCTCGACGCAAAGCTGGCTGACAGCCAGTAGCGCCCGGCGCTGCTCACGGGGCGGCTTCTCCTCCCGGTCGCCCCGTGAGCCCTCCATCGGAGCAGACTCTTGACCGTGAACGATGACCGCGGCATCGGCGCCGCCGCTTTCCAGCTTTTCGACCGTCGATGGCGCGAGGCCGTGATCGCACAGCTCTTCCTGCTGCCGGTCGCGCTGGTCTTCCTCGTGCTCGTGCTGGTCCCGCTCGGCCAGTCCGTCTGGTACAGCCTGACGGATTTCAACGGCTATTCGCGCGCGCTGCATTTCGTCGGGTTGAAGAACTATGTCCGTGCCTTCACGGACAATTCGATGGTGGCCTCGCTCGGCTACACCTTCTTCTATGCCTTCAGCACGACGATCCTGGTGACGGTCCTCGCCATCCCGCTCGCCGTGGCGCTGAACCAGAGGTTCTTCGGCCGCGACGCCGTGCGGGCGGTGTTCTTCTTCCCGGCGATCCCGAGCATCGCCGTGCTCGGGCTGGTCTGGTCCTTCATCCTCTCGCCGCTCGCGTCGGGAGCCGTGAATGCGCTGATCGGCCTTGTCGGGCTCGCGCCCGTACCGTGGCTGTCGGACCCGATCCTCGCCCGCCTATCGACGGTGCTCGTCTCCGTCTGGGGGCAGACGGGATGGCACGCCATCCTCTATCTCGCCTATCTGCAATCGATTCCGACCGATTTCTACGAGGCGGCGGCCATCGACGGGGCCAATGCGCGGCAGCGCTTCATCCACCTGACCCTGCCGCTCCTCGCACCTGCGGTGACCGTGAGCCAGATGCTTCTCCTCACCGGCGGACTCAAGGTCTTCGACCTGCCCTATACGCTCACCAAGGGCGGCCCGGGCTATGCGACGACGACACTCTCGCAGGTCATCATCCGCCGCGGTCTCGGCGAGGCGAAATTCGGCGAGGCTTCGGCGCTCGCCGTCGTCTTCATGCTGCTGGTTCTGGTCGTCGTGGTTGCGCAACTCGCGATCTCGCGCCGCCTCAAAAGGCGCCTCTGAATGGCACGCCCAAATCTATTCGCCCGCCTCTCGCTCAGCGCCCTGATGCTGGCGCTCGCCGCCCTTGTGGGCCTGCCTTTCTATTACATCGTCGTTAACACGTTGAAGACGCAGCAGGAAACCGGCAGCTCGCCGCTCGGGCTGCCCTCGCGACTCTTTCTCGACAACTACATTGCCGTCTTCCAGACGGTGCCCGTGCTGCAGAACGCGGCCAACACGCTTTACGTCACGGCCTTTTCGGTGCTGCTGATGCTCGCCGTCGGTTCCATGGCAGCCTATGGCATGATCACGCGCCAGAACCGGCTCAACAGGCTGTTCGGCGCGGCCTTGCTGCTGGCGTTCATGGTTCCCTTCCAGTCGACGCTGATCCCGCTCTACCAGATGCTGGCCCGCGTCCGCCTGGTCGACAGCCTGAACGGTCTCGTCGTGATGTACAGCGCCGGCTCGATCTTCTGCTACTTCCTCATTCTCGGTTACATGCGCACCGTGCCATACGAGATCGTCGAGGCGGCCCGCATCGACGGCTGCGGCACCTTCGGCATCTACTGGCGCATCGTGCTGCCCCTGATCCGGCCGATTCTCATCACGGTCGGCGTCTTCCAGACGATGTGGGTCTGGAACGACTTCATAACGCCGACGGTGTTTCTGAGCTCGCCCGCCAACAAGACACTTGTGCTGCAGGTTTATTCGGCGGTCGGCCAATTCGCTGTCAACTGGCCGGCCTTCATGACCCTGACGGTCATCGTGCTCTTCCCCGTCGTGGTCTTCTTCATCGCGATGCAGAAACACATCGTCAACGGGCTCGTCAGCGGCGGCATCAAGGGCTGAGCGCCGGCTCGGGCGACACGCCACGCGCGGGAAGCGGCGCGTCGCCGGAGGCCTCTCCATCGTGATACTGGGCTGAATGCGCGCAAACAGTGCGGCAGCCTGGTCGTGCCGAAGCATCCAATCACCGAGCGGCCGTCGCCGCGTCTGCGCCCAGCGCCGCGATTGACCCCAATCGAGTCATTGCCGGACGCACCATCTCCGTTCTAGCCTCATGGGCTCTGACCATGGGGGATCGCGACATGCGGGCTGGAATCGGAACCCTGGCGAGTGCGGCAGTTCTCGCGTCTTCTTCTGTGGCGCGCGCCGACGATTGCCAGATCGTGGCCGATGCCTACGAGGCGCTCAGCAAGGCGCCGGCCTATCATCAGATCACCGCGATGAACGGCAGCGAACTGCTCGATGCGATCGTAGTGGGCGACGACATGTATGTCCGTGACGGTGCCTCCTGGCAGAAGCGCCCGCTCGGTGCGGGCATGCGGGTCCAGATGCAGAAGCGCGTCATTCCCGATGCCGCCAGCCTCAAGGATTGTCGCCGCATCGGCAGCGAAGCCTTCAAAGGCAAGGACGCGGTCGTCTATGATTATACGCCGCCGCCGATGGAGGGCGCGGGTCCGCTGGGCCCTCAGCGGGTCTGGATCGCGGTCGAGAACGGCCTGCCGATCCGGATGACGTCGGACCAGCAGAAGACCGATGTCGTGATCACCTTCGACAATGTCGTTGCGCCGGGCCCCTGAGCCGCCCATGAACCCCTCGGCGCCGCCCTTGCCGCCTGCCTGTCGGCTGCCGCCGCGGCGCTGGCTTCGCCAGCGGCCTCGGGCGGCCCGAGGAACAGCCGGTCGACCTTGGAGCGTATCGCCGGGAAATCGGTCGCCAGCACGACGCAGATCTGCATCGTCGGATCGTTCCGTTACGCTCGGTTCCCTTGCCACGACTGACCCACTCAATGACTGACGATTTTCATTATTTGTCAGTTATCTCGGATACGTGCGGTCAAGGTCGACGCTGCGGCCATTCGAATGCTTCCAGCCGTGTCCTCGGACGGGCAGGTCATCCGAAGGCGGGTCCGCCCCGATGAGGCGATCTTCGCCGAGAGGCCGTCACGGGCAGCACGCCAGGCCTTGGTTCCGGCCGCAAGAGGTTTGGCTGAACGAAGCCGCGGATGAAGCGGCAGCGCCCTCTTCCATGAGCCGGCTAACCCGGGCGGCGGTTATGGCGAAGGACGAAGGCGGCGGTAGCCTTGAGGTCGCCGCCTTCCAGAAAAATCCGCGGAGAAAGCGCGGTGCGGTCCAACGATCAGGCCCCGGCCGCATGACCGGTTGCGGCGACTTGCGGCGCCGGAGCCGGCCCGACGACGGCGTCTGCCTCGCTGTCCTTCGCCTTGGAATGGTTGGCGGCGAGCAGGACATAGACGGCCGGAACGACGAACAGCGTGAACAGCGTGCCGATCGACAGCCCCGAAGCGATGACGAGCCCCATGTTGAAGCGCGAGGCTGCGCCCGCCCCGGAGGCGGTGATCAGCGGAACGACGCCGAGAACCATGGCGGCCGTCGTCATCAGGATCGGCCGAAGCCGGATCGCCGTCGCCTCGATGACGGCGTCGCGCTTGGAAAGGCCCCCGTGCTGGAGTTCGTTGGCGACTTCGACGATCAGGATGCCGTGCTTGCTGATCAGCCCCATCAAGGTCACGAGGCCGACTTCGGTATAGATGTTCAGGCTGGCGCCCTTGACCCCGAGCATGATGAAGACCAAGGCGCCGGCGATGGACATCGGAACCGAGACCAGGATGATCAGGGGGTCGCGGAAGCTCTCGAACTGGCCCGCCAGGGCAAGGAAAATGATGATGAGGGCGAAGCCGAAGGTCACCGCGAAGCCGCTCGATTCCTGCACGAATTGGCGCAGCGCGCCGCCATAGTCGACCGTGTATCCGGCCGGGAGCGTGCTCGCGGCGACGGCTTGCAGGGTCTTCAGCGCATCGCCCGTATCGACGCCGGGGGCGGCGACGCCCGAGATGGTGGCGGCATTGAGCTGCTGGAAGTGGTTGATCGATTCCGGCACGGATGTCGTCTTGAGGGTCGCGACGGTCGAGAGCGGTACCGCGGTTCCGCTGCCGGTCTTGATGTAATAATCGAGCACCTGATCGGCATTGAGGCGCGAGCGCTGCTGGACTTGCGGGATCACCTTGTACGAGCGCCCGTCGAGGTCGAAATAGTTCACATAGCCGCCGCCGAGCATCGATCCGAGCCCGCCGCCGACATCGTTGAGCTTCAGGCCGAGTTCGGACGTCTTCTGGCGGTCGATGATCAGCGAGGTCTGGGGCTGGTCGATCTTGAGGTCGCTGCTGAGGAAGATGAATTTGCCGGTCTTCAGGGCGGCGGCGAGAAAACCGGCCGACACCTTGTCGATCTCTTCGGCAGGCGCCGTCGACTGGATGACGAACTGGATCGGCAGGCCGTTCGAACCGGGCAGGGGCGAAGGTTGGAAGGCGACGGTCTGGGCGCCCGGAACGCTGCCGGCTTCGCTCTGGACGGTGGGCTGGAGCGTGGCCGCCGTCTTCGTGCGCTCGTCCCAGGGCTTCAGCACCATGCCCGAAATGGCCGTGCCGGTATTGACGATCTGGAACGTGACGGCCGTCTCGGGATGCGACAGGAGCCGTTTGTTGATCTCGCCGCTGTAGAGCAGCTTCTGGTTCAGCGTCGCCGAGGGCGGGTAGGTCGACTGCGTCAGGACGATGCCCTGGTCCTCGGCGGGCGCGAGTTCGTTGGTGGCGTTGGAATAGAGCCAGTAGATGCTTCCCAGCACCACAGCGGCGAACACGATGGTGACGGGGATGGTGTTGAGGCTGCTGGTCAGCATCCGCTTGTAGACATCCCGGAGCCAGTCCATCCGGGCATCGATGAACCCGACGATGCGGTCGGAGAGCGTCGGATTCTCCTTGTTTGCCGGGCGCAGGATATAGGCGCAGCACATCGGTGTCAGCGTCAGCGCAATGACGGCGGATACCGTCACGGACCCTGCGAGCGTGAAGGCGAATTCGGTGAACAGCGCGCCTGTGAGGCCGCTCTGGAAGCCGATCGGCACATAGACCGAGATGAGCACGATCGTCATCGCGATGATCGGGCCCGAAAGCTCCCGTGCGGCATCGATCGCCGCCTGCAGGGGTTTCATCCCATTCGCGAGATGGCGATTGACGTTCTCGACCACGATGATCGCGTCGTCGACGACGAGGCCGATCGCCAGCACCAGCGCCAGCAGGGTCAGCAGATTGATCGAGAAGCCGAGCGCAAGGAGGATGGAGAAGGTTCCCACGAGCGACAGCGGAATCGCGATCACCGGAATGAGAACGGAACGCCAGGACCCGAGGAACAGGAAGACCACGGCGGTCACGATCAGGAGCGACTCGACCAGCGTATGGATGACTTCCTCGATCGAGGCGTTCACGAAGGCGGTCGAATCGTAGATCACCTCCGCGTTCAGCCCGGCCGGCATCTCGGCCTTGATCCCCGGCAGGGCTGCCTTCACCCCGCTGACGACGTCGAGGAGATTGGCGTTGGGCGCGACCTGGATGCCGACGAAGACGCCCTTCTTGCCGCTGAAGCTGACGGAGCCGTCATAGTCTTCCGAGCCGAGGGTGACATTGGCGACGTCCGACAGCTTGATGTTGGCGCCGTTGACGTTGGAAACGATCAGGTCGCGGAATTCGCTCAAGGAATGGAGATTGGTCGCGGCGGTGAGGTTGGCCTGGACCATCTGGCCCTTCGTGGTGCCGAGGCCGGCGATATAGTTGTTGCTGGAGAGCGCGGTGGAAATCTCGGCCGCGGTCAGCCCATAGCCGGCGAGCTTGTCCGGGTCGAGCCAGACGCGCAGGGCGAAGGTCTTGTTGCCGTAGAGCGCAGCGGTCTGGACGCCAGTCACGGCCTGGAGGCGCGGCTGGACATTGCGCACGATGTAGTCGGTGATCTGCGTCGGGCTGAGGACGTCGCTGTTGAAGCCGATATACATCGAATCGATGGTCTGGCCGACCGAGACCGACAGGATTGGCTGCTGCGTCCCGCTGGGAAGCTGGTTCAGGACCGAGTTGACCTTGGTATTGATCTCGGTCAGCGCCTTGCCGGAATCGTAGTTCAGCCGGAGATTGGCCGTGATGGTGCTGGTCCCGGTCCGGCTGGTCGACGTCATGTAGTCGATGCCGTTAGCCTGGGCGATCGCATTCTCGAGCGGCGTCGTGATGAAGCCGGCGATCACGGAGGAATCCGCGCCGGAATAGGTTGTCGTGACCGTGACGACTGCATTCTGCGTACGCGGATATTGCAGCACGGGCAGCGACGTCATTGCCCGGAGGCCGATGACCAGGATCACCAGGCTGAGGACGATCGCAAGGACAGGACGGCGGATGAAGATGTCGGTCATGGTGCGCGCCGCCTACTGATCGATCGGTTTCGGGTTGGGGTCGTTCGGCGTCTTGATGGAGTTGTCGATCTGCAGCTTGGTTCCGCTGCGAAGCTTGACCTGACCGGCCGTGACGACGGTAGCGCCGGCGGCGAGGCCGGAGATCACCGCGATCTGGTCGCCGCGGGTCGGGCCGGTCTGCACGAAGGCCTGTTGCGCGATCAGCGCATCGGTGCCGCCTTTTTCGTCCTTGACCGCGAGGTAGACGGAATCGCCGTAGGGGTTCGACACGATCGCCGTTTGTGGCAGCGTGAGCAGCGACTGCGGCTTGCCGACATCGACGGCGACCGAAGCGAACATGCCGGGCAGCAGCCGATGGTCGCCATTGGCGAAGCGCGCCCGAACCTGGACGTTGCGGCTCGTCGAATCGACCTTGGAATTGATGGCTTCGATGGTGCCGTCGAAGGTTTCGCCCTCGAAGGCGTCGACATGAGCCCTGACGGCCTGGCCGACACTTACCTGGGCGACGACCCGCTGCGGCAGGAGGAAGTCCATCAGGATCTCGTCGAAGGACTGCAGGGTGACGATGGCCGTGCCGGCCGTCAGGAACTGGCCGACATCCACCTGCCTGACGCCGAGGCGACCGGCGAACGGAGCCTTCAGCGTCATCTGGTCGACGGTCGCCTGCTGCTGGTCGACCTGGGCGCGGGCGTTGCGGAGGTTGACTTCATCCGCATCGACGGTGGCCTGGCTCACCGTGTTGATCTTCAGCTGGCCCTGGTCGCGCTTCAGCGTGACGAGATCGCCGTCCGCGGTCGCCTGGAGCGAGGCGAGATGGGCGACCTGATCCTCCTTGTGCAGGTCGAGCAGCACCGTGCCTGCCGCGACGTCCTTGCCGGACTCGAAATAGATCTTGTCGACGATCCCCGATTGCTGCAGCGCGAGGTCCGCGCCGCTGGAGGCCCTCAGCGTTCCGACCGCCGTCAGGGTCGACTGCCAGTCGGAAGGCTCGGCCGTCGCCGTCGAGACGGTCTGTGGCGGATCGGCCAGCGAGGCCATCACGGTCTGGATGATGCCGGCGCGGAAACCGACGAACCAGTACAGCCCCCCTCCGACGAGACCGACGGCGACCAGCATGATGAGCATTCGGCGCAACAACATAATCGACCTTTCGCGGGAGGGAGTCTGGCTCAGTTGGCGGTCTTCGGGGACTGGGCGTTCTTTGGGGACTTGGCTGCATCGCCAGACACCGCGCCGAGAGGCGTGAGCAGGGCGGCGGCGCGGGCCGGCTTGACGGTCGATGCCGCGGTTTCGTCGGCGCGGTTCCACCAGCCGCCGCCGAGCGACTGGTAGAGGGCGACGGTATCCGCGAACCGGGAGGCCTCGGCGGCGATGCGGTTGGTGCGGGCGTTGAGCAGCGTCTGTTCCGCATTGAGAACGTTCAGGAACGTCACCGAGCCCGCCTTGAACTGCTCCTGCGAGACGGTGAGGCTAGCCGCGGCCGTGCTCTCGGCGGTGACCTGGGCCTTGAGCAGATCGGCGTCCGACTGGATGGCGCGCAGCGAGTCCGCGACGTTCTGGAACGCCGTGATGATGGTCGAGCGATATTGCGCCGCGGACTGGTCGAGAGCGGCCATCTTCGATTGCTTGGTGTGAAACAGCGCGCCGGCATCGAAGATCGGGGCGCTGAGGCTCGCCGCGGCACTCCATGCCGTGGTCTGCGCATCGAACAGCCGCGCGACGCTGAGCGCCTCGCTGCCGCCCGATGCGGAGAGCGTCAGGCTGGGCAGCATGTTGGCGGTCGCCACGCCGACATTGGCTGTGGCCTGATGAAGCTGCGCCTCGGCCGCGCGGATATCGGGACGCTGGCGCACGAGTTGCGAGGGGACCGTGAGCGGCAGCGCCGACGCGAGATGCAGGTCCGCGAGGCGAACGGCCTCGCCTTTGTCTTCGCTCGGCAGGCGGCCGAGATAGGCCATCAGCTGGTTGCGGTTCTGCGCCTGCGATTTCTGCAGCGGCGGCAGCAGCGCCATCGACGTGGCCAACTGGGCCTTCTGGCTCAGCACGTCGGCGCTGCTGACCGCGCCGAGCTTGAACTGCTGCTCGAGGAGATCGACCTGGCGGCGCTGGCTGTCGATCTGGTCCCGTGTCGCCGCGATCCGGTCGGTGTAGGAGGCGTCGTTGATCGCGGCCGTGACGACATTTGCCGTCAGGGCGAGATAGGTCGCTTCGAGCTGGAAGCGCTGATAGTCGGCATTGGCCAGGTCGGCCTCGATGCCGCGCCGCTGGCCGCCGAAAAGGTCGGGCGTGAATGAAACCGGGGCGTTGGTATTGTAGAGCGTGTAGAGCGACGCCGGCCCGCTGGTCGAGGCGACGCGGTTGCGCGTGACGCTGCCATCCGCCGTTACAGACGGGAACAGTCCGCTGGTCGCGGCGGCGGCGACTTCGCGCGCCTCCCGCAATGCGGCTTCGGCCGACTGGATATCGGGATGATTGGCAACGGCCTCGGCGACGAAGGCGTCGATCTGCTTCGAGTGGAAGAGCCGCCACCAGTCGCCGGCGACGTCTTCTCCCTTCACGAAATGCTGGGCGGCTCCGCCTTGCCCCCTGGCGGAGGCCGTCGGCTTCAATGGAGCCGCGGTATAGCCGGTGACGGCTGGGGCGGCGGGTTCGGTGAAGTTGGGGCCGACCATGCAGCCCGACAGGCCTGCCGTCAGCAGCAATGCCGCAGTCGGTCTACGGGTTGCCTTGCGGCCGCCTGCCGGGGCAGTCGCGTGCTCCGGCCTCGCTCTCATGCTTCGGGTCAGGCGCACAGTCGGGTGCTTTCGCTGGACGTGACGGCGGCTCCACCCGACCGCAGTCGAGCGGGGTTAAATGAACGATGACGTTCAATTCACGATTAGCCGTCCGCCTCACCAGCGTCAATTTCGATACGAAACCGTTTCGTTCACTTTTTTGACAGGGTCATGTGATGGCGGGCGAGCGAAGTTCGGCCGCAGTTTGCCGAGCAACCACGCAAGGTCGCGACGCAAAGGGCCAGGACGAACCCGGCTGGGCGGTCGGCTACCGATCGGTCGGGGGGCGCTGCGGCCCTTGCAGCGATCGGAGCCGCGCAACCGCGAGCCGAAGGCGGCGGCTGCCATTCTGGTGCCGCGTGGGGGAAGGGGACGACGTCCGGCCGGGCAGGACCGCGATCACGCGCCGTTGCGGCAACCGGCCAGGAAGAAGGCGACGGCCTGTGAAACGTGACTTGGGAGCGACGCCTGGAGGATGCCGGAATCCTCGCCCGACAGCGCCCGCATCATCGGGCGGCCGATGACGAGGTCGAGGAAACGGATGGCGGTCTCCGTGATCGCCTCCCCCTGGAACGCGGCGAGGGAGCCGAGTTCGCTGGTCCTGGCCAGTTCGCCGAGGGCGTGGCCGACCGATTTCGTCCCGTTTTCGAGATTGAGGCCGCCGACCTGGGCGAGTTCCGGAAAGCGCCGCGACTCGGAAATTCCAAGGCGCATGATATCGATCATCTCGGTCGCCAGGAGGCGGTCGAGGATGGCATGCGCGAGGCTCTCCAGCCGCGCCGCCGTCGTATCACCAACGGGCACGAAGCTTTCGAAGCTGGATGTCGCGGTGGCCGCGTTGCGCAGCGAGACCGCCGCGAAGAGAGCCTCTTTCGTCGGATAGCGCGCATAGATCGTGGGCTTGCCGGCCCGCGCGGCGCGCGCGATTTCATCGATGCTGGTGCCGCCGAGCCCGTTCTGGACGAAGGCGGCGAGCGCAGCATCGAGGATCCGCTGGTCGACCTCGCCGGCCCGCTCCTTGGTCGGCCGGCCGATGCGTGACGGCCGCGCGTCGACGCCTTGTGTGTCAGCCGCTTCGTCGTTGGTCATCGCTGGCGTTGCTTTCCTGGGCGCGCCCTTGATGATGTCATCGCGTCGCGGACGCAACGAGACGATCGAGGCTCTTGTCATGGTCGCGTTCCCTCCGCCCCCAGCATCCGCGTTACTTGATTCCGCAACCGGCTCGGCAATCTTGCGCCATCTTGATACACGAATCCCGCCGAGCTGTAAATAAACGAAACGAAATCGTAACATATCGTGGATGTGCCTCGGATGGCGCGCAGCTCGGCGTCAGGAAAGGGCGATGACAGCGCTTCGATAGCGGTGTCCTGGTGCGGGCCGTCTGTGCGGGCTGCGGGCTCGGCTGTGCTTCCATGCGCCCGCCCGGCACCCACGCTGGTGGTTCAGGACTTGCCGGCCTCCCTGCCCTTGATTTCACGCGCGGCGTTTGCGATGCCGGGCCGGTTCAGGCCGGAATGGTCGAGGAGGCGGCCGGTTGGCCGGCGACGATCCGGGCAACCGCAATGCGCCGCACATCCGGAAGGGTGAATGCGCCGGAGGGAGGACCTCGATGAGACCGATGAACCGCACAGTGACCCTTGGACTGGTCGTCTCGAGCCGTGCCTTCTTCAACGCGGCCTATGCGCCCGAGGCCCGTGCCGATCTCATCGCCCAGTGCGAGACGCTCGGCATCGGCTATCGCATCCTGCCCATCGACGCGACGCCGAACGGCGCGGTCGAGACACGCGAGGATGCCCGCAAATATGCGCGCTTCTTCCGCGACCATCGCGACGAGATCGACGGCATCGTCGTCGCGTTGCCGAATTTCGGCGACGAGATCGCCGTGGTCGAGACGGTCGCCATGGCCGAGCTCGGCGTGCCCGTGCTGATTCAGGCCTGCAACGATACGGTCGACAAGGTCGATCTCAACGGCCGGCGCGATGCCTTCTGCGGCAAGATCTCGGTCACCAGCAACTTCTATCAGTACGGCATCCCCTTCACCGATACGACGTCCCACACCTCCGATCTCGACGGCGCCGAGTTTGCCGGCGATCTCGATCGTTTCGTGCGCGTCTGCCGGACGGTGCGCGGGTTGAAGCGTGCGCGGATCGGCGCGATCGGCGCCCGCACGGCGCCGTTCCAGACGATGCGCTTCTCCGAGAAGTTGCTGCAGGCCTCGGGCATCTCGGTCGTCACGGTCGATCTCTCCGAGATCATCGCCTCGGCGCAGAAGCTCGGCGAGGCCGATGCGCTGGTGAAGGCGCGGCTGGAGGAGATCTTCGCCTATGGCCGCATCCCCTCCCATATCCAGCGCGAGAACATCGTGCGCCAGGCCTCGTTCGGCGTCGCCGTCGATCGCTGGATGGCGGAGAACGAGTGCGACGCCTCGTCGATCCAGTGCTGGACGTCGATGCAGGACAATTTCGGCTGCGCCACCTGCCTCTCGATGTCGATGATGGGCGAGAAGCTGCAGCCGAGCGCCTGCGAGGTCGATGTCGCTGGGGCATTGTCGATGTATGTGCTCGCCCTTGCCGCCGGCACGCCACCGGCGCTGCTGGACTGGAACAACAATTACGGCGACGCCGTCGACAAATGCGTCTGCACGCATTGCGGCAACTTTCCGAAGAGCTTCATCGGCGAGGAACCCGAGATCTCCAATCTCGGCGTGATCGGAACCGTCGTCGGCCCCGACAAGTGCTTCGGCGCGGTCAAGGGCAAGGTCCAGCCTGGCGACATGACCTATTTCCGCCTCTCGACCGACGATCGGAAGGGCGTGCTCAAGACCTATGTCGGCGAGGGCGCCTTCACCGATGATCCCTTCGGCATGGATGGTGGCATAGCGGTGACCGAGGTGCCGCGGCTGCGGGAATTGTTGACCGTCATCGCCCGCAACGGCTTCGAGCATCACGTCGCGATGGTGCGCGGCCATCATGCCCGCGTCGTCGAGGAGGCCGTCGGGCGCTATCTCGGCTGGCAGGCCTATCACCACGAGGCCGTGCCGAGCTTCGCGCCGCCGGCGCCGTTCCTGCGCTGAACCGGCGGACGCTAATAGGGCAGGCCGACATAGTTTTCGGCGACGCTCGTCGATGCGGCGGCCGAGTTGGCGACATAGTCGAACTCGGCACGCTGCATCCGCTCGTCGAAGGCCGTGTTGGCCGGGAAGCGGTGCAGGAGCGTCGTCATCCACCAGGAGAAGCGCTCGGCTTTCCAGATCCGCGACAGCGCGCGGCCTGAATAGGCGTCGAGCCCGGCCTCCGAGTGGTCGCGATACCGCTCGATCAGCCCTTGCGACAGATAGTGGATGTCGCTCGCCGCAAGGTTGAGACCCTTGGCGCCCGTCGGGGGCACGATATGGGCGGCATCGCCGGCGAGGAAGAGGCTGCCGAACCGCATCGGCTCGGAGACGAAGCTGCGAAGCGGCGCGATGCTCTTCTCGATCGCCGGCCCCGGCGTGACCGCCGCCGCGACATCCTCCGGCAGGCGGCGTCGGAGTTCGTCGAAGAAGCGCTGGTCCGACCAGTCCTCGAGTTTTTCATCGAGCGAGACCTGGACGTAGTAGCGGCTCCGCGTCATGGACCGCATCGAGCAGAGCGCGAAGCCGCGGGCCGAACTGGCATAGACGAGCTCATGCGCGGCGGGCGGCACGTCGGCGAGAAGGCCGAGCCAGCCGAACGGATAGACCCGCTCGAAATCCTGGATCGCCCGCTCCGGCGGCGCGCGGCGCGAGACGCCGTGAAAGCCGTCGCAGCCGGCGATGAAATCGGCTGTGATCGCGTGCGCGACACCATTCTTGACGAAGGTCACGCGCGGCGATGCGCCGTCGAAGTCATGCAGGGCGACGTCCTCCGCCTCGTAGATGGTGGTCGCGCCGCTGGCTGCGCGCGCCCGCATCAGATCCTGCGTCACCTCGGTCTGGCCATAGACGGTCACCGTCTTGCCGCCCGTGAGGCCTTTCAGGTCGATCCGGTGCCGGGCTCCTGCAAAAGCGAGGGAGAAGCCGTCATGCACGAGCCCCTCGCGATGCAGGCGGTCGGCGACGCCCGCTTCCTCGAGCAGCGCCACCATGCCCTGTTCGAGCACGCCGGCGCGGATCCGCGACAGGACATAGTCGCCGCTCTTGCGCTCCACGATGACATTGTCGATGCCCTGCCGCGACAACAGCTGGCCGAGCAGCAATCCGGATGGCCCCGCGCCAATGATCGCGACCTGTGTCCGCATGATTTCCTCCCCTCGCGAAGCCGGAGCGAGCCGGCATCACAGGCGCCAGTCTCGGCCGATCCCGGCTTGACGGGAATGGAGCATTCGCGCAGCCTCTTGGATAAATCGCGCAGGATGATTGGGCCGTGTCGACCTACACCGTTCCGGCCTATTGGCTTTATGGCGAGCGCCGCGAGGATCGCTTTCCCGACGCGCTGCATATCGAGACGATCGATGCGCGCAGCGCGATCAACAACTGGCGCATCCAGCCCCACCGCCATCAGGACATGCACCAGTTCTTCCTGCTGGTCGGTGGTGGCGGACGCGCGCGGATCGATGGCGAGGCGTTCGAGCTCGACGCCGGCACGGCAATGCTGATGCCGCCCTTCGTCATCCACGAATTCTGGTTCGATCCGGGAACGTCCGGCTATGTCGCCAGCGTCGCCACGGCGACGCTGCAGCGGTCGATCGGCGTCGATGCAGCCAGCATGGCCGCGCTCGGGCGGCCCCGCGTCTTCGATCAGTCGGCACAATCAGAGAATGTCAGGGAATTGCACGGGACGATGCGGTCGGCGCTCGCCGCCTTCGTCCGCAATTCCCGCAGCCGCGATATCGATCTCCTCGCTTATGCGATGCTGCTGGCCGCCTGGTTCGCCCGTGCCGCATGGGAGGTTTCGACTGCGATCGAGCCTTCGGCCGACGGTCGCGCAGCCCTCGTCCGGCGCTTCGTCGAACATGTCGAGGCGGACTTTCGTAGCCATCGGCCGCTGGACGCCTATGCCCGAAGCCTCGGCGTTTCGGTGCCGCATCTGACGCGCTGCTGCAGGGAGACGCTCGGCCGGCCGGCGATCCGCGTCATTCATGATCGCCTGATGCTCGAAGCCCGCCGCCATCTCGTCTACACCTCGATGAGTGTATCGCAGATCGCCTTCGGGCTTGGATTTTCCGATCCGGCCTATTTCTCCCGCTTCTTTGCCGCGCGCGCCGGCCTGCCGCCGTCGGACTACCGCGCCGGCGGCTGATCGATGGTGCGGTCCGGCAGGAAGCGGATCGCCGCGATCAGCGACGCCGTGTGCCTGAGCGCCGCGCCGGTCGTGATCGCCATCGGTGGCAGCACCAGCCATTCGAGCGTCCAGGCCGCGCCGGAGCGTTCGTTCTCGTGCACCATCGCCTGGTGCAGCGTGCCCGCGAGGCCGGCATTGAATCGGGCGAGCGCTGTCAGGACCTCGGCGGCGACCGGGTTCGATTTGTGCGGCATCGCCGACGAACCGCCGCCGCCGGCGATCGCGACGGCGCCGATCTCGTTCTGCGCCATCAGCGCGATATCGATGCCGATCTTGCCGAGCGTTCCGGATATGAGCGCGAGCCAGTTGCCGAACTCGGCGATGCCGTCGCGCGCGGTGTGCCAGGCCGGCGCGGCGGCGAGACCGAGCCGCTCCGCGAGCCCTGCCGCAACGGCTTCGCCCTTGTCGCCGAGATCGGAGCGCGTCCCGACCGGACCGCCGAACTGGACGACCAGCAGCCGCGGCCGGATTTCGGCGAGCCGCGCGCGATCACGCTCGAGCGGCCGCAGCCAGGTGTCGATCTTGTCCGCGGCGTGAAAAGGCAGGGCGCGCTGCATGCGCGTCTGCGCCATCAGGCGGACGTCGCCCTGCGCCGCCTTCAACTGGTGCAGCGCCTCGATCACATTGGCGAGCCGCCGATCGAGTTCGGCGATCACCGCCTTCAACCGCAGCACCAGGCTGGTATCGACGAGGTCCTGGCTGGTGGCGCCGTGATGCAGCCACCGGCCGTGCGGCGCGCCGATCGCCGTCCGCAGCAGCGCGACGAAGGACGGCCCGATGACGCCGTCCTTCGTCATGCCGGCCTTCAGGGCGTCGAGCGGCGGCTCGAAGTCGCGAGCGGCGGCCTCGATCACGGCGGCGGATTCGGGCGGAACGATCCCGGCTTCGGCTTCCGCCGCGGCGAGCGCGATCTCGAACGCGATCATGGCCTCGACCTCGCTCGCCGCGGAGAAGAGGGCCTCGATCGCGCTATCGCCGGCGAGCGCGCCGAGAAATTCCGACGTCATCGGGTCCGTCCGTCCGCGGCGCACAACGCATCCGCCCTGTTGCAGCGATCAGATATCAAAGAACACCGTCTCCTTCTCGCCCTGGAGATGGATATCGAAGCGGTAGGTGACGATCCCGTTCTCGATGCTGCGCGGGGCAATCAGCGTCGGCACCCGCACGCGATGCTCGATCCGGGCCAGCACGGGGTCCGCGGCGTTCGCGGCCTCCTCGTCACCGAAATAGAGCCGCGTATGCAGGCCGACATTGATGCCGCGCGCGACGATCCAGAAGGTGATGTGCGGCGCCATCGGCCGGCCGTCGAAATAGGGCGCCACACCCGGCTTGATGGTCTCGAAGCGATAGAGGCCCGTGAACTCGTCGACGGGTTGCCGCGCCCAGCCGGAAAAGGCCGGATCGGCCTCTCCGCGATGGTCGCCGCGGCCAGGATACAGGCCTTCGGCATCGGCCTGCCAGATTTCGATCAGCGCATCCTTGAGCAGGTTGCCCCCGCCGTCGATCACATGGCCGGTGACGACGATGCGCTCACCCTTGGCGGCCGGGGGAACCGGCCCGGAGCCGAGATCGGCGGAATAGACATTCTGGATGCCGATGAAATTCGGGTTGGTGCCGATATGGACATAGGGGCCGGCGGTCTGCGACGGGCTTTCCTTCAGCCGTTCGAGTTTCTGGACCATCAGTTGCCCTCCCTGCGATTCTCGAACAGCGTCGAGCGGCGGCCGCGCAGCACGATGTCGAACTTGTAGGCGAGCGTATCCATCGGCAGCGACGCGGCGCGGTCTAGCGCTGCGACCAGCGTTTCCACGGCTTCCCGGCTCGGGATGCCCATGACGATCGGACACTGCCAGATCATGGGGTCGCCCTCGAAATACATCTGCGTGATCAGCCGCTGCGCAAAGGCGTGGCCGAAGATCGAGAAGTGGATATGCGCCGGCCGCCAGTCATTGACCCCGTTCGGCCAGGGATAGGGCCCCGGCTTGATCGTGCGGAAGCAGTAGCGGCCCTCCGCATCGGTGATCGTGCGGCCGCAGCCGCCGAAATTCGGATCGATCGCCGCCAGATAGGTTTCCTTCTTGTGGCGATAGCGCCCGCCGGCATTGGCCTGCCAGAATTCGACCAGCGCCCCGGCAACCGGGCGGGCATTCTCGTCGAGGACGCGGCCATGAACGAGGATCCGTGGCCCTATCGGGTCGCCGGTGGTGGCGAAGTTGCGGATCAGGTCATTGTCGAGCGGGCCGAGCATCGAATGGCCGAAGACCGGTCCCGTCATCTCGGAGATCGTGTTCCCCAGTGACAGCAATGCGTGCCTCGGCGAGCGCAGCACGGAGGTCTTGTAGGCCGGCGTGAAGGCCGGCGGATGCCAGGCGCGGTCACGCTGGTAGAATGAGCCGTCGTCTGTGGATGCAGGATCGTTTGGCATGGTGTCACCTCCTCCCGGAGCGCCCGGCACGCCCTTCGGGCTCAACCGGCGCGCTCCGCTTCCATTTCGTCGAAGACTTTTGCCGCGATCTTGAAGGCGTGGTTGGCCGCAGGGACGCCGGCATAGATCGCGACATGCAGCAGCGCTTCCTTGACGTCGTCGACGCTCGCGCCGGTGTTCTTCGTTGCGCGGACATGCATCGCCACCTCGTCATGGTGGCCGAGCGCGGCCAGGAGGGCGATGGTCAGCATCGACCGCTCGCGCTTGCTGATCGTGTCGCGAGACCAGACCGAGCCCCAGGCGCTCTCGGTGATCAGCGTCTGGAATTCGGCGTTGAACGGCGTGGTCGCCGCGACGGCGGCGTCGACATAATCGGCGCCGAGCACGGCGCGGCGGGTGGCCATGCCGGTCTTGTAGCGATCGGTCGGCTCAGACATGGCCGGTCTCCTCGAGATGGCTGGCGATGAGCGCGGCCAGCGCCGTCGGCTGTTCGATCGGCGGAAGATGGCCGCACGCGGCGATGGTCTCGAAACGCGCCCGCGGGATGAGCGCTGCGGTCGCCCGGACGAGATCCGGCGGTGTCGACGCATCCTGGTCGCCGGCGACGACAAGCGTCCGTGCCGCAATCGCGGTGATGCTTGCGGTGAGATCGGCGTCGTGGATCGCGGCGCAACTCGCGGCATAGCCCTCGGCTGGCATCCGCAGCAGCATGTTGCGCCAGCCGGAATATTCCGCCGGATGGGCAGCGGCAAAGTTCGGCGTGAACCAGCGTTCCATCAGCGCGTCCGCGAGCGGCGCGAGGCCGCCTTGCTCCACGGCGTCGATCCGCGCGCGCCAGCTCTCGGCGGTGCCGATCCGCGCGGCGGTGTCGGCGAGAACCAGCGCCGGCAACCGCTCCGGCGTCCGCATAGCCAGCGACTGGGCGATCAATCCACCGATCGAAAGCCCGACCAGGGCGAAACGGTCGAGGACGAGGTGATCGGCCAGCGCGATGAGATCGTCGGTGTGATCGTCGATCGAGTACGGGCCGTCCGGGACGTCGGAGAGACCATGGCCGCGCTTGTCGTAGCGGATGATCCGCCAGCGCTCGCCAAGCCGTGCCACGACCGTGTCCCAGATGCGGAAATCGGTACCGAGCGAGTTCACCAGAATGACCGCCGGGGCTCCGACGGGTCCCGTTTCCGTCCAGTGGATGACCAGATGATTCAGCCGCGTGAAGGCCATGTTGCGCCAGGGCTCGCTCGAGTCGATGGATCAAGGTTTAGCTGCGCTGGAATTTCATGTAAAATGACGTTTTCGACGTCTTCTATAACTCTGGGGTTATCATGCGCGACGGGCGGCTTGACGACAGCGTCGATGGACGGATCAAGCTGCGCCATCTCGTCTGCTTCCTCGAGGTGGCGCGGCTGAAGAGCGTCGTGCAGGCCGCCGCCGCGCTCGGGCTCAGCCAGCCGGCAGCCTCCAAGACGATCCAGGAACTGGAGGCGATCCTTGGCGTGGAGCTTTTCGACCGCAGCCGCCGGACGCTCGTGCTCACGGCTCATGGCGAAGGGTTCCAGCGCTATGTCGGCGCCAGCCTGACCGCGCTGAAACAGGGCGTGCGCTCGCTCGGTCAGACCGGGGAGGGCAGCGCCTTCACGGTCGGCGCGCTGCCCACGGTTGCCGCCAGCATCCTGCCGGCCGCGGTGATGCATTTCACCGCCGAGCGTCTCGGCATGCGCCCGCGCATCATCACCGGCCCGAACGCCTTCCTCATGTCGCAGCTGCGCGTCGGCGAGGTTGACCTCGTCATCGGCCGCATGGCCGAGCCGGAGACGATGCGCGGCTTTGCCTTCGAGCATCTCTATTCGGAAACGATCGCGCTGATCGTTCGGCCGGGCCATCCTTTGCTGACGGCGCCGAGCTTCGATCTTGGCGCGTTGAGCGGCTATCAGATGTTGATGCCGCCGCCGGGCTCGATCATCCGGCCGATCGTCGATCGCTTCCTCGTCGCCAATGCCGTCGCCCCGGCGCGGGGCGACGAGATCGAGACAGTGTCGGATGCGTTCGCGCGCAGCTATGTCCGCGCTACCGATGCGGTCTGGATCATTTCCGAAGGCGTCGTCGTCGATGATGTCGAGCATGGCCTTCTCGCGCGATTGCCGGCAGACATGTCCGAAACGCTCGGCCCCGTCGGGCTGACGACGCGGGTGGATCTCGCCCCGACGCTGCCGGTAGAGCTCTTCGCCCGCTCCGTCCGCGCAGCGGTGCTGAACCGCACCGGCTCTGCCCGAGCCGGTGCGGTCGGCAAAGGTCAGAACGGATAAGGCTGCGGTCCCTCGATGGTCACCCAGCGCAGTTCCGTGAATTCGGCGATGACCGCCTTGCTGCCGAACCGGCCATAGCCCGAGGATTTGACGCCGCCGAACGGCATCTGCGCCTCGTCGGCCACCGTCGGGCCGTTGATGTGGCAAATTCCCGTCTCGAGCCGCTTCGACACGGCCAGCGCGCGCTTGATGTCCTGGCCGAACACTGCCGAGGAGAGACCATATTCGGTGTCGTTGGCGACCCGGACGGCCTCGTCGACGCCGTTGACGCGGACGATGGGCTTCACCGGCCCGAAGGATTCCTCGGCATAGATCCGCATATTGGGCGTGACGCGATCGATGACCGTCGCTTCGACGATCGACCCGGTGCGCTTGCCGCCGGCAACGATCACGCCACCCTTGGCGACGGCGTCGGCGATCAGCTCGTCCATCCGTTCCGCGGCCTTCACGTCGACCAGCGAGCCGAGAACGACGTGCCCGCGCGGATCGCCTGCAGGCAGCGAGGCCGCCTTGGCCGCCAGCTTCGAAACGAAGGCATCGGCGACCTTCTCGTCGACGACGAAGCGCTCCGTCGACATGCAGATCTGGCCCTGGTTCATGAACGCACCGAAAGCCGCCGCCTGCACCGCCTGATCGATGTCGGCGTCGTCCAGGACGACGAAGGGCGCCTTGCCGCCGAGTTCGAGCAGCACCGGCTTCAGGTGCTCGGCCGCGAGGCGTGCGATGATCTTGCCGACCTTGGACGAGCCGGTGAAGTTGACGCGGCGGATGGCCGGGTGGGCAATCAGCGCCTCGATGATCGCGGGCGCATCGGCCGGGGCGTTCGAGAGCACGTTCACCACCCCCTTGGGGAAGCCCGCCTCGTTCAGAACCTGACCGATCAGGTGATGCGTGCCGGGGCACGCCTCGGAGGAGCGGAGGATGACCGTGTTGCCGCAGGCGAGCGGACCGGCGATCGAGCGCACGCCCAGAATGACCGGGGCGTTCCAGGGCGCCATGCTGAGCACGACGCCTGCCGGCTGGCGGAGCGCCAGCGACAGGATGCCGGGCTTGTCGGACGGGATGACCTCGCCGGTGATCTGGGTCGTCAGCGATGCCGCCTCGCGCAGGATGCCGGCGCCGAGATGGACGTTGAACCCGGCCCAGGGCGCCGTCGCGCCGGTCTCCTCCAGCATCAGTTTGGTGAACTCGGCCGTCCGCGCCTCCAGCAGGTCGGCCGCCTTCAGCAGCAGCGCCCGGCGTTCGCCGGGGCCGGTTTCCGACCAGCTCTCGAAAGCCCGCGCCGCCGAGGCGACGATGGTTCCGACATCGGCGAGGCTCGCTGCGGCGGCGCTCGTCGCGATGGCGCCGGTCACGGGATCGCGCCGGTCGAAGGTTGCGCCGCTGGCGGCATCTGCCGCCTCGCCGTCGATGATGAAGCCGATTTTCATGACACTCTCCTTCTCAGGAAGCCGGCCGCACGTGACCGGAAGGGGGACGCGGAGGCTCGTCAGAAGCCGAGGACTTCCGCATTGATCGATGCTTCGAGCCCGCCATCGACGGGCAGATTGGCGCCGTTGATCCAGCGCGCGCCATCGGAGGCGAGGAACAGGATCGCCGGGGCAATGTCGGGCGCGCTGCCGGCGCGGCCGACCCGCGTGATGTCGCTGTCGACGCGCGCATCGCCGAAGACCTGGCGGAATTCCTTGAGGATCGGCGTCGAGACCGGGCCGGGGCTCACGGCATTGACGCGGATGCCTCGGTCGCGGAACAACGGCAGATGCGCGGCGCGCTGTGTCCAGAGCAGCAGCGCCTCCTTGGAGATCGGATAGCCCTCGCCCTCGGCGATCGAAAAATCCCTGATGATCCCGTCCGGGTCGGGGAAACCCTCGACGCCCACCAGACCCTTGGCGCGGGCGAGATTGGCACGCCAGCCATAGCCGGCGATCGAGGCGACGTTGACGATGGCGCCGCCCTCGCGAAGTTGCGGCGCAACGGCTTCGGACAGCGCCCTCAAGCCATAGAAATTGATCGCGATGGTCTTGGCATCGCCGAGCGTGCCGGAAACCCCGGCGACATTGGCCAGCGCATCGATCCGCTGGGGCAGGCGGCCGACGAGTTCGGCGATCGAGGTCGGCGAGGAGAGGTCGGCCTCGATGAAGGACGACATCGGCGCTGCCGGGACGCGCTGGTCCACGCCGATGACGTCGGCGCCGGCGGCGAGCGCGAGCTCGGCCGTGCGGGCGCCGATGCCGGACGCGACGCCGGTGATGAGGATGGTCTTGCCGAACAGCATGAATCTGCCTTTCGTTTCCTGTGGTCTCAGAGAATGCTAGGGCGTACCGGCCGAAGGCGCGGCCTCGCGTCCGTCGTCCTGACGCGATCCCGGCTCTCGGACGACGATGCGATAGCCGAGCGGCAGCAGGCTGAGCCCGAAGCGGCGTTCCAGCGAGCCCCAGATGCCGCGCGGCACGAACAGCGAGAAGACGAGTGCCGTGGCGCCGAGCCCGACGAGGTACCAAACGCCGCTGCCGCCGAACCAGGCCTCGATCAGGAAGAAGATCACCGCCCCGAGGATCGCACCCTCGAAGGTGCCGAGGCCGCCGACCAGCACCATGAAGATCATGTAGGCGGTCCACTGGACGCCGAAATAGGTCTTGGGCTGGAAGGTGATCGCCGTCGAGAGCCAGAGCGCGCCGGCGAGCGCCGCGCCGAAGGCGGCAAAGACGAAGATGATGCGCTTGGTCGCCATCACGCGGACGCCGACCGCCGCCGCCGCCTCCTCGTTGTCGCGGATGGCCTGGATGGCAGAGCCGACACGGCTCCTCAAAAGGGCGAACAGGACAAGGAGGATGGCGGTCATCGCGCCGAGCGCGACCCAGTAATTGAGCGCATGCCGCGTATCCGCCTCATAGGCGTTGAGCGCGATCAGCGACGTCCCCGTCTCGCCCTGCACCAGGCTGTCGAGATTGACCAGCAGGTGGCAGAGCTCAGCCACAACCCACATGCCGATCGCGAATTCGCCGCCACGCAGCCGCAGCATGAAGCTGGAGATCGGCAGCGATACGAGCGCCACGATGAACGCGGCGAGAAGCAGCGAGAGATAGACGTTGAGCCCTGCATCGGCGAGCCGGACCGCGGCATAGGCGCCGAGGCCAAAGAAGGCCTGCTGCCCGACGGAGACGAGGCCGCCATAGCCGGCGAGCGCGTTCCAGGTCACGGCGAGGATGACGTAGATGAACAGCGTCGTCAGCTTGTCGATGGCGTTGTTGCCGAAGACGAGCGGCCCGACGGCGAGAATCGCGAGGACGAGAACAGCGCCGACGATCGCGATGCGCGACAGGCTCGTCCAGCGCTCGACCCGGAATGCGGTGTGCGGGCTCATGCGGCGCGCCTCGCAGTCTTGCGGAAGGTTGTGCCGATCGTGTCCAGATGGAGACGGCCGAACAGCACGGCGAGGAAGACGGCATGGCCGGTGATCAGGAAGCCCTGCGGGCTGATCTGCGCGCCGAGGCTCTGCGCCACGCCGAGGACGATGCCGCCGACAAGCGTGCCCCAGAGCGAGCCCGCGCCGCCGATCACGGCCGCTTCGAAGGCGAAGATCAGCTGCGGACCGCCGGCATAGGCGTCGAACGTCGCCCGCATGCCGAGAAAGGCGCCGGCGATGCCGACCGTGACGAGGGCTATGGCGGCGGCCGCGGCGTTGATCCGTCGCGCATTGATGCCGATCAGGCCGACGGTGTCGGGGTCCTCGGCCGTGGCGCGGATGGCGCGTCCGAGCTGGGTGCGCGTCAGGAAGAGCTGTAGCCCGCCGAGAATGACGATCGCCGCCACGAAGGTCAGCGCCGCCAGCTTGCCGATGAAGATGTCGTCGGTGAGTGACCAACTGTCATAGGACAATTCGTCGATGAAGGGCGCGAGCGACCGCGTATCGGCGCCGAACTGCTCGAACAGGAGATTGTCGATCACGATCGAGAGGCCGAAGGTCGAGAGGATGGGCACCAGCATGCCGCCGCGCTGGCTCCGCTCGAGCACCGTTCGCTGCAGCACCCAGCCGATGACCGCCATGGCCGGCAGCACGAGGATCAGCGCCGTGAACGGGTTCAGCCCGTATTGATCGGCCAGAACGAACAGCGCGAAGGCGGCGACGATGGCGAGGCTGCCATGCGCGAGGTTGATCATGCGCATGACGCTGAACATGAAGGAGAGGCCGCAGGCGATCACGGCGTAATAGCCGCCGAGCAGGATGCCCTGCACGATCTGGTTGATCCAAATCATCATGCGCTGACCCTCCCCTTGGCGCTGCCGAGGCCGAAATAGGCTTGCGAAACCTGTTCGCGCGTGATGGCGCCGCGCGGGCCTTCGAGCACGATCTTCCCCTCCAGCATGCAGACGACTCGATCGGCGACGCGCATCGCCCGGCGGAGATCCTGCTCGACCAGGACGATCGTCGTCCCGCCCGCCATCAGCGTATCGAGCGAGGCATAGACGCGGTCGACGGCGAGCGGCGACAAGCCGAGCGAAACCTCGTCGAGCAGCAGGATGTCCGGATTGGTCATCAGCGCGCGGCCGATCGCCGTCGCCTGCTGCTCGCCGCCGGAAAGGTTGCCGGCCTTGGCTTTCCGGCGCGGCGCGAGATTGGGGAAGGCGTCGAAGACGCGCTCGAGGGTCCACGGCCCCTTGCGGCCGGCCGAACGCGCGAGCATGAGATTTTCCTCGACGGTCATCTGGCTGAACAGGCGCCGACCCTCGGGAACCAGCGCGATGCCTAGCCCGACCCGGCGATGAGCCGGGATGGTCGTGATGTCGACGCCATCGAACCGGACGCTGCCGCCGGCGGGGATATGCGCGCCGGCGACGGCCCTCAGCAGAGTCGTCTTGCCCGCCCCATTGGCGCCGACCAGCGCCACCGTCTCGCCCTTCTCGACGGCGAGGCTGACGCCGCGCACCGCCTGAAGCAGGCCATGGCGGACATCGAGGCCGGTGATCTCGAGCTGGCTCATTCGACGCCTCCGCCGAGATAGGCCTCGACGACGGCCGGCGTCGTCATGACCTTCGCCGGATCGCCGTCGGCGATGATGCGGCCCTGGTCCATGCAGATCAGACGGTCGGCGACTTCGAGCAGGATGTGGACGATGTGCTCGATCCAGACGATCGCGATGTTGCGGCTGCGCAGTTCACGGATCGTCGCGACGAGCTCGTTCGCCTCGCCGTCGGTGAGTCCGCCGCCGATCTCGTCGAGCAGCAGCAGCTTCGGGTCTGTGCCGAGCGCCCGCGCCAGCTCGAGCCGCTTGCGATCGAGCAACCCGAGCGTTTCGGCGCGCCGGTTGGCGACCTTCAGCATGCCGCAGAGGGCCAGCGAATCCATCGCGCGCTGATAGGCCTCGTCACGATGGAAGTTTCCGCCATTGGCTGCCGCCACGAACACGTTCTCGAACACCGTCATGCCGCCGAAGGGGCGGGGAATCTGGTGCGTCCTGACGAGGCCGCGTCTGCAGCGATCGGCGGCCGGCGTCAGCGTGACGTCTTCGCCGGCAAAGGCGATCGTGCCGCTCGTCGGCGGGTGGGCGCCGACGAGAACGCTCAGAAACGTCGTCTTGCCGGCACCGTTCGGGCCGACGATCCCGACCGCCTCGTCGGCGCGCATGGAGAAGTCGATCGCATCGAGGACCACGAGCGCACGAAAACGCTTGTGCAGCCCCGCCACCTCGAGGATCGGCCGACCTGTTGCCTCGGTCACGATTGCAGTTCCATCCGGGAGCATGGGGCGCTCGGGTCCGCTCAAAGTCCCGAGCGCGTTGAGGCCGTCAGCCGTTCAGGGGCTGCAGCTTGGCGGCGATCGGAACGTTCGGGTCCGTCGCATTGTCGGTGACGACGAAGTCGAGCTTGAACTTCGAGCCGGGTGCCGCCTTGACCCATTGCGTGCCGACGATGGGGCCCGGCGACACGTTCGGCACCGGCCCGCTGGTGAAGTCGACCTTGCCGGAGATGGTGACGGTGTTGAGCGTGCTGATCGCCTTGGCGATCTCGGCCTTGCTCTTCGGGTCGGCGCTCGCCTTCAGCGCCGCGAAGCCGGCATCGAGCAGCGAGAGGGTCGCGCCCAGCTGCTGGGTCCATTGCTTGCCCGTGCTCGCCTCATAGCCGCTCGCGAGCGCTTCGCCGCCGATCCCGGTGAGCGAGGAGGTGTAGGGGAAGGTCTTGTGCCAATAGGCGTTGTTGCCGAGATTGTAGCCGAGCGTGCCGAGCGCCTCGATGCCATCCGGGAAGAGGCCGGTCTTGGCGAGCTGCGCGATCTTCAGCTGCTTGCGCAGGCCCTGCTGCGCCGCCTGGCGCCAGAAGGCGGCGAAGTCAGGCGGAATCGGGAAGGAATTGAAGATCTGGACCTTTTCCTTCCTGAACAGCGCGATCTGCGAGGAATAATCGGTCGTGCCGTCTTCGTAGGCGCCGGGATCGATGATGGTGAAGCCCGACTTTTCCAGCAGCGGGACGAGGTTCGCGCGGATCGCATTGCCGTCGGCATCGTTCGGATAGAGAACTCCGACCTTCTTGTTGGTCTCGATCAGCCCGAACTGCGAGACATACATCTTGTGGAATTCGCCGACGCCGAAGCCGAAATGGTAGGTCCACTTGAACGGCGAGGGCTGGCCAGGCTTGGCACCACGGCCGAAATACCAGGCCTCCCACGGCATGACGGTCGAGAGGCAGGGCACGCCGGCGGCTTCGGCCGCATCGGCGACCGGATTGATTGTCTCCGGCGTCGAGATCGCCAGGATCATGTCGACCTGGTCGCTGTTGATCAGCGATTTGGCCAGCTGGCTGGCGCGCGAGGGGTCGGACTGCGTGTCGACATCGATGATCTGGACCTCATAGGTCTTGCCGCCGATGGCGAAGCCCTTCGACAGCGCCTTCCGGGCGAGATCGAGCACATAGCCGTCCGTCTGGCCGAAGCCCGACAGCGCGCCAGTGCGCGGGCTGACGAAGCCGATCTTGAGGACGTTCTCGGCCCCCGCGGCATAGGCCCCGCCACGCGTCGCGAGCGCCACGCCGCCGGCGCCGATACCCGCCAGCAGCTGGCGTCGCGTCGGCCTGGCGATCGTGGAATGGATCGGGTTGCTAGACATCATGGTTCCTCCCTCCGTTCCCGATGCGCACGAGCTCCGGCGCTGGATCGGGTCGTTCCTCTCGCTGGACCATGCGGACCAGCCTGTTTCCGGCGGGCGCCGCGGCGGCGCCGGCCGATCGAAGTCATCCCTGGCAGATCTGCCGCCGGATGACGCGTCCTCCTCCGAAGACGCGCAGCATTATCCCGTCCCGGAAACGTCGGTTTCCAGGTTTTCCAAAGATCACCTCACGCGAACACGCCATGTCGACATGCGCGCATGAATCTCTCTGGTTGCGAAAGACGTCTTAAGCTTCGCCCATGCTCCTCAGATGGCGAATGGGCATCGAATGCCCGTGTTCCTCCGACCATCCAGTTCTTTGGCTGGATTGACGATCGTCAGTAAGCCTCAGCCGCATCGGCTATGAAATGCATTATTCTCGACATAAATGGTATTTTCCTGGATCATGTGCCGGTCTGAAGCTCAGGACACGCGCTCGCCATGCCACACGCCATCAGCCCGCCGGTGCGCTCGATCCGGTCTGGCCGCGTTCTCCGCGCCGACGCGTCCGTCGTCGCGACGCGGCTCGAAACCGCGCTCGCCGAGCGCAGCTGGACGATCGTCGAGCGGGACCGGCGCGAACACTGCCATCTGTTCTTCGTGCTGCACGGCCGGGCGGTCTTCTCCGGCATCGACGGTCACGCAATGGACCTCATGGCGCCGATGATGCTCTGGCTGCCGCGTCCCGTCGCCGGAAGTTTCAGGCTCGAGGCGGGAAGCGACGGGGTCACGGCGATGATCGCCGAGGATTTCGTTTGGCGCGTCATTGGCGACAGCCCGGTCGCGGCCCATCTCCGCCCCCTGCTGGAGCGTGCCGCCGTCGCGCCCGGCGAGCGGATCGCGGCGCATCTCGCCGAAATCGGCGCCTCGCTCGGCGCCCTTGTCCGCGAGTCGCGCGAGCCGCAGGCCGGCGGTGCCGCGATGATGGCGCTGCATCTCGGCATCGTCCTGCTCCATCTCTGGCGCGCCTCCGGTGGCGGCGTGGCGACCGCACAGCGCGGCAGCGGCGTCGCGACGGTTCAGCGGTTCCGCCAGCTGGTCGAGCTGCACTATCGCGAGAACCTCGGCGTCGAGGACTATGCCGACCGGCTCGGCGTGACGCGGGCGCATCTGCACGATGCCTGCCTCCGCGCGACGCAGGAGACGCCGCTGGCGTTGATCCATGTCCGCCTGCTCGAAGAGGCGCAGTCGCGGCTGGAGCAGACCGACCTTCCGGTCGAGCAGATCGGCTACAGCCTCGGCTTCCGCGATCCGAGCTATTTCAACCGGTTCTTCAAGCGCCTGTCGGGCATGACGCCCGGCGCCTATCGTCAGCGCGGTTCCGTCGCGAGCGCTCCCCGCGAGCCGCTGTCCTTCGCGGCCTGGCCCTAGGCGGGATCCGGCGCCGGCCGCAGTCAGCTCGCCAACGTGAACCGGCTGCCGCTACGATCGCGTTGCGCCGCACCCGCCCGGAGGCTGCGCAATCTGCGGCCGCCGGCAAGCGGCAGGTCGAGCAGGCTGACGAGGCCGGGCTCGGTCGCCGCGAGGCTCCGGGCCGCATGCATCATCATCGCCGCTGCGCCGGGCACGGGCGGTGCCGCCGGGCTGAGCGCCAGCTGGAAGCTGCGGCTTCCTTCGAGCGCAATCGCTTCGCGCGGCGAGCGGCCATGGGCTTCGGGATCGAGGAACATCTCGAGCGTCATGACGATGCGGTCGCGGCCGGCGAGCGCCCCGGTTGCGATCTGGGTGATGCCGGCGACCTCGCCCGCGGCCACCGTGCGATGAGCGAGCGTGATCGGGGCCGCGGCGAGCGTCGGCTCCAGCCTATCCGTAATCGTGTCGATGGCGATGCCGGCGCATTCCGCCAGCGCTGCGACCGATTCCGGAAATCCCATATGCCCCTCGATCGATCCGTCCGCGACCCGTTCCGCGAAGCGCTCCACCGTCAGGCCGAAGCCGAGATGGGCGAAGTCGGCGGGGCCGACGCCGCAGACGTTCGAGATGCGGAGGATCTCCAGCCGATCGACCTGGGCGACGGTCCGCGCAAGGAGGATCGGCAGCGTCTCGAACACGAAGCCCGGATTGATGCCGCAGCCGAGGACGACCGTGCCAGCGGCGCGCGCGGCCCCGTCGATGTGCGCCGCGGCCTCGCCGAAGCGGAGCCAGGGATGGAACATCCACTCCGCAGCCGAGATCACCGAATAGCCGGCCTCGATGGCCTGGATGATCTCGCGGGTCGCCCGATCCGGCGCCGAGGTCGAGGCATGAAAGAGGACGGTTGGGCCGTCGGCTGCCGGCAGATCAGCGCGGATAACCAAGTCGCTGGCATTCCCGGGCAGGAGAGCGGCGACCGCCTGGCCGGCAAGGGCCGGCGCGTCGTCGATGATGGCGACGATCTCGATATCGCCCGCGCCCTGCAGGGCCGCGAGCAAGGCCCGGCCGAGGCTTCCGAATCCGAACAGCAGCGCACGCATCACAAGAGTTCCTTGATGGGCTCGAAGCACGCGGCCCAGCGCGTCGGCGCGAGTTCGAGGACGGTATGGTCGAGCAGCGAAGCCTGGCGGAAAGGGTCGGTCGCAAGGAGCGCGTCGAGCGCCGCGCGCGCGATGCCGATGGCGACCATGAAGCCGCCGGTCGGCGGCACCAGCCGTCCCGACAGGATGAAGACGCCGCGATCATACTGCGTGCCGACCCATTCGCGGTGCGCCGGCAAGGCGGCGGCAATCGCTTCAGGCGTTCCCCGATAGGTGGACGTCACCAGGAACATTGCCACTCTCCATTGCGTCGGATGTCCATGGGTGTGATCATAGATATATCAGTTGACATTTCAATTGATATTATACGATCGTGGGACACTCCGGTGGTGGACTTCAGCGAACCCGGCAGAAGGTTCGCGACACGGGTTCCGGTCAGGTCGGGGAGGACCGAGAGACGCCAGAGGCAATGCCCGGCAAAAGCCGGCACACCATTCAGGGAACAGGGTTCATGAAGACACTTTCCAGAACAGTCGCCGCCGCTTCGCTGGCGGCAGCCCTCAGTGCCATCACCGCCGCTCTGCCTGCCAGCGCGGACGATCTCGCAAAGATCAAGTCGGAGGGCGTCATGCACGCCCTGACAACCGGCAATGACCGGCCGAACGTGATGATGGACGTCTCCGGCAAGCCGGTCGGCTATGAAGTCGACATGTGCAATCTCATCGCCGAAAAGCTCGGCGTGAAGCTCGACCTCGGCGTCCTTGCCTGGGAAGGGCTGCTGCCTTCGATCACCTCGGGCCGGACCGAGATGATCTGCTCGGGCGTCAACATCACGGCCCCGCGGCAGGAGGTGTTCGACTTCTCCGTGCCCTATTCGCGCACGGCGATCGTCGCGATGGTTCCGGTCGACTCGACCGTAACCGGTCCGACCGACATCAAGGGCAAGATCGTCGGCGCGCCGATTGGCGCCGATGGCGACGACGTGGTGCGCGAGATCGGCGGCTACAAGGAGCTCAAGGTCTATCCGGGCGTCGCCGAGCAATTCGCCGATTTCGTCGCCGGCCGCATCGAAGTGGCGATCGTCGGCGACAAGCAGGCAGCGGAGTTCATGAAGGCCCGCCCCGGTGTCGCGAAGATCGTCGGCAAGCCCTACAAGGTCAATCTCGTCGGCTATCCGCTGCCGAAGGGCTCGCCGGAAATGAAGGCTGCGATCGACAAGATCATTTCCGACGCGCGCACAGACGGCACGCTGAACAAGATGGCGAAGGTGAGCTTCGATCTCAGCGATTACGACGCAGCTCTGCCGCCGGTCGGCGTCGATGCGCCGGTAAAGAAGTAACCACCGCCTCCTCTTCCGCTCCGCATTCGCGTCGGCTTCCAGCCGACATCCGGATGCGGAGCGGCCGTACCATTCCCAACGCCCGCGGCGATCGCGCGCCGGCACGCCGGTTGCTTGTCTGCCGCCGGGCGCACGGAGCGGTCCGGATAGCCGGGCCGCTGCCCATCGCCGCTGCAATCGGACTGTGATGAAACTCGACTTCGCCTCGATCCTGCCCTATGCGCCGCTTCTGTTCCAAGCGACGCTCATGACGCTGTTCCTGGCGATCACGTCACAGATCATCGGAACGGTGTGCGGATTCCTGCTGGCGCTTGCCCGCATGTCGCCGCTGAAAATCCTGAGCGTTCCGGCCTTCATCTATATCTGGATCGCACGCGGCACCCCGCCGCTGATCCAGCTCTTCCTGATCTATTTCGGCCTGCCGACCATCGGGATTTCGCTTGAACCGCTGCCGGCGGCGATCATCGCCTTCTCCATCACCTCGGCCGCCTACAATGCCGAAGTGCTGCGCGCCGGCCTGCAGTCGATCCAGCCCGGCCAGGTCGAAGCGGCGCGCGCCGTCGGCATGAGCTACCCGACGATCCTGTGGCGGATTATCCTGCCGCAGGCCGTCCAGGTCGTGACGCCGCCCTATATGAGCAACTTCATCAGCCATGTGAAGAGCACGTCGCTGGCCTCTGTCGTGACTGTTCGTGAATTGCTGCTGACGACGACGTTCATCTATTCGAATACGTTTCGCGCCCTGGAAGCGCTGATCGTCGCTGGCGCGATCTATCTGTTCATCACGTCTTTTCTCGCCGTCGGCCAGCTCGTGCTCGAGCATTACCTCGCCTTCGACAAGCGGCCGCCTTCACTGCGCCGGCTGAGTCGGCTCGGGCTAGGTGCGGGCTCAGATCCGGTTGGAGCGTCGGATGTGCCCGCGCTCTTGATGGAAAAGCCGGACCCGACCCGCCGTGTCCTCGACATTGTCGGGCTCGACAAGCAGTTCGGGACAGTCGCGGCCCTTTCCGGCGTCTCGCTGTCCGTCCGCGAGGGCGAGGTCATCTGCGTGCTTGGTCCGAGCGGCTCTGGCAAGAGCACGCTGCTGCGCTGCATCAACCTGCTCGAGCGACCGGACGCCGGCCAGATCGGCATTCATTCGCGCGACGCCCGCTTCGATCTTGCCTTCGGTCCGACGGCACGCCCTGTTGCCGGCCATGAGCTGGCGCGGCTACGTGCTCATGTCGGCATGGTGTTCCAGCACTTCAATCTGTGGCCGCATAAGCTTGCGGTCGAGAATGTGACCGAGGCTCTGCTGCGCGTGCGCCACCTTCCCGGCCCTGAAGCGGGCCGGATCGCCGCCGCCTTGCTGGCGCGCGTCGGCCTCGGCGCGAAGATGACGACCTTCCCGAACCATCTGTCCGGCGGCCAGCGCCAGCGCGTCGCCATCGCGCGAGCGCTCGCCATGAAGCCGGACATCATGCTGTTCGACGAGCCGACATCGGCGCTCGATCCCGAGCTTGTCGGCGAAGTGTTGCAGGTGCTTGAAGATGTCGCGTCGAGCGGCATGACCATGCTGGTCGCGACGCATGAGATGGGCTTTGCGCGCAAGGTCGCCGACCGGATCGTCTTCATGGATGCCGGCCAGATCATCGAGGTCGCGGCCGCGTCCGACTTCTTCGAGCGCCCCCAGCATGAGCGCAGTATCCGCTTCCTGGAGGCCGTGCTGAAATAGCCGTCGGCAAGGCGCTGGAGTCGCATAAAAAGGGGAGCCTGCAGATGCTGGCTCCCCTTTTTGTTTGGTGCGATTGCGCGTGTCAGTCGTCCGGGTGCCAGCGATGACTGTCGAGCGGCGACGGGTCGGTATCCACTTCCGACCAGGTCCGCGTCCGCTCGAAATGGACCGGCTCGTCATCCTGCCACAACGCATAGGTGATGCCGTGCAGCAGCGGCTCGATCCCATAGCGCAGGCCCGAGAGCGAGGCGCCGGAATGGGCGTTGGTGACGGTGGCGCCATAGTTGAAGCAGAACATGTTGGCGAGCACCGGCGTCTGGCCCGGCACCTTCTCGACGAAGGAGAGGTCGCGGTTCAGATAAGGATAGGTCGCCAGCCATCCGTCCGGCTGGTCCGCCGGCGGCGTGAACCGGTCGGCCCAGGTCGTCATGTTCTCGGCGAGCGGCGCCAGTTCCGGCCGATTGCGCGGATCCATCGAGAAGCCGCAGCCGATGAAGAGATGATCGAACACCGCGACCGAGCCGTCGCCGGCGGTGACATGGATGCCGTCGTCCTTCTGTTCGACATCGGTCCAGGACGCACCGGCATGGAGGCAGAAATTCGGGAAGGCGGCGCAGCGGTCGACGCCGTCCTGGGTCGGCGGCGCGCCGAACTTGAACATCGCCTGGATCCAGCGCCATTTGTCGGCATCGGACATTGAGGCGTAGTGGCGGAGATATCCCGCCTTTTCCAGATAGCGGAACGGATTGGCCATCAGGATCTGCGAGCGCCGCATATAGATCGTGACGCCGGCCGCCCCCAGCTCCAGCAGATCGCCCGCCCGGTCCCAGGCGGTGGCGCCAGCGCCGAGCACGGCAATGCGCCGGCCCTTCCAGTCGAGGCTGTCGACATCGTCGGTGCAAAGCGTCCATGCCTCGCGCGGCAGTTTTTCCTTGATGAAGGGGGGCACATACCAGCCGCCGATCCCTTCAAGCCCGGTCGCCAGCACCACCTTGCGCGCATAGACCGTCTCACTGCCATTCACCGTCAGGCGGACAAGGCCGTCTTCATCCTCGAAGGCGGTCACATCGGCCTCGTTGCGGACGGGAAGGTCAAGCGCCTCGCGATACCAGTCGAGATAGGCCTGCCAGGCCTGGCGCGGCCATTTGCCAAGCTGCTCCCAGCCGTCCTCGCCGAAGACGGCTTCGAACCAGCTGCGCGGGGCGAGCGAGGGAATGCCGAGATCGGGGCCGGTGACGTGCTTCGGCGAGCGCAGCGTCCACATGCGTGAATAGGTGATCCAGGGTCCCTCGCGCCCCTTCGGTGCCCGGTCGAGCACCAGAATATTGGAAACGCGATCGCGTATGAGCCCGAAGGCGACCGTCAGGCCGCACTGGCCTCCGCCGACGATGACGACATCATAGACGTGGTGGCCGTTCGGATGTTCGCGCGGCAGCACCCAGTCGTCCTTCGGGTAGTTGAGGATATCGAGATCGTGGCGGACGCGGCGTGTCAGCCGGTCGAGCCGTTCACGTGCGTCTGGCCGCGGCGGCGGGGCGAAGGGAGGCGCAAGGCCCGTCCGATGCTCGCTGTGTTCGAGATCCAGCGCGCGGGCCATCGACAGCGTCAGATCGCTGCCTTCCATCGGTCCGAGCTTCGGCTGGTTCATCGATCTGCTCCAATCAGGCATCTGGGATGCCCGAAACCTAGCGCATCGTTGATATTCCGTCAAAAATATCTGATGATATCCGCCGAGGATTTCTGCGGCGTTTCGGCTCTGTCCTGCACGGTTCGGCCGGCCGCCGGCTGGCGCTGCGATCCCAGTAGATGTCTCTTGATATGCATGATGATATAGTCGAAGGCATGAGCCATTGCAGATTCGAAACACGAACTCGCGGACATCGATGATGGATGTGGTTGCCGATCAGGACGCGAAGAAGAAGCCGTCCGCCACGGGGCGGTCGCGCGTGACAAAAAAGGTCGGCAAGGCTTCGCTGACCGACAAGGTCTACAATCTCCTGCGGACCGAAATCCTGACCTGCGCGCTCGAGCCGGGACGGGAACTGTCGGAAGCCGAGCTGGCGCAGCGCTTCGACGTCAGCAAGACGCCGGTGCGCGAGGCGCTGGCGACGCTGCGTTCGGAAGGCTTCGTGCGCACATTTCCGCGTCGTGGCTACCAGGTGGTGCCGATCACGTTCGGCGACATGAGCGAATTGTTCGATCTGAGGACCATCCTCGAGGCTGGCGCCGCCGAGCTCGCCTGCGCGCGCATCACCGATGCGGAACTCGATCATCTGCAGAAGCTCGCCGACGTGGTCTACGACCGCGCGGAGCAGCCGAGCCTGCAGCGCTTCATCCATGCGAACCGCGACTTCCATGCCGCCATCGCCAAGGCGTCAGGCAATGAAAGGCTGCAGGTGCTGATCACCCGGCAGATCGACGAGCTGGAGCGTTTCTTCTATCTCGGCGCGCGGCTGCGCGATGTGAACAGCGAGACGACCAACGATCATCAGGCGATCGTCGAGGTGCTGCGTTCGCGCGATCCCGCCGCGGCGCGCGCGATCATGATCAAGCACAATGCCCTGACGCGAGAGGGTCTGTTCAAGGCGCTCGCCAGCTCTTGCAACGTCGCCCAGATCAGCCTCTGACCCGCGTAGAGCGGGCGGCATGAGCCTTCCCCGAGGCTGGGCTCTCGACATGAGATTTCTTTTGAAATATCACGGGACATCTCAAACGACGAGGTGATCCGATGGGTGACAAGATTATGTGGGCGCGCCAGGAGGGCACGGCCAAGACCTGGGTGCATGAGGGCCAGGAGTTCAGCCACCGGCTGATCACGCAGAAGAAGCAGGGCTCGTCGATGTCGTTCCACATCACGACCTACATGCCGCATTTCGACGTGATCGTGGAAGGCGACGGCAAGCACGAGGTCATCCTCTATTGCCTGCAGGGCTGGTCGCGGCAGATCATCGAGGCGACGGGCGAAGAGCGGATGTTCCGCCAGGGCGACGCGATGTATCTGCCGGTCAATTATCGCTATCGCCACATCATCGGCGATGCCGGCCTCGTCATCGCCGTCTGCGCCAATCCGAGCAAGGAAGATGGCGACATGTAGGATGCCGGCCCGGGGCGCGCTGCCCCGGAGCCGCTTCGCGCGGTGATCGGCGGGTGCCTCAGGCCGGCACCTGCCGCAGCCGCACGACGCCGGCAGCCGCAGCGCCGTCAGCCGCATAGCGAAAGCCGCCGCGGCGCGCGCCGGCGGTCGCGGCATCGAGGATGTTGAAGAGGCCCGGCGGGGCAGCGTGGACGTCATGCGTCGCGTTGACGATCGTGTTGGCGGCGCCGAACAGCGACAGGGCCGCCGGGGTGATGCTGGCCCTGATATGGTGGGCGCCGTCGATGTCGATCGTATCGGCGACCGGGATGCCGAAGCGCTCGGGGCTATAATACATCACGAGGCTCATGCTGATGATCACCTCGGCGCCGCGCATGCCTCGTCCGGTCTGGGTAATGCCGATGACGCGCCCCGGCTCGATCATGCCAAGGCTCGGCGTCCCCGAATCGACCGGGAAGTCAGCGACTTCCGTGTCCCAGCCTTCCTCGACCCGGTCGATGACGAGGCCGAGCCGTTCGGCGACCAGCGCGATCGATTCCGGCATGCCCATATGCCCAACGATCCGGCCGCTGGCGATCTTCGCGGCAAACTCGTCCGGCCACAGCGCATAGCCGACATGGTCGATATCGCCCGGGCCGGTGCCTGTGACGTCGATGGCGCGGGTGATGGTGACGCGCTTGATGCCGGAGGTTGCGCGGGCGAGCACCAGCGGAACGGTGTCGAAGCTGAAGCCCGGATTGATGCCCGTTCCGCTGATGGTTGCGCCCGTCGCCCGCGCCGCGGTGTCGAGCCGTGCGGCGAAGGCGCCATGGCGGAGCGCCGGATGGAACATGGCCTCCGAGGCCGAGAGAACGTCGAGCCCGGCCGCGAGCGCGTCGAGCAATTGCTGCTCGATCTTCTCGGGTGCTGATTCCGTCAGGTGATAGACGAGTTCCGCCGCGCCGGCGCAGTCCACCAGGCACTCCGCGAGGCTCGCATGCACCACCACCTCGCCGGCGCCAGCAAAGTTCGGATAGAGCGCCGCCAGCCGTTGGCCGGCCTTGGCGGGGTCATGATCGACCGCGCCGACGACGCGAATGAGCGGATAGCCCTGGCTCAGACAATCGATGACCAGCGAGCCGAGCGCGCCGAGACCGAACAGGACGACGCCGACCGGCCTGGTACCGAGGTCTGCTTCGGAACCGTCCTGCCCTGCGGAAAGATCACGGGAACCGCCACCTGTCTCGATCACGTCAACGCTCCTGCATCTCGTTCGCCAAGTCGGCACCGACGCCAACTGATGTTCCTTGTAATATCTTACGATATCCGGCCTCGCAAGCGAAGCCGCCAGCAATTGACATCTTACAAGATATATCAGATCAAGAGCCCAACGTCGCGCCACGCTTCGGCGGCGCGGTTCTTTGGTCCAATCGCATGAGGCCGACAATGCGTCTTGATGCCAGCGCCCGGGGCGTGTTCCCGATCTCCGCAACGCCCTTTCTCGACAATGGCGCGCTCGATCTCGCCAGCGCGGAAACGCTGACCGATTTCTATCTGGAGCGCGGCGCGACGGGCCTCACCATCCTCGGCATGATGGGCGAAGCGCCGAAGCTCTCGCCCGAGGAGAGCAGCGAATTCCTGAAGCTCGTGCTGGCCCGCGTTGCTGGCCGCGTTCCCGTGGTGATCGGCGTCAGCAATCCCGGTCTTTCCGCCATGGTCGCGCTCGCGCATGAGGCCATGGCTTCCGGCGCGGCCGGTGTCATGGTCGCGCCGCTGCCGAGCCTCAAGACCGAGGAACAGATCACCGGCTATTACGCCGCCGTCTGCGCCGCGCTTGGCCCCGATGTGCCGGTCGTGCTGCAGGATTTTCCCCTCGTGCTCGGCGTCCACTTCTCGGTGCCGACGCTGGAGGCAATCTTCGCTCGCCATCCGCAGATCGTCATGCTGAAGCATGAGGATTGGCCGGGCCTCGCCAAGCTGTCGCGCCTGCGCCGCAACGAGGTTGAGCGCGGCGATCGGCGCATTGCGATCCTGGTCGGCAATGGCGGGTTGTTCCTGCCGCAGGAAATGGCCCGCGGTGCCGACGGCGCGATGACCGGCTATGCCTATCCCGAGATGCTGGCCGAGGTAGTCGCGCGGATCGGCGGCGGCGATGCCGAAGGCGCCGAGGATCTGTTCGATGCGCATCTGCCGCTGATCCGGCATGAGACACAGCCGGGCCTTGGCCTTGCCGTGCGCAAGGAAATCCTGCGCCGGCGCGGCGCCATCGCTTCGGCCCATGTCCGCAGCCCCGGGCCGAAGCTCGACGCGATCGACCAGGCCGAATTGACCGGCCTGATGAACCGCCTCGAGAAGCGCCTCGCCGCTCTGGCGTGAGCCGGGAGAGGGCGCTTGGTATCAGACCGAGCGGATGGCGCCGCCGTCGCAGCGGAGCACGCTTCCGGTGACATAGCTTGCCGGCCCGCTGACGAGGAACGCGGCGCAGGCGGCGAATTCCTCGACGCGGCCATAGCGTCCGACCGGTACTGACGCCTGCGAGGCTGCTGCGACGTCAGCGACCGGTTTTCCGGTGCGCTTCGCTGTGGCAGCATCGAGCTCGTCGACCCGCTCGGTGTGAATCCGGCCGGGCAGCAGTACATTGGCCGTCACGCCGTCCGCAGCGACTTCGTCGGACAGCGTCTTCGACCAGCCGATCAGGGCCGAGCGCAGCGCATTGGAAATGCCGAGATTGGGGATCGGCTGGACGACGCCGGACGAGGCCAGAGTGAGGATGCGGCCCCAGCCGCGCTGGCGCATTTGCGGGACCAGCGCCCCGGTGATCGTGAACACGTTGCGGACCATCGCCGCAAACTGTGCATCCCAGACCTCCGGCGAGACGGCGAGGACGCTGCCGGGCGGCGGGCCGCCGGTATTGTTGACGAGAATGTCGACGGCGCCGAGCCTATCGGTCGCCGCCTCGGCAAGGTTCAGCGCGGCGCCTTCGGCCGAAAAATCAGTTGCGATCCACGCGGCGGTGCCGGGTCCTGCCGCACTGAGGCCAGCCGCCGCTTCCGCGAGCTTGTCCGCCTGCCGGCCGGTGATGACGACGCGGGCGCCTTCCGCGACGAGAGCCCTGGCGACGCCGAGGCCGAGGCCACGCGAGGAGGCGAGGACGAGCGCGCCCTTGCCCGAAAGTCCGAGATCCATCTTGGCTCCTGTGACATGCCGGGCTGCCGACCCCTAGCGGGCCGAGCCGCCACTTTCCATCCGGTCGCGCCAGTTGCTCCAGGGCAGCCAGACGGCCGGACCATATTGCGCAACGAGCCGGCCGGGAACCGGCTGCGGCGGCGCGTGCGGCAGCGGGAAGTCCGCCTCGCTCAGCGCGCCGGAGTAAGTGCCGGCGATTGCCTTGCCGAGCGATGTCGTCAACGCGATGCCGCGGCCATTGCAGCCGATGGCGGCATCGAGACCGGGCGCGAGCGCCATGAAACGCGGCATCGAATCGAGCGTGGCCGCGATGACGCCGCTCCAGACATGATCGGTGCGGATCGGGCCGAGGCCCGGATAGAAATGCTCGAGCCGCCGGGTGAAGATCCGTGTTGCCCGGGCCAGCGGTGCCGGACCCGGCATGACCAGTCCGCCGGTCATCAGCCGGCCGTCGGGCGACCAGCGCACGGCGAAGGTGTGCCGGCGCGTGTCGGCTGCCGGCGAGCGGCCGATGAGGATTTCGGCGTGGGCCTCAGCCGGCAGGATCTGGCTCGCGATCTGGTGAACGCGCACGGGAATGATGGCGCCGGCGACGGAAGGCTCCAGCGCGCCGATAAGAGCATTGGTGGTGAGCAGCACGCGGCCTGCCGTGACGCTGCCTGAGGATGTCGAGACCATCCACCGGCCACCGGCGCGACCGATGCCGGTGACGCGGCTGCGGGCATGGAGGGCAACGCCGGCGCCGACTGCCGCGCGGGCAAGGCCCCTGGCATAGGCGAGCGGGTTGATCTGGCCGCCGGTGCGGTCGAACAGCGCGCCATGAAAGCCTTTCGTCCCCATCTTCTGCGCCGTCGCGGCGGCGTCGAGCAGATCCACCGTTCGGCCGAGCGCCGCCCAGTCGCGCTGGCGCTGCTCCAGCACCTTCATGACGGCGGCGGTATGGGCCGGCTGCAGCCAGCCGGTCTGCTCGGCGCTGCAGTCGATGCCGAGGCGGCGGATGGTCTCGAAGACGGTGTCGCCGGACTGCCCAACAAGTGCCGTCAGCCGGTCGCCGGCCGGCCCCAGCAAAGCGCTGACGTCGGCGGGCCCGAAGGCGGTCTTGAGGCTCGGCACCACGAAGCCGGTATTGCGGCCCGAGGCGCCGAAGCCCGGCTCGTCGGCCTCGAGCAGCGCCACGCGCGCGCCGCTCTCGGCGAGATGCACGGCCGTGGAAAGGCCGAGAAAGCCGGCGCCGACGATCGCGACATCGGCCTCGATCGTGCCGGATAGCGGCGGATGCTCCGCGGCCACCGGCGTCAGCGCCGACCAGAGCGAGCGATGAAACGTCTCGGCCGCCATCAGCGCCTCAACCCTGCCGTTTTACGAAACGTCCGGATCCAGCCGTCGCGGTGATGGCAGCGCCGTCCCAGACCTTCCGGCCGCGCAGAAAAGTCGCGGCGATGCGCGCCGCGAATGTCTCGCCATCATAGGGGCTCCAGTTGAGCCCGTCATGCGACGAGGAGGCGTCGAAGGGAAACGCTCCCTGCTCGACGACGGCGATATCGGCGTCGAAGCCAGGCGCGAGTGCGCCCTTCTGTCCCCAGAGGCCGAACAGGCGCGCCGGCTTCTCGCAGACCTGCTGGCGGAGGATTTCGGCGGCGTTCGAAACGCGCGGCAGAAGATCGGTGAAGAACGAGGGGACCAGCGTCTCCAGCCCCGGAATGCCGGCGCCGGCATCGAAGATCGAAGCCGTCAGCTTGTTGTCGACCGGCCAGCTCGAATGATCCGACGAGACGAGGTCGATCTTGCCGGCGGCGAGACTCTGCCAGAGCGCATCGACGACCCCGGCCCGGATCGGCGGACTGACCTTCATCCGCGCGCCGAGGCGCCCGACATCGCGCGCCGCATCGAAGTGCAGATAGTGCACGCACATCTCGGCGGTGGCACGGACGCCTTCCGCGCGGTAGCGGGCGACGAGATCATAGCCCTGGGGATGCGAGATATGGACGATGTGGACATGGGCGCCGGTCGCGCGACCGAGTTCGAGGAAATGCGCCGTCGCCGTCAGTTCGGCTGCGAGCGGGCGGCTCGGCTCGTGCCATTCAGGCGTCGTCCGGCCGGCAGCCTTCATCGCAGCAATGCCGGCGCGGACGATCTCCTGGTCCTCGTTGTGCAGGCCGACGGGGAGCCCGGTTTCGACCGAAGCCGCGAGGATCGCCAACGTCTCATCGGCCGGCAGGCGCGGAAAGCGGACCGGATGGCTCTCGATGCTCGAGATCTTGAATGCGCAGACGCCGCCACCCGCGAGCCGCGCCATCTCACCGGTACCCTGGCCCGGCGCGATCGTCGCATAGAGCGCGACATCGCAATGGCTGAGCCGCTCCACCGCGTCCACTTTGGCCGCGAGCCGCTCCATCGTGTTGAGCGGATCGGGATTGTCATAGGGCATGTCGACCATGGTCGTGATGCCGCCCGCGAGCGCCGCCTGGCTCGTCGCCTCGAAGCCCGGCAGGCCGCGATAGCTGGTCGCGTGCGTCTGGCCGTCGATGAAGCCCGGGAACAGCAGCCGCTCGCCGAAATCCTCGACTGCGCCGGCGTCAGGCGCCGCGCCACTGCCGATCGCCGCGATGCGCTCACCGGAAATCGCGACCCAGCCGTCTTCCAGCAGGCGGCCGGGCAGGACGAGCGTTCCGCGGAGAATGCGGTCGAAGGCCTGTCCCGTCATGCGGCCTGTCCATAACCAAGAGCGAGCAGCGACAGCGCCCGGCTGACCGCCGCCTGGGTCGGATCGACGACCGGCAGGCCGAGGCGGCGCTCGATTTCGGCACGATAGCCGCCCATGGACGCGCAGCCGAGGATCAGCACGTCCGCGCCGTCGCGGTCGCGCAGTTCCGTGCCGACCTCGACGATGCGGTCGACCACGCCGGCGCCGGCCATCTCCGTGACGCCGATATCGAGCGGCCGGTCGCCGGCAAGCCGGTCGATCAGCCCGAGGCTGCGGATCGCCCGCATATGGCGCGGGATCGAGCCCTTCTTGATGGCAACGACCCCGAAGCGCCGGCCGAGGCCGGTGGCGAGATGGAACGCTGATTCTGCGATGCCGAGCACCGGCCGCTTCAGGTTTTCGCGGGCAAGCGCGAGGCCGGGATCGGAGAAGCAGCCGATGACATAGGCATCGGCCGGATGGCTCTCGAAATAGCGTGCGATCGGCAGGACGACGCTTTCGACATGCTCCTGCGTCTCGATGCCGGGCGGCCCTTCGGCGAGGGTCGCGCAGATGATCTCGGCGCCGCCTGGGAGCCGCAAGCAGTCGAGCGCCGCGTCCATGGATTGCGTCACATCGGCCGAACTGTTGGGATTGAGGACGAGGATGCGCGTCATGGACCTTGGGTTTTCTGCTGGGTGATGGGTCATGCGTCCGGACTCGGCGCCGTCATGCCGGCAAGGGCCTGGCCGATGATCGTCCGGCTTCGCGTCAGCACCTTCTCACGCCAGTCCGGCGTGTCGGGATGATAGAAACGGCGGAGCGCGGTCTTGATCCGCTGCGCCTCTGGCGAGGCCCAGTCGACGGCGCCTTGCGCATGCAGCCAGTGATCGGCCCTCAGCGCCGCCATGCCCTCGTCGGGATGATAGGTGCCGAATTCAAGCGCCACGAAGCTGAGGCGCTCGGCACCGACGGCCTCTGCCCAGGCATATTGCGTCAGCCCGGCAATCGGCAGCGAGGCCGAGGTGCCGAGCAGCGGTTCGCCGAGCGCCGCGCCGTACCAGGCGCGGCAGCGCGCCTGTCCGCTCTCGCCTGGCCTGTGACCGCAGATCGGCTCGCCATAGCCGAACGGCCCGAGACCGGTGTGAAAGTCGATCACGGCGACGTTGCGACGCGCTGCAAGGCGGAAATCGGCCGCGAGCTGCCGCATCGTCCGGATCGACCAGGAGGGCTCCGTGCCGCCATAGAAGATGCCGAGGGGATGGCTGTACTGCCCGCTGCTGCGCGCCGTCTCGAAGGCGACTTCGCCATGGGCGGCACGAAAGGCGGCGATCCGCGCATCGGCCTTGGCGAGCGTCTCGCCGTCGAGCGATGTCGGCACGAAGGCGTCGGCCAGCTCATCATAGCCGGGATTGGCCGGCAGGCCCTTTGCGAAATCGATGCAGTTGCGGTTGAGGTCGATGCCTTCTTCCGTCGTCCGGCGCAGCCAGGCGAAGCCATGCGGATTGAGCGCGTGAACGATCAGCGCGGCGGTTCCGGTCGGCAGCGCGTCGGCGTCGCCCGACAGAAGCCAATCAGCCTGCGCGCCCGAGCCGCAGAAACCCTCTACACCATGCGTGGCGGAGACGAGGACGAGGACATTGTCGGCGTCCGCGGGCCCGAACCAGAAACAATCCGTGGCGAGCGCCTCGCCCTGCGGCCCTGCATTCGGATTGGCATAGCTGGCCGTCGACGTCGCACCCTTCGCAAGCACGCCGATCCTGGCTCGGGCTTCGCCATAACCGGTGGAAAAGCACGCATCGGCGTCGATCGGCAGCCCGGCCATCACACACTCTCGCTCTCTGGCTGCCGGCGTACTGCACGCCATTCGCCAGGGTCATCGAAACATCAGTAACATTATTTGAGAAATATCACGTGACATAGCAATTGCAAGCCCGACGCTGCAATCGCAGGCCGACAGTGTCGGAATCGGATCAGGAGGGAGGGGGCAAGGGAGTGGGTCGCCTGTGGTCGCGGAGTCGCGGATCACGGCGCGGGCGGGCCCTGAAGCGCTACCTGTGTGACGGCAACGGGCTACTTCAACCGACTGGAAACGGCTTCAGTCGGGCGGCAAATGGCCGCCCTCATCAGTTCTCCGGCCTGACCGAATGGCGTGATCAGGCCTTAGGCGGCGCTCACGCCTTGCGGAGAAATTCCGTCTTCAGCACCAGGCCCTTCACCTGCTTGGTATTGCACTCCACCTCGGCGGGATTGCCGGTGAGTCGGATGCCCTTGACCAGCGTACCGCGCTTGATCGTCTCCGACGTGCCCTTGACCTTCAGGTCCTTGATGACCGTGACGGCGTCGCCATCGGCGAGTTCGTTGCCGTTGCTGTCCCGCGTGATCGGGTCACTCATCGTTGCGTTTCCTCGTTCTTCCGGCGCGGTCCGATCCGCGTGAAAGGCTTATCGGCCGTGCCGATCGGTCGATCAAGCGCCACGGTGACGCTGACGCTTGCCGCTCATGACGATGCATTCTCGAACACTCTCTCGAATCGCCGAAAATGAACGCGATGACGTCAATCGTTGATCGGGCCTTGTGCAAAGGACAAAGATCGCCTATATCACGGTCATCGATCTTACTTGTTGAATTTTGTTTCGGCGCGATCCGCGTCTTTGGCGAACTTCCCCGATCAAATCGATGTCTCTACGACGTCCGGCGCGTTGTCGGATGGCGAACCTCTATGTCGATTGAAAGGAAATCGTCATGAATGTTGGAACCGTCAAGTTCTTCAATGCCACCAAGGGCTTTGGCTTCATTCAGCCGGACAACGGCGGCTCGGATGTGTTCGTTCACATCTCGGCCATCGAACGTGCTGGCATGAGCTCGGTCAGCGAAGGTCAGAAGCTCAGCTTCGACGTCGTCACCGACAGCCGCAGTGGCAAGAGCGCTGCCGAGAACATCAAGGCCGCGTAAGGATTTCGTTTCTAGCCCGAGACCACGGATGTACTGGCGACGGCTATCGAGACGTATCGGAGAAGGTCGGGTTTACCCGGCCTTTTTTCTTTTCTGAGCCGGGAAGGATTGTTGCAGGCCGGGGATCTTTTCCGAGCTCGCCATCTTGTCCAGGCTCTGGACCTTTCCCGAGCCAGATCGCGGTCGAAGCCGGCGAACTGTCTCAAGCCCAGGAGGATGCCATGAAGTCCGCCCCGGAAGCCGCTCCTGCGAAGCCCGCCGCCTCGCGGATCGAGGCCAAGAACGAACTGACCACCAAGGCCGCCCGCCTGATCATCGACGGCGAAGTCGCGAAGCGCGTCGCCAAGACCGACCGCCTGCGCGCCTTGCGGCTCGAGCAGGAGGCCGCCGATGCGGCTGCCGCCGCCGCAGAGCCGAAGAAGGCCTCCGGCAAGGCGAAGGCGCCCGCCAAGAAGCTGCGCAAGGCCGCATCCTCGCACTGAGCCCTCTTCGTCCGAAGGGGTTCCCGAGAAGGGGCGCCTAGCATCGTCGGGGCGCCTATCGGCGACTGGCGCTATCCCATGCGCAAGCCGCCATTCGCCTGAATGATCTCGCCATGGACGAAGCTCGCTGCGTCCGAGACGAGGAAGGTGATCACGGAGGCGATCTCTTCCGGCCGTCCGATCCGGCCTGGAACGGTCCCAGCGGCGATGCGTTCGAGTTCCTCGATCGGGTCGCCTTCGAGCGCCTGTGCCGTGAGTACCATTCCCGGCGCGACGCCGTTGACGCGGATGCCATCGCGGGCGACGTCGAGGGCGATGGCGCGTGTCATCGCATCGAGCCCGCCTTTGCTGGCGCTGTAGTGAATCCCGCGCGGATTGCCGAAAGCCGCGACCGAGGACACGTTGACGATGGCGCCCCTCGTGCCGGTCTCGCGCATCAGTGCCACCGCCGCCTGGGTCACGAAGACTGCCGCCCGGAGATTGACGTCGAGCGTCAGGTCCCAGAGGGCGACGGTCAGGTCCGCGAAGGCGGAACGGTGCCAGATGCCGGCATTGTTCACCACCGCATCGAGCCGTCCATGCGCCGCGAAGGCGGCGCCGACCAGCGCCTCGGCAGCGTCCGCCTCGGCGAGATCGGCCTGGTGCAGGCTTGCCGTTCGGCCGAGCGCCCCGATCTCGGCAGCCAGCGCCGCCGCCGCGGCTTCGTCATCGAGGTAATGCAGCGCGAGATCATGGCCTTGCTGCGCCAGCATCAGCGCTGTTGCTCGGCCGATGCCCTGCTGCGCGCCGGTGACGAGGGCAACTTTCGCTGACGATGGCATGATCGGCATCAATCCCGTGTGATGAGGTCGTCGTCCCCGAGGAGGCTGCGGCTGGTGCGACCGCGTGGCCGGGACGGCCAAACTTCGCACGCCCCGCCTCCAGCGTCGACCGCACCCGCTGCGCCATTTGCGCCCGTCGTCAGGCTGCCGTCATCAGGCCGAGATCGTCGCGAACCGCCCTGCCGGACTGGAGCACCGCAACGATGCGGTTGTCGGTCTGCGCGAAGCATTCGAGCCCGTCGAGCGGGTTGGCATCGACGACGACGAGATCGGCAAAGGCGCCCTCGGCGATCACGCCGACCTTGCCCTCCATCCGGATGACCTTGGCATTGTTGACGGTCGCGTGGCGCAGTGCCTCGGCGGCGCCGCATACCTTCTGGTGGATGAGCAGGCCGTCGCCCTGATAACTTTTCGGCGACCAGCAGAGATCGGTGCCATAGCCGACATTGACGCCGTTGCGCAGCGCCACCTCGAGCGACTTGAGGCCGCTCGCCAGCACCTCGGCGTTCTTCTCCTGGTTCTCCTCGGACCAGCCGAAGCCCATGCCGTAGATCGCATCGGCCTCATAGGTGATGAGCGTCGGCACCAGATGGGCGTCGCGATCGGCCATCAGCCGGGCGGTCTCGTCGGTGAGGAAATTGCCGTGCTCGATCGAGCGCACGCCGCAGGAGACGGCGCGGCGGATGCCGATGTCGCTATAGACATGCGCCATGACGTAGCGCCCCGCGCGGTCGGCTTCGTCGGCGATCGCCGTGATCTCCTCCAGCGAATATTGCGGGTGGTTGAGCTTGTCGCCGGGCGAGGAAACCCCGCCGCCGGCCATGATCTTGATCTGGTCGCAGCCCTGGCGGATGTTCTCGCGTGCCGCCCGGCGAACCTCGTCGACCCCGTCGGCGATGATACCGACGCCGCCCAGCGCCGCGCCGCAATTGCAGGTCTCCGCCCGGCCGCGATGATCGCCATGGCCGCCGGTCTGCGACAGGATCCGCCCCGAGACGAACATGCGCGGCCCGGAGAAGAGCCCCTTTTCCAGCGCGGCCTTGTGGCCGTAATCGGCCCCGCCGGCATCGCGCACGGTCGTGAAGCCGCGGGCAAGCATGCCTTCGAGATGCCGGCCGGCCCGCGCGGTCATTTCCGAAGGCAGCACCGTGCGGCCATCGTTGAAGGCGCCGATGAAGACATGCGAATGGCAGTCGACGAGGCCGGGCGAGAGATAGCGTCCGCCGAGCGGGATCCGCTTCAGGCCGGGATCGAGCAGCCGCTCCTCGGTGATGGCGATGATCTTGCCGCCGCCGATGGTGACGGCCTTGTCGCGGAGGATGGTGCCGCCGACGACGTCGACGACATGGACGGCGGTGAGCGCGTAATCAGGATTTTGCATAGGTTTCCACCTTCACGGGCTCGATCGGATCCGCCGTGGGATCGACATAGCCATTGTCGATATCATACTGCGCCGCCTCGGAATCGCGCGCGGCCGGGTCGCCCCAGCCGGAGCCGCCGGCGCTGAAATTCACGAAGCGCTCGCCCTTCTGGAGCGTGGCGCGATACATGCCGACGGTCTTTTCGCGCGGTTCGCCCGGCCACAGCACCATGTGGTTGCGCACCGGCGAGGGTTCGCCGCCCTGGAGCCCCCAGCCGCCGGTCTTGGATTTCTTCTTCATCGAGATGATCTCGGTTTCGCCGACCATGCGCACGGCACGGCGCACGCCGAGCCCGCCGCGATAACGGCCGCGGCCGCCCGAATTCGGGATCAGTTCGAGCCCCTCGTGGAAGAGATTGGCCTGCCGTTCCAGCACTTCGATCGGCGTGTTGCGCACCGTACTGGTCGAGGGATGCTGCAGGGCCGTCGCGCCGTCATGGCGGTGTGTGGCGCCCCAGCCGATGCCCTCGTTGTTGCTGATGACATAGGTCTTGCCGGTGCGATGGTGCCGGCCCATCGCCATGAAGCCGGGCTCGTCGCCGCCGGAGGCCATCGGCAACCAGTCGATCGCCGGCGCCAGCGCCTTGGCGATCAGCTCGAAGGCGACCATGTGCGTCCAGGGCATATAGGTCGAGGACGGGTAGATGGCATGGAAGAGGTTACCCGGCGCAGCGCTGACGTCGAGGGCCATGAAGTTGCCGTGGTTGCTCGGCGTATCCGGCGAGGTCAGGAACTTGAAATAGGTCTTGGCCATCGAGATCGTCGCGCCGAAGGGTACGTTGACCGGACCCGGAACCATCGGATCGGAGCGGTTGTAGTCGACCGCCATGCGGTCGTCGCTGATCGTGACGTCGACCGCCATCTTGATCATCCGCTCGCTGACGCCGTCGTCGTCGAGCCACTCCTCGGCCGACCACGTCCCTTTCGGCAACTGGCGGAGCGCGGCGCGCGTCTTCTCGTCGGCATGGGCGAAGAAGGCCTCGATGGCGGCGAGGACACGCTCACGGCCGAACTTCCGATAGATGTCGCGCACCGAGGCCTCGCCGGTGCGAAGACAGGCGACCTGGGCGCCGAAATCGCCCCGAATTGCTTCGGGAAGGCGCGAATTCGCCTCGAGCACCTTCCAGAGATCGGCGTCGAGCTTGCCTTCCTTGATGATCCTGACGCCTGGCAGGATCAGCCCTTCCTGGTGGATATTGGTCGAGTCGATGACATAGCCGGGGTCCTTGGCGCCGAGATCGAGCCAGTGCGCGCGCACGCAGAGGAACATGTCGATCGCGTCGCCATCGACGAAGACCGGTGCCATCAGGAGCGCATCCGACATATGCGCCGAGTTCCAGTAGGGATAATTGAGGATCACGACATCGCCGGGCCTGAGGCTCGCCATGTCCATGTTCTCGATCAGCATCTTCAGCGCGTAGTCGTTGCCGCCGATAAACGAGGTGATGCCGGCTGCCTCCGCCACCATGCGGCCCTTCGCATCGGCGATCGAGATGCCGAAATCGAGCACCTCGTAGATCACCGCGTTGAAGGCGGTCCGCACCAGCGTCCGCCGCATCTGCTCCGCCGCCGAGAAGAACAGGGCCGAGATGATCTCGGTTTCCGCCGCCTTGCTGATCGTCATCTCACGCCTCCACACCCGCAACGACGGCCCTGCGCCGGACTGAAATCATGCCATGGGCATCGACGGAGAGGCTCTGGTCGCCATGGATGGCGAGCGAGGAACCTTCGTCGATGACGATGAGCGGTCCCGAATAGTCGCGACCAGGTTCGAGCGCGTCGCGGCTCAGCTTCAGGCAATCGGCCATCGCGCCGGCGGCCTTGTCGAACAGCCGGTGCGGCGCATTCGGTGCGAGGTTCGCGCGGCTGCCGATGCGGGTGGCGAGATCGGGCTTCTCGGTGACGACGACGAGCTTCACCATCAGCGAGACGATCTCCGCCTCGCTGGCGAAGCTGTGGCCGAAGCGATCGAGATGGGCCTGCGAGAAGCGCGCGAAGAAAGCGGCGGCGTCCTCGCCTGGCGCATAGGGAATGCTCAGCGTGTGCTCCTGGCCGATGAAGCGGAGCCGCGCCACCATCTGCACATCGGGATCGATCGCGCGCCCGATCCGCGCACTGAGCGCCGCGATGCTGCGCGCCATCAATGCCTCGGCCGTGTCCGTGAGCCGTGCCATGGTCACGGGGGAAATGGTTTCCAGGACAGAGACGCTATCGCTGAAGGAAAGGTCGCTCGCGAGCATCCCCCAGGCCGAGAAGACGGAGGGCAGCGGCGGAATGACCAGTTCCGGCATTTCCAGTTCGGCCTGCAGCATCGGCCCGAGCAGCGGTCCGCAGCCGCCGAACGCGAGCATCGAGAATTCGCCGGGATCGAGCCCGCGCTCCAGCATCATTTCCTTGATGGAGGAGGCGGTGCGCGAGATCAGCACGTCGAAGACGGAGCGCGCCGCTTCCTCCAGGGATAGGCCGAGCGGAATGCAGATCGTCTCGGTCAGCGCCGCCGCAGCGAGATCATGCGCGACCGTCATCGACCCACCCATGAAATTGCCGGTGTCGATATAGCCGAGGATGACGGCCGCGTCGGTGACCGTCGCGCGCGTGCCGCCGCGGCCATAGCAGGCGGGACCCGGCACCGCGCCGGCACTTTCCGGCCCGACGCGGAGCAGGCCATGGTCGATCCAGGCGATCGAGCCGCCGCCGGCGCCGAGCGTGCGGAGATCGAAGATCGGCTGCAGGATCGGAAAATTCTCGATCCGCGCCTCGAACACGTCCATCGGCTGGCCGTCGACGATCAGGCAGGCATCGAGGCTGGTGCCGCCGACATCGACCGACAGCACGTTGCGCCGGCCGGTCTCGCGCGCGACATGCAGCGCCCCGGACACGCCGCCGGCGGGACCTGAGAATACCGTCGCGATCGGCTCGGCTTCGGCGAGGTCGAAGGTCAGCGCGCCGCCGGACGAGTTCATCACGAATTTCTGGCCCGCGAAGCCCTGCCGCTCCATGCCCGAGGAAACGCGGCCGAGATAGTTCTTCAGCACCGGCTTGATATAGGCGTCGAGCACGGCCGTGCTGGTACGCTCATATTCGCGATATTCGTTGGCGATCAGCGCGCCGGCGGAGACTTCCAGCGCGGGGAAGGCGTCGCGGATCAGGGCCACTGCCGCGCGCTCATGGGCTGTGTTGGCATAGGCATGCAGGAACGACACCGCGAGCGCTTCGCAGCCGGCTCCCTCATGCAGCGCCTTCGCCGCCGCGACCACGGCGGCGCCGTCGAGCGGCTCGACCTCGTTGCCCTCGTAGTCCATGCGGCCGCCGACGCCGGCGATATGGCGCCGCTCGACGATCAGCGGCGGCGGCTCGAGATCGAACCGGTACATATGGACGAAGTCGACCGCGCCCCGGCCGATCTCGAAGATGTCGCGGAAGCCGGCATTGGTGATGATGCCGACGCGGGCGCCCTTCCGTTCGAGGATCGCGTTGAGACCGAGCGTGGTGCCATGCACGAAGTCGGCGATTTCGGCCGGCGGGAACCCCAGCTCACCGATGGCTGCAACGACGCCCTCGGCCGGATCATGCGGCGTCGTCGGCAGCTTGAAGGCGGCAAGTTCCCGCTTTTCGAGGTCGAACACGACCACGTCGATGAAGGTGCCGCCGATGTCGATGGCCAGCTTGGATCGGCTCATGAGTGCCTCGGGCTCGGTCAGTACACGGCTTCGAGAAGCCGTCTGGTGTAGTCGTTATGCGGGTTGGAAAGGACCTCCCGCGCGGAGCCCTCCTCGACGATCGCGCCCTGGTTCATGACATAGACGCGGTCGCAGAGAAGGCGCACGACGTTCACGTCATGCGAAATGAAGACGATGGTGAGCGCGCGCTCGCGGATCATGCGAACGAACAATTCGAGGATCTGCGCCTGGATCGAGACATCGAGCGAGGACAGCGGCTCGTCGAGCACCAGAAGCTGCGGTTCGACCGCGAGTGCGCGGGCGATGGCGACGCGCTGGCGCTGACCGCCCGAGAATTCATGCGGATAGCGGTCGCCCGCAGCGGCGGCGAGGCCGACTTCGGCGAGCAGTGCGTCGGCCCGTTCGATCCGCGCTGCGCGGGAGAGATCCTTCCGGTGCAGGATCAGGCTCTCGGCGACGCTGGCGCGGATGCTGGCGCGCGGATTGAGGCTGCCATAGGGATCCTGGAACACGATCTGGACGTCGGACTTGAAACCGAAGCGTTCTGTGCGCGTGAAGGCGGCGACGTCGCGGCCCATGAAGCGGTAGCTGCCGGCGTCGAAGCTCGTGAGGCGGGTAATGATGTTGGCGACGGTCGACTTGCCCGAGCCGGACTCGCCGAGGATGCCGACCACCTCGCCGCGGCTGACGGTCAGGGTGATGTCGCGGAGCGCGAAGCTGCGGTTCTGCACGAAGAGGCGGCGCGCGAAGCTCTTGGCGACGCCGCTGAGCGCGACCATCGGTACGGATATGCCTTCCGTCATGCCTCTGCTCCCCGCCCGAGGATGCAGGCGCTGAACTCGGCATCCCGGGCGCTGTTCAGCGGCAGGTCCGCCGTGCGGCATAAGGGGAGGGCATAGGCACAGCGCGCTGCGAAGGCGCAGCCGGTGAGACCGAAGCCTGCGCCGGCCGGCTCGCCGGGAATCGAGCGGATGTCGGCAAGGCTGCGCTCGCGCGTCGGGATGCAATCGAACAGCGCCTCGGCATAGGGATGGATGGTGCGCGCGCCAATCGCCGAAGCCTGGACGAGCGTGAGCAACTGCCCGCCATAGAGCACGGCGACGCGGTCCACGCTCTGGCGCAGCAGCTCGAGATTATGGCTGATCAGGATTACCGCGAGCCCATGCTTGCGGCTGCGGTCGAGGATCAGTTCGATGACGCGCCGCTGCGTGATCGCGTCGAGCGCCGTAGTGGGCTCGTCGGCAACGAGCAGCTTCGGGTCCTGCGACAGGGCAATGGCGAAGACGATTCGTTGGCGCATGCCGCCGGAGAACTGGTCGGGAAACTGGTCGAAGGCGAGCGCCGGCTCGGGGATGCCGACCTCCGCCATCAGTGCGATCGCCGCTTGCCGTGTCCGTTCGGCGCCCATCGGCCAGCCCTTGGCGAGATAGATCGCTTCGGTGATCTGCTTGCCGATCCGCATCGTGGGATTGAGCGAAGAGAACGGGTCCTGCGGCACGAAGCCGATCGCATGGCCGAGAAGCTTCCGTGCGCTCGCAGCATGCCGCTCCGCCGGCAGCAATCGGCCATCGAAGCGAACGGACCCCGCCGAGACAAAGGCATCGTCCTGCAGGCCGAGAAGCGTGCGCGTGAGCAGCGTCTTGCCCGAACCCGATTCGCCGACAATGCCGAAGACCTCGCGCGGCCGAACGCCGAACGAGACGCCGGAGACCATCGTCCGGTCGCCGGCCTTGAGCGCGATCGCGACATCGTCGACCGCGAAGAGCGGCGCGTCGTCGGCGGCGGGAGGCTGGCCCGGGCGGGACATGTCCATCATCGCCGCCGCGACGTCGGATCGAGCTCACGCCGCAGCATGTCGCCGATCACGTTGAAGCTGACCGCGGTCATGAAGATCGCCAGCCCCGGCGCCAGCACGATCCACCAGCCATTGGCGACATAGGAACGCCCGTCCGCGATCATCGCGCCCCATTCCGGAGCCGGAATCTGGGCGCCGACCCCGATGAAGGAAAGGCCGGAGATCGCCAGCATCACCGCCGAGACATCGAGCGCCACCTGGATCACGAGAACGTCGAGCGCGTTCGGGATCACATAGCTGAAGAGCTTGCGATGGGTCGGCACGCCGAGTGCGTCGGCGCTGGCGATGAATTTCCGCGAGAGGATATCGACCGTGACCATGCGCGAGAGGCGGGCATAGTTCGGCCACCAGGAGAAGATCAGCGCCCAGATCGCGGCCTCGAGGCTCGCGCCGAGCGCCGAGGCGAAGCCGAGCGCCAGGATAAGCGGCGGAAATCCAAGCCAGATGTCGGCGAGCCGCATCAGCATGTTGTCGAGTGCGCCGCCGACAAAGGCCGAGACCATGCCGATGGTGCAGCCGATGATGACGACGACGATGATGACGGCGAAGGTCGAGGCGAGCGTCAGCTGCGCGCCATAGAGCAGGCGGCTGAGCACATCGCGTCCGGAGCCGTCGGTGCCGAGCCAGTGGGTCAGCGAAGGCGGATGCAGTTTGCCGCGGAAGTCGATCTTCATCGGATCGAACGGCACGAGATGCGCGCCGACGAGCGCCATCAGCAGGATGAGGATAGCGAGGACAACGGCGACGCGCTCGACATGCGTCTTCGGCAGCGACCAGAGACGTCCCAGCACGCTCAGGCCCCCGCGAGCTTGCGCGGGCTCAAGAGATAGAGCGCGATGTCGACGAGGAGATTGGCGAAGAGGAAGACGAGGCCGACGACGAAGACGACGGCGACGACGGCATGGATGTCGGACTGGGTCACGGCCTTGACCGCATACCGGCCGATGCCGGGCCGGCCGAAGATCTCCTCGACCAGGACGGTGGCGCCGAGCATCCAGCCGAACTGCATGCCGAAAACGGTCAGAGCTGGGGTCGCGCCATTGGCGAAGACGTGGCGAACCATGATCCGCGCCTCGCTCGCGCCCTTGGCCCGTGCCAGTACGACGTAGTCCTTGCGGAATTCGCCGATCATCGCGGTACGCGTGATGCGGACGCCAACGGCGGTGAAGAGCAGCGTCAGTGCGAAGGCCGGCAACACGAGATGCGCGAGCGCGTCGGCGAAGACGTCGAACCGGCCTTGCGCCAGGCTGTCGATGAGCGTGAAGCCGGTCGCGCCGGTGAAGTCGCGATGCTCGAAGCCGAGCCGCCCGGCGGTTGGCAGCAGGTGCCACTGGCCGGCCACGACCTGCTGCAGGATGATCGCGAGCCAGAAGATCGGCAGTCCGGCACCGGCCATCACGACGAGCCGCACGATGTCGTCGAAACGGCTGCCATTGTAGCGCGCCGTCAGCAGGCCGAGCGGCAGCGAGATCGCGAGATTGATCAGCATGGCGAGGAAGACGAGCTCGAGCGAGGGCGGCAATTCGCGCATCAGGTCGGTCGCGATCGGCTGCCGCGTGAACCAGGAGATGCCGAGGTCGCCATGCAGGATGTCGCGGCAATAGATCCAGAACTGGACCAGCAGCGGCTGGTCGAGCCCCATTTCCTGCCGGATGGCGGCGATCTTGTCGGCGCCTGCATTCGGGCCTGCAGCCACGATCGCCGGATCGCCCGCGACGACATGGCTGAGCAGGAAGGTGATGAAGAGCAGGACGCCGAGCGACAGGATCGAGAACAGCACTCGCTGCATGACGTAGCGCATGTCTCGATCCCTGGCGTCGTGATCTCAAGAAGACCGGCCTATTTCAGGCCGATATCCATGTAGTTGAAGGTCTGGTGGTGGGCGGCGTTGTATTTGTAGCCGACGACCTTGTCGCTGAGAGCGACGACGGAACCGGGATAGGACACGGTGATGACCGGGAAGTCCTTGCCGATCAGCTGCTGAGCTTGTCTGTAGAGCTCGGCGCGCTTCGCCTGATCGGCCGAGCTCGCCGCCTCGTTCAGCAGCGCATCGACGGCCGGATTGGCATATTGCGCCCAGTTGTAGCCGCCCTTGGCGCCAGTCAGCGCGCTGTTGAACGAGGAGTTCAGGATGGCATGCGGGTCGGGGAAGGGCGGGAACGAGTAGATCATGTTGATGTCGGAGGTCGTCTCGACCTTCTGCACCGTCGCGGCCTGTGCCGGCCAGGTCATGCCCTCGGCCTTCAGCGTGATGCCGAGCTCGGCGAGATTCGACTGCAGCTGCTCGACGGCGCTCTTCTCTTCCTGGATCGCCGGCAGATAGCGCACGGTCAGCGTCGTGCCGGCCCAGCCATTGTCGTCGACCATCTTCTTGGCCGCGGCGAGATCGAAGGCGGGCTCGGTGCCGCTCTCGTGGCCCGGCCAGCTCGTCGGCAGCGGGCCGTCCGGCAGTGTGCCGAGGCCCATCAGGACCTGGTCGAGATGGAGCTGGCGGTCGAATGTTTTCGCCAGCATTTCGCGGAATTTCGGATTACCGGTCGGACCTTTTCCGGCGGTGTTGAAGTCGAAATAGAGCGGCGTCGCGGCCTTGCCGACGTCGACGACGAAACCGGGCTCCTTCATCAGCGCGAGCTTGTCCTCGACGGTGACGTCGGGTGCGATCTGGACTTCGCCGCTCTTCAGCAGCGAGAGCTGTGTCGACGGCTCGGAGATATACCGGAAGACGACCTCGGCGACGTGGTTGCCGTCCCAGCCGCCCCAGTATTTGTCATAGGCCTTGAGCGTGACCGCCTCGGTCGGGTTGTAGGCGGTAATGGCATAGGGGCCGGAGCCGGCTTCGTTGACCGCGAGAAACTGCCGCGCATTGTCCTCCGCCATGTGCGGTTCGACCAGCGCCTTGTTGACGATGTAGATGCGCGACAGCGCCGGCAGGAACGGTCCGAACGGCGCCGACAGCGTCAGCTTCACCGTGTGGTCGTCGACCACCTCTGCGGCGCTGAACAGCGAGATGTCGTTGAGCACATTCGCCTTCGCGGCCTTGAGACGGTCGAGCGTGAACTTGACGTCGGCCGCGATGAGCTTGGTGCCGTCATGGAAGGTGACGTCGTCGCGCAGCGTGAAGGTGTAGGTCAGGCCGTCGTCGGAGATCGTCCAGCTCTTGGCAAGCCGCGGCGACACCGCCGTCTCGCCAGCCGAGAACTGCACCAGCGCGTCATAGGCGCCGACCAGCAACTCGTCGACCGTCGAGTTGGTCGCGTTCGCCGGGTCGAGATTTTCCGGCGTCTCGTTTTCCGCGATCACCAGCGTTCCCGATGGGGCGGCCAGCGCCAGCGCCGGAACACCCGCCAAAGCTGCAGCGAGGATGGGTACGAACCTTGCGTAGGAACGCATTGACGACCTCCGGAATTCGTTTTGTATACCGTCTGTATTCGATGCTAGCATGCGGGCGAGGGCTGTCAACGGCTTTCTCTTGCGCTGCAACAGCCGCAGTGCGGCGATGGCGGCTGTCGCGGTGGTGACGAAAAAGACGGCGGGGTGGCGCTGGAAGGGGCGGCAGGGGCTGGTCCGCGTGCGCGCCCGGCGAGCGGATCTTCAGCCGGCTTCAATCAACGGTAGCGACGTGAACCGCTCGGATTCCGCCTGTATACGCGTGGACATTCGGGGAGGGATCGACTAGGCATTGGCCATGGGTACGGAGCCTATCGTGATGCGCAAGACCGCAGCAAGCGCCGCGTCGCCGGCCCGCAAGGCGGCAGAACAGCCGCGGGCGGCCGAGCCGGCCGCCTTCGCGACGCGGCCGGCAGCCAAGAACCTGTCGACCCTCGCCTACAAGGAAATCGCCCGGCTGATCGAGAAGAAGGAACTGCGCGCCGGAGAGGTCGTCGTCGAGCAGAATCTCGCCGCCTATCTCGGCATCTCGCGCACGCCGGTGCGCCAGGCGCTGCAGCGGCTCGAGCTCGAGGGCCTCTTGGTCAAGTCGAACACCAAGTCCTTCTTCGTCCGCAAGGTCGAGCTCAAGGAATATCTGCAGAGCCTCAAGGCGCGCGAGATCATGGAATCCGCCGCCGCCGGCATGTGCGTCGATCTCGCCCCGCCGGAGCGCGTCGCGGCCGCCAAGGCGACGCTGCAGCGCCTGAAGGGCAGCGAGCGCTACGACCAGGAGGAACATTGGGCCTCCGACCGTGAAGTGCACGACATCGTCGCCGATTATTGTGGCAACCAGGTCGTCGGCAACATCGTCAAGGCGCTGCGCGTCACCACCAAGCTGTTCGAGGTCGAGCGGCTCGCCGAACGGCTCGAGCCGGATACGCGCCAGCACGAGGTCATCCTCGACAAGATCGAGCAGCGCGATGCCGCCGGCGCGCGGAAGGCGATGGCCGATCACATCAAGTCGCTGTTCCAGTTCGCGCTCGACACCGTCGCCTGACGCGCCGCGCCCGATCGCGGCGTTGACGGCGGGCGCTCGGCCGTCGATATCGGCACGGCGCCAATCCGGGCGCGGGGAATCGCCAATGGCCGATGCGGGATTGTTTCAGGGGCGGAGCTTCGCGGCTCTCCTCTTCGACATGGACGGAACGCTGCTCTCCTCGCTGGAGGCGGCCGAGCGGATCTGGGGCCGCTGGGCGGCGCGGCATGGGCTCGATGTCGCCCGCTTCCTGCCGACGATTCACGGGGTCCGTGCCGTCGATACCATCCGGCGGCTCGGCCTTCCCGGCGTCGATCCCGAGGCGGAGGCCGACGCGCTGACGGCCGACGAGATGGAAGACATGGGTGGCATCCACCCGATCGCCGGCGCCCCCGCCTTTCTCGCCAGCCTGCCGCATGACCGCTGGGCCATCGTCACCTCGGCGCCGCAGGCGCTCGCCCGCCGCCGTCTCGCGGCTGCCGGATTGCCCGTGCCGCGCCTCTTGATCGCGGCCGAGGACGTCCAGCGCGGCAAGCCGCTGCCGGATTGCTATCATCTCGCCGCAAGCCGCCTTGGCGTCCCGACTGCGGAGTGCATCGTCTTCGAGGATGCCCCCGCCGGCATCGCCGCAGGCGAGGCATCCGGCGCCGCCCTCGCCGTGATCGCGGCGACGCATCAGGAGCCGATGGCGACGCCGCATCCGCTGCTCGAGAACTATCTCGGGCTGACCGCGGCGGTCCGCCCGGACGGCCGCGTCGGCCTCAGTCTCGGGCGCGGCTGAACTGCGCTGCCCGCCGTGCTAGCATCCCCCGTCATGGATGCGTTCGGCGGGGGCGGTCGTGTCTGAAGTCATACCGGAAGGCGGCGAGGACGACACGGCGGTCGTGGAAATCGCCGCGATCAGGGCGCTGCTCGGCGCGAAGCCCCGGCCTGTCGGCTGGGCCGAGCGGCGGCAGCGGATCGAAGAGGTCGGGGCGGCCTGGCCCGTGGCGGCCGACATCCGTCTCGACCCTTTCCGCATCGGCGCCTTCGATGCCGAGTGGTCCCTCGCGCCGGGCAGCGATCCGGACCGCGTTCTGCTGTTCTTTCATGGCGGCGGCTATTGCTCGGGCTCGATCGTCAGCCATCGCCGCCTCGTGACAGAGGCTGGTCGCGCCGCAGGCATGCGCACGCTGGCGATCGGCTATCGGCTGGCGCCCGAGCACCCGTTCCCCGCCGCACTCGACGACGCCGCGCGTGCCTGGCAATTCGTGCTGGATGGCGGGTTCCGGCCTGGGGCGATCGTCGTCGGCGGCGATAGCGCCGGCGGCGGCATCACGCTGGCGCTGCTTGGCCAGTTGCGCGATGCCGGTGCCGCGCTCCCCGCCTGCGGCTGGCTGCTGTCGCCCTGGACGGACCTGACGCTTTCAGGCGAGACGCTGACGACGAAGGACGCCGTCGATCCGCTCATCCATCGCGGCTATCTCGCCGAACTCGCCGATGCCTATGTGCCGGCCGGCCTCGATCGACGCGATCCGCGGGTCTCGCCTCTGTTCGCGCCGTTTGCCGGCTTGCCGCCACTTCTGATCCAGGTCGGCTCGGACGAAACCTTGCTGGCCGATTCGACCCGACTTGCCGCCGAGGCAGGCGCGGCCGGGGTGGCGGTGACGCTCGAAATCTGGCCGCACATGATCCATGCCTGGCCGCTCTGGAACGCGCGGCTCGAACGCGGCCGCGCGGCCCTCGCAAGCGCCGGCGCTTTCATGCGCCGGGCGTTGGCGTGATCGCTACCAGCGTGCGTCCCAGAAGGCGGCCGGGTCGCGGGCCATGATCTCGTTGATCCCCGGCGGGATCACGCGGATTTCCTCGCCGCCGACCCTTTGCCGAAGTTCCGCCTTGGCGGCGGCGACGAGATCCGGCCGGGTGAGGAAGGTGACGGCGGCGATCGCGATCGCCTCGGATGCCATCAGCGGACCGGGACTGCTGGCGGGGTGGCCGGACAGCGCCGTCCAGGCCCAGTGATGGATCGGCACGGTGGTGGGATAGGCCCAGTTGAGGCGCGCGAGCGGGACAATCCAGCTCGCATCGCCGTCGTCCTGGCCATAATAGTCGATGCCCTCGCCATAGAAGCGGATCTCCCGGTCGAGCGCGAACGGCTTGCCCGGGCTTGCCGCGGCAGAGAGTTCCTGCATCCAGGCGATGTCGTCTTCGCTCCAGCGCGGTGGGCCGACAACGCGCAGGCTCTCGTCGAGCACCCGTCCGGCAACGTCATTGGCGAGATAGCCGCGGCAGGCCGCGATGAACTTCTCCTCGAGGCCGACGCCGGTCTCCGCCGCCACCGCAGCGAACGTTGCCTTCATCGCGTCATAGGCAGCCATCATCGGGCCGAGGTCGCGATGATGCAGCGAGCACCACAGCCGCACCTCCTCCGGCATCACGCCCGGCATGACGCCTGCGCTGCGGAAGACGTGCTTCTCGCCCGTGCCGGGGAAACGCTCGGCCAGGATGGCGTTGAAGGCGGCCATCGCCCTCTCGGCACTCCTCAGTGCATCGCGAGCGGTGCCCATGCCGGCATGAGCGCTGTCGCCGCGAAACACGAATTCGGCCGAGACGAAGGCATGGCAGGGCCGCGACAGCGCGCCGTTCTGGTAGTCGCCATGCGAGGTCAGGATGATGTCGAGCCCGTCGAAGATGCCCGCCTGCTGCAGCGCGATCTTGCCCCAGCAGATTTCCTCGGCCGGGCAGCCGATGACGACGATTTCGCCGGCAAGGCCGAGTTCGGCGGCCGCCAGCGCCGCGGCGATACCGGCGCCGGTATTGGCCGGCCCGATATGGTTGTGGCCGCAGCCATGGCCGGGTTTCCGTCCCGTTCCGGAGCGGTAAGGGACGGCGTCGTTGTCGAGGCCGGGGAGCGCGTCATATTCGGCGAGGATGCCGATCCTCGGGCCGGCGCCGCTTCCCTTGCGAGCGACGAAGGCGGTCGGAACGCCGCCGCTGCCACGTTCGACGCGGAAGCCGTGCCGCTCGAGAAAGGTGGTCAGGAGAGCCGCACTCTCGACCTCGAGCCCGGGCATTTCCGGCACAAGCCAGAGCGCCGCGAACAGATCCTCGATCTCCGGCCGCAGCGTTTGCCAGGCGTTGCGGACGGCCGGGATAGCGAGCATGCGAACCTCATCGCGTCGGGCGGGCAACGGCCGAGGCGGCGCGCCATCGGGGTCGGCATGATGTCGGCCCGCCGCGGCGCGGGTCAAGTCGCAGCGGCGGTTAGAGGTCCTGGTTCTGCGGCAGCATCACGAGGTCGCGGATGGTGACATGCGCGGGGCGCGTCAGCATGAACAGCAGCGCCTCGGCGACATCCTCCGAGAGCAGGCCTTCATGGGCGGCTGCGCGACGGGCGATCTCCGCGGGATCGTCGATGCCCCAGAGCTCGTTCAGCACCATGCCGGGCGCCAGCGCGCCGACGCGGACATTGTGCTTCGACACCTGGCGGCGGACGCCATGCACGAAGGACTGGACCGCATGCTTGGTCGCCGAATAGACCGGCTCCCAATGGATCGCCTGATGGCCCGAGATCGACGAGGTCACCACGATGTCGCCGGAGCGGCGCGCGATCATCTCCGGCAGGACGGCGTGCACGGCGCGGAACACGCTGTTGACGTTGACGTCGATGATGCGGTCCCAGAGATCCGGATCACCCTCGGCGACGTCGCCGGAGACATAGCTGCCGGCATTGGCGAACAGGATGTCGATGGCGCCGAAATGGCTGCGGGCCGTATCGACCATCCGGGCGATATCGGTGGCCACCGTGAGATCGGCCGGAACGGCGAGGGCGCTCGCGCCGAGTTCATCGGCCAGCGCCGCGAGTTTCTCGCCCGAGCGCGCGACGAGCACGAGCTTGACGCCCTCGCCGGCGAACCGGCGCGCCACCGCGCGGCCGATGCCGGAGCTGGCGCCGGTGACGATCATCACCTTGCCGGAAAGGGCCTGCGTCCCGAAGCTGGGAGCGGCGGCGGAAAGCGTCTCGGTCATGTCGTCGTCCTTCGCGTTCATCGGATCGTGTAGCCGCCATCGACCATCAGATTGGCGCCGTTGACCATGGCCGCGGCGTCGGAGGCGAGATAGAGCGCGGCCAGAGCGATCTCGTCCGGCTGGGCGAAGCGGCGGGTCGGAATTTCGGCGCGGGCGCGCACGCCCTTCTCGCCCGACCAGCCGATCTTGCCCATCTCGGTCTCGACGACGGTCGGCGAGATACAGTTGGCCGTGACGCCGCGCGGGCCCCATTCGATCGCCATGCAGTTGGTCATCCCGATCAGGCCGGCCTTCGAGGCGCTGTAGGCGGTGTGGCCCTCGATGCCGATCACCGAGGCCTGCGAGGCGATCGTGATCACGCGGCCGGAGCCCTGCGCCAGCATCGGCTTCGACGCCTCGCGGGCGAAGAGGAACGGCGCGCGGAGATTGACAGCGAGGGTCAGGTCCCAGTCGGCGGTCGGAAACGTCTCGGCCGGGTGGAGCGTGCCCATGCCGGCATTGTTGACCAGGATGTCGATCCGGCCGAAGGCGGCGAATGCGGCGGCGACGCCCGCGACGATACCGGCCTCGTCCGTGACGTCGCCGACGAAGCCGCGGTGGTCGGGTCCGAGGGCCTCGGCCGCAGCGATCACCGCCGGGTTGCGGTCGAACAGCGCGACGCACGCGCCAGCCTCGGCAAAGCGGCGGCAGATCGCGCCGCCGATGCCGCCGGCCGCGCCGGTGACGATCGCCACCCGTCCGGTCAGGTCGAAGGGTCTGGCCACGCCCTCGGGCGCGCCACTCGGTTCGCTCATGTCGTCCTCCCGATCCCGCGCTTCGGCGCAGGTCTTCTTGTCCTCCACGCGACCCTAGCCGCACGCTCCCCTTGAAGGCAAGTTAGTTTGCTGCTACTCACAACAAATAGGCGATGGAAGATCGCCGCTCGATAACAACCTCGGAAACGCTCATGACCAAGCTCGGGATTCATTCGTTCGTCTGGACCGGCGGCAGCACCCAGGAGGCGCTCGAAGGCGCCATGGAGAAGACCCATCGGCTCGGCTACGGGCTGATCGAGTTTCCGCGGCTCGATCCGAAGAAGTTCGACGTCTCCTGGCTGGCGAAGCGCCTTGCCGACTATGGCCTCAAGGTCGTGGTCACCATGGGCCTGCCGGCCGATGGCGACGTGTCGAGCGAGGATATGTCCGTCGTCAAGCGCGGCGAGGCGATCCTCGACGAGGCGGTCTCGATCACCCGCGATCTCGGCGGCGAGAAACTCGGCGGCATCATCTTCTCGGCGCATACGAAGTATCGCAGCCTGCCGACGAAGAAGGGCTGGGACAATTCGGTCGCGGCGCTCGCCCGCGTCGCTGATCGCGCCAAGTCCTCCGGCGTCTCGCTCAATCTCGAAGTCGTCAATCGCTTCGAGACCAACCTGCTCAACACCACCGCGCAGGGCCTCGCCTATATCGAGCAGTCCGGCTCGGACAACATCTTCCTGCATCTCGACACGTTCCACATGAACATCGAGGAGGCCGACCCCGCAGCGGCAATCCGCCTTGCCGGCGACAAGCTCGGCTATTTCCATGTCGGCGAGAGCAATCGCGGCTTCCTCGGCTCCGGCGTGATCGATTTCACCGCCGCCTTCGATGCGCTCGAGGCGATCGGCTATGACGACTGGATCACCTTCGAGAGCTTCTCGTCCGAAGTGGTCGACGAGGATCTCTCGGTGACCTGCGCGATCTGGCGCAACACCTGGACTGATAATGTCGAGGTCGCCCGTCTCGCCAAGGCCTTCATCGAAGCGAAGCAGGGCGAAGCGGCGCGCAAAGCCCTGACCAACCGCACGCCGTAGCGCCTGGCCCCGAGCGAGTGTCGGCCCGCCAAGGTCGGCCGCCGCTCCGGGCGATCTCCGCGCCGTTATGTTTGCTGTCGCAACCAACAAAAAAAGAGTCCGAGTTCAATCGGATCGCTGGGAGGAATTGCGCGTGAGCGATCGGACATCTTTCGGCCAGCCGCCGCGCGGCACGCCACTTGCCGACCAGGATTCGCTTGCTGAGCAAACTTCGCTTGCGGGCCAAGCGTCTTTCGCTGGCCCGGTTGAGCCGCAAGCCCGCGACGGCGCAGCTCTCCATGCGCCTTCGTCCGCCCCTCGGCCGTCGCCCCTTTCTCCTCCCGAGGCGGCTGAGGCGGCGGGCGATCTGCTGCTGGAGGCCACAAGCATCGCCAAGGCCTACGCCGGCGTGCCGGCGCTGACCGATGGCCGCATCCAGCTGAAGCGCGGCTCGATCCATGCGCTGTGTGGCGGCAACGGCGCGGGAAAGTCGACCTTCCTGTCGATCCTGATGGGCCTGCAGCGCGCCGATGCCGGCGCGATCCTCGTCAAGGGACGGCTCGTCCATTACGGGTCGGCGGCCGAGGCCCTGGCCGACGGCATCGCCATCATCACGCAGGAACTCTCCCCCGTCCTCGACATGACCGTGGCTGAGAACATCTATCTCGGCCGCGAGCCGCGGCGCGGCGGCTGGTTGGTCGATCGCAAGCGCATGGAGGCCGATGCGGCGGCCCTGTTCACCCGGCTCGGTTTCGACATCGACCCGCGCGCCCGGATGCGGACCCTCTCCGTGGCGCGCATCCAGCTCGTCGAGATTGCCAAGGCGATCAGCCGCGACAGCGACATCCTGATCATGGACGAGCCGACCTCCGCCATCGGCGAGAAGGAGACGGCGACGCTGTTCAAGGCGATCCGCGGGCTCGCAGCTTCCGGCGTCGGCATCATCTATGTCTCGCATCGGCTGACCGACATCTTCTCGATCGCCGACAGCTACACCGTGTTCCGGGATGGCCGCTTCGTCGAAACCGGCGCGCTGGCCGATATCGACCGCCAGCGCCTGATCGCGCTGATCGTCGGCCGCGACCTTCGCGATGCCGAGGCGCGGGCGAGCACCGCGCGCGCCGAAATCATGATCGAGATGCGGGATTTCTCGCGCGCCGGCCAGTTTGCCGACATCTCCTTGGCGATCCGAAAGGGCGAGATCGTCGGCCTCTACGGGCTGATGGGGGCCGGGCGCAGCGAATTTGCCAATGCCGTCTACGGCAATGCGCCGAAGGATAGCGGCACGGTGTCGATCGAGGGTCGCATGGTCACGATCGACACGCCCGCCGAGGCGCTGCGCCATGGCATCGCCATCGTCACCGAGGATCGCAAGGAGACAGGGCTCGTCCTCACCTCAAGTGTCTCCGACAACATCGTCGTCGCGGCGCTGCATCGCTTTGCACGGCTCGGCTTCGTCGATGGTCGCCGCGTGGCTGGGTCCGTCGACGGCCAGATCGCGCATTTCCGCATCAAGGCGGCCTCCCGCGATCTCGCGGTCCAGAGTCTTTCGGGCGGAAACCAGCAGAAGGTCGTCCTTGCCCGCTGCGTCGAGACCAAGCCGCGCATCCTCCTCTGCGACGAGCCGACCCGCGGCATCGACGAGGGCGCCAAGCGCGAGGTCTACGCCTTCCTCTCCGCCTTCGCTGCCGCCGGCAATGCCGTGCTGCTGATCTCGTCGGAGATCCCGGAAATTCTCGCCAATGCCGACCGGATCATCGTCTTCCGCCGCGGACGCATCGCCGGCGAGCTCACCGCCGGCGAGGCGACGCAGGAAGCGCTCGTCCATCTGGCGAGCTGACAAGAACAGCCCTTGGAAACGCCGAGACCCGCCATGTCCGATTTGACCGCATCCCAATCCGCCGGAAGCGACAGCCGCGGCCGCGCCCTTGGCCGCTTCCTCTCGCGCTACGGCATCCTGATCTCGTTCCTGATCCTCTTCGCCGTGCTGTCCTTCGCCCATCCGAACTTCCTCTCGGCGGGCAATCTCACCAATGTCCTGCGCCAGGTGTCGATCAACGGCATCCTCGCCATCGGCATGACCTTCGTCATCCTGACGGGCGGCATCGATTTGTCCGTCGGCTCGATCCTCGCGGTCGCCGGTGTCGTTGCGGGAAGTCTCGTGACGGGCGGCGACCCGTCGCATCCGATGGTCGCGATCCTCGCCGCCGTCGCCGTCGGTGCGGCCGTCGGAACCGTCAACGGCACGCTGATCGCCCGCTTCGGGGTTCCGGCCTTCGTCGCGACGCTCGGCATGCTGTCGATGGCACGCGGCGCCACGCTGCTCTACAGCGACGGCCGCCCGATCCCCAATCTTTCGCCGGCCTTCCGCTGGCTCGGGCAGGGCTTCGTCGCCGGCGTGCCGGTGCCGGTCATCCTGTTCCTGCTCGTCTTCATCATCGCCTGGATCGTGCTGCGCTTCACCGTCTATGGCCGCTGGGTCTATGCGGTCGGCGGCAATGTGAAGAGCGCGCGCACCAGCGGCATCCCGACCCGCAGCGTGGTGTTCTCCGTCTACCTGCTGATGGGCGCACTGGCCGGCCTTGCCGGCGCGATCCTGACCGCGCGCACCACCTCGGCGCTGCCGCAGGCCGGGCTCGGCTACGAGCTCGACGCGATCGCGGCCGTCGTCATCGGCGGCACTTCGCTCTCGGGCGGCATCGGCTCCGTCGTCTACACGCTGATCGGCGCCCTCATCATCGGCGTGATCTCCAACGGGCTCGATCTCATGGGGGTCTCGTCCTACTACCAGCAGATCATCAAGGGCGCGATCATCGTTGTCGCCGTCCTGATCGATCGCTCCCGAACCTTGAATCCGTGAAGGATCCGCGCGCCCTGCGCGCGGCAAATAAAGCCATGATCACAGGGAGGAACCCGACTATGGCATCGACCATCACCCGCCGCGCCCTTGCGGCACTCGCCGGCGCCGGCATTGCCGCGCTTGCCATCGGCAGCGCCGCTGCTGCCGACAAGCCGCGCATCGCAGCCGTCGTCCAGAGCCTCGACACCGAGTTCAACGTGCTCTGGGCCAATGCCGCCAACAATCATCCGCTGGTCAAGGACGGCAGCGTCACGCTGACGGTTCTCGACGGCCGCATGGATGCGCTGACCCAGTCGAACCAGTTCGATACGGCGATCAGCGAGAAGTACAGCGCGCTGATCTTCGTGCCGGTCGACATCAATGCCGGCAATGATCCGGTGCAGCGCGCCAAGGATGCCGGCGTGCCGGTGATCGGCTCCAACACGCTGATTTCCAATACGGATCTCTACAAGGCCTATATCTCGTCGAACGATGTCGAGGCCGGCAAGATCCTGGCCAAGTCCGTGTTCGACAAGATGGGCGGCAAGGGCAATGTCGTGATCGTCGAGGGCATGATCGGCCAGTCGGCGCAGGTTCAGCGCCTCGAGGGCATCGAGGCGACGCTGAAGGAATATCCCGGCATCAAGGTCATCGAGCAGAAGACCGCCAACTGGTCGCGGGCCGAAGCGCTCAGCCTTGTCGAAAACTGGCTGACCGCCCATCCCGGCGAGATCCAGGGCATCATCGGCGAGAATGACGAGATGGCGATCGGCGCGCTCGAGGCGGTCAAGGGCCATGGCCTCGATCCGAAGACCATTCCGATCGCCGGCGTCGATGGCGTCACCGATGCGCTGCTCGCGGTCCAGCGCGGCGAGATGATGTCGACGTTGCAGGATGCCGACGCACAGGCCCAGGGCGCAATCGATCTCGCCCTCGCCGCTGTCCAGGGCGAGAGCTACAAGCCGCTCGCCAAGGTGTGGGACGTCAATGGCGGCAAACTCGCCTGGGAAGGCGGCAAGGCACAGCATTACTCCGTGCCGTGGGTGCCGGTGACTGGCGAAAACGTCGAGGCGCTTCTCGCCATGCGCAAGACGCAGTAATCAGGACGGAGAAACAGCGTTCCCGACCAGACGACACGGGCAAGGCGGCAACGCCGCCTTGCCGACCGACCGAGGCGGAGGGGCCTCGCCACAGACCGTCCGGATACGGCGATGCCGTGTCCGGAACTTCCCGTTTCCGACTGTTCCGCAGCGTCCGAGTCCCCAGCCAAGTGGCAACGCCCCAATCCGTCCGCTACCTCAACGAAATCCGCGCCCTCAACGCGTTGTTCCGGACCGGCGGCATGAGCCGGGCGGATCTCGCGCGCCAGCTCGGCCTCAACCGTTCGACCACCGGCAACATCATCGCCGACCTCATGGCAGCGGGCCTCGCCGTCGAGCGCGCCGACCTGCCGCGTGACGAGGCGCCGATCCGCACAGGCCGCCCGGGGATCAGGATCGACCTCGACGCCACCGGCGCGACGTTTCTCGGCGCCGAAATCGGCGTCGATCGCCTCACCGTCGTCGCCATCGACATGGCGGCGCGGGAACTCCGCCGCGCCTCGGTTGCCTTCCCGACCTTCGAGCAGACGGCGGAGGCGACGTCTGACCGGATCGCGGCGATGATCGCCGACATGATCGCGGCGCTCGGCCGGCCCGAAAGGCTGCGCGGCCTCTGTATCACGCTGCCGGCGCTGCTCGACCGCGCCGGCGACGTCATCAACGCCTTGATCATCGGCTGGCGCGATGTCCGCCTCAAGGAAATGCTCGCGAAGCGGCTCGCGGCGCGGCTGCCGGGGCTCGAACTCCCGATCGAGCTCGAGAACGACGCCAATGCCTTCGCCATCGCCGAGACTTACCGCGACACCGCGCATCGCGCCGAGACGGTCGCCTTCCTGCTGATCGAGAACGGCGCCGGCGGCGGCATCGTCATCGGTGGCCGCCTGTTCCGTGGCGCTGCGGGCCTTGCCGGCGAATTCGGCCAGATCGTGGTCGGCGGCGACGGCTTCTATGTCGGCCGGCACAAGCCCGGCCATCTCGAGAGCTATATCGGCAAGGATGCCGTCGTCGCGCGCTACCGGGCGGTGAGCGGCGATCCCACGGCCGGGCTCGACGGACTGCTCGCGGCGGTCGCCTCAAACGAGGCGCCGGCGCTGCGCACGGCGGCAGACTGGGGCCGCAACCTCGCAATCGGACTCGTGCAGGTGGCGAGCGTGCTCAATCCCGGCGCGATCATTCTCGGCGGCTCCGTGGCGCCCCTGTTCCGCGCCGTTGCCGGCGAGGTCGAGGCGGCGATGCGGCGCGAATTCCTCGACGGCTTCCCGATGCCGCGGATCGAGGTCTCGGCGCTCGGCCTCGAGGGACCGGCGCTCGGCGGCGCGCTGATCATGCATCAGCGCATGTTCTCGGTCGACGAAAGTGTGATCTATGCGGGCGAGCAGCCGCTGACGCTGTTCCGCTCGTGAGCGAAAGGGAAGGCGCGATGAAAGAGGGCACCATCGTCACCATCGGCGAGATCCTCGTCGAGATCATGGCGACGACGACGGGCGAAGGCTTTCGCGAGCCGCAATCGCTGGTGGGTCCCTTCGCCAGCGGCGCGCCGGCGATCTTCATCGACCAGGTCGGCCGGCTCGGCGCAGCCGCGGCGATCGTCTCTGCGGTGGGCGACGATGATTTCGGAGCGCTCAATCTCGACCGGCTCCGCCGCGATGGCGTCGATGTCTCGGCGGTCGCCGTGCTCCCCGGCGCAGCGACCGGCAGCGCCTTCGTCCGCTATCGCGACGACGGCAGTCGCGCCTTCGTCTTCAACATGCGCGACAGCGCCGCCGGGCGCATTGCGGCGACCCCGGCGGCCGAGGCCGTTCTCGGCGCGGCGGCTCATCTGCATGTCATGGGGTCCGGCCTGCCGATGCCCGCGGTCAGCGGCATGGTCCTCGCGACCCTTCCGGCCCTGAAGGCGCGCGGGGGCACCGTGTCGTTCGATCCGAACATCCGCCCGGAGATGTTGCGCGATCCCGCTGGACGCGCTGCGCTCGACCATGTCCTGGCCGTGACCGATCTCTTCCTGCCCTCCGGCGAGGAACTGATGCTGCTGGCCGGCGCAAGCGAGGAAAGCGCCGCCATCGCGGCGCTGCTGCAATCGGGCATCGGCGAGATCGTGCTGAAGCGCGGCGCCGCCGGAGCCAGCCATTTCGATCGCCATGGCCGGACCGACATGCCGGGCTTCGTCGTCGCGGAGGTCGACCCGACCGGCGCCGGCGACAGCTTCGGCGCGACCTTCCTCGTCTGCCGCCGATTTGGCCTCGGCATCGGCGAATCGCTGCGCTATGCCAATGCCGCCGGCGCCCGGACGGTGACGATCAGGGGTCCGATGGAGGGCACCTCGACCTTCGCCGAACTCGACGCCTTCATCGCCGGCGCGACCGTCAGGAGCCTTTGATGTCCGAATTCTTCCTTGCCCTGCCCGAGGCACGCCGCGCCGGCCGGCGCATGGGCATCACCTCGGTCTGCTCGGCCCATCCCGCCGTCATCCGCGCCACCTTCCGCGAGGCGAGGGCCGGCACCGCGCCGGTCCTGATCGAGGCGACCTGCAACCAGGTCAACCAGGACGGCGGCTATACTGGCATGCGCCCGGCCGACTTCCGCCGCTTCGTGCTCGATATCGCCGCAGCGGAAGGCTTCGATGCCGGCCGCATCATTTTCGGCGGCGATCATCTCGGCCCCAATCCCTGGCGCAAGCTGCCGGCCGAGGAGGCGCTCGCCAAGGCGGAAACCATGGTCGCGGCCTTCGTCGCCGCCGGTTTCTCCAAGATCCATCTCGACGCCTCTATGGGCTGCCTCGGCGAGGCCGAAGCGCTCGACGACGAGACGACCGCCCATCGCGCGGCGCGGCTTGCCGCCGCCGCCGAGGCTGCCGCGCGCGACGCGGGCCTGCCGCCGCCGGTCTATGTCATCGGCACCGAGGTTCCGACGCCTGGCGGCGCGACCCATGCGCTCGACCATCTCGAACCGACCAGCGCGGCGGCTGCGCGGCAGACGATCGCCATCCACCGCGACGTCTTCGCAAGGGCAGGACTCGAAGCGGCCTTCGCGCGCGCGATCGGCATCGTCGTCCAGCCGGGCGTCGAATTCGGTCACGAGAGCGTCGTCCGCTACCAGCCCGACCGGGCGCGCGACCTCGTTGCCGTGCTCGAAGCCGAGCCGGATTTCATCTTCGAGGCGCACTCGACCGACTATCAGCCGGTCGATCGCCTCGCGGCGCTGGTCGGCGACGGCTTTTCGATCCTGAAGGTCGGCCCGGGCCTCACCTTCGCGCTGCGCGAGGCGCTCTATGGCCTCGATTGCATCGCGGCCGAGCTCGATCCGGCCTATCGTGGCCGCCCGCTCGCCGAGGCGATGGAAGCGCTGATGCTGGCCGAGCCGAAGAACTGGCAGAGCCATTATCCGGGCACACCGGAGGAACAGCATCTGCTGCGCCACTACAGCTACAGCGACCGCATCCGCTATTACTGGCCCCATCCTGTCGCCGAGGCGGCCGTGGCGCGGCTGATGGCGGTGCTCGGCGATCGCACGATCCCGGAAACGCTGGTGTCGCAGTTCCTGCCCCGTGCCATCGATGCCGGCCCGCTTACCGCGAAGGCGCATCTGTCGTTCGCCGTCGAGGCCGTACTCGGCGACTACAGCGCCGCGATCCGCGGATAAGGCCGATCTGGCGTCGAAGAGATGTCGGCGCCATGCCGGGTCGGCTTGCGACCCGGCCGTCCGTTGGCGCCAGCTTGGCTAGCTGCAGCCCTTGGCCGCCATCGCGCTGCGAATGGCCGAGCGATCCTGCGACGAGCGGTTCGTCGGCGCGCCGGCGCTCGGGCCGCCGCCGCCGATCGGGAAGCTGACCGTGGCATTGGCATTGCTGGTCGGTCCGCCGCCGAAGGTCTGCTGCTGCTGGCGCCGCGCCCAGGCGGCATCGGAATTGCGCTCGCGGGCTGCGGCCTGGAGTTCGGCGCAGCTCATGTCCTGATAGGTCGTTGCGGCGGCGGCCGGGGCTGGTGTCGTCGGGGCCGGAGCCGGGGCCGTCGTGCTGGCGCAGGCGGCCAGCGGCAGCAGGGCGATCGCGAACAGTGCACGCTTGATCATCGAGGGTCCTCCACGCGTCGATGGCCGACAGATGACCCCGACGTGGCGCTGCCGGCAAGTCCTTTCGAAGGCGTCCGGCCTGCGCCAGGCCGGGACGGCGCCGTTCAGTGGCATGCCTTCGCCTGGCGAATGTCGCGGATCGCCGCCTGCTCGCCTTTCAGCCGCGCCACCTCCGGACCGATATCCTGCCCCGCCATGGTCGCGACGGAAACGCCGATGACGAAGCCGCTGACCGCGTCGCCGGCATAGGCCTGCTGCTGCAGCTTCACCGCCTTGGCGAGGGAGGCATCGTTGGCCGCGGCTGCGCTGGCGAGCTGGCGGCAGTTCATCTTCTGGAAGGACAGGCTGTTGACATAGGCGGGCTGGATGCGGTCCGGCGCCGCCGCGCTGGTGCAGCCGGCGAGCATCAGCAGCGCGGCGGCGGAAAGGGCGGCGGCCACCAGGGCATCGGGCTTCATCGGCATATCTCCGCTTCACGAAGGTGCATCGGTCGGCAGGCGGCGCCACCCGGCCGCCTGTGCATGGCGACATGCTGACCGCCTCCGGTTAGCGCTTTGCCAAGATCGACGCTCCGCTTGTCACGACCGGCGCACCACTATGAGATTCCTATGCCGGCCCGCGGTTCGGCCGCTCGAATTCCTATGCCTCGATGGCGATTCTTCACCCTGTCGGACGGCAGGGCTCCGGCGCCACCGGCGCCGGGGGCGCCGCGCCGATGCCGCAGGCGATGGCCCATCGCGCGGCAACCAGCACGGGTTCCGTCCATCATGCTCGACATTCTCATGCTCGCCCTCGGCTTTGCCTGTTTCGGCGTTGCGTTGCTCTACGCCCGGGCCTGTGGCGGCTTCTGAGGCAAAAGGCCTTTCCCATGACAACAGATCTCTGGCTCGGCGGCGGCGTGACGCTGCTCGTCCTCGTCTATCTCACTTATGCGCTGCTGCGCCCCGAACGGTTCTGAGAGGCGTCCATGACCATCAACGGTTGGCTCCAGATCGCCCTCTTCGTCGGCCTCGTCGTCGCCTTGACGCGGCCCGCCGGCGGCTACATGACCCGCGTCTTCAACGGTGAGCGGACGCTGCTCTCGCCGGTCCTCGTTCCGGTCGAGCGCGCCCTCTATCGTCTTGCCGGCACCCGTGCCGACGAGGAACAGCACTGGCTCGTCTATGTCGGGGCCATGCTGCTGTTCAATCTTGCCGGCTTTGCGCTGCTCTACGCGCTTCAGCGCCTGCAGGGCTTGCTGCCGCTGAACCCGATGGACATGACGGCGGTGCCGGAGCCGCTCGCCTTCAATACGGCCGTCAGCTTCGTCACCAACACCAACTGGCAGAACTACGGCGGCGAGACGACGATGTCGTATCTCGTCCAGATGGCCGGGTTCACGGTGCAGAACTTCCTCTCCGCCGCGACCGGCATCGCGCTCGCCGTCGCGCTCATCCGCGGCTTCGCGCGGCACGAGCGGCGCACGATCGGCAGCTTCTGGGTCGATATGACCAGGGCGACGCTCTATGTCCTGCTGCCGATCTCGGTCGTCTTCGCGCTCTTTCTCGTCTGGCAGGGCGTTCCGCAGACCTTCGGCCCCTCGGTCGCGGCGACGACCCTCGAAGGCGGCAAGCAGCTGATCGCGCTCGGGCCGATGGCCTCGCAGATCGCGATCAAGATGCTCGGCACCAATGGCGGCGGCTTCATGAATGCCAATGCCGCGCATCCGTTCGAGAACCCGACCGCGCTCTCCAACCTCGTCCAGATGGTCTCGATCTTCGTCATCGGCGCCGGCCTCACCAACGTGTTCGGCCGCATGGTCGGCAACGAGCGGCAGGGCTGGGCCATCCTCTCGGCCATGGGCGTGCTCTTCATCGCCGGCGTCGCGGTCTGCTACTTCGCCGAGGCGAGCGGCAATCCGCTGATCCATGCGCTCGGCATCGACGGCGGCAACATGGAAGGCAAGGAAGTCCGCTTCGGCGTCGCGCTTTCTGCGCTGTTCGCGGTCGTCACCACCGCAGCCTCCTGCGGCGCCGTCAACGCGATGCATGACAGCTTCACCGCGCTCGGCGGCATGATCCCGCTGATCAACATGGAGCTCGGCGAGATCATCATCGGCGGCGTCGGCGCCGGCCTCTACGGCATCCTGCTCTTCGTCGTCATCGCGGTGTTCATCGCCGGGCTGATGGTCGGCCGGACGCCGGAATATCTCGGCAAGAAGATCGAGGCGCGCGAGGTCAAGTTCGCCCTCCTGGCGCTTTTGATCCTGCCGCTCGCCATGCTCGGCTTCACGTCCGTGGCAGTCGTGCTGCCGTCGGCCGTCGCCTCGATCGCCAATCCCGGCCCGCATGGCTTTGCCGAGATTCTCTATGCCTACACGTCGGCAGCCGCCAATAACGGCTCGGCCTTCGGCGGCCTCTCCGGCAATACCGACTGGTACAATGTCACCTTGGGCATCGCGATGTTCGTCGGGCGCTTCCTGATGATCATCCCGGCTCTCGGCATTGCCGGCGCCCTCGCTGCCAAGAAGACGGTGCCTGCCTCGTCCGGCACGTTGCCAACCGATGGCGGTCTCTTCGTCGGCCTCCTGGTCGGCTCGATCGTCGTCATCGGCGGGCTGACCTTCTTCCCGGCCCTCGCTCTCGGACCGATCGTCGAGCATCTCGCGATGCTCGCCCCGGCGGGAGGCTGATCATGGATCTTGGTCGCATCGCGATGCACGCCAGGCCGGCGCAGCGAAGGGCGGCTCCCCCGCCGCCCACCGCCTCGCTCGTCATCCTCGCCATGATGGCCCTCCTTGCCGCCACAGCCGGCGCGGTCGCCCTCATCGCGAACCTCTTCCCGGCCATCGCCGCCTGAGCGGCGGCGAGACCCAGCATCGGACATCATCCATGTCGAAAACCCAGTCCATCAGCCTCCTCGACCGGAGCATCCTCGTTCCGGCGATCGGCGCCTCCTTCCGCAAGCTCGATCCGCGAACGCTGGCGAAGAACCCGGTCATCTTCGTCGTCGCGGTCGTGACGATGCTCACCACGGTGCTGTTCATCCGCGACGTCGCGCTCGGTCGCCCGGGCCTCGGCTTCTCGCTGCAGATCAATCTCTGGCTCTGGTTCACCGTTCTCTTCGCCAATCTCGCCGAGGCGGTGGCCGAAGGGCGCGGCAAGGCGCAGGCCGACGCGCTCCGGCGAACCCGCAGCGAGACCGAGGCGAAGCTCATTACCGGCGACGACCTCACAGCGTTCCGCCTCGTTCCGGGCGCGAGCCTCAAGGTCGGCGATGTCGTCCTGGTCGAGGCCGGCGACATCATCCCCTCCGACGGCGAGGTGATCGAGGGTGTCGCCTCCGTCAACGAGGCGGCGATCACGGGCGAGTCCGCGCCGGTCATCCGCGAATCCGGCGGCGATCGCTCCGCCGTCACCGGCGGCACGGAAGTGCTCTCCGACTGGATCCGCGTGCGCATCACCGCGGCGGCCGGCTCGACCTTCATCGACCGGATGATCGCGCTGGTCGAGGGCGCCGAACGGCAGAAGACGCCGAACGAGATCGCACTCAACATCCTGCTCGCCGGCATGACGCTCATCTTCGTCTTCGCCACCGCCTCGATCCCGAGCTTCGCCGCCTATGCCGGCGGCACGATCCCCGTCGTCGTGCTCGTCGCGCTGTTCGTGACGCTGATCCCGACGACGATCGGCGCGCTGCTCTCGGCGATCGGCATCGCCGGCATGGATCGCCTGGTCCGTTTCAACGTGCTGGCGATGTCGGGCCGCGCCGTCGAGGCAGCCGGTGACGTGGATACGCTGCTGCTCGACAAGACCGGCACGATCACGCTCGGCAACCGCCAGGCGACGGCCTTCCGCCCCGTCACGGGCGTCACCGCGGCCGAACTCGCCGACGCGGCTCAGCTCGCCTCGTTGGCCGACGAGACCCCCGAGGGCCGCTCGATCACCGTGCTCGCCAAGGAGCAGTACGGCATCCGCGCCCGCGACATGGCGGGCCTTGCCGCCCAGTTCGTGCCCTTCACCGCGCAGACGCGGATGAGCGGCGTCGATGTCGGCGGCCAGGTGATCCGCAAGGGCGCCGTCGACGCCGTGCTGGCCTATGTCGGCGCCGAGGCAGCGACGTCCGCTGTCGCCCGCGAGGTCAATACGATCGCGGCGGAGATCGCCAAGAGCGGCGGCACGCCGCTGGCGGTTGCCAGCAACGGCAGGCTGCTCGGCGTCGTGCAACTGAAGGACATCGTCAAGGGCGGCATCCGCGAGCGCTTCGCCGAACTCCGCCGCATGGGCATCCGTACGGTGATGATCACCGGCGACAACCCGATGACCGCGGCCGCCATCGCCGCGGAGGCCGGTGTCGATGACTTCCTCGCCCAGGCGACACCCGAGGCGAAGCTCGCGCTGATCCGCGCCGAGCAGGCCAAGGGCAAGCTCGTCGCCATGTGCGGCGACGGCACCAATGACGCGCCGGCGCTGGCCCAGGCCGATGTCGGCGTCGCCATGAACACCGGCACGGTCGCCGCGCGCGAGGCCGGCAACATGGTCGATCTCGACAGCGATCCGACCAAGCTCATCGAGATCGTCGAGATCGGCAAGCAGTTGCTGATGACGCGCGGCGCGCTGACGACCTTCTCGATCGCCAACGACATCGCCAAGTATTTCGCGATCATCCCGGCGATGTTCGTAGCCTTCTATCCGCAGCTCGGCGCGCTCAACGTCATGGCGCTTGGTTCGCCGCAGAGCGCCATTCTCTCGGCGATCATCTTCAATGCGCTCGTCATCGTCGGGTTGATCCCGCTGGCGCTTCGCGGCGTGCGCTATCGCCCGGTCGGCGCGGCCCAACTGCTGAAGCGCAACCTGCTCATCTACGGTCTCGGCGGCATCGTGGTGCCCTTCGTCGGCATCAAGCTGATCGATGTCATCGTTACCGCCCTCGGTCTTGCGTGAGGTCCATCATGCTGAAACAGCTTCGTCCCGCGATCCTCCTCCTGGTCGCGCTCACTCTCATTACCGGCGTTCTCTATCCCTTCGCCATGACCGGGCTCGCCGGCGTCCTCTTCCCGCATCAGGCGGCGGGCAGCCTCGTCAGCCACGACGGGAAGGTGATCGGCTCCGAGCTGATCGGGCAGTACTTTGCCGGCGAAACGTACTTCCATGGTCGCCCCTCGGCGACCACCGGGGCCGATCCCGCCGACTCCACGAAATCCGTGCCGCAGCCCTACAATGCTTCGAACTCGATGGGGTCCAATCTCGGCCCGTCCAATCCGGCGCTCATCGACCGCATCAAGACGGACACGGCGGCGCTGAAGGCCGAGAACCCCGGCACGGCTGTGCCGATCGACCTCGTGACCACCACGGGCAGCGGGCTTGATCCGCATATCTCCCCCGACGCGGCCTATTTCCAGGTTCCGCGCGTCGCCAAGGCGCGGGGCCTCAAGGAAGCCGATGTCGCGGCGCTGGTCGCGGCCCATGTCGAAGGCCGGCTGTTTGGACTGATCGGAGAACCGCGCGTCAACGTGCTGGCGCTCAATCTCGCCCTCGACACGATGGCCCGCAGCTAGAATGCTGGCGATGAACGAAAGTCCGGCCGCCCAGGGGCGGCCGGAGGGGAGGGCGGATGACTGACGACGATGGGGACGGCGGCCAGCGCCCGCTCCCTGATGCACTTCTCGAGGCGGCGCGGCGTGAAGGCCGCGGCCGCCTCAAGCTGTTTCTCGGCGCCGCGCCCGGCGTCGGCAAGACCTGGGAGATGCTCTCGACCGGCCAGGCGCGCCGCGCCGCCGGCGTCGACGTCGTCATCGGCGTCGTCGAGACGCATGGCCGTGCCGAGACAGAGGCGCTGACCACGGGCTTCGAGATCGTGCCGCGCCGCCGCATTCCCTATCGCGGCCAGACGCTGGAGGAGATGGATCTCGACGCGATCCTCGCGCGGAAGCCGGCGCTCGTCCTCGTCGATGAGCTGGCCCACACCAATGCCGAGGGCAGCCGCCATCCGAAGCGCTATATGGATGTCGAGGAACTGCTGGCCGCCGGCATCGACGTCTATTCGACGCTCAACATCCAGCATGTCGAGAGCCTCAACGACGTCGTCGCCGAGATCACGCGCGTCCGTATCCGCGAGACGGTCCCCGACAGCGTGCTCGACGGCGCCGACGACATCGAGGTGGTCGACCTCTCGCCGGCCGACCTGATCCAGCGGCTGAACGAGGGCAAGATCTACCTGCCGCAGACCGCGCGCCGCGCCGTCGATCACTTCTTCTCGCCCGGCAATCTAACGGCGCTGCGGGAACTGGCGCTCCGCCGCACCGCGCAGCGCGTCGACCAGCAGTTGCTCAGCCACATGCAGAGCCATGCCATCGCCGGGCCATGGTCGGCCGGCGAACGCGTGCTCGTCTGTGTCAGCGAGGATCCCCGCGCTGCGGCGCTCGTGCGCTATGCCAAGCGTCTTGCCGATCGGCTCAGGGCGCCCTTTGTCGCGCTCTATGTCGAGACGGCCCGCAGCCAGATGCTCGGCGAAGCGGAGCGCGATCGCCTCGCCGAGGCGCTTCGCCTTGCCGAGCATCTCGGCGGCGAGACCGTGACGCTGCCAGGCGGCGATCGTCGCATCGCCGACGACGTGCTCGCCTATGCGCGCGGCCAGAACGTCAATCACATCATCATCGGCAAATCCGAGCGCTCGCGGCTGTTCGAGATCCTGCATGGCTCGGTCGTCCATGATCTCGTGCGCCGCGCCGGAACGATCAGCGTGCATGTGATCGCTGGCGAGGAGGCACCTGCCGCGCCCTCAACGGACCTTGCCGGCGATACCGTTGCCGCGCGCCCGCGGCCGGGCCCGTATGTTCTCGCCGCGGCGATACCCGCAGTGGCGGTCGGGGTCGGCAAACTGATCGAGCCCTTGGTCGGCGTCGCCAGTGTCGATCTCATCTTCCTCCTCGGCATCGTCGTCGTGGCAAGCACGCTCGGCCTGTTGCCGGCGCTGCTGTCGACGGCGATCTCGCTTCTCGCCTACAACTTCTTCTTCATCCCGCCGACCTACACGCTGACGATTGCCGACCCGACCAATGTGGCGGCGCTCATCGTCTTCACGCTCGTCACCTTCCTCGTCGCCAATCTGGCGGCCCGGGCGAGGGCCCAGGCGCTCGCCGCACGAACGCGGGCCGCCACCACGGAAGCGCTCTATTCGTTCAGCCGTAAACTCGCTGCTGTCGGCGCTATCGACGACGTGCTCTGGGCGACGGCCTACCAGATCGCCTCGATGCTCGACGTGCGCGTGGTGCTGCTGACCAACCAGGATGGCGTCTTTGCGGTTCGCGCCGGCTATCCCCCCGAAGACCAGCTCGACGAGGCCGACATCGCGGCGGCCCGCTGGGCCTTCACCAACAACCAGCCGGCGGGTCGCGGCGCCGATACGCTGCCGGGCGCGCGCCGTCTCTTCCTGCCGCTCTCGACCGGCCGCGGCCCGATCGGCGCGGTCGGCATCGACAATGACGACCGGACCGGGCCGATCCTGACGCCGGACCGCCGCCGTCTGCTCGATGCGCTCGCCGATCAGGCGGCGCTTGCGATCGAGCGCGTCTTCCTTGCCGAAGACGTCGAGCGAAGCCGCCGTGATGCGGAGGCCGACCGGTTGCGATCGGCTCTGCTGAACTCGATCTCGCATGATCTGAAGACGCCGCTCGCTGCCATCCTCGGCGCGATCGGAACGCTGCGCGAACTCGACACCGCGCTCGACGAGGCGACGCGCCGCGATCTGCTGGCGACGACCGAGGAAGAGGCCGAGCGGCTCAGCCGCTTCATCACCAACCTCCTGGACATGACCCGCCTCGAGGCCGGTGCCATCCGTCCGAACAGCGCGCCCTGCGATCTCGACGAGATCATCGGCAGCCTCGTGCGGCGTGCCGCGCCGGTGCTGCGCGCGCACCGCCTCGCCCTCGACGTCGCCAAGGGCCTGCCGATGCTCGATGTCGATCCCGTTCTGCTCGAGCAGGCGCTGTTCAACCTCCTCGACAACGCCGCGAAATATGCCCCCGCGGGGTCGACCGTCACGCTCACGGCGCGGCAGGAGGGTGATACGGTGGCGATCCGTGTGCTCGATGAGGGCCGCGGGCTGGCAGCCGAGGATCTCGAGCGCGTGTTCGGCAAGTTCTATCGCGTGGAGAAGGGCGACAGCGTCCGGGCCGGCACCGGCCTCGGGCTGTCGATCAGCCGCGGCTTCGTCGAGGCGATGGGCGGCAGCGTCACTGCCGCGGCGAGGCCGGATCGGCAAGGTGCCGCGCTGACGGTGCGCCTGCCGGTCCCGAAAAGCCCAGCGGCCGGGGACGCTCGGTCATGACCGGCGCCCGCATTCTGGTCGTCGACGACGAACCACCGATCCGCCGCCTGCTGAAGGCGGGGCTCGGCAGCCAGGGCTATGCCGTCATCGAGGCCGCGGATGGAGCTGCGGCGCGGCGCGCGATCGCCGGCGAGGCACCCGAGCTCGTCGTTCTCGATCTCGGCCTTCCTGATATCGGTGGCCAGGCGCTGCTCGAGGAATGGCGCCGCGGCGGCATTACGCTGCCGGTCCTGATCCTTTCCAGCCGCGCCGACGAGGCCGGCATCGTTCAGGCGCTCGAAGCGGGCGCGGACGACTACATCGTCAAGCCGTTCGGCATGAACGAGCTGCTCGCGCGGCTGCGCGTCGCCCTGCGTCGCCGCATTCAGGCCGAAGGCCAGGCGCCGGTGTTCCGTGCCGGCCAGCTCAGCGTCGATCTGGTCCGCCGCATCGTCCGCATCGGCGAGGCCGAGGTGCATCTGTCACCGCGCGAATACGAGATCCTGCGCGTGCTGGTCCAGCATGCCGGCAAGGTCATCACCCACCAGCATTTGATGAAGGCGGTCTGGGGCGGCGCGATCGATCCGCAGCAGTTGCGCGTCTTCGTCCGCCAGATCCGGCAGAAGCTCGGCGACACGCCCGAGCAGCCGCTCTATATCCGCACCGAGACCGGCGTCGGCTATCGGATGCGCGAGCCGGATTAGCAGGAACCGCCATTCCAGCGATTGCCAGGCTTCTGCGGTGCGGCCGGTTTCGGATGCTCTGTCCGGTCGATGATCCGTTCCTGTCCGGATCAGGCTGGCGCCGGCGCGGCTCCTGCCGGGGAGAGTGCGGCTTGGCTGTGGCGCCAGCCGGTCGGGGAAACACCGGCCCAGCGGCGGAAGGCGCGGTCGAAGGCGCTCGGCGTGCCATAGGCGAGAGCGGCCGAAATATCGGAGATGTCGAGATCGGTGAGGCTCAGCAACTCGCAGGCGATGGCGAAGCGCACCTCCTGCTCGATGGTGCGGAAGCTGGTACCTTCCTCCTTCAGGCGCCGGTTCAGCGTCCGGTTATGGATGCCGATATGGCGCGAGATCCGTTCCGCCGAGGCATCGCCGAGCAGGATGTTCGGCTTCAGGATGTGGCGGACATGGGAGGCGAAATCGAGCGCTCCGAGCATGATCACCGCGTCGACCATCTGGCCGAGCTTCTGTCTGAGGACAGGATCCCCGCCCGGGATCGGCAGGCGCATCGCCTCGGCCGAGAGCACGATCGCGGCATGAGGCTGGTTGAGCCGCACCGGGCAGCCGAAGACCGCCTCGTAATGGGCCCGAGGCGCCGTGCCGCGATGGCAGATCAGCACCTCGACCGGCCCGGCGCGCGGACCCGCCAGCGCACGGACGCTGTTCACGGCCACCGCGAGCGCGACGTCATAAGCCTGGTCGGCACCTTCCTCGTGCCGCTCATAGATGCCGTAGCCGAGATTGAATGCATCGCCCTGCGGCATGAGATAGACGACCGCGCCGCGCGAATTGCGGTGCTGGTTGCGCACGAAGTCGAACAGCGCCTCGCCGAGCGTCGGCGCCTGCTGCAGCAACTGGCCGACGATGCCGAGCGCGCGATGGTCGTTGAGCATGCCGATCTCGAGGCCGATCGAGCGATAGCCGGTGAGCCTTGCCGCCTGCTGGATCAGCCGGGTCGCCGCCCGAAACGGGATCGCCGCGTCGGGATTGGACAGCAGCGCCGGATCAATCCCCGTGCCCGCCGCAGCGGTGTCGAGCGTGATGCCGTAGCGGCCGAGAACTTCTGAAAGCGTGACGAGCGGGCCGACCCGCTGCAGTCTATCGTTCGACATGACCCCCGCCTGTCGAGAAATGGCAAGTCGCCACGGTTCACCATGCCTTGCTGCGTGCCGAATGCAAAGGGACGCGCCGTCCCGTCGCCGTCGCGCTTCAGCGCTCGTTCCGCGGCGCCGGCCTTCAATCGTCGGCCGACAGATGCCGGATGGCCTTCAGCAGGCGCTGCGGATCGAGGGCGTCGGGCGCCTGCGCGGTCTCGATCCAGCGGACCCGACGGGCCCGGTCGAGCAGCAGCACGACCGGCATCGGCAGGTTATAGCTGCCTTCGCCGTTCCAGTTCTTGATGCGAAGACCGTTGTCGCGGACGATGCGACGGAGCTGCAGCGGCAGCTTGTAGGCGAGCCCGAGCGAGCGCGTGAACCGGCAAGCCTGGTCGGCGGCGAGGACGAAGCCGACCCCGTTCGCCGCGGCCGTCTGCCGGGCATAGCGCGGCAGCTCCGGCGTGATGCCGACGAGGCGCGTCGCCTCGGCCGCGAAGGCCGGCTCCTCGGCTGCGAACGAGCGCAGCATGCGGCAGCAGGCCGGGTCCCAGCCACCCTGGTAGAACAGGAGCGCCGTGCGGGCGCCGCGGCAATGAACGTCGAGGTCGATCGGCATGTCGTCGACCGAATCGAGCAGCGGCAGCGCCACCGCGGTTCCGCGCGGCAAGCTGCGAAGCGGATCGAAGTCCTGTGCCCGATCGGCGACGAAGCCGGCCAGGGCGTGCTGGAAGGCGGGATCGGCGCCCTCGCTGACAGCCTCGTGGCTGCGCGGACGTGTCGGATGCTTGGCTGCGGGCATGCGGCATTGGACACGCCATGCAAGACGGCGTCGAGGCGGCAGGTGTTTCAAAACGCCGGTGCGGACGCGACAATTTTCTCCCCCGATCGCTATTCGGCGTGCGGCGTACTTTGGCCGTCGTCCGGCGAACGGCGATAATGCCTTGGGCTCGGGAGGCGCGGGGACGGCCGGCAGGGATATGGCGCAGCTTTCGATCGTGGGAATATCCGGCAACGTGACGAAGCCGTCGCGGACGGCGGTGCTTGTCGGCGACATCCTCAAGGCCATCGAGCGCCGCACCGGCGGGACAGCGGAGCTGATCGAGCTCGTCGATGCCGCGCAGCATGTCTTCGGCGCGCTGACGCCGGACCGCCTCGAGGGCGAGGCCAGGCGCATCGTCCGGACGATCGAGCAGGCCGACATCATCGTCGCGGGGACGCCGGTCTATCGCGCCGCCTATACCGGTGCCCTGAAGCACCTGATGGATCTCGTCCAGCAGAACGCGCTGGTCGGAACCCCTGTCGTGTTGGTGGCGACCGGCGGGACGCCGATGCATGCGCTGGTGACCGAGCACCACCTCCGTCCGCTCTTCGCCTTCTTCAAGGCGATGAGCGTGCCGACCACGATCTTCGCCGTCGAGAGCGACTTCGCCGACTATCGCATCGTCAACCCGGCCATCCTCGACCGCGTGGAGCGCGTCGCCGACGAGGCCGTCAGCGCCTACGGCGCGCGCTCGATCCTCGAATTCGACGCCTTCACCAGCGCTGCCCGACTCCCGATCCCCGCATGAGCGGACAGAAGCACCCCGGCATTCGTGCCTTCAGCGAGCCGCTCCGCTTTGCCTATTGGGTGCCGGCGGCGAGCACCGGCTACATCGCCAGCCGCATCGAGCAGCGCTTCGGCTGGGATCTCGACTACAATGTCGAGCTCGCGGCGATCGCCGAAGAGGTCGGCTTCGACTATGCCCTGACGGCGACGCGGTTCGTCTCGACCTTTCTCGATGAAGGCCAGCACGAGGCCCTGACGCTGTCCCAGTTCATTCTGGCGCGAACCCGGCGGATCCACGTCATTTCGGCCGTGCTGACCGGCCTCTGGCATCCTGCCGTGATCGCGAAGGTGGGCGCGACGGCGGACCAGCTCTCCGGCGGCCGCTTCGCGCTCAATATCGTCAGCGGCTGGGACCGCGCCCAGTTCGCGGCGCTCGGCCTGCCCTGGATCGACCACGACGCGCGCTATCGCCGCTCGGAGGAGTTCATCGCGATCCTGAAGGGCTGCTGGACAGGCGAGCCCTTTTCCTTCGCCGGCGAGCACTTCCAGCTCGACGGATTCGCCACGAGGCCACGGCCGCTGCAGCGTCCGCATCCGACTATCTTCCAGGGCGGCTCCTCGACCGCGGCGCGGCGCATGGCCGGCCACCACTCGGACTGGTATCTCACCAATGGCGGCCGTCCGGAGGAAATCGCCTTGCAGGTGGCGGAGGTCGGCGCCCATGCGGCCCAGGCCGGGCGCCGGGTCGGCGTCGGCGTCAACGGCTTCGCGATCGTGCGCGACACCGAGGCCGAGGCGCGGGCCGTTCATGCCGAGATCATCCGCCTTGCCGACTGGGATGCGGCCAGCCGCTTTGCCGCCGCCACCGCCGAGGCCGGCCGGGCGACGCCCGATGGCATCGGCAATTGGGCGACGTCGGCGCTCGCCGATTTCGTCCAGGGCAATGACGGCTTCCGCACCGATCTCATCGGCACACCGGAAGACGTCGCGCACCGCATCATGGCGTTGAAGCGTGCCGGCGTCGGCCTGATCCTGCTCGGCTTCCTTCATTTCAAGGAAGAGCTCGAGGCGTTCGGCCGGCGTGTCGTCCCGCTGATCCGGCAGCTCGAGGCCGATCAGGCCGAGGACTGAATCGCGGCCACGACGCTGCGCCGCAACAAATTGGTTTCCAGATCGCCGCTTCCCGGAATCTTTTGTACCCGGATCGCAGTTGTTGGAACCAGCGGCCTTCAAGTTCTTCGTCCGGAATGAAACGCTTGTTGCATGTTGAAACGAGCGAGGCATTCATGACCCGAAAGATCGTCGGCGTCTCGGGAAGTCTTTCCGAGAATTCCAAAACGCGCCGCCTCGTGCGAACGATCGTCGAGCGCGTATCTGAAAAGACAGGTCTCGACGCTCAGCTGATCGACATCATCGATCTGACGCCGGATCTCGCATTTGCCCGAAGCCGCGACGGTCTACCCGGCCATCTCGACTTCGCCTTGACAAGCGTCGAACAGGCCGAGCTGCTGGTCGTCGGATCGCCCGTCTACAAGGGCAGCTATTCCGGCCTCTTCAAATACTTCTTCGACCTTGTCGATTTCCGCTCGCTGGCCCGCAAGCCCGTCGCGCTGACCGCCACCGGCGGCGGCGACCGCCATGCGCTTGTCGTCGAACACCAGCTGCGTCCGCTGTTCGGGTTCTTTGGTGCGGCGACGCTGCCGACCTCGCTCTATGTCAGCGACCGAGACTTCGTCGACGGCGAAGTGAGCGAGCCGGCTCTCGTCCAGCGGCTCGGCTCGCTGGTCGACGAAGCGGTGCATGTGCTCGAGCGCCACCGCGTCCCGGCCTGAGCCTTCTTTTCCCTCATCCGATCGGAGCCATCCATGTCCGCGACACAGGATATCATCGGCGACCCCGCGCTGGTCGGCGACGTCGCCGGGCGCGCGCCGAGCTTCGGTGTGCGCCTCAAGTCCTTCGCCTATCTCGCTTTCGAACGCTCGGCGGCGATCGTGATCTTCCTGCTGCTGTGGGAGCTCGCACCGCGCCTCGGCTTTATCAACCGGACCTTCCTGCCGCCCTTTTCGGAGGTGGTCGCAGTCGGGTGGCAGTTCGCAGCCAGCGGCCAGCTCTGGCCGCATGTCGAGGTCTCGATCCTCCGCGCCGTCGGCGGATTCGCCCTTGGCGTCGTCACTGCCGTGCCGCTTGGAATCCTGCTCGGCTGGTATCACGGGCTCGACCGCTTCCTCAATCCGCTGCTGCAATTGCTGCGGCAGACCAATCCGGTTTCGCTGTTTCCGGTCTTCATCCTGTTCTTCGGCATCGGCTACCTGACCAAGGTGGCAATCATCTACTGGGTCGTGGTCTGGCCGATCCTGCTCGGGACCATCAGCGGCATCCGCTATGTCGATCCGGCGCTGATCAAATATGCCCGCTCGGTCGGACTGTCGGATCGCCAGCTTTTCAGCCGCGTGGTGATCCCTTCCTCGATCCCCTCGCTCATCACCGGCATGCGGCTCGCCGCGACCTATTCCTTCCTCATGCTCGTCGTTTCCGAGATGGTCGGTGCCAATAGCGGCCTCGGCTACCTGGTGGTGAACTCGCAATATCTGATGAGCATCCACCTGCTCTATGTCGGCGTGATCATCCTCGCCCTGCTCGGCATTCTCGCCAATTACGGCCTCGTTCGGCTCGAGCGGCGGCTGACGTCCTGGAAGACCGACATCAATTCCTGAACGGCGGGGCGGCCGCACCGCCCCCGACATCCTCTTTCATCCATCCCCTGCGGCGGACGCGTTCCGCCGACGGGAAAGCCATGCGGTGCGCCCGGCAGGCCCGGCCCCGCTCCACCAGAAAGGTTCGACCATGACCATCCACGAAAGCGCATCGCGATCGAGGCTCCGCGCCGCGCTCGCCGCCACCGCGATCACGCTTGCGGGCCTCGCCGCCGCAAGCCTGCCGGCACGGGCGGAGGAACTGCAGGAGATCAAGCTGATCTCCTCGCCGACACTCCCCTGGACGGTCGGCTGGGAGCTGATCGCCGTCGCCGAGCAGAAGGGCTTCTTCAAGGACGAAGGCCTCAAGGTGACCTGGGTTCCGCTGCCGCCCGAGCAGTACACCACCGCCATCGATGCCGGCATCGTCGATTTCGCCGCCTATGCCGACTACGCCTATTTCATCAACGTCAAGGACAAGGGCCTCGACGTGAAGGAGGTCGCTGCGACCTCGCTGTTGATCGATCCGGCCATCGGCGGTGACGGTCTCTTCGTCCCCGAGGCAAGCCCGATCAAGTCCGCCGCGGACCTGAAGGGCAAGACCATCGGCATGACCAACCTGTCTTGGTCCAGCGCCTGGTTCACCCTCGACTATCTCGGATCGAAGGGCATCAAGAAGGACGACGTCACCTATATCGCCGTTCCGCCGGCCCAGCAGGAGCAGTTGCTGCTGCGCGGTGACATCGACGCCCTCTATGCCTTCGGCCCGCTCGACGCGCAGCTGAAGCAGAAGGGCGGCTATCGCCAGCTGTTCAAGCTCTCCGACCTCTCCGGGCGGCGCATCGTCCGCGGCGGTACGATGGCCAAGAGCGAGTTCATCGCCCAGCACCCCGACATCGTGAAGAAATATGTCGCCGCCGTCGCCAAGGCCGCCGATTGGGCCAATGCGCATCCGGCCGAAGTGGTCCAGATCCAGGTCGACACCGGCCATGTCGATCCGAAGCTGGCGCCGTGGATCTACACCAATGACGGCAAGGGCGATTATTCGGTCCTGCGCTGGGCCGAGCATGCGCTGCAGAACGACGAGGACGTCGCCTTCTGGCTCGCCCTTGACGAGCGCCAGGGCATCGTCCCGCCCGGCAAGCTGAAGGTCGCCGACCTCTACACCAACGAGTTCAATCCCTTCGCCAAGGGCACCAACTAGGCGGCGGCCGAGCGCACGGCGCCGCCTGGCGGCGCCGTGCGTCAGATCCCACGGAGAGCGAAGCCATGAGCAGCACCATCACCTTCGAGAATGTCAGCAAGGACTTCGCCATCCAGAAGCGCTATCGCGCCGACGGCGTCTCGGCGGTGTTCACGGCGCTCTCGGACATCAACCTGTCGATCAAGGCCAAGGAGTTCTTCGTGCTGGTCGGGCCGAGCGGCTCCGGCAAGTCGACGCTGCTCGACCTTGCAGCGGGGCTCGCCAAGCCGACCAGCGGCCGCATCCTGATCGACGGCAAGGTCGTCACCGGGCCTGCGCTCGATCGTGGCGTTGTCTTCCAGCAATATGCGCTGTTCCCATGGAAGACCGCGCTCGGCAATGTCGAGTTCGGCCTCGAGGCCAAGAACGTTCCGAAGCGGCAGCGCGCCGCGATCGCCCGCGACTTCCTCAATCTTGTCGGCCTCTCGGGCTTCGAGGATCGCCATCCGCACGAGCTCTCCGGCGGCATGAAGCAGCGTGTCGCCATCGCCCGTGCGCTCGCCTACGACCCGGGCGTTCTCCTGATGGACGAGCCCTTCGCGGCGCTCGACGCGCAGACGCGCGAGACGCTGCAGGACGAATTGCTGCGCATCTGGGAAACGTCCGGCAAGACCGTCGTCTTCATCACGCACGGCATCGAGGAGGCGATCTATCTCGGCCAGCGCGTCGCGGTGCTGACCTCGCGGCCGGGCCGCGTCAAGGCGGTCGTCGATATTCCGCTCGAGGCCCGCCGGTCCGGCGACATCCGCTCGGCACCCGAGTTCGCCGAGCTGCGCCACCGTGTCTGGGGCTTGCTGCACGAGGAAGTGCAGCGCGCCGAGCGTCTCGAGATCCAGGACACGCTCGCCCGCTCCGCCGCGGCCGGCTGACGATCGGAAGAGGAGCCATCATGACCAAGCAGATCCATCTCGCCGGCTTCCTCATCGCGTCCCAGGTGACGCACAGCCACGCAATGTGGCGCCATCCGCGGGGATCGCTGAACTTCCTCGATCCGGATTACTACCAGACCATCGCCAGGGCGGCGGAGCGGGGCTTCTTCGACTTCGTGTTCTTTGCGGACGTGCTTGCCATTCCCGGCCGGTTCGGCGGCGGCTTCCGCGAGGCGGTCGCATCCGGCGTGCAGGCGGCGGTCAATCTCGACCCCTCCTATGTCGTGCTCGCGATGGCCGCGGCGACGCAATATCTCGGCCTCGGCGTCACGCGATCGACGACGTATTATTCACCCTTCGACATCGCGCGCTCCTTCGCGACGCTCGATCACCTGACGCGCGGTCGCATCGCCTGGAACGTCGTGACGTCGAATGCGGATGCCGAGGCGCAGAATTTCGGCTTCAAGCAGCATCTCGACCATGCGCTGCGCTACGATCGCGCCGATGAGTTCCTCGAGGCGACCTTCAGCCTTTGGGGGAGCTGGGACAAGGACGCGCTCGTCCTCGACAAGAAGGGCCTCTTCGCCGATCCGGACAAGGTCCATCGCGCCGCGCATCAAGGGCGCTGGTTCCAGACGAGCGGGCCGTTGCCGATCCCGGCGACGCCGCAGGGCCGTCCGGCCATCATGCAGGCGGGCTCCTCCGAACGCGGCAAGGAATTCGCGGCGCGCTGGGCGGAGATCATCTTCGAGATCGACCCGACGCCCGAAGGGCGCAAGGCCTACTATGCCGACGTCAAGGGACGCCTGGCGCGCTACGGGCGCAGCCCCGACGATCTCAAGATCTTTCCCTCGATCATTCCCTTCGTGGGCGAGACGGAATCGATCGCCCGCGAGAAGCAGGCCTTCCACAACGAACTCGCCGATCCGCTGGCCGGGATCATCACCCTCTCGGCGCATTTCGATCACGACTTCTCGCAATATCCGTTCGACGAGCCGATCCGCAATGTCGCCGTCAACGGCAATCACGGCCTGTTCGAGGTCGCGCAGCGCATCACGAAGAACGACAGCCTGACGCTGCGGGAGCTCGGCAAGCTTTATTCCGAGGGCGTGCTGCTGCCCCAGATCGTGGGAACGCCCGAACAGATCGCCGATCAGCTCGAGGCGAGCGTCGACAACGGGGAAGCGGACGGCTTCATCATTTCCGCGGGCTACCTGCCGGGCAGCTTCGAGGAATTCTCCGATTTCGTCGTCCCCGAACTCCAGCGCCGCGGCCGGTTCCGCAAGAGCTACACGGGCCGCACGCTCCGCGATCATCTCGGGCTCGGCCCTGCAGGGCTGAAACCGCCGATCCGCCTCGACGAGGCGGCGGAATGAACCCCAACGCACCGCTCGATCGCGCCCGTTCGAGGGCAATCCCCGAATCCTTCCTTCCGGAGGACCATCCGTGACCAAGCAGCTTCATCTCGCCGGCTTCCTCTGGGCCTCGCAGCTCACCCACAGCCACGCGTCCTGGCGTCATCCCCGCTCGGACAAGAACTTCCTCACCCGCGAATATTACGAGAACCTCGCCCGCATCGCGGAGAAGGGGCGCTTCGACTTCGTGTTCTTCGCCGATCTGCTGGCCATTCCCGGCCGCTATGGCAACGACATCCGCGAGCCGCTGCGGCGCGGCGTGCAGGCGGTTGCAACGCTGGATCCAGCTTTCGTCGTGCCCGTCATGGCGGCCGTCACCGAGCATCTCGGCCTCGGCATCACCCGTTCGGCGACCTATTACCAGCCCTATGACATCGCGCGCACCTTCGCGACGCTCGATCACCTGACACGCGGCCGCATCGCCTGGAACATCGTCACCTCGCTCAGCCAGGCCGAGGCGCAGAATTTCGGCTTCGACAATCATCTCGACCACAATCTGCGTTACGAGCGCGCCGAGGAATTCGTCGAGGCCGCCTTCAAGCTCTGGGGCAGCTGGGATGCCGACGCGCTGGTGCAGGACAAGGAGAGCGGCGTCTTCGCCGATCCGGACAAGGTCCGCGCCATCAATCACTCGGGCGAGTGGTTCAAGACGCGCGGACCGCTCAACGTGCCGCACTCGCCGCAGAGCCGCCCCGCGATCATGCAGGCGGGCTCGTCGAGCCGCGGCAAGGACTTCGCCGCCCGCTGGGCCGAGATCATCTTCGAGATCGACCCGACGCCCGAGGGCCGGCGCGCCTATTATGCCGACGTCAAGCAGCGCGCCGCGAAGTTCGGTCGCGATCCGGACGAGATCAAGATCTTCCCGTCCTTCATTCCCTTCGTCGGCGAGACCGAAGCGATCGCGCGCGAGAAGCAGGCCTTCCATAACGAGCTCGCCGATCCGGTTTCAGGCCTGATCACGCTGTCGGCGCATACCGACCACGACTTCTCGCAATATTCGCTCGACGAACCGGTCGCGGACCTCACCGTACCGGGCTGCCAGGGCATCTTCGACGTCGCCAACCGGCTGTCGAAGAACAGCAACCTGACGCTGCGCGATATCGGCCGTCTCTATGCGCAAGGCGTGCTGCTGCCGCATATCGTCGGAACGCCGAAACAGATCGCCGACGAGATCGAAGCGAGCTTCGCCAACAGCGAGGCCGACGGCTACATCGTTTCGGCCGCCTATTCGCCCGGTGCCTTCGAGGAGTTCGTGACGCTGGTCGTCCCCGAACTGCAGCGGCGGGGCATCTTCCGCAAGGAGTATGAGGGCAAGACGCTGCGCGAAAATCTGGGGCTGGCTCCGGCAAGCCTCACGCCGGCTCCGCGCTTCCGCGAGGCGGCGGAATGAGCTTGCGTCTCGCCGCCAGCGCAACGAAGGCCGGGACCGGGGCCACGCGAGACGAGGCCGCAGCTCCGCTCGAGGAGGCGCGCCGGCTCGGCCGCCTCTTCACGGCGGAGGCCGCGGCTCGCGATGCCGAGCGCCGTCTGCCTCATGCCGAGGTGGCGGCCCTCAAGGCCTCCGGTCTCCTGGCGGCGCGCGTTCCGGTGGAGGAGGGCGGGCTCGCCCTCTCCTGGCTGGAGACGGCGCGCATCCTGACGGAACTCGCACGCGGCGACCCCAGCATCGCGCAGTCGATCCAGCCTCACTTGACGATCACCGAGCAGGTACGATCCGACGCCGCGCCGGTGCTGCGCCGACAGGTCTTCGCCGCAATCGTCGCCGGACAGCTGATCGCCAACGGGGCGGCCGAGCGCGGCCGCGGCTTCTATGGCGAGATCGCGACGCGGCTTCGCCCCGCCGGGACCGGGTTCCAGCTCGACGGCGTCAAGTTCTACTCGACCGGAAGCCTGTTCGCCGACCTTCTCTACATCACCGCCCTCGACGACGACGACAGCGTGGTGTCGGTCATCTTCCCGCGCGGACGGGCAGGGGCCACCATCGTCGACGACTGGAACGGCTTCGGCCAGCGCACCAGCGCGAGCGGCACGATCGAGCTTTCGGCTGTTGCCGTCTCGGCCGACGAAATCATCCGGGGCCCGCAGGCCACCGATCGCCGCTGGCATCTGCAAGCGGCCGCCCAGCTCATCCATGTCGCGATCGACACCGGCATCGCCCATGCGGCGCTCGATGACGCGCTCGCGCTGGCCCGCAATCGCGGGCGGCAGCTGAAGGAATCCGGCATCGCGGCGAGCGTCGACGATCCCTATGTGCAGCAGGCGGTCGCCGGTCTCCTGGTCGCCTTCCATGGCGCCGAGGCGCTGATGGAGCGTGCTGCCCGTCTCGTCGATGTCGCGGCCGAGGCCCATTTCGCCGGAACCGCCACCGAGGCCGATTTCGTCGCGGCCTCGATCGCCGTCGCCGAGGCGAAGATCGCCTCCACGACAGCCGCGCTCGAGAACAGCGAGAAGCTGTTCCAGGTCGCCAACGCCTCGGGCACCGATCGGACGCTGGGGCTCGACCGACACTGGCGCAATGCCCGCACCCACACGACGCACGACCCGCTTGCCTACAAGTTCAAGTTCATCGGCGACTGGCTGCTCAATGGCCGCGCCCCTCCCTCAACCGTCAAGATCTGACAGAAGAGCCGGATCGCCGCCATGTCCAGACGATTGATCTTCAACGGTTTCTCGATGAACGTCGTGTCCCATATCTATCATGGACTCTGGCGTCATCCGGACAGCCAGCAGGTCGAGTTCAACTCGCTCGATTACTGGGTCGATCTCGCCCGCATCTTCGAGCGCGGCAAGTTCGACAATTTCTTCCTCGCCGACGTTCTCGGCGTCGATCCAATCTATCGCGGCAGCTGGGATACCTTCGTCGAGGAGGCGGTCCAGATTCCGGTCAACGATTCCTCGACGCTGGTCGGCGCCTTGATCCACGCGACGAAGAATATCGGCCTGACCTTCACTTCGTCGATCCTGCAGGATCATCCCTTTTCCTTCGCCCGGCGCGTCTCGACGCTCGACCATCTCTCGGGCGGCCGCATCGGCTGGAACATCGTCACCAGCGTCAGTCACAACGCGGCGCAGAATTTCGGCTTCGACCGCATCGTGCCGCATGACGAGCGCTATCAGTGGGCGAGCGAGTATGTCGACGTCGTCTACAAGCTCTGGGAAGGTTCGTGGGAGGACGACGCGGTCAGGGCCGACCGCGCGGCCAACGTCTATGCCGACCCTGCCAAGATCCATCGCATCCACCACGAGAGCCAGCGCTACCGCGTCCTCGGGCCGCATCTCTCGGAGCCGTCGCGCCAGCGCACGCCGGTGCTGTTCCAGGCGGGCTCGTCGCGGGCCGGGCGCGCCTTCGCCGCCCGCCACGCCGAGGGCACGTTCATCGTCTCGCTGAACCCGCAGGGCGCGCGCAAGCTCGTCGATAGCGTGAACGGCCTGGTCGAGGCAGCGGGCCGGAAGGCGGGTGATCTCAAATACATCCAGGGGCTCTCCTTCGTCGTCGGCAGCACGGAGCACGAGGCACGGGAAAAGGCGCGTGAGCTCGACGAATTCATGAGCGTCGACGGCCTCCTGGCGCATATCTCACGCGATCTCGGCATCGATCTCGGACTGCTCGATCCCGATCGGCCGGTCGATGAACTCGAGATCGAGGGTGTGCAGGGCTATATCCGCAATTTCGAGGAGGCCAACCCCGGCAAGCGGGCGCGCGTGCGCGATCTCGGCCATGCGCTGGCCTACAACACGCGCATCGTCGGCACGCCCGAGCAGGTCGTCGCCGCGCTCGAGGAATGGCGCGAGGCCGGCATCGATGGCGTCAACTTCATCTATCAGACCGCACCCGCGACCTTCGTCGACTTTGTCGACCATGTCGTGCCGTTGGCGCAGGAGCGCGGACTGATCCAGCGCGACTACGCACCTGGAACGCTGCGCGAGCGGTTGTTCGAGGGCGAAGGACCGAGGCTGCCCGCCCGCCATCCCGCCGCGCGGTTCCGAGGCGCCTTCGGCCGCGTCCCAGCCGAGCCCGTCCTGGCCGGCATCTGATCCGACATCGAAGAGCGCGTCATGCCCCATCCGATCCCCGAGACCATCACCCCGTTCTGGTTCCTGCCGACGCCCGGCGACAGTCATTATCTCGGGACGTCAGAGGGCGCGCGCGCCGTCGACCTCGCTTATCTCAAGCAACTGGCGATCGCCTCCGACGCGCTCGGCTATGGCGGCGTCCTGATTCCGACCGGCAAGAGCTGCGAAGACAGTTGGGTCGTCGCCTCGATGCTCGCGCCCTTCACCGAGCGACTGAAGCTGCTGGTCGCCGTGCGGCCCGGACTGATGGCGCCGACGCTCGCGGCCCGCATGACGGCGACGCTGGATCGGCTCTCGGGCGGCCGGCTGCTGATCAATGTCGTCACCGGCGGCGACCCGGTCGAGAATCGCGGCGACGGCTTTCATGCCGACCATGCAGAGCGGTATGCCATCACCGACGAGTTCCTGGAAATCTACGCCCGCGTACTCGGCGGCGAGACGGTCGACTTCAAGGGGCGGCACTTCGATATCGAAGGCGCTCAGATCCTGTTCCCGCCGCACCAGAAGCCGCGGCCGCCACTGTTCTTTGGCGGCTCCTCGGACGCTGCCATCGACGTCGCCGGCAAGCATGTCGACAAGTATCTCTCCTGGGGCGAGCCCCCGGCGCAACTGGCCGGAAAGATCGCGGCCGTGCGGGCGCGGGCGGAGGCAGCCGGGCGCTCGGTGACCTTTGGCATCCGCCTGCATGTCATCGTGCGGGAAACGGAAGCCGAAGCCTGGGCGGCGGCGGAGAAGCTGATCAGCCGCCTCGACGACGCGACCATCGCCAAGGCGCAGGAGGTGTTCGCGCGCATGGACTCCGTCGGCCAGGCGCGGATGACCGCGCTGCATGGCGGACGGCGCGACAGGCTCGAGATAGCCCCCAATCTCTGGGCGGGCCTCGGCCTTGTGCGGGGTGGCGCGGCGACGGCGCTGGTGGGCGACCCGACTGTCGTCGCAGCCCGCATCGATGAATACCGGCGCATCGGCATCGATACCTTCGTCCTCTCCGGCTATCCGCATCTCGAAGAGGCCTATCGCTTCGCGGAACTCGTCTTCCCCCTGCTGCCGCTTGCCGGCACCGCGCCGCGCATCGAGGCTGCCGGAGAGACCGTCGCCAATGTTTTTCGCGCTCCGGCCCGTTCCGTCAGTTGACTGCGGTATTCAATAGCCTGTCGTCACATAGATTAATGGAACAATTGTTTTATATAAGTACAAGTATGGGAAATCAGATCGCTTATAAATATTTCTATCATTCAATAATATGATCTCCGCCGCAAGTTTATACTATCACGGAGATGAGGATCCATGATGAAACCAGTCTTTTCCCTGTCGCGGCTCGCGGGAGGTCTGGCGGCGGCGCTGTCGCTGGCGCTCGCCCTGGCCGCGCCGTCGGGGCCGGCACGCGCCGATGAGGCGCTGCAGCCGGTCAAGATTCTCGACCCGCGCTGGAGCTGGCCGAATGGCTATGAGTTGGTCGACGTCGCGGATGCCCAGGGCTTCTTCAAGAAGAACGGGCTCGAAGTCGAGTGGATCAGTGTTCCGCTCGACCAGTACACGACCGCGCTTTCGGCCGGAATCACCGACTTCGCGCCCTATGCCGACTATGCCTATTTCATCAATGTGAAGGACAAGGGCCTTGATGTCCGCGAGGTCGTCGCTTCTTCGCTGGAGATCAATCCGGCGACGGCGGGTGACGGCTTGTTCGTCCCGGAATCGAGCCCGATCAAGAGCGCGGCCGAGCTGAAAGGCAAGAAAGTCGGCATGGAAGGCCTCAGTTGGTCTTCGGCCTGGTTCACGCTCGACTATCTCGGCAAGCAGGGCGTGACCAAGGACGACGTCGCCTATGTGGCGGTGCCGCAGTCGCAACTCGAACCGGTGCTGCTGTCGGGCGATATCGACGCCGCCTACTTCTTCCCGCCGGGCGACGCGGTGCTGCGCAAGAAGGGCGGCTATCGGCAGCTTTTTGCCCTGTCCGACCTCTCGGGCCGGCGCATCATCCGGGGTGGCTCGATGGCAAGGAACAGCCTGATCGAGGAAAAGCCGGATCTCGTCAGGAAATATGTCGCCTCGATCGCCGAGGCTGCCGACTGGGCGAACGCCCATCCGGCCGAAGTCGTCCAATTGGGCATCGCGCGCAAGCGCATCGATCCCGAGATTGCCCCTTACGTCTACACGAAGGACGGCAAGGGCGACTATTCGGTGCTGAAGTGGCCTGAGCACGGGCTTCAGAAGGCGGAGGATGTCGCCTTCTGGCTCGACCTCGTCGAACGCCAGGGCGTGGTGCCCAAGGGCAAGTTCAAGGTCGAGGAGCTCTACACCGACGCCTTCAATCCCTATGCGCCGGCGAAATCCAACTGAAGCGCTGCGGCCGGCGCGGACCAATCCGGCCCGCGCCGCTCACCTCGAAAGGGACCGTCCATGTCCAGGCAGCTCCATCTCGGCTTCAACGTCCTTTCCGACGGCATGCATCCGGCGGCATGGCAGGCCCCTGAGGCCGACCCGCTCGGCTTCGCACGGCTCGACCAGTGGCTCCATCTCGCGAAGATCGCCGAGCGGGGCACGCTGGACGCCATCTTCCTCGCCGATCTCCCCGGCATCACGCTGAACGCCGAGGGCATCCTGAACGGCCCGCCGCTGGCGCTCGACCCGCTGGTGCTGCTCGCGGCGATCGCCTCGGCAACCACGCATCTCGGTCTCGTGGCGACCATCTCGACGTCGTTCGAGGAGCCCTACAACGTCGCGCGACGGATCGCTTCGCTCGATCACCTGAGCGGCGGCCGCGCGGCGTGGAACGTCGTCACGACGGCGGATGCTGCGGCGGCGTTCAACTTTTCGGCCCAGCCGCATCTGCCGCGCGAGGAGCGCTATGCACGGGCGGAGGAATTCGTCGATGTCGTGCGCGCGCTCTGGAACAGCTGGGACGACGAGGCACTGATCGCCGAGAAGCACAGCGGACGTTTCACGCGCCCGGGCGGCATTCGCAAGATCCAGCATCGCGGACGCTATTACAGCGTCGATGGGCCGCTCAACGTGCCACGTTCGCCGCAGGGCCAGCCGGTCGTCGTCCAGGCCGGCGGGTCCCCGGCGGGGCTCGAACTTGCCGCCCGCAACGCCGATGCCGTCTTTGCAGCCTTGGCGACTCTGGAAGATGCACTCGATTTCACGCGTGATCTGCGGCGCCGGACCGAGGCCTATGGCCGGCCTGCAGACGCGGTCCGGGTGCTGCCGGGGCTCTCCTTCGTCCTCGGCGGAACCGAAGCCGAGGCGCGGGCGCGCAACGATCTCCTCAACGATCTTGCCGGCGACCGCCGGATTGGATGGCTCGCCTGGCAGATCGGCGTCGATCCGGGCGAGCTCGACTGGGACCGGCCGCTTCCCGACTGGCTGCTGACGACGCGCGATCTCTCGTCGGTCTCGCAAGGTGCGCGCGATATCGTCCTGAAGGTTGCACGGCGCGAGCGGCTGACCGTGCGGCAGATCCTCGACCGGATCCTGACCTGGCATCGTCTCTTCATCGGGACGCCCGAGCAGCTCGCCGCCACGATCGAGGAATGGTTCCTCGCCGGTGCCGTCGACGGCTTCAACATCATGCCGGACGTCGAGCCCTCCGGCGCCGAGGCCTTCGTCGACCATGTCGTTCCGATCCTGCGGCGGCGCGGCATCTTCCGCACGGCCTATGAGGGCACGACGCTGCGTGATCATCTCGGACTGCCGCGCCCCTATCATCGCTTCCCGGACCACGAGGAGGCGGTGGCCTGAGTCGCGCCGCCTCAATGACCGAACAAGGAGACCGCCATGTCGCTTCCCCCTGATGCCGTGTGGTTCGTGACCGGCGCCTCGTCGGGCTTCGGACGGCTCATCGCCGAGCGGGCCCTTGCGGCCGGCTTTCGGGTCGTCGCGACGGCGCGCGATCCGGCCGGCCTCGCCGATCTCGGCGGCGGCGATGCCGGCCGGCTGCTCCGCCTGGGACTGGACGTGACGGTGGCGGCGGAAATCGGCGCGGCCGTCGCGTCAGCCGAGGCGCGCTTCGGCGCGATCGACGTTCTCGTGAACAATGCCGGCTATGGCTATTTCGGCGCCGTCGAGGAGGGCGAGGAGGCCGAGATCCGCCGGCTCTTCGACTCCAATGTCTTTGGACTCGCCGCCGTCACGCGCGCTGTTCTGCCGGGGTTGCGCCGCCGCCGGCGCGGTGTCGTCGTCAATCTCAGTTCGATCGCCGGCCTCACCGCCAATCCCGGCGTCGGCTACTACGCGGCCAGCAAGTTTGCCGTCGAAGCGATCTCGGAAGCGCTCGCCGCAGAGCTGGCTCCGTTCGGCGGGCGTGTGCTCATCGTCGAGCCGGGGCCCTTCCGCACTGATTTCGCCGGGCGTTCGATCCGCCGCGCTCCGGCTGATCCCGCCTATGCAGGAACCCGGGCGCACGAAATCCCCGATGCCATCCTCGCCAGCAGCGGCCGACAGGAGGGCGATCCGGACAAGGCCGTCGCCCTCATCATCGAAGCGGTGCTCGATGATGGCGCCCCGCTCCGCCTGCCGCTCGGGGAAACCGCGATCGTCCGTGCGCGCGCCAAACTCGCGGCCGTCGAGCGCGACATCGCAGCCTGGGAGACGCGAGCGGTCGCCACCGACTTCGGATGATCCGGAACGTACCCTTCCGACCCGGGGATTGCCGGTGGGATATGCCCGCCGAAAGCTGGACGCGGGCTGCCTTGCATGGCTACTCTCCTGCTCCCGCGGCGGCGCCAAGAACGGCGCGGGCAACAGCGACCGGCTCGCCGGAACGACGGAGAGGAAACGACAATGATAGCCAAGACAAGGCTGACGGCTGCGCTCGCGCTTTCGCTTGCGCTTGCCGCCGGAGGCGCCGGGCTCGCGCGTGCGGCCGATGGCGACAAGACCTTCAAGATCTGGTGGTACGAGACGCCGGACAGCGCCATGGGCATCGCCTGGAACAAGGCGATCGAGGAGTTCAAGGCGAAGCATCCCGACGTCACCGTCGCCTTCGAACAGAAGAGCTGGGACCAGATCGAGAAGGCGGGCAGCCTGATCCTCAATTCGGGCGAGGCGCCGGACCTGCTCGAATACAACAAGGGCAACGCGATCGCCGGCCTCGCCGCCTCCCAGGGCCTGCTCACCGACCTGACCGCGGTCGCGGCGGAACGCGGATGGGACAAGACGCTGACTCCGGCCGAGCTGCTGCTGAGCCGCTATGATGAGCGCGGTATCTTCGGCTCGGGTCCGATCTGGGGCATCCCCGACTATGGCGAGTTCGTTGCCGTCTATTACAACAAGAACATGTTCAAGGATCTCGGCCTCGAGGTTCCCAAGACGCTTCCCGAGTTCGAGAAGGTCATGGACGCCTTCGTCGCCAAGGGCATCACGCCGATCGCGACGGCCGCCAACGACTATCCGGCGCAGCACCTGCTGACCGAACTGGCTCTGTCCAAGGCCGACGCGACCTGGGTGCAGAACTACCAGGGCCTGAAGGCGCCGCTCGATCCGGCACCCTACCTCTATGCGGCCGAGACGCTGCAGGATTGGGTCAAGAAGGGCTATGTCTCCAAGGACGCCACCGGCCTGAAGGCGACCGACATGGAAACGCTGTTCGAAACCGGCAAGTCGCCGATGGTCGTCAGCGGCACCTGGTTCGGCGGTGGCTTCAAGTCCAAGATCAAGGACTTCGAATGGGGCCAGTTCCTGTTCCCCGGCAACACCATCTCGTCGGGCTCGACCGGCAATATCTGGGTGGTGCCGAAATCCGCGAAGCATAAGGACTGGGCCTACGAATTCATCGACATCACGCTGTCGAAGGAAAACCAGGCCCTGCTCGGCAATTCGGGCGGCGTTCCTGTCGCGGCCGATCCCGCCTCGCTCACCGATCCGGTCGGCCTGATGATGACCGAAGGCTTCAAGACGCTGTCCGACCGCAACGGCCTCGGCTTCTATCCCGACTGGCCGGCACCCGGCTTTTACGAAGTCATGCTGCAGAAGACGCAGGCCCTCATCGGCGGAACCATCACGCCGGACGAGTTCGTCAAGCAGATCTCCGGTCCCTACAACGAGGCCCAGGCCGAGGCGAACTAGCCCCGCATCCTGAAACGGGCGGCGGCCTGCCGCCGCCCGCATCGACAAGCCTCCAAAGCCAAGCGGGATCGCGATCATGGCCTCGACGTCCGTCAATCCCTCCGGCAAGGCAGGCTCAGGCCTCGGCTACATCCCCTACCTGATCCCCGGCGCGATCGGTTTCGTCGTCGTCGTGCTGCTGCCGTTCCTCATGAACATCGCCGTGAGCTTCACGCGCTGGAAGGGGATCGGCATTCCGAAATTCATCGGCCTCGAAAACTACCAGCGCCTGTTCCAGGACACGACGTTCTGGGCCGCCTTCGAGCATTCGGTCGCCTGCGTCATCGCCATGGCGCTGATCCCGACGGCCCTCGGCCTGTTCCTCGGCGCCGTCCTGTTCGACTACATAGGACCGCGCTTCGGAGCGCGCACCTCGAGCGCCCTGCGCGCGGCCTTCTACCTGCCGCAGATTCTGCCCGTCGCCGTCGCCGGCGTCCTCTGGGGCTGGATCCTGTCACCCATCGGCGTGCTGAACACGATCCTTGACGGTCTCGGCCTGCATTCACTGTCGCAGAACTGGCTCGGTGACCCGGCGACGGCGCTCGTGTCGGTGATGTTCGTGATGGTCTGGCTGCAGCTCGGCTACGCGCTCGTCGTGTTCATGGCGGGTCTCGCCCGGGTCGATCCCTCGCTCTACGAGGCCGCCGAGCTCGATGGCGCGCCCTGGCTGTCGCGCTTCCGCCACATCACGATCCCGATGCTGAAGCCGGAGATCTTCGTCGTCGGCCTCACCACGACGATCGCGGCACTGAAAGTGTTCGCGCCGGTCTATGTGCTGACCTCCGGCGGGCCGGACAATGCGACGACCGTGCCGTCCTACTTCGCCTATTATCACTTCTTCACCACCAACCGCGTCGGCTATGGCGCGGCCATCACGACGGTTCAGACCCTGATCACGATCGTGCTCGGCCTCGTCTTCCTGCGGGTCCAGCGGAACCAGACGGAGGAGGCAGGCTGATGGGCGCCGATGCCACCATCGAGGCCCGACCGGGCAAGGGAGCGCGCGCCACGGCGGGGCGCGGCAGCGAGCTCGGCGCCCGTCACGGCGATGGCTTCGGCCGCTACTGGGCACTGGTCCTGCTCGTCGTCGCGGCGCTGCTGACGCTGTTTCCGTTCTTCCTGGCTGCCATCAACGCGATCAAGACGCCGGCCGACTATGGCGCCAACGGACCGATCGCGCTGCCCCGCAGTTTCGACCTTTCGGCCCTGTTCGCCTTCTGGGCCGGGGTCGAGTTCGGCCGCAAGCTGTGGAACAGCGTTCTCATCAGCGGCTGCGTCGCCTTTTTCGGCGTCGCCATCAGCCTGCTCAACGCCTATGCCCTCGGCATCGGCAAGGTGCGGGGCCGCGGCCTGATCCTGATCGTGCTGATGCTCGGCATCATGGTGCCGCAGGAATCGCTGGTTTATCCGATCTATTACATCGCGAAGTCGGTCGGCCTCTACGACACGCGCTTGTCCGTGATCATCGTGTTCACGGTGCTGCAGAGCGCCTTCGGCACTTACATGCTCTCGGCGGTACTCACCCAGTTCCCGCGCGAGATCATCGACGCCGCCGAGATCGACGGCGCCAGCCGCTTCCAGGTTCTCTGGCATGTCGTCATCCCGGTGCTGCGCCCGACCTTGACCGTGCTCGGCACCTTCTTCTTCATCTGGACCTGGAACGAATTCCTGCTGCCGCTCGTCCTGCTGATTTCGAACGACAACCAGAACGTCTCGGTGGCGATGGGCACGCTGCACGGCCAGCATGTGAGCGACCCGACGACGACCGCCGCGGCGGCCCTGCTCGGCATCGTTCCGACGGTGATCTTCTTCCTCGTCTTCCAGCGCACGCTGATGCGCGGCGTGACGGTCGGTGCGGTCAAGTGACCGCAGGGCCCGCGTCCTGGCCAGGCCAACGCGGCAGGCGGCAATCGCGCGTCTTGCCGTAGCTCCGCCTCGGCAGGAACGGCATGCCGAGGGAGGGGGGCTGTCCGTCTTGCGGGAGCGATGACGCTGAGGGTTCCCGGCGAGGCATCGACCGTCACTCGTCCGCCCGATGGCACGAGACCCTTCAGATGTCCGAGAAAGGTTGCGGGCAGATCGTGCGCCCGCTTCGCGCCGTCAAATCAGGACCCTCTCCAGGTGGCTGATGAGCGCTTCGCCCAGATCATCCGCCGTCGTGACGATCGCGGAGTTCTTGTAATAGCGGGAGACGTCGAAACCGATGCCGATGGCGGAAAGCTGGATATCGGCCGATGCCTCCAGGGCGCCCACCACCGCGCGCAAATGGCGGTCCAGAATCCAGCCGTCGTTTGCGCTCAATGTCGAGTCATCGACGGGCGCGCCGTCCGATATGACAATCAGGAGCTTCCGCTGTTGCGGAAGGCCCCGCAGGCGGTCTGACGCCCATTCCAGGGCTTCACCATCCACATTTTCCTTCGGGAGGTCTGGACGAAGCATGTTGCGAAACGACCAGTGGCTCGCCCATGGGCGGAAGTCGTCCGGTTCGCGGTAGACGATGTGCAACAGGTCACAAAGCCGCCCCGGCCGAGGGGGCCGCCGGCGCCAGATCCACAGTTTGGAAGGCCGACCGCGTGTCCACGTTGCGCGCGCCTGGCCGCCACGCCAACTCGAAGTGGTAAATCCCAGCACTTGCACAGAGATGCCGAGGTGGGACAGGAAGTCCTGCGCCACGTCGACCGCGGCAGCTGCCAGGATCATGCTTTGCCCACGCATGGACCCAGACTGATCGACCAGGAGCGCCACAGCGGTCGACGCTGCTCGTTCACCAAGACCGACCCCCTTCAGGCGTGCTGCGGCCGCCAGCGCCTTGAGGTTCGCATTCGTCCGCCAGCTCACGAGGCCATTCTGGAAGGCATCCCAGGCGTCCTCGAGCGCCGCACGATCGGAGGGGCTCAGCGGGCCGAGGACCGTGTCCAGGTCTTCCGCGCCCACGACACGGTCGAACTCCCGCGTATAGACACGATAGGGCTCGAAATTTGGCTGTTGCATAAGGGACTGAAGCTACACCGGAGGGTGTGTCAGGACACCATATCGGTGCAGAGTCAGCAACGGGTCGGACGCGGCAGGCGAGCGAGGCGCTTAACCAGCCTCGGAACGCAATGACGACGCGGTCTTGGCGAGTCAGCCGTCAAGGTGACAATCCCAAGTCTCGCCCCCGGCGTTGTCGGTCGACGCTTCTCTGTGGCGGAGGCCCTGATTGGCGAGCGCCTCAACAGTCGGCATATGGACCGGCCCACCGAATGCGCTTGACTGGCCGAAGCCCATATCGTCGATCAGGACGATGAGGACGTTCGGCGCACCATCGGGCGCCTCAACCTGGAAAAAAAGGCGGCGGGGTCGCCCTGCGCGCATCGAGCTCGGTGTATAGCGGCGGCTTCGGCACCTGGATTGGCAGGACCGTTCGGTCCAGCTGATCCTGCGCATGTGCCGGCAGGGCGAACGCCACGCCAAGCGCGCCGACCGCGAATCCAATCCAATATGTCAGCCTCGGCATTTTCTTCTCGCTCCCCGCCTCTATTGCGGCCCCTCAAGCCGGCCGACCGCCTTTTACGCCGGCAGCTACTCAGCGGCTGCGCCGGCTGCCGCGCTTGCCTTGTCAACTGCCTGCTGGTCTCCGTTGCCGAGCCTGGTTGGAGCGATGTCGATCAGGATCTTGTCGAGCTTGCCCTCGAACCGGAACGGCGCCGCGTACTGGTCGCTGACCGGCGAGCCGGTATCGAGGCCAGTATCGAATGTCTCGTCGGCCGAGAAGCGCCCAAAGATTGTCTTGTCGACGCGTCCCTCGCCGACCTTCTTGTCGTCGAGATACATCGTGACAGTGCCGCCCTTGGCGATCCCGCCGCCGTCGTAGGCAAACTCGACCCGGATCGTGCTCTTGCCGGCGGGTAGCAGGTCCGAGCTGGTGATGCGGTAGCGGTGCATGCCGAACCAGTTGTATTCGTAGGTCGGCTTGCCACCCTTTACGAACAATGTGTAGCCGCCGACCGTGCCGCCGGCCGCGACAAGGACGCCGTCGCCCGGGCCGTCGATGGTGGCCGCGATCACGTGCGACTTGTTCTTGATATTCGCCGACGAGCTTTCCGGGATCCGGTAGGCGCCGGCGAAATAGGTGAAATGGGTCTGGCCCGCGATCAGGCTTGGTCGCAGCGAGGGGTCGGCCCGCTCTGCGAAGCGGTCGTCGAGCGGCAGTACGTTGTATTTGGCCGCTTCTCCCCAGAACATATCCTGCAGCTCGCGCAGCTTCTCGGGGTACTTCGCCGCGACATCGTTGGCCTCACTGAAGTCCTCGTCGATATTGTAAAGTTCCCATTTGTCGGCGGCGAAATCGAAGGACCCCGCCGTGACCCAGGGCAGCCGGCCGTGGCGAGCCACGGCGATCCAGCCATCGTGATAGAGCGCTCGGTTCCCCAACATCTCGAAATACTGCGTGCCACGATGGCTTTTCGCCCTGGCGTCATCAAAGCTGTAGACCATGCTGACGCCTTCGATCGGCTTCTGCCAGACGCCGTTGACCTCGACCGGGGCCTCGATGCCGGCGGATTCAAGGATGGTCGGCACGACATCGATGACATCATGAAACTGGGTCCGGATGCCGGACTGCTTGATGCGCTCCGGCCAGGACACGACCAGGGGATTGCGCGTGCCGCCGAAGTGCGAGGCGACCTGCTTGCCCCATTGGAAGGGCGTATTCATCGCCCAGGCCCAGCCGACCGGGAAATGATTGTAGGATTTTGGTCCACCGATCTCGTCGAGATGCGCGAGGATGTAGGCGGTGTCCTCCTGCTGGCCGTTCAGCGACACCATCTCGTTGAACACGCCGTTCAGCGTCCCCTCCATCGAGGCGCCGTTGTCGCCGATCTCCCACATGACGAGCGTATTGTCCGCCTGCCCTATATCGCGAACCGAATCCAACACGCGGCCGACCTCGAAATCGGTCTGTGCCGTGAAGGCTGCAAACGCCTCCATCAGGCGCGCGGCAACCTTCTTCTGATCGGCCGACAGAGAGTCCCAGGCCGGGATCTCGGCAGGGCGGGGCGTCAGCTTGGTGCCGGCCGGAATGATGCCGAGCTTCAACTGTCGGGCATAGGTTTCTTCGCGATATTTGTCCCAGCCCTGGTCGAACTGACCCTTGAATTTGTCGATCCAGGCCTGGGGAACGTGATGCGGCGCGTGCGTGGCGCCCGGCGCGTAGTAGATGAAGAACGGACGATCTGGCGTCGCCGATTTTTGCTGATGGATATATTCGATCGCCTTGTCAGCAAGGTTCTCGTTGAGAGTGTAGTCCTTTTCCCGTCCCTTCGGCACGTCCATCTCGACTGGTGTGTTTCCCTCGTAGAGCGCCGGTTGCCATTGATTTGCCTCGCCGCCGACGAACCCATAGAAATGGTCGAAGCCCTGCATGGTCGGCCAGCGGTCGAACGGACCGGATACGCTCGTCTCCCAATCGGGGATATTGTGGTTCTTGCCGAAGAAGGCGGTGCTGTAGCCGTTCTGGCGCAGCATCTCCGAGATCATCGCCTCGCTCTTCGGAATCTGACCGCTATAGCCCGGATAGCCGCTGCCGAGTTCGGTGATGACTCCGGTGCCGGCCGAATGATGGTTGCGCCCCGTCAGCAGCGCGGCGCGGGTCGGCGAGCACAGCGCCGTCGTATGAAACTGTGTGTAGCTGAGGCCTGACTGCGCCAAGCGATCAAGATTCGGAGTTGGAATCTGACCGCCGAAGGTGCCCCAATCTCCGAAGCCTGCATCGTCGATCATGATGTAGATGACGTTCGGAGCGCCCTTCGGCGCCGCGATGATCCGGATCTTGTCAGGCGTCGAATCCTTGTAGGTCTGACCGATGATGCCATGAAATGCCGGATCGGGTCGGGGCAGGACCTGCTGGGCACTTGCTGGAGCTGGCAAGGTCGCGCTGAGCGCTATGCCGATGGCAGTCAGACATCCCCGCGGCGAAACCGTTGCTCGTAGCTTCGACAAAGGGTGGCGTTCAAGTTTGGCAGAGCACAACCTTATCATGAACGAACCTCACAGTTCCGATTGTCGTTGTCACTATCCATCTCTATTGGATAGATTCTATCGAGAATACAGACACTATGCGTTTCGAGTTTGCTTTGATAGTGAGCAACTTGCAATGGAAGCGCTTCGTAGGCAACGATCAGAAGAAGTCAGGAACAAGATCCAGCGCTTTGTTCACGAATGGCTGCCACATTGCCGAGCTAATCCAGCAAGGCCGAAACCTCGCGGCATTCTTAACCGAGGCGCAACCATCGGGCGCCAAAGGGCATTCTCGTCGTCTCGGTTTCATGCCGGAGTGAACCGCGCCGGGTTTGCCGGAGGCTCCAACTCTTGAGAGTATGGAGCCATGACGAACAAGAAGACGAACAAGTTCTCGCCTGAAGTATACGCCCGAGCGCTGCGGACGGTGCTCGAACACGAAGGCGATCACGACTCCCGGTGGGCAGCTATAGCCTCGGTCGCAGCCAAGATCGGCTGCACGGGTGAGACGCTTGGGCTCTCGCTGGAGCGGGCGGGGCAGGACAGCGGCCGTGTCGGCAGCGCGACGCAGGACGTGACCGCCCGGCTGAAGGCGTTGGACCGCGAGAACCGCGAACTCAGGCAGGCGAACGAGATCCTGCGCAAGGCGTCGGCGTATTTCGCTCTAGCGGAGCTTGACCGACGAGCGAAGTGATGACCGGGTTAATCTGCGATCATCGCGACATCTATGGGGTCGAGCCGATCCGCGATCCGCATATCTGACGCCGATGCATCAGACATTAGCACCGTACTCAGTGAGTGCTCTCATTTTCCGCAGTGCCCGGTGTCACACTTGGTGTCACAGCCGTTGGTACACAGCACGCAGATCAACCGACTCAACAATACCAATCACTTAAGGAGTGATTGGTGCCCAGAAGAGGACTCGAACCTCCACGACTTGCGTCACACGGACCTGAACCGTGCGCGTCTACCAATTCCGCCATCTGGGCGACGGGCGGATGCTTAAGGGGCCGCTGGGGGCTTGTCAATCGGGATTGCCGGCTTCGGGAACGCTACAGGGGATAACCATGCTGCCGGGCGAGATCGAGCAGCGAGACGGCCGGGCGCGGGCCGATATGGGTGATCACTTCCGCCGCCACCAGCGAGCCGAGCGCGGCTGCGTCCGTGAGTGCGAAGCCCCGTGCGACGCCGTAGAGGAAGCCCGAGGCATAGAGATCACCGGCGCCGGTGGTGTCGATCACCTTTTCCACAGGGGTCGCCGGAACCTGCCTGATGCCCTCCGGTGTCACCACGAAGGAGCCGTCGGCGCCGACGGTCACCGCCGCCATGCGGCAGTCGCCACGCAGCGCCTCGAGCGCCGCGCCGAAGCTCGAGGTCTGGTAGAAGGATTTGAGCTCGGCGTCGTTGGCAAGCAGGATGTCGATCGTGCCGTCGCGCAGCAGGCTGGTGAAATCGGCGCGGAAGCGGTCGACGCAGAACGCGTCCGAAAGCGTCAGCGACACCTGTCGCCCCGCCGCATGGGCGATGGTCGCCGCCTTGTGGAAGGCCTCGCGGGCGCTCGGCGCGTCCCAGAGAAAGCCCTCGAAATAGGTGATTGCCGTATCGGCGACCAGCTCCGCGTCGATATCCTCGGGGCCGAGCCGGTGGCAGGCGCCGAGATAGGTGTTCATCGTCCGCTCGCCGTCCGGCGTGATGAAGATCATCGAGCGCGCCGTCGGCAGCCCCCCGGCCGGCAGTGGTGCCACGTCGAAGCGGGCGCCGATCGCGCGCATGTCGTGCTGGTAGACGGCGCCGAGCTGGTCGTCGGCGACCTTGCCGACATAGGAGCAGCGCCCGCCGAGCGAGGCGATGCCGGCGACGGTGTTGCCAGCCGAGCCGCCGGATGCCTCGATCGCCGGACCCATCGCGGCATAGAGCCGCTGCGACTCGGCCATGTCGACCAGGCGCATCGTGCCCTTGGTCAGCTTTTGCTCGACGAGGAAGTCGTCCTCCGCCCGCGCCAGGATGTCGACAATTGCATTGCCCATCCCGAGAACGTCATAGCGGGCTTCTGTCATCCGGGATGATCCTGGCTGGAGGGCCGCTTGGCGGCCCCTGAAAGGGCTGAAAATCGCGACGGACTATACAATTCGCCATTCGCCGCGCAACCATTCCCGCGGCGCTTGTGCCCGAGCGTCTATTGCAGGGGCCATGGTTGCAGCCCGCGCTGCCTGTGACCATCTTCTACGGCACGGCGCGCTGCCGCATGGAGGCCTCGATGCTTGGAGCCGCATGGCTCGCCCTCAACGACCTGCCGACGCCGCCTTTCCGGGCGGCGCTCTGGAAGATGCTCGGGTTGACGCTGCTCCTGCTGGTGCTGGCCTGGCTCGGCCTGCAGGCTCTGGTACTGCATTTCGCGGTGTGGCCGAGCCAGCCCTGGATCGAGACCTCGGTTGCGATCGTCAGCGGCTTCGGCTTCGTCATCGGCCTCGCCTTCCTGATCGGCCCGGTTTCGGCGCTGATGGCCGGGCTCTTCTCGGACGATGTCGCCGCGACGGTCGAGGTGACGCATTACCCCCAGGATCCGCCCGGCACGCCGCTCTCGCTCGGCGAGAGCATCATCGGAACGCTCGGCTTCACGGCGACGACCATCCTCGTCAACATCGTCTGCCTCGTGCTGCTGCTGGTGCCCGGCGTCAATCTCGTCGCCTTCTTCGTCGGCAACGGCTATCTGCTCGGCCGCGAATTCTTCGAGGCGGCGGCGGCGCGCTTCGGCGGCGTCGAGCGCGCGCGCCAGGTCAGGCGCGACAATGCCGGGCTCGTGCTGGTCGGCGGCTTCGTCATCGCGCTCTTCTCGCGATCCCCATCGTCAATCTCTTGACGCCGCTCTTCGCGATGGCCTTCATGACGCATCTGCACAAGCGCGTCGTCGGTTCCGTTCCCGTTGCGGCCTGACCATCTCGTAGACTGGGAGCTTCACCATGCTGGTCGATCTCGTGCTCGCGATCCTGCATCACCTGCTGGTGTTCAGCCTGTTCGCCATCCTCGCGGTCGAACTGGTCTGGCTGAAGCGGGATCTCGATCTGCCGGCCCTGCGCCGGGTCGCCCGGCTCGACGCGACCTATGGTGCCATCGCCGGCGCCGTCCTCGTCGTCGGAATCGCCCGCGTGTTCTTCGGGCTCAAGGGCTATGAATACTACGTCTCCAGCCATTCGTTCTGGGCCAAGATGATCGCCTTCGCGGTGGTCGGCCTGCTTTCGATCCCGCCGACGCTCAAGATGATCAAATGGCGCCGCCGCGCGGAAGGCGAGCCCGGCTGGCTGCCCTCCGCGGCCGAGGTCTCCGGCGCGCGGCGCTATCTCCATATCGAGGCGGCCGTCTTCCTGCTGATCCCCATCTTCGCGGCCGCTATGGCGCGCGGCTACTGAGCAGCCGGCAGGGCGAGCCGGGCGCCATCGCGGCGGATAGCGCCTCAGGCCAGCGTCTTCTCGGGGAAGTGGCAGAGATCGGCGACGAGGCACACGGGGCAGTCCGGCTTTCGCGCCTTGCAGACATAGCGGCCGTGCAGGATCAGCCAGTGATGCGCGTGCAGGCGGTAGCGCGCCGGGACGACGCGTTCCAGCTCGCGCTCGACGGCGACGACGTCCTTGCCGAGGGCGAGGCCGGTGCGGTTGCCGACGCGGAAGATATGGGTGTCGACGGCGATGGTGGCCTCGCCGAAGGCGATGTTGAGCACGACATTGGCCGTCTTTCGCCCGACGCCCGGCAGCGCTTCGAGCGCCTCGCGATCGGCCGGAACGACGCCGCCATGCCGCGCGATGAGAAGTTCCGACAAGGCGACGACGTTCTTCGCTTTCATGCGGAAGAGCCCGATCGTCTTGATCATCTCGCGCACGCGCTCCTCGCCGAGCGCCACCATCTTTTCGGGTGTATCGGCCGCGGCGAACAAAGCGCGCGTCGCCTTGTTGACGCCGGCGTCGGTCGCCTGTGCCGAAAGCACCACCGCGACCAGCAGGGTGAATGGATTGACGTAGAGGAGTTCGCCCTTCGGTTCCGGCTCGCGCGCGGCGAAGCGGGCGAAGAAGGTCTCGATCTCGGCGCGCGTCATCGGCCGGATGCGACGCGGGCGGGCAGGGGCGCGCGGCGTTTTCGGACGTGCGGGAGGCTTTGAATCCGGCATCGCTGATCTATACTGATGGACCATGGACGCCGGCAACAGAGACGATGCCCAGGAGATCCTGTTCGCGGCCGAGCTGAAGCCCTATCGCTCACTCGGCCCGCGCGGCTTCGCGCTGTTGTTGATGTTGGTGGCGGCGACGTGCTTTGCAAGCGGCCTGCTGTTCTGGTCGCTCGGCGCCTGGCCGATCGCCGGCTTCTTCGGCCTCGATATCCTGGCGATCCAGTTCGCGTTCCGCCTCAACTACCGAGCGGCGCGGGCGCGCGAATATGTCGAGATGACGCGGAGCACGCTGCAGATCCGCCGCGTTGCTGCGAACGGCAAGGCGCAGACCTTCGACTTCAATCCCTATTGGGCGCGGTTCGAGGTCCAGCGCGTGCCCGATTGGGGCATCACCCGCATGGTGCTGTCTTCGCATGGCCGCCGCATCGCCATCGGCAATTTCCTCAATCCGGACGACCGCGAAGGCTTCGCTACCGCCTTCCAGGCGGCGCTGCAGGGCCTTCGCCAGGGCTGACGGACCGAGCGGCGGTTGTCCGCGTTCAGCCGGCGCAAGAATCGGGTGTCGTGTATCGTTGCGCGATCCTAGATTGGCAGCATAGGCCCGATGGTCGCGGTTCGCGGGATCGTCGGATCGGGCAATGTCTGGAACCTGACGCCATGTTCAACTTAGCAACCGCCCTCGCCAAGGCCGAACCGGTCCCGCCGGCGCCGCATCAGGATTACGAGATCATCCGTCGGGCGATCGAGTTCCTGACCGAACATTGGCGCGAGCAGCCCTCGCTCGAGCGGCTGGCGGCGCATGTCGGCATGAACCCGCTTTCGCTGCAGAAGCTGTTCACCCGCTGGTGCGGCCTGTCGCCGAAGGCCTTCATCCAGGCGCACACGCTCGATCATGCCCGCATGCTGCTCGACGGCGACGCCTCGATCCTCGACACGAGCTACGAGGTTGGCCTGTCGGGGCCGGGACGGCTGCATGATCTCTTCGTCACGCATGAGGCGATGAGCCCCGGCGCCTACAAGGCGCGCGGCGAGGGCGTCGCGATGAAATGGGGCTTCCATGCCTCGCCCTTCGGCTATGCGCTGATCCTCATCACCGATCGCGGTCTCGCAGGCCTTGCCTTCGCCGATCCGGGCGAGGAAAAGGCGGCGCTCGCCGACATGATGCGCCGCTTCCCCTGCGCCACTTACGAGGAAGACTGGGAGGCGACCGCGCCTTACGCGTCGCGCGTGTTCGAGCCCTCGCGCTGGAAGCCGGATACGCCGCTGCGCCTCGTCTTCATCGGCTCCGATTTCGAGGTGCGCGTCTGGGAGACGCTGCTTCAGGTGCCGCTCGGCCATGCCGCGACCTATTCGCAGATCGCCGAGAAGGTGAAGAACAACCCGAAGGCGGCGCGCGCCGTCGGCGCGGCGGTCGGTCGAAACCCGATCTCCTTCGTCGTGCCATGCCACCGCATCCTCGGCAAATCCGGCGCGCTCACCGGTTATCACTGGGGCCTGACGCGCAAGCGCGCCATCCTCGGCTGGGAGGCGGGCGTCGTTCAGCAGCCTTCCGAGGGTTGAAGCGGCGCCTTCGGACGGACTAGTCTCCGGGCTCCCGCCCGGAGGCTTCATGCAGGACGACCATCTCTTCATCTTCGGCCTCGGCTTTTCGGCGCTCGCCTTCGCAAGGCGGGCGCGCGGCCGTTTCGCGGCGATCGCCGGCACGGTGCGGAGCGAGACCAAGGCCGAACGGCTGCGCGCCGAGGGTATCGACGCTTTGGTTTTCGACGGCAGCGCGGGGAATCCCGCGGTGCGGGACGCTATCGCGAAGGCGACCCATCTCGTGCAGTCGATCGCGCCCGATGCCGCCGGCGATCCGGCGCTCGCAGTCTTCGGCGAGGACATCGCCGCCGCCCCCGAGCTTCGCTGGATCGGCTATCTCTCGACCGTCGGCGTCTATGGCGATCATGGCGGCGGCTGGGTCGACGAGGCGACGCCGCCACGCGCCGTCTCCGCCCGCTCGCTCAATCGCGTCGCCGCCGAGGCCGCCTGGGTCGCGCTCGGCGAGGCGAGGGGCGTACCCGTCGCGCTGCTCCGCCTCGCCGGCATCTATGGCCCAGGGCGCAACAGCTTCGTCAATCTCGCCGAGGGCACGGCGCGGCGGCTGGTCAAGCCGGGACAGGTGTTCAACCGCATCCATGTCGAAGATATCGCCGCCGTCATCGCGGCGGCAGCCGAACGGCGCGCGGCCGGTGTCTTCAACGTCACCGACGACGAGCCGGCCCCGCCGCAGGATGTCGTCGCCTTCGCCGCCGCGCTCGCCGGCCATCCGCCGCTGCCCGATATCCCGTTCGAGACGGCGAGCCTCTCGCCGATGGCGCGCTCCTTCTATGGCGAGAACAAGCGGGTCGCCAATGGCCGCCTCGCCCGCGATCTCGGCATCACGCTCGCCCATCCGACCTATCGCGAGGCACTGACCGCGCTTTGGGAAAGCGGCGAGTGGCGCGGCGCGGAGTGAACCGTCTCAGCCGGCTGTGATGCTGCCGTCGGCGCCGCCATAGCGCTCGGTGCGGACGCTGTCGAAGGGGATGCCCGCTTCGAGCACGAGGGTGGATGCCGCCGCCACGAAGGGCGTTGAGCCGCAGATATAGGTATGCGCCGGCTCCGCGCCCGCGATCGCCTCGGCGATGATGGCGGCATCGATGCGCCCGAAATGCAGCCCCTCGCGTGCCGATTCGCGGGTCAGCGTGACGACGAGGCGGAAATTCGGATCGTCCTTGCCCCGGCGCAGCAATTCCTCGCGCCAGATCAGGTCGTCATAGCGCCGGGCGGAATAGATCAGTGCGGCGGGAATCTCCGGCGCCACTCTCGCGCGGTGGCGCAGCATCGCCATGAGCGGCACCAGCCCTGACCCGCCGCCGATCAGGAGCAGCGGTCCGCCGAGCGGCTTGTCCCAGACGAAATGGCCGCCGATCGGCCCGCGGATCTCGATGGTGTCGCCGACCTCGACCACCTCATGGAAGAAGGGCGAGACCTCGCCTTCGGGCAATTCCTCGATGACGAGCTCCAGCATGCCGCTCTCATCGGGCGCCGAGCCGATCGAATAGGAGCGCTGGGCCTGGTATCCGTCCGGCGCCGTCAAGCGGATATCGACATGCTGGCCGGCGGTGAAGCCGTCCCAGTGCTCCGGCTTCAGGCGGAAGCTCTTCACCGTGGGCGTTTCCACGGTGATGGTTTCGACGACGGCCTGCTGCCAGAGAAGGCGCTTCGGCTGGCCGGGCGTGGCGAGGAGCGAGGGTTCCAAGGGAGTGCCTCAGTCGCCGGCGAAGCGCTGCTCGCGCCACGGATCGCCATACATGTGATAGCCGCGCAGTTCCCAGAAGCCGCCTTCGTCGCGCTTGGTGAACTGCAGGCCGTTCACCCATTTGGCCGACTTCCAGAAATAGAGATGCGGCACCAGCAGCCGCGCCGGTCCACCATGATCCGGCGTGATCGGCTTGCCCTCATAGGCGGTCGCGATCATCGCCTTGCCGCCGACCAGATCGTCCGTCGGCACATTGGTCGTGTAGCCGTCGAAGGAATGCGCCAGCGTGAACTCGGTCGGCGCCGCGATGCCGGCTTCGGCGAGGATGTCGTCGATCATCACGCCCGACCATGCGGTGTTGAACTTCGACCATTTGGTGACGCAGTGGATGTCGCGCGTCAGTTTGACATGCGGGAGCTTCGCGAACTCGTCCCAGCTCCAGCGCGCGACCGGCTTGACGCCGTCCTTGAGCGTGAAGCTCCATTTCTCCAGGTCGACGCGCGGGGTCGGCCCTGCGGAAAGCACGGGGAAATCCTCGGTGAGATACTGGCCCGGCGGCAGCCGGTCACTCTCGCCCTCGTTCGGCCGCTTGCCGAAGAAGCCCCTGGTCGCCATTTCGCCGCTCCTTTCGTTTTCGTCCGTGGGTCGAATTCAATCGTCTCAGGCAATCGCCGCGACGGCGGCGATGATCTTGGCGAGGTCTTCGGGCCGCGACAGCCGATGTCCGGCATCCTTGACCAGCGTCAGCACGACATCGTCTTCCGCGAGATGCGAGACGAGGTCGAGCGCATGCCCGTATGGGACTTCCTCGTCGAGCACGCCCTGGATGATATGGACCGGCGCGCCGATGGCAATCGGCTTGCCGGCGAGGAGATGCTGCGCGCCATCCTCGATCAGCACTCTGGTGATCGCATAGGGCTTGTCGGAATAGGCGCTCGGCAGCGGCCATGCGCCCGTCTCCTCCATCGTGGCGCGGGCTGCAGCGCTCATCTGCGGCAGGATCAGGCTGTGCGTCATGTCGACGGCCGGCGCGAGCAGAACCAGCCCGGCAATGCGCCGGCGCCTCGTCTTCGCTTCAGCGAGCGCCAGCAGCAAGGCGATCCAGCCGCCCATCGACGAGCCGACCACGATGAGCGGCGCGCCTTCGGCCCGGTCCAGCACGGCGGCCGCTTCTTCGAGCCAGCGCGAGATCGTGCCCTCGCTGAAGGCGCCGCCGGAAGCGCCGTGGCCGGAATAGTCGAAACGGGTCATGGCGCGGCCCTCGCGCGCGGCGAAAGCATCGAGCGCTTCCGCCTTCGCGCCGCGCATGTCCGACATGAAGCCGCCGAGAAAGAGGATGCCCGGTCCATGCCCCGGCCGTGCCAGCATCGCGATCCGCCGCGCGGCCGCGCCGCTGCCGACTGTGATCTCCGTCTCGGCGAGGGTCATTGATCCGCTCCTTGATGGCCAGCCGGCCGCTTCCTATCTAGGGAAAGGCTCGGCCATGGTCCAGTTCAGGTTGACTTTGCGGGCTTTTTGGCCGATTTTCATCCCCAAGTCAGGGTCGGAGGACCCGATGGGCCGAGCACGGTCTCCGCGCAAGCTGCCGGAGAATGTTGCGTCGGTCGCTGTCGTTTTTCCCCTTCGCCCCGCTTGCCTGCAATAGCTAGAGGAGTCCGCCCCCATTCGCCGCCCCTTCAAAGCGCCACTTCCTTCCAAGGATGGTCCGCGCATCAACCGCGAGATTCGCGGCATCCGCGAGGTCCAGCTGATCGACCAGGACGGCCAGAACATCGGTCCGACCCTGCTCGACGACGCACTTGCCATGGCCTCCGAGGCCGGTCTCGATCTGGTCGAGATTTCGCCGAATTCGGAGCCGCCGGTCTGCAAGATCCTGGATTTCGGCCGCTTCAAATATCAGACGCAGAAGAAGGCCAACGAGGCCCGCAAGAAGCAGAAGATCGTCGAAGTCAAAGAAATCAAGATGCGCCCCGCCATCGATGACCACGATTACGAGGTCAAGATGAAGGCCATCAAGCGTTTCTTCGAGGAGGGCGACAAGGTCAAGCTGACGCTGCGCTTCCGCGGCCGCGAGATGGCGCACCAGCATCTCGGCATGAAGCTGCTCGAGCGCGTACGCGACGAGACGGCCGAATTGTCCAAGGTCGAGGCCGAGCCGAAGCTCGAAGGCCGCCAGATGATCATGGTGCTCGCTCCTCGCTGAGCGGGTGCCTCTCACGCTCTTTCCCCCCGGCCGTGCCTCTCCAGGAGGGTTGGCCGGGTCGCCGCCTGCCGTCGCTCATGGGGGACGGACGGCCCGCGATGGCGAAAGGGCGCCAGTTGGCGCTTGTGCTGGCGAAGCATCGCCGCTATAACCGCGCCGTTTCCGAGCCGCCCGGCGCGAGGAGCACCCATTGGTGCTGCTCAGGGCATGCCGCGGCGGTTCATGAATGCTTCCATGCCGAAGCGGACCGTCCCACTGTGCATTGCAAGATGCGCGGCGCGGCGGCCGTTCACGTCGGCGCAAAGTCGAGGATGTGAAAATGCCCAAGTTGAAGACCAAGAGCGGAGCGAAGAAGCGCTTCAAGCTCACGGCGACCGGCAAGGTGAAGACGGCTCAGGCCGGCAAGCGGCACGGCATGATCAAGCGCACGGCCAAGTTCATCCGTAATGCGCGTGGCACCACCACGCTCTCGGATGCCGATGCGAAGATCGTCAAGCAGTTCCTGAACGGCTGAGCCTGAACCGGAGATAACACCATGTCACGAGTGAAGCGGGGCGTAACCGCCCATGCCAAGCACAAGAAGGTTCTGAAGCGGGCCAAGGGCTTCTATGGCCGCCGCAAGAACACCATCCGCACCGCCAAGGCGGCGGTCGACAAGGCCGCGCAGTACGCGTTCCGCGACCGCAAGGCCAAGAAGCGCAGCTTCCGCGGTCTGTGGATCCAGCGCATCAACGCTGCCGTCCGCGAAGTCGCCGATGGCCTGACCTACAGCCGCTTCATCGACGGCCTTGCCAAGGCGGGCATCGAAGTCGACCGCAAGGTGCTGGCCGATCTGGCCATCAGCGAGCCGGCTGCCTTCAAGGCGCTGGTCGACCAGGCCCAGGGCGCGCTCGGAACGACCGCCCAGGCGGCCTGATCCGTCCTTAGCAAGACGAAGCCCGGCGGGGTCGACCCGCCGGTATTCCCATCAATGCTGCACAGGCCGGGCTGCGGGGCATGACGCATGCCGCCCGGCGCCTCTTCGGCGGCTGACGCGATACGGCATCGCCGCCGCCCCAGCGAGGAATGACATGGCCGATCTCGACGCGCTCGAAGCCGATCTCCGCGCCGCCATCGCCGCGGCTCCGGACGAAGGAGCGCTGGAAGCGGTCCGCGTCGCCGCGCTCGGCAAGAAGGGTTCCGTCTCCGAGCAGCTGAAGAGCCTCGGCGCCATGTCGCCGGAGGAGCGCAAGACCGCCGGCCCGGCGCTCAACGGGCTCCGCGACCGGATCACAGAAGCGCTCGCCGCCCGCAAGGCCGTCCTCAAGGCCGAGGGCATCGCCATTCGCCTCAAGGCCGAAGCCGTCGACGTCACGCTGCCGCTTCGCGCCGGCGCGCTCGAGACAGGCCGCATCCATCCGGTCAGCCAGGTGATCGACGAGATCACGGCGATCTTCGGCGATCTCGGCTTCGCCGTCGCCGAAGGGCCCGATATCGAGACCGACCACTATAATTTCACCGCGCTGAACTTCCCGGTCGGCCATCCCGCCCGCGAGATGCATGACACGTTCTTCTTCAATCCGGACGAGAACGGCGAGCGGCTGCTGCTGCGCACGCATACCTCGCCGGTGCAGATGCGCACGATGGAGCGGCAGGCGCCGCCGATCCGCATCATCGCGCCCGGCCGCACCTATCGGATGGACAGCGACCAGACGCATACGCCGATGTTCCACCAGGTCGAAGGCCTGGTGATCGACCAGACCAGTCATATCGGCCATCTGAAGTGGCTGCTCGAAGCCTTCTGCCGGGCTTTCTTCGAGGTCGAGAAGGTCGAGATGCGCATGCGTCCGTCCTTCTTCCCGTTCACGGAACCGTCGATGGAAGTCGATATCCGCTGCCGCCGGGTCGGCAACGAGGTGCGCTTCGGCGAGGGCGACGACTGGCTCGAGATTCTCGGCTGCGGCATGGTCCATCCGAACGTCATCCGCGCCGCCGGTCTCGATCCCGACATCTACCAGGGCTTCGCGTTCGGCATGGGCATCGATCGCATCGCGATGCTGAAATACGGGATGCCCGATCTCCGCGCCTTCTTCGACGCCGATGTCCGGTGGCTCAGTCACTACGGCTTCCGCCCCCTCGACATGCCGACGCTCGTCGGCGGTCTCAGCGCCTGAGGATCGAGCCATGAAGTTCACGCTGTCCTGGCTCAAGGAGCATCTCGCGACCGAGGCTTCGCTGGATGATATCGGCGAGGCGCTGACCCGCGTCGGGCTCGAGGTCGAAGGCATCGAGGACAAGGCGAAGGCGCTCGGCGCCTTCACCATCGCCTATGTCGTCTCGGCGGTTCAGCATCCCAATGCTGATCGCCTGCGGGTCTGCATGGTCGATACCGGCACCGGTGCACCGGTCCAGGTCGTGTGCGGCGCGCCCAATGCCCGCACCGGTATGAAGAGTGTGTTCTCGCCGCCAGGGACCTATATCCCCGGCAAGGACATCACCCTTTCGGTCGGCACGATCCGCGGCGTCGAGAGCCATGGCATGCTGTGCTCGGCTGCCGAGCTGGAACTTTCCGAGGATCACGACGGCATCATCGAACTGCCCGACGACGCGCCTGTCGGCATGGCCTATGCCGCCTGGGCCGGGCTCGCCGATCCGGTGATCGACATCGCCATCACCCCCAACCGGCCCGATTGTCTCGGTGTCCATGGCGTCGCGCGCGATCTCGCCGCTGCCGGCCTTGGAACACTCGCGGATGGTGCCGTGGCGCCGGTCAAGGGCGAAGGCGCCTGCCCGGTCGCGGTTCGGTTCGAATTCGGCGACGAGCCGGCGCTCTCCGCGGCCTTCGGCCTTCGCCTCATCCGCGGCGTCCGCAACGGCCCCTCGCCCGAGTGGCTGCAGGCGAAGCTGCGGGCGGTCGGCCTCAGGCCGATCAACGCGCTGGTCGACGTGACCAATTTCCTGACCTATGACCGCGGCCGGCCGCTGCATGTGTTCGACGCGGCCAAGGTCGCGGGCGATCTCGTCGTTCGCCGCGCGCGCGCCGGCGAGAGCATCGTCGCGCTCGACGGCAAGACCTATGCGCTCGACGAGGGCATGTGCGTCATCGCCGACGACAACGGCGTCGAATCCATCGCCGGCATCATGGGCGGCGAGGCTTCGGGCTGTTCCGAGGCAACGGTCGACGTGCTCGTCGAGTCGGCGCTCTGGGAGCCGCTCAACATCGCCCAGACCGGGCGCAGGCTCAGCATCAATTCCGATGCACGCTATCGGTTCGAGCGTGGCGTCGATCCGGCCTTCATGCTGCCGGGGCTCGATCTCGCGACGGCGCTGATCGTCGAGCTCTGCGGCGGCACGCCGAGCGACGTGGTGCTCGCCGGTTCCGTTCCCGAGCCGCGGCTGGTACTCGCCTTCCCGGTCTCGGAAGTGAAACGCCTCGCCGGGATCGATCCCGGCGTCGAGGAAATCCGTTCGGTCCTGACGGCGCTTGGCTTCCATGTCTCCGGCGATGCGCCGGCGCTGACGGTCAGCGTCCCCTCGTGGCGGCCGGATATCGGCGGCAAGGCCGATCTCGTCGAGGAAGTCGTGCGCATTCTCGGAATCGACCGCGTCCCGGCGACGCCGCTGCCGAAGTCCGACGACGTGACACGGCCGGTCCTGACGCTGATCCAGCTGCGCACCCGCCGCGCGAAGCGCGCGCTGGCGGCGCGCGGCCTCGTGGAGGCGGTGACCTGGTCGTTTCTCGGCCATGCCGCTGCCAGCGCCTTCGGCGGCGGCTCGCCGGCGCTCACGCTCGCCAATCCGATTTCGTCCGACATGTCCGACATGCGGCCGAGCCTGCTGCCCGGCCTCGTCCTGGCGGCGCAGCGCAATGCCGATCGCGGCACCGGCGATGTCGCGCTGTTCGAGGTCGGCCAGATCTTCCGCGGCATCAGGCCCGAGGACCAGAAGATCGCCGCGAGCGGCGTCCGGCGCGGAACGGCGTCCGTCAAGGGCAGCGGCCGGCACTGGCAGGACGCGGCCCGCGCCGTCTCGGTCTATGACGCCAAGGCGGATGCGCTGGCGCTGCTCGAGGCCCTCGGTGCGCCGGTCGAGAAATTCCAGATCGTCGCCGGTGCGCCCGGCTGGTTCCATCCGGGGCGCTCGGGCACGATCCAGCTCGGCCCGCAGACGGTGATCGGCTGGTTCGGCGAGTTCCATCCCGCGACGCTGGAGGCGCTCGACGTCGCCGGTCCGCTCGCCGGGTTCGAGCTGATCCTCGATCAGCTGCCGGCGCCGCGCGCGCGGCCGACCCGCACCAAGCCGCCGCTGGAAGCGCAGCCGTTCCAGGCGGTGACGCGCGACTTCGCCTTCGTCGTCGATCGCGGCGTCGAGGCGGCGCGGATCGTCCGGGCCGCGGTCTCCGCCGACAAGGCATTGATCTCCGGCGCCGTCGTGTTCGATATCTTCGAAGGGGCTGCGATCGGGGCCGACAAGAAGTCGGTCGCGATCGAGGTGACGCTGCGGCCGAGCGATCGGACGCTGACCGACCAGGAGATCGACGCTGTTTCGGCTCGCCTTGTCGCGCAGGTCGCCAAGGCGACGGGAGCTGTGCTCAGGACGTGATGATGGCTCGGATCATGGCGTGATCCGATCGAGTAGCGGTCGCCCGGCAACGCCAGGGCAGGAACTCGGATAGGTCTTCCCTGTCCGGAGTGAGCGGAACAGAGATCGTTCATGCTGCGCTACGAAATTCATGGCCACGCGATCGTCTCTGCTGACGATTGCATCGCCAATGCCGATGGCGGCATGCCGGACGCGTTGAGGAATGCTGCCGACTGGCGCCGCTTCCAGGCCGAGCTCGATCGCTCTGTGCTGCAGGTGGTGGGACGCATCGGCCATTTTGCATTCCCGAACCAGACGGGACGTCACCGGATGATCGTCTCGTCGCAGGCGGCCGGCATCGAACTCCGCGACGACGGCTGGTGGTGGAATCCGGGCCAGGCCTCGCTCGGAGAGGCGCTGAAGAAGGCCGCGCCGGATGGCGGCCGGATCGCCGTACCCGGCGGTCGCCGGGTCAACGATCTCTTCCTCAGCCTCGGCTTCGACGCCTTCCACCTCGTCCGGAACAGTTCCGTCCGTCTGCCGGGCGGCGTGCCGGTGTTCACGCGTGCCTGGGCTGCGGGTTCGGCCGAGCGGCTGCTGGCGAGCCATGGCCTCTATCCGACCGATCCCGTCGTGCTGGACGAGGCCGCGCAGGTCTCCGTTACGGTCTGGGTCCGCTGAGCGGCGCAAGCCTCGGAAACGGCGCTTGGTATTGTCGCGGGAAGGGCTGCGGGCTGGCCAACCGGCTGTCACCCGGCTGGCCTCTGCGCATCAATGCAGGCTGACGGCCTCGAGATCGTTCTCGCGGGCGTTCATCACGACCGCGTCGCGGCTGTCGGACACCATCAGCGGGGCGCCTGCGGCGTCGAGCAGCGCCCAGAAGGTCTGGCCGGGCGCGAGTTGCGGCGCATCGGGAAAGAGCTGGCGGATCTGCTCGGACTGGACCGACTTCACGAAGGCGATCTGGCCGCTGCCGAGGCCGGCGAAATGTTCGGGTGACATCACGAAACGTGCTTCAGACATGACAATGTCTCCTCAAAATGAGCGAGGTCGGGATCAGTCGCGAACCCCGATTTCGATCTTGCGGATGATCCGCTCGGGTGTCGGCCTCATGAGATCGATGGCGAGCAATCCATCCTTCAATTCGGCGGAACTGATTTCGATGCCATCAGCGAGAACGAAGGTCTTCTGGAACTGGCGCGCGGCGATGCCGCGATGGAGATAGATCCGCTCGCGGTCGTCGACCTGCCGGCCGCGGATCACGAGCTGGTTCTCCTCGACCGTCACCTCGAGCGATTCGCGGGAAAATCCCGCGACCGCCAGCGTGATCCGGAGACATTCGTCCCGTGCATCGCTCTTCGCGATCCGCTCGATGTTATAGGGCGGATACCCGTCGCCCGAGGCCTTCGCGACCCTGTCGAGGGCGCGCTCGATCTCGTCGAAGCCAAGCAGGAGCGGGCTCGAAAACGCTGAAACACGTGACATCACAAAGTCCTTCCACCAAGCGACCTTGCAGTCGGACCCTCATGGAGGCATCCGGCGGGATCAGTTCCCGCACTCCGCTATATGGGAGTGGCCGGGAGCGGTTCAAGCAGCGTCACGGGGCCTCCCAGCCGCCGGAGCGTTCCGACCGCACGAGCGCATCGAGCACCGCCATGTTGGCGATGGCGTCGTCGACGCCGTAGTGCCAGGGACCGGTTCCTGCGACGGCGCGCGAGAAGGCCTCGACCTGGAGCTGATACTGGTCGACAGCCGGCGCCAGGATCGTCTCCAGCGGTTCGCCGGGCCCCTTGACGTCGATGCCGAACGCCGACTCCACGTCGGTGGGCGCCGAGAACGGTGTCGGCATCTCGATCCGGCCCAGCGTGCCGACGATGCCGACGCGCTGGTGGCGGAAGGTCTGGGTCGACAGCATCGCCGAGAACTGACGGCCGTCGCCGAAGTCGGCGATGATGGTGTCGGCACGGTCGGTCTTCATCTGCGGATCGCGGTCGATCAGCGCGAGGACGCGCAGCGGCTCGGCCCCGAAGATGAAGCGGGCGGCACAGATGGCATAGCAGCCGATATCGAGCATCGCGCCGCCGCCCGTTTCGGGCCGGTTGCGGATATTGGCCGGGTCGACATTGAGGAACGAGAAGAAGGCCTGCACCATCCTGACAGGGCCGATGCGGCCTTCGGCGATGATCTCGGCGACGCGCTGCCATTGCGGGTGATGGCGGATCATGAAGGCCTCGGCGACGAGCAGCGGCCCCGCCGCCACCTTCAGCTGAACCGCCTCGTCGCGGCTCATGCCGATCGGCTTTTCGACCAGGACGTGCTTGCCGGCTGCCAGCGCCGCCCGCGTCGTCTCGAGATGGAGATGGTTCGGCAGCGCGTTGTAGACGACGTCGATCTCGGGGTCGTCGAACAGCGCCTGGTAGCTGCCATAGGCCTTCGCGATGCCGAACGGCTCGGCAAAGGCGCGGGCGGTCGCCTCCGAACGCGAGGCGACGGCGGCGACGACGGCCGACGGGCTCTTCAGGAGCGCCGGCACGATGCGCTGGCGCGCGATCCGAGCCGTGCTCAGGATGCCCCAACGAACGGGTTTCGGCGCCGCGGCGCCGGCAAGCTCCACCATGCTGATCATCTCCCTCTGGCCGGGCGAGCGGCGCCCCTGCTGCGTCATTGCAGAATAGCCGCGCCTTCGATAGAGGGACAGACAGCATGCTTTCGCGCCGTGAGGCGCCTTTTCTCAGGACTGCCCCCGTCATGACGATCCGCCTCCATCGCGGCGACCTGCCCGATCTCTCGCGCTATCAGGGTTCCGTCGCGATCGATACCGAGACCCTCGGCCTCCATCCTCATCGCGACCGGCTCTGCGTCGTCCAGCTTTCGCCGGGCGATGGCAGTGCAGACGTGGTGCAGATCGCCAAGGGCCAGACCGAGGCGCCGAACCTCGTCCGCCTGCTCGCCGACCCGAACGTGACGAAGATCTTCCATTTTGCCCGCTTCGATGTCGCGGTGCTGGCGAAGACCTTCGGCGTCACCGTGGCGCCGGTGTTCTGCACCAAGATCGCCTCGCGGCTGACGCGCACCTATACCGACCGGCACGGCCTCAAGGATCTCGCCCGGGAACTGCTCGATGTCGACCTCTCCAAGCAGCAGCAGAGTTCGGATTGGGCTGCCGAGACGCTGAGCGACGCCCAGATCGCCTATGCCGCCTCGGACGTTCTCTACCTGCACGCGCTGCGGGCGAAGCTCGAGACCATGCTGGCCCGCGAGGGGCGCACGGAACTTGCGGCGGCCTGCTTCGATTTCCTGCCGACGCGGGCGGCGCTCGATCTCGCGGGCTGGCCCGAAGAGGACATCTTCTCGCATTCGTGACAGGATCGAGTGATCGACGTCGCTGCGGTTGTCGCAGCGACGCCTTATATACATGGACTTGATGCGGCCGGGCCGATGGAGAGTGCATGAGTTCGACGCCGGAAACGGTCGGAGAAGGCGATGATTACGGCTGGTTCGATCAGACCCGCGCCGAAATCGATGCGCGCTATCGCGAGGCGCAGCGCCACAGTGCACGCGTGCGCGTGCTCAAGGTGCTGCTCCCCACCCTCAGCATTGCCGCGATCGCGCTGATCGTCGTCTATGTCTACATCATGCCCAGCCTGCCGCCGAGCTTCGGGGCCAGTTCGATCGACGTGTCGCACAACTCGATCGTGATGCAGGATCCGCACGTCTCGGGCTATCTCAGCGGCGGCCGCTCCTATGAACTCAAGGCCGACCGCGCCGAACAGTCGTTGCAGAACACCAAGATCGTGACGCTGCACAATATCGGCGCCACGATCGGCATGGGCAACGACGACAGCGCCCGCGTTCTCGCCAAGACCGGGACCTATTATTCCGATGCCGAGCGGATCGTCCTCAACGATACGATCACGTTCAAGACGACGACCGGCATCGAGGGGGCGCTCGAATCCGCCGATATCGATCTGAAGTCCGGAACCATGAGTTCTGCCAAGCCGCTGTCGTTCCGATCGCAAGGCAGCGAGATCAGGGCCAATGGTGTCGAGGTGCGTGATCGTGGACAGCGCATCTCGTTTCTGAATGGGGTAAAGGTAACCTATTCAATACCGGCCGAATCGTCCCAGCCTGGCCAACGCGCAGCTCCCTCGGTGACCGAATGACCTCTTCGACCACGCGTCTCTGCTTCGCTCTCGCCCTCGCCGTGCCCTTGATGTTCGGCGGTGCCGCCGCCCGGGCCCAAACGACGGGCGAAATGTTCAAGGGCTTCCAGTCCGACGAGAAGGGCCCTGTGAATGTCGAGGCCGATGCGCTCGACGTGCAGGAAAAGAACGGCCAGCGGGTCTCGACCTTCTCCGGCAACGTCACCGTCACCCGGGGCGATTCCGTGCTGAAGGCCGGCAAGATCGCGATCTATTCCTCGAACGACAAGGCCGCCCCGGGCGCCAAGCCCGCGCCGGGCAGCGACGTGATGCCGGGCGCCGGCAGCTTCACGCGCATCGAGGCGAGCGGCAAGGTTTATGTCAATTCCGGCGACCAGACTGCCACCGGCGACAACGGCGTCGTCGACATGCTCTCGAAGCAGGTGACGCTCACCGGCAATGTCGTGCTGAGCCAGGGCCCGAATGTGATCACCGGCGACAAGCTGACCTGGGACATGGTCACCGGCAAGGCCCGCGTCGACCAGAAGCCCGGTGGCCGCATCAAGGGCGTCTTCACGCCCGGCGCGACCCCCGGCGCGCCCGGATCGCCCGCCCCCGCTGCGCCGGCGAAGACCAATTGAGCTCTCTTTTTCCCGTGAGCCCGGCCGCAGCCGGCCGGTCGGAGCGCGGCTGATCGTGGCAGGCCCCGTGCGCGGCGACGACGCCGAACAGGATTCCTATGGCGAGATGATCGCCGAGCCGATGCCGGTCACGCGCTATGCCGAGAATGCCGGCGGGCCGGGCTGGCTGGTCGCGCGCGGGCTCGGCAAGAGCTATCGCCGCCGCCGGGTCGTGCATTCGGCGAGCCTCGCCGTGGCGCGCGGCGAGTCGGTCGGCCTTCTCGGCCCGAACGGCGCCGGCAAGACGACGATCTTCTACATGATCACCGGCCTCGTGCAGGCCGACCAGGGCATGATCGAGCTCGACGGCCACGATGTCACCGGCCTGCCGATGTATCGCCGTGCCCGGCTCGGCATCGGCTATCTGCCGCAGGAGACCTCGATCTTCCGTGGCCTGACCGTCGAGCAGAACATTCGCGCCGTGCTGGAGGTGGTGGAGCCCGACCGCGGCCGCCGCGAGGCCGAGCTCGATTCGCTGCTGGAGGAGTTCCACATCTCGCATCTGCGCAAGTCGCCAGCGATCGCGCTGTCGGGCGGCGAGCGGCGGCGCTGCGAGATCGCCCGGGCGCTGGCGAGCCGTCCCGCATTCATGCTGCTCGACGAGCCCTTCGCCGGCATCGATCCGATCGCGGTCGGCGACATCCAGGCGTTGGTGCGCCATCTGACGGCGCGCGGCATCGGCGTGCTGATTACCGACCATAATGTGCGCGAGACGCTGGGGCTGATCGACCGCGCCTATATCATCCATTCCGGCCAAGTGCTGATGGAGGGCCGGCCCAGCGACATCGTGGCAAGCCCTGAGGTCCGCCGTCTTTACCTTGGCGAACAGTTTACGCTTTGAAGGCGGCTCCGCTTGCGGTACCAAAGATGGTACCAAGCAAGAGTTGGACCAGTTTCTGAGGCCGCCGCGTACCAATGTCGCTTTCCCCGAAGCTCGAGTTCCGGCAGACCCAGTCGCTGGTGATGACGCCGCAGTTGATGCAAGCGATCAAGCTGCTGCAATTGTCCAATCTCGACCTCGTTTCCTATGTCGAGGCCGAGCTTGAGCGCAATCCGCTGCTGGAACGCGACGAGCGCGATGATGGCGACGGCGTCGTCGTCGGACCGGACAAGGCCTCGATCGAAACCGAGGGCTTCGCCGCTGCCGATGCCGGCGAGGACAGGACCGACTGGCTCGAAACGCGGCTCGAAACCTCGCCCGATGCCATCGCCGAGCGGCTCGACACCGACCTTTCCAACGTCTTTCCGGACGATCACGGCCAGGTCGCGGGCGAGACCATGCCGCAATCGGGCGGCGGCGATCCCTGGTCGACCCAGCCGGGGCGGCAGCAGGCCAACGCCGAGGACTACAATCTCGAGGCCTTCGTCGCCGAGGAGAAGTCGCTCACCGATCATCTCGCCGACCAGCTCGGCCTCGCGGTCACCGATCCGACGCTCCGGCTGATCGGCCATGCGCTGATCGACGAGGTCGACGAGGCCGGCTATATCCGCGGCGATCTCGCCGTCGTGGCCGAGCGCCTCGGCGCTCCGCTGGCGCTGGTCGAGCAGACGCTCGTCATCCTTCAGGGCTTCGAGCCGACCGGCATCTGTGCCCGCACGCTCACCGAATGCCTCGCTCTGCAATTGGCCGATCGCAACCGGCTCGATCCCTCGATGCAGGCGCTGATCAATCATCTCGATCTCGCGGCGCGGCGCGATTTCGCCGCGCTGAAGCGCATCTGCGCCTGTGACGACGAGGATCTCGCCGACATGCTGCAGGAGCTGCGCGCGCTCGATCCGAAGCCGGGCGCGTCGTTCGGCTCGGCGCCGGTGCAGCCGATCGTTCCCGACGTCATCGTGCGCGCCGCGCCGGACGGCAGCTGGCTGATCGAGCTCAACACCGAGACGCTGCCGCGCGTACTGGTCAACCAGACCTATATGGCGAGCGTCGTGCGCGCGCCGAAGCAGGACGCGGAGCGTGCCTTCCTGGCTGACTGCCTGCAGACCGCCAACTGGCTGGTGAAGAGCCTCGACCAGCGCGCAAAGACGATCCTCAAGGTCGCGACCGAGATCGTCCGCCAGCAGGACGGCTTCCTGACCCATGGCGTCCGCCATCTGCGGCCGCTCAACCTCAAGACGGTCGCCGAGGCGATCGGGATGCACGAGTCGACCGTCTCGCGCGTCACCTCCAACAAGTACATGGCCACCTCGCGCGGCATCTTCGAACTCAAATATTTCTTCACCTCGGCGATCGCCTCATCGGAGGGCGGCGAGGCGCATTCGGCCGAATCGGTCCGCCACCGAATCCGCAGCCTGATCGATGCCGAGAGCGCGGAAGACGTGCTCAGCGACGATACGCTGGTCAAGCTGCTGCGCGAGTCCGGCATCGACATCGCGCGGCGTACGGTCGCCAAGTATCGGGAAGCGTTGCGCATTCCGTCATCGGTCCAGCGTCGGCGCGAAAAACTTGCCGAGGCTTCGTCGGCGCGCTGACACGGCGCCGGCCTTCCGGGTCGCTTTGCCCTTGTCCCGCCCTCGACGGATGCCCAGCTTCAGTGGATGATGGCGGGGATAGCCGGGTTTCATTGACTTTGGCACCGGCCGTCACTAGAAGGGCGCGGCGCTGGACGGCGTATTGGGCCTCGTGACCGGATGAACTCCGGCCGTTGGATGGGGCCCGGACGAGGCCGAAATCGGCGACGTGCCCGACGGGGCATCGGCTCGCTTGCGAACCGGGCCCTGGAACGCAACGACGTCGAAAGGTACGTGCTCCCATGTCTCTCCGCATTTCCGGTAAGCATATCGAGATCAGCGACGCCTATCGCACCCATGTCGAAAGCCGTGTCGGCGCCATCGTCGGCAAATATTTCGATGGCGGGTTCTCCGGCCGTGTCGTGCTCGAGCGCGACGGCGGCGGTTATCGCGTCGACTGCGCGCTGCATCTCGACAGCGGCCTCGACCTGCAGGCCGAAGGGCGCGGCCATGAGATCTATCCGACCTTCGAACAGGCCGCCGAGCGGATCGAGAAGCAGATGCGGCGCTACAAGCGGCGCCTCAAGGAACACCACCATGACAGCCGTGTCGTGCCGGACGAGGATGCGAGCTATACCGTGCTCGCCGCGACTCCCGAGGCCGACGAGGAACTCGCCTCCGACTACAGCCCGATGGTGATCGCCGAGGAAACGAAGTCGCTCCGGACGCTGTCGGTGTCGGGTGCCGTGATGGCGATGGATCTCTCCGACGCGGCCGTCGTTGTCTTCCGGCATGCCGGCCATGGCGGCGTCAACGTGGTCTATCGCCGCCGCGACGGCAATATTGGTTGGATCGACCCGGCTGCGGCCGGCAAGGGGGATTCCGTCGCTCCCTGATTCCGCATAAGATCGGTCCACTGCCCGGCGCGCCTTCCCAGCGCGCGCCGGGAAGGTGGGTCACATACCCAAGGTTTGAACGAGGCATTTTGAACCAAGTCATGGACCTCAGCGATCTCATCAGCCCGGACGCGATCATTCCGGCGCTGAAAGCGAACGGCAAGAAGCAGGCCCTGCAGGAATTGGCCGAACGTGCCGCCCGCCAGACCGGCCTCGACGAACGCCAGATCTTCGACACGTTGCTGCAGCGCGAGCGGCTCGGCTCGACCGGCGTCGGCAACGGCATCGCGATTCCCCATGGCAAGATCCGTTCGTTGAAGCGGATCCATGGCATTTTTGCGCGCCTCGCCAAGCCGATCGATTTCGAATCGCTCGACGATCAGCCCGTCGATCTGGTCTTCCTGCTGCTGGCGCCGGAAAGTGCCGGTGCCGACCACCTGAAGGCACTCGCCCGCATCGCGCGGCTGCTGCGCGAGCCGGGTCTCGCCGCCAAGCTCCGTGCCTCCAGCGACCAGGCCGCTCTCTATGCCGTGCTGAACGGCGGCGCGACGGCCTCCAACGCCGCCTGAGCGTCGGCCGGCTGCCGGCTGCGGCGCTGTGGCCATCAATCGGTCGGAAAATTGGCTTCAAGTCGCTCAGCCTGCGCGTGCGGGCTGCAAGATGAAGCGAGGAGCCGGTGATGCGGAGGCTGATGATCGCGATGGCAGCTGCGATCTGCCTGTCCGGCCCGCCAGCCTCGGCGGCCACGGGTGATCCTGCGCCGCCGACGTCCTTCGAAGTCGCTTTTCACGGCAAGGCGATCGGTCGAGGCCGCCTCGTCAGCCGCGCCATCGGGCTCGACCGCGGCTTTCTCGTCTGGACCACGGGGCGCGAGAGCGGCGGCACCTTCGTCTTCGACCAGGTCTTCCGCTTCGACGACGGCGAGACCGACCGGCGCACCTGGCGGTTCCGCAAGACCGGCCCCGGCCGCTATGTCGGCGAACGCCAGGACCTCGCCGCGCCGGCGAAGCTGCAGATCGATGGCGACGTCATTCGCCTCTCCTACGACATCTGGCTGAAGCAGCGCGGCAAGTCGCCCCTGCGGCTGCATTGCGAGGACCGGATTACCCGCCTCGCCAGCGGCGCCCTGCTGAGCCGCGGAACGATCTACCGCCTCGGCCTGCCGGTCGGCAGCATCGAGACCCACCTGATCCCGGATGCCGGCCGATCGTTCACTTCAGCGCCCCAGCCGTGAGCCCGCTGACGATCCGCCGCTGCAACAGCACGAACACGAGCAGGATCGGCGTCACATAGATGACCGAATAGGTCATGATGCCGTTCCAGTCCGTCGTGTTCGGTCCCATGAAGTTCATCAGGCCGACAGTGGCGGTCTGCAGCGATTCCTCCGAGATCATCGAGCGCGAATAGACATATTCGCCGAACGACTGCAGGAAGATCAGCACCGAGGTGACGAGAATGCCGTTGCGGGCGAGTGGCACCGCAATGCGCAGGAAGGCTCCAAGGCGCGTGGCGCCGTCGACGCGGGCCGCTTCCTCGAGTTCCTTGGGGATCTGCATGAACGACGTGCGGGTGAGCACGATATAGAGCGGCAGCACCTTGGCCGCCTGGGCGAGGATGACGGCGAGGCGCGGGGTCGCGATCAGGCCGACCTGGTTGAACAGGACGAAGATCGGCGTCGCCATCAGCGAGGATGGCAGCACCTGCATCATCAGGATCAGGAACAGCACGATGTCCATGCCGAGGCTGCGGACGCGCGACAGCGCATAGGCGCAGCCCGTTCCGAAGACGGCGGCGATCGCGGTGGTGCCCATCGCGATGAGCAGCGAGTTCCAGAGATAGCTGCCCATCTTCTTGCCGATGAAGACATCGACGAAGTTGAACTGCGGGTCGCCGGGCCAGAAGGTCGGCGGATAGACGAAGGTCTCCGTCGAGGGTTTGAACGCCGTCAGGTACATCCAGTAGAGCGGGAACAGGTAGATCGCCAGGAACAGGATCGCGAGGGCGAGCAGCAGGTAGCGCTTCATGATCGTGCCTCAGGCCCGGTGTTCGTGGCGGGTGGAGCGGACATAGATGACGGCGACGATGATGACGAAGCCGAGCATGAGGCAGGAGACCGCGCTGCCGGAGGCGATGTCGTAGATCTGGAACGACAGCTGCCATGACCAGTATTGCGCGACGTTCGAGGCGTTGGCCGGGCCGCCCTGGGTCAGCGAGGCGAACAGGTCGAACTGCTGCAAGGTGAAGATGATGCCGAGGGAGACGACCGCGCCGATCGTCGAGCGCATCATCGGCAGCGTCATGTGCCAGAAGCGCTGCCAGGCATTGGCGCCGTCGAGGGCGGCCGCCTCGTACATGTCCTTCGGGATGCCGACGAGGCCGACCGAGAGCAGGATCATGTTGAAGGGAATGCCGAGCCAGATATTGGCGATGATCACCGAATAGAGCGAGATCTGCGGATTGGAGAGCCAGAAGACCTTGTCGTTGATCAGGCCCGCCGACTGCAGCAGATAGTTGAGCACGCCGAAATCGCCGGCGAAGATCCATTTCCAGACGGCGCCAGCGACGAGCGCCGGCATGATCCAGGCCGCGAGGAACAGGCCGCGCAGATAGCTGCCGCCGGGGAACTCCTGCTGGAAGAACAGGGCGAGGCCGAAGCCGATCGCGAGCTGGAAGATGATGCAGAGGCCGACGAAGACGACCGTGTTCCAGATCACCGGCCAGAAGTCCGGCGAGGCGAACAGCGCCTTGTAGTTGGCGAGGCCGACGAACGGCCGGACCAGCGAAGCGAGACTGAACATGTCCACTTCCTGGAACGACATCAGGATGTTGTAGACGAGCGGAAAGGCCGAGAACACCAGGAGATAGGCGAGCGCAAGCAGAGCGAGCAGGGTGTCGAAGCCCTGGCCGTCGCGCAGAGTGCGGAAGAGGGCCGACATGGGCGCTATCTCCGGGAGACCATATGAGATCGAAAGGGGCCGGGCTAGGCGCGCAGCGGCCGGACGGGACGGAAAACGGCCCCCGGCAGATCTTGCCGGGGGCCGCTCGCCTTACTTCTTGACGATGCCGTCGATCGTCGCCTGCGCCGTGTTGAGCGCGGTCTGGGCGTCGGCCTGATGGGTCAGCGCCTGCTGGATCGCGGTCGAGATCGCCTTGGAGATCTTCGCCCAATCCGGCGACGGGCCGCGGGCCTGGGCATACTTCATCGACTCGATGAAGACGGCATATTCAGCCGGCCACTTCGGATCCTTGACCTCGACCGGATAGGACGGGACGAAGCCGAACTCGTTCCAGACGCGCGGCATCTGCGAGTACATGTATTCGAGATACATGAAGGCTTCCTTCGGATGCTTCGTCTTGGCGAAGATCACGTTGTTGCCTTCGCCGAGCGCCGAGGCGCGCTTGTCGCCATCCTTCTCGATCGGCAGCAGCGTGACGCCGACGTCGAACTTCGCATCCTTGGTCATGCGCGGCAGTTCCCACGGCCCGGAAATGGCCATGGCGGCGTTGCCGGCGTTGAAGGTCGCGAACGAGTCGTACTGGCCGCGGATCAGCGTGTCCGGCGAGGCGAGCTTCTCGTCGATGATCTTCTGCCAGAGCTCGAGCGCCTTGACGGCACCCTCGCCATTGACCTTGTCGAAATTCCCGCCGGTCGACTGGATCCAAGGCAGGAACTGGAAGGTTCCCTCCTCGTTCGCATTCGCGGAGAAGGCGAGGCCGTAGACGTTCTTCGCCGGGTCCGTCAGCTTCTTCGCCGTCTCATAGAGCTCGGCCCAGGTCTGCGGCGGCTTGTTGGGATCGAGGCCGGCGGCCTTGAACATGTCCTTGTTGTAGTAGAGCGCGATCGTGTTCGAACCGCGCGGCAGGCCGTAGATCCCGTCCTTCCAGGTGACGGTCGAGAGCGGGCCCGGGAAGATCTTGGTCGTGTCGACGATCTTCGAATCCTTGAGATAGGGCGTGATGTCCAGCAGCGCGCCCTTCGAGGACAGGAACGGCGTGTTCGGATTGTCGACATAGGCGACATCAGGCGCCGTCCCGGTCGCGACCGCGCGGGTGATGTCGTTCGCCCAATCGGCGAACTCGACATGCTTGATGTTGAACTTGATGTCGGGATGGAGCTTCTGGAACTCCTGCGCCATCACATACATGTAGCCTGGGTCCGACTCGCGGTCGATCGTCCAGACGTCGAGCGTCACATCTTCGGCTGAGGCGAGGACGGTCGAGCCCAGGAGCCCGATCGCGCCGGCCAGCAGCATGGCTGTCTTTGACATGTTTTCTCCTCCGGAGTTTCACTAAGAGAGCTCGATGCCTCCTCCTGGGCATCGAGCGCGCCGCTCGAGGCAGCGCGCTCATCACCGGCCGCGTTGGCCGGGGAATGCGATCACTTGGGGTCGGGAACGAAGGCGGCGCCGCCGCGTGCGTCCTTCAGATAGTTGAGCGAGCGCACCTGCCCGGTCATTTCGAGCGCATTGCGGTAGACCGGGTCGTGCCAGCCTTCGATGTCGATCGTGCCGCGATAGCCGGCGAGGCGCAGTTCGCTGATGACGCGCGTCCAGTCGCTGTCGCCGAAGCCCGGCGAACGCATCTGCACGAAGGGATGCTTGCCGAACACGCCGCTCTCGCGGATCACGTCCCAGCGGATGGTCGCGTCCTTGCCATGGATGTGGAAGAACTTCGGCGCCCATTTGCGGATCTGAGGGATCGGATCGATCAGATAGACCATCTGATGGCAGGGCTCCCATTCGAGCCCGATATTGTCGTCCGGCGTCTCGTTGAAGATGAGTTCCCAGGCGTCGGGATTGTGGGCGATGTTCCAGTCGCCGGTCGCCCAGTTGCCGTCCATCGCGCAATTCTCGAAGGCGAGGCGCACGCCCTTGTCGGCGGCACGCTTGGCAAGCTCGCTCCACACCGCCTTGTAGCGCGGGAGGCTGTCCTCGATCGGCTTGCCGCGGACGCGCCCGGTGAAGCCTGCGATCGTCTTGGCGCCGAAGAGATGGGCGTTGTCGATCAGCGTCTTCCAGCCCTCGAGCGTCTGGCGATCAAGATCGCCGTCCTCGAGCGGGTTGCCGAACATGCCGAGCGTGTCGATGACGACGTCATGGTCGCCGATCGCCTCCTTGAGCTCGGCGGCGAGCTTGGGAATGTCCTTGCCGCCGATGGTCTGCCAGAAGAAGGGCTCGATCGACTCGAAACCGAGCGGCAGGATCTCGCGCACATAGGCCGCCGGATCGGGCGCGTTGCCCTTGATCATGGTGCCGATGCGGATGTCGAGAAGGGGATTGGTCACCGACTGCTCCTTATGGAAACGTCACCGGCCGTCGCCACCCCATTCGGGGCAGCGTCGGCCGCTAGATGCGGATGTCGACGCGGCTGCCGGAGGTGGCGCTCTCGATGGCACCGAACACCATGGCGAGGCTGCGGATATTCTGGTGGCCGACGGTCTCCGGCTCCGGGCCGCCGCGCGTCGCCGCTATGAAATCCTGGACGAGGCCGAGGTGGCCGCCCGTTCGGTCGGACGGATCGAGGGGAGGGATCTCGACTGCGGCCACCTCGGCAAAAAGACCGTTGCTCACGCCGGTGGAGATTTGGGCGCGGATATCGTCATGGCCGTCCCAGGTCAGCGTGCCCTTGGTGCCGACGATGCGCCACGCGCTCTCCCAGCTTGTGCCGAGTCCCTCGGCACACCACGAGCCGCGATAGTTGAAGATGACGCCGTCGCCGAATTCGAAGATCGCGACCGCCGACGAACCCTGGTGGTACCAGCTGTTGGCCGGCTCCCACTCGCGACAATAAACGCCCTCGGGCTGCTGGCCGGCGAGGAAGCGCGCGGCGTCGAAGGTATGGATCGCCATGTCGAGCAGCAGGACATGCTCCATCTCCTCGCGGAAGCCGCCGAAATGCGGCCCGAGGAAGAAATCGCAATGAATGCTGGTCACCGCGCCGATCGCGCCCGAGGCAATGACGCGGCGGATGCGGCGCGGCGCCTCGAGATAGCGGCGGTTCTGGATCACGACATGCAGCCGGTTGGCGGCGCGGGCGCGGGCGACGAGGTCGCGCGCCTCGTCGAGCGAGCCCGCCATCGGCTTTTCCGAGAGCACGTGGCAGCCGGCAGCGAGCGCGGCCGAGACGACATGGTGGCGGGCGCCGGGAACGACGACGTCGAAGACGACATCCGGTGCCGTCTTGTCGAGCAGTTCTTCGATGCTGGTCGCGACCACGACGCCGTCGAGGCCGAATTCGGCAGCACGCGCCTTGGCCCGTTCCGCATCGATATCGGCGACGCCGACGATCTCGAGACCATCGATCGTCTTCGCGGCCTCGAACCACGCACGACTCATGGCTCCGCAACCGATCAAAGCGGCACGCTGCATTCTCGGGTCTCCTCCCCGCGGCATCTCGATGGTGCGCTGCAAACGTTTTCGGTGCAGCGCGAGGACGCCGTAAACGTTTACAAGAACACATCAGCCTCTCCCCCTTGTCAAGAGCGACGTTGTGCCCGACCAATGGGGTGCGGGGCGCGACGTCCCGATTTCGGGGCGCGGCCGCGCCCGCGGGGCCGCTCCGGTTCCCGGCGCGGCTGGTCCAGCAGGGGGATTCATCCGCGTGAGCATTCGCGACCTGGCGAAGCATCTCGGTATCTCGATCGGCACGGTGTCGCGGGCGCTGAACGGGCGCTCGGACGTCAATGCCGAGACGCGGCGGCGCGTCTTCGAGGCGGCGGCCGAACTCGGTTACGTCCCCAACCAGTCGGGACGCAGCCTTCGGCAGGGGACCACCAACGCCATCGGCTTCATCGTCGAGACCAACAGCGAGACCAGCGAGCATGGCGACACCTTCTTCACGACGATCTATGACGGCGTGCAGCGGGTGTTTGCTCCGCACCATCTCGATCTCGTCGTGCTGCTCTGCCCGGCCGAGCAGGATCCTCTCGACCACGTCCGCCGCGTTGTTTCGCGCCGCTTCGTCGATGGATTGTTCATCTCGCAGACGCAGCGCTACGATCGGCGGATCGACTACCTGATCGAGCGCGACGTCCCCTTCATGGCGCTTGGTCGCAGTCTCTCCGGCGGCACGCATCCCTGGATCGATCTCGATTTCGAAGCGGCCGCGACGCAGGCGGTCAACCGTCTCGCCGCCCGTGGCCATCGCCGGATCGGCATCGTCAACCCGCCCTCGGAGGTCAATCTCGGCTATGTCTTTGCCGACGCCTACCGGGCGGCGCTCGCCAGAAACGGCATCGCCTATGATCCGGCGCTGCTGGTCCGTGCCGACCAGACCAACGAGGAGGGCGGCTACCGGGTCGTCGACCGGCTGCTCGCGCTCGATGACCGGCCGACGGCCGTCGTCCTCGTCAACGAGATCATGGCCATCGGCATTTATCGCCGCCTGCATGAACTCGGCCTCGTGCCGGGGCGAGACATGGCCATCATCGGCTTTCGCCAGTCGCCGCAGTCGCGTTTCCTGTCGCCGGCGCTGACCTGTTTCCGCTTTTCGCTGTTCGATCTCGGTCGTCGCCTCGCCGAGGGCCTGCTCGCCAGCATGCCCGCCTTCAGCGACAACCACCCCGTCGGTCTCGTCCAGGAGATCTGGCCGATGGAACTCGTGCCGGGCGAGAGCGACCCGCCGCCCGCCTGATTCTCCAAAGCGGCCGAGGTCCCGCTCCGCTCGCGAATTCGTCATCAGGTTGTAGCGAAGTCACTCGCACTACGCCGTGCTGCTCTATAAGCGATTGGGGGGAGGCGCAGCATCGGAGGACTTGATGTCGGTTTTCGAGGCGCGGCGCGGACGCGTCAGCGGACGAGGTACCCGTTCGGTGGTCCTCTCGCATGGGTTCGGCACCGACCAGACATCCTTCGACGCAATACGGCCGTGGCTCGATGCGCGCTTCCGGACGGTGTCATTCGATCTCGCCGGCGCAGGACCGGATGGAGCCGCGTCGTTCGACCCGCGCCGGCACGGTTCGATCTTCGGCTATGCCGACGACCTGCTGGCGATTGTCGATGAGCTCGATCTCGGCGGCGCGATCTATATCGGGCATTCCGTAAGCGGCATGATCGGCGCCGCCGCCGCCATCGCGCGGCCAAGCGTCTTCGGCAAGCTCGTGATGATCGGTGCCTCGGCCCGCTATCGCAACGATGCCGATTATCACGGTGGCTTCGAGCAGGCGGCGCTCGACGGGCTCTTCGCCGCCATGGCCAACAATTTCCAGGCCTGGGGCGCCGGCTTCGCGCCGACCGTCGTCGGCGTCGCCGATGTCGGCGCCATTCGCGAGTTCTCGCGCACGTTGTTCCAGATGCGGCCGGACATCGCGCTCGAGATGGCGCGGATGATCTTCCAATCCGACATGCGCGCCCTCGTTGCTCAATTGACGGCGCCGACACACATCATCCAATCGAAGCGCGATGCGGCCGTGCCGCATGCGGCGGCACTCTGGCTGCACGACGCCATCGCCGGCTCGACCTTTGCGCTGATCGACGCCGAGGGGCATCTGCCCCATCTGACGGGGCCGGATGCAGTGATCGAGCAGTTGGCGCTGCAGATCGACTGAGGGCGGAGAGCAATCGTGGCCGAGAGTGAAGGGTTCGGACGAGCGGCAGCCCGCCGCGACGGGCTCGCCAGCCTGTTGCGACTGGGGCGTCTCGGCGCCGGCGCCGACCATGTGATCGCCGTCTCGATCGGCAGCGATGGCGTTGCAATCCCCGTTGCGGCCGATCCCGGCTTCGTGCCGCCGGGCTTCCTCTGGCCGTCGACGACCGCGGGGCCGTCGGCCAGTCCTTCCTCGCCCGCCCATCTCGGTCTGCCGCCCTCCGTGACGCTCGCGACTGGTCAACCGGCACGCGCCGCGCTCGTCGCCCTTCCCCCGCGTGTCGCCGGCGATGCTGCGGCGCTGATCCTGCTCTGGCATGCCGAGCGGCCCGACTGGACGGCCGAGCGGGCCGAAGCGTTCGAACTGGTCTCGGCCGCCGCGGGCGAAGCGCTGGCGGCGCGCAGCCTGCTGATGCGGCAGGTCGAGGCCCGTTTTCATGACCTCTTCGAGAGCGTGCCGCTCGGCATCGTCGTCATCGACGGTTCCGGTCGCGCGCCGCAGGTCAACGAGCGCGCCGCGGCGCTGCTCGGTCTCGCCTCCGGCATCGTCGATGCTGCGCGCCTCGCGGATGCGATGCGGCGATTGCGCGAGCGCTGCAGCAATGCGGCCGAACTCGCGGCGAATTATCGGGCGTTCGGGACTGAGCTCGATTATGCCGCGACGCTCTTGTGGCAGCTCGGCGATCGCGTGCTGCAGGTCGACAGTCATCCGGTGCTCGGCGATGGCCGCAGCGGCCGCATCTGGCTGTTTCACGACGTGACCGCGCAGCAGACGATCGAAGCGGATCTCCGCCGGCTGGCCGGCCAGGATCCGCTGACCGGTCTTGCCAATCGTCGCAGTTTCGAGGCGGCCGCCGAGCAGGCCTTCGTCCAGGGCGATCCGATGGCCCTCGTGATGATCGACATCGATTTCTTCAAGCGGATCAACGATGAGCATGGCCATGCCGTCGGCGACACGGTTCTGGCGCAGGTCGCGGCCCGCCTCGGTGGTGCGCTGCGCGAACGAGACCATGTCGCGCGGATCGGCGGCGAGGAATTCGCCTGCCTGTTGCCAGGCACCGAGCCGGAGGTCGTCGCGGCCATTGCGGAACGGCTGCGCGCGACGATCGAGCTTGCGCCGGTCGTCACCGGCATCCGCGCGATCGATGTCCGCATCAGCCTCGGTGTCGCCAGCCGCGCGCCGAGCGACCGCAGCTTTTCGGCCCTCTACGCCCGCGCCGACAGCGCTCTCTATGCCGCGAAGCGCCTCGGGCGCAATCGCGTCGCGATGGCGCCGTGAGGGCGCTTGGCGCCGGCTGAGGACGGTCGACCCAAGTGAACCAATCAACCGGCCGCGCGTTGAGTTCCCGAACATTCATCGGGAGCATGTGATGGCACATTCCAGCAATATCGACGCCGGCGATCTGCGCGAGGCCGCCGACCGGATCGGCGCTGCAGCGAGCGCCGTGTCGTCGGAAGCGCGACGGGCCGCGCGGGCGGCGACGTCCGAGGCGGCACGCGCCGCGCGCCACAACGGCGAGACGGTCCGCAACGTGTTTCACGACCTCGCCGACGAGGCGGAGGCCAAGGCGCGCGACGCGACCACGGCGTCGGGCGCCGTAGTCCGGCGGATCGCCAATGGCGCCTCCGAGCAGCCGCTGGTTGCGCTCGCGGCGGTCGCCGTGGCAGCGGCCCTGTTCGGCTTCGTGCTCGGGCGACGCTGAGCCGCAGCCTGTCGCCTGATCGCAGCATTCTGCTAGGATCATGGCGGTTGAGCTGGGGGTAGCTGGATGGCGGTGATGCGGGTTGAAACGGGAGATGGCGGCGGCGTCGATGCGGCGCCCGCAGCGCCGCCGGTTTCGACGCGCTCCCGTCGACCGGTCCACGTCACGGCCTGGAAGGTCGTGGCTGATGTCTTTGCGCGCTTCATCGCCCATGACGACGCGCTGATCGCGGCCGGCGTTGCGTTCTATGGCTTTCTTGCCGTTTTCCCGGCGCTGGCGATCTTCATATCGCTCTATGGCCTGCTGTTCGATCTCGGCAATGTCACCAAGCATGCCGCGCAGATCGCCTCGATCCTGCCCGACGAGGCGCGGCCGATCGTGCTCGATTTCCTGACGGGTCTCGCGCTCAAGGGCCCGGCCCAGCTGAATGCGGGCCTGTTCATCGGCCTTGCGATCGCGCTGTGGTCGTCGCGCGCCGGGGTCGCCGCGCTGATGAGCGGCGTCAATTTCGCCTATGAGGTCCGCGACGATCGCAACATCTTCGTCTCGATCGGCATTTCGCTGGCACTGACTGTCGGCGCCGTGATCTTCGCCGTCCTGACGCTCTCCGTCATTGCGGCCGTCCCCGTCGCGCTGGCGCTGCTGCACACGCCGAACGCCAACACCGCGACGCTGCTGCTCATCCGCTGGCCGATCCTCGCACTGATCGCCTTTCTTTCGATCTCGGCCATCTATTTCGTCGTGCCGCATCGAAAGCCCGGCGGCCCCTGGCGGCGGGCGCGGCGCATGATGCCGGGCGCGATCGCGGCGACGCTGATCTGGCTGCCCGGCTGTTCGCTGTTCTCGTTCTACGTGACGCGCATCGCGGTCTACGACGCCACCTATGGCTCGCTCGGCGGGCCTGTGATCCTGCTGCTGTGGCTCTGGTTCACGGCGTTGGTGGTGCTGATCGGCGCCGAGATCAATGCGAGCTGGTCCGGACTCAAGACGCCGAAGCAGCGCCACCAGACACCCGAGCCGAATTAGGTCGGCGGGCGTTGGTCCTTCGGCTCGGCCGGTCGGCCCTGGCGCTTCATCAGCTCACCACGGGCGAGATGCAGGATCACCAGCGAGACCACGCCGATGGCGAGCGCGATCAGCAGCTTGTGCTCGAGCCCGTGCAGGCGTCCGGCATAGGTTTCGATCAACTGGCCGAAGACATAGCCGATCGTCGTGATCAGCGCCGCCCAGGTGGCCGCGGCGACGATGTTGAGGGCGGTGTAGAGCAGCGGCGGCACGCCCGCGATGCCGATCGCGATCGGGCTGATCGTCCTGACGCCGTAGATGAAACGGAACGACAGGATGAACAGCACGCGGCGGCGGTTGATGAGGTCGAGTACGCGGACAAAGGCCGGCCGCGACGACTGGCGCTTCACGAAGCGCGAGTCCCGCGCATAGCGGCCGACATAGTAGAGGATCTGGTCGCCGGTCAGCGAGCCGGCGAAGGCGGCGAGAAACACGCCGAAAGGATGCAGCACCCCCTGATGGGCGAGAAATCCCGCCGCCAGCAGGACGCTGTCGCCCTCGATGATGACGCCGAGATAGACGACGATCAGCCCGTAGCTGGCCAGGAACTGGTCGATCCAGTGCATCATGTCGTGGCTCATCGTCTCGCCGTCGGCCTGGACCCTGAAACGCCGACCATCGGCTGCGCGTTCCTCTCGTGCAAGCGCTGATCGGAGCCGCCGTCGTCGCCACCTTCGCGCCGTGTTTCAGGGATAGGCAAAAGGTGCAATTCCGAAGAAGAAGCAATAGATTAGCCTTACGATTCGATGGTCGCGCGCGTACCCCGCGCGCGCATCGCGAGACCACCCAGGAAAGACTGAATGTCCGATATCGCCCGCGACAATGCCTCGGAAGCTTACGGCGCCGATTCCATCAAGGTGCTCAAGGGCTTGGATGCCGTTCGCAAGCGCCCCGGAATGTATATCGGCGACACCGACGACGGTTCGGGCCTGCACCACATGGTCTATGAGGTCGTCGACAACGCCATCGACGAGGCGCTCGCCGGTCACGCCGATCTCGTCAGCGTCACGCTGAACCCCGACGGGTCCTGCACGGTGACCGACAACGGGCGCGGCATTCCGACCGATATCCACACCGGCGAAGGCATTTCCGCGGCCGAGGTCATCATGACCCAGCTGCATGCCGGCGGTAAGTTCGACCAGAATTCCTACAAGGTCTCGGGCGGTCTGCACGGCGTCGGCGTCTCGGTCGTCAACGCGCTGTCGTCCTGGCTGAAGCTGAAGATCCGCCGTGGCGGCAAGATCCACGAGATGAGCTTCACGCATGGCAATGCCGATGCGCCGCTGCGCGTGATCGGCACCTACGAGTCGCAGATCGTCTCGGGCGTCAACGAAGGCCGCAGCGGCAGCGAGATCACCTTCCTGCCCTCGACCGAGACCTTCACCAAGGTCGAGTTCGATTTCGATACGCTGGAACACCGGCTGCGCGAGCTCGCCTTCCTCAATTCGGGCGTCCGCATTGTCCTGACCGATCGCCGCGGCGTCGAGCCGCGCCGCGAAGAGCTGATCTATGACGGCGGTCTCGAGGCCTTCGTGCGTTATCTCGACCGTGCCAAGCATCCGCTGCTGCCGGCGCCCATCGGGCTTTCAGCCGAGCGCGACGGCATCACCGTCGAAGTCGCGATGTGGTGGAACGACAGCTACCACGAGAACGTGCTCTGCTTCACCAACAACATCCCCCAGCGCGATGGCGGCACGCATCTTGCCGGCTTCCGCGCCGCGCTGACGCGCCAGGTGACCGGCTATGCCGACCGCGAGGGCATCTCGAAGCGCGAGAAGGTGTCGCTGACCGGCGATGATTGCCGCGAGGGCCTGACGGCGGTTCTCTCGGTCAAGGTTCCCGATCCGAAATTCTCCTCCCAGACCAAGGACAAGCTGGTCTCCTCCGAGGTTCGCCCCGTGGTGGAGAGCTTGGTCAACGACCTCCTCGGCATGTGGTTCGAGGAGCATCCGGGCGAATCGAAGCAGATTCTTGCCAAGGTGGTCGAGGCGGCGACGGCGCGCGAGGCGGCGCGCAAGGCGCGCGAGCTGACGCGCCGCAAGGGTGCACTCGACATCGCGTCGCTGCCCGGCAAACTCGCCGATTGCCAGGAGCGCGATCCGTCGAAATCCGAAATCTTCATCGTCGAGGGCGACTCGGCAGGTGGCTCGGCCAAGCAGGGCCGCAACCGCGAGAACCAGGCCGTTTTGCCGCTGCGCGGCAAGATCCTCAATGTCGAGCGCGCGCGTTTCGACAAGATGCTGTCGTCCGAGCAGATCGGCATGCTGATCATCGCTTTGGGCACCTCGATCGGCAAGGATGAGTTCGCGCCGGACAAGCTGCGCTATCACAAGATCATCATCATGACGGACGCCGATGTCGACGGCGCCCATATCCGGACCCTGTTGCTCACTTTCTTCTTCCGCCAGATGCCGGAGCTGATCGAGCGTGGCCACATCTTCATCGCCCAGCCGCCGCTCTACAAGGTCACCAAGGGGCGCTCGGAGCAGTATCTGAAGAACGAGCGCGCCTTCGAGGATTACCTGATCGACCAGGGCGTCGACGACGCCGCGCTGCATCTCGAGAATGGCGAGGTGCGTGCCGGCGCCGATCTCGCATCGATCGTCAACGATGCGCGTCAGATCAGGCACATCATCGACGGTCTGCACACCCGCTATGACCGCCGCTTGGTCGAGCAGGCCACGATCGCCGGCGCGCTGTCGAGCGCCGTCATGAACGATCCCGAGGCAGCGCTCGCCGCCGTCAAGACAGTCGCCGCGCGGCTCGATTCGATCTCGGACGAGACCGAGCAGGGCTGGACCGGCACGCTCGGCCGCGACGGCGGCTATCTGTTCGAACGCGAGGTGCGCGGCGTGCGCGAGGCGGCGATGATCGACGCGGCGCTGATCGACAGCGCCGATGCGCGCAAGCTCGACAGCCTCTCGGCGAAGATGCGCGAAGTGTTCCAGCGCCCGTCGACCTATCGCCGCAAGGACCTGGCGACGCCGATCTTCGGGCCGCGCTCGCTTCTCGACGCCGTCTTCGCCGCCGGCCGCAAGGGCATCACCATGCAGCGCTACAAGGGCCTCGGCGAGATGAATGCGAGCCAGCTCTGGGAAACGACGCTCGACCCGAATGTCCGCTCGCTGCTGCAGGTCCGCGTCAAGGAAGCCGACGCCGCCGACGACCTTTTCACCAAGCTCATGGGCGACGACGTCGAACCCCGCCGCGAATTCATCCAGGACAACGCGCTCAACGTCGTCAATCTCGACGTGTGAGGGCCTTTCCTTTTATTGCCGTGAGAGTGTGATCAATTTCGCAGATCGAAACGCCGAAGGAACAATCGAGCAGTAATCAAGGTGATCTGTAATCGGAAGGTGGCATCTTCCTCTTCCGAGAGGCCAGGATGCCCGCCATGGGGATGCATCCTGCTCAAGAGACCTTGGATATACTGCGGCTTCTGGTTATTAGCATGCCATTCGTTGTAGTCAGCGAACAGGAATGGGGGGTTGCTACCGCTGCCTAGGAAGTCTCTTCTGCCTCTTGCATCACCGCCTCCTTCGTATCCAAGCCGATCGGCGATTTCGCTGAGGTACCCCTCGAAGAAGTTGCGGAGTTCGCCGTTTGAAGATGACCAATTTCCGTGCTGAAACGCGTCGATCGCACGGCGGAGGTGGCCCAGTGGAACACTGAATCTATGGCGCTGAAGCAGAAGTTCTACTTCACTTTGTGCCTCTCGGAAGTCTAGGTGTGGAATGTCACTTGGGAGCATTCGGGCAAGGCGAGCGTGATCGGTATTCTCATCGGTTCTGTCGTCTGGATCGAGCCCTATGACCTCGAAGCCATCGAACCGAAGTCCGGCTATCAATTTGATCCACTGCGGTGTGTTCCGCTTGTGAGGTGGAGCACCAATAGCTGTTTCAACGACTGAGCGGGCGAGACTGATCTGGCCTCGTTCGGTCAATACCTGAATATCTTCCTCGATCGCGATATTGGCCAATGCTGCGGCTCGGCCAGGTTTGCTCGACGAGTTGCAGCGGCCGTATACTCCCCATTGCACCTCTAGCAATTCCATTTCGCTGTGCGAACGAAAGTCGGAAATTACCGCGGCGGCCGCGGCGATCGTCATGCGATTGAATTCGACCATCTTGCGTCATCCTCAATAAGGTTGCCGCGAGCTTCATATGGTCGGTGGAGCGATGCAAACACTGGTTTCAAGCTTTGCAACAATCGACAGCACGCTCCGCGCCCGACACCTTCGTGTTGGACACCGTCCTGTCATGAGGACTTCTCGGTTCCTGGCCCGAAGCTGGACGCTGTAGTCGTCTTCGCCCGTCGGGACCTTCCAGCCTGCCGCATCGAGCGCGACCGGCAGGCCAAAGTCGATTGTGTCAGCCCGAAGTCATTCCGCCCGGAGCAGCGCAAACCCTTCGTCGGTAAGCTGGTAGCCGGCGACGCGGGTCTTGACGAGGCCGAGCTCGATCAGGCGCTGCACGGCCTTGCCGTCGAGGCCGACATAGGGGCCGGGGCGGGCGACGCGGGCCAGCATCTTCAGTTCGACGGCCGAGAGATCGGCCTTAGTCGGGGCGGGCTTGGCAGTTGCCATGATGATATCCTCTTCTTGCTTCTGGTCTTATGGGATGGTCAGACGGCGGTGTCCATCAGCCCACGCTTCCTGAGCAGCGCGGACGGATCGGGATCGCGGCCGCGGAAGGCGCGATAGGCCTCATCGGGCGTGCGGCGGTTGCCTGCTGAATAGACGAACTCTTTGAGCCGCGCCGCGACGTCGGGCGCGAAGATGTCGCCGGCTTCCTCGAAGGCATCGAAGCCGTCGGCGTCGAGCGTCTCCGACCACAGATAGCTGTAATAGGCCGAGGAATAGCCGTCGCCGGCGAAGACATGCTGAAAGTGCGGCGTACGGTGGCGCATCACCATTGCCTCGGGCATGCCGATCTCGTCCAGCACGGCCTTCTCGAAGACGGTCGGGTCGAGCCCCGAGCCATCGGCGAGGAGGTGCAGCTTCAGATCGACCAGCGCCGAGGCGACATATTCGACCGTCGCGAAGCCCTGGTTGAAGCTGCGGCTCGCCTTGAGGCGTTCGATCAGTTCGGCCGGCATCGCCTCGCCGGTGCGGTAATGCACGGCGAAGCGTTCGAGGATCTCGGGCCGCTCGAACCAGTGTTCATAGAGCTGCGAGGGAAACTCGACGAAATCGCGCGCGACGCTGGTGCCGGCGATCGAGGGATAGGTCACGTCGGACAGGAGCCCATGCAGGCCATGGCCGAATTCGTGGAACAGGGTCCGCGCGTCGTCATAGGAGAGCAGCGTCGGTGCGCCGTCGGACCCTCTCGCGAAGTTCATCACATTGACGATAACAGGCCTGATATCGCCATTCAGCCGCTCCTGGCCGCGATAGTCGCTCATCCAGGCGCCGCTGCGCTTCGAGGGCCGGGCGAAATAGTCGCCGAGGAAGAGGCCGACCGGCGCGCCGAGGGCGTCCGTCACCTCGAAGACGCGCACGTCAGGGTGATAGGCGGCGATGTCGCTGCGCTCGGCGAAGCGGAGGCCGAACAGCCGCGTCGCGGTATCGAAGGCGGCCTCGATGACCTTGTCGAGCTGCAGATAGGGCTTGAGGCCGGCCTCGTCCAAGTCGAACTCGGCCTTGCGCCGCCGCTCGGAATAATAGCGCCAGTCCGAAGCGGCGAGCGTGAAATTGCCGCCCTCGGCGTTGACCAGCGCCTGCAGCGCTTCCCGCTCCTCGATCGCGCGGGTGCGCGCCGGCGCCCAGACCGATTGCAGCAGCGCCATCGCGGCTTCCGGCGTCTTGGCCATGGAATCGTCGAGCCGGAAGTGGGCAAAGCTCTGAAAGCCGATCAGCCGCGCCTGCTCGGCGCGTAGCGCGATCGTTTCGGCGATGATGGCGCGGTTGTCGGTCTTGCCGGCCTCGCCGCGTGCGGTCCAGGCTGCGAACGCCTTCTCGCGCAGGTCGCGCCGGGCGGAAAACTGCAGGAACGGCTCGATCGACGAGCGCGAGAGCGTGATGAGATGGCGGCCTTCGAGGCCGCGATCGCGCGCCGCCTGGGCGGCCGAGGCAATCAGGAAGTCCGGCAGCCCGGCGAGATCGTCGCTGCCGAGCTCCAACGTCCAGCCCTTCTCGTCGGCGAGAACGTTCTGGCCGAATGTGGTGCCGAGCGTCGCCAACCGCTCCGAAATGGCGGAAAGCCGCGCCTTGGTCTCGGCCGGCAGGCCCGCCCCGGCGCGGCGGAAGCCGGTGTGATAACGCTCGAGCACCCGCTGCTGCTCGGCATCGAGACCGCAGCGGTCATCCGCGGCCGCGACGGCCTTCGCCACCGCGTCGATGCGGGCGAACAGCGCTTCGTTCAGCGAGATCGCGCTACGATGGCGCGACAGCACCGGCGCCACCTCCATCTCGATCGCTTCGAGCGCATCGCTGGTATCGGCGCTGGTCAGGTTGAAGAAGACCGAGGCAACGCGGTCCAGCAGCCGGCCGGCGCGTTCCATCGCCTCGATCGTGTTGGCGAAGGTGGGCGCCTCGGGATTGGCGGTGATCGCGTCGATCTCGCTCCGGTGCGCGGCGATCGCCGCCTCGAAGGCCGGGCGATAATGCTCCGGCGCGATCGCGGCGAAAGGCGGCAGGCCGAACGGTGTCGTCCAGGTCGTGAGGAACGCGTTTTCGGCACTCAGGAGATCGACGGTCATCGACGCAGGCCTCGGCAAGGGCGGACAGGGACGCAGGAGCGGTTGGCTGACATGGGACCATGCGCCGCCCGGATCAAGCATAACCAGCCGGGCGATTCGCATTATAGAAGGGCGGAAGCAAGTCCTCCGTTGCGATTCGATCCGTCCGCCATGTCCGCGTCCCCCGCCGAAGCCCCGCTGCCGCCGCCCCGCGTCCTCGTGATCGGCGATGTGATGACCGATGTCATCGTCCAGCCGGAAGGGCCGATCGTGCCCGGTTCCGACCGTCGCGCCCGCATCGGCCTCTATCCCGGCGGCTCGGCCTGCAACCAGGCGGCCTGGCTCGCCCATCTCGGCATCCCCGTCGCCCTCGTCGGCAAGGTCGGACAGCGCGATGCGGCCGAACAGGCGCGTGCGCTCGTGGAAGCGGGCGTGACGCCGCGGCTTGGCGTCGATCCCGAGCGCGGCACCGGCATGCTGATCGCGCTGATCTCCGAGGGGGGCCAGCGGTCGTTCCTGACCGATCGCGGCGCCAATGACAGCCTGTCGATCGAGGACCTGCCAGTCTCGCTGCTCGCCGGCCTCGATCTCGTGCATGTCTCCGGCTATGCGCTGTTCACACCCGGCCCGCGCGCCGCGGTGATGTCGTTGATGGCGGTCGCCCGCTCGCGCGGCATCGCGGTGACGGTCGATCCGGCCTCGGTCGGCTTTCTCGACGAGGTCGGGCGCGACAATTTCCTCGGCTGGACGCGCGACGCGACGATCCTGTTCCCGAACGAGGACGAGGCCGCCTTTCTTGCCGGCTCATCCGACCCGTTGACTCAGATCCGCTTTCTCACCGAGCGCTACGGCCTCGTCGCGGTGAAGCGCGGCGCCGCGGGGGCGGAGGTCGCCAACGCCCATGTCCGCCTCAAGGCCGAGCCGCCGCCGGTGGAGGTCGTCGACACCACCGGTGCGGGCGATGCCTTTCTTGCCGGCTTCCTCGCGGCGCGACTCTCCGGCAGCGATCTCGAACACTGCCTCGCCGCCGGCGTCGCGACGGGCGCCGCTGCGACGACGGTCGTCGGCGGCAGGCCGCGGCGGCCCGCCATCGCGGCCTGATCAGTTCGGGAACACCTTGCGGACCCGCGCGACCTTCTTCTGCGCCCGCCGCGTCCGGAGCATCAGCTTGACGAAGCGGTGGATCTTGCCGAACAGCGACTGCGTGCCGTCATCCTCGCGGGCGTCGAGCCATTTCGCGATCGACAACGCCTCGGCGGTATGGCCGAAGAGCTGCGCGATGAAGCGGTTGATGGTCGGGTCGTTATAGTCGACCGCCACCAGCTTGCTCGGGCTCTGCTCGATCTTGGCAAGCCAGAGATTCATGAAGACGGCGCTGTCCTTGATCTTCTTCTCGGTCGAGGGCTCGAACGGCCCGCCGATGAAGCTTTCGAGCCCGGCGAGGAAGGCCGCCGCGCGCGGGCGCACCGCCTTGTAGCGGCGGGCATGGGCGATCATGACATTGACCGCCCGCTCGCGCAGCATCTTGTAGTCGGTGCTGTTCCAGCGCGCCGGATGCACCTCGTGCAGCAGGAAGGGCGCTGCAATGAATTCGACCGGATGGTGCAGCGAGGCGGCTGCCGGCAGCAGGATGTCCCAATAGGGCGCGCCCATCTGGAAGGCGCCGATATCGGCGTCGTCGGCGAGTTCGGCGAGCGCGCCGCCTGAGAAGAAGATGCCGTCGATGCCGCGATTATAGGTGCCGACCACGCCGGTGGCGGCGGTGGCGACATCGAGCCGTCGCGCGATCAGCACCGTGCCCGGCCGCGTCTGCAGCACCTCGGCGACGTCGCTCTTCACCATATAGATGTCGGCATTCACGACCGCGCCCGGATCGGTGCCGAATTGCTCAAGAATCTGGCCGAAATTCGGCCCATATTTGTTCGGGAACAAGCCGCCCGGCGGCACTTCGCGGATCTCGACCGTCGGGAAGCCGCGAATACCCGCGGCCTCCCCCTGGCGATTGACCGAGACGACGCGGAAACCCGACGCCTCGAACGAGGCGACGGCGTCGGCGATGGTGAGGCCGGCGCGGGAAAGCTGTCGCGCCTCGTCGTCGCCGCCGAAGCGGGGCGGAATCGAGGTGCAGAGAAGCATGTCCTGTCGGCCGTCCGTCATCCCCAGGCGATCCTCAGCCGGCGCGCCGCGAAGCGGCGACGATGGTGTCGAAATAGAGCGTCAGGAAGCGTTCCGCGTCGCCCTCGATGCAGATCTGATGGTCCGGCCGGCCCTCCCAGGCATTGCCCGGCGGATAGCTGCGGGTGTTCGCCGCCTGGATCGTCTGACCGATGGCGATGCCCTCGGTGACGACGCGGATCGGGCCGCCGCGGGTCGTGAACAGCGACGGATCGAGCAGATAGCCGACCGCAGAGCTGTCATGCACCGGGACGCCGTCGAACTGGGTCGAGGAGCGATAGAAGTTCTCGTAGAAGCGGGAGACGTCCCAGATGAACTGGCCGGTGCGCCCGGCCGCGTCGCGCAGCCGCTCGAGATAGGCCGTGCTCATCACGGCTTCCTGCGTCACGTCGAGCCCGACGACGACGATGGGCCAGGATGCGGCGAAGATCTCGTCGGCGGCATGCGGATCGCCGATGATGTTCGCCTCGGCCACCGGCGTGACATTGCCCGAATGGCCGCGATAGCCGAAGGCGCCACCCATGATCACGATCTCCTTCACCAGGGAGGCGATCTCGGGATCCTCGCGCAGCGCCAGCGCGAGATTGGTCATGCGGCCGACCGCGACGATCGAGATCTCGTGCGGATTGGCCCGGACCGTCTCGATGATGAAGCGATGGGCCGGCAGCTCATGCGGCGTCGAACGAATGATGTCGGGCAGGGGGATGTCGCCGAGGCCGTTGCTGCCATGGACATAGGTCGGCGGATCGCGCTCCTCGAGCACCAGCGGCTTGCCCGCGCCCTTGGCGACCGGGGCGGCGATGTTGAAGTAGTCCTTCAGGAACAGGGCATTCCGCGTGGTCGTATCGATGCGGTGATTGCCGAGCACCGTGGTGATGCCGACCAGCTCGACGTCGGGCGCTGCGTCGAGAAAGATGAGCGCCATCGCGTCGTCGACGCCGGGGTCGGTATCGTAAATGACCTTCTTCGCTGCCATGGGAGCGTTCTTCCTTGCACGGTGCCTGTATCGGGGAATGCCGGCAGGCTGCATTTCAACAGGACATGGGCTAACCCGCCCGGCGCCAGATCGCAAGGCGGGCATTGCTGCGCCCTGTCGCTGACGGCCTAGAGAAAGCTCTGGGGGTCGATGTCGATCTGGACGCGGACGCTGCCGCGTGGCGGCGGGGCTGCGGCGAGCCAACCGGCGATGAAGCCCTGCAGGTCGAAGCTGCGCGGCGCCCGCACCAGCAGGCGGAAGCGGTGACGGCCTCTGAGCACCGCGAGCGGCGCTTCCGACGGGCCGAGCACCATCGCGACATCCTCGGGCGGCGCAGCGCGGCGCAGTGCCGTCGCGTGGCCATAGGCCGCGGCCCGGTCAGCCGCCGAGATCACGATGCCGGCGAGGCGGCCGAACGGCGGCAGGCCGGCGACCCGCCGCGCCTCGATCTCTCGGGCATAGAAGGCCTCGCCGTCGCCCGAGGCGATCGCCGCGAGCACCGGATGGTCGGGCGCATAGGTCTGCAGGAAGGCGCGGCTGTCGCCGCCGGCCCGCCCGGCGCGGCCGGTGACTTGGGCCAGCAGCTGATAGGTGCGCTCCGCCGCGCGCGGATCGCCCTGCGCGAGGCCGAGATCGGCATCGACGACGCCGACGAGGGCAAGGCCGGGGAAGTTGTGGCCCTTGGCGACCAACTGCGTGCCGATGACGATGTCGACCGCGCCGGTGCGGATCGCCTCGAGCTCGGCGCGCATTTGTTTCACCCCGCCGAGGATGTCGCTGGAGAGCACGATCCGGCGCGCCTCCGGAAAACGCGTCGCCACTTCCTCCGCGATGCGCTCGACGCCGGGCCCGCAGGCGACGAGGCTGTCCTCGGCGTCGCAGATCGGGCAGCGGTCCGGGCGCCGCTCGCTGTGGCCGCAATGGTGGCAGACGAGCTGGCCGCGGAAGCGATGTTCGACCAGCCAGCTCGAGCAGTTGGGACATTGGAAGCGATGGCCGCAGCTGCGGCAGAGCGTCAGCGGCGCATAACCGCGCCGGTTGAGAAAGAGCAGCGCCTGCTGCCCGCCGGCGATCGTCTCGGTGATCGCCGCAAGGAGGACCGGCGAGAGGAAACTGCCCTTCTCGGGCGGATCGGCGCGAAGGTCGATGGGCCGGATCTCGGGCAGGCGGGCGCTCGCAAAGCGGGCCGGCAGCTTCAGCCTGCGATAGCGGCCCTGGTCGGCATTGACGCGGCTTTCGATCGAGGGGGTCGCCGAGGCGAGGATGACCGGGAAGGCGCCGATGCTGCCGCGCACCACCGCCATGTCGCGCGCGTGGTAGGTGACGCCTTCGTCCTGCTTGTAGGCGCCGTCATGCTCTTCATCGACGACGACGAGGCCGAGTTCGCGGAACGGCAGGAACAAGGCCGATCGTGCGCCGACCACGGCACGAACCGAGCCGTCGGCAACCCCGCGCCAGACGCGCTCGCGGCCGCGCGGCGGCAGTTCCGAATGCCATTCGGCCGGCCGCGCACCGAAGCGGCGGGCGAAGCGATCGAGGAAATCGCCTGTGAGCGCGATCTCGGGCAGGAGGATCAGCGCCTGCCGCCCACACCGCAGTGTTTCGGCGACGGCCTCGAAATAGACTTCGGTCTTGCCCGAGCCGGTGACGCCGTCGAGAAGCGCCACGGCAAAGGCGTCGGCATCGACCATCGCGCGGAGCATCGCGGCGGTCTCGTCCTGGCCCGGGCCGAGCGCCGGCGGCGCGTGATCGGCGTCGGGCATCGCAGGCGCCGGCGGCGCGAGGGTCGTCTCGACGAGCACACCCTGGGCGAGGAGGCCGGCGATGACGGCGGGCGAAACGCCGGTTGCTGCGGCGAGGCCGGCCTTGGGCCAGGCTGCACCGTCGCCCATCTGCTCGATGAGGCGGCTGCGGCCGGGCGTCGGCCGCTCCGGTGCCTGGCCGGAGAATCGCAGCGCCGCGATCGCCTTTTCCGGCATCAGCGCGTCCGGCGCCCGCAGCACCATGCGCAGGATCATGCCGCGCGGCGTCATCGTGTAATGCGCGACCCAGTCGACGAAGCGGCGGAGCGTCTCGCCGAGCGGTGGGGCGTCGTAACGGTCCGTCACGGGGCGCAGCCGATTATGGCCGACCGAGCCGTCCGGCGGTTCGTCCCAGACCGCGCCGATCATCTCGCGCGGCCCGAGCGGCACGCGGACGATATCGCCCGGCGCCAGCTCGAGGCCCGGCGGGACGCTGTAGGTATAGGGTCCTTGCACGGCCAGCGGCAGCAGGACTGAAACGGTGCGACCGGGCAGCAACGACGACGATCCTTGTCAAAGAGGCTGGGAACATGGCCTCGCAGCGGGCGAAAGGAAAGGCCGCGTCGCCCCGCAATCACGCTTGTCCATTCTTCGTCTCGCGGCACCGCCGGGGCTCATCCGTGGCCGGCTGCCGTTCTCGCGCCATGGGAAGCAAGATCTTAACATCTTGGCGACAAGCTCTGTCCAATCTCGATGCAACTGCGAAGCGATCCCGTGAAATCGCCGCATTCGGCGGGCATCAGGCGGAAGGCGAGAAAGCCAGACCCCGAAGCGACAAGGACCCGCAGCCAGCATGGCGAGACCACCTCCGCGCCGTGATCGCATCGAACCTGTCTTGGACAGGCCGCGCGAACGATCGGACGACGATCTCGATATCGGCCTCGGCGAGGACGATCGGGCGGCGTTCGGCCGGGCCTCCGGCGCGTGGCGTAGCCGGCACGACGACGATGCGATCGAGGACGCGGAGTTCATCGATTTGGGCAGGGACGGGGAGAGGTCACGCGGTCGCCGCGGCAAGGGAGGCAGCGGTTCCGCCTCGGACCGCCGCCGCGAGGCGCGCGAGAAGCGCAGGCAGAGCGGCTTCGGCATTTTCCGTCTGTTCCGATCGACCATCAAATGGGGCATCATCCTCGCCGTCTGGGGCTCGATCGCGCTCGTCGGAGGCGTGGCTTATTTCGCCAGCCAGCTGCCGTCGTCGACCGACTGGTCGGTGCTGCCGAAGCGGCCGCCGAATATCAAGATCCTCGCCAATGACGGTACGCTGATCGCCAATCGCGGCGATACGGGCGGCGAGTTCGTGCGCATCGACGAATTGCCGGCCTATCTGCCGCAGGCCGTCGTCGCCATCGAGGATCGTCGCTTCTACAGCCATTTCGGCGTCGATCCGCTCGGCCTTGCCCGCGCCGCCTATGTCAATGCCCGCGCCGGAACGGTGGTCCAGGGCGGCTCGACGCTGACGCAGCAGCTCGCGAAGAACCTCTTCCTGAAGCCCGAGCGCACCTTCAAGCGCAAGCTGCAGGAAGCGATGATGGCCGTCTGGCTCGAGATGAAATACTCGAAGAGCCAGATTCTCGAAGCCTATCTCAACCGCGTCTATCTCGGCGCCGGCGCCTATGGCGTCGATGCCGCGTCGCGTCGCTATTTCGGGAAGTCGGCGCGCGACATCTCGCTCAAGGAAGCGGCCATCCTCGCCGCGCTGTTGAAGGCGCCCTCCCGCTATGCGCCCACCAGCGACCCGAAAGCGGCCAACGACCGGGCCGATCTCGTCCTCGCCGCGATGCAGGAAGAGGGCTTCATCACCGCCGCGCAGCAGAAGCAGGCCGCCGCCGTGACCATTGCGCCGCAAAGCGCAGGCGCCGGCGGTGGGGCCCTTTATGTCGCCGACTGGGTCGCCGATCTCGTGCCCGACGTCGTCGGCGCGCTCGACCAGGACGTCATCGTCGAGACCACGGTCGACGAGCACCTGCAGGATGCCGCTGGTCGCGCCATCAGCGAGACGCTCGACAAGAGCGGCACGAAGTTCGGCGTCAGCCAGGGTGCGCTGGTCGCGGTCGATGGGACCGGCGCCGTCAGGGCTATGGTCGGCGGGCGCGACTACCAGAAGAGCCAGTTCAACCGCGCCGTCGAGGCGAAGCGCCAGCCGGGCTCGGCCTTCAAGCCCTTCGTGTATCTGACGGCGCTCGAATTCGGCCTCGTTCCCGAGACGGTCCGGGTCGACCAGCCGATCCGGATCGGCAAATGGGAGCCGAAGAACTACGAGAAGACCTATCGCGGCCCGGTGACGCTGCAGACGGCTCTGGCGCTCTCGATCAACACAGTCGCGGTGGAGCTCGCCAACGAGGTCGGCCCGGCGGGCGTCGTCGCCACAGCGCATCGCCTCGGCATCAAGTCCGACCTGCAGCCCAATCCCTCGATCGCCCTCGGGACCTCCGAGGTCAATCTGCTCGAGCTCACCGACGCCTATGCCCCGTTCGCCAATGGCGGCTATGCCGTGCCGCCTTACGTCATCACCGCGGTGAAGAGCGTCGATGGCAAGGTGCTGTATCAGCGGCCGAAGACCGAGGCGGTGCAGGTCATCGATCCGACCAATGTCGGCATGATGAACACGATGCTCTCGGACACGCTGTCACGCGGCACCGGCCGCAAGGCCGCGATCGCCGGCTGGCCCGCCGCCGGCAAGACCGGCACCACCAATGATTCGCGCGATGCCTGGTTCGTCGGCTACACCGCCAACCTGACCGCCGGCGTCTGGCTCGGCAACGACGACTACAAGCCGACCAAGCGCATGACCGGCGGTTCGCTGCCGGCCGAGATCTGGAACCGCTTCATGGTCGAGGCGCATCAGGGCGTTGCCGTTGCGAATCTTCCGGGCGACTATTCCTTCCGTGATCCGGCCCGCTTCCAGGCCGAAACGGCGCCGCCGCAGACGATCGGCGATGGCGCAGCGCCGCAACAGGCTGCCGCCGGCGAGGGGCAGCCGCAGACGGGCGCGATCTCGGATCCGGGTCCGCCGCAGCCGGGCGGCCTCGTCGATTCCGCCGAGACGACGGGCAGCACGCATCCGGTCAATCAATATGCCCGTTACGGCGACCCGGAAAGCGGCGCCGGTACCCTCGCGCCGCCGGAGGAGGACCCCGGCTATCGCGCCAATGGCTATCCGCAGATCCAGCGTGAGCCGCTGTTCAGCGATGGTCAGGACGGGGGGCCTGTTCCGCCGGCTGGCGTCGGCGATACGCAGGGCGGCGGACTGTTCTGAGGCCGCTCTTCGTGCCGCGCGGCTGGACACCGGTCCGATCACGCGGCATGAGGAACGCCTTTGGGGATGATGGCGGCGTGATCGACAAGAAGAGCCTCTATGACGAACTGTCGGTCGCGCGCGAAGCCTCCGCCGGCGAGATCGACAAGGCCTATCGGAAGCGCGCGCGGTCGGCTCATCCCGATGCCGGCGGCAGCGCCGAAGCCTTTCACGCGCTCGCCCATGCCCATGCGGTCCTGTCCGATCCCGAGCGCCGGGCGGCCTATGACGCGACCGGCTATGAAGGCGAGGTCGATGCCGAGACGATCGCAGCCCGGGCGATGGACCATATCCAGCAGCTCGTCGCCTCGGTTCTCGAAAGCGACATCCCCTTCGAGCAGGTCGATCTCGTCGCCGCGATCCGCGATACGCTGGTGAAGCAGAAGGCCGAGATCGCCGCCGCCGTCGCGAAGCTCGAGAAGCAGGCCAAGCGGGCCGAGGCCATGGCCCGCCGCTTCCGCCGCAGGAACGGCACGGATTTCATCGGCGCGGCGCTCGATCGCCGCGCGGCTGAGGCGCGGCAGACGGCCGAGAAGACGCGGCACGAGGAAGCGGTGTTCGCCAAGGCGATCGCACTTCTCGCCGACTATGCCTTCGAGCATGAGCCGCCGGTCGCGGCCAAGCCGCCAGCGATGCGCGCACCGGCTCAGGCGGCGAAATAGTCGCGGATGAAGTCGCGCTCGATGGCGAGATGGCGCAGTTCGTCATCATCAGGGCCGTCATAGATGAGCGTATACGGGCCGCGGAAACCGGCCGCGGCCGCAGCTTCGAGGCAGGCGCCGTAATCCTCCGTATCGAGCGCGCCGGAGGAGAAATCACCCTTCGCATGGCAGCAGACGGCGCGCGGGAAGATCGCGCGGAGATCGTCATATTTCGACGGTCCGCTCCAATTGCCGAAATCGCCGTTGAGGCCGACGGAGCCGTCGAGGCGTGAAAACAGCGCCTCGACATCGGCCGGCGTCGCCAGAAGGTCGAACCAGTTCTCAGTCACGATGGCGACCCCTCGCGCGGCTCCATGGCGGCCGAGCCGGTTCAGCCCCTCGGCCGAGAGCGCCAGTGCCTGCGGCGTCGGCTTTGCCTTGCCGGCGATGACCCTGGCCTTCTCGGCACCGAGCAACGCCGCGGCATCGATCCAGCGCTCCATCCAGTCGAGGTCGCGCGCCGCCGTCACGGGGTCGGACGGATCGCCATACTCGATCAGGAGGCTCTGCAGCGTCACGCCGGCCTTCTCGATCGCGGCCCTCAGCGCCGCGAGATAGGCTGGATCGCGGCTTTCGACATGAAACGAGCAGATCTCGATCCTGTGGATACCGAGAGAGGCAACCACGCCGGGAAATTCGAACAGCGTGATCTCGCCATCACCCCAAGTCGGCTCGGCTGACGGCACGATGTCGCGGTCTGGCCGGTTCGGCCAGGAGCGGCCGAGCGCGCGATGGAGGCTCCAGCTCGATACGGCGAGCGGCGGGTCGAGCGTCATGCAGCGTTCCTCCCGTCTCTGGTTGGGCGGAGAGCCTAGAACATGCGCCGTCCAGCGGCTACCCTCCGCCGGATATGTTCGCAGCAGGAGTTTCGCGATGGCGAAGGTGGCGTTTCTCGGCCTCGGTGTGATGGGCTTTCCGATGGCCCGGCATCTCGCCGCGGCCGGCCATGCCGTGACGGTCTATAACCGCACCGCGGCGAAGGCGGAGGCCTTCGTGGCGGCGCATGGCGGCAGGCTGGCGCCAACGCCTGCGGCGGCTGCCGAAGGACAGGACATCGTCTTCGCCTGCGTCGGCAATGACGACGATCTCCGCGCGGTAACCACAGGCGACGACGGCGCCTTCGCGGCGATGGCTGAAGGCACCGTCTTCGTCGACCACACAACGGCTTCGGCCGATGTCGCGCGTGAACTGTTCGCGGCAGCGGCGGAGCGGGGTTTCGGCTTTGTCGACGCCCCGGTGTCGGGCGGCCAGGCCGGCGCCGAGAACGGCAAGCTCACTGTGATGTGCGGCGGCGAGGCGGCGGACTATGACAAGGCCGAGCCGGTGATCGCCGCCTATGCCCGCGCCTGCCGCCTGCTCGGGCCGACCGGCTCGGGCCAGTTGGCCAAGATGATGAACCAGATCTGCATCGCCGGCGTCGTGCAGGGCCTTGCCGAGGCGCTGCATTTCGGCAAGCGGTCGGGCCTCGATGTCGAGGCGGTGATCGAGGTGATTTCGAAGGGCGCGGCGCAGTCCTGGCAGATGGAAAACCGCTACAAGACGATGAATGCCGGCTCGTTCGACTTCGGCTTCGCCGTCGACTGGATGCGCAAGGACCTCGGCATCTGCCTCGATGAGGCGCGCCGCAACGGCGCGAAGCTCCCGGTGACGGCGCTCGTCGACCAGTTCTATGCCGATGTCCAGGCGATGGGTGGCAAGCGCTGGGATACGTCAAGCCTCATCGCGCGGCTCGAGGACTGAGCTCCCGAACGACAAAGGGCGCCGGATCGCTCCGACGCCCTTCTTCATTCCATCCGCAGGATCAGACGCGGGCGTACTTATCCTCGAGGCGGACGATGTCGTCCTCGCCGAGATAGGAGCCGGTCTGCACTTCGATCAGTTCGAGCGGGATCTTCCCCGGATTGGCGACGCGGTGGATCGAGCCGATCGGCAGATAGGTCGATTCGTTCTCGTTCACTGTGTAGACCTTCTCGCCGAGCGTGACCTCGGCGGTGCCCTTGACGATCACCCAATGCTCGGCGCGGTGGTGATGCTTCTGGAGCGACAGGATCGCGCCGGGATCGACCACGATCTTCTTCACATGGAAGCGCGTGCCCCGGCAGATCGTCTCATAGGTGCCCCAGGGACGATGGATCTTGATGTGCTCGTTGGCCTCGTTGCGCTTTTCCTTCTTGAGGCCGGCGACGAGGTGCTTGACGTCCTGGCTGCGGTCGGTCGGCATGACCAGGATCGCGTCGTCCGACGCGATCACGGTGAAGCCGTCGAGGCCGATACCGGTGACGAGCGGGCCTTCCGAGTGGACGAAGGCGTTACGGCTGTCGAGCAGCGAAACCGGGCCGAAGGTGACATTGCCCTCTTCGGTCGGCGTGCCGAGTTCGCGCACCGCGTCCCAGCTGCCGATGTCGGACCAGGCGAAGCGGCCCTCGATGACGGCGGCGCGGTCGGTGCGCTCCAGCACGGCATAATCGATCGACTTGGCAGGCGTCGCGAGGAAGGCCGCCTTGTTGAGGCGGATGAAGCCGAGATCCTCGGTCGCGCCGGCCACGGCCGCCTGGGCGCCCGCTGCGATCTCGGGCTCGAATTTCTCGGCCTCGGCGATCATGAGCGCCGCCGGGAAGATGAAATTGCCGGAATTCCAGAGATAGCCCTCGGCGAGATAGCCTTCGGCCGTGGCGCGATCGGGCTTCTCGACGAAGCGCTCGACCTTGAATCCGCCCGGCACGCCGAGCGGCGCGCCCGGCTTGATATAGCCATAGCTGGTGCGCGGCTCGGTCGGCGTGATGCCGAAGGTGACGATATAGCCTTCCTCGGCGACGCTGGCCGCCGTCAGGCAGGCGCGGCGGAACGTTGCGGCGTCGGGAACCAGATGGTCGGCGGCGAGCGCCAGGACCAGGCAGTTTTCGCCGTAACGCTGCTGCGCGATCCGGGCGGCGACGATCATGGCGGCGGCGGAGTCGCGGCGCGCCGGCTCGAGCACGACGGTGGCATCGATGCCGACCTCGGCTGCCTGGCGGCGGGCGAAGAAGCGGAAGTCGTCGCTGGTCACGACGATCGGGCTGGCGACGTCGGCGCCGGACTCCGGCAGGCGCAGCAACGTCTCCTGATAGAACGTCCTGGCGGCACCGAGGCCGAGGAACTGCTTCGGCAGGCTGTCGCGGGAAATGGGCCAAAGCCGCGTCCCCGAACCACCAGCAAGAATAACGGGAACGATCTTCGAACTGGTCATCAGCGATCCTCTAGCCATCTCGCACCGCGGTATCCGATGCTGCACTGCCGCGGGCCCCGCGGGAATGTTGGCACGGCAAGGCCGGAAGTTCAACGCATTGCAGCAATTTTGCTGCCAATGCCATCGTTGCGCGCCGAGACGGTTTCGCTGCAACTGCTCAGTCGGCGTCCCAAATATCGTCGCGTCGGAGGGGCCGAGGTGACCGAGCCGCCGCCGACATTGCGAACAAAACGGGAAACGTGCTGCAGTCCCTGCGGGCCCGACCGCCTGATTCGCTAAGGAATTGCCGCCATGAGCGCCATCAGCGCCGACCCGCTCGCACGGCTCAATGACGACCAGCGCCGCGCCGTCGAACATGGCGTCACGACGCCGGCGCGGGGACCTCTCCTGATCATTGCCGGCGCAGGCTCGGGCAAGACCAACACGCTTGCCCACCGCGTCGCCCATCTCATCCGTCATGGCGCCGATCCCGGCCGCATCCTGCTGCTCACCTTCTCGCGCCGCGCCGCCGGCGAGATGAACCGACGCGTCGAACGGATCGCCGCCGCGACGCTCGGCGACAAGGCTGAGGCGCTGACCCGCGCCATCCTCTGGTCGGGAACATTCCATGCCATCGGCGCACGCCTGCTGCGCGAGCACGCCGCGTGGCTCGGCCTCGACCCTGCCTTCACCATCCATGACCGCGAAGATTCGGCCGACCTGATGAACCTCGTCCGCCACGAGCTCGGCCTTTCGCGGAAGGAGAGCCGATTTCCGCAGAAGGGCACCTGCCTCGCGATCTATTCGCGCGTCGTGAATGCCGAGACGACGCTCGACGCCGCACTGATCGAAGTCTTCCCCTGGTGCGCGATGTGGAAGGACGACCTTCGCCGCCTGTTCGCCGCTTATGTCGAGGCCAAGCAGAAGCAAGGTGTGCTCGATTACGACGACCTGCTGCTCTATTTCGCTTCAGCGATGGCCGAGCAGCAGGTGCGGGCTGCGATTGCGGAGCGTTTCGATCATGTCCTCGTCGACGAATACCAGGACACCAACCGGCTGCAGGCTTCGATCCTGCACGCACTGAAGCCCTCCGGCGACGGGCTGACCGTGGTCGGTGACGATGCGCAGTCGATCTATTCCTTCCGTGCCGCCGACATCCGCAACATCCTCGATTTCCCAGGCCGGTTCAGTCCGCCGGCCGATGTCGTCACGCTCGCGCGCAACTATCGCTCGACGGCGCCAATCCTTGCCGCGGCGAACGGTGTCATCGCTCTGGCGAGCGAGCGCTTCACCAAGGATCTGTGGACCGAGAAGACGGCCGGGGAAGCGCCGGCGCTGGTGGCCGTGCGCGACGAGACCGATCAGGCGCGCTATGTCGTCGAACGCATACTGGAGAAGCGCGAGGAAGGCGTGGCGCTGAAGGCGCAGGCCGTCCTCTTCCGCGCCTCGCATCATAGCGGTCCGCTCGAGGTGGAGCTGACCCGGCGCAACATTCCTTTCGTGAAGTTCGGGGGTCTCAAGTTCCTCGATGCTGCCCATGTGAAGGACCTGCTCGCTGTGTTGCGCTTTGCCGAGAATCCACGCGACCGCGTCGCCGGGTTCCGTGTCGTGCAACTGATGCAGGGCATCGGACCGACCACAGCCGGCAAGGCGCTCGATGCCGCTGCCGGCGCCGCCGATCCGCTGGCGGCGCTCCTCGCCTTCGCCCCGCCGGCGCGGGCCGGCGAGGATTGGCTCGGATTCACCACGCTCATGGGCGCGCTGCGCGGCCGCCAGCTCGGCTGGCCGGGTGAACTCGCGACCATCAGGGCCTGGTACGAACCGCATCTCGAGCGCCGGCACGAAGATGCCGCGACGCGGCTGCTCGACATCGCGCAGCTCGAGCAGATCGCCGCCGGCTATCCCTCGCGCGAACGCTTTCTGACGGAACTGACGCTCGATCCGCCGGACGCGACATCCGACGAATCCGGCGTGCCTTTGCTCGACGAAGACTATCTCATCCTCTCGACCATCCATTCCGCCAAGGGACAGGAATGGACGCAGGTCTTCGTCCTCAACGCGGTCGATGGCTGCATTCCCTCCGACCTCGGCACCGGCAGCTCGGCCGAGATCGAGGAGGAACGGCGGCTGCTGTATGTCGCCATGACGCGGGCCAAGGAGGATCTGCATCTCGTCGTGCCGCAGCGATTCTTCGTCCACCAGCAGGCCCGTGGCGGCGACCGTCATGTCTATGCCGCCCGCACGCGCTTCATTCCCTCGCCGCTGCTGCCGCTGTTCAGGTCCGTGACCTGGCCCATGGCACGCGAAACCACCGGTGCCGCGCCGATGCAGCCGCCCGCGCCGGTCGATATCGCGGCCCGGATGCGCGGCATGTGGCGCTGAGGCGTTGGCGTCATGCCAAGGCGCGGGCTGGTCGCCGGAATCGCGTGGCGCTAGGGTCGGGGCCCGACAACAAGAACAATGTGGAGGAGACGAGAGCATGCATGTCTTGATCGTGGGCGCCGCCGGCATGGTCGGCCAGAAGCTGACCGCGGCCCTCGTTGCCGATGGCGGCCTCGGCGAGAAGGCGTTGTCGCGCCTGTCGCTGGTCGATGTGATCGAACCGCCGCATCCCCAGGGTTTTGCAGGCGCCGTCATCCGCCGTGCGGCCGATGTCTCGACGCCGGGAACGGCGGAGAGCCTCGTCGCCGCGCGTCCCGACGTGATCTTCCATCTCGCCGCCATCGTTTCCGGCGAGGCCGAGGCCGATTTCGACAAGGGCTACCGGATCAATCTCGACGGCACGCGCTATCTCTTCGATGCGATCCGCATGGTCGGCGACGGCTACTGCCCGCGCGTCGTCTTCACCTCGTCGATCGCGGTGTTCGGCGCGCCGTTTCCCGAGGAGATTCCGGACGACTATTTCACGACGCCCCTGACCAGCTATGGCACGCAGAAGGCGATCGGCGAATTGCTGCTCTCCGACTATACCCGTCGCGGCATCTTCGACGGCGTCGCGATCCGCCTGCCGACCATCTGCGTCCGCCCCGGCAAGCCGAACAAGGCGGCGTCCGGCTTCTTCTCCAACATCATCCGCGAGCCGCTCGCCGGCCATGAAGCGGTTCTGCCGGTCAATGAGAGCGTGCGGCACTGGTTCGCCTCGCCGCGTGCGGCGGTCGGCTTCCTGAAACATGCAGCGACCTTGCCGGGCGAGCTCATCGGCCCGCGCCGCGCCATCTCGCTGCCTGGCCTTTCCTGCACGGTCGGCGACCAGATCGCAGCGCTCCGCCGCGTCGGCGGCGATGCTGTCGTCGCGCGTATCAGGCGCGAGCCGGATCCGGTGATCGCGCGCATCGTGGCGGGATGGCCGAGCAATTTCGATGCTCGCCGCGCCGCCGAACTCGGCTTCGTCGCCGAGACCCGGTTCGACGAGATCATCGCCGCGCATATCGCGGACGAACTGGGCGGCAGCTTTGTCGCCTGAGGCTTAAACGACTGCGCCGCGCCGGGGCGTCATCGCCGTGGCGCGGTGTCGTGGCGAACCTCGTCCGTAGCGGAAGCGTTCAGCTGCCGCTGCGCAGCCTTGCTGCCGAATGACCGCTCGGCAATTCGGCGTCACTCGAGTCCTGGGCCAGCGTCTCGGTCGCATCGACCGGTGCGTGCGGCATCCGGGTCGAGATCAGCGTTGGTGCTCCCCCGGACGAGGTCAGGGCCCCGCGCGCGATGCGGGCGCTCGTTCCGGCCTGCCCGGCGTCGTTACCGCCGATGAAGGCTGCGACGACGATCAAGCCTGAAATTGCAATCAGCGATAGTGAAAGAACAGCTTTAGGATGCTGGATCATTCTAGTCGTCTCCCCCCGACTTAAATTTACATGCGCAACTCCAAATAGAAAATTCATCCTGCCGCGAAGACAAAACGTCGTCGTCGCCTCAGGCGGCACGCCAGTATTCGTGGACGCTATGGAACATGCAGATACGCAAACGACGGCATCATGAATGCGACCTCATCGCATGCCGTTATACTGGATCTACAGGATTGATCACGTCAAGTGAAATTGTATGCAATAGTGTCGTATTGCATACAATAGCTAGGTTCGTGATGCTGGCGACCACCAGCGCGGAACGCTGGTGGCGTCGGTCGTCTCGGTCGGAAGAAGCCGTGCTCAGGCCGGAGTGAAGACGCGGAGGCGATGGCCGTCCGGGTCGAGCCCGACAAAAGTGCGGCCGAAATCCATCGCAGTCAGCGGCTGGGCGATGTCGACGCCCTGCGCCGTCCATTCGGCGAAGAGGGGCTCGAGCTGATCCGCGGGAACCGGGAAGGCGATCTCGGCGCCGCCAGCTGCTGCGGTGACGGCCGGTTCTGCCGTGTGGCGCGACCAGAGGCCGAACTTCAGGCCGTTTTCGAAGACGAACAGGACGAAAGTCGGCGAATTTTCGACCGGCGTTCGGCCGAGCAGTCGCTCGTAGAAGGCGGCGCTCGCCTGCGGCTTGTCGACATAGATGAGGATGTAGCTGGGGGTCATCGCGGGTCTCCGTCGTTGCTGACGGAGGAGGTCTAGCGCGGCTTGCTGTCAGATTTTGTCAGCATGATCGCCTCGGCCTCGCGCTGCCGCCAGTCCTTCAGCAGCGCGGCGCGGCGGCGCGGATAGCGCTCGCCCGTCTCGGCGACCGCGCCGATCCGGTCGGTGCGGAAATGACGGTAGTCGCCGCGCAGCTCGCACCACGCCACGACCACGCGGACCTGTTCGAAGAAGCCGATCGCGAATGGCCAGATCGCGCGCTCAGACGTCGCGCCGCCGGCATCGGCATAGGCGATCACCAGCCGCCGCTCGGCGCGGATCGCGTGCCGGATCGCCGCGAGGTCGATGCGGTCATGCGGCGCCGCGGCCGGGGCAACCAGCAGCGTCGAGCTGTCCAAGTCACGCCGAAGCTCGTCTGGCAGAACACTCGCGATCTTGGCCAGCACATGCTGCGCTGCGCGCTGCAGCGGTGCATCGGCGCGTCCGGCGACGAAGCGCATGCCGAGCACCAAGGCCTCGATCTCCTCGTCGGCAAACATTAGCGGCGGCAGCAGGAAGCCGGGCTTCAGCACATAGCCGATCCCCGGCTCGCCCTCGATGCCGGCGCCCTGCGCGCGCAAGGTTGCGATGTCGCGGTAGAGCGTCCTGAGGCTGATACCGAGTTCGTCGGCCAGCGCCGCCCCGCTCACCGGGGCGCGGTGGCGGCGGAGTTCCTGGATCAGTTCGAGTAGTCGTTCCGAGCGCGCCATCAGGTCACTTCACAACCCCGGCCATGGGGGCTGTTCCAATTCATCAGCTGTCGGAGCCTCGAACGCTTCGATCCAGCCGTCGAGCGCCGCAACCTCGACCCTGATGGCGGTGCTGTCGGTCTCGCTGCGGCGGGCGAGGCGCCGGATCAGTTCCGCGCGCGTTGCCTCGCAGTAATGAAGCCGCGTCGTCGCGCCGATGGCAGTCGCGGCACTGCGCCATCGATCGCGTTCCGCGCGCCGCCAAAAACCCCATTCGAGGATGACATTGACTCCAAGCCGCAGCAGCTTTTCGGTCATCTCCCCTTGAAGGGATTCGACGGCGGCGCGTGCCTCTGCATCATGGCCGTCGAAGGCCAGTTTCGACAGCCATTCGTCCGGCGTCAGGCGGAGGGCCCGGCACTCGTTTTCGAGAATACGGGCGAGCGTGCTCTTGCCCGAGCCGGGCAGGCCGCAGACCAGATGCAGTTCGCTCAAGGTTTGCCTCGCAAGTTCGTGGCCCGTGCCGCAGGCGCATCGCTGCGCCGTACGGTGATCCTCGCCCGGTGTTGATAGCCGCCCCCGTCCGGCGCTGGCAAATCGAGTCGATGATTGAGACCTCAATCGCGGTTAATAAGCCGGCAAAATATGAGCCGGCATGTCATTGAAACTTCATTACTCTTGCGGCGCCCGATCGGTTAACCGATGGCCCGTCGCGCCTCTGCGGGCGCTCCACCCCATTTCCGTGAGGCTTCCCATGCACGCCAAATTCCTCGGCGCCGCCGGCATGTTCGCGGTCGCAGCCATGCTGGCCGGCCCCGCCATGGCCGAGAAGACCAAGATCGATTTCTGGTTCGGCAACACCGGCGACATCGCCAAGCGCGTCCAGGAACAGTGCGACCGGTTCAACCAGTCGCAGTCGGATTATGAAGTCGTCTGCACCTCGCAGGGCTCCTACGACGCCTCGCTTCAGAACACGATCGCGGCCTTCCGCGCCGGCAAGCAGCCGACGATCGCGCAGGTATCGGATGCCGGCACGCTCGACATCATGCTCTCCGGCGCCTTCTATCCGGCCAACAAGCTGATGGCCGACATGGGCTACAAGGTCGACTGGAACGATTATTTCGCCGGTATCAAGTCCTATTACGCGACCTCGAAGGGCGACATGTATTCGTTCCCCTTCAATTCCTCGACGGCGCTGCTCTACTGGAACAAGGACGCCTTCGCCAAGATCGGCAAGACCGAGGCTCCGGCGACGTGGGAAGAAGCCGCGGCCGATTTCAAGGCGCTGAAGACCGCCGGCTATGCCTGCCCGTTCGGCTTCAATATCTCGCGCGACGAGGTGTGGCAGCTCGAGGAGCAGTTCAACGCCGTGCATGGCGAGCCGGTCGCGACCAAGCGCAACGGCTATGACGGGCTCGATGCCGAGCTGGTCGTCAACAAGGGCAAGTGGGTCCAGTTCGTCAAGGATCTGAAAGGCTGGTACGACAATGGCGAGGCGGTCCTCAAGTCGAAGGACACAGGCCAGACCTTCGTCGAGGCCTTTGCGCAGGGCGATTGCCAGGTCATCCTGACTTCGGTCGGCGACCACGGCAATATCGGCCGCACCGCCAAGCCGGGCATGAACTGGGGCGTCGCGATGCTGCCGGTCTATGCCGGTACCGAGCGCAAGCACTCCTTCGTCGGCGGCGCCTCGCTCTGGGTGCTCTCCGGCAAGTCCGAACCCGAATACAAGGCGGCCGCGGCCTTCTTCAACTTCATCGCGAAGCCTGAGGAAGCACTGACCTGGTCGACGGTCACCGGCTACATCCCGGTCCGCAATTCCGGCTACGACTACCTCGTCAAGCAGGGCTTCTACGACAAGGCCCCCTATGCCGGCCGCGAACTGGCGATCAAGAGCCTGACCGCCTCCTCGCCCGAGGATCCCAACTCCTATCCGGGCATCCGCCTCGGCGGCCTGCTGCAGGTTCGCCAGGAGATCGCCAACGGCCTGCAGGCGATCTTCGTCAACAATGCCGACGTCCAGACCGCGCTCGACGAGTCGGTCGCCCGCGGCAACCAGATCCTGCGCCGCTTCGAGCAGACCTATAAGGGCAAGCAACTGCCCTAGGCCTTCTCCAACTCCTGACCCTCTCCCGCCAGCGGGAGAGGGTTCTGCCTTCAAGGGCTTGGCAAACCGGTACCCATGGAAAAGCGCGCCACCTTCTCCTCGACGACGATCGGCCTCCTGTTCGTGGCGCCGATGCTGCTGCTGATCTTCGTCTTCTTCTATTGGCCGAGCGGGCAGGCGCTCTACTGGGCCTTCACGCTGGAGCAACCCTGGGGTGGTGGCAACCAGTGGGTCGGCCTCCAGAATTTCCAGCAGCTGCTGTCGGATCCGATCTACTGGAACGCGATCAGCCGCAGCCTCGTCTTCGGCCTGTCCTCTACGGCGATCGCCATGGGGGTCGCGCTGGTGCTGGCGCTGTTCACCGACCGGGAGCTGCGCTTCCATCGCGCCTATCGCTCGATCTTCGTCTGGCCCTATGCGATTGCGGCGCCGGCCCTCGGCCTCGCCTTCCGCTTCATCCTGGCGCCCGAGGCGGGGCTGCTCTCGATCGTCAACACGATCTGGCCCGGCGCCTGGAATCCAGCACTCGACGGCGCCGACGCGATGATCGCGATCATCGTCGCCTTCTCGTGGAAGTATATCGGCTACAATTTCATCTTCTTCCTGTCGGCGCTCGCCTCGATCCCGCGTTCGCTCATCGAGGCTGCGGCGATGGACGGTGCCGGACCCGCCCGGCGTGTTCTCGACGTTCAATTGCCGCTGCTGACGCCGACGCTGTTCTTCCTCCTGGTGATCAACATCACCGAAAGCTTCCAGGACAGTTTCGGCATCGTCGACATCATGACCCAGGGCGGCCCAGCGCGTGCCACAGAGCTCATGGTCTACAAGATCTATTTCGACGGCTTCAAAGGGCTCGATTATTCAGGTGCCGCGGCGCAGTCGATCATCCTGATGGTCCTCGTCGTCCTCCTCACCATCGTGCAGTTCCGCTTCATCGAGCGGCGCGTGCACTACAAATAGGGGTGAGAGATCATGGTCGAGCGCACGCCCATCTTCGACGCTATCTGCCAGGCCATCCTCGTGATCGGGCTCCTGGTCGCGCTGCTGCCCTTCGCGATCGTCATCATCGCCGCGACGCACGATATCCGCACCGTCAACATCGTGCCGATGCCGCTGATGCCGGGGCACGATCTCTTCGCCAATTTCGCCGAGGCCTGGCAGCGCGCCGATCTCGGCAACAAGCTCGTCAACAGCCTGATCTTCGCGGTCTCGGTCGCCTGCGGCAAGGTGATCCTCTCGGCAATGGCGGCGTTCGCGATCGTGTATTTCCGCTTTCCCGGGCGCTCGCTGCTGTTCTGGTCGATCTTCATCACCTTGATGCTGCCGCTCGAGGTCCGCATCGTCCCCACCTATGCCGTCGCCGCCAACGCCCTGGCGCCGTTCCAGGCGATCCTCGATCTGACCGGCATCACCTGGCTCGTCCATGCCATCTCCGGCATCGAGGTGAAGCTGCAGTGGGGCCTGCTCAATTCCTATCCCGGCCTCGTGCTGCCGCTTGTCGCCACGGCTACCGGCACCTTCCTCTACCGCCAGTTCTACCTGACCGTGCCGGACGAGCTTGCCGAGGCGGCGAAGATGGACGGTTCCGGCCCGATCCGCTTCTTCTTCGACATGCTCTTGCCCCTGTCGCGGCCGAACATGATCGCGCTGTTCACGATCATGTTCGTCTGGGCCTGGAACCAGTATCTCTGGCCGCTGCTCGTGACGACGGATCCGAAATTCGGCATCGCCGTGACCGAGCTGAAGACTCTGATCCCGTCCGAATTCGGCCTGCCCGACTGGAACGTCGCCATGGCCGGCACGCTGATCATCATGGCGCCGCCGCTCGTCGTCGTCATCCTGATGCAGCGCTGGTTCGTGCGCGGCCTGATCTCCACCGAGAAATAGAGGGAAGCGGCCATGGCCTCGATCGGCATCCGCGGCGTTCGCAAGGCGTATCAGAAGAACGCCGTCGTCCATGGCGTCGATCTCGACATCGCCTCGGGCGAGTTCATCGTCATCCTCGGGCCATCCGGCTGCGGCAAGTCGACCTTGCTCCGGATGATCGCCGGTCTCGAGGAGATCTCCGCCGGCGAGATCGCCATCGACGACATCGTCGTCAACACGCTCGAACCGCGCGAGCGCGGCTGCGCCATGGTGTTCCAGAACTACGCGCTCTATCCGCATATGACCGTCGCCGACAATATCGGCTATGCGCTCAAGGTCGCCGGCGTTCCGAAGGCCGAACGCCGCCGCCGCGTCGAGGCGACGGCGAAGATCGTCGCGCTCGAGGCGTTCCTCGATCGGCGGCCGATGGCGCTTTCGGGCGGCCAGCGCCAGCGCGTCGCCATGGCCCGCGCCATCGTGCGCGAGCCGAAGGTTTTCCTGTTCGACGAGCCGCTTTCAAATCTCGACGCCAAGCTGCGCGTCGCGATGCGCGCCGAAATCCGCCGCCTGCACCGCCGCCTCGGCGCGACGTCGATCTTCGTCACCCATGACCAGGTCGAGGCAATGACGCTCGGCGACCGCCTGGTGGTGATGAATGCCGGTCGCGTCGAGCAGGTCGGAGCGCCGGCCGAGGTCTACAACAAGCCAGCCAGCCGCTTCGTCGCCGGCTTCGTCGGTTCGCCGGCGATGAACCTCATGGAAGGCGCGATCGATCGACAGGGCGTGTTCGTCTATGACGGCGAGCGGCGCATTCCCGTGCCCGGCGCGCTCGAAGCACGTCTCGTCGGCGAGAAGGTCGCGCTCGGCGTCCGCGCCGAAGCTGCCCGTCTCGTCGCGGCCGGAACACCCGGCAGCCTGGCCGCGACGGTCGATTTCGTCGAGGAGCTCGGCGCCGGTCGCGTCGTCCATACCGATCTCGACGGCCTCTCCTTCGCGGTCGCGGTGAGCGAGCCGGTCACGCTCGCGCCGGGAACGCCGGTCGGGATCGCCATCGACGGCGCCGACATTCATCTCTTCTCGAATGCGACCGGTCTTCGGATCGAAACCGCGGCCGCGGCCGCGGAGAGCCGGACGACCTAGGATTTCGTGTGCCGCGCCGGATGATCGGCCGTCACGCGTGTTGAGCCGCCAAGGAGCCAGACCATGACCACGACGCTGCCGATTTCGCATGTGGGCTTTTCGACCTCGCCGCATAAGGGCGATCTCGCCGATCTCGAGGCTTCGATCGCCGCGATCGTCGATCTCGGCGCCGATGTGGTCGAGCTCGGCCTGTTCGGAGAGGATCTGATCTCGGGCGGCCGCGTCATCGAGGGCCGGGCACGGCAGTTTGCCGCCATCTGCGCCCAGTTCGACATCCGCTACACGGTTCACGGCCTCATCGTCTCCAACTTCATGGACGAGGCGCATCTCGCCTACCAGAAGGCGGCGGTGACGGCGATGATCGAGCTGTGCGACCGCATCGGCGCCGATACGCTGGTGCATCACTCCGGCCATGCGCCGATCGGCTCGCGCCCGCTGCTGCAGCATTACGACCGCGTCGAGCGGGCGGCACTGGCCGAGATGGCGCTGGTCGCCGCCCGCCACGGCGTCCGCATCGCGCTCGAGAACATCTTCGCGGTCGACAACAGCGAATATCGCCAGCTGCCGTCCGAGGTCGCGGCGACGGTGCGTTCGGTCGGTAGCCCCCATCTCGTCGGTCTGATCGACTTCAGCCACGCCTATATCGAGGCGACCCGCACAGGCGCAGACTTCGCGCATGAGATCGCGGCGATGGCTCCGGTCACCGGCCACCTGCATGTCCATGACAGCTTCGGCCGGCCCTACACGATGTCGAAATTCTATTATACGAGCGAGGCGATCGCGCTCGGCATCGGCGATCTGCATCTGCCGCTCGGCTGGGGCGATCTGCCCTTTGCGGCGTTGTTCGATGCGATCGACGTCCTGCCCGGCACCGCGCTGATCATGGAGATTGGCGAGCGCTTCGCGGCGGAGCGGGCCGATTCGCTGGAACGGGCGCGGGCGCTCGCCGCGCGCATCAACGCCCGCGCCGCCGTCGCCGCAGCCTGAGAGGGGCAGCATGAGCTTCGCCGAAACGGCCGCCGCCGCGGGCCTTTCCCATGTCGTCACCGTCAGCGTCCCGGCGCTGCCGAAGCCGTCCGCAGCGCTGTTCGACGAGGCTGACCGCGCCGAACTCACCCATGCCGAGCATGACCGCCTGGCGCTCGATCTGCCGGCCTTCAATGCGGTGGAGCAGGTCGTGGCGGTTGATCAGGCCGCGCGGTCGGCTGGGACGGACGGCCAGCTCCGCGTCGCCGCCTGGAACGCCGAGCGGTTGAAGCATGCTGAGCCGTCGGCGGCCCTCGTCGCCGGCGCCTTGGCTGATATCCTGCTGCTGACCGAGACCGACAACGGCATGGCACGCTCCGGCAACCGCCATACCACCGCCGATCTCGCGGCGGCGCTCGGCATGAGCTACGTCTATGGCGTCGAATTCGTCGAGCTCGGCCTTGGCGATGATCGCGAGCGCGCGTGGCATGAGGGCGAGACCAACCGCGTCGGCTTTCATGGCAATGCGCTGCTTTCGCGCCTGCCGATCAGCGATGTCGCGCTGATCCGGCTCGACGACGGCGCTGTCTGGTGGCTGCGGGCCGCGAAAGGCCAGCGCCGCCTCGGCTGGCGCATGGCGATCGCGGCGCGGATCGAGAGCCCCGCCGGACCGCTTCTGGCCGTGGTGGTGCATCTCGAGAGCAAGTCCGACCCCGCCGATCGCGCCGATCAGGTCGCCCGGCTGCTCCGGACGATCGACCGGCTCGCCGAGGGGCTGCCGGTGGTCATCGGCGGTGACTTCAACACCAAGGCCTTGCCGGCGGGCGGCGCTGCATGGTGGGCCGATCCGGCTGAACATGAGCCGCTTTTCACGCATATGGCGGCCGCGGGCTTCGACTGGCGCGCTGCCAATACGAGGGAGGTCACCATGCGCACGCTGCCCGACGGCAAGCCGCAGCCGCCCTTCCATCGGCTCGACTGGCTGTTTACCCGTGGCCTCGATGCGGGCGATCCGGCAACGATCCCGGCCGTGGACGGCAAGGGCGACGCGATTTCGGACCACGATCTGATCGCAGCCAGCCTTGCCAGCGGCGTCGGCAAGGGCTGACCCTGCCGCGCTTTGTCCCCACGGTAAGGCCAAGCTAGCGCTATCGGCTTGACTTGGAGGGCGGCTGGACGGGATATCCCTGACTGCAGCGCTGTCGCTTGGGGAAGCGACGCTCGTGCTGCATTTCAGGCCTTTGTCATGGCACCTTGGCGGATCGGGTCGGATCGCGGAATGCTGGTCGAGACGGGGGCTTTTGAGGCGCCTCCGCTCGTGATCGTCGCCGGTCGGAACAATATCAAGAAGCGCACGCTGCTGCTGGAGTGGCTTTGCGCGGACATTGCCCGGAGCGGTATCCCTGTCCGCTGGTTTGACGCTTCTGCGCACCAGACATCGAAATTCCTGGACGAGAAGATCGGCATCCTGCTCGGGCGTCGCGGCGCCGGGCTGCTCGCCCAGCGCACGGCCGCCGGTATCGCTGCGCGATGGGCAGTCAAAGCGCTGATTCTATTGGCCTATCCGTCGAAGTGGCGCTATTTTTCGAATGTCTTCCTCGGTCGGCGCCACGACCTCTCGCGGGAGCTGCGCGCGTTCATCCGCAGTTGTTCGGGCAACCGGATCTATCTCCTGTCGAATTCCGCCGGATGCATTGCCGCCTGCAAGGTCGAGGACGAGCCGGCCGTCACGGCGCAGATCTGCATCGGCTATCCGTTCCGGCATCCGGAGAGAGGCGAGGAGGGCTATCGGACGGCGGCCCTGGCCGGCTTGCGAAAACCGCTCGTGATCATTCAGGGATCGGACGACTGCTATGGAAACAGTGAGGATGCGAAGCGCTATCCGCTCTCGCCGATGGTGCGTCTGGTCTCGGTCGAGGGCGGGCATGACTACGATGAATTGGCCGAGACGACGTATGAACGCATCCTCGCCTTGACCGCGGCCTTCATTGGCTTCGAATGTCCGCGAGATGCCCGGTCGGTCGTCGGTCATGAGCGGGGAGCGGCCGTGGGCCCTTGAAGGCCCCGGCACTGTCGCCCGGCCCGTGACCTTCCCGCGATCGAGCGGAGATGCGTCCCCAGGTGACCATCTCGCCGCGGCTTGAGCCTGCTCTTGCGGTTGACTCTTCATGTCGGTGGAGTCGTTATAGAACAAAACAGGAACATGAGAACGGATTGGATGGGATGGGCAGCGGCAGCACAGCGGCACGGAGCAGCCTCGAGGCGCTCCGGCTGAAGGTGGCGGCGATCGAGCGCGCCGGCGACGGCACGGAAGCGGTTACGGGACGGCGGGTGGCGCTCGATCGCGGCGCCGTCGACGCGGCGCTCGGCGGCGGGCTCGCGGCCGGCGTGCTGCATGAAATCCTGCCGGTGAGCGTTGCCGACAGCGCGGCCGCCGGCGGCTTCGCACTCGCTCTGTCGCTCTGCCTCGCGCCGCCGGAGCGGCCGCTGATCTGGATCCGGGCGACGGCGGCGATGCGCGAGAGTGGCGAACTCTATGCCGATGGCCTCGCCGCGCTCGGGCTCGATCCGGCCCGCCTGATCCTGGTCCGTCTCGACAATGCGGCCGCGATCCTCAAGGCCGGCGTCGATACCGCCCGCTGCGCTGCGCTCGGTGCGGTGATCGTGGAACTCTATGGCGACCCGAAGGCGCTCGATCTCACCAGCGAGCGGCGGCTGTTGCTCGCCGCCGAGCAATCGGGCGTCAGCATCATCCTGCTGCGGCCGGGCGCGAGGGCGGCGCCTGGCGGTGCGGAAACCCGTTGGCGCGTGGCCTCGGGGCCGACCCGGCCGCTGCCGATGAATGCGCCGGGCCGGCCGGCCTTCGACCTGACGCTCGTCCGCTATCGCCACGGCCCGCCCGGCGGCCCCTGGCGCCTCGAATGGAACCCTGATGCGAAACGCTTCGAACCCGACACTGGCGAGTCCGGGCATATCGAGCCCGCGTCCGAGCCCTTCGAACCCGAGACGCTATGGCGCGATCCGGATGCCCTGCCTCGCCTCGAACCGGCTGCGCCGGCTGCCGGGGGCGCCCTATGGCGCGCTGCCGGCTGAGGCGCCGCTGCTCATCGTCGAGAAGGTCAAGGGCGCGCTCGTCATCGCCGCGCCCGATCCGGCGGCGCTGCGGCTGGGGCTCCCGCCCGGCCTGACGCTGGCCGAGGCGCGGGCGCGGGTGGCCGATCCCGCCGTGGCGGAAGCCGATCCTGCCGCCGACGCGGCGCTGCTCGAGCGGATCGCCGATTGGTGCGACCGCTATACGCCGCTGGTCGCGCTCGATGGCAGCGACGGCCTCATTCTCGATCTCACCGGCGTCGCGCATCTCTTCGGCGGCGAGGCGGCACTGCTCGCCGATTGCCTGGCACGGCTCGCCGGATTCGGCATCACGGCGCGCGGGGCCATTGCCGGCGCCGCCGATGCCGCGCGTGCGCTCGCCCGCACCCGGTCGGGAACGATCGTGCCGCCGGGCGGCGAGGCGCTGGCGGTGCGCGATCTTCCCGTGGCGCTGCTCGGCCTCGATGCGGCTCGTACCCTCGCGCTCACGCGGGCCGGGTTGAAGACGATCGGCGCCTTGATCGACCGCCCGCGTGCCCCGCTCGCCGCGCGCTTCGGCGCAGAATGCGTGACGCGGATCGCCGGACTGACCGGGCTCCTCCATCACCCGATCTCGCCGCGCCGGCTGGTGCCGGTGGCGCTGGCCGAGCGCATCTTCTTCGAGCCGATCGCGCGCATCGAGGATATCGAGGCGACGCTCGCGCGCCTCGCAAGCGATGTCGCGGCGCTGCTCGAGAAGCGCGGCGAGGGCGGCCGCCGTTTCGAGGCGGTGTTCTACCGCGTCGACGGCTTCGTGCGCCGCGTCAGCGTGGCGACGACGCGGCCGAGCCGCGATCCGAAGGCGCTGCTGCGGCTCTTCCGCGAAAGGCTCGATGCGCTGTCCGATCCCCTTGAGGCCGGCTTCGGCTTCGATCTGGTGCGCCTCGGCAGTTTCGAGACCGAGCCCTTCACGGAAGTGGAAACGAGCCTCGACGGTCGTGCGCGCACCGAAGATGCGCTCGCCGATCTCGTCGATCGGCTCGGCGCCCGCTTCGGACCCGAACATGTGCTGCGCTTCGTTCCGGAGGACACCCATATCCCCGAGCGGCGAGCCCGCATCGTGCCCGTCCTTGCCGCCCCCGCGGTTGCCTGGGATGCCGATCGCGTTGCCGGCGAGCCGCCGCTCCGGCCGCTCAGCCTGTTCGATCCGCCCGAGCCGGTCGAGGCGCTGGCCGAGGTGCCGGACGGGCCGCCGCTGCGCTTCCGCTGGCGGCGCGTGCTGCATCGCGTCGCGCGGGCCGAGGGGCCGGAGCGGATCGCGCCGGAATGGTGGCGCCGTGGCGATGACAGCCTCGACCGCGACTATTACCGCGTCGAGGACGAGGAGGGCCGCCGCTTCTGGCTGTTCCGCGAGGGCTTCTATGGCGGCGAGGCGGCGAGCCCGCGCTGGTATCTGCACGGGCTGTTCGCATGAGACCGGCTGCGCCCGCTTATGCCGAACTAGCGGCGATGAGCAATTTCTCCTTCCTCGAAGGCGGATCGCATGCCGGCGAACTGATCATGCGCGCGCATGCGCTCGGTCTTGTCGGCATCGGCATCGCCGACCGCAACACCTTCGCCGGCATCGTCCGCGCCCATGATGCCTGGTGCGACGAGGATCTCGGCAATAGCCGGGCCGGCGGCTTCCGTCTCCTTGTCGGCGTCCGTCTCTGCTTTCGCGACGGAACGCCCGATATCCTCACTTATCCGGTCGATCTTCCGGCCTATTCGCGGCTCTGCCATCTGCTCAGCCTCGGCAAGAAGCGGGCGCCCAAGGGGGCGTGCTATCTCGATCTCGCCGATCTCCTCGCCCATGCCGAGGGCGTCTTGATGATCGTCATCCCGCCGGACCATCCGGATGCGACTTTCGCCGGCCTGCTCCGCCGGATCGGCGAGGCGGCGCCGGGCAATGTCTGGCTCGCGGCGCGCATGCCGCGCCGCGGCGCCGACCGCCGCCGCCTCGCCGGGCTCGCGGCGCTGGCCGATGCGGCGCGGCTTCCGCTCGTCGCGGTCGGCGACGTGCTCTATCATGCACCGGAGCGGCGACCGCTGCAGGACGTGCTCACCTGCATCCGTGAGAAGACGACGATCGAGAAGGCGGGCCGCCGGCTCGAGGCCAATGCCGAGCGGCATCTGAAGGACGGCGCGGAAATGCTGCGGCTGTTCCGCGATCGTCCCGAGGCGGTGGCCGAGACGCTCCGCTTCATGAGCCGCATCCGCTTCACGCTCGACGAGATCAAATATCACTATCCCGCCGAATCCGTGCCGCGCGGCATGAGCCCGCAGCAGCATCTGGAAGCCCTGACCGAAGCGGGAGCCCGCGAGCGGTTTCCGGACGGCGTGCCCGAGGAGGTCGCGGCGACGCTCAGGAAGGAGCTGGACCTGATCCGCCAGCTCGATTATCCGGCTTATTTCCTCACCGTGCACGACATCGTCGCCTTTGCCCGCTCGGCCGGCATTCTCTGCCAGGGGCGGGGCTCGGCGGCCAATTCCGCCGTCTGCTATTGCCTCGGCATCACCTCGGTCGATCCGGTGCGGCACCAGCTCCTGTTCGAACGCTTCGTCTCGGCCGAGCGGCAGGAGCCCCCGGATATCGATGTCGATTTCGAGCATGAGCGGCGCGAGGAGGTCATCCAGTACATCTATCGCCGCTATGGCCGCCTGCGCGCCGGCATCTGCGCCACCGTGATTTCCTATCGCACCAAGAGCGCCATCCGCGAGGTCGGCAAGGCGCTCGGCCTGTCGGAGGACGTGATCCTCGCGCTCGGCGGCACGGTCTGGGGTGGCGGCTGGGGCTCGGCCGTGCAGGACAAGCATATCCGCGACCAGGGCCTCGATCCGAAGAACCCGGCGATCGAGCGCGCCGTCCGCCTGGCCATGGAGCTGCGCGGCTTTCCGCGCCATCTCTCGCAGCATGTCGGCGGCTTCGTGCTGACGCGGCGCCTCCTCAATGATCTCGTGCCGAGCGGTCCGGCGGCGATGGAGGGACGCTCCTTCATCGAATGGGACAAGGACGATATCGATACGGTGAAGATGATGAAGGTCGATGTGCTCGGATTGGGCATGCTGACCTGCATCCGCAAGGCCTTCGACCTGATCGCCGGTGCCGGCGGTCCACATTACGAGTTGCACACCGTCCCGGCCGAGGACCCGGCCGTCTATGCGATGCTGCAGAAGGGGGATTCGATCGGCGTGTTCCAGGTCGAGAGCCGGGCGCAGATGAACATGTTGCCGCGCCTCAGGCCCGAGACCTTCTATGACCTCGTCATCCAGGTTGCGATCGTTCGGCCGGGTCCGATCCAGGGCGACATGGTCCATCCCTATCTCCGCCGCCGCCAGGGGCTGGAGGAGGTCTCGTTTCCCGCGCCGGCGCCGGAGCACGGGCCCCCCGACGAACTCGAACAGGTTCTCGGACGCACGCTCGGCGTGCCGCTGTTCCAGGAACAGGCGATGAAGATGGCGATGGTGGCGGCGCGGTTCACGCCGGGCGATGCCAACGGATTGCGCCGCGCCATGGCGACCTTCCGCCATAACGGCACCATGCACAAATATGAGACCATGCTGGTCGAGGGCATGGTGCGGCGCGGCTACCAGCGGGATTTCGCCGAGCGCTGCTTCAACCAGATTAAGGGCTTCGGCGAATATGGCTTCCCTGAAAGCCATGCCGCCAGCTTTGCCCGCCTCGTCTATGTCTCGGCCTTCATCAAGCATTACCATCCGGCGGCCTTTGCCGCGGCGCTCCTGAACGCGCAGCCGATGGGCTTCTATGCCCCGGCCCAGATCGTGCGCGATGCTGCCGAGCATGGCGTTCCGGTTCTGCCGGTCGATATCGCCGCGAGCCTTTGGGACAATCAGATCGCGCGGCATGAAGGACAGATCGCGCTCCGCCTCGGCTTTCGCCAGATCGATGGTTTCCGCGAGGAGTGGGCCGCGGTGATCGCGGCGCGGCGCGGCGCCGGCTTCGCTGATTTCGACAGTTTCGTGCGCCATACGAGGCTCGAGCGGCGCGCTTATGAGCGGCTCGCCGATGCCGACGCGCTGCGCTCGCTCGGCCTCGATCGCCGGGCCGGCCTCTGGAGCGTCCGCCGCCTGCCGGGCACGCCGGCGCTGCCGCTGTTCGCTGCTGCGGATGCGGCAGAACTCGGCCGCGAGACCGACCAGCCGCTGCCCGAAATGCCGCTTTCCGAGCATGTCGTCGCCGATTACCAGACGCTGCGCCTGTCGCTGAAGGCGCATCCGATGGCGTTCCTCCGCGCTTCGCTCACCCGCGAGCGCATCCTCTCGGCGGTTGAAACCACGGCGCTTGCCGACGGCGCCAAGGCACGCATGGCCGGCGTCGTCCTGGTGCGTCAGCGGCCGGGCAAGGGCAATGTCGTGTTCATGACGCTCGAGGACGAGACCGGCATCGTCAATGTCGTGGTCTGGACCCGGCTGTTCGACACCTTTCGCCGCGCTATTCTCGGCGCCAAGCTCGTGCTGGTCGAGGGACGGATCCAGAAGAGCCCGGAGGGGATCGTCCATCTCGTCGCCGACCGGCTCGTCGACAGAACCGGCGATCTCGCTGAGCTCTCGGAGGACAGGAAGCCGAACCTCCAGCTCTCCCGCGCCGACGAATTCGTCCATCCGCAGAACCCGCGCGGCCCGGGCCATCCGCGAAATGTCCGCATCATCCCGAAGTCGCGCGACTTCCACTGAGCCGGACAGGCAGGCGAGCCCGGCGCGAAAAGCGCTGGACAGCCGGAGCGCCCCGATTATGGGTTATCGCCGCAAAGAGGGAGGAGACTGCGATGGAACAGTGCTGGCGTTGGTTCGGACCGGAAGACCCGGTCTCGCTCGATCATGTGAAGCAGGCGGGCGCCAGCGGCATCGTCACGGCGCTGCACCACATCTATGACGGCCGCGCCTGGACACTCGACGACGTGCTGGAGCGAAAGGCGATCATCGAGGCGGCGGGCCTGCGCTGGAGCGTCTGCGAATCGATCCCCGTTCCCTCCGAGATCAAGCTCCGCTCGGGTGCCTATCGCACCAAGATCGACGCCTGGAAGACCAGCCTCACCAACCTCGCCAAGGGCGGGGTCAAGGTGATCTGCTACAATTTCATGCCCGTGGTCGACTGGACACGGACCGACCTCATGTTCCGCCGGCCGACCGGTGGCTATGCCCTTCGCTTCGACATGCCGGATTTCGTCGCCTATGACGTCTTCGTGCTGAAGCGGCCGAACGCCGCTGCCGGCTATGACGCGAGCCTGCTCGCCGAGGCCGAGCGCCGCGCCCGCGCGATGGACGAAGCCGCCGTCGCACGGCTCGAGAAGAATATCATCGCCGGACTTCCCGGCGGCGAGGACAGCTATTCGCGCGAGGGGATCGCCCGCCAGATCGCCCGCTTCGACGGGCTCGGCGATGCCGAGATGCGCGCCCATCTGATCGCCTTCCTCGAGGAGGTCGCCCCCCTCGCCGAGGAACTCGGGGTCCGCCTCGGCATCCATGCCGACGATCCGCCTTTCTCGCTGTTCGGCCTGCCGCGCGTCGTCTCCACCGCCGCCGATGCCCGCACCATCCTTTCGGCCGTCGATATCCCGGCCAATGGCCTGACGCTCTGCTCCGGCTCCTATGGCGCGCGGGCCGACAACGATCTGACGGCGATCGCCGAGGAGTTCGGCAGCCGCGTGCATTTCGTCCATCTGCGCAATGTCACGCGCGAGGCGGACGGCTCGTTCTTCGAGGACGATCACCTCGCCGGCAGCACGGACATGGTCAAGCTGATCGTGGCCCTGATGCGCGAGGAGCGCCGCCGCCGCGCCGATGGCCGCGCCGACGCCGAAATCCCGATGCGTCCCGATCATGGCCATCTCCTCGTCGACGACATCGCCAAGGTCGAGGCCGGGCTTCGCGTCAATCCGGGCTATTCCTGCATCGGCCGCCTGAAGGGCCTCGCGGAACTCCGCGGCGTCATGACGGCCGTCGAGCAGCTCGTCCCCGCCTGATCCAACCGTGTCGGCGCCGCTTCCTGATCATCTGGTTGTGGCGCCGGTCACATTTCTCGCTGCCCGAGGCTTGACTCCCTCGCCGCACCTGTCCATCTGCTTGCGAGCGAATGTTCATTCGCATCGGGGCACAGACGGAATCATGGTGGCGATCGCGGGGCCGGAGACGGTTGAAAAGCTGCAGAGCACCCAGGAGGCGCGGCGCGCCCAGGTGCTCGAGGCGTCACGGATCTGCTTCGCGCGTTCGGGATTTCGCGGCGCCTCGATGCAGGAGATCTGCGCCGAGGCGAAGATGAGCCCCGGTGCGCTCTATCGTTATTTCCCGTCGAAGGAAGCGATCATCGAGGCGATTGCCGAAGACGAGCGCTGCGACGCCGCCGCGCTCGTCGAGACGATGCGCGGCACGGCGCCGCTGCTCGATCGCATCACGAACTGCTCGCTCGGCTATTTCGCCTTCATGCGCGAGCATGGCGCCTCGAGCCTGATGGCAGAGATCGGCGCCGAGAGCCTCCGCAACACGGCGATCGGCCAGCGCTTCGCCCATATCGACAACAAGGTCCGCGACACCATCCGCGAGATCTTCGAGGAGGCGATTGCGCGGGGCGAAATCCCGCCGATCGAGGATATCAACGCGGCCATCGGCATGACCATGGCTGCGGTCGACGGGATCGCGCTGCGCCAGATCAGCGATCCAGACCTGACCCTTGCCCGTATCGAGCCGGTCTTGCGCCGGATGCTCGCGGGTGTGCTGCAGATAACGGCCTGACGGCAAGAGACGCGGCGCCAGACCGCTCCATGCCACCCATTTTGCGAGAGGCGCCGCCCTGCGGCGATCACAGACGATGTCGCGTTTCCGCCTTGCGGCTCCTGCCGCGCTCCTCGCCGCTGCTCTGGCCGCCTTCCTTGCCGGTTCGGCCGTGGCCATCCTGACGGCGCCGGCCGCTCTCGGCGCCGAAGCCGTGGCGCCCGCAGGGCCCGCCCAGGCCAAGCCGCCGGCGATCACTGTCGCCCCGGCGGCCCGCGGCGTCGTCGTCGAGACAGAGACGGTCGTCGGCTCGCTGGTTCCGCGCGAGGAGGTGCTGGTCGGCGTCGATCTCGACGGCTATCGCCTGACCGAGCTCGACGCGGAGGAAGGCGATACCGTGACGGCCGGCCAGGTCCTCGCACGGCTCTCGACCGATACGCTCGAGGTCCTCCTGGCGCAGAATGCTTCCTCGCTCGCCCGCAACGACGCCGCGATCGCCCAGGCGAAGAGCCAGATCGCAGAAGCCGTGGCCACCGAAGTCGAGGCCAAGGCTTCGCTCGATCGTGGCGCCTCGCTGCAGGAAAAGGGCTTCGCCTCGACCAGCGTCCTCGATCAGCGCCGCTCGCTCGCCGGCGCGGCCAGCGCGCGCCGCGCCGCAGCCGAACAGGGACTTGCCGTCGCCGAGGCAGACAAGACGCTGACCGAGGCCGTGCGCCGCGAACTCGAGCTGCGCCTTTCCAAGACCGAGATCAAGGCGCCGACCAACGGTGTCGTCCTCTCGCGCAATGCCCGCATCGGCGCGATCGTCTCGGCGGGCAGCGAGCCGCTGTTCCGCATCGCCGAGGACGGCGCCGTCGAGATGGAGGCGCAGGTGCCCGAGACGGCGCTCGCCCGGATCGAAATCGGCCAGCCGGTCACCCTTCATTCGGCTGGCCTCGATACGCCGATCGTGGGCAAGGTGCGCCTCGTCGCGCCGCGCATCGACAGCACCAGCCGCCTCGGCCGCGTTCGCGTGGCGCTGCCGGCCGATGCCAAGGTCAATGTCGGTGCCTTCGCCCGCGGCACCGTCGAGATCGCCCGCCACGAGGGCGTGACGCTGCCGCAGTCTGCGATCGTCACGGTTGCCGGCAAGCCGACCGCTCAGGTCGTCAGGGACGGGCGGGTCGAGACCCGTGCGATCACCACCGGCATTTCCGGCTCCGGCCTTGTCGAGGTCGTCTCCGGCGTCGCAGAGGGCGAGAGCGTGATCGTCCGCGCCGGCACCTTCGTGCGCGACGGTGACCAGGTGACGCCCGTCACGGAAGTGGCCTTGGGAGCGAAGGGATGAACTGGAACTTCTCCGCCTGGGCGATCCGCAATCCGGTTCCGCCGATCCTGCTCTTCGTCGTCCTGATGGCGCTCGGGCTCTACTCCTTCGCCCATCTGCCGATCACCAAATTCCCCAATATCGACGTGCCCGTCATCGCCGTGACGGTCACCGATGTCGGCTCGGCCCCGGCCGAGCTCGAGACGCAGATCACCAAGAAGGTCGAGGATGCGATCGCCGGCATTTCCGGCGTCAAGCACGTGACCTCAACCGTCACCGACGGCTCCTCGACGACCGCGGTCGAATTCCGTCTCGAGGTGAACACCGACCGCGCGCTCAACGACGTCAAGGATGCGATCGCCAAGATCCGCGGCGACCTGCCGGGCTCGATCGACGAGCCGATCGTGCAGCGCATCGATGTCGAGGGCCAGTCGATCCAGACCTATGCGGTCGCGGCGCCGACAATGACGCCCGAGCAGCTGTCATGGTTCGTTGATGACACCGTCATCCGCGACCTGCAGGGCCTCAAGGGCGTCGGCCGCGTCGAGCGCATGGGCGGCGTCACGCGCGAGATCCAGGTCCGCCTCGATCCCGACCGGCTGATGGCGCTCGGCGTCACGGCGGCCGAGGTCAGCCGCCAGCTGAAGGCGACCAATGTCGACCTCTCCGGCGGCAAGGCCGAGGTCGGCGGCCAGGAGCAGACGATCCGCACCCTGGCCAATGCCGGCAGCCTCGACGATCTCGCGGCGACGCGGATCGTCCTCTCCGGCGGGCGAGAAGTGCGCCTTTCCGATCTCGGCACGGTCATCGACGGCTATCAGGAGCCCAAGTCCTATGCCCGGCTCGACGGCAAGCCGGTCGTCGCCTTCGCGATCTATCGCGCCAAGGGCGCCAGCGACGCGTCGGTTTCCGATGTGGTCAAGGCCGAAGTCGACGCCTTGAAGGCGCGCTATCCCGATATCGGCTTCACCCGCATCGACGACAGCGTCTACTACACCTACGGCAACTATGAGAGCGCGATGGACACGCTCGTCGAGGGCGCGCTGCTGGCGATCCTCGTCGTGCTGCTGTTCCTGCGCGATATCCGAGCCACGCTGATCGCTGCCGTCGCCCTGCCGCTGTCGGCGATCCCGACCTTCTGGGCGCTGTCGATGCTGGGCTTCTCGCTCAACCTCATCAGCCTGCTCGGCATCACGCTCGTGACCGGCATCCTCGTCGACGACGCCATCGTCGAGATCGAGAATATCGTCCGCCATATCCGCATGGGCAAGAAGCCCTACAAGGCGGCTCTGGAGGCGGCCGACGAGATCGGCCTCGCCGTCATCGCGATCTCCGCGACGATCATCGCCATCTTCGCGCCGGTCTCGTTCATGGGCGGCGTCGCCGGCCAGTATTTCAAGCAATTCGGCCTGACGGTCGCGGTCGCGGTGTTCTTCTCGCTGCTGGTCGCCCGCCTGATCACGCCGATGATGGCAGCGTTCTTCATGCGCGTGCCTTATGCCGGCGACGGCAGCGACGGCCGCAAGATCTATCGTGGCTTCGGCTCGTCGCTGCGGCGAAGGCTCGGCGGGTATGCCATGCTCGGCATCCTCTTCGTCGGCGGCCTGCTTCTGGTCGAAAGTGCGGGTCCCGCCGCGTCCTGGTGGGCGCCGCTCGCCGGGCTCGATGGTCTCGCCGCCCGCATGGCCGGCTATGGCTGGCCGCTGGTGATCGGCGCGACGCTCGCGGTCGTCATCATCGCCGCCGTCTTCATGACCTGGCTCGGCCGGCCGCATCCGGAGGAGCACGAGGACGGCTTCATCATGCGGCTCTATACCGGTCTGCTGCGGGCGACGCTGTGGCGTCCGCGCATCCGCGTGCCGTTCGCCGGCCGTGTCGAGGGTGGCGTCAGGCGGCCCCGGCATGTCCGCGTCCCGGTCATGCCGCTCGTCACCATCGCCGCCGGCATCGCCTTCTTTCTCGTCTCGATGAGCGCGACGAAATACCTGCCGACCGGCTTCATTCCGCCGGTCGACGAAGGCCGCATCGTCACCTCGGTCGAGCTGCCGCCCGGTGCCCGGCTCGACGAGACCGAGCGGGTCAGCGACGCGATCTCGGCGACTCTCGGCAAGATCGACGGCGTTGCGAGTGTCTTCGTGATGGGCGGCACCTCGCCGACCGGCACGCTGGAGAAGCGCCGCGCCACCGTCATCCTCAACCTGACGCCGAAGGAGACCGGTCGCCCGTCGCAGAAGGACCTGCAGTTCACGGTGCAGGACGCCTTGGCCGGCATCCCGGACATCCGCGCCTTCTTCATGAACGAGCGCGGCGACCGTGAGGCGACCGTCGGCATTCTCGGCCGAGACGGCGATGCCGTTGCGGAAGCCGCCAGCAATCTCGAAGCGGCGATGCGCAAGGATCCGATCTTCTCCAATCCCGCGGCGCAGGCCTCCTTTGCCCGGCCGGAAATCCGCATCAATCCGAAGGCCGATCAGGCCGCCGATCTCGGCATTTCCACCGCCGCGATCTCGGAAACCGTGCGCGTCGCCACCATGGGCGATGCCGACAGCCAGCTGGCGAAGTTCACCGTGGGGGATCGCCAGATCCCGATCCGCGTCGAGCTCAAGGAGGGTTCGCGCGGCGATCTCGACCTCCTCTCGGCGCTGCGTGTCCCGACCGGTTCGGGCGGTTCCGTGCCGCTCTCGACGGTCGCGACGATCGGCTTCGGCCAGGGACCCTCGACGATCGAGCGCTATGATCGCGAACGGCTGGTCAAGGTCGGCACCGACATGGCGCCAGGCTATACGTCGGGCCAGGGCCTCGAACGCATCCAGGCCCTGCCGGCGGTGAAGGCTTTCCCTGCCGGCGTGCGCATCCAGGAGACGGGCGACGCCGAAATCCAGGGTGAGGTGTTCTCTGGCTTTGCGGTAGCCATGGGCGCGGGCATCATGATGGTGTTCGTGGTGCTGATCCTCCTGTTCAACAGCGTCATCCAGCCGATCACCATCCTCGCCTCGCTGCCGCTTTCGGTCGGCGGCGTCGTGGCAGCGCTGCTGCTAACCAACAACGCCCTGTCGATGCCTGTCATCATCGGCATTCTCATGCTGATGGGCATCGTGACGAAGAACGCGATCATGCTGGTCGACTTCGCGGTCGAGCGTGAGAAGCACGGCATGGAGCAGACCGAGGCCGTGATCGATGCCGGCCGCAAGCGCGCACGGCCGATCGTGATGACCACCATCGCCATGGCCGCCGGAATGCTGCCGGCCGCCTATGGCGTCGGCCAGGGCGGCGAATTCCGCGCGCCGATGGCGATCGCGGTGATCGGCGGCCTCCTGGTGTCCACCGTGCTGTCGCTGGTGTTCATCCCCTCGGTCTATTCGATCATGGATGATGTCTCGCGCGGCATTTCCGGCCTCTTCCGCTGGATCGTGAAGCCGAACCGCAGCGACGAGAACGATGCCGCCGGCGCCTCCGACCCAGTGGTGCCGCCGGATGGCAGGGCTGAAACGGCCGAGCACCCGGCGGCCATGCGCATCGCCGCAGAATAGACGTCGAGCGGCCCGTTCCCGGACAAGGAGCGGGCCGTTCTCTCTCCCGGAATATGGAACGATCCAAAAGAGCGGGGCAGGCTGCACAGACTGCGGCCCTTCCTGCGAGTATCCTATCGGGATTGCTTTCCATGGAATCCCCTTGACGGGTTCAACTGCGACGCCTAGAAAAACTGGAACGTTCCAAAAATAGAGATCGCAAGCGGTCCATGAACGCCCGGGAAACGCCAGCCTCCGCCTCGCGCGTCACGATGATCGACATCGCCCGCCATGCCGGCGTGTCGAAGTCGACGGTGTCGCTCGTGCTGCAGGCGAGCCCGCTGGTGAAGGCCGAGACACGCGACAAGGTCAACGCGGCGATCGAGCGCCTCGGCTATGTCTACAATCGCGGCGCGGCCAATCTTCGCGGCTCGCGCTCCAACATCGTCGGCATGGTCATCAACGACCTCGCCAACCCCTTCTTCGCCGAGCTCGCCGTCGGCATCGAGCGCGTGTTCCATGCCGCCGGCTATATCCCGTTCATCGCCAATACGATCGAGAACCCGAAGCGCCAGAGCGAGGTGCTGCGCTCGATGTCGGAGCACGATATCGCGGGGCTGATCATCTGCCCGGCGCGGGGGACCCGTCCTGCCGATATCGAGGCGCTGGGCGGGCTCGGCGTGCCGACGGTGCTGGCCATGCGGCGCCTCGCCGGGCCGAAATTCTCCTCGGTGACACCCGACAATCTCCGCGGTGCGCGGCGCGCGACCGAGCATCTCATCGCGCTCGGCCATCGCCGCATCGCCTTTTTCGGCGGCTATGCCGACATGATCGCCCAGAACGACCGTTGCGGCGGCTATCAGGCGGCGCTGGCTGCGGCCGGTATCGCCTTCGATCGCGCGCTCGTCATCGAAGGGCCGCCCAATCGCGATTGCGGCCAGAGCGCCATCGGCCATGTGCTCGACATGGCGGAGCCGCCGACGGCCGCGCTCTGCTTCAACGACGTCGTCGCCTTCGGCGTGCTTTCGGGGCTCGAGCGGCGCGGCCTCGCCGCCGGCCGCGATTTTGCGCTGGTCGGCTTCGATGACGTCGCCGAGGCGCGCCACACCAATCCGCCGCTCACCACTGTGCATGTCGATACCGGCGCCCTTGGCGAACGGGCGGCGCATCAGGTGCTGCGCATGATCCATGGCGACACGCGGCCCGAGGAATTCGTCAGCGATGTCGACCTCGTGGTGAGAGCGAGCTGCGGCGCCACATCCGGGAGAGAAGCATGACCATGATCCGCTGGGGCCTGATCGGCGCCTCCAACATCGCGCGCGAGCACGTCATCAACGCCATCCGCGTCAATGGCGGCGACGTCGTCGCGGTGATGAGTTCGAACGCCGCCCGTGCCATCGACTATGCCGGCGCCAACGGCATCGCCTCGGCGACAGACCGGCTCGACGCGCTGCTCGAGCGCGACGATATCGACGCGGTCTATATCTCGACGACCAACGAGCTGCATCGCGACCAGGCGCTCGCCGCAGCCAGGGCCGGCAAGCATATCCTCTGCGAGAAGCCGCTGGCGCTCGCCCTCGCCGATGCGCATGCCATGGTCGATGCCGCGAAGGCGGCGGGCGTCGTCTTCGCCACCAATCATCACCTGCGCAATGCCGGCGCGCACCGGGCGATGCGCGCGGCGATCGCGGAAGGCCGCATCGGCCGGCCGCTGGCGGCGCGCGTCTTCCATGCCGTCTATCTGCCGCCGTTCCTGCAGGGATGGCGCATCAACCAGCCCGAGGCCGGCGGTGGCGTCATTCTCGATATCGCCGTGCACGATGCCGATACGCTCCGCTTCGTGCTCGGCGACGAGCCGGAAAGCGTCCAGGCGCTGACCCAGTCGGCCGGCATGGGCGAAAGCGGGCTGGAGGACGCCGTGATGACGATCGCCGAGTTCCGCTCCGGGCTGATCGCGCAGACCCATGATGCCTTTACCGCGAAATATGCCGGCACCGGCTTCGAGGTGCATGGCACCGAGGGCTCACTGATCGCCCGCGACGTGATGACTCAGAAGCCGATCGGCTCAGTGGTGCTCAGGAGCGAAGCCGGCGAGCAGGTGATCGATTTCGACCGCGGCGATCTCTATGTCCGCGCCCTCGGAGCCTTCCATGGCGCGGTGCGCGGCGAGGGCGCGCCTGCGGCGACTGGCGAAGACGGCATCCGCTCGCTCGCCTTCGGCCTTGCCGTCGCCGAGGCGGCTAAGACCGGAACTCGCGTCGCCGTGGAGACCGGGCTCTGACCATGGCCTCGAAGGTTCTTACGGCCGTCGAGGCCGCAGCCCTCATTCCCGACAATGCCGTCGTCACCGTCTCCTCGGCGAGCGCGCTTGGCTGCCCGGATGCGATGCTCGCCGCCATCGGCACGCGGTTCGAGGCCAGCGGCCATCCGCGCAACCTGACGATGCTGCATCCGATCGCCGCCGGCGACATGTATGGCGTCAAGGGGATCGACCATATCGCCAAGCCCGGCCTGCTCGGCCGCATCCTCGCCGGCTCCTATCCGTCCGGGCCGTCATCGGCCGAGCCGCCGGCGATCTGGACAATGGTCGGCGAGAACGCGATCCCCGCCTACAACATCCCCTCCGGCATCCTGTTCGACATGCACCGCGAGGCCGCAGCCAAGCGTCCGGGCGTCATCACCAAGGTCGGGCTCGACACCTTCGCCGATCCGCGCCGGCAGGGCTGTGCCATGAATGCGGCTGCCGCAGCCGAACCGGTGGTCGAAGTGATCCAGTTCCGGGGCGAGGAATGGCTGTTCTTCCCCGCGGTCGTGCCCGACGTCGCCATCATCCGCGCCACGACCGCGGATGAGCGCGGCAATCTCACCTTCGAGCATGAAGGCGCCTATCTCGGCCCGCTCGACCAGGCGCTCGCCGTCCGCAACAATGGCGGCATCGTCATCGCGCAGGTGAAACGCATCACCCGCTCCGGCACGATGAAGCCGCTCGACGTGCATGTGCCGGGCATTCTCGTCGATCACGTCGTGGTCGCGCCCGATCAATGGCAGACATGCCAGACGCCCTATGAGCCGGCGATCTCGGGCGAGATCTCGCGGCCGCTCGAAAGCTTCGACATCCCGGCCTTCGATATCGCCAAGGTCATTGCCCGCCGCGTCGCGCTGGAGCTGAAGGCCGGCTGGGCCGTCAATATCGGCTTCGGCATCTCGGCCAATGTGCCGCGCATCCTGATCGAGGAAGGCCGCCATGGCGACGTCACCTGGGTGATCGAGCAGGGGGCCGTCGGCGGCGTGCCATTGCTCGATTTCCAGTTCGGCTGCGCCTCCAATGCCGAGGCGATCGTGCCGAGCCCGCAGCAATTCGTCTATTTCCAGGGCGGCGGCTTCGATTGCTCGCTGCTCTCCTTCCTGCAGATCGACGCCGCTGGCTCGGTCAATGTCTCGCGCCTCGCCGCGCGGCCGCACGTGACCGCCGGCGCCGGCGGATTCGTCGACATCACCGCCCGGGCGAAGCGCATCATCTTCTCCGGCTATTTCAACGCCGGCGCGAAATTCGCGATCGAAGACGGGGTCGTGCGGACCCTGAAGGAAGGCAAGGTCAGGAAGCTCGTGCCCGAGGTCGAGCATGTCTCCTTCTCCGGCCGGCGCGCTGTGGCGCAGGGCCAGGAGATCCTCTACGTCACCGAGCGCTGCGTGATGCGGCTCACCGATGATGGCGTCGAGGTGATCGAGATTGCGCCCGGCTTCGACCTCGAGCGCGATATCCTCGGCCAGGCCGATTTCCCGCTCCGTGTCGCGCCGGATCTGACGCGCACGCCCGATCGGCTTTACCACGCAGCGAAGATCGGCCTTCGGCTCGATGGTGCCGCCCATGGCTGACACGCGCATCCGCATGGACTTCGAGGGTCCGGTCGCCACGCTGACGCTCGACCGGCCGGAAAAGCTGAACGCGCTGGATCAGGCGATGCTGGCCGGCATCGAGGATTTCGTCATCGCGACCGAGCGCAACCGCACCATCCGCGTCGCGATCATCACCGGCGCTGGCGAGAAGGCGTTCTCGGCCGGCGGCGATATCGCCGCATGGGCCGGGCTCGATCCCGTCAGCTTCATGCGCGACTGGATCCGCGACGGCCACCGTATCTTCGACCGCCTCGCCCGGCTACGCCAGCCGCTGATCGCCTGCCTGAATGGTCACGCCTTCGGTGGCGGTCTCGAATTGGCCGCAACCGCCGATCTCATCGTCATGGAGGCGCATGTCCGCATCGGCCTGCCCGAGACAGGCCTTGCCATGGTGCCGGGATGGTCGGGCACGCAGCGCCTCGTCCGCCGCTTCGGCTCGCGCGTCGTCAAACGGATGACGCTCGCCGGCGAGATGCTCGGCGCCGAGGAGGCCTTCGCGCTCGGCCTCGTCGACAAGGTCGTGCCGAAGGGCGAAGGCCTCGCGGCGTCGAAGGCGCTGGCTGCAGCGATCGCCGCCCGCGGCCCGGTCGCCGTGCAGGTGACGAAGCAGCTCGTGAATGCGGCCGAAGGCGAGGAGCAGGCGGCGGCGATCGAATCCGTCGCCGGGGCGCTTGCAGCCTTTACCGAGGATCTGAAGGAGGGCGCCGCCAGCTTCCGTGAGAAGCGCGCGCCCCGTTTTGAGGATTGCTGAGATGACCCTCCACATCGATCCGGCCCGCCTGCCAGAGGCGAAGTCCGGTCCGCGCCGCTACCAGATGCTGATCGACGGCGCCTGGACCGATGGCCAGGTCGGGCTCGAGGGCGAGCGCAACAGCCCTGGCCATGGCGTCCTCGTCAGTCGCTATGCCTTCGGCTCGGCGGCCGATGTCGATCGGGCCGTGGCGGCGGCGCGCCGGGCCTTTCATCGTGGCCCCTGGCCGCGGATGAAGGCGTCCGACCGGGCGGCGGTGCTGCTCAAGGCTGCCGATCTCATCGATGCAAGGCGCGAGGAGATCGCCCGGATCGATGCGATCGAGAGCGGCAAGCCGATCAGCCAGGCGCGCGGCGAGATCGCCGGTGCGGCCGATATCTGGCGCTATGCCGCCTCGCTCGCACGCACGTTGCATGGCGAGAGCTACGCCAATCTCGGCGACGCCATGCTTGGCGTCGTGCTGCGCGAGCCCGTCGGCGTCGTCGGCATTATCACGCCGTGGAACTTCCCGTTCCTGATCGTGGCGCAGAAGCTGCCCTTCGCACTCGCCGCCGGCTGCACCACTGTCGTCAAGCCGAGCGAGATGACCTCAGGCTCGACCGTCGTCCTCGGCGAGATCCTGAACGAGGCCGGCCTGCCGGAGGGCGCCTGCAACATCGTCCTCGGCACGGGCCCCGAGGTGGGCGCGCCGCTCGTCGCTCATCCCGCGGTCGACATGGTGACGTTCACCGGCTCGACCCGCGTCGGCAAGGCGACGATGCAGACGGCCGGTGCGAGCCTCAAGAAGGTCGCGATGGAACTCGGGGGCAAGAACGCGCAGATCGTCTTCCCGGACGCCGATCTCCAGGCCGCCGTCGATGCTGCGGTGTTCGGTGCCTTCTTCAACGCCGGCGAATGCTGTAATGCCGGCAGCCGGCTGATCATCCACAAGGACGTCGCCGAGGAGTTCCTGGCCGCCTTCGCCGCTCGCGCCGCGCGGGTCAAGGTCGGCGATCCGCTTGATGATGCGACCAAGGTCGGCGCAATCATCACGCCGGAGCATCTGAAGAAGATCGAGAACGCCGTGGTCGATGCGGCGGCGGATGGCGCCGCGGTCGCGCTCGGCGGCGGCCGGCTCGCAAGCGCCGCCGGCCAGTACATGACGCCGACGGTCGTCACCGGCGTCAAACCCGACATGGCGATCGCGCGTGAGGAGGTGTTCGGCCCGGTGCTCTCGGTGCTCGCCTTCGAGCGCATCGAGGAGGCGCTGCGGCTGGCCGATCTCACCGACTACGGCCTCTCGGCCGGCGTGTGGTCGCGCGACATCGACACCGCGATGACGGTGGCCCGCTCGGTCCGCACCGGCACGGTCTGGGTCAATACCTTCATGGACGGCTACCCCGAGTTGCCCTTCGGCGGCATGAAGCAAAGCGGGATCGGTAGAGAACTCGGCAAGAATGCTGTAGAAGATTTTTCGGAGACCAAAACAATTCAGTTCCATCGTGGTCCGCGCACCTCTTGGTGGGTAGACGGCTGAAGGAAGAAGGGAAGGTCCTTCCTGGAGGGGGAGGATCGGTTTCATTCGGGAGGAGGAATTCCCATGCGTAAGCTGATGATGGCTGCGGCCATGCTGGCGACGACGGCGCTCTGCGCCCATGCAGACGACGTCAAGGAAGTGCAGATGCTGCACTGGTGGACGTCGGGTGGCGAGGCCGCCGCCCTGAACGTCCTCAAGCAGGATCTGGCCAAGGAAGGCTATACCTGGAAGGACGTTCCGGTGGCGGGTGGCGGCGGCGACGCCGCGATGACCGCGCTGAAGGCGATGGTGGCCGCGGGCAATCCGCCGACCGCTTCGCAGATGCTCGGCTACACGGTTCTCGACTATGCCGAGGCCGGCAAGATGGGCGACCTGACCGCGACTGCGATCGCGGAGGGCTGGGACAAGGCCGTTCCGGCAGCCCTGCAGAAGTTCTCCGTCTATAACGGCAAGTGGGTCGCCGCTCCGGTCAATGTTCACTCGGTGAACTGGCTCTGGATCAACAAGGCGGTGATGGACAAGATCGGCGGCACCGAGCCGAAGACCTTCGACGAGTTCATCGCCCTGCTCGACAAGGCCAAGGCGGCCGGCGTCACACCGCTCGCGCTCGGCGGCCAGAACTGGCAGGAAGCGACGATGTTCGACAGCATCGTGCTGTCGACCGGCGGTCCGGAATTCTACAAGAAGGCCTTCAACGAACTTGATGAAGCCTCGCTGAAGTCCGACACGATGAAGAAGTCGTTCGACAATCTCGCCAAGCTCAAGGCCTATGTCGATCCGAACTTCTCCGGCCGCGACTGGAACCTTGCCACCGCCATGGTCATCAACGGCGACGCGCTGGTCCAGGTCATGGGCGATTGGGCGAAGGGCGAGTTCGTCGCCGCCAAGAAGGTTCCTGGCACAGACTTCCTCTGCTACCGCTTCCCCGGCACCGACGGTTCGGTGATCTACAACTCCGACATGTTCGGCATGTTCGACGTTCCGGACGACCGCAAGGCCGCGCAGGTCGCGCTCGCCAAGGCGACGCTCTCCAAGAGCTTCCAGTCGGCCTTCAACGTCGTGAAGGGCTCGGTTCCGGCCCGGACCGACGTTCCGGATACGGCCTTCGACGCCTGCGGCAAGAAGGGCATCGCCGATCTGAAGGCGGCTAACGAAGGCGGCACGCTGTTCGGCTCGCTCGCCCAGGGTTATGGCGCGCCGCCCGCGGTCGCCAATGCCTACAAGGACGTCGTCTCGAAATTCGTCCATGGCCAGATCACGTCCTCCGACCAGGCGGTCGAGGAACTGGTCAAGGCGATCGACGACGCGAAGTAGGCAGCGGATACGGCTCCCTCTCCGACCGGGGAGGGAGCCGCTCTTCTTCACCTCTTCCTGAGGGAGAGATCGGCGCGAAGCGCCGGGTGAGAGTTTACGGCGTTTCCGGAGAGGCCTTGTTCCGAGCCCTCTGCGGACCATTCCCTGAACCCTCTCCCGCCGCCTTCGGCCGTCGACCTCCTCTCAGGGGAGGTGAAGTCCAGCGCCTTCAATGTCCAGGTTCTGCGTCCACGGCCCTCGGGGAGGCCTTCATGTCGACGATCGTCACCAACAGGATGGAGACCCCGGCCAGCATATCTGTCCGGCCCTCGGTCCGCGCGCGCTTGCGGGATGCACTGCCGAAGCTGGTGCTCGCGCCGAGCTTCGCCATCACGCTGTTCTTCGTCTACGGCTTCATCCTCTGGACGATCTATCTGTCCTTCACCAATTCGAAGGCGTTCCCGAAATATGTCCTGACCGACGCCCGCGCCTATGAGCGGCTGTGGCGTTGGACCTTCGAGAGCGATCCGCCGTCGTCCTGGTATACGTCGATCACCAATATGGGGATCTTCGGCGTTCTCTATATCGTCATCTGTCTTGGCCTCGGCCTCTTCATCGCGATCCTGCTCGACCAGAAGATCCGTGGCGAGGGTCTGCTTCGGCCGATCTATCTCTATCCGATGGCGCTCTCCTTCATCGTCACCGGCGTCGCCTGGAAATGGTTCCTCGATCCCGGCCTCGGCCTCGAACAGACCCTGCATCAATGGGGCTGGACCTCGTTCCATTTCGACTGGATCAAGAACAAGGACTACGTGATCTACACGGTGGTGATCGCCGGCGTGTGGCAGGCCTCGGGCTTCGTCATGGCGATGTTCCTCGCGGGCCTGCGCGGCATCGACAGCGAGATCGTCAAGGCTTCGCAGATCGACGGCGCCTCGACATTCCAGCTCTATCGCCGGATCATCATCCCGCTGCTCAGGCCCGTCTTCCTCTCGGCGCTGATCGTACTCGCCCATATGGCGATCAAGTCCTACGACCTCGTGGTCGCGCTGACCTCGGGCGGGCCAGGCGGCTCGGCCTGGCTGCCGTCCAATTTCATGTACGAGTACACGTTCAAGCGCAACGAGATGGCGGTCGGCTCGGCGAGCGCCGTGATCATGCTCGCCACCATCTCAGCGATCATCGTGCCCTATCTTTATTCCGAGCTTCGGGAGAAAGCGCGATGAGCGCCGCCGCCGCAACACGCCGCGCGCCCGGCTCCCCGGTGCTGTCGCGCATCGTCATCTACGGGCTGCTGATCTTCTTCGCGCTCGTCTATTTGATCCCGTTCTTCGTGATGCTGGTGACGTCGTTGAAGACGATGCCGGAGATCCAGCACGGCAACATGCTGGCGCTGCCGAAGGCGCCGACGCTCGATCCCTGGATCCGCGCCTGGGGCGAGGCCTGTGTCGGGCTGACCTGCGAGGGCATCCACGGCTATTTCTGGAACTCGATCAAGATGGTGGTGCCGGCCGTCGCGATCTCGACGCTGCTCGGCGCGCTCAACGGCTATGTGCTGACCAAGTGGCGCTTTCCTGGACACCGGCTGGTGTTCGGGCTGATGCTGTTCGCCTGCTTCATTCCGTTCCAGGCGGTGCTGCTGCCGATGGCGACTGTGCTCGGCCAGTTCGGCCAATTGGGCAAGTTCCTGGCGAACACGACCGGACTGACTTTCGGTTTCGGCAATCCGACGGTCAATCTCGTCTTCGTCCACGTCGTCTACGGCCTCGGCTTCACGACGCTGTTCTTCCGCAACTATTACGAGGCCTTCCCTACCGAACTGGTCAAGGCGGCGATGGTCGACGGCGCCGGCTTCTTCCAGATCTTCCGGCGGGTGCTCTTGCCCAATTCGCTGCCGATCATCGTCGTGACGGTGATCTACCAGTTCACCAATATCTGGAACGACTTCCTGTTCGCTTCGGCCTATGCCGGCTCCGGCGACGTGATGCCGATGACGGTAGCGCTCAACAACGTGGTCAACACCTCGACCGGCGTCGTCGAATACAATGTCAACATGGCCGCTGCGATGATCGCCGCGCTGCCGACTCTCCTCGTCTACGTGCTCGCCGGCCGCTACTTCGTACGCGGTCTGATGGCGGGCGCCGTCAAGGGATAGAACCATCTTGGGCGGGAACTAGAACATGGCGTTTCTCGAAATCGACCGCCTCGTCAAGCGCTTCGGCGCGACGGAGGTGCTGAAGGGCATCAGCCTCGAAGTCGAGGAGGGCGGCTTCCTGGTCCTGGTCGGCCCGTCCGGCTGCGGCAAGTCCACGCTGCTGTCGATGATCGCCGGTCTCGACACGATCTCGGAAGGCGAGGTGCGCATCAATGGCCGCCGCGTCAACGAACTGCATCCCTCGCAGCGCGACATCGCGATGGTGTTCCAGTCCTATGCGCTCTATCCGAACATGAGCGTCGCCGAGAACATCGCCTTCGGCTTGGAGATGCGCGGCGTGCCGAAGGCCGAGCGCGAGGCATCGGTCGCGAAGGTCGCCGAGATGCTGCAGATGACGCATCTCCTGAAGCGCAAGCCGAGCCAGCTTTCGGGCGGCCAGCGCCAGCGGGTCGCCATGGGCCGGGCGCTGGTGCGCGATCCGCAGGTGTTCCTCTTCGACGAGCCGCTCAGCAATCTCGATGCGAAGCTGCGCGTCGACATGCGCACCGAGATCAAGCGGCTGCACCAGCGCATGGGCACGACGATCGTCTATGTGACGCATGACCAGATCGAGGCGATGACGCTGGCAAGCCAGATCGCCGTGCTGCGCGATGGCGTGCTGCAGCAGTTCGGCACGCCGGCCGAGGTCTATAACAACCCGGTCAACGTCTTCGTCGCCGACTTCATGGGTTCGCCCTCGATGAACCTCGTCCCGGCCGCGATCCGCGCCGAAAACGGCAAGACCGTTGTCGCACTGGCAAGGGCCAACGAAGCCGACCTCATCCTCGATCCCGGGGCGGCGTCGGAAAAGCTCGGCGCTGTGCTCGGCCAGGAGGTCCTGCTCGGCATCCGTCCCGAGGCGATCACCGATCACGACGGCGCCGATCGCAATGCCCGCACGCTGGTCGATGTCGATTGCCATGTCGAGGTGGTCGAGCCGGCCGGCTCCGACACCTTCGTCGTCACGCAGCTCGGCGGCAAGCATGTGATTGCCCGCATGCGCTCAGATGCTGCCGTCAAGGGCGGCCAACGCGCGCCCTTCACCTTCAACATGGACAAGGCCGTGTTCTTCGATCCGAAGACCGAGCAGAGGGTGGCATGAGGACGATGACGCTTGCTTATCCTCTCTTCCCTTGTGGGGGAGAGCTGGAGAGGCGGACCCGCGCCTGGCGTAGAACTCCGCTTGCACCCGCCCTCCAGGGGCGGGTTCAGGAAGAGTCCGTGGCACGCCCTCCAATGCGATCTCATCCCACTCGATTTGCGACAGGCCTGCCCGCATGACCCCTGACATCGTCATCATCGGCTCGGGCATGGGCGGTGCGACCCTCGCAGCCGGGCTCGCCGGTTCAGGCGCCCGCATCGTCATCCTCGAGAAAGGAGAACAGATGCCGGATCGCGACGAGAACCGCGATCCGCGCGCCATCTTCCAGCGCGGCCATTTCCGCCCGAAGGAGGTCTGGTACGACGCGGCTGACGGTTCGGCCTTCAATCCAGGCAACTATTATTATGTCGGCGGCAACTCCAAGTTCTATGGCGCGGTGCTGATCCGCTACCGCGCCGAGGACTTCGCCGAGATGCAGCATGACGGCGGGCTCTCTCCGGCCTGGCCGATCAGCTATGCCGAGATCGAGCCCTATTATTCGCGCGCAGAGCAGCTCTACCGTGTGCGCGGCGAACTCGGCGGCGATCCGACCGAGCCGTTCCATTCCGCGCCCTATGCCTATCCCGCGATCAAGGACGAGCGGGCGCTGGCCGAGGTTCGTGCGCGGCTCGCCGCCGTCGGCCTGCACCCCTCGTCGCTGCCGCTGGGTGTCGACATCGATGCCTGGCTGAAGCGCGCGCAGACGCCCTGGGACGCGTTCCCCGACGCGCGCACCGGCAAGATGGACGCCGAGACCTGCGGGCTCGCGACCGCGCTCGAGGACCCGAACATCACGATCGAGACCGGCGCCGAGGTGCTCCGCCTCGTGGCCGGTCCTGACGGGCGCATTACCGCGATCGAGTATCGCCAGAATGGTGAAACGAAGACGCTATCGCCGAAGATCGTCGTGCTCTCGACCGGTGCCGTGAAATCGGCGGCCATGCTGCTCGGCTCGAAAAGCGAAGCCTATCCGAACGGTCTGGCCAACGGCTCGGATGTGGTCGGGCGCTATTTCATGAGCCACAACATGACGGCGATGATCGCCGTCGATCCCCGCTTCCGCAATGACTCCATCCACCAGAAGACGTTCGGCTTCAACGACTTCTATCTGTCGGACGGCAAGGGCGGCCGGCCGCTCGGCAACATGCAACTGCTCGGCCGTGTCTCCGGCGCGATCCTCAAGGCGAATGTCCGCTTCGCGCCGGAATGGGCGCTGAACCTCCTGTCGCGTCACAGTGTCGATTTTCTGGCCATGAACGAGGATCTGCCCGATCGCGACAGCCGCATCCGCGTCGATGGCCAGCGCGTCATCATGCAATGGAAGCGATCCAACATGGAGGCGCACTGGAAGCTCGTCCGCGTCATGAAGGAGCGTTTTCATGCCGCAGGCTTCCCGCTGGTGCTGACGCATCATTTCGACGGACGCACGCCCTCGCATCAGTGCGGCACGATCCGCTTCGGCACCGATCCGGCGACCTCCGCGCTCGACGTCTTCTGCCGCGCGCATGACCATCGCAATCTCTTCGTCGTCGACGCCTCGTTCCTGCCGACCTCGGCCGCCGTCAATCCGGCGCTGACCATTGCCGCGCAGGCGCTGCGCACCGCCGATCACATGATCGCCACGGGGTTCGACGCATGACGGGCGCGCCAACCGGCCGCCCGGTGACCCTTGTCACCGGTGCGCGGCGGGGCATCGGCCTCGCGATCGCCGAGGCCTTCGCCGCGGCCGGCCATGACGTTGCGCTTGCCGACCTCGTCCGCGACGCGGGCGCCGAGACGGCGATCGCGCGGGTCGCGGCGTATGGCGGACGCGTCCATTTCGAGGCTTTCGACCTTGCCGATCTCGCCGAGCATGCGCCCGCCGTGGCCGCCGTCGAGGCGGCGCTCGGCCCGATCGACGTGCTCGTCAACAATGCCGGCATCGGCGCCGTTGTTCGTGGCGATCTCCTCGATCTCGCGCCGGAGAATTTCGATACGGTGCTCGGCGTCAACCTGCGCGGCACGCTGTTCCTGACCCAGACGGTCGTGAAGCGCATGCTGACGCGCGCCTCAAGCCATGCGCGGGCGGTCGTGACGATCTCCTCGGTCTCGGCCGCGCTCGCCTCGCCGGAGCGAGCGGATTATTGCATCGCCAAGGCAGGGCTGGCGATGGCCGTCCAGAACCTCGCGCTCCGCCTCGCCGCGACGGATATCGGCGTCTACGAGATCCGCCCCGGCGTGATCCGGAGCGACATGACGGCCGCCGTTGCCGACAAATACGACCGGATGATCGCGGGCGGGCTGGTGCCGGCCGGCCGCTGGGGCGAGGGCGCGGATATCGCCCGCGCCAGCGTCGCGCTCGCCTCCGGCGCCTTCGGCTTCGCGACAGGGGCCGTCGTCAATCTCGACGGCGGGCTGGCGATCCCGCGACTTTAGCGGCCACCCGAAGCCTCGGATGATCGCGGACGATGAATCGGAACGTTCCAAAATGCGCGCGGCGCATGGCGGAGGGAGGAAACGATGGCGGACTACATCATCATCGGCGGCGGCCCGGCCGGCTGCGCGATCGCAGCGCGGCTTTCGGAGGACCCCGGTGTCAGCGTTCTCCTGCTGGAGGCAGGCGGGCGCGACGACAACCTCCTCTATCACTGGCCGGCCGGCTTCGCGAAGATGACCAAGGGCATCGGCTCCTGGGGCTGGTCGACGGTGCCGCAGAAGCACATGCAGAACCGCGTGCTGCGCTATACCCAGGCCAAGGTCATCGGCGGCGGTTCCACCATCAATGCCCAGCTCTACACCCGCGGCAACCGCCTCGATTACGACGAGTGGGCGCAGGCGGGTTGCCGCGGCTGGTCCTATGAGGATGTGCTGCCCTATTTCCGCCGGGCCGAGGACAACCAGCGCTTCACCGACGAATTCCATGCCTATGGCGGGCCGATCGGCGTTTCGATGCCGGTGGCGCCGCTGCCGATCTGCGATGCCTTCATGCGCGCCGCGCAGGAGATCGGCATTCCCTATAATTTCGATTTCAACGGCGCCCGCCAGGCCGGCATCGGCTTCTACCAGCTGTCGCAGAAGAATGCGCGCCGCTCTTCGGCCGCGACCGGCTATCTGAAGCCCGCCGCAGGCCGCGCCAACCTCATCATCCGCACCGGCGTCGAAGTCCTCCGCATCGTTGTCGAGAAGGGAAGGGCCGTCGGCGTCGAAGTCGCTGAGTCCGGCCAGAAGATCGTGCATCGGGCCGAGCGGGAAGTCGTCGTCTCCAGCGGCGCGATCGGCTCGCCCCGGCTGCTGATGCTCTCCGGCATCGGCCCAGCGGATCATCTGAAGACAGTCGGCGTGCCGGTCGTGCATGATCTTCCCGGCGTCGGCGGCAACCTGCAGGATCACCTCGATCTCTTCGTCATCGCCGAATGCAGCGGCGATCATACCTATGATTCCTATGCCAAATGGTACCGCTCGGCCTTTGCCGGGCTCGAATATCTGATGTTCAAGAAGGGGCCGGTCGCCTCGTCCCTCTTCGAGACCGGCGGCTTCTGGTATGCCGATCCCGAGGCGCGCTCGCCCGACATCCAGTTCCATCTCGGCCTCGGCTCCGGCATCGAGGCCGGCGTGGCGAAGCTCAAGAATGCCGGCGTCACGCTGAATTCGGCCTTCCTTCGCCCGCGTTCCCGCGGCACCGTGCGCCTCGCCTCGAACGATCCGGCGGCTGCGCCGCTGATCGATCCGAACTACTGGGCCGATCCCTATGATCGGGAGATGTCGATCCGCGGCCTGAAGCTCGCGCGCGAGATCATCCGCCAGAAGGCGCTGGCGCCGTTCATCCTGGCGGAGCGGCTGCCAGGCGAAGCTGTCGTCAGCGACGAGGACTATTTCGCCTATGGCTGCCGCCACGCCAAGACGGATCATCACCCGGCCGGCACCTGCAAGATGGGCGTCGACGCGCATGCCGTCGTCGATCCGGACTTGCGCGTCCGCGGCATCGAAGGCCTGCGGATCGCCGACAGCTCGATCATGCCGCAGGTCAATTCATCCAACACCAATGCCCCGACGATCATGATCGGTGAGAAGGCGGCTGACCTTATTCGTGGCGCTTCGCCGCTGCCGAGGGCTAGAATTGCTCCCGTCGAAGAAATGCGGCCGCGAGTCGCATGAAAAAAAGGGCAGGAAACCAAGCATGATCACCCATTGCGTCTTCATCCGGTATCGCGCCGAAGCCAATGACGGCACGCGGGACGATATCTACAAGGCGCTGCATGCGCTGCGTCCGCGCGTTCCCGGGCTGACCAACATCGTCATCGCCGCGAATTCGAGCCCCGAAGGTCTCGACAAGGGCTTTTCCGAGGGCTTTGTCGTCACCTTCCGCGACGCCAAGGCGCGCGACCAGTATCTGGCCGACAGCGAACACGCGAAGGTCGGCGCCATGATCGTCGCCGCGGCGGAAGGCGGCACCGACGGCATCTTCGTCTACGATCTCGAGCACTGAACCGTTGAACACCGCGTCAACCGGATGACGCCGCGTCGGCGCTGGCGCGGCGGGCAGGTTCGCTGCTAAGACGGCAGCTGGATGGGCTTGCCCGGTGGAATCGAGACATGACGCTGAACACAGTTGAGGAAGCCATCGCCGCGATCGCCGCCGGCGAGCTTGTGGTTGTTGTCGATGACACCGACCGCGAGAACGAGGGCGACCTGATCATGGCCGCCTCGAAGGCGACGCCGGAAAATGTCGCCTTCATGATCCGCCACACCAGCGGCATCATCTGCGTGCCGCTGACGCCCGAGCGCGCCGAGCAGCTGCATCTGCCGCCGATGGTCGCCAACAATCGCGATCCGATGCGCACCGCCTTCACCGTGACGGTCGACTATCGCGTCGGCCTCACCACCGGTATTTCCGGCGAGGAGCGGGCGAACACCATCCAGGCGCTTGCCAACGACAACTGCACCGCCTCCGACTTCCTGCGGCCGGGGCACATCTTCCCGCTGATCGCGCGCGAAGGCGGCGTGCTGATCCGCTCCGGCCACACGGAGGCCGCGATCGATCTCGCACGCCTCGCCGGGCTCGAGCCGGCCGGCGTACTCGCCGAGGTCGTCAATGACGACGGCACCGTCAAGCGGCTGCCGCAGCTGATCGAATTCGCGCATGAGCATGGCCTCAAGATCGTCAGCATCGAGGACCTGATCGCCTATCGCGCACGCACCGAGAGCTTCATCAAGGAAGTCGACAGCTTCCAGGTGCCGGTCGGCGGCCGCACCGCGACGGCCTATGTCTATGAGACGCCGTTCGACCCGATCCAGCACATGGCCATCGTCTTCGGCGATGTTGCCGAACAGCCCGACGTGCTGGTGCGCATTCATCGCGCCAATCCGATCAGCGATCTCGTTTCGCGCGGACCGGACTCGAAGAGCTGGCTGGAAACCACGCTGCGCAAGGTCGGCACCGCGGACCGCGGCGTGTTCCTCCTGATCCGCGACCCGGCCGTTCAGCGGCCGGACGGCTCGCTGGCAAGCGATGGCGAGGAGAAGCATCTCTCGGCCCGGCAGCGCAAGGAGCGCTGGCGCGAGATCGGCGTCGGCGCCCAGATCCTCCGCGATCTCAAGGTGCGCTCGATCCGTCTCATCACCTCGCAGGAGACGCAGTATGTCGGCCTGCAGGGCTTCGGCATCGAGATCACCGGCCGCGAGGGCGGAGCCTGAGCCGTACCGCGCGGAACCCTTTGGTCTTCATCGCATTATCAAGGCGAAGCGGCGCTGGGACCGCAGAAGACACGGGAGTTTCGTGATGCTGAACTGGGCTATTCTTTTCCTGATCGTCGCGCTGGTCGCAGCCGTCCTCGGTTTCGGCGGCATCGCCGGCACCGCAATCGGCATCGCCAAGATCATCTTCGTCGTCGCGATCATCCTCTTCCTGATCTCGGCCGTCATGCATCTGATGCGCCGCGCCTGACCGCCTGACGCGCGCTCCGACCACCGAAAGCCCGCCGGCAAGTCAGGCGGGCTTTTTTCGTTGCCGTCAGGCCAGGATCGCCGCTGCAGCCGCGCGCCCGATCTCGGCGATGGCCGCATCGCGTGCGGCCATGCTCGACGTCGTCCCGGTGATGTAGATCGCGGCGATGACCGGCTTCCCGCCCGGCGGCCAGAGAATGGCGACGTCGTTGGTCGTGCCGTTGTTGCCGCCGCCGGTCTTGTCGCCGATCTGCCAGCGCTTCGGAATACCGGCGCGCAGCTTCGCCGCTCCCGTCGTATTGGCAATCATCCAGCCGGTAAGTTCCTTCCGCGACCGGACAGTCAGCACGTCGTCGATGAGAACCCTTCGGAGCGAATCCGCCATGGCTGCGGGCGCCGTGCTATCGCGCGGATCGCCGGGTGCGGCCTCGTTGAGCGCCGTCTCCCAGCGATCGAGCCGGGTGGTCTCGTCGCCGATGGTGCGCGCAAACGCCGTCAACCCAGCCGGCCCGCCGATCGCTTTCAGCATCATGTTGCCGGCCGTGTTGTCGCTCGTGGTGATGGCGGCCTGGCAGAGCTCTGCGAGCGTCATGCCGTTGCCGCCGGTCCGGCCCGATGTCACCGGCGAGTGGTCGACGAGGTCTCCGGGCCGGATCACGACGCGGCGATCGAGCGAGTCGCTGCCGCGATCGACCTGCTGCAGGATCGCCGCGGCGGCGAGAACCTTGAACGTGCTGCAGAGGGGAAAGCGCTCGTCGGCCCGATGGAGCCAGTGGCGCCCGCTGCCGGTGTCGTGGATCGCAACGCCCAGACGGCAGCCCAACTGGCGCTCGATCGTGACGAACGACGGCGAGAGGTCGGCTTCCGAGGCCGTGGCCGCACTGGCCATTCTGGGGAGTGCTACTGCCCCTGCGCCGAGCGCCAAAGAGGCGAGGAGCCGGCGTCGGCTCGGATCTGTCGTCATCGGGTCATCCTGACGGCCGGCATGGCCCGTTGCCGGGATCGCCCGGTTTTGAGCCGATTTCATGGCAGCCGAAGGGGATCAGGCGCGGCGACGCATCGCCTCGGCGATCTCGTTCGCCGACTTGGCCGCACTCTCCCCGCCCGGCAACTCGACGCCGCCGTTCATGATCTCTTCGAGCCGGGCTCGTGCACGCGAGACGCGGCTCTTGACCGTCCCGACGCGAACGCCGCAGATCTCCGCCGCTTCTTCATAGGAGAAGCCGCTGGCCCCGATCAGCACGAGCGCCTCGCGCTGCTCGTCGGGGAGCAGCTGCATGGCACGCAGGAAGTCGTCGAGTTCGAGATGGCCGGATTGCGCGGCGATCGTCGACAGGCGGCTCGCATGCGTCCCCTCGGCGTCCTCGACCTCGCGGCGGCGCTTGCGGACTTCGGAATAGTATTGGTTGCGCAGGATCGTCACCAGCCAGGCATGCAGGTTGGTGCCTTCCTGGAACTTGTCGCGATTGGCGAGGGCCCGCATCACGGTCTCCTGCACCAGATCGTCGGCGCGATCGCGGTTGCCGGACAGCGACCGTGCGAAGGCTCGCAGCATGGGCAGTGCCCCGACGAGATCATTCTTCATGGAGGTCTCCTCGGCGCCGGGCACCGTTCGAGAAGGAGAAAGTCACGCGCCGTCCTTGCCGGACTTCGCCGGCTGTTCGTCGATCCGCTCGAGGAGCGACATGATGTCGTCGGGCAGCGGTTCGTTCAGCGCGTCGTCGAAGACCCGGCGCAGCTGTCTGCCGATCCAGTCCTCCTTGCCGTCGCGCGGAGGCGAGCCCGTCGGCGCGGGAAGGCCCGTAGCGCTCTTCCCATCCTTGTCGTCATTGCTCACGTCATTGGTCCCAGCATTTGCCATGCGGCTCATCCGTTCCTTGATCGGCGCGCGGCCGGACAAGCGCGCGTTCTCATTGGCTCGCAGCATCCGTCAATGCGCTTCACGCATTTTGGTTCCGCCGTTCAGGAACCAGATGCAAGTATAGGCGTTGATGCCAAAATGCCGTGCCCAATATGGGGGAAACCATGCCTGATAGCCTGTCGCAGATCCTGGCTCCGCATCTGCCCTTCCTGCGCCGCTATGCCCGCGCTTTGACTGGCGGCCAGCAGAGTGGCGATGCCTATGTCCGGGCCTGCCTGCAGGCCATCATCAACGAGCCCACATCGATCCAACGCGATGTCCATCCCAAGGTTGCACTCTATCGCCTGTTCCACGCGATCTGGTCCGGCACGCAGTTCGGCGACGACACCGAGATCGCAGGGATCAGCCGGCAGGAAGCGACTGCGCAGCAGCGCCTCGCGACCATGACGAAGGAGAGCCGGCAGGCGCTACTGCTCTCGGCCATGGAAGGCTTCTCGGATAGCGATACCGCGGCGGTGATGGGGATTACGACGGCCGAAATTCAGCCGCTGATCGCCGAGGCGCTCAGCGAGATCGAGCGGCAGACCCGCACGCGCGTCCTCATCATCGAGGACGAGCCGATGATCTCGATGGATCTCGCTGGTATCGTCCAGGAGCTTGGTCACGAGGTTGCGGCGATCGCCCGCACCCGGACCGAGGCGGTAGCTGCCGCCGGTGCCGAGCAGCCCGGTCTCGTGCTCGCCGACATCCAGCTGGCCGATGGGTCATCCGGCATCGACGCGGTCAAGGATATCCTGGCTGGCTTCAGCGTTCCGGTGATCTTCATCACCGCCTTCCCTCAGCGCCTCCTGACCGGCGAGCGGCCTGAGCCGACCTTCCTGCTGACCAAGCCGTTCGATCCGCGGACGGTCAAGGCGGCGATCAGCCAGGCCCTGTTCTTCAATTCGACGGCATCCATGGCTGCCTGAGCCGCGGCCCCTCCCGCCGCGGATAAACTGCGGCCCCGGATCGAATTCCGGGGCCTTTTTCATGGCTGTCTCGGTTGTGCGGTGGGCTGCCTGGCGGCGGGATCGCGCCCGCCGAGCGGCCGGTCCGGCCTCAGCGCCGGCGGCCGATTCCCGACAGAAGACCCATGGCGAAAGCAACGGCCGCAGTCGTTGTGTCGCCCGTATCGGCGGGGCGGCGCCGCCGAGAAGTGCCGTAATTGACCGCGACGATGATCACGAGGCCGACCAGCACGAAGGCGCCGGCAAAGATCAGTTTCGCTGTACGCGGCCCGAGCGCGAAGGCGAGCGCGTCATAGCCGGCTGCGGCGGCGAAGGCGACGCCGATCAGGATGAAGACGGCGGCGAGCGCCGTCCACGCGAGCTTCTTGACTAGCCGCGCGGTCGCTTGCGCCGCCACGGCCGTGGCGACGCTGGCAAGTGCCCCCAGCACGCCGTTCACCGGCGGCTCAGGATGGCGCCGAAGACGAGGCCGATGCCGGCGGCAATCAGTACCGAAGGCAGCGGATTGGCGGTGATGCGACCCTGAAGCTCCTCGGCTAGCTGCTCGCCGCGCCGATGCGCCTCATGAGCTGCGCCATAGGCGGCGTCGCTGGCCTTGCCGGCCGCGTCGCGTACGGCCTCGGCGCCGGCGCTTGCGTGGTCCTTTGAATAGGAGCGCACCGTCTCCGTCAGCGACAGCAATTCGGCCTGGATCGCCTTGATCTGCTCGGAAAGGTCTGAACCTATGGTCTTCTCTGCCATCATCCACTCCTGTTGAAACGGTCCCGCAAGGGGCGCGCGACCTGCCACCGACGACCGTCCGCCTGTCACTATAGCGCCGACGGCCGGTTTGGTCAGGTCCCATCGCCGCGCCGGCTGTCTTCCAGGCGCGGTCGCTGGTTTACCGGTCGATCAACGGCGTTGGCGCGGCGAGGTTCCGCCGCACGGCTACTCTCCGAGCCCGGCGAGACGCGGCGGCAGGGATTTGCGCCGCGGCGGCGCCCAGCCGCCGATTTTCGAGGTCGTGAGGCCGAGCGAGGCCAGGGATTCGGCGAGCCGCACCGCCGCCGTGACACCCTCGATCACAGGGAGCCCGTGCTCGCCGGAGAGCGAGTGGGCGAGTTCGGCAAGGCCCGCCGTGCCGAGCACGATCGCCTCGGAGCGGTCCTCGCGGATGGCGCGGTCGATCTCGGCCGAGATCCGGTCGCGCGCTGCAGAATGCGGATCGTCGAGCGAGAGCAGCGACACCTCGGCGGCGCGGACGCGGGCACAGCGACCCGAGAAGCCGTAGCGCTGGAGATTGTGCTCGATCAGCGGAACGGTCCGGACATGGGTGGTGATGACGGTGAAGCGGCCGGCAACGAGGCTCGCGAGATGGAAGGCCGCCTCGCCGATCCCGATGACCGGGGCACGCGCGATTGCGCGCGCCGCATCGAGGCCGGGATCGTCGAAGGCCGCGAGGATATGACCGGAGACGCCCTCGCTTTCGGCGCGCGCCACCGCCTCGATGATGCCGGCGAGCGCGAGCGCCGCTTCGAGCGGCCCTTCGATGGACTGGGGCCCGCCTTCCGCCGCGACCGCGACGATCTCGGTTCCGGGTGAAGCGAAGGCGCGTGCCGCCGCCGCGATCCGGGCCGTGGTCGATGCCGCGCTGCCCGGATTGATGATCTGGATGCGCATGAGGGCGGTTATAGCCCCTTGCCGGCGTCCGATCCATGGCGCCGGCGGCGCGCCTGCACGATGAGCAAGGTCAGAATCGCGATCGCGATCACCGCGAAGGAAACCGCGGTCGTCACCGTCCCGAGCGCGTAGATCACCGGCGTCGTCACGGTGGTCGTGAGGCCGCGCAGGGTCAGCGGCAGCGTGTTGGCGGAGCCGACGGCCTGGCTCGACCGGGCGATCTCGTCCCAGGACAGCGTGAAGCCGAACAGTGCCACGCCGATCAGCGAGGGCAGGATCATCGGCAGAACGACGAAGCGGAAGGTCTGCCAGGGCGAGGCGCCGAGATCGCGCGCCGCCTCCTCATAGGCCGGATTGAAGCGGTTGAAGACCGCGAACATGATCAGGAGGCCGAAGGGCAGCGTCCAGGTCAGATGCGCACCGAGGCCGGAGGTGAAGAGGCCCATCAGCGTCTGGAAATTGTCCTGGATCGAGGATCCGATGAAGGCCAGGAAACTGGTCCAGGCCGTCGGGTTCTCGATGTCGGCATAGGTCTCGACCAGGCTGTCGCCCCAGCCGGCGATCGTCTGGTTGAAGAGCTGGAATTCGAGCGCGATGCCGAGCGAGACGATGATCGAAGGCAGGATCAGGCTGGCGATGGCGGTGAAGAACAGCGCGTCCTGGCCGCGGAAGCGCCGCCGAAAGGCATAGCCGGCGAGGATCGAGATGACGACGGTCAGGATCGTCACGACGATGCCGAGTTTCAGCGAGTTCAGCAGCGCGTCGACGACATTGGGTACGCCGATCCCGGCCCAGAGATTGTGAAACCAGTGCAGCGACACCCCGTTCATCGGGAAGGTCATGCCGCCGCTCGGCCCCTGGAACGACAGCACCAGGATGGTGATGGTCGGGCCATAGAGGAACAGCACATAGAGGGCGAAGATCGCCGACAGGATGTAGAACGTGCGTGAACGACCCTCGGCCATGCCTCACAGCTCCTTGCGGATATCGACGAAGCGCAGCAACGTCCAGATGATCATCAGCACCACCGCGAGCAGCACGATGGCGTTGGCTGCGGCGATCGGGAACTGCAGCGCCGTGATCTGCGTCTCGATCACCTTGCCCGCCGACGCGATCTGCTGACCGCCCATGAGGCCGATCGAGATGAAGTCGCCCATCACCACGGTGATGACGAAGATCGAGCCGATGGCGATGCCGGTCTTCGACAGTGGCACGATCACGTTCCAGATCGTCTGCCAGGCGCTGGCGCCATTGTCATAGGCAGCCTCGATCAGCGACTTGTCGATGCGCGACATCGAGTTGAGGATCGGCACGATCATGAAGACCGTGTTGATATGCACGAGCGAGAGCGTCACCGAGAAGCTCGAATAGAGCAGCCAGTCGATCGGCTGGCTGGTGATGCCCATGCCCATCAGCGCCTGGTTGACGAGGCCGTTGCGACCGAGCAGCGGAATCCACGAGATCATGCGGATGACGTTCGAGGTCCAGAACGGGATGGTGGTCAGAAGCGCCAGCACGATCCGCGTCGTCGGCGACTTGATCTCGAACACGAGGTAGTAGGCGATCGTGAAGCCGAGCGTCAGCGTGATCACCCAGACGAGGAAGCAGAACTTCAGCGTCGACAGATAGGTCCGGAAGGTGGTGCAGAGATCCGGCAGGTTCTCGAAGCACTTGTCGAAGGCCGAGGCGTAGTTGTCGCCGACAAAGGCCGGTTCGATCGAGTAGCCGGTATAGGTCCAGAAGCTGACGAGGAAAGTAATCGCGAGCGGCAGGACAAAGAAGACGAGGAACACGAGCGCAAGCGGCGCGGCCTGCCAATAGGGCGTCCAGCGCGATTTCACATCCAGCATGGGCCGAAGCTCTCCGTCCGTCTCGAAATTCGAACGGCGCGGGCGCCTTGAAGCGCGCCGCGCCGGAGGAAGAGCCGGCGGAACTCGTGTCCCGCCGGCCTGTTCAGGTCAGGCGGCGATGAACTCGTTCCACTTCTGAACCATGTACGCGTTCTCATCCATGATCGAGTTCCAGCAGGCGACGGCGCCCATGCGCTCGACATAGGAGCCGCCGTCGCGGACCGTTCCGGCCTTCTCGAGCAGGCCGCCGTCCGGACCATGGATGTCCTTCTCGGCCGGCTTGCCTTCCATCCAGAACGCCCACTCGTAGGGCTCCATGTTCTCCTTCGCCGTTTCCAGCACGGCCGAGTAGTAGCCCTGGCGGTTGAGATAGGCGCCGGCCCAGCCGGAGAGGAACCAGTTGATGAACTCGTAGGCCGCGTCGAGCTGCTTGCCCTTCAACGTCTTGGGCAGGCCGAAGCCCGAGGCCCAGGCGCGGTAGCCTTCCTTGAGCGGCTGGAAGGTGCAGGGAATGCCCTTCAGGCGGACGGCGGTGACGGCCGGCGACCACATCGACTGGATGACGGTCTCGCCCGAGGCCATCAGGTTGACGCTCTCGTTGAAGTCGGTCCAGAACGCGCGGAACTGGCCGGCCTTCTTGGCCTCGATCAGGGTGGCGATCGTCTTGTCGATCTCCTCCTTGGTCATGTTGCCCTTGTCGCCATACTTCACCTTGCCCATCGCCTCGTTGACCATGGCGGCGTCCATGATGCCGATCGAGGGGATGTTGAGGATGGCGGCCTTGCCCTTGAACTCGGGATTGAGCAGCTCGGCCCACGAGGTGATCGGCCGCTTGATGAGGTCGGGGCGGATGCCGAGCGTGTCGGCGTTGTAGGTCGTCGGGATCAGCGTGATCCACTCGGTCGGCTCGGTGGCGAAGGTCTTGCCGCGCTGCTTCTCGAGGTAGAACACCTTGTGCGGCGCCGTGCCCTGGTCGCCGATCTTCTTGCCGTCGATCTCGCCCTTGGTCATCACCGTGGCGAGCTTGTCGACCAGCTTCACCTTCTTGGCGTCGATGCCCATCAGGTTGCCCGACGGGATCAGGTTCTTGAGCTGGAAATACTCGCTATCGACGAGGTCGAACGAGTCCGGCTGCGTGATGATGCGCTTGGTGACGTCGTCGGTGGTGACGGTCACATATTCGATGTTGATGCCGAGGACTTCCTTGGCCTTGGCCGCGATCGCCGGCGACTGGTTGGTCGCGGTCGAGAGATAGCGCAGCGTGATCGGCTCGTCGGCATGGACGGCCGGGAAGCCGGTGACGGCGGTCGTCCCGATGAAGCCGGCGGTGATGGCCGAACCCTTCAGCAGCGTGCGGCGCGAAATCCCGCCGTTTTCGGTCTTTTTCATTGCTCTTTCTCCTCTGGTGGATGGTAGCGCCGCTAGGCGGCGAGCTCGTGGATATCGGCCTCGTCCCAATGGACCTTGACCGCGTCGCCGGTCTCGAAGGGCCGGCTGTAGAAGACCCGCTCGGGAACGATCGCCATCATCTCGGTGCCCCCCTCGGTCGCGAGGCTGACATGCACGGCGGTGCCCTGGTACTCGACGTCGCGCACCACGGCCGGCTTGCCGTGGCCGCCGCTCGAAAGCTGCAGCCGGTCGGAGCGGATCGAGATCCGGCGGCCGTCCTCGGCGATGATGTTGTGGCCGCCGATGAAGCGGGCGACGAATTCCGTAGCCGGCGAATTGAAGATCGCGCGCGGCGTGCCGGCCTGCTCGATGCGGCCGTTGTTCATGATGATGACGAGGTCGGCGAGTGCCATCGCCTCTTCCTGGCTGTGCGTCACATGGATGAAGGAGATGCCGAGTTCGCGCTGGAAGCGCTTCAACTCGGCGCGGACACGCACCTTGAGGAAGGGATCGAGCGCCGAGAGCGGCTCGTCGAGCAGAAGGATCTGCGGATCGGTGACGAGTGCGCGGGCGAGCGCGACGCGCTGCTGCTGGCCGCCCGAAAGCTGGCTCGGCAGCCGCGCCTGGAAGCGCTCCATGTCGACGGTCTTGAGCGCCTCGGTGGCGCGGATCGAACGCTCGACCTTGTCGATGCCCTTCATGCGGAGCGGGAAGGCGACATTGTCTCGCGCCGAGAGATGGGGAAACAGCGCATAGGATTGGAACATCATCGCCGTGCCACGTTTGGCCGGCGGCAGGTCGTTCACGACCTCCGGCCCCAGCACGATGTCGCCGTCCGAAACGCTCTCATGGCCTGCGATCATCCTCAGCGTCGAGGATTTGCCGCAGCCCGACGGCCCGAGCAGGCAGCAATAGGTGCCGGCCTTGATCTTGAGGTCGATGCTGTCGACGGCGGTCGTCTCGCCGTAGCGCTTGGTGACGGACGCGAGTTCCAGGTCGGCGGGTCTTGCCATCATCGTCTCCGTGGGAACCAGCCCCAACGATCGCAAGTCGTGTGCCAAGCCGTTCCGGATCCGTTGTCGAACCTGGAAAGCCTTGCTGGCCCTTGCTTTCCTGGCGACGTCGACGACGGCCGGTTGCAGAGGCCTCAATAATTCGCATGCACAAAGATTCGGCGGTGGAGACGATCGAATGCCTCAATCGTATACGATCCGGCTCTTTGCGGGCTGAAGCCGCTCCATTAGTCTTGTTGCCGATGGTTCGGCTCGGCGAGGTTGCCGCTGCCGGAGGCGGAAAGGGCGAGATGTCTGAATCTCTGGGCGCGCGCGGTCGCGCGGATTTCGCCGGTTCGACCGAGCACCGCGTTCCGCTCAGAAGCGCACGGGCCGCGGCCGTCTATCGCGAACTGCTCGCCGCCATCCTCGACCATCGCCTGGTGCCCGGCACGCGCCTGCCCGAGGACGAGATCGGCGCCGTCTACGGCGCCAGCCGCACCATCGTCCGTTCCGCGCTCGAGGCGCTGTCGCATGAGGGCGTCGTCCATATCGAGCCGAACCGCGGCGCGATGGTGGCGCAGCCGACCGTCGCCGAGGCGCGCAGCGTCTTCGAGGCGCGGCAATTGATCGAACCGCGCGTCGCCGCCGCCGCCGCGCGCAACGCACGTCCCGCCGATATCGAGAGCCTCGCCGCCGAGATCGAGGCCGAGCACCAGGCGCTGCATGCGGGCGACCACCGCCGCGCCATCGTGCTGTCAGGCTCGTTCCACATCTCGATCGCCGAAATCGCCGGCCAGCCGGTCTTTGCCGGCTTCGTGCGCGAACTGGTCGCGCGCTCCTCGCTCATCATCTCGCTCTATTGGCGGCGGAAGGAGACCACCTGCGCCACGCCTGCGCATGGCGCGCTGATCGCAGCCTTCGCCGCTGCCGACGCCGCCGCGGCAGCCGACCTGATGGACGCGCATATCGCCGACCTGCTGGCCGGGCTCGATCTGGTCGAGCGGCCCGCCGCCCCCGTCTCGCTGGCGCGCCTGCTCGGCGCCGAAGGCTGATCGTACTCGGGAACTCAGGGCGGAGGCCACGTCCGGAAGGCGCCACCCTCTCCATGCGATGCGGCTTGCTTCCGATCGCCATGCTTCATTGTTCCCCATGCTGCTCTTTTGAGCATTCGTAGTTTGGAATTGCTCGAATCCCCGCCTTGACGCCCGGACAAGAATTTGTCCAAATGATCAAGAGTTTTCGGGCCGAGCGACGCAACGTCAAGAATGCGCGCTGTGGCCGTGTCAGCCGGACACCGTGCCGGCGCGGGGAACGGCCACGGGGCCGCAGGGAGAATGCGCATGGCGACGAGCGCGCCGGATATCGCATCGGGCCGTCTGACGGCCGAGCAATATGCCGTCAATTTCAGTGACATCCATCCCCCGCTTAGTCGCCACGAGGCGCTGGTCGAGGCCGATCGCTGTTATTTCTGCTATGACGCGCCGTGCGTGAAGGCCTGTCCGACCACGATCGACATTCCGCTCTTCATCCGTCAGATCCTCACCGACAATCCGATTGGCTCGGCCGAAACGATCCTCTCGCAGAACATTCTCGGCGGCATGTGTGCCCGCGTCTGCCCGACCGAGACGCTGTGCGAGGAAGCCTGCGTCCGCGAGGAGGCCGAGGGCAAGCCGGTCAAGATCGGCCTGCTGCAGCGCTATGCCACCGACACGCTGATGGACGAGCAGGGCGAGCAGCCGTTCGAGCGCGCCGCTTCGACCGGCAAGCGCGTCGCCGTCGTCGGCGGCGGCCCGGCCGGTCTCGCCGCGGCGCACCGCCTCGCGCTGCATGGCCACGATGTCGTTATCTATGACGCGCGCGCCAAGGCCGGCGGCCTCAACGAATATGGTATCGCCGCCTACAAGGCGCCCGACGATTTCGCGCAGGCAGAGGTCGACTTCATCCTGTCGATCGGCGGCATCACCGTCGAGCATGGTAGGGCGCTTGGACGAGACATCTCGCTGGGTGAACTCCGCTCCGCCTATGACGCCGTCTTTCTCGGCATGGGCCTTGCCGGCGTCAACGCGCTCGGCCTCGCCGACGAGACGCTGCCGGGTGTTGCCGACGCGGTCGACTACATCGCCGATCTCCGCCAGGCCGAGGATCTCGGCACGCTGCCGGTCGGCGGCCGCGTCGTCGTCATCGGCGGCGGCATGACGGCCGTCGACGTCGCCGTGCAGTCGAAGCGGCTCGGCGCGCGCGAGGTGACGATGGTCTATCGTCGGGGTCCGGAGAAGATGGGCGCCTCGCTCTACGAGCAGGAACTCGCCGCGACGAGCGGCGTGGTGCTCCGCTTCAACGCCCGCCCCGAACGGCTCGTCCATCAGGACGGCCGCGTCGTCGGTGTCGTCTTCGAGGAGACCGCCGAGCGCGACGGGCGCCTCGTCGGCACCGGCACGACCTTCGAGCTTCCCGCCGACATGGTGTTCAAGGCCATCGGCCAGACCCTGGTGCCGGACACTCTCGACGGATCGGCCGCCACGCTCACCCTTGCCGGCGGCAAGATCGGCGTCGACGCTGAGCGCCGCACCTCGCTTCCCGGCGTCTGGGCCGGCGGCGATTGTGCCGCGACCGGAGAAGACCTCACCGTGGCCGCCGTCGCCGACGGCCGCATCGCCGCCGAATCCATCCACCGCGCCCTGAGCGCGGGCTGAGGGGGGACGTCACCATGGCCAATCTCGCTTCGAGCTTCGTCGGCATCAAGTCGCCGAACCCGTTCTGGCTCGCCTCGGCGCCGCCGACCGACAAGGCTTACAATGTCGTCCGCGCCTTCAAGGATGGCTGGGGCGGCGTCGTCTGGAAGACGCTCGGCACCGATCCGCCGGTCGTCAACGTCTCCGGCCCGCGCTATGGCGCCATCCATTCCAACGATCGGCGCCTGATCGGCCTCAACAATATCGAGCTGATCACCGACCGGCCGCTCGAGATCAATCTCCGCGAGATCAAGGAAGTGAAGCGCGACTGGCCCGACCGCGCGCTGGTCGTCTCGCTGATGGTCCCCTGCGAAGAGCACTATTGGAAGGACATCCTCGCCAAGGTCGAAGAGACCGAATGCGATGGCATCGAGCTGAATTTCGGCTGCCCGCACGGCATGTCGGAGCGCGGCATGGGCTCCTCGGTCGGCCAGGTTCCCGAATATGTCGAGATGGTCACGCGCTGGTGCAAGCAGCACAGCCGCATGCCGGTCATCGTCAAGCTGACGCCGAACATTTCCGACATCCGCCAGCCGGCCCGCGCCGCCAAGCGCGGGGGCGCCGACGCGGTGTCGCTGATCAACACCATCTCCTCGATCATCGGCGTCGATATCGATACCTTCTCGCCACTGCCCTCGATCGACGGCAAGGGCAGCCATGGCGGCTATTGCGGCCCGGCGGTCAAGCCGATCGCGCTCAACATGACGGCCGAGATCGCCCGTGATGCCGAGACGCGCGGCCTGCCGATCTCCGGCATCGGTGGCGTGACAACCTGGCGCGATGCGGTCGAATTCATGGCGCTCGGCGCCGGCAACGTGCAGGTCTGCACCGCGGCGATGACGTATGGCTTCCGCATCGTGCAGGAGATGATCACGGGACTGTCCGAATATATGGACAGCCACGGCTTCACCTCGGTCGACCAGATCACCGGCCGCGCGGTCGGCAACGTCACCGACTGGCAGTATCTGAACCTCAACTACGTCGCCAAGGCGCGGATCGACCAGGACCTCTGCATCAAGTGTGGCCGCTGCCACATCGCCTGCGAGGATACTTCGCACCAGGCGATCACCTCCATGGTCGACGGCCTCAGGCATTTCGAGGTCATCGACGCCGAATGCGTCGGCTGCAATCTTTGCGTCAATGTCTGCCCGGTGCAGGATTGCATCACGATGGAAGAGATGGTCGCCGGCACCGACCCGCGCACCGGCTTCCCGATCACGCGCGACTACGCTAACTGGACGACGCACCCGAACAACCCGATGGCGAAGCCCGCCGTGGTGGTCGAGCCTGCGGAGTAGGGCCTCGCGGCTCTCACGTGGCCGGCGCCGCGAGCGGCTTGGGATTGATCGCAAAGCGCGTTCAGTCTGAGCCGCCGCGTGGGGCGATACCGAAGTGACGGCGGAACGCATGGCCGAATGCACTCAGCGATGTGTAGCCGACATCGGCGGCGACATCGCTGACGCTGCCCCGACGCGAAGACAGCGCAATTCGGGCGCGTGTCATTCGCCAGTTGCGGACATAGGCCAGCGGAGGAAGCCCGAGGCGCCGACTGAAGGCCGCCGAGAAGGCCGCCCGTGACATGCCCGCCTCGGCTGCGAGGTGCGCGACGGTCCAAGGTCGGCCGATATCGGCGTGAACGCCTCGAATTGCGCGGCCGATGCGCGGATCGGCCAGCGCTCCAAACCAGCCGCCGATGACATCGGGCGCGGCTGCGAGGGCCCGGATCGCCTCGAGCATCAAGACCTCGGCTAGTCGGGCCTTGACGATTTCGCTGCCGATCCCGGCTCGCGTGGTCTCTGCGTCGAGCAAAGCCAGAATGGCGGCGATCGTCGTCGAGCCAGCCGTGTTGCCGGGGACATGCATCGTCGCCGGCAGCATGTCGAGCAGGAACGCGCCGACCTCGGTGGTGAAAGCGATGCCGCCCCCGAGCGCAACCGTGTCGTCACCGCCAAAGCGCAGCACGTCGATGCCGTCAGCGAAGAGCAATGCCCCATCGATATGCGGCACCGTCGGGTCGCTTGCTATCGTATAGGCGCTTCGGCCGATCAGGCAGCAGTCCCCGGCCGTGACCTGCACCGCCGCCTTGCCCGGCACGGTCAGCCAAGCCACACCCCGCACGATCGCGACGATTTTAAGTCGTTCGAGGGCGGGAAATCTGAGTGCCCAGTTGCCGGATCCCTCGAAGCGCGTCATGCGGATCGCCCGTGCGTCGAGCACAGTGAGCACATCCGCGAGGGGATCGGCAGTCCAAGACGGTTGCGACAGAATCATGGCCTTTCAAGCATAGATCGTCCAGAGCCGTGCGCATAGCTTTGGGACAAAGGAGACGATCATGGGTATCAAAGACAAGGTTGTGGTCATCACGGGGGCGAGCAGCGGCATAGGTCGCTCGACTGCAATTCTCCTCGCGGAGGCGGGTGCGACGGTGGTCCTCGGCGCGCGACGTGAGGATGCGTTGGCGGAGATCGTGCGCGATATCGAAGCAGCGGGAGGCAAGGCGACCTACAGGGTGACCGACACGCACGTCCAGGCCGATCTCAAGGCGTTGGTGCAACTCGCGGTCGAGTTTGGCGGGAGGCTTGATGTCATCGTCAACAATGCCGGCATCAGCCCGCTCTCACGGTTCGATGCCCTGCGTGTCGCGGACTGGGACGCGATGATCGACGTCAACCTGCGCGGGACACTTTATGGCATAGCCGCTGGGCTGCCGATCTTCGAACATCAGGGGAGCGGACACATCGTCAACGTCATCTCCACGGCCGGCCTCAAGATCGTGCCGACGATGGGCGTTTATGCCGCCACCAAGAATGCGGTGCGAACCATCAGCGAGGCGCTGCGGCAGGAGTCGGGCCCGCATCTGCGCGTCACGGAAGTATCGCCCGGTATGGTCGCGACCAACCTGACCGCTTCCTTCACCGACGCGGCCGCGCGGGATGCCGTCGCGTCCCGGCTCCGGGCTATTGCCATTTCGCCGGTCGCCGTCGCACGCGGCGTCGCTTTCGCGATCGACCAGCCGGACGATGTCGAGATCGGCAGCATCGTCATCCGGCCGACCGCCCAGGACTGAGCCGGGCTCTTTCGCCAGGGACTACCGCCCGAAGATGCCGTTCAGGAAAACATCTTCCAGCGCGCGGGTCGCGGTCGTGAAATGGCGGTCGCCGTCGGCCGCTTCGCCGAGCACCGCGCGGACCTGGAACTCGAAATCGGCGTAATGCTGGGTGGTCGCCCAGACCATGAAGATGAGGTGATAGGGATCGACCGGCGCCATGCGTCCTTCCGCGATCCAGCGCCGCATCAGCGCGGCCTTGTCGTCGACGAGGGATTTGAGCCGCGAGCGCAGGACGGCACCGAGCATCGGCGCGCCCTGCAGCATCTCCATCGCATAGAGCCGCGAGGCCTTCGGATTGTCGCGCGACATCTCCAGCTTGCGGTCGATATAGGCGCGCAGCTCTTCGCGCGGATCATCGCCCGCGCCGAGCAGCTCGAGCGGCTGCAGCCAGTCCTCGAGCGTGCGCCTCAGAACCGACAGGTAGATGTCGTCCTTGCGGCGGAAATAGTAGAGCAGGTTCGGCTTGGTCATGCCGGCGGCGCCGGCGATCTGGTCGATCGTCGAGCCACGCAGGCCATAGCTCGAGAATATCTCGAGCGCCGCATCGAGGATGCGCTGCTCGTTCTCTTCCTGGATCCGCGTGCGCTTCTTGGTCTGGTGGGCGCGCGCCGGCTCGGCGGGGTTCATCACGGACTTCCGGTTGACCACGGGGCCATCAGTCTGGCCGATTTCACGCCGCGATCAAACTGCGGTTGGCCGCGTTCCCCATCCGGCTTGGAACGGGGAACGACTGCGGTCGACAAGGCGGGGACGCCGGCCCTGACGGGTCGGCGACGCTGCGGCCAGGAAGCGGCCCAGCCCCGGACTTTGTCGGGGCCGAGCCTCTCAGCTCAGGCGCCGACCATGACCTTGCGCTCCCGGCGGCGGTCATGCACCGGCTGGTAGGCAATGCGCGAATGATATTCGCAATAGGGAATGCCGCTGCCGGAACGCTGGCCGCAGAAATGGAACTCCTCGGTGCTCGGATCGCCGATCGGCCATTTGCAGGTCTGTTCGGTGAGCGTCAGGATCGTCGCATGCAGGCTGATCGGCACGACGACGGAATCCGAAGCCTCGGCGCGCAAGGCGCGGCGTGGCTCGGGCGCCGGCTGCGCCATAGGCTTAAGCGCCGTGTTGCCGGCGACCAGCGGCCGGGCCGGGACGGCACCGCGCGGGGCGACGCCGACGCGGCTGTTGGCGACGGCCGGCTTGCGGGTCCGCGCCGTCGGCGCGGTGGCAGGCTTCGCCCGTCCCGACAGGCTCAGCCGGTGCACCTTGCCGATCACCGCATTGCGCGTCACGCCGCCGAGCTCGGTTGCGATCTGACTGGCGCTGAGCCCGTCGATCCAGAGCTTCTTCAGCAACTCAACCCGTTCGTCCGTCCAAGTCATCGCTTATCCTTGTCCGTCGGAGGGACGGTCCGAATCCCTGTAGAACGCCGGTCCAGACTACGGACGACGTCACACTCGGCACATTGTTCAGGGGGACCGGCGCTCGATATTTCGTATCTTAACGAGCGTTAAGCTACTATATGGCGTGACTCTCTGACAAGAGTCGGGGGGAATCGGGAACGCTGATAGCGCCTTTTTCCCCAGCTTCGGCGAGAACCCGGGAAGATTGAGTCGCGTCAATCGCTTAGCCGCCTGCGTGGCTGTGGATGGCTGCGCTCCATTGACAGAAATCGTCACGACCGTGATATAAGGGCAACGCAAAAAGGTGCTGCCCGGCGCGACGGCCTCGGGTGGCACCTTTGATTTTTGGCATCCGGCATCGTACCGCCAGACCCGAGGAGGGCAAATGAGCGCCCCCGCTTCCACCCTTTCCCCCGCCTCCGGCAGCTTGTTCGACACCTTCGCGCGCGCGCCCCTGGCGTTCGAGCGCGGCGAGGGCGCGTGGCTCTACACCCCCGAGGGCGAGGCCTATCTCGACTTCTCCTCCGGCATCGCCGTCAATTCGCTCGGCCATGCCAACCCGGTGCTCGTCGCCGCGCTCACCGAGCAGGCCGGCCGGCTCTGGCATACGTCGAACCTCTTCCGCATTCCCGGCCAGGAGCGGCTCGCCGATCGCCTGGTCGCGGCGAGCTTTGCCGATCGCGTCTTCTTCGCGAATTCCGGCGCCGAGGCCAACGAGTGCGCCATCAAGACGGCGCGGCGCTATCATTATGTCGCCGGCCATCCGGAGCGCTTCCGCATCGTCACGGTCGAGGGCGCTTTCCATGGCCGCACGCTCGCGACGCTCGCCGCCGGCGGCCAGCAGAAATATCTCGACGGCTTTGGTCCGAAGTCGGACGGCTTCGACCAGGTCGCCTTTGGCGACATCTCGCTGGTGAAGGCGGCGGTGACGCCCGAAACCGCGGCGATCATGATCGAGCCGATCCAGGGCGAGGGCGGTGTTCGCGCCTTCTCCAATGGCTTCCTGCGCGAGCTTCGAGCCCTCTGCGATGCCGAGGGCCTGTTGCTGATCATGGACGAGGTGCAGACCGGCATCGGGCGCACCGGAAAGCTGTTCGCCTATGAATGGACCGGCATCACGCCGGATATCCTGACCTCGGCCAAGGGCATCGGCGGCGGCTTCCCGCTCGGCGCATGCCTCGCCACCAACGAGGCGGCGCGTGGCATGACGCCCGGCACGCATGGCACCACCTTCGGCGGCAATCCGCTGGCGATGGCGGTCGGCAACGCCGTGCTCGACGTCATCCTCGCCGATGGCTTCCTCGATCATGTCCGCGAGACCGGCATCTATCTGAAGCAGCGGCTCGCCGCGCTCGTCGACCAGTATCCCGACGTGTTCGACGGCGTGCGCGGCGAGGGGCTGCTTGTCGGCCTGCATGGCGTGAAGCCCGTGCCGGAGATCGTCGTGGCGCTCCGCGCCGAGCACATGCTCGTCGCCGGCGCCGGCGACAATGTCGTCCGCCTCCTGCCGCCGCTCACCATCGGCCGCGACGAGGTCGACGCCGCGCTCGCCAAGCTCGAAGCCGCCGCGGCCGCGCTCGCGCCGGCCCCGCTCGAAGGCTGAATCGGAAGGTCCATGGTTCGTCATTTTCTCGATCTCGCCGATTTCGATTCCGCGACGCTGACAGGCATCCTCGATCGCGCACGCACCCTTCGGGCCGCGCGCAACGGCGCCCGCGACGGCGTCGGCCCCCTCGCCGGCAAGGTGCTCGCGCTCGTCTTCGAGCAGCCGTCCACGCGAACCCGCGTCTCCTTCGATGTCGGCATGCGCGAACTCGGCGGCCAGACGCTGATGCTGACCGGCGCCGAGATGCAGCTCGGCCGTGGCGAAACCATCGCTGACACCGCCCGCGTCATGTCGCGCTATGTCGACGGCATCATGATCCGCATCCTCGACCAGGACGCGCTGGCCGAACTCGCGGCCAATGCCAGCGTGCCGGTGATCAACGGCCTCACGCGCCGCTCGCATCCCTGCCAGGTCATGGCCGACATCCTTACCTTCGAGGATCATCGCGGCTCGATCGCCGGCAAGACCGTGGCCTGGGTCGGCGACAGCAACAATGTGCTGGCGTCCTGGGTCCATGCCGCCGCGCGCTTCGATTTCAGCCTGAAGATCGCCACGCCGCCGGAGCTCGCGCCGTCGCGACGCCTGCTCGACTGGGCGCGGACGGCCAATGCCGCCGTCGTCGCCGGGGAAGAGGCCGAATGGGCCGCCGCCGATGCCGATTGCATCGTCACCGACACCTGGGTGTCGATGGGCGACAGCGAGGCCGAGCGGCGCCACAATCTTCTGAAGCCGTTCCAGGTCAATGCCCGGCTGATGGGGCGGGCGAGGCCCGGCGCGATCTTCATGCATTGCCTGCCTGCTCATCGCGGCGAGGAAGTGACGGCCGAGGTCATGGACGGACCGCAATCGGTCGTGTTCGACGAAGCGGAAAACCGCCTGCATGCGCAGAAGGGCATTCTCGCCTGGGCGATGGCTGGCGAGGCGGAGACGGACTGATGGTCGAGATCGGCACAATCGGACCCCGCTCGGTCCAACCGGCGGGCGATGATGCCGTGCTGCCCTTCGAGGTCGAAGGCCTCGACGTGCGCGGCCGCATCATCCAGATGGGCCCGGCGCTTTCGAGCATGCTGGCGCGGCACGACTATCCGAAGCCGGTCTCGAAGCTGCTCGGTGAGGCGGTGGTCCTCGCCGTGCTGCTCGGCTCCTCGCTGAAATTCGAGGGCCAGTTCATCCTGCAGACCCAGACCGACGGCCCGGTCGATATGCTCGTCGTCGATTTCCGCACGCCCGGCAATCTGCGCGCCTATGCCCGGTTCGATGCCGAGCGGGTGGCCGAGATGGAAGCTGACGGCACCTTGGAGCCGTCGCTGCTGCTCGGCAACGGCATCCTGGCCATGACCATTGACCAGGGCGCCCATACCAGCCGCTACCAAGGCATCGTTTCCCTCGACGGATCGAGCCTCGAGGACGTGGCGCACACCTATTTCGCCCAGTCCGAGCAGATTCCGACCGCGGTGCGCCTCGCCGTCGCCGAGATGATGACGCGCGAGGATGGCCAGGTCACGCATAGCTGGCGCGCCGGCGGCCTCCTCGTGCAGTTCTTGCCCGAGTCGGGCGAGGGCGCACGCCACCGCGATCTGCCGGGGGGCGATGTTCCCGGCAGCCAGACTGCGGACGAAGGCGACGACGAGGGCGACGAGGACGATGCCTGGGTCGAGGCGAAGTCGCTGGTCTCGACGACAGAGGATCACGAACTGATCGATCCGGACGTCCCGGCCGAACGGTTGCTCTATCGCCTGTTCCACGAGCGCGGTGTTCGTGTCTTCGATCCGTCCGCCGTGCGCGACCAATGCTCGTGTTCGCGCGAGCGTATCGTCGGCGTGCTCCGGTCCTTCTCGGCCGAGGAAATCACCGAGTCGATCGAGGATGGCGCGATCAGCGTGACCTGCGAGTTCTGCGGGCTGAAATACAACTTCGACCCGGCCGAATTCCTGTCCTGAGGTCCGGCAGGCGTCAGTGAACGACGCGGATGCCGTTCGGCAGGTCGAGCGAGAAGGCGGGAATCTCGACGACGAACATCTCGCCGCCGTCGGTCTGCATCTGGTAGGTGCCGACCATGATGCCGGAGGGCGTCGTCAGCGGGCAGCCGCTGGTATATTCAAAGCTCTCGCCCGGCTTCAGCGTCGGCTCCTTGCCGACCACGCCGCGCCCGCGCACTTCCTCCGTCCGGCCGCTGGCATCGGTGATGCGCCAGAAGCGCGAGCGCAGCTGCACGTTTTCGAGGCCGAGATTGACGATCTCGATATGATAGGCCCAGACATAGCGGCCATCGCCGGGCGAGGACTCGTCTTCGACGAAGCTCGGCTCGACCGTGACCTGGATCGATCGCGTCACGGCGCGGTACATCGTGGAACTCCCCTGACGCCCGGCTCTTAATCGAATTCCGCCGGCCGCGTCAACGTCCCTCGCAGCGTCCGGCCGGCGCTCGTTCCTTGTAACGGCGTCCGGCTCCGCTAATGTCGGTCGGCAGCGGTCGGGGCTGGATTCGCCGCATAACGAAAAGGGGTCGGACGATGCTGAAGGAATTTCGGGAATTTGCCCTCCGCGGCAACATGGTCGATCTCGCGATCGGTATCATCATCGGCGCGGCGTTCAGCGGGCTGGTCAATTCGATCGTCAACGACATCATCATGCCGATCATCGGCCGCATCACCGGCGGCATCGACTTCACCAACAAATACATCCAGCTCGCGGGCGATCCCCAGCCGACCCTCGATGCGGCCCGCAAGGCCGGCGCCACGGTCGCCTATGGCAATTTCCTGACGCTGCTCATCAATTTCATCATCATCGCCTGGATCCTGTTCATGATCGTCAAGGCCATGAACACCATGAAGCGGCAGCAGAAGGCGGATGCGGCGCCGGCCGCCACGCCCGAGGATGTTGCCCTGCTGCGCGAGATTCGCGATCTCCTCGCTGCCCGGAAATAGCCGACTTCTTCTGCTTTCGAGAGGCTGTGAAGGCCGTCACTGCCGGCGGCGGCCAGCTTTGCTTTCCTGAAACGCTGTTGGCGACGGCGCCTGCCGTCGCCATGCCTTGCCTGATCGGAACATCTTCGTGTCACTGAATTCCGCCATTGACCGGCTTCGCCCGGAAGCGGTCGATGCCCCTGAGAGCGGGATCGTCGAGGTCTTCAACTATGGTCGCGACCGCAAGGGCCTGATCCCGCTCTGGGTCGGCGAGGGTGATCTGCCGACACCCGACTTCATTTCTGAGGCGGCGCAGGCCTCTCTCGAAGACGGCGAGACCTTCTACACCTATCAGCGCGGCCTGCCCGAACTGCGCATGGCCATCGCCCGCTATCATGAGCGCGTCTATGGCCAGCCCTTCGATCCCGAGCGCTTCTTCGTAACCTCTGGCGGCATGCCGGCGATCCAGATCGCACTCCGCATGGTGGCCGGGCATGGCGACGAGGTGGTGATCCCGACGCCGGCCTGGCCGAATTTCGCCGCCGCGACGTCCATCGGTGGAGCACGCGCCGTCGAGGTGCCGATGCAGTTCGGCAATGCCGGCTGGACGCTCGATCTCGACCGCTATTTCGGCGCCGTGACTGAGCGCACCACCGCGCTGTTCCTGAACTCGCCTTGCAACCCGACCGGCTGGACCGCGACGCGCGAGGAGCTGGTCGCCATCCGTGATTTCGCCCGCGCCCGCGGCCTCTGGATCATCGCCGACGAGGTCTATTCTCGTTTCGTCTATCAGGGCGACCGGGCGCCGTCCTTCTACGACGTCACCGAGCCCGACGAGCCGGTGCTCTATGTCAACACGCTCTCCAAGAACTGGGCGATGACCGGCTGGCGAGTCGGCTGGCTGGCGGCGCCACCGCGCTATGGCCAGACGATCGAGAACCTCGTCCAGTATTCGAGCTCCGGCACGCCGAAATTCCTGCAGCGCGGCGCGGTGGCGGCGCTCGATCGCGGCGATCATTTCATCGAGTTCCAGCGCGACCGCGCCATGGCGGCGCGCGAGATCGTCTGCCAGGGCATGGAGGCGACCGGCCGCGTCCGCTTCACCTGGCCGAAGGGCGCCTTCTATCTGTTCTTCTCGGTCGATGGCGAACGCGACACGCGCAAGCTCGGCCTGCGCCTCGTCGACGAGGCGAATGTCGGCCTCGCCCCCGGCGATGCCTTCGGCGCCGCCGGTGCGGGCTTCATGCGCATGTGCTTCCTGCGCAATCCCGATCACGTCGCAGCGGCGACCGATCGGCTGACCGACTGGCTCATCGACCGCAAATAGGCGTCGCCCGGAGACGTCGATAAGCGAAGGGCCCGGCAGCGATGCCGGGCCCTTTGCGTTTCTGGATCATGGATCGCGCCGATCAGCCGCCCGAGGCAGATACCGCCAGCCGCTCGACGCCTTCGAGCGCGCGCTCGGGGATCGCCGGCGTGCGGCCGAGCGGCAGCCAGAGGCGGCGCCAGACATCGACCAGCGCGTCGCGGAGGCCGAGGATCAGCGCTTCGTCATGGCAGGGCGTCGGCGTGATCCGCAGCCGCTCGGTGCCGCGCGGCACGGTCGGGTAGTTGATCGGCTGGATATAGATGCCGTGCTCCTCGAGCAGCATGTCCGAGGCCTTCTTGCAAAGGTCCGGATTGCCGACGAAAAGCGGAACGATGTGGGTTTCCGACGGCATGACCGGCAGGCCGGCATGGATCAGCACCGATTTCGTGCGCTGGGCATAATGCTGCTGCAGCGCTCGCTCGCTCTGCGACACCTTCAAATGCCGGATCGAGGCGGTGGCCGCGGCCGCGATCGCCGGCGGCAGCGCGGTGGTGAAGATGAAGCCCGGCGCATAGGATCGCACGGCGTCGACGACGGCCCGGCTCGCGGCGATATAGCCGCCGAGCGCACCGAAGGCCTTGGCGAGCGTACCCTCGATCACGTCGATCCGGTGCATCACCGCGTCGCGCTCGGCGATGCCGGCGCCGCGCGGCCCATACATGCCGACCGCATGGACCTCGTCGATATAGGTCATCGCGCCGTATTTCTCGGCGAGATCGCAGATGCCGGCGATCGGGGCGACGTCGCCGTCCATCGAATAGACGCTTTCGAAGACGACCAGCTTTGCCCGGCCCGGCGCGGTCTCGGCCAAGAGCTCCTCGAGATGCTCGAGGTCGTTGTGGCGGAAGATCTTCTTCTGTGCGCCCGAGCGGCGCACGCCCTCGATCATCGAGGCGTGGTTGAGCTCGTCCGAGAAGATGACGCAGTCGGGCAACAGGCGGGCGAGCGTCGAGATCGCCGCCTCGTTGGAAACAAAGCCGGAGGTGAAGACGAGGGCGGCCTCCTTGCCATGCAGGTCGGCGAGCTCATGCTCGAGCTCGACCAGCGGATGGGTGGTGCCGGAGATGTTGCGCGTGCCGCCTGCGCCAGCGCCCATGCCCTGGGCTGCTGCGACCATTGCGCCCACGACATCGGGATGCTGGCCCATGCCGAGATAATCGTTCGAGCACCAGACGGTGATTTCACGGGCGCCGCGCTCGGAGCGCCAGATCGCGTGGGGAAAGCGGCCGACGATCCGCTCGAGATCGGCGAAGACGCGATACCGCTTCTCACTGTGGAGAGCTTCGATCGCGTCCACGAAGAACGACTGATAATCCATGAACTCGGCCTGCTACCTGGAAGAATTGCAAACTAGCGGAGGGCGTCGAACCTGTCCAATGGAGCCGGCCGGCGTCGGCAGTCACTTTCCTGTAACCCGCTCTCACCTAGGCCGACGCGGCGTCTCCCGCCATGACGCAATTTACCGCATGCCCCTCGCCGGTCTTTGATCCAGATCACGTCGCCGCCGGCCCTTCCGATCGCCGGCCGCAAAAAACAACAATGCCGGCGCGAGGCCGGCATTGCAGGGTCAGGAGGGGTGGTGGGTCGGCTTAGAAGGAGTACTTCATGGCCGCGGCGATGTTGATCTTGTCGCCGTAATAGCCCGAGCCGGTGTTCTTCCAGGAATAGCCGACATTCATGTTCAGCTTGGCCTGGTCGCTGAAGGCGTAGGTCAGGCCCGTCGCGACCTTCGGCGTCTGCCACTGGTAGTCGAACGCATCGCGCCAGCGGGCGTTGAAGACGTTCCAGGTCCACTGCTTGTTCAGCTTCAGGTCGCCGGCGAGATAAAGGGCGTAATAGAGCGCGCTCGCCTTGCCGTCGTCGCCGAGGCCGGTCGCGTCCCAGGTCTCGCCGAGGGCCGCCTGCGGGGTCAGCGTGAAGTCTCCCCACTTGATCTTGTAGCCGACGCCGCCTTCCGCATAATACTGCTCGGTATTGTTGTTCTTCAGCGTCGCCTGCACCGAGCCGTTGAGGACCCAGTTCTTGTCGAACGCATAGCCGACGCTGGCCTTGATCGCCGTGTCGGCGTAGTCGCCGGCCTTGTTGGAGCCCTTGGCGGTCGCGTAATATTCGGGGCTGACCTCGAGGCCGACCGTCCAGTTCAGCATCTTGTCGGGCGCCTTCACCGGGCCGAGATTGGCCGGAGCGAGGTCCGTCGTGAGATCGGCCGCGAGCACGGGCGCAGCGCCGAGCATCAGCGGTGCGACGAGAGCGAGTTTGGCGAAAAGGTTCATGTGTAATGTCCCGATGCACGGCACGTTTGATCGGTGCCGCCGAAGTTCCTACCCCGGCGGAACCTATCGCTCGCGGCTGATGGGCGGTTATGACCGGCGCGCCACACCCCCCTGTCATAGATGCGTCATATTCGATCATTCACGATCATGACGACGCAAAAGGAGGAGCCTCAGTCACGCGAAATGACTGATAGTGATCGATAACAGAGGTTAGCCGGCTGTCTCGGCGCCGGGGCCGGCCGCGTCAGAGCGCGCGCTTCATGCCCAAGGCGAGGCTGATGCTGTCGCCGTGGAGTCCGTCGCCGGTGTTCTTCCAGCTGTAGCTGCCGCTGCCATAAAGCGCGGTCTCGGCATCGAGATGGTAGGTGATGCCGGTCTTCACCTCAGGCGTCACCCACTCATAGTCGAAGGCGTCGCGATAGCGCAGCTTGAAGACGTTCCAGGTCCAATGGGCGTCGAGATCGAGATCCCCGGCGACGTAGAAGGCATAATAGAATGCTTGATTGTCGCCGTTGGGGCCGAAGCCGGTATCCTCGAAGGTGGTGCCGAGGGCGGCCGAGGGCGTCAGCGTGAAGCGGCCGGCGCGGAGCGCGTAGCCGAGACCGCCTTCGAGAAACACCTGCTGCGAGCCGCCATTGTTGAGCTGCCATTCGGCCGACCCGTCCACGACGAAGCCGGTCTCGAACCGATGCGAGAGGCTGAGCGTCGTCGAGGTGTCGTCATAGCTGCCGGCCTCGTGCGAACTCGTGGTCGTCGCGTGCACGGAAGGGCTGACTTCGAGCGCGATCACCGTGGAGGCGGCCGCGATTTGGCCGCCTGGCATCTTGATGGCGCCGAGATCGCCGGAATGCGCCAACGCGGCACCGCCGGAAAGCCATGCGAACGCAACTGCACACGAGACACGCCTCAGCACGATTTCCCCCGACTTCATGCGCTGGCAAAGCTTATAGCAGCGCGATGCGACGGAGGCCAAGCGGCGGCCGGTCAGGCCTTGTCCAATGCTTGGCTGATGTCCTCGACCAGATCCTCGGGGTCCTCGAGGCCGATCGAGAGACGCAACATGCCCTGTGTAATGCCATAGCCGAGCCTGGCTTCCTCGCTGAGCCGCTGATGCGTCGTCGTCGACGGATGGGTGATCAGGCTCTTCGAATCGCCGAGATTGTTGGAGATCTTGACGATGTCGAGCGCGCTCGCGACGCGGAAGGCCGCCTCCTTGCCGCCGTCGACCTCGAAGGCGATCAGCGTCGAGCCGCCCTTCATCTGCCGGGCGATGATCGCGGCCTGCGGGTGGTCGGCGCGGCCGGGATAGATCAGCTTCGACACCTTCGGATGGGCGGCGATGACGTCGGCGATGCGGGCCGCCGTCGCCGTCTGGCGCTGGACGCGGATTTCGAGTGTTTCGAGCCCCTTCAGCAGCACCCAGGCATTGAATGGCGAAAGGCTCGGCCCGGTCTGGCGCAGGAAGTTGTGCAGGTGGTCGGTGACATAGGCCTCATCGGCCGAAAGGATGATGCCGCCGAGCACGCGGCCCTGGCCGTCGATATGCTTGGTCGCCGAGTAGACGACCACATCGGCGCCGAGTTCGATCGGCGATTGCAGGATCGCAGTCGCGAAGACATTGTCGACGACGAGCCGGGCCCCGGCCGCATGGGCGATCTCGGCGACGGCGGCGATGTCGATCACTTCCAGCGTCGGATTGGTCGGGCTTTCGAGGAAGAACGCCTTGGTGTTCGGCTGGACGGCATCGCGCCACTGGTCGAGATCGGTGCCGTCGACGAGGGTCGAGGCGACGCCGAAGCGCGGCAGCAATTCCTCCACGACATAGAGACAGGACGAGAACAGCGCCTTGGCGGCGACGACATGGTCGCCCGCCTTCAGCATGGACATCAGCGAGGCGGTGACGGCGGCCATGCCGCTGGCGGTCGCGCGCGCCGCGGCGGCGCCCTCGAGCAGCCGCATCCGCTCCTCGAACATGAACACGGTCGGATTGGAGAACCGCGAATAGATGAAACCGGGGCTCTCGCCCTTGAACCGCGCCTCGGCCGCCTCGGCGTCGTCATAGGCAAAGCCTTGCGTCAGGAACAGCGCTTCGGACATCTCGCCGAATTGCGAGCGGAGCGTGCCGCCATGGACGAGTTCGGTGGCGGGACGGCGGCGGCGGGGCGTGGTGTCGGACATGGCGGTTCCCGATATGAAAATCCCGGCAACGAGCCGGGGTCAAAAGATCGGGATACGGTTTCGCCGCAAACCGACCTTTTAGCGACCTTGTTTAACGTGGCGGCAAGCCGGTCGGCTCAAAGGACCACGAACGAAGATTTCTGATAGGCCCGTTCAAAGGCGCCGTCAACCGCGGCATCGCGGCACGCGGCACCACCGCTCCGCCCCTGCCATTCGCGAGCGTGGCTTGGCTGGGCCGCCGAGTTCGGCTAAGCCGGAACGGCCCTTCCCCGAAAGGGATCATGCCCCCGAGGGGACCAGCGAGACGGCGGGACGATGAGCGACGAGATGAAGACCGGAATCCTGTCGGATCGCCGGATCAGGGCGGCCTTCGAGCGTGGTGAGATCATCGCATCCCGTCCGCTCGATGCCGACCAGGTCCAGCCGGCCAGCCTCGACCTCCGCCTCGCCGATGTCGCCTACCGCGTCCGCGCCAGTTTCCTGCCGGGACCGCAGGTGACGGTCCAGGAACGGATCGACCAGCTCAAGCTGCACGAGATCGACCTGACGCGCGGCGCGGTGCTCGAAACGGGCTGCGTCTATATCGTGCCGCTGATCGAGCGGCTTGCGCTGCCCGAGGGCATCGAGGCCTCGACCAACCCGAAATCCTCGACCGGCCGGCTTGATATCTTCACCCGCGTCATCACCGATCGCGCCCAGTCCTTCGACACGATTCCGGTCGGCTATTCCGGGCCGCTCTATCTCGAGGTCAGCCCGCGCACCTTTCCGATCGTGGCACGCACCGGCTCGCGCCTGTCGCAGATCCGCTTCCGCCATGGCGATGCCCGGCTCGGCGATGCTGCGCTGCGCGCCCTGCATGACGTGGAGCCGCTGGTCGATGGCCCGCCCGCCATCGCCAACGGGCTGCTGCTCTCGATCGATCTCATGGGCACCAACGGCATTCTCGGCTATCGCGCCAAGCGCCACACCGGCGTCATCGACGTCGACAAGCGCGATGCCTGCGACCTGCTCGACTACTGGGAGCCGATCGCGACGCGCGGCCGCGCCGAGCTGATCCTCGATCCGGACCAGTTCTACATTCTCGTCTCGCGCGAGGCCGTCCATGTGCCGCCGGACTACGCCGCGGAGATGGTCGCTTTCGATCCGCTGGTCGGCGAGTTCCGCGTCCATTATGCCGGCTTCTTCGATCCGGGCTTCGGCCACAGCTCGGCCGGTGGGGCCGGCAGCCGCGCCGTGCTCGAAGTGCGCAGCCATGAAGTGCCGTTCATCCTCGAACATGGCCAGACCGTCGGCCGCCTCGTCTACGAGACGATGGCGGAACGCCCCGAAGTGCTCTACGGCGCCGGCGCCGGCTCCAACTACCAGGCTCAGGGCCTGAAGCTCTCGAAGCATTTTCGCGTCGCCTGACGCACGTCCCTCAATCGCCGAGGGTGAGGTCAACAGCGCCGAGCTCGTCGATCGCGATCCTGGCCGTGTCGCCGGCCGTCAGCCAGCATGTCTCGACGAGGCTCCCGGTCAGCACGATCTCTCCCGCCTCCAGCCGTCGCCCGCGCGCGGCGAGGGAGGTCGCGAGCCAGCCGATCGCCGAGAAGGGATGGCCGAGCACGTCGGCGCCGACGCCCCGGCCGCGCTCGCTGCCGTTGATGAAGGTCGCGCCGCCGACGCTGGCGAGATCGGGCAGGGCGGCGACCGGAACGGGGCTGCCGAGGACACAGCCCGCTGCGAAGAAGTCGTCGGCGATGAGCGTCGGCGCGCCGAGGCTTCGCCAATCCTCATAGCGATCGTCGACGATCTCGACCGCCGGCATGGCGTTGTCGATCGAGGCGGCGATGGCCGGGATGTCGGGCGTTCCGTCGCGCCCGTCGAGCGTGCGGGCGAGGCGGAACGCGATTTCGCATTCGATCCCGACCCGGCGATAGCGCGCTGCGGATAGCCTTGCCGGCGCAGGGTGGCGCGTCCCCTCGAACAGGCCGGCGGCGCAGGGCGCATCGATGCCGAGATAGCGCTGCATGACGGCTGTGGTGCAGCCGATCTTCCAGCCGATCCGGCGGCCGAAGGTGGTCGGGGCGAGGAGGGCGTGCACGCGCTCCTGGACGGCATAGGCCGCGGCGAGGTCCGCCGGGCGATCGACGGCGGCGAGCGGCGTGACGATGCGGCCGTCGCGGCGGCATGCGAACAGAATCTCGGCCGCGTTCTCGTTTGCGATCATGCTCTCCGTCCGGGCTTTCGCCGGCCGTTTCCGCGTCGGCCGCTTGCTCTTTTCGGATGCGCTGGTCCATGCTGCTGGCGAGGCGAGACAGCATCCGGGAGGCGATTGTCATGTATGTCGGCGTCGAGGGAAAGGTGCTCCTGGTAACGGGCGGCACGCAAGGCGTCGGACGGGCGATCGCCATCGAGGCGGCGCGATCAGGCGCCGAGGGCGTCATGGTCACCGGCCGCAACCTGCGGCGCGGCGCTGCCGTCGCTGAGGAACTGGAGGCGCTCGGCATCGAGGCCGGTTTCGTCGATGCCGCGCTCGACGATCCCGATGCCCCGTCGGCGATCTTCCAGGCGACGCTCGACCGCTTCGGCCGCATCGATGCGCTCGCCAATGCGGCGGCGCTGACCGAGCGCGGCTCGGTCGCGGAGGCCGATGTCGATTTCTTCGACCGCATGTTCGCGGTCAATACGCGCGCGCCACTGTTCCTGATGCAGGAACTGATCCGGCATTTGCGCGAACGTCGGGCGCATGGCTCGATCGTCAATATTCTCTCGGTCAACGCTCACGGCGGCACGCCCGATCTCGGTATCTACGCGGGCAGCAAGGCGGCTTTGGCGACACTGACCAAGAATGCCGCCTATTCGCATCGTTTCGACCGTGTCCGTGTCAACGGCATCCTGCTCGGCTGGGCCGATACGCCCGGCGAGCGCGAGATGCAGGCGGTGCGGCTCGGCAAGGGCGAGAGCTGGCTGGCCCAGGCCGAGGCCGACATGCCCTGGGGCCGGCTGATCAAGGCGGAGGATGTCGCCCGCCTCGCGTTGTTCCTCTTATCCGACACCTCGATCCCCATGACCGGGTCGCTCATCGACCAGGAACAGAACTACATCCTCGGCGTCCGGGACTGACCCGGCCGAGCCATTCCGGACCTTTCATGCCGCATCATTCTGGCCTGACCGACCAGGCGATTCTCGCCGATCTCTTCGCGGCGGCGCTGTCCGCCGCCCTGCCCGACGGGCGCTTCGAAGGGCGGTTGCCCGACCCGCCGAAGGGCCGCGTGATCGTGCTCGGCGGTGGCAAGGGCGCAGCGCGCATGGCGGCCGCCTTCGAGGCGGCCTGGACGGATGCGGGCCGTGCGCCGCCGACAGGCCTCGTCGTCACCCGCTATGGCCACAGCCAGCCGACGCGCTTCATCGAGGTGGTCGAGGCCTCGCATCCGGTTCCCGATGCAGCCGGGCTCCTCGCCTCGGAACGCATCCTGGCTCTTGCCCGCGCTGCCGGTCCCGATGATCTCGTCGTCTTCCTGATGTCGGGCGGCGCCTCGGCGTTGATGGCGCTGCCGGCGCCCGGCCTGACGCTCGCGGACAAGCAGGTGCTGAACAAGGCCCTGCTCAGGAGCGGCGCCCCTATCGGCGCGATGAACCGGGTGCGGAAGTCTCTCTCGGCGATCAAGGGGGGCCGCCTCGCTGCGGCTGCGGCGCCGGCTCGCATCGTGACCTATCTCATCTCCGACGTGCCGGGCGATGATCCCGGAGCCATCGGTTCCGGCCCGACCATCCCGGAAGCCTCCGACCCCGATGGCGCCCTGGCGATCCTTAATGCCTATGGCATCGCGGTGGAGCCCCGTGTCGCCGCTGCGATCCGCGCCAACCAGGTCGAGGCGGGAGCCGGCGGGCCGGTCGTGATGCTGGCGACGCCGAAAATGGCGCTCGATGCGGCGGCAGCAAAGGCGCGCGCCCTCGGGCTCGCTCCGCTCGTCCTCGGCGATGCGCTGGAGGGCGAGGCGCGGGAGGTCGCGCGCGTGCTGGCCGCGATGGCGATCTATGCCCATGATCATGGCGAGCCGGTGCGGGCGCCTGCGGTGATCCTCTCGGGCGGGGAGACCACAGTGACCGTCCGCGGCCATGGCAGGGGCGGGCGGAATGCCGAGTTTCTGCTGGCGCTGGCGATTGCGCTCGGCGGTCATCCCGGCATCGCGGCGATCGCCTGCGACACCGACGGCATCGACGGCTCTGAGGACAATGCCGGGGCCTGGTTCGGGCCCGACATTCTCGCCGCGGCGCGGGCGCTTGGCCTCGATCCGACCGCAGCGCTGGCGGATAATGACGGCTATGGATTTTTCTCGCGGCTCGGCCAGTTGATCGTCACCGGTCCGACCCGTACAAATGTCAACGATTTCCGCGCTATCCTCATCCGCTGAGTCGCCACCGCCTGTCGGTGCCGCTTGCCAGCGCCTGTAGCCGGGCGCGCGGGCGAGCGGATAACGAGACGAGCGGATCGCGCCGGGACGCGCAGCCATGACGGACCAACTGAGCCACAATGAGAGCCGCGGCTTCGGCCGCAGCTACCGCCATGTCGCGCGCCGCATCGTCGCCTCGCGCCGCGACGGCATGGCCGACAACCAGCTCGGCCTGGTGCTGACCTTCGTCGCCGGCGCCGTCAATGCCGGCGGCTTCTTCTATGTCGGACAGTACACCTCGCACATGTCGGGCATCGTCGCTGCCATCGCCGATCATGTCGTGCTCGGCCTCGGCGATCTGGTGCTGGCAGGTCTGGTCGCCTTCTCCGCGTTTCTCCTCGGCGCGGCAACCTCGGCGGTTCTGATCAACTGGGGTCGCCGCCACTATGTCAGCACCCAATATGTGCTCCCGATCTCGCTCGAATCGGCGCTGCTGCTCGTCTTCGGCGTCGTGGTCGGGCCGACGCTGCCGGCAGCACTGGTGCAGCCGATCGCCATTCCGCTGCTCTGCTTCATCATGGGGCTGCAGAACGCCACGGTGACGAAGATTTCCGGCGCGCGCATCCGCACAACCCATGTCACAGGCATGGTGACCGATCTCGGCATCGAGATCGGCAAGTTCGCTTATGAGGTCACCGGTCGCTTCCGCGCGGGCGACCCCCATCCGCCGGTCACGGCCGACAGGCAGAAGCTCGGATTGCTCGCCTCGCTCCTCGGCGCATTCGTCGCCGGCGGCATCATCGGCGCGCTCGGCTTCAGTCGCATCGGCCCCGTTTTCGCGACCTTCATGGCGCTCGTGCTGGCGGCGCTGGTCGCCCCCTCGCTCGGCGGCGTGCTCCGCCATCGCCGGGTCCGCGCCCGCCGGCGTCAGCGACGCGCGAGAGGCTAGCGGTCCTCGTCTTCGTCGTCATCGAGCCCTTCGGTCTCGACGATCGCCTCGGCCTCGGCATTGGGACGGCCATCGGTATCGACGAGCGTGTCGAGAAAGGCCTGGTTGGCGCGTTCGTCGACCTCCGGTGTCGCCGGATAACGCGGCTTGGCGGGGTCTTTCGGATCGGTCATGTCGGTTCTCCTCCATCGCGGAAGTCAACGCCTTCAGGGCGGGCGTCGTTCCTTGCTTCCGGCGCGGCATTGACGGCCCCGCCCCGCCTGCGCTTCTGTTGCCGGCAAAGCGGGGGAGCGACATGACGACAAGGGCAGGACGGGTGAGGCGCGTGATCATGGCGGTCGTGGTCGCGGCTGGATTGGCCCCGCTTCAAGGGGCGTTGGCGGTTGGCCCGGCCGCGGCGGACGCGGCACAGCCTCTCTTCGATCACGCCCTGCTCGGGGCGCTGTCGTCGTCACAGAAGGACGGCATCACCGTGCGCACCAGCGTTCCCGGCGCCGCCGAAGCCGCGGCGATCCTCGGCATGCCCGTCATCGAGAAGGGCATCCAGCCCGTCTATGTCGAGATCGAGAACGGCAGCGGTGCGCCGCTCTGGTACATGCCGATCACCACGGACAGGAGCTATTTTTCGGCGGCCGAGGTCGCCTATCGCTTCCACGATTCGCTGCATCCCGAGCGAAGCGTCACCAACAGCCGCCGCGCCGAGCAACTCGCGATGCCGATGGCGATCCCGGCCGGCGCCACGGCTTCCGGCTTCGTCTATACCCACCTCGAGACCGGCCTCAAATTCCTGACCTTCGGCCTTTTGAAGGATGGCAACGAGATCGCCTTCCGCTTCATCCTGCCCGTCGCCGGGCCGGCCTATGCGACGCCGCAACTCGGCGCCAGTCACATGCCGTCGACCGCCGCCTTCGAGGATGTCGACCTGCCGACGCTCCGGGCGCGCATCGAGGCCATGCCCTGCTGCACGACGGACGCCGCCGGCACGCGCAATGGCGACCCGCTCAATCTCGTCGTCGTCGGCAACGGCATCGACACGATCTTCCCCTTCGTCGATCGCGGCTGGCACCTCACCGAACCGCTCGACCTGCACAGCGCGATCGACACGGCGAAATCCTTCCTGATCGGCACGGAATACACCACCTCGCCGGTCAGCCCGCTCTACGCCTTCGGCCGGCATCAGGACATCGCGCTCGAAAAGGCGCGGAGCTCCATCAACGAGCGCAACCACATGCGCTTCTGGCTGACGCCGCTGCGCTATCAAGGCCAGTCGGTCTGGATCGGCCAGATCAGCCGCGATATCGGCGTCGAGCTCACCGACAAATCCTGGTATCTGACGACGCACAAGATCGGACCCGAAGTCGATTTCGATCGCGACTACCTGCTGCAGGATCTCCTGCAGGCGCGGGCGATCGCCCATTTCGGCTATGCCAGCGGCGTCGGCGTCTCGACGCCGGCCGACCCGCACGTCAACCTCACCAACGATCCCTATTTCACCGATGGGCTGCGGCTTGTGATGATGATCGACGACACCGGCGGCCTCGTCCGCGGCGCCGATGCGCTCGAATGGCAGCCCCTGCCGCTGCCGGCCCAATAGCGACCATAAGGATCCTCATTCAACCATGTGGTTGACAGAACATCCGGTGGGCCTCTATATTCAACCACATGGTTGAAGAACAGACAGACCCGCTCGACGACGTCTTCCACGCGCTGGCCGATCCGACGCGACGCGCCATGCTGCGGGCGCTCGCGTCCGGGGGCGAGATCAATGTCGGCGTACTCGCCGCGCCGTTCGCGATCTCGCTCGCAGCGGCCTCCAAGCACATCAAGGTGCTGGAGCGTGCCGGCCTCGTCGCCCGCGATGTCCGGGGCCGCACGCATGTCTGCCGCCTCGACGTCAGGCCGATGCTTGCCGGCATGGAGTGGATGCGCCATGTCGAGCGGTTCTGGAATGAGCGGATCGATGTCCTCGAAGGACTGCTCATCGCCGAGGACGAGGAAAAGGGAGGGAACCATGAAGGCTGATCTTTATGCCGAGGGCCAGTACGGCCAGATGCCCGAGCCCGAGACTGTCGTGATCCGCCGGCAGCTGCCCGGGCCGGTCGAGCGCCTCTGGGCCTATTTGACCGAGCCCGAGAAGCGTCGGCGCTGGCTCGCCGGCGGCCCGATGGGTCTCTTTCCGGGCGGCGAGGTGACCCTCGTCTTCCGCCATACCGAGATCACCCCCTCCGATGACCGCCCGCCGGAGAAATATGCGGGCGTCACGGATGGTGTCTCGACGACCGGCGTCGTCACCGCCTGCGAGCCGCCGTTCCTGCTCGCCTTCACCTGGGATGCCGATACCGATCATGACAGCGAGGTCCGCTTCGAGCTGACGCCCGAGGGCGACAAGGTGGACCTGACGGTGACGCATCGCCGCCTCGTCCGCCGCGGCCAGCTGATCAGCGTCGCCGCCGGCTGGCACACCCATCTCGCCATTCTCGAAAGCCTCCTCGACGGCAGCGCGCCGCCGGCCTTCTGGCGCTCGCACACAAAGCTCGAAGCCGATTACGACCAGCGCCTGCCGCGCGGCTAGGAGGACACCATGCTGCTCGAACACAAGATTGCCGTCGTCCATGGCGGTGGCGGTGCGATCGGTGGCGCCGTGGCCAAGGCATTCGCCCGCGAAGGTGCCCGCGTCTACCTTGCCGGCCGCTCGCGGGCCAATCTCGCCCTGGTCGCCGATGCGATCACGGCGACGGGCGGCCGGGCGGAGTTCGCCGAGGTCGATGCGCTCGACGAGGCGGAGGTCGATGCGCATGCCGAGGCCGTGGCCGCCGCGGCAGGCGGCATCGACATCATGCTCAATGCGGTCGGAATCGCCCATGTGCAGGGGCCGGCGCTCGCCGATCTCTCGCTCGCCGATTTCATGCGGCCGGTCGAGGCCTATGCGAGGACGAACTTCGTCACCGCCCGCGCCGCGGCGCGCTTCATGCGGCCGGGCGGCGTCGTCCTGACTCTGTCGACGCCCGGCGCCCGAATGACGGGGGCTGGCTTCCTCGGCAATGGCGTCGCGAGCGGCGCAGTCGAGACATTCTCGCGGATCCTCGCGGGCGAACTCGGTCCCGCCGGCATCCGCGTGGTGTGCCTTCGTCCCGACGCCATGCCGGAGACGCTGGCGACCTCGCATGTGCGGGCCGCCTTCGAGGGCCATGCCCGCCGCAGCGGCATGGATGTCGATGCGATGATGGCGCGGGCGACGACGCGCACGCTGCTCGGCCGCTTCCCGCGCCTTGCTGAGGTCGCCGACCACGCGGCCTTCGTCGCCTCCGATCGCGCCGGCGCGATGACGGGTGCGATCGTCAACCTCTCCTGCGGCACGCTCGTCGACTGAAGAGGCGCCGCCGGCTCAACCTTCCGCCAGAGCGTGGATATTGCCGTCCGGATCCTTGAACCAGGCGATCTTCATCTCGTAACCGACGTGAAGGTCGCCCTCGAGGCTCAAGCCGTCCATCTCGTAATGCTCGAAGGCAACGCCCGCGGTGGCGAGCCGGGCAACCAGCCCGGCGATTCCGGTCGGGATCGTCCAGGTGACGGCGGTCGCCTCGTTCGAGCCGGCATAGGCCGAAACATAGACCAGGAGCGAGGCCGATCCGGTCCGGTAGATCGCCGTCCCCGGCCGGCTGTCGCCATAGGGCTCGAGTCCGAGGACTCCCTCATAGAATGCCTTCGCCTTATCGAGATCGCGCACTGCGACAGTCGCGACTGAATCGTAGTTGCCGAGCATGCCGGTTTCTCCTTCTGCGGACGCACCGTCCATACGAAGGACGAAGAGCGGCTGCCGATCCCGACACGCCATTTGTTCATTCCGGCGCGATGCGCTCGGCGACCACGGGCTCCATCTGGGTGATCAGCCGCGAACCGCGCTGGTTGCGCAGGTAGATCCAGAGCCAGCTCAGCGCCACGGCGAGGCGGTAGCGCACGCCGATCAGGAAGAAGACATGGGCGATGCCCCAGATCCACCAGGCGAGCGCGCCGGAAAGCTTGATCCAGCCGAAGTCGATCACCGCGCGGCCCTTGCCGATCGTGGCGAGGCTGCCGTCATGGTGATAGCGGAACGGCTCGGTCGCCGCGCCGGCGAGGCGGGCGCGGATCACCTTGGCGACATGGCGTCCGGCCTGCTTGGCCGCCGGCGCTATTCCCGGAACAGGCTTGCCGTCGGGGCCGGTAACGGCAGTGGTGTCGCCGACCGCGAAGATGTCGGGATGGCCGGGGACGGTCAGATCGGGCAGTACCGCGATGCGACCGGCCCTGTCGGCGGGCGCGCCGAGCCACGCCGCCGCAGGCGATGCCTGCACGCCGGCCGCCCAGATCACCGTCGAAGCCTCGAGCCGTTCGCCGCCCTTGACGATGCCGGCGGCATCGATCTCCGTCACGGGGGCTCCGAGCGCGACCTCCACGCCCAGCCGTTCCAGCGCGGCGCGGGCATAGTCGGACTGGACGGGCTCGAAGGCCGGCAGCAGCCGCGGTCCGGCCTCGACGAGCACGATCCGCGTCTCATGGGTGTCGATATGGCGGAAGTCGCGCTTCAGCGTATCGCGGGCGAGTTCTGCGATCGCGCCGGCGAGTTCAACCCCGGTCGGCCCGCCGCCGATGATCGCGAAGGTCAGCAGCGCCCGCTGCCGGGCCGGGTCGCTCTCGGCTTCAGCCCGTTCGAAGGCCGAGAGCACGCGGCGGCGGATTCGCGTCGCATCTTCGAGTGTCTTCAGCGCCGGGGCGAAGCGTTCCCAGTCGTCGCGGCCGAAATAGGAATGACGCGCGCCGGTGGCGAGGATCAGCATGTCGTAGGGAACGGGATCGCAGTGATCGAGCAGGACGAGGCGCTTCGCCGTATCGACGCCGGTCGCCGTCGCCATCAGGACGGACACCTCGGGCCGGTCGCGGAACAGGAAGCGGATCGGCCAGGCGATGTCGGATGTGGCGAGGGACGCAGTCGCGACCTGGTAGAGCAGCGGTTGGAACAGGTGGTGGTTGCGTGCGTCGATCACCGTGATGTCGACCGCCGCGCCTTTGAGGCCGCGCACCGCCTCGAGCCCGCCGAAGCCGGCTCCGATCACCACGATGCGGGGGCGTGACGACGTCTGGTCGCTCATGGTCGCGTCCTTGTGTTCGATCCTCCCGGGGCGAGACTGGCACGGTCGCACAGTCTTGGCGAGGCAGGAAACAGGATGCTCACGAACCCGGCCGATGCGGAATTTTCGATCTCGCGATTGCGTCTAGACTGGCCTATTCAGAACGAAATGACCGGGGCGCTCCTGCTGTCTCCGTCATTGGCCGAGAGATGAACGCGATGCCGACCGAGACCGTTCCCGCCGCTGTCGCCCTTGCCGCTGTGAGCAAGAGCTATGGCGACCGTATCGTCGTCTCGGATGTGACGCTCGAGGTTCGCCAGGGCGAATTTCTCGCCATTCTTGGGCCGTCGGGCAGCGGCAAGACGACCGTGATGCGCCTCATCGGCGGCTTCGAGGCGCCCGACAGCGGCCGCATCTTCATCGCGGGCGAAGACGAGACGGCCGTCCCGGCGGAGCGCCGGCGCGTCAACACCGTCTTCCAGAGCTATGCGCTGTTTCCGCATCTCTCGGTGGTCGACAATGTCGCCTATGGCCCGCGCATGCAGGGCCTTGGCCGCGCGGCTCGCCGCGACAAGGCGATGGCGCTGCTCGAACTCGTCCGCCTCGCGGATGCGGCGGAGCGGCGGCCGCACCAGCTCTCGGGCGGCATGCAGCAGCGCGTCGCGCTCGCCCGCGCGCTCGCCAATGATCCGGCCGTGCTCCTCCTCGACGAGCCTCTCGGCGCACTCGACCGCAAGCTGCGTGACGAGATGCAGCGGGAGCTTCGCCGCGTCCAGGCCGAGCTCGGCGCTACCTTCATCTATGTGACGCATGATCAGGACGAGGCCTTCGGCATGGCCGATCGGCTCGCCGTGATGCGCGACGGCCGCTTCGTCCAGATCGGGCCCCCGGCAGAGGTCTATGACCGCCCTCGGGATGCCTGGGTGTCGCGCTTCGTCGGCAGCGCCAATGTCTTCGCGGCGCGCGTCGAGCAGACCGGCGCGCCGGCGAGGCTTCACTCCGATCTCGGCCCGGTCGAGACAGGATTTCTGGCCGCCGGCCTTGCCGCGGGCGATCAGGCGCTGGTGCTGGTCCGGCCCGAGGCGACACGCTTCGTCGCGGCCGAGGGCGACAGTGCCGTGAACCGGATTCCGGCCCGCCTCGTCGACAGCGTCGCCATCGGCCCGGCGCTCAGGCTGCGCGCCGTCACCGCAGGCGGCCTTCCCTTTGAATCGATCGAGACGCGGCCGCTGCACGGCTCGCCGAATCCATCCTTCGCGCCGGGCGATGCCGTGTTCGTCAGTTTCGATGCCGATGCCGCCCGCGCCTACTCCAACCAGACGACGTTTTGACGCTTCTCCCGAAAAGGACAGATGGAAATGACAGTGGACTTTCGCCGCCGCGGCGTTCTCTCCCGCCGCACCGTTCTCGGCCTTCTCGGCGCCGCGCCGGCGACGGCCGCGCTCTCGGCCGCCTTCCCGCGCGGCATGCGGGCGGAGGCTGCCGGCACCGGCCAGCTCAACATCTATTCCTGGTCCGACTATTTCTCGCCGGCCGCGCTCGAATCCTATGCCAAGAAAACCGGCGTCACGCCGAACATCACCACCTATGATTCGAACGAGACGTTGTTCGCCAAGCTGAACAGCCCCGCCGGCGCCGGCTTCGACATCGTCATCCCCTCTTCGCACTGGATCCAGCAGCTCGCTGGCAAGGGTCTGCTCGAGGAGATCGACCACAGCCGCCTCAACCTCGCCTCTCTCGACCAGGATCTGCTCAACCGGGAATATGACCCCGGCAACAAATATTCGATCCCGAAGGATTGGGGCCTGCTCGGCGTCGTCTACGATCCCGAGGCGGTCGGCGGCGAGATCAAGACCTGGCAGGATTTCTATGAGTTCGGCGCCAAGCCCGGCGTCTCGGGCAAGGTCCGTCTTTCGGATTCCGGCTCCGAGACCATCGGCTCGCAGCTCTGGATCGAGGGCAAGGACTGGAACAAGGCGACCGTCGAGGATATCCGCGCCGCCGGCGAGAAGCTCAAGGCCTTCGCCAAGCACGTGAAGACCTTCTCCAGCCTCGATCCGAACGCCGTCGCCAACGGGTCGATCGTGCTCGCCCAGACCAACAACGGAACGGCGCGCGCCGCGATCGGCCTCAATCCGAAGCTGAAGTGGGTCGTGCCGGGTCCGTTCAGCGAGCTCTGGGTCGATAATTACGCCATCGCCAAGGGCGCGCCGAACCTCGACCAGGCCTATGATTTCCTCGCCCACCAGCTCCAGCCGGAGGTGCAGATCGAGGAGACGCAGTATATCGGCTTTGCCGAGGCGCTCGCCGGTCTCAAGCAGAAGCTGCCGGCCGACACCAAGAACGCCGACATCATCTTCGGCGGCAAGGATCTCGACTTCAGCAAGTTGACGACCTTCGTCATCAATCCCGAGACGATCGGCACCTATCTGCAGGTCCAGACCGAGATCCAGGCCGCGGCCGGCTGAGCATGCCCGCAACGGCGGCTCCGACGAAAAGACCCGACCCCGGTGGCTTGCCTGCCGGGGCCGAGGCCGTGCGCGCGCTGTCCTCGCGCGCCGTCGATCACGGGCTCGCGGCCGTCCCGACGCTTTGGCTGGCGCTCTTCTTCCTGGCGCCGCTCGGCTTCACGGTGGTGTTCTCGTTTGGGCGCTCGACCTTCGGTGGCGTCGAACTCGCCTTCACACTCGACAATTACGCCACTGCTCTGTCGGGATTCTACGGCACGACGTTCCTGCGCACGGTGCTCTTCGCCGCGGCGGCCTCCGCGCTCTGCCTCGCAGCCGCCTATCCGGTCGCCTATTTCATCGCCCGCCACACGAACCGCCGGCAGACGCTGGCCATCCTCTTGATCCTCATCCCCTATTTCTCGAGCTTCCTCATCCGCGTGATGGCGCTGAACATGCTGATGTCGCGCGGCGGGGCGAGCGAGATCGTGCTCAATGCGTTGCATCTGCATCAGGGTCCGCTCGACATTCTCGACACGCAGACGGCCGTCTTCATCGGCATGGTCTATGCCTATCTTCCGATCGCGATCGTGCCGCTCTTCGTCGTGCTCGCCCGCATTCCGACACCTTTGCTGGAGGCGAGCCGCGATCTCGGCGCGTCGCGCCTCAAGACGTTCCTGCATGTCACGCTGCCGCTCTCGCGACCCGGCATCGCCACCGCCGTGCTGCTGACCGCCGTTCCGATGCTGGGCGAGATGGTGATCCCGAAGCTGCTCGGCGGCAGCCGCGGCGTGCTGATGGGGCAGGCGATCGCCTCGCAATATCTGCAATCGCAGAACTACCCGCTCGGCTCGGCCATGGCAGTGCTGGTGCTGATCGCGGTCGCGGTCATCGTCGTGGCCCTCGCCCGTCTCACCAAGGGCTTCGACGAGGTGGCGGCGTGAGCGCCGGCGCGGGCCGCCTCGACGGTTGGCGCGGCCGGATTCCGGGCCTCCTGCTCGCCGCATGGTACGGCATCGCCGTCTTCTTCCTGTTCGCGCCGATCGCGGCGGCACTCGTCTATTCCTTCAACACCGGCGTCGTGAACAAGCAGACCGCGACCTGGACCGGATGGACGCTGCAGTGGTATCCGGCCGCCTGGTTTGATCTTTCGCTGCGGCGCGCCGTCGGCCAGAGCTTCGTCGTCGCCTTCTGGACGGCGCTCGTCTCCGTCGTAATCGGCGCGGCGCTCGGCTATGCCATGGTCCGCCATCCCGTGGCCGGCATTCGCCGCATGCTCGCCGGACTGACTTATGTCCTTCTGATCGTTCCTGAATCGGTCATCGGCGTCTCGCTGCTGCTGTTCTATGCCGTGACGCGAATCCCGCTCTCGACCGCGACGCTCGTCGCAGGCATCACGCCGCTCACCATTGCCGTTGTTGCGCTGATCGTCAGGGCGCGCGTGCTGACGCTCGATCGACGTGTCGAGGAAGCCGCCGCCGATCTCGGCTCCTCGCGCCTGACGACCATCCGTCTCGTCGTCCTGCCGCAGGTGGCGCCGGCGCTGCTGGCCGCGGCGGTGATGGCCTACACCTTCGCCTTCGACAATCTCGTCGTCTCCGCCTTCCTGACGACGCCGCAAGTCAACACGCTGCCCGTCTATCTGTATGGCAGCCTGCAATACGGGCCATCCCCGGCTGTCTATGCCGCGGCGGCGGCCGTCTTCCTGTTCACGCTCGCCATGCTCGGCATCGCCGGGCTCATTTACCGCTCCGGCCGCCGCCCGGCCGCCGCCGACGCCTGAGGACCGCCCCGTGACTGCTGACGATTTCGCGCCGCTGCTCGACCCGCCCGCCTTTCCCGCCGCCGGCTTCGCGCCGCTCGCCGACCGGCTGAAGCGCGTTCTCGGCACCGAGAAAGACCTCGTCTTCGTCCAGGCGGAGGCGCTTCTGGCGCTTGAAGCGGCCGCAGCGAGCCTGGCCCGGCCGGGTCTTGTCGCGGTCAATGTCGTGACCAGCCCCTATGGACGCTATTTCGGCGCCTGGCTGCGCCGCGGCGGCGCCGAGGTCGTCGATGTCGTCGCCCCCTCCGGCCAGCCGATCGCCGCAGCCGCCGTTTCGGAAGCCATCGGCAGCCTCGCGCGGGTCGACCTCGTCTCGCTCGTGCATGGCGAGGCGGCGAATGGCGCGCTCAACCCGCTCGAAGCCGTCGCGGCGCAGGCGAACGCCGCCGGCGCGCTGCTGGTCGTCGACGCCGTCGCCTCGATCGGTGGCCATGCGGTCGATATCGACGGGCTCGGCATCGATCTCTGCGTGATGGGTCCGCAAAAGGCGCTCGGCGGCCCGGTCGGTCTGTCGCTCGCGACGGTGAGCCCGCGCGCATGGACCGCAATGCAGGCTGCGCCGCGCGCCGCGCCTTCGCTCCTGTCCCTGCTCGATATCAAGGAAGCCTGGCTCGACCGTGGCCGTGGCGCGCTGCCGGGGACGCCGCCGCCGCTCGAATTTCGCGCGCTCGCCGCCGCACTCGACCGGCTGGAGGCCGAGGGGCTGACGTCCCGCATCGCTCGCCACCAGCGCGCGGCGAAGGCGACCCGTGCTGGCCTCCGCGCGCTCGGCGTCGCGCCCTGGATCGCCGAAGACGCCAGCGCGTCCGCCCTCGTCACCGCAGCGCCTGTTCCGCAGGGCCTCGATGCGTCGGCTTTGATCGCCGCGGCGGCCGGCTTCGGCGTCGCGCTCGGCCGCGGCTTTGGCGACATCGAGCATCGCCTCGTCCGGCTCGATCATACCGGCATTCGCGCCGCCTTCGGTCCGGTGCTCGCCAATGTCGCGGCCTATGGTGCCGCCCTGGCCTCGCTCGGCTACACTGCCGACATCGGTGCTGCCGCCGCCGCGGTCACCGCTGTTTATGGCGAGGCTTGAGCCATGTTTTCCCTGCACGACGCGCAGGCCTTCATGGCCGCGAACGGCATCGACGCCTGGCTGCTGCATGACTATCGCGGTTCCAATCTCCTGTTCTGGCAGCTTCTCGGCGTGCAGCGGGCGCCGACGCGGCGGGCACAGCTGATCGTGCCGGGAGCCGGCGCACCGGTCCTCCTGATCCACACCGTCGACCAGTTCTTCTTCCACGATATCGACATCGAGAAGCGGATCTATCGCGGCTGGGAGGAGATGCGGGTCCTGCTCCGCGACCTCCTCGGCGATGCGCGGCGGCTCGCGATCGAATATTCGGATGAAGGCAGCGTGCCCTCGGTGTCCTTCGTCGATGCCGGCACCGCCGAATGGCTGCGCGGCGCCGGCTACGAGCTCGTGACCTCGGCCGATCTCTTCCAGGTCTCGGCCGCTGCCTGGGACGATTTCGCCATCGACAGCCACAAGCGTGCCTGCGCCGTCGTCGCCGGCATCAAGGACGCCGCCTTTGATCGCGTGCGCACCGCGATCGCTGCCGGCGGCAGCGTCAGCGAATATGAGCTGCAGCAGTTCATCACCGGGGAGTTCGAGCGGCTGGGGCTCGAGACCGAGGGCCAGCCGGTCGTGCAGGCCAACGCGCATTCCGGCATCGTCAGCTACGAGCCGAAGCCGGAGGGCTCGGCCCCGATCGGCGCCGGCGACTGGCTCCTGATCGACTTCTGGGCCCGCTATCCCGGCGAGCGCAACGTCTATTCCGATATCGCCTGGGGCGCCTTCGCCGGTCCGGTCGTGCCGCCCCGGCTGCAGCAGGTCTTCGACATCGTCCGCTCGGCCCGCGACGGCGCATTGGCCGCGATCGAGGCGGCGTGGCGCGAGGGCCGTGAACTCATGGGCTTCGAGGTCGACGACATCGCGCGCGGCATCATCGCCGCGGCGGGCTTTCGCGACAATTTCCATCATCGCACCGGCCACAGCATGGGTCCGGGTCGGCGGCTGCATGCGCTCGGCGTCAATCTCGACAATCTCGAGACGCACGACACGCGGCGCATCCTGCCGCGCACCGGCTTCTCGATCGAGCCGGCGATCTATCTGCCGGAATTCGGCGTTCGCCTCGAGATCAACGTCTTCATCGATCCCGTGGCGGGGCCGAGCGTGACGACGCCGATCCAGGACGCGATCGTTCGCCTCGCCTGAGCCGCGCTGCGCCTCTGGTCTGCGACTGGTCCCTACACGCGCGACCCTGTCGCTTAACCATCCTCGGTGGCTGCAATACTGCTCCGATTGACTCGGAACGCAGCAGTGTGAGAGGACACGTGAAAATTGCAACGATCACGTTGTCCCCAGAACGGCGCGATTTCCTCCTGAACGCCAGGAGCTCATCTTGAAGCGTCTTGCCGTTGGCCTTGCGAGGGTAGCGCTGCAATCATAATTACGACCGAGCGATGATGAGCCCGAATAGTCGCGGCCCAATGATGGTGCGATCGCGTTGATCATCCAGGGCGTATCGCTGGTCTTTGCCGTCGCATTCGTCTGCGCTTGGCAGATCGACCGCAAGCGCAACTATCTCTTGCTTCTCAGCGGCGCCTGCCTGTTGTTTTCGCTCGGGGCCGCTTCCCAGAGCCTCAGCCTGCCCCCCGGGATCGGCGCGAATGCAGTCGTGTCGGGCGTCCTCTATACCGCCGCTGTCTTGGCTGTTGCCGAAGGCATCCTGTGGCGCTCGGGAAAGACATTCGGACCGAAAGTCGACATCGCGCTGCTGGTCGCCTTCACGGGGTTGCTGGCCTTCTTCTTTTATGGCTATCGCAGTCTGATCACCCGCATCTACATCCAGAACTTCGGCTACGGGCTCATCTTCCTCGCCGCGGCCTTCCAGCTGACGGCCCTCGCGCGCGGCCCTCGCGTCGATCGCGTGTTGTTCTGGGTTCTGATGCTATTCGCGTTGTCTTTCTTTCCGAGGACCCTGTTCACAATTGGGTTCTCAGCCACGCCCGACCGCGCAATTTTCGCCGACTCGATGTTCTGGAAGTCCCTCCAGCTTTCGCTCGCCGTGCTCGGAGTCGGCCTCGTGATGGCGATCCTTGCCGCTGCCGTGACCGATGTGATCGAGGACCTGCGCCGCGAACGGGATATCGATCCACTGACGGGGATTCTGAACCGGCGCGGATTCGAGGGTCGCGTTTCACTGCAGAGCCGTGACGGCCTGCCGCCGACGGCGTCGCTCATTCTCTGCGACATCGATCGGTTCAAGGTGATCAATGATCTCCATGGCCACGACATCGGCGACGCGATCCTCCGCGATGTTGGACGACTGCTCCATCGATGCGCACGCGAACGGGACATCGTCAGCCGGTTCGGCGGGGAGGAGTTCGCCGTCTTGCTGCCCGAAACGAGCGCTGACGAGGCCGTGCAATGTGCCGAGAGGCTGCGTATCGCGATCGAGACGACCGACTTCACGGTGCTTGGCGGGGCGGGCCGGCTCACGGCGAGCTTCGGTGTCAGCGCCGTCAGGCCCGGCGATGACTGGTCGAGCCTCTACAAGCGCGTCGATGGTCATCTCTACAGCGCGAAGCGAGCGGGACGAAACCGGGCGGTCACCGACGAGGCGCTGCATCCGCCGGCTGCCGGCGATCTGATCGAGCCGCCGTTGCAGCTGACGCTGCGGACCTAGCCGTCCCCGGCGCCGCGACCTGCCATCGGTCGGGGCGGATATCCGCCTGTTAACCCATCGCTAACCATGCTGGCGACAAACTGCCCGGATATCGCCTCGGACCGGGAGCTGCGCATGCTCAGGAAGATCTATTTGACCTCGGCGCTCGAACAGCTGATGGCGCAGGGCCGCATCCAGCGGCCCTCGCGCGCCCATTCCATCCTGCGCCTCGTGATCAGCGACGGTGCTGCGGCGCTCGGCGATGCCGACCGCCGCTTCTATGATCTCGAACTGGTGCCGCTGATCGAGCGTGCCGCCTGAATTCAGCCCTTCTGCAAGGCGTCGCGCTTCGCCGTCAGCCTGTCGAGTTCGGCCTGCTGACGGGCGATCCGCGTCGCCGCGAGGTCTTCGTCGGCGCCGCCCGAATAGGCCGCGGCCTGCTCGGTCAATTCGATGAGATTGGCGCGGATATCGGCGATCTCTCGTTCCAGAGCCGCGATCTCGCTCTTGTCGATGGCCATGTGATCTCTCCTCGTGTTGGGCCGTGAAGAGAGCATGAACCGTCGGGCACGTCTATTCCGCCGCCACGCGTCCGGCTGCCTCTCCCGCATCGATGAAGCCGACCAGTTCGTCGGTCATCATGACATCGGCGAAGATCGAGACCATGTTGTTCAGCGTCGCATTGTGGTCGGCATCGGACAGCGCGGCCGTGCCGTCAGCGACGAAGATCACCTTGTAGTCGAGTTGCATCGCATCGCGCGCCGCGGACTCGCAGCAGCAATTGGTCACGGTTCCCGTGATGATGACGGTGTCGATTCCGCGCGCCGTGAGGATCGCGTGAAGCTCCGACGAGCCGGGCACGAAGGCGGAAAAGCGCGATTTCGGCACGCGCAGATCATCGGGTCGGACGAGGAGGCTTGGCATCAGCGCGCCGCCCTCCGCGCCGGGCGCGAACAGCGCCTTTGCCCGCTCGCCGCGCTCCTCGGTGCAGAAATAGCCGAGCCAGGTCGACCAGCTGCGCGGTGTGTCCGCGTCGACGACGAACTGGATGAAGACATTGGTTCCACCTGCGGCGGCGAGCGCCGCGGAAATGCGGTTGATGTTCGGTACGATCTCGCGGCAGAGCGGCACTTCGAGTTCGCCGCCGACCTCGGCGAAGGCGTTCTGCATGTCGATGACGATGTGCGCCGTGCGCGCCGGATCGATCGCCTCGAACATATGCGGCTTGCCGCGCCAGCGCGTGACACGCGCGAGGATGTCGGGGTCGATGGCGATCTGGTGCATGGCGGGATCCTGGCGGCTGGAGTGCAGATTGAACCCGAACCCGGCCGCTTCCTGCAAGCATGCCAGCGAATGAATTTGAGGCAGGACGCCGCCCTTTCCGGCAGCGGCGGCAGGCCCGGAATCGGCTAGTCTGCCGCCAAGCAATCGCCGGAGCCCCGATGTCCTTCGATCTCGTCCTCACCCATGCCCGCATTCCCGAACTCTCGGACCGGCCGCTCTCGATCGCGGTCAGCGACGGGCTGATCGCAGCGATCGGAGCGGATGTCGGGCGAGGGCGCATCGAGGAGGATGCCGGCGGGCGGATGGTCCTTCCCGGCTTCGTCGACAGCCATATCCATCTCGACAAGGCCTGCATCCTCGATCGCTGCCGCGCCGAGGGTTCGCTCGGCGAGGCCATCGCCGAGGTGGCCCGGCTGAAGGCCGATTTCGACGAGGCCGACATCCATGCCCGCGCCGAGGCGACGTTGAAGAAGGCGATCCTGCAGGGCACGACGCGCATGCGCACCCATGCCGAGATCGACACCCGCATCGGCCTGCGTGGCCTGCACGCGCTGCAGCGGCTGAAGCGCGACTATGCCTTCGCCATCGATCTCGAGATCTGCGTCTTTCCGCAGGAGGGGCTCACCAACGATCCCGGCGCCGAGGCGCTGCTGGTGAGGGCCTGCGAGCAGGGCGCCGACCTCGTCGGCGGCTGCCCCTATACCGACACCGATCCGGACGAGCAGATCGCCCGCATCTTCGCCATTGCGCGACGCTTCGACCTCGACGTCGACTTCCATCTCGATTTCGACCTGGATCCGAGCTGGAGCCATCTCGATGCGGTGATCGCCGCGACGGAGCAGAACGGCTGGCAGGGACGCGTCGCGGTCGGCCATGTCACGAAGCTCGCGGCGATGCCGCGCGAGCGGGTGATGGATTATGCCGCGAGGATGGCGAAGGCCGGGGTTGCGCTGACGGTGCTGCCGGCGACCGATCTCTTCCTGATGGGGCGCGGCCGCGACGACAATATGCCGCGCGGTGTCGCCCCGGCGCATCTCCTCGCCGGCGCGGGCGTCACCTGCTCGCTCGCCACCAACAATGTCATGAACCCGTTCACGCCCTTTGGCGATTGCTCGCTGAACCGGATGGCCAATCTCTACGCCAACATCGCCCAGCTCGGCCGCAGCCGCGACATGGCGCTGTGCCTCGACATGGTGACGCATCAGGCGGCTCGCCTGATGCGGTGCGAGGGCTACGGCATTGCCGTCGGCAATCCGGCTGATCTCGTCGTGATCGATGCGACGAGCCCCGCCCATGCCGTGGCCGAGATCGCGCCGGTCGTGATGGGCTTCAAGCGCGGCGTGAAGACCTTCGAGCGGCCGCTGGCGCGGCTGATCCGCCCCGGCTCGCCGTCAGCCACCGCTCATCGTTGACAAGCCCGGCCGCGTCCTGTCCGATCGCCGCGTCATCGGCGACCGAGAGGCTGAAGTGGCAGCGGAAGGAGCAAGCTCGAGCGGCGCCGGCGCGGTGTTCGCGCTCGTGATCGCGGCTGCTGGCATCACCGCTGCGATCGACCGGTTCGGCACGATGCTGCCGCTGCCGCAGGTCCTCGCCGCCGTTCCAATCCTCGCCGGGCTCGCCGCTGCGCTGATGGCGCGCAGTCTCGCTTTCCGCGACGTGATCGGGGGGCCCGATGCACGCGACGGGGCGACGGCCCCGGGAGCACAGCTGCTTTCGGCGCTGACACTGGTGGCGGCGCCGGTTGCCATCGGTCTCGGCGGCGTGTCCGGCCTGGTGCTGATCGGCGCCGCGCTCGCAGGCGCCGCCATCGCCAGGTTTCGCATTGCGCCGGCGCTCGGCAGCAGCGGCGCCGTCACGATCGCCGGCGCTGTCCGCACGCGCTTCGGACCGCTCGCCGGCGTCCTGGCGACGCTGGCGGGGTTGGCGACGCTCTTGCCGCTCCTCGCTGCCGAAGCCGCGCTCGCCGGCATCCTGATCGAGCAGATGATCGGGGTAGCCCAAGGACCGGCGCGCGTGCTGGTCGTCGTCGCCGCGACGCTCGCCGCCCTGGCCGGTGGCCGGCGCTCGGCCCTCGCGATGGGCGCGGCCCTGCTCCCCGTTCTGGCGCTCGCTTACCTCGCGCCGGTGGCGATCGCCGCTTCTGCCTCGGGCAGCGTGCCGCTGCCATGGCTGGCGCTCCTCGATGCGCGGACCTTCGCTGCGCCGACGACGATGGCGGCGCCGGTCACCATCATCCTCGCGCTGCTGCTGCTGACCGGCGTCGCGGTCCTGCCCGGTCTCGCCACGCCCGCGGGAAGCGTCGCGCCGCGCAGCGGCGTCCGTGCCGCCATCGCCGCTGCTCTCGTGCTCCTCGCCGCGCCCGCCTATGCGCTTTACGGCCGCCCCGCCGGCATCGACCCGTCTCTCGATCCCGCCGGCCTCGTGCTGCATTTCGCTGCCTACGTCCCGATCGGGACCGCTCCGGCGCTGCTCCTCGCCGGCGGACTGATCGCGGCCAGCGCCTCCGCATTGGCGCTCGGCTTCGCGCTCACCGGCGCTCTCCTGGCCGAGGACGTCTATGCCCGCGCAGCAGAGCGCGGAGCGCCGCCGGGACGTCGCGTCTTCGTCGCGCGGCTCGGCATCATCGCTGCGGCGCTCGTCACGCTCGCGCTGTCGGCTGGCGGACTCGGTACGGCCGCACTGGCGACTTTGGGGCTCTCTTTTGCCGCTGCCGGATTGGCGCCGGCGCTGATGCTCGCCTGGAACTGGCCGGTTGTCCGGGGCGGTGCCGTCAGCGCCGCCATCGCGGCCGGACTCGGCTTCGTGACTCTGGATGCGTTGCTGGCCACGGTCTGGCCCGGCCTCGGCGTCTCGCTCGGCATGAGCGCGATTGCGCCGACGGTCCTCGGACCGACGGGCTGGTTCGGCTTGCCGGTCGGTGTCAGCGGTGCGGCCGGCCTCTTGCTCGGCCTCGCCGTTCTTGTCGTCCTCACGCTCGCCCGCCGGCTGCCGCGACCTGCTATCCGCCATTCCGCCGCCATAGAGGCGTCCCCGCCCGACACGTCGACTCAGCCAACGATTTCGCCCGACCCTGGAGTGCTCCGCCCGTGACCGCCGATTCCGCCGATGCCCGCCGCCAGCTGTTTCCGCCCCTCGAACCCTTCGCGACGCACCGGCTGCGCGTGTCCGACCTGCACGAGATCTACGTCGAGGAATGCGGCAATCCCGCCGGCAAGCCGGTGATCATGATTCATGGTGGGCCGGGCGCCGGCTGCAACCCGAACATGCGCCGCTATCACGATCCCGCGCACTACCGGATCATTCTCTTCGACCAGCGCGGCTGTGGCCGTTCGACGCCGCATGCCGAATTGCGCGAGAACACCACCTGGGATCTCGTGGCCGACATGGAGACGATCCGCACGAGGCTCGGCATCGAGCGCTGGCAGCTCTTCGGCGGCTCATGGGGCTCGACCCTCGGGCTCGCCTATGCCGAAACCCACCCCGAGCGTGTCACCGAACTTCTGCTGCGCGGCATCTTCACGCTTCGGCGCAGCGAATTGCTGTGGTTCTACCAGGAAGGTGCCTCCTGGCTGCTGCCCGAAGCCTTTGCCGACTATCAGGCCGAGATCCCGGAAGCCGAGCGCGACGACATGATCGCGGCCTATCATCGCCGGCTCACCGGCAGCGACGAGGCGGCGCAGTTCTCGGCGGCGCGCGCCTGGAGCATGTGGGAGGGAGGGGCGCTTTCGCTTCTGCCCGATCCCGCCCGCGTCGCCGCGTTCGGCTCGCCGCATTACGCGCTCGCCTTCGCGCGCATCGAATCGCACTATTTCGTCAATCGGGGCTTTTTCGAACGCGACGATCAGCTATTTGCCAACGCGCACCGGCTGAAGGAGATCCCCGGCGTCATTGTCCATGGCCGCTATGACCTCTGCACGCCGGTCGCCAATGCGATCGAACTGCACCGGGTCTGGCCGGAGGCCGAGCTGGTGATCGTGCCGGATGGCGGCCATGCGATGTCCGAGCCGGGAATTCTCGACGCCCTCGTCCGCGCCGCCGAGCGCTTCAAGGTTTGACCGCTACCGGGGCGGGTACGCCGGGATCGACCCTGGCGCCCTTCCATTCGGCGACGAGCAACTGGATGCGTCGCAGCGATTCCGTCGTCACGGCGCCGAGGCGGGCGAGCATGGGCGCCCGTGCCGCCGCCGCTTGCTGCTCCAGCGCCGCCACCCGGCGCGTCAGCTCGGCCGTGGCAGCCGAGAGCCCGTCGATCCGGCGGTCGAGCACGTCGTCGCGGCCGGTCTCGCCGATCGCGGCCTCGGGCAGGGTGGTGCAGCGCCAGGCCGGCGGCGTAGCGGCATCGTCGCGCCGGCAATGTGAGACGGTCCCGGTCTCCGTATCGAGCCGGACGAACCCGCCCTCGGCCGGGACCATGGTGTAGCGGCCGACGCGCTCGCTCGTGCCACTCGCAGGCGCGGCATCCTCGGCGAAGGGCGCATCGATCGGCGCAGCGAGAAACGGTGCGGCGAGGATCGCGGCCAGCATCGGCGTCGACAGTCGCTGCATCGATCCTCCTTGCCCCGACCGCGCCTCAGCCGCCCGGAGCTTCCTTCTGCCGGATCAGGCCGTTGACGACGCTGACCGTGCGGCGCAGTTCCTCCAGAGCCTGTTCGATGTCGATCTTCTGCCGCTCCAGAATCTCGATCTGCTCGGTGAACTTGCCGAGCGCCAGCCGCATCTGCGGAACCTGACCGTCCTTCAGATCATAAAGGTCGAGCATCGCCTTGATCTCGGTCAGCGAGAAGCCGACCTTCTTGCCCATCAGCACCAGCTTGAGGCGGCCACGGTCGCGGCGGGAATAGATCCGGTTCGGGCCGTCGCGGCGCGGGCTGAGCAGGCCTTTGTCCTCGTAGAAGCGGAGCGTGCGCAGCGTCACGTCGAATTCGCGCGCGAGATCGCCGATCGTGAAGCTGGTCTGCCGGTTGCCGTCCGGCAATCCGGTGCCATCCACATCGTCCCGCGATATCTCCGCCAGCCGCGTCGCGCTCATCGATCGCCTTCCTTCGCCGGTCACGCTCTGCCGCGCCCCTTATCAGTCTCGTCATGCGCGGGCGTTGTGGCAAGCATGCGGCCTTCCGTGGCCAAAAGGCCGCGTCGAGGCAAGCCTCCGTTAAGGGACTTTACCCGATCGTCACCACAGCCGGTGTTGCTTAACGCCTTGTTTACCATGATTTGCCAAAGCTCGGTGACAGACGAGCGATTCCGCGCGTCGCGCAGCCCGGAGGCGAGTTTCGGGCGCACGACCGGGAGCTGCGCGCAGAGGCAGGATCGGGGGTCGATCGGCAAATGATGACGGGCACGAAATCGGAGTTCGGCGCGGCAAGACCGGCGGCGGGGCATCCGTCCTATCCCGCAGGCGAGGCCTCGGGCGGCCGGCGGGCGCCGAGCGCCGACAGGATCGCGGCGCTTTCGGCGCTGGTCGAGAGCATCACCGAGCAGATCGACGCCATCGAGGGCGCGGCCCGCCGCGGCGCAGGCCAGCGCGCCGCGCCGCAGCGCCAGGATTTCGCCCGCCAGGACTTCGTCCGCCACGAGCCATCCTTTAGTCAGGACGCATCGCGCCAGGCCCTTGCGCGCGCTGAAGCGATCTACGACCAGGCCCCCCATCGCGAGGCGCTTCGACAGGAGCTGCAGCGCCCGGTGACAGCAGCGCCGGGGCATGCACGTCCGGAAAACGACCGTCTCGGCGAGATCGAGGCTCGCCTGGCCGCCATCGCCAGCCAGATGTCGGCCGCGCAGCCGGAGCCGGCGGCCCCGGCGCCCCGTGTCGAGCCGCAGCGTGTCGAGGCCGAGCCGCCGAAGGGTCTCAAGAGCGCGATCGCAGAGATCGCCGCCCGCCAGCAGGCGATCGACGGCGAGGCCGGCCGTCTCGCCGCGGTTGACTCGATTGCCATCGAGGACGCGATCACGGCGCTGCGCTCCGACATCGCGACGCTCGGCCGCCGCATCGGCACCGAGGCGCGCCGTAGCGAGGACATGGACAAGGCTCTGAGGGCCGAACTCGCCACGCGGCTCGAGACCATGCCGCGCGAGAATGCCGGCCTCTTCGACGAACTGCGTCGCCATCTCGACGAGATTCGCCAGGCGATCGAGGCGTCGGCGCGCGAGACGACACTCGCCTCGATCGAGGCTGGCTACGGCCATGTCATCGAGCGGCTCGACGACATCGTCCGCCGGGTGCCCGAGCGCGGCCGCGTCGAGACGCTCGCCGAGGAAGTCGTCCGCATCGGTGGCATGATCGAGCGCGCGCAGCCCTTCCGTTCGATGGAGGGCGAGCTCGAGGACATTCGCAACGCGATCGCCTCGCTTGCCGCGATCCGCGTCGATACCGGCACCGAACGGCAACTCGCCGAACTCCGGCAGTCGATCGAACGCCTCGCCGCGATGCCGCGAGATGCGGTCGACCTGCAGCCGATCGAGCGCGAACTCGCCGCCATCCGGCACGAGGTTGACGGCTTCGCCAAGGGTACCGACCCCATCCTCCTGATCCGCCTCGAGCAGCAGGTCGCCGCGATCCACGGCATGCTGGAGACCAAGGCCGCGCAGGGCAGCCTCGGCGGCGCGGCGGCGCTGAGCCGGCTCGAGGAACGCATCGACGCGCTGTCGGGGCGCTTCGATGCCATTGTCGAACTGCCGAGCCTCATGCCGGCGACCGACACCTCGGCGGCGGCGATCGCTGCCATCGACGGTCTGCGCAGCGAGATCTCGGGTCTTCGCGAGCATATCGTCGAGCGCGAGCCGGTCCGCTTCGACGCCATCGACCAGCAGATGCATCTGCTGATGGAGCGGCTCGATGCGGCGACGCGGCGTGACGACAACCATACGCTGGCCCAGCTCGAGGCGCAGGTTGCCGCCCTCGCCGACAAGTTCACCGCGCCCGGCGCCGATGCCCTCTCGAAGGTCGAGGAAAATCTCGACCGCATGCAGTCGCTGCTCGGCGATACGAGGCGCGAGACGATCGAGGCGGCGCGCGACGCCGCCCGTTCGACGCTCAGCGAATTCGCCGGCCAGCTGCCGAGCTATCCGGACGAGGCGCTGATCGAGGCGCTGCGCGAGGATCTCCGCAGCCTGCAGCAGGCCGCCTTGCACACCGACCGCCAGAACCACGAGACGCTGGAAGCGGTTCACGACACGCTCGCCAAGGTCGTGCAGCGCATCACGCAGCTCGAGGCCGACGAGCGTGCCGCCGCAGTCGAGCCGGCGCAGCGCCGCTATGCCGAGCTGCCCGAGGATCATCGTCCGCTGGCGCCGGGATCGGGCAAGCCGGATCTGTCGCTGCGGGCGCCGTTGCTCGCCCCCGAAATGCCGCGCGAAGAGGCCCAGCCGCCGCGCAACAGCGATCGCAAGGCCGATTTCATCGCCGCCGCCCGGCGCGCCGCCCAGGCGGCACAGGCCGAGACGGCCAAGGCGAGCAAGGCCGAGCGCAAGGCTGCCCAGGCGGCCCGTGATCTCGCTGCCCGTGACCTCGCGGCTCGTGATCTCGCCAGCCGTGATCAGGCGAATGACGAAGTCTCCGAGGGCGAGGCCGATGCCTCGTCGGAACGCCGTGGACCGCTGTCGCGGCTCGGCCGGGTGTTCCGCTCACGCCGCCGGCCGATCGCGCTCGCGATCGCCGCCGTGATGCTCGCGCTCGCGGCCGCTGAATACGGCCCCGCGGTTGCGACGCGCGTCGCCCTGCTCACCGGCGAAACATCGGCGGTCGATTACGAGACCACCGCTTCGGTGGACGCATCGACCGCACGTCCCGCCGCATCGGCCGCCAGATCGATCGCCGCCTCGGCGCCGATGCCGCCGGAGGTGACCGCCTCGGCCGCTGCAGCGCTCGGGCCCGATGGCGTACCGGGTCCGTTGCCCGGCTCCGCTCTTGCAGCGGCGCCGGCGATGGTGGCGCCTGGCAACGGTGCAGAACTCGCCTTCGCGCCGGCGAGCAGCCTGGCGAGCCCCATGACGGCGGCACCGGCCGCGCCGGCCGCCAATGCGCCGGCCGCGGCCGATGCCGCGCAGCCCGCCACTGCGATCAATATCGCGCTGGTCAAGCGCGACGCGAATGCTGGCGACATCACGGCTGCCTTCGAGCTCGGCAAGCAATACGCCGAAGGTCTCGGCGGCCGGCAGGATGTTCAGCTCGCGGCCGAATGGTATGGCCGCGCCGCCAATGGCGGCCTCGCGGTGGCGCAATACCGGATCGGCAGCCTCTACGAACGCGGCGAGGGCGTGAAGCGCGACCCGGCCGCTGCTGAAGGCTGGTATCGGAAGGCCAGTGCGCAGGGCAATGTCCGCGCGCTGCACAATCTCGCGGTCCTGGTCAGCGAAGGCACCGATGGAACGCCGGACTATGTCGGCGCAGCGCAGCTCTTCATCCAGGCGGGCAATTTCGGCGTCGCCGACAGCCAGTACAATCTCGGCGTGCTCTATGCCCGTGGTCTCGGTCTCAAGGTCGACCTGATCCAGTCCTACAAATGGTTCGCGCTCGCCGCGGCCCAGGGCGATACCGATGCCGGCAAGCGGCGCGACGAAGTTGCGAAGGCTCTGCGCCCGGCAGAACTCGCCAGCGCCCGCGCCGCCGTGCTCGCCTTCCAGCCGAAGACGCCCGATCCGGCCGCCAATGCCGAGCCTATACCGAAGGCCGAATGGATGCAGACGGCGGCAGCGGCTTCGCCCTTCGCGGGCGCCAGTCTCTCGAACGCCAAGGGCTGATCCGGGAGGCCTGGCAGCGGGCCTTCCGCGTTGACAGGTGGCCGGGCGGCGGCTTTATCGGGCGGGGTGGCGGTCCCGCCCGGCGGAGGTCTCTCCGCATTCGAAATCGCCAGCGGTCAGGCGTCGTGCAGATTTATCTCCCCATCGCCGAACTGCCCGTCAACATGTTCCTCATCTTCGGCATGGGGGCGGCGGTCGGCTTCCTGTCCGGATTGTTCGGCGTCGGCGGCGGCTTCCTGCTGACGCCGTTGCTGATCTTCTCCGGCATCGCGCCGGCTGTCGCGGTGGCGAGCACGACCGCGCAGGTCGTCGCGTCGTCGTTCTCCGCAGCGCTGACCTATTGGCGGCGCCGCCTGATCGATTTCAAGCTCGCCGCGGTCCTCGTCGTCGCCGGCATCATCGGTTCGACCATTGGCGTCGCCATCTTCACGCTGCTGCGTCGATCCGGTCAGCTCGATCTCATCATCGCCATCTGTTACGTGACGTTTCTCGGCCTCGTCGGCGGGTTGATGCTGACGGAATCGGTGCGCTCGATCGTCAATACCCGCCGCGGCAGGCCCGCGCCGTTGCGCCGTCCCGGACAGCATGGCTGGATTCACGGCTTGCCGTTCAAGATGCGGTTCAAGCGCTCCAAGCTCTATGTGAGCGTCATCCCGATCTTCGCCATCGGCATCGGCATCGGCATTCTCGGATCGCTGCTCGGCATCGGCGGTGGCTTCATCCTGGTGCCGGCGCTGATCTACATCCTGCGCGTCCCGACCAACATCGTCGTCGGGACATCGCTGTTGCAGATGATCGGCACCATGGCGGTGGCGACGTTGCTGCAATCCGGCAACAACCATTCCGTCGACGGCGTGCTGGCGTTGATCCTGATGGTCGGCGGCGTCATTGGCGCGCAGTTCGGCGCCCGGCTCGGCGCGCGCGTCGGCGGCGAACAGCTGCGTGCGATGCTGGCGCTGCTGGTGCTCGCGGTCGGCATCCGCTTCCTGTACAATCTCGTGACCACGCCGGAAGAGCTCTATTCGCTGGTGACGCTCGGCGGGGACGCGCGGTGAAGGCGGCCGCGCGGCTGGCGCTCCTTCTCGCGGCGATGCTGCTCATTCCCCTCGGCCCTGCCCTCGCCGAACAGCTCGTCGTTGCGCTCTCCACCGATCACGTCAAGATTTCCTCGAGCTTCACCGGAACCGGCATCACGGTCTTCGGCACCATCGAGCAGGGGGGCGCGCCGCCGGCGGGGAAGCCCTATGACGTCGTGGTGGTGGTGCGCGGGCCGGGCGAGACGCTGGTGACACGGCGCAAGGAGCGCGTCTTCGGCGTCTGGCTGAACCGAACCGCCCGCACCTTCGAGGACATGCCCTCCTTCTATGCCGTGCATTCCGGCCGCCCGCTCGCCGAGATCGCGCCGGCCGATGTCCTGAAACGCTACCAGCTGGGCTTCGACAATCTCGCCTTTCGCGTCCGCGAGGGCGGGGCGGCGGCTGACGACGGCGATTTCCGCGCCGCCTTCGTGCGGCTGAAGCAGCAGGCGGGGCTCTATCGCGAGGCGCCCTATGGCGTGACCTTCCCGGGCGGATCCCTGTTCCAGACCACGGTCGAGATTCCGGCCAATGTGCCAGTGGGCACCTATCGCGTCGACGTGTTTCTGTTCGCCGACGCCGCGATGCTGGCGACGGGGAGCGCCGCCTTCGGCATCGCCAAGACCGGCTTCGAGCAGTTCACCTTCGATCTCGCGCGGCAGAACGGCTATCTCTACGGCCTCATCTGCGTCGTGCTGGCGCTCGTCACCGGCTGGCTCGCCGGCGTCCTGTTCCGGCGCGACTGAGCTCAGGCCTTGCCGCGGCCCATGTTGAGCAGTCGCAGGATGATCCAGACGGGGATGACGACCACGGCGCCGACCAGGAAGTAATTCCACACCCAGCCGATGGCGCCGAAGCCCATGTTCCAGATCCGCCGCACGAAGGCCTCGAGCCGGTCGAGGATCTCCCACGGGGTGACGCCGAGCGCCGAAAGCACGATGCCGACGACGAGCGAGAGAACCACGAGGCGCAGCAGCACCTGTGCCGGCGATCCGCCCATGAAGCGCTGCAGCCCGTTCATCGTATTCTCCGCTGTCCGAATCCTCGCGTCGCCATCATAGCTGAAGTCGGTCGAGTTTCGTGTGGACCGTCCTGCGCGGAAAGGCCGCTGGAAGCTCCCCGGCGGCGCTTGTCAATTCACTGCCGTAAGCAGGGCTTCCAGCGTCGCGATCCGGTCGGCCTCGCGCGGCGGCTTGTCCCATCTGAGGCGGGCGATGCGCGGAAAGCGCATGGCGACGCCGGATTTGTGCCGCGTCGAGCGATTGAGGCCCTCGAAGGCGACCTCCAGCACGAGCCCGCGCTCGGCCTCGTGCACCACCTCGCGCACCGGCCCGAAACGATTGGTGGTGTTGCGACGCACGAAGCGGTCGATCTCGACCAGTTCCTCGTCGGTGAAGCCGAAATAGGCCTTGCCGACTGGAACCAGTTCGGCCCCGTCGGCGCCGTCCTTCCAGACTCCGAACGTGTAGTCGGAATAGAAGGACGACCGCTTGCCATGACCGCGCTGCGCATACATCAGCACGGCATCGACGGTGTAGGGGTCGCGCTTCCACTTGAACCACGGTCCCTTGGGGCGGCCGGGTTCGTAGACCGAATCCCAGCGCTTCAGCATCAGTCCCTCGATGATCGGCGCCGGCGGCGCCGCCCGCTTGGCGAGGAGGTCCTCGGCATCGCCATAGGGGACGATCGGCGACAGGTCGATCCGACCGGCCAGCGAGGTCGCGACCAGCCGCTCCAGCCTTTCGCGGCGAGCGCGGAAGGGCAGGGCGCGGATATCCTCGCCGCGATCGACGAGGCAGTCATAGGCGCGGATGAAGGCGGGATGGCTGACGACGAGCTTGCCCGAGACGCTCTTGCGGTTGAGCCGCTGCTGCAGCTCGGAAAAGCTTCCGGCAGCGATGCTCTCGCCGTCGCGGCGGCCGACCAGCAATTCGCCGTCGATCGCGCCGTCAATGTCGAGACCGTCAAGGACGTCGGGGAAGGCCATGCCGATGTCGTCGCCCGTCCTTGTATAGAGCCGCCTGACGCCCTGATCGGACACCGCCTGCACGCGGATGCCGTCCCACTTCCATTCCGCCGCATAGGTCTCCGGCGTAATGCGCGACAGATCCGCCTCTTCCAGCGGCTGCGACAGCATCACCGGGCGGAAGGGCGCCAGCGCCGAGGAAACGGGTCTTTCCGCGCGCCCGTCGAGCCAGGCGAAGAGATCGAGATAGGGCGGCTCGAGGCCGTGCCAGAGTTCCTCGATCGCATTGACCTCGTGCCCGCCGAGATCGGCCAGCGCCTGCTTGGTGAGGCGGGCCGAGACGCCGATCCGCAAGCCGCCGGTGACGAGCTTCAGCAGCGCCCAGCGGCCGGAGGCATCGAGCGCATCGAGGAACTCCGCAACGCGGCGCGGTCCCTCGCCACGCGAGGAGGCGAGCAGCGTCTCGACGATGGCCGAGAGCGAAGGGGTATTGCGGCGGTGGCCATGCCCCGGTGTGCCGGCGCCAAGGTCCCCCACCCAACCCTCCCCCGTCAGGGGGGAGGGCTCTTGCGCCGCGACGGCTCGACGATCGATGCCCGCCGCCGGCAGGCCCTCTCCTCCCTTGCGGGGGAGCGCGGGAGAGGGGGACTTCTCCTCGCGGGTGAGAGATGGAGAGGGGGACCTGCTTGCTGTCACGCCAGCCCCACCCTGCTCCCAAACGAGCGCGATCGTCTCGGCGAGGTCGCCGACATAGTCGTAGCAACAGGCGAACAGCACACCGTCTATCCGCTCGGCGACCAGCGCGCGCAGCATGGCGGGCTTCACGGAGGGCAAGTCGAGTTCGCCGGTCAGGGCCGCAAGGGCAAATCCGCGATCGGGGTCGGGCGTGGCGCGGAAATAATCGGAAAGCAGTTTCAGCTTCGCATTGCGCGAGGGCGTCAGGATGAGGCGGTCGAGCAGGGCGGCGAAGTCTTCCATGCCGCATTAGGTATGGTTTTTCTGCCGGCTGAAAAGGCGGAGGATGGGCATTCCTTGCGATCCGTCGGCGCGCAGCCTACTTCTCGGTTGTCCGGCCGAGGCCGGATCTCGTTCTCAGGGCGGGGTGCAATTCCCCACCGGCGGTAGGCAGGCTAAGGCCGGCGAGCCCGCGAGCGCCCTTTCGCGACAGCGGGAGGGGTCAGCAGATTCGGTCGAAATCCGAAGCCGACGGTCATAGTCCGGATGGAAGAGAACAGCGTTGGGGTTGCGGACCGGTCCTTGTGCCGGCGCGCCACCCTGCGCTTTGCCCTGATTTCGTGTTGTCCAACGATCAGGGATCAACATGGGTCAGACAGTCGCCAATTCGTCCCGCGCTCTCGTGCGTGCCCCCATCGCCGGCGCCGGCTTCATGGTGGCGGCGGGCATCGCCTTTGCCGGCGTCAACACGCTCGAACAGGTCGCGACCACGCAGCTCGGCCTGCCGGCCCCGACCGCCGCCTTCCTGCAATATGCCGTCGCGCTGATCGCTGTGCTGCCATGGGCGCTCCGGCGCGGCCTGCCGTCGCTGTCGACGCGCCGGCCCTGGCTGCAGCTACTCCGCGTCATCCTGGCCGCCCTCGGCGTCCAGGCCTGGGTCGCGGGCCTTGCCCATGGCGTGCCGATCGGCCAGGCCGTGGCGCTGGTCATGACCTCGCCCTTCGTCGTCACGCTCGGTGCCGGCCTGCTTCTCGGCGAAAAGGTCTCGGCCGAGCGCTGGCTAGCGGTGACGATCGGCTTTGCCGGTGGTCTGATCATCCTCGATCCGTTCTCGGCGGCGTTCACGACGGCCAGCCTCTATCCGCTCGCCGCCGCGGTGCTGTGGGCCGGCGTCTCGCTGGTCCAGAAGCGCCTCCTCGCCGAGGATAGCCCCGAGGCGGTCGCCGCCTGGCTGCTGTTGCTGCTGGCGCCGGTCAATCTCCTCGTCGCGCTTCCCGCCGGGCTGGTGCTGCCTTCGGGCGAAGGCTGGATCGCCATCATCGCGGTCGGCGTGCTGACGGCGGCGGCGCAAGCCTTCCTGGCGCTGGCCTATGCGCGAGCCGACGCCGCCTATGTCCAGCCCTTCGATCATGTGAAGCTGCCGCTCAACGTCATCGCCGGCTGGCTGGTCTTCGGCTGGCTGCCGACCAGTCAGCTCTGGATCGGCGCCGCGCTGATCGTCGGCGCCTCGATGTTCCTTCTCTGGCGCGAGACAAACACCGGCTCTGCGGCAGCACTGCCGCGTCAGTCGCCCTCGTCTTCGTAGCCGACGAGGTGGAGCGGGCGCGCGCGAATTCCGGCCAGCGCGCACCAGCGCACCAGCGCCTCCTCGCGGCCATGCGTGACCCAGACCTCGCCGGGCGCAATCTCGGCGATGGTTGCCGTGAGTTCGTCCCAGTCGCAATGGTCGGAAATGATCAGCGGCAGTTCGACGCCGCGTTGCTTGGCGCGCTGGCGGATTGTCATCCAGCCTGAAGCGAAGGCGGGGACCGGATCGGGGAAGCGCCGCGCCCAGCGGTCCGCGAAGGCCGAAGGCGGCCCGACGATCACAGCGCCGGCAAAGGCCGCGCTCTCGCCGCGCTTGCCGCTCTCCATGGTCGCCGGCGCCAGGGGGCCGAGCGAAATGCCCTCCGCCTCATAGAGCGCGCAGAGCCGCTCCAGCGCGCCATGGATGTAGATCGTGCGGTCATAGCCTTCCTCGCGCAGCCGCTTGATCACGCGTTGCGCCTTGCCGAGCGCATAGGCGCCGACCAGATGCGCCCGTTCGGGAAAGGCAGCGAGCGAATCCAGCAGCTTGCCGATCTCGACGCTGTCGTCGGGATGGCGGAAGACCGGCAGGCCGAACGTCGCCTCGGTGATGAAGACGTCGCAGGCGACAGGTTCGAAACCGGCGCAGGTCGGGTCGCGCCGTCGCTTGTAGTCGCCGGAAACGACGATGCGGCAACCGCCGGCCTCGACCGCGATCTGTGCCGAACCGAGCACGTGACCGGCTGGATGAAACGACACCGTGACATCGCCGATCTTCATCGTCCGGCCGAGCACCGCCGTCTCGGTCCGGCCAGCGAAGTCGGCGCCATAGCGCACGGCCATGATCGCCAGCGTCTCGGCAGTCGCCAGAACGGCTCCATGGCCGGAGCGGGCATGATCGGCATGGCCATGCGTGATCAGCGCCCGATCGACCGGCCTGACGGGGTCGACATGGAAGCCGCCCAGCGGGCAGTAGAGCCCGTCCGGTCCGGGCGCGAGAAGATCTTCGGGACGGATCATGATGCCTAGATAGGCCGCCGCTGCCGCCGCGCAAAGGCAGATGCTGCAGCAGGCCCGCTCCACCCTCGCCGCAATCCGATCGCTTCGATCATCACGACTTTCCAAAAGTGGCGGAAGGAAATACAACCTTAAGGTTGCGTGGTTGCGCCGCTGAAGCCAAAGTCGGCGTGACCATCCGGTCGGCCTTGCAGATGAATCGAATGCATTCCATGACGTTGGCCGCTGAAAGTCTGCCGCCCGAGGCCGATCCCGCCGTTTCGCCGGCCGGCATGCACCACGCAGGCGCCCTCGATGCGCTCTGTCGTACGGCGCGCCGACTGTTCGATGTCGCCGCCGCTGCGATCACTCTGGGAGACACGGTGCGCTACCACCTCGCGGTGGCGGACGAGGGCGCTCGCGATGTCTGGTCGGGTGTCGTAGCCGCCATCGGCTATCCCGGACATTCCGACGGGATCATCGCCCTGTCTCCTTCGGTATCCGGTCGTCCGGCGGCGCATGTCGTCGCGACGATCGGCTTCGGCGAGTGCGGATGGCTCATTCTGCTCGACGATGGGCCCAGGCGGCTCGGCGCGGCAGAGGAACAGCAACTCGCCGATCTCGCGACCTTCGCCGACACCCTGTGCCGGCTCGAAGGACGATTGCGCGATGCCGAACGGCAGGAGGAGCACTTTCGCCTGCTGGCCGAGTCCTCGACCGATACGATCGTGCGCGGCTCGCTCGATGGTGTGCGGCTCTACATCTCGCCGGCCGTGCGCGAACTGCTCGGCTATGAGCCGGAGGAACTGATCGGCAGGCGCGCGCTCGACATCACCCATGTCGAGGACATGAGCCGGCTCCGAGGCCTGATGGATCAACTCCGACAGGGGACGTTGACCATCGGCCGTTCGGAGCAGCGGCAGCGCCACAAGGACGGATCATGGGTCTGGCTCGAATCGCATCTCCGCCTGACCTATGACAAGCAGACCGGCCAGCCGGACGGCTATGTCGCTTCGGTGCGCGGCATGGACGACCGAAAGGCGATCGAGGCGCGTCTCGAACATCTGGCGACCCATGACGAACTGACGGGGCTTCCGAACAGGAAGCTGTTCCGCGACCATCTCACGGCCGCGATCGACGAAACACGGCGTGGCGGGCGGCGCTTCGCGCTTCTCTGGATGGATCTCGACCGCTTCAAGGATATCAACGACAGCCTCGGCCACCAGGCCGGCGACGCGGTGCTCCGCATGGCCACGGAGCGTTTCAGGACGATCATCCGATCAGGCGACATGGTTGCGCGGCTCGGCGGCGACGAATTTGCGCTCATCGCGCCGATCGGGCCCGACAATTCGGAGGCTGGCGCCATCGCGGCCCGGCTCGTCGCGACGATGGAGCAGCCGATTCTCCATGGCGGGCGGGCCCTGACAGTCGGTCTCAGCATCGGCATCGCCTGCACGCCCGAGGCGGGCCGAGATCCCGACGAGTTGCTCGCCGCGGCCGACAAGGCACTCTATGTCGCGAAATCTTCGGGGCGCGGCGGCTATTGCTTCTGCGCTGCCAGCGCGCCGCCAGACTGAGAGCAGCGCCGCTTCTCCGGCTCGACAACGCCCGGCATCAGCCCTACCTCTTGCCGGTGAACCCATCTGCCACTCCGTTGCCGAAACCCTTCGCCGACTGGTTCGCGCGGCGCGGCTGGTCGCCGCGGCCGCACCAACTGGCGCTGCTCGACCTGGCTGAGCAGCGACGCTCGGCTCTCCTCATCGCGCCGACCGGCGCCGGCAAGACGCTCGCCGGCTTCCTGCCGAGCCTCGTCGATCTCGCGGGAAGGCCGAAGCGGAACCGTCCGGCGGGCATCCATACGCTCTACATCTCGCCGCTGAAGGCGCTCGCGGTCGATATCGCCCGCAATCTCGAGGCGCCGGTCGCCGGCATCGGCCTCGACATCGCGATCGAGACGCGGACGGGCGATACGCCGACTCACAAACGCCAGCGCCAGAAGTTGAACCCGCCGGATATCCTTCTGACGACGCCCGAGCAGCTGGCGCTGCTCGTCTCCAATCCCGACGCCGCCATCTTCTTCGAGACGCTCGACACGGTCGTCCTCGACGAACTGCACGCGCTGGTGACGGCCAAGCGCGGCGATCTGCTGTCGCTCGGCCTCGCGCGGCTCCGGCGGTTGCGCCCCGATCTGCGCGCCGTCGGCCTTTCCGCGACCGTGGCCGAGCCCGACGATCTTCGCCGCTGGCTGATGCCGCAGCAGGCAGGCGAGCCGCCGCAGCTCGCCGATCTCGTCACCGTCGCCGGTGGCGCCCGGCCCGATGTCGCGATCCTGCCGACCGAGAACCGCATTCCCTGGGCCGGGCATTCCGCCGTCCATGCGATGGACGCGATCTATGCCGCGATCAAGGCGAGCCGCATGGTCCTCGTCTTCGTCAACACGCGCAGCCAGGCCGAGCGAATCTTCCAGGAGCTCTGGCGCATCAACGAGGACGCCCTGCCGATCGCGCTCCACCACGGCTCGCTCGATGTCGGCCAGCGGCGTCGGGTCGAGGCCGCGATGGCGGCGTCGAGCCTCAGATGCGTCGTCTGTACCTCGACACTCGATCTCGGCATCGATTGGGGCGATGTCGACCTCGTCATCAATGTCGGCGCCCCCAAGGGCGCGAGCCGGCTCGCCCAACGCATCGGCCGCGCCAATCACCGCATGGACGAGCCCTCGCGCGCCATGCTGGTTCCGGCGAACCGCTTCGAGGTGATGGAGTGCACCGTCGCGCTGGAGGCGAGCCTCACCGGGGCGCAGGATACGCCGCGCCTTCGACGCGGTGCGCTCGACGTCTTGGCGCAGCATGTCCTCGGCATGGCCTGTTCGGCCCCCTTTTCTGCCGACGCGCTTCATGCCGAGGTGACGTCCGCCGCGCCCTATGCCGAACTCGATCGCGAGAGCTTCGACCGCGTGATCGATTTCGTCGCAACCGGCGGCTATGCGCTCAAGAGCTACGAGCGATTCGCCAAGATCCGCGAAGGCAAGGACGGCCTCTGGCGGATCGCCCATCCCGCCATCGCCCAGCAATACCGCCTGAATGTCGGCACGATCGTAGAAGCGCCGCTGATGAAGGTGCGGCTCGCTTCGCGCCGGAGCGGCGGTCCGATCGGCCTCGGCGGCCGTGTCCTCGGCGAGGTCGAGGAGTATTTCGCCGAGCAGCTGGCGCCAGGCGATACCTTCCTGTTCGCCGGTCTCGTGGTGAAGCTCGAAGGCATCCGCGACAATGTCGTCGTCGTCTCGCGGACGCATGACGAGGCACCGAAAGTCCCGGCCTATGCCGGCGGCAAGTTCCCGCTCTCGACCTATCTCGCGGATGGCGTCCGCCGTCTTCTCGCGGACGAGAGTTCGTGGGAGCGCCTGCCCGAGCAGGTTTCCAGCTGGCTTCGGCTGCAGAAGGATGTGTCCGCGCTGCCGGATGCCGGCCAGTTGCTGGTCGAGACGTTCCCACGCGGCGGGCGCTTCTACATGGTCGCCTATCCCTTCGAGGGTCGCCTCGCGCACCAGACGCTCGGAATGCTGCTGACGCGGCGACTGGAGCGGGCGCGCCTGAAGCCGCTCGGCTTCGTCGCCTCCGATTATGCGCTCGCCGTCTGGGGCCTCGGCGACATGGGCGCCGCCTTCGCAAAGGGGAAGCCTGCGCTCGGCGATCTGTTCGCGCCGGACATGCTCGGCGATGATCTCGACGCCTGGCTCGCCGAGAGCTATCTGCTGAAGCGCAGCTTTCGCGCCTGCGCCCTCATCTCGGGGCTGATCGAGCGCCGCCATCCCGGCAAGGAGAAGACCGGACGGCAGGTGACGATCTCGACCGATCTCATCTATGACGTCCTGCGCAGCCACGAGCCCGATCATATCCTGCTGCGCGCCACCTGGGCCGACGCCGCGACCGGCCTTCTCGACGTGGCGCGCCTGTCCGAGATGCTGATGCGGGTCGAGGGTTGCATCCTGCACCAGAAGCTGGACCGCATCTCGCCGCTCGCGGTGCCCGTCATGCTGGATATCGGCAAGGAGAGCGTCGCCGGCGCTGCGGCGGACGACATCCTGCGCGAGAATGCCGACGATCTCGTGCGCGAGGCGATGGGAGAAAGCCTGGATGCCGTCGAGGGCCGGCGTTGAGCCGCCTGCCAAGGTCGGCCGGTCGTCGTCAGCCGGCCCAGTCCTCTCGCCCGCCGCCTCTCGCCCGCCGCCTCTTGCCCCCGCCGCCTTCGTCGCTAGGATCGCACCGTGAACGAAACGCGAATCAGGCCATGAGAACCGGTCTCGCCGACGCCGCCACCGAGAGCGGTCGCCACACCCCGCAGCCGGCCGACTGGACGGTCGCCGGTGCACGACTCGAGCTCACGGTCGAGGGCGCACTCTACTGGGCAGAGACAGAGACACTGGTCGTCGCCGATCTCCACCTCGAGAAGGGCTCGTCTTTCGCGGCGCGCGGCCAGATGCTGCCGCCTTACGACACGTCGGCGACGTTGCAGCGACTGGCCGCGACCGTGCGGCGGCTCGCCCCCGGCCGCGTGATCGCGCTCGGCGACAGCTTTCATGATCGCGGCGCCGACGGCCGCATGCGCGAGGCCGACCGCGCCCTGCTGCGGAGCCTGACCGCCGCGGCGGAATGGATCTGGATCGCCGGCAATCACGATCCCGAGCCGCCGCGCGATGTCGGCGGCACCGCACGAAGCGAGCTGGCGCTCGGCCCGCTCACATTCCGCCACGAGCCGCGCCCGGGCGCCGTGCAGGGCGAGATCGCCGGCCATCTGCATCCCTCGGCACGCGTCGTCGGCCGGGGTGGGTCGGTGCGCCGCCGCTGCTTCGCCGCCGATCGCGACCGGCTGGTGATGCCGGCCTTCGGCGCGCTGGCGGGCGGGCTCTGCGTGCTCGATGCCGCCTTCGGGCCGCTGTTCGGGCGCCGTCCGTTCCATGCCTTCATGCTCGGCCGGGATGTCCACCCCGTCGCCAGCCATCGGCTGGTCGGCGAAGCGCGCATCCCGGTCCGGCGCTGAAACGAGATCATGTCGCCGTTTCACGGAGACGGTGACGTGATCCAAGTCCTTGCCTGGTCGCGTTTCCTTGACGCGAACCGGGTCCCCTTCGTTCGGAAGTGCTCTAGGGCGCGGCCTTCGGCAGCGCGTCGCAATTGGACACGGCCTTTTCACCGGCGAACCGGGCCTTGAGCCAGGTCGCGGCATAGTCGGCGCCGACCTTCATCACGCCCTCGTGATCGGTGCCGGGATAGGTGCGATACTCCACCGTCGAACCGCCCTGGCACAGCTCTTTCGCCACGGCATCGGTATCGACGGGACGAACCGTGACGTCGTCCTTGCCCTGCATGATCACGGTCGGCACGCTGATCTTGAGCAGGCCCGGCTCGTTGTCCTTCGCCTTGGCGAGGAACGCATCGAGCTTCGGCTTGGCGAGGAACTGATGCTTCGCGATCGCCGTCGCGAAATAGGTCTTCGTCAGCGCATAGCTCATGCACTGGATATCGAGTTCCGGCAGCTTCGCGATCGCCTCGCTCGTCAGGATCTCGTCAAGCTTGATCGCGGGATCGTAGGTCGAATAGGAGCGCATCACATAGAGCGCGTAGGGCAGGGCCAGTTCGGCCTTGTCCGAGGCCATCAAGGCATCGACCCGCGCCTCGACATGCGACCCCGGCGCCATCGCGATATTGCCGACCAGGGTGAAGCCCGGCAGATAGGTCGGACCCTCCGCGGCCGTGAAGAGATCGGCTTGTGCGCCCTGTGAGTGGCCGACGACGGCGTAGCGGGTGCCGATCGCGGGTTCGACTGCCTTGGCCGCCGTGAGGATGTCGAGCGCATTGCGTCCGTTGGGCACGCCCATCAGGAACGGGTGCAGGCCTGCTGCCGCGCCGAGGCCCTGATAGTCCGTGGCGACGACGGCGATGCCGTCGGAGACGAAACGGTCGAGCAGCGGCTGTATCGCGGCGATGTAGCCGTGCTCAGGTCCCGCTTCGGTATCGAGCGAGGGGCCGCACACGGGCGAGAGCCCGGTGGTGCCATGCGTCCAGGTGACAACCGGCCAGCCCCCCTCGGGCGGCGTGCCCTTCGGGATCGAGATCGAGCCGGAGACCGGCACGATCCTGCCGTTCGGGTCGACGGACAGATAGAGCAGCAGTTCGTTCTTCGCGGCCGAGGGCAGCGCCATCGTGCCCGCGAGGGGGCGCGACCAGATGGCCGTTCCCGCGCCGCCGGCCGGCAGCGGATCGGGCGCGACATAGAACGCCGCGCCGTCGGGGCCTGCTGCCGCCGCGAGCGCCGCAGGAGCCAACGGAAGCACCAGCACCGCAGCCCATCCGAGGGCGCGCGCCCTGATCCCTGAACCCAACATCAGACCCGTCTCCACCATGCCGAAGGCCCCACCGCCGGCATGATCACGGCGGCGGCTTACAAAGGCGTGAAGTCGGTACGGTTAAAGTGCCGCAAGCCGCGGTTCAGAGATCGAGCATCACGGTGAAGCCGCCATAGATCATCCGCTTGCCGTCGAACGGCATTTCGGCCATCGCGGCCTTGAGCCGTTCGTCCGCCATCACCTTGGCATTGACCGCGTCACGGTCGGCGCGCGAGGCATAGCGGATCCAGGAGAAGATGATGATCTCATCGTCCGTCGCCTGAACCGCGCGGGGGAACGAGGTCAGCTCGCCATAGGGCACGTCGTCGCCGATGCATTCGGCATAGGCGAGCGCGCCATGCTCGCGCCAGATGCTGCCGGCGAGCGTTGCCAGCTTCCTGTATTCGTCGAGCCGCGCCTTCGGCACGGGAACCAGAAATCCGTCGACATAGGACATTGAAGCCTCCTCGGAGCATGATCCCCGTTGCAAGGACGGTTGCGCCTCGCCGCTTCCGACAGCGAGATCGGCTTTTCCTCAGATGCCGCCCTCCTTGCCTGCAGCGGGTCGCCTTCGCCGCCCGACATGTTGCGTCTTCGCCCAGTGATGCGGCGCCAGCACCAGTTGGAACAGGGCGCGATAAAGCGCGACGGAGAGCAGCAGCCAATAGGCCGGCAGATAGACGAGCGCGCTCGTCGGCGCCTTGATCCGCCGGAGGCGGAAGGTCTGGCGTGCGAGCAGCGCGAAGACGAGATAGGCGGCGACCAGATTGACGAGATTGAGCGCCGTGACGGTGGCGAGCAAGGGGCTGTCGGCGCGCCAGAGCCGCGCCGGGTCGAGGAGCAGCACCAAGGCCGTGGCGAGGTAGAGCGGATGAACCGCCGCCGCCACCAGCGCCCCCAATGAGGTCAGCAGGAAGCCCGCGAAGCGCCGCGGGCCGATCTCGCGCCAGAGCTGGCGCGGGGCGCGGAGATGGACCAGGACGGTTTGCATCCATCCCTTCAGCCAGCGCGTGCGTTGTCCCAGCCATGAGCGGACCGTCAGCGGCGCCTCTTCATAGGTCGGCCGTTCCAGCGTGCCGGCGCGATAGCCGAAGCGCGCGAGGCGGATGCCGAGATCCGCATCCTCGGTGACGTTGTAGGGATCCCAGCCGCCAACGCGCTCCAGTGCCTCCCGGCGGAAATGGTTGGATGTGCCACCGAGCGGCAGCGGCAGGTCGTGCGTTGCCAGCAGCGGCAGCACGCCGTCGAACTGCACTGAATATTCCAGCGCGAACAACGCCGTCAGACCGTTGGCGCCAGCATTTTCGATGAGGAGCGGCGCCTGCAGGCAGGCGAGGTCCGCCTCGCCCGCCAGGAAGGCGGCATGAGCCTCGAGCAGTTGCATCGGGTCGGGGCGGTCCTCTGCGTCGAAGACCGTGACATAGTCGCCGCGGGCGAGCGGCAGGGCGAAGGCGAGCGCCTTCGGCTTCGTGCGTGGCCGCATCACGGGCACGCGGATCAGCTCGAAGGGCGCCAGCAGTTTGAGCGCTGCGATGGCAGAGATCGTCGCGGCATCGTCCGCCTCGACGATGAGTTTGATGTCGAGCCGGTTCCGCGGCCAGTGCAGCCGCTCCATCGCCGTGACGAGATCGGCCACCATGTGCGCCTCGTCATGCAACGGCAGCAGCACGGTATAGGTCGGCAGGCTCGCCGGATCGAACGCGGGCAGAGGAGCCGGCTTCTGCCGATCGCGATGCGCGACCAGCGTGATCGCCTGCATCCGCAGGATGACGACGGCGAGAAACAGCAGACCCGCGAGGATGTCGAGCGCCGCCACGGCGGTCCAGCCCGCCAGCGTGATCGCGAGGACGATGCCCGCGAGCCCCGCGCCGATCATCACCAACTGCGGTCCTGTCGCCAGGTGCCGCGCCGAGAGATCCGGCCGTCGGCGATGGAGGCGGGCGACGGCATCGGCGACCAGCGCCTGCTGGTTGGCCGCGAGCAGCATGCGGCGGATCGCGGCCGGCGTGGTGACGGCGATGCGCTGGCGGAGCGCCGGATGCTCGGCGATGCGGGCGGCGAGCAGCGCGACTTCACTTCCCTCGGGCGCCACCAGCAAGCGCGACTGCGCGCCGCGCTCGGACATTGCCGCCTTGCCCGCGCGGATGGCCGCGGTGATCGTCGCGATTGCCCCGTCCCGTCGCCGCTCGGGGCGGACCTTGAAACCGTCGCGTTCAGGCCGCGGTTCGAAGGGTATGCCGAGCGCCATCGCCCGCGCCGCGACGGAGCGTCGCTCGCCGGGCTGATGCCGGACTTCCGTAGCCTCCTCGCCATCGTGGGCAAGTCGCTCGTCACGGATGTTCAAGGACGCCCCCGTCCGCTCCGTCTCTCCCGCAAGAGACGGTTCCTCGTCTATAATCCCGTCGTGTCGATCATCCCGTCATGCAACCCCGGGCAGAACGTGTCCGCCACAACCAAGAGTTATTCCAGATGCCTCGGCCTTTGGCAATTCGCGCGGCGATGCTCGTCTTCCTCTCCGGGGTTCCGTCGCTCTACAGCCTTGCGTTGACGCCCGTGGCGTCGGCGGCATCGGCCGCTACCGCCGCGCCGGCCGCCGCATCGTCGGTCGTCATCCCGGATTTCTTCGATCCGAACCGGCGCCTCACGCGCCCGTCGCCCGAAGCAGTGCGCAGCATCCGCTTTGCGGCGACGGCCGATTTTCCGCCATTCAGCTTTGTTGGGCCGGGCGGCGATCTCGCCGGGTTCAATGTCGATCTCGCCCGCGCCATCTGCACCGAGCTCGCCGTCCCCTGCACGATGCAGGCGCGGCCCTTCGACAGCCTCGAAGCCTCGATCGCAGAGGGCCGGGTGGATGCCGTCATCGCAGGGATCGCGATCACCGCCGAGTCACGGCGGAAATTGGCCTTCTCGGACGTGTATCTGCGGCCTGCGGCGCGTTTCATCGGCGCGCGGTCCTGGCCGGATGCGGCGGTGACACCGGACATGCTGGCCGGAAGGCGGATCGCGGTGGTCGCCGGCAGCGCCCATGCCGCTTATCTCGCCGCCTTCTTTCCGAAGGCGCTGGCCGTTCCGCTCGCCGCGATGCCGCTCGCCGCGGAGGCGGTCAAGACCGGCAAGGCCGATCTCGCCTTTGGCGACGGACTGCAATTCGCCTTCTACCTGCAATCCGCGGCGGCCGAAGGATGCTGCGTCTTTGTCGGCGGGCCCTATCTCGAGCCGCGCTTCTTCGGGGAAGGCTTCGCGATCGCGCTGCCGCCGGATCGTCCGGAACTCCGCGAGGCGATCGATTGGGCGCTCGACAGCCTCTACGACAAGGGCGTCTTCGCCGAAATCTATCTGCGCTCGTTCCCGGTCGGCTATTTCTAGCGCGTCGGGGAGGAATGCCTCAGAGCGTGCGGTAGCGGGCGCGGGCGCCGCGTTCGATGGCTGCGGCCGTCAGCGTGTCGACATCGAGCACGTCGCGCAGCAGTTCGAGGAAGCGGAGTTCCTCCTGCTCGACGTGGAGATCTGCCGCCGCGACTTCGACCGCGAGGGCATAGGCGGTCTCGTGCAGCTTCTTCGGCAGCGCGGTCGCGATCACCGTCAGCACCTCGTGCAGGCCGTCAGCCTCGCGGGTGATGGCCCCGCAGGCTTCGGCGACGTGGATCAGGCGGTCGGTGTCGAAGCCGCCGAAGATCGGCAGCGTGTTGACGACGTCGCCGATCTTGCGCAACTCGCGATCGGTCATCTCGCGGTCGACGGCCGAGAGCGTCACCATGACGTAGATCAGCGCCTCCTGGGGCGAGACCGCTGTCTCCTTGGGGGCGATGGCTTTGTCCATTTCAGCGAAACTCCCGTAGACGGCCGGCACGGCGCGGCGCGAGCACGAACCTAGGGTGTCGCGGCGCCATGTTCAACGCTGCTCGCGAACCTGCCTCGCCGAGGCTTCGCCATTGACGCCGCCGCGCCCCGTCCCTATGGCTCTCGCGCCTGCGACGCGCCCAGCGCGCACCCGCGCTTTCACGAGGTTTCCATGTCCAACGCAACGCCGCCAGTCCTCGACCTCTCGCCCGCGATCGTCGCCGCGGCGAAAGAGTCGAAAGCCTGGCCGTTCGAGGAAGCCCGGCGCATCATCACGCGGCTCGAGACGCGTGGTCCGAAGTCGCCGGTGCTGTTCGAGACCGGTTACGGACCGTCGGGCCTGCCGCATATCGGCACCTTCGGCGAGGTTGCGCGCACGACCATGGTGCGGACCGCCTTCCGTCTGCTGACCGAGGACAGTATCCCGACGCGGCTGCTCTCCTTCTCCGACGACATGGACGGGCTCCGCAAGGTCCCGAGCAATGTTCCGAACCAGGAGATGATGCAGGCGCATCTCGGCATGCCGCTGACGCGCGTGCCGGACCCGTTCTCGAACGAATACCCTTCGTTCGGCGCGGCCAACAATGCGCGGCTGCGCGCCTTTCTCGATGGCTTCGGCTTCGCCTACGAATTCGCCAGCGCCACCGATTATTACGCCTCCGGCCGCTTCGACGCAGCACTTCGCCGCATGCTCGAAGTCTATGACGAGGTGATGGAGATCATCCTGCCGACGCTCGGCGCCGAGCGTCGGGCGACCTATTCGCCCTTCCTGCCGATCTCGAAGAAGACCGGTCGCGTGCTGCAGGTGCCGATGGTCGATCGCGACGTCGCCGGCGGAACGATCACCTATATCGATCCCGAAGACGGCGAGACGGTCACGACCGCGGTCACGGGCGGGCTCGTGAAGTGCCAGTGGAAGGCCGACTGGGCGATGCGCTGGTTCGCGCTCGGCGTCGATTACGAGATGAGCGGCAAGGACCTGATCGACAGCGTCAAGCTGTCGACCCGGATCTGCCGCGCCCTCGGGACCGAGCCGCCGGAATGCTTCACCTATGAGCATTTCCTGGATGAGAACGGCGAGAAGATCTCGAAGTCGAAGGGCAATGGCCTCACGATCGAGCAGTGGCTTTCCTATGCCTCGCCCGAGAGCCTGTCGCTGCTGATGTTCACCAAGCCGAAGACGGCGAAGCGCCTCGGCTTCGAGGTGATCCCGCGCCATGTCGACGACTATGCCGGTTTCATCGAGGCCTTTCCGCGCCAGCCGCTCGAACAGCAGCTCGGCAATCCGGCCTGGCATATCCATTCCGGACACCCGCCGTCTGCTGTCTCGCCGATCAGCTTCGCGATGCTGCTGAACCTCGTTTCGGTCTCCGACGCGACTGACAAGGGCGTGCTCTGGGCCTATGTCTCGCGCTACCTGCCCGAGATCGAGCCGGCGCCGCGCGCGATCCTCGACCAGCTCGCCGGCTTCGCGATCCGCTACTACAACGACGTGCTGAAGGCGAAGAAGCACTATGTCCGGCCGGAGGGGGCGATCGCGGAAGCGCTCGGCGCGCTCGACGCTGCGCTCGCCGCCCTGCCGCCGGCCTCGACCGCAGACGAGATCCAGACCATCGTCTTCGATGTCGGCCGCCGCTATTTCCCCGACCCGGCCAAGAAGGGGCCTGATGGCAATCCGCCGGGCGTCTCGCTCGACTGGTTCCGCGGCCTCTATCAGGTTCTGCTCGGCCAGGACCAGGGCCCGCGCTTCGGCTCCTTCGTGGCGATCTACGGCATTCCCGAGACGCGCGAGCGCATCGCCCGCGCGCTGGCCGGAACCTTGGCCGGCGAATAGTTGCGCGCGCGCCGCTCTTGCATGCGGCGCGCGGCTATGGATGGATCGGCGGCATCAGGAGTGCCGCCGATGACCTTTGAACACTGGCTCGCCTTCGCCGCCGCCTCGGCCGTGATGCTGGCCATCCCGGGCCCCACCGTGCTGCTCGTCGTCTCCTATGCCCTTGGGCATGGTCGAAGCGCCGCGCGCGCGACGGTTGCCGGCGTTGCGCTCGGCGATTTCACGGCGATGACCGCGTCGCTGCTCGGCCTCGGAGCCCTGCTCGCGGCCTCGGCGGCGCTTTTCACGATGCTGAAATGGATCGGTGCCGCCTATCTCGTCTATCTCGGCGTCAAGCTCTGGCGCGCCAAGCCGATGGGTGAAGCCGGCGAAGCGCTCACCGAGCGGCGACCCTTCCGCATCTTTGCCCATGCCTATGTCGTCACGGCGCTCAATCCGAAGAGCATCGTCTTCTTCGTCGCCTTCCTGCCGCAGTTTCTCGTCGCCGGCGCGCCGCTCTTACCGCAGATGGTGCTGTTCGAGGCGACGTTCCTGGTGCTTGCGACGCTGAACGCCACGCTTTACGGGCTCCTGGCCGCCGGCGCCCGCACGACCATCCGCAAGCCGACGGTGCAGACCGCGGTTAACCGGACCGGCGGGGCGCTGCTCATCGGCGCAGGATTGCTGTCGCTCGGCCTTCGCCGCGCGCCGACCTGACAGCTTCCGCCGTCTACCGGGCCGGGCAGCTGTCCGGCCGTGGCGCATCGGCCCAGATGCCGGCGCCGGCGCAGCGGGCGGCGTCCTCTGCCGTGCGATAGGTCTCCGGTGCATCGGCTGCTGCGCCGGCCCAGCCCTGCGCGACCAGCCATTCGCCGAGATCGGCGCCGCCGAGGCGGCAGGCGACGGGCTCAAGGCCGATCGTCTCCAGCCCCTCGACCCGGCATTCGACGCCGCGGGCACGCAGGCGCTGACGGAGCGCCTGCAGCGACAGGAAGCTGCAGGCGGTGATCTCGCTGCCGCCATCGACCCGGCAGCGCTGATCGCTCTCGGGCAGCACGAGGCCCGCGAGCACGACCTTGCGGCCGCCGAGATTGAGCGTGCCGGCCCCGATCACCACGACCTGGGTGAAGGCCTGCCAGGCCGGCCCCATATCAGCTGTGGCAACGGGTGGCGGGGCGGCTGCAGGCGGCGGGGCCTCGCGTTCCGGCTGGCCATGCAGGATGGGGCCCGGGCTGATCCCCGGCCCGCCCACGATGCGCGGGATCGGCCCCGACGCAGCCGGACCGGCCGTCGGCACCGTGCTGGTCACGATCTCGGATGGTGGCGCGACGGCGCGCGGCATGATCGGACGCGGCGTGAAGCTGGTTGGCGGAGCGGCGGGGGTGTTGGCGGAACGATCCAGGCCTTGTCCCGTCGGCTGGACGGCCGGAACCGCGATTGGGCTGGTTGGAGCGTCGCCGTCAGCGAGCATCAGCGTCACGCCGGCTAGCAGCAACAAACCGAGCACCGCGGCGGGCACGATCATCCACCGACGCTTCATTGGCTGGCCCAGATGATCCTGGCGATCCAGTCGATCTCGCGCGTGGCAAGGACGCGGTTCGGATGGTCGGGATTGAGCGAGGACAGTTCGACGCTGCGGCTGTTGCGGCGGGCGAGCACCTTGGCCATCACCTCGCCCTGGCGCGTTCGCACCACGACGCGGTCGCCGACGCGGCAAGGCGACGTCGGCGAGACGATGATGACGTCGCCGTCGCGATAGAGCGGTATCATCGAATCGCCGGAGACCTCGAGCGCATAGACCCCCTCGACCTTCTGCGTCTGTGGAAAGGCGACCTCGTCCCAGCCCTGGCCTGCCGGGAAACCGCCATCGTCGAAGAAGCCGCCGGCCCCGGCCTGGGCGAAGCCGATCAACGGCACCTGGCGGAACGGACGGTCGATCTCCGACAAGGGCGGTTGGGCCGCAGGGGCTGCGAGATCGAGAAAGCGCTCGAGCGTCTCGCCGGTCGCCTCGAGAATCTTCGAGATGCTTTCGGTCGAGGGCCAGCGCGGCCGACCGTCATGGGCAATGCGCTTGGAGCGGTTGAACGTCGTCGGGTCGAGACCCGCCCGGCGCGCGAGGCCAGAGACGCTGAGATCATGCCGCTCGGCCAGGAGGTCGATCGCCGTCCAGATCCGCTCGTGTGACAACATGGCCGGACCCTCCGGAAACTTCCGCCCGGCAGGCTCTTTCCCGCCGCGGCTGGTTGCGTGGACTCCTCGGAACGCGGCACATGGATCACACGAAAGGAATAAAATCCCCTGAATGGAGGATTTATCCCCGCGCGCGGCGCCTGTCCAGCACCCGGCGGCGCTTTCTTCGCATTGGTTCGGCCGCTTGCCGGCGGCTGCCGCTCCGGCTAGGCTTTTTTCCGCTCAACGGGAATGACGATGGCCATCATCTACAAGATCGCGCCGGGGGATCTCTGGCGTGCTGCCGAAGCGCGCGGCGTATTCGAAGGTGCGCCGATCGACCTCGCCGACGGCTTCATCCATCTTTCGGCGGCCGACCAGGTGCGCGAGACCGCACGGCGCTATTTTGCCGGGCTCGATGATCTCGTGCTCGTCGCGGTCGATGCCGACCGCCTCGGACCGGCGCTCAAATGGGAGATCTCGCGCGGCGGTGCGCTGTTTCCCCATCTCTTTGCCCCCTTATCCCTCGCCGATGTCCACGCCGTGTCGCCGCTGCCGCTGGCCGAGGACGGATCGCACCAGTTTTCGGCCGAAATACCGTGAATTTCTACGATCTCCTCCGACCGGCGATCTTCCGCATCGATCCGGAGACCGCGCATGGCCTCTCGCTGAAGGTTCTCGGCTCCGGCCTTCAGCGCCCTGTCGACGGCGCTGCCGATCCGCGGCTCGGCCGCCATCTGCTCGGGCTCGATTTTGCCAATCCGCTCGGTCTTGCCGCAGGTCTCGACAAGAACGCCGAAGTGACCGACGCGCTGCTCGGCCTCGGCTTCGGCTTTGTCGAGATCGGCACGGTGACGCCGCGGCCGCAGGCGGGCAATCCGCGCCCGCGCATGTTCCGCCTCGTGGCCGACCGCGCGGTGATCAACCGGCTCGGCTTCAACAATGAAGGCCAGCAGGCGGCGCGCCAGCGTCTCGCGGCCCGGCGCGGCCGAGGCGGCATCATCGGCGTCAATATCGGCGCCAACAAGGATGCGCCCGATCGCATCGCCGATTATGTCGCGGGCATCGAGGCCTTCGCAGATCTCGCGAGCTATTTCACCGTCAACGTCTCCTCCCCGAATACGCCGGGTCTCCGTGACCTGCAGGGACGCGAAGCGCTCGACGCATTGCTCGCCCGCGTCGTCGCGGCGCGCGATGCGCAGCCGCGCCGCGTGCCGATGCTGGTCAAGATCGCGCCGGACATGGACGAGGCCGCGCTCGCGGACGTCGCCGATGTCGTGCTGGCGCGGCAACTCGACGGCGTCATCATCTCGAACACGACGATCTCGCGGCCGCCGCTCGGCGACGCCGCGCAGGCCAAGGAGACCGGCGGCCTTTCCGGCCGGCCGCTGTTCAGGATGTCGACCGTGATGCTGGCCCGCTTCCGCGGTCTCGTCGGGCCGGGATTACCGCTGATCGGGGTAGGCGGCGTCGATTCGGCCGAAACGGCCTTTGCCAAGATTGCCGCCGGGGCCGACCTCGTTCAGTTCTATACCGGCCTCGTCTATGGCGGCCCCGGCCTTCCCGGCGAAATCCTCAAGGGGTTGTCGCGCATTCTCGACCGCCGCGGCCTTGCCTCGATCGCCGATGCGGTCGGAATCGAGCGCGAGCGCTGGGCCGCCGGCGGCTGAGCCGAGCCTGACCATCTCTCAGGCCGGGCCGAAGGTTTCGCGGATCCGGCTTCGGCAACGCCAGGCGAGTGACAGGCCACGTGCCGACAGGAAGACGATCAGCGCCAGCCAGAGCCCATGCGTGCCGAGCGCCGGTTCGGCCCACCACCACACCGCGAGATAGAGCGCGAGCGAGGCAAGCATCATGTTGCGCATGTCGCGCGACCAGGTGGCTCCGATGAAGACGCCGTCCATTTCGAAGGCGAGCACGCCCGCAAGCGGCGTCACCACGGCCCAGGGCAGATATTCGCGCGCCGCAGCCTGCACGTCTGCATTGGACGTCATGAAATCGATGGCGAACGGGCCGCCGATCGCGAACAGCAGCGCGGCGAGCGCCGCCAGCACATAGCCCCAGCCAAGCGTCAGCTTGAGCGCGCGGACGAAGGCGGCGCGGTGCCGGGCGCCGACGGCACGGCCGGCAAACTGCTCCGCCGCCGCGGCAAAGCCGTCGAGGAAATAGCCGCCGACGAGGAAGAAGTTCATGAGGATCGCATTGGCGGCGAGGACCACGTCGCCATGCGCGGCGCCGCGCGATGCGAAGAAGCCGAAGGCGAACAGCAGCGCGAAGGATCGGATCATGATGTCGCGATTGACGGCGACCATGCGGATCAACTGGGCGCGGTCGAGAACCTGCGCGCGCGACGGCCGGTGCCGCCGGTCGAGCGTTGGCAGGATGATCGCAAGCCCGATCGCGGCTGTCACGGCTTCGCCGATCGTCGTGCCGAGCGCCGCGCCGGCGACGCCCCAGCCGAAGCCGAGCACGAACAGGACGTTGAGCGCGATGTTGATGCCGTTGAGGACCGTTTGAAGCAGCAGTCCCGCGCCGGCGCGGCCGAGCCCGACAAGCCAGCCGAGCAGGACGTAGTTGGCGAGCGCAAACGGCGTCGAGAGGATGCGGATGTCGTAATAGGTCTTCGTTGCGGCCTTGACCGCAGGGCTGCCGCCGAGCGCGGCGAGAGCGAGTGCGAGGAGCGGCCGCCCCAACAGGATGACGGCGATGCCGATGACCGCGGCGAGCAGCAGGGCGCGCAGGAAGATCGCCTGGCTCTCGGTCGCGTCGCCGGCGCCGTAGGCCTGAGCGGTCAGTCCCGTCGTGCCGCTCCTGAGAAAATTGAAGGTCGCGAAGATGAAGTCGAAGATGACGGCGCCGAGCGCGATGCCGCCGATCAGCGCCGCGTCGCCAAGCCGGCCGATCACCGTCATGTCGGCAACGCCGAGCAGCGGCGTTGAGAGATAGGCGAGCGTCATCGGCACCGCGATGGCGAGGATCCCGCGATGCGTCACGGCGAAGGGATGGGCGGGTTCCGCGCTGCGTGGGGTCGGCATCGGCATGCTCTCGTCGGGGGAGGGAAGGCATAGACGCACTCGGCGCGCGCGTCGATGGCGCCTGCGGCGGCCGCGTCTCGGCCAAGCCACATGAACCCCTGTATCCCGTGCGCCGGCGCGCTATTCTCCGCTGCATGCCGCTGCCGATCGTCCATCACGCCGCCTACACCGCCGAGATTCCGGCTGATCACCGCTTTCCGATGGGAAAATATCGCCGGCTCGCGGAGCGGCTGTCGGCCGATGGGCTCGTGCCGTCAGGTTTCGTCACGCCCGAGCCGGCGCGGGCCGATCAACTGGCGCTGGCCCATGATGCGGTCTATGTCGACGCCGTCCTGTCGCTCGCCCTGCCGAAGGCGATCGAGCGCGAGATCGGCCTGCCGATGAACGAGACGGTGGTCCGCCGCGCCGCCGCCGCGACCGGCGGGACCATCCTTGCCGCCCGCCTGGCGCTCGAGCATGGGCTTGCCTGCAACACAGCCGGCGGCAGCCATCATGCGCGCGCCGAGCAGGGTGCCGGCTTCTGCACCTTCAACGATGTCGCCGTCGCAATCCGCGTGCTCCTCGCCGAGCGGCGCATCGGAACCGCCTTGGTCGTCGATTGTGACGTGCATCAGGGGGACGGCACGGCTGCGATCTTTGCAGGCGATGCGAACGTCACCACGCTGTCGCTGCATGCCGAGCGCAACTATCCGGTTCGCAAGCGGGCATCCTCGATCGACATCGGCCTTGATGATGACACGGCCGACGAGGCCTATCTTGGTGCGCTCGCTGCCGTGCTGCCCGGTCTCGTCGATCGCCTTGCCCCGGACATCGTCTTCTATAATGCCGGCGTCGACCCGCATAAGGACGACAGGCTCGGGCGCCTGGCTCTGTCCGATGCCGGGCTGTTCGCGCGTGATCGCCTGGTGATCAGTGAGGTTCGCCGCCGAGGCATTCCACTCGTGGCCGTCATCGGTGGCGGCTATGGGGCCGATGTCGATGCGATCGCCGGCCGGCACGCCCTCGTGTTCAGGGCCGCTGCCGGCGCAATCGACGTCTAGGGCAGGTGGCGCACGACCTTCGTCGTGTCGGCAGCCGCGAGGCATTCCGGCGCGATGTAGGGCCAGGACTGGACCTCGCAGCCCTTGCGCCCGCCGACACCGGCGCTCTCGTAGCCAACGACTGCGGTCGGGTCCTTGGCGCCATTCCCATGACCGGTCGCCTGACTGCCATAGGCGGTGATCGCCACCGCAACGATCGCGGCCGTAGCCATCACGCCCGCAACGCTCTGCCTGCCGAAATTCATCATCCCCGTGTCGCCGTTGAGGCGCCCCTGCTCATCTCGGTCGTTCAATGCCGCTGAGAGGAGGTGGTTCAATCACGTTCGCGACAGGGAGGCTGTGACGCCCGTCACCGGCACGCGCCGGACCCCTCCGGAGCGGTGGATCGCGCCATGATGCGTGGCAACGGCCTCGGGCGGATTTTCATTCCGCGTTGCGGCCATCTGCCAATAACGCTTTTCTTGATGGATACGGTCGTGATGGCTTCAATGGAACGAACGGGCCGGCCAAGGGCGCACACCCCGCCAAGCCGCCTCATCGAGCCCCTTCATCGCCGTCGGAGAGACATCCATGACCATTACCCGCCGATCCTTCGGCCGCCTCGCCGGCGTCTCTCTCGCTGCCGTCGCCCTCGGCCTCTCGGCGGGCGCTCCGGCCTTTGCCGCGGACACGCTGCCGACACTGAAGGTCGGCTATCAGAAGGCTGGGCTGCTCGCCCTCGCCCGGCGACAGAAGGCGTTCGAGACGGCCTTCCAGCCGCTCGGTACCAACGTGACCTGGGTCGAGTTCGCTTCCGGTCCGCCGCTTCTCGAGGCCTTGAACGCCGGTGCCGTCGATATCGGCTGGACCGGCGACGCGCCGCCGATCTTCGCGCAGGCCGCCGGTGCCAATCTCGTCTACATCGGCGCGGCGCCGTCGAACGGGAAGGGTGAGGCGATCATCGTCAAGGATGGCGCGCCGATCGCGTCGGTTGCCGCGTTGAAGGGCAAGAAGATCGCGGTCACCAAGGGGTCCAGCGCGCACAATCTGACCGTGGCGGCGCTGGAAAAGGCAGGGGTCGCCTTTGCCGATGTGACGCCGGTCTATCTCTCCCCGGCCGATGCCGCCGCCGCCTTCGCCAATGACAGCGTCGATGCCTGGGCGATCTGGGATCCCTTCCTGGCGCTGGCGGAAAGCCGCGCTCCGGTGCGTCAGCTGACGACCACCGCCGCGACCCTCGAGGTCAATACCTATCTCCTCGCCAACAAGAGCTTTGCCGAGGCGCATCCGGCGGCGATCGCGACGATCATCACCGCGCTCGCCGCGACGGCCGACTGGGCCAATGCCCATCGCGGCGACGTCGCGGCCGCTCTCTCCGAGATCACCGGCGTGCCGATCGGGCCGGAGACGGTCGCGGTCGATCGTGCCAGCTACGGCATCTTCCCGCTTTCCGATTCCGTCATCGCCGGCCAGCAGGCAACGGCGGATCGCTTCCACAAGCTCGGCCTCATTCCGAAGCCGATCACGGTCCGTGACATCGTCTGGCAGGCTCCGCGCGCCTGAGATCGAAGACACCGAACAGGAGCCGCCGCCATGTCCGCCGATATCGCATCCCCTGCCGATCCGCTGAACTTCTTCTGGTTCATTCCAACGCATGGCGACGGGTCCTATCTCGGCTCCGAAACGCAGCAGCGGCCGCCGGAATTCGCTTATTTCAAGGAGATCGCGCAGGCGGTCGACCGGCTCGGCTTCGGCGGCGTGCTGCTGCCGACCGGCCAGGCCTGCGAGGACAGCTGGATCACCGCCGCCGGGCTCGCGCCCCTGACCGAACGGCTGAAATTTCTCGTCGCGCTCCGGCCCGGCGTCGTCTCGCCGACCTTTGCCGCCAGGCAGACCGCGGCCCTCGACCGTCTTTCCAACGGACGGCTGCTGCTGAATGTCGTTGTCGGCGGCAATCCGGGCGAGCTCGCCGGGGACGGCATCTATCTGCCGCATGACGAGCGCTATGTTCAGGCTGGCGAATTCCTCGATATCTGGTCGCGCCTCTTGACCGGCGAGACCGTCGACTTTGCCGGCAAACATTATCGCGTCGACCGCGCCAGGCTGGACTTTCCGCCTGTCCAGGCGCCGCGCCCGCCGCTCTATTTCGGCGGATCCTCCGAAGCGGGGCAGGATCTCGCTGCCGAGAAGACCGAGCTTTATCTTACCTGGGGCGAGCCGCCGGCTGGCGTCGCCGAAAAGATCGCCTCCGCCAAGGCGAAGGCCCTCGCCCGCGGCCGGACGCTCCGCTTCGGGATCCGTCTCCACTTCATCGTTCGCGAAACCGAGGACGAGGCGTGGCGCGCCGCCGATCGGTTGATAAGCCGCGTCTCCGACGCGCAGATCGAAGCGGCGCAGGCCCGTTTTACCAAGGAGATGGACTCGGTCGGCCAGCGCCGGATGGCGGCGCTGCATGGCGGCCGGCGCGATCGCCTGCTCGTCTCGCCGAATCTCTGGGCCGGCGTCGGTCTGGTGCGCGGCGGCGCCGGCACCGCCCTCGTGGGTACGCCCGAGCAGATCGCGGCGCGGCTGGCCGAATACCAGGCCATCGGCATCGATACGGTCATCGGCTCGGGCTATCCGCATCTCGAGGAAGCCTATCGCGTCGCCGAGCTGTTGTTCCCGGTGCTCGGGCTCGACAATGGACGCCGCCGCCAGTTGCGCGGCTCGATCGAGAACGAGTTCTCGGTCGGCAATGCCGCGCTGAAGCTCGCAGCGTCGTCCTGATCCGCCGATGGCGCGCTGGCACGGCCTCACCGGCTGGATCCTTCCCGCTCTGCTCGTGCTCAGCTGGGAAGCACTGTCGCGGCTCGGCGTGATCCCTGCCAACATCCTGCCGGCGCCGACGGCCGTGGCGGAAGCCTTCTGGCGTGTGACCGTTTCGGGCGAACTGGCCCGCAACATGGGCGTCAGCGCCTGGCGAGCCGGCGTCGGCTTCCTCATCGGCGGCGCGATCGGCTTTGCGTTCGGCCTGGCCAATGGTCTCTCGCGCTTCTCGGAGCAGCTGACGGACACGACGCTGCAGATGGTGCGCAACGTGCCCCATCTCGCGCTGATCCCGCTGGTGATCCTGTGGTTCGGCATCGACGAGCAGGCGAAGCTCTTCCTGGTCGCGCTCGGCGTGTTCTTCCCGATCTACATCAACACGCTGCACGGTATCCGCAGCGTCGATCCGCAGCTGATCGAGATGGGCAAGACCTATGGCATGAACGGCGCCGACCTGTTCAGCCGCGTCATCCTTCCCGGCGCGCTGCCGTCGATCTTCGTTGGCCTTCGCTTCGGGCTCGGCATCATGTGGCTGACGCTGATCGTCGCCGAAACGATCTCCGCCTCGTCGGGCATCGGCTACATGGCGATGCAGGCGCGCGAATTCATGATGACCGACGTCGTCGTCCTGTCGATCATCATCTATGCGCTGCTCGGCAAGCTGGCCGATACGCTCGCCCGGCTGCTGGAGCGCAATTTGCTCGCCTGGAACCCGGCCTTCGCAGGAGCATGACCATGTTCAGCGATGCACTCGCCATGATCGAGACCGCCGCCCGACAGGCGCCGCCGCAATGGCCGCGGCCGGCGCCGGTGCCATTCGAAGTGCTCGGCGATCTCGCCGCACCCGACACGACCGGCGCCGCCGTGAAACTCGCCGGCCTCTCCAAGAGCTTCGGTGCGACCCCGGTCATTGGCGGCATCGATCTCGACGTCGCGCCGGGATCCTTCGTCGCCGTGGTCGGCAAGAGCGGTTGCGGCAAGAGCACGCTGCTTCGGCTCGTGCTCGGGCTGGAGACGCCGACGGGCGGCTCGATTTCGGTCTCGCCCGGCGCCACGGCTCGCTTCATCTTCCAGGAGCCGCGGCTTCTGCCCTGGGCGAGCGTCGTCGATAATGTCGCCGTCGGCCTCGCGCGGACCGGCTCGCGTGCCAGCCGCCGGGCGGCTGCGGCGCGGGCCCTGGCCGATGTCGGCCTCGATGGCCGCGGCGGCGCATGGCCTTCGGTCCTTTCGGGCGGACAGAAGCAGCGCGTCGCGCTCGCCCGCGCCCTCGTCAGCCGGCCGCGCCTCCTCGCGCTCGACGAGCCGCTCGGCGCGCTCGACGCGTTGACCCGCATCTCGATGCAGGCGCTGGTCGAGCGCGTCTGGCTCGACCAGCGCTTCACGGCGCTCCTCGTGACGCATGACGTGTCCGAGGCAATCGCGCTTGCCGATCGCGTGCTGCTGGTCGATGGCGGCCGCATCGCGCTCGATCTTCCGGTGACGCTGCCGCGTCCGCGCCAGCGCGGCACGCCGGCCTTCGCGGCGCTCGAGAAGCGCGTTCTCGACAGCCTCTTCGGCGGCTTCGAGGGCGGTGATGCGATCTGAGAGCGGTTCGCGGCCGGCCTGAGACAGCACGCCGCGTGCAAGCCGCTCTACAATCGTCTATCCCTCGCGGGTTGATGGATCGAGGGTGCGGACGATGACGGCAGACGAAAATCGCGGGCGGATCAGGCTGTTTCTCGATACGGCCGACAAGGCGGCCTGGCGCTCCTGGCTGCCGACCGGCTTGTTCCACGGCGTCACGACCAATCCGACCCTTCTCGCCGCTGCGGGCATTCCGTGCAATCTCCCGGCGTTGGGACCGCTCGTCGATGCCGCCTTCGGCTTCGGCGCCAACGAGATGCAGATCCAGACGTTCGGCCGAAGCTCCGATGCTTTGGAGCGCAACGGCCGCGCCATTGCCGCGCTCGACCCGCGCATTGTCGTCAAGGTGCCGATCACGCGTGAAGGCGCGCTGGCCGCGAGCCGCCTCGGCGCCGATGGTATCCGCATCACCATGACGGCCGTCTATGCCGCGCACCAGGCGCTCAGTGCCGCGGCGCTCGGCGCCGACTATGCCGCCCCCTATCTCGGCCGCATGAACGATGCCGGCCGCGACGGCCAGGGCGAGATCGCGGCGATGCGCGACATGGTCGCCGCGAGCGGCAGCCGGATGCGCATTCTCGTCGCGAGCCTCCGCTCTGCCGAGGATCTCTCCCGCCTCGCCGCGCGCGGCCTCGATACCTTCACCTTCAGCCCCACCGTCGCGGCCATGCTGTTCTCGGATCCGCTGACTGAGGCGGCGGCCGAGGCGTTTGAAGTCGCCGCCGCTGCCCAATAAGGGAACGTCTCGCTTTACGCCGGCTTGATCATGATCAAGGCTGGTTGCAGGGTGCTGGTGCTTAAGTGCCTCCGGTCGCGATCGGCCGGCTTCAAGAGCATCACAGGAGGCGAGTATGGCGCAAGACGGACCGTTGTCGGCGGAAGAATTCGACCTTCTGCATCGTTATTGGAAGGCGGCTAACTTCCTCTCCGTCGGCCAGATTTATCTGCTCGACAACCCGCTGCTGCGCGAGCCGCTGCTGAATGAGCACATCAAGCCGCGCCTGCTCGGCCATTGGGGCACGACGCCGGGCCTCAACTTCATCTATGCGCATCTGAACCGCGTGATCCGCGCCGAGGATGCGAATGTCCTCTATGTCTGCGGTCCCGGCCATGGCGGGCCCGGCATGGTGGCCAATACTTATCTCGAGGGCTCCTACAGCGAGATCTATCCCGAGATCGGGCGCGACCTCGACGGTCTCAGGAAGCTGGTCCGCCAGTTCTCCTTCCCCGGCGGCATTCCGAGCCATGCCTCGGCCGATACGCCGGGATCCATCCATGAAGGCGGCGAACTCGGCTATGCGCTGGTGCATGCCTTCGGCGCCGCCTTCGACAATCCCGATCTCGTCGTCGCCTGCGTCGTCGGTGATGGCGAAGCGGAGACCGGCCCTCTGGCCGCGTCCTGGCATTCCAACAAGTTCCTCAATCCCGCGCGCGACGGCGCCGTGCTGCCGATCCTGCATCTCAACGGCTACAAGATCGCCAATCCGACGATCCTTGGCCGGATGAGCGATACCGATCTCACCCATCTCTTCACCGGCTTCGGCTATGAGCCGTTCTTCGTCGAGGGCAACGAGCCCGAGGCGATGCATCAGGCGATGGCCGGTACGCTCGACACGATGTTCGCCCGCATCCGCGCCATCCAGGCCGCGGCCCGCGCCGGCGACACGGCGATGCCCCGCTGGCCGATGCTGATCCTGCGTTCGCCGAAGGGCTGGACCGGACCGAAGGAAGTCGACGGCAAGAAGGTCGAGGGCTTCTGGCGCGCCCATCAGGTGCCGATCGCCAATGTCCGCGACAATCCGGGCCACCTGGCGCTGCTCGACGCCTGGATGCGGTCCTACGACCCCGACGATCTCTTCGATGCCGACGGACGGCTGAAGCCAGAACTGGCCGCGCTGGCCCCGGATGGCACGCGCCGCATGGGCGCCAATCCGCATGCCAATGGCGGCCTCCTGAAGCGCGAGCTGAAGCTGCCGGATTTCCGCGCCTATGCGCTCGCCGTCCCCGCCCCCGGCGCGACGAACGGCGAAGCGACGCGTGTGATGGGCACGTTCCTGCGCGACGTCTTCAAGCTCAATGCGGAAGCGCGCAACTTCCGCCTCATGGGCCCGGACGAGACCGCATCGAACCGGCTCGACACCGTGTTCGAGACGACGGACCGCGTCTGGATGGAGGGGATCGAGAGCTATGACGACCATCTCGCCGAGGATGGCCGCGTCATGGAGGTGCTCTCCGAGCATCTCTGCCAGGGCTGGCTCGAGGGCTATCTGCTCACCGGCCGGCACGGCTTCTTCTCCTGCTACGAGGCTTTCATCCACATCGTCGATTCGATGTTCAACCAGCATGCTAAATGGCTGAAGGTGTCTCGCGCGCTACCCTGGCGGCGGCCGATCGCCTCGTTCAACTATCTGCTGACCTCGCATGTCTGGCGGCAGGACCATAACGGCTTCAGTCATCAGGATCCCGGCTTCGTCGATCTCGTCGCCAACAAGAAGGCCGACATCGTCCGCATCTATTTCCCGCCGGACGCCAATACGCTGCTCTGGACGACGGATCATTGCCTGCGCACCTATGACCGCATCAATGTCATCGTGGCGGGCAAGCAGCCGGCACCGCAATGGCTGACGATGGACGAGGCAGTGCCGCATTGCGAGGTCGGCATCGGCATCTGGACATGGGCGGGAACCGAGCGCGGCGGAGTCGAGCCCGACGTCGTCATGGCCTGCGCCGGCGACGTGCCGACGCTGGAGACCCTGGCTGCCGTCGACATGTTGCGCAAGGAACTGCCGGACCTGCGCATCCGCGTCGTCAATGTCGTCGACCTGATGACGCTCCAGGCCAAGGAGCAGCATCCGCACGGCCTTTCCGATCGCGAGTTCGATGCGATCTTCACGCGCGACAAGCCGGTGATCTTCGCCTTTCACGGCTATCCGCAGCTCATTCACCGGCTGACCTATCGCCGCGCCAACCATGCGCGGTTGCATGTGCGCGGCTTCATCGAGGAGGGCACGACGACGACGCCCTTCGACATGACGGTGATGAACGAGCTCGATCGCTTCCATCTCGCGATTTCCGCCATCGAGCGGGTACCGGGCCTTGCCGTCGGCGCTGCGGCCGTCACGCAGCGCTTCCGCGACAAGCTGGTCGAGCACAGTCACTATGTGCGCGAGCATGGCGAGGACATGCCGGAAATCCGCAACTGGACCTGGCCGAGGCGCGCCTGAGGCAGCGGGCGCCGCGGCCCTGAACTGAACTGAACCGTCCGTCCCGGTTTCGCGCGCGGTCGGACGGCGTTTCAGCCATCGGATCAAGACAATGCTAAGCAAATTCGAGGGATCCGCTGGGTAGTCCCGGCCGCACCATGCTATTCGCCGGATTGCGTGCGCGCCCACTGCAATCGAAGCGGGCGCCGCCGGGATTGGGAGGGGAGGGACCATGGGCGACACTGCATTCGCGACACTCGGGCCGGACCGGCACCTTCCGGACGCGGCATGTGCCGACTTCATGGAGGCCCACGCTGCGCGCAGCGATTGGCGCCCGGCGCCGATCGAGCCGAGCTGGATCCTCGCCGGCGAGCCTGTAGCCCAATACATCCCGATCAGCTTCGGCCAGGACGGCTATTCTTCGCTTTCGCTCTGGCGCTGCACGGAAGGCCGATTCCGCTGGACGTTCAGCTGGGAAGAGTCCGTCTACATCATCAAGGGTGAGGTCGAGGTCGCTGCGGCCGACGGCCGGATTGCGCGGCTGACCGCCGGATCGGTGGCGTTGTTCCAGGCCGGTACCACATCGATCTGGACCGTGACCAAGCCCATCGAGAAGATGGCGCATTGCCGTCGCGCGCTCAGCCCCAGCCTCTCGCGTCTGCTTCGCTTTGCACGCAGGCCATGGAGCCTCGCTGTCGTCACCGCCTGGTGCGCTGACCTCCTCGCGGGTCTCGAGCCGGCCCTCGTCTGACCGAGCCTCGCTGGTCGCCAGTACCCAGTCCTTAAATTGAATCCAGTTCGCGTTCCTGCTACCATGGGTAGTAGTCGCGGGGGCGAATGGGTCGGGGATGTTTCAAGGGGCTTTGGGCTGGCTGTCCCGTTTCGGGAATCTACTGCGTAATCGGAATCATCCCGGCGAATCTTTCATCTGGCATCGCCATGATGCCATCTGGCCGGTCAAGACCGACGATGGTACGCGGGCCGTCCGTCTCTGGCGCCGTCGCCGTCCGGACGGAAGCTGGGAATACCGGCGCCGCCCGGAAACGTTCGACGAATGGAATGACCGGCAATGGTAGCGATATCCGGCCTGCCTTGCGGCGGCGTGCCTCGGTTTTCGGCGCGGCGCTTGGGGAATTCCGTGTGGCCCGCTTGCTCCAGCGGGGAAAAACCGGATAAAGAAGGGTCATAGGCGAGGTCTATAGGCCTCGCCCGCCGACGGCGATGATGACGATCGAGACGATGTCGTCGCCCCGGAATGCGGGTGTATCTCAATGGTAGAGAAGCAGCTTCCCAAGCTGATGACGAGGGTTCGATTCCCTTCACCCGCTCCAACTCCCCAAGCCATTTCTGATCCGTCGCCCTGAAGCCGCGTTGCGTTGCGCAGACGTGATCGCGGACCTGCAGGTCCCATTCACGTCGGCTGATGTCGACTAAATCGAGATCAGGCGGCCGGGATCGTGAGCTGATTGATATCGATCAAGGCGCCCGCCGCCTTGCGAGCGCTGCTCTTTTCAAAGAGCGCGGCGGCGATTGCTGATAGGGTTCTTTCCGCCCGGGGCGGATAAGGGCCCGAGTTGCCTTGCCGTCTTGGGTATTTGCCGTCCGACCGGATGGCTAGTCTTCAAAGGGGGGATATAGCGATGTCGAATATCAGTGCGGGCCTCGGCCTCGGACCATCGTCGGCGCTGGCGCCGCTCAGCGCCAAATGGGGCTGGATCGTCGCTCTCGGTGCCGTTTATCTCGTGGCCGGCGTGCTGGCGCTCGGCAGCGTCGTCAGCGCGACGGTCGTGAGCGTCTATTTCGTCGGCATCGCGATGATTGTCGCTGGTGTCGCGGAAGTCGTGAGTGCATTCCAGATCAAGAGCTGGGGGCGCTTCCTGTTCTGGCTCGTGCTCGGCGTTCTTTACATCGTGGCCGGCTTCGTCGCCTTTTCCAATCCGCTGCTGACCGCCGCCTGGCTGACGCTGGTCCTCGGCGCGGCCTTGCTCGTCTCGGGCCTGGTGCGGATCTTTCTCGGCTTCGGCATGCAGCATGGAACGCCCTGGATGTGGGTGGTGCTGTCGGGCCTGATCACGCTTCTGCTCGGCATCGTCATTCTCGCCCACTGGCCGGTCTCCTCGCTGGCTGTGCTCGGAATCTTCCTCGGCGTCGATCTCGTGATGGCGGGCGTCGGCTGGATCATCGTCGGCCTCGGGCTGCGCCGCGTCGCGGCCTGATCGCAGCCGAGACGGGGTCGGACGGTCGCTGCGCGATCGCTCCGGCTCCTTTCGCTGCCCAAGACTGCTCCGGCCGACGGGGCGGACTGTCCCGGTGTCGACCGTCGACGATGGCGGCCGGCCGGGGCATGATGACAAAGGGGAATTTAGATCATGGACCGGGTTGTGACGCGCGGTGGTCTCGCCTGCCTGGCGATGGCGATGGCACTGCTGCTTCTCGGCACTTCGGGGTCAGCCCGGGCGCAGTCGGCCGACGACACGGAAGCGCTCGCCAAGGCGGCGCAGAACCCGGTCGCCGACATGATCAGCCTGCCGTTCCAGTTCAACACGAACCTCGATACCGGGCATTACGGCGGCACGCAGGAAATCCTGAACGTCCAGCCGGTGATCCCGTTCAACCTGTCGCCTGACTGGAACCTCATCACCCGCATCATCACGCCGCTCGTCGAGCAGCCGAAGCTCTTTCCGGGCGACGATGTCGATTATGGCCTCGGCGACATCACGCCGACCCTGTTCCTGTCGCCCGCCAACAGCGGCAAGTTCATCTGGGGCGTCGGCCCGGTGTTCCTGCTGCCGACCGCCACGTCGAGCGACCTCGGCAGCGGGAAATGGGGCATCGGACCGTCCGCTGTCGGCCTCGTCATGGACGGCCACTGGGTCTATGGCGCGCTCATCAACAACATCTGGTCGGTGGCGGGGGATACGAACCGCCAGAACGTCAACCAGATGACGCTGCAGCCCTTCATCAACTACAATTTCAAGGACGGCTGGTATCTGACGTCATCCCCGATCCTGACGGCCAACTGGGAGGCCGACAACGCCAACCGCTGGACCGTGCCGATCGGCGGCGGCTTTGGCCGCGTCTTCCGGATCGGCAAGCAGCCGATCAACGCCCAGCTGTCCGCCTATTACAACGCGCTGACCCCCGAGGACACCGGCGCGGGGTGGCAGGTCCGGGCCCAGGTGCAGTTCCTGTTCCCGACCAAGAAGTAGTGAAACCTGCTGCGATTCGTTTGGCCCGAAGCGTTGGTCCGCTCCGCCGTACGCCGAACCTGCGCCGGGCTTGATTGCTGCAACGCATCGGCCGACCGACCATCGGGCGGCTCCGAGGCTTCGTCGCTGGTGGAAAGGTAATTCTCTTGATCAAACAGGGGCCAGATGGCTTAAGCTTAAGCGGAGGAACCACGTTCTGGCAGGCATGATTATGCCATCGGCTTCGGGCCGTGCGCGATGAGCGAACAGGCTGCCCCGTCCCGCCATCCGCGGACGCTCGGCTGGATCGGAACGACTGCGCTCGCAATGGGCGGCAGCAACCAGATGATCTTCCTGATCACCGCCCTGTTCGTCGGGCAGGGCGACATCAGAGGGCAGGGCAGCGCAGCCGTCCTGCTGCTGATCATCGGCCTGCTGTTGAGCTGGGCCGCCGCGCCGGCCTGGACTGAACTCGTGCTGATGTGGCCGAACCGCGTCGGCGGCATCGCCGCCGGCTGCACCGATGCCTTCCGCCCCTACAATCCGGTGCTCACGGCCTTGACCGGCACCTGCTACTGGTGGGGCTGGGTGCCGACCTGCGGGCTGACCGCCCTTCTCTCGGCAGCCGCGATCCAGCAATGGCTGCTGCCCGGCATCCGCGTCGAAGCGGTGGCGATCGGGATCATCGCCGTGTTCACGCTCGTCAATCTCGCCGGCGTGAAATGGGTGGCGCGGCTCGCCATCCCGGTCGCTGCGGCATCGGCCTTGCTGGCCTTCCTTTCTGCCTTCGTGCCGATCCTGTCCGGATCCGTCGATTGGCGCCAGGCATTCGACTTCCACCTGTCGACGCCCTTTCCGGGCCTGTTCGGCCAGATCACCTCGGTGATGGCCGGTCTATACCTGATCGGCTTCGCGGCGCCGGCCTTCGAGGCGGCGACCTGCCATGTCGGTGAGACGATCGATCCGAACCGCAACGTGCCCAAGGCCGTCCTGGCCAGCGCCGCGATGGCCGGGCTCTATTTCGTCGTCCTGCCGGTCGTCTGGCTCGGCGTGCTCGGGCCCGAGGAACTCGGCCACGACCTCGCGACCGTGCTCGGCCCGACCTTCGCGCCGCTGTTCGGCAGCCTCGGCAGGGCGGCGGCGATCTGGTTCATCATCTTCAACATGTTCCACGGCACGCTGCAGCCGCTGGCCGGTGCCGCCCGCACATTGGCGCAACTCAGCGAGGACGGCGTGTTGCCACGCTTCCTCGGCCACCGCTCGTCGACGGATGCGCCGACGGCGGCGACCCTCGCCACGGCGCTGTTCGCGATCATCTTCCTGCTGATGGGCGATCCGGTCTGGATGATCGCTGCGGCGAACTTCACCTATCTGATCAGCGTCTGCATGCCGGTGGTGGCGGTCTGGCTGCTGCGCCGCGACAGGCCGGATGCGGTGCGTCCCTATCGGGCCGGGCGCGGCCTCATCGGCCTCGGCCTCGGCGCCAGCCTCGTCTGGCTGGTGACCGCCATTCTCGGCTTCCAGCAGTTCGGCCTGCCGACCGTCCTGTTCGGGCTGGCGCTCGCCTATTCGGGCGCCGCGCTCTACGCATGGCGGGTGATGGAGGATCGCCGTCGCGAGGGGCTGCCGATTTTGGCGCGGACGCTGCATGTGAAGCTGACGGGCGCCATGCTCGTGGTGCTCCTGCTCGACGGCGCCGCCTATCTGATGGCGATCAGCAATGTGCCGGAGAAGGAAACGGCGCTGGTCGCCGCGCTCGAGGACATCTTTGTCGCCGTCGCGCTGCTCAGCATCAGCGTCGGTCTCATCCTGCCGGGCATGATCACCCATTCGGCAACCGAGGTCAGCAAGGCGGCGCGGCGCCTGGCCACCGGCACGCTGCGGCAATTTTCCGACGCCATGGCGGCGCTCGGACGTGGCGATCTCGATGCGGCACGCGCCTCCGTCGACATCCGCCCCGTGCCGACCCATTCGCGCGACGAACTCGGCGAAATGGGCGAGAGCTTCAACATCATGCAGGACGAGGTGAAGCGCGCGGTCCACAGCCTCGACGAGGCCCGGGAACGCCTTCGAACTGTCGGCGCCGAAATGGCCGAGACGACCGCCAGCATCGTCCATCTCGCCCATCACGACCCGCTGACCGGATTGCCGAACCGCGTTGCCTTCGCCAAGCGTCTATCGGACACCTTCCAGACGGCGTCGACCACCGGATCGGCCTTCGCGGTGCTCTGCCTCGACCTCGACGACTTCAAGGAGGCCAACGACGTCTTCGGCCATGCCGGCGGCGACCAGTTGCTGAAGGCCGTGTCCGAGCGGCTGACGGGGGTACTTGATGGCGCCTTCCTCGCGCGGGTCGGCGGCGACGAATTCACCGTCATCTCCTCGTCAGGCCCGCAGCCGGAGACAGCGAGAGCCCTGGCGGCCCGTCTGCTCGCCGCGGTGTCCGAGCCCTTTTCGGTCCGTGGCGAGCGCATCGCGGTCGGTCTCAGCATCGGCGCGGCGCTCTTCCCCGTCGACGGCACTGACAGCGAGGCCCTGCTCGGCAATGCCGACGCCGCGCTCTACCGGGCCAAGGCCGATGGCCGCCGTGTCGCGCGGTTCTATCAACCGAGCGTCGATCGCTCGGTCCGCGAAGGTCATGCACTGCAGGTGGATCTCCGCTCGGCGGTCGCCCTCGATCAACTGGTGCTGCACTACCAGCCGCAGGCGACGATCGACGGCCGTGTCTTCGGCTTCGAGGCCCTGGTTCGCTGGAACCATCCCCGGCGCGGGTTGATCCCGCCCGGAGAGTTCATTCCGCTCGCCGAACGGATGGGTGTCATCCGGGAGATCGGCGAATGGGTGCTGCGCGCGGCGGCGCAAGAGGCGGCGCGTTGGAGCAATCGTCTGCAGATCAGCGTCAATCTCTCGCCGGGTCAGTTCGTCGATGCCGACTTGCCGGCCATCGTCCGCGGTGTCCTCGCGGAGACAGGCCTCGACCCGTCCCGGCTCGAACTGGAAATCACCGAAAGCCTGCTGATCCGCGATCAGGCGCGCAGTCTCGCCGTCCTGCAGCGGCTTCGCTCGCTCGGCGTGCGTATCGCCATGGATGACTTCGGCACCGGCTATTCCTCGCTCGCCTCGCTGCAATCCTTCCGCTTCGACAAGCTCAAGATCGACCGCAGCTTCGTCACCGGGCTCAGGTCGGAGGAGCAGTCGCGCGTCATTGTCCGTGCCGTGATCAGCCTCGGCGCCGCGCTGCAAATCCCGGTGATTGCCGAGGGAGTCGAGACAGAGGAGGAGCGGGCGGTGCTGAAGCGCGAGGGATGCACCGAAATCCAGGGCTATCTCATCGGGCGCCCGCAGCCGATCGCCTTCTATGCAGCCATCACGTCGGCGGGCGGATCAGCCGATGGAAGCACGGCTCCTCCCTGAAGCTCAGGCTGAAGTTGACGCGATCGATGCCTCGGCCTGGCGCAGCAGCGCGGCGGCGCGCGCATGGATCGCGGGGCTCGGGCCTTTCGGAATGGCCTCTATGCCGACATAGCCGGCATAGCCCGCCTCGAGCAGCCAGCGCAGTTCCGCGATCCAGTCATGCGCGCCGGCGCCGAGTTCGCAGCGGCCCGGGATGTCGGCAGCCTGGATATGACCGACGAGATCCATGGCGTCGCCGACGACTTCGCCGAGCGCCTCGCCGTTGAGGATCGCGTGATAGCGGTCATAGAGGTAGCGCACATTCGGCCGGTCGAGCCTTCGCAGCAGCGCGATCGTGGTGGCCGAATCCTGCAGCAAAGCGTTCGGCCCTTCGATGGCACGGTTCACCACCTCGACGAGCAACTCGACCGGCTGCGTCGCGATCGCGTCCGAGGCCCGCGCGAGGGCATCGCCGGCCGCAGCCAGCTGCGCCGCGCGCTCGCGGCCGGGGACGAGATTGCCGGCGAGCACCACGATCTTGGGCACGTCGAGCTCGGCTGCGATCGTGGCCGCCGCTTTGACGCGATCGACGAAGCGCGAATGCGAGGCAGGGTCGCCGAGCTGGCATTTATCCTGCCAGCCTTCGGCACAGAGCGTATGCAGCGCCGTACCCGTCTCCCGCAGGGCCCGGCCGAGCTCGCCGATCGGCTTGCCCTGCCAGTCCCAGATCTCGACGGCGGCAAAGCCGGACTCCGCCGCGGCGCGGACCCGATCCGGATAGGACCGGTCGTCCTCGGCGAAGGCCAGCTCGATGCAGACGCTGAAATCGATCACGGCCTGACGCTCTCCACGACTTTGCGTCCCGCGACAAGCGAGGCGACGGGGTCGGCGGCGGCGTCGAGCTCGAGGAGAACGATGTCGCGGCCGGGCGTCGCCAGCATTGCATCCGACCAGGACTGCCAGTCAACGACGCCGGCACCGAAATCGGTCATGTAATCCTGCTGCTGCGTGTAGATCGTCTCGTCGATCGTCAGCTGCTTCTCGATCAAGCCGATGGCATCTTTCCAGTGCGCGAGCGCGATACGCTGGCGATGGCGGCGTGCGACCGCTGCCGGGTCGCCACCACCGAGGGTGATATGGCACGAGTCGGGGCAGAGCCAGACATAGCGCGGATCGGTCGCTGCCATGAACAGGTCGATGTCGCGCTCGAACCAGAGCGCGCTGTTGGACTCGGTATGCATGGCGAGCTTGACGCCCGCGTGGCTCACCGCCTCGCCGATCGCATGGGCGATGCGTGCCATGTCTTGCATATAGGTCATGTCGATGAAGACAGGCGGCCGCTCGCCGAAAGTCTTGCGCATCGGCAGGCCGATCACGAGAAGGTCGGCACCGAGATCGGTCAGGAAGGCGGCACGGGCCTCGGCGTCGGCGACGATGGCGCCGAGATCGGCGCCGGGCGTCCAGGCCGGGGAATCGGCCATGAAGGTGCTGACGACCTTGAGGCCGCGCTGGTCCAGTTCGGCGCGGAAGGCCTTGGCGGAACCGAAGGCCTTCAGCGCGTTGTCGATGCTCCCCGGCGCGAAGGTGAGCTCGAGGCCTGAAATGCCGGCCTTTGCCGAGGCGGCGAACACGGTCTCCCAGAAGCTGTCGAGATGGCTCCCGACCCACTCCTGCAGCTGTTCCGGGCGCTCGAATCCCCAGAACTGCGGATGGTAGAACGTGATCATGTCGGTCGCGAATGCAGTGGTCATCGGGTCTCGCCTCGTGGTCGGTTTCGGGATGCGATGGCGCTATTTAAGGCCCGTGACGGCGACGCCGCGGACGAAATAGCGTTGCAGGAAAAGGAAGAGCACCAGCACCGGCAGCAGCACCACGACGGCGCCGGAGAGGAGCAGGCCGTAATCGGTCGAGCGCGCCGCCTGCGAGGCGACCGCGAGGCCGACGGGAAGCGTGTACTTCGCCTGGTCCTGCGCAACGATCAGCGGCCAGAGGAAATAGTTCCATGAATTCAGGAACGTCATGATGGCGATGGTGGCGATCGCCGGTCCGACCAGCGGCAAGAAGATGCTGAAGAAGATCCGGAATTCGCCGGCGCCATCGAGCCGCGCCGCTTCCAGCAGCTCGTCGGGAACCGACTGCGCGAACTGGCGCATGATGAAGACGGCGATCGGCATGACCGCCATCGGCAGGATGATGCCGGCGAGCGTGTTCACCAGTCCGAACTGGACGATGATGAAGAAGGCCGGAACGAACAGCGCGATATAGGGGATCATCATCCCCGCCAGGATGCAGCCGAGAACGAGGCTGCGGCCCCGGAACGGCAACTTGGCGAGGGCATAGCCCGCGAGCGAGCTGAAGAGGACGTTCGAGACGACCGTCGCCGCGGACACCACGAGCGAGTTCGACATGTACGTGCCGAACTGGCGATGGGCGAAGAGCTCGGTGAAATTTCCGACATTGCCGAAGCTCTTCGGCAGCCAGGCGCCCGGCGCCGCCATGATCTCGGCCTGCGACTTGAACGCTCCGAACAGCACCCAAACGAAGGGCAGCAGCAGCAGCGCGGCGCTCAGCGTCAGAACGCCATAGAGAAGCATCGTCCTCAGCGCGGGGAACTTCATCACGTGCGCGCCCGGAGCAGGCGAAGCTGAACGAGGCCGAGCACCACGACGATGGCGAGCATCACATAGGACCCGGCCATGGCCGCTGCGATATTGCCATGGCCGAACTGTTCATAGACCCAGAGGGCGACGGACCGGGTCGAGCCGATCGGCCCGCCCTTGGTGAGCAGATAGGGCTCGTCGAAGATGTTCATGTAGGAGACCGTCATCAAGACGGTCGTCAGGATGGTCGCCGGCTGCAGCAGCGGCAGCGTGATGAAGAGAAAGCGGCGCCAGGGCGATGCGCCGTCGATCGCGGCGGCCTCGTAGACATTCGCCGGAATGGCCTGCAGACCGGCGAGAAACAGCACCATGCAGGTGCCGAGATTGCGCCAGGTCGTCAGAAGGATCACCGTGGCGATCGCCATGTTCGGGTCGCCGAGCCAGTTCGGCCCGGCAAGGCCGAGCGAGGCCAGCATGGTGTTGACGGGTCCACCGAGGGTGAAGGCGTACTGCCAGATGACGGCGGCCGCGACGACGTTGGTGATCACCGGCAGGTAGAAGGCGGCGCGGTAAGCCGCCTTGAGGCGGATGATGCCGCTGTTGAGCGCCAGCGCCAGCGCGAGGCCGATCGCCATCGTCAGCGGAACGCCGATGACGATGAAGACGCCGGTCGTCGCCAGCGACCGGAGGAAGCCGGCATTGGTCAGGACGCGGGCGAAGGTATTCAGGAATGTGAAATGGACGTCGAGCGGATGGCGGATGTCGGCGATGCCGATATCCGTGAAGCTGTAGACGAGCGCGATCAGGGCCGGCACCGCGGTGAACAGCAGGAAGACCACGAGGAACGGCGCCACGAAAAGCCACGCCGTGGCTGCCTGCCGGCGTTCCGGCCGGCCCTGACCGCTATTGGCAACTGCCACGTCGTTTCTCCGCTTCCAGGCGATCGGGTAAATGCCGATGCCGCTGCGAGGGCCGGGGGAGGCGCATCCGCTCCCCCGGCCGCCGTCAGACCCTAGTTGCCGATGCCGGCGGACTCGGCAAAGCTCTGGGCGTCGTCCAGCACCTGCTTGGCGCTGGCCTTGCCGCGGGCGACGAGTTCCATCTGCTGGCCGAGATAGGTTCCGACCTGGTTCCATGTCGGCACTTGCGGGATGTCGACGGCGGTTTGCAGCGCCGCGCGCTCGGCGTTCAGCAGCGGATTGCCGGCGATGGCGGGGTCGTTCCAGGCCGCCTTGACGGCGGGCAGGCTGCCGAAGGTCTTGTACCAGGCGATCTGGGTCTCGGGCTTCGCCATGTAGCGCACGAGCTTCCACGCCGCGTCCTGGTTCTTCCCGTCCTTGAGCACGGCGAGGCTGCCGGCGCCGAGCGCCGAGAAGCTGCCGGCCTTGCCGGCCGGCATCTCGGCGGTGGCCAGGTTCTCGTCGACCCATTTGCGACCATTGGCGTCGACCAGCCACTGTTCGAACCAGGGGCCCATGTCCTTCGATGCGATCTGGCCCGATGTGAACCACGGCACGGTATCGAGGAATTTCGGACCGTCGGGCGAGGCGAGGCCTTCGCTGAAGAAGGAGGCCCAGAATTCGAGGGCCTCGATGTTCTCGGGCGTATTCAGCGTCCATTTCGAGCCGTCGGCGCTGAGGAAGCCGCCGCCGTTCTGATGGGCATATTCGTTCAGTCCCTGCGCATTGTAGATGTCGTAGCCGACATCCATCGCGAAGCCCCAGGTCGCGCCCTGCTTCTGCATCGCCTTGGTGAAGGCCTTCATCTCGGCCCAGGTCTTGGGAGCGGCGAGGCCGGCCTTCTCGGCGAGGTCCTTGCGATACTGGAAGAGGGTCGCGTAGGCGTCCATCGGCACGCCGTAGGCGACGCCGTTCTTGACGTTCGAGCCATAGACGCCGGGGAAGAAGTCGTCGGGCTTGACCAGCCCATCCGGCACCGGAGCGAAGGCGCCCGTCGCCATCAGGCTCGCCTGGCTCTGGGAATAGAGGCGGACGAGGTCGGGTACGGTGCCGGCTGCGATCGCGGTCAGCAGCTTGGCGTCGAACTGGTCAGCCGGAACCTGGGTCATCTGGATTTCGAGGCCGGGATTGGCCTTCTCGAAATCGGCCAGAAAGGCCGGCAGCTTCTCGCCCTCGGCGCCGCCGATCCAGATTTGCAGCTTGCCGGTCGCGGGGGTGTCGTCGATCGGCCCGGCGGCGAGGGCGGCTGAGCCTGACCCGAGCGTGATGGAAAGCGACGATGCCGCGAGCAGGAGCGCCGTCAAGGCAAGGCGTCTGATGGTCATGATACCTCTGGTCTCGATCTGATGATGGGCGGGCACACAATCGAAATCCGGCGAGCGGTGCCGGAGACTGGACGGAACTCCTGTTGGCAATCGATTGCCAGTCTGCTATTGCTCGCATATGATGTTTTTGTTTGCAAGTAGGTTTTCTGCGCAAGAGATGAGCAGAATTTTGACTGAATGGGCAGACTTTCGCCCGCTGCGGCTTCGGCACGAGGTGCCGCGAGAGGACCTGCCGCTGCCGGGACGGCCGCGATGATCCCTGCCGTCGGTTGCGGGCCGCTTCCCGGACGGCCCGCTCGCCAGGCCGCCCTTTCCTTAGGCGCGTGCGCCTTCGCTTTTTCATATCCAGAGGACACGAGACCACGATGGATGACATGTTCGATGCGCTGATTGTCGGCTCGGGCGCTTCGGGGAGCTTTGCCGCGCACGAACTCACGGCGCAGGGGCTGAAAGTGCTGCTGCTCGAGGCGGGACCGGAGATCGGCCCGGCCGATTTCGATCCGAACAACGCGCCACGCCAGACCGAGATCAATCTCTGGCAAAGGGCCAAGGCGACGCTGCTTGGTCAGGGCATCCAGGCGCGCGCGGCCTTTTTCGACGGACGGATGCGCCATCTCTTCGTCAACGATCGCAGGCATCCCTACACCACGCCGGCCGATGCGCCGTTTCTGTGGATCCGCGCCCGCCAGGCCGGCGGGCGGACGCATACCTTCGGCCGTGTGCTGCTGCGCTGGACCGACGACGACTTCAAGGGGAGAAGCCGCACCGGGCGTGGCGTCGACTGGCCGATCGCCTATGCCGATCTCGCGCCCTTCTATGACGAAGTCGAGCAGTCATTGGGGCTTTATGGCGAGGTCGACGGCGTGCCGACGCTGCCCGACAGCCTCTATGCCCATCGCGCGGTGATGACGGAGGGGGAGCGCCTGTTCAAGCGTGCGGTCGAGGGCGAATGGCCGGAGCGCAAGGTCGTGACCTGGCGCTATATCGGTCCGGAGCCGACCCGCGTGCTCCGGCCGATGCGCGATGCTCTGGCGACCGGCCATCTCGACATCCGCTACGACATGGTCGTCCGCAAGGTGCTCACCGACGAGAGCGGCAGCCGCGCCATCGGCGTCGACGCCGTGGAGACGCGGACCGGGCGATCGCACACGTTCCGCGCCCGTTCGGTGGTTCTCTGCGCTTCGCCGATCGAGAGCGTGCGGCTGCTGCTGAATTCGGCCGGTCCGCGCCACCCGGCGGGCCTTGCGAACAGTTCGGACGGCCTCGGGCGCTATTTCATGGATCAGCTGCCCTGCATCGCCGCCGGCACCTTCCCGCAGTCGCGCGGCTGGGCATCGGCCGATACGGCGCCGAGCGATCCCTTCTATGGTCCATCCGGCGGCATCTACCTGCCGCGCTTTCTCGCTGAAGACGGCGTCTCCGCCGCTTCCGATTTCGCGTTTCAGGGGTCGGTCGGCCGCAGCCGGACCGGGGAGGGCAGTGCATCACGCTTCAGCTTCTTCGGCTATGGCGCGATGGCGCCCAATGCCGAAAACCGCATCACGCTCGATCGCCGCAAGGACTCCGCCGGCGTGCCGATCCCGCATATCCGCTGCAAGATCGGACCCGAGGACGAGCAGACCCTTCGCCGCGAGATCGATGCGCTCGTCGAGACGGTCGAGCGCGCCCGGGGCGAACTCGAATTCGTCGGCTCGCCGCTCGGCCTCGTCGAGAAGGGCCGCGGCCCCTATCCAGAGGCGAGCCGCATGGATCGGCTCGCCTTTCGGGCCCTGTTCGGCAAGACCATGGTCATGGGTGCCGCCATCCACGAAGCGGGCGGCGCGCGGATGGGCGAGGCGGCGGCGGATTCCGTTCTCAATCGCTGGAACCAGGCCTGGGACGTGCCGAACCTCCTCGTCACCGATGCGAGCGCCTTTGCCAGCAGCGGCGTTTCCGGGACGACGCTGACGATCATGGCCATGACCGTGCGCGCTTGTCGTCATCTCGCGATGGAGTTGAAGGCCGGGCGGCTCTGACCGCGCCATCCGGCCGTTTCGCTGCTACAAGATCGGCCGCTGAAACAAGGCGAGGATGGAGTGCTGATGGCGAAGCGGACCGAGAGCGGGACTTCCGGACCCTCGATTGCGGACGTGGCGAGGGAAGCGGGCGTCGCGACCTCGACCGTCAGTCGTGCCCTGACAGTCCCCGGCCGGATCGCCGAGCCGACGCGGCTGAAGGTCGAGGCGGCCGCCCGCAAGCTCGGCTATACCGGCAACCAGACGGCGCGGAATCTCCGCGTCGGGACGTCGCGCACGATCATGATCGTCTTGCCGAACGAGCTCTATATTGGCGCGTCGCAGACGGTCGCCGAAGTGCTGCGGGCGGCCGCGAAAGGCTTGACTGACCGCGGCTTCGCGCTCGTGATCGCCAATGTCTCGCGCGAAGCGGAAACCGACGAGAACATCCTCGGCCTGGCTCTCGGCGGCACGGTCTCGGGCGCTCTACTGATGGCGTCCGAGATGCCAGCCGCCAGGGGTCGCAGCCTCGCCGAGGTCGGGCTGCCGATCGTATCGCTGCACTTCGATCTGAGTGCGCAGAACATCCCGAGCGTCATCAGTGACGACCACGACGCGATCGCAGCCGCGACGCGGGAACTGGTCGCCCTCGGGCACCGCCGCCTTCTCTATGTGCGCGGGCGGCCGGGCAATTATCACGAGCTGGAACGCCTTCGCGGCGTCCGCGACGCGCTCGCCTCCTGCGGTCTGCCGGAGGCGGCGCTCCGGCTCGGCCAGGGGAATTTCAATTTCAGCGGCGGCAACGCCGTCGCCCGCGAGTTCCTCGCACTTCCGTCCGATCAGCGGGCCACGGCCGTCATCTGCGCCAATGACGACACCGCGATCGGCTTCATGAAGACCGTGCTCGACGCGGGGGTCGCGGTCCCGGACGACGTCGCGATCATCGGCTTCGACGGGGCCCCGGTCGCGCCGTTCATGACGCCGGCTCTCTCCACCATCCAGCAGGACAGCTTCGAGCTCGGCCAGCGCGCTGCCGACCTCATCGTCGACATGGTGCTCGGCCTCGATCGCCAACCCGAGCGCCGCATCGTCGTACCCTGCACGATCGTCCTGCGGGAGAGCGTCGCCGCCCGATCGAGCGGCTGATGCCGCTACAGACGTCCGGTAACCTCTGCTGCCTCGATCGCCTCAGACGCGCAGCAGCGCCTTGATGGCGCGGCGCTCGTCCATCGCCTTGTAGCCCTCGGCGACATCGGCGATGGGGAGTTCGAGGTCGAAGACCTTGCCGGGATTGATCTGGCGCGTCAGCACGAGATCCATCAGATGCGGCAGGAAGCGGCGCACCGGCGCGGGTCCGCCGAGCAGGCTCGACTGGGCGAAGAACAGCCGCTGACCGTCGAACGTCACGCCATGGGGAACACCGACATAGCCGATATGGCCGCCGGGCCGGCAGACGCTGATCGCCTGCTCCATCGATTCCGCCGTGCCGACGCATTCGAGTACCGAGTCGGCGCCGATGCCATCGGTGAGCTCGCGGATGCGGCTGATGCCGTCCGCGCCACGCTCGGCGATGATGTAGGTCGCGCCATAGTCGAGCGCGAGGTCCTGCCGGCTCTTGTGACGGCTCATGGCGATGATCCGCGCCGCGCCCATCTGCTTCGCCGCCAGCACGCCCATCAGCCCGACAGCGCCGTCACCGACGACGACAGCCGTGCCACCGGGCCTGACCTGCGCGGCGTCGGCGGCATACCAGCCGGTGCCGAGAACGTCGGAGGTGGCGAGCAGGCTCGGGATCAAGTCATCCGGCGGCAATTCGTCCGTCGCGACCAGCGTGCCGTCGGCGAGGGGAACGCGGGCGAAGGGTGCCTGCGCGCCGGACATGAACTCGCGCTCGACGCAGGACGAGGGAAAGCCGAAGCGGCAATGCGGGCAGGTGTTGTCGGAGGTCGCAAAGGAGCCGACGACGAACTGGCCGGACTTCACGCTCGTGACCGCGCTGCCGACCTCGACGACAACGCCGCAATATTCGTGGCCCATATTGGTCGGGCCCGAGAGCGGCTGCAGGCCGCGATAGGGCCAGAGATCCGAGCCGCAGACGCAACTTGCCGAGAGCTTGATGATCGCGTCGGTCGGCTTCTGGATCGTCGGATAGGGCACTTCCTCATAGCGAATATCGCCGGGAGCATGGAGAACGGTTGCGAGCATTGTCGTGGTCCTTGCCTCGTGGTCAGGCGCCGTAATCGGCGTCCGAGACGTGATCTTCCCAATCGACGGCCCGGCCGTCCTGGACCTCCTGGATCGCGATATGCGTCATGGCGGTGCCGGGCGATGCGCCGTGCCAGTGCCGCTCGCCGGGCGCAAACCAGACGACATCGCCGGGCCGGATTTCCTCGATGGGGCCGCCCTCGCGCTGCACGCGCCCGAGCCCCGCGGTGACGATGAGCGTCTGGCCGAGCGGATGGGTATGCCAGGCGGTGCGCGCTCCAGGCTCGAACGTGACCTGCGCGCCCTGTACGCGGGCGGGATCAAAGCCGTTGAACAGCGGGTCGATGCGGACCGTGCCGGTGAACCACGCTTCGGGGCCCTTGGCCGAGGGGCGTGTGCCTGCGCGAATGATGTCCATGAATGGACTCCTTGATCTGTTGGTCAGAGGGCTTCGATGCGCAGCGGGAATTCGCCGCGCACATGCAGTGCCTCAAATCCCGCGTCGAAGCGGCCGAGCCGGATCAGTCCCGGATGGCGGTAGGCGGCGTGGAACATCGCGAGATTGCCCCATGGCATGAAGTAGCAGAGATCATAGGGGCGCTCGTCGGCGAAGGGACCGCTGCCGTCTTCAGTGAGCTTGCGCGGGAGATAGGCGATCTTCTCGTTGGTCGAATAGTCGGAGATCGTGAGATCGAGCGGCAGCATCGCGAAGAAGTCGCGCGCCGAGGGGTTATCGTGGAGCGTCGCCGCGAGGATGCGGCCGTCGAAACTCATGCGGATTCGCATCGCGGTCGGTTCCTTCCTGGCAGGATCGCGCCCCGCCTGGGCATAGGCGATGGGTGGCAGCACTGCGGACACCGCCAGACCGCCGAGCAGGCGACGCCGGTTGAGGGTCGAGCCTATCATCGTCGCGTCGTTCCCACGGAGGGCCGCGCCGCCACGGCGAGCAGCGAGGCGCCGGTGAGCAGGACAGCGGCGAGCACGAAGGGCGCCCACCAGCCGACTTTGTCGAACAGGAGGCCGCCACTCGCCGCGCCGAGTGTGATGGCGAACTGGATGATCGCCACCTGCAGCCCGCCACCGGCCTCAGCATCCTCCGGCAGCGTCCGCGCCAGCCATGCGCCCCAGCCGACCGGCGCGGCCGTTCCGAAGAAGCCCCATCCGATGAGCAGCGCCGCGACCATGATCGGCGAATGGCCGAAGACGATCAGCGCCACCGCGAGGCCGGCCATCACCAGCGGGATGACCGCGAGCACGCTGAAGAGCCGCTTGCCGAGCATCCGGCTGACGACGCCTGTGCCGGCGACGCCGGCAAGACCCATCAGCAACAAGATGGCGGAGAGCGCGGGGATATCGACGCCCGTCACCTGCTCAAGGAACGGACGCAGATAGGTGAAGAGCGCGAACTGGCCCATGAAGAGCAGCAGGATCGCTGCCATGCCGAGCGCGACCGGCGGCCGCCGCAAGAGGTAGAAGACATTGGTCGAGCGTCCGGCTTGGGCAGGCGGCAGCGAGGGCAGCGCGATCCACTGCCAGAGGAGGGCGAGCAGAGCGAGGGGGATGACGAAGGCAAATGCCCCGCGCCAGCCGAGCGCGCCGCCGATCAGGCTGCCGAGCGGCGCGGAAACCGTCGCCGCGACCGCATTGCCGGCATTCAGCATCGCCAGCCCCTTGGGCACGCTCTCGGCCGGCACCAGCCGCATGACGATCGCCGTCGACATCGACCAGAATCCGCCGATGGCGACCCCGAGCAGCGCCCGCCCGAGCATCAGCACGCCGGGGCCGGGGGCAAGCGCGACCATGCTGCCGGAGAGAACGAGGAGAGCCGAGAAGGCGAGGACCACCGTCCGCCGATCGATCCGGCGCGTGAGGCCGGCGACGACCAGGCTGGTCGCGACCGCGAAAAGGCCCGAGATCGAGATCGCCTGCCCGGCCTGACCTTCCGTGATACCGAGATCACTCGCGATCGGCGACAGCAGACTGACCGGCATGAACTCGGACGCGATCAGTGTCGCGACGCAGAGCGTCATCGAGAAGACCGCGCCCCGGGCGGTGCCGCTGCGTTCGATCGGTTCGTCGTAAGGGATGGCCATGGTGCCTCGAACGGCATGAGCCTCGCGGCCTGCCGCCTTCCAGTCGCGTCGGTCCACAAGATAGCCGTGCGGTATTGGCCTGATTATCCGCTAAGATGCGCATGGACTTATCGGCTGCGGATATCAATGCGAGGGACGTGCTGATGCGGCGTGAGGATCTGACCGATCTGCTCTGGTTCCTGGCCGTCGCCGAGGAGCGGAGCTTCACCAAGGCAGCCGCTCGGCTCGGAACGTCGCAATCGACGCTGAGCCACACCATCAAGCAGCTCGAGGCACGCATGGGCCTCCGCCTCTTGACCCGGACGACCCGCAGCGTCGCGCCCACCGAGGTGGGCGAACGGCTCGTCGCGGCGCTCGCGCCGCGGATCGCCGACATCGAACAGGATGTCGCGGCCCTGCTGGCGCTCAGCGACAGGCCTTCCGGCATCGTGCGGCTCACGGTCTCGGACCACGCCTTCGAGACCGTGATCTGGCCCAAGCTCCAGACGGTGCTGACCGACTTTCCCGGGATCCATCTCGAATTCAGCATCGACAACGTGCTGAGAAACATCGTCGAGGAGCGCTTCGATGCCGGCGTGCGCCTCGGCGAAAGCCTCGACAAGGACATGGTCGCGGTCCGTGTCTCGGCCGATTGGCGGCTCGTCGCCGTAGCCTCGCCCGGCTATTTCGCGGGCCGTTCCATTCCGCTCGTGCCGCAGGACCTCGTCCGCCACAACTGCATCAACCACCGGCATGGCCGGAGCGGCGGACTCTATGCCTGGGAGTTCGGCAAGGACGGGCGAGACCTGCGCGTCCGGGTCGACGGACAGCTGACCTTCAGCTCCTCGCTTCCCATGGTCGACGCGGCGCTCGGCGGCTTCGGGCTTGCCTATGTCCCCGAGAATATCGTCGCAGGCTACATCGCGGCCGGCCGCCTCATCCAGGTGCTGGACGACTGGTCGCCGCTCTTCCCGGGCTATTTCCTCTATTATCCGAGCCGCCGCCAGATGTCGGCGGCCATGACCATCATCGTCGAGGCGCTCCGCGTCCGCGGCAGGCCCTGAGCGCGACTTCACCACGGCGGCACACCGAATTGTCGCGAATTCGGCCGATTATGACGGATTTCGCAGCGAAGCGGCGCTTGTTTGTGACAGACGAATGACGCCACACCCCCCCATGGCCATCGCGCACGGGTTTATCGTGCGCGTGATGAAGGAGGTTGACGTGGCGGATACCAAGAAGCAGATCCAGAAGGCTCTGCTCGAAGGCGTTGCCGAGGGATTGAAGGGCGAGGCGCTGTTCCAGTTTGCCAAGCGCGCGACCAAGGCGAAGGACAAGAAGATCGTCTATGGCGCGTTCTTCGCCCTCAGCGATCCGGATCTGAAGGATCGGGCTGCGCTGGACACGCTCTTCGAGCTCGGGCTCAGCCATCGTCTTCGCGACGATGACGGTGACCAGCCGGAGGCCGATGCGCCGTCCTCGAAGGCTGCGTCGCTGCCGCTGCCCGAGACCGCGAAGAAGAAGAAAAGCGAGAAGTCCAAGAAGGACTGAGTCGGGCGGGTCGACGCTCGAGCGCGGGCAGGGCGCGCTTCAGCGGCGAGCCGTTTCGATGACGGTGACGCGGCCGGCCTCGCCGGCCAGCGCGCGGGCGAGCTTTTCCGCCGCTTTCCGGCCCTTGATGTCGCGCCTCACCATCACGGGCGGCCCGAGCCAGCCCGGCCGGTCGGCAAAGGCGACGACCTGCCAGTCCTTCGGGGCGCGCTTGGAAACCTGGTACAGGATCATTCAAGCCCCTCGCGGTCTGGTTTTCGCCGAGCATCGACAAATCATGCTTAACGAAAGGTAGCGGCCGACATCACGGACGGCGATGCCGGCAGGCAGGGCTCCTCAGTAGATCTCCGGCACATACATCTCCGGCGGAACCGGCGTCCGCTTGTAGTCCGGATGATGGATGCGCTCGGGCAACTCGATCTCGGCCTTCGGCACGTCGTCGTAGGGAATCTGCTTCAGCAGGTGATCGATGCAGTTGAGACGCGCCTTCTTCTTGTCGACGGCCTGAACCACCCACCATGGCGCATCCTCGGTGTGGGTGCGCGCCAGCATGTCTTCCTTGGCCTTGGTGTATTCCTCCCAGTGGATACGGCTCTCCATATCCATTGGCGACAGCTTCCACTGCTTCAGCGGATCATGGATGCGCATCTTGAAGCGGAATTCCTGTTCCTCGTCGGTGATCGAGAACCAGTACTTGATGAGGATGATGCCCGAGCGAACCAGCATCCGCTCGAATTCCGGCACCGAACGGAAGAATTCGTCCAGTTCCTCGGGCGTGCAGAAGCCCATGACCCGCTCGACGCCGGCCCGGTTGTACCAGCTGCGGTCGAACAGGACGATCTCGCCGCCGGTCGGCAGATGCGGCACATAGCGCTGGAAATACCACTGGCTGCGCTCGCGCTCGGTCGGAGCCGGCAGTGCCACGGTGCGGCAGACGCGCGGATTGAGCCTCTGCGTCACGCGCTTGATCGCGCCGCCCTTGCCGGCGGAATCGCGGCCCTCGAAGATCACGACGACCTTGAGCTTCTTGTACTGCACCCAGTCCTGCAGCCGGACCAACTCGTGCTGCAGGCGGAAGAGTTCGCGGAAATAGGTCTGGCGGTCGAGCGTCGGCGCGGCCGGCTCCGACATGCCCTCGGCGACCAGTTCGTCGAGCCGGTCTTCCTCGAGCTGCATCTCGAGCTCCTCGTCGAAACTGTCGGCGATCTCCGCCTTGATGCGGTTCAGCTGGTCCTGGTCGATGGCAGCCACTGGATGTCCCCTCCTTGCCGCGTCACGCCAATCTTCACCCGCGCATCGGCAGGGAACGGCGCCGTCGCCGGACGGGCTGACCCAAGTCCCGGGAAACGACCGCCGACCGCCGACCGCCCGTCCATGGGGAGGATAGCCGCTTCGCACTAGTGGGGATGTGTGACCGCTGGATGACAGGCCGGCGACTGGGCCGATGGAGAGGTGGGGAGACCGCGTCGTCCGGTGTTTCTCCTGGGCTCTGCCGCCTCAGCGCCGACCGGGAACGGCCCGACGGAGGCTCGCGACCAGGATCACGGTGGCGCCGACGAGCAGTAGGATGCCGCCGGCGAGCGGCGGCAGGCCGATAAGCTTGACCGCCGCGGTGATCGCAGCGATCAGCAGCACGGCATGCAGCGCGAGATTGCCGTCGTCGACGAACATGCCGACGAGTTCGGCGAAGACCGCGGCGATGACCTTCATCGCGTGGCTCCTTGTGCGGGACGGCGGCTTCCGGGTGCCGCGGCATGCCTGACCCAGCGGACGGCTGCAAAGGCCACGGCGGCGAGGATGGCGAAGATGCCAACCAGCGCGAGATCGGCACCCGGCCAGTCCGCCCCGAGACCCTCGCCCGTCCAGAAGATGCCGAAGCTGGTCAGCATCAGGCCGACGGCAAATTTGAGCGCGTTCTCCGGAACCCGCGCCAGCGGTCTGTGCACGATGGCGCCTATCGCGACGACGAGGACGAGAGCGGCCAGCGCCCCGAGCCCGGCATAGAGCGTCAGGCCATGTGCGGTGCCGACGGCGATGACGATGAACACAACTTCGACGCCCTCGAGCAGAACTGCCTTGAACGCGGCGAGTCCTGCCAACTGGTCTGCGCGCCGGTCGGCCGCCTGGCGCTTCAGCAGATCCGTCTCCTCGCGAAACGCCTTCTCCTCGTCATGCAGTGCGATGACGCCGCCGGCGCGGAGGATTGCCTTCCGCAGCCAGCGGAGGCCAAAGAGGATCAGAAGCACGCCGACGGTGAACTGCAGCAGTTGCAGCGGTATCAGCGCGAGCAGCGGACCGAGCGCCACCACCAGGATCGCCAGGACGGCCAGCGCGAGGGCGCTGCCGACCAGTGCCGGCCGCCAGCTACGCGAAAGGCCGACGGCCAGCACGATCGTGAACGCCTCGACCATCTCGACGAAGGAGGCGAGGAAAGACGCCGTCATCGTCGAGGCGATGGCTGTGACGGGGGTCAAGATCGTCTCCGGTTCGGCGTGGCGGGAATCGCACCGCGCCGGAGCATAGCCCGGCGAACCGCCGGAGGGGAGCGCTGTCGCGGCGCGCTGCCCGGTCAGGCCCGTTCGAGCGCGATCGCGATCCCCTGGCCAACGCCGATGCACATGGTCGAGAGCGAGCGCCGGCCGCCGGTAAGGCCGAGCTCGAGCGCCGCCGTGCCGGTGATGCGCGCGCCGGACATGCCGAGCGGGTGGCCGAGCGCGATCGCGCCGCCGTTGCGGTTGACGCGCGGATCGTCGTCGGCGATGCCGAGCAGCCGCAGCGTCGCCAGTCCCTGCGAGGCGAAAGCCTCGTTGAGCTCGACCACGTCGAAATCACCAGCGCCGAGCGAGAGGCGTGCCATCAGCTTCTGCGAGGCCGGCGCCGGGCCGATGCCCATGATCCGCGGCGGCACGCCGGCCGCGGCGCCGCCGAGAACGCGGGCGATCGGCTTCAGGCCATGCTTCCTGGCGGCATCGGCGGAGGCGAGGATCAGCGCGGCTGCGCCGTCATTGACGCCGGAGGCATTGCCGGCTGTCACCGTGCCGCCTTTTCGGAACGGGGTCGGCAGCTTCGCGAGCGCCTCGATGGCCGTGGCGCGCGGATGCTCGTCGCGATCGACGGTGATCGGGTCGCCCTTCCGCTGCGGGATGGTCACGGGCGTGATCTCGCGGGCGAGGCGGCCATTTGCCTGGGCCGCCGCGGCCTTCGCTTGGCTAGCCAGCGCGAACCGGTCCTGGTCCTCGCGGCTGACCGCGTAGTCCTCGGCGACGTTCTCCCCCGTCTCGGGCATTGAATCGACGCCGTACTGCGCCTTCATCAGCGGATTGATGAAGCGCCAGCCGATCGTCGTGTCGTGGATTTCGGCCTGGCGCGAGAAGGCCGTCTCGGCCTTCGGCAGGACGAAGGGCGCGCGCGACATGCTCTCGACCCCGCCGGCGATCATCAACTCCGCTTCGCCGGCCTTGATGGCGCGGGCGGCGGCGATCACCGCGTCCATGCCGGAGCCGCAGAGCCGGTTGATGGTCGTGCCGGAAACGCCCACCGGCAGCCCCGCCAGCAGCAGCGCCATTCGCGCCACGTTGCGGTTGTCCTCGCCGGCCTGGTTGGCGCAGCCGAAGACGACATCGTCGACCGCCGCCCAGTCGACGCCGGGATTGCGCGCGACGAGCGCCTTCAGCGGAATGGCGCCGAGATCGTCGGCGCGGACGCTGGAGAGAGCGCCACCGAAACGGCCGATCGGTGTGCGGATATAGTCGCAGATGAAGACGTCGGTCATCTCAAAGCTCCGGAACGATCAGGTCGACGACGGGACCGACGGTGTGCAACGTGGCGCCGGTGACGGCCTGCAAGTCGTCGAAGGACAGCGCCGGCAGCTTCTCGCGCAGCACGAAATGGCCGCCGTCGATGTCGATCACGGCCAGCGATGTGTAGACGCGGGTGACGCAGCCGACGCCGGTCAGCGGCAGCGTGCAGCGCTGGAGCAGCTTCGGCTTGCCGTCCTTGGTGACGTGGTCTGTGATCACCGCGACGCGCTTGGCGCCATGGACGAGATCCATCGCCCCGCCGACCGCCGGCACGCCCTTCGGGCCCGTCGACCAGTTGGCGAGATCACCGTTCTCGGCGACCTCATAGGCGCCGAGGATCGCGATATCGAGATGGCCGCCGCGCACCATGGCGAACGAGTCGGCATGGTGGAAGAAGGCGGCGCCGGGCTTCAGCGTCACCGCCCGCTTCCCGGCATTGATGAGGTCCCAGTCCTCTTCGCCGGCCGGTGGTGCCTCGCCGAAATTCAAGATGCCGTTCTCGGTGTGGAAGATCGCCTCGCGGCCGGGCGGCTGGTACTGCGCGACCTTCTCGGGAAAGCCGATGCCGAGATTCACATAGGCGCCGTCGTGAATGTCCTGCGCGGCGCGCCAGGCGATCTGGTTGTTGGAGAGCTTCGTCGTCGTCATGCGGCAACTCCCGGATAGACGGCCTTGGCGCGGTTCAGGTCTTCTTCCTGCTGCGGCTCCGCCACGAGCACGACCTTCTGCACGAAGATGCCGGGCGTCACGACATTCTCGGGATCGATGCCGCCGGCCGGAACGATGTGCCGGGCCTGCACCACGGCCTCTCGCGAGGCCATGCACATCAGCGGATTGAAATTGCGCGCCGCGGCGCGGAAGGTCAGGTTGCCCTGCGGATCGGCCGTCTCCGCCTTGACGAGCGCGAAATCCGCCTTGAGCCAGCGCTCCTGAACGTAAGCGCGGCCGTCGAATTCGGCGACCGGCTTCCCGATGGCGAGATCGGTGCCATAGGAGGTCGGCGTATAGAAAGCGGGAATGCCGGCGCCGCCGGCGCGGATGCGTTCGGCGAGCGTGCCCTGCGGCACCAGTTCCAGCTCGATCTTGCCGGCGAGATAGAGCTCGGTGAAGACGACCGGATCGGCCGAGCGCGGGAACGAGCAGATCAGCTTCCGGACCATGCCCATCTCGATCAGGGCGGCGAGGCCGACATGGCCGTTTCCGGCGTTGTTGTTGATGACGGTCAGGTCCTTCGGATGGCCGGTCGCGAGAAACCGGTCGATCAGCGCATGGATCAGCTCGATCGGCGCGCCGGCACCGCCGAAGCCGCCGATCATGACGCTCATGCCGTCATCGATCCCCGCCACCGCCGTGGCGAGATCAGCCACCGTCTTGTCCATTCCCGCGCGCCCTTCGCTCCCGTGCCGACTGTCGGCGACCCCAGAGCGATAGGCGCTGACCACCGTTCCGTCCACGGCGATTGTGCGATATGGTGCATTTGTTCGCATATCGCTCAAATGGAATGGAAGGAGAGCGGCCATGTCCGTCGCGGACCGCGATCTGATGGGCGGCCTCGCCAAGGGGCTGGCCGTGATCGAGACCTTCAGCCCCGATCATCCGCGCCAGTCGATCGCCGAAGTAGCGGCGGCGAGCGGACTCGACCGGGCGACCGCGCGGCGCTGCCTGCTGACGCTCGCCCATCTCGGCTATGCCGATTACGACGGCAAGTTCTTCACTCTGACGCCGCGCGTGCTCCGGCTCGGCACCGCCTGCCTCGCGACCATGCCGCTGCCACAGTTGGTGCAGCCGCTGCTCGATGCGCTGTCGGATGCGATCGGCGAGAGCTCGTCGGTCTCGATCCTCGATGGCGGCGAGATCGTCTATGTCGCGCGGGCGGCGCAGCGGAAGGTCATGTCGATCACGCTGATGCCGGGCTCGCGCCTGCCGGCCTATTGCACCTCGATGGGCCGCGTCCTGCTCGCCGCACTCCCCGAGGCTGAAGCCCGCGGGCGCATCGGGCCCGGCCCGCTGCCGCGCCGCACCCCGCAGACGCTGACCGACCCGAAAGCGGTCATGGCCGAACTCGCCCGGGTCCGCAGCGAGGGCTATGCCGTCATCGACCAGGAGGTCGAGATCGGCCTGCGCTCGATCGCGGTTCCGCTGATGACGGCGCGCCGTGTCACTGTCGCTGCCGTCAATCTCGGGCTGCCCGCGCGCGGCGAGCCGATCGAGGCGCTGGTCGCGCGCTATCTGCCGCCGCTTCTGGATGTGCAGGCGAGGATGCGGGAGATTCTCCGCTGAGGCTGGCCCCTCTCACGCGGTCTTGGCGCGCGAGAGCACGAAATCGAAGGCTACGTCGTAGAACGGCGCCTCGACGCCGGCCTCTGATGCCGCCGACGCATCCTCGACCTTGCGGAATTCGGCGAGCAGGCTCTTCTTCACGCCGAAGACCGCGTCGCTGTCGATGTAGATGTCGTCCGGATCGAAGATATGCGTCGTCAGTTCGTCGAAGCCGTCGGCCGAGATGATGTAGTGGAGATGCGCCGGTCGATAGGGGTGGCGGCCGAGCGCGCCGAGCAGCTTGCCGACCGGACCGTCATCTGGGATCGGATAGTATTTCGGCTTCACGCCGCGGAACCAGTAGCGCCCATCGGCACCGGTGCGGAACACGCCGCGCAGATTGAAATCGGGCTGGATGCCCTTCTGCTGCACGTCGTAGAAGCCCTCGTCATTGGCCTGCCAGACATCGATCTTGGCATGGGCGACCGGGTTGCCCTCCGTGTCGAGGATGCGGCCATGCACGAACATCGGCTCGCCCTTCTCGTCGAGGCAGATATTCGAGCCCATCGGTAGTTCCGGGGCGTCGGCGACATGGAACGGACCGAGCACGGTCGATTCCGAGGCGCCCGACGGCTTTCGGTTGTTGATGGCGTCGACCAGCATCGAGACGCCGAGCACGTCGGAGAGCAGGATATATTCCTGTCGCCATTCGTTGCAGATCTGGCCTGTTTCGGTGAGGAACAGGATGGCGCGGAACCATTCCTCCTGCGTCGGTTCGATCTCCTTGACCGCCTCGTGCAGCTTGCGGGTGATGACCTCCATCACCTGCTTCAGCCGCGCGTCAGCCGCGTTCTTGTTGCGGGCGATCACGACCTCGGCCGAGTTCTCCTCGGTGAAATAGCCGTATTCGTGTTCGTTGCTCATGGTTGCCTCACCGCGCCAGGATCGATGTGAGCACGCGGCGAAGCTCGGCCGCCGGATCCGCGGCGAGCGCTTCCGAGCGCCAGGCGACGTGATGATCGGGACGGACGAGCAGGCAGCCCGCGTCGCGGATTTCGCGGGCGCGCGCCCAGTCGCCGGTATGGTCCTCGATCGCCCGGCGCGGCCCGATGACATGGGTGCGGATCGGCAGGCCGAGTTCGGCGCCGACCGTCTCCGCCGCCGCGACCCAGGCCTCGCCGCCGATGCCCGTCAGCAGCGTGAATTCGCCCCGGCCGCAGAGATCGAGCGTCGACACCCTCTTGCCGGCGCGGTCGAACACCCAGACATGCGGCAGCCGGGCGCCCGGCCAGGTGGTCGGCGCGTAATGCAGCTCACGGTCCTTCGCGAAGGCCGGCTCGGCCTGCCCGTCGGTGACCACGGCACCTGATGCATAGCGCTGGTTCATCTCGACGCCGTGGCAGTCGAATTCGTATTTCTTGAACGCGATCGCCTGCCGGAGCGCCTCGCGTTGGGCCTCGGCGGCCGGCGTCGCGTCGCAGCGCGCTTCCATGTTGCGCTGGATCTTCTCGTGGTCGACGCCGCCATCCATGCCGAGCGCCTCGAAGATCGGCCCGAATTCGGCGATCGACTGGTTGGCGCGCGTCACGATCTGGCGTGCGATCGGCGCGCGTTCGGCCGTGTAGCTGTCGAGCAAGCCGAGGCCGGCCTGGCCCTTGACCACCTTGGCGAGCTTCCAGGCGAGGTTGAAGCCATCCTGGATCGACGTGTTCGAGCCGAGGCCGTTCGACGGCGGATGGCGATGGGCCGCATCGCCCATGATGAAGACGCGGCCCTTCTGGAGGTTGGTCGCGAAGCAGTTGTTCACCGTCCAGGTATTGGCGCCGAGGAGTTCGATCTCGAGCGCGGGATCGCCGACGAGCTGCCGCGCGACCTCGGTCGCCAGTTCCGGCGTCACCTCCGGCGGCGGCTGATTGATGTCGTAGCCCCAGACGATCAGCCACTCGTTCCACGGCCGAACCATGCGCACGAGGCCCATGCCGATCCCGCCGACATCGGCGCCGGGCTGCATGACCCAGTAAAGGACGCTCGGCCGGTGGGCGACATATTTGGAGAGATCGGCGCGGAACAGGATGTTCATCGAGCCGCCGACGCCCATCTTTCCTTCGAAGGGCAGGCCGAGATGCTCGGCCACCGCCGAATTGCCGCCATCGGCGCCGACGAGGAATTTCGAGCGGACGGTGAACGTCTTGCCCGACAGGCGGTCGCGGCAGGTGGTGGTGACGCCGTCGGCATCCTGGACGTGGCTCAGATATTCGGTGCTCATCCGCGCCTGCGTGCCGCGCGAGCAGGCGGCCTTGAACAGGATCGGCTCCATGAAGGTCTGGGGCAGGTCGTTCATGGATGAGGGCGAGGACGTGAGATGCTCGGCCATCGAGAGCGGGTGGGTGCCCCAGCTCTTCATGCGGCCGATCTCCTCCCCGGCGAGGCTTTCGCAGAAGACGTTCTCGCCCATCAATTCCTGCGGCGAGGCATGCATCACCGCCTCGGCTTCCACCTCGGGCCCGAGATCGCGCAGGACCTCCATGGCGCGCTGGTTGGTGATGTGTGCGCGCGGCGTGTTGGCGAGCCAGCGATAGCGGTTGATCACCATGTTGGCGACGCCGCTGCTGGCGAGATGGGCCGCCGTGGCCGAGCCCGCCGGTCCCGTGCCGATGATCAGCACGTCGGTTTCGATATCCGCCATCACAATCCTCCCTCGATCTTCGGACCGGTCAGCCTGCGGCGGACCGGGAACAGGTGCAGCCCGAAACGGCTGGAAACGAGGCCCCACAAGCCCTTGGGGGCAAACAGCATCACGGCGATGGCGATGACGCCGAGCGTCATCAGATACCAGCTGCCATAGTCGGCGAGCGCCGAGCGCAAGGCGAAGAAGACGAGCACGCCGAGGATCGGGCCTTCGATGGTGCCGATGCCGCCGATGACGACGATGAAGATGACATAGGCCGTCCAGTCGGTGACGGCGAAGGCAGCGTCCGGCGAGATGCGCGCGGTCTGCAGGAAGATGAGCGCGCCGGTGAGCCCCGTCGCCGCAGCGGCGATCAGGAACACCGCCCATTTGAGCCGCCCGGAATCGACGCCGACCGAGCGGGCCGCCTCGACATTGTCGCGCACGGCCGCCAGCGCCAGTCCGAGCCGGCTTCGAAGCAGCCAGTAGATCCCGCCGGTGACGGCGACAACCAGCAGCAGCGCCAGCCAATAGGCGAGGATGTCGCGCGCCGCGGCATCGCGCACGCCGAACAGCGTCTTGATCCATCCGGTGCCGAGGATCGCGCTGGTCGCCTCGCGCGGCAGCGAGGTGCCGGTGCCGCCGCCAAGCGTCTTCCATTGCGCGATCATGAGCCGCGTCACCTCGGCCATCACCCAGGTGCCGATGGCGAAATAGGCGCCCTGCAGGCGGAAGGCGAAATAGGCCGTCGGCACGGCGAGCACGAGTGCCGCGAGGGCGCCGAGCGGGATGGCGAGCAGCGGGTTCCAGCCGAGAAGGATGACGCCGGCGAACATCGCATAGGCGCCGATGCCGACGAACGCCTGCTGGCCGACCGAAACGAGGCCGCCATAGCCGGCGAGCATGTTCCAGACCTGTGCCAGCGTCAGCATGGTCAGGATGAAGAAGAGATCCTGGATGACGCTGCGCGGCAGCGCGGCTGGCAAAGCGAGGCCGGCGACGATGAGGACAGCCGCGGTGATCGCCGCGATCGTGCCGGCCCTTGTGCGGGTGGTCATCCTGTACATGCCGCTCTCCTCAGTCGAACGCGCGCGGGAAGAGGCCGCGCGGCTTCAGCAGCATGACGGCGAGGAAGGCGAGGTGGCCGGCGAGGATCTGCCATTCCGGATTGATCGCGGCGCCGAAGGTCTGCGCCACGCCGATGATGATGCCGCCGGCGAGCGTGCCCCAGAGGCTGCCAAGCCCGCCGATGATCACGGCCTCGAAGGCATAGATCAGCCGCGCCGGGCCAATCGACGGATCGAAATTGGCCCGCATGCCGAGATAGAGCGCGGCAACCGTGACCACGACCATGGCGATGCCGGTGGCAATCGCGAAAACGCGCTTCGGCTCGATGCCCATAAGACCGGCCGTCACCGCATCGTCCGAGGTTGCCCGGAACGCCCGGCCGAGTGCGGTGTGGTAGAAGATCGCGTTGAGCGCGACGATGACAGCGATCGCGGTTGCGAAAGTCATCAGCGGCATCACGCCGACCGTGACGATGCCGAGATTGAGCGAAGCGCCTTCGAGCAGGCCGGCCGGAATGCGGCGGCTATCGGCGGAGAAGGCCTCGAGCAGGCCGTTCTGCAGCGCGACGGAGAGGCCGAAGGTCACGAGCAGCGGCGGCAGGATGTCCTTGCCGAGCACACGGTTGAGCACGGCCGTCTGCAGCAGCCAGCCGAGGCCGAACATGACCGGCGCCGCGAGCAGGACCGCAAGGAACGGCGACAGGCCGAGCATCGTCACGGCTATCAGGATGAGATAGGCGGCGAAGACGATCAGGTCGCCATGGGCGAGATTGACCAGCCGCATGATGCCGAAGACGAGGCTGAGGCCTGCAGCGAACAGCGCATAGAGCCCGCCGAGCAGGATTCCCTGCACGAGCGTGTCGAGCCAGATCATCGCCTGCTCCCGTTGATAAGGCGGCAAAGGACGGTCGCGGCCTGGCGGAAGCGCGGGGAAAGGGTCATGCGGCCTCGCCGAAATAGGCCGCGTGGATCTGCTGCCGTGTCACCTCCGCAGCACGGGCGGTGAGCGTGACGCGGCCCTCCATCATGCAGTAGATGCGATCCGCGACGCTGAGCGCCTTGCCGATGTCCTGCTCGACGACGACGATCGCGACGCCGCCGGCGCGGATCTTGGGCAGCGCCGCATAGATGTCGCGGATGACGACCGGCGCGAGGCCGAGGCTGATCTCGTCGCAGAGCAGCAGCTCCGGGTTCGACATCAGCGCCCGGCCGATCGCCACCATCTGCTGCTGGCCGCCGGAGAGCGCCGTGCCAGGGCTCTTGCGCCGTTCGCGAAGGATCGGGAAGAGGTCATAGACGGCATCGAGGCTCCAGGGGCCGGGAGCCTTGCGCATCTGGCCGCCGATCAAGAGGTTCTCCTCGACGCTGAGGGAGGGGAAGAGGCGCCGCCCCTCCGGCACCATCGCTATGCCGCGCTTCATCACCTCGGCCGAGGAGAGAGCGCCGATCGGTTCGCCGCGATGCACGACCATGCCGGGCTCGTTGCGAATGACACCGGTGATCGAGCGCATCAAGGTCGATTTGCCGGCGCCATTCGCGCCGATGATCGCGACGCATTCGCCGGCGGCGATCGTGACATCGACGCCGAACAAGGCGCGGAACTGGCCGTAGCCGGCGGTGAGGGCGCGGGTCTCCAGCATCAGACCTCGAGCCCCAGATAGATTTCGCGCACCTCTTTCGAGGCCATGATCGCATTGGGCTCGCCGATGCCGATGACGCGGCCGAAATCGAGCACCAGCAACCGCTCGACGACAGAGGTCAGCGCGTGCAGCACATGCTCGATCCAGATGATCGTCGTGCCCTTCGCATGGATGCCGCGGATCGTGGCGACCAGCGCCTTGCACTCGCCTTCCGTCAATCCGCCGGCGATCTCGTCGAGCAGCAGCAATTCGGGGCCCGTCGCCATGGCGCGAGCGAGTTCCAGCCGCTTGCGATCGAGCAGCGAGAGCGTGCCGGCGACGATGTTCGCCTTCTTCAGCAGTTCCGTCTCCTCGAGAATGCGCGCGCAATCCTCGACCATGTCGGCCTCACGCCCGCCGCGCCCGAAGGCGGCGGCGGTCAGGAGATTCTCGAATACCGTCAGCCCCTCGAAAGGCTGCGGGATCTGGAACGACCGGCCGATTCCCATCCGCACCCGTTCCATGGCCGGCGCACGACTGACGTCGCGGCCGAGAAATTCGATCCGGCCGGAATTGGCGAGCAGATTGCCGGTAATGAGGTTGAACAGCGTCGACTTCCCGGCACCGTTCGGCCCGATGATGCCGAGCGCCTCGCCGCGCGGAACGGCAACGCTGACGCCGTCGGTCACCTTCAGCGCGCCGAAGGATTTCGAGACATTGTCGAGCGTGAGGATCATCGTCATCGCGGCCACTCGTTCTTGCGGGTGAGGGGGCGGCAGCGCCGCCCCCAGACGTGTCAGGACAGCGCTTCCATCTTGCCGGTCGCCGGAATCTCCGGCGCATGCCCGTTCTCGACGATCAGCAGATCGAACGTGCCGTCGGCCTTCCGGCGCCACTGGCCACCGACCAGCGGCGTCTTGCAGACATTCTTCGCGGCGAAGGGCGGCAGGCCTGCGCCGTTCCAGGCGACCTTGCCGACGACGGTAGTCATGTCGGTGGCGGCGATGGCGGCGGCGATCGCCTCGGCGTCGGCAGGATCGGAGACACGGCCCATGACATTCGCCGCGACCTCGAACAGCGAATGGACGAAGCCGATCGGCTGGGTCCAGGGGCGCTTGGTCTTGGCGGTGAAGTCGGCGGCGAGCTCGGCCGAGGACTGGCCCGTCAGGGTCGACTTGAACGGATGCGAGGCCGACCACCAGACTTCGGAGGAGAGATTGTTGCCGGCAGCGCCGAGCGTCTCGACCGATTGCGGGAACAGGATCGCCTTGGCGACCGTCACGGCCTTCGGCTTGAAGCCCTGCTGGCGGGCCTGGTTCCAGAAGGTGGTGAAATCGGGCGGGATCACCACGCCAGTAACGATCTCGGCATTCGCCGCCTTGAACGCGTTGACCTGAGCGGTGAAGTCGTCCGACAGGTTCTGGTAGCGGCCGGGATCGGTCAGCGTGAAGCCGGCCGCCTCGAGGCCGGGCTTGAGGCCGTTCTTCGGATCGCCCCAGGCATTGCCGTCGGCATCGTTCGGGAAGAGGCCGCCGACCTTGCCATTGGTGTCGAGCTGCTTCCACATCGCGGTGTAGACCGCGATGATGTCTTCGAGACCCCAGAAATAGTGATAGGCGAACTTGAACGGCTTCCACGAGGCGGGGTCGCCGGGATTGCCCTGCTGGCCGATGAACCATGGCTGCCACGGCGCCATGGTCGAGATCACCGGAACGCCCTCGGCTTCGCAGGTCGTCGCGACCGGATTGGTGTTTTCCGGCGTCGAACCGACGAGCATGAGATTGATCTCGTCGTCGACGATCAGCGACTTCGCCACTTCGGCGGCGCGGTTCGGGTTGGACTGGCTGTCCTTGACGATGACCTCGAAATTCTTGCCGGCCTCGGAATCGAGGAACGCCTTGATGTTGTAGGCGTCGCTCTCGGCGAAGCCTGCGAGCGGTCCCGTCTGCGGCGAAACATAGCCGAGGCGGATCTTGGCGCCGGCGGCGATGGCGGGCGCGGCGAGGCCGGAGCCGGCCAGCGTCAGCCCGGTCGCGGCCGATGCCTTCAGGAAGCTGCGTCGTGAGAACAGAGTGCGTCTTGCGGTCATGGTTTCCTCCCTCTTGGTTTTTTCAATCTCCGGGGCGGCGTCCCTCCCACGCCGCCTGGAGCAGGTCCCGGATCGATCCCGGGTCGATGGGCCTTGGATTGGCATAGGCATTCCGGACCGCGATCGCCGTTGCGCGATCGAGATCGGCCTCGCTGATGCCGATGTCCTTGAGGCTCTGCGGCGCGCCGACGCGCCGGGCGAAATCCCAGAGCCCGCCGCCGGCCGAGCCGCCGCCAAAGGCGGCCGTGATCGGGGCCAGCAGATCGCCGACCGCCTCTTCGTTGAAGGCGGTCGTGTAGGGCAGCAGGATGGCGTGGGTCTCGGCATGCGGTGTATCGAACGAGCCGCCGAAGACATGCGCCAGCTTGTGATGCAGCGCCATCTGGACATAGCCGAGCGCCGTCGAGCAGCACCAGGCGGCATAGAGCGCCTTGGCCCGCGCCGCGCGATCATGCGGGTCCTCGAGCAGCCGCGGGATTCCGTCGCGGAACGCCGTCATGGCGTCGGTCGCCATCAGCACGATCACCGGATTGCGGTCGGGCGCATAGAACGCCTCCATCGCATGCGCGATCGCGTTCATCGCCGAGGTCACGGTGAGTCCGACCGGCAGCGACAGCGTCAGGTCGACATCATAGATCACGGTCTCCGGCCGGATATCCGGCGAGCGCCGCGTCGTCTTCTCCCCGGCCGCCGTCTCGCCGAGGATGTCGGTCATCTCCGAGCCGGCATAAGTCGTCGGGATGACCACCTGGTCGGCACCGGTGCGAAGCGCGATCGCCTTGCCGAGCCCCGTCGTCGAGCCGCCGCCGAGGCTCACGACCGCCGTGGCGCCGCTGGCGTGATAGGCCGCGACGGCCGTGTCGGTCACCTCAACCGGCGTATGCATCACGGCGCCGGCGAAGACACCGGCCGACAGCGGGCCGAGTCGCTCGGCGAGCAGCTCCGCATCGGTCTTCTGATGCGGCGTCGCCAGCACCAGCGCCTTGGAGTGGCCGAGGCGGCTCACCTCTGCGCCGGCCTCGTTCATCGTGCCTGAGCCGAACAGGACGCGGGTCGTGAGACCCGGAAAGACGAAGCTCTCCATCATCGTGGCGCCTCCATGCGCGGGGGACGCCCGGCGGCGAGGTCACCGAGGATCGCGCCGAGCATGGCGATCTCCGCATCGGCGACCTCGTGGCCGCGGCCTGGGAAGACATCGGCCCGAAGCCGCGCACCGCCGCGGCCGAGCGCGCCGGCCGCATCCGCGAAGGCCGCCACGGGTATCCAGGGGTCGGCATCGCCGGCCGTGAGATAGACCGGAATGCCCGCTGGCATCGCCTCGCTGCGGCCGTCGGCAGCAACCCCCACGCGGCACCCGGTCAGCGCTGCGAGCGCATCCGGCGGCGGCAGGCCGGCAAAGCCATATTCGAGCGCCAGACAGGCCCCCTGCGAGAAGCCGGCGAGCAGCAGCGGCAGTCCCGGCAGTTCGGACCGGATCGCCGCGAGGGCGGCGGCGAGATGATCGAGGGCGGCGGCGAGTTCGGCGCGGGCGACCGGCGTCAGCGGGTCGACGGCACGCGCCGTCCACCATGCGCCGGTCGGAGCGCGCGGCAGCATGAAGGCGACGTCCGGCGCGGCAAGCCGCGTCATCACATGCGCCTGCATGTCTTCCGGCGACTGGCCGCGGCCATGGACGAAGACGCAGATCGCCTTCGCCGCCCGACCGCGCGGTCCCACTCGAACGGGTCCACCGCCTTCGTTCATACGAAAGACGCCTCTTCGAGGCCGGCGCGGAGCTCGTTCTCGCGGTCCTTGAACCACGGCGGGAACACCAGCGTCTTGCCGATTTGGCCCGGAGGCTCGTCCTTGGCCCAGCCTTCCGGCGTCGTCCAGGCGAGCTCGAACAGCGCGCCGCCCGGCGAGCGGACATAGCAGGACTTGAAGTAGTTGCGGTCCTTTTGCTCGGAGATGTCGGTGAAGCCGAGGCCCTCGATATGCGCCCGGAGCGCCAGCTGGTTCTCCTCGTTGCCCGTGTTGAGCGCGAGGTGGTGGATCGTGCCGCCGGCCAGTGTCCAGGTGCCCTGTGCGCTGTCGCGATCGACGATCACCTCGACGCGTTGGTTGACACCGCCGGCATCGGGGACGCGGTAGACCAGCCCCTCATGCGTGTCGGCTTCCTTTTCCAGCGGCAGCGCGATGGTGAGGAAATCATCCATCGCGGTGCGGTCGGTCACGGCGATGACGCTGCCATAGATGCCCTTGATGCCGTGCGCCGCGCCGATGCCCTGCGAGGCGTTGGTGATCGGCTGGCGCGGGTCGCTGTCGCTCTCGACGAGCTCGTGCGGGATGCCGCAGGGATGGGCAAAGACGACGCGATCGGCGCCGAACCGCGTGATCTTCGTCGCGGCGATGCCGCGGCCGTTCAGCCTGTCGACCCAGAAATCGGCGGCGCCCTTCGGGATCGCCTGCATGATCGTGCGCGACTGGTTGGTGCCGCGCCGGCCGAAAACGCCGGGCTTCCTGAACGGGAAGGTCGTGATGATCGTGGAGGCGTCGCCGTCCGGCGAGCCGTAATAGAGATGGTAGACGGGGATCACGCCATCGAACAGGACGGTGCGCTTGACCGAATGCAGGCCGAGCGCCTTGGTGTAGAAATCGAAGTCCTCCTGCGCGCCGTCGGTCGACATCGTGAGATGGTGGTAGCCGCTGACTTTGGCCAAGGTCATGTCCTCCCAGACTGTTCGGTATTGCCCCGCCCGCGAGGGCAGAGCACGAGGGTAAGATCGAGCGCATGCCTCCGGCGTCCTCCGACCGGGGGAAGCATGCGGAATTCAGCCATCAGTTCGGGTTTGACCCCGAAGATCGCATCCCGGCCGATCGCAGGATCGGCGCGGTCGAAGATATGGGTCGTGAGCGTCTCGAAGCCTTCGGCCGAGACGCGGAAATGGAGATGCGCCGGCCGGTCGAGACCGAGGCCGAGCGCCGTCATCAGGTGGCCGACCGGTCCGTCGGACGGCAGCGTGTAGCCCTTCGGCTTCACGGTCACGAAATGGAACCGGCCCTGCGGATCGGCGATGAAGCGGCCGCGCAGATTGAACTCCGGCTGCAGGTCGGGATCCTGGTTTTCATAGAGCCCTTCGCCATTCGCCTGCCAGACCTCGACCGCGGCGTTGCGGACACCCTCGCGGTCGAGGCCGACGATCCGCCCGGTGACGTCGAGCCGCTCGCCCTGGTCGTCGCGCGAGATGTTGGCGCCGAGCGGCAGATCCGGCGCATCGGCGCGGTAGAAGGGGCCGGCCACCGTGTTGGGCGTCGCGCCCTTCGGCCGGCAGCTGTTCTGGTCCTCGATCAGCGAGGACACGCCGAGAACATCGGCGAACAGCACCCACTCCTGACGCCGCGCATCGGCGTAGTGCCCGACCTCGGTCAGGAAGTCGATCGCGAGACGAAACTCGTCGGCGGTCGGCCGCAGCGCCGCGACCAGTGCATGCAGACCGGCGACGCCGGCTTCAGCCGCCTCGGCGAGACGGGACGGGCCGAGCGCTGCGAGGCGGCGCGAGAAGTCGCGCGCCTGCGCCGACACCTGTCCGGGGGATGAGCTCCCCGACTGGCCGTCATGCTGGCCGTCCATCGTCCGGGGCCTCCCTTCCCCTTGCCTTTGGGGATAGCACGGCTCCGGGCGCTGCTTGATCAGTTGTGGGTGGGCTTGTATAGCAAAGTGCTATGAAGTTGAACGAGCGCCACCTGATGCAGCTCGCCGCCGTGCTCGATGCCGGCGGCGTGTCGGAGGGCGCGGCGACCTTGGGGCTGACCCAACCGGCCGTCAGCCGGTCTCTCGCCATGCTGGAGGCGCGGATCGGCGAGGCGCTGTTCGTCAAGGGTCGCCGTCCGCTGCAGGCGACGCCGCTCGGTGCGCAACTGGCGGCGCAGGGCCGCGCCATCATCATCGCCTCGCGGCAGGCTTCGGATGCCGTGCAGGGCTTCATGAAGGGCACGAAGGGCGTCGTGCGCGTCGGCGGCGTGCCGTTCTTCATGGATGCGATGATCAGCCGGATGATCGGCGAGTTCCAGACCATCGAGCCGGAGGTCACGATCCAGCAGAGCTATCTGAACCTGCCGGAAATGGTCGGGGCGCTCGAGGGCAACCAGATCGATCTCGGCATCGTGCCGATCGGCGTGCTCGATCTCGGGCCTGGCTTCGAGTTCACGCAGATCCTGCCCGGCCGCAACATCGTCGCCTGCCGCCCGGCGCATCCGTTGCTGCGCAACCGTCGGCTCCGCGCGCGCGATTTGACCAGCTTTCCCTGGGTGGCGCCGCTGCCCGGCTCGCCGCTGATGTCGGACCTGCAGATGATCCTGATGAGCATCGGCATGTCCGATTTGAACATCCGCTATTCCGGCGGATCGCTGATGAGCGTCATCAACTATCTCGCCGAGACCGACGCGCTCGCCGTGCTGCCCTTTTCCGTTGTCTTTGCCCAGCGCAAGGAAAACCGCGTCACGGTGCTGCCCTACGAGATCCCGCAGCCGAACCGCTCGCTCGGCATCCTGCGACGGGTCGGAGCGCCACGCTCGCCGGCGGCCGAGCGCTTCGCGAGCCACGTGACCGCCGCTTTCGAGGATCTGAAGCACATCATCAAGCGACACGAAAATGCGGTCGTCTGGGGTCGGTAAGCCTGATCATCGGCTCGATGCGGCTTCGTCGCTCTGATTTCAGTTGATCTCTCCGCTCGACATCGCCAAAGCACCGGGCGAACGCCATGCGATGTCATGGGCGAAGGAGGAATGATGAGTGCTGCGCTGATCGGGTTGATTGCTTTCGCCTTGGTATTCGGCGGCACGCTCCTCGGCATCCTGTTGCGCAAGGTGCTGCCGGAAGAACATCTCAGTCCGGATGCGCGCGACGCAATCAAGGTCGCCATGGCGATGATCGCGACGCTCACGGCCCTGGTACTGGGTCTCCTGACGGCAGCCGCCAATGGCGGATTGTCCGAAAAGCAGACCGAGGTGCGCGCCGCCGCGGCCCAGGTCGTCCTGCTCGACCGCACCCTGGCGGAGTATGGTCCCGAGACCCAGGAGATCCGCGCCACACTGAAGGCCGTTCTCACGGCGCGCATCAGGGAAGTCTGGCCCCACGAGAGCACGGGCGATGTGGTAATCGATCGAATGACGTCCGGCTCCAGCATCGAGGCGGTGCAGAAGCTGGTCCTGTCGCTCGCACCGAAGACGGACGGCCAGCGCTGGCTGCAGTCGAACGCCCTTCAGATCACCAACTCGATCGCCGCCGCGCGCTGGACGCTGCTGGAGCAGGCCGGAACCAGTATCCAATGGCCGTTCCTGGCTATCGTGGTCTTCTGGCTGATGATCATCTTCGTGAGCTTCGGGTTGTTTGCGCCGGCCAATCTCAGCGTGATCGTTGCGCTCTGTGTCGCGGCTCTCTCGGTCGCCGGGTCGATCTTCCTGATCCTCGAGATGGACCAGCCCTATAGTGGCCTGATCAAGGTTCCGAGCGCCGCTATGCGGACGGCCCTCTCGGAACTCGGCCAGCCATAACGGCGTGGCGAAGGCGCCGAGCCTGTCCGGACGGCGAGGGGCCCGTTAGGGGCAGACGGGGCCGAAGCGGCCCCGTCCTTCGATGGCAAGGCGTCGCCGGCGGAAGCCTCAGACGGCGATGCGGATGACGTTGTAGGAGAGCGGCGGCACCTTGGAGCGCAGCGTGCCGTCCTCGACCAGCGTGCCCGACACCGTCTTCGGCACGACATTGTCCGGATTGGCGGCGGTGTTGATGGCGCGAAGATCCGGATGAGTCATCTGGATATGTTCGACGAGGCTCGCCTCCTTGAAGCCCTCCAGAGTCGCTGCGACGTCCAGGGTCTCGGTCAGGTGGCGGTTGACGACGAAGAAGGTCACTTCGTCGCCGGCTGCCGAGAGCACCGCGGTAACGTCGAGATAGGGGATGTCGTCGCCTTCGGCGCTGTCATAGCTCGGTCCGTCGACGACAGCGCGGAGTGCCGTGCCGCGACCATAGAGCGAGGCGTAGAGGAAGGGATAATAGATCGTCTGCTTCCAGGCCGGCCCGCCTTCTTCCGTCATGATCGGCGCGATGACGTTCACGAGCTGCGCGATGCAGGCGATCTTCACGCGATCGGCGCGGCGGATGAAGGTGTTGAGGATGCCGCCAACCTGCAGCACGTCCTCGAAATTATACATGTCTTCGAGCAGATGCGGCGCATCCGGCCAGGCATCGCCCTGCAGGATCTTCTTGTCCTGCTCGCGGCTGTGATACCAGACGTTCCATTCGTCGAAGGAGATCTTGACGTCCTTCTTCGAGCGCTTCTTGGCCTTGATGAAGTCGATCACGCCGCCGATCGTGTTGATGTAGCGGTCGAGCTTCTCGGCCTTCGCCAGATAGGCGAGCGTGTCGTGCTCGTGATTGGCGAAATACATGTGCAGCGAGATGTGATCGATCGAGTCATAGGTATGATCGAGCACCGTCGCTTCCCAATCGGGATAGGTCGGCATGTCCGAGTTCGAGGAGCCGCAGACGATCAGCTCCAGCGACTTGTCGAACAGGCGCATCGCCTTGGCGGTTTCATTGGCGAGGCGGCCATATTCCTCGGCGGTCTTGTGACCGACCTGCCAGGGGCCGTCCATCTCGTTGCCGAGGCACCAGAGCTTGACGTTGTGCGGATCGCTCCAGCCATGCTTGCGGCGCAGGTCGCTCCAGTAGGAGCCGCCCGGATGGTTGCAGTATTCGACGAAATTGCGCGCCGCATCGAGGCCGCGCGAGCCGAGATTGACCGCGAGCATCGGCTTGGTATCGGCCTTCTTGCACCAGTCGACGAATTCGTTGACGCCGATCCGGTTGTCGTCGCGCGTGCGCCAGGCGAGGTCGAGGCGCACCGGGCGGTCCTCGCGCGGGCCGATGCCGTCTTCCCAGTTATAGGCCGAGACGAAATTGCCGCCGGGATAGCGCACATACGGCGTCTTCACCGCGCGGACGAGGTCGATCACATCGCCGCGGAAGCCGTCGGCGTCGGCGGTCGGGTGGCCCGGCTCATAGATGCCGGTATAGATGGCGCGCCCGAGATGCTCGAGGAACGAGCTGTAGACACGATCGTCAATCGCTGAGATCGCGAAGTCCTTGTGGACGATCACGTTCGCTTTCACGGGCAAACCTCGCTCTGCGTTTCCTGGATTTTTGTATCATTAATTCCGATACATAACCCAAATCATGGGCCACGACGCTCGCCGTGTCAACCGCGAGCGACCGCGATCGCCAGCGCTGCGGTGTCGCGACTACAGCGGCGCGCGATGCAGCCGCATGATGATATCTTGGTCGTGATTGCCGAAACCGCGGCCGAAAATGTTGATTCCGCCGGGATGCCGCGCGTCGTCGGCAATGCCGATCCGAAGGCGGATCGAGCGATGCCGATCGAGTTCGAGGTCAGCGATTGTGATATCAGAAATCTTGATTTCGTCGATGAACGTGCCGTGCTCGGAGATGACCCAGTTCGTCAGCCGGCCATATTGCGAGCCTTCGAGTTTCCACCAGCGCGGCGTCAGGAGGCCGCGCTTGTCGCCATAGTCGCCCGGCGAGGTCCAGGTGCCGACGGCGACCGTATTGACCCAGAGCGTGATATCCGACGGCCAGTCCGCATTGGTGCCAGGAACCTCGGACGAGAGCTCCATCGAGAATTCGACGGCGCTGATCCGCTCGTCGAGCAGCTTGGCGTTGTTCGGAAACTTGTATTCGACATAGCCGCGCCCGAACCAGATCAGGCTCGCCTGCATGCGGCTCGGATCGAGGAAGAAATTCGGCACGTCGAGCATGCCGATCACGCCCTCGCGGGAACACAGCCCGCACGGCGCCTCGACGGCGCAGCTCGTATAGAGCCCGATCGGCATCGAGACCTCGATCGCCGCGTCGCCCTGCGGCTTCGCCGCGCCGTCGAAGCGGATGACGATCTCGTCATAGCGGGCGGAGCAGATCTTCTGGTGACCCTTCTTCGCCTTCACGGTGCGCGTGTCGATCAGTTCGGCTTCCTCGAGAATCTGGATGCCGGTCGCGACCGTCGATTGCGGCAGTGAGAGCGCCGCGCTGATCTCGTTGACGTTCATCGGCCCGCGCGCATGCAGGAGGCGCAGGATCTCGATCCGCGCCGGCGACGCCAGCGAACGCACGGCCGCATGGCTCTCGGCGGCGTCGAGCGTGAGGAAGGTCCTGTCCAAGGGCGGCGCTTTCAGCAAACGATCAAGCTTCGCCCGAAGTCATAGCATCGGCGGCGATGAAGTCGATGGCGGGTAGCCCGATGGTTCGCGCCGTCCTCGGCTGTAGAAGCCGGCGACGCCGGAAATGCCGTTACACTGTTGCAAGGGGCAGGAAAGATTTCGACGGTCGCGGGCGGGACAAGGGCTCGGCTGCCGTTTCGTTGGCCAGGGCAAGAAACCGGAAAAACCGCCCTGTTCCCTCTGCCGCCACGTCCGGTTGACGCGCGACCGTCTGGCTTGGCAACGGAGCTGCCGGCGAAGGGTTCCCGCCCCGACCTCGCCTCACGTCACCATGAAGCCGCCGTCGACCGGCATCGCGACGCCGTTCATCATCGAGGCGCGGTCGGTGAGCAGGAACAAGATCACCTCGGCGACCTCGTCGGGATCGGCGAAATGGCCGACAGGAATGCGCGCCAGCATGCCGCCCGACTTCACCGGATCGCTCCAGGCCTTCACGGCCATCGGCGTCAGCGTCACCGTCGGATTGACGGCGTTGACCCGGATGCCGTGGCGGCCGAGTTCGTTCGCCATCACGCGGGTCAGCGCGTCGAGCGCGCCTTTCGAGGCGCAGTAGGCGGCATGATCCGGAATGCCGAAGAACGATGCCATCGACGAGACGTTGACGATTGCGCCGGGCAGGCCCTTGGCGACGCGGTCTCGGGCATATTCCTGCGCCACGATCATCGGCGCGCGCGTGTTCACCGCATAGATCCAGTCGAAGGTCTCGGCAGTCACGTCGAGGAAGCTGTCGAGCGCCGTGGTGCCGGCGCAGTTGACGAGAAGGTCGGCCGGCACCGCTTCGAGCGCGGCCCGGCGCGTCGCATCGGCATCGGCGAGGTCGACGGCGATCGCCTGGCAGCCGATCTCCTCCGCGAGCCCGTCGAGATCGACCTGCGAGCGGGACAGCGCGATGACATGGGCGCCGCGCGCCGCCAGCATTTTCGCGGTCGCCCGCCCGATACCCTTGCCGGCACCGGTGACGATGACGCTCTTGCCGCTGAATTCCATGGTGAACTCCTTCGTGGCCCTACCAGCAGGTGAAGCCGGCATCGGCCTGGACGATCGATCCGGTCATGAGGCTTGCCGCGTCGGAGGCGAGGAAATGCACCACCGAGGCGATCTCGTGCGGCTGTCCGAGCCGGCCCATCGGCGTATCGCCGAGCCAGCCCTCGACCATGCCCGGCACGTCATAGGCAAACTTCATCAGCGGCGTCTCGATATAGGTCGGCGCCACCGCATTGACCCGGACGCCGCGCGCCGCCCATTCGGTCGCCAGCGACTTGGTCAGGTGATGCACCGCCGCCTTCGACGCGTTGTAATAGGACTGGTTCTGCGGCCGGTTGACGATGAAGCCCGACATCGAGCCGATATTCACGATCGCGCCGCGGCCGGCCGCCAGCATGTGCCGGCCGAAGGCGCGATTGCACCAGAAGACGCCGTTGAGATTGACGTCGATGACGTTGAGCCAGTGCTCGTCGGTCGTGTCCTCGGCCGCGACGCCCGAGCGGGCGATGCCGGCATTGGCGACGAGAATGTCGATGCGGCCGTGCCGGGCGAACAGGGCATCGGCGGCCGCGGTGACGTCGCCAGGCTTCGTGACGTCGAGCGTCACGGTCTCGACCTCGAACCCCTTGGCAAGGAGGCTCGCCTGTCCCGAGGCGGCGACGTCGGCGTCCATGTCGGCGATGACGACACGGGCGCCTGCTTCCGCCAGCGCCTCGGCGATGGCAAGGCCGATGCCGCGCCCACCGCCGGTGACGACGGCGACGCGGCCATCAAGCCGCAGTTTCTCCAGATACATCCGCTCCTCCCCGAACAGATCTTCCTCGCTCAGGGCATCTCGATCTGGATCTTGACCTGCCCGGCCGGCGACGTCGCGGCATATTCGAAGGCTTCGACGCTTTCGGCGAAGGGGAAGGTGCGCGTGATCAGCGAGGAAACGTCGATCGCGCCGGAAGCGAGCATGCCGACGCAGCGCGGATAAACATGCGCATAGCGGAACACGTGCTCGACCCGGACTTCCTTGATCTGGCCCCCGGAGACATCATAGGGGATGGGCTCGAGCGGGATGCCGATGAACACCACCTTGCCGCCCGGGCAGAGCGGCTCGAACACGGCGCCAGCGGCGCGGGGATTGCCCGAGCATTCGAAGACGATGTCGGCGCCCCAGCCCGCGGTCTCGGCCTTCACGGCTTCGACGAGCGGCGTGCGCGCAACATTGACGGCCGTGACGGCGCCGAGCTTCTCCGCGATCGCCAGCTTGGTGTCGTCGACATCCGAGACAATGACGCGGGCGCAACCGGCGGCGAGCGCGGCCAGCACGGTGACGAGGCCGATCGGGCCGGCGCCTATGACGATGGCGACATCGCCGGGCTTCACCTGCGCCTTGGTCGCGCCATGCACGCCGACCGCGAGCGGCTCGACCATGGCGCCGGCCGCGAAGGAGACATTGTCCGGCAGCTTGAAGGTGAAATCGGCTGGATGGACGACGGAGGGACGGAGCACGCCGTGCACCGGTGGCGTCGCCCAGAAGCGAACGGCCGGATCGAGATTGTAGAGGCCGAGGCGGGCGGCGCGCGAGGCAGGATCGGGAATGCCCGGCTCCATGCAGACACGGTCGCCGACGGCGAGTTCGGTCACGGCGCTGCCGACTTCCTCGATGACGCCGGAGGCCTCGTGGCCGAGGATCATCGGCTCGCGCACGACGAACGGCCCGATGGCGCCGTGGGTGTAGTAGTGCACGTCGCTGCCGCAGATGCCGACGGTCTTCAGCTTGATGCGGACATCGCGCGGACCGAGCGTTTCCTCGATCGGGAAGTCGCGCAGCGACAAGCGGTTCTTTTCCTCGAGAACGAGCGCCTGCAAGGTCGTCACTCCAAAATCGCGGCCGGGGTTGTCCGCCGGCCGCTGCGGTTGATCGTGTTCAGCTGCGTCTGGTGGGGGCTCAGCCGCGGGCGATGATAAAGGCTCCGAGCACTACCGAGAGCGCCGTCGCCACGTAAAGCGAAATGTCCTGTTCGAGAAAGCGCATCCAGAACAGATGGATCGCCACGAAGCAGACCACCGAGATGAACACGCGGTCGAAACCGTTGGTGTGGATCGGCAGGAAACCCTGACGCGGGGCGGTGCGGATCGGGACGTCGTCACTCATTAGGTTCACCCCTTGACTGCGCCGAAAGTGAGGCCCGCGACGATATGCTTCTGCACCAGCGAGAGGAAAACGATCGCCGGGATCAGCGTCAGCATGGCGGTCGCCGCCATCTGGCCCCAGTTGGTGCCGGTGACGGTAACGAACTCGGCGAGGCCCGTGGTGATGGTACGGGCATGCACGCTCGTCAGCGTCGCGGCGAAGAGATACTCGTTCCAGGCGAACACCCAGGTTAGGATCGCGGTAACCGCGAGGCCCGGCCGCGCCAGCGGCAGGATGACATGGATCAGCACCTGCCAGGTGCTCGCGCCGTCGACGAAGGCGGCTTCGTCGAGCTCCTGCGGGATGGCGTCGACGACGCCCCGCATGGTCCAGATCGCAAAGGGCAGGTTGAACACGCAATAAAGCAGGATGAGGCCGATCCGCGTGTCGAACATCTTCCAGTCACCGACGACGAAGACCTGCGTGTAGAGCAGGAACAGCGGCAGCAGGAAGGCGGCTGGCGGCGCCATCCGGTTGGTGATCGTCCAGAAGAAGATGTTCTCCTTGCCGGAGAGCTTGTAGCGCGACAGGGCATAGGTCGCGAACAGCGACAACGTCGTCACCAGCAGGGCGTTCGATGTCGCGATGACGATCGAATTGAACATGTAGCCCTGGAAGCTCGTATTGGTCAGCGTCGCCCAGTAGTTCTCGGAAAAGAAGCTACGGATCAGGAAGGTCGGCGCGCCGAACAGCTCGACGCGGCTCTTCGCCGAGACGCAGAACATCCAGTAGATCGGGAACAGCGTGATCAGGCTGGAAAAGAGCCAGAACGCCAGGGACAGGCCTTTGCGATCGCGCTTCATTCGGGCTTCCTCAAATCGCGGCGGGCGACGAGACCGGCATAGAGCAGCCAGCACATCACGATGGTGAGATAGAGGGTGATCAGCGACATCGCCGAGCCGTAGCCGTAGTCGGTCTTCGGGAAGACGACGCGCCAGATATAGAGGCCGACATAGCGGGTCGCCGCGGCCGGTCCGCCGCCGGTCAGCATCCAGACCTCGTCAACGGTGCGCATCGCATCCATCAGGCGGATGAACACCGCCGAGAGGATAGCCGGCTTCAGCAGCGGCAGCGTCACGTACCAGAAGGTCTGCAGCTTGTTGGCGCCGTCGATCTGTGCCTGCTCGAACGGCTCCTTCGGCATCGAGGAGAGCGCGGCGAGCAGGGTCAGCGTGACGAGCGGCGTCCAGTGCCAGACGTCCATTACCACGGTGGTGAAGAAGGCCTGCCCGGCATAGCGGCTGATCAGGTAGTCATAGCCGAACCAGCGGTCGAGATAATACGGAATGGGGCCGAGGCCGGGCACCGTCATCAGCCGCCAGGTGGCGCCGACGGCGACGGGCGCGATCATCAGCGGCAGCGTGTGGATGGTGCGGAAGAAGCCCTTCAGCGGGAAGTTGCGCATGAAGAGCTGGGCCAGGAAATAGCCGAGCACGATCTCGCTCGCGACCGCGAAGACGCCGAATTTCAGCGTGTTCCAGAGCGACATCAGGAAGCCAGTGTCGAACACCAGGTCGCGGTAGTTCTGGACGCCGCTGAAGCGCATCGTCGGATCGGCGGCGAAGGAATTCCAGTCGAAGAACGAGACCACCAGCACATAGATGAACGGCATGACGCCGAACACGGCCAGGATGAGGAGGGTCGGTGCCAGGAAAAGCCAGCCGACGGATTGAGGGCGCATGGAGCCAGATCTCCTGAGACGGCCGGTCGGGAAAAGGCGCGGACCGACAGGGAGGCGGTCCGCGCGAGGAGCGGCGCGCCTCCCTTGGGAGACGCGCCGGCCGTGTCCGGCTTACTTGCGGTAGCCGAGCTTCGTCAGTTCCTTCTCTGCCGCAGCCGCCATCTGGTCGAGGGCGTCGGAAGCCGAGAGTTCCCCGGTGATCGCCTGATAGAAGAAGGGTGCCGTCGCCTCGCGAACCTGGGCGTGGAACGGATAGGGCGGCGCGCCGGCGAAGAGGCGGCCGTCAGTCTTCATCAGCGTGTAGTAGCCGTCGGTCTTGGCATCCTGCGCGATGACCTTCGGATCGTCATAGGTCGCCTGATGGGTGATGCGCGAGCCGGCGACCGCCCAATCGGCCTGGACCGACGGCTGGGCGATATATTCGAGGAACAGCAGCGCCGCGTCCTTGTTCTTGGAGGAGTGCGGGATGCCGAAGGCGCCGCCGTCGTAATAGCCGATATAGCCCTTGCCGGATTCAGCAGCTTCGAGCACGCCCGGCTCGAGCGGCGGCAGGGCGACGCCGACCTTTCCGACGACCTTCGACTTGGTGTCGTTGGTGGCGATCCAGGCGGCGTTCTCGCCATAGACCATGCCCTGGGCGGCGCGGCCGGCGGCGAAGGTCGCCGCGACTTCATCCCAGGTGCTGGCGGTGGATTCCGGCGGTGCATCCGGCAGCAGGCTCAGCCAGAATTCGAGTGCCTTCTTGGCCTCGGGGCTGTTCATCGAGCCGCCATTCGCGACGCTGGCAGAGTAGTTCTTGGAGGCGTCGATGCCCCAGTTGTAGACGCCGAAGGTCGGCGCGATGCTCTCGAAGAACTCGTACCAGGACGCCGGATGGCCGGTATGTGCCTGAACGGTGGAGCCCCACAGCTCGAGCCCGTTGTCCTTGCCCCAGGCGGTGAAGAAGTCCGCATTGTCCTTGTACTGCTTGTGCGTCTTGGCGACGCCGAGGTCATAGCCGTACTTGGCCTTGAACGCGTCCTTCGCCTTCTGGTCCTCGAACAGGTCCTTCCGGTAGAGATAGACCTTGATGAAGGCCTCCATCGGAACGCCGAAGATGTCGCCCTTGTCGCCCTTGAAGTAATTGACGAAGGTCGTGAACATCGCCGGATCGAAGTCCGGCGACTTCAGGTTGGGCTTGTCGGCGAGCGACTGGGTGATGTCGACCAGGAAGTTGCGCGACAGATACGAGTAGACGATATCCTGCTCGATATAGACGAAGTCATAGATGCCGGTATTGGCCTCCATGTCCTTGATCGCCTTGTCGTACATCTGGTCCCAGGACGTCGCCTCGAACTCGACCTTGATGCCGGTCGCCTTGGTGAATTGCGGCGCCAGCACGTCCTTGACGTAGTTCGACGGCGGCGTGCTCTCGGAGACGCCGTGAATGGTCGTCCCTTCGAGGCCCTTGGCCGCGTCCGACCAGAAATCCGCCCGCGCCGGACCGGCGCCGACAACGAGCCCGGCGACAGCAGCGCCGAGCAGCATACGCTTCAAACCTGACATTCCCAGTCCTCCCTCGGATGTCGGGTGCGCGACGGACAAAGACAAACCTCCGCGAAAACGACGCGTCATGCGTCTTTCGCAGCAACGGTTGTCCGTGTTGTCTCTGTTCCCTGAGATCAGGGAATGCGCCCCTCTTGTAGCCCCTCATCGGGCGGCGGAGCTTCCCCCAAGCTTCGGTGGTATTCCGAAAGCCGCACGCCCGGGATCGACTCTAGAAGACGGGTTGCCAGCTCACCACGCGCATTCGAAACCTCATCTGTACAATTTTGCAGCGCCCACCAACAAAGGCGGAAACAAAACTATACGCGGGCCTCGATCGGGTGATCGAGCCGGGGCGCGGCGCCGATCCGCCGCGCGTCGCGGCGGTAGGCAGAGGGCGACCGGCCGCAGATCTTCACGAATTGTCGGTTGAAATTGGCGATGTTGTTGAAGCCGACCTCGAAGCAGATATCGGTAATCGGCATGTCGGTATCCGCCAGCAGCGTGCAGGCGGCGTGAACCCGCATGCGATTGACGTAGCGGGCGAAGGTGTGGCCGGTCTGCTTCTTGAAGAAGCGGGAGAAGGCCGTCGCCTCCATGCCGCAGAGTGCCGACAGCTGCGTCAGGCGGATCGGCTGCCCCGAGTTCTCGAGGATGAAGTTGATCGCCGTCTCGATCTTTTCCGAGGAGCGAACCTGTTGGCCGGGGCCGGGGGCAGCGCGCGACAGGATGCGCCGCTCGCGCGGATTGCGCGCCAGCACGGTCATCAATTCGAGGAACAGCACCAGCCGCTGCGCGCCATGGGAATTGCCGATGGCGCGGAGGAGCCGGCGCCCGGCTTCGGCGGTGGCGCCGGAGAATTCGATGCCGCGGGTCGCGTCCTCGAAGAGATCGCCGACATCGTCGAATTCAGGGCAAAGTCCGGCGACCTTTTCCGCGAATTCGGGGCTGAACTGGATCAGCATGTCGCGATTGACGACGCGCTCGCCGGGCTGAAGCCGGCTGACCCAGTTGTGCGGCACGCCCGGACCCGTGAGCACCAGGCTGCCCGGCTCGAAACCGCCGACATAGTCGCCGATCATCATCTCACCGGCGCTCGCCTGGATCAGGTGCAGCTCGAATTCTGGATGGTAGTGCCATTTGGCGAGATGGTGCGGATAGTCATGCACGTTCCAGCGGAACGATTCCTCCGGGGCACAAACGATCACCTCGAAGTCAGGCACGATTCGGCGCTCGAAACCCATGATCACCCTCCCTCGGCGAATGGCGGGCTCCGCGCTTGTTGTCGCGCTTTATCGAGCCGGCGCCTTACTCTCCCTGGCCCGCCGCGGGGCGTTGCCGTCGCGACAGGAATTCACACTATCGGCATTCACTAATTACTGGACCTAAAATTATCCTATCCTCAGCTTTCGGGCCGGGCTGGCGCCGCTCACTCGTTGGCCCGATACCCCGGTCGCATCAGAACTTTGATCGAGTCGAGCGAGATCGCCATCTTCAGGGCCTCGTCCCAGTCTTCGAGCGCATAGGAGTGGGTCACGATCCCTTTGGAGGTGACGAGACCGCGCGAGAGCAGATCGATCGCGACCGGATAGCAGTACGGGCCGAGATGGGCGCCGCGGATGTCGAGTTCCTTGCGGTCGCCGATGATCGACCAGTCGGCAGTCGTCTCCGAGCCGAACACCGAGAATTCGACGAAGCGGCCGAGCTTGCGGATCAGTTTCAGCCCCTGGGTGACGCCCGAGGGATGGCCGGTATTCTCTATGTAGACGTCACAGCCATAGCCATCGGTCAGTCCGCGCACGATGGCATCGGCGTCCTCGCGGCTGGGATTGATGGTGACGTCGGCGCCGTAGGTTCGTGCCAGCGCCAGGCGTTCGTCGACCATGTCGATGACGACGAGCTTCTTCGGCGTCTTCAGCCGTGCCGCCTGCGTCATGAGCAGGCCGAGTGGTCCGGCACCGGCGATGACCACGACATCGTCGAACTGGATGTCGCCGCGATTGACGGTATGGATGGCACAGGCGAGCGGCTCGATGATCGCGGCGTCTTCGAGCGGCATGGCGGCCGGGATCGTGTGCACGCGCGCCGTGGCTGGGTACAGCATGTATTCGGCGATGCCGCCGTCGGCGACCTGGCGCTGGAAGCCGAAGATATTGTGCACCTCGCACATCCAGTACTGCCCCGAACGGCAGAAACGGCAGCGGTCGCACGGCACGATCTGCTCGGCGATCGCCATGTCGCCGATGGCGACGCCGTGATAGTCGCCTGCGCCCTCGCCGAGCGCCTCGACATATCCGAAGAATTCATGGCCCGGGATGACCGGCGGCTTCACATAGGGGTTGTCGCCACCCCAGAACATCGGCGCGCCGGCCCAGCATTTGCAGTCGCCGGCGCAGATACCGCATGCGGCGACACGCACGACGATTTCGCGCGGGCCGGGTTCGGGCTTGCCGACGCGCTCGACCCGATAGTCGCGCGGGCCGTGGCAGACCACGGCGGTCATCGTCCTGTCCAGTCTGGTCATTTTTCCATCCCTACCCGGAGCGCTCTTCTGATGGCGTTGCGGGACAAGACGCGAAGTCTAGGAGGGGGAGGCGCTGTCGGCCACGATCAATCTTCCCGCCGGCGATACTTTCTTGCGCCGACCGGTATCGATTTGGCCCATCTCGCGCAGGGGGTGCGCAGTGGGCGGGTGCCGGGCCGCCCGGTCGTCGACGCTCGCGACACGTTTCGAAACACGAAACCGCTTGTCGTGGGAAAAAATCCCACGTAGTCGTTTCTCTATCGCTTGCGGACCGGCGGTGCTTGCCGCTGGAGCTGTCGAACGGAGGTCCGAGATGCTGGTGATGACAAGGACAATGACGGCGTCTTGCGGTGAACGCGTGCCCGTCGCGGATCGCCGCGCCGTCCGGATCGTGTCCGGGCAGGCGCCGCGTCGGGCCTCCCAGCTCGCGGACAATGCTGATCCGGCGGTGTCGCCGATGCAGGCTCCGCGCCGCTTTCAGCCTCGTCTCGCCGCAGGATTCGACGAAGCGGCAGACGGGATGGCCGCTCCGGCCGATCGCAATGCACACGGTTTCCTGGATGAAGTCCCCGTCTGGGCCGTTCTGGCGGTCCTCGCGGTGATCGGCGCCGCCGCCATCGTCATTGCAGCGGCCGGCTGACTCTCCGCTCGATGACGCGGCTGGCCATCGATTGCGCTGTCGCGAAAAGGCAAACCTGTCATCCGCCCCGCTGCTATGATGCAGCCGGGATGGGCACCGAAACGCGCTTTCCGGCTTCTCGAGGGACGTCGGAACGCTTGGAGGTGCTCGCCCCATGTTCGGCTCGCAGCCGATTTCGGGGGATCAGATGCGTATTTCGCTTTTCTTGACGACGATGGCCACTGTCGTCCTCGCTTGCGCGCCTGCCGCGTTTGCCGATGACAGCGCCAGCCTTCCGGCCGGACGGACGGAAGCCTTGCAGACCACAGGCGCGCCAGGTTCGCCGAATGCCACGACGACGGTGGATGGTCGCGTGCTGCCCAATCCGCCCGCGCCTTTTGCGGGACGGATCGATCTCAACGCCCTGCAGTCCGTGCCGGCCTGGGCGCCGCGGATCGTGCCGCCGAAGGGCGCGCCGAACATCCTGCTGATCATGACTGACGATGTCGGCTTTGGAGCACCGTCCACGTTCGGTGGCGTGATTCCGACGCCCTCGCTCGACCGCATCGCCAATGCGGGCCTGCGCTACACCAATTTCCATTCGACATCGCTGTGCTCGCCGACCCGTGCGGCGCTGATCACCGGCAGAAACCATCATTCCGTCGGCTTCGGCGTCATCGCCGAGCAGTCGACCGGCTTCCCAGGCTATAACGCCACGATCGGGCCGGAAAACGCCACCATCGGGCGCATGCTGCTCGAGAACGGCTATCGCACCGCCTGGATCGGCAAGAACCACAACACCCCGGATTACGCCCAGAGCCAGGCTGGCCCGTTCGATCAGTGGCCGAACGGCATGGGCTTCGAGCATTATTACGGCTTCAACGGCGGCGATACGAGCCAGTGGCAGCCGAACCTCTTCCTGAACACCACGCAGATCTATCCGTTCCAGGGCAATCCGAAATGGAACCTCATCACCGCCATGGCCGACGATGCCATCGGCTGGATGGATGAGCTCAATTCCATCGATCCCAGCCTGCCCTTCTTCCTCTATTACGTCCCGGGCGGCACGCATGCGCCGCATCATCCGACGCCGGAATGGATCGACAAGATCCATGCGATGCATCTCTTTGACGGCGGCTGGAATAAGCTGCGGGATACGATCTTTGCCAATCAGAAGGCGCTCGGCGTCATCCCGCAGTCGGCGCAGCTGACGGCATGGCCGGATGGCCTGCTCAAGAACTGGGACCAGCTCGGCGACGACGAGAAGAAGCTCTATATCCGCCAGGCCGAGGTCTATGCCGCCTATCTCGCTTACACCGATCATGAGATCGGCCGCGTGATCCAGGCGGTCCAGGACATGGGCAAGCTCGACAACACGCTGATCATCTATATCAGCGGCGACAACGGTTCCTCGGCCGAAGGCTCGCTCCATGGCACGCCGAACGAGGGCCTCGTCTTCAACGGCGTCGACCTGCCGGTCGCTGCCCAGATGAAGTGGTACGACGCGTGGGGCTCCGACCAGACCTATCCGCATATGGCGGTTCCGTGGTCGTGGGCCTTCGATACGCCGTTCAAGTGGACCAAGCAGATTGCGTCCTATTTCGGTGGTACGCGACAGGGCATGGCAATCTCGTGGCCGGCGGTGATCACCGACAAGGGCGGCATTCGCAACCAGTTCTCCCACGTCATCGACATCGCGCCGACCTTGCTGGAGGCCGCCGGCATTCCGGCGCCGGCCATGGTCGACGGCGTGGCGCAGAAGCCGATCGAGGGCACCAGCCTCGCCTACACCTTCGACAAGGCCAATGCCGACGCTCCGACGCGTCATCACACGCAGTATTTCGAGATGTTCGGCATGCGCGGTCTCTGGCATGACGGCTGGATGCTGTCGACGCCGCCGCTCAACGATCCCTGGAACCTGTCCGGTCCGGCGATCGCCGATCCCGCCAACGCCTTCAAATGGGAGCTCTACGACACGACCAAGGACTGGACGCAGGCCAATGACGTGGCTGCGGCCAATCCCGGCAAGCTGCGCGAGATGCAGGACCGGCTCTGGACCGAGCTGGCGGCGCATCAGGTCCTTCCGCTCGATTCCTCGCTCGCGACCCGTCTTGTTTCGCCGCGGCCAAGCATGTCCTCCGGCAGGACGGAGTTCGTCTATTCCGGCCGCCGGATGGTCGGCATTCCGCGCGCGACGGCGCCGAGCCTCCTGAATACGTCCTACACGATCAAGGCCGACATCACCGTGCCCGACGGCGGTGCTGAAGGCATGATCAACACGCTCGGCGGCCGTTTCGGCGGCTACGGGCTCTATGTCCTGAAGGGCAAGCCGGTCTTCGTCTGGAACCTGCTCGGCCTCAAGGAAGTGCGGTGGGAAGGTCCCGCCGTGCTGGCGCCGGGCAAGCACACGCTCGAATTCGACTTCGCCTATGACGGGCTCGGCTTCGTGACGCTCGCCTTCAACGATACGTCGGGCATTGGCCATGGCGGTACCGGCACGTTCAAGGTCGACGGCACCGTCGTATCGGAGCAGAAGATGGACCGGACGATCCCCCTCCTGCTGCCGGTCGATGAGAGCTTCGACATCGGAGCCGATACGCTGAGCGGCGTCAGCGCCGACTACCAGCTGCCGTTCGACTTCACCGGCACCATCAACGGCCTCAAGATCACGCTCGACCCGCCCAAGCTGACGCCCGAGCAGGAAGCCGGGCTGAAGGCGAAGCTGGATGCGAGCCTCATGAAGGCCAACGACTGACGCGATTGGCCGGGCGAATCCCGGCTGATCCATCCACTCTCTGAGCGGCCGCGTTTCAAGCGCCGGCGTCGGTTGATCCGGCGCCGGCGCTTCCATATCCGCATTCCGCAGATCGCCGACACGGTTCCGCTGCAATCGCGGCCAAACCTGTCATAGTGAATTCGATGCCCCGGCATCGAACGCAGCAACGCTTCGGCTTCGCCGGCGTTGAACGATACCGACGGCCGATCAGGCCGCTGGTCCCCGATCGAGAGCCCGGCAGCAGCGCCGCACCCTTCGATGCACACGCCGCTGCTCGGAGCCTTGATGTTTTCGCTCTTTCAAAACCTGGTCGGCCTGGCGATCGAATCGCAGCAGGTCATCGTCCTCCGCACCTTGAAAATGGCGGCCGGCGGCCCGAAGGCCGAGGCCGAGGCGCGGCTCATGGTGGAAGAAAAGCTCGCTGCCGCCCAGGACGCCACGCTTGCGCTGATGTCGGGCAAGGCCGTCGATCATGTCGTTTCGTCCTATCGCAGCCGCGTTCGGGCGAATTCGCACCGCCTGATGAAGGGCTGATCGCCAGGCGCCGAGGCGGGGCCTTATGCCGCTCGCAGCGACGCGCCGATCTGGCCTAATCTCCCGCGCATTCGGCGCCGAATCGCGCCCAGCCGGGAAACCATCGATTGGCCGAGATCCAGCCCGCCCCGACCGGGGCCAGCCGCGCCCGCACCATCGGCATCGCCTCGGCGATCTGGGCGACGTCGATCTTCCTCTCGCGCATCATCGGTCTGGTGCGCGAGCAGATCGTCGGCCGCACGCTCGGCGCCAGCCGTCAAGCCGATCTCTACTTCGCCTCGTTCACGCTGCCCGACTTCCTGAACTACCTGCTCGCCGCCGGCGCGCTCTCGATCGTCTTCATCCCGATCTTCCTCGAGCATGTCCAGCGCGGCGAGGAGGAGGGCGGCTGGCGGGCGTTCAGCGTCATCACCAATTTCATGCTCGTCGCCGGGACGCTCGGCATCGTCGTGCTGATGGTTTTCGCGCAGCCGCTCGCCACCATCGTCGCGCCGGGCTTCAATGATCCCGCCGAGGTCGAGACGCTGGTCCGCCTGATGCGGATCATCCTGCCGGCGCAGTTCTTCCATGTCGTCGGCGGGCTGCTTTCGGCGACGCTGCAGGCGCAGGACCGCCATGTCCTTCCGGCGATGGCACCCCTCGTCTATTCGGTCGGCATCATCGCCGGCGGCCTCATCGGCGCCTCGGCCGGCTGGGGAGCCGACGGCTTCGCCTGGGGTGTGCTCGCCGGCTCGATCATCGGCCCGTTCGGCCTGCCGCTCTATGGTTGCCTCAAGGGCGGCATGCGCTGGTATCCGATCCTTTCCTTCCGCAATCCCGACCTCCGCCGCTACCTGATCCTGTCGCTGCCGATCATGATCGGCTTCTCGATCGTGCTGGTCGACCAGTGGATCATCAAGAACCAGGCCTCCTATCTTGCCGCTGGCGAGCTATCCTATCTGCAATATGCCCGCACGCTGATGAATGTGCCCATCGGTGTCTTCGGCATGGCGGTCGGCGTCGCCGCCTATCCCTCGCTGAGCCGCATGGTCGCCGCGGGCAGCATCCCGGAGGCCTATGGCGTGCTCGTGCATGCCGTCCGCCTGATGCTGGTCGCGACCTTCGCGGCCGAGGTCTGCATGACGCTCGCCGGCGTCGAGGCGGTCTATCTCGTCTGGGGGGCCTTCGCGAGCCGCTTCAGCGCCGCTGACGCCGTTGCGACCGGAACGATCCTCGCCTTCATGAGCCTCGGTCTCTGCGGCTGGGCGGCACAGACGCTGATCAGCCGCGGCTTCTACGCGCTCGGCAGCACCTGGGTGCCGACTTTGGTCGGCACCGTTGCGACTGTCGTCCTGATCCCGCTCTATGTCGTGCTGCGCCAGCAGGCCGGCGCGATCGGTCTGGCCATCGCGAGTTCGATCGCGATCATCGTCTATGTCCTCGTTCTCGGCTGGCTGCAGCGCCGCCGCTTCGAGCGCGAGGCGCGGGCGCGCGGCCTCGGTCTCGCCGCTGGCCGCGGCATGCTCGACGGCGCCTGGCGCTCGGGCCTCGCAGCGGCGGTGGCAATCGGCTGCGGCCTCGCCCTTCGCCATGGGCTGCTGCAGGTCCTGCCGGGCTTCCACATCATCGCCGTGCTGCTGCGCGGCGCGATCCTCTGCGGCGTCGGCCTCGGCATCTATGCCGTGCTCGCCAACCGCCTCGGCATGCACGAGTTCGGCGAACTCGTTGCGATGGTCGCGTCGCGGCTCAGACGGCGCCGCCGTCGTGCCGCCTGAGCCGGGCCGGTCAAGACACGGGCGGTCCGGCGCTCAGAAGCTCCAGCTGAAACTGGCCTGGACGGCGTTGTCGCTGACACCGCTGGCGAACTGCCCGGCATAGGTGAGGCCGAGCTTTGTCTTCGGGTTGACGAGAAGATCGGCGCCGAGCTCCACGAGGGCAGTATTTTCGGCGATGGGCACGCCGCTGACCGAAAAACCGGCTCCCGGCGCGGCCAGGAAGCCGAACTGCGCATTCGGCGTCGTGTCGCCGAATGCGTATTGCCAGGCCAGCGCAGCGCGGGGCTGCAGCACCATCCCGCCCGCCACCTGCAGGGTCGTGGCGGCACGCAGCCCCAGCGTGCTGTAGCCGACGCCGATCGCTTCCGACGAGCCAAAGAGCCCAGCCGACGCGCCGGATTCCTCAATGTCCTGGGCGGCAACATTGACATAAGCGAGCCCGGCAAAGGGCTCGAGCGCCACATTATGGAATGCGACGTCATAGCCGATCTCGCCGAAGGCCTGCGTCGTCCCGCCATTGGAGGAGGCATTGGCGAGCGCGAGATAGCCGGGATAGCTGATCGTCCGATTGCCCTCGAGCTGGTTGAAGGCATAGCTGGCGCCGAAGCGCATTGCCCATGGTCCGGCATTGGTGCCGGCATAGAGCGCGACCAGCAGGCTGTCATTGGTGAACTGCGTCCCCAGCCCGCCGATATCGGCATTGGACTGGCTATAGCCGAGCGCCGCCCCGACCAGCCAGCGATCGACACGCATGTCGACACCGGAGATGACGCCGCCGATGCTCTCGCTCACCGCGGCGGTGTTGCCTTTGCCATCGAGATTGGACCAGCCGCCGAAGGCTTGGCCCCAGAGCGTTGCGCCCGTGCCCTTCGGCGTCGGAGCTGCGAGAGCTGGTCCGCCGGAGGCAAGCACGCCGAGGCTGCCCGCCTCGCCGTCGCGCAACCCCTGACGCAGGCGACCGAGCACGGCCTGCCGGCTGTAGAGGCTGTCGCCCGCCAGTACGGTCTGCTCGCTGGCATAGCCTTCGCCGGAGAGCGCCGCGAGCGCGCCGGGGATTTCGCTTGCCGTGAGCGCATAGAGCGGGCTGAGCGCATCCGGAAGTGCCGCGAGCGTGCCATCGTCGGTGGTATTGACGAGCCCGTCGATCGCCGCGCCGACCCCGGTGGCACTCGCCGTATTGCCGCTCTGGCCCGCAAGGGCGGAGCTGACGGCGATCGTCACCGATGTCGGGGCATAGGCGAGCTCGGCCGCGAACATGTCGGAGAGGCCCGCCGTGGTGAAGCTCGCAAACGTCCCGCTGACGCCGGCCGTCGTGCCGACAACGGCGTAGCTCTGACGGAGATTCCGCGTCTCGAATGTCGCCGCCAGCGTGCCAGCGACGCGGGCCGTCCCGTCGACGGCGAGGCCGTCATGACCCGCATCCGTGACCCGCACTGCGAGGGTGCCGGCGGCGGTCTGCACGAAGGTGCCGACGACTTGGTCCGTGATCGGCACGCCGTCGCCGGAGACGCCGATCCAGCCGCTGTTCTCGAACCGGCCCGCGGCGCCGATCGCCGCGATGCGGCCATCGATGATCCCGGAATTGACGATCACGGTGCCGAGGCTGTCGGAGGCCGTGCGCAGCGCGTCGGAGGTCGGTCCGGCCCGCAGCGTACCGCTGTTCAGCAAGGCGCCATAGCGGCCATGCATGTCCACCGCCGCGCCGTCGGTGCCGGTCGCGACGACGGTGCCGGTGTTGTCGACGACGCCATAGGTCTCGCCGCGAAGGCCGACAGCGCCGGCGCCGCTGGCGCTGACAGTGCCGTTGTTGACGATGTCGTCGCCCTGACTGCCTGAAAGCACGGCCGTATCGGGCAGGCTGGACGAGAGCGAGCCGTCGTTGCGGATCGGATTGTACATGCCCGGAATCGTCGCGAGATAGCCGTTGATGCGGGTATCCGTGACATAGATGCCGACGACATGGTCGCCATAGGCCGAGTTGGCTGAAACGGTGGCGCCGGGAATGTCGATCTCATACCACGTCGTCGAGCCGTCGGCGGCGAGATGCATCACGGCCGGATGCTCGACGCCGTCGAGCGAGGTCCAGTTGGCGACGAGGTTGTATTCGCCCGATCGGCCGGCGCCGGTTATGCCCTCGAAATGCGTCTCGATCGCTCCGGGATGGTCATAGGTCGCATAGGTCCCCGTTGTCTGGTCGTAGACATAGCCGTGCTCGAACGAGAGGCCCGTTTCAGGCGAAACCGTGCCGTAGCCCCCGGCGATCCTGTCGCCATAGACGCCATAGGCGGTGGTACTGATCGCGCCGGGAATGTTGTTGGTCGTGTAGGTGCCGCTGTCGATCGTGTAGATGAAGGCGTTGCCCGTCGCGAGGCGGCTGTCATAATCGCCCACCACCTGGTTGCCGAAATTGCTGTGCGCGATGGTGAAGAGCGTGTCGCTGCCTGGATAGGCGAGCGTAAGCAGGGTCTGGCCCGCTGCAGCCGCGCCGTCATAGAGATAGCTGAGATCATAGGGCGCGGAGGTCGTCGTCTGGTAGCTGCCGACGGCGCGCAGGATGCCGGAGGGCGTGCCGAAGCTCGGGCCATAGGGCGAGGAGCCGATCGCGCCTGGAAAATTGGCGCCGTTGGCAGTCGCCTCTGGAAAGGGGGACCAGATGCCGGTCGCGAGGCTGTAATAGAGGCCGCCAGTCTCGGTCGAGCCGGGGATCGTGTAGTTGCCGACTATGTTGTCGCCACGGATGCCGGTGAGAAAGGTATCGTCGCTGCCGAAATCGAGCGTCTGCCAGCTGTAAAGCCCCGGCGTCTCTGCCAGAGCCGGTGCGCCGGCGAGGCTCGAGCCGAGGCCGATCAGGATGAGATGGCGAAGGCGAGGCTGCGGAGCCCCGCAAGCCAGTGGCCGAATGGTCATGGGGGATCCTCCGCGCGCCCGATTCGGAATCGGGATGGCAACTCTACATCCGCTTGTTGCCTGCGGCGATCATCTGAATTTCAAGTTGCAGCCCCGCAGCTTTCTGTACGGGCTGCGGCTGACCTAGCGGTCGAGTGTCATGAAGGTCAGCGCTCGCGCCGCTACGGCATCCGGCAGGATCGGGCGGATTTCGGCGAAGATCCCGCGATCGACCGCACGACCGACCAGGGCCTCGACGATGCTCGAGCTTGCTGCGTAGAGGTCGGCATCATCCGACGCCAGCGCGCGCGCGATCGCGCCGAGGACCGCCCGGTCGGTGTCGAGGCCTTGCGACTCGAAGTCTTCGACCAGGCGGTGGCCGAATGCGAGCAGCAGAACTGGCAGCGGCAGGCGTTCGGGCTCCCAGGCGTTGCGCGCGTCGGCACGGGCCGCCGCGAGCCCGGGTGAAAGATTGGCGATGTCATCGATGAACTTCGCAACGCTGTCAGACATCCGCGCTCCTGCCCGCTGGCCCCGGCCGTAAGGGCCGTCCCGATCCGCTTCCCTCTCGTCAACGACGCGGGCGAGCGAGTGGTTCGCGAGTGAGCAGGCTTTTTCGCGCAAGGGCGATGACAACGGCGATCCTCAGACCAGCACCGGCCGGCACGCCACTGCGTCGAAGGACGATCGATCGCATTCTGGGGGAGGGATGATGGTGCCTGGGGGCGGAATCGAACCACCGACACGCGGATTTTCAATCCGCTGCTCTACCAACTGAGCTACCCAGGCCCACGCGCGGCGCGCTTGGCGCTGCGAAGACTGCGGCCTTATAGGGGAGCGCGTGGGGCCTGTCCAGAGCTTCGGCGTGCAGCTTGTGGATGGAATTTTACCGCCGCCGGTCGCTCAGCGATCCTGAGCCGGCCCATCATCGTCGCCGGCATCGACGCCGTCGTCGCTTTCGACGGCGGGGATGGCATAGCGGCCCGAAAGCCAGCTGTTGAGGTCGATGTCCTTGCAGCGTTTGGAGCAGAAGGGATAGGCCTCGCGCGTCGAATCCTTGCTGCAGATCGGGCAGGGGCGGCGCGGGCGCAGCGGCAGGATTTCGGCCGCGCGGCTGGGCGGATTGGTATCGTCTGTCATGGTTCTCGTCCGTCAGGCCGGCTCCAGCCAGCCTTTTCTCACTGGATAGCCTTCACCTTCCAGCATGGTGATGGTCTCGAACAGCGGCAGGCCGACGACGGAGGGATAGGATCCTATGAGCTTCACCACGAAGCTGCCGGCCAAGCCCTGGATCGCATAGCCGCCCGCCTTGCCGCGCCATTCGCCCGAGGCGAGATAGGTATCCATCTCGAGGCGCGAAAGGCGCTTGAACCGCACTTTCGTCTCGACCAGCCGCTGGCGCACGGTGCCCTTCGGCGTCGCCAGCGCCACGGCCGTATAGACATGGTGCGAGCGGCCGGACAGCAGCAGCAGGCATTCGGACGCCTCGTCCTGGAACTCGGCCTTGGGCAGGATGCGCCGGCCGACCGCCACCACCGTGTCGGCAGCCAGGATATAGGAGCCGGCCTGCGCGGGATCGCGCGCCGCCAGCGCCACCGCCGCCTCGGCCTTGGCACGGGCGAGGCGCTTGGCCAGGCTGCGCGGCAATTCGTTCTTCAGCGGCGTCTCGTCGAGCGAGGTGGGAACGAGGCCGTCCGGCTCGATCCCCGCCTGGGCGAGGAGCTGCAGCCGCCGCGGGCTGGCGGAGGCGAGCAGGAGCTTCGGCGTATCGGTCATCGGCAATCCGGAGTGAGGGACGGGAACGCCGGCGGACACTAGTCAATTCGCTGCGCCGGGGAAAGCCGCGCCGCGGCTCAGCTGCCGGTCGGCATCCAGCCGAAGCGGGCCTTGATCCGCTCGGCCAGCTGGTCGCGTACGTCCCGGTAGGCGTCGAGGATCTGCTCGCGCGTACCGGTCGCGAGCGTCGGGTCGGCAGTCGGCCAATATTCGACCGAGACCGCCATCGTCCGCGTCAGCTCGAGCGCGGCGTGGTGTGCTTCGGGCGCCAGCGTGATCACGACGTCGAAATTGCTGTCTTCGAGATCCTCGATCGTCTGGGCGCGGTGGCGGGCGATGTCGATGCCGTTCTCCTCCATCACGGCCGCGGCGAAGGCGTCGGGCTCGCCTTTCCGAACGCCGGCCGAGGCGATGTAGAGCCCGCGCGGAAAGAGCCGCTTCATCAGCGCCGCGGCCATCGGCGAGCGCACGACGTTCATGCCACAGACGAAGAGGACGGAGCTGGGCGGGCGCGCCGGCGCCGCGGCGGACGGGGGCCCGAGCCGGAGATCGGCATCCTCGTTGGCCGCGCCCAAGCCGCTCAGCCCTTCCAGTGCAGCGCGCAGACGAGAGTGAACAGCCGCCGCGCCGTTTCGAAATCGACGATGATCTTGCCGGCGAGCCGCTGCATCAGGAGTTCCGAGCCCTCGTCGTGAACGCCGCGACGGCCCATGTCGATGGTCTCGATCTGGCTCGGCGTCGCCGTGCGGATCGCCGCGTAGTAGCTGTCGCAGATGGTGAAATAGTCGCGGACGATCTTCCGGAGCGGCGTCAGCGACAGGATATGCAGCACGAGCGGTGCATCGGCGGCATCACGGACGTCGAAGACGAGGCGGGCGTCTCGGACGGCGAGATGCAGCCGGTATTCGCCGCCCGGATGACCAGGCAGCACGAAGCGATTGTCCTCGATCAGGTCGTAGATCGCGATACGGCGCTCATGCTCGACATCCGGCGTCGAACGCCCGATCGAGGCGCCGTCGAGCTCGACTGCGACCAGCCGCCCTTCTTCCCCCTCGATCGCGTCCGACATCGTTCCCCGGTCCGGCTCGCCGCTCCCGTCGGCGATCCTGCTACAGATTGAGCCGGATGGCCACCGAGCGCGCATGGGCGCCGAGCCCCTCGGCTTCGGCAAGGGTGATCGCCGCCGGGCCGAGCGCGCGCAGTTGCTCCGGTCCGGTCTTCAGGATCGAGGTGCGCTTCATGAAATCGAGCACCGAGAGGCCGGAGGAGAAGCGGGCCGAACGCGCCGTCGGCAGCACATGGTTGGATCCGCCGACATAATCGCCGATCACTTCCGGCGTCGAACGGCCGATGAAGATCGCGCCGGCATTGCGGATGGCGGCGACGTAGGGTTCCGGGTCGGCGACCGCGATCTCGAGATGCTCGGCCGCGATCCGGTTGGCGAGCGGCACCGCATCGGCGAGCCGCGCCACGACGATGACCGCGCCATAGTCGCGCCAGCTCGCCGCGGCGGTCTCGCCCCGCGGCAGCGTCGTCAGCTGCCGCTCGACCGCCGCTTCGACTGCGGTACCAAAGGCCGGATCGTCGGTGATCAGGATCGACTGCGCCGCGGTGTCATGTTCGGCCTGCGCCAGGAGGTCGGCGGCGATCCAGTCGGGATCGTTGTCGCCATCGGCAATGATCAGCACTTCGGAGGGCCCCGCGATCATGTCGATGCCGACGGTTCCGAATACCTGCCGCTTGGCGGCCGCGACATAGGCGTTGCCAGGCCCGACGATCTTGTAGACCGGCTTGATGGTCGCCGTGCCATAGGCGAGGGCGCCGATCGCCTGCGCGCCGCCGATCCGGTAGAGCTCGTCGACACCGGCGAGCTTCGCCGCCACCAGCACCAGCGGGTTGATCATGCCGTCGGGCGTCGGCACCACCATGACGACGCGGTCGACGCCGGCGACCTTGGCCGGCACCGCGTTCATCAACACCGAGCTCGGATAGGACGCGGTACCGCCGGGCACATAGAGCCCGACCGCCTCGATTGCCGTCCAGCGCGAGCCGAGCTCCACGCCGAGTGCATCGACATAGCGGTCGTCCGCGGGCTTCTGCCTCTGGTGATGCGAGCGGATGCGGTCGCGCGCCAGCGTCAGCGCGGCCAGCGTCTTGTCCTCGACGGCGAGCGCGGCGGCGGCGAATTCCGCCTCGCCGACGCGAAGCTTTTCAGCGGTCAGCGGCAAGCGGTCGAAACGGGCGGTGTAGTCGAGCACCGCAGCGTCGCCGCGCGTCCTGATATCGGCGAGGATCGCGCGTACCGTGGCATCGACGTCCTCGGACACCTCGCGTTTGGCACCGAGGAGGGCGACGAAGCGCTGCTCGAAATCGGCGTCGGTTTGATCGAGACGAATGGCCAAGACACGGCTCCTTCTTCTGGCGCGCCGTGTCTAGCGCGGTTAGCCGCCGCGCGGAAGGCTGTGCAGGCGGGTGCGGCCTCAGGCTTTCATCGTCACCGGCGCGCCCTTGGCCGCGGTGCCGGGCTCGGCGCCCTCGACATCGTGCTGTGGGCAACAGGCCGTCGCCCAGGCCGGGCCGAAATCGCTGATGGAGGCTTCGATGCATTCGACGTCGAGCGCGACGGCGCCGCCGCCGGCGAAGATCAGCGTCACGGTACCGGCCGGCTGCTCGGCGACGTCGAAGGCGATGGCGAGGAGATCGAGCACCGCCTCGGGATTGCTGCGGTCGATGCCGATCGAGCGCACGGCCGAGACGCGGTCGAAATGGAAGCCGGCGCGGCGGCGTTCCCAGCTCTTGCGCAGCGTGCCCTCGGCCGGCTTCTCCCAGACGAAGCGATTGATGACGGCGGCAAAGCGGCCTTCCTTGGGCAGGAAGGTCATGTCCTTGACCTTCAGGACCGCATCCTGGACATGCGCCGAAACGACGGCGAGATCATCCTGGTCGAAAGCAACGAGCTTCAGTCTGTCCATAATCACGCACCCCTTGGGCAGATGTTCTATTCTGCAACCAAGGTGGTTACGCCCGCCCGGAAGCGCAAGTTCTTCCTGGACCGGAGGCCACCGACGGCCTGCCGCCGGATCAGCCGTTGATGCGCTCGATCGTGGCGCCGCAGCGCGACAGCTTGTCTTCGAGCCGCTCGAAGCCGCGGTCGAGATGATAGACCCGGTTCACCATCGTCTCGCCCTCGGCGGCAAGGCCCGCAATCACCAGCGAGACGGAAGCGCGCAGGTCCGTCGCCATCACCGGAGCGCCCTTCAGCATGGGCACGCCGACGATCGTCGCGTTCTGTCCGTCGAGATGGATTTCGGCGCCGAGCCGGGCCAACTCCTGCACATGCATGAAGCGGTTCTCGAAGATCGTCTCGCGGATATGCGAGGTGCCCTTGGCGCGGCAGACCAGCGCCATCAGCTGCGCCTGCAGATCGGTCGGGAAGCCGGGGAACGGCTCGGTGACGACATCGACCGGCTGCAGGTCGGCGCCGTTGCGATAGATGCGCACGCCGGCATTGGTGACCGTAACCTCGGCGCCGACTTCGCGGAGCACGTCGAGCGGCCGGAGCAGCGTGTCCTCGCGGGCGCCTTCGAGCAGCACGTCGCCGCCGGTCATCGCCACCGCCATCGCATAGGTGCCGGCTTCGATCCGGTCCGGCATGACCGAGTGGCGCGCGCCATGCAGCCTGTCGACACCCTCGATGCGGATCGTCGACGTGCCGGCGCCGGTGATCTTCGCGCCCATCTTGATCAGGCAATCGGCGAGATCCACGATCTCCGGCTCGCGCGCTGCGTTTTCGATGATCGTCTCGCCGCGGGCGAGTGTCGCCGCCATCATCGTCACATGCGTCGCGCCGACCGTGACCTTCGGGAACACGACCCGGCCACCCTTGAGCCCGTCCGGCGCCCGCGCGATGACATAGCCGGCGTCGATCTCGATCGACGCGCCGAGCGCCGAAAGCGCCTCGAGGAAGAAGTCGACCGGACGGGTGCCGATGGCGCAGCCGCCGGGCAGCGAGACCTTGGCATAATGCTCGCGAGCGAGCAGCGGCCCGATGACCCAGAAGCTCGCGCGCATCTTCGAGACGAGTTCATAAGGCGCCGTCGTGTCGACAATGGTGCGGGCGGTGAAATGCGCCGTCTCCGCGGAAAGCTCGGGATCGCCGACCCGCTTGCCGGAGATCGTCATGTCGACGCCATGATTGCCGAGGATGCGCTTCAAGAGCGCGACATCGGCGAGGCGCGGCAGATTGGCGAGCGTCAGCGTCTCGTCGGTGAGGAGGCTCGCGATCATCAGCGGCAGGGCGGCGTTCTTGGCGCCGGAAATCGGGATCGTGCCATTGAGGCGCGCGCCACCGACGATGCGAATCTTGTCCATGAGATCGGGCCTCGTGTTCGAATCACCGGCAGAGCGGAAGCCGCCGAAGCTTGAAGCGGGCCTGATTACATGAGGATTGGGGCCGACTCAAGGATGGCGGCCGCGCCGGGCCTCCGCGCGGAAGGTCGGGTCGTCAAGGCGGTGGAGGCCGGCAACGGCGGCAGAGCAGCCCCTCGGGCAACGTGCTCGACATCAGCGAGGCAGCGCGACGTCATCCTAGGAAGAGCGGACGTGCCCGGCTTGGAGCAGTGATCGGTAGCGGAGGACGAACGACGATAGCGCCGTTCAATCGGCCTTCTTGTCCGCCCCGCCGCTTTCGCGGCCGGAGCCCGCCCGTGCCGCCGCCTTCCGCCTGGCGAGATTGGCCCTGAGCGCCGCCGCGAGACGCTCGGCGCGTGGATCGGCCGCGGGCTTGGCCTTGGCGCCGATCCCCGTCCGTTTATCGCCCGGCGTCGCCTCGGCATCGGCCCGGCCATCCCCGGCCCGTCCCGCCCGATCGGCACGGACGGGGGGCTCGTCGGGCGTGTCCATCGGCTCGTCGGTCATCGGTCTGTCTCGGCGTGTCATCGACGAAGGATAGCATCGCGGCGGCGCTGCGAAAATTGCTTGCGATGCAAAGGACCGGGGAAAGCGCGACCGCGCCGACCGATAGTCGCTTGATCCGCCCGCCTCACTGTGGCAGTAACGCGCCGTCCGCGTCCCCGACGCCCGGCAGGCTGCAGTAGCTCAGTGGTAGAGCACTCCCTTGGTAAGGGAGAGGTCGAGAGTTCAATCCTCTCTTGCAGCACCATTCCAAGCCCTTGATTGCGCTTCACGCTCTGGTCGGGCGGCTCAGGCTGGCGTCTTGCGCTCGGCTTGGCGTTTCGAGCGGTGTTCCGATGTCTTCTTCAGCATGGCCTGCGACCTGGCAGCCATGGCCGCACATCGCAGGTGGAGCTGTTCGAGTTCGGAATCGCTCAGTTTCTCGATGCCCATGAAGTCGTTTTCGGCATCGGAGGCCCGGATGAGTTCGTCGAGCTTGGCCTGGACCGCGGCGCCGTCGCGATTCTGGGAGTTCTGGATGACGAACACCATCAAGAAGGTGATGATGGTTGTACCGGTGTTGATCACCAGTTGCCACGTCTCGGAATAGCCGAATACAGGCCCGCTGGCGGCCCACACCACCACCACCGCGACGGCGCCGAGGAATGCAGCAGGCGTCCCGGCGGCGTGGGCCACCGACGTCGCGAATTTGGCGAACAGACGCTCCATTGGGCCGCTCCAAGCCTTGGCGGGAGGCCTCCTTAACGGCCCGGCGCGCCGCGCGGTTCCACGTGTCGCCGACTCGGCCTTGGCGCGGGAATGCAAGGGCCGCAGTGATGCGGGCCGGTCGGGACTTCGAGGGGGTGCGTCGCGACGAGGGCAGCCGCCCGCAGGGGCGGATGATCATCGCTCTCTCATAAGCGGCGGCCGATGATCACCATTACGAGGCCCGCGACCGCGAGGATCGCGCCGCGGGCAATCCAAGGCGTCTGGCTGATCATGAAGCTGGTGGCGGGGTAGGGGAAATAGCCGCTGCCCTGACCCATCCAGATCAGGCCGAGCAGGGTGGCGACGATTCCAAGAGCGATCAGCAGGAGTTTCAGGATCTTCAACCGAGTATCGCTTTCTGCGGCTCGAGAGTTGGCCGCCTCGCTGTCTGCTATCCGGACATCCATTGGCGGATCGCAACGCAATGTAGGCCGTTTCAACCAATGACGCGCGCATAACGAACCGGTTGCCCGCACGGCAGCTCCTCCGGACTGCGCCAACGGCCGGCTGCGCCACGGGACGGTCTCTTGGCGGGCAGAGGCGGCTTGTGGTCCGGAGAGGGACACCTCGCCATCGCGGGCCCATGAGAGTCGGTATTCCGGTGGAGCCGCGCGATGACCGTCTGCAGCCGGGCATGCCGTTCACGGCGCCGTCCGCCACCCGGAGGAGCAGTGCGGGTGGCCCGGTGGCGCTATCGTGGCGCTCTGCAATCGGCAGGCGATCAGATCGACCTCAACTGCCCACCGTCGATCCGAACGAGGCTGCCGGTGATATAGGCTGCGCGGTCGCTGGCGAGGAAGGCAACGAGGTCGCCCAATTCCTCCGGTCGGCCGTAGCGGCCGGCGGGAATGCCGGCGATCGATTGCGCCCGCACGGTCTCGACGCTCTGTCCAAGCCGCTTGGCGGTGGCGGCGTCGAGTTCGTCCACGCGGTCGGTGTGGATGCGGCCCTGCACGACGACGTTGACCGTGACGCCGTGCGGGGCGACTTCCGAGGCGAGGGTCTTGCTCCATCCGACCAGCGCCTGGCGCAGCGCATTGGAGAGCGCCAGCCGCGGCAGGGGCGCTTCGATCCCGGACGACGTCAGTGTGACGATGCGGCCCCAGTTTCGCTCGATCATGCCGGGCAGGAGCGCGTTGGTGATGGCGACCAGTGGCGTCACCATGATCGCGAATTGCTTCGCCAGCAGGTCGGCCGACAGGTCCTTCGCCTCGGCCGGCGGAGGGCCGCCGGAATTGTTGACGAGGATGTCGATCCCGCCTGCCGCGATACAGGCGGCGATCAGCGCATCGGCAGAGGCCTGATCGGCGAGATCGAGCCGCGCGGCGCGGATGCTGCCGCCTGCGGCGGGATCGAGCCGGTCGCCGAGGGCCGCAATCGTCTCGGTCGAGCGCGACGCACCGATCACTTCGGCGCCCTCATTGGCGAGAGCGACGGCCACGGCCGCGCCGAGCCCCTTGCTGGCGCCGAGAACGAGGGCCCGCTTTCCTTCGATGCCGAGCTTCATGCTTCGATCTCCTTCAGACGCCGCGCCTGGCGGGCCAGCAGCCGCTCGATGTCGGCACGATCCGCCTGCGACAGCACCGTCCCCGGCTTTCGCTGCTTGGCCGACGCGATCACGCCGCGCTTGGCGAGAACATATTTGCGGCAGGCGAGGCCGATGCCCTGCTGCTGCTCATAACGCGCCAGCGGAAGATAGGCATCGAAGATGTCATGCGCACGCTCGATGTCGCCGCGTCCATACGCCTCCACCACGCCGACCATCATTTCCGGATAGCAGAATCCGGTCATGGCGCCGTCGGCGCCGCGACCCATTTCCTCCGGGAGGAACAGGCCGCCATTGCCGCAGAGGATCGAAATCCGGCGCGTCTCGCCGTTGGCGCTCGCAGCCCGGAGCGCGCCGATCTTGGCGAGGCCCGGCCAATCCTCATGCTTCAGCATCACGCAGCTCGGCACGTCGCGCACGATGCGGTCGATCACCTTGGCGGCAATCGATACATTGGTCGTGAGCGGGTAATCCTGCAGGACGAACGGCGTCTGTCCCAGCGCCTCGGCCACCGAGACGTAGTAGCCGTGGATCTGGTCGTCGGTCCTGAGCGTCCAGGGCGGCGCGACCATCACGCCGGCGGCGCCCATCGCCATGACCTCGTCGGTAAGTTCGCGCATCGGAGCGAAGCCGGGCGCGGAGACGCCGACCACCACAGGCAGGCGACCTGCGAGACGATCGATGACCCGGCGCGCCACCGTCCGCGATTCCTCCGCCGTCAGCTTCGGCGCCTCGCCGAGCTGGCCGAGGATCGTGAGGCCGGTCGCGCCGGCGCCCTCGTAGAAATCGACCATGCGGTCGATGCTGTCGACATCGAGCGCACCGCTGTCGGTGAACGGGGTGACGGCAATGACATAGACGCCCTTGGCGTCCTCGGTCAGGAGAGGCATCGGTTGGCTCCGGGTCGGTCTGTCAGCGTTTCCAGTAGAGGCGAAGGGGGTTCTCGACGAACACCCGGCCGTGAATCGCGGTCGGCAGGGCTCCGAGCGCGAGGGCGACGAGGTCGTCGTCATCCGGCACCGTCTCGAACAGTTCCGTGTGCGGCCAGTCGCTGCCCCAGAGCAGCCGGTCGGGGTGGCTTGCCGCCAGAACGCCCGTCACGGCGCGATAGCCCGCGAAGTCTGCGCTGTCCGCAAGGCGATACGGCGCCGAAATCTTGACGTAGATGATGCCGCCGTCGAGAGCGCGCTGAAGGTCGGCCAGCGTCGGCCCTTTCGGATCGGGAAGCATGAAGGCCAGGTGATCGATAACCGCCGCAATCCCGTGCCGCGTCGCGAGGCTTGCGACACGGTCGATATCGCCGGGTCCGATCTGGAATTGCAGGTGCCAGCCGCGGTCCGCGAGGCGTGGTGCGAGGGTCTCCGCGGCGTCGATGCCGATGCCGGCCTTGTTGCGCAGGTTGATGCGGACGCCGCGCACGCCGAGGCCGTCCAGCCTGTCGAGCGTCACGTCGCTGGTGGCTGGGTCGATCACGACGACGCCACGGAGCTTCTCCGCATGAGCGGCCAGGCTCTCGAGCAGCACCGTGTTGTCGAGACCATAGACGCTCGGCTGCACGAGCACGCCGCGCTCGATCCCGAAGCTCGCCGCAAAGGCGAGCCAGTCGTCCAGGCCCTGGATCTGCGGCGTATAGCTGCGCGGGCGGGCGAGGGGCGCGCCCGCGGCGAAAACGTGCAGATGACTGTCGCAACTCCCCTCGGGCAGCTGCAAGGCGCGTGGATTGCGCAGCGGCCGCGGCGGCAGGCAGATCCGGGTCTCTGCAGTCTCAGACATGATGATGATGCGTCGCCAGGAAGTCGAAATCCGCGCCTTCGTCGGCCTGGAGGACATGCTGGTCATAGAGCCGGGCATAGCCGCGCGGCGGGGTGGGCTGCGGCGGCGGCAGCTCCGCCATGCGGCGTTCCAACTCCTCCGCATCGACCAGCAGCTCGATCCGTCGCGCCGGTACGTCGAGCCTGATGCGGTCTCCGGTCTTCACCGCCGCCAGCGGCCCTCCGTCCGCGGCTTCGGGTGTGACATGCAGGATGACCGTCCCGAAAGCGGTGCCGCTCATGCGAGCATCGGAGATCCGGACCATATCCTTGACGCCCTGGCGGCCGAGATGCCGGGGTATCGGGATGTAGCCGGCCTCGGGCATGCCCGGGGCGCCGCGCGGTCCCGCATTGCGCAGGACGAGCACGTCGTCGGCGGTGATGCCGAGACTCTCGTCGTCGAGGCGCTCCGTCATTTCGCGCACCGAGTCGAAGACGACGGCGCGGCCCTCGTGAACCTGCAGCGCCGGATCGGCGGCCGACTGCTTGATCACGGCGCCGCGTGGCGCCAGGTTGCCGCTGAGCACGGCGATGGCGCCGCCGGCTGCGACGGGATCGGCGCGGCGGCGGATGATCTGGTCCTCATGCCGGGGCGCCAGCCCGGCGACCGCGTCGCCGAGTTGGCCGCCGAAGGCCCGCGGCGCCTCGAGATCGAGGACATCGGTCAATTCGGAGAGGAGCCGGGGCACGCCGCCCGCGGCATGGAATTCGCCCATATAGGCCGAGCCTGTCGGCTTCAGATCGACAAGCACCGGGACGATCCGGCCGAGCGTGTCGAGCTCCTGCATGTCGAGCCGCCGCCCGAGGCGGCCATAGATCGCGGCGAGGTGAACGACCGCATTGGTCGAGCCGCCGAGCGCCTGCAGGACGGCAAGACCGTTCCGCAAGGCGGCGGGGCTCAGGACTTCAGCGGTCGTGAGGCCATCCGCGGCCATGGCGGCCGCCGCACGGCCGGTCGCCTCGGCGATACGAACGCGCTCGGCCGAAGTGGCGGGGGCCGAGCCCGACAGGGGCAGTGCCAGGCCCATCGCCTCGACGAGGCAGGCCATGGTGCTGGCGGTGCCCATCACCGTGCAGGTTCCAACCGAACTCGCCAGTCGACCATTGACTTCCGAGAGCTCGGCCTCGTCGATCTGGCCGGCGCGGTATTGACCCCAGATCCGGCGGCAGTCGGTGCAGGCGCCGAGCCGCTCGCCGCGATGATGGCCGGTGTCCATCGGTCCAGTGGGCAGGATGATCGCCGGGACCTCGCTGCTGGCGGCTGCCATCACCTGCGCCGGAATCGTCTTGTCGCAGCCGCCGATCAGCACCACGGCGTCCATCGGCTGCGCCCGGACCATCTCTTCGGTCTCCATCGCCATCAGATTGCGCAGAAACATCGAGGTCGGCGCGGCGAAGCTCTCATGGATCGACATCGTGGGGAAAACCATCGGCATCCCACCCGCCAGCATGACGCCGCGCTTGGCCGCTTCGATCAGCTGAACCGCATTGCCGTGGCAGGGATTGTAGTCGGAATAGGTGTTGGCAATGCCGACGATCGGCCGATCGATCGCGTCGTCGGAATAGCCCATCGCCTTGATGAAGGCCTTGCGAAGGAACAGGGAGAAGTCCTGGTCGCCATAGCTGGTCAGCCGTCTGCGTAGTCCGCGCGTCACCCCTGATCCTCCCTGCGCGGAACACCGCCGCCCTATCGGGCCCATTCCTACAGCGCGCAGCTGTATTGTCAATAATATGGTAAGCGAAGCTGGGGAGGAGGCATCACAAACGCGCGGAAGTTGCGCAAAATGAGCGAGATGAACTATACTGGTTCGACTGGGTTAGGCACGTCCTTGCGTGAATTATTGACAAATAGGAGCTTGAGGTGCGGGTCGGAATGGTGGGTGCAGGATGGGTGACGCAATATCACCTGCCGGGCTGGGCCGAGGTCGAGGATGCCGATATCGTCGCGATCTGCGATCCAGATCAGGCCGCGGCCGCCGCGCGCGCCGAAGCCTTCGGCATTCCCGCGCATTTCGCTAGTCTCGAGGCGATGCTCGATGTCGTTCCGCTCGACGCGCTCGATATCTGCTCTCCGCGCCAGCTTCACGCCGAGCATGTGCGTTCCGGCGCCGCGCGTGGTCTGGCGCTGCTTTGCCAGAAGCCACTTGGCATCGATCTCGCCGAGGCTGAGTCTGTCGTGGAGGAGGTCGAGGGCCGGGCGCGGCTGATGGTGCACGAGAATTGGCGCTTCCGGCCTTATTACCGCCGGCTGGCCGAATGGCTGTGCGAAGGCGTCGTTGGCGAGATCGCGTCGATCGACTTCGAATTTCATTCCAGCGGCATGATCCCGGGTCCGGACGGTGCGCGGCCGGCGCTGGTCCGCCAGCCCTTCTTCCGCTCGCTCGATCGCTTGCTGGTGATGGAGGTGCTGATCCATCATCTCGATACGCTTCGCTTCCTGTTCGGCGAATTCGAACTGACCGCGGCGCGGCTTGGGCGCAGCAATGACGACATTGTCGGCGAGGATCGGGCGATCCTGACGCTGCGGCGACGCGACGATGGCGTGCCGCTCACCGTCTCAGGCAACCTCGCCGTCCACGGAGCTCCGCCCGCGCCGGTCGACCGGCTGCGCGTCATCGGTTCGAAGGGCACCATCCTGCTCCAGGATGCCGATCTCCGCCTCATTGGTCCGGAGCCGCGGCATGAGGCCTTCGATGCTCGCGCGAGCTATCAGGCGGCCTATGGCGCGGCGATCCGTCACTTCGTAGAACAGATGCGGTCGGGCGCTCTGTTCGAGACCAGCCCGGGGGACAATCTGGAGACCTTGCGGCTGGTCGAGGCGGCCTACCGCCTCGACGGCTTCGGGACGGGATCGCGTTGAGCGGCGACGCGGCGGGCACGCATGGCTAAACGGATGGCACAGATGAGCACCGAACTGGAGAGCCCGCTCGACGGCGAGCACGAGGATGTTGCGATCGCCCACGCGCTCGAGGAAGACATCATCTTCGGACGACTGGCCCCGGGTGCCCGGCTGACCGAGGACTCGCTGCTGTCGCGCTTCCGGGTCACGCGCCATTTCGTCCGCCAGGCGCTGGTGCAACTCGAGCAGATGGGCATCGTCATCCGCGAGCGGAACAAGGGCGCCACGGTGCGCTCGCTCACCCCCGACGAGGTGCGCCAGATCTACGATGTGCGCGAACTCGTTCAGCGGCAGGCGGCGCTGCTGATCCCGCTGCCCGCGCCGCAGAGCCTGATCGACAGCCTGCTGCTCATTCACAAGGAGCATGGCGAGCACGTCGAGAGCGGCTATCTGCGCGGCGTCCACGAAACGAATGACCGCTTCCACCTGACGCTGTTCGGCGCTTGCGGCAACAAATACCTGGTTCGGACCATCGAACTCTACATGCGCTACAGCCTCCCGGTCCGTGCCAATTCCATGTCCGATCGGGCAGCGCTGGAAGTGTCGCACAACCATCACAGGCTGATGATCGAGATGCTGTCCGGCCGCGACAACTGGGTCCTCGCCCAGCTTTGTGTCGATCATCTGCAGCCGAGCAAGCGGCGCTATATCGGTCTGGTCGAAAAGTGATCGCGCCCGCCGGGGCGGGGAGCGGGCGCGATCATCCGCATCAATAGTCGATGCGGAACAGCGAGACGCCCTGTCGCGGCAGCGTCGTCGTCAGCGTCAGCGCGCCGTCGGTTGTCACGCTCTCCGTCTCCAGCACGGCGAGCTTGCCCGAGGCTTCGAGCCGCTCGAAGTCGGCACCGACGATCTGCTGTGGCGACCCCATCTTCTGCCATTCGCCGAACGCGTTCGAATGGTCCCTGTCCATCCGGTAGTGCGTGAGCCGGTGAGTACCGGGCGAGAGATTGGCCAGCGACAGCGTCACGTTCGCCGAGCCGTCCTCGACATCGTCGTCATGGTAATTCCAGACGAGGATGCTGACGCCGCTCGCCTCGCGCGTCGCGACGGCGTTGACGTCGGGTGTCTCGCGCACGCCGTGCAGCATGATGGCGTCGAGATCGGCGGCATGATCGCTCTTCGCTTCGATCCATTCGCCGCCGAGCTTGCCGAGCATCCGGAAGGCATTGAGCACGGCCTTGTCGACGCCGTTGGTGGCGAGGTCGCGGAAGCCGTCGAACCACGGCTGGTCCTCGAACAGGAACGCCCAGGTCACGGCGCCCTCGATCTCGATCCCGGCACGCTGTGAAAGCTCATAGGTGCGGATCATGCTCTCGACGACATAGGCGCCGTAAAGCGGACCGTTGCGATAGCCGTTCTGGGGGTGGACCCGGGCGGAACAGGCCGCGCAGCCTTCGGGATCCGACTCGCCGATCACGGTCGGCAAATGCCTCAGCGTCGGGAACTCGTTGACGATGGCGAGATTGGCCTCGATATCGCGCAACTGCTTGTGGAGACCCATGCGCACATGGTCCTTCCAGACGACAGGATTGCCCTTGGCGTGGAATGCGATGAAGTCGATCGGGGTTTCGGTCTCGACGATGAAGGCGAGGAACGCCCTCAGGAAGGCCTGTGCCTTCGGATTGTTGAACGCGCCGCAGGTGTGAGGGCCGCCGACCCGTACGCCGGGCAGCGCATCCTTGAGGGCGCGCGCCGTGACGGCATACATCGCGCAGAATTCTTCCACCGAACCCTTCCAGTAGTGGCCGTCCGGCTCGTTCCAGACCTCCCAAGGCCAGGCGCGGACCACATCCTCGCCATAGCGATCGGCAAGGTGTCGCGCCCAGGCATGGACAAGGTCGCCCCACTTCTTCAGATCCTTGGCCGGCGCAGCCCAGCCCGTCATGATCGTGGCGTAGCGATCCTCCAGCGACCAGCTGTGGCGATAGGGGCCGGGATCGACGGACAGTGCTTCGGGCATGAAGCCGACCTGGACGAGCGGAATGTTCCCCGCCTCGACATAGGCGTCGAAGATGCGGTCGATGATCGTCCAGTCATAGACCGGGTTGCCCTCGGCATCCTCGGTATAGGCGTTCGTCGATCCCCATTTGAGCGAATAGCTGCCATCGCCAGAGGTCAGCAGGTTGTGGGTGCGCACCCGGACCGGCTCCGGGCTGAGCTCTGTCAATTCCTTCAGCAACTTCTTGCCGTTGGCCGTGTCGGTATAGTTCGGCTCGTCATAGCCGAACCAGTTCCAGAGCGGCTTGTAGGCGCCGCGGGGCTGTGCGGCGTCGACGTCGATCCTGACGTCATAAGTCTCGGTCATTGGTGCTCCACCCTTCGCGCGTGTTGGTGAGGACGGCCCGGTTGCGCCGGATCGACCCGCCGCACGCTAGCCGCGACCTGTTCTTTGTCAATAATGAAATGGAATTTCACGTTAGATCATGCGTGTTTCTGTCATGAAAGCGAGAGAGGCCAGAGATTTTATCGATAATCCAGTTGCCCTGCTCGGCAAAATTGTCGATAACGAGCCGGTCAGCGCGGGAGGGAAATGCGCCGTCCGGTTGTCGAAGACGATTGGTGGGCGCCGTGCTGACGGTCGTCGGACTCCGCGGGCTTCAGGCCTGCGCGTGCAGGCATGAGGAGGAACGAGATGCTGTTCAAGAAGGTGCTCGCGGCCGCGATTCTGGTAGCCGCATCTGTCCTGCCGGCTGCCGCGCAGGACTTCATCGCCGGGATTCCGCGCAGTGAAACGCTGATCATCCAGGGGCCTGCGGCCCAGAACGCCGAGTGGTTCAATCTCTGGGCGCCGGGTGGTGGGGCGAGCACCAACGGCCTGCAGCAGCTCACCGCAGATACGCTGTGGTTCATCAATCCCGATGGCACCGGCGACGGCGCCTGGACCAACGCGCTTGCCGCCGATCGTCCGCAATATAATGGCGACTTCACCCAGATGACGGTGAAGCTGAAGGACGGGATCTTCTGGAGCGACGGCGTCCCCTTCACCGCCGACGATGTCGTCTATACCGTCGAGACGCAGATCGCCCATCCCGGCATGGGCTGGAGTGCACCGTTCAAGCTCAATGTCGAACGGGTCGAGGCGACCGATCCCCATACGGTGGTATTCCACCTCAAGGCGCCGAACTCGCGCTTCCACACGCTGTTCACGGTGCGCTGGAACGCTGCCTGGATCATGCCGAAGCATGTGTTCGAGAAGGTCGCTGACCCGCTTGGCTTCAGCAACAATCCCCCGGTATCGCTGTCCGCCTATGTGCTGCACAGCTATGACAAGGCTGGAAACTGGGCCATCTGGAAGCTGCGCGACGACTGGCAGCGGACCTCGATCGGCATGGGCCTCAAGGCCGCCCCGGACGTCAAATATGTCGTCTACCGCAATGCCGGCAATCCCGACGCCCGCGTGATCGAGCAGCTCAACCACAATCTCGACGTCATCAACGATATCGCGCCGGAGGGCATGTTCTCCATCGCCCGCAAGGCAGGCCAGAGCATGGCCGCCTGGTATCCGGGCTTTCCCTTCGCCCATCCCGATCCGACGCTGCCCTCGGTGCTGTTCAATCACCAGGTGAAGCCGTTCGACAATGTCGACGTGCGCTGGGCCTTGGCGCTGATGATCGACATTCGTTCCGTGGCGATGGGGGCCTATCGCGGCGCCGCCAATGTCGCCGCTCTGTCGACGCCGCCGACCGGCATCGCCGTGCCGGACTACTATGAGCCGATGCAGGCGTGGCTGAACGGTTTCGAGCTCAATACCGGCACGCGCACCGTCAAGCCTTACGATCCGACGATCGCCGATCAGGTGGCGGCGCTGGTTCGCCCGCAGTGGGGCGACAGCATCCCGAGCGATCCGGCCAAGCTCAAGTCGATGTTCGGCTTCGGCTGGTGGAAGCAGGACGTCCAGGCAGCGACCGAGCTGCTGCAGAAGGCTGGCTTCACCAAGCAGGGCAATCAATGGATGAAGCCGGACGGGACGCCCTTTGCGATCCGTCTGATGGTGGAGGGCGACAACGTCCCGACCCTTGCGCGCGCCGGCAGCATCATTGCGCAGCAATGGTCGATGCAGGGGATCAAGACGACGATCGACGTCGCAGGCCCGACCAACGGCCAGCGTCTCGGTGCCGGCGATTTCGAGGCGGCGATCTACTGGACCGTCGAGACCTGGGGCGGTCACCCCGACCTGTCCTTCTTCCTCGACAGCTACGACTCGGCCTACATCGTCGCGCCCGGCAAGAGCCAGCCGCCGCGCAATCTGCAGCGTTGGAAGAGCGACAAGCTGGACGCCATCATCGCCGCCAATCGCAAGGTGGCCTTCGATTCACCCGAGGTCGTGGCGCTCGGCCAGGACTACCTGAAGCTCGCCGTCGAGGAGATGCCGTTCATCCCGCTGATGGCCTACAACAAGTTCGCACCCTTCGACACGACCTACTGGACCGGCTATCCGAGCGCCGCCGATCCCTTTTCCGCCTCGGGGCCGTTCTGGTCGAACCTGCGCTACATGATCGTGGCGCTGAAGCCCAACCCGGCGGCGCCGAAGCGCTGATCTGACGGCGGGCGTGAGGGTCGGCCTCACGCCCGCATCCCTTTCTCCACAACGTGGATCGCAGATGGACGGCTTTGCCAAATATCTCGCCCGGCGCTTCCTCCAGTTCATCCTCGTGATCTTCCTGGGTGTGTCGCTGGCCTTCCTGATCACGCATCTCTCGCCGGTCGATCCCGTCGAGCAGTCCGTGTCGCTGATGACGAATTTCGGCGCGACGGATCCGCGCTCGGTCGAACTGCTGCGTGCGGCGCTGTCCGAGCTCTATGGCCTGCAGGGCTCGTTCGCCGATCAGTATCTCGCGTTCTGGGGCCGCGTTCTCCATGGCGATTTCGGCCCGTCGCTGTCTTCCTTTCCGACCCCGGTCATGTCGCTGATCATGGGGGCCTTGCCCTGGACGGTCGGGCTGCTGACCCTCTCCGTGCTCATCGCCTGGTGTCTCGGCAACCTCCTCGGGGCACTGGCCGGCTATTTCCGATCGAGCGTCCTGTTGAAGCTGTCGGGCGCCGCCGTCATGGCGCTGCATCCGGTCCCCGCCTACATCATCGGTCTCCTGCTGCTCCTGACCTTCGGCTTCGTCTGGCCTGTGCTGCCGATCTCGGGCGGCGCGCAGATGAATCTGCAGCCGAGTTTCAGCCTCGGCTATGTCGGCTCGGTCATCCAGCATGGCCTGCTGCCGGCGCTGACCCTGGTGCTGGTCGGCATCGGCAGCTGGTTCATCTCCATGCGCTCGCTGGTCTCCAACATCGTCACCGACGATCACGTCGTCTACGCCGAGCTGGGTGGGGTGTCCTCGGCGACGATCTTCAGCCAATACGTGGCCCGCAACGCGCTGTTGCCGCAATTGACCGGCCTCGCCCTCAGCCTCGGCAATGTGTTCGGAGGCGCCGTCATCACCGAGTTCCTCTTCAACTACCCGGGCGTCGGCAGGCTGCTGATTCAAGGCATCTACAGCGGCGACTACAGCCTCGTTCTCGGCGTCACGACGATGTCGATCGTTGCCGTTGCCATCGCGGTCTTCGTCATCGATCTCGTCTACCCGCTCATCGATCCGCGCGTGAGGCTCGGCTGACCCATGTTCATGATTCTCCGCGACCTGCTGCGCTATAACATCGAATTTCTCATCGGATTCTTGCTGACGGCGGCGATCTTCCTGTTCGCGGCGGCGCATTTCTTCGCGCCCTATCCCGATGCTGCGATCTATCTGCTGCCGCCGGACATGCCGCCCTCGGCCGAGTTCTGGCTCGGCACGACGTCGCGTGGCCAGGACGTGTTCTGGCAGATCAGCGCCGCGATCTGGAATACGATGACCTTCGGCCTCACGGTCATGGTTCTCAGCCGCCTCGTCGCGCTCGCCGTCGGCATGGTCTCCGGCTATCTCGGCGGCAAGGCCGACGAGGTGCTGATGACCATCAACGACACGCTCATCGCGCTGCCGAACATTCCGATCCTGCTCCTCGTCTATTTCGTGATGCGCGATCAGATGAGCTGGCCGTTGCTGGCGCTGACGGCAGCGCTGCTCGGCTGGAACTACGATGCCCGCCTGATCCGGTCGGTGACACTCAGCCTGCGCAGCCGCGAATTCACCCGCCATGCCGTCTTCGCCGGCATGAGCGTGCCCACGGTGCTGCTGCGCCAGCATCTGCCCTATGTCATGCCGGTCGTCTTCTTCACCGCCATGAACAATCTGATCTGGGCCATCGGGCTCGAGGTCACCCTGTCGGTGCTCGGATTCTCGGACGTCAATCGCCCGACCATCGGCGGGATGATCTACTGGGCCAACCAGCACCAGGCTGCCGCTTCCGGCATCTGGTGGTGGCTGGTCTTCCCGATCGTCGCCGTGGTGCTGTTGTTTCTCGGCCTGTTCCTGCTGGCGATCTCGATCAACGAATATATCGATCCGCGCAGCCGCCTGAGCCGGATGGGAGGCTGACGATGACCCTGCACGCCGTGCCGAGCACGCTCGAGGCCAAGAGGGACGACGCGCCGGTCCTGCGTGTCGAGAACCTCAAAGCCTATTACCAGATGGATTATTTCGGTGTGACGCGCGAAGTCCGCGCCGTCGACGACATCTCGCTGACGATCCGCCGCAACGAGATCTATGGCATCGCCGGCGAATCCTCGTCGGGGAAATCCTCGCTTATCAAGACGATCGCCGGCGCGATCCGACCGCCCTTGCGGGTCGTTTCAGGCTCGGTTCGGTTCGATTTCGGCGGCCAAACGCTCGACGTCTATGCCGATCGGGCGGCGATGCAGGCGGCGCGCTGGCGGCATCTGAGCTACGTCATGCAGGGTTCGATGAACGTGCTCAATCCCGTCCGCCGGGTGAAGCACGCCTTCCACGACTTTGCCTTCCGCCACATGGGGCTGACGCCACAGGCTTTCCGGGCCCGCGTCGAGGCCCACCTGCAGCAGATCGGCCTCGACCCGCAGGTGCTTGAATCCTACCCGCACCAGCTTTCGGGCGGCATGCGCCAACGGCTCGCCATCGGCCTCGCCACCGTCTGCCAGCCCGAATTCATGATCGCCGACGAGCCGACCACGGCGCTCGACGTGCTGGTGCAGCAGGACGTCCTCGCGTTGATCAAGGATGTCCAGATGCGCCTCGGCTCGTCGATCATCTTCGTGACGCACGACATGACCGTTCATGCCGCCATCGCCGATCGCATCGGCATCGTCTATGCCGGCCGCCTCGTCGAGGAAGGCCCGGCAGAGGCGATCTTCGCGCGACCGCAGCATCCCTACACGGCTCATCTGATCGCCAGCCTGCCGCGCATCGGCGATACCACGCGGCGGAAGTCGCTGCCGGGCAAGCCGCCCAATCTGGCCGATCCGCCGTCCGGCTGCCGCTTTCATCCGCGCTGCCCGTTGTCGATTGGGAGATGCGAGATCGAGAGCCCCCCGCTCGAGCCGCGGGCAGAGGGCCGCGTCGCGTGTTGGCGCGCGGGCGAGGTGTCGGCAGCATGAGCGCACTCCTGGAACTCGACCATGTCGGGCGGACCTATTCGACCGGCGGCCTCTTCGGCCGCAAGCAACTCCGCGCCGTCAAGGATCTCAGCTTCACCCTCGACGAGGGCAAGCCGGAGATCTTCACCATCGTCGGCGAGTCCGGCAGCGGCAAGACGACGACGGCGCGCATGATCCTCGGCAACGAGGTTCCGACCAGCGGCACCATCCGCTTTCTCGGCCGCGACGTCGCGGCGATCCGCAGTCGACGTGACCGCCTGTCCTTCATGGCCAAGGTCCAGCCGATCTTCCAGAACCCGTTCGAGGCCTTCAATCCGCTGACGACGCTGGACTACTACCTGTTCTCGACCGCGCGGCGCTTCCTCGGCCTGTCGGCGCGCGCCGACATCGAGGCGGCGTCCGATCGCGCGCTGCAGCATGTCGGTCTTTCGCTCGCCGAGATCCGCGGACGTTATTCACATGAGCTTTCCGGCGGCCAACTTCAGCGCATCGCCGTCGCTCGCGCGTTGATCCCCGCTCCGAAGCTGATCGTCGCCGACGAGCCGGTCTCGATGGTCGATGCCTCGCTGCGCATGTCCATCGTCAACCTGTTCCGCACGCTGCGTGACGATTTCGGTGTGACGATCATCTACATCACCCATGATCTTTCGACGGCGTACTATATTTCCGATCGCGTGATCATCATGCACAAGGGCGATGTCGTCGAGGCCGGCGAGGCGCGAGCCGTGCTCGGCAGCCCGAGCGCGGACTACTCACGGGCGCTGCGCAACGCCGTGCTGCCGCCCGATCCCGTCGAAGCGCGCAAGATCATCGCGGCCAAGCTCGAGCGGCTGGGAGCGGACCGGGCCAGAGCTGGCGCGCCGTGACCTTCCGCCGGCCATGCGGGAATGCCGCCTGAGATATCCCGGCAGGTCCGCCAGTAAGCCCGGCTTCGAGCGTGACGCGGGCGACTGGATCGGACGTCGATCCTCTCCGGCGGCGCCATTGACCCTGCTTCCCTGAGCGCCGCCTCAATGCACCATCGCGCCTGCGGCAGCGCCCTTGGGGCGGCGGACGAAGAACGCGGCGGCGACGGCGCCGAGCGAGATCACGGCTCCGTAGACGAAGGCGGTGGCGATGCCGGAGGTGAGCGCCGTCAGGGCGTCGGCGCCCGCGGCCGCCGCCTTTCCGGATTGCAGCGTCATCACCGCGACGAACAGCGCCGTGCCGGCGGCGCCGGCAACCTGCTGCGTCGCGCCGAGCATGGCGCTGCCATGCGAATAGAGCCGCGGCGGCAGGGCGCCGAGGCTGACGGTGAAGAGCGGCGTGAACATCAGCGCGAGACCGACGCTGAGCACGAGATGGGCGGCAAGCAGCCACCAGACGGCCGTATGCGGCCCGACCAGCGTCAGCCCCCAGAGCGAGATGGCGACGAGGATCGCGCCGGGAATGACCAGCGGCGCTGGTCCATAGCGATCGAAAAGGCTGCCGACGGGCGGCGCGCAGAGGCCCATGATCAGCCCGCCGGGCAGGAGCAGCAGGCCGGTCTGCAGCGTCGAGAGATGCAGCACCGTCTGCAGATAGATCGGCAGCAGGATGAAGGCACCGAACATCGCCATCATCAGGATCGCCATCATCACGGCGGCGATGGTGAAGGTCGGATTGGCGAGCGTGCGGAGGTCGAGCAACGCTCGATCCTCGCGCTGCAGGGCCAACTGGCGCCAGACGAACAGCGCGATCGCGACGAGGCCGACGGCGAGCGGGATGAAGGGCGACACCGCCTGTGCATGCAGCGCATTCTCGCCGAGCTGGCTGAGTCCATAGACGAGGCCGCCGAAGCCGAGCGCCGAAAGCAGGACCGAGAAGAGATCGATCCGCGCCGTGGTCGGCACGGTCACGTTGACGATCCACTTCGCGCCGAGCGCCAGCGCGCCGAGCGCCACCGGCAGCACGAGCAGGAACAGCCAGCGCCAGTCGAGCACCGAGAGGATGAGCCCCGACAGCGTCGGCCCGATCGCCGGCGCGACCGAGATGACGATCGAGATATTGCCCATGGTGCGGCCGCGGGTCTCGGCCGGGACGAGGTTCATCACGGTTGTCATCAAGAGCGGCATCATGATCGCCGTGCCCGAAGCCTGGACAATGCGGCCGACGAGCAGGACCGGAAAGCCCGGCGCCAGCGCGGAGACGAGCGTTCCGGCCGAGAACAGCGACATCGCCAGGATGAAGACGGGCCGCGTGTTCAGCCGCTGCAGCAAGAGGCCGGTGACCGGGATCACCACCGCCATGGTCAGCATGAAGGCTGTGGTCAGCCATTGCGCCGCGCTCGCGGTGATCGCCAGGCTCTCCATCAACCGCGGCAGGGCGACGCCCATGATCGTCTCGTTGAGGATGACGACGAAGGCGGAGACGAGCAGAAGCCCGATCACCATCCGGTCGCGGGCCGCGCGCTCATGCGGAAGCAAGGCGCCGGTTTCGGGGGCGGCGGGTGTCTGGGCGGTCATGGCGATTTCCAAGGCTCGGAGGAGAAACAATCCAAGGACGAACGGGGGTCGCAGATTCCGACGGCGACTGCAACCGCCGCGACAGTGTCTTATGCCACGCGCTCGGCTTGGCGAACCTGGACCGAGGCTTGCGGCGGGGCGCGAGGCGGGGTTAGCTCGGCGCGCCGTCCGGCCGGTTCGGGCGGCGTCTTCGTCATCTCCCTCGTTCCCTATCGCCGTGTTCCCCGCGACCCTCCGTCCCAGCAAACACCGAGACTGCCATGTCCGAACGCATCGCCTTCCGCATGAAGGTGCATCCCGGCAAGATAGCCGAATACAAGAAGCGCCATGACGAACTCTGGCCGGACCTCGCCGATGCGCTGCGCGCCGCCGGGATCTCCGATTATTCGATCTGGCATGATCCCGAGACCGACTATCTGTTCGCGACGCTGATCCGCACCGACGACCACACGATGGCCGATCTGCCGCGAACCGAGGCGAACAAGCGCTGGTGGGCGTTCATGAGCGACATCATGGACTACAACGACGACGGCACGCCGACCGTGGTTCCGCTCGCCGGGGTGTTCCATCTCGCCTGATCGGCCGTGGCCGGCTGTTCACCGGCCCCGAACTGCCGCAGAATGACGCGCGCCGGGCTAAAGGCGCCGGATTCGGGCGGATGACCGCCTCTGTCCGGGTCCAAGGCCGAAAAGCATTCAAACCAAGAAAAACGAGGCCCGGGAGGCTCTCCAGACCATGAATCAGATCGATCTCGTCGGCCAGGTCGCCGTCGTTACCGGCGGTGCCCAGGGCATCGGCTTCGCCATCGCCGAGCGGCTCGTCGCCTCGGGTGCGCGGGTCGCGCTGTGGGACATGAATGCCGACCTGCTCGCCGTCGCGAGCGGCCGGCTCGGCCAGCCGGCCACGCCCTTCACCGTCAATATCGCCGATTACGATGCGGTCGCCGCCGCGCTCGCCGAGACGGAAGCCCGCGTTGGGCCGGTCGACATTCTCGTCCATTCGGCCGGCATCGCCGGCAAGAACGCACCGCTCGACGAATACGACCTCGCCGAATGGCGGCGCGTCATCGATATCGACCTGAACGGCGCCTTCTATGTCAATCGTGCCGTCATTCCCGGCATGAAGGCGCGCAATTACGGTCGCATCGTCAACATCGCCTCGATCGCCGGCAAGGAGGGCAACCCCAATGCTTCCGCCTATGCCGCCGCCAAGGCCGGCGTCATCGGCATGACCAAGGCGCTCGGCAAGGAGGTGGCGAAATACGACATTGCGGTCAACGCGATCACGCCGGCGACAGCCAAGACGCGCATCCTCGACGAACTGAAGCCCGAATTCATCGACTACATGCTGTCGCGCATTCCGCGCGGACGCTTCCTCGAGGTCAACGAGGCGGCGAACATGGTCGCGTGGCTGGTGAGCCGCGAAAACTCGTTCACCACCGCCTCGGTGTTCGACCTCTCCGGCGGCCGCGCGACCTACTGATCGAGCCCGCCGAGCTTGAGGAGGCTCGCCATCCGCACGGCGGCGCGGTCGGGATCGGCGAGGCAGCGCGCGGCGTCGGCCAAGCGGAACAGTTCGGCAAAATGTACCAGCGAGCGGGCGCCCTGCTGCGCGCCCGCCATCAGGAAATGGTCCTGGTGGCCGTTGAGCCAGGCGAGGAAGACGACGCCTGTCTTGTAGAAGCGGGTCGGCGCGGCAAAGATGTGCCGTGACAGCGGCACGGTCGGTGCCAGCAGGGCATCGAAGCCTTCCTTGTCGCCTGCGGCGAGCCGCGCGAGAGCCAGCGAGGCCGCCGGGGCGATCGCATCGAAGATGCCGAGCAGGGCGTGCGAATAGCCCGCGTCGTCGCCAGCGATGAGCTCGGCATAGTTGAAGTCATCGCCGGTATACATCTTGACGCCCGGCGGCAGGCGCCGCCGCATGATGATTTCCTTCTCGGCCGACAGCAGCGAGATCTTCACCCCGTCGACCTTGTCGGCATGGCTGGCGATGACCGCGAGCGCCGTCTCCATCGCAGCCATAGGGTCGTCATCGCCCCAATAGCCGGCGAGCGCCGGATCGAACATCGCGCCGAGCCAGTGGATGACGACCGGTTCAGCGACGGCGGAGAGGATGCGGTCATAGACGCGGACATAGTCGTCGGGTCCCTTGGCGGCGCGGGCGAGCGCGCGGCTCGCCATCAGGATGATCCGCCCGCCGGCGGCTTCGATCGCCTCGATCTGCATTTCGTAGGCGGCAATGACGTCGTCGATCGTGACGTCTGGTCCGGGCTCGAGATGGTCCGTGCCGGCGCCGCAGGCGATCAGCGCGCCCGGCCGGCTCTTCGCCTCGGCGATCGATCGCTGCGAGAGTTCGAGCGCATCGCGGAACGACAGGCCCATGCCGCGCTGGGCGGTATCCATCGCCTCGGCGACGCCGAAGCCGAGATCCCAGAGATGATGGCGGAAGGCGAGCGTCCGTTCCCAGTCGAAAGCGACGTCGAGCGAGGGATTGTTGTCGGCGAAGGGATCGGTGACGACATGGGCCGCGGCATAGGCGACGCGCGAGAAGCGCGGCGGCGTCCCCTTTTCGGGCATCGGCAGCGGCGCGTTGCGGATTTCATAGCGCGCGGTCGCGCCGCCGCTGGTCGGAAGCAGGATGCTGGTCATGGGAAGGCCTCGCCCTGTGGCGCCCATCTCCCCCGGCACCACTTGTAACCATATAGTTACAAGTCCCGGATGCCCGATGTCAAGGTTCCCCCGCCGACGGTCGCGCGAGTGCGAGCACGGTTTCGGCGATATGGGCACGCCAGGCGGCGAGCCGCTCCGGTTGCATCAGGTCGCGGCCGAAGATCGTCGAGAGCGTGTAGCGATTGGACAGATAGAAGGCGCCGAGCGCCGCGATGGTGACATAGATGTCGACCGCATCGAGCCCGACGCGAAAGCGCCCCGCCGCGGCGCCGCGCGCCAGGACGCGGTCGAGATCGCCGATGAAGGTCACATGCAGCGCACGGAGCTGCTGTGAAGCGCGGATCGTTTCGCCCTTGAGCAGGTTCTCGGTCGCGAGCAGGCTGAGAAAATCCGGATTGGCGAGGTAATAGTCGAAGGTGAAGCCGGCAAGGCGCGCCAGCCCGGCTTCCGGTTCCAGCGCGCCGAGATCGAGTTCGGCCTCGGCGGCGCGGATGCGGCCATAGGCGGCTTCGAGGGCCGCGAGATAGAGCCCCTCCTTGCTGCCGAAGTAGTGGTAGAGCATCCGCTTGTTGATGCCGGCGCGGGCGGCGATGGCATCGACCCGCGCCCCGGCATGGCCCTTCTCGGCAAATTCCGCAGTAGCCGCGGCGAGGATCGCTCGGGCGGTCCCGTCCGGATCGCGCGTCGCGGCGGTCCGGGCGGGAGCCTCGCTTTCCCCTGTCGCGCTCACGCGGCGTCCTGCTCCCAGCAGGCGAGATCTTGCGGCGCAATCGTCGGCCCGCCGAGGCGGAAGCGCTTGGAGGCCGCGTCCGGGACGGTCCACAGCTCGCTGCCGTAGTTGAAGGCGAAGGTGAGCGGACCGCGCCGGCGGATGCGCACCGTATCAGGCGGGATGTCGAGGGCTTCGAGACCTGCCTTCGGCAGGACGATCGTCTCGACGAGCGCGTTGAGCAGGTCGGCCTCGGGCCAGGTGGTGCAATAGATGAAGCGGCCCTCTGCGATGACGGCCGCGCCGCCATCGGCAAAGCTGGCCAGCGGCGCGATCTCGGTTTCCACCCATTCGCGCCAGCGTCCCGCACTCCCGCTGATCGCGCCCGTGACGGCATGGCTGCCGGGCCGCATCGACGCCACCTGGGTCACCTTCAACGGAACGAGCTCGGCAAGCGGGCCGGGCGGCAGATTGTCCGGGAAGGCGAAATCGCGCGTCTTCGAGCCGGCGCGCGGCCCGATCAGGACCGTCGCGTCGCTGCCCTTGAGGCTCGCGAGCATCGCCGGCGAGACATGCGGCAGGCTCGGCAGCAGCACGAGCTTGTAGGCCGAGAGATCGGCGCCCGGGCGGACGATGTCGACATCGAGGCCGAGGCGGCGCACCGCCTCATACCAGCGGAAGCTGATCTCGGCGTGGTGATAGTCGGCGCCCTGCGGCTGGATGCGCGTGATCCAGGAAGCCTCGTAGTCGAAGACCAGCGCCACCTTCGCGGGGACGTTCTCGGGCAGCGCGCCGAACGCCTTCAGTTCCGCCCCGACCTTGGCCGCCTCGAGCCCGCCCGGCGAGCGCACGCGATCGGGCCTGTTGAGGCCGGCATGCATCTGTTCCTGGCCGAACGGTGCCTGGCGCCAGCGGAAATAGGAGACGACCTCGGCGCCATGGGCGAAGGCCTCCCAGGCCCAGAGCCGCACCATGCCCGGCGCCGGCACGGCATTCCACGGCGCCCAGTTCACCGGCCCGGGCTGCTGCTCCATGACCCAGAAGCGATTGCCCGCCATGCCGCGATAGAGGTCGTGATGGAAGGTGGGGACATCGGGATGCGACGTGCGCGTGAAGCGGGTGCGCTCGGCCTCCGAAAACGGGAACATTTCCAGGAAACCGAGCGGATAGGAGTCCCAGCTCGCGAAATCGAGGGATTCGCTGACCGCGTAATGATCGAAATCGTGGAAGAAGCCCATGTAGTTGTGGGTCACGAACCGGCCGGGCGACAGGCGGCGGATGATCGAGACCTGCATCTCGTTGTAGCGCACGACCTGCTCGGAGGCGAAGCGCCAGTAATCGAGCCGTGCCGCCGGATTGGTCTCGGTCACGGTGCCGACGGGGAGCGTCGCGTCGTCGAAGGAGGCCAGCTCCATCGACCAGAAGACGTTGCACCAGGCCTCGTTCAGCGCGTCGGGCGTCTGATAGCGGCGGCGCAGCCAGGCGCGATAGGCGGTGAGATCCTCTGGCCCGTAGGACAGGATCGTATCGTGGCAGCCATATTCGTTGTCGGTCTGCCAGCCCGCGACATGCGGATTGGTGCCGTACCGCTCGGCGATCGCGGTAACGATGCGGGCGCTTTCGCGGAACCAGACGGCGCTCGAGAAGGTGTAGTGGCGGCGCGAGCCGAAGCCGCGCACACGGCCGTCGGCGTCCTGCGGCAGGATCTCCGGATAGAGATCGACCAGCCATTTCGGCGGCGTCGCCGTTGGCGTGCCGAGCACGACCTTGAGCCCGGCCCGGCCAAGCGTCTCGATGGCGCGGTCGAGCCATTCCCACTCGAACCGGCCCGATTCCGGCTCGATCCGGCTCCAGGCGAATTCGCCGATGCGGACATAGCGAATGCCGAGCTCTGCCATCTCGGCGGCGTCGCGCGCCCACCAGGTCTCGGGCCAATGTTCCGGGTAGTAGCAGACGCCGAGCATGGTTGGGTTCCGTGATTGACAGGTTTTCGAAGCGGCCTTCGAGCTATAGCACCGCGGCGGGGCTGTCGGAAATGCGTTGCTCGTGATCCTCCGGAAGCTGCTGTCCGGGATTATCGTACGGAGGCATTTTCGCCCTTGATAAAGCAGGAAACTGCCTCTAGCCTGATCTGAGAAAAGGGTTTCTCAAGCCCTGACGGGTGGTCGCTGAGCCGTGACCGCCTTTTTTTAGGGCACAGTGAGAAAAGCTTTTCTCAAGCTGTGCCGAGGGAGCGCCGGATGTCGGATGGGATCGAACGCGAAGTCGTCGCGCCGCGCAGGCGGCCGGTGACGTTGCGCGATGTCGCCGAAGCGGCCGGCGTCTCGCTCGCAACGGCGTCCAAGGCACTGAACGAGCAGGGCCGCATGACGGCCGAGACGCGCAGTCGGATCAAGGAAATCGCCGGCCAGCTCGGTTTCCGGCCGAACGGGCTCGCGCAGAGCCTGCTGCGCCAGCGCAGCTTCACCGTCGGAATGCTCACCAACGACACCTATGGCCGCTTCTCGTTGCCGGTGATGGCCGGCATTTCCGAAGCGCTGGTCGACGCAGGCGTTTCCGTCTTCCTTTGCACGGTCGAGGATGATCCGCGGCTCGGCCAGCTGCATGTCGAGGCGATGCTCGACAAGCGCGTCGACGGCATCATCGCCACCGGAAAGCGGCTCGATCGCCGCCTTCCGGTCGATCTCTCGAGCCTCGGCATTCCCGTCATCTATGCCTATACCGAGCCGGATCCCGGCTCGATCGCCTTCGTATCCGACGACGAGGGCGGCGCGCGGCTCGCCGTCGAGCATCTCGTGCGCATCGGCCGCCGCCGCGTCGTCCATGTCACAGGCCCGGCACGCTTCGCCGTCGTGCACCAGCGCGCCGCCGCCTACCGCGCGGTGCTGGCGGAAGCCGGGCTGGAGGAATTGCCGGTCCTGATGGGGCGCTGGTCCGAAAGCTGGGGCCTGGAGGCGGTCGACATCCTGTTCGGCCCCGGCGGCGCGAAGCCGGACGCGATCTTCTGCGGCAACGACCAGATCGCGCGCGGCGTCATCGACGGCCTGCGCGAGCGCGGCATCGACGTGCCCGGCGCGGTCGGCGTCGTCGGCTTCGACAACTGGGAGATCGTCGCGACGGAGTCGCGCCCGCCGCTCACGACGGTCGACATGAATCTCGTCGCGCTCGGCCGCGAGGCCGGGCTCACGCTGCTTTCGCTCGTCGACGGCAAGTCCGTCGCGCCGGGCATCCGGAAACTGCCGTGCCGCCTCGTGGTCCGGCAGTCATGCGGCCGTCCCGCGGACGGCTAATGGGGGAATCCGCGCCAGCCCGGGGGAGGAAGCCACGGGCGGCGTGATCAAAGGGAGGAACGAAAATGAGACGCTTCACCAGCCTTCTCGCCGCCACGGCGGCACTTCTGTCGATGACGGCGCTCGCAGGCGCCGCCGAAACCGCGAATATCTGGGTGCGGGCCGACGGCTCGAACTTCATGCCGCAGATCGTCGACGCCTTCAACAAAGGCCACGAGAACCAGATCAAGCTCGACATCATCCCGAATGGCGAGCTGGTCCAGAAATACGCGACCTCGGTTGCCGGCGGCACGGCGCCGGATGGTCTCTCGCTCGACCTCATCTACACGCCGGCCTTCGCGGCCGCCGGCCAGCTCGAGGACATCACCGACTGGGCGAAGTCGCTGTCCTATTTCAAGGATCTCTCGCCCGCCCATGTGAAGACCGGCACCTACAAGGACCGTGTCTACGGCCTGCCCTTCTCGGCCGACTCGTCCGTGCTGATCTGGAACAAGAAGCTCTTCAAGCAGGCCGGCCTCGATCCGGAAAAGGGCCCGACAACCTGGGCCGAGATCGAAGCCGACGCCGAGAAGGTCAACGGCCTCGGCGGCGACATCAAGGGCTTCTACTTCTCCGGCGCCTGCGGCGGCTGCAACATCTTCACCTTCACGCCGCTGGTCTGGGCATCGGGCGGCGAGATCCTCTCGGCCGACGGTTCGAAGGCGACGCTCAACGATCCGAAGCTGCGCGAGGCGATCGATTTCTATCGCAGCATGATCAAGAAGGGCCTGGTGCCGGAAGGCGCGCAGACCGATAACGGCGCCAACTTCTTCGCCGCCTTCGCCGGCGGCAATATCGGCATCGCTCCGTCGGGCGCCTTCGCCATCGGTGCGCTCAACACGCAGTACAAGGACATCGACTACGGCGTCACCTTCCTTCCGGGCAAGGACGGCGGATGGTCCTCGTTCGCCGGCGGCGACAACTTCGTCATGACGAAGGGCACGAAGAAGGCGAAGGTGCTGCAGGAATTCCTCGACTACGCCTATTCCCTCGAGGGCCAGACCCTGCTCGCCAGCCGCGGCAGCCTGCCGGTCCGTGGCGACATCGCCAAGGAAGCGCTGAAGAATCTCGATCCGCGCTACCAGATCGCCGCCGAGGCGATGGCCAAGGGTCGCACGCCCTATTCGGTGGTGTTCAACGACATCATCAATTCGGCCAACGGCCCGTGGGCGCAGATGATCAGCGAAGTCTTCTTCGGTGACGACGTCGACGGCGCCATCGCCAACGCGCAGACCACCATGCAGGGCATCATCGACGGCGCCGCCAAGTAACGGCGCCTTCGGGTCCCTCATTCGATCCTGGGAAGGGAACGGGCGCCTCGCGTCCGTTCCCACCAGGCGCCACGCTCCAGGGAGAGCGCCATGTCCACGATCACGGCCGCACCGGCCACCCCCCATCGCGCCGAAGCGGCCGGCCCGCCCGCCGGTGCCCCACGGACGCGGCGGCGCATCGATCGCAGCCAATGGATCGGTCTCGTCTACATCGCGCCGGCGATCGCGCTGGTGACGGTGTTCTTCGTCGTGCCGCTGATCATGACGGTGTGGATGTCGCTGCATAACTGGCCGTTGATGGGTGGCCACACCTTCATCGGCCTCGACAACTACATCGCGATCACCAAGGACACCCGCTTCTGGAATGCACTGAAATTCACGCTCTTCTACACCGTGATCATCACGATCGCGATCTTCGCCGTCTCGTTCCCGCTGGCGCTCTTCGTCGAGAAGCCGCGGCCCCTCAACGGCCTCTATCGCACCGCCATCTTCATGCCGGTCGTCGTCGGCTTCGCGTCGGCCAGCCTGCTCTGGGCCTGGCTGCTCAATGTCGATGCGGGCCTGTTCAGTCCGGCCGCCTTCCGCCTCGGGCTGACCGACAAGAAGTTCAACCTGCTCGCCACCTTCGACCCGGCCTTCTGGTCGATCATCGTGATGGTGGTGTGGAAGGTCGCGGGCTTCACCATGGTCATCCTCATGACCGGGCTGCAGTCGATCCCCGGCGACCTCATGGAAGCGGCCAAGATCGACGGCGCCAATGGCTGGCAGCGTTTCCGCACGATCACGCTGCCGCTGATGCGGCGCACGCTCGCCCTCGCGCTGATCCTCTCGGTCGCCGGCTCGATCCTCGCCTTCGACCAGTTCTACATCATCCTGCGCGGGGGGCCGCGCAATCAGACGCTGACCGCCGTCTACTGGATCTTCAACCAGTCGTTCGTGTCCTTCAAGCTCGGCTACGGTGCTGCGCTGTCGGTCGTCCTGCTGGTGATCCTCGTCGTCATCAGCCTCGTGCAGCTCCGGCTGCTCCGCAATCCGGAGGGCACCTGATGGCCGCCGCCACCACGTCGCCCGATCGTTCGTTCGGCCGCCTCGTCGCGGAGCACTCGACGGGCCTGTTCCTCTCGGCGATCTTCGTCGCGCCGATTGCCTGGACGGTGCTGTCCTCGCTGAAGCCGCCGCCCGAGGCGCGCCAGCCGCCGCTGCCGCCCTGGCCGACCACCGGCGTCTCGATCGAGAATTATGTCTCGCTCGACAGCTTCGGTGCCGGCCTCTGGCATTCGGCCGAGAACAGCATCTTCGTCGCCGTTTCGAGCGTCGTGCTGACGGCGGTGATCAGCCTGCTCGCCGGCTATGGCTTCTCGCGCTTTCGCTTTCCCTTCAAGGATCTGTTCTTCGTCCTCATCCTCTCGACGATCATGATCCCGTTCCAGTCGATCCTGACGCCGATCTTCCTGATGCTGGCGACCTTCAAGCTGCAGAACACGCTGACCGGCCTCGTGCTGGTCTATGTCACGCTGCAGATGCCGTTCTCGATCTTCATGATGCGCAACGCTTTCGACGCGGTGCCGAAGGAGATCGAGGAGGCGGCTCGGATCGACGGCGCGCGCAGCGTCGCGCTCCTGACGCGGATCATGCTGCCTCTGGTCTGGCCAGGCCTCGTCACCGTCGCGCTGTTCGCCTTCCTCAATACCTGGAATGAATTCATCGCCGCCCTGGTGCTGATGACCGACCAGGAGAAATTCACCTTGCCGATCATGATGACGGCGGTGCAATCCGGGCGCTTCGGCGCCGTGAACTGGGGCGCCGTCCAGGCTGGCGTCACGGTGATGATGATCCCCTGCCTGATCCTCTTCCTTTTGCTCCAGCGCTTCTACATCCGCGGCCTGACGGCCGGCGCGGTGAAGTAGCCGCCCCTTCGCTCCAAGGAGAATCCGATGAGTGCCCAGTCCACCCCCCGCTCCGGCGAAGCGCCGCGCGCGCGTTTCCGTCCCCCGTCCGTGCCGCAGGTCGACGTCCACGGCTTCTGGGGCAGCCGTGTCGATGCCGTCGCCGACAAGACGGCCGACATCCTCTATGAGCGCTGCGTCGAGGCCGGCATGCTTGACCAGCTCGATCCCGATCGGCCGGTGCCGGCGCTGCGCATACCCTTCCATGTGAGCGACGGCTTCACCGCCTCCACGGTCACGACGCAGATGTTCTGGGATTCCGATCTCGGCAAGACGATCGAGACCGCGGCCTATTCGCTCTACCGCAAGCCCAATCCGGCGCTCGAGGCCAAGATCGACGCCGTGATCGACTTGTTCGGCAAGCTGCAGCAGCCGGATGGCTACCTCTCCAGCTGGTACCAGCGCATGCAGCCCGGCCTTCGCTGGACCAACCTGCGCGATTGCCATGAGCTTTACTGCGCCGGCCACCTCATCGAGGGTGCCGTCGCCTATTACCAGGCGACCGGCAAGCGCAAGCTGCTCGATATTCTCTGCCGCTATGCCGACCACATCGACACGATGTTCGGACCGGAGCCCGAAAAGAAGAAGGGCTATTGCGGCCACGAGGAGATCGAGCTTGCGCTGGTCAAGCTCGCCCGCGTCACCGGCAATGAACGCTACATGAAGCTGGCGAAATACTTCATCGACCAGCGCGGGCAGCAGCCGCACTATTTCGATGAGGAAGCCCGGGCCCGCGGCGCCGACCCGAAGAACTTCCATTTCAAGACCTATGAATACAACCAGTCGCACAAGCCGGTGCGCGAGCAGGACAAGGTGGTCGGCCATGCCGTCCGCGCGATGTATCTCTATGCCGGCATGGCCGACATCGCGACCGAGTTCGGCGACGATACGCTGCGCGTCGCGCTCGACCGCCTTTGGGACGACCTGAACTCCAAGAGCCTCTATGTCACCGGCGGCCTCGGGCCCTCTGCCGATAACGAGGGCTTCACGGCCGACTACGATCTGCCGAACGAGAGTGCCTATGCCGAGACCTGCGCGGCGGTCGCGCTCGCCTTCTGGGCCAACCGCATGCTCGGCATGGGCCCGAATACCCGCTACGCCGACGTGATGGAGCTTGCGCTCTACAACGGCTCGATCTCCGGACTGTCGCTGGACGGTTCGCTGTTCTTCTACGAGAATCCGCTCGAAAGCCGCGGCGGGCACAATCGCTGGAAGTGGCATCGCTGCCCGTGCTGTCCGCCGAATGTCGGACGCATGGTCGCCTCGATCGGCACCTATATGTATGGCGTCGCCGACAACGAGATCGCGGTCCATCTCTATGGCGATTCCACCGCCCGCCTCGAGGTCGCAGGCGGCGAGGCGACGCTCACCCAGACGACGCGCTATCCCTGGGACGGCGCGATCGGCATCGGCGTCGCGCTGGCAAAGCCGGCGCGGTTCACGCTGTCGCTGCGCATTCCCGGCTGGTGCCGCAAGGCGAGCCTCAGCGTCAACGGCGCGCCGGTCGACATCGCGAAGGTCAGCGTCGACGGCTATGCCCGCATCGACCGTGAATGGACAGATGGCGACCAGGTCTCGCTCGATCTCGAAATGGCCGTGGAGCGCATCTACGCCCATCCGGAGGTGCGCCAGGATGTCGGCCGCCTGACGCTGAAGCGCGGCCCGCTCGTCTATTGCCTCGAGGGCGCCGACAATGGTGTCTCGCTCAACCGCATTCGCGTACCGCAGGCAGCGCGCTTCGAGGCCAAGTTCGAGCCGAACCTCCTCGGCGGCGTCGTGACGATCGCGGCCGAGGCGGAAGACGACAGCACCGGAGACTGGAACGGCACGCTCTATCGCACCGAGCCACCGAAGTTGGAGAACGTCGCTATCAAGGCCGTGCCCTATTACGCCTGGGACAATCGCGAGCCCGGCGAAATGCTGGTCTGGCTCCGCGGCGGCTAGCAACAGCCACCGTCCGGTCCTCCTCCCGCCGGACGGAAACTGTGCCGCACCGGGCTTTTGAGCCCGGTGCGGCCTTTCTTCATGTCACGCTGACCGGCTTCGAGCGCAGCCGGCTCGCGATCGCCGGGTCGGCGCGGCGGCAGAGCTGCGGCGGCAAGCCGCGCATGATGAGTTCGGCATCGGCCACCGCCATCCGGCCGATAGCAAAGAGCGCATCGACCGTTCCGCCGGTCCGGTGGGCCGAGAGGATGATGCCCTCCAGCGCCCGCACCGGATCGCCGGCCGCAACCGGCTCCTCCGGGAAGACATCGACGGCAGCGGTGATATGGCCGCTGCGAACCGCCTCGAGCATCGCCGGGAAATCGACGACGGCCGCGCGGCTCATCAGGAGGAAGGCCGTTCCCTTCTGCATGCGGGCGAATTCGCGCGCGCCGATGAAATGCTGGTTCTCGCTGGTCACGCTGGCGAAGACGAAGATCACCTGCGACGTCGCGAGCACGTCGTCCAGCGTGGCGGCCTGGCAGTCGTTTCGCTGGATGATCTCGTCCGGCAGCCAGGGATCGAACACCTTGACCGGATTGCGGAACGGCCGGATCAGGTCGCGGAGATTGCGGCCGAGATCGCCGAAGCCGATCAACCCGACCGGCGCGCCGGCAAAGCGGAACGTGTCGCGATTGCCGGCGAGGCCGTATTCTTCGGTGCCGGCGCGGAAGGCACGGTCGGCCGCCGTGATGCCGCGGGCCAGATCGAGCGCAAGGCCGAGGGCGGCCTCGGCGACCGGCGAGGCGAAGGCCGAGCCCGGCGTGATCACGGGAATGCCGCGCTGCTGGCACGCCTCGTAGTCGACATTCGGCATGAAGTTGGTTTCGACATTGATGATTGCCTTCAGCCTCGGCGCCCGGTCGAGCCGTTCGCGCGGCATCGATGTCTGGCCAAAGATCAGCGCCGTCTCGGGCAGCAGCGCGTCGATGGTGGCATCGTCCATCGGCTTGTCTTCGGAGATCACCAGCCGGCCGAGCTTTTCGAGCCGCGCCCGAACATCGGGCTCCATGATGAGATCGAGCGTCCGCGGCAGCGGATCGACGAGGATCACGGGCTCCGGCGAGCCGCGTTCCCCGGCGGCATGAGTGGTCATGGCGTTGGTCCTCCGTGCCATTTTGTTGTTGCGGCCAAGGCTAGACGAGATCGCTGCGAAGCGAAATCGCCATCCCGGGTGATGGCGGTGGCCCGCCGCGACTCCTGAGCCATGGCCAAGCGGCGCCTTTGGCGGCAAAGTCCGATCCTGTTGCAGCAGGAGTGCCGTCCGGTGAGCGAAACCGAACTTCTCGACGCCTTGATCCGGCTCGGCCTCGCCAGCCTCTGCGGCCTCTTGATCGGCATCAACCGGGACACGAAGGCAAAGACCGCGGGCATGCGCACGCTGGCGCTGGTCGCGCTCGGCGCCGCGCTCGTCACCATGGCGGCGGTGACGCATCCCGATTTCGGCGGCGCGCCCGATGCCGAGAGCCGCGTGCTGCAGGGCGCGATCCAGGGCGTTCTCGCCGGTATCGGCTTCATCGGCGCCGGCGCGATCCTCCGCCGTGGCCGGCATGAGGAGATCGTTCATGGCGTGACGACGGCGGCGACGGTGTGGATGGCGGCGGCGCTCGGCATTAGCTGCGGCCTCGCGCGCTGGCCGCTGGTGCTGGTCGCGATCGTCTTCGTCTTCGTGATCCTGATCGTCGCGAAGCCGATCGAGCGCTGGATCCTCAGCCGCTTCGGCCTTGCCGAGCCGCCGGCGGAGGCTGGTGCACAGTCGCCGGCCGAGCCCCCTAGTGGATCAGGCTCGCCGCCACATTGACCGCCAGTGCCAGCAAGACCGTGTTGAACACGAAGGACGCGATGGCGTGGAAGAGCACCACGCGCCGGAAATCGGTCGATCTCAGATCGACATCGGCGGTCTGCGCGGTCGCGCCGATGGTGAACGAGAAATAGATGAACTCGATGATCCCCGGTTCCGGCGTATCGAGGAAGGCAAGGCCGCCGGCATCGGCGCTGGTCCCGTCCGAGGTGGTCATCGGGGCGTAGTAGAGGCGCGCGTAGTGGAAGGCGAACAGCATGTGCAGCGTCGCCCAGCCGAGCGGAATGCTGGCCGCTGCGGCGGCGATCTGCAGCGTCGACGGATTGGCGTCCTTGCCGAGCAGCGAGAACACCGAAGCGAACGAAAACGCGACCGCCAGCACGGTGAGGCCGACGATGAGAACCACGCCCTCGTCCTCGTTGCGCGCGCGATCGCGCAACCGGGCGACCGACGATTTGAAGGCGAGGCGGATCATCGCACCGAGATAGACGATGAAGAACACGTCGCCCGAGCCGATCAGCGCGACCTGCTCGGTCGTGCTGATGAGCAGCGGATAAGCGAGGATCGCCGCAGCGACAGCCCAATAGAAGCGGATATGCTGCTGCCAATAGCGTCGCAGGAGGGATTCGGCCAATCTTCGCGCCTTATTCGACGAACACCGTCACCCGGTCGGAGCGGCCCGCCGAATCGACAACCGACAAGGTAACGAATCCCGGACCGTCCGGCTCCCAGCTTTCGGAGCGGGCATAAGGCGTCTGTGCGATCGGGTTGCCATTCGCGAACCAGGTAAAGGGCGGCTTGCCGTTGCGGATCTTGATCATCAGCGGTCCCGGATCGCCGGCGCGGATGCCGAGATCGACCTGCACGCCGTCGGGCGGATAGGCGATCTCCGGCCGGTCCGGCGCCTTGCCGGCGACCATGTCGGCGGTGCGGAAATGGCGGAGCGGAGCCGGCAGGTCGCCATTGGCGGCGATGAGCGCACCGGCCGGCGCGGGCCGCAGCGGTGCGCGGTCGCCGCCGACGCGGTCGAAGCTCTCGAAGAGGATCGGCGCGGCGGTGCCGATGCCGGAAAGGCCCGGCACCGGCGCCCCATCGGCGCGGCCGACCCAGACGCCGATGACGAGACGCCCGTCGAAGCCGATCGACCAGGCGTCGCGATAGCCATAAGAGGTGCCGGTCTTGTAGGCGATGCGGCCGCGCGCGCCGATCGTCGGCGGCGGCACGTCGGCGAGGATGTCGGAGACATACCAGGCCGCCAGCGGCTCCAGCACGGGCGCGCCGTCCTCGATCGCGGCGGCCGGTCCAGCGCCGTCATGAAGCGCAACCGGCCGTCCGCCCCGGGCGAGCGCCGCATAGACGCTGACGAGATCCTCAAGCGAGATGCCGACGCCGCCGAGGCCGATGGCAAGGCCCGGCGCCGAGAGGTCGGGCAGCTTCGGGTTGGCCGCCGCCCGCTTCAGTCGCGCCACGAGCCGCGCCGGGCCGACGGCGTCGAGCACCGTGATGGCGGGGATATTGAGCGACTGTGTCAGCGCATCGTGAACGGTGACGGTGCCGCGGAAGAAGCCGTCGAAATTGACCGGCGCATAGCCGCCGAACGCGCTCGGGCGATCCTCGATCAGGCTCTGCGGATGGGCGAGGCCCTGCTCGAAGGCGAGGCCGTAGATCAGCGGCTTCAGCGTCGAACCGGGCGAACGGATAGCGCGGGTCATGTCGACGAAGCCGTTGCGGTCGTCGTCCATGAAGCCGGCCGAGCCGACCGAGGCAAGGATGTCGCCGGTGACGTGATCGGCCACGAGGATCGCGACCGACGCCTTCGGCCCGACCTTGGCCGCGCGGTCGGCGGCGAGCTGTTCGAGCTTGGCCTGCAGGCGGCCATCGAGCGTCAGATGCAGGACGGGGCTCACCGGATCGGCCCGTCGCGCCGCGTCGCCGAGATGGGCCGCGAGCATCGGGAAGGTCCGCCGCGCGGTGGCGATGCGCTCGGTCTTGGCCGAGGTGGCCGTCTCCGCATCGATCACGCCGGCCGAAACCAGCCGGTCGAGCACGCGGTCGCGCGCCGCCTTTGCCGCTGCCGGATCGCGATCCGGCCGGCGTGCTTCGGGCGCCTGCGGCAACGCGACGAGCAGCGCCGCCTCGGCGATCGTCAGCCGCTTCGGCTCCTTGCCGAAATAGGCTAGCGACGCGGCCCGGATGCCTTCGAGATTGCCGCCATAGGGGGCGAGTTCGAGATAGAGCGAGAGGATCGCAGTCTTGCCGAGATCGTCCTCGATCGTCCGGGCGAATACCATCTGCCTGAGCTTGCCGAGCGCGCCACGGGTCGAGGTTCCGTCGATGAGCCGCGCCACCTGCATGGTCAGCGTCGAGCCGCCGGAAACGATATGCCCGCTCCGCACCATCTGCAGGCTGGCGCGGCCGATCGCGCGCCAGTCGATGCCGTGATGCGCGTCGAAGCGGCGGTCCTCATAGCCCTCGAGCATGGTGATGAACATCGGGTCGACATCGCCGAGCGAGACCGGCAGCCGCCAGCGCCCGTCGGCGATCGTGTAGGGCCGTAGCAACTGCCCGGCGCGGTCGACCACGATGGCCGAGGTCGCGACCTCGGCCGGCTTGGGCACCGGCGGCAGGCTGGCCCTTATGTCGTGCAGCGCGCCCGAAAGTCCGGCGAGCGCGAAATAGCAGACGGTCGCGACTGCGAGGCCCGCGATGGTCAACGATCGCCGCACGCTCTTCTCCCTCCCCCCTCGAGGGGGAGGGCCGGGGAGGGGGCTCTCTGGCGAGCGGTTCATCGCCTACTTCGTCACCGTCGGCCCGACGATCTCGACGCTGCCGGTATCGGTATGGGCCTGCCGGTCGGGATCGTACATGTCCTCGACGGTTGCCGCCGGATGGACGAAGCGGCCGGGCGAAACGGCGCGCACGCCATAGGCGACCTGGAACTCGACGGGGTCCTCCGAGGTGCGATTGAGCGCTGCCATGAACCGATCCGTGCGGGCTTCGGTATGGGCGACGTTGCGCTCGACCGTCAGCCAGTCATAGGTCGATGTGTCGCCTGAGCTCGAGATATTGGGATTCTCGATCTCGAAGCCGGCCGGGAGCGGATCGACCACCATCAGACGGCCGAAGCGGGCCTGGTCGGCCGTCACCTTCAACACCACCACCAGCCGGTCGTTCTGGGCGACCGTGTTCGGGTCGGCCTCGGTGCCGTCGGTGTTGAAGTAGCTGCGCTCGATGGTGAAGCCGTTGCCGCCGGCCGGCTCGGGATCGAGCGGAATGCCGGTCAGTGTCAGCGCCGCGTCGAGCGGGATCGTGCTGGTATTCTCGACCACCAGCGGCCGGCCGGCTACGTCGCCGCCGAGCAGGCGGCGATAGAGCGGTACGTCGCTCTTGTTGCCGTCGACATCGAGCGAGGCGTTCTTGAGGTCGGTCGAGAGCGAGGCCGCTGCCAGCAGCATCCAGCCCTCTTCCTGCGTCGACAGGAAGCGGCGCTGGTCACGCGTCGAAACGATCTCATCCACCAGAGCCGGCAGATCGGCCGTTCGGTCGCCCGACTCGGCGACGAGCGTCAGAACTGCCGCCTGGTCGCGCAGCGCCGAGCCGTAATCCTCCCGATAGGCCTGCCCCGGTCCGTAGCCCGCCTTCAGGTTGGCCATGGCCACCTTGAAGACCGCGTCCGCCCGCGCCTTGTCGCCATAAAGGGCGAGGCCGGCGCCGATCTGGGCCTGCGCCAGCGGCGTCGCAAAGCTCGAAAGCTTGCTCTCGGCGTAATAGCGGAGGTCGCCGACCGCGGCCTTGCCATTGGCGGCGAGGACGTAGAGGCCGTAGGCGATCGCCTCGCCGCCCTTGTCGAAGTCCTGGGCATAGCCGATGCGGTTGGCGAGATTGTCGAGCGCGTTGTTGAACGCGATCTCCGGCACGTCATAGCCGCTCGCCTTGGCGCGGGTCAGGAAGTCGCTGACATAGGCATCGAGCCAGAGGTCGTCATAGCCCGGCCCCCAGAGGCCGAACGAGCCGGCTGCCGCCTGGTTGTCGAGCACCTTGCCGATCGCCGCCTGCACGCGCTTGCGGATTTCGCTGTCGCCGGCAATGCCGATCGTCGCCGCCACCTGGTTGAGATAGAGCAGCGGCATGGCCCGCGAGGCGAGCTGTTCGGTGCAGCCATAGGGATAGCGGTCGAGCGAGGCGAGCAGCGCCGCGACGTCGAGCCGTGCCGAGTCGCCGACCGCCAGCGTCGCGCTGGTGGTGCCCGGCTGGAATTCGGCGAACGCGCCTTCGTCGACGGTCAGCTTCGCCCCCGGCGCGAGCGCGATCAGCGAGCGGCGCGAGACCGGCTGGCCCGCCGGGCGGATGCCCAGCATATAGGTCCGGCCATAGCTCTCGCCGTTCGGACCGTTCAGCGTCACCGTGATCCGGTGATCGCCGATCTCCTTGGCGGTGATCGGAAGTGCCAGAGTTGCCTTCGCCGCTGCCTCGAGCCGGAGGCCGCGGTCGTTGTCGCCCGGCTGCAGCAGGACGCCGGGCGCATCGACCGCGAGGCGGTAATCGCCCGCCGCGCCCTCGACATTGTTGATCTCGACCAGGATGCGGCTTTCATCGTCCGGCGTCATGAAGCGTGGCAGGCTCGCCATCACCACGATGGGATCGCGGACGATGACGTCTTCCTCGGCATGGCCGATGCCGTCCTTGGTCCAGGCCATCGCCATCAGGCGGACGGTACCGTTGAAGTCGGGCAGGTCGAAGGTGATCACCGTCTTGCCGTCGGCGCCGACCTTCACCACGCCCGAATAATAGGCGATCAGCTTTTCGGTCGGCGGCGGTGCCTTGAGCGCGGGCGCGCCGCCGTCGCCGCCGGAGCGGAGCTTGCCGGGAACGCCCTGCATGCGGTCGATCAGTTGCCCATAGAGATCGCGGATCTCCATGCCGAGACGGCGCTGGCTGAAATACCAGTCGTCCGGGGCCGGCGTCTTGAAGCCGGTCAGGTTGAGGATGCCGAGATCGACGGCGGCAACCGTGACATAGGCCTCGGTGCCTGCCGGCACATTGGCGAGCGTCACCGGGATCGTCAGCGGCCCGCGCGGACGAATCTGCGCGTCGGCATCGAGCGTGATCGCGATCCGGCGGTCGCCGGGATCGACCGGCACCCAGGCAAGGCCGAGGGCGCGGGTCGGCATGCGCTTCGCGGCGATGTCCATCGGCCGGTAGAGCGCGGCCGTGACATAGGCGCCGGGGCCCCAACTGGCGGAAACTGGCAGGTCGACCGTCGTTCCGCCTTCGGGCACCTCCACGGTCTTCATGTCGATGACGCGGTCGTCGATGACGAGGATCTGTGCAATGCCCGGGAAGCGCGGATCGAGGCGGAGCTTCGCCGTGTCGCCGACGCGGTAGGTCGGCTTGTCCATCGAGACCGCCAGCATGTCGGGCGTCTCGGACTGCGCGGCCGCATCGACATACCAGCCGGCGTCGAAATCGACGCTGGACGAGGTTTCGGTCTTGCCGGAAAGGCTGACCGTCAGGCGGTAATGGCCCCAGTCGACCTTGGCCTCGACCGGCACCGAGCCTTCGGCGGGGATATCGACGCTGCCATTGGCGATACGGCGCGATGTCGTGATCGGCTCATATTTCCAGGCGCCGTCACGGCGATACCACTGATAGTTCGTCTCGAGCTTCTCGATCGACCATTCGGCACCCTTGGCCGCGATGCGCGCGCCGTCGGCGCCGATGGCGATGAGATCGAATTGCGCGGCCGCGCCCTCGGGCACGCTGCCGCCATCGAAGCCGGGCTTGATGCCGATATGTGCGCCGCCGCCGCTCGCCGGCAGTTTCAGCCGCCGTTCGACCGCGCGCCCGTTGGTGTCGGTGACGCGGACGACGATTTCGGCATCGAAGAGCCGCGTCGTCGCCGGAAGCTCCGGCACGGTGACGTCGAGCGTCGCGGCGCCGTTCTCGTCGGTGATCGCGGTGGCGCCGAGCGAATCCCGCAGCGCCTCGACCGGATCGTCGCTGAGGCCGAAACTGTAACCGGGATAGGCCGCAGCGCTCGACGTCGGCGTCGCGATGAAGTCACCATCGACGCCGAGGCCGGTCGCCTTGGCGCCGTAGAGATATTTGGCCGTCAGGTCGATCGGGAAGCTGTCGCCGGAGGCGAGACGGGTCGCCGGTGTCGACAATTCGAATGCGATGCGTTCCGGCTCGAAATCATCGACCAGCGCCGAGATGTCGGCGAGCGCTGCACCCTGTGGGTCGGCGAAGAGCTGGAACCGCCAGGCGCCACGCTGGGCGCCGTCCGGCATCGCGACATCGGCGCTGTAGCCGCCGAGCCCGGCATCGTCGAGGGGCTTCCGCAGGAATTCGACGCCGTCGGGCCGGTCGACGACGAGGGTGAGCGGCAGCCCGGTCACGGCGCGAGCCTCGGAATTGCGCAAGAGGGCGGTGAGATGCACCGTCTCGCCGGGGCGGTAGATGCCGCGCTCGGTGGTCAGGAACGTGTCGAGCTTGCCAGGGGCCGGGCGGCCGTCGACGCCGCGATCGGTGAGATCGAAGGCCGTCTTCTTCAGATCGAGAAAGGCGTAATCGCCCGCGCCGGTCTCGGCGACGATCAGCTGTGGCGCCATTCCGCCCTGGCCGCGGGCAAGGCCTGGTTCGAAGCGCACATAGCCCTCGGCATTGGTGGTCGCCTCGCCGAGCACCTCGTCATTGGTGGCGATGAGCCGCACGGTGGCGCCGGAAACCGCCTTGGCGGTGTTGAGCGAGCGGACGATGGCATGGACGCCGTCATTGCCCGAGAGCGCGGAAAGGCCGAGATCGGAGACGATGAACCACTGCGTGGCGAGATCGCCGTAATAGTCGGCATCGTTGACCTTCGCCCGCGCGGTGATGACATAGACGCCGGGCTGCATGCTCTTCAGCGCATCGCCGATCGGGATAGCGGTCGTCACGGTCTCGTTGAGCTTCGATCCGACTTCGATTTCGCCCTTCCAGATTTCCTGGCCCGACTGGCTCGCGATCTGCTCGGCGGAATAGGTGTCGAGCTGGCGCAGGAAGGTGCCGTCGCGCACCGCGACCGCCACCGAACGGTCACCGATCCGGTAGACCTTCGCGGCGATGCGGCTGGCATTCACGCTGTCGATCGGGATCGAGGCGCCCTGGCCGGCGGGGAGAACATAGGCATTGCCGGCGAAGCCGACCCAGGGATCGCGGTCGCGCACGAAGCTCGAGATCTCCGCGGTCTGGGCCAGCGTCTCGCCCGAGGCCGAGGGCAGGCCGGCGCGGATGCGGACGGTATAACGGCTGCCATGCTTCAGCCCGTCGACGCAGATCTGGTTGTCCTCCGGCTCGATCGCGAGACCTGCGCCGCCTTCGACCACGACGAAATCGGTGAGCTTCGGATCGGCCACCGGCAGCGGATCGGAGAAGACGACGCAAAGCCGCGGCGAGGCGGCGTCGGCATCGACGCTGTTCGAGACGATGCGGAAGCCATGATCGCGCAGGACCGCGTCAAACGCGGCGCGGATCTGTTTGTCTTCGCGGAAGGTGAGCGCGAGGCGATAGGTCTTGATCGCCTCCTGCCACATCTCCCGCCGCTCCAGCGCCTTGCCGAGCAGGCCGAGCGCGAGCGCCTGGTCGCTGGCGCCGTCCGAGCGGAGATAGGCATTGATCGCCGCCGACGTCGCGCCGGTTGCAGCCTGCTGGCGCTCGCCGCTGTCGTTCGAATTCTGGGCGAGGAGCGCGCTTCCGAAGGCGCGCCAGATACTGACGTCATCGGGCGCGATCGCCAGCATGGCGCCATAGGCGCGCGCCGCGGCAACCGGGTCGCGGCGGAGCGCCGGCGTTTCGGTCGTCTTCTCGATCGCCTCATAGCCGAAGCCGTTGGCCGGATAAGTCTTGGCGAGCCCGCCGAGCTGTGCCTTGGCCTCGTCGAACGGCCCTGGTCCGAGGAAGGCGATCTCGTCGGTGCGCTTGCTGGCGGTGGAGGCTGCGACCGGCTTGGCGACGACGATGCGCCCGGCTACGGCGCCGGTAGCCGTGGCGAGCGGTCCGAAGTCGGTCTTCAGGAAGCACCAGCGCGCCTTGGTGTTGTAGGTGAAGGCATGGCAGCTCGCATCGGCCACGCAGGCGCTGGCACAGGCCTGCTGATCGACATCCTTCAGCGTCTGGTAGTCGAAGCCGGCATAGTCGGCATTGGGGCTGATGATGACGCTGCGGTCGGCGGCGAAGGCGGCGGGCGCTGCGAACAGTCCGGAAGCGACGAAAAAGCCGAGCGCAAGGCGCCGGAAGGCGCCGGAAATGCGAGCCATGATCTTCTCCCCGTGGCAGACGCCACCCTCAAGCGGGGCGCAGTCTACGTCCGGGGCGGCCTGCGGTCAAAGGACGCCGCGGCATCCGGAAGGCAGCTAAGAATCTGTCGCCACACGGATTTTCGCGGCCGGCGAGCCGGCGCGTGTGAAAGCTGTCACAGCGGATCAGGCCTCGCCGAGCGCGGTCAACGCCATCACGGCGGCAGAGGCGCGGTTTTCGACGCCGAGCTTCTGGTAGATCTGTTCGAGATGCTTGTTCACGGTGCGTGGCGAGAGGCCGAGGATTTCGCCGATGTCGCGGTTCGATTTCCCGCGGGCGATCCAGAACAGAACCTCCGCCTCGCGCGCCGTGACGGCGAACTGCCGCCGGAGCAGCGCTTCCTTGCCGCCGAGATCCTCGCTCGTCAGGCGAAAGAGATACTCGCTCTCGCCGGTGCTGCCGAGAAAGGTGAGCTGCAGCTGCTTGCCCTCGGCGGTGACGATCGGGGCCGGCGGCGGGATCTGGCCACGCTGGCCGGCGGAGATCTTCAGCCACAGCTTGACGCTTTCGGGCAGCATGATCGTTCCTTCCTCGGAGGGAAGGGCGGTCTCGAGCAACTTCACCGCCTGCGGCGTGCACCAGAGGATTTCGCCGTCGCCATTGGCCGCGAGCAGGTAGCGTCCGGCCGTATCGAGAGCCAGCCGCGCGCTCTGCGCCGTGCGGGCATTGGCGAGATGGACGCGGATGCGCGCGAGCAGCACGTCGAGCACGATGGGCTTGGTGACATAGTCGACACCGCCGGCCTCGAGCCCCTCGACGATGTGCTCGGCTTCCGAGAGGCCGGTCATGAAGATGACGGGGACATGGGCGAGCGCGGCATTGGCCTTCAGCCGCCGGCAGGTCTCGAACCCGTCCATGCCCGGCATCATCGCATCCATGAGGACGATGTCCGGCGTGATCCGCTCGACCAGCGCCAGCGCCCGCGCGCCTTCGGTCGCGACAAGGACGGTTGCGCCGGAATGTTCTAGCGCATCGGTCAGGAAGCTCAGCGTCTCCGGCGAATCGTCGACGACGAGCACGATGTCGCGGGCCTTGGACAGTTCAGCCATCGTCGCCGATCGCCTCAAGTACGGAATGGTAGCGGTCGAAGTCGAAATTGCGCAAATGCGTCCGAATCGCCGCGACGAAGACGCGGTTTTCGACGTCGGCGTCGAGCTGGTCCAGCTTCGCCTCGATGCCGCGGACATAGCCGATCCGACCGAGATCGAGCAATTCGCGGACGTGGTCGGCGCCGGGGCTGATCAACACTGCCGGCTCCTCGAGTTTCGGCGGCGCCGCCAGTTCGTCGGTCCAGTCGAGCTTCAACAGCGCCTGCACCCGGTCGAGCAACTGGCGGATATCGAACGGCTTCGGCAGCGCACCGTCATGGACGGCATTCTCGCCCGCCGCCGGCTGCGTTTCGCCGACATTGGCCGAGAGCATCAGGATCGGCGCCGTGTGGCCGAGATCCCGTAGTTTCCCCGCGAGTTCCCAGCCGCTCATGCCGGGCATCGAGATGTCGAGCAGGAAGAGATCGGGCCGGATGTCGCCGGTGAGGGCGAGACAGGACGGCCCGTCGGGCACGGCGAGCACGATGAAGCCGAGCGGCTCGAGGATGTGGCGCACGAGTTCGCGATGATCCTCGTCGTCGTCGGCGACGAGGATGGTCCGCCGCGAGCCCTCATAGCCGTGAATGCGCAGCGCCGGCGGCGGCAACGCGGCGGCAGGCCGCTCGATCGAGGCCAGCATCAGGCGGACCTCGAAGCGGCTGCCGTCGCCGACCCGGCTCGTCACGGCCACTTCGCCGCCCATCAGCTGCGCCAGCATCTTCGTGATCGTGAGACCGAGGCCGGTCCCCGGAACGGCGCGCGAACGGGTCGAGGCGCCGCGCTCGAACGGTTCGAAGATGCGCTCGAGATCCTCGGCCGGAACGCCGGGGCCGGTGTCCTCGACCGCGAGGGTCGCGATCTGGTTGCGATAGCCGATGGTGAGCCGAACGCTTCCTGTCTCGGTGAACTTGATCGCGTTGGAGAGGAGGTTGACGAGGATCTGCCTGAGCCGCTTCTCGTCGGTATGCACGAGTTCGGGCAGGTAGGGCGGCCGGTCGAAGCTGAAGCCGAGCCCCTTGCCCTCGGCCTGGAAGCGGAACATGTCGACGATCTGGTCGAGGAAGTCGCCGAGGCGAACCTCGTTGCGCTGCAATTGCAGCCGCCCGGCCTCGATGCGGGAGATCTCCAGCAGGCCGTCGATGAGGCCAGAGAGATGCTCGGCGCTCCTTCGGATGACGCGAATGCGGTCCTGGCGCGAGGGGGCGATCGTCTCGTCGCGCTCGAGGATCTGGGCATAGCCGAATACGGCATTGAGGGGCGTGCGCAGCTCATGGCTGAGGCCGACGAGATAGCGGCTCTTGGCGAGGTTCGCCGCTTCGGCCGCCTCCTTGGCCCGCTGCAGCTCGGCGTCGGTCTTGCGGTGGGCCTGGATCTCCCGCAGCAGCAGCGTGTTCTGCCGCGCCGATTCCTCCTGCGCGACATGACGGCTCTCATTGGCGAGCACCAGGAACCATGAGGCGATGCCGCCGACGATGAAGAGGATGAAGAACGCCGCCCACAGCGTCTGCGTGATGATCGTGTCGTGAACGCCGCCATGCGCCGTCGCCTGGACGTGGATCAACATCAGCACGAGGCTGATCACCGCCATGAACAGCGTGAGGATGCCGAGATACTGCACGATGCGCGGGCTGATCATCGCCGCGATCCGGGTCGGCAGTAAGGCTTCCACTGTGTTCGAGACCTGGGTCTGCAGCCGTGCATGCGGCTTGCAGAGATCGTGGCAGCGGGCGTCGAGCGAGCAGCAGAGCGAGCAGATCGGCCCCGAATAGGCCGGGCAATAGGCGCTGTCTTCCGGCTCGAACTGCAATTCGCAGACCGTGCAGGTGATCTCGCTGCGGAGATGCCAGTGCGCCCGCGGCTTGCGGGCGAGGTAATAGCGGCCCTTGGTGAGATAGGCGATCGCCGGCGCCGCGACGAGGGCGAGGCCGAGCGCGATGAAGGGCGCGAGCGCCTTGGCGACCTCTCCGAACAGGCCGACCGCTGCCATGAGCGCGATCGAGGCGGCGAGCCCCATCGCGCCGACGCCGACGGGGTTGATGTCGTAGAGATGGGCGCGCTTGAACTCGATGCCTTCGGGCGACAGGCCGAGCGGCTTGTTGATCGCGAGATCGGCGACGATCGTCCCGAGCCAGGCGACCGCGACAACCGAGAAGAGGCCGAGCGTCTGTTCGAGCGCGCGGTAGATGCCGAGTTCCATGAGGAGCAGTGCGATGGCGACGTTGAACATCAGCCAGACGACGCGGCCTGGATGGCTGTGCGTCAGTCGCGAGAAGAAGTTCGACCAGGCGAGCGAGCCTGCATAGGCGTTCATCACGTTGATCTTGAGCTGCGAGACGACGACGAAGCCGGCGGCGAGGAAAAGCGCCGCATCGGGCCAGGGCAGCACATAGCCGAAGGCGACGACATACATCCGCGCCGGCTCGCCGGCATGCTCGGCCGGAACGCCATGCCGGAGCGCGAGCACGGCGAGGAACGAGCCGAACAGGAGCTTAGGTGCCCCGACAATGATCCAGCCGGCGCCGGCGAGCAGCGTTGCGATCCGTCCGCGCCGGCCCCGGAGGCCCTCGGAGGGGAGAAAGCGCAGGATATCGACCTGTTCGCCGATCTGCGGCATCAGGCCGAGAATGACCGAGCAGGCCGAGCCGAAGGCGACGAGATCGAGCCCGGGCCCGCTATGCGCGCTTGGCGACAGCCCCTCGAAGGCGAGCCAGGAGCCGACCGAACCCCAGTCCTGCCACAGGATGAAGCCGACCGGCAGCAGGTTGAGCACGATCCAGAGCGGCTGCGTCACCAGTTGGAACCGGCTGATCCAGGTAATGCCATGCGTCACCAGCGGGATGACGGCCGCGGCTGAGAGGATGTAGCCGAGCCAGATCGGAATGCCGAAGGCGAGCTCGAGCGCCGTCGTCATGATCGACGCTTCGATCGCGAACAGGATGAAGGTGAAGGTCGCGTAGATCAGCGAGGTGATTGTCGAGCCGATATAGCCGAAGCCCGCGCCGCGGGTGAGCAGGTCGATGTCGACGCCATAGCGCGAGGCATAGCGGGCGATCGGCAGGCCGGTGAGGAACAGCACGACGCCGACGACGAGCGTCGCCGCCAGCGCATTCGTCGTTCCATGCGAAAGGGTGATCGCGCCGCCGATCGCCTCGAGCGCCAGAAAGGAGATCGCGCCGATCGCGGTCTGCGCGACGCGCGGCGTCGTCCAGCGCCGGGCGCTCTTCGCCGTGAAGCGGAGCGCATAGTCCTCCAGCGTCTGGTTGGCGACCCAGCGATTATATTCCCGGCGGACCGGAAGGATCCGCTGTCGTCCCGCCATCGTCCCCTGCCCAATCTGGAGGCGTGCTCACCGATCGGGCGACAGTAGCGAAGCCGCCGGCAGGCGCAAGCGCCGCGTGAAGCCCAGCCGCAGGTCCGGCTCGCGCCGCCTTCGCGCTGCGTCTACGTCAATCGACGTATATGCCGCAGTGCGAAAACAAGCCGAAACTCCGTCGGAGCGTCAGGTCGGCGGGCATTTCGCCGAATCCCTGCCGTTTCGCAAAACGATGGAAACCAGAAGCGACGATCGCCCGGGCCCCGCGCCGGGGGCGGCGTCCAAGCAGGGGGAATTCCTCAATGTTCAAACGAGTAGGCCGGACCCTCGGCGCGCTCGCGACGGCTGCCTTGATCGGCGCCGGCGTTTCGAGCGCCTTTGCCGCGGACGATACGATCAAGGTCGGCATCCTGCATTCGCTCTCGGGGACGATGGCGATCTCGGAGACGACCCTCAAGGATACCGTGCTCTTCCTCATCGACGAGCAGAACAAGAAGGGCGGCCTTCTCGGCAAGAAGCTCGAGGCGGTCGTCGTCGACCCGGCCTCGAACTGGCCGCTCTTCGCCGAAAAGGCGCGCGAGCTCATCAGCCAGGACAAGGTTGCCGTGGTGTTCGGCTGCTGGACTTCGGTGTCGCGCAAGTCCGTGCTGCCGGTGTTCAAGGAACTGAATTCGATCCTGTTCTATCCGGTCCAGTATGAGGGCCAGGAATCCGAGCGGAACGTGTTCTATACCGGCGCCGCCCCGAACCAGCAGGCCATTCCCGCGGTCGACTATCTCATGAGCGCCGATGGCGGCTCCGTGAAGCGCTGGGTGCTCGAAGGCACCGACTATGTCTACCCGCGCACGACCAACAAGATCCTCGAGGCCTATCTGAAGTCGAAGGGCGTGGCGCCTGAAGACATCATGGTCAACTACACGCCGTTCGGCTTCTCCGACTGGCAGACCGAAGTGGCCGCGATCAAGAAGTTCGGCTCGGCCGGCAAGAAGACTGCCGTCGTCTCGACCGTCAATGGCGATGCCAACGTTCCCTTCTACAAGGAACTCGGCAACCAGGGCATCAAGGCGACCGAGATCCCAGTCGTGGCGTTCTCGGTCGGCGAAGAAGAGCTGGCGGGCATCGACACCAAGCCGCTGGTCGGCCATCTCGCCGCCTGGAACTACTTCGAATCGATCGATACGCCCGCCAACAAGGCGTTCATCAAGAAGTGGCATGCGTTCATCAAGAACGAGAAGCGCACCACCAATGACCCGATGGAAGCCACCTATATCGGCTTCAACGCCTGGGTGAAGGCCGTGCAGGCTGCCGGCACCACCGATACCGACCCGGTCATCAATGCCCTGATCGGCACGGCCGTCCCGAACCTGACCGGTGGCTATTCGGCCGTCATGCCGAACCACCACATCACCAAGCCGGTCTATATCGGCGAGATCCAGGCCAACGGCCAGCTCGACGTCGTCTGGCAGACCAAGGGCCTCGTCCCCGGCGATGCCTGGTCGCCCTACCTGCCGGAATCGAAGAGCCTGATCTCGGATTGGCGTCCGCCGCTGTCCTGCGGAAACTACGACGTCTCCACCGGCAAGTGCGGCGGTTGATCGTCGGCCGGATGATGATGGCGCGGGTCCTCCCCTGAGGCCCGTGGCAAGCCAAGCGGGAAGGCGGCGCGCGCCGCCTTCCTTCGATCCCGGCGGGGCGCGCCCCGGTACGCCGTGATCGCCTGCCGGCTCAATTTCGACATGCTGCCGCGATCGCCCGGATTTTATGGCCGATTGCCGGTTGGACCCTCCGACGCCTGAACGGATATCCTCGACCATGCGTCTCACTCTCCCGTCCGTAGCAACCGTGGCCGCCACGGTCCTGATGCTGGTTTCGCTGCTGAACCCGGCCTTTGGCGCCGATATCCGCGCCGAGGTCAATGCGCTCGGCGCGCCCGGCTATGCGGCGCTCAAGGAAGCGATCGGCGCGCTCGCGGCGACCGGCGATCCCGCCGTGCCGGGGCTGTTGCAGTCGCTCGGCGACGGCGAACTCTATGTTCGCGCGGCCGATAATGCCGTGTTCAAGGTCACCGAGACCGACGACGGCTACAATCTCACCGACCCGCTGACCGGCGAGGACGCCGGCGCCGCCGCGGCCGACGAAGTCAGCAAGATCACCGTCAACAATTCCGTCCGCGAGACGATCAGCGCCGCGCTCGGCATGATGACGCTGCTCTCACCCGATCCGCAGAAGCGGCTGGCGGCCGCCGGCGATGTCTTCAAGAGCCAGGATCCGAAGCAGATCCCGCTGCTCGACACCGCGATTGCCAAGGAAACCGACAAGAACGTCGCCGCCGCGCTGAAGCTGGCCCGCGCCGCCGCGGTCCTCCGCTCCGACATGGGCGACGACGACAAGCTTGCCGCCGTGACGATCATCAGCGAGCGTGGTGACCAGGATGCGGTGTCTCTGCTGTCGTCCTTCGTCGCGACCGCCCCCGACGGCGCCGCCAAGTCCGCGGCCGCCTCTGCCATCACCACGATCCAGGGCACGCTGCAGCTCTGGCAGGGCGTGCAGAACATCTGGTACGGCATCTCGCTCGGCTCGGTGCTGCTCCTGGCCGCGATCGGCCTCGCCATCACCTTCGGCGTGATGGGCATCATCAACATGGCGCATGGCGAGATGGTCATGCTCGGCGCCTACACGACCTATGTCGTCCAGGAGATCATCCGCACGCGCTATCCCGGCCTGTTCGACTGGTCGCTCGCCATTGCGTTGCCGCTCGCCTTCCTCGTTTCTGGCGCCGTCGGCATCCTGATCGAACGCTCGGTGATCCGCTTCCTCTATGGCCGTCCGCTCGAGACGCTGCTCGCCACCTGGGGAATTTCGCTGATCCTGCAGCAGGCTGTGCGGACCTGGTTCGGCCCGAACAACCGCGAGGTCGGCAATCCCTCCTGGATGTCCGGCACCTTCGATCTCGGCCACCTCGCCATCACCTATAACCGGATGTGGATCGTCGTATTCGCACTCGGCGTCTTCGCGGTCCTGATGCTGGTCCTGAAGCGCACGCCGTTCGGGCTGCAGACGCGCGCGGTGACGCAGAACCGTCCGATGGCCTCGTCCATGGGTATCCGCACGCCTTATGTCGACGCGCTGACCTTCGGCCTCGGCTCAGGCATTGCCGGCATTGCCGGCGTTGCGCTCAGCCAGATCGACAATGTGAGCCCCAATCTCGGCCAGAACTACATCATCGACAGCTTCATGGTCGTGGTGTTCGGCGGCGTCGGCAATCTCTGGGGCACGCTGGTCGGCGCCTTCACCCTCGGCATCGCCAACAAGTTCCTCGAGCCCTATGCCGGCGCGGTGCTCGCCAAGATCCTGGTCCTCGTCTTCATCATCCTGTTCATCCAGAAGCGTCCGCGGGGCCTGTTCGCCTTGAAGGGCCGGTCGGTGGAGGCATGACGATGATGATCGCACGCGCCATGGCCGAAGCTGATGCTAGCCTCGCGGCAAGTGTGGAGAGGAAGACGGCGGCCGCGGCCGGCGCTTCCGGACTGATGATGCTGACCTTTCGGATCGGCGCGCTGCTGAAAGGGACGAGCCGATGATCACCGCCTTCTTCTTCCGCGCGCTCGATCGCAACACTTATGTCGTTCTCGGGCTGCTGCTCGCCGTCGGCATCCTGATGCCGCTGCTCAGCCTCACCGACCCGTCGTTTCCGCTGCATGTGCCGACCTATGTCATCGCGCTGATCGGCAAGTATCTCTGCTATGCGCTGCTGGCGCTCTCGGTCGATCTCGTCTGGGGCTATTGCGGCATCCTCTCGCTCGGCCACGCCGCGTTCTTCGCCCTCGGCGGCTATGCGATGGGCATGTATCTGATGCGCCAGATCGGCGCCCGCGGCGTCTATGCCAATCCGATCCTGCCGGATTTCATGGTGTTCCTGAACTGGTCGGAATTGCCGTGGTTCTGGTACGGCTTCGACCATTTCTGGTTTGCGGCGATCATGGTGGTCGCGGTCCCCGGCCTTCTCGCCTTCATCTTCGGCTGGTTCGCCTTCCGCTCGCGCGTCACCGGCGTCTATCTCTCGATCATCACACAGGCGATGACCTATGCCCTGCTGCTCGCCTTCTTCCGCAACGACATGGGCTTCGGCGGCAACAACGGCCTGACCGATTTCAAGGACATTCTCGGCTTCAACATCCAGGCGCCCGAGACGCGCGGCGTGCTGTTCTTCGCCTCGGCTGCCGCGCTGGCGCTTGGCTTCCTGATCTGCCGCGCGGTCATCGCGTCGAAATTCGGCAAGGTGCTGATCGCCGTCCGCGACGCCGAGAGCCGCACGCGCTTCATCGGCTACCGCGTCGAGGGCTACAAGCTGGTCGTGTTCGTCCTGTCGGCGATGATGGCGGGCGTCGCCGGTTCGCTTTACGTGCCGCAGATCGGCATCATCAATCCCGGCGAATTCGCTCCGGCCAATTCGATCGAGGCGGTGATCTGGGTGGCGGTGGGCGGCCGCGGCACGCTGATCGGGCCGATCGTCGGCGCGCTGCTCGTCAATTTCGGCAAGACCTGGTTCACATCGGGCGCGCTCGCCGAATATTGGCTGTTCGTGCTCGGGGCGCTGTTCGTGGCGGTGACGCTGTTCCTGCCGAAGGGCGTCGTCGGAACGCTGCTCGCCCGGGCGAAGGCCAAGCCGACCTCGACCTCGGCGGTCGCCGCTCCGCCGGCCACTCCACCGATCGAGGCTAGTATCGCAGCGGAGGAGGGGGCATGACCGACGTGACCGCAGTAGAAGGCGCCCGCAAGCCGAAGACGGCCGAGGGGCCCTCGCATGAGCGGGCGAAGAACTCGCTGCTCTATCTCGATGGCGTCTCGGTCTCCTTCGACGGCTTCAAGGCGCTGCGCTCGCTCTCGCTCGTCATCGAGCCCGGCGAGATGCGCGCCATCATCGGCCCGAACGGCGCCGGCAAGACGACGATGATGGATGTCATCACCGGCAAGACCAAGCCCGACGAGGGTGACGTCTTCTTTGCCGGCAATACCGACCTGACGCGGATGGACGAAGCCTCGATCGCCTCGCTCGGCATCGGCCGCAAGTTCCAGAAGCCCACCGTGTTCGAGAGCCATACCGTCTGGAACAATATCGACCTGGCGCTGGCCGGCGTGCGCAAGCCCTTCGCCACGCTGTTCCATCGCACCAGCCTCAGGGAAACGGCCCGGATCGAGGAGATCCTCTCGATCATTCGCCTCGACGACAAGAAGGAATGGCTCGCCGCCAATCTCTCGCATGGCCAGAAGCAGTGGCTCGAGATTGGCATGCTGTTGGCGCAGGAGCCCCAGCTTCTTCTCGTCGACGAGCCGGTTGCCGGCATGACCGATGCCGAGACGCGCGAGACCGCGTCGCTGCTGCGGGAAATCGCGAAGACCAAGTCGGTCGTCGTCGTCGAGCACGACATGTCCTTCGTGCGCGATCTCGACGTCAAAGTGACGGTTCTGCACCAGGGCTCCGTTCTTTCGGAAGGAACGCTCGACGCCGTCTCGGCCGATCCGACGGTCATCGAAGTCTATCTCGGGCGCTGAGGGATGATCATGTCTCAATCGAAATCGAAGCCCGACGCACCCTCGAAGCTCGAAGCGAGGAATGTCGACCTCTATTACGGCGCGGCGCAGGCGCTGCGCGGCGTCTCGCTGACGGCCGAGGTCGGCAAGGTTACCTGCCTGATGGGCCGCAACGGCGTCGGCAAATCGAGCCTCCTGCGCGCCATCGTCGGCCAGAAGCCGATCGCCGGCGGCGAGATCGTCTGGGAGGGCAAGGTGCTCGGTCGCATGCCGGCCTATGACCGCACCCGCGCCGGCATCGCCTATGTGCCGCAGGGCCGCGAGATCTTTCCGCTGCTGACGGTCAAGGAAAACCTCGAGACCGGCTTTGCCCCGCTCGCCCGCAAGGACCGCTACATCCCCGAATATATCTTCGAGTTGTTCCCGGTCCTGAAAGACATGCTCGGCCGCCGCGGCGGCGACCTCTCGGGCGGGCAGCAGCAGCAGCTCGCCATCGGCCGCGCCCTCGTGACGCGGCCGCGCCTTCTCGTTCTCGACGAGCCGACGGAGGGTATCCAGCCTTCGATCATCAAGGATATCGGCCGCGCCATCGAATGGCTGCGCGAGCAGGGCACGATGGCGATCTTGTTGGTGGAGCAATATTTCGATTTCGCGCACGAACTCGCCGACACCTTCGCCGTAATGGACCGCGGCGAAGTCGTCGCCTCGGGCACGCAGGCGGAAATGGGCAGCGAAGCAGTCCGCGCGCATCTCACCGTATGAGGCGCAGCCTGGCGCGTCCGGGCGTCGGTCGTTACAGCACGGCGGCGCAGTTCTCGTAGAGCTGGCGCGGACGCTGCTGGGCGCCCTTGCGGCCTTTGGCGGCCACGTCACGGAACAGGGCGCGGATATCGTCGGAACGCACGCCATCGCTCGACATCAGCATGGCGATGATCGGCTCATGCAGAAGTTCGTTCAGCGACGAGTCCTTGCCGGTACAGGAATTGGTTTCGTTCATCACGAACCTCCTCTGGCGTTCGGGCCTTGCGGGCAATCCGAACATGCGGGAAGTCCATGACGTTTGTAAGATGCAAGCGTACGCGGCCGTTCACGTTCGTTTGATGCTGCGCAGCAATACTGGTTCGCCGGCTTATGTTGCGGCGTCGAAGGCCGCGACCAACTCGCCGGCACGCGCCGCGACATCGGCGATGCTGGCTCCCGGCTTGTAGAGGAACGAGCCAATGCCGAACCCGGAGCAGCCGGCCTTGAGATACTCGCCGAAATTCGACGCATTGGCGCCGCCGACGGCGAGTAACGGCAGGTCTTTCGGGAGCACGGCCTTCATCGCACGGATGCCGGCAGTCCCGATGAGCTCGGCCGGGAAGAACTTCAGCGCATCGGCGCCGGCTTCGATCGCGCTGAAGGCTTCGGTCGGCGTGAAGACGCCGGGATAGGATTCGAGCCGCAGCTCCTTGGTCCGCCTGATGACCGCGACATTGGCGTTCGGCGACACGATGATCGAGCCGCCGCTGTCCTTGACCGCGTCGACATCCTCAGGCCTCAGCACCGTGCCGGCGCCGACCTTGGCCCGGCCCTCGGCCCGCTTCGCCATGGTCGCGATCGAGACAAAGGGCTCGGGCGAATTGAGCGGCACCTCGATCAGGGTGATCCCGGCCTCGACCAGCACGTCGAACACGGCCGCCGCCTCGCCAGGGGCGATACCCCTGAGGATGGCGACGAGCGGGCGGTGGCTTCCGAACAGGGGATGGGTCATCGGCGAATGTCCTTCAGAGAAGTCCGTTGGCGCGGGCAATGCGGACGAGGCCCCGCCGCACGAGGGCTGAACCATCGCGCGCCTCGGCCTTCTGTCCGGCAACGGCGAAGGCCGCTTCATAGGCGCGGGCGAGCGAGCGTGAGCCGATGATCCGGATCGGCTGGTCGGCATCAAGCAGGCGCGCCTCGCGCGCCGCCGCGATTTCACCGCCGATCACCAGGCCGGAGAGGTAGGCCAGATTGTCGTCGCCCGAGACGCCGTCCAGGAGTTGGCGCACGCGCACGGAGAAGATGGCGCCGAGAAAGGGCAGGCCCTCGACGACGGAGCGGCGCACGGCGAGCGCGAAATGCGGCGAGGCGGCCAGATCGTCCGCCTGCTCGGCCACCGAATGGCGCAGGAACGACTTCCGCGCCAGCAACTCGAACATCTCGCCGGTCATGAATGTCTGGAAGTCGCGGATCGTGCCGCCGCCGACCGAGGCCCATTTCGAATGGGTGCCGGGCAGGATGGCGATGCCGGCGAAATCCGGCTCTTCTTCCATCAGCCCGACCAACTGGGTTTCCTCGCCCCTGATGACGTCGCCATCGCGCGCTGCCGATCGCAGCACGAGGCCCGGGACGATGGCGAGCGGGCGCTGGTCGCTCGCCTCGAAGCGGCGAAGGCCGGCGGCGAGGTCGGCGCTCGTGGCGGGAACGGGAACATAAGCCGCCTCGCGCCAGCCCTGGCGGCTGCCCACCATGCCGGCCATCAGCACCGGCACGCGCGGCCAGCCGGCCGTCAGCCGCTCGAACGCGTCCTCATGGCCCTGGCCACCGAGTGGGCCGATGCCGTCGGTGCTCTCCGCCTCGAGGAGCAGAGAACCGTCGCGGCCGAGCAGCATGGCGCGGCAGCGCGACGTGCCCCAGTCCACGGCGATCAGCGCAGCGTCGGCGATCGCAGCCGTTGCGGTCCTGCCGCCGGCAACCGGGTCGATCTCGGCATCGGGATAGGTTTCGGTGGAAGAGGGGGCAGTCACGGCTGGGGAACTCGCGGCCAACGGTCCGGAAAGGGTCGCAAGCGTTGTTGGACGTTCGCCGCCGCCTGTCAAGCGCGGCCGGTCAATCGGCAGGCGCCGGTCCGGTCGAGGCGCGGACGACGAGTTCCACCGGCCAGAGCTCATGGATCGTCTCCGGCGCGCGGCCGTCGACGATCTCCATCAGCAATTCGCCGACCCGCTTGCCGGCGGCCCTGATCGACGAGCGGGTCGTCGACATCGTCGGCACCATGGAATCGGGATTGAGGAACGGAAATACGTCGTCATGCGCGATCATCGACACGTCGCGCCCGAGTTCGAGCCCTGCGGCGCGGATGGCGCGGAACGCGCCGAGCGACATCATCATCGAGGAGACGAGCAGCGCCGTCGGCCGCGGCCGCTCGGCGAGGAAGCGTTCGGTGATCCGGTAGCCGACCTCGTCGCTCATCAAGCCGCCGGCGATGATCCGCTCGTCGGCGGCGAGGCCGCGCGTGGCGAGCGCCGAGCGGAAGCCGATCTCGCGGTCGCGCGCGAAGGTGAAGCGTGTTTCGCCGTTGACGAGACCGATGCGGCGATGGCCGAGATCGATCAGATGCTTGGTGGCGTGGCGGAAGGCGCCCTCGTTGTCGATGTCGATCCAGGCATGCGGCGTCGTCGATTCCGTGCGGCCATGCAGGACGAAAGGGAGGCCGAGCTCGGTCAGGATCGGCACGCGCTCGTCCGCGACCATCGGGCTCGACAGCACGACGCCGTCGACGCGCGAGCCCACCGCCATGCGCTGGTAGTTGGCGATCTCGTCGCCGCCGCGCGAGGGCGAGAGCACGATGTCGATCTCGTCGGCCAGCAGCGTTTCGCCGAGGCCGGCCTGGAATTCCATGTAGTGGGGATCGAGCAGCATGTTGCGGTCGGTCGGAAGCACGATCCCGATCGCTCCGGCCTTGCCGGTCGCCAGCCGCCGCGCATTGGCGTTGGGCTGGTAGCCATGCCTCCGCGCGGCCTCGAGCACGCGTCGCCGCGTTTCCTCGTTGACCTCGGGATAGCCGTTGAGCGCCCGGCTCACGGTCGTCTGCGACAGACCGAGATGCTGAGCGAGATCCTTGAGCTTCATCGAGCTCGTTCCTCCCCACCTGAGCTATTCAAAGCGCTTTCAATTCCTGTTGCAAGTCGCTTCCACCCGCGTTCCAGGCTCCCGCCTTGCGTGCTGCATTGCAGCACAAGCAACCGAACCCCGATTCTCACGAAGATTCATGGCAATGTGCTGATTCATCATAGGATTGCACGCAGATTCCGTGTTGCAGTGCATTCTATCGGCCTGATGCGCGACCTTGACAGTTGTAGCGCCACCTGCTGAAACTGCTCTCAAAGCGCTTTGGGTTCTCGTCTGGGGGGGGCGAGCGTCCGACCGCGTTTTATGGGGAGGAGCGGACGCGAGGGACGTCCGGAGCCGGATGACTTCGCGTGCCTGTTCACCCTCATCGCATTCGACTGTTTCTCAGGGAGGTTTGACCATGAACATGCGTTCCGCGCTCCTCGGCTTCGCTGCTGCGATTGCCGTGGCCAGCGCTGCCAATGCGGCCAATCTGTCGATCGTCTCGGGCGATACCGGCAACGGCCTCGCGGTCCTCCGCGAAAAGCTGGATCTGTTCGAGAAGGCGTCGGGCAACAAGGTCACGATCGTGCCGATGCCCTCGTCGACCACCGACCAGTTCGGCCAGTACAAGCTCTGGCTCGCTGCCGGCAATTCCGACATCGACGTCTATCAGACCGACGTGATCTGGGCGCCGCAGCTCGCCGACCAGCTCGTCGACCTGACCGATGCCACCAAGGACGTCATCGGCGACCATTTCCCGTCGATCGTCCAGTCGCAGACCGTGAACGGCAAGCTGGTCGCGATGCCGCTCTTCACCGATGCGCCGGCGCTCTACTACCGCAAGGACCTGCTCGAGAAGTACGGCAAGACGCCGCCGAAGACCTGGGAAGAGCTCACCGCCACGGCGAAGGAAATCCAGGACAAGGAACGCGCTGCCGGCTCCAAGGACATCTGGGGCTTCGTCTGGCAGGGCAATGCCTATGAAGGCCTGACCTGCAACGCGCTCGAATGGGTCAAGTCGAATGGCGGCGGCCAGATCGTCGAGCCCGACGGCACGATCTCGATCAACAATCCGAAGGCCGCTGCGGCGCTCGAAGCGGTCAAGGGCTGGGTCAACACCATCTCCCCGCCCGGCGTGCTCGCCTATCAGGAAGAAGAAGCCCGCGGCGTCTGGCAGACCGGCAATGCCGTCTTCATGCGCAACTGGCCCTATGCCTACTCGCTCGGCAACGGCGCCGACTCGGCCGTGAAGGGCAAGTTCGACGTTGCCCCGCTGCCGGCCGGCACGGGTGAAGGTGCCGGATCGGCTGCCACGCTCGGCGGCTGGAACCTCGCGGTCTCGAAATATTCGAAGAACCAGAAGGAAGCCATCGATCTGGTCAAGTTCCTGACCTCGAAGGACATGCAGAAGAAGCAGGCGATCGAGGCCTCCAACCTGCCGACCATCGTGGCGCTCTATGACGATGCCGACATCGCCAAGGCCGTGCCGATCATCCCGCGCTGGAAGGAAGTGTTCCTGAACGCCGTTCCGCGCCCCTCGGCTCCGACCAAGGTCAAGTACAACGAAGTCTCGTCCAACTTCTGGACCGCCGTGCACAACACCATCTCCGGCCAGGGCACGGCTGCCGACAACCTCGAACTGCTCGAGGCCCAGCTGACGAAGCTCAAGGGCGCCAACTGGTAGTCCCGACGCTCCCGCACCCCCCGCGTTCGCGCGGGGGGTGTTTTCCGATTGCATTCACGGCGCCCGGCACTAGCCTTCCCTGAAGGATGGCCCTGCCACAGGGGCGCGGCTCCACGCCAATCGCAGGCCGGTCCGGCCAAGGGGGACGATCAGCATGGCCATTGCCGAATCCGCCGATGTCGCCGAAGTCAGCGCCGGCTCCGACCTTTTCCGCCAGCGCGTCCGTTCCGCCTGGCTGTTCCTGACGCCGATGCTGATCGTGCTGGCGATGGTCGCCGGCTGGCCGCTGCTGCGCAGCATCTACTTCTCCTTCACCAACGCCTCGCTGACCAATCTCGCGGGCGCTGAATGGGTCGGCTTCGACAACTACCTGTCGATGACCACGCTGAAGAGCGGCCGCGTCATCTATGACGGGCTGCTCGTCGATCCGCTGTGGTGGAAGTCGGTCTGGAATACCGTCCGTTTCTCCATCGTCTCGGTCGTGCTCGAGACGATCATCGGCATGGTCGTGGCGCTCGTGCTGAACGCCGAGTTCAAGGGCCGCGGCATCGTCCGCGCCGCAATCCTGGTCCCTTGGGCGATCCCGACCATCGTGTCCGCCAAGATGTGGGCGTGGATGCTCAATGACCAGTTTGGCATCATCAACGACATGCTGCTGCATCTCGGGCTGATCTCGCAGAAGATCGCCTGGACCGCCAATCCCGATACGGCGATGCTTGCCGTGCTGATGGTCGACATCTGGAAGACGACCCCGTTCATGGCCCTGCTCATCCTGGCGGGACTGCAGATGATTCCGGGCGACATCTACGAGGCTGCCAAGATCGATGGTGTTCATCCGGTCAAGGTGTTCTTCAAGGTCACGCTTCCACTTGTCCGACCGGCGCTGATGGTCGCGATCATCTTCCGCATGCTTGATGCTCTGCGCATCTTCGACCTGATCTACGTGCTGACCGCGAACAACGCCCAGACCAAGACCATGTCGGTCTTCGCCCGCGAGAACCTGTTCGATTTCGACAAGTTCGCCTATGGCTCTGCAGCATCGACGATGCTGTTCCTGATCCTGACGGTCATCACCGTGGTCTACATCATCGTCGGCAAGGTCAATTTCGAGGGAGGCCGCTGATGCTCTCGCATGTCGTCAAGCGTTCTGCCTTTTACCTGCTGGTTATCGGGATCGTCGTCATTTCGATCTTCCCGTTCTATTACGCGATCATCACCTCGTTCAAATCCGGAACGGCACTGTTCGCGATCAATTATTGGCCGACGAGCTTCTCGCTCGCCAATTATACGCAGGTCCTGACCACCGGCAGTTTCGTCCGAAATCTCGGCAATTCGCTGCTAATCGCCTCGGTTGTCGTAGCGATTTCGCTTCTTCTCGCGGTGACCGCGTCCTTCGCGCTCTCCCGCGTTCGCTTCCGCGGGCGCTCGCTGCTCCTGTTCACGATCCTCGCGGTGTCGATGTTCCCACAGATCGCGGTGCTGTCGGGCCTGTTCGAGCTCGTCCGCTTCCTCGGCATCTTCAACACGCCCTTCGCGCTGATCTTCGCCTACATGATCTTCACCCTGCCGTTCACGGTCTGGATCCTGACGACATTCATGCGCGACCTGCCGATCGAGATCGAGGAAGCGGCGATCGTCGACGGTGCCAGCCCGTGGATCATCATCACCAAGGTGTTCCTGCCGCTGATGTGGCCGGCGCTGGTGACGACGGGCCTTCTCGCCTTCATCGCGGCCTGGAACGAGTTCCTGTTCGCGCTGACCTTCACGTCCTCGAACAGCACCCGCACGGTTCCGGTCGCGATCGCGCTGCTGTCCGGCAATACGCAATATGAGATTCCCTGGGGGAACATCATGGCGGCATCGGTCATCGTCACCGTGCCGCTCGTCGTGCTCGTGCTGATCTTCCAGCGCAAGATCATTTCCGGCCTCACTGCAGGCGGCGTCAAAGGTTGATGATGGACCAGATCGTACAGCAGCAGGTTCCAGGCTCGATCCTGTCGAACGACCCGACCTGGTGGCGCGGCGCGGTGATCTACCAGGTCTATCCGCGCTCGTTTCAGGACACGAATGGCGATGGCGTCGGCGATCTCAAGGGAATCGCCGAGCGTCTCGGCCATATCGCGGCGCTCGGCGCGGATGCGATCTGGATCGCGCCGTTCTTCAAGTCGCCGATGAAGGACTTCGGCTACGACGTCTCGGACTACTGCGCCGTGGACGGTCTCTTCGGCACGATCGAGGATTTCGACCACCTGATCGCCGAGGCGCATGCGCGCGGCATCCGCGTGCTGATCGACCAGGTGTTGTCGCACACCTCCGACCAGCATCCCTGGTTCAAGGAGAGCCGCTCGTCGAAAGACAATGCCAAGGCCGACTGGTATGTCTGGGCCGATGCCAAGGCGGATGGCACGCCGCCCAACAACTGGCTGTCGATCTTCGGCGGCTCGGGCTGGGAATGGGACACGACCCGCTGCCAGTATTACCTGCACAACTTCCTGACCTCGCAGCCCGACCTGAACTTCCACACCATGGCCGTGCAGGGTGCACTGCTGGAAACGGTGGAGTTCTGGCTGAAGCGCGGCGTCGATGGCTTCCGCCTCGACACGGTGAATTTCTACGTCCATTCGCAGGGGCTCGAGGACAATCCGCCTTCGAAGCCGGAGGACCGCAATTCACCCGAGGCGCCGGCGGTCAATCCGTATAACTGGCAGGATCACATCCACGACAAGAGCCAGCCGGAGAATCTCGAATTCCTCAAGCGGCTGCGCGCGCTGCTCGACCGCTATGCCGGCCAGACCACCGTCGGCGAGATCGGTGATGGACCGCGCTCGCTGCGCACCATGGCCGCCTACACCTCGGGCGGCGACAAGCTGCACATGTGCTACACCTTCGACTTCCTGTCGCCGATCTTCACGAAGGAGCATTTCGTGAAGCGCGTGACGGCGTTCGAGGCGATCGTCGGCGACGGCTGGCCGTGCTGGGCCTTCTCCAACCACGACATCGTGCGCCATGTCAGCCGCTGGACGACCGACGGCGATTTTGACGGCGTAGCGAAGATTGCCGCCGCCATCCTCCTGTCGCTGCGCGGCTCGGTCTGCCTGTATCAGGGCGAGGAGCTCGGCCTCACCGAGGCGGTGATCGCGTTCGAGGATCTGCAGGACCCCTACGGCATCCGCTTCTGGCCGGAATTCAAGGGCCGCGACGGCTGTCGCACGCCGATGGTCTGGGAATCGAACGCGACCTATGGCGGCTTCTCGACCGGCAAGCCTTGGCTGCCGGTGCCGCAGGAGCATATCGCCCGCGCCGCCAACCGCGAGGATGTCGATCACCAGTCGGTGCTCGCGCTTTATCGCCGCATGATCGCCTTCCGCAAGGCGCATCCGGCGCTGATCCGCGGCTCGATCGCCTTCGTCGAGACGCCGGACGACGTCCTCGGCTTCATCCGGACGACGCCGGAGGAGAGCGTTCTGGCGCTGTTCAATCTCGGGTCGTCCTCGGCGACGGCGACGCTGCCGCCGGGCATCGAGGTCGTGCCGCTCGAGGGCCACGGTTTCACGGCGACGCTGCATCAACAGGAACGAACCATCAGCCTCAACGGGCGCGACGCGTTCTTCGCAAGGATTGCCTGACAGGGCTGGGAAGGGGAACGAACATGGCTGGACTGCTGCTGCGCGGCATCAAGAAGAGCTACGGCACCGTCAAGGTGCTGCATGGCATCGACCTCGACATCAAGTCGGGCGAATTCATCGTCTTCGTCGGCCCGTCGGGTTGCGGCAAGTCGACCCTGCTCCGGCTCATTGCCGGGCTCGAGGACATCACCGCCGGTACGCTGCAGATCGACGGCCAGGTGGTGAACCAGCTGGCGCCCTCGAAGCGCGGCATCGCCATGGTGTTCCAGTCCTATGCGCTCTATCCGCATATGACCGTCTACGACAACATGGCCTTCGGCATGAAGCTGGCGAAGGGTCACGAGGCGTCCGAGATCGACAAGCGGGTGCGCGAAGCGGCTGATATCCTGCAGATCACGCCCTATCTCGACCGCCTGCCGAAGCAGCTCTCGGGCGGCCAGCGCCAGCGCGTCGCCATCGGCCGTGCCATCGTCCGCGACCCCAAGGTGTTCCTGTTCGACGAGCCGCTGTCCAACCTGGATGCCGCGCTGCGCGTGCAGACGCGCATCGAGATCAACAAGCTGCATGAGCGCATGGCCGGCGTGACGATGATCTATGTCACCCATGACCAGGTCGAGGCCATGACGCTCGCCGACCGCATCGTGGTGCTGAACGCCGGCCGGGTCGAGCAGGTCGGCGCGCCGATGGAACTGTATCACCGGCCGGACAACCTGTTCGTCGCCCGCTTCCTCGGCTCGCCGTCGATGAACACGATCCCCTGCACGATCGTCGCCGGCGGTGCGACGCCGTCGGTCCAGCCGGACGGCTGCGGCCCGATCAAGGTCTCGACGGTGATCCCGACCGCCGCCGCCGGCAAGCGCGGCACGTTCGGCGTCCGCCCCGAAGACCTGCTGCTGGCCAATGGCCCGGACGCGATCTTCCACGGCACGATCGATATCGTCGAGCAGCTCGGCGAAGTGACGCTGATCTATGTCGATGTCGGCATCTCCGAGCCGATCGTCGCCAAGATCGAGAACGATATCGAGGTCAGCAAGGGCCAGAAGGTCGGGCTTACCACCGATATCCGCCACCTTCACGTCTTCGACGAGAACGGCATCGCCTTCCCGCGCACCTGATCGGGGCCGGATGGCCGGGCAGAAGCGCCGAGCCATCCGTTTCGCCGATACCAATCGACAACATCGGCCATCGTCTCCGCCACAGGGCGGAAGCGAAGGCCGAGCTCGCGTTCGGCCTTCTCCGAGCTGAAGCGATAGCGGCCGTCCTCGCGGTCCATCATCCTGACGGCGGCGAGGCTCATCAGCGCCGGGCGACCGAACAGCCGCTTGCCGAGCTCCTCGGCCGCGCCGAGCATGTAGAGCATCGCGAACGGGACCTTCATCCGCGGCGCCGGGATGCCGGTGACCGTAGCCAGCGTTTCGACGAGTTCGGCCATCGCCATCGGCCGGCCGGCGGCGAGATAGAGTTCGCCGCGCCGTCCCTGGTCGGCGGCGGCGATTTCGGCGAGCGCGACGTCACGCGCATCGACAATCGAGAAGCCGCCCGGCGGCACGCCCGGCAGCTTCCGCCTGACATAGTCGAGCACGATCTGCCCCGCCGAGGTCGGGCCGGCATCGCCGGGACCGAACATGAAGCCCGGCATCACGAAGCATCCGTTCATGTCGGGATGCGTGTCGAGGAAGCCCCTGACGGCGTGGTCCGAAAGAATCTTGCTCGCATAATAGTCGTCGGCATCCTCGAGCCGCCGCGGCATGGTCTCGTCGATCAGGCTGCCACGCGGTCCATCGACCACCGCGATCGAGGACGTGTGGACGAGGCGGCGGATACCGGCCGAATAGGCGGCGGCGAGCAGCGCCTCGGTTGCCGTCACGTTGGTGGCGATCAACGCCTCGCGGTGGCGCCCGCCCTTGTAGCTGTCGCGGAAATAGGCGGCGGTGTGGAAGAGCACGTCATGGCCGGTGAGCCGATCGGCAAAACCCGGCACATCGCCCATGTCGCCCTCGACAATGGCGACGTCGAGATCGCCGAACATGCGCGCTGCCTTGTCGCGCGAGCGAACCAATGCCGTGACCCGGACGCCGCGCTCGACGAGCAGGCGAACGAGATTGTTGCCGAGAAGCCCGGTCGCTCCGGTGACGAAGGCGCTTGCGAATGCCATCCTGCTCTCCCATACGGTCAGGAATTCAAATACCGATTGGTATTTAAGATACCAGACGGTATTTGAATTTCAAGCGGTTTGCAGATGAGGACGGATATGGCGCGATTGTCGCGGGAGGAAAGCCGGGAGAGGACGCGCGCCCTCCTGCTCGGCTCGGCAGCGCGGGCCTTTGCCCGCGCCGGCTATTCGGGGGCGAGCGTCGACGACATCGCCGAGGACGCCGGCTTCTCGAAGGGCGCGTTCTATTCCAACTTCGCCTCGAAGGAGGCGATCTTCCTGGCGCTCCTCGAAGAGAAGAAACATGCCGAGATCGCTGCGATCCGGGCGATGCTCGCTGAAGCCGATACGCAGCGTCTCATGGCGACGCTGACCGCCTGGCTCGACACCGCGCATTCCGATCCGGAACTGGCGCTGCTGGCGACCGAACTCGAAATGCAGGCGCGCCGAAGCGACAGCCTCGCCATCGGCTATCGTGACCTGCAGGCGCGCTTTCTCGGCGAACTCGTTTCCTTCATTGCCAGCGTGTTCGATCGGCTCGCCCTGGCACCGCCGGCGCCGATCGAGGATATCGCCGCGACCTTCATCGCTATATCGAACGGCTCGGCGCTGACATCCGGGCAGGGCCCCGGATCGGCCGGTCGCTCGATGCGGCTCTTCTTCGACATCGTGATCAAGGCGAGCGCGCCGCGAGGCTAGATCAGGGGGCGCGGCGCGAGGCGGACTGTCCCGATCCGTTACCGGCTCGAGGAATTCGAGCCGGTTGCCGAAGGGATCGCCGAGATAGAACCGGTCATAGCCCGGCAGCGGCTCGTCATCCACCGGAGCATAGCCAGCCGCGATGCAACGCGCCTTGAACGCGGCCAATCCAGCGACGTGAAAGGCGGGGTGCGCCTTGAGGGCCGGCCGGAACCCGTCCTCGACGCCGAGATGCAGTTGCCGCGCTCCGATCGCGAACCAGACACCGCCGCGTTTGGCGAGGTTTGCCGGCTTCTCGATCTCGGCGAGTCCGAGGAGGCCGCCATAGAAGCGCCGCGCCTCGTCCTCGCGATCGCGCGGCATGGCGATCTGGACGTGATCGATGTCGACGATCGTGCCGATGCCGATCACCGCATCGCCGCCGAAAGCGCCTTCTTGCAGCCGGACGAGAGGCGAGCCGCATTGGCCCGCAGACAGGCGATTCCGTTGCCGGCGCCGAGGCGAACCGTGCTGCAATAGCGGTTGAAATCACGGCCGCAATATTGCCGGACGATCATCATTTCCTGCCGCGGCGACATCGGCGGTGGCGGCGGCGCCATCGCTGCCGCCGGCGGAGCCTTGGCAGCCGGTGGCGGCGCTTTGGCAGCAGGCGGAGCCTTGGCGGCGGCCGGTGGCGCCATGGTCGCGGGCGCTGTCGCAGCGGGCGCGCCCGCCGCCGGGGCCGGAGCCGCTGGTGCCGTAGCCGTGCCGCCTCCGGAGGCAGCGTTCACCGCCTGCTGGCAGGAGGGCGACAGCTTGGCGACATTCTGCTGCAGGCACTGCAGGGCCGCCGAGCCGCCGGGCGAGACCCCGGAGCAATTGGCGCGGAAATCGCCCTGGCAGGACGACTTGATCGCTGCCTGCTGGGCGCTGGTCGGCTGCGCCGCCGCACCGCCGGCAAGCAGCGGCGTGACGATCACGGCGACCAGGGACAGGAACGCAGTGGCTCTGCGCCGGGACCGGAACAGCGGCGCGGATTTGGTCGACGCGGACGGTGTCATGGCGTTTTCTCCCTCGCCCGGGCGCCTCCTCGGGGGACGGCAGAGGCGCGGGCGCGCTACCCTGCCACGCACCCGCCCGCGCCTGCAATCGCCGTTCAGCGGTCGAGCCGGAAGATCGTCTCGGCTGTTCCGGGGACGGCCGCTTCATGGGCGAAGAGCCCGCCGGCGAGCCGCTCCAGCGGGCCGTCGCCGCCCTGCGCCGTGGTGATGTAGAGCGTCTTCAGATCGTCGCCGCCGAAGGTGCAGTTGGTGATGTTGCCGACGGGCATGTCGATCAAGCCCGCGACCTTGCCCTCCGGCGAGATGCCGACGATGCAGCCGCCGCCATAGCGGGCGTTCCAGAGCGTGCCTGCGGCATCGATCTGCGAACCATCCGGCGAGCCGCGTTCAAAGCCGGCAAAATGGTTGCGCTCGTTCGCGACGGCACCGGTCGCGGTATCGTAGTCGTAGGCCCAGATCTCGTTCTTCAGCGTGTCGCCGGTGTAGAAGCGGCGGCGCTCGAGGTCCCAGGCCATGGTGTTGGCGATGCCGATATCGGTCCTCAACGTCTCGGTCGAGCCGTCGGCGCGAACGCGGTAGAGCGCCCCGCGCGGCGGGCCGGAAATGTCGACGCCGGAGCCGTCCGCCGCAACATTGTTGAACATCGAGCCGACAATGAGCTCGCCATGCGGATCGGGCCTGCCGTCATTCAGCCGCGCCGCCGGCGTGTTCGCTTCGGGGGTCGCGAAATCGGTCCGCGCGTCGGTGGCCGGCCGCCAGAGAATCACCTTCGAGCCGAGGGCGACGATGAGGGTATCGGGCCGATCGGTCAGGCCGATCGTGGTGACGGGCTCGGCGAAGAACCAGCTGGTCACGGACGTGCTGGCGACATCCAGCCGATGGATCAGGAAGCGGTTGATGTCGGTCCAGTAGACGGCCCGCTCGGCCGCGTGCCAGACGACGCCCTCGCCGCAGCGGTCGCCCGCCGGCACGATGCATCGAGGTTCCGCCATGATCGATCTCCCTTTGGCCCATATCCTGCTTCACGATGCCGGTCGTTCCGGCGCAGCGCCGGCACGATAAGGCAAACTCGTCGCAGGAGTTTTATTTCGATGCTCTAATTTTCTCCCTCAACATATGAAGCGGAATTGGTTAGGACACGCGTGTCCGCCTGCTGCCGGGATGTCCGGAATTCGGGAAAGAGGGATTTCATGACCAGTCGAATCATCGCCGTCGACCCCTTCGACCTCGTCGTCTTCGGCGCGACCGGCGACCTTGCCTATCGCAAGCTGATGCCGGCCCTCTATCACCGGCATCGCGACGAGCAGATTCCCGATGTCTCCCGGATCATCGGCGCCTCGCGCCGCAAGCTCAGCGATGACGACTATCGCAAGCTGACCGAGGAAGCGCTGAACAAGTTCGTGCCGGAGGCCGAGCGCGAGCCGGAGCACATGGCTTCGTTCCTGGCGCGCATCTCCTATGTCTCGGTCGATGCCAAGATCGACGACAGCGGCTGGGCCGATCTCGCCGCAACGCTCGAACAGGGCAAGGACCGCATCCGCGCCTTCTATCTCGCCGTCTCGCCCGACCTCTTCGGCGTCATCTGCGAAGGCATCGGCGCGCATGGCCTGATCACGCCCGAGACCCGCGTCATCATCGAGAAGCCGATCGGCAAGAGCCTCAAGTCGGCGAAGGCGCTGAACGATGCCGTCGGCAAGGTGTTCGACGAGAGCCAGATCTACCGCATCGATCATTATCTCGGGAAGGAGACGGTGCAGAACCTGATGGCGCTGCGCTTTGCCAACGCCCTGTTCGAGCCGCTCTGGAACGCCGCCCATATCGACCATGTCCAGATCACCGTCGCCGAGAATCTCGGCGTCGAGAGCCGTGCCGGCTATTACGACACCGCCGGTGCGCTGCGCGACATGGTGCAGAACCATATCCTGCAGCTGCTCTGCCTCGTCGCGATGGAACCGCCGAACCAGTTCGAGGCGGACGCGATGCGCGACGAGAAGCTCAAGGTGCTGCGCTCGCTGAAGCCGATCGCGGCGGCGCAGCTCGAGGCCGTGACCGTGCGCGGCCAGTATCGCGCCGGCGCCTCGGCCGGCGGGCCGGTGCCCGGCTATCTGAAGGAACTCGGCCGCGACGATTCGATGACCGAGACCTTCGTGGCGCTAAAGGCCGAGATCGAGAACTGGCGCTGGGCCGGCGTGCCGTTCTATATCCGCACCGGCAAGCGACTGCCCGAGCGCATCTCCGAGATCGTCGTCTCGTTCAAGTCGATCCCGCATTCGATCTTCGGCAGCGCCGCCGGTCAGCTCGTCTCGAACCAGCTGGTGATGCGGCTGCAGCCCGACGAGGGCGTCCGGCTCTGGCTGATGATCAAGGATCCCGGCCCGGGCGGCATGCGCCTTCGCCATGTCCCGCTCGACATGAGCTTCGCGCAGACCTTCAAGACGCGCAGCCCCGAGGCCTATGAGCGGCTGCTGATGGACGTGATCCGCGGCAATGCCACGCTGTTCATGCGCCGCGACGAGGTCGAGGCGGCCTGGAAGTGGATCGATCCGATCCTCGACGGCTGGCAGGCGTCGCGCGAGGCGCCGAAGTCCTATACCGCCGGAACCTGGGGCCCGTCGGCCGCGATCGCGCTCATCGAGCGCGACGGCCGGACCTGGCACGAAGAAATCGAGTAGCGGCGCGCGCGGGTCCACCCGCCCGCCTCCGCCGCATGCCGGGCGCGACCGTGCCCGGCTCCATGGGGAGTTCAGCCATGACCATCCATCCGAAGATTGCCGCGGTCACCGATCGCATCCGCGCCCGCAGCGCGTCGAGCCGGGCGCTCTATCTGAAGCGCCTCGCCGCCGCCCAGAAGAGCGGAACGCGGCGCGGCACGCTTGCTTGCGGCAATCTCGCCCATGGCTTCGCCGCCTGCGGTGTCGACGACAAGGCCGCGCTGAAGGGCGACGCGGTGCCGAATCTCGGCATCATCACCGCCTATAACGACATGCTTTCGGCGCACCAGCCCTATGAGACCTATCCCGAGCTGATCCGTCAGGCGGCGCGCGAGGCCGGCGGCGTCGCCCAAGTCGCCGGCGGCGTGCCGGCGATGTGCGACGGCGTCACGCAGGGCCAGACCGGCATGGAGCTGTCGCTGTTCTCGCGCGACGCCATTGCAATGGCGGCGGCGATCGGCCTCTCGCACAACATGTTCGACGCCGCGGTCTTTCTCGGCATCTGCGACAAGATCGTCCCCGGCCTGATGATCGCCGCGCTGTCGTTCGGTCATCTGCCGACGGTGTTCATTCCCGCCGGCCCGATGACCACCGGCCTGCCCAATGGCGAGAAGGCGCGCATCCGCCAGCTCTATGCCGAGGGCAAGGTCGGCCGTGCCGAATTGCTGGAAGCCGAGAGCGCCTCCTATCACGGCCCGGGCACCTGCACCTTCTACGGCACCGCCAACACCAACCAGATGATGATGGAGATCATGGGCCTGCATCTGCCCGGATCGTCCTTCATCAATCCGAACACGCCGCTGCGCGATGCGCTGACCAAGGCCGCGACCAAGCGCGCGCTCGCCATCACGGCGCTCGGCAACGAATACGCGCCGATCGGCGAGATCGTCGACGAGAAGGTCATCGTCAACGGCGTCGTCGGGCTCAATGCCACCGGCGGCTCGACCAATCACACCATGCATCTGATCGCCATCGCCAAGGCGGCGGGCATCCAGCTGACTTGGGACGATTTCTCCGACCTTTCCGACGCGGTGCCGCTCCTGACCCGCGTCTATCCGAACGGCCTCGCCGACGTGAACCACTTCCATGCCGCCGGCGGCATGAGCTTCCTGATCCGCGAGCTGCTCGAGGCCGGCTACCTGCACGAGGACGTCAAGACCGTCTGGGGCAACGGTCTTTCCGCCTATACCGTCGAGCCGAAGCTCGACGAGACCGGCGCGATCCGCTGGCAGGATGGCGCGCGTGACAGCCTCGATGAAAAGGTTCTGGCGCCGGTCGCCAAGGCGTTCCAGCCGACCGGCGGGCTCAAGCTGCTCTCGGGCAATCTCGGCCGCGCCGTGATCAAGATCTCCGCCGTCAAGCCCGACCGTCATGTCATCGAGGCGCCGGCGCGGGTGTTCGAGGCGCAGGACGAACTCATCGCCGCCTTCAAGGCCGGTACGCTCACCGGCGATTTCGTCGCCGTGATCCGTTTCCAGGGCCCGAAGGCCAATGGCATGCCGGAACTGCACAAGCTGACGCCGACGCTCGGCATCCTGCAGGACCGCGGCCACCGCGTCGCGCTCCTCACCGACGGCCGCATGTCCGGCGCATCGGGCAAGGTACCGGCGGCCATCCATGTGACGCCCGAGGCGCTGGCCGGCGGACCGATCGCCAAGATCCGCGATGGCGACATGATCCGGATCGATTGCACGACCGGCGAACTCGCCGTCTTGGTCGATGCCGCGGAACTCGAAGCCCGTGCGCCCGCGACCCGGCCGGATGAGGACGAGGTCTACGGCATGGGCCGCGAGCTCTTTGCTATGTTCCGCGATACCGCGGTCTCGGCCGAGCTCGGGGCCGGCGTGTTCTGAGCCGGAACAAAATTCTATGAAGGCGACCGATTTAGTCGCCTATTCATGGCCCGCTTGATGGCCTGATCGAAGGCAGGGATGGCGCCGACCGTCCCATAGCCTTGGCTTTGCGGGGTTTTCCGTGCGCGGCGGCCGCGGCCTTCTGCGTGAACCATCCGCTGCTGCAGGAATGATTTTCCAAGGCAGTGGCGGAGATTGGAACCGCCTTTGTCGTGTTTCCGCTCGGCATTCACTAAATACCGTGCGAGAAATCCTGATCTTTTCGCTCACTCTACCGGAGATGGCGATGGCGACCGCCCATCGGAGACTGTCGACCTTCCCGGCCTTCCACAAAGTGGAGGGGCGGCGGGTCGTGGTCGTCGGCGGCGGACGCGAGGCGGCGGCGAAGCTGCGGCTACTCGCAGAGACCAGCGCCGAGCTGATCCTGTTTGCCCCTGAACTCGAGGACGAAGCGGCGGCAGACGTGGCGGCGACCCATGCCGTACATCATCCGCGCTGGCCCGTGGCGGCCGATCTCGAAAGCGCTGCGCTCGTTTTTGCCGCGACGGGGGAACTCGTCGAAGACAGCCTGGTGCGCGATCTCGCCAAGGCGGCCGGCATTCCGGTCAACGTCGTCGATCGGCCCGATCTCTGCGACTTCTACGTTCCGGCCCTCGTCAACCGCGCGCCGCTTTCCGTCGCGATCTCGACCGAGGGCGCCGCGCCCGTGCTCGCGCGCCATGTCCGCGCGAAGATCGAGCAGATGCTGGCGCCGGCGGTCGGCGATCTCGCCCATCTCGCCGAGGGCCTCCGCGAGCGCGTTTCGGCCAGCATCCCGTCCGGCGATGCGCGGCGGCGCTTCTGGGCGCATTTCTTCTCCGGCCCGGCCGCCGCCAAGGTGCTGGCCGGCCAGATCGAGGGCGCCGACGCGGAGGCGACGAGCGCTATCGAGGCGACGGCGGCGCGCGGGCTTGTCGGCCATGTCAGCCTGGTCGGCGCCGGTCCGGGTGCCGAGGATCTCCTGACGCTCCGCGCCGTGCGGCTGCTGCAGGAAGCGGACGTCATCGTCTATGACAAGCTGGTACCCGAAGCCGTGGTCGCCATGGGTCGGCGCGATGCCCTGCGCATCTATGTCGGCAAGGCCAAGGGCATGCATGCCGCCAGCCAGGACGAGATCAACGCCATCCTGGTGCGCGAGGCAAAGGACGGCCGCCGCGTCGTCAGGCTCAAGTCCGGCGATCCGCTGGTCTTCGGCCGCGCCGGCGAGGAGATGGCGGCGCTCCGGGCGGCCGGCATTCCGTTCGATATCGTTCCGGGCGTCACCGCGGCAATTGCCGCTGCTGCCGAGAACGAGATTCCGCTGACGCTGCGCGACGTCGCCTCGACCTTCGTGATCGCAACCGGCCATGACATGCGCGGCGACACGCTGCCCGAATGGGCCGGGCTCGCGCTCGCCGGTTCGACCATCGCCGTCTATATGGGCCGCAGCGTCGCCTCCAAGGTGGCGGCGCGCCTCATCGAGAACGGGCTTGCGGCCTCGACGCCGGTCGCCGTGATCGAGAACGCCTCGCGGGAAGATCGCAAGGCCTATGCCGGGCGGCTCGACGAACTCGCCGCGATCGCCGACCGGCCCGAGATCGACGGACCCGTCGTGATCATCGTCGGCCGCGTCATCGCCGAGAGCGCGCTCGGCGCCGCGACCCTGCCGCTTGCCGCGATGGCGGCATGACGCGCCCGAACGGAACCTGAAAGCCGACAGCATGAGCGACAGCATCATCACCGCGAACGACCTTGCCGGCGGCCTCGTCGTCTTCCTGACCGAAGCCGGCGGCTGGTCGAGCCATCTCGCCGACGCCCGGCTGATCGGACCGGATGCGCTGCCGGCGGCGCTCGCCTATGCCAAGGCGCAGCACGATGCCCGCGTCGTCGTGGAACCCTATGCAATCGAGGTGACGCTCGAGAACGGTGCGCCGGTGCCGGTCCGCCTGCGCGAGCGCATCCGCGCTGCCGGGCCGACCATCGCCTATGGCGCGGCCGAGATCGCAGAGCGTGCCGCAGCGAGCGAGACAAGATGACCTCCATGTATCGCTATGACGAGTTCGACCAGGATTTCGTCACCGACCGCGTCGGTCAGTTCCGTGACCAGGTCGAACGCCGCCTCTCCGGCGAACTCACCGAAGACCAGTTCAAGCCGCTCCGGCTGATGAACGGCGTCTATCTTCAGCTCCACGCCTATATGCTGCGCATCGCCGTGCCCTATGGCACGCTGTCATCGAGGCAGATGCGCAAGCTCGCGCATGTCGCCCGCCGCTATGACCGCGGCTATGGCCATTTCACCACGCGGCAGAACCTGCAGTTCAACTGGCCGAAGCTCTCGGACATCCCGGATATCCTTGCCGAACTCGCTTCGGTCGAGATGCATGCGATCCAGACCTCGGGTAACTGCATCCGCAACGTCACCGCCGATCATTTTGCCGGCGCGGCCGCCGACGAGGTCGCCGATCCCCGGCCCTATGCCGAGATTCTCCGGCAGTGGTCGTCGCTCCATCCGGAATTCCTGTTCCTGCCGCGGAAGTTCAAGGTCGCCGTCACCGGCGCCGAGCGCGACCGCGCCGCGATCCAGGTGCATGACATCGGCCTGCATCTGAAGAAGGACGAGCATGGCCGTCTCGGCTTCGCCGTCTATATCGGCGGCGGCCAGGGCCGCACGCCGATGATCGCCAAGAAGATCCGCGACTTCCTGCCGGAAGAGGACATGCTGTCCTATTCCGAGGCGATTCTCCGCGTCTACAATCTCAATGGGCGTCGCGACAACAAGTACAAGGCGCGCATCAAGATCCTCGTGCACGAGACCGGCGCGGAGGAGATCGCGCGCCAGGTCGAGGAGGAGTGGGAGCGCATCCGCCATGGCGCGTTGAAGCTGCCCCAAGGCGAGGTCGAGCGCATCCGCGCCTATTTCGCCGCTCCGGCGGGCCTCGAGCCACAGGGTCCGAGCGCGGCGCTCGCCGCGGCGCGTGCGGCCGATCCTGAATTCGATGCCTGGGTGCGGCAGAATACGGTCCCGCACCGCATCGCCGGCCATGTCGCGGCGACCATCTCGCTGAAGCCGATCGGCGGAACGCCGGGCGATGCGACGGCCGACCAGATGGATGTCGTCGCCGAGCTCGCCGAACAGCTCGCCTTCGACGAGATCCGGGTCAGCCACGAGCAGAACCTGATCCTGCCGCATGTCGCGGAGGAAAATCTGAAGGCGATCTACGACCGCCTGATCGCGGCGGGGCTCGCCACCGCCAATGCCGGCCTCGTCACCGACATCATCGCCTGCCCGGGGCTCGATTATTGCGCGCTCGCCACGGCGCGCTCGATCCCGGTCGCGCAGCGCATCTCGCAGCGGTTCGGCGACATTGCCCGCCAGCGCGACATCGGCGAATTGAAGATCAAGATTTCCGGCTGCATCAATGCCTGCGGCCATCACCATGTCGGCCATATCGGCATTCTCGGCGTCGAGAAGAAGGGCGAGGAGTTCTACCAGATCTCGCTCGGCGGCTCGGGCGACGAGAATTCGTCGATCGGCGAGATCATCGGCCGCGGCTTCTCGACCGAGGAGATCGTCGACGCGATCGAGACCATCATCGATACCTATCTCGCCCATCGCGCGCGGCCGGACGAAACCTTCCTCGCCGCCTATCGCCGCCTCGGCCAGGCGCCGTTCAAGGAGGCGCTCTATGGCGCGGCTTGAGGACATGGCCATGGGATCGGCAGCCGCCACCGGCGCCGCGCCCGTCTTCGATCATGAGAATGCCGGCCTCGAGGATGCCGCGCTGCTGAACGCCCGCTTCGGCCAGCTGTCGTCGCGCGAGGCCGTGGCGAAGGCGCTCGAGCTCTTCGGCGAGCGGATCGCGGTGGTCTCGTCCTTCGGCGCCGAATCCTCGGTGCTGCTGCATCTCGTCGCCTCGGTCAGCCGCGACGTTCCGGTCGTCTTCATCGATACGCTCAGGCTCTTTCCCGAAACCCTCGCCTATCGCGACACGCTGGTCGAGCGGATCGGTCTTCGCCAGGTCCGGACCGTGGCGCCGGACGAGGCGGTGCTGAAGGCGAAGGACCCGTTCAAGGCGGCCTGGATGAGCGACGCCGATCTCTGCTGCCACATCCGCAAGACCGAACCGCTCGCCCGGGCGCTGACCGGCTTCGATGCCTGGTTCACCGGCCGCAAGCGCTTCCAGGCGGCGACGCGGGCCTCGATCCAGCTGTTCGAGCAGGACGGCGCGCGGGTGAAGGTCAATCCGCTCGCCACCTGGTCGTCGGCGGCCCTCAAGGCCTATATCGCCGAGAACGGCCTGCCGGCGCATCCGCTCGTCGCCGAGGGCTATCCCTCGATCGGCTGCGTGCCCTGCACCTCGAAGGTGGCGCCCGGCGAAGATGAACGCGCCGGTCGCTGGCGCGGCCTCGGCAAGGTCGAATGCGGCATTCATCTCGGCGAGAGCGACGGAAGCGGGATCTGACATGACTTTCCGGAAGATTTGACATGGCACTCTGGAAGAACGGCGGCTTCGTCGAGGACGATTTCGTGCGCGTCGCCGACGACGCGGCGATCGAGGATGGCGCCGCCGTGCTGGTATCGCTGGCGCGCTTTCGTGCCGAGCGACCTGCGCTCCTCGCCCGCTCGGCCCCGCTCGGCATCGTGATCGAGCCCGGCGCCGACTGGTCCGACATCAGGGACGACCTGCCGCGCCTTGCCGTCGTCGCCGCCGACCTGCCGAAGTTCGCCGATGGCCGCGCCTTCTCGATCGGCCGGCTGCTGCGCGATCGCGACGGCTTCGAGGGGGAACTCCGCGCCGTCGGCGCCTTCTTCCTCGACCAGATCCCGTTCCTCAAGCGGGTCGGCTTCGATGCCTTCGCCACCGACGATCCGCTCGTGATCAAGGGGCTCACCGAAGGCCGCTGGCCGGAAGTCACCGAATATCTGCAGCCGGCCGAAGAGAATGGCGAGGTGCCCGCCGGCAAGCGCCCCTGGGCGCGCCGCCCTGCCTCCGGCGGGAGCGCGCGCCCGTGAAGCTCTTCGTCACCGACCAGGAAGGCGGCGAGCACGAGCTCGAGGCGCTTGAAGGCTGGCGCGTCATGGAAGTGATCCGCGACTGGGGCCTGCCGATCAAGGCCGAATGCGGCGGCGCGCTCGCCTGCGCCACCTGCCATGTCTATGTCGATCCCGACTGGTTCGATCGCCTCGTGCCGATGAGCGAGGAAGAGGAAGAGCGGCTCGACGACGCCATGCTGGTGAAGTCGAATTCGCGCCTCTCCTGCCAGATCCTCATGTCGGATGAACTGGACGGGCTCCGGGTTCGCCTCGCGCCGGGCAGCGAACCCTGAGGCGGCGCTGCTCTCCGGTCGCGGCTGTCACGCGGCGATCATGCATGCTATGCGATCGTGGCGTCTGACGCGTTCAAATCCCGAGGTGCTCCATGTCCGATCTCGTTGCCATCGTCTACCCGTCGCTTGAGAAGGCGGAAGCCGTCCGCCAGGAATTCCTGACGCTGCAGAAGGAATATCTGATCACGCTCGATGACGCGGTCATCGCGGTGAAGACCGAGGACGGCAAGATCAAGCTGCACCAGATGGTCAACACGACCGCCACCGGCGCCGCCTCGGGCAGCTTCTGGGGCCTCCTGGTCGGCATGGTGTTCCTGATGCCGGTCGTCGGCGTCGTCATCGGCGCCGCCTCCGGCGCGCTCGGCGGCCTGCTCGCCGATTTCGGCATCAACGACAAGTTCATGAAGGACCTGTCGGAATCGATCCAGCCCGGCAACGCGGCGCTGTTCCTGCTCATCCGCTCGATGACTGCCGACAAGGTGCTCGAGGAAATCCAGGGCTATGGCGGCGTCGTGCTGAAGACCTCGCTCGACAACGACAAGGAAACCGCGCTGCGCAACGCGCTCGCCGGCCACGCCCATTCCGAGGCGCATGCCGATGCTCCGCTGGCGCCGCCGGCTCCGTCCGTCTGATCGAGGCACGAGCTTCCCGACCAAGGACATGGCGCGCTTCGGCGCGCCATTTTCATTTGCGAGGGGGGTGGCGGGACGCTCAGTCCAGCGTGCGGCGATAGCGCAGCAGCGCGATCGTTCCGACCGCCAGCCAGAACAGCGCGAGCGGCCAGATCTCGCCGACAAGATCGGCCGGCCCGCTGCCCTTCAGCATGATCCCGCGCACCGAGCGGATGTAATGCGTCAGCGGCAGGATCGAGCCGATGGCTTGCGCCCAGTCCGGCATGCCGCGGAACGGGAACATGAAACCCGACAACAGGATCGACGGCAGGAACCAGAAGAACGTCATCTGCATCGCCTGCATCTGCGTCCGCGCGATGGTCGAGAAGGTGTAGCCGAGCGTGACGCTGGCGGCGATGAACAGGAAGGTGATGCCGATGAGCAGCAGCAGCGAGCCGAGCATCGGCACATTGAACAGCAGCCGCGCGCAGAGAATGATGATCGCGACCTGGATCGTGCCGATGCCGATATAGGGCACGATCTTGCCGACCATGATCTCGAACGGCGTCGCCGGCGTCGCCATCAGGTTTTCGAGCGTGCCGCGCTCGCGCTCGCGGGTCAGCGCCAGCGCCGTCATCAGGATCGTCGTCATGGTGAGGATCGTCCCGAGCAGGCCGGGCACGATGTTGTAGGCGGTGATCCCCTCCGGATTGAAGCGGCGGTGGATGACGACGTCGACAGGGCTCGGGTTGGGCGCTTCGGCGGCGAGCGGTCCCGTCAGCGTCGTGGCGAGTGCCGAGGAAATGATCTCCGGGAGGCCGCCGAGCGCATTGGCGGAGGCGGACGGGTCCGTCGCGTCGGCCTCGATCAGGAGTTGCGGCCGGAGGCCTCGGACGAGGTCGCGGCCGAAGCCGGGCGGGATCGAGATCACATAGGCCGCGCTGCCATCGACCAGGGCTCGGGCCGCTTCGGCCTCGCCGACGAAGCCGGGCGCGATCTGGAAATAGCGCGACGTCGCCAGCGCCGCGATCACGGCGCGCACCTCTGGCCCGTTGTCCGCCGAGGTCACGAGCGTCGGCAATTGCTTCGGATCGGTGTTGATCGCGTAGCCGAACAGCACCAGCTGCATGATCGGAATGGCGAGGATCATCGCGAAGGTCATCCGGTCGCGCCGCAGCTGGATGAACTCCTTGATCATCATCGCCAGCACGCGCGACAGCGAGAAGCGGGACGAAGTGCTCATGGCTTTGCCCCGTTCGCCGAGCTGTCCTCGATCGCGGCCTGCTGCATCAGTCGGATGAAGACGTCCTCGAGCCCGGTCACGCCGGGCGCAGCGGTGACGCCGCCGATCTCGGCGACGGCGGCATCGACGGACGCCTTGAGCAGCACCGGATCGGCACCGACGATGTGGAGATCGTTGCCGAACGGCGCGATCTGCTCGATGCCGGGCCGGCCGCGGACAGCCGCCGCCACCGCCATCACATTGGCGCCGGAGACGACGATGGTGTGCAGGCCCGACTGCGCGATCACCTCCTGGACCGTGCCGCGGGTGACGATCTTGCCATAGGCGATATAGACGATGCGGTGGCAGCGCTCGGCCTCGTCCATGTAGTGGGTCGAGACCAGCACGGTCAGCCCGTCGGCGGCGAGGCGGTGGATCTCGTCCCAGAACTCGCGCCGCGCCTGCGGATCGACGCCGGCGGTGGGCTCGTCGAGCAACAGGAGCTTCGGCTCGTGCATCACCGAGGCGGCGAGGGCGAGCCGCTGCTTCCACCCGCCCGAGAGCGACCCGGCGAGCTGGTTGCGCCGCGCTTCGAGCCCCAGCCGGGCGATGGTTTCGGAGACACGGCGCGGCCGGTCGTCGAGATCATAGACCCGCGCCACGAAATCCAGGTTCTCCCGGATCGTCAGATCCTCGTAGAAGGAGAAGCGCTGCGTCATGTAGCCGACCTCGCGCTTGATCCGGGTCGACTGTGTCAGGATGTCGAGGCCGAGGCAGGTACCCGAGCCGGCATCGGGCTTCAGCAGACCGCAGATCATGCGGATCGTCGTCGTCTTGCCCGAGCCGTTCGGGCCTAGAAAGCCGACGATTTCGCCGCGGCGGACATCGAGCGCGACATCGTCGACGACCGCGCGGCCGTTGTAGCGCTTGGTGAGCCCGACGATCGAGATCACCGTATCGCTGGCGCTCTCCGTCACGGCGCGCTGCCCGCGAGCGTCACGTCGACGGGCTGGCCGGGCTCGAGCGCGAGCGCGGCGCCATCGGGCTTTGCCTCGACGCGGTAGACGAGCTTGGCCCGGCTGGTGGTCGAATAGATCACCGGCGGCGCGAATTCCGCTTCGCTGGCGATGCTGGCGACGGTCGCCGACAGGCCCGTCGCGCAACCGTCGCAGGCGAGGGCGATGCGGAGGCCCGGGTGGATGGCGCTCCGCTGCGGTTCGGGCACGAAGAAGACGATCTTGCGATTCTCGGGCGGCAGCAGCGAAACGACCGGGCTTCCCGCCGGCACCATCTCGCCGACGCGGAAATAGGTGTCGGCAACCCGCGCCGCCGCTGGCGCGACAAGACTCCGGCGGGCGAGGCGTGTTTCCGCTGCAGTGACGGCGGCGTCCCGCGCGGCGAGGGTTTGCTCGGCCGCCGCGATCTGGTCGGGGCGGGCGGGCAGCTTCGCCACCGCGAGATTGCGCGTCGCCGCATCCACCCGCGCGGTGGCGGTGTCGAGATCGGCCTTGGCCTGGTCGAGGTTCGCGGCGGAAGAAACCGCCCGGGTCTCCAGGGCGCGGCTGCGCGCATAGGCTTGATCGGCCGCGGTCTGCTGCGCCTTGGCCTCGGCGAGGTTGGCTTCGAGAACGCTGATTTCCTCCGGCCGCTTGCCGGTGGTGAGGTCGGCGAGACTGGCCGCCGCCGCGGCCCGTTCGGCCTTGGCCTGGCCGAGCGCCGCCAGCTCGTCGCGGTCGTCGAGCGCGAAGAGCGGCGCGCCCTTGGCGACGTCGCCACCGCGCTCGACGGAGAGTGCGCCGAGCCGCCCGGCGGCTTCGGGTGCGATGCGGACGAAGTCGCCCTCGACATAGCCGGGAACGGCCGGCGTGGCCTGGCCACTGCAGCCGACAAGTCCGCCGAGCAGAAGCGCCAGCATCCCCGCCCGCCGCATCGTGTCCATCCCGCGCAGGTGAATGGTCATGGCGCCTCCGTCGCGAGCGGCGTGCCGGTGATGAGGTCGATGTTGCGCGTCACGATGCGCGCGATCAGTTGCCGATCCGCCGCCGAGAGCGCGTCCCGCCCCATCATTCGGAGCACGATCGGCTGCGCCACGCGGAACATCATGACCTGGCCGACCAGCGTGAAGACGCGGAAGCCGGTTTCGTCATGGTCGGGATCGCCGTCGGTCAGGATCGCGACCAGGCGCCGCAACAACGAGTGAACCGGCTCCATGAAGGCGACCACGATGTCGAAGACGGGCGTCGGCTCCATCTGTTCCCGGACCAGGAACTGCGCCCAGGCGCCGGCCTCCATCACCCCCAGCATCGCTGCCATGTGCGACTCCACCATCTGCTGCAGCAGATGCCGTGCCATGATCTTGTCGGGCGTTCCTTGCGCCAGCGCATCCTCGGCGCGTCGCACGGTCGGGCCGATCCGGCTGCCGATCTCGTCGACGACATGTTCGGCGACGGCCCGGTGCAGCCCTTCCTTGCTGCCAAAATGGTAGACGATGGCAGCGAGATTGGCGTCGGCCTGGCGGGCGATCTCACGCGTCGAAGCCGCCTCGAATCCGAGGCGGCCAAAGGCGTCGAGCGCGGCGAGGATGAGGCGCGCCCGCGTCTCGGCGCCGCGGTCCTGCCGTGCGCGCTGGTGGTGGCGCGATTTCTCGGGCGCCGCGCTGCCGGCGATCGGCCTCGGGCTTTCGGTCATGCACATGGCTCCAGTTTGGACGCGGCCAAGGGGAGCCTGCCGGCCCGAAGTCCATAAGTCAATCAATCGAATGATTTCTATTTGTTTTGGATCAATCGGCGCTTGCGTCATTTCGGCGACAGGCGCACCATTCCTGCTACCTGAACGCGAAGAGGGGCGCTTCGATCATGGTGTATCTGCTTGCTCTGCTGATTGGCATCGTTGCCGGGTTGCGGGCCATGACGGCGCCGGCCGCCGTCAGTTGGGGGGCCTATCTCGGCTGGTTCCAGGTCGGCGGCACCTGGGCGGCCTTCATGGGCCATTGGATCGCCGTCCTTGTGTTCACGATCCTCGCAATCGTCGAGTTGATCACCGACCAACTGCCGTCGACACCGAGCCGCAAGGTGCCGGTTCAGTTCGGCGCCCGCATCGTCAGTGGCGCCTTCTGCGGCGCGGTCATCGGCACGGTCGGAGGATCGCTGGTTGGCGGGCTTCTCGCCGGGGCCATCGGCGCGGTGATCGGCACGCTCGGCGGGGCCGAGATTCGCGGCCGTCTCGCCCGCGCTTTCGGCCGTGATCTGCCGGCAGCGCTGATCGAGGATGCCGTGGCGATCGTCGTCGCGCTCCTCGTCGCGGGCGCCGTGGCGTGACCCGCTCGTTCGACGCCATCGTCATCGGTGGCGGGCAGGCGGGTATCCCGCTCGCCGGACGGCTCAGCGCGGCCGGGATGACGGTCGCGCTGGTCGAGCGCAAGCTCATCGGCGGCACCTGCGTCAATACCGGCTGCACGCCGACCAAGACGATGGTGGCGAGCGCCGAGGCGATCCACACGGCGCGGCGCGGTGCCGACTACGGCTTCAGCGTCGGCGGCGATGTCCGCGTCGACCTTCAGCGCGTCATGGCGCGAAAGAACGAAGTCGTCGCGAAGTCGCAGAAAGGCCTCGCTGCCTGGATCGCCGGCATGGAGCGCTGCACCCTCATCGAGGGCCATGCGCGCTTCGAAACTGCGCGGACGGTTCGCGTCGGCGAGGACGTCCTGGAAGCCGAGCGCATCTTCATCAATACCGGTGGCCGGGCCTCGATTCCGGACTTCCCCGGCATCGGCGATGTCCCGTTCCTCACCAACAGCTCGATCCTCGAGCTCGAGACCCTGCCGCGCCATCTCGTCGTCGTCGGCGGCAGCTATATCGGGCTCGAATTCGGCCAGATGTTCCGCCGCTTCGGCGCCGAGGTCACGATCGTCGAGAAGGGGCCGCGTCTGATCGGCCGCGAGGACGAGGATGTCTCCGAGGCCGTGCGGCACATTCTCGAGGCCGAGGGGATCGGCATGCGGCTTTCGGCCGAATGCATCCATCTCCGCTCCGAGGGCGAGGACATCGTCGTTGGTGTCGATTGCAGGTCCGGCGATCGCGAAGTCCGCGCCTCGCATGTGCTGCTGGCCGTCGGCCGGCGGCCGAACACCGACGATCTCGGCCTCGACAAGGCCGGCATCGCAGTGGATGCACGCGGCTTCATCACGGTCGACGACACGCTCGCGACCAATGTCCCCGGCATCTATGCGCTCGGCGACTGCAACGGCCGCGGCGCCTTCACGCACACGTCCTACAACGATTTCGAGATCGTGGCCGCCAATCTGCTCGATGGCGATCATCGCCGCGTCTCGGACCGTGTCGAGGCCTATGCGCTCTATGTCGATCCGCCGCTCGGCCGCGTCGGCATGACGGAGGCGGCGGTGCGCAAGAGTGGCCGCAAGGCGCTGGTCGGTACGCGGCCGATGAACCGCGTCGCGCGCGCCACCGAGAAGGGCGTCAGCGACGGCTTCATCAAGATCCTCGTCGATGCCGAGACGGGCCTCTTCCTCGGCGCCTCCATCCTCGGCGTCACAGGCGACGAGGTGGTGCATGGCATCCTCGACCTCATCTATGCCAAGGCGCCCTATAGCGTCCTGGCGCGCTCGGTGCCCATCCACCCGAATGTTTCGGAACTGCTGCCGACCATCGTGCAGGATTTGAAGCCGCTAGTGTGAGGCCCGTCAGATCCGGTCGCGCAGCGCGTACCAGCTCATGCCGGCGACGAGGGCCGGCCAGCGCAGCAGCTTGCCGCCGGGGAAGCGCGGGCAGGGCAGGGCGGCGAAACTGTCGAGCCGGCCAGGATTGCCGAGGATGGCGTCGGCGATGATTTTTCCGCCATAGGGCGCAAGCGCGACACCCTGGCCGGAATAGCCCGATGCGGCATAGACGCCGGGCCGGAGCCGGCGGAGGAAGGGCAGCCGGTTGACCGTCACCGCCAGCGTGCCGCCCCACGCATGATCGATCCTGACATCGCCGAGCCCGGGATAGATGCGCAACAGATGGCGCCGGACGAAGGCGAAGATGTCGGCCGGATCGCGCCGGGAATAGGTTTCGCCGCCGCCGAACAGGATGCGGCCGTCCACGGTCGGCCGCCAGTAATAGACGACGAAGCGCGAGTCCGAGACAGCCTCGCCGCCGGGGATCAGCCCGCCGGGCATGCCCGCGCCGATCGGCTCGGTGGTGAGGATATAGTTCTTGATCGGCATCGACCGCGTTTCGGTCTCGTTGTCGATCCCGTCCAGCAAGCCGTTGCCGGCGAGCACCACGATGTCGGCGCGGATGGTGCCGCGCGTCGTCACCAGCAACGGCTTCATGCCGTCGTCGAGGCGGATGGCGGGCGTGTTCTCATGGAGGCTGGCGCCGGCCGTGACCGCGGCGCGGGCAAGCCCCTGCGCGAATTTCAGCGGATGGAGATGGCCGGCCGTCGCATCGTAGCGGCCGCCGAAATAGGCCGTGCTGCCGATCATCGGGGCGAGGCGCTCCGGCTCGATCCACTCGGCATGCGGGTAGTTGTAGTCTTCGTTCAGCCGGTCGACATAATGCCGCTCCTCGGCGACGAGCCGGCGCTTGTGGACGGCTTCGACGAGGCCCGGCCGCCATTCGGCGTCGATCCGATGCCGCGCGATCAGGTCGTGCACCAGCGCCTTGGCTTCCTCGGCAAGCGTCCAGAGCTCGTGCGCGGCCGGCCGGCCGAGATGCCGCTCCAGCCAGTCCTGGTCGCGGCGCTGGCCGGTATGGAGCTGACCGCCATTGCGGCCCGAGGCGCCGGAACCGATCCGGTTTGCCTCGACGAGCACCGTCTCTATGCCGGCCTCGGCGAGATGCAACGCTGCCGAGAGCCCGGTATAGCCGCCGCCGACAATGGCGACATGCGCCTTGCGGTCGCCATCGAGCGGCGGGAAACACAGCGAAGGATCCGCCGTTTCGGCATACCAGGAGGGAGCGTGCGGCAGGGTCACGGCGCTCCGTTCCGGATGAGGTCGCTGTTGCCGGCGAGATCGGCATGCGCCTTGACGAAGCGGAGCTGCCCGTCCGGCATCAGCCCGTCCTGGCGCCAGCCGAGATGGGTGTAGAAGCCATGGGCACGAATGCCGGGTGCGGCGCCCGCTTCCAGCCAGGCCTCGGCGACCCCGCTGTCGCGCAGAAAGGCTTCGGCCTCGCGCAGCAGGATGCGGCCGAGTCCGTGGCCCTCATAGTCGGGCAGGACGAACATCGCGAAAATGTTGCCCTCGGCGCTGTCGGCGATCGAAATCCCGGCGTCGACGCCGTCGATCGTGCCGATGAAGGCGCGGCCGGTGGTCCTCAGAAGATCGGCGATGACATCAGGCGTGATGCCGTACTCGGCCATCTGCTCCAGCGTCATGTGGTTTTCACGAACACTGGTCCGGATCGCGTTGAGGATCGGCACCTCGTCCGGCGTCGCCACGCGAACGGCGATCGTCATGCGAGGCCGAGCCGCTTCACTTCGGCCAGCGTGTCGTCGAGCGTCTTCTTGGCCACCGCGACGAGGTAATCGGCCTCGTCATGGCTGAGCGTCAGCGGCGGCGAGAGGATCAGCGAGTCGCGCACGGCCCGCATCACCAGGCCGTTGCGGAACGAGAAGTCGCGCGCGATCGTGCCGACCTTGCCGGTGTCGGGGAAGATCTGCGTGCGCGAGGGCTTGTTCGGCACCAGTTCGATCGCCCCCATCAGCCCGGTCATGCGCGCCTCGCCGACCAGCGGATGATCGCCGAGCGCCAGCCACTGCTGCTGCAGATAGGGGCCGATGTCGTCGCGCACGCGCTCGACGAGCTTCTCGTCCTCGATGATGCGCAGGTTCTCGAGCGCCGCGGCCGCCGCGACCGGATGGGCGGAATAGGTGAAGCCGTGGTTGAAGTCGCCGCCTTCGCCGATGATGACATCCGCGACCTTGTCCGAGACCATCACGCCGCCGATCGGCAGATAGCCGGACGAGAGCCCCTTGGCGATCGGCATCAGGTCGGCCTCGATGCCGAAGGTCTCCGAGCCGAACCAGTTGCCGGTGCGGCCGAAGCCGGTGATGACCTCGTCGGCGACGAGCAGGATGTCGCGGCCCTTGAGGATGCGCGCGATTTCCGGCCAATAGGTCGAGGGCGGGATGATGACGCCACCGGCGCCCTGGATCGGCTCCGCGACGAAGGCGCCGATCCTGTCCTCGCCGATTTCCTCGATCGCCCGTTCGAGCGCCCTCGCCGCGATGAGGCCGAATTCCTCCGGGCTCGCGTCGCCGCCTTCGCCGAACCAGTAAGGCTGGGCGATGTGGTGGATGCCGGGAATCGGCAGGCCGCCCTGCTCATGGATCGGCTTCATGCCGCCGAGGCTGCCGCCGCCCATGGTCGAGCCGTGATAGGCGTTGTGGCGGGCGATCAGGATCGATTTCTCCGGCCGGCCGCGCGTCGCCCAGTAGTGGCGCACCATGCGGATGACCGTGTCATTGGCCTCTGAGCCGGAATTGACGAAGAAGACATGGTTGAACTGCGGCGGCGTCAGGCGTGCCAGCCGCTCAGCCAGCGCGATCGCCGGCGGATGCGTGGTCTTGAAGAAGGTGTTGTAGAACGAGATCTCGGCCATCTGGCGCTGGATCGCCGCCGCCATCTCCGGGCGGCCATGGCCGATATTGACGCACCAGAGTCCGGCCATGCCGTCCAGGATGCGATTGCCGTCGGAATCGTAGATCCATGAGCCCTCGCCGCGCACGATGACGCGGCTGCCCTCGGCATTGAGCGCCTTCATGTCGGAGAAGGGGTGGATGTGGTGCGCCGCATCGCGCGCGCGATAGTCGGCGGTGATGTTGGAGATCGTCATCGGTCCACCTCTGTCATTGCCGGGCTCGACCCGGCAATCCAGGCTGCCTTCTGCGCGTGGAAGCCCATCTGGATTGCCGGCTGTATCGGGGCAATGACAGGCCGCCGCAAGAGCAACACATCACACATTCAGCAGAAGATATTCCCGCTCCCACGGGCTGATCACCTGCATGAAGGTCTCGTATTCGGCCTGCTTGATCGCCCGGTAGGTCGAGACGAAGCGCTTGCCGAAGATCTCGACCAGTTCCTCGCATTCCTCGAACAGCGAGACGGCTTCGAGGATCGAGCGCGGCAGGTCGATCTCGTCGGAATTGGCCGAGCCGGTCACCGGCTCCGCCGGCTTCAACCCCTCGACGAGGCCGAGATAGCCGCAGGCGAGCGAGGCCGCGATGGCGAGATAGGGATTGGCGTCCGAGGAGGGCAGGCGGTTCTCGAGCCGCCGCCCGGCCGCAGTCGAATTCGGCACGCGGAGGCCGACCGTGCGGTTGTCATAGCCCCACTGCGTGTTCACCGGCGCCGAGGACGAGCGCACCAGGCGGCGGTAGGAATTCACATAGGGCGCCAGCATGCACATCACCGCCGGCAGGTATTTCTGCGAGCCGCCGATGAAGGCGAAGAACTGCGGCGTCGGATCGCCGTCCTCGTCGGAGAAGATGTTGCGGCCGGTTTCAAGATCGACCACCGATTGGTGGATGTGCATCGCCGAGCCGGGCTCGCGCGACATCGGCTTCGCCATGAAGGTCGCATACATGTCGTGCCGCAGCGCCGCCTCGCGCAGCGTGCGCTTGAACAGGAACACCTGGTCGGCCAGCGCCAGCGGATCGCCGTGCAGGAGATTGATCTCCATCTGCGCGGCGCCCTCTTCGTGGATCAGCGTATCGATCTCGAGGCCCTGGGCGGCCGAGAAGTCGTAGATGTCGTCGAAGAGATCGTCGAACTCGTTGATCGCGGCGATCGAATAGGACTGCCGCGCCGCTTCCGGCCGGCCGGAGCGCCCGGTCGGCGGCTCGAGCTGGTAGTCGGGATCGGTATTCGGCTTGACGAGATAGAATTCGATCTCCGGCGCCACGACCGGATTCCATCCTTGGCGATGATAAAGATCGACCATGCGGCGGAGGACCTGGCGCGGTGCGGTCTCGACCGGCCTGCCGTCGCGGTGATAGCCGTCATGGATGACCTGCGCCGTCGGATCGCTCTCCCACGGCACCACGGCGAGCGTCGAGAAATCCGGCTCGAACAGGATGTCCTGGTCGGCGGCGTCGCTGATATAGTCGTCGTCGTCGGGCGGGTAGTCGCCGGTGATCGTCTGGGTCAGGATCGAGCCGGGCATCGACATGGTCGGCCCGGCGAGGAACTTCGACACCGGCATCATCTTGCCGCGCGCGACGCCGGCCTGGTCCGGAACCACGCATTCGATGTCTTCGATGCCGCGGACCTTGAGCCAGTCGCGAGCTTCGTCCAGCGAAGCGGCGCCGCGTTTCGCGTCTTCGCGCGTCTTCGCGGGCCTTTTCCTTTTCGTCACGATATCCCCTCGGCGCTACGCCACAAGATATTCACTCTGCCGACCGCCAAGCCGAAGTCAACTGTGCCACCTGCGACGAGAGCGACGCTTCCATTCGCCAGAATCGAGTTGAGCTAGGCGGGAAACCCTCATAACGTCGCCAAAATAGGCATGCACAATCGGTATGCAGGCTAGGCCTGCGCACCACAAGATGGAGGGAAGTGTCGATGAAGAATTTCTCCGGACGCATGGGACTCGCTGCGGCGTTGATCGCCGGCAGCGTCGCATCGGCGGTAGCTGCCGACAAGGAAGTGCATGTCTATAACTGGTCGAATTACATAGACGATTCCATCCTCGCCGACTTCACCAAGGCGACGGGCATCAAGGTCGTCTATGACGTCTATGATTCGATGGAGACGCTCGAGGCCAAGATGTTCACGGGCCGCTCGGGTTACGACGTCGTCGTCCCGACCGACCGCAACATGCAGGTCATGCTGGAAGCCGGTGCGTTCCAGCCGCTCGACAAGTCCAAGATCCCGAACCTCAAATATGCCTGGCCCGACATCTACAAGCGCCTCGCGAACTACGATCCGGACAATGCCCACGCCGTGAACTACATGTGGGGCACGACCGGTCTCGGCTATGACAAGGTCAAGGTCTCGGCGCGGATGGCTGATGCCCCGGTCGATTCCATGGACATGATCTTCAAGCCCGAAGTTGCGGCCAAGTTCGCCGATTGCGGCATCTATATCCTGAACTCGCCGGAAGACGTGATGCCGGCGGCGCTCAACTATCTTGGCCTTAAGCCGGATTCGAAGGACAAGGCCGACCTGCAGAAGGCCGCCGATCTCCTGCTGAAGATCCGCCCCTATGTGCGGAAGTTCGATTCCTCGCTGATCAATCCGCTCGCCACCGGCGAGGCCTGCGTCGCGTTCGGTTTCTCCGGCGACATCCTCCAGGCCCGCGACAGCGCCAAGGCCGGCGTGCAGATCGTCTATTCGATCCCGAAGGAAGGCGCGCTGCTCTGGATGGATTCGATGGTGATCCCGAAGGATGCGCCCAATCCCGAGGCGGCGCTCGCCTTCATCAACTATATCCAGACCCCGGAAGTCATCGCCAAGGCGACGAACTTCGTGAAGTATCCGAACGGCAACCTGGAATCGCAGAAATATGTCGATCCGGCGATCCTGAACGACCCGACGATCTATCCGAAGCCGGACACGATGACCCATCTCTACACGACGACGCCGAACAGCGACGAAATCCAGGATGCGATGACGTCGCTCTGGCAGCAGGTTCTCGCCGGCAAGTAATTCCGTCACGCGGGAAGGAACCAGGGAGCGGCGGTGTCGGGCGCGTCACCGCCGCTCTTTTCATGACGTCGCCTGGACGGCTTGAAGGTGACAGGCGATTTTCGTAGCGTCGGCTGAGGCCGGATGGCATTTGGGGGCAGCGGAATGGCAGGCGTCGCGATCGGACCCATTCGGCGGGCTTTTGCCCCCTGGAACGACCCTGCTTCCAAGGCCTTCATCGAATTTCGCAATGTCACCCGGACGTTCGGTGAATTCACTGCGGTCGATGATCTCTCGCTGAAGATCTACGAGCGCGAATTCTTCGCGTTGCTCGGGCCGAGCGGCTGCGGCAAGACGACCTTGATGCGCATGCTGGCCGGTTTCGATGCGCCGACCAAGGGTCAGGTAATGCTGGACGGCCAGGACCTGACGGGCATTCCGCCCTACAAGCGGCCGACCAACATGATGTTCCAGTCCTATGCGCTGTTCCCGCATATGACCGTCTGGGACAACATCGCCTTCGGTCTCAAGCAGGACGGCATGCCGAAGGCCGACATCGCCGCGCGGGTCGAGGAGATGCTGGCCCTCGTCAAGCTCGGCACCTTTGCCAAGCGCAAGCCGCATCAGCTCTCCGGCGGCCAGCGCCAGCGCGTCGCGCTCGCCCGCTCGCTCGCCAAGAAGCCGAAGGTGCTGCTGCTCGACGAGCCGCTCGGCGCGCTCGACAAGAAGCTGCGCGAGGAAACCCAGTTCGAGCTGATCGACCTGCAGCAGCGGCTCGGCATGACCTTCCTGATCGTCACCCATGACCAGGAAGAGGCGATGACCGTCGCCGACCGCATCGCCGTCATGGATCGCGGCAAGATCATCCAGGTCGCGACGCCGGCGGAAATCTACGAGCAGCCCAATTCGCGCTATGTCGCGGACTTCATCGGCGACATCAACATTCTCGAAGGCCGCATCGGCGCCGCGCCGGCGGGCGGGGCCCGGCTCGAATGCGTTGCCGCCGGGGCGACCGTCGAGACGCGACAGTCGATCGACGGCAAGCCGGGCGATCAGGCCTGGTTCGCGATCCGGCCGGAAAAGGTTCGCATCTCGCGCGAGCCGCCGGCCGATCCGAGCGTCAATGCGGTCAGCGGCGAAGTCTGGGACATCGGCTATCTCGGCGACGTCTCGATCTATCACGTGCGCCTCGCGAGCGGCGCGACCATGAAGGCGACGATCACCAACACCACCCGCCTGGTCGAACGGCCGATCAGCTGGGAAGACAAGGTCTGGATGACCTGGTCGGTGGACGGCGGCATCGTGCTGACGAAATAGCAGCGGGACCGGGCCGCAAGGCCGGGTCGGTCATGGCGGCGAAGCGGGCGGGGACGGGATGGCGGCGAGCGAGATGACTTCCGCGGATGCGAAGAGGAGCTGGCTGCGCTGGCTCGTCGTCGCGGTCCCGCTCGTCTGGATGCTGATCTTCTTCCTGATCCCGTTCTTCAACGTGTTGAAGATCTCCTTCTCGACCCGCGCGCGGGCCATGCCGCCCTACAAGCCGGTCCTGTCGATGGTCGACGGGGTGACCGGCCTGTTCGACAAGCTGCAGCAGTTCACCACCGCCAACTACCTGATGTTGGTGGGCGATTCGAAATACTGGCAGTCCTACGTCTCCAGCGTCACGATCGCGCTCATCTCGACCTTCCTGATCCTGCTCGTGGCCTACCCGATCGCCTATGGCATGGCGCGCGCGCCGCGGAAGTGGCGCACGACGCTGGTGATGCTGGTGATCCTGCCGTTCTGGACCTCGTTCCTGATCCGCGTCTACGCCTGGATCGGCATCCTCAGCGACGAGGGCCTGCTGAACCAGTTGCTGCTGCATCTCGGCCTCATCGACCAGCCGCTGCGCATCCTCACCACCAACTGGGCGGTCTATATCGGCATCGTCTATTCCTATCTGCCGTTCATGATCCTGCCGCTCTATGCGACGCTGGAGAAGCTGGACGAGACGCTGCTGGAAGCGGCCGAGGATCTCGGCTGCCCGCCGACCAAGGCCTTCTGGACGATCACCTTCCCGCTGTCGCTTCCGGGGCTGATCGCCGGCTGCTTCCTGGTGTTCATCCCGATCACCGGCGAATTCGTCATTCCGGAACTCCTCGGTGGCTCCGGCACGATGATGATCGGCAAGACGCTCTGGTACGAGTTCTTCAACAACCGCAACTGGCCGCTCGCCTCGGCGGTGGCGGTCGTGCTGCTGCTGATCCTCGTCGTCCCGATCGTCATCTTCCAGAACCAGCAGCAGAAGCAGGCGGAGCGGGCACGATGAGACGCGGGGCAACCTGGTTCAACGCCACATCGGTCGCGCTCGGTTTCGCGTTCCTCTACCTGCCGATCCTGCTGCTCGTGATCTACTCGTTCAACGAATCGAAGCTCGTCACGGTCTGGACGGGATTTTCGTTCCGCTGGTATGGCGAGTTGCTGAACGACCAGGCCATGCTCGATGCGGCCTGGGTGACGCTGCGCGTCGCCTTCCTCTCGGCGACGATCGCGACCATTCTCGGCACGCTCGGCGCCATCACGCTGGTTCGCTTCGGCCGCTTCCTCGGGCGAACCCTGTTCTCGGGCATGATCTATGCGCCGCTGGTGATGCCGGACGTGATCACCGGCCTGTCCCTGCTGCTGCTCTTCGTCTCGCTCGATCTCGATCGCGGCTTCTGGACCGTGATTCTCGCCCATGTGACGCTGACGATGTGCTTCGTCGCTGTGGTGGTTCAGTCGCGGCTGGTGACCTTCGATCGCAGCCTCGAGGAGGCGGCGCTCGATCTCGGCGCGACGCCGACGCGGACCTTCTTCGTCATCACGCTGCCGCTGATCATGCCTGGCGTCGTGGCCGGCTGGATGCTCGCCTTCACGCTGTCGCTCGACGATCTGGTGATCGCGAGCTTCACCACCGGCCCCGGCGCCACGACGCTGCCGATGAAGATCTTCAGCCAGGTCAAGTTCGGCGTCACGCCCGAGGTCAACGCGATCTCGACGATCCTCATCATCATCGTGGCGACCGGCGTCATCATCGCATCGCTGATCACCAAGCGGCGCGAGGTCGAGCGCCAGAAGGCCGAACGGCTCGCGCTGCAAGGCTGATGGATATTTTATCCGGGTAATATTGACAGGTTATTGTATCCGGGTAATATCCGCGGCGCGCATGGCGGAGACGGACGATGACCGACAACGATAATGACAATGCAGCGGCACCGACCGCGGAATCGGGCTCTGGACCCGACGCGGCGATCGACTGCACGGCCTTTGCCGGGCTGAGGCGGATCGCCTCCGGTTTCCTCTCCGACGTCGTCGTCGCCGCCAAGGCTGTGGTCGATCGCGGCGGCACCGAAGCCATCGCGATTTTCGACAACACGACCAGCCGGCCGATCGAAGTGGATTTCCGCGGCACGATCGAGGATGTCCGTCGGCGGCTCGCGGCCGGCGCCGAGGACACGCAGCCGCGCGGCCCGGGCCGGCCGAAGCTCGGCGTCGTCGCGCGCGAGGTGACATTGCTGCCCCGGCATTGGGATTGGCTGGCTGCACAACCCGGCGGCGCCTCGGTGGCGCTGCGCCGGCTTGTCGATGCCGCCCGACGCGGCAGCGAAGGCGAGACGGCCGTTCGGACCGCCAGGGAGGCGGCGAACCGCTTCATGACCGCGATGGCGGGCGATCTTCCGGGCTTCGAGGAGGCGACGCGCGCCCTCTTCGCGGGCGATCGTGTCCGCTTCGAAGGGAAGATCGAGGCCTGGCCGCCGGATATCCGCGACCACAGCCGCCGGCTCGCTGCCCCTGCCTTTCCGAGCCCCTGAGGATCATCATGGCGAAGAGACCGAACCTGTTGCCGGAGGGACCGCTGTGGCGGACCTTTCTGCTCTTTCTCGTGCCGATGATGCTCTCCAACGTTCTGCAGGCGTTGTCGGGCACGATCAACAACGTCTATCTCGGACAGATGCTCGGCGTCGGCGCGCTCGGCGCCGTTTCGGCCTTCTTCCCGATCCTCTTCCTGTTCATCTCCTTCATCATCGGAATCGGCAGCGGCGCTTCGGTGCTGATCGGCCAGGCCTTCGGCGCGCATGAGTTCGACCAGGTGAAGCGCATCGCCGGCACGACGCTGGCGGTGGCGATCCTGTTCGGCCTCGTCGTCGCGGCCTTCGGCGGCACGTCGACCGAGAAGCTGCTCGCGCTGGTCGGGACGCCGGCCGACATCCTGCCCGATGCGACGCATTACGCCCGCATCATGCTCATCGCGATGCCGGGCCTCTTCGTGTTCCTTCTGTTCACGGCGATGATGCGCGGCGTCGGCGACACGGTGACGCCGCTCTGTGCGCTCGCCATCTCGACGGCCGTCGGCCTCATCGTGACGCCGATCCTGATCAAGGGCTGGTTCGGCCTGCCGGCGCTCGGGATCGCCAGCGGCGCCTACGCGTCGATCCTCTCCTTCGTGGTGGCGCTGATCTGGCTCGCCTGGTTCATGCGCCGCCGCCGCCATCCGCTGGCGCCGGATGCCGTGCTGTTCCGCGCGCTCTGGATCGACGGTGCGATCCTCGCCTCGGTGCTCAGGATCGGCCTGCCCTCCGGCGTCCAGCTCATCCTGGTCTCGCTCTCCGAGGTCGCCGTGCTGTCGCTGGTCAACGGCTTCGGCTCGGCCGCCACGGCTGCCTATGGCACGGTCAACCAGGTGGTCAGCTACGTGCAGTTTCCGGCCATCTCGATCGCCATCACCGCCTCGATCTTCGGCGCGCAGGCGATCGGTGCCGGCCGCGCCGACCGGCTCGGGCAGATCACGCGCACCGGCATCGTCATGACGCTGGTGATCTCGGGCAGCCTCGTGCTGCTCGCCTATCTCTTCTCGCGCACGATCATCGGCTTCTTCATCACCGATCCGGCCGTTACGGAGCTTGCGCAGCGGCTGCTGCACATCACGCTCTGGAGCTATGTCGTGTTCGGCCTCGCCGCGGTCATCGCCGGCGTGATGCGGGCGAGCGGCACGGTGCTGGTGCCGACGGCGATCTCGATCCTCGCCATCGTCGGCATCGAGGTGCCCGTCGCCTATGTCCTGTCGCGGCAAATGGGCATCGACGGCGTCTGGATCGCCTATCCCGTGGCGTTCACGGCGATGCTCGCGATGCAGGCGGCCTATTACTGGTTCGTCTGGCGCAAGAAGCCGATCAAGCGGTTGATCTGATCAGCCGCCGCGCTTGCCGGTCTGGGCGCCGATCCGCGCCCGGACGTCGGGCGGCGCCCCGTCGAGCACGTCGAGAACGGCGTCCTCGCCGAGCGCCGTTACCGCCGCGAGGCGGGCGCGGAGATTGGCCATCGCCGCCTCTGTACTGGCCCGGTCATAAGGATCGGCGCGCATCGCGGTGAACACCGCCTGCCGTGCGTCGCGGACGGCGTTGAACGCAGCGCGTAGTTCCGGCGCATCGGGTCTGAGCCGCTCCGCAACGGCCGCACGCAGTGGCCCGGGCAAGGCGCGCGGGCCGAGCGCCGAAAGCCGCTCGGCGGGCGAGGGCGGGTTGCGCTCCGGCAGGGCGCGGGCGATCAGGAAGCCGGCGAGGCCGAAATTCAGCACCAGCGACAGCGAGAGCGCCGCGAGAACGGCGAAAGCCTTGCGTCCTGCTAGCGTCACAGCACACCTCCGAGATCGCTGTCATTGACCGCAAGGTTGATCGTGTCCGTGCTGTCGTCAGTGGTTCCGGAGGGCAGCGCCGTGCCGATCACGAAGCCGAAGGCGAGCGAGGCGGCGAGGGCTGCCATGCCGAAGCCGGCAAGCCGCCGCCAGGACGGATTCGGCACGGCGGCGCGCGTCACCGACCGCCGCAGCGGCTGCAGCGCCGCCTCAGGCTGCATCAGCGTCTCGAGCGATGCGGCAACCCTGCCGGAAGCCGCCAGCATCGCCCGGGCCTCGGCATCGGTCGCAAGCAGCCGCGCTGCGCCCTCGCGGCTCTTCTGAGGCCAGCGGTCAAGCCGCGGCCCGAGCCGGTCGAGCAGCTCGGCAAAGTGCTGCCGCGTCAGGCCGCCGCCGTCCCTGGTCATCGTCCGCCCACCCCTTCTTCGTTCCGCCGTTCCAAACTCTGGCCCCCGGCTTGCTGCCGGTCCATGGCGCGCAGGCGGAGGCTCCGCCGCGCCCTGACCAGCAGTTGCTCCGTCGCGCCGACGGAGAGGTTCATCACATCCGCGATCGACGCGGTCGACGTCTCGCCGTCCGACGCGAGCAGGATAGCGGCCCGCTGTCGCGGCGGAAGGGCCGCGAGATCGCGCATCACCGCCGCCACCTCGGATCGCGCCACGCTCACCATCTCCGGTCCGGGCGCATCGTCGGCAGGATCGGGCGCGGTGTCGAGACCGATGAAGCGCAGCAGCCGCGCCCGCCGCGCCCGGTCGATCGCCCGGTTGACGACGACGCGCGTCAGATAGGCGCCGATCTGTCCGCGATCCTGATCGAGGCGAGCCGCACCGCGCCAGACCGCGAGAAATGCGTCCTGCACGACATCGTCGGCCTCGTCCGGCCGACCGAGAATGCGCCGCGCGATCAGCCGCAGTCGGCCGCCATGACCGAGCATGAGCGCTTCCAGCGCCCGCTCGTCGCCGCGCTTCAGACGGACGACAAGCAGCGCATCGGGATCCTCGGCGGTATCGGCGCTGTCCAAACGGGGTCGTCGCTCCACGCCGTCCACGATCGGGGACGGCCATGATACTGCATTTCCGCGATGTTTCGAGCCGGCGACAGCCAAAGGGCCGTCGCCGCTCTCAATCGCCGGCAGAAGCCAGGCGGCGGCGCTTGCGTGACGAGCCATGGGCCAGCCCCTGCCGCGCCGCCGCTCGTCGATCAGTTCGGTGCGGGGCCGCGGACCTTGGCGGCAGCGGCGAGGAATTCCTCGCGCGTGATGCTGCCGTTCTTGTCGATGTCCACTCGCATCAGCATCGGCATCGGCTGGGCGAGGAACGTCGCCAGCGTGATTTCGGTCACGCCGTCGGTGAAGCCCATACGCTCGAGCATCCGCGCCTCGCGCTTCTCCTGACGCGCCTTCCATTCGGCGCGATGCTCCTTCTTGTCGCCGTGGTGCGGACCCTTGCCATCCGGACCCTTGCCATCGGGGCCTTTCGGGCCGGGGCCGGGGCCGGGGCCGTCGGGTCCAGGACCGGCGCCGTCCGGACCCATGTCGCCGGCGGCCATCGCGTCGTGCTCCATCGGGCCGCCCGGCTTGCCGCCCTTGCGCGGTCCGTGGTCGCGCCAACCGGCCATGCCGGCGAGGGCTTCTTCCTTGGTCAGCTTGCCATCGCCATTGGCGTCGAGCGCGTTGAAGCGGGCGGTGCGGAAGGCCGTGATCTCGGTGGCGTCGATGACGCCGTCGCCATTGCGGTCGAGGAACCAGAACATCATCTTGGCGCGCGGGCTGGCGGCGGGGGTCGAGGCCGCAGCCGGCGCCGGATCGCTCGCGCCGGCGGCGGGCGCAGCGGTGTCGACTGCGAACGCCGGAACGGCCAGCACCGGCGCGATGGCGAGCGCGGTGGCGAGGAGGATCGTCTTCATGGGGTGGTCTCCTTGGTGACGCAGGCCGGTTGAACCCGGCCAACACAGCCATCACGAATGACGGCGCCGCGCCCTACGCGGCGGTGCCGACTTTTTTCGAGGAGAGGGAAGTTGCGCGTCGCTGGGAGGGGAAGCGGTCAGGGTCCGGCGGCGGGCGCTGCAGCCAGCTCCGGGGTCAATACCGGGTGGATCCACGTGCCGCCGATCGTGAACGGCAGCGCAACCGGCGGCACGCGCTGGCCGCCGATCGTCGCCTCCCCGCGGGCGTGGATCGTCGGTGATCCGAGCTCGGCCTCTGCCGCCATGTCGAGGCGATAGCCGGCACCGATCACGCTGATCGCCGGTGCCGAGACCGCGCCGGAGGCGATCGTGACCTCGCCGCGTGCGCTCGAGAAGCGCGACCTGCCGTTGAAGAGGCGGCTTTCGAGCGAGGCCGGCGCCGCGGTGCTGCCGGTCAGCACGTCGATGCCGATACCCTCGATCGTTCCATCCGCGATGGCGAGGCTGCCGCGCCCGGTGAGCGCGGCGACGAGCGCATTCCAGCTGGCGCCGCGTCCCTGCAGGCTCAGCGTGCCGCTGGCCGTGCCGTCGAGCGCGGTGATGCCGGTCAGATCCGAGAGCGCGGCTTTCAGCGGCAGCGCATCGACCTTTGCCTGAAGGTTGGCGGAGGGGGCTTCGCCGGTCATCTCGGCCGAGAGGCTCGCGGTGAGCCTGCCGCCATAGATCTGCAGATCGCCGATCGCGAGATCGAGCCGGCCGTCGCGAAGCGCCAGCGACGCCGCCATGCGCCCGGCCGTTTCGCCGCCGACGCGAAGCTGGTCGGCCGAGAGGCGGAGATCGGCATTGAAGGCATCGAGCTTCGGCCAACCGAGCGGTGCGTCGGGCGCGGTGCGCGAGGCCGCGACGACGGCGCGCGCCGCTGCGGCATAGCTCGTGACGTCGAGTGTGTCGAAGGCGAGCGTCGCCTGCACCGACGGCCTGTCGGCACCGAGCGCCAGCGACACCGCGCCGACGCCCTGGTTGCCGTCGAGCGTCAGTGCCGCATCGCCGAGGGTCAGCGTGCCGCGCGTGAAATCGGCCGACGAGGTGATCGCGGCGGCGCCGAGCCGCGGTAGCCGTCCGGTCGGAATGGCGAGCAGAGCAGCGAGATCGGTGAGCGAAGACGTCGAGAGCTGCAGCTGGCCATTGGCCGCAAGCCCGTCGAGCTGGCGGACCTGGCCGGTGAAGGCGCCGCGTAGCGGCTCGGATTCGAGCACGATGCGCATGTCAGCCTTCCGACCGTCGACCAGCGCGGCCGGCGAATCGATCGAGGCGAAGAAATCGGCGGTCTTGCCCTGCCAACTCGCCCGACCCTGCACGCTGGCGGCGCGCTCGGGATCGGGCAGATCGAGCACGGCATCGATGTTCTCGACCCGGACCGAGCGCCCGGCGACGTCGGCATAGTCGAGGCTGCCATCGGTGACGATCAGCTGGCGCAGCGGCGCTGTCGCGTCCAGCCCGCGCGGCATGTCCCAGTTGGGCACGCCGGCCGCGTCGACGGCGAAGCGGAAATGCGGCCGCGTGAAGGTGAAGGACGAAGGCTCGATCCGGCCCCGGAAGATCAGCGGCAGGATCGGCACCTGCGCCCGCAACTGGTCCATCTCGACCAGCGTCGTCTCGTCGCGCGCCGAGCCGATCCGTGCATGCGGGAAGGTGACGGTGAGATAAGGGGTGAAGGCCACGGCCGGCGTGCCCTCGAAGGTCAGGCTGCGCCCGCTCCAGCCGGCGATCTCGCGCGACATCGACCGGCGCACCACTTCGATCGTGACCAGCCGGGGCGCGAGCAGCACGAAGCCGACGCCGAGCGCGACGAGGATCACCACGAGCGGCGCGATTCGTTTCAGGAGGATGGCCTGTACGCGTCCCATGGTCCGAAGGCGCTGCTGCGAAGTGCCTTCCGGATAGGCAGAATTCCCCCCGGCCGCAAGGCTTTTTCTGGCAACGGCCGGCCGAGCTTTCCGCGTGACTCGCCTCGGCCCCGCCGCTATCCATAAATGGCGGGCAGGGAATGCTGCGCTGCATGATGTCCAGGGAGCACTGCGATCCGATGACGCCGGTCGAAGGCAACGCCGTTCCGCTCTGGGCTCCGTCGCCGGAGCGTGTCGCCGCCGCGCCAATGACTGCATTTCGCGCAGCGGCTGCAGAGCGGGCGGGCCGGCCGCTCGCCGATTATGATGCGCTCCATGCCTGGTCGGTCGAGGATCGTCCTGCCTTCTGGGATCTCGTCTGGGATTTCTGCGGCGTGGTCGGCGAGAAGGGCGAACGCCGCCTTGTCGATGGCCATGCGATGCCCGGCGCGCGGTTCTTCCCCGATGCGCGGCTCAATTTCACCGACAATCTGCTCCGCAAGCGCGGCGACGGCGATGCGCTGGTGTTCTGGGGTGAGGACCGCGTCAAGCGCCGCATGAGCTGGGACGAACTCGCCGCGCTGGTCTCGCGGCTTGAGCAGGCGTTCCGTGCCGAGGGGGTCAGGCCCGGCGATCGGATCGCGGCGATGATGCCGAACCTGCCCGAGACGATTGCCGGCATGCTGGCGGCGGCTGCGATCGGCGCGGTCTGGTCGTCCTGCTCCCCCGATTTCGGGCCGCGCGGCGTGCTCGACCGCTTCGGCCAGATCGAGCCCAGCGTGTTCATGGCCTGCGACGGCTATTATTATGCCGGGAAAGTGATCGATATCGCGCCGAAGCTGGCCGAGATCGTCCCCGCTTTGCCGACGCTGCGCCGGACGATCATCGTCCCCTATATCGGCACGGCCGAGGCGACGGCGGCTTCGCTGCCGCATGCCGTGACGCTCGAAGCCGCGATCGCGCCTTATGTGGCTGGCCCCGTCGAGACGGCGCCGCTGCCTTTCGCGCATCCGCTCTACATCATGTTCTCCTCCGGCACGACCGGCGTTCCGAAATGCATCGTCCATTCGGCCGGCGGCACGCTGCTGCAGCATCTCAAGGAGATCCATCTTCATTGCGGCATCGGCGACGGCGACCGGCTGTTCTATTTCACCACCTGCGGCTGGATGATGTGGAACTGGCTCGCCTCGGGCCTCGCGACCGGCGCGACGCTGCTGCTCTATGACGGCTCTCCCTTCCATCCGGACGGCAACATCCTGTTCGACTATGCGAGTGCCGAGGGCATGGCGATGTTCGGCACCTCGGCCAAATTCATCGACAGCGTCCACAAGGCCGGGCTCCGGCCGATCGAGACGCACGATCTGCAGCCGCTGAGGGTGATCACTTCCACCGGCTCGCCGCTGGCGCCGGAAAGCTTCTCCTTCGTCTATGACGGCATCAAGCGCGACGTGCACCTCGCATCGATCTCGGGCGGAACCGACATCGTCTCCTGCTTCGTGCTCGGCATCCCCGACAAGCCGGTCTGGAAGGGCGAGATTCAGGGCCCAGGCCTCGGCCTCGCGATGGATGTCTGGAGCGAGGACGGCAGCCACCTGGCCAGCGGCAAGGGCGAACTCGTCTGCCTGAAGCCGTTTCCCTCGATGCCGATCGGCTTCTGGAACGATCCTGACGGTTCGCGCTACCACGCCGCCTATTTCGCTCGCTTCGCCAATGTGTGGTGCCATGGCGATTTCGCCGAATGGACCGAGCATGGCGGCCTCATCATCCATGGTCGCTCCGATGCGACGCTCAATCCGGGCGGTGTCCGGATCGGCACGGCCGAGATCTACAACCAGGTCGAGCAGATTCCCGACATCGTCGAGGCGCTCGCCATCGGGCAGGACTGGGACAATGACGTCCGCGTCGTGCTGTTCGTGCGCCTGCGTCCCGGCGCTGTACTCGACGAGGCGCTGGAGAAGACGATCCGCACACGCATCCGCACGGGCTGCACCCCGCGGCACGTGCCGGCCCGGATTGTCGCCGTCGCCGATATCCCGCGCACCAAGTCCGGAAAGATCGTCGAACTCGCCGTGCGCGAGGTGGTGCATGGCCGTCCGGTCAAAAACCAGGAAGCACTGGCCAATCCCGAGGCTTTGGCGCTGTTCCGCGATCTACCTGCTCTCGCGGTCTGACCAGGCTGCTTCCGGCTGACCTCGCGGCTGTCATGGTGAAGCAGTCGTTAAAGCTGATCGCTGTAGCTCTGCGATCCATGCAATCTTGCGTTCATTCCATTTTAAACTGTAGTCGTTCGATTAAGACCTGATTAACGGACCCGGCCCGTTATGGCGTCATCTTCGAGGCGTCGTGGGGTTTGCTCAATGTCCGTTCTCCAATCCTTCCGCAGGGACCGCCGCGGCAATGTCGCCGTCATCTTCGCGCTCGCCGCGATCCCGATCCTCGGCGCGACCGGCGTTGCCATCGACTATGGCCGATCGGCGATGGCGCAGGCGCGGTTGACCGACATTCTCGATGCTGCCGTGCTCGCCGTCGGCTCCAAGCCGGCGATGGCCGACGACGCCGCCAAGACCATGGTCACGGACTGGGTCAATTCGCAGCTCGGCAACAGCGCCACGATCCAGAACTGGCAGATTACCAGCTTCACGCAGGCGAGCGGCAAGATCACCGTCACCGCCTCCGCCACCGTTCCCACGACGATCACCAAGCTGCTCGGATTCGACACGATGCCGATCTCGACGCTGTCCGAGGCGATCCGCAGCATCAACAAGCTCGAAGTGGCCTTGGTGCTCGATACGACGAGCTCGATGAACAACCCCTCGACCAAGATGTCCGGCCTCAGGACTGCTGCGACCAATCTCGTTACCAAGATCACGGCCGATCCGAAGGCGGATGTGAAGATCGCCGTTATCCCCTACGACAACTACGTCAACATCGGCGTCGCCAATCGCAACCAGCCCTGGGTGCGCGTGCCCGCGGACTACAGCACGTCGTCCTGCGTCACCTCGGCGACGGTCTGCGATACCTCGACCACGACCACGACGTCCTGCGTGAAGTATAACGATGGGATTCCCTATACGACGACATGCTCGACGTCGACCTGTACAGCATCGCACGTCGTCACTTACAATCCGCCGAAATGCACGACGACGAACTACAAGTTCAACGGCTGCCTCGGCTCGCCGGCTTATCCGGACAATGTTCGCGACGACAATCCGAGCCGCGTCTATCCGGGGATCATGAACGCAACCTGCACCAGCCAGCTGGTGCCCCTGACGAATGACGTCACCGCCGTGAAGGCCAAGATCACGGCTCTGACGGCTGTGACTGCCTACACATACCTGCCGTCGGGTCTCGCCTGGGGCTTCAACGCGCTCTCGCCCGATGTGCCGCTGACGGAAGCCGCCGCCTATGACAGCACCGGGCGCAATCTCAATCCGACCAAGGCGCTCGTCCTGATGACGGATGGTTTCAACACCGTGACCCGCAACACGACGACGAGCATCACGAGCCTCAACTTCGGCAAGCATGATCAGGTCGCCTCGCCCAAGATTGCGACGCAGGCCAATACCTGGACGGCCGAGCTCTGCACCAATATCAAGGCCAAGAACATCAAGGTCTATACGGTTGCCTACCAGGTCGACAACACGCTGGTCGGAGCCCCGGAGGCCAAGGCGATGCTGCAGGCCTGCGCAACGGACGCGAACAGCTATTTCGATGCGACCGACTCCACCGCGCTGATTGCTGCCTTCGGCCAGATCGCCGAGGACATGAACAATCTGCGGCTGACCCGCTGAGCCTCAGTTCGGCCCGATTCGGCCGATCCGTGCCAGACGGATCACCGGTGCGAGACCGACGGCGACGATCATGAGGGCGGCGATGGCGCCGTCCTCATGCGTGCCGCGCGCCGCCTCGCCATAGACGCTGGTCGCCAGCGTCTCGAAATTGAGCGGCCGGAGCAGCAGCGTCGCCGGCAATTCCTTCATCGCATCGACGAAGACGAGGATCGCTGCGGTCGCGATCGGCGCGGCGAGCAGCGGCGCATGGATTTGCTGCGCTACGCGCGCCGGCGCCGCCCCGAGGCTCGCGGCGGCGCCGTCGAGCGAGCGGCTGATGCGGCTAAAGCCGGCCTCGATGCCGCCGATCGCGATTGCGAGGAAACGCAGGCAATAGGCGATCAGCAGCGCCGCGCCCGAGCCGATCAGCACCAGTCCGATCGACCGGCCCGTGAGCGCCCGCGCGGCATCGGCGACGAAGTTGTCGAGCCCGGCGAGCGGCACCAGCAGCCCGACAGCCAGCACGGTTCCGGGGATCGCATAGCCGATGGCACCGACCCGCATCAGCGGGCGAACCAGGGCACTCCGCGCCGTCCGGTTCGCCTGCGTCAGGGCAAGCCCGAGTGCGACAGTGACGAGCGCGGCGAGGCCCGCCATCGCGAGACTGTTGAGGGCTGTCTCGGCAAGGCCCGGTGGCACCCCGCGCGCTGCCAGCCGCGTCGCAGCCGCGGCGGCGAGATAGGCACCGGGAATGCCAAAGCCCAGGATGACCGGCACGGCGCAGGCGATGGCCGCCAGGGCGCTGGCGCGTCGTCCGAGCACCAGATCGGCCGCCGGGCGTGTGCCGCGGCCAGGCGCGGCACTGGAAAGGCGGCGGCGGGCATGCCGCTCGGCGAGCATCAGCACGAGCACGATCGCGAGCATGGCGAGCGCGATCTGTGCCGCGCCCTCGATCGAGCCGCGCACGGTCCAACTCGTATAGACCGCGACCGTCAGGGTGCGGACGCCGAGGAAATCCGAGGCGCCGATGTCGTTGAGCGTTTCGAGCAGCACGAGGCTGAGGCCGACGGCGGCGGCCGGCCAGATCGCCGGCAGCGTCACGCTGACGAAGATCCTGAACGGGCCGGCGCCGAGCATGCGCGCCGCTTCCGACAGGAGTGAGGCTCGCATCATCAGGAGCGCGCGGACCGGCAGGTAGACATAGGGGTAGAGCACGAAGCCGATGACGAAGATCGCGCCGCCAGTCGAACGGAGATCGGGCAGCGGCAGGGCGCGGGGATCGGTGAGGCCGAGCAGCCCGCGCAGCGCGCTCGGCACCGCCCCGAGCGGATGCACGACATCGAGCCAGGCATAGGCCATGACATAGGTTGGCATGGCCAAAGGCAGCAGCAGCGCCCATTCGAAGAAGCGCCGCCCCGCGAAGCGACAGCGCGCGACGAGGAAGGCGGTGCCGATCCCTGTGACGGCCGCGATGGCGCCGACGCCGGCGAGCAGCAGGAGCGTCGTCCCGCCGGCGCGCGGCAGCACGGTTCGGATGAAGGCGGGCAGAGGCGCTCCGCTGCCGCCGAGCGCGAACCAGGCGAGGCCGGCGACCGGAAGCAGCGCCAGCAGCGCGACGGCGAGGCAGAAGGCGATGCGGCTGCGATCGGCAGCAAGAGACCGGCGCCGCGAGGGCGCCGGCCAGACGTCGGAGAGGGGTCCGGAAAGAACGGACAAGGCGTGTCGCTGCGTCTCAGCCGTCGAAGCCGGTGGCGTCGACGAGTTCGCTTGCTTCCTTGCGATGCTTGGCGATCTCGATCAGCGGCAGCGGATCGACGGTGAGCGGGCCGAGCGCGGCGATCAGCGGATCGGCGGCAACGCCGGGGCGAACCGGGTACTCGTAATTCGCCTCGGCATAGAGCGCCTGGGCCTTCTCGGAGGCGAGATATTCGAGCAGCTTCACGGCGTTGTCGCGGTTCGGCGCGTTCTTTGCGACAGCAGCGCCGGAGATGTTCACATGCGTGCCGGCCTTGTCCTTGAAGGTCGGCAGGATCACGCGGATCGCATCGCCCCAGGCCTTCTGGTCGTCGCCGCCCTTGCCGCTCCGCATCAGCCCGACATAGTAGGAGTTGCCGACGCCGACATCGCAGAGACCGGCGAGGATATCGCGGGCGACGTCGCGGTCGCCGCCACTCGGTGTGCGGGCGAGATTGGCGCGGAGGCCTTCGAGCCACTGCGTCGCGGCGTCGGTGCCATCCTTGGCGATCATCGCTGCGATCAGTGAGGTGTTGTAGGGGTGCTGGCCCGAGCGGATGCAGACCTTGCCCTTGAAGCGCGGGTCGGCGAGGTCCTCATAGGTCAGCGCCGCGTCGGTGACGCGGTCCTTGGCGGCATAGATCACGCGGGCGCGCATGGAGAGGCCGAACCACTGGCCGGCCGGATCGCGCAGATTGGCCGGAATGCCAGCCTCGAGCGCAGGAGAGGTCACGGGCTGCGTCAGTCCGCGATCGACCAGCTCGATCAGATTGCCATAGTCGACCACGCTGAGAACGTCCGCCGGGGAATTGGCGCCCTCGCTCTCCACGCGCTGCGCCAGCCCCTCCTTGATGAACACGACGTTCGCCTTGATGCCGGTTTCGGCCGTGAAGCTCTCGAGCAGCGGTTGGATCAGGCCGGGTTCACGGGTCGTGTAGACATTGACTTCGCCGTCGGCGAGCGCCGGCAAGGCGCCGAATGCGAACGCGGCGGCGAGCGCGGCAGTGCGAAGAAGATGGGGGCGGGACAGCATATGGAGCTCCGTCGTCGAGGGGCGGATGGCGCCACGCCCGACACGCAGTTGCACTGCGCATCGGGACGGGCAGCGCTGCATCCCATCCGGGACGGGGCTTGTCAAAGGCGATACCGAACAAAATCAATAGCTTAGAGATGTTCCAAGCTGGAGTGATTCCAGATGAGCGGCTTAGGCATTGCTGCGCCGACAGAAGAGCTGCCAAGGCAGCCTGATCACCTCGTCGTCACGATGTCGTGACTGTCATCCGCAGGCGGCGCTATGGCTCGCGCCAATCGCCGGCGGCGGCCTGGACCAGCGCGAGCGCTGCCACCGCGGCGGTGTCGGCCCTGAGAATCCTTGGTCCGAGCGTGATCGCCGTGACGAAGCTTTGTGCCTTGAGCAGCGCGCGCTCCTCCGGCGCAAAGCCACCTTCCGGGCCGATCAATATCGCGAGCGGGCCGGGATCGAGGCGGGCGAGTACGGTAAGCGGATCGGCGCCTGTCTCGTCCTCGTCGCAGAAGATGATGCGCCGTCCTGCTTCTGCCGCCTCCCAGCTGGCGATGACATCGGCGAGCGGCACCGGCGCCGCGATGGCCGGAATCGAGAGGATGCCGCATTGTTCGGCCGCCTCGATCGCATTGGCGCGCAGCCGGTCCTCGTTCAGCCGCGTCACCTGCGTCCGCCGCGTGATCACCGGCCGCAGCCGGCCGGCGCCCATCTCGACCGCCTTCTGCACCATGTAGTCGAGTCGCGCCTGCTTCAGCGGCGCGAAGAGATAATCGAGCGTCGCGGGGGGCGTCTGCGCCCGAGTCTCGGCTTCGATGACCAGTTGCGCGCGCTTGCGGTCGCCGTCGAGCACGGCGCGCCATTCGCCGTCGCGGCCGTTGAACACGAGCACACCGGCGCCGGGCGCCATGCGGAGGACATTGACGAGATAGTTCGCCTGGTCGCGGTCGAGCGGCACGCGCGCACCGTCATGAAGCGGTGCGTCGAGAAAGAGCCTCTGGCCGGTAAAATCATAGCGGGACATGGCCGAGGGATAGTCGGCGGCGCGACCGTCCGCAACCCGTATCGGGCGGCGCCGGCCCTTGACCCGGCCGGTCCTGCTCTGGCAACCAGAAACCCTGGAGGACGATGTGAGCGAGCCGACGTCGAATGTCGCCGAATATTCCGTCTCGGAAATCTCGGCTGCGCTGAAGCGAACGGTCGAGGACACGTTCGGCCATGTCCGCGTGCGTGGCGAGATCTCGGGCTATCGCGGACCGCATTCCTCCGGCCATGCCTATTTCGCGCTGAAAGACGACAAGGCCAAGCTCGAGGCCGTGATCTGGCGCACCAGCATGGCGCGGCTGCGCTTCCGCCCGGAAGAGGGCATGGAGGTCATCGCGGTCGGCAAGCTGACCACCTTCCCGGGTTCCTCGAAATACCAGATCGTCATCGAGACGCTGGAGCCGGCGGGCATCGGCGCGCTGATGGCGCTGCTCGAGGAACGGCGCCGAAGGCTTGGTGCCGAGGGCCTGTTCGACCAGGCGCGCAAGCGCCCGCTGCCTTATCTGCCCCGCGTCATCGGCGTCGTCACCTCGCCGACCGGCGCCGTCATCCGCGATATCCTGCATCGCCTCGCCGATCGCTTCCCGGTGCATGTGCTGGTCTGGCCGGTGCGGGTTCAGGGCGAAACCTCGGCGGCCGAGGTCGCGGCGGCCATCGCCGGCTTCAACGCGCTGCCGGAAGGCGGACGCATCCCGCGGCCGGACCTCCTCATCGTGGCGCGGGGCGGCGGCAGCCTCGAGGATCTCTGGAGCTTCAACGAGGAAGTCGTCGTCCGTGCCGCAGCCGCCTCCGACATCCCGCTGATCTCGGCCGTCGGGCACGAGACCGACACGACGCTGATCGACTTCGCCAGCGACCTCCGCGCACCGACGCCGACCGGCGCTGCCGAAATGGCCGTGCCGGTCCGAGCCGAACTGGTCGCAGCCGTCACCGGGCTCGGCCAGCGGCTCGACGGCGCGGCCTATCGCCAGATCGAGACGCGCCGGCGCGACCTCCGCGCCGCAGCACGCGGTCTGCCGCGGCTCGACGATCTCATGGCGATCCCCCGCCGCGCCTTCGACGAGATCGCTGCCCGGCTCGGCCGCGCGCTCGCCGCCAATACGCTGGCCCATCGTGGCCGGCTCGGCCGCTCGGCCTCGCTGCTGACGCCCGCCGTTCTCGGCCGGCGCATCGAACGGGCGGGCGACAGGCTCGCCACGCTCGCGGAGCGGCAGGGCAGGGCGCTCGAAATCCATGCCGAGCGCAAGCGGGCGCTCTATGTGCGAACGGCGCAGCGGCTGCGTATCGAGCCTCTGCGCGATCGCCTCGCCCGCGGCCGCGACCGGCTCGGCGAGATCGACGGCCGTGTCGACAGAGCCTTCGTCCGCCTGACCGAACGCCGCCGCGACCGGCTCGACCGCGTCTGGCGTCTTGCCGAGACGCTGTCCTATCGCAGCGTGCTGGCGCGTGGCTTTGCCCTCGTCACCGACAGCGCCGGCGCGCCGATCCGGGCCGCGGCGTCGGTCGCGACGGGCGACGTGCTGACGATCGAATTCCAGGACGGCAAGATCGGCGCGGTCGCTTCCGGCGCGCCAGCGACGGCCCGGCCGAAGACCCGCAGCAAGGCAAAGCCGCCGGCGCAGGACAGCCTGTTCTAGGGCTTGTCGCCCCTCAGCCCGCTGATCGTGGCGGTCGGCGAGATCGCTTCCGGATCGCTCTTGACGTGGATGATCGCCGGCTTGCCGGAGGCGACTGCCCGCGCGAAGGCCGAGGAGAAATCCTCTGTGCGATCCACCGTCTCGCCATGGCCGCCATGGGCCCGGGCGAGCGCCGCGAAATCGGGGTTCACCAGCGCGGTCGCCGTGACCCGGCGCGGGTAGGCGCGCTCCTGATGGGCGCGGATCGTGCCATACATGCCGTTGTCGACGACGATGACGACGACGGCGGCGCCCTCCTGGCAGGCGGTGGCGAATTCCTGTCCCGTCATCTGGAAGCAGCCGTCTCCAGCCAGCGCAACGACCGTCCGCTCGGGGTGTCGCAGCTTGGCCGCGATCGCCGCGGGCAGGCCATAACCCATCGAGCCCGAGGTCGGCGCGAGCTGCGTGCCCGGCTGGCGGAAACGGTAGTAGCGATGCAGCCAGCCGGCATAGTTGCCGGCGCCGTTGGTGAAGATTGCGTCCGACGGCAGGATGTCGCGAAGATGCCGGATCATCGCGCCGAGTTCGACGCCCGAAGCCTTCCGCTCCGCCGGCTCCGACCAGGCCCGATAGGCCGCGTTGGCGGCCTTGGTTTCGGCACCCCAAGGAATAGAGACCGGCGGGTGCACGACTTCGAGTTGGGAGGCGAAGCCGTTCGGCGTCGCGTTGATGGCGAGCGTGGGGCGATAGACCCGCCCGAGTTCCTCGGCGCTCGCATGCACATGAACCAGCATCTGACGCGGCTCCGGCGCCTCGATCAGCGTATAGCCGTTCGACGGCGTCTCGCTCATGCGGCCGCCAAACAGGAGCAGGAGGTCAGCCTCCTTGATCCGCGCCGCGAGCGCTGGGTTGATGCCGAGGCCGACATCGCCGGCATAGTTCGGGTGTTCGTGGTCGAACAGGCCCTGTCGACGGAACGAGACGCCGACCGGCAGTTCGAAACGCTCGGCGAAACGGCGCAGCGAGGCGACGGCCTTGTCGCTCCAGCGGCTGCCGCCGGCGATCACGAAGGGCCGCTTCGCCGCCCAGAGCAGCTTCTGCAGCTGCGCCGTCTGCGTCAGGCCGGGATAGGTCTCGATCGGCTCGAAAGGCTGAGGCGCGATCGCCTCGGCCGTCTCGCGCAGCATGTCTTCCGGCAGGGCGAGAACGACCGGACCCGGCCGGCCGGAGGTCGCCGTGTGGAAGGCGCGCGAGAGAAACTCCGGAATCCGCGCCGCGCTGTCGATCTCGGCGACCCATTTGGCGACCTCGCCGAACATGCGGCGATAATCGATCTCCTGGAAGGCCTCGCGCTCGCGATGGTCACGCGCGATCTGCCCGATCAGCAGCAGCATCGGCGTCGAATCCTGGCGCGCAATATGGAGACCGGCGGCCGCATTGGTGGCGCCGGGGCCGCGGGTGACGATGGCGACGCCCGGCCGCCCGGTCAGTTTGCCGTCGGCCTCGGCCATGATCGCGGCGCCGCCTTCATGCCGCGCATTGACGATGTCGATGGCGCTGTCGCCGAGCGCATCGAGCACGGCGAGGAAGCTCTCGCCCGGCACGGTGAAGACCCGATCGACACCGTTTGCCGCGAGCGCCTCGACGATGAGCTGGCCGCCGGTGCGGGGCGGAAGGGGCGATGTCACGGGCGCTAACTCCGATGCTGGCTTCTCCCCGCATTCTTACCGGCAGCGGGGCGGCAGCGGCAAGAGTCCGGCCTGTTCGGCTGATGGGGGACCACCTAGGATCGGAGCTGGCGATTCTGCCGGAGGCATCTGATGGTGAACGAGCGCATCCTGTCCGCCCGCCGTGCCGTTCTGGCGATGATGCTGGCCGCGCTCTCTTTGGCCGCAGCGCCGGTCCATGCCGCTGAGGCGAGCGGTGAGCGGGCGCCACCGGCCTTTCCGACGACCGACTTCGAGGAGGGCTCTTGGGAGGCCGCGGTCACCGATGGCGATGTCACGGCGCGGCTCAGCTATCAGCGCCGGCCTAAGATCGATCGCGACCTCGACGTTCCCGTGCTGACCGTCACCGTCGGCGGCCGGATGGTCCTTGATCTTGCCGGCGTCGCCTCCGGCATGGAGGTTCCCGCCGCCACGGCGTCGATCGCCGAGATCGATCCGTCGAGGCCCGGCAAGGAAGTCTATTTTTCCAGCTATTCCGGCGGCGCGCATTGCTGCACGCGCGTCACCGTCGCCGAAGGCGGGCCGACGGGCTGGACCGGCATCGAGATCGGCTCGTTCGACGGCGATGGCGACTATCTCGAGGATCTCGACAATGACGGCGTCGCCGAAATCGTGACGACCGATGGTGCCTTCCTCTATGCCTTCGATTGCTATGCCTGCAGCGCTGCGCCGCTTGTGATCCGCATGGTCCGAGACGGCAAGGTCGTCGATGTCAGCAGCGAGCCACGCTTTTTGAAGAACCAGCGCGACTGGCTCGCCGAACTCGAGGCGAATGCCGACCCCGCGACGCGCTGGTCCTCGCCTGGCTTCCTCGCCGGCTGGGTGGCGCAGAGCGTCCGCGCCGGGTCAGGGCCGGCCGCGTTCCAGGCGCTCAACGACCACTGGGATTTCGCCGCCGATGCTGGCGAGATGACCTGCCTTTCCGGCGATGACCTCGACGCCTGCCCAAAGCGCGACAGGAAGCTGCTTAAATTTCCCGATCGCCTGAAACTCTTCCTGGGTCGACACGGTTATGTGATCTGAGAATCGCGATTCCATCCGACGGACCTGCGCTGGCTTTGCGTTCAACTCGCGCGGGCATGATGGCGGTGCCAGCCGCCGAGACCAAGGAGGAGCCCCCTTGAAGCTAACACGACGTTCCCTGCTCAGCGGCCTGTTTGCCGCCGTAGTCGTCGCGCCGGCCGCAAGCCTCTCGATGCCGGAGGAGGCCGACGCCCAATCGCGGCCGCCGCCCGGCCATCGTCCACCCCCAGGGCCGAACCGGCGCCCGCCCGCCCCTCGTGCGGAACGCCGGCCGCCTCCGCGCCGTGGCTATGTCTGGGTTCCAGGTCACTGGACCTGGAGCCGCGGCCGCTATGTTTGGGTGTCGGGACGGTGGGTCCGGAACAGACCAGGCTGGCACTATCGCAACCCGCGCTGGGTCTGGCGCAACGGCCGTTGGGTGTTCATTTCCGGCGGCTGGGTCCGCTAGCGCGGGCCTGCTCCAGCCAGCGACCACGAAGGGCGGTGCCTCCGGGTGCCGCCCTTTGCTTGTGGGGCAGCGCCGTCGATCATGATGGTATCCGGCCAGCAACCTTGGACCGGATCGCGTCCCGCGTTTGGATGTCGGACAACATGCCAAATCCGTCCTGAAACAAGGTGAAGCTAGGCCACAATCCCGCCGAAGCTAGTCGGCAGAACGGCTCTGGCGCCGGTTCGCCGCGCCATCGACAACCACACCGATACCGAGCGGATCGGGCAGGCGCAGCACCTGCCACCGCCGTGGACGAGGAGAATGCGCTTGACGCTCTCGAGACGATCCCTTTTGCGCGGGCTTGTTGCCGCCGTGGCGACACTGCCGGCCGCCGCCCTGGTCGCGTCATCCGACGCGGCCAAGGCGCAAGGCTATCCGCCGCCCGGCCCAGGCTATGGTCCGCCCGGCTACGGCCCTCCGCCCGGTCGCGGCTATGGTCCTCCGCCGCCGCGCTACGAGATGCCGCCGCCGATGCGTCGCGGCTATGCGTGGGTGCCGGGCCATTGGGTTTGGCGCAATGGCCGCTATGTCTGGATGCAGGGGCATTGGGTCGCCGTGCGACCAGGCTGGCGCTATGCGCCGCCGCACTGGGTCTGGAGCGGCGGACGCTGGATCTTCGTGCCCGGCGGCTGGGTCCGCTGAGCGAAAGCGAGCGGGCGGCGGAAACGCCGCCCGTCTTCAACCTCAAGCGGCGCCGTCGACCACCTGGAACCCGGCCCAGAACGGGTCGCGGTCGTCGACGAAGATGGTGTTGTAGCCGGTCACGCGCGCCCAGCCCTCGATGGTCGGGACGATCGCCGGGCGGCCGGCGACTGTCGTGGTCCGTGCGACGCGCCCGGTGAAGGTCGAGCCGATGATGCTTTCATGTACGAAGGCCTCGCCTTCCTTGAGCCGGCCGGTGGCGAAGAGCTGCGCCAGCCGCGCCGAGGTTCCCGTGCCGCAGGGCGAGCGGTCGATCGCCTTGTCGCCGTAGAAGACGGCATTGCGGGCGCTGGAGCCCGGGTTCTTCGGCCTCCCGGTCCAAAGCACATGGGTCAATCTGTCGAGCGCCGCGTTTTCCGGATGCACGATCGCATGGCGCGCATTGAAGGCGGCGCGCAGCTTCGGCGACAGGCGAACGATGTCCGACGGCTCGAGATCGGCGAGGTCGGCGTAGTTCGCCTGCGGCTCGACGATCGCATAGAAATTGCCGCCATAGGCGACGTCGACCTTGAGCGTGCCGATGCCGTCGACCTCGACCTCATAGTCGCGGCCGAGCAGGAAGGACGGCACATTGGTGAGCGTCACGCTCTCGACATAGGGTCCGTTCTGGACATAGCGCGCCTCGACGAGGCCGGCCGGGGTCTCGAGCCGCAGCAGGCCCGGCGTCTTCGGCGTGACCAGGCCGTGCTCGATGATGAAGGTCACGGTGCCGATCGTGCCATGGCCGCACATCGGCAGGCAGCCCGAGGTCTCGATGAACAGGATCGCCGTGTCATAGGCGTCCGACGACGGCGGATAGAGGATCGAGCCGGACATCATGTCGTGGCCGCGCGGTTCGAAGCAGAGGCTCTTCCTGATCCAGTCGAATTCGGCGAGGAAATGCTGGCGCTTCTCGAACATCGTCGCGCCCTTGAGGACCGGGATCGAGCCGCCGGTGACGACCCGCACCGGATTGCCGCAGGTATGCCCGTCGATGCAGAAGAACGAATGGCGCGCCATGGTCAGAACCTTGCCTGGAATCGTGTGACGGAGTAGGGGGCGATGTCGATCGACGGCACGCGGTCCGCCACGAGATCGGCGACGATTTCGGCCGTCGCGGCGGCCTGCGTCAAGCCGTAATGGCCATGGCCGAAGGCATGCACGATGCGCGGATCGCGCCGTGAGCGGGAGATGACCGGCAGCGAATCCGGGATCGAGGGCCGGAACCCCATCCAGCGCGTGCCGCCGGAGAGATCCGCCTCGGGCAGGAAACGCCGGGCGCGGCCGAGAATGGCATCCACCCGGGCAAAATTCGGCGGCGCTTCGAGACCAGCGAATTCGACGCTGCCGCCGATCCGGTCGCCGCTGTCGAGCGGGCTGGTCACGAATCCTTCGCCCTCATACATCACCGGACGTGACAGGCCGAGCCGGCCTGAGGGCAGGGTGACATTGTAGCCGCGCTCGGTATCGAGCGGGACGGCGTCGCCGATCGAGGCGGCGAGCGGCTTCGACCACGCGCCGGTGGCGATCACGACGCGGTCGAACAGCGCAATGCTGTCGAAGCCCGTGATGATGGCGATGTCGGCGCCCTGCTTCCGGACGGCGACGGCCTCCATCTTCACGACATGGGCGCCGCGCGCTTGCGCCGACGCCGCGAGCGCAAGCGTGAGTGCCTTCGGATCGGAGACGTGGCAGCCCGTCGGATAGAGCGCCCCTCGCGCGGCGCGCGGGCCGAGCGCCGGTTCAAGGTCGTGCAGTGCCTTGGTATCGAGCCAGTCGACGGGTATGCCCATCGCCTGCTGACGTGCGATCAGGGCCTCCGCCGATGCGGCGGCGGCGGCGCTGGACCAAACGGAGAGGATGCCCTTCTGGCGCAGATGGCCGGCGAGACCGAGCCCGCCGAGCCGCTTTTCCCAGGCTGGCAGGGCGCGGGCATTCAGCGCGCTGATCGCCGCGATCGAGGCCTCGATGCGGCCGGGCCGGCTCGCGGCGATGAAGCGGCCGAGAAACGGCAGCAGCTTTGGCAGATAGGCCGGTCGGATCGAGAGCGGCCCGAGCGGATCGAGCATCCAGCCGGGCATATGCCGCCACACCTTGGGCGAGGCGAGCGGCATAATGTCCATATGGGCGATCCAGCCGGCATTGCCGGCCGATGCGCCCGCGGCGATGCCGTCGCGGTCGAGCCAGTCGACCGCGTGGCCCTCGTCGAGCAGCGCATGGACCGCCGCCGCGCCGACAATACCGCCTCCGATGACCGCGATACGCATCGCGGCGCCGGTCAGGCGGCCGCCGGCAGGCCGGTCTCCGGCAGCGCCGGACGGTTTGCCAGGGCCTTCGCCATCACGGCCTCGAGTTCGGCCTTCTCGGAGGCGTCGAGCGCGAGGCGCGGCGGGCGGGTCAGGTCGGTGCCGCGGCCGAGGATCTTCTCGCAATGCTTGATCGCCTGGACGAGGTCCGGGCGGGCGTCGAGGTGCAGGATCGGCATGAACCAGTCATAGAGCGGCATCGCCTCGGCGAAGCGGCCGTCGCGCACGAGGCGGAACAGCGTCTCGCCCTCGCGCGGGAAGACGTTCGACATGCCGGAGACCCAGCCGACGGCGCCGAGCGCCACCGTCTCGAGCACGACATCGTCGAGGCCGCAGAAGGGGATGAAGCGGTCGCCGGTCATGTTGCGGACATCGACGATGCGGCGCGTGTCGCCCGAGGAATCCTTGAAGGCGACGATCGTATCGACATCGGCAAGGCCGACCAGCATCGCGGGTGTCACGTCGGTGCGATAGCTCGGCGGATTATTGTAGACCATGATCGGCGTGTCGGTCGCCTTGGCAATCGTGGTCAGGTGGTCGATCGTCTCGCGCGGCTTCGCCGGATAGACCATCGCCGGCATGACCATCAGGCCGTCAACGCCGGCCTTGGTCGCCTCGCGGGCATACTCCGCACCGAAGGCGCTGGTATATTCGGCAAGGCCGGAGATGACCGGCACGCGGCCCTTGGCGACGCTCACCGCGGTCTCGACCAGCGACACTTTCTCGGAACGGGTGAGCGAGCAGTTCTCGCCGACCGTGCCGCAAATGATGAGGCCGGAGACACCATCGGCGACCAGCGCCGCGATCACCTTGGCGGTCGCGTCGAGATCGACCGAGAAATCCGGGCGGAACTGGGTGGTCACGGCCGGGAAAACGCCCTTCCAAGTCGCCTTCGGATCCATCGTCATCGCGGTCTCGTTCTCCGTTCACTATCTTGTCGACAGTTTGTATTTATCCGGCTCGTCGTCGCTTGGCAAGGCGCCCGGCAAAGAAAAGCCCGCCAGGGAGAACCCTGGCGGGCGATTTTCTGTCCGCGCCTGACGCGGCGCCCGGCCGCAAGGCTCAAGCGGGGATGGCTTCGAGCTTCTTGGCGACGAGGCCGCGCAGCGAATGCAGGTCCTTGGCGAACTGACGGATGCCTTCCGACAGCTTTTCGGTCGCCATCGGGTCCTCGTTGAGCGCCCAGCGGAAGCCCTTCTCGTCATAGGAGAGCTTGGCCGGAGCCACGCCGGGATTGGCCGGGTCGAGCTTGCGCACCAGCGTGCCCTCGTCGGCCGCGAGCTTCTCTAGCAGGGCCGGGGCAATGGTAAGGCGGTCGCAGCCGGCCAGCGCCTCGATCTCGCCGGTGGAGCGGAACGATGCGCCCATCACGACGGTGTCGATGCCATAGGCCTTGTAATAGGCATAGATCTGGCGAACGGAGACGACGCCCGGGTCTTCCTCAGGCTCGAAGGTCTTGCCCGTCGACTTGACGTACCAGTCGAGGATGCGGCCGACGAAGGGCGAAATCAGGAACACGCCGGCCTCGGCGCAGGCGACCGCCTGGGCGAGCGAGAACAGCAGCGTCAGGTTGCAGTCGATGCCTTCCTTCTGAAGGATTTCCGCGGCGCGGATGCCCTCCCAGGTCGAGGCGAGCTTGATCAGGATGCGTTCGCGCGGAATGCCGAGATCGGCATAGTCCTTGATGATCGCGCGGGCGCGGGCCAGCGAGGCCTCGGTGTCGAAGGAAAGGTCGGCATTGACCTCGGTCGACACGCGGCCGGGCACGAGCTTCGACACTTCGGCGCCAAAGGCGACCGAGAGACGGTCGGCCACCGCTGCGGCGATCGCGTCCTTGGTGCCGCCCTGCTTGGAGCCCCAAGCGACGGCGTTGTCGATGACGTCCTTATAGAGCGGCAGATCGAACGCCTTCAGCACGAGTGAGGGGTTCGTCGTGCAATCGACCGGGCGGAAGGTCTTGATCGCCTCGAGATCGCCCGTGTCGGCAACCACGACCGTCATGGACTTCAGTTGGTCGAGTTTGGATGTCATCCGACGGTCCTCCAGCTTGGGTGCGGCCATCGTGCCGCAAGGGGTATATGACCGGCATATGAGCACCTTGCCGGCCAAATGGAAGCCAAAAATACGCCGGTTTGCAAAACGCCTGCGTGACAATCGCCGCCACGCTTCGGCTTGTCCCCGGCGCCGTGCTAGAGGCTTTGCGATCACGCCGCTCCATCTCTGCCGCCATCAGGAGATCGACCCATGACCGAACCTTCCCGCTCCGGCGCTTCCCTGTCGCTCGCCGGCGCCTGGACGCTGGCCGATGCCGACGGCGCCGTCGTCGGCGCTGCCGCCATCCCGGGCGATGTCCATTCCGCGTTGCTGGCGCTCGGGCGGATTCCCGATCCGATGGTCGGCCGCAACGAGGCGCTGGTGCAGTGGGTCGGCGAGGCGGCCTGGGAGCTGAGCCGCAGCTTCACGATCGCACCGGGCGACGCTGCCGGTCGCTGGGCGGTGCTGGAATTCGAGTTCGTCGACACCTTTGCCGAGGTGGTGTTGAACGGGCGGAGCGTCGCACGGCTCGAGTCGAGCTTCATCCGCCATCGCATCGACGTTACGGACGCGCTCGTGGAAGGTGACAACACGCTCCGTGTTCGCTTTTCCCCGGCTGGGCCCGAGGCGAAGGCGCGGGCGACTCGCCAGCCCTTCCCGATTCCGTGGAGCGTCAGCAACAACAAGGTTCCCGACCTCAACATGATCCGCAAGGCCCAGTGCCATGGCGGCTGGGACTGGGGCCCGGTGCTGATGGTGATGGGCATCTATGCCGAGCCCGTGCTGCATCTCTACGAGGGCGCGCGCATCGAGAGCGTCCAGATCCGCCAGCGCCACGCCGACGACGGCCGCGTGACCGCGATCGCCGAGGTCGAGCTGGCGGCGCCCGCCACTATCGAAGTACCCGTGAGCTTCACGCTCGGCGGGCAGCAGGTGACGGCCACCGTCCAGGTCGAGAAGGGCGTCGGACGCGCGCTGCTCGAACTCGATGTCGGCAGGCCCCAGCTCTGGTGGCCGGCCGGCCATGGCGATCAGCCGCTGCATGACGCGGTGGTCGCGATCCCCGGCGACAGCGTCACGCGGCGCATCGGCTTCCGCACGCTCGAGATCGTGACCGAGAAGGACGAGGCCGGCGCCTCGATGATCGTTCGCGTCAACGGCGTCGACATCTTCGCCAAGGGCGCCAACTGGATCCCGGCCGACGCTTTGCCCTCGAAGATCACCGAAGGCCGCATCCGCGCGCTGCTCTCGGCGGCGGTCGAGGCCAACATGAACATGATCCGCGTGTGGGGCGGCGGGTTCTATGAATTCGACGCCTTCTATGATCTCTGCGACGAGCTCGGCCTGCTGGTCTGGCAGGACATGATGTTCTCCTGCTCGCAATATCCCTCGACGCCCGAGTTCCTCGCGGGGGTCGATGCCGAACTTCGCTACCAGATCAAGCGCCTCTCCTCGCGGCCCTCGATCGCGCTCTGGTGCGGCGACAACGAGGTGGTGGGATCGCTGACCTGGTACGAGCTGTCGAAGAACAACCGCGACCGCTACCTCGTCAATTACGATCGCCTCAACCGGGTCATCGACCGCGCCGTGATCGAGACCGATCCCGATCGCCGGTTCTGGCCGTCCTCGCCCTGCAATGGCGATCTCGATTATGGCGATGCCTGGCATGACGACGGGTCGGGCGACATGCATTTCTGGGATGTCTGGCACTCGAACAAGAATTTCGAGCATTACTACACGGTGAAGCCGCGCTTCTGCTCCGAGTTCGGCTTCCAGTCCTTCCCCTCGATGACCGGCATCCGCGCCTTCGCCGAACCCGAGGCCTGGAATGCGACCTCGCCGGTGATGGAATTCCACCAGCGCGATCTCGCCGGCAATTCGCGCATTATCGACACGATGGCGCGCTATTTCCGTGTGCCCTCGGGCTTCGAGCAGTTCGTGTTCCTGTCGCAGCTGCAGCAGGCGCTGGCGATCGAGACGGCGGTGCGCTACTGGCGCAGCCTGAAGCCGCATTCGATGGGTGCGCTCTACTGGCAGCTCAACGATGTCTGGCCGGCGGTGTCATGGTCTTCGATCGACCACACACTGGCCTGGAAGACGCTGCATTATCATGCGAAGCGCTTCTTCGCCCCGGTGGCGCTGGCCGCCCGGATCGAGGGCGGCGTGCTGACGGTGCGGGCCGTCAATGATCGTCATCAGCCGGTGCGGCTCGCGGCCCGCATCCGCACGCTCGATCTTCGCGGCGCGCTGCTGCATGAGCGCATCGCCGAGGCGCATCTGCCGCCCGATCGGGCCGTCGACATCATTGCTTTGGACGCACCGAAGGCCGACGACCACTTCCATGTCATCGATGCGCTCGTCGACGGCGTCGCCGATCCGACACTGCAGATCGTCGTCTTCCCGGACGTGCCGAAGCGGTTCGAGCTTCCGGCCGCGAAGGTGTCGGTCGCCGATGCCGGGGAGGGGCGGTTCACGCTCTCCAGCGACGCGCCGGCCTTCTATGTCCGCGCCGAGGCGCCGGCCTCGCCGGGCCATTTCGACGATACGAGCTTCCTGCTGCTGCCGGGCGAACCGAGGACGATCCGCTTCAGGCCCGAGGCAGGCGTCGCGATGCCCTCGCTCGCCGATCTCTCGATCCACCATCTCGGCGCGACCTATCGCTGAAGCCGAAACGACGATGGCCGCGGCTGTGCCGCGGCCATCGCACCGGTCAGGAAAGGATCGGTCAGATCATCCAGTAGGGCGGCAGCCCGTAATAATCGTGGACGCGCTTCTCGTAGTCGCGGTCGCCCCAGGCGGGCTCGACGCCATCGTCGAACACGGGGCCACCCTCGAGCTGGTCGCGGGTGAGATCGACGACATAGCCGCCGCGCTCGACATCGTATTTGAGCGCATTCCAGGGCAGCGGATGGTACTTCTCGCCGATACCGAGGAAGCCGCCGAAGGACAGGATCGCGTAGGCGACGCGGCCAGAGACCTTGTCGATCATCACGTCATGCACGTCGCCGAGCCGTTCTCCGGCGCCATTGTAGACCGCGGTGCCATCGACCTTGTCGGCGGAGATCAGCGGGTTGACCGAGCCGGCAGTCGAGCCGGAATGGGTGTCAAACGTCATGGACATCGTGATCCTCCATCATTGCCATTGATGAAAGACCAACGTCACCCCGGCGCGATTGTTCCCAGTCAGTTGACCCAGCCACCGTCGATGATGTGCATCTGGCCGGTGGTATAGGTGGCGGTCGCGAGATAGATGGCGAGATCGGCGATCTCCTGCGGCGTGCCGATGCGTCCGATCGGCTGGCGTGCGATGAAGGCGGCGCGCGCGGCCTCATAGTCGCCTTGGGCGCGCAGGCGGTCCTGCAAGGACGGGCTTTCCACCGTCCCGGGGCAGATGCCGTTGCAGCGGATGCCGCGGGTCACGAAATCCGCCGCCACCGACTTGGTGAGGCCGACCGTCGCCGCCTTGGTGACGCCATAGGCGAAGCGGTTCGGCACGCCCTTGATCGAGCCGGCGACCGAGCAGATGTTGACGATCGAGCCGTCGCCCTGCGCCAGCATGCCGGGCAGCACCGCCTTGATCGTCCGCCACATCGACTTGACGTTGAGGTCATAGGCGAAGTCGAGATCGGCCTCGCTCGCCTGTTCGATCGTGCCGGCATGGACGATGCCGGCCGCGTTGAACAAGACATCGACGGTGCCGATCGTCCCGACCAGCGCCTCGACATCGGCCGTGCTGAGCACATTGAGCGTGCGCGTGGTGACGTTCGTCAGAGGCCCGAGCTCGGCGAGCTTGGCTTCGTTGATATCCGTCGCCCACACCGTGGCGCCGGCTGCGGCGGCGCTCTCGGCGATCGCCCGGCCGATACCCTGGGCCGCTGCCGTCACCAGCACGACCTTGCCCGCGAGCTTCTCGCTCATTCGATCATTCCTCTCAGCTTGCAATGGCGAAGCGCGAGCCAGCGACCTGCTGCCGGTCGATGGCTGCGAAATCCCAGTCGATCCCGAGACCGGCTTCGCTGCTCGGAATCGCATGGCCGTTCTCGATCCGCATGCCCGTGGCCGTCAGGCTGTCGAGCTGCGGGATATATTCGACCCAGCGCGCATTCGGCACCGCGGCGCAGAGCCCGACATGCAGTTCCATCAGGAAATGCGGGCAGACCGCGACATTGAAGGTCTCGGCGAGATGGGCGACCTTCAGCCAGGGCGTGATGCCGCCGATGCGTGCGACGTCGACCTGCACGATCGAGCAGGCGCGCCGCTGCAGGTAGTCGCGAAACTGCGGCGCCGAATAGAGGCTCTCGCCAACCGCGATCGGGATCGTCGTCGCGGCGGAGAGGCGGACATGGCCGTCGACATCGTCGGCGGCGAGCGGTTCCTCGAGCCAGCCGATATCGGCCGCCTCGTAATGGCGCGCCCGTCGGATCGCCTCGTCGACGGCGAAGGCCTGGTTGGCATCGGTGAAAATCTCGAAGCTCGCGCCGACCGCATCGCGCACGGCGGCGAGACGCGCCACGTCCTCGTGGATCGGCCGGCCGACCTTGACCTTGGCGCCGGAAAAGCCGCTTTCCTTGGCGCGGATCGTGTCGTCGACGATGGCGCCGGTATCGAGATGCAGCCAGCCGCCTTCGGTGGTGTAGAGGCGGATCTTTTCCTGCGCGCCGCCCGCCAGCACATGCAGCGGCAGTCCGGCGCGGCGGGCGCGAAGATCCCAGAGGGCGGTGTCGATCGCGGCGAGCGCAAGCGAGGTGATCGCGCCGACGGCGGTTGCATGCGTCAGGAACAGGAGATCGCGCCAGATCTGTTCGATCATGCCGGCTTCGCGGCCGAGCAGCGCCGGGGCGAGGGTCTTCTCGATCAACGACAGGATCGCCGGGCCGCCGGTGCCGATCGTGTAGCTGTAGCCGGTGCCGACCGCGCCGTCGGAATCCGTGATGCGGATGATCGGCGTTTCCTGGCTCACGAAGGACTGGATCGCATCGACCCGCTTCACCTTCGGCTTCAGGTCAACCATCAACCCTTCGACGCGGACGATCCGGGCCATGCGCACTCCTCCCCGAGAACGGTCCGGCGGCGACATCGCGCGATGCCGCTTCAGGAGCCTCGGCCTCGCTCGCGCCTGCCGCAACGCGCTGCCCGACCGAATTATCCACCCTTGAATGGTGTATTCGTATATAAGCGAAATTGACGGATGCGAGTCAATCTCTAACCTGATCCGCGGCCGGTTGCGATCCGGCCTGATGGTCGCCCGCGGGAATGGAGGCCCATGCTCGACGACGCCCATGATCGCTATCGTGCACCAGCGCTCGACAAGGGGCTCGACATCCTCGAGCTGCTTGCGGCGACGGACGAGAGCATGACGCAGGCCGAGATCGCCAAGGCGCTCGGCCGCTCGCCCAACGAGATCTACCGGATGCTCGACCGGCTGGTGCGTCGCGGCTATGTCGCGCGCATCCTGAGCGATCGCTACGAACTGACGCTGCGGCTGTTTGCGCTGGCGCACCAGCATGCTCCGGTCCGCCGCCTCGTCAGCCAGGCGCTGCCGGTGATGCGCCAGTTCTCGAAACGCGCCGAACAGGCCTGCCATCTCGCCGTCTATGACCGCGGCCGCGTCATCGTCGTCGCGCAGATGGATGCGCCCTCCTATTGGAGCTATTCGATCCGCGTCGGCGCGCGCGTCAGCCTCTACAATACCGGCTCGGGCCATGTCCTGCTCGCCTTTGCGCCGCCGCACGAGCGGGCGCTGATGGAGGCGGAGCGCGAGGATCTTGCCGAGGACCGTGGCCGGCCGGACGGGCTCGACGAGCGCCTCGCCACCATACGCCGCGAGGGCTATGAGGCGATGGAGAGCTTCCAGTCCGAAGCGGTGTTCAATCTGTCGGCGCCGATCCTTGGACCCGGCGAAACGGCGATCGCCGCATTGACCTGCCCGTTTCTGTCGCGCGTCGATCGGGCCGACGTGCCGGACAGGACCGCGGCCCTTGCGATCCTGCTGGAGGCGACGCGTGAACTCTCGGTCGTGCTCGGCAAGGGTAGTGGCTGAACGCCCGCGCGGTTCGGGCAAGGAGGGGGACTTCGATGCAGCGCATGGGTTTTGTGCTCGGCCTCAAGGCCGAAGCGATCGCCGAATACAAGCAGCTTCACGCCGCCGTCTGGCCGGGCGTTCTCGCCACGATCGCCGATTGCCACATCCGGAACTACTCGATCTATCTGCGCGAGCCGGAGAACCTCCTGTTTGCCAGCTTCGAATATCACGGCAGCGATTTCGCCGCCGACAGCGCCAGGATGGCGGCCGATCCCGAAACGCAGCGCTGGTGGGCGATCTGCATGCCACTGCAGGCGCCGCTCGCCAGCCGCGCCGAAGGCGAGTGGTGGGCGCCGATGGAAGAGGTCTTCCACGTTGACTGACCCGATAAGCCCGACTTTATGTATGGACATTCGTTATGTGTTCACAATGAACACATAACGACCTGGAGATGTGTCGGCCGGGCCGGGACAACGCGGTTCAATCGCTTAGTCTGCGCCTGCAGACAGTCGACTGGTGTTCCGATTCGGAACATTGCCCCTCCCAGCGACTGGACGCGTTTAAGCCTCAAAGGGGTCTCGGCCCTTCCGATGGCGCGGGATTCAGCGCCGGAAACGATATGCATGGGTCTTCACGCTCCCAGCCTCAGGCGATCGACCATCGTTGCATTTTCTATCCTTCTCGGCACACTCGTTGTTGCAGCAGGTTTCGAGGTCTTCAATTGGGAGCGCCGACAGAGCGAACTCGAATTCAGGGCCGAATTGCTGCTCGATCGATCGGTCGCGATCGCGACGGAGACGCGTCTTGCCATCCGTCAAGTCGTCGCCCTCAAGACCACGCCCTGCTCTCCTGAGGACATCACCGCGCTCGGTATCCTCGTTTCAAGATCGGCCTATCTTATCGATGCCGGGCGGATCGACGGCCGCACAGTCCTTTGCGACACGAGCGGCAAGCTCCCTGTCGGGACGGCCCTCCGCCCGCCGGACCGGATCAGTTCCCGCGGCGCCCAGGTCTGGCTGAGCACGCCGCTCCGCGGCGACTGGCGGGTCAATGTCACGGCGGCGGCTCTGCATGGCGTGATCATCTATTCGCGGCCGAAGGCGGCTCCCGACATCCTGGAAGGGCTTGGCGACGCCATCGCCAATGTCGGTCCAGGCGACTTCAGCGGAAATTACATGAGTTCCGTGGGGGCGGGCCGCCTCGCCGGCGCCGAATACGGCCGTCAGTCCTCGGCGATCCCAGCGCTCGATCATCGATATGCGCACTGCCAGCCCGGTTTTGACATCTGCGTCTCGATCAGCGAACACGCCTCGCTCGGGATCGCGTCGATGTCGCCGACCGGCAGGCTCGGCCTCGTCGCCGGTGGCATGGCCCTCGGCCTGGCAGGACAGGCGGCGATCGGCGGCTGGCTCGCGGCGCGGCGAACGCTGGTCAGGCAGCTCCGCAGGGCCATTCGCCGCGACGAGATCGCCGTCCACTTCCAGCCGATGGTCTGCCTGAGAACGAGGGACGTCACCGGCTTCGAGGCGCTGGCGCGCTGGCGCCGGCCTGGGAGCGAACCGGTTCCACCCGACATCTTCATACCGCTCGCAGAGCGGTCGGGCCTTCTCGGCGACCTGACGGAGCGGGTCATCGACCGGGCGCTCGGCGAACTGGGACCGATTCTCGCCGGTCGTCCCGGGCTGCATGTCAGCATCAATGTCGCCGTGCAGCAATTGCTGTCGACCGAATTCCGCTACTCGCTCGACCGCCTCGCCGGCCGGCATGGGGTCGCGCGGAGCGCCATCGTCGTGGAGGTCACGGAGCGCGAGACGGGTGACGTCGCGCGCATCGGCGACATGGTGCGAGATCTCCGCGATGCCGGCTATCGCGTGTTCCTCGACGATTTCGGCACCGGCTATTCGAGCCTCGCCTATCTGGCGACCCTGCCGATCGACACCATCAAGCTGGACAAGCTGTTCAGCCGCTCGGTCGGCACCAGCCTCGTCGGAACGCTGGTCCTGCGCGAGATCTGCCGCATGATGGCGACGCTCGGCTTGTCGGTCGTCTTCGAAGGGATCGAGACCGAGGAGCAGGCGCGCGTCCTCGAGGAACTTGCGCCCGGCGCCATGGGCCAAGGCTGGCTGTATGGCTATCCGCTTCCGGTTGCCGAACTGGTCCTGCCGGAGTTCGCCGATGCTCCGTCATAGGGCCGGCGCGGCTCCTGGGGCCGTCGCGATGCCACTGTCGTACCCCCGTCCCCTGACGACGAGCTTCGGTCCTCTGGCGATAGGGGACCGCGAAGCGATCCGGAGCCGATCGGGGTGATCGGCTTCAGCAAGCATTATCCGCCGGCGCGGATCATCAAGATCGTCGTCTCGATCGTGATCGGCATCGTCGTCACGTCGACCGCCTACCAGGCCGTCGACTGGTACAATCGCGACCAGGCCCTGAACCATCAGGCCGACATGATTCTGAGGCGGGCACTGGATCTCGGTGCCGAAATTCGGATTGCGACGGACGCGATTGCCGCCGGCACCGCCGCGCCCTGTTCTCCTGCCGACCTCGCTGCACTGCACCGGATTGCGCTCGACTCGTTCTATCTCATGAATGTCGGCCGGATGCGCGACGGGCGTATTCTCTGCGATGTCATCAACGACACCGAGCCCCCCATCCGCGATCTCGGACCGCCGACCTTCGTCACGAAGGATCGCGGCGGGCTGAAGATCTGGGCCGAAGCGGTGGTCGATCGTGATTCGCGCGTAGGGCCGATCGTGGCCGCGACCGAGACGGGCGTCGTCTTCGCGCGGCCGATCATCTTCCGCGATCTATTCAGCGCGCTCGGCACCGCCAGGGCCCTCATTCGGTCGACGAATGCGCGTCGCACGCTGATCGGGTCCGGAACGGCTGACGGATCGACGGCAGGCGCGGCAGGTTCCGGCGGTTCCATTCTCGATCATGTCGTGGAACGCTGCGACGACGACGGCAATGTCTGCGTTGACATCAGGGACAGCGCCCGGCTCGCCGGCTTCGGCGATGCTTCGCTGGGCGAACTGGCGCTGGTGGCTGCCGGCACGCTGGTCGGCCTTGCCTTCTATGTGCTCGGCCGGGCCTGGCTCGCCAGGCGGCGGGCGCTCGTCAACCGGCTGAAGCGGGCGATCCGCCATGACGATCTCCACCTCGATTATCAGCCGCTGATGCGGATCGCCGATCGGCGCATGGTCGGCGTCGAGGCGCTGGCGCGCTGGCGCCTGCCCTCGGGCGAGTTCGTGCCGCCCGACGTCTTCATTCCGCTCGCCGAGCGGGCAGGGCTCCTGACCGACCTGACGAGCAACGTCATCGCCAGGGCTCTCTCGGAACTCGCGCCGATGCTGGTGGCGGATCGCGGGCTTTATGTCAGCATCAATGTCAGTACTCACGATCTGCTCGGCACCAGCCTCGCGGAGCAGCTCGACGCGGAATGCGCCCGCAACGACATCCCGCATGATCGCGTCGCGATCGAGATCACCGAGCGCGCCACCGACGACATGTCGCGGATCCACACCGCCATCGCGGCGCTGCGCGGCACGGGTTATCGCGTCTTTCTCGACGATTTTGGCACCGGCTATTCCAGCCTCGCCTATCTGGCAACGCTGCCGATCGACACCATCAAGCTCGACAAGCTGTTCACCCGCTCGGTCGGGACCAGCCTCGTCGGCACGGCCGTGCTGAGGCAGATCTGCGCCATGATCGCGACGCTCGACCTCAAGATCGTGTTCGAGGGTGTCGAGACCGAGCGCGACGCCGCCGTCCTCGAAGAACTCGCCCCAGGGGCAATCGGCCAGGGATGGTTGTTCGGCAGACCAGTGGCGGCGGACGAAATTCTCCGCCTCGCCACCTGAACCGCGTCTCGATGCCGCCGCCGCCCCATGGGTCGCAGCGAACTGTTAACGACGGTCGGCGATTGCTCCACCCGCCGCAAATCTTCGCCATGCGAAGTTGATCCAGGCCCTTGCAGGCCGAATGCCCTGCGGTTCAATGGTTCGCGTGGGGGTGGATTCGACTAAAGCTCCGCCGATGAAAGGTTATGACGACTTCATGTCACGAGTCCATTTGCGATCGGCAGTTGCAAAATTCTTGACCGCACTGGTTGTCATTCTGATCTCGATGGCGATTGTGACAATACTGTATATGGGCAGCGCCTGGTATCAGCGCGAACTGGCCCTCGAGGGACAGGCGGGGGTGATCCTCGACCGGGCCAATGATCTGGTCCGCGAGACGAGGGTCGCCATCGTCCAGGTCTCGCGCCTGACGACGGAGCCGTGCTCCGCGGACGATCTGGCCGCGATGCGGCTGATCGCGATCAACCTGTTCTTCCTTATGGATATCGCGCGCGGCCATGACGGCCACGTCCAGTGCGACATCGCCGGTGGAACCGAGCCGCCGATCCGCGACCTCGGGCCGCCGAGCTTTTCCTCCCGGCTCGGGCTCAAGGTCTGGATCGACGCCGCCGTCTTTCCCGACCGCCGACTGCGGGCGATCGTCGCCGAAGGCGGCGGCGTGATGACCTTCTCCCGGCCGGTCATGTTCACCGACAAGTTCAAGGCGCTCGGCGACGCCAACGCCGCCATCACCTCGATCGACGGCAACCGGCTGTTCGCATGGTCCGACAATCCGGCCGCGCCGCCGGCGCCGTTCACCGATGGCGGTGTCTGGCGCGGGTCGCCGCTCGAGCACCGGCTCCGGGTCTGCGATCAGGATGGCAATCTCTGCGTCCATCTCCATGGCGCGGCCCTGACCGGCCTTTGGCCGATCCCCCTGCCGGTCCTCCTGGTTCTCATGCTCGTCGGCTTGGTGGTCGGACTGATGGTCTATGGGCTCGGCGCTGCCTGGCTCGCCTCGCGCCGGACCCTGCTCAACCGGCTGAGACGGGCGATCCGGAACGACGACATGGTCGTCGTCTACCAGCCGCTGGTCTGCATGTCCGACCGGCGCCTCGTCGGCATGGAGGCGCTGGCGCGCTGGCAACTCCGCAGCGGCGAGATGGTGTCGCCCGACATCTTCATCCCGATGGCGGAACGCCAGGGCCTCATCAAGGATCTCACGGCCAACATCATCACCCGCGTCCTTTCGGAGATGGCGGGCGTGCTGATGAGCAACGAATCCCTCTATGTCTGCATCAATATCAGCCTCGAGGATCTCCTGTCGCCGACCCTCGCCGAGCATCTCGACGCCGAATGCCTTCTGCATGGCGTCGGCCGCAGCCAGGTCGCGCTCGAGATCACGGAGCGCGCGACCGACGAGGTCGACCGCATCTCCGAGGCGGTGCATCGCCTTCGCGACCGTGGCTTCAGGGTGTGTCTCGACGATTTCGGCACCGGCTACTCCAGCCTCGGCTATCTCGCCACGCTACCGATCGACAAGATCAAGCTCGACAAGCTGTTCACGCGGTCCGTCGGAACCAGCCTGGTCGGCACGATCGTGCTCAGCCAGATCTGCGCGATGGTCAAGACGCTGGAATTGCGCATCGTCTTCGAGGGCGTCGAGACCGAGGAGCAGGCCGCGGCGCTTTGCGAACTCGCCCCCGGCGCGATCGGCCAGGGTTGGCTATATGGTCGGCCGATGCCGGCGGCGGACATCGCGCGGATCGCGTTCCGCGCCGAAGCTGCGACCGCCGCCTGAAGCGGCGGCGGTCCTGTCGCCGGAGCCATTTCGCTGCTGGCCGCTTCCCTATTCGGCTGGCGGGGTGTCGATGACGCCCTCCAGCACGAGCATCGAGCGGGCGACGACCTTCAGCACGGCTGCGGCGTCCGAGCGTTCGCCCTCGATGCCGCCCGCGGTGTCCAGGACGACGGTCCAACCGCCGCCCTCCTTGCCGGGCACGGTGAAGTCGACGTCGACATGCGAGGCATTCATCATCACCATCATCAGCGGTTCATCAGCCCGCATCGGCGCGAGGCGGACGGTGATGCATTTGACGTTCGGATTGCTCCATTCCTCGTCCGACATGCGCGCGCCGCCGGCGCTGAACCAGGCGACGTCCCGCTGGCCGAGCTCCGTTCGGGCGCCGGTCAGGAATTCGGCGCGCGAGAAGGCGCTGCGGCTGCGGCGCAGCGCGATCACCCTGGCGGTGAAGTCGGCGAGCTCGGGATCGGTGTTGCCCCAATCGACCCAGCCGATCTCGTTATCCTGCGCATAGGCGTTGTTGTTGCCGCCCTGCGAATTGCCGATCTCGTCGCCGGCGAGCAGCATCGGCACGCCCTGCGACAGCATCAGCGTCGCGATCAGGTTGCGCTTCTGCTGCTTGCGGAGCGCCAGCACGCCCTCGTCGTCCGTCGGTCCCTCGACGCCGCAGTTCCACGACCGGTTGTCGCTGTGGCCGTCGCGATTGTCCTCGCCGTTGGCCTCGTTGTGCTTGTCGTTGTAGGAGACGAGGTCTTCCAGCGTGAAGCCGTCATGCGCCGTGACGAAGTTGACGCTCGACCAGGGCCGGCGCCGGCCTTCGTTGAAGAGGTCGCTCGAGGCCGCGAAGCGCGAGGCGAAGCTCGGCAGCAGGCCTTCTGCGCCCATCCAGAACTCACGCACGACATCGCGGTAGTCGCCGTTCCATTCCGAGAAGCCGGCCGGAAAATTGCCGAGCTGATAGCCGCCCGGTCCGACATCCCAGGGCTCCGCGATCAGCTTCAACTGGCCGAGGACCGGATCCTGCAGGATGGCATTGAAGAACGCATGGCGCGGATTGAAGCCATCCGGCTCGCGGCCGAGTGTCAGTGCAAGGTCGAAGCGGAAGCCGTCGACGCCATAGACCGTCGCCCACAGCCGGAGACTGTCCATCACCATCTGCAGCACGCGCGGATGGTTGGTATCGATCGCGTTGCCGGTGCCGGTCAGGTCGTCATAGTAGCGCTTGTCGTCCGGCATCAGCCGGTAATAGGAGAAGTTGTCGATCCCCTTGAACGAGAGCGTCGGCCCGAGATGGTTGCCCTCGGCGGTGTGGTTGTAGACGACGTCGAGGATGACCTCGATGCCAGCCTCGTGCAGCCGGTCGACTGCGCCGGCGATCTCGGCAAGGCCGCCGCCGTCGACATAGCGACCCTCGGGCGCGAAGAAGCCGATCGTGTTGTAGCCCCAGAAATTGCTGAGACCGCGCTCCTCGAGATGGCGGTCCTGGACGAAGGCATGCACCGGCATCAGTTCGATCGCCGAGACGCCGATCCGGTGCAGATGCTCGATCGCCTTGGGATGGCCGAGCGCTGCGAAGGTGCCGCGGACATCGTCCGGAATGAAGGGCTGGCGCATGGTCCAGCCGCGCACATGGCTTTCATAGATCACCGTGCGGGGCCATGGCGTCATCGGCCGCTTCGAGCGCGTCAGGATCTCCGGCGAGACGACGCGGGCCTTCGGCATGAACGGCGCGCTGTCGCGCTCGTCCTTGGCGAGATCGGCGTCATCGCCGCCGCCGACCGGATAGCCGTAGAGCGAGTCGTCCCACTTCAAGGCGCCGACGAGTTCGCGGGCATAGGGGTCGAGCAGCAGCTTGCTGTCGTTGAAGCGGTGTCCATTGGCCGGATCGAACGGCCCGCGCACGCGGTAGCCGTAGAGCTGGCCGGCCTTGATTCCCTCGAGATGGCCGTGCCAGACGCCGTTGGTGCATTCCGGCAGGTCGATCCGCTCGACTTCCTTGGTCCCGTCGCCGGAGAAGAGGCAGAGGGTCACGCCCTCGGCATGATCGGAAAAGAGCGCAAAATTCGTGCCCTTGGCATCGGGAACGGCACCAAGGGGAAAAGGCGACCCTGCATTGAGTTTCGTCATCGTGTGGCGGCTTTCCGGTCCATGTCGGTCGTGATGAGCTTCGGGAGGTGGGCAACTCCGGAAAAGCCGTGATCCGGGGGCTTGCTCATCGGCACACCGGCGATCCGCGCGAACAGTTCCTCATAGGCCCGCGCCGGCTCGTCCCAACTGAAGCTCTTGGCCATCGCCTGTCGCTGCATGGCGGCGAGGCGCTCGGGTGCGTGATAGGCGTCGAAGGCACGGCCAATGGCTTCGAGGAAGCCGTGCTGCGAGAAGTCGGTGAAGAGGAATCCGGTCTCGTCATCCTCGATCGTGTCGGCGAGGCCGCCGGTGGCATGCGCAACGGGCAGGGCGCCGTAGCGCTGCGCCTGCATTTGCGTCAGTCCGCACGGCTCGAAGCGCGATGGCATCAGGAAAAAGTCGCTGGCGGCGACCAGGCGGTGCGCCATGGTGTCGCTGAAGCCGGCGACGAGGCCGATCGCGCCGCGATGACGGCGGGAAATGTCGAGCAGCATCCGCTCGACGCCGGGGTCGCCCGTGCCGAGAATGGCGATCTGGCCGCCGCGCTCCACGAGAGAGCCGGCAATGTCGGCGACGAGGTCGAGCCCCTTCTGATGGACGAGACGCGAAACCACGCCAAACAGCGGCCCGTCCGACGGTGCCAGGCAGAGCGAGGTGCGGATGAAGTCGGTGTTGACCGCCTTTCCGGCGAGGTTCGAAGCATCGAACACACGCGGCAGATGGCGGTCGTTGGACGGGTCCCATTCGGCCTCCAGCCCGTTGACGATGCCCGAGAGGCGGCCCTCGGCGGCAAGGCCGCGCGTCACCCCATGCAGGCCCGATCCGCGTGCATCCGTGGTGATTTCGGCCGCATAGGTGTTGCTCACCGTTGTCACATGATTGGCGTAGACAAGGCCGGCTTTCATGAACGAGATGTAGCCGTGGAACTCGACACCATCCGTCCGGAACGCCTCGTGCGGGATGCCCAGCGCATCGAGCCTCTCGGCGCCGTAAAGGCCCTGATGCGCGAGGTTGTGGATCGTGAAAACCGAGGGTACGGGCGCGCCCGACCAGGCCAGATAAGCCGGCGCCAGCGCCGACGGCCAGTCATGCACATGCACGAGATCCGGGGCCCAGCCGATGCTCGCAATGCCGCGGCCGAGCTCGGCAGCAGCGAGACCGAGCCGCGCGAAGCGCAGGTCGTTGTCGCCCCAGTCATAGCCCTCCGGCGTCGTGTAGGGCGTCCCGGCGCGCTGGTAGAGCGAGGGCGCGAGGATCAGGTAGACGGTTATGCCGTCCTCCGTCTCCGTCTCGCCGATCAGGCAGGGCTCGATGGCGGCATGGCCGGGCAGCGAGGCGACGACCTTCAACTGGGTGATCTTGTCGAGGACGTTCTGGTAGGCCGGCATCAGGATGCGGATATCGACGCCGCGGCGCTTCAGCGCGCGCGGCAGCGCGGCGGAGACGTCGGCGAGGCCGCCGGCCTTGGCAAAGTCGCCGAATTCACTGGTGACGAACAAAATCTTCATGGCTCGGACGGCCCTTTGCCCTTCAAGGTCGAAGCGGTCGCCGCTGCCTGCGTGAGGCCGCGACCGATATGTCGGGAGCTTTGGCCAGATCGCCCAGCCGATCCTACAACGATCGGTTTGCCGCTTTGGTTGCCGCGGCGACCGCCCAATTTCGCGCCATGCGACGATGATGCCGCAGCTTGCGGCACTCTTGTTGCATGGCATCAGCATAGGTTCTAAACGGCATCGGGCCGGACGGGCGGGTGAGCCGCTGCCGTGCCGGCCCGTGTGGGATGGGGAGACACCATGGTCGAAGCCGTCGTGAGTTCAGAAGTCCAGGCGGATGCCGGCCCGCGTCCCGCGGGCGCACCGGCGCAATCGAGCTACGAGGCCGAGGTTGCGGCCGCGCGCACGGCGATCAACGCCAAGCTCACTTACGCCGTCGGCAAGAATGCCGTGACGGCGAGCGATCGCGACTGGTTCCTCGCCACGGCCTTTGCCGTGCGCGACCGGATGGTCGATCCGTGGATCGCCTCGTCGAAGGCGACCTACGCGACCGGCGCCAAGCGCGTCTATTACCTCTCGCTCGAATTTCTCATCGGCCGGCTCCTGTTCGACACGATGAACAATCTCGGCATCACCGACGTCTACCGGGCAGCGCTCGGCGATCTCGGCGTCGATCTGGAAAAGCTGAAGACGGTCGAGCCGGACGCGGCCCTCGGCAATGGCGGCCTCGGCCGCCTCGCCGCCTGCTTCGCCGATTCCATGGCCTCACTGTCGATCCCGGCCTATGGCTACGGCATCCGTTATGACCACGGCCTGTTCCGGCAGGTCGTGAAGGGCGGCTGGCAGCAGGAATATCCGGAGAACTGGCTCTCCTTCGGCAATCCCTGGCAGTTCGAGCGGCCGGAAGTCATCTACGACATCCAGTTCGGCGGCAGCGTCGAAGCAATCATGCAGCCGAGCGGCTATCCGCGCTATGTCTGGCATCCGTCCGAGACGATCGAGGCGGTGGCCTATGACACGCCGATCACCGGCTGGCGCGGACGCCACGTCAATACGCTGCGCCTCTGGTCGGCCCGCGCCGTCGATCCGCTCCGCCTCGATGCCTTCAACTCCGGTGACCATATCGGCGCGCTGGTCGAGCAGGTTCGGGCCGAGGCGATCTCGAAGATCCTCTATCCGAGCGACGAGACCCCGGCCGGCCAGGAACTGCGCCTCCGGCAGGAATATTTCTTCGTCTCCGCCTCGCTGCAGGATCTCATCTACCGCCACATGCGCACCTATGGCGACATCCGCTCGCTCGCCGACAAGGTCGCCATCCAGCTGAACGATACCCATCCGGCGATCAGCGTCGCCGAACTGATGCGCATCCTGGTCGATGTCCGCGACATCCCCTGGGACGAGGCCTGGGACATCACCTGCCGGACCCTCGGCTATACCAACCACACGCTTCTGCCCGAGGCGCTCGAGACCTGGCCGGTGCCGCTGCTGGAGCGGCTGCTGCCGCGCCAAATGCAGATCATCTATCTCATCAACGCCATCCATCTGGAAAAGGCGAAGAAGGTTCCCGGCGCCGATGACGGCTTCCTCTCCTCGGTCTCGCTGATCGACGAGAATGCCGGCCGTCGCGTCCGCATGGGCCATCTCGCCTTCATCGGTTCGCACTCGATCAACGGCGTCTCGGCGCTGCATTCCGATCTGGTCAAGCAGACGATCTTCGCCGATCTGGACCGTGTCTATCCCGGCCGGATCAACAACAAGACCAACGGCATCACCTTCCGCCGCTGGCTGCAGGGAGCCAATCCGGGCCTGACGAAAATCCTCGTCGACAACTGCGGCGAGAGCATTCTCGACGATCCGACCGGCTTGGCCGCGCTCGTGCCGAAGGCGGGCGATACCGGCCTGCACGATGCCGTCGGCGCCGTCCGCCGCGCCAACAAGGTCGCTCTCGCCCGGTTGATCCGCGATCGGCTCGATATCCGCGTCAATCCGAACGCGCTGTTCGACGTGCAGATCAAGCGCATCCACGAATACAAGCGCCAGCTGCTCAACATCCTCGAAACCATCGCCCTCTATCAGGCGATGCGCGCCCAGCCGCACAAGGAATGGGTGCCGCGGGTCAAGATCTTTGCCGGCAAAGCAGCGGCGAGCTACCACCAGGCCAAGCTGATCATCAAGCTCGCCAACGACGTGGCGCAGGTGGTGAACAGCGATCCGACGGTGCGCGATCTGCTGAAGGTCGTGTTCCTGCCGAACTACAATGTCAGCCTCGCCGAGATCATCATTCCTGCCGCCGATCTCTCCGAGCAGATCTCGACGGCCGGCATGGAAGCGTCCGGCACCGGCAACATGAAGCTCGCGCTCAACGGTGCGCTCACCATCGGCACGCTCGACGGCGCCAATGTCGAGATCAAGGAGCATGTCGGCGATGACAACATCTTCATCTTCGGCCTGACCACGGCCGAGGTCGCCGAACGGCGGCGCCAGGGCATCGACGCCTCCGCGGCGATCGCCGCCTCGCGCGAATTGACGGCCGTTCTCGAGGCGATCGAGGCCGGAATCTTCTCCCCCGGCGAGCCCGGCCGCTTCGCCGCGTTGACCACCGCGCTCCGTCATCACGACTATTTTCTCGTGACGGCAGATTTCGATTCTTACTATGCAGCCCAACGAGACGTTGACGCGTTGTGGCTAGACAGAGCAGCATGGTGGAAAGCGAGCCTCACGAACACGGCTCGGGTGGCCTGGTTCTCCTCGGACCGCACGATTGCGGAATATGCCAAGGATATCTGGAACGTACCCGTACGCCCTGCCGGATGAGGTTCGCGTCGGGGAGACGCAATGGCCGGTTGGCGTGCTAGTGAAATTGATGTCGGCAATCTGATCGCGGCCCGGAACGGGGATCCCTTTTCCCTGCTCGGGCCGCACGAGACGCGCGCCGGTATGGTGGTGCGCGCCTTCGTGCCGGATGCGGAGACCGTCGAGGTCGTGGATCTCGAGGGCCGGCCGATTGCAAGCCTCGAGCGGCGCACCGGCACCGATTTCTTCGAGGCGCTGATTCCGGGCCGGAGCAGCCGCTTCGCCTATCGCCTCAATGCGTCGAACAGCGGCGGCAACTGGTCGCTGATCGATCCCTATGCATTCGGACCGGTCCTCGGCCCGCTCGACGACTACCTCCTCGTCGAGGGAACCCACCGCCAGCTCTACGAGAAGCTCGGCGCCCATCTCATCGAACATGGCGGCGTCGCCGGCGTCCATTTCGCCGTCTGGGCGCCCGATGCGCTCCGCGTTTCCGTCGTCGGCGATTTCAACGACTGGGACGGCCGCCGCCACCAGATGCGCAAGCGCGTCGACAGCGGCATCTGGGAAATCTTCGCGCCCGAGCTCGGCGAGGGCGTTGTCTACAAATACGAGATCGTCGCGCCCGACGGCGTCGTGCTGCCGCTGAAGGCCGATCCGTTCGGCTTCGGCAGCGAATTGCGCCCCTCGACCGCGTCGGTCGTCGCCAGGACCGACGCCTTCACGTGGAGCGACGACGGCTTCATCGCCGCCCGCGGCAAAGGTGAACAGCGCCGCCAGCCGATGTCGATCTACGAGGTCCACCTGCCATCCTGGCAGAAGGCCGATGGCTGGCGGTTCATGACCTGGGACGAGCTCGCCGACCGGCTCATCCCCTATGCGGTCGACATGGGCTTCACCCATATCGAACTGCTGCCGATCACCGAGCATCCGCTCGACGCTTCCTGGGGCTACCAGCCGATCGGCCTGTTCTCGCCGACAGCGCGCCATGGCGATCCGGCCGGCTTCGCGCGGCTCGTCGATCGCGCCCACCAGGCCGGTCTCGGCGTCATCCTCGACTGGGTGCCGGCGCATTTCCCGACCGACCAGCACGGCCTTGCCCATTTCGACGGCCGGCCGCTCTACGAATATGCCGATCCGCGCCGCGGCTTCCATCCCGACTGGAACACGGCGATCTATGATTTTGGCCGCCGCGAGGTTGCGAATTTCCTGGCCGCCAGCGCGCTCTACTGGCTCGACCGCTTCCATGTCGACGGCCTGCGCGTCGATGCCGTCGCCTCGATGCTCTATCTCGATTATTCCCGCAAGGAAGGTGAGTGGCTGCCCAATCCGGACGGCTCGAACCAGAACAACGACGCCGTCGCCTTCCTCCGCGGCGTCAACACGCTGTCCTATGGCGAACATGCGGGCACGATGACGATCGCGGAGGAATCGACCTCCTGGCCAGGCGTTTCGGCCCCCGTCGATGCCGGCGGGCTCGGCTTCGGCTTCAAGTGGAACATGGGCTGGATGCACGACGCGCTCGATTACATGGCGCTCGATCCGATTTATCGCCGCTTCCACCACGACAAGCTGACTTTCGGCCTGCTCTACGCCTTCTCGGAGAACTTCGTCCTGCCGCTCAGCCATGACGAGGTCGTGCATGGCAAGGGCTCGATGCTGGCGCGCATGTCGGGCGACGACTGGCAGCAATTCGCCAATCTGCGCTCGTTCTACGGCTTCATGTGGGGCCATCCCGGCAAGAAGCTGCTGTTCATGGGCCAGGAATTCGCCCAGCGCCGCGAATGGAATTTCGAGAACGAGCTCGACTGGTTCCTGCTGCAGGCGCCGCTTCATGCCGGCGTGCGCGATCTCGTCCGCGACCTGAACCGGGTCTACCGCGAACATCCGGCGCTGCATGCGCGCGACTGCGAGGGCGAGGGCTTCCGCTGGGTCGTACCCGACGACAAGGACCAGTCGGTCATCGTCTTCATGCGTTACGGCGCGCCGGGCGACAAGCCGGTGGCGGTCGCCTGCAATTTCACGCCGGTCGTCCGTTACGGCTATCGCATCGGCCTGCCCGAAGCCGGGCGCTGGCGCGAGATTCTCAATACCGACGCCGCGCAATATGGCGGCTCGGGCCTCGGCAATCTTGGCGCGGTTCACGCTGCGGCGTTGCCGTCGCATGGCTTGCCGGCGTCGGCGGATGTCATCCTGCCGCCGCTCTCGACGGTCTTCTTTGAATTCGACGGCTCATGAAGCGGCCCTCGGGCCGCCGGATCACATAACAGACGAGGGGGAGAAATCGACGATGCAGAAGCAGGGCAGTGCGCCCTTGGCGCGCCAGACGATGGCCTTCGTGCTGGCCGGCGGACGCGGCAGCCGCCTGATGGAGCTCACCGATCGGCGAGCAAAGCCGGCGGTCTATTTCGGTGGCAAGTCGCGGATCATCGATTTCGCGTTGTCGAACGCCCTCAATTCCGGCATCCGCAGGATCGGCGTCGCGACACAGTACAAGGCGCACAGCCTGATCCGTCATCTGCAGCGCGGCTGGAACTTCTTCCGTCCCGAGCGCAACGAGATCTTCGACATCTTCCCGGCGAGCCAGCGCGTCTCGGAAGAGCTCTGGTATCTCGGCACGGCGGATGCGGTCTATCAGAACCTCGACATCCTCAAGGACTATGACAGCGAATATTTCGTCGTCCTTGCCGGCGATCACATCTACAAGATGGACTATGAGGACATGCTGCAGCAGCATGTCGAGGCCAAGGCTGACGTCACCATCGGCTGTCTCGAAGTGCCGCGCATGGAAGCCACCGGCTTCGGCGTCATGCATGTCGACGACAAGGATCGGGTCATCTCGTTCATCGAGAAGCCGAAGGATCCGCCGGCGATGCCGGGCAATCCCGACAAGGCGCTCGCCTCGATGGGCATCTATGTCTTCAATACGAAGTTTCTGATGGAGGAACTGCGTCGCGACGCAGAGGACCCGAATTCCAGCCACGATTTCGGCAAGGACATCATCCCGCACATCGTCAAGAACGGGAAGGCGGTCGCGCATCACTTCGAGACCTCCTGCGTCCGCTCGCGCGCCGAATCGATCTCCTATTGGCGCGATGTCGGTACGGTCGACGCCTATTGGGAGGCCAATATCGACCTGACCAGCGTCGTTCCCGATCTCGATCTCTATGATCGCGACTGGCCGATCTGGACCTATGGCGAGGTGACCCCGCCGGCGAAGTTCGTCCATAACGAGGAGAACCGCCGCGGCTATGCGCTGTCCTCGCTGGTCTCGGGCGGCTGCATCGTTTCGGGTGCATCGCTCAACCGGGCGCTTCTGTTCACGGGCGTGCGCTGCAATTCCTATTCGCATGTCGATAGCAGCGTGATCCTGCCCTACGCCGAGATCGGACGCTCGGCGCGGCTGCGCAATGTCGTGGTGGATTCGCGCGTCCAGATCCCGGAAGGGCTGGTCGTCGGCGAGGATCCGGATTTCGATGCCAAGCGCTTCCGCCGCACCGAAAACGGCATCTGCCTGATCACGCAGCCGATGCTCGACGCCCTCAAGTGACCATGCTCCACGTCCTCTCCGTCGCCTCCGAGATCTATCCGCTCGTCAAGACCGGGGGGCTCGCCGATGTCGTCGGCGCGCTCCCGGCCGCGCTTGCGGCCGAGTCGATCCACGTCACGACGCTCGTGCCGGGCTATCCGGCGGTTCTGGCGGCGCTCGAGGGCGCCGAGACGGTGCACATCTTCCACGGCCTGTTCGGCGGCGATGCGCGTCTGCTCAAGGGCCGCGCGGCAGGGCTCGACCTGCTCGTGTTGGAGGCGCCCTATCTCTATGATCGGCCGGGGAACCCCTATATCGGCGCCGATGGCCGCGACTGGCATGACAATGCCATCCGCTTCGCGGCGCTCGCCCGCGTCGCCGCCGATCTCGGCATCGGGCTGATCGAAGGCCTGCAGCCCGACGTGCTGCATGCCCATGATTGGCAGACCGGGCTGGCGCCGGCCTATATGCGCTATTCCGGCCGCCCGCATGTGCCCTCGGTGATGACCGTGCACAACATGGCCTTCCAGGGCCAGTATGGCCGCGGCCTGATGCAGGCGCTCGGTCTGCCGCCGCATGCCTTCTCGATGGAAGGGGTCGAATATTTCGGCACCATCGGCTTCCTGAAGGCCGGGCTGCAGCTCGCCGACCGCATCACGACGGTCTCGCCGACCTATGCCGTCGAGATCCGGACGCCGGAGGGCGGCATGGGGCTGGATGGGCTCCTGCGCAGCCGCGCAACCACCGTCTCGGGTATCCTGAACGGCATCGACGACAAGGTCTGGGACCCCTCTACCGACCCGATGATCGCGGCGCCGTACAGCGTCTCGAGCCGCGCCGGCCGGGCCGCCAACAAGGCGGCGCTGCAGGCCCGCTTCGGTCTCGAGGTCGATCCCTCGCGTCTGCTCTTCGGGGTCGTCAGCCGCCTGACCTGGCAGAAGGGGCTCGATCTGCTGCTCGAACGGCTCGGTTCGCTGCTCTCGGCCGGGGCACAGCTCGCGATCCTCGGCTCCGGCGAACCCTCGATCGCCAACGGTCTTGCCCATGCGGCGGAGGTCAATCCCGGTCGCGTCGGCATGGTCAACGGCTATGACGAGCCTCTCGCCCACCTCATCCAGGCCGGCAGCGACGTCATCCTGGTGCCCTCCCGCTTCGAGCCCTGCGGCCTGACTCAGCTCTGCGCGCTGCGCTATGGCGCGATCCCGCTGGTCGCGCGCGTCGGCGGCCTCGCCGATACGATCATCGACGCCAACGAGGTGGCGCGCGCCGCCGGCATCGGGACCGGCCTTCAGTTCGGTCCGGTGACGGCCGATCATCTCGAGGCGGCGATCCTCCGGACCGCCGATCTCTGGCGCGACCGGGCCTATTGGAAGACGATGCAGACCAACGCCATGAAGACCGACGTCTCCTGGCGCCGTCCGGCGGCTGCCTATGGCCGCCTTTTCCGCAGCCTCGCGCCCGAGGCGAGCTGAGCCAGCATGCACCGCGATCCAGTGACGGACGGGGCGAGCAGCCCGCTCGGCGCAACGGTGATGGCCGGCGGGGTCAATATCGCCGTTCATTCGGCGGCGGCCGAGGCGATTGACGTCTGTCTGTTCTCGGCCGATGGCGCGAGGGAAATCCGCCGCGTCAGGCTTCCTGCGCGCACCGGCGATATCCATCATGGCCGTATCGGCGGTGTCGCGGCCGGCGCGCGCTACGGCCTCCGGGCGCATGGACCGTGGCGGCCCGAGGAAGGACATCGGTTCAATCCGGCCAAGCTGCTCGTCGATCCCTATGCGCGCGCGCTCGACCGGCCGTTCCGACATGATCCGCTCCTTTACGACGCACGCCGGCAAGGCGCGGCCGAGGATGGCGCAGACAGCGCCCCAGTGGTCCCGAAGGCGATCGTGACGGCGGATGCGCCGGCTGCGGCGCGCCTCACGCCAGCGCCCGCGCTCGAACGGCAGGTCATCTACGAGCTGCATGTCCGCGGCTTCTCGAAGACCAATCCCGATGTGCCCGAAGCGCTGCGCGGCACGTTCGCCGGGCTCGGCCATCCGGCCTCGATCCGCCATCTCCAGGCGCTCGGCGTCACCATGGTGGAGCTGCTGCCGGTAGCGGCCTGGCTCGACGAGCGCCACCTGCCGCCGCTGGGCCTCAACAATTACTGGGGCTACAACCCGATCGCCTATTTCGCGCCCGATCCGCGCCTTGCGCCGGGCGGCATGGCGGAGGTCCGCGCCGCGGTCGCGGCGCTGCATGCGGCCGGCATCGCCGTCATTCTCGATGTCGTCTACAATCACTCCGGCGAGAGCGACCATCTCGGCCCGACCGTCTCCATGCGCGGCCTCGACAATGCCGGCTACTATCGCCTGCTGCCGGAGGATCGCCGCTTCTATGTCAACGATGCCGGCTGCGGCAATGTGCTGGCGCTGGAGCGGCCGGCCGGTGTCCGCCTCGTCATGGATTGCATGCGCCACTGGGTCCTCCAGGCGGGCATAGACGGCTTCCGCTTCGATCTCGCCACGACGCTCGCCCGCCGCGAGCAGGGCTTCGACCCGGCCGCGCCGCTGCTTGCCGCCATCGATCAGGACCCGCTGCTGTCGGCATTGGTCCTCATCGCCGAGCCCTGGGATATCGGCTATGGCGGCTATCAGCTCGGCGCCTTCCCGCCGGCATGGGGCGAATGGAACGATCGCTACCGCGATACGCTGCGCCGGTTCTTCAAGGGCGAGGGCGGCATGATCGGCGAGCTGGCGACCCGTCTCGCCGGCTCGGCCGATGTCTTCGCCAGCCGCCATCGGCCGCTGTCGCGCAGCATCAACTTCGTCACCGCGCATGACGGCTTCACGCTGGCCGACCTCGTCGCCTATGAGCGCAAGCAGAACCTCGCCAATGGCGAAGAGAACCGCGACGGCACGGACGGCAACCACTCCTGGAACAATGGCGTCGAGGGCGCGACCGACGATCCGCTGATCCGGCGCCGACGCGCCGCCGACATGCGGGCGCTGCTGGCCGCGCTGGTCTTCTCGCGCGGCACGCCGATGATCGCGATGGGCGACGAGATCGGACGCAGCCAGGGCGGCAACAACAACGCCTATGCGCAGGACAATGCGCTCGCCTGGATGGACTGGGTCCGGGCCGACACCGAGCATCTCGCTTTCGCTTCGGCCGTCGTCGGGCTGCGCGCTGCGTATCCGGTGCTGCGCGATCCACGCCCGTTGACCGGGCAGAAGCTGGGCGGACTGGATTTTCCCGATGTCGCCTGGTTCGGCGCCGACGGCCGGCCGCTCGAAGGCAACGCCTGGAACGACGGCGGGGCGCATGTGCTGGCCGCCGTTCTTGCAGGCGAGAACGAGCAAGGGCAGGCGGAGCGTCTTTGCCTTGTGCTTGCCGGGGGCGAGGGCGACGCGCTGTTCACGCTGCCGCCGAGCCGGGGTGCCGGCTGGCGCCTGCTCGTCGACAGCGTGGAGGGACTGACCCCCGCCGTCGACCGCCGCGATCCGCGCCGGGCCGACGAGACCATGACGGTCCGCGGCCGGGCGACCCTGCTCTTCGCCGACAGTCTCGGCTGAAGCGGACGGTCTTCCTACGCCGCGGCCGGCTGTGCCGGCGCGATCGGATAGATCCGGTCATAGGCCAGGTTGAAGACGAAAGCGTAGCCCATGTAGAAGAGCGAGAACGAGACGTCCATCAGGAACGCCTCGACGAGGCCGATGCCGAGATACCAGGCGATGACCGGCATCAGCATCGCCATGAGCCCGCCCTCGAACAGAACGGCGTGCAGCACGCGAAGGCCGATGCCGCGGCTGGTGTCGCCCTTGAAGCGCAGCAGCGCATGGTCGAAGCCGAGATTGTAGACATAGTTCCACAGCGCGGCGACGAGGCTGGTGCCGAGCCCGACCATGCCGACATCGGCGAGCGGCAGACCGAAGGCGAGCGCCCCGAGTGGCGTCGCGATCATCAGGCCGATGATTTCAAAGCAAAGTGTGTGGCGAATACGATCCCGGATCGACCGCATGGCTGAACCCCATCAACAGCATCGGGTCGTCCCGACAATGATCCCCGATGGGGGAGGCCGTCCTCTAGCGCCGCTGATATAGGCGTCACGGAGCCGGCAGACAAGGATTGCGCGGCCGAGAACCCGCCTCAGCCTGCCGCATACCGGATGCGGCCGGCCCCGTTGATTGCCGTGACCTCGCCTTCGGGCGGTTCCGCCCAGGACGAATCGAACGGCACGAGGCGAATGATCCGCGCGCTGCCGGGCGCGAGGTCGAAGCCGTTGTCGACAGCGCGGTAGTGGTCGTCGTCGATGGTGACATGCGCCGCCATCCGCGCCGCGGCGAGGGTGAGGAACCAGCCGTCGCCGTCCCTGTCGAGCCGGGCATCGAGGCCGAGCGCATGGCGTTCGCTGCGCCGGCCGGGCAGCCAATGCGTCGCCTCGGCAAGCAGCGTTCCGTCCTCGGCGGCAAGCCTTGCGAGGCTGACATCATGGCCGGCCGGGCCGAAGCGATAGGCATAGCTCGTGTCGAAGAAGGCGCCGAGCAGATCGGTCGCGGTCAGCGAAAGGCCGCCCCGCGCCGGTACGGTGACGAGGCGCTCGCCCTTGGCCACCGGCAGCTGGCCGTCGCGAAGAAAGGCGAACGACAGCATCGCCTCGATCGGCTCCGGAAAGTCGTTGACGACGTGAAGATGCAGCCCGTTCACGCCCTCGTCGGTGAGGATCAGTGCGAGCGGGCGGAAGGCGCGCTTCAGGGCGTGATAGATCGATTTCGGGCGGCCGAGCGCATCGACGATGCCCCAGCCGGCGCCCGGAACGAGATCGCGGAAGAACCAGACGAGCGCGCCGGCCGAGGACGAGCCAACCCGCCGCCACTCCCCGATGGTGGCTTCAGCGACATCGGCGCTGGTGGCGCGGGCAAGGTCGAGCGCCCGGGCGGGGTCCTCGGTTCGCAGACGCGCGACGTCGACGCCGTAGAGAAGCGCGGTGTAGTGCTCGCGCACATCCTCGAAATCCCAGCTGGCACCGAGATCGCGCGGCACCGCGCGCTTCCAGTCCGGGTGATGCACCGGCGCGACCGGCATCGCGGCGCGCAGTGTCGCCGCGTCGGGGACATTGGCGAAGGCGAGGCATTCCGAGGCGAAGCGCACATCGGCGCGGCGCGCGTCTTCGAGCGGCCGCCTGTAGGCACCGACGCCGTAATAATGCGTGACGCCCGTGTCGGCGACGAAGGGCAGGTCGCCGCCGATCGGCGAGGAGGCGACGAAAGGCACGTCGGGCCGAACGGCTGCGATGGCGTCGGGCAGCACGGTCTCGTAGATCCTGCTGGACCAGGCGGCCGGCGGCAGGCCCATCATTGCCGCCTGCTGCGCCACCTCGCTGCCGCCGCAGAGCACGGCAAGGGCGGGTGACAGCGCCGCGCGCTCCAGCACGGCCTGCGCCTCTGCGGCGACCGTCGCCTCGAAGGCATCGTCGGCCGGATAATCGCAATTGGCGAACATGAAATCCTGCCAGACGAGGATGCCAAGTTCGGCGCAGACTTCGAAGAAGGCGCGGTCCTCGTAGAGCATCGTGCCGCCGACGCGCAGCATGGTGAAGCCGGCTTCGGCCGCGAGGCGAACGAGCGGCTCCAGCCTCGCCCGGTCACCCGCCAGCGAGACGAGATCGGCTGGTGTCCAGACCGCGCCGCGGCAGAAGATGCGCACGCCGTTGACGACGAGTGTGAAGCCGCGCCCGTCCGGGCCGCGATCGATCGTGACGCTGCGAAAGCCGGTGCGGCCGAGATCGATCACCCGCGCGCCGATGCGGATCGCAACCGGATAGAGCGCAGGCTCGCCATAGCCGGCCGGCCACCACAGCCGCGGCTCGCGCAGCGTGACGCTCCCGGACACGCGGTTGCCGGCGCGCTCCAGCGGCACCTCGACATTGCCGACCACGAGACTGATCGGCTCGTCCGGTCCGTCATAGTCGAAACTCACCGCGACATCGCCCCAGCCTTCGACAAGCGAAGCGAATGCGCGGAGACCTGCGACTTGAGGCGCCCCCGTCTCCACGAGGCGCACCGAACGGTACGGCCCGACGGCATCGACGGCCGGGCACCAGCCGGGCATGTGGCCGAGCAGCGTGGTGCGGACGAGCCGGAGGCGCTGGTCGTCGATCATGGTCGGGCGCCAGCGGGCGCGCTTGCCCTTGCGCCGGCCGAGTTCCTCCGTGAGGCTGCGGAAGACGATCGCGAGCACGCTTCCGACCTTTCGCTCGATCGCGACGCTGGCCGGCTGGAACATGCTGTCGCTGGAAAGGATCGGCACGTCGTCGAGATAGACCTCGGCAATGGTGGCGAGGCCGTCGAACTCGAGCCGACACGGGCCGCTGCCGGGCAGCGTCAGCCGATACCAGATGTCCTTGTCGGCCAGCGGCTCCGGCCGATCGAACGACCACCGACCGAGTGCGGCGAGCGCTCCGGCGGCGGTTCCCGGCACGATCGCCGGAAGCCATTCGGCAGTTTCCGGCGGCCGCTCGAAGCCTCCCGCCGCCGTCAGCGCCAGTTCCCAGCCGCTGTCGAGCTCGGTGACGCGAACGGCGCTGTCTGAGATCGGCTGCATCGAGGCGTCAGGCGGCAGCCTGGCGCGCGCCGGGCTGTGCGGTGGTCGCGGCCAGGAGGTCGCCGATCACGATGTCATAAGCCGCGGCCATCGGCTGGATGAAGGTCTCGAGCCCGTCATACCGGCCCCGCGCCATGGCGCGAGCGAGCTTGAACTGCATCACCTTGGCGGTCGACGCGATCTCGAGCGCCGAGGCTTCGGCGCGGGCGAGCCCCGCTTCGCCCTGCCGCGTCAACCAGGCGAGATGGCTCGCCAGCAGCTCGAAATTGGCGCCGAGCTGGCGCAGCGTGTTGAAGGCATAGGCGTGGAAGTAGTCGGGCGAGCGCTGGCCGAGATCGGCGAGATGGCTACCGAGCGCCTCGCCATAGGCGCGGATCGGATTGGCCGCGGGTCGCCGTGCGAGATGGCGGGCGAGCAGCGCCTTGGCGACGGCCGGCGTGTCGATCACCAGCGGCGCCGCAGGCAGCTTGACGAATTCGACATAGGGAAACAGCCCGTCCGGCGACCGCACTGCGTTCGGCGCACCGAAGAGGCCGTCATAGTCGGCTCCGTCCAGGGCGAAGAAGCCGCCATTGTGAAAATAATGCATCCGGCGGGCGGCGGGATCGAGATGCGTGATGCCGACCGTCGTCTTGGTATGCTGCAGGCGATAGGAGACGCCGCCGGTATCCGGCAGGAAATAGCCGTCCATCTCGACCAGCACGACGCGGCCGCGGCCGAGCTGTTCGAGGGTGTGGCCTTCCAGCTTGTCGAAGATGGCGAGTTCCTGCACGCGCAGGCCGTAGAGCGCCTCGAGATCCTCGGCCGGCACCTTGAAGAAGGTGAACTGGTCGCCCTCGAAATCCTCAGTCACCGTGAAGCCGAACATCGCCTCGACCTCGAGCCCCAGCGCGCCGACCAATTCGATGAACAGGTCGACATAGCAGTTCGTCTCCGGCCAGTGGCGCGCGCCGTCATGCAGCGCGTGCGGTCGGTGGGAGGCGGGGTCGAGCGTGGCGAGATCGGCCATCGGTCAGCTCCAGAGAACGTCGCGCACGGATTGCGGCCAGTCGGCGACCTTCATGCCGTGATGGCGGAACAGCGCCAGCGCGACGCGTTCGAGGCCGAATCCGACACAGGCCGAATGCGCCTGCTGGCCGTCCGCCTGGGAAATGCCCCAGAGCGTGCCGAAATGGTCCTGGTGATAATTGAACGAGAGGCAAGCGGTCGGCTTCTCGTTGGCGACCGGGATCAGCAGCTCGAATTTGAGCCCCTGGTCGCGCTGGTTGTTGGCGAGCATCTTGCCGGCGCGGCCGAAGAAGGGATCGTTGGCGAGGTCGATCTCGCAGGGAAGGCCGAGCGAGCGGATGAGCAGAGGCCCGCGCTCCAGCCAGCTCTCGCGGAAGGCACGAACCTCCTCGGGCGAGCCGATGCGGACATATTCGCGCATCCGGAACAGCTGCATCCGGGCCGGGTCCTGCGACGGCTCATGCCGGAAGCAGTAGGATTTCAGATCGAACAGCACGCCGCCCTCGGGCATGGGCCCGCGCTTGGCAACGGTTGGATAGAGCGGATAGCAGGCCGCCGGCGTCAGCACGACATCGGTCGCCTGCTGCAATTCGGTCCAGTCTTCGCCGTCGGCGAGCATCTTGAGCAGCCTGGCGTGGTCGGCCTCGCCGCCCATGAAGGAATGGACGCAGCCGGCAAGCTGCGGAAAGCTCTTGAGATAGCCGGATTTCTCCAGCATCGGCCTGGGCATGCCGGGCGGGAAGTGGATGCGCTCGGCCTTGTCGTCGCCGGCATAGCGCGTCACCAGCGCTTCGAACCGTTCGATGACCTCTTCGAAATCGCCCGAGCGGCCATAGAGCCCGTCGACACCGGTCTCGGTGAGGACGCCGGCTCCGAACAGCTGGTCGAGGAATTCCCTGGCGCCGCCCTTGCCCTGATTGGCTGCGGCCTTGTCCTGCGGCAATGCGTCCATGTCAGTTCGCCAGGCTGGTGTCGAAGCGGCTGACGAGCAGCAGGTTCGACGTGTTGGAGAGGATGCGGTCGTTCGAGATCATGATCGCGGCGGACGTGACGTCGCGAAGATGCCGGCCGACGCTGTAGGGCGTGTCGTTCTTGTAGCCGGAGAGGCCGGTGATCAGCATCGCATGCGTCACGATCTGTGCCGCGCGCTGCGATGTCGTGACCTTGAGGTTGTTCATTTCGGCGGCGAAACCGATCGAGGACAGTTCGTCCGGGCGCGTCATCGCAGCCTCGTAGCGCATGGCGCCGGCAACGACGCTTGCCTTCATGTCCTGCAGCATCGCCACGACCTCGGCGAGGCGGAGCGCGCCGGGCGGAACGCTGCCCGGCTGCTTGCGGGCGGCGGCGCGGACATAGGACTGGGCCCGCGCCACGGCGTCGGCGGCGATGCCGAACCAGACCGCGCCCCAGAGGATGTGCGAGGCCGAGAGCATCGACTGGGCTGCGATCTCGGAGAAGGGCTGCGGGAAGATCTGCGCCGCATCGCCAGACGAGACCAGCCTGTGGCCCTCCGAGCAGGTGCCGCGCATGCCGAGCGTGTCCCAGCCGGTCGTCTTGTCCAGCGTGTAGTCGCCGCGCTTCACCACCACCATCGACTGGTCCGAGCTCTGCGCCTCGGGGGCGCGGCGGCAGGTGACGAGGATCGCGTCGGCATAGACGCCGTAGGAGATGACGGTGGCGTCCTTCTCCAGCTTGAAGCGGCCATCGGCGACTTCGACAGCGCAGATTGAATTCCTGAGATCGCCGCCGATGCCGCCTTCCGTCGTGGCCGAGGCGAGGAGATACTGCTCGGCGACGAGGTCGCGCATGAAGCCGGCATGCCAGGGACTGTTGACGCCGTGCGTCACGAGGCTCGAAGCCTTGATCTGGTGCATGGCATAGATCATCGACGTCGAGCCGCAGGCCTGCCCGAGGATGGTGCAGAGTTCGGCGACCTCGATGAGGCTCAGGCCTTCGCCGCCGAGCCGCTTCGGCACCATGACGCCCATCAACCGCTCGGCCCGGAGAGCGTCGATCGCTTCCTGCGGGAAGCGGCCGTCTCGGTCGACGTCGCCGCTGTGGCGGGCAGCAATTTCCGCAACGCTGCGCATGCGCTCCGCAGGACTGCGGAGTTCTTCGATCGTGCGGGATGCTGTCGCCATGTTGGTTAGACCCGTTCAGCGAGAAGTTCGGAAATCGACCGATCGATCGCCTCGATCGAAGCGAAGGTCTTGCGCGTCAGCATCCGCTCGGGAAACTCGATGTCGAAAGTATCCTCGAGCGCCAGCATGAACTGGATCGACGCAAAGGAACTGAGACCGGCTTCGTAGAGATCGGCCGTGTCGGCAAGTGTGTCGACATCAACGGCGATCACCTTGCGTTCGGCGATGAGCTTGCGAATACGATCCCGCATGATTCCCCTCTCCATCGAAACAGTATCTAATTTGATGCGAATTCTTAGGTCTCGGCTTGCGAACGAATTATGAATCCGATCGCATAAACTCGGCCCTATTTCCGCTCAATCTTCAAGATCGGAACGGCTCGCTTGGTATAATTAACGGATGCCTGATCCCGAAGTGAAAAATCGAGGTCACTTGCTGCATTGCGGCCGCCGAGCACGGCGTCATACACCGCGCGATAACGCCCGGCTACATGCTCCCAAGCGTAATCCTGCACCCAGTCCGGGACAAGCGGCCGCTCGGGCAGGGCGGCATAGGCCTGCCGGATCGCGGCGCTCGCGGCTGTCGCATCGGAGAATTCGGTCAGCGCGATGCCGCCATGGCGCGCGGCGAAATCGCTGAAGGCCGTGTTGGCGTTGACCACGATGCCGAGGCCAGCGCTCGCCGCCTCGACCAGCGCGATGCCGAAGCCTTCGAATTCCGAGGCCGAGACGAAGAGCGAAGCGGTGCCGAGCGTCTCGCGCAGGCTGGCATCGGAGACGCCGAGATGCAGGTCGACATGGCCGGCAAGCCCGAGCCGTTCGACCTCGGCCATGAAGCGCTCGCCGGTCCAGTCGGAAGCCGCGCCGACGACCGAGAGCCGCCAGTCGGAATCCTGCGCCACCAGCGCGGCCATGGCACCCAGGAGCCATTCCGGCCGCTTGTTGACGGCGAGCCTGCCGATGGTGACGAGGCGCTTGACCTTATGCGGGCTGGCGGCGCCGCGGAACTTGGCGATGTCGACGCCATTCTCGATCAGCCGCAGCCGCTCGCCGACGATCGGGGCGAACCGTGCGGCATCCTGCCGGCTGCACGCGACGATGGCGCCATAGGCATGCGCCGACAAGCGTGTCGGGCCGTTGAACCAGAGCCGCTTCAGGCCCGAATAGGCGCCGGAATGGAAAAAGCCGCCGTGGGTCGTGGCGACCAGCGGCTTCCGATGGATAAGCTTCGTCGCCGCCAGCGCGTCGAAGAAGAAGTCGATGGCGTGCACATGGACGATGTCGGCATCGCCGAGCCGCCGCAGGAAGGATGGTGCCAGCGGATAGCGGCTCGATCCACGGAACGGGATCCGGCGGATTGCGATCGGCCCGAGATGATCGCGCGACGGCAGGCGCTCGTCGGGTCGGCCGAACAGCCGGTCGAGTGTCAGCACCGTGACGTCGTCGCCATGGGCCGCCTGGATGCGGCCAAGATTGGCGACGAAATCCTCGAGGCCGCCGCGGTTCGGATGAAACTGGCGAACGACATGCAGCACGCGGAGCGGCCGGGCCGCCTGGGGCTCCGCCATGATCAGTTCTCCTTGGCGGCGCTGCAGCCGCCGGTCGCAAGCAGCGGCTTCAGCGCGGTGACCTGCGGCCGGTCGCCGTCAGCGGTCGGCTGCGCGCTGAAGACATAGTCGGCCGGCCACCATTCGCCGGCGGCCCAATAGGTCCAGCCAATCCACTCGTCCTTCGCATCATTCACCGCCGTGACCAACTTCGTCATCGCCGCTAGGCAGGCCGGATCGTCGCCCGCGGCGAATTCGCCGAGGAAGCCGCGCTTGCCGTTGGCCTTCAGCCAACCGGTGACGCTGGCGATGCCGGCGAGCGCCGCGTCGGCGCCGGAGCATTCGCGATTGCGGCCGGAGAAGTCGGCGTCGAGATACTGGTGCAGATCATAGGCATAGTTGTTCTGCGGGTCGGTCACGTCGCCCATGACCGTGCTGTTGTTGCCGACGGAAAGGTCCTTGGTCCAGCTATGGGCGCCGGTATAGGCCGTCCCGGGCACGAGGATCAGATTGGGCGCACCGACCTCGCGGATCGCGGCGATGGCGAGGTTGGCGTCGGCCAGCCAGTCCGTCGCCTGCAGGTCGTAAGGCTCGTTCATGAGCGAGAAGACGACTTTCGGCTGGTCGGCATAGTGGGCAGCGAGGCGCGCCCAGAACAGCGCGAAGCTCTCGGGCGCAACGCCATCCGAGCCGATCTGCGCGCCGTTGTAGTAGGCGTAGTTGTGCGGATCGAGGATGACGGTCATGCCGGCGGCCGTAGCCGTGCCGACAGCGGCGTCGATCGCCGCGAGTTCGTCGTCGTCGAGGGCCTCGCCGAGCTTCGGCTGAAGCCGCTCCCAGCGAAAGGGCAGGCGGATCGCGCTGGCGCCGAGATCGGCGAAATGCTTGATCGTCGCCGCGCTCGGATAGGTGTAGTCGGTGTTGCGCTTGCCGGGCAGCGACCCGAATTCGGCCCCGGCCAGGTTGACGCCACGGAGGCAAGGTCCGGCGAGCGCCGCGCTCATGCCGGCAATCAGCGCGACACCAAGGGTCGTGGCTCGCAACGCGCGGGCTGGCATCGTCCGCGATCTCATGATGCGAGCACCTCGCGGAGGGCCGCCAACAGGCGGTCGCGCGCGCCGCGATGGGTGAAATTGTGGTCGGCATCCTCGATCAGCCGCATGGTCACCAGGCGGTAGCCGTTCAGGCGCTGGCCGCGGTCGCCGAAATAGGCGTGGAACTCCTTGAGGCCGGCATCATCGCGCGAGAACAGCATCGAAACCCGTGTGCCGCGCTGGTCGAGCGCGCGGAACTGGCGGTGGACCGCACGGTGCATGCGGGCGTGGCGTGAGAGGCCGCCGAGGAAGGGCGCGAGGCGGCGGCTCGCCTTGGTGCCGATGCTGCGCAGGATGTAGCGGCCGGCTTGGCCGACATTCAGCTGGCCGCGCAGCAGCCGCTTCAGCGTATCGCGCTTCAACAGCGTCGTGCCGAAATTGGCGACGCTGCGATGGCCGTAGCGCACGGCGGTCGCGACATCCTCGGTCGGGTCCCAGACGAAGCGCTGCGTATTGACGATGACGAGATCAGTGACGCGCGGACGCTGCACGGCGGCCTGAAGCGCCGCATAGCCGCCGCTGCAGCGGCCGACGAGAATGATCGGGCCCTGCGACAGCGCCGCAATGTGATCGACCGCTGCCATCGCATCGGCGACATGCGCCTCCGAATAGAGCACCTCGCCAGGGGGCCCGGGATGAGCCGGACTGTCGCCGATGCCGTCGAGATCGAAGCGAAAGCTGGCATAGCCGGCCTGCGCCAGCGTGCGTGACAGCTCCACCGTCACGCGCGCCCAGCCGATATGATAGTCGTGGCCGGCATTGGTGAAGACGAGCGTCGGCGCATCGACCGCGCCGCTCGGCCGGCAAAGGATCCCGAACAGGCGTCCGTCGGGTCCGAAGCGGCCGGCGATCTCCTCGAAGCCGTCGCCGACGAGCGGCGCGGCAGGCGGCGCCGCGGCCGCGAGGCGGGTCGGCGCCGGGGCGAGAGCCGCCAGCCAGTCGGCGATCCGTTCGAGCGTCGGCATCGGCGGCCGCGCCTGCGTCGGATCGGTCAGGAGCGTCTCATAGCCGATGAAGTCCTGGCGCGCGACGCGGCTTCCAAGGGCCGCGAGCCGATCGGCGAGCCCGCTGTCGCGATCGGACATCGTCCGGCCGACGACGAGCACGTCCTCGGCCGGTCGGGTCGCGAGGTTCTCGAGCCGGATTGCCTTGATCGCTTCGGCGCGGGCGGGCGCGAGCGCGAGCCCGGCAACAGCCAGACCAGTGTCGTCGAGCGGATCGCGGCCGATGCCGATCGAGTCGGTGACGATGCGCGACCATGCCGCGAGTTCGCGGAGATAGTGGCGGCCGTTGTCGACTGCCGCCATCGAGACGACGGCCTTGACGCCGGCGATCTCCGGCGCTAGCTGCAGCGCCAGCGTGGCGCCGAAGCCCTGGCCGACCAGCGCGATCTCCGCGACCCCGGCCGTCTGTTTCAGCCAGGCGGCGGCGGTGCGGACCGCGTCCTTCCAGTCGTCGATCCCCGCGGGGGCGACCGGATCCAGCGCATCGCCCGTGCCCGGATAATCGAACCGGAGGCAGGGCAGTCCCTTCGCCGCAATCAGCGTCGCGAGGCTGCGCCAGGTCGAGCGGATGCACATCTCCTCGAAGCCGATCGGGCTCAGCATCAGCACGGCGAGCGAGCCGCCGGCTGGATGATAGAAGCCGCCGAAGCCGCCGAGCGTCACCGGCGCTCCGAAGGCGGAGAGGCTCGCATCGGGAACGCTCGCCGCGAACGGTGCGGCGCTGCCGATCTCGTCGGGCGAGAGGCGCGCGAAGGGCGCCGCCGCGAAGGCGCCGCCGCCATCCACCGATCCGCGCGTCATGATCATAGTCCGGCCTCGCCATTGCCCTCGGCGAGCGCGACGCGGCCGGCGGGCGTGCTGCCCTCCTTTGCCTTCGTCCGCGCGGGGCGGGTATCGAACAGCAGGAACGGCTTCAGGAAGGCTGTCGCCATGTTGTCGATCCGCCAGCGCCGCATCACCCAGACCGTGGCGAGGAGGTTGGAGGCGACATTGATCGCCAGGCTGGCGATGGCGATGCCCATCAGTCCATCGAACCGGGCGAGGCCATAAAGCAGGCCCAGATAGAACACGAAGAGGATGGAGCGGCCGATCAGGAAATAGCGCTCGCCGCCACCGATCATCAGCAGCCAGGAGCCGGGGCCGAAGAAGGCCAGCGACACCGCCGACAGGCAGAGCACGATCAGGACGTCGTGATGCTGGGCGAATTCGGCATTGAACAGCACCAGCACGTAGTTGCCGACCACCGCGAGGCAGAGCGCGCCGGCGAGCGAGATGGCGAAGCTCGCGAAGGAAAGACGGCCGACGAGGCGCTGCGCGCCGGGCACATCTTCGGCCTGGAAGCGGGCCGCGATCATCGGGATGCCGACCGTATCGATGGCGGCGACAGGCAGCGTCAGGAACATCGCGATCCTCAGCGCGACGAAATAGAATGCCGCCTTGTCGAGCCCGAGCGCCGCGCCGATGACGATCGTCTCGAAATAGGCCGAGGCCGAATTGAGGATGTTGTTGGCGATGAAATAGTAGCTCTCCGTCCGCCATTGCCGCCGGGTGGATCGATCGGCGCGTGCCGACCGGCCGAGCCAGGCGAGCCCTTCGTCGCGCACGAAATGGCGCAACTGGTAGGCGGTGGCGGCGGCCAGCAGCAGCGTCACCACCCAGAAGGCTTCGGCGCCGCCATAGAGCAGCCCGGCCGCCGCGAGCCCGCCGAGCCCCAGCGCCGAGGCGATGCGCCAGGCGATCTCGCGCGGCGTCAGCGACAGGTTGATGCGGCCATGGATGCGGAAATAGTTCTGCAGGTATTCGCTGATCGCGAACACCGCGGCGAAGATCAGCGCGACATAAAGCTGGTCATAGGGCGAGGGCAGGCGGGCGCGGAGGGCGAAGGTGACGGCCGCGGCGAGCGTCAGGCCGCCGACGCCGAGTAGCAGCCAGAGCGCGTTGACGCGCAGCAGCGCCTTGTTGCCCTCATGGTCCAGCCCGACGCCGGATCGGTAATGCTTCACCACCAGGATCTGCTGCCCGAGCACGAAGATGAGGCCGAGCGCGCTGCCGAGCGAGAACAGGAAGACATAGAGACCGTATTCCTGCGTCGGCAGCGCATGGCTCGCCACGAGCAGCACCACGAAAGAGAGGACGGCACTGCCGAGCCGCGAGGAGAAGGCCGAGGCGAACCGCCCGGCCCCCGGGCGGCCGCGAACACGGTCCCGAATGCGGTCGAGGAGGCTCATCGCGCATCCTCCATCGCCAGTGCCGGGCGCTGGGACGCCGGCGCCACGAGGCTGGCGAAGAAATCGGTGTAGGCCGCTGAAAGGACTGGCGGCAGGTAATGCTTCGCCGAGGCCAGCGCCCCGGCCGAAAGCCGCGCCACCGTTTCAGGTGCGTCGGCGAGGCCGATCAGGACGTCGGCGAGCGCTTCGGCATCGCCCGGCGGGACGCTGTAGCCATTGAGGCCGTCCTCGATGGTCTCCGCGATGCCGCCCGAGCGCGCGCCGATGACCGGCACACCATGGGCGAAAGCCTCGACGATCACGCGGCCGAACGGCTCCTGGAACAGCGAGGGAACGACGAGCACGTCGATGGTCGGAAAGAAGTCGTTCGGATCGGTCCAGCCGAGGAAGGTGGTTTCCCCGCGCGGAAAGACGCTGCGGAGACGGTCCGCATAGTCACCCTGGCCGCTGCCCGCGATGCGGAAATCGAAGCGTCCTGATCCGGCGAGCCGCTCGGCCGCCTCGGCCAGCACATGCACGCCCTTCGTTTCGGTATGAACGCCGATGAAACCGACGCGGAGCGGCCTGCCGACGGGGGCGGGGCGCGGGCCATCGGCCATCAGGCGCGGCACGACACCGGGAATCCGGCGCGTCGTGGCAGCCGGAAAATAACCGGCGTCGACATGGCGGCGGATGATGAAATCGGTTTCGCCGACGACGCCATCGACGAAGCGGCTCATCGCCTTCTTGCCGACCGACGTCGCCTTGCACGAGCCGCAGGCTACGGCGCAGTTGGCCCCGCCACGCATCATCGATCCCTTCCAGCAGAGAAGGAAGGTCGAGCGCAGGATGTGGCACACCGGCACGCCGGCGCTGCGCGCAGCGCCCCAGGTGGCGACGTTGATGTTCTCGATGCTGTCGGTCAGCACGAGTTCCGGCCGGAAGCGGGCGATTTCGCGCCGCATGGCCAGAAAGGCGCGCGGATTGAAGTTCTCGAGGGCATGCCAGGCCGCCTTCTTCCAGGCCGGCCGCGGCACGCGGTAGTTCCAATAGAGGTTCAGCGTTTCGAGCCGGCGCACCGGCACGCCGTCGAACACCTCGTCCTTCGCCTCGTCCGCGACATTGACGACGAGAAGCTCGTGGCCGGCGCCGAGCAGCAGCTTGGCGACGAGGAGGGCCGAGATCGGTCCGCCGCCATCGATGAAGGGCGGGAAAGCCGCCGCCGCCATCAGGATCCGCACGGGAGTCTCCCGCTCGCCGCTGCCATGATGCGCCTCAGTTTTCCGGCCTGAGCCGCTTCGGCAGCGTTTCCTGCTCGCGCGCGAGATCCTCCGGCCGCATCCGGATGCGGGCAAGGCGCAGGCGCATGACCTGGACCAGGAAGATCGCGAGCCCGCCGGTATAGCGCCAGCCGAGCCGCCGCGGCTCGATCAGGAGGCGGAACAGCCATTCGAGGCGCAGCCGCCGCATCCACATCGGTGCCCGCGGCACGGTCCCGCTGATGAAGTCGAACAGGGCGCCTACCCCGATCAGCACGCGCGGCGCAAGATCCGCCGCGTGGCGCTCGATGAACATCTCCTGGCGCGGATTGCCCATGGCGACGAGCAGCAGATCGGCACCGGATGCATTGATCGCGGCAACGACGCCGGCCTCATCCTCCGGCTTCAGGTAGCCGTGATGCGCGCCGACGACGCGATGGCGCGGGAAGCGCTCAGCGATCTGCCGCGCGGTTTCCTCGACCACATGCTGTCGGGCGCCGAGAAGATAGATCGACACCGGCTTCGACGCAGCCGTCAGGATGTCGGGCACCAGATCGGTACCGTTCAGGTTGTCCTCGAAGCCATGCCCCATGAACAGCGACGAGCAGATGTCGATGCCGATGCCGTCATTCAGGACCAGGAAGCGCCGGAGCGTCTCCGCGTAATCGGGCGAGCGAAGGGCCGAGACCATGGTGTTGGCGTTGCAGAAGGCGATCCGGATCTGACTGCCGTCATGAAACGAGCGATCGATGGTCTGGAGGACCTTCGCGCGCGACGCATAGGGGATGTGCACGCCCCCAACCCGGAGAAAACGCGGCACCCACCGACGATCTGGACCGTCATAGGACATTTGATTCGAGTTTTATATTTCTGATGACCGTTGGATACCCGATGCGGGTCAGGCGCAAAATGAAAATCAGTGTCGATATAAGACCCCCTCATTTCAATGTTAAGTGCCCGTTAAGAAATCGCGCGGAATTGAACTTAAGTTCATTAACGCATTGCCCGCAGTACCGATTTCTTAACCCTGTTTCGGCGATCATCGGTTTGTTGCATCGCAAGAGTGGCCATTCGCCGGGCGTGCGCGGTCGGTGCTCGTCGGCCCCGTCCGGTGACGCGCGGCGGGCTGGTCGGTTGTGGGGAGTGGGAATGCTCGCGCGGGAGGATGTTCGGCTCATCGAGGCGGCTGCACCCGCGCGCCGGCCGCTCGCTTCCGTCGACGTGATGGAACTCGTCTCGGTGGTTCTCCGCCGCTACAAGATCGTCATCGGCACGGCGCTCGCCTTTCTCGTCCTCGCCGCCGTCTATATCCACCATCAGCATCCGGTCTACCGCTCGACGGTCGAGATTCTCGTCGATCCGCAGGGGCTGCAGGTCGTCGGCCGCGACATCCTGCCGACCGATACCTCCGCCTCGATCGACTTTGCCAATGTCGACAGCCAACCGCTGATCATCGCCTCGACCAATGTACTCGCCGAGGTGATCCGCGAACTCGACCTCGAGCATGATCCCTTCTTCGCCGGCACGATGACGGCCTGGCCCGACGACAAGGCCGGCGCGGTCGGCCCGCGTTTCGTCCATGTGCTCGACATGCTCCGCGGCAGCGTCGTGGTCCACAGGGCCGATCCCTCGCTCGTGTTCCAGATCACCGTGACGCATGACAGCCCGGACAGGGCCGCGCTGGTGGCCAACACGATCTCGAAGGTCTATCTGGCGCAGAGCCTCGAAGCACGTCTCGCCGCGGCGCGGCGCGCCAACGATTCCCTCGTCGGCCAGGCGACGTCGCTGCGGGCTCAGTTCGAGGAAGCGCAGCACAAGGTCGAGCAGTTCCGGGCGGACAACGGCCTGGTCACCACCGGCGTCGCCGGCCTCGTGGTCAATCAGCGCCTGCAGGACCTCACCACGCGGATCACCGCCGCCGCCGCCGAAGTTTCGCAGCTGCAGGCTCGCCGCGACCAGGTGCGCGGCCTCGATCTCGCGACGGTGGAGGCCGGCGGCATTCCCGAAGCGGTGAGCTCGCCCACGATCACCGCTCTCAGGACCCAGTATGGCCGCATCGTGCAGCAGCAGGCCGATCTCGCCCGCGCACTCGGTCCGCGTCATCCGACGCTGCAGCAGAGCGATTCCGAGCGCGTCGCCGTCGCGAAGCTGATCGATGCCGAAGTGGTCCGGATCAAGCAGTCGATCGAGGCCGACTTTGCGCGCGCCAAGGCCAATCTCGCCGCCCTCCAGGCGCAAGAGCAGGCGATCACCGCGACCCAGGCGACCAGCAACACCGCCGAGATCCGCGCCCGCGAGCTGCAGGCCGATGCCGACGCCATCCAGCAGGTCTACAATGCGGTGCTGAACCGCACGAAGGAGCTCGATCTGCAGCAGCAGATCCAGACCAACAATTCGCGCGTGATCTCGCCGGCGATGCCGCCCAACAAGGCGGCGGCACCCCCGAAGGCGATCGTGCTGGCAGCGGGCACGCTGTTCGGCGCGGTGGTGGGCGTCGCTCTGGCTTTCGCAGTCGACTTCCTCGCCTCCGATCCGATCGGCAAGCTGCGCGCCATCAGCGCCAGCCTCGGCACCGAGCTGATCGGCGTGCTCGACTCGCGCCGTCGCCGCTGGCTGAAGCGCGGCAACAAGGGCGGCGGCAGGGGCGGGGCCGAGGCTTTGGATCCCGATGCCGCCGATCGCGAGCAGCTGATGCCGGCCGCGCAGGCGCTGGCGATCCAGCTCGCCGACCAGTTGCCGGCGACGATCCTGCTGATCGAGGCGGGCAGGGTGCTCAACGGGCCGCGCGCCGCGCGCGGCCTCGCCGGAGCTCTGGCCGATCTGGGGGAGGAGACCATGCTCTGCACCGCGCATGACATGTCGTCGATGCTGCGCGTCGAGCGCTCGGCGCCGCTCGAGGAGCAGGCGGCCCAGAAAGAGACCCGCGAGCAGTTGCTCGGCACCCGCGTCGCGCGCGATCGCTTCGGCGCCGGTGCACCGAGCCGAGCCCGTGCGGAGCGCTTCGAGGGGCAGGAATTCATCCTGATCGACGGCGGCTCGTCGCGCGATGCCCGCACGCTCGCTGCGAGCTATGGCTATGTCGATGCGGTGATCGTGGTGGCGACGACGGGGCACAGCACGAGCGAGGACGTCCGCGACCTCATCGCCTCGCTCGGCCCGCTCGCGCAGGTCGCGATCGGCGTCGTCGGCATCGTCGACCGCTGACGTCCGCGGCGATGCGCTCCTTCGCGACCGGCCGCGTCGATCCCGCCTTCGGCGCCCTCGATCCGGACGCGATCCGCGAGCGCATCCATCGCCCGGCCATCATCCTGCTGCTGATCGGCGCGCTCGTCTTCAACATGATGCTGTGCTTCGTGAACACCGTCGTGTTCCCGGTCACCGACACCATGGTGATGGGATCGGAGATGGTCCTGATCAGCGCCGCCTTCGCGCTCGGCGTCTCGAGGCGCGTGACGCTCTGGCTGATCCTCGGCGTCTTCATGAGCTACATGGCGCTCCTGATGGCGATGCGGCCGGCGATCGATCTGAAATCGGTGCGCGATTTCCTGATCCCGATCACCTTCTACACGCTCGGCCGCCGCTATCCGGACCGGCGCATCGCCGATAGCGCCGCGCTGATATCCGGCTTCATCGTCCTCGTCTTCGGCCTGTTCGAATACTTCTTCCTCGACATTTACGTCAAATATTTCAACATCATCGCCTATTACGTTGCCCGCGGAACCGTGGCGGCGAGCGACGTCACCGGCGACAGCACGCTGTTTGCCAGCGGGCTGCGTCCGGATGCGCGCAACATCCTGCCCTTTCTCGGGCCGCACCGCGTATCCTCGGTGTTCCTCGAGCCCGTCTCGGCCGGCAATTTCGGCGCGATCCTCTACATGTGGGCGCTGTCGCGCAAGGACATGCGCTGGCGCAAGACCCTGCTCGTGCTGGGCGCGATGCCGATCATCCTCTCCGACGCCCGCTTCGGCCTCTATGTCTGCATCGCTGCGACGGCGCTGCATGTCGTGCCGTTTCGCCTGCCGCGGCTCGCCTGGTATGTGCTGCCGATGGCGGTGATGCTCGCCCTCGCGATCTATGGCTTCACAAGCGCCGAGGTGAACTGGCAGAACAATCTTGGTGGCCGCCTGCTCTGGACCGCGCGGCTCCTGACCTCGCTCGATATCCGCGGCGCCTTCGGCATTTCGCCCGACAAGCCGTTCCTGTCGGACTCTGGCTATGCCCAGACCATCAACGAGATCGGCATCTTCGGCGCGGTCGGGTTCTGGACGCTGTTCATCTTCAGCCGCGAGGACAATCCCGACGCTTGGAAGTTCAAGATGCTGGTCGCGACCTATATCTGCCTGCTGCTGCTGATCAGCGACTCGCCCTATTCGATCAAGACCGCTGCGCTGCTCTGGTTCATGGTCGGGACGAATGACGGTGCGCTGCCGCCGCTCATCCCGGTGAATCGGTTCCGCGCGGGCGGCGGGTCGCGTGCGGGCGGAGGCGCAGGGGCAGAGACACGTCGGCGCGTTCAGCCGCCCGGTTCGATCCGCGGCTGAACCTGGCCGTTCGGCCGCACCACCGCGCCGACCTTCTCGACGCCCGCAGAGACCGCCCCCCGCACGCGCTTGCGCAGCGACAGCGCCGGCTTCTCGACGAAATGCCACGACAGGGCGGCGAGGACGAGGGTCGGAATGAGGCTGAACAGGAAGAACAGCAGATAGTTGTGCGAGCCGTGCATCAGATGCGACAGCGTCTGCTGCACCGGATAGCCATAGAGGAAGATGCCATAGGAGTAGTCGATGCCGACCAGCACCGGCAGCACGAACCAGCCGGAGAGACCGAGAAAGATCGCGAGATAGCCGAACAGCGGCGCCGATACCGCCCAGACGACCGGATTGGTCTGCCAATCGGGATTGCCGAACACCGCGATGGCAACGAGCCCGAGCACAGCGCCGCCAGCGAGCCAGCCGCTATAGGGGATGTGTTCGCGGTATTGGTAGAACAGCACGCCGGTGAGGAACTGCGGCACCAGATGCGCAGCCCCGCGCCACAGGAACACATAGTCGACAGCGGCGCTGAAGGGAAAATGCACGCCGGCCCGGTCGAGCGCGGCGAGCAGGATCGCGGTGGCATAGAGCGCGATCGTCGCCGCGAGCACGAGCGTACGACGGCGCAGCGCGCCGGTGGCGGTGAGCAGCGAGAGCAGGATGTAGCAGACCACCTCATGCGGCAGTGTCCAGAGCGAGCCGTTGACGAGGGTCTCCGGATTGTCCTGGAATACCCCCGGCAGCGCGTCCCGGTGCAGGCCGACGGTGTTCAGCAGGTAGATATAGAAGGTGCGGTCGCCGAAATAGCTGCCGAGCGGGACCGTGGTGACCAGGGGCCCGAGCACCAGCGCGCAGACGAGGATGACGACGACGAGGCCGGGAACCAGCCTGACCAGGCGGTTGACGAGGAACTGGTCGACACGCGTGCGCATCACGCTCGCCGTGACGAGGAATCCGCTCATCACGAAGAACATCGGCACGGAGAAATTGTTGAGCGCCCAGCGCGCGCCATAGGGCCACCACTGCTCGGCCGCCGCCGCGCCGTCGAGGAGGCTCGCATGGACGAAGATCACGCAGATCGCCAGCGCCATGCGCAGCAGGCGGAAGCCGGGACCGACTCCGTTCTGTTGCTCCAGCACGCTGCCGACTGTCTTCATGGTCTGATCGATACTCCGCGCATGGCCCCGTTGTGCGGCGGCGAGTCTTGACGATTCCTTGCGCTGATTGATGCAAATTATAGGGTAATTGCGAATAAACTTGTCGGCAACGCTCAGGCTTCGTGTGCCTCGAGGAAGGCCTCGATCGTCAGGGCACGGAAGTCGCCGAGGGCCCCCCGCAGCCGCTCGTGGTCCCAGTCCCACCAGGCGAGGCGAATGAGCCGTTCGGCGATCGCTTCCGGGAAGCGGCGCTTGACCACCCGGGCGGCAACCCCGACGGCGATCTCGTACGGGCCGACATCCTTGGCCACCACTGCGCCCGCACCGATGATGGCGCCGGTACCGATGCTGACGCCGGCCAGCACCGTCACGCCATGGCCGATCCAGACATCATGCCCGATCGTCACCGGCTGCGACGCCCGCCAGTCGAAGAAGGCCGCCTCGTCCTCCTCGCCTGGAAAGTAATAGGACGACCGATAGGTGAAATGCGATTGCGAAGCGCGCCACTGGGGATGGTTGCCGGGATTGATCCTGACCGCAGCCGCGATCGAGCAGAACTTGCCGATCGCGGTGTGGATCACGTCGCCACCGGGCGAGATGTAGGAATAATCGCCAAGGCCGGTCGAGACGAGCGAGCAGCCGGCGCCGATCTCGGTATAGCGGCCGAGCCGGCAATCGCGGACTTCGGCGGTCGGATGGATGGTCGGGGCTTCGCTGAGGTGCATGGCGGATCTCCGGGCATTTTTGCGGCCGGGCGAAGGTCGTCCTGGCGCATGACGCCGCGATGACGCAGCCGGCTCACGAAAATGGTTGAACGCCGCCGCGGACTTGGGCGGCCGTCCACAGCCCCTCTCCGCTGTCACACCGGTTTCGCATGGTTTCAGCACTCTGCAAGGAACCGGGAGAATGCCTGATGCTCGTGCTCGACGATGTGTCCCGCCGCTTCAACAACAAGACCGCCGTCTCCGGCGTGAACCTCGCCATCGACAGCGGAAGCTTCGTCGGCGTGATCGGCCGCTCGGGTGCCGGCAAGTCGACGCTGCTTCGGATGATCAACCGCCTTGTCGATCCGTCATCGGGGTCCATCCGCTTCGATGATGTCGACGTCACGGCCCTCCAGGGCAAGGAATTGCGCGACTGGCGCGCCCGCTGCGCCATGATCTTCCAGCAGTTCAACCTCGTCGGCCGGCTCGATGTGCTGACCAATGTGCTGATGGGCCGGCTCAACAAGGTTCCGACCGCACGGTCGCTGCTGCGACTCTGGAGCGAGGAGGACCGCGCGATCGCGCTGTCGGCCCTCGAGCAGTTCGATATCGCCGGGCTCGCCGCCCAGCGCGCCGACAGCCTCTCCGGCGGCCAGCAGCAGCGCGTGGCGATTGCCCGCGCGCTGGTGCAGGAGCCGGACGCGATCCTTGCCGACGAGCCGATCGCCTCGCTCGATCCACGCAACACCAAGATCGTGATGGACGCGCTGCTGCGCATCAATCGCCACTACGGCATCACCGTCGTCTGCAACCTGCATTCGCTCGAACTCGCCCGCACCTATTGCGACCGCCTGATCGGCATGTCGGCCGGACGCGTCGTCTTCGACGGCGCGCCGGAGATGCTGACGGACGACGTCGCCCGCGAGCTCTACGGCCTCGACGCCGGCGAGATGATGGAGCACGCCCCCGAGGCTGCGCCCCGTCCCGCTCTCGGCGGACCGATCGCCGTCGCCGTCTGAATGCCCGTTAAGGCATGAAACCGGCGCCGAACGGCGCCATCACCTTGGAGAGAGAGATGTTCAACCGCCGCACCCTGATCGGGGCCGCCTTCGCCACCCTGGCGCTCGCCGGCGCCGCCCATGCCGAGGACTGGAAGGCCCAGTATCCGGAACTGACGCTCGCCGTTATCCCGGCCGAGAACGCCTCGACCACCACCGACCGCTATCAGCCGCTGACCGCCTATCTCGCCAAGGAACTCGGCGTCCCGGTCAAGCTCGCCGTGGCGACCGACTACGCCGCCGTCATCGAGGCGCAGCGCGCCGGCAATGCCCAGATCGCCTTCTACGGCCCGGCTTCCTATGCCCGCGCCGTGCTGACCGGCGTCGCCACCGAGCCGGTCGTCGTCTCGCGCCATTCCAACGGCAAGACCGGCTATTATTCGGTCATCTACACACTCGCCAACGGCCCCTACAAGTCGATCGACGACCTCAAGGGCAAGAAGCTCGCCCTGGTCGACCCGAACTCGACCTCGGGCAACAATGCGCCGCGCTACTTCCTGCATCGCGACGGCAAGGACGTCGACACGTTCTTCAGCGAGGCGATCTTCGCCGGCAGCCATGACAACGCCGTCCTCGCGCTCGCCCAGGGCACCGTCGACGCCGCTGCAAACTCCTGGAATTCGGAAGACGACAGCAACCTGACGCGCATGATCTCCAAGGGCGTGCTCAAGGATGCCGACGGCAAGCCGATGACCAAGGAAGACTTCCGCATCGTCTTCAAGTCGGACTTCCTGCCCGAGGGCCCCTATTCGGTGCTCGGCTCGCTGCCGGAAGAGTTGAAGAAGCAGATCGCCACCGCCTTCATCGAGATGCCGAAGAAGGACAAGGCCGCGTTCGACGCGCTTTCCGACGGCAAGGACATCGAATTCGCCCCGACCTCGGCCAAGGAATACCAGCCGATCGTCGATATGGTGAAGTTCAACGACGAGCAGCGCAAGAAGAGCTCGTAATCCTCGACTGACGAAAAGGGCGGCCGGCAATCGGCCGCCCTTTTTCCAGCTTCACCCCGACCGACGGAATCCCGCCCTTGGCGACCGCCATCCCAGTCCTGCCGGAGCCTCAGGCGCGCGCGCTCGCCTCGGCCTATGCGTCGGCAGTATCGGCCCGACGCTGGCGCGGCGCCGCCGTTCTGGTGACGATCATCGTGCTGGCGCTGGTCAGTGCCTGGCTGGCCCATGTCCGTCCGCTGACGCTCTTCGCCAATATCGGCAATTTCGGCTCCTTCATCGGCCGCACCGTGCCCGACTTCTCGTCCGGCAACTGGCTCGCCGATCTCAGGGCCTGGTACTGGAACTTCCCGAACTGGCTCGGCCTGCTCGGCCAGACCATCCTCATCGCCTATCTCGGCACGCTGATGGGCGGCATCGTCGCCTTCGCGCTCTGCTTCTTTGCCTCGGCCAATCTCGCCCGCAGTCGCTGGTCGCGGGTCGGCGCTCGGCGGTTGCTCGAATTCTGCCGCACGGTGCCCGACATCGTCTTCGCGCTGATCTTCGTCATCGCCTTCGGCCTCGGCCCGATGGCCGGCGTCTTCGCGCTGGCGATCCATACCGCCGGCGCGCTCGGCAAGCTGTTCGCCGAGGTGGTCGAGAACATCGACATGAAGCCGGTCGAAGGGTTGCAGGCGACCGGCGCCTCCTGGATCCAGACGGTGCGCTACGGCGTGCTGCCGCAGGTCGCTCCGGGCTTCGCCTCCTATGCGCTGCTGCGCTTCGAGGTCAATGTCCGCGGCGCCGGCGTCATGGGTTTCGTCGGCGCCGGCGGCATCGGCCAGGAGTTCCTGGTGGCGATCCGCAACTTCTATTATTCGGACGTCAGCGCCATCCTGCTGATGATCATCCTGACCGTGATCCTGATCGATCTCGGCACCGAGCAGATCCGCCATCGCCTGATCGGCTTCGAGGCCGCGCGATGAGCGACATCGCCACCCCCTCCGGCCTGCCGCCCGGCCGTGGCCGCCTCGCCGCCGCAGCCCGCGCCGATCTCGCCGGGCTGAAGCAGCGCCATCCGGCCGCGTTCCGCATGTCGCCGCGAAACCGCGCGCTGGCCATCCTTGTGCCGCTCGCCATCGTCGCGCTCGCCTTCGCCGCGATGGTCGCGCTCGACTTCTCGCTGATCCGCATCCTGAACGGCTTGTCGCGTCTCGGCCGCTTCGCCGTCCTGATGATGCCGCCCGACCCCGAGGGACGGTTCTTCGTCTTCCTCTCCGCGCTCGGCGAGACGCTGGGCATCGCCTTTCTCGGAACGCTCGCCGCCGCGACGATGGCTTTTCCCGTCGCTTTCCTGGCGGCGCGCAACGTCATTCCCAACATCTTCGTCCATTTCGGCGCCCGTCGCGGCTTCGACGTCATCCGCTCCGTCGATACGCTGATCTGGGCGCTGATGTGGATCAACGTCGTCGGGCTCGGCCCCTTCGCCGGCGTTCTCGCCATCGCCTGCTCGGATTTCGGCTCGTTCGGCAAGCTGTTCTCCGAGGCGATCGAGGCGACCGATGGCAAGGCCTCGGAGGGCGTCGCCGCAGCCGGCGGCAGCCGCGTGCACCAGATCCGCTTCGGCCTCGTGCCGGGCGTGCTGCCGGTGATCGCGAGCCAGGTGCTCTATTATTTCGAATCCAACACCCGCTCGGCGACGATCATCGGCATCGTCGGCGCCGGCGGCGTCGGCATCTACCTGACCGAATTGATCCGGGTGCTCGAACTGCGCCAGGTCGCGTTCCTGATCCTGATGATCCTCGTGACGGTCGCGGTGATCGACTTCATCTCCACCAAGCTCCGCCTCGCGATCATCGGCAACAAGAAGATCGTCTAGCTCTCGACGACGATCTCGGTGCGGTCGGCGGCGAACAGCGCGTGGGTGAACTGGATCGGCGTGCCGTCGGCGTCGACATTGATGCTGTCGACGGCGAGCAGCAGCCGCCCCGGCGCGAGGTCCAGGCTCGCGGCTTCCTCGCCGGCGGCGGGGCGGGCCGAGATGCGTGTTTCGAGCCGGCGATAATCGGCGACGCCGCGCGAGGCGAGGGCGCGCGTGATCGAGCCATAAGCGAGATAGGCGTCGCCGAAACGCTCGAAGCGCGGCAGGGGGAAGTAGCCGCTGCCGAGCGAGATCGGCGTGCCATCGGCGGAGCGCAGTGTGTCGAGGCGGATGACGGGCGTGCCGGCCTCGATGCCGAGTGCGGCGGCGACGCGAGGATCCGCCGAGACGGTGACGGCCCCGAGCAGTCTGCCACCGGCCTCGCGGCCGGCACGCGAGACGATCTCGGAGAAGCGGGTGCGCGGGCCGATCGGATAGGGGATCGGCCGCGCTTCGACGAAGGTGCCGCGCCCCTGCGTCGCCCGGACGAGCCCGCGCCGCGCGAGATCGGCAAGGCCGCGGCGCACGGTGTGGCGGTTGACGGCGAAGCGAAGTGCCAGCTGGCTCTCGGTCGGCAGCTGCGTTCCGGCCGAGAGGCGTCCCGCGGCGATGTCGGCCTCGATGTCGTCAGCGATCTGGCGCCAGGCCGCGATACCGGCACCACGGGCGATTTCGCGCCCGTCTTCGGGCAGACCGGCGGCTTCGAGGCTCGTCATGAAATCGTCACTGGACTGGCTCATGGAGTTGTCTATACCATTAGACAAATCGAAACGAAAGCCATGGAGCGGCCGGTGAGTGACGATCTCCAGCGCAAGGGCGAAGACGGAGCAGCGCGCCTGTCCGAGGTCGCGGCGCGGCAAGCCTTGATGGCGACCATGGCCGAAGCCTCCTCCGAGGAACTGGACGCGGCGCTGCAGCAACTCGGCGCCATTCCCGAGGCGGCCGACATAAGGCCGGCGGAGAGCGGTCTCGTGATGCTGCGCGGGCGGGCCGGCGGCGAGGGCCGGCAATTCAATCTCGGCGAGGCGACGGTGACGCGCGCCGCAATCCGACTCTCCGATGGCCGCACCGGCTTTGCCTATCACCTCGGCCGCGACGGCCGGAAGGCGCGGCTCGCCGCGATCCTCGACGGGCTCTGGCAGGGCAGCGAGCGTCCGCGCGTCGAGACGGCGCTGGCCGGCGTCCGCGAGCGCCTGCGGGCTGCGGCGGACCTCAAGGCGCGCCGGGTTGCCGCGACGCGGGTCGACTTTTTCACGATGGTGCGCGGGGAGGATTGACCATGCTCGACAGTCTCAGCACGGGCTTTGCCGAACCGGTTCTCGAAGCCCAGTCCGCCTTCCGCGCGCTGATGGAGGCGCTGGCGCGGCCGGGCAGCCTGCAGGCCTTGAACGCCGCCTTGACCCCGCCAGGCGTTCTTCCGGCCGAACTTGCCATCGTCGCGCTGACGCTTGCCGATCATGAGACCGCCGTCTGGCTCGACAGCGCGCTTGGCGCCGACCCGTCGGTTGCGGCCTGGCTCGCCTTCCACACCGGCGCTCGCATCACGGCCGATCCGGCCGAGGCGACCTTCGCCTTCGTCACCGACATCGATGCGCTGCCGCGTCTCGGGGATTTTGCCGCCGGCGATGACGCCTATCCCGACCGCTCGACGACGCTCGTCGTTGCGGTCGATCATCTCGCCGCCGAGGGGTGCCTTGTCCTCGCCGGCCCCGGCATCGATGGCGAGCGGCAGCTCGGCGTTGCCGGATGGCCGGCCGGCCTGACGGACGAACTCGCGGCCAACCGGGCGCTGTTCCCGCGCGGCGTCGATCTCATCCTCGCCGCGCCGGGCACGCTGGCGGCGCTGCCGCGCACCACGCGCATTCGGGAGGTCTGATCATGTATGTCGCGGTCAAGGGTGGTGAGGCGGCGATCGACAATGCCCATGCGCTGCTTGCCCATGAGCGGCGCGGCCCGGAGAGCGTCGCCGAAATCGCGCCGCAGCAGATCGAGCATCAGCTGGCGCTTGCGGTCGATCGGGTCATGGCCGAGGGGTCGCTTTATGATCCGGCGCTGGCGGCACTCGCGATCAAGCAGGCGCGCGGCGACCTGATCGAGGCGATCTTCCTCGTCCGCGCCTTCCGCACCACGCTGCCGCGCTTCGGCGTATCGGTACCGCTCGATACCGCCAAGATGACGATCGAGCGCCGCATCTCGGCCACCTACAAGGATCTTCCCGGCGGGCAGGTTCTGGGGCCAACCTTCGACTACACCCACCGCCTGATCGATTTCATGCTGGCTGCCGGTGCGCCGCTGCCGGCGCCAGCCGAGGCTGCCGCCGATCCTGCCGCGGTACCGCGCGTCACCGATCTTCTGGATGGCGAGGCACTGATCGAGACCGAATGCGCCACCGATGACGAGCCGGTCGGCGATCTGACCCGCGCGCCGCTCGATTTTCCGGCCGAGCGCGATCTCCGCCTGCAGGCGCTGGCGCGGGGCGACGAAGGCTTCCTGCTGGCGCTCGGCTATTCGAGCCAGCGCGGCTATGGCCGGACGCACCCGTTCGTCGGCGAGATCCGCTTCGGCGAGGTCGAGGCGGAGTTCGTGCCGGAGGAACTCGGCTTTGCCGTGCCACTCGGTCCGGTCGCACTCACCGAATGCCAGATGGTCAACCAGTTCCACGGTTCGGCGGAGCGCCCGCCACAGTTTACGCGCGGCTATGGTCTCGTCTTCGGCCAGAGCGAGCGGAAGGCGATGGCGATGTCGCTGGTCGACCGCGCGCTCAGGACACGCGAATTCGGCGAGGATGTCGTCGCCCCGGCTCAGGATGAGGAATTCGTGCTGTCGCACTGCGACAATGTCCAGGCGACCGGCTTCGTCGAGCATCTGAAGCTGCCGCACTATGTCGATTTCCAGGCCGAACTCGGCCTCGTCCGCCAGATGCGTGCCGAGCATGCCGCGCTACGCCCTGCCATGAAGGAGGCGGCCGAATGAACGCGCCAGCCCCGGTCCAGACCGGCTACAACTTCGCCTATCTCGACGAGCAGACCAAGCGGATGATCCGCCGCGCGATCCTGAAGGCGATCGCGATCCCCGGCTACCAGGTGCCGTTCGCCAGCCGCGAAATGCCGATGCCCTATGGCTGGGGCACCGGCGGCGTGCAGGTGACGGCGGCGGTGATCGGCCCGGACGACGTACTGAAAGTCATCGACCAGGGCTCGGACGACACGACCAACGCCGTCTCGATCCGCAAGTTCTTCGCCAAGACAGCGGGCGTGGCCACGACGACGGAGACTGCGAAGGCGACCGTCATCCAGACCCGCCACCGCATCCCCGAGACGCCGCTGCGCGCCGGGCAGATCCTCGTCTACCAGGTGCCGATCCCCGAGCCGCTCCGCTTCCTCGAACCGCGCGAGACCGAGACGCGGAAGCTTCATGCGCTCGCCGATTACGGCCTAATGCATGTGAAGCTCTACGAGGACATCGCTCGCCACGGCCATATCGCGACGACCTACGACTATCCGGTCGAAGTTGCCGGCCGCTATGTGATGAACCCGTCGCCGACGCCGAAATTCGACAATCCGAAGATGCACCGCTCGCCGGCTCTCCAACTCTTCGGCGCCGGCCGCGAGAAGCGAATCTATGCCGTGCCGCCCTTCACCGACGTGGTGAGCCTCGATTTCGAGGATCATCCCTTCGAGGTGCAGCGCTTTGAGAAGCCGTGCGCGCTCTGCGCCGCGACCGGCGTCTATCTCGACGAGGTCGTGCTCGATGATCGGGGCGGGCGGATGTTCGTCTGCTCCGACAGCGATTATTGCGCGACGCGTCGCGCTGAGGGCCATCGCGGCGAGATGGCCGGCGATGCCCTACCCGGAGCGCGATGATGAACCGAACCCTGCGCAAGGCTGCCGAGGCCGACCTGCCGGCCTTGCTGGCGCTCTATGGCCAGCCGAGCTTCAACAACGGCCGCACCGTTTCTCTGGAGGAGGCCGAGGCGATCTTCGCCCGCTTCGCGCGCTATCCGGATTATGCCGTCTATCTGGCCGAGGAGGACGGCGCGATCGTCGGCACCTTCGCGCTGATGGTCATCGACAACATCGCCCATTGGGGCACGCCGACGGCTCTGGTCGAGAATGTCGTCGTCGCCGAGGGCCAGCAGGGCGGCGGCATCGGCCGCCGGATGATGCGCGAGGCCTTCGCGCTCGCCGCCGCGAAGGGCGCCTACAAGGTGGCGCTCTCCTCCAATCTCCGCTCCGAGCGGGCGCACCGCTTCTATGAAAGTCTCGGCTTCGAGAAATATGGCTTCAGCTTCAAGCTCGAGCCGCTTCCGACGCTGGCGCAAGAGGACATGACGGCATGAACGAGCAGCCTCTTCTTTCCGCCCGCGATCTCGGCAAGCTCTACGGCCCGCGTATCGGCTGCGAGGCCGTCAGCTTCGATATCCATGAGGGCGAGGTCCTGGCCGTCGTCGGCGAGTCCGGCTCCGGCAAGTCGACGCTCCTGAAGCTTCTCGCCACCGAGCTCGCGCCGACCTCCGGCTCGATCCGCTACCGCATGCGCGACGGCGTCACGCGCGATCTCTTCGCGCTCAGCGAGGCCGAGCGGCGCTTTCTGCTGCGCACCGACTGGGGCTTCGTGCGCCAGGATGCGCGCGAGGGGCTGCGCATGAGCGTTTCGGCCGGCGGCAATGTCGGCGAGCGGCTGATGGCCGTCGGCGAACGCCATTATGGCCGCATCCGCGGCACGGCGACCGATTGGCTTGGCCGGGTCGAGATCGACAGCGATCGCATCGACGACTTGCCGCGCGATTTTTCCGGCGGCATGCGCCAACGGCTACAGATCGCGCGCAATCTCGTAACCCATCCGCGCCTCGTCTTCATGGACGAGCCGACCTCGGGCCTCGATGTCTCGGTGCAGGCGCGCCTGCTCGATCTCGTCCGCGGCCTCGTCGCCGAGATGGGGCTCGCCGTGGTGATCGTGACGCATGATCTCGCCGTGGCGCGGCTGCTGTCGCACCGGATCATGGTCATGCGCCATGGCCGCGTGATCGAGGCCGGCCTCACCGACCAGGTGCTCGACGATCCGCGCGAGGCCTATACCCAGCTCCTCGTTTCCTCGGTGCTCGCAGCATGACCGCTCCCGCCGCCTCCGATCTCGATGCCCGCTTGCCGCTCGTCAGCCTTGCCGGCGTTTCCAAGAGCTTCACGCTGCATCTCCGCGAGGGCATGCGCATCCGCGTCGTCGACAATGTCGCCTTCGAGGCGCGGCCCGGCGAATGCGTCGTGCTCGGCGGCCCGTCCGGCGCCGGCAAGTCGTCGATCCTCAAGATGATCTACGGCAATTACCGCTGCGACACTGGCACGATCCTGGTCCGCGACCGCGCCGAGGCGATCGACGTCGCCAAGGCGGAGCCACGCCGCATCCTGGCGCTCCGCGCCAGCGTCATGGGCTATGTCAGCCAGTTCCTTCGTGTCATCCCCCGCGTCTCGGCACTCGACATCGTTGCCGCCGCGGCGGCCGAGGGTGGCGCCAGCCAGGCCGAGTCCTGGGCGCGGGCCGAGCGGCTGCTGACGCTGCTCAACGTGCCCGAACGGCTCTGGAGCCTGCCGCCCGGAACTTTTTCCGGCGGCGAGCAGCAGCGGGTCAACATTGCCCGTGGCCTTGCGGCCGATCGGCCGCTATTGCTCCTCGACGAACCGACCGCTTCGCTCGATGCCGTCAACCGCGCCGTCGTCGTCCGCCTCATCGAGGAAAAGAAGAAGGCCGGCGCCGCCATCGTCGGCATCTTCCATGATGAGGACGTCCGCGACGCCGTGGCCGACCGGATCGTCGACATGACGGCCTTCGCCACCGACAAGGCGGCGTGACCTTATCTTGACTGCGTTGGCGCGTCGCTCCGGGCGACGCGTCGTGACCACCAGAACGGGACAAGCAAGCCATGAACGAGCCGCGCCATTATGTGCTTGAAAATGCGAGGCTTGTCCTGCCCGATCGTGTCGTCGAGAATGGCTGGCTGGCGATCTCGGACGGCCTGATCGCCGAGATCGGCGAGGGCCCGGCGCCCGAACGCGGCTTCGATGTCGGGGGCGATCATGTCGTCCCCGGCCTCGTCGAGCTGCACACCGACCATCTCGAGAGCCACTTCTCGCCGCGGCCGCATGTGCGCTGGCACGCGCTCGCCTCGGTCATGGCCTATGATGCCCAGATCGCCAGTTCCGGCATCACCACCGTGTTCGATTCGCTGCGGGCCGGCTCCGATATCGACGTGAAGTCGATCGGTGCCGACCTGATGGCGCTCGCCGACGGCATCGAGCAGGCGCGGCAGACGGGGCATCTTCGTGTCGACCACCGCACGCATATCCGCTGCGAGATCGCGACGCCCGACGTGATCGAGCATCTCGAGGCTTTCACCGCGCGCTATCCCGTTCATCTCATGTCGCTGATGGATCACACGCCCGGCCAGCGCCAGTTCCGCGATCTCGAGACATGGCGGCGCTTCTATCTCCGCAACAAGGAGGTCTCCGCGGCACAGGCCGAGCATTTCGTCCGCCAGCGGCTGGAATTGCACGAGCTCTATGCCTCCATCAACCGTGCCAAACTGATCGACATAGCCGCTGCGAACAGCGTGGTGCTCGCAAGCCATGACGACGCGACCGCTGCTCACGCAGCCGAAGCGGCGAGCGAAGGCGTCGCCGTGGCCGAATTCCCGACCACGATGGAAGCCGCCGAGGCGCTGCACGAGGCCGGCATCGTCGTCATGATGGGCGGACCCAACATCGTTCGCGGCGGCTCGCATTCCGGCAATATCGCCGCCGAGGAACTGGCCCGTGCCGGGCTGCTCGACATCCTCTCGTCCGACTATGTGCCGGCGAGCCTCCTGATGTCGGCGTTCGAACTGCCGCGCCGCGTTCCGGAGATCGACCTTCCGACCGCAATCCGCACCGTCACCGTGACGCCGGCCAAGGCAACGGGGCTCAGCGATCGCGGCGCCATTGCCGAAGGTCTCCGGGCCGACCTCGTCCGCGTCCATCTGGTCGATACGACGCCGATCGTGCGCCAGGTCTGGCGCGAGGGTCAGCGGGTGTCGTGAGCGCCGCCGAAGCGGAGCATGAGGGCGTTGCAACCGGGCGCAGGACAGGGATCGTGAGCGGGACTTTTGTAGCGATCGTCGGACCGAGCGGGGCCGGCAAGGATACGTTGATCGCCTATGCGCGCGACGCGCTCGCCGGCCGGCCCGACTATCTCTTCGCCCGGCGGCTGGTGACGCGGCCGGCCAATGCCTTCGAGGACCACGACACGATCGACGATGCGAGCTTCGAGGAGGGTCACGCTGCCGGCAGCTTCGCCCTCTCTTGGCGCGCGCACGGTCTCGGCTATGCGCTGCCAGCCTCGATCCTCGGCGCGCTCGGAAGCGGCGCCCATGTCGTCTGTAATCTTTCGCGCGCCGTGCTGCCGCTGGCGCGGAGCCGGTTTGCCCGCGTGGTCGTGATCGAGGTGACGGCGCCGCCGGAGGTGCTGGCGGCGCGGCTCGTGGCCCGCGGGCGCGAGACGCGCGCCGCGATCGAGGAGCGGCTCGCCCGCGAGGCCGAGCGGCGCGGGGAACTCCGGGCCGATCTCGTGATCATGAACGACCGACCGATCGCGGAAACCGGCGGGACGCTGGTCAGCTTCCTCGCCGCGCTCCGCACCGAGGCCGCGGCGAACTAGCCTGCCCCGGCTGGCCGATCAGGGCCGGAAGCGCTTCACCATATAGAGGCCTTCCGAGGTCTCGCCCTGGCCGGGCAGTTCCTCCAGCCCCAGAGCCTTGTAGAACGCGCGGGCATTCAGATTGATCCGCGCGACACCGAGATGCATGCCGGGCGATCCCGCGTCGGCGAGGCGCTGCAGCACGGTCTCGAGCGCGCGCCGGCCCCAGCCGCCGCCGCGCGCCTCGGGCAGCAGGTTGATGTGAATATGCGAGGGGTATCGCTCCAGCATGGCCGCGGGTTCGCTGCGTCGCTGGTGGATCTGCCACCGGCGACGATCGCTGCCGCGCCACAGGCTGGGGTCGTCGCCCGGATGCGGCGTCCGCGCACGCAGCGCCGGCAGCCAATCGCGCTCCATGCGATGATAGAAGGCGACCGTGTCGAGTGCGCCGACGGCAAAGCCGGCAACGCCGGCCGGTCCGTCGAGCACCACCGAGTGCTCCGGCTCGAGCGCCACATAAGGCCCGGCATAGATGTGCCCCGGCTGATCCGGATCGTCCTCGATCTCCGTCGCATCACCGCCGGAATCGGCCGTCTTCAGGCAAATGCGATAGATCGCGGGCAAATCGAACAGGGCTGGCTGGCGCAGCCGGTACGAGGTCGTCAATGGCGCACTCCATTGTCCAGATGGGAGCATGCCTTGGAGACCATCGCCGGCCCCGCGTCAATCCTCACGCCAGCGTCCGGCCGCCATTCACGGCAAAGGTCTGGCCGGTGATGAAGCCGCCACCGGGCGAGGCGAGGAAGACCACCATCGCCGCGATGTCCTCCGGCACGCCCTGATGGCCGAGCGGCACTAGGCGACGATAAGCGTCGAGGTCTTCGGCCCGTGTCTCCGCGTGGCGCTCGACCGGAATGAAGCCCGGCGCAACCAGGTTGACGCGGACGCCGTCGCCGCCGAGTTCATTGGCCCAGGAGCGCGTCAGCCCGACCATGGCTGCCTTGGCGGCGACGTAATGGCCGAAATCGGGATTGCCCATGTCGACGACTTCGCTGCCGATATTGACGACGATGCCGCTGCGGCGCGCCTTCCAGTCCGGCAGCACGCATTGCAGGATCAAGAGCGGCGCCTTCACGAAGAAGCGGAGCTGGTCGAGATGATCGTCCCAGCTCTGCTCCTCGATCGGCTTGAATGGCTGCGGGCCGGTGGCGTTGTTGACGATGAGGCCGATCGGCCCCAGCTGGTGCTCGATCTCCGTGATGCCGTGGCGGACGCTCGCCTTGTCGGTGACGTCGAACTTGAACGCGGCCGCGCGGCCGCCGGCGACCTCGATCGCATCGACGGTCGCCGCTGCGCCGGCGTCGTCATGGGCATAATTGACCGCAACCGCCCAGCCAGCCGCGCCGAGTCCCTTGGCGATTGCCGCGCCGAGCCCGCGCGAGGCTCCGGTGACGAGGGCAGTACCGTTTCTGGTAGGCATGGCGTCGTTCCTCCCGGGGTGTCGTTGTCTTTTCGCCAGCGAAGCACAAAGGCCGGCGGCTGTCTCGCTTCGATTGAAGGCGTGCGAGGCAACTGGCCGATCGCCAGGTGTTGGGGCGTGAGCGCCCCCTCCTTGACGCTCTCCCGCGGAGCGGGGGAGGGTAAGAGAGAGGCTCCACTTCTCCAGCGGGGCCGAAGCAACGGATCTAGGCCGCCGCCCAGCCGTCCTTCATCAGTTTGATTGCGCCCTCGTAGACGTCCTCGGGCTTGTCGAACAGCGGACGCCAGACGCGGGTCGCCGCTGCGAGATCCGGGAGGGCCGAGCCGAAGGCCTCGACGGTCATCCAGCCGTCATAGCCGACGGACTTCAGCGCCTTGAAGACGGCGGCGAAATCGATCGGCCCCGGTCCCGGCGTGCCCCGGTCATTGGCCGAGATGTGGACATGGTTGAAGGTGCCGGCGGTGTCGCGGATGGCGCGCGCTTGGTCGCGCTCCTCGATGTTGAAATGGAACGTGTCGTAGAGATAGCCGTAATTCGGCTCGCCGACGGCATCGACGATCGCCTTGGCGGCGCCGGCCGTGTTCATGAAATAGCATTCGAAGCGGTTGAGCGGCTCGACGGAGAGGCTCACGCCGGCCTTTGCTGCATAGCGCGCCGCGGCCTTGTGCACCTCGACGCAATGCGCCTTCTCCTCGGGCGTCGGGCCGGCGCCGGTAAAGCGACCGAGCGTCTGGTGCAGCGGGCCGCAGACGAGGGTCGCGCCGAGCGCCTCGGTGCAGTCGGTGAGCCATTTGAGATGATCGAGGGCGCCGGCCCGCTCGGCCGGATCCGGCGAGATCGAATCCCTGCCATTGCCCGGCATGATCCCGACCCCGGTCGCGCTGAGGCCGGCATCGCGGAGGCGGGCGCCGAGCCAGGCGTAATGCTCGGGATCGCCAGCGAACATCGGCACCTCGACGCCGTCATAGCCGGCCGCCTTCAGCCGGTCGACGATCGGGAGATGCCTGTCCTCGACATAAGTCGTCCACAGCAGGAGGTTGAAGCCGAACCTCATGGCGTCGCCCCCGCCGCGAGGTCGACCCACTGGCCGCTGCGGCCGGAGGCGATGATCGCGTCGCAGATCCGTGTCGTCTCCAGCGCGTCGCGGAAGGTTGGCGCCGCCGGCTTGCCATGCGCCAGCCCCTCGAGGAAATCGGCGACCTGATGCACGAAGGAGTGCTCGTAGCCGATGATGAGGCCGGGCACCCACCACTTGCCGAGATAGGGGTGCTCGCCGTCGGTGACGAGGATAGAGGTCCAGCCGCGCAGCGCGCCGGGCGTGCGATGATCGAACCAGGCGACGCGGTTGAGATCGTGCAGGTCCCAGGCGAGCGATCCGTTCTCGCCGTTGATCTCCAGCGTATAGGCCGCCTTGTGGCCGCGGGCGTAGCGGGTCGATTCGAACGTCCCGAGCGAGCCGTTGGCAAAGCGCGTCAGCACGGCCGCGGCGTCGTCGATGCCGACATCGCGCATCGTGCCGGTGATCGCGTCCTTGCGCTGCTTGACGAAGGTCTCGGTCATCGCCGTCAGGCTGTCGATACCGCCATTCAGCCAGATCGCGGTGTCGAGGCAATGCGCGAGCAGATCGCCGGTGACGCCCGAGCCGGCGCTGTCGACATCGAGCCGCCAGGTCGCGGCGCCGCCCTGCGGCACGTCAGGCGAGATCGTCCAATCCTGCAGGAACTTGGCGCGGTAGTGATAGATGAGGCCGAGCAGGCCCTGGTCGATCATCCGCTTCACCAGCATGACGGCCGGCACGCGGCGATAATTGTACCAGACCATGTTGGGAACGCCGGCAGCCTCGACCGCCTCGACCATCGGGATGCCCTCGGCCTCGCTGCGGGCGAGCGGCTTCTCGCACAGCACCATCTTGCCGGCCTTCGCGGCGGCGATGGCGATCTCGGCATGGCTGTCATTGGGCGTGCAGATGTCGATCGCGTCGATATCCGGCCGCTCGATCAGGCGCCGCCAATCGCTCTCCACCGCCTCATAGCCCCATTTGGCGGCGAAGGCCGAGGCCTTTTCGGTGTTGCGCGCCGCGACTGCCTTCAGCACCGGCCGATAGCCGGTGTCGAAGAAATGCGACACCTTGCTCCAGGCATTGGAATGGGCGCGGGCCATGAAGCCATAGCCGACCATGCCGACATTCAGCGTCTTCGTCATGTTACCTCCCGGTGAAGCCGAATCGGCGCTTGTCGCGCGCGGCGGCCGGCTTCCTGATTGATGGTGCGATCATCGCGGCGGCGGATGCCCGGCGTCATTGACCTGGCGCAGCGTCGCCGCGGCGGTGGAGACCCGCTATTCCTGCCAGCCATGCGCCGCGCGGACCTTGATCATGGCCCCGAGCACCTTGTTCCAGGTTTCCTGGCTCTCCATCACCGCATTCGGGAACATGCAGCCGTCCCAGCAGATGTGGCGCATGCGCTTGGTGAGATTGCCCTCGCGGTCGCGCAGCCAGTAGCCGGCATGCTTGGCAATATCGAGCCGGCCGTTCGGATCGTCGACCTGGCAGTGGCGGCCGGTCTTCTCGTGATCACCCGAGCCGAACACCGTGCCGTCGTTCTGCGCGACGTGGAAATCCATCGTCCACGGCCGCAGTGCGTCGGCGACCTTGCGATAGGCGGCATCGAGGGTTGCCGTGTCGGCCCAGTCGAAGTCCTTCGGCAGGATACGGTCGTTCTCGGCGTTGTAGCCGAGCGTATAAAGCATCGAATGGGCCATGTCGGCCTGGTAGCCGACGACACCGGGTCGATCGACCATTTCAAGCAGCCGCACCATCTCGCGCCAGGAATGCATGCCGCCCCAGCAGATCTCGCCCTCGGCCACGAGGAATTCGTCATGGTCCTCGGCGATGTCGGCGGCTTCCGAGAAGGTCTGCGCGATCAGGCGGCTGTTGCCGAGCGGGTCCTTGTCCCAGGCCTCGACGCCGACGGAGGAATCGATGCGGATGCCGCCGGTCGGACGGATGCCGAGATCGCGCATCTGCCGGCCGATGGCGCAGGCCTTGCGCACCTGCTCGAGAAAGCGCTTGCGCTCGTCCGCCGTTCCCATCGCCGAGCCGCCGCCGGCTCCGCCCCAGATTGGCGCAACGAAGGAACCGACCATGAGTCCATAGGACGCGATGTGGTCGGTCATCCGCTTGACCGCGTCCTTGTCGCTGTCGATGTCGAAATGCGGCGCGGTGATGAAGAGGTCGATGCCGTCGAAATGGACACCGTCGACCTCGGCATTGGCGGTGAGCTTCAGCAGGGTGTCGAGCGCGATGATCGGCTCGCTGCCCCCGCCCTTGCCAACGACGCCCGGCCAGGCGGCATTGTGCAGCTTCGGATAGTTGTTCGGCATCGGATCCTCCCAGATCTCTCGCTCATTCTCGCCGCCGCAGGGTCTTGTCGCCCCGTCGGCGCCCAATCGTCATCCTGTCATCGCCGCCAAGGCCGCGGCAACGCGAAAAGCATCTATGCGCCGCGAAGACCTTTCCATGGCGCCTCGCCGGCGACCTCGACGGACACATAGCCGTTGACGCCGATGCAGGGGCCGAGGATGGCGATCACATGCGCCTCGCCGCTTCCGGCATTGAAGGAGGCATGGACGACGCCGGGCGGGATGAAGGCGGCATCGCCGGGCCCGAGCAGGCGCTTCTCCTGGCCGACCCACTGCTCGACCGTTCCGGCGGTGACATAGATCACCTCCTCCTGGTCGGGATGCTTGTGGAAGTCATGCCCCTTGCCCGGCGAAAGCGTGACGTCGATCACGGTGAGCTGGTCGGCGCCCGTCGCCGGCGGATGGCTCATCCATTTGAGCCGGCCCCAGTCGAGCCGCTCCTCGGGCGTCTTCTCGGCGATGACGAACTTGCCCTCGGCCATGCTGATCCTTCTCCCTCCATCGGCCGGCTCAGAAGGCCAGCTCCTTGAACCTGCGTGTCTGCGCCGTCAGCGCTACTTCCACCGGCAGCCGCTCCATGCTCGAGGCGCCGTAGAAGCCGTGGCAATGCGCGGCGTGCTTCAGGATGAAGCCGGCGTCCTCCGGCATCGCGATCGGGCCGCCATGGCAGAGGATGATGATGTCGGGTCGGACCGCGCGGGCGGCCGCGGCGATGGCGTCGATCTCGCCGACGCAGTCCTCGAGCGATTTCGCCGAGGTCGCGCCGATGGCGCCGCCGGTGGTGACGCCCATATGCGCGACGATGATGTCGGCGCCCGCCTCGGCCATGGCGCGGGATTCGTCGGGATTGAACACATAGGGCGTGGTCAGGAGGTCGAGCTCATGCGCCTGCCGGATCATGTCGACCTCGAGGCCGTAGCCCATGCCGGTCTCCTCGAAGCTCGCCCGCATCACGCCGTCGAACAGCCCGATCGTCGGGAAGTTCTGCACGCCCGAAAAGCCCATGGCCTTCAGCTCGGCGAGGAATTGCGGCATCAGCACGAAGGGGTCAGTGCCGTTCACGCCGGCGAGCACCGGCGTCGACTTAACGACAGGCAGCACCTCGTGCGCCATGTCCTTAACGATCTCGTTGGCATTGCCATAGGCAAGGAGGCCCGCTGCCGAGCCGCGCCCGGCCATCCGGTAGCGGCCGGAATTGTAGATGATGATGAGATCGATGCCGCCCGCTTCCTCGCATTTCGCCGAAAGGCCAGTGCCGGCGCCGCCGCCGATGATCGGGATGCGGCGGGCCACCATGTCGTTGAAGGTGTCGAGAATCTGTCGGCGGGGAATGAAGGGCATCCGCCTTCCTTTCAGTTCAGATAGACGTCGTGGAAATTGCGGACCAGCGCGGCGGCGAAGTCCGGGTCGTTGATGTGGAGCGGCAGGCGCACCAGTTGCCGATGCGCCGTCTGCTCGACGGTGCGTTCGAGCGCGTCGAACAGCGCGGCGTCGGCCTCGGGGTCGTGGAAGGGGCCGCCCTCGATATCGAGCGCCGACAGGCCACGTTCGGGAATGAGGAAACGCACCGGACCCGCCATCGCATTCAGCCGCGCGCCGATCCATTCGCCCATCGACCGGTTTTCCTCCGGCGTAGTGCGCATCAGCGTGATGTTCGGATTGTGCTTGTAGAGGTTCCGCCCGCGAAAGACCTGCGGCACGGTGTCGATGGCCCAGAAATTGACCATGTCGAGCGCCCCGGCAGAGCCGACATAGGGAAGTCCGGAGCGCGCGATCGCGCCGAGCCGGTCGGGTCCGGCCGAGAGGACGCCGCCGACGAGATGGTCGGCGATCTCGGTCGTCGTCACATCGATGACGCCGACCAGCATGCCGCTGTCGACCAGCTTTTCCATCGCCCGGCCGCCTGTCCCGGTCGCATGGAACACGAGGCAGTCATGCTCGGCGCGCAGCAGCTCGGCAGCGCGCGTGACACAGGGGGTGGTCACGCCGAACATGGTGAGCGCGATCGGCGGCTTGCCTGATGTCTCGACGGCCGGGTAGCGCACCATGCCGATGATCGCATGCGCCGCGTTCTGCAGCACCAGCCGGCTGATCCGGTTGAGACCGGCGAGATCGGTGACGGAGGGCATCATGACGATGTCGGAGACGCCGACATAGGGGGCGACGTCGCCCGAGGCGAGGGTCGAGACCATCAGCTTGGGCAGGCCGACGGCGAGCTGGCGCATGCCGGCAGTGATGATCGAGGTGCCGCCGCCGCCGCCGATGCCGATGATCCCGCCGACATCGTCGCGGCTGGCGATGAACCGCGCGAAAGCCTCGCCCATCGCCGTGACTGCGGCGCCGCGATCAGAGAGCCCGAGCACCGCGCCAGCGCCGTCCGGATGGTGAGCCGCGACGCTCGCCGCCGGAATGTCGGCGCGGATCGTCGCCTCGCGCGTTCCGACATCGACGAGCACGACCGCCATCCCCGCCGCCTCGATCACGCCTTTCAGGAAGTCGAGTTCTTCGCCCTTCGTGTCGGCCGTGCCGACGATGTAGATGCGGCTCATCCTCGTCCTCGCAGTGCATGCAGCGCCGGCGCCAGGCGACACCCAGGCCGAGCGAAGGGTGTGCCGGAACAGGCGTCCCGACGCATCAAGCTATTGGAAATGCTTGCGTTATGGCCCGTCCGAAGTCTCCCCAGGCATCGGAAAGGCGGAATTGGTCGGTTGCAAATGATCTGAGACGAGCGTATCGTATTGGCATGTCAGTCTCAGGTCAAGAGCAGGGGCGCCAGGCCGAGAAGGGACCGCGCGGTCGCATGAAGCGGCTGATGCTGGATACGGCGATCCGTCTGATGCAGAGCGGGGGCAGTCCATCGGTGTCGGAAGTCGCCGAGGCGGCGGAGGTCTCGCGCGCCACGGCCTATCGCTACTTTCCGAGCCAGGCGGCGATGATCCAGGCGGCTGTCGACGAGGCGCTGGGGCCGATCCTCGACTGGGAGCCGGATGGGGAGGATGCCGACGATGCTGAGGCGCGGGTCGCCGCGCTTTTCGGCTTCGCCTATCACCGGATGGAGGCGTTCGAGGCGACGCACAGGGCCGCGCTGCTTCTGGCGCTTGACCAGTGGCAGCGCCGACGCGCCGGGACGCTCGGATCGGAGGCGCGCGTCGTTCGCGGCAACCGGCGCGGCCTGCTCAAGGCCGCGGTCGAGCCGCTGGCGGAGAAGATCGGCCGCGAGAAGGCCGAGAGGGTGACGCAGGCGCTGTCTTTGCTGTTCGGCATCGAAGCGATCATCATCCTGAAGGATATCTGGGGGCTCGACGCCGCGGCAGCGGAGAACGTCGCAAGTTGGGCCGCGCATGCATTGATCCGGGCGGCGATGGCGGAGGCTGCGGAGGGAGAGACCGCAGCATCCATGCCCGCGCCGGCCGAAACGAAGGGGGCAGGAAGACCGCGCAAGAAGGGAGCCTGACCGGAACACGGTGAGGCATGCTGCCGACCTTCCGCGGACGAAAGGCAGCCGAGGGAAACAGGGAGGAAACGAGCAATGTCGAGGAAAGTCCTGACTGGATTGCTGGCAGGCGTGGGGTTCACGCTGGTCGGCGTTGCGAGTGCTGCTGCCGAAGATCTGACGATCTTCTGGGCCGAGTGGGATCCGGCAAACTATCTTCAGGAATTGGTCAACGAATACGCCAAGGAATCCGGCGATACGATTACGGTCGAGACGACGCCGTGGTCGGATTTCCAGACCAAGGCCTTCACGGAATTCAACGCCAAGGGCGACGCCTATGACATGGTCGTCGGCGACAGCCAGTGGCTGGGTGCCGGCGCAACGCAGGGGCACTATGTCGACCTGACCGACTTCTTCAACAAGCACAAGTTGAACGACGTCATGGCCCCGGCGACGGTCAAGTACTATGCCGAATATCCCGGTGGCAGCGGCAAATACTGGGCGATCCCGCTCGAGGGCGACGCCGTCGGCTGGGCCTATCGCAAGGACTGGTTCGAGGATCCGAAGGAGAAGGACGCGTTCAAGGCCAAATATGGCTACGAACTCGCCATTCCCCAGACCTATGCCCAGCTCCGCGACATCGCCGAGTTCTTCTATCGTCCCGACCAGAAGAAATACGGCGTCGCGATCTACACCGACAATTCCTATGACGCCATGGCGATGGGCGTCGAGAGCGCCATCTTCTCCTATGGCGGCGAACTCGGCGACTATGCGACCTACAAGGTCGACGGCATCACCAATTCGAAGGAAGCCGTCGCCGGTCTCGAAATGTACAAGGATTTGTACAAGTTCACCCCGCCCGGCTGGGGCAAGACGTTCTTCATCGAGGATAATCAGGCCATCACCGAAGGCCTGGCCGCGATGAGCATGAACTTCTTCGCCTTCTTCCCGCCGCTGGTGAACAAGACCACCAACCCGAATGCCGAGGTCACCGGCTTCTTCGCCAATCCGGCCGGCCCGACCGGCAAGCGCTTCGCCGCGCTCGGCGGCCAGGGCATCTCCGTCGTTTCCTATTCCAAGAAGCAGGAAGCGTCGATGAAGTTCCTGGAATGGTTCATCAAGGACGAGACCCAGAAGAAGTGGGCCGAACTCGGCGGCTATACCGCCAGCCAGGCCGTGCTGAAGTCGCCGGAATTCCAGAACGCTACGCCGTATAACAAGGCGTTCTACGATACGATGTTCATGGTCAAGGATTTCTGGGCGACGCCGGAATACGCCGAGATTCTCGACCAGATGAACCAGAACATCTATCCCTATGTCGTCGGCGACAAGGGCACGGCGCAGGAGGCGCTGGACAAGACGGTCAAGGACTGGACCGCCACGTTCAACAAGTACAACCGCTACAACAACTGATCGGCATTCGATCATGTCCGGGGGCGAAAGCCCCCGGATAGTCTTTGCTCGACCCCGGGAGGCGGTGCGTGACAAGTCTTGCCACATCGATCGATACGGCCACGCGGCCGACCAGACGGAGCGGTCTCAGCGACCTCGGCATCCGGAATCTCTTCATCATTCCGACGGTCCTGTTCCTGATCGTCTTCAACATCTTCCCGCTCATCTATTCGCTCGGCTATTCCTTCACGGATTTCCGTGCCTCGGCCAATGCGCCGGCCAATTTCGTCGGGCTGCAGAACTATCGCGACCTGCTTTCGGACGAGAAGATCTGGTCGAACTTCGCCATCACGGCGAAATACGTGATCGTGTCGGTCAGCGGCCAGATGATCGTCGGCTTCGGCCTCGCGCTGCTGCTCAACCGGACCTTCCCGATGAAGGGCCTCGTCACCACGCTCTTGCTTCTGCCGATGATGATGTCGGCCGCCGTGGTCGGCCTGTTCTGGAAGCTGCTCTACGATCCGTCCTGGGGCGTCATCAACTATGCGCTCGGCCTCGGTGACTTCGCCTGGCTGTCCAATCCGGATGCGGCGCTGTTCGCGATCGCGATCACCGATATCTGGATGTGGGCGCCCTTCGTGATGCTGCTCTCGCTCGCCGGTCTCTCGGCCGTGCCGAAATATCTCTATGAGGCGGCCGCCATAGACCGCGCCGGCGCCTGGTACACCTTCCGCCGCATCACGCTGCCGCTCGTCGCGCCGCTGCTGCTGATCGCGCTGATCTTCCGCACGATGGAGGCGTTCAAGACCTTCGACATCGCCTACATCATGTCGACGCAGCCGACGACGGAAGTCATCGCCATCCGCCTCTACAAGCTGGCCTTCCAGCAATGGGACACCGGCAAGTCCTGCGCGCTCGCCTACATCGTCCTGATCATGGTGCTGGCGATCACCAACATCTATGTGAAGTATCTCAACAAGGTGAAGGAGCGCTAGCATGGCCGCCGTTCAGTCGTCCGGCCGTGCCACGGTCAATCGTCTTGCCATTGTCGCCATCCTCCTGGCGACGCTGGTCTTCCTCGCACCGATCTACTGGATCACATCGACAGCGTTCAAGCCGCGCGCGCTCGCGACGACGGTGCCGCCGACGGTGCTGTTCCAGCCCGAGATCACCTCGTTCATCAAGCTGTTCGTCAAGCGCGTGCAGTTGAACAAGCCGGTCGACGCCGCGACCTATGCGGCGGCGCCGTGGTGGGAGCAGCGCATCCTCGACAATGGCGAGCGCGTGCTGCGCACCGGCGACAGCGTGCAGGCTTCCGCTTATCCGAGCCGCTTCATGAACTCGCTGATCGTCGCGATCACCTCGACGGTGCTCGCCGTGGGCATGGGCACCTTCACCGCCTATGGGTTCTCGCGCTTCCGCGTGAAGGGCGAGGCTGACCTGCTCTTCTTCATCCTGTCGACGCGCATGCTGCCGCCGATCGTCGTCGCGATCCCGATGTTCCTGATGTATCGCGCCGTCGGGCTCACCGACACGCATGTCGGCCTGATCATTCTCTACATCGCCTTCAACCTCTCCTTCTCGGTCTGGCTCATGAAGGGATTCATGGACGAGATCCCGAAGGAATATGAGGAGGCGGCGCTGGTCGACGGCTACACGCGCATGCAGGCCTTCTTCAAGATCGTGCTGCCCGAGGCGGCGACCGGCATCGCGGCGACGGCGGTGTTCTGCTTCATCACCGCCTGGAACGAATATGCCTTCGCGCTGATCATGACCAACCGCCGCGCCCAGACGGCGCCGCCCTTCATTCCCTCCCAGCTTGGCTCCGGCCTGCCGGATTGGACGGTCATTGCGGCAGGAACGACGCTGTTCCTGCTGCCGGTCGCGATCTTCACCTTCGCGCTCCGGGGTCATCTGCTGCGCGGCGTCACCTTCGGCGCGATCCGGAAATAGGGAGGACGATCATGAACTTCCGCGAACTTTCGGCGCGCTATATCGAGCCGGTGTCGATCGCCCTGATGGTCGGGGGCATCATCGCGCTCTGCCAGCCCTGGCATCTCGGCCTCCATTCCTGGAGCGTCGCGATCATCCTCGCCGGCCTCGTCGGCTTCAACATCGCCGCGCATGTGCCCAAGCCGGCCGCCAGCGGCAAGGACGCCTGACCCATGGCCGAGATCGTCCTTTCGAACGTGCAGAAGTTCTTCGGCGCGGTTCAGGTCATCCGTGACATGAACCTCACGATCGCAGATCGCGAATTCGTCGTGTTGCTGGGCCCGTCCGGCTGCGGCAAGACGACGACGCTCCGTGCCATCGCCGGCCTTGAGGATATCTCCTCGGGCGAGATCCGCATCGATGGCAAGCCGGTGCAGGATCTCGAGGCGTCCGAGCGCGACATCGCCTTCGTATTCCAGCTCTACGCGCTCTATCCGCATCTGACGGTGTTCGAGAACATCGCCTTCCCGCTGCGGGCCGCCGGCGGCAGGCGGGCCGAGGTCGACAAGCAGGTCCGCATCGTCGCCGAAGCGCTCGATATCAAGCACTTCCTGCACAAGCGGCCGTCGGCGCTTTCCGGCGGCGACATGCAGCGGGTGGCGATCGGCCGCGCGCTGGTGCGCCGTCCAAAGGCGATCCTCATGGACGAGCCGATCGGCGCGCTCGATGCCAAGCTGCGCGAGGACATGCGCAGCGAGCTGAAGCGGCTGCACATCGAGAACAAGGCGACGTCGGTCTATGTGACGCATGACCAGGTCGAGGCGATGTCGCTCGCCGACCGCATCGTGGTCATGCACGAAGGCATCCTGCAGCAGGTCGGCACGCCGATCGAGGTCTATCGCAACCCGGCCAATCTCTTCGTCGCGCAGTTCATCGGCAGCCCGGTGATGAACATCGCCGCCGCTCGGCTCGAGACCGAAGGCGCCCGCGCTCATCTTCGCGTTGGCGATGGCGGCGAGGCTTTCGGCGTGCCGATCACGCTGCCGGAGGCGGTCGCCCGCACCGGCAAGGGTGAAGCCGGGCTCTCGCTCGGCATCCGCCCGGAAGGTATCATCGTCGCCCACCAGCCGGGCGAGGGCTTCGTGCCGCTCGAGGCGAAGATCATCGAGCCGCTCGGCGCCTATGACATCGTCGATCTCCGGGTCGGTTCCGGCGTGCTCAGGGCGCGGACCGCCTCGGGCTTCGTCGGCAAGCCCGGTGACACGGTCTTCGCCCGCCTCGACGCCGCGCAGACGCATTTCTTCGACACCGGTTCCGGGCAGTCGCTCGGCCTCAGGCTGGGAGCGTGACATGGCCCATGTCCGTCTGAACGGGATCAGCAAGAGCTTCGGCGCGCACAAGGCGCTGGAGAACCTCGACATCGAGATCGAGGACGGCCAGTTCTTCGTCCTGCTCGGCCCGACCGGCGCCGGCAAGACGACGACGCTCCGCCTCATCGCAGGCCTCGAAAAGCCGAGCGCCGGCACGATCGAGATCGGCGGTGTCGATGTCGGCGAATGGGGCGCCTCGGAGCGCGACGTCGCGTTGGTGCTGCAGCAATATTCGCTCTATCCGCGCTACACCGTGCGGCAGAACCTCGAATTTCCGCTGAAATCCAACATCCGCCGCATGGCGCAGCCCGATATCGACCAGCGCGTCGCCAAGGCCGCCAAGACGCTCCGCATCGAGCATCTGCTGGACCGGAAGGTCGATCGCCTCTCCGGCGGCGAGATGCAGCGCGTCTCGATCGGCCGCGCCATCGTCCGTTCGCCGCGCATCTTCCTGATGGACGAGCCGCTGTCCAATCTCGACGCGAAGCTGCGCGAAGCCCTGCGCACCGAGCTCAAGAACCTGCAGATGCAGCTCGGCGCCACCTTCCTGTTCGTGACGCATGACCAGATCGAGGCCATGTCGATGGGCGACAAGGTCGGCGTGCTCAACAATGGCCGCCTGGCGCAGGTCGGTACGCCCTACGAGATCTATCACCACCCGCGCGATACCTATGTCGCCGGCTTCGTCGGCTCGCCGGCGATGAACCTCATCGCCGCCGATCTCCTCGGCGACCGGCTGCGTATTCCTTCCGGCGCCATCGAACTGGTCGTCGAGCCGATCCTGCGCGACCGGCTCGGCCGCACCAGCGGCCCGCTGACCATCGGCATCCGCGCCGAGAACGTCCATCTCGATCCGTCCGGGCCTATCGAGGCGCGCGTCTGGGGCGTCGAGAATCACGGCGTCGAGAAGATCGTGACGCTCAAGGCCGGCGACTGCCTGTTCAAGGCGACCATGCCGGCGCTGACGCCAACGGAAATCGACGCGCCGATGCGGCTTTCCTTCGACCAGTCACGGCTCCATGCCTTCGATGCGGCCACCGGCGTCAACCTCTCGACCGAGGGCAGGGCACTGCTGGCGGCGGAGTAGGCGTCCGGGCGGGCCGATGAAGCAGGCCCCCTCTCCAGCCCTTCCCCGCTGCGCGGGAGAGAGGCCAGGGCGCGGCCTTCATCTGTGTTGCCGAGTCGTCTGGCATCCCCTCTCCCGCGAAGCGGGGGAGGGTAAGGGAGGGGCATCGAAGCGTCGAGCGGCGGGCGAATGACGACGGGCGCTCCGCTTCAGTCCAGATGGAACACTTCCTCCATCATCGCCCACCACTCGCCCGCTTTCGCTGAAGCGAGCGGCTGCTGGCAGGGGTCTGTCTGGGCGAGCCAGGCCTTGATGGCCGGTTCCTCGCCGAGCCGCGCGGCGTCGGACGGCCAGTCGGAGCCGTGATACTCCCAATATCCGAACAGCAGGTTTTCCGGCTCGCGCAGATAGATCGAATAGTTGCGCACGCCGCAGGCGGCGAGCAGCGCGTTGACCGGGGCCGAGCCCTCGGCGTGCAGGCGCTTGTACGCCGCGATCGCCTCGGGCTTGACGCCGATGACCATGCCCATCCGTTGCATGTCCCTACCTTTCAGAAAATGCCCATGGTCCGCTGCAGCGCCTGCGTGAAATGCAGCTGCAGCGAGGTTTCGGCGCGGTCCGGATCGCGGGCGCTGCAGGCGTCGAGCAGGTCGAGATGCTCGCGCAAGGTCCTGAGAACGATCGGGCCGGACAGCGTCCGGTCGAGCCGGATCAGTTGCAGATAATTGTGGACGCGGCGATAGGTCGAGAAGATCAGCGGATTGCCCAATGCGCCGATGATCTCGAAATGCAGCAGCGCATCGAGGGCGACAGCCTCCTTCGCAACCTCCGCCGTGAAGCCGGTCGCGGCCAGCAGCGCGATGCAGGCCTCGTGGCGCTCGCGGATCTCGGCGAGCCGCTGGGGCGTGGCCATCTCGGCGAAGACGCGCACCGCCGGGCGTTCGAGCACGCCGCGGAACTGGTAGGTGTGGCGGGCGAACTCGAAATCCGGCTTCAGGAAGCGGATGCCCGAGCGCGGATGGATCGTCAGCACGCCTTCGGTCTGCAACACCCGCAGCGCATCGCGGAGCGGCGCCACGGGGATGCCGACGATGGCGACGAGATCGTTCTGCGACACGAAGGCGCCCGCCGGCAGCCGCCGCGCGAACAGCATCTCCAGGATGCGCTCATAGGCGATCTCCGACAGCGAGACGGTCGTGCCTTCCCGCTCCGGCCATTCCGGCTGCTCCGGGGCGGCTTGCGAACTGTCTGCATCTGATCTATCAGATGGCCTGCGTGGCATATCAAATCCCGCGATTGATGGATCAGGCGACTCATATCATGCGCATTGTCGATTTTCGACTGACCCGTTTCCAGTTCGCACGTGATCGCGTGATCGGCGACAGCCAGGTCAGGATCGAGCATGCGCATGTGGCGACGCTGGAGCTCGTTTCCGACACCGGGCTCACCGGCCTCGGCTTCGTCTTCTCGCTGTTCAACCCGCTGCCGGCGCTCGTCGAGATCGAACGGCTGTTCCGCGCCGAGATCTGGCCGAGCCTCGAAGGGCAAGAGCCGGCGGCGCTGGTCCACCGGGTCCGCCGCCCGCGCGGCGGCAACATCCGCGGCGCTTCGCTCGCCTTTGGCGAGGGCGTCGACCAAGCGCTGTGGGACCTTTCGGCCAAGCAACTCGGCCTCCCGCTCTGGAAGCTGCTCGGCGGCACCAAGGAGCGGGTCAAGGCCTATGCCAGCGGCCTCGATTATCATCTCTCGGACGAAGCCTTCTGCGCCCTGTTCGATCATGCCGCCTCGATTGGCTACACCGCCTTCAAGATCAAGGTCGGCCATCCCGATATCGAGCGCGACCTGCATCGCCTCGATCTCCTGGTGAAGACGGTCGGCAAGCCCGAGGCGATCATGATCGACGCCAATGAGGGCTGGTCGCCGCAGGATGCAGTCCGCCGGCTCAACATCATCAATCGGGCCGGCTTCGACATTCTTTGGATCGAGGATCCGTGCCTGCGCTTCGATTTCGAAGGGCTGAAGATGATCCGCGCCGGCTGCCCGTTCACGCTGGTCAATTCGGGCGAGTACTTCGACGCCTCCGGCAAGCGCGCGCTGATGGAGGCGCGCGGCACCGACATGATCAACGTGCACGGCCATGTCTCCGAGGTGATGCGCATCGGCTGGCTCGCCGCCGAGCATGGCATCCCGGTCAGTCTCGGCAATTCGGTGCTGGAGATCGGCATCAACATGGCGATCGCGCTGCCTGAGGTCGAATGGCTCGAATACTCGTTCCAGAATTTCGACCATCTCGTCGAGGAGCCGATCGAGATCCGCGATGGCTATGCTTATCGCCCCGAGCGGCCGGGCCATGGCCTGGTGCTCTCGGAGGCGGCGCGGCGCGAGCATGCAATCCCGGACGTGCTGGCTCCGGGCGACCTGCCGCCGGCGCCGCATAATCCGCGCCTCGACAATTGACGGCCGGGCGCTGCCGGGAGGGCGGCGCGCGGTCCACCTGCCACTACCCTGATTTCGCAACGGAGGAGATGCGAATGACGTCGATGACAAGGGCGCTCCGCGCCGGAACCATGCTCGCCGCGGCATTCATCGCCACGGTCGGCATCGCACGGGCCGACACGACGCTGACGGTCTGGGACTTCAAGTCGGGCGATCCGGCCCTCGCCGATTATTTCGGCAAGGTGAAGACCGACTTCGAGGCGAGCCATCCCGGCGTCACGATCCAGTATGTGATGCAGCCGCACGACCAGTATTATACCGTCCTCGGAACGGCGATTTCCGCCAAGCAGGGTCCGGACGTCGTCCTGCTGCATGGCGGCACGCCGACCAAGGAGCGGACCGACGCGCTGGTCAAGCTCGACGACAGCGTCGCCCCGATCAAGAACGATCTCGCTGGCTGGAGCGAATTCACCGGCAAGGACGGCGGGGTCTATGCCGTTCCGATCTCGATCCAGGGCTTCGTCGTCTATTACAACAAGGATCTCTACGCCAAGGCCGGCCTCGACGCGGACAAGCCGCCGAAGACCTGGGCCGAGCTCGAGACCATGGCTGCGGCGCTGAAGAAGGCGGGGATCACTCCGTTTGCACTCGGCAACAAGGAAGGCTTCGGCGCCGACTTCTTCCTGTCCGCGACCGCAGCCAATGGCTGGACAGCCGATCAGGTGGCGGCCTGGAACAAGGGTGAGCTGAAATGGTCGAGCCCGGAGGTCAAGCAGATCGTCCAGAAGTGGGTCGATACGGCCAAGGACGGCTGGTATGCGCAGGGCGCCAACTCGACCGCGATGTTCATGGACGAGTATGAGAGCTTCGAGCGCGGCGAGAACGCCAACGTGATCGGCCTGATCTCCGATGTCGCGCACTGGAAGGAGTTCGGCGGGTTCCTCGGTGACGACAAGGTCGGCGCGTTCATCATGCCGCCGATCAGCGGCGGCGACGGTTCGCTGAAGATGCCGTTCGCCGGCGGCATCGGCTATGCCGTCACGAAGTTCTCGCCCAATCAGGATCTCGCCATCGCCTTCGCCAAGAGCTTCGCCGACCAGCCGCACATGCAACTGTTCTTCGAATCCGCGGGCGCCATTCCGTCGAACAAGAATGTCGACACCAGCAAGGTGACGAGTCCTTCGGCCAAGGCGATCCTCGGCTGGCTCGCCGCGAATGCGCCGGTCGCGCACAATGCCCTGCCGACCGCCGTCGAAGAGGAGTGGCATCGCCAGAGCCAGCTGCTCCTGACCGGCGAGACCAGCGTCGACAAGGCGGTCGAGCGTCTCGACGCCGTCCAGGCCGCCAACAAGCCCTGACACCGCCTTCCGTCGGCGGATACAGCGAGCGACACGGCCCCTCGGGCCGTGTCGCGACGACCAGCGCAGCCATGAAGGATCAACGATGACTCTGGCCGGACCCTATCCAGCCCCGCGCCGCCGCTGGCTCTCCAATCGTCCCGGACTGGTAGCCTTCCTGCTGACGGTGCCTGCGCTCGGCTTCGTGGCGATGTTCCGGATCGTTCCGCTGGTCTGGGGCATGGCCTATTCCTTCACGGACTACAACGGCATGGCGGCGCCGAACTTCATCGGTCTCGCCAATTACGCGGCGCTGGCGAAGGACGCGACATTCCTCGACAGCATCGCCAATCTCCTCATCCTGCTGGCAACGCTGCCGATCTGGATCGGACTGCCGCTGGTGCTGGCCATCCTGATCCACCAGGGCGTTCCGGGCGGCAAGCTGTTCCGCGCCGTCTATTTCTTCCCGGCGGTGCTTTCGAGCGTCATCATCGGCGCGATCTTCAACGTGATCCTGCGCTATGACGGCTCGTTCAATGCCGGCCTGAAGGCGTTTGGCCTGCCCGCTGTCGACTGGCTCGGCAATTCCTCGACCGCGCTCGCGAGCCTCATCGCGGTCCAGCTCTGGTCGACCTTCGGCATGACGCTGCTGATCTTCCTCGCCGGGCTCTCGACGGTGCCGGGCGACATGCTCGAGGCAGCAAAGCTCGACGGAGCGAAACTGCTCCAGACCTGGTGGTACATCGTCATCCCCTCGCTGCGCCCGATCATCGAATTCGCCGCTGTCGTCACCATGATCGGCATGCTGACCTCTATGTTCGGCCTCATCTATGTGCTGACTGCAGGTGGCCCCGGCACGGCGACGACACTGCCTGAATTCCTCATCTGGCTTGAGCAGGGCAAGATGAACAGACCCGGTTATGCCAGCGCGATCTCGGTCGTCCTTTTCGTGCTGATGGGCGGCCTCGCCGCTGTGCAGATCCGCATCATGTCCAGAAACGCCAATCTCTGAGGACGCCATGGCTGCCGTAAAGACACGGGAGAAGCGCCTGCTCTGGATCGTGTCGATCCCGATGGCCCTGCTCGCGCTCTCTGCCGTCTATCCGATGTTCTTCGCCATCAATGCGGCGTTGAAGACGCGCAAGGGCTATGTGCTCGACCGGTTCGGCCTTGCCCGCGACCCCTCGCTCGCCAATTTCGCGCAGGCCTGGAACCAGGCGCATCTTTCCGACTATTTCCTGAACTCGCTGACGGTGACCATCGGTGCGGTTTTGACGTTGCTGGTCGTGTCCTCGCTCACTGGCTATGCGCTCGCCATCCTGCGCTTCCGCGGCTCGAAGCTTGTCTTCACCATCATCTTGATCTCTCTGATGATCCCGGTGCAGGTCGTCCTGGTGCCGTTCTATCGCACCATGATCACGCTCGATCTGCTCAACACCCGTATCGGCCTGATCGTCGCCTATACGGCCTTCTTCCTGCCCTTCAGCGTCTATCTCATGACGGCTTTCTACGCCCGCCTGCCGCGCGAATTGTTCGAGGCGGCGCAGATCGACGGTGCCGGCCTGCTGCAGGTCTGGTGGCACATCATGATTCCCTTGGGGAAGCCGGCACTCGTGACGCTCGGCATCCTCAACACGCTCTATTGCTGGAATGACGTGTTGATCTCGCTGCTGGTGCTGCAGGACCGTCGCACGCTGATGGTCGGGATCGCAGCGCTGCGCGGAGAGTACACGACAAACGTGCCGCTCCTCGCCGCCGGTATCGTGCTCGCCGCGGCGCCGATCGTCGTCATCTATGTCGTGTTCCAGCGCCAGATCGTCAGCGGCATCGCCGTCGGCGCCGTCAAGGGCTGACGCAAGAAGGCAGTTGGGGCTGGCGCGCCTGCTGGCAGGCGCCAGCTCGGCCTCCCCCCTCTCTCGCGCAGCGGGGAGAGGGCGCGGAGGCACCACTTCCTCTGTCGTTGCGAAAGCCACCTCCGCTGCGGTGCGACGAGCCCACTCGGCCGCTCCCGCAGGGCTGACTCGACGGTCCTGCCTCTGCAGATTCGCCCCAATCCTCACAGCCTCGAAAAGACAAAGGCCGGGACGAACCCGGCCTTCGACGTCCTTGCCTTGAAGCCGTCCGCCCGCTCAGGCCGTGACGCGCCTCCGTGATGTGACCATCAGCGCCAGCACCGTCACGACGAACGGGATCGTGTGGATCAGTTCGCCCGGCATCCATTTCAGGATGCCTGGCAGCGCAATCGACAGCGCCTCGAAGAAGCCAAACAGTACCGCCGCGATCATCGTGCCGATCGGATGCCGCCGGCCGAGCAGCACCGCGCCGAGCGCGATGAAGCCGCGGCCCGCCGTCATGTCGCGCGTGAAGCCGACGAAGGAGAACATTGCGAGCTGTGCACCACCAAGGCCGGCAAGGCAGCCGGACGCGATGAGGCCGTAGGCCCGCAGCCGGTTCGGCGAGATGCCCGCGGCTTCGGCGGCCGGCGGATACTCGCCGACGGCGCGGAAGCGAAGGCCTTCCGGTGTCCGGTAGAGGAAGTACCAGATCGCATAGACCATGAAGGCTGCGAGCCAGGTCAGGTACGAATGGCCCGAAAAGACCTCCCTGAGGAAGGGTCCGACGGCCGGGATATTGCCCAGGAAGGACAGATCCAGCGCCGGGATGGCCTTCGACGGAATGTTGATCGAGGTGCCCTTGTCGCCGCCGGTCGCATAGGTCAGCACGGTGACGGTGCCGCCCGCCGCGATGATGTTGATGGCGAAGCCGACGAGGACGATGTCGGCCTTGAAGCGCAGGTGGAACAGCGCCATCACGCCGCCGAGCAGGCCGCCGGCGGCGAGACCTGCGAGAACGCCGATATACCAGGGCGCATGCGCGGAGACGATCACGGCCGTCAGCGCTCCGATCAGCATGATGCCTTCGAGCGCGACGTTCAGCGATCCGACGAGATCGGAGAGCAGGCCGCCCAGCGACGCGAACAGGATCGGCGTCGTGGTGCGGATGACCGCCGCGACGAAGGTCGCGGACAGGATCGTGGCAATGATCTCGTTCATGATGAAGCCCGCAGTGCAGCAGTGCGGTTCCCCATCAAGCGGGCGAGCAGCGCCTTGCCAGGAACCGTGAAGGAGGACGCGACCAGCAGGATGACGACACCCTGCACGATGCCGATGACTTCGGCCGGGACGTCCGCGCGGTAGTTCATCAGCGCGGCGCCTTGGCGGAGATAGCCGTAGCCGAGCGCCACGAAGGGGATGGCCAGGGGCCGATTGCGGGCGACGATCGTGATCAGGATGCCTTCGAACGCCATGCCGGCCTCGAAGCCGATCGAGAGCTTGCCATAGGCGGTACCCTGAACGAACACCGCGCCGAGCAGGCCGCCGATGGCGCCGGCCGCCGTCATCGCGCTCACCATGATGAAGCTCGAGCGGATGCCGGAATAGGCGGCAAAGCGAGCATTGTGGCCGGTGAGGCGCAGCTTCAGGCCCCAGGCGGTTCGATATAGCAGGAACCACACCACCAGGGTCGTGACCAGCGCAACGACGATGCCGAAATCGACGCGGGTGCGCGGAATGAAGGCCGGATAGATCGACTGCGGCGGAAACGACGCCGAGGTGGTCAGGCCGCTTTCCAGCGAAGCGAGATAGACGCGCAGCACATAGTTGCAGACGTCATAGGCGATATAATTGAGCATCAGCGACGAGACGATCTCGTTGGCGCCGAGCTTCGATTTCGCATAGCCGGGAATGAAGCCCATGGCGGCGCCGCCGATCATCGCGGCGAGAATACCGACCGGCAGTGCCAGCCATGTCGTCCCGACGGGAGAGAAGGCGACGAGCGTCGCGAACAGGCCGCCGATATAGACTTGGCCCTGAACGCCGAGCGCGAACTGCCGTGCCTGGAAGACGAGGCTGAATGCGAGGCCCGCGAGCGCCAGCTTGACGCTGTCGTCGATCCAGATGCCGATCGTGCGCTTGCTTGAGAGCGGCGAGGTCACAAATGTCTCGAAGGTCGCCCAAGGCGTCTTCGAGGCCATGAAAATGATCAGCAAGGTGCAGGCGAGCGCGAAGACGGCTGCCATCACGATGCGGCCGGTCTCGGCGAGGATGAGGCGCCCCTGTGTCATGCGAGCGCCGCATTGCGTTCTTCGGCCGATTGTTCGGCAAAGCCAAGCATATAGCTACCAAGCACTTCCGGCGTGACCTCTTCCGAATTGACGAAAGCCGCGACGATACGGCCGCGATAAAGAACGATCATCCGGTCCGCCAGAGCGAGGATCTCGGACAGATCTGCCGATGTCAGCAGCACTGCGGCTCCGGCATCGCGCGCCTTGGCGATGCTCTGCCAGATGAATTCGGTCGCGCCGAGATCAACGCCGCGCGTGGGATGCGACACCAGCAGCAGGCTCGGCTCCGACGACAACTCACGGGCGACGACAACCTTCTGCATATTGCCGCCCGAAAGCGTCCCGATTGCCGATTCCGGTCCCTGGACACGGACATTGAACTTCTCGATCAGCTTTACGGCGTGGGCGCGGATGCTCTTCAGATCGAGCAGGCCGCGGCGCACGAAACGCGGGTCGGTCAATTCGGTCGCAACGATATTCTCAGCGACCGTCGCGCCCCCGGCGCTTCCGGTTGCGATGCGGTCCTCGGGGATGTTGGCCATGCCAGCGGCGCGGCGCTCGAGCACGCTGATATTGGTGATGTCCGTCGTCCCAAGCTCGACTGATCCGCTCGCGATCGGCCTCAGCCCGCCGATGGCATCGAAGAGCTCGCTCTGGCCGTTGCCTTCGACACCGGCGATGCCGACGATCTCGCCGGTCCGCAGGATGAGGTTGACGTCCGAGACCGCATTGAGGCCGTGATCGTTCTTCACGGTCAATTCCGAGATGCGGCAAAGATGCGTATGCGGAATTCCGGGCGCGGCGCGGTTGATCTTCAGCGCGACATCGCGGCCGACCATCATCCGGGCAAGGCTCTTCTCGGTCGCGTCCTTGGCCTCGACCGTGCCGACCATCTTGCCGCCGCGCATCACGGAAATCGTGTCCGAGATCTCCAGCACTTCCGGCAGCTTGTGGGCAATGAACAGGATCGTGCGACCCTGCGAGGTGAGTGAGCGGACGGCGGCGAAAAGCTCCACCACTTCCTGCGGCGCCAGAACGGCGGTCGGCTCGTCGAGAATGAGCAGCTTCGCGTCGCGATAGAGCGCCTTGAGTATCTCGACGCGCTGCTGCTGGCCGACGGGCAACTGCTCGACGGGCACGTCGACATCGACGGGCAATCTAAAGCGCTCAGCGAGCTCGCGCACCGTTTCCGATGCTTTCTTGCGATCGAGCTTCAGCCCGGCGCGCGGCTCGACGCCGAGGACGACATTCTCGGCCACCGTGAAGGAGGGGACGAGAGAAAAATGCTGAAACACCATGCCGATGCCGGCAGCGATGGCTGCGCGCGGCGAGGGCAGTGTGATCGGGGTGCCTTCGAGGCGGATTTCACCGGCATTCGGCTGCTCGACCCCGAACAGGATCTTCATCAGCGTCGACTTGCCCGCGCCATTCTCGCCGACAACGGCATGGACGGTGCTGTGTGCTACCGAGAGGTCGATGCCTTTATTGGCATGAACGCCGCCCGGATAGGTCTTGTCGATGCCGATCGCTTGGAGAAAAGGGGTCATGCCGGCCAAGATGGTTGTTGGTCTGGGCGCAGTCCGGCGCGGACGCGCGGCGATCACGAAATCGCCGCCCCGCCGGCGAAAACCGGCGGGGCGGCGAAAGGCCTTACTGCATGGTCGTGTCGACCTTGATCTTGCCGGAGATGATGTCCTTCTCGGCCTGATCGATCTTGGCGCGGACGTCGGCGGACAGGAAGCCTTCGTACCACTTGTTCTTCGAGATGCCCGTCGAACCTTCCTGCAGGCCGAGGGTCGAGGCCGTGCCATACTTGGCCGTTCCGTCAACGGTCTGCTTCAGGATCACGAAGAGCGAATCGCCGACGCGCTTTTCGACCGAGGTGATGATCACGTCGGCCTGGGCTTCGTCGGTCGCCGAGAAGATCGTCGCCTGGTCGGCATCGACGCCGATGGCCATGACCTTGGAGTCGCGCGCCGCCTGCAGCGCGCCGATGCCGGTGCCGCCGGCGATCGGGAAGATCACGTCAGCGCCCTGCTGAATCTGAGCGAGGGCGAGTTCCTTGCCCTTGGCCGGGTCGCTGAACGGATTGGCCGAATTGACCGTCGCGCGCAGCAGCTTGATGTCGGGCTTGGCAGCCTTGGCGCCCTGTTCGAAGCCGACGACGAATTCGAGGATCACGGAACCTTCGGTGCCGAGGATCTGGCCGAGCGTGCCGGTCTTCGATGCGCTGGCGGCGGCATAGCCGGCGAGATAGGCGGCCGTCGACGTGCGGTACTGGACCGAGAGCACGTTCGAGAAGCCCTTCGAATAGTCCATCACATTGTCGAAATAGACGAACTTCTTGTCCGGATGATCGGGGGCAACCTGCGCCATCGGATCGGCCATATCGAACGTGCCGGCGATGATCACGTCGTAATCACCATCGGCCGCGTCGGCCAGGGCCGGCTCCCAGCTTGCGCGATTATAGCCGGCCTCGATCGTCTTGACGGTAACCGGAAGGTCCTTCATGGCGCGGGTCATGCCTTCCTGCGCCGAGTCGAAGAATGCCTTGTCGCCGAGGGTGCCGTTGAGGACCAGGGCGACCTTGAGCGGGTTGTCCTTGGTGTAGGTGGTCTGCGCGTTGGCCGGAGCCGCGACCGAGCCGAGGCCCGCCGCCATCGTCAACGCCGCCGCGCCCTGCGCCAGCGCCTTCATCATCTTCGTCATCGAACTAGTCTCCCTGCCGACTGGCTGTGACGGCTGATCACGTCACGTTATTGGAAAAAACGACCCCGATTCGTTCCGCAGCAGCTCTGTCCGCGCTGGTCCGCGCCCGATGGGCCGATTGATCCTAGGTCGGCGTATTTTCTGTGCAAGCTCAAAATCTACACCGCCCACGGACATTCGTTGTGCGGCTGGCGCCGGCCTGTTGGATATTGTGAGCCGCGGATGTGCATGCGCAGCGACGCGACGTGTATGCAGAGGGTGCCTCGCATTCTGTATTTTCAGCAATGCGTCGATGTGCCTACAATCAGGCCAGCGGCCCCGCTGGCGGGCCGGCATTGCGAGGACCTGAATCCCATGCGCGGCTCGGCTATCCGACGTCTTGCACTTGCCCTTCCGCTGGCGCTGGCGCCCACCCTGGCGCTGGCTCATCCCGGTCATGACGGCGCCAGTGGCTTCGCCCATGGCTTTGCCCATCCGCTGACCGGGACCGACCATATCCTGGCGATGGTGCTGGTTGGCCTGTTCGCGTTCCAGCTCGGTGGCCGGGCGCGCCTGCTGGTTCCCGCCGCATTCGTCGCCATGATGGCGACCGGTGGAGCGCTGGGCATGGCCGGTTTCGCGCTGCCGGCTGTCGAGATCGGCATCGGCCTTTCGGTGGTCGTTCTGGGCGCGGCCGTCGCCTTCAACGTCAAGGTCCCCGTTGCGCTGGCCATGGGTGTCGTCGGCCTGTTCGCGGTCTTCCATGGCTTCGCGCACGGCGCTGAAATGCCGGAAAATGCCGGCGGACTGAGCTACGCGGCCGGCTTCATGCTGGCGACGGCATTGCTGCATGCGGCCGGTCTCGGCCTCGGCTTTCTGGTCGGCATGCTGGGATCGCGTCGCGGCCTGTCGCTCGCCCGCATCGTCGGCGGACTTGCGGCCCTGGCCGGCGTCGGCCTTCTGGCCGGCTGATCGCCCCGAAGTGACTGGCGTGAAAAGAGGCGCCCCGTCCTGCGGGGCGCCTTTTTGACGAGGCGGTCAGACGGTCTTCGTCACATAGGCGAGGATGTTCTTCCACAGCGTCGCATAGCCGGGCCAGTCGACGAAGGGCGTCGGCAGCCAGTGCGGTCCGATGTCCGAAGTCCACGCGATCGTGCGGCCTGCGCCGAAGGTGCCCGCGACCAGAAGCGGATGGCCGCCCTCGCTTTCGGGCAGCCGCGCCAGCAGCGTGACGTCGGACCCCTCCTTGAGCTTGACCTCGTTGGCGCCGAGCAGCAGCGGCCATTCGCCGCCAAGCCCGGCCAGCACCGGATGCGCGGCATCGCCGACTATCTCGGCGCGGAAGCCTTCCGGCACCTCGATCCGGTCGTCATAGGGCAGGCAGGTCACCGGCAAAGCTTCCTCGACGGCGGTGCGATGCCAGCGGCCGCGTCCGTCGATGCCCTGAAAGGTCAGGTAGCCGCCGATCATCACGAGACCGCCGCCGGCCTTGGCATAGTCGCGGATCAGCTTGATCCGGTTCGGCACCGGCTTGCCATGCAGCCAGACATCGGGGTGCAGCAGGATCGAGTTGGCGCCGATATCCGACAGCATGATCGCGTCGTAAGCCTGCAGCCCTTCGAGCGTGAAGGGCAGCTCGTTCACCGCCTGGTGCGAGGGCATGTAGGTTAGCTCGAATTCGCTGTCCTTCAGCACCTTCACCAGCGGCTCGGCGCCGAGATGGAAGGTGACGCTGCCGAACTGGTCGAAACCCTTGTAATGCGTGGCGCTGGTCACCCAGCTCTCACCGACCAGCAGCACCTTCTTGCGCGACATCGTTCCTCGTCCTTCTTCCGTTTCTGTGTTCAGTCGTGGCGTTCAGGCGCCGGCGGGCACGGCGATGGCGCGCTCGAACAGCGCCTTGAACGCGGCGGGATCGACATGCTCGACAGTGTCGATCGGCGGCAGTTTCCATGTGCCGGGAAGGTCGAGGATCGTCGCGCCGCGCGCATAGGTGCCGCCACATTCGACCGCGACGCCGCAGCGGAGGGCCTTCACGGCGATGCTGCGCTCGATCAGCACGGCGGCCGCGAGCGGATCGGCCGGAGACAGCCGGTCGCCCTCGCCATAGGAAATCGAGACGCGGCGGAGCTGCGCCACCAGAGCGCCGAGGAAATCCTGCCGCGGCCCGCTGCCGGCGCGCGCGAACAGCGCATCGAGATCGGCGCCGGAAAGCGCCGCCTCGACGCAGGGTTCCCACGGCACCAGCACGGTCGGCAGCGGCAGCGACAAGACGATCGCCGCCGCCTCGGGATCGGCGAGGATGTTGAATTCGGCAGCGCCCGTCACATTGCCGCGGCCGAAGCAGGTGCCGCCCATGATGACGAGTTCATGCAAGCCGGCGGCGATCGCCGGCTCGGCCCGGAAGGCGAGGGCGAGGTTGGTCAGAGGCCCGAGCGCGAGGATGTCGATCGGCGCCTCGGCCCGTGCCGCCTCGCGCAGCGTCGCGCGCAAGAAGTCGACGCCGTTGCGCGAAACGATGCTTGCGACCTTTGCAGGACGTGGCGCGCCGCCGAGCCCGTCGGCGCCATGGATGTCGGCGGCGTCGATCGCGGCACCGATCAGCGGCCGTTCGGCCCCGGCATGGACGGGCGCCGCCGAGCCGAGGATGGCCAGCGTCGCCAGGATGTTGTCGGTCGCCTGGTCGAGCCCGACATTGCCGAAGACGGTGGTGACGTAGTCGGGCGCGCGGCCGAGCGCGACGAGCAGCGCCAGGGCAAGTGCGTCGTCGGTCCCGCCATCGGTATCGACCAGCAGCTTTCGGGTCATGGTTTCGGCCTCTGTCGGACTGCGGGTCATGCCGCCGCACGCTGCGCAGCGACGCGGCGCCAGAAGATGTCGTAGGCTTCGGTATAATCGGCGCGGATATCGGCAAGCGCGCGCCGGGTCAGCCGGCGATCATCGACGATGCGTTCGCCGGCCACCCAGACATGGCGGGTATCGCGGCCGGAGCCGGAATAGACCAGGAGCGTCGCAATGTCGGGCGTCGGCGAATAGCCGGGGCCGGTCAAGTCAATGGCGACGAGATCGGCCGCCTTGCCGGGCTCGAGGCTGCCGATCTCATGGTCGATGCCGAGCGCCCGGGCGCCGTCGATCGTCGCCATGCGCACCAGTTCGCGCGAGGATATCGGCTGCGCGCTTCGTTCGCGATGTGAGGCGACGAGCCCGGCGATGCGCATTTCCGCCACCATGTCGTAGCTGTTGTTGGCGGCGACATTGTCCGTGCCGAGCGCCACGGTGACGCCGGCGCGACGGAGCGGCACGACCGGGCAGATCGCCGCGCGGCCCGAGCGGAGGCCCGCCGAGGCGCAATGCGCCACCGAGGCGGCTTCGGCGCGGGCGAAGACGGCGATGTCGTCGTCGGACAGGTCGAGGCAATGGGCGGCGTGGATGCGCCCGTCGAAGAAGCCGGCCTTTTCGAGCGCCACCGAGGCGGTGGTGCCGTAGCGCGCCAGCGTCTCCTCATTATCTTCCGGGCCGCAGGCCATGTGCAGGTGGATGCCGCAGCCGAGCCGGTTCGCGACCTTCACTTCCTCGGCGAGCAGAGCTTCGGAATTGTCGACATAAGGCGCATGCGGGCCGAACCAGGGCACGATCCGTCCGTCGGCCGAGCGCTGACCCTCGACGAAGGCGGTCGCCTTGGCCAGTTCCTCGGCGCCGCGGACCTCGTCGCCGAGCTGGACGATGCCATAGGCGACGACGGCGCGAAGCCCAGCCTTGCCGGCGGCGCCCGCGATCTCTTCGGCGAAGAAATACTGGTCGCAGAAGGTCGTCGTTCCCGAGAGCGCCATCTCCGCGCAGGAGAGCGCGACGGCCGGCGCCACATCCTCGGCGATCATGGCGAGTTCGGGCTCGCGGATCGTGTTGTACCAGCCTTCCATCGTCAGCAGGCTATGACCCTCGGCATGACCGCGGAACAGCACCATGACGCTGTGGGTGTGCGCATTGACGAGGCCGGGCATCAGCAGATGGCCGGAAAGATCGGTCACACGGTCGAAGCCTGCCGCATCAGGCCGGTCGGCGGCATCGCCAAGCCCGGCAATGCGGCCGTCCTCGATGGCGAGCCAGCCATCGGCGATGACCCGGTCATCTCCGTCGACCGTCATCAAGGTTGCGCTGTGGAGAAGTTCTCGTGTCATGCATGCGGCCCGGTCGGATTGCGAAGGGGCGCCAGAGTCGCATGATCTCGCCGGGAGGCAAGCCGACTTTCGCGGCAATCCCGCCCGGATTGTTCGGATCGTGGCGGGGGTCGATGTGAGGCAAGGCCCTCTCCCGCTGGCGGGAGAGGGCAGGATGAAGGCGTCTCGACCTTAGGCCGCGACCTTCTCGCCGAAGCGCGGGATGCTGGCCGAGATCTGGTCGCCGGTGAACTTCGCCACCCAGCCATCCGGCGTCACGAAGAGACGGATGCAGGTGAAGCGGGGCTCCGGGCCCATGTCGAACCAGTGCAGCGTTCCGGCCGGAACCGAGAGGAGATCATCGCGCGTGCAGACGACCTGATAGACCTTGTCGCCGAGATGCAGGTAGAAGGCGCCCGAACCCTCGACGAAGAAGCGAACCTCGTCCTCGTCATGAATATGTTCGTCAAGGAACTTGGCGCGCAGCGCGTCCTTGTTCGGATTGTCCGGCGTGATGCGGATCACGTCGACGGTCTGGTAGCCGGCGGCGGCGGACAGGCGATCCACCTCGGCCTTGTAGGCGGCGATGACCTGTTCCTGCGTCGCGTCCTTCGGCAGCTCGACGCTGGCCTTCCAGCGCTCGAACTGCACGCCGACCTCGCCGAGCAGGCGGCCGATCTCGGCGTCGTCGCTGGTCGAGACGAGAGCGACGTCCGGCTTCTTGTCGTCATAGATGGTAAGCGTCGTCATGGCGTGAACCTCCGGTAAGAAAGCTCGAATTCGAACAGCGTTTCGAGCGCTTCGAGATGGCGGGCAGCCTCTTTCGGCGAGGCGCCCCAGGCATAAAGTCCGTGTCCGGCGAGAAGATAGCCGGGAGCGAGGCGGGCACCGTCGACTGGCGCCGCAAGCCGCGCATCGACCAGCGCCGCGAGGCGCTCGGTGTCCTGGTCGTTGGCGAAGACCGGAACGTCGACCGCTTCTTCGTGAGAGGTGATGCCCGGCAGGGCCTTCTGCAACTCCCAGCCCGTGAGCCGCAGCGTGCCCGGTCCGACGAGCCGCGCAAGCACCGTCGAGGCCGGCGCATGGACATGGAAGATCGCGCCGATCGCCGGATGCTGGCGATAGAGCGCGAGATGCAGCGGCGCCTCGGCCGAGGAGCGCGGCAGGAGCGGTGCGTCGAGCGGCTGGATCAGGATATCGGCGGCGGTGAGTGCGCCCTTGTCGACGCCCGAGCGCGTGATCGCGACATGCACCTTGTCGATCCGCACCGAAAAATTGCCTGACGTCGCGGGAACCCAGTGCCGGGCGGCAGCGGCTCTCCCGGCGGCGATCACCCCGGCGACCGCGGCGGCTTCAAGGTTCGGATCGGCATCGAAGGAAACGGCGGACACGAAGACGCACTCCATGAGGGGCCAGACGGGGAAACGCCGCGACCCGCTTCAGATAAACCTCCGCGCGCCCGCGAGGGGAGGCGGAATTTCCCATTAAGGCCGCAGATAAGAGAAAATCCTTCGTTCCACGGCGCCATATGGCCGCTGTATCAAAAAACGATTGCGATTTCACCTGTCTTGGGCTGTTCGTTCGAATGGCACGGAACGCACGAAGGTCCGGCTCAAAGACAAATCCATTCGGGGAGAAACATCCATGAAGCGTCTTCTTTCGGGGCTGGCCGGGGCCGCCCTTCTGGCCGGCAGCATTCTTTCGGCCCATGCCGACGGCATCGCCGGAGCGCCGGCCCCCTTCGACAAGGGCGGCGTCAAGGTCGCGCTCGTCACCTTCATTTCGGGCGGCGACTTCTTCCAGGCCTATCAGGCCGGTGCAGAGGCCCAGGCCAAGGCCCTCGGCATCGATCTCCAGATCTTCTCCGGTCGCCAGGACGCCGCCGCCCAGCGCGAGCAGGTCGAGCAGGCGATCAATCTCGGCGTCCAGGGCATCATCATCGACCATGGCCAGCCCGAGGCGCTGAAGGACGTCGCCCAGAAGGCGCTCGATGCCGGCATCAAGGTCGTCGCCTTCGACGTCAATCTCGACAATCCCAAGATCCCGCAGGTCGAGCAGAGCGACCACGAGCTCGCCAAGGCCGCCCTCGGCCAGGCCCTCGCCGACAACGGCACCGCCTTCAACGCCGGCTATGTCTATGTCGCCGGCTTCGCGCCGCTCGATCGCCGCAACGAGATCTGGGAAGAGGTCAAGAAGGCCAATCCGGGCATCGTCGAGAAGGCTCGCTGGGGCGCGGTGAACGACACCACCGCCACCTCGACCGCCGACCAGACCAAGGCGGCCTTCCAGGCCAATCCCGACATCACGGTCGTATTCGCGCCCTATGACGAATTCGCCCGCGGCGTGAAGCTCGCCACCGACGAGGCCGGCATCTCCGGCAAGGTCAAGATCTACTCGGCCGACGTCTCGACCGCCGACATCACCGAGATCGCGGCCGAGGGCAGCCCCTGGGTCGCCACCGCTGCCACCAATCCGGCCGTCGTCGGCCAGGTCTCGGTGCGCGCCGTCGCCAAGCTCATCGCCGGTGAGGATCCGGGCCACAACATCGTCGTCAAGCCGGTGCTGATCACGCAGGCTGATCTTCGTGCAAACGGCATCAAGACGGTCGAGGATTTGAACGCTAAGCTGCCGGCCTTCGGAAAGAGCGACGCTGCAACGGCGCCGTGGATTCCGGCCGTCCAGTAACGTCAAACCTCGAGGGGGGTTTCCGTGATCCCGACTTTCCGTTCCATCGCCAGCAAGGCGGCCCTCGTGGCCGCCTTCACCGTCATCGCCGCCGGGCCGGTGCTCGCCGACGATCCGGACAGCTATCTCATCTCCTATGAGGCGACGCCCTCGGCCGGCTTCGACCTGCCGAAGCTCGAAGCGGCCGGCTATGCCGACCGCGCCGCCTTCGCCAGCAAGGTGCTCGAGGAGATCGTTCCGAAGATTGCCGATGCGATCGGTATCGATTCGAACGATCTCGACACCGAGGTGACGCCGGGCGGCTACCAGCTGAAGACCAATGCCTCGCTCCAGACCGAGGCCGAGGTGACGAGCGCGGAGGCGGATCGCTTCGCCGCCGGTCTCGGCTATGTCTTCCGCCAGTACAGTGTACTCGTCTCCGGGCTCGACGATGCCAGCGCCAAGACCGGCTATGTCGTCGTAACGTTCCCGGACAACACCCTCGACGCGACTGTGGCGCAGGCCTTCTTCGAGAAGGCGGCCTCGGTCGACAAGGGCCTCGGCGGCGGCTACACGGCCTTCGGCGACGACCAGATCTTCCTCAATGTCGTCGGCGACGATGGCAAGCCCTATAGCGGGCTCGACAACGCCGCCTTCCTCGCCGCCCTCACCAAGGCAGCGGCCGCTTTCGGCCCGCCGCAGCCGAAGATCAGCGACAGCGGCACGGCGACGGCCCGCTTCATCGGCAACGAATGGGACAAGCAGCCGAAAGGCGAGGCCTATATCGAGAAGCTCGGCGGCGCCGGCTCCGACACCGTCAAGGCGCTGGATGCCATCGAGGCCGACTATGCCAAGCTGGTCGAGGCGACGTTCAAGTAAACAGCGCCTCCGATCCATCCGACATCCGTCCACATCGTCCCTCGCTTGCGAGGGGCGATGTTTGCGTTGAGAGAGACCCTTCCATGACGCTTGCCACGCCTGCCGGCTACCACGCCCTCGACGACGCCTCGCTGCGTGATTTCCTGGCTGCGCTCCCGGATCTGCGCGCCCGTCTCGGTGGCCGCCCCGCCGACTGGTCGATCGTCGAGGTCGGCGACGGCAATCTCAACCTCGTCTTCCTGGTCGATGGTCCCGATGGCGCGCTGTGCGTGAAGCAGTCGCTGCCCTATGTCCGCGCCGCCGGCGAGAGCTGGCCGCTGCCGCTGGACCGCGCCTTCTTCGAGCAGTCCTATTACCGCGCCGTGGCGCCTTTCTCCGAAGGGCTGACGCCGCGGTTCTACCATTATGATCCCGCGCTGTTCGCGCTGGTGATGGAGAAGCTCTCCCCGCATATCATTCTGCGCCGCGGCCTGATCGAGGGCCACCGCTATCCGAACGCTGCCGCCGCCGTCGCGGAATTCGCGGCGCGCTCGACCTTCGCGACGTCGAATTTCGGCGCGACGATCGAGGAGAAGGCGGCGCTGACGGCGACCTTCGCCCACAACACCTCGCTGATCCGCATCACCGCCGAGGTCGTGTTCACCGACCCGCTTGGAAACTCGCCGCGCAATCGCTGGACAAGCCCCGAGCTCGACGATCTCGCGCGCGCCTTCCGCGCCGACTCGGCGCTCAAGGTCGTGGTGGCCGAATGGGGCCGCAAGTTCCTGACCGAAGGCGAGGCGCTGATCCATGGCGATCTGCACAGCGGCTCGGTCATGGTGACCGAGACCGACACCCGCGTCATGGACCCGGAATTCGCCTTTGTCGGCCCGATCGGCTTCGATGTCGGCGCCTTCATCGCCAATCTCGTGATGAACGCCATCGCCCAGCCCGGCCACGCGACGGATGCCGACGACCGCACGGCGCAAGCGGAATGGGTGCTGGGTCAGGTGCCGGTGTTCTGGGACACGTTCCAGGCGCGCTTCCTGGCGCTCCTCAAGACCGAACCGCGCGGCGATGCCTATCCGCCGGTGATGTTCACCGGCCTTGGCGACGCAGACGCGCTCGCCAAGGCGCATCAGGCCATCGTCGATCGCATCTTCGCCGACGCAATCGGCTATGCCGGCGTCAAGACCATCCGCCGCATCCTCGGCTTCGCCCACAATGCCGATTTCGAGCGCATCGCCGATCCGGCGAAGCGCGCGCCTCTTGAGACAAAGGCGATCCACCTCGCCCGCCGCTTCCTGCTGGAGCCGCAGAGCTTCAAGTCGCCGGCCGATATCGTCGCGGCGGTGAAGGAAGGCTAAGCCAAGGGGGCGCTCCGGCGCCCCTATTTGTCAGGCCCGGCGCTTGCCGAGCCCGAAGGTGAGCGCCAGCGCGCCGACGAGGACGACACCCTTGACGAAGTCCTGCGTGTAATAGGGCGCGTTCAGCATCGTCAGGCCGTTCAGCAGCACGCCGACGAAGATCGCGCCGAGCACCGTACCGAGCACATGCGGGCGGCGCTTGTCGAGCACGGCGAAGCCGATCAGCGAGGCTGCGACGGCGTCGAGCAGGAGCGAGGCGCCGGCGGAAACATCGCCGCGGCCGACGCGCGAGGCGATGATCAGGCCGCCCAGCGAGGCCAGCGAGCCGGAGATGACATAGGCCCAGAGGCGATAGGCCTTGGTCGGCGCGCCCGCGAGATGGGCCGCGGTCTCGTTGCCGCCGATCGCATAGAACACGCGGCCGAAGCGCGTGCGCTCCATCAGGAACCAGGCGAGCACGGCGACAACAGCCATGACGATCACCGGCAGCGGCACGATGTCGAAGAGGCGAGAGCGGCCGAGGATCAGGAAGGCCGGATCATAGGCGCCCTTGGCCGTCGAGCCGTCGGGCAGCATCATGCCGGCGGTGATCGAGCGCCCGCCGGTCGGGATGAGCTGCAGGCCGGCGAGCAGGAACATGGTCGAGAGCGTCGCCAACAGGTCGGGAACGCCGACCTTGACGATCAAGAGGCCGTTGGCGAGCCCGATCAGCGCGCCCATCACCAGCACGAGCACGAAGGTCTCGCCGGCATTCATCTGCAGCACGACCATCGCATAGCTCGCCGCCATCACCGAGGAGGCGGCGACCGAGCCGACCGAAAGATCGAAGCCACCCGCCGACATGGTGATCGAGACGCCGACGCCGAGAATGGCGACGACCGACACCGCCTGCAGGATGGAGAAGAGGTTGGCCGAATTGATGAAAGCCGGCTGTGCGCGCCAGAACCCGACCAGCATGATCGCCAGGAGCACGAACAGCGCGTAGCGCCGCGCCAGTTCGAAGGCGTTGCGGCGCGGGGCGCCGGCGTCGGTGGCAGTGCGGTCGGTCATCGGGCTTCGATCATCATGGTTGGGTGCCGGTCTCGGCGGCCTCGACGCCGGCGATCATGCTCGCCAGCGCCGTATCGCCGTCTTCGGCAGCAAAAAGGGAATGGTCGCGCATCACAAGGATGCGGTCGGCGACTTCGAGCGCTTCCTCGGTGTCGCTGGTCGCGATCAGCGTCGCCGAGGCGCTCTGGCTGTTGCGGATGGCGGCGATCAGATCGGCGCGGGCACCGACATCGACGCCCTGGAACGGCTCGTCGAGCAACAGCAGCCGGCAGGGCGCCGCCTGCCAACGCGCCAGCACCACCTTCTGCTGGTTGCCGCCAGAGAGCTGGTCGAGCGTGTCGTCGGCATTCTTCGCCTTGATGCCGAGGCGGCCGATCGCCTCGTTGCCGATCTGGCGTTCGCGCGCCGTATCGAGAATACCGAGCGGGAACCAGCGCTTCAGATGGGGCAGCGCGATCGTGCCGGCGATCGAGGCGCCCGGCGTTTCCGGCGGCAGCAGCGAACTCGCCCAGCGGTCCTCGGCCACCATGAACACGCCGCCGGCGATCGAGGCGGCCGGTCCGGTCGACTGCCAGGGCGTGCCGTCGAGCACCACCGACCCTGCCGCGAGATGCTCGAGCCCGAACAGCGCCCTGAGCAGCCGGCTCTTGCCGGAGCCGAGCGTGCCGGTGATGGCGACGACCTCGCCGGAGCGGAGGTCGAGATCGAACGGCCGCGCGCCCGCGACGAGTTCCACGCCGCGCATGGCGAGGATCGCCGGCGCCGTCGAGGCCTTGCCGGTGAGCGCCCGCGCTTCAAGCCGACGTCCGATCATCGCCGTGACGGCCGCGGAAAGGTCGATCGGCCGGGCGAATTCGCCAACCACCACGCCGCCGCGCAGCACGACGGCGCGATCGGCGATCGCGGCGAGATCGCCGAGCCGGTGCGAAATATAGAGGATCGCCATGCCGCCGGCCTTCAGACGGCGAATGATGGTGAAGAGGCGCTCGGCCTCGGCGGTGGAGAGGCTCGATGTCGGCTCGTCGAGGATCAGCAGCGACGCCTTGGCCGCGACGGCGCGGGCGATCGCGATCAGCTGGCGTTCCGCAGGCCGGAGATCGGCAAAGTCGCGATCGAGCGGCAGGTCGAGATCGAGCGCTTTCGCGACCGCCGCCGCGCGCTTGCGGATCGATCGCGACGAGACGATGAGCGGGCCGCGGCCGCAGAATTCGTCGAGCAGCAGGTTTTCGGCGACGGTCAACCCGGCGGCGCCGGCCTGGTCGGTCGCCTGATGCACGGTCGCGACGCCGGCGGCCTTCGCCTCGCGCGGGCTGGCGAATTGGGCGGGCCGCCCGTTGAGGGTGAGCGTGCCGCGATCGGGGGCGAGCGAGCCCGATATGATCTTGACGAGAGTCGACTTGCCGGCGCCGTTGGCGCCCATCAGCGCGACCACTTCTCCCGGCCGCACCGAGAGGTCCGCACCCGCGAGCGCGCGCGTCGGCCCGAACGCCTTCTCGATGCCCGAGACGGCGACGACAAAGGCTGGGGCTGGGTTGGACTGGGTCAAGAGCGGGAGCCGTGAATGGGGTCGGAGTAAGCCGGCGGCGGAGTTATCGCCGGAACGCGGCTGCCGACAAGGGGGATCGGCAACAAATCCGCCGAGAAGCCCGCCGAAATCGCTGGCTGGTCGTCAAGGCGGGCGGGCGCCGGCACCATGGTTTCAGCCCTCATATTCCATGATCGACAGTCCGGCATTGTAGTCGGTGGCGTAGATGATGCCGTTCGGATCGACGAAGAGATCGGCCGACTGGATCACGCGCGGCCGGTTCGCCCGCGCATCGACCATCCGTGTCGGCGCGGCCGGAACCAGCGCGCCGGTCTCCTTCGGCCTGTAGGGATCGGCGATGTCGAAGACGCGGATGCCGGCATTTTGCCAGGTGGCGAAGATCAGCGTGTCCGACTGGTAGCTGCCCGGCCTGTTCTCATGCAGGTTATGCGGCCCGAAATGACCGCCCTTGGCGGTGTAGTCGGCCTCGTCGGGGACCGGCAGGGTGGCGATCGAGACGGGGTTGGCAGGGTCGCGGATATCGAAGATCCAGACCGGCTTGCGGCCGTCCTCTTCATGGTCGAGCACGGCCTCGTCGGCAACGACGAGCAGGTTGCGTGCCGGCAGCGGCAGCGGCGAATGCGTGCCGCCTCCAAAGGGCGGCGACCAGTTGCGATGGGCGATCAGCTTCGGCGCGGCCTTGTCGGCGATGTCGAGGATGGTCAGCCCGCCGTCGCGCCAGCAGGCATAGGCGGTATCGCCTTCCACCAGCGCATGATGCAGCGCGAACCGACGTCCTTCGGGCCATGACGGGGTCTCGCCGCCGGCCGTGTGCATGCCCGGAATCCACCAGCGCCCGGCCTCGACCGGCCGCGTCGGGTCGGCGAGGTCGACGATGACGAAGATATAGTCGCTGTAGCCGTCGATCAGCGCCGAGACATAGGCGTAGCGGCCGCCGACATACCAGATGCGGTGAACGCCGACGCCCTCGATCGGGAAGAAGCCGATCTGCCTTGGCGCGTTCGGCGTCGCGATATCATAGATCGCCATGCCGGCCGACCAGCTCCGGGCTCGTTCCCCTCCGGTCGCGGTGCCGACGGTCTCCCCGACCGAGCGGGTATAATAGACGCGCTCGTCCGCGGCGAAGGCGGCGTCGGCAAAGAGATCGCGCGCATGAATGACGAGCAAGAGGTCGTCATGCGTCTGCAGGTGGATGGTCCAGGTCTCGGGCGGCGAGGGGACATAGACGGTCTCGCCCGGATTCTTAGGGTCCCGCACGTCGACGATCGAAAAGCCGCGCGACCACGGATGCGCCACATAAGCGAAGCCGCGGTGCACCATGACCTGCAGCGCATCCGGCCGCCCGCCCTGGTCCGAATGGCCGATGAGGCGGATGTTGCGGGCGAAATCGGGACGGGGAAGGTCGGTCATGGTCATTTCACGAGGACGGATGGCTTCAAACAGTCATTGCCGGGCGTGACCCGGCAATGCAGAGACGTCGTGCCCGGAAGGCTGGACCCCCGGGGACAGGCCGGGGATAGCAGCCTCTGGACATCAAGGCCGAGCTATTTCGGCTCGGGAATCCACGGCGCCTTGGCGGCGTCGCTGTCCTTGAAGCTCGGCACCTTGGCCTGCAGGTCCTCGAACGACTTGATGCCGTTGTCGACGAGTTCCTTCTGCGTCACGAGGGCCGGCTTGAGCAGGATCGAGTGGCCGGGGTCCTGGCCGGCGATCAGCTGGGCGAGCGCACGCACCGACGCCTCGCCGACCACGGCCGGGTTGGTCGCGGCAGTCGCGACCCACGGGCTACCGGGCTCGATGATTGCCTGGATGTCCGACGTCGAGATGTCGATGCCGTAAATCTTGACCTTGTCGGCGACACCGAGCTCGTCGATGGCGAGCTTCACGCCGCGGGCAAATTCATCCCAAGGGGTGAACACGACCGAGATGGCCGGATTGGCGCGCAGCACGGCCTTGGTCTGGTCGGCGACCGAAGCGGCGACGGTGTCGTTGACGACACCCCAGGTCGCGACTTCCTTGATGCCCGGATGGGTCTTGGTCAGGTCCTTCCAGACGGCATAGCGGCGGTCGAGCGGCGCGAAGCCGGCGACATAGACGACGCCGCCGTCGAAGGTCTCGCCCTTGTCCTTGACCGCCTGGCCGAGCACCAGCTTGGCCATGTCGGCATCCGACTGCTCGACCTGCGGGATCTTCGGATTGTCGAGATTGACGTCGTAGGCGACGACCTTGATGCCCGCGTCGAGCGCGGCCTGCGCCACGTCCTTCAGCGCTTCGGGCTGGCCGTTGTTGATGATGATGCCCTTGACGCCGAGATTGATCGCCTGCTGGATCAGCTCGCGCTCGGCATTGATGTCGTTGCGTGCCTGCGAGATGTTGGCGTCGATGCCGAGGGCTTCGGCCTGGCGCTTCACGCCGGCCTCGAAGGCCTGCAGCCAATCGCCCGAACCGAGGAAGCTGACGACGGCGATCTTGACACCGCCCTGGTCGAACGGCGCTGGCGCGCCCGCGATGCCGGCCGCCGAGGCAAGACCGACGCCGCTGATGACGCCGGCGAGGCCGGCCGCTGCGGCGAGCGCGCGGATGCTGTTCTTCACGATGATCCCCTTCGGAAAATAATGGGCCGCGCGCGGCTTCGGCTTGGAGCCTTCGGCAAGGACACGAGCGGCCTGAAGCTAGCCAAGCGTCCCGCCTGCCGTAAGGAACAGAATTCCAAAGAATCGCCGATTGAAAGTCGGAACGTCTCACCCGTCCAATTCTTTGATCGCTGGAGAGCATGAGGTTGCCGAATCGGACCGATCGTGGCGGCTGCCGGGCGGCCGCGACGATGCCGGCTCTTCACGAATGATCCGTTCATCTGTAAATCGAAGCGATCCATCAGCGGAGGAGAACGACATGGACACGCGCCGCCTGGGCCGAACCGATCTCGAGGTGACGACGCTCTCCTTCGGCGCTGCCGGTATCGGCAATCTCTATCGCGCCATCCCGCGCAGCGAGGCCGAGGCGACCTTGCAGAGCGCCTGGGATGGCGGCGTCCGCTATTTCGATACGGCGCCGCGCTATGGCCACGGCCTTTCGGAGCGGCGGCTCGGCGATTTCCTGCGCGACAAGCCTCGCGAAAGCTATGTCGTCTCGACCAAGGTTGGCCGGCTGCTGCAGCCTGTGCCGGACAGCGAAGTGCCGGATTACGGCTTCGTCGATCCGCTGCCCTTCCGCGCCGACTACGATTATTCCTATGACGGCGTCATGCGCTCGGTCGAATTCAGCCTGGCGCGGCTCGGCCTCAACCGGGTCGAGATCCTCTATGTCCATGACATCGGCGTCCTGACGCATGGCGCCGAGGAAAATGCCCGCCATTTCCGCGACCTGATGGATGGCGGCATGAAGGCGCTCGAGGAATTGAAGTCGGCCGGTACGGTCAAGGCGATCGGCCTCGGCGTCAACGAGACCGACGTCTGCCTCGAGGTGATGGCGCGGGCGCCGATCGACGCCATCCTGCTGGCCGGCCGCTACACGCTGCTCGACCGGAGTGCCGAGACGGAGCTCAACGCCCGCTGCCGCGAGACCGGAACCTCGCTGGTGATCGGCGGCGTGTTCAATTCCGGCATCCTTGCCACCGGCGCGACGCCGGGGGCGCCGTTCGATTACGAGCCCGCCTCGCCTGACATCATCCGCCGCGTCCAGGCAATGGAGGCCATCGCAGCGCGGCACGGCGTTTCGCTCGCCGCCGCCGCGATCGAGTTCCCGATGAAGAGCGATGTCGTCGCCACCGTCCTCGTCGGCACGGCGAAGCCCTCCAGCATGCAGCGCAATCTCGACCTGCTCGGCGCGGCGATCCCGGATGCCGCCTGGGCCGAGTTTGACGCGCTCGCGCTGCGGCCCTGAGGGCGGCCCTCAGCATTTTCGCGCGAAGTGGATACCGCTGCGCGTGAAGCAAATGCGTGAAGACGAACAGATGGAGCGGCTCTAGCGATCCAGCGGATAGGCGTCGGCGTCGGGAGCGTTGGCCCAGCTCTGCATGGTCTGGCCACCATCGATCAGCCAGCCGGCGCCGGTGACATGGCGGGCGTCGTCCGAGGCGAGGAAGGCGACGACGGCTGCAACGTCCTCGGGCTGGCCGATGCGGCGCAGCGGGATCCGATTGGCGAACCGCTCGATGCCGCGTTCATACTCGGCCTCGTCACCGGCCGGCACGCCGAGCCGGGTCTCGATCACGCCGGGGCAGACGGCGTTGACGCGGATGCCATAGCGCGCCACGTCGAAGGCTGCGACCTTGGTCAGGCCGAGAATGGCATGCTTGGTCGAGGCATAGCCTGCGCCGCCGGCGAGTACGTCCCATCCCGACATCGACGAGGCCATGTTGACGACGGCGCCCGCCGTCTTCGCCGCGATCATCGCGCGCAGCACATAGCGTTGCACCAGGAAGACACCTCGGAGATTGATCCGCACGATCTCGTCGAAGTCGGCGGCCGAGAGTTCGTGGACCGGCGCGACGCGGCCGGGAATGCCGGCATTGTTGAACAGGATATCGATCCGCCCGAGCGCGCCGACGCTGGCCTCGACCGCTGCGGAGACAGCCTCTTCGTCGCCGACATCGGCCACGGCCGTGAAGAGGTTGGCGCCGGCGGCGCGTAGTGCTCCCGCCGCCTGGTCGATCCGCGCGGGATCGCGATCGATCAGCGCGATCGAGGCGCCCTCGGATGCGAACCGGCGGCAGGCGGCGAGCCCGATCGCCCCTGCGCCCCCGGTGATGAGCGCAACCTTGCCGTCGAAGCGTCCGCCTGCCATGTCCGTGCCTCTCAATAGTCGCGCCAGGAATACCGTGCCGTGAAGCCGAGCGCCGCCCGCGCCGCCGCCGTGTCGATCACGCTCGCATGGCCTGCGAGCGGCTGCCGGAGCACGACCGCGGGAAAGGCCGCGCGAACGAGTTCGGCCGTCGGCGTCTCGCTATAGGTGTCGGCGGCGCTGAGGAAGAAGCGCAGGTGCCCCTCCGTCTTCGCCTCGACCGCAGCGAGGAAGCCCGCTGCCGCGTCGCGCGCATCGATATAGGACCAGAGGTCGCGGCCGGAATCGGCGCTGGCCCGTCGCGGGCCCACTTCATTCATGAAGGTGGCCGGGCTCTGGATCCAGGGCATGCGCAGGCTGATCGCATCGATCCGGCCCCGGCGCACTGCCGCCTCGACGATGTCCTCGCCGAGCGTCTTCGACAGCGCATAGGCGTCTTGCGGCGCGAGCGGATGGGTCTCGTCGATGGGAAGAAAGGCGAGCTCGACCGGCCGCTCGAAGAAGGGGAAGCCGAGCACCGAGAAGGACGAGGCATAGACGACCCGGCGGATGCCGAGCAGCGCGGCCGCCTCGACGACGTTGAAGGCGAGCGCCATGTTGACGCTGAACACCTCGCTGGCGACGCGGCCCGTCGGGCGCGGGATCGCTGCGGCATGGATCACGGCATCGGCGCCGGCGAGCGCCTGCACGGTCGCGCCGAAATCTTCGAGGTGGACGTGAAGATGGCTGCTCACTGCCGTGGTGGGCGGCACGGCATCGATGCCGCGGACCGTGTGGCCGGCGGCGAGAAGGGCCTCGGCAATGGCGCGGCCGAGTAGTCCGGACGACCCGGTGAGAGCGATGAGCATGGCGGCTCCTTCAAATTCGGGTCAGCGTGTCGACAACGAAGCGGCCGAAGCGGTCGGTATCGGCATTCATTGCCACCTTGGCATTGGGCGGCTTGCGGGTGCGGAAATTGGTGTCGATCACTGTGCGGCCGACCGTGAGCGTTCCCGTGGTTTCCACCGCGACGTGGTAATCCGCAGTTTCGATCACGTCGCGCTCGACGAGATGGTGGACGCAGAGCGCGTCATGGATCGGCGCCGCCTCCTGGTCGGCGAGCTTCTGGTAGCCGCGATAGCCCTCGATTCGCTTCTCGACGAAGATCGCTGCCGCCTCGGCCGCCGGCCGGCCGCTGGCGCGCAGGGTCCGGCATTGGTCGAGGCTGATGACAGCCTTGTGCGTCGCATCGAGCGGCACCAGCGTCAGGTTGCGGAACCCGGCAGCGAAGACGAGCGCTGCGGCTTCCGGATCGGCCCATATGTTGAACTCGGCCGAGGCGGTCACATTGGTGACGGCATGGCCGCCGCCCATGATCACGACTTCCGGCACAAGGTCGACGAGCTTCGGATAGAGCGCCAGCGCCGAAGCGATGTTGGAGAGCGGGCCGACGGGAACGAGCACGATCTCTTCGGTCGCGTTGCGATAGGTCTCGATCAGGAACGCGACCGCGTCCGTTGCCTGGACGCGCGAGCGGGCGGGCGCCAGCGGCATCTCGACGAAATGCACGCCGGGATCCCGCTCGGCGCGGGGGATCGGGAAATCGAGCCGGGCGATCGGCCGGCTCAGCCCGGCATGGACCGGGATATCGCCGCGGCCGATGTGATCGAGCACGCGGAGCGTATTGTCCGTCGTTTGCTCGATCGTCCTGTTTCCGTTGACCGTCGTGCAGGCGACCAGTTCGAGCGCCGGATGCAGCGCGGCGAGCATGATCGCGACGGCGTCGTCCGTTCCGGTATCGACGTCGAGGATCAACTTCTGCCGCTTCGCGGGCGTCTGATTCATGAGGTCACCTCCCTGGTCGCTTTGCCGCCTTGGGTTCAGGCCCGCTTCGGCGGCATTGCCTTGATGATCGCGACCGCGAGGTCGAGGTCGGCGAGGCCGCCTGAAAGCGGCGTGCGCACCGGCGTGCCGTTCAGGATGCAATCGGCGAAATGCTTCCACTCGCGCCGGAAGGCCGTATCCGGGATGCCGGGCAGCACGCGCTCGGACGCACCGCTTTCGGCTGCCTCGCGCACCGTCACCACCGCCGAGGCATGGCGCCAATAGGGGTTCTGGAACTGCACGCGCACCTCGTCCGTGTTGCCATGGACATGCAGGAACTCGTCCCACCACTCGTATTTGGCAACGCCGATATCGATGAGGCAGGGGACGCCCTCGAAGTCGAGGACCGCCAGAAGCTGGTCCTCGCCGATGGGCTGGGCATAGCGCACCTGTCCCTCGCTGCCGAAGGCGCCGCGCAGGACCGCGAGATCATGGCTGCCGAGCATCAGCAGCAGGAGGTAAAGCCCGACATAGCCGGCGTGATCGGGGCCGAGCGCCGTCTCGATCCGGGCCGCTGAGGCGGCACGGGCCGTCGCCATGACGTCGGCGGGAAGGTCCGTCGCCTTCACCTGCGTATAGAGCGCGCCATAGGTATCGAAGCGGCCGGCGAAGTCGTGGACATGGATAGACCGCGGCTTGCCGATTCCCTTGAGCTTTTCGAGGCCGATCTCGTAGCCGGGGTCGTAGAGCTTCATGTAGCCGATCATGGCGACGAGCCCGCTCGCCTCCGCCTGCTCGACCATCGGTCTTGCTTCCTCCGGCGTGAAGGCGAGCGGCTTCTCGACGAAGACGTGCTTTCCGGCAGCGAGGGCGGCCTTGACGATGTCGCCATGGTCGTAGGTGCAGACGACGACCGCATCGACGGAGGGATCGGCGATGAGCGCCCGATAGTCCGCATAGAGCGCATCGACGCCGTAGTGCGCGCCGAGCTTCTCAAGCACGCCGGCGGAGATGTCGCAGAGCGCCGCGATCCTGAAGGCGGGGAGTTCCTGGATATAGGGGAGGTGCATCAGCTGGGCGATCTCGCCGCAGCCGATGACACCGACGCCAATGACCGTGTCGTTCATGTCAGCCCTTTACCGCCCCGGCCGTCAGCCCGGCGATGAACTGCCTCTGCATCAGGAGAAAGACGATGATCACGGGCAGCGTCGTGATCATCAGAGCGGCGAAATAGAGGTTCCACAGCGAATCATACTGCTGGAAGAAGCTGACGAGCCCGAGCGGGATCGTCTGGAGTTCGGGCTTCCTCAGCAGCAGGAAGGCGAGGAAGAAATCGTTCCAGATCTCGATGAAGCCGAAGATCAGCACCAGCGCAACGCCGGGCCGCACCAGCGGCAGCATGATGTGGAGCAGGATCGCGAGCCGCGAGGCGCCATCGACCCGCGCCGCGTCCTCGAGATCGGCGGGCAGCGTCATGAAGAAGCTGCGCAGGATGAACACCGACAGCGGCAGCGAGGTCGCGGCATAAATGATCGCGATGCCGAGCCGGTTGTTGATGAGGCCGAGATCGCGGGCGACCATGAAGAGCGGGATCGCCATCACCTGCGGCGGCACCAGCATCGCCGCGACGATCATCGCCGTCACGACATGGCGGCCGCGGAATTTGAGCCGCGCGATCGCATAGGCGCAGGGCGTCGCCGCTGCCACCAGGATCATGAGCGCCGCGCTGGTGATGCCGACGCTGTTGGCGATCCGCATGCCCATGCCGGCCATGGTCCAGGCTTCGGCATAGTTGGAGAGCACGAGGCCCGAGGGCGGGCCCCAGACATTCGTGATGATTTCCTGCTTCGTCTTCAGCGAGCCGGCGAGGACCCAGAACAGCGGGTAGATGGTCTGCGCCAGCACGAGGAGCAGCGCCAGATAGATGAGGCCGAGTTCGCCGATGCCGCGCCAGCCGAGCGCGGCGAGCCGGTCGAGCGACGTCACCGTCTTGCCGGAGCGGTCGACGGCTTCGGCGGGGGCGAGCGCGGCGCTCACAGCGCAAGCCTCTGGCGCCGCATCAGGGCGAGCAGCCCGACACAGGCAAAGCCGACGATCATGAAGAGGACATAGCCCATGGCCGCGGCATAGCTCATGGCGCCGTCCTGGAACGCCTTGGTCATCATATAGGTCAGCGCCACTTCGGTGGCGTGGTTCGGCCCGCCCTTGGTCAGCACATAGACGATGTCGAAATTGCGCACAAAGGCGCCGGAGAGGCCGAGGATCGCGTTGATGAACACGATCGGCATGATCAGGGGCAGCGTGACATGCCAGAAGCGGCGGAAGCGCCCGGCGCCGTCCATCGTCGCGCTCTCATAAAGCTCGGCCGGAATGGTCTGCAATCCCGCGAGATAGATGACGCCATGGAAGCCGAGCCATTTCCAGACATCAACGACGATGATTGCGCCGAGCGCGGTATTGGCATCGCCGAGCCAGGAATGCTTGAGGACGCCGAGGCCGACCAGATCGAGCCCGGCATTCAGCAGTCCGAAGACGGGGTTGTAGATCCACGACCAGAGCAGGCCGACGGCCACGAAGGACATCGTCACCGGGATGAAGGCCGCGGCGCGGAAGAAGGCGCGGCCGACCAGCGCGCGGTTGAGCAGCAACGCCAGTGACAGGCCGAGCACGTTCTTGAGGATCAGGATGGCGATGACGAAGATGACGTTGTTCTCGAGCGCGCCGAGGAAGAGCCGGTCGCCCGCGAGGCGGATATAGTTGCCGAGGCCGATGAAGACCGGCGGGGAGAAGCCGTCCCAGCTGTGCAGCGACAGCCAGAAGCCGCTGGCAAACGGCCAGACATAGAACAGCGCGAACAGGATGCCGGCCGGCAGGATCATCGCCACCGCGGCAAGCCCGTCGCCGTCGGGTTCATGCCTGCCGGGTCGGCCGGGGCGCCCCGGGAGGAAGGCGCCCCGGCCTTTGCCGGCAGCCGTCTCGGGTGCCGGCGCCGGGCTCATGCGGCGGTCGTCCCAGGCGTCAGGACGAGGCCGAGCGTGTCGCGGACATAGGCGATGCTCTCCAGCGTCGACTGCTCGGCCGTCTTCTGCGACGCGTCGAGTTCGATGATCGCGAGGCCGTCGTAGTTCGCATCGAGTAGCACATCGACCAGGCCGGGCAGATCGACTACGCCGGCGCCGAGCTCGCAGAAGGCGGCATAGCGGTCATAGCCCTTCAGGGCCGGATCGACGCGCGTGTCCTTGAGATGCATGTAGCGGACCGCGGAGATGTAGGTCTTCAGCGTGCCGACCGGATCGGAATTGGTATGGGCGAGATGAGCCGGGTCGATGCAGAGCCCGGCATGGCGGGTGTCGAGTTCGGCCATCATGCTGTCGAGCTGGTCGCGCCGCTCGACGAAGGTGTCGAGATGCGGGTGATAGACCGTCTCGATGCCGAGATCATGCGTGCGACGGCCGATATCCTCGAGCGCGCGGCAGAATGCCTTGTAGTCCGCTGCCGTGTGCGGGCCGGCGATGCCTTCCGACGGGCCGCCGCCGAGCACGAGTACCGGCGCGCCGAAGCCCTTCAGCAGGCGGGCGAGAGCAACGAGCACATCGCGCTCATACTCCCAGGCGACCGGGTTGGTGAAGATCGCGTTCACATAGAGCGAGGAGAGATTGATGCCGTAGGCCGACTGCGCTTCCGAGAGCAGCGCATAGCGGCGCAGGATGTCGGTGTCCGTGGTGACGCCCATCGGCGCCTGGTTGCCGAGCTGCATGTATTTGCGGGCGTACTGATCGGAGAGGCTGGTGAAGGCGAGGATCTCGAACCAGCCGAAGCCCTGCTTGGCGAGGAACTCGATCGCCGGCGTCAGCGGCAGGCCGGCAAGGTCCCAGCTGTTCAGGTGATAGCCGATGGAGAATTTCTGACGGTCGGCGCGCGTGGCAGTCATGGCGGTCTCTGGGATGGGAGGAGGTCGGGCGCGCGCTTGCCGAGGGAGCGGCCTGTGCGCTGCTTCGATGAGGCTCCCCCGACCCGAAGCCGGGGGAGCGATAGGAATGGCCCGCTTATTTCGGCGGCCAGGTGCCCTGCGCCTTCAGGTCGTCGAACACGGCCTGGACCGACTGCGCCGCGGCTTCGGGCGTCACGGTCCCGCCGACGACGCCGGCAATGGCCGAGGCGGTCGCGGTCGAGACTTCCGACGGCCAGATCCAGTCGAGGAACTTGATCGTCGCCGGGAAGGCCTCCTTGCGCAGTTCGACGGCATAGGCGTCCTCGACCTCAGGCACGCCCTTGATCGACGCGGCGATCGGCTGCTCGGGGGCGAGATAGAGCGTCGCGACCTCAGGCTTCGTCAGGTAGCCGACGAAGCGGATGGCGGCGTCCAGCTTCTCGGGCTTGATCGAGGAGGAGACGCAGATGCCGTTGTCGGCACCGCCGCCATGGCCGGGCTTGCCGGCGACGCCGTCCATCTGCGGGAAGGCGAAGACGCCCCACTTGAAGTCCTTGACGCTCGACTGCAGCGAGGGGATCTCCCACGTGCCGCCGTAATACATCGCGCTCTTGCCGGCGGCGAAGGCGGCCCGCATGCCGTCCATGTCGACGGCGAGCGAGTCCTTGGACAGGATGCCGTCGTCGACCCACTGCTTGATCAGCGCGAAGGCCTCGACATCGGCGGCATCGGAGAATTTCGCCGTGCCATCGAGGTTCTTCTGCGTCTTGCCGACGGCATCGCCGGTCGCCTGCGACAGCGTTTCGAAATACCACATCGGCCACATGACCGTGTTCGAGCCCTGGTGCAGCAGCGGGATGATGCCGGCTTCCTTGAACTTCGGCACGGCGGCCTTCAGGTCGTCATAGGTCGGCGGAACGGGGATGCCGAGCTTCTTGAACAGGTCGACATTGTAGAAGATCGTCGAGGTCGACAGCGTCGAGATCGGAACACCATAGACTTCGCCGTTGATCGTGAAGGCGCCGAGCGCCGCCGCGTCGATATTGCTCTGGAACGGCTTGATCTTGTCGGTGATCGGCATCACCAGCTTGCGGCGGACGTAGGCGCCGTTGGTGTAGAAGGCCGGGCAGGCGATCAGGTCCATCTCCTGATCGGCCATGCGCGCCGTCATCAGCCGCTGGATCGCGTCGCCCTGCGGGCCCTGCGCATCCCATTCGATGGCGCTGACATCGGGATTGGCCTTCAGGAAGCCGTCGATGACCTCCTGCTGGATCTTGGCCTGGACATCCGGAGCCTGCCGCGGCGCGAGCTTGTCGAGCGACGAGCCGCCGAAGACCTTCAGCGTGATCCCGTCCGCCGCGGCGGGCGTTGCCGCGAGCGCTAGGCCGACGATCGCCACTGAGGCGAGGGCGGCGGCAGAACTCCAGAGCGAGTGACGAAATGTTCCCTGCTTGATTGGCATATGACTCTCCGTTCCAGCCAATGCGGGGCCGCCTTGTGCCGGCAACGCCCGCGACCAAGTCGTTGATGGTCTAACAATCCTGTGCGCCGGTTTTGCGTTTTGTCAATCAGGCAATCGCGCCGAAAAGAAGCGCAAATGGCGCCGCTCCCTGACCAAGAAATGCTCAGGGCGGCGTCGAGGCATCGGCCGGTCCGCCGACGCCAGAATTCGCCGAGTATCGAAGAAATCCCTTGGCTGCAGCGCCGTCTCGGCCGGCACGCCGGTCTTCCGGCAGCGATCGCCGCCGTCGTCGCGAGAAGGTTGAGCGTGAAACGCGCTGCACGCGGATGAGGGGCCGTGGCCGGCGCCACGAACCCGATTGACAACGGCCGAAACTGCGTCAGGATTGTTAGACCATCAACGATATCGGCACCGGTGCAGGGAAAGCAGCCGGGCCGGTCGTATCGGCGGTGGCGCGTCCCGAGAGAGAAGGACGCGTTCTCCAACTCCAGGGGTTTGGGTCATGATGTCCACTTGGTCTCGCCGCCTCGTCGCGATCTGCGGCGCCTCGGCACTCGCCTTCGCCGCCAGCGCCGCCTCCGCCAAGGAGGTCTCGATCGCGGCCATCTCCGGCTATTTCGCGCAGGGCTTCGGCGTTTCGATCGTCAACGGCCTCAAGAAGGCCGAGACCGATCTCGGCGTGAAGGTCAAGCTGATCGATACCGGCAACCGGGCGCTCGACTACGAAGAGCAGTTCAACAATGTCGGCAAGAGTGGCGAATACGACCTGGTCTTCGTCATGGGCTGGGAACTGGTCGACGCGCTGCAGAAGGCGGCCGCGGCCTATCCGAACACGAAGTTCGTCTTCATCGACGGCGTGCTCGACAGCAAGCAGATCGTCTACGCCAATTTCGCCCAGAACCAGGGGTCGTTCCTCGCCGGTGCGCTCTCCGCGCTGATGGCCGAGAAGGGCAGCGCCATCGAAGGGCTCGGCGACGGCAAGGCGATCGGCTTCGTCGGCGGCCGCGATATCCCGGTCATCCGCGATTTCCTCGGCGGCTATGAAGCCGGCGCCAAGGCCGCCGCCCCGGACGTGCGCGTCGACAGCGTCTTCGCCGGCACCTTCGATGATCCGGCCAAGGGCAGCGAGCTGACCATGGCGCTCTACGGCCAGGGCTCCGACATCGTCTACAACGTCGCCGGCCCGACCGGCGAGGGCGTGCTGCAGGCCTCGGCCGCCGCCGACAAGTATTCGATCGGCGTCGATATCGACCAGTGCGACGTGGCGCCGGGCCATGTCATGGCCTCGATGCTGAAGCGCGGCGACGTCGCGGTCTACAACCTCATCAAGGACGTCGTCGACGGCAAGACGATCGCGCCGGGCTCGACCCACACCTATGACCTGAAGACCGGCGGCGTCGAGCTGCTGCTCTGCCCGAAGGTCGAGGGCAAGATCCCCGCCGACGTCAAGGCCAAGGTCGAGGCGCTGAAGGCCGAGGTCATCGCCGGCAAGATCGAAGTCCCGACGGTCAAGTAGGCCGACACTGCCGTCCTGGTTAACCCTCCCCTCGAGGGAGGGTCAAAACCGCGCCGCGGTTTTGGGGAGGGGTGCGCCACAACGGCTAGAACGCCTGGGCCTTGCCCAAGCTAGCCCCTCTCCCGAAGCCGCTTCGCTTCGCGCCCGACTTCGACCTCCCCTCGAGGGGGGAGGTTCGGAGCGTGCCTCCTGCTCGCCGGACCCCTTGCCATGTCCTTCGCCATCGAGCTCAGATCGATCACCAAGCGCTTCGGCAGCTTCACGGCCAATGAGGACGTGAACCTCGCCGTTCGCCGCGGCAGCATTCATGCGATCATCGGCGAGAACGGCGCCGGCAAGACGACGCTGATGAATGTCCTGTTCGGCCTGCTGCAGCCGGACGAGGGCGAAATCCTCATCGACGGCGCGCCCGTCGTGCTGCCGAACCCGGCGGCTGCGATCGCCGCCGGCATCGGTATGGTGCACCAGCACTTCAAGCTCGTTCCCTCGCTCACCGTCGCCGAGAATGTCTTTCTCGGCATGGAGATCGTGAAGGGCGGCCTGATCGACCACGCGGCGCAGATCGCGCGGACGGCCGAGCTGTCGCGCCAGTTCGGGCTCAAGGTCGATCCCACCGAGCGGGTCGGCCTGCTCTCGGTCGGCATCGAGCAGCGCATCGAAATCCTCAAGGTTCTGGCCCGCGGCGCCCGCACGATCATTCTCGACGAGCCGACCGCGGTGCTGACGCCGCAGGAAAGCCGCGACCTCTTCGAGACGCTGCGCGGCTTCGTCGCCAAGGGCATGACGGTGCTCTTCATCTCGCATCACCTCGAGGAGGTGATGGAAGTCTCGGACACCGTGACGGTGCTCCGGCTCGGCAAGGAAGTTGCGACGCGGCCGACCGCCGAACTGACGAAGTCCGATCTCGTGCAGATGATGGTCGGCCGTCTGGTCTCGTTCGACCGGCGGCCGCGCCCGCCCGTATCCGGCGCGACCGTGCTCGAGGTCGACGACCTCTGGGCGCGGGACGATCGCCGCCTGCATGCGCTCCGCGGCGTCTCCCTTTCTGTCCGGGCAGGCGAGATCGTCGGCATCGCCGGCGTCGCCGGCAATGGCCAGACCGAACTCGCCGAGGTGCTGGCCGGTCTTCGCCCTTCGACGCATGGCCGCGTCACGCTCGGCGCCACGCCGCTCACCGGTCTTTCGGCGCGCGCCATCCGCGCCGCCGGCGTTGCCCATGTCCCCGGCGACCGGCTGGTGCGCGGCGTCGATCGCAATGGCAGCATCGCGCTCAACCTTCTGATGGGCCGGCAGGATCGCGCCCCCTGGTCGCGCGCGGGCATCATCGACCGGTCCTATCTCGCCGAGCAGTCGAAGGCGCTGATCGAGCGCTTCGATATCCGCACGCGCAGCGCCGCAACGCCGGTGAAGAGCCTTTCGGGCGGCAATATCCAGAAGGTGGTGCTGGCGCGCGAGTTCTCCGGCGATGCCCGCTTCCTGCTCATCGACCAACCGACACGCGGCGTCGACATCGGCGCCACCGAGGCGATCCATTCCGAGATCATGCGCCAGCGCGAAGCCGGAAAGGCGATCCTGGTCATCTCGGTGCAGCTCGACGAGCTGATCGCGCTTGCCGACCGCATCCTCGTGATGTTCGCCGGACGCATCATGGGCGATCTCGATGGTGGCGCGGTCTCCGAAGAGCGGATCGGCCTCTTGATGGCCGGTGTCGACGAACGGGGCCACCGGGTGGAAAGGGAGGCCGTCTGATGAACGATCGTTTCGCGGCCTTGAGCGGCCAGGTGATCGCCATCCTGATCGCGCTGTTCCTCGGCGCGCTGGTGGTGCTCGCGGTGAATGAGAGCCCGTGGAAGGTTCTGGTGACGTTGATCGACGGCGCCTTCGGTAATCCCGAGCGCATCGCCGGCACGCTGCTGCAGACGACGCCGATCCTCATCTGCGGCATCGCCGCCTGCATCTCGCTACGCGGCGGCCTGTTCAACATCGGCATCGAGGGGCAGCTCTTCGTCGGCGGTTTCGCGGCGACATGGGTCGGCTTCACCTTCGAGATGCCGGCGGTGCTGCATGTCATGGCCGGTCTCGGCTTCGCCGCGCTGGCGGGCCTCGCCTGGGTCACGATCCCCGCCTTCTTCCGTGCCCGCTACCAGACCAACGAGGTGGTTTCGACCATCCTTGCCAACTATGTCGCGGTCCTTCTGACCTCCTATCTCACCATCAACATCTTCAAGCGCGCCGGCGGCGCCCCGGACACGCCGCCGATCCTCGAAAGTGCCTATCTGCCGCAGCTGTTCTCGTTCTCGCGCGCCAATTGGGGCCTCGTCATCGGTCTCGCGCTCGCCATCGGCGCGCATCTCTTCTTCACGCGAACGGCGCGCGGCTATGCCGTGACCGAGATGGGCGCCAATCCGAAATTCGCCGAATATGGCGGCATCAACATCCGCAAGCAGACCTTCATGGTGCTGCTCGTCTCGGGCGCGGTCGGCGGCCTTGCCGGCGGCATCGAGTCGCTCGGCGTCCATCATCGCTTCATGGAGGGTTTCGCGCCCGGCTTCGGCTTCGACGGCGTCATCGCGGCGCTGCTCGCCAACGGAAATCCGCTCGGCACCATCCTGACAGCGCTTTTCTTCGGCGCGCTCAGGAGCGGTTCGCTCCTGCTCGAGGTCGATACGACGGCCTCGCGCGAGATCATCACCGTGATCCAGGCCCTGATCATCCTCGCCGTTTCGGCCCAGATCCTCGTCCGCCGCCGCGCGGCCGACAGCTCCGCGGGAGAGCGCCGTTGGAAATTCTAGAGCGCCTGTTCAATGTCGCGTTGATCGTCGCGACGCTCCGCACCACCGCGCCGATCCTGCTGGTGGCGCTCGGCGGCTCGTTCACGACGCGCGCCGGCATCTTCAATATCGGCCTTGAAGGGCAGATGCTGCTCGGCGCCTTCTTCGCGGTCATCGGCACGATCTTCACCGGCTCGCCCTGGATCGGCATGCTCTGCGGCGTCGCGGCCGCGCTGGCGCTGGCCTTCATCTTCGCGCTGATGGTCGTCACCTTCCGCGCCAACGAAGTCGTCGTCGGCCTCGCGCTCAACATCCTCGCCGGCGGCATGACGGTATCGCTGCTGAAAGCGATCTTCGGCACCCGCGGCTCGATCTTCGGCCACGGCCTTGTCGGGTTGCCGGTGGTGCGCATTCCCTTCGCGAAGGAGATGGGCTGGTTCGGCCAGATGATCTCGGGCTACACGCCGCTCGTCTATGTCGCCTTCCTCGCCGTGCCACTGTTCATCCTCTTCTACAAACGCACGAAGCTCGGGCTCTATATCCGCGTCGTCGGCGAGAAACCGGAGGCGGCCGAGGCGCTCGGCATCTCGATCGCGAAGATCCGCTACACCGCCTCGCTGCTCTGCGGCGTGTTCGCCGGCCTTGCCGGGGCGCATCTCTCGCTCGGCTATACGACGATGTTCACCGAGAACATGTCGTCCGGGCGCGGCTTCATGGCGGTGGCGATCCTGATCTTCTCGGCCGGCGATCCCCGGCGCATCCTGGCCGGCTGCCTTCTGTTCGGCTTTTCCGACGCGCTCTCGCTCCGCCTTCAGACCTTCGGCGTCTCGTCCTTCCTGGTGCTGATGGTGCCCTATCTCGTCGCGCTCGCCGCGCTCTTCGCTCTGTCCTATCGTGCGCGTCCGCGCATCATCCAGGAGACGCTCACCTCGATGGGCCGGGCGCTTTCCGTCAAGCCGCAATCCGCCGCAAATCCGCCAGCCATGGCGAGGGAACCCTAATGGAACGCATCATTCTCGACGTCGATTCGGCCGGCGACGACATTCTCGCGGTCTTGTTTGCCGCCGTGTCGCCCAGCGTGAAGCTCGAGGGCGTCACCACCTGTACCGGTGCCGCAGGCCCGATCGAGCAGGTGACCAATGTCGTGCTGAACACGCTGGCGCTCGCCGGCCGCAGCGACATTCCCGTCGCGAAGGGCGCGTGGCGGCCGATCGTCGGCAATGCCAAGGCCGATATGGAGGCGCCGGTTCATTTCGAGAAGCGGTTGACCGCGCGCTTCGGCGAGCGGCTGAAGAAGTTCAACCCGCCGGCGCCGAAGCCGGCGACCCAGCCGATCGGCAAGCACGCTGCCGATTTCATCATCGATACGGTGATGGCCTCGCCCGGCGAGATCACGCTGGTCGCGACCGGGCCGATGACCAATCTCGCCATGGCCTTCCTGCAGGAGGAGCGGCTGGCGAAGAACGTCAAGCGCATGTGCCTGCTCGGCGGCAACTTCGTCACGCCGGGCAACATCACGCCGCTGTCTGAATACAATATCTGGGCCGATGCCGAGGCCGCGCGCGTCGTGCTGAACCAGGGCGTCGACACGATCCTCGTGCCGCTCGATGTCTGCGAGGACAATCGCGCCGCCGCCTCGATGCTGACCCGCGACGATCTCGCCGATCTCGAAGGCGCCGGCAACCATCCGGTGCTCGCGATGATCCGCGACACGTTCCCGATCTATATCGACATCTGGCGCGAGTTCTTCGATCTCGTCGGCTTCCCGATGGACGACATCATCACCGTGGCGCTCGCCTTCGACCCGACGCTGTGCACGATGACCGCACCGCTCTTCTGCGACATCGTGCTCGACGGGCGTCTCGCGCGCGGCCAGACCGTCGCCTATCGCGGGCGGCAGCTCCTGCCCGGCGGCGGCCCGAAGACGACGCGAATCTGCACCGATATCGACGGGCGGCGGTTCATGCAGCTCTTCAAAGAAACGATCGCGCTCTATCAGGCGGCCTGAGGACGGACCATGACCATGACAGCCACTGCCCCCGCCCGCCCGACCCCGATCATCCTCGATTGCGATCCCGGCCATGACGATGCCATCGCGCTCGTGATGGCGCATCGCTCCAAGGCGATCGACCTGCTCGGCGTCACCGTGACCTGCGGCAATGCCGAGCTCGACAAATGCGTCTCGAACGCGCTGCGCATCCTCGAATTCATCGGCGCCGGCGACGTTCCGGTCGCGGCCGGCTGCTATCGCCCGCTCGCGCGCCCGCTGGTGCTCGGCACCGCCGATGGCCCGAGCGGCCTCGAGGGCTCGCCCTATCTGCCGATGGCGACCAAGACCGTCGAGCCGATGCATGCCGTCGATTTCATCGCCAAGACGCTGCGCGAGCAGGACGAGCCGCTCCGCATCGTGGCGACCGGGCCGCTGTGCAACATCGGCCTCTTCATCCTCAAATATCCCGAGCTGTTGCCGAAGATCAAAGACATCACCTGGATGGGCGGCGTCTTCTACCGCAAGAGCGAGATCATCACGCCGACGGAGTTCAATGCCTTCTGCGATCCCGAAGCGCTCAAGATCGTGCTCGATTCCGGGGTCAAGCTGACGATGGTCGGCCTCGACGTCACCATGCGGGTGCTGGTCGAGGCGCCGCAATATGACGAGTTCCGCAAGATCGACACCGAGCTCGGCCGTGTCGTCCATGACTGGCTGCTGTTCTACGAGAAGCTGCATCGCGGCTCGATGGGCGTCGGCGGCGCGCTGCACGACCCACTCGCGCTGGCGCTCATCATTGATCCGACCCTCGTGCGCACCCGCACGGCCCATATCGGCGTCGATCTTGCAGGCACATACGCGTTCGGCGCCACCGTCGCCGATTTCTGGAAGGAACGCGGCCTCGCCGACAATGCGCATATCTGCACCGAGGTCGATTCCGATCGCTTCTTCGAACTGCTCTACAGCCTGCTTCGGGACTGAATCCACCCGCGAAAGAGGAGAGACACCATGTCCGTCGACGTCTTCTCGGCCCACAACAATCCGGAACAGGCGCGGCTCGATCCGGCCCGCACCGCGGTCATCGTGGTCGATATGATCAACGAGTTCTGCAAGCCGGGCGGCCGCATGGTGCTGCCGGGCTACGAGACGCTGGTCGGCCCCCAGGTTCAGGTCATCGATGCGGCGCGCAAGGCCGGCGCGCCGGTCATCTGGGTCCATGACAGCCACCGCCGCAACATGCGCCGCGACCGCGAATGGGTGAAGCGCACGCCGCATGGGGTCGAGGGCACCTGGGCGACTGAGATCATCGAGGATCTCGGCGCCCGCGACGACGAGATCCATGTCATCAAGCATCGCTATTCGAGCTTCTTCCAGACCGATCTCGACCTCGTGCTGAAGGACATGCTGGTCGATCAGCTGGTCGTATTCGGCGTCGTCACGAACATCTGCGTGCGATCCACCGTTCACGACGCCTTCTTCAACGGCTATGAGGTCGTCGTTCCGCGCGATTGCTGCGCGGCGACGGGACCGCGCGAGCAGGAATCGACGCTCTACGACATCGCTACTCATTTCGGTGTCGTGAGCGACGCGGCCTCGGTCGTGGCGGCGCTGACCGATGGTCAGGTGATCGACAATCAGCAGATCGCGGCCTGACGCCGCCTGCGACAAGCGAGGTGTGCCGGATGGCATCTGACGAAGAGATGGACGGGGGCCTTGCGAGCCTCGACGGCGAGGTTGTCAAGACGCGCTCGGCGCCGAACGCGGCGACCCCGCGCGACCTCTTCGCCTCCACCGGTTATGAGCTGTCCGTCCATCCAGCGCATATCATCCGCAAGGCGCATCAGCGCGCGACCATGCGCTTCCAGCAGGTCATGGGCGAGCATGACCTGACGCCGACCCAGATGGCGGCGCTCGCTACCGTCATGAAGCATGGCGAGGTGTCGCAGAACCAGCTCGGCCGCCTTACGGCGATGGATCCCTCGACGATCAGCCTCGTGATCCGCAAGCTGTCGAAGCACGGCCTGGTCGAGCGCTCGGCCTCGCCAGACGACCAGCGGCTGTCGATGATCCGCCTCTCGGACAAGGGGCTGGCCTACACGCTGCCGCTGCTCTCGAAGAGCGTCGAGGTCGGCCGCCGTGTCCTGGCTCCACTGAAGCCGAGCGAACGGGCGCTGTTCATGGAGATGCTGATCCGCATCGCCGACGCCGAAGACGAACCGGAGGCGTAGGAGCCGTGGCGGGACGATCGCCCCGCCGGAGCTGCGCGCCACCCCCAGACATCGACTGAAAGGACGATCCATGAGCCATGATGCCCCGGCCGCGAGCGAGGGTCCGACCAAGCTTGTCATCGAGAATATCGGACTCGTCCTCTCCGGCGATCTCGCCTGCCCGATCCTCGACGCCGATACGATCATCGCCGAGAACGGCCGCATCACGGCGATCGGGCGCAAGGCCGATCTCGATCTGGCAGGCGCCACCACCCGCATCGATGCGCACGGCTCGACGCTGACGCCCGGCCTCATCGACAGCCACGTCCACCCTGTCGCCGGCGACTGGACGCCGCGTCAGAACCAGATCGGCTGGATGGATTCGGGTCTCCATGGCGGCGTCACGACGCTGGTCTCGGCCGGCGAGGTGCATACGCCGGGTCGCCCGACCGATATCGTCGGCCTCAAGGCGCTCGCGATCGCCGCGCAGCGAACCTTCTCGGCCTTCCGTCCCTCGGGCGTGAAGGTGCATGCCGGCGCGCCGGTGATCGAGATGGGCATGGTCGAGGAAGACTTCGCAGAGCTCGCCAGGGCCGGCGTCACCATGCTCGGCGAGGTCGGCCTCGGCTCGGTCAAGGACGGCGACACGGCGCGCCAGATGGTCGCCTGGGCGCGGAAGTACGGCATCATCTCGACGATCCACACCGGCGGACCGTCGATTCCCGGCTCTGGCCTCATCGACAAGGACGTCGTCCTCGCCGCCGACACCGACGTCATCGGCCATGTCAATGGCGGGCCGACGGCGCTGCCCGATGGCGATATCGTCTGTCTCTGCGAAGGCTGCGGACGCGGCCTCGAACTCGTCCACAACGGCAACATGCGCGCCGCCCTCGTCGCGCTCAACACGGCGCGGGAACTCGGCCAGCTCGACCGCATCATGCTTGGCACCGACGCTCCGGCCGGATCGGGCGTCCAGCCGCTCGGCATCATCCGCATGGTCTCGATGCTGTCCTCGCTCGGCAATGTCGCGCCGGAGATCGCCTTCTGCTTCGCGACCGGCAATACCGCACGCATCCGCCAGCTCGATTGCGGCCTGATCGAGGTCGGCCGCGCGGCGGACTTCGTGCTCATGGACAAGCCGCAGCACTCCGCCGGTGCGACGCTGCTCGACGCGATCCGCCTCGGCGATATCCCCGGCATCAGCATGACCGTGATCGACGGCATCGTCCGCACGCAGCGCTCGCGCAACACGCCGCCGGCGGCGACGATGGCGGCCGTCGTCGGCTAGCCGCCGACGCCGAGGCCGGCCGCGCTTCTGCGCGGCAGGCTGTGCCGGATGCGATGCTTCATGATATCGCTCCTGAGCTTCAGGAGGGCTGCATGAAGATCGCGGTGATGGGTGCGGGCGCTGTTGGCTGCTATTTCGGCGGCATGCTGGCGCTTGCCGGGCATGCGGTGACGCTGGTCGCGCGGCCTCTCCATGTCGAGGCGATCCGGCGCGATGGGCTTTTGATCGAGCGTGCCGACGGCGTGCATCGCGTGCATCTCGCCGCCACGGAGCATCCCGCCGCGGTCACTGATGCCGACCTCGTTCTCTTCTGTGTGAAGTCGACCGATACCGAGGCAGCCGGCGAGACCCTACGGCCGCATCTGCGCCCCGGGACGGCGATCTGGAGCCTGCAGAATGGCGTCGACAATGCCGAGCGTTTGGCGAGGACGCTCGGCCGGCCGGTGAGCGCCAGCGTTGTCTATGTGGCGGCCGGCATGGCGGGGCCTGGCCATGTGCGCCATCACGGCCGCGGCGAACTGATCGTCGAGCCCGGCGCGGGGAATGACGACTTCGCCGCGGGTTTCACGAAAGCCGGCCTGCCTGTGACCGTCTCGGCCGATGTCGCGACCGCGCTCTGGACCAAGCTCGTCATCAACTGCGCCTACAACGCGATCTCGGCGATCTCCGCGCTTCCCTACGGGGCATTTGTCGGCGAGCCGGGTGTCGCCGACATGATGCGCGATATCGTCGACGAATGCGGTGCGGTCGCCGCGGCGGCGGGCATCCCGCTGCCGGACGACCTCTGGCACCAGGTGAGTGCCATCGCCGTGACGATGAATGGCCAGATGTCGTCGACCGCGATGGATCTCGCCCGGGGACGGCCGACCGAGATCGACCATCTGAACGGATATGTCGTGGAAAAGGGCGCGGCGCTCGGTGTCGCCACGCCCGTCAACCGCGCGCTGCTGCTGCTCGTCAGGTTGCGCGAGCGAGCCGCCGCCCGCCTGGGCGGAGCACCCGAGGCAGCTGCCCGGTAGCCTCGTTCAGCGCAGGCCGTCCTCGCCCTTGACGTCTTCCTTCAGCAGTCCGCCGACGCGGGGGTGCGGGCGGCCGGAATCGGTCAGCGCCACCGCCAGCACGATCTCGTCTTCACGCGGCGCGTCGGCGATGCTGACTTCCATGCCGTCGAAATGACTGCGGACGCGGGCGGCGTCCTTGTGGCCGAGCGGGATATCGAAGGTGGCACCGGGGCCGATGCGCTTCTTCGATGAGGGGATCAGCGCCGCCCCCTTGGTCAGCAGCGTGCGGAGCGGCGCGCCGAGCTTTGGATGCATCAGCGCGGCGCCATGCTCGAGCCCGCCATCGGCGCCGATCGCCGCGGCCTTGCCGAAGCTCTCGACCGTGTCGCCGGGAATGTCGAGCGCGGCGAGCGCCCGCGCGCCGAGCAGGGCGCCGAGTTCCTCGCCGGCGTCCATCAAGGTCGTGAGATCCTCGACATAGCTACCGGCGAACGGGTTCTCGATGACGGCGAGGGCCGCGGCGCGGCGGGTCGGCGGCGAGACGGCGCGGCCTTCCTCGATCAACGTCTCTTCGAGAATGGTGACGATCTTGCGGATGCGTGGGCTCACCGGAGGCCATCCCCGGCCTTGATGTCTTCCTTGGCGAGGCCGCCGACGCGGGCATGGACGCGCGCGCCGGTCGTCATCGCGAGGATCAGCACCATCTCGTTACGTCGAGGCGCGTCGCCGACGCCGATCTCGATCGCGTCGAAATGGCTGCGCACATAGGAGGCATTGATATGGGTGATCGGGATGTCGATCTTCGTCCCGAGCCCGCCGACTTTCTTGGCCGAGGGCACGATCGCCTTGGCGCCGCCCAGCAGTTCGCGCATCGCATAGCCGCCCGGATTGTGCCAGAGCGCGCCATGCTCGAGCTCGCCCGCCTCGCCGACGATCGCGCCTTTGCCATAGCCCTCGACGACCGCAGCGTCGCCGCCGAGCGCCTTGACGAGCCGCGTCGCCATCTCGAGGCCGAGCGGCTTCAGATCGTCCATCAACGAGACGATGTCCTCGACATAGCGGCCGGCATAGGGGTTTTCGACCACGGCCGCGACGATCGCCCGCCGCGGCGGGACGGCGGCCGGCGGACCACCCTCATGCAGGATCTCCTCGACCACCGTGACGAATTTGCGGACCTTGATTTCGGTCATCGAGCCTTCCTCGGAGCTTCCTGAAGGGCGGTTGCACGACGGCTCGTGCAACCGAGATTGTTAGACCATCAACAATCTTGCGAGGCGGCCCCGCTGTCAAGAAAGCGGCGGTAGCGCCGTGCGGATTTCACGCCCTCTCGCGCGCGACGACGCGTCCGCCGGTCAGCGCCAGCGCGGCCTCGAAATCCTCCGGCAGCACGAGATCCGGATCGGCATAGGCCGTCAGCCCGGCGATGATGTCCTGCTGCTGGTCGATGAGCAGGCGCTGCGTCAAGCCGCGAACAAGGCGCGGCAGGGCATGGCGATGGCCCGAGATCGAGGTCGAATGCGGGCCGTTGCTCACCATCGACAGCGCATTGAAGGCATGGACGCGGCTGACCCAGGCTGGTCCCCCCGGCTCACGCGGCTGCAACTGATAGGCATCGCCGAGATAGGGCAGGCTTCCGAGCCCTGCATCCTCCTCGCCCGGCGGCGGTGCGAAGCAATCCTGCCAGCGCGCGACGATGCCGTGCAGGGATTTCAGCTCCGGCCGCGCCGCGAGATCGGTCACCTGGCCGGTCGCGGCCACGACATGATCGAAGTGGAAGGTCCGGCCAGGAGTCCCGACGCGGATCCTGTCGCCATCCATGCCGATCTCCTGCCAGGGCGAGGCCGCATGCAGGCGGAAGCCCGGCATCACGATCGCCCGCTCGAAGCTCGCCCAGGCCGGAGGCTGGTCGTGCAGGCGGAAATGGCGCGCGATTCGCCAGCGCACCGTGTCGTCGAGCAGGGGATGATGCGTCATGATCCCCGCATTCTCGATGAAGCGATGCGGATTGGCCCGCGGCAGGCGCTGTCGGCGGAAACAGAGATCGACCGAGCCGACGCCGGCCTCGAGCGCCGCGACCGCCGTGTCGAAGGCCGAGGCGCCATGGCCGAGAATGCCGATCGCCTTGCCGGCATGGCGCGAGAAGTCGATCGGCTGGTTGGAGTGATCGTAGCGATCGGCCGGCAGGGCATCCGCGATGAAGCGCGGCACGCGCCAGGCGCCGGCGCCGTCCGACCCGGTCGCCAGGACGACCAGCTTGGCGTGGCGGATCGTCGTGCCCGCGCCGCTGCGGCTCTCGACGGCGACCAGGCCGTCGGCGTCGCGGATGTCGGTCACCACGGTCTCGTTCTCGACCGCGATATCCCAGACGGCGCGATACCAGTTGAGATAATCCATCCAGTCCGTGCGCGGCAGGCGCGCCATGCCATCCCAGGCGCCGGCGCCGTAGCGCGTCTCGAACCAGCGGCGGACGCCGAGATTGGGCGTGCCGAACTCCATGCCGACCGTGATCTTCGGTGTGCGCAGTTCCGGCATGCGGGCGAAGGTCACCCAGGGCCCCTCGCTGCCCTTCGGCGCCTGGTCGAGCACCAGCACATTGCGGACGCCCTCGCGGCGGAGGCCCGCGGCGATGACGAGGCCGGATTGTCCGCCGCCGACGATCAGGACGTCGAAGGCCGGAGCGCCGTCGGGGCCGGTCGCCGGCTTGACCCAGGCCTTGTCGGGATAGGCGAGGGCGGCGATGTCGGCGCGGGCGGCGTCGGCGAGGGCGGCAAGGGTCGTAGGACGAGCGAGTGTGGCGTCGTCCGGTGAGAGTTCGGAATGATCGAGAGGCAAGCCCGGCTCCGGAGATGTTTTCCAAGGCGGCAAAATGGCCGTTGGACGCGGCGGCCAGCGATGGCCGCACAAGGCTTGATCATGCCCGTTTCAGAGGCAGATCGGCAAGAGGCGGGCCGCGGCAATCCGTCGCCGCCACGAAGGTCGAGCGACAGCTGTCACGAAGCCGCGCTATATGGATTGGAATTATTCCAAGAAAGGATCGGCCATGGCCCCTTCGGCTCACGCAGAGTCCCATCTCGTTCACCGGATCGGCTGGCTGCGCGCCGCCGTGCTCGGCGCCAATGACGGCATCGTCTCGGTTGCGAGCCTCATCGTCGGCGTCGCGGCGGCGTCGACAGGGCGCAGCGACATCCTGCTGGCGGGCATTGCGTCCCTCGTGGCCGGCGCGATGTCGATGGCGGCGGGCGAGTATGTCTCGGTGAGTTCGCAGTCCGATACCGAGGCGGCGGATCTTGCCCGCGAGAAGCGCGAGCTCGAGGTCAACGCCGATGCCGAGCTCAGCGAACTGGCGGCCATCTATGTCGATCGCGGGCTCGATGCCGATCTGGCGCTCAAGGTCGCGGTCCAGCTCACCGCGAAGGATGCGCTCGGCGCCCATGCCCGTGACGAACTCGGCCTCACCGAGACGGGCGAAGCAAGGCCCGTTCAGGCCGCCATCACCTCGGCCCTGACCTTCTCGGTCGGCGCAGCGGCGCCGATGATTGCCGCTCTGCTGGCGCCCGCCAATCTCATCATCGTCATCGTGTCGGTGGCGACGCTGTTCTTCCTCGCCGTCCTCGGCGCGATCGGCGCCCGTATCGGCGGCGCCCCTCTCTGGAAGGGTGCGATGCGGGTCACCTTCTGGGGCGCGTTCGCCATGGCGGTGACGGCCGGCATCGGTCATCTGGTCGGCACGGCGGTCTGAACCGCCGCGCCGACGCCGTCAGGGCTTAGGCCTTGGCGGCGACGATGATGATCTCGACCTTGTATTTCGGCGCGGCCAGCTTGGCCTCGCCGGTCGCGCGGGCCGGCGGGTTGGCCTTGTCGACCCAGACGTCCCAGACCGAATTCATCGCCGCGAAATCGGCCATGTCGGCGAGCCAGATCGTTGCCGAGAGAATGCGGGCCTTGCTCGATCCGGCCGCCGCCAGCAGGCGGTCGACCTCGGCGAGCGCCGCGCGGGTCTGGCTGGCGACATCCTCGCCCTCGCCGACCTGGCCGGCAAGATAGACCATGTCGCCATAGGTGACGGCCTGGCTCATGCGCGGGCCGCTTTCGATCCGGGTGATCGTCGTCATCGGTAATTCTCCTGTCGGTGAGGAATGGACTGCGCTGCTATCGGCAAGCCGGCGGTCCCGGTCAAGACCGGGCCGCCCGCTCGGCGCGAGGATGAGGCCTATCGGCCGCGCGTCAGGAACGCCGCGTCGAAGGGAACGGTGAGGCGGGCGCCGCCTGCATCGATGACCGTGACGCTGTCGGTGCCGACCTCGACTTTCGCCGCATGCGTCCAGCCGTCCGGCAGCGGCAGCCCGCCGATGACGTTGCGCACCTCGACTTCGCCCTCGGGATCGAGCACCAGCGCCGTCGGCACGCCGTCTTCGGTCAGCTCGTTCGGTGTGATCGAGGCGCGGTGCCCGGCGCCGCCATAGGTGCGGCCTTCCTCGATGCCCTGCACGCCGATATGGCGCGAGTTCCACGGCGCATAGTCGCGGCCGCCATTGGAGAACCAGAGCAGTGTCACCGGCAGGTCGGCCGGGTTCTTGAGGGAGAGATAGATGTCGCGCTTGTCGGGCCGGGTTGCCGCCGCCCAGCCGATCCGCGCGCCCTCGGCCTCCACCAGCATGATGAAGTCCTCGTTCCGCTCGGCGAAGGGATAGGTCGTCACGTCGGCAAACGTCCCGTCGGCCATCGGCACCTTCGTCAGGTCGGTGAAGCGGGCCGGATAAGCGAGCGCGGAGCGGCCGAGCGCGGGATCGGGCTCCATCTTCGTTCCCGGCGTTATCGCATAGCGCTTCGGCGAGAAGGCGAGACGGCCGCCCTGCGCAAAGCGCGTCATGCCATGGCTCGCGACCGGAAGGGCGCCTTCACCGCCATGGAAGATGTGACGCTGATAAAGGAAGGGATGGCCGTCGCGGAGCACGAATTCCTTGACGAGGCGCGCGCCCATCACCGGACGCGACAGCTCGTAGCGGGCGATCGTGCCGCCATCGGGATGGGGCACGGTTTCGAGCACGGTCCAGCGGGCGTTGGCCGGCCAGCCATGCGGCAGGCTTCCGTCGACATCGGCCGTGCTGAACGGGGCGCAGAAGAAGTCGCCCGAGAGATAGCGGAGGTTCGGCAGGATGCTCTCGTCGGCCTGGATCGCGGCGTCATCGATCCAGGGCGCCGTGTGGGTCGGCTCGATCAGCCGCCCGCCGCCGGCCACCGCGAAGCGGCGGACATGGCCGCCGCGGAGGTCGAGAACGGCTTCGGCGCCGTCGGCGGTGATGGTGTGGAGATCGGCGTCGGTCACGGGAATCCTCCTGAATGCAAAGGCCTCTTGGTGGGCCGGATCAGGAGAGCCGTTAGCATGGCCAGCCGCGCGCCGCACGGCAAAAGCGCGCCGCAAACGGAACGGTTCACGCGCTCGAGCATTGCCTTGGCGTGTTCAATCATCCCCCGGAGAACGACATGACCAGCAGCACGACGGACAAGATCAAGGGTCTCGCCAACGAGGCAGCCGGCAACGTCAAGCAGGGCGTGGGTAAGGCAGTCGGCAACGATCGCCTCGAAGTCGAGGGCAAGGCCCAGGAAATCAAGGGCGAGACGCAGCAGGCCGTGGGCGAGGCCAAGGACAAGGTCAAGGATACGGCCGACAAGGTCCGCGACGCGGCCCACCGCAACCTCTGAGTTTCCAGCCGATCACGACGGAGGGCCGCGCCATGCGCGGCCCTCTTCGTTTGTGCGTGGCGTGGAGCGATGGGGCCGGAACAGGTTGCCGGCGCGTGCAGCCCGAGGCGGATTCGCGCGGCGACCTGTGTCATAATCATCGTTCAGCGGCGCAGGAGCCTGCGCGGAGCGACGAAGGCGAGTGCCGCTCGGGCGGCGAGGCGGGCGAGATGCCGTTCGGCAGGGACTATCATCCACGCATGGCCGATCGGCCGCAGCATGAGCGGTCGGCGCCGCTGCGTGGTTCGGCCGGCCGCAATCTCGTCCACGCCGCCGACCACAATGCCCGTGTCACGCTGGAGGCCCTTCGCCGCGCCGTCTCGCTGACGCGGCAGGACCTCGCCGAGGTCACCGGCCTCACCGCGCCCGGCATCACCAACATCATTCGCCGCCTGGTGGAGGCGCATCTGATCCGCCCCGTCGATGGCGGCCGCGCGACCCGCTTCGCCATCGAGCCCGACGGCGCCTTCGGCCTCGGCGTCGATCCCTATGGCGATCTGGTCCAGGTCGCGATCGTCGATCTCGGGGGCCGCATCGTCTATCGCGAGCGCCGGCGCGCCGCTTCCGCGGCGATCGGCGATATCGGTCCGGTGATCCGCGCCAGCGTCGAAAGCGTGATTGCCCGCCTCGATCCAGCGCGGGCGGCGCGCCTTGTCGGGATCGGCGTCGCGACGCCCTTCGATCCCGCCGCGATCACGGCGGCGCTCGCGGATCATCCAGTCGTCGTCGAGCGCAGTTCGGTCGCGGCCGCGCTCGGCGAGCGGCTCCTCGGCGCGGCACCGGCCGATGGCAGCTTCGTCCATGTGCTGTTCGGCCGCGAGGTCCGTGCCGGGCTGATGATCCGCGGCCATCTCTTCCACGGCGTTACCGACCGCGCCGGCCGCATCGGCCAGATGCGCACCGGCGAGGATGGCGTGCTGCTCGACGAGGCCGCGTCGATGACGGCGCTGCAGCCGCTGCTCGACCGCCACTGGGATGCCGGCGGGGATCCCGACATCTTCCTTGCGACGCTCGCCCCCGATGATCGCGCGATCGCGGAAGCCTGGGTCGACCGCGCGGCACAGCATTTCGTCGATGCGGTCATCGCCGTCTCGGGCTTCCTCGCGCCGGGTGGCATTTTCGTCGGCGGGCGCCTGCCGCGCGATCTCGTCGACCTCTTCACCCATCGCTTCGCGGCCGTGCGGGCCGAGCGCATGGCCGGCCCGCTGCAGCCGCAATGGCTGCCTGAAATCGTCCCGGCGACGCTCGGGTCGGATTGCGTGCTGCTCGGGGCGGCGATGCTGCCCTTCCTCGAAACCCTGCTGCCCGATCCGCGCGCGCCGCCGGAAGTGAACGGCTTCGCGGCCGGCTGACGCTGACCGCGCTTTGCGCGGGGAGCCGGCGGCGCGGCCTTTGCCGTCGCCGCCGATCCGGATCAGGCGGAACCTGTGTGCGGCCCGATGATGGCAGCGACCTCCGTCACGCTGTTGGCGGGAAAGCCTGCCTCGCGCGCATGCCGGCGGATCGTCTCTGCGTCGTCAGCCTCGTGGACACAATAGATCTTGTCGCCGGCGACATAGCTCGCATGCCACGTATAGGGCACCCCGAGACCGGCGACGATCTCGTTGGACTTGGCCGAGATGTCGCGCAGTTCATCGGCGCTGAGCTTGTCGGCGCCGGCGATTTCGCGTTCGATGACGAAGATGGGCATGGTGGATCTCCTCTGGTTACGACCACGGCGTGACTGGATGACACCGCCGTTTGACGGTCCGCGTTGGTGGGGCGGAAAGGCCGGCGCCCCGATCCAACGATCCGTCCAACGCCGGGGGTCCAGACGCGGCGCCGAGGACGAGGAGACGCCGGAGCATGCGCAGGTCAATCAGGCTTCTCGGCGAACCGGCGATCCTCGATGCGGCAGGTCAGGCCGAGCCGGTTCGCGGCTATCAGGCATGGGCGGTGCTGGCGCGGGTCGTGCTCTCGCGCAGCCCTCTCGATCGCAGGGGCTTGGCGGCCGAGCTGTTTCCCGACGCTGCCGATCCGCTCGCGGCGCTCAGATGGTGCCTCGCCGCGTTGCGCCGGGCGCTGGGTACACCCGAGTGCCTGCGGGGGGATCCCATCGAACGGCAGTTCCCTGCCTGGGTCGATATCGATGTGCGGCAGATCGAGGATGAAGCCTTCGATATCGAAACCGCCGGGCCGCTCCTCGGCGGAATCGAGCCGCGGGCGAGCGCTGAATTCGCGACCTGGCTGCTGATCGAGCGCGAGAGGATCGCGGCCGATCTCGCCGCCCGGCTCCGCCGCGACGTTCTCAGGGCCATGGCCCTCGACCAGTCGGTTCGAGCAATTCGCCTTGCCGGCCAGGCGGTCCGCAACGATCCGTTCGACGAGGGCGCCCATATTCTCCTCGTGCGAAGCCTCGCCCTCGCCGGGCGGCACGACGCGGCGCTCAGCCATGTCGCGGCGACGGAGGCGAACTTCGCGGCGGAACTGGGCGAGCGGCCGTCGCCGGCGCTTCGCAGTGCCGCGCGCCGCAGCGTGGCGGCGCCCCCCGCCGGAATCGCGCCCTCGACATTCGTCAACTCACTGATCACTGCGGGCCGCGCCGCGCTTGCTGCCGGGGCGGTCGATGCCGGGATCGAATCCCTGCGGCGGGCGGCCAGCGACGCCGAGAAGATCGCCGATCACGGCCTTTCCGCGAAGGCGCTGTTCGAGCTTGGAACTGCATTGGTCCATGCCATCCGCGGCTACGACGACGAAGGCTCGATCGTGCTGCGCTCCGCGATCGAGTTCGCCACCCGCGCGGGTGCGGCCGAGCTTGCCGCCTACGCCTATCGTGAACTCGGTTATGTCGAGGCGCTGGCGGGGCGTCGCCTGTCTGCCGAGTCCTATCTTGCAAGGGCCGGCGAACTCGCTTCGACCAGCGACACCAGGGCCGGGATCTACGCCGTCGCCGGCTTCAATCTCGTCGATTGGGGCCGCATCGACGAAGGCCTCGACCAGCATGCGCTCGGCCTCGATGAGGCCCGGGCGGCGGGGAACATCCGCCGGGAGATGTGGTCGCTCGGCATCGGCGCGTGGGGCCAGTTGGCCGCCGGTCGTCTCGCCGAGGCCGAATCCGCCCTCGAGGACTGTCTCCGCATCGTCGAGGCGCAGCGATGGATCGCCTTTCAGCCATGGCCGGTGGCGGTGCTGGCGGAGACACGGCTGCGCCAGGGCGAGACGCCGGCCCGCCTCCGCCCGGCGCTCGAGGAGGCTTTCGCGCTGTCGCGTCAGCTCGCGGACCACTGCTGGGAAGCAGCCACGGCCCGCATGATCGCGCTCACATATGCTGCCGAGAACGAGTTTGGTCGCGCCGGCGAATGGATCGTCGAAGCCCGCGTGCGCTGCTCCCGCAATACGGATACCTATGCCGCCATGGCGGTCGAGGTTCTCGCCAGTGAAGTCGAGATCATCCGTCGCCAGAACCGGATTGCCGAAGCCGAAGCCGTTGCGCGCGACTGGGTGGCGATGGCGGCCCGTTGTCATATGGATGCGCATGTCGCGCGGGCGGCGCGCTTCATCGCCGGCGGATAGGCTCCGCCGTCTCAGGCGATGTAGCGGCTCGCCTGTGGCGGCAATCCAGTGAGCGGCTGCCGTCGCAACTGCGCGGCATCGTAGGATTCGAGCCGCAGCACCTCGGCGAGGGGCATCGTCGCGGCGCCGAGCGCGGTCGCGTCCTCGGAGCCGGCGGCGCGGTGGATCGCAGGCGCTGGCCGAGGGTCGTGCGCCAGGAATTCGTTCACGTAGAGCAGCATCTCGTCGACGAGGCGCACCGGCAGCCGTCCGCCGATCACGACCGCATCGGGGTCGATCAAGAGGCCGATATGGACAGCGGCCTCGGCGATATAGCGCGCCGCCTCGCGCAGCCAGTCCGAAACGAGCGCCCGCCCGCGGGTATCGAGGCCGAGCAGATCGGCCGGACGTGCGACCTGGATGCCGTGCCGGGCGAGGAAATCATAGAGCACATAGAGCGAGACGAGCTGGCCGAGCGGCTGGACGCGGCTGCCCTCCGGCTGGTTGCGGGCGAGTGTCGGCAGCCAGCCGATCTCGCCGGAAAGGCCAGTGACGCCATGATGGCACATGCCGTCCAGCACGACGGCGCCGCCGAGGCCGGCGCCGATGAAGATGTAGAAGAAGCTGCGGCTCTCGACGCCGAGGCCGTAATTGAGCTCGCCGATCGCCGCGGCGATGGCGTCGTTCTCGATATAGAGCGGCAGGTCGGTGAAGCGGGCGAACCGGGCGCGGATATCGTAGCCGGTCCAGGCGGCATAGTCGTCCGGCATGCCGGGGAAGGGGATCTCGCCGAGCCAATCCGGCAGCGCCAGCCCGACGCCGGCGAGGCGGCGTTCGTCGATCGTGCGGCGGCGCTTGAAGGTGGCGATCGCCTCCTCGATGAGGTCGATGGCAGTCTCGGGCAGGGCGTAGGAAACTTCGTGATGGATGCGGCCGCGCACGGCGCCTGAGGCATCGATCGCGACGACGGTGACATGATCGCGCGCGACATAGGCGCCGATGGCGTGGCAGCCGTCCGGGTTGATCTCGAGCTCGATCGCCGGCTGGCCGGGCTGGCCGTGCCGCCGCCGCGCCTCGAGCACCAGCTTCTCGCCGATGAGCCGTTCGGTGATGCGGGTCACGGTCTGGCGTGTAAGGCCGGATCGATGTGCCAGTTCGCTGCGCGAGATCGGCTGATGCCGCTGGATCGCGCGCAGGATCACACCGCGGTTGTGACTGGCGGCGAGCTCGGAATTGGACCCGGCGAGATCGTTCATGGCGCGCTCTGCTTGCCGCATCCCTCCGGCGGAAGCAAGAAAGAGACCGCCCCGCCGCCCGCCGATCACAGGGATCGACAGGCAGCGGGGCCTGGCGTGCGCCCGCTTTCGCCCTGCGGGAGGAGGTCAGGGCGAAAGCGCTGGCGCTGCCGCGTCCTTAACGGGCGAGGCGGAGGCTGCGAACCTCGAATGGGCGGATGCCGAAATCATCCGTCCGCTCGACCGCTTCCTCGAGCAGGTTGACGTCGCCGGCGACCTTCCAGCCGCCGCCGACCGTCACGTCGAGGCTTCCGCGGCCGCCGACCGGCTCATAGACGCGGAGCACGATCGTGTCGGAATCCTCGGCCGGCTTGAGACCGGCCAGCGCGACGCCGTGGCCGGCGAGCTTGACCGGGGTTACCTCGCCGACATCGAGGCCTTGCGCCGCCGTCGCCAGCAGCGGCTGGTTGAGGTCTTCCGCCTCGCGCAGCACGCCCGCCGCGAACCAGTCGCCGCCATGCGGCATCAGCGCATAGGTGAAGCTCTGCTCACCCTCATCCGCGAGCGGATCGGGATAGATCGGCGAGCGCAGCAGGCTGAGGCCGAGCACGTTGCCGCGCACGCTGTGGCCATACTTGCCGTCGTTGAGCAGCGCCACGCCGAAGCCAGGCTCGGCGAGGTCGGCGAAGCGATGGCCGGGCACCTCGAACTTCGCCGCATCCCAGGAGGTGTTCTCATGGGTGGAGCGGCGGACGATGCCGAAGGCGCATTCGAAGGTGGCATAGTCCGAACGGACCGCGACCGGGGTCAGCGTGCGCAGCAGCACGCGGCGGTCATGCCAGTCGAGATGCGTCTTGATGTCGAGCCGCGAGGCGTTGGCCCAGAGCGAATAGGTCTGCGTCACGGTCGAGTCGCGGAAGCGCTTGACGATCTTGATCGCGGCGCGATGCGGCCCGTTCTCGACGATTTCGACGCTCTCGACCTCGGTCAGTTCCTGGCCGTTGGCGGTGTAGTCGTCCTCGACGTCCCAGGCATCCCAGTTCCGCGGCTTGTCCATCGGATAGGCGATGATCTGGTTGCCGCGACCTGCAAGCGCCTCGCGGCCGGCCTGCTTGTCGTAGAGGCTGGTGATCGTGCCATCCTTGCCGATGGTGACGCGGATATGGCTGTTCTCGAGCCGATCGGCGCTGACGCTGAGGCCGGGCGCCGCGGCGAGGCCGGAGGTGCCGACGACCGCGATGCCGAGCGCCGGAACGCTGGAGGCAGTGGCGACGGGGCCGTTGCTGCCCTCGAAGCGCAGCGGGCGCGGCGACAGGGTCGGATTGACCGCCACGACGACATCCTTCGCCTCGCCCTTCGGCAAGGCCGCGACCAGCGCCTTGAGCGCTTCCTGCTGCCGGGCGAGACCGACGTCGCGCGCGGCGGCCAGCTCGTTCTCGGCGTCGACATAGACTTCGCGGACGCCTGAGCCCGGCAGGATGTCGTGGAACTCGTTCTTCAGCACCGGACGCCACTGCGCCTCGAGGCCTTCCGGCTTGGCGGCGCCGAGTAGCATGGCGAGCGACGACACTGTCTCGGCCGTGATCAGCGCACGCTCGGCCTCGCGATGCTTCTTCTTCGTGCCCGACTGCGTCGTCAGCGTGGCGCGGTGAAGCTCGAGATAGATCTCGCCGATCCAGGTCGGCAGGTCGGCCGGCAGGTTGTCATGGATACGGCCGAAGAATTCCTCGACGCGCGCCGGGCGCATCGACGGCACCGCCGGGAAATCGGCCAGCTGCTTCTGCCGCTCCAGCATTTCCGGCATCACGCCGCCGCCGCCATCGCCATGGCCGACCGCCAGCAGGCTCTCGTCATGGATGACCTTGCCGCGGAAATTCTTCCACGTGCCGATGATCGCCTTCGGCTCGGTCGAGCCGTTATAGCCGTTGACCGGGTTGTCGAAGGTGTGGGCGAGCACGCGGCTGCCGTCGAGGCCCTCCCACCAGAACAGGTCATAGGGGAAGCGGTTGGTCTCGGACCAGTTGACCTTGATCGTGAAGAAGGAGTCCACGCCGGCCTGGCGCAGCAACTGCGGCAGCGCGCCGGAGAAGCCGAAGCAATCCGGCAGCCAGCAGACGCGGTGGCGGACGCCGAACTTCTGCTCGAAATAGCGCTGCCCGTAGAGCAGCTGGCGCACGAAGCTCTCGCCCGTGGGCATGTTGGTGTCCGGCTCGACCCACATCGCGCCGATGGTTTCCCACTGGCCGGCCTTGACCGCGGCCTGGATCTTCGCGAACAGCGCCGGATCGTCCTCCTCGACCTGCGCGTAATAGGCGGCGGTCGACTGGTTGAAGACAAAGTCGGGGAACTGCTTCATCAGCTGCAGCGCCGTATGGAAGGTGCGGCGCGCCTTGCGGCGGGTCTCGGCATAGGGCCAGAGCCAGGCGAGATCGATATGGGCATGGCCGGTGACGGCGAGCTTGCCCTGCTGCGGGTAGGTCGCCTTCAGCGCGCGCAGCTTGCCGCGCAGCGTCTCGAGGGCGGCCGCGACGCTGGCGCGCTGGTCCTGGCGCAGCGCATCGGGGTTCTGCTTCAGTTCCGGCAGCTGCCAGATCCGCTGCTGGCCGCGCTGCGGCGCCGTGCGGGCGACATAGTCGGCCGTGGCCGAGGGCCAGTCGAGCGCCGCGAAGGTCTCCTCGGCCGCCTTGATGAGGTGCGGCACGACCTCGTGTTCGCCGAGATACTGCACCGCTTCGGCAACCTGCTGCAGCAGGAGGTGCAGCTCGTGAACCGGCTTATCAATCCAGGCGAGATGGGCGCGCGTCAGGCGCGGCTCGCGCACCGGCTCGCCGAAGGGCTTGCGGGCGACGGCGTCGATGTCGATGGCGAAGCGCTTGGCGGGAACCGGGAATTCCTCGTGGAACGGATCGAGGCCGAAGCGCTCGGCCTCGCCGCTCTCCGGCGTCAGCGCGATCAGGCTCTCGCCGCCGACATTCAGCATCAGCAGCGTTTCGCCGAGCGGCCAATGATCCGGCACGACGGCATGGGCGGCGAGCTTGCGGACGCCGTCATTGCGCGGCCAAAACCCGCCGAGCGCGATCGGCGCGCCGTCGAACTGCCAGCCTTCGACGGGCACGGTCTCGCGCTCGCGCCAGAACGACAGCTCTTCGACGCGCACATTGATGCGATCCAGCCGCTGCTGGAGGGTGAGGGACATGTGGGACTACTCCTCAGGGGGCAAGAAAGGGGTGGCGCTCAGCCCTTGACTGCGCCGGCCGTCAGCGCACCGACGATCATCCGCTGCAGCAGCAGGAAGGCGACGATGGCGGGGACGACGGCGACGAGACAGGCTGCGGCGAGAACCTGGGTGGACGAGGCATTCGACGTTCCGGCGAAGGTGAAGATCGCGACGGAGATCGGCAGCTTCGAGTCGCTGCTCAGGAGCAGGAACGGCACCAGGAACTGCGACCAGTTCAGGATCATGATCAGGATGAAGGCGGAGGCAAGGCCGGGCGCGACCAGCGGCAGCGTTATGCGCCAGAAGATCCCGAAGCGCGTGCAGCCGTCAATTTCGGCCGCTTCTTCAAGCGACTTCGGAATGCCGTCGATCGAGGCCTTGAGCAGCCAGACCGCCATCGGCAGGCTGACGGCGATATAGATCATGGTGACGCCGAAATGGCCGTCGAGCAGGCCGAGCTGGGCCATGTAGCGATAGAGCGGCACCAGGATGACGAGCGGCGACACCATCTGGAAGGCGAGGATCGTCATCATCAGCGAGCCGCGCGACTGGAAGCGGAAGCGCGAGAAGGCATAGGCCGCCGGCGCCGCCACGATCAGACAGCCGATGCCGCCGAGCGCCGAGAGCTTCAGCCCGTTCCAGAGATAGGTGATGAAGGTCGGATCGGAGAGGATCTGCTCGAAATTGCCGAGCGTCGGCCGCTTCGGGATGAAGCGGCTGGCGCCGAGGAACACTTCCTGCCTCGTGCGCAGCGACAGCGACAGCAGCCAGAGCAGCGGCACGAGGAAGAAGGCGGCGATGACCAGGGCAATGAGATAGGTCACATAGTCCCAGAGCCGTTCGCGTGTATCCGAGGTCATTCCGTGGGCTCCCTGCGCGGCAGGAACGAGGCATAGCCGATGGCGAGCGCCAGGCTGATCAGCAGCATCAGGACCGAGAGCACGCTGCCGCCGGCGAGATCGAGATTCCGGAACACCGTGTTGAAGGTGTAGAGCGACAGGACCTCGGTGGCGCGGCCGGGGCCGCCGCCGGTGAGCGAGATGATCGCGTCGAACGTGTTCAGCGTCGCGATGGTGATCAGGATCGAGTTGACGAGGATCGCCGAGCGCATCTGCGGCAACGTGATGAAGATGAACTTCTGGAAGCCGTTGGCGCCGTCGACGCTCGCCGCCTCATAGAGCGTGCCGTCGATGGCCTTCAAGGCTGCGTAGAACACGATCATCGAGAAGGCGGTGCCGCGCCAGACATTGGAGACGATGGAAGAGACCATGGCCATGTTGGGATCGGAGAGCCAGGCCACCGGCTGCAGATGGGAAAGCCGCAGCACGCTGTTGATGGCGCCGAACGGCGCCTCGCTGAACAGCATCTGCCAGATGAGGCCGTTGGCGATGCCGGGAATGACCCAGGCAATGAGCACGATCGTGCGCAGCGCCGTCATGCCGTAGAGCTTCCGCCGCTCGCCGCGCATCACCAGCACGGCGATGCCGAGGCCGAAGATCTGCTGCCCGATGACGCTGCCGGCCGTGAAGACGAAGGTCGTCCAGAGGATTTCCGGCAGCAGCGAATTGGCGATCAGCGCGACGAAGGACGCGGTCGTGTAGTGCTCTTCGCCGCCCCTGAGGCTCGCATTGGTGAAGGCGAGCCGGACGACGTCGATGATCGGGTAGAGGTAGAAGACGCCGAGCAGGATGGCCACCGGCAGCAGCCACGAGAATGGATTGTCCTCGATCCGCCGCCTGAGGCTCGAACGCGCGATCATGTCGCGCCGGCCGGTCGTGGCCGCTTCAGTTACCGCCATGAAGTTGGCCTCCTCGCCTGGCCGTCATAAAGTCGGGGTCCCGGACAGGCTCTCCCGCCGGGACCCCGCGTCATGCTGTTGCGCGCCCCGGCCTCAGAGGCGGGCGTAGGCTGCCTGGACGGCCGCATTGGCGGCGTCGAGGGCTGCTTCCGGCGTCTTGGCGCCGGTCAGGACGTCGCCCATCATCACCTGGATCTGGTTCGAGATCTCGGGATAGATCGGCACGCCCGGGCGGGCCTGGCCGTTGACGAGCGCGGCGGCGAAGGCCTGGTTGGCTTCCGACTTGAACACGTCATACTTGCCGAACAGAGCCTTCGAGGTCGGCAGCTGCTGCTGCAGCGCGTTGCCGGCGCCCGAATAGACTTCCTTGGCAATGCCGGCGCACATCGCGACCTTTTCCGGGTCCGACGAGAAGGCGCCGATGGTCCAGCCGCCGGTACCGGTCGAACGCTGGTCCTTGGTCGGGCCGGGGATCGCCGAGAACGTCCACTTGGCGAATTCTTCCGGCTCGAGCGTCGACTTCAGCTGGGCGAGCTGCCAGTTGCCGCCGATGAAGAGAGCCGTGGTGCCGGCTGCGGCGGCCGCATTGAACTCGTCATAGTTGACGATCGTGGCGATGCGCTTCGGGGCAGCGCCCGAATCGACCAGGTCCTTGAAGTAGTTGACGGCCTTCAGGAACTTGGCCCGGTTCTCGCCTTCGGCGAAGATCGGCTTGCCCTTCTCGTCGACGAGCTTGCCGCCCTGCGCCCAGTAATTCGCGAGCCAGTCGAACGTCGTGCCTTCCCAGCGTCCGCCATTGACGAGGACGCCTTCCATGCCCTTGTCCTTCGAAGCGATGGCGGCAGCCTTGAGCTCGTCCCAGGTCTGCGGCGCGTCGGCGACAATGTCCTTGTTGCGGTAGAGGACGCGCAGATCGGTATCCCACCACCAGGCGTAGATCTTGCCGTCCTTGCCGGTGATGCCTTCGCGGACGAACGGGAACAGATCGTCGATCTCGGCCTGCGTGAAATGATCGTTGAGCGGCTTGAGCACGCCCGCATTCATGAACAGGGCGAGCACGAAGCTGTCGACGGCGGCGCAGTCAGGGCCATTGCCCGACTTCGCCTGCTCCAGCATGCGAGCCTGCTCCTGGCCGATATTGTCGGACATGCGCTCCAGCTTGATCTGCCAGCCGGGGTGCTTCTTCACGAATTCGACGAAGAGCTTCTGATAGCCCTCGGCCACGGCCGGATCGGTGTTGCCGGGACCATCGCCGGTGAGGCGGAACGACAGCACCTTCGGCGCGTCCGCCGGGCCGATGCGGTCCTTGGCGACGAGGTCGTCCGCCAACGCAGCGCCGGCGACAAGCGTCGCCACCGTCGCCAGCATGGCGACGCGCAAGGATCTTCTCATGTCTCGAAACTCCTCAAGAAGCGGTTTCCATCCGGGAGCCGGCTTCAGCCGGTCCGACACGCCTGTCTGTCGGCGCTTGAGGGGGAGTAAATCACTTTGCTTTCACTTCGGCAACGAGGAATCGAACCCCGTTCCCAGCTGTGGATAGTGCATGTCGCGGGCGGGAAAGTGGGCGAGGGCGAGGGCAGGGGGGCAGCGGCGCGGCGGGGCGGGCCAGAGCGGGCGACGGGCACGGCCGCGCGCAAAGCGCGGGCGCGCCACGCGGACGGGGCCGCGCGCGCGTCGCTGCGGACGCGCCCAGCCAGCTTCGCCGGGATCGTCGGATGAGGCTTGCGGCGGGCGCTCGCGCGCCGGCGGATCAGGCGTCCCGGTGCGCGGCGGCGGGTTGCCGCACGCCATCGACCAGTCGCGGAAGGCTCCCGGACTTCAGCACATCCGGCAGCAGCGCTTCGGGCAGGTTCTGGTAGGAGACCGGCCTCAAAAAGCGGCGGATCGACAGCGTGCCGACCGAGGTGAAGCGGCTGTCGGCGGTAGCCGGATAGGGGCCGCCATGCACCATGGCGTGGCTGACCTCGACGCCGGTCGGCCAGCCATTGGCGAGGATGCGGCCGACGCGACGCTCCAGAACCGGCAGCAGGCGCCGTGCCACGTCGATGTCGCCGGCATCGAGTTGCAGCGTCGCCGTGAGCTGGCCTTCCATGCGTTCCGCCGCCTCCAGCATCGCCGCGACATCGGCGCAACGGACGATCATCGAGGCGGCGCCGAAGACCTCGTGGCCGAGCGTCTCGTCGGCCTCGAACCGGTCTGCATCGGTCAGGAAGACGGCGGGTGGCGTCGCATTCGCGTCCGTGCCATCGCGGCCGCGCGCCAGCGTCTGGACATCGGGATGGGCCGCCAGCGTACCGAGACCCTTGTCGAATGCGGCGTGAATGCCGGGCGTCAGCATCGCCTCTGCCGGCTTTCCCGCCAGCGCCGCCTCGACATGGGCGAGGAAGGCTTCGAGATCGGGGCCGTCGACCGCATAGACGAGGCCGGGATTGGTGCAGTACTGGCCGCCATCGAGGGCCAGCGAATCGACGAAGCCGCGCGCGATCGCCTCTGTCCGTTCGGCGAGCGCTGCCGGCAGGATGAACACCGGATTGATGCTGCTCATCTCGGCATGAACAGGGATCGGCTCCGGCCGCGCCGCGGCGATCGCCATCAGCGCGAGGCCGCCGCCCCGCGAGCCGGTGAAGCCGACAGACTTGACCAGCGGATGGCGCACGAGCGCCGTGCCGGTCTCGATCTCGCCGTTGAGGAGCGCAAACACCCCGGCCGGCAAGCCCGCGGCGGCAACGGCCGCCTGGATTGCTCGCCCGACGAGTTCCCCGGTGCCGGGATGCGCCGGATGGCCCTTGACGATGACGGGGCAGCCGGCCGCGAAGGCGGCGGCGGTGTCGCCGCCCGCGACCGAGAAGGCGAACGGAAAATTGCTGGCGCCGAACACCGCGACCGGGCCGACGCCGATCTGGCGCAGGCGGATGTCGGGCCGGGGAAACGGCGTCCGGTCCGGCAGCGCGGTGTCATGGCGCAGGTCGAGCCACTCACCGGCGCGAACGACGGTGGCGAACAGCCGAAGCTGGTTGGCGGTGCGGGCGCGCTCGATGCCGAGGCGGCGCCGTGACAGGCCGGTTTCGAGCGCGGTCCGGTCGATGAGTGCCTCGCCGATGTCGTCGATCGCCGCCGCGATACCTTCGAGAAATCGGGCGCGGGTCTCGAGGTCGGTGTCGCGGAACTGGTCGAAGGCCGCATAGGCGAGCTTGGCGGCGCGGTCGACCTCGGCCTCGCCGGCGAAGGCGAAGGCCGGCTCGAGGCTCTTTCCCGTCTTCGGGTCGATGGCCCTGTGGCTGCGCCCGCCGCCCTTCAGCGCCTCGCCGCCCATCAGGATGTCGCCGGTGATCAGTGCCATGGCCGCGCTCCGCTCGATGTCGTCCGCCATATTTCGAGTGTCGGCTGCCGCACTGCAACCCGCAGCGGCGTCGCAGCATCCAGGTCCCCCGGAAATGAAGGGGGAACCAGCGCAGCCACGCGCCCGTTGCATGGGTGTGGGTGACTGGCATGAACGGGGGTGACTGGAAGGACAATGCAGATGCAATCGGCCTCAGGAACGATCCTCGTTGTCGAGGATGAGCCGATCCTCCGCATGGTGCTCGCCGATCATCTCGCCGAACTCGGCTATCGCACGCTTGAGGCCGCTCATGGCGAGGCGGCGCTGCCGATTCTGGCCGGCGATACCGACCTCGTGCTCATGATCACCGATGTCGACATGCCCGGCCTCGATGGAAGAGCCCTCGCCGCCGAGGCGCGGCGATTGCGGCCGCATCTCGGCATCGTGTTCGTCAGCGGAGACGCCGGGGCGATGCCGCGCTGGCCTGGCTATGACGCCGCACGGATGCGGGCGATCATGAAGCCCTTCCGCGCCGCCGAGCTCGCCGCCGCGATCAAGGACCTGGCGGCATGCCCGTCGATCGGAGCGGCCCGTCAATAAGGCGTCTCGCCGGCGTCGGCATTGACGGCCTGGCCGCGGATCAGCATCGCGTCGTCGGTGAGCAGGAACGAGGCGACGCGGGCGACTTCAACTGGCTGGAGATGGCGGATGAGTTGCTGGCTCAGCATCTTGTCGAAGATCGCCGGGGCCGCCTCGCCGGTGAAGCCTGAATAAGCCTCCGAGACCTCGCGCAGCATTGGCGTCGCGACACCGCCGGGACAGACGCAGTTGACGTTGATGTCATGCGGCGCCAGCGTTTCCGACAGCATCCGCGTCATCGAGATCAACGCAGCCTTCGAGGCGCTGTAGGCGAGAGATTCCTTATGTCCCTTCTTGCCGGCTTCGGAGGCGATCGAGACGATGGCGCCGCGGATGCCCTTGTCGATCATGTGCAGGGCGACACGGCGCGAGGCCTCGTAGGCGCCGAAGAGATTGATGTCGAACTGACGCCGCCAGTCGTCCCAGGAGATTGCGAGCGGGTCGGCATGCAGCACGATCGCGGCGCAGTTGACGAGGCCGTCGATCGTGCCGAGCGCCGCTGCGGCGCGCTCGATGCCCGCCGCAACCGAGGCCTCCACCCCGACATCCATCGCGACGGCATGGCAGCCCTTCGCCGTTCCGCCCAGCGTGTGCGCTGCTGCCTCGGCCGTCGTGGCGTCGCGATCGGCGATGACGACGCGCGCGCCCTGGGCCAGCAGCAACGCACTGATCGCCCCGCCGATGCCGCCGGCGCCGCCGGTGACGATGAAGCCCTTGCCTTCGTGGACGGGGAAGATGCGGGGGCTGCGGACCGGCAGCGGCGTGCTCGCGGCGGTAGTGTTGTATTTTGACATCAGCTTCTGATCCATCACTGCTGGCGGGGGTGGCGCGAGGATAGGCAGGTGCAGAGAGCGGTCAATCGCTGTTGTCGCTGTTGCCGCGACTGGATAAGTTTCAGCCGATAATCATGAGGAGTGGACAATGAGCGTTCGTGGCTTGGTGTTGGGCGGCCTGGCAATGGTCGCGGCGCTGTCGGCCTTTGCGGCCCAGCCGGCGGCGGCTGCCGATCCGAAGCTGGTCGTCTTCGTCTCGCCCAATCCGATCGGCGTCAACGATTTCCTGAAGCTCGCCAAGGCCGGTACCGAGAGGGCCGCGGCGGCCCTCGGCGGCACGGCCAAGGCCTATGAGAGCACGGATCCGACCACGATCCGCCAGAATCTCGAGGCGGCCGCCAAGGAAGCCGGCATCGTCGTCGCCGTCGGCTTCGAGTTCAACGACGTGCTGCCCGAGGTCGCGAAGGCCAATCCGGAGACGAAGTTCCTCCTCGTCGACAGCTGCCCGCAGACGCTGGCGCCCAACATCTATTGCTCGGTGTTCCGCGAATATGAGGCGACGTTCCTCGCCGGCGCCGAGGCCGGGCTCACCACCAAGTCCGGCAAGGTCGGCGCGATCGGCGCTCTCGATATCCCGTTCCTGCATCGCTACACCGACGCGTTCCTCGAAGGCGCCAAGCACGTCAAGCCCGATGTCGAGGCTGCGGCCACACTCTGGATCGGCGGCAACAATCCGTTCTCCGATCCGGCGCGCGGCCAGCAGCGTGCTGCCGTGCTCGTCTCGGACGGTGTCGACCGCGTGATGGCGGCGGGCGCCGGATCGAACGGCGGCATCTTCAAGGCGATGGCCGATGGCGATGGCGCGGTCGCCTTCGGCGTCGACGTCAACCAGTGCAAGCAGGCACCGGGCGCGGTGATGGACAATGTCGAGAAGCGCACCGACGTCGTCATCGAGAAGGGCGTCGCCGGCATCGCCAAGGGCGATCAGCCGCAGGTGGCGGCACTCGGCCTCGCCGAAGGCGGCATGACGCTCACCGGCCTCGAGGCCGGCGTCGCCGAATCCGGCTGCCTCATCGCCACCTATCCCGAGGCACTCGCCAAGGTGAAGGCGCTGCGCGACGAGATCGTCGCCGGGACGCTGAAGGTCGCCGACCCGATGAAGCTCGCCAAGTAGCGGTCGCGCCGATGCTGCCGGAAGAGGCCGCCGCGGCCGAGGGGGCGGCGGCCCTCGCGGCGCGCGGCATCGTCAAGCGCTATGGCACGCTCGTCGCCAATGACGCGATCGACTTGACCGTCGGCCGCGGCGAGGTGCACGCCGTCATGGGCGAGAACGGCGCCGGCAAGTCGACGCTGATGTCGATCCTCTATGGCATGCAGCGGCCCGACGCAGGCGAGATCCGCCTCGCCGGCCGCAGGGTCGAATACCGCTCCGCCCTCGACGCGATCGCCGAGGGCATGGGCATGGTCCACCAGGCCTTCAAGCTGTTCAATTCGCTCACGGTCTGGGAAAATGTCGTCTACGGCATGGAGCCCGCGCGGCACGGCCTCATCGATCGCCGCGCGGCTATCGCCCGGGTCGGCGAGATCGCCGCGCGCTACCAGCTCGCGGTCGATCCGCGCGCCGTCGTGGGCACGCTCTCGGTCGGTGTGCGCCAGCGCGTCGAGATCCTGAAGGCGCTCTATCGCGACGCGCGAATCCTCATTCTCGACGAGCCGACGGCGGTGCTGACGCCGCAGGAGCGCGACGGGCTGTTCGCCGTCATCCGCCATCTCGCCGCGGACGGCCGTACCATCCTCTTCGTCACGCACAAGCTGCATGAGGTGATGACCATCACCGATCATGTCACCGTGCTGCGCGATGGCCGCGTCGTCGAGACCATGGCAACGGCCGATACCTCGCCGCGCGCGATCATCCGCGCCATGACCGGCCGGGCCGTCAGCCTGACGGTCGAGAAGGGCGCGGCCTCGCCGGGCGCTCCGGTCCTCGTCGCCGAGGCGCTGACGGTGCTGTCGCCCGGCGGCCGCCCGCTGGTCGACCGCGCCAGTCTGTCGGTGCGGGCTGGCGAAATCGTCGGCATCGCCGGGGTCGCCGGCAACGGCCAGAGCGAGTTGATCGAGGCGCTGACCGGCCTTCGCCGCCCGGATGGCGGCAGCGTCGCCATTGTCGGGCAGGATGTCACTGGCGCCGATGTCGCCGCCCATCGTGCCGCCGGCCTCGCTTATATTCCGGAGGATCGGGCCACGACCGGCACGGCCCGCGCGGCGAGCGCCGCCGACAACCTCGCCATGGGCTTCCAGCGCCAGCCGCCGCTCGCCCGCAACGGGCTCCTCGACGGCGTCGCCGCTGCCGCCGCGGCGCGCGCGCTGATCGCGCGCTTCGGCATCAAGATCGCATCGGAGAAGACGCCCGTCGGTGCGCTGTCCGGCGGCAACCTGCAGAAGGTCGTCGTCGCGCGCGAGCTGACGCACCGGGCGCCGCTGCTCATCGCCGAGCAGCCGACACGCGGCGTCGATGTGGGCGCAATCGAGTTCATCCATGCCGAGCTGGTCGCCGAGCGCGATCGCGGCGCCGCCGTGCTGCTGGTCTCCGCCGAATTGACCGAGATCCTCGCGCTCTCCGACCGCATCCTGGTGATGTATGAGGGCCGCATCCTCGCCGAGGTGGATGCCGCCTCGGCCACCGAGGAAGCGCTCGGCCTCTTGATGGCCGGCCGCGTCCAGGAGGCCGCATGAGCGACATCGCCCCGACCGCGCGGCGGCGCGTCCGCATCCCGCCGGTTCCCCTCGCCATCCTCGTCGGCGTCGTGCTCGGCGGGTTGCTGGTGCTCGTCTCCGGCGGCAATCCGATCGAGGCCTATGCTGCCATCGTCACCGGATCGCTCGCATGGTCGAGCCTGCCGGATACGCTGAACTGGGCCGTGCCGCTGGTGGGCATGACGCTCGTCGCCGCCATTCCGCTGCGCGGCGGCATGATCAATCTCGGCGGCGATGGCCAGATGGTGATCGGCGGCCTCATCGCTGCGCTGGTGCCGATCTATCTTCCGGGCCCGGGACCGCTGCTCATCGTCGTCGCGATCCTCGCCGCCATGCTGGCGAGCGGCCTCTACGCGACGATCGCTGCCTGGGGCGAGACGCGGCATGGCATCCCCATGCTGATCTCCTCCCTTCTGCTCTCCTATCCGGCCATCGGCATCTGCTCCTCTATCGTCGGCTTCCCGCTGCGCGACGTGACCACGGGCCTCGCCCAGACGGCGATGATCCCGGATGCCGTGCGCCTGCCGACGATCAGCGGTCCGCTCAATATCGGCCTGCTGATCATGGCGGTCGTCGCCCTTCTCGTCGTGCTCTATGACCGCCTGACCGTCGGCGGCTATGAGCTCCGCATGCGCGGCCTCAATGCCCGCTTCGCAGCCTATGGCGGCGTGCCGCTCGGCCGCCAGATGACCGGCGTGATGTTCGCCAGTGGCGCCATCGCTGGCCTTGTCGGCGCGCTGATCGTGCTCGGCTCGCAATACCGCTTTCAGGACGGCGCGCTGCTCTCGCCGGGCTACACCTGGTCGGGGCTGATGGCGGCGCTTCTCGCTGGTGGCGAGCCGCTCGGCGCCATTCTCGCCGGCGCCTTTTTCGCAGCGCTCCAGACCGGCGGCTTCGCCATGCAGCGCGAAACGTCGATCCCGCGCGTGCTGACCATGGTGCTGCAGTCGATCATCATTCTCTTCCTCGCCATTCGCCATGGCGTCGGCCGACGGGACCCGCGCTGATGCTGGACTTCATCACGCCCTTCCTCGTCAATTCCGCCGTTCAGGCGATCACGCCGATCCTCCTTGCCGCGCTGGCGGGAACACTCTGCGGCCGCGTTGGCGTGTTCAACATGGCGCTCGAGGGCCAGATGCTCGTCGGCGCCTTCGCCGCGGTCGTCGGCTCCTATGCGACCGGCAGCGCGCTCGGCGGCATCGTCTGCGCGGTGCTCGCCACCGCCTGCTTTTCGCTGATCCTCGCCTATGGCGTCACGCTCTTCCGCGGCGATGCCGTCGTCATCTGCGTCGGCATGAACCTGCTCGCGTCGGGCCTCACCGCCTATCTGCTTCGGCAGTTGTTCGGCGTCAGCGGCACGTTCAGCGATCCGGCGATCGTCGGGCTCGAGAAGATCCGCATCGCCGCGATCAATGGCTGGCCCGTCATCGGCTGGATCTTCTCGCGCCAGACCGCGCTGACCTGGGCGGCGTGGATTCTGGTCGCGGTCGTGACGGTGGTGATGTTCCGCACCCCGCTTGGCCTGCGCCTGCGCGGTGTCGGCGAGGATGCCGACGCAGCCGAGACGATGGGCATCGACGTCAACCGCTACCGCATCGTGACCGTGGTCCTCGCCGGCGGCATCGTCGGTCTCGCCGGGGCGCAGCTCTCGCTCGGCACGGTCAGCATCTTCTCCGAGGACATGAGCGCCGGCCGCGGCTGGATCGCGGTTGTCGCCGTGATGCTCGGCCGCAACCATCCGCTCTATGCCGCGCTCGCCTGCGTCCTGTTCGGTTTTGCCGATGCGTTCTCGGTCCGCCTCCAGGGGCAGGGCCTGCCGAACCAGGTGACCGATGTCGTGCCCTATGTCGTGACGCTCGTCGCCCTGGTGCTCAGCCATTCCAAGCGCCGGCGTGCCCGCACGCCCGACCCCGCCATCCCAGCCTAGCGAAAGTTCCGATCGTGACCGAACCCTGCCGCATCATTCTCGACGTCGACACCGGCGTCGACGACGCCATGGCCATCTTCTACGCCCTCCGCCGTCCGGGCATCTCGCTGGAGGCGCTGACGACGACCTTCGGCAACACCGATACGGTCATCGCGACCGAGAACACGCTGAAGATTCTCGAATTGATCGGCCGGCCCGAGATCCCGGTCGCCGCCGGCGTCGGCCGCTCGCTGATCCGGCCCTATCGCCGGATGGCCGATCATGTGCACGGGTCGAACGGGCTCGGCGACATCGAGCTTCCCGCGCCGAAGATCAAGGCGAGCGATGAGCACGCGATCGACCTGATGATTCGCGTCATCAAGGAAAATCCGGGCGAGATCACGCTGGTGCCGGTCGGCCCGATTACCAATGTCGCGCTCGCCCTCACCAAGGCGCCGGAGATCGCCAAGCTCGCCCGGGGCATCGTCGTCATGGGCTCGACGGTCCTGCATCCGGGCATCCACGGCCCGGTCTCGCCGATGGTCGATGCCAATTTCGCCAACGATCCCGAGGCGGCGCATATCGTGCTGCAGGCCGGCGCCAATGTCACGCTGGTCGGCATGGACGTCACCATGACGACGCTGCTCACCGACGAGATGCGGGCCGAGATCGTGGCGGCGGGCGATCCCGCTTCGACGACGCTGATGGCGATCACCCAGTTCTACGTCAATTCCTACAAGACCATGTATCCGGGCATCCGGGGCTGCGGCCTGCACGACCCGCTGGCGGTCGCCATCGCCGAGGATCCGAGCCTTGCGACCATGGAGCGGATGTATGTCGACGTGGAACTGAATGGCGAGCTGACGCGCGGCCAGACCGTCGCCGACCGTCGCCGCACCGCAATCGACCGGCACAATGCCAATGTCTGCATGGCGATCGATCGGCAGCGCTTCGAGGCCGATTTCATGACGCTGATGAAGAACGCCGGCTGATCGAACGGGCGGTGCGCCGTCATGCTGTCGTCACACTGACGGCCTAGCCCGGCGCATCGTTCGGCGCACGGGCAAACGGGGGCGTCACGTGCAGTTCATCCACAATTTCGATCCGACTCAGTTCCTCGACTCGGCGATGAGCCTCGTCGCGGCTTTCCTGCTCGGCGCCCTCATCGGTGCCGAGCGGCAATATCGCCAGCGCACTGCCGGTCTCAGGACGACGGTTCTGGTCGCGGTCGGCGCCGCCGCCTTCGTCGATCTTGCCCAGCGCATCGCCGGGTCCACCGAGGCCGTCCGCGTGATCTCCTACGTGGTCTCCGGCATCGGCTTTCTCGGCGCCGGCGTCATCATGAAGGAAGGGATGAATGTCCGCGGCCTCAACACGGCTGCGACGCTCTGGTGTTCGGCGGCCGTCGGTGCCTGCGCCGGCTCCGACATGGTGGCCGAGGCGGCGCTCCTCACCGTCTTCGTCATCGCGGGCAACACGCTGCTGAGGCCGATCGTCAATTTCATCAACCGCATCCCGATCAGCCACGAGCAGGCGGAAGCGACCTACGAGGTGCATCTGATCGCAACCGAGTCCTCGCTCGGCGAAACGCGCGATGCGCTGGCCGAGCGCCTGGCCGCAGCCAAATATCCGGTCGGCGATGTCGAGGTGATCGAGCGCGAGGACGACATCGTCGAGATCGTCGCGACGCTCGTCAGCACCTCGGTGATCGGACATGAGCTCGACGTCGTGACGCGCGGGCTCGCCCGGCTCCCCGGCGTCCGGCATGCGAGCTGGGAAGCGAGCACGACCGATTGAGGCATCGCCGCGGACCGGCCGCGGCGATGCGGAGCGGATACCCCGATTACTCGGAGGTCTGGACTTCGCTGCCGTCCTGGCTCCAGCGGGTGTGGAACTTGCCCGGCTTGTCGAGACGACCATAGGTGTGGGCGCCGAAATAGTCGCGCAGGCCCTGAAGCAGGTTGGCCGGGCCGCGTGCACGGCGCAGGCCGTCATAATAGGCGAGCGACGAGGCGAAGGCCGGTACCGGGATGCCCTCGGCGACGGCGAGGCCCACCACCTTGCGCCAGCTTGCCTCGGCCTTGATCACGGCGTCGGCGAAATAGTCCTGCAGCAGCAGATTGCCGCCGCCGGTGCCGGCCGCATAGGCCTCGCGGATGCGGTTGAGGAAGCGGGCGCGGATGATGCAGCCGCCGCGCCAGATCGTCGAGATCTCGCCGAGCTTCAGCTCCCAGCCATACTGCTGGGCTGCCACCTGCAACTGCTCGAAACCCTGCGCGTAGGCGACGATCTTGGAGGCGTAGAGCGCATCCTTGATGGCGTCGATCTCGCCCTTGGACGGCGCGCGCGCCACGACGGGCGCATGCGGGAAGCGGGCCTCGGCGCTGGCGCGCTCGCTGCGGCGCGCCGAGAGCGCGCGGGCGAACACGGCTTCGGTGATCGAGGTCAGGGGAATGCCGAGATCGAGCGCCGATTGCGCCGTCCAGCGGCCGGTGCCCTTCTGCTCGGCCTCGTCGACGATCGAATCGACCAGCGGCTTGCCGGTATCGTCGACCTTGCGCAGCACGGCCGCGGTGATCTCGATCAGGTAGGAATTGAGCTCGCCTTCGTTCCAGTCGGCGAAGATCTCGGCAATGGCCGGCGCATCGAGGCCATAGACCGTCTTGAACAGGTCATAGGCCTCGGTGATCAGCTGCATGTCGGCATATTCGATGCCGTTATGGACCATCTTGACGAAGTGGCCGGAGCCCTCGGTGCCGATATAGGTGCAGCACGGCTCGCCATCGACCTGCGCCGCCATCTTGGTGACGATCGGCTCGATGCGGGCATAGGCCTCGCGCGTGCCGCCCGGCATCATGCTCGGACCTTCGAGAGCGCCTTCCTCGCCGCCGGAAACACCCATGCCGATGAAGCGGAGCTTCTTCTCGGTCAGGTAGTGGAAGCGGCGATTGGTGTCGGTGAACAGCGAGTTGCCGCCATCGATGATGATGTCGCCTTCGTCGAGATGCGGGATCAGTTCCTCGATCACCTGGTCGACCGGCTTGCCGGCCTTGACCATGATGATGATCGGGCGCGGCCGCGCGATCGAGGCGACGAAATCCGGGATCGTCTTGGCGGGAGAGAAACGGCCCTCGCTGCCATGCTCGGCGATCAGCTCGTCGGTCCGCTCGCCATGGCGGTTGAAGACCGCAACGCCGAAGCCCTTGCGCGCCGCGTTGCGGGCGAGATTCGCACCCATCACGGCGAGCCCGAGCACGCCAATATCAGCCAGTTCAGTCACGCTATCCACCCTGAGGCCGTGGTTCGGAAATCCGGAGGCGGACCTTACAACGTCAGAGCGGGCCGGGCTATCCGGGATTGAACCGATTGAACCGATCGCGGCCGCGCTGGTGCCGGCACGGCGAGCGGCGCTACGCATTTTTCGTGCGGCCGATGTCACGCAGGGGCCCGCCATCTCGTCTTTCAGCTGTCAATCCCGATGGAGATATCGATGTCTGAAAGACTGAGCTTCCACACCGCCTCGCCCGAGGCGGTCAAGGCGATGCTGGCTCTGAGTGCCTATGTCGCGGACTGCGGCATCGAGCAGAGCCTGGCCGAACTGGTGAAGATCCGCGCCTCGCAGATCAATGGCTGCGCCAACTGCCTGCATATGCACACGGCGGACGCGCGCAAGGCTGGCGAGAGCGAGGCGCGCATCTATCTGCTCAACGCCTGGCGCGAATCGCTGCTCTATACGCCGCGCGAACGGGCGGCGCTCGGCTGGACGGAAGCACTGACTAGGCTCTCCGAGACGCAGGCGCCCGACGCGGATTATGCAGCGCTCGCGGCCCACTTCTCGCCCAAGGAACAGGTGGACTTGACGCTGATCATCAACGTGATCAACAGCTGGAACCGGCTCGCCGTCGGCTTCCGCACGGTCCACCCGAATGATCGGCGCGCCGCAGCCAGGGTGGCCGCATGAGGCAGGAATGACCGACGCAGCGGCGCGTGAGTTCGAGCAGCAGCGCCCGTTCCTGACGGGGCTGGCCTATCGCATGCTCGGCTCTCTCGCCGACGCGCAGGACATCGTGCAGGACGCCTTCCTGCGTTGGCATGGGCGGGCGGGCGGTAGCATCGAAAGCCCGCGCGCCTTCCTGGCGACGGTGGTGACGCGGCTCTGCCTCGACCGCCTGCGCTCGGCCCGCCATCGCCGCGAAACCTATGTCGGCCCGTGGCTGCCGGAGCCGATCATCGCACGCTTCGGCATCGAGCCCGAGACGCCCGATGATCGCATCGATGCACCGATCGCGCTGATGCTGGCACTGGAGCGCCTGTCGCCGCTCGAGCGCGCCGTGTTCATCCTGGCCGATCTGCTCGAACGCGACATGGCCGAGGTTGCGGCCGCGATCGAACGCAGCCCGGCGGCCTGCCGGCAATTGCTGGCCCGGGCCCGGGCGCATGCCGGCGAGCCGAAACGGCGCTACGAGGTCAACCCCGAGGAGGGCCGACGGATCGCCGCGGCTTTCTTCGAGGCGATCCGCAGCGGAGAGGTCGAGCCGCTGCGCCTGCTGCTCGCCGCGTCCGCGACGCTCTACAGCGACGGCGGCGGCAAGGTCGCTGCGAGCCGCAATCCGATCGAGGGCGGTGAGCGCGTCTTCCGCTTCTATGAAGGCGTCGCCGCCAAGTGGCCGAAGACGATCCTGAACTGGTCGGGAATCGTCGCCGTCAACGGCTTGCCCGGCTTCGTGACGCTCGATTCGGATGGCATCCTGCAGACCGTCGCGCTCGACATCGAGGCTGGACGGATCGCGGCCATCTATGTCGTCCGCAATCCGGACAAGCTGGCAGCGGCCATTCCATTCGCGGACAGGCCGATCGGCGTACAGCAATAGGACGCGGCATCCGGCGCCGCGCCAGCAACAAAACCGATACCGAGCGAAACTTCGCGACATCGCCCCGAAAGGCGTGTCAGGTTCCCTCGCGCGAAAACGGGAGCGGGACGGACGTGGAGTCGGATCGATATACGTACTGGGAATGGGCATCGCTGGTTCTGGCCGGGCTTGCCCTCTGGCTGGTGCTCGAGCTTCACATCCTCTCGGTGCTGTTGTCGGGCCTTCTGGTCTACGAACTCGTCGACCTGACGGTGCCGTCCTTCCGCCGCCTCGGCGTCAACACAGCCGTGGCGAAGACGTTCTCCATCGCCGTCATGACCTCGGCGGTCGCCGGGGCTCTTCTCCTGGTCTCGCTCTGGCTCGGATCGTTCATCGCGGCCGGGGGACAGCCGATCCAGGATCTGATGTCGCAGATGGCCGTCGCGCTGGAGCATATTCGGCCGAGCCTGCCGCAAGGCGTCGCAGATTTCCTGCCGGCAGATATCAACGCCCTCAAGGCGCTCGGGGTCGAATGGCTGCGCGGCAACGGCCGCCAGGTTGCGTCGATCGGCCAGGATGTCGGCCGGCTGACGATTCATATCATCGTCGGCATCGCGATCGGTGCGCTGGTCGCCTTCTCGCACGAGATGGGCGAGCAGGTGCTGGGCGGCACCGGCGGCCGTCGCGCTCCGCTTGCCGCGGCCGGCAAGCGGCGCTGCCGCAACCTCGCCACCGCATTCCGCCAGGTCGTCTTCTCGCAGGTCCGCATCTCCGCGGTGAACACGGTCCTGACCGGCATCTTCCTGGCGATCGTGATGCCGCTGTTCGGCGTGCCGCTTCCGCTGACCAAGACGCTGATCGTGGTGACCTTCGTCGTCGGGCTGCTGCCCGTCATCGGCAATCTCATCTCCAACACGGCGATCGCGCTCGTCGCCCTCAGCGTTTCGCCCTATGCGGCCGCCGGGGCCCTGGCCTTCCTGATCGGCATTCACAAGCTCGAATACTTCCTGAATGCCGCGATCATCGGATCGCGCATCCACGCCCGCGCCTGGGAATTGCTGGTGGCGATGATCGTCATGGAGGCGGCGTTCGGCGTCGCAGGCCTCATCGCCGCGCCCGTGTTCTACGCCTTCGCCAAGCAGGAACTCAAAAACGCCGGAGCGATCTAGATCCCGTCTGTCCACAACCGCTTCGGCGCTGACGCAGACCAGAACACAAAAGAAAGGCGCCGCGTGTGCGGCGCCCCAGACGACCGAATACGTCCCGGGCGCTGGCCCGGCCGACACATGGCAGCCCCGCTGCCCGTCGGATTCAGGCCGGCGGCTCCGGCTCCGGCGGCGCGGGCTTCATTGCGTCCTTGATCTGGTTGAAGGCGTAGGGCGCGAACAGCGCCGACGTCGACAGGATGAACGGCCAGACGCCCTTGAGCAGCGTGTCGACATCGGTTGGCGCCGTGATCGCCCGTGCCAGGACCACGTTTCCGAGCCCCCAGACGAGGCAGCCGACGATCACCGCGCCGAGCATGCCGGCAATGCGGCTGTAGCTGGTATCATTCGACGGCCCCGACTTCTCGCTCATCGCCTCCTTGAGGCTGACGGAAGAAAAGGTGAGCCGCAGCAGGATGATGATGGCGAGGTTGAAGATGCCGAGCGTGATCCAGATCAGGATCGAGTCGTTGATCATCGCGGTGCTCCCCCGAGCGTGAAACAGCTGTCTGCCGCAGCAATTCGCGAGCAGTTCGCGTCAGCCGCCGATGCGGCGGCGGTTCTGAAACTGGAAGGATCGGTGCCACCCTCATGGCGAGCACGATAAAGCCATGATTATCTGAAGTTGCAGATTCTTGCAATGGGTACTGCAGCGGGAAGCCTCGACAGCCGGCTTTGCCTCGCCCCTAGCGCGGCCACGCGCGTGGTCGGTCGCTGTCCCCGAGCGCTGGCAGGGCCTGGCGTGTGGGCAACAAAAAAGGGTGCGTCGCCGCACCCTTCGTTGCTTTTCGATCGGCCGGATCAGTCGGCCTTGAGCGGAACCTTCGGCACAAGGCCGCCGCGCTTCGGCGGCGTCTTTTCGGCCGCAGGCTTCTTGGCCGCGGCCGGCTTGCGCTTTGGCCGTGCGGCCTTGGCCTTCGCCTCTTCCGGCTCGGGCTTCGGCGTCACCGGCGCGTCCTCGATCGGCTCGAGCTTCAAGCCGGTCTCGCCGTTCTCCTTGGTCTCGACCGTGACCTTGACCGTGCCGCCCTTGCGCAGCCGGCCGAACAGAACCTCGTCAGCCAGCGGCTGCTTGATGTTCTGCTGGATCACGCGGCCGAGCGGCCGTGCGCCCATCTGGCGGTCATAGCCCTTCTCGGCCAGCCAATCGATCGCCTCCGAGGAGAGATCGAAGGTGACGCCGCGATCGGCGAGCTGTGCCTCCAGCTGCATGACGAACTTCTGCACGACACTGCGGACGACTTCGATCGGCAGGTTGCCGAACTGGACGATCGCATCGAGACGATTGCGGAATTCCGGCGCGAACAGGCGGTTGATCGCCTCCTGGTCGTCGGCATCGCGCATCGAGTTCTTGAAGCCGATCGCCGGCTTGGCGAGATCGGCCGCGCCCGCATTGGTCGTCATGATCAGGACGACGTTACGGAAGTCGACCTGCTTGCCGTTGTGGTCGGTCAGCTTGCCGTGATCCATGACCTGCAACAGGATGTTGAACAGGTCGGGATGCGCCTTCTCGATCTCGTCGAGCAGCAGCACGCAATGCGGATGCTGGTCGACGCCGTCGGTCAGGAGGCCGCCCTGGTCGAAGCCGACATAGCCGGGCGGGGCGCCGATCAGCCGCGAGACCGTGTGGCGCTCCATATATTCCGACATGTCGAAGCGGATCAGCTCGACGCCGAGGCTGGCCGCGAGCTGCTTGGCAACCTCGGTCTTGCCGACGCCGGTCGGGCCGGCGAAGAGATAGGAACCGATCGGCTTCTCCGGCTCGCGCAGACCCGCACGCGCCAGCTTGATCGCCGACGTGACCTGCTCGATCGCGCGGTCCTGGCCATAGACGACCCGCTTCAGCGTCGTCTCGAGCGACTTCAGAACTTCCGAGTCGTTCTTCGAGATCGTCTTCGGCGGAATCCGCGCCATGGTGGCGATGGTGTCCTCGATCTCCTTGACGCCGATGGTCTTCTTGCGCTTGCCCTCGACCAGAAGCATCTGCGAGGCACCGGTCTCGTCGATCACGTCGATCGCCTTGTCCGGCAGCTTGCGGTCATGGATGTAGCGGGCCGAAAGCTCCACCGCCGCCTTGATGGCGTCGTTGGTGTAGCGCACGCGGTGGAAGTCCTCGAAATAGGGCTTGAGGCCCTTGAGGATCTCGATCGCATCGGGAACCGTCGGCTCGTTGACGTCGATCTTCTGGAAGCGGCGGACGAGGGCCCGGTCCTTCTCGAAGAACTGGCGATATTCCTTGTAGGTCGTCGAGCCGATGCAGCGGATCGACCCGCCGGCCAGCGCAGGCTTCAAAAGGTTGGAGGCGTCCATCGCGCCGCCCGAGGTGGCGCCGGCTCCGATCACCGTATGGATCTCGTCGATGAACAGGATCGAGCCCGGATATTCCTCGATCTCCTTGACGACCTGCTTCAGCCGCTCCTCGAAATCACCGCGATAGCGCGTTCCGGCGAGCAGCGTGCCCATGTCGAGCGAGAAGATGGTCGCCCCGGCGAGCACGTCGGGGACGTCGCCCTCGACGATCCGCTTGGCGAGGCCTTCGGCGATCGCGGTCTTGCCGACGCCGGGATCACCGACGAAAAGCGGATTGTTCTTCTGCCGGCGGCAGAGGATCTGGATCGTGCGCGCGATCTCGGTGTCGCGCCCGATCAGCGGGTCGATCTTGCCCTTCTTGGCCTTCTCGTTGAGGTTGACGCAATAAGCCTCGAGGGCGTCGGCCTTCTTCTTGTTGCCTTCCTCGCGGCTGTCGACCGTCGCCGCGTCGTCGTCGACGCCGCGGACCGGCCGGCTCTCGCTCATGCCCGCCCGCTTGGCGATGCCATGCGAGATGTAGTTGACCGCGTCGTAGCGGGTCATGTCCTGCTCCTGCAGGAAATAGGCGGCATGGCTCTCGCGCTCGGCGAAGATCGCGACGAGCACGTTGGCGCCGGTCACCTCTTCGCGGCCCGACGACTGAACATGGATCACCGCGCGCTGGATCACGCGCTGGAAGCCGGCGGTGGGCTTGGAGTCTTCCTCCGGTCCGTGCGCGAGATTGGCGAGTTCGGTGTCGATATAGTCGACGAGGCTGCGCTTCAGCATGTCGAGATCGACATTGCAGGCGCGCATGACGGCGGCTGCGTCCTGATCCTCGATCAGGGCGAGCAGCAGATGTTCGAGGGTTGCATATTCCTGGTGGCGCTCGTTTGCGAAAGCGAGAGCCTGGTGAAGTGCCTTTTCGAGGCTGCGGGAGAATGACGGCACGTTAGGACCTCACTTCCTTTCCATCACGCATTGCAGCGGATGCTGGTGTTTGCGCGCGAAATCCATCACCTGCGTGACCTTTGTTTCGGCCACCTCATAGGTGAAGACACCACATTCCCCCACGCCATGCTGATGAACGTGCAGCATGATCTGTGTCGCTTCTTCACGCGACTTGTTGAAGAAACGCTCGACGACATGCACGACGAATTCCATCGGCGTGTAATCGTCGTTGAGCAGCAGGACGCGGTAAAGGCTCGGCCGCTTTGTCTTCGGCTTGACCTTTGTAGCGATGCCGATGGACGGGTCGCCATCCTCGGGCCGACGGATGTCCTTGCTCATCTGAAACCGATCGCACGTCGCATGAAGGGAATCCTGCCGAGAATCTCGCTGCAGCGCAATCGCTTAGTTTGACGAGGGGCGCTGCCTTTGCCGAAACGGCCGGGCAGGGGGTGATGATCGCTATATGGGATCGGCGGCGGCGGTTAAAAGAGCCGTCGGAGCGACAGCCCTCAGCCGCGCGCGATGGCGTGGAACCAGCTGCCAGACACGCGGCCGCGACGGCCGCCGCCATCGCCGAGCGCAACGCCGCGCGCATCCTCGATCAGCGCGAAGGGAGCATCGCTGCCGGGGTCGACGATCGTCGCATAATGGAACTCGTGTCCGGCAAGGGATGTCCCTGCCGGCCCGAACGGTCCACCGGCGAGAAGCCGCGCCCGCCGATAGCCGAGATGGAGCTTTCGCGTGGCGAAGCTCGTGACATGGCCGAGCAGGCCGGCCATCGCATGGGCGGTTCCCTCGGCATCGATCAGCGCCGCGCCGAGCACCATATGGCCGCCGCACTCGCCATGGACCGGCCGCGTGGCGGCGAAATGGCGGAGACCTTCGAAGAAGCGGCCAGCATCCGCCAGGCGGCCCGCATGAAGCTCGGGATAGCCGCCGGGCAGCCAGCAGGCGTCGCAGTCGGCGCCCGGCGCCTCATTCGCCAGCGGCGAGAACGGCACGAGGGTCGCTCCGGCCGCGCGCCAGCCATCGACGAGATGCGGATAGATGAAGGAGAAGGCGTCGTCGCGGGCGAGGGCGATCCGCTGCCCGAGCGGGGGGAGCAGGAGAGGGGCGTCGGTGCCGGCCGGCTGCAGGGTCGGCCGTGCCAGAGCGAGAAACGCGTCGAGATCGACATGCCGCTCGATGACATCGGCGGCAGCAAAGATCCGCGCCGCGAGGTCGTGCTGCTCTCCGGCCTGGACGAGGCCGAGATGGCGCTCGGGCAGCGCGAGCGCCGCATCGCGCGGCAGGCTGCCGAGGATCGGCAGGCCGAGCGGCGCCACGGCCTCCGCGATCAGTCTTTGGTGGCGTTCGCTGCCGACGCGGTTGAGGATCACGCCGGCGATCTCGACCGCCGGATCGTGCAGCATCATCCCGCGCAGGACCGCAGCAACGGTCTGCGACTGGCCCGAGACGTCGATCACCAGCACCACCGGCAGGCCGAGCCGCGCGGCGAGATCGGCGGTCGCCCCGCGCGCGCCGCGGGGGCCGGACACACCGTCGAAGAGGCCGAGCGAGCCTTCGATCAGCAGCAGGTCGGCATCGGCGGCGGCCTGGTCGGCGAGCGCCCCGAGCAGCGCCGGCGGCATCGCCCAGCTGTCGAGATTGAGGCTCGGCCGTCCCGTCGCCGCGGCATGGAAGGCCGGGTCGATATAATCAGGGCCGTTCTTGGCGCTGGCGACTCGGAGCCCGCGCCGCATCAGGGCCGCCATCAGCGCCGTGGCGACCACGGTCTTGCCCTCGCCGGAGCGGATCGCCGAGAGGATCAGTCCGCGCGCCCGTCCGCCCCCGGTCATGATGGGCCGCCGCGATAGCGCCTGACATAATCGGTGCTGTAGAGCGCGCTGTCGCGAAAGCCCTCGGCGGCAAGCGCCGGGCCGACCAGGATCGTCGCCATGCGGTCGATGCCGCTTCCCGCCAGCGCCGCCTCGATGGTGCCGAGGCTGGCGCGCACCACCTGTTCGTCCGGCCAGCTGGCGCGGAAGACGACGGCCACCGGTCCGTCGGCGCCATAGAAGGGCAGCAGTTCCGCGACGACACGGCCGATCGCCTGGATCGCGAGATGCAGCACCAGCGTCGTCCCCGTCGCGGCGAAGGCGGCAAGCGTCTCGCGTTCCGGCATCGCGGAGGCGCGGCCCGAGACGCGGGTCAGCACGACGCTTTGCGCGATGCCCGGGATGGTCAGCTCGCGCCCGAGCGCGGCGGCCGCGGCGGCGAAGGCGGGCACGCCCGGCGTCAGCGTATAGGGAATGTCGTTGCGCTCGAGCCGGCGGATCTGCTCGGCGAGCGCCGAATAGATCGAGAGATCGCCGGATTGCAGCCGCGCGACATCGAGCCCGGCGGCGTGGGCGGCGACGAACTCGGCCTCGATGGCGTCGAGATCGAGCGGGGCGGTGTTCACCCTGCGCGCGCCCTCGGGGCACATATCGAGCAGCGCCTCCGGCACGATCGACCCGGCATAGAGACAGACCGGACAGCGCGCGATCAGGTCGCGGCCGCGCAGCGTGATGAGATCGGCAGCGCCCGGACCGGCACCGATGAAGTGGACGGTCATGGCGCGGCCTCCGGTTCCGCCCCGCTCGCGGCAAGGGCGCAGGTCGCCCCGCCGGCAACGCGGCGCGGCGCAATCAGTCGGGCATGCGCGCCCGCCGCCGCGAGCGCCGCGGCTTCCGCCACCGAGGGGACAGCAAAGAGCGCGACGACGCGTTCGGAATGCGTCACGGCTTTTTCGCCGGCAAGGCGCAGCTTGTCCGGCGGCACCAGCACCAGCGGCCGGCCGAGCAGCGCAGCGGCGGCGGCGATGCCTTCCTCGCCGCCTTTTTCCGCCGCCGTCGCGACGAGGTCGATGCTGTCGGCTGCAAGGCCCGCAGCCTCGCAGGCGCTGGCGATCGCCGCCAGCACATCCGTCCTTGCCGCGCCGCGGCGGCATCCGATTCCCGCGACGATCATGGCTTCCACCAGGTCCATTGCGTGATCGGCCGCGCCGGCTCCCACGCGGTCATGCCGGCAAGCGGTAGCGCGCGGTCGATCGCGATGCGGATCAGCGATCCGCCGAGCCGCGCATGGGCGGCAAGGACCACCTGCTCCGTCTCCAGCGTGACGGCATTGACGACGAGCCGCCCGCCGCCGCCGAGCGCCGCCATCGCCGTCTCCAGCGTGCCGGCACTCGTGGCGCCGCCGCCGATGAAGATCGCGTCCGGCGTGGCAAGGCCTGCGAGCACCGCCGGTGCCGCCCCGCGAACGAGGTCGAGGCCTGGCACGCCGAAAGCGTCGGCATTCCGCAAGATGCGGTCGGCCCGATCCTCGCGCGGTTCGATCGCGATGGCGCGCATCCGCCGGTCCGCCAGCATCCATTCGATACCGACCGAACCCGAGCCGGCGCCGATATCCCAGAGCAGTTCACCCGGCCGCGGCGCGAGCGCGGACAGCGTCAGCGCGCGGATCTCGCGCTTGGTGATCTGGCCGTCGCTCTCGAACAGGGCATCGTCGAGGCCGGCGCTGCGCGGCAGGATGCGGGCGCCGGCGCTGGCCGCGACCTCGATCGCCATGACATTCAGCGGATGGATATCGGTAAGCCCGAAGCCTGCCGCCGTCGTCGTGCGGACGCGTTCGTCCGGGCCGCCGAGCGCCTCGAGGATGGTGACGCGCGAGCCGCCGAAGCCGTCCGCCGCCAGCTGCGATGCGATGGCGGCTGGCGCTTCGGCATCGGAGGTCAGCGCGAGGATACGCGCCGCGGGATGGAGATGCGGCCGGATCAGCGCGATCGGCCGGCCATGCAGCGACAGTGTCGTTACCGCGGCGAGCGGCCAGCCGAGCCGGCCCGCGGCAAGGCTGAAGGCGGATGGAGCGGGCAGGGTGATGAATTCAGCGGCGGGGATCGCGGCCGCGATCAGCGCGCCGACGCCGTATTGAAACGGGTCGCCCGAGGCGAGCACACAGGTCGGGCGGCCGCGCCGGGCGAGCAGCGGCGCGATCGAGAACGGCGTCGGCCAGCCCTCGGCCTCGCCGGTGATCAGCGCGCCGGCGAGATCAAGATGCCGGGCGCCGCCGAACACTGCTTCGGCGGCCCCGATGCTGCGGCGGGCGAGCGGCGACAGCCCCTCGATGCCGTCCTCGCCGATGCCGACGATGGACAGCCAGCGCTCGAACGGGGCAGGGTCGGCGCTCACGATGCGGCACCAGGAAGGGCGCGATGGCGACGCGGCTGCTCATTCTCGGCGGAACGACGGAGGCACGGACGCTGGCGCTGCGCCTTGCAGCCGAGCCCGGCTATGAAGCGATCCTGTCGCTGGCGGGGCGGACCAGTGCGCCGCTGCCGCAGGCCGTGCCGGTGCGGACCGGCGGTTTCGGCGGTGCCGAGGGACTCGCCGCGTTCCTCCGTGCCGAACGCTTCGACGCGCTGATCGTGGCGACTCATCCCTTCGCCGCTCGGATCGGGGCCAATGCCGCGCTGGCCGCAGGCGAGACCGGCATTCCGGCCATCGTGCTCGCCCGTCCCGCCTGGCAGGCGGAGGCGGGCGATAACTGGCGGGGCTTTCCGAGCCTCGACAGCCTCGTCGCGGCGCTCGGCGACCGGGCGCGCCGGATCCTCGTCACCATCGGCCGACAAGAGGCCGGCGCCTTCCAGGCGGCGCCGCAGCATGAATACTGGTTCCGCAGCATCGAGCCGGTCAGCCCGCCGCTCGACCTGCCGCGTGCTGCGTATCTTCTGGAGCGTGGTCCGTTCACCCTCGCCGACGAGATCGCCCTGATGCGCCGGCATGGCATCGACCTTCTCGTCAGCAAGAACAGCGGCGGCGATGCGACGCGCGCGAAGCTCGACGCTGCGCGCGCGCTCGGTTTGCCTGTCTGGATGGTCGATCGCCCGCCACCGTCGGGCCTTCAGGAGGTCCTGACCATCGACGCCATGCTCGATTTCCTGGCCCATCACGCGCCTCCTGCCGAGCGCGGCGCATAGACGAGCGGCGCGAGGCCAGGCCGCTCGATGATCCGCGTCTCGGCCGTTCCGATGATGACCAGCGTCGCCATGTCGGCGGCGACGCTGTCGGCCTCGGCCAGCGTGCTGAGGACGACTTGCCCGCCGGCGCGGCCGACCGCGCGACCGAAAATCACCGGGATTCCGGCCGGCAACATGCCGCGCAGCAGCGCGAAGGCCGCGGGAAGCTGCCAGGGCCGGGCGCGCGAGATGGGATTGTAGAGCGCGATGGTGAACCCGGCTGAAGCGGCGGCGCGCAAACGCGTCTCGACGAGGCTCCAGGGCTTCAGGTTGTCCGAGAGCGACATCGCGCAGAAATCATGGCCGAGCGGCGCGCCGCAGGCAGCGGCGACGGCGAGCATGGCGGTGACGCCGGGAATGATCGCGACCTCGAGGCTGCGCCATTCCGCCGGGCCATGCTCGATCGCCTCGCACACGGCCGAGGCCATCGCGAACACCCCGGGATCCCCGCCGGAGACCATGGCGACGCGGCTGCCGCTCGCCGCATGGGCGAGCGCCGCGCGGGCGCGGTCGAGCTCGACGCGGTTGTCGGAGGCGATCTTCATCTGGTCGGTGCGCGCCGCGACGCGGTCGAGATAAGGGCCGTAGCCATAGAGCGCGTCCGCCGCGGCGAGTTCCGCCTCGGCCTCCGCCGTGCGCAGGAGGGCTTCACCGGGGCCGAGGCCGATCACCGCGAGGCGGCCGCTCACGGCTTTTCCTCCCAGCCGGGAACGAGGACGATCGAAAAATAGGGCGCGTCGTCGTTCGCCTTGTCGGCGAGCGGCAGGATGTTGGCCGAGGCCGTCGTCGCGCGCTCGACATAGAGCGCCCGGTTGAGCTTGCCGGCAGCAGCGAGTGCGCGCCGCACCTTGGCGAGGTTGCGTCCGAGCTTCATCACCACGGCGGCATCGGCGCTGGCGAAGCGGGCGATGAGCTCGGCTTCATCGAGCGTCCCCGGCAGGACCATCAGGATGTCGTCGCCCTGCGCGATCGGCACGCCCGCCGTCGACCAGCCGCCCGACATGCCGGTGACGCCGGCAACGACTTCGGCGGGATAGCGCGCGGCGAGGCGGCAGTGGAGATGCATATAGGAGCCGTAGAACAGCGGATCGCCTTCCGAGAGGACGACGACCGTCAGCCCGGCATCGAGCAGCGCGGCAAGGCGGGTTGCCGATTCCTCGTAAAAGGCCGCGATGGCGCTGCGATAGGCCGGGTCGTGGCGATGGATTTCGGTCGTCACAGGATAGGCGAGGGCCACTTCCTGCTGGCGGCCGAGCCGGTCGGCGACCACGGCGCGGGCATTGGAGCGGCGGCCTTCCTTGGCGAAATAAGCGATGACATCGGCCGTATCGATGAGGCGAGCCGCCTTCAGCGTCAGGAGTTCCGGATCGCCCGGCCCGACGCCGACACCGTAGAGCCGGCCGCTTCCCGCGGTGCTTGCTCCGCTCATAGCCGGTCGCTCGCGAGCGCATTGACCGCCGCTGCGGCGATGGCGCTGCCGCCGAGCCGGCCGGCCACGATCACATGGGGGATGGCCAGCGGGCTCGCGGCGAGCGCCGCCTTCGATTCCGCCGCGCCGACGAAGCCGACCGGCGCGCCGATGATGGCGGCGGGACGCGGTGCGCCGGCGGCGATCGCGTCGAGCAGATGGAAGAGCGCCGTCGGCGCATTGCCGATCACGACGAGACTGCCGCCGAGCCGCTCGCTCCAGAAGCTGATGGCCGCCGCGGAGCGCGTCGTGCCGAGCCGCGAGGCTTCGCCGGCGGTGCGCGGATCGCGCAGCGTGCAGACAACGTCGTTGCTGGCGGGGAGCCGCGCCCGCGTGACACCGCGTTCGACCATTTCGCTGTCGCAGAAGATTGGCGCACCGGCCATGAGCGCCGAACGGGCGACCTCCGCGAAGCCGTGGCCGAACCGGATGTCCTCGCCGAGCGGCACCAGCCCCGCGGCATGGATCATGCGGACGACGACATGCGCCTCGGCAGGCGAAAAGCGCGTGAGATCGGCTTCCGCGCGGATGATGGCGAAGGAGCGTTCATAGATCGCCGCGCCGTCACGCAGATAGTCGCCCGCCGCTGGATGATCCTCGATCGTCGCCATGCTCCGCCGATGCCCCTCCGGCCAGCGCTTTCGCGAGGCCGGCCTGTCCGATCCGATCGAGCAGCGCACGGGCTGTCTCGCCCGTAATGCGCGCCGCCGCGCCTGCGGCCAGTCGCTCGACCAGCTTTTCCGGCGAACCGAATCCGATCCCGCCGTCGCGTGCCCGTCCGTCAAGCACAAGTGCGGCGCCCTTGTCGATACCGGAAAGGGTCAGGGCCGCCGGCTCGGGATGGGCACAGCCCTTGGCGCAGCCGGAAAAATGGATGCTGAGCGAGCCGTCGAGCCAGGGCGCGAGGGTGTTTGCGGCCGCGCTGGCGAGAGCGCGGGCTGGAAATCGCCCCGAGGCGCAACCGGCGCTGCCGATGCAGGCGAAGAGAAAGCGGCGCGGGTCGGCCGGGTCGGTGACGAAGCCGAGCACTGACGCTGCCGCCAGCGTCGCGGTTACGGCCGCGGAACTGCCGGCGAAGAGCAGCCGGCGATCGGGCGCCGGCGCAAAGTATTGGATGCCGGCGTCGCCGGCGGCACGGGCAAGGGCAGCGAGCGTCGATGCGTCGGCTTGTCCGAAGGGAAGCGCGATCCCGCCCGCCGCCTGCCCAAGTCCGACGATCGGTCCGACATCGGCGATCGGCGGCGGCGCCAAGGGGGTCGGGCCAGGACGAAGGGGCCGCACCGATGCCGCGATCGCCCCATCGATGTCGCGCCGGCCCAAGGAGCCGGCGAGGCGGGCGTCCGGCCCGACGCCGGCCAGCGCTCCGAGAATGGACAGCGCGGCGGTCACGGCCTCGTCGACGGCGACCGTGCCGATCCAGCGCGCGCTGCGGTGCGTGCCGCCGAGGCCGAGATGGACGCGGTCGTCGCGAAAGGCGAGGCGGAGATCGGCGGCGACGCCGATCGGCGCTGTGGGGGTGCCGAGGTCGAGTACCAGCGCCACCTTGGGCGCGAGCCTTGGCCCGATTCCGGACTGCGCCAGGCCGGCATGCAGCGCGGCGATGATCGGCGCAGGATCGGGTGTCCCCTCCGACGTCCCCGCCAGCGGATCGGAGCTGATCGGCAAGCCCTCGGCGAGGTCGAGCCCGGCGGCGGCGAGATCGCCGGCCAGCGCAACGGCATCAGGGGACGGCAATCCGCGCAGTTGCAGATTGCCCCGCTTCGAGATCTCGACAAGGCCATTGCCATGCGCAAGCGCCGCCGCCGCGATCGCGCCGAGCTCGCCGGGTGACAAGGCCCGGCCGAGCGGCGGCAGCCGCGCCAGGAAACCGTCGCCGGTCTGCATCGGCACGGCGAGGGTGGGGCAGGCATTGCGGCGGGCGATCGTCACCCCGGAAATCTAGAGCCGATACGCCTTCTTGGCGAGGCCATAGGCGAGCTCATGCGCGAGCTCGGCCGCCTCGTCCTCGTCGAGCCGATGCGTCACGACGAGTTCCGCCAGATAGCCGCAATCGACGCGGCGGGCGACGTCGTGCCGGGCCGGGATCGAGCAGAAGGCCCGCGTGTCGTCGTTGAAGCCGACCGTGTTGTAGAAGCCGGCCGTCTCGGTGACGAGTTCGCGGTAGCGCCGCATGCCCTCGGGCGAATCGTAGAACCACCAGGCCGGCCCGAGCCTCAGCGCCGGATAGTGGCCGGCGAGCGGCGCCAGTTCGCGCGAATAGGCGGTCTCGTCGAGCGTGAACAGGATGATCGAGAGCGACGGCTCGTTGCCGAAGCGGTCGAGCAGCGGCTTCAGCGCGCGGACATAATCGGTGGAGGTCGGGATGTCCGCGCCCTTGTCGCGGCCGAAGCGGGCGAAGAGCTGCGGGTTGTGGTTGCGGAACGAGCCCGGGTGGATCTGCATCACCAGCCCGTCGTCGAGGCTCATCGCCGCCATCTCGGTCAGCATCTGCGCCCGGAACAGCTCGGCATCCTCGGCCGAGACCGCGCCGGCATGGACGCGGTGATAGAGCGCCTCGGCCTCGACGGGGGAGAGATCGGCGGTCGCGGCGGTCGGATGACCGTGGTCGGTCGAGGTTGCGCCCTGTGCCTTGAAGAAGGCACGTCGAGCGCGATGGGCATCGAGATAGCCGGCGAAGGTCGAGACATCGCAGCCGGTGAGCGCGCCCAGAGCGGCGAGATTGTCGCGGAAGCCGTGGAAGTCCGGGTCGATGACGGGATCGGGCCGATAGGCGGTCACGACACGGCCGTTCCAGCCGGAAGCCGCGATCGCCTGATGGTGGCGGAGATCGTCGAGCGGGCTCTCGGTCGTGGCGATGACTTCGATGTTGAAACGCTCGAACAGGGCGCGCGGCCGGTAGTCCGGACGCGCCAGCCGCTCTGCGATCCGGTCATAGGTGGCATCGGCCGTTGAGGGCGAAAGTCGCTCCTCGATGTCGAATAGCGTCGCAAAGGCATGGTCGAGCCAGAGACGGGTCGGAGTGCCGCGAAAAAGGTGATAATTCGCGGCGAAAAGCCGCCAAATCGCGCGAGGATCGGTCTCGACCTCGGAGCCGTCCGCCGCGGGCACGCCGAGCCGTTCCAGCGCGATGCCCTGGCTGTAGAGCATCCGGAACACATAATGATCCGGCACCACGAAGAGCCGCGCCGGATCTGGAAACGGCTCGTTGAGGGCATACCAGGCCGGATCCGTGTGGCCATGCGGCGAGACGATCGGCAGATCGCGGACTTCGCCGTAAAGCCGGCGCGCAACGCTGCGGGTCGCGGGATCGGCGGGAAAGAGGCGGTCGTCATGGATGATCATCGGCGCACCTTTCGAAAGGGCGCCATATCATCACGGATCGCCGTGAAGGGCGACAGCAAAGGCGGCGACGTGTCGCCGCGCTTGATCCTGGCGCCGGAAGAGGCAAGTCTGGAGCAGATCGAAAGAACAAGAAGGATCGGGTGGGAGGATGCAGGATCGAGCGAGCCGGGTTGCGGCGATCGTCGAGCGTTTCCGCGGTGTCGAGGGCGCGACGCTGCCGATCCTGCATGCCGTGCAGGATGCGTTCGGCTATGTGCCGGCCGACTGCGTGCCGGTCATCGCCGCAGCGCTCAACCGCACGCGCGCCGAAATCCACGGCATCGTCACCTTCTATCACGACTTCCGTGACAAGCCTGCCGGGCGCCACCTCGTCCGCGTCTGTCGTGCCGAGGCCTGCAAGTCGATGGGTTCGGACGCGGTCGTCGCCGCCTTCGAAGCGGCGCTCGGCCTCCGCCTCGGCGAGACCGCGGCCGATGGCAGCGTGACGCTCGAACCGGTCTATTGCCTCGGCCTCTGCGCGACGGCGCCGAATGCCATGGTCGACGGCAAGCCGGCCGGCCGGCTCGATGCGGCGAAGGCGGCCGATCTCGTCGGGAGCCTCGCGCCATGACGGCAGTTCGCATCTACGTCCCCGGTGATGCTGGCGCGCTCGCTGTCGGAGCCGACGATGTCGCTGCGGCGATTGCCAAGGCGGCCCGTGACGGCGGGGTCGCTGTCGAAATCGTCCGCAACGGGTCGCGCGGGCTCTTCTGGCTGGAGCCGATGGTCGAGGTCGAAACGCCGGCCGGCCGGATGGCCTTCGGCCCTGTCGCAGCCTCGGACGTCCCTGGCCTCGTCGCCGCTGGCCTGTTCGAGGGGCGAGGCGACCGGCTCTATCTCGGGCCGACCGATGCGATCCCGTTCCTGGCTGCGCAGACGCGCTTCACCTTCGCGCGCTGCGGCGTGATCGATCCCGCCTCCCTCGCCGACTATCGCGCCCATGGCGGCGGGGCCGGGCTGATGCGTGCCGCTTCGCTCGCGCCGGCTGAAATCGTCGCGCTCATCAAGGCCTCGGGCCTTCGCGGTCGCGGCGGCGCCGGATTCCCGACCGGCGTCAAGTGGCAGACGGTGCTCGACGCTGCGGGGCCGCGAAAGTTCATCGTCGCCAATGCCGACGAGGGCGACAGCGGCACGTTTGCCGACCGGATGCTGATGGAGGGCGACCCCTTCGTCGTCATCGAGGGCATGGCGATCGCCGGCCTCGCCTGTAATGCGACGCACGGCTATCTCTATATCCGCTCGGAATATCCGCACGCGATCGCGCGCATGGCGACGGCGCTGGCGACTGCCGAGGCGGCGGGGTGGCTTGGACCCAATTGCGCCGGCTCCGGCCGCGCCTTCACGATCGAGCTTCGCGTCGGTGCCGGGGCCTATGTCTGCGGCGAGGAAACGGCCCTCATCGAATCGATCGAGGGCGAGCGCGGCGAGGTTCGCGCCAAGCCGCCGCTTCCCGCTCACGAGGGCCTGTTCGGGGCGCCCACCGCGGTCAACAATCTCGTGACGCTCGCCTCCGTCCCCTTCATCCTCGCGGAAGGACCCGAGGCCTACGCCGCGGTCGGCTTCGGTCGCTCACGCGGCACGATGCCTATCCAGCTTGCCGGCAATATCCGCCGGGGCGGGCTGTTCGAAGCGGCGTTCGGCGTCACGCTCGGCGAACTCGTCGAGACGATCGGCGGCGGAACGGCGACCGGCCGTCCGGTCAAGGCGGTGCAGGTCGGCGGCCCGCTCGGCGCCTATTTCCCGCCGTCGCTGTTCGATACGCCCTTCGACTATGAATCCTTTGCCGCTCGCGACGGCCTGATCGGCCATGGCGGGATCGTCGTCTTCGACGACACGGTCGAGATGGCTGCGATGGCCCGCTTCGCGATGGAATTCTGTGCCCATGAGAGCTGCGGCAAGTGCACGCCCTGCCGGATCGGATCGACCCGCGGCGTCGAGCTTCTGGATGCGATGATCGCCGGCCGCGACGTCACGAAGAATGCCGCCCTTGTCGAGGATCTCTGCGATATCATGAAGTTCGGCTCGCTCTGCGCCCTTGGCGGCTTCACCCCCTATCCGGTGCTGAGCGCGCTCCGGCATTATCCCGGTGATTTCGGCCTCGCGCCGGCGCTGCCTGCGGCAGCCGAAGAGGAGATCAGGGCATGGGCATGATCCACGAGATCGACTATGGCACCCCGGCCTCGACCTCAACCGAGCTGGTCAGCCTCACGATCGATGGCGTGCGGGTCACCGCCCCGCGCGGCACGTCGGTCATGCGCGCCGCGGCCGAGATGGGCACGGCGATCCCCAAGCTCTGCGCCACCGACCGCGTCGAGGCCTTTGGCTCGTGCCGTCTCTGCCTGGTCGAGGTCGAGGGCATGCGCGGCACGCCGGCCTCCTGCACGACGCTCGTCGCCGAGGGCATGGTGGTGCGCACCGAGACCGAGCGGCTGAGGAAGCTGCGTCGCGGCGTGATGGAACTCTACATCTCCGATCATCCGCTCGATTGCCTGACCTGCGCGGCGAATGGCGATTGCGAATTGCAGGACCAGGCCGGCGCGGTCGGCCTCCGCGATGTCCGCTACGAGCCGGGCGCCAACCATGTCGCCAAGGCAGCAAATCCGCTGTTCCTGCCGAAAGACCAGTCCAATCCCTATTTCGATTATGACCCGGCGAAGTGTATTGTCTGCTCGCGTTGCGTGCGCGCCTGCGAGGAAGTGCAGGGCACCTTCGCGCTGACGATCGAAGGCCGCGGCTTCGAGAGCCGGGTTTCGCCCGGCCAGCATGAGAGCTTCCTCGGCTCCGAATGCGTTTCCTGCGGTGCCTGCGTCTCGGCCTGCCCGACGGCGACGCTGATCGAGAAGAGCGTCGTCGAGAAGGGCACGCCCGAGCATTCGGTGGTGACGACCTGCGCCTATTGCGGCGTCGGCTGCTCGTTCAAGGCCGAAATGCGCGGCGAGGAACTTGTGCGCATGGAGCCGTGGAAGGACGGCAGGGCCAATCACGGCCATTCCTGCGTCAAGGGCCGCTTCGCCTGGGGCTATGCCAATCACCGCGACCGCATCCTGAAGCCGATGCTGCGCGAGAAGATCACCGATCCCTGGCGCGAGGTGTCATGGGACGAGGCGCTCTCCCATGTCGCGACGAAGTTCCGCGCCATCCAGGCGGACTATGGCAAGGATGCCATCGGCGGCATCACCTCGTCGCGCTGCACCAACGAGGAGACCTATCTGGTCCAGAAGCTGGTTCGCGCCGGCTTCGGCAACAACAACGTCGATACCTGCGCCCGCGTCTGCCATTCGCCGACCGGCTACGGCCTGAAGACCGCCTTCGGCACCTCGGCCGGCACGCAGGACTTCGACAGCGTCGAGCATGCCGACGTGGTGCTGCTGATCGGAGCGAACCCGACCGATGGACATCCGGTGTTCGCCTCGCGGCTGAAGAAGCGGCTGCGTGAAGGCGCGAAGCTGATCGTTGTCGATCCGCGCCGCATCGATCTTGTCCGCTCGCCGCATGTCGAGGCCGCGCATCACCTCGCGCTGCAGCCGGGCACCAATGTCGCGCTGCTCTCCGCGCTGGCGCATGTCGTCGTCACCGAGGGGCTGGTCGACGAGCAGTTCGTACGCGAGCGCTGCGACTGGAGCGGCTTCGAGCATTGGGCCTCCTTCGTCGCCGAACCGCGCAACAGCCCCGAGGCCGTCGCGGCCGTCACCGGCGTTCCGGCCGCCGAAATCCGCGCCGCCGCCCGGCTCTATGCGACCGGCGGCAATGGCGCGATCTATTACGGCCTCGGCGTCACCGAGCACAGCCAGGGCTCGACCACCGTCATGGCGATCGCCAATCTCGCGATGGCGACGGGCAATCTCGGCCGGCCCGGCGTCGGCGTGAACCCGCTGCGCGGCCAGAACAATGTCCAGGGCTCCTGCGACATGGGCTCGTTCCCGCATGAACTGCCCGGCTATCGGCACATTTCCGACGACGCGACGCGGGCGATCTTCGAGAAGCTGTGGGGCCGTCCGCTCGATAACGAACCGGGGCTTCGGATTCCCAACATGTTCGACGCCGCGCTCGATGGCTCGTTCCGCGGCCTCTACATCCAGGGCGAGGACATCGTCCAGTCGGACCCCGACACACATCACGTGACGTCAGGGCTTTCGGCGATGGATTGCGTCGTCGTCCATGACCTCTTCCTCAACGAGACCGCCAATTACGCGCATGTGTTCCTGCCGGGCTCGACCTTCCTGGAGAAGGACGGGACCTTCACCAATGCCGAGCGGCGCATCAACCGCGTGCGCCGGGTGATGAGCCCGAAGAATGCCGGCGGCGATGCCCATGGCTGTGCCGACTGGGAGGTGACGCAGAAGCTCGCCAATGCCATGGGGCTCGACTGGCACTACACGCACCCGTCCGAGATCATGGACGAGATCGCGCTGACGACGCCGAGCTTCGCCGGCGTCTCCTACACGGCGCTGGACCGGCTCGGCTCGGTGCAATGGCCCTGCAACGAGAAGGCGCCGGAGGGCACGCCGGTGATGCATATCGGCGGCTTCGCACGCGGTCTCGGCCAGTTCATGATCACCGAATATGTTCCGACCGACGAGCGCACCGGCCCGCGCTTCCCGTTGCTGCTCACCACGGGTCGGATCCTTTCCCAGTACAATGTCGGCGCGCAGACGCGGCGCACTGCCAATGTCGTCTGGCACGAGGAGGATCTGCTCGAGATCCACCCGCACGATGCCGACAATCGCGGTCTCAAGGACGGTGATTTCGTTCGCGTCGCCAGCCGGGCGGGCGAGACGACGCTGCGTGCCAAGGTCACCGACCGTGTTGCGCCGGGCGTCGTCTACACGACCTTCCATCACCCGCTGACGCAGGCCAACGTCATCACCACGGATTATTCCGACTGGGCGACCAACTGCCCGGAATACAAGGTGACGGCGGTGCAGGTGTCGCCCTCGAACGGGCCGAGCGCCTGGCAGGAGGACTATCGCCAGCATACCGCTGACAGTCGCCGGATCCTCGGCCGACTTGATGCGGCCGAGTAGCCTCGTGCCCGCTTCAGGACCTTCGATTGAAGACGTCGCCTCGCTGGTGTTCCGCAGCGGCGGCGCTGTGGCGGCACGGCGCCTCGTCCCGGCGGAAGTGGCCGTCGCGATCACCTATGGCGGCTCGACGCAGGCGGTGCTGATGGCCAGCCCCGACGACCTCGAGGACTTTGCGGTCGGCTTCTCGCTGACCGAGGGAATCATCGACGACATCGCCGAAATCGAGGCGATCCAGCGGATCGACAGCGATCTCGGCATCGAGTTGCGGCTTCGCCTGGCCGGGCCGCGGGAAGAGCGGCTGGCGGCGCGGCGGCGCTCGATGGCGGGGCCGGTCGGCTGCGGGCTGTGCGGCATCGAAAGTCTCGAGGCCGCAACACGGACGCTGCGTCCCATCGCCGCCGACGCCAGCTTTTCGCCGGGGGCGATCCTTGAGGCAATGGCGATGCTTGCGCCGCTGCAACGCGTCAATGCCGCGACCCATGCCGTTCACGCTGCCGCGTTCTGGCGGCCGGACAGCGGCATCGCCCTGCTCCGCGAGGATATCGGCCGGCATAATGCTCTCGACAAGCTGGCCGGGGCGCTCGCGCGCGACGGAGTGGCCCCTGATCGGGGGGCGGTGCTGCTGACGAGCCGTGTTTCCGTCGAAATGGTGCAGAAGACGGCTGTCATCGGCGCGCCGATGATCGTCGCCGTCTCCGCGCCGTCGGCGCTCGCCATCCGAACGGCGGATGAGGCCGGCATCACGCTCGCAGCGATCGCCCGGGCCGACGGCTTCGAAGTCTTCAACCATCCGCAGCGGATCGTCATGAAGCAGGGAGCGGCGCGCGATGTCGCCTGACAAGCTCGTCCGCATGGCCAACCAGATCGCGCTGTTCTTCGCCGCCCAGGGCGTCGAGGCGGCACCGGAGCAGGTGGCGGCGCATCTCAGGCAGTTCTGGGATCCGCGCATGCGTCGCGCGCTCCTGGCCCATGCCGCAGCCGGCGGCGCCGGTCTCGATCCTATCGCGGCCGCAGCCGTCGCCCGCCTTGCTGTTGACGAAACGGCATGATGCACTGCAATCACGCGAACGCGGTGCGGGCAGGAACAGGACATGGATAGGATCACACTTTCAAACGGCACGATCACCGTCGCCATCGCCCAAAAGGGCGCCGAACTGCAGTCACTGGCGGATGCCGAGGGGCGTGAGTGGCTTTGGCAGGCCGATCCGGCCTTCTGGCCCCGTCATGCGCCGATCCTGTTCCCCATCGTCGGCCGCGCTGCCGGCGATCACCTTCGGGTTGGCGACACGGACTATCCGATCGGCCAGCACGGCTTCGCGCGCGACCGCGATTTCGAAGTGCTGTCCTCGGGGCCGGAGCGCGCCGGCTTCCGCCTTCTCGCCGATGCCGACATCCGCCGACACTATCCGTTCGATTTCGAACTCGACATCCGCTTCGAGATCGCCGGTGCAACGCTGTTCCAGACCGTCACCGTCCGCAATGTGGGCTCGGCGCCGATGCCGGCCTCGATCGGCTTTCATCCGGCCTTCCAGTGGCCGCTGCCGGGCGCCAGCGCGCCGCAGACCGGTCATGTCGTCCTGTTCGAGCGCGAGGAAACCGCCGATATCCGTCGCCTGAAGGATGGCGGCGTCGATGCGGCGGGGCGGCCGACACCCGTCGAGGGCAAGGTGCTGCCGCTTGATGGCTCGCTGTTCCTCGAAGACGCGGTCATCTTCGATGTGCTTTCGAGCCGCTCGCTCTGGTTCGGCGCTCCAGGCTCGGACGGCATCCGCATCGACTATCCGGACCTGCCCTTCCTCGGCATCTGGACCAAGCCGGGCGCGCCTTTCCTCTGCATCGAGCCCTGGCAGGGCCATGCCGCGCCGCTCGGCTTCGCCGGTCCGATGGCCGACATGCCGGGCATGGTCGTGGTGCCGCCGGGCGGCAGCATGACGCGCCATCTCGCCATCCGGATCGGCGCGCCCTCGCCCTGACCGGCCGGTTGGCATGCAATTCGCTTGTCAGAGAGCATTGTGCAGGTGAGCTGGAAGGGCATGATGGATCACAAGACGTCGGTGCGCGAGCGGGTCTGGCAGTCGCTGCGGGAGGTCGCGCTACCCGATAGCCGGTTCGACTTCGATTTCGCCGAATTCATCGCCGATTTCGACGGCGGGGAGGCGGCCTGCGACCGGCTCGTTGCCGACTCTGCCTATCAAGCGGCCGAGCTGATCTTCATCACGCCCGACAACTGCCTCGAAAGATTGCGCCATCGTGCTCTGCTCGACGGCAAGCGGGTGCTGGTCACCACCTATTCGATCCGGCGCGGCTTCTGGCTGCTCGATCCCGCGCTGATCGCGCCGGATCTGCTGCTCTACGCGGCCACGCTGGACGGCATGGAGCGCGTCGGCAAGCCGGTTGATCTCAGGGCCATCGCCGCGCTGCCGCCGGTCGACTATCTCGTCACCGGCACCGGCGCGATCAACCATGCCGGCATCCGCTTCGGCAAGGGCCACGGCTTCTTCGATGTCGAGTGGGGCATGCTCTATAGGCTCGGTCGCGTCGGCGCGGACACCCCGGTCGCAGCCGTCGTGCACGATTGCCAGTTGCTCGACGAGGACCTCGTTCCCGAGGTGTTCGATACGACAGCCGATCTCGTCTTCACGCCGACCCGCACGATCCGCGTCAGCGGCGCGCAGAAGCCGGATTGCGGCATTCTCTGGGATGTTCTCGATCCGAAGATGTTCGCCACCATCCCGCCGCTGCAGGAATTGAAGGCGATGCAGCTGTAGCCGGCGCCCGGCGCGGCTCAGTCCGCGCCGGTGAGGTTTGAGATCTTGCGATAGGCGCCATGCCAATAGAGCAATGGCTGCGCTTCGGCCGTCAGCACCACCTCCTGCACCGCACCGATCAGGATTGCATGCGAGTGGCGCTCGATCGCTTCCTCGAGCACGCAGTCGATTGCCACCAGCGCGCCGGCAAGGGCGAATCCTCCGCTCGAAAAGCGGTTCCAGTCGGCGCCGAGATAGCGATCGGGGCCCTTGATGCCGCCGCGGCCGGAGAAATTCTCGGCAACGGACTTCTGGTCCTCGGCGAGGATGTTGACCGAGAAGCGGCCGCTGCGCTGGACGATCGCCCAGGATGAGGACGTGCGGTTCAGGGAAACGATGATCGACGGGTTGTCGGCCGAGAAGGACGAGACCGATGTCGCCGTGAATCCGGTGCGTTCGTCGCCTTCGCCTGATGTGATGACGCTGACGGCGCCGGCGAGATGGCGCATCGCATGCTTGAACAGCCCGCCGTCGACGCGGACATCCTGGTCAGCGATGGCTTCGGCAAGTGACATCGGCATTCTCCCGGCCAGCACGGCCGTTTCCGGCGGCTCGCTGGCGATCCGGGATACGGCGGTCGGTTTCAAAGGCTACATCGAAACGATTAAGCCATTTCAACATGGGGCGGGAGCCCCGGCGAGACCAGTGCTTGCGCGCCGAGCCCGCCGAGAGGATCGATTGTTCGATGCGGGGCTTGGGCTGAGCATGAAGCTGCCGCTGCCGGTCGCAAAGCCCGACGGCTATTTCGCCATGCCGAGGCACTGGCCGGCAGCCATGGCCGAATCGCGGGCCGTGCCGCGTGCGATCGTCCCTGCCGATACCAGGCTCTTGGTCGTGGCGGTCACCACCGACTTGAGATCACCGCTGCCGATCGAACCGATCGAGGCGCTGTAGATCGCCTTGGCGTCCGGGCTGAGGCCGGCTGCGCAGGCGTCGGCGGCGGCCTTGTCGGCCAGGGCGGCCGAGCTGCCGAGGGCGAGCACGAGACCTGCCGATGCGAGAATAGTCTTGAACATCACGATGTCCTCCCTTGCTGAGTTCAGCGAACGCCGACCCGGTTGACCGGTCCGCCGCGGTTCATGGGCTGCACGCCGACGCCGGGAGCACCGACGCCCGGCCTGCCGACGCCGGCGACGCAGCCGGCTGGGAAGCCGGGGCGTGTGCAGGCGACAGCGGCACCAGTCGGCCGGGCGACGCAGCCCTTGGGGACGCCGACGGACTTGCAGTAGACGACAGCAGAAGCGGCGTGCGGCACAATCGCTGGCAGGGCGCCGGCAAGAATCGTTGCAGCCAGATACAGGCCAGGTGTCACGAATCGCATGATCTATCCTCCGCCGGGGGTTGGCATCGTTTCTTGCGCCGATGTCGATGGCTGCTCAATGTCGTTTTTTGACCGGAACGACGACAGCTGCCGGCCTCGAACGACCGGGCATCGCGCAGGGCGGGACGATGCCGCCGCCTGCGCCGCCGTTTTCAACGCCGATGCGCGGGCGGATCTGCAGGGTGGGCCCCGGCCCGCGGCATGCCGGGGGCTATGGGCCTCGTCCTTCGCACTCCCGAGACGGGCGCGCGGTGGGATTGGGCTGGACCAGGACATCGCGGCTTCGATCGTCGCGATTGTCAGCGCGGCCGTCATTGGCGGCCGCGTATCGACCCCTTGGGCGTTCAGCCGGCCTCGGCTTCCTTGTTGCGATTCCGCGTGGCGGCCGCCTTCCTGGCGGCGGCCGAGCGATCGGCGGATGGGCGGGCCGCAGCTGCGGCTCCGCCCTTCTCGCCGCCGCGATGGGCGGCCGGATGCCCGGTCTCTTTGCCCCGGCCCGAGCCGCCGGGATTCTTGCCACCGCCATCGTCCTTGTTGACGGTCGCCCAGGCCCGGCGCTCGGCCTCCTTCTCGGAGACGCCGCGCTCTTCATAGCCTTCGGCGATGTGATCGGCCTTGCGTTCCTGCTTGTCGGTATATTTCGACGTCTCGCCACGCGGCATGATCATGCTCCTTGTCGGGTGCTGCGCCAGTCGCGGGTCAGCCGGCGGCGCGCAGGTTGACCGAGCCGTCGGCGATCCGGGTCAGCTTCTGGTCTGCCGCTTTTTCCTCGTCGAGGTTCTGGCGCAGGAGCGCGGCGCAGTCGTCGCGGCCGAGTTGGCGCGCCCAGGCGATCAGTGTGCCATAGCGGGCGATCTCATAGTGCTCCACGGCCTGGGCCGAGGCCGTCAGGGCGGCGTCGAGCACGTTCTTGTCCTCGACATCGCCCGCGACGTCATTGGCTTCGTCGATGATGCCGTCGATCGCCGGGCACGTGACGCCCTTTATCTCTGCGCCATGCTGGCGGAACACCTGCTCGAGTCGCTGCACATGGCCGCTTGTCTCGGCGAGATGCGCCTGGAACGCGGCCTGAAGTTCCGGCGCCGATGCCTTTTCGATCATCTTCGGCAGCGCCTTCAGGATCTGGTTCTCGGCGTAGTAGACGTCCTGCAGCTGATGAACGAACAGCTGGTCGAGCGTCTTGATGTCCTTGGAAAACAAGCCCATTTCGGCCTCCTTCTCGTCAGTTGAGAATGTTGGCCCCCGATTTTCGACGCCTTGAAAACGGGAAAGGCGAGCCGCCGTTCCCTCGTCCGGCAAAATCACGCGCGCGCCGCGCGCACCTTGCGGCGCTCCGCGAATCTGGTCTATACCGGACTAATCGGTCTATACCAGTTAGAGAAGACCTCGTGTCCGCCTCCGTTCCGCATTATCGGCGCATTGCCGACGCACTTGCCGGCGCCATCCGCTCCGGCGCGCTCGAGGTCGGCGGCCAGCTGCCGTCGGAGCGCGAGCTCAGCGCCGATCATGGCGTCAGCCGCATGACGGCACGCCTCGCGCTGAAGACCCTTGTCGAACAAGGGCTCGTTTCGAGCGTCGAGGCCAAGGGCTACTTCGTCGCCGCGAGCCGGATCGACCAGCGGCTGCAGACGCTGACCAGCTTCTCCGAGGACATGCGCCGGTCCGGCCGCCGCCCGTCGAGCGTCGTCCTTGCGGCGCGCCGGCTTGCGGCGACGGCCGAGATCGCTGCCCGCCTCGCCGTTTCCGAGGGTGACGGCGTCTATCATTTGCTGCGCCTTCGCCTCGCCGATGCCGTGCCGGTGGCGCTCGAGGCGGCGCATATCCCCGAAAGCCTCGCGCCCGGCCTGATCAACGAGGCCGATTTCGCTGCCGATTCGCTCTACGCCACCTTGAAGCGCCGTTTCGGCATCCTCCCCGTCGAGGCGGAGCAGAGCTTCGAGGCGAGCGCGGCCAGTGCATCCGATGCGGCGATCCTGCAGGTCGAGCTCGGCGCTCCCGTGCTGCGCATGACCCGCCTCAGCCTCACGGCCGAAGGCAGGCCGATCGAATTCGTCCAGTCCGTCTATCGCGGCGACCGTTTCACCATGCGCGTTCGTCTCGCGCCCGGCAGCACCGACGCCTGAGGAAGATCTCATGACCGCCGCCTCCGACTACCTCGCCAAAGCCGTCTCGCTTCTTCAGACCGCCTCGCGTCGCGAGGCCTCGACGATCGCTGCCGCGGCCGTCGTCGCGTCCGATCGCGTGGCGAAGGGTGGGCTCATCTACATCTTCGGCACCGGCCATTCGCACATGATGGCCGAAGAAGGCCATTTCCGCGCCGGCGGCCTCGCCTGCGTCGTGCCGGTCCTTTCATCCGCCGTGATGCTGCATGAGGGGGCGATGGCCAGCACCCAGCTGGAGCGCCTCAGCGGCCTCGCCGAAATCGTGCTCTCGCGCTATCCGATCGGCCCCGCCGATGTGCTCGTCGTGTTCTCGACCTCCGGCGTCAATGCCGCGCCGGTCGAGGCGGCCCGCTTCGGCCGGGCCCGCGGCGCGACCGTGATCGCCGTGACCTCGGTCGCCTATTCGACGGCGGCCGCCCATGGCCGCGAGCGCCTCGCCGATCTCGGCGACTTCGTGCTCGATACCGGCGCCCCGCCTGGAGATGCAATCGCCACCATCCGCGACGGCGTGACGGCCGGCCCGGTCTCGACGGTGCTCGGCGCTGCGCTGCTGAATGCTCTTCTCGTCGAGGTCGCCGTCGACCTCGAACACAAGGGACACGCCGCCCCGGTCTATCTCAGCGCCAACATGCCCGGCGCGGCGGAGAACAACGCGAAGCTGACGGAGATCTACAAGGCGCGCAATCCGCACCTCTAGCGGTGCGGCTACCAGAGGGGAAAACCATGCGTTTCAAGGGAAATTCACTGGCCGGCGCGCTTGCGCTGACCATCTTCGGCGCGTTGCCGGCTTTGGCCGCGACGGAAATCAAGATCTGGCACATGGAGCAGCCGCCGCATCGCGTCCAGCGCGTGCAGGAGCTGATCGATGCCTTCAACGCGGCCAATCCCGACATCAAGGTGAGCCAGGAGCCGCAGAGCTGGGGCGAGGTCTATGCCAAGGTTCCCGCAGCGATGGCGGCGGGCAATGCGCCGGACATCCTGTTCGCGATCCCCGATTTCACCACGGTGATCCGCAAGGCCGGCCAGCTCGACAGCGTCGCGGACTTCGTCAAGGAGCTCGACGACAAGCACCACTTCGTCCCCGCGACCGTCGAGCCCTACAGCTATGACGGCGGCGTCTGGGCGGTGCCGCTCTACAATATGAGCCTCAACTACTGGTACCATAAGAAGGCCTTCGCCGACGCAGGCATCACCGTGCCGACGACCTGGAGCGAGTGGAAGGCGGCAGCAGAGAAGCTGTCCAAGGACGGCGTCGTCGGCGTCGGCCTGCCGGCCAACAAGCAGCTCTACACCGACCAGACCACCTATGCGGTGATGGTCAACAACGGCGCCTCCGAGCTCTTCAATGCCGATGGCACGCTCGCCTTCGACAATCCGAAGACCGTCGAATCCTATGCCTTCTACAAGGACCTCTACAAATACACCTCGCCCGACGCCGCCAACTGGACCTGGGGCGAGGCCGAGGCCTGCTTCGCGTCGGAGACCTGCGCCTCGATCCTGCAGTTCTCGGTGATCTCGACCTATGACCAGCAGGGTGGCGGCGACGCGGCCGATCTCGGCATCGCCCCGGTTCCCCATGCCGACGGTGAGAAGAGCTCCTCGACCATCGCCTATTCCAATGCGGCGATCATCCTCGCCAAGGATGCGGCCAAGCGCGATGCGGCGAAGAAGTTCATCGCCTTCCTGCTCGAGCCGGACAACTACGGCAAGTTCCTCAACATGGAACCTGGCCTGTTCCTGCCCGTGACCAAGGATGGCGCCGAAGCTTCGAGCTTCTGGAGCGATCCGCTCGCGGTCAAGTACAAGGCGCAGATCGAGCAGATGATCGCCAATTCGCATGCGGGCAAGCTGTTCGGCTTCACCGACGGCCACGTGTTCCCGGCGATCGGCCCGATCTCGGCCCAGAACATCCTCGCCGAGACGCTGCAGAAGGTCGTGATCTCCGGCGAGGATCCTGCGGCCGCCGTCAAGGCCGGCCAGGCGCTGATGACCGCAGCGACCAAATAGCCGGCGAGACCACCAGGGCTTTGGGCGGCGGGTCCGAGGATTCGCCGCCCGTTATCCTCCAAGCGGGCATTCCATGGCATCGAAGCCGACATCCTCCGGCCGTGGCGGCGACGGGCGCCTCGCCCTCGTCCTCCTCGTGTTGCCGCTCGGGCTGCTTGCCGTGACGCTCGTCGTGCCGATGATCGCCGCGCTCAATCTGAGCCTCCACGACATCCGCGTCATCGGCTCCGAGGGGCCGTTCTCCGGCGTCGACAATTATCTCCGCGTGCTCGGCGACGGCACGTTCTGGCATGCGCTCGGCCTGTCGGTCGTCTGGGTCGTTTCGAATGCCGTTGTCCAGACCGTGCTGGCGTTGACCGCCGCGCTGGTGCTCAACGAGAAATTTCCCGGCGTCCGCGTCGCGCGGATTTGGATCATCCTGACCTGGATCATCCCGACGGTCGTCGTCGTCATCATCTGGCGCTGGCTGCTGTCGCCCTCCGGCGGCATGGTCAATCCGCTGCTGATCCAGATCGGCATCATCGATCGTCCGATGGGTTTCTTCGCCAGCGGGCCTGCAGCGATGACCAGCCTCGTCCTGATCAATTCCTGGCGCTGGTTTCCCTTCGTCGCGATCATGCTGCTGGCAGGTCTGCAGCGCATTCCGGGCGATCTCTACGAGGCCGCTGCCGTCGACGGGGCCGGTGCGCTCGCCCGCTTCCGCGCCATCACCTGGCCGCTGCTGCAGCCGACGCTGCTCGTGCTGACCGTGATGGGCACGCTGCTCTCCTTCAACGTCTTCGACATCATCTGGCTCTTGACCGCCGGCGGTCCGGCGGGAGCGACCGAGACGCTGCCGGTGCTGATCTACGAGACCGCGTTCAAGGCCTATCGCATGGGCGATGCCGCCGCGATGTCGGTCGTCGCCAGCGTCCTGATGATCGGCCTCGCGCTGCTCCTGCTCGACCGCCTTGCACCGAAGGAAGCCGCACGATGAAGCGCGGTCCGATCGGATGGCTCATCCTGGTGCTGGCGCTCTTCGCGCTCGCCTTCCTCGTCCTCGCGCCGATGTGGCTCGTCGGCTCGTCGTCGTTCAAGCTGCCGCGCGAAATCATCAACCGCGTGCCGACCTGGATCCCGCACAGCTTCACGCTGCAGCATTATGCGAAGCTGCTGCAAACCTCGGCCTTCCCGACCTATTTCGTCAATTCGGTCCTCGTCGCGGCGGCCTCCGCGCTCGTCACGGTGATGCTCGCTCTGATGGCGGGCTATGCCTTCTTCCGGCTCGAATTCCGCGGCCGCGATGTGCTCTATCGCGTGATCATGATCGCCTATGCCTTTCCCTCGATCGTCATCCTCATTCCGATCTATCTGATGTTCGCCAAGCTGGGCCTCATCGACACCGATCTCGCGCTCGTCCTCGTCAACGTTACCTTCGCGCTGCCCTTCTCGATCTGGATGATGCGGACCTTCTTCGCCTCGCTGCCGCGCGAACTGGAGGAGGCCGCCGCCATTGACGGCGCCGGCCGTTGGATGACGGTGGTACATGTGCTGATCCCGCTGCTTCGGCCCGGCATCGCCGCGATCGCCATCTTCGCCTTCGTCGCCAGTTGGACCGAGTATTTGTTTGCGTCGGTTCTGATCATTTCCGACGCAAAGCGGACGCTGCCGGTCGGACTTTCGGGGATTATCGGGCAATATCAGATCGACTGGGGCCTCCTGCTCGCCGGTGCCTCGCTCTCGGTGCTGCCGGTCGTGGTCTTCTTCGCCTTTGTCGGGCGCTGGTTCGTTGCCGGCCTCACCGAAGGCGCGGTGAAATAGCGCCCTTGCGGGTCGCCGCCTGCGCCCGGACAATGACCTCGAGCGCAACGGACCCCATCGCATGACCACGTCGGCAGTCATCGGCATCGACATCGGCACCTCCTCGGTGAAGGCGGTGATCGTCGATCGCGCGGCGCGGGTGCTGGCCTCCGGCCGCGCCGCCTATCCAACCCGACAGCCGCGCGACGGCTGGTCGGAGCAGGATCCGGACGACTGGGTCAAGGCGGCGATCACGGCCTGCCGCGTGGCACTCGCGACCTTCGAAGGCCGCGTTGAGGCGATCGCGCTCGCCGGCCATATGAGCGCGCCGGTGCTGGTTGATGACGACGGCCGGCCGCTCGGCCCCTGCCACACCATCACCGATCGCCGCGCCGCCGCCGAGGCGGAGGGCTTCGATTCAAGCCTCGTCGCGGCGCTCGCGGCAAGTTCCGGCAACCTGCCGGCGACGCATCTGATCCTGCCGAAACTCGCCTGGTGGCGCGCGCATCATCCCGAGATCTGGGCAGCGACCCGCGCCGTCCTGATGCCGAAGGATTATGTCCGCCTGTTCCTCACGGGGCTCATCGCGAGCGATCCGACCGATTCCGGCAATTCGATGCTGTTCGATCCGGTCCGCTGGACCTGGTCGGAAACCCTGCCGGAACGGGCTGGCATCGACCGGGCGAAGCTGGCGCCGCTGTTGCCGTCGGAAGCGGTCGCCGGGCCCCTGACCGCGGCTGCCGCAGCGGCGCTCGGCCTCGCCGAAGGCATTCCCGTCGTCACCGGCGCCGCCGACATGGCGGCAACCTTGCTCGCGGCCGGCATCGACCTCGCCGAGGATGTCGCGCTGACGATCGGTACCAGCGCGACCGTCATCGCGGGGCTGCGCCGCGTCGAGCCGGCGCTTCTCGGCGCGATGAACATCAATGTCGCGCTGGAGCCGGGCGTCCTTTATGCCATCGGCTCGCATTTCGGCGGCGGCGGCGCGCTGAACTGGCTGGCGAGTGTCGCCACCGGCCTTGCGGAGCCGGATCCCGCCTGGTTCGCGCCGGTGACGGCCGAGGCGAGCCTCATCCCCGAGGGCAGCGAAGGGCTCGTCTTCCTGCCCTATCTCTCCGGCGCCGGCAGTCCCGCCTTCGACACCGAGGCGCGCGGCGCCTTTCTCGGCCTCTCGATGAAGCATGGCCGCGGCCACATGCTGCGCGCCATCGTCGAGGGGGTGACCGCCGATGTCGCCGACTCGATCGACCTCCTCGTCTCCGTCGGCAGCCGCAAGCGCATCGTCTTCACCGGCGGCGGCTCGCGCATTCCGTTCTGGACCCAGTTGCTCGCCGATGTCACGGGATTGCCGGTGGTCAGCTCGTCTGCCGCCGACGCTTCGGCGCTCGGCGCCGGGCTCATCGCCGGCGTCGGCATCGGCTGGTTCGAGGGCGACTTCACGGTGGCACGGGCGCTGGTCGCGCCGCGCGGGACATCGGTAGCGCCGCGAGATCGTGAAGCCGGCACGGCGCTCCGCCAGCGCTTCCGCCGCGCTCGCGCGGCAAGGCGGCTCGACCTGCTGCCGGACGTCTGATCAGCCGTCGCGGTCCAGTTCCGCGATTACCTCGGCTGTGTGCTGGCCGAGGCGCGGGGCCGGGCGGCCGAGGACGAGCGACGCGTCCGAGAGCGTGATCGGCGTGCGGACACCCGGCACGCCGTCCGGCGCGATCTGCATCCCGCGCGCAATCACCTGTGGATCGGCAAAGACATCGGCGACGGTGTTGATCGGCCCGGCGGGGACGCCGGCCTTCTCCAGCGCGGCGAGCAGGCCGTCGCGGGTCCAGTCCGCGGTCTTCGCACCGATCAGGGCCGCGAGTTCGGCGCGGTTGGCGACACGGTCGGCATTGGTGGCAAAACGCGCATCGCTCGCCAGTTCGCTCGCGCCGACGATCGCGGCGAAGCGGGCGAATTGGCCGTCATTGCCGACGGCGAGGATGAAATGGCCGTCGGAGGTCGCGAAGGTCTGGTAGGGCGCGATGTTCGGATGCGCATTGCCGAGCCGGGTCGGGCTCGTACCCGTGGCGAGGAAGTTCATCGCCTGGTTGGCGAGGACGCCGGTCATGCTGTCGAAGAGCGACATGTCGATATGCTGGCCGCGTCCGGTCGCAGCGCGCTGCGCCAGCGCCGCCTGGATGGCGATGACGCCATAGAGGCCGGTGAAGATATCGGCGAAGGCGACGCCTATCTTCTGTGGCTCGCCGGCGGGATCGCCGGTCAGGTCCATGATGCCGGACATGCCCTGGATGAGGAAATCATAGCCGGCGCGGGCTGCATAAGGCCCGGTCTGGCCGAAACCCGTGATCGAGCAATAGACGAGGCGCGGGTTCATCGCAGACAGGCTCGGATAGTCGAGCCCATACTTGGCGAGCCCGCCGAGCTTGAAGTTCTCGATCACGACATCGGCCGAGGCCGCCAGCCGCTGCACCAGAGCGGCGCCTTCCGGCGCGGCGAAGTCGGCGACCACGGAGCGCTTGCCGCGATTGCAGGCATGGAAATAGGCGGCCGTCGTCTCGCCGCCATGGCTGATGAAGGGCGGGCCCCAGCGGCGGGTATCGTCCCCCTCGGGACTCTCGACCTTGATCACATCGGCGCCGAGATCGGCCAGCGTCTGCCCGATCCAGGGCCCGGCGAGGATCCGGGCGAGTTCGATCACCCGGAGGCCGGCGAGCGGTGCGGTCATCGGCTAGAAGAATGCCTGCAGGCCGGTCTGCGCCCGGCCGAGGATCAGCGCATGCACGTCATGCGTGCCTTCATAGGTGTTGACCGTCTCAAGGTTCTGCGCGTGGCGCATGACATGATATTCGATCTGGATGCCGTTGCCGCCGTGCATGTCGCGCGCCATCCGGGCGATGTCGAGCGCCTTGCCGCAATTGTTGCGCTTGACGAGCGAGATCATCTCGGGCGCCGCCTCGCCATCGTCCATCAGGCGGCCGACGCGGAGCGAGGCCTGCAGTCCCAGCGCGATCTCGGTCTGCATGTCGGCGAGCTTCTTCTGGAAAAGCTGCGTCGCGGCGAGCGGCCGGCCGAACTGCTTGCGATCGAGGCCGTAGCTGCGGGCGCGCAGCCAGCAATCCTCGGCCGCGCCGAGCACGCCCCAGGAAATGCCGTAGCGGGCGCGGTTGAGGCAGCCGAACGGCCCCTTGAGTCCGGAAACGCCGGGCAGCAAGGCGTCCTCGCCGACTTCGACCTCGTCCATGACGATCTCGCCGGTGATCGAAGCGCGCAGCGACAGCTTGCCGCCGATCTTGGGCGCCGATAGCCCCTTCATCCCCTTTTCGAGGATGAAGCCGCGAATGGCGCCGTCATGGGCCTCGGACTTCGCCCAGACGATGAAGAGATCGGCGATCGGGCTGTTGGAAATCCAGGTCTTGGCGCCATTGAGGCGGTAGCCGCCTTCGATCCTGGTCGCCCGCGTGGTCATGCCACCGGGGTCGGAACCCGCGTCAGGCTCCGTCAGTCCGAAGCAGCCGATCAGCTCGCCCCGCGCGAGCTTCGGCAGGTATTTCAGCCGCTGCGCCTCGCTGCCATAGGCATGGATCGGATACATGACCAGCGAGGACTGCACCGACATCATCGAGCGATAGCCGGAATCGACACGCTCGACCTCGCGCGCGACGAGGCCATAGGCGACATAACCCGCGCCGGCGCCGCCATAGGCTTCGGGGACGGTGACGCCGAGCAGGCCCTGTTCGCCCATCTCGCGGAAGATCGCGGCGTCGGTGACCTCTTCGAGATAGGCCTTCTCGATGCGGGGGGCGAGCCGGTCGGCGGCGAAGGCGGCCGCCGCGTCGCGGATCATCCGCTCTTCATCGGTCAGCTGGCTCTCGAAGCGGAACGGGTCGGCCCAGTCGAAGCGGGAGAGATCGGGCCGGTCCTTGGCGCGGAGGGGCGTGGGAGCGTCGTTCATGGCAGGCTTTCGCGGTCGTTCTGGATGACTTGTAGCAGTCGTTCGCACGAAAACCATAGAACGGAGATTGTTAGACCATCAACGACTTTAGCTTCACGCTGTTGTCGGCGAGCGCCGCCGGGTCGGGGTGGGCGCGGGCGGCGATGAGCATCTCGGCGAGGCGGACATCGCGCGCGATCCTGCCATTGGGTCCGACCGCGCTGACCGCGACCAGCCGCCCGTCGGCCGCAAGGTGAAAATCGATCCGTGCGCCGTCGCCGGCATCGCGGCTGACGCTCTGCGCACCCTCGTCCGAAAGACCAGCGATCTGCAGGGTCAGGTCATAGTGGTCCGACCAGAACCACGGCACCGCCGCATAGGGCTCGGTGCCGCCGAGCATGGCCTTCGCCACGGTATTGCCCTGATCCTGCGCGTTGCGCCAGGCCTCGAGGCGGATGCGGCGGCCACCATAGAGGGGATGGGGAAACGAGCAGCAGTCGCCCGCGGCGAAGATGTCGGGATCTTCGGTCGCAAGCCGTTCGTCGACCGCGATGCCATTGTCGAGGGCGAGGCCGGCTGCTGCGGCGAGCGCCGTCTCCGGCACGGCGCCGATCCCCGCGAGGATCGTGTCGGCGGCCACCACGTCGCCGCCTCCCAGCTGGATGCGGTGGCCGTCAGGGCCGCCCTCGATCCGATCGATCGCGACGCCGGTGCGGATCGCGACGCCCTCGCGCGCATGCCGGTCGGCGATGACGGCGGCAATCTCGGCCGGCACGGCGCGACCGAGCAGCCGCGGCGCCATCTCGATGACGGTGACCTCGGCCCCTCGCATCCGCGCCGCCGCAGCGAGTTCGAGCCCGATGAAGCCGCCGCCGATGACGGCGAGCCGCTGCCCGGCATGGAGCTGGCGCCGCAGCGCCAGCGCCTCGGCGAAGTTTCGGAGGTAGTGGACGGTCTGCGGTCCGGCGCCGGGAACAGTGAGACGGCGCGCGCGGGCGCCGGTCGCGATCAGCAGCCGGTCATAGGGGAGGGGGTCGCGGCCTTCGAGCGCCACCCGATGCGCCGCCCGATCGATCGCGGTCGCCGCGGTGCCGTGGAGATGCGTGACGCCATGCTCGGCCAGCCGCGCCTCGTCGAGGATATGCGGCGGCGCCGGAGGCTCGTCGCCGGCCAGGACGGCCTTCGACAGCGGCGGCCGCTCATAGGGCAGGTGACGCTCGTCGCCGATCATGGTGATCGTGCCGGCAAAGCCGCTTTCGCGCAGTGCCACCGCCGCCCGGGCGCCGGCCTCGCCCGCGCCGATCACGAGGAAATGCTCGGTCATCCCAGCGTCAATCGAGCCCGATCAGCACCTTGCCGCCTTCGACCTTGACCGGGTAGGTCTTCAAGTCGACGCAGACGGGCGCGCCCTTGGCCTTGCCGGTCGTATAGTCGAAGCGGCCATTGTGCTTCGGGCATTCGATGATGGCGCCCATGACGAGCCCGTCGGCCAGATGCACCTTCTCATGCGTGCAGAGGCCGTCGGTCGCGAAGTAGCCGTCGTCGGGCGAGCGATAGATCGCGAAGCTGCGACCACCCTCGTCGAAGCGGATCACGTCTTCCTCGTCGATCTCGTCGGCGGCGCAAGCCTCGACCCAGCGCGCTGCAATGGCGGTCGGCATCCAGTTCTCCAGTGTCTGACAGGCGGCACTATTCGGCGGCGACGGCGCCCGAGAGGCCGGGCTCCAGCGGCCGGACATGGCCGGGCAATTCGCGCTTCACATACCAGCCGGGCTCGCGCCGCTGGCGCAGCAGGGCAGGGATGATCTCGCGATACGCGGCGATCGTGTTCGGATAGGGCGTCGGGCAATCGTCCTTGATCGCCTCATGCAGCCGCGGCAGCGCGTGATAGGGCACCATCGGGAACATGTGATGCTCAACATGGTAGTTCATGTTGAGATAGAGGAAGCGGAACACCGGGTTCATGTAGATCGTGCGGCTGTTGAGCCGGTGGTCGAGCACGTCCTCGTCGAGCCCGGCATGCTGCGTCAGCCCGAAGAACACCATCATGAAGGCGCCGTAGAAGCTCGGCAGCCCCAGGAACATCGCCGGCAGGATCGAGCCGATGGCCAGGCACCAGACGATCACGCCGAGATATAGCGCGGCATAAATCCGCGCCTCGAGAAAGACGCGCGGGCGCTCCGATTCCGGAATGAAGGTCTCCTCGCCCGGCTCGAGCCGGCCGCGCACATGCAGCGACAGCTTCTTCACCAGCGCGATGGCGCTCTTGATGCCGAAGAGGTTGAGGATGATGCCGGCGATATCGGGCGGCCGCGGCACCGCGATCTCGGGATCGAGGCCGACGATGATCGTGTCCGTGTGGTGGCGCGTATGGCTCCAGCGCCAGACGGTCGGCTCGCGCAGCACCATGAAGCAGGCGATGTAATAGACGACGTCGTTCATCCAGCGCGTCTTGAAGGCGGTGCGGTGGCCGCATTCATGCCAGCGCGAATCGCAGGCCGAGCCATAGAGCACGCCATAGACGAGGAAGAACGGCAGAGCCGCCCACGAGCCCCAGAAATACCAGCCGCCGAAGCCCGACAGAGCCATGGCGCCGAACCATATCGCCGTATCGCGGATCGCCGGGCCGTCGGAGCGCTGCATCAGCGCCTTCATCTCCTTGCGGCCGATGGGGCACTGATACCACTCAGCCGTCGCCAGCCCGCGCTCGATGGCGCGCTGATGCTCGGGACCGACGAGGGAATAATCGCGGGGTTGATAGGCTGCGTTCATCAGGCGCTCCTCCTGCCATGACGGCGCCGGGCTTTTTTGCCCGTGTTCTTGATCGACCGAATCTAGCGATGCGACAGCCGGGCGACAATCTGGCTATGATGGTTTCTATCAGCGAAGCTCAATCCTTGCGATCAAGCCTATGATAGAATCCATCATTCCAGCCCCCTCGCGTCGCCCGACCATCGACGATGTTGCGCGCGCTGCCGGCGTCGGCGTCGCGACTGTCGACCGCGTTCTCAACAAGCGTGCCCGGGTGCGTCGCGAGACGGCAGCGCGCGTCCTCGCCGCCGCCGAGGCGATCGGCTATCACGGCGCCGGGCTGCTGCGCCGCCGGCTCGACGAGACGGTCGACGACAAGAGCTTCGGCTTCCTGCTGCAGCGGCGCGGCGACGCCTTCTATCGCAATCTCTCCGCCGCGCTATCAGGCGCGACCCGGCGACTGACGCATCTGCGCGGCAGGCCGGTGGTCGAGTTCGTCGACGACATCTCGGCCGCGACCGTCGCCGGCGAAATGCTGGCGCTGGGCAGCCGGGTCGATGCGCTCGCCGTCGTGGCGGCCGATCATCCGAAGGTGACGGAAGCCGTCGCTGAACTCGCCGCGCGCGGCGTTCCGGTCGTGACGCTCCTCTCCGAGCTGTCGGCGCCCGTTGCCGGCCATTTCGGCATCGATCATCGCAAGGCAGGGCGCACCGCGGCCTGGATCGTCAGCCGCCTCGCGCGGGAGCCGGGCGGCGTCGGCGTGCTGGTCGGGAGCCACCGCTTTCTCGGCCACGAACTCTCCGAGATCAGCTTCCGCTCCTACTTCCGCGAGCACGCGCAGGGTTTCCGCCTGCTCGAATCCTTCTCCAATCTCGAGGATCCCGGTCTTGCCTATGAGGGGACGCTGGAGCTTCTGAAGCGCAATCCGGATCTCGCCGGCCTCTATCTGCCCGGAGGCGGCATGGCCGGGATGGTCGCGGCTCTGCGCGAGGCGGCGACGGCGCGGCACGTCGTGGCGGTCTGCAATGAACTCATTCCGGAGACGCGCGCAGCTCTCCTCGACGGCGTGCTCGATGCGGTGATCGATACGCCGATTGAGGCGCTGGCGGCGCGGGCGGTCGATCTGCTCGCCGGGCTCGTGTCCGGCCGCGGGTCCGAGCCGGGCGGGACGCAGTTGATGCCGTTCGGGCTCTATGTATCGGAAAACGTATGAGCCGGGGCGGCTGGTGCCGCCCCGGCCAGGGCCGGCATCAGTCGCCGGCGTAGATATCGCGGTCCTTCGTCTCGGGCAGGAACAGCATGCCGATGACGAAGCAGATCGAGGCGAAGGCGATCGGGTACCAGAGGCCGAAATAGATGTCGCCGGTCTGCGCCACCATGGCGAAGGCCGTCGCCGGCAACAGGCCGCCGAACCAGCCATTGCCGATGTGATAGGGCAGCGACATCGAGGTGTAGCGGATGCGGGTCGGGAACAGTTCGACCAGCGCCGCCGCGATCGGCCCGTAGACCATCGTCACGAAGATGACGAGGATGAACAGCAGCCCGATGATCGCCGCGACCTGGCCGCGGAAGATGTCGAACGGGTTCGACATCTTGACGATGCCGGCATCGCCCGCCTTCGGATAGCCGGCCGCCTGAAGCGCGGCCAGCGTTGCCTTGTCGAAGGCGGCCTTCGCCGCCTTGACGTCGGTGGCGCCGGTCGGATCGAAGGCCGGGAAGTCCTGGCCGTTGATGACCATCTTCACCGGGCTCCCGGCCGGGGCGTCGACGAGAGTGTAACGGATCGAGTTCTTGGCCAGGAAGTCGCGTGAGACGTCGCAGGGCGCCGTGAAGACCCGCGTTCCCACCGGATTGAACAGCTTGCCGCAACTCGCCGGATCGGCGACGACATCGACCTTGACGGTGTCGAGCGCCTTTTCGAGCGCCGGATTCGCCGCTGAGGTGAGCGCCTGGAACAGCGGGAAGTAGCAGACCGCCGCGATCAGGCAGCCGGCCATGATGATCGGCTTGCGGCCGATCTTGTCCGACAGCCAGCCGAAGAACACGAAGAAGCCCGTGCCGAGGACCAGCGACCAGGCGATCAGGAGGTTGGCGGTATAGCCGTCGACCTTGAGGATCGATTGCATGAAGAACAACGCATAGAACTGCCCCGTATACCAGACGACACCCTGGCCCATGGTGAGGCCGAGCAGGGCGAGCAGCGCGATCTTGGCGTTCGACCACTTGCCGAAGGCCTCGGTGAGCGGCGCCTTCGAATGCGTCCCTTCCTCCTTCATTTTCAGGAAGGCAGGCGACTCGTTCAGCTGCAGGCGGATCCACAGGGAGACGCCGAGCAGCACGACCGACACGAGGAACGGAATGCGCCAGCCCCAGAGCGCGAACTGCTCCTCGCCGATGATCGTGCGCGAGAACAGGATCACGAGCAGCGACAGGAACAGGCCGAGCGTCGCCGTGGTCTGGATCCAGGACGTATAGAAACCTCGCCTTCCATGCGGCGCGTGCTCGGCGACATAGGTCGCGGCGCCGCCATATTCGCCGCCGAGCGCGAGACCCTGCAGCAGGCGCGCGGCGATGAGGATGATCGGTGCAGCGACGCCGATCTGGTTGTAGCCGGGCAGGAGGCCGACGACGAAGGTCGAAAGGCCCATGATCAGGATGGTGACGAGGAACGTATATTTGCGGCCGACGAGATCGCCGAGGCGGCCGAAGACCAGCGCGCCGAACGGGCGGACGAGAAAGCCGGCGGCAAAGGCGAGCAGCGCGAAGATATCCGCCGTCGCCTTCGGGAACTGGCTGAAGAACTGCGCCCCGATGATGGTGGCGAGCGCGCCGTAGAGATAGAAATCATACCATTCGAAGACTGTACCGAGCGAAGAGGCGAAGATGACCTTCTTCTCGCCTCGCGTCATCGGCCGCACGGGATCCTCGCCCGTACTCGTAACTGACTGCGTCGCCATGTCCCCTCCCTGGTCGGCTGACCGTCGATCCTCTCGGGGACTTCTCTCGGCCTCGTTGAACGGGCCGCGCCTCGGGTCCAGTAGAAACTCCCCATGTCACAGCAGATGAGGATGTTCGACTTTTGTCAATCACGTTGCCTGCGCGCGAACACATTCGGCAAAAGTCAAAATCGGCAACGAATGCCTCGACCTGGATTGACAAGCGGCTCGGGTTCAGTCGTTGGCCCGACTATCACTGTTGCAATTTACAACAATGCAGCCTTCTAAGCTCGGTCTCTGCTGTAGAGGCCAGCAAGAACGGCTGTCTCGGAGCGCGAGCTCTGTGCGTGCGATGTAGAAAAGAGGCGTCCGCCTGTGTCGGCTCCGGCCGTTGACCGTGGAGCGCGTGCTATCGGAAGTGATGCGCCAAGGGCCGCCGCTTGAGGGGCGGCCCCGCAGCTTTTCTATCGTCCTTCGCGGAGGATCTCGCGCTTGCCGGCGTGGTTGGCGGGCCCGACGATGCCTTCCTTCTCCATCCGCTCCATGATCGAGGCGGCGCGGTTGTAGCCGATCTGGAGGCGGCGCTGGATGTAGGAGGTCGAGGCCTTCTTGTCGCGAAGCACGATCGCCACCGCCTGGTCATAGGCGTCGGCACCGTCGTCGCCAAACGAGCCCTTGTCGAATACCGCGCCATCTTCGGCCGGCGCCGCTGCCTCGGCCTCGTCCTCCTCGTCGGAGGTGACCGCGTCGAGATATTCGGGACGCGCCTGCAGCTTCAGATGCGCGACAACCTTCTCGACCTCGTGGTCCGAGACGAAGGGCCCGTGCACGCGCTGGATGCGGCCGCCACCGGCCATGTAGAGCATGTCGCCCTGGCCGAGCAGCGTTTCGGCGCCCATCTCGCCGAGAATGGTGCGGCTGTCGATCTTGGAGGTGACCTGGAACGAGATCCGGGTCGGGAAATTCGCCTTGATCGTGCCGGTGATGACGTCGACCGACGGCCGCTGCGTCGCCATCACGATGTGGATGCCGGCGGCGCGGGCCATCTGGGCGAGCCGCTGGATCGCGCCTTCGATGTCCTTGCCGGCCACCATCATCAGGTCGGCCATCTCGTCGACGATGACGACGATATAGGGCAGCGCGGCGAGATCCATCACCTCTTCTTCGTGGGTGATGTCGCCGGTGTCCTTGTCGAAGCCGGTCGCGACCTGCCGCTTGATCACCTCGCCCTTGGCGCGCGCTTCCGCGACGCGGGCGTTGAACCCGTCGATATTGCGCACGCCGAGGCGCGACATCTTGCGATAGCGCTCCTCCATCTCGCGCACGGCCCATTTCAGCGCCACCACGGCCTTGCGCGGGTCGGTGACGACGGGCGTCAGCAGATGCGGGATGCCGTCATAGACGGAGAGTTCCAGCATCTTCGGGTCGATCATGATCAACCGGCACGCCTCGGGGCGATACTGGTAGAGCAGCGACAGGATCATCGTGTTGATCGCGACCGACTTGCCCGAGCCGGTGGTGCCGGCGACGAGCAGGTGCGGCATGCGCGCGAGATCGACGATGACAGCATCGCCGCCGATCGTCTTGCCAAGGCAGATGCCGAGCTTGGCCTTCGCCTCGTTGAATTCGTGGCTTTCGAGCAGTTCGCGCAGCCACACCGTCTCGCGGCGGTGGTTCGGCAGTTCGATGCCGATGACGTTGCGGCCTTCGACGACCGCGACGCGGGCCGAGACGGCGCTCATCGAGCGGGCGATATCGGCCGAGAGAGCGATGACGCGCGAGGACTTGGTGCCAGGCGCCGGCTCCAGTTCATAGAGCGTGACGACCGGGCCCGGATTGGCGTCGATGATTTCGCCGCGCACACCGAAATCGCGCAGCGTCTGCTGCAGCGTCGTCGAGTTCTTGACCAGCGCCTCTTCCGACAGCTCGGAATCGGGCTCGACCAGCGGCGCCTCCGCCAGCAGTTCGAGCGGCGGGAACTCATAGTCGTCGCTGCCTTCGACCGGATGCGGTCGGGCAACCGTCGTCCGCGTTTCCAGAACCGGCTCGGCCAAAGGCTCGACCTTCGGGGCTTCGGCGACGGCCGGCTTCACGGCGGCCGGCGCAGCCGGGCGCGGAACAGCCCGGAACGGCGTTGTCGCGACCGGCGCCGGCGCAACCGGTCGGGGCGCCGCCGGCGGCGCCGTAACCGTCGTCGGCAGCGGCGGCAGGTCGGTCGCTTCAGTGTTGTCGGAGTCCGGCTCGACCTCGTCGCGGATGCCGTCGTCGACAGGCCAGACGAAGGAGACACGGACGGTCGCCCGCAGCGGCGGCTCGATCGGCAGGACGGTCGGAGCAAGCGCCTCCGGCAGCGTGATCTCGGCGTCCTTCGCAGCCGTCCGCCGGGCGCTGCGCGGCGTGACCGGCTGCGGCGCGTCGTCCTGGTCGCTCGCGCGTGCCGGCGGCGTCACGATATCGGTGCGGATCAGCGCGGCGATCCGGCGGATCGTCGGCGGCGCCTCGGGGGCGGCCAGCATCGGCTCGGGTGCCACGGTCTCGGCCGCCGGAGCGTCGGGGGCGAGGTTCTCGGGCGCCGGGACATCGGCCACTTCCGCGACCGGTTGCGCCGCCGGCTCGGTCGGGGCGGGAGCGCGGCCGCTAGCCTGCGGCGGAGCCGGCGGCTTCGGGGCTGCCGGTCCGCGCGCCGGGGCATGCAGGCGCGTCGTCGGCGGCTGGGCGCGCGGCGGCTGCGGCAGGGGTGGCAGTGCCTCGTCGCGCGGGCGCATCAGATAGTCCGGCGTGCGGGTGAAGCGGCTCGTCGGCGTCGTCGTGAACGGGCGCAGCCAGCTGGGCACGGTATCGAGCGCGGCGAGGTCCTCGGCGCGGAGCTGGAACGGGTCCGGCTTGCCGGCGTTCGGCTTTCCGGCATCGGGCCTCGCATCGATCGGGCGACGAAGATGCAGCGTGCCGCGCTCGGGCCGCCCGCGATCCTCCGCGGAAACGCCGGCAGCAGCCGAATCATCGGGCGAATGAGGAGGACGCGGTGGAGATCGCATGATGCCGAAGACCTTGCGCTCGAAGCTTGCTTGAGTCCGTTGTGACCCCTCAAGGCATACGGAGCGCAGCGTTAACGAAGCGTTGTCCTCGCCGGTGGCCCGACCGCGAAAAGCGCGGAATCGCGGGCTTCTGCGGTTCCGCCTGTGGAGAAATAGCCGGCCTGTTGCGCGCCGGACGCAGCCTCAGGCAGCGCGGGACGGCGCCCCTCGAACTGTTCGTCGATTGGTGCGAGAATCGGACGCCAGCCGCTGCCAGAGCCAGTCCGGCCGCCCGTCGCGCACTGGCACGCGATGAGCGGCCAATGGGGGGTTTCGACCATGGACATGATGACGGCGGTGAAAACCGTCTTTTCGAAATATGCGACCTTTTCGGGCCGCGCATCGCGGTCCGAGTTCTGGTGGTGGGTGCTCTTCGCCATCATCAGCAGCATCATCGCCTACGCGATCGATGGCGCCTTCGGCTGGCATTACGAGGCGATGGAGTCGGCCGGGCCGATCTCGGGTCTGTGGTCGCTGGCGACGATCCTGCCCAATCTCGCCGTCACGGTCCGTCGCTTGCACGATACCGATCGCAGCGGCTGGTGGATCTTCCTCAACCTCATTCCGGTGATCGGCGCGCTGGTGCTGCTCTATTGGTATCTGAAGAACAGCACGCCGGGCGCCAACCGCTTCGGCTGAGCGATCAGGAGGCGCGGCGGGTCTCCGGTCCGCCGCGCTGCCAGATCAGGCGTCGATAGAGCGTCGAGCGGTCGATGCCGAGCCTCTTGGCTGCCCGCGAGATGTTGCCGCCGCTCTCCTCGACCGCCCGTGCCATGGCGTCGAGCGTCAGCGCGGAGAGGCTGCCTTCGCGCTCCCGCGCGGTGCCCGTCGGGGCCATCGCCTCCGGTGCGCCCGGAGCCTCCCTGAGCAATTCGACCGGCAGCGCCGACACCGGCAAGGACTGGCCCGGCTCGGCGAGTGCCAGCAGCGCCCGCAGCATGCCGGCGAGCTGGCGGAAATTGCCCGGCCATTCATAGGCGGCGAGGCGCTCCAGCGTCGCTTCGGTGAGGCTGACGCCCGCACGGTCTCCGCCGAGGCCAGACCAGAGCGAGCGGATGACGCCGTGCCGATCGGCGATGTCCCTGAGTGCCGGCAGCTCGACGACATATTGCGCGATACGGAAATAGAGGTCGGAGCGGAAGCCGCCGCTTTCGACCAGCGCGGTGAGCGGCCGGTGGGTGGCGCAGAGCAGCCTGAAATCGACCGGAACCGCCTGGCCGCCGCCGAGCGGGACCACCTGGCGTTCCTGCAGCAGCCGCAGCAGCCGGCCTTGCGCAGCCATCGGCATGTCGCCGATCTCGTCGAGGAACAGGATCCCGCCCTCGGCCTGGCGCACGAGACCGCTGCGCCCCTGCTTGCGCGCGCCGGTGAAGGCGCCCTCCTCATAGCCGAACAGCTCTGCCTCGATCAGGCTTTCCGGCAGCGCGGCGCAGTTGACCGCGATGAACGGTCCGTCGTGGCGCGCGCTCTCGGCATGGACGCGGCGGGCGAACACTTCCTTGCCGGTGCCGGTTTCGCCATGGACGAGCACAGGAACCTCGGCGTCGACGAGGCGGATGGCGCGGTCGAGTGCGGCGAGCGTCGCCGCGTCGAACACGGGGGCCGACGCGCTCATTGCCGGCCTGATGATCGCGCGCGAGGGTCCCGCAGGCGTCTCCTTCGGCGCGGCGAGGCGGCCGTGCAGGATGAGGCCCGTGCGGCTGCGGATGGCCCGGACGTCGTCGGAAATCTCGACGGCCTCGAACAGTTCGGGGAGCTGGACGCTGTCGATGGCGGTCCAGTCGAGCTTCAGGAGGGCGAGCCCTCGGCGGTTGCCGCCGACGAGGCGTTCGCCGTCGAAGACGAGGACGGCCTCGCGCGTCGTGCCGACGAGCTCCGCCTCCTCATGGAAGCGCAGCACCTTGAAATTCTCGAAGCCGCGCTCGAACAGCCGATGCTCGATCTGCTCTACCGCGAGGCGAACAAGGCCAAGCGCATGCACCGGGCGCACCGAGGCATGGCCCGACATGTCGAGCACGCCGGCGAGTTGCCCGCGCGGATCGAAGATCGGCGCGGCGGCGCAGGTGAGGATGCGGTGTGGCTCGAAGAAGTGCTCCGCGCCGTGCACGCCGATCGGCCGTCGCTCGATCAACGCGGTTCCGATCGCATTGGTGCCGATCGCCGCCTCGCTCCAGGCGACGCCGGGTCGGAGCGCGACGCGCGAGGCGCGGCCTGCGAATTCGGGATTGCCGGTCATTTCCAGCACCAGGCCATCGCCATCCGTCAGGATCACGACGCTGTCGGTCAGCTTCGCCTCCTGGCGCAGCGACATCATCTCCGGCCGGGTGATCCGGCGCAGCAGGTCGTGGCGCTCCTGCTCCTCGCGAAGCGCCGTGCTGCTCATCGGCTCCACCTGGGGCCGATCGCCCGCGTCGAGCCCCTGCGAGGAACAGCGCTGCCACGAGCGCAGGATCGGTGCGGCGACCAGACCTTCGGGCGATGACCCCTCGAGAAAGAATCGTCTCCTCGCGGCCTGGACAGTGTCCGCCGATGCAATGGACGCCATGGCTCAGTCCTCCCGGCTGTTGCAGTCTGCAACAGGTGTCGCTTGCTTCCGCAGTCGTTTCGAAAACTGTTGCACCCAATTGCCGGCGCCGTCCACTGCCAAGGCGGCAAAGCAGAAGAGCCTCGGCGGCAGGCCGAAATCTCTCAGTCACTTACCGCTATGCAGCATGAAAGACGGCTTCGTCGGCGGGCCGTCGGCATGGCGACTGCAGAAGGGAGGGCGTGTTCACCATGGGAGGAAACCATGAACAAGCCTGAATTCCTCGGCGCGCAGTCGGCAGCCCCGTTCAAGCCGCGCTATGAGAATTTCATCGGCGGCCAGTGGGTCGCTCCGGTCGGCGGGCGTTACTTCGACAACACGTCGCCGATCAACGGCCGGAAGATCACCGAGATCCCGCGCTCGCAGAAGGAGGACGTGGAGCTGGCGCTCGATGCCGCCCATGCCGCCAAGGTCGCCTGGGGCCGCACCAGCGTGACTGCCCGCGCGCTGATCCTCAACCAGATCGCCGATCGCCTGGAGCAGAACCTCGAGCTCCTGGCGCTCGCCGAGACCTGGGACAACGGCAAGCCGATCCGCGAGACGACCAATGCCGACATTCCGCTCGCCGTCGATCACTTCCGCTATTTCGCTGGCGCCATCCGCGCTCAGGAAGGCTCGCTGTCCGAGCTTGACCACGACACCGTCGCCTATCACTTCCATGAGCCGCTCGGCGTCGTCGGCCAGATCATCCCGTGGAACTTCCCGATCCTCATGGCGGTATGGAAGCTCGCGCCCGCGCTCGCGGCCGGCAACTGCGTCGTCCTGAAGCCGGCCGAGCAGACGCCCGCCTCGATCCTCGTCCTCGCCGAACTGATCGCCGACCTGCTGCCGCCGGGCGTGCTCAACATCGTCAACGGCTTCGGCCTCGAGGCCGGCAAGCCGCTCGCCTCGTCGAACCGCATCGCCAAGATCGCCTTCACCGGCGAGACGACCACTGGCCGGCTGATCATGCAGTATGCCAGCCAGAACCTCATCCCGGTGACGCTGGAGCTCGGTGGCAAATCGCCCAACATCTTCTTCTCGGATGTCGCGGCGGCCGACGACGACTTCTTCGACAAGGCGATCGAGGGCTTCGTCCTGTTCGCCTTCAACCAGGGCGAGGTCTGCACCTGCCCGAGCCGCGCGCTGATCCAGGAGGATATCTACGACCGCTTCATGGAGCGGGCGCTGCCGCGTATCCGCGCCATCAAGCAGGCGAGCCCGCTTGACAGCTCGACCATGCTGGGCGCGCAGGCCTCGAGCGAGCAGCTCGAGAAGATCCTGTCCTATATCGACATCGGCAAGCAGGAAGGCGCCGAACTCGTGATCGGCGGCAAGCGCACCGAACTCGAGGGCGAGCTGGCCGGCGGCTACTATGTCCAGCCGACCGTGTTCAAGGGCCACAACAAGATGCGGATCTTCCAGGAGGAGATCTTCGGGCCCGTCGTTTCGGTCACGACCTTCAAGACCGAGGAAGAAGCCCTCGCCATCGCCAACGACACGCTCTACGGCCTCGGCGCCGGTGTCTGGACCCGCGACGGCAACCGCGCCTACCGCTTCGGCCGGGGCATCGAGGCCGGCCGCGTCTGGACCAACTGCTACCACGCCTATCCCGCGCATGCGGCGTTCGGCGGCTACAAGCAGTCCGGCATCGGGCGTGAAAACCACAAGGCGATGCTCGATCACTACCAGCAGACCAAGAACCTCTTGGTCAGCTACAGCCCGAAGAAGCTCGGCTTCTTCTAGCGGACGCGAAGACCGCTTCGATGCGGCTTGCCGCGGTCTTCCCCGATCGCATGTCGGGGTGGCCACGGCCGGAAGATCCCCCGCGAGGGGCGGGCGGAACCCACGCCGCCCGCTCCGAGCATTCTGTGGCGCCGCTGCGAACAGCGCGGCGCCACGACGAAATCGCCGGGCCGGACTCCGTCAGGCGCTCTCGCACATCCCCGGACTGAAACAGGAGGGTCACGATGGCCGATCCGAACACGATCGAACCCGTTCCCCGCGTCACCGCCACCCCTGCCGCCATCTCCCTCCTCCGCACGCTGCGGCAGGATCACGGCGACGTCCTGTTCCACCAGTCCGGCGGTTGTTGCGACGGCTCCTCGCCGATGTGCTTCGCAAAGGGGGATTACATCGTCGGCGACACGGACATCCGGCTCGGCGAGATCGACGGCGCTCCGTTCTTCATGACGGCGTCGCAGTTCGATTACTGGCGCCACACGCAGCTGATCATCGATGTCGTGCCCGGACGCGGCGGCATGTTCTCGCTCGAGAATGGCAGCGAATTGCGCTTCCTCACCCGCTCGCGCCTCTTCGACGACACCGAACTGGACGCCCTCGCGCCTGTGGCGACGGCGGCGGACTTGTCCTGAACCGTAGCGTGGGCCACCGGCGGAACCGCCGGCAGCCTTCCGTTCCGCGTGTGGACGCCTGTCCCCTTATTCGACCACGCGAGCGCGCAGGCGGAGATATTCGGCCTCGGAAAGCGAACCGGACGCCTTGAGCTTGCCGAGCTTCTCGATCTCGTCGGCCGGGCTGTAGCCGACCATGTGGCGCAGCTGCTCCCTGGCGTGCTGCGCGCGCTCCTGGTTCCGCTCGGCCATGCCGCGGCTCTGGGTCAGGAGATAGGCGAAGATGCCGATATAAGGCAGGATGATCAGCGCGATCACCCAGACGACCTTGGCGAAGCCGGAAACGTCATGGCGGCGAAAGAGATCGCCGACGACGGTCATCAGCAGCCAGAACCACATGATGAAGATGAAGATGGCAAAGACGTCGGCAATGAAATTGCTGAAGGTGAACCCGCCGTCGAACAGCATGATCTAGTCCCCGAAACGCTGGCGCCGCGATGGTCGTCCGATAGCTCGGCGCCGCCGAAATCGGCAGCATGACGCCAGATCGCCGATCACTAGGCGAGGATCGGCCGAATTCATAGGGACTGCCCGCCGGGCTGTCGTGCGTGCTGGCCTGTCTGGCAATGGCGCCAGGGGTGGGCTCACGGCCGCGCGAGACGGTTCCAGGCGTCGAGGCCGGCAATCTTGTAGGCCTCGGCGAGGGTCGGATAGTTGAAGGTGTTCTCGATGAAATAGTCGATGGTACCTTTGAGGTTCAGCACCGCCTGGCCGATATGGATGAGTTCGGTCGCGCCCTCTCCGACGATGTGAACGCCGAGCAGACGCCGCGTCCGCGTCGAGAAGATCATCTTCATCATGCCGTTGTTGAGGCCCATGATGTGGCCGCGCGAAGTCTCGCGGAACCGCGCGATGCCGCATTCATAGGGTATCTCGCGCTTGCGGACCTCTTCCTCGGTCATCCCGACGGTGGAGATCTCCGGCACGGAATAGATGCCATAGGGGAAGAACTCCGGCGGCGGCGGTGGCTGCAGCCCGAAGGCATGGCAGGCGGCGACGCGGCCCTGTTCCATCGAGGTCGAGGCGAGGCTCGGAAAGCCGATGACGTCGCCCGCTGCATAGATATGAGGCACCGATGTCTGCATCGTGCTCGCCTCGACGACGATGCGGCCGCGGTGGTCGGTCTTGATGCCGACCGCATCGAGATTGAGCGTGTCGGTCGCGCCGACACGGCCGGCAGCGAACAGCAGCATGTCCGTCGTCACCAGCCGCCCGTCGGCCAGGGACGTCAACACCTTGCCGCTGTCGTTGACCGTGATCGTCTGGACCGCCGCGCCAAGCCGGAGCGCGACATTGCGGTCGCGCAGCTCATGCATGAACTCGTCGATCAGTTCCTTGTCGATGAAGTCGAGGAAGGTGTTGCGCGGCTCGATCAGCGTTACCGCGACGTCGAGCGCGCTGAAGATGGTCGCATATTCGACGCCGATCACGCCGGCGCCGATGACGGCGAGGCTGCGCGGCAGCTTCGGCAGTTCGATGATCTCGTCGCTGTCGAACACGTTGACGCCGTTGAACGGCACGAAATCCGGCCGGAACGGCCGCGTGCCGCAGGCGATCAGCACATGGCCGGCGCGATAGACCCGCGTCTCGCCATTGTCGCCGGTGACTTCGACCTCATGCTCGCTGAGAAAGCGGCCGGAGCCGATCGCGGTCGAAACGCCGTTGCGGCTGAACTGGTGTTCGAGCACCTCGACTTCGTGGTCGAGCGTCTTGTGCAGCCGCGCCATCAGATCGCCGGCGCTGATGTCCTGCTTGACGCGATAGGAGCGGCCATAGAAGCCGCGCTCGCGCCAGCCGGAGAGATTGAGCACCGTCTCGCGCAGCGTCTTGGACGGAATGGTGCCGGTATGGACGGAAACGCCGCCGACCCGTCGGCCCTTCTCGACCACCAGCACGCTCTTGCCGATCTTGGCCGCCTGGACGGCGGCGCGGCGACCCGAAGGGCCGCTGCCGATGACGATCATGTCGAAATCGTTGCTGGCGATCATGGGTTTCCGGTCGGGTTTGACGGGGACACCGTCCGCTCATGACAAGGGACGGCCGGCGGGGCGGCTCGAACGATTGCGCGAAGAACAGCGGCGAGTCCGGCCGCGCAGGGTCCGGTCTCGCCATAATTCCGAGCAATCGGCGTGCCAGTGGGACCGATCTGCCGGTCGCACGATCATCGGCCGCGATGTTGACAGGCCGATGAACGATGCCGCACTGCAATGACATGAGCATTTCCCTCGCTTCTCTTGCCCTGCAGCGGCCATCCGCCTCCCGCGCCACCGCGGAGGCCGGCTGCGCATGACGCGTCTTTCTCGCCTCGCTTCCTCTGCCCTCGTGCTCGCCACCGGCCTTGCCATGGCGGCGCTTCTCGCTGTCGAGCCGATCGAAGCGCACAACCGCGATGCGCTCGCGCTCTCGGTGGGCAGTTGTCTCGTGACCGAACGCGCGCTGCACCTGCCCTTTCCCTGCCTCGCCGTCGATCAGCCGGCGGGCGGCGACGGGGGCTATGCCGTGATCAGGCCGCCGCTCGCGCGCAGCGAGATCCTGCTGGTCCCGACCGCGCCGATCATCGGCATCGAGAGCCCCGCGCTTCTCGCCGCCGATGCGGCGCCGTTCTTCCAGGATGCCTGGAGCGCGCGCCATTTCGTCGTTTCCTCGCTGCCGCGCGATCCCGGCTGGGCCGGCCTCGGCATGGCGGTCAATTCCCGGCCGAGCCGCAGCCAGGACCGGCTGCATATCCATGTCGACTGCCTGCAGCCATCGGTCATGGCGGCGCTGTCGCGTTACGGGCAGAGGATCGGCGAGCGCTGGACGCGCTTCCCGGTTCCGCTCGCCGGCGGCCGCTACTGGGCGCGGCAGGCGAGCGTCGCCGCATTCGAGCGCATGAATCCGGTTGCCGAAATGCGCGCCGGCGTGCCCGTGGCGCGGCGATCGATGGCGGAGATGACGCTGGTCGTCGCCGGGATCGAGCGCACCGGCGGCAAGCCGGCCTTCATGCTGCTCGCTGCCGACACGCGTGCTCGCGGCGGTGCCTGGTCCGTCGGCGAGGACCTGCTCGACCACACCTGCAGCATCGCCGGCGGCGGCTGAGACCGCCGGCCGGCGAACTCAGTGCGACGAGGCGACGGCCGCCTCGTCCTTGTCATGGACGGCGAAGCGCTCGACCATGCTGGCGCTCGCCGCATTGAGGCCGACCACATCGATCTCGAGCCCGTGCCGCCGCGCCTTGAGCACGACCCGGTCGAGCGCGCCGACAGCCGAGATGTCCCAGAAATGGGCGTTGCGGAGATCGAGCACGATCCGGTCTATGTCTTCGAGGAAATCGATCGCGTCGACGAAGGTGCCGGCCGAGGCGAAGAAGATCTGTCCTTCGACGACGTAGAATCGTGTCCGGCCGTCCTCCGAGATCGCCGAGGTGACGCGGCTGAGGCGTGACACCTTGCCGGCGAAAAAGACGCCGGAGAGCAGCACCCCGACGAGGACGCCCTTGGCCAGATCATGGGTCGCCACCACGGTCGCGACGGTCGCCAGCATCACCACCGAGGACGGGACCGGATTGCTGCGCAGCCGCGCCAGCGAGCGCCAGGAGAAGGTGTTGATCGACACCATGATCATGACCGCCGTCAGCGCGGCGACCGGGACGATGGCGAGGAGATCCTGCAGCGCGACGAGCAGGACGAGCAGGAATCCGCCGGCCACCAGCGTCGAGAGGCGGCCGCGCGCACCCGAAGACACGTTGATCACCGACTGGCCGATCATGGCGCAGCCGCCCATGCCGCCGAACAGCGCCGAGGCGATATTGGCGAGGCCCTGGCCGCCGCATTCGCGATTCTTGTCGCTCGGCGTGTCGGTCATGTCGTCGACGATCTGGGCCGTCAGCAGCGATTCGAGCAGCCCGACCGCCGCCAGCGTCAGCGCGATCGGCAGCAGGATGCGGAGCGTCTCGAGCGTATAGGGGACAGCGGGCAGGGCGAAGGTCGGCAGCGCCGAGGGGAGTTCGCCGAGATCGGCGACGGTCCGCACGTCGAGCTTCAGAACCACCGACAGAAGGGTCACGACGGCGATCGCGACCAGCGGCGCCGGGATGGCGCGTGTGACGAGCGGGAACAGGTAGATGATCGCGAGGCCGACGATGATCAGTCCATAGGTCGCGAGCGGCACATGCACGAGTTCCGGCAACTGGGCGAGAAAGATGAGGATCGCCAGAGCGTTGACGAAGCCGGTCATCACCGATTGCGAGACGAAGCGCATCAGGCGGCCGAGTTTCAGGAAGCCGGCGCCGATCTGGATGACGCCCATGAGGATGGTGGCGGCGAAGAGATACTGGACGCCATGCTCGCGCACGAGCGGCCCCATCAACACGGCTGTGGCGGCTGTTGCGGCCGAGATCATCGCCGGTCGGCCGCCGGTGAAGGCGATGACGATCGCGATCACGACCGAAGCGTAGAGGCCGATCTTCGGATCGACGCCGGCGATGACCGAGAAGCCGATCGCTTCCGGGATCAGGGCAAGCGCGACGACGATGCCGGAGAGAATATCGGCGCGCGGGTTGGCGAACCAACCGCGTCGGGCGGTATTGAGGAGGGGCATGGGGAATCTTCCGCAGCAAACGACCCGCCGGAGGGCCCGGCCGGGTTGATGTTCGTCTTGTGCGTTGTCCGGCGGATCGGCGGCCGGAAGAGCCACCCGGGCTTTCACCGGGTCCGAGCGAGTAACGCGTTCTAGGGGAGGATGACGCCGTGCCGCAATGTCGAAAGCGAGCCATCGCGCGCCGCGGCAACCATCTGTCGCGGTCGTTGCCGATTTGTCATAGCCGGCGCTGGCGATGGTCCAGCATCGCCGTTCGAACGGCCTGCGGCCGCGAACGACATCGCATCGCGGCGCGCTTCGGGTTACGCTCGGACCGGGCGCAAAGAACTCGGGCGGCGGAATCAGGCTACAGTCGGTGGAGATCGATTGCTGTGGCTACACGCGGTATTAACCGCAATCACGCATAGCAACGGTCTGCTTTCCTGCAGGCCGGCCGTGGTGTGTGCGCGGACAGGGTGGATGTTGCGTTGAGGAATTCGGCCGGAAAAGGCGAGAGGGGATTGCGTCCTGTGGCCACCGGCCTCATGGCGACCCTTGCGCTCGCGCTCGTTGCCGTCGGTTCCGGCGCGGCTTTGGCGGAAGACGGACCGAGCTTCATCGACCGAATCCGCGGGGTGTTCGGCCAGACCAAGGCGGAGCCGGTCTTCGATGCCACCCCTTATACGGTGACGGTCGATGTCGTCGACGCGAGCCGCTCGCTGCGGCGGACGATCACCGGCGCCTCCGGCTTGCAGTCGCTGCGCCGTTCGCCGCCATCCGGTGCTGCCGGGCTGCTGCGCCGTGCGCGCTCCGATTTCGACCTGATCACCGCCGCGCTCTATTCCGAAGGCTATTACGCCGGCCAGATCACGATCACGGTTGCCGGCGTTCCGGTCGAGAGCGACGGCGCGCTGGCGGCGATCGACGCGGCGCGGAAGGCAGGACCCGTGCCGGTCACCGTCTCGGTGACGCCGGGCGCTATCTTCACCTTCGGCCAGATCAGGCTGCTCGATGCGGCGAAGGAAAAGCCCATCGCCGATATGCCGACCCTGCGCGAACTCGGCATCATCCCGGGTCGAACTGCGCAGTCGACGGCGATCCTCGCCGCGGAGAGCCGCATCACCGCCTTCTACCGCGATCGCGGCTTCGCCTTCGCCAAGATCGCGGACAAGGATGTCGTGGCCGATCATGCGCGCCACGTCGTCGATGTCGACTTCTTTGTCGCCACCGGTAGCCCGACGACCTTTGGCGCGGTCACGGTCACCGGCACGGAGGGTCTCAAGAAGAGCTTCGTCGAGGATCGCGTCCGCATCATCCCGGGCGAGATGTTCTCGCAGAAGCGGCTCGCCGATACCCGCCGCTCGCTGCTGAAATATGATGCGATCTCGGGCGTGCGCATCGTCGAGGGCGACAGCCCCGATGGCAAGGGCCGCGTCCCGATCGATATCGAGGTCACGGAGCGCAAGCCGCGCTTCGTCGGCTTCGGCGCCAAATATGCGACCACCGACGGCGCTTCGATCAACGGCTATTGGGGCCACCGCAATCTTTTCGGCGGCGCCGAGACGCTGCGGCTCGATGGCCAGCTCTCGTGGTACGGCAAGGTTCCGAGCTCCGTGCCGGATGCGAACCCGTTCGGCTATCGCTTCACGGCAACCTTCACCAAGCCCGGCATCCTCACGACGGCCGACGATCTCGCCGCCGAGGCGGCGGTGCTGCGGGAAGTCACCGACGCCTATGTCCGCGAGGCGGTGACCTTCAACGCCAGCGTCAAGCGCACGATCAACGAGCAGCTCTCGGTCCAGGCCGGCATCGACCTCGAAGCCTCGAACGTCCAGGACAGCACCGGCACCAACACCTACAACATCGCCGGCATCCCGATCCAGGCGACCTACGACACCACCGACAACGCGCTCGACCCCTCGCGCGGCATCCGCGCCAGCGGAACGGTCGAGCCCTTCGTCTATCTCGGCGAGGCCGGCGCCGGCCCGATGATGGTGCAGGGCCAGCTCTCGGCCTATCACGCCTTCGACGAGGACAAGCGCTACATCCTGGCCGGCCGCATCGCCGCCGGCTCGATCTTCGGCACCGAGCTGCTCTATGTCCCGCCCCAGCGCCGCTTCTATGTCGGCGGCGGCGGCACGCTGCGCGGTTTCGACTACCAGTCGCAGAGCCCGCGCAACGCCGACGGCGACATTATCGGCGGCCTCTCTTATGTCGCCGGCTCGGTCGAGGCGCGGATCAAGGTCACCGACACCATCGGAATCGTGCCCTTCATCGATGTGGGCGCCGCCTCGGCCGGCAGCTCGCCCGAATTCAGCGATCTCGGCGTCGGCGCCGGCCTCGGCCTGCGCTATTACACCGGCATTGGTCCCGTGCGGCTCGATGTGGCCATTCCCGTCGCCAACGAGGGCGAGGATCAGGCGGGCTATGGCGTCTATCTGAGCCTCGGTCAGGCCTTCTGATGCGGACGGCGCGGATCATCGTCGGCTGGCTCGGCGTCGTCGTCGTCGGCATCATCGTCGCCGCCGTGGCACTGTTCGCCCTGGTGCAGACGACGCCTGGCAAGCGCATGCTGGCCGATCTCGCCGGCCGTCTCGCGAGCCGCGGCGGGCTGACCGTGACGGTCAGCGACATCACCGGCTTCGTCCCGACCGACATGCGGGTCGGCGAGATTTCCGTCGCGGACGAGCGTGGGCAGTTCGTCACCGTGGGCGGCGTCGAACTCGTCTGGAGACCACTGTCGCTCATCTCCGGCACCGTCGATGTCGAACGGCTCGCAGCCGAACGCCTCGCGCTCGACCGTCTGCCCGTGCTCCCGCCGCCGGACCCTGCCGCAACGCCGTCGCAGACGTCGATCCCGGCCTTCCGCGTTGTGCTCGGCAAGCTGCAGGTCGCCGAGATCATTCTGGGCGAGCCGGTAACCGGTGTCGCCGCCCGCCTCAGCCTCGATGCTTCGGCGCGGCTCGTGAACCTTGCCGAGGGGCTCGACCTCGACTTCGCGCTGGAGCGGCTCGATTCGCCGGGCATGCTGCGCGGCCGCGTCGGTTATTCGGCCGCGGACGGGCCGGCCCGCCTCGCGCTCGACATCACGGCATCGGAACCCGCCGGCGGTCTTGCTGCGCGGCTCGGCCGTCTCGAGGGCCTGCCGCCGCTCGCATTGACCGTGAAGGGCGACGCGCCGCTCGACAACTGGAATGGCACGCTGGCGCTCGACGCCGGCCCGTCCGGCCAACTCGGCGGCACCGCGGCCGTCAGGCGCCTCGACGGCGGCCGCCGCGTGATGCTGGACCTCGGCGGCACGATCGACGGGCTTCTGCCGGCGACGATCCGGCCGCTCTTTGCGGGTCATACCGCGCTGATCGGCTCGGCCGTGATCGCCGACGACTTCAAGACCAGCATCGAAGGATTGAACCTGACCGCGGCCGGCTTCGGCCTCGCGTTGCTCGGCACGGTCGATCCCGCGCATGAGACGGCCGACGTCACCTTCGATCTCGTCGGCGGCGCGGCGTCCCATTTCGCCACGCTGGTGCCGGGCATCGAGTGGTCGGGCTGGCGGCTGAACGCCCACCTCGCGGGGCCGTTCGGCCTGCCAGCGGTCGATGCGACATTGACGGCCGAGGGCCTCGCCGGTCGCGGCTACGGTGCCCGTACACTGAACCTCACTGCCAAGGGCACGCCGGCCGACAGCGCTCTGGCGCTCGTCGTCGACGGCAGCGCGGACGGGCTCACTTCCGATCAGCCGAAGGTCGCCGCAGCGCTCGGCACCAGCGCGCGCTTCTCGGCCTCCGCTTCGGTGTCGGCGGGCGCCCAAAACCTGACGGCGGCGACGATACAGCTGGCGCCGCTTGACCTTTCTTTCGTCGGGACTGCCAATCCGAAGTCCGTCAAAGGCAATTTCAAGCTGCCGCGACTGGATCTCGCCGCCTTCGCCGCGCTGACCAACCGCCCGCTCTCGGGCACGGTGGCGCTCGCCGGCGACATCGATACCGGCAAGGATTTCTCCGCCGTCGCGCTCAACATCGACGGCACGGCCAAGGACGTGCGCGCCGGTATCGACGCCGTCGACGGTTTCCTCGCCGGCACGAGCACGTTCAAGGGCGCGCTTGCCCGCGCCGGCGACGGCACGATCGCGGTCAGGAACCTGACCGTCGCCGCGAACGGGCTCGATCTCGCCGTCGACGGCGGAATCGCCGCCAACACGGCCGATCTCACGGCCAAGCTGACACTGGCCGATCTCGCAAGGCTCGATCCGCGCATCAAGGGCGGCGCCAAGGCCGAACTCCGCTTCAGCGGCGGGCTCGAGGCGCTCGCCCTCGACGGCCGTGTCGACATTGCCTCGGCCGAGGCGATGGGCAAGCCGATCCGCGATCTCGGCATCACCGTGGATCTCGTCGATCTCACAGGCCTGCCGAGCGGCGCCTTCAGCCTCGCCGGCCAGATCGCCGATCGTCCGGCCAAGGGCAGCGCCCGTTTCGCCACCGAAACGAACCGCCACCGGATCGACGATCTCAGCCTCTCGGTTGGCAGCGTCAGCGCCACCGGTGGTGCATCGCTCGGCGCCGACAATGTCGTCATCGGCCGCTTCACGGTCGCTGCGCGCGATCTGTCCGATCTGGCGCCGCTGATCCTCACCGAGATCGGCGGCAGCCTCAACGGCACCGTCGCGCTCGATGCCGCAAACGGTGTGCAGCGTGTCGCCGTGACCGGCCGCGCGGAGAATGTGCGGTTCGCCGGCAACCGGCTCGATGCCGCCGATGTCGATCTCCGCGTCGTCGATCCCGCGGGGACGCCGGTCCTCGATGGCCGCGCGACCCTGACCGGCCTCCTCGCCGGATCGCAGCGCATCGACCGGGCGACATTGACCGCCAAGAGCAGCGGCCAGGCGACCGATGTAACGCTCGATACCGCCGTGCTCGGCGCGACGCTGGCGGCCCGCGCCAACATTGCGCCTGCCGGCGCGGCAACCCGCATCCGGCTCGACCAGCTGCGCATGACGCGCGGGGCCGTGGCCGTGACGCTGTCAGCTCCGGCGACGATCACGCTCGCCGGCGGCGGCGTCGCGATCGACCGGCTGCAACTGGCAACGGGCGGGGGCGGCGCCACCATCGCCGGCCGCGTCGGCCAGACGATGGACCTGACGGCCGATCTTCGCAATCTGCCGCTCTCGCTGGCGGCGCTGGTCGCGCCGACGCTCGATCCGAGCGGGACGCTTTCAGGCACGGCCCGCATTACCGGATCCGCCACCGCGCCCGCCGGCAACTACGACCTTCGGATCGCGCGCCTTTCGACCGCGGATCTCGCCACGAAGGGGATCGGCCCGTTCGATATCGCGGCGCGCGGCACGCTCGGCGGCGGCCGCGTCAATGTCGATGCGACGATCAATGCGCCCTCGGTTTCGGGCCTCACCGTGCGCGGCTCGGTGCCGATCGAAGCTGGCCAGCTCGACCTTGCGATCGCCGGCGCGATCGATCTCGGCATCGGCAACACGTTCCTCGCCGATCAAGGCTCGACGCTGCGTGGTCGGGCTACCGTCGATCTCCGCCTGCGCGGCACGGCTGCGGCGCCCGCCGCCGCGGGAACGGTCCGTGTTGCCGGTGCGACCTTCACCGACAGCGTCAACGGCGTGACGCTCACCAACATCCAGGCGGTTCTGACCGGCTCCAACAGCCAGCTCGTCATCAGCCAGCTCACGGCGGCGACGCCGCGTGGCGGCAGCATCTCGGGCAGCGGCACGATCGGCCTCGACCCGGCGCGGGGCTTCCCGGCCAATGTCAGGATCGATCTCTCCCGCGCCAACATCATCTCGAGCGATCTGTTGCAGCTGGTGGCGAGCGGCAAGATCACCATCGACGGGCCGGTCGCGACGCGGCCGCGTATCGCCGGCGCGATCGACGTCGTCCGCCTCGATATCAACATCGCCGACCAGCTGCCGGGCGGGCTCGACCCGCTCCAGGTGCGCCACATCAATACCGGCGGCCAGCAACAGGCCTCGCGCAGCGGTCTCCGGGCGCAGGCGCAGACGCGAGCCGAGCGGACGGCAAACCGCGTCCAGCAGCCGCCGAGCTTCGTCGCCGATCTCGACCTGACGATCGCGGCCCGCAACGCCGTCTTCGTGCGCGGCATGGGCATCGACGCCGAATTCGGCGGCAATCTGACGCTGCGTGGCACCACCGCGAACATGGTGACGCTCGGCGGCTTCGAGCTTCGCCGCGGCCGCTTCGATCTTCTCGGCCGCCGCCTCGATTTCACCGAGGGCAAGGTGACCTTCGAGGGCAATACGGACCCGGCGCTCGATTTCACCGCCTCGACCACGACGAGCGACGTGACGGCCTCGATCGTCGTTTCCGGGCGCGCCTCGGCACCGCAGGTGAGCTTCACCTCGACGCCGGCGCTGGCGCAGGACGAAGTGCTCTCGCGCATCCTGTTCGGCCGGTCGATCTCGACGTTGAATGCCAGCCAGGCGCTGCAGGTAGCGCAGGCGGTGGCGCAGTTCTCGGGCGGCGGGCCGGGCGTCCTCGACAAGGTGCGCCGCTCGCTCGGCGTCGACAGTTTCGACGTCGATACCACCGGCCAGGTCGGCATCGGCAAACGGCTGAACGACCGCGTCTATGTCGGCGCGCGCCAGGGTCCGAATGCCAATTCCGGCAAGGTGACCGTCGATGTCGACGTGACCCGCAACATCCGCCTGCAGGGCGCGGCGGGCGGCAATGGCAGCGGCGAACTCGGCGTCGGCGCGCAGTGGGATTATTGATCCACGGCGCCGAAGCGGGTCTCTAGCGGGCGAGAAAGCCGATCGCGAAGGCGTTGGCGATGTCGATGAAGAAGGCCGAGACCAGCGGCAGGATGATGAAGGCCCGAGCCGCCGCACCATGCACCTTGGTGACGGCCGTCATGTTGGCGATCGCCGTCGGTGTCGCGCCGAGGCTGATGCCTGAAAAGCCGGCCGCGATGACGGCCGCCAGATAATCGCGCCCCATCGCCGGGAAGACGACGAACACGATATAGAGCACGGCCGCCAGCGTCTGCAGCGCCAGGATGACGACGAGGGCAGGGCCCAACTCGCCGAGCGTCCAGAGTTGCATGCTCATCAGCGACATCGCCAGGAAGATGTTCAGCGCGAGGTCGGAAATGAGCGCAAGTCCCTTGGTGCGCGAGGGCCAGGCCAGGCGCGGGACGAGACGCGGCACGAGATTGGTCGCGACGATCGCCACCAGCAGGCAGACCACGAACATCGGCAGCTTGATGCCGGTCGCCTCCACCGTTTCCTCGAGCGCATAGGCGATCAGGATGACGACGTTGACCACTAGGATGGTGCGCATCAGGCTGACATGACTGATCTCCTCGGCGGCGGGAGCGGCTTCTGCGGGAAGCCCGACCACCGGTGCCTCGTCGCCGACAGGGCCGTGCAACCCGTGGCGCTTGATGAGGAAGCCGGCGATCGGCCCGCCGACGAGGCTCGCGATCACCAGACCGAGGGTTGCGGTGGCGATTCCGATCTCGAGCAGATGGCCGATGCCGAAGCGCGCGCCGATGACCGGCGCCCAGGCGATCGTGGTGCCGTGGCCGCCGATCAGCGAGGCGGAGCCGACGAAGGGGACGATCGCCCAGGGCAGGCCGAGCAGCATCACGCTGCCGGCAGCGATGGCGTTCTGGATGACGAGAAAGATCAGCGTCAGCACGAGCAGCACGACGAGCGGCCGGCCCCCGGCGAGGAGGTCGCCGAGCTTGGCATTGAGACCGATGCCGGTGAAGAAATAGAGCAGCAGCATGTCGCGTGCGGCGAGCGTGAAGCTGAGCTCGATGCCGAGGAAGCGATAGGCCGCGAGCGTCGCCAGCGCCGCCAGCAGGCCGCCGGTGACGGCCTCGGGAATGTTCCATCGCTGCAGGGCCGGAATCGTCCGGTTGAGCCCGGCGCCGGCGAAGAACACGACGATGGCGATGGTGAAGGTGAGGAGGCCCGGAACTTGGATCGCGATCATCGTGCTTCGCTCGTCATGGCGCCGGCGGCGCGCGTTCAGGGAGAACCGCCGCCTTCGGAAAAGGACGGGGTGGCGGAAAACAGGGAAAGACCGAGATCTTCGGCGAGATAGCGGGCGGCGCGCTGGCCCTTGACGCTATTTCCGGCGCTGTCGAGCCGCGGCGCGAACGTGCCGAGACTGCCGATGCCCGGCGCCACCGCGACGATGCCGCCGCTGATGCCGCTCTTGCCGGGGAGGCCGACGTCGAACAGCCAGTCGCCTGAGGTCTCGTACAGCCCGGCCGTCGTCATCGCGGCGAGAGCGTCGCGGCAGGCGGCGGCGCTCACTGCCCTGGCGCCCGAGAGCGGCTGAACCCCGCCGAGGCCGAGCGTCGCGCCCATCGCGGCGAGGTCGCGCGCGGTGACGGTCAGCGAGCACTGCCGCGTATAGAGTTCAACCGCCTCGACCGGATCGGTTCCGAGCCGGCCGAAGGTCGCCAGCAGCATGCCGAGCGCCTTGTTGCGCGTGTTGGTGAGGCTCGCTGAGCGGTAGACGTCCTCGTCGATGGCGAGCGGCCGGCCGGCGAACCGTTCGATGCCGGCGCGGATGAAGCGCCATTTCGCCTCGAGGTCGACGCCCGGCACATGGCTGCTGGCGGCGATCGCGCCGGCATTCACCATCGGATTGGTGCGCCCCTCGCGGCCGTTTTCGATCGCAGCGAGGGCGTTGAAGGGCAGCCCGGTGGCATTGATGCCGATCTCGGCCCGCGCCGCCTCGCTGCCGATCGCGTCCGAGAGCAGGGCGAAGACGAACGGCTTCGAGACGCTCATCAGCGAGAACGGGTGATCGGCATCGCCAGCCGCTGCGACAGGGCCACCGGCCGAAACGAAGGCGATGCCGAAGAGATCGGGCGGCACGGCAGCGAGCGCCGGATAGATCTTGATGGTCTCGCCGTCCCGATCGGAGTGGATGGCATCATGCGCCGCCTGGACGGCCGCCGCGACGGCGGGAGCCCTGCTCAAGGCACCGCCTCGCCGCCGTGGGAGACGGCATGCGCGGTCACCGCGACATCGACCGTCAGGCCGGCGAAGTCGCCGTCGCCCCCGACAAAAGCCCCCGAGACCGGGCTCGCCTGCGAGGCGAGCCGTGTGACGCCGACGCGCACGAGATTGGAGCCGGCGACGAGACCGTTGGTCGGGTCATATTCGACCCAGCCGGCACCGGGCAGATAGACGCTGCACCAGGCATGAGTGGCGCCGCCGCCACGCGTCTCGCCGGAGAGATCGTCGTAGAGATAACCGGTGACGAACCGGGCGGCGAGGCCGAAGCTGCGCAGCGCCTCCATCATCAGCACGGCGAAGTCGCGGCATGTGCCCGATCCGAGCGCCAGTGTTTCCGCCGCGCTCTGCGTGCCAAGCTCGTGGCGCGCGCCATACCGGAACTCGGCCTTGATCGCATGCGTCATCGCTTCGAGCATGCCGAGCGTGCGGCCTTCGCCCTCGACGACGAAGCGCTGCGCCCAGGCGGCGACCCGTCCCTCGGCATCACCGGATGCCGGCTCGATCAGCGGCGCGAGGTCGGGCAGCTCCGCCGCATCATAGGCGAAAGGAAATTGGGTGGCCTCGGGGTCGAGGCTGAAGCGCGGCAGCGGCGGGCCCTCGGGATGATGCGTCAGGTCGAGCGTCGAGACGATCTCGAGATGGCGCGTCCGCACGGCCTCCGGCCATTCGAGCAGGCAGACCGAATTGTTGAACGGATCATGCGCCCAGTGGATCGCGGAGGGCGGCGGATCGATGTCGAGGCTGGCGCGGTGGAGGCGAAGGTCGTGGCTGTCGTCGGGCCGCACCATCAACCGGTGCCGCAGCAGGCCGACCGGGTTGCGATAGGCGTAACGTGTCGCATGGACGATGCTGATGCGTGCCATGGTCCCCCCACCTTCGGCAAGGCCGCCGCGCGAAGCGGCAGCGCGCCGATCGCAACGCAGACCCTGCGAATCGTCGGCTCCGATGCCATATCCTGCCCCGGGGCGCTTGTCATTCCCGCGCCACGTCAGTTCTCGCCGCCGCCGCCCGTTCCCGGCGGCACTCCAAAGGACCGCCATGACCTTTTCAGCCTATGATATCACCATCCCCGTCTTCAGGCGGGGCTTTGCCAATCTCTCCGCCGTGCTCGCCAAGGGCCTCGCCCATGCCGAGGCGGCGGGCATCGATCCGGCCGAATTCGTCGAGGCGCGACTCGTCGCCGACATGGACCCGCTGCGGTCGCAGGTTCAGCGCGCCAGCGACACGGCCAAGAATTGTGCCGCCCGCCTCGCCGGCATCGCGCCGCCGAGCTTTCCGGACGAGGAGCGCAGCTTCGGTGAGCTCGAGGCGCGGGTCGGCAGGACGGTCGCGTTCCTCGACGGCATGGAGGCTGCGGCCTTCGACGGCGCCGAGGACCGGCCGGTGGTGTTGCGCACCCGAGCGGGCGAGGCCCATTTTGCGGGGCGCGACTATGTCCTGCAGCACGCTCTGCCGAACTTCTTCTTCCACGTGACGACGGCCTACGCGATCCTGCGCCACAAGGGCGTCGCGATCGGCAAGCGCGACTATCTCGGCTTCTGAAGCGCGGCCGGCAAGGCCGGGTCCGGCCTTCAAAAAGCAACGGCCCCCTCCGCGGGGAGGGGGCCGCCAGATTCCTGACGATCGACCGGGCCGTGGGGCGGTAGCTGGTCGATGGGGGTCAGGAATTCACTGTCGCACCGTCAGGCGCGCAAGTCTCATTGTGCCGGCGGCGCCTCCGGCGCGGCCGGTGCAGGAGTGCCTGCCTCGTCGGCCGAGCCATCGGGACTGTCGACCGGACCGGGTTCGCCGGGCCCGGACCGCATGCCACCGATCGTAAGGCCGCCCATCGGGCCGCCATCACGCGGACCTTGGTCCATCGGGCCGTGGCCCCACATCGGGCCGTCCGGACCATCGGCGCCCATCGGGCCAGGACCGCCCATCGGGCCCGGACCGTCCATGGGTCCACGACCGTCCATGGGACCAGGCCCGCGCATCGGGAAGCCATGCGGCGGCATCGGCGGGCGAGGAGCGAGATCGATCCGGCCGAGCGCAGCGAGCTGCGCGTCGGTGAGCTTGGTCTTCAGCACCGCGATCGCCTGAAGCAGCGTGTCGGCCTTGGCGGCGCGTTCCTTGATGCGGCGCGCGATCTGTTCCTCACGGGCGAAGGCCTTGCCGGCCTTGTCTTCGGGCGAGGGCGGCGGCGGGGGAGCCGGCGGCTGCGCGAGATCGAGAAGGGCGCTGGTATAGTCGCGCCAGGCGTCGAGTTGCTCGCTCCGGATGCCGATCAGAGTCTCGGCGGCCGCGAGGCGGGCGGCCAGTATCATCGCGCGGTCGGGGCCGAACGGTCGTGGTCCGCGCGGCGGCATCGGGCGGCCGTCCTGCGGGCCGGGATGGAAATCACCGGGGACCGGCGGCTGGCCGGCCTTGCCGGGGACGACCGGCGCCTCGGCGACGCGCGCAGGCCCTGTGGCGGGGGCCGGGTCGGTCGGTGCGGCAAAGGCGGGGCCGCTCATGATGAGCAATGTCCCGAATGCTGCCGATAAGCGTTTCATGTGTACCTCCATGGCTGCTCCACAGCGCAGCCAAGCTAGGCGCAGGTCGTATCACCAGATGGTCATTGCATGGCCGAGCCTTGCCTGTCCGGGATTTCTTGTTACGCAACATTGCTGCGTGCCGTTGTGAGAACTTCGGTTACGAACTGCCGGCGGCACGGCCTCCCTAAGGCTGTATGCCTCGATTTCCGAAGCTGAAACGGGCTAAGTAAGACCTGACATGCAGATCACGCCGCACATCCTCGTCGTCGACGACGACCTCGAAATCCGCAAGCTGCTCGGTCGCTATCTCGATCAGCAGGGCCTCCGCGTGACCCTCGCCGCCGATCGCCGCGAGCTCGAGGAAAAGCTCGCCACGCAGCAGATCGACCTCATCGTGCTCGACGTCATGCTGCCCGACGGTTCGGGTCTCGACATCTGCCGCGTGCTGCGTGATCGGAAGCCCCATACGCCGGTCATCCTGCTGACGGCGCTGAAGGAAGATGTCGATCGCATCATCGGGCTCGAGATCGGCGCCGACGATTATGTCGGCAAGCCGTTCAACCCGCGCGAACTGCTCGCCCGCATCCGCGCGGTGCTGCGCCGCGTCGCCGACGTCGCCGAGCCGCCGGCCGTCGAAGCCTATCGATTCGCCGGTTTCGTCGCCTCGCCGACGAGCCGCGCGGTCGTTGATCCCGACGGTGCCGACGTCGTGCTGACCGGTGCGGAGTTCGATCTGCTGCGGGTGTTTCTCGATCGGCCTGGCCGCGTTCTGTCGCGGGATCAGCTGCTCGACCTGACGCAGGGCCGCGAGGCCGATCCGCTCGACCGCTCGATCGACGTCCTGATGAGCCGCCTTCGCCGAAAGCTCGGCGACGGCGGCAACTTCCAGATCTTCAAGACCGTGCGCAATGGCGGCTACCAGCTCTCGACCAAGGTGGATACGGTCGAGGCGCCAAGGTGAACACGCTCCGGCTCCGGATCGCGGCCCTCATCATCTGCGCCATCGTGGCGGTGGTCGGCATGGCCACCTCCGTGGCGGTCGTGGTGATCGGCCGTCCGGGCCCCGACCGCATGGTGCAGGACGCCGCGGTCCAGATCGACCTGGTCTCCCGCCTTGCCGAATTGCTGCCCGACGATTTCGAACCCGGCTCCCTCAATCCCGGTCTTCGCGGCATCCGCCTTCTGCCCGGTCCGGCACCCGGCCCGGTCGACGACCGCCTGACCGACGTGCTGCGGACCGAACTCGCGCGCATCGGCCAGGCTCGCCCCGTGCTCGTCAGCCAGCCGGCGCCCGATCAGCCGATGACCGTCTCGGTGCCGATCGCCAGCCAGGGCTGGTGGATCGCGATGCCGCTGTCCGGACGTCCCCTGCCACCGCGCAGCGCCTGGTTCATCCTGCTCGGCTGGATGTCGGCGATCATGCTCGGCGCCGCCGGCATCGCGGTCGTGATCTCCAACCGGTTGACGCGGCCGCTCCAGATGATCGAGGGGGCGATCGCGACCGTCGGTCCCGACGGCATGCTGCCTGTCCTGCCGGAAATCGGCACCGGCGAGCTGAAGGCGACCGCGATGGCGCTCAACCGGCTATCGGCCCGGCTGAAGTCGTCGATGGAGAGTCGCATGCGCCTCGTCGCCGCAGCGGGCCATGATCTGCGCACGCCGATGACGCGCATGCGCCTTCGCGCGGAATTCGTCTGCGACGAGGAGGAGCGCGCGTTGTGGCTGCGTGATCTCGAAGAGCTCGAGCGCATCGCCGACAGCGCCATCCGGCTGGTTCGCGAGGAGGCATCGGCCGGGCAGTCGGAGCGGGTAGAGATCGCCGGGCTGCTGCGGACGATCACCGGCGAACTCGTCGCGCAGGGCCTCAAGCTCGAGCTCGGCCCGGTCGAGACCGCCTGGGTCGGGGTGGCGCGCATCGCCCTGACGCGGGCGTTCCGCAATATCTTCATCAACGCTGCCACCCATGGCGGCGGCGGCCTGATCGACGCGCGGATCGACGGTGGCTCGGTGCTGGTGACGGTGCGCGACAACGGCCCCGGCATTCCCCCGGATCTCATCGACCGCGTGTTCGAGCCCTTCTTCCGCGTCGATCCCTCGCGCCGTCAGGCGATCCCGGGCGCTGGCCTCGGCCTTGCCATCGCCAAGGAGATCATCGAGCGGAACGGCGGCACCATCACGGTGAGCAACGGCAAGCCGCGCGGGCTCGTCCAGACCGTGCGCCTGCCGATCGTCCCGGCCGACCCCGCCGAATAGCCCTTTCGCTTTACAGAGGCTGCCCGTTGCTGCCTGCAACCGCCCTGCCGCCGACCCAGACCCGGGCGAGATTGGGCCGCGAGGCGGTGTAGACGATCTTCTCGATCAAGTCGGCCTCGTCGTCGACTTCGTCGAAGAGCCGCATCGTCGTCCCCGGCGCGTCCGGATCGACCAGCATGGCGTCGAACTGCCGCCCCGGCTCGAAGCTGCCGACGGGCAGGTCGAGGGCATCGGCGCCGCCGGCGGTGGCAAGGTGGAAGGCGAGCGGCACGTCGATGCGTGCACCCGCCCTGCCGCGTCGCTCGGCCGGCACGTCCGGATCGACACCGCCTTCCAGCATGCGCGATGCGGCGATCGCCATGCGCTGTACCTCCAGCATCGAGGCGCTCGGGCCGCCGGAGATGTCGGTTCCGAGCCCGACGCGCACCCGCTTTGCCAGCGCCGCGCGCAACGGAAAGACGGCATTGGCGAAATAGGCGTTCGAGAGCGGGCAATGCGCCACCGCTGCGCCGCGCGAGGCGATGCGGTCCATGTCGGCGCCGGTGATGAAATTCGAATGGGCGAGCACGGTGCGCCGCGTCAGCAGGCCGAAGCGGTCGAGCATCGCCGCATCGGTGGCGCCATGGCGCGCCAGCACGTGACCATGTTCCCAGTCGCTTTCCGAGCAGTGCGTCTGCACATGGCAGCCGCAGGCCTTGACCAGATCACCGAGGCCCTCGAGCAATGCATCGGTGCAGGCCGGGATGAAGCGCGGCGTCGCGACTGCCTTGACCAGCCCATCATTGCCGGGGAGGGCGTCGACGTGATCGAGCAGGGCCCGCGTTCCCTCGATCGCCGCCGCTGCGCTCTCGTCGCGATAATAGGGCGGACAGGCATCCGGATGGTCCATCGCCACCTTGCCCACCAGCCCGCGCTGGCCCTTGGCGAGGCAGATCTCCGCCAGCAGACGGCTCGCCTCCTGGTGAATGGTGGCAAAATAGAGCGCGGTCGTGGTGCCACCGGCGAGGAGGTCGCCGACCAGCGCCTCGTAGCTCCGCCGCGCGAAAGCGAGGTCGGCATAGCGGGCTTCGAGCGGAAACGTGTAGCGCTGCAGCCAGACCTCGAGCGGCACGTCGAGCGCCTTGCCGAGTTGGGGGTATTGCGGCGCATGGATATGAAGATCGACGAAGCCGGGGAGGATGGCGGTTCTGGCCGGCAGCGTGACCAGCCGACCCGCCCGCGCGGCCTCGTCCCGGCGATGGGCGTGTTCGGGATCGGCGGTCCTGGTCACCCGGCGGATCGTGCCGGCGGCATCGATGTCGACGAGCGCATCGCCGAGGATTTCCACCGCATCGGGCCTCGGCGCATGCAGGAAGCGGCCGCTGATCACCTTGCCGCGCACATCCATCGCACCGATCCCTTCCGTCTTCGCCTCGGACGCTGCAGGCCGCCTCGTCCAGTCCGGCCGGTTTCGTCGCACCGCCGCCGGAGATTGTCCAGACGCCCGGCTTCGCATCCAGGGTTTCGTCGGCCGACATGATGTCGCCATGCGCGGCGGCTCAACTGATCCTTAACCACGATCCGCTAGGGTCTGGTCGGGCTTCTTCCCGTCCGAGGGGGCCCGTGTTGCGTTGGCGTGGAGTCGAGCGTGCTGAAACCGTCTTCGTCCATCCTGCTCGTGCCGGCATGGCTGCTGCTCGCCGCCGGCGTCGCAACCGCGCAGGATGCCGATCCGCGCTACGGCTATGGCGACGTCGATCCGTCCGGCTATGCCTATCGCCACTTCGGCTATCCGGCCTATCGGCTGCAGCCGCCACCGGTTGCTGCGGCGCCCGAGGCCTATGAGGCCGAGCCGATGCCGCCCGCGGCAGCGGAAACTGATGCGCAGCCCGTCCCGAGCGATCAGCCGGGCGCGGCCGCTGAGGCAATTCCCGCGCCCCAACTCGTTCCGGCGCCCGACGTGGCACCCGGCATTGCCGTCAATCCGGCCGATCCCACCATGGCCGCGACGCCGCCCGTCGCCGCGCCGGCTGCTCCGGTCGCCGCTGCACCGGTTGCCGTGCCTGCCCTGGTGCCGGCGACGTTCATTGCCCATGCCAACGAGCCCGTGCTGCCCGAAACGCTGAAGCGCGGCGTCAAGCAGTCTATTCCCGCGGTCGCGCGGCTGCAGATCCTGCTCGATCGCGCCCATGTCTCGCCGGGTGTCATCGACGGCATGACCGGCGGCAACCTTTCCAAGGCCATCGCCGCGCTCGAGAACATGAACGGCCTGCCTTCGACCGGCCGCATGGGTCCGTCCGTCGATGCGATCCTGGCCGCCCTCGGCACGACCCCGGTGCTCGTTCCCTATGTCATAACAGCCGCCGACACCGCCGGGCCGTTTGTCCCGGTGATGCCGAAGGACTATGGCGAGATGGCGCAACTGCCGGCGCTCGCCTATCGCGACGCGGCCGAGGAACTCGCCGAACGTTTCCACATGGACGAGGGCTTCCTGCGTCGTCTCAACCCCGGCGCCCACTTTGCGGCCGGCGAGACGATCACCGTCGCCGATGTCGGCCCCGGCGCGAAGACCAAGGTCTACCACCTCGTCGCCGATTCCGCCGCGCGCCAGTTGCTCGGCTACGACCAGCAATGGAACCTCGTCGTCGCCTATCCCGCGACGATCGGCTCGACCGACATGCCCTCGCCGAGCGGCATCCATGCGGTCAAGGCGATCGCGGTCAATCCTGTTTATTGGTATCGGCCGAAGGTCAATTTCCAGCAGGGCAAGAACGACAAGCCGTTGAAGCTGGCGCCGGGGCCGAACAATCCGGTCGGCGCGGTCTGGATCGGGCTCGACAAGCCGACCTATGGCATTCATGGCACGCCGGAGCCGAGCCGCATCGACAAGACCAACAGCCATGGCTGCCTGCGCCTCACCAATTGGGATGCGCTCGAACTCGCCCATCTCGTCCGCCCCGGCGTCGAAGTCGAGTTCGTCGACCCGACGCGGACGGCCTCTGTCGCCGCCCCGGCGCCAGCCGTGGGTGCGGCCGATCAGCCGATGCCGCCCCGTCCGCAGTAGCGTCGCTGACCACAGGCGGTCAGAAGGGGCCGAGCGCCACGATGCGGCCGAACCCGGCCTTCAAGGCGTCGATCCGGGCGGAATAGGCGCTTCTGAGACAGGCGAGGTCGCCGCCGCAGGCTCGCCTCTGGTCGAGCCAGGCCTTCTGGTCGTCGCGGAGCGCGCCGGCGCTGCCCATGGCGAGGAGTTGCAGCAGCATCGAATAGCGCGTCGCCATCTCGACATCGGCATCGTCGAGGTCACGATGGGCACAGATCGCGATTTCGTCGCTGGTGGACGCCTTGCTGCAATCGAAGCTCGCCGCGAAGGCGCTGCCATTCGGCGCGGCTGCGCCGAGCGTCGCTGCAACAGCCAGCGCGATCGCCCGTGGCGCCCTCATCCTCGTCATTGCAAGCCTCCATCCGTCAAGACCGGCTGATAGCTTAGGCCCTGACGGTTCCGGGAGCGAGACCCGCCGGCCTCAAAGCCGGGTGGCGAACCCGACCAGCCAATCGGGCATCGCCTCGACCAGCGCGCCTTCGACCAGCTTGTCGAGGCCGGAGAGCATCCCGAAGCCGACCAGCGCGAAGGCGAGGCCGAGCAGCGTTCGTCCGATGACGGCGGAGCGGCCGGCAATGCCGCGGCCGCGCCGGGCGAGTCGGCCGAGGCCATAGCCCGCCAGAAGCAGCGAGGTCGCGGCGCCGAGGGCGAACACCATCATCGTCGCCATCGCCGCGGCGAGCGACCCGCCGGAAGCCGCGAGCGTCAGCGCCGCCCCGAGCGTCGGCCCGACACAGGGCGCCCAGGCGAGCGCGAGCAGAGCGCCGATCCCGGCCTGGCCCGCGAGGCCGGCGCGGTCCACGCCGCCCATTTGCCGGCCGGCGAAGGCGCCGACCGGCGCCATGGCGAGTTCGGCCCGATGTGCCAGCGGCGGCACGAGCATCACGATGCCGAAGCCGAGCATCAACGCGCCGATCACGACGCGACCCGCTCCGGTATCGCCGAGTTCGGCGCCGACCGAGGCGAGGACGCCGCCAACCAGCCCGAACGTGAGGGCGAGCCCCGCCGCCAGCGCCAGCGGCGCCCGCGAATCCTCGGCGCGCGCCCCGGCAATGATGATCGGCGCCAGCGGCAGCACGCACGGATTGAGGATCGTCAGCAGACCCGCGAGATAGGAGAGTGCGAGCGTGCCGAGCATCAGCTGGCGGCGTCGAGGACGCTGGCGACCGAGGCTTCCGACGTACCCCAGGACATGCGCTTCACTTCCTTGCCGCCATGAAAGGCGATCAGGGTCGAGCGCGGCACCCCGAGGGCCTTCACGACATCACCCTGCTTGTCGTAGTCGACCTTGAAGAAGGTGACGTCGTCATAGCGGCCGGCTTCCGAGAAGCGGTCAAGGATCGATGCCTGCGCCCGGCACTGCAGGCACCAGGGCGCATAGACATGGATGACGACGTTCTTGCCGGACTTGATCGCCTTGGCGACCGCGGCAGCGTCGTAGGGCTGCAGCGTGAACGCCTCGGCGGCGCTGATGGCGGCCAGCGAGAGGGCGGTCGAGGCGGCGAGCGAGAGAGCGATCAGGCGGCGGCGCGTCAGCATGCGGAGTCCTCCATGCGGGGATACGCAGCCTTGTACGGCCGGGCGGGCGTGACGGTTACAGGCTCACGGCAAGTTGAGCGCGCGACCCTATTTTCTGGTGGTGCAGACTGTCTTCTTGCCGCCGAGGGTCAGGGTGGCGCCCTCGCCCTTGATCCAGAATTCGTCGGCGCCCTCGGCATAACGGCCGCCGTCGGCCGAGACGCCCTGCGGCAGCGTGAGCGTGCGGCCGTCGGTGAAGGCGAGCGTCGCGGCAGCCGGTGTCATCACGAAGGTCGCCGTCAGCGCTTCGCCATCGGCACAGCGATAGCTGACGGTCGTGTCGGCGAGGGCAGTGCCACCCGAAACCACGGCAATCAGCGCTGCCAGGCCGGCGAGCGGCTGCACGATGCGTCTGCCATGAATCAGCATTCTGTTCCCCCGGGAGAAAGCTCCCATCAAATCGCCAATGCGCCCGCCATGATGCCGACCAGACCGATCGAGGCGATCGCGCCGGTCCAGTAAAGCTTGCGGTGATGCTCGCTGCCCAGCGCGGCGCTCGGACGCACGAATTGCGAGCCGAGTGCAAGCGTAGCGGCGGCGCCCATATACAACAGAATAGCGATCATTGCAGTTTCCCCCTTAACCTCTCCTTAAGATTATCCAGGAAGGGGCACAACTGTCCACAAGGCTGCACATGGCGCCTGTGGCAATTCGGATCGTATCGTTAAGCGCGACGGTTAAGCGCGATGATTACTGGATGTCGCGCCGGTGCGCGCGGTCGCCTTCGCGATAGGTCAGCGCAACCTTGCCGAAAGCGCGCGGAATCGCGCGTCCGGATGCCGACCCGCGTCCGAAACCGAGCGCGAGTTGCACGATCAGCCGCGTGAAGATGCCGGGACCGCTGGAATAGGTGCGCCAGCCGCCCTCGACGGCCACCTTGCCGGCCGCGAGCTTGCCCCAGTCTGACGATGCCGCGTAGCGATCGGGGAAGGCGGCGTCGGACGAGGAGAAGTAGGTGTTGCGCTGGCGCAGATTCGCCTGATGGAGGATTTCCGTGACGCGGATCGGATTGGCGAGGGCGATCGCCTGCCAGAGCGCGTCGGCAGCGCCGAGCCGGGCCAGCACCTCGGCCTGCCGCAGATGCGCATGGACATACATGAGACCGATCTCGCGGCCGAAGAACGACGAGGATTCGGCCCTCCGGAACAGGGTTTCCGGGCCGCCGGCATAGACCACCGGCTTGTCCATCAGCCTCATCCCGTCGGGGAAGGCGAGCGCGGAGTCGATCGCGGCGAGCTGCGCGAAGGTCTTGTTTTCGTCGACGAGGCCGCCCAGCATCGATTGCGTCATCGCGATCAGCGAATAGGCGAGGCCGGTGCGACGATCGTCCGGATGCAGCAGCAATTCGGTCCGCCGGCCCTCGGGATCGAACAGCGCATAGCCCGCGGTGATGTCGCCGGCGACGAGATGGCGGTTGAAATCCGAGCGGATCGCCTCGCAGAGCCGCTCGAGCCGCCGCGCCTCGTCATGGCCCCCTGGCGGATTGTTCGCCGGGGTGCGGGCGAGGATCGCGGCATAACGGGCGATCTGTTCGTAGAGCAGCCCGGCCGTCCAGCTCGAGACCATCCAGTCCCGGAGATGCGGATCGTGCGGCTGCAGCGAATCGTTCCAGTCGCCCTCGCCATAGCGGATGAGATGTGTGCCGGGAATGAAGCGCCGCTCGCACTCCGCGATCAGCGCGCGGACATGCGTCGCGATGCTCGCGGTCTCGCCGGGTGCCCCGCCGCGCCAGCCGACCGCTTCCGCCAGGATACCGCTGTCGCCGCTCTGCTCGATATAGTCGCAGAGCGCCTTCAGCGGCCAGATGATCACGTCGCCATGCGCGTCGCCGGCCCGGATATCGGAATAGGGCGGCAGCATGAACCATTGCGGCCAATCGGCGCTCGTCTTGCTCTGCTCGGCAAACAAGGTGCGCAGGATGCGGTGCACGGCGGTATCGTGCCGCATCGCCAGGAGAAACTCGATCGGGCCCTGGCAGACGTCGCGCGTGCCCCAGGCGGCACCGGTATATTGCTCGAGGCCATGCGGCACCGTCAGGTGGACGATGGCGTCATGGGCGAGCCAGGGCAGCATGAGGCTGGTGGCCTCGATATCGGGATGGTTGCCCTGAAGCGTCATGTCCCGCGTCGCAAGGCTCCAGAATGCCCGTGCCGGCGCCAGCAGCGCCTCCTGCGTTCTGCCGGCCGCATAGCGGCTCGCCAGCCGATCTGCCTCGATGGAACTCTCCATCGATCCGGAAATGGCGAAGGCGAGCGCGTCTGTCTCCGCCGAGAGCAGCGCGACGATCGGGCCGCCGCGGCCGACGTCGTCCGGATAGACGAGTTCGTCGCCGCCGAGCGTGGCCACCGCGTCCGGCGTCGACGTTACGAGGTCCATACGCGCCTTCGGGAAGGCCTTTCCCCACAGCCAATCGCTCCCCGGCGCGAAGCTTGCCCGCTTGGCGGCCGGATCGATGGTGACCGTGCCGCTCTGCTCGAATTCGCGTTCGCCGAGCACGAGATGGCCCACGACGAGGAAGCGACATGGCGCGCCCTCGACATCGATCCGCCACTGCATGGCCGCCTCGTCGCCGGCCGCCGCCGCATGAACCGTGATCGTCCGCTCGCCGAGCGCATAGATCCAGCGGCAATCGGACAGGCCCATCTCGAACAGCGACGGCACGCCCAGCAACCGCCAGCCGTCACCGCCATCGACGAGGATGCGCAGCCCGCTCGCGCGCGTGAGGCCGTAGGGATCGCGGGAGACAGAGAGGAGCTTGTGGAACGAGGTATTGCCGATGGTGAGCTGCGCCGCGAACACACCCTGCATCCAGCAGGTTGCCGAGAGCGTCTTTTCGTCCGGCGTCAGGCTGTTGCCGGAGCGCACGATCGAGCCGTGTCGGCGGATGATCCGCGCCTCCTTGGCGGCGGTGACGACATGGCGGTTCTGCGCGCCCTCGGCGACGAAGAAGGACAGGAGCGTCCCGTCCTCCGCCTCTTCGCGCAGACGCTGAGGATAGCGCCTGTCGAGCGCGCCGCCCGCGATCGCAGCGGCCATGGCGAGCGGCGCCGTCTCGACGAGGCTGTGGATCGTCGAAGCGGTCGGGATGGCGGACGTCGCAAGGCTCTTCGCCCGCGCCGCGATGGTATCCAGACGGACGAGGTCCTGCGGGCCAGACGCTTCTGGATGGTCGGCGAGCACGAGGCCGAACAGCGTCAGGGTCGCCGTCTCGCCGGGCTCGAGCTGCCGTGCGGCCGTCTGCAGCGCCGGGCAGGCGACTTCGTGCTGCAATCGCAGCGAGGGAAGGTTGGTGCCGAAGGGAAGGGCGATCGCGCCCGAGAGACGGAAAGCCGCGCCGAAGAGCTGCAGCGCGTCGGTCGCATAGGCGGCGCTGCCCTCGAGGCAGCCCTGGACCAGCCAGGGATGACGGCCGCCTTGATCGAGATTCTGCCGCGTCATGATCACTGGGCCAAATGCCGGATGCGTCTCGATGTGATGGTCGAGATACTGCGAAGCATAGGCCTCGCTGCCCATCAGGAAACCGCGGCCGCCGAGGCCGACATCCTGCGCCGAGACGATGTCGAAGCCGATGCGCTCGGTCCCGGTATTGCTGACCTCGATCCGCCAGAACCACAGCGCTTCCTCGGCATCGAGGGTCAGCGTGGCGCGATGCGCGAGTGCACCGGTCGATCCGGCATAGCTGAGGCTGGTTCCATCATGGCCGAACGCAGCCCGTGCGCCTGATCCGACGATCGTCGCGATCTCGGGCGCGCTGCCGCCGATCCGCAGCAGGATGCGTCCGATCCCACCCGCCGTCGGCGCACCGAGTATCTGGTTGACCATGATGGTGCCGGCAGGCGCGCGATGGGTGATCGCGAAAATCGTACCGTTCGGCAGCGCCTCCACCGCAAGTCCCGCAGCGTTCTCGATCCGGACAAGACCGAGCCCGTCGTCGCGCGGCGTTGCGAAGCGCGTCATGCCGTCATGCATCAGAAGACTCCTTCAGGCGGGATCGACGACCGCCTCGGCCTCGATCTCGATCTCATATGGCCCGACGAGGCCGGCGATTGCCAGCAGCGTATTGGCTGGGCGGATGGCGCCGAAATAGCGGCCATGCACCCGCGAGGCCGCTTCCCACTGGTCAGCGTCGCGGAGATAGACATGCGTGCGCACGACATCGTCGAGCGTGCCGCCGAGCGCCGTGATCGAAGCGGCGATCTTGTCGAGAATATACGTTGTCTGACCCGCGATATCGCCGGGGCAGACCGTCGATCCGTCGGTATGGGTCGCCGTCGTTCCGGAGACGAGGATGCGGTCGCCGATGCGCATCGCACGCGAATAGCCGGCGATCGGCTCCCAGATGCTGCCGGAATCGACCCTCTGCCGGCCGGTCTTTCCTGGCACCGGCTCGGCGCGGAAGATCTGCGGCAGGCTGGCGAGATGGTGGCTGAGATCGCCCGAGGCGGTGAGGAAGGGCGGCCGTCGGTATTCATCGCCGCAATCGCCGGCGAGCGGCTTCGACGCGGCGAAGGCGGCGTCGAGGCTGGCGTGATCCTCGGCATCGAGCGCGAAGTCGAACGCCTTGAGATTGTCGGCGCGGTGCTCGCGTTCGCCAAGCCGCGCACCGATGATGACGGCAGCCACTGCCGGATGGTCGAGCACCCAACGCGTTGCGACATTCGAGAGAGAGACGCGGTGCTTGCGCGCGATGGCGGCCGCCGCCCTGAGGATGGCCTGCAACACGTCCCAGCCGCCGATCGCCTCGACGAAGCGGCGATATTTCATCTTCGACCAGTCGGCCGGGCCGCCGGGCTCGGCGGCGCCGAGCCAGCGTTCCGACAGCCAGCCGCCGCCCATGGTGCCATAGGCGAGCAGGCGGACGTCGTTCGCCATGCAGAAGTCGCTCATCAACCCGGCAGCGCGGCGGTCGAGCAGCGAGAACGAGACCTGATTGGTGGCGATGCGGATGCCGTTGCGAACGACCAGCGCGAGGTGATCGGTGTTGAAATTGGTCAGCCCGAGATGACGGATGATGCCCTCGCGGCGCATCTCTTCCATCTCTGCCAGCGCGTCGAGATAAGCGGGATGCTCGAAGCTCCACCAGTGGAACTGCATCAGGTCGACGCTCTCGACGCCGAGCCGGTCGAGGCTGCGCTGGACGCCGGCGCGGACCACCGCGCGCGTCATCGGACCCGGCTCCGGGCACCATTTGGTCGAGACGAAGGGGGTTAGCCCCTCGGCCGTGGCCAGCTTCAGGAAGCGGCCGGTGATCAGCTCGGCGCTGCCATAGTGGTCGGCCATGTCGAAAGCATCGAAGCCGGCCTGTGCATAGGCGAGCATCGCCGCGGCGGCCGCATCCTGATCGACCGTCTTCCCGTCTCGCTCCATATCGGCGATCTGCCAGAGCCCCGTTGCAATGCGGGGTAGCTCGAAGCCGGCGGGAACGGCGATGCGGGGCGGGGCAGCAACGATGGTCAAGGCGGTTCTTTCAATTCATCAGTGTGGCAGATGGCTCTGCTCCCTCTCCCGCGAAGCGGGGAGGGATGGCGAGGGAGCTCGCGTGCGAGACCGGTTCAAAAGAGAGCAACACCCCTCTCGCCAACTCTCCCCCGCTGGGCGGGAGAGAGGGCTGACGGAGCCTCGCAGATCCGGCTTCTATCGCCTTACTTGGCGATGCTCGCCTTGACCTTGTCGACATCGGCGGTGGACATCGTGCCGACGGTGGTCACTTCGCCGTTCTGGATCCGCCAGAGGCGGAACGGGCCGGTGATGTCGCCATAGGCGTCGAAGGCGACCGGGCCGATCACGCCTTCATACTTGATCGGCTTGCCATCCTTGATGAGGGCGAGTGCCTTGGCGAATTCGTCCTTGCCGGCATGGATGACGGTGCCGTTCGGGTCGAGAACCGTGCGGATTGCGGCGGTGATGCCGGCGCTGTCCGCCTTGCCCGTGGCCTTGCCGGCCTCGGCGATGGCGAGGCCGACGATCGCGCCGGCGTCATAGGAACGGTCGGCGGCCGGGCTGGCCGGATCGAGGCCGGAGAAGGCTTTGTATTCCTTGTTGAAATAGTCGGTCGAGGCCGTGGCGTCCGTGCCGGACGACGTGCCGAACGCGTCGTTCAGATATTCCGGACCGACATTCTTGATGAATTCTGCGCTGTTCATGCCGTCGTTCAGCAGGAATTTCTGCGGGCCGCCCTGCGAGATCCAGGCGCGTGCGATCGTGGCCCCGTCGACCGGCGTCGAGACGAGATAGAGCGCGTCGGGCGTGGAGCCGAGCGCCGCCGTCACTTCGGACTGGTAGCTCGACTGCTTCTCGTTATAGGGCGTCACCGAGGTAATCTCGCCGCCGAGCGCCTTATAGGCGGAGGCGAACTCGCCGACCATGTTGACGCCGAAGTCGTTGTTCACGTTGATGACGGCAACCTTCTTGATGCCCTGGTCGATCGCGAATTTCGCCGCTGCGATGCCCTGCAGCGCGTCGGACGTGATCGTGCGGAAGAAGACGCCGTTGGTCTTGCCGTCGCGGCCGAGCTTGGTCAGCGTCGGCGAGGACGAGGCGGGCGAGACCTGCGGGATCTTGGCCGGCGCAGTCACCGAAGTGAGGATCGGGATCGACACCGAGGAGATGATGCCGCCGATGATCACCGGCACCTTCTTGACCTGAACCAGCTGCGTCGCGACATCGACCGCAACCGTGCCCTGGCTCTGGCTGTCGCGGGTATCGGTGACGATCTTGCAGCCGGCCACGCCGCCGGCGTCGTTCAGGTCGCGGAAGGCCATCTCGACCGACTTGGCGCCGGCCTGGCCATATTCGCCGGCCGGTCCCGTCAGTTCCATGACGAGGCCGACGGTGATGTCGCAGTCGGCGGCGCGGGCGGCGCCCGTCGCGGCCAGCGCGACGACGCTGCCGACGAGTGCGGCGCGCAGCATGCGGTTCGATGTCATTGGAAACTCCCTGCCCCGCATTCGCGGGCTTTGCCCCCCGGCTTGTCGTTCATCCCTCCCGCAGCCAGGTTTCCTGCAGGTGGCGCCACACGACCCCGCGCGGCGCGCTCTCGTCCTTGAGGAAGAGCGCCATGGACTGCCGTCTCGTCGTGCGTCCCTCACGATACTGTCGCTCGACATAGATGAGCAAGACGGCATCGGCGCTCGCATGGATTGCCTCGACATCCTCGATGCCGATCTCGAACCGCGTCGTCTGCGAGCCTTTGGCTCCCGCGATCCAGGGCCTGATCGCATCGAGGTCGAGCATGGCGCCATCCGGCGTCGTCAGGCGGAATTCAGGCGCGGTCGTGCGCAGCCAGAGGGCAAATTCGTCGTCTCCGGCCGTTCCGAGAAACCAGCGGACGAAGAAGTCATGCGAGGCCTCGATCTCGCGGATGGCGGCCTCGACGAGGGGATGCTGCACGGTCATTGGGCGTTGAGATTGTATTTCATGATCGATCCATGGCGGCCGGTCCGGTCGCGCTCGAGCGTATAGACATCGCCCTCCGGCCCCTGCCGCGCCGCCAGAACGGCGTCGATCGCGGCGCGGTCGGCCTCCGTCAGCCGGAGCGTGCCGATCGCGAGGTTCCGCGGCAGATGCGTGCGGTTGCGCGCGCCGACGATGACGGCCGCGACGCCCTGGCGGTCGAGCACATGCCGGCTCGCCACGGTCGCTATATCGACGCCATGGCGCTTCGCGACCGTCGCGAGCACCTCCAGCAGCGCCTGGAACAGCGCCCAGCCGCCGAAATCGTCGATGATCAGCTTGTATTTGATCAGCGAGCGGTTCTCGAGCGTTCCCGTCGGCTCGGGCGCGCCGAGCCAGCGTTCGCCGAGGAAGCCGCCGGCAACCGTGCCATAGCAAAGCAGGTCGATGCCTTCGGCCTCGGCCAGCGCGACGAGCCCGTGTTCGGGGCGATGGTCGAGCACGGAATACTGCACCTGCAGCGTTCTGAGCCGCACGCCGGCGTCGAGGATCTCGCGCACGCGTGCCATGTCGAAATTGGTGCCGCTGACAAAGCGGATCTTGCCGTCGCGCCTCAGTTCGTCGAGCCAGACCGCGACGTCGACATAGCGCGGGACGTCATAGTCCCACCAATGAAACTGCACGAGGTCGAGCCGCTCCATTTTGAGCCGCTTCAGCGACTGGTCGATGATGGCGGCGATGTCGGCCTTGCGGATGCGCTGAAGGATCGCGAGGTCCGGCACACATTTGGTATGGACATGGATGCGATCGAGCGCCGCCTTGCCATGGGAGGCGGCATAGGCGGCGCGGAAGTCGCCGATCATCGCCTCGACACCGGTATAGATGTCGGCGCAGTCGAAGGTGACGATCCCGGCCTCGGCAAAGGCGGTCATGTCGTCGACGGCGATCGCCCTGTCGATCGGGCCGTGCCCGCCCGCAAGTTGCCAGCCGCCGCGGATGACGCGGGAGATGCGATAATCGGGAGCAAGGTCGAAGCTTTCCATCGTCTGCGCCTTCATGGCTCTTCGGGCAGCGGAACCGCCGTCGTGGCGGCGTGCGAGAAGCGGCGGAGGTCGAGCCGCGTGATCCTCAGCCGAGACGGGCAGTTCGGATCGGGGCAGGCGACTTCGGCGTCGCTGGTCATCCAGTCATGCGGGTGGGTCGGCCGCTGCTTGGCGGCGAGGAGCGGCAGCACCGAGGCGAGCGAATAGATCGAGATGCCCTGTCCCGGCGGCAGATGCAGCATCTCGCCGCGCAGCTCGAAATGGTCGCCAACGGTGGCGCCGCAATAGAGCTTGGCGCCGGGCGGCGCGACCACCTCGACGCGGAGGTCGTAGAGATCGAAATGGTCCTCTGATGGCGCGGCCATCGCGATCCTCTTGAGACTTGGCCGGAGCCATGTAGAACGAACGGACAAACGAACAGTCGGGGCCAACAGGTCGCCCCGTTTCCCGCCTCTGGTCTGGCGCACGCATGCTCGAAGTGCAATCGGTTTCCAAGTCCTTCGACGGCTTCCGCGCTGTCGACGCGGTCAGCTTCGCCGTCGAGGCGGGCGCCATCGTCGGGTTGATCGGTCCGAACGGCGCGGGCAAGACCACGACGTTCAATCTCATCGCCGGCACGCTCCGGCCGAGTTCCGGGGCGATCCGCATCGCCGGAAGGGCGGTCGAGCACGAGCCGGCGCATCGGCGGATCGCGGCCGGCATGGCGCGAACCTTCCAGATCCCGAAGCCGTTCGGCGAGATGTCGGTGCTCGAAAACGTGCTGGTCGCCGCGCAGTCGCAACCCGGCGAGCGCATGCTGCCCAACCTTTTCGCGCATGGCGCTGTCCGCCGCCAGGAGCAGGCGAACATCGCGCGGGCGCGCGAAATCGTCGCCTTTCTCGATCTTGGCGCCGTCGAGCGGTTGCCGGCGCGCGCGCTTTCGGGCGGCCAGCGCAAGCTGCTGGAACTTGCGCGCGTGCTGATGGCCGAGCCAAAGCTGATCCTGCTCGACGAGCCTGCCGCCGGGGTCAACCCGGCGCTGCTTGAAACCATCATGGACAGGATCGAGACGATCAATCGCTCGGGCGTCACCTTCCTGATCATCGAGCACAACATGGATCTCGTCGCCCGGCTCTGCGGCGAGGTCGTCGTCATGGCCGAGGGAAGGGTTCTCGGTCGTGGCGCCCCGGAAGCGATGGCGCGCGATCCGCGCGTGATCGAGGCCTATCTCGGCGGGGTCGTCGCATGAGCGGACAACCGGCGCTCGCCGCCAACGACATCGAGGCCGGTTATGAGCCGGGCCTGCCGATCGTCAAGGGCGCCAGCATCACGGTCGGGCGGGGCGAGATCGTCGTGCTGCTCGGCCCGAACGGCGCCGGCAAGTCGACGGTGATGAAGGCGATCGCCGGCCTCGTGCCGGTTTCGCGCGGCGTCGTGACGCTGGAGGGAGAGCCGATCACGCATGTCCCGGCGCATCGGATGGTGCGGCTCGGGCTCGCTTTCGTACCGCAGACCGAAAACGTGTTTACCGCGATGAACGTCGAGGACAATCTCGTCCTTGCCGGCCATGTCGTGCCGGCCGCAAGCCGCGCCGCACGCGTCGGCGCGATGTTCGATCTCTTTCCCGATCTCGCCCGCCAGCGTCGCCTAGCCGCCGGCCGTCTTTCCGGCGGACAGCGCCAGATGCTGGCGGTGGCGCGGGCATTGATGATCGAGCCCAAGGTGCTGATGCTCGACGAACCCTCGGCCGGGCTTTCGCCAAAGCTCGTCGGCGATGTCTTCGCCAAGCTCAAGGAAATCCGCGCGGGCGGCGTCACCATCCTCATGGTCGAGCAGAACGCCCGCGCCGCGCTCGCCATCGCCGATCGCGCCTATATCCTCGCCGATGGCCGCAACCGGCATGAGGGCGCTGCCGCGGCGCTTGCCGCCGATCCCGACATCGCCGCGCATTATCTCGGCCTCGGCGGCGACCAGCGCGCGAGGCTGGTCTCATGAGCCTGCAATTCCTTGCCGACGGTCTCTTTGCCGGCGCGCTGATCGGGCTCGGCGCGGTCGGGCTGACCTTGACCTATTCGATCCTGCGCTTCTCGAACTTCACCCACGGCGACTTCATTTCCTGGGGTGCCTATCTGGCGCTCGGCGTCGCCAGTGCGCTGGTCGGCTGGCTCGGCCCAGCGGCGCGTCTCATGCCGTTCTCCTTCGGCTGGCCTCTCGTCGTCGCCGCGCTCGTCGCGATGGCCCTGACCGGCCTCTTGGCGCTGGCGCTTGACGCCGTGCTGTTCCGGCCGCTGCGGCGCACCGGCCACGGCATCGTCATGGTGATCGCGAGCTTCGGCGCCTCGCTGGCGCTCCGGGCGACGCTCGAATTCCTGTTCACCTCGGAGCCGGCCTATTTCAGCCGCGCGATCCAGATCGCCATTCCGATCGGCTTCGGCATCCGGGTCACGCCCGACCAGGCGGCGATGATGGGCCTTGCGGTCATCGTCGTGGTCGCGATGCATCTCCTTCTGACGCGCACCCATATCGGTCGCTCGATGCGGGCGGTGAGCGAAAATCCGGCGCTCGCCCGCGTCGTCGGCATCGATGTCGCGGCCGTCGTCCGCGCCACCTGGCTCATCGGCGGCGCGCTTGCCTGCGTCTCCGGCATCATGCTCGGCCTCACGGTGCAGATCCGGCCGCAGATGGGCTTCGACCTGCTGTTGCCGCTCTTCGCCGCCGCTATCCTCGGCGGCATCGGAAGCGTCTGGGGCGCCATCATAGGCGGCCTCATCGTCGGTGTCGCCGAGGCGGCGGCGGTGCAGGTCGTCGGCGCCGAATATCGCTCGGCCGTCGCTTTCCTGCTCCTGATCGCCATGCTGCTCATCCGCCCGCGCGGCCTGTTCGGAGTGCGCCAGGGATGATCGATCTCCTCGGCTATGGCGCCTTCTTCCTCGTCAATGCGCTGATCTTCGGCGTCGTCTGTCTCGGTCTCAATCTGCAATGGGGCCAGACAGGGCTCTTCAATGTCGGCGTCGCCGGATTCGCTGCGATCGGCGCCTATGCCTCGGCCATCCTGACGACGCCTGACACAGCCGAACGGCTCGGCGGCTTCGGCTGGCCGATCCTCGGCGGCTGGCTGGCGGCCATGGTCATCGCCGGCGCCGCCGCGGCGCTGGTCGGGCTCGCGACGCTGCGGCTGCGTGCCGACTACCTGGCGATGACCACCTTCGGCGTCGCGGTCACGATCCAGGTCGTCGCGCTCAACGCCACCGCGCTGACCGGCGGGCCGTTCGGCATCGCCTTCATCCCGCGCCCGTTCGCTGCGCTCGCCGAAACGCCGATTGCCTTCAACGCCGCCAATCTGGTGCTCACAGCCGCGGTCGTGCTCGCCCTCTATCTCGTGCTGGAGACGCTGGCGCGCAGCCCCTTCGGTCGCGTGCTCCGCGCCATCCGCGAGGACGAGGCCGCCGCTGCCTCGCTCGGCAAGAGCGTCAATGCGTATCGCCTGCAGGCCTTCGCGCTCGGCGGTGCGATCATGGGGCTCGGCGGCGCGATGCAGGCGCATTTCATTGGCTTCATCGCGCCGGATGCCTATCTGTCGATCCTGACCTTCCAGGTCTGGGCGATGCTGATCGTCGGCGGCTCCGGCAACAATCGCGGCGCGCTGATCGGCGCCGTCGTGGTCTGGGCGCTCTGGAGCCTGTCGAGCCTCTTTGTCGGCTCCTTCGTCGCGCCTGGCTTCCAGGCGCGAGCCGCGGCGTTGCAGATCGTCGCGATCGGCGTTGCACTGGCGCTGATCCTCATCATCCGTCCGCGCGGCCTCATCGGTGAGCGGGCGATCGTTTCGCGCGATGTCGAGGCGCTGTCCGGCGATGCCGCCGCCCCGACCGAGCCGGCCCGCGACTGAAAGAGAGAACGATGGCGCTGCTTCCGATCTTCGACGGCCATAACGACGTGCTGCTTCGCCTCGTCCGACGGGAAGGCGCCGCGCGCGCGTTTCTGGACGGCACCGCGGACGGCCAGCTCGACTTGCCGCGTGCCCGCGCCGGCGGCCTGGTCGGCGGCCTCTTCGCCGTCTTTGCCCCATCGGCCGGCGGCTTTGCCTATGCCGACCGGATGAACGGCCCCGAATATGACGTGCCATTGCCGGCGATGTTGCCGATCAATGAGGCGCGCGAGGCGGCGCTCGCCATGATCGCGCTCCTGATCCGCATCGAGCGCGCCTCGGACGGCGCCGTCGCGATCTGCCGCAGTACCTCCGAGATCCGCGCCGCCATCGCGCGTGGCGCGCTTGCCACCGTGCTGCATATCGAGGGCGCCGAGGCGATCGATGCCGATCTCGAGGCGCTTGACGTGCTCCACGCCGCCGGGCTTCGCTCGCTCGGTCCGGTCTGGAGCCGGCCGACCATCTTCGGTCATGGCGTCCCGTTCCGCTTCCCCGGTTCGCCCGATACCGGGCCGGGCCTCACCGAGGCCGGCGAGCGGCTCGTCGCCGCCTGCAACGCGCTCGGCATCCTGATCGATCTCTCGCATCTCAACGAAGCCGGCTTCTGGGATGTCGCGCGGCTGTCGCAGGCGCCGCTGGTCGCGACCCATTCCAATGCCCATGCGATCACGCCCTCGGCCCGCAACCTGACCGACCGCCAGCTGGACGCGATCCGCGACAGCGACGGCATGGTGGGGCTCAACTTCGCGACCTGCTTCCTGCGCGAGGATGGCCGCATGCGCACCGATACGCCGCTCGAGACCATGCTGCGCCATCTCGACCATCTGATCGGCCGCCTCGGCGAGGACCGTGTCGGCTTCGGCTCCGATTTCGACGGCGCGCTGATCCCGGCCGACATCGGCACTGCCGCAGGCCTGCCGAACCTCGTCAGCGCGATGCGCACGCATGGCTATGACGAGGCGCTGCTCGCCAAGCTCGGCAGCGAGAACTGGCTTCGCCTCTTGGAGAGGGTGATCGGCTAGGGTTCCTCAGCCGCCGCGCCGCGCAAAACCCTTGCTGGCCTCGAGCATCTGCCGCGTATAGTCGGCCGCGACCGAGCCGTCGCGCAGCGCCGCCGCGGTCGTCTCCTCGACCATGCGGCCATGGCGCAGCACGATCAGCCGTTCGCAGAGATGGGCGACGACCGCGAGGTCGTGGCTGACGAGCACATAGGCAAGGCCGAATTCGCTTCGGAGCGTTTCCAGAAGATTGAGGATCTCGGCCTGGACAGAGGCGTCCAGCGCCGAGGTTGGTTCGTCGAGCAGCACGAGGCGCGGCCTCAGGATCAGGGCCCGCGCGATCGCGACGCGCTGGCGCTGGCCGCCCGAGAGCTGGTGCGGATACCGGAAGCGGTAGGAGGGCCCGAGCCCGACTTCGGCGAGCGCCGCCACGATCCGTGGCTCGGCATTGTCGATGCGATGGATCGCCAAGGGTTCGGCGAGAATCTGGTCGACCGTGTGCCGCGGATGCAGCGAAGCATAGGGATCCTGGAACACCATCTGCACGGCGGTGTAGAAGTCGAGCCGCCGCGGCGTCGCGACCACGTCGCCACCAAGCCGGATCGTGCCCGCCGTGATCGGCGCGAGCCCGGTGACAGCCCGCAGCACGGTGGATTTGCCCGAGCCTGATTCGCCGACCAGGCCGAGCGATTCGCCGGGTTGCACCGAAAAGGCGATGTCCTCGAGCGCGGCGACGGTCAGGCGCCCGACGCCGAACCGGACGGAGAGCTGGCTGACCTCGAGCAGCGGCGCGGTCATCGTCAGAGCGCCCAGCCGGCGTCGCGCTGGAGCACGGGCAAGGGATGGCTGTCGCCCGCAAGCTTCGGCATGCAGCCGATCAGCCCGCGCGTATAGGGATGGCGCGCTTCACTGAGCGCGCCGCTGGCGAGTTCCTCGACCACGCGGCCGGCATACATCACGAGGATGCGGTCGCAGAACGAGGCGACGAGGTCGAGATCGTGGCTGATCAGGATCAGCCCCATGCCGCGCTTTGCGACGAGATCGTCGAGAATGCGCAGCACCTCGATCCGGACCGTCACGTCGAGGGCCGAGGTCGGCTCGTCGGCAATCAGGAGTTCCGGATCGGTGATCAGCATCATTGCGATCATGACCCGCTGGCCCATGCCGCCCGAGAGTTCGTGCGGATAGAGCGCCATCACGCGGCCAGGCTCGCGAATCTGCACCGCCTCGAGCATCGCGAGCGCCGCGACCCTGGCCGCGCGCTTCGAGACTGGCCGGTGTGCGCGATAGGCCTCGATGATCTGCTGCTCGACGGTCATCACCGGATTGAGCGAATAGCGCGGATCCTGCATCACCATCGTCATGCGGCTGCCGCGCAGCGCCCGACGCTCCTTGGGTGACGCCGCCATCAGGTCGATGCCATCGAAGGCGAGCCGCCTGGCGCTCACCGCGCCCGGTCGGGCGGTGAGGCCGAGGATGGCGCGGCCGGTTTGCGACTTGCCCGAGCCGCTCTCGCCGACGATGCCGAGCCGCTCGCGGCCGAGGGTGAAGGAAACGCCGCGGACGGCTTCCACGACGCCCTCTGCCAAAGGGAAGCGGACGCGGAGATCCTCCACCTCGAGCAGCGGCGCCCTCATCGTGTCGCCTTCGGATCGAGCGCGTCGCGGAGGCCATCGCCGAGCAGGTTGAAGCCGAGGCTGACGATGAAGATCGCGATGCCCGGCATCGCGGCGACCCACCATTGGTCGATCAGGAAGCGGCGGCCGGCCGCGATCATCGTGCCCCATTCGGGCGCGGGCGGCTGCGCGCCGAGACCGAGAAAGCCGAGGCCGGCGGCCGTCAGGATGATGCCTGCCATATCGAGCGTGACACGGACCGTCACCGAGGACAGGCAGAGCGGCACGATATGGCGGAAAAGAATCCGCGCCGATGAGCCGCCCTGCAGCCTGACGGCGTGGATGAAGTCGCTGTTGCGGATGGTCAGCGTCTCGGCCCGGGCCAGCCGCGCATAAGGCGGCCAGGCTGTAATGGCGATGGCGATGATGGCGTTCTCGATGCCGGGGCCGAGCGCCGCGACGAAGGCAAGCGCCAGCACCAGGCGGGGGAAGGCGAGGAAGATATCGGTGAGGCGCATCAGTACGCGGTCGATCCAGCCGCCGAAATAGCCCGACACCGTGCCGACCACGAGCCCGATCGGCGTCGCGATCACCGAGACGAGCACGACGACGGCGAGCGTCAGCCGCGAGCCGTAGAGGAGGCGAGAATAGATGTCGCGGGCCTGGTCGTCGGTCCCGAGCCAGAACACCGGCCCTGGCGGCAGCAGCCTCTGGGTGCGGAGATCGCCGCCCTCGATCGGCGAATGGGTCGCGAGCAGCGGCGCGAAAGCCGCGACCAGGACCAGCAGCAGCACGACGACGAGCCCGGCCATCGCGGTCGGGTTGCGGGCGAGGCGGCGAAAGAGCTGGAACGCATGGCCGAACCGCGCCTGCCGCCGCGATTGCGGCTCGGCGGTGGTCAGCCACGCCTTGAGCGATCCAGCGGCGCTCGCCATCAGCGCGTCCTCGGGTCGAGCAGGCGATAGAGCAGGTCCGAGACGAGGTTGAGCGTGACGAAGGCCGCGCCGACGACCAGCGTTCCGCCGAGAACCGCGTTCAAATCGGCATTCTGCAGCGAATTGGTGATGTAGGAGCCGATGCCGGGCCAGGCGAAGACGGTTTCCGTCAGAACCGAGCCTTCGAGCAGCGTCGCATAGGACAGAACCACCACCGTCAACAGCGGCACGGCAGCGTTCCTCAGTGCATGGCGCCAGATGACGCGCGCCTCGCTGAGGCCCTTGATCCGCGCCGTGACGACATATTCCTGCTGCAACTCGCCGAGCAGCAAGGCGCGCGTCATCCGGCTGATATAGGCGAGCGAGAAATAGCCGAGCAGGCAGGCGGGCAGGATGATGTGGCTGAGCGCGTTCCAGAACACGTCCGCCTCGCCGGCGAGGAGGCTGTCGACGAGCAGCATCCCGGTGACCGGCGTGACTATATAGTCATAGGCGATGTCCAGCCTGCCGGGGCCGGCGACCCAGTCGAGCCGGGCATAGAACAGCAGCAGCGCCATCAGCCCGAGCCAGAAGATCGGCACCGAATAGCCGACCAGCCCGACGATCCGCACGACCTGGTCGATGAAACTGCCGGAACGGACCGCGGCAAAGACCCCGAGCGGCACGCCGATCAGCGTGCCGATCAGCGTACCGAGGGTCGCAAGCTCGATCGTCGCCGGGAAGTAGGTGCGGATGTCGTCGATGACGGGATTGGTCGTCAGCACCGATCGGCCGAAATCACCGGTTACGGCCTTCTTGAGATAGATCCCGAACTGCTCGACCAGCGGCTTGTCCAGCCCCATCTCGATGCGGGTGCGCTCATAGACGGCACCCGAGGCGCGGTCGCCGACGACGGCCAGCACCGGGTCGATCGGCACCACGCGGCCGATCACGAAGGTGACGACGACGAGCCCGAACAGCGTGATCGCCAGCGTCAGCAGGAAACTCGCGACGCCGCGGACGTAGCCGAGCGCCACGCGTCCGCGCGGCTCCCGCCATCGTCCGGCGATCGCGCCCGGATCGAGGCTCAATCCTTGCTCGCCGCCGTCGCGAGATTGTTGTCGAAGGACGGTCCCATGATGAAGTTCTTCACGTTCGCGCGCAGCGCCGCCACTTCGGTCTGCTGGAACATGACGACGAACGGCCCGTCGGCGAGCACCTGCTTCTGCATCGCCTCATAGAGCGCGGCGCGTTTCGCCGGGTCCTTTTCGAGGATGGCGGCATCGACCTCCGGCCCGAGCACCGGCGTCTCCCAGGCATTGCGCCAGGCGAGCGTCTTGGACGAGGCATCGTCCTTGTTGTCGGGATTGGAGGCGAAGGTCTGTGCGTTGGTATGCGGGTCCTGATAGTCCGGGCCCCAGACGCCGATATAGATGTCATGCGTCCGGGCACGATACTTCGTCAGTGTCTGCTTGCCGTCGCCCGGGATGATCTCGACCTTGACGCCGGCCTTGGCGAAGGTTGCCTGGATCGCTTCGGCGACGCCGGTGATCGGCTGGGTCGAGCGCACATCCATCGTCACGGTGAAGCCGTCCGGCAGGCCGGCCTTGGCGAGAAGCGCCTTGGCCTTGTCGACGTCGAGCGAATAAGGCGTGTCGTTCACGGCACCGAGGAAGCCCTTCGGCAGGAACGCCTGATGCACGGCGCCCTGGTTCTTCATGATCGTGTCGGCGATGGCGCTGTAGTCGACCAGATATTTCAGCGCCTCGCGCACCTCGGGCTTGGCGAGGTTCGGGTTCTTCTGGTTGAGCCCGAGATAATAGAGCGTGCCCTTCGGCGCCGCCTGGATCTTGATGTCGGGATTGCCCGAGACCGCCGCGATCTGCTCCGGCCCGAGATTGCGTGCGATGTCGACATCGCCCTTTTCCAAGAGGATGCGCTGCGTCGCCGTTTCCGGGATATGGCGATAGATCACGCGGGCGAGCGGCGCCGGCGTTCCGGAATAGTTCGGGTTGCGCTCCAGCACGGCCACTTCATTGGCGCGCCAGTCGCGGATCGTGAACGGACCCGATCCGGCATAATGCGTCTTCAGCCAGCCATAGCCGAGATCGCCGTTGTCCTCGTGCTCCAGCACCAGCTTCTTGTCGACGACCGAAGCGACGGAGGAGGTGAGGGCATAGAGGGCGAAGCTCGGCGCATAGGGCCGGTCCATCGTGAAGTCGACCGTGTAGTCGCCCGTCGCATGAATAGCGGTCTTCGCGTTGTCCTTGGTGATGCCGAACTGATTGATGATGAAGGCCGGGGACTTGTCGAGCAGCACTGCGCGCTGCAGCGAGAATTCGACGTCAGCGGCGGTGATGGGATTGCCGGAAGCGAATTTCCGGCCCTCGCGGATCTTGAAGGTGATCGTCTTGCCGTCCGGCGAGACGGTCCAGCTCTCGGCGACCACGCCGAACATCTTGGAAACGTCCTGCAGATCGTAGCCGATCAGGCGCTCATAGGTATTGCCGGCGATCTCTGTGGTCGAGATCTCGAAGATCTCTGCCGGATCGAGCGAGATGATGTCGTCGATCTGCCAGGCCTGGACCAGAGTATCCTTCGGCGTTGTCGCCATCGCCCCGCCGATACCCGGCGCCGCAAAGGCACAGGCGAGGACGGCAGCGGCTCGCAAGGTGGTCGCAAGGCTTGTTCTGGCATCTTTAAAACGCATGGTCGATCTCCCTGCGATACCGCGATCATGGAAGTGTGCATCCGCGCCGCGTCGCCGTCCACTGCCGAGATTATGGGCGATCGAAGACTTGGATGGAGAAGAGGCAATCGAAGCGCGGAAGGCCAGCGACTTTGCGTCCGCAATGCCGGCCGCGGAACGGCTTTCTTCCTTGCTGCCAACAAACGCAAGCTTGAGCTTTCCGCAAGATCGCCGGCCTCGCTATGATTCCAGAATACTGGAGCAGAACCGCATCGGCTCGTTCCAGTTCAGTGGCGCAAGACCGAGACGCGAAGCAAGAGTGATCGTGTTGCGGTTTCTTGGCTGGAAGAGCGTGGATCTTGATGACAGATATAGTGTCTGGCGCCGCGTATTCGCGCGTCCGTGAACGAGTTGCCGTGGAATGGCTGACCCTTGGACTGGTCGTCGGGGTCTATGTTTCATTCGTTGCGCTGACTCTGTTTCATGCAAAGCTGCCGGTGCTCCTCGTCGCCGCGATCGGCTCGCTGCTGATCGTCCTGCATTCATCGCTGCAGCATGAACTCATCCATGGCCATCCGACGCGCTGGCGGAAGCTGAACCGATGGCTCGCTCTGCCGCCCCTGTCGCTGTGGCTGCCCTTCGACAGCTACCGTATTTCCCATCTCGTCCATCATCGTGACGAGCGGCTGACCGATCCGCTGGATGACCCCGAATCTGCCTACTGGACGCCCGAGGGCTGGGCTCGGCTGCATCCGCTCGCTCGCCTGTTGGTGCGCGCGCAGTCGACGCTGCTCGGACGGATGATCATCGGCCCGTTCTGGATGGTCGGGCGCTTCTTCATCGCCGAAGCGGCGTCGCTCCGTGCCGGCCGGGGTGCTGCACGGCGGATCTGGGCCGGCCACCTGCTGCATGTCGCCATCCTGCTCGCCTGGCTGGTCTTGGTGGCGAAGATGAACCTCCTGTTCTATCTCGCCGCGATCGTCTATCCGGGAACCGCGATCCTGCTGGTGCGCTCCTATGCCGAGCATCGCGCGGAACATGACGTGATCCATCGCACCGCCATCGTCGAAGGCTCCTGGCTGCTCGGGCCGCTGTTCCTGTTCAACAATCTTCATGCTGCGCACCATGCCGTGCCGACGCTGCCTTGGTATCGCATCCCCGCCTGGTATCGCGACCATCGCCAGCATCTGGTCGGCGCCAATGGTGGCCTCGTCTATCGCGGCTATCTCGACGTCGTCCGGCGCTATCTGCTGAAGCCGCACGATACGCCGTCTCATCCGCACGGCCGCGCGCCGTGAGCAGCACGCGTATCGCGGCGCTGCCGATGTATGGCATCGATCGCGACGCCGTCGACGATCTCTGGTCGGCCCTGACCATTGCCCTGCGCGCCGAGGGCCTGCGCGACGTGCCCGACTGGCTCGACTGGCCTGACGATCTCGCGGCCCACTGGCGCGATCCCGGCCTCCTCGTCAGCCAGACATGCGGCTATCCGCTCGTCGACGGTCTCGACGACCATGTCCGCGTCGTCGGTGCGTTCCGCTATGACGCCGAAGGCGCGAGCGGCAGCCACTATTCCAGTCTGGTGGTGGTCCGCACCAAAGACACCGCGGCTACGCTTGAGGCGCTGCGAGGCAAAACCGCCGCTATCAACAGCCGCGACTCGCATTCCGGCGCCAATGCGCTGCGTGGCCTCATCGCCCCCATCGCCCGTTCCGGCCGGTTTTTCGGTGCCGTGCTGACGAGTGGCAGCCATCGCGCCTCGCTCGCCGCCGTCCGCGACGGTTCGGCCGATGTCGCGGCGATCGACTGCATCAGCTTCGCCCTGATCGCAGAGCAGGAGCCGGACGCGGTCGCCGGTCTCCGCATCCTCGCGCGGACGCCTCTGGCGCCCGGCCTCCCGCTGGTGACGGCACGCACGACCTCGGACGACGAGCTGGAGCGTATCCGTCGCGCGCTCGAGCGTCTGGTCACGGATCCCGCCTTGGCCGAGCTGCGCGCCCCGCTGCTGATCGCGGGCTTCGATCGGCTGGGCCGCGCCGATTACGCGCCGATCGCCGCGGTTCGTGATGCGGCCGTTGCGGCGGGCTACCCGGAACTCGCCTGAGGATCGGTGTCGATCCGGTAGCGGAAATCGCAGCGCGCTGCGCCGGACATGATCGTCGTCGTCCGCGTCATGCGGATGCGCTTGTCATAGCCTTCGCAGAAGGTGCCGTCGCGCTGGCAGGAGAGGATGTCGCCGATCGCACCGAGGCCCATGGCTCGGTACATCTCGGCGTAGCGGCAGCGCGTCACGTCATAGTCGAAGCGCTCGGGCGTCTCGGCCAGTATCTCGACCGTCAGGGCATCGTCCTGGCGCCATTTCGGCTGCAGGGCTGCGAAGCTCACGAGGTCGGTCGGCCCGGTCTCGGCTGCGGCCAGCCGTTCCCCGCTCGCGATCGCGGCGCGGGTTATCGCGGCCTTCAGCGCTTCGCGGGCGGCCGACTCGCCGAAGCGGGTCACCATTTCCTCGAAGATCGGCTTGATGATCTCGGCCTCGATCCGCCGGCGGGCCAGGATGCCGAGGCCGTCGATAGCGGCTGTCACGGCCTCGGCCGGGTCGGTGGCCTTCTCTCGATCAGCCATGTCAGGACGCCGGCTTCAGGTATCGGACGGGTCGGGCCGGGGCGAGCGCCGCCGCCGCGCGGGCGATTGCTGCCGCGTCGATGCCATGGTGGCGATAGAGGTCGGCGATCGTGCCCGTCTGGCCGAAATGCTCGACGCCGAGCGAGCGCGTGCGATGGCCGCCCACCGATCCGAGCCAGCCGAGCGTCGCCGGATGGCCGTCGATCACCGTGACGAGGCCGCAATGCGCCGGCAGCTTCTCGAACAGCCGCTCGACATGCGAACGGGCATGCACGAGCCCGCGCTCCCGCGCCCGCCCAGCCGCTGTCCAGCCGGCATTCAGACGGTCGGCCGAGGTGACGGCGAGGAGGCCGATATCGCGTCGGTCCTCCGCGAGCAGCCCGGTCGCTGCGATCGCCTCCGGCGCCACCGCCCCCTGATAGGCGATGACGAGTTCGGCGTTGGGGCCGGGTTCGCGCAGCCAATAGGCGCCGTCGACGACGGCGCGGCCGAGCTCGGCCGTGATGGCGCGCTGCGGCTGTTCGAGCGGCCGTGTCGAGAGGCGCAGATAGAGCGAGCCGCCGGTCTCGTCACGCAGCCAGGTTCGCTCGTCCGGCGCCCCGTCCTTGGCCGAGCGCTGGATATAGTCGAAGCCGAAAGCGAGGATGGTCGCCAGTTCATCGACGAAGGCCGGCTCGAAAGCGGCGAGCCCGTCCTGAGCCATGCCGATCAGCGGCGTGCCGATCGATTGATGTGCGCCGCCTTCCGGCGCCAAAGTCACGCCGGAGGGCGTCGCCACCAGGATGAAGCGTGCATCCTGGTAGCAGGCATAGTTGAGCGCGTCGGCGCCGCGATAGATGAAGGGATCATAGAGCGTGCCGATCGGCAGCAGCCTCTCGCCATGGATCGCATGCGAAAGCCCGAGCGCGGAGAGCATCAGGAAGAGGTTCATCTCGGCGATGCCGAGTTCGAGATGCTGGCCCGACGGCGAGAATTCCCAGTTGAATGTCGAGGCGATCCGCTCCGACTTGAAGAGGTCGGCCATGCTCTCGCGGGCAAAGAGGCCGCGGCGGTTGACCCAGGGACCGAGATTGGTCGAGACGGTCACGTCCGGTGCCGTCGTCACGATCCGCCGCGCGAAATCGCTGTCATTACGGGCGATTTCGTTGAGAATCTGCCCGAATCCGGCTTGCGTCGACAAGAGCTTGCCGGCCGCCGGCGGAACGGGCAGATTTTCGGGCACGGCGATCGCCGCCGCCGCTGCGCGCGGCCGTCGTCCCGCAAAGGGCGCCGCGGCGATGAAGCGCTCGAGATCGGCGGCCGGTGTTTCGAGACCCTCGAAGCGGTCCCATTCATGCCCCGGGCGAACGGCGAGACTCTCGCGCAGCGCCTCGATCTGCGTCGGCGTCATCAGCCCGGCATGGTTGTCCTTGTGGCCGGCAAGCGGCAGGCCGAAGCCCTTGATCGTGTAGGCGATGAAGCAGGTCGGCCGTTCGTGCTGCCGCGCCTTGGCGAAGGCTTCGGTGAGCGTCGGCAGATCGTGGCCGCCGAGATTGGTCATGAGCCTGGCCAGTTCGGCATCGCTTCGCCGCTCGATCAGCGCCGCGACGGCGCCCTGGTCGCCGATCTCGTCGAGAAGACGCTTCCGCCAGGCCGCGCCGCCCTGGAAGCAGAGCGCCGAATAGAGCTGGTTAGGGCAGGTATCGATCCACTGCCGCAGCGCTTCGCCGCCCGGCTCGGCAAAGGCCGCCTGCAGCAGGACGCCATGCTTGAGGATGACGACATCCCAGCCGAAATTGGCGAAGATCGCCTCGAACCGCTGCCAGAGGCCCTCGCGCACTACGGCATCGAGGCTCTGGCGGTTGTAGTCGACCACCCACCAGCAATTGCGCAGCCCGTGCTTCCAGCCTTCGAGCAGCGCCTCGAAGATGTTGCCCTCGTCCATCTCGGCATCGCCGACCAGCGCCACCATGCGCCCGGCCTTGCCGGTTCCGTCCTTGCCGGTCCAGTCACGGGCGCCGACATAGTCCTGTACCAGCGCTGAAAACACGGTCTGCGCCGCGCCGAGGCCGACCGAGCCGGTCGAGAAGTCGACGTCGTCGCTGTCCTTCGTCCGCGAGGGATAGCTCTGTGCGCCACGAAAGGCGCGGAAGTTCTGGATCTTCTCGAGGCTCTGCCGGCCCGAGAGATACTGGATGGCGTGGAAGATCGGGCTCGCATGCGGCTTGACCGCGACGCGGTCTTCCGGCTGCAGCGCTTCGAAATAGAGCGCCGTCATGATCGTCGCCAGGGAGGCGGACGAGGCTTGGTGGCCGCCGACCTTGATGCCCTCGTCATTCTCGCGCAGGTGATTGGCGTTGTGGATCATCCAGGCGGCGAGCCAGAGCACCTTGCGCTCGAGCTCGGCGAGCATCGCCGTCGACGTTGCATCACCCACCGAAACCGCCATCGCGACCTCCCTCGTCATGATGGCGCGAGACTAGCGCCGAAGACACGCTGCGTCGACGATGGATGACGACAGGCCGGCCGGCGTGATACTGCCCGTGCCGCCCTGCAGCGGGGCGGGAGGACGGGTGACGATGACACTAGGTGCGGGCGCGAACGGCGTGGACATGTTCAGGGCGAGCGGAGAGGCGGTGCGCGCCTTCATCGACACGGCGCTGCGCGCGGCGGGGACGGAAGCCACCCATGCCGGCTCGGTCGCCGATGCGCTGACGGAAGCATCGCTGCGCGGGGTCGACAGTCATGGCGCCCGCCTGCTGGTGCATTATGCCCGCGTCGTGCGCACCGGCCGCATCAACCCGGCGCCGAAGCTCGCCGCCGAGGTGACCGGCCCTGGCACGGTGATCGTCGACGGCGACCACGGCTTTGGCCATCACGCGAGCTTCTTCGCCGTCGACGAGGCGGTCAAGCTGGCGGCGACGGCCGGCATCGCCGCAGCCTCGGTGATCAATTCCTCGCATTTCGGCGCTGCAGGCTGCTACGCGCTGCGCGCCGCCGCTTCCGGCATGGTCGGCTTTGCCTTCTGCAATTCGGACAGCTTCGTGCTGCCGCATGACGGCGTCGCGCCGTTCCACGGCACCAATCCGCTCGCCTTCGCCGCCCCCGTCTCCGGCAGCCGGCCCTATCTGCTCGACATGGCGACCAGCATGGTGCCCTGGAACAAGGTGCAGGACATGGCCGCCAAGGGCCTCAAGCTGCCGCCCGAGGTCGCCGTCGACGCCACCGGCAAGCCGACGATCGAGCCGATGGAATCGGCGGCTCTGCTGCCGCTTGGCGGCATCGGCTTCGGCCACAAGGGCGCCGGCCTTGCCAGCGTGATGGAGATCGTCTCGGCCGTCATGACCGGCATGCCGCATTGTTCGGAGATTCTCGGCATGGTCGGCCCCGACGACACGACGCCGCGTCGTCTCGGCCATTTCTTCATCGTCATCGACCCTGAGCGCTTCGTGCCGCGCAGCGTCTATGACATCGGCATGGCGGCCTATCTCGCCAGCCTTCGCGCCTCGCCGGCCCGCGAGGGCAAGAGCGTCATGGCCCCGGGCGACCGCGAGTGGAAGGTCGAGATCGAGCGCAGCCGCGACGGAATTCCCGTTGCCCCGGCGCTGAAGCAGGCCTTCGACGCCATCGCTGCCGATCTCGAGATTGCGCCGCTGCAGCCGGTGGCGTGAAGCAGCGCGTCCTGCCGGCGTTCCGCTAAGGCTGAGGGGCGGGCTGGCGCGAGGATGCGGCCGGGACGCCGAACGCCCAGGCGAAATCGTCGCGGAAGGCGGCGTAGACGGCCGCGGCGCCGACCGCATTGACATGGTGGTCGTCGAAGAAGGCGACGGCGCCATCCTTTTCGGGCATGCACATCCGCGCATCGCAGAAGACGTCGACCGGATCGACGAAGCGGATGTTGCCGAATTCGCCGGCGACGCTCCGCATGATCGCGACGGTCTTGGCCCGGCGCTGGTCCTCGCTCGCCCGTGTCGTGCCGCAGCGATCCGGCGAGAGGCCGAGCGCCTTGCTGAGATCGAGGCAATTGACCGGATCGGTGCGCTCGAATTTCGGCAGCGGCCCGAGCAGCAGCAGCCGCCGCGTGCCGTCGTTGGAAAACAGCTGCAGCATCGCGCGGAGCGCCTTGGCGAACCGCTCCTCGGCCCAGGCCGTGTCGGCGCCATGGTAGAAGTCGGGCACCGCCGCCCAGTAGCCGTCGAAGATCGCGAAGGTCGCCTCCGGCCCGAGCTTCGGCCGGAAGCGCTCGATCCGTTCGGCGAGCGGCCTGCACGCGACATCGTCGCGTCCTGCGGCCGGATCGAGCAAAAGGTTCTGCAGGTTGCAGCCGGGGCCTGTCATCTGCAGCAGCCGCGTGCCGTTCTGTTCGGCCTCGAAGCCGATGCGCGGCAGCGTGGCGAGCGCGTGCGAATCGCCGAACATCACGCCGAACGGCTTCGCCTCGTCGAAACAGGCCATCTGCGCGTCGATCGACTTGGCGAGGCAGGGGCTTGTTCCCGCGACATCCTCGGCATCGATCCGCGCCGTCATCGGATCGCTCCGCGCTCGCTTGTAGCCGAGTTCGGCCACCCCCGTCGAAGCAAGCGCCAGGACGATGCAGCCGGCAACCCCTGCAAGCGTGATCCGGACGCCCAAGCGGCTGCCTTGGCCCAGCGCGCTTCGGCGGCGCCAGGCGAGGATCGGCAGCTCGATCAGGGAGCGCGTCGCGATCGCGAGAAGCACCGAAAGGGCGACGGCGATGCCGCTCGTCAGACCCGGGGAGAGATCGGTCGGGAGCAGGCGGCCGAAGACGAGCAGCGGCCAGTGCCACAGATAGAGCGCATAGGAAATCTGGCCGACGAAGACGATCGGCGCGGCGGAGAGCAGCAGGCTGACGGGTGCAGCCGGGCTGATGAGGCCGGAGAGGATGACGAGCATGGCACCCGCGACCGGCAGCAGGGCCGCATAGCCGGGATAGCCGAGCACGCGATCCTCGGTTCCGCTGCCGACGCCGAGCCAGCCGAGGCCGACAAAGCCGACGGCGAGGCCGATCATGGCGAGGCCGATGAGGCCGATGAGGGTTGCGACCCCGCGCGACTGCCGGTGCCAGGGCAGCGCAGCGATGCCGGCGATGACGCCGCCGCCGACGAACTCCCAGGCCCGCCACCAGGTGAGGAAGAAGGCCGGATTGCGATCGGAGACGCGAAGGTCGATGTTCGGCGGGGTGAACAGGATGCAGCCGAGAAGGCTCGCGATCGCGATCACTGCGGCGGCGAGGCCGAGCACGGCCGGAAGCCGCCAGCCGCGACGGCGGGCGAGCGCGACGAGCCCGACCAGCAGCAGCGGAACGACCAGATAGAACTGCTCCTCGACCGCCAGCGACCAGGTGTGCAGCAGCGGTTTCAGGTCGGCGCTGCTGTCGAAATAGCCGCTGCTTCCGTAGAAATAGACGTTGGTGAGGAAGACGGGCGCGTAGAGGGCGGAGCGCGCGAGGCTGCCTAGGTCTGCCGGCGCGCGCAGGAGGATGGTGGCCGCGACGACGGTGACCGCCAGCATCAGGCCGTAAGCCGGCAGGATGCGCAGGGCGCGGCGGGCATAGAAATCGAAGATGCCGAACCGGCCGGCCCGAAGCTGCGCCAGGATCTGGTTGATGATCAGATAGCCGGAGATGACGAAGAACACATCGACGCCGACGAAGCCGCCGGAGAAGCCGGGAACGCCGGCGTGATAGGCGACGACGGCGACGATCGAGATCGCGCGGAGCCCGTCGACATGCGGCTGGTAGTCGTTCGGCCGGGGCGCCGGCGATCGGACCGGGTCGGTCTCGCCCGGTCGGGCATTGGCGCCAGGGCGCATGCAGCAGCTTCCACGCGACGACAGTGACGTCGCCTTATGCGTCACGCGCCGGCCGACAGCAAGGGAGCCGCGCTCGGCGCGTTGCCGCCGTTTGGCTGGCGGCCGGCATCTGCTAGTCTGACGAACGACCCGGTAAGGAGGCTGTGCCATGCCGCATGCGAAGGTGAAGACCCGCCCGGCCGGTGCCGAGGCGTCGCTGGCGCGGGGCGGGCGTGTCGCCCTGACGACGGATACCGGCGGCCTCATGGCGGTGACGACGCATGTCAGCGAGCCCGGCTTCAGCCCGCTCGATCTTCTCCATTCCGCGCTCGCAGCTTGTCTCGCGCTGAGCGCCCGTGTCGCGGCGAGCCGGCTCGGCGTCCTCGACCGGCTCGATCACGTCCGCGTCCATGTGACGGGCGACAAGGCCGAAACCGGGCCGAGCCGCATCGACCGCTTCCATGTCCGCTTCGACATCGAGGGTGATCTCGACCGGGCGACCCGCGCGGCGATCATCGCTGCGGCGGAGGGCGAGATCTGCACCGTCAGCAACACGCTGCGCGGGCTGCCGGCCATCGTTCACGACGAGGCTGAGGCGACCGGCTAGCCGCGCCTGCCTGCATCAGCCGTCCCTGACCGCTCAGGCTTCGCGGTTCCAGCGGATCAGATAAGTCCATGCGGCATAGACCAGCATGCCGCCGACGATCACCAGCCACAGCGGATCGCCGATGAAGAGCGCCTCGTAGCCGAACCAGACCGCGATCAGCGCCACCATCGCGACGCGGCGCCAGAGCGGCCCGAGAAAGGCCCGTTCGGTTTCACTCTTCATTCTGTCTCTCCCGCAGGCTCAGTTGCCGCCGCCTTTGTCGCCATCGCGCGTGGGGCGGTCAAGCGGCGCTGCGGAACCCGGCCGTGCCGAACGGCTTGATTAAGAATGACGTCGAGTTTACTGCCCCTCGAATTATTTGATCAGACGGTTTAACATCCAATTCAACAGATGGGGTGTAGCAAGTTCACCATGGGTGAAAGCATGCGGCTCCTGCTTCAGGATTTCCAGAACGAAATACTGGAAGCGATCGTGCTGGGCCGGTCACTCGGCGATGTTTCATCCCTCATCTGCCGGCGCGTCGAGGCGCTGGCGCCCGGAGCGATCTGCACCCTGATCCGCATCCGGGACGATCGGCTGCGCCCCTGGCGGCTCCCAGCCTTCCCGCTTCGTTTTCAGCCGCACTCGACGGGGTCGTGATCGGCCCCGATGTCGGATCCTGCGGAACGGCGGCCTGGCTCGGCAAGCCGGTCGAAGTGACCGATATCGCCGCTGATCCGCTCTGGCTGGATTATCGCGCGCTGGCGCTGCCGCTCGGTCTCCGTGCCTGCTGGTCGAGCCCCATCCTCGCCAGTGACGGCTCGGTGCTGGCGACTTTCGCCTTCTATTACCATGAGCCCCGGGGGCCGACGGAGTTGGAGCGCCAACTCGTTGCCGCGAGCCTGCATCTCGGCGCGATCGCCATCGAGCGCAGCGACGCCGAGGAAGCGAACCGCCACCTCGCCAGCTTCGATTCGCTCACCGGCCTCCCCAATCGCCGCTCATTCGATGCCGCCCTGGCGGCTCTCTGCGCAGCGCCGGACCGCCATTTCGGCCTGCTGCTGGTCGGCTTCGACCGGCTCGATGCGCTCGATGTCGGGCTCGAGGAGCTTTCGTCGGAGCGGCTGGTACGCGACGTCGCATCGCGGCTGAAGACCATCGGCCCGGATGCATGGGCGGCCAGCCTCGGCGGCGATCGCTTTGCCGTGCTCGTCGAGCCGTGCCGCGACCACACTCATCTGCGCGATGTCGGCCTTGCGATCGTCGCGGCGCTGAAGCGGCCGAAGGACTGGGCGGCCGGCGGTGTCGAGCGTGGCGTTGCCATCGGCGGAGCGCTGAGCGGCGCCGACGGAACCACGCCGGAGGTGCTGCGCCAGAATGCGGAGCTGTCGCGCGCTGCCGCCAAGGCGCTGTCGCACAGGGGCTATGTCGGCTTCGAGTCGAGCCTTCGCACGGCGGCTCTCGAACGCCGTTCGCTGCTGCGCGATGTCGAGATGGCGCTCGGCGATGGGCGCATCGTCCCGCATTACCAGCCCGTCGTGCGCCTTGCCGATCGACGTATCATCGGCTTGGAAGCCCTGCTCCGCATGCATCGCCCCGATGGGCGCATCGCCCCTGCCGCCGAGTTTCAAGGCGCCTTTTCCGATCCGCGCCTTGCCCACGCCTTGACCGGTCGGCTGATCGATCTCGTCGCCCGCGATGCGGCGGGATGGCTCGCCGAGGGCATTGATTTCGGCCATATCGGCATCAACGTCTCGATGGCTGATTTCTTCGAGGACGATATCGGCGATCGCCTGGACGCGACCTTCTCCGACGCCGCCGTTCCGTTGAACCGGCTGATCGTCGAGGTTACCGAGATGATCATCATGGACGATCCGAGCCATGACCTCGCCGACGCCGTCGATCGGCTCAGAAAGCGCGGCGTGACGGTTGCGCTCGACGATTTCGGCACCGGTTATGCCTCGCTGACACATCTGCTCAGTTTTCCGAGCGACATCATCAAGATCGACCGCAGTTTCATCGATCGCATGCTGACCGACCGCAACAGCCTGGTGATCGTGGAATCGCTGATCGACATCGCGCGAAAGCTCGAGCGGCGCGTGGTCGCCGAGGGGATCGAGAATGTCGCCCAGGCAGAGCGCCTGATGGAACTCGGCTGCCGGCTCGGGCAAGGCTATCTCTATGCGCGCGCCGCCGACAGCGCCGTGACGCGGCACCGGCTCGTCGCGCAGCAGGTGCCGGCGGCCGCCGAGGCGTCGGCCTGTTTGTGAGCGGCAGGGCGCCCGACCGAGCGAACAGGCAGAAGGCCGGTTGCCCCATTCCTGCTCCGCGCAGCGCCTGGCCGAGATCCGAGGCCGCACGATGCTTGTTGCATACAAATCCATAATGTATGGAACTCCTGTGGCAGTCAGCGCCATTCAGGGGTTTGAAAAAGACACGCGATGGCCGACTGGATCCCCGTTCTCGACCGCGCGTCCGGCCCGCTCTACCGGTTGATCGTCGACCGGCTGGCGGCCGATATCGCGGCCGGCCGCCTCGGGGAGGGGGACCGGTTGCCGCCGCAGCGCGTGCTGGCGGAGAAGCTCGCCGTCGATTTCACGACCGTCACGCGGGCCTATGCCGAGGCACAGCGTCAGGGGCTGGTCGAGGCGCGGGTCGGTCGCGGCACCTTCGTGCGGCGGCGCGCGCCGATGCCGCCCTCCGGACGGCTCGATCTCGCCATGAACCTGCCGCCCCGACCGAGCGATCCGCGCCTCACGCGGCGTTTGTTCCAGAGCATGGCGGCGCTCGGCGAGGAGAGGGGACTGGATCTGCTGCTGCGCTACCAGGCGCCCGGTGGCACGGCCGAGGATCGGGCCGCCGGTGCAGCCTTCCTCGCGCCACGGCTGCCGGATGCCGCGGCCGATCACGTTCTGGTCGCGCCGGGGGCGCAGGCAGCGCTCGCCGCGGTTACGCTGCATCTCTGTGGCCCCGGCGATCTCGTCCTGACCGACGCGCTGACCTATCCGGGATACCGCGCACTGGCAGGCCGGCTCGGCGTCACGCTGGTCGGGGTCGCGGGCGATGGCGAGGGAATGCTGCCCGAAGCGCTCGACGAAGCCGCGCTGCGCCATCGGCCGAAGGCGCTCTACCTCAACCCAACCCTTTGCAATCCAACGACGATCACGCTCTCGCCGGACCGGCGCGCCGCGATCGTCGCAGTGGCGCGTCGGCATGATTTCGCGATCATCGAGGATGATGCCTATGGCGCGCTGCCGCTGGCTTCGCCGCCGAGCCTCGCTGCGCTCGCGCCCGAGCGCAGCTATCATGTCGCGGGCCTTGCCAAATGCCTGTCGCCGGCGCTCCGCATCGCCTATCTCGCCGCGCCCGATGCCGAACAGGCCGATCGCCTCGCCGGCATCATTCGCGCCACCGCGACCATGGCCTCGCCGCTCTCCGCGGCGCTGGCGACGCGCTGGCTGACCGATGGCACCGCCGCGGCCGTGCTCGCCGGCATCCGCGCCGAGACGGCCGCGCGCGTCGCGATCGCCAGGGCAGGCCTGCCCGCCGCGAGCCTCCGCTCCGATCCCGATTGTTTCCACGCGCTGCTTCGCCTGCCCGAAGGCTGGACTCGCGGCAGCTTCCTCGCCCGCCTCGACGGCATCGCGCTCGGCCTCGTTCCGAGCGACGCCTTCGCGATTGGCACCGCCCCTGAACAGATCCGGATCGCCTTTGGAACCGCCCCTGACGGCGAGAGTTTCACCCGCAGCATCGCCCGGATCGCTGCGCTCCTGGCCGCGCCGCCGATGCTGGAGACGCTGGTGATCTGACGCGCCGATTCAGCCCTGCGTCGCAGTGTCCTGCTGCAATGGCAGCAATGTATGCATACATTGCATCAGGCAGACGATGACGAGAAGGACGCGGCAATGGCGACGCTGGCCCCAGAGGCGACGAGAGCGACCGAGGCAACCGAGGCGCGCTATCCGCCGTTGCCGCCGTTCCGCACCGGCATCCGCTGCCGCTGTCCGCGCTGCGGCGAGGGCCATCTGTACAATGGCTTCCTGACGCTGAAGCCCGCCTGCGAGGTCTGCGGCCTCGACTATTCCTTCGCCGACCCCGCCGACGGGCCAGCCTTCTTCGTGATCTGCTTCGGCTGCATTCCGAGCGTCGTGCTGGCGCTGTGGATCGAAACGGCGTTCTCGGCGCCCTATTGGGTCCATCTGTTCACGACGCTGCCCTTCATGCTGGCAACCTGCATCCCGCCGCTCCGCCCTCTGAAGGGCTGGCTCATCAACAGCCAGTATTATTTCAAGGCCGAGGAAGGCCGGCTCGCCACCCCGCGCGAGGGCGAGCAGCCGCTCGGCTGATCGCGGCCGTTACGGCGCCGCCGCGTGCGTGTTGCCGATGATGGCTCGTGTTGCCGGATCGGCGCTGTCGCATTCCCGGGGATAGGCGTCATTCATGTAGCCGATCACGACGTTCCACGGCTTGCCGGCCGGATTGGCCTCGGAGCCGGCACTGATGCATCGGTCCTGCCGCGACTTGGCGATCGCCGCCACGCAGCGCCACAGCGGATAGCGCACGTCTTTCTTGTCGGCCTCGGTCGCCAGCCATTGATTGTAGTCGGCGACGGCGAAGAAGGCGCGGTTGCCGAAGAGGGTGCCGTAGAGTTCGAAGCCCTGGCCGCAAAGGAGCGTGTTGTCGAAGGCGGCGGGATTGTTGACGCCGGGAAAGCCCGAGACCCGAGCTTCGATCTGCGTATAGCTGCTCGTCTTCGGGAAGTATTTCGGCAACTGGTCGACGTCGATCGGATTGCCATCCGGCGCGACCTGCTTCTGAATGGTCAGCGTGTTGGTGAACAGCATCCATCGCCAGATGAAGTCCTTCACCTGCGCCACCTGCTTGTCGTCGGCCGCCATGTAGCCGCTGTCGATCACGGCGGGCAGGAACTTGTCGACGAACAGCTTCTGCGGCACGGCATAGGTCGACGTCGCGCCCTTGTAGCCGAGCTGGAGGACGACGGTCTGCCGGTCCGTCAGCAGCGTATATCTGGCATGGACGACTTCGGCGGGATCGGCCGCGCCGCCAGCAGAGCCCACCTCCGTGCGAAAGGCGTAGCCGGCCGGAAGCCCGCCGGCGCCGTTGCCGATCGACATGATCGGATAGCTGGTGAAACCCTGATGCGGCCTGTCGTTGAACGCGTCGTTCCAGGGCGAATTCCACGCCGTGGTCGGGCTGGCGTCGCCGACATCGAAGGCGGAATTGCCGGCAACCACCTCGAAGTTGAAGCCACCATTCGCCCACACAGTCTTTGAACTCGAGAAGCCGCAGAAGGTCGGCGACAGGTCCGAAAAGACCGGTTCCGGCTGCAGGATCGACATCTGGTCCCAGAGGCTCTGCTGGTTGAAGCTCTCGGGCAGTCCGCTGGCGGGAACCGGCATGTCGAACGCGATCTCGGTGAACGTGCCCTTGGCGAACATGTTGGGGCCGTCATAGTAGCGCAGCCACACCGGCGGATTGGCATCACCCGCGCACTGCCGGATCTTGACCTGGAACGCGCCCGTCTTGCGTGTCGTGGTGAAGAACCTGTCGCCGACGATCCCTGTCGCGTTGCCGGCGGCGTCGGCGTAAACCGCCGCTTGGTCGGCGCTGTCGACGCGAAGCTGCGTCAACCCTGACAGCGTCGCAAGAGCGTCACCCCCCGGCGCCTCCGCCGCCGCGGCCGAGGCGACAAACGTGGCCGAGGCCATGGTCGATAGAATGAAGAGCCGAGGCGATCGAAGTGCGGCCATGGGTATTCCCTTTGTAGCCGTGCGGCATTCGATTTCGCGCTGCGAAAGCTCGATACCAATTTCCCTGATGGCAAAGAGTGATCCGCCAATCCTAGGCTTCGCACGAAGCCTCAGCTGTTCATATCTACTTTCGGCAGTTCCCGCATCAACGGCGAGAGGCGATTTTCAACTTGAGAGCGGACCGCCGAATTGTGATCGCGATGGCCTCATCGAGACCTATGGTGCGTTCGAGGGATCGACGCCAAGTCAGGGGCCGACATCGACTGAGTCTGGATGGGACAATCAGCGCGGCTGGGGCAAGGCGGCCCAGCAAGCGACGCTGTCCGCCATTGCCGCCACATCACCCTCTCCACTGGCAGCGAATTCCGCGAGTTCAGAAAGTCGCAGGACCGCCGCGAGCAGGTGGACACGGCGACGGTCGATTCCGCGCTCCGTCAGCTGCTCATACTCTGCGATGATCCGAAGGGTGAGATCGGGCGCAACGAAGGCCGGATAGATAAATTCCTGATGCAGGCCGCCGAATCCGGAATCGGCAAAGTCATAGATCCCGTTGAGCTGTCCGCAGCTGTAATCGAAGGCCATGTTCCAGCCATGACCATCGAAAAATCCGTAAGTCTCGCCGAGCGGATCGCGCGGCAGGGCCCGCCATTGCGCGAGGCAATCCCCGGCATAGTCCAGTAGATCGGGAGCGAGGACTGCGGGCAGGCTGGCAAGGATCACATCAGGCGCCAACCAAGGCTTGATCGGACGCGCACCGGCCTGTGCCATCAGGGCAGGATCAAGCGCGTGGATTTCGGCGAAGAAACCCGCAAGATCCGCAGCGAGACGCGCCTTCCCCGGCTCAGGCAATGCTGCATAGTCCGCGGAGAGAAGGTGGTCGCCTTGTATCTTCTCATGACGCGAGAAGGGCTGTAGTTCGTCGACCAGGACAAGTGCCGGCACCGGCAGCCTGACGGCGGGCCGGACGATCGCGAGAAGTCGGGCCTCCCGGATCAGTGCCTCGCGCGCCGCTGCATGGCGGGGAAACTTGAAGACGAGGCGGTCGTCGACATCAAGCGCGACGCTGTCGAAGCCCGAGCCGAGGATGCGGCAGGGGAGGCCGGCGAGGTCGGGAAAGGCCGCCGTCACCCGCTGCATCAGCGCATCGGCCGTCGGTTCTTCGCTCGTGGCGCTCACCGCGCCCAGATGTCGGATTGCAGTAGATAATCTCGGGTCGAACGGTCGAGCGGATAGACCATCACGCCGTCGCGGCCGAACCACTTGTCGTGGATGTCCATGTAGCGGCCGCGATAGTCGGCGAGGCCGTCTTCGAGGTTGATGATCGTGTGGTTGACGAAATCGCGCCAGGCGCTGTCGTCCTGCGGCAGGATGCAGGACATGGTCTCGTTGCCGAACGGGGCCGAGCGCGGCAGCAGCACGACGCTGCGTGTCGGCTCGAACTTCCGCGACAGGCCGAGCAGGACGACGCCGATATTGGCGACCCCCTGCACGTCGCCCTTGCGCAGCGCGATGAAGGCCTCGTCCATCGAGGGATAGTTCCTGATCCGGATGCCCGGCAGCGCATCGGTGAGGATCGCCGCCGTCGTGGTTCCCTCGGCGACGCCGATCAGCATGTCCTTCGGATTGGGAAATTCCCGCACCGTGTCGCGGAAGGCGAGGATGCGCGTGCCGTCGCGAAAGATCGGGATCGAGAAATCGACCTGCTGCTCGCGCTGCCAGGTCGGAGTCGTGATCTCGCAGACGATGTCGAGCGTGCCGTCCGCGACGCGCTGGACGCGGTTGGCCGGCGTCACGACGGAGAGGTCGAGCTTGATCGGCTTGCCGAGCGATTTCTCGGCGGCGGCGCGGATTTCTTCCAGGAGGTCGACGGAGAAGCCGATCGGCTTGCCATGGCCATCGTCGAAGGCGAAGGGAATCGCATCCATGCGCGTTCCGGCGCGGATGACGCCGGTATCGGCGATCCGTTCGAGCGTTCCGGCTTCGGCCGGGGCGAGGACCGCAACAGCGAGCAGCGCGAGAAGGGAAAAGGCGAGCGCCCGCTGCACGATCGTCGCGTGGCGCAGCCGACGGCGGGGCCGCAGGGCCGGCAATTTCATCACTTGCTTCGATGCCACGCCGCGATGCTCCCTGCCGCTCTGGAGAAGCCCTTGTTCACGGGATAGCGTTTATCATCGCCGCCGACAATCGACGCCGGTGGGGCGGGAGGGGAAGTTTGATGGGCGGGCTTTCGGACGGACCCCGGTTGGGGCCTCTCTTCGCGCTGCGGCTGCTGCTGGCGCTGCTGCTCGCGACCCTTGCCGCCTCGGCGGCGCGGGCCGACCGCCTCGACGATATCCGTGCGCGGGGTGCGCTCGTCGTCGGCGTCAAGGCCGATTACGAGCCCTTCGGCTTCCGCGACGCGGCCGGCGCGCTCGCCGGCTACGACGTCGATGTCGCCCAGGGCCTTGCCGAGGCGATCGGCGTTCCCGTGACGCTGGTGCCGGTCACCAGCGCCAACCGACTTCAGAAGCTCGCCGCCGGCGATGTCGACGCCATCGTCGCGACGCTCGGCGATACGGTCGACCGCCGTCGCCTCGTCCGCATGATCGAGCCCGGCTATTACGGTGGCGGCGCCAGCGTGATGGTGCCGGAACAGAGCCCGATCCGGAGCTGGACCGACCTCCGCAACCGGCGCCTCTGCGCCGTGCAAGGCGCGCTCTGGAACCGCCTCGTCGCGACGCGCATCAACGCCGTCATCGAGGCCTTCGGCAATCTCCGCGATGCGAGCCTCGGGCTCGGCGAGGGCGCCTGCGACGGCTTCCTCTATGACGAGGCCGCGTTGCTGCATCTCGTCGCCAGCGGCGAATGGCCGGGCTATCGCCTGCTGCCGGCGGACTATGTCTCGCCCTGGGCGATCGCGGTCGCGCGCGACGGCCGTCTCGCGACGCTCTTCGACGAGACCGTCGCCGGCTGGCTGCGCGACGGCCATCTGAAGCAACTCGAGGCGAAGTGGAAGCTGCCGCCCTCGAGCTATCTGAATGACGCCGGCGCGCTCTGGTCGTCGCGCGAGGCGGATGGCAGCTATGTCTGCAAACGCCAGGCCGATGGCGCCTGGCCGCTCGGCTGCCGCGAGCTTGATCTCATCGAGGCGCAGGAGGTCGTCGGACTCGCGGGGATCGCGTTGATGCTGCGCGACCAGTTCGGCGTCGACCTGACGCCGTTTTATGATCGCTACCACCGCGAGGGCCTTCTGCATGGACTGCTGGTGACGCTGGCGCTGGCCGCAGCCGTGCTGGTCGGCAGCCTCGCGGTCGGGCTCGGCGGCGCGTTCGTGCTGGTGCGGCGCGTTCCGGTGCTGTCGCCGCTGCTCCATCTCTCGCTGACGCTGATGCGGATGACGCCGCCGCTCTTGCAGCTCTATCTGGTCTTCTTCGGCATCGGCGGGCTGGTCGCGGTGCATGGCTTCACGCTCTCGGCCTTCTGGACCGTCGCTGCCGTGCTGTCCTTCTACGCCGGGGCCGCCAATGCCGCGGTGCTCGCCGAGGCTGCGGCGACCGTCGGCCCGACATCGCAGCATCGCCTGAAGCGCATCCTCCGCCTTGCTCATCCCGCGGTCATGGGCTCCTCGATCAATGTCGTGAAGGCGACGCCGATGGCGAGCGCCATCGCCGTGCCCGAACTCGTTCATGCCAGCACGGCGATCGCGGCGGATTACGGCAACGGCCCGGTGATGATGAACATTCTCCTCGTCACCTATGTCGCGATCGTGCTTGCCGTCGCGCATCTGTTCACGGTCGTCGAGCGGCGGGTGCTCGGACGATGAGCGCCGCCGAAATCCTGCCGATGCTGCTCACCTGGACGCCCTATCTGGCCATGGGCTTCCTGATCAATATCGGTATCTCCTTGCTCACCATGGCCATCGGCACGCCGATCGGCATCCTGCTCGCCCGCGCCCGGCTGCGCGGATCGCGAACGGCCGCGTTCCTGACGGCGGCGGCGCGGGTGCCGCCGACCTTCGTGCTCATCTATTACCTTGCTTATGTCGCACCGCCCGCCATCGCGCTCGGCACAGTGACGCTGCCGCTGCCGGATTGGCTGAAGGCATCGGTGGCGCTCGCGGTGGCGGTGACGGGCTTCGTCTCGGACAATGCGCTGTCGGCGCTACGTCATCTCCAGCGCGGCGAGCGGATCGAGGCGCTCTACTTCATCCCGGCCTGGACGACGTATCTGCTGATCATCGTCATGGCTTCGTCGACCGCCTCGGTGATCGGCGTGCCCGAGATCGTGCAACGCGCCAATACGGTCATCGCCGCCGTGGGCGATCCGCACGCGATCCTCTGGATCTATCTCTATACGATGCTGTGGTTCCTCGCCCTGTGCTGGCCTTTGGCCCGCCTGATGGGCTATGCCAAGATAAAGCTCGGTCATCGGGCCGGCTCTGCAACCGGAGCGCGGGTCGATCTCGGCGAGCGGACGGCGCTGGCCGAGGAGAGCCTGATGGCCCTGCCCGAGGGAGACGAAAGCGTGAGCGGCGATCCGATGCTCGATCTCACCTTCGATCTGCCGGTGTCGAACGAATCGATCGCCGCGATCCAGGAAGGCGTCGAGACGGCCGGGGAGGGCGCGCTCGACGCTGCGGCGGTGTTCCGCCTGTCGCTCGCGGTCGAGGAGATGGTTACCAATGTCGTCAAATATGGCGGCGCCGAAGCCGGGCGGCTGGCGGTCGCGATCTATCGTCGCCCCGATGGCGTGACGGTCGAGCTCGGCTATGGCGGCGAAGCGTTCGATCCGTTCCGCGACGCGCCGGAGCCCGATCTCGCGGCATCTGTCGAGGCGCGGCCGATCGGCGGTCTCGGCGTTCACCTCGTCACCGAGATGATCGACCGCGCCTATTATCGCCGCGAGGGCGAGCGCAACACCCTGCGCCTCGTGATGCTGCGCAAGGATGCGGCCAGCGGCGGAATCGTGCCGTGACACTGACCCGCCGCCTCGTGATCATGGTGGCGAGCTGCATCGCCTTCGCCATCCTGGTCGTCTCCTTCGCCTTCGGGACCATCGGCCGGGACGCGCTCATCGCCCAGTCCGAGGGGCAGGCGCAGGTCGTCGCGCGGATCATCGCCGAGAGCGCGCGGCTCTCCGAGGTGGCGCTGGAGGAATCGCAGGAGATCGTCACCGACGTGCTGACGACGCTGGCGCTCACCGCCGACCATGTCGAGCAGTCGTCGCTGCCCGATGTCAGCGATCGCTTCGCCGAGATCGTGGCGCGCGGCAATCTCGATTCGATCTGGCTGATCGACAGCGACCTGCATGTGCTCGCGAGCTCCGTCGGCGACTACGGCCCGGTGATCAGCGGCCAGAGCCTGCCGGAAAGACTGTCGCGCGACGCGCTGCACAGCCTCGTCACCGGGCGGAAGTTCAACATCGATTTCGGTCCCGCCGTCGATGGCGTGCGCTATGTCGGCGTCCGCGCCGGTCCCGGCCAGGCGCTGATCGTCGGCCAGCCGGTGCGCGCGCTCGATGCCGTGCGGGCGGCCAACAGCGTACCGGTCCTGATGCAGGCGCTGTTGAACCGCCACGACATCATCTCGATCGAGGTCATGGACGACCAGTTGAAGAGCTACGCGCAGGTCGGCGCCACGAAGACGCCGCCCGACCTTTTGCCCCTCGCATCGAGCGCGATCTCGACCGGCGAAGCCGATTCGCAGCTGAAGGACCGCCATCTCTGGGTGTCCGCTCCGATCCGCGATACCGCCGGCATCGTCATCGGCGCGGTGGTGATCCAGATGTCGAACGAGCGGCTGGAACATCTGCTCTCGAACATCCTCATCTATGGCCTCGCCTCGGCCGCTCTCGTCTTCGCTGTCGGCGCGACGATCGCCGCCGTCTCGGCCCGGCGCATCGCCGGCCCGGTCGTCGCGGTGACCAATGCGGCGCGCGAGATCGACCAGCGCAATTTCCTGCCGGCAAGCCTCGACCGTGTCACCGGCCGCCAGGACGAGATCGGTACGCTCGCCCGCGTATTCCAGGACATGGCGGTCAAGGTCGAACGGCGTGCGGAGGATCTCGAGGCCGAGGTCAGGGCGCGCACGCTCGAATTGCAGCAGAAGAACGAGCTGCTGGAGGAATCGGCCCGCCGCGTCGAGGCCGAGCTGCAGGCGGCCAAGACGCTGCAGGCGGCGATGCTGCCGGCCTCGCTGCCGATCAATCCCGCTTATACCGGCAAGGCCTCGATGGTGCCGGCGCGCGAGATGGGCGGCGACTTCTACGATTTCTTCCTGCTCGACGAACGCCGCCTCGGGCTCGTCATCGCCGACGTTTCCGGCAAGGGCGTGCCGGCGGCCTTCTTCATGGCGATCTCGCGCACGGTGCTGCAGACGAGCGCGCTCTATGGCGGCACGACCGGCGATTGCCTCGCCCGCGCCAACGAGGCGCTCTGCGCCCGCAATCCGATGGAGATGTTCGTCACCGCCTTCTATGCGGTGCTCGATATCGAGACCGGCGACCTCGCTTATTCGAACGGTGGTCACAACCCGCCGCTGATGGTCCGCCGCGCCGACGGCGTCGTCACGGAACTGCCGGGAACCGGCGGCGTCGCGCTCGGCGTCATGCCGGGCCTTAGCTATGTCGAGAAGCTCGCCCGTCTCGGGCCCGGCGATACGCTGTTCCTCTATACCGACGGTATCACCGAGGCGATGAACGCAGAGGGGCGCGAATTCACCGAGGCGCGGCTCGAGGCGACCTTGCGCGCGAGCGTCCGCCGGCCGGTCGAGGAGGTGCTGTCGGATGTGACTCAGGCGGTCAACGCCTTCGTCGCCGGCGCGCCGCAATCCGACGACATCACCTGCCTCGTCGTGCGTTATCTCGGTTCCGATGCCGTCAGGCAGCAGCCTCAGACCGCTTGACCGCCTCGGCGCGCGAAGGCGCGACGTCGAGGATGTTGAGGAAGCCGCTGATCTCGAACACGTCCTTGATATTGCTCTGGAAGCCGGTGAGCACCAGCTTGCGGCCGGCCTGCTTCATCCGCTTGGCCACCACGAGGACGATGCGAAGTCCGGCCGAGGAGATGTAGTCGAGCCGGGTGAAATCGATCACCACGCCGCCACTGCCTTCGGCGAGCCGCGCGAGCAGCTCGGCTTCGACGCTCGCCGCGTTGGCGCTGTCCAGCCGGCCGAACAGGTCGATGATGATGGCCGAACCGACGCTCTCGAACGTGACGTTCATCTCAACTCCGATGCGGTGAACAAGAGCCACAGAGATGTTGCAACCATCAGTGGCAAAAGGACAAAAATGACTTTGCAGGTTTCCGGCGACGGGGCATGGTTGCGTGACGCCGGAATTGAGGTTGGGGAATAGCATGCATCGATCGGATTGTCGCGGCAATGACCGCTGCGCGTGCGGAGGGGCGGGCCGGTCATGATCGTGCTGAAAATGCCGCCGTCCCGGCCGCGGCGACGCCCCCATGAGCTCTCCTTCTCAGCCGACGAGAAGCCGCCGCTGCCCACGACGCTGACGCTCGGGTTCCAGCATGCCGTCATGGCGCTCGGCCTCCTCGCCTATACGCTGGCGCTTGCACGCTATGGCAATCTCTCGGTCGACCAGACGCGCAACCTCCTCGCCGTCACGATCATCGCCATGGCGATCGGCACGGCGCTGCAGGCCTGGGGCGGCCGGTTCGGCTCGGGATCGCTGATGATCCACATGCCCTCGGTGTTCATGGTGCCGCTGGCCGGCCCGATACTCGCCGTCACCGGCCCCGGCGGCATGGTGACGATGACGCTGGTCTCGGCCGTGGCGACCCTCGCCATCGCGCCGCTGCTGCCGCGCTTGCGCGGCCTGTTCCCGCCCATTGTCGCCGGCCTCGTGGTTCTCATCGGCGGCATGTCGCTCGTCGGCGAGGCGGTCGAGCATTCCTGGAGCCTTGACCACGACTTCGTCATCGACATCCCCAGCCTCGTCATGTCGTCGATCACGCTGTCGCTGATCGTCGGCCTTTCCGTATGGGGCAATCGGCGGCTGAAGCTGCTCGCGCTGCTGATCGGCATTGTCGCTGGCGTCGCGGCCGCCTTCTTCATGGGTCGGCTCGAGGGCGGCGCGGTGCTCTTGTCGGCGCCGCCGGTCTCGGTCCCCGATCTGGTGATGCCGGTGGTCGACGTTCCGATCAGCTTGCTGATCGGCCTCGCCTTCATCGCCATCCTGACGCAGATCGACACCGTCGGCAGCCTTATCCTTCTCGACAAGATGGACGATTCCGACTGGCGGCGCCCCGACATGAAGCAGGCGAGCCGCGGCGTGCTCGGCGCCGGCATCGCCGACTTCCTCGGCGGCCTGATCGGGGCGATGCCGACCGCGACGTCTTCCGCCAATATCGGCCTTTGCCATGCGAGCGCCGTGACCAGCCGTGCCGTCGGCCTGGCCACGGCGGCGATCCTGCTGCTGATCGCCTTCCTGCCGCAGGCGACGCTGGCGTTGACGCTGATCCCGACGCCGGTGATCGGCGCGATCGAGCTCTATGCCGCCGCCTTCCTGATGGCGGCGGGCATCGATCTCATCGCCTCACGTGAACTCGATACCCGCGGCATCTTCGTCGTCGGTCTTTCGCTGCTCGGCGGCGTCACCGTGCTGCTGATGCCTGGCCTTGCCGAGCGCGCCCATCCGGCGCTGCGCCATCTCGTCGGATCGGGCTTCATCGTCACCGGCGTCATCGCGATCCTGACCAATCTCGTCTTCCGCCTCGGCATCCGCCGGCAGCAGGCGATCAAGCTCGCGGCCGACGGCCCGCCCCTGCCGATCCAGATCACCGATTTCATCGAGGAAGCGGGCGGCTCCTGGGCGGCCCGGCGCGACGTCGTCCGCCGCGCGGCGCTCGCGGCGGTCGAGGCTGCCGAGGCGATCACACAGGCCGGCGGCGACCGCCGGGTGACCGACATCGGCGGCAGCTTCGACGAGCTCAACTTCGATGTGGAACTCGTCCACACAGGCGCGCCGATGCCGGTTGGCGGCGCGGTGGAGACCGATCTCGCCAGCCTCCTCGACGGCGATGACGACTCGGCCATCGATGCGGCGATGTCGAGCATTTCGAGCACGCTGCTGCGCCGGCTCGCCGACCGGCTGTCGAGCCGTCCGGGACCGGAGCCGGGCACCGCCATCCTTCGCCTGCACTTCGAGCATTGATGCGAGCCGCCGGCTGATCGGCCGGCAACCGAGAGGCCTCCCCCGTGACCGTTCGACCGCCGGCCGAAGCGGCGCCGCTGCTCCCCGACATGGCGGAGAGCTACGACGCCTATTTCGCTTCAGGCCTCTATCAGAGCCGCTATCCGCGCCCGAACCGCCGCACGCTGCGCTTCCTCCGCGCGGCGCTGCCTCGCGGCGGCCGGCTGCTCGACTATGGCGCGGGCGAGGGCCGCTACTGCCTCGAAGTGGCGCGCGCACTTGGCGCCAGCGTCGTTGCCGTGGATATCAGCCCGGTCGCGCGAGATCACCTCCTCGCTGCTGCGTCGGCAGCCGGGCTCGCGGAGCGGATCGCGGTCGTCGACGCGAAGGGGCCGGACCATGACGCTCTCGTCGACGGCCGGGGCGCCTTCGACGCCGCCTTGCTCGGCTTCGGCGTGCTCGGCCATGTCGCCGGGCGCGACAATCGCCGCGCGCTGCTGCAGGCGCTCCGCCGCAATCTCAAGCCGGATGGCCGGCTGATCCTCGGTCTGCCCAATGCGGCGCGCCGCTTCCGCGCCGCACAGGCCGAGGCCGTCTCGATGCCGGGGCTCGAGCCCGGCGATATCCGCTATCGCCGCGCGGCCGGAGGCGACACGATCGCGCTGTTCTACCATCTCTATCGGCGGCATGAGATCGTCGATGAACTGGCAGGGGCCGGCTTCGTCGTCGAGCGCCTCACCAGCGAAAGTGTGCTGCCCGAATATGCGGTGACGCATCGCCCGATCGTGGGCTGGCTCGACGACGCGCTCTCGGGCATGGTGCCGGTCGATTGGGGTTATGGCTATCTGGTCGTCGCGCGGCCGGCTCAAGAAGACGAACAGGAACAGGAATGACCAAGCTGCCGACTTTCAACCTGCACGGCCGTGTCGCGCTCGTCACCGGCGCCGGCCGTGGGCTCGGCCGGGCGTCGGCGCTCGCGCTCGCCGCGGCGGGGGCTCATGTCGTGATCGGGCTGCGCGATGTCTCGACGGATGACGGCCTCGTCGGCGAGATCGAGGCGTTCGGCGTCCGCGCCCTGCCGGTCCAGCTCGACGTCCTGAAGCTTGCCGAAGGCCGCGCCGCCGTCGATGCGGCGATCGAGGTGTTCGGACAGATCGACATTCTCGTCAACAATGCCGGCGGCGGCATCCCGATGGCGCCGATCGAGAGCGTCAGCGAGGCCGACTTCGCGGCGGTGCTCGACGTCAATGTCCGCTCGAGCTTCTTCCTGTCGCAATATGTCGGCCGCCACATGATCGCGCGCCGGCAGGGGTCGATCGTCAATATAGGCTCGCAGGCCGGCAGCGTCGCCCTGCCGGGCGAGGGGGTCTATTGCCTCGCCAAGGCGGCGGTGGCGCACATGACCAAGTGCTTCGCGGTCGAGTGGGGCATCTATGACGTCCGCGTCAACTGCGTCGCGCCGACCTTCATCCGTACTGACGGCACGGCCGACATGCTGGCCGACGAGACCTTCCATGCCGACGTGATCGAGCGCATCGCCGCGCTGCACCGCATCGGCGAGCCGCACGAGGTTTCCGGCGTCGTTGCCTTCCTCGCCTCGGACGCGGCCTCGATGATCACCGGCCAGACCATCCTCGTCGACGGCGGCTGGACGATCCGCTGAGCGGGTTCTGGCCCCCGCCTTGCAAGGGCGGGGCGAGGACAACCAGCGAGGCATCATGCGCATCCGTTCGATCGACGTCGTGCTGCTCGGCCACCGCAAGATCGATCCGCCGATGCAGCGGACCTATGCGCTGATCCGGATCGAGACCGCAGGCGACCTCGTCGGCTATGGCGAGGCGTCGAGCAATTACGGCCATTCCTATCCGACCGTGATCAAGACGATCGTCGAGGACGTCGTGGCGCGCAATCTGGTGGGGCAGGATGCCGGCGACATCCGCGCCCGCCTCGCTCAGATGCATGTGCTGCTCGACGGCTATCTCGGCTGGGACGGCGTCAGTGCAGAGGTGATCGGTGGCGTCGAGATCGCGCTCTGGGATATCCTCGGCAAGAGCGTCGGGCTGCCGATCTGCCGCCTCTTTGGCGCCGCCCCGACCAGCCTGCCGCTCTATGGGACGGGGACAACGATGTTCGAGGCGACGCCCGCCTGGCATGGCGCCTATTTCGACGCTTGCCTCGCGCGCGGCTTCAAGGCGGTGAAGGTCCGCCTCGACGTGACCATTCCCGAATGCGTCGAGCGGGTCGCGGCCGTGCGGGCGCATGTCGGGCCTGACGTGGCGATCATGGTCGACGCCTATTGGGGCTTCTCGACCGAGGATGCGCTGACTTTGGCGCGGCGGCTCGAGCCCTATGACATCTTCTTCTTCGAGGAGCCTTCGCCGCAATATCAGGCGATCGGTCTTGCCCGTCTCGCGCAGGCTTCGCCGGTCAAGATCGCGGTCGGGGAGCGGGTCTACTCGCCGCAGCAGTTCCACGCCATCGCGCGGAGCGGCGCCGCGCAGGTGTTCGAGCCGGACCCTTGCCTCTGCGGCGGCCTGATCGCGGCGATGGAGATCGCGACCATCGCCCGGCTGCACGACATCCTTCTCGTGCCGCACACCGGCAGCCCGACGCCGGTCGGCATGGCGGCGGGTCTTCACTTTGCCGCCGCCGCGGGGGCGCCGCTGCTCGAATATGACATCGACCCGGCCTTGCCGGTGCGCGACGGGCTGATGGCCGAGCCGATCTTCGACCTCGCCCATGTCGAAGGCGGCCGCCTCAAGGTGCCGGACGGGCCGGGCCTCGGCATCACGATCGACGAGAGCGCCTTTGCCCGCTTCCCCTATGTTGCCGGCGAGACCTATGCCGAGGTGTTTCCCGAGCACGAGGCCGGCGGATTTCGCCGGCAGTAGCGCTCAGCTGCCGCGTCGGTAGACCGAGCCCAGCATCGCCGGCGCGGCGGCGCGCGAGCGCTGGACGACGAGGAAGACGATGGCGAGGACATAGGGCGCCGCCAGCAGCACCTGGAACGGCATCTTGACGCCGATGCCCTGGGCCTGGATCTGCACCGCATCGAGAAAGGCAAAGACCAGCGTCGCGATCAGCACGCGCCCCGGCCGCCATCCGCCGGCGATCACGGCGACGATGGCGAGCCAGCCGCGGCCGTTGCTGATATTCGGCACCCACTGGTTCGCCGCGGTGACGACGATGAAGGCGCCGGCGACGCCGCCCATCAGGCCGGAGAACGTCAGCGCTGCCAGTTGCCTCGCCGGAACCGAGAGACCGCGCGTATCGAGCGCCTTCGGGTTCTCGCCGGCACAGCGAAGCTGCAGTCCGGCGCGGGTACGGAACAGGAAGAACGCCGTGACCGGCACCATAGCGAGCGCGAGATAGGTGAGGAGGCTCTGCTGGAACAGCGCCGGCCCGAGCAGCGGCAGCGTCGAGAGGATCGGGATGTCCGGCGACGGGATCGGCGTGATCGTCGGCAGCGAGCCGCTCGGATAGAGCACGCGATAGGCAAAGCCCGTCGCGCCGATCGCGAGCAGGTTGAGCGCCAGCCCGGCGATGATCTGCTCGACCTGCAGCAGCACCGCGAGGAGGCCGAGCAGCAGGCAGACGACGAGCCCCGTCATCGCGCCGGCGCCGATGCCGACAAGGCCGGAGCCGGTGGCATGCATCGCGGCGAAGCTCGCGAAGGCTGCCATCAGCATCGTGCCCTCGAGACCCATATTGTAGACGCCGGCGCGTTCGGCCACCGTTTCGCCGAGAGCGGCGAACAGGATCGGCGTCATCGTCTGCAGCGTCGTCGCGATGAGGCTGACGATGACGATCGAGGTCAGGAATTCAGACCACACGCGGCGCCCTCCCGATGCGATAGGTCGACAGCGCAGCCGCGCCGATGAACATGATCAGCGCCACGGCCTGGATCATGTCCGACAGCGCCGAGGGCACGCCGATGCGCACCGGCAGCGTGATCGCCGCATTGTCGAGGCAGCCGAACAGGAAGGCGGCGAGGATCACGCCGAGCGGATTGAGCCGCGCCAGGATGGCAATCATGATGCCGGCATAGCCATAGCCGGCCGAGATGCCCTCGAGCAGGCGGTGATGCACGCCATAGACTTCGCCGACGCCGGCAAGCCCGCTGAGGCCGCCCGAAAGCGCCATGACCGTGACGAGCAGCCGCGCGCTGCCCTTGCCCTTCAGCGCCAGGACGCGCGGATTGTAGCCAAAGGCGCGCAGTTCGAAGCCGAAGGCGGTTCGGTTGATGAGGACATGGACGACGACCGCGGCGAGGATCGCGAAGAGAAAGCCGAGATGGAGATGCGACTTCTCGGCGAGCAGCGGCCACCATGCCGTCTCGGGCAGGACGGGCGTGCGCTGGTAATAGGAGTTGGCGTCGCTCCATGGGCCGCCGAGCAGCAACAGCGAGAGCGCATAGAGGATGATGTAGTTGAGGAGGACGGTTGAGATGACCTCCTCGACGCCGAGCTTCGCCTTGAGCCAGCCGGCGAAGCCGGCATAGGCCGCGCCGCCGGCAAAGCCGGCGCCGAGCGCGACCGGCAGGATGACGAACGCCGGCGCCGCGAGCGCGTGCGTCGCCCAATAGGCCGCCATCGCGCCGGCAAAGAACTGTCCCTCCTGGCCGACATTCCAGATCCGCGCCCGGAAGGCGACGACGGTGCCGACGCCGGTCAGGATCAGGGGCGTCGCGCGGGTGAGGCTTTCCAGAAAGGTTCGCCGCGACCCGACCGCGCCCTGGATCAGCGCCGAGAATCCCTCGACGACGCCGGCTCCGGCAATCACGAAGAGGAGGGCGGTGACGGCCAGCGAGGCGATCGTCGCCAGCGCGAAGGTCTGCAGCCAGAAGCCGCGGCCGCCATCCGGACGGCGTTCGATGCGGAAGGGCGGATCGAGCGCGAGACGAAGGCTCATGCGAGCGCCTCCGCGGCATCCGCCCTGACGGCGCCATCGTTCATTTCGCCGGCCATCATCAGCCCGAGCGTGGCGAGATCGGTCGTCGCGGTCTCGACGATGCCCATGATCCGGCCGCGGAACAGCACCATGATCCGGTCGGCGATGCGGACGAGGTCCTCGAGTTCCTCGCTGGCGAGCAGCACGGCGCAGCCGGCGGCGCGGCGGGCGAGGATCTGGCCGCGGACATATTCGATGACGCCGACATCGAGCCCGCGCGTCGGCTGGTTGCAGAGCAGCAGCTTGCTGGCGAGCGGCAATTCGCGTGCGAGGATCACCTTCTGGGCATTGCCTCCGGAGAGTGTCCGCGTCTTCGCATCGACGCTTTCCGTCCGGATGTCGTAGGCGCGCACCGAGGTCTCGGCCTCGCTGCGGATTGCTCCTTGCTTCAGGAACGGGCCGAAGCGGAAGCGCGGGCTTGCCTGGTGGCCGAGCAGCAGGTTCTCGGCGATCGTGAATTCGGCGACCAGTCCGTCGCGATAGCGGTCGCCCGGCACATAGCCGACACCCTCAGCCGCGATGGCGGCCGGCGTCCAGCCGGTCAGTTCGATGCCGTCGAGGATGATGGCCGAGCCCGGCTCCACCGGGCGCACGCCGACCAGCGCCTCGAACAGTTCGTCCTGGCCGTTGCCGGCGACGGCGGCGATGCCGAGGATTTCGCCGCGGCGGATGGTGAAGCTAAGCCGGTCGAGCGCGCGCATGCCGCGTCCGCCCTTGACGGAGAGCGAGCGGATATCGAGACGGGCGACAGGGGAGGGCGGCGTCGCGGCCCGCTCTTCGGCGAGCGCGACGGCGCGGCCGACCATCAGCGCGGCGAGCGCTTCGCGGCTCGTCGCGCTCGCATCGACGTTGCCGACGACGCGGCCGCGGCGGATGACGGTGATGCGGTCGGACCGCAGAACCTCGTCGAGCTTGTGCGAGATCAGGATGACGGAAACGCCACGCGCCGTAAGGCGGCGGATCATGGCGAAGAGCTGCGCCGATTCCTGCGGCGTCAGCACGGCGGTCGGCTCGTCCAGGATGAGCAGCCGCGCCTCGCCGAACAGCGCGGCGAGGATCTCTACCCATTGCTGTTCGCCGACCGAAAGCTGGCCGACCGGCCGCGTCAGATCGATGGAAAGGCCGAGTTCGTCGGCAAGCGCGCGGATTCGCACCTCGGCGGCGCCGCGATTCTGTCGCGGTGCGCTGACCAGGATGTTCTCGAATCCGGTGAAGGTCGAGACGAGCGTGAAGTGCTGGTGCACCATGCCGATGCCCGCGGCGATGGCGTCGCGCGGCGAGCGGAACCGAACGAGGCTTCCATCGAGCCGGATCGTGCCGGAATCGGGGGCCAGCAGCCCGTAGAGGCAGGCCGACAGGGTCGACTTGCCGGCTCCGTTCTCGCCGAGCAGGCAGTGGAGCTCGCCCGGTGCCACGTCGAAGCTGATCGCGTCATTGGCGATGAGCGTGCCGAAGCGCCGGGTGAGGCCGGAAACCGAGAGGCGGGCCGTTGCCGGTCCGCCATCGCCTTGCGCTGATGAGGGGCTCATCAGTCCGATTTCGGTTCGCCGACCTCGAGCGGAACCTTGAGGCTGCCGTCGAGGATCGCGGCGCGGGCGTCGGCGACCTTCTTCTTCACGTCGGCCGGGATCTTGTCGTCCCAGGCGTGGTAGGGCGCGATGTCGAGGCCGCCCTTCGCCATGCCGAACCAGACCGGCTCGAGCGGGGCGTCATAGGGCTTGCCGCTGTCCTTCTTCGCCTTCCACTGGTCGATCACATAGTTGACCAGCGGATCCCACTCGGCCGTCGAGGAGGTGACGATCACCTCCGGCGCGCTGTCGCTCATGTCGGCGAAATTGCCGAAGCAGCCGATCTTCTTCTGCACGCAGCCTTCGAAGGCGGGGGCGAGCTGATAGATGTAGTCGGCGCCGGCGGCGGCCTGCGCCACGGTCGCGGCGGTCGATTTCGGCGGATCGTACCAGCTCTGGATGAAGGTGACCTTGCCCTTGATCGCCGGATCGACCGACTTGGCTCCGCGGAAGAAGGCGTTGATCTGGTCGTTGGCGTCGTCGGCCGGGAATGTGCCGATCACGCCGACGACCTTGGACTTGCTCATCTCGCCAGCGAGCAGCCCGAGGAGATAAGCCGGCTCGTGCAGATGCAGATAGACGAGGTATCCGTTCTTGCCGAGCGGCTTGTTGCCGGAGCCGGACACGACGAACAGCGTATCGGGATAATCGCCCATCACCTGTTCGACGGCGTCGGCATAGCCGCCATCGCCGAAGATGATGTCGTATTTGCCGCTCTCGGCATAGGTTCGGTAGACCTGCTCGGCCTGATCGTACTGAACGTTCTCGGTGAAGTCGAAAGTGATGTCGAGGCCGTAGGGCTTCGCCGCCGCGACCCGCTTGATCGATTCCATGAACGCCCGGTCCCAGGCGCTTTCGACGCCGCCCGATACGACGCCGGCGATGTGCAGTTGTTCGGCCGCCGCCGCGGAAAGGCCGGCGGAAAGGCTCATGATTGCGGCGGCGCCTGCCGCCATGAACAGCTTGAACGGATTCATTGCCGGTCCCCCTGCGCTTGCTCGGCAAAGGTTAGGACTGCCGGTCGTCCGCTGAACAGGCCGATTTCTGGGCGACCAATGCCCGATCCTTCATCATTCGGTCGGGGCACGCCAAGGGCGCCTGCTTTTTGAGCTTCATTGCGGAACAATCTTCCAATTCCGGGCCCAAAACCCGGCCCAGCTTGCCCACTCGGCTGAGGCGTGCGCCGAAAGGCAACGGTCTGCGCGGAAAAACATGCTGCGAGGCTACGCTCGCGCCTAGAGCGGCAGATCGGTTGCCGGGAGCGTCTCGTCCTCGATGAGCCGCAGCGCGGCGCTGATCTCTTCCTCGATCAGGCTTACGGCCGGGTCGCTTGCCGTGCCATGCGCCGGTCGGGCCATGGTGAGTTCCTGGCGGCGGATGTAATGGCCCTGGATCGGCACGAAGACGAGGGCGCCTTCGCGCTGGTCCTCGGCGACGTCGATGCGCGACAGGAACGTCACCGCCTCGCGCGAGCGCGCCATCGCCTTCATGAATTCGACCGAGTTCGACAGGAAGTCCGGCTTGAAGTCGAGGCCGGCGCGGGCGAAGCCGTCGGTGATCAGGCGATGGATGGTCATGCTCTCGTCGGCGAGCACGATCGGATAGTCGAGGCAGTCCGAGAGCCGAACCGGCGAGCGCAGCGCCAGCGGATGCGCCGGCGACACGACCGCACCCATGCGCGTCGGGAAGACCGCGGTCGCGACGAGGTTCGGATTGTCGGGCAAGCGATAGCCGAGACCGAGATCCGCCTCGCCGGACAGCAGAGCTTCGACGACGCCGTCGACGCCGTGCGCGCTCAGCGTCACCGAGACCCCCGGATGGTCGCGCCTGAAATTGGCTATGATCGGCCGGAGAACGCCTCCAGCGATGCCATGCATGGTCGCAATGCGGATCTGGCCGCCGCGCACGCCTTTCAACTCCTCGAGCCGCGTCTGCAGCCTGTCATATTGCTTCAGCGTGTCGCGGATATGCGCGATCAGCAATTCGCCAGCCGCCGTGAGGCGCAGCTTCCGCGGCAGGCGATGGAAGATCGGCGTCCCCATCTCCTCCTCGAGCGCGATGATCTGGCGGTTGATCGAGGACGCCGAGACATGAAGCCGCTCGGCGGCCTGTCGAATCGAGCCGGCACGAACCACCTCGTCGAGATAGCGAAGCATGCGTGCATGCAGCATCGGCGCCTCCTGCCCAGCAAGTGTTCGCAAGCCGCCCGGACTGCCCGCGAACGATGCATCGTACTTCGAAAGCGCACGCAGCGACCGGAAAAAGACGCTGGAACGCAACGGAGGCGGGCGCTCCAATGGCGATCCGAGCTTCCTCCCTCGCGAAAGGTTGTCATGCGCGCGCTGTTCTCCTCCCTGCCCGCCGCCGCCTTGCTCATCGGTTCATTGGCGGCTGCGCTTTCCGTCTCGCCCGTGCGCGCCGCGGAGACCATCCGCTTCGGTCTCAACTGGCTGCCGGAGGCCGAGCATTGCGGCTTCTATGAAGCCAAGGAGAAAGGCCTCTATGAAGCGGCCGGTCTCGACGTGACGCTTGAGCCGGGCGGGCCCGACAAGAACGTTCCGCTCAGCGTCGCTGCCGGCAAGCTCGATCTCGGGATGGGCTCGAGCTTCACGACCTTCAATCTGCTGAAGGAAGGTGTCGCCGCCGAAACGATCGCCGCCTTCTTCCAGAAGGATCCGCAGACGCTGGTCGCCCATGCGGGGCAGGGTGTTTCCACGCTCGCCGATCTCAAGGGCCGCAAGGTGATGATCGCCAAGTTCTCGCAGTTCGAGTTCTGGCAGTTCCTCAAGACCAAATACGGCTTCTCGGACGAGGATATCCGTCCCTACACCTATTCGGCGGCGCCGTTCCTGGCCGATCCCACGGCAGTCCAGCAGGGCTATATCACCGAGGATGCGCTGCTGCTCGGCAAGGAGATGAAGGAGCCGCCGGTGAGCATCCTGCTCGCCGATTACGGCTACCAGAACTATGCCTCGACGATCTTCGGCACCAAGGCCTGGATCGAGGCGCACAAGGACGCGGTCAAGGCCTTCGTCAAGGCGACGGCCGAGGGCTACCGGCTCTGCGTCAGCGGTGATTATGCTGCCGCGATGAAGGCGGTGATGGCGGCCAATCCGGATCACACCGCCGAACTGTTCGATTTCAAGGTCAAGCAGATGGAGGATCGCGGTCTCGTCGCAGGCGGCGATGCGGCCGGCGGCAAGATCGGCACCATGACCGACGCCCGCTGGAAGGACTTCTTCGACACGATGGTCGCGTCGGGCGTCTACCCCGCCGACACCGACTACAAGGCCGTCTATTCACTCGACTATCTGCCCTGAACGGGCGCCGGAGGGAGGAGTTGCCATGGCCCCGATGAAGCTCGCCATCGTCGATATCGAGCCGTTCATTCACGGCGACGCCGTTGCGCGCCGGCGTGTCGCGCGCGCTTTCGGCGAAGCGTTCGAAACGACCGGCTTTGCCGTCATCGTCGGCCACGGCGTGCCGGAAACGCTCGCTGGAAACCTCTACGACGCCGTCACCGAATTCTTCGGCGAGCCTTATGCCGTCAAGGCGGGCTATATCCCGCCGGAGCAGACCAAGGGCCGCGGCTATCTGCCCGTCGGCATCGAGAGCGTCGCCAAGACGCTGTCGGGCGAAACCCCGCCGGATCTCTGCGAGGCGCTGGTCTTCTCGGCGCCGCATCGGGCCGCGTCCGAGGCCGCCAATATCTGGCCCGCCGAGCCACCGCGCCTTACCGGTCTCGTGAAGGACTGGACGGCGGCGATGGTCACGCTGACGGATCATCTCGCGAAGCTCTCGGCGCTGGCGCTCGACCTGCCGGAGGACCATTTCGCTGCCGCCTACAGCGATCCGGCGCTCGTGCTCCGCTTCGTCAACTACCCTGATCAGGTCGAGCCGCCGCGGCCCGGCCAGATGCGCTATGGCGAGCATCACGACTATGGCGCGCTGACGATCCTGCGCCAGGACACGGCGCCGGGCGGGCTGCAGATCAAGGATTCCGATGGTGAATGGAAGGAGGCCGGAGTCGTGCCGGATTCCTTCGTCATCAATGTCGGCGACCTCATGGCCCGCTGGACCAACAATCGCTGGCGCTCGACGCTGCACCGCGTCTCCAATCCGGATCGCGGCCTGACCGGATCGACGCGGCGGCTGTCGATGGTCGCCTTCACCGGGCCGAACGAGGGCTCGGAAGTCGCCTGCCTGCCGAGTTGCACCGACGCGGAGCATCCGCCGCTGTTCGAGCCGGTCACGGCCGGGGACTATATCCGTGCCAAGCTTACCGCCTCGATGCAGCTGACGCCGGGAACCTGACCGCCATGACCGAAACTGTGAGTGCGGAAGAGAACCGCGGTATCGTCGCCGCCTATCACAATGCCCTCTGGCGCGACGGCGACCAGGGCGCCATCGACCGCTACTGGGACCCGGCGGCCGTCGTGCACATGACCGATTTCGAGGGCACGGCCGTCGATGTCGTGCGCCAGGACGTGACCCGCTATTTCGGCGCCTTCACGGAGATCGAGACGCGGATCGAGCATCTCGTCGCGGAGGGTGACCGCGTCGTGCTGCATTGGACGACGTCCGGGCTGCATGTCGGGCCCTATGGCGACGTCGCGGCGACCGGCAAGCGCATCACCATGACCGGGATGGACCTCTTCCGCGTCGCGGGTGGCCGCATCGTCGAGTGCTGGTCGATGTGGGACGGGCTCTCGGTCTATGAACAGCTCGGCGTGCTGAAAATCGGCTGACCGCGCCGCTTGCTTGCCTCAGCGGCTGCGGCCAGGCCCGTCGAGACGACGGCCGCGACCTTTCGCTGCCGTAATCGCACCATCCTGGAAGATGGTCTCGCCGCGGCTGATCGTTCGTTTCACGGCGCCCGTGAACGTCGCGCCAACATAGGCGCTGTGCGGATTGCGGTAGTGGAGATCGGAGGCGGCGAGCACGGTCTCCGCGTCCGGGTCGACCAGCACGACGTCGGCATCGGCGCCGACCGCGATGGCGCCCTTCTGCGGGGCGAGGCCGAACAGCTGCGCCGGATTGGTCGCGCACATCCTGACGATGTCGGTGAGTGCGAGGCCGCGCTTCGGCCCTTCGGTCAAGAGTACCGGAAGCGTCGACTGCAGCCCGGAAATGCCGCCCCAGGCCTTGAAGATATCGGCGTCGCCGGCCGTCTTTTCCTCGATCAGGCAGGGTGAGTGGTCGGAAGCGATCACGTCGACGGCCCCGGCCAGCACGCGGTCCCAGAGCGCCTCGCGCTCTGAAGGCGTGCGGAGCGGCGGCGCGCATTTGGCCAGCGGCCCGATCCGTTCGAGATCACGCTCGTCGAAGAAGAGGTAATGCGGGCAGGTTTCCGAGCTCACGCGGACGCCGCGCGCCTTGGCGGCACTGATCCGGTCGATGCCCGCGGCGGAGGAAACATGCACGATGTGGAGCCGCACTCCGGTTTGCTCGGCGAGCGTGATCGCGGTGTCGATGGCCGCGAGTTCGGCTGCGATCGGCCGCGCCTCGCCCCAGGCGGCGCGGTCGGTGCGTCCTGCCGCGCGGAGCGTCGCGGTCAGTTGCCCGGTCATCGCATCGTCCTCGGCATGGAGCGCCAGGAACGAGCCGAAGCTGGCGATCGCCTCCATGCCGTCTCGCATCAGTGTGGCATCGATGCGCGGAAAATCGGTAGCCGTGCACATGAACGCCTTGAACCCGACGACGCCGCCAGCGTGCAGCGCGGCGAGATCGGCGCGGTTGTCGTCGACGAAACCGCCCCAGAGCGCATAGTCGGTGATGCTGACGCGTGCCGCCGCCTGCTTCAGCGCCAGGGCTGCGGCATCGACGGTCGGCGGATGGGCGTTGAGCGGCATCTCGACGAAGGTTGTGATGCCACCGGCCGTCGCAGCATGGCTGCCGGTTTCGAAGCCCTCCCAATGGCCGCGGCCAGGCTCGGAGAAATGCACATGCGCATCGACGAGGCCCGGCATCAGCACGAGACCGCCGGCGTCGATCGTCTCCGTGGCGCTCGACGTGCTGTCGCCTTCGAACACGGCGGTAATCACGCCGCCGGCAATGGCCGCGCCGCCATGGAATTCCCGGTCGCCGGCGATGACGCGCGCGTTGCGGATGATGAGATCGGCTGCAGCCATGCGGCGCTACCCTCGGGGCGAATGGATGGCGCGCCGGCAAGGCTCCGGCGCAGCTCTTTCGCCTCGGCAATAACCGACGCCGCGCGGCGAGGCGAGCCCGATTTGCGGGCAGTCGGTCGCGCCGGCGGCGGCCCGATCGCCAACGCGGCCGTTGACCCGGTGCTCTCCGCCCGGCAAAGAGCGGGGGAGATCGTCCCCGCCAGCAAAGATCCCTCCCGATGACCGAATTCGACATCCGCCGCGACATCATCGCTCACTGCCTGCGGATGAACGGGAACGGCCTCAACCAAGGCGTTTCCGGCAATATCTCGGTCCGGTTCGAGGACCGGATGCTGATCACGCCGACCTCGATCCCCTATGACCGGATGCCCCCGGAGGAGATCGTCTCGATGTCGCTCGGCGCGGATTACGGTGCCTGGGAAGGCCCGAAGCCGCCCTCCACCGAATGGCGCTTCCATCTCGACATCATGCGGGCGCGGCCCGAGGTCGGGGCCATCGTGCACGCCCATCCGACCTATTGCACCAGCCTCGCGATGACCCGCCGGTCGATCCCCGCCTGCCACTACATGATCGCGGTCTTCGGTGGCGACGACGTCCGCTGCGCTGATTACGCGACCTATGGCACCGAGCAATTGTCGCTGAACGTGCTCAAGGCGATGGAGGGGCGCTCGGCGGTGCTGCTCGCCAATCACGGCGCGATCGCGACCGGCCGCGATCTGGCCAATGCGATGTGGCGGGCGGTCGAGCTCGAGACCATCGCCCGGCAATATTACAACACGCTCCTGATCGGCGGCCCGGTGCTGCTCACGGCTGAGGAGATGGCCGAGACCTTCGCCAAGGGTCTCGCCGCCAATTATGGCGGCGTCGCGCGCCCCGTCTGAGCCGCGCGGATCGCGTCGAAGCGCGCGAGCACCGCGGGAAAGTCGGCCATCCGGTCAAAGACGATCGGCGGGTCGAGTGCCAGCGCCAGCGGCCGGAGCTTGCCCGGCCCGATATGCGAGCCGCCGAGGAAGGCCGCGACGGTCATGCCGGCCGCGATGCCGGCGGTGATGCCGGCGGGGCTGTCCTCGACGACGAGGCAATCCGCGGGCGCATGACCCATCGCCGCGGCGGCATGGAGGAAGAGATCGGGCGCCGGCTTGCCGTTCTTGACCAGGGATGCGCTGTAGACATGACCGGCAAACCGCTCGGCAAGCCCGGCCTTGCCGAGCGCGACCGCCAGCCGCTCCGGCGTGCTGGACGAGGCGATGCAGACGGGACGATCGAGCGCCTCGACCGCCTCGACAACGCCCGGCATCGGCGTCACGCGGGTGCGGATGCGCTCGAACAGTAATTCCTTGTAGGCCTCGACCTCCTCGTTGGAGAGGCGGATCTGGTAGTCGCGGGCAAGCAGGGCCGTCACAGTCGTCCAGCTGCGGCCGAGGAAATGACGATAGACATAGTCCTCGGCCACCGGCAGGCCGATGCCCTGCAGGAATTCCGCGAGCGCGGCGATGGCGACGGGCTCGCTGTCGACGACGACGCCGTCGCAGTCGAGGATCACCAGCCCGGCCTTGGCCACGTGTCCGGCTCCCCGCGTCAGCGCGCGAGATAGCGCGAAAGCGTCGCTGCTGTCCCGTCTGTCCAGAGTGCGCCCAGTGCCTCGCTGAAGGCGGCGCGGAAGGTCGCATTCTCGCCGACGGCGCCATAGATGTCGCGCATCGCCAGCCAGGCGAGCGGATCGCCCTTGGCGAGCGCCGCCTGCGCGGTCAGCCGCTCCCAGTTCGGATCGTTCGGGGCGATGGTGGCGCCGCTGTCGGTGATGCCGAAGCAGTAGCGGCACCAGAGCGCCGATTCGAGCGCGAGGCCGGTGATCGAAAGGCCGGCGGCGAGGCGGTCGGCGATAGTCGGGATGATGAATTTCGGCTGCCGGTTCGAGCCGTCAAGGCAGAGACGGCGGATGGTGTCGCCGATCTTCGGATTGGCGAAGCGGCGCTTGATCAGCTCGAAATAGGCGCTCGTGTCGGTATCGGGCACGGGCGGGACGACCGGCACGATCTCCTCGGTCTCGATCTTCTCGAGGAAGCCGGCGACGAGCGGATGCTCCATCGCTTCATGCACGAAATGGATGTCGAGCAGTCCGCCGGCATAGGCGATCACCGCATGGCCGCCATTGAGGATGCGGATCTTCATCATCTCGAACGGCGTGACATCCGGCACGAACTGGACGCCGACCGCTTCGAGCCGAGGCCGGCCGGCCGGGAAGTTATCCTCCAGCACCCATTGCCGGAAATCCTCGCAGAACACCGGCCAGGCATCCTCGATGCCGAATTCGTCGGCGAGGAGCTTCTTCTCGCGCTCGCCCGTCGCTGGCGTGATCCGGTCGACCATGCCGTTCGGGAAGGCGACATTCGCCTTGATCCAGGCGGCGAAACCCGGGTCCGAAAGCGCGGCGAGGCCGGTGACGGCGTTGCGCGTCACCGCGCCATTATGCGGAAGGTTGTCGCAGGACATCACCGTGAACGGGACGATGCCGGCATCGCGGCGCCGCCTGAGCCCGGCGATGATCAGTCCGAAGACTGTCTTCGCGTGGTCGGGATCCGCGGCATCGGCGACGATCTGCGGATGCTCGGGGTCGAAGGCCGCTGTGGCGGCGTTGATGAAATAGCCGCCTTCGGTCACGGTGAGCGAGACGATGCGGATCGCGGGATCAGCAAGCGTCGCCAGGATCTGCTCGCGGTTCTCGGGCGTGATCGTCGCGATCATCGAGCCGGTGACGCGGGCGAGCGAACTCGTCGCCTCCTGTTCCACCAGCGTCGTCAGGAGGTCCTGCCCGGCGAGGAGGCCGGCGATCCGACCATCATGCTCGGTGACGCCGGTGCCGATGAGCGCGAAATCGAGGTCGCGGCCGGTCGAGAAGAGGTCGTCGAGATAGGCGGCCTGGTGGGCGCGGTGGAAATTGCCGATGCCGAAATGCAGGATGCCGGCGCGCAGTGCGGCGCGGTCATAGTTCGGCACGCGCGCCTTGGCGGCGATCTGGGGCAGGGTGGTGGTCGACAGCTTGATCGCCATGGCCGCTCTTCTTCTCGCTTCTCGATTCTTCGCCACGTCGGGCGGGGCGGATCATCCATGCCCGCGCGCCGACATTCAACCGTGCCGATGCCAGGCGCTCGTCAGTTCCGGATCGCCTGTCCGTTGCGGTCGAAGCGATGCAGCCGCGCCGGGTCAGGCTGCAGCATCACGCGCTCGCCCGCCTTGAAGGCGACTTCGCCCTGCGTCCGCGCCGTCACGAGGCCGACGCCCGGCACATCGACATAAAGAAAGGTGTCGCTGCCGAGATGCTCGGCGACGCTGACCGTGCCAGCCCAGCCGCCGCCCTCGCGCGCTACGCCGAGATGCTCAGGCCGGATGCCGATCGTCGCGGCGCCATAGGGCTCCGCCGTCGCGCCGCCGACGAGGTTCATCTTCGGCGAGCCGATGAAGCCGGCGACGAAGAGATTGGCCGGCCGCTCGTAGAGTTCGAGCGGCGAGCCGACCTGCTCCACCGAGCCGGCATTCAGCACCACGATCTTGTCGGCCATGGTCATGGCCTCGACCTGATCATGCGTGACGTAGATGGCGGTGGTCGCAAGGCTCTTCTGCAGCCGCGCGATCTCGATGCGCATGTTGACGCGCAGGGCCGCGTCGAGATTGCTGAGCGGCTCGTCGAAGAGGAAGCCCTTCGGCTGGCGCACGATGGCGCGGCCGATCGCGACGCGCTGTCGCTGTCCACCGGAGAGCATGCGCGGCTTGCGGTCGAGATAGGGCGTGAGGTTCAGCGTCGCGGCGGCGGCCTCGACCTTCTCCGCGATCTCGGCCTTCGGCAGGCCGGCCATCTTGAGGCCGAAGCCGATATTTCCGCGTACGCTCATATGCGGATAGAGCGCATAGGATTGGAACACCATCGAGAGGCCGCGTTTCGCCGGCGGCAGGTCGACGACATTGACGTCGTCGATCAGGATCTTGCCGGCCGTGACGTCTTCAAGTCCGGCGATCAGCCGGAGCAGCGTGGACTTGCCGCAGCCCGACGGGCCGACAAAGACCACGAAGGCGCCATCCTCGACCGTGAGGCTGACATTGGAGATAACCTTGACGTCGCCGAAGTGTTTCTCGACGCCTTCCAGGACGATCTTGCCCATATCTTCTCTCCCCTCGTCCTATTTCACTGCGCCGAACGTCATGCCGCGCACCAATTGCTTCTGGCTGAACCAGCCGAGGATCAGGATCGGCGCGATCGCGAGCGTCGAGGCCGCGGACAGCTTCGCCCAGAACAGGCCCTCGGGGCTCGAATAGGATGCGATGAAGGTCGTCAGGGGCGCCGCGTCGGCCGCCGAAAGGTTCAGCGTCCAGAACGCCTCGTTCCAGGCGAGGATGACGTTGAGCAGGAGCGTCGAGGCGATGCCCGGGATTGCCATCGGCAGCAGCACATAGACGATCTCCTTCCAGAGCGAGGCGCCGTCCATGCGCGAGGCCTCGAGGATGTCGATCGGGATCTCGCGGAAGTAGGTGTAGAGCATCCACACCATGATCGGCAGGTTGATCAGCATCAGGATGCCGGTGAGGCCGGCGAGCGAATCGAGCAGGCCGAGATTCTTGAAGATGAGATAGATCGGCACGAGCACGCCGACCGCCGGCATCATCTTGGTCGAGAGCATCCACATCAGGATGTCCTTGGTCCGCTTGGTCGGCGAGAACGCCATGGACCAGGCGGCGGGTACCGCGATGATGAGGCCGATCAGGGTCGAGCCGACCGAGATCACCACCGAATTGAAGAAGTGCTTGAAGTAGTTCGACCGTGTCTGGACCTCGACGAAATTCTCCAGCGTCCAGTGCGGCGGCAGGAAGGCTGGCGGGAACAGGATCGCGTCACCTTCGGTCTTGAAGGCGGTCAGGAAGGTCCACAGGATCGGGAAGAACAGGATCAGCGCCACGATCCAGGCGAGGATCGTGAAGGTCCATTTCTTCTTGCGGCTGATAGCGCGGGCCATGGGCTCTCTCTCCTCACGCGTCGAGGTTCTTGCCGACAAGGCGGACGAGGAAAATGGCGACGATGTTGGCGAGGATCACCGCCACCACGCCGCCCGCGGAGGCGCCGCCGACGTCATAATCGAGCAGGGCCTGGTGATAGATCAGATAGGCGATGTTGGTGGAGGCATAGCCGGGGCCGCCGCTCGTGGTGACCAGGATCTCGGCGAACACCGACAAGAGAAAGATCGTCTCGATCAGGATCACGACCGTGATGGCGCGCGCGAGATGTGGCAGCGTGATATAGACGAAGAGGCTGGCGAAATTGGCGCCGTCCATGCCGGCCGCCTCCTTCTGCTCCTCGTCGAGCGACTGCAGCGCGGTCAGCAGGATGAGCGTCGCGAAAGGCAGCCATTGCCAGGCGACGATCAGGATGATCGACAGAAGCGGGAAGCTTTCGAGCCACGCCACGGGGGAGAAGCCGAGCCGCGTCGCGATATAGGCGAAGATGCCGTAGTTCGGATTCATCAGCATGTTCTTCCACACCAGCGCCGCGACGGTTGGCATGATGAAGAACGGCGAGATGACGAGAATGCGGACGATGCCCTGGCCATAGATGAACTGGTCGAGCAGGAGCCCGAGCAGGATGCCGCCGATGACGGTGATCGCCAGCACCGACAGAGTGAGGATCAGCGTATTGGCGAAGGCCTGGAAGAAGGCGGGATCGGTCAGGAAGTACTTGTAGTTCGACCAGCCTGCGAAGCCGGCATTGGCCGGATTGATCAGGTTGTAGTTCTGGAATGAGTACCAGATCGTCAGCAGCAGCGGCACGATCATCCAGATGAAGAGGATGACGACTGCCGGCATGAGCATGGAACGCGCCAGCTTGCGCGTATTGACGGTCGCGGCCATTGCCTGCCTCTCCCCAGCCCTGTTCTTGTCTTGCGAGGATGTCTCGGCGGTGAGCCGGCCGCGATCCGGCCGGAACTCTGGCGGGAAGTCCCGCCGTCCCGTCGAGGGCGTGCCCGGGGCCGAGGCCCCGGACACGGGTGGCGTTGGACTACTTGATGTAGCCGGCCTTGGTCATGGTGCGGGTCGCGACGTCCTGCGCCTTGCCGAGCGCATCCTCGACGCTCGACTGCCCGGCGAGGGCCGCCGAGAAGATCTGGCCGACGGTGTCGCCGAGGCCCTGGAATTCAGGGATCGCGACGAACTGCACGCCGGTATAGGGCACCGGCTTCACGGTCGGATGCGTCGGATCGGCCGTGTTGATCGAATCGATCGTCATCTGGGCGAACGGTGCCGCCTTCAGGTAGTCGGCGTTCTTGTAGAGCGAGGTGCGCGTGCCCGGAGGAACGTTGGCCCAGCCTTCCTTGCCGGCGACGAGCTCGGAATAGTGCTTCGAGGTTGCCCAGCCGATGAACTTCTCGGCGGCTTCCGTCTTGGCCGAACCGGCGGGAACCGCCAGCGACCAGGCCCAGAGCCAGTTGCCGCGCTTGCCGAGACCGTTGTCGGGGGCGAGAGCGAAGCCGACCTTGTCGGCGACGGTCGAGGCCTTCGGGTCGGTCACGAACGAGCCGGCGACCGTGGCATCGATCCACATGCCGCACTTGCCCTGCTGGAACAGCGTCAGGTTCTCGTTGAAGCCGTTCGAGGAAGCGCCGGCGGGGCCGGCCGACTTCATCAGGTCGACATAGAACTGCAGCGTGTTCTTCCATTCCGGCTGGTCGAACTGCGGCTGCCACTTCTCGTCGAACCAGCGCGCGCCGAACGAATTCGACATCGCGGTCAGGAACGCCATGTTCTCGCCCCAGCCGGCCTTGCCACGAAGGCAGACGCCGTTGATGCCGTTGGCGCGGTCGGTCATCTTGTCGGCCGCCTGGCGGATGAACTCCCAGGTCGGCTTGTCGGGCATCGTGAGCCCTGCCTTCTCCATCAGGTCCTTGCGGTACATGACATAGCTCGACTCGCCGTAGAACGGCGCGGCGTAGAGCTTGCCATCGGCCGACAGGCCCGAGCGGATCGCCGGCAGCAGGTCGTCGACGTTGTAGTCGGCGCCGAGATTGTCGAGCGGCACCAGCCAGCCATTCTTCGCCCAGATCGGAACCTCATAGGTGCCGATCGTGAGCACGTCGAACTGTCCGCCCTTGGTGGCGATGTCCGTCGTGACCTTCTGGCGGAGCACGTTCTCCTCGAGCGTGACCCACTGCAGCTTGATGTCCGGATTGGCCTTGGTGAAGTCGTCCGTCAGGCCCTGCATACGGACCATGTCGCCATTGTTGACGGTCGCGATGGTGAGCGTGGTCTCGGCCAGAGCCGGTCCAGCCGCTGCGATCGCGACCAGCGAGGCAATGCCCGCAAGGTGTCGATTGAGTTTCATTGCATCCTCCCTGTATCGGGCAATTGCCCAATGAAAGGGAAAATACTCACAATAGGGCGAGCGCGGTCAACGAAATTCGATCATGCGCTGCAGCATGCGGCGGCAGGAAATCGGGTCTTGGCGGCGGCGTCAGCGGTCGAGCAGCATCCGCGCCATCGCCTCGTCGGTGACGAGGCCATTGACGAGACGGCCGGCGAGGGCGGCGTGGATCGCCGCGCGCTTGCGGGCGCCAGCGGCGATGCCGATGACGAGGCCGCGGTCACGGTCGGGAACGGGGGCCGAGGCGATGCGCTTGTTGGTCGGGATGTCGAGAATGCGGCCATCGGCATCGAACGCCCAGCCGATGATCTCGCCGATGACGCCGGAGGCTTCGAGCTCCGCCTGCTCCGCGGTGCTGATGAAGCCGTCGAGAACCATGGCCGCGTCGCGCGCCATGTCGCCGATGCCGATGAAGGTTACCTCCGCCCGTTCGGCGAGAGCGAGCGTCGGCCGGATCATCGATTGGCCGTGCAGGGTCTTCCGCTCCTCGCTCGAGGAGGCGACGACCGGGAAGGGCAGGGGGAATGTCGCGCCGCTGATCCGGCCGGCGAGCGAATAGATCACGCTGTGATGCGAGGTACTGCCGTCGGGCAGGATCGAGCCGGTCAGCGAGACGACGCGGTGCTGCGGGCAGTCGATATGCAGCATCTGGTCGACCGAGGCCTGCAGCGAACGGCCGGTGCCGATCGCCATCACCAGCGGCGGCGTGCGCGATAGCCAGCGCTCCATCTCGGCCGCGGCGGCGCGGGCGATGCCGCCGAGCGCGCCGGGCGCTGCCGGATCGGCCGGCACGATTTCGCAATGGCTGAGCTGGAAGCGGTCGGTCAGCTGCCGCGCAAGTTCGAGGCAGGCGGCGATGGGATGATCGATGCGGACCTTCACCAGGCCTTCCGCAACCGCGAGCGAAACCAGACGCTGCGCTGCCTGGCGCGAGACGCCGAGCTTCTGGGCGATCTGGTCCTGCGTGTTTTCGGCGACGTAATAGAGCCAGGCAGCCCGCGATGCGTCCTCGAGCCTCTCAGACGATACCATTCTCGCGCTGCTCCGCCACTCCGCTGGTCCGGCACGGCGCCTCGGCGCACCCCATCCCAATCAGATGCGGACCCTAGCGGCCAGCACCCTCGAAAGTCCATGGGGATCGGAAGCCCGCTCAGTACCAGCCGGGCGCGAGCCCGCTGCCGAGCATCTCGTCATAGACGTCGCGGCGGCGGTCACGCATGACCTGGTTGAAATCGTTCCAGTTCCGCTTGCGCCGGGCATCGGCCAGATTGACCGTCGCGATCAGGATTTCCTCGCGGTCGGAACTCGCCGGGCCGGCGACAGGCCAGCCGGTGTGGCCGACGATGAGGCTCTGGCCGATGAAGGGCTGGCCACGCTCGGTGCCGATCCGGTCGGCGCAGACGACAAAGACCGAGTTGGAATGGGCGGCGCCCATGACGATGATGTTGGCCATCGCCTCACGCTTCGGATCCTGCCCCGGGATCGGCACCCAGTTGGTCGGGACGCAGACGATCTCGGCGCCCTGCAGCGCGGCGAGGCGGAAGCTCTCGGGGAACCAGCAATCGTAGCAGATGTGGCAGCCGATCCGGCCGAAGGGCGTGTCGAACACCGGAAAGCCGAGATTGCCCGGCGCGAAATGCAGCGCCTCGTCGCCCCAGAGATGCACCTTGCGGTAGCGACCGATGAGCCCCTCCGGCCCGATGATGACGGCTGAATTGTAGAGCAGCGCGCCGTCGCGCTCGGTAATGCCGGCGACGATGTGGAGGTCGAGGCGCCGGGCCGTCTCGATCCAGGCCTGGGTGGAGCGACCGTCCGGGATCGGCTCGGCCAGAGCGCGCGCCTCGGCCCGGCTTTCGAAGACATAGCCGGTGTTGCAGAGCTCGGGCAGCACGACGAGCTTCGCGCCCTTTTCCGCTGCCGCCTCGATCAGCGCGATCGAGCGCGCGAGATTGTGCTCGACCGCCCCGATCAGCGGCTCCATCTGGATCGACGCCACGGTCAGCGGCGCTTCCTTGACGCGGGTGGCGGGCATCGGCGGCTCCGGGGTTGGGCGGGCGCGTCAGCCTTTGGCGGCGGCCCAGGTGATCATCTGTTCGAACAGCTTGCCATAGCCGTCCCAGGCAACGAATTCCGGCGGCAGCCAATGCGGGCCGACATCCGAGGTCCAGACGACGCTGCGCCCCTTGCCGTAGTGGCCAGTCGCCAGCAGCGGCAGCGCGCCATACTCGGTCGAGACCGTGGCGAGCACCTCGGCATCGGCCTTCGGGATCACCTCGTTGAAGCCGAGCAGCGGCGGCCATTCGCCGGCGAGACCGGCGAGGATCGGATGATCGGCGGCGCCGGTCACCACCGGCGTGAAGCCTTCCGGCACCTCGACGCGGTCGTCATAGGGATGGCAGCTCACCGGCAGCACCGCTTCGACCGCGGTACCGCGGTAGCGCGCCGAGCCGTTGATGCCCTGGAAGCTCAGATAGCCGCCGAACATCAGCAATGCGCCGCCTTCGGCCACATAGTCCCGGAGCGCGGCGAGGCGGTTCGGCGTCCGCTTGGAATTGAGCCAGGTGTCGGGATGCAGCAGCAGCGTGTTGGCGCCGATATCGGAGAGGATCACCGCGTCATAGGCGGCGAGCGCGGCGGCGCTCTGCGGAAAGTCGCGCTGCGCCTCATGCGAGGGCATGAAGGTGACCTCGAAGCCGCGGTCGCGCAGGATCGCCAGCAACGGATCGGCGCCGGTGTGGAAGGTGACCGAATTGAACTGGTCGAACCCCTTGAAATGGGTCGCTGACGACGCCCAGGATTCGCCCGCCAACAGAACCTTGAGCCGTGCCATGCCGCTTGTCTCCGCTTGATCGACGCGCAAGAAGTCAAGAAAGTCCGCGCGTTGTCAAGTCGCTTGAATGAGGTTCAGAAGGTCGGTGGCGTGTTGACCCAGAAGATGCTCGCCCGCTCGCTGCCCACGTTGCGGTAGTGATGCGGCAGCTCCGATTCGAACACGAAACTGTCGCCGGGCTTCAAATGGAAGTTCCGTTCGCCCACGCTGAGCTCGATCTCGCCGCAGATGACATAACCGACCTCCTCGCCGACATGGCGGATCGGCCCTGCGCTCTCCCCGCCGGCCTCGATATGGTGGATGTTGCACTGGAGCAGGTGGCCCGGCGAATAGGGAATGACGCGTTCGAGCGTGATGCCGTCGCCTTGGCGCAGTGGGTCGAGCGCGATCAGCGGCCGGGCGCCGGCGCGGAAGATGATGCCTTCCTCGCCGTCGATTTCCTCGAACATCCAGCCGATATTGGTCTCGAGCACCTGGACGATCCGATGCAGCATCGGCAGCGAGGGCGAGGCCTTGCCGTTCTCGATCTTGGACAGGAGGCTCTCGGAGCAGCTTGCGGCCTCGGCCAGCGCCTTCAGCGTCATCCCGCGGATCTGGCGCGCCAGTCGCAGGCGCATGCCGAGCCGCATCTCGGCCGTGGGGGCTGAGTCCTCGACAGCCATCGCCCGCTTCGTCATCGTCATTCCAATCGCATTCATCGGCCGGCCGACGCGCCGGCTTTCTCGCAGTCTCGCCTCGCCGGACGACTTTCGCAAGCGCATTGACAAGCGTTCAAGTGTCTTGAATTATGCCGGCAGGTCAGGCCGAGCCGGGGGCGAGGAGGGCGGACCTCCATCCTATCAGGGGGCACGAGCGATGTCGCCGCTTTCAACATGCTTTCATGCTGCGATCCTGTGCGAGCCGGCATGTTGCTGCTCGGCGCGTCGGGACGGTGCGCCGTGACGGCCGCCACGGTCGACGGTGCTCGGCTTCTCGCCCGGCTCGATGCCTTCGCGGCGATCGGCGGGCTCGAGAATGGCGGGGTCGATCGGCCGGCCTTCTCGGCTGGCGACCAGGCGGCCCGCGGCCAACTGGCGGCGCTCGCCACCGCGCGTGGCTTCTCCCTCGCGCAGGATCCGATCGCCAATCTTTTCATCCGTCGCGGCAACGCAGCCGGCGCGCCGCTCCTGATCGGCAGCCATCTCGACAGTCAGCCGACCGGCGGCCGCTTCGACGGCGCACTCGGAACGCTGGCGGCTTTCGAGGTGCTGGAGGCGCTGGAGGATCATGCGATCACGACCGCGCTGCCGGTCGAACTCGTCGTCTGGGCCAATGAGGAGGGCAGCCGCTTCCTGCCCGGCGCCATGGGCTCCCGCGCCTTCGCATCAGGCACCCTGCCGGATGGCGAGGGGCGCGATGCGGCCGGTGTTCCCCTCGCCGAGGCGGTGGCCGCGACCCGTGCCGCGCTGGCCGAGGCCGCCGAGCGGCCGCTCGGATTTCCGATCGCCGGCTATCTCGAACTTCATATCGAGCAGGGGCCGATCCTCGAGCGGGCAGGCGTTCCGATCGGTGCGGTCGAGGCGATCCAGGGCACGCGATGGCTCGCAGTGACGCTTTCCGGCGAGACCAGCCATGCCGGCACCACGCCGCTCGACGCCCGCCGCGACGCGGTTGCCGCATTGGTGGCTGCGCTGGCGCGGCTGCAGGACGAGATCATGCCGGGAGACGCCGATGCAAGGTTGACGGCCGGCCGCCTCTCATCGTTGCCGGATTCGGTCAATGCGGTTGCGCGCGAGGCTCGCTGCACGCTTGATCTGCGCCATCCGCGCGCCGATCGGCTGGCCGCCATGGAGGCGCGCGTGCGGGCCGTGATGCGCGAGGCGGCGATTGCCCATGGCTGCAGCCTCGCCGTCGAGCCACTCTTCGCCGCGCCGCCGACCGCCTTCGATACCGAGATGGTCGATGCGGTCGAGGCTGCGGCCTCCCGCCAAGGCCGCGCCGTCCGCCGGATGGTCTCGGGCGCTTTCCACGACGCGCTGGCGATCGCCGCCATCGCGCCGACCGCGATGATCTTCGTGCCGTGCCGCGGCGGCATCAGCCACAACGAGCATGAATTTGTCGAGCCCGCGGCATCGATTGCCGGTGCCGCGGTTCTGCTCGAAGCCACCATCGATGCAGCGGAACGACTGGCCCGCAGAGGCACGGCGCCCGCCGGACTGAACCAGAGGAAGAGGATCGCAACATGAGCATGACCCTGACGAGACGTACCCTGATGGCCGGCCTCGTGGTCGCCGGCACATTTGCCGCCGCGCTGGCGCCCGCCAGCGCCGCAGAACTGACGAAGGTCACCTTCGTGCAGGAATGGCCGACGCCGGACGGCTTCTGGATCCCCTGGATCCTCGGCTCAAAGAAGGGCTTCTACGCCGACGAGGGGCTCGAGATCGAGATCGTCGTGCCGCCGACCGTCGCCGACACGATGAAATATCTCGGTACCGGCCGCGCCGACGTCGCCTTCACCACGGTGATGGATATCATCTTTGCTCGCGGCGAGCAGGCGCCGGTCACGGCGATCGGCCGCTATGGCCGCGGCAACAACTGGGGCATCATTAGCCCCGAGGGCAAGCCGCTGACGGTGGCGGAGCTCAAGGGCAAGCGGATCGGCATCTACAACGACGCCTGGACCAAGGCGCAGCTCGGCATGATGCTGGCCGACGCCAAGTTGACGCTCGACGATGTCGAGATGGTCGCGGCCGCCGACGATACCGTGCCGTTGCTGCTGCAGAACAAGGTCGACGCGATCACCGGCATCACCAATGCCGAAGGCACGGAGATGATGACGGCCGGTAACCAGAAGGCCGCCTTCCTGCCGGCGACCGAGCACGGCGTGCCCAACACGCCGATCTTCATGCTCGCCGCCAACGAGGATTGGCTGAAGGCCCATCCCGACCAGGCCAAGGCCTTCCTGCGCGCGACCGACAAGAGCATTCGCTATGCGAGCGAGCATCCGGCCGAGGGCGTCGCGGCCTTCAAGGAGCTCTATGCCAAGGCGTTTGACGAGAAGTACATCACCCAGCAATGGGCCGACACGATCCCGTTGTTCGGCAAGCTCGGCGATGATCTGATGGTGAACGAGGAGGCCGATTGGTCGTCGCTGCTCGCCGCGCTGACCAAATTCGGCGTCGTGAAGGAGGTCGCTGCGCCCACGACCTACTTCACCAATTCCTATCTCGCCAAGTAGCGCGACCACCACCTGACAGAACGAAGTTCCCCGGCCGCCGGAGCGGCGGCCGGGGGCGCCAATCGGATAGGAGAGCGTCGCCATGACCGAAGCCATCAAAGCAAGGCGCATCGTGCCGGCCTGGAGCTACAAGCCGGGTCCCGATGTCTCGGATGTGCCTCCTGCGGGCCTCGCAAGGGCACAGGCGCTCGCCCGCCAGGCCTGCGCGGTCGGGCTTTCCGCGCTGGAGGAGGGCAGCAGCGAGGAGGATATCGACCTCGTCGTCAGCGACTTTCTCGCCCAGAACGGCGTCGAGCATGTCTGGACGATCACGAATGTCGGGCTCGGCGAGAACACTCGCATCTGTTTCCCGACCAAGGGCCCCGGCCCGTTGAAGGCCGCGGCGCGCGACGTTCTCATGCTCGATGTCCATCCGATCACGCCGGATGGCCACTGGGGCGATTGCACGCGCTGCCGCGTGCTCGGCGACTGGCCCGAGGCGCGGCAGGCGCTCGCCGATCTCGAGCGCATCCACGCGAAGACGCTCGCTTATTGCCGTCCCGGTATGCCGGCTAAGGAACTCTTCGGCTTCTGCAACGATCTTCTCGTGGCCGAAGACTTCGTGCTGCTCGACCTCCTCGGCAATATCGGCCATTCGCTCACGGCCGGCGCCGCCTATCTGCACAACTTCATCGATGCCGGCAATGACGCGGCGATGTGGGGCGCCTGGGCGGTCGAGCCGTTCGCCGAGCGCGGCGGCATCCCGGTCAAGGTCGAGGACCTCGTCTGGTTCGGCCGCGAACGCTGCACGGTGATGTGAGGTGTTGAGATCCCAATGACCGAGGCCGCTCCCCCCAAGCTCGCTCTCCGGGCCGTCATGCAGCGCTTCGGCGAGACCATGGCGCTCGCCCCGACCGATCTCGACGTCGCCGCGGGCGAGTTCGTCTCGGTCGTCGGGCCGTCCGGCTGCGGCAAGAGCACGATGTTCAACATCATCGCCGGCGTGCTGTCGCCGAGTGGCGGCCGTGTCGCGATCGATGGTCGCGACGTGACCGGCCGGGCGGGCGAAGTCGGCTACATGCTGCAGAAGGACCTGCTGCTGCCCTGGCGAACCGTTCTCGACAATATCGTGCTCGGTGCGGTGCTGAAGGGCACCGCGAGCCGGAAGGAGCGCGAGGAGGGCGTCGCGCTCGCCCGACGCTACGGTCTTGGCGATTTCATCAACCATTACCCCTCCGCGCTGTCCGGCGGCATGCGCCAGCGCGTCGCCCTGATGCGGACGCTCGCGATGCATCGCGATGTACTTTTGCTCGACGAACCGTTCGGCGCGCTCGATTCGCAGACCCGCTTCGCCATGCAGCAATGGTTGCTCAGCGTCTGGGAGCGCGAGAAGCGCACGATCGTCTTCGTGACGCATGACATCGACGAGGCGGTGTTCCTGTCCGACCGCGTCGTGGTGATGTCGCCGCGCCCCGGTCGTATCCGCGAGATCATCACCGTCCCGATCGCCCGGCCGCGCCCCGTCTCGGTGCTGACCAATCCGCAGTTCAGCGCGATCAAGCAGCGCATCATCGACCTGATCTATGAGGATGCACCCGTGCTGGAGACTGCGAATGTCTGACCGCGGTACGCTGGCGCTCCGTCTCCTCTATCCCGTCATCGCGCTCGTGGTCGTCATCGGCGGCTGGGCCTTCGCGGTCGATCATTACGCGATCCCGCGCTACGTGATGCCCTCGCCGATGGATGTCGCCCGCCATATCGCCGACGACTGGCCGGCGCTGGTCAAGGGCTTCTGGCAGACCTTCATGGAGTTCCTGCTCGGCTTCGTGCTCGGTGCCGTCGCAGGCTTCGTCTTCGCCGTCGCGATGGACGCCTCGAAGCCGGTGCGCGGCATCCTCTATCCGATCCTCATCACCAGCCAGGCGATCCCGATCGTCGCCATTTCGGCGGCGCTGACGATCTGGCTCGGCTTCGGCCTCGCGCCGAAGCTCGTCATCGTGGCGCTGGTGGTGTTCTTCCCCGTCGTCGTGAACGTGCTCGACGGTCTCGCCTCGGTCGATGGCGACATCCTCAATCTGGTGCGCGCGATGGGCGCCTCGCGGCTCAGCATCTTCCGTCACGTGAAGCTGCCGGCGACCTATACGCCGCTGTTTTCAGCGCTGAAGCTCTCCGCGACCTTCAGCGTCACCGGCGCCGTCATCGCGGAATGGACCGCCTCGACCTCGGGCGGTATCGGCGCCTATCTGTTGCAGGCGAATTCCCGCCTCAATACCGCCGGCACCTTCGCCGCGATCGTGTTCCTGGCGCTGCTCGGCCTTGTCAGCTTCCTTCTCGTGATCGCCGTCGAGTATCTGCTGACGCCCTGGCGCTCCGGCTCCAAGGCACGCCGCTGGTCGCCGAGTTTCTGGAAGGACTGATGCCGGGCGGCAGGCGCCGCCCGGTCAACGGCCCAGGAAGGCGGCACGTCGCTCAGTCGGCCACCTCGTCAAAGAAACCCGGCTCGTTCGGGAGGGCCGGGTCAGCATGGTCACGGCCGAGATAAGCCTTCATCGTCGCCTGCATGAACTGCGACTTGGCCATCTCGCCCGCGAGCTGCTGGATACGCTTCTGGAGGGTCGCCACCGTCGCAGGCTGCTGCTCTGCCAGATTGGTCGTCTCGCCGGGGTCCTTTGCGATATCGTAGAGTTCGAGGCGCTGCGGCAGAGGCGTCTGCCAGACGAGCTTCACGTCGCCCTCGCGCACTGCGCCGCGAAACATCTCGACATTGTAGACGATCTCGGTTCGCGGCGACGGTGCGTTGCGTGCGATCGTGTTCCAGACATCCATGCCATCAAGCGGCTTGGTGCCGGCCGTCGATCCGCCGGCTCGGCCGAGGATCGTCGGCAGCATGTCGACGACATGCATCATGCCGTCGACCTTCTCCGCCTGGATGTGGCCGGGCCAGTTGGCGAGCGCGACGACACGTGTTCCGCCTTCATAAAGCGAGCCCTTGCCGCCGCGATAAGGGGCGTTGGAGGCGGGCAGGTCGCCGTTGGTGGCGATTTCGCCGGCGAACATGGCATCGCGCACCCCGCCATTGTCGCTCTGGAAGAAGACGAGCGTGTTGTTGCGGAGGCCCTTCCTGTCGAGCGTCGCGAGAACGTTGCCGATCTGGTCGTCCATTGCCGAGATCATCGCGGCATAGGCGCGGCGGTTCGGATCGGCGATGTCCTTGTAGCGGTCGAGATAAGCCGATGGTGCCTGAAAGGGCGTGTGCGGCGCATTGAAGGCGAGATAGAGGAAGAACGGCTTGTCGCTCTTCCGGCCGTCGATGTAGCGCACCGCATCTTGGCCGATCAGCGTCGTCGAATAGCCCTTCTCATGGAGGGGCTTGCCGTTGCGGTACCAGTCGAGCGCGCCATGCACCCTGTGGGTGTTGTAGTCGATCTCGCCGATCAGCGGGCCATACTGGTAGTCGAAGCCGCGCGCGTCCGGAAACAAGGCCTTGTCGGCATGGCCAAGATGCCACTTGCCGATGATCGCCGTGTCGTAGCCCGCCCGCTTGAGCAATTGCGGCATCAGCGTCTCGTCCGCGGGAATGCCATAGGTCTGCTCAGGCAGGATCACGAAGCTCTGCAGGCCGTATCGCAGCGGATAGCGCCCGGTCATCAGCGCCGCGCGGGTCGGCGTGCACATCGGCTGCGCATAGAACTGCTCGAGACGGGCACCGCCGGCGGCGAGTTCATCGATGCTCGGCGTCTTGATATCGGAACCATGGAAGCCGACATCGGCATAACCGAGATCATCGGCGACGATATAGACGATGTTGGGCGCGGCCTCAGCGGCAAATCCGGCCGTTGCAGACGCAGCCAGGGCAAGCGCCGCGAGCGCAATCTTGCGCATGGGATGTGACACGATCATTCCCCGATCTTGAGCCGCGACGAGGCGGCTCTTCCCCGAAACCAGCCGGAAACGTTCAGAGCGAAGTTCCGGTCCGGATCATCATGCCGAGTAGCGCGCACTTCGGGCGTAATCGTGGCTGGCCGCTGCAAGCCGAACCTGCAACAGGCGGTCTCCAAATGGACCATGCGACGACCTTCCGGCCGCCGCATGGTCGCAGGCGATGATCAGTTCGAGAGGAACTTGAACGGTTCGGTCTCGACGAACTTTGCCGAAGCCTCGCCGGCGATGATCGGGCGCGACGATAGGTCCAGTTCGCGCGGCTTGGCGCCTTCGGCAAGATCAAGCTTGTCGATGTCGACCCAGAAGATCGTCGGGCTGTAGGACGATTCGAAGTAATAGCGCTTGTGGCCGATGTCGGAGACCGTCCGCCAGATCGTCGAGGCGATGTTGGGCTCTTCCTTGTCCTTGATGCCGAGCGGCACGGAAACCGCCCGGATCAGCGAGAAGGCGGTCGCGACGGCGAGGCGTTCGTCCGTCTCCTTCGGCGCGGCGTTGAGTGCCCAGCTCGTCCGGACGAACCGGTCCGGCGACTTGATCGTGCCGGGCAGGAAGTTCATCCCGCCGATCTGCTGCCAATAGGCGCTGAGCGCGAGTTGCTTCTCGAAGGTCGGCGAATTGGTCATCACCGTGTATTTCGGGTCGTGGTGGATCACCAGCTTGCCATCCAGATACTCGAAGATGGCGCTGTCGCCGGTGGCGTCGGCCAGCGACAGATGTCCGCCCGCGGCCGAGCCGTTCGGCAGCGTCGGCGCAACGATGGCGAAGGGTTCCTTCGCGAGGGCGTCGACCGCTTCGGCAACAGTGGCGAAATTGTCGAGCGCGTATTGCGTCCAGGCGCCGACAGAGATCAGCGGCTTGCCGGAAGCCTTGGCGTCGCCATAGTCGGTCTCGGTCAGATAGAGCGTGTTGGCGACGAGGCCGGCATCGTTCATGCCCTCGACGGTGGCGACATTGTAGAACGAAGACACCACCGAGCCATATTTCGACGTCCAGGCAATCGACCCCGCGCCGACGGCGCCGTCGCGCTTCATGCCCTTCGGGAACGACCAGAGATTGGTGCCCGGATCCTCCATCCAGTCCATCGAGCGGCTGACGATGGTGCCGCCGGTGCCGGTCGTGTAGACGAACCGCGTACACGCATCGGCCTGGACGCTGAGCATCGCCAGCGTTGTCGCGGCGATCATGCCGTATTGCCTCAGTCTGTTCATAGTGAAGGGGTCCCCGTCTAACAGCCGTGGTCGTCCGGGTTCTGCTCGCCCAAGCGGCAAGCCCCGGAGTCGACGCAATCTAGCCGGTGTCCCCTCCGTCGTCTCGTCCTGCGCGTCAGCCCAACGCCGCCGCGAAGGAATCCGGGTCGAGCCGGTCAGCGGCGCCGATCGTTGCTGCAAGGGCGCTTGAGGCTGAGAGGATCGCGCCGCGATAGAAGGCGGCCAGCAGGCGGCGTCCTTCGGCCAAGGCCGCGTTCGTTTCCGCGTCTGCGATGCGCTGAAGTTCGACGCCGCCGATCACGATGGCCAGCAGGCGGAGATAGGGCGTGGCTGCCGCGAGCGCCGCGTCGCGCCGTCCTTCGGTGAGGCGGGCGAGCAGTGTGGCGGTGGCTGAGCGGAGGTCGGCGATCGACGGCGCCAACTGTGCGGCCGCCGGCGAGCCGGCGAGGGCGCCTTCCATCGAGGCGATCAGTGCCGCGATCGTCGCGCCGCCATCCTGGCCGATCCGCCGCGTGACGAGATCGATCGCCTGGATGCCGTTCGTGCCCTCGTAGATCGGCGCAATGCGCGCATCGCGGAGATGCTGCGCCGCGCCGGTTTCCTCGATATAGCCCATGCCGCCATGCACCTGGATGCCGAGCGAGGCGACCTCGACGCCGATATCGGTTGAGAACGCCTTGGCAACCGGGGTCAGCAGCGAGGCGAGCGTTGCCGCCTCGGGGCCGCGATCGATCGCGGCGGCGGCCTTGAAGCAGATCGCCCGGGCCGCGCCGGTCAGGGCCTTCATCGTCAGCAGCATGCGCTGCACGTCGGGATGGGCGATGATCGGCGACAGCGCCGCGGAGGCCGTATCGGCCCGGCCCTGCAAACGGGTCGCCGCATAGGCCCGCGCCTGCTGCAGGGCCCGCTCGGCGATGCCGACGCCCTGGATGCCGACGGCGAGGCGGGTGTTGTTCATCATCGTGAACATGCAGTTGAGGCCGCGATTTTCCTCCCCGACCAGATAGCCGGTGGCGCCTTCGCCCTCGCCGAAGATCATCGTGCAGGTCGGCGAGCCGTGCAGGCCGAGCTTGTGCTCGAGCCCCGCGCAGACGAGATCGTTGCGCTCGCCAATCGCACCATCGGCACCGACGAGGAATTTCGGCACCAGGAACAGCGAGATGCCCTTGGTGCCGGGCGGCGCATCCGGCAGCCGCGCCAGCACGAGATGGACGATGTTTTCGGCGAGGTCGTGCTCGCCATAAGTGATGTAGATCTTCTGTCCGAAGATCCGGTAGCTGCCATCCTCGTGCCGTTCGGCGCGGGTGCGGATGCCCGAGAGGTCGGAGCCTGACTGCGGCTCCGTCAAGTTCATCGTGCCCATCCAGCGGCCGGCGACGAGCGGCGGCAGGAAGGTCGCGCGGAGGGCGTCGGTGGCATGCGACAGCAGCGCCTCGATCGCGCCCTCCGTCAGCGTCGGCCCGATGCCGAAGGCCATCGAGGCGGAGTTCCAGATCTCGCGGCAGGCGCCCTGTACGGTTGCCGGCAGCGCCTGGCCGCCCCATTCCAGCGGAGCGGACAGCGCGTTCCAGCCGCCGTCGCGCCAGGCGGCGTAGAGTTCCTTCCAGCCCGGCGTGGTCGTCACGACGCCGGCGGCGAGCCGCGGGCCGTTGCGGTCGGCGATGGTGTTGAGCGGCGCGATCTCCTCGGCCGCGAAGCGGCCGGCCTCGGCGAGGATCGTCTCCACCAGCTCGAGCGTCAGCGTGTCGTCGAGCCGCTCGTCGAGCGCGCCCGAGACGCGCAGGGTCGCCAGGATGTCGGAAAGCGGGGCGGCATAGCTCACGTCTGTCCCTCCTGTGTCACTTCAATCCCTCGACAGGCGCACGCCAGGCATTGTCGGGCGGGTAGGTCGCCGCGAGCCAGGCCGGGCCGCCGAGCGCGACGTAAAGGGCGGCAGCCGTGGGCGCCAGCGCCTCGAGGATGGCGAGATCGGCCGGGCCCAACGTGCCCCGCGCCTGCGCCGCGACGATGATCAGGCCGAGGATGTCGCCCTGCCAGAGCAGCGGCGCGTAGGCCGCGGAGCCCATGCGGGCCGTCTTCAGATATTGCCGGAAGCCGCGGTCCTCGTCGGTATTGGCAAGGAGCAGCGAACGGCGATTGGCGACGACGAAGCCGGGATGGCCGCCGTCGATCGGGACCATCAGCCGCTGCTGCTCGGGCGGGAATCCGGTATTGCCGACCAGCATCTGGAATTCGCGGTCGGGCGTGATCAGGAAGGTGCCCGCCACGAAGAACTGTTTCAGCCCGGGATCGAGGGCACCCGGCGCGAGATGGGCCGCGCGGTCGCCGAGGCGCGCATGGCAGGCGCGCATCAGCGTTTCGAGCGCCGCTTCCGGTCCGGCGGCCTCGGCGGCGGCGCGGGCGGTCTCGGCGATGAAGGCAGCGGCATCAACGGTCATGACCGAGATCCGAGAGGGCTTCGGCGAGGCCGAGCAGCGCGCCTTCCGAGAACGCCCTGCCGATCAATTGCGCCGAAGTCGGCGGCGCTTCGGCGGGCGAGGGCAGCGGAAAGGCGACGGCGGGAAGGCCGGCGATATTGGCGAGCGCAGTGAAGTCGGCCTGGTTCGCGGGGGCCGGCGTGCCATGCGGGAAGGCACGCTGCGGCGCGGTGGGCAGCAACAGCGCATCGACGGTGTCGAGCGCGTGGCGGGCGGCGAGGCCGAGTTGATCGAGGGCATGATAGGCGGCGGCGATCCGCTCGCCGGGCGCCTTGCGGCCATAATTGATCATGGCACGGAATTCGGCCGAGAAGGCCTCCGGCCGGGCGTCGAGATCGGCACCGATCAGGCTGCCGGCCTCGGCCTCGGAGACGAGCAAGCCGGCCCGGCGCGCGCGGCCGGTGTCCCAGCCGGCGATCTCGACATCGACGATCTCGGCTCCGGCGGTGCGTGCGCGCTCGAGCAAGGCGTCATAGGCGGTGCGAATCTCGGCCTCGCAGGCGACATCGTCGACCACGCGTGGCCGGCCGAGACGCTTGCCGGCAAGGCTGGTCGGCAGCGGCGCCGGGTCCCACCCTGCCGGTGCCGGAGCGCTGCGCGGGTCGTCGCGGTCAAGCCCGGCCATGATGCGGATCGCGTCGGCGAGATCGCGCGGATTGGCGGCGAGCGGGCCGATCGTATCGAGCGTCCAGGAGAGATAGACGAGGCCGGACGTGCCCACGAGCCCGCGTGTCGGCTTCAGGCCCCAGCAGCCGCAATAGGCGGCGGGAATGCGCACCGATCCCATCGTGTCGGTTCCGAGCGCGATACGCACCAGGTCGCCGGCGACGGCGGCGCCCGATCCGCCCGAGGAGCCACCCGGTGTGTGGCCCGGCGCGCGGGGATTCTCGCAGCGGCCATAGAAGCGGTTGTCGGTGGTGGCGCCGAGCGCCCCCTCATGCATGTTGAGCTTGCCGAGGATCACCGCCCCGGCCGATTTCAGCCGGGCGATGACGCCGGCGTCTCGCCCGACCACCGCATGGCGGTGCGCGTCGGTCCCGACCGTCGTCGCAAGTCCCGCGACGTCGATATTGTCCTTGATCGCGATCGGCACGCCGTCGAGCTGCGAGATCAGCGCACCGCGCTGCCGCCGTTCATCGCTGGCTGCCGCCGCTGCGAGCGCCCCGTCACCATCCAAGGTGATGAACACATGCCAGTCGTCGTTCGTCGCAGCAATGCGGGCGAGCGCGGCGCGCGTGGCCGCGAGGGCTGGACCGTCGGCGGTCATGCCTCGCCCTTGCGCTTGTCGATGAGGCGGATCGGCTTCTGCCGTACCTCGATCTGCGTCAGGCTGCCGAGCGCGCCCGGACCTGCGAGCCGGACGGCGATCTCGACGCCGAGCCGGGTCCGCAGCAACGCCTCGTAATCTCCCGTCGGCCGGTCGAGCGGGCCGCTGGTCTCGACATGGACGACCATCTCGTCGCGGCCCTCGACGCGCGTGACCTCGCAGACATATTCGCTCAGCAGTTCGGCATGGTTCTCGGTCAGGATCGCGCCGATACCCGTTGGATAGATGTTGATGCCGCGCAGCTTGACCATGTTGTCGCTGCGGCCGAGGAAGCCGACGATGCGGCGGAGGTTCAGCCCCATCGGCGAGGCGTCTGTCCTGAACTGCGACACGTCGTGGGTGTTGAAGCGGATGATCGGGAAGACGTCGTCCTTGAACAGGCAGGTGCAGACCATGTCGCCGCTGACGCCATCGGGCACCGGCGCCCCGGTCTCGATGTCGAGGATCTCGAGCAACTGCGCGTCTTCCTGGACATAGAGCCCGGCGAGATCCGGCCCCTCGCCGGCAATCGCGCCGGTATCGCCGACGCCATACCAGTCGAAGACCTTGGCGCCGCCCCAGGCTTTGCTCATCGACTCGCGGCTCTCCGCGCCCATGTGGCCGGAGATGATGCGAACGGGGATGTCCTTGCCGGGCTCCAGGCCGCATTCGCGCGCGACGTCGGAGAGGCGCTTGATATAGTCGCCAAAGCCGATGACGACGGTAGCGCCGAATTCCTTCATCAAGCCGACCTGGTTGGCCGAGCGGGTCTCGATGCCGGTGCCGGCGGTCATCATCTGGGCGCCGACCCAGTGCAGCACCGCCTCGCGCACATAATGGCCGCCATTGACCATGCCGTGCCCATAGACCGAATGGATGACGTCGTTCCGCGTGATGCCCTGCAGCGCATAGAAGCGGCCGAGCAGGAGGTTCTGGATCTCGCGGCTTTTCGGCCCGAACAGCAGCGGCTGCGGCTTGCCGGTGGTTCCGCTCGTGGTCTGGAAGACGAGCGGCGGCCGCTGGTCCGCCGGATAGGAATCGAGTCCGTGGAAATCGCCGATCGGCGGATGCGCCTCGACGGAGGCCATGAGATCGGCCTTGGAATAGGGCGGCAGCTTCACGATGTCGTCGATCCCGCTGATATCGCCGGGCTCGACCCCCGCCGCGCCCCAGTGGCGCTGATAGAACGGGACCTTCCAGGCGAAGGCGACGATCTTCAGGAAGCGCTCGTTCTGGATCGCCCGCAGTTCATCGCGGCTCATCGCCGTAAAACGGTCGACGAAGCTTTCCGGGCGACCGTAGTCGCGGATCATCCCGGCATAGTCCATGGCTTCAAAATAGTTCGGCGGCAGCATCGGGCGGCGTTCCCTGGGGCGGATGAAAGGTCGGACTCAGGCCGCGCGGATCGCGGTCATGGCACGGCGAAGGTCGGAGAGCGGCGCACCCTCGGCGAGCGAGAGCGCCGCGAGGATTATCTCCTCGGTGGCAGCCGGCGCGACACCGGCGGCGTCCATCAGCATGCGCGCCTTCTCGAACAGCGAATCCTCGGCGACCGGGTTTTCGCTGTCACCGAGCGCATCCTCGACGCGGCGCGTCAGCGTGCGGCCATCCTTCAGCTTCACCGTCACCGAACTACCGAAATGGCTCGGATAGCGCGCCGTGAAGTCATCCGAGACTGCGATCGTCGCGATGTCGCGGAGAGCGACGAGGTCCGGCCGGCCGAGCGCCGGCGGATCGAAGGCGGCGAGCGGCGGCGGGCCCTCGACGAGCGTCACCGCCACGGCATGCTGCAGGCTGAACTTCGCCTGATGGGCCGTGACCGGCGCCGGGCGATCGCAGAAGAGTTTGGCATCGGCGAAGGTCTCGATCGTGATTGCCTCGACGGGCGCCGCGCCGATCTCCGGCCGCAGCAGGAGCGCGGCATCGATGGCGGCATGGGCATGGCGGCAGGCGGGCCAGGGTTTGAAGCTGGTGGCGAAGATCAGCCACGCATCGTCTTCGCGCAGCACGTCGCGCGGATCGGCGCCGGGGCAGAGCGCGGCGAAGAAACCCTGCGGCCCTTCGAGGATGAATCGCGGACCGGTGAACCCGCGTGCGGCGAGGCGGGCGGCGGTGAGCCCGCGCCGGGCCGCCTCGGCGCAGTGAAGCGTCTTGGTCATCACCGCCTCGTTGCGGCATTGCCAGAGACCGCCGGCAAGGCTGCCGGCATTGCCGAGTGCCGAGGCGAGCGCCGCCTCGTCGAGGCCGAGCAGCTTTCCGGCCGCCATCGCCGCGCCGAGACCGCCGCAGGTGGCGGTGTTGTGGAAGAAGGCGTAGTGACCGGGCCCGACGGCGCGGCCGACCCGGATCATGGCCTCATAGCCGTGGATCATGGCGTCGAGCAGCGCTGCGCCACTCGCGGAGGAAGGCGCCGCCGCAAGCGCTGCGGGAATGACCACGGGACCGGGATGGAGGAGGGCCGTCCGATGGACATCGTCCATTTCATAGAGGCTGCCGAGCGCGCCCAGCGCCAGCGCTGCCCCCGCCGGGTCGGCCGTCGCGTCGCCGAACAGCGGCACCTCGCCCGTCCCGGTCGCTTCGGCCAGGATGATGCGTCCGGCCTCAACCGTGGTTCCGGCGACGGCACAGCCGAGCCAATCAACGAGATGCAGCGCGGCGCGGCGGCGGTCGGCGGCGGAAATCGGCGCATCCATGCGCGCGATCAATTGTTCCGTCACGCTTTTTCCGCCTGCCGCTACCGCCATGCGCCTTGCTCCATAGCGGCGAATGCCGCAATGTACGGGAAATTTGTCCGGACATATTTGCTTGAAAGAGGGGGTCATGCAAGTCCCAAGAGCGGGTTTTCCGTCATGATCGGTTCGGCTCCCTTGGGATTGGCGCCGCCGTCCTCCGTCCCGATGCTCTCGGCGCGGGCGGCTGCCGCGCTGGCAGGACCAGGCAGTCGGATCTTCATCGGCGGCTGCTGCGGCGAACCCTCGGCGATCCTCGATGCCGTCGCCGTGGACCCGGATCTCTGGCAGGACTGCGAGCTCGTCGGAGCGTTCATTCCGGGTGTTAATCGGCGCGATCTCGCGGCGCTCGGCCGGGGCACCCGCGTGCGCACCATCTTCGCGACCGAAGGGTTGCTGGTCGGCCGTACCTCCGGAGTGGCGTTCTGGCCGGCGCATTACACCGAGCTCTGGCGCCATCTCGCCGTACCCGGCGCCGTCGACATCGCCTATTTCCAAATTCCGCCGCCGCGCGCCGATGGGACCGTTGGTTTCGGCATCGCGGGCGATTTTTCCCCCGCGCCGGCCGCGGCGGGGGCCCGTCTGGTCGGCATCATCAATCCGGAGATGCCTGATGTCGTCGACGGACCGCGCCTTTCGATGGACCGGTTCACGGCCTTCGTCGAAGGCGATGCGGCGCTCCTCACCTATGATGCCGGCCCGGTCGATCCGGCGACGGAGCGGATCGGACGGCTGATCGCGGAGCAGATACGACCCGGCGATACGATCCAGCTCGGCCTCGGCAAGGTGCAGAAGGCTGTGCTCGGCGCGCTTGCCGGCCATCAGGGGCTCGGATTCCATGGCGGCATGATCTCGGACCCGATCCTGCCGCTGATCGATGCGGGTATATTCAGCCGCGGCATCACCACGGGCGTCGCGCTCGGCAGCGCGGCGCTCTATCGCCGCTGCCGCGACGCAGGCCTTGCTTTCCGGTCGGTAGGCGACACTCATGCTGAGGCGCGCTTGTCGCGAATCGAGCGTTTTGTCAGCATCAATTCGCTCGTGGAGGTCGATCTGTTCGGGCAGGGCAATGCCGAGATGCTGGAGGGGCGCCAGATCAGCGGGTTGGGAGGATTGGTCGATTTCGTGCGTGGGGCACGCGCTTCGGCGGGCGGACGGTCGATCGTCGCGCTGCCGGCGACGTCGCATCGCGGCACGCGAAGCCGCATCGTCGCTGCGCTGGAGCGTGGGACGCCGATCGGGGTCGCGCGTTCCGACGTCGATTGCGTGGTCACGGAATTCGGCTTCGCGGATCTGCGATGCGCCGACGTCGAGACGCGGGCCGAACGGCTGATCGCAATCGCGGCGCCGGCGTTTCGCGAGGCGCTCGCCGCCGAATGGACTGGACTTCGTGGGCGCGCCGAGGAGCGGCGGTGACATGACACAAGCCGCCGACCTGCCGCGCTATCAGGAGATTGGCAACATCCTGATGAACAGGATCACCGAGGGCACCTATCCGATCGGCGCATTGCTGCCGACCGAGATCGATCTCTGCGAGGAATTCGGCGTCAGCCGCTATACCATTCGCGAAGCGCTGCGGCGCCTCACCGATGCCGGTCTCGTCCGCCGCCGGCAGGGCTCTGGCAGCCAGGTCGTCGCCGACCGCGCCGCATCCGGCTATGTCCATACGATGCGCTCGCTGAGCGAGCTGTTCCAGTACGCCGCCGACACCGTCTTTCGCGTCACCGAGATCGAGGAACGCGTTCCGGAGCCGGAACTCGCCGGCTATTTCGGCGCCATGGCCGATGAGCCCTGGGTCTATGTCGAGGGCGTCCGCCTCGATCACGACGGGCGTACGCCGATCGCCTTCTCGCGCGTATTCATCAATCCGGCCTATACCGCGATCGTGCCCGATCTCAGCGGCTTCAGCGGTGCCATCTACCGGCTGATCGAGCAGCGCTTCGGCGTGGCGGTGGAAGACGTCGAGCAGGAAATCCGTTCAGAGCCGATGAGCAAGCATGCCGCGCGACAGCTCGGCTCGACGACGCGCGTCTGGGCAGTCAGGGTGATCCGCCGCTATTTCGACGGTGGAGGCAACATCATCCAGGTGTCGGTCAACTACCACGCCGCCGACCGCTTCTCCTACACGATGCATCTGCGCCGCGAGGGCAGCAAGGGCTGGGCCTGAGGCTTAGCGCCGCGAAGCGTCGACTAGGGCCGCGACCTCGCTCGCCGGAAGTCCGGCCTCGGCGAGAACAGCTTCCGTATGCTCCCCGAGCCCGGGGAGCCGCGGGTCGATCCGGCCGGGCTCATCGGAGAAGCGGATCGGCAGGCCGATATGGAGATTGCCGTCGGCATCGCGCAAAAGCATGTCTCGCGCAGCGACCTGTTCGCTGTGGAAGGCTTCGTGGAGATCGAGCACCGGTGCGAAGCAGACATCCTTGCCGGCGAAAAACGTTTCCCATCCGGCTCGCGTCCGTGTCCGGAAGGTCTCGGCGAGGAAGGCCTTGACCGGTGCCTGGTGAGGCCCCGGCGGTCCGAAGGCGATCGGCGCGAGGTCCTCGCGGCCGAGCGCGGCGAGGAGGTTGCGGACGAACTTGTGCTCGACGCCGCCGAGCGCGACATGGCCACCATCGGCCGTCTCATAAATCGAATAGAATGCATAGCCGCCGAAGGATCGTTCGTCCTTGACCCGCGGCGCTCGGTCCTCGGCGAAGACCGGGCCGGTGACATTGGGCAGCCAGGCCATTGTCGAATCCTGCATCGAGATGTCGAGATAGTCGCCGCGTCCGGTCTTCTCGCGCCCGACCAGCGCCATCAGGATGCCGGCGAGCGCCGTCATCGATCCCGCGAGATCGGCGACCGGCATATGCGGATTGGTCGGCGCGCCGTCGCTGCCGAGATTGAGGCTGACGACCCCGGAGAGCGCCTCGATGGCGAGATCATGCGCGGGCCGGCGCGACTCCGGGCCGGTCTGGCCGAAGGCGGAGATCGAAGCATAGACGATGCGCGGATTGACCGCCTTCGCTGCGGCGTAGCCGACCCCGAGCCGGTCGACGACCCCGGGACGAAAGGCCTCGACGACGACATCGGCCGTCTCGACCAGCTTCAGGAAGGCTGCGACCCCGCGCGGGTCCTTGAAGTCGAGCACGATGCTCTTCTTGCCGCGATGGGTATTGCGGAACCAGACGCTCTCGCCGCCGGCCCGGTAGCCGACATGGCGGACCGGCTCGCCATGGCCTGGCGGCTCGATCTTGATCACCTCGGCGCCGTTGTCGGCCATCATCTGCGTCAGCATCGGGCCGGGGAGAAACTGCGACAGATCGAGAACGCGGATTCCGTCGAGCTTCATCGCCCGTTCCTTTCAGATGGTCCGCGCTGCGCGCAGCGTGTCGATTTCGGCGGCGGTGTAGCCGAGTTCGGCGAGGATCGCGTCGGTATGTTCGCCGAGCGCGGGCCCGCGCCTTGCTTCCGCCCGGTGGCCGTCGATGCGGATCGGGTTCGACAGCACGCCGAGTTCGGCGCGCGCCGGATGGGCGACCGTCTGCATGCCGCCATGGGCGCGGAAATAGGGATTGTCGAGGGCGTTCGCGACCGTCAGCACCGGAGCTGCCGGGACATGACCGGCAAGGCGCGACATCCAGTCTCCGGTGCCGGCCGTGGCGAAGGCGGCGTCGAGCCGCGCGACGAGCGCCTCGCGGTTCTCGAAGCGGTCACGATTGGTCGTGAAGCGCGGATCGGCAAGGAGATCGTCGCAGCCGGCGATCCGGCAGAGATTCTCCCAGAACTTCGGCAGGATGCACATCACGAAGATCTGCCCGTCCCGGGTCGGGAACGTCTCGCAGGGCACGACGGAGGGATGGCCGGAGCGCGGCCGCCGGCCCGTCTCGTGGCCTTCGTTGAGATACCAGGTCGCGGGATAGGTAAGCTGGTGCATCGCGACGTCGTAGAGCGTGACGTCGACATCGCCGCCGATGCCGCTGCGCGCCGCGCCATAGAGCGCGGCGGTCAGGGCGAAGGCGGTGGTGATTCCGGTAAGATAGTCGACGATCGAGAGGCCCATGCGCGTTGGCGGACCGTCCGGCTCGCCGGTCAGCGACAGGAAGCCCGCCTCGGCCTGCATCAGGTAGTCATAGGCCGGCCAGGCGGCGCGGCTGCCGCTGCGGCCATAGCCGGACAGATGCGCGCAGACGATCGACGGCTTCACTGCTTTCAGCCGATCATAGGCGAGGCCGAGCTTGCCCGGCTGGTCGCCGCGCAGATTGTTGAGCACGGCGTCGGCACCGGCGACGAGCCGGTGCAGGATCGCCTGGCCCTCGGGCTGGCGCAGGTCGAGCGTCAGGCTCTTCTTGCCGAGGTTGAAGGTCTGGAAGAACTCGCTGTCGTTGGCGCCGAGATAATAGGGCCCGGACTGGCGCGAGCTGTCGCCCGTTCCCGGCGCCTCGATCTTGATGATCTCGGCGCCCATGTCGGAGAGATACATCGTCGCGAAAGGGCCGGCGCCATATTGCTCGACGGCGATGACGCGAACGCCCGCCAGCGGCGGCCGGGCCAGCCCGAACCTTGCCGGCGGCTCGCTCAGCGACCCGGTCACACCGGGTTCCTCTCGATCAGCTGCTTGGCAATGATCATGCGCTGGATCTCGTTGGTGCCCTCGCCGATGCACATCAGCGGCGCGTCGCGATAGTAGCGCTCGATATGGTATTCCTTGGAATAGCCATAGCCGCCATGGATGCGCATCGCCTCGAGCGAGTTCTCCACTGCGGCCTCCGAGGCGAAATACTTCGCCATGCCGGCTTCCATGTCGCAGCGCTCGCCGCGGTCATAGGCCCGTGCCGCGTCATAGGTCAAAAGTCGCGCCGCCTGCAGCCGCGTCGCCATTTCGCCGAGCTTCAGCTGAATCGCCTGGTGCTGGGCGATCGGCTTGCCGAAGGTCTTGCGGATCTGGGCATAGCGCACGCTGTCGGTGAGCGCCGCCGAGGCGAGGCCGCAGCCGCGCGCCGCGATGTTGATGCGGCCGAGTTCGAGCCCGCCGAGCGCCGCCTGCATGCCGCGGCCCTCTTCGAGGCCGATGAGATTGGCAGCGGGGATGCGGTAGTTCTCGAAGATCAGTTCGGCACTGTCGATACCCTTGTAGCCGAGCTTTTCCAGCTTCTTGGAAACGGTGAAGCCCGGGCCCTTCTCGGCCAGGAACATCGACATGCCCTTGTGGCGGGGCTCGGCGTCCGGATTGGTCTTCACGAGCAGCGCGAAGCACTCGCCATAGATGCCGTTGGTGATCCAGGTCTTGGTGCCGTTGATGACGTAGTCATCGCCGTCGCGCACGGCGCGAACGCGGATCGCCTGCAGGTCGGTGCCGGCGTCGGGTTCGGTCAAGGCGAGGCCGCCGCGCTTCTCGCCGGTGGCAAAGAGCGGCAGGAAGCGCTGCTTCTGCTCCTCCGTGCCGTTTCGCGCGACGCAGGCGGCCATGATCAGATGGCTGTTCAGGATGCCGGACAACGACATCCAGACCGAGGCGATCTTCTCGATGATGCGGGCATAGGTCGTCGCAGAAAGCCCGAGCCCGCCATAGTCCGCGGGGATCGTGGCGCCGAACAGGCCGAGTTCCTTCATCTGCTCGACCATGGCATGGGGATATTCATCCGCATGGTCGAGTTCGAGGACATGCGGACGCACGTCGCGATCGAGCCATTTCTCGATCGCGTCGAAGATCATGGCATCCTCGGGGGAGAGGTCGGCGCTCTGGCTTGATGCTGTGGTCATGATGTTCTCCCGGCGCCTCAGTAGCGCGCCTTTTCCTCGACGTCGAAACCGCGCTTGGCGATCAGCATCGTCCGCTCGAATTCGCAGACCAGCGTGCCGTTCTGGTTGAAGCCCCGCGTCTTGACGTTGACGATGCCTGCATTTGGCCGCGACTTGCTCTCGCGCTTGCCGAGAACCTCGCTCTCGCCCGAAAGCGTATCGCCGGCGAACAGCGGATGGGTCAGCTTGATCTCGCTCCAGCCAAGATTGGCGATCGCCTTCTGGCTGACATCCGTGACGCTCATGCCGACCAGCAGTGCCACGGTGAAGGGCGAGCAGATGATGCAGCGGCCAAACTCGCTGTGCTTGGCGTATTCGGCGTCGAAATGCATCGGATGAGTATTCATCGTCAGCAGCGTGAACCAGGTGTTCTCGGTCTCGGTGATGGTCCGGTTCGGCCGATGCTCGTAGATGTCGCCGCCGACGAAGTCCTCGAAATAGCGACCGAAGCTCTCGCGGTAGCGGTTCGGGCCGACCTCCTTGATGGTAACCACCATTGTCGTGTTCTCTCTTGGTTGCAGCTCAGCTTGCGGCGGCGCCGCGGCGCGCCAGGATCTGTTCCATCGCCCGGATGACCGGCTTTTCGACGAGCTTGCCGTCGACCACGGCAAGCCCGTTGGGGCTCGCGTGATAGGCGGCGAGGATGCGTTCGGCGGTCGCGATTTCGGCGCTCGTCGGCGTGAAGGCGGCGTTGACGATCGCGACATTGGCCGGATGCAGCGCGCCCTTGCCGGTGAAGCCGAGCGCCTTGGCCGTCTCGGCTTCCGCCTTGACGATCTCGGCATCGCGAAAGGCGAGGCACGGCACGTCGAACACGTCGACTTCGGCGAGCCGCGCCGCATGCACGACGCGCGAGCGGGCATAGAGCAGCGGTTCATGCGCGACGGCGACGCCGAGTTCGGCCGCAAGGTCGGCGCCGCCGAACATCGCGAAACGGATGCGCTTGCTCGCCTTCAGGATGGCGACGACGTTTTCCAGCCCCTCGACGCTCTCGATCAGCACGGCGAGGCCGAGATCGAGCCCGGCCTCTGTCAGGAGGCCGTCGACCATGCGGACTTCGTCGGCCGTGGCGACCTTCGGCAGGAATATGACGCCGCCCGCCGGCCGGGCCTCGATGATGGCGAGGAGATCGCGCAGGCCCTCGGCGCTCCGCGCGCTGTTGATGCGCACCACGCGTTCGGGTCCGTCCGCCCCGGATAGGAAAGGCAGCGCCGCCGCCCGTGCCGCGGCTTTCAGATCCAGAGGAACGGCGTCCTCGAGGTCGAGGCACACGGTATCGGCGCCTGCCGCGAGCGCCTTGGCATGGACCTCGGTGCGATTGCCCGGAGTAAAGAGCAGGGTTCGGCGAGCACGCATGATGGACGGCGTCTTCTTTCGGTCTGGTTCGCTGATTTGTCCGGACAAATATGAAGCGACAGTGGGCCTTGTCAATAAATTTGTCCGGACAAATCGATGATGGTTTGTGTCAGGCGAGCGTCAGGTCGACGAGGTGGGCGGCGTCGGAGAGCGCGGGAAGGTCGTGAATGGCGGCGATCATGGCTTCGATCTTCGCAGCGGGCAGGGGAACGGTGCCGTAGCCGGCGCAGCGGCGGAACTTGGCGATGTTCTCCGCCTCGCTGAGCGGCGCGCGCGGATGACCGTAGACTTCCTCGAGCGTCACTTCATGTTCGACACCCGATTTGAGGCGAACGCGGATGGTCTGCGGGTCGAGCGCGTTGAGGTCGGGATTGTCGTCGAGCACGACGTCGACGAGGCCTGCATAGCGATGGACGTCGGGATCGTCGAGCACGGCGCGTCCACGAAAATCGGGCACGTCCACGCCCCCGCGCGCCAGGAAGGTGCCGGCCACGAAGCGCAGGCACAGCTTCGCATAGTTCGCCTCGGGGTTCGGGATATCAGGCCGTCCGACCAGCCGATGCACCAGCGGCGGCACGAGGCAGGTGACCGCTTCGATATCCTCCGCGTTGAAGCCGTGGGCGCGCATCAGCCGGCCGAGCCCGTCGACGGCGCCATGGGTCAGGCGGCCGCTCGGATAGGGCTTGTGCGACATTTGAAGGATCTGCCAGTCCTGCCCGAGCCGCGCGAGGAAAGGGTCGAGGTCGTAGTCGTTCTGCTCGAACAGGACGAAGTAGCCATACTGGCCGGTGAGGATGTCGTGCGGCCCGCGGAACCCAGCGGCTGCGAGATCTGCCGAGACCAGCGCCGCGCGGGCATTGAACCCGACCTGCAGGCCCAGCATCGGCGAACCCTCGACATGCGGCTGCAGCGTACCGCTGGTCTGGGAATATTGCGCCCCGAGGGCGTTCTTGAGCGTTGTCGAATCGAAGCTGGCGAGCTTGCCGATCGCCGCCGCGGCGCCGAAGCCGCCCGCCGTGGCGGGCCGGAAGAAGCGCAGCGCCGAATTGGTGACGACGCCGAGCATCGTCGAGACATCGACGCCGAGCGCGAGCGCGGTGATGAGGTCCTTGCCGGAGATCAGCCGACCCTTGCCACGCTCGCGCTCGGCATAGGCGAGCAGCGAGGAGAGGATCGTCGCCATCGGATGCAGCACCGCGCCCTCATGGACGCAGTCGAATTCGAGGCAATGGATCTGATAGGCGTTGACGATCGCCGCCTGCTGCGCGGGAAGCCGTTCGCCGGTGAGCCACACGGTCGCTTCCCCGCCGTCGCCCCAGGTCGCCGCGACCTGTTTCAGCGCCCCGACGCCCGTGCCGGCCGAGCCGGCGATGCCGACCCCAAGCGTGTCGAGCAGGAAGGTCTGCGTCTTGGCGACGGCAGCTGCGGGGATATCCTCGAAGCGCGTGGCGAGGACGTGATCGACGACGGGATCGAGCGGATTGGCCATCGTCGTGCCTCAGACCGGCGCCGGAATGGCGGCGGCAAAATGCCGGGCGATCTCGAGCCGCGTCGCACACCAGACGTCGTCATGGCTCTTCACATGCGCGATGAACTTCTCCAGCACACCGATGCGGCCGGGACGGCCGATGATCCGAAGATGCAACCCGAGCGACATCATCTTCGGGCCGTCGGCGCCTTCGGCATGGAGCTGGTCGAAGGTTGCGACGGCATAATCGAGCCAGTCCTGCGGCGTATAGGACGGCGCGGTCCAGAACTTCATGTCATTGGTGTCGAGCGCATAGGGCACGATCACGATCGGCTTCGGCCCGGAGGCCGTCTCGACCACGTCCCACCGCGGCACGTCGTCGGAGAAATCGTCCATGTGATATTCGAAGCCGGCCTCGGCGAGCAGGCGACGGGTACGATCGGTGTGCAGATAGCGCGACAGCCAGCCATAAGGCCGCGTGCCGGTCGTCGCCGCGATGCTGGTCACAGCCTTGTCGATGAAGTCGCGCTCGCGCGCCTCGTCATAGGAGAACTGGTGGATCCAGCGCCAACCATGGCTGCAGGTCTCGTGGCCGCCGTCGTTGATGAAGTTCGCGAGCTCCGGCGCATTCTCGATTGCCATCGCCGCCGCGGTCACGGTCGTCCTGATGCCGTGGCGGGCGAAAAGGCCGAACACGCGCGGCGCCCCGGCGCGGATGCCGTATTGGTAGTTGCTCTCGTTGGCATAGTTGCGGATCGGAATCTTCAGCGCGACGCCGAGTTCGTCCACGGGCTCCGGACCCTTGTCGCCGCGGGCGACCGTCATCTCCGAGCCTTCCTCGATATTGATGACGAAGGACATGGCGAGCCGGGCATCGCCCGGCCAGGAAAATTGCATCGTCATCAATGATATTCCTCGCCGCCCGAGACGTTGATCGCCTCCGCGGTCACGTAAGAGGCAGCATCCGAACAGAGGAAGGCGGCGAGTTCGGCCGTATCCTCCGGCGTGCCAGTCCGGCCGAGCGGAATGCGGCCGCGCATCGCCGCGAGATACTCGTCCATCGACTGGCCGCGCGCTTCCGACATGAAGCGGTTCTGCCAGGCGCCGAGGCCGGTGGTCACATGATTTGGGCAGATGGCGTTGACGGTGATGCCATGGGGCCCGAGTTCCAGTGCCGCCGAGCGCGTCAGTCCGACAAGGCCGTGCTTCGAGGCGGTGTAGGCGCCGGCAAAGGCGAAGCCGGACTTGGCCGCCTGCGAGGCGATATTGATGATCCGCCCGCCGTCGCCCTGCGCGATCATCTGCCGGGCGGCATGGCGCGTCAGCAAGGCGGGGGCGCGAAGGTTGACGCCGAGCACGGCATCCCAGGTCTCGGCTTCGAGCTCGACCAGCGGCCCGAACAGATAGCCGATGCCGGCATTGTTGATCAGGATGTCGAGCCGGCCGAACGCGTCGACCGCGCCGGCGACGATGCCGGGAAGGGCGGCGGCGTCGAGTAAATCGCCGGTGACGGTCGCGGCCGTGCCGCCGCTGGCGGTGATTTCGGCGGCGATGGTCTCGAGGTCAGAGCTGACGCCGATGCCGTGCGCGGGTGCGATCTCGCCGGCGAGCGCCCCGCGATCATGCAGGACTACCTTGGCGCCGGCGGTGGCGAGGCGCTTCGCCATCGCCTGTCCGAGCCCGGCCGGGCGTCCGGCGCCGGTGATGAGCGCGACCTTGCCGGAGAGGTTCATCAGGCCGCTCCCAGCGGGCGCGTCAGCACGAAGACCGGGTTGTCGGCGAAGGCCTGGAACTCGGCGGCGACGCGCTGCATGGTCTCCGTCGCGACATCGCGGCCGAACTGGTCCATGTCGGCGATATCGACGATCTCGACATAGGCATAAGGCGGCTTGGCATCGGAGCCGAGCACCCCGGTCGCGGCATGGACCGAAAAGCTGTCGATCGACGCGAGACCGTTCACGACCGGGATATCCGTCGCCGCCGCCCAGGCCTCATAGGCGGCGACATCGACGCCCGCCTTCAGATTGAACAGCACCACGATCCGCATCGCTTCACCTCGCACAGCCATCGCACCAACCGGATCGATCCGGCATTTGTCCGGACAAATGTTCCGGTCCCGGCAGCTGGAGTCAACCCCCGATCGTGCGCATAGGGCCGAAGAAGCGCTTGACAAGATGCCGATGCTGATGCGTGATTTGTCCGGACAAATCTACAAAAACCAGAGGGAAGCTGCTATGTCGAAGAGGAACACGCTGCTGTCGGCGGTTGCCGCATTGGCGCTGGGTGCAACGGCCGTGCCGGCTATGGCCCAGCAGATCCTGGTGCTGTCGGAGGACGTGCCGGCCGGGCTCGATTATGACGGCCCGTCGGCCGCGATTCCCGCGAGCCAGCAGGGCATGGTCACGCTGATGGAGCCGCTCGTCAGCTATGCCGCCGGAAAGACAAATGCCGATGGCGTGGTGTTGCCTGACTTCTCGAAGTTCGAGGGGCGGCTTGCCGAGAGCTGGACCTATGATCCGGCGACGCTGACCTGGACGATCAAGCTGCGCAAGGGCGTCAAGGGCTGCGACGGCGCGACCTTCAATGCCGACGACGTGCTCTACACCTTCGCCCGCGCGAAGTCGGTCAGCGGCGCCGCCCCGATCGGCTGGTTCCTGTCGAATGTCGGCTCTATCGCCGGCTTCACCGCTGATGTGTTCGGCAAGGACCCGAAGGCCAAGGAACTCGGCGACGAGGTCAAGAAGATCGACGACTACACAGTCCAGATCAAGCAGTCTGAGCCCAATTCGCTGTTCCTGCCGGTGCTGTCGATCTTCGGCCTGCTGATCTACGACAAGGAGACGATGGAGGCACACAAGACCGACAAGGATCCGTGGTCGCATGACTATGCCAACACGGTGAACGCTCCCGGATTCGGCGCCTATTGCCTCGACAAATGGGCGAAAAATCAGGAAATCAGCTACAAGGCCAATCCAGACTATTATCGCGGCAAGCCGGCGATCGAGAAGGTCACCGTCAAGCGCGTGCCGCAGTCCTCGAACCGGGTCGTCGTGCTCCGCACCGGCCAGGCGCAGCTCGTCAACGGCTTGACGCCGAAGGAATTCGACAGCCTTCGCGACGTCAAGGGCGTGCATGTCGGCGGCGTGACGGGCAACGAGAACCTGTTCATCCACATGAACTTCGCCACCAAGCCCTTCGACGATCCGAAGGTCCGCGCGGCGATCGGCTATGCCATCCCCTTCGACCAGATCATCAAGACCGGCTATTTCGGCCAGGCGACGCAGTGGAAGGGCTCAGTGCCCTCGAGCTATCCGGGCTACAAGGACGGCGCGGTCCAGCTCTCCTATGATCCGGCCAAGGCCAAGGCCCTCCTCGCCGAGGCCGGCTATCCGGACGGCAAGGGCCTGGAGAAGTTCGGCGATGCCTTCCAGCTCTCCTATGTCGCGGAGAAGGAATCGACGCTCGGCCCGATCGTCAGCATCATCCAGTCCTCCCTGCGCCAGGTCGGAATTCCCGCGACGCTGAACCCGATCCCGCAGACCCAGTATGGCGATCGCCAGCTGGTGAAGCGCGACCTGCCCTTCGCGGTCAACGACCAGGAGAAGCCGATCGGCGTCGATGCCGGTTACGCCATCCAGCTGTTCTTCGTCTCCAAGGACAAGGGCGGCCTGAACAACATGGTCAACTACTCGAGCCCGAAGGTCGACGACCTCTGGTCCAAGGCGCGCGTCGAGCCTGATGCCGCGAAGCGGACGGCCATCCTCGCCGAGATCCAGGACATCCTGTCGACTAACATGGCCTGGCTGCCGGTGGTCGAATACAAGACCCAGTGGGCCTATTCCGACAAGCTGAAGGGCATGCGTTGGTATCCGGACAACTCGGTCCGCTACTCCGATCTCAGCCTCCAGTAACGGTTGCGATGCGGACCGGCCGCGTGGCCGGTCCGCATCGATCGAGCCGGAGTTCGTTCATTGCTTGTCCGCTACATCACCAGGCGCTTCCTCATCGGGCTCCTGCAGCTCATCGGCTTGACGATCGCGGTGTTCTTCATCATCCGCCTTCTGCCCGCCGATCCCGTATCGCGCCTCGTCGGCATGAATTCGAGTGCCGATGCCTATGCGCAGGCCGCGCGGCAACTGGGCGTCGATCGCCCGCTGCTCGCCCAGCTCGCAACCTATCTCGGCTTCCAGCCTTCCATCGCGCCGGGCCTGCTGCAGGGTTCGCTCGGCGTTTCCTGGGTGACCGGAACACCGGTGGCCGAAGAGATCGCCACCTATCTGCCGGTGACGATCGAACTGGTGACGCTCAGCTTCCTTCTCGCGCTCGCGGTTTCGGTGCCGATCGGCATGTTCGGCGCGCTCAATCCGGGCGGCAAGGCCGACAAGGGCGTGTTCGTCTACAGCCTCTTCGCCGGCTCGCAGCCCGAGTTCTGGTGGGGCCTGCTCTTCGTCTACGTGTTCTTCTTCCAGCTCGGCGTCGCGCCGGCGCCGCTCGGCCGACTTTCGCCGATGACCAGCCCGCCCGACGTGGTGACCGGCTTCATGACGGTGGATGCGCTGCTCGCCGGCCAGTTCGACGTCTTCATCGAGGCGCTGCATCACCTGATGCTGCCCGTCATCACCATGGCCTTCATCCTTTCGGGACCGATCATCAAGATGGTTCGCCAGAACATGGCCCGCGCGCTGCAATCCGACTTCGTGCTCTATGCGAGGGCGAGCGGCCTCTCCGGCAACCGGGTCGCCCGTTACGCGCTCCGCGCGGCGCTGGCGCCGTCGATGACGCTGATCGGCATCCTCTACGGCTTCATGTTGAGCGGGGCGGTGCTGACCGAGAGCGTGTTCTCGCTCGGCGGCATCGGCCAGTATTCGGTCCAGGCCGTGCTTGCCTTCGACTATCCCGCCATCCAGGGCGTCGTGCTGGTGATCACCGCCATTTCCCTCGTCGTCTACCTGGCGCTCGACCTGATCCATGCCGCGATCGATCCGAGGATCGCCTACTGATGGCCCTCTCCGATCCCCTCGAAATCGGCGATGCGCTGCCGAAGCCGCGCGCCGACTGGCTGCTCCGCCTCGGCATCGCCATCGTCACCATCGCACTGGTCCTCGCCGTCATCGGTCCGTCGATCGGCCCCTATGATCCGACGCTGACGACGCCCGATGTCTCGATGCCGCCGCCCTCGCTCTCCGAATTGCCCGGCCTCGTCAGCGCCTGGTTCTCGGGCACCCTCGAGACGGCGCCGCACTGGATGGGCACGGATGCGAGCGGCTTCGACGTGTTCTCGCGCGTCATCGCCGCGCCGCGCACCGACCTTGTCATCGCGCTGGTGGCCAATCTCCTGTCGCTGCTGGTCGGCGTCTTTCTCGGCCTGATCGCGGGCTACTACCGCAACTTCGCGACCGAATTCATGATGCGCGTCTCCGATGTGATGCAGTCCTTTCCGGTCTTCATATCCGCGATGGTGCTCGTCGCGCTCGCCGGCCGCTCGACCAGCAACATCGTCATCGCGCTCGCCTTCGTCTACACGCCGATCTACATCCGCCTGACCCGCGCGGAGGTGATGAGCCAGAAGGTGAGGGGCTTCGTCGAGGCCGCGCGGGCGCTCGGCAACACCGAGTTCTCGATCGCGCTCCGTCACGTCCTGCCGAATTCGCTGACCCCCGCGCTGATCCAGGCCTCGGTCACCATCGGCTTCGCCATCCTCTTGACCGCCGGGCTTTCCTTCGTCGGCGCCGGCGTGCGCCCGCCGACGCCGGAATGGGGGCTGATGATCTCGACCGGCGCCAATCAGATCATTCTCGGCGAGTGGTGGCCCTCGGTCATGCCGGGCATCGCGATCTCGCTGACCGTGTTCGGTTTCGCCGTGCTCGGCAACGCCCTGGAGCGCCGCTATGGAGCCGGCTGAGATGACCCTGTCCGGCCCGAGCGCCGCGCCCCTCGCCAGGACCATCCTGTCGGTCGAGAATCTCGCCGTCGGCTATCCGGCCGATGGAAGAATGGTCAGGCCGATCGACGGGCTGTCATTTGCGATCCGCGAACGCGAGGTCGTCGGCCTCATCGGCGATTCCGGCTCGGGAAAGTCCACCGCCGCGCTGGCGCTGCTCGGCCTCGTCAAGCCGCCGGGCAAGATCCTCGCCGGCCGTGTCGATCTCGACGGCCGCGATCTTCTCGCCATGAAGGAGGCCGAGCTCGAGGCCATCCGCGGCCGCGACATCTCGATCATCGTCCAGAATCCGCGCTCCTCGCTGCATCCGATGCTGAAGATCGGCAAGCAGATCGGCTTCGCCTACCAGGCGCATCATCCATCGAACGCCCGCGACGCAGCGAGCCACGCCGTCGACATGCTGCGCATGGTCGGCATCAATGATCCCGAGCGCCGCGTCGAATCCTATGCCCATGAGCTTTCGGGCGGCATGGCGCAGCGCGCGCTGATCGCGATGGCGCTGTCGTCGAAGCCGAAGCTCTTGATCGCCGACGAGCCGACCAGCGGCCTCGACGTGACCATCCAGGCGCAGTTCCTGGATGAACTCTGGGCGACGGTGCAGAAGACCGGCTCGGCGATCCTCCTGATCACGCAGGAGCTCGGCACGCTCGCCAATTACTGCGACCGCGTGCTGGTCCTTCATGGCGGCAAGATCGTCGAGGACGCGCCGGTGCGCCAGTTCTTCGCAGCGCCACAGCATCCCTATAGCCAGGCGATCCTGAAGCTTCAGCGCGAGCGCGGGCTCGACCGTCTCGCGATCCCCGGCCCGGCGCGCGTCGCGCCGCCCCTCGTCACCACCAATGACCTCCGCATGGTCTTCCCGATCCGCAATTCGGAGAAGGTCGTCCAAGCGGTCGACAAGGTGTCGATCACGATCGGCAAGGGCGAAACGCTCGGGCTCGTCGGGGAGAGCGGCTCCGGCAAGACCACGGTCGGCCGCTGCCTGATGCGCCTGCTGCAGCCCTCCGGCGGTTCGATCCTGTTCGACGGCGAGGACCTCGTCCGCCTGCCGGCCGCCGATCTCCGGCGCATCCGCTCGCGGCTGCAGATCGTGTTCCAGGACCCGTTCGACAGCCTCAACCCGCGCTGGACCATCGGCAAGATCCTCGCCGAGCCTCTGGATCTCCATACGAAGCTTTCGGCGGCCGGCAAGCGCGCCCGCGCCGAGGAACTGCTCCGCCTCGTCGATCTCGATCCGGCGCTGCTCGACCGCAAGCCGCGCGGCCTCGGTGCCGGCGCGCTGCAACGCATCAATGTCGCCCGGGCTCTCGCCTGCAATCCCGAGTTCATCGTGCTCGACGAGCCGACCTCGGTGCTGTCGCCGCGCGCCCGCGTCGGCCTCATCGAGTTGCTGATCCGCCTGCAGAAGGAACTCGGCATCAGCTACCTGTTCATCAGCCACGACCTGACCACGGTGCGCTATCTCTGCGACCGCGTCGCGGTGATGTATCTCGGCCAGATCGTCGAGACCGGGACCGTGGCGGAAGTCTTCTCCGATCCGCACCATCCCTATTCGCAGGCGCTGCTCTCGGCGCATCTCTTTCCCGATCCGAACGATCGTCGCGTCGACAAGACGATCCCGGCCGCCCTCGAAGGCGAGATCCCGAGCCCGATCGACCTGCCGCGTGGCTGCTATCTCGCGAGCCGCTGTCCGCATGTGACCGATACCTGCCGGACGACGCCTCAGGCGTTGGCCGAGATCGGCGGCGGCCGGCAGCTCCGCTGCATGCGGGCTGTCGCCGGCGAGATTCAGCCGACAGGGAGCGCGCACGCATGAGCGGGGATATCGACGACGTCGTCATCGTCGGAGCGGGCGCGAGTGGCGCCGCCGCCGCATGGCGCCTCGCGCGGGCCGGCCTCAAGGTGACCTGCCTCGAACAGGGCGACTGGGTTCGCTATGACGACGTGCCGAGCCTCCGCACCGATTGGGAAGTGGCGCGGCAGACGACGCATCATCCGAACCCGAATGTACGCCGAAATCCGGTCGATTACCCCGTCGACGACAGCGAGGCGGCGATCAAGCCCTTCCTCTACAACGCCGTCGGTGGCTCGACGATTCTGTGGGGCGCGCATTTCCCGCGCTTCCGACCGTCCGATTTCCGCGTCCGGACGCTCGACGGTGTCGGCGACGACTGGCCGATCTCCTATGCCGATCTCGCGCCCTATTATGAGGAAAATGACATCGTCATGGGCGTCTCGGGCCTTGCCGGCGATCCCGGCAATCCACCGCGCGCGCCCCGGCCGATGCCGCCTTTGCCGCTCGGCCGTGGCGGTGAGAAGATGGCCGGGGCCTTCGACCGGCTCGGCTGGCATTGGTGGCCCTGCGACGTCGCAATCAATTCGGAGCCCTATGGCGCCGGCCGCGACGGCTGCAACAATTGCGGCCCCTGCGATCTCGGCTGTTCGCGCAAGGCGCGGAGCTCGACAGACCTCACTTACTGGCCGCTGGCGCTCGCCGCCGGCGCGAAGCTCGTCACCGGCGCCCGCGCCTTCGAGATCGAGACCGACAGCCTCGGCCGCGCGACCGGCGTCGCCTTTTTCGACCGCGAGGGAGCCGTGCGCCGCCATAAGGCCCGGGTCGTCATCCTCGCCGCCAACGGGCTCGGCACCTCCAGGCTGATGCTGCTTTCGGCCTCGAAGCGCTTCCCGAACGGCATTGCCAATGACAGCGGCCTTGTCGGCCGCCGCTTGATGCATCATCCGACCGGCATGGTGACGGGAACATTCGACGAGCCGATCGACGGCTATGCCGGGCCGTTCGCGGTCTCGATCCTCTGCCAGCAATTCTATGAGACCGACCCGGCGCGCGGCTTCAAGCGCGGCTACCAGATGCAACTCGTCCGCTCGAATGGGCCGGTCGGCACCGCCTGCGGCGGCTACCTGCCGCGCGTGCCCTGGGGCGAGCGCCATCACGATGTCTTCCGCAACACCTTCGCGCGCACGGCGAGCCTCACGGTCACCACCGAGGACCTGCCGAACCCCGACAACCGCGTGACGCTCTCCGACACGCTGAAGGACGCCTGGGGAATTCCCGCGCCGAAGATGACCTACCGCCTCGACCAGAACACCCGCGACATGATCGAGCATGGCATCGTCTCGGCGACGACCGCCTTCCGCGAGGCCGGCGCCGTGGCGGTCGCGGCCGAGCGGCTCGTCGTCAATGCCGGCTTCCATCTGCTTGGCACCGCCTGCATGGGTGCCGATCCCTCGGCAAGCGTCGTCGACGGTGATTGCCGCGCCCATGACGTGCCGAACCTCATGGTCGTCGACGGCTCGGTCTTCACGACCGCGGCGGCGCTCAACCCGACACCGACGATCCAGGCCGTGGCGCTCCGCGCCGCCGACCGACTGATCGCCGCGCGCCGGGACGTGGAGGTGGCGGCATGAGCGCCGGAACGCTGCAGTCCCTGCTCGATATCCTCATTCCAGGCGACGCTGACTTTCCCGCGCCGGGCACCATCGACCTCGCCACGGCGATGCTCGGCCATGAACGGTTCGCGGCGTTCGCCGAGGCTGCGCTGGGGCGGCTGCCGCCGGACTTCGGCAGTCTCGCCAATGCGGATGCTGTCGCCGCTGTCGCGGCACTGGAAGCGGCCGACCCCGAGGGCTTCGGCGCGCTGCTGATTGGTCTCTACAGTCTCTATTACGTTCATCCCGCCGTGCTGGCGGCAGTCGAGCGCGTCTCGGGCTATGCGGCGCGGCCGCCCCAGCCCGAGGGCTACCGGCTTGCCCCGTTCGATCCGGCCGTCGTCGCGATTCCCGCGTCGCGCGGCCGCCTCTACCGCGAAACCGAGGAACAGCGCCCATGATGATTCGTGATCCGGAACGCCACGCCGGCAAGGGCGTCCTCGTTACCGGCGGCGCCAGCGGCATCGGCCTCGGCATCGTCCAGCGCTTCCTTGCCGAAGGCGCCTCGGTCGCGGTGCTCGATCTTGGCCCGGCAACGGCGCCGGTGGCGGGCCGCGGCTTCCTCAGCCTCGTCGGCGACGCCACCGACGAAGCAGTCGTCGATCATGCCGTTGCGGCAACGGTCGCCGCCTTCGGCAGCCTCGACGTCATGGTATGCAACGCCGGTGTCATCGCCATCGGTCCTGTCGTCGACATGAGCCTTGCCGAATGGCGCCGCGTCATGGGCATCAATGTCGACAGCGTCTTCATCGGCTCGCGCGCCGCTGCACGGCAGATGATCGCGCAGGGCAAGGGCGGCTCGATCATCAATGCCTCCTCCGGCGCCGGTCGGCGCGGCGTGCCCAATCTCTCGCATTACTGCGCCTCCAAGGCCGCGATCATCATGCTGACGCAGGCGCTCGCGGTCGAACTCGCGCCGCATCGCATCCGCGCCAACACCTATGTGCCTGGCCATATCGAGACGCCGTTCTGGGAGGGCATCGCCAATGGCTTCGCCAAGGTGACGGGCAAGACCCCGGCCGAGGTCGTCGAGGGCTTTCGCGCCACCGTGCCCTGGGGCCGGTTCGGCACGCCGGACGACGTCGCCGCCGCCGTCTCGTGGCTGGCGAGCGAGGAGGCCGAGTATGTCAGCGGCCAGGCGATCGCGATGAACGGCGCCGAATTCCCCTATTGAGGCCGGGCTTGCGGATGAGGATGGATGCATGAGCGCCGTGGCGGAATTCGATTTCATCATCGTCGGCGCCGGCTCGGCCGGCTGCGTGCTGGCGAACCGCCTCAGCGAGGATGGCCGGAACACGGTGCTGCTGCTGGAAGCCGGCGGCCGCGACAGCAATCCGTTCATCCGTGTCCCGATGATGGCTGGACTCGTCTATTTCTGGAAGTCGATCAACTGGAGCTACCAGACCGCGCCGCAGAAAGGCCTCGCCGGCCGCTCGATCGCCTGGCCGCGCGGCCGCGTTCTCGGCGGCTCCTCCTCGATCAACGGCATGATGTATATGCGCGGTCATCGCGCCGATTACGATCTCTGGCGCCAGCAGGATTTGCCCGGCTGGAGCTATGCCGACCTGCTGCCCTATTTCCGCCGGTCGGAGGGGCACCTCGAACGGCCTGAGAGCGCCTATCACGGCACGTCCGGGCCGCTCGCCGTCGTCAAGGCGAAGGGAGACAATCCGCTCTATCGCGCCTTCCTCGATGCCGGCAATGCCGAGGGCTTCGCCGCCAACGACGATTTCAACGGCGCCGAGCAGGAAGGCCTCGGCTTCTATGATTTCAACATCCGCAATGGCCGCCGCGAAAGCACGGCGACGGCCTTCCTGCGCCCGGCCGAGGGGCGTCGCAACCTGACCGTCTGGACCGGGGCGCTCGCGACCAGGATCATCGTCGCCGAAGGACGCGCAGAGGGGCTCACCATCAACCGCGGCGGCGAGACGATCGAGGTCCGGGCACGGCGCGAGATCATCCTCTCGGGCGGTGCGATCAACACGCCCCAGTTGCTCCAACTCTCCGGAATCGGCGATCCCGAATGGCTCCATCGCGCCGGCATCACGCCGCTCATCGCGTCGAAGGGCGTCGGCCGCAACCTGCAGGATCATCTCGGCGTCTATCTCAAATATCGCTGCAATCAGCCGATCACGCTCTATTCGCTGTTCCGGCCGGATCGCGCAGCGGCGGCCGGGCTCGCGGCGCTGCTGTTCGGCAAGGGCGCCGCCACCGCGGTGCCGCTCGAGGCCGGCGGGTTCCTCAAGACGCGGCCGGAACTCGACATTCCCGACATCCACATCACCTTCGTCCCCGGCCTCAATCTCGAGACGACGCGCGCCGGCCAGGGCCAGCACGGTTATCTGATCAATTTCTACCAGCTGCGGCCTGAGAGCCGCGGCGAGATCCGCATCACCAGCCCGGATGCCGCAAAGGCGCCGACGATCGATCCGAACTATCTGGCTGCCGAAGCCGATCGCCGCTGCATGCGCGACGGCGTCCGCCTCGCGGCGCGGATCGGGGCTCGCGCCCCGCTCTCCCTCTATGACGCAGGGCCGATTTCGCCGCTGCCGGCTGATCTCGCGAGCGATGCGGCGATCGACGCCTGGGTCGGTGCAACCTCCAACACCATCTTCCATCCGGTCGGCACCTGCCGGATGGGCAGCGACGCCGAGGCGGTTGTCGATGCCGAACTGCGCGTGAACGGTATTGCAGGGCTCCGCGTCGTCGATGCCTCGGTGATGCCGACGATCGTCGGCGGCAACACCTCGGCGCCGACGATGATGATCGCCGAGAAGGCCGCCGACATGATACTCGGTCGGACCGCGCCGCCGCGCGCCGAGGCTCCATGAGGATTTGGCCGTGAGCAACGAAACCTGGTTCGCCGACGGCCAACTCGGCCTCATCCGCCGTGGTCCGGTCGCGACCATCGTGCTGAACCAGCCCGAGCGAAAGAACGCGATCTCCTTCGCGATGTGGCTGGCCCTTGCCGAGGCGGTGGCGGCGATTGGCGCCGATGAAGCTATCCGCGTCGTGCTGGTGACCGGGGCGGGCGGCGCAGTGTTCAGCGCCGGGGCCGATATCAGCGAGTTCGCCGCCGTCTATGCCGATCCCGAGCGTACCATCGCCTATAATGCGGCCGTCCGCGCCGGGCAGGCGGCCTTGCGCGGGCTTGAACGCCCGGTCATCGCGGTCATCGCCGGGCCTTGCATCGGCGGCGGCTGCGGCCTTGCGCTGGCCAGCGATCTCCGTTTTGCGGCCGAGAATGCGCGCTTTGCTATCCCGCCGGCTCGGCTCGGCCTTGCCTATTCCTATGAGGACACGGCGCAGCTCGTCGAGAAGATCGGGCCCGCCCGCGCGAAGGACATGCTGTTCTCGGCGCGACAGCTCGGCGCCGACGAGGCTCTGGCGATCGGCCTCATCGATCGTATATTCCCGGTTGACGGGCTGGCAGCGGCAGCCGATGCCTATGCCGAAGGTCTTGCGGCGCTGTCGCAGACCTCGATCCGCGCCGCCAAGGCGATCGTCAACCTGATCGCCGATTCCGCTCCCGATGGGCGCGCGCGGGCGGCATCGATCGCCGCGGCGAGTTTCGCCGGTCCCGATTTCGAGGAGGGCTTCCGTGCCTTCCTCGACAAGCGCCCGCCGCATTTCGGCTGATGGCTGAGGAGGAAGTGATGACGGCGGACGAGTTGCCCGCGCGCGAGGCGATGGAATTCGACGTGGTGATCGTCGGCGCTGGGCCAGCCGGCCTTGCCGCGGCCATCCGGCTGAAGCAGATCGATCCCGATATTTCGGTCGTCGTCGTCGAGAAGGGCTCCGAGGTCGGGGCGCATATTCTCTCGGGCGCCGTCATCGACCCCATCGCGCTCGACCGCCTGCTGCCGGAATGGCGCGGCGAGGAAACGCCGATCAAGACCGCGGTCACCGAGGATCGGTTCCTGTTCCTGGGCCCGGCCGGCTCCATCCGGCTGCCGAATTTCGTCATGCCGCCGCTGATGTCCAACCACGGCAATTTCGTCGTCTCGCTCGGTAATGTCTGCCGCTGGCTCGCCGGCAAGGCCGAGGCGCTGGGCGTCGAGATCTATCCGGGCTTCGCGGCCGCTGAACTGCTCATCGACGAGCACGGCGCCGTCGTCGGCATCGCCACCGGCGACATGGGCGTCGGCCGTGACGGGGAGCCCGGCCCGAACTACCAGCGCGGCATGGAGCTGCGCGGCCGCTACACGTTGATCGGCGAGGGTGCGCGCGGCTCGCTCGCCAAGCAGCTGATTGCGCGGTTCGGCTTGTCGGACGGGCGGGAGCCGCAGAAGTTCGGCCTCGGCATCAAGGAGCTGTGGCAGGTCGATCCGGCGCTGCATCGCCCCGGCCTCATCCAGCACTCGTTCGGCTGGCCGCTCGGCAACAGCGTCGGCGGCGGCTCGTTCCTCTATCACCTCGAGGACAACCAGGTCGTGGTCGGCTTGGTCGTGCACCTGAACTACGCCAATCCCCATCTGTCGCCGTTCCGCGAGTTCCAGCGCTTCAAGACCCATCCCGCGATCGCGCCGCTCTTTGCCGGTGGCAAGCGCCTTTCTTATGGCGCTCGGGCGATCACCGAGGGCGGCTTCCAGTCGGTGCCGAAGCTCGTCTTCCCGGGTGGCGCGCTGATCGGCTGCTCGGCCGGCTTCGTCAACCTGCCGCGCATCAAGGGCAGCCACAACGCCATGCTCTCCGGCATGCTCGCGGCCGAGCATGTCGGCGCTGCGATTGCCGATGGCCGCGCCCATGATGCGCTCGACGGCTATGAGGCGTCGTGGCGCGAGACCGAGATCGGCGCCGACCTCCGCAAGGTCAGGAACGTCAAGCCGCTCTGGTCGAAGCTCGGCACGATCGGCGGGATTCTCGCCGGCGGCATCGACATGTGGGCCAACACGCTCGGCTTCTCGGTGTTCGGGACGCTGAAGCACGGCAAGGCCGACTTCGAGGCGACCCGTCCGGCCGCGACCCAGCCGGTGATCGATTATCCGAAGCCCGACAATCTCGTCAGCTTCGACCTGCCGTCATCGGTGTTCCTGTCGAGCACCAATCACGAGGAAGACCAGCCGGTGCATCTGAAGGTGCGTGACCTCGCCCTGCAGAAGACGTCGGAACACGATGTCTATGCCGGGCTGTCGCAGCGCTATTGCCCTGCCGGCGTCTATGAGTGGATCGAGGAGCCCGCCGGTCCGCGTTACCAGATCAACGCGCAGAACTGCGTCCACTGCAAGACCTGCGATATCAAGGATCCAAACCGCAACATCACCTGGACGGTTCCGGAAGGGGGCGGCGGCCCGAATTATCCGAACATGTGAGGCCGCCGCTGAGATCGCTTTCGTCGGCGGCTATTCGTCGAAGTCGCCGTCGTCCTGGCCCTTGCCGCCATTCTCGGCTTCGACGGCATCGCCGCCCGAAGTCTTGCCGCCAGCGCCGAGCCGCGGCGCATCGTCGTCCTCGCCCGCGACGCCTTTGACCGCGAGAGGACCCTTCACCGGCTTCATAGGGATCGCCTCGAGATCGATCGCTGCGGGATCGGCAGGGGCGGCGACTGTCGCCGGCTGGGCGAGTGCCGGCAGCGAGATGGCGCTGCCGAGCGCCAGTCCGGCGGCGAAGGGAAGGAGCGCGGCGACGAGCAGCAACGATCTGGCCATGATTCCTGATATCCTCTTTCCGGCGTCCGTGATTGGACGCGATGGTTCTCCCTAGCCGCCCGCTGCTTGCGGGGGGCTGACTGGCCCTGTCAGCCGCCTGACAGCTTCCGAGTGGCAGAGGCTTCGCATGCGCATCGGTCTTCGACGTCTGGTCATTCTCGGCATCGCCGCCGTGGCGCTCGCCGTGCCGCTGGCCGCCACCACCGTGCTCGCCCAGGCGGCGGCACCGGCGGCAGCCGACGACGATGACGACGACCACGACCTCGCGCGCGACCTGCACGAAGGCGGCGAGATCCGCGCGCTCTCCGAAATCCTGCGCAAGGTCGGCGAGCAGGTTCCCGGCGAGATCGTCGCCGTCAATCTTGTGCGTGTTCGGGACAGCTGGGTCTACCGGATCCAGGTCGTCACATCCGACGGGCGCCGCACCATCGTCGATGTCGACGCCGGCAAGGGCACCATGTTCGACGATGCGGGGCGTAACTGATGCGGATCCTGGTCGTCGAGGATGAAAAGCGGATCGCCGGCGACATCGCGGAAACGCTGAAAGCGTCCGGCATGGCCGTCGATCTCGCGGCCGATGGCGAGGACGCCTGGTTCAAGGGCGATGTCGAGAACTACGACGCCGTCATTCTCGATCTCGGCCTGCCGAAGCTCGACGGGCTCACGATCCTCCGCCGCTGGCGCGCCGCCGGACGGCGCTTTCCCGTGCTGATCCTGACAGCGCGCGGAGTCTGGACCGAGCGGGTCGAGGGCATCAATGCCGGCGCCGACGACTATCTTCCGAAGCCGTTCGAGATGGAGGAACTGGTGGCGCGCCTCCGCGCGCTGTTGCGCCGTGCCGCGGGCCAGCCGGCGCCGGTGATCACGGCCGGGGCGCTCACGCTCGATACGCGGCAGATGCGTTTCTCGCTCCGCGGCGTTCCGATCGCGCTGTCGCCGCTCGAATATCGCCTGCTCGCCTTTCTCGTTCATCATGCCGGCGCGGTCGTCGCGCCGACGGAACTTGCCGAGCATCTCTACGATTCCGGCCACGATCGCGATCCGAACGCCATCGAGGTCATCGTCGCCCGGCTGAGGCGCAAGCTCGGCAGCGACATCATCGAGACGCGTCGCGGCTTCGGCTATCTCGTGCCGGACGACGCGCCATGAGGCAGCGAACATGAGGCGCGGCTCCATCCGCTTCCGCCTCTGGTCGGCAGCCGCGATCTCGGTTCTCGTCGCCCTGATCATCGCTGGCATCGGGCTGCGCGGGCTTTTCGAAGCGCATGTCGAACGCCGCGTCGAGGGCGAACTCACGGTCGATCTCAACCAGCTCATCGGCGCGACGACCTTCGGTGCCGACGGCGCGCTGACGGTCGCGCCCGTGCTGACCGATCCGCGCTTCCAGACCCCCTTGTCCGGCTATTACTGGCAGGTGCGCGATAGCGCCGGCCCCGCCGTCATCCGCTCGCGCTCGCTCTGGGACCAGGCTCTCGATCTGGCGCCCGGCGGCAGCGACGGCGCCCTGCATGTAAGCGAGATCGCAGGGCCCGACGGCGCGCGGCTGATCACGGTCGAGCGGCGCATCACCGATGCCGGCGGCCGTCAGTTCGATGCCGTGGTGGCCGAGGATCACCGGACGGTGACCGAATCGGTGCATGACTATCTCGCCCAGCTCATCCCGGCGCTGGCCCTGCTCGGCTTCGTGCTCGTCGCCGCGATCTTCGTCCAGATATCGGTCGGCCTCGCGCCGCTCGACAAGCTGCGGCAGGCGGTACGCGATGTCGTCGGCCGGCGATCCGCCCGGCTCGATGCGGCCGTCCCGAGCGAGGTTCTGCCGCTCGCCGACGAGATCAACCGGCTGCTCGACGGCCAGGAACGCGCGCTGGCGCGGGCCCGCACGCGCGCGACCGATCTTGCCCATGGGCTGAAGACGCCGCTGCAGATCCTCGCCGCCGATATCCGCGCGCTCCGCGCCAAGGGCGAACCTGAACTCGCCGACGAGATCGGCCGCAGCGTTGCGGCGATCCGGCGTCATGTCGAGCGCGAACTGGCGCGCGCCCGCATCGCGCCGGGCCTCGGCCATACGGCCGAGTGCCGCGTCGGCGCCGTCGTGCGTTCCGTCGTTGCCGTCGTCGCGCGCATGCCGGGCGGCGAGAACATCACCTTCAACATCGACGTCCACGCCAATCTGAAGGCGCCGATCGATGAGGGCGATTTGTCCGAGATCCTCGGCAATCTGCTGGAAAACGCGGCGCGCTTCGCGCGATCCTCGATTACGGTCACCGCACGCGAGGACGTCGAGGGGACGCTGATCACCGTCGCCGACGACGGCCCGGGCATCGCCCCTGCCGACCAGGATCGGGCGCTGGCGCGTGGCGCCCACCTCGACGAGAGCGGCGGAACCGGCCTCGGCCTCGCGATCGTCTCGGATATCGTGGCTGCCTATGGCGGAACGCTGTCGCTGGGCGATGCGCGGCCGGGACTCGAAGTCTCGATCCGCCTGCCGCTGGCGGATTGATGGGCACTTGTTCCTCGCGGCTATCGACGTCGTTCAAGTCGGTGGTTGTGACAGTTCGAGTAGCTTTGGCGGGTTGTGTCCCTGCATATCGACGATGATCTTGATCGACATCATGTTTCTCGAACAGAGGTTATGCTAGCGTTCTCACACAACTTGTGAATGATCACATAGTAGGCATCTGCCATTGATCTCCAAGCCCCCTTTGTTGCGAAACTCGAAAATCAAGTTTGCAGTCGATTTCGAGGCTGCAGTGGGGATGATCCCCTCCGGCGTCGTCTTGACCGACGCGACCATCGACGACAATCCGATCATCTACGTCAACCGAGCCTTCGAGATGATGACCGGCTATTCAGCGGCCGAGGTCATCGGGCGCAATTGTCGCCTGCTGCAGGGGCCGGACACCGACCCTGCAGCCATCGCGTCCATCCGTTCAGCTGTATCGCTCGGTCGGGACGTCGAAGTCGAAATCCTCAATTATCGCAAGAACGGCGAGCCGTTCTGGAACCACCTGAAGATCGGCCCACGCCGCGACGCCCGGGGACAAGTCGTTGGCTCCATCGGCATCCAGAACGACATCACGGCTCGGCGCGCCCTCGCGGCCGAGACGGAACAGTTGCAGCAGCGGCTGAACGTGATCATCGAGAACATGCCGGGCTTCGTCTTCCAGCACATCCTGAGACAAGACGGCAGCCTCGAGATCGCGCATCTCGCCTCATCGGCAAGCCGTGAACTCGGCCTTCGGCAAGTTACGCCCTCGACGATCGAGAAGCTCTGGGATCGCATCCATCCCGACGATCGCCAACTGGTGCGGGACAATTTGCTGCGCTCCGCCGCAGACCTGTTACCGCTGAAGCTCGAGTTCCGCCTCAGGAGCGACCGAGGTCGCGACCACTGGATCCGAACCTATGCCAAGACGCGGAGGAACGACGCCGGGGACGTCATCTGGGACGGTGTCGGCATCGACGTCACGGACGAGAAACGGGTCGAGGAGCGGCTTTCCTATCTCGCCGAGCACGACGCGTTGACGGGGCTTGGCAACCGGATGCTCTTTAGCGCATCGCTCGGACGAGCCTTGGTGGCGGCGGACCTCGCCGGCGATCGGATCGTATTGCTGAAGCTCGATCTCGACAGATTCACGGAGGTTAACGAGGCCATCGGCCAGCAGGCTGGCGACAGGGTCATGAAGGAGATTGCCCGTCGGATCAGTGATTTCGCCGAGGCGCGGCAGGGCTATGCGGCGCGCATGGGCGGCGACGAATTCGCCGTGTTCTATCCATCGTCAGCCGCCAGCGATGATTTCGACGTTTCCGCGGATGCTCTCGCCGCCGAACTGGCGGTTCCGATCGTGGCCGGCGGCGAGGCCGTCGAGATCGATGCTAGCTGCGGAACGGCCTATTTTCCCTTCATGCATACCGGGCCGGGGCTTTCGAGCGAGTCGGAGTTGATGCGAAGGGCGAGTGTCGCGCTGCATGTTGCCAAGCTGGCGGGGCGGGGTCAGCATCGGTCCTACAACGCCGATCTCGTCGACCGGGACAATGCGCTGCTTCTGCGCCAGGCGCTGCGCCATGCCATTGACGGCGGACAGCTGCGGCTCCACTACCAGCCGCTCGTCGATATCGCCACGGGCGTGGTCACCGGCGCCGAGGCGCTGGTGCGCTGGCAGCACCCGACGCTCGGCCTGTTGCCGCCGGCGAAATTCATTCCGCTCGCGGAGACTTCGGGCCTGATGGTCCCGCTCGGCAACTGGGTCATCAACGAGGCAATGCGCCAGGTTCGGGCCTGGGAGGCGGCGGGCCTGACCGTGCCGACCGTGTCGCTGAACATCTCGGCCATTCAATTGCGCGAACCGCTATTCGTCGAGACGCTGGCGCAGCTCCTGGCGCGCAACGACGCCTCGGCACGGCAGTTCGAGCTCGAACTGACAGAAGGGATCATGCTCGATACGTCCGAGAAGACGCTCGCTGCGCTGACGCGGCTGCGCAATGCCGGTTTCGGCCTCGCGGTGGACGATTTTGGCGCAGGTCACGCGTCGTTTCAGTATCTGCGCGATTTTCCGATCAGCCGGATCAAGATCGACCAGGCCTTCATTCGCCATATGGTGGTCGAATCGAGCGACGCCTCGATCATTCGCGCCATTCTGCAACTGGCGCGGCGACTGCATCTCGAGGTTGTCGCCGAAGGCATCGAGACCTTCGAGCAGCGCGACTTCCTGCGCGATGAAGGCTGTCCCATCGGCCAGGGCTTCCTCTTCAGCAAGCCGTTGCCACCCGAGGCTTTCGCCGATCTGCTTAGAAAACGCGCCCATCTGCCGGCGACGCGCAAGAAGCGGTTGCGCCCCGGAGACCTTGTTACCCCGGACGCGGCCTAGGCCAAGGGGACCCCGCCTCAGGCGAGGCCGGGGAAGAAGTCGGTCTTGATCCGCATCCGCTCGACGCCCATGCCGATGAGCATCGTACGCATTGCGGCGACCATCGCCCCTGAGCCCGAGATGTAGAACGTGCGCTCGCGATAATCGGGGATGGCTTCGCGGACCAGTTTCGCATCGATCGGACCGCGATGGTGGCCGCGCCCGGCGCCGCGCGAGACGGCGTAGACGGTGCGGATGCCGAGCCGGTCTTCGGCCATGTCGAGCACGTCGCGATAGGCAATGTCCTCCGGACGGCTGACGCCGTAGAGCATCGTGATCGGCCGTTCCTCGTCCTGGTCGATGAGCGTCCGCAGCATGCTGCGGAACGGCGTGATGCCGATGCCGCCGGCGATGAAGGCGAGCTTGGCCGTCCGGTCATGCGGCAGCGTGAAGCTGCCGGCCACCTGCGCCGCCTGGATCGTATCGCCCGGCTTCATGGCGCCGAGCGCCCGCTTGAACGCACTGGGTTCCGGATAGAACTTCACGCCAAGCCGCACCTCGTCTTCCGTCGGGGCGGAGGCGAGCGTGAAATAGCGCCGGTTGCCGCGATTGTCGGGATGATCGAGGCCGATGGTCCATTCGAGATATTGGCCGGCCCGGAAGGCGAGCTTGCGCGGCGTGCGGAAGATGAAGTCGTAGCTGTCGGCCGCAGACTGCTCGATCCGCTCGAGTGTCAGAACGAAGCGGCCGCGCGGTCCCGCCGCATAGGCGAAGAGATTGCCGACGAGCAGAGCGAGTTCGGGCGTGAAGTAGAATGAGCCGATATGGACGTTCGGCGCGAAGAAGAAGCCGACGATCGCCGAAAAGGCGAGCCGCGGCCAGCGCATGGTCGGCGCCGTGAGCGGTTCCGTCAACATGACGAAGGCGAAGAACAGCAGCGGCGAGGACTTGAGCGTCTCCGAGAGGATCATGCCGAACTGATCCGGTGCGGCGCCGACGAGGCTGGTCGCGAGCGCGGTGAGCGCGAACACGGCGGCCATGTCGAAGCGGCGGAGCTTGCGCAGCAGCATCAGTCCGCCGATCAGCACGACCGGCATCAGCGGCAGGTTGCCGGCGACCCACCAACTGGCCGGATGGTCGAGCAGCAGCGCTGTCATCGCGACCGCGAGGGCGGCGGGATTGAAGAGATGCCGTCCGCCGATGCCGAGAATGTATTTCGAGGCCATCGCCCAGACCGAGGCGAAGATCAGCGCGCCGACCCCCTTGGTGTCGGAGGCGGTCACGGGATCGAGGATCAGCGCCAGGATCAGGGCGGTGATGTAGATCGATTCGCTGTTAGCCGGGACGCGGAAGGCCAGCGCGAACAGCCGGTTCGAGATCCAGCACGCGGCGATGATCAGCACGGTTGAAAAGGCGATCGCCGTCGGGTCGTGCGGGGTGATCTTGAAGAACCCGAGAACGAAAGCCGCGGCGAGCAGGGCACCGAGATAATAGAGCACCAGCCGGTACATGGTGATGGGGTCTAGGACCCGATCGATGATCTTGATCATGGCGTGCAACAGGCTCCAAAGCCGCTGGTGGGCGTGGCACGGCCGGCACGGTCGACGGCATAGCCTTCGAGTCCGGCGCGCTGTTCGATGAAATAGATGCCGTCGCGACCCATGGCGAAGGCCGCCGTGGCGAAGCGGTCGGCTTCGAGGATGTCAGGACCGATCACGGTCAGGCTCACGATCTCCGCGAGCGGATCGGCCGGGGCGTGCGGATTGCGGATATGGCGGCCGCGGACATAGGAGCCGGACGTCGCGATGCCGCGCCCGCGCGGATAGACGACCTTGATGATCGCCGCCTCGTCGAACGGGCTCCGGATGCCGACGCGCCAGGGCTCGCCGGCGGCGTTGTTGCCCGAGGTCTGGACGTCGCCCCCGGCATCGACGAAGAAATCACGGGCCCCGGTGGCGGCGATCAGCCGGGCAGCGTTCCGGATCGCCCATCCCTTGACGATGCCGGACGGATCGAGCGAGCCGTTGGGGCGGCGCATGTCGAAATAGCCGTCGGTCTCGATGCGGGTTTCCTCCGCCAGCGCGAACACCTCGCGCATCTCGTCGCTGTAATCTGCCGGACGGGCACGGCCGTGATTGATCGCCTCGATCTCGCTGTCGGCGCGATAGGTGCTGAAGCGCCGGTCGACGGCCTCGAACGAGGCGAAGGCGGCATCGATCACGGCGGATGTCGTGGCGCCGACCACCTCGACGGTGATCGGCATGCCCATCAGGAGTCGCGTCTCGCGCATGGCTCAGGCCGTCGCCTGCTTCAGCGCGCCGCGCAGCGAGCGGATGAAGGCCTGGCTGGTGAGCGTCGCGCCGGAGACGAGATCGACCTCGGCGCTCTGTGCCGTGACCGCCTCGTCGCGCAGCATCGGCAGCGCCTGGCGGTTGATCGCGACCGAGGTGCGGCGATCGGAGGGATATTGCAGCACCTTGATGCCGGCGAGCTTGCCGCTGCGCACGATCGCCTGGATCTGGACCATGCCGTAATAGGCATCGACCGCCGGGCCGGTGAAGGTGCCATCGGCATAGCCGCCGCGGGCGGCGACCGTCATCGAGACATTGGTGGCGAGCGGAACGGCCTCGGCGACGAGATGCGGGCGGGGACGCGGCCGCGGCGGCATCTGATCGGGCGTCACGGCGGCAATGGTCGGTGCTGGGGCGCGCTGGGGCGCGGGAACGGCCACGGGCTGGACATCTTCCGGCGCCGCTGCCGCCACGATGACGGACGGGGTGGGGAGGTTCGAGGTCGGGGCAACAGGGACCGGTGTTGCGTCGGCGGTGATCGGCGGGGCAGGCGGAGCCGGATGGTCGATGACGAAGGGCGCGGGCAAGATGACCGCGGCCGGCTCGGCCCTGGTCGCGGGCTCGGCTTTGGCAGCCGGCGCCGCCTCGATCGACGGGGTGGCATCGGCGGCGGCCGGAGGAAGCGCAGGCGCGGCGATGCCGCCGGTCGGCTGCGGATCGGGCGAGGCTTCGCTGTCGAGGCTCGATTCGGCATTGGCGGGGGAGAGGCCGAGCAGGGCGCCGTTCGGGTCGCCACCCCACTGGTTCCAGACATAGGCGCTGGACGCCGCGACGACGGCCAGTGAAAGAGCAAGCTTCTTCATACAATGCAAACCCGGGCTAGAGCGGATCGGATCGTCGCCTGTCAGGGCCGACGCTGCGCCACCTTGCCAAATGCCACCTGACAGGCCGCTGTCAGTCGCCATGCGAGGCAAAGGGTCTCGCTCGCAGGTGGAAAACGCCGTCCTTTTGCCTTGTCAGCGACGGCCGTCCGCAAGAAGCTGTGCCGCCCAACGGGAGAGAGACCGGAAATGCCGCTTTATGATTTCAGCCTGAAGGACCTGCGTGCCTATCGGAGCGACGTGGCGCCCCCGCCCGATTTCGACGCCTTCTGGCAGCGGACGCTGCAGGAGACGCGCGCTCATCCGCTCGCCGCGACCTTCACGCCCTTTGAATGCGGGCTGCGACTCGTCGAAGTGTTCGACGTAACCTTTGCCGGCTTCGGCGGTCATCCGGTCAAGGCATGGCTGATCCTGCCGCGCACGCGCACGGCGCCGCTGCCCTGCGTCGTCAAGTTCATCGGCTATGGTGGCGGCCGCGGCTTCCCGCAGGAACATCTGCTTTGGCCGACCGCCGGCTACGCCGCGTTGATCATGGACACGCGCGGACAGGGCAGCACCTGGTCAAAGGGCGATACCGCCGATCCCGTCGGCTCGGATCCGGCCCATCCCGGCTTCATGACGCGCGGCATCCTCGATCCGGACAGCTACTACTATCGCCGCGTCTTCACCGATGCCGTCCGCGCCATCGAAACGGCGCGCAGCCATGAGGCGATCGACGGCAGCCGGATCGCGGTCACCGGCGGCAGCCAGGGCGGCGGCATCGCCATCGCCGCGGCGGCGCTCGAGCCGGCCGTGAAGGCGCTGATGCCCGACGTGCCGTTCCTCTGCGATTTTCCGCGCGCGGTCGGCATCACGCCGCGCGATCCCTTCCCGGAAATCTCCCGCTTCCTAGCGGTGCATCGCGACAGCGTCGAGCGGGTGTTCAGGACGCTCGGCTATTTCGACGGCGTCAATTTCGCCGGTCGGATCAGCAAGGCCTCGGCACTCTTCTCCGTTGCGATCATGGACACGGTCTGCCCACCCTCGACCATCTTCGCGGCCTTCAACGCATTGGCGGCCCCCGACAAGACTATCCGTGAATACGGCTTCAACGACCACGAGGGCGGCGGCGGCTTCCAGGAGCGCACGCAACTCGCCTGGCTCGCCGAACGGATCTGAGCCGCCCGCCTCGAGCGCGGATCGCCTCCCATGCCCGGTCCGGCACTGCCGCGACCGGGCATGGGCCGGGAGAGGGTGGCGGAACCGCTTTCGGGCCGCCTGCGTTTCGCTGGATGAATGTTCCACGAACTGCTGCCAGATCGGCTGGGCTTTGCGCATGGACGGGCTGTCAGCGCCGTGATTCTGGTATATTTTTGTCGAAACGAGCCGTAACCGGGGTCACAGGAGTTTCCATGTCCATCCGTCTCTCGCGCCGGGCCTTCGCGGCCGGCTTCGCCGTGCTGATGTCGTCCTGCTCGCTCGCGCTGGCGGCCGATTTCGATCCGGCGGCGACCATCCGCATCGGCTCGCTCTATGAGCCGCAGAATCTCGACAACACCGCCGGCGCCGGCCAGGGCATCAACGAGGCTTTCAACGGCAACGTCTATGAAGGCCTGTTCCAGCTGACGGATGCCGGCACGGTCGAGCCGCGCCTCGTCGACAGCTACACCGTCAGCGACGACGGCCTGACCTATACGCTGAAGCTGAAGAGCGGCGTCACCTTCCATTCCGGCGCGAAGCTGACCTCGGCCGACGTCAAGGCGTCGATCGAGCGCGTCACCGCCGAGGGCTCGAAGAGCTCACGCAAGAAGAGCCTCTCGACGATCACCAAGATCGAGACGCCCGATCCGGAAACGGTCGTGATCACCCTGTCGAGCCGGTCGATCGCGCTGCCCTACAATCTCAGCTATGTCTGGATCGTCAATGCGGCGGCCGGCGACATCACCGGCAAGGAAGACGGCACCGGCCCGTACAAGCTCACCGACTGGCGTCGCGGCTCGGCCTTGGCCCTCGATCGCTTCCCAGGCTACTGGGGCAAGGCGCCGTCGAACGGCGAGGTGGTGTTCACCTATTTCACCGACGCGACGGCGCTGAACAACGCGCTGCTGACCAATGCGGTCGACGTCATCACCTCGGTGCAGAGCCCGGATTCGCTGGCGCAGTTCAAGGACAATCCCGCCTTCAAGGTCGCCGAGGGAACCTCGACCACGAAGGAGATCCTCGCCTATAACGACCGCGTCGCGCCGTTCGACAACGTCAAGGTCCGCAAGGCGCTCGCCCGCGCCGTCGACAAGGCGCAACTGCTCAATTCGATCTGGGGCGGCTATGGCACGCTGATCGGCTCCTTCGTGCCGCCGACCGATCCCTGGTATGTCGATCTGACCAAAGTCGATCCCTATGATGTCGAGAGCGCCAAGGCGCTGCTCGCCGAAGCCGGTTTCAAGGACGGCTTCACCTTCACGCTCGATACGCCCGACTACGATCCGCATCCGATCGTCGCGGAGTTCCTGAAGGCGTCCTTCGCCAAGATCGGCGTGACGGTGAACATCAACATCATCACTGCGAACGAGTGGTACACCAAGGTCTACCAGAAGCATGATTTCCAGGCGACGCTGCAGGAGCATGTCAACCATCGTGACATCGTCTTCTACGGCAATCCGGACTTCTACTGGGGCTACAACAACCCGGCCGTCGTGAAGCTCGTCGCCGAGTCGGAATCGGCGGCGTCACTCGACGATCAGACGGCGAAGCTGAAGGAAGCGAACCAGATCATCGCGGAGGATGCGGCCAGCAACTGGCTCTACCTCTATCCGCAGATCGTTGTCTCCGCGGCCAATGTCTCCGGCTATCCGCTGAACGGCCTCAACTCGCAGTTCTACGCGGCCGACATCAAGAAGACCCCCTGATCAGGCCGCCAGGGCTGGCGCCCCTCCGGGCGGCGCCAGCCGGCAAAGGCTTCGCAGCGGGCGGCGGGGATGCTAACCGGGTTGCTGCATCACCGCTGCCACGAGGTTTGGCTTGGCTGTCTATCTGGCGCGCCGGTTCCTGATCCTGCTTCTGTCGCTGTTGATCGCGGCGGTGGTGCTGTTCGTGCTGCTCCGCCTTCTTCCAGGCGATCCGGCCAATGCGCTGCTCGGCGTCGGCGCGACGCCCGAGCAGATCGCGGCGGCGCGGGCGCAGGTAGGGTCCGACCTCCCGCTCTCGGAGCAATTCGTCCGCTTCGCCGGCAGCCTCGTCCGCTTCGATCTCGGAACCTCCTTCGTCAGCCATGCCTCGGTCCGTGAGGAAATCGGCCACAGGATGAGCGTCACGGCGCCACTGACGCTGGCCGGTTTCGCGCTCGCCATCCTGATCGCGCTGCCGCTCGGCATCGTCGCCGCCGTCCGGGGCAACCGCTGGTATGGCGCGGCGATTTCGATCGTCAGCCAACTCGGCATCGCCATTCCCGTGTTCTGGCTCGGCATCCTGCTCGTCGCATTCTTCGCCATCCGCTGGCGGCTGTTTCCCTCCGGCGGCTTTCCTCTGCATGGCTGGGAACGGCCGGGCGAGGCGTTGCTGGCGCTGGCGCTGCCCGTTCTCACCGTCGCGCTGGTGATCGCCGCCTCGCTGATCCGCTATGTCCGCGCAGCGACGCTCGACGTGCTCGCTTCCGATTATCTCCGGACGGCACAGGCGCTCGGCGCGACTTTTCCGGAAGCGCTGGTCCGCCACGGCATCCGCAACGGCGCCGTTCCGGTCGTCTCGATCCTCGGTATCGAGCTCGCCACCACCTTTCTGGGCGCCGTCGTGGTCGAGAAGGTGTTCGCGCTGCCGGGGCTCGGCTCGATGCTGCTGCTCGCGATCCAGCAGCGCGATTACCCCAATGTGCAGGGCGTTCTCTTCGTCGCGATGCTGCTGGTATTGGCCATCGGCTTCGCGGCCGATCTCTTGCAGCGGCTGATCGACCCGAGGCTCAGGGCAGTTGGAGGTGCGCGATGACCGTGATGGTCGCTGCCGCGCGAAGGCCGGCCGTGTCCTGGACGTTCAGGCTCGGGCTCGCTTTGGTCGCTGTTCATGTCGCCGTCGGCCTGCTGACCCTGGTCTGGACCCCCTATGACCCGACGGCGATGACGGGCGGCCGGCTCAGTCCGCCTTCGCTCGCGCATTGGGCCGGGACGGATCGGCTCGGCCGCGACGTGCTCACCCAGGTGATGATCGGCTCGCGCATCGCGCTTCAAGTCGGCATCGGAGCGGTGGCGATCGGCGGCGCGATCGGAATCGTCCTCGGGCTTCTCGCGGCCTTTGCGACGCGCACGCTCGACGATGCGCTGGCGGCAACCCTCGATATCCTCATCGCCTTCCCGACATTGCTGATCGCCATGCTGGTCGTCGCCGCGAGCGAGCAGGCCTCGCTCGCAACCGCCATTCTTGCGCTCGGCGTCGCGCTCTCGGCCATCATCGCGCGGCTCGCTCGCATCCTCGCCAAGCGCGTCCTGATCATGGATTACATCACGGCGGCGCGCGTTTCCGGGACATCGTGGCCGGCGATCGTGGTGCTGCATGTGCTGCCGAATATCTGGCCGACGCTCTCGGTGAGCCTCGCGCTGCAATTCGGCCTCGCCGTGATCGCGGAGGCGTCGCTCTCCTATCTCGGCCTCGGCGCGCCGCCCCCCAACGCCTCCTGGGGCCGGCTGCTGCAGGAGGCGCAGGCGACGGTCTATACGGCGCCGCTCGGCGCGATCATTCCGGGCGTCGCGCTCGTCTCATTGGCGATCGGTGTCAATCTCCTTGCCGATGGCCTCCGCGATGTCGCCGATCCCTTGCGGCGGGCGCGCGCATGAGCCTGCTCGAGGTCAGAAATCTAGGCGTCCAAGCCGGCGGCCGTCCGCTGGTCGAGGGTGTCTCGTTCCGGATCGAGGCCGGCGAGCGGCTCGGCATCGTCGGCGAGAGCGGTTCCGGCAAGTCGCTGACATCGGCTGCGATCATCGGCCTCCTGCCAGGCCAGCTCCGCGCGTCGGGCTCGGTCCTGCTCGATGGCACCGAGGTGATCGGTGCCGCTGAACGTGACCTCGTGGGCCTGCGCGGCCGCGTCGCCGCCACGGTGTTCCAGGATCCGCTGACGGCGCTCGATCCGCTGATGCGGGTCGGCCGCCAGATCGGCGAGGTCGTGGCGCGCGCCGCACGGCGGGCCGGGCGCCCGCATGGCTCGCGCGCGAATCGGGCTGCGGTGCTTCGCCTGATGGAGGAAGTGCGCCTGCCGGAGCCGGAGCGGATCATCGAGGCCTATCCGCACCAACTCTCCGGCGGCCAGCGCCAGCGGGTCGCGATCGCGATGGCGCTCGCCTGCCGTCCGAAGCTGCTGATCGCCGACGAGCCGACCACTGCGCTCGACGTCACGACGCAGGGCGAGATCCTCGCGCTGCTCGCCGGGCTGGTTGCCGATCATGCGATGACGCTACTCTTCATCAGCCATGATCTTCCTGTGGTCGCCGCCATCGTCGATCGCGTCGTCGTCATGCGCTCCGGCCGATTGATCGAGGAGGGCCCCGTCGACCAGGTCTTCGCGGCGCCGTCGCAGGATTATACGCGCGAATTGATCGCCGCCGCCGCGCGCTTCGACCGCGCGCTGGAGGGCGCATGAGCGATATCCTCAGCCTCGACCAGATCGGCTACGCCTATCCGGGCGGCAAGGCCGTCCTTCGCGATGTCTCGCTGTCCGTCGCCGCGGGACGCTCGATCGGCCTCGTCGGCCAGTCGGGCTCGGGCAAGAGCACGATGCTCAAGCTGCTGCTCGGCCTGCTGAAACCGCAATCCGGCACCGTGACCTTCGACGGGGCTCCGCTCTCGCTCGGCGATCGCGCGCAGATGCGGAGCTTCCGCCGCAGCGTCCAGGCGGTGTTCCAGGATCCCTATGCCTCGCTCGACCCGCGTCAGCGCGTGCGTTCGATCATCGCCGAACCGCTGCGCTCCCTCGGCATCCCCGGCGATCGTGATGCGCTCGTGGCAGCCGCGCTGGCCGATGTCGGGCTCGATCCAGCGATGCAGGATCGCTATCCCGATGCGTTTTCCGGCGGCCAGCGCCAGCGCATCGCTATTGCCCGCGCCATCGTCGCCGGGCCTCGCCTCATCCTCGCCGACGAGGCCGTCAGTGCGCTCGACCTCACGACCAAGGTCCGCGTCGTCGATCTGTTCAGGACGCTGGCGAGCCGGATGACGCTCGTCTTCGTCTCGCATGATCTCGGCGTCGTCGCGGCGCTCTGCGACGAGATCGTCATCCTCGCCGATGGCGGCATTGTCGAGTACGGCCCGACGCGCACCGTGCTCGCGGCGCCCGCCCATCCCTATACGCGGAGCCTGCTCGCCAGCGTGCCGCGGTTGCCCGCCTTTGTTGCCGGAGACCTCCGATCATGACGTCCGAAACCGACTATCTCGCTGCGCTCGAGGACTGGCGCACCCGCCGCCTGGCGGCCCTAAAGGCGCCGGACGGGTGGCTGAACCTCGTCTCCCGCAGCTGGCTGACGGTGGGCACGGCGACCGTCGGCTCTGCCGACGACAACGACATCGTACTGCCGGTCGGGCCGGCACGGCTCGGAACGCTGACCCAGCACGAGAATGGCCAGGCCGACTTCGCGCCGGCCGACGGTTCATCGTCGATCCATTTTGCGCCGAACAAGGCGGCGCCGCCGAAGGCGCTCGTCGCCGGCCTGCTGCTCGAACTGACGACCATCAATGGCGACAACGCGCTGCGCATTCGCGACACGAATTCCGCCGCGCCAGCCGCGCTCACGGGCATCGAGTCCTTCCCGGTGCGGCCGGACTATCGCGTGCGGGCCGAATGGATCGCCTTCGACGAGCCGCGCGGACTGACGATCGACACCAGCAAGGCGATCCGCACCGACGTGAAGGCCTCGCACAAGGCGGTGTTCCAGCTGGGCGGCCAGACCTTCTCGCTGCTGGCGACACATGGCACGCCCGAGGCGCCGCAATTCGTCTTCCGCGACCAGACCGCGCGCGACTCGACCTATGGCGCCGGCCGCTTCGTCTATGGCGAGGAGGTCGGCGACGGCACGATCGTCATTGACTTCAACAAGGCGATCAATCCGCCCTGCGCCTTCACGGAACACGCCGTCTGCCCGCTGCCGCCGCCGGAGAACATCCTGCCGATCCGGATCGAGGCCGGCGAGAAGCGCCTGCTGGACCATCTGGCCCACTGACATTGAGAAGGGCGGACGCCGGCGGCAGGCTGCTGCGTTGCAGCACGGATTGGCGCTTGCGCCGGCAGCGCCGGGCAGCCATCAAAGGGAACTGAAACGATTCAAGGCTACCCTTCATGAAGACCGTCCCCCTCGGCCGTTCCGGCCTTTCGACCTCCAGCATCATCCTTGGCCTGATGCGCATCGCTTCGCTCGACGATGCGGCCATCCGCAAGCTCTACGATGCCGCGCGCACCGCCGGCATCGACATCTTCGACCATGCCGATGTCTACGGACCGGAACTGCATGGCTGCGAGAGCCGCTTCGGCCGCGCCGTGACGCTGACGAGCGCGGAGCGCGCCGAGATCGTGCTGCAGAGCAAGGTCGGCATCCGCAAAGGCTTCTTCGACTTCTCGAAGGAGCACATCCTCAAGACCGTCGACGGCTCTCTGGCAGCGCTGAAGACCGATTATCTCGACGTGCTGCTGCTGCATCGTCCCGATGCGCTGGTCGAGCCGGAAGAGGTTGCGGCCGCCTTTGACGCGCTGCAGGCGGCCGGCAAGGTTCGGCATTTCGGCGTCTCCAACCAGATGCCGGGTCAGATCGAGCTGCTGAAGACGGCCGTCACCCAGCCGCTGGTCGTCAACCAGGTCCAGCTCAGCATCACCCACGCGCCGATCATCGCTTCGGGCGTTGCCAGCAACATGGCGACGCTCGACCAGTCGATCGATCGCGACAACGAGATCGTCACCTATTCGCGCATCCACGGCATTACGCTGCAGGCCTGGTCGCCGTTCCAGAAGCAGTTCTTCAACGGCGTCTTCCTCGGCGACCGCGAGAACTATGCTGAGCTGAACGACGTCCTCGATGCGCTCGCCGCCAAGTACGGCGTCACCACGGCCGCCATCGCAGTCGCCTGGATCGTGCGCCATCCAGCCGCGATGCAGGTCGTGCTCGGCACGTCCAATCCGGCCCGCGTCACCGAGTCCGCCGCCGGCGCCGATGTCGTGCTCGACCGCGAGGAGTGGTATCGCCTGTTCCGCGCCGCCGGCTACACGCTGCCCTGAGCCTGCGCGCTCGATCGGCCGTGCCGAGATTCCGCATTGCACAATGGGGGTATCTCGGCACAATGGCGCCATGGTTGCAGCCCCGCTCACGATCCTGGTGATCGACGAGAATCGCATCCGCGCCGCGATCATCGAGGCCGGGCTGCACGATGCCGGGCATGAGCGGGTCACGCTGGTGCATGACGTCGCCGGCATCGCCCGCCGCATCGCGGAGATCGAGCCCGACGTGATCGTCATCGATCTCGAAAATCCGAACCGCGACATGCTGGAAAACATGTTCCAGCTGTCGCGGGCGGTGAAGCGCCCGATCGCGATGTTTGTCGACCGCTCCGACCAGGCCTCGATCGAGGCGGCGGTCGAGGCGGGCGTTTCGGCCTATGTCGTCGACGGGCTGCGCCGCGAGCGCGTCCGCGCGATCCTCGACATGGCGATCAGCCGCTTCAATGCCTTTGCGCGCATGGAACGGGAGCTCGAAAAGGCGCGCGGCGAGTTGCAGAGCCGCAAGCTGGTCGATCGCGCCAAGGGCATTCTGATGAAATCGCGCGGCCTCAGCGAGGAGGCCGCCTATCAGCTCCTGCGCAAGACCGCCATGAACCAGAACCGGAAGGTCAGCGACATCGCCCAGAGCCTCGTCACGGCTGCCGGCCTGCTCGATCCCGGAGGGGAGTCATGACGGAACCGTTCGAGATCCGCGCCGGCATCATGCCGCTGCTCGACAGTGCGTTGCTGGTCGTCGCGCTCGAGCGCGGCTTTGCCGAGGCGGAGGGTGTGCAGCTTTCGCTGCTGCGCGAAAGCTCCTGGGCCAATATCCGCGACCGTCTTGCGGTCGGCCATTTCGATGTCGCGCAGATGCTGGCGCCGATGCCGATCGCCTGCAATCTCGGCCTGACGCCGCTCGCCGCGCGCACCCTCGTCCCGATGGCGCTCGGCCTCGGCGGCAATGCAGTGACGGCGTCGACCGCGCTCTGGCAGGCGATGCTGGGGGAGGGCGCGCCTGAAGATCTCGATCCGGCGGGAACGGGGCGGGCTCTGGCGGCCGTAATCCGGCGTCGCACGATCGTCGAGCCGCTGCGCGTCGCCGTGGTTCACCCGCATTCGGCCCATAACTACGAGCTGCGCTACTGGCTCGCCGCGGCCGGTATCGATCCCGATCGCGACGTCGAGATCGTCATCGTGCCGCCGCCGCTGATGGCGGATGCTCTCGGCGCTGGCCGCATCGATCTCTATTCGGCGGGCGAACCGTGGAACACGGTCGCGGTCGCCAAGGGTGTCGGGCGCATCGTCACCGTGAAGGCGGCGATCTGGAAGTCGAGCCCTGAAAAGGTGCTGGGCGTCGCGGCGCCCTTTGCCGAGCGGCATCCGGAAGCGTTGGCGGCGTTGCTGCGCGCGCTCTATCGGTCCGCCGCCTGGTGTGCCGAGCCGGCGCATCATGTCGAACTCGCGCAGCTCCTGGCGCGGCCGGATTATGTCGGCTGCCCGGCGGAGCATCTGCTGCCAGCATTGACCGGAGTCATTGATGTCGGCGGCGGCGCCACGTTGCGCGTGCCGGACTTCTTCGTGCCGCTCGCGCGCGCGGCGACCTTCCCATGGAAGAGCCATGCGCTGTGGTTCTATACGCAGATGGTCCGCTGGGGCCAGGTCGTGGCGAGCCCGGAAAACGAGGCCATTGCGCGCGAGACCTACCGGCCGGATCTCTACCGCGCGGCGCTGCGTCCGCTCGGAGTCGCGCTGCCGGGCGCCAATGCCAAGGTCGAGGGTGCACTCGAAGTGCCGACGCCGGTCGGCTCGGCCGGCGCGAGCCTGACGCTCGGGCCGGACGGCTTCTTCGACGGTCGCATCTTCGATCCCGATCGGATCGCCGCCTATCTGGCCGAAACCTGACCGCTCGAAGCGGCCGCCGAAGCGGACCCGCGCTGGACCAGGCTGCACAACTTTTGCGCGGAGCGGCCGATCAGGCTGATCACACCTTGATCGCGGCTCGCCGCAGTCCGCGAGGCGATCTGTCGGACAGCCGCCTGATATCACGGGAGTTTCTAGCCGGCGGCCATCGTGGCACGCTTCGTGCTTTCCAAGACGCAGGCCCAGCGTAGGGCCATTCGTTTCGCGTCCAGCGCCGGGCGCATCCAGGCAAAGCTGCCGTTCAGGTCGATTCCATCCCGTCTCACGGGGTGAGAGGGCCTGGCCGGCGGCTTTTTTTGTTTTTCAGCCTCAGCACGGCGCTCAAGCGCCGATGGAGCCAGACATGTCGGACCAGAACTCGGCCACGGCCGGGACGGACGGCGCCGCAACGCGCGCCCTCTCGATGTCCACCATCGCCTTCACGGTCTGCTTTGCCGTATGGACGATCTTCTCGATCATCGGCATCCGCATCAAGCAGGAGCTCGGACTGTCCGAGACCGAGTTCGGCCTCCTGGTCGGCATGCCGATCCTGACCGGCAGCCTCGTGCGCGTCGTGCTCGGCGTCTGGACCGATCACTTCGGCGGCCGCCTCGTCTATACGCTGACCATGCTGGCCGCCGCGGCCTCGACCTTCCTGCTCGCGTTCGCCACCAGCTATCCAGCCATGCTCCTCGCCGGTCTCGGCGTCGGACTCGCCGGAGGCTCCTTCGCCGTCGGCGTCGCCTATGTCTCGCGCTTCTATCCGCCGAAGCGGCAAGGCACGGCGCTCGGCATCTTCGGTGTCGGCAATGTCGGTGCTGCCGTGACCAAGTTCCTCGCGCCGCTGGTGTTGCTCGCAGCCGGTTGGCAGGTGGTGGCACTGATCTGGGCCGCGGCGCTCGTCCTGATGGCGATCGTGTTCTGGTTCACGACTACCGACGATCCGGTCATCCGCCAGCGCCGCCTGCATGGCGCGCCGGAGCGGAACTTCTGGGCCGAGTTCGCGCCGCTGAGGGAAGTGCGCGTCTGGCGCTTCGCCTTCTATTACTTCTTTTCCTTCGGCGCCTTCATCGCGCTGTCGCTTTGGCTGCCGCGCTATCTGATCGGTGTCTATGGCTTCAGCCTCGCCAACGCGGGCATGCTTGCGGCCGCCTATTCGATTCCGGCCAGCATCTTCCGTGCCTATGGCGGCGTGCTCGCCGACCGCTACGGCGCCCGCGCCGTGCTCCGGTGGAGCTTCGCGGTCGGCATGGTCGCGACGCTGATCCTGTCGCTGCCGGCGGCCGATTACACCGTTCACGGCATCGATGGCGATCTGACCTACCATTTCGCACTCGGTCCGATCGCCTTCATCCTGGTCGCCTTCGCGCTCGGTTTCTCGATGAGTCTCGGCAAGGCCGCCGTCTACAAGCACATCCCGACCTATTACCCCGGCAATGTCGGCGCGGTCGGCGGGCTCGTCGGCATGATCGGTGGCCTCGGCGGTTTCGTCCTGCCCATCGCCTTCGGTGCGCTCGATCAGGCAACCGGCGTCTGGTCGAGCTGCTTCATGCTGCTCTTTGTCATCGTCACAGCCGCCTTCGTCTGGATGCAGCTCGCCATCCGCAATGTCGGCGCGACGGCCCAACCGGGTGCACCGGCGCTCGCGCCGGCTGCCGAATGAGCGGGATGGAGGCTGAACCCATGAGCGAGAAACTCGTCATCGTCGGCAACGGCATGGCCCCCGGGCGGATGCTTGAGCATCTGCTCGAGGCGGCACCCGGCCGCTATGCCGTCACCATCTTCAACGCCGAGCCGCGCGTGAACTATGATCGCATCATGCTGTCGCCGGTTCTCTCGGGCGAGAAGTCGTTCGAGGAGATCGTCATCCATGGAGATGGCTGGTACGAGCGGCACGGCATCGTGCTGTGGAAGGGTCACAAGGTCGTCTCGATCGACCGCGCCGCGAGGACCGTCACGTCGAGCCATGGCGTCACCGAAGCCTATGACCGGCTGGTGATCGCAACGGGATCGGTGCCGTTCATCGTGCCTGTCCCCGGAAACGACCTGCCGGGCGTTCTCTCCTATCGCGATCTCGACGACGTCAACGCGATGCTGCTAGCGGCACAGGCGCGGGCGAAGGCAGTGGTCATCGGCGGCGGCCTGCTCGGGCTCGAGGCCGCGGCCGGCCTCGCTGAGCGCGGCATGGACGTCACCGTGCTGCATGTCACGCCGACGCTGATGGACCGCCAGCTCGATGCCGCCGCCGGCTATCTGCTGCAGAAGGCGCTCGAAAGCCGCGGCATCCGCATCCTGACCAAGGCCAACACCAGGGCGATCCTCGGCGCGAACCGTGTCGAGGGCGTCGAACTCGCCGACGGCACGATCATCCCGGCGACCCTGGTCGTGATGGCGGCCGGCATCAGGCCGAACACGGCTCTCGCCAAGGCGGCCGGGCTGGCCGTCGAGCGCGGCATCGTCGTCGACGGCCGGATGGTCACCTCCGATCCGGCGATCCTGGCGCTCGGCGAGTGCGCCGAGGTCAATGGCCGCGTCTATGGCCTCGTGGCGCCGCTCTACGAGATGGCGCGCGTCGCAGCTGCGGGGCTCGCGGGTGTCGAGGGCCGGTCCTTCGTCCACTCCGATACGCCGACCAAGCTCAAGGTTACCGGCATCGATCTCTATTCGATCGGCGATTTTGCCGATGGCGACGACCGTGAGGAGATCGTGCTGCGCGATGCCTCGGCGGGCGTCTACAAGCGCATCGTGCTGAAGGACAATCGCATCCTCGGCACGGTCCTGTTTGGCGAGACGGCCGACGGCGCCTGGTTCAACGATCTGAAGAAGAAGGAAACCGACATCTCGGAGATGCGCGACACGCTCATCTTCGGCCAGGCCTTCCAGGGAGGGGCCGCCGCGGACCCTCTGGCGGCCGTTGCGGCTCTGGCAGATGATGCCGAGATCTGCGGCTGCAACGGCGTCTGCAAGGCAACGATCACCAGCGCGATCACCGCGAAGGGCCTCACCGGCCTCGACGACGTCCGCGCCCACACCAAGGCCTCGGCTTCCTGCGGCTCCTGCACCGGCCTCGTCGAGCAATTGCTGAAGCTGACCCTCGGCGAGGCCTACAATCCAGCCGCCGTCCAGCCGATGTGTCCCTGCACGGCGCTCGGCCATGACGATGTCCGCCGTCTCATCAAGGCCAAGAGATTGAAGACAATCCCCGCAGTGATGCAGGAACTCGAATGGAAGACCTCCTGTGGCTGCGCCAAATGCCGCCCGGCGCTCAACTACTATCTCATTGCCGACTGGCCGGATGAATATGCCGACGACTACCAGTCGCGCTTCATCAATGAGCGCGTGCATGCCAACATCCAGAAGGACGGGACCTATTCGGTCGTTCCGCGCATGTGGGGCGGAATGACTTCGGCCAAGGAACTGAGGGCCATCGCGGATGTCGTCGACAAGTTTGCCATTCCCGCGGTCAAGGTGACCGGTGGCCAGCGCATCGACATGCTCGGCATCCGGAAGGAGGATCTTCCCGCCGTCTGGGCCGACCTCGGCAAGGCCGGCTTCATCTCCGGCCAGGCCTATGCCAAGGGGCTGCGCACCGTGAAGACCTGCGTCGGCAACGACTGGTGCCGCTTCGGCACGCAGGACTCGACCGGCCTCGGCATCCGCATCGAGAAGTTCATGTGGGGCTCGTGGACGCCGGCCAAGGTGAAGATGGCGGTCTCGGGCTGCCCGCGCAATTGCGCCGAGGCGACGTGCAAAGATGTCGGGATCATCTGCGTCGACAGCGGGTTCGAGATCCATTTCGCCGGAGCCGCCGGCCTCGACATCAAGGGAACCGAGGTACTCGGTCTCGTCCACAGCGCGGACGAGGCGCTCGAGGTCGTGGTCGCGCTGGTCCAGATGTATCGCGAGCAGGCGCGCTATCTCGAACGCATCTACAAATGGGCGAAGCGCGTCGGCACGGCCGAGATCCGCCGCCAGATCCTCGAGGATGGTGATCGGCGCAAGGCGCTGTTCGATCGGTTCGTCTTCTCGCAGACCTTCGCCCAGGTCGACCCGTGGTCGGAGCGCGTCTCGGGCAAGGACAAGCATGAATTCAGCCCGCTCGCCGTGACCGGGTTCAGCGAGGCGGGGGCAGGCGCATGACCATCGCCATCCAGACGCATTTCGTCGATGTCGGCGCGCTCGACGATATTCCTCGCCGCGGCGCCCGCTGCGTCACCACCCCGCAAGGTCGGATCGGCGTCTTCCGCACCGCCGACGACCGCGTCTTCGCCCTTGCCGATCGTTGTCCGCACAAGGGCGGGCCGCTCAGCGAAGGCATCGTGCATGGCACCTCGGTGACCTGCCCGCTGCACAGCATCGTCTTCTCGCTGGAGACGGGCGCCGCCGAGGGGGCGGACGAGGGCAACGTGGCGACGATTCCCGTCCGCGTCCGCGACGGGCGGATCGCGCTGGCGCTCCGCACGACAGGAGCCATGGCGGAAATGGGCCAATGAGCGGCTCTCAGCCCATCACGCACACGACCTGCCCCTATTGCGGCGTCGGCTGCGGGATCAAGGCGCGCCGCGGCGACGACGGCCACGTCACCGTCGCTGGCGATGCCCATCATCCTGCCAATCACGGCCGCCTCTGCTCTAAGGGGCTCGCGCTCGGCGAGACGACGGGGCTCGCCGGCCGCCTGCTGGCGCCCGAGATCGGCGGAAAAGAGGCGGATTGGGACACAGCGCTCGATCGCGTCGCCGCGCGGTTCAGCGCCGCGATCGCCGAGCATGGGCCGGACTCGGTTGGCTTCTACGTGTCCGGCCAGCTTCTGACCGAAGACTACTATGTCGCCAACAAGCTGATGAAGGGCTTCATCGGTTCAGGCAATATCGACACCAATTCGCGCCTCTGCATGGCTTCTTCGGTCGCCGGACACCGGCGCGCCTTCGGCGAAGACGTGGTTCCCGGCGTCTATGACGATCTCGACTGTGCCGACCTCGTCATCCTCGCCGGCTCCAACACGGCGTGGTGTCATCCGGTGCTCTATCAGCGGCTGATGGCGGCACGGAAGACGCGCGGCACCCGGATCGTCGTCATCGACCCGCGCGAAACCGCCACGACCTCGGACTGCGATCTCCATCTCGCTTTGAAGCCCGGCACGGATGTGCTGCTCTTCAACGGCCTGCTCGCCCATTGCGTCGCGACGGGCGCGATCGATCACGCCTTCCTAGCCGGGCATGCTGCCGGCTTCGACGCCGCGGCGGCGCTGGCCGCGGCGGATGCGCCGACGCCGGCGGCGGTCGCGGCGGGCTGCGGGCTCGCCGAGGACGATATCCGCGCGTTCTTCGCCTTGTTTGCCCTGACGGAGCGCACGGTGACCGTCTATAGCCAGGGCATCAACCAGTCGGCTCACGGCACCGACAAGGTCAATGCGATCATCAACTGCCATCTGGCCACAGGCCGGATCGGCAAGCCCGGCATGGGGCCGTTCTCGGTCACCGGCCAGCCGAATGCGATGGGCGGACGCGAGGTAGGCGGCCTCGCCAACCAGCTTGCGGCTCACATGGGCTTCGACGATCTGCTGGATATCGACCGCGTCGCGCGGTTCTGGCAGGCGCCACGGATCGCGCGCCGCGCCGGCTTGAAGGCGGTCGACCTCTTCGCTGCTGCAGCGTCCGGCCAGATCAAGGCGCTCTGGATCATCGGCACCAACCCCGCGGCCAGCATGCCCGCTGCCGGCAGTGTCCGCGCGGCCCTCAAGCGATGCGATTTCGTCGTCGTCAGCGATGTGACGCGCACCGACACGACCCGCTGGGCCGATGTGCTGCTGCCGGCCGCCGCCTGGGGCGAGAAGGACGGCACCGTCACCAATTCCGAGCGTTCGATCTCGCGCCAGCGGCCATTCCTTCCCGTTCCCGGCGCGGCGCGGCCCGACTGGCAGATCATCTGCGACGTCGCCCGGCGGATGGGCTTTGGCGAAGCCTTCGGCTTCGAGACGCCCGCCGCGATCTTCCGCGAGCACGCCGCGCTCTCGGCCTTCGAGAATGACGGCGCCCGGGTCTTCGACATCGGCGGCCTCGCCGACATCGACGACGCCGCCTATGACGCGCTGGCGCCGCAGCGCTGGCCGGTGAGAGCGGCAGGCGACGCGGCGGGCCGGCTCTTTGGCGACGGGCGATTTCCCACGGCGGACGGACGCGCTCGGCTCGTGGCCGTCAGGCAGGAGGGGCCGGCGCTCACGGTCGACGCGACCTATCCGATCGCGCTCAATACCGGCCGCCTGCGCGACCAGTGGCATACCATGACGCGGACGGGTACGGTCCCGCGGCTTTCCGCCAACGCGCCGGAACCGATGCTCGACCTTCATCCCGAGGATGCGGCGCGGCTCGATCTCGGCGAAGGTGATCTCGCTTATGTCGCCTCGCGCTATGGCGCCGCGCGGGCGAAGGTCCGTATCGCCACCGGCCAGCGCCCGGGCGAGGCCTTCCTGCCGATGCACTGGAGCGCGCAGTTCGCGGCCAAGGCGGCGGCCGGAAATCTCGCGACGCCGATCAACGATCCCCATTCCGGTCAGCCGGAACTGAAGCATGTCCCTGTGCGGATCACGCGCGAGGCCGTTCGGTGGGCCGGCATCCTGATGACGCGGCGCGACCTCCGGCCGACTGGCTTCGTCCATTGGAGCCGCGCCGCCGTCGCAGGTGGATGGGTCTATGACTTCGCCGGCACCGAGCCACCCGACCAGGGCATGCTGCTGGCCGGCCGACTGCTCGATGGCGGCCCGCCCCGGCAGAGGCTCGACTATCGCGATCGCCGCGGCTCGGCCTATCGGGTCGCCGCCCTTGATGAAGCGGGGGCCCTGGCGGAAGCGCTGCTGGTCGGCCCGCCCGGCGCCTTGCCGCGCCGCGACTGGCTGCTGTCGCTGTTCGCATCGCGGCAGCCGCTCGCGCCCGAGAACCGTCTGGCGCTCCTCTCCGGCCGCGCCCCGGTGGCGATGCCGGCTATCGGCCGCATCGTCTGCGCCTGCTTCACGGTCGGTGCCGACGAGATCCGCCGCGCCATCGCCGACGGCGCCTCCAGCGTCGAGGCTATCGGCACGACGCTCCATGCCGGAACCAATTGCGGCTCCTGCCGCTCCGAGATCAAGGCGCTGATCGCCGAGACGCGGCGCGACGCGGCCGAGTGACCCCATGGAAACGACGGCCGGCAGCGGCGATCACGGCGCCAGCAGCTGCCCTGAAGCCGGAATCGGCGCCGCCGCCCATCTCGCCTAGAGGCTCTCGAGATCGAGGCTGCTGATACGGAGGGCGCGGCCGTCCTTGGCTGCGATCGCCGCCATGTCCCGCTCGAGTTCGTCCCGGTCGTCGACCCCGCGCAGCATGCGTCCCGCCAGCGCATCGAAGCGCCCGGCCGCGATGTCGGCGATGAGGGCGGCGGCGCGGCTCGGCGGGACGTTGACGCCCTCGTCGAACAACTGCTGGATGCCGGGCAGGTGGGTCTTGCCGGCGTCGGAGTTGAGCTGCAGCTCGGTCATCGCCGTGCGAACAAGGCCGGGATCGACGGCGAAGGCGCGGACGCCGCCCGCCTTGGTCGTGTCATTGAGGCATTCGGTGAAGCGCATGATCGCCGCCTTGGACGACGCATAGCCGGAGCCGTTGGGAAAGCTGGTGCCGGTGCCGCCGCCGACGAGATTGACGATCCTGCCGCGGCTGCGTGCCAGCATGGCGGGAGCCGTGACGCGGCAGGTGTTGAACGTGCCGCGGAGATTGATCTCCACATCCCCCCACCAGACTGCGGGGTCGCATTCCCAGATCGGGCCGAAGGCACGGAAGGAGCCGTGATTGTTGACCAGCGTGTCGATCGGTCCGAGCGCGTCGGCGATCCGCTGGAACGTGCTGTCCACGGTGGCCGTATCGACCAGATCGACGGCGAGCGCGACGGCCTTGCCGCCTTCCTGCTCGATGAGGTGCGCCGTCTCCTCGATTTCCCGAGCGGTCCGCGCTAGCACGGCGACCCTCGCCCCGCCGCGCGCCTGATGCAGCGCGATCTCGCGGCCGATGCCCCGTCCGCCGCCTGTGACGACAGCGATTGTTCCTTCAAGACCGGTCATCGTTTCCTCCTCGCGCTGCATGATCAGACCCTTCGCCCGTCCCGGCCGAAAGGCGCAGCACCATGACAAGCGGGTGCTGCGAGATCAAATGGCGATCTCGGGACGTCAGACCTATCGACGCGTCGGGTGCAGGCCTGGTTCCGTTGGGCATCGCCGCTCCGGCTCTCACGCAACCCATGCGCGACATGAAAACGGCGCCTCGAAGGGCGCCGCGTTTCAAGTCTGACGATCTGACGTGAATGGCTTTGGTACAGCTGGGTGGTCTCGAACCACCGACCTCCGGAGCCACAATCCGACGCTGATCATGCGTAATCAACAACATAGGAAGAGAATCGATGTCAAACCGCCGTTCGAACATCAAGATGTTAGTCGAGGTTTGTCAAACCTGAGATCGATCGCGAGGGCGGTCTTGCCGCCGTGCCGTCGCAGATGCCGTCCAGCACCCGGCGCCCTGGATCAGCGATCAACGACGAGGCTCGAAAATTGCGCTGTAACAGCAGGTCTTTGAAATCCTCGGTCTCATAGCCGCACGGACCTGTTCGACAGCGATCTTCATCGCGCTGGCGTCGTCGTACGGCCGATCGTGCTACGGCGTTTGACCCGACTACAGAGATGACGGTGCATCGATAGCGAGCTTTCGAACGGATGACCGGTCGGCAAAAAGCTATGACTGCGTGTGCTTTCTGCAGGTTTACACAGGGTGACAAAAGTTAACACTAAGTTGACAGCGATCAACAAATTCGATCGATGTAAACCAGATAGATCGTGCGCTGCAGCTCACAATGAGCTTTGTCCGGGCGCCATTTCACGAGCATCGAAGCGACGGCGTGAGAGCGATGATCTGATCGAGAGAGATCTCGATCAGCAACGTCAGTTCGCTGCTGGGCAAGCGAGTTTATGAGGCACGGCCTACCCGAATAGGTATTTTTTGGTCGCCCAAGCCGGCGAAAAATGAGCCCTCGCGGCGTCAGCACGAGCACGGTTCCGCTTCTGCGGCTCGTTGCCCCATCCATCTTGCGTGGCGAACGAGAGCCCGCTGCTTCCTGGGTAGAACGATCCTCGCACTGTGTGGACGGTGTCGCTCTCGACGCTTTTGCTCAGGATAGCCTTGGCTACGGTGGCCTGTCCTCCTCATCCCGCCAAAATGTAGACTATCGCTGAGCAGATCAGGACGGCCTAGATGTACCCAACCACTGGCACAGTCGAGCGCCTGCATAAGGCACCTGGTGCTCTTTCGCCTCCGCGGCAGGTGACACTCTTTGGATCGTCCACTGGCCGATGAACAGGTCGGCAAAGGAGACACGCAATGCGTAAGCCGCGATCAGTTCAGACCCTGACGGATTTCGGCCGCACTCGGTTATCGAAGTGATTCTTCATGCGCGACTTCCTGTTCTCGGAAATCGCATCCCTTCATGATTTCTCCAACATCCCCGACGACCCGGATCTTGCGATCGCGGAGGGAACTCGCCTTTGCGAAGACCTGCTTGAACCGATCCAGGACACCTTCGGACGCATCGCCGTGCGCTCTTCATACAAATCGCCGGAAGTGAATGGTTTCGGATCGGAGCAGATGCGCGCTGGGAAGGCTGGCTGTAATTGCGCCTCGAACGAGAGCAATAAAGCTGGCCATATCTGGGACGCGTCGACAGCAACGGCATTATGGGTGCAACGGCCTGCATCGTGGTTCCGAGCTTCTGGGATCGCTTTCAGAACGAGGGCGACTGGCAGATGCTCGCGTGGTGGATCCACGACACTCTCCCCTATTCCAGCTTGTTTTTCTTTCCTCGGTACTGGGCTTTCAACATCACCTGGCATGAGCGGCCCGTCCGTCGGATCGACAGCTTCGTCGTGCCGAAGGGCTGCTTGACGAAACCAGGCATGGAGAACCACGGGATCGGTCACCGCGAGAATTGGCAGCCGCTGTTCGTCTGGACCAGAGGTGCCGAAGGAGGGCGCCTCGCTAGTCTTCGGCGTCGTCTTCGTCCACTGATTCTATTTGGGTAAGAAGGCGCGAATCGCCTCTGCCTTTAAGAAGTTCACGCAATTCGGTGATGACGAGGAGCTTGACGGCGGCCTGCGGCACGCTTCTTTGGCTGGTCTTGGCTGAAGGCGGCACTAGTTCCCCATGGCTGAGCCTTGCCGCCCCAAAAGGCGGTGGCTGGCCAATAGTGACGTGTGCCGGATAGGACGACGGATCTCCCGCCGTCCTTCCTACGCAGGCTTCACTTTCTCCCACCCGAGCATGTGCTCGTTGGCGTCAAGCCACGCTTTCCTCGCCTCGAAATCCGGCAGGATCGAACCGACGAGTGTCCAGAATTCCGGCTCGTGGTTGCGGTGGCGGAGGTGGCAGAGCTCGTGGACCACGGCATATTCGAGCACCGGCTTCGGAGCGAAGATCAGGCGCCAGTTGAGGTGGATCTGCCGGTCCTGACCACAGCTGCCCCACAGGTGCTTCTGGTCCTTGATCTGGATGCCTTTCGGCTTCAGCCCGTGGCGTTCGCCTTGGCGGCGCACGATCTCCTTCACGTCGTCGCGAATGCGTCGCTTGAGCCAGAGGCGCAGTGCGCTCTCGATGAGGATGTCGGAGAGCTCGCCATCGAGCGTCTCAGGTTTGCGGATCACGAAGCCGTTGCGGAAGCCGACCTCGACCAGCGTGCCGCAAAACGGCTCGATCGTCATCCGGGTCATGCGGCCGCGATAGGGGATCTTGGCTCCGGTCTCGAAGTGATAGACCCTCGCCTGGACCTTCGACTTCTCGTTCATCGCATCGACGGTTTCCAGGATCCAGGCGCGGCGCCGATGCAAGACCGCCGCGATCTGTTCGTCCGTCGCGCTTTCCGGGACGATGACCTCGAGCGAATTCGGCTTGACGGTCATCTTCGCGCGCTTGCTCGTCGCGGAGCGGCGGAGCGTGTACGCGACCGATCGCGCGCCGATCTCGACCACCGGCATCGTCAAGGCCCCGCGAAGTGCTTCAGCGCATAGGCCTCGACCTGGTCGGGCACGTCCATCAGCTGTGTCAGGCCGGCGAGATGGGCCATGGATCGCACCTGCTGGCGCAGGCTCTTGCGAAGGCCATCCTTCTCCCACCATCCGGCCGGAGCCGTCTGGGGATCGGTGTAGAGCCCCTCGATGCGTATCGCGAGGCTCTCGGCCTCGCCATCCGCTCCAAGACTTGTGAGAATCTGCATGACGCCGAAGGCGCCCGGCGACAGGCCGGCCGCGACATGCGCCTCGTCCTCGGCGGCGATGTCCCTGGCGAGTTCTTCCGCCGCCCGGAGCTTATCGGCCCAGCCGAGCTGCGCGCTCTCCATCCGCTCCAGCAACTGGCGCAGCCGCTCCGAGAACTTGCCATATTGATGCGGGCTGTCGTCGATCCGCTCGCTGACGGTCCGGCGCAGCTCGGTGGTCTTCCGGATCGCCGCCGTCATCAGGTCCTCGTCGGTCTTCCCCTCGGCGTCGAAATCCTCCCAGAAATCGGGGTCGGTGATGTGGCGGAGCTTCACCGTGACGCTCAGCCCGGTCGCCTCCAGATGCGTTTCCAGCATCTCGCGGATCTTCTGGCTGTAGGCCATCTGGTCGAAGGCCTGGCGTTTCTCGAAATGCTGCGTGCCATAGAGCAGGAAGGTCGCGACCCATTTGAGATCGGCGGTGAAGGCGAGCACGCTCGGATCGGGCGAGAGCGTCTCGTAGAGCGCGATGAAGCTGCGCGCGTGTCCCTTGAAGGCGAACCACTGGTCCTCGCTGCCGAGCATGGCGATGAAGGCGTCCGCTTCCTTCTTCGGCCCATCCTTGCCCGTGGCGCCGCGCTTGAGCCCTTTCATCATGGCTGCGACGGCGGCATGGGCGGCGCGGAGCTGGCTGCGCAGATCGTCGAGATCGCGCATCGCGTTCTTGACGTCATCGGCGCGGTAGCTGGCCAGAGCCGCCTCGAGATTGGCGGAGACGCCGATATAGTCGACGATCAGCCCGTTGCGCTTCCTGGCGTCGGAGACGCGGTTGGTCCGCGCGATCGCCTGCAACAACCCGTGCTCCTTCAGCGGCTTGTCGAGATACATCACGCTCTCGATCGGGCAATCGAAGCCGGTCAAGAGCTTGTCACAGACGATGAGGAATTGCGGGTTCTCGCCGCGCCGGCCGAAGGCCTTCTTGGCCAGCTTCTCAGCCTCCGCATCGAGATAGTTGGCCTTGAGCGCCAGGCGAACGGCCTCCTTGTGCGGGTCCTCGCTCGGCTTGCTGTCTTCCTGATTGATCGAATAGACGCAGGCCGACAGCTCGTCGGCGCGCGCCAGCGCCTCGGACGGCGCGGCACCCTCCGCTATGAGATCGGCGGCAATCACCCGCGTCAGCGCCTGCTTGTAGAGGATCACCGCCTCGCGATCGATCGCGACGATCTGCGCCTTGAAGCCATCGGGGCGGGCATAGGCCTTGAAATGGGTCCAGATGTCATAGGCGATGAGTTCGATCCGGCGCGGATGCTTGACGAGATCCTCGATCGCGACGCCGCGCTTCTTGAGTTCGTTCAGCCTGTCGTCGTCGAGCTCGGCAAACCAGGTGTCGAACAGGATGTCGATCCGGGCTTCGTCGATGTGCCAGTCGGTCTTGCGGCCGGTATAGTAGATCGGCACGGTGGCGCCGTCGGCGACCGCATCGTCAATGCCGTATTTGTCGAGATAGCCTTCGCCGACCACGCCGAAATTGGCATAGGTGTCCTTGTCGTCCTTCTTCACCGGCGTGCCGGTGAAGCCGAAGAAGCGGGCGTCGGGCAGGGTGGCGCGCAGCGATGCGCCGAGGTCTTTCTCCTGCGTGCGATGCGCCTCGTCGACCATGACGATCCAGTTGGAGGAATTGGCGATCGGCGCCGTCGAGCCCTGGAACTTGAAGATCGTCGAGAGCGCGGTGTGGCCGTCCTTGCCGCTGCGGATCAGCGCATGCAGGTCCCTGATGCTCTCGATCGGCGTCGGATTGGCGAGGCCGCATGCGGCGAAAGTGCCGCTGATCTGGCTGTCGAGATCGACGCGGTCGGTCAGCACCATGATGTTGGGGTTGGTGAGCGCATCGGAGGCGATCGTGCGGTGCGTCTTCAGCTTCAGCGCCGCGAACACCATGGTCAGCGATTTGCCGCTGCCCTGCGTGTGCCAGATCAGCCCTTGCCGATGCTTGCCCTCGACAATGCGCGCGACGATCTTGTTGACCGCGCGGAACTGCTGATAGCGGGCGATCTTCTTGATCGTACCGTCCTCGGTCTTCTCGAAGACGATGAAATGCGCGAGGAGATCGAGCAGCCGCGCCGGCTCCAGCAGCGACCACAGCCCCAGAGCGAGACGATCGGGAAAATCCGTCTCCGCCTTCGGCCAGGGGTCGCGCCAGCTGGCATAATGCTTGGAGGGCGACCCCGTCGCGCCATAGAGCACCAGCGCCCCGTCGGTGACGATGTTGAAGGCGTTGGAGGCGAAAAGGCGCGGGATGTCGCGCTCATATTGCTTGATCTGCTCGAAGGCCTCGCCGGTCTTGTCCTTGGTGTTGAGCGGGCTCTTCGCCTCGATCACGACCAGCGGAATGCCATTGATGTGAATGACGAGATCGGGCCGGCGCACCGTCTCGGCCTTGACGCGCAACTGGCTGGTGACGGTGAAACGATTGTTGCCCGGAGCGAGGAAATCGATGACGCGCAGCGTCAGCCGCGTCTCATGGCCGGAAACCTTCCGCGAATAATCGCCGCGCAGAACCTTCTGCCAGGCCTCGTTGTCGCTGATGCCGGCCAGCTCGCCATAGGCGGCCTCGGCCGAAGCCGCGTCGATGCCATTGATGCGCTGGAGCGCCGCGACCAGATGCGGCCGGAACAGCACCTGGTTGTCGCCCTCGCGCAAATCGGCATGTTCGCTAGGCGCCACAAAGCCATAGCCCATGGCCTGGAGATGCTCGATCGCCGGGCGCTCGGCAAAATGCCATTCAGGACCTTGGCTCATGGCGCGCTTACTCCGCAGCCAAGGGCAGGGCGTCTGTGACGCGCTTGCGGCCGGTGAGGAGGTCGGACATCAGCGCGGCTTTTAGTTGCAGTTTCGCCGAGAGGCTTTGCATGAGCAAATCCAACTGTATGTCAAACGGTAGAAGCGTGGCGGCAATTGCCTTTTGCTCGGCGAGCGGAGGAAGAGCCACCGTGCAACTCTCAACATCGGAACGGCTTATGTGGGGAAGATCTGTGCCAACCTGCTGTCTTTCTAGGTGCGTCCTGACAGTTCCTGCGGATATGATCTGCCACAACCAATCTGGCTCGCAATCGACGAGCGGGCGAAGTCGACCGACACGTTGCAACAGAAGGCATGGCAAGTCCTGTCTCTTCAGGCGAGCAGCTTTAAAGCCTGTCGATATGAACGGGCGATCCATTGCAACGATGATATCATCCTCGCCGAGCACGTATTCTGAAAATTCTTCGAGACGGTCTTCTGGAAAATACTTTGTTACGCTTTCCGACCAATCAAATGAACCGACTCCGACATTCGATCCACGCAGGAGCCTTACGCCGCTATCGGCGAACTCTGCGCTCTTGAACGCATAGCCAGGCTGGAGTGTCGCGAACTGACCTACCTGTGCAACCTCCCACCCCTCCGGAATCTCTCCGATCTCCGTCTGCTTGAAGCGCGTGTGGCCGATGCCCCGGGTCAGCAGGCGTTCGAGCACGGCTTGCTTGACTGTCTTCGTCTGCTCGATCACCGCCCGCGTCGCCGCGATGGCCTCATCGACGCTCGACAGGATTTCGGCGATCCGGCGCTGTTCGTGGAGGGGAGGTAATGCGACCTCAATTTCATCGAATACATTGTTTGGAACTCGAGCTCGCCCCGTTGTTCCAACCATTTGAGATATAGCTGGACCGCGTACGATCTCGCTGCGAGCCAGATGATAAACATACGCAGGATCTGTTAGACCGTCCCTGGGGCCGAAGACGATCAATTCCGTAGACCCTAAACCTACTTCATTTTTCCGAAGGCAATCGACAAAAGCTGTTTTCCCGTTCTCTGCACATGGCGTAATTCTCGCAAAGAGAGTGTCGCCATTTTTAAACTTGGCGCCCCCACCAATTTGCCGCTCAAGTAGATATTCAATGGATGCGCCCGCGGAGGGCACAGCGGCCATTTCCACATAAGGGACAGTTGTTCCGGCGGAGACCGCGCGTCGAGGATTTACCTCGACGGCTTCGGCGAAGGTCATCTGTCTCCACTCATGCGACATAGCCGAGCTCCCTGAGAAACCCCATCATCCGCGTCTCGGCGGCGTCGCGCTCGGTCTGCAGCGCGACCAGCTTTTCCACCTCGGCGGCGACATCCACCGCCTCGGCCTCTTCGCCCAAATGGACATAGCGGGAGATATTCAGATTGAAGTCGTTGGCCTCGATCTCGCTTGACGGCACGACGCGCGCCAGCCGCTCGACATCGGCGAAATCGTCATAGGCGCGCGCCAGCGTCGCGACATTGGCCTCCGATAGATGGTTCTGGTTCTTGCCGTCGACGAACTCGGCGGCGCCGTTGACGACGAGAATCTTGCCCCTCCGTACCGCAGGCTTTGTCTTGCGCACGATCAGGATGCAGGCGGGAATGCCGGCGCCATAGAAGAGGTTCGGCGCGAGGCCGATGACGGCCTCAATGAGATCGTCGCGGATCATCCCCTCGCGGATGCGCCCCTCTGCACCGCCGCGGAACAGCACGCCATGCGGCAGCACCACGCCGCAGACGCCGTCTTCCCTGAGGCTCGCCACCATATGCTGCACGAAGGCGAGGTCGCCATAGCTCTTGGGCGGGCAGCCATAGCGATCGCGGCCATAGGCGTCGCCCTGGCTCCAGACGTCATGGCCCCAGCTCTTCAGCGAGAAGGGCGGATTGGCGAGCACGCGGTCGAAGGTGCGGATGGCCTTCACGCCTTCGCCGGCGAGATGCTTCGGCTCCAGCAGCGTATCGCCGCGCGCGATCTTCGCGTCGTCGATATCATGCAGAAAGAGGTTCATCTGGCAGATCGCCCAGGTGTTGAGGTTCTTCTCCTGGCCGTAGAGCGAGAGGCTCTTCGCATTCTGGCCCTGCCGTTCCAGATGATGCACGGCTTCCAGCAGCATGCCGCCCGAGCCGCAGGTCGGGTCGTAGATCGACATGCCCGCCTCTGGCTTGAGGCATTCGACGATCAGCCGCACCACCATCTTCGGCGTGTAGAACTCGCCGCCCTTCTTGCCGGCATCGTCGGCGAATTTGGCGATCAGATACTCATAGGCCTGGCCGAGCACATCCGGCTCGACATCGGCATTGCGCAGCCGATGGGTCTCGAAATGCTGCAGCAGCTTTTCGAGCATCGCGTCCGGGAAGCGCTCCTTGTTGTTGAAGTCGACATCCTGGAACACGCCGCGCAGCTTCATGTTCGCGTCTTCGATGGCACGGAAGGCGGCGTTCAGATGTGCGCCGATATCGGTGGTGTGGCGGCGCACATCCTTCCAGAAATGGCCCTTCGGAATATCGAAGCGATGCTCGTCGGGCGAGGCGGCGATCTCCTCGCTGCGATAGCGCGCCAGCCGTTCCTCATACTCCTCCTCCCAGACATCCGAGAGCCGTTTGAAGAACAGGAGCCCGAAAATGTAGTGCTTGTAGTCCCCGGAATCGATCGATCCGCGCAGGATGTCGGCCGCCCGCCAGAGGTGGGTTTCGAGCTGCGAAAGCGTCAGCGCCATTGGTCTCTGCCCCTGTCAGTCCGCGGCTGCCGGGAGTTCTGCTCCCGCTCGACGGCCTCTGGAATGTCCTTTTTCTAGTTCGTCTTTTTATGCCTTGGATAGAAGCGAAGCGAAAGCGCCAGGCAACCACACGCAGACTTCCCCTGCCGCCTGCAACCACCTTAGGATGCATCTCCAGAGCGGGGCAGGGGATGTGATGAAGCAGGCTTGGGTGGTGCGCGCCGAGCGCGGTGGGCGGCTCTATGACGTCTTCAAGGACAATTCGATCATCGCGATCGGCTGGAGCGAAGTCGGTTCGCTGGCCGATCTGAAGTCGCGCGAGAAGATCGCCTCCCGCGTTGCGGCAACTTTTCCGGACTGGAAGCCGCAGGCGGTCGCGATGTCGGCCGGCCAGCTCCACCGCTTCCGCAGCGAGATGAAGATCGGCGATCGCATCGTCACCTATGATCCGAGCCGCCGCGTCTATCTCATCGGCGAGATCGCCGGCGACTATCGATGGGACCCCGCTCTCGACCCTGGCGATCCAAATCTCCGGTCGGTGACGTGGCAGGGCGAGGTCTCGCGCGATCTCCTCTCAGTGCGCAGCCGCAACAGCCTCGGCGCCATCTCCACGCTGTTCCAGCTCTCGCCCGATGTCGTCGAGGACCTGCTGCGCGCGCTCCAATCGCACCAGCCGGCGAAGAACGACACGGTCGCGGCTGCGGAGATTGCCGAGGAGGATGTGTTCAAGAACATCCAGGAGAAGGCGATCGAGTTCACCAAGGACCGCGTCCACGCGCTCGATTGGTCGGACATGCAGGAACTCGTTGCCGGCCTGTTGCGCGCCATGGGCTACAAGACGCGCGTCTCTCCCGCCGGTCCCGATCGCGGCAAGGACATCGTTGCCTCGCCCGACGGTTTCGGCTTCGAGGCGCCGCGCATCGTCGTCGAGGTCAAGCACCGCGAGGGTGTCATCGGATCGCAGGCGATCCGCAGCTTTCTCGGCGGCCGTCATCCCCAGGACAAGGGGCTCTATGTCTCGACCGGCGGCTTCTCGAAGGACGCGCTCTATGAGGCCGAGCGCGCCAGCATCCCGCTGTCGCTGATGACGATCGACGACCTCGTCGACGCGCTTGTCCAGAACTACGACCGCCTCGACGTCGAGACGCAGCAGCTCCTGCCGCTCAAGCGGATCTACTGGCCGGCGTGAGTAGGCCGGACCGCCGAGCGGACCTGCTGGTCGTTGGCCGCCTCGTTGCCGCATGGGCCACGTCGACCACGTGACGCTGCCCCGCGCGCGAGATGGCTGCCTCGGGGGCGAGGAACGGCTCGAGGACGCGCCGGCCACAAAGGGACTCGCCGGAGCGGATCGAGGGACCGATGGCCGGACCGCAGTCACCTGGACATGCCCTCTGCAACATGGCCGTTCCCCCTAGTAGATAATCCAAATAATCGCTTCGAAAAGTAAGCAAAATTATCAAGAACTTATGTATTGGTGAGGACGGGATCTGTCTTTCTGATACCCAATATCGCGTCAGCTATAGTTTAATTGCACTCAATCAAGAGATGCGCTGACGCAGGAATAGTGATGAGCTCCAGAACCAGTCCGCATGCCGAAACTCGCCTCGCGAAATATCTGCAGAAGCGGATCCTCGCACTGAGGCCCAAGACGCAGGCCGAGATCGCCTTTGAGGCCGGCTTCGTCAACGCGAACGTGCTGGCGATGATCAAGAGTGGCGCGACCAAGCTGCCGATCGACCGGGTACCGGCTCTCGCCAAGGCGCTCGTCTGCGATCCCGCCTGGCTGCTCCGTCTGGCGCTGGAGCAGGAGCCGGGCGACACGACGGCCGCCGCACTGATGGAAATCATGGGCACGATCGTCACGCGCAACGAGATCGCGTGGCTCACGGAAATCCGAGACGCCTCGGGCAACAGCGATCCGAGCCTGACCTCGAGAGCGCGTAGTGCGATCAGGGCGATCTTCGGAAAGTAGGCCGAAGGTCGACGCAGACTAAGCCGACGCGGCGGCCGTCCCGCCGTGCAGGGCGGCTCGGCCGCTCAGGCGGGAGGATCCCCGCCCTGCTGGTAGGAAATCGGCAAGCGAAATGGCTGCGGGATGACGCCTGCGCGGGCACGAAGCGATTGACATGATCCGCCGCCCGGCCAACTCTCGACCGGGCGACGGCATCAACTGCTTCTGCGGGCTGCTTTACGGCGAGGACCAGAATTATGTCGTTCGTCAACGGAGAGCTCAACACCGCCTTGCGGCAGGCAGGCGTATCGAGCGATGTGGCCACCGCCGCACCGGCGTCCGTCGCTGACCTGGAGCTGCGGCTGAACCGGCTCGCGGGCGAAGTGAAGGTGCTCAAGGCCGTTCTGCTCATGGCCCTCGGCATTATCTGGCTTTTGTTCGTCAAGAGCCTGGGTTAGCCGGCGACGCGGCAAACGACGGAGCCGCTCCATCGCCTCTGTATCATTGGGAGCTGACGCTTCAAGATCCGCGCTGACACGCCCGCTGGCGGCATACCCCGGGTGAGCCGCTGCTTCTGGCGTATCCATGATCTGTACGCGATGCGTGTGCTACTGCCGACAAGGACCGCGCAGATGCTGTCGACCTGTGCTCGCGAGAGTCTGCGCGCTTCTGCGGACGGTAGATGTATCTATCAGAGACGATTGAACTTCCGCTATGCCCTCAACGCTATGCGCGGCATGCCGGGTAGATGCATCTATGATCGAGGCGCAGATTTTGTTTCTCGAAGCGCAACCCAGAACGTCATGACATCTGGCGAGATGTGGGCGGACGATGGACCGCGCGGGAACGGTGAATTGCCCGCTGTCCCTTCGTCATGCTCAATGACAGCAAGAGAAACACTCCATTGAATAATCAGAACATATGTTTTGATTTTTCAATTCAGGCGTCAGCGATACGCTGGGTGGCTGAGACATCGAGCTCAAGCAACAAGGACAACGCCATCTCGCGCCCGGTTTTGGCCATGAAGTTGACAGCGCAGACCCCAAGCGCTGGGATTTCTCCCGAAAATACCCGACGCCGACCTAAAGCAACGCTATATTACAGTCATCGAGTATCTCACTCGACTTGCATAGCGGCTTTAGCGACAATCGCCGGCGAATACAGGACGCCGGATATGAGGGTGCCGCACCCTGAAGGAGATCGCTCAAGTGCTCCCCTGCGTGATAGCAGGACGCCTTGAGACGGTTGCACCGATAGCCCGCGAGGCTATGAATCGCCCAAAAAGATGGAAGCTCTGCGCCGCCGCACCTTCCTCTCGCTGTTCAGTAGTCGGCATGAAGCTGACAGCGAGGCGTCGAGTTCGTCTCGACAACCGTGGGGTCCTCTGTGGACCGAGAACGGAGCCGCATGCAGGTAATGGCCACCACCTGTCACGATCTGAGAAAATCGTAAGGCTCTTTGCCAGCTTCGATGGAAGCGTTCCTCTCCTTGCATAGATCTGCCTTTTGAGCTGGTCTATGCGGGGGGAGAAAGCATCTCTGGAAGCTTGAAAGAAGAAGAGATCGATAGCGTAGGCGAGCAAGGGTAGCCGACGACACACGGACGTGAACGAGAGCTCGTTCGTGCGAAGACGCCGACGTCCACAGTGAGCGCGTAGGGCGCGTTCGTCGTTAAGGCTTGTCGTTCGCTGTCCCCAGGGAGGCTTGCCGCGCGATGAGGTTCTTGGCGCCATTGTAGGACCAGGTCGTGCGGCCAGGGGACGGGATTCCGGCATCGTTCAGTGCGCGAGCAAGCGTTGCTGGTGAAAGTGCTTGTCCAGCGGGCAGTTGCGCGCTGAGGCGTCCGACGAAGTCGGTGAGAGCCCTTGCCCGAGCGTTGGCCTTCCTTTTGACGGAGGATACCGCGGCCGATCTATTGGTGGCGGGCGGAGGAGCTCTATCCGTCGCGCTCCTGGCTATTCCGGCTTTGATCCGCTGCGATTTGACCTTGGAATTGAGGATCGCAGCATCGAGATCGCCAGAGCGCTCTGCCAGCGATCGCTCGCCCCAGATTTTCCTCGTGGCAGCGTCGAGGACGGGAACCGTAGTGATCGCATTCAGGGCATCAAATGCCGGCCCGATACGGTCGATCCGGGTTGCCGCCAGCAGGTTAGCAATGGAGGCCAGCACCAGGATCCCGCCCATGGCCGTCGCTGCATCGACTGCCGCCGCGAACCCGGCATGATCAACAAAGGAAACATTCCGGGAGAGTGAGCAAGCTGGCATTATCTTCCAGGTTGGGCCGGTAGTCAGCGTCGCCTTGAAGGCGTTGGCGATACCGATTTGACGAGCAACAGGCGGGAGCTCGCATATCTCTTCCAGCGTCTGCGGCCGCCGTCGAGCAATGCCGAACAGGTACACGACGTATCCGGCACTGTCACTCAACGGCTCGGGTTCCTCGGTCCATGGCAATCGTCAGTGAGCAGGCACTCTTTCTAGTCCGCTCAATTCGCAGGAGGAGCGCCATAGCAATTCAGGCCGGCTCCTTCAATCTCTCCTGTTCGGCTTCTGTCGCTGTGCCGTTCTTGTTGCAGACGCCTAGGCGCCCTCATTACAGCCTGGCGAACTCGCTCCGGTCAGTGCATGACCCGCTCAGTCCGCATTGGGCTGACCCTGCTGCGTCTGGGCCGCATTCAGCCAAAGTGGGTTTCAGAACGGATATCGATGCCGGTGCTGTGGTCAGGCTGCACCGCGAATTCTGGTAGGACCGGCCCCCACGGCTGGCTGTCGTCGACGACGGCGAGGCTGGAGCCTCGCATGTGCGTGACGTCGCTCTCGAGTACACTGACGACGGCGCGGCAAAATCGAGCTCAGCGCCATAGATGGGATCGCCTCGATGAGGCAGGCAGGCCAGATGGCCGTGCTGTACAGTTCACTGCCGCAAGCTCTAACGAAATTGCTGGCGGCGATCTATCACGAGGGCGAGTTCGACGCGGTCTGAAACAGCAGTCGATCGCCGTTGCATGGATCATCAAGCCATCGCCCCGTTCCAGTCACACGGACGCGTTGGTGGTCAGCCAGCTCTCGATCGCAACAATCACCGCAGGCCGGAGGCGGCTACCCTGGTTCAGGGCATTGCCGAGGGAGGGATCGAGCCGCTTGAAGCCGAGCTCATCCATGACGTCTCCCATCTTGAGATTCCGCGTCGCCGTGATGTAGCGGATCCTCAATATCGCCCACGATTCGAGACGGCGATCGACGGTGACCGCGGATGCTGACACGCTCGCGGCAGGCACCGGCATTGTCGCTGGGGTGATCCACGCCTCGAAGGCCCGCCGCTCGGCGCTGGTGGCCCTTCGCCATGCGTTCTGCAGTTCCTGCAGGCGTGTCCTCGGCTTCTTGAGGCCGGCGGCAATGGCGGCCTCGGTCACCGAACCGAACTTTCCGGCCTGGTAGCCCGCGAACACATGAGGGAAGTCGCGCTCGATCCGGCCGAGATAGTACGCGCTGTCGCGCTTCTGTTTCGCCATCGTTCCTCGCCATCAGTCTTCCACGGTCCCGGCGGCCTTGGTACTGCACCGACTGCTCGCACGGCTACCAGCGCGCGACGCTGTCCACCCCTTGATTGTAAGAGTCCGGGCATAGACCTCCGCTGAAAGTAGATGCATCTACCTGAGGCCGTCGGACTACCGCCAAACCTTTCAACGTTGAGTGCGGCACGCCGGTAGATCCATCTATGAGCGCCGTGAGGATATCGGTCCACAATCCGTGTCAGTGGTCGACCGAACCTCCACTGGGACACTGATCTCCAGAAACACCGCCTGTAAGGACCCAAGCAGCCGGGGCGGATCTCCGGGGGAGCGCTTGACCTCTCTGCGGAGATCAAACTGCGACCACGAGCATGCGTCGTTGATGACCGACCATCTGCTGGATCGAACCCACCCAATACTGAAACCGCTGGCACTCTAACGTTGCACGCGCCTTGACCGTGACATCGATAGATCCCGCGGATCAGTCTAACTGAGCGCCGTACTAGCGAAGCCGCCACAGAGAAAGTCATCGGATCTGGCGAGCTATGGATGATTGACGGAGCGCGCGGGGACGCGGAACGGCTCACTGCAGTGCCACACTTGCGGGACGCGCCGGCGGAGAGGGCGCACACAGACTGACGTCCGACGGTGCGCAACGCCGTCTCCCCGAACGCTGAGACAAATTCGTGGACCGATCGGGGGGCGATCTACAGATCGGAACTCCCAGTAATGTGCTTCACCCATCTGAGAAGCGAAGTCCTAGAACCGCCGTGAGGGCGTAGGGGGATGCTTGCCGGTGCGCCAAAGCGGGGAATAGCTATCCTCCTCTGTCGATGGACAGTGAGGACCAGCGCCAATTCTTCAACCAGGCTGTAGGAGTGCTGACCTACCATCTCCGCATGAGATCATGCGTTTGAAAAGATACGGTTTGACCGGGGCAAAGGTCGGACAATATGATCAGAAATAAGTCAGTAATGACTTAGTGTAAATTTACGCATTTATTGTTAGTCTCTTGTCTATCCTGGGTCGGAAATGCGATATATTTGTTGAATCGCAGATGGTAGTCGATACGATTAGCATGAGTTTTTGATGGAGAAGCGCGTTGAGCCCCGGTGAAGGCGGAATTCCGATACGAATGAAGGTCCTGGACGTTGAAGACGGTGTGCTGGTCGTGAGCCCTGCACTCGACCTCGCGTCGGTGATGCAGCTGATGCCAGGCTCTGATATCTACCTCGAAGTTCAGCCACATGGGATTTTCCTGTCCAAGCGGGATCCGCGGCTGCTTCGGCAGCTCGCCTTCGCGCGCGAAGGCATGGCGCGCTATCGCAATACCCTTCGGGAGCTCGCGAAATGAAAGAGCCTGTCTGGCTGCTTCCCGAGGTCGTCGACGAGATCCACGCGCTACAGATCGAAGAGCACGGTGGCGCACCAGGGATCCGCGATCGGGGGCTGCTCGAATCGGCGCTTGGCCGCCCTTCGAACGCCTTCTCCTATGGAAGCGGTGACCTCCTCGACATCGCCGCGGCCTATGCCTTCGGCCTTGCACGAAACCACCCCTTCATCGACGGCAACAAGCGGACCTCCTTCCTCTGCGCCTATGTCTTCCTCCGGCTCAACGGCCTGATGCTCGTCGCTGAGGAAGCGAATACCACCGCGACGATGGTCGCATTTGCAGCTGGCAGTCTGGAGGAGGCCGCATTCGCAATCTGGCTCCGGGAGAACAGCGTACGGATGTCGTAGGGAGCACCGGTCCAATCGACGTGCTCGCCTCGTCAGGGCCAACCGCTATGGCGAAATCGCCTGTAAGATCGGCCACCGGCGCTCATTGGCCACGTATCGCTCACCCACAAACTCTACGCACAAGCCCTCATGTCACCAAGGCCGACGAAATGCGCCGCTGAGCAGTTCGAATTGATAGGGATCACCTAAAGGAGCTGGATCGATCACAGCGCTTTTTCTGACGAAGAGCTTGCCTCGGCGTTGCGGAAATTCTTGAGTGAAATCTATGAACGTACGTTTCTTGGCCCCGTCGCCGACGTCACTTGTTCAGCGTCGATGGGCTGACTGCTGCCCGGACATCTCGGGCTAATGCGCTAGGAAGTCCCCTGGCTGGGCCGCGGCGACAATACCGCAAAGGGCTGAAATGGAGTTGTGGGTCTGGTTGACTCTTGCTGGTTGCGATCGCATTTGGCGACATCTGTTATTCGGCGTCCAACAATGACCCACTTTTGATCGAGCCGAACAGTCCGCCTTTTCTCTCGAGGCTAGGCGGGCGGGGGATGAAGGGCGTGGACACAGTTGCGCGGATCCGACGTGAGTTCTTCTTTCGTGGTCGGACAATCAATGAGATCGTTCGCGAGCTGCGCGTGTCGCGTCCTGGAGTAAGGAGCGCGGCGCCCGCACTGCGGCTGCGTTTGTGCCGCTCACCTTCGCACTGAGCAAAGCCTGCCAGCTCGACTGGAGCCACGAGATCGCGTTGATCAATGGACGATGGCGACGGTCAAGGTCGCCCATGCGCGAGGAAGAAGTCACGGGTCCCCCTGGCGGTGTAAGCGCTACCCGTTGTCCGTAAGCCCTTCGACGGGCCGTGGTTGCTCTTAGCTTAATGAACCGGGCTCGATCGCCTCCAGAATCAATTGGCGAACGATTGCCGGCTCTCGAGCGTGCTTTTCGGTGATCGTTCTCCCGCAGACGTCAGGCCTTGCGCTACCAGCCATAACCCGGCCAGCCATAATGCCGGTGCAGCACCTGCTCGGCGAGTTCGTTCGCGGCGGTGGCAGGATCCCATTCCGGGCTGGACTTCACCTGTTCCCGGGTCACGTTGAGCACGATGCGCTTCTGCGACCAGTCGACGGCGTCGACCGCATAGGGTGCTAGCCGCACATGCTTTCCCGGCCACCAGTTCCGCGTCGCGATCACGAGATAGCGGATGTGCCAGCCAGCTTCGTCGATCAGGAAATTCTCGACATGGCCGATCTCGCCATCGCTCGCCTCGACATGGTAGCCCTTCAAGGCCGCGACGCTGCGCAGATGTGTGTCGCCGCCGCTCGCGCGCACATCGACTTCAATGCCCCCGTGTGCACGGGGATACGCTGCGATCGACGGCGCTAATGTCGGCGAGCTGATCGCATTGGTTCCGAAATTGGTGGCGCCCCAGATGGGGTCCCAGCCGTAATAGTCGTAGAGGTGATTCTCCATCTGCTGGGTGACGGGCTCGTCTTCGGTTGCGTCGGGGCTCGCCTGGACCTCGCTGTGCGTGAGCGCAACGGAAACGACCAGCCGATCGCTGCCCCCCAGCATTCCAAGCCTGCCGTTCCGTGGCGGGTCGATGGCGAGCGGCTCGATCGCCGAGGGATGAATGAGGATCTTTCGGCCGGGCAGCCACGCGCCGGTATCGACGACCATCCAGCGGAACTTCCAGGTTCGATCGTCGAACAGGTAATCCTTGACCAATCCGGCGTCGCCGTCCTCTGTTTTGACGGGCGATCCCAGCAAGCCCGTAATGGCGAACAACATGGCAAATCCTCCTGTCGGTGGTGGTCATGACGGCCGCGCGCCCGACTCACGGGCCGGTGCAGTCATTGGTTTCCGGTTCGATGGTCTGCGGCGGATCACGCGGCGGCTCGCCGCGTGATCCGAGATCGGGAAGCCTGATCGTCGATCAGACGGCTTCCAGCGTCCGTTCCAGCCCGGATTTGAGAGCGCCGTCTTCCCCTGAGAAGTCGAGCACGACGCGCGAGGGGACATCGCCGCGCGCGAGCCGTTCGAACACATCGTTGATCGCCGAAAGCGGCTGCAATTCGATGTCTGCCTTCACCTTGCCCTCGGCCGCGAAAGCGAGGCATTCGGCCATGTCCAGCCGGGTCCCGACAAAGGAGCCGCGCACGGTGATGCAGTTGGCGACCACGTCGAAAAGCGGAAGCGGAAAATCGCCCGGCGGCAGCCCGACAAGTGCGCAGGTGCCGCGCTTGCGCGTCATTCCGACGCCCTGGTTGAAGGCGCTGAGCGAGGGCGCAGTTATCAGCACGCCGTGGGCGCCGCCATCCGTGCCCTTCCGGACTGCGACGACCGGATCGCCGTTCTTGGCGTTGACGACGAGATCGGCGCCGAGCTGCGTCGCATGAGCGAGCTTGCCATCGTCGATATCGACGGCGCAGACCTGCAGGCCCATCCGCTTGGCGTACTGGATCGCGAGATGGCCTAGGCCGCCGGCGCCGGAGATCACGATCCACTCGCCGGGCTTCGCCCGCGTTTCCTTGATGCCCTTATAGGTCGTGATGCCGGCGCAGATCAGCGGCGCTGCCTCTTTGGCACCGAGGCCGGCCGGGATATGCGCGACATAGTTCGGATCGGCGACGAGATATTCGGCAAAGCCGCCATTCTTGGTATAGCCGCCGAACTCCGCCTCGCCACAGACCGTCTCCCATGCCGCCAGGCAATGCTCGCAGTGGCCACAGGCCGAATAGAGCCAGGGCACGCCGACGCGGTCGCCCTCCTTGACGATCGTCACACCCGCGCCGAGCGCGACCACGATGCCGATCGCCTCATGGCCGGGGATGAACGGCAGGGTCGGCTTCAGCGGCCAGTCGCCGTTACGGGCGTGCAAATCCGTGTGACAGACGCCGCAAGCCTCCGTCTTGACGAGAATCTGGCCGGGGCCTGCCACGGGCACGTCCCATTCCTGAAACTCGAGCGGCTTTCCGAACGCCGTGACGACGGCGGCCTGCATTTTTCGCGGCAGCATGACTCTGATCCTTCTTTTGAGGAAATGGGCAGGTGGACGACGCTCGAACCTGGTTCAGGCCGCCGCTGCCCCCAGCCCTCTGACGGCTTCGATCATCTGCACCAGCACGGCCTGGGCATCGCCATAGACCATGTTGCAGTTGTCGCCGTAGAACAGCGCATTCTGGATGCCGGCATAGCCCTTGCCCTCGCCACGTTTGACGACGAAGACCTGTTTTGCCTTGTCGACATTGAGGATCGGCATGCCGAAGATCGGCGACGACCTGTCGGTCCGCGCTGCCGGGTTCACGACGTCATTGGCGCCGATGACCAAGGCGACGTCGGTGGTCGCGAAGTCGTCATTGATGTCTTCCAGCTGGAAGATCATGTCGTAGGGCACGCCGGCCTCCGCCAGCAGAACGTCCATCTGGCCCGGCATGCGGCCCGCAACGGGGTGGATCGCAAACCGCACACCGACGCCCGCGGCCTGCAGCAGCTTGACGAACTCGTAGAGCTTTTGCTGGCCCTGCGCGGCCGCGAGCCCATAGCCCGGGACGATGATGACCTTGCTGGCATAGCGCATGGCGATGCCGGCATCGGACGCAGCGACCGGACGCAGACTGCCCTTGATGGCGCCGGCCTTGTGCTTGGCGACCTCGCCGAAATTGGTGAAGACAACATTGGCGACCGAGCGGTTCATCGCCTTGGCCATCAACAGCGTCAGCAACAGGCCGGCCGCGCCGACCACCATGCCGGCGATCATCAGCGCCGGGTTCTGCAGCACGAACCCGCCAAGTCCGACGGCAAGTCCGGTGAGCGCGTTGTAAATCGAGATCACGACCGGCATGTCCGCCCCGCCGATCGGGAGGGTCATCAGAATGCCGAACAGTAGCGCGCAGCCGAAGAAGGCATAGATCCAGGTGGATGTCGGCAGCAGAAATGGCGCGCCGGTGAAGGTGGCGTAGAGGATGCATCCGCCGATCGCCAGCGTGATGATCATCACGGCAGCGTTGGCGATCTGCTGGCCCTTGACCCGGAACGGCTTGCTCAGAACCCCGCTCAGCTTCGCCCAGGCGATCAGCGAGCCGGACATGGAGACCGCCCCGATCAGCGCGCCGAGCAAGGCGACGGGAAGGGTGACGCCGTTCGTCTGCGCGCCGAAGAGTTCGACGGCGGCGACCGCGCCGGCAGCGCCGCCGCCCATGCCGTTATAGAGCGCCACCATCTCGGGCATGGCGGTCATGGCGACCTTCTTGCCGCTCCACCAGGCGAGACCGCCGCCGAGCGCCAACGCGATCAGTGCCAGTCCGACATTCGTCATGAGTTGCGGCCTGGCGGCTTCACTGACGTTGAATACGTAGAGGAAGCTGGCGAGGATGGCCGCCGCCATGCCCATGCCGGCGAGAAAGATCCCCGACAGCGCTGTCGCCGGCGACGACATGCGCTTGAGGCCATAGAGGAACAGAAAGGCCGCAGCGAGGTCCGCGGTTCCGATGACCAGTGGTGGGATCAGGATGAACATGGCGGCTCAGCTCTTCTTGATGGAGTGAACCCGCGCATGGGCAGGTTTCGGCGCGGCATCGCTGGTCTTGAACATCGCGAGCATGCGGGTGGTGACGGCGTAGCCGCCGGCGGCGTTGCCCGCGCCGAGCAGCACCGCGACGAAGCCGATCAGCTGTTCCTGAACCGTGCTGGCGTTGAGGAGGGCGTAAAGGCCTCCGACCACGACGATGCCGTGCACGAAGTTGGAGCCCGACATCAGCGGCGTGTGCAGGATCGCCGGCACATGTCCGATGATCACCCAGCCAGCGAAACCGGCGAGCATGAAGATATAGAGGGAGACGAAGCCGGTGATTGTGATCGAGAAGTCCATGGTGCCCTCCGGGGCGAAGCTCACGCGGCTTTCGCGGGAATTTTGCTAGATTGCGGCGTCGGCTCGTCGCTGGCATGGGCGGCATCGCAGAGCTTGCCGTCATGGGTCAGGGCGGTTTTGGCGAGAACGTCGTCTGTCCAGTCGATGGCGATGACGTTGTCCCTCAGCATCAGCGCGAGCAGCGCATACTGGTTCTTGGCATATAGCTCGCTGGCGTCGCGGCCGAGCAGCGAGGGGACATTGAGCGGTGCCACGATCGTCACGCCGCCGACCAACGTCGTTTGCCCCGGTTTGGTGTCCTCGCAGTTCCCGCCGCCCTCGGCCGAAAGGTCGACGATAACGGCGCCGGCCTTCATGCCGGCGACCTGCGCCTTGCTGATGAGCTTCGGCGATGGTTTGCCGGGAATGGCGGCCGTGGTGACGATGAGATCGGCGGCCTGAATATGCTTGGTGAGCGCCGCGTCGACCTTGACCTTCTCCTCGGAGGTGAGGGCGCGGGCATAGCCGCCCTTGCCCGTGGCATCGACGCCGGTATCGACAAAGGTCCCGCCAAGCGACAGCGCCTGTTCCTTGGTCTCGGGCCGGACGTCATAACCTTCGACGACGGCACCGAGGCGGTGCGCGGTGGCCATGGCTTCCAGACCGGCGACGCCGAGCCCCATCACCAAAACCTTGGCTGGCCCGACGACGCCGGCAGCGGAGGTGATCTTCGGCAGCACGCCGGGCATATGCGTCATGCCCAGCGCCACGGCGTAATAGCCGGCCAGCGCCGATTGGCTCGAGAGGGCGTCCATCGCCTGGGCGCGCGAAATGCGCGGGATCCGTTCCATGGCGAAGCAGGTGATCTTCCGCGATAGAAGCCTCTTCACCAGCTCCGGTTCGTTCGCCGCATAGACAAACGAGATCAGGATCGCGCCGGGCTTCATCGCATCGACGACATCGAGTGCGGGCGGCTGAACCGCGAGGACCACGTCGGCGTCGCTGACCATCAGCGTGCGATCGTCAAGGATCGCCACGTCGCCAAAGGCCGTGTCGGCCAGCTTGACTCCGACACCGGCGCCGGACTGCATGTGCAGCCGTCCGCCCAGCTTGATCAGCTTGGGGACGAGGGATGGTGTCAGTGCGACGCGCCGCTCATGCGGCTGCGTTTCCTTGAGAACGGCGATGTTGACATACATGGGCAAGGCTCCGGTTTCTGCCGTTCGATCGTGGCCAACGGCGCGTGTGCCGTTGGCCTTCTGAAAGCGGCGATCAGGTCGGCGCGTGCATCGTGGCGTGGCGAACCAGCTTCTTGTTGACGAATTGCTGGATGCCCATGTCGCCGAGCTCGCGGCCATAGCCGGAGTCCTTGATGCCGCCGAAGGGCAGTTCCGCGTCTGACCAGTCGATGTTGTTGATGAACATCATCCCGGTATCGATGCGGCTGGCGACGCGCTTGCCGCGTGCGACATCCTTGGTCCAGACCGAGCCGCCGAGACCGAAATCGGAGTCATTCGCGAGGGCGATGGCTTCTTCCTCGTCCTTGACGCGGAAGAACATTGCAACTGGACCGAAGAACTCGTCACGGAAGGCCGGATTGCCCGGCTCGATGTCCGTCAGGATCGAGGGCTGCATATAGGAGCCGGGGCGATCGATGCGCTTCCCACCCATGAGCAGCTTGGCACCCTTGGCGACGGCGTCATCCACCTGCTGAAGCAGTTGGACCAAAGCCGCCTCGCTCGACAGCGGGCCGAGCGTGGTCTTCTCATCCATCGGATCGCCGGCCTTGAGCGCTTCCAGTGCCGCCTGGAACCGCGTCAGGAACTTGTCGGCCATGGACTCGACGACGATGAAGCGCTTGGCGGCGCAGCAGGTCTGTCCGGTATTGTACATCCGGCCCCACACGGCCCAGGGAATGGTGTGGTCGAGATCGGCGTCTTCGAGCACGATGAAGGCATCGCTGCCGCCGAGTTCCATCGACGAGACCTTGACGTTCTTTCCGGCCCGGGCGGCGATGGTCTGGCCAGCGGCGACGCTGCCCGTGAGGCAGACGCCCTTGATCCGCGGATCGTCGACGATCGCGTCGGCCTGCGCATGCGAGATGAAGAGGTTGGTGTAGAGACCGACAGGGGCGCCGGCATCCAGCAGCAGCTTTTCGAACGCGATCGCGCATTGCGGCACGATGCCGGCATGCTTCACCACCAGCGTATTGCCGGCCATCAGATGCGGCCCGGCGATGCGGGCGAGCTGGTAATAGGGGAAGTTCCAAGGCTCGACGCCGAAGATCACTCCCAAGGGGCTGCTCTCCATATGCGCTTCGCCGACCGTCGGGTTGAGCTTGACGGGGGCGAGGAAGTGTTCAGCATTCTTGGCGTAGTAGGCGAGGATGCGGGCGCTGAATTCGACTTCGCCGCGCGCTTCGCCAATGCGCTTGCCCATCTCCATGGTCATGGTCCGGGCGAAGGTGTCTGCCTGTTCGTGCAGCAGCTTGGAGGCCTTGGCGATGATCACCGCCCGTTCGGCATAGCTCTTGTGGCGCCACGTCTCGAAGCAGGCCTGGGCCGCCGCCAGCTTGGTCTCGTACTCCGCAGCGTCGATGTCGTCGAAGCCTTTGATCAGCTTGCCGTCAAAGGGGCTAAGGCTCTGATATGTCATGTTTCTCTCCTGCCTATTTGGCGCGCGCGCTGGTGTTTCCGACGCGCCGATCTCTGTCGATGGCGCCGCGATGATCGCCGTCCGCGCCTTGCGGACCGCGTCGATCCATGGCGTCGATCCATGGTGAGGACACTGCGCCTGCTGATCAGCGACGGGCAGGCTCGGAAACTACTCAGGCGCGCCGTGAGAGGCCGCCGGGCTCGCGATAGCCGCCCTCGCATCGGAGCCACGAGAGAATGGGGCGTCAGACGGACGTTGTGGCGCCGGTTCCAGACATTGCGGACTTCAGGACCGCGGCAGCCTTGCGAGCACACGCTGGATGGCCGCGCCCAGTTCGGCGGTGCGGAACGGCTTCTGCAGGATGTTGGCGTCCGGAATCTGCGCCTCGATCCGTGCGACATCGCCGCTGACGAACAGGTGCGGAACGAAGCTGCCGCGCAGGATCTCCGCAACGGCGGCAAGCCCGCTCCCCGCTCGCAGGGATCCGTCAACGATCATGAAGTCCGGCTGGTATCGCTCGGCAGCTGCGATGGCCGCCTGCTCCGTGGCTGCGATTGCACAGACGCCGTGACCCATGTCGCAAAGCGAATCTGCGTAGAGCATGGCAATAAAATCATCGTCTTCGACAATGAGAATTCTGGCGGCAAGAATAGGCGCGCTTTCGGACATAAAGGGTCCCCAGTCGAAGTCCTGATCACAGATCCATCGGATATTGAATTTCTCCCATATCGATTGGGATGAGATTGATTCTCAGATCGTAACGCGACCAAGGTATTGTGATTAGACTCGGAAAATACTCATGCCTTCGTGATCATAGCGACACTTTGGCGATATACCCAGCTCGGCTGCCGTGACAGAGTCGTGCGGGTTGGATCCCACGGGTGTCAGGCGTTGACGCGGATCAACGATTGCCGCGCCACTGCGTTTAATATTGCTTCCTGAAAGTATGGCTCCGCGAAAGTTCACCGCTGATGACCCAGTCCCGGACCCATCGACGCAAGTCGGGTCAACCGCTACCTGCCGAGCCTATCGTGCTTGGCCGGGGTCCCCCGTCAGGTGACGGGTCTCAGTTCCCCGTCGTCGGCATCGGCGCATCGGCGGGCGGTCTGGAGGCCTGCAGCCAGTTTCTTGATGCCCTGCCGCCCAACATGGGCATGGCCTTCATACTCGTCCAACATCTTGATCCGACTCATGAAAGCCTGATGGCAGATTTGTTGGCGAGCCACACCACGATGACCGTGGTGCAGGCGGCCGAGGGTATGCCGCTCCAGCCCGACCATTTCTACATCATTCCTCCCGGCACCTATCTTTCGATCCTCGATGGCAAAGCGCTGCATGTCTCGCCGCCAGACGCGCGCCATGGTGCGCGTCTGCCATTCGACTTCCTGCTCCATTCGCTGGCTGAACAATTGGGCGGACGCGCATCCTGCGTGATCCTGTCAGGTACAGGAGCCGATGGGAGCATCGGGCTCCGGTCGCTGAAGCAGCAGGGCGGATATATCATTGCGGAGGATCCGGACGAGGCGAGCTATGACGGCATGCCGCGAAGTGCCATCGCCACCGGTCTCGTCGATGCCGTCCTGCCCATCGCACGCATTCCGGATGCGCTGATCACGTTTCATGGGCGCATGGATCAAGAAGCGACAAACGACGCCCGCCGCGAGCCGCCGTCGTCGGCAGCCGGGCTTGCCCGGATCATCGAGTTGCTGCGGACGGTGGCGGGGCATGACTTCCGTCTCTACAAGCCGGGAACGCTCCGGCGTCGCATCGAGAGGCGCATGGCGATGGCGTCGATCGCCGTCGATGATATCGAGGCCTATGTCACGCTGCTCGAAGGCGACAAGAAGGAACTCGACCTCCTCGCCGCCGATCTGCTCATCAACGTCACCAGCTTCTTCCGCGATCCCGGCGTCTTCGAAACACTGGCCAAGACGATCATTCCCGATCTGGTCAACAAGCATTCGATCGACCAGCCTCTCCGAATCTGGATCGCCGGGTGCAGTACGGGCGAGGAGACCTATTCGCTCGCCATGCTCTTTCGGGAAGCGGTGACGGCCGCAAAGCGCGAGATCAAACTGCAGATCTTCGCCTCCGATATCGATGCCGACGCCGTCGCATCGGCGCGCGAAGGGCTCTATCCGGCCTCGATCGAGGCCGAGGTTTCGGCCGCAAGGCTGGGCCGATTCTTCTCAAAGGATGATCGCGGCTACACGGTGCTGCCGGAACTCCGCGCGACGACCGTTTTCGCGGTTCAGGATCTTCTGTCCGATCCTCCCTTCTCGCGTCTCGACATGGTCTCATGCCGTAACCTTCTGATTTATCTCCAGCCAGAGGCGCAGCAGAAGGTTCTCGCGTTCTTCCATTTCGCGCTGCGCGAGGGCGGCATTCTCCTGCTCGGGAGCGCCGAGACGGTTGGAGAATCGGCCGGTCGCTTCGAGGTCATCTCCAAGGCGGAACGGCTCTATCGCCATATCGGCCATAGCAGGCCGGGCGAAGCCGGCTATCTGCTTGGCGGAGCGGACTTCATCCGCCAGCCGGCGCGAGCGACGTCCGGCTCGATCGCATCGCGGCAGACCCGGCTTGCCGATGAGACCCGCCGCCTGATCGTCGATGCTTACGCGCCAGCTGCGGTCCTGATCAATCGCAAGATGGAATGGCTGTATTCGCTCGGGCCAACGGAACGCTATCTGCGCATACCTACCGGCCATCCGAACTACGATCTGCTCGCCATGCTACCCCTGCATCTGCGCATCAAGCTTCGCGCCGCGATCCAGCAGGTGTTCATCGACAAGAAGCGTGTTCTCGTCACCGGCGGTCGGGTGGACCATGCAGGGACATCCGCCTCGTTCGCGATCGCCGTCCAGGCGGCCTCGGTCGATGGTGACGATCTCGTGCTTGTCTGCTTCATCGACGATCCCGCCTCATCCGCCCGGCCGGCGAGCGCAACGGAGCCGCCTGATGGCGCGCGTGTCGCAGAGCTCGAGCAGCAGTTGGAAGCGACGCGAAGTGAGCTTCAGTCGGCGATTCTAAGCCTGGAAACGTCGAACGAAGAGCAGAAGGCGGTCAATGAGGAGGCATTGTCCGTCAACGAAGAATATCAGTCGACAAACGAGGAGCTTCTGACTTCAAAGGAAGAGCTTCAATCTCTGAATGAGGAATTGACGGCACTCAACACACAACTCCACGAAACTCTGGATCGCCAGAGAACAACTGCGAGCGATCTTCAGAACATTCTCTACAGCACCGATGTTGCGACGATCTTCCTCGATATGGATCTGCGCATTCGCTACTTCACCCCGGCGACAAGGGCGCTGTTCAATATCATACCGTCCGATATCGGCCGTCCCCTAGAGGACCTCAACCAGTTGGCGGCCGACAGCATGCTTCTCGCCGACGCTCGATCCGTGCTCAAGTCGCCGGAGCCGATCGAGAGCGAGGTCCAGGCACGCGACGGTCTCTGGTATGTGCGCAGAATCCTGCCCTATCGCGCCCAGAATGAACGGACCGAAGGTGTCGTCATCACGTTCGTCGACGTCACGGAGCGTCGGCAAGCGGCCGAAGCGGTAGATGTGGCGCGTAAGGAAGCGCAGCAGGCCAATATTGCCAAGTCGCGTTTCCTTGCCGCGGCAAGCCACGACCTCCGGCAACCTCTGCAAGCACTGAGCCTGATGCGCGGCGTGCTCGCGCGGCGGATCAGGGACGATCGCAAGGAAGAGGCGCTCGCCCTTGTCGAGCGTCTCGACGAGACGGCCGCAGCCATGACCGGCATGCTGAACTCGATGCTCGACATCAACCAACTGGAAGCTGGAACCGTCCGGCCGCAGTTCGTCAACTTCCCGATCAACGACCTGCTGTTACGACTGCACGACGAGTTCGCCTACCATGCGGGGGCGAAGCGCCTCGAACTGCGCATGGTCTCCTCACGCTTGTTGGTTTACAGCGATCCGCGGCTTCTGGAGCAGATCCTCCGCAATCTGCTCTCCAACGCGCTCAAATACACCAAGCGCGGCAAGGTCCTGCTGGGCTGTCGTCGTCGCGGCGATATCCTTAGCATCGGGATCTGGGACACCGGCCTCGGGATCGCGGAACATGATCTCCTGACCATTTTCGATGAATACCATCAGCTCGACAACAAGGCCCATGAGCGTGAACGTGGGCTTGGGCTGGGACTGTCGATCGTCAAGCGCCTGGCAGCCCTCCTCGATCATCCAATCGAGGTGCGTTCCGAACCCGGAAGAGGCTCGGTATTTTCGATCAACGTCATGCTGCATCAAGGCAGCGATCCGCAGCAACACGAGCGATCGACTACGCCGCCGTCCAGTTCGGCCCCTGCCAGCCGCCGCCCCCCCGCGAATATTCTCATCGTCGAGGATGACCCCGAGCTTCGGGAGTTGCTCGAGGTCGTGCTTGAGGAGGAAGGCCATCACCCGGTCTCCGCACCCGATGGGGTCGCAGCACTGGAAATGCTCGACAAGGGCAGCGTCGTGCCAGATCTGATCCTGGCAGACTATAATCTGCCCAACAGTCTTGATGGCCTGGTGACCGCCGCGAAGATCCGCGACCGCCTCCATCGGCTGATCCCGGTCGTGATCCTGACAGGAGACATCTCTACGGACACGCTGCGCCGTATCGCGGGCCAGGATTACGTCCAGCTCAACAAGCCCGTGAAGACGGTGGATGTGATGCAGGTCATCGATCGGCTCCTACCCGCGACGTATTCCGTAGAGGCGGCAGAGAGACGGCTGAACGATACACAGGCGATATCCGTCGCTGCATCTGTCATCTTCGTTGTCGACGACGACCGCCATGTTCGGGACAGCATGCGCCGCCTGCTCGAGGAGAGCGGGCATGTCGTCGAAGACTTCGAATCGAGCGAGGCCTTCCTTGAGGCCTATCAGTCCGGCCGCGAGGGCTGTCTTCTGGTCGATGCCTATCTGCCGGGCATGTCGGGTCTCGACCTGCTGCGGCGGCTTCAGGGTCGCGGGGATCGCCTGCCCTCGATCATGATCACCGGGTCGAGCGACGTGCCGATGGCCGTCGCCGCCATGAAGGCAGGCGCATCGGACTTCATCGAGAAGCCGGCAGAGCGCAACGAGTTGATCGCCTCGATCGAGCGCGCCCTCGAACAATCCAGAGATGCGACCAAGCTGTCCGCATGGCGGGCGAGCGCGGCCGCCCATCTCTCCTCGCTCACGGCGCGGCAGCACGAGATCATGGAGCTCGTCCTTGCAGGTCATCCCAGCAAGAACATCGCCGCCGATCTCAACATCAGCCAGCGCACGGTCGAAAACCATAGGGCGGCCGTCATGAAGAAGACCGGCGCGCACTCGCTTCCGGCGCTGGCTCGCCTCGCACTCGCCGCGGCGTCGGATCCCTCCGAGGAGCGCGACGCTTCCTGATTGAGGCTTGCTTTCTGAATGGGTAATTTCGGAGGTTACAGGCCGCGCTGGCTTGCCTTTCCCGTACGCAAGACTGCGTCAACTCAAGGTGAACGCGTTGGAAGATCCTTATGTCGCGCTCGGCGTCCGCCGCGACGCCAGCCAGGACGACATCCGTGCCGCCTATCGCAAGCTTGCCAAACTGCATCACCCCGACCTCAATCCCGGCAATGCCGAGGCTGAGGAAAAATTCAAGACTGTCTCCGCCGCCAACGAATTGCTGTCCGATCCGGACAAGCGCGCCCGGTTCAACCGCGGCGAGATCGATGCAGCCGGCCAGGAGCGGCAAAGAGCCGGTTACCGCGATCAGGCAGAGAGTGCCGCAGGTCATCGCTACAGCCGCTCTGGCCCACAGGACGAGGCGTGGGATGGGGCCGATTTCAACGATCTCTTCGGGTCCATGTTCAATCAGTCCCGTCGTGCCAACAGCGGCCCCAGGCGGGGTGAGGACCGGCACTACACGTTGACCGCGGCTTTTCTCGATGCCGTCAATGGCGCAACCCGGCGTTTGACTTTGCCGGACGGGCGCACGCTCGATGTGAGGATCCCGCCCGGCACATCTCAAAGCCAGGTCTTGCGGCTGCGTGGTCAGGGCGGCGGCGGCACCGCAGGCGGCGCGGATGGGGACGCCCTGATCGAGATTGATATCGCTCCTCATCCATTCTTCGAGCGTCGCGACAATGATATCCGCCTGGTCTTGCCAGTCACGGTTGCTGAAGCTGCACTCGGCGGATCGGTCCAGGTTCCCACGCCCGCGGGCCCGGTGATGATGCGCATCCCGCCCCATTCCGACAACGGCACGGAACTTCGGCTGCGCGGGCGCGGCGTTCCGAAACATGCGGACGTCGCCGCCGGCGATCTGCGGGCCACGCTGCGTGTCGTCATAGGGCCACCTGATCCGGCTCTTGAGGCATTCCTCAAGACCTGGACGCCGGCACAGCCTTTCAATCCGCGAGCAGAATTGGAGGCCCAGTCATGATCACCATCGATGTCCTGGTGAACCAGACGGAGCGTTTGAACCGCGCCGACCTGGAGCTTTGGATCCGCAATGATTGGGTGAGGCCGGAGGTGATTGGCGACGTTCTCTGTTTCGGCGAGATCGACGTTGCCAGGGTGATCCTGATCCGCGAACTGCGCGATGACCTCGACGTGAACGAAGCGGCGCTGCCCGTCGTTCTCTCGTTGATTGACCAGCTCTACGATCTCCGTCGGCATGTGCAGCATTTGAGCGAAGTGCTGCAGGACGCGGTCCCAAGCGACGTGCGCGCCAAGATCTCGGAGCGGCTGACGGCTCGAATTCGCTAGTGGATCGCGTCCGTGACGGCGGAGCACCGCCTGCCATTCCCGTTTCTGACGGGATCCGCGGGACTGCGCGATGCGCGCAGGAGCAGGCCAAACAGTTGGCCGGAAGGGCCGTACGTCCTCATGGCTCCAGCGCCGCCTTGGGGCTATGCCACGAAGTGCTCGATTCGAGCTTCTAGGTATTTTCCGAACCTATCTCCTGTCGATGGGCCCCGGGATACTGCGATCGCGATGGTCGAAAGATTGCAAGCGGCAATAGAAATCAGCGTATCTCCGTAGTCACCAGGAGTTCACTCATGAGCAGTGCCAAAGACAGAATCGCTGACATTGGGCCAAAGCCACAGTCGTTCGACATTGAACGCGCGGCGAAAGAGAATACGAGCTACCGTTCTGTCGCTTGGAGCGGGCGTTATCTGCAAGTAACGCTGATGTCTATTCCCGCTGGCGGCGACATTGGCCTTGAAGCGCATCCAGAGACCGATCAGTTCCTGCGCCTTGAAGCTGGAATCGGCCGCGTTCAGATGGGGTGCGCGAAGGACGAACTGACGTTCGAAATGGACGTTTCAGACGGGTGGTGCGCGCTCGTTCCGGCAGGAAGCTGGCACAACATCACCAATACGGGCCCGACGCCGATGCAGGTCTATGCGATCTACGCGCCATCCCACCACGCCCCCGACAAGGTCCAAGCAACGGCGGCGGCGGCCAAAGCCGACAAGGACGACAAGCCCGCAAAGTGGTCGGTGCAGCCAAAGCATTCGCCAGATAAGCACGGGTGAGCCGACTGATCCGCAAGAACTGCACGATCACAGCGGCGGATGCATCCGTCACGTGTAGGTGAGAGAAGCAGTGTAGGTAGTTTCCGTCCCTGACACATCGCCGAGGCGCTCGATAGCCTCGCTCCAGAATGACTGGTTTCTCGCGTGCCCGGCACAGGGCGCATTTGAACCTCAACTCTGGAGCGATCGATGCCAGCCCAAGATCAACAGAAGCCGGCCGATGCCGATATCGATTTCGCTGCGGCGGGTCAGCCCGAAGGCGGCGATCTGACGGCCGAACTCGCGGACATGCGGGAGCGCTGGATGCGCTCGGAAGCAGAGATTGCCAATGTGCGCGCCCGAGGCCGGCGTGATGTCGAGGACGCGCGAAACTTCGGGATCCAGAAATTCGCCAGCGACATGGTGGAGGCGGCCGAGAACCTGAAGCGGGGATTGGACAGCCTGCCGCCAACAGCGCCCGATGACCCCGCAAGCTTCGCCGGCATCCGTTCCGGCCTCGTCGAGATCGAGCGCGGACTTCTGGATGTGCTGCAGCGCAACGGCGTCAAGCGAGACGACCCGACGGGTGACGTCTTCTCGCCGACCCTCCATCAGGCGATTGGGCAGAGCGCAGTTTCGAACCAGCCGCCGGGAACCGTCGCCCAAGCTCTGTCGCCTGTCTGGACTCTCAATGGCCGCCTGCTGCGCCCCGCGGTCGTGGTGGTCGCCATCGCGCCGACCGAGCCTCAATCGGCCGACACAAAAGCCTGACGGCAGCCTCATTCCCTTCAACACCGACTTTCAGGAGCCTCGCTATGAGCAAGGTCATCGGCATTGATCTCGGCACCACCAATTCATGCGTCGCCATCCTGGATGGGAAGGACGTGCGCGTCATCGAGAACGGCGAAGGCGCGCGAACCACGCCGAGCATCGTCGCGTTCGTCAGCGGCGGCGAGCGACTTGTCGGGCAATCGGCCAAGCGGCAAGCGATCACGAATCCCTCCAATACGATCTATGCCGTCAAGCGCCTGATCGGCCGTCGCTTTGATGATCCGATGGTGGCCAAGGACCAGAAGCTGGTGCCTTATTCCATCGTTCGCGGCGACACCGGCGACGCCTGGATAGAAGCGGAGGGGCGGAAGTATCCGCCGTCCCAGATCAGCGCCTTCATTCTCGGCAAGATGAAGGAGACGGCGGAGGCGTTTCTCGGCGAGCCCGTGACGCAAGCCGTCATCACCGTCCCGGCCTATTTCAACGACGCGCAGCGCCAGGCCACCAAGGATGCCGGCAAGATTGCCGGTCTCGAGGTATTGCGCATCATCAACGAGCCGACCGCGGCGGCGCTGGCCTACGGCATGGACAAGAAGACCGGTCGCATCGCCGTCTATGATCTCGGCGGCGGCACCTTCGATGTCTCCGTGCTGGAAATCGGCGATGGGGTTTTTGAGGTCAAAAGCACCAATGGCGATACGTTCCTTGGTGGCGAGGATTTCGACTCCAGAATCATCGATTTCCTCTCGGCGGAATTCAAGAAGCAGCAGGGAATCGATCTGCGCTCGGACAAGCTCGCTTTGCAGCGGCTGAAGGAAGCCGCCGAAAAGGCCAAGATCGAGCTTTCGTCGGCGAAGGAAACCGAGATCAACCTGCCCTTCATTACGGCGGACGCATCTGGTCCTAAGCACCTGCTCATCAAGATGACCCGCGCGAAGCTCGAAAGCCTCGTGGAAGATCTGATCGCGCGAACCATGGAGCCCTGCAAGGCAGCACTCAAGGATGCAGGCATCGCGGCCGACCAGATCGACGAGGTGATCCTCGTCGGCGGTATGACGCGCATGCCCAAGGTCATCGAAGTGGTGAAGCAGTTCTTCGGCAAGGAGCCGGCACGCAACGTCAATCCCGATGAGGTGGTCGCCATCGGCGCCGCGATCCAAGGGGCGGTGCTGAAGGGTGACGTGAAGGACGTGCTGCTGCTCGACGTGACGCCGCTGTCGCTTGGCATCGAAACACTGGGCGGCGTGTTCACGCGGTTGATCGAGCGCAACACCACCATCCCATCCAAGAAGAGCCAGACCTTCTCCACGGCAGAAGACAACCAGGGCGCCGTCGGCATCAACGTCCTGCAGGGCGAGCGCGAGATGGCGAGCGACAACAATACGCTCGGACACTTCGAGTTGACCGGAATCCGCCAAGCGCCCCGCGGCACGCCGCAGATCGAGGTCACCTTCGATATCGACGCGAATGGCATCGTTTCAGTTCAGGCAAAGGACAAGGCCACCGGCAAGGAGCAGCAGATCAAGATCCAGGCCAATGGTGGGCTGAACGAACAGGACATCCAGCGCATGGTCGCAGAGGCGGCCGCCAATGCGGAATCCGACAAAGCGCGCCGCGCCTTCGTCGAAGCCAAGAACCATGCGGATGCAATGGTCCACCGCGTGGAGACTTCGCTCGAGGGGGAGGGCTCGACGCTCTCGATCGCAAATCGCGGAGATGCGCAGGCAGCGCTCGCTGCTATCCGGTCAGCGAGCTCTGGAAATGATCTGTCGGCGCTCACCAAGGCGACCGAGCGGCTATCGGCGTGCGAAGAGATGATCGCGGCGCAGCCCGTCCAGGATGAGCAGGGAGCCGGATCCCGCGGCGGCAACCAGCATTCCGCGCAGACTGATCCCACCGCTGGCGAGGGCGTCGTCGACGCGGAATTCGAGGACGTCAGCGGTCATGACAAGGCGGCTTGAACCATGCGCCTGGCGACACCCGTCAGGCGCCAGCCAGTGAGCTGAAGGTCTCCGCAAATGCGTCTTGCGGGCCGAGCAGATCCGAAAGCCATCCAATGCATTCGGCTCGTTCCGACCAAGGGCTCTGAAGGCCCAAGTTTAAAAAAAAGGGCCGATTTTCGGCAAGGTATCATGACAGCGACACCGCCTGAGTCCGCCGGAATTGACATCGATAATTCCGTGAAATCCGGCGCCGCCCCACCGGGTGTGCTCGGCCTCGGCGCGCTGACGGCCGTCGTCATCGGCTCGATGATCGGTTCCGGCGTCTTCAATCTCCCGCAGAACCTTGCGGTGGGCGCTGGTCCGCTCGCCGTCATCATCGGCTGGACGATCAGCGGCATCGGCATTTTGGCTCTGGCCTTCGTGTATCAGGGCCTGTCCAACCGCAAGCCGGCCTTGAACGCAGGCCCCTACGCCTACGCCAAGGCCGGGTTCGGCCCATTTGTCGGCTTCAACAGCGCCTGGGGATACTGGCTCTCCGCCTGGATCGGCAATGTTTCCTATGCCGTGGTGATGTTCAGCGCGCTTTCTTATTTTTTTCCGCAGTTCGGCGACGGCAATACCTGGCAGGCCGTGCTCGGCGCGTCGGTGGTGCTCTGGCTGATCCACGCGCTGATCCTTTCGGGCGTGAAGCAGGCGGCGTTCGCGAATGTCGTTACCACGGTCGCCAAGATCGCCCCGATCGTGCTGCTCATCGTCGTGGTGGTCGTGGCGTTCCGGATGGATGTCTTCACCCTCGATTTTACCGGGCTTGCAACCCCGAAACTCGGATCGGTGCTCGACCAGGTGAAAAGCACGATGCTGATCACGCTCTGGGTGTTCATCGGCATCGAAGGCGCCAGTGTCGTTTCCGGACGCGCGCGCCGGCGCAAGGATATCGGCGCCGCAACGTTTGCCGGCTTCGCAACCACGCTCTCGATCTATGCGCTTGTTTCCCTGCTATCGCTTGGCGTCATCAGTCGGCCGGAACTCGCAGTCCTGAAGAACCCTTCCATGGCTGGGGTGCTGGAGCATGTCGTCGGTCCGTGGGGTGCGGTCCTGATCAACATCGCCCTGGTTGTCTCGGTCCTTGGCGCGTTCCTCGCCTGGACGCTGCTGGCCGCCGAAGTCCCTTACGCGGCCTCGCGCGATGGCACGATGCCGCGTTTCTTCGGGCGGGAAAACAAGAGGGGCGCGCCGGCCGCGTCGCTGTGGATCACAAATGGTCTGGTCCAGCTTTTCCTGATCCTGACGCTGCTCGCCAACAGCACCTATCTCTCCCTGCTCTACATCGCCTCGACCGCCATCCTGATCCCCTACATCTTCTCCGGCGCCTACGCGCTGAAGCTTGCGATATCCGGTGAGGCCTACAGAGCCGGAGAGAGCCGCGTCCGCGACCTTGTCGCTGGTGCTGTCGCCACGCTGTATGGCATCTGGCTCGTCTACGCGGCCGGGACGACCAACCTCCTGATGGCGGCAATGCTCTATGCGCCCGGCATCGTCATCTATGTCTGGGCCCGCCGTGAAGGCGGCCAGAAAACCTTTACCCCCGTCGAAATCATCATCGCCGCCGGCCTCGTCCTTGCCGCCATCATTGCGGCCATCCTCATCTGGAACGGAAGCATCAGCCCGTTATGAACGCTATCAGCACCACCCAGATCGGCGCCTATTCCGAGGTCGGAAAATTGCGGGAGGTCCTCGTCCACCGCCCGGATCTCAGCCTGCAGCGGCTGACGCCAGACAACTGCAAGGCTCTCCTGTTCGACGACGTGCTGTGGGTGAAGAAGGCCCGGCAGGAACACGACGTGTTCGTCGATGCGCTGCGGGAACGCGGCGTCGCTGTCCGCGACCAAGGGCAAATGCTGGCGGAAGTCGCCGCGATCCCCGAGGCGCGCCAATGGCTGCTCGACCACCGGGTCAATGAACAGACCGTCGGGACCGACCTGGTCGACGAGATGCGCGGCTGGCTCGGCGAGCTGCCAGCGATCGAGCTGGCCCGCTTCCTGGTCGGGGGGGTGGCGCGCGCCGAACTGCCGTTCAAGCCGGCAGGACTGCCCGGTCGCACGATGGCGCCGCAGGATTTCGTGCTGCCGCCGCTTCCCAACCAGTTGTTCACCCGCGACAGTTCCTGCTGGATCTACGGTGGTGTCACGATCAACGGCATGTATTGGCCGGCCCGCCGTCCGGAGGCGCTGAATCTCGCGGCGATCTACAAGTTTCACCCCCGCTTCGTCAGAGCGGCCTTCGAGGTCTGGTGGGACGGGGCGGACGCAGTTCCCGGCATAGCGACTCTCGAAGGGGGAGACGTCATGCCGCTCGCCGACGGGATCGTTCTGATCGGCATGGGCGAGCGCACCACGCCGCAGGCTGTCTCGATGCTGGCTGCGCGCCTATTCGCCGCCGGCGCGGCCACGCGTGTCATCGCTGCACTGATGCCGCGCGACCGATCGTTCATGCATCTCGACACGATCTTCACCTTCTGTGATCGCGATCTCGTGACGATCTTCCCGTCGATCGTCGACCGTATCCGGGCGTTCTCGCTTCGCCCCGGCGACAAAACAGGGATCGTCGATATCGTCGAGGAGTCCGAGACCTTCGTTGAGGTTGTGCAGCACGCCCTCGGGCTCGACAAACTGCGCGTCATTCCCACTGGCGGCGACGGCTATGAGTCCGAGCGCGAGCAGTGGGACGACGGCAATAACGTGCTCGCCATCGAGCCTGGCGTGGTCATTGGCTACGACCGCAATGTCTACACCAACACGCTTTTGCGCCATGCCGGGATCGAAGTGATCACCGTCGACAGCGCCGAGCTCGGCCGCGGCCGCGGCGGCAGTCACTGCATGTCCTGCCCCATCAGCCGCGACCCGATCTAGTCGGAAGGAACGCCCATGCCCGTCAATCTTCATGGTCGCAGCGTCTTGACGCTTGACGATTTCTCGCCTGCCGAAATCCGGTTCCTGCTGCAGCTGGCCAGCGAACTCAAGGCCGCCAAGACGGCCGGTACGGAACAGCCTCGGCTTGTTCGCAAGAACATCGCCCTGATCTTCGAGAAGGACTCCACACGGACCCGCACGGGCTTCGAAGTGGCCGCCTATGACCAGGGTGCGCACGTCACATTCCTCGGTCCGAGCGGCAGCCATATCGGCCACAAGGAGACGATGAAGGATACCGCCCGCGTGCTCGGTCGCATGTATGACGCGATCGAATATCGCGGTTTCGGCCAACCGATCGTCGAGCAATTGGCAAAGTATGCTGGCGTGCCCGTCTATAACGGGCTGACCGACCAGAGCCATCCGACGCAGATCTTGGCGGATTTCATGACGATGCGGGAGTTCACCCACAAGCATCTGTCCGACATGGTGCTGACGTTTCTCGGCGACGGACGGGACAATGTCGCGCTCTCGCTCGCCATCGGTGCCGCGAAGGTCGGTATGGAGATGCGCATCGCCTCGCCGCGCTCGCTGTGGCCGGAACCGGAATTCATCCATCATTTCAAGGATATCGCCAAGGATACCGGAGGCAAGCTGACGGTGACCGAGAGCGTCGAGGACGCGGCCAAGGGGACCGACTTCGTCTACACCGATGTCTGGCTTTCCATGGGCGAGGACGAGAGCGAATGGGGCCAGCGGATCGAACTGCTGAAGCCCTACGCCGTCACCAGCGATGTGATGAGTGCCACCGGCAACCCCTACGCCAAATTCATGCATTGCCTGCCGGCGTTCCACAACACCGACACCACTGTTGGCGCCGATATCTTCAAGCGCTTCGGCATCGACTGCATGGAGGTCACCGAGGCCGTGTTCGAATCCCTGGCCTCGATCGTTTTCGATCAGGCCGAAAACCGGATGCACTCCATCAAGGCGATTCTCGTCGCCACGCTGGGGAACTGAGCGATGCGTCTGGTTGTGGCGCTCGGCGGCAATGCGTTGCTGAAGCGTGGCGAGCCGATGACGGCCGATGCCCAGCGCGCCAACATCGATCGAGCGGCAACGTCGCTGGCCGCGCTGATCGCGGCGGGCCACCAGCTCGTCATCACCCATGGCAATGGCCCGCAGGTCGGGCTGATCGCCCTGCAGGCCGCTGCCGGGCCCAATGATGGCGCCTATCCGTTCGACATATTGGGGGCGGAGAGCGAGGGGATGATCGGCTATCTGATTGAGCAGGAACTCGGTAACCGTCTCGGGCGCGGCGTATCGCTGGCAACCTTGCTGACGCAGGTTCGCGTTGATCCCGCCGACCCCGCCTTCCACGCGCCCAGCAAGCCGATCGGGCCGGTCTATGACGCGGACACCATGCGCCGTCTACAGGCGGAGCGAGGCTGGACGTTCAAGCTCGACAGTGAACAGTGGCGACGCGTCGTCGCTTCGCCTGAGCCCCTGGAGATCATCGAGATCAAGGTGATCTCGCTGCTGGTCGCGCACGGTGTCGTCGTCATCTGCGCCGGCGGAGGAGGGATTCCAGTCATTGCACGCGGCGACGCCAGCCTGACCGGGGTCGAGGCCGTCATCGACAAGGATCGGTCCAGCGCCTTGCTCGCCAGCCAGATCAAGGCCGAGGGGTTGCTGCTGTTGACGGACGTCGATGCCGTCTATCTCGATTTTGGCACGCCGAGAGCGAGGTCGATCGCGAGCGTCGGTGCGCGGTCGCTTTCAGCGGCCCGGTTCGCTGCCGGATCGATGCGGCCCAAGATAGAGGCGTCCGCCCGCTTCTCCAACGAGACCGGCCATGCCGCCTTCATCGGCAGGCTCGAGGACGCGGTAGCGATCCTGAGCGGGGCAGCCGGAACCCGCGTGGAACCCGGCACTCTGGACATGCAGTTTCGCGGCTGAGTTTTTTCCCGAACTGACCGCGGATACCGCTCGGTCGACGTAGACAAGACGTGGCCGCTGATCCTCTGACATCTTCGCCTAGCGAGGCGTAGAGGCACGTGTCGAATGCTGTTTCGGCGTTGAGGTGAGTCGTTGCCTGTCCACGGCTCTGTCCCAATAGAAGAGGCGCGGGGACTACCACTCGAGGGCAGTACTGACACCGCCCAAAACCATGGGAATGGCTCCGCGATCCCGATTTTGCCAGCCATAGAAAATGCCGTTCGGCGGGACTTACCCGTCTATAGGCTGGGTTCGCCTTGCGAACCCAGCCCGTCACCTGATCAATAGGTATAGGTGTAATCTGGCAGTGCTTTCAGGGATTCTTTGGTAGCGCCGTGCAGGGTCAGAAGGCCATCGATCACCTCGATCGAGGAGGCGGGCACAACCACGTAGTGCTTGCCCATGCCGAGAAAGCCGCCGACCGAAACAACCGCGTAGGGAACGCTGTCCTTCGAGGTCACGATCAGGTCATCCACCTTGCCGATATCCTCCTTGGCGTCATTGTAGACCTTGCTGCCGACGACCTTGCTCGACCGATATCCAGTGGCCAGGGTCAGAGAGCTGACCTCTGTCAATGAAACCGTCTGCTTGGCACCCTGCGCCATGGCCGGTTCGGCAGCTGCAAAAGCCAGCATGGCAAGAGTTCCGGCGATGAGCGCGGTAGAGCGTGTCATGAGACGTCCTTCATCATGTGAGGATTGCACGGCCAAAGCCCGTCAACGGCAAAACGACCGTGACAGTTGGCTTGAGCGGGGCAATTCCGGGAGGCATCATCGAAAAACAGCGCCTTGCGACGCATCGCAAGCTCGCTCTTTCTTTGAGCTACGGACGGACGCTATCGTCGTTCTTTGAGACCGGACAGGCTCGGAAAGTACTCACGCGCCGAGCACTTCCAATTTGACGCCGCTGAGAAGAGGGTCGCATTCCCGCCCGTTTGCCGCGTGGTCAGGCCGCCGCAGCGACACGTCGTCTACCGCCTATCTTTCGCAATGCTTCCGCGGGTCGTCTGGGTATTTTCCGAGGCTTTCGGTGGTCCGTCGTCCCCGATATTCGGTCTGGGTCATGGCGCCTTGCGACGCCATCCAGTCAGCTGAACCGAGGAGACATCCATGTCGGACGACAAACATTTGAAGCAGGCCGTTCTCGATGAACTGCAGTGGGAGCCAAGCGTCAACGCCGCCCATATCGGCGTGACAGCAAAGGACGGCGTAGTAACCCTGATGGGTCATGTCGAGACCTATGCTGAGAAGTCTGCCTCGGAAAAGGCCACGCGGCGGGTCAACGACGTGAAGGCGGTCGTCGAGGAGATCGAGGTTCGGCTGCCTTTCAGCGTCAAGCACGGCGACGACGAAATCGCGGCCGCGGCGATCGATCGCCTGAAGTGGGATTCGACCGTTCCGAGTGGAGCCGTCAAGGTGAATGTCGAGAAGGGCTGGGTTACGCTGACCGGCGAGATCGACTGGCATTATCAGGCAGAAGCGGCCATCAGTGCCATTCGCGGGCTTTGGGGTGTGGTGGGCGTTTCCGACGAGATCACCGTGAAGCCACGGCCCAACACGTCGACCATCCGCGCCAATATCCTCAAGGCGCTCGACAGGTCCTGGTTCGATCCGGCTTCCATCGATGTGAGCGCCATCGGCGGCGACGTGAAGCTGACCGGCAAGGTCAATTCCTGGTACGAGCGCGACGAAGCCGGCTCCGCGGCTTGGGCGGCGCCAGGTACGACGTCCGTTGAGAACAATCTCTCGGTCAACTGATCCGCGCCCTGACCGCCGGGCTCGCAACGAGCGCGGCGGTCAAGACACAATGGAAACGCCGCATTCTGCGGAACTGGCGTACCCGGCACCGACCGTTCGTGCTTAGGCAGGGCGACGCATTCGTTTGGCGCGACGCTCCGTGCCCTCTGAGTATCTTCCGAACCTGACGGGCTGAACGGCCCGCAGCTAGAATTTGCCCGAAACGGTTTTTGCGGCAGTGGGCCTCGCTGACCGCGACGAACCGGCCGCTCGTGCGCCGGTCAGGAGATCATCATGAATTCAGCCGACACCAGCGATAACGACACGATGGACGCATCCGCAGGCCCGATCGATTCACTATCGGTGATACATCGCCGAACGTTGGCGGCGATATTCCGTCATCCCTTGGCGCATAACCTGGAATGGCGCAGCGTGGTTGACTTGATCGAGGAAGTCGGGACCGTTCACGAGAAGATCAACGGCGGTTATGTCTTCGACGTGGGAGACCAGCAGTATGTCATGCACAAGCCCCACGCCAAGGACCTAACAAGTTCCGCTGCGATCGACGTTCGCCACTTCCTGGAGCGAGCCGGACTATCTCCCGAGGTTGCAAGCCATCCCGACGCTCACAAGCGAGCGGCTGGGTCTGGGCTCGTCGTGGTCGTCGATCATCACGGGGCAAAGATCTTTCATGTCGATATCGCGCTCGATGGTGCCTTGGATCAAATTCAAGGACTGCCCGAACCGCAGCATGTCCTGCGTCACATCGTGCACAACCAACAATCCCAGGAAGAGGAGCAGCGAGCACCCGACGATCCTGCCTTCTATGAGGAAATCGCCAGCGTCCTCGCCCTGGGCGGGAAGATCGTCCTGATCGGTCATGGCACCGGCAACAGCAATGCCGCGCATCATCTGGCCGAATATCTGAAGGTGCGTCATGCCGAGACATTTGGACGGATCGTTGGAGAGCTGACGGCCGATCTCTCGCACATCACTAGCCCGGAGCTTCTCGATCTGGCCCGACAGGCACTCGTGTCGTGAGCATCAGCGGGTTGGCGGGCGCAAAAGGCTCCGGAACTCCCTTCGATGCAGCGGCACAGCCCATGACGGGGGCGGCGCTCCTCAGTTCACAGACAGCGTTGCTCAATGTGCGGCAAATGGCCGAGGCGGATCGCCTGACCGTCTCCCAGGGAACGGCGGGCATCGTCCTGATGAAGCATGCGGGAGCCTCTGTCGCGAGAGCGATCATAGAGCGGTGGACGATGCGGCCCGTCATCATCCTGTGTGGGCCGGGTAACAATGGCGGCGACGGTTTTGTGGCCGCCCGCGACCTCAGCGACGCCGGCTGGACCGTATGCGTGGCCCTACTCGGGCCTCGCGACAGGCTTAAGGGCGAAGCGCGCCACCATGCGGAGCTCTGGAGCGGCTCCGTCGAGCCGCTGACGCCCGATGCACTCGCGGGAGCGGGATTGGTTGTCGACGCAATCTTCGGCGCCGGGCTCAGCCGCGCGCTGGATGGTCACGCCGCGGAAACCCTGGCCGCTGCCGCCCGCCGCTGCTTGCCAATTGTCGCCATCGATGTTCCGAGCGGCGTGATGGGCGATACCGGCGAATCGCTCGGCGCCGCCGCCGCCGTCCTCACGGTGACCTCTTTCCGCAAGAGGCCGGGCCACCTCCTGCTGCCCGGCCGTTCGCTCTGCGGGGAGGTCGTGGTGGCCGATATCGGCACACCGACATCTGTTCTGACGACGATCCAACCCGATACGTTCCAGAACGATCCGGTTCTTTGGCAGGCGCAACTTCCGCGGCCAACCCATGGCGGCAACAAATATAGCCGCGGGCACGCCCTCATTTCCGGCGGCTATCCGATGACCGGCGCTGCCCGCATGGCGGCCCGTGCCGCTGCGCGCACAGGCGTGGGCCTGACGACGATCGCCGTGCCCGAAATCGCCCTGCCGATCTATGCGGCAGCTCTGACCAGCATAATGGTTCATCCTCTCGCCACGCCTGCGGCGTTCGATGCGCTGCTCGATGATACGCGCATCTCGGCCTTCCTCATCGGTCCGGGTGCCGGCGTCGGCGACACGACCCGAAAGCGGGCGCTCGCCATGCTGGCCACCGGCCGCGCCACCGTGCTCGATGCGGACGCGATCACCTCGTTCCAGGAGGATCCGGCGGCGCTCGACCGGGCCGTCGCCGGGGCCTGTGTGCTGACGCCTCATGAAGGCGAGTTCGGGCGGCTATTCGACACCGCTGGGGACAAGCTCACGCGTGCCCGCGCCGCGGCCCGCGGCTGCGGCGCGGTCATTGTCCTGAAGGGAGCCGACACGGTGATCGCCGCCCCCGACGGACGGGCGATCATCAATGCCAACGCGCCACCGACCCTCGCTACTGCCGGCTCGGGCGATGTGCTCAGCGGGATTGTGCTGGGGTTACTGGCCCAGGGCATGAATCCGTTTCTGGCCGCCGCCGCCAGCGTGTGGCTGCACGGGGCGGCCGCGACCGACTTCGGATATGGGCTCATGGCCGAGGATCTGCCAGACCTTCTGCCGCGCGTGCTTCAGCGCCTTCAATGAATGCCGGAGACAGCAGGGAAGCCATCATGCATGCCATGGTATTGAACGCCCTTAGAACGCCGCTTGAATGGACGGAACTCCCGGATCGCCAGCCCGGACCGGGGCAGATCCGCCTCCAGGTAACAGCCTGTGGCGTCTGCCGGACGGATCTGCATGTCATCGATGGCGAGCTCCCCAACCCTGTTGTGCCGATTATTCCCGGGCACGAGATTGTTGGCCGGATCGATGCAATCGGCCCCGGCGTCGAAGGCTTGAGTTTGGGCGAGCGGGTCGGTGTCCCGTGGCTCGGCCATACCTGCGGTGTCTGCCCCTATTGCCGCATGCAGCGCGAGAACCTCTGCGATCATCCGGTCTTCACCGGCTTCACGCGCGACGGCGGTTTCGCGACCGCGACCATCGCCGATGCGCGCTTCGCATTTCCGCTGGGAGAAGCCGGCAGCGATGTGTCGCTGGCGCCGCTTCTCTGCGCCGGCCTCATAGGCTGGCGCTCGCTGGGCATCGCCGGCGAGGGAAAGAAGATCGGCCTCTATGGCTTCGGCGCCGCCGCTCATATCATTGCCCAGGTTGCACGGTGGCAAGGTCGCAGCGTCTATGCCTTCACCAAGCCGGGCGACACGGTCACGCAGGATTTCGCCCGCTCGCTCGGCGCCGCGTGGGCCGGCGGCTCGGAAGAGGCGCCGCCCGAGCCGCTCAATGTCGCGATCCTCTTCGCGACGGTTGGCGACCTCGTGCCGGTCGCCTTGAAGGCCGTGCGCAAGGGCGGTCGGGTCGTCTGCGCCGGCATCCACATGAGCGATATTCCGAGCTTTCCCTACGCCATCCTCTGGGAGGAGCGTGAACTCGTCTCCGTCGCCAACCTGACGCGGCAGGACGGGCTCGACTTTCTGCGCCAGGCGCCGGCGATGGGCATCGTCACGCGGACGACCACCTATCCGCTTCAGCGGGCCAATGAGGCCCTCGCCGATCTGCGCGCCGGCCGCTTCGACGGCGCCGCCGTCCTCATTCCGTGATCGCGCAGGCCAACCGATAGCGTAGGGGAACCGGAAGCCAGATGTTCGGGTGGATAGAGCTTAGCCTTCTTGCCGCAGCACTGACGCTTTTCCTGCTGCGCTGCCTGCCCCGCCTCAGGTCCTACCGCGCTCTGCTCGTCGGCGGCGGCGCGCTCTTGCTCATCACCGCCGTATTTCCGCGCACGAGCAATCCGCTCGGACAGTTCCTGTTCGGCACAACGGGTGAGGGGCCGCAGCTGCCGCGCCAATTGTTCGAGGTTGCGTGGTGGGTTCTCGGTGCGTGGCTGTTGAAGAGCCTGCTGGATCTCGTGCTGCTGCGCACCTTCTTTCCCGAAAACGGCGAGCCTCATGCCCGGCGTCTTTTCGCGGATCTGGCATCTGGCCTGATCTACGTTCTCGCCTTCGTCGGCATCGTCGGCACCGTCTTCAACGAGCCGGTGTCGACCATGCTGGCGACCTCGGGGGTTGTTGCCGTCGTTCTCGGCCTCGCGCTGCAGAACACGCTCGGCGACGTGCTGTCGGGCCTTGCCATCAATATCGAACGCCCGTTTGCCGCGGGCGACTGGATCAGCCTGCCGGACCGGACCTCCGGCCAGGTCATGCAGGTCAACTGGCGGGCCACGCGCTTGAAGTCGTGGTCCCATGACATGGTCGTCATTCCAAACAGCGTCGTCTCCAAGTCGATCGTGACGAACCATAGTCGCCCGAAAGGACCGCATCGCTGCATCATCCGGTTCTATGCCGAGCTCGGTATCGCGCCCGTCCGCGTAATCGCCGCGCTGCTGGCGGCATCGGCCGATAGTCCGAACGTGGTTCGAGGAACGACACCGCAGGCCTATGCCTGTGGGTTCTCGGATTCCGCAATCGACTATGAGCTCGTCTTCGCGATCGAGAGTTTTGCCCTTCTGCCTGGCGCAAGGTCCGAAATGATCTGCCGGATCGCGGACACCTTCCATCGGCTCGAGATCAAGATCGGCGCCGCAGTGACGGATATCCGCATCGTCGGCCCATCCGTCGCCGATCGTCCAGCCGCTGCGCCTCGGGCTGATGAAGGGCCCCAACCAGATGGAACCCCATGAAGACAATCCAGACAAACATTGGGTTCCCTCTCGACGCCGAGATCCGCCCTTTCCTCGCGATCACGAACGCCGCTCCAGCCACCTCCTAAAGCCGGCAAGGCGCTCCGATGACGGCCGTCCGTTTGCCGGAACGACATCGGATGACTCGGAGCGGCTGGTTGCGCGCCGCCGTGCTGGGCGCCAATGACGGAATACTGTCCACGTCGAGCCTCGTGCTGGGAGTCGTGGCTGCCAATGGCAGTCATAGCAGCGTGCTCATCGCGGGCGTCGCCGGTCTGGTCGCTGGCGCGATGTCGATGGCAGCCGGCGAGTTTGTTTCAGTCCATTCGCAGGAGGACACAGAGCAGGCCGCTCTCGCGCTCGAACGCGCCGAGCTCAGAACAGATGATCTGGGCGAACACGCTGAGCTGGCTGCCATCTATGTCAGACGCGGCCTCGATGCGGAACTCGCGAGGCAGGTCGCGGATCAACTCATGGCGTATGACGCGCTCGGCGCGCATGCAAGGGACGAACTCGGCCTGACGGAGGCACTGAAGGCGCGGCCAGTCCAGGCGGCTCTTGCATCGGCAGGCAGCTTCGCGGTCGGGGCCTCGATGCCGCTTCTCGTAACCGCTTTGGCGCCGGCGTCGCAGATGATTGTGCTTGTTTCCGCAGCCTCCCTGGCATTCCTCGCAGTTCTGGGTGGTCTGGCCGCGCAAGTCGGTGGCGCCGGCATCGTTGCAGGCGCCATACGGGTGACGTTCTGGGGTGCGATGGCAATGGCGATAACGGCGGGCGTCGGCAACCTCTTCGGGCGGTTGATGTGATCGGCCGACGATCACGCCGATCGATCACATCATCGCCGTCGCGCATGGATCGGGTGCGCTGCGGATGCCTCCGGCAGCGCCGTCCTCCCGGCCGAAATGAACCCGCGTCACCAGAGGACGTGGCTCAGGATGCGAGATCGTGCAGCGCCACGAAGACCTTGATCAGGACGCGCGGATCGAAGCGTCCCTGATATACGGCCGGAGGCTCGCGTTGCAGGCCGAGCATCGCATAGACCGCGGTCTGCGCCGAGCGGATCGAATATTCGACCGTGAAGACGACGTCCTGCGGCAGCTCGCAGAACTGCCCCATGAAGGCGAGGTTCCTGGATCCGTGCGGCACCACCTGCGGTCGGTCGCCCTTCTGGCGTGGCAGGAACTGGCTGGTGATGAACGGCATCATGCAAGGGATGCAGATCGATGCCTCCAGGATCCTCGGCGCTTCGTCGACGATTTGAAGATGGCCCATGATCTCGGTCATGATCTCGCGACCGGTACAATCCGACATCGGCTTCTTGACGAAATCACCCGGCTGGTCGACCGAGAGGCCATAGCCCCAGAACACACTGACATCGTCGGGCTGCCCGATAAAATGCGGCTGATGCGGGATGACGATCGAGGCCAGCCAGCGCGACTGGGGAAAGGTGATCAGCCCACCTTCGCCGGGGACATTGCCGGTTGCGTCACGGACGAGGCGGAGGAAATCGGGGTCCCGCGTGGTCGTCGTGAACGAGATCCATTTCGACTGGTCGATGTGGTCGGCGAACACCTCCGGGCGACCGAATTCGGGCCTCCCGGAGGCCAGCTTCTCCCAAAGCGTCCAAGCCCCACCATCGCGCTTTCCCTGAAGGTGGGGCGCCTGATCCATGCCACCAAGGCTCGACGCCTCGGTCATCGAGCCAAGGGTCACAAAGACCCTGTCGGCAGCCCCCACGGCGATCGCGCCGGGTTGGCCCGCGCGTTCGTAGGCAATGTGGGTGACGGTCTTCCCGGAACTATCCTCTGAAAAGCCAAGATCAGTGACGCGGGTGTCGAGCACGACGGTCACGCCACGGTCCAGGAGCCATTTTTCCAAGGGCCGCACCATGGAGTCATACTGGTTGTAGACGGTGCGCATGATGCCGCTGAGCCGATTGAAGCCGCCGACCATATGGGCGAAGCGCGTCAGATAGCGCTTGAATTCGGTCGCGCTGTGCCAGGGCTGGAAGGCGAAGGTCGTGCACCACATCAACCAGAAATTCGTCTTGAAGAACGCGGCATCGAACGTGTCGGCAATGGTGGATGCGCCGAGCAGAAGCTCCGGTTCTGCAACGAGGCGCTCGATCGTCAGAATGTGCTTTTCGCTCAGCCCGAATTCAGGCGCAGTCTGTCGCGCTCCATCCGTGAAGAGGCGCGATTTCGACGAGGTCTTCATGGTCTCGTTCCACGCGAAGATCTCCGCCGTGACGGTCTGGCTTTCGTCGAGCGTTGGGATCGAATCGAACAGCGCGTAGGTGCAGAGATACTTGCTCTCGAGCATGCGGCCGCCACGCAGGACATAGCCGCCCGTCGCCGATCCGGAGCCGTCGAGAGCGCCGCCGATCCGGTCTGTCTCCTCGAGAATCTGGATGTTGCGCCCGAGGACGTCGCCGTCGCGGATGAGGAACGCGGCGGCGGCGAGCGAGGCAATCCCGCCGCCGACGAGATAGAACATCGCCTTGTCGGCGTCGCGAGGGGCTCGATCGGCATCCTGCCGCGTTGCGGCTTGGTCGGCGCGGGACATGATGATGGCAATCCTTCTGACAGAGGCTCGGAGAAACCAGGAGAACCGTTGGCTTGGCTTCCGTGCTGCGTTCGCTGAGAAGCACGCTATCGCCCGCGGGCGCCAAGCGGCACGTTCGGAATCTACTCAGAGCGCTGACCCAGAGGGCTTTCGAACTTCCACGGTCTGAGCTGCCCTGCCGCCTAGGTAGATTCCGAAGAGGAGGGCAGGGGAGAGACGGTGATACGCTTGCCGCAACGAGGATGCTGAAGGGATCATCATGCTCACGATAGACAATCCAGCTGACCATCACGAAAGGGCAGCGGTTCATCATGAGACGGCGGCGCGCTGTCATCGGGAAGCGTCGCGGCTCTATAGTGCCGGCAACGACGACGCCCGCGCTGCCCAGCAGGCGGTGATGGCCCATGGCCACGGGCTGCGTGCGCTCGATCATGGCTCTGCAGCCGGCGCATTCTTTACCGAGCAGGAGTACAGCCGATCGCCGGCCTATCTCAGGCGATCAGCCTATGGATCGGCTTCGACGGCCTTGATGCCGACTGTGATTCTCTCGGGCTCCGAGCATCACACTGCGGCGGCGTTTCATCATGAGGCGGCTGGACGTCACCATGCAACGGCCTCTGAACATAGCCGCGCGGAACACTATATCCGAGCCTATCACGTCACCAATAGCGCCCTTGACCATGGCAAGCAGGGGCTGTTTCACAACGATCAGGCGGCGCTCCACTATGTCGAACACAATGGCAGCCACCCCTCTGCGGAGCTTGTTTGAGCGGCTAAGGCCCGGTGTGCGCGGAAGGGCCGCGCTGATGGGCCTCGCCTGCGCACTGTTGCTCGGCATCAGCCTCAAAGGATCGCCCGCCTTGGCCATCGAAGAACCGAAATTCACCGTTGCTCTCCAGCAGGGCGCCTTTGAAGTCCGTGACTATGCCGGGACCATCGTCGCGGAGGTTACGGTCGCGGGCGATCAGAAGGCCGCAGCACGGCAAGGATTTCGGTTGCTCGCCGGCTATATCTTCGGCGGAAATACGAAGCGCCAGAGCATTGCGATGACGGCCCCGGTTGCGCAGAAGCCGACGAGCGAGACGATCGCGATGACGGCGCCGGTCAGTCAGGTTCCCTCCGATGGCGGATGGATCGTTCGTTTCACAATGCCTAGCGCCTATACGCTGGCAACGCTTCCCGAGCCGAATGATCCAAGGGTCCGGCTGAAAGCGGTGCCTCCCGCGCGCTTTGCGGTCGTGCGGTTTTCCGGTTATGCCAATGAAGCGACGGTCAAGGCGAAGATGGCCGACCTCGAAGCCTTCGACAAGCAGCAGCGTCTCAAAGTCACCGGCCCCGCCTGGCTCGCTCAGTACAATCCGCCTTGGACACTCTGGTTCATGCGCCGCAACGAGGTCATGCTTCCGATCGCGCGCTGACGGCTGGTCTCGGCGTCACGCCATGCCGCCGGCCAGATGCCAATCACTTTGCTTGGGGCAATTCGGAGCGCCGGTTAGCAGCCGACCTAAAGATGATGTGTCTCATTGTAGTCCTCGATCCGCGACGCCTCAAGCAATTAAGACCCGAGCCTAACCTCGAGGTGGTGCAGTGCGCTCGGGGCGATCTTCGGTAAGTAGGTCGAAGGCCGATGGCCAGTCTCGCCGGTTGCAACCGCGACAGCCGCCTGCTGCGTATGGTAGGGCATTCCGCCCGATTCTCGAGTGGAGGCTTCAACGCCCCCCCGCCCGCCAGTTGCATCAGCGCGAGGGCCACGACCATGCTGATCCTCAACGGCGGGCTCGACACTGCACAGCGCCAAGCAGGCATACCAAGCGATGTAGCTACGGCCGCATCGGCCTCAATTGCCGATCTGGAACGGAGGCTGAATGCTCTCTCCAGGTAAGTGAAGGCGCTCAAGGCCGCCTTGATCATGGCTCTGGGCGTCATCTGGCCCTCTTGTTCAAGAACCTCGGCTAGCAAGAGCATCAAGCAGGCATGGTCGAGGAGACTGTGCCGCCGATGTCCTATTGCTGATGGGGCCGTTCGTCGAGCAACCATAATCTATAGCGACGCGGACCGAGCGCTGCATGGGGCGCGCTGAAAATAATGCTGGATCTGCACCCGGCATTTCCGATGACCCGATCGCTATAGATGCGGTACTTATCAATGGTAGCGGAGTGGCGGCGTGCAGGTTGATGTTCGAATTGAAGTGAGACTGTCGCGCGCGATGCGGAAGTGGGCTTCGGTGTTAGTCGCCCATAACGTCTGCGTCTGCGTCTTCTGTAGCAATGCTTCCGTGGTCTGCACGATCGAACGACATGCTATGATCTCTCGCGAGCATACCCTCGTCCCCATGCCTGCAGGGGAGGCCTGACGATGTCGGTAGCGACACTCAATCTTCGGGTATCTCCGCGCCGGATGCTTTCTACCAAGGAGGCCGCGGAGTATTGCGGCCGTCCGCTCAAGCGCTTCTCGCTCGAATGTGCCGTCCGACCGGTAGCCTTTCCAAATGGCGACAATCTTTACGACATGCGTGACCTCGATGCCTGGATAGACGGTCTGAAGGGCGTGCAAAACGATGTCGACGACATCGTTGAAAGGCTCTGCTGATGACGGCCATCCGAGTGAAGGGGTTCCAGATATTCCGCGACCGGCATGGAAAGTGGCGCTGCTATCATCGCGCCACCAAGACCGCCATCGATCTGGAGAAGGCACCGCTCGGCTCGGCCGAGTTCTTCGCGGTCTGCGCTTCTGTCGTGGCGTCCAAAGCCTTCCAGCCCCAGGCGAAACCGGGAACGCTGGGAATGCTGATTTCGCTGTACCGGGCTGCGCCGGCCTTTCTCGATTGCGCGCCGCGAACACGAACCGACTACCAGCGCGTTCTGGACTACCTGCAGCCGATCGGGGATACGCCGCTCTCCCGCTTCGACGCTCCGACCATCGCCCGCATTAGGGATAAGGCAGCGAAGAAGGGGCGTCGCTTCGGAAACTACGTGAAGCAGGTGCTCTCGATCCTCTTCGGATGGGGATCTGAGCGCGGCTTTGTCGCATCGAACCCCGCGATCCTGGTCAAGGGGATCAAGCGGCAGAAGGGCGCCCCCGATCCAAACCGTCCCTGGTCCGACGACGAGCGACTTGCCGTCCTTGAGGGTGCTCATGCCCATCTAAGGCCGATTCTGGCTTTGATGATGTACACCGGTCTCGGACCCAAGGACGCGATCAGGCTGCAGCGCTCAGCTTATGTCGACGGTGATATCGCGACCCAGCGGTCGAAAACCGGCAGTCCGATCTTCTGGCCGGCACCTGAGCTCCTCCGTCGGGAGCTGGCGGCGATGCCGCCCCATGACGCGATCACGCTCTGTGCGAGCTCCTACGGCAAGCCCTGGACACAGGACGGTCTGCAGACCTCGTTCCAGCGTCTCAAGCGGAAGCTACTGGCCGATGGTCTCATCGGGGAGGGGCTGACGCTCTACGGGCTCCGGCACACGGTTGCAGTCATCCTGCGAGAAGCCGGCCATGACGAGCGGACCATCGCCGACGCGCTCGGGCAGAAGACGATCGAGATGGCGCGTCACTACGCCAAGGGTGCCGATCTCAGGGAGAAGATGCGGGGTACCGTCGCGTCGTTCGACGCCGAGATGAACAAGCGTGGAACGAAGTCGGTCAAACCCCAGTGACGAAACTGTCAAACCACGGCTCACCGCTGGGCGGTCGAAACGGAAATGCCCAACGATTTCCGCGACTTGCTTTGGTACAGCTGGGTGGTCTCGAACCACCGACCTCCGGAGCCACAATCCGACGCTCTAACCAACTGAGCTACAGCTGCCTATCCCAAAGCGAGCGGGAACCTAGAAGCAATGCCGCTGCGATTCAAGCCCCTTCGGTCGGCCCTCAACCGGTTTCGCCGGCTGTGCGATCAAAGGGGATGCGCAACGAAAAAGGCGCCGGGCGGCATGGCCGCCGGCGCCCCTTATTGGTGCGGTCGCGAAAGGCTCAGTTGAGCGCCGCGCCCTTGAAGGCCTTCTCGACGCTCGCCTTCACCGGACGGGTCGCCTCGGTGACATACTTCTGCGAGAAGTCCTGCATGTCCTTGACCTGGGCGGCGAAGGCTTCGGTCTGCTTGCGGGCGAAGCCCATCTGCAGCTCGAGCGCTTCAGCGAAGGTCTTGACGCCCATCAGCTCCTTGAAGAACGCGTAGGTCGCGTCGGAATTCTGCTTGGCCGCGTCGAGCGACTTGTGGCTGAACTCGACGGCGCCCGAACGGGCGGTCTCGACGCTGTCCTCGAAGGCTTCGGTCGCCTCTTCGGCGGCAGCCTTCATCTTGGCATAGGCGTCCTTGCTACCGGCCAGCGACTTCTCGGCGAAATCACGGAAGGCGGCGGGAACTTCGACGGACGGCATGGCGAAGCCGAAAGCTTCGAACGGCGCTTCAAGAACCTTGGTGGCCTTGGCAGCGGTCTTGGCGGGCTTGGCAACGGGGGTATCGGACATTCGGCTCTCCTTGAGAATGCGTTGATCTCGAGAGCTTGGAAGCCGAACACCGAAGGTGCCTGGCTCCGATCGAGATGCATCCTATATAGCCATCGCCCTTGTGCGTTGCAACATCATTTCGCGGCGCACAACAATAAATGTTTAGAATCCATGTCGCGAAATGGCAATTTTGCTGGGGTCAGAACTAATTGGAGCCTCAGAAACTCATGCTTATGTTGCGCTGCGATGCCTAAAAATGAGGCGGCCACTAGGCGTGGCCGCGCCACTGCTCAGCGCTTGATCGTCTGGGCGACGTCGCCGGCCGCCTTGGTCAGCGCCTCGCCGACCGTCTTGGTCTGCGCCGTTGCCGCTGCGATCTGGCGCTCCAGGAAATCGCGATGCAGCGCCTGCAATTCCTCCAGCGTCTTGGCGCGGACCATCCTCTGCGCGAACTCGAACGAGGCGGCGACATTCTGTTCGAGAAAGCCGATCGCCTGCCGGTTGGCGTCGCGGGCGCCCTCGTGCAACGTCTTCGTCGAGGTTTCAGCCTTGTCGACCGCCTTGACGGTCGCGGACATGAAGTCGTCGAAAGCCTTGCGGGCCTGGTCGACACTCTTGTCGGCAAAGGCGCGCATCGGCTCCGGAATCTCGAAAGCGGTCTCGTCGGCCATCTTGTCCTCCTGCCCGTTGGGGACAACCAGCATAGCCGCAACGGCCGCCGCTGGAAATGCGCGGCTCGGTTAACCACTTGCGGCAAGACTGCGGTGCGATGAGCGCGCGGCGCGTGGACCTTCCGGCGCCGCGGTTCTATTAGAGTCTTGTTAAGCACAGGGCGCCGCCACAGCGATTATCCCTGGCGGCCGGGAGCGCGACGGACAATGCACGGACGCGACTATGCCTATCTCGATCTGGCGGCCCTGCCGGCAGTCGGTTCGGCTTTGCTCGCGCCGCAGCCGACGCTGCTCTTCGCCGCCGATGGCCGCCGCATCCTGTTCGCCAATGCCGCCGGCGCCGAATTCTTCGGCGAGAAGAGCATGGAGGCGCTTCTCGATCGTCGCTTCTCGCCGGCTTTGCCCGCCACCGAGCAGATCGCCCGCGCCGCCCGCACGCTTGCCCCGGGCGCCGGCCGGCTGGAGCGCATCCGCTTCGCCGTCGGCGCCGGTTTCAGCAGCCTCGCGGCGGAGTGCATCCGCGTCACGCTGCCGGAGGGAGAGGCGGCCGTGCTGGTGCGGCTTCCCGCGAGCCTCGGCCGCCGCGCCAGTGTCGCCGACGCCGCCGGGCGGCTGGTCGGGCTGCTCGCCGCCGACGATTGCCTGGTCGCCGTGCTCGATGCAGAAGGACGGCCGCTCGCGGACAGCGGCGATTTCGAACTCTTCGTCGGCGCGGCGGCCGTGCCCGAACTGGTCGCGGCCGCGCCGCGTCGAAGCGGCCGGCCGCTGAAGCGTGCAATTCGCATCGGCGACATGCGCCGGCCGGCGGGCCTCGCCTCGGTCGAGACGGCGGACGGCGTGGCTCATCTGCTCGTTGTCGGGCCGGCCGAGCGCGTGGCGCTGGAACCCGCCGAGATCGAGCCGGAGAGCGACTCGGCAGCAGCCCCATCTGCAGTGTCAGCCCCGACAGTCGCGGTCGCGGAGGCTGCCGGCGCCCCGACTATCCTCGAGGGGCGACGAGCCGACCCGGCGAATGACGAACCCGCCGCGCCCGTGGCCTCGAAATCGGCGAGCCCGGAACCCGCGCCCGACGCGCCGGTCGCCGAAAGCCGCCTCGGCCCGCCTGCGGCTTCCGATCCGGACGCGACACGGCCTCGGTCGGCGTCCGATGACGCCGGGCTGGAGGACACGCAGCCGGGGCCGGTGGAGGGATTCTCCTTCGTCGAGCCGGCGGGTCCGGTGCGCTTCGTGTTCCAGATGGACGCCGAGGGTCGCTTCACCTTCGTCTCGCCCGATTTCGCCGAGGTCGTCGGCCCCGCTGCCGGCATCGCCGTCGGCGAGAGCTGGGCCAGCCTCGCTGCGCGGCTCGGTCTCGATCCGACCGGCGCCGTCGCCCGTCTGATTGCAAGGCGCGACACCTGGAGCGGCGTTTCGCTCGATTGGCCGGTGGCGGGTTTCGACCGGCGGATCGCCGTTGATCTCGCGGCCTTGCCGGCCTTCTCGCGCGAGCGGCTCTTCGAGGGCTATCGCGGCTTCGGCGTCATCCGCCCGCTCGAGCGGCGGGAGGGGCCGGCTGCCGCAGCGCCGACAGTCCAGCCGAAGGCCGCAACCGCCATACCAACGGACGCCAATGTCATCCGGCTCGTCCGTCCGGCCGAACAGGAGCGGCTGAGCGGTCCCGAACAGGACGCATTCCGCCGCATCGCCGCTGCACTCGGCGCGGCGAAGCCGGTCGCGGACGTCGTGCAATCCGCACCGGCCGCGCCCGCTCAGGCAGAGACCGCCGAATCCGAGACCATGCCGCTCGGGCCGGCCGACGCCGAACCGGATGAGACGATCGTCGCCGCTTCGGGCCTCATCGCCGACGAGCCTCGGGCGGTAGCGGCCGGCACCGCCGAGGATGAGACGGACGCGCCGGAGACTGCCGAGCCCGAGTCTGCCGAGCCGATGGCCGAGCATGGCCTGCCCGAGTTGCCGGCTGAAATGCCGGACGCGCCCTTCGCGGAGGCCGAGGCGCCGACAAGCGCTGAACCGGAGAACACCGAAGCCGTTGCGGTGGATGTGGTCGAGCAGCACCGCGATCCCGAACGGAAGCCGCATCCGGAGACTGAACGCCTCAAGCTGGACGGTCCTGCGGCCGAAGCGGCTCAGCCGGTCGCCGTCGTGCTCGCCGAAATGCAGCAGAGCCTCGCCGAACTCATGGCAGCGCGGCAGCGGATCGTCGAGCTCGAAGCCATCCTCGATACCGCGACGGACGGCATCATCGTCGTCGACGAGGATGCGCGGATCGAGCGGATCAATCGCAGCGCCGAGGCGCTGTTCGGCGTCGAGACGGCCGCTGTTGCAGGTCTCCGCCTGCCGGACCTTCTCGCAGAGGAGAGCCGGCAATCGGCGCTCGATTATCTCGACGGGCTCGCGCGGAACGGCGTCGCGAGCGTGCTGAACGACGGCCGTGAGGTGATCGGCCGCGTGCCGCAGGGCGGGCTGATCCCGCTGTTCATGACCATGGGGCGGCTGCCCGAGACCGGCAAGTTCTGCGCCGTTCTGCGCGACATCACGCAGTGGAAGAACGCCGAGGGCGAACTGATCAATGCCAAGCGCGCCGCCGAGAGCGCGTCGATGCAGAAGTCGGATTTCCTCGCCAAGGTGAGCCACGAGATCCGCACGCCGCTCAACGCCATCATCGGCTTCTCTGAAGTCATGATGGAGGAGCGGTTCGGGCCGATCGGCACCGAGCGCTACAAGGAATATCTGCGCGACATCCATATTTCCGGCGCGCATCTGATGAGCCTCCTGAACGACCTGCTCGACCTCTCCAAGATCGAGGCCGGCAAGCTCGACCTCTCCTTCGAGGCGGTGGCGCTCAACGACATCGTCATGGAATGCGTCGCGCTGATGCAGCCGCAGGCCAATCGCGAGCGCATCATCATCCGCACCTCGCTGTCCGGTCAGGTGCCGAACATTGTGGCCGATCCGCGCTCGATCCGGCAGATCGTGCTCAACCTCGTCTCCAACGCGGTGAAGTTCACGCTGGCCGGCGGGCAGGTGATCGTCTCGACCGCGATGGAACCGCATGGCGAGGTGACGCTGCGCATCCGCGACACCGGCATCGGCATGTCGGAAAAGGATATCGAGACGGCCCTGAAGCCGTTCCGTCAGCTTTCCGCCTCGCGCGAACGGCGCAGCGACGGCACCGGGCTCGGCCTGCCGCTCACCAAAGCGCTGGTCGAGGCCAACCGCGCCGCCTTTGCGATCGATTCGTCCGTCGGCCAGGGCACGCTGATCCGCATCACTTTCCCCGCGACCCGCGTTCTCGCCGGATAGACCGACGCCCCGATGGACGCGCGGCCAGGATTGTCGCATTGATCGGTGGCGCGCCGGAACGAGCGCGCCGCGATTGCCGACAGCTGTCCAGGGACCAATGCCAGAGCTTCAGACCGTCCTCGACGAGATCGCCGCCGACTTCAAGACCGCCCCGGAGCGCGGCAAGGTCGCCGCCTATATTCCCGAACTCGCCAAGGTCGATCCCGGCCATTTCGGCATTGCGGTGCTGACGCCGGACGGGACGCTGCATGCCGCGGGCGATGCCGCCGTTCCGTTCTCGATCCAGAGCATCTCCAAGGTGTTCACGCTGACCCTCGCGCTTGGCCAGGTCGGCGACACCCTCTGGAACCGCGTTGGCCGCGAGCCGTCGGGCAACCCGTTCAACTCGATCGTCCAGCTCGAATATGAGCACGGCATTCCGCGCAATCCGCTGATCAATGCCGGCGCGCTCGTCGTCACCGACGTCATCCTCGCCGGCTATCGCCCGCGCGAGGCGATCGGGCTCATCTTGCGCTTCATGCGCTCGCTCGCCGATGACGACACGATCACCATCGATGTCGACGTCGCGCGCTCGGAGCAGGACACCGGCTTCCGCAACCGTGCGCTCGCCAACTACATGAAGGCGTATGACAATATCCGCCATCCGGTCGAACTGACCACCGGCGTCTATTTCCATCAATGCGCGATCGCGATGACCTGCCGCCAGCTCGCCGTTGCCGGCAGCTTCCTCGCCGGCCAAGGCCGCCATCCGCTGACTGGCAACAAGGTCGTCTCGGCCGAACGGGCGCGGCGCATCAATGCGCTGATGCTGACCTGCGGCCATTATGATGGCTCGGGCGACTTTGCCTTTCGCGTCGGCATTCCCGGCAAGAGCGGCGTCGGCGGCGGCATCCTCGCCATCGTGCCCGGCAAGGCCTCGATCGCCGTCTGGTCGCCGGGCCTCAACAAGGTCGGCAATTCGCTGCTCGGCTCGCGCGCGCTGGAGCGCCTCGCCAAGGCAATGGACTGGTCGATCTTCGGGCCATAGCCGGACGCGGAGGTGAATGTGCAATCAGGGAAGGTCGCTTCGATCGTCATCGGCCTGCTGCTCCTTGCGGCGGCCCTGGTGCGTGCGGCTGAAAGCGCTGAGATTCCACTTAAGCCGCGGCCCGACCAGAGCGGCTTCGCCAATTTCCTGACGGTCGAGGTCGGTGGCGGCGTACCGAGCGGCGTCCTGCTCGACACCGGCTCGACGGGCTTGCGCATTCTCGAGAGCGCGGTCGGGCCGAATGTCCGCCTCACCGACATTCCGATCACCTATTCGTATACCAGCGGCAATCTGCTCAGCGGCGTGCTGGGCTATGCGAAGGTCGCCTTTCCCGGCTCCAATCCGCTGATAGCGACCGAAACGGAGATCGCGATTCAGGTCGTCCGCTCGGTCGGCTGCAAGCCGGAAAAGCCGCATTGTCCCGGCTGGCACAAGGGTCAGGCGGGGGTGATGGGGGTCGCCTACCGGGCGGGTCGCGCCTTCAATCCGCTGGCGCAGCTTCCAGGTAGCCTCGGAAACGGTTTCATCGTCGTCGCCAACGATATCGCGCGGCCGGGACTTTCGCCCCATCTCGTCGTCGGGCTCGACGAGGCGAACACGGCCGGCTTTTCCTTCGCACCCTTCGACCGCATGCCGGATGGCGAGCAGCCGCCCGGCCTCAAGGCCTGGGACACCAAGAGCATCCATACCTGTTTCGATGTCGATGGCGGGCCGGAAGGCTGTTACGGCACGGTGTTCGATACCGGCGCCGGGCTCTGCAGCTTCGAGGTGCCGAACCACGCCGTGCATAGTCCGGTGAAGCCGGGCTCGGTCGTGACGATCCGCGTGCCTGAGGCGGGCATGAAGCTCTCGGTGGTCGCGGGAACGTCGTCGTGGCTCGATCGCTTCCGCTATGAGCCGCCGCATGGCAGCGTGCTCGGCTTCAATTCCGGCGGGCTGGTGTTTCGGCGCATGGAAATCGCCTTCGATGCCGTGAACGGACGCATCGGCTTCAAGCCGTGACGGGTGACTCGTCAGGCGCGGGCGGCCAGCCGCGCGAAGGCGGTGGGCTGAGGGATGCCGGCCGCGAGGACTGCAAGGATCGCATCGGCCGCGGCCTCGGGTGAGAGCACGGACGTATCGAGTTCGAGATCATAGAGGCCATGCGCATGCACGGCCTGCTGCCACGCGAGGACAGGCGCCGGTACAGGCTCGTCGTCGGCGGCGCTGGCATAGAGCGTCTCGCGCCCCACCTGGCCGTGTCGGCGCCGCGCCATGATCACATCGAGAGGGCAGTGGATGCCGACAAGGATCGCTGGCAGGCCCAGCAACAGACGCGCGCAGGCGGGCAGGAGGCCGAGCGGCTGCGAATAGGAGTCGTGATGGCCGAGATCGGCAACGACGTCGAGCCCAAGCCGGCTATGCGCCGCGATCGATGCGTAAAGCCCGGCATAGAGCCGCGGCAGCAGCGGTTCGAGATCTGGTCGCTCCCCGCCAGGCCTGACCCCAATCCCCGGCAGGAGATGCGGCGGCAGCATCGCCGCATTGTGGGTATCGACCCCGAGATTGATCCAGACCGCGTCCGTCCGCGCCTGCAAAGCGACGACGATCGACGATTTGCCCGATCGCGGCGCGCCGTTGAGCACGACGATACGGCCGGGAGTCGGCCCGCTCACTCCGCGGCGATCCGCATCGAGAGATTGTCGAGCGAGGAGACGATGTGCTCGGCCAGCGCCTCGACGATCGCATTGGTCGGCCGGCCCGGCGCGCGGAGCATGCCGATCTCGCAGGGCGCGAGCCGTGGCAGGCCCTCGGACTCGCCGAGCACCCGCATCCCGGGGCGCAGCGCCGATTCGGGCAGGACCGAGATCGCGAGACCGGCGAGAACCGCGGCCGAGAGCGCGGTCGAGTTGTTGGAGGCATAGAGCAGGCGGCTGCGGCGTCCCGAGGAAGCGAGAGCCTCCAACGCGGTCTTGCGCCAGCAGCAGGTATCGCGGCCGAGTGCCAGCGGCAGCACGTCTTCTTCCTCGAGCCGGTGCTGGTTGGAGACGACCCAGAGCAGAGGCTCCTGCCGCACGACCTCGGCGCTCGACGTGTCCTTGAAGCTCGTGACGATCGCGAGATCGAGCGAGCCGGCCCGCAGGCACTCGACGAGTTGCAGCGTCGGCTCGCAGACGACAGTGACTTCGACGCGGGGATTGGAGCGCGAGAACCGCGCGAGGATCTCGGGCAGGAAGCGATCGGCATAGTCGTCGGGCGTGCCGAGGCGCACCCGGCCGGACAATTCCTCGTCGTCGAAGGCCGCGACCGTCTCGTCCGAGAGGCGGATCAGGCGGCGGGCATAGCCGAGCAGCCGCTCGCCCTCCTCGGTCAGCTTGGCGCTGCGGCCGTCACGGCCAAAGATCGGCTTGCCGATCCTCTCCTCCAGACGCCGCATCTGCATCGACACCGCCGACTGCGTCTTGTGCACCGTCTCGGCGGCGCGGGTGAAGCTGCCGGCGTCGCAGATGGCGACGAAGGTGCGCAGCTGGTCGAGATCGAGCATGGCAGCCATGTGCGATACCTCACAATTCCGTCACATTCGCGTCGATCGAGCCTGATCGCGCGCGATCTCCGCTCTCGGCAGGAAACGGGTGGTTCCCGCCAGCGGATCGGCGCATCAACAGAATGAAGACGCCGCTCATCGCATCATCAATTCCGATGACTGATATTAGAAACATTCGTTGGAATGATCAATGGGAATGGGCCAATGTTCGATTGTTCCCAAGACGCACGCCGAGCAGCCCCTTCCGAAGAGCGGCAGGACCTCGAAGCGTCAGCCGATGGAGGCACACCATGACGACATTCGACACGTTCAGCACCGAGAGCCGCCCGGCGGCAGGCAACAAGGCCGCCGCCTTCCTGGCCGGCGTCGTCGCCGCCGCGGCCCAGCGCATCCGCGTGTGGAACAATCGTCGCCAGGTGGCCCGCCTGCTCGGCTGGGACGAGCACATGCTGCGCGATATCGGCCTGACCCAGGGCGATGTCTATTGCGCGATGGCGACCCGGGTCGACGAGGATGCCTCGATGCAGCTTTCGATGCTGTCGCTCGAGCGCCGGTTTGCCCGCAACGCCGACATGCGCGAGCGCCTCTCCCATGGTGCCGAACTTCATGTCGGCACGGCCCGCTACCGCGCCAAGCGTTAAGCCGGTCGCCCTCGTTCAACCGCGCTGAAGCCAGCAAGGCCTGAGCGCGCCGCCGCCACCCCACTCCGGAAGCCGGATCCCCGGCTCCATCCAAGCTGCAGCCGGAACCCCCTCGATCCCCGGGGTGGTTCCGCCCTTGGCCCGCCGTTCATCGGCGGGCCTTTTTCATTCCAGTCCGCTCGAACGTGGGCCGATGCTCAGGCCTTCTTCTCAGGCGAGAACTGGTCGAAGATCCGTTCCATCGATTTCCAGTAGGCGTCAGTCATCGAGCGATTGGCATCGAAAAGCCGGTCGATGACCTCTTCGTTGCTCGCAGGCGCGTCGGCTGCGGGTTCCGGCGCCTTTTCAGGCTCGGCCGTCTTGCCGAGGAAGGCGTTCATCAGCACGACGAAGGGCAGGTCTGGCTGCTTCTCGACCTTCGGCTTCGCCGGCTGCGTCATGTCCTGCATGAAGCGGAGGAACGGGTTCTGGACCTGCTCGGTCTGCCGCTGCAATCCGCCCATCATCATGTTGGCGACGACCGGCATCATCCTCCGGACGACATCCTGCGTGATCCCGGTCGCAGCCTCGACCTGGAGCGAGACGGCGCGCGAGATCTCGGGCGATCCGAACAGCTTGTCCAGCATGCCGTTGCCGTCATCGACGGCGCGCGGCGACATCGCGGCGAAGGGATTCTCGAAATAGGACTGATAGGGGCCGCTGCCGAGCGCCTGCCAGAAGGCGGCGACGCCGAAAGGATCGGCGGCATTCTTGCGCATGCCGAGCCAGAATGCCGGCATCATCGCCTCGACGGCCTTGGCCTGCTGTTCCGCAGAGAGGCCGAACTCCTTCTGCATCGCCGTGCCGAAAGGGCTCTGCTGAGCTTCCCGCATCAGATCGTAGAAGGTTTTCATCATTCGCTCCCTTTGGAAGCGCCATGATCGGGCCCAGCCGAGCTTTCGTCAAATGCCGCGGCGCACGTCGTCAGTGTGCCATCAGGATCGGGATGGTCTGCTTGCGGAGCATGCCGCGCGTGGCGCCGCCGAGAATCCATTCCAGAAGCCGGCTATGGCCATAGGCGCCCATCACGATGAGCCCGGCGCCGGTGTCAGCGGCATGTTGGCGCAGTGCCGCCGCGACATCCTTGTGCGGATTGGCGAGCGTCACGGTCGCAGCAGTGATGCCATGGCGGGCGAGATAGCCCGTGAGGCGGTGGCCGGTCGGCAACTCCTTGCCGTCGTCGACGATCACGATCTCGACCGATTGCGCGGCGGAGAGGAAGGGCAGGGCCGAGCGAACCGCGCGTGAGGCGGTGATCGTGCCGTCCCAGGCGATGATGACGCGGGAGAGATCGGACGGCGTTTCGGTCGGATGGCGCGGCACGATCAAGAGCGGAGCGCCGGCGTGGAACAGCACGGCCTCGATCAGCTGCGCGCGCAGCGGCTCCGGCCGATCCTCGTCATCCTCGGCGACGACGACGAGATCGGAGAGGCGCAATTCATGCACGACCTCGTCGAGCCCACCGGCAGAGACCAGCTCGACCGAGCGCATCTCGCTGGCGATTCCAGCCGCATCGGCGGCAGCGCGGCAGGCGTCCTCGGCCGTCTTGGCCATCTTCACGGCTTCGGTGCGCGCGCTCATCATGAAGTCGACGGGGACCGGCGCGACGGCATAGCCGGGGACCACCGGGTCATAGACGATGGTAAGGCCGGTCAAATGGCCGCCGAGCTGCTTCGTGAGCGCGATCGCCACGGCGAGCGCCGGCCTGTTGCCGCGCTGATCGACGATGACGCTGATGTCCTTGATGTCCACGAAGCCTCTCCCCTGGTCGATGCCGGCTGATCGCCCGATCCCGTCAATAGGCGTGGCGCCTGAATACTTCGGCAATATCACCATGCCAATCATTGCGATAGGCGGCGAGAAGGCGCTCGGCCGGCGTCATTCCGCTCGCGACCGTCTCCTGCAGCGGCGCGAGATAGACGCTCTCGTCGACACCCTCGCTGTTGAGGCGCCTGCGGCGGGCGAGCCCGCTCCGCGCGATCTCCACCATCGGGCCGGCAATGTCGCGCACGGTGCCGGTGCGGAACGGCGTCTTGAGGCCCTGCCGCGGGACGCCGTCGCGGAGGGCTTGCCGCTCTTCGGTCGTCCAGTCGGCGATGAGGTCGTGAGCGGCGTCAAGCGCGACCTGGTCGTAGAGGAGTCCGACCCAGAGCGCGGGCAGGGCGGTCAGTGCCCGCCACGGCCCGGCATCGGCGCCACGCATCTCGATATATTTCTTCAGGCGGACATCGGGGAACAGCGTCGTCAGGTGGTTGTTCCAGTCCGACAGCGTCGCCTGTTCGCCCGGCATGCCGGGGAGGCGGCCCGCGAGCAGGTCGCGGAAGGACTGGCCGGCGACGTCATGATAGGTCTCGCCGCGCTTCACGAAATACATCGGCACGTCGAGCGCCCAGTCGACATAGGCCTCGAAGCCGAATCCCGGCTCGAACACGAAGGGAATGAGGCCGGAGCGCCGATTGTCGGTGTCGCGCCAGATCTCGGCCCGGTTCGACAGGAGCCCGTTGGCGCTGTTGTCGATAAAGGGCGAATTGGCGAACAAGGCGGTGGCGACCGGCTGCAGCGCCAGCGAGACGCGCATTTTCCGGACCATGTCCGCCTCGTCGGAGAAGTCGAGATTGACCTGCACCGTAGAGGTTCGGAACATCATGTCGAGACCGCGCGTGCCGACCTTCGGCATGTAGCGCGCCATGATCTCGTAGCGCGATTTCGGCATCACCGGTGTTTCGGCCAGCGACCAGATCGGCGAGGTGCCGAGGCCGATGAAGCCGATGCCGAGCGGGGTCGCGCATTCGCGGACCTGCGCCAGATGCGCATGCAGCTCGCGGCAGGTCTGATGCACGGTTTCGAGCGGCGCGCCCGAAAGCTCAAACTGGCCGCCAGGTTCCAAGGAGATGGCGCCGCCGCCGACCGGGTCGACGAGGCCGATGATCAGCCCGCGATCCTCGATCGGCTGCCAGCCGAGCAGGCCTTCCATGAGGCGCAGGATCCGCTCGATGCCGCGCGGTCCTTCATAGGGCACCGGCCTCAGGTCGTCGGTGTAGAAGCCGAACTTCTCGTGCTCGGTGCCGATGCGCCAGGCGCTCTTCGGCTTGCCGCCGGAGGCGATCGCCCCGATGAGATCGTCGCGCGTTTCGACGATCGTGGAATCGGACACGTCGCGGGCCATGGTCACTCCGGCACAGAAAGGGAGCGGCACATTAGCGACGCGTCTGCCGCTCGGCAAGGAAGGCTGTGCTGGCTTTCCTGCCGTCCGCCGCATGGACGGCGCGGGACGATCCGTGCTCCTCTCCGGGCGGCTGGAGGAAGAGGAGGATCCCATGGCGAATGAAGAACGACAGGTCGCGATCATCACGGGCGGGACGCGCGGCATCGGCGCCGCGATCGCGCGGGCGCTGGCCGCGCGCGGCGTCGATCTGGTGCTGTTCGGCCGGCATGGCGACGCCGAGGTCGAGGCGCTCCTGGCCGAACTCGGCGCGGTGACCGGCGTCGTCTTCGAGGCCGGCGATGTGGGCGATCCCGCAAGTGCCGAGCGGCTGGTCGCGCTGGCGATGGAGCGTTTCGGCCGTATCGATTATCTCGTGCCGGCCGCCGGCGGCGGTGTCCCCGGCACGGCGCTCACCGTCAGCCTCGACGCCTGGAACGATGCGTTCCGCGTGCATGTCCACGCGCCGTTCCATCTCTTCCGTGCCGCCCATCCGGCGCTGGCGAAGCAAGGCGGCTCGGTGCTTCTGGTCTCGTCCGTCGCGGCCCTGCGCGGCATTCCGAATGCGACGGCCTACGGCACCGTCAAGGGCGCGCTGCTGCAACTCGGGCGTACGCTCGCTCGTGACCACGCGCATGAAAATATCCGCGTCAACATGATCTGCCCCGGAATCATCGAGACGCGATTCCATGCGGCGATGACCCCCGAGGCGCGGCGGAACAATCTCGACAACCGCATCCCGTTGCATCGCTTCGGCACGGCCGAGAATGTCGCGACCTCGTCGATCGAGTTGCTCACCAACCCCTTCATCACCGGCGAAACGCTGGTGGTCGATGGCGGCATGAGCATGCGCATGGTCTGAGCGCGGGGCCCGCTTCCGGCGCTGGCCGGAACGAAAACGGCCATGCTGGCGTTTCTCCTCCGAAGGGCGGGTTTCAACCCTCCGGGAAGCAAAGGAAAACGCCATGACAATCAAGATCTTGACCGCGACGGCGGTGCTTGCCGCCGGCTTGTTCGCAGCCGGCGGCGCAATGGCCCAGGGCGTCATCATCGATGAAGGCGGCGTGCGTGTCGTGCCGCAGACCCGCGAAGTGCCGCCTCCGGGCGGTTGGCAGCGTGGCCCCGATCGCGGCCCCGATTATGGTGCCGACGATCGCGGTATCGGCCCGCGCGAAGCCCGCCGCATCGCGCGCGACGCCGGTCTTGTCAGCGCTTACGGTGTCGATCGCCGCGGCCCGGTGTGGGTCGTGGACGGCGCGGACCGCCGCGGCCGTGCCATTCGTGTGACGATCAGCGCCCGCTCGGGCGACATCGTCAATGTCGACCGCGCCCGCCGCGGCTGAGTATCGCCCGACGGACCCGGCGCGGGACTGACGCCGCTCCGAGATCTGGACGTCTAGGACGCGTCGCCCGCCTCCGGCGGCGCGTCCTTGCGTCTGGCGGGCCGGGTCGCCCCGGCGCGCTCCTCGAACTGGCTGAGGCGCAGCGAGGCGACTTCGGCCCGGGCGCCGGCCGCGACGCTCGCCGTCAGTGACGCTTCGACATAGGCGATATGCGCCCGCGCCGCCGTCCGCGCGGCCTCGCCGTTTCCAGCGAGGATAGCCTCGAGCAGAGCGCGGTGCTGAGCCAGCAGGGCGTCGCGCGATCCGGCATGACCGTAGAGCCGGCTGCGATTGTAGAACACGCCGTCGGCCAGCAGCCGGTAACAGGCCCTGAGCACGTGGATCATGACGATGTTGTGCGAGGCCTCGCCGATCGCCTGGTGAAACTCGACGTCGAGCGCCGCCTCGCGGCGGAAATCGGCCTCGCCGTGGGCGAGCGCCATCGCTTCGAAGATGCGGGAGAGGATGGTGCGGTCGGCCTCGGTCGCGCGCTCGGCCGCCATCGCCGCGGCCGTCGCCTCGACTTCGCGGCGGAATTCGAGATAGTCGCCGCCGGCCTTCTGCGAGCCGGCGATCAGGTCGACGAGCGGTCCAGCGAACAGCGTGCCCTCGATCGCGGCGACATAGGTGCCCCCGCCGTGCCTGCTTTCGATGAGGCCGCGGGTCTCCAGCGATTTCAGCGCATCGCGCAGCACCGGCCGGGAAACTGCGAGCCGGGCGGCCAGGTCGCGCTCGCCGGGCAGCCGGTCGCCTGGATGCAAGACCCCCTCCAGCACCAGCTTCTCGATCTGTCCTGCGACAATGTCGGCTGTCGGGCGCGCTGGAATGGGTTGAAACGGCATGGCAATCAGCCTATGAGGATTGGCAGGAGTGGTCAACTAAATGATCCAGTTGTCCGCCGCGCTGGCAAAGGCGGCGGGTTCTCGCAAAGGTGGATGGCAGGCATGTCCCTTGCAACCGCGACGTCGATCGATGATCTCCGGCTGATGGCGAAGCGCCGCGTGCCGAAGGCGTTCTTCGAATATTGCGACCACGGCTCCTATGCCGAGGAAACGCTCCATGCCAACCGCGCCGATCTCAAGGCGTTGCGCCTGCGCCAGCGCGTCATGGTCGACGTCTCCAACTGCTCGACCGAGACCACGATCCTCGGCCAGAAGGCGACCTTTCCCTTCGGCCTCGCGCCGACCGGGCTGACCGGCATGCAGCATGCCGATGGCGAGATCCTTGCCGCGCGTGCTGCCGAGCGCGTCGGCATCCCCTTTTGCCTCTCGACGATGTCGATCTGCTCGATCGAGGACGTCGCTGCCGGGACGACCAAGCCGTTCTGGTTCCAGCTCTACGTGATGAAGGATCGCGGTTTCGCGCAGTCTCTGGTCGAGCGCGCCATCGCCGCCAAATGCAGCGCGCTGGTGCTCACCGTCGATCTCCAGGTGCAAGGCCAGCGCCACCGCGACATCAAGAACGGCATGACGGTGCCGCCGCGCGTCACCCTCGCCAATCTCGTCGACATCGCTACCAAGCCGGACTGGGCGCTCAAGGTTCTGCGCGGCAAGCGCAAGACCTTCGGCAATCTCGACGGCTTCGTGAAGGGCATGAGCGGCGTCAAGTCGCTGGGCCAGTGGATCGCCGGCCAGTTCGATCCGGCGCTCAACTGGAACGACGTCGCCTGGATCCGCTCGATCTGGCCGGGCAAGCTGATCATCAAGGGCATCCTCGATGTCGGCGATGCGCGGCATGCCGCCGCGACCGGCGCGGATGCCATCGTCGTCTCCAATCACGGCGGGCGTCAGCTCGACGGCGCCCCCTCGGCGATCTCGACCCTGCCGCGCATCGTCGAGGCTGTCGGAAGCGAGACGGAGATCATCTTCGACAGCGGCGTCCGCTCCGGCCAGGACGTGCTGCGCGCGCTGGCGCTCGGCGCAAAAAGCTGCCTGATCGGCCGCGCCTTCCTCTATGGCCTCGGCGCGGGCGGCGAGGCAGGTGTCGCCAAGGCGATCGACATCATCGGCCGAGAGCTCGCCGTCTCCATGGCGCTCACTGGCCGGCGCAGCATCGCCGAGATCGACGACAGCGTGATCGATCGGGGCTAGCGCCTTTCAGGGCTTGTTGGAAGCGCTCTGCCCGGCCCGAAGGGTTTCCCGCCGGCGGGCACCCGCCGTGTCGGCCGGCTCGCCCGATGCAAAGGCATCGTCCGTCGCCGCCCTGCTTGCGGATCGCGCACGCCGGCGGAAAACAGAACGGATTCCAATAAGCCCTGAAAGGCTCTAGGCGTCTGACCGGTTCGTCCCTAGGCTTGTCCTGACGGTCAGGCAGAGGAACGGAACGATCACTGATGGGCTCGCTTCAATCCGGCGACAGGTCGCAATTTCCTGATCCCGTCTTTCGGGAGACGGTGCTGGAGCCTCTGTTCGATGGCGCACGGCGGCACCATGCAAGGGCGCTGCGCCGCATCGATTTCGCTCATCTGGTCATGCTGGTCGAGACAGGGATTCTGGATCCGGCACAAGGCGGGGAACTCGCGCGCGCTCTGCTGGCGATGGAACGGGAGATTGATTCGTCCAGTCTCGTCTATGGCGGGGACGTGGAAGACTACTTCTTCGCCATGGAGAAGGAGCTCAAACGACGCGTCGGTACTGATCTCGGCGGCCGTCTGCACACTGCGCGGTCCCGCAACGACATCGATCACACATTCCTGAAGCTCGGTCTGCTCCCGCGGATCGATGAACTGCTGACGGCACTGCGGGGCCTCCTGGGAACGCTGATCGAGGCCGCGACCGAGGGCCGCGACACCTTGATTGTCGCCTACACGCACGGCCAGCCGGCGCAGCCGACGACCTATGGCCACTATCTCGCGGCGATGATCGAGGTTCTCATCCGCGACATAGAGCGGATCGAAGCGGCCCGCGCGATCGTCGATCTCTGTCCGTTGGGGGCGGCGGCGATCACCACTACGGGATTTCCGACCGATCGACACCGCGTCGCCGAATTGCTCGGCTTCGCCGCGCCGCTGCAGAATTCCTATTCTTGCATCGCGGCGGTGGACTATCTGACCGCCATCTATGACGCATTGTCTCTGCTTTTCCTTCATCTCGGCAGGCCGGTTCAGGACTTCCTGTTCTGGACGAGCTTCGAGGTCGGCCAGCTCTATCTGCCGAATGCCTTCGTGCAGATTTCATCGATCATGCCGCAGAAGCGCAATCCGGTACCATTTGAGCATCTGCGGCATCTGTCGAGCCAGACTGTCGGTCGCGCCCGCGCCGTGGTCGATCTTCTGCACAACACGCCCTTCACCGACATGACCGACAGCGAGGCAGAGACCCATGAGATGGGGTATCAGGCTTTCGATGTCGGACTGCGCGTCCTGGCGCTGCTGACCGCCACGCTCAAGGCCGCGCGCATCGACCCGGACCGTGTCGCCGTCAATCTCGACCGCTCCTGTGCCACGATCACAGAGCTCGCCGATCGCCTGGTGCGTGAAGAGGGCTTGTCCTTCCGGCTTGGCCACGAGATTGCCGCCGAGGTTGCGCGCGCGGTGGTCGCGGTGTCGGGAACCTTGCGGGAGGACGGCTACTCCGCTTTCGTCACGGCCTTCGAACGTCATGTCGGCCGTCAACCGGCTGCTGGCCGGCGGGCGTTCGCGCAGATGGTCTCGCCCGAGGCGTTCATCGCCGTTCGCGATCGCTTCGGCGGTCCGGCGCCGGCGGCGCTTGATGCGGCTCTTGCCGGTTATCGATTGGCGCTGGGGGATTTTGAACAGCGGGCGCGCATCGCCGCGCAGCGCAGGAGCGACGCTGCGGACATGCTGATGCGACGGGTCGAGGCGCTCGCGGCAGGCTGAGGCAGGCGCGCTGGCGTGTCACGCCTGCTTCCGACTTTCGGGAGCATCATGGTAGCGCAATCCGGGGGGTATTGATGCGCGAGGGGCCGCGGCGTTTCGCCGATCATCCGATGCGGACTGCGGCGCTGCACGAAGTGCATGCGCGGCCGTTCCATATGGTCGAGGCTCCGCGCCTCGTGCTGCACTATGCCTTCATGACCGATGCTGCCCAGTCGGAACTGGCCCGCAAGCGGCTGTCGGCGCTCTGCCTCAGGATCGGCGAACCCCCGCCGGGACCCGAGGCCCGCCATCACGTCGTGGCGCTGGCGGGCGGCCATCTCCGCTTCGAGAGCCATGCCGAATTCACCACCTATAGCTGGGATGTGCGCGGCGGCACCGGCGCCCTTCCGGCCGAGACGCCGTTCGGTGATGCCTTCGAGCCGCCGGGGCCGCTGATGGTCGCCGCGCGGCTCGATCTCGTCGCCGATCTTCGCCCGCCAGCGGAATTGTTCGCGAGCTTCGATCCGGGCTCGCTCGCAGCGTCGCAGGCCGCCGGTGGCCGCGCGCTGATCGCTACCGATTTTCGCGAGGATGGCGACGGCTTCACCCGCCTCCTCGTCGTCGATCGCGGCCTCGGGCCGCAGGAGGCGGGACCGCTGGTGCAGCGGCTCCTCGAAACCGAGACCTACCGTGTGCTGGCGATGCTGGGCCTCCCCGAAGCGCAGCGGCTGCAGCCGGAGATCCGCCGGATCGAGACGCAGCTCGTAGCCGATACCGCGCGCTTTCGCTCGTCTTCCGGCTTCGAGGGCAATCGCGCGCTGCTCGACGATCTGACCGCGCTTGCCGGCGATCTTGAGGCGGGCGCTGCCGAGACGGCATTCCGCTTCGGGGCCAGCCGGGCCTATGCCGAGATCGTCAATCTCCGCCTCACCGCGATGGACGAGCATCCGATCGAGGGCTATTCGAGCTTCACCGCCTTCCTGGCGCGGCGTATGGCACCGGCGATGCGCACCTGCCTGACGCTGGAACAGCGCCAGCAGGATCTCTCTAGAAAGCTCGCCCGCGCCGCCGCGCTGCTCCGCGCCCGTGTCGATGTCGAGCTGTCGCAATCGAACCGCGCCCTGCTCGATTCGATGAACCGCCGTGCCCGCCTGCAGCTTCGCCTGCAGCAGACAGTGGAGGGGCTCTCGGTCGCCGCGGTCAGCTATTATGTCGTCGGGCTCATCGCCCATCTCGCCGAAGGTGCGCCGCTTCTCGGCTTCCATCTCGAGCCCGGCGAAGTGGCGGCGCTCGCCGTCGTCCCGGTCGCGCTCGCCGTCTGGTTCACCGTCCGACGCATCCGCTCGCATCACACCGATGCGGCCGGCGAGGAGTGAGGCCTTTCATCCCGCCAGCATCGCCTCGAGCCCGTCGTCCCAGGCCGGATGCTCGCCATAAAGCCCGGCCAAATAATCGATGAAGAGGCGCACCTTGGCCGCGAGATAGCGCCGGCTCGGATAGACGGCATGGACGGCGACGCGGCGCGAGGCGCGATAGGCCGGCAGGACATGGACGAGCTGTCCGGCGCGCAGTTCCGGCCCGACATCCCAGGTCGAGCGCAGCGCGATGCCGAAGCCGCCAAGCACGGCGGCCCGCACCACTTCGTTGGAATTAGTGCGGAGCCGCCCGTCGATATGCACCGTCGCAGCGCCCTCGGCGCCCTCGAGCCGCCAGGGATCCTGTCCGGCGGTCGCCAGCAGCGCATGCCGCGACAGATCGGCAATGCTGGTCGGCGTGCCATGCGCCGCGAGATAGCCGGGCGTCGCACAGAGCAGGCGATGATTGGGCGCCAGCCGCCGCGCCACGAGGCTCGAATCGGTCAGCTCCGCGATGCGGATCGCGACATCGACGCCATCCTTCACCAGATCGACGAAGTCGTCCGAGAGCGACAGGTTCACCGTCAGCCCCGGATTGGCATCGAGGAAGCGGCCGAGATGCGGCGCGACATGCAGTCTCCCGAACGAGGTCGGCGCCGAGATCTTCAGCGTGCCGCGCGCGACATCGGAGCGTCGGCTGACATAGGCCTCCGCCTCCTCGATCGAGGCGAGAATCTGCACCACGCGGTCATGAAAGCCGCGCCCGGCCTCGGTCAGCGCGATCTGCCGCGTCGTTCGCTGCAAGAGCCGCGTGCCCAGCCGCTCTTCCAGCCGCTTCAGCCGCTTGGAGACCACGGCCGGCGACAAGCCGAGCTCGCGGCCCGCGGCCGAGAGGCTGCCGGCGGTGATCACGCGGGCGAAGATTTCCATGTCGGTAAAGGCGCTCATGCCGCATCGTGGCAATAAAAGCCGGTGATCTTCAACCCCAGAGAAACGATGATTGTTGAGGATGCGCCTTTAGGCGCCGAAGGCTCCGGCCTAGAGTGTGCACCGTTGCCGATCTTCGGGAGGAACCGATGTCAGCCATTCTCATGCCGAAGCCGGACCAGCGCGTGCTGGATCGCCGCGATGCGATCATCGCCGGGCTCGCGGCTCTACTGCCGCCCGAGGCGCTGATCACCTCCGAGGATGAACGCCGCGCCTATGAGACCGACGCGCTCACCGCCTATCGGCAGATGCCGCTTGCGGTGGTGCTGCCTGAGACGACGGCCGAAGTGGCGGCGATCCTCGCCTTCCTGAATGCCGAGGGCGTCAAGGTCGTGGCACGCGGCGCGGGGACCTCGCTCGCCGGCGGTGCGCTGCCGGCGGCCGATGCGGTCGTGCTCGGCGTTGCCAGGATGAACAAGGTGCTGGAGGTCGACACCGCAAACCGGACGATCCGTGTCGAGGCCGGCGTCACCAATCTCGGCGTCTCCGCCGCCGTGCAGCATCTCGGCTTCTTTTATGCGCCCGACCCGTCGAGCCAGCTCGCCTGCACCATCGCCGGCAATATCGGCATGAATTCGGGTGGCGCGCATTGCCTCAAATATGGCGTGACGACCAACAACGTGCTCGGCGTCACCATGGTGATGATCGACGGGACCATAGTCGAGCTAGGCGGCGCGGCGCTCGATGCGGCCGGCCTCGATCTGATCGGCCTCGTGGTCGGCTCGGAAGGCCAGATCGGCGTCGTGACCGAGGCGGTCTTGCGTATCCTGCCAATGGCCGAGGGCGCGCGGCCGATGCTGATGGGCTTCCAGTCGGCCGAGGCCTGCGGCGCCTGCGTCGCGGCCATCATCGGTTCGGGCATCATTCCCGTGGCGATCGAATATATGGACCGTCCGGCGATCCGCGTCTGCGAGGCCTTCGCCCATGCCGGCTATCCGCTCGATGTCGAGGCGCTGCTGATCATCGAGGTCGAGGGGTCCGAGGCGGAGATCGCCGACCTGATCGATCGCATCACGACGATTGCGGCCGAGTTCAAGCCCTCCGCCTTCAAGGTTTCGCAATCCGAGGCCGAGAGCGCGGCGATCTGGAAGGGGCGTAAATCCGCCTTCGGCGCCATGGGGCGGATCGCCGACTACATGTGCATGGACGGAACCATCCCCACCGGGCAATTGCCGCGCGTCCTGACCGGCATCGCCGATATCTGCGCCGGCTACGGGCTCGAAGTCGCCAACATCTTCCATGCCGGCGACGGCAATCTGCATCCGCTCGTGCTCTTCAACGCCAACAAGCCGGGCGAGCTCGAAAAGGCGGAAGCGGCGGGAGCGGACATCCTGAAGCTCTGCGTCGAGGTCGGCGGCTGCCTGACCGGCGAGCACGGCGTCGGCGTCGAGAAACGCGAATTGATGGTGCACCAGTTCAACACCATCGATCTCGACCAGCAGATGCGGGTCAAGACGGCGCTCGATCCGCAATGGCTGCTCAATCCGCACAAGGTGTTTCCCCTGGAAGGAAGGCCGGTTTGACCGCGATGCTCACCCCCGGCACCGAAGCCGAACTCGAGGCGATCATCACTGACGCTGCCGCAGCGCGCGCCCCGCTGGCGATCGAAGGCGGCGGCAGCCGCGATATCGGCCGACCGGTTCAGGCCGCGCAGCGCGTTTCCACCGCGGCGATGACCGGCATCACGCTTTACGAGCCGTCGGAACTCGTGCTTTCGGCGCGCGCCGGTACGCCGCTCGCCGAAATCGAGGCGCTCCTCGCCACGAACCGCCAGCGGCTCGCCTTCGAGCCGATCGACTGGCGGCCGCTGCTCGGCACCACGGGCGAGCCGACGATCGGCGGCGTGACGGCCTCGAATGCCAGCGGCCCGCGCCGCATCCAGGCCGGAGCGGCCCGCGATCATCTCATCGGCATCCGCGCCACGACGGGCCGCGGCGAGACAATCAAGTCCGGTGGCCGCGTGATGAAGAACGTCACCGGCTACGATTTCGTCAAGCTGCTCGCCGGTTCCTGGGGCACGCTCGGTGTCCTGACCGAGGTCACCTACAAGCTGCTGCCGACGGCTGAAACCGAGACAACGCTGGTCTTCGAGGGGCTCGATGATGCGACGGCCGTCGAGGCGATGACGACGGCGCTCGGCACGCCGTTCGAGATCACCGGCGCCGCCCATCTCCCCGGCGCGCCGGCGCGGACGCTGCTCCGCTTCGAAGGCTTCGCCAATTCCTGCGAATACCGCACCGAGCGGCTGCGCGGCCTTCTCTCCGCCTTCGGCACGGCCGATACCCTGCGCGACAAGGCCTCGAAAGCGCTGTGGCGCGAGATCCGCGATGTCGCCCCGCTCGAAGCCGGCGGCGCGGATGTCGTCTGGCGCCTCTCGGTCAAGCCGACCGATGGGCCGGCCGTCGCGGCGCGGCTCAAGGCCGAGCTCGGCGCGCGCATCATGTTTGACTGGTCGGGCGGTCTGGTCTGGGCCACGGTCGCCGGTCCCGCTGATGGCGGCGCCGCCACCGTGCGCGGCCTCATCGCCATGCATGGCGGCCACGCGACGATGGTCCGCGCGCCGCACGGCCTCCGCGCCGCCATCGCCCCGTTCCAGCCCGAGCCGCCCGCCGTCACCGCAATTACCCGCCGCATCCGCGAAACGTTCGATCCGGCCGGCGTGCTTAATCCCGGACGAATGGGCTAGCCATGCAAACCTCCTTCACCCTCGCCCAATTGGCCGATCCGGATACGGCCGAATCCGAGAAGATCCTTCGGACCTGTGTTCATTGCGGCTTCTGCACGGCCACCTGTCCGACCTATCTGCTGCTCGGCGACGAGCTCGATAGCCCGCGCGGGCGCATCTACCTGATCAAGGACATGCTCGAGGGCGGCAAGCCGGCCAATGACGAAGTGGTCAAGCATGTCGATCGCTGCCTCTCCTGTCTCTCCTGCATGACGACCTGCCCGTCGGGCGTGCACTACATGCATCTCGTCGATCACGCCCGGGCCCATATCGAGGAAACCTATCGCCGGCCTTTCGCCGACCGCGTCATGCGCAGCCTGATCGCGCATGTGCTGCCGCATCGCAGCCGCTTCCGACTGGCGCTGGTCGGCGCCGCGGCGGCGCGGCCTTTCGCCAAGGCGATCGGTCGCATGCCGGGCCTTGCCCGCGTCGGCGCCATGCTGGCGCTCGCGCCGCGCTTTCCCTCGGGGCGCAGCCCATCGGAAATTGCCGGAAGCTTCGCCGCCGAGGGAACGCGGCGCGGCCGCGTCGCCTTGCTCGCCGGCTGCGTCCAGCCGGTGCTCGATCCGGCGATCAACGAGGCGGCGATCCGCCTCCTCACCCGCGTCGGTGTCGAGGTGGTGATCGCAAAGGGCGACAAGTGCTGCGGCTCGCTCGCCCATCACATGGGCCGGAGCGAGGATGCGCATCAGACGGCCCGGGCGACGATCGACGGCTGGATCGCCGAGATGGACGGCGCCGGGCTCGACGCGATCCTCGTCACCGCGTCCGGCTGCGGCACGACGATCAAGGATTACGGCTTCATGTTCCGCGAGGACCCGGCCTATGCGGCGAAGGCGGCGCGGGTCTCGGCGATCGCGCGCGACATCACCGAATATCTCGAAAGCCTCGGTCTCGAACGCCAGGCGCCGCCGGAGTCGCTGACCGTCGCTTATCATTCGGCCTGTTCGCTGCAGCACGGCCAGCAGATCAAGGTGACGCCGAAGACGCTGCTCCAGCGCGCCGGCTTCACGGTCCGCGACGTGCCGGAAGGCCATATCTGCTGCGGCTCGGCCGGCACCTACAACATGCTGCAACCGGAATTGTCCGGCCAGCTCAAGGCGCGCAAGCTCGCCAACATCGCCAAGGTGAGGCCCGACATCATCGCCGCTGGCAATATCGGCTGCATGACCCAGCTCGCCTCGGGCACTGCGACGCCGGTGGTGCACACGGTCGAGCTGCTCGACTGGGCCTATGGCGGGCCGAAGCCGGCAGGGATTGGCTAGCGAAGGCGTCGCAGCGGGAAGGCTGCGGCGCAACCCGGAGGCTGCGCCGCCAATGTCCGCTCTCAGCGCCAGCCGAGCGCCGGGGCGACATGCTTCAGGATCGCCTCGATCACATGGGCGTTGTAGTCGACGCCGAGCTGGTTCGGGACGGTGAGCAGCAGCGTGTCGGCTGCGGCGATCCCCTCGTCCTGGCGAAGTTCCTCGATCAGCGCTTCCGGTTCGGCGGCATAGCTGCGGCCGAAGATCGCCTGCATGTTCTCGTCGATGAAGCCGATCTTGTCGCTATCCTTGCCGCTGCGGCCGAAATAGGCGCGGTCGCGGTCGTCCATGATGGCGAAGATCGAACGGCTGACCGAAACGCGCGGCGTGCGTTCGTGGCCGGCTTCCTTCCAGGCTTCGCGGAACACCTCGATCTGCTTCGCCTGCTGGACATGGAACGGCTCGCCGGTCTCGTTTTCCTTCAGCGTCGAGCTCTGCAGGTTCATGCCGAGCTTGGCCGCCCAGCGCGCGGTGGCGTTGGAGCCGGCGCCCCACCAGATCCGCTCGCGCAGCCCTTCCGAATAGGGCTCGATGCGCAGGAGACCGGGCGGGTTCGGGAACATCGGCCGCGGATTGGGCTTGGCGAAGCCCTCGCCGCGGATCACGTCGAGGAAGACCTCCGCATGGCGCCGGCCCATATCGGCGTCGGTCTGGCCTTCCTCCGGCGCGTAGCCGAAATGCCGCCAGCCCTCGATAACCTGCTCGGGCGAACCGCGGCTGATGCCGAGCTGCAGCCTTCCGCCCGAGATGATGTCGGCGGCGCCGGCATCCTCGGCCATGTAGAGCGGGTTCTCATAGCGCATGTCGATGACGCCGGTGCCGATTTCGATCCGGCTCGTCCGGGCGCCGACCGCGGCGAGCAGCGGGAAGGGCGAGGCGAGCTGGCGCGCGAAATGATGGACGCGGAAATAGGCGCCATCCGCGCCGAGCTCCTCAGCGGCGACGGCGAGATCGATCGATTGCAGCAGCGTGTCGGCGGCCGAGCGCGTGCCCGACTGCGGCGAGGGCGTCCAGTGGCCGAATGAGAGAAAGCCGATCTTCTTCATGATGATGCGCCGCCATGGGTTTTGTCTGTGGTTGCGACAGAGATGGCGGCTCCTGCACGCCGGAGCAAGCCGCTTCCCTGGCGCCGGGCCGCGCGATCCGATGGACGCTCTGTTCACCATCGCGCGTCGAAGCATGCGGGGGCTCGCCCGCGCCAGCGGTGCCGCAGCGCAGCTGCCTGTCCTCCGTTTGTTACATGCCGGGACTAAAGCTGGCGGGTTGGGGCAGGGGACCGGCCAACCATCGACGTTTTCGGGGAATATATAATGACGACTTCACTCCATCGCGCCTTCGCCGCGGCGATGCTCTCGGCGAGCGCTCTGGCGGGCATCGGCGCTGCCGATGCCGCTCCCGCTTACCAGCATGTACTGCTGATCAGCATCGACGGCATGCATGCCATCGATCTGGCGAATTATGCCGCGGCCCATCCGGCCGGCGCTCTCGCCGCCCTCCGCAACAGCGGCATCGCCTATACCGGAGCGCTTTCGCCGGTGCCGTCAGACTCGTTCCCCGGCATGCTCGCGCTCGTCACCGGCGGCACGCCGCATGCGACCGGCGTCTATTACGACGACAGCTACGAGCGGACCTATTTCAAGCCCGGTTCTGATTGCACCGGCGCGCCAGGGGCGGAAACGACCTTCGCCGAAAATATCGACGTCGATTCCGATCGCATCGACGGTGGCGGCACCCCCGGCAAGCCGATGACTCAAATCGATCCGAAGAAGCTGCCGATGACGCTGGTGAACGGCAAATGCGTCGCCGTCTATCCGCACAGCTTTCCGCGCGTCAACAACGCCTTCGAGATCGTGAAGAGCCATGGCGGCCGCACCGCCTGGAGCGACAAGCATCCGGCCTATGAGATGCTCGAAGGTCCCTCCGGCGCCGGTTTGGACGATTTCTATGCGCTCGAGCAGGATTCGCTGATTGCCGGTACCAAAAAGGCGACCACGGCGAGCTACAAGGCCGAGCGCGATTTCGACGAAGCCCGCGTCAAGGTGATCCTCAACGAGATCAACGGCCTCGACAGCACGGGAGGGGTGAAGGCGCCGGTCCCTGCATTGTTCGGCATGAACTTCCAGGCGGTCAGCGTCGGCCAGAAGCTGCCGAAATCCGGCCCCGGCGATGCCGATGGTTTGGTCGGCGGCTATGCCGATGCGAGCGGGACGCCGAACAGCGCTCTTGCGGCGCAGCTCGATTATGTCGATGGCGCGATCGGCGAGATGACCGCAGCCCTCAAGGCGGCGCATCTCGACGACAGCACGCTGATCGTCGTCACCGCCAAGCATGGTCAGGCGCCGATCGATCCTGCCGCCTTCCAGAAGCTCGATGACGAGCCCTATGGCAAGATGCCGGGCTATGCCTTCCATATCGCCGATGATGCGGCGCTGATCTGGCTCGACCCTGTCACCCGCGCCGCCAACCTGTCGGCGGCTGAAGCCTATCTCCAGACGAACCGCGCCGCGCTCGGCATCGGCAAGGTCTGGACGCCCAACCAGATGGCGATCGCCTTCGCCGATCCGGCGACCGACAGCCGTGTTCCCGACCTCATGGTCACGGTCAATCCAGGCGTCGTCTACACCTCGGGCAAGAAGATCGCCGAGCATGGCGGCGCCAACCAGGACGACCGCAATGTCGTCCTGCTGCTCAGCAATCCGGCCCTGCAGCCGAAGACGGTGACCAGCCTCGTCCAGACGACCCAGGTCGCGCCGACGATCCTCGCCGCGCTCGGCTATGACGCAAAGGCTTTGCAGGCTGTCGGCATCGAGGGAACGGAGCGCCTGCCAGCGCTGCCGTTCTAGTTCTTTCAGATCGACGACGCCGAAGGGCGGTTCGCCGCCCTTCGGCAGCCTATTGATGGGCGATGCAGCGCGTCGCTTCGGAGCCGGTGAGCTCGCCGCTGGCGAAATCGAAGGTCGTCAGGGTTTCGATCACCGGGGTGAGACCATCCCTGGTGATGGTCGCGAGGTCGCGGCAATTCGCGGCCGATGCCTTGGCGCGACTCGCCGCCCAGAAGGTCGCGCGCTCGGTGTCGATCGCGATATCGGCGTCGGAATAGCCGCCTTCGAACAGGGCGGTACCGCTGGTGAGATCGCGGATGATCAGGCTCCTGTCCGGGCCCGTACCGGAATCGAGCAGAAGATAGCGTCCGGCGAGCTTCAAGAGAGAATAGGGATCGTCCTTTCCGCCGATGACGACGTCGCCCGGCGTGGGGGCCGTGCTGCAGGCGGGCTTCGGCTCCGCCTTGGCGTCGCGGATGATGAAGCTGCTGCCGACCGCGTCTTCGTGCGGAAGCTCGACGACGAGGAAATCGGCGTTCGACACGCAGACGGGCGCCGCGGGGGCAGCTCCCGGGGGCGATGGACCCGCCATCGCCGGTCCGGCCAGAGCCAGGGCCGCCATGCTCCCGATCAGCATCGACGCCCGTCTAGCGGGCATCGCGGATCGCCTCGACGGTCATGTCGATCAGAGCCGACGTCGTCGTCTTGGCGGGCCGGCGCATATAGGTGACGAGGTCGTCGCCGATCGGATCGATCCAGCGGCGGTCGATCGCGGCCATGCCCTTGGCGGCACCGATGGCCGAGAGCATCTGCGCCGCGTTGCAGTCGACATCGTGGCCGCAGCCGCCGATGATCGCCAGCGTCTCGTCGAAATCGCCATTGCCGAACCAGAGCGCGACGACCTGCGCCGCGGCGTTCGGATAGGCGTGAATCCAGTTGTATTCGACATACTCGGCGTCGCAGAGCGCCCAGGCCGTCTCCCAATCCGGTGAGGCCTTCGCGGCGTCGAGCGCGAAGCGGACAACGGCGCCATATTCCGTATCGGCCGGCATCAGCGCGACGGTTTCTTCCGTCAGGGCACGGAAATCGTCCGTCACGAAGGCGCGCGCGACGAGGACGGCATTGAACACCTCGCCGAGAATGCCGTTGCCGGTATGCGAGACTTCGGCATCGAGCCAGGCGAGGCGCGCTGCCTCGTGGGCGCGGCCGGGCGCGACCATGCCGCAGATCGCGCCGCGCATCTGCGCGCCGATCCATTCGTCGAACGGGTTGCCGTCCTCGGCGGAAAGCGGCGGGTAGAGCCCGCGCTTCAGATTGTCGAGGGCCACCGCTTCGGCCGACCAGGCGACGGGAATAAGCCCGACCCAGCGGTCGGCGATGTCGGCGCTGGTGACGTCGTGCCCCTTCTCCGCGAAGGCATAGAGGAAGGCGAGTTCGAAGGTGATGTCGTCGTTATAAGTGTTCGGCGGCCGCATGTAGCGGTCGATCCGGCCGAAGGTGGCCTTCAGCTTCTCGGCCGTGTAGCCTTCGAGCGCGGTACCGACGGCGGCGCCGACGATCTGTCCCCACCAGGCGCCGGCGATGCGGTCGCGGAATGAGTCGGCGGCGACGTCGACCGGGACATCGGCGGGGAACGCGGCGCCGGCCGCGAAGTCCTCGAAGCGGGCGATGCGGCGGGTGTTCTGCGAGGGATGGTCGGGATCGGGCCGGGCCGCGCGCAGCACCGACTTGAGTCGGGCGTGGATCGCGTGCAGCGTCTCGTAGTCGCCACTGGCGGCGGCGGCGAGGCCCGAGGTTAAGAGGTCGTCGTGCGGCGGGACGCGCCATCCCTTGTTTTCGAGCGACTGCACGGCCGCGACGGCGAGGCTCTCCGGCGCGCCCGAACCCGGTACGTTCGATTGCCAGAACAGCTTCAGCCAGAAATCCTGCGTGGCGATCGCGGCTGAGGCGTCCCAGGTCTGCTCCTCCTCGGCGAGCAGAACCGGTTCGGCATTGCGGAGGAGATCGCGTGCATATTCCCAGGCTTTCATCGGTCGGTCCTGCTCACCGCTCTGGCGGCGGTTGGTCTTGTCATGATGGATTGACGGCGTGGTCCCCGGCATCGAGCCGGCGGGCGGTTGCGAGATTAGGCAATTTTGGCGCCCTGTCGACCATGCTTTGGCCGAACCGGAAGGATCGATCATGACCGCCCATGTCGCTCTGCTCTATTCGATCGTGCTTGGCGAGGGGCGGCGGGTGGTGATGGCCGATCTCCGTGCGCTGGCCGCCGATTGCGGCTTCGAGGCGCCGCGTACGATCGGCGCCAGCGGCAATCTCGTCTTCGACGCCGGAGCCGAGGCGGAGGCGCTTTTCGTGATCGAGAGCCGGCTCGAGCGGGCCTTCGCGGAGCGCTTCGGCAAGGCGATCAGCATCATCCTCCGCCGCGGACCGGACTGGCTGCGGCTCGCAGCCGGCAATCCCTTTGCCGCCGAAGCCGCCGAGGACGGCAGCCGCGTGCATGTTCGTATCATGCGCGCGCCGCTGCCCGATGCCGAGCTCGAACGTCTCGCCGCCTATGTCGATGGCGGGGAGCGACTTCGCATCGTCGATGGCGATCTCTGGATCCATTTCGCTGGCAAGCTGCCGAGCGAGGGGAGGCTACTCGGCCAATTGAACGCCCGGCGCGGCATCGGCACCGTGCGGAACTGGAACACGGTGGCGAAGATCGCCGCGATGCTGGGGCGCGGGTGACGCGCTGCGCGACTACTGCGAGCGTTCGGCCGCCGCCAGCACGCTCTCGGTATCGCGGCCGATCTTGGCCTTCAGGAAGGCTTCGGTTTCCGGCAGCGCCAGGTGGAAATTGCTGAGCGGCTCGATCGCCAGGCGCAGGCTCTCCGCCGCGACGTCCAGCAGATGGCCGCCATGCAGCCGGTCGGCCGAGATGAAGTGGAAATGATAGCCGGCGACGCTGAATGGACCCGAAAAGTCAGGCGACCAGATGCCGACCAGCGTCCCCTCGATATCGGAGAAGGTGAATTCGTGCTGGGTCTTGGCCGCTTCGGCGAGTTTCATGCCGGCCGGCGGCGGATCGATCGCCCGCGCCTTGATATGTGCAAAGCGTCCGTCGAGGCGGATGGCATAGAAGATGTTGCCGGAGCCGCGATACGGGTCGCACTTGGCCTCCAGATCGGCAAAGCTCTCGACCGATGCGAGCGTGGCCGAAAGCTCCGGTGTGAAATGCGTGACGATGGCAAACGGCGCGCCGGCATCGGGCGACGACGGCGTGACATGGCCCCAGCCATCGGCGTGATAGGCGCGGCCGTCGAGGACGATCATCTCGCCGTCGAGCCCGGTGAAGGTGCCGAGGCCGAAATCGCCATGCTCCAGCAATGTTGCGACGCTTACCTCGCGGTCATAGACGCCGGCTACCAGCGCCCCCGAGGTTGAAACCTGGAACACGGTGTGGATGTCGAGTTCGAAATGGGCGGCGAGCGCGTCGGTGACCACCCGGTCGAACCGGTGGCCGGTCCGGGCCGCCTCGGCTTCGATCCGCGCGGCCAGCGAGGCCGGAATTCTGACATGTCGGCTCTGCATCGCGTCTCTTCCCTCTGCCCGAGGGCGGACTGTGCGATGGATCGGCTGCGTCCGGCAATGGCGGATGGCCGATTATCCGAAGGCGCGGCGGCCGAGGCCCCGCGCCCTTGGGTTGGTGTCAGCCGGCTTCCGCCAGGCGCTTCAGCTTGGCGACCTGCACGGCCTGCTCCTCCTCGAACGAGATCGTGCCCGTAAGCGCGCCCTTGCCGTTCATGAGGAACACCGTGGCGGTGTGGTTCATCGTGTAGTCGCCGCCATCGGTCGGGACCTTCTGGTAGAAGACGCGGTATTGCCGCGCGAGAGCAGCGATCTCGTCCACCGTTCCCGAAAGCCCGACGATGCGCGGATCGAAGGCCGAGAGATAGTCGTGCATCGATTGCGGCGTGTCGCGCTCGGGATCGACGGTCACGAACAGCACGCCGAGCCGATCGGCGAGGGGGCCGAGCTGCTCGAGATCGAGCGTCAGGTCCGACAGCGTCGTCGGACAGACATTCGGGCAATGCGTGAAGCCGAAGAAGATGGCGAACGGCTTGCCGCCGAGATCGGCGCTGGTGAAGCGCTGGCCGTTGCCTGCCACCAGATCGATCGGCCCGCCGATGGCCGTGCCTGACAGGCCCGCCTTGCCGCTGCCGGAGAGGTAATAACCGATGCCGGCGGAAGCGGCGATGGCGACCACCGCCAGCGCCGCCGTCATGACGATCCGTCGCGATCGGGTCATGCTCAGTTCATCTTCATGCCAGGCATGGCGTCGCCGCCGTCATGCTTCATCGGCTTCGGATTGGCGCCGATCGCATCGATGGCGAACTCGACCGCCACCGTCCCGGCCTTGGCGAAAGTGAGCGAGCCCGGCACCTTGGTGCCCTGGACCAGCGGCGACTTGAGCCCGATGAACATGAGATGAAGCCCGTTCGGCCCGAGCGTCACGGTGCCATGCGGCGGGATCGCGACGCCGCCCTCCACCGGACGCATCGTCATGACGCCGTCCTTGACGCTCATCTCGTGAATCTCGGTCTTGTCGGCGACCGAGATCGTGGCCGCGACCAGCGTGTCGGCGGTATCGCCGTCATTGGTGAAGGTCGCATAGCCGCCGCCGACCTTGGCGCCGGGAGGCGTCGCGCGCGACCAGGGATGGCCGATCTCGATCGCGCCGAGACGGTATTCATGCGCGGCGGCGGCATCGACGCCGACGATCAGCAGCGCTGCGGCGAAGGTTGCGATGCCGATGCGCTCTTCGGCCGAACGGAACAGGCGGCGCAGCGAGGCGCGCGAGGGGGTGCGGAGTGTCATTTTGGCTGTCCTGAAAAGGGATCATGGAGCCGCGCGGGTGCGTCCCGACGGCATCGAAGGCCGTGCCGGCCAGTATCGCTTCAGGCAGCGGGCGGGGCGCGCGAATGCAGCGGCGCGAGTTCGGCGCGGGCCAGGCTTGCGCCTGTGCCGGCCGGTGTCGCCGCGAGCGCGTCGGGCAACGAGGGAATGGCGAGGGTGAGGGCGCCGGTATCGGGCAGGCCGCCGCCAAACATCGGGCAGCCGAGGGTGCAGCAATCGGAAAGCGCCGTGCCATGGCGGCCGGGCTTGGCTGTGTCGCTCTGGTGGTCCGTGCTGCAGATGACGCCGAAGGCCGCCGCCGTATCGGCGCGAGCGCCGATCGCGAGGCCGCCGAACAGCCCTTCGATCAGCAGCAGCAGGGCGAGCAGCAGCGCTGCCTCGCCTCGCACGCCACGTCTCGCCATTCGGGCCATCGCCGCACTTTCCGTTGATCGTCACGGAAAACTAGCAGCACGCGCGCCGGGCGCAAGGCGCCGGCGGGGCGGCATAACCACCCAGCCGGCCGGCAGCAGTTCAGGCGGCGGCCTGATCGAGCTCTTCGGTGATCACCGTGAAGCGCGTCAGGATGTTGGCGCCGAATGTATGCGTCAGCGGCACATCGCCGGCATCGCGGCCGCGGGCGATCAGGATGCGCCCAATGCGCCGGCGGTTGTTGCGCGGATCAAACACATGCCAGCGTCCGCCGAGATAGACCTCCATCCAGGCAGCGAGATCCATCGTGGCATAAGGCGGTGGCTCGCCGACATCGGAGATGTAGCCGGTGCAATAGCGGGTCGGGATGTTGAGCGCGCGGCAGAAGGCGACGGCAAGATGCGCGAAATCGCGGCAGACGCCGACACGCTCGCGATAGGCGCTCGCAGCAGTGCGGAAAGGACTCGCCAGCTGGTAGTTGAAGGTCAGGTGCCGGTTGACGAAATTGCAGACGCTCTGGACCCGCTCCCAGCCGGGCGGCGTATTGCCGAACAGCTTCCAAGCCTCGTCAGACAGCTGGTCGGACTCGCAATAGCGGCTCGGCAGCAGGAACATCAGGGCTTCGTCCGGCAGGTCTTCGATCGCATGCTGGATCGCGCCATAGTCGACGGGATCAGGCTGGCCGTCGTTCCAGATCACCGTCTTCGTGCCGAGCGTGAACGGGCCGGCCGGCGCCACCAGGCGGCAGCACCGATTACCGAAGCCGTCGAAATAGGCCGAAACGTTGACCACCGGATCGGTGAACAACGTGTCCGGATATTCGAGCAGCGGCGCCAGTGAGGGATGCACGTTGAGCATCACGATCATCGGCGTCGGAACCTGGAATTGGTAGCTGAGCTCAGTGCCGAGCTTGAGGCGCATGGCGATCCCTTTGTACGGAACAAAATGCGCTGCCGCTGCCGACCGAGCCGATCTCCTGATCGGCCAGCCAGGCCCGGCTGCGCCATGATCCGTCAATGGTCATCCGCCGCCCGGGTTCCACAGCCACGCTGTCGCAGCCTTGCAAGTTCGGTGCCCGGCAAACAAGGGCCACGTTCGCCTCGGACGCCGAAGGGGCGATTTCGTTCGGGGAAGGTGGCGTGCCGGCTCGGCGCTTCGCCGGCGCAAGGACTTGCACTCGCCTCGTCGCGTGCTAGTTTGCGCCCGTCTCATCGGGGTGCCTCGGTCCGCGCGCGGATCCTGGCTGAGAGGCTTTCGAGCTAACCCGCGAACCTGATCCGGATCATGCCGGCGGAGGGATTGAGCCAAGCGCGGCCGGATTGACCGGCATCCCGCCAACGCGCCCAAGCCATCGTTCCGTCCTGTGCCAAAGACGCCAAGGACGATCAATATGACTGCGACCAACGAAACCCTGACGATTGCCGCCGCCGCGGATGCTCTCGAGGCGATGCGCGCTGCACGGCCTCTGGTGCAGAACATCACCAACTATGTCGCGATGACCATCTCCGCCAATGTGCTGCTGGCGGTTGGCGCTTCGCCGGCCATGGTGCATGCGCCGGACGAATCTGCCGACTTTGCCGCCATCTCCTCGTCGCTCGTGATCAATATCGGAACGCTTTCGGAAAGCTGGGTCGATGGCATGCGGCGCGCCGTCCTGCAGATGAACGACGACCGCAAGCCCTGGGTGCTCGATCCGGTCGGATGCGGCGCGACGCCCTATCGCACCGCCGTCGCGGCTGAGCTGGCCCGGCTCTCCCCTGCGATCATTCGCGGCAATGGCAGCGAAATCCTGAGCCTGGCCGGGGCGTCCGGCGCCGGCGGCAAGGGCGCCGATTCGACCGCGAGTTCGGCGGATGCCGTCGACGCCGCCAAGGCGTTGGCGCGCGAGACGGGCGCGGTCGTCGCGATCACCGGTGCGACGGATTTCGTCACCGACGGCACGATCGTCGTAGCGATCGAAGGCGGCCATGCACTGATGCCGCTGTCGACTGCGCTCGGCTGCGCCCTGTCGGCCACCGTGGCGGCATTTGCTGCCGTTCGCCCGCCGCTCGAAGCGGCCGTCGCGGCACTGGCCGTCTATGGCGCGGCCGGCGCGATCGCCGCGAGCAGTCTCGCCGGCCCCGGGCTTCTGCCGGCGGCGCTCTGCGATGCGCTCTATGCGCTCGACGCGGCGAGCCTTGCCGCAAACGCGACCGTCACGGTCCTCGCGGCGGAGGTTGCATGATGGCCCGACCGTTTGATCTTTCGCTCTATCTCGTGACCGACGTCGAACTCGCAGGACCACGCGGGGTGGTGGAAACCGTCCGTGCCGCGATCGAGGGCGGCGTCACGCTGGTGCAGCTTCGCGATCCGCATGGCAAGGGGCGAAGCCAGATCGAAACCGCCGCCGCGCTCCTCGAGATCCTGCGGCCGCGCGGCATTCCGCTCATCATCAACGACCGTGTCGACGTTGCGCTCGCGGTCGATGCCGACGGTGTCCATGTCGGGCAGAGCGATATTCCGGCCGCGATGGTGCGGCGGCTGATCGGGCCGGACAGGATCCTCGGCCTTTCCGTTTCCTATGCTCGTGAACTGGCCGCCCCCGACCTGGCCGATGTCGATTATCTCGGCGTCGGTCCGATCTACGCGACGCCGACCAAGACCAATGCGGCGCCGGCGATCGGCTTCGAAGGCTTGGCCGCGCTGGCCGATGCCGCACCGGTACCGGTCGTCGCGATCGGCGGCGTGAAGGCGGAGCATGTCGATCGCATCCTCGCCGCCGGCGCAGCCGGCATGGCCGTGGTCTCGGCGATCGTGGCCGCGGCCGATCCGGCTGCAGCTGCAGGCGAATTCGCTGCAAGGATCGCGCGCTTCCGCCAAGGCTAGCCGGCGGCCGGCTCCGGCGAGCGCGCGAACCCTTGGAGACGATGCAGGCGGTCCTATCGAGGACCGCCTTTTCCCTCCTGGAAACAGTGCTCGTATCATTGCGCTTGTTTCGTTGAAGACGCCGAAATGACATGTTGGTTTCAGCAAGCCGTCCGCCTCAGGAGTGATCATGTCCGTCCACGCCAACCGCCTCGTCGTCAACGGCACCTCTGCCGCGCGCTATGACGAGATCCTGACTCCGGAGGCGCTGGCCTTCGTTGCCGAGCTGCATGGTCGCTTCGACGGCAAGCGCCGGGCGCTGCTCGAATTCCGCGCCGAGCGGCAGAAGGCGTTCGATGCCGGCATCCTGCCGGACTTCCTGCCCGAGACGGCGCATGTCCGCGAGGGGAACTGGAAGGTCGCGCCGATCCCCGCCGACCTTCAGGATCGGCGCGTCGAGATCACCGGCCCGGTCGATCGCAAGATGATCGTCAACGCGCTCAACTCCGGCGCCAAGGTCTTCATGGCCGATTTCGAGGACGCGTCCTCGCCGGTCTGGTCGAACATGGTCGAGGGCCAGATCAACCTCAAGGACCGCTGGGCCGGCCAGATCGACTTTACCGACACCAAGACCGGCAAGGCCTACAAGCTCGGCGCGAACCCGGCCGTGCTGATCATCCGGCCGCGCGGCTGGCATCTGCCCGAGCGCCACATCACCTTCGACGGTGAGCCTGCCTCCGGTTCGCTGGTCGATTTCGGCCTTTATGTCTTCCACAACGCCAAGGCAGCGCTGGCCCAGGGTTCCGGCCCCTATTTCTACCTGCCCAAGCTCGAGAGCCATCTCGAGGCGCGGCTGTGGGACGAGGTCTTCTCGGCTGCCGAGGAGTGGGTCGGTCTCGCTCACGGCACGATCAAGGCGACGGTGCTGATCGAGACGCTGCCGGCCGCGTTCGAAATGGACGAGATCCTCTACGAGTTGAAGGACCACATCGTCGGCCTCAATTGCGGCCGCTGGGACTACATCTTCTCGTTCATCAAGACGCTCCGCAACAACAGCGCCTTCCTGATGCCGGACCGCGGCCAGGTCGTGATGGGCAAGGCCTTCCTCAAGGCCTATTCGGAACTTCTCATCAAGACCTGCCACCGCCGGGGCGCCTTCGCGATGGGCGGCATGGCGGCGCAGATCCCGATCAAGAACAATCCGGCCGCCAATGAGGCCGCCTTTGCCAAGGTCCGCGCCGACAAGGAACGCGAGGCCGGCGCCGGCCATGACGGCACCTGGGTCGCCCATCCGGACCTCGTCCCGGTGGCGATGGAGGTGTTCAATCGCCTGATGCCGACGCCGAACCAGCTGGCGCGCCTCCGCGAGGAGGTCTCCTATGGCCAGAAGGACATGCTGGAGATCCATGAGGGCACGCGGACGGAAGAAGGCCTTCGCCACAACATCCGCGTCGGCGTCCAGTATATCGAGGCGTGGCTGCGCGGCCGTGGCGCCGTGCCGATCTACAACCTGATGGAAGACGCGGCGACGGCCGAGATCAGCCGCGCGCAGATCTGGCAGCAGCTCCATTTCGAAGCGACGCTGGAGGGCGGCGTCAAGGTGACGGAAGCGCTGTTCCGCCGCTGCCTCGCCGAAGAGATGGACGTCGTCAAGGGCGAGATCGGGCCGGACAATTACGCAAGCGGCCGCTTCCCCGAGGCGATCGACCTGTTCGCCCGCCTCTCGACGGCGCCGACTTTCGAAGCCTTCCTGACCGTTCCGGCCTATGGCCTGATCTAGGCTGCCACGCCCGGCTTGTGCGTTTCGACCGTGAGATGCACCAAGCCGTGCATGCCGGCGAGGCGGCGGCGGATTTCGGCCGCCTCGACATCGCCGGCGACGCTGACGATCGCGGCCAGTGCGCCGGGGCCGACGCGCCAGACATGCAGGTCGGTGAGATGCAGGGCGGGATGGCCCTCCCGCGGCTGCCGGAGCACGCGTTCGCGCAGCGACGCCTCGAGGTCGGGATTGCTCCGATCGAGCAGCACGGCGCCGGTGTCGCGCATCAGCGACCATGACCAACTGGCGATCACGACCGCTCCGACGATGCCCATCACCGGATCGAGCCAGACCCAGCCGAGCGTGCGGCCCGCGACAAGCGCCGCGATCGCCAGGACCGAGGTCAGCGCGTCGGCGAGGACATGAACGAAGGCGGAGCGCAGATTGTTGTCGCTGCTCGCGGCCGGGGCATGCTCGTGATGGTGGTGGTCATGAGGGTGATCGTGCTCCTCATGATGATGGTCGTGGTCATGATCATGCGCGTGGTCATGGTCGTGGTGGTGCCCATGGCCATGCGGTGCATGGTGGCCATGACCCGCGCCGTGATGGTGGCCGCCACTGAGGACGAGCGCACTGACGAGGTTCACGCCGAGGCCGACCACCGCGATGATCGTGGCTTCTGCGAAGGCGACAGGGCCGGGCTGGAACAGGCGCAACACCGATTCCGCCCCGATTCCGAGCGCGATGATCGCGAGCACCAGCGCTGAGGCGAAGCCGGCGAGGTCTCCGACCTTGCCGGTACCGAAGGTGAAGCTGCGATCATGGGCATGGCGGCGCGCAAAGGCGTAGGCGAGCGCGGCGACGCCGAGCGCGCCGGCATGGGTGGCCATGTGAAAACCGTCGGCGAGCAGCGCCATCGAATGGAACGCGTACCCGGCGATGATCTCGGCGACCATCATCACGGCCGTGATCACGACGACCAGCAGAGTCCGGCGGCCGTTCTCGTCATGGCTCCGTCCCAGAAAGACGTGGTCGTGGGTGAGGGTGTCGAATTCCTGGTCGAAACCGGTCTCGGTATGGGCGGCCATGGCCGGCTCCTCTATCGCGCGTGGCGGCGGATCACCGCAATGAGCTCTGCAGCGCCGGCGGCCCGTTCGGCTTCCGAAAGCCCGGGCTTGGCGACATGCTCGGTGAGATGGTCGGCGATCAGTTCGTCCATCAGCCCGTCGAGCGCGCCGCGCACACCCGCCACCTGATGCAGCACGCGCGCGCAATCGGCATCGCCCGCGATCGCACGCTCGATGGCGGCGACCTGGCCGGCGATCCGCCGGACGCGGGCGAGCAGCGGATCCTTATTCGATGAAAGATGTGACATAGGATAGGGATGTACCCTATCCAGAGCGGCATGAAAAGACCGCCCTGAGGCGGTCTCGTCGATGGCTCTATTCGAGCGCGGCCGGTGGCGGTTCCTGGCCGCCGCGCAGCGGCCGCTCCTCCATCACGAGCAGCAGCAGGAAGGATATGATGATGCCGATGGTGGCTGCGCCGAAGACGCCGCGGAAGGCGCCGCCGAGCGACAGGCCGGTGGCGCTCGCATTGGCGATCAGGGTTTCGACCGAGATGCCGCCGCTGGCGCCGACACCGGCGAGGAAGATCGCGCCGAAAGTGGCGACGAGGATGGCGCTGCCGAGCGCGCGCATGAAGTTCACGGTCGCCGTCGCCGTGCCCATATGCTGCGCCGACACGGCATTCTGCACCGCGACGACGGTGACCGGGAACAGCGTGCCGAGGCCGATGCCGATGACGACCAGCAATGCTTCGATGGCAATCAGCGACATCCGGTCCGCAACGGCGGTCATCACCGCCAGGGCGATGATGCCGATGGCGAGGCCGATGATCGGCGCGCGCTTGTAGTGTTTGACGCGGGCCATGAAGCGGCCCGAGCTCTGGGCGCCGACGACGGTGCCGACGGAAAGCGGGATCAGCGCGAAGCCGGAGCTGGCGGCGTCAAGATGCAGCACGGACTGGAAGAAGAGGGGCAGGTAGATCGAAAGGCCCACCATCGTTCCAATGCCGAAGAACCCGGCCAGCGTGGCGCTGGCGACGACGCGGTCCGCAAGGACGCCGAGCGGCAGGAACGGCTCAGGCGCGGTGCGCAGTCGGAGTCCGAAAAGCACCCAGGCGACGGCTGATGCGGCGATGAGGCCGAGGATCGGCGCCGATGTCCAGGGATAGACGACGCCGCCCCAGCTGAGTGCCAGCAGGACCAGCACGGCAGCGAGCACCAGCAGCCCCGCACCGGCATAATCGAGCCGGTGCGCCCGCTCGTGCCGTGGCAGCTTCTTCAGCGCATTGTAGGTCATGAACAGCGCCAGGGCGCCGAGCGGCACGTTGATCCAGAAGATCGCCGGCCAGCCGATGGATTGCGAGATGACGCCGCCGAGAACGGGGCCGGCAATGCTGGACAGGGCAAAGACGATGCCGAAATAGCCCATATAGCGCGAGCGCTCCTTGGGCGAGACCGCATCGGCAGTGATCGTCTGGGCGAGCGAGATCAGGCCGCCGCCGCCGAGGCCCTGGACGAAGCGGGCGACGATGAGCGCGAGCATCGTCGGCGCGAGGGCGCAGGCGATCGAGCCGACGATGAAGATGGCGATGGCCGCGAGCAAGGTCGCCCGGCGTCCGTGGATGTCGCTGATCTTGCCGTAAAGGGGCGTCGAGGCGGTCGAGGACAGCAGATAGGCGGTCACCACCCACGAGATGTTCTGCAGGTCGTTGAGCTCGCGCCCGATGGTGGGCAGCGCTGTCGCGACGATCGTCTGATCGAGTGCCGCGAGGAACATCGCCAGCATGATGCCGATGATGATCGTGCGCACGGTGGCATGATCGAGCGGCGCAGGCGCGGGGCGCGGCGAGACGGAAGCATCCATGATGAGGCCAAGCTTTGTGAGAGCGCGATTGCCCGTCGCCGGCAGGGCGCGTGCGACAGTCCGTAAGGGCCCCGAATATTAGCGCGCTGCGCCTCTCATCTCAATGCGAGGGAGCCGAACTTTGTCCGTTCCCCTCGCGCGGTAGACGTTTTTTGCGTCAGTGGCCGCCACCGGCCGCCGCTGCGCCGCGTGGTGCCGGCTTCTGCGCCAGCGGAACGAGCAGCACGATCAACGCGAAGATCAAAGCGAGCACCAGGAAGACGTCCGAGAACGCCATGACCAGTGCCTCGCGCTTCGCCGATTGGGCAATCGTCTTCAGCGCTGCGATCTCGGCATTGCTGCCGAGCGCGGAGAAGCCGCGGGTGAGCGCGCTGACCCGCTCGTTGGCCGCATTGCTGCTCCAGTTCACCGCCTCGTGCAGCCGGGCGATATGCAGGTCCCAGCGGTCGTTGAGCAGCGTGGTGATCACGGCGAGGCCGACGGCGCCGCCGAGATTGCGGGTCAGGTTGAACAGGCCGGAGGCATTCTTGATCCGGTCGGGTGGCAGCGTGCCGAGCGCCAGCATCGAGACCGGGATCATCGAGGTCATCAGCGCGACGCCGCGCAGCGCCTGCGGGATGAACAGCTCCTCGAAGGCCCAGTCCTTGGTGATCGGCACGAGTTCGAGGCAGGAGATTGCGAAGAGTGACAGACCCGCCGCCATCATGACACGCGGATCCAGGCGCTGCGCCAGATTGCCGGCGATCGGAGCCGTGATCATCATGAAGATGCCGGTGACGAACATCGTCTCGCCGATCTGCAGCGAATCATAGCCGCGAACGCGCGCCAGATAGACGGGATAGAGATAGACGAGGCCATAGAGCCCGACTCCGAGCATGAACGAGAACAGCGAGCCGGTGGCGAAGTTGCGATTGTTGAAGGCGCGGATATCGACGATCGGCTCCTTCGCGGTCAGGACGCGCCAGAAGAAACCAATGGCGGCGACGACCGTGACGACGGCGAGGACCGAGATCGTCTCGTCCTGGAACCAGTCGTTGGTCGCTCCTTCTTCGAGGACATATTCGAGGCTGCCGAGGAAGGCGGCGAGGGTCGCGAGGCCGAAATAGTCGAAATGATCGAGCAGCTTGAGGTTTGGCTTGTCCCAGTCGACGCAGGTCAGAACGCCGATGGTGACCGCGATTCCGGGCAGCACATTGACGAGGAACAGCCAGTGCCAGGAGAAGAGGTTGGTGAGATAGCCGCCGATGGTCGGTCCGATCGTCGGCGCGAGCGTCGCGATCAGGCCGACGATGGCGGACACCATCGCCTGACGGTTCTTCGGGAAGATCGTGAAGGCGGCCGCGAACACCGACGGAATCATGCCGCCGCCGATGAAGCCCTGCAGGCCGCGCCAGATGATCATCTCGGTGATCGTGTTGGCGGTCGAGCAGCCGATCGAGGTGATGGCGAAGCCGCCGGCCGCGACGGCGAAGAGATAACGTGTCGAGAGCGCGCGGCCGAGGAAGCCCGAAAGCGGGATCATCACGATCTCGGCGATCAGATAGGCGGTCTGCACCCACGAGACTTCCGAGGACGAGGCCGAAAGGCCGGCCTGGATCTCGGCGAGCGAGGACGAGACGATCTGGATGTCGAGGATCGCCATGAACATGCCGACGCACATCGCGACGAAGCCGAGAATGCGGCGGGGCGTCATCACGGGTTGCTCGAAGGCGGCTGGTCCGGCCATGGCCGAAGACTCCGGAATTCGCGTCGGTGGTCGGCGAGCGGCCTTTCCGGCGTTGGATGGAACGGTTGTGGTAAAGTCGAGAGGGGAAACGCCTGCCGGGGTAGGGACCGCGGGCGTTTCCCCTCTCTATTCCTCCCGGGGGAGGATCTCGTCGAACCGGTCGCCCGCCGTCAGCCGGCCGGTGTCTGGCCCGTGCGGCTGTCGACCTCGACCGTCACGGACAGGCCGGGGCGAAGCGTTCCGCCGGCGATCGCCGAGGCCGGGATCTTGATGCGAACCGGCACGCGTTGCGTGATCTTGGTGAAGTTGCCGGTGGCGTTGTCGGTCGGCAGCAGGCTGAAGACCGAGCCCGAAGCCGGGGCGATGCTCGCGACCGTGCCGTCGAAGCCTTCGCCCCCGGCAGCGTCGACCGTCACATGAGCAACGGCGCCCGGACGGATGCCGACGAGCTGCGTTTCCTTGAAGTTGGCATCGATATAGACGTCGGAGAGCGGCACCAGCGCGAGCAGGCGCTGGCCGGCCGAGACGAATTCGCCGGTCTCGACGGCCCGGTTGCCGACGACGCCATCGAAGGGTGCCCGCACGATGGTGCGATCGAGATCGAGCTTCCGCTGCGCCAGCGCGGTGCGGTACTGGTCGAGAAGGCGCTCGCCCTCCACCCGCTGCGCCGTCAGCACGTCGACATTGGCCTTCGCCGCGGCGAGACCTGCGGTCGCGGAGGCGACGGAAGCGGCGGCCTTGTCGTTGGTCGCCTTGGCCTGGTCGACGGACTGCTTGCTGGCGAACTGGCTGGCGTTCAGCTGGGTCGCACGGCCGAGATCGGCCACCGCGAGTTCACGGTCGGCCTCGGCCGAGGTGATTGAAGCCTGCGCCTGGTCGACCGAGGTGTTGGCCGCGGCGATCTGCTTGTCGATGCGGGCAAGCGCTGCCTCTTGCGAAGCGATCTGGTTCTCGGCGGCCGTGATCGCCATGCGCTGATCCGAATCGTCGAGATAGACCAGCGGGTCGCCAGTCTTGACGGCGCTGTTGTCCGAGGCATCGACCTTGGCGACATAGCCGGCGATGCGCGGCGCGATCACCGCGGCGTCGGCGCCGACATAGGCATCGTCAGTCGAGACCATGAAGCGGCCGGTCGTCCACCATCCGTGGCCGAAATAGCTGCCCGCGACGATTGCGACGAGCGCGACGGCGCCGAGCACCACGCGGCGGCGGCCACCCTTGGCAGGCGGGGCCGGCTCGGCGGCCTTCGGGGCCGGAGCATGCGGCGCTGCGGTCGGCGCCTCCTTGACCGCAGGGGCGGCGGGCGCGGGCGAAGCGGGCTGTTCTGAGGTCGTGCGCAGGGCCGGCGCCAGATCGCTCGATCCGGTGTCGCCTGCGTCCTCGACGAGGGCGATTTTGGCCATCGGCCACTCCTGGAATATTGCAGATTGACCGAACGGTTCGGTCAGGTGCGGCTTGATTTAGCGCGCTCCGACGACTAGATCAAGGTCGAACCGAACGGTTCGGTCAAAAAAATTGCTGCGGTGCGGTCAAATGCGATCTAGCTCCCTGGTGCTCGTGCTGCTCGCAAGGTGGCGAGTTGTGATTCTCGCGCGTCGTGGCCCTTGGCTGCCGCGTTGGGAGCAGGGCGCCGGCGTGCTAGCTTAGGAACACGACCGAATCCGTTCCTCGAAGGTCAACAGCCGTCTGCAGCGGCGAAAAGGAGCAATGACGTGTCGATTGTCGAAGCCGAGCTTGGTGTCGCCGATGAAGGCGCCGCCGGCCAGGACCCGCGCAAACGCAAGCAGATTCTCGAAGGCGCCCGCGCCGTCTTTCTCGAGAAGGGCTTCGACGCGGCGAGCATGAACGACATCGCGCGCGTCGCCGGCGTCTCCAAGGGCACGCTCTATGTCTATTTCGAGAACAAGGAACGGCTCTTCGTCGAACTGATCTCGACGGAGAAGCGCGAGGAGCTCTTCAGCGTCATCCAGCTCGACCACGACAACCACGATGTCGCTGCGGTGCTGACCGACTGCGGCACGCGGCTCGTCGAGATCTTGACGCGTCAATATTACGTCCAGGCGATGCGGACGGTGATGTCGATCGTCAATCGGATGCCGGAGATCGGCGCCGAATTCTATGGCCGTGGGCCTGCCCTTTGCGCCGAACAGATCGCGGCCTATCTGGCGACGCAGGTGAAGGCCGGCGTGGTCGAAATCGAGGACTGCGAACTGGCTGCCTCGCAGTTCATGGAGCTTGCGCAGACCGGCGTCCTTCGGAAGCTCCTGTTCGGCATCATCACGACGCCGAGCGAGGCCGAGATCCGGCAGCGCGTGGTCCGCGCCGTGTCCTTCTTCTTGAAGGTCTATGGCAAGCCGCAGCCGGCCTGACTTCTCAGAGTGACCTGAACAGTGGCGTGATCGCGTCGATGACGGCGCGGAAGCGGTCCTGGCGGGCAATGTCGGGCCGCGTCACGAGCCAGAGCGGCCGGTCGGCCGGTCGGGCGCCGAGGTCGATCCGGCACAGCGCCGGATCGCGGAGGCCGAGGAAGCGCGGCAGCAGGGCGATCCCGTATCCGGCCCGTGCAGCGGCTGCCTGTGCTGCATGGCCATTGACGCGGAAGGCGAAGCGAGCGTCCGGGAAGCGCTCAGAGAGCCACAGCGCTTCTGCGATCGTCTGCACGCGGTCCACATCGAAGCCGACGAAATGCGGCGGCTCTTTGCGGGCGAGCCGCTCCTCCCATTCCGGCAGCGCGAAGAAGTCGTAGGCGAGGTCGCAAAGCCTGCGACAGACGAGGTCGCTGTCGCGCGGATGTCCGAGCCTGATCGCGATATCGGCCTCGCGCCGGGCGAGGCTGAGCAGGCGCCCCTCCATGATCAGCTCAATGTCGATCGCCGGATGGCTCTGCCTGAACGCTGCGAGCCCCGGGATCAGGACATGTTCGGCGATCAGGGACACGGTGGTCAGTCGGACCGGGCCCGCGACGAGGCCGCGGCCGCGCATGCGGTCGAGAATGGCGTCGGCCGCCGCGGCCATGGTCTTCGCCTCGCCGATCAGGTGCAGCCCTTCCGCGGTCGGAGCGTAACCGTCGGCGCGACGATCGAAGAGAACCGCGCCGAGCCGCGCTTCGAGCTGCGCGATATGACGGGCGACTGTGGCGTGGTTGACGCCGAAGCTGCGCGCCGTTGCCGACAGGCTGCCGAGTTCGGCGAGCCGCGCGAAGTAGCGGATGTCGTCCCAGTCCATGGTCTGCGACTCTATCGTCCGAACGCGAGCGAAGCCGGGATCGGACGCGCCCATGGTCTCGCGGCCCGGCACGCGGGACGATAGCCGCCCGGCATGGCGTTGTCTCCGTCCGATGCCAGCCCGTCCCTCATGCGCGGACGCTCCCTCGGTCGGGTTCGCAGCCTAGGCGCGAGCGCCGGCGACGGCAATCACCGCTGCAGCGTCAGCCGCCGCGGCACCGCCGGCTCGAGGGCGAAATAGCGATCGGCAAGGCCGAGCGTCGCAAAAGCCTGCTGGAGAGCCTCGGCGCTTTCCTTGAAATGGGCCCATCCTTCGTTGTGGATGCCGACGACCTTCGCCCCGGGAAACGCCGCGGCGGCTTCCAGCGCATCGTTCGCATCCATCGTCACGTGGAAGGCGCCGCGGGCTTGTGCGGAGCCGACATTGAGGACGACCAGGCCCGGCTGGTGACGTGCCGCGACCGCGGCGACGCCCTCGTACCAGACGGTGTCGCCAGCGACATAGATGGCGTCGCCCGGAGCATCGATGCCGATGAGGAAGCCCGTCACGTCCCCGGTGATGGGCTCGACGCCGGGCGGGCCGTGGCGCGCCGGTGTCGCCGTCACGAAGAGCGAGCCGCCGCCGGGACGCGCAAGCGTGACGGTTTGCCAAGGCGCTAGACCGACCGCGGTTCCGCCGACTCGCCGGGCGCCGATCGGCGTCGTGTAGGTGTGTGCGACCTGGGTGAGGAAGGCGCGTCCCGCATGGTCCAGATTGTCGGCATGCTGGTCATGGCTGAGCAGCACGGCGTCGATCCGCCCGATCTGCGATGCCGCCAGGGCAGGCGGCGCGGTCTTCACCAGCGTGATGCCGCCGAACGCATAATCGCCGGGCGGATCGAATGTCGGATCGGTCAAGAGGCGGAAGCCGGCGATCTCGATGAGGAGCGTCGGTCCGCCGACAAGCGTGAGGGTGATATCGGTCGCGGTCATGCTGTGCCCGTCTGGTTTGGAACGGGCACAGGATGGCGGGCATCGGGCCGTGCGAAAATTCGCTGTGACTGCACCGTCGCTGATCGAGAACGATCAGCGGGGCCGGCTGCATTTCAGCGGACGATCACCTTGGTTCCGATCGGCGCCCGCTCATAGAGATCGGACACGTCGGCATTGACCATCCGGATACAGCCCGAGGAGACATTGTGGCCGATGGTCCACGGCTCGCTGGTGCCATGGATGCGGAACATCGTGTCGCGGCCGCCGTCATAGAGATACATCGCCCGCGCGCCGAGCGGATTCTGCGGTCCGCCCTTCATCGAGGCGGGCAGGATGCGGCCCTTCTGCTTCTCGCGCTGGCGCATTTCCGGCGGCGGCGTCCAGGTCGGCCATTCGGCCTTGCGGCCGATCTTGACCCGGCCCTGCCAGCCGAAGCCCTCGCGTCCGACGCCGACGCCGTAGCGCATCGCCTTGTTGTCGCCCTCGACGAGATAGAGGAACTTCGCGTCGGAATCGATGATGACGGTGCCGGGAGCCTCGTCGGTCACATAGCGCACGCGCTGTCGCTTGTATTTCATCGGCAGCGCGGCGCCCGGGACGGCCTCCACGGGCTGGATGTCGAAGGCGCCGCCGAAGAGCTTCTGAAAGAAGCCCTCCGCATGCGCTTCTCCGGCGCCGAACGTGATCGTTGCCGCCAGTACGACGATCGGCAAGGTGCGAAAACGGGCCATGGCACTTCCCCTCCAGGACTCGGTCTTATCGGTTTCGGCCGGGCTCCGAGACGCTCCGGCCGATACGCGACGATAGAAAAGCCGGCCGGAACCGGCAAGCGCGCCCGTCACATGACGATGACGCGCGTCCCGACGCCAACCCGGCCGTAGAGGTCGGTGACGTCCTCGTTGCGCATGCGGATGCAGCCCGACGACACCGCCTTGCCGATCGACCAGGGCTCGTTCGAGCCGTGGATGCGGTAGAGCGTCGAGCCGAGATACATCGCGCGTGCCCCGAGCGGGTTGTTGGGACCGCCTTCCATGTGCCGCGGCAGATTGGGCCGCCGGGCGATCATCTCGGGCGGCGGCGTCCAGTCAGGCCACTCGGCCTTCCGCGTGATGCGGTGTTCGCCCGCCCACTCGAAGCCCGGCTTGCCGACACCGACGCCATAACGCCGTGCCTGGCCGCCCGGCTCGATCAGATAGAGATAGCGGGCATTGGTATCGATGATGATAGTGCCCGGCTTTTCAGGGCCGTTATAGGCGATGACGGTCGGCAGGAAGGCCGGGTCGAACTGTCGGCTCGCCGGCTTCGTCGCGGGCCGCGGCTGCTGCGCCTGCGGCAGCGGCACGGGCGTGATGCTCGAGACCATCACCGGGGCGACCGGCTGGCGGAGGGTCCGCTGCGAGATCACCGGCCGCTTCTTGCCGGGCTGGTATTGCAGCAACCAGGGCTCGGACAGATCGGGGCTGAGCAGAACCGGCGGCCGCGGTACATACCGATCGCTGGCGCTCGCGAGCGAGGGCAGGGCAGCCGCGGGCAGGGCTGCCGCCGCCGCGATGACAACGGAGAGAACGAGGTTTCGCATGGACGTACTCGGTACAAGGCGTCTGGCGACGGGGTTCAACGGGCCGACGGAGGCGGTCCGCCGGGCTTCAACTCTGCAGCCGGCCGCTCGCGGCGAATCCGGCGTCGAGGCGAGAATGAGGCACGGCCTGCAAAAGAAGGGTGAATGCGCGGTTTACCCTCGCGGCATGGTGAAGACCGGGTTAATGCCGCGCCGGCTTGCGGGCCGACCCACGGCCGGATAGAAAACGGAACAAAGAACGAACAAGTGGGAGTTGCGATGTCCGGCGTCGATGGACTGCTCGAAGGGAGCGACGGGATCCTGCGCTGCTGGTGGAGCAGCGGCCGGCCGGATTACGAGGCCTATCACGACGCCGAATGGGGCCGGCCGGTCGTCGAGGACCGTCGCCTGTTCGAGAAGCTCTGCCTCGAAGGTTTCCAGTCCGGCCTTTCTTGGCTCACTATTCTGAGAAAACGGGACAATTTTCGTAGTGCTTTCGCGAATTTCGAGCCGGCAGCGGTCGCATCGTTCGGCGAGGCGGATATCGAGCGGCTCTTGGCCAATTCCGGCATCGTCCGCCATCGCGGCAAGATCATATCGACGATCAACAATGCCCGCCGGGCGCTCGACCTGATCGCCTCGGAAGGATCGCTGGCAGCCTATGTCTGGAGCTTCGAACCGCCGACGAGCGAGCGTCCCGCCCACTTCGACCGGACCGCGCTCGCGGCCGCGACGACGGCGCCGGCTGCGATCCGGATGTCGAAGGACCTGAAGAAGCGCGGCTGGAGCTTCGTCGGACCGACCACCGTCTACGCCTTCATGCAGGCGATGGGTCTCGTGAACGACCATCTCGAAGGGTGCCAGTGCCGGGCGCATGCGCTCGCGCTGCGCGCCGCGCTGGTACCGCCCGTTCGCGGAAAAGCCTGAGCAGCGGCAGCACTCAGTAGCCGGCGCGGCCGCGATCCTGGCGGGCGAAGCGGCGATGGATCATCTCCACTTCGATCCGGTCCACGGCCTGGTCGAGCGCCTGAGCCTCGGGGTCATGGGCGGCGAAGTTGCGCAGGTTGCGGCGGAGCTTGTCGATCAGCGGATGCATGGTTCTGGCCCTTTCGGAAGGCCGATGCCGGGGGCGTGCATCGGCTCGACTCCAATATGGGCCGTTGATCCCGCATTGCGAAATGCGTCTTTCGCAATGCAGCAATTCGGTCAGCGCAGGCCAGGCTGCCCTGAAAGCAGCGGGAATCAGCCGGGTCTTGACCCGTCCAGCCGGCCGAGCAGGCGGCTCGCCAGCGGGCTCGTCGCCGAAAAAACCATGTCAAGCCGCGTAACGGTGACGCTGCGGGCGCCGGCGCCGGTGCGCAGCCACTCGGCGCAGCCATAGACCTTCGCGGCCGGGCAATGCAGCGTCAGCGGGTTCGATCCGGTGCCGAAGGGCGCGGTGGCGCCGAAGCGATCCGCCGCGACGAGCGCAGCGCCGGCCCCGTCGGTGACATCGGCGCGGATCTCGCGCCAGGCCCGGCCGGCGGCCTCGGCCTCGATCCGGTCGAGGATGATGCGCAGCGCCCCGCGTGCCTCGCCGCTCCAGTTGGCCGCCATGGAGGCAACGAGATGGGCTTCCGAGCGCAGGATGACGCCGTCGGAGACGACCTTCAGCGCGTTGGCCGAGAGCGTCGTGCCGGTGGTGGTGATGTCGACGATGAGATCGGCGGCGCCGGAAGCCGGCGCGCCCTCCGTCGCGCCGAGGCTCTCGACGATGCGATAATCGGCGATCCCGTGCTCCTGGAAGAAGCGGCGGGTGAGATTGACATACTTCGTCGCGACCGTGAGCCAGCGGCCATGGCGCGGACGGAAATCGGCGGCGACATCGTCGAGGTCGGCCATCGAGCGCACGTCGATCCAGCCTTCGGGAACGGCGACGACGACGTCGGCATGGCCGAAGCCGAGCGGCAGCACGAGATCGAGCCGCTCGTTGAAATCCGGCACTTCCTCTTCGACGAGGTCACGGCCGGTGACGCCGAGATGGACGCTGCCGGCGGCGAGTTCCCGCGTGATCTCGGACGCGGAGAGATAGGCGATCTCGACTTCGCCGAGGCCGGCGATGCGGCCGCGATAGGAACGCTCGCTGCCCGATTGCTGCACCGGCAGGCCGGCGCGCGCGAAGAAGGCGTTGGCATTTTCCTGCAGCCGGCCCTTGGAGGGAACGGCGAGAACCAGCGGGGCGGTCATCGGGCGGTCTCCTTGGCGGGCTGCTCGCGGATGCGGTCGAGCCAGAGGGCAAAGCCGACCGCCGGCACGCTCGCCTTGGCGCCGAGCGCCGGAAGCAGGCGATCATAACGCCCGCCGCCGACAACCGGCTGGCCGGCGACGCCTTCAGGATCATGGATCTCGAACACGAAGCCCGAATAATAGTCGAGGCGTCGCCCGAATCCGGCGGCGAAGTGCAGCCGTCCGAGGTCGATGCCGCGCCGGGCGATCCCTTCCGACCGCTTCTCGAAACTGTCGAGCACGGCGCCGATGTCGATTGCCTCGTCGGTGGCGAGTTGGCGCAGGTCCGCCAGCGCCGCCTCGGGCGTGCCGGCGACGGCGAGGAAGCGGCTGATGACTGACCGGGCGCGATCGTCGAGACCGGCGCCGGCGGCGAGCGAGGATTGTTCAAGGAAGCGGTCGGCGATCTCGCCGGCCGTGCGCCCGCCGACCGAGCGGATGCCGGCGATGGAGAGCAGGTCCTCGACGATCCGATGCGCCGCCTCATGGTCGGTGCCGTCTAGGGCGGAGAGGAAGCCGGCATGCGACGGCGCCTCGGCCGATTTGCCGCCGGAGAGCCGCGCGATCGCCGCCTCGAGCCGGGCCGCGTCGCCAAAGGCGCGGGCGAGCCGGCGCTTCCAGACATTGGCGATGCCGAGCGCGTCGATCACCGCCGAGAACAGCAGTGAATCGCCGATGCGCACATCGATCGCGTCGAGCCCGTAAAGCGCGACGGTGTCGATGGCGAGCGCCAGGACATCGGCATCGGCGGTGACGCGGTCGGTGCGGCCGAGCGATTCGATGCCGGCCTGATGGAATTCGCCGCTGGCGCCGAGGCGATGGCGGAACACCGGGCCGATATAGGCGTAGTCGGCCATGCGATGCGCATCGCCGGTGGCGAGGTGATGCAGGCAGACGGGAATGGTGAATTCCGGACGGAGGCAGAGTTCCCGCCCATCGGCGCCCGTGGTCATATAGAGGCGGCGGCGCAGGTCCTCGCCGGCGACCTCGAGGAACACGGTCGCATCCGAAAGGATCGGCGGATCGATGAAGCGATAGCCGGCCTCGGACAGGAGAATGCGCAGCGGTGCGCTGTCGACGGTCATGAGGCTGCTCCCTCGACGATGCGCCTGACGGCCTCGACCATGTCGGCCTCGGCCACTTCCTGCTGCGCCGGCCGGCCTTCGCGCCAGGCGGCGTTGTCGGTGATTTCGGCCGACATCTGCTTGCCGAGCGCGAGATCCTTGATCTGCACGACGCCCTTGGCGCGTTCGTCGCCGCCCTGGATGATCACGCAGGGGCTGTTGCGCTTGTCGGCATATTTGAGCTGCGCCTTCGGGCCGGAACCGCCGAGATAAAGCTCGGCGCGGATGCCGGCATCGCGCAGCAGCTTCACCATGCGCTGATAGTCGCCCATCCGGTCGCGGTCGAAAATCGTGACGACGACCGGGCCGGGCTCGGGCGTCGTGGAGATCTTGCCGAGCGCCGTCAGCGCCGCCATCAGGCGGGAAACGCCGATCGAGAAGCCGGTGCCCGGAACGCTCTCCGAACGGAAGCGCCCGACCAGCCCATCATAGCGCCCGCCGCCGCCGATCGAGCCGAACCGCGCCGGCTCGCCCTTGTCGTTGACCGTCTCGAACAAGAGCTCAGCCTCGAAAACCGGGCCGGTGTAATATTCGAGGCCACGGACGACAGAGGGGTCGATAAGGATGCGATCGGGACCGTAGCCAGCGGCGCTGATCAGCGATTGGATTTCAGCCAGTTCGCGGAGCCCCTCAGCCTCGATGCCGCCGGCGTCAACGCCAGTGTTCGCTCCGAAGGCCGCAGTCAGACGCGACACGACCTTCTCGATCGCCGTCTCGTCCAGCCCAGCTCCCTTGGTAAAGTCGCCGCTCTCGTCCTTGCGGCCGGCGCCAAGCAGCAGCCGCACGCCTTCGACGCCAAACTTGTCGAGCTTGTCGATCGCGCGCAGCACCGTCAGCCGGCGGCCGGCATTTTCGTCGCCCGCCAGCCCGATGGCCTCCATGACGCCGTCGAGCACCTTGCGGTTGTTGACGCGGATGACGTACTGGCCGCGCTCGAGGCCGAGCGCCTCCAGCGTGTCGGCCATCATCATGCACATCTCGGCGTCGGCGGCCGGCGAGGCGGCGCCGATCGTGTCGGCGTCGAACTGCATGAACTGGCGGAAGCGCCCCGGGCCGGGCTTCTCGTTGCGGAACACCCAGCCCTGGCGATAGCTGCGATAGGGCTTCGGCAGCGCGTCGAAATTCTCCGCGACATAGCGGGCGAGCGGCGCGGTCAGGTCATAGCGCAGCGACAGCCACTGCTCGTCGTCGTCCTGGAACGAGAACACGCCCTCGTTCGGCCGGTCCTGGTCGGGCAGGAATTTTCCGAGCGCGTCGGTATATTCGATCAGCGGCGTTTCCACCGGCTCGAAGCCGTAGCGCTCATAGACGGCCTTGATCTTGGCGATCATGGCGTCCGCCGCCTTGATCGTGCCGGCATGGCGATCGACGAGCCCGCGCGGCAGCCGCGCCTTGAGGGCAGTCGTCTTCTTGATATCGGCCATGGCGTTCGATCCCGTGTCGCTTGCCCCCGTTCCGGAGCGGAGCGTTTGGTACCGCATCGACCCCCATGGGGCAACCTTGGCAGCCCAATCGGCGCCGCCCAAACGAAAGGGCCGCCCCGAAGGACGGCCCTGACAAGGCGCGATGTATGAAGGCTTAGAGGGCGCGGCCGAGCTTCGCGTCGACCGAATACTGGTTGCCGCCGCGGAACACGAAATAGAGCGTTCCGAACAGCCACAGCGCCGGATATTCGAAGCCGCCGCCCTGCGCGAAGAAGCCGTTGCCGATATGGACGCTCATCACCGCGACGAGGAGAACGATGCTGGTCGCGACGGCCGCAGGGCGGGTGAAAAGGCCGATGGCGAGCAGCAGGCCGCCGAAGAACTCGCCCGAGCCGGCGAGGATCGCGAGCGGCACCGCCGGCTCGAGACCGATCTGGGTGAAGAAGCCGGCCGTGCCCGGAATGCCGCCACCGCCGAAGAGGCCGAACAGCTTCTGCGCGCCATGCGGCACCATCCAGAGGCCGAGCACGACGCGCAGCAGCGTCTCGAACAGCGGCGTGGCGCGGGCGTAAAAACCGCCGAGGGCGGGAACGACGAGCTTCTGGCTCGAGAGATCGGTCATGGGGGGAACTCCGGTTCAGGAAATCTGACCCGGTGATACATCAAAACGATTGTCTCCAAAATCTGCCCGACGTTTCACACACTGTTCAATGATTCGCGTGTGAACAGCTCGTGAGCCCGCTGTGATCGCAGCCGTTGTCCCGCCTGCGATCCCGTTTGCGGCTTCGACTCAGGCCAGTTGCAGCGGCGGCGACGGATCCTCGACGAGCCGATGCATGCCGTTGTCGGCGCCGGTAAGGTGCAGGAAGCGCTGATGCAGCGGAATGAGGCTCGAGCGATGGCCGATCGAAACGACGGTGGTATCGGGGAGTCGTGTCTCGATCAGGCGGTAGATCTCCTCCTGGCCGGCCTCGTCGAGCGCACTCGTCGCCTCGTCGAGCAGCAGCCAGTCGGGCTTCGTCAGCAGCGCGCGGGCGATCGCGATGCGCTGCTGTTCGCCGCCCGAGAGGCGGTTACCCCAGTTGGCGGGATCGTCGATCTCGCTGGCGAGCCTCGCAAGCCCGACGGCCTCCAGCACATCGGCGACTTCGGCATCGCTGATCACCTCCGGCTCGCGCGGATAGGCCAGCGCGGCGCGCAGCGTGCCGAGCGGCATATAGGCGTTTTGCGGCAGGATCAGCAGGTCTGCGCCTTCGGGGATATGCACTCCGCCGCCGCCGAACGGCCAGATGCCGCCAAGCGCGCGGAAGAGGCTCGTCTTGCCGGAGCCGGACGGGCCGGTGACGAGCACGCGCTCGCGCGGGGCGAGCGTCAACGCGGGGACCTCGACGATCGGCCTTCCATCGGGAAGGCGGACGACGAGGTCCTCGATCGAAAGGCCGACATCGGCCTTGTCCCGGGCAAGCTTCGGCCCGTGCTCGGCCTCAGCCTCGACGGTGACGAGCGACTTGTCGAACCCGTCGAGACGATCGACCACGGCCTTCCACGAAGCCATCGTGTCGTAATTGTCGACGAAGAAGGAGAGGGCTGCCTGCACCACGCCGAAGGCCTGGGCGATCTGCATCAGACGGCCGAGTTCCATGTCGCTGGTGAAGTAGAGCGGCGCCACCACGACGAAGGGGAAGATGATGGCGAGCTGGCCGAAGCCGAGCTGGAAGAAGTTGAGCCACTTCTGCCGCATCATCAGCTGGAAATAGTTGCCGACGACATGGCTGAAGCGGCCGCCCAGTTGCGCTCGTTCGGCCGGCTCGCCCCGCAGCAGAGCGATCTCTTCGCCGTTCTCACGGTCGCGCACCAGCGAGAAGCGGAAGTCCGCCTCGAAGCGCTGCTGCATGAAGTTGAGCTTGACCAGCGCGCGGCCGATCCAGTGCGCGAGAAAGGTGCCGGCGATCGAATAGATCAGCGCCGCCCAAACCAGATAGCCGGGGATATCGTAGCTCTTGCCGAACAGCACCAGCGGCTGATTGCCGGAGAGCCCCCAGAGGATGAAGATGAAGGAGACGAGCTGCACGATCTGGCCGAGAATCGCGACGCCGATCTGCAAAGTCAGGTCGACGAACTGCTGCGTGTCCTCGGCAATACGCTGGTCCGGATTGTCGGCCGGGTTGCCGGAGAGGCGCATGCGGTAGTGCCGCGCCTCGGCCATCCAGCGGCCGATATACTGCGCCACCATCCAGCGCCGCCAGCGGATCTGCAGCCATTGCCGGAGATAGATCCGATAGACGCCCGAGAGGATGCTGAGTCCGGCGATCCAGGAGAAGACGAAGAACATCTGGTGCGCGAAGCTGGCCCAGTCCTTCTTCTGCAGCGCGTTGTAGAAGTCGTTATTCCAGGTGTTGTACTGGACGTTCAGCCAGACACCGAAGAGTTGCAGCGCGATGACGGCCGCGAGCATGCCGATCGCGAACCATTTCTCGTTCGACCGGAAATACGGAATGGAAAGCCGCGCAATCGTCTTCAAGTCGTTGCGGATGCCGGACAGGTTCATTCTCGTCTCCGATCAGGACAGGCCGGCAGACTATGCGGAAGCCGGCCTATCCGCGAGCTTGCCGCAACATTACCGGAAGATGACAGAGATGAGCCGGCCGGCAAGGCGGTCGAAGCCGGGCGCTGCGGCGGGACGGCAGGGAGGAAGGCACCGCCGCGCGTGAAAGCGCATGGCGGGCGGCCGACCCACGATGCAGGGTCGTTGCGCGGAAGAGGCGATTCGCCCGAGGCGGCCGGTCGGTCGCCCGCGACCGTCTCGCCGGCTAGAACGGCCAGAGCTTGGAGATGTCGAACTTCTTCATCTTCGCCTTCGGCGGATCCGACATCGGCGCGTTCGGATCCGGCTCGCGATAGGCGACCGGCGGCTCGGTCAGATATTTGCGCACGGGATTGCCGTTGGCATCGACCGAACCGGCCTTGCTCTTGTGCAGATCCATCCAGGCCTTCTTGCCTTCGGCGCGGCGCTGGGCGTCGTAATTGTTGGCGCCCGTTTGCGCATTGCCGATCGAGGTCTGGCCCGCCGGCAGGATGAAGTTCGGCGAAGGCTGGCCGAACGAGGCGTCCTTGGCGGCCTTGCGCTGGCGCGCTTCGAGGTCGGGATCCTTCGGCCAGTTCGGATCGGTCTCGGCCGAGGCTACCGTCGTCGTCGCCGAGCCGGGCGGCGGCAGGGTCGCGGTATTCGGCGGCGCCACGATATTGCCGCGCGGGCGATAATCGATCGGGGCGCTCTTGCTGCCGCCGAGGCTGGCGATGCCCACCAGATCCGTCATCGTCTGCTGCTCGGGCGAGACGCCGGTGCCGTAGGTCGTCCCCGAACAGGCGGCGACGAGTCCGGCCAGGATGCCGATGGTCGGCAGGGCGGCGAGACGCTGGATGCTGTGTACGAGCATGTCGACGGGTCACTCCTCGGCGCCCGACGATGGACGCAGCATGTTCGTTTCATCATAGGACGACGAAACGGGCAAAATTCCGGCACGCGCTTCCGCGCCGTTCTAAGCGATCGCCGCGGCCTCGGCAACATCGTCGCCGGCAAGCTTTCGATCGACGTCGGAACCGGGGTCGGCAGCGGCGAGAATAGCGCGGGCCGCGAGCGAATCGCGATCCATCTGTTCGATCAGCGCCTCGATCGACGTGAAGCGCTCCTCGCCGCGGAGATAGGCGTGGAACGTCACCGCCACCTCCTCGCCATAGAGATCGCCGGCGAAATCGAACACGTGGACTTCGAGAATCACGGCGCCGTTGTCGAAGGTCGGGCGCCGACCATAGCTCGCCACCGCCGGCAGCACCGACCCATCGGCCCGTGTCAGCGACACGGCATAGATTCCAAGCGCCAGGCCGCAATCCCCGGCGAGACGGATATTGGCGGTGGGATAGCCGAGTTCGCGGCCGCGCTTGTCGCCATGCTGGACGGCGCCGGTCACGAACCAGCGATAGCCGAGTTCATCATTGGCCGCGCGGATATCGCCTTCGCCGAGCAGGCGGCGGATGCGGCTCGCCGAATAGGGCTCGCCCATGATGTCGGTCACAGCGCCCACCACCGACACCGAGAAGCCATGGCGCTCGCTGGTATCGACCAGGAAGGCGGGCGAGCCGAGCCGGTCGTGGCCGAACTGGAAGTCATGCCCGACGATGACGGCGGAGATGCCGAGCCGCCGCACCAGCACGTCGGACACGAAGGTCTCGGCGCTCACCTGCGCAAAAGCGGGGTCGAAGGTGGCGACGACGATGCCGTCGAGGCCGAAGGCGGCGGCCAGCCTTGCCTTGGTCGCGAGCGGCGTCAGGCGGAACAGCGGCTCGCCCGGCCGCAGCACGCTGCGGGGATGCGGCTCGAAGGTCAGCATCAGCGCCGGCAGCCCGCGCGCGTCCGCCACGGCGCGAGTCGCGGTGAACAGCGCATGATGGCCGCGATGCATGCCGTCGAAATTGCCGATCGCCAGCGCGGCGCCGCGCAGGCTCGCCGGCACATCGTCGAGCGGAATGAGGGGGGCCGCCGTCAGCATCGGTCGATCGCCGGGATCACGGGTTGGAGGACATCGCCGGCCCAACATGGGTGGCGGGCTCCGTCGCCGTCAACGCGGCAGGCGGACGCGCTCACCAGACCAGCCCCGGAATGAACGCTGCAGCGCCGAGCTTCTCGGCGGCGAGGAAGCGATGAACGGCGGCGGTTTCCGGCTTGTCGTTCGGCCCGAAATGGCCGGCATGGATGCCGCCGGTCACGAAGAGGATGTCGAGCTTCTGGCTGAAGGCGCCGGCCAGATCCGTCGGTGCGCCGTCGCCGATCGCCAGCACGCGGTCACGCGGCACCGCACGGCCCCGCACCGCGTCGACCCGCTCGAGCGCGGCGTCGTAGATCGGCGCATGCGGCTTGCCGGCAACGAAGGTCTGCCCGCCCAACGCCTGGTAACGGGCCGCGAGCGCCCCGGCGCAATAGACGAGCTGGTGGCCGCGCTCGACCACGAGATCGGGATTGGCGCAGACGAAGGGCAGGCCCCGCGCTGCCAGCGCCGCGAGTTCCGCCTCATAGTCCGCCGGCGTCTCGTGCAGATCGTCGCGGAGACCCGTGCAGCCGATGACATCGGCCTCGTCGGCGCCGACGAGCGTCAGATCGAGCCCGTCATAGAGCGACATCTGCTGCTCGTTGCCGATGTGATGCAGCCGCGCCGGAGCGTGAGCGGCGAGGATCGCCCGCGTGACGTCGCCCGAGGTGACGATCGCGTCATAGCAATCGGCTTCGACGCCGAGCTCCGCGATCTGCTCGACCACATAGTGGCTGGTACGCGGCGCATTGGTGATGAGCACGACGGTTCCGCCGCCGGCGCGGAAGGCGGAGAGCGCGGCGCGCGCGCCCGCGAAGGAGGAGACGCCGTTATGCAGGACGCCCCAGACATCGCAGAGCACCGCGTCATAGCGCGGCGCGAGGGCGGCAAGACCCGGGACAGGGCCGGGCAATAATGAATTGGCCATGCGAAAGCGCGTATTGGTTTGAGCGGCAGGGGTCAAGCGCCCGCGTGACCCCGACAGCGCCATATTGCACTGCCGTTTGCATGCTGCAATGCAACCGTCGATTGGAACCCTTTGTTTACCCTGTCCTGCGAGATTGGTTCCCGACAGCGGGTTTGCCGCGTCGGAAGAGGGGTCTTCCTGAAATGGGGTTCGTCGGCGGCTCGCAAGGGCCCGTCCAGATCGTGATCGTCGATGCCGATCCGGTGCAGCGCCGCATCGTCGCCGGTCACGCCAGTGCGCTCGCCGGAATGGCCAATGCGCCCGTGGCATTCGCAACCCGCGCCGAAGCGATCGGCGTGCTGGGGGATGATCGCCGTGCCGTGGTGCTGGCGGATCTCGAAACCATCGGCGGTGCCGAACAGCTCGCCATCTTCTCCGAAGGATCGGTCCGCGTCATCGCCACCAGCGCGCGCGGATCGCTGAACACCGCCGTTGCCGCGATCCGCGCCGGCGCCGTGGACTATCTGCCGAAGCCCTTCGGCGCCGCGGCGCTGATCGAGCGCCTTGAAGCCGCGATCCGGCAATGGGATAGCGCTGCGCCCGCCGCCGCGCCGGCTCCGGTCGCCGCCGAGCCGCTCTCCGGCGTCGAGCCGGCGCGCGAGGCCTATGAAGGGTTCATCGGCCGCTCACCGGCCATGCAGGCGGTGTTCGAGCAGATCGGCCGCATCGCACCTTCGCGCGCGCCGGTGTTCATCACCGGCGAAAGCGGAACCGGCAAGGAGGTTTGCGCCGAGGCGCTGCATGCCGGCTCCGGCCGCGGCGGCAAGCCGTTCATCGCGATCAATTGCGGTGCGATTCCGAAGGATCTCATGGAAAGCGAGATCTTCGGCCATATCCGCGGCGCCTTCACCGGCGCGACCGAGACCCGCGCCGGCGCGGCCGAACTCGCCGATGGCGGCACACTGTTCCTCGACGAAATCGGCGAGATGGATCTCGGCCTGCAGACCAAGTTGCTCCGCTTCATCCAGAGCGGCACGGTCCAGCGGGTGGGCGACGCCGCGGTGCGCCGCGTCGACGTGCGCATCGTCAGCGCGACGAACCGCGATCCCTTCGTCGAGATCGCCGCCGGCCGCTTCCGCGAGGACCTGTTCTACCGCCTGCATGTGCTGCCGATCCACATGCCGCCGCTGCGTGAGCGCGGTCAGGATATCCTGCTGCTCGCCAACGCTTTCCTCGCCCGTTATGCCGCGGAGGAGGGGCGTTCCTTCCGCGGTTTTGCCGCCGACGCCGCCGAGCGCCTGGTCCGCCACCCCTGGCCGGGCAATGTGCGCGAACTTCAGAACGCGATCCGCCGTACCGTGGTGCTGAACCACGGCGGCGAGATCACGGCCGCGATGCTCCCGGCGACGATCCGCGGCACAGTCGGGCCCGGGCGCATGGACGAGGCCTCGAGCCTGCCGCGCCCGGGCGCCGCACCCATCATGCCGTTCTGGGAACAGGAGCGCTCGATCATCGAGAGCGCGGTCGGCGCCTTCTCCGGCAACATCGCGCGCGCCGCGGCCGCCCTCGAGATCAGTCCCTCGACCATTTATCGCAAGCGCCAGGCCTGGCAGGAGCGACGGACGGCCTGACGATCCGGCGGCCTTTTGCCGGCGTTGGTTACCCTACCGAAGCGAAATGCTTGCGCGGAGCGGGCCGGAACGGCATGTTCCGCCTGAACGGGCTGGTTTTCGGCGCTTTTTGCGCCCTATGAGGGGTGGGTCATGAGGTCAGGGGCGTCCCGGCTTTCCGGGATCGCGACGGCGGGCGTTTTGGCGCTGGTCATGTCGGGGGTAACGGCATTTGCAGGTGAGGTAGCCGAAAAGGCGGGCGACGCGGAGACGCTGCTGTCCGCCGGAAAGGTCCCGGAGGCGATCGATGCACTCGACGCCTCGGTCGCCGCGTTCTGGACCGCGGCGCCGCTGTCGTTCCGCAAGGCATTGTTCGTCGACGACGCCACCGGCTTCGGTGAATATGAGCCGCGCGCCAACGCGACCTTCGCGCCGAAATCCGATCTCAAGATCTATGCCGAGCCGGTCGGCTTCGGATGGGCCGAGGTCGACGGCCGCGAGCGGATCGCCTTCCGCACCGCGATCGAGATCCGCAGTCCGTCTGGCCTCATCCTGGCGAAATCGTCGACACCGGCCGTTCTCGAAAAGCTCAGCCGCAGCAAGAGCCGCGATTTCCACATCACGGTCACGTTCCAGCTGCCGCAGCTGAAGCCCGGCGCCTATGAGCTGATCCTGACGGTGACTGACGAGAGCACCGGCAAGTCGGCGCCGATCAAGCTGCCGCTGACGATCTCCTGAGCCTCACGCCCCGCGGAGAGGGCTGGTCGGGGGCCACGCGCCTTCGGTCGGCCGACGCGTTCATCATCCGGTCCCAATTCCCTGCCACAACGGGCGCGATCGAGGCTGCGCGACAGCATCGTGCGCCCGTCGCCGCGTGAAAAATGCGGACCGCCTGCCGGCCTCAGCCTTGACATTGAGCCCTCCCGGACCTAGATCGACGGCGCATGTTGGCACTCGCCTCGAGTGAGTGCTAACAGCCCATTTCATTCGAGGTTCCGCCGAGAGCGGAATCTTCACGCGAGGAGAAGATACAATGGGTTTCCGTCCTCTGCATGACCGCGTCGTCGTCCGCCGCCTTGAAGGCGAAGAGAAGACCAAGGGCGGCATCATCATCCCGGACACCGCCAAGGAGAAGCCGCAGGAAGGCGAAGTCGTCGCCGTCGGTCCCGGCGCTCGTGACGATGCCGGCAAGCTCGTTCCGCTCGACGTCAAGGCTGGCGATCGCATCCTGTTCGGCAAGTGGTCGGGCACGGAAGTGAAGATCGACGGCGAAGACCTCCTGATCATGAAGGAGTCGGACATTCTCGGCGTGATCGACAACAAGGCTGCCGGAAAGAAGGCCGCGTAAGGGACATCCCTTCACGCGGCTTTTTGTTGTCCAGTTAGCAAATCAAGGGAGCAAGCCACATGGCTGCGAAAGAAGTAAAGTTCTCCGCCGACGCGCGCGAAAAGCTGCTGCGCGGCGTCGACATCCTCGCCAACGCCGTCAAGGTCACGCTGGGTCCGAAGGGCCGCAATGTCGTGATCGAGAAGTCGTTCGGCGCCCCGCGCATCACCAAGGACGGCGTCTCCGTCGCCAAGGAGATCGAGCTCGAGGATCGCTTCGAGAACCTCGGCGCCCAGCTGCTGCGCGAAGTCGCCTCGAAGACCAACGACAAGGCCGGTGACGGCACGACCACGGCGACCGTTCTCGCCCAGTCGATCGTCAAGGAAGGCGCCAAGGCCGTTGCGGCCGGCATGAATCCGATGGATCTGAAGCGCGGCATCGACATGGCCGTCGCGGAAGCCGTCAAGGATCTCGAGAAGCGCTCGAAGAAGATCAAGACTTCGGAAGAAGTCGCTCAGGTCGGCACCATCTCCGCCAATGGCGAGAAGGAAATCGGCCAGATGATCGCCTCGGCGATGCAGAAGGTCGGCAACGAGGGTGTCATCACCGTCGAGGAAGCCAAGACCGCCGACACCGAGCTTGAAGTCGTCGAGGGCATGCAGTTCGACCGCGGCTACCTCTCGCCCTACTTCATCACCAATGCCGAGAAGATGGTCACGGAACTCGATGATCCGTACATCCTCCTGCACGAGAAGAAGCTGTCGAACCTGCAGGCGATCCTGCCGGTGCTCGAGGCTGTCGTCCAGTCCGGCAAGCCGCTGCTGATCATCTCGGAAGACGTCGAAGGCGAGGCTCTGGCCACGCTCGTCGTCAACAAGCTCCGTGGTGGCCTGAAGGTTGCGGCCGTCAAGGCTCCGGGCTTCGGCGATCGCCGCAAGGCCATGCTCGAGGACATCGCGATCCTCACCGCCGGCCAGGTGATTTCCGAGGATCTCGGCATCAAGCTCGAGAACGTCACGCTCGCCATGCTCGGCCGCGCGAAGAAGGTCACGATCTCCAAGGAGAACACGACCATCGTCGACGGCAATGGCAAGAAGAAGGAAATCGAGGCTCGCGTCGGGCAGATCAAGGCGCAGATCGAGGAGACCACCTCGGACTACGACCGTGAGAAGCTCCAGGAGCGTCTCGCCAAGCTCGCTGGCGGCGTCGCGGTCATCCGCGTCGGCGGCGCGACCGAGGTCGAGGTCAAGGAGCGCAAGGACCGCGTCGACGACGCGCTCAATGCAACCCGCGCGGCTGTCGAAGAGGGCATCGTCCCCGGCGGTGGTTCGGCTCTCCTGCGCGCCAAGAAGGCCGTCGAGAAGCTGAAGTCCGACAATTCGGACATCGAGGCCGGCATCAAGATCGTGCTGCGCGCGCTTGAGGCCCCGATCCGCCAGATCGCCGAGAATTCCGGCGTCGAGGGCTCGATCGTCGTCTCCAAGGTGCTCGAGAGCAAGTCGGATACGTTCGGCTTCGACGCCCAGTCGGAAGAGTATGTCGACCTCGTCGCGGCCGGCATCATCGACCCGACCAAGGTCGTCCGCACCGCGCTTCAGGATGCGGCTTCGGTCGCTTCGCTGATCGTCACCACCGAGGCGCTCATCGCCGATCTGCCGAAGCCGGCTTCCGGCGCTCCGCAGATGCCGGGCGGCGGCGGCATGGGCGGCATGGACTTCTAAGAAGTCCAACTCCCAGAGAATCAGGAGGGCGCGGCGCGAGCCGCGCCCTTTTTCGTTGGCGCGAGCGGCCTCACCCCCGCGTCACGACGATCCCCGCGCGCTCGAAGGGTGCCAGCGCTGCGGACGGAATGTCGATTTCGGTCACCAGCCCCGCCAGCGCCGTGATCGGGGCGACCAGGAAAGGTGAGGCGGCGCCGAGCTTTTCGCGCGAGGCGAGGGCGATTGTCTCGGCTGCCTGGCTCATCAACTGGCGCTTGATCGCGGCCTCCTCGAAATCTCCCGTCGTCAGGCCGGCCTCGGCATGAATGCCGGTGACCCCGAGAAAATAGAGATCGGCCCTGATCCGGCTGATCTGCTCGCTGGCCGCTGCGCCGACGGCGACGACCGAATGGCGGAACAGCCTGCCGCCGATGATCACCACTTCGACGCCCGGATGCGGCATCAGCGCCATCGCCGTGCTCGGCGAATGGGTGACGACGGTCGCCCGGAGCCCTGGCCGCAAATGCCGCGCCACCTCGATCGCCGTGGTGCCGCCATCGAGGATCACGACATGGCCGTCCTCGATCATCGCCGCCGCGGCGCGCCCGATCGCGCGCTTGCCATCCGGCGCGATCCCCTGCCGCGCCGTGAAATCGGCGACGCCGGGGCTCGCCGGCAGCGCGCCGCCATGGACCCGCTGCAGCAGGCCTTCGCTCGCGAGTTCGCGCAGGTCACGCCGGATCGTGTCCTCCGAAAGGCCGAGTTCCTGGCTGACCGTCTTGGCGACGACGCGGCCGTCCCGCTTCAGGATGTCGAGAATGTGCCGCTTGCGCTCGCTGGTCAGCATGATCTGTCCTGCATGATATTGCACGAAAAGCCGTGTTCGCGTATAAACGCGAATATTCGTGCAATCTGTCTAGCCAAAGGCTCTGCCCATGTCGACTGCTCCCGCTAAAACCGTCGCGCCGATGATCATTCTCGTTGCCGGCCCCTATCGTTCGGGCACGGGGGATGACCCGGCGCGGATGGCGGCCAATCTCCGCGTGCTCGAAGAGGCGGCGCTGCCGCTGTTCAGGGCCGGCCATATTCCGCTCATCGGTGAATGGCTGGCTTTGCCGCTGATGAATGTCGCCGGCTCAACGGCGGTCGGCGATGCGGTCTACGAGGAAATCGCCTATCCGGTCGCCCATCGCCTTCTGCCGCCTGCGACGCCGTGCTGCGTCTGCCGGGTGCGTCCAAGGGTGCCGATCTCGACGTGAAGATCGCGCGGGAACGCGGCCTCAGCATCTACACCCGCATCGAGGACGTGCCAGGATGCGGACCGTCCGCGTCCTGATTCGTGCAGTTTCGTGCAGCGGCGTCAGCGCCGCTGCCGGAAGAAGCCGCGCAGAAGGGACGAGGCCTCGGAGGCGCCGATGCCGTCATAGACCTCGGGCGCGTGGTGGCAGGTGGGTTGGCTGAAGAGGCGGACGCCGCTTTCCACCGCGCCGCCCTTCGGATCGGCCGCGCCATAATAGAGCCTCTGGATGCGCGCGAAGGAGATAGCGGCGGCGCACATCGGGCAGGGCTCCAGCGTCACATGCAGGTCGGCGCCAACCAGCCTTTCCGAGCCGAGAAGCGCAGCGGCGGCGCGGATCACCAGCATCTCGGCATGGGCGGTGGGGTCCTTCAGCTCCAGCGTTCGGTTGCCGGCGCGCGCGATGATCGCGCCCTGATGGACGATCACGGCGCCGATCGGGACCTCGCCGCGCGCCGCCGCCAGCCGCGCCTCGGCGAGGGCGGCTGCCATCGGCGTGACGTCGCCCTTCGTCTCGATGCTCTCGCCGCCGATGCCGTTCATCCGAGTTCTCGCGGGGGAGTGCTGCGCAATTCCGTTGCCGTCTCGCCTCGCAGGCGACGCTCTGTTAAGGAAGCGGCCGAGGTGATCACCGATGAAGCCGCCGAATAAACGCATAGACGACGCCGCCGCCCCTCGCCAGAGCCGGGCGGCAGACGAACAGGATGGCGACCGCATCGCCAAGGTGCTGGCCCGCGCCGGGCTCTGCTCGCGCCGCGACGCCGAACGCTGGATCGAGGAGGGGCGGGTCGCCATCAACGGCACCGTTCTGACGACGCCGGCGGTCAATGTCGGGCCGCGCGACAAGGTCACGGTCGACGGCGAGCCGTTGCCCGAGCGCGAGCGCACGCGGCTGTGGCTCTATCACAAGCCGCGCGGCCTCGTGACGACGGCACGTGATCCGGAAGGCCGTCCGACCGTGTTCGACGCGCTGCCGGAGCATATGCCGCGGGTCATCGCGGTCGGCCGCCTCGACATCAACACCGAGGGCCTGCTGCTGCTCACCAATGACGGCGGCCTCGCGCGGGTGCTCGAACTGCCCTCGACCGGCTGGCTGCGTCGCTATCGCGCCCGCGCCTGGGGCGAGGTGCTGCAGCCCGATCTCGACAAGCTGCGCGACGGCGTCACGATCGACGGCATGCTCTATGGCGCGATCGATGCCCAGCTCGAGCGCATCCAGGGCAGCAATGTCTGGGTTGCGCTGGCGCTGCGCGAGGGCAAGAACCGCGAGGTCAAGAATGTGCTCGCCAATCTCGGCCTCGACGTCAACCGCCTGATCCGCATCTCCTATGGACCGTTCCAGCTCGGCGATCTCGCCGAGGGCGAAGTGGTCGAGATTCGCGGTCGCGTGCTGCGCGACCAGCTCGGGCAGAAGCTCGCCGACGAGGCGGGCGCCGATTTCGATGCACCTGTTCGCGAGACGGGTCGGCCGCCGCGCGGCCAGGCGAAGCGCGTCGAGGAACAGCCCGAAGGCGAGCGTGAACGGCCGGCCGGCCGCGAGCGGGCGCCGCGGCGCGAGCGGGTCGAGCCGGAAGGCGACCACCGCCTCAAGCCGCCGAAGCAGGCGGCGTCCAGGCTGCGCGAAACGACGCTGGAGGATGCCGCCCGTCCGGCGCGCGCGAGCCGTCCTCCGGTCGCCCGCGTGCCGCATCGGGGCGAGAGCGATGCGCCGCGGGAGCGGATGCCGGACGGTCCCGGCCGGATCGGTCGCACCGCTGCCCAGCGCGTGCCGCGGCCAGTCGCAAGGCCCGATTCCGAAAAGAACGATCAGGCGAAGCCGCGCCCGGCGCGCGGTGCCGTGCGCGCCGAACGCGGGACACGCGGCCGCGCCCGCTTCGAGGAACGCGAGACCGGTCCTGCCGAGGCGGCGAGCAGCGAGAAGCCGCGCGCCGGCAAGCCGGGTGCGCGCGGTGCATCCCGCGCGGCGGCGCCAAGATCGGGCGAGGGCAGGCTGACCGCTGGAAAGCCGGCGTCGAACCGCGCCGCCCGCACGGGCCAGTCCGACGAACGTGCCGAACGCCAGGGCCGGTCAGGACCGGCAAAGTTCGGTGCCGGCAAGCCGCGTCCAGGCCGCTCCGGCGGCACATCCGATTCAGGCGGCAAGCCGGCGCGCGGCGACAGGCCCTCTCGTGACGGCAAGGCCGCCTATGGCGACAAGCCCGCACGCTACGGCAGGGCTTCGCGTCCGTCGTCGCCGAAGGGCGGTCCGGCGGGCGACAAGCGTCCTGGCAGCCGTGGCCCGGGCCGGCCGAAGCCGGGCGGGCCTTCCGGTGGCGGCACGGCGGGAGGCGGCGGTGCGGATCGTCGGCGGTGAATGGCGCGGCCGGACATTGGCCGCGCCGAAAAGCCAGTCGATCCGTCCGACCTCCGATCGCCTGCGCGAAAGCCTCTTCAACGTTCTGGCGCATGGCTATGACGACCGGGCGGCCGGCGCCCGCGTGCTCGATCTCTTCGCCGGCACTGGCGCGCTCGGGCTGGAAGCGATGTCGCGCGGGGCGGCCTATGCCCTCTTCGTCGACGAAGGCGTCGAGGCGCGCGGGCTGATCCGCCAGAACATCGAGACACTCGGCCTCACCGGCCGCACGCGCCTGTTCCGCCGCGATGCGACGAAACTCGGCCCGGCCGGGACGGTCGCGCCCTTCGATCTCGTTTTCGCCGATCCGCCCTATGGCCGTGGGCTCGGCGAGCCGGCGCTCGCGTCGGCCGTCATCGGCGGCTGGCTCGCTCCGGATGCGCTCGTCGTGCTGGAGGAGGCGGCGGACGCGATCGTCGAGCCCATCGCCGGACTGGAGCGGCTCGAGCGACGGGAAGCCGGCGACACGCAGTTGCTGTTCTTCCGCTTTGCGCCATAGGCGACATATTTTTCTCGCCACGCTGTTGAGACTATCCTAGGCTTCGTTCCGGGGCAGAGGTGACGCGTGTCGAGGATCGATGAACAACCGCATCGCGACCCCTGAATCCCCCAAGCACCGGGTCTTCCGGCGCATCATCGCGTCCGTCATGGTCGCTGGCGCACTCGCTGGTGCCGCCTCGTCGGCGAGGGCCGACGGCCCGGTCCGCATCGCCCCCGATGCAACCACGTTTACCCTTGCCAATGGCATGCAGGTCGTCGTGGTGCCGGATCACCGCGCGCCGATCGTCACCCATATGGTCTGGTACAAGATCGGCGCCGCCGATGATCCGCCCGGCAAGTCGGGCATCGCCCATTTCCTCGAGCATCTGATGTTCAAGGGTACGAAGGCGCATCCGGCCGGGGAGTTCTCTTCCAAGGTTTCCGAGGGCGGTGGGCAGGAGAATGCCTTCACCACGGAAGACGCGACTGCCTTCTTCCAGACGATCGGCAAGGAACAGCTCGGCACGGTGATGGCCTTCGAGGCCGACCGGATGGAGGGGTTGGAGCTCAGCGAGAAGGCCGTGCTGTCCGAGCGCGACGTCATTCTCGAAGAGCGCCGCATGCGCACCGACAACGATCCGGGCGCCCAGCTGACCGAGGCGATGAACGCTGCGCTCTACCAGAACCATCACTACGGCATCCCCACCATCGGCTGGATGCACGAGATGAAGGGCCTCGAAATGGCCGACGCCCTGGCGCAGTACGGGCGCTACTACACGCCGAACAACGCCATTCTGGTCGTTGCCGGCGACGTGACGCCGGCCGAGGTGAAGCGCCTCGCCGATGTCACCTTCGGCGTCTTGCCGCGGCGCTCCGAGCCCGGCGAGCGCAACCGGCCGAAGGAGCCGCCGCCGCTTGCCGCCCGGACAGTCGAACTGGCCGATCCGCGGGTCAGCGAACCTTCCTTCAACAGGGAATATCTCGTCCCGTCCTACGCGTCGGAGAAGCCCGGCGAGGCCGAGGCGCTCGATGTGCTCGCCGACATTCTCGGCCGTGGACCGACCAGCCGTCTGTATCGCGAACTCGTCCTCGGCCAGGGCATCGCCGAGTCGGCCGGCTCCTATTACAGCGGCGAGGCGCTCGATTATGGCCGCTTCGGCATCTATGCGAGCCCGCGCGGCGACGTTCCGATCGCCAAGCTCGAGGCCGCCATCGACAAGGTCGTGGCCGATATCCGCGACCACGGCGTGACGGCGGACGAACTCGCGGCGGCAAAGCGCAGGACCCGCGCCCAGGCGATCTATGCCCAGGACAGTCAGGCGATGCTGGCTCGGATCATCGGCATGGCGATGGCGACCGGGCAGCCGCTCGATGCGGTGCAGAGCTGGCCCTCGCGCATCGGCGACGTGACGGTCGACGACATCGCCAGCGCCGCCAAGACCTATCTCGACGCCCGCCGGTCGGTGACCGGAATCCTTACCCCCGCGCCGGCCGAAGGCCGTAGCTGACCGAACGGAGACTGACCCAGTGGCCAAGCTTCTCGTCCGCCTCGGCATCGCCGTGATCGGCTTCCTCGTCGCCGTGCCGGCGACCCAGGCGATGACCATCCAGAAAGTCGAAGGCCCCGCCGGGGTCGAGGCCTGGCTGGTCGAGGACTATACGGTACCGATGATCACGATGGATTTCGTGTTCGCCGGCGGCAGCGCGCAGGACCCGGCCGGCAAGCCGGGTGTCGCCAACATGCTGTCGGGGCTTCTCGACGAGGGTGCCGGCGACATGACCAGCACTGCGTTCCAGAAGGCGCTCGACGACCGCTCGATCAGCGTGAGCTTCGACGCCGGCCGTGACGGCTTCTTCGGTGATCTGAAGACGCTGCGCGAGGATCGCGAGGAGGCGTTCGGGCTCCTGGCGCTCGCGCTGCAGAAACCGCGGTTCGACCGCGAGCCGATCGAGCGCGTCCGGGCCCAGATCGCCAGCAACATCAAGAGCGATGCGAATGATCCGCAGGCGGCGGCGACGCTCGCGGTCTGCGCCAAGGCGTTTCCGAACCATCCCTATGGCTGGCCGCTCGACGGCACCGTCGACAGCATCGCCGCGATCGGACGCGACGACCTCGAAACCTATCGCAGCCGCGTCTTCGCCCGCGACAATCTGAAGATCGCCATCGTCGGCGCCATCAGCCCGAAGGAGGCCGGCGCGATGTTGGCCCGTGTCTTCGGCCCGCTGCCCGAAAAGGCACGGCTGACGCCGGTCGCGGATGTCGTGCCGCAGGCAGGCCTGATCGCCATCGACCAGCCCAATCCTCAGACGCTGATTCGTTTCGGCGGCCCCGGCATCAAGCGCAGCGACCCCGACTTCCTCGCCGCCTATGTCGTCAATCACATCCTCGGCGGCGGCTCGTTCTCCTCGCGGCTCTACAGCGAGGTGCGCGAGAAGCGCGGCCTCGCTTATTCGATCTCGACGACGCTGGTGACACTCGCCCATGCTGAAGCGTTTGCCGGCGGCACTGCGACCCGGGCCGACCGCGCGACTGAGACGATCGCGCTCATCAAGCAGGAGACCGCACGGCTGGCTGCCGAGGGGCCGACGGAGGCCGAACTCGCCAAGGCGAAGAGCTACCTGATCGGCTCCTATGCGCTGCGGTTCGATTCCTCGACCAAGATCGCGAACCAGATTCTCGGCATCATGATCGACAATCTCGGCATCGATTATGTCGAGAAGCGCAATTCGCTCATCGCCGCCGTCTCGATCGAGGATGCTCGCCGCGCCGCCCGCCGCCTCTTTACCGACGGGACCAGCATGGTCGCGACGGTCGGCCCGGCCAAGACCACGACGGCGACTGCCGATACGGTGGGAACGGGTTCGGCGCCACAGCTCTGATCGAAATCCCCTCGGCCGATGCGGTTGGCTATTCCGCCGCGTCGGCCGTTGCCTTTTCCGCCGCCTCGTTGAGGGCCTTGGCCTTCCGCTTCGGCTCGACCAGCGGCTCGGGCTTCAGCTTTCCCTGGATGTCGGTGTAGGAGACGCGGCCGCCGCTCATCTGGATCGCGAGCCGCGCCGCTTCGCGCTCGCGGATCGTCTGGCTGATCTCCGCAATCTGGTCTTCGTCGTATCCGAGACCCTGCAGCGACCTCATGCCGAAGATGAACGCCGATTCGTAGGTCTCGCGGATCTCGAAATCGACGCCTTGCTGGCGGAGCTTCAGGGTGTGCTGGCGGTCAAAGGAGCGGACATAGAGGCGGGCGAGCGGATATTCCGAGCGGATCAGCTCGACGATCTGGTCGGTCGCTTCGCGCCGGTCGGTGCAGACGACGACGAGATCGGCATGCTCGATGCCGGCGGCCCGAAGCACGTCGAGCCGGGTGCCGTCGCCATAATAGACCTTGAAGCCGAAGCGGGCGGCGCTGCGCACCATGTCGGCGTCGGAATCGATGGCGGTGACGTCGATGCCTTCCGAGAGCATGAACTGCGCTGCGATCTGGCCGAAGCGGCCGAAGCCGATCATCAGGACGCGCGCCTCCAGCCCGTCGGCGACGTCCAGATCGTCGACCGATTGCTTCGGTTCCGGCAGGAAGCGAAGCGCCATGACCGTGAGCGGCGTCAACGCCATCGAGATGATGACGGTGGCGGTCAGGACCGCGTTGGTGCGCCCGTCGATGAGGCCGGCGGCGGTGGCGGCGGCATAGAGGACGAAGGCGAATTCGCCGCCCTGCGCCATCAGCGCGGCGCGCGACAGCGCTTCCTTGCGGCTCGCCCGGAACAGCTTCGCGACCGCGAAGATGCCGGCGCCCTTGACGATCATGAAGCCGAGCACGGCTGCGAGGATGACCGGCCAGTCGGAGACGAGCACGCCGAGATCGAGCGACATGCCGACGCCGAGGAAGAAGAGGCCGAGCAGCAGGCCGCGAAACGGTTCGATATCGGCTTCGAGCTGATGGCGGAAGCTCGATTCGGAGAGGAGCACGCCGGCGAGGAACGCCCCCATCGCCATGGAGAGCCCGCCGAGCTGCATCGCCAGCGCGGCGCCGAGCACGACGAGCAATGCCGCTCCGGTCATCACCTCCCGGGCATTGGCGCCGGCAAGGATGCGGAACATCGGGTTGAGCAGCCAGCGCCCGGCGGCGACGAGCGCGGCAACGCTGGCGAGCGCGATGAGAGCCGAGAGCCAGAACGGCTGGTGCGTATCGCTTCCCGAGGAGGGACCGAGCAGCACGACCGCGGCGAGGAGCGGAACGATCGAGAGGTCCTCGAGCAGGAGGATCGAGACGATGCGTTGCCCGGAGGGGGAGGCCGTGTCGCCGCGCTCTTCCAGCAACTGCATCACCGTCGCCGTCGAGGTCAGGACGAAACCCATGCCGGCGACGAAGGCCGCGGCGACCGGGAGGCCCGCCAGCGTGCCGATCAGCGTCAGCAGCGCGCCGCAGACGACCACCTGGGCGAGGCCGAGGCCGAAGATCTCGCGCCGGAGCCCCCAGAGCCGTGTCGGCCGCATCTCGAGCCCGATGATGAACAGGAACATCACCACGCCGAGTTCGGCGACATGCAGGATCGCCTGGGGGTCGGTGAACAGGCCGAGCCCGAACGGGCCGATGGCGACGCCGGCGGCGAGATAGCCGATCACCGAGCCGAGGCCGAGCCGCTTGAAGATCGGCACGGCGACGACGCCCGCGCCGAGCAGGGCCACCAATTGGACGAGGTCGGTTCCCTGGACGTCGGCGGCCATCGAAGGTCTCCCTGGCGTGTCGTCATACGATGGGATGGAGCCGAGGACGGCGCAAGGCGAAACAGACGCCATCCGGCCGCTGCATCGGGGGTATGCCCGTTGCGCGCACCTTGCCGCAAGGGGTTGTTCGGGCGCGGCGCGAACCCTACTAGAAGAGCAGAAGGAGACCATGCCATGACAGCCCTCCCGGATCAGTCCCGCCTCGTCGAGCGCGCCGCGGCGCTGGTCGAAGCCGCGCGCAAGGCCGGCGCCGACGCCGCCGATGCGTTTGCCGTGCGCCGCATCGGTTTGTCGATCGACATTCGGCACGGCAAGGTCGACGAGACGACCCGGTCCGAGAGCGACGATGTGGCGCTGCGCGTCTTCGTCGGGAAGCGGCACGCCAGCGTCTCGACCAACGGCGTCGCCCCGCCGGAGGAACTCGCAGCACGCGCGGTCGCGATGGCGAAGGTCGCGCCGGAGGATCGCTTCGCCGGCCTCGCGCCGCGCGAGAAGCTTGCGACCGCCTGGCCCGATCTCGACCTGATCGACCCGTCGATCCCCGATCCCGACATGCTGGCCGATCGCGCCCGCCGTGCCGAAGCGGCGGCGCTCGAGGTCGCCGGTGTATCGAAGTCCGGAGGCGCTTCGGCGGGCTGGGGGCTCACCGGAGCGGTCATCGCGACCTCGGACGGCTTTTCCGGCGCCTATCTCGGCTCGCGCCATGGCGTGTCGATGACCGCGATCGCTGGCGAAGGCACCGGCATGGAACGCGATTATGCGAGCGATTCCAAGGTCTATGCGACCGATCTCCGTGCTGCCGAAGCCATCGGCGTCGAAGCGGCGGAGCGTGCCGTGCGCCGTATCGGCCCCGGGCGCCTCCCGACCGGCACGGCGACGGTGGTGTTCGATCCGCGCGTCGCGGTCAGCCTCGTCGGCCATCTCGCCGGTGCGATCAATGGCGCAGCGATCGTGCGCAAGACGAGCTTCCTGCAGAACGCGCTCGGCACGGCGGTCTTCGCGCCCGGCATCCGCATCACCGACGATCCGCGCCGCCCGCGCGGCCTCGCCTCGCGGCCGTTCGACGGGGAGGGCGTCGCCGCCGAGGCGCTCGATCTCGTCACGGATGGCGTGCTGCAGACCTGGTTGCTCGACAGCGCCGCGGGACGCGAACTCGGCCTCGAGACCAACGGCCGCGGTTCGGGTGGCGGCGGCGGTCCGCATGCGACCAATCTGACGCTGCTGCCGGGCAGCGTTTCGCGCGACCAGCTGCTCGCCGATATCGGCGAGGGCTTCTATGTCACCGAGCTGATCGGCCACGGCGTCAACGGCGTCACCGGCGATTACAGCCGTGGCGCCGGCGGCTTCCGCATCTCGGGCGGCAAGCTCGCCGAGGCCGTGTCCGAAATCACGATCGCCGGCAATCTGAAGGACATGTATCGCCGCATGATCGCCGCAGACGATCTCGAATATCGGTTCTCGACCAATGCGCCGACCCTCGCCATCGAAGGCATGATGATTGCCGGAAGCTGACACCGCCTCGACTGCCGAGGATCTCGAACTGCTGCGAGCCGCCGCGCTCGAAGCCGGACGCATCGCGCTCGGCTTTTTCGGCAACAGTCCGCGCGCCTGGACCAAGGGCGCCGATTCGCCCGTTACCGAGGCCGATATCGCGTCCGACCGTTCGCTGCATGCCGCGCTGACGACGGCGCGGCCGGATTATGGCTGGCTGTCGGAGGAGACGGCCGATACCCCGGACCGGCTCGACCGCCGGCGCGTGTTCATCGTCGATCCGATCGACGGAACGCGCGGCTTCATGGAAGGCAATGTCGACTGGTGCGTCTCGGTGGCGGTGGTCGAGGATGGCGCGCCAGTCGTCGGCGTGTTGTTCGTGCCGGCGCGCGAGGAACTGTTCCTTGCGACGCGCGGCGGCGGTGCGACGCTGAACGGCGTGCCGATCGCCGCAGCCGATCCGTCTCTTGAGGCTCCGCTGCGCTTTGCCGGGCCGATGCGGCACATGCGGGCAGCGACCGGCGCCGGCTTCACCATCGCCGATCGTCGTGTCACGCCTTCGCTCGCCTACCGCTTGGCACTGGTGGCGGCAGGGCGGATCGACCTCGCCACCGCGGCGCCCGACGCGCGCGACTGGGACCTTGCGGCTGCCGACCTTTTGGTGCACGAAGCTGGCGGAACGCTGCGCGCGGCCCATGGCGAAACGATCCGCTACAACCGGCCGGATCCGCGTCATCCCGCGCTGATCGCGGCGCGGCCGGGGCTGGTGGCGGCTGTGGCCGGCCCCATTGCCATGGCCGAGGCGGCTGCCGAATTGCTGCGGCGTTCGTGATCGGGACGGGCGCGCCCGGTCCAGTTCGCGCCCTTGGTTGACGTTGAGCACATAGGAGAACGGCGACGATGCCGGAGACCAACAAACAGCTCCTCCATCTGGTATTCGGCGGCGAGCTGAGTTCAGTCGATGCCGCCGATTTCGCCGATCTTTCGAAGCTCGACATCGTCGGCATCTTCCCGAACTACAAGACCGCCTATGATGCCTGGAAAAAGGCCGCGCAAGGCAGCGTCGACAGCGCGCAAACCCGCTACTTCATCGTGCACCTGCATCGGCTGCTCGATCCTCTGCTGACCGGGGCCTGACGGCGGCCGCGGTTGCTGCCTGAGCATGGCGGCGGCGGCGGGTGGTCGAGGATGATGACGATCGTGAACGATATGGCACCCAAGGAGCCGGCTGGCGAGCCGGCCGGCCAGCACGCGGCGAAGCCGGCGCGCAAGCCGGTCAGCGCGCTGAAGCGGCTCGGCACGTCGGACCGCGTCATCCGCGCGGCGGGTCTTGCGGCCGTTGCCTATCTGAAGCTGGTGCGCGCCACGAGCCGCATCACCTTCGAGCCGGAAAACCCGCTCGAGGCGTATCGCTCCTTCCTGCCCGGCATCATGACGATGTGGCACGGCCAGCACCTGATGGCTCCCTTCGTGCCGAGCAAGGGCTTCAATCTCAAGGTCATGGTCTCGCGCCATCGCGATGGCGAGATCAATGCGATCATCGCCGAGAAGTTCGGCTATGGCACCATCCGCGCTTCTGCGGCGCGCACGCCGTCGCGGACGATCGAGAAGGGCGGCCTCCGCGGCTTCCTCGAAATGAAATCGGCGCTCGCCGAAGGCGTCACGGTGGCGATGACGGCGGATCTCAGCCATGCCACGTCGCGCCGCGCCGGCCCCGGCATCATCGCGCTGGCGCGTCTTTCGGGTCGTCCGATCCTCCCCATCGCACTCGCCACCTCGCGCCGGCTCGTGCTGCAGAATTGGGACCGCACCACGATCAACCTGCCGTTCAGCCGCGGCGCCTGCATCTTCGGCACCCCGGTTCTGGTGCCAGGCGATGCCGACGAAGCGCTGCGCGAGGAAAAGCGGCAGGAACTCGAGGACGAGCTCAACCGCATCACCGCCATCGCCTATGAGCGGGTCGGCGGGCGTGATGACTGACATTGTCGGCAGCAGCGCGCGCGGGCTCTATCGCCTCGCCGGCTATGCGGCGCTGCCGCTGGTTCCGCTGCTGCTCGCCTGGCGCACGCGGCGGGGCAAGGAAGAGCACGCGCGACGGAACGAGCGCTATGGCCGTCCAACGGTCGCCCGCCCGTCGGGGCCGCTGGTCTGGGTCCATGTCGCCAGCGTCGGCGAAACCAATGCGGTGATGCCGCTGATCGCGCGCCTCGCCGCCGAGGGGATCACCGTTCTCCTCACCAGCGTGACGGTGACGAGCGCCCGCGTTGCGGCACAGCGCCTGCCGAAGGGGGCCCTGCATCAGTATGCGCCGCTCGACATCGAGCCGATCGTCGATCGCTTCCTCGATGCGTGGAAGCCCGACCTCGCGCTCTTCTTCGAGTCCGAGTTGTGGCCGACGACGATGACCCGGCTCGCGGCGCGGCGCATTCCGGAAATCCGCATCAATGCCCGCATGACGGCGCGCGCCTATCGCCGCTGGAAGAAGCTCGCCGGCGCGATGCGGCCGCTGTTCGGCGGTATCGAGCTGGCTCTGGCGCAGGGCCAGGGCGACGCCGAGAGGCTGCGCGCGCTCGGTCTTCCCCGTGTGCAATGCGTCGGCAATCTGAAATTCGACGTACCGGCGCCGGGCGCCGATCCAGCGGCACGCGCCGCTTTCGAGGAAGAGACGGTCGGACGCACGCTCTTTCTTGCCGCACAGACACATGAGGGCGAGGAAACTGTCGTTGCCGCGGCGCATCGGACGCTGCGGAGGGCGCGGCCGGACTTCCTCACTGTGGTCGTGCCGCGCCATCCGGTCCGCGGGCCGGCGCTCGCGGCACAGTTCGCGGCAGCGGGCTTTTCCGTCGCGCTGCGCAGCCGGGGCGAGCCGATCACCGCGGCGACCGATCTCTATATCGCCGATACGATGGGCGAACTCGGCCTCTTCTATCGCGCCGCGCCGGTCGCCTTCGTCGGCGGCACGCTGGTGCCGGTCGGCGGCCATAATCCGATCGAGCCGGCGCTGCTCGGGACCGCGATCCTGCATGGGCCGCAGGTCGAGAATGCCCGCGAGATCTATGCCGCGCTCGATGCCGGCACAGGTCGGGAACCCGTGAACGACGCTGCTTCGCTCGCGGCGGCGCTCGGGCCGCTCTATGCCGATCCGGCCGCCGCAGAGGCGCTCGGCGAACGCGGCGCGGCGGCGCTGGCGCCATTCTCCGGTGCGCTCGAGGCGACGCTCGCCGCGCTCCGGCCCTATCTGGCGCCGCTGGTGTTCGCCTCGGGCCTCGCCCAGCCCGATGTCGTGCGGCTTCGCCCCGCCCGTTCCGGGCCGGCGCGGTGATCGCCGCGCCGCGCTTCTGGTGGCGACGGCGGCCCAGCGCCGCTTCCCTCGCGCTGCTGCCGGCCGCGGCGCTCTGGTCCGCCGTCGCGGGCGGCCGGATGCGCCGCCCGCCGACCGCCCACGCCGGCATGCCGGTCATCTGCATCGGCAATTTCGTCGTCGGCGGCGCCGGCAAGACGCCGACTGCGCTCGCGGTTGCGGAAATCGTCAAGCGCCTCGGTTGCCGGCCCGGCTTCCTGACGCGGGGCTATGGCGGCCGTGTAACCGGCGCCCATCTCGTCGATCCCGGCCGCGACGATGCCGCGCGGGTCGGCGACGAGGCGCTGCTGCTCGCGGCTGCCGGCCCGGTCGTGGTTGCGCCGCATCGTCCGGACGGCGTACCGCTGCTCGCAGCCGCCGGCGCCGATTGCATCATCATGGATGACGGCTTCCAGAATCCCTCCCTCGCCAAGGATTTCAGCCTCGTCGTGGTCGATGGTGCCGTCGGCATCGGCAATGGTGCGGTGATGCCCGCCGGTCCGCTTCGCGCGCCGCTCGGCACGCAGATGGTCCGCGCCGATGCCGTGCTGATCGTGGGCGAAGGCGCAGCCGGAGACCATGTGCTGCGCCTTGCTGCGCGCGCTGGTCGCGTCGTGCTGCGCGCGGCGCTGGAGCCCGTCGCCGCGGCCGATCTTGGGCCAGGGCGTTTCCTCGCCTTTGCCGGTATCGGCAGGCCGGAGAAATTCTTCGCTTCGCTCACTGCGGCCGGCATCGATGTCGCGGCGCGGGAATCGTTTCCTGATCATCATCCCTTCACCGATGCGGATGCGGAGCGGCTGCTCAACCGCGCGGCTGCGGAGGGTTTGCGCCTGGTGACGACTGCCAAGGATCATGCGCGCCTTCGCGGGGCTGCCGGCGCGCGGCTGCGTCTTGCAGAACTGGCTACGGTCTTTGCCGTGACGATGCGGTTCGAGGACGAGCGAGGACTGGAGCGGCTCATCGCGCAGGCTCTGCGACGGCGCAACTGATCAACTCGCTCAGCGCGGCAGCTGGCAATAGCCGCATGATCGGGATTCAGCATCCCCAGTACATCGCGACACAACTTAAGGAAGCTTCACTTTTGACCGCAATCTCCGGGCAATGGATTGCCCACGGTCATCGTGCTCGGTCATCTCAGAAAATGTAGAACCATGAGCCGACTACGATGGCTGCCAGAATGGCCGTAATGAACAAGCCATATGCCAAGCCGCGAGCGAAGCTCCCCTCCTCTTCTAATCCCTGTCCTGACTCATCACGAGCGACATTCTTCCATTCGGGATCAGCATTGATCCAAAGAGAGCGAGCGTCATCAAGTGCGGATAAGGCGATATAGGCAACGAATTGTTCCACGCCAGTCTCCCCCTGGACGGACGATTACTATCATGACTGGCGATGTAGGTATACAAGGCGACAAAATTTGCGCCCGCGAACAGAATTGACCGTCAGTTCACCTCGATTATCCGAAGAGATTCTTCACGGAAAAGGCTGGCACGGCCGAAAAGGCGGAAAGATTCGCGATCGCTCGTCTTAGACGATGCCGAGCGCCTTGTGGCGCGCCAGCGAGGTCGCCGGGTCGACGTAGGCTTCCTGGTGAGCGACGTTCCAATAGCGCAGTTCGTCGAGCGGAATGGCGGCGCCTGTGACGGCGCAGCGCACGAAGGCGCCCGGCGTCAGGATCTGATAGTCGCCGTCGAGATAGCGCAGCTTGGCTTCGCCGCCGCGGCCGAGATTGTCCATGCGGTTCATGCTTGTCCTTATGCGGCGAAATCGCGGCTTTCGCAATTCCTTCGCCTCAGCGCCGGCCGAACAGGCGCTCGATATCGGCAAGCTTCAGTTCGACATAGGTGGGGCGGCCGTGATTGCACTGGCCGGAGCCGGGCGTCGCTTCCATCTCGCGCAGCAGCGCGTCCATCTCTTCCGGGCGCAGCTGCCGGCCCGCGCGCACCGAGCCATGGCAGGCCATCGTCGCCGCGACATGGTCGAGCTTTTCGGCAAGCCGCGTCGATCCGTCCCATTCGGCGAAATCATCGGCGAGATCGACCAGCAGCGCGCGCGCATCGACGCTGCCGAGCAGCGCGGGCGTCTCGCGCACCGCAATGGCGCCGGGGCCGAAGCCTTCGATCACCAGCCCGAATGCGGCGAGTTCTTCGGCGCGTTCGAGGAGGCGGGCGGCGTCTTCCGCGGGCAGGTCGACGATATCGGGAATGAGCAGGATCTGGCGCGCCGCGCCGGAGCGGGCGAGGGCCTGCTTCAGCCGTTCATAGACGAGGCGCTCATGCGCCGCGTGCTGGTCGACGATGACGATGCCGTCCGTCGTCTGCGCGATGACATAGGTCCCGTGCACCTGCGCCCGCACCGCGCCGAGCGGCAGCGCGCTCCTCTGCTCCGGGGCGACCTCGCCGGCCCTCGTATCGGCCGACGGCCTGTCGACCGCCTCGAAGGCGGCTTGCGACGCCGACATCGGCGGCTCCGAAAAGCCGTCCGTCGCCGCGAAATCCGGCGCCGCATAGGCGGCGCCTGTCCGTGCGGCGGCATAGGCGGGGCGCGGCTGATAGGCCGGCGGCGAACCGAAGGACGGCGCCGTGCCGGGACGGAAGGCGGCGACGGTGGCGCCGCCGCCGGTCGAAGTAGCGCGATGGCCGGAGGCATGCACCGCCTGCCGCAGCGCGCCGACGATCAGCCCGCGCACGAGGCCGGGGTCGCGGAAGCGGACATCGGCCTTGGCCGGATGGACATTGACGTCGACCTCATGCGGATCGAGCACGAGCGACAGCGCCGCGACCGGATGGCGATCCCGCGCCATGACGTCGGCATAGCCGGCCCTGAGCGCGCCGATGAGCAGCTTGTCGCGCACCGGCCGACCATTGACGAACAGGAATTGCTGCAACCCGTTGGCGCGGTGAAAGGTCGGCAATCCCGCATGGCCGGAAAGACGGACGCCCTCGCGCGCCGCGTCGATCACCATGGCATTGTCGGCGAAATCGCGGCCGAGCACCTGTGCCAGCCGTTCGGCGAACCCGCCGCTGCCGGTTGCCGGCAGTTCGAGCGCCGAGCGGTCGCTGCCCGAGAGCGAAAAGCGGATTTCGGGATGCGCCATGGCGAGGCGCTTGACGACATCGGAGATCGCGCTCGCCTCGGCCCGCTCGCCCTTCATGAATTTGAGCCGCGCCGGCGTCGCGAAGAAGAGATCGCGCACCTCGACCCGCGTGCCGCGCGCGATCGACGCGGGCCGCAGTGGCTCGACGAGGCCGCCGGAGACCGTGATCTCCCAGCCATGCGGCTCGGAAGCGTGGCGGCTGGCGATCGAGAGCCGCGCCACCGCCCCGATCGAGGCGAGCGCCTCGCCGCGAAAGCCGAGCGTGCGGATATCGAGGAGATCGTCCGAGAGCTTCGACGTCGCATGCCGATCGACCGAGAGCGCGAGATCGGCCGCGTCCATGCCCGAGCCGTCGTCCGTGACGCGGATCAGCGCGATGCCGCCGCCGGCCGTGACGACCTCGATCCGGCTCGCACCGGCATCGATGGCGTTCTCGACCAGTTCCTTGACGACGCTCGCCGGCCGCTCGACCACTTCGCCGGCGGCGATGCGGTTGATCATGTCGTCGGTGAGGCGGCGGATGGACATCTGCGGACTCTGCCGGATTCGCGCCTCAGGGGAAAGCGCTACGCCGTCCGGCCGATCGCGCGCCAACCGATATCGGACCGGCAGAAGCCGTCCGGCCAGTCGATCGCCGCCACCGCCGCATAGGCGCGGTCCCTGGCTTCGGTGATCGTTGTACCGCAGGCCGAGACATTGAGGACGCGGCCGCCGGCGGCGACGAGCCCATCCAGCGTCGTCGCCGTGCCGGCCTGGAACACCTCGGCCCCATCGATCGCGCGCGCGGCGTCGAGGCTGCCGATCGGCGTGCCCTTCCTGTAGCTGCCGGGATAGCCCTTGGCGGCCATGACGACCGTGAGGGCCGCCGCGTCGCGGAAGCACGGCGCCTCGCCTTCGAGCCGACCCTCGGCTGCGGCCAGCAGCAGATCGAGCAGGTCGCTCGTCATCCGCATCATCAGCACCTGGCATTCCGGGTCGCCGAAGCGGACATTGTATTCGATGAGCTCCGGCCCTTTGGCGGTGATCATGAGGCCCGCGAACAGCACGCCCTGGAACGGCGTGCCGCGCGCCGCCATGGTCGCGACCGTCGGGCGGATGATCTCGGCCATGACGCGCTCGATCATCGCTTCGGTCATCACCGGTGCCGGCGAATAGGCGCCCATGCCGCCTGTGTTCGGTCCGGCATCGCCATCGAAGGCGCGCTTGTGATCCTGCGCCGCGCCGAAGGCGATCGCGGTCTTGCCGTCGGCGATCGCGAAGAAGCTCGCCTCCTCACCGACGAGGCATTCCTCGATCACGACCTCCGCGCCGGCGTCGCCGAAGGCGCCGTCGAAGCAGGCGTCGATCGCCTCGAGCGCTGCGTCCAGCGTTTCCGCGACGACGACGCCCTTGCCGGCAGCGATGCCGTCCGCCTTGACGACGATCGGCGCGCCCATCGCCCGCGCATAGGCCCGGGCCGGCTCGGCCTCGGTGAAGCGCTGATAGGCGGCGGTCGGAATGCCGGCCTCCGTGCAGAGATCCTTGGTGAAGCCCTTCGAGCCTTCAAGCGCGGCGGCGGCACGGCTCGGCCCGAAGACGCGAATGCCGGCCTCGTCAAGCGCGTCGGCAAGGCCAGCGACCAGCGGCGCCTCCGGTCCGACAATGACCAGGTCGATCGCCTCGCGCTGGCAGAAGCCGACGACGGCCGCATGATCGGCGGGGTCTAGCGCGCAGAGCAGGGCGTGTTCGGCAATCCCCGGATTGCCGGGCGCCGCAAAGAGCCGCTTCAGCCGCGGCGACTGCGCCAGCTTCCAGGCCAGCGCATGCTCGCGCCCGCCGGAGCCGATCAGGAGGACGTTGAGGCGCGTATCGGTCATGAAAGGTCCCCGCGAGGCTTTCGGCGGCAAATGAGCGAGAGCCGCGCTTAGCAAGCGGGACGGGGAATGTCGAGGGTGCGCCTTCGCGGTCGCGATGGGGGGCCGGGAGCCCGAAGCGGGCACCTTCCGCTATGCAAACCCTGCGAGCGCAGCACGCGACAGAAATCCGCTCGCGGCAAATGCCTTCCGGCAGCTTCCGACCCTGTTTTAGCCGTTCGAATGAGTGTCGCAGTATTCGAGGAGCTGCCGAATGGCTGACCCTGGAGCAGCGTCGAGCCGCTGCTATCTTGAACGGATCGACTTGGCAGGCGGATAAGCGAGGATCGACCCAAAGCGGCCCTCGCTCAGTGAGCTTTCGACAAGACCGCGGTTCCTCGATTCAGCCGATATCGACTTTCATGGCGATGTCGAAGGTGCCAGCGCCGTTTCGCGCCAGACCGATCATCATCAGGCCGAGCCATTCGAGCGTCTGTGCCATTGGCAGGCCGCCGACATCGAGCGGGCGCAGATCGAGGCTCTCGAGGAAGCTCGAAACCTGCGCCTTGGCCTCCCCATTGTCACCGGCCAAGAACGCATCGAGCCGTCTGCCCTGGGCCAGTTTGCCGCCGAACAGGGTGTTGAATGCCTTCACGACATGAGCGTCGGCGGGGGAGGCCTTGGCGATTTCTTGCGCGCCGGAACTGCCGCTGGGAACAACCAGGCCGGATAGATCACGGGATATCGGGTTGGTAATGTCGATGATCACCTTGCCGGCAAGCGCATTTCCATAGTCGGCCATCACCGCAGACGCGCCGGCATAGGGCACCGCAAGGATGACGATATCGCCTGCGGGCGCGGCGCCGTATACCCCTGTGACGGCATCGACGAGTTGGTTGGCCAACGCCTGGGCCTTTGCCTTGTCGCGGCTGATCACCTCGACGATGTGTCCGCCCTTGGCGATGCGGCCGGCGACGGCAGTGGCCATACCGCCTGCGCCGATAATGCTGATCGTGCTCATCTGCAATTTCCTCTTCAATCTTTGGGCGTTGGTCGTTCTGTCTGTACGGAACACGCCGTCACGGCGTGCTGTCCTGCAGGCGCGGCCTGACTCGCCGGCCTGTCGACGCATCAGTCGGCAGGGAAGTAATGGCCGTTGTCCAAGTTGGCGAAGAGGCCTGGCTGCAGGGGTTCCCAGCCAAGAGTCTGGCGCGTGATGGCGTTCGACGTCGGGGTGTCCAGCGTGACGAGATTGGCGAGGAACCCGAAATACCCCGGCAGCATCATGACATCGGCGGGAATAGGCACGGCCGGCAGCTTCAATCGCTCGGCAATGGCCTCGGCAATCTGTCGGTAGGGCACGGCAACGTCAGCAATCGCGTGCCAGTTCCGTCCGGCAGAGCCCTTTTCCAGCGCCAGGCGAAACACGGTGGCAAGGTCGCGCGCATGCACCGCCCCCCAACGGTTGGCCCCATCGCCGGGGTAACCGACGACACCCTTTTCCTTGGCCAGCCCGATCAGCAGCGGCAGGAAGCCGGCGTGATCGGTCGAGCTGTGCATGATTTCGGGAATCCGCACGATGGAAGACCGCACGCCCTGCTCGGCGAGGCCGATCACTGTGGTTTCGACGATGTTGCGAACCCGCAGCGTGCCCTTGTATGGATCGCCGCCAGGAAGCGGCGGATCAAGCTCGGTGGCTGGCCGTCCCAGGCCTTCCCAGCCGGGCGAACCAACGCTTCCCGAGACGACCAGCGGCTTGCCACTACCCGCCAATGCCTCGCCATAGGCCAGCATGATCTGCAGTTCCGCGGCGGCCATAGCGTTGATCCCGCCTGTTGGGATCAGGTCTTGCCGGTGGGCAACGTGGATCACACCGTCCGCGGCAGAAGCCGCCGCCTTGAGACCATCGAGATCCTCAAGGTTGCCGTGACGCGCCTTCGCGCCGAGTGCCGATACGGCCGCCGCAGCCGCATCGGAGCGAGCCAGGGCCGTCACCTCGTGGCCGGCGGCGATCAGATCGGCGATGATATACGGACCGGCATGGCCGGTGCCGCCAGTGACAAAGACGTGCATGGTATTGATCCTGATGGTGATGTTTGCGGGAGCTTGCGCGGATGCGCTCAGGCGGGGAGGCTGACACCGATCGCGAAATTCGTGTGTTTGATGGAATGCGCCATGAGCCCGAGCGAAAGCAGGCACAGGTGCTCCAGTGTCCGCGCCATGGACAGATCGCCAATGTCCATCGCGCGCAGCCCGAGACTTTCGACGAAGCCCGCAACGATCGTCTTGGCCCCGGGGTCGTTTCCGGCAAGGAAGACGTCCAACGGTTGGCCGGCCAATGAACCGCCAGCCAGGACGTGAGAGAACTGGGTGTTGAACGCCTTGAGGACCGTCGCGTCGGCCGGCGCGGCTCTGGCGATTTCCTGCGCGCCAAAACTGTCCGCCGGCGTGACGAAGCTCATCATGTCAGCGGCGACCGGATTGGTGATATCGACGAGGATCTTGCCGGCCAGCGCGTTGCCATACTGGTGAACCACATCCAGAACGGCGGCATAGGGAACCGCCAGGAAGACGATGTCGCCGAGCGGGGTGGCGCCGAACCTTCCAACCGTCGTGCCTACACCGATCTGTTCGGCCAGCGTCTGCGCTCTGGTAGCGTCGCGGCTGCTGACCTCGACCCTGTGTCCGACCCCGCTGGCCAGGCCGCCGATCGCTGCTGCCATACCGCCCGAGCCGATAATGCTGATGCTACTCATGGTCGTGTTCCTTGCCCAAGCCGTGTCGATGGTGGCTGAGTTGCCTTTTGGGCGCCGGCGTCCTAACTATTGGATCGGCGATCCGTTTATTAAGTGGATCACCGAACCGAATATACGGATCACTGATCCATTTATCAAGGCGGTCGATGCGCGCCGACGCACGAAAAAATTACAGCCATCTTCTGACGGTCGCCCGGGCGATCGTCACCGACCATGGCACCGAGGTTTCCATGCGCGATATCGCCCGCCGGGCCGATGTCGGACTGGCCACGTTGCTGCGGCATTTTCCGACGCGAGAGGCCTTGTTCGAGGCCTTGATGCGGACGGATCTGGATGCGCTCACGCAGATGGCTGGTGAGCTAGAAGCGACGGCGGCACCGGCCGAAGCCCTGCTGTCCTGGCTTAGGGAATGGCTGGCATTTGCCCAGGCTCACAAAGGCGCCGTCGCGCTGATGGCGGAGGCGCATACCAATCCCGAATCCGCCCTCTACGCGTCCTGCGCGGCGGTGCATCTGGCGAGCGCCCATCTGCTCGCCCACGCTCAGGCCGCTGGGGTGGCGCGACACGATATGAATGGGGATGACCTTTTCGGTCTGATGTCGGCCCTTGGCTGGCTCGTCGACCTGCCGTCGTTTGCGCCGCGCGCCGAGCATCTGTCGCAGATCATCGCGAGCGCTATCCTGACCCCCGGCGCCGGCGACAGGGCCGAGATGCGCGAGCGGGGCCTGTGACCCGCAAGACATCAATCGGACGCTCCTGAACGAGAGCTTCATCCAGCCGCTCACAGTCCTGTCCGGCCAGTTCGAGAAAGCCGATCACGAGACGATCCTCGCGGCACTGCTCGCTTATAGCGACGCCCCGATCATGCCGCTTCAGGTCATCTTCGCCGACTATCTCGCTGCCTATGTCGGTTCGGCCGCTATTGCCGCCGCGCTGCATCGCCGCGCCATCGAGGGTGGCAGTTACCAGGTGCGGGTCTCGCTGACGCGGATGTGCATGTGGGCGCAGGAAATCGGGCTGCTCGACGGCAGCGCGATCGGCAACGCCATGGCCTTCGCCGATATGCCGAAGGAGACCGATATCCCCGTGACGACGATTGGAAGCCCGTTCGGTGAGATCACCTATCTGCCGAGCCTCATCGACATGCCCGATATCAAGCCCGGCTTCGTGCGCGGCACGCAGCCATTGGGATCATCGCTGCTCGAGTGGATCAACTAGGCAAGGCGGCCTGACTGAGGCGACCGCGATCGTGACGATTGCGGCCACCGGACATCGCGGATGATGCGCGGAGGGTTGGCTACGACCCCCGAAGAGGGGCTGGAGCCGCGCTCCGACCATCATCGCGCCTCGTTCGGAACGTCTGATCGGAAGGCCTATTTCGAATAATCCAGCTCCGGATACCAGGTGGGGTCGCGGCCTTCGGGCCTCACGTCGAGCATGTGCCAGAGCGGCGCGAGTTCCGGGGCGCCGCGCGGGTCCTGGCCGGGATCGCTCTCGGTCATCTCGCCGCTCCAGAAATGGCGGATGGTGCCGTCGCGGCGGGTGAAGACATGCATGCCGGGGATGTCGGCGCCATCATCGTCGACGGCGTGATAGTCGCGCGACCATTCCCGGTTGGCGTCGCTGTAGAGCTTGAGGCCGCGCCAGCCGCGCTCCTCCTTATACGCCTTCAGCCGATCGATCGATGCGCCCGCGACAATGGCCAGCCCCATCATCTGCATGACGTCGTTGGCATTGCCGTCGAGTGCGCCGAGGAGATTGGTGCACATCGGGCAGGGGCGGGCACGGGTCGGGCCGAACATGAAATTGTAGATCGCGAGCGTCTGCTTGTCGCCGAAGAGCGCCGCGAACGGGACTTCGGAGCCGTCTTCGGCGATGAAGCGATAGTCGCCGGTCACCGGCGCGCCGGGCGGCAACTGGCGCCGCAGCGCGGCCACGCGCTCGGTCAGGCGGCGCAGTTCATATTCCTCGATCAGCAGCTTCTGCCGCGCGGCGCGATACTCGGCGCTTTCGTTCAGGATGCGAACCGGGTTCTTCGCCGCGAGTTCGGCGGCGGGGAGGAGCGTCTCGGTCATGCGGTGGTCCTCCACGGTGGGGGTGGCCCGGCGCCGTTCCATCGATGGCGCCGTCTTACAAGGACGTGTGTGCCCACCCTATCCCGACAGTAGTACCGCGGGAATTGCACCACCGAGAGCGAAGCCGCACACTCCGCCCAACCACGCCGAGAGACTTCCGACGATGATCATCACCGAGGATCGCCAGGCGATCCTGTCCCGGCTCGACGCGGCGCCGCTTCTGAACGTCGCGCTGCTGAAGCATCTCTTTCTCTATCCGCGCGATGCTTGCGCCATCTCGGTCACGGCAGGCGATAAGAGCGCCACGCTGGTGCTCCTCGATGCCGCGGCGAGCGCATGGGACCACGCCGCCTATCCGGACTGCGCGCTGATCGCCTTCCTCCAGAGCGATTCGCCGGACCTCAGTGCCGCGCTGCTCGATCGCGTTCCCTTGGCCGGCGGCGCCGTCTTCAAGCTCCAAAGCGAGGCGGATCGTGCCGTTCTGGCGGGGCGGACGCCATCGGAACAGACGGCCTGCTTCTTCTCCTATACGGCGGAGAGCGCGTTCGGCCGCGATCCGGCGGTGCGGGTGACGACGCTGCCGCGTGACGCCGATTTCGAGCTGATCGCCGAGCAGGGGCACGAGCGCGAAGCGCTGGCCAAGCAGCTTGCCTCCGGCGATGCCTTCTTCTGCGTGCTGGACGATCCGGAAACGGCCGGCAGGCCATCTGCCGTCTGCTGCGTCTTCCGCAATCACGGCCCCATCTTCGAAATCGGCGGCGTCGTCACGCGGCGCGACCGGCGCCGGCAGGGTCTCGCGGGACGGGTGGTGGCGACAGCCCTCGCGGTTCTGGCCGAGCGCGACCTGATCGCGCGCTACCACGTCTCCGACGCCAACACGGCCTCCATCGCGCTTGCGGAGGGCCTTGGGCTGCGGCGCTTCCTGAGATTGACGCATCATCGTGTGGGTCCGCGGCAGGGCGCAGCGATTTTCAGGCCCGCAACTGCCGATCCGGTGGCATAAGGAGCCTGGAAAGATCGTTCGCCGAGGAAGCCCGTCATGACCGAGAGCCCTGCCTCCAGTCAGGTCGCCGATGCGCGGCGCGACAACCTCGTCGATCGCTTCGCGCCGGACTGGCTGAAGCCCTATGCCCGGCTCGCGCGCTGGGACCGCCCGATCGGCTGGCAGTTGCTTCTCCTGCCCTGCTGGTGGTCTGCGACGCTGGCGAGCGGGGCGGCGAATGCACCGCTGCCGAACCTCTGGCAAGGCCTCCTGTTCTTCATCGGCGCCGTGGCGATGCGCGGCGCCGGCTGCACCTATAACGACATCGTCGATCGCGACCTCGATGCCGGCGTTGCGCGCACCCGCTCACGGCCGATCCCGAGCGGCCAGGTGACGGTGCGTCAGGCCAAGATCTTCCTGCTGCTGCAGGCGCTGGCGGGCTTCCTGGTGCTCATCGCCTTCAATCCGTTCACGATTCTCGTCGGCTTCTGCTCGCTCGCCGTCGTCGCAGCCTATCCGTTCATGAAGCGGATCACCGACTGGCCGCAATCGGTGCTCGGTCTCGCCTTTTCCTGGGGTGCGCTGATGGGTTGGGCGGCCTGGTTCGGCAGCCTCTCGCTGGCGCCGGTGCTGCTCTTTGCCGGCGGCGTCGCCTGGACGATCGGATACGACACGATCTATGCGCTGCAGGACAAGGAGGACGATGCGATCGTCGGCGTGCGCTCGACGGCACGGCTGTTCGGCGACCGGGCGCCACTCTATGTCGGCTTCTTCTATGCCGCGGCGGTCGCGCTGTTCGCTGCCGCGCTTCTGTTCGCGCAGGCCGGCCCGCTCGCCTATCTCGGCCTCGCCGCCGGCGCAGTGCAACTCGGCTGGCAGGTGGCGCGGATCGATCTCGATGACGGCGCGCTGCAATTGCGGCTGTTCAAGTCGAACTGGCCCTTCGGCCTGATCTTCCTCATAGGACTTCTGCTCGACGGCGTGCTCGGGGCGGCAGGAACCTGACCCGCGCTCAGTCGCGGGCTATGATCTCGTCGGCAACGATGCGGATCGGCTCCCCGGCGACGCCGACCTTGCGGCGCTTCAGGAAGCGCGGGCGGCGGCGCTTCAGCGGCGATGCCATGCGGCGGGCACGCGGCGCCTCGGCCTCGAGGCCGCCGAGCCGGGGCATCGCTTCCCGCACGGTGCCGTCGGTCTCGACGATCAGGAGCGGCAGGCCGAGCGCCTTGCCCCAGGCCTGCCAGTCGGCGGCGACGTCTTCGCCATCGCCGAGATCCTCGACGGACGCGAGCGGCAGCGACATCGCACTGTCGGCATGCATCAGTTCGATCTCGGTGCGGAGCCGATCGGTCGTTGCGTCGACGGTCATCTTGACGGCGACGCCGCGGAAGGCGCGGATCGGGCAGGTGAGGGTGGCGTCAATGCCGCCGAGCGGCCGCTTGACGGTGACGCGGTCGCGGCCGAGCACGATGGCGGCGACGCCGGCAGGCGCCGAAAGGGCAGCCGAATAGCGGACGGGCAGGGCGAACGGATCGAGCCGGAGATCACGGAGGGTAGCGTTCGTGTTGGCGGCCTGGCGTCCCATCATGTGCCTCACTCTCACTGGTTAACGAATTTCGAAGCGGTGGTCCGAAGACACCGGACCGCCGCGTCCGTGGAGAGCAGAATGGCATGCGGAGAGCCGTTTCCCCCTTAAGGAACGTGGTTAATATCCCTTGGTTTCGGAGAGGGTTAGCAGGGCGTGACCGCATAGGGTTGACGGGAGGTTTCCATCCCGCCGCCCGGGTGCGTCACCGCACGAAGGTGTTCTTCACCCGCCGGGACTTCAGCACATAGCCGATCCAGACCGCGGCGCCGACCACTGACCCGACAAGGCCGTGTCCGACCGTCGTGCTGCCGATCTCCGAAGCCGCTATCTCATCTGCCGCCACGGCCAGGACATCGAGAGCGAGGCCGGCAGCCACCTGGTACAGCGCGGTGATCACGAACAGCCTCACGAAAGCGCGCTTCCGTCCGAACATCAGATAGCCTGTCCCGCCCCAGAGCAGCAGGCCGACGAGGGCGATCGCCAGCTTTGCTGCCGCGATGGCCGTCTGTCCTTGCTCGGCATAGGCGCCGAAGCTTCCGATAGCCTCGGCCAAGGCCCAGAGAGCTGCCAGGATCGACAGGACCTGCCAGAGGACGAGGACGACGAGCCAGCCTCGAATGCCCTTGAGGTGGAGATCGATCCCCTTTTCATCGGCGATCCTGACCGTTCGCCGAGCCCACCAGACCGCCCCTGCGGTGACCGCCAATACGGTCAGGAACGGGATGAATTGAATGAGAATGTCCATTGCGCGGCCCCCCGAAATGCTGACGGCGATGCTACGGACTGCACGCGGAAATTGCGAGATGGGCTGAGACAGGCTGCAGGTGTTTATTCACCGCACAAAGGTGTTCTTCACCCGCCGGGACTTCAGCACATAGGCGCACCAGCCGAAAGCGATGCCGAATTCGACCGCCATCGGCATCAACACGGCGCGCGAGAGCAGGCGGGCCGGATCCATGCCGAGAAAGGCGATGGCGAGCATTGGCTCGATCCGGCCGATCAGGAAATAGGCGACGGCCGAGCCGATGAAGAGCGGCACGAAGGCGCGCTTGCGCAGTGCCATCGCGGCGATCACGGCGAGTTGCAGCAGGAAGGCGGCGCCGTAGAGCGCGAGGTCCGCGATGACGAGGCCGCGATGATCCTGCCAGATTGGACCGCCGACCAGCGCCGACATCTTCATCAGCGTGTCGATCATCCGCGCCGTCACCAGCAGCTGCCCGATCGCCAGCAGCCACAGCCAGCCGCCGAAGCCCGAAGGTGCGGACCTCGCTTTCGCCTTGGCCGGCGACTTAGCACGGCCGGCTGGCTTCTTGCCGGGCGCGGTCTTCCGGGGTGCCGCGCGGCCACCGGCCGCTTTCGGCTTCGCGGCCGCCTTGCCGGTCCCGCCCTGCTTCGCGCGGGAGCGTCCGGTGCTGGTCTTTTCGGATGGCGGCACGGGAACCTGCTCGGAATCGAAGGGTAGCTCGCCTTGGCCGGCGTCGTCCTTGCCGGCCGCTCCGCCAACGGGCGGACGGCCGCTGCCGCGTGGCGGACGCGTCATCGCGCGCCTCGCAGCCGGACGGCGCTCTGACGCTCCGAGGCGATGGCCGTCCAGCCAGGACGAGCGTGCCGAACTGCGCCTCGCATGGCTCCATCCGATTCTGTCGCTTGATCGGTCGGAGAATAAGCGCTTCCGCCGCCGCAGGCGAGCCGAGCCAGCCGCTCGATCAGAGCATCTTTCCGGGATTGAGGATGCCGTTCGGATCGAAGGCCGCCTTGATGGCGCGCATCATGTCCATGGCGACCGGTCCCTTGACGCCCGGCAGCAGGTCGCGCTTCAGCCGGCCGATGCCGTGCTCTGCCGATATCGAGCCGCGATAGCGGCCGACAATGCCGTGCACGAGCGCGTTCATCTCTTCCCAGCGCGCGAGATAGGCGGTCTTGTCGGCACCGACAGGCTGGGAAACGTTGAAATGGATATTGCCGTCGCCGAGATGGCCGAAGGGAACCGGCCGGCAGCCAGGCACCATCGCCTCGACCGCTGCGATCGCCTCGACAAGGAATTCAGGGACGCGGGCGACGGGCACGGAGACATCGTGCTTGATCGAACCGCCTTCGGGCTTCTGCGCCTCCGACATGCCATGGCGGAGATGCCAGAACGCCTTGCGGTCGGCGAGCGACTGAGCAATGGCGGCGTCGGCAACGGCGCCGGCCTCGAAGGCCGTGCCGAGCACGTCTTCCAGCGTCGCCTGCGCCGCGTCGTCGGAATGGCCCGATGCGATCTCGATCAGCACATACCAGGGCGAGGGCGCGGCCAGCGGATCGCGCGTCCCCGGCAGATGGTCGAGAACCATGTTGAGGCCGATCCGCGGCATGAGCTCGAAGCCGGTCAGGTCGTGGCCAGCCCGGTCGCGCGCCAGCGTGAACAGGGAGAGCGCGGCGGCGGGGTTTTCGACGGCGACGAATGCGACCGCCTGGCCACGGGGGCGCGGATAGAGCTTCAGCACCGCCGCGGTGACGACGCCGAGCGTGCCCTCGCCGCCGATGAAGAGGTGCTTCAGGTCATAGCCGGTATTGTCCTTGCGCAGGCCGGTGAGCCCCTCCCAGATCCGGCCATCAGCGAGGACGACTTCGAGGCCGAGCACGAGATCGCGCGTGTTGCCATAGGCGAGCACGGCGGTGCCGCCGGCATTGGAGGAGATATTGCCGCCGATACGGCAGGAGCCCTCGGCGCCGAGCGAGAGCGGAAACAGCCGCCCGGCTTCCTCCGCCGCCGCCTGGACGTCGGCGAGGATCGCCCCGGCCTCGGCTGTGAGCGTGTAGCCCTCGGCGTCGACGGCGCGGATGCGCGTCATCCGGTCGAGCGAAAGCACGACCTCGCTGTTGCTCTGATCGGGCACCTGGCCGCCGACGAGACCCGTATTGCCGCTCTGCGGCACGATCGAAGTCCGTGTCTCGTTGGCGAGCGCGAGCACGGCCGCGACTTCCGCGGTCGAGCCTGGCCGGAGCACCAAGGGCGTCAGGCCGGGAAAGCGATCGCGCCATTCCGTCCGGTAAGGCAGCGTCGCCTCGGCGTCCGTAAGGGCATGCTGCGGGCCGACGAGAGCGGCAAAGCGGGCGATGAGATCGGGGGAAGGGCGGTTCGACATGAGGCGGGAGACTAGCGCCAAGCCGACGCGCCGTCATCGGCATCTCGATGCGTGGATTGCGCAATCGACGAATGGCGTTCAGGAACTGTGATCCGATCGCGTCCTCCGTCGCTTGAAGCAACAAAATGCCTGTGCGATAGGAGGCGCGCGTCTGAACGCCAGAAGAGAGACAGCGAATGCCAGAAGCCGGCGGATTGATGAAGGGTAAGCGCGGGCTCGTCATGGGCGTCGCCAACAACCGCTCGATCGCCTGGGGCATCGCCAAGGCTTGCCACGACCATGGCGCCGAACTCGCCTTCACCTATCAGGGCGATGCTCTGAAGAAGCGCGTCGAGCCGCTGGCGGCCGAAGTCGGCGGTCTTGTCGTCGGCCATTGCGACGTCACCGACGGCGCATCGATCGACGCGGTGTTCGCCGAGATCGAAAACGCTTGGGGCAGCCTCGATTTCGTCGTGCATGCCATCGGCTTCTCCGACAAGGACGAGCTGACCGGCCGCTATGTCGATACGACCGAAGGCAATTTCTCCAAGACGATGCTGATCTCCGTCTATTCGCTGACCGCGGTGACCCAGCGCGCGGAGAAGCTGATGACGGGTGGCGGCTCGATCCTGACGCTGACCTATTACGGCGCCGAGAAGGTGATGCCGAACTACAACGTTATGGGCGTCGCCAAGGCCGCGCTCGAGGCGAGCGTCAAATATCTTGCCGTCGATCTCGGCCCCAAGAACATCCGCGTCAACGCCATCTCGGCCGGCCCGATCAAGACGCTGGCCGCCTCGGGCATCGGCGACTTCCGCTACATCCTAAAGTGGAACGAATACAACGCGCCGCTCCGCCGCACGGTCACGACCGAGGAGGTCGGTGATTCCGGCGTCTATTTCCTCTCCGATCTGTCGCGCGCCGTCACCGGCGAAGTCCACCATGTCGATTCGGGCTACCATGTCGTCGGCATGAAGGCCGTCGATGCGCCAGACATCTCCGTGATCAAGGACTGATCCGGCCCTTCGCCCATCCCTCAGCCGTCTCCTGCCCCGGAGCCTCTCGTGCCTCGCATCGTCTTCATCCGGCACGGCGAGACCGACTGGAATGCCGAAGGCCGCTTCCAGGGCCAGAAGGACGTACCGCTGAATGCGCGCGGGCGACTGCAGGCCCGTCGCAACGGCGAGGTGCTGAAGGAGCGGATGCCGGAGGCGATGGAGTTCGACTTCGTCGCGAGCCCTCTGGCGCGCACGCGCGAGACGATGGAGATCGTCCGCGCCGCCATGGGGCTCGACCCTACCGCCTATCACACCGATCCGATCCTCAAGGAAATCACGTTCGGCACCTGGGAAGGCTATACGGCGCCTGAGCTCGAGGCACAGTTTCCCGAACTCGTCGCCGCCCGCGAGAGCGACAAATGGGGCTTCACGCCTCCCTTTGGCGAAAGCTACAGCGATCTCTCGGTGCGGATCGGCGCCTGGCTCGATACGGTCGAGAACGACACGGTCGTCGTGTCGCATGGCGGCGTCTGCCGCGTCCTGCAGGGGCTTCTCGCCGATCTCGATCCGCAGGGCGTCACGATGCTGAACATTCGCCAGGATCGCGTCATGGTCTGGGACGGTGAAGAGGTCGTTTGGCTGTAGCGAGGCGGCTCATCGACGGCTAGCCGGGGGCGGTTGGTCTGCCTCTTCCGGAAAGGTGCCGACATGAAAACGGCGTCCGGTGGGGTCGCCGGACGCCGCATGCGACGATGAGTTGGTTCGCCCGAGTGGTCGCCGGGATCAGCAGGCGCCTTGGCGGGCTGGATTCGCGCGGGGCGGCGCGCCTTGGACTCACCATCACGATCAAATAATCAGGCTCGCCTGGCGATCGCGAATGACGCCGCTCGATCGCTGGCCAGCCGGAGACCATCATCCGGTTGGGAAGTCCTGACGCATGAGACGGCCTCCTGAGGGGTGGGGAGGCCGTCTCTGCGAGGTCAGGGGTCAACTGTTTCCAGTAAACCGATATTGGTCAGTCAGCGGGCGCGGTCGGGATTGAAGGCGCCGATGCCCTGGTTGTTGCCCGTATAGGTCACACCGACCTTGTCGCCGGGCATGAAGCCGATCAGCACCGTGGGGTTGGCGAAGGTGTAGGTCGCGCCGTTCCGAAGGGTCAGGGTGCCTGCGCTCGGATTGACGCTGCTGACGGTCCCGTTTGCTTCTTCGGCGGCCATAGCCGAGCCGGCAGAAACGAGAAGGCCGATCGTAGCGGCAGCTATCATAAGTCCACGCATGGTATTCGCTCCGTAGTCTGTGCGCCTGGCTCACGCGGGTGTGGAAGCAGCTCCCTACCGCGACGTCCCGCCCGTTGCCGGCCCGGTTGAAATGCGCCCGTGACCGCGGCATTGCCAATCACAAGGATGTGTAGCGAAGGCTCACTTGCGAATTCGAGTGCTGGACCAGTAGGCGCCATAGTGGCGCTTTTGCGGGCATTTCGTGCTCGAAATCGCGGGAAAATGGCAGTTCTGTTCGCGCTGCGGCGGACCATTTCACATGTTCGTGAATATAGTCACGCTGATAATAGCGACGCTCATTATCAAGGAATTGAGGCTTATCTCCGCTGCGGGTCACCCGAATCGGTGGCCGCGGCGACGATCCGGTCGGCAGCCTGTTTGACGGCGGCGCCCAGCCTTTCTAGAACCGCACCCAGAAGCCCGGGACCCATCCATGTCGCACAACACATTCGGCCATCTGTTTCGCGTGACGACCTGGGGCGAAAGCCATGGCCCCGCGCTCGGCGCCGTCGTCGACGGCTGCCCGCCGCGCATCGCGATCTCCGAATCGGAGATCCAGGCCTGGCTCGACAAGCGGCGGCCCGGCCAGTCGCGGTTTACGACGCAGCGTCGCGAGCCCGACGAAGTGCGCATCCTCTCCGGCGTGATGCCGCAGGAGGACGGCACGCTCTTGACCACGGGAACGCCGATCGCGCTGGAGATCCAGAACGTCGACCAGCGCTCCAAGGACTATGGTGAGATCAAGGATCGCTATCGGCCAGGCCATGCCGACCTGACCTACGACGTCAAATACGGCATTCGCGATTATCGCGGTGGCGGGCGGTCCTCGGCGCGCGAGACCGCGGCGCGGGTCGCGGCCGGCGCGATTGCGCGCAAGGTCGTTCCCGGCGTCAGCGTGCGCGGCGCGCTGGTGCAGATCGGCCCGCATGCGATCGATCGCAGCCGCTGGAACTGGAACGAGGTCGACAACAACCCGTTCTTCTGCCCCGATCCGGTCATGGCGGCGGTGTGGGAGGACTATCTCGACGGCATTCGCAAGGCCGGTTCCTCGGTCGGCGCGGTGATCGAGGTCGTCGCGGAGGGAGTACCCGCCGGCCTCGGCGCGCCCATCTATGCCAAGCTCGACCAGGATATCGCGGCGCTGCTGATGTCGATCAATGCCGTGAAGGGCGTCGAGATCGGCGAGGGATTCGCTGCGGCGGCGCTCACCGGCGAGGAGAATGCGGACGAGATGCGGATCGGCAATGACGGCGAGCCGCTCTTCCTCTCCAATCATGCGGGCGGCATTCTCGGCGGCATCTCAACGGGACAGCCGATCATCGCGCGTTTCGCCGTGAAGCCGACCTCGTCGATCCTGACGACGCGGCGCTCGATCACCGCTTCCGGCGAGGAAGTGGACGTCATGACCAAGGGGCGGCACGACCCCTGTGTCGGCATTCGCGCCGTGCCGATCGGCGAGGCCATGATCGCCTGCGCCATCGCCGATCACTATCTGCGCCATCGCGGCCAGAACGGCTGATCTGGCCGGAGCGCCGTCAGGGCAGAGGTTGCGCCGCCCTGATCCGCCAAAAGACCGATCGGATCGGGCCCGATGGTCCCGCTCCCTGGTGTCGCATCGGCTGTTGCCGAAAACCGCGCCGCACTTTTCGGGCCGATGCTCTAATGTAGCGGCCCGTAACCGCGAGGGGCCGAGGCGCGCGCATGTCGAAGAACTTCATCAAGATCGTTGCTGTCGTCCTCGCCATGCTGGCAGGGCCGCTGACAGGCATGGCTCGTGCCGATGACCAGCAGACCGACGATACGATCGACGCCGTGCTCGGCGACCACGCGGCCTATCATGCGGCCTTCGACGCGCTGCAGGCGGCCGTGGAAGCCAAGGATGTGTCCGCCGTCGCCGCGCTGGTGCGGTATCCGATCAGCGTCAGCATCGGCGGCAAGTCCAAGGTCATCGCAAACGCCAAGGACTTCGCGGCGAACTATGACGCGATCTTCACGCCGTCGATCACGGCGGCCGTGACGAACCAGACCTATGCCGACCTGTTCGTCAATTCGCAGGGGATCATGTTCGGCCGCGGCGAGGTCTGGATCAACGGCATCTGCAAGGACGATGGCTGCAAGGAGTTCGACGCCAAGGTCGTGACCATTCAACCGGGTCCGGAGGGCGGGACGGTTGCCGCCGCCCCAGCCGCGCCGCAGAAGGCCGGTGTGCTCAAGACCTTCAAGGACTGGAAGGTCGGCTGCGACAATGCGAGGAACTGTGTCGCGCTGGGGCTCAGCGCCGATGCCGATGCGCTCAGCGGCTATCTGAAGCTCAGCCGCGCCGGCGACGCCGAGGCCGTGCCGGAGGTGGCGTTCACGACCTGGCCCGAGGACGAGAACGTCAAGGTTTCCGAGCCGTCCGTGAAGCTCTCGCTCGAAGGCAATGTGGCGGGCGGCGTGCCTGCCGACGCTCTTCCGGCCGAACTCGACGGCGACGTCGTCAGTCTGAAGCTCTCGCCGGCGGCGGTTGCTGAACTGCTCCTCGCGCTCCGCTCCGCTACTGCGATCACGATGGAACTCCTCGACAGCGGCAAGAGCGTCAGCAGCCAGACGATTTCGCTCGCAGGATCCTCGGCCGCGCTGCTCTACATGGATGATGAACAGAAGCGGATCGGCACCGTGACTGCCCTGGCGAAACCGGGCAGCGCTGGCGCCGATACGATCCCGCCCGTGCCGGCCCTGCCGGTCGTCACGTCGCTGCCCGTTACCGACATGGCCGATCCCTTGCCGAAGGCGCCGAGGACCGCGGCCAAGCCGTCGAGCGATTGCGGCGACGGACCCTCGCCTTATGTCGCCTTCCAGCTTCCGGGCGGCGCGTCGCTCTGGGGCGCCTGTGCCTCGGCCGGCGCCTATAACTACGCCTACGAGTTCCGCCTGTTCGTCGGCGGCAAGCCGGGCCGGCCATGGAGCTACACCGTGCCGGGCGTCAAGCCGGACGATCCGGCCTGGCTCTGGAACGCCTATGTCGACAACAGCAGCAAGACGCTGAATTCCTTCATGAAGGGCCGCGGCCTTGGCGATTGCGGCGACGCGACCGAATGGGCCTTCGACGGCAAGGACTTCGCCGCGCTCACCTACCAGTCGATGGACGATTGCCGCGGTGTCATGCAGGAAGACTGGCCCGTGCTGTACCGCGCCGAGAAGGGCTGATCAGCCCTTCTCGAACGCCGCGACCACCTCGACATGGGATGACCACAGGAACTGGTCGACGGGGGTGACGCTGGTCAGCCGGTAGCCACCGTCGATCAGGATGCGGGCGTCGCGGGCGAGCGTCGCGGGATTACAGGAGACCGCGACGACGCGCGGCACCACCGATTTCGCCAGCATCTCGCATTGCGCCTTGGCGCCGGCGCGCGGCGGATCGAACACCACGGCCTTGAACGGCTTCAACTCGGGCGGCGCCATCGGGTTCAGCATCAGATCGCGGCGGCGCGTCGTCACCGTCTTGATGCCCTTGGAAAAGCGCATCGAGCGGTCGAGCGCCTTCAGGAGCCCGGCGTCGTTCTCGACGGCGAGCACTGGGAAGCGGCGCGCGAGGCGCAGCGTGAAGGTGCCGATGCCCGAGAAGAGATCGACGGCGGGCCCCGCTTTGCCGATCGAGGCGTCGACGAGGTCGCCAAGCGCCTGCTCCGCCGGCGCCGCCGCCTGCAGGAATCCTCCCGCCGCGGGGTAGAGCACGGTATCGCCATGCCGGAGTTCCGGCTGACGGCTGGTGGCGATCTCGACGCCGTCGATGGTGAGCCGGGCGAGCCAGCCCTCGGCGACGCTGCGGCCGAGATATTCGAAATCCGATCGGCTCGGCGTTATCCCGCCCTCGATGGCGATGTCGAGCCCGGTATCGGTCGCCGTCACGATCATCCTGGCTCGCTTGGCGCGGCCGACGACTGTGGCGGCGAGCATCCGCAGCCGCGGCAGGCGGCTTTCGATCGCCGGCACCATCAGCGGGCATTCCTCGATCGCCAGCAGATCGTGGCTTTCGCGGCGGTTGAAGCCGAGCGCCGGCGCGTCGCCCTGCCGCTCGATCGTGAATACGGCGCGGCGTCGGCTGTGCGGGGCGAGGGGAACCAGCGGCGCGACGTCGATCGCGATGCCGCGTTGCGCGAAGGCCGTCTCGACCAGGCCGCGCTTCCAGGCGCGATAGGGCTCGGGGGCAAGATGCTGCAGGCTGCAGCCGCCGCAGACGCCGAAATGGCGGCAGGGCGGCGCGACGCGGTCGGGGCTCGGCGTGATCACGGAGAGCAGGTCGCCCCGCTCGCCGGCGACGTCGGCCTCGACGGTCTCCCCAGGCAAGGCGAAGGGCACGAAGATCTTCGCACCGTCCCGTTCGGCGACGCCGTCGCCATCATGGCCGAGCGTGGTGATCGTGAGCCGTTCGGCCATCAGGGTGTCGCTTTCCGGGCGCCGAGCAGGAATTCGTGATTGCCGTCGCCGCCGACGATCGGCGAGGGAATCAGTCCGTCGATGGACCAGCCGGGCGTTGCTCCGACAAAACCGGCGATCGCTTCGGCCGCAGCGGCGCCGTCGGCGGCATTGCGCACGATGCCGCCCTTGCCGATGCCGCCGCGTCCGACCTCGAATTGCGGCTTCACGAGGAAGACGCCCCAACTGCCGGGAGCCGCGAGTTCGAGCGCCGGCGGCAAAGCGAGACGGAGCGAGATGAAGGATACGTCCGAGACCACGGCATTCACCGTCTCGCCGAGATCCTCGGCCGCCAGGTCGCGGGCATTGAGGCCTTCGCGGGCGATGACGCGCGGATCCTTTGCAAGGCGCGGATCGAGCTGGCCGTGGCCGACATCGATCGCATGGACGCGCTCTGCGCCGCGCTCGAGCAGCACTTCGGTGAAGCCGCCGGTCGAGGCGCCGATATCGAGCGCGATGCGGCCCGCCGGCTCGTAACCGAAATGATCGAGCCCGGCGACGAGCTTCAGCGCCGCCCGCGAGACATAGCGCGCCGCCGGATCGTCGAGCGCGAGCTCGGCCTCCGGCGCGACGCCGAGCGAGGGTTTCGAGACCGGCCGTCCGTCGACGCGGACATGGCCGCGCAGCACGGCGTCGCGGGCACGGGCCCGCGTCGCGGCGAGGCCGCGCGCGACCAGCGCCTGGTCGAGACGGAGGGAACGATCGTTCATGATGGCGGAGGAATGAAGGGGATGAGCCCGCCGCGCAAGCAGAATCAGAGCAGCATGCTGGTCTCGGGCGGCGCCTCGGTCGCCTTCAGCACCGCGACGGCGATGGCGACGGCGACCGCGATGGCGAGGCACCAGAGGCCGACGAAGTGGTAGCTCGCCGCCGCGACCATCGATCCGGCACCGAAACAGAGGATCGCGCGGGCGAGGACGGCAAAGTGCTTGCGCGCTGCCGCTCCCGCCATCGAAGGGCGCTTGGTGAGCAGATCCGTCAGGTCGATGGCGAACTGCGTCGTCGTGCCGGTGAGGATGGTCGAGGGCGGCTCGGTGCCGAGATGGACGCGCTGCACGGCATTCTGGATCGCCATCGCCGTGACGCCGACGAGCCCTGTCAACATCGCCGCGGGCGCGTCGCCATTGGTGAACGGGCCGAGCGCGACCGCGAGGACGAAGAAGGCCCCGAGCAGCACTGCCTGGGCTGCGAGCAGGACCGGCATCGGCGCGCGACCGCGATCGGCGAGCTGATTGCCGACAAGCCGCGCGAAACCGACCGCGACGACGAAGGTGGGGATCGCCGCCATCTTGGTCAGGACGCCGGAGGTTCCGAGCACGAGCGAGGCACCGAGCGTCACGAAATTGCCGGTCACATGCGAGGTGAACAGACCCTGCAGCCCGAGAAAGCCGGCGGTATCGACGAAGCCGCCGTTGAAGCCGAGCAGGGCGGCGAGCGGAATGGTGGGTCGCAGCATCGCGGTCCTCATGGCGGTCTCGATTCGGCGCACCGTTTGCCAGCATGGCACGATAACCGCGACCGTCGGGCCCGTCACGGATTGGAATGTCGCATCACGGCAATGCAGCAGGAAATCATGTTGCATTGCAGATTAATCAGCCAGAAGACTGTTGCTATGAAATATTGAGTGCTGGATGGTCGCCGTACTTCCAGTAGAACAGAACAGGTGCTAACAGAATTGGTGGGAGATGAAGCAGATCGGGAGGGATCATGCGTCACGTGACTACACTTGCGACGGCGGTATTCGGACTGGCGCTCGCGCTTGGCGCGCGGCCCGCGTTGGCCGACGAGGCCCAGGTGGCGCGCGGCGCCTATCTCGTGAATGGACCAGTGGCCTGTGGCAGCTGCCATACGCCGCTCGGACCCGACTTCAAGCCGATCGCCGACAAGACGCTCGCCGGCGGCTTCCATTTCGACGAGGCAGCCTTCAACACGTACTCCGCAAACATCACGCCCGACAAGGAAACCGGCATCGGCAGCTGGACCGATGCCGAGATCATCCATGCCATCCGCGAAGGGGCGCAGAAGGACGGCCGCATCATCTTCCCGCCGATGCCTGTGCCGACCTACAACAACATGTCGGATGACGACGTCCATGCCATCGTCGCCTATCTCCGCACCGTGAAGCCGGTCAGCAACAAGATCCCGCTCGGCAAATACAACATCCCGCAGCAGACGATGCCGCCGGCCAAGGGCCTGCCGGCGCCGCCGAAATCCGATCAGGTCGCCTATGGCGGCTATATCGTGAACGCACTCGGCCACTGCTTCGAGTGCCATACGACACCGGGACCGCATGGTGCTCCCGATTTCGCCGGCCATCTCGGCGCGGGCGGCTTCGAGATTACGCTCGCGCCGGGCATGTCGGTGATGACCGCCAACATCACCTCCGACAAGGAGACCGGCATCGGCAGCTGGACCGATGCGGAGATCGCCCGGGCGATCACTCAGGGCATCGGCAAGGACGGTCATCCGCTGGCGCCGCCGATGGCTTATGCCTATTACAAGAACATGACCGCCGAGGACGTCGCCGCGGTCGTCACCTATCTCCGCACCGTGCCGCCGATCAGCAACAAGGTCGAGCGGACCGCATTCCAGCAGAAGGCGTTCCCCTGAGACCGATGGACTACGCATGATGCATCATTCTGCGCTGCGGCCGGTCATGCTGGCCGCAGTTTTGCTATTCGGAGGCTTGGTTCCGGCGATTGCCGAGCCGGCGGAGGATATCCGAGGTCGGCTCCTGCGCTGGGCTGACGACTTCAATGCCGGCCGCACGGCCGCAGCCTGCGATCTCTTCTCGAAGGATCTCGTCTCGGACTATCGCGGCCAGGGCGAAGCCAACTACGCCACCCGCTGCCGCCTGCTCGGACGCGCGATCGACGATCCCGCGCGCGATTTCCACTACCAGCCGCTGATCAAGGAAATCATCGTCGAGGGTGATCTTGCTGTGGTCAGGCTCGAATGGATGCTGACGGTCACGCCCGGTGACATCAAGGCGCGCGAACCCGGTATGGACATCTTCCGCAAGGAACCCGACGGCGTTTGGCGAATCATCCGCTTCATGGCCTATGACGAGGATGCCGCGAAGCCCTGAAGGGCGGCAACGTCGGCCGTTGGGAGATTCTCGCCCAAGAATCCTAGCCCGCCATGAGCCGCTTCAGCTTGGCGAGCGCGGTGGCGTCGTCCTCCTGATAGTCCAGCGTGCCGACGAGGTCGCCCTTGGCGTCGAGCATGTAGACGGCGGCGGTGTGGTCCATCGCATAATCCTCGCCGTCGCCGACCTTCTTCGAATAGACGCGATAGGCCTTCAGCATCGGATCGAGCGCCGCGCGTGGGCCGGTCAGGCCGGTGATCCGCGGATCGAAGGCCTGCAGATAATTGCCGAGTTGCTGGACAGTATCGCGCTCGGGGTCGACGGTAACGAAATAGACCTTGAGGCGGTCGCCGTCGGGTCCGAGCGCCTTCAGCCAGTTCGAGGCAGCGAGCAGCGTGGTCGGGCAGACGTCGGGGCAGAAGGTATACCCGAAGAACATCAGCGAGGGGTGGCCCTGCAGGGCCGTTTCGGTGACCGGCTCGCCCTTCTGGTCGATGAGGCTGAATGGGCCGCCGATCGTGCTCGCCATTGTCCGCCCGCCCGTCTCGGCCTGCCAGGCGAGTGCGGCGATGACGCCGATCGCGCCGGCAACCGCGAGCCAGAGCAGCAGGCGAACGATGCGCAGCGGCGAGCCCCCTTTGCCGGCGCGTAGCGCAGAGGACGGGGACGGATGCTTGGCGGCTCGGGCTTTCGGGGGCGTGCTCATGCGCGAGACATAGCCTCTTGGCCGCGGTCGCGCCAAATCACGATCTGCCGATGAGATGCGGCCCCTCTGCCGCTCAGGCCCTGCGGATCGCTGCTGCCTCGACATCGCGGCCGAGCGCCTCGAACACCGTCGCCACGATGCCGCGTGCGTCGAGCCCGCTGCGGCCGATCATGGCTTCCGGCTTGTCCTGCTCGACGAAGAAATCGGGCATCACCAGCGTGCGTATGCGCAGGCCCCGGTCGAAGGCTCCGGCTCCGGCGAGGAATGACAGGACCTGCCCGCCGAAGCCGCCGGTCGCACCCTCCTCGACGGTGATCAGAACCTCATGGTTGCGCGCGAGGTCGAGCACGAGTTTCGTATCGAGCGGCTTGGCGAAGCGGGCATCGGCGACCGTCGTCGGCAAGCCGTAAGTCTCGAGTTCTTCCGCCGCCTTCAGCGCCTCGGCGAGCCGAGTGCCGAAGGAAAGGATGGCGACTTTCGAGCCTTCCTTGACGATCCGGCCGCGCCCGATCGGCAGCACCTCGCCGCGGGCGGGAAGATCGATCCCGATGCCCTCGCCGCGCGGATAGCGGAAGGAGGAGGGCGCATCGTCGATCGCGACCGCCGTCGCGACCATGTGCACCAGCTCTGCCTCGTCCGAAGGGGCCATCACGATCATGCCGGGCAGTGCGGTCAGGAAGCCGGTGTCGAACGAACCGGCATGGGTCGGGCCGTCGGCGCCGACGAAACCGGCACGATCGATGGCGAACCGCACCGGCAGCTTCTGGATCGCCACGTCATGGACGATCTGGTCGTAGCCGCGCTGCAGGAAGGTCGAATAGATGGCGCAGAACGGCTTGTAGCCCTCTGCGGCGAGGCCGGCGGCGAAAGTGACGGCATGCTGCTCGGCGATGCCGACATCGAAGGTGCGCGTCGGAAAGGCCTCGCCGAAGAGATCGAGCCCAGTTCCAGACGGCATCGCGGCGGTGATCGCCACCACCTTGTCGTCGCGCGTCGCCTCGGCGATCAGGCTGTCGGCGAAGACGCGGGTATAGCTCGGCGCGTTCGGGGTCGCCTTGGCCTGCTTGCCGGTGATCACGTCGAAGCGGTTGACGCCGTGATACTTGTCGGCCGCGGCCTCGGCCGGCGCATAGCCCTTGCCCTTCTGCGTCACGACATGCAGCAGGATCGGGCCGTCGGGAGCGTCGCGGAGATTGCGGAGTACGGGCAGAAGGTGATCGAGGTTGTGGCCGTCGATCGGGCCGACATAATAGAAGCCGAGTTCCTCGAACAGCGTGCCGCCGGTGAGGAAGCCGCGGGCATACTCCTCGGTCCGCTTCGCCTTGTCGTGGAAGAAGCGCGGCAGGTGGCTCGCCAGCTGCTTCGCCACCTCGCGGATCGAGCGATAGGCGCGGCCCGAGACCAGGCGCGCGAGATAGGCCGACATGGCGCCGACCGGCGGTGCGATCGACATGTCGTTGTCGTTGAGGATGACGATGAGACGCGAGCGCAGCGCGCCCGCATTGTTCATCGCCTCATAGGCCATGCCGGCCGACATCGCGCCGTCGCCGATGACGCAGACGACGGCGTTGTCGCTGCCCGAGAGGTCGCGCGCCACCGCCATGCCCAGCCCGGCCGAGATCGAGGTCGAGGAATGGGCGGCGCCGAACGGATCGAACGGACTTTCGGCGCGGCGCGTGAAGCCCGAGAGGCCTCCCGGCTGCCGGAGCGTGCGGATGCGGCGTCGCCGCCCCGTCAGGATCTTGTGGGGATAAGCCTGGTGCCCGACGTCCCAGATGATGCGATCGCGCGGGGTGTCGAAGACATAATGCAGCGCGACGGTGAGTTCGACCACGCCGAGCCCGGCGCCGAGATGGCCGCCGGTCACCGAGACGGCATTGATCGTCTCGGCGCGCAACTCCTCCGCCAGCTGGACGAGCGAACTCTCGGGAAGCTGCCGCAGATCCTGCGGATTGGCCACAGTGTCGAGGAGGGGCGTGTCGAGCTTACCGGTCATTTCGGGTCGAAACGGTTTCCATCAGACACGGTTACACGACGCGGGATCGGCGCGCAACGCACGGAACGGCGGCGTTTAGCCCTCTGTGAACGGCGTCGCAGCAAGCATATCGCAAGGCGGGATGAAAGTGTCGATGACTGCCCGCGGTTGCGCGTCGCAGGGGCCGGGCGGATCGGCTAAGCTCGCCGCCTTGCCCATTGGAGACATCGGGATGATCCGCCACACCGTAGCCTTCCGTCTCCGCCATCCCAAGGGATCCGCCGCCGAGGCCGCGTTCCTTGCCGATGCCGTCTGCCTCGCGGCCATACCCGGCGTCACTGCCTTTGAACGCCTGCGCCAAGTCAGTCCCAAGAACGGCTTCGATTACGGCTTCTCGATGGAGTTCGCCGATCAGGCCGCCTATGACGGCTACAACACCCATCCGGACCATGTTGCTTTTGTTCGCGATCGCTGGCTGCGGGAGGTCGAGGACTTCCTCGAGATCGACTACGCGCCGCTGGCCTGATCGTTAGAGGCCGCGGTCACCGATGACTTCGGGCGGAAGGCGTCGAAAATCAAGGCGCGCAGCCAGCGATGGCCGGGATCCGCGTCCATGCGCGGATGCCAGGTCTGCGCGATGGTGAAGCGAGGCGTCACGACCGGCAACTCGAACATCAGCGCTCGTCCCGTCACGTCGGCATCGCAATAGGAGCGTGGCACCAGCCCGACCAGATCGGATGCGGCGGCAACGGCGAGAACGGCCGGGTAGCTCGCCACCATCAGTTTGATCCGCCGCGACAAACCCATCTCCACGAGGGCTTCGTCGACCGGTCCGGTAAAGGAACCGCGCCGGGAGGACACGACATGGTCGCAAGCGGCATAGCGCTCTGCCGTCACCGGGCCACCATCCAGGAGAGGATGCCCCTTCCGCGCCACGCCGACGAAGCGATCCTCGAACAGGGCCTGGCCGCGCAATTCCCCGCCGTCGCCTTCGATCACCCCGATATCGAGATCAACAGTGGCATCGCGCAGGGGCTGGATCGCCTTGTTCGGCTTTGGCGCAAAGCGGAGCCTGACGCCGGGCGCGACGCTCGTGGCAGCCTCGCTCAGGCGGGCGGCGTGGATCTGCACGAAGGCTTCGTTGGCGCGGATGGTGAAGTCGCGGCGCAGCGCGCGAACGTCGATCTCTCCAGGCGGGCTCAGGACCGCCTCGACCGCGCGCGTCAGCGTACGCACGTCATCGGCAATGGCCTCGGCGCGCGGCGTCGCCACCATGGCGCGGCCGGCCGGAACCAGGATCGGATCGCCAAGCGTCGCCCGCAATCGCGACAATGTCCGGCTCATGGCGGACGTGCTGAGGCCGAGCGCGCGTGCGGCGGCCGAGACGCTGCGCTCCCTGAGCAGCACATCCAGCGCGACCAGAAGGTTGAGATCGAGATCCCGCATGGCTCCTGTCTATGCACGCAGGGCGTCGGACGCAAGGGTCGGTTGACGTCGTTGCGTCTGGTGCAATTGACGATCCAGGCGGTATTGATATGGCAACCTAACGAACCGAGCGCATTCCATGTCACTGGCATCTCCCGCACGAGTGTCCCATCCTTCCGCTGCCGCAACGGACGGGCTGCCCGTGCCACAGCGCTATGGGGCCGTCGGCGTCCTTCTGATGACGCTCGTTCTCGTCGTGCTGGACGGTGCCATTGCGAATGTCGCGCTGCCTTCGATCGCCGCTTCGCTCGGCGCGCATCCCAGCGACACGGTCTGGGTCGTATCGAGCTACCAGATCGCCGTGCTCGTCGCGCTTCTGCCCTGCGGCGCGCTCGGCGAGATCTATGGCCCGCGGCGGGTCTTCCTGATCGGCGTCGCGGTCTTCACGGCGGCTTCTGCGGCCTGCGCCTTCGCCGGAAGCCTGGAGGTGCTGGTGGCGTCCCGGTTCGTGCAGGGCCTCGGCGCCGGCGCGATCATGGCGCTGGCGGCGATGAACCTGCGCTTCGCCGTGCCGCAGCGCATGCTCGGCACGATCATCGGCTTCAACGCCATGACGATCGCAATCTCATCGGCGGCGGGGCCGGGCGTCGCGGGCGCCATCCTCTCCGTTGCCCATTGGCCGTGGCTCTTCGCCGTCAACATCCCGATAGGCATCGTCGTGCTGCTCTCCGGCCGGTTGCTCGTTCGCCGGGACGGCGCCCCGCGGCCGCTGAATATCGCCGCGCTGGTCGCCAATGCGTTGATGTTCATCCTGTTCTTCGCCGGCGCGGACCGGATCGCCACCGCGCCGGCCTCCGGCTCCCTTCTGGTCGGCGGCGCAGTCGCCTGCCTGGTCGTGCTCCTGTTCCTCGAACGCGGGAGCGCGGCGCCGATCGTGCCGACCGATCTTCTGGCCGGGCCGGCCTTCCGCGTGGCGGTCATCGCCTCGGTCGCCTGCTTCAGCGGCCAGATGCTGAGCTATGTCGCTCTGCCCTTCTATCTGCAGCACACGCTGAACATGAGCCCGGTTCAGGCCGGGCTCTACATGATGCCATGGCCGGTCGCGACGATCGTCATGGCGCCGATTTCGGGACGGCTGGCGGATCGCTTCAAGACGGCGTGGCTCTGCGCGATCGGCGGCGGGCTGCTCGCCATCGGCCTCTTGATCGCCGGCCTCGCCCCGGTCGACCCGCGCGGCATCGCCTTCCTGGCCGGGACGATCCTCGCCGGTGCCGGCTTCGGCCTGTTCCAGACGCCGAACAACCGCATCCTGCTGCTATCCGCTCCAAAGGCCCGCAGCGGCGCGGCTGGCGCGATGCAGGGCACCGCGCGCCTGCTCGGCCAGACGCTCGGCGCCATCGCAATGTCGATCCTGTTCCAGACGGTGGAGCTTGCCAGTGCGCCGAATGTCGCGTTGGTCGTGGGCGGCATCTGCGCGGCGGTCGCGGCCGCAGTCAGCATGACGCGCGCCCGCTTTGAACGGACGGACGTGGCGGCATGAGGCGCAAGGGACCTAGAGCCCGGCCTCGCCGCTCATCGCGAAGGCCGGCATCTCCGGCAGCGCGACCGCCGGTTTCGCCTCAGAGGCCTCCTCCTCGCCATGCGCGCGCAAGAGGTCGAGCAGGCGGCGGCGCATGATCATGCCGGGCTTGTCGGACGGCATATGCGCCTCGACCTTGCGCTTCATGTCGATCGTCGCGTCGAAATCGGTCGCTTCGAGGATGTCGCGGTCTTCCTCGAGGATCGCAGCGTCCCAGGCGATCAGCGCGTCCGTGGGGCAATCGGCTTCGCTGTCGTTGCGATAGAGGATCTGCGCAAGACGGAGAGTGCCGTCGTCGACCGGTGTCGCGCAATTGAAGATGATGTGCCGGAGACCCGAGGGATATTCTATGTCGAGCCGGCGGCAGAAGGGCATGAACCACTTGTTGCGCATGTGCCGCCGCGTCGTCGGCGCGGTGCTGCCGGTGATCCGGTGCGCGGCCGGTGGATTGTTGATGGCGACGATCGTCTCGGCCTCGAAGCCGTAGTCGGTTTCGGTGATCGCGTATTTCTCGGGCACCGGCTGGTCGATCTGGCCGAAGGTCGACTTGTGCACGAAGGAGAAATGCGCGTTGTCGAACGAATTCTCCATCAAGCGGAGCGGCGCTGTCTTCCAGTCCTCATGGAACTGCTGGATGCGGCGATAGCTTGGATCGGCGTCCTCGGGAACGACCGGGATGTCGGCGAGCGGCTCCCCGAGGCAGACCCAGGCATAGCCATAGCGCGCGACGCAGCGGAACGCGTGGACGCCGATGCGCGGCACGATCTGCTCCGGCGAGAACTGCGGCACCTCGATGAGCGCGCCGCTGCGGTCATAGGCCCAGCCATGATAGCCGCAGACGATGAGGTCGCCCTTGCACCAACCCTTGGAAAGCCGCGCCGTTCGGTGGCAGCAGCGGTCCATCAGCGCGGCCGGCTCGCCCTTGCTGTCGACGAACAGCACGATCTTCTCGCCGAGCAGCGTGAACGGCTTCGGTCCGTCGGCGAGGTCGGCAAGCCGATGCGTCGCATACCAGAAGCGGCGGAGGACGGGTTGGCGCGTGGTGAGCATGAGGGCAGTCCCCGATGGTGTGGTCTCCCCAGTGTTCGCTGGAGAAGCCCGCCGGAGAAGCATCAATTTCCGTCACGGGCGCCAACTTTGCGGCAGCGCCGGCGCTCCACGAGGGATCGATGGTGCCGCCGAGCTGGCCCCGATCTCTCACTCCGGCAGCGGGATGAACTCGTTCTCGTCGCCGAACACCTTGTCGAAGCGGCCTTGTTTCCAGTCGGCCTTCGCCTGCTCGATCCGCTCCTTCGAGGACGAGACGAAGTTCCACCAGATGTGGCGGGGGCCGTCCATCGGCGCGCCGCCGACGAGCAGGAGCCGGGCCGTGCTGCGCGCACGCACCGTGATCGGGTCGCCGGGGCGCAGCACCAGCAGCCGGCCAGGCTCGAACACGTCGCCGGCGATCTCGATCTCGCCTTCGAACAGATAGAGCGCCCGCTCGACATGCGCGGCGTCGATCGGCACGCTGCTGCCCGGCTGCAGCAGCAACTCGGCATAGATCGTGTCGCTGAAGGTCTCGACCGGCGACGTCTCGCCCCAGGCCTCGCCGATGATGAGGCGCACTCTTGCGCCGCCGGCCTCGATCTCGGGCAGGCTTGCTCCGTCATGGTGATGGAAGGCGGGCGCGATCTCCTCATGCGTCTTCGGCAACGCGACCCAGGTCTGCAGCCCCGAGATGCGGCGGTCATTGGCGCGGTGGCGGAAGGCGTCGCTCGATCGTTCGCTATGCACGATGCCGCGTCCGGCCGTCATCCAGTTGACGTCGCCGGGCAGCACGGCCGCCTCGACCCCGGTCGAATCGCGATGGATGATCTCGCCATCGAACAGATAGGTGACGGTGGCGAGGCCGATATGCGGATGCGGCCGCACATCGAGCCCCTCGCCGGAGGGGAACTCGCCGGGGCCCATCTGGTCGAGGAAGACGAAGGGGCCGACCATGCGGCGCTTGGCGGTCGGCAAGGCGCGGCGCACCAGGAACCCGCCGATATCGGCGGTTCGCGGCACGACCACGAGGTCGATGGCGTCGCTCGATGCTGCATCCCCGAAGATCGGGTCCTTGTCGTCCGGGCCGCTCATGGCTGCTGCACTCCTTGAAAGGCTTCCACGCCTCGAAGATGGCGCCGCAGCCGGGCCCTGGAAAGGATCGGTGATGGCGACGCACCGTTCAAGGATGACGCTGTTACGAGCGCCTCCGAGGCCGGGCAGCCGGCCGGGATGCGCGGCTCAACCCTCGACGTCGAGCGGTTCCGTGCCGATCGGCTGACCGCCGGCGCCGGTGCGGATCTTCTCCACCTTGGCCTCGGCCTGCGCGAGAAGAGCCTCGCAATGCTTCTTCAGCGCCTCGCCGCGCTCATAGATGCGGATCGATTCCTCGAGCGGAACATCGCCGCGCTCGAGATGGCCGACGATCGACTCGAGCTCGGCCAGCGCCTTCTCGAAGGAGAGGCTGGCGATCGGCGTGGCCGTTTCGGTCATGGTTCGTTCTCCCTTGGCGTCGTCATGTTTTCCGCCATCGCGGCGGCGGACGCAAGCACTGGCCATGGATCGCCGGCATCGGATCGGGTTAGTGTGGCCCGGCGAGCGCGGCAGTGGGGCGAGGGCGCATGGACTGGATATTCGGGACGGAGTTCTTCGCCGCGCTGTTCGCGATCATGAATCCGCTGACGACGCTGCCGGTCTTCCTCGCGCTGACGGCAGGCCAGGATCAGGCCGCCAATCGGCGCACGCTCGGCGCGATGCTGGTCACCGTGGCGATCGGCAGCGCCGTCTGCGCGCTGACCGGCCATCTGCTGCTCAAGGTCTTCGGCATCGATATTCCTCATTTCCGCCTCGCCGGCGGGTTGATCGTGCTGCTCATCGCGCTGTCGATGCTGAATGGCGAAGACCACCCCTCGCAGGCCGGCACGCCCGCCGAAAAGAAGGACTTCGCCGAGGCGGCGAGCGTCGGCATCTATCCGCTCGGCATCCCGATCACGCTCGGGCCCGGCACGATGGCGACGATCATCGTCTTCGCGCAGACCGCCGGTGAGCAGGGCACCGGTCTCGTCTATGCCCTCGTTCTCATCGCCTATCTGGTGTTCTTTTCGGTCGTGCTGGTCCTCGCGCCGCTGCTCGGCCGCTGGCTGTCGCCGATGGTGCTCAGCTTGACGCGGCGGCTGATGGGCCTCGTCCTCGCCTCGATCGCGATGGAGATGATCGTCAGCTCCCTCGGCAAGCTCTTCCCGGGCTGGCTGCACTGAGCCGCGCCCGGCCGGACGCATCTCACACGGCCATCAGCCGATTGACATGCGCCGTGACGGAGCCGGCGAGGCCCTTCAGGTCGTAACCGCCTTCGAGGATGCTGACGATGCGGCCGCCGCCGTCGCGATCGGCCCTCTCCATCAACTGCTCGGTTGCGAGCGCGAAGTCTTCTTCATGCAGTTCGAGCCCGCCGAGCGGATCGCGCCAATGCGCATCGAAGCCGGCGGAGATGATGATGAGGTCGGCACGGAAGGCATCGAGCGCCGGCAGGATCTTGTCCGCGAAGGCGGCGCGGAAGTCGTCGCCGCCCGAGCCCGGCGCCAGCGGCACGTTGAGGATATTGCCGGCGCCTGTTTCAGACGCGGCGCCGGTGCCGGGATAAAGCGGCATCTGGTGGGTCGAGCAGTAGAGCACCGAGGGATCGTCCCAGAAGATCGCCTGCGTGCCGTTGCCGTGATGCACGTCCCAATCGACGATCGCGACGCGCTCGGCGCCATGGCGGCGCTGCGCATGACGCGCGGCGATGGCCGCCTGGTTGAAGAAGCAGAAGCCCATGGCGCGCTCCGGCTCGGCGTGGTGACCCGGCGGGCGCATGGCGCAGAAGGCGTTTGCGGCGCGGCCCCCCATGACCGCATCGACCGCCTGGCAGGCGCCGCCGACCGCCGTCAGCGCGGCCTCGAGCGTCTTCGGCGACATGATGGTGTCTGCGTCGAGCCGTCCCATCCCTTCCGAGGGGCTGGCATGGCGCAGCATCTCGAGATGCGACAGAGGATGGCAGAGCGTGATCATCGCTTCGTCGGCCATCTCGGCGCGCTCGCGCAGCAAGGCGTCGAAGCCGGGTTCGGCGAGCGCAGCCTCGACAGCGACGATGCGTTCCGGCCGTTCGGGATGACCGAAGGGGACGATGTGCCGGGCGAAGATCGGGCTGCCGATCAGGAGCGTCGCCATGGGTATTCGCCTCGCATGCCGTCCGGCCGCCGCTTGCCGGGCCTTCGTTCATAGCAGCCGCGGCCGGGCACAGCGAGCCCCGCAGGCGGATCGGCGCCCTCGCAATGCCGAATCGGTCCCGTTGCGGCATCACGTCGCCGCGTCCGGCTTGACGGCACCGCGCCGCTGGTCTCTTGAAGGCTCGTTTGAACGAGCAGGATGCGGAACACGCGATGATCAGGTCTGCCTTCGACGCGGCGGCGATCCGCGCCGCCGTGGCTGTGCTGACGGAAGGCGGCCTTGTCGCGATGCCGACCGAGACGGTCTATGGCCTTGCCGCCGATGCTCGCAATGGCGAGGCGGTCGCCCGCATCTATGCCGCCAAGGGCCGGCCGCGCTTCAATCCCTTGATCGCCCATGTCGCGGACATCGCCGCCGCCGAGCGGCTGGCGGTGTTCGATCCGCTGTCGCGGCAGATCGCCGAGGCGCTGTGGCCGGGACCGCTGACACTGGTCCTGCCGAAGCGGACCGATGCCGGCCTCTCCGATCTCGCCACGGCCGGGCTCGACACGGTGGCGATCCGCGTGCCGGCGCATCCGGCGGCTCATGCCCTGCTCGCGGCTTTCGGCGGACCGCTCGCGGCGCCGAGCGCCAATCGTTCCGGCCATGTCAGCCCGACCACGGCAGCCCATGTCGAGGCCGATCTCGGCGGTGTGGTCCCGCTGATCCTCGATGCCGGGCCGAGTGCGGTCGGCGTCGAATCGACCATTCTTCGCGTCGTCGACGGCATCGTCCATTTGCTGCGGGCCGGCGGAGTTCCGCGGGCAAAGATCGAGGCGATCGCCGGGACGAAGCTGGTCGCCGTCCAGCCGGACGATCCCGATGCGCCGGTCGCACCGGGCCAGCTCGCCTCGCACTACGCGCCGTCCGCGAGCGTCCGCCTCGATGTCACGTCGGTCTTGCCGGGCGAAGCGCTGATCGCTTTCGGACCTAGTTTGCCGAGAGGTGCGAGCGAGGCCGCGGCGATCGTCAATCTGAGCGAGCGCGGCGATCTCGTCGAAGCGGCCGCCGGCCTCTTTGCGGCGCTGCGGCGTCTCGACGGCCTCGCACCATCGATCGCCGTGGCCCCGATCCCCGACGAGGGACTCGGCGAGGCGATCCGCGACCGTCTCGCCCGCGCCGCCGCGCCGCGTCCCTGACGCATCAGACGTCGTATTCCGGACCGCGCGCCGAGTAACGGCCGCTGGCACGCCAGCGCTGCATCAGGGCCTCGAATTCCGGATCAATCGTCTCCGGCAGCATCAGGCGCAGCGCGACCATGAGGTCGCCATGGCCGCCGGTCACCGTCGGCAGGCCCTTGCCTTTCAATCGGAGAAGCCGGCCGCCATTTGATCCCGCCGGCACGGTCATGGTCACCGAACCGCCGAGCGTCGGGACGCGCACCTTGGCGCCGAGCACGGCTTCATCGAGCGACACCGGCAGATCGAGCCGCAGATTGTCGCCTTCGACCTTGAAGAGCGGATGCGGGATGAAGTCGACCATCACCATTGCGTCGCCGGCCGGGCCGCCGTCCTGGCTTGCCCAGCCCTGGCCGCGCAGGCGGATCTGCTTGCCCGAGCGCGTGCCGGGCGGGATGGCGACTTCGAGCGTTCGCCCCGTCGGCAGTTCCGCCCGGACCTTGTCGCCGCGCACGATCTGCTCGAGCGTCACGGCAACCGAAGCATTGACGTCTTCGCCGGGCGTGCGCTGCGGCTGGGCACGCGGTCCGGCGCGACGCCCCCCAAAACCGGCGCGCGAGGAAAAGCCGCCGAGAATCTCGGACAGGATATCGTCGTCGGTGGCGCCGCCGTCGCTCGACCAGCGGAAACTCTGCGCGCCGGGGCCGGGACGCGGCCCGCGCGAGGTGAAGCCCTGGAAATCGTCGAACCCGGCGCCGCCCTGGAAGCGCGGCTTGCCGTCGGCGCCGATTTCGCCGCGATCGAACTTTTCGCGCTTCTCCTTGTCGCCGACGATCTCATAGGCGGAGTTGAGCTCGGCAAACCGATCCTGCGCCTTCGGGTCGTCCTTGTTGCGATCAGGATGCGACGTCTTGGCGAGGCGCCGGAACGCCTTCTTGATTTCAGCTTCGCTCGCCGTCTTGGCGACGCCGAGCACATCATATGGATCTCGCATGAATACCCCCTCGGCGGGCAGAATTCGGTCCCGGTCCGAAGACCCGGGATCTCCTCGTCATATAGGAGGATCTAGGAATTGATTCCAGTCCGGCTCCCGGCACTCAGAGCAGCGTCTTGTCGTCGGCCGTCATGTTGAACAGCTGCCATTCGTCGCTGGCCGATCGGCATGCGTCGCCATGATAGCGGCGAATGCCGCGCACGTCGCTGACCGTGAGCGCGAAGGCCCTGCAACTGAGCGCGCCGCTCTTCTTCGGATCGGCGAGGGGAGCGATCGTGCCGCTGTTGCCGGTATCGAGATTGCTCCAGTCGATCACGGCGCCGTTCGCCGCCGTCGCGAGGTCGCTCGCCGCCCTGGCGCGAATCACCTGCCAGTCGCTGTCCGCCAGGGCATCGACGATGGCGGGTGGCATCGCGGGCGACGCAGGGACCGGGGATGGTGTCGCCACTGGGGTGATCGATCCGGTCGTGACGCGGTCGACGCCGTCATTGCCGAACGGCGTCAGGCCGCAGCCATTAAGTGCTCCGCCAGCGAGCAGAAGCAGCGCGACAAGGGCCAGGGGCGTGCGCCTCATGCCTGCTCCGGGCATCGGGCGGGGTGATTCGCCCGCATCGAAGGAGCAGGCCCGGCAAAGACAGCGCGCCGGCCGTCGCTCGCCTTGCGCGAGGCGTCGCGCAGCGGCCCGCGCGGCGCGTGGCTGGCAAAGGGGCTGGTGCCCGCTATATGTCTAGTCAGTCGCGGCATGCTCGGCCCCTCGGGCATCGGCCGCAGCATCGGGGAAATTGGGTTAAGGATGAGTGACTTCACGGACGCGACCGACCCGTTCAGCCTGTTCGCAGGCTGGCTGCTGGAGGCTGAGAAGAGCGAACCCAACGATCCCACCGCCATGGCGCTGGCGACCGTCGACGGCGACGGCCTGCCGGATGTGCGCATGGTCTTGATGAAGGATTTCGACGAACACGGCTTCGTCTTCTACACGAATTACGAGAGCGCCAAGGGACAGGAGCTTCTGGGCCAACCCAAGGCGGCGCTCTTGTTCCACTGGAAATCGCTGCGCCGTCAGGTGCGGATCCGCGGGCCGGTCGCGCTCGTCACGGCCGAGGAAGCGGATGCCTATTTCGCTTCGCGGCCGCGCCACAGCCGGCTCGGTGCCTGGGCCTCGCAGCAGTCACGGCCGCTCGAATCGCGCTTCGCGCTCGAAAAGGCAGTCGCCTCGGTGGCCGCGCGCTATCCGCTCGGCGAAGTCCCGCGGCCGTCTTATTGGTCGGGCTTCCGCATCCTGCCGCTGCAGATCGAGTTCTGGAAGGATGGCGCCTTCCGCCTGCATGACCGCGTCGTCTTCCGCCGTGCCGTGCCGGGCGAGGGCGCCTGGCAGCGCGAGCGACTCTATCCCTGAACAGGCGGCAGGAGAGACGCGTGGCGAGACGACCGCGCCGGCCGGGCGCCGAGACGAAGGCGGAGATCCTGGCCAAGGCGCAGGATCTCTTCCGAACGGCGGGCTATGCCAAGACGTCCATCGCAGACATCGCCGTCGCGCTCGACATGTCGCCGGCCAACGTCTTCAAGCATTTTTCCTCCAAGGCCGCCTTGGCCGAGGCGATCAGTGCGATCCATCTCGCGCTGATCCGCGATGCCCTGGCCGCTATCCCCGCCGATCTCGCGCCGCCTGATCGTCTCCGCCGGTTCGCCGAGGTCCTGCTGGAGTGCCATCTCGCGAACAGCGAGGGCAATCCGCACATCTTCGAGATCGTCATTCACGCGATGACGACGCAGCCCCAATCGGTTCGCGATTTCGACGCAGCGCTGCAGGAAGGTCTGCTGGCGATCCTGACAGCCGGCCAGGCGAACGGCGCCTTCGCCCGATCCGGCGACCCTGTCGTCCTCGTCGATGTCCTTCTCGACTGCATCGCCGGCGTGAGCCATCCGCTGCTGATCCAGCATGCCGAACGCGCCGTCCTGTTCGCCCGGCTGGACCGAATGATCGATTTTCTCATTGCATCGCTTCATTCGGGGCTTGCAAAGTGACGTATTGTAAAATACGTCACTTACAGTCAGCCTGACGACCGCGACGTCCCCGGACGGGAAGCGCCTGTTCGTCCGCTGAGGATGATCGGCCCTTCCGATCCCACCCCGCGGCTGTCCGCCGTTCCGGATGAACGTCATGTTGAAACCGAATTCAGTCGCCTTCACGGTGCTGCTCGCGGGGCTTGCCGCCATGGCGCCGATCTCGACCGACATCGCCTTGCCGTCCTATGCCGCGACGGCGGCGGCGCTCGGCGCGACCCAATCGGCTGTCGCCATCAATCTCAGCCTGTTCATGATCGGCTATGCGCTGGGGCCGCTGGTCTACGGGCCGCTCTCGGAACGCTTCGGGCGCCGCCCGGTTCTGATCGCCGGATTGCTGCTCTATGTCCTCGCCGGGGTGCTCTGCAGCCTGACGCCTTCGCTGACCGGGCTCCTCGCCGGGCGACTGCTGCAGGGCATTGCAGCCTCGTCCGCATCGGTTCTGGCCCTCGCCATCGTGCGCGACCTCTATGAAGGCGCCGAAGCCCGGCGGAAGCTGTCCTATGTCATGCTGATCCTCGGCCTGATGCCGATGATCGCGCCGACGCTGGGCGCCGTCATCCTCGTCGCGTTCGGCTGGCGCAGCGTCTATGTCGCGATGGCCGGGGCGGCCCTCATCCTTCTGGCGGCCGTGACGTTCGGCGTCGCCGAGAGCATCCGGGCGCGCAATCCCTATGCGCTCGCGCCGCGCCAGTTGCTGGCGAGCTATCGCGAAGTGCTGAGCAGCCCGACCGGCTTTGGCTTCTCGGTGCTCGGCGCACTCTGCTTCGGCGTCATGTTCTCGTTCATCGCCGGTTCGTCGATGCTGTTCATGGACGTTCTCGGCGTCTCGGCGACCACCTATGGCTATCTCTTCGCCGTCCCCGTTCTCGGGATGATGATGGGCACGATGCTGAACAGTCGCCTCACTGGCCGGGGCGTCAATGACGGCCATGTCATGGCTGTCGGCTTCGCGCTCATGCTGGCTGCGGTCGCCCTGCTCCTGGCGGTGACGCTCTCGGGCAGTCGCAGCGTGCCGGCCGTGGTGGCTCTGCTGCTGGTCAATAATTTCGCCATCGGACTGATCCTGACCAATGCGTCGCATCGCGCCCTGCAGCCGATGCCGCATCTCGCCGGCATCGCTTCGGCCGTGCTGAATTCGGCCCAGATGGCCGCTGGCGCATTGTCATCCGCGCTCGTCGCGCTGCTGATCCCGATCCTCGGCGGCAGCGCCATGAGCCTCAGCATGGCTGTCTTCGCCGTGGCTGCGTCGGGGTTGTTCGTCGCGCTCACGCGTCTCGGCACAGGGCGCGCGGCCGAGCCGGCAGGCTGACCCGATCAGCGGTTGAAGGCGCGGCCGGCTGCTGTCCGTCTGCGCTCAATCCATCCGCGTCCAGTTCATCGATGTGCAGGCGAGACCGCCGAGGAGGCAGCCGCGGCTGGTGAGCAGCGCCGGCTTCACGGCGATCTCCATCGAATAGGTGAGCTTGCGCCGCTGGTCATAGGCCTTTCCGGCGAGGCGGGCGTCGCTCTCCGGCTTCACCATCATCACCAGCGTGTCGCCAACTGCCTCGTTCGAGCGGCCGGGCTTCACCCAGATATTGGTGGCGCAATAATGAGGTCCGCACGGCTCGATGCGCACGCGGGCATTGCCGTCGCCGCGCGACCAGACGCCGGTGATTGCAGGTGCTGCCGAAGCGGCGCCGAGGCCGGCCATCGTGGTCGCGATGCCGAGCAGGACGGCGACGATGCGAGACATGGAAACCTCCCCAAAAACCGGAACAGCGGCTGTGGCGCTTGGAAAAGCCACCCCAGGCGGCTTTCTCATGCGTCATTTGGCCGCCGAACGCTCTTCGGCAAGGGGGCGTCGCGGAATTTTCGAGAAGCGGATTACCGCGCGGTGCCGCCGACGGTGATCTGGTCGATCCGCAGCGTCGGCTGTCCGACGCCGACCGGCACGCCCTGGCCGCTCTTGCCGCAGGTTCCGATGCCGAGATCGAGCGCCATGTCGTTGCCGACCATCGAGACGCGCTGCATCGCTTCCGGCCCGTTGCCGATCAGCATCGCACCCTTGACGGGAGCGCCGATGCGGCCGTCCTCGATCATGTAGGCCTCGGTCGAGGCGAACACGAACTTGCCCGAGGTGATGTCGACCTGGCCGCCGCCGAAGGAGACCATGTAGAGCCCCTTCTTGACCGAGGCGAGGATCTCGTCCGGCTGGTGGTTGCCGCCGAGCATGATCGTGTTGGTCATGCGCGGCATCGGCACATGCGCATAGGACTGCCGGCGGCCATTGCCGGTCGGCTTCATGCCCATCAGGCGCGCATTCTGGCGATCCTGCATGTAGCCCACGAGGATGCCGTCCTCGATCAGCGTCGTCGCCTGGGTCGGTGTGCCCTCATCGTCGAAGGAGAGCGAGCCGCGGCGGTCGACGATCGTGCCGTCGTCGACGACCGTGACGCCCTTGGCGGCAACCTGCTGGCCCATCAAGCCGGCAAAGGCGCTCTCGCCGCGGCGGTTGAAATCGCCCTCCAGCCCGTGGCCGACGGCCTCATGCAGCATCACGCCCGGCCAGCCCGGCCCGAGCACGACATCGAATGTGCCGGCAGGCGCCGGGATCGCCTCGAGATTGACGAGCGCCTGCCTCAGCGCCTGATCGACCGAATACTGCCAGCGGTCGGTGGTGACGAACTGGCCGAAGCCCTCGCGCCCGCCCATGCCGAACGAGCCCTGCTCCTGCCGGTCGCCGTCGCCGACGATGATCGAGACATTGATCCGGACCAGCGGACGGACATCGCGGCGATAGGTGCCGTCAGGACGCAGGATCTCGATCACCTGCCACGAACCGGCCAGCGACGCGCTGACCTGGCGCACGCGCGGATCTTTGGCCCGCGCATAGGCGTCGAGCGTTTCGAGCAGCGTCACCTTGTCGGCGAAGCTCGGCGCGCCCAGAGGATTCTCGTCGGTATAGAGGCGGCGATTGGTGCCGGCCGGCGGCTCGGCGAGCGTGCCAGAATGGCCCGACTTCACCGAGGCGACAGCCTCGCCGGCGCGGCGGATGGCATCGAGCGACACCTCGCCGGCATGGGCATAGCCGACGGCCTCGCCGGCGACCGCGCGGAGGCCGAAGCCCTGGCGCACATCATAGCTCGCGCCCGAGAGGCGGCCATTGTCGAAGACGAGCCCTTCGGACTGGGCATATTCGAGATAGAGTTCGCCATCGTCGGCGCCTCCGAGCGCCTCGGCGACCACGGCCTCCGTCTCGGCGCGATCGAGCCCGGCGCGGGCGAGGATGGACAAGGATTCATCGGCCATTGGGAAGACTCCGGAAGGGACGTGTCGAGACAGATAGGCGATCGCAAGGCGTTTCGCACCCCCGGGGTTCGGCGGTGCGCTGGCTTGTACGAGACAAGGAAATTCCTTACTTTCAAGGGCGGAGGTAGCCGATGATCACCAGCAAGCTCACAAGCAAGGCGCAGACGACAATCCCGCAGCCGGTTCGCGCGGCGCTGGGGCTCGGTGAAGGCGACAAATTGCTTTACCGGATCGAAGACGGCCGCGTCATTCTGACAAAGGCCTCGCCCGAGACCGGCGACGATCCGTTCAGTGCCTTCGGCGAATGGGACGGCGAAGCGGATCGGAAGGCCTATCGTGGACTTTAGCGCGGGCGATGTCGTCCGCGTCCCATTTCCCTATACGGATCGATCGACCAGGCAATTCCGGCCCGCGCTCGTTATTTCAAGAGGTGGCGTCGGCGAAAGCGGGGCGCTTCTCTGGGTCGTGATGATCACCAGCGCTGAAAACCGGCCTTGGCCGGGCGATGTCGCCTTCGGCGCAACGTTCGGGGCCGCGGGACTGCCTGCCCCCTCTGTCGTGCGCCCGTGCAAGGTCGCAACCATCGAGGGCGCGCATGCGGAACGGCTGGGCCGCGCGCCAGAATCGATCATGGCGGATGTGATCAAGTCGTTGCGGGCGCTCGTCGATCTGGATTGAGATGGCGACCCTTCAATAAAGCGCCGCCTTGTAGCGCTCGACCATCGCAGTCTGAGATTCGGGCGCGTCGCTCGACTGCGTGTGGTCCTTCAGCATCTCGCCCATGGTCGGCAGCTCGGTCCGCTGCGGCCAGGTCGCGGCGTCCCAGAGCGCGGAGCGCATCAAAGCCTTGCCGCATTGCAGGAACGCTTCCCGCACGGTGACCACGAGCACGGTCGCAGGCAGACTGTCGCCGGTGCGGTGCGCTTCGCGCAGGCCGGGATCGTCGTCGATCACCGCGGTGCCATTGACGCGCAAGGTCTCGAGGAAGCCCGGGATCAGGAACAGCAGCCCGACGCCCGGTCGCTCGACGATGTTCATGAGCGAATCGATCCGCTTGTTGCCCGGACGGTCGGGAATGATCAGCGTGCGCGCGTCGCCCACCGTGACGAAGCCCGGCTGGTCGCCACGCGGCGTGGCATCGCCGAGCCCGTCCGGCCCCTCGGTGGCTAGAATCAGGAACGGCGACAGCCCGATGAACGTCAGGCAATGCCGGTCGATATGGTCGAGCTGCTTGGCCAGCGACCGCGGCGAGGGCGGGCCATACAGCGCTCGGAGCGCCTCGGGAGAGCGAATCGGTGCCATCGCCGCCTCCCGTCAGGGCAGGGCGTCGAAGCCTGGACCGAAGCCGTTCAGCGAGATCGGGATGCCGATGCCTTCCTCCGGCGTCTGGAAGATGACGAAGGTCGCCGTCTTGCCGGAGCGCAGCTTGGCGATCAGGCTGTCGTCGAGAATGACCTCGGCGAGGCAGCCATCCGGAAGGCAGCGCACGAAGCCGGCCCGGCCCATCTCGTTCTGGTCGATCTTGAGGCCGAGGCCCGAAGGCAACAGCACGCCGAGCGGCGCGAGCACGCGCATGACCTTGGCCTTCTTGTCGGCCGTCTTCAGCACGATCACCGAAAGGCCGACATTGTCGCGGTCCTCGGCGGTGACGAACTGCATCATCGAGCAGATCTCTTCCTGGGCGCCCGGCGGCTTGTCGCAGCGGGTCTCCCAATCGCCATGCATGCCCTTCGAAACGCCCTGAGCCTCGGCCTTGCCGGCCGGGCCGACAAGCGGCGCGAAGGTGAGCGCGAGCGCCGCGAAAAGCGCTGCCAGCCGCAGCATCCGGCGCGGCCGCCGCCGGTCAAACTTGGTCGTCTTCACCGCTTCGATCTCCTGGATTCGCGCCATGTCGGACCCGTATTCATCGCATGTCCGGGCCGTGCCCGAATGAGCGAACCATGGTCGCGACGAGCGCGATTTGCCGCATCATTTCTCACGATCCGCCGTTGCGAGGTAAAGGTCCATGTGGTTTGTCTCGGGCAATATCGGAAAATCCGAAATCGCACCGTGGAAGCATCCTGCCTTCGGCCTATACTGTTGTGGAAAGTGGCGCAACGGAGGCCGGACGCTCGGGCGGACCGGAGGCCGGGACGGAATGAGAGGGAGTGACGACGTGACGAAGGCGAAGACGCGTCTCGGATCGGGCTTGAAGCTCGGCGGGTCGATCGCGGCGGTCCTCGGCGCGACGATGGGCGGCGCGAGCGCCGCGCAGCCGACGCCGTGGGCGATGTGGCTGCAGGAGCCGGCCTCTCCGATCATGGAGCGCATCAACAGCTTCAACACCGGCATCACGATCGCCATGGTCGCGATCGTGCTTATCGTGCTGGCGCTGCTCATCTATGTGATGATCCGCTTCAATGCGAAGGCCAATCCGGTCGCTTCGCGCACCTCGCACAACACGATGATCGAAGTGGTCTGGACGGTTGCCCCGATCCTGATCCTGATCGCGATCGCGGTTCCGTCCTTCTCGCTCCTGTTCGCGCAGCAGGATCCCGGCCGCATCATCAAGGACTACGATCCGGCCAAGGTGCTGACCGTCAAGGCGACCGGCATCCAGTGGTACTGGAACTACGAATATCCGGACAATGACGGGGTCGCGTTCGATTCGAACATGATCCCCGAGAACGAGATCAAGGACCCGGCCACCCAGCCGCGCCTGCTCGCCGTCGACAACGAGATGGTCGTCCCGGTCGGCACCGTCGTGCGGATGCAGGTCATCGGCCAGGACGTGATCCACTCGTTCGCGCTGCCGGCCTTCGGCATCAAGATCGACGCGATCCCCGGCCGCCTCAACGAGACCTGGTTCCTCGCCGAGCGCGAAGGCATCTATTACGGCCAGTGCTCGGAACTGTGCGGCATCAATCACGCGTTCATGCCGATCGCGATCCGCGTCGTGAAGCCCGAGCAGTTCAAGACCTGGGTCACCGCGGCCAAGACCGATCTGCCGGGCGCCTATAAGCAGCTCTTCGCCAGCATCCAGTCGAGCGCCAAGGTCGCCTCTGCGGCCGAGCCGGCGGCTGCGGGTTCCAATGTGGAGGTCGCGGCGCGCTGAGTTCGGCGCTGCCGCACAATCTCGGATTAGTGGGTCCCGGCGCGTTGCGTCCGCGGGCCTCGTGAATAGGAAGGGGAGTGGCCATGGCCAGTCATGCCGCCGAGGCGTCGCACGATCACCATCCGACCGGATGGCGTCGCTGGGTCTATTCGACCAACCACAAAGACATCGGCACGATGTACCTGATCTTCGCGATCATGTCGGGCATCATCGGCGGCGCGCTGTCGGTCGGCATCCGCATGGAACTGCAGAACCCGGGTCTGCAGATCTTCGGAAACCCCTACGTCTTCAACACCTTCACCACCGCGCACGGCCTGATCATGATCTTCTTCATGGTCATGCCCGCGATGATCGGCGGCTTCGGCAACTGGTTCGTTCCGATCATGATCGGTGCGCCTGATATGGCGTTCCCGCGCATGAACAACATCTCGTTCTGGCTGCTGCCGCCCTCGATCCTGCTGCTGATCATCTCGCTGTTCATGCCGAGCGCGGCCGGACAGCATGGCGTCGGCGGTGGCTGGACGATCTATCCGCCGTTCTCGAGCTCCGGCCCCGAAGGCCAGCCCGGCCCGGCGATGGATTTCGCGATCCTGGCGCTGCACATCTCCGGTGCCTCCTCGATCCTCGGCGCGATCAACTTCATCACGACGATCTTCAACATGCGCGCCCCGGGCATGACGCTGCACAAGATGCCGCTCTTCGCCTGGTCGGTGCTGGTCACGGCCTTCCTGCTGCTGTTGTCGCTGCCCGTGCTCGCCGGCGCGATCACCATGCTGCTGACCGACCGCAACTTCGGCACCACCTTCTTCAAGCCTGAGGGCGGCGGCGACCCGATCCTGTTCCAGCACCTGTTCTGGTTCTTCGGTCATCCCGAAGTGTACATCCTGATCCTGCCCGGCTTCGGCATCATCAGCCATGTCATCTCGACCTTCTCGAAGAAGCCGATCTTCGGCTATATCGGCATGGCCTACGCCATGGTCGCGATTGGCGTCGTCGGCTTCGTCGTGTGGGCCCACCACATGTACACGACCGGCCTTTCGTTCGAGACGCAGGCCTATTTCGTCGCCGCCACGATGGTGATCGCGGTGCCCACCGGTATCAAGATCTTCTCCTGGATCGCGACGATGTGGGGCGGGTCGATCGAGTTCCGCACCCCGATGCTCTGGGCGGTCGGCTTCATCTTCCTGTTCACGGTCGGCGGCGTCACCGGCGTCATGCTGGCCAATGCCGGTCTCGACCGCGTCTTCCAGGACACCTATTTCGTGGTGGCGCATTTCCACTACGTGCTGTCGCTCGGTGCCGTGTTCGCCATCTTCGCCGGCTGGTACTACTGGTTCCCGAAGATGTTCGGCTACCTCTATGACGAGCGCATCGGCAAGCTGCACTTCTGGGTCACCTTCATCGGCGTGAACCTTGTCTTCTTCCCGCAGCATTTCCTCGGCATGGACGGCATGCCGCGCCGCTACGCCGACTATCCGGATGCGCTCTGGGGCTGGAACTTCGTCTCGTCGATCGGTTCCTACATCTCGGCCTTCGCCGTGCTGATCTTCCTCTATGGCGTGTTCGATGCCTTCCGCCGCAAGGTGCCGGCGCCGAACAACCCCTGGGGTCCCGGTGCGACGACGCTTGAATGGCAACTGTCCTCGCCGCCGCCCTTCCATCAGTGGGAAGTGCTGCCCCGCATCGGCGACGTGAAGCACTAGCCGATCCTGGAATGACGGAGCCGGGCCAGCCCGGCTCCACCACAAGAATGGTTGAGTTGATGTCCGACGTGCAGATCGACAGGATCGACACCGCCAGCCTCGCCGGCCCGGCAGATTATGTCGCGCTGCTGAAGCCGCGCGTGATGTCGCTCGTCGTGTTCACGGCGCTGGTCGGCATGGTCCTCGCGCCGGGTGGCATCCATCCGGTCGTCGGCTTCGCGGCCCTGCTCTGCATCGCCGTCGGGGCCGGCGCCTCGGGCGCGCTCAACATGTGGTATGACGCCGACATCGACCGGCTGATGCGTCGGACCGCGAACCGTCCGATTCCCGCCGGCCGCGTCACGCCCAGCGAGGCGCTCGCCTTCGGATTGACGCTCGCTGCCTTCTCGGTCGGCGTTCTCTCCGTCTTGGTCAATCCGGTCGCCGCGGGTCTGCTCGCCTTCACCATCTTCTTCTATGTCGTCGTCTATACGATGTGGCTGAAGCGCTGGACGCCGCAGAACATCGTCATCGGTGGTGCCGCCGGCGCCTTTCCGCCGGTCGTTGCCTGGGCGGCCGTCACCGGCTCGGTCAGCATCGAGAGCATCGTGCTGTTCCTGATGATCTTCATCTGGACGCCGCCGCATTTCTGGGCGCTCGCGCTGTTCAAGTCCGATGATTACGCCCGCGCCGGCATCCCGATGCTGCCGGTCGTTGCCGGCCAGGCCGAGACGCGTCGGCAGATCCTGCTCTATTCGCTGGTGCTCGCCCCGGTCGGTGTGCTGCCGGCCATCATGGGCTTCGCCTCGCCCGCCTATGGCGCATGCGCCGCGGTGCTCGGAGCCGTGTTTGTCGGCCTCGCGGTGCGCGTCTATCGCATGGCCGACAGCGACACGACGATGGTTCCGGCCAAGCGCCTCTTCGCCTTTTCGATCTTCTATCTCTTCATGCTGTTCGCCATGTTGCTCGTCGAGCGGCTGGCCTTGCTGGCGGGCCTGACATGGTAGACGGCTCCGAGCCCATCGCCCCCGAGCATGCCGTCGTGACCGACGGGATTCGCCTGACGCCGGAGCAGCTTCGCCGCCGCCGAGCCCGCTCGATCGCGATCGGCCTCGCGCTCGGCGCGCTGGTGATCCTGTTCTGGGCCGTCACCATCGTGAAGCTCGGCGGCAATGTCGCCAACCGGAGCCTCTGAGCGATGAGCACGCCGGACCGCGACCCCGCCGAGAAGAACCGTCCACGCAGCCGCTCCTTCGCCGTCACCGCGGCTGCGAGCGCGGTATTCGGCGCGGCCATGCTCGCCGCCGCATTCGCTTCGGTCCCGCTCTATCGCCTGTTCTGCCAGATGACCGGCTATGGCGGCACGACCCAGCGCGCCGAGGCGCCGCCGGACACGATCAGTGACCGCAGCGTCGTCGTCCGTTTCGACGCCAATGTCGCCAACGGTATCGGCTGGGCCTTCCGCCCCGAGCAGCGCGAGATCCGCGTCCGGCTCGGTGAGGTCGGGCATGTGAATTTCATCGCCGAGAACCGCACCGGCGAGGTCTCGACAGGGCAGGCGGGCTTCAATGTTTCGCCGGCCTCCGCCGGTGTCTACTTCAACAAGATCGCCTGCTTCTGCTTCAATTCACAGACGCTGAAGGCAGGCGAGCGCGTCGAGATGCCTGTCACGTTCTTCGTCGATCCGGCGATGGCGACCGACGTCGATTCCCGCTACACCGACACGATCACTCTTTCCTATACGTTCTATCCGAGCGTTGAGGCCAAGCCGGCGCCACTGGCGTCGCTCGGGTCCGCCGCGGCGGATCCGAAAATTCGATAAGGACCGGGGAGCACGTCATGGCTGAAGCCCACGCCAAGCAACACGACTACCATCTCGTCAATCCGAGCCCGTGGCCGTTCCTTGGTTCGCTCGGCGCCTTCGCGATGGCGCTCGGCGGCATTTCCTACATGCACGGCGCCTCGCTGCTGTGGATGGTTCCCGGCCTGCTGATGGTGCTCTACACCATGGCGGCCTGGTGGACCGACGTGATCAAGGAAGGCCAGCAGGGCTATCATACCCGCGTGGTGCAGTTGCATCTGCGCTACGGCATGATCCTGTTCATCGCCTCCGAGGTGATGTTCTTCGTCGCCTGGTTCTGGGCCTTCTTCGATGCGAGCCTCTTCGCCAACGAGGCCAAGCAGGTTGCGCGGGTTGCCTTCACCGGCGGGCATTGGCCGCCGAAGGGCATCGAGGTGTTCGATCCCTGGCACCTGCCGCTGCTCAACACGCTGCTGCTGCTCACCTCCGGCACGACCGTGACCTGGGCGCATCATGCCCTGCTCGAGAACGACCGCGAGGGCCTGAAGTGGGGCCTGATCTGCACCGTCGTGCTCGGCTTCATCTTCTCGTGCGTCCAGGCGATCGAATACAGCCACGCCGCCTTCTCCTTCGGCGGCAACATCTACGGCGCCACCTTCTTCATGGCGACCGGGTTCCACGGCTTCCACGTCATCATCGGCACGATCTTCCTGCTTGTCTGCCTCGGCCGCGCGCTGGCAGGCCAGTTCACTCCCAAGGAGCATTTCGGCTTCGAGGCGGCGGCCTGGTACTGGCACTTCGTCGACGTGGTCTGGCTGTTCCTGTTCTTCGCCATCTATGTCTGGGGTGGCTGGGGCGCGCCGATCCACGCCGCCTGATCAAGCCGGCGCCGCCTTGCGCATTGGCGCGAGGCGGCGCCCTGGAGGTTGAGACGATGAGCGACCCGGACGCGACGCATCCGCAGCATGCCCCCGACCGGGCGCTCTATCCCCCGCTGTCGCCGACGGCGAGCGGCATGCGCGGGCTCTGCCCGCGCTGTGGTCAAGGCAAGCTGTTTCGCGGCTTCCTCGATCTGCAGCCCTCCTGCCAGAATTGCGGCCTCGACTTCTCGTTCATCGACTCCGGCGATGGTCCGGCCGTCTTTGTCATCCTGATCGTCGGCTTCATCGTCGCCTTCCTGGCGCTCTATGTGGAATTCACCTTCCAGCCGCCGTTCTGGGTGCATGTCATCCTGTGGGTGCCGCTGATCCTCGGCCTCTCGATCGGCATGCTGCGGCCCCTCAAGGGCCTGATGATCGCCATCCAGTATCGAACCAAGGCCGAGCAGGGCCGGGTTGAGTGACGCGGCGCGGCGCCGCATGAGGCGCGGACGATCATGACAGGCACCATGACGCGCTCGCCCATCCGCCGCCTGATCGCCCCGGCCATCGCCAGCGCGATCATGTTCGCGATCCTCGTCAGCCTCGGCCTCTGGCAGTGGCAGCGCCTCCATTGGAAGGAAGCGCTCATCGCGCAGGTCGACAGCCGGATCCATGCTCCGCCGATCCCCGCACCCGGACCATCGGCCTGGCCAAGCCTCGACCTCGCCGAGGCCGACTTCACGCCCGTAACGGTCAGCGGCACCTTCCTGACCGACAAGGAAGCGCTGCTCTATGCAACGCTCTCCGAGCCAAAGGGGCCGATCGGTGGCGTCGGCTGGTCGGTCTTCGTGCCCCTCAAGACCGATCAAGGCTGGTTCGTCTATGTGAACCGGGGCTTCGTCCCCGATGAACGGCGCGACCCGAAGACGCGCGCCGAGGGACAGCCGACTGGACATGTCACGGTGACCGGGCTGCTGCGCCGGCCGGAGCGACCGATGCATCTCTTCGGTGACGGCATGAGCCGCGACAATCAGTGGTTCGCGCGCGAACCCGCCCTTTATGCCCGCGGCGCCGGCCTCCCGGCCGATCAGGTGGCGCCCTATTCGATCGATGCCGATGCGACGCCCAATCCTGGCGGGTTGCCGCAAGGAGGAGAGACGATCATCGTCTTCCCGAACAATCACCTGCAATATGTGATCACGTGGTTCGGGCTCGCGCTGGCCCTGGTCGGCGTCTTCGTTGCCTATGCGCGCGGCGTGCTGAAGCGCAAGGACGAGCCGCTGGCGCGCTGAACCGGCTCAGGCGTGGCCGGCCTCGGCCGAGAGCATCAGCGGATCGACGCCGATCAAGCCGAGCGCGCGATCATATTTCCGGTCGAGATCGGGATCGAAGATCAGCCGCGCGTCGCCCTTGAGCGAAAGCCAGCCATTCGCCTGGATCTCCTGCTCGAGCTGGCCGGCGCCCCAGCCGGCATAGCCGAGCGCCAGCATGGCGTTTTCAGGTCCGGAGCCCGATGCGATCGCCTTCAGGACGTCGAGCGTCGCCGTGAGGCAGATGTCCTCGGCGATCGGCAGCGTCGAATTCTCGGCGAAATAGTCGGCGCTGTGCAGCACGAAGCCGCGACCGGTCTCGACCGGTCCGCCGCGCTGCACGATCATCCGGCTGGCGGCGCGCGGCAGGCGAATCTCGGGTCCGTCGGGGATGATGTCGAGCTGGATCAGGAGGTCGGGAAAGGCGATCTGCGGCGCCGCCTGATTGACCACGATCCCCATCGCGCCCTCGTCGGAATGGGCGCAGAGATAGATGACCGATCGCGCGAACCGGTCGTCCTGCATGCTGGGCATCGCGACCAGGAACTGACCATCCAGATAGCTGTGCTCGGTCGCACGCATCGGCATCGCCTCGCTCATGAGGGAAGTTTAGCACCTCACCCCCAAATTGAAAGCGTGGCGGGTCGTTCCGAACGGGCGGGTGCCACACGAACAAATGATGCGGCCCCCGCTGGCGCTCGGCAGCGGGCGCGGCTAGATGCGATGGCGCACCGGCGTCGGCCCGGTGATCCGCCATCGGACGTCCCAGTCATGCTCAACGCGCGCCCGCCCGTCACCCGCTTGCCAATGGCTCGCGTCCCCCTCGTCCGGGCACGCTGGGCTCTCCGGCTGACGGCCCTCGCGTCGTTTCTCGCGCCGCTGCCTGCGCTGGCCGCGGTCGGCGACTGGGTCGAAGGTCAGCATGTGCGGATGCGCCTTGTCGCGACCCATGCGTCGCCGGAGGCACCGCTGGAGGCGGCGATCGAGATCGAACTCGATCCCGGCTGGAAGACCTATTGGCGCAGCCCGGGCGACGCCGGCATCCCGCCGCGGCTCGACTTCTCGGCTTCGGACAACGCGGTGGACGCGCGCGTCGAGTTTCCGGCGCCCGAGCGCGACGACGACGGCTTCTCGGTCTCGAATGTCTATCACGACCGCGTCGCGCTGCCGGTGCGCTTTGCAGCAGGCGACCCCGCCCGGGCGGCGCGGCTGCAGCTTCAGGCGGATCTTGGCGTCTGCAACGACATCTGCCTCCCGGTCAGCCTCGCGCTCGCTCTCGACGTTCCTGCTGCCGACCGCGATGGCGACGCTGCGGCGGTGATCGATGCGGCGCGGGATGCCCTGCCTCGGCCGGGTGAGCCAGGCACCTTCGAGATCGCGAGGTTGAGCCGGGTCGGCGGCCCTGATACGGCGCCGGAATTCGAGGCCGAAGTCGTGACGGCTGCCTCAACCGGCAGCGTTCTCTTCGTCGAGACGCCGTCCGATTGGTATGCCGCGGCGCCCGCTCGGGCGGCAAGCGGGGAGGGCAGGGCGACCTATCGCTTCTCCGTCGACCGCAAGACCGCCGCCGGACCGCTCGCCGGTGCCACGGTCCGACTGACGCTCGCCACACCCGATGGGGCGACCACGCGCGCCTTCACGCTCGCCGCCAGCGGTCCGGCGACGCCTGTCCCCTGATAGCGACCATCTCCACGTCGGCGCGCGGCCATGCTAGCCTCACGCTGCCCCCAACGACCCATCCCCGAGCCCTGGAGACTGCCATGACGATCAAGGTCGGCGAACGCCTGCCCGACGCTTCCTTCCGTATCAAGACCGCCGATGGCGTGGTCGAGAAGACCACTGCCGAGATCTTCGGCGGCAAGAAAGTGGTGCTGTTCGCCGTTCCCGGCGCCTTCACCCCGACTTGCCACAACAATCATCTGCCCGGCTATCTCGAGCAGGCCGAGGCGATCCGCGCCAAGGGCGTCGACGAGATCGCCGTGGTCGCGGTCAACGATCACTTCGTCATGAGCGCCTGGGCCAAGGCCACCGGTGCCGACGGCAAGATCCTGTTCCTCGCCGATGGCGCCGGGCTCTTCACCAAGGCCATCGGCCTCGATATCGATCTCATCGCGCCGGGCCTCGGTCTCCGGTCGCGCCGCTATGCCATGATCGTCGACGACGGCGTCGTGACGGCGCTGAATGTCGAGGACGCACCGGGCGTCACGGTTTCCGGCGCTGCCGCTATCCTCGATCTGCTCTGAGCGCCGCATTGCCCTTGCCCGAAGCGGGGTTCGCGATTAGCTAAGTGGTTAGCTAAGCGGAGATCACGTCATGATCCGGGTCAAGATGCATGAGGCGAAGACCAACCTTTCCCGCCTTGCGGCGCGCGCCGCGGCGGGGGAGGAGGTCATCCTGATGCGCGGCGACGTGCCGGTCGCCCGCATCGTTCCGCTCGCCGCCGAGGACAAGCCGGTTCGACAGCCGGGGCGCTTCAAAGGTGTGTTCGAGCTCGATGACCGCTTCTTCGAGCCGCTGCCCGAGGAAGAGCTCGAGGCCTGGAACAATCCGAAGTGAGATTGCTGCTGGATACCCATGCGTGGATCTGGTGGAACACAGGCAATCCGCGGCTCGGCCCGTCTCTCGTCGAAGCAATCCGGTCCAACCGGGACGGTGTCCATGTCAGCGCTGCGTCGGTTTGGGAAACCGTCACCAAGCACCGGCTCGGCAAGCTGCCGGACGCCGGGCCCTTCGTTGATCAGATCGAGTCGGTAATCGCAGGCGATGGCTTCCTGCCGTTGCCGATCACCACGCGCCACGTCGCGGTCGCCGCGCAGTTTGACCACCCGCATCGGGACCCGTTCGACCGGCTGCTGATCGCCCAGGCGCTGACCGATCAGCTCACGCTCGTATCGAACGAAACGCTGTTCGACAGCTTCGGCGTCGATCGGCTCTGGAACTGAGGCTCAGGCGGCGGGGCGGCCGCGGACTGGCTTGAACGGCGCCATGCCCTGCCGTGCCAGCAGGTCCGCCTTTTCGTTCTCGACATTGCCGTCATGGCCGCGCACCCAGTGCCAGGCGACGTCATGTCGTTTCAGCGCTTCGTCGAGCTGCTGCCAGAGATCGACATTCTTGACCGGCTTCTTGTCGGCGGTCTTCCAGCCATTCTTCTTCCAGCCATGGATCCAGCCGGTGATGCCGCCCTTCACATATTGCGAGTCGGTATGGAGGTCGATCTTGCACGGCCGCTTCAAGGCGTTGAGCGCGGCGATGGCAGCACTTAGTTCCATGCGGTTGTTGGTCGTCTCGGCCGCGCCGCCGGAAAGCTCTTTCTCGGTCCCGCCATAGACGAGCAGCGCGCCCCAGCCACCGGGGCCCGGATTGCCGGAGCAGGCGCCGTCCGTCCAGATCTGGACGCGTTCTTCGTCAGTCATGCCTCGATCCCATAAGCGCTGATATCCGCGACCGATTGATGGAAGCGCAGCTTGCGCCAATATTCGAGCGGATCCTTCGGCGCCACCAGGGCGCCCGGCGGAACGTTCAGCCAGTCGTAGAGCCGCGTCAGCAGGAACCGCAGCGCTGAGCCACGCGCGAGGATCGGCAGCGCCGCTCGCTCGGCGTCCGAAAGCGGCCTCACCTTCTCGTAGCCGCCGAGCAGCGCCCGCGCCTTGGTCACGTTGAGCGCGCCGTCAGCCTCGAAGCACCAGGCGTTGAGGCAGATCGCGACGTCATAGGCCAGGAAGTCGTTGCAGGCGAAATAGAAATCGATCAACCCCGAAAGGTGGTTCGCCAGGAAGAACACATTGTCCGGGAAGAGATCGGCGTGGATGACGCCGGCGGGCAAATCCTTCGGCCAGGTTGCCTCGAGCACACCGAGTTCCGCGCCGATCGCCGCGACGAGACCGGGCATCACGCTGTCGCCGCGCTCGGCCGAGCGCTCGAACAGCGGCCGCCAGCCTGGAACGGAGAGGGCGTTGCGCCGGGTGAGCGTGAAGCCCTCGCCGGCGAGATGGAGTTCGGCCAGCGCCGTCCCGACGGCGGCGCAATGATCGACACGCGGCCGGCGGATCCACATCCCCTTGAGGAAGGTGACGATTGCGGCCGGCTTGCCGGCCAGCGTGCCGAGCGCCTCGCCAGCACGGTTGCGCACCGGCTGTGGGCAGGTCAGCCCGCGGCTGGCGAGATGCTCCATCAGGCCGATGAAGAAGGGCAGGTCGTTCGGATCGACGCGCTTCTCATAGAGCGTCAGGATATAGGGGCCGGTCTCGGTGACGACGAGATAGTTGGAGTTCTCGACGCCCTCGGCGATGCCCTTGAAGGAGAGCACGGCGCCGATGTCGTAGCCGGCGATGAAGCGGTCGATCTCGTCGTCCGCGATTTCTGTGTAAACGGCCATGGAAAGGTCAGGCCGCCGCGGTTCTGAGTTCGCGCGGCAGGTTGAAGGCGATCGTCTCCTCCGCCGTCTGCACCACCTCGACCTTGACGGCATAGCGCGCGGCGAAGGCGTCGATCACCTCCTCGACCAGAACTTCCGGCGCCGAGGCCCCGGCGGTGACGCCGACGCGGCGGATCGCGCCGAGCGCCGCCCAGTCGATCTCGGCGGCGCGCTGGATCAAGACCGAAACGGCGCAGCCCTCGCGCTCGGCCACTTCGCGCAGCCGCTGGGAATTCGACGAGTTCGGCGCCCCGACCACGATCATCGCATCGACGGAAGCGGCGATGCGCTTGACGGCGTCCTGACGGTTGGTGGTCGCGTAGCAGATATCTTCCTTGTGCGGCGCAGTGATCGCCGGAAAGCGCTCCATAAGCACCTTGACGATCGCAGCGGTGTCGTCGACCGAGAGCGTCGTCTGGGTGATATAGGCGAGCGAAGCGGGATCGCGCGGCTGGAACGTTGCGGCATCGTCCACCGTCTCGATCAGCGTGACGGCGCCCGGCGGCAGCTGGCCCATTGTGCCGATCACCTCGGGATGGCCAGCATGACCGATCAGAACGATCTCGCGCGCGCGCTTGAAATGGATCTGAGCTTCCTTGTGCACCTTGGAAACGAGCGGGCAGGTGGCATCAAGGAAGAACATCTGCCGTGTCCGCGCTGCCTCGGGCACCGATTTCGGCACGCCATGCGCGGAAAACACCACAGGCTGGCCGTCGTCCGGAATCTCGTCGAGCTCCTCGACGAAGACGGCGCCCTTCTCCCGCAGGCTGTCGACGACATAGCGGTTGTGCACGATCTCGTGCCGGACATAGACCGGCGCGCCGAATTTCTTCAGCGCCAGCTCGACGATCTGGATCGCCCTGTCGACGCCGGCACAGAAGCCGCGCGGCGCGGAAAGGAGGATATCGAGAGGCGGCTTGGCGAGATCAGGCATCGGCAATGGGTCCGGCGGCATCAGCGGAATAGAGGGAGGCGAGGGGGCCGTGTCAAGCCGTGGCAGCCCCCTCTCGTCTCGCTCACGCGATCATCGCCTCTTCCTCGCGGAACAGCAGCGTGCCGGCCTCGGCGGCGGTCATCGCCTGGCCGAACAGTGTGCCGGAGGCGAATTCGCAGCCGATGTCGTAGAGGTCGAGCGCATCGTCGTCGGTTTCTGCGCCCTCCGCCATGACTTCCATGTGCAGGTCGTGTGCAAGCCCGACAATGGCGCGCAGGATCACGCGCTTCTGCTTGGCCGTCGGGCCGCGGACGAAGCTTTGGTCGATCTTCAGCGTGTCGAAGGGGAAGCGCTGCAGATAGGAGAGCGAGGAATGCCCCGTCCCGAAATCGTCGAGCGTCAGCCCGGCGCCGAGTTCGCGCACGCGGGCCAGCACCTGGACGGCGTATTCCGGGTTCTCCATCACGAGGCTCTCGGCAAATTCGAGCTTCAGCGTGCCGCGCTGCACCGCCGAGCGCGACAGCACCGACTTGACGTCGTTGATGAGGTCGTGGCGCAGCAGCTGGCGGCTGGAGACGTTGACGGAAACGAACAGCGGCACATGCGGACCGAGCTGCTCCTGCCAGTCCGAGAGCTGGCGCGCCGCCTTGTCGAGCACGAAGAGGCCGAGCGGCGTCATCAAGCCGTTGCGTTCGGCGAGCGTCAGGAACTCGCTCGCCGGGACGCGGCCGTGCTTCGGGTGGTCCCAGCGGATCTCGGCTTCGAAGCCCGCCACGGTGCGGTCCTCGAGCCGGACGACGGGGCGATAGAGAACCTTGATCTCCTCGCGGCCGATGGCGCGGCGAAGATCGGCCTCGAGCGTCACCATGTCGCCGCCATGCTGGCGCAGCGCCGGACGGAATGCCTCGATGCGGTCGCCGCCGAGGCGCTTTGCGCAATACATCGCGATCTCGGCGTCCTTGTACATCTCGGCCGGGTCGTGCTGCTCGCCGTCATGCATGGCGATGCCGATCGAGGCGGTCAGGAAGATCTCCTTGTCGCCGAACGAGATCGGCGCGCGCAGCGAGCGGCGCACGCTGTCGGCAAAGCCGGCGATGCGCTCGGGCTCCGATTCCGAAAGCAGCATAAAGCCGAACTGGTCGCCGGAAAGCCGCGCCAGCGTGTCCTGCGGCTTGAGGAGGCGGGACAGCCGGCGGGCAACGGTCAGGAGGATCGAATCGCCAACCGAGAGGCCGAAGCTGTCGTTCACATGCTTGAAGCGGTCGATATCGAGCACGAACACCGAAGGCAGGGCCGCTTCCTCGACCTCGGCGCGGATCAGCGCGCTCGAAAGGCGGTCAAGGAACAGTTCGCGATTGGCGAGGCCGGTCAGGTTGTCGTGCACCGCGTCATGCAGCAGCCGCTCCTCGGCGGTGCGCTCGTCGGTGACGTCGCTCATGGTGCCGACGCAGCGCAGCACCTCGCCGTCCGAGCCGATCACCGGCCGGGCGCGGAGATGGAACCAGCGATAGTGCCCATCCTCCGAACGCAGGCGAAAATCCTGCGCGATGCGGCCGCGCCGCTGCTCGATGACGGCGTCGAGCGTCGCCTTGAAGCGGTCGCGATCGGCCGGATGCAGCACTTCGAGCCAGTCGCGCGCCGGGCCTTCCAGCGTGCCGTGCTTGAGGCCGAGCAGGTCCTCGGCGTCGCTGCCGGTCACGATGCGGTCGCGCGCGACGTCCCAGTCCCAGACGATGTCGCCGGCGCCGACGAGCGCCAGCGCCCGCCGCTCGGTCTCGCCGATCGCGCCCTGGACGACGGTGCCGCCGGCAAAGGCGTGCTGCATCACGGTGAAGCCGATCAGGAGCACGATCAGCACCAGCCCGCCATTCAGCGCCGGCTGGATCACGTCGTTGGCGAGCGTGCCGGAGACGGTGAGATAGGCGCCGAACACCCAGACCATCAAGAGCACCCAGGTCGGGATCAGCATGATGGCGCGGTCGTAGTGATGCAGCGACAGATAGACGATGACGATGAAGCCGACCGCGACGGTGGCGCCGAGCGACATGCGGGCGACGCCGGCGGCGATGCCGGGTTCGAACACCGCCACGCCGAGCAGGATCATCAGGCCGACCAGCCAGGCGATCGTCGCGTGGCTGTAGCGCACATGCCATCGGTTGAGGTTGAGATAGGCGAAGGTGAAGATGAGCAGCGCCGCCGACAGCAGCACCTCGGCGCCGGCGCGCCACATCTTGTCGTCGCCGGGCGCGATCTGGATGACCTTGTTCCAGAAGCCGAAATCGATGCAGAGATAGATGAGGACCGACCAGGCGAGTGCGGCCGTCGCCGGGAACATCGCCGTGCCCTTGACCACGAACACGATGGTCAGGAACAGCGCCAGAAGGCCGGAAATCCCGAGCACGATGCCGTGGTAGAGCGTGAAGGAATTGATGGAATCCTTATAGGCGTCGGGATCCCAGAGATAGAGCTGCGGCAGGTTCGGCGTGCGCAGCTCGGCGACGAAGGTGACGACCGCGCCCGGATCGAGCGTGATACGGAAGATGTCGGCTTCCTGGCTCGCCTGCCGCTCCGGCGGAAAGCCCTGGCTCGGCGTCACCTGCGCGATGCGCGAGGCGCCGAGATCGGGAATCAGCAGGCCGGAATTGACGAGGCGGAAATGCGGCGCCACCAGCAGGCGGTCGATCTGCTCGTCGCCATTGTTGGCGAGCGCGAAATAGGCCCAGTACGAACTGCCGCCAGCCTCGTTCGAACGCACCTCGATCCGGCGAACGATGCCGTCGGGTCCAGGTGCCGTCGACACCTGCACGCGATCGGACGGATCGCGGGAGGCATAGTCGATGGCCTTGGTGAGATCGAGCGTCTTGCCGTCGAGCGGCACGGTCAGCGCGTCGAGCGCAAGGGCGGGCGACGCCGTCCCGGCAAACAAGAACAGCACAAGACCGATCGCAGCGACGATACGGTTGAGCGACAAACACACCTCCTACAGGCCGCCGAGAAGTACTATCCCGCGGCAGAGCCGTCCAAGGATTTTTCGGGCGGGCGCCCATTGCGCGTCGCCCCGCGCCGTCATGGACGGGGATCGTCGCTCACGATCGCGAACAGCAGATGGTCCTGCCAACGGCCGTCGATATTGAGATAGCGCCGCGCGTAGCCCTCGCGGGTGAATCCGGCTTTTTCGAGAAGGCGGATCGATGCGGCGTTGTGCGGCAGACAGGCAGCCTCGAGGCGATGCAACTTCAGAGTGTCGAAGACGAAGGGAATGACGGCCCTGACGGCAGCCGTCATCAGCCCCTTGCCGGCGTGACTTTCGCCCATCCAATAGCCGAGCGAGCAGGATTGTGTGACGCCGCGAACGACATGCGACAGCGTCAGCCCGCCGACCAGCGCGAGGTCGCCGGTGCGGAACACCAGGAAAGGATAGCCGGTCGCCTCCTGGATTTCGCGCTGGTAGCGACGAAGGCGCCGGCGAAAGGCGGGCTTCGTCAAGTCGTCGACCGGCCAGACCGGCTCCCAGGGCGCGAGAAAGGCGCGGCTTGCACCGCGCAGTTCGCTCCAGGCCGGGTAATCCGCCATGGAGGGGCTGCGCAGGATGACGGTCCCGGTCGAGATGATCGGGGCGGGCTGGAACGGGACGACAGAACGGAGGAATTCCATCGTCCGGCCGGCCCTATGCTGCGACAGGTGAGCCGAGGCGCTGCGCGATGCGGCTGCGATCGGCGAGCTTGTCGATCGGACCGATGGCGGCGAGCGTCGGAACGCTGCCGGTGAAGATCTGCTGGGCGAGATCGCGCAGCTTGGCGACGCTCACGGCATCGATCCGCGCCACCAGCTCGTCGACGGCGATCGGCCGCCCGAACAGCAGCATCTGCCGCGCCAGCTGGCCGGCGCGCGCCGCCGGACTTTCGAGGCTCATCAGGAGGCTGGCCCGCATCTGCGCCCGGGCGCGCGACAGTTCCTGCTCCGAAATGTCCTGGCTGGCGCGCTCGAGTTCGCCGAGCAGCACCGGCATCAGTTCGTCGATATCGCCCGCGCCGGTCGCGGCATGGATGCCGAAAAGGCCAGTATCGGCGAAGCTCCAGTGGAACGAATAGATCGAATAGCAGAGGCCGCGCTTCTCGCGCACTTCCTGGAACAGGCGCGATGACATGCCGCCGCCGAGCAGGGAGGCGAGGATCTGCACGGCATGGAAGTCGTCCGAGGCATAGGGCAGGCCCTCGAAGCCGAGCAGGATCTGCGCTTCCATCAGCTTGCGCCGTTCGCGCACGTCGCCGCCGATGTAATGGGCGCGCTGCGGATCGGGCAGCGGCGCCGACGGCAGCCCCGCGAAGCGGTCTTCGGCCAAGGCGACCAACTGGGCGTGATCGACGGCACCGGCCGCCGAGAGGACCATCGAGGGCCCGTGATAATAGCGGTCGAGATAGGACGTCAGGTGCTCCGGTCGCGTGCCGCGCACCGTCTCGGCGGTGCCGAGAATGGTGCGGCCGAGCGGCTGGTCGGGAAACGCGCCCTCGATGAAGAAATCGAACACGCGATCTTCCGGCGTATCGAGCGAGGCGCCGATCTCCTGCACGATGACATGCTGCTCGCGCTCGAGCTCATGCGGGTCGAAGGCCGAATGGCAGAGGATGTCCGAGAGGATGTCGACGGCGAGTTCGGCGTCGGCCTTCAGGATGCGGGCGTAATAGGAGGTTGTTTCGACGCTGGTTGCAGCATTGACCTCGCCGCCGACCGCCTCGATCTCCTCGGCGATGTCGGTCGCCGAGCGCCGGGCCGTGCCCTTGAACGCCATATGCTCGAGCAAATGCGAAATACCGTGCTCGCCGGGCGATTCGAGCCGCGAGCCGGCCCCGACCCAGACGCCGAGCGCGGCGCTTTCGAGGTGGTCCATCGCGTGGCTCGCAATCGTGAGCCCGGATGGCAGCTTGGTCACCTCGACGCCCATCAGCGGCACACCGGGCTGTATCGCGTCATCATCCTGCTCTTTCCTCGACGGCCCGGGCGCGCGCTTCGACGAAGTGCGCCACGGAGCCGGCATCATTGGGGAGGACCGAAAAATGCTCGTCCCGGTCCATGAGATCGCCGAGCCATGGCGGCAGGACCGGGCTGATCCCGGTCGCAGCCTCGACGGCCGCCGGGAACTTGGCCGGATGTGCCGTCGCCAGCGTCACCATCGGCGTTGCCGAGGCTGGCAGCGTGGCTGCGACCGCGAGCGCGACAGCCGTATGCGGATCGGCGAGCATGCCCGTCTCGGCGAGGACGCTCCGCATGGTCGCCGCCGTCGTCGCCTCGTCGGCACGGCCGGCGTCGAATTCGGCGCGGATCGCGGAGAGTGCGGCCGCTGGAACGGTGAACGCGCCAGACTGGGCGAGCCCGCCCATGAGCTGCCGGACCGTGCCGGCGTCGCGGCCGGTGGCCTCGAACAGCAGCCGTTCGAAATTCGAGGAGACCTGGATGTCCATCGAAGGCGAGGCGGTCGGTACGACGCCCAGCGTCTCATAGCGCCCGCTCGAAAGCGTCCGCGCCAGGATGTCGTTGGCATTGGTCGCGATCACCAGCCGCTCGATGGGCAGGCCGATGCGCTTGGCGACATAGCCGGCGAAGACATCGCCGAAATTGCCGGTCGGGACCGTGAACGAGACCTTGCGGAAGGGCGCGCCGAGCGAGAGGCCGGCGGTGACGTAATAGACCACCTGCGCGACGATCCGCGCCCAGTTGATCGAGTTGACACCGGAGAGCGCAACGCGGTCGCGGAATTTCAGGTCGTTGAAAAGCGCCTTCACCAGCGCCTGGCAGTCGTCGAACGATCCGTCGACGGCGACGGCGTGCACGTTGGCATCGGCTGCCGTCGTCATCTGGCGCTGCTGCACCGGCGAGACCCGACCCTTCGGGAACAGGATGAAGATGTCGGTCGCCGCGCGGCCGCGAAAGGCCTCGATCGCGGCGCCGCCGGTATCGCCCGAGGTGGCGCCGACGATGGTGGCGCGGCGGCCGCGGGCTGTCAGGACATGATCCATCAGCCGCGCCAGCAACTGCATGGCGACGTCCTTGAAGGCGAGAGTCGGGCCGTGGAACAGTTCGAGGACGAAGGCGTTCGGCCCGGTCTGGACCAAAGGCGCCACGGCCGGATGGCGGAAGGTGGCATAGGCCTCGCGGCAGAGACGACCGAGCAGCGCATCGTCGATCTCGCCGCCGACGAACGGGCGGATCACCGCATGCGCGACTTCGGCATAAGGACGGCCGGCGAGGCGCGCCAGCGCATCGGCGTCGAAGGATGGCCAGCTCTCGGGCACATAAAGGCCACCGTCGCGTGCGAGACCGGCGAGCAGCACATCGCAGAAGCCGAGCTGGGGCGCGGTGCCGCGCGTGCTCACATATTTCACGGAACTCGAAACCTCCACAGGCCGCTCCCCGTCCCGAGCCAGCCGATCCGGCACCCTATCGCTGCGCGCACTGACCGGCAAGCTTGGGCGGAAACTTCATCCGCGCCGGAAAACTGAGGCGGCTCTTGCCTATCCCGAGCTTCCGCCACCAAGTCGCCAAAGATTGAACGGACTGTTATAGAGGTCGCGCTTCAGCGTCGAGGAATAATCGGAAATGCAGTCTTCGCCGGTTCGCCGCCCCCAATCCGCAGGTCTCCCGAGTGCGCGCTCGTCAGCCTTTGCCGGCCTCGCCCTTGCGGCGGCGCTGCTCGCCGGCTGCAGCAGCATCGGCGGTGGCGGCACGGAAACGGCCAGCGCGGCCGCGGATGCCGGGGGCACGCCGCAACCGGCGCAGGGCAATTCGAGCACGCTCGCCAATGCGATTTTCGGCGGCCCGAGCGCCGGCAAGGCCGGGGCTGTCGTGCTCGATCCGAGCCAGTATCAGAAGGCTTCGGTCTCGCTTTGCCCGCCGGTTTCGATTCGCCCCGGCACCGAGCAGATGACGGCCCTCCCGGCCGGCGCCAAGCCCGATCCGATTACCGGCGCGCCCCCGCCGGTCAGCTACCAGTCGTCGATCGTCAATACGGCGCGCGAATGCCGCGCGACCGAAGGCGGCGTCGCGATCAAGATCGGGGTCATCGGCCGCACGGTCGCCGGCCCCGCCGGCAAGGCTGGCACCGTCACCGTCCCGCTCCGCATCGCGGTGGTGCAGGGAACCGACAAGATCGTGAAGTCCGAACTGTTCAAGATTCAGGTCGCGCTCACCGAGCCGACGCTGAGCACCGATTTCACCAAGATCGACGACACCATCGTGTTGCCGATCGCGCCGGGCAATTCCGATTACCGCATCTATGTCGGCTTCGACGACGCGCCGGCGAAGGGCGCCCCGTCCCGGCGCACGGCGGCCGCGGCCGCCGAGTAGACCGCAACGGCGACGGCGCGCGGCCGGCAGCGTCCCGCGCGATCGCCGATCGCGAGCCGACGTGACGCAGCGGCTTTCCTTGACTGCGCCGCCGCTCTCTCTACACTTGGTTTCAGGTTGGGTCTCCGTCGCGACCCGGCTCGAAGGCGCCGCCTGCGGCACCTTGCTACGACCGCCGGGAGAGACCGCCGGGGCCTTGGCCCTGTCGGCGCCGAAGGAGCAACCGCCCCGGAAACTCTCAGGCTCAAGGACCGGACGGTCGGCGACGCTCTGGAAAGCAGCTCCCCGCAAGGGTGGGCTCACCGAAGGAGCAACCATGCGCGCCTTAAGGGCGCATGGGAAATCTCTCAGGTTCTCGGACAGAGGGGGCGCGGCATGTCCGGTTTCGGACATGGCGTGCATTGGAACCCCGTCCGAGGAGCCGTTGATGGCGCATGCCTCCGAACCCGCGACTGCCGAGACCGCGCCCGAAGAGGCGCTGCTCGAGACGCCGCTCGCCGATCTGCACCGCCGCCTCGGCGCGCGCATGGTGCCGTTCGCCGGCTATGCGATGCCGGTGCAGTATCCGACCGGCATCCTCACCGAGCACAATTGGACGCGCGAGAAGGCGGGACTGTTCGATGTCTCGCATATGGGCCAATGCTTTCTCCTCGGTCCTGACCACGCCACCACGGCGCGGGCGCTCGAGACGCTGACACCCGGCGACTTCCTCGGCCTTGCCCCCGGCCGCATCCGCTACACGCTGCTGACCACGGCTGAAGGCGGCATCATCGACGATCTCATGGTGACGCGGCCGGCTGATCCCGCCGCTGACGGCACGCTTGCGCTCGTCGTCAATGCCGGCCGCAAGGCGGTCGATTACGCCCATCTCGCAGCAACACTGCCCGTCGATGTCGAGCTCGTCGTCGCCGATGGCCAGGCGCTTCTAGCGCTGCAAGGTCCGCTCGCTGCGATGGTCATGGCGCGTCATTGCCCGGCTGCCGCTGCGATGGGCTTCATGACGGCGACCAAGGCTTCGGTCGGCGGCATTCCTTGCTTCATCAGCCGCTCCGGCTATACCGGCGAGGACGGCTACGAGATTTCGGTCGCAGCCCCGGTGGCCGAGGCCCTGGCCAACCTTCTGCTCGCCGAACCGGAAGTGGCGCCGATCGGTCTCGGTGCCCGCGATTCGCTTCGGCTCGAGGCCGGGCTCTGCCTGTATGGCCACGATATCGACGAGGCGACCTCGCCGGCCGAGGCCGATCTCGGCTTTGCGATCGGCAAACGCCGCCGGGCCGAGGGTGGCTTTCCCGGCGCCGGGCGCATTCTCGGCGAACTCGCCGGCGGGCCCGGCCGGCTTCGCGTCGGTATCCGGCCGGAGGGCAGGGCACCGGCCCGCGAGGGCACCGAGATCCGCGACGCGGACGGCAGCCTTGTCGGCCTCGTCACCTCGGGCGGCTTCGGGCCGACTGCCGGCGGTCCCGTCGCCATGGGCTATGTCAGCGCCGATTGCGCTGCGCCTGGCACGCCCCTGACGCTCACCGTGCGCGGCAAGGGCCTCGCGGCCCATGTCGTGCCCCTGCCTTTCGTTCCGCACCGCTATTTCCGCAAATCCGTCTCCTGACACCTTTCGAGGAAACACGCTCCATGGCGACCTATTTCACCAAGGACCATGAATGGGTCCGCGTCGACGGCGATATCGCGACGGTCGGCATTTCGGACTATGCCCAGTCGCAACTCGGCGACGTCGTCTATGTCGAGCTGCCGGAAATCGGCAAGACGCTCGCCAAGGGCGATGAGGCCGCGGTCGTCGAATCGGTCAAGGCGGCGAGCGAGGTGTTCGCCCCGATCTCCGGTGTCGTCGATGCCATCAACGCTGCGATCGTCGAGGAGCCGGCCAAGATCAACGATGCGCCGGAGACGGATGGCTGGTTCCTGCGCCTCTTGATCGCCGACAAGGGCGAACTCGCCGGCCTCATGGACGAGGCTGCCTACAAGGCCTTCCTCGAGACGCTGTGATGTGAAGCCGGGGCTCCCTTCCTTCGCTTCCCCGTGAGGGGTGGTCCTCGGCCACAGGCCGGTGGGAGAGGGTTCAGGGAACCATTCGGACAGGCCGTAACCGTCGCCCGGACCTTGCGGTCCGACCTCTCCCGCAGGGGAGGTGAAGAAAGAGACCCTTGATGCGCTATCTTCCCCATTCAGAGGCCGATCGGCAGGCGATGCTCGCCGCGATCGGTGTCGGCTCGATCGACGAGCTCTTCTCCGACATCCCCGCCAATCTGCGCGTCCAGGGGCTCGACCTGCCTCGGGCGGCCGGTGAGCTGTCGGTCGAGCGCACGCTCGGCCGCATGGCGGCGAAGAATGTGCCGGCGTCCTCGGTGCCGTTCTTCGTCGGCGCCGGCGCCTACAAGCACCATGTTCCCGCCACGGTCGACCATCTGGTCCAGCGCTCGGAATTCCTGACTTCCTACACGCCGTATCAGCCGGAGATCACGCAGGGCACGCTGCAATATCTGTTCGAGTTCCAGACCCAGGTCGCGCACCTGACCGGCATGGAGGTCGCGAACGCCTCAATGTATGACGGCTCGACCGCCACCGCCGAGGCGGTGCTGATGGCGCACCGGGTCACCAAGCGCCGCAAGGCGGTGCTCTCGGGCGGCCTGCATCCGCATTATCGCGCTGTCGTCGAGACCACCTCGGCGATGGCGTCCGATGCCGTCGAGGCGCTGCCGGCCGATCCCACGGCGACCGAGGACATTCTCGCCCGGATCGACGGCGAGACCTCCTGCGTCGTCGTGCAGTCGCCGTCCTTCTACGGCCATCTGATCGACCTCGCTCCGATCGCCGCCCGCGCCCATGAAGTCGGCGCGCTGCTGATCGCCGTCGTGACGGAGGTCGTCTCGCTCGGTCTCGTCGAATCGCCCGGCGCCCAGGGCGCCGACATCGTCGTCGGCGAGGGCCAGTCGATCGGCAACGCGCTCTCTTTCGGCGGACCCTATGTCGGGTTGTTCGCGGCGCGGGCGAAGCATGTCCGCCAGATGCCGGGCCGCCTCTGCGGCGAGACGGTGGATGCCGAAGGGCGCCGCGGCTTCGTGCTGACGCTCTCGACGCGCGAGCAGCATATCCGCCGCGACAAGGCGACGTCGAATATCTGCACGAATTCAGGGCTTTGTGCGCTTGCCTTCACCATCCATATGACGCTGCTCGGCGAGAAAGGCCTCGCCCGGCTCGCCCGCATCAATCACGCGAATGCGGTGAAGCTCGCTGAATCACTGTCCGAGCTTCCGGGCGTAACCCTCCTGAATGACTCGTTCTTCAACGAATTCACGCTGCGCCTTCCCGGCAACGCCGCCGCGTTCGTCGAGAAGCTCGCGGCCAAGGGAATTCTCGCCGGCATCCCGGTGTCGCGGCTGGAACCGGGGAACCCCGAACTCGCTGATCTGCTCGTGGTCGCCTCGACCGAAGTGAATACCGACGAGGATCGCGCCGCCTTCGTCGCCGCGCTGAAGGAGGTGCTGGCATGACCATGAACACGCAGGGCCGCCCCACCGATGCCGGCAGCGCCGGGATCTCTTCCACGGACACCTTCACCGGTAATCGAGGGCTGCAGATCGAGGAAGCGCTGCTGTTCGAGGTCGGCCGAGCCGACGTTACCGGCGTCGATCTCGACGAGCCCGAGGCCTTCGCGCCGCGGCTCGGCAAGCTCGCGCGGAAGAGCCCGATCGATCTGCCCGGCCTCTCCGAGCCGGAAACGATGCGCCATTATGTGCGCCTCTCCCAGAAGAACTACGCCATCGACAGCGGCCTCTATCCGCTTGGCTCCTGCACGATGAAGCACAATCCGCGTCTCAACGAGAAGCTGGCGCGGCTCTCGGGCTTTGGTGACGTTCATCCGCTGCAGCCGCTCTCCACCGTCGCCGGCGCTGTCGAACTGATGGCCGAGCTCGGCCGCTGGCTGATCGAGATGACCGGCATGACGAGCGTCGCGCTGTCGCCGAAGGCCGGCGCGCATGGCGAACTCTGCGGCATGATGGCGATCAAGGCGGCGATCGCCGCACGCGGCGAGCCGCGCGACATCGTGCTGGTGCCGGAATCGGCGCATGGCACCAATCCGGCGACGGCCGCCCTGATCGGCTTCAAGGTCGTCACCGTGCCGGCGCGGCCGGATGGCACCGTCGATCCAGAGGCAGTCAAGGCGCTGCTGTCGCCGCAGGTCGCGGCGATCATGCTGACCAATCCGAACACCTGCGGCCTGTTCGAGCGCGACGTCGTCGAAATCGCGGCCGCGGTTCATGCCGCCGGGGCGTACTTCTATTGTGACGGCGCCAACTTCAACGCGATCGTCGGCAAGGCGAAGGTCGGCGAACTCGGCGTCGATGCCATGCATATCAACCTGCACAAGACCTTCTCGACGCCGCATGGCGGCGGCGGTCCGGGCGCAGGGCCGGTCGTGTTCTCCGACCGCCTCGCCGCCTTCGCGCCGCTGCCCTTCGTGCGGATCGAGAAGGATGGTCCGGTGCTGGTCGAGGACAGCCTGGCGCTCGAAAGCGGCGAGCACCCCTTCGGCCGCATGGTCGCCTTCCACGGCCAGATGGGCATGTTCGTCCGCGCGCTTTCCTACATGCTCTCGCATGGCGCCGACGGGCTGCAGCAGGCATCCGAGGATGCGGTGCTCAACGCCAATTACATCCGCGCAGGGCTGCGCGATGTGATGAGCCAGCCTTCGGGCGACCGCACCTGCATGCACGAGGTGTTGTTCGACGATCATTTCCTCGATGGCACCGGCGTCACGACGCTCGATTTCGCCAAGGCGATGATCGACGAGGGCTATCATCCGATGACGATGTATTTCCCGCTCGTCGTTCATGGCGCGATGCTGATCGAGCCGACCGAATCGGAATCGAAGGCCTCGCTCGATTTGTTCATCGCGACGCTCCGCCATCTCGTGATGAGGGCGAAGGCCGGCGATGTCGAGCGCTTCCGCGAGGCGCCGCGCTTCGCGCCGCGTCGCCGTCTCGACGAGACGCGCGCTGCCCGGGCGCCGAAGCTCACATGGGAGAGGCCGCAGGCTTTCGACCAGGCCGCGGAATAGGAAAGGAGTCCTCTCCCGCAGCGGGAGAGGACTCTCGTCTTTCAGCGATCCCCTGCGGCCTCGATCCGGAGCCGCGTGCCCTCGAACGCGGCGGCCGCCACGCCGTCGCACAGCGGCGACCATTCGCAGCCGCCGCAGCCCGTGCGGGTTGTCCCCGCCGCGAAGGCCGCGCGCATCGCGGCGAGCAAGCTTCCATCGAGCGCGAAGCGCGCCCCGGGCGCCAGCGGACGGCCGAGCAGGTCGGAGACGGCCGCCTCGGCTGCATCGTCCCGGACGACGACGCTCGCATCATGGCAGTGCGTATCCGGCGCATCGACGACCGGGCCGCAGACATCGTCCGGCCCGGCGACCATGACGATGTCCTCGCCGTCCGAAAGTCGCGCGGCGATCGTGTCGTAGTTGCGGCAGAAGTCCGCGGAATAGCCCTTGCCGACATAGGTCAGCATGCAGAGGAGATGATGGGCGCGCAGCCTGACGGTCATTGCGCGGCTCCGCCTACTCGTCGAGGCCGGACCATTCGGCCAGTGCCGCCACGATATGCGGCAGGTCGGACATCCGCTTGATGACGGTTTCGGCGCCGGCGGCTGTCAGCGCGTCGGCATGGCCGGGCCACGAATGCGAACCGCCGGTGAAGCCGACCACGCGCATGCCGGCCGCCTTGGCGCCATGGATGCCATGGGTCGAATCCTCGATCACGACGCAGTCCTTCGGATCGACGCTGAATTCCGCCGCCGCATGCAGGAAGACGTCGGGCGCAGGCTTCGGCCGCTTGTTGCCGATGGCGACCGCCGAGAAGACGTAAGGACGGAAGCGGTCGTAGAGCTTGGTCCGCGTCAGCGAGATCTTGAGCCGCTCCGGCGAGGAGTTCGAGCAGATGCAGCGCTGGAAATCGAGACGGTCGAGCATTTCATGCACGCCGGGAATGATCTCCAACTCGGTGGCGAGGCGGCGGTCGAGCTCCTTGTCGGTCGCCTGGTGGAACCCGTCCGGGAGTTGGTGGCCGAGATCGCCTTCGATGATCTTGGCGATCCGGTCCCAGGTGAGACCGGCGAAGCGGTGCGACATCTCGTCGACGGAAATGTCGTAGCCGACCTCCTTCAGCCGCTCGCTGTCGACGCGCGAGGCGAGGATCTCGGAATCGACGAGCACGCCGTCGCAGTCGAATATCACCAGCATAGGGAACGTCCGTCTTGTTTTGCGGCTGCGTCCTAACAGATCGCAGCCGCGCTGTCTGCGCCGGATCGGCGCGGCGGTCCGCGCTATTGGGCGGTGAAGGGCCGGGTCGCGAACACGGCCTTGCCGTCGCCGGCGACATAGCGCAGCTCATAATCGCCAGGCTCGGCCGGAACGGTGATGCGCACGCTCGCCATGTCGGGGCGGATGCGCGCCATGGTGACATGCTCGGACGAGGCCATGCCGGCGCGCGCGATCACCACGTCGTCATAGCGGGCGCCGGGTCCGGTCCAGGCGACGTCGATCCGGCTTCCGGCCGCCGCGCTGGCCGGCGCGTTCAGCGTCGCGGCCGGCGGATCGACGGTGAACTGCACTTTAGCTGCCGTCGTGTTGTCGGCGGCCGAATGATAGCGCACCTCGTAGAGGCCGGGCTCCAGCGGCGCGTCGAGCGACACGGGCTTGAAGTTGTGCTTGATCGGGGCGCTGGCGAGCTTGGTGTCGCTGCCATTCGCCGGCGTGATCCAGATCTCGTCGAATTGCGCCGCCGGCCCGGTCCAGGCGATGGTCATGGGAGCGCCGGCAGGGCTCCGCGCCGGCGCCGAGACCGTCACGGGCCGCATGCCGACATCGAGCACGCGGGTTGCCAGGACTGCGTTGAGCGCCGGATGGTAATAGCGCAGTTCATAGGTCCCGGCCTCTGCCGGCGCGGTCATGCGGCGCTTCTGCCCGTCGGGCGCTGCAAGCACGCTGCGGATCTCGGAGCCCGCCGGCAGGCCCGGCCAGGAAATCTGGATGCGGTCGTCCTTGTCCTTCGGGCCGTCATAGCCGACCTCGAACACGTCGGACTGGACCACCTTGTCGGGCGCATCGATGGAAGCGGAGGGAAGGGTCGCCGGCGGCGCCTTGGCGCTCGCCAGCGCGAGGGTCAGCCCGCCGGCGAGATCGGTGCCGTCCTTGGCGTTGAGGAACTTGCCGCCGGTCTTTTCGGCGATGCAGGCGACGCCCGGAATGTCGGCATCCTCGAGCCCGAGCCCGATCACCTCGATGGTGAGGTCGTGCGCCTTCTGCTTGATCGATTCGGCGAGCAGGCACGGGTCGGCGTCGCAGGCCTCGACCTTGTCGACGATGACGACGATCGTCGCCCGCTCCTTGCGGTAGTCGAGCGCGTTGGCGGCGCGGTCGATCGCGACCGCGAGCGGCGCCTTGCCGCGCGGCACCAGCGTCGCCACGGCCTGCGACACCGCGTCCTTGCCGTTCGTCTGCGGCTTCACCACGACGGCGGCGTCGGAACAACTGGTCTTGCTGACATTGCCGAAAGCGAGCAGGCCGAGCTTCGCCCCGCTCGGAAAATCTGCAACGGCGCTCGCCACCGCGTCGGCGACGAGGTCGGCCTTGCGGTCGCGGCCGAGCTTGCCAGCCATCGAGGCGGAGGAATCGATCACCAGCATGGCGCTGTCGGCCAGGGCCGGAACCGCCAGCAGAGCGAGGAAGAGGGCTGAGAGTATCGGAAGGCGGGCAGTCATCGGAGCCTCGGACATGCGAACCGGCCGTCATCCGGCCCGGCCATCGGCCATATGTTTGTGACACCAGATCGCTTCGGAAAGAAGCGGGCGCCGTGAGGGGCGACAGTTCGGCGACGCTGCCTTTATGGCCGCAAGCCGCGTTGGGCGCCACTCTAGCCGAACATCTCCGGCGAAACGATGTCCGCCAGCTCCGGCAAGCTTCTCTTAACCATGCTTCCTAACGCGACCTTCACCCTGTTCGCTAACCATGGGCGGCAGCGGTGTGGTGTTGCGTTGGGAGTTTGTGGGCATGCGTGGAGTTCAGCTGAAGACGGCGCAGCCGATGGTTCGTCCGGCCTTTGCCGATACGATCATCAAGGGCGATTGCGTCGCCGCGCTGGAGCAGTTGCCGAGCCATTCGATCGATGTCGTTTTCGCCGATCCGCCCTACAACCTGCAACTCGCCGGCGGCCTGACGCGGCCGGATCAGTCGGTCGTCGATGCCGTCGACGATGCCTGGGACCAGTTCGCGAGCTTCGAGGCGTATGACGCCTTCACGCGCGCCTGGCTGCTCGCGGTGCGCCGCGTCCTGAAGCCGGATGGCGCGCTCTGGGTCATCGGCTCCTATCACAACATCTTCCGTGTCGGCACGATGCTGCAGGATCTCGGCTTCTGGATCCTGAACGACATCGTCTGGCGCAAGACCAATCCGATGCCGAACTTCCGCGGCAAGCGGTTCACCAACGCGCATGAGACCATGATCTGGGCCTCGCGCGGCCGCGAGTCGCGCTACACATTCAATTACGAGGCGATGAAGGCGTTCAACGACGACGTGCAGATGCGTTCCGACTGGCTGCTGCCGATCTGCACCGGCGGCGAACGGTTGAAGGATGCCGACGGCCAGAAGCTGCATCCGACGCAGAAGCCCGAAGCGCTCATCGCTCGTGTGATGCTCGCCTCGACCAAGCCCGGCGACATCGTACTCGATCCTTTCTTCGGCTCGGGCACCACCGGCGCGGTCGCCAAGCGGCTCGGCCGGCATTATGTCGGCGTCGAGCGCGAGCAGGTTTATATCGATGCTGCGACGGCCCGGATCGCTGCCGTCGAGACCGCGCCTGCCGCAGCGCTCGAACTTCTGCGCGGCAAGAAGGCGGAGCCGCGCGTACCGTTCGGCGCGCTGGTCGAGCGCGGCCTCGTTCAGGCGGGGGAAATCCTCACCGCCGCTTCGGGGCGCTATCAGGCGCGCGTCAGGGCCGATGGTTCGGTCGAATCGGGCAGCCATACCGGGTCGATCCACCGCGTCGGCGCGCTGGTGCAGGGCTTCGACGCCTGCAATGGCTGGACGTTCTGGAACGTCCACCGGGCCGGCGTGCTCACCTCGATCGACACGTTCCGCCAGACCGTGCGCGACGAGATGGCCGCCGCCGGCGGCTGAACCGTCTAGATGAAGCGGAAATCGGCCGGATAGGCGTGAAAACCGTCGAAATCCGCCTTGCCGAGCGGCACACCGGCCATGCGCAGGATGGCGAACGCCGCCATCAGGTGGAAGAAGAAGTTGGGCAGCGCATAGTGCGTGACGAAGGTGAGGGCGTCGGTTTCGAACCGCGCCTCGCCCGCCTCTTCTGTGACGCGAATCGCTTCCTTGCCGGTGAGATCGTCCGGCCGTAGCTCCGAGAGTGCTGCGATCCGTTCGCCGATTACCGCCCTCAGTTCGGCAATCGTCGTGGCTTCCGCCTGCGGAAGGTCGCGCAGTCGTTCCACCATCGGCCGCACCGTGCGAATCGAAAACCCGGCCGCGATCAAGACCTGCCGCCGGAGATCGAACATGCCGTCGGTCAGCGAGAGCGCCAGGAATTCGCTCTCGCTCCGCCCGCTGCTTTCGGCAAACAGCGCCAGGCGTTCCAGTATCCCGTCGAGACGTCCGAGATAGCGGATCAGGACGGGCACAGAGACGCTGTAGAAGTCGGCCATGACGGTTCCTTCAGGCCGGTCGCGTCACCAGCCCGCCATCGCAGGCAGGGTGATGCCGTAGCGCTCGAGATCATTGCGCATCGTCGCGGCGTCGACGAAACGCTCGGCGTTCCAGCCGGCCTTGCGCGCCGCTTCGATATTGGCCGGCATGTCGTCGAAGAACAGCGTCGCCGCGGGATCGAGGCCATGGGTCGCGACATGATGGTCGTAGATCGCGATATCAGGCTTCACGAGGCGGATCTCGCCCGAGACCGTGATCGCGCGGAATGTCGTGAGATAGGGGAAGCGCGCCTGCGCCTCGGCAAAGGTGTCCTCGGCGAAATTGGTCAGCGCCGTGACGTCATAGCCGGCGGCGATCAGCGCCTCCAGGATGGCGGCGCTCTCCTCGATCGGGCCGGGCACCATCTCGTGCCAGTCCTTCCGCCAGGCGCGGATGTGGTCGGCGCGGTGTGGATGCAGCGCGATCGCCTCGGCTTCCGCCTCGGCCCAACTGCGGCCGCGGTCCTGCTCGAGATTCCAGTCATGGGTGCAGACCTCCGCGAGGAACGCGGCCCGCTCGGCATCGTCGGGAATGAGCCGGCGGTAGAGACGCTCGGGGTCCCAGCGGATCAGCACATTGCCGATGTCGAAGACGATATGGCGGATTTCGGTCATCGCGGGGGTCCCTTTGAGGTCGTGCCTTGATCGCCCGTCGGGGCGTGAAGGGCAAGGTCGAACGGATTAGCGGCGCTTTCGCGTCGCGCCCGGAAAGGCGGTCTCGATTACCTTCTTCATGACGCTCGGCAGAGCCTCGCCCGGCAGTTCGTCCGCCGGCGACCACCAGTGGCCGGGCGGCAAGTTGAAGCCCAGCGGCGGCGCGGCGTCATAGATCGCGAGCGTCAGGCGAAAATGGGTGAAGACATGGACCACGGGTGCCGCATGGCGCCGCCAGTCCGCGGAGAACGGTGCTGCGGCCAGCGCCTCGTCTTCTGGCAGCGCCGGAAGCCAGCCCGTGCCGGGAACCTCGGTCATCGCGCCGAGCAACCCCTTGTCCGGCCGGCGCCGGAGCAGGATCGCGCCATCCGCGCGGCGGGCGACGAAGGCAGCGCCCGCCCGCTCGGGCCGGGCAGCCTTGGCGGCCTTCAGCGGATAGCGTTCCTCCGTCCCGGCCGCATGCGCGACGCAACTCCCCTGCCAGGGACAGAGGATGCAGGCGGGCCGCTTCGGCGTGCAGATCGTGGCGCCGAGATCCATCATCGCCTGTGCATAGTCGCCGGGCCGCTTCGCCGGCGTCAGCGCGGCCTGCAGCTTGCGGATCGCGGGTTTCGCCGCCGGCAGCGGCGCTTCCAGCGCAAAGACCCGCGTCAGCACGCGCTCGACATTGCCGTCGACGACCGCCGCTGGCTCGTCGAAGGCGATCGCCGCAATGGCCGCCGCCGTATAGGCGCCGATGCCGGGGAGCTTCAGGAGACCTGATTCGCTGGCCGGGAAGCGGCCGCCATGCTCAGCCACGATCGTCTCGGCCGCGGCCTTGAGGTTGCGCGCGCGCGAATAATAGCCGAGCCCCGCCCAGGCCTTCATCACCTCTTCGGAAGGCGCCGCCGCGAGCGCGTCGATCGTCGGCCAGCGCGCGAGGAACGCCTCGAAATAGGGCTTCACCGCCGTGACGGTCGTCTGCTGCAGCATGATTTCCGACAGCCAGATGCGATAGGGATCGGGCGGGACGCCCTGCCGCCGCGCCGCCGGACCGACGCGCCAGGGCAAGGTGCGGGCGTGGCGGTCATACCAGGCGAGGAGATCGGCGGCGGCGGGCGTCGGCAGGGCGGAGGTCATGCCCCAATGTCGTCGAGCCCGCGCCGAATCGCCAGCCGTCTCGTCCGATTGATCTTCGTCATCACGCCGTGGCGGCGGGCCTCTATCAGAGGGCAACGAAAGCGGAGACGAGCATCATGGGCAAGAGCGACGCGCTGGCATTGCGTGCCGAGGTCGAGGCGCTGGCAAGCGCCGTTTCGGCGGAGGGCGCGGCGCTCCATGCCGGCTGGTCCGCGACGATCGAGCGCCCGGCCTTTCAGGACAGCGCCCGCAATCTCGCCGACTATCTCGCGCTCCGCCGCCGCGACAACCGGCCGCTTCAGCGCCGGCTGATGGCGCATGGCCTCTCGTCGATCGGCCGGCTCGAAAGCCGTGTCGCGCCGACGCTCACCGCGGTCTTGGCGGCCCTCGATGCGATCACGGACAGCCAACCGCGGCGTCCCTTTCCAGACGAGGCGGCCTTCTTCGCCGGCGAGCAGCGCCTTGCCGCCAACACGGCGGAGATCCTCGGCCCGCCGAGCCCGGACCGCGCCGTCCATTTGCTGGTCACCTGCCCGAGCGAAGCGGCGGATGGGCCTGATTTCATGCATGGGCTCGCCGAACTCGGCGTTGAGGCCGTGCGCATCAACTGCGCCCATGACGACCGCGAGGCGTGGGCGCGGATGATCGGCCACGCGCGCGCGGCGGGCGAGGCCTTCGGTCGGCCGATGAAGGTACTGATGGATCTCGCGGGTCCGAAGATCCGCACCGGAGAAATCCGCGAACTGGACGGCAAGAAGCGCGTGCAGGAAGGCGATCGCTTCGCCATCGCAGCCCCTGGTCGGCTCGCCGACGCGCCGTCCGAACTTCTCGCCGCCGAATGCACGCTGCCGCAGGCGCTCGCCGCCTGCCAGCCGGGCGAGCGCATCTTCGTCGACGACGGCAAGCTGCCGACCGAGGTCGTGACGGTGGCGGATTGGGGCGTGATCGTCGAAGCGACGGGCTCGCCCGACGAGGACGGCTACAAGCTGAAGCCGGAAAAGGGCGTCAATTTCCCCGATACCGAATTCACGATCCCGGCGTTGACGCAGAAGGACATCGAGGACCTCGCCTTCGTCGCCCTGAATGCCGACGGCATCGAGTTTTCCTTCGTCCAGTCGGCCGCCGATATCGACGATCTGCACAAGGCGCTCGCCGCGATCCGGCCCGACTGGCAGAGCCTCTCGCTCGTGCTCAAGATCGAGACGACACGAGCGCTCGGCAACCTGCCGGAGATGATCGTCCGCGCCGCCGCGAAACAGCCCACGGCGGTGATGATCGCGCGTGGCGATCTCGCGGTCGAGATCGGCTTCAACCGGCTCGCGGAGATGCAGGAAGAGATCCTCTGGATCGGCGAGGCGGCGCAGGTGCCGGTGATCTGGGCGACGCAGGTGCTCGAACACCTGATCAAGAAGGGGTTCCCCTCCCGCGGCGAGATGACCGACGCCGCCATGGCCGCCCGCGCCGAATGCGTGATGCTGAACAAGGGCCCGCATCTGATGAAGGCGATCCCCGAGCTGATCGCGCTCCTCGCCCGCATGGGCGGCCACCAATACAAGAAGACCCCGACGCTCCGGAAGCTGTCGAGCTGGTAGGGGTCAGCTCGCCTCCAGGAACCGCTCGGCCGTCTCGAGGTCGACCGAGACGAGCTGGCTGACGCCGCGTTCGGCCATGGTGACGCCGTAGAGGCGGTTCATTCGCGCCATGGTGATCGGGTTGTGGGTAATGGTGACGAAGCGCGTGTCGGTCGTCCGCGCCATCTCGTCGAGCAGGTTGCAGAAGCGCTCGACATTGTGGTCGTCGAGCGGGGCATCGACCTCGTCGAGCACGCAGATCGGCGCGGGATTGGTGAGGAAGACGGCGAAGATCAGCGCCATCGCCGTCAGCGCCTGTTCGCCGCCCGACAGCAGGGTCATCGTCTGCGGTTTCTTGCCGGGCGGCCGCGCCATGATCTCAAGTCCCGCTTCGAGCGGATCGTCCGATTCGGTCAGCTGCAATTCGGCCGTGCCGCCGCCGAAGAGATGGGTAAAGAGGCGCTGGAATTCGGCATTCACCACCGTGAAGGCAGCCAGCAGCCGCTCGCGCCCCTCGCGGTTGAGGCTGCCAATGCCCTGGCGGAGGCGCCGGATCGCCTCGATCAGGTCGTCGCGATCGGTCGCGAGCTTGTCGCGGCGCTGAAGGCTCTGCTCGACCTCGTCCTCGGCGCTCAGATTGACGCCGCCGAGCTTGTCGCGCTCCTGCCGCAACCGTTCGAGGCGCTTGTCGACCTGGTCGAGATCGGGCAGCGGCGCTGCGGGGTCGATCTCTGCGAGCTTGGCAACCTCGTGGGGGGCGCAATCGAGCAGTTCGGTGATTCGCGCCTCGATCTCCGCCCGCCGTTCCGCGCTCGCTGCGAGCCGTTCCTCGGCGCGGCCGCGCATCTCGCGCGCTTCGGAAAGGGCGGCGAGCGCCGCCTGCGCCGCCGCGTCGGCAAGGCTCTGCTGTCGCTCGGCCGCCGCGAGTGCCTCGGCCGCCTCGCGCCGCACGACTTCGGCCTTGCCGATCTCGAACTGCACGGCGCGGCGCCTGATCTCGAAATCCTCGGGTGATTCGGCAAGCCGGGTCCGTTCCACCTCGATCTCGCTGCGGCGCGCGGCAAGGCTCGCCAGCTGCTCGGCCGCGTTGGCGGCGCGGCTTTGCCAATTGGTGCGCTCGCTGCCGATCGCGGCGAGGCGGCGGCGCCGGAGCTCGGCTTCGCGGGCCAGCGATTCGGTCGCAGCGCGCGCTTCAGTGTGGACGGCGCGGCGTTCGGCAAGCTCGGCGCGCAGCTGCGTGCAGCGCGCTGCGGCCGCCGAGGGATCGTCGGTCGCGGCGAGCGCCGCGGCTGCTGCGGCGCATGCGACTTCCGCCTCGGCGAGACCGGCATCGACGCGGCTCCGCGCCTCGACAACGGCTGCCCGGCGGGCTCCGAGCCGCCCCTGCTCGCGTTCGGCGGCGGCCAGGCGGGCGCGGGCCTCGTCGAGCGCCTTCTGCGCCATGCGCGCTGCTTCGCGAGCGGATTTCTCGCCCTCGCCGGCAAGTCGTGCCGCCGCGACGGCGCCATCGAGCGCTGCGCGACGCTCAACCACGGCCGTCCTGGCGCTCGCACGTTCGGGGGCGAGCTCGGCGAGGCGGTTGCGATTCGCCAGCCGGATCGCGGCAGCCGTCGGCGCCTCGGCGGTGGCGACGAAACCATCCCAACGCCAGATGTCGCCCTCGCGCGAAACGAGCCGCTGCCCCGTCTTCAACAGCGCCTGCAGCGCGGCGCCATGCTCGCGCGCCACCAGCCCCGTCTGCGCCAGCGCCCGCTGCAGCAAGGAGGGCGCCTCGACATGGCGTCCGAGCGGCTCGGCGCCATAGGGGAGCAGCGGATCGTCGGGAGAGGGCTCGGCCCCGGCCCAATAGGCGGACGCGGCGGGATCGTCCGAGCGGTCGAGATCATCGCCGAAGGCCGCCGCCAGCGCCGCCTCATAGCCGCGCGCCACGACGAGCGCATCGAGCACGGGTGGCCGCCGCCCGGAGGACGCCCCGGCGGCGAGGATCTTTTCGAGCGCCCGCATCTCGCTCTCGATGCCGGACAGCGTCCGGTCCGCTTCGGCCAGAGGCCCACGCGCGGCCGTCTCGCGTTCGCGCGCCTCGGTCAGCGCCCTCTCGGCTTCGACGGCCTGGCGTTCGGCCTCGGCACGGGCCGAATCGGCTGATGCCACCGCCGTCTCGGCAGCGGCAAGGCCGGGCAGACGCGCTATCTCGGCCGCGAGCGCCGCTTCGTCGCGCGCGACGCTGGCCGCCTCCTGCCGCGCCCTTGCCAGCCGCTCGTCGGCGGATTTCACGGCGCGTTCGAGCTCGCTCCGCCGCGCCGCCAGCGCTGCATGGGCAGCGGTCGCTTCGCCGAGCACGCGCTCGGCCTCGGCCATCGCCGCCTCCGCCGCGCTGCGCCTCGCCTCGGCTGCCGCAATGAGGCCAACCGCATCGGCGGCTTCGGTGGAGAGGCGCGCCTCTTCGGCGTCGAGCGAGGCCATCATGGTGGCGTTTTCGCCCTGCAGCCGCGCCTCGCGCTCGCTGTCGGCGGCGAGGTCCTTGAGGCGGCGATCGAGATCGGCGAGCCGTTCGCGCATGCGCCGCGCCTCGGCCTCGATGCCGTCACGCGCCGCGCCGAGCCGCTGCAAGGCGGCGGCCGCGCGAATTTCCGCATCGCGAGCGCCCGGGAGAGCATTGGCCGCCACCGCCGCATCGCGTGCCGCGCCGGCTTGTGCATCCTGCCGCTCGGCGAGGCGGGCCCCGGCTGCGGCCAGCGTCGCTTCGGCCTCGCGCATCTGCGCCGAGGCAGCGACGACGCGGAGATAAAGCGCTGTCGCCTCGGCCTTGCGGATGTCGCCGGAGAGATTGCGATAGCGATTCGCCTGCCGGGCCTGACGTTTCAGTGTTTCGATCTGTCCGTCGATCTCGCCGAGCACGTCGTCGAGCCGTTCGAGATTCTGTTCGGCCGCCTTCAGCCGCTGCTCGGCTTCGTTGCGGCGCGAATAGAGCCCGGAAATGCCGGCCGCTTCCTCGAGGATGGCGCGCCGCGCCTGCGGCTTGGCGGCGATCAGTTCGCCGATGCGCCCCTGGCCGACCATGGCGGGCGAGCGGGCGCCGGTCGAGGCATCGGCGAAGAGAAGCTGCACGTCGCGCGCGCGAACCTCGCGGCCGTTGATCCGGTAGACCGAGCCTGCCTCCCGCTCGATCCGTCGTGTCACTTCGAGGAGATCGGCGTCGTTGAAGGCGGCGGGCGCGAGGCGGGCGGAATTGTCGATCGCCAGCATCACCTCGGCGGTGTTGCGGGCCGGTCGGTTGCCGCTGCCGGAGAAGATGACATCGTCCATCCCAGACGCGCGCATGTTCTTGTATGAGCTTTCGCCCATCACCCAGCGCAGCGCCTCGACAAGGTTCGACTTGCCGCAGCCATTGGGGCCGACAACGCCGGTAAGCCCCGGCTCTATGACGAAGTCGGAGGCCTCGACGAAGGATTTGAAGCCGACGAGGCGAAGGCGCGTGAACTTCATCGCGCGGCCCCGTCAGGGAACGGCCCTGCGGCCGCTCCCTTGGTCAAGGGCTCGTCAGGAGAGCAGCGCGTCGAAATCCTCGAGCGAGAGCGCACCCGGCTTCCGAACTCCATCCACGAAGAAAGTCGGCGTCGCATTGACCCCGTAGTCCTTGGCGCCGCGATCCTTGATCGCGTTCACTGCATCGAGCAGCGCCTGGTTTTTCAAGGCTAGCTCGAAAGTCTCCTGTGTGAAACCGACCTGCTTGGAAAGACCGAGCAGCGCCGTCACCGGATCATCGACGAAAGCCCACTTTTCCTGCTGGTCGAACAGGAGATCGACCATCGGGAAGAAGTTGTTGTTGGGGGCGGCGTGCGCGAGCATGAAGCCGGCGGTCGCGAGCGGATCGAGCGGGAAATCGCGAAGAATGAAGCGCACCTTGCCGGTGTCGATATACTTCTCCTTGAACGGCTTCCAGGTGACGTCGTGGAAATGCTTGCAGTGCGTGCAGGTGAGGGAAGCATATTCCACCACCGTGTGCGGCGCCTTCTCGTCGCCGAGCGACATGTCGCCGAGCGGGCCGGGCTTCAGCAGCGCTGCCAGATCAACCTTGTCGTCGGCGGAGGCCACAGCGGGCAGCATGGCGACAGCACCGGCCGCCAGCGTGCCAGCGCCGAGCCGGATCAAGACCTGTCTGCGATTGAAGTCCACGGTTGGTCTCCCCAGAGAAACAAGAGTAAAGCCTGATCAACGAGCGCAACGATTGGCACGCCTCGACTGCAGAATGCCAGAGAAAATGCGGCGCTTTGCCGGCGCCCAGCCTTCACGATCGCTCGACCTCCGCGTAAACGGCCCGGCCCAGGCGCTCGAGCGCTTCCCGCAGAGAATCGCTTTCGACGCTGGAAACGGCCGCGGCCGCTTCCCGGGCGGCGGTCGGCGGAATCGGCTTTGGCGCCTTCTGCAGGGGCGGTGCATCGACCGGCCCCTGCACGATCTTGAGCGTCGTGACCGCGCCGAAGCCGAGAAAGCCGTTGACGCGTTCGATGATCACGGCCGCCTCGTGCTGCAGATAGATGGCCATGCCGGCATCGACGCGGACGACGAGCGTCGCGCCGCGCCGGGCATTGGCCGCGGCGGCGCCCTCGCGGCGCGGCCAGATCAGCTTGTCCGGCTGGGTCGCCGCGGCATAGCGCGGGCCGACCACCTCGGCCCAGGACTGGATGAGGTCGGCGGTCGCGAATCCGCGCTTGGCGCAGAGTGGCTCGATCGCGGCGCCGATCAGCGCGCCGATCGCCGCCGCTTCCCGCGGCCTCGAGGACTTCTGGGCATTTGCCATGCCGGTCTTCTCGCATGGCGCGCGGTCCGCATGAAAGAGGGCGCGGGACGCCGTTTTTCCCCCGGCCGCTGGACAGGGCGAGCAGCGAGCTGTAATCCGTAAAGCGAATCAATAACTTAGCCTGTTCTGCCCCCGCCTTGACACAATTTGAGCCCGTCACTATTGTGCGCGCGGTTTCAAGGGGAAGGCAGGACGGTCCAGCGGCTTTTTCCAGATGCCCGACGAGGATGACGCGATGAGCGACAACGGTTCGGCGGGTGAAGGAAGAAACGGCAAGGCCGCCAGCGAGGCGGAAGCTGCGCTTGCAGATCGACTGCGCAAGCTCGGCATGAAGCTGGACCAGGCTCAGGCCGAGTCGCAGCAGCAGGCGAAAGCCGAGATCGCGACCTCGGGCGGCATGCAGGGCGTAGGTTTCGCGCTCCGTGTCTCCAGCGAGTTTGCGGCCGGTGTCCTGGTCGGTGCAGGGCTCGGCTGGCTGGTCGATCGGTGGCTGGGGACGTCCCCGTGGGGATTGATCGTGTTGCTTTTGCTCGGCTTCGCGGCGGGCGTGTTGAACGTGCTGCGGGTGGTCGGCAAGGTGGCGCAGCCGGAAGATCGGGTGAAAGCCCGCTCCGGCAAATAGGTCGGGAATTCGACACCGGCGGATGAATCGGGCATGGGCCGTGGCTTTGGCCGCGGAACTGTGACAGGGAAGGGCTGCGGCATACGCCGTGGCTGCACACTAAGGCGAAGAGGCGGGCTCGGTGGCGAACGATCCGATCCATCAGTTTCAGATCCACGAGTATTTCCCGCTCGGCCAGTTCGGCGGCATGGAATTCCACTTCACCAATTCCGCGCTGGCGATGATCGCCAATGTCGCGGTGGTGACCGGCTTCCTCTATTTCGCGACCTCGAAGAAGGCGCTGGTTCCCGGCCGCACGCAGTCGGTCGCCGAGCTCGGCTACGAGTTCGTCGCCTCGACGCTGAAATCCTCCGCCGGCAGCGAGGGAATGCGCTTCTTCCCGTTCGTCTTCTCGCTCTTCGCCTTCATCCTGACGGCGAATCTCTTCGGCATGTTCCCGTATTTCCTGACAGCGACCAGCCAGATCATCATCACCTTCGCGCTGGCGATGACCGTGATGCTCGTCGTCGTCGGCTATGGCTTCTATCGCCACGGCTTCCATTTCCTCGGCCTGTTCGTGCCGAGCGGCGTTCCCGGCGCAGTCATTCCGCTGGTCTCCGCGATCGAGGTCATCTCGTTTCTCTCGCGTCCGATCAGCCTCTCCGTCCGTCTCTTCGCCAACATGCTGGCAGGACACATCACGCTGAAGGTCTTCGCCGGCTTCGTGGTGACGCTGGCCGGGCTCGGCGTGGCGGGAATCGGTGGCGCGATCGTGCCGCTGATCATGACCGTGGCGCTGACGGCGCTCGAATTCCTCGTTGCCTTCCTGCAGGCCTATGTCTTCACGATCCTGACCTGCATGTACCTGAACGACGCGCTGCATCCCGGCCACTAGGGCCGGGGCAGGCGGACACTCGATCCCTCGACAAGAATTACCCTTCAAAGGAGAATGGAAATGGAAGCGGAAGCCGCGAAGTTCATCGGTGCTGGTCTCGCCTGCTTTGGCATGGCGGGTGCCGCCCTCGGCCTCGGCAACATCTTCGGCAGCTTCCTGTCGGGCGCGCTGCGCAACCCGTCGGCCGCTGACGGCCAGTTCGGCCGCCTCATCCTCGGCTTCGCCGTGACGGAAGCGCTGGGCATCTTCTCGCTGCTCGTCGCCCTGCTGCTGCTCTTCGTCGTCTGACGACGGCTCGGTCGCTGCCAGCAGCGGCCGCACGGTTCTTCATGTGGCGGCATCCTGTCGCCGCATGACGCTCTCGCTCGATTCGGGGTTCCAGATGACTTGGCTCGTCACGTCCGCGTCCGCCCAGGAAGCCACGCCTCCGGCGCCGGCTGCTCCCACGGTGGATCAGGCGCCTCCGCCGCCGGCTCCCCCGGCGCCCCCTGTCGACGCGCATGCTCCGCCTGCGCCGAATGCCACGCATACGGCCGTCGGCGCGCCGGAGCACAAGGGCGCGTTCCCGCCCTTCGACACCCACACCTTCCCGTCGCAGCTGTTCTGGTTCGTCATCTGCTTCGGCGCGCTGTATCTCCTGATGCAGCGGCTTATCGTTCCGAGGCTCGCCAACATCGTCGAGACCCGCGCCGGCAAGATCGCCGGCGATCTCGACGAGGCCCAGCGGCTTCGCCTGCAGTCCGATACGGCGCTCTCTGCCTATGAGAAGGCCCTGGCGGATGCCCGCGCGTCGTCGCAGCAGATCGCCCAGCAGGCGACCGACAAGGCGAAGGGCGAGGCGGACACGCGCCGCCACGCGATCGAGGCGGAACTGTCCGCCAAGCTCACCGAAGCCGAACGCCGGATCGGCGACATCAAGGACAAGGCGCTGGCTGATGTCGGCGCCATTGCCCAGGATGCCGCTGGCGCCGTCGTTCACGCGCTGATCGGCCAGCAGCCGGGCCCCGACGAGGTTGCGGCGGCCGTCTCGGCCGTGCGCTCGAACTGAGGACACACCATGGACGCCACATTCTTCGCCCTGGTCGGCCTGATCCTCTTCCTGGCGCTTCTCGGCTATCTCGGCGTGCACAAGACGATCGGCAAGGCGCTCGACAACCGCGCCGACGCCATCGCCAAGGAGCTTGAGGAGGCCAAGCGCCTGCGCGCCGAAGCCGGCCTGCTGCTTGCCGAGTACCAGAAGAAGGCCCGCGACGCCGAAGTCGAGGCTCGTGCCATCGTCGACCAGGCTGCGCGTGAAGCCGCTGCCCTCGCCGAGGAGGCCAAGACCGCGATGGAAGCCTATGTCGCGCGTCGCACCAAGATGGCCGAGGACAAGATCACCCAGGCCGAGCAGCAGGCGATGCTCGAAGTGCGCTCGCTGTCGGCCGATGTCGCTGTCGCCGCTGCCGAGAAGATCCTCGCCGCCCGCCTCAAGGGTGATGCCGCCGCCGACCTGATCCAGTCCGCGATCACGGATGTGCGCAACCGTCTCAACTGAGACGCGCCGCCTTATTGACCATCGATTGGCCGGGCTTTGCCCGGCCTTTTGCTTTCGGGAGCGTTGCGGGACGGGGGAGGGCGGCTCGCTCTGGCGTAGCCGTCAAGGCGACGTTCAGCCGAGCGCCACCGCCAGGAGATCTTCCTCGCGCAGTCCCGAGGCAGATGGAAGATCCGGCGCGCGGCATGGCGCGAAGCTCGTCCGATGCAGCGGCGTGGCGCCATGGCGGCGCAGCGCCTCGAGATGCACCGGCGTGCCATAGCCCATGTGCCTTTCGAAGCCATAGGCCGGGTAATGCGTTGCGGCGCGGATCATCATCCGGTCGCGCGTCACCTTGGCGACGATGGATGCGGCGGCGATCGAGACGGAGCGGGCGTCGCCCTTGACGAAGGCCTCGCCCGGGCATGGCAGCCCCGGCGGCACGTCGACGCCATCGATGATCGCATGGTCGGCGGCCTGGCAGAGGCCGGCCACGGCCTGCCGCATGGCCCACAGCGTCGCCTGGCGGATGTTGATCGTATCGATGCGCGCGACCGAGGCTGCCGCCACCGAAACGCTCGCGCTCGCCATGATCAGCGCGAACAGCGCCTCGCGGGCAGGGCGATCGAGCTTCTTCGAATCGTCGAGCCCGGGCGGGATGCGCTTGGGATCGAGGATCACAGCCGCTGCGACCACCGGCCCTGCCAGCGGTCCGCGTCCGGCCTCGTCGACGCCGGCGATGAGGCCGAGCCCGCGCCGCCTGAGCCGGCGCTCGATCGCGTCGGTCGGCGCCAGCGGCAGGTCGAACAAGGGGGGCGAATCGGTCGGACGGCGAGCCATGGCCGAAACTCGCGCGCCGGTGCGGCGAAGGCAAGATGACGACTTCACCTCTCCGCCGTACCATCGCCGCAGCCTGGCGGAACCCGCGAGGGTGTCGCGCCCCAGAGGTTCAGTCGAGGCGGCGCACCATCACGGCCTTGCCGCCGCTCTCCATGTCGGCGCGGCGGATTTCGAGGCCCGGCACGATTGCCATCAGGTCGACCAGCTTGCGATAGCCGAAATTGCGCGGGTCGAAATCGGGCATCCGCTGGAACAGGATCGTGCCCACCGCGCCAAGATGGGCCCAGCCGTCATCGCCCGAGACATCCTCGATCGCCGAATAGATTTCCTGCCGCGGCAGCTTCGGCCCGGTCTTGGCCGGCGCCGCGACCGATTTCGTCGCGCCCTTCGCCGACTTCTCCTCGGCGAGCAGCAGGTCGCAATAGAAGAAGCGGTCGCAGGCCGCGACATAGGGCTTGGTCGATTTCTGCTCGCCGAAGCCGTAGACGACGAGCCCGTCTTCGCGGATGCGGCTCGCCAGTGTCGTGAAGTCGCTGTCGCTCGATGCGATGCAGAAGCCGTCGAGCCCCTTCTGGTGCAGCATGTCCATCGCCTCGATGGCGAGCTTCATGTCGGTCGCATTCTTGCCCACCGCGGCCGGTGGCACATGCACCGGCGTCAGGGCATGGCTGTGCAGCAGCGGCTGCCAGGCATTCATCGTGCTCGAGGCGAAATGGCCATAGACCCGGCGAATCACGACGCGGCCCAGCGTCGAGGCCTCGCGGATGATGATCGGCAGGAAATCGGCGCGAACATTGTCGGCGTCGATCAGAAGGGCCAGCTTGGCGGTCGCATCGGGTAGTGTCTCGGCCATCTTCAACTCCAAACGCCGCGCGAGCGGCTCGTTCGGGCGACTGGCAACGGAGACTGAGTTTCGCACGCCCCGCTGCGCCTTGCACCCTCAGAAGAGGCTGAGCTGCGCTTCCGCCTTGGCCGGCGGGGAAAACAGGTCGGTGCGGAGCTTCAGATTGCGCCGGTTGAGGCCGAGCCGCCGCGTGGCGATCTCGAAGCGACGGCCGATCTGCCACGCATAGGGACCTTCGCCCTTCATCCGCTTGCCATAGGTCGCGTCATAGTCCTTGCCGCCGCGCATCTCGCGCAGCACCTGCAGCACATGGCGGAAGCGGTCCGGATAATGGCGCAGCAGCCATTCGCGGAAGAGCTCGCTCACTTCGAGCGGCAGTCGCAGCAGCACATAGCCGGCCTCGCTGGCGCCGGCCGCGACGGCGGCATCGAGAATGCGCTCGATTTCGGCATCGTTGAGCGCCGGGATGATCGGCGCGGTCAGCACGCCGACCGGGATGCCGGCCTCGGCAAGCCCGCGAATCGCATCGAGCCGACGTCCGGGCGTCGCCGCGCGCGGTTCCATCGCACGCGCCAACTGCCGGTCGAGCGTCGTCACGGAAAGAGCCACCTTGGCGAGGCCGCGCTCGGCCATCCGGGAGAGGATATCGATGTCGCGCAGCACCAGCGCCGACTTGGTGACGATGCCGACCGGATGATTGAAGCGATCGAGAATCTCCAGGATATCGCGCATCATCCGGTGCTGGCGCTCGATCGGCTGATAAGGGTCGGTGTTGGTGCCGATGGCGATCGTGCGGGGACGATAGCCGGGGGCGGAGAGTTCCTTTTCAAGCAGGGCCGCCGCATCGGGCTTGAAGAAGAGCTTCGATTCGAAATCGAGGCCTGCCGAGAGGCCCATATAGGCGTGGCTCGGTCGCGCGAAGCAGTAGATGCAGCCATGCTCGCAGCCGCGATAGGGATTGATCGAGCGATCGAAGCCGATATCGGGCGAATCGTTGCGCGTGATGATCGTCTTCGCCTTCTCCGCCTGGACCTCGGTCTTGAACGGCGGCAGCTCCTCCAGCGATTCCCAGCCATCGTCGAACGGGATCGACTGCAGCTTCTCGAAGCGGCCACCGGCATTGCTGACGGCGCCGCGTCCACGCCGCCGCTCCGGATCGATCCCGAGCGTCATCGGGCCGGCGAGCAGCGGGTCGTGATCGGGATCGAGGGGACGAGCGAGCGACATGGTTCAAGAGATAGGAGCGAGCTAGGAACAAAGCAAGAACATTAACCGCGCGCCGCAGCTTTCCGCGCATTCGCGATGCGATTGATGAAAATTCGAGTTAAGAATGGAGCCATGATTAGCGTGATCATTCCAACCCATGACGACGAGACTGCGCTGGCGCATGCGCTGGCCGCGCTGGTTCCCGCCGCGGCGGACGGGATGGTGCGCGAGGTGATCGTCGTCGATGGCGGCTCGACCGACGGCACGGCGCTGGTCGCAGACGCCGCCGGCTGTCGCTTCGTCCGCGGCACCGGCCGGACCGGAGCGGATCTCGCGCAGGGCGCGGCGAGCGCTCGGTCCGATTGGCTCTTGTTCCTGTCGCCGCATGTCGCGCTCGAGCCCGGATGGCAGCGCGAGGCGCATGATTTCATCGACCGGGTGCAGATGGCGGGCGATGGCGCGCATGCTGCCGCCTTTCGCCATGCCCGCGCCGACTTCGGCTTCCGTGCCCGCCTTGCCGAGGTCGCCGCCTCGCTCAGGACGCGGCTCTTTACGGCCCCGGATCTCGACCAGGGCCTGCTGCTGACGAAGCGGTTCTATCGCGAACTGGGCGGACACCGCGATCTGCCGGCGATGGCTGATGTCGATCTGGCCCGCCGGATCGGTCGCGGCCGTCTGTCATTCCTTCGCGCCCGGGCCGTGCTTCGCGGCGACGCTCCCCGCCGGGGTGGCAGCGCCGCGCTCCGCAACGCCGCCTGCATCGCGCTGTTCGTGCTCCGCGTCCCGCCCCAGCTGATCAGCCGGCTGGCGGCCTAGCTTGAGCCGCCCTGCGAGGCCTGAAGCTTGCCGCGCTTCAGATGCTCGTCGAGGCGCGGCATGATCTCGACGAAGTTGCACGGGCGGTGGCGATAGTCGAACTGGGGGCCGATGATTCCGTCCCATGCGTCGCGGCAGGCACCGGTCGAGCCGGGGATGACGAAGACGAAAGTCGAATTCGCGAGCCCGGCGGTGGCGCGGGATTGCACCGTCGAGGTGCCGATCTTGTCATAGCTGATGCGGTGGAAGACGGCCGAGAAGCCTTCCATGCGCTTTTCGAACAGCGGCTCGATCGCTTCGGGCGTGACATCGCGCCCGGTGAAGCCCGTGCCGCCGGTGGTGATCACGACATCGATGCCGGGCTCGGCGATCCAGCAGCTCACGATGGCGCGGATTTCCTCGACATCGTCGGGGACGATCGCCCGCTCGATCAACTCATGGCCGGCAGCGACGATCCGTTCTGCCAATGTCGCGCCGGATTTGTCGGTCTCGAGCGACCGCGTGTCGGAAACGGCGAGAACGGCGAAGCGCACCGGAATGAAGGGCAGGGTATCGTCGATCCGGCTCATGATGTCGTCTCCGCGATGGCGGATCACTCTCACACAGTTTCATCCAGCCCGCGAGGCTCGGCCGCGCCGGGGGCCAGCGTCGCCGTCGCCCTGACCCACCAGTCCGGATGCGACCCTGCGATGCTCCGCGCGGCCTGAGCGGCCGCTGCTGCGTCGCGATAGAGCCCGAACACGGTCGCTCCCGAGCCGGACATGCGCGCGAGCAGGCAGCCCGCGCTCGCCGCTACGGCCGCCTCGACTGCCGCGATCACCGGCGCCTCGGCCTTGGCGGCAGCGGCGAGATCGTTCCGCGTTTCGGCTTTCAGGAACGCCGCGAGGGAATCGGCATCGGGCGCGGGAGGCAGCGAGGCGGGGAGGGGCGGATTGTCGGCCTTGGCGAGGCGCTTGAAGACGGCAGGGGTCGAGACTGCGACCCCGGGATTGACGAGGACGAGGAACAGCGGCGGCAGAGGACCCCAGTCCTCGAGCGCCTCGCCGATGCCGCGGGCGCGCAGCGACGTCGATCGCAGACACATCGGCCCATCGGCGCCGAGCTTCCCGGCCAGCGCCTCGAGCAGCCCCGGTTCGACGCCGCCCGCAATTTTGGCGAGCAGCCTCAGTGTCGCCGCGCCATCCGCCGAGCCGCCGCCGATGCCGGAGGATACCGGCAGGTACTTGTCGAGATGGAGGGCCACGTCCGGCAGCGAACCGTCCGATCCGGCGGCGAGCGCCGCACGGAACTGCCGCTCGGCCCGGCAGACAAGATTATCCTCGCCGGCGGAGAGCCCGGCTGCGAACGGCCCCTCGATGACGAGCGTCGGGCCCTCCTCGCGGACGAAGGCGGTCAGGCGGTCGCCCCAATCGGCGAAGACGACGAGGCTGTCGATGAGATGATAGCCGTCGGCGCGGCGGCCGACGACATGCAGGGCGAGATTGATCTTGGCCGGCGCCAGCACGCTGCCGAGCTTCTGGCGCATCACGGGTCTTTGGTCCGCCGTCATGCCGCGCGATCCGCGCCCGGCTCAGGCGCCGGGCGAATTGCGCCGTCCACTCACGGCGCGACGGAGGGCGGAACGTCGAGCACGGTGCCCGGCACGATGCGATTCGGATTGCGCAGCTTGCCGCGATTGGCCTCGATCAGCTTGCGATAGAGCTCGGCATTGCCATAGATCCGCTCGGCGATCTTCCAGAGGCTGTCGCCTTCGCCGACGGTGACCGAGCCGGGAACGGTCGGCGCCGGCGCCGCGGCGCTGGCATCGGTGACCGTGTTGCCGGTCATCGAGGCGACCTTGCTCTCCTCGACCTTGTCGAGCCCATGCGCCAGCTTGGCGAGGATGATCTCCTTCGCGGCCGGCTCCGGGTTCATGTCGCGGGCATGGGCCCACTGGAAGGTCGCCTCGAGCTTGCGCCCGACTTTCCAATAGGCGTCGCCGAGGTGGTCGTTGATGGTCGAATCGTCCGACCTCAGCGCGATCGCGCGCTCGAGCTGGCCGACCGCTTCGTCATACTTGCCGGTGCGGTAATAGGCCCAGCCGAGGCTGTCGACGATGTAGCCGTCATCGGGCTTCAGCTCGACCGCCTTCTTGATCATCGCCATGCCGCGGTCGAGGTTGATCGAGCGGTCGATCCAGCTGTAGCCGAGGTAATTCAGCACCTGCGCCTCGTTGGGCGAGAGCTTCAGCGACTGCAGCAGGTCGGCTTCGGCCTTGTCCCACTCCTTGGCCTGCTCATAGGCGACACCGCGGTAATAATAGAGCAGCCAGCCGCGGGGATCGGCCGGGTCGATGGCGTCGATCGCCTTCGAATACATGTCGGCCGATTCGAGGAAGCGCTTGTTGCCGCGATAGATCGTGCCGAGGCTGGTCAGCGCCTCGAAATCCTTCGGATTGGCGGCGACCAGCTTCTTCAGCTGGCGGATGGCGTCGTCCGTCCGTCCGAGCCCGTCGAGATCGACCGCGATCTGCATGTCGGCCGCGCGGCGCAGCGGCGAGGCTTTCGGGACCTGCTGGAACACGGCGATCGAGCGCTCGAACTGCTGCGCATTCTGCAGCAGATCACCGAGCGCCATGGTCATCAGGTCGGATCTCGGGTCGAGATAGCGCGCGAGCTGCAGATAGACCGTGCCGAGTTCGTCGCCGCCCTTTTCGGTCGAGAGTGCCGAGCCGATGCCGTAGAGCACTTCGGCGGCGCCCTGCTGCACGGTGGTGATGAGCGGTGCGGGTGTCTTGCCGGCTCGGATGTCCTCGCCAAGCTTCGCGATCAGCGGCTGGCCGGCGCTCTGCTTGGAGAAGGTGTCGAGCGCCTTCAGCGCCTCGTCCTTCTTGCCGGCGCGCGCCATCATCCGCGCATAGGCCTCGACGATGCGCATCGAGGCGCTGTCGGTCTCATAGGCCTTGGCGATCGAGGCGAGCGCTGCGTCGTGGCGGCCGGCGATCTCGGCGATCAGCGCCATGTTGAAGTTCTTGAACGTGCCATACCATTCCGGCCCGTTCATCGTGTCGATGATCTTCAGCGCGGCGTCGGTCTCGCCCTGGCCCTGGGCAGCCCAGGCGGCGAGAAGGCTCGCCGTGACATTGGCGAGCGGACCGCGGTCGCCCTTGGCGAGGCGGGTCGAGCTCTCGCGGTAATTCTTCGTCTTCAGCGCATGGATACCGAGCACGATCTGGCCCATCCGGTTGGCATCCGAAGTGAGCACCAGCCGCTCGGCGATCGGCAGCGACTGTTCGATCTGGCCACCGACCAGCAGCATGCTGAACGTGCGGTCGAGCAGCACCGGATCTTCAGGATCCTGGCTGAGCGCGTCCTCGAAGAACACGGTCGCCGCATCGATGTCGGATGCGCGCGTCGCGCTGAGGGCGGCGAGATAGCTGCCGGACAGGGTCGGCACGACATCGTCGGGCAGATAGTCCGAAAGGGTCTTTTCCGCATGGGCAGGCCCGGCCGCGAAAGCGAGAAGGGCAAGACCAGCCGCCGCTTGGCGAAGCCTGCGGGTGCGCGAGATCGTCATGCGGGACACCATGAGTTGAATCGAGACCGACTGGGTCAAAAGTTCAGCCTTAAGCATGGCTGTTTTGCGGCCTTGCGGCAACGAAGCGACCGTCCCGTCAATGGGCGCGCTCGATGCAGAAGTCCACAACTTCGACCAGAGCATCGCGATGAACGCTCTCCGGGAAGGGCGCGAGCGCATCGCGGGCGACGGCGCCATAGTGGCGGGCCCGCTCGACAGTGTCCTCGATGGCGCGGTTGTTGCGCAGTAGCGCGATCGCCCGTTCGAGGTCGCCGTCGGCGATTTCGCCGGCTTCGAGCACGCGGCGCCAGAAGTCGCGCTCCTGGTCGGAGCCGCGGCGATAGGCGAGCACCACAGGCAGCGTGATCTTGCCCTCGCGGAAATCGTCGCCGACCTGCTTGCCGAGATCTTCCGAGGAGCCGCCATAGTCCAGCGCGTCGTCGATAAGCTGGAAGGCGAGGCCGAGATTGGTGCCGTAGGAGCGGAAGGCTGCCCGCATCGCGCGGTCGCCGCCGGCGATGATCGGCCCGACTTCGGAGGCGGCCGAGAACAGCGCCGCCGTCTTGGCGCGAATGACGGCCAGATATTCATCTTCGGTCGTCGCCATGTTCTTGGCGACGGAAAGCTGCATCACCTCGCCCTCGGCGATCACCGAGGCGGCGGTCGAGAGCACGTCGAGCGCCTCGATCGACCCGACCTCGACCATCATCCGGAAGGCCTGGCCGAGCAGGAAGTCGCCGACCAGCACGCTCGCCTGGTTGCCCCAGAGCATGCGCGCCGCCAGTTTGCCGCGCCGCATCTCGCTCTCGTCGACGACGTCGTCATGCAGCAGCGTCGCGGTATGCATGAACTCGACGCTGGCGGCGAGCTTGACATGGCCCTCGCCGCGATAGCCGAGCATGCGCGCGGCGGCGAGGGTCAGCATCGGCCGGAGCCGCTTGCCGCCGGAGGAGATCAGGTGCTTCGCGACCTCGGGGATCATCGAAACATCGGAACCAGCCTTCGACAGAATAAGCTCGTTGACCCGCTGCATATCGGCGGCGACGAGGTCAAGAAGTGGCTCGAGACTGGCCGAGGCCTTCTTCTTGTTGTCCTCGAGCGGAATGACCAAACCCACGGGCACGCTCCCGGATTGCATTTTCCGGGGACAATAGGGTCCACGGGCCGTGCGAACAAGTGACAGGATGGCTCACATCGACCATCGCCGGCGGAAAGTCCAGCCCGGACGACGTGCGACGACTCGCGGCGCTGTTGCCGCGGCGCTTCGCAGTCCCTAGGGTCGAGGCCCGCCAGCCGGCCAAAGAGGAAGCATGGACGAGCTCATCCGAACCAACGACATGGTCCTCATTTCCTTCGTCGATGCGCTGCTCAAGGAAGCCGGCATCGAGCATATCCTCGCCGATCAGAACATGAGCGTCATCGAAGGCTCGCTCGGCGTGCTGCCGCGCCGCATCCTGGTCGCGAGCGAGGATATCGATGCCGCGCGCCGGCTCCTGACCGAAGCCGGAATCGCCGACGAATTGAGGCCGAAGGGCCGCGGCGCCTGATGATGGATCCGACGCGCGACGCCTTTCTCGGCGGCCGCGTCACGGCGCTGCAGCCGTCCGGCGGTCATCATCGCTCCGGCCTCGACGCCGTGCTCCTGGCGAGCGCGCTCGGTTCGGAAACCTCGGGTCCGGTCATCGATCTCGGCGCCGGCGCCGGCGTCGCCGGCATGGCGCTCGCCGCGCGTGCGCCTGCCTGCTCGGTGACGCTGGCCGAGCGCGAGGCGTCGCTGGTCGGCCTCGCCGCTGCGGCGGCCGCCTTGCCCGACAACGCCGCCTTCGCCGCGCGGCTGCGTCCGGTCGTGGTCGATGTCCTCGATGCCGCGGCGCGTGCCGCCGCCGGCCTCGCCCCGTCAGCCTTCGCCCATGCGCTGATGAACCCCCCCTTTCATGACGAAGGCAGCGTTCGCGCCTCGCCCCGCGCCGAACGCGCGCGGGCGCATGTCCTCGCCGAAGGCGGGCTCGAGGCCTGGTTTCGCGCGGCGGCTGCCCTGGTCAGACCCGGCGGCACGCTTGCCGTGATCCTGCCGGCGGCCCGGCTCGGCGATCTCTTCGCGGGCCTCGGCAGCCGCTTCGGCGGCGCAGCGCTCCTGCCGGTCCAGCCCCGCCGCGGCGAGGCGGCGATCCGCATCCTCGCCCGCGCCGTCAAGGGCAGTCGCGCGCCGCTCCGCCTGCTGCCCGCGCTCGTCCTGCATGAAGACGAGGGCGCGGCCTTCGCACCGCCCGTTCGCGCCATTCTCGGGGATGGCGCTTCGCTCGATGATGTCCATATGTCATGGCAGGCGCTGGCCTTCCGGCCCTAGCCAAGCACTCAGAGGTTCGCTCGTGTCGCTGTCCCTTCCTTCTTCCCTCCAGCGGCTGTTGCCGGCCCGTTTTCGCAAGGCGGAGGCTGTCGTCCCGGTCGTTCGCCTCTCGGGCGTCATCGGCCAGGTCTCGGCGCTTCGCCAGGGCATCACGCTCGCCAGCGTCGCGCCGCAGTTGAAGCGGGCCTTCGCGATGAAGGCGGCGCCCGTCGTGGCGATCGCGATCAATTCGCCCGGCGGCTCGCCGGTGCAGTCGCATCTCGTCTACAAGCGCATCCGCGCGCTGGCCGAGGAGCACCAGAAGGAAGTCATCGTCGCCGTCGAGGACGTCGCGGCGTCGGGCGGCTATCTCATCGCGCTGGCCGGCGACCGGATCATCGTCGACCGCTCCTCGATCGTCGGCTCGATCGGCGTCGTCTCGGCCGGCTTCGGCTTCACCGGCCTCATCGACAAGCTCGGCATTGAGCGGCGCGTCTATACCGCCGGCGAGAACAAGTCGATGCTCGATCCGTTCCAGCCGGCCCGCGACAGCGACATCGAGCATCTGAAGTCGCTGCAGCGCGACGTACACGACATGTTCATCGATCTCGTCCGCGGCCGCCGCGGCGCGAAGCTCTCGGACGAGCCGACGCTGTTCACCGGCGCCTTCTGGTCGGGCGCACGCGGCGTCGAACTCGGCCTGGTCGACGAACTCGGCGATCTTCGCTCGCATCTTCGCGCCCGCTTCGGCGACAAGCTTCGCCTTGCCGCCATCGAGCCGAAGCGCGGCCTGCTTGGCCGTTTCGGCGGCGACAAGGGTGTCGGCATCGCCGGCCCCGTTTCCGGCGCATTTGTTGGCGAGGCTGTCGATCACGTCGCGTCGGCGATGGCGGAGCGTGCGCTCTGGAGCCGCTACGGTCTCTGATCGAGGCCGAAGTTGCGGTGCGGTGCGGAAAGAGTCATGCTGAGCTTTCGCGAAGCCTTAGGCCGGGATCGGCCGGGATCGCTAAGCCGCAAGGCGAGGCTGCAAGTGGGGAAAGGTCACATGCCGCAGGTTGTTTTCATTGCTCTTCTCGGCGCCCTCGGCGTCGTCGCGGCACGTGCGCTGGCTCGCCAGAAGGCGGCCGTGGCGATCCGTATCCGCGAAGCCGAGCGCGCCATGGCCCATCGGCCGTCCGCCCGCCTCGTTCAGGATCCGATCACCGGCATCTATTACCCGAGCGATCGCGTCTGACGCGATCTCTCGTCACCTCTCCCTGAGGGAGAGGCGTAGCCTGTCCGTATCGTGATTAGCCGCTGATCTTCGAGAAGTCGGCGACGGCGCGGGTTGCCGAACGGATCGACGCGAGAAGCCGCAGCCGGTTGGCGCGGACGGCCGCATCGTCGGCATTGACGAGCACCTTCTCGAAGAACGCATCGACCGGGACCCGCAGGGTCGCAAGCGCCGCCATGGCGCCGGCATAGTCCTCGCCAGCAACGGCCGCCTCGGCTGCAGGCAGGGCGACATCGATCGCCGCGGCCAGCACCTTCTCCTCATCCTCGACCAGCAGCGCGGGATCAACTGCGCCGTCGAAGCGCTCGCCGCCCTTTTCCTCGGCCTTCAGGATATTCGCCGCACGGCGCGTGCCGGCGAGCAGGTTCCGACCATCCTCGGTGGCAAGGAATGCTCCAAGCGCCTCGACGCGGCGGACGATATCGAGAAGGTCGTCATTGGCCGCACGCTCGGCGCCTGCCGCCAGCACCGCATCGACGAGATCATGCCGCGCACCGCTGTCACGAAGCTGGACCTTCAGGCGGTCGTGGAAGAAGGCGAGGAGGTCGTCGGCGACTACGGATGACTCGGTCGTAGTGCGGCCGAGCTTTGCTGCGTGCGCCGACAAGCGTTTGCTCAATGTGAGCCGCAGTCCATTCTCCAGCACGATCCGGATCACGCCGAGCGCCGCCCGGCGGAGCGCGAACGGGTCCTTGGAGCCGGTCGGCTTTTCGTCGATCGCCCAGAAGCCGGTAAGCGTGTCGAGCTTGTCGGCGAGCGCCACGGCGATCGAGACCGGATTGGTCGGAACGCGGTCCGTGGGGCCCTGCGGCTTGTAGTGTTCCTCGATCGCGGCGGCGACAGCGGGCGACTTGCCCTCCGCCGCCGCGTAATACCGGCCCATCAGGCCCTGCAATTCCGGGAATTCGCCGACCATCTCGGTGACGAGGTCGAGCTTGGCGAGCCGCGCGGCCTCGCTTGCCTCCGCGACATCGGCGCCGACGAGCGGCGCGATCTCGGCTGCGAGGCGGGCGATGCGCTCGATCCGTTCGGCCTGCGTGCCCAGCTTCTCGTGGAAGACGATCTCCGAGAATTTCGGCAGCCGGCTTTCGAGCGTCGCGGCCCGATCCGTATCATAGAAGAATTTCGCATCCGAAAGCCGGGCGCGGATGACGCGGCCATTGCCGGCGGCGATCGCCACGCCGCCGTCACGCGCCTCGATATTGGAGACGAGCACGAAGCGGTTGGCGAGCTCGGTCGTGCCGGGCTTCCTGAGCACGAAGCATTTCTGGTTGGCGCGGATGGTGGCGCGGATCACTTCCGGCGGAATGGCGAGGAACGCTTCCTCGAAACTTCCCGTGAGCACCACCGGCCATTCGACGAGGCCCGCGACCTCGTCGAGCAGGCCTTCGTCCTCGACCAGTTCGAGCCCGAGCGCCAGCGCACGGTCGCGGGCATCATGCAGGATGATGTCCTTGCGCCGCTCCGGATCGAGCACGACCTTGGCCTTTTCGAGCTTCTCGGCATAGTCCTCGAAGCGGCGGACGGTGAAGGCATCGGGCGCGAGGAAACGATGGCCGCGCGTCAAATTGGACGAGGCGATGCCGTCGACCTCGAAGCGCACGATCTCCGGATCCTCGGTCTCGGGCCCGAAGGTGCAGAGGATCGATTGCAGCGGCCGCACCCAGTGAAGGCGGCCTGAACCCCAGTGCATCGACTTCGGCCAAGGGAAGGTGCGGATGATGGCCGGGATAGCCTCGGCGAGGATATCGGTCGTGTGGCGGCCATGCTTCTCGATCACGGCGACATAGAAATCGCCCTTCTTCGGATCGGACTGGATCACGGCCTCGTCGAGCGATGAAAGCCCGGCCGAGCGCAGGAACCCCTGCACAGCCTGGTCGGGCGCGCCCACCTTCGGTCCCTTGCGCTCCTCGCGCGTCGCCGGCGAATGGGCGGGAATTCCGGTGACGGTCAGCGCGAGGCGGCGCGGCGTCGAAAACGCCTTGGCGCCCTCATAGGTAAGGCCGGCAGCGACCAGCGCATCGGTCACCAGCTTGCGCAGGTCGTCCGCCGCTTTCCGCTGCATGCGGGCCGGGATTTCCTCGGAGAAAAGCTCAAGCAGGAGTTCGGGCATCGGGTTCGGGCTCTGGCCCTCGCGCTCGGAAGCGGGGCTGGGAAATGGATAAGCTCTTCAGGCGACGGCGCGGCTCACGCCGCCTTGCCGCCGGCCTCGGTTTCTAGCCAGGCGGCACCGCAGGCCTTGGCGAGTTCGCGCACGCGCAGGATATAGCTCTGCCGCTCCGGCACGGAGATCACGCCGCGCGCGTCGAGCAGGTTGAAGCGGTGGCTCGCCTTGATGCACTGGTCATAGGCCGGCAGCACCATCTTGTGGCGCTGGTCGTTGGCGCCGGGCTCCGGCTTGCCAGCCTCGAGCAGCATGCGGCATTCGCGCTCGGCATCTTCAAAGTGCCGCTTCAGCATTTCGGTGTCGGCATATTCGAAGTTGTGCCGCGAATATTCCTGCTCGGCCTGCTGGAACACGTCGCCATAGGTCACCTTCTCGGCGCCTTCGCGGCCGTTGAAGTTGAGCTCGTAGCCGTTGTCGACGCCCTGAAGATACATCGCGAGGCGCTCGAGCCCATAGGTCAGCTCGCCCGAAACAGGGAAGCACTCGATGCCGGCGACATACTGGAAATAGGTGAACTGCGAGACTTCCATGCCGTCGCACCAGCATTCCCAGCCGAGCCCGGAGGCGCCGAGCGTCGGGCTTTCCCAATCGTCCTCGACGAAGCGGATGTCATGCAGGCCGGTATCGATGCCGATCGCCTTGAGGCTCTCCAGATAGAGCTCCTGCAGGTTGGGCGGGTTCGGCTTCAGGATGACCTGGAACTGGTAATAATGCTGGAACCGGTTCGGGTTCTCGCCATAGCGCCCGTCCTTCGGCCGCCGCGAGGGCTGCACATAGGCGGCGCGCCAGGGCTTCGGGCCGAGCGCGCGCAGCGTCGTCGCCGGATGGAAGGTGCCGGCGCCGACCTCCATGTCATAGGGCTGCAGGATCACGCAGCCCTTGTCGGCCCAGAAGCGCTGCAGGGCGAGAATGAGGCCCTGGAACGACTTCTCGGGCCGCATATGCGGGGGAAGCTCGTGCGTGGAAAGCTCGTGGGACACCGGCGGACCTTCGCGGAAAGGAGAGCGGCAGCGGCCGCTTCAAAAGGCGGCGCACCCTAATCGCGCTTGGAACACCCGGTCAACCTTGGAACGCCCGGTCGATCGCTTCGGCCGGACCGGGGTTATGAAGCGCGGCTGCCGGGTCTATATCTCCTTGAGCGAGGCGAGGCTGCAAGGAGCGAGGACATGGCAGGGTTCAAGGCGGTCGTGATCGAGAAGGCCGAGGGCGCGCCGCAGAGCGTCGGCTTCGCCACGCTCGACGATGCCGATCTGATGGATGGCGATGTCACAGTGCGGGTCGAGCGCTCCACCGTCAATTACAAGGACGGCCTCGCCATCACGGGCCGCGCGCCGGTGGTGCGCCGCTTCCCGATGGTGCCGGGCGTCGATGCGGTCGGCGTCGTCGAACAGTCGGAAAGCCCGCTCTTCGCACCGGGCGACCGCGTGCTCCTCAATGGCTGGGGCGTCGGAGAGACCCATCTCGGCGCCTATGCCGAGCGTGCACGCTGGAAGAGCGACTGGCTGCTGCCGCTACCCGCCGGGTTCTCGCCCGACGAGGCGATGGCGATCGGAACGGCGGGCTATACGGCGATGCGCGCCGTCCTGGCGCTGGAACGGCACGACATCCGCCCCGGCGCCGGCCCGGTCATCGTCACGGGCGCTGCCGGTGGCGTCGGATCGATCGCCGTCGCGCTGCTCGCCGATCTCGGCCACCATGTCGTCGCCTCGACCGGCCGGCCGGAGGAGGCGGACTATCTGAAGCGCCTCGGCGCGGCCGAGGTGATCGAGCGCGCGACGCTCGCCGGTCCGCCCAAGCCGCTGGCGAAGGAGCGCTGGATCGGTGCCATCGATGCGGTCGGCGGCACGACGCTCGCCAATCTCCTGTCGATGATCCGTTATGACGGCGCGGTCGCGTCCTGCGGGATGGCCGGCGGGCTCGACCTCCCGGGCAGCGTCGCTCCGTTCATCCTGCGCGGCGTGACGCTCTATGGCATCGATTCGGTCTATGTGCCGAAAGCGGCCCGCCTCGTCGCCTGGGACAGGCTCGACCGCGATCTCGACCGCGCCAAGCTCGCCAGCGCCATGCGCCGCATTCCGTTCGACGGCGTCATCGAGGCGGCGCAGGATATCGTCGAGGGCAAGGTTCGGGGACGGCTGGTGGTGGAGATCGGCTAGCCGGGTCCGAACGCGTCGCGCTGCAGGCGGCCAGTGCGCAAGAGATGTTGCAGCGTGTAGGCCACGGAGAGGGCGTCATCGAGGGCGTCATGCCCTCGCAGCGGCGGGTGCTCGACGCCGTAATAGTTCGCCAGCTTGTTGCTCGGCGTCCTTGCGAGATCCTCGATTGGCATGCCGGCGGCGAGCAGCAGCTTGACGGCGTTGTCGAACCGCCCCGCCGGGATCGATGGCGGGATGCCGGCGACATAGCAGCTGATCGCCACCATGTTCAGTTCGTCCTTGCCCCAGGACCAGAACCGGGCACCGTCCGAGAAGTGGTCCACGGCATCGAGCGCTTCCCCAAGGCTCACGCCTTTGCCCTCGATGTCATCCTCGGTAATGCCGGTCAGCCCCGTGAAGAACGGATCGAGGCGATAGCGATTGCCGAAGCGATCGATCGGACGGACATAGGCTGAAAAGCGATCGAGGATAGGGGCGTCGTCGTCCAGGCCGAGTTTCACCGCGCCGATCTGCGCGATGACCGGATCTGGGTCGTGCGCCGCGCACCAGAACCGGCGCTGCGAGCCTTCAAGGCAAAGGAATTCGCAGTCGAACAGGATCGCGATGTTCATCGCCGATGCCCCCTCGCAGTCTCGCCGGGGCGCGCGCCGCCCGGCCGGATGCCGTCCTGCCGGCGCTCAGCTCCAGCCGCCGCCGAAGGTCTTGTAGAAGATGTGGTGGCCGATGCGGTCCATCTTCTTCATGGTCCGCGCCCAGCGCGGCTTGACGTAGTTGGCGTGATAATGCGTCGCCGAGCCGACATCGGGGTTCCACCAGTTCTCCTCGGTGACGACGCGGCGCGCGAGTTCCTGTGCGCGCCTCCAGGCCGTCATGTCGGTGATGCGGTCGGGGATGCCGTCGCAGGCGAACGAGAACTGGCAGGCGTCGCGCATGTCCTTGTTCTGGTAGACGACGCCGCAGACCGTTTTCGGATAGGCCGGATTCTTCAGCCGGTTGATCACGACCTGAGCCACCGCCAGTTCGCCCTTTACCGGCTCGCCGCGCGCCTCGAAATAGATGGCGGTCGCCAGGCACTTCTGCTCGGTCTTGGAGCGGGCATTCGGCGGGATCGGATTGGTCACCCACCAATGGTCGGGCTTGCCATCCTTGCCGATGGCCATCGGCTTTGCCAGCACGGCGGCGAACGGTGCCTCGATCGCGGAGGTGTCGTCGGCATTGGCATAGGCCTGCACGGCGAGATCGTCGGCTGCCTTGCCGGGATGAGCCGTGCGCGTTGCGCCGGCAATCGATGCCAGCACGGCAACCGGCGCGGCGACGGGCTTCGGCGGCGCTGCGGCCGCAACCAGGTTCCTGGGCGTGTCCAAGGGCAGGAGCATCGCGACCGCCTCGTCGGCGCGCGGTGCGCCGAAGACGAGCGCGCGGGCGTCGCGTTGCAGGACGCCGGCGGAATAGCGGCTCGGCGCGACCGGGTGCGGCCGCGACATCACGGCGTCGCGCTTGTCGTCGCGATTGACGCGCGGCGGGATGAAATCCGGCGCCGAGACCAGCCCCGTCTTCAATACGTCGAGCCTCGGCTCGACCGCGACCGCTGTCTCTGCGGCAAAGATGGTCGTGGCCGTCGGTGTCACCAGGCTCGGGACATAGCTCGCGCCGGCCGGGGTCGGCACCAGGCGGGCGAGCCAGCGCTGCGAGACGGGCAGATCGCGGCCGAACAGGCTCGCGACATCCTGCAGCGCGACGGTCGTCGAGGAGAGCGCCAGCAGGCCGGTGGCGAGAAGGCCGGAAAGGAGGGCGATGCGGCCGCGATCGGGACGGCGGCGCCGGCGGCGCGCGACATAGAGGACGGCCGGCGGACCCGGCGGCTCATAGATCGTCAGCGAGGACGAAGACGGCTCATGGCTGACCATCGGGCACGCAACTCCACGCGTACAATCCGCGAAAGGCCGGTGTGGCTCGCCGGCAACTGTCGACAAATCTGCGGTATTAACCTTGAAGCGGGGTTAACGCCGCGGCGACGCTGTCGCTTCTGTGCCGTTTCGGGAATGGCTCAGCCGAGGATCTCCGCAACCGCACGGGCCGCCGGCGCAGCGAGCCCGGCAGCCGTGATCGCCGCCTGGGCCGCGGCGAGGCGGGCGACCGGCACGCGGAACGGCGAGCAGGAGACATAGTCGAAGCCGAGACCGGCGAAGAAATGGATCGATGCCGGATCGCCGCCATGCTCGCCGCAGACGCCGAGCTTGATGTCCGGCCTCACGGCGCGGCCGCGTGCCGCTGCGATGCGGATCAATTCCCCGACGCCCTCCTGGTCGAGCGTCGCGAAGGGATCGGCGGGCAACAGGCCGAGCGACAGATAGGCGTTGAGGAAGGGCGCCGCGTCGTCGCGCGAGATGCCGAACGTGGTCTGGGTCAGGTCGTTGGTGCCGAAGGAAAAGAACCGCGCCGTCTCGGCGAGAGCTCCGGCGGCGAGGGCGGCTCGGGGCAGTTCGATCATCGTGCCGAGTTCGTAACGCGGCGCGCGGCCGCGCTGGCGGACGACCAGCGCCTCGGCGGCGCGAATGCGCTGATAGATGAGGTCGAGCTCGGCCTTGGTCGCGACCAGCGGCACCATGATCTCGAGGTCGACCGGCGTGCCGCTGGCCTCGCCGACATCGAGCGCGGCTTCCAGCGTCGCGCGGATCTGCATCTCGACGATTTCGGGAAAGGAGATCGCAAGCCGCACGCCGCGATGGCCGAGCATCGGATTGGCCTCGGCCAATGCTTCGCTGCGGGCGCGGATCCGCGCCGGCGGGATTCCCATCGTGGCCGCGAGATCGGCGATCTCGGCATCCCCGGTCGGCAGGAACTCATGCAGCGGCGGATCGAGCAGGCGGATCGTCACCGGCAATCCGGCCATGATCTCGAACAGCGAGGCGAAGTCGGAGCGCTGCATGGGCAGCAGCCGGGCGAGCGCGTCGGCGCGGTCGGCCGGGGTCTCGGCGAGGATCATCTCGCGCACCACCGAGATGCGGCGCTGGTCGAAGAACATGTGCTCGGTGCGGCAGAGCCCTATACCCTCGGCGCCGAAGCCGCGCGCGGCGCGGGCATCGGCGGGCGTGTCGACATTGGTTCGGATCTTCATCGTCCGGAAGGTGTCGGCCCACTGCATGAGGGTCGAGAAATCGCCCGAAAGCTCGGGTTCGCGCAGCGGCACGGCGCCGATCAGCACAAGTCCCGTGCCGCCGTCGATCGTGATGGTGTCGCCGCTATGAATGGTGCGGCCGCCCGAGGTCATCGTGCCGGCCTTGAAGTCGACGCGGATCGTGCCGGCGCCCGAGACGCAAGGCCTGCCCATGCCGCGTGCCACGACCGCCGCATGGCTCGTCATGCCGCCGCGCGTCGTCAGGATGCCGCGCGCCGCATGCATGCCGTGCACGTCCTCGGGACTGGTCTCGACGCGGACGAGGATCACCTTGCGTCCCTGCGCCCGCGCCGTCTCGGCCTCGTCGGGCGTGAACACGACGGCGCCGCTGGCAGCGCCCGGCGATGCCGGCAATCCCCGGGCGAAGATGTCGCCGCGATCCTCAGGGTCGATCGTCGGATGCAGCAATTGCTCCAGCGTGCGCGGCTCGATCCGCGCCACGGCCTCGGCACGGCTGATCAGTCCTTCGCCGGCCATCTCGACGGCGGTCCTGAGGGCGGCGCGGATGGTGCGCTTCGCCGGTCGCACCTGCAGCATCCACAGCCGGCCGCGTTCCACGGTGAATTCGAGATCGAGCATGTCGCGGTGATGCCGTTCCAGCCGCTCGGCAACCGTGACGAAATCGGCATAGGCGGCTGGCATCAGCTGTTCCAGCGAGGCCGTTTCCGAGCCCGTTTCACGCCGTGCCCGCTCCGTCAGGTCTTGGGGCGTGCGCGTGCCGGAAACCACGTCCTCGCCCTGCGCATTCGGCAGGAATTCGCCCCAGAGGATCTTCTCGCCGGTCGAGGGATGGCGGGTGAAGGCGACGCCGGTGGCCGAGGTCTCGCCGAGATTGCCGAACACCATCGCCTGCACCGTCACCGCGGTTCCTGCGGCGACGTCGATGCCGTTGATGCGGCGATAGGCGGCGGCGCGGGGATTGTTCCACGACGCGATGACGGCGCGGATCGCGGCCCAGAGCTGCGCGTCGGGCGATTGCGGGAAGGGCGTCTCGGTCTCCGCGATCACGACATCCTTGAACACTGCGCAGACATCCTGCCAGTCGGTCGCGGCGAGATCGGCGTCGAGCACGAGGCCGCGCGCGAGCTTGAGGTCCTCCAGCCGCTCCTCGAACAGGGCATGGTCGAGCCCGAGCACGACATGGCCGAACATCTGGATGAAGCGACGATAGCTGTCGAAGGCGAAGCGCCGGTCGCCCGAAGCGCCGGCGAGGCCTTCGACGGTCTCGTCGTTGAGGCCGAGATTGAGCACCGTGTCCATCATGCCCGGCATCGAGACGGCAGCGCCCGACCGCACCGAGACCAGCAGCGGATCGGCGGCATCGCCGAAGCGGCGCCCGGCGATGCGGCCGATCGAGGCGAGTGCGGCCGCGACCTCGTCGGCGAGGCCGTCCGGGAACACATGGCCATGGGCGAGATAGGTGCGGCCGATTTCGGTCGTCAGCGTGAAGCCTGGCGGCACCGGCAGGCCGAGCGCGCTCATTTCGGCGAGCCCCGCGCCCTTGGCGCCGAGCAGTTCCCGGTCGGCGAGGCCGCCCTCGGCGAGACCGCCGCCGAATGCATAGACCGATTTCGCCATCGCGACGCGCTCCTCATGGCAGACCAGTGCCATGCGCCTAGCTAAATCAAGCGCTTGCTGCATCGCAATACGAAAATAATCGGTCGGTTCAGCGGTTCGGCCGGCTGAGCACGAAGACGGCCGAGGCGAGGAGGGCTGCGGCGACGAGGACCGCGAGCCAAGTCGGCGGATGCAGCAGCACGAAGAACACGCCGAACCCGCCGGCCATGCCGAGGATCGCCAGCGCCTTGGCGGCGGGCGGAATCGCGCCATTGCGCCGCCATTGCACGATCGGCGGGCCGAAGATCGGATGCGCCAGCAGCCAGGCCTCGAAGCGCGGCGAGGAGCGGGCAAAGAACCAGGCGGCCAGAATCATGAAGACCGTCGTCGGCATCACCGGCAGGAAGAGGCCGACGACGCCGAGCGCCACCATCAGCCAGCCGGCTGCGGCATAAAGCGGGCGCTTCACACCGCCGGCCCGTTATGTGTCGAGCGCGAGGGAGAAGGGATGGCCTTCGAAGGCATCATGGCCGCGGCCGATGTCCTCGATCGCCTTCACCATGCGCCCGCGCCGGCCGAGAATCTCGTCGGCGAATCGGACGAGGCGAAGGTTCGGCGTCGCCGAGGCCGAGCCGGCGCGGATGAGCCCGGCGATCTCGGCCTCGTCCCGCTCCGGACGCAGCGCGCAGACGGTGATGAAGGCGGCGGCCGTGGACCGGCTGATTCCTGCGAAGCAATGCACGACGATCGGCTTCTCCGCCTTCCAGTCCTCGAGGAAATCGAGCAGCTGCTCGACATGCTCTGGCTGTGGCGGAGTCATGCCGTCCATCGGCTCGAGAATGTCGTTGAAACCGAGAAACAGATGGCGCTCGGCGGGGATCGAGACCGGCCGTTCGACCGGGGTGCTGGCATTGATCAGCGTGACCAGATGGCTGGCCCCTGTTTGAGCCACGGTCGCGCCGATCTTGGCGAGCGAGCAGACATAGACGCGCGGCATGAAGGCTCCTTGTCGTCGAGGCCGGCGCAGGGTCGCGCCGCCGGCCGAGCTTCCCTATCTAGTGCGCGCCGCTGCCGCGGTCACCCCGAAAGCGCGGCCGGACGCTCCATCGCGGCGGCGAGCTCACCGAAGAGATCGAGGAAGCGCTGCTGCGCCAGCGCCGTCGGCCATGGATCGAGCGGCAATTGCCCCGCTGCGATGCCGCGTGGCCGGCCGAAGAACGACGTCGCCTCGGCGCTGTCGAAGCCGGCGAGCTCCGTCGCCTCGTGATAGGCGGCAATCTTGTCGGCCGCCTTGATGGCCCGCGTCAATTCGGCGCGCCGTTCGGCAGGAAGGCCGAAGCGGAGATGGATGGCGGCGAGCAGGCGCGCCTCGACCACCTTGTATTCGCCGGCGACCAGCGCCTTGAACGGCGAGATCATGTCGCCGATGACATATTCGGGCGCGTCGTGCAGCAGTGCCGCCATGCGATCCGCTGGCGGCATGGCCGGCCCCAGGAGGGACGCGACCTCCACGACCAGCACCGAATGCTGTGCGACCGAAAAGGCGTGGTCGCCGCGCGTCTGGCCGTTCCAGCGGGCGACGCGGGCGAGGCCATGCGCGATATCCGAAATCTCGATGTCGAAGGGCGAGGGATCGGCGAGGTCGAGCCTTCGGCCGGACAGCATGCGCTGCCAGACCCGCGGCGGAGCGGCGAGGCGGCTCATGCCGCGCCTCCGGCCCCGCTTTCGTCCTCGGCTCCCGCCGGCCAGCCGAAGCTGGCGAAAGGCGGCAGGGTGATCGAGAGCGGCACGCCCTCGGCCGTCGCCGTGGCGCCCGCATCGAGCGCGAGACGCGTGCGGTCGAGACGCAGCAGCGCGAGGCCGTTGCCGCCGGCGCTGCTGCCGAGTGCGCCGATCGCCTTGCCGCCGGCCTCGATCGCCGTGCCGGGTGCGGGGAGGGGGCTGCCGGCTGCGACCATCACGGCGCGCCGCCGGGCCGTGCCGCGATGCTGCATGCGCGCGACGATCTCCTGCCCGACATAGCAGCCCTTGCGGAAGTCGAGGCCGCCGAGATCGTCCATGTCGACATCGTGGGGGAAGGCATCGCCGAAGGCGAAGTCGCGGCCGCCTTCCGGCACGCCGAGGGCGATGCGGTGCGCATGCCAGTCCTCGGCCGTCCTTTCGTCATGGGAGATCGCTGGCGTATCGGCCCCGCCCGGGACTATGGCGCGATGGCCGAGTGCGGCGAGGCGCGGGTCGGCGGCGAGCGCCGCGGCGGTGGCGAGATCAGGCGCCTCGCCCGGCCAGAAGACGGCAACCCGGTGCGTCTCGGCGAGGCTGGCGATCTCAACCTTCGCCCGGAGCTTGTAGAGCGTCATGCGCTTGGTGAAGCTTGCGAACTCGGAGCGCGGCAGGTCGAGCAGGAAGCCGTCGGCAGTCGAAAAGACCAGGAAATCGGCGAGGATCTTCCCCTGCGGCGAGAGCAGCGCCCCGAAGCCGGCGCCCGTCGCCCTGGCGCGCGCCATGTCGGTCGTGACGATGTTCTGCAGGAACGACTCGGCCTCGGGCCCCGTGATGCTGAGCACGGCGCGGTCTGGCAGGATGGCGAACGACCTCTCACGCATTGGCATGGTTCCCATGCAATTCGCGAACTTGTGCGCGAGCGGCCACTTCCTTAAGCCGGATAAGGCAATCCGCGGGGGCAAGGGCGGAGTGTGGGCAATCGCTTGGGAGGGCGGCCATGAGCAATACCTACGAGCTTCTGTTTCGCAACGGCACGGTCGTCAATCATGACGGCATCGGCACGCCCGACATCGCTGTTCGGGACGGACGCATCGCCGCCATCGGCGATATCGATCCCCGCCGCGCCGGCCGCGTGGTCGACTGCACCGGCCTGCATATATTGCCGGGCGTGATCGACAGCCAGGTTCATTTTCGCGAACCGGGACTCGAACACAAGGAAGACCTCGAAACCGGCTCGCGCGCCGCGGTGATGGGCGGGGTCACAGCCGTCTTCGAGATGCCGAACACCAAGCCGACCACCAGCACCGCCGAGGCGCTCGCCGACAAGGTGCGCCGGGCGTCGGGGCGGATGCATTGTGATTTCGCGTTCTGGGTCGGCGGCACGCGCGACAATGTCGACGATATCCCGGAACTCGAACGCCTCCCGGGCGCGGCCGGCATCAAGGTCTTCATCGGCTCCTCGACCGGCGATCTCCTGGTCGAGGATGATGCCGGGATCGCCGCGATCCTCGGCAAGACGCGCCGTCGCGCTGCCTTCCATGCCGAGGACGAACCGCGGCTGAACGATCGCAAGCATCTGCGCGTGCCGGGCGACCCGGCCTCGCATCCGGTCTGGCGCGACGTGACCGCGGCCCTGATGGCGACCGAGCGCCTCGTGAACATCGCGCGGCGCCAGGGCGCGCGCATCCATGTGCTGCATATCTCGACTGCCGACGAGATCGCCTTCCTCGCCGCGCACAAGGATGTCGCCACCGCCGAGGCGACGCCGCATCACCTCACGCTCTCCTCCGACGACTATGCCCGTCTCGGCACGCTGCTGCAGATGAACCCGCCGGTGCGCGACAAGGCGCACCAGGCCGGCATCTGGCAGGGCATCGCCAGCGGCATCATCGACGTGCTCGGCTCCGACCATGCCCCGCACACGCTCGAGGAAAAGGCGAAGCCCTATCCGGACAGTCCTTCGGGCATGACCGGCGTGCAGACCCTCGTTCCGATCATGCTCGACCATGTCAATAATGGCCGCCTGTCGCTGGAGCGACTGGTCGACCTCACCGCGGCCGGGCCGGCCCGTATCTTCGGCATGGCGCGCAAGGGGCGGATTGCCGTCGGCTATGACGCCGATTTCACCATCGTCGACATGAAGCGCCGCGCGACGATCACCAATCGCTGGATCGCCTCGCGCGCCGGATGGACGCCCTATGACGGCAAGCGCGTCATCGGCTGGCCGGTCGGGACGGTGGTGCGTGGCCGCGAAGTGATGTGGGACGGCGAGCTTACGACGCCCTCGACCGGCGCGCCGGTCCTCTTCGTCGAGGCGCTGCCGCGCGGCTGACCGCCGCGCGGCCTCACGGCACATCGGCTTCGAGCACGACCGACGCGGCCGAGCGCCAGTGCGGCCCGTGGTACACCGCCTCGATATTGTTGCCGTCAGGATCGAGCAGGAACGCCGCGTAGTAGCCGGGATGATAGCTGCGTTCGCCGGGCGGGCCGTTGTCGCGTCCGCCAGCCGCAAGGCCGGCGGCATGAAAGGCGGCGACTGCGGAGCCGTCGGCAGCCTGGAAGGCGAGATGGCAGCGCCCCGTCGGCGGGGCGCCTTCCGAGACGAAGAGTTCATCGGCGTAGAAATAGCCATCGCCGGTGGTGACCGAAAAGCCGAGCGCACCCAGCACCGCCTCGTAGAAGCCGAGGCTCGCAGCGAGGTTGCTGGTCACGATCTGCACGTGATCGACGAGCCGGCCGCGATGAAACTTCATGATCTCCTCCCTTGATGAAGGGAACAAATCATGAACAATCAGCGGCGTCAACCGCCGCGTGCAGGAAGACGGACCGAGCGTGTTCCGGTGCCCCGATGGCTCAATCGCCGGCCTGGAACTCGGCCCATTTACCGTCCGGCGTGATGCCGACGCGGTAGAACAGATACGCGCCGTAGTTCTTCATCTCGTCGAAATCGGAGGCAGTGAGCAGGCGGAAAAGCTCCACCATCTGCGGCGGGGTCAGCTTGTCGAGCGGATAACGCGCGAAATAGGGCCAGAGATAGACCTCGTTCGGCGTGCCGACATCGACATGGACATAGCCGGCCTCGAGCACCTCGCTGAGAATCGCGAGAATCTCGCGCCCGTCCGGATCGCCGGAGAGCGACTTGAGGTAGGCGATCGGGTCCTTGCTGTCGCCTTCGTCGGCGCCGAGATTGGGCTCGTGCGGACCGGATTCGATGATCGGCTTCAGCTTCTCGATGTCGCCGGTCTTGGCAGCGGCAAGGATGTCGCTGCGCAGCTTCTGGACCGCGGGAGGCAGCTTGCTGAAGTCATATTCGACGACGGGAGCCGGCTCGTCGGAAGCCGGGGCGGCGCTCGGCGGCGCATCGGGCGTCGGACCGCTCGGCGGCGGACCATCGGCATCGCCATCGTCGCCCTGGCTGGCAGGCGGCGTGATCTTCTCGGTCGGAACCGGTTTCGCATCGATCGGTGCCGCGGCGCGGGCCGGCGCACCGGCCGCCAGCACGACCGCGAGGATGGCGGTTCCGATCAGCGCTGCCAGACTGTGCCCGCGCATGGCTTACTCCCTGATGATCCGACTGTCATAACGGTGGCCGGTGCGCCGGCCAAGCGAATGCATCGGCGCCGCGTCACCATGGCGCTGCTGCCATGTCGGGATCGGACCAGCAGATTGCGGCAGAACCACGTTGGGCGCAGCGCCCGGGCCGGCCGCTGCCGGCAGGGGCGCTACTGGATGGTCCGCTGCAGCGTGAACTCGCCGCGCCGGACGCGATCCGGCAGCGACACCGCGAGATCGGCAACCGCGTCCTCGCCATAGGTGTCGATAAGGTCGGAGAGCGCCGCGAACAGGGCCGCATGCGCCATGATGTCGGTGTCGATGCCTTCGGCCACCGCCTCGTCCCACGCCTCGGTCAGATAAGCGAGAGCGGCCCGCTTCTGCTCGGCGATCTCGATGCTGTCGAGGTCCTGTTCCATGAGCAGCGTGCCTTCCGTTGATCTGGGATCGATTCGATCTGCAGCGCGATCCGAATCGCCGACCCAAAAAACCTAGCACGGCCAGAGTCCCCGGTGAGGACTATCCTGAAGAAGGGGTTAATCCAAAACTAAGAATCCGGTTAATTTGGTTAACGTGGCGGCGATGCATCACTGCCGTAGCGGGTCGTGACGGCGCGCGTCAGCGTGGCGCCCTCGGCGAGATAGCGGGTGATTGCCGCCCTGGCTGCGGGCGTGCATTGGCGATAGAGCGCGGCGAAGCCGGAATAACCCTGGTTGAACGCTCCCGTCATCCGCGCCCGCCGCTCGGCCGAAGGCGCCTCCGCGTCGACTAGCGCCTGCATCTGGTCGCGCCAGAGGTTCGGCTCGTCGGCGCCGCAGAGCGGTCTGAGATAATGCAGCGCGCCGAGGATCTCGGCGAGGCGGATGAGCGGCGCGTCATAGGGCGCGTCGGCGGCGCGGGCGATGCTACCCGGAACCGTGGCGGCCCAAAGGGCGCAGGCGAGGATCGCCGGTATCAGGATGGCGCGGCGGGCGATCGGAGTGAAATGGGAGCGCATGGCCGTCCGGCAGGGTGGGGCGCGCGGCCCCGGTCAGTCGTTGCGGCGGATCATGGTCTGGCAGCCCCCCGGGCGCAAGGCGCGGTTGCGGTCGGCCGGTGTCAGTCCTTCGGCCGGGAAAGCGCGAGCACGGCCAGCAGCCCGGGCGTTGTCGGCCGCAGCGCCGCCTCGTCCAGCGTCAGCCAGGCGATATCGGCTGCGTCGCTGGCCGCGACCGCATCGCCGGCCGCGGAGCCGGTGAAGCTCACGACGACGAAATGACTCGACGCCGTTTCGCCTGCGCCCGCGATCATGTCGAGTGCGGTGACGAGGCGAAGTGGGCCTGCCGCGAGCCCGGTTTCCTCCAGCAGTTCGCGTCGTGCCGCGTCCTCGAGCCGTTCGCCCCATTCGACGCGGCCGCCCGGCAGCGACCAGTAGCCGGCAAAGGGCGGATGGCCCCGGAGGACCAGAAGGACGCGGTCGCCGCGCCAGAGCGCCGTGCTGACGCCGATGCCGGGCCGCTCTGGCCTGGCGACGATATCGGGCGGGGAGGGAGCGTGGTCGGTCATGGGCGAATTCCGTGGCGCTCCGCAGAGACTGGCGCGAGTCGGTGCGGCCGGGAAGGGGCGGCGGTGACGTGCGCCATGGCCGCTGCTAGAACAGGCCGATGGGCCGGACAAGACTTGGCTGATGGGCCGGGCACGAGCTTGGCCGATGGGCCGGGCAGGAACTCGGCCGATGGATGGAATGCGATGTGCGGACGCTATGCCCTAGCGGTGACGCCTGAGGAACTCGAGCAGGAATTCTCGCTCATCAAGATCGAGTGGTTTCCGCCGCGCTACAACATCGCCCCGACTCAGCCGATCCATGTCGTCCGCGCCGAAAAGGGCGCCCGCGCCATCGGTCTCGTCCGCTGGGGGCTGGTGCCGTCCTGGGCGAAGAATCCCGCCGAGCTGCCGCTGTTCTTCAATGCCCGTTCCGAAACGGCGCCCGACAAGCCGGCCTTTCGCGGGCCGTTCCGCCATCGCCGCTGCCTTGTTCCGGCGACGGGCTTCTATGAATGGAAGAAGACGGCGGCCGGCCGCAAGCAACCCTATCTCGCTCGGCCGACAGCCCGCCGCATCATCGCCCTGGCCGGCCTCTGGGACGAATATGCCGACGCGAACGGCAATATCCTCGACAGCGCGACGATCCTGACCACGGCCGCCAATGCCGATCTCGCGCCGCTGCATGATCGCATGCCGGTGGTGATCGAGCCGGCGGATTATGACCGCTGGCTCGGCCTTTCGCCGGCGCGCAAGGAGGAACTCGTCTCCGTCCTCAAGCCGGCGGAGCAGGGCTTCTTCGAGACGCTCGCCGTCGACCCGCGCATCAACAGCGCCCGCGACGACGATGCCGGCCTGCAGACCCCGGTCCCGGACGCGGACCTGCCGGTGGCCGCCGAGAAGGTCGACCGAATTCTCCCCGTCGAAGCCGCCCGCCAGCTGAAGCTGCTCTGATTGCAGGCGATGGAAGTCCAGGGGATCACTGCGCTGTCATGACCGTTCCGTTTGCCGCCCCGGCGCTCGAGGGCTTCCTGCTCGGCGCCAGCCTCATCGTCGCGATCGGGGCGCAGAATGCCTTCGTGCTGCGCCAGGGCCTCGCGCGCCGCCACGTCTTCGCCATCGCGAGCTTCTGTTTCCTCGCCGATGCGACCCTCATCACCGCCGGCGTCGCCGGCCTCGGTACGCTGGTGCAGCAATCGCCCAGGCTGCTGACGGTGGTGACGCTCGCCGGCGCCGCCTTTCTGTTCGCCTATGGCGCGCTGGCGCTCCGGCGCGCGCTGCATCCAGCGGCATTGTCGGCGCGCGGCGCGGCCGAGCCTGGGCTCGCCCCGGCGCTGATGACCGTCGCGGCGCTGACCTTCCTCAATCCGCATGTCTATCTGGATACGGTCGTGCTGCTCGGATCGCTGTCGGCCCGGCACGAGGGCTCCGCCCGCGTCGCGTTCGGCGCCGGCGCAGCGTTCGCGTCTGCGGTCTGGTTCTTTGGGCTCGGCTACGGCGCCCGCTTGGCCGCGCCTCTGTTCGCGCGGCCGGCGGCGTGGCGCGTGCTCGACGCCGTCATCGCGCTGGTGATGACCGCCATCGCGCTATCGCTGCTCGCGTCGGTCATCAGGCCGCTCGGCTGAGCATTCGCCCGGCAGGGACAGCCGGCGCAGGCGCGATGGCTCGGTCAGTCCGGGTCGGGTCGTTTCAGTCGGGAGCGCATGGAAGTTCACGCGCTGCCTCGATATGCTCGGCGTCTATGGCTCAGCCGACGGGTTCAATCCTGCTCGCGTGCGGCGATGGCCATCTGCATCTGCTCGGAGTGGGTCGACGCCTTGGCGCCGCGCTTCTCCGGCTTCTGCTGGCGGATCGCCGCCACGAGTTCGGGGTTGCCGAGCTCGCCATATTTCGAGCGCAGGTCGAGTTCCTGCTCACGTTGTGCTTTGGTCGTAAATGTAGAGTGATCTTTTCTGGTCATGATCTGCTTCTATCCTTGGCGTTATCACGTTTCCCGCCGATCTTCTGCCGGCTGACAAACGAGATAGACGCATATGGTCACCCAATATGGCAGATTCGTGTTTTAGGATTTCGTTAACAACGGGCCGCCGCCGGCCAGCCGGCCGGTTGGACTTTGAAAATCCGACATTGTTGCCAATTGGGCACATGAAGAAGCGCGGGCTTTGCTGCTCTGATGAGCGCAGGCCATCGGCAGGTCGTCCATCGCCATGATGCGCCGCGCCCCACGCCACCGCGCTCGCGCCGCCGATACGGCGCTGCGCCTCGCCGCCTTGCCCATCCCGCTGCTCATCGTCGCCGTGCTGCTGCATCGCGCGTCGATGATCGACCTCGCGCCGCTCCTGACGGTTATCGGCCTCGCCTGGCTGCTGGCGACGCTCGCGCTGGTCGCGGCCGTCGTCGCGCTGCGGTCGATCTGGCAACAGGGCGAGAGCGGCGGCAGGACTGCGGCCGCGGCGCTGGTGATCGGGCTCGTCGTTCTCGCGGTCCCGGCAATGATCGTCGTCGACCTGGTCCGTCTGCCACGCATCGCCGATGTCTCGACCGATCTCGTCGATCCGCCGCTGTTCACCGCGGCGCCCGACAGCATCGTCATGCGGCCGCTGCCGAACGAGGCGGAACAGGCGGCGCAGCGCGCAGCTTATCCCGAGATCGTCCCGCGGCATTATCCGCAGTCGCCGGCGCGGGTCTATCAGGCGGTGGCGCAACTGGTCGCCGCGCGCGGCTGGGCCGCGACCGACCAGCGGCCGCCGGACAGCGACAACGAGGTGGGCTGGATCGAGGCTCGCGCGGCGACACCGCTGCTGGCGCTGCCGGCCGATGTGGTGATCCGCATCATCGCGGACGACAACGGAACGCTGGTCGACATGCGTTCCGCCTCGAGGATCGGGGCGCATGATCTCGGCGACGACGCACGCCGCATCAGCGGCTTCCTCGCCGATCTCGATACCGCGCTGCAGGGCGTCGCCGACGCCGAAGACGATGCCCGTCCCGAGGCGACACCGGAGGGGTCGAGCGCGTCGCTTCCTCCGCTTCCCCCGCCGGCCCCGGTCAATCGGCGCTGACGGCTACATATTCGGCGGCGAGCCCGCTGCCCGACGCGATGGAGACCCGGCCGCGCGCGACGAGATCCTCGATATGGGCGAGCACGGACATCGCCGCCGCGCCATGCAGAACGGCCGGCGTCTCGCGGTAGATGACGGCGACGATCTCGGCGATGGTGCGGTCGCCGCGCGCGATGCGGGCGAGAATGGCGGCCTCGCGCAGCTTGCGATGCGACTTCAACGCCCGCGCGAATGTCGATGCATCGGCGATCGGCGCGCCATGGCCGGGCAGGTAGATCGTCTCCGGACGGGCGGCCAGCCGATCCAGCGAGGCCATGTAGTCGGCCATGGCGCCATCGGGCGGCGCCACCACAGTGGTCGACCAGCCCATGACATGATCGCCGGAGAACAGCATGCCGCTGCCTTCGAGCGCGAAGGCGATGTGATCGGAGGCGTGGCCCGGTGTCGCGATCGCCTCGAGCGACCAGCCGGGACCGGCGATCCGCTCGCCATCCGCGATCCTGACATCGGCGACGAAACGCTCATCCGCGCCGGCATCGAGGCGGGCCGTCTCGCCCGGGAGCGCTGGGCGCACGGGACGATGCGCACGGCCCGCATAGACTGGGGCGCCGCAGGCCGCCTTGAGCCGCGCGACGCCGTCCGTGTGGTCGCGGTGGCTGTGGGTAACGATGATCGCGGTGATCGTCTCGCCTGCGGTCGCGGCGATGAGTGCCGCGATATGGCCGGCATCATCAGGGCCCGGGTCGATCACGGCCACGTCGCCATGACCGACGATATAGCTGTTGGTGCCGCGAAAGGTGAACGGGCTGGCGTTCGGCGCTGTGATGCGGCGCACGAGCGGACCGAGCGGCACGGCTGTGCCGGTCTGCGGATCGAAGTTCCGGTCGAAGCTGATCTCTGTCATGTCGGCCAGTTAGGCCCCGCGCACGGCGACTTCAACCGGTTTCATGCCGTCGCGTCCCGAAGGCCCAGACGACAACGCCCCGGCGCGGGCCGGGGCGTCATGGTCGGCCAGGCCCTTGTTGAGGCCCGGCCGCGTGCTCTGATCTTGATCAGACGGCGAGCTTGCCGGCGATCTGCGCCACATGGGCGCCCTGGTAGCGGGCCGCGTCGAGTTCGATCGCGGACGGCTGGCGGCTGCCGTCGCCGCCGGTGATCGTCGAGGCGCCGTAGGGCGAGCCGCCCTTGATTTCCTCGAGGCCCATCTGGCCCTGGAACGCATAGGGGAGGCCGACGACGACCATGCCGTGATGCAGCAGCGTCGGGATGAAGCCGAGAATGGTCGACTCCTGGCCGCCATGCTGCGTCGCCGAGGACGTGAACACCGAGCCGACCTTGCCGACCAGCTTGCCCTGCGCCCAAAGGCCGCCGGTCATGTCCCAGAAATTGCGCATCTGCGAGGTCACGGTGCCGTAGCGCGTGCCCGAGCCGACGATGATCGCGTCGTAGTTCTCGAGATCGGCCGGGGTCGCGATCGGAGCGGCCTGGTCCATCTTGTAATAGGAAGCCTTGGCGACCTCGTCCGGTACCAGTTCGGCGACGCGCTTGATGTCGACATGGGCGCCAGCGGAGCGTGCACCTTCCGCGACGGCTTCAGCCATCTTCTCGATGTGGCCGTAGGCGGAATAATAAAGAACGAGAACCTTGGTCATGGCTTTGGTTTCCTCTGCGAAGCTTATGCAAGCCTAGATGGTCTAAAGCGGTCTCGAGGGGAAGCGCCAGCGCGGTGAACAGTCTGTTCCCGGCAAGCGAATGGCCCTCTGCTCCGTTCTGTGCGTGGCGGCCTCTTCCAAACGGCCCGGCAGGCTCTATGCTTCGCCGCGGGAGTAAAACGAGCCGGAGGAACCATGCTCGACAAGGATTTCAAGGTGCTGGACGAGCGGTTCCGGCGCTATGCGATGGGCAATGTCCATATCGAGAAATTGTGGACGGGGAGCCGCTGGGCCGAAGGCCCGGCCTACTTCGCCGCCGGCAAGTATCTGGTCTGGTCGGACATTCCGAACGATCGGCTGCTGCGCTTCGACGAGACCGACGGATCGGTCTCGGTGTTCTCGGCGCCCTGCAACAACCAGAACGGACACACCGTCGATCTCGAGGGCCGGCTGATCGCCTGCGAGCATCGCGGCCGTGCCGTGACTCGCATCGAGCACGATGGTTCGCGCCGCATTCTCGCCGACCGATTCGAGGGCAAGAAGCTGAATTCGCCCAACGATGTCGTGGTGAAGTCGGACGGCTCGATCTGGTTCACCGATCCGACCTACGGCATCGACGGCGAATATGAGGGCGACTTCGCGATCTCCGAGATCGGCGCCTGCAACGTCTATCGCATCGATCCGATCAACGGCGCCGTCACGGCCGTCATCACCGACATGGTCAGGCCGAACGGGCTCGCCTTCTCGCCCGACGAGAAGCTGCTCTACGTCGCCGATACCGGACTGACCCACAAGGCGGGGACCTCGCCCGACATCCGCACCTATCCCGTGGCGCCCGATGGGCGCAGCGTCGGCGCCGGCCGGAAATTCGCCACCTGCGACAACGGCCTGTTCGACGGCTTCCGCGTCGACATTCACGGCAATATCTGGAGCTCGGCCGCTGACGGCGTCCACTGCTTCACGCCGGACGGCACGCTGATCGGCAAGATCCTCCTTCCCGAGGTCGTCGCGAATGTCTGTTTCGGCGGCCGCAAGCGGAACCGTCTCTATATCTGCGGCACGACCAGCCTCTATGCCGTCTATCTGAACACGCAAGGCGCGCTGCGCCCGAAGGTCTGAGCCCGGTTCGGCACCGTCACCCCGGTCCTCGCCTCTTTGTGGGCGAGGATCGGGATGATCAATGCGCCTCGTGCAGGCAGGCGCTGTGATCGCCCAGCACCTCGATGACGCGGCATTGCGCAACCTTGCCGTGCTCGCCTTCCTCGACCATGCGGTTCACCTCGCGGCGAAGCGCCGTCAGGCGGGCGATCTTCTCGTCGATATCGGCGAGATGACGACGCGCGATCGAATCGACATCGCCGCAGGAGCTGTCCGGCTGGTCCGAGAGATCGAGCAGTTGCCGGATCGCCTCGACAGCGAAGCCGAGATCGCGGGCGTGGCGGATGAAGCGCAGCCGCGAAATCGTCGCGTTGTCATAGGTTCGACGATTGCTGTCGGTACGATCGGCGACAGGCAGCAGGCCGACATCCTCATAATAGCGAATGGTCGGCACCTTCACGCCGGTCGCCTTGGCGACGGCGCCGATCGAGATGGGGCGCATGGCGAATTTCCCGCTTGATCCTCTAGTCGCTTGAGCATTTAGCCTCAAGTCTTGGGATTGCAAGCGCCGAGAGGGATTGCCATGAACGCGCCGCTCACGACCGAGGAACGCTACCGCATCGGCGGCATGGATTGTGCGGCCTGCGCCAGCAAGATCGACACCGCCGTCCGCCGTATCGATGGCGTCGTGTCCGTATCGGTTTCGGTGGCGGCAGGGACGATGACCGTCGCCCGGCGCGGCGATGCCCTCATCGAGGAAATCGTGACCCGCGACGTTGCAGCGCTCGGCTATCGCGCCCGCCGCATCGCTGCCCGCGAGGAGGCAACCGCGCCGCCCCGGCAGGCGCCTGTCCACGACCACGATCATGCAGGCCACGATCACCATCACGATCAAGATCATGACCACGGCGACCATGATCATAGCGATCACGACCATGCGGGCCACGACCATGCAGGCCACGATCATGGCGCCGCGCCGTCGGAACCAGCGGGATTGCATGGCCATGACGACGACGAGGAGGAGGGCGTCGCCTGGTGGCAGAGCGCGAAGGCGCGGCTGACCGCGGCCGCGGGCCTCGCCATCGTCGTGGCCTATGGCGCGATGCTCGCCGCGCCCGCGCTCGGCCACTGGCCCTTTGCCGTCGCCATGCTGGTCGGGCTCGTGCCGATCGCCCGGCGCGCCTTCATGGCGGCCCGGTTCGGCAGTCCGTTCTCGATTGAGACGCTGATGACGATCGCCGCCGTCGGCGCGGTCGCGATCGGCGCCAGCGAGGAAGCGGCCATGGTCGTGTTCCTCTTCCTCATCGGCGAGATGCTGGAAGGCGCAGCCGCCCGCAGGGCACGCTCCAGCATCCGGGCGCTGTCCAATCTCCTGCCGGAAACGGCGCTGCTCGAGACAGACGGCGGCACGACAAGCGTTGCCGCCGACAGTCTCGCTGTCGGTACGGTCATCCAGGTGCGTCCGGGCGACCGGATCGCTGCCGACGGCATCATCCTCACCGGTTCGAGCGCCATCGACGAGGCGACCGTCACCGGCGAGAGCGTGCCGAAGCGCAAAGGCGTGGGCGATCCCGTCTTCGCCGGCACGATCAACACCGATGGTCTGCTCCGCGTCGAGGTGACGGCGGCCGCGACCGACAACACGATCGCGCGCATCGTCCGCCTCGTCGAGGAGGCGCAGGAATCCAAGGCGCCGATGGAGCGGTTCATCGATCGCTTCGCCCGCGTCTACACGCCCGCCGTGCTCGCCGCTGGCGCGCTGGTCGCCGTGGTGCCGCCGCTCGCCTTCGGCGCATCCTGGGACGAATGGATCTACAAGGGCCTCGCGATCCTGCTGATCGGCTGCCCGTGCGCGCTGGTCATCTCGACGCCGGCCGCCATCGCCGCCGGCCTCGCCGCAGGCGCGAGGCAGGGCCTGCTCATGAAGGGCGGCGCCGTGCTGGAGCGGCTCGCCGCGATCAACCGCGTCTGCTTCGACAAGACCGGCACGCTGACGCTCGGTCGCCCGGTGGTGACGACGCTCGTCCCGATCGGCGCCACCGACGAAGCCGCGCTGCTCGCGCTCGCCGCAGCGCTGGAGACGGGATCGAGCCATCCGCTCGCCCGCGCGATCCTCGCCAAGGCGAGCGAAGCCGGGGTCGCGATCCCGGTCGCGACGGATGTCGCTGCCGTCGCCGGCAAGGGTGTCGCCGGGCTCGTCGATGGGCGCAGCCTCTTCCTCGGCTCCGTGGCTGCCGATCGCGCCACGCTCGACCCGGCGGCGATGACGGCGGTCGAGGCGATGGCGGCTGCTGGCGACAGCGTGGCGGTGCTGGTCGAGAACGACCAGGTGCTCGGGCTCATCGGCATTCGCGACGGCGCCCGGCCGGACGCGCGTGCCGGCCTCGAGGAGCTGGCCGCGCTCGGCGTCGGCGCCGTGATGCTGACCGGCGACAATGTCCGCGCTGCAACCCGTGTCGGCGAAGAGCTCGGCATCGAGGTCCGTGCCGAGCTCCTCCCGGCCGACAAACAGCGCATCGTCGGCGAGCTGCGCACGGCCGGCTTCCGCGTCGCCAAGGTCGGCGACGGCATCAACGATGCGCCCGCGCTTGCGGCGGCCGATGTCGGCATCGCCATGGGGGGCGGGACCGACGTGGCACTGGAGACGGCGGATGCGGCCGTCCTCAACAGCCGCGTCGGCGATGTCGCACGGCTGATCCACCTCGCGCGGCGCACCATGGCGAAGATCCGCCAGAACATCGTCATCGCCCTCGGCCTGAAGGCGGTGTTCCTCGTCACAACCATCCTCGGCATCACCGGGCTCTGGCCGGCGATCCTGGCCGATACCGGCGCGACCGTGCTGGTGACGATCAACGCGCTGACATTGCTGGCGCCGCGACGCCGCTGATCCGCGCCGCGCCATCCGGGCGGGCTTGCCTCTGGCGGGCGGTGGGGGAGACTGGCGGCCTGACAGGAGTGACGGCAATGGCGATTCGGTCGATGCACGCGGCGACGATGATGGTGGCGGCCCTGCTCTGGCTGGGCCCGGCGCTGGCAGCCGAGACCCCGCCACCGCCGGCGTCCGCCCCGGCGCCGCAGCCCGGCTGGACCTCGGCCTGCGAGGCGCCGAGCCGCGCCACGCCGCTGGACTGCCAGATCGAGCAGCGCGCCGTGCTCGCCTCGAGCGGGCAGTTGGTCGCGGCGGTGACGATCCGCGTCCCCGGCGCCACGCGGAAGCCGCTGGTGATGGTGCGCCTGCCGCTCGGTCTTTCGCTCGAAGGCGGCGTGACGCTGGCCGTCGATGGCGCCGGCGCCGGTTCGCTGCCGCTGCAGACCTGTGATGCCAGCGGCTGCTATGCCGGCGCGCCGCTGCCGGCGACGCTGCTCTCGGCGATGCGCAGCGGCAGCAGCCTCGATGTCGTCTTTACCGGGCTCGACAAGCGGCCGATCAAGCTCGGCCTGCCGCTTTCCGGATTTGCGGCCGCGTTCGACGGTATCAAGTAGCGTCCGTCAAGCATTCCTTAACCATGATCGCCGACCCTGTTCCGGTTGATATGCCGGACAGGCTTTCCCGATGAGCGACTCATTTGAAGATCTGGAGCCGCCCGATCCGCGTTCGGTTCTTTACCGGGTCGTGGAGGGGCTGACGGTCGTCGCCCTGCTCGTCGCCGTGGTCATGTGGCAATCGGATACGACGTTGCAGGCTGCGCGACAGCTGTTCGCGCCCGGCGAGGAAGCCGCGCCGCCGCCGGTCATGGTCGCGATGCAGCCGCGCTCGACGGATATCCGCCTCGTCGAGCCTGCCAGCGGCGGTACGCCACGCCCTGCCGAAGTCGACCCTGTCGAAACCGGGTCGATCGTGCAGTCGCCGCCTGTCGCGACCGCGCCTGCCGCTGTGCCGCCGATGCCTTCGCCGCTCGTCGTCGCCCCGACGCGCATCCCGGCCGCACAACGCCCGCTGCCGGCGTCGTTGCCGTCGGCCATCGGCTGGACAGCGGCCTGCGACACCACGAGCAACCTGTTCTGCACCGCCTCGCAGACGCTGAGCCAGCCGGATGATCCGCTGATCGAGACGTCCTGGACCATCCAGCGCAGCGAGAACGGCCTCTATGCGATCTGGACCACGCCGACCAATGTGCTCGTTCCGCGCGGCATGGTGCTGATCATGGGCGATGGCCAGCCGAAGACGGTTCCCTTCTCCGGCTGCGGCGCGCATTCCTGCGAGGTTCGGGCTCGCCTCGCCGGCGATTTCATCACGCTGCTGCGCCAGTCGCAGCGCGTCTCGACCGAGATCGTGCTGAAGAACGGCAAGACCGTGACCTTCGCATTCTCGCCGGAAGGCCTCGACAGCGCCCTCGCCAAGCTCGGCGTCTGAGCACGGCAACCGGGCGAGGCGCCGGCGCGCCAACCGCCCCGGCGATCCCTCGGCCCTCCGCCTTCAGAAGTCCTCGCGCAGCATAGCCATGCCGGGCGCGCGGCCGCGTACATAGCCGTAGCTGATCGTCTCGGCCCGTGCGTCGGCCACCAGCAGCAGCGTCTCCAGCGCCGCCCGCCAGTCGCCGTCATGCATGGCGATGATGTCGTCGATCCGCTCGTCGAGCGCTTCCTGCTCGCTGTCGACAGGCTCGGTCCGTGCGCCCATGGTGATGATCCCGAATGAGAAGATGTTCCTATTTTGTTCTCATTTGCTGAGGAGTCAACGGGTCGTGAGCGCCTTATCCAAAGCCGTTGGCGGACTGGCAGGCGAGGGCACGAGGGCGGCGGCGCTGGCATGGAATCTGCTTCGCCTGAGCTGTCTTTGTCGAAAGCCGGCCCGTTCGGACGGATTCATCGACAAAACTCCAGCCTGCGGCCGAGGATCGGGCCGTGCCCTGCCACGAGGACCCATCAGCCATGCCAGCCTTTCCGTCCACGACCCTCGATGTCGGCGCCTTGCTGATCGCGCCGGGCAGCGGCGCCGCTTCCGGGCCGAGCCGCATCCACATCGTCGACGGGCGCATTGCTGCGATCGAGCCGCTAGCGGGGCCGGGCGAGGGCAGCCTCGCCATCGCCGCGCCGGTCAATGCGCATGATCATGGCCGCGGCCTTCGCACGCTGGCCTTCGGTGCCGTCGATGATGGGCTGGAGGCGTGGATCACGACGCTCGGTCGCGAACCGAAGCTCGATGCCTACAAGCGCGCCGCCGTCGCCTTCGCCCGCATGGCGGAGGGCGGCATCTGCGCCACCAATCACAGCCACGGTCCGCAGGACGAGGCGCGGATCGTCGACGAGGCGGCCGCGGTGTCGCGGGCGGCGCGCGATGTCGGCATTCACGTCGCCTTCGCGGCGCCGTTCACCGATCGCAATCCGCTCGTCTATGGCGACCAGCAGACCTTCATCGCCGCAGCCGATCCCTCGCTGCGGCCCCGCCTCGACGCGCGGCTGGCCGCGCCGAAGGCGGTCGCTGATTTCCTCGCTTCGGTCGAGCGGATGGCGGAGTTCGAGCACGAGAATTTCAGCCTGCAATACTGCCCGGTCGGCGCGCAGTGGGTGTCCGAAGCCTCGCTGGCGGCGATCGCCGAGGCCTCGGCGCTCTCGGGGCGGCGCATCCACATGCATCTGCTGGAGACGCGCTATCAGCGCGAATGGGCCGACCATGCCTATCCGAAAGGCCTCATCGCCCGGCTCGACGCGATCGGCCTGCTGTCGCCGCGCCTTTCGGTGGCGCATGGCGTCTATCTCACCGAGGCCGAGAGCGCGCTGCTGGCCGAGCGCGGCGTCATCGTCTCGGTCAACACCTCGTCGAATTTCCGCCTCCGCTCCGGCATCGCGCCCGTCGCCGGCTTCCTGAAGACCGGGCTGCGCTTCGGCGTCGGCCTCGACGCCCAGCCCATGGACGATGACGACGACATGCTGCGGGAGACGCGGCTCGTCTGGCTCAATCACCGCGGCTTCGGCCTCGACGACGTCCTCTCGGCCGCGCAATTGTTCGAGGCGGCGAGCGTCGATGGCCGCCGGGCGGTGATCGGCGAGGATGGCGGCGGCCGTATCGCCGTCGGCGCGCCGGCCGACCTGCTCATTCTCGATTATGCCGCGATGACCGGAGACGTGCTGTCGGCCTCGGCCGACCCGACCAATGTCCTGCTGACGCGTGCGACGCGGAAGCACATCCGGAAACTGATCGTCGGCGGGCGCACGATCGTCGAGGCTGGCCGCTGCATCAGCGTCGACAAGCAAGCGCTCGAGGCGGAGCTGATCGCCGAGGCGAAGTCGGCCTGGAACGCCGCGCCGCCCGACGATGCTGTTGCGCGAGACATGAAACGCGCCATCCGCCGCTATTACGGCTGCGGCTGCCATATGGGCGCTGGGCTGCAATAGCCGGGCATGCAAAGCGCGGCCATCTCTCCAGCTCTCTCCCGCCTTGCGGGAGAAAGGGCAGGGGCGCGGCTGTCATGGGGATGTTGCTGAAGCGCCGGCCTGCCTCCCTCTCTCGCAAAGCGAAGGAGGGTGAGGGAGGGGGCCTCAGCCAAGAAACGATCAGGGGAAACGGCCTGCCTAGCCGATCCCGTCGGGGCCGGCGCCGCAAACAAGGGCGCAGACCTTCTCGCCCGCCTTGACCGTGACGGCTCCGGACTGGATGGCGGCAGCGGCCGCTGCGCCGGAGAGGTCGGCGGCGATGCCGAATTCAAACCAGAGCCAGCGCGCAGCCTCTTCCATCGCCGCATCCTCGATCAGCACGACTTCGTCGACGACGCCCCGGACGAGATCGAACACGCGCTCTTCGGTGCGAGCGCAGCTCATGGTCGGCACGCGCGTCGTGATCGTCTCGATCGTCACGACATGGCCGGCGTCGAGGCTCGCCTTCAGCGTCGGGCAACCGACCGGCTCGATGCCGATGATCCGCGCCCCCGGCCGCAGCGCGCGAATGGCGGTGCCCATGCCGCCGACGAGGCCGCCGCCGCCGATCGCGATCAGGAACGTATCGACATCGGGCATGGCATCCAGAATCTCCAGGGCCACCGTGCCCTGGCCGGCAATGACCAGCGGATCGGCGAAGGGATGGAAATAGATGGCGCCGATCTCCTTCGCATAGGCCTGCGCCGCCCGGTTGGCGTCGTCGAACACGTCGCCGACGAGTTCGACCCGCGCGCCCCAGCGCTTCAGCTTCTCGAGCTTCGACGGATTGATGTTGCGCGGCACGAAGATATGCGCCGGGACGCCGGCGAGCGCCCCTGTCCGCGCGACCGCCAGGCCGTGATTGCCGCCCGAGGCGGCGACGATGCCGTTGGCGAGTTCGGCGCGTGGCGTTGCCAGCAGCCGGTTGGTCGCCCCGCGCGCCTTGAACGAACCGGTCGCCTGCAGGCATTCGAGCTTCAGATAGAGCGCAGCGTCGGTGATCGGCACCGAGACGTTGTCGGCGGCCATCAGCGGCGTGTGGCGGATATGGTCGCCGAGCCGCACCCGGGCAGCCTCGACATCGGCTAGCGTGATCATCGCGGGAGACCTTTGGCTGGACGCGCCGACCTTCAATCGGATCGACAGGGAACGAGGAACGTCTCGATCTGTCCTAGAGCGATGCCCAGCCGCCGTCGACAGGCAGATCGACGCCGGTGATCTGGCGCGAAACGTCGCTGGCGAGGAACAGGCAGGCATTGGCGACGTCGGCATCGGTGGAGATGCGCTTCAGCGCGTAATCCTCGGCATGGCGCCGCGCCGCCTCCTCCTCGCTGATGCCGAGCTTCGCCGCCATGTCGCGGCAGACCTTGTCGCGGAAGCGCGGCCCGTCGACCATGCCCGGCGCGAGGCAGTTGACGTTGATGTTGGAACTGCCGAGTTCGAGCGCGAAGCTCTTGGTGAGGCCACGGAGGCCCCATTTCGACGAGGAATAGGCCACGCGCCCGGCCCGCCCGCGCATGCCGAAGGTGCCGCCGACATTGACGATCTTGCCCGAACGCTGCGCCGCCATCACCGGCGCGACGGCGCGGATCATGTTGAAGCAGCCGGTCATGTTGACATCGACGATGTCGCGGAACTCGTCGGTGGTTGTCTCCGCTCCCGTCTTGCCGATCGGCCCGGTGCCGCCGGCGACGTTGACGAGGATGTCGATCGCGCCGAAGCGCGCTTTCGCCAGGGCGACGGCGGCCTCGCAGTCGGCGCCGACAGTCACGTCGCAGCGCTCGACCGCCACCTCGCCGCCACCGGCGCGGATCGCCGCCTCGACCGGGCCGATCGCAGCGACGTCGCGCCCGAGCAGCAGCAGCCGGCAGCCTTCCGCCGCGAAGGCGCGGCTGACAGCGGCGCCCATGCCCTTGGCCGGGCCCGTGATGAGAGCCACCTTGCCGGTAAGATTGAGGTCCATGCTGGCTCCTTGAAGTCCATGCGCGGTCGGACCGCAGGGTGCTGGCCCGGACGCGCCCGATAATGCCCGCCACAGGCCGGGAGGGTGTATGCCGCAGAGGCGAAGCGGGAAAGCCCGCACCGGTGCGGCGTCAAGCCTCGGCTCAGCAGGCGCTGTTGGCTCAATAAGCGCCCTTAGCGCCCGGCTTCCGGAGATAGGCCATGCCCATTTCGTAGAAATCGCGCATGTAGGGCCCGTTCTCGAACGGCGGATAGAGCGGCGTCTCGTCCGGCTTCATGATCTCGGCGATCGGCGCGATCGTGACGTCGTAATCGGGATTGGCGAAGAAGGGGATCGAATAGCGCGGCTTCAGCGCGCGATTCACCACCCGGTGCGGCGTCGAGACGAAGCGGCCATTGGTCCACTTCATCATGACATTGCCGATATTGATGACATAGGCGCCCTTGACCGGTGGCGCGCCGATCCAGACCCCATCCTTGCGCTCGACTTCGAGCCCGCCGGTGTCGTCCTGCATCAGCAGCGTGAACGCGCCGGTGTCGCGGTGCTCGCCGGCGCCGATCTCGATGTCCTCTTCGCGAAGCGATGCCGGCGGCCGGTAATGCAGCAGCGAGAGCTGCACGACGGGCTTCTGGTAAGAGGGCTCGAAATAGTCCTGCGGCAGGCCGAGCGCGAGCGCGAAGGCGCCACGCAGATGCTTCGATAGCCCCATCACCGCGTCGAAATAGGCCTCGACCGTCGGCTTGAAGGCGGGCAGGCCGTCGGGCCAGCGGTTCGGTAGATGCAGCGGCTTGCCGGCAAGGACGTCGGGATCGTCAGCGGCGAGATCGAGCATGAAGCGGTAGGTTTCGATGGCGCCGCCGACCGTGCCACCTTCGGCCTCGAGCTTCGAGGGCACATAGCCGCGCCAATGCTCCAGCGTCGCCGCCGCCTTCATCCGGCCCTCGAAAGGCTGGGCATAGAACGATTTCGACACCTCGAACGTGGCGTCGATCAGATCCTGCGGCACGCCGTGATTGATGAGATAGAAGAAGCCGACCTCCTCGCAGGCCTTGCCGATCGCCGCGACCACAGCCATGCGCTCGGCTTCCGTGCCGCTCAGGAACGGGCCGAAATCGATGATCGGGATATCCGCGACATCGACTGTCTGGGCCTTCTCATAGGCCTTTGGCAGGTCGGCGATGGTCATGATGTCCTCCGCGAGCTTGGCTGATTTATCGGTGGGTGGGCGTTGGGTGGTCCGCCGCCTCGCTCTGGCGTGCCATCACGCCGAGCGCGGCCTTGACGGCGCGGATCTCGGTTTCGAGCGCCATCGACGGCAGCTCCATCGAGGCGGCGAGCGCGCTGCCGGCATGCGCGGATTGCTGGCGCATCATCCAGACGATCTGCTCCGGCAGGTAAGGCAGATGGAGAAAACCGCAGGGGATCGCCAAGCCGCGCGCCGCGAGCGCGCCGAGATAGGTGTAGAGCGTCAGATTGCAGAGATGGGTCCCGGCATGGAACGAGGTTCGCGCCGGAATGCCGTCGTCGAGGATCGCCGCGACCACGGCATCGGCATCCCAGGTCGCCATCCGGGCCGGCGGGCCGTTCGGCTCGATCGGCTCTCCGCCGAGCGGACGCGCGCCCTCGTTATCGGGAATGCCGAAATGCATGGCGTTGACGGCGATGGTCTCGATCCTCACCGTCGGCGCCCCGAGCGCGAGCCCGAGCGCCAGCACGAAGGCCGGGCGATACTCGTCGATGAGGTCGGGCAGATGCTGCGGCAGTCCGGCCCTGCTCACCGGCGTTGCCCGCGCGCGGATGGTGACGCCATGGATCACCAGGCCGTCGAGATGCGGCAACACCAGTTCCGCCGGATTGGTCGGCAGCCCGGCAAAGGGGCGCGACCCCGTGACGAGACCGATGGGTCCGTTCATGGGCGCTGGCACCGGCTTTGATCGCGAGCCCGGCTCGAGGCTGCCTTCATCATCGATATCCTCGTTTACACGCCGATACCGGCAAGAGCCGTGCCAGAGCGTATGCGAGGAGATTACACGCGGTGCCGCGAGACCGGTGCGCAAAAAGGCACCAGCTTGCGTAAATTATCAACAAAGACGTCTTTTATCGATGATCCATATTATTAGCGACAATCACGCCAGTCGCCGGATCCGCTCGATCACCGCCCGACGGGTCAGGTCGATATGGTCGGCGAGCACCTGGCCGGCCCGCGGCGCATCGCGGGCGATGGCGGCATCGAGCAGTTCCTCATGTTGCTGCGACAGCGTGACCTGCACCAGGGGGTCGCGTCCCGCGAGGCGGCGGTAGCGATCGAACTGGTCGTGCAGCACGGCGCAGAAATGCAGCGTCCAGGGCGAGCCGCAGGCGGCGATCAGCGCGTTGTGGAAGGCGCGATGCCGCGCCTCCCATTCCTCCGGCACGGCGTCGCCCTCCGGCGCCGCCTCCTGGCGCCCAAGCCGGCGCAGCCGGTGGTGCGCAAGCACGATGCCCTCTTCCCAGGCGTCGTCGCCGCTGCGCACCGCCGCCTCGATTGCCTGGCGCTCGAGTTCGATCCGGAGCGCGGCGATGTCCTCGAAATCCGCCAGCGAGATCGGCGGCACGCGGAAGCCGCGATTGACCTCCTGGACGACGAGCCGATCGGCGGCGAGCCGCGACAGCGCCTCGCGCAACGGGCTGGTGCCGATGCCGTAACGCGCCTGCAACTCGATGAAGCGCAACCGCGAACCGGCTGCGAGCGCGCCGGAAATGATGTCGGCGCGGAGCAGGCGGAAGGCATCGGCGGAGACGGATTCCTCCGGCGGGGGAACGGCGGCATCAGTCATGCATGGCTCTCCTCGACCGTATCAGGTCGCTTGGGCTCCCGATCGCACCGATCGCGATTCTGTGGAAAATCCGCCAAGTGCGGAATTTCCGGCGGGTTGTCGACAATATCAACGCGCTGCTAGCCTGCGCCACTATCCGAGGAGATCGCATTCATGCCCGATTCGAGACTGTCCGTTGCAACGCAACCTCTGCCTGTAGACATGGTGCTGGCGGATGGCCTCGTCGTCAACGAGAACGGCATCGTCGCGGCCTCGATCGCTGTCGATGGCGGCCGCATCGTCGCGATCGGCGAGGATCGGCTGATGCCGCCGTCCCGTGAGCGGGTCTCGGTTGCGGGCCTGCATGTCCTGCCCGGCGCCATCGACGTGCATGTGCATTTTCGCGAGCCAGGCATGCCGCAGAAGGAAGATTGGCAGACTGGGAGCGCGGCGGCGGCCGTCGGCGGCGTCACCACCGTCTTCGACATGCCGAACACCGTGCCGCCAACCGATAATCTCGCGAATTTCGAGCGAAAACGCGCCGTAGCGAAGGCGAAATCGATCGTCGATTTTGGCCTTTATGGGCTGCTCGGCGAGCACAATCTCGGCGACCTCCCGGCGCTTGCCGAAGCCGGCATCATCGGGACCAAGCTCTTCCTCGGCAACACCACCGGCGACCTGCCATGCCCCAGCGACGGCGCCGTGCTCGAGGGGTTCGAGATCCTGGCCGAACTCGGGCTGCGCTGCTCGATCCATGCCGAGAACTCGCCGATCCTGTTCTGGCGCCAGAACAAGATGAAGGCCGCGGGCCGAAACGACCGCCTCGCCCATCTCGCGGCGCGCACCGACGTCGTCGCGGTGGAAGCGCTCAACCGGGCCTGCACGCTCGCCGACTGGACCGGCGCACGCATCCATATCGTGCATGAGAGCACGGCGCGGAGCCTCCCCTTCATCCGCTTCTGGAAGGAGCGCGGCGTCGATCTCACGGTCGAGACTTTGCCGCAGTATCTCTATCTCTCCGCCGAGGAGATGCTGGCGCCGGGCGGCGAGGTTCTGCGCATGAACCCGCCGATCCGTGAGGCGGCCCAGCAGGAACCGCTCTGGGCGGCGCTCGCCGACGGCACGCTCGACATGATCGCGACCGACCATGCGCCGCATGCGGTCGAGGAAAAATATGGCGATGTGATCTGGGATCTCGCCTGCGGCTTCCCGGGTGTCGAGACGTTGCTGCCCCTGATGCTGACGGCCGTCGCCGATGGCCGCCTGACGCTGGAGCGGGTCGCGGCGATCACCAGCGCCGCGCCGGCGCGTGCCTTCGGCCTCTATGGCCGGAAGGGCGTGATCCGCGTCGGCGCCGATGCCGATTTCGCCGTCGTCGACCTCGGCAAGACCGCGACCCTCACCGCTGCCGCGCTCCATTCGCGCGGCAAGGTCTCGGCCTATGAAGGCATGCAGGTCACCGGCTTGCCGGTCAGGACCTATGTCCGCGGCCGCCTCGTCGCGATGGATGGCGAGGTCGTCGCCGCGCCGGGCTGGGGCGAGATGGTCCGGCCCATGATGCCGCCGCCGTCACCGCGCAATATCAACACGACGATGAAGGCCATTCTCGAGCCGAACCAGAGGCCGTGGGGATGATGGCAAAGGCTCCGCTCCGCATCGGGCTGATCGGCGCCGGCGCGATCGGTGCCTGGCATGCCCGCATCCTCGCCGAACGTCGCGACGCGGTGCTGGCTGCCGTCTGCGACATCGACGCTGGACGTGCGAGCGAGCTTGCGGGCCGTTTCGGCGCCAAGCCCTTTGCCGATGCACCGGCCTTCTTCGCTGAAGCCGTGCTCGACGGCGTGATCATTGCCAGCCCCGAGCACGTCCATGTCGAGCATGCGCTGCTGGCTGCCGCGGCCGGGCTGCCGATGCTGATCGAGAAGCCGGTTGCGCCCGATCTCGAGGGAATCGCCACGATCCGCGACGCGGCCCGTGCGGCTGGGATCGCCGTGATGGCGGGCCATGTCGAGAGGTTCGAGATCGGCTCGGCGCAGCTGAAGCAAGCCGTAGCCGAGGGTATCTGCGGCCGCGTCGTCACGATTGCGGCGCGCCGGCAGTTCGTTGCCGCGGATACGCCACGCTTCAAGGGCCTTTCGACCACGCTGCGCATTCTCGGCGTGCATGATTTCGACCTGCTCGCCTGGGTCCATCCTGTTCCGGTGGTCGAAATCTATGCTGCGGCGGGGCGCGGCCGCATCTTCGAAGTGACCGGGCTCGACGATCATGTCGTCACGACGCTGCGCTTTGCCGATGGTGCCGTCGGCCTCGTGGAGAGCGGCTGGACGCTGCCTGAACCTTATGGCGTGTTCCGGACGCCCTCTGGCTGGTCGCCGGCCGGCAACAACCGCCTTGATGTCTTCGGCGCGACCGGCATGGTCTCCAACGACATGAGCCTCAGAAACCAGCAACTCATCGCCTTCGACGAGGCGGAGGGGTTCCGCGCCGCCGGCATCCGCCACCAGCCGATCCTCCATGGCCGGGTCGTCGGTGCGCTGGCCGAGGAAGTCGGCGCCTTCATCGCCATGATCGCCGAGGGCACGCCGCCGCTCGTCGGTCTCGACGACGCGGCGCGGGCCGTCGCGCTGACGGAAGCGGCGGAGGCGTCACTGGCCCGCGGCCGGCCGGTCCGGCTCGGCGACTGATGGCGCTCTATGCCGGCCCGGTAGTGGATGCGCATCACCATCTCTGGCGCGATGCGACCGCGACGATCCCGTGGCTCGCCGGGTCCGGAGATGCGGCGCTGGCGCGGGACATCGGCCCGGACGATCTGCGTCAGGCTGCGGGTGGCCTTGATATCACCGCGACCGTCTGGATCGAGGCACTGGCACGCGATCCGCTGGCCGAGGCGGTTGCGGCCGCCGCCGTTCGTGCCGCCGACCCGCGCATCAATGCGGCCATCATCGCCCACGCTCCGCTCGACGCGCCCGACATCGCCGAGCGGCTCGACCGGTTGATCGAGGCCGTGCCCACGATCCGGGGCATTCGCGATATCGTGGCCGCCCGTCCCGGCTACCCGTCATTCGCCCGCGCGCCGGAGCTCTTGACCCGCCCTGCCTTCGCGGCCGGCCTTCGCGCGCTGGCAGCGCGTGGCCTCGTGTTCGACATGATGCTGGAGCCTTGGCAGATGCCGCAGGCGCTTCGCCTCGCCGGCGAGATCGCCGATCTCACGGTCGTCATCGAGCATGCGGGCAGCCCGGATTTCAGCACGCCGGAAACGACCGAACTCTGGCGCGCCGCGATGGTCGCCGCGGCGCGCCTACCGAATGTCGCGGTCAAGCTCTCGGCGCTGCATTGCCGCATGCCCGGCTGGACTGATGCAAGGCTCGCCGCGCCGATCCTCGACCTTGTCGACTGGTTCGGCCCCGAAAGGCTGGCGTTCGGCAGCGATTATCCGGTTCACGACCGCACGGTGCCGTTCGCGCGCGGCTTTGAAACCATCGCCCGCGCCGCCGAACGACTGAACGCCGGCGAGCAGCGCGCCCTGTTCCACGACACCGCGCTGAGGCTCTACCGGATCTGACAGGCCCCGGTTTTTTGTCGCAAGAGTCCCGTTTGGCATGTGATTTGCGACAATCCCGCATGCTGCCGCTCGACTGGGCGGATCACGGCCGAACACCGGAGAGTGCCGATGCGTCTTCATTCCGTCGTCGAGGCTCGGGACGAGTATTTTGCGCTCGAACTCGCCGCCGCCGCCCGTCGCATGGTCGACGAGATCCTCGCCGTGAAGCCCGGCCAGCGCGTCGTCATCACCACCGATTCGCTCACCGACGAGCGGGTCGCCCGCGCGACCATGGCGGCGCTCTACGCGGCCGGGGCGCTGCCGATCCGCATCGATTATCCGCTCGCCCGGCGCCCGCTCGAGGAACTGCCGGCGCCGATCGCCGCCGCCGTCGCCGCGGCCGATACTTGGATCGAGCTGACGGTCGGCTGCACGGTCTATACGAAGGCTTGGCGGGCGGCGGTCGAGGCCGGCGTGCAGTATTACGGTCCGAACGGGATGGACGTCGACGGCATGGTTCGCTGCATCGGCCGGACGGATGTCCGCCTGATCGAGGAACTCGGCCAGCGCCTCGAGCAGATCCTGATCGGCGCCGAGATGCACGTCACCAGCGCGGCCGGCTCCGACATCAGCTTCACCAATCCGAAGACGCCGCTGGCCGCCTTTCGCATGCGGGCCAATCCGGAGAAGATCCCGATCATGCTGGCCGGGCAGATCTCCTGGACCCCGATCGAGGCGTCGATGGCGGGTGTGCTCGTCGCCGATGGCGTCTTGAGCGAGCCGCGTGAGGTCGGGCTGATCGATACCCCGATCCAGGTCACGGTCGAGGGCGGCCGTATCACTACGATCGAGGGCGGCAAGGAGGCGCGGCTATTGCGGGGCTGGATCGCCGAGCGGCGCGATCCGACGCTCCATCGCATCGCCCATGTCTCGACCGGCTTCAATCCCGGCATCACGGCCCCGAGCGGCCGCATCCTCGAGGACGAGCGCGCCTTCGGTGACATCGATTTCGGCTGGGGCGCCTGGATCGACCGTCCGGCGGCGGGCCATGTCGATTTCACCTGCCGCCAGGTGACGATCGAGGCGAACGGCGTCTTGCTGCAGCAGGACGGCATCTTCGTTCATCCGGACCTTGCCGAAATCTGCCGTGCGATGGGCGTACCGCGGCATTGACGGCCGGAGGTCAGACGATCGTGCCGCCGTCGACGAGGAGATCCTGTCCCGTGATGTTGCGCGCGGCCGGCGAGAGCAGGAACAGCACGGCCTCGGCAATGTCCTCGGCGGTGCTCATGCGGCCGAGCGCGGCGGTCCTCGCGAAGCCGGCAAGGCGTTCCTCATAGCTGATGCCCATCAGTTCCGCCTCCTCGCCGAGTTGGCGCGTCAGCCGCGGCCCCTCGACGCCGCCGGGCGAGACCATGTTGACGCGGACGCCGGCGCTTCCGGCCTCCAGCGCTGCCGATTTGCTGAGGCCACGCAGCGTCCATTTCGTGGCGCCATAGAGCGAGGCGTTGCGGACGCCCTTGAAGCCGAAGGTGCCGCCAATATTGACGATCGACCCGGCGCGCCGGGCGATCAGTTCCGGCAGCATCGCCTTCATGACGAGGAAGCTGCCGAGCACGTTCACGTCGAACAATTCGCGGAAGTCCGCCACGCTGTGCTGCCAGAGCGCCTTGCCGGTCGGGCCGGAGACGCCGGCGACATTGACCGCGCCATAGAGCCGGTCGCCGAAATGGGTGGACGCCACGGCGACGGCGGCCAGCACGTCCGCTTCTTCGGTGATGTCGGTCTCGATGGCGAGGACGTCGCGGCCTTGCGCCCGCATCTCCGCGGCGATGGCCTTGATCGGCGCCATGTCGCGGCCGATCAGCACCAGATCGCCGCCTGCCGCGCCGATCGCCCGCGTGATGGCGCCGCCCATGCCCTTGGCGGGGCCGGTGACGAGGATGGCGCGGTTCTCGAGCGGCAATGTCGTCATGATCAGGGCTTTCGTCGGTCTGGCGGTCAGGTCCGCCATGAGGTGAAGTGTCGTTCGACCGTCGTCGTCAGCCAGAAGATGAGGAAGGCAAGGACCATGCTGACGACAACGGCCGCCCAGAGCAGATCGGTCTTCCGGTAGGAGGCGGCGTCGAGGATCATGGTGCCGAGGCCGGGCGCGCCGGAGAGCCATTCCGCCAGCATCGCGGAGAGAATGGCGCTCGTCGCGGCGCTGCGAAGCCCCGTGAAGATGAAGGGCAGGGCGAAGGGCAGGCGGACCTTAATGAAGGTCTTCGACCTCGAGGCACCGAGCACATGCATCAGTTCGAGCGCGTTCTTCCGCGTCGAGGCGAAGCCCTTCATGGCGTTCACCATGATCGGGAAGAACGAGACGATCACGACGACCGCGATGGCCGTGCCGATGCCGCGGCCGAACACCATGATGAGGATCGGCGCGATCGCCAGCACCGGCGCGGTCCGGAGGCCGATGACGATCGGCAATACCGCGCGCGTTACCTTGGCCGAGTTCACGAAGAGTGCCGCCAGCCCGATCGCAACAACGAAGGCGACGGCAAGCCCGGCGGCGGCGTTGCGCAGCGTGAAGAACACGGCCGTGCCCATCTTGCCGGCATTCACGATGAAGGCTGAGAGCGCCGCTTCAGGCGGCGGCATGATGTAGGGCGGCACCGCGAACAGCGTGACGACGAGCTTCCAGAGCCCGAACAGCACCGCGGCGAAGACGAGCGGCGCCGCGATGGCGAGGAGCCGGGCGGCGAGGGGATGCGGCGGGGCGGACGCGGCGATGTCAGCCATTGCCACCTCCGCCGCCGATGACCTCCTGCGGGCCGCCGAGAATGATCCGCTCGGCAAGGGCAACGAGGCCATAGGCGAGCGTCGCGACGATGCAGACGGCGACGATGGTCAGCCAGGCGAGCGGCACGTCGAACGAAAACAGCGCATAGATCATCATGATGCCGAGGCCGCGATCGGCACTGACCCATTCGGCGATCAGCGCACCGAGCACAGAGAGCGGCGCTGCGATCTTCAGCGCCGAGAAGAGGTAGGGCAGGGCCGAGGGGAAGGCGAGCTTGACGAGCCGCTGCCAGCGCGAGGCCGCGAGCAGGTGGAAGAGTTCGGCGACGTTGCGATCGACCGCCTTGAACCCCTGCACGACGCCGACCAGCAGCGGAAACAGCGCTGCGATGGTGGCGATGACGATGCGCGAGGCGGGGCCGTTGCCGATCCAGACCATCAGGATCGGGGTCAGCGCGATCAGCGGGATCGAGTCGACGACGATGCCGAGTTTCAGGATGGTCGGTTCCGATTTGCGAAACGAGATGGCGACGGCGCCGAGCGCGAGCGCGATCAGCACCGCCAGCGCGAAGCCCGCTGCGGCGGAAAGGACCGTCGGCACCATATGGTAGAAGAGGTCGCCATAGGAGCGCGTGAACGCCTCGGCGATCTCGGACGGCGCCGGCACGGTGATCGGCAGCAGCCCGGCCATCTTGGCGCCCTGCCAGAGCGCGACCAGGGCAATGACGATGCCCAGCGGCGCCAAGGCCCCACCAAGAGCGCCCTGTCCCCGTCGCCCGGGCTTGATGACCGCGCCCTCAGCCATGCGCCGCCTCGGCCGTCAGCTCGTCGCCAAACAGGGCGGCGCGCACGGCATTTTCCAGCCTGTTGAAGGCCGGCGTCTGCAGCATGGCGAGATGGCGCGGCCGCGGCAGGTCGACATCGATGGTCGTGACGAGGCGGCCAGGATGCGCGGCGAGCACATGCACCTGGTCGGCCATGAACACGGCCTCGCCGATGGTATGCGTCACGAGGATGGCCGTTGTTCCCGTCTCCTGCCAGATGCGCAGCAGTTCGAGATTCATGCGCTGGCGCGTGATCTCGTCGAGCGCGCCGAAGGGTTCGTCGAGCAGCAGTACCTTCGGCCTGAGCGTCAGCGCGCGGGCGATCGATACCCGCTGCTGCATCCCGCCCGAGAGCTGGGCCGGCTTCGCATTCTCGAAGCCGGAGAGTCCGACGAGGCGGATGAGATTTTCGGGCCTTGGCCCGTCGCCGACCGGCCCGCCGGCGATTTCGAGCGGCAGCTGGATGTTGTCAAGAACCGAGCGCCACTGCAGGAGGCTCGCATCCTGGAACACGAAGCCGATCTCGTGCCGGAGCCGCGCTTCGCCGGGCGGGGAACCGCCGATGCGGATCGTGCCGGAGGAGGGCGGCAAAATATCGGCGACGAGCCGCAGCAGCGTCGACTTTCCGCAACCCGACGGTCCGATCAGCGCCGAGAAGCTTCCTGAGGGGAAGGTGAGCGAGATGTCGTCGATCGCGCGGACGGATCGACGGTCGATCTCGAAATCCTTGGTGACATGGTTGAGGATGATGGCGGTCATTGGTTAGGCGTTGCTCCTGGATGACCGTCTGCGGTCCTGCCTCCGCTGAACCCTCCCCCAAGGGGAGGGCCAGGACTGGCGGAGCCAGTCCTGGGGAGGGGTTGCTTCAACGCAGGTGCCGCACGGCACCGGCATTTCCAATTGCGGCCATTCCCGGGGAAGAGACCCAGCCCCAAAACCGCGAAGCGGTTTTGGCCCTCCCATCGAGGGGAGGGCTCAAGAAGGGTCCTACTTCGCGTGGGCGGCGGCGATCAGCTTCTGCGTCACCACGTCCTCGACCTTGACCTGGCCTTCCTTGAGGTCACCGGCCTTGATCGAGAAGTCGATTCCCTGCTGGAATACCGAGGGCTCGATCCAAAGAAGGCCATGCGTCGCCGCGTCGCCGACCGGGATGAAGTCCTTGTAGACGCCGGCCTCGACCGTCTGCGCCTTGAGATCGAGACCGCGCTGGCCGTATTTGTCGACCATGAGCTTGGCCATCTCGTCGGGATGATCGAGGAACCACTGCCAGCCCTTGATCTCGGCCTTGAGCCAGCGGGTGATGAGGTCCGCCTTGGTGTCGATCGACTCGTCGGTCGCGTAGAGCACGCCGGCATAGCCGGGCAGCCCGAGGTCGTTCATGTAGGCGACTTCGATATCGACGCCGCGGGTCTTCAGCATCACGCCCTGGTTGGTGGCCCAGCCGTAATAGCCGTCGACCTGGCCGGCGGCGAGAATGCCGGGATCGGTGCCCACGGGCACGTAATTGACCGAGGCGGGATCGAGCCCGGCCGCTTTCATCAGCACGTCCATCTGCGGCCGGGTGGCATTCGGCAGTGCGATGGTCTTGCCGGGGAAGTCGGCCAGCGTCTTGATCGGCTTGGAGGCGAGCGACATGATCGCGCCCGGCGCCTTCTGCATGATCGCCGCGAAGGCCTTGACCGGCACGCCGCTGATGCGGGTGCGGATGACGCCCTCGACATCGCTGTCGCTGGTCATCGCCTGGCCGCTGACTACCACGGCGGTGCCGTCAGTGCCCGGGCCGCCGGCGAGGAACTCCGCCTCGATGCCCTGGTCGGCGAAATAGCCCTGGTCGATCGCCGCGAAATGGCCGCCGAACTGGATCGACTTGATCCAGCCGAGCTGGTGCACGAACTTGTCGGCGGCATAGGCCGTGCCGGCGCCCAAGGTCATTGCGCCGGGCGCGACGAAGACGCCAGCGAGCAGGCCGCCGCCCGCCTTGATCAGCGAGCGTCGATTGAGATGAAGGCTCGGCGCGGCCGGGCCAGAAGCCTTGATCGGGAAGCGGCGGATCTTGTCAGTCATGCCTGTGCCTTTCTGGCGTTATCGCTGGAAGGAACCACTGGCCAAATCAGCAAGCCTTGTGCCAAAAGCATTTCGCCGAAAGTGGACTTTCTACAAAAGCTATTTTTGCCGATAATCCGCCGCTCTGTTGAAGATATCGGCAAATGGATGAAACTTGGGCAGCGTCATGAAAACCAGGCTGTCGGCCGGCGGGATCACGCAGGCGGTCGCGCTCGCCGGACCGCAATCGGGCGTGCCGGTCTTGCTCGTGCATGGCCTCGGCTGGGATCACACGCTCTGGGCCGGGCAGATCGAGACGCTGGCCGGACTCGGCTTTCGTGTCGTCGCGCCGGATCTCCGCGGCATGGGCGAGACCGACAAGCCCGACGGGCCCTATACGATCGACCTCTACGCTGAGGACTTGCTGGCGTTGATGGATGCGCTCGGCAACACGCGCTTCATGGTCGCCGGCTTCTCGCTCGGCGGCATCATCACGGCGGCGATGATCGGCCGCGCTTCCGAGCGCATCGTCGCGGCGGTCATCGCCTGTTGCGCGCTGCATGCAACGGCTGCGGGTGAGGCCGGGACGGAGGCGATGCTGACGCGCGCGGCCACCCTTGGTCCACTCGTCTTTGCGCGCGAGCAGGCCGCGGCGATCTGGCATCCGGACTGGGCGGCCGAGCATCTGGGCGCGGTCGAGCGCTTCATTGCGTCGCGGGCGGCCATGGACCAGGCGGCGCTGACGCGGGCCTTCCGTGCGGGCTACGGCATCGACTACCGACCGGTGCTCGATGCTCCGATGCAGCCGATCCGCTTCATCGCCGCCGACTGCGACCCCTTCGCGTCCGTCGAGGGGCTGGCCGAGCTTCGCGACCGGACCCCCGGCTCCGACCTCGTCGTCATCGCCAATGCCGGCCACATGGCGCCGATCGAGCAGCGCGCCGCCTTCGACGCCGCGCTCGCCGCCTTCCTGACGAATAATCGCGGCTTGATCGCGTCCTGACGGTTAAGCTCGCCGGGGCGGCCGCCTCAGGCCGCGCGCTGCACGCGCTTCTCCGCGAGACGGCTCGCCGTGCGGATCGCTTCGGCAAGGCGCCCGGCCGAGAGATCGGGTATGATTCTCCCGAGCGCCCCGTCGGGCTGAATTGAAGCTGATACGGCCTGCACCAGATCGACCGTATTGATTTCGGCGAGGCCGAGATCGGCGAGCGTGGCCGGCAAGCCGAGATCGAGGCAGAAGCCGATCGCCTCGTCGATCTCCGAACCCGGGCGCGAGGCGAGCAGCAGCAACGGCAGGGTTCCGAACGCCGCCCGCTCGCCATCGAGGAGCGCGCGTCGCGCGCCGAGCGGAGCCAGTGCCGCGTGGATGTCCAGAGCAGCCGGCGGTCCGCTGTCGCCGCGGCCGAGGCCTGCCGAGAGCAGGTTGGTCTCGATGATGAATTCGAGCGCGCGCGGCAGTCGCCCCGCCGACGCCGCCGCGATCGCAGCACGACCCTCGCGCATCAGCCCGGCATGGCAGGCAATCGCCGCGACGCGGCTCGACGAGGCCGCGGCGTCGTCGCGATCCTGGGCGCCGGAAAGCCGCCTTTCCGCGAACCGAGCCAGCGCGCCGCCCATGCCGGCAGCGAGCGTCCGGGCCGGTGCGGCGGCGACGACGGCGCTGTCGACGAGCACGACATTGGCCTGGCGATGACAGGCGACGACATGCGCCGATCCGTTCTCTCCACCTTGGACGATCCCGATCGGCGTCGTCGCGGCAGGCGTTGCGGCGATCGTGGGCACCAGGGCGAGCGGGGTACCGAGGGTTGCGGCGGCGATCTTGGCCGCGTCGAGCGCCTTGCCGCCGCCGACACCGATCAGGACGTCGCAGCCGGCCGTCTCCGCCGCCTCGACGACGCGGCGGATCTCGGCGGCGCTGCAATCGCCGCCGAAGCGGAGCACCGTCGTGCGGACACCTGCTGCAGCTGCGGCCGCCTCGATGGCCGGCATGACCGCCGTGAAGGCCGAGCCGCCCGCAAGGATGAGCGCATGCCGGCCGAGTGGCGCGACGGCGGCGCCGATCTCGGCGAGTGCTCCCGGCCGCTGCATGTAGCGCATGGACCGTCCGAAACCGTCCTCAGCCATGGCCCATCCCCCGATGTAAGGCTTCAGCGCAGCGTCAAGCCGCCATCGACGGTGATGATCTCGCCCGTCGTGAACGAGGCGGCGTCGCTGGCGAGATAGACGACCGAGCCGGCCAGTTCGTCGACTGTGCCGAGACGGTTCATCACCGCATCCTTGGCCCAGTGATTGGTGGCGACTTCGGGATGCTGGCGCAGCACCTCTTCGGTGAGCTCGGTCATGATGTAGCCGGGTGCCAGCGCATTGACGCGGATATTGTGCTCGGCCCATTCGGTGGCGAAGGCCTTGGTCATCATGTGCACGCCGGCCTTCGAGACATTGTAGGCGGCCTGGCGGAACGGCCAGTTGACGATGCGTCCCGACATCGAGCCGATATTGATGATCGAGCCGCTCTTCTGCGCGATCATCATCTTGCCGATCTCGCGGCTGACGAGGAACAGGCCGTCGAGATTGACGCTCATGGTCGTGCGCCAGTCGGCGAGGCTGTAGTCCTCGGCCCCGCCCGGGATGATGATGCCCGCATTGTTGACGAGGATGTCGACCCGGCCCCAGCGCGCGGCGACTTCCTGCGCCATGCGCTGGACGTCTGCCTCGACCGCGACATCAGCCTGGATCACGAAGCTGTCGCCACCCTTGGCGTTCAGCTCGGCCGCGAGTTGCTCCGCCAGCGCGACCGTCGAGCGCACCACGATGGCGACGTCGGCCCCCTGCGCGGCGAGCGCCTCGCTGAGCGCACGGCCGATGCCGCGCGACCCGCCGGTGACGATGGCCTTGCGGCCGGTGAGATCGAACAGACGCGTATAATCGCGCGGTGCCATGGCTGAAGATCCTCCCGAAAAAAACTGTCGATGTGATGGTGTCGTCAGGCGACCTTTGGCGCCTCGACGGCAGCAGCCTCGCCCATCTGCTTCAACAAATGGTCGCCCGTGCGCAGGGCTTGCGCGACGATGGTTAGTGACGGGTTGAAGCCGGTGGACGAGGGCAGGAACGACGCATCGACCACATAGAGATTGTCGATGTCCCAGACCTTGCAGTCGGTATCGAGCACCGAGGACGACGGGTCGGTACCGAACCGCGCGGTGCCGCATTGATGCATCGAAACCTTGATGTCCATCTTCTGCGTGATGATGATCGGATAGCCGAGCGACCGCATGTGCCGCGTCCAGACCTTCACCAGTTCGCCATGCGACTTCAGGTTGTTCGCGGTGTAGCTGAGGCGGATGCGGCCGTCCGGATCGACGGTCACGCGGTTGTTCGGATCGGGCAGGTCTTCCGACATCAGCCACCAGTCGACGCTGCGCTCGGCGAAGGTGGCCATCAGCCAGTCCGGCGCCCAGGGCAGGTTGGCGGTCAACATGCCCGATTGCAGCTTGCCGAGGCCCTGGATGTTGCCGAGCGGATAGGGCTTCTCGCTGTTGGCGAGATAGAAGTCGTTGATCGCCATCGACTTCTGGAACTTGACGCGGTTCTTGCGCAGCGGGTTGACGGCCATCATCGCCGTGTTGTTGTGCGCCATGTAGTTGCGGCCGAGCTGGTCGGAGGTGTTGTTGCCGAGGCCGCGCGGGTGCTTGTCGTTGGCCGAGCGCAGCAGCAGCGCCGAGGAGTTGATCGCGCCGGCCGAGGAGACGAAGGTTCCCCCGGAAATGGTCCGCACCGCGCCGTCCTTCTCGATTTCGACCGCGACGACGCGCTTGCCGGAGGCGTCGGTGATCAGCCGGCGGACATAGGTCTCGGTCACCAGCGTGACGCCGCCCTTGGCGAGGGCCGGATTGATCATCCGGACCTCGGCATCGCCCTTCGCGCCGATCTTGCAGGCGAAGCCGTCGCAGGTCATGCAGCGGGCGCAGGCGCCGCCGTCGTGATAGTCGATCGCAATCGGCAGCGGGAAGGGGTGCAGTCCGCGCGCCCGCAGCTTCCTGTCGAACGCAGCGATCTCCGGCTCGTGTCCGATGGCGGGAAAGGGCATCGGCCCCGAGCGTGGCGGCTCGATCGGATCGAGCCCGGCTTCGCCATGCGTCCCCATCAGCCGTTCGGCGCGCGCATAATAGGGCTCGAACGTCTCATAGGAGACGGGCCACGCCGGAGCGACGCCGCCTTCATGCTGCAGTTCGGCGAAATCCTGCTTGCGGAAGCGAACCGTCGCCGCGCCGAAGAACTTCGAATTGCCGCCGACATAATAATAGGTGCCGGGACTGAACAGCGCGCCATCCTTGTCGCGCCATTGTTCCTTCGCGGCATATTTCCGCTTGTGGAAGACGGCGTCGACGCTCCAGTTGTCCGGCTCGCGCGGCAGCCGCGGACCGCGCTCGATCATCAGGATGTCGCGGCCGGGCGCGGCGAGGCTGTTCGCCAGCGCGCCGCCGCCGACCCCGGCGCCGATGATGATGATGTCATAGCTGTCCTTCAGGACCGGTCGATCCTGCGGCGTCCTCGGGTCTTGCAGCGTCGTCATGTCTCTCTCCCCCGAAGCAGCGGTTGGATCCGCCGCTCACCGGTCTGTTCTTCTGGTCCGGATGCGCCTCAGCCGCCGGCGCTGCCGGCTCGCATCCGAAAAATCCCGCCATCGCGATACATCGCGCTCATCACCGCGAAGGACGCGTCGAGATGGATCTTCATCGCCAGTTCGGCCTGGTCGGCATTGCGCCGCTCAAGCGCGCGGACGACGGCTGCGTGCTGCTCGGTCACCTCGGCGAGATGCCCGGGCACCGGCGCGCTCAGCTGCCGCATCCGGTCGAGATGAGCCTTGGCGAGGGTGATGAACTTCCAGATCCGCGGATAGCGGCTGATCTGCGCGATGGTGCTGTGGAAGGCGTCGTCGACCTCGATATAGTCGGCGAGCGCATTGCGGCGGAGAATGTCGCGCATCGCCGCGATCAGGGCGTCGAGCCTCACGATGTCGGCGTCGCTGACGAAGGTCACGGCGCGGCGGATGCTCTCGATTTCCAGCGCCCGGCGGATCACGAAGCCTTCCTCGGCGACCTCGAACGAGATCTTGCTGACATAGGTTCCGGAATGGGGAAACACGTCGACGAGATCTTCGTCGACCAGACGCTTCAGTGCTTCGCGGACCGGCGTGCGCGACACGCCGAATTGCAGGCAGAGCTCTTTTTCCGAGATCGCCGCGCCAGGCACCATGCCGAGCCGGACAATGGCCTGACGAAGCCACTCATATATCTGTTCGGCCTTCTGCGGCGGCTTATCGGCCGAGGCGCGCAGCGGCGTCATGGCAGTTTCGGGCGTCATCGCTTGGCTTTCGGTCAAAAGTCTGCGCTTCCCGGCTGTGCGCGAGTGGTCGGTTCTGGACTGGCTCGAATAACTCATATATCGGTTTGTCTGGCAAGCGGCTTTGCGCGGCGGCGACGCGAACGGATTTCGCCGCTCTGCGCGGGGCCGCGCCGACAACTGCAAGCCTTCCAGGAAAGCCGCCGATGGCCCTCATCACCTATCTGACCCGGATCGAATTCGACGAAGGGGCAATCGCGCGCCTGCCGGCGATTCTGGAGGGTCTCAAGGTCACCCGCCCGCTGATCGTCACCGATCGCGGCCTCGTGGCCACCGGTCTCGTCGCGCGCGTCGCGGGCCTCTTCGCCTCGCCGCCGGCGGTGTTCAGCGAGACGCCGGCCAATCCGACGGAAGCGGCGGTGATGCAGGCCTTCGCGCTTTATGAGCATGCGGGCTGCAATGGCATCGTCGGCCTCGGCGGCGGATCCTCGATCGATCTCGCCAAGGCGCTGCGCCTCCTCACCGGTCATCCAGGGCCGCTGGCGCAGTACACGGCCGTCGAGGGCGGCGCCGCGAAGATCCATGGCCAGATCGTCCCGATGGTCGCCGTGCCGACCACGTCGGGCACCGGCTCCGAGGTCGGCCGCGCCGCCGTCATCATCACGGCCGAGGGCCGCAAGCTCGGCATCATCAGCCCGCATATGCTGCCGAGCGTCGCGCTGTGCGACCCGGAGCTGACCTATGGCCTGCCGCCTTATCTGACGGCCGCGACCGGCATGGACGCGCTGTCGCACTGCCTCGAAACCTTCATGGCGCCAGCGATCAACCCGCCGGCCGACGCCATCGCCATCGACGGGCTGAAGCGCGGCTTCAAGGCGATCCGCACCGCCGTGAAGGACGCATCAGACCGCAAGGCGCGCTGGGAGATGATGATGTGTGCGCTCGAAGGCGCGATGGCGTTCCAGAAGGGCCTCGGCGCCGTGCATGCGCTGACGCATCCGCTCGGCGCCGTGCGCGAGCTCAACCTGCATCACGGCACGCTCAACGCCGTGCTGACCCCGGCCGTGCTCCGCTTCAATCGCGCCGCCATCGGCGAGAAATGGGATGTGATCTCCGAGATCGTAGGCGGCCCGCCGGATGAGGTCTTCGCAGCGCTCTCGCGCGATATCGGCCTGCCCTCGGGGCTCGATGCCATGGGCGTCACCGAGGCGATGATGGAAAAGGTCGCCGGCGAGGCGCTGAAGGATCATTGCCACGCCACCAACCCGCGCCTCGCGACACGCGAGGAGTATCTGGAGCTCTTGCACGCCTCCCGCTGAGGGGGGACGGCTTGCCGGAACGCGCCGGCGGCGTGCTATTCAGTGGCTGCTATCCAAGCGCACTCTGACACGGGAGGAAACGCCATGAAGGCGTCCGACAAGAAGCGCCTCAAGCGCGCCGGTATCGAACTTACGCTGCTCGGCCTCGGCTCCGCGCCGCTCGGCGGTCTCTATGCCCCGGTTCCGATCAGCGATGCGCGCGAGACGGTTGCGGCCGCCTGGCGTCGCGGCATCCGCTATTTCGACACCGCGCCGATGTATGGCCTCGGCCGCTGCGAGCACATCCTCGGCGAATTCCTGCGCGAGGAAGACCCCGACGCGTTCCGCATCAGCACCAAGGTCGGTCGCCTCATGAGCTTCGAACGGCCGGGGCGCACGCTGCCGCCCGAGCCGCCCAAGAACGAGTTCGATTCGGGCTGGAGCAACGGCCTGCCGTTCCGCGAGGTGTTCGACTACAGCTATGACGCGATCCTGCGCTCCTATGACGACAGCCGCCAGCGCACAGGTCTCTCCCGGCTCGACATCCTCTTCGTGCATGATATCGGCCGCGTCACCCATGGCGCGCTGCATGACCATCACTGGAACGCACTGACCAAGGGTGGCGGCTTCCGCGCCTTGACCGAGTTGAAGGCGGCCGGGCTGATCGCCGGCTTCGGCCTCGGCGTCAACGAATGGCAGGTGACGCGCGATGCGATGCAGGAGGTCGATCTCGACGTCTCGATGCTCGCCGGCCGCTTCTCGCTGCTCGACGACAGCGCCGTCGAAACCTTCCTGCCGCTGGCGTTGAAGCACGATGTTGCCCTCGTCATCGCCGGCGTGTTCAATTCCGGCATCCTCGCCTCGACCTCGGGCCGCAAGAAGTTCAACTACGCCGATGCGCCTGCCGAGGTGATCGCCAAGGCCGAACGGCTCGATGCGGTCTGCCGCTCGTTCGACGTGCCGCTGCCCGCCGCCGCGATCCAGTATCCGCTCCGCCATCCTGCGGCGACCGTCGTTGCCGTCGGCGCCAAGACGGCGAAGCAGATCGAAACCAATGTTGATTGGTTCGAGCAGCCGATCCCCGAGGAACTCTGGCAGAAGCTGGAGCAGGAAGGCCTGATTCCGTCCTTCGGCTGAGCCGGCGCCGCCTTGCGCGGCGGCGTCGGCCGTCAGTCGGCTTCACGCCGCCAGCGCGCTGCGCTGTCGGCGATGAACTTCGCATAGGCGGCAACTTCGGGCAGGCCCATCAACTCGCCGAACGTGCCGCGCGCGAGCGGGCCGCCGATGAGGATGTCGGGTGCGCGACGGCCATCGGCGGTGACGGCATGCCCGTCCTTGCCGGTCTCGATGCCGAGACGGACGGGGTCCGGTCGGATCAGGCCGGCTTCTGCGAGGCCCGCCAGGATGGGCTGGCTCGCGAGAATCCCGCCATGCGCCGGTCCGGTCGCGACCAGAACGGCGTCGAAGATCCGTTCGGCGGCGCCGCCGTGACGGAACCGGAGCGATACGGCGATGTCGCCGCCAACGATCCGCGCGCCGGCCAGCGACGCGGCGGCAACGACCAGCGATCCGTCGGCGAGCTTCCGGTCGATGATGTCCTCGATCTGCGGCGCGATGCGGAAGCGGTGCACATCCCAGAACGGACGGAGATGGCGAACGAGCCGGCGCCGCTCGGCAACGGGAAGCGCCGCCCAGATCGCCGGTCCCTGGCTGCGCAATGCGTCGACGACCGGATGCCATGTCTCGCCGGCCGCGCGGCCTGCCGCGAGTTCGTGCCGGATCGCCGCGAGCAGAGCCCGAACCGATCGGGCCGGCGTCGTGGTGAAGTCGCCTCGGGCCGGACCGGCGGCGGGTGCGTGGCCGCGCGAACGGAGGCCCCGCCGCGACAATGCGAGGATAGGGCCGCGATGGCCGCGGGCGTCCAGCGCCGCGATGATGTCGGCGCCGGTGAGGCCGGTTCCGACGACCAAGACGCGGTCGCCGCTCTCGACCTGATCGAGCGCGCCGCTCGCCGTCGTGTCGGTGATGAAACTGGAATGTCCGGCAAGCGCGTCGGCCAGAACGGCCGGCGGTGCCGGGGGCGGGTGGGTGACGGCCAGAATAAGCAGGTCGACATCGAGCGTTTCGCCATCGGAGAGCGCGATGCGGTAGCCGCCGTCAGGCCGCCGTCCGGCCGAGACGGCCGCTGCCTTGCATTGAGCGACCGCGCCCGCGGCGAGCTGAGGTGCGAGCCGGGCGGCGACATAGGCTCCGAACACCGATCGGCGGGGAAACACCCGTCCATCGTGAAGCGTCGCGGCCGGATCGTCGGCCACGGCGTCGGTTTCGACCAGCCAGCGCGCGAAATCGCCGATGTCCTCGGCGTCGAGGCTCATCTTCCCGGCGGGGACATTGATGCGGAAGGCCGGATCGGACGGTGAATAGGCGAGGCCGCCGCCGATCTGTGCGCGCGGCTCGATCACGACGATGCGCGTCGCCGGCATTCCCACGCCGCGCGCGAGATGCCAGGCGATTGCGGCGCCGGTGAATCCGCCGCCGATGATGGCGATCGTCTTGTAGCTGGTGTTGATCACGAACTCGCAGCGCGCAGGGCCGGCCGATGATCGCCGGCGATCGTCTCCCCGAACGGCCCCATATTCACCGAGACGCTGGCGCGCGGGCCGGCATGGGCCAGCGGCAAGCGCGGCAGGACGAGTTCGGCGAAGCGGTAGGCCTCCTCGAGATGAGGGTATCCCGAGAGGATGAAGCTGTCGACGCCGAGGCGGCGATACTCGTCGATGCGCGCCGCCACCGTCTCGGCGTCGCCGACGAGCGCCGTTCCGGCACCGCCACGCACGAGGCCGACACCGGCCCAGAGGTTGGGGCTGATCTCGAGCCGGTCGCGGCGGCCGCCATGCAGTTCAGACATGCGGCGCTGGCCGACCGAATCCATCCGCGCGAAGACCTGCTGCGCGGCCGCGATCGTCGCGTCGTCGAGCCGGCTGATGAGTTCGTCGGCGGCTGCCCAGGCCTTCTCGTTGGTTTCGCGGACGATCACATGCAGGCGGATGCCATAGCTGAGCGTCCTGCCTTCCGCCGCGGCCCGCGCGCGCACGATGGCGAGCTTCTCGGCGACCGCTGCCGGGGGCTCGCCCCAGGTCAGGTATTTGTCGACGCTGCGTGCCGCGACGTCGATACCCTCCTCGGAGGAGCCACCGAAATAAAGCGGCGGGTGCGGCGTCTGCACCGGGGCGAACAGGAGCTTTCCGCCCTCGATCTGGAAATGCTTCGATTGAAAATCGACGGTCTCTCCGGCGAGCACGCGCTTGTAGATGTCGAGAAATTCACCGGTGACTTCATAGCGCTCGGCATGGCTCTGGAAGATGCCGTCGCCCTTGTTCTCCGTCGGGTCGCCGCCGGTGACGACATTGATCAGCAGCCGGCCGTTCGAGATGCGATCGAGCGTCGCCGTCATGCGCGCGGCGAGCGTCGGCGATTGCAGTCCCGGCCTGACGGCGACGAGGAAGCGCAGCCGCTCGGTGAGCGGGGCCAGCGCCGAGGCGACGACCCAGCTGTCCTCGCAGCTTCGCCCGGTCGGCAGCAGAACGCCGTAATAGCCGAGCGAATCGGCCGCCTTGGCGACCTGGGTCAGGTAAGGGAGATCGACCGCTCGCCCACCCTCGGATGTGCCGAGATAGCGACTGTCGCCATGCGTCGGCAGGAACCAGAGGACGTTGATGCGGTCGGGCGGCGTTTGGGAAGTCATGGCGGCTTGCTTCTCGGAAAGGGAGGGATCAGGCGGCGGTGCCCTGGCGCGCTTCGGCCTCGGCGCGCTTCACGGCTTCGATGTCGCGATAGCGCGCCGCCGGGTGCGGCGCGGCGAGGCGGGAGCCCTGGCCGAACAGCTTCTCGCGCAGTGTGCCCGGCCGGTATGAAGTGGGATAGGCGCCGCGCCGCTGCAGTTCCGGCACCAGGAGGTCCACGACGTCCTCGAAGCTCTCGGGCGTCACGGCATAGGCTAGGTTGAAGCCGTCGACATCGGTCTCGTCGACCCATTCCTGCAGGATGTCGGCGACGGTGGTCGGGGAGCCGACGATGACCGGGCCGAGGCCGCCGATGCCGCCCCAGCGGGCGATCTCGTCGACCGTCCAGCGCCGTCCGGGATCGCCGTCGGTGATCGCGTCGATCGCGGCGCGCCCGGCATTGGTCTCGATCTTCTGGACGAGGTCGGTCGGCAGATACTGGCCGAGATCGATGCCGGTCCAGCCCGACATGAAGACCAGCGAGCCGTCATAGCTGACATAGCGCTGATAGTCCGCGAACTTGGCCTCGGCCTTGGCGTCCGTCTCGGCGACGATCACCGTCTGCAGATTGTAGAACAGCAGCTTGCGCGGATCGCGGCCAAGGGCGGCGGCGCGTTCGCGAATGTCGCGGATCTGGTTCTTCAGGATCGTCTTGGTCGGCGCTGCGATGAAGACGCATTCGGCATGCTGGGCGGCGAAGCGACGGCCGGGTCCCGAGGTGCCCGCCTGGTAGAGCAGCGGCGTCCTCTGGGGCGAGGGCTCGCAGAGATGATAGCCGGGCACGTCGAAGAAGCGACCCTTGTGGCCGACTTCGTGAACCTTCGCCGGGTCGGCGAAGATGCGGCGCGCCTTGTCGCGGAGAACGGCGCCGTCCTCCCAGCTTCCTTCCAGAAGCTTGTAAAGCACCTCGATATATTCGCCTGCCACCTCGTAGCGGTCGTCATGGCGGCGAAGGCCGGCTTCGCCGACATTGCGCGCGCCGCTTTCCAGATAGGACGTGACGATGTTCCAGCCGACGCGGCCCTTCGAGTGGTGGTCGGCCGTCGAGAGGCGCCGGGCAAAGGTGTAGGGGTGCTCGAACGACGTCGAGACGGTGATGCCGATGCCGAGATGCTCCGTCGCGAGCGCGATGGGCGCCACCAGTTGCAGCGGATCGTTGACCGGGATCTGCGCGCCCTGCTCGATGGCATGCGCGAGATTGCCCTTGTAGACGTCGTAATAGCCGATCACGTCGGCGATGAAGACGCCGTCGAAGATGCCGCGCTCCAGCGTCCGTCCGAGATGCTGCCAGTAGTCGAGGTCCTTGTAGGTCGAGGACCGGTCGCGCGGATGGGCCCAGAGCCCAGGCGACTGGTGCCCGACGCAGTTCATGTCGAAGGCATTGAAACGGATCTGGCGGGTCATGGTCGGTCTCCCTCGCGGCGTCAGGCGACGCGGCCGATGCGCCACTGATCGGGGTGTGGCGTGCCGTTCACGGCGAAGTCGCCGATGATGCGGTGCTTGTAGATGCGCGGATTGTGCGAGGAGAGCGTCCGCGCATTGCGCCAGTAGCGATCGAGCGCTGCGTCCTTGCGCGTCGCCGAGGCCCCGAGGGCATCGAAGACGAGCGTCGTCGCCTCGAGGATCAGGTCGGTGACCACCGTCTGGGCCTCCGCGGTCTCGAGATCGGCGATGTTGGTCGCGAGACGCTCGGCATCCTCGTCGCCGGTGAGCCGCGCCTCGAAGGCGCGCTGCAGCGCCTCGGCCGCCTTCAGCACGATCGCCCCGGAGGCATAAGCGGCGGCACGCACCCGGCCGACGACCTGCAGCACTTGCGGATCCTGGCTCGACCGAGGGCCGGCCCCGTTGGTGTACTGGCGGGTACGCGCGGCGACGCGGGCGGCGAGATCGGTCGCGGCGGCGCGGCCGATGCCGGCGAGCGTCGCGAGATGGACCAGTTGGAAGAAGGCCTGGCCGTAACGGAAGCGATCGTTGTCGGCGACGATCTGGTCGGCGGCCACCGCGACGTCGGTGAAGGTTGCCGTGCCGCTCGCCGTCCCGATCTGGCCGAAGCCGTCCCAGTCGTCGACGACCGCGACCCCGGGGCTGCTGCGGGCGACGATCACCCCGACCGAAACGTCGTCCTCGGCGCTGGCGCCGACATCGATCCATTCCGCAAACAGCGAGCCGGTCGTGTAGAACTTGGCACCATTCAGCGTCCAGCCGTGACCATTCTTCTCGACGCGGGTCGAGAAGGCCTGCTGTCGTGCGTCACCAACCTCCGACCAGGCGTTGCCGACGATGTCGCCAGAAGCGATCCGGGCCGACCAGGCGTGGCGATGGGCTTCGTTTCGGCTCGAGAGAATGTCCTCGGTGAAACCGAAATGCGCGCGCAGCGCCTGTGTGAGATTGGAATCGGCTTCGGAGAGTTCGATGAGCAGCGCGAAGAGCTCCGGCAGCGATGCGCCGGCACCGCCGCTCTCCTTCGGCAGTCGGACAGCGCCGAAACCAGCCTGCTTCAGCCAGTCGATTTCTGCGGCGGGGAGCCGCCGATCGACCTCGCGTGACACCGCCTCTGCGGCGATCTTCCTAAAGAGCGGGCGGAACGGCGCGGCCAGCGCCTCGTAATGCGGCGAGGGGCCCGCGCCCCATCCATTCTCGATCTGCGTCATGTCCGTCGGTCCACCTGCTGGCGCCCCTTGCCTCGGGCGCAGCAACAGCGATAGCGGACCGGCGTCGCTGGATACAGGAAGACGATATTGTCGATAGGCTCAGTCGGGAAATTTCCTGCCCTGAGTGCAAAGCCGTCTCCCGGCTGCCCGACATTGGCCGATTTTTTCACCGGGCTCGCCATCAAGGCATGCTCCGTTCCTGTAACGGAGCGGCCGCCTGGCCTAACGTCAAGGGGCTAAAAGAAACCAGACATCGATGGGTATCAAGACGTGGCGCGGCAGATCCGTTTCAATGCGTTCGAGATGAATTGCGTCGGCCACCAGTCACCGGGCCTCTGGACGCATCCGGACGATCGCTCCTGGCGCTACAAGGATGTCGAACACTGGGTCGAACTGGCAAAGTTGCTGGAATCGGGGATATTCGACGGGATATTTATTGCCGATGTCATCGGTTATTACGATGTCTTCAACGGCAATCTCGATGACGCGCTGCGGCAGGCGGCGCAAATTCCGGTGAATGATCCGCTTCAGCTCGCCGTGCCGATCACCATCGACACACAGCATATCGGCGTCGGCATCACGGCATCGACCTCGTTCGAGCACCCCTATACCTTCGCGCGCCGCCTCTCGACGGCGGACCACCTCACCAAGGGGCGTGTCGCCTGGAACATCGTCACCTCCTATCTCGAGAGCGGCGCCCGAAATATCGGCGAGACCGGCCTGAAGCAGCATGACGATCGCTACGACATCGCCGACGAGTACCTGACCGTCCTGTACAAGCTGTTCGAGGGCAGCTGGGAGGAGGGGGCCGTCCTCCGCGACAAGGCGTGCCGGATTTTCGCCGATCCTGCCAAGGTGCATCCGATCGATCATCGCGGCCGCTACTATACGGTGCCTGGATACCATCTTTCGGAGCCCTCGCCACAGCGGACGCCTTTGCTGTTCCAGGCGGGCCAGTCCGAGGCCGGGCGACGCTTCGCCGGACGCAATGCCGAATGCGTGTTCGTCAGCGCGCTCTCGAAGTCGTTCGGCAAGGCCTATGTCGCCGATATTCGCGCCCGTGCGGCGGCGGCCGGACGCGATCCGCGCCAGCTGCTCGTCTACAACCTCGCCACGGTCATCGTCGACGAGACCGACGCCAAGGCAGAGGCGAAATTCGCCAAGCTCAAGGAATACACGTCCTATGAGGGCTCGCTGGTCTTCATGTCGGGATGGAGCGGCATCGATTTCGGCGCCTTCGCGCCCACGGATCTCGTCCGCCGCGTCGGCAATCCCGGCCTGACCTCGCTGATGGACCGGCTCGAGGACCGCGACAAGCCCTGGACGATCGAGGAACTGGCGCGCTGGGGCGGGATCGGCGGCGCCGGCCCGGTCTTCGTCGGCTCGGCCGAAACGGTGGCGGACATCCTCCAGGATTGGGTCGAGGAGACCGATATCGACGGCTTCAATCTCTGCTATGCGATCGAGCCCGGAACCTTCGAGGATATTGTCGGCTATCTCGTGCCGGAGTTGCAGCGGCGCGGTGCCTATCCGACTTCCTATGCGCCGGGCACGCTGCGCGAGAAGCTGTTCGGCGCCGGCCCTTATCTGCCGGAGAACCATCCCGGCGCCCGCTATCGCGACATCGAAGCGGTGAAGCGCGCCGAAGCGCTCGTCCGTGAACGACCGCTCGCAGCGGCCGGCTGATCGGCCGCCCCACGCTGTCAGGCATCCACGCTCCGCAAGAGGATCTGATCCATGACGACCCTGAACAGGTGGCGCCGACCGGCGCGCGCCACGACCCTTCTCGCCTCGGTCGGCCTCGCCGCGCTCGGCGCTGCGATCCTGCCGGCTTTCGGTGCGGACGCCCCGGTCAAGGGCGGCACGCTGATCTACGCGACCGACCGCGAGCCGACCTGCCTCGATCCCCATGTCGACGGTGACATGCCGCAGGTGTTCGTCGCGCAGCAATATACCGACTCGCTCGTCTCCCAGAACAAGGACGGCACGATCGGGCCCTGGCTCGCAAAGAGCTGGACCGTCTCGGACGACGGCAAGACCTATACGTTCAAGCTTCGCGACGACGTGACCTTCACCAATGGCGAGAAGTTCAACGCCGCCGCGGTGAAGGCCAATCTCGATCACATCAAGAACCCGGCGACGCAGTCCTCCACGGCCGGCGGCTACATCCAGCAATATGTGAAGACCGAGACCCCGGACGAGTACACGGCCGTGGTCACGCTCTCGAAGCCCTATGCGGCGTTTCTCGAGGTGCTGGCGCAGGGCTTCCTCGGCATCGAGGCGCCGTCGGCGCTGGCGCGGCCGCGCAACGAGAATTGCGAGAGCCCCGTCGGCTCCGGCCCGTTCAAGATCACCAAATGGGACCGCCAGAGCGAGATCGTTCTGGAGCGCAATCCTGACTATGCCTGGGCGCCGCCGACTGCCGAGCATCAGGGCCCGGCCTATCTCGACAAGATCGTCTGGAAGTTCATCCCCGAGCCGTCGGTCCGCTTCGCCTCGTTGCAGAATGGCGATGTCGACGTGATCGAGGCGGTGCCGCCGGAATCGGAGGAGGCGGCCGAGCAGAATGCCGATCTGAAGCTGATCATCGCCGACCGGCCGGGCAATCCGACCAACGGCGCGCTCAATACAACGCGCGCGCCCTTCGACGACATTCGCGTCCGTGAGGCGTTCCTCCGCTCGGCCGATATCGAGAGCGCCCTGAATTCGGTGTTCTTCGGCCGCTACAAGCGCGCGCCCGGTCCGCTCAGTGCCGCGACGCCGTTTGCGACCCCCGACTTCAAGAGCTTCTACGACTACGATCCGGCCAAGGCCAACCAGTTGCTCGACGCGGCCGGTTGGACCCAGAAGGATGCGAACGGCATCCGCCAGAAGGACGGCAAATCGCTCACGGTCCATATTCCGATCGGTGATTTCCAGGGGCCGGCCGAACGTTCGCTCTGGGAACAGGTCCAGGCGACGGCAACTGAAACCGGCTTCGACGTCCAGCTCGAGCCGCTCGGCTTCTCCGAATGGCTCGATCGAGACGCCAAGTGGGACTACGACGTCATTCCGGAATACTGGAACACCAACACGGCCGACGTGCTGCGCATCGTGCTGAGTTCGGAGTTCATTCCGGCCGCTGGCTCCGGCGGCTATCATCAGAATGCGACCGGTTTCAAGAATGCCGAGTTCGACAGCATCGTCGGCAAGGCGCTGGAGACACAGGATCCCGAGGCGCGGCGCAAGCTCTATTACGATGCCCAGAAGATCGTCGCCTCCAACTTCCTGCAGGTGCTGACCTTCCCGCAGTCGACGCGGCTCGCCGTCTACAAGACGGCGAAGGGCGTCCGCCTCGAGCCGTCGCTCTCCGTGACGACGCTCTACGACGCCTGGGTCGAGAAATGATCGGCGTGACGGTCGCCACTCTCGGCGCGACCGGGGTCGTGCTGAAGCGTCGCTTCGGCATCGACCTCGCGCCGGTCGCCCGGCGCATAGGCGCGCGCATTCTCGGCGCCGTGCTCGTGCTTGTCGCGTCGGCGACCGTCACCTTCTTCGCGCTTCACCTGACGCCGGGCGATCCGGTCCGCGCCGTGCTCGGCGGTCCGACGGCCAACCCTTCGGCCGAGACGATCGCTGCGACGATCCGCGAATTCGGCCTCGATCGGCCGCTGCCTGTCCAGTACGGGCTCTATATGGCCCGGCTCGCGACCGGCAATCTCGGCGTCTCCTTCTCGCAGCGCCAACCGGCGGCGGATGTCATCGCCGGGCAGATCGGCCCGACCCTGCAACTGATGGGAGCGGCGATCGTCACCGCCTGGCTGCTGGCGCTCGTTTCCGTCCTCGGCACGACGCGCCGAAACCGGTTGCTGCAGGGGCTCGGATCGGCGCTCGAAACCATCTCCGCGGCCCTGCCGCAGTTCTGGCTGGCGCTCGTGCTGCTGGCGGTCTTCGCCTTCGGTCTCAGATGGTTCCCGCCGCAGGGCGGCGCCGGCCCCGCCAGTCTCGTCCTCCCGACACTGGCACTTGCAATTCCGCTCGCCGGATTCCTGGCGCAGGTGACGCGGGAGTCGCTCGAACTCGCGCTCGATCAGCCCTTCATCCTGTCGGCGCGCACGCGCGGCCTGTCGGAGGGGGCCGTACGGCTGAGGCATGCGCTGCGTCATGCCCTCCTGCCTGGCATCAGCCTTTCGGCCTGGGCGGTCGGTTCGCTCATCGGCAACGCCGTTCTGGTCGAGGTCATCTTCTCGCGCCAGGGCATCGGCCGCGTGCTCTATCAGGCCGTCACCAAGCAGGACATGCCGCTGACGATCGGAATCACGTTGCTGGTCACGCTCGTCTACATCCTCGCCTCGACCGCCGCCGACATCCTCTTCGTCCTCGTCGATCCCCGCTTGAAGGCCCGCCAACCATGACGCTCTCGGATGTCGTCCCGCTGCGACCCGCCATCGGCCGGCTTCGCGCCGTCAACGTCCCGCCGGCCGGGGCCGTTCTCGCCGGCGGGTTCCTGCTGCTGCTCGTTCTGGCCGCCATCGCACCGGAACTCTTCACCGCCGCCAATCCGCTCGGCATTGCGCCGCGCGACGCCTTCAAGGGCCCGAGCGCCGCGCATCTCTTCGGAACGGATCAGTCGGGACGGGATATCTTCACGCGTGTCGTCTACGGCGCGCGGCAATCGTTGCTGCTCGGCGTGGGCGCCGTCTCCGTATCGATGGTGCTCGCCATCCTTCTTGGCCTTCTCGGCGGGCTCGGCGGCCGGCTGACCGAGCGCGCCGTGGCTTGGTCGCTCGATGTCCTCTTCTCGTTTCCGACGCTGATCCTCGCGCTGCTCTTCGCCTCGCATCTCGGCAACGGCATCGGCCCACTGATCATCGCGACCGGTATCGGCAACGTGCCAGGCTATGCCCGCATGGTGATGGGGCAGGTTCTCGCCGCCCGCAACGCCGGCTATGTCGAGGCGGCGCGCGCGCTCGGCCATCGGCCCGCCCGGATCATCCGCCGCCACATCCTGCCGAATGCCATGCGGCCGTTGATCGTCACCATCACCATGGGCGTCGGCCAGGCCATCGTCTGGTCGTCGGCGCTTTCCTTCCTCGGGCTCGGTGCCAAGCCGCCGGCGGCCGAATGGGGAACGATGCTCTCGATGGGGCGCGATTTCGTTCAGAAGGCTTGGTGGATGACCTTCTTCCCCGGCCTGTTCATCGTGCTCACGACGCTCGCAACGACGGTGTTCGGCCGCGCCCTGCAGCGCCGTCTCGAGGGGCGCACCTGATGTCCGAAATCGCGCGCCCTGCCGCACTCGTCGTCGAGGGCCTGTCGGTGACGCTGGGCCGCGGCGCCGCCCGCCGCCGCGTCGTCAACGACGTCTCCTTCACCGTCACCCCCGGCAAGGCGGTGGCGCTGGTCGGTGAATCGGGCTCCGGCAAGAGCGTGACTGCCCGAACCCTCGTGGGGCTCGCCGGGGAGGGCGCCGGCGTCGAGGCGCGCCGGCTCACTTATGGCGCACACGATCTCACCGGCTTCGGCGAGCGGCAGTGGCGCCAGCTGCGCGGCAAGGATATCGGCTTCGTGCTGCAGGACGCGCTCGTCTCGCTCGATCCGCTGCGTGCCGTCGGCGAGGAGATCGCCGAGGCGCTGACCGCCCATGGTGGCTGGCCAGACCGGCAGGCGCGGCAGGCGCGCGTGCTCGAACTTCTCGCCAGCGTCGGCATTCCCGAGCCGCGGCTTCGCGCCCGCCAACGGCCGGATCAGCTCTCCGGCGGCCTTCGCCAGCGCGCGCTCATCGCCTCCGCGCTCGCACTGGAGCCGCCGATCCTGATCGCCGACGAGCCGACCACGGCGCTCGACGCCACCGTTCAGGCGCAGATCCTCGATCTGCTCGCTGCCATCAAGCGAAGCGGCACGGGGCTCCTTCTCATCAGCCATGATCTTTCGGTCGTCGCGCGGATCGCCGACGAGGTTGTCGTCCTCAACCATGGCGAGGTCGTCGAGCAGGGGCCGACCGCCGATGTCCTTGGCCGTCCTGCGGCTGCCTATACGCGGCTGCTGCTCGATTCGGTGCCCGGCGCACGGCCGCGACCGCCGAGGCCCGAGCCGCGCGAGGCTTCGGTCGTGCTCGAAGCCTCGGGTCTCTGCAAATCCTATCGCGGCCCCGATGGCGTCGACCGGCCGGCGGTGACCGATGTCGGGTTCGTGCTGAAAGAAGGACGGACGATCGGCATCGTCGGCGAATCCGGTTCGGGAAAATCGACGACGGCCCGTATCGCGCTGGGATTGCTCGATCCGGACGCAGGAGCGGTCCAGTTCGACGGCCGGCCATGGGCCGGCGCCGGGCCGGCACGAGTCGCAGAGAGCGAGCGGAGGCGCGAGCGCCCGCATTTCGGGGTCGTCTACCAGGATCCCCTGTCCTCCTTCGATCCGCGCTGGACGGTCGGCGAAATCCTGTCCGATGCGCTCGACGCCGGCGGCGTGCCGCGTGCCGAGCATCGCGCGCGGATCGGGGGGCTGCTGGAGCGCGTCCGGCTCGGCTCCGATTATGCGACCCGCCGACCGCTGCAGCTTTCGGGCGGCCAGCGCCAGCGTGTCGCGATCGCCCGCAGTCTCGCTGCGAGCCCGAAGGTCATCGTCTGCGACGAGCCGGTCTCGGCGCTCGATGTCTCCGTCCAGGCGCAAGTCCTCGACCTGCTTGAAGCCTTGCAGCGCGAGACCGGCGTCGCCTATCTCTTCATTTCGCATGATCTCGGCGTGATCCGCCAAGTCAGCGACGAGGTGATCGTCATGCAGGATGGCCGCATCGTCGAGCGCGGACCAACCGAGGACGTGCTCGACCGGCCGCAGCATCCGTTCACGCAGAAGCTCGTCGCGTCCGTCGCCCGGTCCGCGCGATCGGCCGCCTGACCATGGCGCCGATTCCTCGCGCGCGGCGGCCGCCTGACGGTTTCCCGGCTCCCCGGTCGGCGCCGACCCCATCCCTTGCAACGGCGATCCATCGCAAATGTGTTCTGCCGTCGCCCCTGTGGTTCCCGATCACGTTCCGGCTTGGCGCCCCATCGGGCAAGCTCATGCTTATTTGCCGCCGGGGCCGCGATGGCGAACAACCCTCTGCTATAGTGACGGCTCGGACGTGGAGAACCTCATGACGGCCACAGCGAACATCATCAATCTGGCGGATTACCGGAAGGCGCGGCAGACGCGCGACGAGAAGCCTATGACTGGCATGATGCCGATGATGGTCAGCTGGGTCCCGGTCTGGGTCATGGTTCCCGTTCCGATGATCCCCGTTGCAATGTTTGCGTGAGGTCGCGCGGCCAGGCATCCTGCGATGAGCGAACAGAGCGTTTCGGCCGAGAGACTGCCCGAGGCCGCCGTTGAAGGCGGTACGGAGCTCGGAGCGATCGTCGGGCGAAATCTGAAGCGGCTCCGGACACGGCGGGGTCACTCGCTGGAGCGGCTGGCGCGCCTCTCCGGCGTCAGCCGGGCGATGCTCTCGCAGATCGAGACGGGCAAGAGCGCCCCGACGATCAATCTTCTCTGGAAGGTGGCGACCGCTCTCGGTGTTCCGTTTGCGACGCTGATGAACGGCCAGGAAATCCGCGGCACAACGGTCCTGCTCAAGGACCGGGCCAAGATCCTGACCTCGAGCGGCGGCAAGTTCTCCTCGCGGGCGCTGTTCCCGTTCAGCGGCGAGCGCCATGTCGAGTTCTACGAACTGCGCCTCGCCCCCAATCATCGCGAAGACGCCGAAGGGCATGCGCCCGGAACGCTCGAAAACCTCGTCGTCACGCAGGGGACGGTGGAAATCGTCGCCGGACGAGACGCGCCGCAGGTCCTTGGTGAGGGCGATGCGATCGCGTTCGAGGCCGATGTCCCGCACAGCTATCGCAATCTCCGCGCGACTGAGGCGGTGATGTATCTCGTCATGACCTATGTCGAGGCCATATCGGCCTGAAATGCAAAAGGCCGCCCTTGGGCGGCCTTCTGTCGTCAGGCGTGGCGAGAAGGCGTCAGGCCTTCATCTCCATCATGCCCATCATCATCGGCATGCCGCTCATCGACATCATCATGGGCATGCCCATGCCCATCATGCTCATCATGCGATTGCAGCAGTCCATGAACATCTCCATGGACATGCCGTTCATCGGCATCATCTCGCAGACCATGCCCTTGTCGGTCATGGTGCAGGTCATCTTCGCCATCATCATCGGCATGGGCATCGGCATCATGCCGCCCATCGCCATCATCGGATTCATGCCCATCATCGGGTTCATCGACATCATCGGGTTCATGCCCATCATGCCGTTCATCGGCATCATGTTGCCCATCATTGGCATCATGGCGGGCATCGGCATCATCTGCGTGGCGGTGTTCATCGGCGCTTCCTCATGGTCCATGACGGCGTCCGCCGTCGCTGATCCCTCGTGTATGTTTTGCTGCTGGAGGAGGCAATCCGAGCAATTCATGCCCGTTCCGTTTCCTTCGGTAGAACGGATATTTGTTCGACGCAGCGGACAGGGCCGTCATTAAAACGGAGAGACGTCCACTATCGCGGATGAGCCCTGCGCCGCGAACGTGGGTCAATGGCGGGCGATGCGCCGTTCGAGCCAGAGCGAATAGCGCGACCCGCCGAAGGCCAGCGCGAAATAGATCGCCGCCACGAACAGATAGGCTTCGTCGTAATAGCCGAGCCAGTGCGGATCGGAGGCCGAGGTCTTCGCGGCATTGAGCAGGTCCATGATCCCGACGACCGAGACCAGCGTGGTGTTGAGGAGAATGCCGATCGCGAGGTTGGCGATGCCGGGGATGACGACCCGTAGTGCTTGCGGAATGACCACGAGGCGCAGCGTCGCCCAATGCGAAAGGCCGAGCGCCCGTGCCGCTTCGCTCTGGCCCGTCGGGACCGCCTGGAGACCGGCGCGGATGACCTCGGCGAGATAGGCCGAGACGAACAGCGAGAGCGCCGCGAAGATCCGCATCAGCTTGTCGATCGCGGCGCCGCCCGGCAGCATCAGCGGAACGAGCAGCATGGCGACATAGAACACCGCGATCATCGGGACGGCGCGGACGAGTTCGATGAAGCCGATCGCGAGCATGCGCACGATGACGAGCTTCGAGCGCCGTCCGAGCGCGAGCAGGACCGCGATCGGGAAGGCGGTGCCGAGGCTGCCGAGCGTCAGCATCAAGGTCAGCGGCAATCCGCCCCAGACGCCGCTCGGCACGGTGGCGCCGCGCAGGAAGCCGCCCATCAGGCCGAGCGACAGCAGGAGGGTCGCGCCCCAGAGCACGGCGAGCGGACGGCCCCAGAGCCGCGGGATCGCGGTGAGCGCGGCGCAGGCGATCAACACCAGCGTCGTGGCCGCGGCCGCCCCTTGTTCGGCCGGCGGATAGAGGCCGAACAGGATGAACCGCAGCCGCGCTGCGATGAAGGCCCAGCAGGCACCGCCCGCGGCGACGCACTCCTCCGACGACCCGGCGAATACGGCGTCGGTCACGGCCCAGCGGAAAAACGGCTTCAGGATCGCGACTGCCAGCGCGACGACGACCAGCGTGATGACGGCATTGACGGGCGAACCGAACAGGCCCTGCCGCAGCCGGTGCCAGAGCGCCACCGAAGGGGCGGTACGGCGCGTGATCGGAAGCGCGGCATCGGTCATCGCGGCTGCAGTCCCCGCATGGCGCTGACCCGGTTGTAGTGGTTCATGAAGGCCGAGACGCCGAGATTGAGAACGAGATAGACCCCGACGACGATCGCGAGCGCCTCCGTAGACTGGCCGGTCGTATTCGCGGTCGTGTTGGCGATGCTGACGAGGTCCGGGAAGCCGATGGCGACGGCAAGGCTCGAATTCTTGGTGAGATCGAGATAGCTCGATGTCAGCATCGGCGTGATCACGCGCATCGCCTGCGGCAGGACGATGAGGCGCAGCACCTGTCCGCGGTGCAGGCCAGTCGAAAGGCCGGCCTCCCACTGCCCCTTGGCTACCGATTGCAGACCGCTGCGGACAATCTCGGAAATGCCGGCTGAACTGTTGACCACGAGGCCGATCAGGAGCGTCGCGAACTCAGGCGATAGGCTCGCCCCGCCCGTGATGTTGAAGCCTTTGAGCGCGGGCGTCGTAGCGCCGAGATGGCCGCTCGCCAGACCGGCGAAGGCGGTCGCCCCAGCTGCGACGGCGAGCGCGGCCGCGGCGAGCCGTGCCCGTCGGCGTTTGTCGAGATCGCTGCGGGTGACCGCGACGAGCGCTGTCACCAGCGCGGCGAGGGCGAGCGCGACGATGACGGACGAGGCGGCGCCCTCGAGGCCCGGCAGATAGACCCCGCGATTGGTCAGGAAGGTGCCGGGCAGCGGTTGCAGGGCCTGGCGCGGGCCGGGGAGGGCGCGGATCGTCACGCCCCAGAAGATCAGTTGCAGCAGCAACGGCGTGTTGCGGACGACCTCGACATAGCCCTGCACCAGTCCGGCGAGCAGCATGTTTCCGGAAAGCCGCGCGATGCCGAAGGCGACGCCGATCACCGTCGCGAGCACGCAGCCCCAGGCGGCGACCAGCACCGTGTTGAGGAGGCCGACCAGGATGGCGCGGCCATAGCTGTCGCCGGCGGCATAAGGGATCGGGCTCTCGCCGATGGCGAAATTGGCGGCGCTGAACAGGAAGCCGAAGCCCGGCTGGATACCGAGCCGGGCCATTGAACTGGCCGTGTTGCCGGCGAGGAAGGCGAACAGCAGCACGACGCCGACGAGCAGCCCCAGTTGCTTCAGGGGCTGCCCGCCGACGAGGGCCGAGATCTGGTCTGAAAGGCCCGGCCGCAGGGGGCCGGGTCTCGTATCGGCTGTCATTCCCGGATCAGCGGAACGGCGGTGAGTAGAGCAGGCCGCCCTTCTCCCAGATCTGGTTGTAGCCGCGGTCGAAGCCGATCGGCGAACCCTTGCCGATGTTGCGGTCGAAGATCTCGCCGTAATTGCCGAGCGTCTTGACGATGTTGTAGGCGAATTTCGGATCGAGCCCGGTGGCCTCGCCGAGCGAGGTGTCGACGCCGAGGAAGCGCTTGATCGCGGGATCCTCGCTGGTCAGGAAGCTGTCGATATTGTCCTTGGTGATGCCGAACTCCTCGGCCTGGATGGTGGCGTAGACCGTCCAGTTGACGATCTGCAGCCAGCGATCGTCACCGCCACGGATCGCGGGAGCCAGCGGTTCCTTCGAGAGGCGCTCGGGGAGAAGGATATAATCGTCCGGCTTCTTCAGCAGCGTCCGGCGGAGCGCGAGATCGGAGGCGTCCTGCGTCAGCGCGTCGACCTGGCCGGATTCGAGCGCCTGCAGGAATTCGTTGCTGTCCTCGATCGTCACCGGCGTGAACGTCTTGCCGCTCTTCCTGAAGAAGTCGGCGATGTTGAGTTCGCCCGTCGTCCCGCTCTGCACGCCGATGCGGGCGCCATCGAGGTCGCTGCCCTTGGTGACGCCCAGCGACTTGTTCACCAGGATGCCCTGGCCGTCATAGAAGATGACCGGACCGAAATTGAAGCCGAGCTTGAACGCGCGTGTGATTGTCTCCGTGACACCCGAGAGCAGGATGTCGAATTCGCCCGACTGAAGCGCCGGCAGGCGCTGCTGCGGCGAGGAGGACGTGAATTCGACCTTGTTCTGGTCGTTGAAGACGGTGATCGCCAGCGCACGGCCGAAATCGACGAAGAAGCCCTGCCAGCGGCCGTCCTTGTCGGGGGCGAAGAAGCCCGGCGAGGTACCGACGCCGACCTTGATCACGCCTCGGCTCTTGATCGCGTCGAGCGTCGGGCCGGCGAGGGCGAAGGCGCTGCTGAGAGCGACGGCAGTCGCGGCTGTTGCGGCGATCTTGGCCGATCGCGCAAGCAGTTTGCGCAACGACGTGTGTTCGGTCATCTCACGACTCCTTTAGTATAAATAATCGCGCTTCTGCGAATAAATTGAGTATCTCAGAGGTAAAATCTGTCGTTAAGGTAATATTGCCCAATTATAATACAGAAGGCCGAAATAATGACCAGCGCCCGCGCGGCGGCGACGATGCCGCCACGCGGCGCTTGGTCAGGCCTTGTCGAGGGCCTGGGCGATGTCGGCGATGATGTCGTCGGGATGCTCGATGCCGACCGAAAGACGCACATAGCCGGGGGTCACGCCGGTCGCGAGCTGCTTTTCAGGCGATAGCTGCGAATGCGTCGTCGTCGAGGGATGGATGGCGAGCGAGCGGGCATCGCCGATATTGGCGACATGGAACAGGAGGCCGAGTGAATCGATGAAGCGGCGCCCCGCCTCGCGGCCGTCCTTGAGCTCGAAGCCGACGAGGGCGCCATAACCGCCCGAAAGATACTTCTCGGCGCGTTCGCGTGGTTGCCCGCTCTGGAGGCCCGGGAAGATGACCCGTGCAACCTTCGGATGGCTCTTCAGGAAATTCGCGACGCGGATCGCGTTCTCGTTGTGCTGGCGGATCCGCAGCGGCAGCGTCTCGAGACCCTGGATGAACTGGAAGGCTGCGAACGGACCGATGGCCGCGCCGATGTCGCGGAGCAACACGGCGCGGGCGCGCAACAGATAGGCGACTGGGCCGAGTGGCTCCGCCTTCTCCAGCCACGTTGCCCCGTTATAGCTCGAATCCGGCTCGGTGAGGTTGGGAAAGCGATCAGCATGCTCCGCCCAGGGGAACGTGCCGCCATCGACGATGAGACCGCCGATCGTCGTGCCATGGCCGCCGATATACTTCGTCGCGGAGTAGACGACGACGGCAGCGCCGTGCTCGAGCGGACGGATGGTGAGCGGGGCCGCCGTGTTGTCGATGATGAGCGGCACGCCGAGCTCCCGGCCGATCGCGGCAACCTCGGCGATCGGGAACACCTCGAGCTTCGGATTGGGCAGCGATTCCGCGTAATAGGCGCGCGTGCGGCTGTCGGTGGCGCGGCGGAAGGCTTCAGGATCGGTCGGGTCGACGAAGCGCGTTTCGACGCCGAGATTCTTCAACGTCGCATTGAACAGCGCGAAGGTGCCGCCATAGAGATCGGTCGAGGAGACGATGTTGTCGCCCGGCCGGGTCAGGTTGAGCAGCGAATAGGCGGATGCCGCCTGCCCGGAGGCGAGCGCCAGCGCAGCCGCGCCGCCCTCGATCGCGGCGATGCGCTGTTCGAGGGCATCCTGCGTCGGATTGGCCACGCGGCTGTAGATGTAGCCGAGTTCGTCGAGCGAGAAGAGCCGGTCCGCCGTCGCGGTATCGGGAAGCTGGAACGAGGTGGACTGATAGATCGGCACGGCGACTGCGCCCGTGGCCGGATCGAAGCGATAGGTGCCGCCATGCAGCGCCAGCGTCTCGAAGCGCTTGGTCTCGAACTTGGTGGACTGGAAGGTCATCGAAGGACTCCGCGTCGGGGCGTCAATAGGCAGAGGCGGGTTCCCGCCGGGCCTTGGGGTCGAGCAGGTCGGCGTAGTGGCGCTCCGCCACGTCCGGATGCGAGCGAAGGCGGCCCTTGAGATAGTTCTGGCCGATCTCGCGGAAGAGTGGGTTCTGCGGGTCGGCGGCCGGCCCGAGTGCCTCGCTGGCGAGTTCGGGCGAGAGGGCGAGGAGCGGCACGGTCGCATCGAGCGCTGCGCCGAAGAAGAAGGCGACGGAGACACGGTCGCGTCCGGCAGGCGGCGTCACCACGCGGTGGACGGTCGCGCGGAGATAGCCGTTCGAGGCCATTTCGAGCACCTCGCCGATATTGACGATGAAGGTGCCCGGCAGGGCGGGCGCGTCGATCCACTCGTCATTGTGGTCGAGGACCTGCAGGCCGCCCTGGTTTTCGTCCTGAAGCAGCAGTGTCAGGAAGCCGCCGTCCTTGTGGGCGCCGACGCCCTGGTCGCTCTCCGTGACGTCGCGACCCGGATAGCGGATCAGCTTCAGATGCTGGATCGGCCCGGTCTCGTAGATCGGCGCGAACACGGTCTCGTCCTGGTCGAGCGAAACCGCGAAGGCCTTGAGCAGGCGGACGGCGAGGGCGGCGAGCTGTGCCTGCCAGGCAGTGACGACCCCCTTCAGTTCGGGCTGCGCGCCCGGCCATTGGTTCGGACCCTGCAAACGCGCCCAGGCTGGTGTTTCAGGACCGATCGGCAGCGGCTCCCGCTCGGTCGAAAAGTCGATCTGTTCGCGCCAGTCGGCGCTTCCACGCGTCAACTCGCGGCCAACACGGGTGTAGCCACGAAAATGCGGCGAGTTCACCATTTCGATCGCGAGCTTGTCGGCGAGCGGAAGCGCGAAGAATTGGCGCGATTGCGCGACGATGTCCTGCGTCAGCTCGTCAGGAATTCCATGCCCGCTCAGGTAGAAGAAGCCGACATCGCGTGCCGCATGGCGCAGGTCCCGCAGAAAAGCGTTTCGTTCGTCCTCGCCCCGGTCGAGGCGCGATATGTCAAGAATCGGTAGCGTCTTCCCGGCGGGCATGCGGTCCTCCTCAGATGTAACCTCGCCGCGCGGCTGAATAGCGATGTAGATCCACGACCATCATGCCGATCGGTTGCCGCCGGGCTGATATCGAAGCCTAGGCGTCCCTGGCCGGTGCTGGAAAGAAAAGCGTTTCCGATTCTTGGGCGAAGTTGAAACCGTTCCGCGCGCCGGAACCGGACCCATTGAAACATGCAGCCGGTGCGACCCGCGGGTGCACGTTGGGGTAGAGGCACCTACCTCGGCGATCGGACGGCGGGCAACTCAAGGGTGACCTTTTGTAAGGGGCGAAACGCGGCGACGCTCCCCGATGATTGCGCTGGAAGACGGTTTCCCGGCGCCTGCGATAAACGAAATCGGAAAGCTCCCGCAGCGATGGGGCGGCCGGCACAATCGAAGGGTCCGGCAAGGTCAGCGCCGGCCCGCAATGGGAGTGCCTGATGTCAGCTGTCGTCGATCTGCGCCGTCCGTCCCGTGTCAATACGCCGGAGGAAGGGTTTCCGGCCCGTCCGCGACCGGCGCGGCCTGCTCATGTGATCGGCAGCGATTCCGAGGCGATCGCCGTCGCCCGCGAACTCGCCGCGGTATTCGCCCGCGATGCCGCGCAGCGCGACCGCGAGGGCCTGCTTCCGCTCGAGGAACTCGACGCCTTCTCGCAGAGTGGCCTCTGGGGCATCAACATTCCCAAGGCCTATGGCGGCGCCGGCGTTTCCTATGTGACGTTGACCGAGGTGATCAAGATCATCTCGGCCGCCGATCCATCGCTCGGGCAGATCCCGCAGAACCATCTTGCGATCGTCGAGCACATCGTCGCCGACGGCACGGAGGAACAGAAGCGGTTCTTCTTTGGCGGCGTGCTCAAGGGATTGCGCTTCGGCAATGCCTTCTCCGAGAAGAACTCTGCCAATGTCGGGACCTTCGAGACGCGGATCGTCGAGGATGGCGACGACGTCGTCGTCACGGGGCAGAAATTCTATGCTACCGGCGCGCTGCTTGCCCATATCGTGCCGATCGTCGGCCTCGATGCCGATGGCAACGCCCATCTCGCCTTTGCCGACCGCGATGCGCAAGGTCTGACGGTGATCAACGACTGGTCGAGTTTCGGCCAGCGGACCACCGCGTCGGGGTCGGTGATCGTGGACCATGTCCGCGTGCCGAAGGCGCGCGTGATACCGGTCCATCGCGCCTTCGACCGGCCGACGGCGGCCGGGCCCGTGTCGCAGATCATCCAGGCCGCCGTGGATGCGGGCATTGCCAAGGGCACGATCGAAGACACGATCGCCTTTGTCCGGACCAAGGCGCGCAGTTGGGTCGATTCGGGCCGCGACAACGCCTCTGACGATCCCTTCACCATCGCGGCGATCGGTGATCTCGAAATCAAGCTGCATGCTGCCGAAGCCATTCTCGAGCGCGCAGCGCGGGCGGTCGACGTGGCACTCGCCCGTCCCGACGAGGAGACCGTCGCGGTGGCAGCCGTCGCCACGGCCGAAGCCAAGGTGTTGACCACTGAAATCGCGATTCTCGCCGCCAACAAGCTGTTCGAGCTCGGCGGCACGCGCTCGACGCTTGCCGCGCATGGTCTCGACCGGCATTGGCGCAATGCGCGCACGCACACGCTGCACGATCCGGTGCGCTGGAAGTTCTTCCATGTCGGCAACTATTACCTGAACGGCATCAAGCCGGCGCGCCACGCCTGGCTCTGACGGCGAGAGGGCAGGCGAGCGTCGGCGCGCGGTGCGGGCCGGCGGCTTCAGGGCGGGACGCGGGCCGGAGCCACGGCACGCGGCGAAGGGTTGGACCCCCTTTCGCGCAAGGACTTTCGCGGCGGCAACGATGAAACGACATTCCGTTTGCTCGCCCAGTATCGACCAAGTCGATAGAGTTACTCGACTAATCGACATCTTCGACCTCACAGGGGCGGATTGCATATGAGCAGCAGCGACCAGATTTCCAGCAAGCGTGTTTCCAAGGCCGGCGCGGGCCTCTCGCGGCGCGGCGTGCTGAAGGCGGCGGGCGCCGTCGGTCTCGCCGGCGCGGCCGGCTTCGCCGGGAGCCGGTCAGTCAACTATGCGATGGCGGGCAACGCTCCGAAGATCCGTCTCGCATGGACGGAAGTCGCTGCCTGTCATTCCCCGCTCGGCTTCGGCGTCGCCAAGGGCTTCTATTCCAGGCACAATCTCGATGTTGAGCTGTTCTACCAGGGCGCGAGCGGGCAGACCCTCATTCAGGCCCTCGCCACCAACAAGGCCGATGCCGGCGCCGGTCTCATCGGCGACTGGTTGAAGCCGCTGGAGCAGGGCTTCGACGTCAAGCTGTTCGTCGGTTCGCATGGCGGCTGCCAGCGCCTTCTGGCTTCCCCGGCCTCCGGTATCACCGACATCGCCGGCGTGAAGGGCAAGACGATCGCCACCTATGGCATCGGCGCGCCGCCGCAGGTCGCCTTCCAGGTCACGCTCGCCAAGAACGGCATCGATCCCGAGACCGACGTCACCTGGAAGCCGGTGCCGTTCGATCTTGTCGGCGATGCGGTCAATCGCGGTGACGCGGACCTCGCCGCGCATCTCGATCCCTGGGCCTACCAGATCGAGAAGAAGTTCAACCTGACCAAGATCGCCGATACCCAGACCGGCATCTATGAAGGCGCGACATGCTGCGTGCTGGGCGCCAACGGTCCGTTCCTGGAGGCGAACCGAGACGCGCTCCGCCGCCTCGCCGAGGCGAATATCGAGATCCATGAATACACCGCTGCCCATCCGGACGAAGTGGCGGCATGGTACCTGGAGGCGCTCAATCCGGCGGGCCTGACCCTCGACGAGCTCAACGCCATCATCGGTCATCTCGTGACCCACAACCATCCGATCGGCCCGGAGCTCATCGCGCAGATCCAGCGGGCGTCGGAGGATCTGAAGCTGGTCAAGGTCCTCGATCCGACGACCGATCCGAAGGCGTTCGCCGAACGGATCACCGTCAATCTCCTCGCCTGAGGCCATCTCCCCATGACCGACGCGATCCAGGCCGTCGAGAGCGGCGGCTACTCTTCGGCACGCCATCCAGCCGGGCTCTGGAAGCAAGGCCTGCTCGCGTCGCTCGCCTGGGCGGCGACGTCGGTGGTCACGGTGGCGCTGCCGGATGTCGTGCCCTGGGGCAGCGCGGGGCTCTTCGCCATCCTGACGGGCATCGGCGCCGCGATCCTCTTGGCGCTTTCCTTCGCCATCGGCCGGCTCGGCCGGTTCGGGGAGCGGGCGGTCTATTACGGCCCGTGGCTGATCGCCATCGGCGTGTGGTTTCTGCTGTGGGAATTCAGCACCGCGAAGCTCGGATGGCTGCCGAAGCCGTTCTTCTCGCCGCCGCACGGGCTGCTCAACGTCTATGTGGTCGACGGACAGCGGCTGCTCGTCTGCATCCTCTGTACGCTGCGTCTCTGGGGGCTCGGTTTCTTCTCGGGCATCGCGGTCGGCTTCGTGGTCGGGGTGGCGCTCGGCTGGTCCAAAGCGTTCGAGTATTGGGGCATGCCGGTGCTGAAATTGATCGGCCCGGTGCCCGCGACGGCCTGGATCCCGGCGACGTTCTATTTCTTCCCGACCACCTTCGCCGCCAGCGTCTTCATCGTGGCGCTCTCGTCGGGAATTCCGGTCGCGATCCTCACAGCCGCGGGCGTCGCCTCGGCCAACCGCGCCTTCTACGACGTCGCGCGGACGCTCGGCGCCAAGGAGCGCTTCCTGGTGCTGCAGATCGCGATTCCCGCCTCGCTGCCGCATGTCTTCGTCGGCCTGTTCATGGCGATCTACTATTCCTTCGCCGTGCTCGTGGTCGCCGAGATGCTCGGCGCCAGGTATGGCCTCGGCTGGTACATCCAGTTCCAGCAGGCCTATTCCGGTTACGCCAATGTCTACGCGACACTCATCCTGATGTCGCTCATCTGCGCCGGAATCCTGAAGCTGCTGTTCGTCCTCCGCGAGCGCCTGCTCGGCTGGCAGAAGGGGCTGTTGTGACCGCACTCGCCAAGGATCGGCTCTCGACCGGTCAGCCCGCACGCGCCGCCAGCCTGGCGCTCGACATCAACGCCGTCTCGCATTTCTACGAGCTCGACGGCCGCAGGCTGGATGTGCTGGAGAACATAGACCTCAGCATCGCCCCGGGCGAATTCGTCGCGCTGCTCGGTCCCTCGGGTTCCGGCAAGTCGACGCTGCTGCGCCTCGCCGCCGGGCTGGAGACGCCCCGCGCCGGAACGCTCACCGCCGATGGCGAGACGATCCGCACGCCCGATCCCTCGCGGATCCTCGTCTTCCAGGATCCGACGCTGTTTCCGTGGCGGACCGTCTGGCGCAACGTCGCGACCGGGCTCGAGGCGCGCGGACTGCTGGCGGCGCAGCGCAGCCGCGTCGACGAGGCGCTCGCCGTGGTCCGGCTGGAAAAGTTCGCGACCGCCTATCCGCATCAGCTTTCGGGCGGCATGGCGCAGCGCGTCGCCATCGCTCGCGCCCTCGTCAACGACCCACAGCTCCTGCTGCTCGACGAGCCGTTCGGCAAGCTCGATTCGCTGACGCGTCTCTCGATGCAGAACGAGCTGCTGGCGCTCTGGAAGCGGTCGGGCTTCACCGCCCTCCTGGTGACGCACGATGTCGAGGAGGCGCTTCTCCTCGCCAATCGGGTCATCGTGTTCAGCGAGCGGCCGGCGCGAATCGTCGCCGAGATCACGGTCTCGAAGCCGCACCCGCGCCGTCGTGACGATGCCGACCTCGTGGAGCTCCGGCGGAGCATCCTGGCCACGCTGGGGATCCCCGCCGATGTCTAGTCCAAGGCTCGGGCTCGGCCTTTCCGCAGCGGGATTGCTGGCGCTCCTCGCGGCCGTCGCCTGGTGGTGGCTGGTCTATGGCCGCGTCGTCAACGGCGACTACCTCACCTATCGCGATGCGGCGCCCTGCCTGCTCCGCTCGTCCGATCTCTGCACGCTGGCCGAAGCGCTCTGCCGCAACGATCATGTCCTCGGCATCAAGCGCTATTCAGCCGCGCTGCTCTGGGCCGGCCTCGCCCTGACGGGCGTCGGCCTCGTCGTGACCGCCGGCCGCAAGGACTGACGAGCGGCCCCGGCGTCGGCCGTCCATTCCGCGCGCCATCCCGCAGCGGCAGGGGTGGTCGTGTCACCGCCGGGACGGACGCGTGCGATACCGGCGCCGTCTTGATGGCAGGGGGGGCGGAAGAATGAGCACTCTCAATACTCGCGCGCTCGATAGCGCCCAAGCTTCGGCTTTCCGGGGTCAGCCGCACAAGGCGTATGGCGCCGTTGAAAACACTAATGAGGTGCTGATTGCTGCGCATGCCGATGGAGGCGAATTCAGTTTCGGCGCGCTATCCCGGATGCGTGATCCGGAGCGCCCCGGCATCGTCCGCAAACTCCGCACCGTTCGCGTCGGCAGCCCTGATAGCGCCGTGCGGGCTGTGGTGCCTAACGCAATCGAGTTGCTTGTCGGAAGCCTGCACGGTTCCAGCAAGCCCTTCGGTCTAGTCACCCTCGCGGACCAAACTGCGGTTCTGATCACCACAGCAGAACAGGCGATCGCGGCCTAGCCTCGATCCTCAGCGCGACGATTTGAGGGCGCCCGGCGAGAGCTTGGGCGCCCCGTTACTCGCTGGTTGATGAGATATCCTTAAATTGATCTGTGCGGATTAAATGAATTGCGTCATCGTTGAATTTCACGAGGCTAAATTGAGAGCCGAGTCGGACAATCGATGCAGACCGGTAACCGCCCAAAATGACACGGTGACTACTAACATAAGGCGAATACGATATCGTATAATGACCGTAGAAGGCGACCGACAGCATTACTGTAACTAACAACATCGGTACAGCAAGAATTGGAGGTATGCGGTCGTCAATAGATGACCATTTTAAAGAGGCTGCCGAAATCAATGCCGCTGAGCACGCAAGTAGGAAATATGTAACCAGAATAATATTTCCGTTTTCATAAAATCTCTTCGATTGAATATACAAAGATATTAAGCAACTTATGATAAGAGCAAAAGCAAAAAACGCGGCTATCCTAGCTGAGGTCTCTTTGCGCTTTATAAATTTAGAAATATTGAAAATATTGAAGAAAGCTTGAACAATAGTGGCTAATATTGTTGATATAATTGCTCCAGATATTGAGAATATAATGCTCTCCTGAAGCGGAAAAACGCTTATATATATCAATCCGACGGCAATAAAATACCCTATGTTGAAAGATATGGTGCACGATACACCAATAATAGATAAAATAGAAATCGGGGCGCGACCTAAAAGGTCAAATATTCGTTTGAGTTCGCGCGCGTGAAATAGGTTGTGGCTAGGCGATTCAACCTTCTGTTCGGTCATGCGATACCTATTTCAGGCCTTCCCGTGTAAGCGATGCCCGCCATCGTACCGGCCTCGATCACCGAACGCGTCCGGCTCACCGCGCATCACGCACTTCAATTCATGGCCGAGATCGAGGCACCGCCGACATGGCGGCTGACAAGGCTTTCTCGTCATACGAGTGCGCATGCAGATGATTCGGGCAAGTTCCTCGCGCGTCGGATTGGCGACGTAGGCTCTCAGCGCCTCAACAAGAACGAAGCTTGTCTCCCAGTTCAGTCGCGCCTCGCGCCGCGCGTCGACGATCCGTTCCAGCCGATCGAGGATCGCCCATGGCGTCAACGAGCGCCGCTCTGGCATCAGCAGGCGACCTGCTCTTGCTCGATCTCTTTCGTAGGCTTGGCCATGACGATCTCCGGAATGGGAACATGTTCCTATTCTGTTCTCATTCGTGATCGAGTCAACCGCAAGCGGACAGCCTTTCCACCGTGGTGCGATCGCAGCAACGCGAGACTGCCCTGACCTGAGGCGCGCCGACGCTTGGAAACGGCGGATTTCTGAGGTTTTAGAGCGGTGGCTGGGGCGGGAGGATTCGAACCTCCGGATGGCGGTACCAAAAACCGCTGCCTTACCGCTTGGCGACGCCCCATCCTGTCGGCGGACTGGCGCCGCGACGCTGGTGCTATAGCCGGAAGGTCGGCGAGCCGCAAGAATGGCGGCGAGGCCGGGGCGTCATCGCGGCGTCATGACCCGTCATCCACAGGCGGCATTTCGGCGCTTGCGGCGCGCCGATGGCGTCGCTATAACCCCGCTCGCTGATGGTCACGGAGTGTAGCGCAGCCTGGTAGCGCACGTCGTTCGGGACGACGGGGTCGCAGGTTCAAATCCTGCCACTCCGACCATCGCTTTCTCCATGAAATTGTTGAGAATTATGGGTTGGCCGGCAAATCGCCCGGTACCACCCGCCCAAGAATCCGCCCAAGATTGACCGCGCATTGCGTCAGGCAGATGCCGAATCGCGCCGCGCGAGACCATGCGGGCGGCAGTGAAGGCGCCGACGGCAATTCCAATGGCAACGCGCAACCAAGACCAGTGCGGTATCTCCGTCTCGATCTGACGCGGCCGAGATCTATAAGATTGCGAGAGGATCTACTGGTAGATGATGCCGGCGAGTGTCGGCGAATAGCGCATTCGCTTGGGGGGCACTCATGCGGGGATAGATGCCTCACGGCAACAGCGCAATGGCGAACCAGTCGAGGGCAATGCCTTAAGCGTCTTGTCGGAGCGGGTGCGTTGGCCCGCCGCATCGACCAGCGCCTCGGGAAGGTAGCGCAAAAGCGCCGTGACCGATACAGCGAGCAGCATGCCGATCACGAACTAGAACAGCTCAGAATAGTCGATGAGCGATGCAGCCGGCCAGGAGCCGACCATGACCATCGCCGCAATCACAATCGCGCGGGAAGGTCGCGGACGTTCGGATGCGATCAGTCACTTGCTAGTGAGCGGGGCCGTTGCCTCGCGCTCGCGCCTCAGCCAATCATGTCGCTTAGTTCGAGATAAGTGCGGCCGAGGATGCCGCGATTTCGGCGGTTGAAAATTGCCGTTGTGGTGGAGGCAGCCGGCGTCGATCACCAGCGCGTCCGTCTTGCCGCCTCCGGCGGCGCCGCCATACAGCACCACTAAGTCGTCGGCGCCGAGCAATTGCTGCTGCTTCGGATCCGGCGGCCAGAAGACGTCGTGGACAGGAGGCTGTCCGACAAGGCGGGCGGCCCGCACTATCGCCATGGCTGGATCGACGAACGCCGACAGCAGGCGTCCTTGTCAGCGGCTGTTGCCGGCTCCTGCGCAGGCGGTATCGGCTGTTTCGTAGGCACGACGAAATAGGTGGGCTTCGGCCGGCCGTCTCTGTTTTCGCCTTCTCCGGTCTTCCCGGCCTTGCTGTCTAGGCTGTGCGCCTGGCGCTCGAGGGGAATGATCTTCGCTTCGATGCGGGCGACCGTTTCGAGGATCTTGGCCTCCATACCCAAGGACAAGGGTTCCCAATCCTTCGGCGGCTCTTTGAGGCCAGCCTCGACATCGGCATCCATCGACCGCTTTCTATCCAGGCGATCGAGGATGCTGCGCTTCTGCTGGGCAAGCCGTTGGATATCCGCCCGGTGCGTTAGCACGACGTCGGAGATGCGCTTGGCGGCATCGGCCACAACCAGATTGTCGGCCATCTCTCGTGCGCGCGCGCGATGGGCCTGCGGGCTTGCGGGCTCATCAGCGCCATCACGGCGGGCAATCTGGTCCTCAGCGGCAGCGCGGACCCGCTCGGCGAGATCGCGCTTCCAGCCATATTTCTTCGCGCGGTTGCGAATAGATTTGTCGTCTAGCCCATAGTTACGGCCGAGTTCGCGCACCGACAATACGCCGACGCTCCAGCTGCGCTCGACGGCTTCCCAGTCGGCTTTCGATTTGATCGACGTCATGCAGATGCTCCGGGACATGTCCGCAGTGCGGGGGTGGTGCGGACTGTGCGGACACATCATGGTTGTCCCGCGAGCGCCCCGCAAGGGAATTGATTAGCCGGCTTATAATGAAGCCGAAATATCCTATTTAAAACAGCAACTTAGAGCGACATATTCATGTGGTCGGCTGCGGAGTGCACCTTTGCAGCGTCGCGAGGACGATTTTGTCGTAGCGCCCGCAGCAGCCGCTCAATTGGCGAACGGGCGCGTATGCATGACTGGGTCGTCATCGATGACTGCCTTGTATCGCCTGGCGCCAGAGGAGGGGCCTTTCACTGCCCCCGAGGTCGCGCGTCGACGACTTGTCAGGCTGCATCACCACAGATCGACGGCCGTTTGCTCGTCCCAGCCGTGCGATCAGCCGTCGAAGCCAGTGCACGTTGATCTCCATCAATGTCGGCTATTCGGTGACGGCCGTTGGCGCGTTGAAAGCGCTGAGTGGGATTGATGAGAGGGGGATAAAGGGGGCGCGCGCTCTCTATCTATATCTTTATCTATATCTAAGACGCGCGCGCGATGCTTAAGGGTGCCTTGCCCTAAGTCGTTGATTTTGTACGATTCAGCTGCATTTTTCGGTTATATTTCGCGAAGTTTTCGTGGAGTTTTCGACGAGTTTTTGGAAGAATTCGAGCTCGTTATCGGCTTCTGAATTGCTGATCCTGAGCGGGCAGCCCCTTGACCCAGACGGGACCTGGCTCGTCTCCCGATCCTATCCGGACGCGTTGCCGGCAGGGCAACGGTACCTCCCCGACAGAATTGCAAAAGTCGTTCGAGACCCTGTAGCGCGTCGTTGGACGAGTTACCTCCCTGGATCTGTGGGGGCTACGCCGTATCTAGTAGCTAAGGCCGCGACCCAAGCAGGACCCGCGCGCCATGCTGGAGGTCCGGCATTCGCCAATCGGCCAACGGTATTGTGGACGATGATAGTCCGACGCCGTTCCAGCGAGCCGAGTTGGATGGCGCCTTCAAACCATGTCGATGGCTGTCGTTCCGCAATAGTCTGGATCAGGCCGGGTCACAGGACGGCTGTTACCGCCCGATCGATCCGGGTCCCCTCGCGATACACCATGCGCGCGAATAGCGCCGCCAGAGTGCCCATCGCTGCGCCGCCGACGACGTCGCTGAGATAGTGCATGCCGACATAGACGCGGGAAAAGCAGATCACGATCGCCACAACCCCGAAGACGAACGCGCGAACAGGCAATCGGGCCAGCGTGAAGCTCGCCACTATAGCGAAAGCCGCGGTGGCGTGGTCAGACGGGAACGACCAGTCGGCAGTTGGCGCGATCAGTAGATGGCTGACGGCGGCGTCATAGGGTCGGATGCGGTGAACGAAGAGCAGCATGATCTGATTGGCACCGAGGCCGATCACAAACGCCAGCCCGGCGGAGACACAGGCATAGCGGACATGCCGGCGGTCATTCGCGCTCCACCATTGCAACACGACGGCGGCGACGAGGAGCGGGACGCCCCATGTCGTGATCGCGACCATGATCGCATCGCGTGGTGCGGACAGGCCGGCGAGCGCGTTGATCCAGCGCGTGATCGACTGATCCAATGATTGGGTTCCGTATCGGGAGTGGTCAGCAGGCAGCGCTCAAAGGATTATGATCACGGGCCAGCCCTGCCTGCCAAACAGGTGACCGTGAAGAGCCAGCGGCGGCCCGGCGTGGGTGCCGAGCCGCCGCCGACGGCGGGCTACATTGCGGTCTCGGCCTTCGAGACCAGCGCCCTGCCGTTCTTCGTCGCATAGACGAGATGGACCTTCTCGCCGACCTTGAAGGTCTCGACCTCGATGCCCTCGGGCAGATGGAACACCTTGCCGCCCGAGAGGGCGATGGCATCGCCGGCCTTGTCCACGCTGGCGACGGTGCCCGTGATCTCCTTGGCCATCACGGGCGCCGCCAGGACGAGCGAGACGGCGGCGCTGGCAAGAACGACCTTCATCTTGTGCGAACTCCTCTTTCGATCTGATGATGCGATGGCGCCGGGGGGGCGTTGACAGGTCGCTGTCATCGGACGGCGCCATGAGGCAGCGGGAGAATTAGGTCTGCATTAGGCGTTCGATGCACAGACAGCCGCACCCGCCTAATGCGCTGCTAATTCCCGTCCGTTCCGTAGGCTATGGTGGCGGATAACAGGCTGCCTTCCTTCAGGCCGGAGCATCGGCGCGCCCATGCGTATCCTTCTCATCGAAGATGACCCGATGATCGGCAAGAGTCTCTGCGAGGCCTTGGCCGACGCGGCGATGTCGGTCGACTGGGTTCGTGATGGCCGGGAAGGTGGCGAGGCGTTCGCGGTCGGAGCCTATGCCGTCGTGCTGCTCGATCTCGGCCTTCCGGGCGAGCCGGGAACCAGCGTTCTGCGCAATGCCCGGCGGGCAGGCAACAAGACCCCGGTCATCATGATCACGGCCCGCGATGACCTCGACGACCGCGTCGCCGGTCTCGATCTTGGCGCCGATGATTATCTCGTGAAGCCCTTTGAAGTTCGCGAGTTGCTCGCACGCATCCGCGCGGTCATCCGCCGTCAGGGCGGACATTCCGACAGCATCATTCGTCACGGCGAGATCGAGCTTGATACGGCGAGCCACGAGCTCAGCTATGGCGGCCTCACGCAGATTCTGTCGGCCCGTGAGTTTGCTGTCATGCGCGCCTTGCTCGATCGGCCCGGAACGATCCTGTCTCGGGCGCAGCTCGAGGAAAACATCTATGGCTGGGGCGACGAGGTCGAGAGCAACGCCGTCGATGTGCTGATCCATTACATCAGACGAAAGTTCGGCAAGACCATCATCAACAATGTCCGCGGCGCCGGTTGGAGCGTCGCAAAGGGCCAGGGCTGATGTCGCTTCGCCGCACGGCCTTCCTGTGGTTTGCAGCCGTCATGGCAGCCGTTGGGCTGATCGCGGCGCTGGCGTCCTGGTGGCTGATGCGTGGCGAGGCTGCCGAGTTCCTCGACAGCCAGCTTCGCCAGGTGGCGATTTATGTCGGGGACGCGGCCCCCGGCCCAACGCCGCCGGCGGTGCCCGAGCATGATCCTGAAGACGATTTCCTGATCCAGGTTTGGGACGAGACGGGGCATCCGCTCCGCATCTCGGATGGCACGATCCCGCTGGCGCGCGGGGAGGAGACGGGGTTCGCGACCGTCGCCTCGGCGGGTGAAGACTGGCGTGTGTTCACGCTGGTGCGGCCGACATCGACCGTCCAGGTGTCCCAGCGGATTGCGGTCCGTCAGGAGCTGGCCACAGAAGCGGCCTGGCGGGCGGCGCTGCCGATCCTGTTGCTCATCCCGCTCGCCTGGTTGATGCTCACGGTGGTCGTCGACCGCGTCATGGCCCGGCTCAATCGCCTCGCGGTCAGTGTCGCGCGCCGCGATCCCGAGGATACCCGTCCGGTCCCTCTCAGTGACGTGCCCACCGAGGTGTTGCCGTTCGTTCGGTCGATCAATCAGCTGCTCGCGCGGCTGTTCGGATTGGTCGAGCGCCAGCGGCGGTTCCTGTCGGATGCGGCGCATGAACTGCGCACCCCGCTCGCTGCGCTTCAGCTCCAGATCGGCAATCTTCGCAATGCCAATCCGGACGCCCGGCTTGACGGCCGACTCTCTGATATGGAAGCCGGCGTCCGCCGCGCCTCCAGCCTGGTCGGCCAGCTGCTCCGGCTCGCGCGGTATGACGCAGGCACTGCCGACCCGGTACTCCGGAGGAAGGTCGATCTCTGCGCGGTCGCACTGGCGGCCGTCGCGCAACTCGCGCCGCTGGCCGAGCAGAAGGGGGTCGATCTCGGGGTCATCCGGCAGGATGCCGCCGTATGCACCGGCGATCCCGGCGACTTCGCCATTATCATCGCCAACCTTATCGACAACGCCATCCGCTATACGCCGGCAGGTGGAACCGTCGATATTGCCATCCACTTTGAGCCGGGCCGCGTCTTGGTCGAGGTTCAGGACAGCGGCCCCGGCATAGCGGCGGAGCTGCTTCCGCGAGTCTTCCAGCGTTTCTTCCGCGCTGCTCCGGCCGATATCGAGGGAAACGGGCTCGGTCTCGCGATCGCGTCGGCAGCTGCCGCTCGCAATGGAGCGACCCTGGCGATCGAGAACCGGCGCGATCGACAGGGCCTTGTGGCGAGGCTGCTGGTACCGGCTCCGGTATAAGCCCTTTACCAGCAAGTTCAGTCGCGTCAGGCGGATTGTGCCGCCTGTTCCTCGCCTTCGTGCCTCACGCTCATATAGATGACGATAGCGCCAATAGCGGCCATGAAGATTGTGCTGGTGATGATCGTCCCCAGACCGAGACCGCCATATTGCGTCGGCTGCGACAGGAGATCTCCGAACGAGGCGCCGAGCGGACGGGTCAGGATGTAGATGAGCCAGAAGGCCAGGATCTCGTCCAGTCCGAGGAAGAAATAGCCGATGCCGAGCGAAAGAATGATCATCCCGAAGAGGATGCCCGCCGCGAGATAGCCGAGCGAGAATTGTTCGGCGACCAGGTCGCCGCCGGCGGTACCGAGCGCAAACGTGAACAAGATCGCCAGCCAATAGAATGCTTCGCGACGGCCTGTGAAGATCGAGTGGATCGATAGCGTCCCCTCCGTGCGAAACCAGACGGCGAATGTCAGAGACAGTGCGATTGCGAAGAAAGCCGTCGTCACAATCAGCGGGATGTGGAAATTATCGACCATGTTGTCGGTGATGAGCGTGCCGACGATGCTGATCAGGACGACCGAGATCCAGTACGGTGCGGGCACATAGCGCTTGCGCGAGAACTGCCAGACCAGAGCTACGACGAGAACCGCGGACATGATCAACGAGGTCGTCGTGAGGCCAAGGCCGATCTTGACGTTCAGATAGTCGGCGGCGGTCTCTCCCATGGTGACGGCCATGAGCTTGATGATCCAGAAGTCCGCGGTCACGCGGGGAACACGGTTGAAAACGGGCGCATCGCTTGCAGCGAGGGTCATTGCAGTCGTCCTTGCAGGTCGAACTTCATTGGGGATGGGCGCTCGCGCACGATCGGGGCAGCGGCCGAAGCGTCGATTCGTTCAACGCTCAGGGCGCCGGCTTGCTCGGATCGTCGAGTGTCGCCATCAAGCCCGCGAGGGTCGATTTCACGACGTCCGGCGCTGGAGTTGACTTGCGGATTGACGAAAGCGCAGCGTCCGCGGCGCTGTCGATGTTGCCCCAATAGGTAGGGTTCATCGGGCGGATCGCCGTCTCGCCCTGGTCCCAGGCCGCCTCGAAATCCGTGATCCGCGATCTGGCGGCAGCCATGTCGCCCTTTGCGACGCTTGCCTGGACGTCAGCGATGATCGTCTTCAATGCGGAGAGATCGCCAAGACCGGCCGGCGCATTGGCTGACCGGGTGCTGGATGCATAGACCTGGAAGCCGCTGAAGGCGGCGACAGGAACCGCGATCAGGACGACCGCGAGGATGATCTGCTTCATGAATTTGGTGTCCGAGATGAGCGATGACACCTTGATGCTGAGCGAGCAGTGTTAGGCCTGACTTAGGCCCGGATCGGTTGGTTTGTAGGTGCAGAGCCGATCGACGGCCAGTCGTCGAACGCGATCCACCCGCCAAGCCTTAGCGTCGGCGCCCGCTTCGCAAAAGAGCGGTAAGCGCGCGTGTTGGAGTAGACGTCCAGTGGGAGGTGACAGTCATCTTACGAGACTTGGTCGAGCCGCATCGCTCGTTCGGTCGCGACATAGACCAGATCGTGAATATACATGCCGGCCGCCAAGCCGCGATCATAGCTCTCCCAATGACGGGGCAGGATTTCAATGCTGCGGCCGCCGCGCGCGTGCAACCTGACAAGGTCGGCTGCCTCGGCGGCGTCGAGCAGATCCCGCACATGAGTGCGAGAGACGCCAAGGCGCTCGCCGATATCGGCGTAGGACACAGTGGCGTGCGGATAGCCGGGTGCCAGCATGGCGGCTCGGAGTAGCGTCGCCTGCACGACGGCGCCGGCAGCATGATTGAAGAACAGCATGGTATCCGGTAGCGACAGCAGGAGCGAGGCGCCGAGCGGCAGGAAGGAAACGCTGGTTCGGCGATAGAGAGCGTGAAACGCCGTGTCGTGCTCGATGATCGCCCGATAATCATGGCCCGGATAGAGCGTGGCCAGCGGCGCGACATGGGCGGCGAGCCAATCGCGGTCATGACGCCTGAGCTTTTCGGTCGGCTTCAGAATGCGGACGCGCCCATCCCCATCCGCCGGCCTGCGATCCATGAAGCCTGTGGAGCATAGGCGCGCGATCAACCCATCGATATGGCGATCGCTGGCAAGGCCGAACAGAGCCATTTCCTGCTTCAGGCGCTTGGCGGTCAGCCAGGTCTCGCGCCGCGCCGGATCGGCGGTCGCATCGAGCATGCCAGCCACATGATAGACCAGAAAACGCCCGGACTCGATGAGAAGCCGGATTGTGAGCGGATCGCCCTCATAAAGCGCGAGGAACCGGTCGAGATAGACCGCGCGGGCGTTGGCCAGGCGTGGATTGCTGACGATGTCCTCATAGGCGAGGCGCGGCGGGCCCCCGCCGAGGCGTTCGATATCGGCCTGATCCAACAGATGCCCCCCCGGCCAAACGGCCAAGCTCCAGCTTATGGGTGGGGACAATTAGGCGCAATGTTTTCCGACCGTTCTGCGGGCCGGGCGCTATCGTTGAGATGTGGTCCTTGCCGCGTCGCCGGCGGGTCCACGACACAGCGCCCATCATCCCGGTCGAGATCGTCGAGGCGATAGCCTGGCGAGCAAGCTGACTTGCCGAGCCGCGGGGTGAGCGACCCTGTCCCAAACAAGAAACACGAGGGAACATCGATGCGAATGATGGTTCAGGCACGGATCGACGCGATCGAGGGAACAAAGGTGCTCCAGTCAGGGCGCCTGCAAGAAACCCTCAAGGCGTTTGCCGAGAAGTTCAAGCCGGAGGCGAGCTATTTCCTGGTGGACGACCGGATGCGGAGCTGTCTATTCGTCTTCGACATGAAAGGGTCCCACCAGATGCCGGAGGTGACGGAACCCTTCTTCGAGCTGGGTTGCGACGTGCTGCTGCAACCATGCATGACGCCCGAGGATCTGCAGGCCGGCCTTTCGGCCTCTGGCCTCTAGAACTGCCCCGTCAGCGACCATGACCGTGGTATCCGCAAGCGCCGCTCCCCGTGCTACCTCCAAACGCTCCCTCCGCGTCATGATGACGCTCTGGAATGGCGGCGGCAATGTGCCGCCGCAGCGCGCCTTGGCCCGACAGTTGCGGCGCGCCGGCCACGAAGTCCATGTGTTGACCCACGACAGTCTCGCTCAGGGCGTCGCTGCCGACGGCGCCGTCTTTCATGCCTTGGCGACAGCACCGCAATGGGACTCGGCGGCACCTTGCGGGCCGGACGATGAAGGCGCGTTCATCGCGCAGCATCTGTCCGGTTCGGCGGCCTTCGCGGCGGATTTCCTCGCCAAACATGACGAACTCCGTCCGGACGTCTGCGTGATCGATGCCATGCTGATCACGACGCTCGACGTTGCCATCGCTCGCTCGCTGCGATGCGTCGCCCTCAATCATATCGCCTGGTCGCCGGAAGGAAATGCGCAGCGTTTCATGTCCATGATTGCCTCGAGCCTGCCGGCGCGCGGCAGGAACGGCACCTTCACGGGGCTCCTCGAGGAGGCGCCGCTGACGCTCTCGACCAGCTATGCCGAGTTCGGCGCTGGAGCCGCAGCGCCGCATATCCAGTTCGTTGGCCCCATCCGGGAGCACGCTGCTGCCGAGCCGTGGCCGCGCCGATATCCGGGACGTCCGTTCGTTCTTGTCAGCCTCAGCACGAGCTTCCAGAATCAGCATGCGACTCTGCGCAGCATCTGCGCGGCGCTCGCACCGCTGCCGCTCGAAGTTCTCGTCACCACGGGCCGGGGCCTCGCACCGGAGCAGTTGGATGTGTCGGGCGGCATAGAGGCGCGAGCGTTTGTGCCGCATGATCAGATTTTGCCGCATGTCGATCTGGTCGTCACCCATGCCGGGCTCGGAACGCTCATGTATGCGGCGGGCGTCGGCGTGCCATGTCTTTGCCTCCCCAATGGTCGCGACCAGGACGACAATGCCTCGCGCGTCGCGACACTCGGCCTCGGGCGCGCCCTGCCGCAGGACGCCGCGCCCGCCGAGATCGGCGATGCCGTGATGAGCATGCTCGGTGACGAGGCCTTGCGCGCCCGCGCTAGGCAGTTCGCTTCGCGCGTCGACCGATTTGGGGATCTCCCGCGGGCAGCCGCGCTCGTGGAAGCGTGCGCCATCTCGGCTTGAACGTGTGATGCAGGAGGCTGCGGTGTCATCAGTGCCAAAGATTGAGTTCAACGACGGATCAGCTTACGAGCGCTTCATGGCGCCCTGGAGCAGGTCGGCGGGGGCGCTGTTTCTCGATTGGCTGGCGCAGGGCCAGGGTCTCGACTGGGCCGATATCGGATGCGGCAACGGCGCGTTCACGGAGCTTATTCTCGCGCGCTGGTTTCCGGCCGCCATTTGCGCCATCGATCTTTCCGAAGAGCAGATCGCTGCTGCACGGCGAAGGATTGCGCCCGAGCGGGTCGAGCTTCGGGTCGGTGACGCCATGGCGCTGCCTTATGCCGCCTCGCGTTTTGACGTGGCGGTGATGGCGCTGGTTCTCTTCTTCGTCCCCGATCCGAGGAGGGGTCTTGCCGAAATGGTACGGGTGACCAAGCCCGGTGGGATGATCGCGTCCTACACATGGGACGTTCTGCGCGGCGGGACGCCGCCCCAGCCCGTATGGGAAGTGCTGCGCGAACTCGGCAAACCGGTGCTGCTGCCGCCCAGCTCCGAAGTCTCGCGTTTCGAGATGCTCAAAGCATTGTGGGCAGAGTTTGGCCTGCGCGACATCGAGACGCGCGAGCTGGTTGTTGAGCGGACATTCGTGGATTTCGATGACTTCTGGCTTTCGACGGTCGTCGGCAGTCCGGCCGCCATCGTCGCGACGCTGTCGGATGCCGAGATCACAGAGATGAGACGCCGCTTGCAGGCGCGCCTGCCGGCCAGTGCCAGCGGCGCAATCACGTTCCACTCCTGCGCGACCGCAATCAAGGGCCGAAAATAGGGGCTGCTTGGGCTGCAGCCGAAACGAGCATACCAGGCTGCGCTTGTGTCGTCGGGCCAATTGACTTGCTTGGCTCTCAGCCGGGGGGATTTCCGTGTTCCTTGGCAGCCGCCGCACCGGGCTGCAAACTATGCAGGTAGTCGGCCGCGCGCTGGGCGCGGGCAGCCGCGCCTCTCGGGCGAGCAGCAGGGCGCCGAGGACGAGGGCGATGCTGACAATGAGCGCGAGACCTCCGATGAGGGCGGATTGCTTTCGCCAGTTGTCATAGAGCGCTTCGGTTCCCAACCCGACGACGACCAGCATGTCGGTGCCTTCGACCTTGGAAAAATAGAAGAGGCGTTCGACCCCATCCAGGGATGAGCGCGACGTGAAGCTTTCATCACCCATCAGACGCATCCGCTGGAAATTAGAGCTCCGCGAGACATCCATGCCGGCATCGCCTCCGTCTGCGATCGCAGGCCTGCGATTGACGATGCGGCCAGTTCCCGAGACGACGGTGAGCAGATCCTGCGGCCCGATGGGCATCGGCTTCAGGATGCGACGAACCACATCGAGATCGATGACGACCGCGACGACACCGCCAAGCGTTCATCTCGTTATAGCTCTTGAACCGCAGCCGCGGCGTGAAGAACCGCTCGCGCACCAGGCCAACCTGGTTCTGGGCCCTTCTCCCAGCCCGAGGCCGGTGTGCAGGCGACCGGCTCAACCAGATAGTGGCTGCACATCTGCATGAAGCGGCGATTGTAAAGACGCGCCTTGCCGACGAAGATCGTCTCAACCGCTGTCTTCATGTTGTCGTAGATGCCGCGCCCGCAGGTGCCCTTGAAGAGCGCGAACGCCCGATCATGAGCGTCAAACACCATCTCCTGCGTCTCGCGCGGATAAGCGCGCACCAAAAGCATGCGGCTGTGGCAGAGCCGGACATGGGCGACCTTGACGATCACCGTCACCCCGCCGAGCAGCACCACTTCGTGGCTCCAGTCGAACTGGTAGGCTTTTCCCGGCGCAAAGCTCAGCGGCACATAGGCCGCGGCCGTCGCCTGGCCTCGCTCTTTGGCCCAGTGGCGGGCGTAGCGACGCACAGCATCGTAGCCGCCGTCATAGCCTCGCCCACGCAACTCTTCGAAGATCCGGATCAGCGTCAACTGCTCGCGGGCGGCCTTCGCGGCGTTGCTTGCAAGCAGTGCATCGAGCTCAGCCGTCCATCGGCCAAGCTTCCGTCGCGGTTGAACCTCGCGCCCATACTCGAATGACGTCTCACCGGACCGCAGCACCTTGCGTACCGTGTTCCGCGACACCCTCAGATCCCGGGCGATCTCCTTGATCGTCTTGCCCTTGAGAAAATGCTCACGCCGAATCCGAGCCACCGTCTCCACTGTCAGCATTCCTCCACCACCTGCTTCGAGCCAAAGCAGGCAGCATGGAATGGGAGGGGGTCAATTTTGGACGCCGATCCCCCGGCTCAGGGGGGCAAAATTGCACGCCGAATAACACAATACGTCTCGATCCGCTACACCGAACGCCTCGCCGAGGCAGGCGTACTTCCCTCGGTCGGCAGTGTCGGAAATTCCTACGACAACGCTCTCGCGGAGACGATCAACGGCCTCTACACAGCCGAGGTGATCCACCGATGCGGGCCGTGGCGCAACTTCGAAGCCGTCGAGTTTGCCACGCTCGAATGGGTCGACTGGTTCAACAACCGACGGCTCCTCTAGCCGATTGGCAACATCCCACTGGCGGAGGCCGAACAACGCTGGTGGGACGAACAGGAGCAGGCGGCTATCGCCGTATGACTCAAAGCGCCGAGCCTCCGACGAACCCGGCGCGGTTCAAGCAGAACAGGGGGTTAGCTTTGGCCGTTGGCATCTAGCCTTTGTCCTAGGCTGTGAACTCATAAATGCGGATGAGCAAGATAGGTTGTTTCCAGGGCTTTAGAGTTCCGCCATCATCAAACGCATGAAAAATGCGATAGCCGACTTTGCCGCCGCTGCTCGCGGCATGCCCGTTTCCCAGGTCTGGCGGGGCCACGGATCGGCGCTCTTTGTTGAGCTTGGCAATTTGACACCTCGAATACGGCGAGATGGAAGCCCCGGCGAGCCACAGGGTGAGATGGGCTTAATGATCGAATGGAGTTGGCGAATAGAGGCGGAAAGCTCCATTCTGTGTGGCAGTTGGAGCGCCGAGGAGCTTTGGGCACCGAGTTTTGCCAGGCTTCTCGGCCAGAAAGTCGATGACCTGACGACGTTCGCGCGACTGCCGGAGGTCATGCTGTCGCTCTCCGAGAGCCTGCACGTTTCCTCGTTCATGACGAGCGACGGAGGTCCGGCATGGGCCTTGTTTGATAGGCGCGACCCAGCAACGATCACGCTGTGTTGTCGTTCGGGTCATGTCGCCGAGGAATGACGTTCGGCCAACGCGGTCGCTGCGGCCGTGGCTTTCACGCTGCGGCGAAATCTGATTCAAAATTCGCATGAGCCGATATGACCTGACTGACTTTGAATGGCGCGTGATCGAGCCGCTGTTGCCCAACAAGCCGCGAGGCGTGCCCCGGGTCGATGACCGGCGGGTGCTCAACGGCATCTTCTGGGTGCTGCGATCCGGCGCGCCATGGCGAGATCTGCCAGAGCGATACGGCCCACGCACCACTTGCTACAATCGCTTTGTCCGATGGCGGAAAGCAGGTGTGTGGGACCGCCTCATGGCCTCCATCACCAAAGCCCACGACTGTAGGGTGCAGATGATCGACACCTCTATTGTTCGCGTCCATCAGCAGGGCGCGACGGCAAAAAGGGGGATCTAGATCATTGTCTCGGCCGCTCCCGAGGCGGATTAACAACCAAGGTCCACGCACTTGTGGACGCCAAAGGCAGGCCGATCAGGCTGAAGCTCACCGCAGGCCAGAAAAGCGACATCGCCTCGGCACCGGACATGATCGCCGACTTGCCTGAAGGAGCCATACTTCTGGCCGATAAGGGTTACGACGCCAACGCGCTACGCATGGCAGTCAAGGAGCGAAAGGCATGGGCCAACATCCCGCCAAAGACCAACCGCAGGGACCCGATCTGCTTCAGCCCCTTCCTCTACAAGGCACGCAATCTCGTCGAGCGCTTCTTTAATAAGGCCAAGCAATTCCGCCGCATCGCAACCCGATACGACAAGCTGGCTGAGAACTATCTTGCCGCCCTCAAACTTGTCGCAATCCGCATCTGGCTACGCGGTAATGAGTCTACGTCCTAGTTCTACCGCGCCAAGCTCGCTCCGCCCCTTGTCATAATTGCAAGAGTGTTCGTACCCTATCACAGGCTGCGCAATCATCGCGGATGGGGACGGTTGTGATGATTTTCAACAGGGCACTGGAGTTCGCAATGGCGGTTCTGCGCCGCTGGGCTGGAGCACGACTTGTTGGCGCTGCTCTCATCGCTGCTGGAGCTCTAGGCGCAGCAACTCCTTCAACTGCCCAGACCTTACCGGGATCCTGGGTTGCCTACGGTCATCAGGGCGAGAACCACTATTTCAGCGATATTGATTCGGCATGTAGTTTTGCTGTGTCAATCGTCTCTACGACGGCTGTATTTCTGTACCACGCAGATCTCGCTAATTGGACAACCAAGGTTTGCCATTATCAATGGCAGTTTTTAAAAGACCCAACTATCAATGTCTATTTCTATTGTCCGACAGGCTACGTTAAAATCGCGCCTGGTGTCTGCCAAGCCGTCGAGCTTCCGGTCGCGGATAATTGCCCCTCCAATAATGGCGGGTCAGCGAGCCCTTCGACGCCTTATCCCTGCGATATCCTCTCCGGAGCAAAGCGGTTCGCAAATACGGACTATCAAGCTGCAGCGGGTGCCCTTCGTCTGCTGCGAACATATTCTTCTTTTGGTAATTCAGGTGTCGGCGTTACCGTTAGCGGAGCCCAGCGGGGTCTCCAGAACTGGACCTTTGATTTTGCCTGGGAACTACAGTTACCGAGTACCTTCGCGATCTCTGGGACCCTCGGGGTGCTTCGGCCGGGCGGCAGTCTCTATGCGTTTGCAAAGCAATCCGACGGGTCGCTGAAGCCAGCGACCTATCCGTCACCGTTGCCGCAAACGTCGGTCAGCCTCTCACTTGTGGGCAGTTGGCCCAGTCCGCTCAGTCAGATCTCTCAGTCCAGTTTTACCTGGCTGCTGAAAGATGAGGAAGGCACGACGTGGACACTGACTTCATTGCTGAACTCGTCGACAGGAAAGTATGACACCGCCCGTCCTGTTTCAATGGTGAGAAACAACGGCGAAACGCTAACGTTTAGCTACGGATCAAACACCGAGCTGACCTCGGTGACGGATTCATTCGGTACCGCGATCACGTTCGACTGGATAAACGGGGTCCCCGCGACAGCCGGAAACACAATCCCCCTTGCCATTTCAAAGGCGCATCTACCGGGCGGTGACACGGCGACATATGTCTATGATTCGGCAACGAGCCCAACACGGCTTGCAAGCGTCGAATATCGTGACGCTTCAAATGTCCTGAAGGACAAGATCAGCTACGACTACGGCATCGCCAACCTTTATACCTGGATCACGGGCATCCGTGACAAGGATGGCGTCCTCCGCTGGAGCGTCGACTACGACAATCAGGGCAGAGCCACGAAGAGCTATGGCCCGTCGAACGCCTTCGCCTATTCGCTCTGCTACGGCACGTTCGATACGAACGGCAATTGCGTGGAATCGACCGGCGCGACCATCATCAGAACGGTGACGAACCCGCTCGGCAAGCGCTTCGAATACTCTTTCCCGCGGTCGTCGACATCGATCAACGACCAGAAGCTCTCGACGATTGTGGCGAAGGATTCGACCGCTGTCGCGGGCGGAACGCCGGCTTCGACGGTTTCCCTGACCTACGATTCGAACAAGTTCATCGCGTCGACGACCGACCAGGAAGGTCGGATCACGGCGTTTACGCGTGATGCGAACGGCTTTCCGACCCAGATCGTCAATGCCAGCGGGACGGCGCTCGCCCGCAATACGGACCTGACTTGGTCCTCAGCGGTCAAGCAACCGACCAAACTCGAGCGGGCAGGGCAGTGGCGGGACGAACGCGTCTACAACACGGCGGGACAGCTGACCTCGCGAACGCTCACCGACCTGCGGACCTCGACCGTTCCCTATTCGACGCTCGGCAACCAGCGGATCTGGACCTATTCCTGGAGCGCAGCCGGACGCCTGCTTTCGGTTGACGGGCCGTTGTCAGGGACGTCGGACACGACCTCTTACACCTACAATACAAGCGGCTATCTCGCGACGGTGACCGACCCGGTCGGTCTCGTGACGACGGCGACGGCCTGGAACGGGCGCGGCCAGCCGACCTCGGTCACCGATCCGAACGGTATCGTGACCACCTATGCCTATGACATTCAGGGCCGCGTCACGACTATTACGCGGGACAGCGCGGGTACGCCGGCGAGCTGGGCCATCTATTATGATGCCGTCGGCAATGTTTCGAAGGTCACGCAGCCCTCGTCGAACTATCTGCAATACAGCTATGACAATGCCAGCCGCCTGACCGGGATCGCCAACGGGGCCGGCCAGGCGATCGCCTACACCTACGATGCCAATGGCAATGTCACGGACACGAAGTTCTCAAAGTCGGGAACGCAAGTTTTCGAGCAGCAGGCGACCTTCGACGATCTCAGCCGTCAGATCAAGCTGATTACGGGCACTGCTAACACCTACTCGGCCACCTGGGACAAATCCGGTCTTCCGCTGACCCAAAAGGACCCGCGCAACAATGTGGTGTCCTTCGGCTGGGATGCGCTCTTGCGGCTGATCTCGCAGACGAATGGCGATGGCGGCATAGAAGGTCGGACCTACAATACCGCCGACAACCTCACGGCCTATTCCGATCCGCGAACCCTCTCCACAGCGTTGGTGCGCGACGGGTTCGGCAACATCCTGCAGGAGACGTCACCCGATCGGGGCACGACGACGTATCTCTACGACGCTCGCGGCCTCAGGACGCAGCGCACCGATGCCCGCGGCATCGTTACGAATTACAGCTACGACGCAGCCGGGCGACTGACGGGAAAGACCTTTCCCGCGTCCACCACCGAGAATGTTACCTATAGCTGGGACAGCACTGCCGGCGGCAACAAGGGCAAGGGCCGGCTGACCGGGATGACCGACCGGACGGGCACGACCGCCTGGACGTACGACGCAAAGGGCCGCGTGACGCAGGAGGTTCGCGTCATCGCCGGCTACAGCCACACGACGTCCTACATTTGGAACCCCGACAACCAGCTGACGCGGCTGACCTATCCCTCCGGGCGCGTTGTCGACTACACCTATGACGCGGCGGGGCGCGTCAGTGCGGTCACCACCCGGATGAACGCGAGCGCGCCGATCGTCGGCGTCGCCTGGTGGGCCGAGCACATGCCCTTCGGCGCCTTGCGTGGCGCCGGCCTCGGCAATGACCTCACGTGGTGGCGGACCTTCGATCTCGCCTACAGGCCGGACATGATCCAGCTGGCGCCTTCGACCGGCACCGGGGCTGCACTTTTCCAGCAATACTATCCGATTGCCGACGGCATGAACCTCGCTGGCGTCAACGACGCTCTCGACGACAGCTATGATGTCTGGCTCAACTCCTATGACGCCTCGAACCGACTGACCTCGGCGGGGCTCACCGAGGGGGGCGTCTTCAAGACCTATGCCTGGACCTATGACAAGGTCGGCAATCGGCTGACCGAGAGCGTCACGCCGGCCGGCGGTGCGACGACCAGTTCGACCTACGCCTATCCCACGACCTCAAATCGCCTCTCGGGCGTCACGCAAGGGGCGACGACGCTCCGCAGCTTCACCTATGACGCTGACGGGAACATCTCCGGCGATACGCGATCCGGTACGCTGACGGGCTACACATACGACAGCGAGAACCGTGTGCGGACGGCCTCCGTCGCGAGCTCGCTGAAAGGCACCTACAGCTATGACGGTATGGACCGTCTGGCGATCCGCACGCTGACGAACCAGACTCCGTCGGGAACGACGCATTTGATCGCCATGCTGGGCAATGGCGGCCTCTTCGACGACCTGATGCCCGAGGCCGCCCTCACGGGCGGCCTCGGCAACCGCATCATAACCGAGACCGACGGCGCCGGAACCTCGCTGCGGGAATATATCTGGATCGAGGACCAGGTCTTCACCGTCATCAACGGCGCCAACACCGCGAGCCCGACCCCGTATTGGGTGACGAACGACCAGATCGGCCGTCCGGTCCAGATGACGGATGCCAGCAAGGCGGTGGTCTGGCGGGCGAACTACAAACCCTTTGGCGAGCCGCTCTCCGTCACCGGCAGCGCCAGCCTCGATCTCCGCTTCCCCGGCCAGTGGTTCCAGCTGGAATCGGGCCTCGCCTGGAACTGGCACCGCCACTACGACGCCAGCCTCGGCCGCTATATCCAGCCCGACCCGCTCGGCTTCGCCGCCGGGACCAGCCTCTATGGCTATGCCGGCCAGAGCCCCTTGATGGCGGCGGATCCGGAGGGGCGGTGTCCGCTATGCGTGGTAGCGCTCATCACTGCAGCTGTCGCGATCCTGACGCCGGAACCCGCAAACGCCCCCGGCCCGAACGACGCCATCTGCGCCGCTGATCCGGCATCGCCCTATCTAAATGGAGCGCTCGCGGGGTCGATCGCAGACACATTCTTTGGGATGTTGCCGCGGGCTGCAGTAGAGGCAGCGGTCGATGCATCGACTCCAGTTGGCCGGCTCGGGAGGGAGATGACCGTTAAGCCGGGCACAAATTCGCCGGCGAGAATCGCTGGCACTGACTATTCTGGGCACGCGCTGGACCAAATGCAGGGGCGTGGAATGGTGCCGTCCGTCGTTAATAATGCAATCAATAATGGCGTACCATTTGCAACTAGAGCTGAAACGACGGGATACTATGACGTGGCAAATAATGTTCGAGTTATTGTTAATTCATCAAATGGAAACGTTGTTACTGTAATTCCAGGGCCTCCATGAAGTCTTACAAAAAGCTGAGGTGTTGTGATATGCACGAAATTATTCGTGACGCGATCCTAAACGAATGGGATCCGATAGGCGTACGGGATATTCCGGGAGCGGAGAACGAGTACGATGGTTATGCGTCGATAATAACCGAGATGATAAGGCAAAAAAAGTCGAGAACAGACATATTCAATTATCTGTGGTGGGCCGAAACAGAGAACATGGGCCTGATCGGCGACCGACAAAGGACAAATATGTTTGTTGATAGGTTGCTATTACTGATCAACAACACATAGCGCCTCTTGCATTTTTTTCTTTTGCAGATGGGAGGCCTGCTCCATCACATTGGCTTGCCTATAGCAGGCCCCTCGCCAGTCGCACGGGCGATCGTCGTCCGGCTGACATGAAACCGCCGCCCGATCTCCGATCAGCAGATCGCGCCACGGCGAGCAAGCAGCGGACTTCCCCCCGCTGCGCCGGTAAAAGCTTCGCCGGCCGGCCGAGCGATTGAGCACGGACACGGGCGAGATCCCGGCCCTCAGCCGTCCGGGCCCGGATCAACTCGCGCTCGAACTCGACGATCCGCCTGAGCCAGCCTCGATCTGCGCTTCCTCGGCCAGTGGTTCCAGCTCGAGAGCGGCCTCGCCTGGAACTGGTACCGCCACTACGACGCCAGCCTCGGCCGCTATATCCAGCCCGACCCGCTCGGCTTCGCCGCCGGGACCAGCCTCTATGGCTATGCCGGCCAGAGCCCGCTCATGGCGGCGGATCCGGAGGGGCGGTGTCCGATTTGTGGCGGCCTCATCGTTGCAGCTGTCGCGATCCTGACGCCGGAACCCGCAAACGCCCCCCGGCCCGAACGACGCCATCTGCGCCGCCGATCCGGCATCGCCCTATCTACATGGAGCGCTCGCGGGTTCGTTCGCAGACGTATTCTTTGCAGCGTTGCCGCGGGCCGCCGCCACGTCTTCCCCTAGCTTAACACTTTACCGGGGCGTCGCGTCAGATAGCCCGGGCTTTGCGAATGCACTTGAAGGCATCGCTAACCCTATCGGCGGCGATGCCACTGCTGTGCAACACAGCGTGGGTAATACACGTAGCAACTTCACTTCGTGGACTTCTGACTACGAAACCGCACTTAAGTTTGCTACTAACGCAGGGAAAACCAACGGTGTAGTTATGACGAAGTCCTTTGCCCCTGGTGTTGCTGCACCGGTCGCATCGAATATCGAAGCAATAATGATGGAGTCGGAGCATCTCGTAACAGGACCTACGTCTGGAGATAGCGTAACCGTGATACCGAAACCATGAGTATAGACCCAATTAAATCACTAACGGATCGTCGATATGACCCACAACTTGGCCATATTGCAATTCGGGCCCTACAATTCATTAACGGCGTACCCTTTAACGTGTTACAAACATCGGGACCCGGACAACCCGCCAGCTCCGTCGTTCGGATGTATGAGGTAAGGAAAGCGCTCAAGAATTTCCGGCCAAATGCCTTCCTTGGGTTAGACGAATCGATCGAATCGTTGCGGCAATGCAGTACTAACGTCCACCTCACAGCAATCGAGACAGACCGCGGGCTTGTCTCCCTTTGGCTTGCCGAGGACGATCCTATATTGCGTGGAATAGTCATAGCGGAATTTTTGTGAGGGTTCCGCGTTTTATGACCCGCCGTGAAGCAGTCTCTGAATTGTGTGTGTACATTCTGCCATTGCGCTAAAAGGTAGAAGCAAAGTCGTGTCCATGACTGGTCCGATCCCTAGGAGTTGGCTACTGAAAGGACCCGAACGTTGTCGGCTGGGCATCGTCCGAGGAGCTAGTGATAGTCCGGAGACCTGTGAGCCCGGCATGAACGCCAGTCTAGTGCCGCGGTGGCAAAGCATTGCACCCAATATGGTGTTCTCCTGGCGTCGCCTGGCGAACCTGGGGCGCTGACTTCGAGGGGGGCCGAGGAAGAGGTGATTCCGGTGTCGGAATATCGGATGCTGCAGAATCAGGTCCGTGAGCTTCACTGACGCCTGGGCAAGAAGACGCTCGAGGCAGCGTTCCTGCAGGAGGCGCTCAACGCCACGATGGCCAAATCGCCGCAGCACCTCCGTTTGCGCCCACCAGCAGGCCGCAACGGCAAAAAGGAGGTGCAAATCACTGTCGATCAGGCGGCGGGCACACGACGAACATCCACATCGTCGTCAACGCGCAGGGCCTCCCAATCCGGCTCGGCCTGACCGTAGGGCAGGCCCACGACGGGCAGATCGTCGACGCGCTGCGCTCACACCTCGGCCGGCGCACCATCGTGTTGGCTGACAAAGCCTACGACGCCGATCGCGTCTGGGAGCTGATTCAAGATCAGGGTGCCGCGCCCAACATACCGCCCAAGAGCAACGGCAAGTGGAAGCCATGTTTCAGTAAGCGTCTCTGCCGCGAACGCAACCTCATCGAATGATTCTTGTGTAAACTGAAGAACTTCCGCGTCGCCACCCGCTACGACAAGCTGGCCGCCAACTTCCTCGCCATGGTCCAGCTCGCCTCAATGCGGCTGTGGCTCCGGGCTTATGAGTCTACGGCCTAGTACTTGAGCAGCTCCATCCGGACCTTGAACCGCTGTCTAGCCGGGGCGCTCATGAGCTCACCTCGGCCGGGGCCACCGTGATGTTGATCAACGGTTCCTCGTCGCGATAGCCGAAGAACTCACGCTCTAGGAGGTCGCGGTCATCCAGGATGAAGCCGACGATCGCTTTTGCGGCTGCAAGACCGGGGGCGTGGACGATACCTTCGTACACGGTGCGCTCCTCGACGGACACGATGAACCGCCCGGAGGCGGGGGCGCTCATCGCGCCCCCTCCCGGTCGCCACGCTCCTTCGGAACGCGCAGGGTGATGCGGCTGCCGATGGGCAGGGCGTCGAGGGTGATGTCATAGCCTTCGCCATCCTTGTGGGGCCAGGCGACGCCGATCGGCGTCCAGCGCGGCTTGTCCGGCTTCCCGTCCACCTTCGGCTCGACCGAGTAGGCGGTGAAGGCGGGGCGGTTCTTGTTGTCGTTCGGTGTCATAGGGGTTTCTCCCGTTGGTTATCCCGGCCGCGCCAATCGCGTCCGGTCGGGGAGATGTTCACGACGAGAGGATCGGGCCGCTCTTGCGGCGGCCGGGGTCATGGGCAACACGGGAGCGGAACGCGAACGGAGCGGGCAGCCCCATTGAACCCGGCGGGACCCGGCGTATCTCCCGACCCACTCCGGACGAGATGCCGGCAGGACAACGGAAAAGAACACCCACCAGAACGCCAGAAACCGCCTCGCCCGCCAATCTCAGCGAAAGCCGGGACCGGGAAGCGCCTGAAAGTCCGCTGGGCGCCACGGCGCGCCTGCCATCAGGGCAGGAGTTATGACAAGCCTGGACCGCCCGACCCGAGGCGCCTGGCGTTACGCCAACCGGGCGGAACGGCCGGCCGGAAGAAGGGTGCGCAGCGCCTTCGCCTCCGGGCGGCCTCATGAATGTGATTGCGCGGCGGTTGCCAGCAACCCGCCGGGCTGTGTGACTCGCGGGCTTGACGATGTGGTCACGATGACTACATGAATGGCTTACTGGCTGGAGTGACACAGAATGCTTCTTGCTCCCGTGCGCTTTGCTGATCCGTTCAAGGCCTCCTGTCGGACCGCCGCCTTGGCGCCTTTGGAGCTGAGGCAGATCTCCAGCGGTATTCAGATGCGACCGCGCGGCGATCGGTTGCTCTATCCAATCACTGGGCTCCGGTTCAAAGCGCCCGAAGCGGGCTATTATGCGCGCGAATTCGAGGTGCGGAGCGTGTACGGCTTTCCGATGCTGGCGGAAGTCCGTTGGCTGTTGCTCTCGCGAACCCTCACGGCCTATGCGCTGGAATTTATCGCCTTTGACCTCACGGATCGAAGCCTGACTGAGGCCGAGATGGCCCATCTTGAGACCTACGCGGCCGATATTTATTCCAATATTGCAGCCAACAAGGCTTAGTAAAATCATGTGTTACTTCATTAATACATTAGTCAATATTGACAGTACTGTCGAACGCGTTGATAGTGCGCGGCAAGTTGAACCATCTTATCTGGAGGTTTACCATGGCCAATCTTTTGAAGGCTCTGGAGAGTGCTGCCTCGATCGCGGAGCGCGAGAACCGTCGCGACGGCGGTCTCAAGGTAGAGGCTGGAGACGGCACCAAATTGCGACGAGTGTCCCTTGCCGGCGACCGCATTCGAGCAGTTCGGAGCGAACTTGGCATGACCCAGGTGGAGTTCTCGAATTGTTTTGGGTTCGACGTCGAAAGTCTTCGGCGTTGGGAACAAGGACGGGGCCATCCGGAGCCATCTTCGGCCGTTCTTTTGGAAATGATTTCTGTCGACAGTAAAGCCGTCCAGAGACTGTTGCAGAAGGCGGTTAAGTCCCGGTCTGAATTGCTCACGCTGGCAGACTGATTATACATATAAAGGGGAGGCGGTAAATCGCCTCCCCTTTTTCATATAAAGTACTGATACGGTAGCCGATAAATTATATTGACGCAGGTCATACTGTGTAGCGGGCAATACAGCCATGTACTCACGCGAGCTCCCCAGCTGACAAGGCCTGCGCATGGCGGGCCCTGTCGTCAGTCGGCCGGAAGATCGGTGAGGGTGGGAAGGGCCATGAAGATGGCGTCGGCCATGGCGATGCCGAAATCGAGCCCGATGCGCGGCATGTCGGCGTCGAAGACCCAGTAGCGGCGACTGTCCAGGGGATCCCAGAAGGTCGAGATCACGGGGAAACGCCACTGGCTGGTCTTGCCGCGCCAGGTGACGATAGCGACGAGTTCCGGCAGTCCATCCTTGTCGAGCCCGCGCCGCCAGCCTCTGAGGGCCGCGGTCGGGTCGTCCTGCTGCCGCTCTGCGACGAAAGCCCTGAAGCCCGCGACAGTGCGAACATCGGGCAGGCAAAGAGACAGGCGCTTCTCAAGATCGACGGCGGTCCAACGGTCCGGTTCGATAGGCAGAAAGATCATGCGAGAATTCTCCGGGCCCTCGCATGACGCCGGAGGGCGTTGCGAGGCCGGATGGCCAAACGGGACTGGGTCGAGCGTGTGCTCGAGAGCGAGTGTGGGGCGAGGGGAGGGGTTCCGCAAGCGGCGGGGGTTGTCGCGGCGTCGGTGCGGGGCGTTGCGTAGCCAGACCTCGACGGTCCACCATGACCCAGCCCGTCTAGCTGGTCGTCGACGGGATCTTGGTCTTTGCCGCTTTGATCGCACGCTCCAGCGCTCCCCACGCCTCGCCGACCCGGGGTTGGCCGTGCTCACAGGGCCAGGTCACCTTGATCAGCGCCAGGGCAATCCGGGCGGCATCGAGGAGCTGCGCTTCCAGCGGGGACAGGGGCGGGCGTTGGTCGGGTGCGTTTTTCATCGTGTTTTCTCTTTCCTTGGTTTTCCCGGTTGCGTCCTGTGCGGCCGGTTGGGTCAAAGAGGCGATGGGCGCCTGAACCAGACTGCAATGGAGGGTCCGGCCGAGGGCCCCGCTTGCGGGAGACGGCTGGATGCCTTGCAGGCTGGTGCGACCGGCGCATAACCCAACCGTCCAAGGCCGCGCGACGCCGACCGGGTCCAAGGAAGGGAGAACCGGCGACCGGCCCGATGAACGCCGCTCCTTTGCGGATCGGCTCGGCGCGGTCGAACCGCATCCGTCAGGGAAGCCTCCGTCAATCCGGATACGGGGGCCAGATCCGATCGAGGCCAGCTGCCGGACTGCGAAGCCCGGCAAGCCGCCGGCCGTCGATGAGCGGGACGCGCCGGCGACACCGTCACCCTTCCTCTTCAGCGCCGGCCATGCCTGCCCCCGGCTGCAGACCATGCAGGAAATCCGCCGCGCGCTGCGCGTTTGCGGCGGCGCGGAAAATCGCCCGCTTGTCCGCCTTCAAGAACGCCAGCCAGTGCGCGAGATAGGCCGCGTGGTCGGCGCGCGACTCAGGCGTAAGACCGAGATCGGCCGAGAGAAAGGCGCTGCCGAGCTCAGCCACCAGTTCCTCGCGGGCATAACCATCCTGGTCCCGCTTCTCTGCCAGAGCACGGTCGAGCCGGGAGGAATGGCCGGTCCAGTGGGTCAGCTCATGGGCGAAGGTCGCATAATAGCTCTCCGCGTCGCGGAAGCTCTCGAAGGGTGGCAGCTGGATGCTATCGCTTCCGGGGCTGTAATAGGCGCGGTTGCCGCCATGGCGAACCGTTGCGCCGCAGTTCGTCACGAAGTGCTCGGCCTCGGCAATCCGCGCGACAGGATCGAGAACCGCGGCGGCGGGCGCGGTGTAATGGGCGGGCAGTCCGTCTATCTGCTCGACGTTGAACACGGTGTAGCCTTTGAGGAAGGGGATTTCTCGCTCGGCCTCTTTGCCGTCCGCGTCGGTCTCGGTCTTGCGGATGCGGTTGGCATAGACGACCAGCGAGCCGGTCTCACCCTTGCGGACATGGCCGCCGAGCTCGGTCGCCTGCCGGAACGTCATCCAGAACGGCGCAGACAATCCGCGCGCGACGGCTTCGGACCACAGCAGCAGGACATTGATGCCGGAATAGGGGGTGCCATTGTGGCGCAGTGGGCGGGTGATACGGCCGGCCGCATGCCCGGCGCTCCACGGCTTCAGCCAGGGCCGCACGCCCTGCTCGAGGTCGGCGATGATGCGGTCGGTGACGCGCGCGTAGAGATCCTGCCGGTTGATGGAGGTGGTCATGATCGTGGCCCTTTCCTTGATTGAAAGGCGGGTTCAGGTCCCGTCCTGAACCCCTGCCACGTGGCGAACGCGGGGAGGGTGGGGGCAAGCGGTGCCAGCGGAGGGGGATCACCCGCCCGCAAGGGGCGCGCCGGTGAGGCGCGCGTCTGCACGGAGCCGTCAGGCGGAGGAAGACCGGGGAGACCGCCGGCGGCGCTTGGCGGGGAGGGAGGGGCGGAGTCCTGCCCTCCCCTGGGCCGCGTCGGCGGCCGCAAGACATCGTCTCGCGCAGCTCTTACCAAGAACGGCATATCAGCCGAAGGCTTGGGCGCGACCCTGGCAACAGGCCAGTCCGCGCGCCCGGGGAGGGAGGCCATTCGCCGGCCCCTTGACCGGTTCAACAGGGCAGCCGCAGGAGCGCCAGCATAGCGACGGCAGAGCCGGGGCGCGGGACCGACTGCCCCCGGCAAGGGGGGCAATGTCGACGGCGCCACCGGGAGCCGGACCGGGGACCGACAGGCGCCCCGGCGGCACTGTCGCCCGACTCCGGGCGCAGGCCGGACCATAGAGCGCCGTGGACAAAGCGGACCTGCATGAAAATCGCGCGAAAGACTGGTGTCAGGTCGGATTTTATCCTACTATATAAGATAGCAAGGAAAGTGTTGATCATGCAGAATGCCGAGAAAGTCAGCGTCACCATGACGCCGGACATGATGAGGGCGATCCGCGAAAGCGTCGAAGCCGGGGAGTTCGCCACCACCAGCGAAGCCATGCGCGACGCGGTGCGGGTGTGGCAGCGCCAGCGCCTGGAATATGCCGAACGCCTCGAGGCTCTGCGGGCGCGGGTTCGCCAGTCGCTGGTTGATCCGCGACCAAGCCTGACCGCCGAAGAAGCCGAGGCGGAAATGGCCCGCTTCATAAGCAACGAGGACAAAGCCGCCAGCGATGCGGCGCGCTAGGGTCACCTACCGGCGGACGGCGCTGGCGGATCTGCAGGACATTCACCGGATCATCGCCGAGGCCAGCCAGAGCCCAGGCGTTGCGACGCGCTTCATCCAGCGGATCATGAGCCGCTGCCGGTCGATCGGCGACGGGCCGCTCGGCGGCCGACCACGCAATGACCTGGCGCCAGGCCTGCGCACGGTGCCCTTCGAGCGCTCTGCGGTTATCGCCTACGTGGTCGTCGAGACGGTCGACATCGTCAATGTCTTCTACGGCGGCCGCGACTACGAGGCGCTGTACCACCCTGCCCTGGAGAATGAGGAGTCAGGCAGCGTTCCTGGGGCGGCGGACGACCTAGATCGTCCCGAATGAACTCGCGTCCAGTTCCCTGAAGGCGGTCCTCGGGATCCGGACAACCATGCTCCGGCCGCCGCCCATGCTTTGACCTCCGGCCCGTGGGACCCAGGATGCATACCGGGCTATCTCGTCGAAGTCGGCAAAAAGCCAGCGCAAAAGTTTGCGCTCGGGCGTGTCCTCGACTTCCCTGACAATGAAAAGCGAGTGCAGGTTGCCGCGACGGGCGGCATAGTGTGCAAGCTTCACAAACGGGCCGGTATCGAGTCCGAACCAGTCTCCGATGTCACTATCATAGACGACGGTCTTCTCCTTGATTTCGATGGGATAGGTGAGTCGTTCCCCCCAGACGATGCCATCGATGTCGGATGTTTCGGACATGACGCGGTTCTCGACGAAAATCCGCAGATTATCGTGCGAGAACTGGATGATGGCATCCTGATCGGACATCAGGGATACATCAGTCTTGTAGCGCAGATAGTTATAAGGCCTCAGGCGAGGTCTGAATGCAGAAAATACACCGGATATCTCAACGAAATCAGTTTCCCATGGTACCCCAAGCTGCCTGAAGCGCCATTCGATATCGCTCAGACTGGCGCCCGGGCTGAAGACGGGACGTGCGTAGTAGCTCCGGATCCCGATCTGATGCAGGGTGGCACAGATGGTGTGAAGCGTCAGCGGGATATCGGCGCCGGTGGGTTGAGCGGAGTAATCCGCGCCGTAGGCAAGGGTTTGCGGGAAAACCGCGATAGTGTTCTTGCCGAAATCGGTCGCGCCTTTTTGCCGGAAGATCCAGCCTCCCGGCGAGACACGCTGTGACACACCCATTGACGCGATATGGGCCCGGAAGTCAGCTTCAGCGCGGATGCCATAGAGTTTGTTGCTATTGAGACTGGAAATGCATTGCCGGAGATAGTCCCGGACAGGCGCGGATGAATCAATTGTCATGATGTCCCCTCGCCTGACTGAACATCAGAGCTGGCGGGATCGCGCAAGCCCGATGAAGGTGCCGAGATCCATCAGCCACGCCTGCTGCGCCGGCCGGAACGTCTCGTGCAGGCGCCGCGGCAGCACCAGCTGCAGCTGCCTGGCGCGCATCTCGTCGGTCTGGTTCTCGGAAATGCCTGGCTCGAGCGTGAACAGGTGCTTCTCCGGGATCCGCTCTGCCTCGGAGAGAACCTGCCGCCAGCGGTCTTTAAGGGTCGACTTGGAGCCCAGCATGGTGAGGCGGGAGGCAGGGAAGGCGGGGTCGCGGTACTCGGCCTGACCGGGGAACAGGAAATCCGGCTTGTTGCGGTTCTCGGTCTCGGCGCCACGGGCGAAGCGGAGCTCGTGAGCCGTGAACACGGCCTCGAGATGATTTTCGAGGGCAGAGCCGACGCGCGCCTTGCGCCGGTTCTGGACGCTGAGCGAGAAGCCGAGAAAGCCGTCCACATCGGCGTCCCCGTCGGTCATGAAGCCGTTCTGCAGCCGGTCGGCAACGATGTGGCGCTCGAGCCGGCGGAACAGTTGTTCCTCGCGCTCCATCCAGAGCAGGAGCGCCTCGTCAGCGTCATCCCGCGGGTCGACCCCGGGCAGGGAGTTGCGGGCCAGCAACGAGAACGCCCGCGTCGTCGGGAATTTGAGGCCGAAGCCGGCGATCAGGCTGTCCAGCCGGTCGGCTTCCGGCTCCTCCGGCTCGATGCCCAGCTCGTCGAGAATGTAGCGGGCCGCGAAATCGAGCTCGGCATCATGGTTGCCGTCGATCTCCTGGAACGTGAAGTCGAACCCGGCCTGGGCCTCGAGGCCGAAAAGCCAGACGAGCTGGTTCTCGACCGTGCCCGGCGGCGTGATCACGATCAGCACAGAACCATCCGTCTGCAGCGCCAGGAACAGCATATCGCCGATCGCCATCGTCTCCGTGACGGCATTGCCGGAATAGTAAAGGTGAAACTCGGGTGCGCGGGGCTTGCCCTTGCGGACATTGGACCAGCTCACGAAGCCGTCCTCGGCGAGGGCTTCCTGCTCGCCCGTCATGCGGATGAACCGGGCCGGGATCTGCCGGCGGTCCTCCGTGCCGAGCAACTGCCGCAGCGGCCGCGTCCCCTGGATCTCGTGCTGGTTGGATTTCTTCGTGACCGTCTCGACGAGCGTCAGCCGCTTGGCGACGACGCCCGTGAACAGATCGGACAACAGACCGCGGCGGATGCTCATCTCAGGCTACGCCTCCGCGGATCTCGATCGCCGGCGCCCCGGACCTCAGCCAGACGGCAAGGTCGCCGGTCACGGCCTCGAGGGGCAGACGCGTCCGGCCCTTCAGGGCGCACTCCCAGACAACACCGCGGCGCCAGCCGGCGGCCTCCAGCTGGCAGTCCGCACGCCGGTCGACCTCGCGATTGCGGGCAATCTTCGCTTCCCAGAATTCCGGTCGTGTCGACGGCAGCCTGAACAGATGACAGTCATGGCCGTGCCAGAAGCAGCCATGGGCGAAGAGCACGGCGCGGTAGCGCGGGAAGACGAGATCCGGCGAGCCGGGCAGGGCGCGGTCATGCAGGCGGTAGCGGAAGCCGAGCGCATGCAGGCCCTGGCGCAGCACAAGCTCCGGCTTCGTGTTCTTGCCGCGGATGCCGCTCATCATGCGGCTGCGCACATCCGGCGGAACAATGTCAGCCATAGCGAAGGGCAGTCCGTGTCCGGCGCTCGCGACGGGGGAGGGGGATCGTCTCCACCTCGGCCGGCTCCGGCAGGGGAACTGCCGCGGTATGGATATAAGGGGCCATCAGCCGCGCCACGGCCTTCACGGCTGGCACGACAACGCCGTTGCCGAACTGGCGATAGGCCTGGGTGTCGGAGACCGGAATGCGGAAGGCGGGGCCGCCCGGCTCCTCATAGCCCATCAGCCGCGCGCATTCACGCGGCGTCAGCCGCCGCGGCCGCTGGCCCGGCTGCGCGACCAGGACCTCGGAACCGTCCTTGTAATAGCGCGCCGAGAGGGTGCGCGTGACGTCGCCCGGCCCGAACAGGCTGTAGCCGAACCCGTTGCCCTTGGCGGCGTGCTTGTCCTTGTAGGTCTGGAGGTAATTCCAGAGATGGGCCGTCAGGGTGTATTTCGGGTCCACGTCAGGTTCGAGGATCGAGCCGAGCTTCGGTCCGGGCCCGGCCGGAACCTCCAGTTGGTCGAAATCGAAGTTGTTGGCGTCGCGGAAGCCGACGATGAAGATGCGCTCCCGCTTCTGCGGAACCCAGGGCTCGGAGCTGATCACCCGGTACTGAACCTGATACCCGAGCTCGTTGCGCAGCACGTTGAGGATGGTGGCAAAGGTCCGCCCCTGGTCGTGGCGCTCGAGATTCTTGACGTTCTCGAGCAGGAAGGCCTTCGGCCGGTGATGGGCGAGGATCTGCGCCAGGTCGAAGAAGAGCGTCCCCTGGGTGTCGCAGAGGAAGCCATGCGGCCGCCCGAGCGCGTTTTTCTTGGAGACGCCGGCGATGGAGAAGGGCTGGCAGGGAAAACCGGCCAGAAGCACGTCGTGCGCAGGCACCCGCGCAGGATCGGCCGAATAGGCGCGGATATCGCCACCGAACTCGTGATCGACGGGGAAATTGGCGGCATAGGTCTCGCGTGACCAGCGGTCCCATTCCGAGGTGAAGACGCAGCGCCCGCCGATGGCCTCGAAGCCGCGGCGGAGCCCGCCGATCCCGGCGAAGAGGTCGATGAAGCTGAACCCGCACTGCTCGGCCGGCGCCTGGGCCCGCTGGTGCTGCTGCAGCTTCTCCGCGGCGAGGGCAGGGAGGCGCGTTTCGCCACTTTCATAGCGGTAGGCGGTCCGCTTGGTGCAATGAAGCAGATCTGCTGCTTCATCGACCGAAAGGCCCGCAAGCTCGCGCAGCCTTCTGAATTCCGACGGCTGCCCGTTCATGCCCTCTTCCCAAATTGGACTCTGTGTCATTTGCTGACACCCTGGCACAGAGACGCCCAGATGGCAAACGCCTTGTTCTCTGTTTGTTCCCGCGCTAAACAGTTTAAGACCCGACTAGACAAGAAGCCGAACGTCACGGTGAGGCGCAGATGGCGCCCTGCAGCCAAATGATTGGCCTCCATTGCAGGGGAACCTCTGACACATTTCCGCTGACTAGAGCGTGCGCGGCTCGCTTTTCTGGCGACCAATGAGCCTTGACAAAGGCAATAACAGCGGACCGCTCATTATCCGATAGTGGCAGGCTATTTACTTCAGTATGTTCTTGGCAAACGGCACAATCCTCATCGGTTCCGATGCTGTGCATAAGTTGCTTGTCCGATTGCAACCACGTTGCCGAGCTGGTCAAAGGCGGGCCGCCCAAGCCACCCGCTCGATGCCATTGCCAACTACCCTCTAGTCGGGGCCCGTGGCAGCCCGAACACGACGATCCGTAAACATTCATCCCGAGCATGAGTTGATCGGGGTCGTAAACATCAGCCTCTGTAGGCCCCGCGCGCACGGCTGCGACGCACGCCAGCATTATGCACACGCCAACCGCGACGCCCACGCTGGCGAGAAGCAAATCGGCAATGCTGCGATGCCCCCAGTATAACGCAGACATGAGAATCCTCGAGGTGCTTGTCATCCGGGCTCTTTCGGGGCTCATCAAGTTCGCCGTGACAGTGAGTAAACCCGTATCGCGCCTTGTCTGCTACCGCCGCTTGAATTGCAGTTTCAATACACTATCAAGCATGATAGAGTGGCGCAATCGCTCGTTGCCTTACCCGCAACATTTGTAGTGCGGCGGTTGTTTAATTGCTTGTGTGCGATGCTGAAGTGGCTCTCGTCTTGGGAGAAGATCGTGACCCGCATTTCTCTTTCGATCATGTCGACTGCTGCCATTATAATAACATCACAGACGGCACTTGCGGGGGATCCATTCCCCAACAAGCCGTCTCCAAACATCGTGGTACCGGCTGTACAATTTGGCACCTATGGCGCAGCCATGGGTCAGTTTAATCAGCCAGATGCAATTGCAATTAGTGATGATAATATCATTTATATTGCCGAATGCGCGAACAACCGTGTTCAATTGTTTTCTCGTTTCGGCAAATCGATCAGCGTTTGGGCTGCTGCCGGCTCAACTCCCATGAACTGCCCCCAAGGAGTCGGAGTTGCAGAAAACGGTGATGTGTTTGTAGCTGAGAAAGTCGGACGGATACTGCATTTTTCTAAGGCCGGCACTTATCTCGGCTCGTTTGGGCAGCACGGGCAAGGTCTCGGCCAGTTGAATAGTCCCGGACGGTTAGCGGTGCAGCGCGGAAAGGTCTATGTGACGGACGCGGGCAACGATCGCATTGACGTATTTGATGTCACGGGCAAGCCACTTCTAATCATTGGCCAGGCTGGCGCCGACAACGGGTCATTCCAAGATCCGGGGGGCGTTGCAGTGGATAGTGACGATAACGTCTACGTCGTTGATAGGGATGATCGTATTCAACGTTTTGACGCCGACGGGCGGTTTGAAGTGTCATGGGGTTCCTATGGAGGAATGCCCGGACAGCTTGCAGAACCAACCGACATATCAGTTGTTTCAGACCGCCTTTTCGTCGCAGATACGGTCAACCATCGACTGCAGGCCTTTGACCTTGGGGGCAAGGTCAAACTGGTCTGGGGGCGGCATCCAGAGACTCCGCACCAAGGATTTGGGCATACGCACTACCCAAGCTCTATAAGAGTCAGCCCGGATGGCTCTTTTGCTGTCGTATGTGAGCCGTTTGAGAACCGTTGCCAGCTGTTCGAGATGAATTCGATTGTCGCGATGGCGAATGAGAATACCAATGCGTGGTGGGAGAAATTTCCTCGATTCCATTATGGTGCGCGCGCAAAAGTCAGTTCCATAAGTACGATGACAACCCTAAGGAATGATCCAAAGGTGCTGTCCACTATGGGGCTAGTCGCCGACGATGTACCACGCCAGATCTTGGTCATTACGGAACCGGACCTGCATCGCGTGGTAGCCTTTAGCCTTGACGCGCCTCTTCAAGACCTCCTCGCGAAAGCGAAGGACGCCGGCACAACCAGTGTTGAGCTACCGATTATGTACTCCATTGGGACGTTCGGGCATGGCCCCGGACAATTCTCCACGCTCGCTGCGGTATCCCTCACATCCGAGGGGGCGCTGCTCGCCGGCGATTCGGGAAACAATAATATCCAGGAGTTCAATGCAATCTCGGGGCGATATTCAAAGACGTTGTTCGGTACAGGCTCCGCGGCTGCACAGTTTCACGGGCCGTCAGGTGCTGTGCAAGTTGCGTCAGGCGATCTTTTCGTAGGTGACTTTCACAACGACCGCATTCAGGTTTTTGATCAGAATTACAATTTCAAGTTCCGCTTTGGAAAAACCGGGGCCGGTCGTGGCGAATTATTCGGTCCAATTGATGTTGCTGCGGGGCCGGACGGCGATCGGGTCTATGTGGTCGATCAAGGAAACCATCGGATTCAAGTGTTCAACCTTAAGGGCGAGCCTGAATTCGAGTTTGGCCGGGAGACTCGACCTGGCGAGTGGGGAAATGGCACGTTCCAGTCTCCGTTCGCGATCGCGATTGCGAAGAGCGGAAATGTCTACGTCTCTGACGAGAGTCTTCAGCTTATTGAGAAATTCAATGCAAAAGGTGACTTTGTCAAACAATGGGGCGGTTGGGGAACTGCTCCGGGGCAGTTCTACAAGCCAAAGGGGGTCGCAGTTGATAATGAGGAAAACGTCTATGTTGTTGATTTCGGTAATCATAGAGGCCAGATCTTCAACAAGGATGGCGAATTCCTCGCAACCTTCGGCGAAGGCGTGCTATACCCGGCAAGATAGGTAACAACTGCGTGGTTGGCCGCGTATAGGGCTCCGATCGGCGGTACAGCAGGGAAAGGCGACGATGCGGATACATCACCTATTTATCTCGCCGTCGAATTTTGAGGCATCTCTACGTTTTTACAAAGAGCAACTGCAGATGTCGGAGGAGGCCAGTTGGGGCGAGGAGGTGGGAACCCGCGGTTCGCAGCTCGCTCGAGGAGAATTCCGTATTGTCATTGCGGAGAACCATGGCGACGTTGCGGATAGTTCCGGTAAGTCGGGATTTATAGGAACGTCGCCGACGATACACGTTGAGGTGGACAATCTCGATGAATGTTTTGACGTAGTGGCAGATCCCAGTTCGGTTGTAGTGTCCCCGGAATTGACGCACTGGGGTGTAAGGTGGTTTGTCATTACGGACCCAGATGGCAATTTAATCGCCGTGAATGCGGCGGCGAAGAACGGTTAGCGCAACTGCCGAGGCCCGGTAAGAACGTACCGATAGCGCTGGATGCGAATAGCGTTCCACCAGATGAAGTCATCCTGGAATGCAGAGCGATAGACGTTGTGCTTTCGATTAATGTTCCGGGCCTGACGCCCCGTTCTCCTCAGGCTTGCGAGTGAACAGTCAGGCTACTGGCGCTCTGAGTTTACCTAGCTGAAAGCGACAGTCTTTCGGATATGGTCCGATTGCCCACTCGGATTTCAACCCAAGCCAAAAAGCTTCCCGAATGAGGGAGGGTCACGTGTAGGAATGAAAACGGCCCCACCGGATTGCCGGTGCGCAAGTGCACACCATCCACATTTGGGATTTCGTCGATGTCGTGGCCGGCGTGAGCCGCGACCTCTTGTTCAGACGGGCCGTTTGGCAGCACGCGCGGCAGAATGATGTCTTGCAGCAGCGGATCGTAGATGATCATATAGGCGGGCTGCCCATATATTGCCCGCACTGATTGTGATGGATCTTCCGACTCCGTAACCTCTATGTTGAGCTTTGCGTTGACGCCAGCTTCAAGGATTGTAGGGGAAAGACGAATTGCGACCGAGGCGAAGTTGGCGTCATACGATTCCACGTTAGCGGGTCCTGTGCACCAACGGAGCTGAGAAGTTGTTGCGAATTTAGCGCTCAAACGGGTTCCGTTGGCGGCAATTGCTTCCGCAAAGAGATAGTCCGCGTCGTTGGGCATCACATTGATGATCGCGTCGAGTCCTGTGGCGGCCGCAAAGTGTGATAAGATGCCGCTGCTGTTGATCACAACGTAGTGTTCGTCATAACCATCCACCGGAACCAAATGTATGATCTTACCGAGAACGTCGAGAAAGGTAGTGTGGAAGCGACAAGTGCCGTTTGGATAAAATGCGATCCGCAGTTCGCCGTTGCCGTGTTCCGAATATAGAATTAATTCCGTATTTGGGAACGAGTGAGCTGTAGTGGCGGCGATTGCATATGAGGGTGCGGTAGGGAATATCAATGCGACTGCGATAACGGTGGCGTTATTCATCGCGGTCCTGATCATTTCAAGCTCGACAAATATCGAATAAGGGCCCGCCTCTCGCTCTCATCGGGAACGCCCGGAAATGACATCTTGTTGCCCGGAACAGTGGCTTGTGGATTGGCCAAGTAGCGATCAAGAGAAATGCTTGTCCATGTGATTCCGGCAGACAGCATTGATGACGAGTAATTGAAATCATGTATTGACCCGGAAGGGCGCCCAACAATACCGAATAGTGTGGGGCCGACCATATTCACCCCGTCTCGTATCGAATGACAGACTGCACATCGACGAAAAACATGAGAACCGATATCAAAATCATCTGCTCGTACTATCGAGGGATCAAGAAGCAACATAACAAACGGAAGCGCGAGACGTCGTACATCGAACACAGTGCATCTCCTTATGCGCAATACAGTGCGCCGTCTATACATTATCAGTAAGTGGCGCCAATCAGCAATAGTTCTGGGGGAGTGATTGCCTCTCCGAGTGGTGTAGTCGTTCGGTTCGCGCAGCGGCGTGTGATAGGCGCCGCAGCGGTCGCTAGTGGGCGTTATGGTCATAGAAGCCGAATTGGCTAATTGGGTTCGGTGAACACAATCGACGTCTCGATGCGGCGTTGGGCACCAGCTCATCTGAGCGCCGACCTTATCGGCAGCGCGTGGGCAATTATGATGACTTGTCCCGATAGTGTCGGCGGTAGGGTTGCAACCGTACTTGCTTGGCCGGGAACTGGGGCCCGCTCAAGCAACCGGGATCCCGCTTATTTGAAGACAACACTATTGTCTGAATAAGTCCCCAGAAACAGATCTCCAAGCGCCCGTCGCTGCCTCAGAGTCTGCCACCGCCGCCGCCGATGCTCGAGCCGGTCATGAAGCATATGGCAACGCTGGCAGAACGCCTTGAGGTTCCGCGGTGCGTTGTTCCCCGGATCGTGGTCAAGATGACCAGTGGCGAGGAACACCCGCGTCGTCCGAAGACCAGGCATGTCCGGGGTAGGGGAGATCGAGCCGAGCGAGCTCAAAACCCGCCCGCGGCCACTGCGCCAGGCGCGGCTCTCTTCGTCCCACCAGCGACCGTCGCCGAGATGATAGACGAGCTGCCCATGGGGACGGCCGCACTGCTCGCAGCGACCTTTAGCCCGAGTGAAACGGATCACGGCGGAGAGCTGCGGCCAGTCGATGGGGTAAAGCCAGCGATGCTGCGGACGGATTGGCATCAGCGATCCTCCTCCTGATCCTGCTGCTGATCATCAGCAGGCAGCTCAACCGGCGCAGTCTCGGCAGCTGCGTGGGCTGCCTTTTGTGACCGGCCGGCGCGACGCGTCGCTCGTCCCTCGGGGAAATACTCATAGAAGGTGGTCCGGCCGATGCCGAGCTGGCGGGCGATGTCCGCGATCGAGATGGTGCCCTCGGCCAGAAGCGCTCGACCCATCGCCATCTGGCCCTCGCTGAGCTTGCGCGGCCGGCCACCCTTGCGGCCGCGGGCCAAGGCCGCCTTCAGGCCTTCCATGGTGCGCTCGCGATTGAGGTCGAGAAAATACTCGGCCATGGCGCCATGCATCTGCAGCGCGAAGCGGCCATGCGCCGTCTCGCTGTCGAAATGCTCGGTGAGGCTTTGGAACTTGATGCCGTCCTTCCAGAGCGTATCGATCGTCCGCATCATCTCGACGAGCGACCGACCCAGGCGGTCGAGCTTCCACACGACCAGGACGTCCTCGGGCCGGAGATATTCGACCGCCGCCTCGAAGGCGGGGCGCTTGGTCCCGGCGCGGCCGGACTTCTTCTCCTCGAAGATCTTGCTGCACCCGGCCTTCTTCAGCGCGTCGCGCTGCAGGTCGAGATTCTGGTCGAGGGTGGAGACGCGGGCATAGCCGATGAGCATGTCCCGATTCTGATTCAAGACCGTTATCCGGTCAATTGAATTCCGACGTAGTTCTCGAACATATATGGCTGGGTCGCGACCTGGAAATCGAGGGGAGGGAATTGGTGTCCGGAAAACGTTCGTTTTGCGAACACGCCCAAGAGGATGGCGTCAAGAGACGCCGTTGCGACACGCCTTTCCGAACAGCGTTTTCTGGGTCTGAGACGCACCGGCAGCTAACCCGTCAAACGCCGCGAAATGCTGCAATGGAGATTTCTCGTCTAACTCGGTCAGCGATCGGCTCTGAGAATGTTAAGCGCTATCTTCCTGCGATTGCGGGTCGGCGCGGTACCGTTCGGTTGCCAAGGCGCGGTAGCGTCGAAGTAATGTCTGAAATTCGTCCCAAACTTCCGTTTTTGCTTTGGTCTTCATGATGAGCAGAGTGGCTATTGTCATAGAAATGCAGAGCTCTGTCATCGTGTGGTGAAAATCGTCGTCGTCGAGCGCCGGATGAAGCGTTAGCGTTGCCAAGCCGGTTTCGGGATTCTCGATATAGTGCCGGTTTAGAGCGGTGACGCTCACGTGAGCGGCGTCCCCGGATATATCGCGATAGCTGCGATAAAGCCGATCGAAATCGCTGCCCTCCAGGAGCGTACCGAGTTGGATTGCCTTCGCGCCCTGGAGCCCTTGATCGACAAATTCCTGTAGCTGTTGCTTGACGTCGTCAGTGCCGCTGAACGTCTTCGCATCGAGATGAAGAGCAGCCCGCGAATGCCGGCTCTTGAAGTCGTCGTCCTTCATTTTTGAGACGAAAGCGGGATTTCGGTCCAGCGCGATGAGGTACATCGTGGCCTCGAGGACGCCGCGCGAATGGATGCGGAAATCAAGCTGTCGATCGTTTTCAAGCAGGAGCAAGGCGCCCTCGAACAGGGTCAGCGCTCGGGCGTACAGCGCCAATTTGAGCGCAATCAGCTCCCGCTCCTCGTCTGATCCGACGTCGAACGGATCTTCTGAAGTGAAGCGCCTTGCGGCGTCCACATAGTCATTCATCCAGGCAAGCCATTGCGACGGGCGCGAGCGCTGTTCGGTCACGGAAAATAGCTCCGAAAAACTGGTATGGTCGGGGGCTCCTGACAGAAGCCCGCGGGAGCGCGAATGCCATCGGCACCCATATAGGAAAAGCAAAGAGTGTTGGGTTTCGTGTTCTTGCGGCCGAATTCGGCTCTCATGTCGCGATCTCGATCTTCATCGAGGTATTTCATCGTAGGTGCTCTCGGAGCCGGATGTGGGCGTGAGTGATTGAAGACCATCGCAGATCAGCGAATGTGTTGGCAATTGGGAAAATAGTGATGGGCTGAGATGGGGAAAACACTTTACATAATCGGAAACGGCTTCGATCTTCACCACGGAATTCCATCATCCTATAAGGCGTTCGGCGAGTACATTCGGCGATTCGATGCCGCGACCTATGCAGTCGTCGAGAAATACTTCCCCATGGATGCTCAGTTCTGGGCGGAATTCGAAGATCGGCTGGCCTCCTTCGACAGCGATTCGCTGATCGAGGACGCGTCCGACTTTCTGGTCAGCTACGGTGCCGAGGATTGGAGCGACGCATACCACCACGATTACCAATACGAGATTCAGCAGTCGGTCGAGGCGATCTCGACGACGTTGCGGTTGCGTTTCGCCGAATGGATACGCCAGCTTCCCATCCCATGGGCTGCTGAGTTCAGCGGGCAACGCGTGTCGCTGGATCCGTCGGCGGTCTTCTTGAACTTCAATTACACGTCGTCGCTGCAACGCCTGTATGGGGTTCCCGATATCAACGTGTTGCACATCCATGGAGCAGCGGCAGACCCAACGGACACGTTGGTGCTGGGCCATGGATGGGCGCCGGATCCAAACCTGGATCCCTACCGCTTCGAGCACGATCCGGAGGGGGCAGATATTCGTGTCGTCGAAGGTCAGAGGATTGTCGACGGCTACTTCAGAGACACATTCAAGCCCACCGCCAAAGTCATCGAGAAAAACGCCGCCTTCTTCGCCGGGCTATCGGATATCGATCGGATTGTTGTGATGGGGCATTCGGTGTCTGAGGTCGATCACCCATATTTTGAGCAGATCATCGCGAATATCGACATCAAACGGGTAAGCTGGAAGATCAGCTACCACGGGGATCTTGATGGTCTGCGTAGGCGCATCGCATCACTTGGTGTTCCGGCACATCTAGCCGAATATGACTTGCTTAATGCGTTTTGAAAATTTGAAGAAAGTTGAAATCGGAAGGGCGGCTCCTTTAGGACAATGAGACGGTTGCCTGTAATGTTAGGCAACCGTCGATAATGACATGGCGCACTACAGCCGTACCGGCGCTAGACACACTCGTACAGCGCCAGAAGATTGTCATTCCATTTGCCGTCGGCATAGGTGCGAACATATTTGCCGTTCGGACCGTTTACGACGCCGACCGTAGCCCGGCTGCCGCGCACCAGCGTGAAAAAGCTGTGCGTCCCGGCCTCAATTGCCGAGATAACCTGGGAGCGGGTCGATTTCCAGTTATCGCCACCGAGATGGGTGATGCCCTCGTGCGTATCATTGCGCGGCAGCTTGTTGATGCACTTCACCTGAAGCGTGACCATTCTATGAATTTCCTCTTTTGAGGGGTCAGCCGAAATGCGGCCGGGGCCGCTCAAAGGGCGGCGACGGGCGCTCGTAGGGCGGCGGGGAAGGCCGCTCAATCGGCGGCCAGTTGTTGGGAACCTGAACCATTCTTGTCTCCTGTCGTCGTTCTCGGAGCCGGCCGGGCCGGAAGGAAAAGCAAGGGCCGCGCCGATTGCGCGGCCCTCGATGTCAGCCCTTCGGCGGGAAAGGATCGTTGCCGTAGGAATCGGCGTCGCGGATGCGTCCATCCGGGCGGTGGATGATCACCTCGCCGCCCTCCCGCTGCGCGGTGGTCCGAGCGGCCGACTGAGCCTCCGCCTGAGTGCCGTGAGTCGAGCCGACGCGTGATGCTCCTTCGCGGCGCGTGGCCCAGCCACCGTCGTGCGGAACGACATGAATACGTTTGGACATTAGCGGTTCCTTCTGTCGGGCCTGCGCTGTGCAGGCCGATGACAACAGGATTCCCGAGTCTTGTCGGCGCGTCAATGGCAAACATTACCGTGTTTGTTATGCAAACATATGTTTGCGGCGTTGACACGCTCGCTGCATCGCGCCAAACATGGCCAATGAGTGGTGATTCAATTTATGTGGCGTTCGGAGAGGCCGTGACCCTGAGGCGCAATCAGCTCGGCATGACGCAGGCGCAGCTCGCTGCGCGCGTGGGGCTGTCCCGGGCGTCGATCGCCAATATCGAAGGCGGACGGCAGAATGTGCTGCTGCATCACGCCTGCAGTATCGCTTCGGCGCTCGAGCTTGCCGGTGTCGGTGATCTTCTGCCAGTCCAGGCCAAGACCTCACTTGAGGATCAGGCACTGTCGCTCTCGGAGCCGGTCAGCAAGGCCGCACAGGCCCAGATCAACAGCATGATTGCCCGGGCCACGGCCAAGGCGAAGCCATGAGCACGGTCGAGGATGCGCGGGAAAAAGCGAACGCAATCATCCGGGAGTTTCCGATCCGTTCGGCGCCGGTACCGATCGAGCGCATCGTCAAGGCGCGCGGAATCGTGTTGCAGCATGCTCCGCTCGACGACGAGATCTCGGGAATGGCCTATATTCGGGACGGTGTGAGCATCATTGGGGTCAACGCCCTGCATCATCCCAACCGGCAGCGATTCACGATCGCGCACGAACTCGGCCATCACGTGCTGCATCCCGAGCAACTGCGGTCCGAGGTCCACCTCGACAAGGCCTTCCGCGTTCTGATGCGCGACGGCGTCACGTCGCAGGGCATAGATCTGAAGGAAATTCAGGCTAATGCTTTCGCCTCGGAGCTGTTGATGCCGACAGCCTTACTGAATGACTATGTCGACGCGGCAGGGCTTGATCTCGACGATGACGAGCGCCTGGAGGCCCTTGCGCGCAAGTTCCGGGTGAGCACCGCCGCCTTGCGTTATCGGCTCGCTCCGCGCGGATAGGCCATGACCGGCTTCGTCTTCTTTGACACGGAGACGACAGGGCTGAGGAAAGGCTTCGACCAGATTGTCCATTTCGCGGCGATCCGCACCGACCATGAGTTGAACGAGATTGGGCGCTTTGAGGCTCGATCCCGACTGCAGCCTCATGTGGTGCCACATCCGTCGGCGCTGCTGACCAATGGAATTGGCATCGAAGAGCTGACCGATCGGGATCGTCCTTCGCACTATGCCATGATCGAGGTTATCGGCCGAACTTTGGTAGAATGGTCGCCGGCGATTTTCGTCGGATACAACTCGATCTCTTTCGATGAGGAAATGCTGCGACATGGCCTTTTCCAGTGCCTCCGCTACCCATTCCTCACGAGCGGCCGCGGCTGCGGACGTGCAGACGCCTTCTCGCTTGCCCTCGCCGCGCATTCCCTCCCACCTCGATCTCTGATTGCTCCCTTGAGGCCGGATGGGCGAAAGAGCTTCCGGCTGACCGATATCGCCGATGCCAACGGCTTGACACACAAGCAGGCCCATGAAGCCCTCTCTGATGTTGTCGTCACCCTCGACCTTTGCCGACTGATCCGTGACCAAGCGCCTGAAGCCTGGCAGCGGTTCGTGCGCTTCGCCAATAAGGCCGGCGTCTCGGATTTTGTCGCCTCAGAGGATGGATTCGTACTGACCGAGTTCTTCGGCGGCGAGGCGCATCACCGGCCGGTCGGCCTGCTCGGTACGATTCCTGGGAACGCCAATGGCCGCTTCTGTCTCGACCTGAATGCCGATCCGGAGCGGCTTGCTGGGCTATCCGACGACGAACTCCGCGAGGAGATCTGCCGCAAAGGCACCCCGGTGCGTCGCCTTGCTGTGAATGCCGGGCCCGCGCTAACTGAACTTTGGGCGGACCCGGCTGAATTCCTTGGCGATCTTGAGCTGGATGTCGCCGAGACACGGGCCCGGTTCCTCAAAGACAGTCCGGAGCTTTGCGGCAGGATCATCGCTATCTACACGGCATCCTGGGCGGAGCGGCCGTCGTCCCCGTTTCCCGAACTTCAGATCTATGACGGCTTTCCCGGCGACGAGGACAGCCAGCGAATGGTGGAGTTTCACGATGCGCCGCGCGAGCGCCGCCTCGATATCGTCCGCAGCTTCGACGATCCGCGCCTCGCTGTTTTCGGGCGGCGCCTGATCCATACCGAGCACCGTGGCAGCTTGCCGGAATGGGAACGCCTGGAGGCTGACCTGGATCTTGTGGGGCGGCTTCTCGACGATCGAGGTGGGCAGCTCACGCTGCCGTCGGCTCTGGTGGAGACCGACGCCCTTCTCGACACCCAGTCTGGCGACTCGGCCGAGCTGCTGATGAATTTCCGGCAATGGCTCGTAGGCCGGATAGAGCGGGCTGAGCAGTTCAGGCTTCAGCACGGATCTTCCGCGCCTAGCAATGTCCAATCCTGACATGCGCCGGCTCCGTCGACGGCCGCGGATCTCCGGCTTCGCGATCTACAGCATCGTTGTCTTCATCGTTCTGATGGCGACACAGGCCGCTGCACTGGTGAAGCTCATCGTCAGCGTTTTCTCATTCCTCGGATAAGCCCGGCCGATCGAGACCCTCGAATTCAGTGCAGGCCGAACCAGAGCTTTGTACTTCTTGGTTGTTCTCCGCCAATCAGCAAAGCTAAGGTAGAAGTTGATAACCGCGCTGCGCAGATCGGGATCGTGGATCCTGGGCGTAGCAAAGCGGGAAAGAATAGTTGTTCATGGTGGCCATGATCGGCTGGTTGGGTTCTTAGCAGTGGGCGTGTTGTGGGAACGATAGCCATCAGTTTTTCAACGCCGTTTGCCGTCCATCTCCCGGCCGCCGCGATCCGGCTCGGCAGCATCTACGAAGGCTCGTATTTCGAAGTTGTTGACCTCGCCATTGTCGCCCGAAACGTCAGCGCCGACCGGGAGGCCAGCTTCCGCAAGGCGATTCAGGACACGGTCTATCGCGAGAAGATCTACGCGGAAACGCTTCCGATGCGGGCCGCTCTGATTGCCACGGTGACCCGTTGACGACCGTTTGGCCGCTGAAGTTCCGTGAGCTGCCGTCAGGCGATATCGTGTTCGCCGACGATGCCGGCGGCTTTTTCCGGTCGGATCGCGATTTTCTCGATCGCTACGCTTCGGACGCCCTGACCCCCGCTGATCAATCCTTCTTGCTGAAGGGCGGCCATGCCTATCAAAGGCCGGAAGACGTGCATTTCACGTCATTCGCCTATCGCTGGGCTCAGCGGCTCTCGACGTCCGGGGCGCTGTCCTACGTCATCGTCGTACCGACGCTCCGCTGCAACTTGACCTGCGACTATTGCCAGGTTTCGAGGGCATCGGAGAATGCGCGTGGTGTCGACTGGACCGATGAGACCGTCGAGCAGGTGCTGTCCTTCCTTGATGGCCTCAGCACCGACGCCATTAAGATCGAGTTTCAGGGCGGCGAGCCAATGCTGCGCCTCGATCTGCTGGAGCGCGTGCGGTCGTTTGCCCGGAGCCGCTTCAGCCGCGCCGAATTCGTCGTCTGCACCAACCTTCAGCGTTTCGGGCCGGCGGAGCGCGCGTTCCTGGAGGCCAGTGACACTGCCATTTCGACGTCAATCGACGGCGACAGGGCGACACACCGCCGGCAACGCACGAAATCAGGTCAGGCTACGGGGGATTTCTTCGACAACCTGACAGCCGCGCTGGCTGGCGCTGCTCCCGGCAAGATCTCAGCGCTTCCGACCATCGATATCGATCACCCCCCGGCGATCGACGATTTGATCGACGCCTATGTGGGCCGTGGCCTCACATCGATCTATCTGCGCCCGATCAGCTATCACGGCTTTGGCCGGAAGCGCCGCGCCGGAGGCGAGGAGTTGGCACGCTGGAATGCCTATCATGCCGCCTTCATCGAGCGCCTGATCGAGCGGAACGCTCGCGACGGCACCTTCATCGAGGAATTCTACTTCAGCCAGTGTCTGAAGCGGATCCTGCGTCCGGGCCACGACGGGCATGTCGATCTCAGGAACCCGAATATCCTCGGCGACAGCTATGTCGTCATCGATTTCGACGGCGCCATCTATCCCACCGACGAGGCGCGGATGCTGGCGCGGATCGGTCGCGTCGACCTTTCAGTCGGTCACGTGAGCGCCGGCATCGATCGCGCGACGCTCGCGCAGCTCAATCTCCACGCCTTCAACAATTTCGATCCCGACTGCATTCACTGCCCCTATCAGGCGTTCTGCGGAACCGACCTTATCGACGACCTCGCGCGCTACGGCCGCATCGACCATCCCAAACGCGAGACATGGTTCTGCGGTCGGCAGACCGCTCTCTTCGATCTCGCCTTCGATGTTCTCTATCGGACAGACGACGCGTCGCGCCGTTCGGTTGCAACCTGGATCGGCGTTCCCGAATGGACGCCGCACGCCGCCCCGGTGCACCGATGATTCCGTTGCGCATTCGGGCTCGCAGTAACGCCGCTCAGCCCTTTGTCGTGCGGTTGCAGAGCGATGTCTCTCGCATTGCTGCTCCCGGCCAGCAGGGGCCCTTCGAGGCTGTTCTGATGAAGGCTGGATCTGGCGAGGCTGATTACGAGACCGTGCATGGAGCCTTGACGCTCGTCGATCTGGATCCTGACGAGGCGGCCGGCGACGTGCTCTTTGTGGTGCCGGGCAAGGAGATCGCCCATCGCCTGGTTCGAGCCACATCGCCACACAACACGTTCCTGGTCACAGAGCGCTGCGACCAGCTCTGCGTGATGTGCTCACAGCCGCCGAAGCAGCAGCATGTTGACATGTTTCCTTATTTCGAGGCCGCGGCCTTGCTGGCGCCTCGCGGGGCGACCCTCGGCATCTCCGGTGGAGAGCCGACCCTCTTCAAAGAGCAGCTCCTGCCGCTCCTCGAGCGGGTGCTGGCGCGGCGGCCGGATCTACGCTTCCACGTGCTTACCAATGGCCAGCATTTTACCGAAGACGACACCGAAACGCTTCGCAGGCTTCCCGCGGACAAGGTCCTGTGGGGTATCCCGCTTTATGCGGCCGTCCCGGAACTGCACGATCAGATTGTTGCCAAGCCCGGCGCCTTCGCTCGGCTGATGGAGACCATGGCCATTCTCGCGCGCGCCGGCGCGGCAATCGAGCTGCGCACCGTCGTGATGCGGACGAACGAACCGTTCCTTCCCGCCCTCGGGTCGTTCATCGCCTCGACGCTGCCCTTCGTTTCCGTCTGGGCCCTGATGCAGCTCGAGAACATCGGCTTCGGGCGCGCCAACTGGCGAGAGCTTTTTCTCGACAGCTCCACGGATTTCGGATCGACAGGAGCCGCCGTGAGCATCGCACTGAGCCGCGGCATTAACGCTCTGCTCTACAATTTCCCGCTGTGCACGGTCCCGCCGGCCTATCGGTCTTCTGCACCGGCGACGATCTCCGATTGGAAGCGGAAATACCTCGCCGTCTGTGACGGCTGCCGGCTGCGCGAGCGCTGCGGCGGGTTCTTCGAGTGGTATCCGGAAGCCACGGGCTTCAAGCATGTGGGGATGCTATGAAACGCAAGCTCTTCGCCATTCCATCGCTCCTCGCTGCAGGGTTTCTGCCAGCCGAGAGCCAGGCTCTGCCGACCGTCGATGCCGTGCCGAAGGAACCGAAGGGGAAGTCCCTGTTCGACGTGTTTCGGCTGAATCACAAATACACGCTTGCCGGACACAGCAGCCATAGCTCGCATTCCAGTCATAGCTCTCACAGCTCGCATAGGTCATCGACCGGAGGGTACTATTCTGCGCCGTCTCCGTCCTATGAGGCACCGTCGGGCAACTATGCGCAGCCACTCTATTCCGACCCCACGCCGCAGGACTTTGGCCTCACCTCGCCACGCGCGCCAGCCGCGCCTCCGGCGTCTGCGGTCCCCAAGACCCTCCCGGGTAACTCCAGCAAGTTCAATGAAATCGTCAGGCAGGTCCAAATCGGTCTCGCAGCCTATGGCTACTATACCGGCGCCATTGATGGTGTGATGGGACCGGCGCTGCGCGCTGCTCTGACGCGGTTTCAGCAGGAGTGGTCACTCACCGTGACGGGGACGATATCCCTTGAGACGCTGAACGCGCTCCGGATCACTGCAGAGTGAAGCTGCGACGACAGGCCGAGCAGGCGGTAATTCATCCAATGCGTGTGGGAATGAGAGGACGCCTGAGCTCCGTGGAGACGCGCGCATAGCCGTAAATCGCGTCGCGATTTTCACCGGATATCTGCACCAGAAAGGCACAATCGTGCCCGAGGCTTCGTTTCGGTGCAAATATCTTGATTTATGCGCCGCCGCCCCTAGTGGATTCGACTAATCAAGAGCGCCGCCGCCCTCCTGACGGCCGTTTTGGTTCCGGCTTTATTCCCTTTGCCCATTTTGCCGTTTGGGGGTCGATCGGGTCAGACGAATATGCAATTGCCGTCGCCAATTGCCGTTCCAAGCGACGTGCTACCTTATGCGGAATCAATATCGATCTTGATATAATGTCAATTGCCGCCTTATATTGCTTTTTCTCAATGAGAACCTTGACCTCTAGCTCCTTCAGTTGCGCCTCTTCTCCTTCCGAAAACCCCCCTCGCTCCCCAAGCATGTCGTTAATCTTCGCTATGTCGCGCTCGGCTGCAGGGATATCACCCTGCGCCAGACATACTTCAACGCGGATGAAATACGCAGGAAGGAGATTAGACGTTCGCTCAATGGCTCGATCAATCTCCCGCCGGGCCTGCGGGAACTGCCGTCGCCGAAGAAAGTCATGAGCTGTGCGAATTAAGAAGAACGACGAGCCCGGCGCATCTCCATAGATCTTGAGTTCCGACATAAGTCGCGCCAGCTCTTCATGATCAATGCGAAGTCCGTCGTGCGCCCTTCCCAGCACGATCTCCGCCATCATATCTATCAGATATGGATTGGTCGGAGATTGCCTATATGCCGCCCTAGCATAGCTATCAGCCTCATTGTATCTTTTTTGTTTTACATATAATCCAGCAATCTCGCGATTAATACTTTGATTGTCCTTGGATAGCTTCCATGCCTCTAAAAACATCGGCTCCGCTTCGTCCAACTCTCCTCGTACTCGATGTCGAAAACCTTTCAAGAACCATGAGACACGTCGAGCGCTGATGTGCGTATATTCGCCAATGGCAGCCATGACGCGACTAAAGGCTAGGTCATTCTGAGAGCGTACCGCTGACAACCCCCACAGCCTTAGAACTTCTATTTGAGCGTCGAGCGTCAAATTTGCCCGCATGTCGAATGCTTTCTCGCAAAACTCCATGCAAGATTTACTCTTCTTAGAGTCATAATACTCTCGAGCAATCAACAAATAATGAGACGGAAGAACGAAATTAGATATAAATCTAGTTGGTTTACTACCTCTTATGGCGGCCACGATCGCTGTATCTATGAGCGATACAGAAATATCATCATCATCTGTGTACTCATCTGCAAGATCGCAGATGCGATTACCCAGCTCCCTTTTCCAGATGTCCGAGCGATCGAAGCGTTTGTCCCGTCGAATGGCCTCCTTAATTGGAGGCGAGACCTGAAAATATCCATCTCGCAAGTCGATACAGCAGAAATCCTCTAGCTTACGTGTCGCCTTTGATATGGCGGGGAGATCAACAGAAATTACTCTAGCGAGTGACTCGAGAGGCAACAAGCGGTACTCAGTCAAGGCGACGATGATATCGCACTCGGTCTCGCTAAACGACACCTGCCTAATGAAGTCTTCAGCCCGTTTATATTTCCATTCTATGAGATCATGGGGGTCGGCCAGCAGCGATGGTATCCCATATTCCAAGGCAAATTTTGTTACGAAATGTATATTAAATGGATGTCCGTCAGTTAATTCAGAAAGGAGATTGAGTTCCTCGGCGGAGAAGTCGATGCCAGCAGCTTTAAGAGAAAAGCTAAGCAATTCTTTCGATGAATCCGAATCAAGTGGCCTTACATGTAGGTGAAATGAATGCGGATGATCTTGTCTCGATGCGAAGGACATCATGCGCGTTTGGATAAAAGAAAAAACGGGTTGAATATATGAGGAGTATCGACGAGTTATTGCGCTGAAATGGGCCTGATATCGTCCAGAATCGTCATAAACGCCGCCGTCATCAATAAAGAGGATCATTTCCCCTGCGTCGGCCATTGCGTCGACAATGGCATAGACCGCGTCCAGTTTTTCTTGAGGCGATAGGCGCGAGAATGTCTGAAATTGATGGGCTCGATCGAGAACGGAGCACACTCGATGATGATCGTGAAGCTGACGGTATAGCTCATCAAGCCCGTCATATCGCCCAACACTAATTTGGATATAGGCCTCGATTGCGCCCGGGAAAAGAGCAGTTAACGCTCGTGTGAGAAGGGTGCGGCGCCCGACTCCGCGGTGCCCAACCATATGGAGTGAAGTGGGGGCAACTCCTGGGGGAGCGGCAAGGGCTCGTCTTATCGTCTTTTCATCTTCCTCTCGACCTACATAGATTGTGGGGGCTCTCGAGCCCTCGATGTCGAGCTGGAGGAGGCCCGCCTGTATCTTGTTGGCGGCGGCAGACGGACCAGTCAGCTTGTAAACAATATTGATGTCCTGCAACCATAGCGGAAGAGACCGATACGACGTATTGTCGAGGGCTATGATAAGTATTTGCTTTGTCAGGCCTCGTCCGCGGTTCTCTAACGCCGCGCGAAGTTCTTCGGCAATGAATGATGAGTTCATTGAATTATCAGACAAGAATAATACAAAAAGTGATGATCTTCTGAGGGCGGCTCGTATTGCTTCGACGTTAAGCGTATGATCGAATGTGTATTCGTCATATTCGCATTGAGCAGTTCCGAGGAGTTCAGCGACTCGCCTAACGAAAGCCTTATCTTTGCTGCTATGCGAGAGAAATGCTTTCATGAACTCCCCCTTCAGAATGGTCGCCGAGAAGGACGACAGCAGGCAATGTAATCGGGTTTTGCGGAGCTGCTACTATGAATTGCAGGACGTCGCATGGGTGTCCGTCCATCCGTTACAATTTCTGTTAATCGACCAATCGTCAGAGCGTCGACAGCCGTCAGCGAGTTAGAGCGGTTCTCTTTGGCTAGGGCGCACTTATGGGTTTGCCGAGCAAACCCGCGCCCTGACCGGAATTCCCGTCCTTTCCAGCCCCTCTAGCAGCGCACTTACCCATCGCCCCAACGCGTACGCATTGGCAGAAGTGGGGCGATGCGGCGCTCGGTTTTCTGGCCGGCCGGGTAGGGTCCGGCCGGAGAAAACCGGCGCGTGCGCCAAGGGGCAAGCCCCTTCGGAAACTCCTCCGTGCCTCGAGCGGGTGACACGGGCCTCTTCCTGTCGATCGGGGCAATGGCCCAGACCTGGGCCTTTGCCTTCCCAAGCCGCTGCCGCGACCGCATGGCGGGGTCAAGGGCGGCCATGAGGCCGTTCACCTTGCCCTTGAGGCCGACAGGCGGGCGTGGCGTCTTCAGCTTCGTTGAAGCGACCCACGGCGCTTGTCAGTCACATCCCTCTCGGCGATTGACCACGCAGATATTCGGCAATAGCGGCAACTGTCCTCACAGAAGCGGCATGTGCCTCAGCCGTTCCGGTGCCGAGCCCGATATAGTCGGATGCGATTTGGTCGAGGTAGTTGGCTGCCTGCTCTTCGGACACCCCGCCGCGCAGCTGCGCGGCGACACTCAGCATGTAGGCGTCATATTCGTCCGCCGCAGGCCCACGCCAATCATCACTGTCTGGACTTCTGATGCCGATCGGATCCCAGAAGTCCCAGCCTATTTGCCGAAGGGCGGCAATCTCTGTTTCAGTCGTCCGTTCCATCCCGTCTGATCCCAAGTTACCAGGAACAATGCTTCCCGCGGGCATCGGAGGCTCGTTCTAGATCAGCACCCGCTCGATCTCATCCAGCGTCATCTCATCCCGCCGCCGGTCATAGAGCTGCGTCGTCCGCGTCGATGAATGGTTCGCCATGGCGGCGGCCTTCTCGAGCACGCCGCCATTCTTGAGATAGGCGGTGATGCCGGTGGCGCGGAAGGTATGGTTGCCGATCTTGGTCTTGATCCCGGCGGCAGCCGCCCGCCGCCGCACCATGGCATGAGCATTGGGCTGGGCGAGGGGAGTGGCGGTCAGCTTGTTGCTGACCCGGCCGATCGTGCGGAAGAGGGAGCCTTTGGGGTCGCCGGCGAGGCCGCAGCCTTCGATATAGGCCTGAAGATAGGTCTCGAGATTGTGGTGGCAGGGCATCGCATGCAGCTTGCCACCTTTCTCGTGCAGGCGGACCCAAAGCCGCCGGTTCTGCACGAACACATCCTCGACCTTCATGGCCAGCACGGCGCCGATGCGGGCAAAGGAATAGACCATCAGCCCGATCAGGGCGCGGTCGCGCAGGCCGACCGGCGTCGAGACATCGATCGCATCGAGGAGCTGCCGCGCCTCGTCGGGCGCCAGTACCGGCGTCTTGCCGCTCTTGACGCTGTAGGTCGGGCCGCGGACGGAAGCGGCGGGATTCTCGGGCACGACCTGCTTCAGCACCAGCCAGTTGAACAGGCGCCGAACCGCTGCCAGACGCGCCTTGGCGGTGGGCGTCGCTTTCTCTTTCGTCAGCCACTCGATATAGGCCGCAGCGTGCAGCGGCTGGATCTCCGTGATCGAGGTCACGCCCATCGCCGCGCAGAAGTCGAGAAACTCGCCTACGGCCCGCATATAGCCGCGGCGGGTGTTCCGATTGCGCAGATCGGCTGCGAAGAACTCAAGGAAATGGAGCTTGGCCTTCGGACCGGCCGCCGTAACCAATGCAGGCGCCTGGAACGCCGGTGCGACCACCGCGACGGGCTGTTTCATGAAACGCTCCGGATCGACGTCATGGCAGGCCCCCTGCTCTGGTTGGTATATGTGATAAAGGACATTATCACACATATGCCGGGTCTAGAACGGGGTAGAGGAGTTTGGGCCGAGGCGATGAGTTGAAACCGCCACAACGCGGCGGTGCCAGCGGCCCTTCAGAGCAGCCGATGTGGTTCCTCGATTTCGCGATAGCGGATGGCGCTTAGGAACAGATCGAAGGCGGGCGACGTCTTGCGGCTCGGATAATAGATGTGATGTCCGGCAAAGGTCGGCATCCAGTCGGCGAGCACCTGAACCAGCCGACCGGACCGGATATGCGGCAGGGCGTCCTCTTCCGGGACGCAGGCGAGGCCATGGCCGGCGAGGGCGGCCGTGATGCCGGCGATGCTGCTGTTGAAGGCAAGCTGTCCCTCGACGCGGACATTCAGCCTTTCGCCGTCCTTTTCGAATTCCCAGGCATAGAAGCCGCCATAGCTGACCAATCGCAGCTTGATGCAGTTCTGGTCCGTCAGATCGCGCGGCGTCACCGGGCGGCTTCTGCCGAGAAAGTAGCCTGGCGACGCCACAACCGCCATCCGCCAGTCCGGCGCGATCCGCACGGCGATCATATCCTTGGCAACCTGTTCACCGAGCCGGATGCCGGCGTCAAAGCCGCGCTCGATGATGTCGATCAGCCCATTTTCGATGTCCACCTCGACCTGGATGTCGGGATAGTCCTTGGCGAAGCGATCGAGCTTCGGCCAGAGCACGGTTCTGAGCGCATGTTCGCTGGCACTGATGCGGATCTTGCCGGCAGCGCGCTCGCGAAAGGTCGTCAGCGCCTCGAGCTCAGCCTCGATCTCCGCCAGATGGGGCCCGATCTGGCCGAGCATGCGCTGCCCCGCCTCGGTGGGAGCCACGCTTCGCGTCGTTCGTTCCAGAAGGCGGATCCCGAGGCGCGTCTCCATGGTCCGGATGGTGTGGCTCAGCGCGGACTGCGACACGCCGAGCTCCGCCGCCGCCCGCGTGAAGCTGCGGGCCTTGGCAACGGCCACAAAGGCTTGGAGATCATTGAGAGTAGCCTGAGGCATTCAGGAAGTCCTCTCATAAGTTCATGCCGATAATAGCGGCTTATCGCTAATTCGGGAAGAGACTACGGTTCGTTCCAAGGTCGGCAACGGCCGATTACGAACGAAAGGCATGTCGATGGATATTCAACGCGCAGGGTCTCAACCCTCCGGCCGGGGATCGTCCGAGTGGTTCACCGGTACGGTGCGCATCGATCCGCTTTTTGCGGTGGCCCCGCCGTCTCGGGCGGCCGCCAATGCCGTGACCTTCGAGCCCGGAGCGCGCACGGCCTGGCATTCGCATCCGCTCGGCCAGGTGCTGATGGTCACCGCCGGCTGCGGGCGGGTCCAGCGCTGGGGTGGTCCGATCGAGGTCATCCGGCCGGGCGATGTCGTTCGCTTCGAGTCTGGCGAGAAGCACTGGCATGGCGCCGGGCTCGACACGGCCATGACGCATATCGCCGTACAGGAGGCTGAGGACGGCAAGTCGGCCGACTGGATGGAACCTGTCAGCGATGCGCAATATGGCGCCGAGCCGGCCGCGGAGGTCGATCATGACTGATGTCGTCGTCGTCGTCGGCTCGGGTTCTATCGGCCAGGCCATCGCCCGCCGGGTCAGCGCTGGTCGGCACGTGCTGTTGGCCGATCTTCGCAAGGAGAATGCCGACAAGGCCGCCGACGTGCTGGCCGATGCCGGCTTCGACGTCAGCACCACCAGCGTCGATCTTGCGAGACGCGACTCGATCGCCGCGCTCGTGGCGACCGCAACCGGACTCGGCAGCGTGGTCGGTCTGATCCATGCGGCGGGGGTTTCGCCGTCTCAGGCAGCGCCGGCGACCATCCTGCATGTCGATCTCTATGGCACGGCCGTGTTGCTCGAGCTTTTCGGCAACGTGATCGCCAGCGGCGGCTCGGCCGTCGTCATCGCCTCGCAGTCCGGACATCGCCTCGGGGCGCTGACCTCCGACGAGGACCGGTTGCTCGCTGTGACCCCAGCCGAGGCGTTGCTTGCCCTGCCGATGCTGCAGCCCGAGCGCGTGACGGACTCACTGCATGCCTATCAGCTCGCGAAGCGCGGCAATGTGCTTCGTGTCATGGCGGAGGCAGTCCGCTGGGGCCAGCGCGGCGCGCGGGTCAATGCGATCAGTCCCGGCATAGTCATGACGCCGCTTGCGCGCGACGAGCTCACGGGCCCGCGCGCTGAAGGTTATCAGCGCATGATCAATCTCAGTCCGGTCGGCCGGGCGGCAACGCCCGACGAAGTCGGCCATGTCGGCGCCCTGCTGATGGGGCCGGACGGCGGCTTCATCACCGGGAGCGACGTCTTGATGGATGGCGGCGTAACTGCTTCGTACCGGTTCGGCCCTCTCGCCCCGGATGTATCTGCCGTCGCCGCCCCAAAGGGAGAGGCAACATCATGAAGAAGCGTACTCTCGGCAGCGGCGGCCTCGAGGTGTCATCGATCGGTTTCGGCTGTATGGGGCTCAACTTCGGCTACGGCGTCGCGCTGGAGGCAACGGACAGCATCGCGCTGATCCGCAGTGCGGTTGATCTCGGCGTCACCTTCTTCGACACGGCCGAGATCTACGGTCCCTTCACCAATGAGGAAGGCGTCGGCGAGGCCCTGCGTCCGGTGCGCGACCCGGTCGTGATCGCCACCAAGTTCGGTTTCAACATCGTCGACGGCAGGCAGGCGGGGCTGAACAGCCGGCCCGACACCATCAAGGCGGTCGCCGATGCCTCGCTGAAGCGGCTCGGCGTCGATGTCATCGACCTCTTCTACCAGCACCGCGTCGATCCGAATGTGCCGATCGAAGACGTGGCAAGCGCGGTCAAGGATCTGATCGCGGCCGGCAAGGTGCGGTATTTCGGCCTGTCGGAGCCGGGTGCGGCGACCGTCCGCCGGGCGCATGCGGTTCAAGCCGTTTCGGCGCTGCAGAACGAATATTCTCTGTGGACCCGCGGCCCGGAAACGAATGGCATCCTCGAAGCCTGCGAGGAACTGGGTATCGGCCTCGTTCCCTACAGCCCGCTCGGCAAGGGTTTCTTGACTGGCGCCATGGGCAAGGACAGCAAGCTCGCCGAGAACGATTTCCGCCGCATTCTGCCGCGCTTCACGCCGGAGGCCATGGAGGCCAACCAGGCTCTCGTCGATCTGCGGAAGAGCATCGCCGCGGACAAGGGCGCGACGCCCGCCCAGATCTCGCTCGCCTGGGCTACCGACAGCCGGGCAGCTCGGCGGCGCCGCCCCGGTCAGTTATGGCGCCGGAATCCTGATCGGCTTCTATGCCCTTTCGGCCACGATTATTATTCCGCGCCTCGGCGCTGCAAGCTTCGTTGCCTTTATCCTGATCGCGCAGCTCGCGACATCAGCCGCCGTTGATCAGTATGGCCTGTTCGGAATGGCCAAGCGACCGGTGGACGTCCTGCGTCTGGTCGGGCTGGCGACGATCGCAGCCGGAGTGATCGTCATGGAGGTCAGCAATCTCCGCACCGCCAAGATGTAGGCATCGTTCGATAAGTATCTGCCGGATTGGTATTGCGACGCTTATCCAGGTCGAAGCGCTCGTCGACCCATCGGTCACGCGACCAACTCCCGCAATGATCGCGCCAGTCGCTCGGGGTCATAGAGCTTTGCCAGGAACAGGCTGACCCAGGGCATTTCGGTGTTTCGAGTCAGATAGCGCCCCGATGTGACGACAATCCGGACCGGCGGCGAGCGATGGCTCACGACAGCCGCCCGTTTCAACCTGTCCATGCTTCCGGGCATCTCGATGTCGGTGAAGACAATCCTGATGGCCGAATTGCCTTCGAGGACAGCGATGGCAGCATGGGCGTCTTCCGCGTCGAAGACCTCAACGCCCTGCAGCAGCTGGTACAGGCGCAACGCCCGGTCCACAAACAAAGCCGTCGTGTTCGGCCAGCCGCACGGTAGTGACTGGTGCGATGGCAAAGGCATCTTGCGAAGCAGGCAACCGCATCTGTGCACGATGGATCAACCGTCCATCCGCACAGTTCCCTTGCCGGCGCGCTTGGCCGCGTAAAGGGCTTCGTCGGCCCGGCTGAGGACGCTCTCGAGACCATCCCCGGGAGTAAAGGGCGAAATGCCCCCGCTAGCGAATATGGAGCCGAACTCATTGCCAGTTATGGCTTTTGGCACCGCCGCGAACCTGTGGGCAAGGCCCATTGCATCCGAGCGTGAATGGCCATCGAGTATGATTGCAAACTCGTCGCCCCCCAGTCGGGCGACGAAGTCATCCCTGCATAGGCCGGACATCACAAAGGGACCGCAACGCGGTTCCCGGCGTGCCGACCGTGCGCCACATCCCCGACGGTTCTATCGTCAGTCTCGACGCTATCCTTTCGGCCCTCAGGGCACTGGACGCAGAAGGAGGATCCATCGCCAATCCGGCGCAGCGTAGCGGGTGGCAAACTCCCCGATTCCAGCGCGTCGGGCGCGTCGGCAGGCGGCGCTGGACGGCGCCATGGCGCCTGCGCAGAGATGATGACGACGACGATCCGCCACGTGCGCCTGCCTATGCGCCCCTGGCGCCCCGAGGGGGCGGCGGAGCCTGGGCAGATGCTGTGGAGCTGATAGCGGCCTGAGAGAGCGTCCGACAGTCGGGGCCGCTGTCGCGATGCAGCGGTTTGGCTGGCTACGGGCTGGTGGCGCGGGACTTTGGCCAGGCGCCAGATTTGCAGGATTGCGGGCCGGGCGTGGCGCCGATTTGCAGGCTGGTGGCACGCGGATACGATGCCTGACGCAGGGCAGAAGCGAGTTTGTCGGGGACTGTAGCCGGTATGCTGGTGGCCCGGGAGATAAGGCGACGGATTTAAGATGGGCGTCGGCTTTCGGGCTCGGGCCGCGGGGCTTCGCCCGTGCCCTCGCCGGAGACTGCGTGGACGTGCTGCCGTTCCAGCAAGGCGTCCCAGACCCCTTGCTCGGCCCATAGGCGGAATCGGACATAGACCGAATTCCATTTGCCATAGCGCTCATGCATATCGCGCCAGGGACGGCCAACCCGCAGCACATGGAGCATTCCGTTCAGAAAGCGGTGGTCGTCCAAATCCGGCCGGGAACATCGACCACGCTCGGCCGGCAGCGATGCCCCTACCAGCGCCCATTCACGATCCGTGAGATCGCGCCGAGCCTAACCTGCCTCCCTGAAAGATGAGATGATGAAATCGAAAATCGATCTGAAACTTCATGACATGTCACTGTCGTATTGCCTAATGGCGTATTGCCGGCAAGGATAAGCGAACCCAGGCTAACCGGGAAGCTGATTAGGCCATGTCGCGCAAAGCTAAGGGACCAAGGCTCTTTCTCCGCGAGCGCGCCGGGCGTCCCGCCACCTACGTCATCCTCGACACCGGCGGCGTCGAGCTCAGCACAGGTAGCGGCCCTGAAGAACTTGCGGCAGCAGAAGCAGCGCTTGCGGCTTATATCGGCGGCAAGCACGCGACGACGCTAGGCGCGCACGATCCGCGCCTTGTCATGGTCGCGGACGTCCTTAGCTTCTATACCAGCCACAAGGAATTGCGCGAGGGCGCCGACCGGCGCGCGATCGAAGGCTATGCGCACCTCTTGTTCGGCGTCGAGCGCCTCATGGAATGGTGGGGGGCCAAGACTCTCGGCGACGTCAAGTCGTCGACCTGCAAGGACTATGTCCGCTGGCGGACTGCGCAGAAGAACCGTCGCGCTGGCGCCGAGAAGGCCAAGGCGATCTCGATCAGCACTGCGCGGCGCGAACTCGAAACGCTGCGAGCTGCGATTGGCGTCTACCATGCCGAGTTCCTCCTCGATGCCGTTCCCGTCGTCGGTCTGCCGCCCAAGGCCGATACCGGCCGCATTCGCTGGCTGACGCGTACGGAGGCTGCGGAGGCGCTGCTAGCATGCCTCGGCTGGCGCAAGGATGCCGATGGCCGCGTGGCGAAGATCCCGGACCAGAAAAGCAGCAGCAAGCATAGCGGCGGCGTGCGGAAGCAGGTGCGCACCAGACGCAAGCACCTCCGCCGCTTCATCATCACGGGTATCTACACGGGCACCCGCCACATGGCCATCGTTCGCGCCCGGTGGATTCCGTCGACCGTCGAGCCTTATATCGACGTAGAGCGCGGGCTGTTCTATCGCCGCGGCGACGAAGAGCGACAGACGGCCAAGCGCCAGCCTCCCGTACGACTTCCGCCGCGCCTAGTGGCGCATTTGCGGCGGTGGCGCGCCATGGACATGGCTCGCACCGATGCCGACGGCAATCCGGCGCCGGTCACCTATGTCATCCACCAGAACGGCAAGCCGCTCGCCGACAAGATCCGGACGGCATGGGCCGGGATGCGGGGCGACGCGCGCCTTGGCGAAGACGTCGTGCCGCACGTCCTCCGGCACACCTCGGCGACCTGGACGATGCAGGGCGGCATGCCGCTGAGCGATGCCGCTGACTATCTCGGTATGACTGAGGAAGTGCTAAGAGCGCACTACTACCACTTCCACCCCGACTTTCAGGCCGAAGCCGGCGATGCGTTCGATCGGTCGAAAGAGCGGGCGCGGTTGGTGCGGAAGCAGGCGAACAAAGCCGGGCCCGCCCAAGGTTCGCCCAAGATTGAGCGGTTACGCCCGTGAACGAAGTGGGAAATCACGCAACGACTGCGCTGTAAAATCAATCATTTAGAATTTATGCCCTGTGTTCGGGACGACGGGGTCGCAGGTTCAAATCCTGCCACTCCGACCATCGCCAAATCCCCCGAGAGTGTTGAGTTGTCGTCCGCCTGGAGCGGAGTGCGTCCGTTTGCGCGCTTCTGCCTTGGCGTCGGGCGCCGCTGGCGTCGTCACGTCCCGCAAAGGTCTTTCGCCGGCGCGGTTGATCCATCGCAATGCGGCCTTGCCTGTGGCGGGCGCGATAGTCGGACAGTCATCGCGACTGTATTGCCGGCATCCGCGACAACTGCTCGGCATTGATGCTAGGTTCGCGGCAAGAAGTCGGTTCGGGGGAACAAGAAAATGCGTCTGTGGACGTCGAGATCACGCCTTGCGCGGGCAAGGCTTCTGCTGCTCGCAACTGTCGCGCTGCTGGCGTTCGGCGCGCCGGCGCGGGCTGCGGAGGCTGCGGCCGACCAGGCTGCACCCGTCGCGGCGCCGGCGAACGAGGTCTCTGCGCCGGCCGATGCGGCGGCCGAAGCCGTGCCGGCCGATGCGGCGTTCACCACCGAGGAACTGCGCAAGCTGCTCGCGCCGATCGCGCTCTATCCCGATGCGCTGCTGGCCCAATTGCTGCCGGCGACCGCTTATCCCGTCGATATCGTCCTGGCGGCGCGCTGGCTCGACAAGAACGAGGCGGCCGTCAAGAAGGATGATTTCTCCGGCGCCGATGCGCAGGGCTGGGACCCGTCCGTGAAGGCGCTGGTGCGCTTTCCGGACATCATCAAAGCGCTCAACACCAATCTCGACGCGACCAGCGATCTCGGCGATGCCTTCGTGAACCAGCCGGACGATGTCGCCGCTGTGATCCAGGATCTCCGGCGCGAGGCGCAGAAGGCCGGCTCGCTCAAGTCGACGCCGCAGCAGACGGTCACGGTCCAGCAGCAGCCCGGGCCGGGCAATGTCGTCAATGATTATGTCGTGATCGAGCCGGCCGAGCCGGGTGTCATCTATGTGCCGGTCTATGATCCGGCCACCGTCTACTACGATAATTCCGGGGCCGTCGCCGCGGGCGTGATCGCTTTCGGAACGGCGGTCGCCGTCGGCATCGCCATCGACAATGCCTGGGACTGGGGTCATGGCTGGGTCTATCCGCCGCGCTGGCCGGGCTATCCGGGTTATCGGCCGGGCTTTGGCGGCGGCATCAACAACGGCAACATCAATATCGGCAACGATATCAATATCGGCGCCGGCAATACGCGCCCCTGGCGGCCGGATCCCGGCAAATATCACCCGGGACAGGGCTCGAAGCCGGGCCTTGCCGGGCGCCCCGGCGGTGCCGGTGGCGTCGCGCGTCCCGGCGCAGGACAGGCGGCTCGGCCGGGCGCGGCTGCGAGGCCTGATATCGCCTCCCGTCCGAATGTGGGCGACCGCGCCGCAGGCGCGAACCGCGCCGACGGCATCGGCGGTGGCAAGGCAGCCGCCGGCGATCTCGCCGGCAAGAAGGCCGCGGCAGGCGCTGCGGTGTCGGGCAAGGGCAAAGGCAACGGCCCAGGCGCGGGCAAGGCGGCGGCTGCAGGAAAGGCCGAGGGCATCAAGAATGCCGCGGCAGGCAAGGGCGCCAATGCGGCCAACCTGAAGAAGCCGGCCGGCGGTATCCAGAAGCCTGCGCAGGCCCAGAAGCGGCCGGCGCCGCAGCGTCCCGCCAGCAATACGGCCTTCAGCGGCGCCAGCTTCGGCGGCGCATCGGGGGCGATGGCCAATCGCGGCGCGGCCAGCCGGCAATCTGTTGCGCGGCCCGCAGGCGGCAATCGGTCGTTCAGCGGCGGTGGCGGCGGTGGCGGGCGTCCGCAGATGCCGCATGGCGGCGGCGGCGGTCGCGGCGGCAGGCGTTGAGGGGGAGCAGATCATGCGGAAAATTGAAACGATCACGGCGGCGCTCGTTCTCGGTGCGTTGACCCTCATGCCGGTCGCAGCCTTCGCGCAGCAGGCCTTTCAGACGCCCGAGGCGGCGGCAGCCGCGCTCGTGGAGGCGGCCAAGGCGCCGGGCAGCGGCAAGCTCGACGCCATCTTCGGCGGTGAGGCCGGCTCGTTGCTCTCGAGCGGCGATGCCGATGTCGACGCGCGCCACATGGCCGACTTCCTCAATCTCGCGAGCCGTGGCCAGTCGGTCGTGGCGGGCGAGGGCGGCGACAAGGTGCTCGTCTTCGGCGATGGCGGATGGCGGTTCCCGATCCCCCTGAAGCCCGAGGGCGCCGGCTGGACCTTCGACATCGCGGCCGGGCGGCAGCATGTGAACGACCTGACGATCGGCGAGAACGAGCTGACGGCGATCGGCGCCTGCTCGGATTACGTCGCGGCTCAGAACGAGTATTTCCAGAGCCTGCACGACGACCAGCCGGTGCAGCAATTCGCCCGCAGGCTGGTCAGCACGCCCGGCAAGCATGACGGCCTCTATTGGGCCCCGGCGACACAGAGCGACCGCAGTCCGCTCGGCGATCGCATCGTCGCTGCGGCGGTGACGGTGGGCGAGGATCCGGCGGCTCCCCGTGCCTATCACGGCTATCGCTTCAAGATCCTGACGCGGCAGGGGTCGTCGGCGCCTGGCGGCGCCTATGACTATCTCGTCAAGGACCGGCTGCTCGCCGGCTACGCCATGCTGGCTTATCCCGTAGCCTGGGGTGAAAGCGGCATCATGACCTTCCTCTGCGACCAGCGTGGCGCGGTCTATGAACGCAATCTCGGCGCCAGCACGCCATCGGTCGCGCCGACGATCACGAGCTTCAATCCCGGGCCGGCGTGGCAGCGCGTGCAACGCTGATCGCGAAGGGGCGGCGTTTCGGCATGACGGCATCGGAGGAGTTTGAAACGCGCGCCCGCCGTCTCGTCGCCGATCTCGGCCTCGCGACGGCGGACGAAGTGCGGAGCGCGGAACTGCTCGCCGGAGGCGTCGCCTCGGATATCGGTGTCGTGGATCTCGGAAAACGTCGGATTTGCGTCAAATTCGCGCTGGAAAAGCTCAAGGTTGCCGCGGAATGGCGCGCGCCGGTGCGGCGCAATCGGGCCGAATATGCCTGGCTCGCCTTTGCCGGCGGCGTGGCGCCGCGATCGGTGCCCGCGCTCTTCGGCTGGTCGGCCGCCGAGAACGGCTTTGCCATGGAATATCTCGACGGGCCCGGCATCAGGCTCTGGAAGGCGTCGCTGCTCGCCGGCGAGCCGCCACAGGGCGAGGCGGCTGCGGTCGGCGCGCTGCTCGGCCGCATTCATGCCGCCTCGACGGCCCCCGGCTTCGACCGCGCTCCGTTCGACAATGCCGCGGATTTCCGCGCTTTGCGGCTCGAGCCCTATCTCGGCTTCACGGCGAGCCGCCATCCCGCCTTGGCCGGCCGGCTCGACGATCTCGCCGCGGCGCTCGACCGGGCGCGGACCGTTCTGGTCCATGGCGATGTCAGTCCGAAGAACATTCTCGTCCGGAAGGAAGGGCCGATCCTGCTCGATGCCGAATGCGCGACCATGGGCGATGCTTCGTTCGATGTCGCCTTCTGCCTCAATCATCTCGTGCTGAAGGCCGTGCATGTGCCGGCTATCCGCGCGGCGCTGCTGGACGATGTCGCGGCCTTCTGGGCGGCCTATCGCGCTGACGCGACGTTCGAGGATCGCGACCTTTTGGAGGCGCGCGTTGCCGCGCTGCTGCCGGCGTTGATGCTGGCGCGGGTCGACGGCAAGTCTCCGGTCGAATATCTGGACGAGGCGGAGCGTGCGCGCGTCCGCCACATCGCCATCCCGCTCGTCGCCCGGCCGCCACAGCGGCTCGCGGCGCTCATCGCCATCGTTCGATCGGAATTCGAGACCCATGGTTGAGATCACTGCCGTCCGCGGCCGCCGCGTCTGGGATTCGCGCGGCAATCCAACCGTCGAGGCCGAGGTCGAGCTCGCCGGCGGCATCGTCGGCCGCGCCATCGCCCCTTCGGGCGCCTCGCGCGGCACGCGGGAAGCGCTGGAACTGCGCGACGGCGGAACGCGCCTCGGCGGCAAGGACGTGCGCGGCGCCGTCCAGCATGTCGGCGGTGTCATCGCGAAGGCGCTTGTCGGGCGCGACGCTGCCGACCAGGCCGGCATTGATGCCGCGTTGGTGGCGCTCGACGCCTCGCCGCTCAAGGCGACGATCGGGGGCAATGCCATGGTCGCGGTCTCGCTGGCCGTGCTCCATGCCGCCGCAGCCGCTGCCGGCAAGCCGCTTTGGCGCCACATCGCCGACCATTACGGCTCCGTGCCGTCGCTGCCCTTGCCGGAAATCCAGATCTTCGGCGGCGGCGCCCATGCTGGCCGGCGCGTCGACGTCCAGGATTTCATGGTGATGGTGCCGGGCGCCGCGAGCTTCGACGAGGTGATGGAGGTGACACGCGGCGTCTATTTCGCCGCCGGCGAGCTCATGGCGAAGAAGGGCCGGCTCGCCGGGGTCGCCGACGAGGGCGGCTGGTGGCCGGAATTCGCCTCCAATGAAGAGGCGCTCGAGACGCTCACCGAGGCGATCCACCGCTCCGGCGAAACGCCGGGCGGGCGCGTCGTCATCTCGCTCGATATCGCCGCCTCGGAATTCGGCCGCGACGGCCGCTACAGCCTGGCGCTGGACGACACCGAGCTTGATTCGGCCGGCATGATCGATCTGCTCGGGCGGTGGATCGATGCCTATCCCATCGCTTCGATCGAAGACCCGCTGGCCGAGGATGATGTCGCGGGCATGCGCGCGTTCACAGCCCGCTTCGGCGACCGCCTGCAGATCATCGGCGACGATTACCTCGTGACCAATGCCGCGCTCGTCCAGCGGGCGATTGCCGACGGTGCCTGCAATGCCGTGCTGATCAAGGTGAACCAGGCGGGGACCGTCAGCGAGGCGGTCACGACTTTCGAAGCTGCCAAGGCCGCCGGCTGGCGTGCCATCGTCTCCGCCCGCTCCGGCGAGACCGAGGATGTCTCGATCAGCCATCTCGCCGTCGGGCTCGGCGCCGGACAGCTGAAGGTCGGCTCGTTCACGCGGTCCGAGCGGATGGCGAAATGGAACGAGTGCCTGCGCATCGCCGATCTCCTGCCGGCCGACAGCTTCGTCGCCGGGGCGCCGCTGGCGGCCACCTGGTGGGGCAAGACATCGACCGGGAAGCGCTGAGAGGCCATAACCGGGATCGCTCCGGGCGGAACGGCGTTGCTCTGGCACGCAGCGGCTTGAACCGGTTCAGCTGCCGCCGTAACGTCGCCGCAGTCCCCGGGAGGAGTCCTTCATGTCGCTCAATGTGCTGTTTGTCGGTGGTACCGGCCAGATCTCGCTGCCCTGCGTCGAGCGGGCGGTCGCGGCCGGCCATGCCGTCACGGTGTTCAATCGCGGCCGTTCGTCCGAGCCGCTGCCGGAGGGCGTGAAGCTCCTGACCGGCGACATGAAGGACCCGGCGAGCTATAGCCGGCTCGGCGACGCGCGCTACGACGTCGTCTGCCAGTTCATGTTGTTCACGCCCGAGCAGATGGACGAGGATATCCGCGTCTTCGCCGGCAAGACCAGCCAGTACATCTTCATCTCCTCGGCTTCGGTCTATGAGAAGCCGGCCCGGCACTACGTCATCACCGAGAAGACGCCGACCATCAATCCGTTCTGGCCCTACAGCCAGGCGAAGATCGCTGCCGAGGCCAAGCTGAAAGCCGCGACGAACTTGCCGTGGACCATCGTCCGGCCGAGCCACACGGTTCGCAACGGCCTGCCGACCATGATGAATGACGGCGACGCCGTTGCCCGCCGCATGCTGGCCGGCAAGCCGGTGATCGTCGCCGGCGACGGCACGACCCCTTGGACGCTGACGCGATCGGTCGATCTCGCGGCGCCTTTCGTCGGCCTGTTCGGCAAGGAAGCCGCCATCGGCGAGGACTTCCACATCACGTCCGATCGCGGCCATGGCTGGGACCAGATTTATCGCGCCATCGCTGCGGGGCTCGGTGTCGAGGCCAAGATCGTGCATGTGCCGACCGATACGCTCATCCGCTATCACGCGGAATGGGAAGGGCCGCTGATGGGCGACAAGACCTGGGCCGCGCTCTTCGACAATGCGAAGGTCAAGCGCGTCGCTGGTGACTTCACCTGCGCCGAGGATATCGACACGATCCTCGCGGAGCCATTGCATCACCTGAAGCGTCGGCTCGCCGAGCCTGCGCCCGATACGAGCGCCGGCGATGCGCTGATGGATCGCATCGCCGCCGAGCAATCGGCGCTGGGCGGCTGACTCAGCGGTTGAAGCGGATCGGCACGGTCAGCGCGATCCGCCCGCCACCGAAGCCCTCCGGCGGGGCCGGAAGCGGGCTCGCCCGGCGCAGGAGGCTCAGCGCCTCGCCGTCGAGCCGGCTGTCGCCGGACGACCCCGCGAGGCGGACCGCCAGCACGCGGCCGCCGCGATCGATGGTGAAGGCGACCGAGGCAGCTCCGGTCCGGGCGCCGGGCGGAAAGCGCTTGTAGCGGTTGAGATGCGCGAGCAGGCGGCTCTTCCACGAGGCGGGCGAGACAGAGTGTACGCCGGCGCCGGCCGTGGGCGCGGCCGAACGGTTCGCAAGGGCGGCCTTCGCATCGGCGCTGCGCGGGGTTGCAGCGCTCCGCGGCGGCGCGGCGGGCTTCCGTTCCGCCGGCCTGATCGGCTTGGCAGCCTTCGGCTTCGGCGTGTCTTCCGGCTTCTGGGTCGCGTCTGGCTTCTTCACCTCGGCCGGCTTTGGGTCAGGTTTCGCGGGCTCGACCTCCGGCGGTTCGGGCTCGGCCGGTTGGACCTTGGGCGGCTCGGGCTTCGCAGGCGAGACGTTCGGGAGCTCAGCCGGCTTCGGCTGCTCGGGCGGGGGCGGCAACGGGTCAGGGGCGGGCGCCTCCGGCGGGCTCGGCTGCGGCTGCGGCTCCGGCTGCTGTGGCTTCGGTGGCTCCGGCGGTGGGGCAGGGGAGGCTGGCTCCGGAGGCGTCGGCTCAGGCTTTGGTGGTGGAGGGGGCTCAGCCTTGGGGGACTCCGGCGCGTCGGCTGCCTCCGGCTGCGGAGCCGGCTCGCTCGGAGCACTTGCTGCCGCCGCGAGCGCGGGCATCGGCACGATGTCGGGCGTCACGGCGAGCGGGGCGAGTTCGATCATCATCGCCGGTGGCGGCTCACTGGCTGCCGCTTCGCGCGGCTGCCAGTCCACCGCGAGCCAGACCGCTGCGCCATGGGCCGTTGCGACCATGGTTCCCGCGATGAGCCAGCGCAGCGCCGCGGCGCCGGCGCTGGCCAGCGAGCGTGCCCGCGTCGTCATGGTGCCGCCGGCATGGCCGGCGCGGGGCCTTCGATCCCGACCAGCGCGATCTTGAGGTAACCGGCGGCACGCAGTTCGTTCATCACGTCCATCAACGCCTGATAGGCCACCGCTCCATCGGCGCGCACGAACACTCTCTGCCCGCGATCTCCTCCGGTCGCGGTGTCGAGCCGCGCCTGCAGCCCGCCCGACGGCAGGTCGTCATTACCGAACGCCAGGGTTCGGTCGGCGCGAAGGGTCAGGAACAGCGGCTTGTCCGGCCGCTCGGCGGGCGCGGCGTTCGAGACAGGCAGGTCGACTGCGACATCGACGGTCGAGAGCGGCGCAGCGACCATGAAGATGATCAGCAGCACCAGAATGACGTCGATGAACGGCGTGACATTGATCTCGGAGACCTCGGCCGCATCGTCGGTGTCGCCGGTCTTCAGCGAGACGGCCATGATCTACTCCGCCGCCAGCGGATGCACGGTCATCGGGTGGCCCTCGAGCCGTCCGCCTCCAGGCCTCCCCGTCATGGCAGAGGCGATGCGGTTCCGATCGAGATCACGCGAGGCGTGCTGCAGCACTTCGGCCGAGGCGTCGGCGAGCAGCGCGCGGTATCCGGCGATCGAACGGGCGAAGACATTGTAGATGATGACCGCCGGGATGGCGGCGACGAGGCCGATCGCGGTCGCGAGCAGCGCCTCCGCGATGCCGGGCGCCACGACCGCTAGGCTCGTGGTGCGGGTCTGGCCGATGCCGATGAAGGCGTTCATGATGCCCCAGACGGTGCCGAACAGCCCGACAAACGGCGCAGTCGAGCCGATCGTCGCCAAGAGCCCGGTGCCGCGGGACATTGCCCGGCCGGCCCGCGCCTCGATCCGTCCGAGCTGGATCGCCAGCCGTTCCTTGATGCCGTCAGCCGGCAGATGGGCCGAGCGGCGAAACTCCAAGGTCGCCGCCTGCGCCATCTCGGCAACCGGACCGCTTCGGGTCGAACCCGCGCCGAGCGTACGCATCGCCTGATCGAGTCTTTCGGCATCGGCCAGCCGTCGCGTGGCGATCCGGGCCTTCCGCTTGGCCGCCAGGAGTTCGAGCGTCTTCGCGAGCCATATCGTCCATGTCACCAGGGAGGCGAAGGCGAGCCCCGCCATCACCGCCTGCACCACGATGTCGGCATGCGCCACCATCGTCCAGGGCGACAGCCGCTCGGGCAGCAGCGTTGCTGCGACCGCGCCCGCCGCGTCCTGAGCCAGCGCGGGCGCCGCGCCCTGCATGACGGTCAGGAGAACGAGAGAGGCGACAGCGAGATCTCGTCGATCGAGCCGGGCTCGTCGGGTCATGGCAGCCTATCCAGCAGTCGAGAACGATTTCAAAGTGGAAATCTGTAATCGATCCAATGTAAATCGTGGTGATGCAACGATGACTGCAGCAGATGCCGCGAATAATCAACCGACAATCATGCGGGTATCAAAGATTAGATTTTGAATAATTCAAGAGAAGCCGCCGTTGCGAAGCGCAAGATCGCTGCAACGCTGTCGATTTGTGCGCTGGTCTCAGGCGCTGAGCCGGCGGCTGCGCAGCATGGCCGGTCGCGGCGCGAAGCCGGCGAGGAAGGTCGGCACATGCTCGGCCGGCAATGGCTTCGAGATCAGGTAGCCCTGAACGAGATGGCAATCGAGCGCACGGATGGCGTCGAAATCGGATCGCGTCTCGACGCCCTCGGCGACGATGTCGAGGCCGAGGGCGGCGGCGAGCTGCACCATGGACCGCACCACCGCCGTGGTTTTCGGGCTGTCGCCGATACCCGTCACGAAGGACCGGTCGATCTTCAGCGAATCGCAGGGCAGCGTGATGAGATGCGTCAGCGAGGCGAAGCCGGTGCCGAAATCGTCGAGCGCGACCGAGAAGCCGCGTGCGCGGAGTTCGTTGAGCGTCATCGCGATCCGCTCCGCATCGCGCGAGAGCACGGTCGTCTCGGTGACTTCGAGCGCGATCTGCCGCGTCGAGAGGCCGCGGCGGGCGAGTCGTACGTCGAGATCGGCGGCAAAGCCTTCGGCCCTGAGGTCGAAGGCGGTCACGTTGATGCTGACATGCGGCGGAATTGAACTGCCGCGCCAGCGGTCGAGATCGTCGATGACGCTGTCGATCATGGCCGCCGTGACTGCGCAGGCGAGGTCTGGCTCGTCGAAGGCTTCCAGGAAGCGCCCTGGGGCCAGCACGCCCTCGCTCGGGTGATGCCAGCGGGCGAGCGCTTCGAAGCCGATGATCTGGCCCGTGCGGAGATCGAGCAGCGGCTGGTAGTGCGGCCGCATCTCGCCGGCGGCGATGCCTTGCGCCAGCGACTGCATCAGCCGCGTCCGGCGGTCGGCTTCGGCGCGCATGGAAGGCTCGAAGAACACAGGTCGGGCGCGGCCGCCGCGCTTGGCGCTGTAAACGGCGAGATCGGCGGCCGCCATCAGTTCCATTTCGCCATGGGCATCGGTCGGAAAGATCGCGATGCCGACGCTGAGGCTGACGGGGACGTCCTGGCGCAGCACCGTCAGCGGCTGCATCACCTCCGCGAGCATCCGGCGCACCGCGGCATGGGCGGCTTCGAGATCAGCGGCATCCGTCAGAAGGACGGCGAATTCGTCGCCGCCGAGCCGGCCGGCGATATCGCTCGACCGGATGGTGCGGGTCAGCCGGGCCGAGACTTCGCGCAACACGACGTCGCCCGTATTGTGGCCGAAGCGGTCGTTGATATCCTTGAAATGGTCGACATCGAGGATGCAGAGCGCCACGCGGCGACCGCTGCGGCGTGCTTCCTCGATCGCCTCGTGGAACCGCGCCTCGAAGAAGCTCCGGTTCGGCAGGTCGGTCAGACCGTCGAAGCGGGCCCGATGGGTCAGCTCGCGCTCGAGTGCGCGGTTGCGTTCGATCTCGGCGCGGAGTTCCCGTGCGGTCTCCTCCAGCGCCTGGTTCGTGGCCTTGAGATCGTCGGCCTGGAAGGCGAGCAGCCGGTTGGCGGTGAGCAGTTCGTTGCGCTGCTTCTCGATCGCGCGCGCAGCGGCACGCTGCGGTTCGAGATCGACATTGGTGATGGTGAGGCGATCGCCGTTCGGGACGAGGCGAAGCTGCCGCTCGACGACGACGCCATGTTGGGGATAGCGGGCCTCCATCACGTCGCGGGTCTGGGTCTCGACTGCAGTGATCATCCGCGCGAGGATCCCGTTGTCCCGCGCGAATGAGAAGAGTTCCGTCATGTGGCGCCCGACCATGCTGTCGGGCTCGAGATGCATGCGCCTTGCCGATTCGGCGTTGGCAGCAACGAGGATGAAGTCGGTGATCCGGTTGGTGCTGTCGCGGATGGCCTCGACCACGGCGATGCTGTCGGTGCTTGCATTGAACACCGTGCGCATCAGGTCGCGCGCCTCCTCGCGGCTGCGCACATAGACGACGAGTTGCCTGAGCGTGCCGGAGCGGACCGGCAGCAGCAGCCGTTCGTTGGTGCCGATCGAGTTCAGCCCGATCTGGTGCTGGATCGTGAACCGCGGCCGCTCGCCCTTGGCCGCGTCGAGATAGCGCTTCACGAAGGGTAGGACGCCCGGGTTCTTCATGTCGCTGAGGCGACGTCCGGTCGGATCATGCCCGAACAGTGAGACCGCCGCCGAGCCGACGCGGTCATAGACCATCGTGTCGTCGATCGCCGAGAGCACCAGCAGCCGTTCGATGGTCGCCTTGGCCGGGCCGGCGAGGAAACGGGCACAGTCCGGGACGCCGTCTTCCTCGGTCTCGGCCAGGCGCCAGGCGCTCAGGAGGTCGCGCACCTCGCAGAACTGCGTCGCCTGCTCGATGGTCTCGTCAATGTCGTCGACAATGCCGCGCATCTGGCCCCCGCCTGACCTCATCCGGCCATTATCGAGGATAGTGCGCATCAGCTTAAGTCATCGTTCATGCCAGGCGAAGATAGAGCTGATAATCGAGATCGGGGATCTCGGCGAAGAACCGCTCGCATTCGGCCTGCTTGATCGTGAGATAGATGTCGACGAAGCGCTCGCCGAGCCTCCTGGGCAGGAAGTCGGACTGGCGCGCCGCCGCAAGCGCGCCATGCCAGGTCGTCGGCAGGCTCGGCGCGATCTGCTCATAGCCGTTGCCGACGATGGGCGCGCCGGGGTCGAGTTGGCGTTCGATCCCCTCGAGCATGCCGGCGAGCACTGTCGCGAGCGCCACGTAAGGGTTGGCGTCGGCGCCGCAGACCCGCTGCTCGAGATGGCGCGCGGCGGGGGGGCCGGCCGTGACGCGCACCGGCACCGAGCGGTTGTCGATCGCCCAGGCGGGCCCGACCGGCGCATAGGAATTGGCCCTGAAGCGGCGATAGGAATTCGCGTTCGGCGCGAACATCGCCATGCTCTCGGCCATGGTCGCGAGCAGCCCGCCGATGGCATGCTTGAGCAGCGGATTGGCGTCGCCATCGCCGGCGAAGAGGTTGTTGCCTTCGCCATCGGCGAGGCTCGCATGGACATGCATGCCGCTCCCGGCTGTGCCGGCATAGGGCTTCGCCATGAAGGTCGCGACATAGCCGTGCTTCTCGGCGATGCCCTTGACGAGCCGCTTGTAGAGGATCGCGTCATCGGCGGCGCGCAGCGCATCGGTGCGATGGCCGAGCACGATCTCGAACTGGCCCGGTGCATATTCCGAGATCAGCGTCCGCGCCGGCAGGCCCATGGCCTTGGCGCCGGCATAGACGTCATCGAGGAAGGGCGAGAAGTCCTCGAGATCCTGCATCAGATAGGCCTGCAGCCGCTCCTGCCGAAAGCCGGTCTTGCCGAGTGGCGGCCGCGGCCGGCCGGCCAGCATGGCCTCACGGTCGACGAGGTAGAATTCGAGCTCGATCGCGACGACCGGATGATAGCCGATGCCGGCGAGCGCCGTCGCGACGCCCGCCACCGCATGGCGCGGATCGGCATCACTGGGTCGGCCGTCCTTTTCGAACGAGGTCAGTATCATCTGGGCGGTGGGGACCGCGCGCCACGGGGCCGCAGTCAGTGTTCCCGGCACGGGGACGCAGTCGCGGTCCGAATCACCCTCGTCCCAGACGAGCCCGGTCTCCTCGACATCGGCGCCGGTGATGTCGAGCGAGAGGATCGAGCAAGGCAGCGGACGGCCATGGCGGAAGGCGCCGACGAGTTCTTCCGGGCGCAGGATCTTGCCACGCTGGACGCCGCTCGGATCGGTGATGAAGGCCTCGAACTGCACGGTTTCGGGATGCGCGGCGAGATAGGCCTCGGCCTCGCGCGGATCGGATTGCTTCATGCGGTGGCCTCGCCGGCGCCTGTGAGAATGTCGAATGCCTCGCCCATCAGCGTGACGAGGCGATCGATATCGCCTTCGCCCGTCGCCGGCGAGACCAGCATCATGTTGTGGAACGGCGTCAGAATGACGCCGCGATTGAGCAGATAGAGATGGAGCGCCCGCTCGATGACGTCGTCGAGCGCCGCCCGCGCCTCGGCGCCGGTGCGCGGCGGCCGCGCCCGGAAGACGAGTTCGACGCGGGCGCCGAGCTGGACGATTGACCAGGGCAGGCGGCGGCCATGCAACAGTGCGCCGAGCTCGGCGGCAAGCCGGCTCGCCAGCCCGGTCATGTGGCGGTAGGCCGGGGCGGTCATCACGTCCATCAGGCAGGCGCGCATCGCCGCCATGGTCAGCAGATTGCCGGCGAGTGTCGTGCCGATGCCGCTATAGCCGCCCGGCCTTTCGGCCTGGATCGTGCGCATCGCCGCTTCGACTTCTGCCGTAAACCCATAGACGGCAGCCGGAAGTCCTCCGGCGAGCGGCTTGCCGAGCACGAAGAAGTCGGGCGCGAGCCTCCTGTCGCCTGTGTGGCCGCCGAGGCCGGTCGAGATCGTATGGGTCTCGTCGAAGGCGACCAGAGTGCCATGCCGCCGGCCGAGTGCGAGCAGTCCATCGAGAAAGCCCGGCTCCGGCAGGACCATGCCCGTATTGGTCAGCGCCGGTTCGGTCAAAATCAGCGCGATGTCGCGGTTTTTCAGTGCCGTTTCGACTGCATCGAGATCGTTGAAGTCGGTGATCACGGTATCGGTGGTCGCGCCTGGAATCGGGCCGATCAGACCGCCCTGTGGCTGCGGCCCGTGCGGGCCCATCGCGACGAAGGTTTCGTCGACCTGGCCGTGATAGCAGCCATCGAAGACAAGGAGCTTCGGCCGCCGGGTGATCGCGCGGGCCCAGCGGATAACCGCCCGGTTGGCGTCGCTCGCGGTTGCCGTCATCTGCCAGAAGGGCAGGCCGAACCGGCGCGCGAGCAACTGCCCGACCGCGGCGGTATCGGGTCCGGGCAGCATTGCAGTCAGCCCGCGCATCGCCTGTTCGCCGATGGCCTTCGCGACGGCGGGTGGGGAGTGGCCGAACAGGGCGCCGCTGTCTCCGAGGCAGAAGTCGACATAGCTGTGGCCGTCGGCGTCATCGACGACCGCGCCGCGGGCGGCAACGATGGAAAGCGGAAACGGCGTCGCCCAGTCGAGCATCCAGTGCAGCGGCACGCCGCCCGGATAGTTCTGCCGTGCGATCGTGGCAAGCGCGCGGGAGGTCGGGTGAGCGACTTCGAACGCAGCGCTCTCGCGCGCGATCAGGGCCTGCGCCGAAGAATGCAAGTCATGGTTGAAGATCAATCTGCGCTCGGCCCCCTCGACGGGGTCAGCATAGCGCGCCGGGGGCCGGCAGTCGAAGGCCTCGCGCTGGCCGCGCGCGAGGCCCTGCAGTCGGGGGCTCTTCTCTCCGCGTCCCTACTTGGCGCCGGCGAGTGCCATGGCGCCGGCCGGATTGCGGCGCACCTTGCGGGCCGCGCGTTCGGCCGAGATCGCATCGGAGAACAGCATGCCTTCGAGGGCGGCAAAGGTCCGCTCGAGGGCGTGGAACACGAAAGCGCGGCCGGACTTCACCAGAATGCCTGCGGCTTTGTCGTCGATTTCGATGATGTAGTTGTCGAACACCGAGTGCCTCCTTTCGCTAAACCCGTCCATGCAAGGACCGGGCCGCGATCGAACAATAACTGAGATGCCGGGTCGGCCATGGCGCCGGCCTCGACCAATGTGCGAAGTCAGTCTTCGTTCCGGCGGCCTGGACAGGCAGTGCGGCGCTGGGGCGCGGCGCTTGGGAGCGTGATCGTGAGGGTCAACGGATGCCTCCTTCATGAGGGCGAGAGCCCGCTGCGAAGCTTGGATTCGCAGCGCTTTAGCGTTGGTTTCGCGGTGCAAGCTGTTGGTCAAATTCCCGCGGCATCGGATGGATGCGAGACCAGTGAACGCCGATCGGCGCCTTGCTACCAGCGATCGATTTCCGTTTTTTGACAGTCGCTGAGGACCGATTTCCTCATGTTGCGAAAGGGCGTTGCGGCGTTGCGCCGGTTGACAGTTTGCGAGGCTCTGCGAGGTTCGCAGCCTGAAATCGCGCAAAGCGGGGGAGACGGATCATGAGCACGTTCATCGGCATCGACATCGGGACATCGGCGGTCAAGGCGCTCCTGATCGACGGCGCGCAGCTGATTCTCGCCGAGGCCGAGGAGCCGCTGGCGATTTCGCGCCCGCATCCGCTCTGGTCGGAACAGAACCCCGAAGATTGGTGGCAGGCGACGGTGCGCGCGCTGGCGACGCTCCGCGCCGCGGCGCCGGCCGCCTATGCCGCCACCTCCGGCATCGGCCTTTCTGGCCAGATGCACGGCGCGGTGCTCATGGATGAGGCGGATCGCGTGTTGCGACCGGCGATCCTCTGGAACGATGGCCGCAGCCATGCCGAATGCGCCGAGCTGGAGCGCCGCTTCCCGGCACTCGGCACCGTCGCCGGCGTTCCTGCCATGCCGGGCTTCACGGCGCCGAAGCTGATCTGGCTCGCGAAGCACGAGCCGGACGTCTTCGCGAAGGTCGCGCATGTGCTGCTGCCGAAGGACTATGTTCGCTTCCGACTGACCGGCCAGCATGTCTCGGAAATGTCGGACGCGGCCGGGACGCTCTGGCTTGACGAGGCGAAGCGCGCCTGGTCGCCGGAGATCGTCGCTGCAACCGAACTGCCGCTGTCGGCGATGCCGGCGCTGGTCGAAGGGTCGGATGCGGCGGGCCAGCTGCGGCCCGAGGTCGCCGATGCGCTCGGCCTGCCGAAGGGCGTCGTCATCGCTGGTGGCGGCGGCGATGCGGCGGCCGGCGGGATTGGCATCGGCGCGGTGGACGAGGGCGACGCCTTCGTCTCGCTCGGCACCTCGGGCCAGTTCTTCGTCGTCAACGAGACCTATCGACCCTATCCCGAAGCCTTCGTGCACGCCTTCGCCCATTCGCTGCCGGGCCGCTGGTTCCAGATGGCGGCGATGCTGAACGCGGCGAGCGCGCTCGGCTGGGCGGCGGCGTTGATCGGTGAGGCGGATATCGGCCGCCTGCTCCGCGAGGTCGAGGCCTCCCCGTCAGCCTCGTCCGACCTGATCTTCCTGCCCTATCTCGCGGGCGAGCGCTCGCCCCACAACGATCCCTATGCGCGCGGCGTCTTCTTCGGGCTCGATCCGGCGACCGAGAAGACGGCGCTGATCCGCTCTGTGCTGGAAGGCGTCGCCTTTTCCTTCGCCGATGCGCAGCAGGCGCTGGCCGCGGCCGGAACGCGGCCAACCCGCATGGGTGCCATCGGCGGCGGCGCGCGCAGCCCGCTCTGGATGCAGATCTTCGCCGACGTTCTCGGCGTCACCATCGTCACCCATGAGGGCGGGGCCAAGGGGCCGGCCTTCGGCGCCGCGCGGCTCGCCATCCTCGCCGTCACCGGCCGCAAGCCGCACGAGGTCTGCACCGCGCCACCGGAACTCGCGACCTACACGCCGGATCAGTCGAAGGCGGACGGCTATGCCGAAAAGCTCGAGCGCTATCGCCGGCTCTACCGCGTGCTGAAGCCGGAATTCAAGCGCGGCTGAGGCACCGCAGCATTTCGCCCGCGTGTCGCCCCGCGATGCAGCGACGAATTGCGATTGACTCCAACCCGCCGCGAGCAATTAATTGCACCAGACTTAATTAATGAGGCGGCCGCAAAGGCCGTGCCCGCAACGGGCTGGGGGAGGCGAGGGTGGAGAGGCTCGGCAACGGGCGCGGGAGCAATTCCGCGCAGCTGCGTCGCTACAATGAGAGGCTCGTCCTGCAGCGGCTCCGCCGCGCCGGCGAGGCTTCGAAGGCCGACCTTGCCCGCGCCGCCGACCTCACCAACACCGCCATCGGCGCCATCATCGAGAAGCTGGTCGAGCTCGGCCTGATCGAGGCGGTCGGCAAGCGTCATGGCGGCGGCCGCGGCCAGCCAGCCACCATGCTGCGGCCCAATCCCGACGGGGCGTATGGGATCGGCGTGCGCCTCGATCGTCGCTCGATCGAGACCGTCCTCATCGATTTCGGCGGCCGGATTCTTGCCCGTCGCGACCACGACATGGTCTTGCCGGCACCTGAAGCGGCGCTGGAGCTGGTGGTTTGCGACGTGCTCGAGCTGCTCGCGACGCTCGAGCCGGCCGCGCGCGCCCGCTTCGCCGGCATCGGCGTTGCCCAGCCCTATAATCTCGGCGCCTGGCTCGGCCGGCTCGGCTTGCCGCCTGCCGCGTTCGAGCGCTGGGACGTGTTCGATTTTCCGGCGCGGCTCGAAGAGGAAACCGGCCTTCCGGTCTTTGCCGAGAATGACGGCAGCGCCGCCGCCATCGCCGAACTGTTCTACGGCATCGGTCGGACGGCAGACGACTTCCTCTATCTCTTCATCGGGCCGGCCATCGGCGGCGGCATCGTCGTCGATGGCGATTGCCTGCGCGGCAGCCACGGCAATGCCGGCGACGTCGCCGTGCTTCAGGTCGCCCCGAGTCGCCTCGCATCGGCGCCGGCGGCAGCCGACGGCCGCGATCTCCTGATCACGCGCGCCTCGCTGAACGCGCTCGCGCGCCATCTCGCCTTCCATGGCGTCGCCGCGGCGAGTGCCGCCGATCTCGAGGCGTCGATCCGGCGCGGTGATGCGGCCTGTGACGAATGGCTCGACGACATGGTCGACGCGCTGGCGCCGGCGGTGTGGTCGGCGATCTCGCTGCTCGACGTGCCGCTCGTGGTGGTCGATGCCGATGTCGATGCCGGGCTGATCGATGCCGTGCTGGCACGGCTCGCCGCCGCGCTCGAGGCGACGAAACCCGAGGCCAGGCGGCCGCCGCGGCTCCAGCGCGGTTCGTTCGGCCGCGATGCCGGCGCGATCGGCGCCGCCAGCCTGCCGATGTTCTTCAGTTTTTCGCCGCGCGCCTCGATCCTGACCCGCGCGGACGACGATCGGGGTGGGAGAGACCTCGTCGTCGAAGCCTGAGTTTCGCGGTCGCCTCCGGGCGGCCGCCAAGGAGATCCGGGAGGAGCCGGAAGCGCTGCGGGGGTCTGGTCGCTCCGCGCGCACATGAAGAGGACCGACCAGGGAGGAGTAGTCATGCTCAAGAAAATCGCGCTCGCCGCCAGCATCCTGACGCTGACGGCCATGCCGGTGCTGGCCGACGAGGTCATCGGCCTCATCACCAAGACCGAGACCAATCCGTTCTTCGTCAAGATGCGCGAAGGCGCCCAGGCCAAGGCCGCCGAACTCGGCATCACGCTGCAGACCGCCGCCGGCAAGTTCGACGGCGACAACGACGCCCAGGTCGCGGCGATCGAGAACCTGATCGCCGCCGGCGCCAAGGGCTTCGCGATCGTTCCCTCGGATTCGAAGGCCATCGTCCCCACGATCCAGAAGGCTCGCGACGCTGGCCTCAAGGTGATCGTGCTCGATACGCCGCTCGATCCGATGAACGCCGCCGACGCCACCTTCGCGACGGACAACCGCAAGGCCGGCGTGCTGATCGGCTCGTGGGCCGCCAAGACGCTGGGCGACAAGGCCAAGGACGCGAAGATCGTGTTCCTCGACCTCGCCACCAACCAGCCTACCGTCGACTATCTGCGCGACCAGGGCTTCATGCAGGGCTTCGGCATCGACGTGAAGGATCCGAACAAGATCGGCGACGAAACCGATCCGCGCATCTGCACGCATGAAATCAGCCAGGGCGACCAGGAAAAGGGTCGTACCGCGATGGAGAACGCGCTGCAGAAGTGCCCGGACGTCAACGTCATCTACACGATCAACGAGCCGGCCGCGGCCGGCGCGTGGGAAGCGCTGAAGGCGGTCGGCAAGGATGACGGCAGCGTCATGATCGTCTCGGTCGACGGCGGTTGCCCGGGCGTCAAGAACGTCCAGGCTGGCGTCATCGGCGCCACCAGCCAGCAGTATCCGCTGAAGATGGCTGCGATGGCCCTCGAGGCGATCCATGCCGGCAAGCTGCCGACGATCGATCCGGCCGTCGGCTTCTTCGACACCGGCGCGCAGCTCGTCACCGCCAAGCCGGTCGACGGCGTGCCGTCGATCTCGGTCGAGGACGGCCTGAAGCTCTGCTGGGGCTGAGGTGAAGGTCGGCCAGCCCGACCTTGAAGGAACAGCGGGAGCCGCAGCGGCGGCTCCCGCAATCGGGCGACAGGGGAGGAGATCGCCGCATGAGTGACAACGCTTCGGGCTCGGCTTCTGCCGAGAGCGGCCTCGCCGGCGCCGATCAGTCGGTCGCCAGCTTCGACGAGAACGATGTCGGCTTTGTCCGGCGGATCCAGGGCTTCCTGCATCAGTATCCGACCAGCATTCCCTTCATCGTGCTCCTGATCGGTGTCGTGATCTTCTCGATCGCGGCGCCCGGGAAGTTCTTCGCGCCGTTCAACTTTTCGCTCGTGCTGCAGCAGGTGACGATCATCGCGGTGCTCGGCATCGCGCAGACGCTGATCATCCTGACCGCCGGTATCGACCTTTCGGTCGGCGCGATCATGATCCTTTGTTCGGTCGTGATGGGCCGCACGGCGGTCGTCTATGGCGTGCCGGTCGAGATCGCGTTCCCGCTCGGGCTCATCTGCGGCGTGGCATGCGGATTGGTGAACGGCGTCATCGTCACGCTGCTGCGCCTGCCGCCCTTCATCGTGACGCTCGGCACCTGGAGCATCTTCGGCGCGCTCAATGTCTGGTATTCGAAGAGCGAGACCATCCGCTCGCAGGACATGCAGGAGGCGGCGCCGTTCCTGCAGTGGACGGGGTCGCTGTTCAAACCCTACGACTTCTTCTCGAAGACGCTCGGGCTCGACTGGACCTTCCTCAAGGGCTGGGTCCTGACTTATGGCTCGATCGTCATGCTGCTGGTCGCGCTCGCCGTCTGGTACATCCTGAACCGCACCGCCTTCGGCCGCCATGTCTATGCGACCGGCGATGATCCCGATGCGGCGCGCCTCGCCGGCATCAGCACGACCAAGACGCTGATCGGCGTCTATTCACTGGCGGGCTTCATCTGCGCCATTGCGGCCTGGGTGCTGATCGGCCGCATCGGCGGCGTCAGCCCGCAGGCCGGGCAGACCGCCAATCTCGATTCGATCACCGCCGTGGTGATCGGCGGCACGAGCCTCTTCGGCGGCCGTGGCTCGATCATCGGCACGCTGATCGGCGCGCTGATCGTCGGCGTGTTCCGCAACGGCCTGGCGCTGTCAGGCCTCGAACTGCTCTGGCAGGATTTCGCCGTCGGCGTCTTGATTATCGTCGCCGTCACCATCGACCAGTGGATCAGGAAGCTTTCGGCATGAGCACGGAACCGATCCTCCAGGCCCGGGGCCTCAACAAGCGCTATGGCCGCGTCGTCGCGCTCGACAATGCCGATTTCGACCTGATGCCGAACGAGATCCTTGCCGTCATCGGCGACAACGGCGCCGGCAAGTCCACCTTGATCAAGGCACTGACCGGCGCCGTGATCCCGGATTTCGGCGAAATCCGCCTGAACGGCCAGCCGATCGCCTTCAAGAGCCCGATCGACGCGCGCAATCGCGGCATCGAGACCGTGTACCAGAATCTTGCGGTCTCACCGGCGCTGTCGATCGCCGACAACCTGTTCCTCGGCCGCGAAAAGCGCCGCGACGACTGGATCGGCACGATCTTCCGGACCCTCGACCGCGGCTACATGCAGCGCGAAGCGCGGCAGAAGCTGTCCGAGCTCGGCCTCCTGACGATCCAGAACATCAACCAGCCGGTCGAGACTCTCTCGGGTGGCCAGCGCCAGGGCGTGGCGGTCGCCCGCGCTGCGGCGTTCGGCAGCCGCGTCGTCATTCTCGACGAGCCGACGGCGGCGCTCGGCGTCAAGGAATCGCGCAAGGTGCTCGAACTCATGCTGCGGCTGAAGGCACGCGGGCTGCCGATCGTGATTATCAGCCACAACATGCCGCATGTGTTCGAGGTCGCCGACCGCATCCACATCCATCGGCTCGGCAAGCGCATCGCCGTGATCGACCCGAAGAAGCATTCGATGTCCGATGCCGTGGCGATCATGACCGGCGCCATGGCACCGCCGGTCGACGAAGCGGCCTGACCGATCGCGGGAAAGATGCAAGGCGCCGCGCCATCGCGCGGTGCCTTGTTCCCTGCACGTCGAATGCCGTGCGCCTGTGACCGCTGTCACAGGGCAGGCGCACGATCCGCCCTAGCCTTCAGCCGTCGGCAACGTGTCCGACGGTGTGCGGGAACGGGAATGGACGAGGCAGCGCTTGCCGTGATCGCCGCGCTGGCGCTGCTCCAGCTGAAGCATCTCTTCTGCGACTTCTTCCTCCAGACGCAGCGCCAGCTCGCCATGAAGGGGCATTACGGCCATCCCGCCGGTCTCGGTCATGCCGGGCTGCATGCGGCCGCGAGCCTTCCGATCTTCCTGCTGCTGCCCGCGTCTCTGCCTGTTTCGGTCGCGGTGCTGGCGGGCGAATTCATCGCCCATTACCACATCGACTGGCTGAAGGCGGTCATCGGCACGCGCACCGGCTGGACCGTTCGCGACCGGCAATATTGGCGCGGCCTCGGCGTCGACCAATATGCCCACCAGATCACCTATCTCGCCATGGTGCTGGCGCTGGTGCTCGTCAGGGGGTGAGCGGGGGCTGGCGGCTGAACAGCCGCCGCATCGCCTCGATGATCTCGCGGGTGCGGCTCTCTCCGGCGCGGGCGCTGGCGCGATCTTCGAGCCGCGCGCGCCGATCGGCGAGCAGCCCGCCCATCCGATCGAGCAGGTCGGGCGAGCGCATGAACAGCGCCTCGAGCGCGACCTTGGTGATTTCGACGGCGATCGTAGTCTCGAGCGCCGTGACCGTCGCCGCGCGGCGCGCGCCTGTCAGCAGCGACATCTCGCCGACGATCTCGCCGGGGCCGAGCGTTGCCACCTGGCGGTGGGCGGGTGCCGCCGCCCTGGTCACGCCGAGGCGGCCAGTCACGATCGCCAGCATGAATCCGCCGAAATCGCCTTCGGTCATGACGGTCATGCCGCGGGTATACGTCACCAGGCGACAGCGCGCGGCGAGCTCGGCCCGTTGCTCGGGCGTCGTCGCATCGGCGAAGAGGCTGATCCGCCCGAGGATGTCGCGAATGTCCATCCTGTCCTCTGTTCCGGGCGGCGGCGGCCGGCCGATGTCACGCTCGATCGGTCAGGACACGAGCGCCGGCTGCGGGGCCTCGGCAAAAGCGGGCATCGGCTCGGTGGAGAGGTCGAGCAGGCTGCGCAACTGGCCGCGATCGCGCGCAACATCGGCGATTGTGTAGCGGTCGAGCACGGCGAAGAACGCGCTGAGCGCCTCGGACAGGATGCGGTTGACGCCGCAGGAATCGACCAGCGGACAGTCGCGATTGGCGGTGTCGAAGCAATCGGTCAGGAAGAAATTGCTCTCGGTCGCGCGGACGACGGCGCCGATGCTGATCTCCTGTGCCGGCCTTGCGAGCCGGATGCCGCCATTGCGGCCGCGGATCGTCTCGATGAAGCCGCTCTCGACCAGGACATGCATGATCTTGAAGAGATGCAGCTCGGAGATGCCGTAGGTGGCGGCGATATCGCGGATCCGGCTGTTGTCCTCGGTATTCGCGGCGCAATAGATCAGAACACGGATCGAGTAGCTGGTTTGCTGGGTAAGACGCATGCGACATCCCTCGCTGACGCCTCGACGAGAGGCACCGCCGAGCCGGGCGGAACCAAGGCGCTAAAGTTCCTTCTTAAAGTCTCCTTTGGAAGGATTCAACCGTCGCCGACGAAGCCCGCGGCGCCGGGAGGCATCCCCTAGGCATGAAGAAGGCCCGGAAGCGGTTGCTTCCGGGCCTTCCAGACTGCTTGTGACCCTGAGGGGTCGATCAGATCAGCGAGCCGTTGACGACGGCCTGGCCGTCCTTGTCGAACAGATGCACGGTCTGCGGGTCGACGATGATGCGGACATTGTCGCCAGCGCGCTGGCCGGCGAGGCCGTCGGCCTTGACGACCGTCGATTCGGTGCCTTCGACGTCGACATAGATCATGGTCTCGCCGCCGAGATGTTCGGACAGCACGACCTTGCCGGGAACGCCGGTGTCAGTCGGGGCGATGGTGAGATGCTCCGGACGAACGCCCAGCGTATAGGCGCCGGGAACGATCGTGGCGCCGCGCGTCGGGATCGCGATCGTCGAACCGCCGGGAAGCTTGACGATGGCCGAGCCGCCGGTGACTTCCGAGACGTTGACGTTGAACAGGTTCATCTTCGGCGAGCCGATGAAGGTCGCGACGAAGAGATTGTTCGGGCGATGGTAGAGCTCGAGCGGCGAGCCGACCTGCTCGATGCGGCCGGCCGAGAGCACGACGATCTTGTCGGCCATCGTCATCGCCTCGACCTGGTCGTGCGTGACGTAGATCATCGTCGCCTTGAGGTCGTTGTGCAGGCGCGAGATCTCGATGCGCATCTGCACGCGGAGAGCTGCGTCGAGGTTCGACAGCGGCTCGTCGAACAGGAACACGTCCGGCTCGCGAACGATGGCACGGCCGATGGCGACGCGCTGACGCTGGCCGCCCGAGAGCTGGGCCGGACGACGGCCGAGCAGTTCGGTCAGGTGCAGCATCTTCGCCGCCTTGGCGGTGCGCGCCTGGATTTCCGGCTTCGGCATCTTCGCCATCTTCATGCCGAAGCCGATGTTCTCGGCGACGGTCATGTGCGGGTAAAGCGCGTAGGACTGGAACACCATCGAGACGCCGCGCTCGGCCGGGGCCAGCCGCGTCACGTCGCGCTCGCCGATCTTCACCGAACCTTCGGTCGTGCCTTCGAGGCCGGCGATCAGGCGGAGGAGCGTGGACTTGCCGCAGCCCGACGGCCCGACGAACACGCAGAATTCGCCGTCCTTGACCTCGAGATCGACGCCCCGAATGATCGGAACCTCGCCGAAGGACTTCTGCACCTGACGCAGCGTCAGACTTGCCATTGAATCATCTCCCAAATGTGGGGCCGAAACGCCGAGGCATTCCAAGCCCATAACAGGCTAGTTTCCTCCGGGGGCTAACGTCCACGATCCTAAGGCGGGAGTAAAGTACGAATTCGCCGAATCCCGATACGATCCCGCACTCCTGATAGGGAGGGGCGCTGGCGCAGCCGCTGGCCTCCGCTATGATCGCGGCCTGGAACCGGACGTCACCTGCCATGCAGCATCAGGAATTCCTGGTCGATCCCGATCATCCGACCCCTGCGCGAGGCTCGTTCCGCGTCGGCTCGACCGATTTCGTCCGGCTGATGCGGTCGGCGCATGTGCATAGCCATGTCGAACTGAACCTCCTCGTCGCCGGCCAGATGACCTATCTCTTCAACGGCCGCACGGTGACGCTGAAGAAGGGCAGTCTCGGGATGTTCTGGGCGGCGATTCCCCACCGCGTCATCGAGGTGGAGGAGGGGACGCGGTTCATCTGCACCGACTTGCCGATCGACATGTGCCTGGCGATGCCCGGCTGCCAGGTGTTGAAGACGGCCCTGCTGCAGGGCGGGCTGCTGGTCGCCCGCGTCGTTCGCGCCTTCGAGCAGCAGCAGTTCGAATCCTGGCATGTGGATCTCGCCGAGCGGCGCGAGGAGATGCTGACGGTCGTGCGCGACGAGTTGGCCGCGCGTCTCCGCCGGATCGAGATCGACGGCTGGCGTGACCTCGCCTCGGACGACGAGGAGCGGCGGGCGCGCGAGGCCGATCCGGATGCGGCCGAGGCTCATCGCGACAAGGTCCACCGCATGGCCCGCTACATCGCCGAGCACGCGACCACGCCGATCTCGGTCGCCGATATCGCCGCCTCGGTGGCGTTGCATCCGAATTATGCCATGACGCTGTTCCGCCGCACGCTCGGCATGACGATCAACGAGTATGTGACGCGCCAGCGGCTGATGCTGGCGCATGGACGCCTGCTGGCGAGCGACGACGAAATCGCCGACATCGCCTTCGAAGCGGGTTTCGGCTCGCTGAGCCGCTTCTACGAGGCCTTCCGCGAGCGTTATGGCTGCACGCCGCGCGACATGCGCCGCAGCTTCCGCGAGACACGGGCAGCCGCCGTCGTCAGCTGAGGTTGTCGGCCGGCATTTATTTGCCCGCGACGCGACGGAAAGGCCACGCCGGATCGTATCAGCGCAGTCGGACCGGGAAACGGAACTCTTCATGGCCTTCTGGAAGCAACTGCTGCTCTGCGTCGTCGTGCTCGTCCTCGCGGGTGGCGGTTACTATGCCTTTCAGCATCGCGATCAGCTCTTCGGCGGCGCCGGCCAGCAGGAGGCAGCGGCAGGTGGCAAGACGGGTGGAGCGGCGGGTGCCGGCCGCTCAGGCGGTGGTGCCTTCGCGGCTGGACCGACGCTCGTCGTCTCCGACAGCGTCGGCAGCGACGTCGTCAACGACACGGTCCGCGCTGTCGGCACCGTGCTGGTGCCGCAGTCGATCAACATCTATCCCCAGGTGACGGCAGATGTGACGGCGGTGCTGTTCAAGGCCGGCGACAAGGTCGCCAAGGGCCAGCCCCTGGTGGAACTCGACGACGCCGACCAGAAGGTCGCGCTCGATCTCGCCAAGGTCGCGCTCAGCGACGCCCAGAAGACGCTGGAACGCTCGCAGAAGCTCGCCAGTACCAACAATCTGACGATTTCTGCGCTGCAGGACGCGCAGTCGGCTGAGCGCCGGGGCGAGATCGGCGTGCTCAGCGCCCAGATCGCGCTCGACCGGCGCACCATCGTCGCGCCCTTCAGCGGCGTTCTCGGCATCAGCAATCTCTCGGTCGGCGATCTCGTGACCCCGACCACGATCGTCGCAACCCTCGACGACCCTTCGGTGATGAAGGTCTCGTTTCTCATTCCAGAGCGTTATGCCGGCCGCGTCGCACTCGGACAGCCGATCACGGCGTCGGCCGATTCGAAGCCGGGCGTCGTGATCAAGGGCGCCGTCAGCGCGATCGATACCCGGGTCGATTCGGCCGCGCGGACGCTCAAGGTCGAGGCAACGCTCGATGCGGCTGCCGCCGAGGCGATCGGCGTCAGGCCTGGCATGGCGATCAAGGTCGCCCTGCCATTCCCGGGCGAGAAGCAACTCGCCGTCTCGGCACTGGCGATCCAGTGGGACCGCACCGGTTCCTATGTCTGGAAGCTCGCCGGCGACGGTGTGGCCCGAGCACCGATCACGATCCTCGAACGGCAGAGCGGACGTGTGCTGGTTGCGTCGAGCGATCTCGCCGAAGGCGACCGGATCGTCGTCGAGGGTCTCCAGCGGCTGCGGCCGGGCGCCCGGATCGCCGATGTCGGACAGGCCGGCGCGAAAGCGGCCGGCGCCGCCGGAAACGCTGCTCCGGCGGCAAAGCCGGGCGCTGCGTCCGTCAACGCCACCACGCCGCAGGGAGGGTGAGATGACCGACGACGCCGCGCCGCCGCCTCATCGCCCGCACGACATGGATCACGATCCGATTCCGCCCTCGGCCGCGACGCCGAGTGGAATTTCGGCGCTATCGGTGCGGCGGCCTGTGCTCGCTATCGTCGCCAATCTCCTGATCGTCGTCGCCGGGCTCGCCGCGATCGGCGGGGTCGAGATCCGCGAGCTGCCGAATATCGACCAGCCGGTGGTCACGATCACGACCACCTATACCGGCGCGACGCCGGATACGATGGACAAGGAAGTCACCAGTGTCATCGAGAACGCCGCCGCCGGCGTCTCGGGTTGGACCGATATCCAGTCGCAGTCGACCAGCGGCCGCAGCCGCGTCACCGTCCAGTTCTCGGATGCGACCGACATCAACGTCGCCGCCAATGACCTGCGCGATGCCGTGGGCAACGCCCAGCGCAACCTGCCGACCGATGCCGATCCGCCGACCATCGCCAAGGCCGATACGAATGGCGATGCCATCATGCGCCTCGCCGTCACGTCGACGACGCAGAACATCGAAACGCTGACCCAGATGGTCAACGACGTCGTCGTCGATCGCCTGAAATCGGTCCCCGGTGTCGCCGACGTGCAGGTCAATGGCGATCGCTCGCCGATGATCAGCATCTATATCGATCCGATGCGCCTCGCAGCCTATTCGCTGACCGTCGCCGATCTGAAGACGGCGCTGGACACGGTGGCGCTCGACGTTCCCGCGGGCAATCTCGCTGACCAGAACCGCACCATGTTCGTGCGCGCCGATGCGAGCGTCAAAGGCGCGGACGACGTCAAGGCGATCCGGATCAAGGGCGACACCCGTGTCGGCGATGTCGCCGACGTCGTGTTCGGCCCGGCTGCGAAGGCCTCGACCCTCCAGGTCAACGGCCGCACCGGCGTCGGGCTCGGCATCGTGCGCCAGGCGAGTTCCAACACGCTGACCATCTCCGAAGGGGTCAACAAGGCGATCGGGGAGCTGAAGGCCAATCTTCCCGCCGATGTCAGCATCCGCGTCACCTCCGACGACGCCACCTTCATCGCCGGCTCCTTCGAGGAGGTCGAGCGCAGCCTGCTGCTGTCGATCGGCATCGTCATCGCGATCATCTTCCTCTTCCTCGGCTCGCTGCGCACGACGCTCATCCCGGCGATCACCGTCCCGATCTCGCTGCTCGGCACGATCGCGGCGATGTATCTGATGGGCTTCTCCCTCAACATCCTGACGCTGCTCGCGCTGGTTCTCGCCACCGGCCTCGTCGTCGACGACGCGATCGTCGTGCTGGAGAACATCGCCCGCCGCCGGCACGAGGGCATGGGGCCGCGCGCCGCCGCCGTGCTCGGCGCCAAGCAGGTCTTCTTTGCCGTCATCTCGACCACCGCGACCCTCGCCGCCGTGTTCATCCCGATCTCCTTCTTCAAGGGAACGGCCGGGCGGCTTTTTTCCGAATTCGGCTTCGTTCTCGCCTTTTCCGTCGCGCTTTCGGCCTTCGTCGCGCTGACGCTGGTGCCGATGCTGGGATCGCGGCTGTTGAAGGACGAGGGCGGCCATGGCGGCACGGCGAAGCGCAACCTCTTCAACCGCGCGCTCGACGGGATCGGCAAGCGTGGCCACAAGCTCTATGAGCGGCTGCTCGATGCTTCCTTGCAGGCGCCGCTCGTCGTCATCCTGCTCAGCGTCCTCTTCGCCGGCGGGGCCTTCCTGGCCTTCGAGAACCTGCCGCAGCAACTGACGCCGCAGGAGGATCGCGGCGCGGTGATCATCTCGATGTCGACGCCGCAGGGTTCGACGGTCGACTACACCCAGGGCCAGATGCAACTCATCCAGGCCGCGATCCAGCCGCTGCTCGATTCCGGCGAGGCGACCAACACCTTCTCGATCTCGGGCAACTTCAACAGCCCGAACAGCGGCTTCATGTTCGTGACGCTGGCGCCCTGGGGCGAGCGGCACCGCAGCCAGCAGCAGATCGCGGCCGAGGTCCAGGCCAAGGTGCGCGGCATCCCGGGCGCGGTGGTCAACCTTCGCCAGGCCAACAGCCTCGGCATCCGGGGCGGCGGACAGGGGCTCACCTTCGCGGTCACCGGCGTCGATTACGACAGCATCTCGAAGGCGGCGACCGATCTCATCAACGAGCTGTCGGCCAATCCGGCCTTTGCGAATGTCCAGCTCAACTATGACCTGAACCAGCCTCAGCTTTCGGTGAATATCGACCGTGATCGTGCCGCCGATCTCGGCGTTTCCGTCGCCGATGTCGGCACCATCGTCTCGACGCTGCTCGCCGGCGCGGACATGGGCGACTTCTATATCGGCGACGACAAGATCGAGATCCGCGCGCTCGCGCCGGAGGGCCTCATCGTGACGCCGGGCGATCTCGAGAACGTCCAGGTGCGTACGGCCGGCGGCGTCATGGTGCCGCTCTCCTCGGTCATCTCCGTCAGCGAGGAATCGACCTCGCCGACGCTCGCCCGCCAGTCGCAGCGCCGCGCGGTCCCGATCACCGCAACGCTCGCGCCGGGCGTCGATCTCGGAGCTGCCATGGGGATCCTCGACAAGGTCGCGGCCGAGAAGCTGCCGGCCGGTCTCGGCATCGTCTTCACCGGCGAGGCGGCGACCCTCAACGAGACTTCGAGCGGCGTCGCCACGACATTCGGTTTCGCGATCGTCATCATCCTGCTGGTGCTGGCGGCGCAGTTCGAGAGCTTCGTCGCGGCGGCGATCCTCTTCGCGACCGTTCCGTTCGGCGTCGCCTCGGGCATCTATGCGATCCTGCTCTCGGGCGGTTCGCTCAACATCTACAGCCAGATCGGCCTCGTGATGCTGGTCGGCCTGATGGCGAAGAACGGCATTCTCATCGTCGAATTCGCCAACCAGCTTCGTGACGAGGGCCTCTCGGTGCGGGACGCGATCCGCGATGCCTGCCTCATCCGCCTCCGGCCGGTGCTGATGACAATGATCGCGACCGTGCTCGGCGGCCTGCCGCTCATCCTGACCGGCGGACCGGGATCGGAGGCCCGCGCGGCGCTCGGCTGGATCATGGTCGGCGGCCTCGGCTTCTCGGCCCTGGCGACGCTGTTCCTGACGCCCGTCGCCTTCCTCCTGCTCGCCGGATTGAGCAAGCCGCGCGTTGCCGAGGAGCAGCGGCTGATGCGTGAACTCGCCGCGGCGGTCAGCGACGACGCCCGCAAGCGGCGCGATGCCGCCGAAGCCAAGGGCGAGCCGCGCCCGCCGCTGCAGATCGCGGCGGAGTAGCGAGCCATGTCCAACGTCCGCCCCATGGAGACGCAACGCAAGGCTGCCCCTTCCCGAGGGATGCGCTATCGTCTGCTGACGGGCGGGAGGGCGCCGGAGACTCGGGGCGGCGGTACGAAAGGCGAAAGCTCATCCTTGGACGCTATGGATGAAAACGCTGCGCAGGCCGCGATCAGGGCCGACGAGGCGCGGATGCGGGCGGTCGCCGATGGCGATGGCGAAGCATTTGGCCGGCTTATCGCCGACGAAGCGCCGCGGTTGACCCGCTTCGTCGCGGCCGTGCTCTGCGATCTCTCCGAGGCCGAGGAAGTGGTTCAGGAAGCGCTGATCCGCCTTTGGCAGAACGCCGACGCCTGGGAGCCGCGCGCCCGAATCGGAACTTGGCTGCACCAGGTCGCCTATCGGCTCTCGATCGATCGGCTGCGCCGGCGACGGCCGCATGTCGATATCGACGATCTCGACAACATGCTCGAGGACGACGCGCCGAGCCCGGAGCGCAATCTCGTCCGCGTTGAGGATGTTCGCCTCGTGCACGAGGCGCTCGACCGCATGCCGGACCGCCAGCGCGCGGTGATCGTGCTCGCGCATTTTCAGGAACTGAGCCAGGCGGAAGCCTCGGCCATCATGGGCATGACCCAACATGCCTACGAATCCCTTCTCGCCCGGGCGCGGCGCCGCTTGCGCGGCCTGCTCGCGGGTGAGGGGACGGATGAAGGGGAGGACTGGACGGGATCATGACCGACAGGAACCACGATGATACCGAGGCGCTTCGCCCCGGCCCGATCGGACTGCGCGACGCCGTCGATCGCTGGGGCGCCGATCTCGGCCGCTGGCCGGACCCGGTGCTGGCGAAGCGCGGGCGCGAGGCCCTGCTTGCCGACCGTTCGTTCCGCTCCTATCGCGACGGCGCGGTGGCGCTCGATTTTCGGCTAAAGGTCGCTGCCGAGGCGCTCGACGCGCGAATCGCCAGCGGTCCGCTCGACCGGATTCGCGCCGGGGTGCTGGCCAAGGCTGCGCCGCGGCCGGTGCATTGGCATCGCCGTTTCGCAGCCGCCGCGGCGATCGTCGCGGTTGCCGGTGTGCTCGGCGGCGCTTCAAGCCTGGTCTTCGCCCCGCCCGGCGACGAGCCGCGCATCGCTGGCGTGGTGCAGCTCGATCCGCTCGTCTTCGGGCCGTCCGAGCTCGGCTACTGATGAGCATCGATATCAAGCCGCGCCGGCGGCGGATCAGCTGGCTGTGGACGGTGCTGGTGCTCTCGCTGGCGGTCAACGCCTTCGTGCTCGGCGCCTTCCTGACCGAGCGGCTCGGCTTCCGTCACGGCACGGACAGCGGCCCGCGCGCGGTGAAGATGGAACTGCGCTGGCTGCGCGACCGCCTCTCGCCCGCTTCGGTCGCGGCGATCGAGACTTCGCTCGACACGCTGAAGCCCGATGTCGTCGCTCGGATCGAGCGGCTGAAGACATTGCGAACCGAACTCGCGGCGCTGGCCGCGGCGCCGACGCCCGACCGCGCCGCGATCGACACGCATTTGCGCGAGATCCGGCTCGAAGTCGGCGCGATGCAGGAGCAGATCCAGTCGCGCACCTTCGACGCCGTGCTGGCCCTGCCGCCCGCCGAGCGCGCGCCGCTGGCGACACCGCCGAAGCTCGACTGATCCCAACGGCAGCAAAGAAAAAGGGCGGCCGAAGCCGCCCCAGTTGGGAGGAGTCGCGAGAGCGGCTCAGCGTGGCGCGAGGAGGCGCTGCGCATCGGCGCTCGTCAGCGGCGCCGGCCGTTCGGTGGTCGTGGAAAGCTTGATGACGCTGCGCGATGCAGCCGCATCGAGGATCGACACCATGACGTCGAGCGCGTGCAGCGCGACACGGCCCGAGCAACGCGGTTCCCGTCCGGTCTCGGCCGCATCCAGCATGTCGGCGACGCCGAGCATGCGGTAATTCGCGTGGCCCTGGTCGGCGCCCCAATTGCCCTTGCCGAAGGCGACGTCCGAGGTTTCGACGGTGAGGAAATCGCCGCCGCGCTCGGAATACTGCACCTTGCCGCCGAAGAAGTTCGGATCAGGCACGAGCATCGTCCCCTCCGAGCCGTAAAGCTCGATCGGGTTGATATGGCCGTGCTTCCAGACATCCCAGGACGCGGCGAGCGTCACCTGTGCGCCGGTCTTGAATTCGAGCACGGCGTTGATCGTCGTCGGCGTGCCGACGGGCACGCTCTTGCCCTTGAGCGGACCCTCGGCGGTCACGACGCGTTCCTCGAAGCCCTTCGAGGCGAAGGCCGTCACATGGCTGACCGGTCCGATCAGGTTGACCAGCGCGGCGATGTAATAGGGGCCGAGATCGAGGATCGGGCCGCCGCCGGGCTGGAAGAAGAAGCCCGGATTGGGGTGCCAATGCTCCATGCCATGGCTCATGACATGCATGGTGCCGGAGACGATGCGGCCGATCTTGCCTTCATCGATCAGCCGGCGCGCCGTCTGACCGCCGCCGCCGAGAAAGGTGTCCGGCGCGCTGCCGAGCTTCAGCCCGCGCGCGTCCGCCTCGGCGACGAGCTTCTTGCCGTCCTCGATCGAGAGCGCGAAGGGCTTCTCCGAATAGGCATGCTTGCCGGCCGAGAGGATGGCGTGGCTGATCTCGTAATGCGCCGAGGGGATGGTCAGGTTGATGACCGTGTCGATCTCGGCGTCGGCCAGCAGTTCATCGACGGTGAGGGCGCGAATGCCGAAGGCATCGGCCCGCGCCTTGGCAGCCGCCTGCGCGATATCGGCGACGGCCACGATCTTGGTGGCCGGGAACAGCGGCGCCAGCTTCAGATAGGCTTCCGAGATGTTGCCGGCGCCGATCAGTCCGATCTTGTGGATGGTGGTCATGGTGTCTCTCAGACGGCGAAGGACTTGATGGCGGCGAATGAGCGTTCGGCGAAGCGCTTCCAGTCGGCCGGATTGTCGTGCTCGGCGACCAGAACGCCGGCCTTCGGCGCCTTGGCGATATGCGGCCACAGCGCGGCCCAGTCGACGGTGCCCTGGCCGACATCGGCCCAGCCGTCCTCGGCGGTCGTACCGGCGGGGGCGAGATCCTTGATGTGGAAGGCGATGATCTCGGCCGAGAGCTTGTCAATCTCGGCGCTCGCATCCTTGCCGGCGCGGACGACCCAGCCGAGATCGAGCTCGGAGACGACGCCGTTGCCGATCAGGTGGTCGATCGGGCGCGAGCCATCGGCGAGCGCGGCATATTCGAAATCGTGGTTGTGATAGCCGAGGCCGAGGCCTGCCGCGTTCACCGTCGCGGCGGTTTCGCCGAGCTTGGCGCCGAGCGCCTTCCAGCCTGCGCCATCGGTCGGACGCTGTTCAGCGCCGAGATAGGGGATGACGATGGTGCTGGCGCCGATCGTCTTGGCAATGTCGATGAAGCGCTCGGTCTCGCCGGTCACGCCGTCGAACGGGGCATGGAAGGTCGGCGTGACCAGGCCAACGGCATCGACCTTGGCACGGTAGCCGGCCGGATCCTCGCCATAGAGCGGATAATAGGGCTCGACCGCGTCATAGCCGATCTTGGCCAGGCCTTCGAGCACGGTCTCGAGCGGGGGGAAATTGCGGGCGGAATAGAGCTGGAACGCGATGGCGTGCTTCGGCATGGGTTTCTCGTGACGTGTAAGGATGATCGGAACCGGGGGGCGGGGGCCCCGCGGCGAGGAGGCGAATCAGAGACGGGCGCCGCTGGCCTTGTCGAAGATCGACGCATGAGCGGGCGAGAAGAAGGCGTCAACCTGGGCCGGCGTCGCCACATGGTCGTCGCCGTCGACGCGCACGGAGAACTGCGTGCCCGCAACATGGCCCCAGACCAGGCTGTCGGCGCCCATCGGTTCGACGAGGCTGAGATGGATCGGCAGCGTCGTGGCGTCGGCCGCCCTTTCCTTGAGTTCGATCTGCTCCGGGCGGACGCCGAGCGTCGCGCTCTGGCCATCCTTGGCCGAGCCGCCGAACTCGTAGCCGGTGACATCGATCCGCGTGCCGTCTGCGAGGACGAAGGCGGGGGCGCCGGCGCCGAGCGACAGCGTGCCGTCGACGAAGTTCATCGCCGGCGAACCGACGAAGCCGGCGACGAAGCGGTTGACCGGGCGGCGATAGATTTCCTTCGGCGAGGCGAGTTGCTGGATGACGCCGCCATTCATGACCGCGATCCGGTCGGCGAGCGTCAGCGCCTCGATCTGGTCATGCGTCACATAGATCATCGTCGAGCCGAGCTCGTGATGCAGCCGCTTGATCTCGACGCGCAACTCCGTGCGCAGCTTGGCATCGAGATTGGAGAGCGGCTCGTCGAACAGGAACACGTCGACATCGCGCACCAGCGCCCGGCCGATCGCGACGCGCTGGCGCTGGCCACCGGAGAGTTCCGAGGGACGGCGCTCGAGCAGCGGCTCGATCTGCAGGATCTTCGCGGCCTTGGCGACGCGGCGGTCGATATCGTCCTTCGGCGTCTTCGCCATCTTGAGGCCGAAGGAGAGATTGCCCTTCACCGTCATGCGCGGATAGAGCGCATAGGACTGGAACACCATGCCGATGCCGCGGTCCTTCGGCTCTTCCCAGGTGACGTTCTTGCCGCCGATCCAGATCTGGCCGGCGGTGACGTCCAGAAGTCCGGCGACGGCGTTGAGCAGCGTGGACTTGCCGCAGCCGGACGGCCCGAGCAGGACGATGAATTCGCCCTCGGCGATCTCGAGGTTCAGCGTCTGCAGAACCCTCAGAGTGCCGAAATCGATCTCGAGATCGCGGATGGAGACGGTTGCCATGGATTACCCCTTCACGGCGCCGGCGGCGATGCCGCGAACGAACCAGCGACCAGACACGAAATAGACGACCAGCGGAACGAGGGCGGTGAGGATCGTCGCCGCCATGTTCACATTGTATTCCTTCTCGCCGAAGCTCGAATTGACGATGTTGTTGAGCTGGACGGTCATCGGGAAGTTCTCGCGGCCGGCGAAGATCAGGCCGAACAGGAAGTCGTTCCAGATGCCGGTGATTTGCAGGATGGCCGCGACGACGATGATCGGCGTCGAGAGCGGCAACATCAGTTGCAGGAAGATCGCCCAGAACCCGCCGCCATCGACGCGGGCCGCCTTGAACAGATCGACCGGGATGCCCGCATAGAAATTGCGGAACAGCAGCGTCATCAGCGGCAGGCCGAAAATGGCATGCACGAACACGACGCCCGGGATCGAATTGTAGAGCGACACCATCGAGAGCATCCGCACCAGCGGATAGAGAAACACCTGATAGGGGATGAAGGCGCCGAGCAGCAGCACGCCGAACAGGACATTCGCGCCCTTCGGCCGCCAGAACGACAGCGCATAGCCGGTCACCGCGCCGACGGAGATCGAAAGGATCACGCTCGGGACGAGGATCTTGACCGAGTTCAGCATGCCGACATGGATGCCCTCGCAATTGAGGCCGGTGCAGGCCGACGACCAGGCCTTGATCCAGGCATCGAGCGTGGGCGCGTCGGGCAGCGCGAACAGATTGCCGAGCCGGATTTCCGCCATCGGCTTCAGCGAGGTCACGATCATCACATAGAGCGGGATGAGGAAGAACAGCGCCGAGATGATGAGGAAGGCGTAGATGCCGAAGCGCGCCGGCGTGAAATGGACCGGCCGCGGGCCGGATGGCTCCTTGAGGTCGGGCTTGCTCACGACGCTCTCCTCGGCTGACGGAAGTACTGGACGTAGAGCCAGGGGGCCAGGACGCAGAGCACGGTGATCAGCATGACCGTGGAGGCCGCCGTGGCGAGGCCGAGATTCTGGCGCTGGAACAGGTATTCGATCACGAACTTGGCCGGCACTTCGGTGGAAATGCCCGGGCCGCCATTCGTCAGCGCGACCACGAGGTCATAGACCTTCACCACTGCCGTCGCGAGCAGCACCGTCGCGGTGGCGAACATCGGCGCGAGGATCGGAATGACGATGTGGAGATAGACGCGCCAGGTCGGGATGCCGTCGACCTTGGCCGCCTTCCAGAGTTCGCTGTCGACGCCGCGCAGCCCGGCGAGCAGGATCGCCATCACGAGGCCCGAGGCCTGCCAGAGGCCGGCAAAGGCGATGACATAGATGGCGCGGTCGCCGCGCGAGAGCCAGTCGAAGGTGAAGCTTTCCCAGCCCCAGTTGCGCACGGTCTGCTGGACGCCGAGCGTCGGATTGAGCGTCCATTGCCAGACGAGGCCCGTCACGATGAAGGACAGCGCGTAGGGATAAAGGAAGATGGTGCGGAACACGCTCTCGGCGCGGATGCGCTGGTCAAGAAACACTGCGAGCAGGAAGCCGAGGATCAGGCAACCGGCGATGAAGAGGACGCCGAAGATCGCGAGATTCTGGACCGAGATGATCCAGCGCTCGGACGAGAACAGTCGGGCATACTGCGTGAAGCCAACATAGTTCTGGACCGGGAAAACCTTCGACGAGGTGAAGGAAATCTGGATCGTCCAGATGATCGTCCCGATATAGGCGAAGATGACGATCAACCAGGCTGGAGTGAGCGCGAGCTGCGCCATCCAGAACCGCATGAATCGAGGTTTCAACTCCAAGGCCTCCGGCTGAGCGATCGTCTGGACACACCGAAACCGACGCCCCTTGCGGGGCGGCGGCTCGGAGGCGTGATCCGGCCGGATCGTCTCCGGCCGGATGCGCGATTACTTCGCGGCGGCGAAGACGTCGGCGATCTTGGTCTGCAGTTCGGCCGGGGTCTGCGACGGGGTCGTCCAGAACTGGCCGATCACGTCCTGCAGCGAGCCGAGAACGTCGGGGGTCTGCAGGAAGTCGGAGGCGGGAACCGAGCCATCCGGCGTCGCGAGCAGCTTCAGGCCGGCCTGGGCGCAGCTGTCGAGCTTCGAGGTGTCGACATCGCCGCGAACCGGGACCGAGCCCTTCTTGGCGTTGAACGCAACCTGCGTCTCGGGGGTCAGCAGCGTGTGGGCGAGAAGCGCCTGGGCCTTCTGGGCGTCGGCATTGTCGGTCTTCGGGAAGACGAACACGTCGCCGCCGATCCAGTAGACCTGATGGCCGAGGCCGGGAATGCAGCCGACTTCCTTGCCCGGGGTCAGGCCGGCGGCGAGAACTTCGCCCTTCGCCCAGTCACCCATGAAGTTGAAGCCCGCCTTGCCGGTGACGACGAGGCCGGTGGCCTGGTTCCACTGGCGGCCCTGCTGGCCGGCATCGCCATAGTCGCGCAGCTTGCCGAAGGTCTCGGCGACCTTCAGGAATTCCGGCGACTTGATGGCGTTGACATCGGCGTCCTGGAACACCTTCAGGAACAGATCGCGCCCGCCAACGCCGAGCAGGACGTCGTTGAACAGAAGAACCTGCGTCCAGGCATCACCGGACTGCGCCATCGGAATGACGCCGGCCGCCTTCAGCTTGTCGAGGGCGGCGAAGAGCTCGTCCCAGGTCGCCGGCGGGGTGATGTTGTTCTTGGCGAGAACGTCGGCGTTGTACCAGAGCCAGTTGTTGCTGTGGATATTGACCGGCACGGCATAGAAGTGGCCGTCACGGCTGACGGCCTTGATCAGCACCGGCGACAGGAACTTGTCCCAGCCATCGGCGGCGGCAACGGTGTCGAGATTGGCGAGCAGGCCCTGCGCGACCAGATCCTCGAACTGCTTGCCGGTGTTGAACTGCATCGCGGTCGGCGGATTGCCGCCGACGATGCGGTTGATGCCGGCCGCACGGGCGGCTTCACCGCCGGCGATCGCCGCATCGACCCATTCGCCGCCCGCTGCATTGTACTGATCGGCAAAGACCTTCACCGCGGCCGACTCGCCGCCCGACGTCCACCAGTGCAGCACTTCCGCCTTTTCGGCCGCCACGGCCGAGCCAGCCATCAGCGCAACCATCGCGGCGGCACCGAACAGTGCCTTCGTCATATGCTTCATCGAGAGTCCCTCCCAGGTTCAGGCGCAGAACATGCGTCACGCCTATCCGAACAGACGGCCAGTCCTCTTCCCGACATCTGGCCATCCGATTTCTTGTAATCGATTACATCTACTGTATGCTCTCTGCATCGGCTGTCAACGCGAACTTATTTTGCAGTGCAAAAGAAAGACGGCCGGCAGGGTAGGGAACGGGTGGGGTCATGACTTCCGACGAGATCGCGCCGATCGCGCGAACCGTGACGATTCAGGATGTTGCGCGGCTGGCCGGCGTATCGACGGCAACGGTCAGCCGGGCGATCGCCTTGCCGGATCGCGTTGCCGCGGCGACGCGCGAAGCGGTGTTTTCGGCGATCCGCGAGACCGGATACACGCCGAATGCTGCAGCGCGGTCGCTCCGGGCCAAGTCGACGCGCATGGTTCTGGTGCTGTTGCCGGGCATCGGCAACTCGTTCTTCACCCCGGTCCTCAATGCCCTCGAGGAGGTCTTTTCGAGCCAGGCCTATGGCGTGCTCGTCGGCTATACCCGGCAGAGCCGCAGTCGCGAGACCCATTACGCACGGCTCATCCGGGGCGGCCAGGTCGACGGCGTGCTCGTCGTCACCGGCAACGTGCCGCGCGACGAGGAGTTCGTGGCCATCCCCGAGACGGTGCCGATCTCGCTGATGTTCTCGGAGATCCCCGGCACGGACCAGTTTTCGGTCTTCGATGTCGACAACCGCGCCGCCGCGGCGACCATGGTCCGCTATCTCATCGGCGAGGGGCACCGCCGCATCGCCCATATCGCGGGCCCCGACGGCAGCCTCGAATCGCATCGTCGCCTCGACGGCTATCGCGATGCACATGTCGAAGCGGGGCTCGCGGTCGACGAGCGCCTGGTCTGGAAGGGTGCCGGCAATTTCGACTTCGCGTCGGGTGATCGCGCCGCGGCCTTCTACCTGGCGCTTCCGCCCGAGGCGCGGCCGACGGCGGTCTTTGCCGCCGCCGACGAGATCGCCCTCGGCTTCATGCGCGGGCTGAAGAACAACGGCATTTCCGTCCCCGCCGATGTCTCGGTCGCCGGCTTCGACGACACCGAATATGCCGTCCACTACGATCCGGCACTCACCACCATGCGCCAGCCCCGCACCGAAATGGGCCGCCACGCCGCCGAGGACCTCCTGCGCCGCATGACGGCCAAGCACGAGACCCTGCCGCCGGCCCATGTCCGCCTGCCTTGCGACCTGATCATTCGGGAGAGCGTGCGGCGGATCGGGCCGGGGATAGAGTCTGGGCCCAGACGTCGGCACCCGGCGAACGGCTGACCGAGGTGCGACAGCATCGGTCCTGACGTCGCAGTCGGCGCGTGGCCTATGCGCCCATTTCCTCGCGCAGCATTTCGAGTGTCAGCCATTCTTCCTCGGCGGCGGCGCGCTCGGTGCTGGCGGCGGAGAGGCGGGCGGAGGCCGTGTCGAAGGTCTTGCGGTCGCTGGAATAGAGGCCGGGCCTTGCAAGTGTCGCTTCGAGCTTCGCGATCTCGGCCGAAAGCGCCTCGATGCGTTTCGGCAGCGTGTCGAGCGCGTGCTTCTGCTTGAAGGAGAGCTTCGGCCGGTTGGCCGGCGGGGCAGGGCGCGACTCGCTCGCCTTCTTCTCTCGGGCCTCGACGCGTGCCGCCGTGCGCACGGGCGCCGCCGCGCCGCGCTGTGCCAGCATGTCGGAATAGCCGCCGGCGTAGTCGGTCCAGCGGCCGTCACCTTCGGCCACGATCACCGAGGTCGCCACGCGGTCGAGGAAGTCGCGATCATGGCTGACGAGCAGGATCGTGCCCGGATAGTCGTCGAGCAGTTCCTCGAGAAGATCGAGGGTCTCGAGGTCGAGGTCGTTGGTCGGCTCGTCGAGGACCAGAAGGTTCGACGGCCGAGCGAGGGCGCGGGCCAGCATCAGTCGTCCGCGTTCGCCGCCCGATAGAGCGGTGATCGGCGCGCGGGCTTGCTCGGGGCTGAAGAGGAAGTCGCGCATATAGCCGATGACGTGCCGCGCCTCGCCATTGACGATCACGGTGTCGCCGCGCCGATCGGTCAGCGCCTCCGCGAGCGTCAGGCCCGGATCGAGGCTGTCCCGCTTCTGGTCGAGCGTCACCATTTCGAGATTGGTGCCGAGCTTCACCGAGCCGCTGTCGGGGGCGAGCGCTCCGGTCATGAGGTTGAGCAAGGTCGTCTTGCCGGCGCCGTTGGCGCCAACGAGGCCGACGCGATCGCCGCGCTGGATGCGGATCGAGAAGTCGCGGACGATCATGCGCTCGCCGAAGGACTTCGAAATCCCGCGTGCCTCGATCACCGACTTGCCGGAAAGCTCGCCCTCGGTCGCGACCAGCTTGACCTGCCCGACCGCGCCGCGCTGGTCGCGCCGTTCGGTCCTGAGGCCTTCGAGCTTGCGCAGCCGGCCCATGTTGCGCTTGCGCCGGGCGGTGACGCCGTAGCGTACCCAATCGAGTTCCTGCGAGATCTTGCGGTCGAGTCGCTCGCGCTCCTTCTCCTCTTCGTGGAGCACCGCGTCGCGCCATTCCTCGAAGGCGGAAAAGCCCTGTTCGAGCCGGCGTGTCGTGCCGCGGTCGAGCCAGAGCGTCGCCTTGGAAAGGCGCTCGAGAAAGCGTCGGTCATGGCTGATCAGCACGAGGGCCGAGCGCATGCCGCGCAGGGTTTCCTCGAGCCATTCGATCGCCGGCAGGTCGAGGTGGTTGGTCGGCTCGTCGAGCAGCAGGATGTCGGGCTCAGGCGCGATGGCGCGGGCGAGCGCCGCGCGGCGCGCCTCGCCGCCGGACAGGCTCGCCGGCTGCTCCTCGCCCGTGAGACCGAGCGCCTCGAGCAACATCGTCGCCCGGTAGAGATCATCGCCCGGCCCGAGTCCCGCCTCGACATAGGCGCGCGTCGTGGCGAAGCCGGAGAGATCGGGCTCCTGCGGCAGATAGCGCAGCGTGGCGCCCGGCTGGACAAAGCGCGTGCCGGAATCGGCCTCGATCGTGCCGGCGGCGATCTTGAGCAGGGTCGATTTGCCCGAGCCGTTGCGGCCGACGAAGCAGAGCCGCTCGCCGGGCGAGACGGAGAGCGTCGCGCTCTCGATCAGCGGCCGGCCGCCAAAGGTGAGGCGGATATCCTGAAGCAGGAGAAGGGGTGGTGCCATGGCGGCGATGTAAGGGTTCGGGGGGGCGGGAGGCAAGCGCAACCGACGGAATTCGCGCCGTGGCCCGCGCTGCGTCCGATCCGCAGGACCAGCCGCGATGCGATTTCGCGCGCCGCCCATGGCCCTTCGGTCCGAACCGCACTAGAAACTTCAGCACGGGGCCGCGCCGGGGGAGAGGCGATTTGATCGAAGCTGTGCGGGAGAGACCGCTGGGCGAACTCGATACGCTGATGGCCGCCGTCGCCCATGGCGACGAGGCCGCGTTTCGTCGGCTCTATGACCAGACGTCGCGGAAACTCTTTGCGATCATCCGCCGTATAGCGGTGAGCGAGGCAGCAGCCGAGGAAGCGCTTCAGGAAGCGTTTCTGAAGATATGGAACCACGCCGACCGGTTCGACCCGGCGCTCGCCTCGCCGGTGACATGGATGACCACGATCGCGCGTCACGCCGCCATCGATGCCATCCGCCGCAATGCCGAGCGCGTCTCGGCGGCGGCCATGGTGATCGACGAGGAACTGGCGGAACGGCTCGCCGGTCCGTCGACGACGACGGACGGGCTCGCGGCCCGGCAGTTGCATCGCTGTCTCGACGGGCTCGAGGCCGATCGGCGCAGCATGATCCTGCTCGCCTATTGTCATGGCTGGAGCCGCGAGGAGTTGTCGCGACGGTTCGACCGGCCGGTCGCGACGGTGAAGACGCTGCTGCGCCGCAGCCTGATTGCGCTGAAGGAGTGCCTCGGTGGCCGTTGACGACGAAAGAGGGCCGGGTGGGAGCGAAGGCGAGGACATCGACGCCGAAGCGGCGGAGTATGTCCTCGGGACGCTCGACCGCCTCGAGCGCCGGGCGGCCGAGACGCGCATCCTGCGCGACGCCGATTTTGCCGCGGTCGTCGCCGGCTGGGCCACGCGGCTTGCGCCGCTCGACGACGACGCCGGCGAGGCGATGCCGGCCGAGCGGGTGTGGAGCAGTATCGCCGGACGCATCGGCGGCGCCGCCGGCCTCGGACAGGTGATCCATCTCGAACGCGCCGTGAAGCGCTGGCGCATCGCGACCGGCGTGGTCGGGCTCGCAGCGGCGCTTCTGGCTGTCGTCGTCGCTCGTGAAGTGCTGCAGGCCCCGGCCATCGCCCCGAATGCGAGCTATGTCGCGGTGCTCGGCGGGCAGGGCGGCGAGCCGGCATTCGTCGCGTCGGTCGATACCGCCGCCGGGACGATCCGGCTTCGCCGTGTCGGCATGGCGCCGCCGCCCGACAAGAGCTTCGAGCTCTGGCAGGTGCCGGCGTCCGGACCAACCGTTTCGCTCGGCGTCGCCGACAGCGAGCGCGAGTTGAAGGCGCTCGACGTTGCCCTGAAGCCGGGAGAACGGCTGGCGATCTCGGTCGAGCCGAAGGGCGGCTCTCCCACCGGCCAGGCGACCGGGCCCGTCGTCTATATCGGAACACTGCTTCCGGCCGAGTGAGACGGGGTCGCCGGCCCGACCCTGCAGCCTATATGTCGAGCTCGAGGCAACTCATTGACCGCATTGGCATTGCAACAGGTGTGTGGGCAACTCGAGTGAGTGATGACAACAATGCTTGAGGGAGCGGGTCGACCGGCGCAGGACAGCGACGCGCTTCCACCCCATGTGTTCGGTGGGGGCAAGATGCGCCGCTTGATCGAGGCGCAGGACTGGTCGAAATCGCCGCTCGGTCCGATCGAAAGCTGGCCTTCGGCGCTGACCTCGACGCTTTCGCTCGTGCTGTCGGCCGAACCTGCCATGGCTATTCTCTGGGGCAAGGACGGCACGCTGCTGTACAACGAGGCCTATGCCGAAATCTGTGGCAAGCGCCATCCCGCGGTGCTCGGCCAGCGCGTCGTCGACAGCTGGCCTGAAGCGGCGGCCTTCAACCAGAATGTGCTCGACGTCTGTCTCCAGGGCGGGACGCTCGCTTATCGCGGGCAGCATCTGGTGCTGATGCGCAACGGGACGCCCGAGGATACCTGGTTCGACCTCAATTACAGCCCGATCCGGGGGGGCGATGGCGAGCCGCTCGGCGTCTTTGCCCTGGTCAACGAACAGACGGCGATGCATCTCGCCGCCAACGACCTGCAGCGCGCCCAGGAGCGCTTCAGCCACGCCCTGAACGCCGCCGGCGTCATCGGCATCTGGGACTGGCATTTCGAAACCGACCGGATGTTCGCCGACCCGCGCCTTTCGGCTTTCTTCGGCGTCGAGCCGTCGAGCGTGAAGGAAGGGGTGAGCCGCGCCGCTTTCGACCGCTTCATCCACCCGGACGACCGCGCCTACGTCGAGGAGGAGATGCAGCGCGCGGCCTTCAGCGGCGGCGATCTGGCGATCGAGTTCCGCCTGCTCGACGCGGATGGGCGCATCCGCTGGGTCATGGTGCGCGGCACCGGTTTCCGCGATCCCGAGGGACAGCCGTCACGCCTTTCGGGCGCCGCCGTCGAGATCACCAATCGCAAGAACGCCGAGGAAACCCGGCGGCTGCTCATTCGAGAGCTGCATCACCGGATCAAGAACACCTTCGCCGTCATCGCCGGCATGATCACGATGACGGCACGCTCGGCTTCGACCGTCGGCGAGATGGCCGAGGTGCTGCGCGGCCGTCTGGTCGCGCTCGCCGCGGCGCATGAATTGATCCGCCCGGCGATCACCGCCGAAGTCGGCCACACCGAGCAGACGTCGCTCTCGGACCTGCTGACGGCGATCCTGGCGCCGCACCTCTATTTCCCCGAACAGCTGACGCTCGACGCACCACCGGTGGAAATCGGCGTTACCGCCGCGACCAGCCTGGCTCTGGTGCTGCACGAGCTCGCCACCAACGCCGCCAAATACGGTGCCCTGTCGACGTCGAAGGGACAGCTCGCGGTCACGGCGCGGTTCACCGAAGGCAGCCTCGAACTCGACTGGGTGGAAAATGGCGGCCCGCCCGTGGTCGGACCGCCGCGCCACGAGGGGTTCGGCAGTCGCCTCGCGACAATGAGCATCGTCGGCCAGCTCGCCGGCTCGATCGACTTCCAATGGAACGAGACCGGCCTCGTCGCCCGCCTCGCGATGTCGCGCGATCGGTTGAACCGCTGACGGTCCGCCGCAACGGTTGAGGGATCAGGCGACGGCGCGGGCGCGGGTCGCGAGCCAGACGGCGAGGCGGTCGAGCGCGCCGTCGAGGATCTCGTCCCGCTTCGAGAAGCAGAAGCGCACGAATTGGCGCGGCGCCGATCCCGCATAGAAGGCCGAGACCGGAACCGGGGTGACCCCCGCTTCCACCGTCATCTGTCGGCAGATTTCGACATCGTCGCCGACAAGGCCGAGCGGCGAGAAATCCACCGTGACGAAATAGGTCCCGCCGCAGGGCACGACGGTAAAGCCGAGCCGCGCCAGACCAGCAGCCAGTCGGTCGCGCTTGGTCGCGAGCGCGCCGGACAATTCGCCGTAATAGTCGTCGCCCTTGCCGAGGCCGAAGGCGACCGCCTTCTGCAGATGGGCCGGCGTGGTGAAGGTCGTGAACTGATGCGCCTTGGCGATCGGATCGAGCAGGGCCGGCGCCGCCGTCACATAGCCGACCTTCCAGCCGGTGAGCGAAAAGGTCTTGCCGGCCGAGCCGATGCGCACGGCGCGTTCGCGCATGCCGGGCAGCGTCATCAGCGGCGTGTGAGCCCGGCCGTCGAACACGATGTGCTCATAGACCTCGTCGCAGATCGCATAGGCATCGAAGCGCACGCAGAGATCGGCGATGACGGCGAGCTCGTCGCGGGAGAACACCTTCGCCGCCGGATTCATCGGATTGTTGATCAGGATCGCCTTGGTGCGCTCGGAGAAGGCGGCTTCGAGCGCCGCGACATCGAGCGTCCATTCCGGCGGCGTGACACGGACGAGGCGGGGGATGCCCCCGGCCCGGCGCACCAGCGGCAGATAGCAGTCATAGAGCGGCTCGATCAGCACGACTTCGTCGCCGGGCTCGATCAGCGCGGCGATGATGTCCGAGAGCGCCTCCGTCGCACCGGATGTCACCAGCACTTCGCTCTTCCAGTCGACATCGAGGCCGTAGAAGCGGCTCTGCGCGGCCGCAACCGCCTGGCGCAGTTCCGGCACGCCCATCATCGGCGGATACTGATTGGGGCCGGCGATGATCGCCTCGGCGGCGAAACGGCGAACGTCCTCGGGTCCGTCGACATCCGGAAAACCCTGACCGAGATTGATCGCCTTGTGCTCGAGGGCCAGCCGCGACATGACCTCGAAGATCGTCGTCGGCAGCCCGGTATAGACGGGGTTCGTCGGCTTCATGGAATTCTCCGCTCGGCCGCGGAGATTATGTCTGCGATCCCGCCCGCGCAAGCAAAGCCATGCCAGCAAAAGCCCGGGCCTTGGAACGTGGCAGCGATCACGCGCTCGTGAACACTCTTTTGCGGATCGCGTGAAACCGGCATGAAACCAGCGCCGTATAAATCGATGTAAGCAAAACGACGAGCCGATTACCCGGTAAATCCGAGATAATCTCGCAATGAGAATGAATGTCGAGCGTCAAGAGATGCTCGAAGGCAATTCTATTGTCGATATTGCCCGGATCGGTGATCGGATCGTCTGCGGGTTTCAATTCGATAGCCCCAAGGGCCGCTAAATATCAACAGGAGGATCGACTATGTCCCGTATGAGCACTTTGGCCCGCGCGGCCGCCATCGCTCTCGTCGCCGCAACCGGCACCGTCGCGTTTCAGGCGCCGGCCTCGGCCAAGACCGTGATGGTCGGCGGCGCGCCGATGTACCCCTCGAAGAACATCGTCGAGAACGCGGTCAATTCGAAGGATCACACTACGCTGGTCGCGGCGGTTAAGGCGGCGGGTCTCGTCGACACGCTCTCCGGCCCCGGTCCGTTCACCGTGTTCGCGCCCACCAACGAGGCCTTCGCCAAGCTGCCGGCCGGCACCGTCGAGACGCTGGTGAAGCCCGAGAACAAGAAGACGCTGACGGCGATCCTGACCTATCATGTCCTTCCCGGCCGCGTGACCGCCGCCGACATCATCGCCGCCGCCAAGAAGATGGACGGCAAGGCCGAGTTCAAGACGGTCAACGGCGAGACGCTGACCTTCCTGGTCAAGGGCAAGACGATCACCATCGTCGACGCCAAGGGCGACAAGGCCAAGATCACGATCCCCAACGTCATGCAGTCGAACGGCGTGATCCACGTCATCAACACCGTACTGCTGCCGGGCTGATCGGCCGAGCGCGCCGGCGGCACTGAGGCTGTCGGCGCTGCTTCTCTCCTCAATATCCAACGTTAGACTTGACTGGAGACGACCCATGATCTCGACCCGCATGAAGACTTCGCCGATCGGCGCTCTGTCGCGCGCGCTGGCTCTTGCCGGCCTGATCGCTGCAGGAACCGCGATCACCGCCCCGGCCGCCTTCGCCGAGGACACGGTGACCGTTGGCGGCGCGCCGATGTATCCCTCGAAGAACATCATCGAGAATGCCGTCAACTCGAAGGACCACACGACGCTGGTCGCGGCCGTCAAGGCTGCCGGGCTCGTCGAGACGCTGTCCGGCCCCGGCCCGTTCACGGTGTTCGCCCCGACCAACGAGGCCTTCGCCAAGCTGCCGGCTGGCACTGTCGACGCGCTGCTCAAGCCTGAGAACAAGAGCAAGCTGGTTGCTGTGCTGACCTATCACGTCGTGCCTGGCAAGATTGCCGCCAAGGATGTGCTCGAAGCGATCAAGAAGGGCAATGGTTCCGCCGAAGTGAAGACTGTCAATGGCGCGGTCCTGACCTTCACGCTCGAGGGCAAGGACGTCATCGTGACCGATACGTCCGGCGACAAGGCCAAGGTGACCATCGCCGATGTGAACCAGTCGAACGGCGTCATCCATGTGATCGATACCGTGCTGCTGCCGAAGGGCTGACCACCCGCACCAGCCTGAGGCAGGCCGTCCCGGCGCATTGTGCCGGGGCGGCATCATGCTGTTCAGCCTGCCGGTGCCTGGGCGTAGCCGAGCCGCGCGTTCAGCCGTTCGAGAAGATCGGCCGCAGCTTCGGTGATGACCGTGCCGGGTGGGAAGATCGCCTCGGCGCCGGCGGCGGTGAGAGCCGCGAAATCCTGGGCCGGGATGACTCCGCCGACGACGATCATGATGTCACCGCGTCCGGCCGCATCGAGCGCCCGTTTCAGCGCCGGCACCAGGGTCAGATGGCCGGCGGCGAGCGAGGATATTCCGACGATGTGAACGTCGGCGGCAATCGCGGCGGCGGCCGCTTCCTCGGGCGTCTGGAACAGGGGGCCGAGCGCGACGTCGAAGCCGAGATCGGCGAACGCCGAGGCGACCACCTTCTGGCCGCGGTCATGTCCGTCCTGGCCGACCTTGGCGATGAAGATGCGCGGCAGCCGGCCTTCATTCTCGCGGAACGCCTCGGTGAGCCCGCGCACATGAGCGATCGCCTCGCCGGCCGAGCTCGCGCCGGCATAGACGCCTGATATGACTGAAGTCTCGGCCTCGTGACGCCCGAAGACGGTCTCGAGCGCCGCGCTGATCTCGCCGACGGTCGCGCCGGCCCGGGCGGCGTCGATCGAGAATTCCAGCAGGTTGCCGCGTCCCGCCGCAGCGGCGGTGAGGGCCTGGAGCGCGCGAGCCACATCGTCGCCGTCGCGATCCCGCTTCAGCGCCTCCAGCTTGGCGATCTGCGCCGTGCGGACGGCGGAGTTGTCGATCTTGAGCACGGCGACCGGCGCCTCGTCGCGCAGCCGATAGGCGTTGATGCCCACGACCGTCTGGTCGCCCGCGTCGATCCGCGCCTGTGTCCGCGCCGCAGCCTCCTCGATCCGCCGTTTCGGAATGCCCGCGGCAATCGCCTTCGCCATGCCGCCCTGCGCATCCACCTCGGCAATGTGGCCAAGGGCGCGCGCGGCCAGATCGGCGGTCAGCGTCTCCAGATGGAACGAGCCGCCCCAGGGATCGATAAAACGCGTCAGGCCGCTCTCGCGCTGCAGGATCAATTGCGTGTTGCGGGCGATGCGCGCGGAGGCGTCGGTCGGCAGCGCCAGCGCCTCGTCGAAGGCGTTGGTGTGCAGCGACTGCGTCCCGCCTTCGCTCGCCGCCATCGCCTCGATCGTGGTGCGGACGATGTTGTTGGCGACATCCTGCGCCGTCAGCGACCAGCCCGAGGTCTGGCAATGCGCCCGGAGCGCCAGCGACTTCGCCTGCTTCGGCTGGAAGCGCTCGGCGACGAGGCGCGACCAGAGCAGCCGTGCGGCGCGCAGCTTCGCGACCTCCATGAAGAAGTCCATGCCGACGGCCCAGAAGAACGAGATCCGCGGCGCGAACCGATCGACGTCGAGACCGGCCGCGACACCGGCGGCGATATAGTCGAGCCCATCGGCGAGCGTATAGGCGAGTTCGAGATCCGCCGTCGCGCCGGCTTCCTGCATGTGGTAGCCAGATACCGAAATCGAGTTGAATTTCGGCATGTTCCGCGAGGTGTAGGCGAAGATGTCCGAGACGATCCGCATCGAGGGCTCGGGCGGGTAGATGTAGGTGTTGCGGACCATGAACTCCTTGAGGATGTCGTTCTGGATCGTCCCGGCAAGCTGCTCCGGCCGGACGCCCTGTTCCTCGGCGGCGACGATGTAGAGCGCCAGGATCGGCAGCACGGCGCCGTTCATCGTCATCGACACGCTCATCTTGTCGAGCGGGATGCCGTCGAAGAGCTGGCGCATGTCGAGGATCGAATCGATCGCCACGCCGGCCATGCCGACATCGCCGGCGACGCGCGGATGATCGCTGTCATAGCCGCGATGGGTTGCGAGATCGAAGGCGACGGAAAGGCCCATCTGGCCGCCGGCGAGGTTGCGGCGATAGAAGGCGTTCGACGCCTCGGCCGTCGAGAAGCCGGCATATTGCCGGATCGTCCAGGGCTGCTGGACATACATCGTGGGATAGGGACCGCGCAGGAAGGGCGGCTGGCCCGGAATGGTCTCGGCGAAGGCGGACGCGGCGCGGTCCGCCTCGCCATAGATGCGGCGGATCGTGATGCCCTCGGCGGTGAGCTCGGCCGCGCCGGGAGCGGTCACCGCGATCGGCTCGACCGCGAAGGGAATGGTCGTGAAATCGGGCAGCCGGCTCATGATGCAGGGCTCTCGAACGGCGCCGCTGTCCGCTGCCGCCGGAGAGAATGCGGGTCGGAGGCGGGTGAGGGTGCCGGTGTGCGGGCGGCGCTGCCGTCGGCCCGGAACAGCGTCACCCCGACGATGCCGCGCCGGCCCGCCGCGATATCGGCGGCGCGACTGGCCGATGCGGCGGCGATGGCCGCTTGAAGCCGGCCGCTGGCGAATGCGGATGGCAGGCCGCCATCGCGCTCGATGGCCTGGAATTCGACCCACGCCGCCTCGGCCAGCGCCTCGGTCAGCGCCGTGATCGTCCCCGAGCCGGCGCCAGGATCGGCGACGCGGGCCAGATGCGCCTCCTCGATCAGGATCGCCTGCGTCGTCAGCGCCAGCCGCTCGGCCTCGGCGTCGATTGCGCCGGTCGCTGCGGTGAATGGGAGAACCGTCAGCGAATCGGCCCCGCCGAGACCGGCCGAAAGCGCGGCGATGGTGGCGCGGATCACGTTCGACTGAATGTCCTCGCCGGCGAGCATCCGCCAACTCGTTTCGCCATGCAGGGCCAGAGCCGCAGGCGGCAGCGCCGATGCGGCCAGCAATCGCGCCTTTAGCAGGCGCATCGCGCGGAACTTGGCGATGGTGACGAACTGGTCCTCGTCGGCGGCAAGCGCGACGTCGATCGCACCAACGGCCAGCCGTTCGTCGGCCCCGCCATCGAGCAGCGCCCGGAGCAGAGCGAGCAGCGCTGCCAGTGCATAGCCGAGTTCCATCGAAGCCGTCCCGCCCGCAGCATGAACGAGCCGCGCATCCGCGGTCAGGAACGGCCCGTGATAGCCGCTTTCGACAAGCCGCTGGAGGGTGGCCCGGAGGCTTCTCGCCTCGCTCGCCCACGCTGCCGGCGCGGCGCTGCCGGCCACAAACGCGGCGAGCGGGTCGAGCCCGAAGGCGATTCCGAGCAGGGAAGGGTCGAGACGCGCGGCCTTGACGGCGCCGTCGAGGACATCCGCGAGGGCGGGGCCGGCGGGCCCCGCCGCGAGGCGGAACGCGCAGCGGTCGAGCGGCAACAGGGCCAGCAGCGCCGGGACGGCCTCGGGGGAAAGTCCGTCGCCATGGTCGCTGGCCGAGCCGGCAATCACGATCTCGAAACCGTCCGCGCCGGTCTCCAGCGCGGCTGCGATCGTCTCGGCATTGGCTGTCCGGCCGAGCCGTTGCAGCCGCGTCCAGCCTTTGCCGGCGCGCGACCAGAGTGGTGGCATCGACGCGGCTGGCGACAGGGGATCGATGCTGACGCCGGGCTCGATGGCAGCCGCGAGCGATGCGACCGGCGTATCGCCGAAGGCGAGCGCCACGCGGCGCTGCCAGTCGGGGTCGATCGGCTGCGGCCGTGCGGCCGGACTGTCCTGCATCGGCCTCTCCCGACGTTATGGTTGCCCTGCGGCGAAACCGGTCGCCGCAAAGGCTGGAGCCTATCGCCGGAAGCGCTCTCCGGGATCAGGCCTGATCAATAGGTCATCACCGGAGGCAGCGTCTTCGCCTGTTCGATCCAGTCGGCGACCTGCTTTTCCGAAGGCAGCTGGCGCACCAGCTTCCGGGTTGCATTCACCTCGGCCATCTTGGCCGTCAGGTTGTCCGCGCGGCGGTTCCTGAGTTCCTTGACCGTGTCGACGCCAGAGGCTTCGAGCAGGTCCGAATACTCCTCCGCGACGCCCTTCAGCCGCATCAGATCGGCCTTGTTGGTCCAGTTGAGGATCAAGGTCTCGTCGATCCCGGTCGCGGCCGCCAGCGCCTTGCGGCCCTTCGGATCCTTGCCCGCGTCGAGCAGGTTGCCGGTCGTCTTGATCCCGGCCGTGCCGAGCTTCTCGGCGAATTTCGGACCGATTCCCTCGATATCGATGATCGGATAGCTCACAAGAAGATCCCCCTGTCGTCGGCCGGTCGAGCCGGCACACAACCAATGTTCGCCCCATGACGTCCGGAACGCAAGTTGATCGCATCGCTTGCTTTCGCAGCGTCAAATCGCGACGCTCGCGCTTCAAGCGTTCGAAGCGCCGTTCCGGAGACACCGATGCCGCTGCTGCAAGCCGACAAGATCTTTCTGGGCGCGAGCGAGAAGCCGGAATATCTGCTGCTCGGCCTCGCCAACCGGCATGGCCTCGTCACCGGGGCGACCGGAACCGGCAAGACGGTCACGCTGCAGGTGATGGCGCAGGGCTTCTCCGATGCCGGCGTGCCGGTGTTCTGTGCCGACATCAAGGGTGATCTCTCCGGCATCGCCAAGGCCGGAGTCGCCAAGGACGCGATGACGAAGCGCGCCGCCGAGATCGGCTTTGCCGACGAATATCGCTTCGCGGCCTGCCCGACGGTGTTCTGGGATCTCTTCGGCCAGCAGGGCCACCCGATTCGCACCACGGTGAGCGAGATGGGGCCGCTGCTGTTCTCGCGCCTGCTCGGCCTCAACGATACGCAGGAGGGCGTACTCAACATCGCCTTCCGCATCGCCGACGACGAGGGCTGGCTGCTGCTCGATCTCAAGGATCTCCGCGCCGTCCTCGCCTACCTCGCCGACAACGCCGAGGCGGGGGCGAAATATGGCAATGTCGCGCGGACGTCGGTCGGGGCCATCCAGCGCCAGCTGCTCATTCTGGAGAATCAGGGCGGAGAGGCCTTTTTCGGCGAGCCGGCGCTGGCGATCGCCGACATTATGCGCACGAGCCTCGATGGCCGCGGCATCGTCAATGTGCTCGCCGCCGACAAGCTCATGGCGGCGCCGCAGCTCTACGCGACCTTCCTGCTCTGGCTGATGTCGGAGCTGTTCGAGGTGTTGCCCGAGGTCGGCGATCCAGAGAAGCCGAGGCTCGTCTTCTTCTTCGACGAGGCGCATCTCCTCTTCGCCGATGCGCCGAAGGCGTTGCTGGCGCGGATCGAGCAGGTGGTGCGGCTGATCCGCTCCAAGGGCGTCGGCGTCTATTTCGTCAGCCAGAACCCGCTCGATGTTCCCGATACCGTGCTCGGCCAGCTCGGCAACCGCGTCCAGCATGCGCTGCGCGCCTATACCCCGCGTGACCAGAAGGCGGTCAAGGTCGCTGCCGAGACCTTCAGGCCCAACCCGGCCTTCAACACCATGGAGGCGATCGGCACACTCGGCGTCGGCGAGGCGCTCGTTTCGACGCTGGAGCCAAAGGGCGTGCCGAGCATGGTCGAGCGGACCATGATCCGTCCGCCGTCCTCGCAGCTCGGCCCGATCACCGAGGAGGAACGGCGCCAGATCATCGCGGCAAGCCCGATCGGCATCGCCTATGACCGCACCATCGACCGCGAATCTGCCTATGAGGTGCTCGGCCGCCAGGTCGCCGAGGCGAACGGGACGGCGCCCGCCCCGGCGGGAGCCGAGCCCGCGCCGCAGCCGGCCGGGGCCGCTCCGGGCGGTGTCGATCTCGGCGGCATCCTCGGCTCGCTGCTCGGCACCAATACCCGCCGCGGCGAGCGGTTGACCGCGACGCAGCGCGTCGCCCGCGAGGTCACGCGCACGGTCACCAACCGCGTTGCCGGCCAGGTCGCCGCCGATATCGGCAAGTCGATCGGAGGCTCGATGGGCTCCTCGGTCGGCCGTGCCATCGTCCGCGGCATGCTTGGCGGCATCCTCCGGCGGTAGACCGCCTTTCCTTCGGTCCGGTCGCGGCGTATGTCCATGGCACGCCCCCGCGCCTGTCCGATGGAGACCCCGAATGCCCAACCGTCTCGACGACGTCCTTGCCCATATCGATGCCGGCATCGACAAGAGCGTCGACAGGCTGTTCCGCCTTGTCGAGATCGAGAGCATCTCGACCGATCCGGCCTATGCCGGCCAATGCCTGCAGGCGGCCGAGTGGCTCGCCGACGCGCTCCAGGCGATCGGCTTCGACGCCGCCGTCCGCCCGACGGCCGGCCATCCGATGGTCGTCGGCCATGCCAAGGGCGGCGCCGGGCCGCATGTGCTCTTCTACGGCCATTACGACGTGCAGCCGGTCGACCCGCTGGAACTCTGGTCGAGCCCGCCGTTCCAGCCGAAGATCGTGACGGCCGCGGACGGCTCGAAGCAGATCGTCGGCCGTGGCACGGCCGACGACAAGGGCCAGCTGATGACCTTCGTCGAGGCTTGCCGCGCCTGGAAGGCGGTCACCGGCACGCTGCCGATCCGCGTGACGATCCTGCTCGAGGGCGAGGAAGAATCGGGCGGCCACAACCTGGCGCCGTTCATGGCCGCCAACCGCGAGGAGCTCGCCGCCGATTTCGCCTATGTCTGCGACACCGGCATGTGGGACGCGAAGACCCCGGCGGTCACCACCATGCTGCGCGGCATGGTCGGCGAGGAGATCACCATCACCGCCGCCTCGCGCGACCTGCATTCGGGCATGTATGGCGGCGCGGCTCGCAACCCGATCCATGTCCTCGTCAACATCCTTGACGGGCTCCGCGACGAAAACGGGCGCGTCACGCTTGCCGGCTTCTATGACGGCGTCGGCGAACTTCCGGCGGCGACCAAGGCCGAATGGGACGGCCTCGGCTTCGACGAGGCTGCCTTTCTCGGTGAGGTCGGGCTGTCGATCCCGGCCGGCGAAAAGGACCGCAGCGTGATCGAGAAGATCTGGGCGCGGCCGACCTGCGAGGTCAACGGCATCTGGGGCGGCTATTCCGGCAAGGGCTTCAAGACGGTGATCCCGTCCAAGGCCCATGCCAAGGTCTCGTTCCGCCTCGTCGACCGGCAGGATCCCGAAGCCGTGCGCGAGAGCTTCCGTGCCTATGTCCGCTCGAAGCTTCCGGCCGACTGCACGGTCGACTTCATCGGCCATGGCGGCTCGCCCGGCGTGCGGCTGCCTTCGGATATCCCGGCGCTGGTCAAGACACGCGATGCCCTCACCGCCGAATGGGGCAAGCCCTGCGTCACCATCGGCGCCGGCGGATCGATCCCCGTTGCCGGCGACTTCAAGAAGGTGCTCGGCCTTGACGCGCTGATGGTCGGCTTCGGCCTCGACGACGACCGTATCCATTCGCCGAACGAGAAGTACAATCTCTCCAGCTATCACGGCGGCATCCGCTCCTGGGCACGGATCCTCGCAGCCCTTTCGGAAGGACCGGAAGCATGAGGCTCTGCGTCTTCTGCGGCTCCAACGAGGGCTTCCGGCCCGAATATCGCGCGGCGGCGACCGCGCTCGGCACCGCGATCGCCGCCCATGACGCGGCGCTCGTCTATGGCGGCTCGAAGGTCGGCCTGATGGGCGCCGTCGCCGATGCGGTGCTCAAGGCGGGCGGCACGGCGATCGGCATCATCCCGCAGGCGCTCGTCGACAAGGAAGTCGCCCATCACGGGCTGACCGAGCTGCACATCGTCGGCTCGATGCACGAGCGCAAGGCCAAGATGGCCGACATGGCCGAAGGCTTCGTCGCGCTCCCCGGCGGCCTCGGCACGCTCGAGGAGCTGTTCGAGATCTGGACCTGGGCCCAGCTCGGCTATCACGGCAAGCCGGTCGGCGTGCTCGACATCGCCGGCTTCTACGGCAAGCTGCTGACCTTCCTCGACCACCAGGCGGACGAAGGGTTCATGCGCCAGGAGCATCGCGACATGCTCATCGTCGAAGACGACCCCGAGCGGCTGATCGCGCGCTATCGGAGCTATGTCCCGCCGGCCGTCACCAAATGGATCAAGTCCGGCCAGCGTTGATCAACTGACGAGCCGCCGCTGCCGCGCCTCCAGAAAGGCGCCGACGGCAGGGTCGGTCGCAAGCGCGATGGCGCGACCATAGGCGATGAAGGCCTCGTCGTTCCGGCCTGCGCGCGCCAGCAGTTCGGCCGCTGCGGCGTGGAAGGGCTGGTAGGCCGCAACGCGTTCCGGCGCGAGTTCGGCAAGCAGGACCAGTCCGGCCTCCGGGCCGGTCGCATCGGCGACCGCGATCGCGCGGGCGACGGCGATGCCGATCCGCGGCGCGATGCGCCAGAGTTCTTCATGCAGCAGCGCGATCACCGCGGCGCCCGGCCGGCCGGTGAGCCGCGAGCCGGTCAGCGCCGACTGGATCGCCGCCTCGATCTGGAATCGCCCTGGCGACCGCAGCGCCGCCGCGCGGGCGAGCATCCGCTCCGCATCGCCGAGGAGGTCCCGCGACCACAGTGCCGTGTCCTGCTCCGACAGCGGCACATAGCGGGCGTCTCGATCCCGGCGGGCGGCGCGCCGCGCCTCGCAATGGAGCATCAGGGCGACGAGCCCCATCGCCTCCGGCTCGTCCGGCAGCAGCCGCGTGAGCACCTGACCGAGCCAGATCGCCTCGCTGGCGAGGCTCGAGGCGCCGCCGTCCTCGCCGCCCGTGACCTCGTCCCAGCCGCTGCCATAGGCGGCGTAGATGGCCTCCAGGACGCTGGCGAGCCGCTCGGGCAGTTCCGTGCGCTCCGGGACCGCGAAGGGAATGCCGGCGTCGCGAATCTTGGCCTTGGCCCGCACCAGCCGCTGGCCCATGGTCGCGGCTGGGACGAGGAAGGCTGCGCCGATCCGGCCGGCATCGAGCCCGAGCACGGCCTGCAGCATCAAGGGCGCTCGGATCGCAGCATCGATCGCCGGATGGGCGCAGACGAACATCAGTTTCAGCCGTTCGTCGGGATAATGCGGGGCCATCGGATCGGTCTCCTCCGCCAGCGCCGTGAGGAGGACCAGCGAGCGTTCCAGCGCCGCATCGGCGCTTCGCTTGCGCAGTCGGTCGGCGAGTCGGCGCCGGGCGACGGCGACGAGCCATGCCTCGGGTGCGTCCGGGACGCCGCTCTCGGGCCAGCCGCGCAGGGCGGCGACCACCGCATCAGCCAGCGCATCCTCTGCCGCGGCGATGTCGCGGCCGCGGCTGGCGAGGATCGCCACCAGACGGCCGAAACTGTCGCGGACGGCTTGCTCGACACCCTGCATCTGCCGCCCTCCGAAGGCAGCGCGCGGGTCCATGCCCCGGCGCTGCCGACGATGCTACCATCCTCTCACATCTGCATCGGCAGGGTCGGCCGCACCTCGACGCCGTGATGCGCCGAAGGGGCCTTGGCGGCCCAGGCGAGGGCGACGTCGATGTCGGGCACCTCGACCAGGAAGAAGCCGGCGAGTTGCTCCTTGGCGGCGGCGAAGGGGCCGTCCTGGACATGGCGCTCGCCGTCCTTCAGCCGCACGGTCGTCGCCGTCGCGGGGGCGAGCAGCCCGGCGCCGCCGCGCACGATGCCGCTGGCGCCGATCTCGCCGACATAGCTCCGCCAGGCGCCCCAATAGGCGGCGCTCTCGGTGGCATGGTCGCGGGTCGCGAACTCGGCGTCGGTTTCATAGAACAGGATTGCGTATTGCATGACGATCTCCGATCGGTTCGGCGCGTGGCCGGAAGCGGGGCCTCTCCCACTTCACGGCCATGTCGGATGAGGATCGCTCATTTCGACAGGACGAACCGAAAAAATCGTCGCGTCAGCTTCCGGTGCCAGCCGGGGAGTCCGTCCTGTCGATCGGCGGCAGGTCCTTGAGATAGGCGGCGATGGCGGCGCGGTCGGAGGCGGGCAGGTGAGCCATGTTCTCCTGAACCTCGACCATGGTGCCGCCGACGGAATCGCCGTCGGGCGTCATGCCGTTTTCGAGGAAGGTGGCGATATCCTCGGCCGACCAGTCGGAGATGCCGCCCTTGCCGCCGGTGATGTTGGGCACGAAGCCCTTGCCGGATGGATTGGGCGCGCCGGCGAGGTGATGGCTGAAATCGAGCCCGCCGAGCGCGTTGCGCGGCGTGTGACACTCGTTGCAGTGCCCGGGGCCTTCGACGAGATAGGCGCCGCGGTTGATCTCGTCGCTCTTGGTCGGATCGGGCTCAAAGGGCGCGCCGTCGAGATAGAGCAGCTTCCAGAGGCCGAGACCGCGCCGGATGCCGAACGGGAACGGCAGCTCATGCGCCGGGCTGTCGGTGGCGACCGGCGGCAGCGTGTCGAGATAGGCCTTGAGGTCGACCACGTCGGCGACGCTCATGCGCTGGTAGGACGTATAGGGAAAGGCCGGGTAGAGATGCTCGCCGCCCGGTCCAAGGCCGCGCTTCATCGCATTGACGAAGTCGAGCGTCGACCAGCCGCCGATGCCATGCTGCTTGTCGGGCGAGATGTTCGGCGGATGGAACGTGCCGAACGGAGAGACGATCGGCTCGCCGCCGGCGAGGATCAGCTTGTCGGCGCCGGCAGCGCCGGGCGCGGCATGGCAGGAGGCGCAGCCTCCCGCCCAGAACAGCAGTTCGCCCTTCGCCGGATCACCCGGTCTGTCCGGGATTTCGGCGGCGGAGAGCGGTTTCGGCTCCGTCAGCAGCCAGAAGGCAGCCCCGCCCGCAAGAGCGAGCGCGACAATGACGAGGGCGATGCGACGGAGCATGGGCGTCGGCGACTAATCGGCGACGCGATAGAGCTGGTGGCAGCTCTTGCAATTACCCGCGACGGTCGCGAACGCGGTCTTGAACGTGTCGACGCTGTCGCTGGCAGCGGCCGCCGCCGTTGCGTCGGTAGCGAGCTTGGCGGCATGCGCCTCGAAGTCGGCCTTGTTTTCCCAGATCTTGGGCGAAGCGTTCTTGTCGGCCGTCTCGGAGCCGGCCGGGAACAGCGTCGGGAATTCGGTCGCCTTGGCAGCGATCGTCTCCATCGCCGCCTTCGCCTTGGCCGCGTCGTACGGCACCTTGCCGGACGCGAAGCCGGCCGAGATCTTCACCGCCCCGCCGATCGCCTTCATGTCGGCCTCGCGCTGCTTGCCAAGGTCAGAGGCCGCCATGGCGAAACTCGCCGAAGCGACCATCGCCGCGACGCCCAGCACTGCTACGATCTTCCGCATTCCACACCCCTCTGTTGGGAACCGTTCCAGAGTGAAATGGGATCGGAGCGGCAGATACAAGGCGGCGCACGCATCTGACGCAAATATGATCACGCCGTGATCGGTTGCGCGCGCTGCTGATTGCGCTTGCGGATGCGGGCGTGAAAAGTCTGTCGCAAGCGTCATCGAAGGCCGATCAGAGCGGTTGCCCGTCGGCGGCGTGGTGCCTATGGTGCAGCCGGAACGTTCATCGTGGCAGTCCGTTTTCGACGCGGTAGCCCGATTTCCAACCCTTTCGTCGACAGGAGTTGTTCCGATGGCCTTCGAACTTCCCCCGCTTCCCTATGACTACGAGGCGCTCGCGCCCTTCATGTCGAAGGAGACGCTCGAATACCACCATGACAAGCATCACCAGGCCTATGTCACCAACGGCAACAACCTGCTGAAGGGCTCGGGCCTCGAGGACAAGAGCCTCGAGGAGATCGTCAAGGAGAGCTACGGCAAGAATGCCGGCCTCTTCAACAATGCCGGCCAGCACTACAACCACATCCATTTCTGGAAGTGGTTGAAGAAGGACGGCGGCGGCAAGAGCCTGCCCGGCAAGCTGCAGGCTGCGGTCGACTCGGATCTCGGCGGCTATGACAAGTTCCGCACCGACTTCATCGCCGCCGGCACGACCCAGTTCGGCTCCGGCTGGGCCTGGCTCTCGGTCAAGAACGGCAAGCTCGAAATCTCTAAGACGCCGAACGGCGAGAACCCGCTCGTTCATGGCGCCTCGCCGATCCTCGGCGTCGATGTCTGGGAGCACTCCTATTACATCGACTACCGCAATGCGCGGCCGAAATATCTCGAGGCGTTCGTCGACAGCCTGATCAACTGGGACTACGTCCTGGAGCTCTACGAGAAGGCCGTCTGAGCCCTCGGCTCAGGGTCCTGATATCGAAGCCCCGGCCTCGCGCCGGGGCTTTTTTTATTGGCCGATCGGCCGGCGGGCGCTCAGGCCTTCCGGAGGCCGCGCTGGCAGAAGGTGAAGTCCATCAGCTGCGGCCATTCCGACTGCACGTTGTAGAGCCAGCGCTTGCACTCAGCCTGCGTCTTGAAGCAGCCATTGCCCCAGGCGGGCCAGAGGCCAGTGTCCCAGGGATTGGGTTTTGAGCCGGAGAAGCGCGAGAACCAGACATTCTCAGGCCCGATCGCGGCAGCGAGCGCCCGGCAATCGCCGGCGGAGACATTGTCGCCGAAGCCCTGGATGCCGTAGAAGCGCTCGCCGCCACCGGGCGTCGTGGCGGTGCAGGACGCGAGGGCAACCGCGAGAATCGCGGCTGCGGCGCTGTTGCGGATCGCTGTCTTTCGCATCGACGGACCTCCCTGGTGTTGACGGGCCCGGCAGGCCCGTCGCTCCAAGGTGTCGCCAAAGGCTCCGGCGTCAAGCGCGGCCGGTGACTTTCAGCACGAAAGCGGTCGCGAAGGCCGTTTCCTTCAGGCTGTCGAAGCGGCCGGAGGCCCCGCCATGGCCGGCATCCATGTTGGTCTTGAGCAGGAGCGGCGCGTCATTGGTCCGCGTTGCCCTGAGCTTCGCCACCCATTTCGCCGGTTCCCAATAGGTGACGCGCGGATCGGTGAGCCCGCCGATGGCGAGGATCGGCGGGTAAGCCTTCGATCCTACATTGTCATAGGGCGAATAGGCGGCGATCGCGCGGTAGTCGGCTTCGCTCGCGATCGGATTGCCCCATTCCGGCCATTCCGGCGGGGTCAGCGGCAGGCTGGCATCGAGCATCGTGTTGAGCACATCGACGAAGGGCACTTCCGCGATGATGCCGCCGAAGAGGTCGGGTGCCATGTTGGCAACCGCGCCCATCAGCATGCCGCCGGCGGAGCCACCCCAGCCGACGATCTTGCCGCGCGCGGTGAAGCCCTCGGCGGCGAGATAGTCACCGGCGGCGATGAAGTCGCGGAACGAGTTCTGCTTCTTCTCGCGCCGTCCCTCGGCATACCAGCGGAAGCCCTTGTCCTTGCCGCCGCGGATATGGGCGATGGCATAGACGATGCCGCGATCGACCAGCGACAGCCGCGTCGTCGAGAACGAGGCGGGGATCGTGATGCCATAGGAGCCGTAGCCATAGAGCAGCAGCGGCGCGCTGCCGTCGAGCGGCGTATCGTTCCGGTAGAGCAGGGAGACCGGAACCGTCTCGCCGTCGCCGGCCGGCGCGAAAACGCGGCGCGTCACATACTGGCTGGCATCGTGGCCGGAGGGCACCTCCTGCTCCTTGCGCAGAACGCGGCTCCGCGTTGCCATGTCGTAGTCATAGACGCGGGTGGGTGTCGTCATCGACGAATAGGTGAAGCGCAGCAGCGTCGTATCGAACTCGTAGCCGTCGCCGAGACCGAGCGAATAGGCCTCCTCGTCGAAGGCGATGGCGTGTTCCTCGCCGGTCGAAAGCTGGCGGATGACGATGCGCGGCAGCCCGCCCTCGCGCTCGAGGCGGACCATGAAGTCCTTGTAGACGGTGTGGCCGAGGATGAGCCGGCCGGCCTGGTGCGGCACGAGGTCGGTCCAGTTCTCGCGGCCGGGAGCCGCCACCGGCGCGGTGACGATCTTGAAGTCCTCGGCGCCGTCGGCATTGGTCAGGATATAGAGCGTGTCGCCATTGTGGTCGGCGTCATATTCCTCGGCGGCGCGGCGCGGCGCGATCAGCCGCGGCGCGGCCTCCGGCGCCTCGGCGTCGATCAGGTGAACCTCGGACGTCTCGTGATCATGCGAATCGATCATCAGGTAGCGGCCGGACTGGGTCTGACCGATGCCGAGGAAATAGCCGGGATTGGTCTCCTCGAAGACGAGAACGTCCTCGCTCGCCGGGCTGCCGACGCGGTGGCGATAGATTCGGCAGGGCCGGTGGTTGTCGTCGAGCACGGTGTAGAACAGCGTCTGGCTGTCGGCGGCCCAGACGGCATCGCCCGTCGTGGTCGGGATGCTGTCGGCGAGATCCTCGCCGGTCTCCGCGCGACGGACCCGCAGCGTATAGGCCTCGGAGCCCTTGTCGTCATAGGCATAGGCGATGAGGCTGTGGTCGGGGCTGTGCTCGGCGCCGCCGAGCTCGTAATAGGCGTGGCCCTCGGCCATGGCGTCGACATCGAGCAGCACCGTCTCCGGCCCGCCGTCGCGCGGCGTGCGCACGATGCGCGGCTGTTCGGCGCCTTCCAGATAGCGCGAGGCATAGGCAAAGGGACCGTCGGGCGCCGGAACGGAGGAATCGTCTTCCTTGATCCGTCCGCGCATCTCCTTGAACAGCGCTGCCTGCAGCGCCTCGGTATCGGCCATCTCGGCCTTCGTGTAGGCGTTCTCGGCATCGAGATGGGCGCGGATTTCAGGCGCGAGCGCAGCCGGATCGCGCATCACCTCCTGCCAGTTGTCGGCGCGCAGCCAGGCGTAGTCGTCCTGGCGGGTGATACCGTGGGCCTCGAGGGTGACGGGCTCTTTGCGGGCGAAAGGCGGCTGCACGGACGGGTGATCTCCGGATGCGAGGGCGTTGTGGGGGGGCGTGCCACGTGTAAGTGCCTAGATAGAGGTCGCGCCCGGCGCCGCCAAGCTGCGGGCTGCCGATAGATGGCGGCAACCGGTCTGGCACGCGGACGCCACCGTCGCCGTTCAAGTCTTGGGTTGTTCGCGCTCGCGTGCTTTGTTGGGGCCGGACACGAATCGCAACGCGCCCCCGCGGCGCCTCCGACGACAAGGGCCCGATGATCCGCACCGTCAGCCTCGCGCTTTGGCTCTTTGCCTTCTGGCTGCTGCTTTCCGGCCATTATACGCTCTGGCTGGTCGGCGCGGGCCTGATCGTTTCCGCCGGGATCGCGCTGATTGGCCATTTCAGCGGCTTTGCCGACGAGGAGGGCCACCCGGTCGAGCGGCTGGTCGGCGGGGTCACCTATTGGCCCTGGCTCGCCGTCGAGATCGTCAAGTCCTCGCTCGATGTCGCGCGTGCCATCCTCGATCCGCGCCGGACAATCGAGCCGACTTTGTTCGAGATCGAGGTCGGCCCCAAGACCGCCGTCGGCGCGGCGACTTATGCCAATTCGATCACGCTGACGCCAGGAACCGTGACGGTCGGCATCGATCGTGAGCGCGATCGCTTCACGGTCCATGCCTTGACCAAGGCCGGCGCCGATGGCCTCAGGGGTGGCGAGATGGATCGGCGCGTCGTCGCGTTCGAGCGGACCAAGCGCGCATGATCATCTTCGCAGCGCTCCTCGCCGTGCTCGCCGCCATCGTGCTGATGACGATCCGCACGCTCGCCGGACCGACGACCTTCGATCGCCTGCTGGCCGCCAATTCGATCGGCAACGGTGCCATCCTCATCGTCGCGCTCTATGGTTTCGCCACCGAGAGGCCCGATTTTCTCGATCTCGCGCTGACCTATGCGCTGCTGAACTATGTCGGCGTCTTCGCCGTGCTGAAGTTCTTCCGCGGCGGCTCGCTCGGAGACGGCACCCCCGAGGCCGCATCCCAAGAGGAGCGGGTGTCGTGATCGGGGCCGTCGCCGATATCCTCAGCGCGGTCCTGATCCTCGCCGGCGCGGGCTTTTTCCTGACCGGCGCGATCGGTTATCTCCGCATGCCGGATCTCTTCACCCGCCTGCATGCGGCCTCGCTCGCCGACACGACGGGCATGGCCCTGATCCTGGCCGGTCTTGCGGTTCATGCCGGCTTCGGCCTCGTCGCGGTGAAGCTCGTGTTCCTGATCCTGTTCCTGCTCTTCATGGGTCCGGCAGCGACGCATGCGCTGGCAGCGGCGGCGCTCGCTTCCGGGCTGAAGCCGCCCGGCGACGCGCGGCCCGCGGCCGCGAAGGCGGCTGCGCCGGGTCCGGCGGCCGCGAAGACGCGAACCGGCCAACCGGCCAGGCCCGCCGCCAAGTCTGCCAGCAAGTCGGCCACCAAGCCGCGTCGGGGGCGGCGATGACGCTGAACCCGGCCTTCGTCACCGCCTTCCTGTCGCTGGCGCTGATGCTGCTCATCATCGTGCTCGCCGCGGCGATCGTGCGCGTGCGCGGCCTGCTTCCCGTCATCGTGCTGCTCGGCGCCTACAGCTTCATCATCGCCACGCTGTTCGTGGTGCTCGACGCCGTGGACGTCGCCATGACCGAGGCCTCGGTCGGCGCCGGCATCTCGATGGTGCTATTCCTGGGCGCGCTGCATCTGACCGGCGCCAGGGAGGCTTCGGGCACGGCACGGCGGATCGCGCCGCTCCTTGTTGCCGGCATCACGGCGGCAGTCCTCGTCTGGGGCATGAGCGACCTGCCGGTCTTCGGCTCGCCCGACCAGCCGATCCATACCGCCGGCGCCGATTATCTCGGCCGCAGCCTGCCTGATACCGGCATTCCGAACGTCGTGACGGCCGTGCTCGCCAGCTATCGCGGTTTCGATACGCTCGGCGAGACGGCAGTCGTGTTCACGGCGGCGATCGGCGTTCTGGTGCTCCTGCGCCGGCGCGGCAGCGACGGAAGGTCCTGACCATGCGCCGCGACATCCTTCTCCGCGTCGCTGCCAAGTTCATCATGGCGCCGCTTATCCTGTTCGCGCTCTATGTGCAGTTTCACGGCGATTACGGCCCCGGCGGAGGCTTCCAGGCCGGCGTGATCGCCGCAGCGGCAGTAATCCTCTATGCGCTCATCAACGGCGTCGCTGCCGCGGAGCGGCTCGTGTCGATGGCGCTGGCCGAACGGCTGATCCCGGCCGGCGTGCTCATCTATGCCGCCGTCGGGCTCGTCTCGATGGCGCTCGGTGGCAATTTCCTCGATTACAACCTGCTCGCCCATGATCCCGTGCATGGCCAGGAATGGGGCGTGTTCCTGGTCGAAGCGGGCGTCTTCATCACCGTCTTCTCCAGCATGATCGCGATCTTCTACGCCTTCGCCAGCCGGAGGCCGTCATGAGCCTCGTCGAGACGCTGGCCTCCGAGGCGACGCGCTTCACCATCGTTCTGGTGATGGTCGCCGGCCTCTATATCGCGATCGCCCGCAACAACCTGATCAAGAAGCTGGTCGGGCTGTCGCTGTTCCAGTCCTCGGTCTACCTGCTCTACCTGCTGCCGGGGAAGATCTTCGGCGGCACCGCGCCGATCCTCGACGCGCGCTTTTCCGTCTATGCCAATCCGCTGCCGCATGTGCTGATCCTGACGGCGATCGTCGTCGGCATCGGCACGTTGGCGCTCGGGCTCACTCTGGTCATCCGGATCAAGGAGGCCTATGGCACGATCGAGGAAGACGAGATCCTCGCGCGCGATGCCGGTGGCGAGCCGGCGCCGGCCGCCAAGGCTGCGCCGGCCGCCAAGGCTGCGGCGGGCACCAAGGCTGCGCCGATCGGCAAGGCTGGGCCGGTCGGCAGGAGGGGGCCGGCTGCATGACCCTTCTTGCGGCCATCGACGGCCAGCTTCCGATCATCGTCGTTCTCGCCCCGCTCATCGGCGCGCTGCTGGTTTCGATCATCCGGCTCGAGGCTGCCTCGTGGCTGATCTCCGTGCTGGCGGCGCTCGCGAGCGCCGCAGCGGCCGTTCGCCTTGCCGGCGAGGTTTCGCGGCTCGGCGTCGTTTCCTATCGCCTCGGCGGCTTCGCGCCGGAACTCGGCATCGAATACCGCGTCGATGCCGTCAACGCGCTGGTGCTGGTGGTCGTGACGGCGATCGTGCTGGTGACGCTCGTCTATGCGCGGCAGAGCGTACGCGACGAGATCGACGCGGGGCGCATCCCCTGGTTCTACGCCATGATGCTGGTCGCGACCGCCGGCCTTGCCGGCATGGCGATCACCGGCGATGCCTTCAACGCCTTTGTCTTCCTCGAAATATCATCGCTCTCGACCTACACCCTGATCGCACTTGGCCGTGACCGGCGGGCGCTGGTCGCGGCCTATCAATATCTCGTCGTAGGAACGATCGGCGCGACCTTCTATGTCATCGGAGTCGGGCTGCTCTATCTCGCGACCGGAACGCTCAATCTGGCGCTGATCATGGAGCGGCTTCCCGCCGTCGTTTCGCCGCGAGCGCTGATCGCGGCCGAAGCGTTCATCCTCGTCGGCATCGCGCTCAAGCTGGCGCTGTTTCCCCTCCACGCCTGGCTGCCGAATGCCTATGGCTATGCGCCTTCGTCGGCGACGGTGCTGCTCGCTTCCACCGCCACCAAGGTCGCCGTCTATCTGATGGCGCGCTACCTCTTCGGTGTCTTTGGCATCCATGTCGCGATCGGACCGATCTCGGTGGCCGGCGTGCTCGTCGTGCTCTCGATCGCTGCGATGTTCGTCGCCTCCACGGCGGCCGTGTTCCAGCAGGACGCCAAGCGGCTGCTCGCCTTCTCCTCGGTGGCGCAGATCGGCTATATCACGCTCGGCCTCGCGCTCGCCAACCAGGCCGGCGTCACCGGCGCGTTCCTGCATATTGTCAACCATGCGCTGATGAAGGGCGCCGCCTTCATGGCGATCGGCGCGATCGTGCTGCGCTGCGGCACGTCGAAGCTCGACGATCTCGCCGGCATCGGCCGCACCATGCCGGCAACGGCCGCCGCGCTCACCATCGCCGGGCTGGCCTTGATCGGCGTGCCGGGGACGAGCGGGTTCGTGTCGAAATGGTATCTCGTCCTGGGTGCGTTCGATGATGGCCGCGGCTGGCTCGCCTTCCTGATCGTCGCGAGTTCGGTCATCGCCGTGCTCTATGTCGGGCGTATCATGGAGATCGTCTGGTTCCGCGCGCCCGGCAAGGCGGCGCTCGCCGCCCGCGAGGCGCCGCTCGGCCTGCTGCTGCCGACCCTGCTGCTCGCCGGCCTCACCATCCTCTTCGGCATCGATGCCGAGCTTCCGGCGCGGCTTGCCGGCGCCGCAGCCTCGACGCTGCTCGGAGTGAGGCCATGATCGGGTCGGTCGATGGGGCTCTGCTTCTCGGGCTGGCGCTCGCCGTCCCCGCTGCCGTCGCCGTGCTCGTCGTCGTCCTCGGCCGAACGCCTCTCTGGCGCGAGAGCGCGACGCTGGTCGGCGCCGGGCTGCTCTTCGTCACGGTCGCCGCGCTCCTCGTCGACGTGCTTGCGGGTGCGCGGCCGGAACTGCCGCTCGCGCGCATCGCGCCGGGCCTCGATCTCGTCCTCAGGATCGAACCGCTCGGCATGCTGTTCGCGTTGGTCGCGGCGACGCTGTGGATCGCCAATTCGGTCTATTCGATCGGCTATATGCGCGCCAATGCCGAGCCGCGGCAGACGATGTTCTATGCCGCCTTCGCGGTGGCCATCGCCGCGACGATGGGCATCGCGCTCGCCGGCAACCTGGTGACGCTGTTCCTGTTCTACGAACTGTTGTCGCTCTCCACCTATCCGCTCGTCACCCACAAGCAGACGCCCGAGGCGATGCGCGCCGGCCGCGTCTATCTGCTGACGCTGATCGGCGCCTCGATGATCCTGCTGCTGCCGGCGATCGTCTGGACGGCCTTCGTTGCCGGCACGACGGAGTTCCATGCCGGCGGCATCCTCGCCGGCAAGATCAGCCCGCTCGCCATGGCCGTGCTTCTCGGCCTGTTCGTCTTTGGCGCAGCGAAGGCCGCCGTGATGCCGCTGCATCGCTGGTTGCCGGCGGCGATGGTGGCGCCGACGCCGGTCTCGGCGCTGCTGCATGCCGTCGCGGTCGTCAAAGCGGGTGTATTCACTATTCTCAAGGTGACGGTCTACATCTTCGGCCTCGACACGCTTCAGGCGAACGGCGCCTCCGAGTGGCTCGTCTATGTCGCCGGCTTCACCATCGTCGCGGCGTCGCTGGTGGCGATGACTGCGGATGATCTGAAGCGTCGCCTCGCTTATTCGACGATCGGACAACTCTCCTACATCGTCATGGCCGCGGCGCTCGCGACGCCCGCCGCGATCATCGGCGCGGCCCTCCATATCGCTGCCCATGCCGTCTCCAAGATCACGCTGTTCTTCGCGGCCGGCTCGATCTACACGGCCGAGCACGTCACCAAGGTGAGCCAGATGGACGGCATCGGACGGCGCATGCCCTGGACCATGACGGCCTTCGGGATCGGCGTCCTCTCGATGATCGGCCTGCCGCCGACCGCCGGCTTTCTCGGCAAATGGTTCATGCTGAGCGGCGCGGGGGCGGCGCATGACGGCTTCGCGGTCGCCGTCATCATCGTCTCGACCGTGCTGAACGCCGCCTATCTGGTGCCGATCGTCGCCCGGGCCTTCATCAAGCAGGCGGCGGGCCCGCGGAAGGAGGCGCCCCTCGCCATGGTCGTCGCGCTCTCGGCAACCGCGCTCGGGACGATCCTGCTGTTTGTCTTCCCCGATATTCCCTATCGGCTCGCCAGCGCGCTGGTGAACGGATGAGCCAGCGCAAGATCATCCCGACTATGGCCAAGGGGGGCGGACCACTCGCCGCCGGCATCGGCGCGATCCTGATCGTCCTCGTCGTCGCCGATCTCTTCGTCGACCATCACCCCGCCTTCGGCATCGACGGTACGCCGGCCTTCGCCGCCTGGTTTGGCCTGCTGGCCGCAGCGGCTGCGATCGGTGTTGCCTACGGCTTCGCGGCGCTCGCGTGTCGGACGGAGACTCCAGCCGAACAGGAGGGCCGCGATGAATGAGATGCTGCTCCTGGCGCCATGGCTGCCCCTCGTCCTCGGAAGCCTCCTGGTCGCCGTGCTGCGCGGCCGCGCGCAGGATGCCGTGTTCGTCGCCGCGCCGCTGGCCGCGCTCGCCTGCGTCTGGCTGCTGCCCGACGGCGCGCCGTCGATCCGCTGGCTCGGCCTCACGCTGCAGCCCTTGGCGACCGATGCGACCGCGCGGCTGTTCGGGACAGCCTTCGCCGTCGCCGCTCTCGCGGGCGCCGTGTTCGCGCTTCCGCAGCGAAACAGCGCCGAGCGGGCCGCCGCACTGCTCTATGCCGGCGCCGCCGAGGGGGTCGTCTTCGCTGGGGATCTGGTGACGCTGTTCGTCTTCTGGGAGGTGATGGCGATCGGCTCCGCCCTCGTCATCTTCTCCAACGGCGCCAGCAAGGCCGGGCTTCGCTACGCCTTGATGCACGCCTTCGGCGGTGTGTTGTTCTTTGCCGGAATCGCCGCTTCGGTCGGCGCCGGCGGCGTCGCCATCAGGCCCTTCGCGGCCGATTCGCCCGGATCGATCCTGATGCTCGCCGGCATCCTGGTGAATGCGGGGACGCCGCCGGTTTCGGCCTGGGTTGCCGATGCCTATCCGCGCGCTTCCTGGTCCGGCGCCGTGTTCCTGTCCGCCTTCACCACCAAGGCGGCAGTGGCCGTACTGATCCGGCTCTTTCCCGGCGAGGCGGCGCTCGTTCCGATCGGGTTGATCATGGCGCTTTACGGCATGATCTACGCCCTCATCGAAAACGACATCCGACGAATGCTTTCCTATTCCATCGTCAGCCAGGTCGGCTTCATGGTCGTTGCGGTCGGGATCGGCACGCCGCTCGCCCTCGCCGCCGCATCCGTCCATGCCCTGGTGCATATCCTCTACAAGGGACTGCTGATGATGGCGGCCGGCACGGTGCTTCGTGCGACAGGGACCGCGCGCCTGACCGGTCTCGGCGGCCTTGCACGGGCTCTGCCGGTGGAGACCTCGGCGGTGATCGTCGGCGGCCTTTCGCTATCGGCGATGCCCTTCACCGCCGGCTTCGTCAGCAAGTCCGCCATCATGGCGGCACTCGCCGACGACAAGGCAGCGATCGCGTGGTTCGCGCTGACCGCGATCTCGGCCGGGTCGTTCCTTTATGCCGGCTTGCGGCTGCCCTGGTTCGCGTTGCTGCGCCCGGTGACGCCGCGCGCCGTCGTGCAGCCGCCAGCGCTTCCCATGCGCCTGGCGATGTTCGGCCTCGCGATGGCGCTCCTCGTCCTCGGCATCGTGCCAGGGCTGCTGTCGCGGCTCGCTCCCGGCATCGCCGATGTCGCCGTGCTGACGCCCGACCATATCCTGTTCCAGCTTCAGCTTTTCGGCGGCTCCGCTATTTGTTTCGTTTTGTTGCTGGCATTACTTGCCCCCCGTGCGCGCGTTACAAGAGACACTGACTGGTTGTGGCGGTCATTGCCTTTCAGGATCGTCGCGGCGCTTGATCGGGTTCTGGATGGCCTTCGCACGAAGTCGGCATCCCAACGTGCACGAGTGGACGCAGGAATCGCCGATTTTTCAGGGGCTTGGGCACGCTGGAGCCGCGCGGCGGGCAACTGGCGGACCGGCGACATCGTCCTCGCCGCGACCGCGCTTCTCGGCATTTGCCTGTTGATCGCCGCGGCCTGAGCGGTCCACAGACGAAACTGTGTTAAATAAATGGCTCTTCGCCAGACCTCTGCCGCATTTCCAAAGATGTGCGTCACTGTCGCGGCATCAATTTCTCGCTTGTATTCGACCGGCGCCACTTATATAGAAACCACGAAATATAGCTTCGCCCGCTGATTCAGTTCGGATCGTCCCCCACCCGAACTGCGACCCAAGCTCCATCGGATTTGAAGTCGTTCTAAACTGTTCAGCGATTTTATTTATGGTTCGATAGAGGCCAGATGGCACGATGAACGACAAGGTAGTTGGCAGCGACTTGATTGACCTGACGGCAGACATCGTCTCCGCTTATGTCAGCAACAACTCGGTTTCGGCGCACGATCTGCCGGGCCTGATCTCCGAAGTCTTTGCTGCGCTCAACCGCACGCATGGCGGCGTGGTCGAGCCCGAGCCGGAGCCGCTCAAGCCGGCCGTGAACCCGAAGAAGTCCGTTTTCCCGGACTACATCGTCTGCCTCGAAGACGGCAAGAAGTTCAAGTCGCTGAAGCGGCACCTGCGCACCCATTACGACTTGTCGCCGGAAGAATACCGCGAGAAGTGGGGTCTTCCGGCCGATTATCCGATGGTTGCGCCGAGCTATGCGGCCGCCCGTTCGGAGCTGGCCAAGAAGATGGGCCTCGGCCAGCAGCGCAAGCGCCGCTGACCGCACGCCCCAGCGATTGACTGGTAAGAGCCCGCCTTTCGGCGGGCTCTTGCTTTTGGGCGCCTCGCCGGCGCCACGGCTCGATCGCCGGGCGATCGTGTCGCGCCCGTATTCACAGCGCCGGCGCAAGAAATCTATCCCCGCAGGCTGAATCTGGATTAGCTTCCGTTTAGGAAGTAATTCCTATTTGAGCAATCCTGAGTAGCGCGGGGGTCGAGTCGTCATGCAATCTCACATGGGCAGCACAGCCGTGGCAAAGCCGCCGGCTGCAGAGTCGGGCGCGGCAATGCGGCGGATGTTGATCGAAGCCGTCGCGGCGGCATTGGGAGTGAGGCCCGACCGGATCGATGTGCCGGAGCGCGGAACGGCGCGTGTCGCCTTCGCGCGTCAGCTCGCGATCTATCTTGCCCGAACCCGGTTCGGCCTCTCCTTCACCGAGGCCGGGCGGCTGTTTCACCGCGACCGCACGACCGCGGCGCATGCCTGCAACCGTGTCGAGGAACTCCGCGACGATGCCGCCGTCGATGCCCTGGTCGAGCGGCTCGAGCAGCTGATCGCGCGGCCGAAGCCATCCGGCGGGGCAGGGGCATGAAGGCCGAGGCGCAGGAGCGCCGTCTCGCGCGCCGGCTTGCGGCCGCCGGGGCGAGTGCGGTCCTCGGCGAGGCCGGGGCCGCGTTTCTCGTCGGCGCCGATGGCGTCAGCAAGGAGACCGATGCGGCGGCGCTTCGCGCTCTCATTGCGAGCGGCGCCGTCGCCCCCGACGCACACCGCCGCTACCGTCTTTCCTCGGCCGGCCGTGCGATGGTCCGCCGCCAGCTCGCCGGCGGCGACGATCTTGCGGCCCAGCATCAGACGCGCGAGCGGCGGGTCATCGAGGGGGAGGGGGCGCGGCAGACCGTGACGGTCGATCTCGGCGAAAGCCCGCTGGCCTGGCTGCGTTCGCGCAAGGGCCGCGACGGCCGGCCTCTCATCGACGACGCGGCCTTTGCCGCCGGCGAGAAGCTGCGTAGCGACTTCACCCGCGGCCAGATGATGCCCGGCATCAGCGCCAGCTGGAGCGCGACCGGGGGCGCCGGGCGTGGCAGCGGCCATGCCGGCGGCATCGCCGATCTCACGGATGCGGCGCTCGCCGCGCGGCTGCGGGTCGAGCGCGCCCTCGTCGCCCTCGGGCCGGAACTCTCCGGCGTCGTCGTCGATTTCTGCTGCTTCCTGAAGGGGATCGACCGCATCGAAGGCGAGCGCGGCTGGCCGCAGCGATCGGCGAAGCTGGTGCTTCGCCTCGGGCTCGAGGCGCTGGCACGGCACTATGGCTTCAGCAATACGGCGACGGGGGCCGAACGGAGCGGCGGCGGCCGCGTCCGCTCCGGTTGATGGTTCAGCCGAGCGCTTCGGCTGCCTCGCTGCGAATGCGCGCCACCATCGAGCGGAGCCCATTCGAGCGCTGCTGCGAGAGATGATCCTTGAGGCCGAGCGAGGCGAACAGCGCTTCAGGGTCGATCGCGAGGATTTCCTCGGGCGTGTGCCCGGAATAGAGCGCGACCACGATGGCGACGAGGCCGCTGACGATCAGCGCGTCGCTGTCGCCGCGAAAGTCGATTCGGCGCCGGTCGCCGTCGTCGAGGACCGTCTTCTGCAGCCAGACCTGGCTGGCGCAGCCCTGCACCTTGTTGGCCTCGTTATGCGCCTCCGGCGACAACGGGGCCAAAGTCCGGCCGAGTTCGATCAGATAGCGATAGCGATCTTCCCACTCGTCGAGGAAACCGAAATCCTCGACGATCTGCTCGATCGTCGGCGGCGGGGCGTGCGTGTCCATGCCGCGCATATAGCGTCCCGGCGCGCGGAGGGGAACAGGGCGCTGCAGCGAGACCGATGCCGATCTGGCTGCCGTCCCCCGTGCCGACAGCTTGGCTGGCTCCGGCGGCGGCCCTGGTCCGATCAGGCACCGCATGAATGCCATCATGACGCGCCCCCATGCTGAAATCGGGGCGGACCTACCCTGAACGCCAGGTTCAGAATCGACCGCAAAGTCGATTCAATTGTGCTGCATCGCCGCCGAAAGCCGCCGCCACGGCCGGGAAGAGGCGCCGCCTTCAACGTTCCTTAAGCCGAAACTGCCAGCATGAGGACATCCCGCGAGAGGCGTCTTGCGGGGCGCGGCCGCAGGCCGGAACGGCGCCGGCAACAGTGTTTTGCGTATGACGGTTTCCTTCGAGCCCTTGCGGCGGATCATGGACGGGCTGGTGCACGGCTCGGCGACGGGCGATCCGCTCGTCGCAAGCCGGCACCGTGCGTTCATTGCCGCCCATCTCGCCGCGGGGCTCGCGGCGCTGCTCGCGCTGCCGCTGTGGCTTGCCTTTGCCGGGCTGCCGTCTCCCGCGGTCGCCGTCGCCTTTCTCTGGCTGGTGACGCCGCTGCCGATCGCGGCCTTCCTGTCGCGAACCGGCCGCTTCGCCGAAGCACACCTCCTTTCCGCGCTGTCGTTGACCGGCCTCATCGCCTGGATCGCCGCCTTCACCGGCGGCCTCGCATCGCCGGCGCTGGTCTGGTTGGTGGTTGTCCCGGCCGAGGCGGCGCTGTCCAATACGCGCCGGGTAATGATCGCCGCTGCCGCTTCCGCCGTCGCCGGCGTTGCCGCGCTCACGGCCGTCGCTGCCACAGGCACGCTGCCACCGCCGCTGGCCGTATCGCCGCTCTTTGCACCGCTCGTCGTCATCGGCGCGATCCTCTATGCCGTGCTGGTCGCGTTCCGGATCGAGGCGGCGCACCGCGAAGCCGCCGCCGCCGCCCGCCTCGGCGATAACCGCTACCGGCTGCTCGCCGACAACGCGACCGACCTGATCACGCGGCACAGCCTCAACGGAGATGTGGTCTTCGCCTCGCCGGCCGCGCGCGCGCTCACGGGCTGCGCACCCGCCGAACTCGTCGGCCAGGGGTTGTTCCACCGCGTCCACATCGCCGATCGGCCCGCCTTCCTGCGCGCGCTCTCGGAAGCCGATCGCACCGGCCAGACCGTGACGGTCGAGTTTCGCCTGCGCGCCGGTCCGCTCGAAAGCGGTCCCTATCTCTGGGCCGAGATGCGTTGCCGCCCGATCATGGATCCGGCATCAGGCCGCGCCATCGTCGCGGTGACGCGCGACGTCAGCACGCGCAAGGCGCAGGAAGCCGCCTTCGCCGAGGCGCAGCGCGCCGCCGAGCAGGCCAACCGCGCCAAGAGCCAGTTCCTGGCAACGATGAGCCATGAGCTGCGCACGCCGCTCAACGCCATTATCGGCTTTTCCGATATTCTCGAGCAGCAGCTGTTCGGCCGCTTCGAATTCGACCGTCACCGCGACTATGCCCGCCTGATCCGGTCCTCGGGCGAGCATCTGCTCGAGGTCGTCAACAGCATCCTCGACATGTCGAAGATCGAAGCCGGGCGCTTCGAGATCCATGTCGAGCCGGTTCCGGTCGCCGGCCTCGTCGATGGCGCCGTCGAGATGATGTCGCATCAGATTTCCAGCCGGCAGCTGAAGCTCGTTCGGCGCATCGAGCCGGGACTGCCGGATCTTTCCGCCGACAGGCGCGCCTGCAAGCAGATCCTGCTCAACCTTCTCTCCAATGCGGCGAAGTTCACCGAGGCGGGCGGCACCGTTACGATCGGCGCCCATCAGGACGGCGGTTCCATCGTGCTCGAAGTCGCCGACACGGGCATCGGAATCGCATCCGAGGACCTGCCGCGCCTCGGCACACCGTTCGTGCAGGCCGATGCCGATCTCAACCGCCGCTATGAGGGAACCGGGCTCGGGCTCTCCGTGGTCAAGGGCCTCGTGCATCTCCATGGCGGCAGCCTCGCGATCGCCAGCCGGCCCGGCTATGGCACGACGGTTTCGGTGACGCTGCCGGCCGAGGGCGCCGCAGCGGCGGCCGAGCGCCGCGTGCCGGATTCCGGCCTGTTCGAGAGGGAGCGCCGCATTGCGTGAACGCGCCCCCAAGCCGCGGCCGGTGCGTCGGCGCGACGTCTATACCGAAGCCGACGGGCTGTTCGGACGGATCACCGATCTCGTGATCGAAAACCCGGTCCGCTCGGGCGGCTTCGTCATGGTCGCGATGGTGATCGGGACGATCATTTCCAACGCGGCCTTCTTTCAGACCGCGCATCATCCCTCGCCCTTCTTCACGACCCGCGCCGAAGAGTCCGACCCCGCGGCGCCGATGCCTCGGATACGCGCCGCGGTCGCCAATCAGGGCGCCGCCCATCCGGGCGCTGCGCCGCCGCCGCTGCCTTCCGCGGCGCCCGATCCGGCGACGCTGGTCGCCGATACCCAGGCCACGCTCGCCGCGCTGAAGCTCTATGACGGCCCGCTCGACGGCAAGCTCGGTCCGCAGACGCGGGCGGCGGTCTCGGCCTTCGAGAAGCGTCTCGGCCTCGCGCCGACCGGGCAGCCGAGCGCCCGCCTCCTGGTCCAGATGCGGAAGGCGCTGCCGCGCACCGGCGCCGCCGAGGCCGTGGATATCGCGCCGCCCGCGCTCATTCCGACCCCCGTCATCGGCGAGGGGTCGCCCGCTGCCGATCCTTCGGCGACAGGCTCGGTCGACCCGGCCCAGTCGGCCGCGCGGCTGCGCAAGGTCCAGGCCGCGCTCAACGATATCGGCTACGGACCGATCCGCGTCGACGGCAAGGGCGGCGGCGCGACGGCCGACGCCATCCGCCGCTTCGAGCTCGACAACGGACTTCCGCTTTCGGGCGAGGCCAATGATGCCCTGATGGCGAAGCTGGTGCTGATCGGCGCGCTGAAATCGATCTGACGCCGCCAACGCTGTGGGCGGCAGCCGACGGCGACGTGCAATCGCCCCGATGGCGGGCGATGATGCCGGCTGATCGATCAAGATGGATGGAACGATGCGGGTAACATCGGCGCTCTGGGTCGCGGCCTATGTCCGCCGCGCTTTCGTCGAGGGCGGCTTTGCCGCCGTGACGCGGCGCGGGGCGCAGGAGGCGGGCGCGATCTTCGTCGCCGTCGACCAGCCTGACGGCAGCGTCGACCTCTATGGCCAGGCGCCGCAGAGCGCCTTCGGCAGCGACCGTCCTGCCGATCGCCTGTTCACCTTGCTGGAGAGCGGGCTCGATCGCCTGCGGCTCGCGGAACGGATCGCAGCCGAAACGAGGTTCGACCCCGATCTCTGGGTGGTCGAACTCGAAGAGCGCAGCGGCCGCCCGCTGCTCGATCTCGCCGAGTGAACTAGCGGCCGCGCAGGCCGAACGTGTGTCGGCCGGGCGGCTCCTGCGCGGCGGCCTCGGCGGCGCTCGACCCCGCGTCGGCCGGGGCCGGCCGGACGCTTTCGCCGGGAGCCACGCCGCGGCGGAGCGCGAGATCGGCGAAGAGCGGCGCATGAACGGGCATCGCGGCCGGCTGGCGGTCGGAACGCCAGGAGGAAACGAGCGCGTCGGCCGCGCCTTCCGCGGTTTCGCCGAACAGCTGCGCCAGTCGCTCGAAACTCTCGACGCCCCGAGCGATGACGGGATTGGCGAACAGCAGAACCTGTTGCGCCTCGGTCTCGGGAAGCCCGATGGCGCGCAGCAGCACGATCAGAGGCTCGCCGGAGGGATCGTCCATCAGCGCGGTGACGTCGCGCTCAGGGAGCCTTAAGCCCTGTGCCAGCGTGCGGATCAGCGAATCGCGCTGGCGCTGGCGGGCGAGCGAGGCGAGGCGGGCGCGTCCGAGCGCCAGGCGGAAGGCATGGTCTGCGTCGATGATCGTGGCGCCGCCGCGCGGGGAGGCGGGCTGGCTGGCGATCTGCTGCAAGAGCGCAAGGCGCCCGGCGCGGTCGAGATCGAGGAAGGCACCGGCGCCTGTGCGAGCCACCGTCGGCTCGGCGACGGGCGTGGCTGCCTCTGAAGCTTCTGGCGCGGGTGGCGAGAGATCGGCGACAGGAGCCGGAGCCTCGGAATCCACGAGCGGCGCGATGGACTGCTGGGGCGCCTCGACCTGCGGCCGCCGGCTCGCAGCCTCGAACGAAGCGGCCAGCGCGCGCACGGCGGCGAAGATTTCCCGCGCCTCGGGGCTGATCGGCTGCAGCTCGGCGTTCCAGTCTGCACTCGCAACGGTCGTGATCGCCGCTTCCGGCCCGTGTTCGGCTTCGTCCTCGGCGTCGATGGCGGCTGTCTCGACGATGTCCTCCAGCGCCGAAGGCGGGACCGTCTCGATCGCCTCGTCGGTGGATTCGGTCGCGACCGGCTCGGATGCGCTGTCGATCGTCTCCGTCTCGATCGCGAGCGATTCGCTCTCCGTCATGACCTGCGGATAGGCGGCGAGCCGTGCATGCACCTCGGCATCGCCACTGAGGCGGAGTGCGGCGACGACGAGCGGGGACAGGTCCGTCCGCGTCGCTATCAGCCGGTGATGCGCGTGGCCGGTAGCGGCCATGATGGTGAGAAAGTCGAATTCGCGGAGCGCGGGCGAGCGTTTCAGGATCGGGCTGGCGATCTCGACGAGGTCCTTGCCGAGCTGTCGCAGGATCGAGGGCGGCGCGTCGGCGCTGCGCGACAGCCGCTCGGCGACGAAGGCGCGATCGGCCGCCGAGACGCGCGGCAGGAAATGCGTCGCGAGTTCCTCGAAGCGGCGGATCTCGTCCGCGTCATGCGTCGATTCGAGCACGAACAGCTCCGTGGTGGCCCTGACGAGGGCGGCATCGCGGCTTTGCTGGTTGGACACGGCCATGGCCATGAGACCATCCGAAGGAAATGAGGGATGCATGATGACGCGGATACCAGGAGAGCGGAGGGCTCGATCGGAGTGTCGCGGGAAGACGTTGACGGACTGTTAACCTTGCGGGCGTTTTAATGAATTTCATCAGGTTGAGAGCATCTGCATGCCGGCGCACGAGTGATTGCCGGAACGCTCCAAGGGGGGCACATGGGAAGCATCCTGCCGTTCAAGTCGCCGCCACGTGGCCGCAGCCGCCCGCCGCTGAAGGATCAGCCCCGCGGCCAGATCGTGATCTTTTCCGGCGTCCGCATCGAGCGCGAACGTCCCGATCTGCCGGCCCTGCCGCGCCCGACGCCGGTTTCGGCCGGCTAGGGCGGAGCAGGATCCGGCGAAGCCGGGTTCGGCGCTGCGAGGCTGGCCCTGCAGTCGGCCGCCTCGAGCGCGGCTATGGCCGCCGGCGACCGCGTCGGATCGGCGACGAAGGCGCGGATCAGCACGAAGCCCTGTTCCAGCGGCAATTCGACGACGATGGCATTGTCGAGGACCGGGTTCGGATTCTCGCGCAGCCGGAGCATCTGGAGCGGCGTCGCGAGGACGAGGTCGATGTCGGTGCGCTCCGCCGTGCGGTCGTTGAGGCTGTAGACATTCGAGCCCTGCCGGTCGAATACGGCGAGCGACCAGAAATCGTCCGGCAGCGTGGCGCGGATGCGGATCGGTCCGTCCTGCAGCGAGAAGCGACAGGCGGCATGCGCCATCGCCGGATCGAGATCGGCAAGCGCCGCCGTTCCCGATCGCGTTGCCGGCAACAGGTGAAACGCGCCGTCCGGTCCAAAGCGCCCGAGCACCGTCCAGGCATCGCGAGTGGCGAAATGCGGTATCAGCAGGATCACGGCGATGTGGATGATGCCGCCAAGCAGCAATCCGCCAAGGCCAAAGAGCAGGAGACGCTTCGTCTCGGGGCGGACGATCCTCATCGGCAGCTCCGCCTTTCGATGGCCGGTAGCGTCGCGGCGCCGATGCCGCTCGAGGTGAGCGGCGTGTCATAGAGGCGGAGCATGAGTCGGAGTGGCCCGCTCCCTGTCACCGGCAGCCAGTTGCCGGCGGTGGCGTCGGCGGCGATCGCGATGGTGAAGCTGCCATCCTCGGCCCTCAGAATCTCGCGGCTGTGAAAGCCGCTGCGTCCGGCCGGCGTCTTGAACAGCCGGCCGTCCTCGTCGGTGACCGTGAGGGTCCAGAGCCGGGCCGGCGGCGTCTGTCCGGTGACGACATAGACGCAGCGCGCGACCAGTTGGTTGCCGCCGTCATCGGCCGTCGCGAGGAAGGCGATGCCCTCGCCATTGCCGAGCGGCAGGGCGCCGCTGCGGGAGAGGGCGGCCCGGCTGTAGGGATCGGCGCCGGGGCCGCCGAACTCCGGCCATGCCGTCCAGGCGCCGCGCGCTACTGCGCCAAACGGCTGCTCGCGGTCGAGCACCAGCAGCGCCGAACCGAACCCGACGGCGGCGGCGATGACGATCGCGACGAGGAGATTGATCAGCAGGCGCACGCTCGGATCCGCATTGGCGCCGGAACGATAGCGGGTCGAGGGCTCCGGCGCCAAGGCCGCGCGGCGAGACCGGCGCCGCTGCGTGCCTCAGCCATAGACCGCGTCGCGAATGGCCGTCGGATAAGCCCCGCCCACTCCGGCGAGTGCGGTGTTGCTGAACGAGACGACCGAGAGGGCGCGGGCCGGGTCGACGAACCAGGAATGGCCGTAGACGCCGCCCCAGGCCCAGGTGCCGGGCGAGAACGGCGCCCCACTCGCGGCGGGATCGAGCGTGATCGACCAGCCGAGGCTGAAGCCGCGGCCGAACACGCCGGTATCGAAGCCGCCGACGGCGTTCTCCGAGAGCAGCGCCAGGCTGGCCGGCGAGAGGATCGGCGCGCCGCCGGTCCGCAGCGCTTCGAGGAAGCGCAGGAAATCAGGCGCCGAGCCGACCATGCCGGCGCCGCCGGAGGGAAAGCTCTCCTTGTCGAAAGCGCGGCCCGGCGAGAAAGTGACGCTGCCTTCGGTATTGGTGACCGTGTGTGGGTCGCTCATCCGCACCGCGCCATCAGGGCCGTCGCCATAGGCAATGGCGAGGCGTTCGGGCTTCGAGGCATAGAATTCGCTGTCGGCAAGACCGAGCGGACGCGTCACCTTGTTCGCAACCAGTTCGGGCAGGCTTGCCCCCGTCGCTTTCTCGAGCAGCCCGCCGAGCACGTCGATGGCGACCGAATAGCGGAATTTGGAGCCGGGAGCGAAGGCGAGCGGCTGCGCGCCGATCCGGGCGATGGTCTCACTGAGGCTGATGCGCGGGCCGGCAAGGCCCTCGTTGATTCCGGCCGAGGGATCATAGCCATAGATCAGGCCGCTGGTATGGGTGAGGAGGTGGCGGACCGTGATGACCGGCTCGCTGCCGTCGGCGAGCTTCGGGCGGAAGTCCGGCAGGAAACGCGTCACCGGATCGTAGATGCCGATCACGCCATCCTCGGCGAGCGCGAGCGCCGTGACCGCCACCATCGGCTTCGTCACCGAGGCGAGGCGGAAGATCGTGTCCTCGCGCACCGGCGTACCGGCCTCCCGATCGGCATGGCCGGCGGCGCGTGCATAGGTGATCGCGCCATGTTCGGCGACCATCACGACGGCGCCGACGATCCTGCTTTCGGCAATGGCGGCGTCGATGACGGCGTCGAGGCGGTTGGCGAGCGCGATGCGGTCGAGCGTGGAAACGGGCGATGCGGTCACGGGGATTGCTCCGGCTGAGGCTTGCCGGCCGGCATAGCCCGGCTGAGGCCGTCCCTCAAGCTGCAACCCATCAGCGCGTGATCGCAACCAGCCGTCCATGCGCAGGCTCGAGCTCGGCGAGCCCGCTGGCGCGCGGCCGGCCGGCATCAGCGGCCTTCTCCGGCGCTCGCGCCGATGCATCCAGCATCAGCTTCTCGATCTCGATGATCCGCGCCGTGGTCGCGCCCGAGAGCATCAGCGGCTGCGTCCCCGGTCCGTCGGCGGCGGCAATGGTCGCCTCCGGTCGATCGCCGTCCTGCGGCGGCGCGTCGAGATAGGGGATCGGCTTCAGGGTGATGCCGCTATGTGCCGTCGTCATCACCTTGTTCCAGGTCTGCGCCGGCAGCGAGCCGCCGGTCATCTTGTCGCTCGAGGTGAAGTCGTCGTTGCCGAACCAGACGCCGCCGACATAGTTGCCGGTGAAACCCATGAACCAGGCGTCGCGATAGGCATTCGTGGTGCCGGTCTTGCCGGCGGTCTTGATGCCCTGGAGCTTGGCGGCGCGGCCGGTGCCGCGCTCGGGCACCTGCGAGAGCATGTAGTTCATCTTGCCGACCGTGTCGGGATCGAGCACCCGTTCCGCCGCCGCGATGTCGCGCTTCCGATCGAAAACCACCTGGCCCTGGCTGTTGGTGATTTCGGTGAAGGCGTAGGGCTTCGCCCGGAAGCCGCCATTGGCGAACACGGCATAGGCGCCCGTCATGTCGAGAACGGTGACCTGGGTGTCGCCGAGCGGCAGTGATTTCGAGACGATGATCTTGCTGGTGATACCCATGCGGTGGGCCAGGTCGATGATCGTCTGGCGCCCGACGACGCCGGCAAGGCGAACCGCCACCGTGTTCAGGGAATGGATCAACGCGGTGGTGAGCGGAATATTACCCATATACTTGCCGCCGTAGTTCCGAGGCGACCAGTTGCCGATCGAAATCGGCGCATCGCGCACGATCGTCTGCGGCGTGTAGCCGTGCTGGATCGCGGCCGTATAGACGAAGGGCTTGAATGAGGAGCCCGGCTGGCGCAGCGCGTCGGTGGCGCGGTTGAACTGGCTCTCGCCATAATCGCGCCCGCCGACGAGCGCCCGCACGGCGCCGTCCGGCTCGGCGATCACCATCGCCGCCTGGGTGACGCGGTAACGCTCGCCCGATTCGCGCAGCGAGGATTCGATCGCATCATCCGCCGCCTGCTCGATACCGAGGTCCACCGTCGTCCGCACGGTGAGGCTGCGATCGCCGTCCGGAACCTGCTTCTTGACCTCTTCGAAGGCCCAGTCGAGGAAATAGTCCGGCTCGGCGATCGCCGTTGCGCGGGCGACATCGGCTGGCCTCCGCCGGGCACCGAGCACTTGGCCCTCCGTGAGATAGCCGGCCTGCACCATGTTGGTCAGCACCTCGTTGGCGCGGGCGCGGGCGGCGGGCAGGTTCACATGCGGCGCATAGCGGGTCGGCGCCTTGTAGAGGCCGGCGAGCATCGCGGATTCGGCGAGGTCGAGATCGGTGACCTTCTTGCCGAAATAGAATTCGGCCGCCGCGGCGGCGCCGAAATTGCCGCCCCCCATATAGGCGCGGTCGAGATAGAGCTGCAGTATGTCGTGCTTGGAGAGATTGCTCTCGAGCCAGAGCGCCAGGAACGCTTCCTTGATCTTGCGGTCGATCGTCCGCTCGTTGGAAAGGAAGAGGTTCTTGGCCAGCTGCTGCGTGATCGACGAGCCGCCCTGCACGACGGAATTGGAGCGGAGATTCTCGATGAGGGCGCGCGCCGTGCCGAGAATGTCGATGCCGAAATGGGTGTAGAAGCGCCGGTCCTCGGTGGCGAGCGTCGCCTTGACGAGGTTGTCGGGCATCTCCTCCAGCGGCACGGCATCGGAATGGCGCACGCCGCGCTTGCCGATCACGGTGCCGAAGCGATCGAGAAACGTGACCGAATAGTCCTGCTGCGCCATCCAGTCGCCCTTGGTGGCGTCGAAGGCGGGCAGGGCCAGCATCAACATCACGACGCCGGCGCCGCTCGCCAGCGTCAGTCCGTCGCCGAGAAGCTCGACCGGCGCGCGCAACAGTCCGCTGACGCGGAAGCGACGCATGAAGCGCGAAGCCGCCTCGGCGCTCTCGACCAGTTCGTGCCAAAAGTTGAACAGGCCCGAATCGATGATCGCGTCGATCTCGATCAGGCGAAGCCCGCGTCTCCGCCGCGGCGGGACGGCAGCAGCCGGCGCCGGCTCGGCCGGATCGGCCTGTTGAGGCGGCGGACTGCCACGGAGCGTCTTGACGAGATCGCCAGCCGAGCGCGAGGCCGCATTCTGGCCCGGCGCGTTCAAGCCGCGCCGCCGTCCGAGCCAATCCGTGATACGATCGAAGACGTTCGGCAAGGCCTGTTCCGGGACGCGCTCTGGACCATCCGGCAGCGTCCTGTACCATTCTCGGACGGAAGTCTGCCTGGACCATCCGGTTCTGGATGATTGATTAAGGATACGCAACTCCCATGCCCGTTCAAGAAAACGGCACCGGCAGCGAGCTGCCATTCTGGAAGCGCCTGACGCTGGAGGAGATGAGCCCCGGCGAGTGGGAATCGCTCTGCGACGGCTGCGCGCGCTGCTGCCTCAACAAGCTCGAGGATTGGGATACCGGCGAGATCGTCTGGACGGCCGTCGCCTGCCAGTTGCTCGACGACGAGAGCTGCCGCTGCTCCGACTATCCGAACCGCTCGACGCGCGTTCCCGACTGCATCCCGCTCGATCCCGAAAAGGTGCGTACGCTGACCTGGCTGCCGGCGACCTGCGGCTATCGCCTCGTTGCCGAGGGACGCGATCTCTACTGGTGGCACCCACTGATCTCGGGCGACGCGGAAACCGTGCACGAGGCCGGCATCTCCGTCACCGGCCGCACGGTCAGCGAGGCCGACATCCCGATCGAGGACTACGAGGACTTCCTCGTCACCTGGCCGACCGAGCTCCCGGAGTAGGGAGGCTGCGCGACCGACAACACAATATTGTCGGTTCCGCCGGAGCACGCAATTGCGCTAAGCTCGCCTTAGCTTTCAGTCCCCCAGGGATGCTTCCAGTCCCCCAAGGGCTGTTCCCGCAGGGCTTCATTCCCAAAGGACATTCGCCATGGACTACACGCGTCTCGGCCAGACCGGCCTCGAAGTCTCGCGCATCTGCCTCGGTTGCATGAGCTATGGCGATCCGAACCGCGGCAATCATGCCTGGACGCTGCCGGAGGATCAGAGCCGGCCGTTCATCCAGAAGGCGCTCGAGCTCGGCATCAACTTCTTCGACACCGCCAATGTCTATTCCGACGGTTCGAGCGAGGAGATCGTCGGCCGCGCGCTGAAGGATTTCGCCAAGCGCGACGACGTCGTCATCGCCACCAAGGTTCACGGCCGCATGCGCCCCGGCCCGAACGGCGCCGGCTTGTCGCGCAAGGCGATCCTCTCCGAGATCGACGCCAGCCTGAAGCGGCTCGGTACCGACTATGTCGATCTCTACCAGATCCACCGCTTCGATTATGCGACGCCGATCGAGGAGACGCTGGAAGCGCTCGACGACGTCGTCCGTGCCGGCAAGGCGCGCTATATCGGGGCGTCCTCGATGTTCGCCTGGCAGTTCGCGACCATGCTCGCGACCTCCGACAAGAATGGCTGGGCGCGCTTCGTCTCGATGCAGGATTATCTGAACCTGCTCTACCGGGAGGAGGAGCGCGAGATGCTGCCGCTCTGCGTCAGCGAGGGCATCGGCGTCATTCCCTGGAGCCCGCTCGCCCGCGGCCGCCTGACCCGCGACTGGGACGCCCAGACCGCGCGCACCGAGACCGATGAATTCGGCATCTCGCTCTATGCCAAGACTGCCGAGGCCGACAAGAAGGTCGTCGAGGCCGTCGCCCATGTCGCCGCCGAGCGTGGCATTCCCCGCGCGCAGGTCGCGCTCGCCTGGGTGCTGCAGAAGGCGCCAGTCGCGGCGCCGATCGTCGGCGCGACCAAGCTCGAGCATCTCGACGATGCGGCCGGTGCGCTCTCGGTGAAGCTCGACGACTACGAGATCGCCCATCTCGAAGCGGCCTATCAGCCGCATGCGGTGGCTGGCTTCGTCTGAGGCCGTCCTCACCGGAGGGCACACCACCACCCTGGATTGATCGCGGTCAATGTGCCGCGCCATGGACGCGCTAGTCTTCGCTGACATCCTGCGGAGGCGTCCCCCCATGGCGAAGCGGATCGTGATCATCGACGGCCACCCCGATCCTGCGGGTGACCGGCTCTGCAATGCGCTCGCATCTGCCTATGCCGACGGCGCGCGCGAGGCGGGCCACGCCGTGACCATGGTCGCGCTCGCCTCGCTCGACATCCCGCTTCTGCGGACGAAGGATGCCTTCGAGCATGGCGCCGTTCCGGAAAGCCTCGCCCCGGCGGCGGCGGCCATCACGGCGGCCGACCACATCGTTCTCGTCTTCCCGCTCTGGCTCGGCACGATGCCGGCGCTGGTGAAGGCTTTCCTCGAACAGGTCTTCCGCCCCGGAACGGCTTTCGAGTACCAGCCGAACGGCTTCCCGAAGAAGCTTCTCGCCGGCCGCTCCGCGCGCCTTGTCGTGACCATGGGCATGCCGGCGCTGGTCTATCGCTGGTTCTTCCGCGCCCATGGCGTGCGCGGCATCGAGCGCAGCATCCTCGATTTCGTCGGCATCCGCCCGGTGCGCGAGAGCTTCTTCGGCAATGTCGAGGGGGCGAGCGATGAGACGCGCATGAAATGGCTGGCGGCGATGCGCATGCATGGCCGCGACGCCGACTGAACGGCCGCCCGGCGCAGCAAGCGCAGGGCGGATCGACCGGGCCGGGGGAGGGCGCGGCCGGGGCAAGGCAGCGGAGATGGCGGGTGGGGCCGTCCTTGCGCCGGTCCCGGCCGCCTTCCGGCCCGCGAGCAGACCGCCCGCGGTAGAAATCCGTGCCGCGTCTCAGGCCGACGGCGTCATTCGGCCCATTCGGGATCGGTGGTGAAGGCGATGGTGAGCCAGCGGTCCGGGCTCTCGCCGCCGATCGCATGGCCGATCGCATCGCGCAAGGCGTCCCAGGCCTCGAGCGGCCGCGCCGGCAGCCCCGGCGGCACGATGAAATAAAGCTCGATCTGCCGCCCGCGGCCGACCCGCGCGACATAGGCGCGATGGGACAGGAAATCCTCGCGCGCCACGACGTCGCGCGCGACCCGATCGACCGTCTCCTTCAGGTCGGGCGGCGTCACGAGCAGGATATCGCTGAGCGCCCGCCGGACCGTGCCGAGCGGCATCGGCAGGATGACGAGCGCGACGAGGGCCAGGACCGCCGGATCGACATAGGGCGTGAGGCCCCCGAGCGCCGTTCCCTCGATCATCCAGCCAAAGAGGAAGGCGGCGAGCAGCGCCGCGGACAGCGCCGCCGACATCTGCCACGACTTGACGTCGAGCGCGACGAGATCGGAGCGGATGCGCCGGTTGGCGCGCCGGCAATAGAGCGCCATGCCGCTCGCGGCGATGAGCGCGACGAGGGCATAGAGAATGGCGACGTCGAGCTCCAGATGCCGGCCGCCGGCCGAAAGGCTGAGCAGCGCATTGACGAGCGCATAAAGCGCGGCACCCATCAGGAGCGTGCCGTTCAGCCCGATGACGATCGGCTCGAGATGCCAGAACCCCATGGTGAACCGCTCGGCGAGCTTTCCACGCGGTGCGATGCCCGTCGTCGCGCTGGCGATGAGCCCGGCGACTTGCAGCGAGACCAGCGTCATCGCCGCGTCGGTGAGCGAATAGAAGCCGTCGAACACGATCGCCGAGGAACCGGTGATCAGCCCCGACAACACGCCGAACACCGCCATCGCCACCGTCGCAAAAACGGAAAGCCGAAGAACCCCCTGCTCGCTACCCATGCCCGCAACCGACTCCCCCCAACGCGACGGCGCCAGCATAGCCGGGTTCGGGGTTGGATGGGGAAGGGGCTAGCCCTGTAGAACGGCTCGGCAGCGCACAGGGAAGCGCACTGCGCCTAATTCTTAACAAACGAAGCGAAGCCTTCGATATTGAGCATCAAGTCGATTGGCGCCCTAATATTCGCTCATTTCGAAGGTCGCGGTTCAGTCGTCCGCCGGACGCGACCCACCCCCGATCGCGTCGATTTCCTCGAGGGTGGGGAAGAGAAGCGTACGGCATCGCTCTACCGACTCGGCGCGATTGCGATATTCCGATCCGGCGATGTCCAGTTCCGTCTGCTTTTCGAGCAGGGACGACAGGGGCTCCAGGTGTTTTTCGTTCAGCTGGCGCGCTCGCTCGACCACCTTCTGCATGAATTCAAACCGCGCTTTGGCCGCGACTGCCTCGTCCGGCCCCTTGGCGCATCCCGCTTCCCATCCCGCCCTGAACGTTGCGTAGATATCGGAAGTCGTGGCCGGACTACCGCCGAAGTGATGCGCGAGCTTGACCATCGCCTGGTACTCGGCCGAGACGTAATCGAGATTCTTGCGGGCGACGATCAACTGGGCGCGGTTCCAGACATCCTTGAGGTCTGCGATCTCGAGCTCGATTTCGGGGGCGACGTTCCGGCGACGCAACTCCCGCTTCTGCTCGAGGATGACGGCGTCCCGATCGAGTTGCGCCTGGGTACGGTCCAACTGGATCCGCGCCATCATGATCTGATAGCCATAGGAGCGGGCATAATCGACGAGGAGCATGACGGCGATTTGCCGGTCGGTGGCCGGTCGATTCGAACCGGCATTGTCGCCTTCCGGCGATGCGGCATGCGCCGCAAGGCAAAGCGTCGCCGACAGAAGGGCGGCGCCGAGCGTGAGGACTCCCGGGCAGCGGGGCATACCGGCCAAGGCCTCAATGACCGAACAGGCGCACGACGCTGCCGCCGCCATGCACATTGATGGTCTGACCGCTCACCCATGCGCCCGCCGGCGAGCACAGCCACAGCATCGCGTTCGCGACATCCTCCGGGCGCCCCGGCCGGCCGGTCAGCGTATCGGGATGACGCATCCTCTCCTGCGTCGCCGGGTCGATTCCGGCGGCGTCGTAGCCTGCTGTCATGACCGTTCCGATCAGCACTGAATTCACCCGGACCTTCCGCGCGAGCGCATGGGCGAGACTGACCATCATCTGGTTAAGCGCGGCCTTCGCGGTCGCATAGGCCAGGATTTCAATGGCCGGGACTGCGGACGAGAAGGATCCGGAATTCGTGATGGTTGCGTTGGCCGCCTGAAGCAGATGCGGCAGGGCAGCCATGCTCATGCGGTAGGCGCTAATGGTGTTCAACTTGTAGGAGGCGATCAGGTCAGCCTCGCTGATGGCGAACGGGTCGGAGTGCACGCCGCCCCAGCCGACATTGTTGACGAGAGTCGATAGCCCCCCGAATTTCTTCACCGCCTCCGCGACGACCGACGCGATGTCGGCCTCCTGCGTCACATCGCAGGCCATTCCGTGGCATTCAGAGCCGGTTTCGGAGGCTATGGCGCCGGCAGTGGCGACGGCCTTGTCGCCGTCGAGATCGGCGATCATCACCTTTGCGCCCGCTCCGGCCAGAGCCTTGGCAATTCGGGCTCCGATGTTCTGAGCGCCCCCCGTGACGATGGCGCTGTGGCCGCCCATGCGGAATTCCGCGAAAGCATCAAAGCCCATCGAATTCTCCCTTGTGTCCACGGAACGGATCAATCCAGTTCCTGCACACCGCCGCCGGACACAGTCAGCACCTGACCGCTGATCCAGTTCGCGGCCGGGGAACAGAGAAAAAGAGCGGCATACGCGATGTCGTCGGCTTCGCCGAGGCGGCCGAGCGGGGTGTGCTTCAGCATCGTCCTCTCGATGTTCGGCGTTAGGACCGAAGCCAAGGCATCCGTCCTTATCGCGCCCGGAGCGATCGCGTTGATGCGGATTCCACGCGGCCCCAGGTCAAAAGCGATATTGCGGGTGAGATGATTCAAGGCCGCCTTGGATGAACCGTAGGAGGCCATGCGCTGGTTCCTGTTTTCGGCCGCCATGGACGAGATGTTGAGAACCGAACCATGGCCGGCGGCTGCCATATGCGGAGCGGCCAGCTGCGTGAGATTGAAGACAGAGAACACGTTGAGATCGAAGGCGAACTCGAAGTCGCTCATCGGCATGTCGAACGGCTTCGGTCCGCCGCCGCCGGCATTGTTGACGAGGATCGTCAGGCCTCCGAACGACGAGATTGCGGCGTCGACGGTCGCGACCAGGTCGGCCGCATTCGTGACATCGCATGTGACGGCGATCGCCTGGAAGCCTGCCAGCCGGATTGCGTCAGCGACCGACTCCGCGGTGGCGGCATCCCGGTCGCTGACGACCAGCTTCGCCCCAGCCGCAGCGAAGGTCATGGCAATTGCTTTGCCAATACCTGCACCTGCTCCGGTCACCACGGCCACGTCGCCATCGAGCCGAAAAAGCATCGCGTCGAACATCAGCGGTCCCCCCACTCATGAGGAGACATCAATCGCCGAGACGAGCCAGCAGACAAGGACTGACCTGCTCAAAATGAGCAGTACTGCCGACTAAGGATCGCTGGAAGAGTGCAGCAGCTTTTCCAGATTTAAGTACAGCTTGGCGACTCGGGCGACTGCCCGGTCGTCGAGTTCGCGAAGCTCCTGATGAACGGCGCTATGTCCATCGATCACTGTCAACATCCATGATGAGCCTGAACTTCGCTCGATCCAGCCACGCGTTTCGAGCGACTTCAGTTTCCGACGGACCGTCTGACGAGGTATGCCGCTCACGTCCGCAAGTCGGGATGCGGTGATGAGGGGCGGCCTGTTGTTGACAGCGGGCCGTTCCTTGGAATCGGCTATCGATCTCCCTAGAGTCATCTGTCCGATAAGAGCGAGAACAAGCATTTCCGAAAGATCGCCCTTGAAAGAACGGGAAAGGTCAACCAAATGCTCAGTAAGAAATTCCACGAAGTTGTACTGAAAAACGATATATCTATTGCGAAATTGAGACTCGATGGATTTTCTCCGGCGCTGAGGCAGATTCAGGGCTGCGTTAATGGATTCGTTGTTTTCCATTTTTAATCCCGAGTTCAACTATAATCCATATTGATGGGTACGCTGGTATCTGCCCTGTTTTATAGTCATATATATGTAATGATTTATTTCAGTCGATCGGATATGATCCATCTGTTGATATGGCTGTCCGCGATCGGTGATTGTATCACGTACGCTGTGTTATGCTGCGTCAGCGAACTATCTGAACGAGATATCGCTCCGAGAGTGCTCTAGCGTTGCCGTTTTCCACTTAAAGTTGGCCTGTTCAACCTCATGATCAGCGGAACCGTTGCGGCGTAGAGGGCGATGACGGCGAGCCAGATCGCGCCCGGCCAATGTCTCTGGTTGACGAGATAGAGGGCTGAGAAGCCGAGCGGGGCGATGATCGAGGCGAGGCTGACGGCGGAGGCGAGGACGCCCTGGAACTGGCCCTGGCTGTCTTCGCCGACCTGACGCGTCGCGAAGGCCTGCAGCGCGGGGACGCCGATGCCGCCGAGCGCGAAGAGCGGCATCACCGCGAAGATCATCCAGCCTTCCCGCGCGAAGGCCATCACGACGAGGGCGACCCCGACGCCGGCAAGGCCCGCGAGGATCGCGCGGCGTTCGCCGAGCTTTGCCACGGCCGGGCCGGGCAGGAAGGCTTGCGCGAGGGTCTGGCAGAGGCCGAAGGCGCCGAGCGAGAGGCCGATGGCAAGGCCGTTCCAGCCGAACGCGTCGAAGCCCCAGAGCGCCCAGACGGTGCCATAGGCTTCGCCCGTCGCGCTGAACAGGAAGAAGATGGCGATGATCGGCCAGAGGCGCCTGAGGCCGGCGACCCAGCGGAGCGGCGCCAAGGGATTGAGCGCGGCAAGGTCGATCGGCGCGCGGGCGCCCTTGCGCGTTTCCGGCAGGGCGATGAGCGCCAGCATGAGATTGCCGCCATTCAGCGCCGCCGCGGCGAGGAAGGGTAGGCGGACCCAATGATCGCCGAGCGCGCCGCCAAGCACCGGGCCGATGATGAAGCCGATGCCGAACATCGCATTGGCAAGGCCGAAGCGGCGGGCGCGCTGCTCCTCGCTGGAGATATCGGTGATGTAGGCGGTGGCGACGGCGCCATTGGCGCTGGTCAGCCCGGCGATGGCGCGGCCGAGGAGGAGCAGCGCGAGGCTCGGCGCGAAGGCGAGGAAGAGGTAGTTCACCGCCGCGCCGGCAAGCGAGAGCAAGAGCACCGGCCGGCGGCCGAGCCGGTCGCTGAGAGCGCCGAGAACCGGCGAAAACACGAACTGCATCAGCGCATAGAGCGCCGCGAGAACGCCAATGATTGGAGCGACTTCGGCGGCGTTCGTGACGTCCGCGACGAGCCTCGGCAGGATCGGGAAGATGAGCCCGATGCCGACGGCATCGAGGACGAGGGCGAGATAGATGACGACGAGCGGTCGGCTCATGGGACGTGCTCCAGCGGGCGAGTCCGGGCGCAAAAAAGGCGCGGCTCACAAGGGCCCTTGGCGGGCGTTCAGTTCGGGAGACGCTGGCCGGAGCCTGCACGGGGGCAGGTCCGGCGTGTGCTTGACCGCATGGACGACAATCCGTCCACCTGCTTACTCCGCTTGACGCGGATCAAGGAAAGCGGCCGCTTTTCGCGACATGCCTTTCTATGTCGGAGCAGGTGGCGCCCGCAAGAGGCTTCCCGGCATCGGTCCGCCCGTCCGCCTGCGACCGGATTGTTTTCGCGCGATTTCGGATAAACTCCGCTCCATTCGCGTCGTGCAAGGGGGAACAGACATGACACGCGTCCGAACCATCACCGCCAGCCTGCTTTTCGGCCTCGCGATCGGAGCGCTTGCGGCGCCCGTCGCCGCCGAAACCTACAAGATGCAGACGCCGATCGCCCCGGGGGTGACCACCCCCGACAGGCTCGAGACCTCGATCGGCACGCTGAAGCTGAAGGACGGCATCCCGACGCCGCAGACGGCGGAAAAGCTCTGGGACAATCTCGACCGCTCGCGCGCGCTGCAGGCCTATCTGCTGGCGATCCCGATCGTGAACCAGGCCGGCATGCGCGACTCGCTGCTGAAGTTCGGGCCCGCCAACAAGACCAACGTGATCTGGCAGGATCTCGTCGATCCGCGCACGGTCGAGCTGACGGCGAACGACAACACGATCTACTCGTTCATCTGGCTCGACACCAAGGGCGGCCCTGTTGTCGTCGAGATCCCGCCGAAGGTCCTCGGGGCGATCGATGATTTCTGGTACAAGTGGGTCGGCGATGTCGGCATCACCGGGCCGGACAAGGGCGCGGGCGGGAAATACTTGATCCTGCCGCCCGGCTATACCGGCGCGGTGCCGGACGGCTATTTCGTCGTCCGCCCGTCGACCTATGGCTCGTGGCTGCCGTTCCGCTCCTTCCTCGTCGATGGCAAGACAGGTCCCGCCGTCGATGCCGTGCGGAAGACCCTGAAGATCTATCCGCTGGCCGAGAAGGACAATCCGACGCCGGTGACGCTGGTGAACGCCTCCGGCATTCCGGCGAATTTCGTCATGCCGACGGATTATGCGTTCTGGGAGCTCCTGAACAAGGTCATCCAGGAAGAGCCGGCCGCCGGCTCCGATCCGACGACGCTCGGCCTCTTCGCGTCGATCGGCATCGAGAAGGGCAAGCCCTTCGCGCCCGACGCCCGCATGAAGGCGATCCTCACCGACGCCGCCAAGATCGGCGTGGCAACCGCGCGGGCGGAGGCTTTCTCCATCCGCGGCCGCGAGGCCTTCTTCTATCCGGACAGCAAGAGCAACTGGCGGCTGCCCTTCTTCGGCGGCTACAAGTTCCAGTCCCAGCCCGGCGTCGCTAACCTCGACGGCGCCGCCTTCTTCTATTTCTTCGCCACCGGCGTCACCCCGGCGATGGAAGAGAAGATGGTCGGCCAGGGCTCGCAATACCCATGGACGGCGCTCGATGCCGACGGCAAGCCCTTCGATGGCGGCAAGACCTATCGGCTGACCCTGCCGAAGAATATCCCGGTCAAGGATTTCTGGTCGGTCATCGTCTATGACAACCAGACCCGCTCGATGGTGCAGACCGACCAGCCCGCCCCCAGCGTCTCCAGCCAGGACAAGGCCGTCAAGGTGAACGCCGACGGCTCCGTCGACGTCTATTTCGGACCGAAAGCGCCGAAGGGCATGGAAAACAACTGGATCCAGACCATCCCCGGCAAGGGCTGGTTCATGATCCTCCGCCTCTACGGCCCGCTCGAACCCTGGTTCGACAAGACCTGGCGCCCCGGCGAGATCGAGCTGGTGAAGTAAAGGCGGGGCAGGGTTTCAGAGGACAAGACGAAGCCGGCTGCGGGACAACGCGGCCGGCTTTGTTCTTTGGGCGGCCGCGTTCGGGACGGTTGCGGGCGGCCGGATCGGTCGTCTTTAGTCAACGTCGATCAACCTCCCGGCGCTGCGCCGACCCGCAGAGCCTCGTAGCCGCCCGCCCAGCCCGAACCGCCGTCATGGCCGGGCCAGTCCCGGCCATCCACGTCTCCCTCGCACTGCCAGAGCAAACCGCCGATGCCCGGGTCAAGACCGGGCATGACGGGCGGAGCTGGGGGCGATGGTCTGGATGCCGCCGCAGTCCCAATAGCTGAGGCCGCGGTTGAGGCCGAGCACAGTCGCGCCCTAGTGCACTAGACTATGGACGGCCGTTACCGCATCTTGGCGGCAAACGACGCGATCCCTGCAAGCGCTTCAGAGGTGAGCTGAGATTGGGAGGCGGGAACAGCGAGTACGCCATGCTCTAGTGCCCACAGTACCCGGCTGCATGGAATCGCCATCGCAGCCGCTAGCGTCACGGCTTCGTCCTGCTGAACCATCATTGAGACGAAACTACCAAACCGCACCGTTGGTTCGGTAACCAGATCGAGGAGCGCCACCAAGTGGCTTGGCGCGAGTTCGCCCCGCGCTACCATGGCCGTGCATAGGGCGGCGGCAAACCGGAACATCGTCGGACCGAGGTCGCCGATCCAATTGTAGCTTTCATCGAGGAGGTACATCTCACGCAACGCGTCGAACATACTGTCCCAGCCCTCGGCGCGACGATGCAAGTCTCGGCTGTTCAAGGCTGCCAATCCCCAACAAAGGGTCGATCGCGCCGTGTCGTCAAGCTTGCGATAGGTGCCGATGCGATGACGCTCCCTACCGACATACCCTTTGGTCCATACCCGGTCGAACCAGGCAACCAGATCCTGTCCGGTAAAGGACTGCACAAGCAAATTGGCTTCGAGCGAGCCAGCTGTGAGGGCGCGCTCCCGACCCGATGCACTGACCAGTCCTTCATCGAGCGCCCATTCGAGTAGGCATGGAACATCCGCGCGCCGCTCGTGGTAGAGCAGGATGGCCGCCTCCACTAGAACTCGATCCACTTGCCACTGGTCGAGTCGTTCCGCCTTGATCCAGGCTTGGCTTTCCGCCTCAGGCAATGGGTCGAGACGGGCAGTTAACGCGTCGAACAGCACGCCGGGCCATACTTGTGAACGAGTTGAATGGTGGTGGGGTGCCTCCCAGAGTACGCGCTGACACCATGTCCGTCCGAGCAATGGCGCGTCCACGCGCGACAGAGCCGCGTCCACGAGCGGGCCGACAGACTCAGTAATTGTCGCCTGCTCCAACTCGGAGAGGGTCTGATGAGCCCGCTCCAGCAGCGCATAGAGGGCACCGGAAGCCACGGGTACGCCGTCGTCGCTGAAGGCACTTGGCGCGGTGCCGACCAGCGTCGCCAACTCATCCAGTGCAAACTCACGGCCGAGCATCACGGTGGTGTGGGCCAGACCTATCGGCAGGCCGTGCAGGAGACGCGTGTATGCAGCAGGATCGACGCGGAGGACGGAATAGGCCCATCCATGACGGACCATCGCGGTCGCATAGCCGCTGGACCAAAGATTCTGCGTTGTCGGCAGTGCGGGCTGCAACTCTTGGGGCCTCGGCCGATGTGCCAGTCTGTTTGGGTCGGCCTTGCCTTCCGTAATCAGACGGAAGAGCGCAGCCTCAAGTCGATCACGAGCCTTTCTGTCCGAGACGAAATACTTCGCCAACTCTGCAGCTGCTCCGTAGTCGGAGTAGAGGAGAGGACTCAAGGCCGCTTTGGCGACATCGAGGAAATCGTCTCGCTCGCTCGTACGAGCTACCTGGACCCCCGCTCGGAACATAAGAGCCTTGCCGAGGAATCCATCTAGGCTGTCGTCACTGCTGATCATCGATGCGATGTCCGCCCAGCGAAAGTAGCCCGCGCTCCGCAAGATTGCCGAGAGCGTCGACGATGCAACGCCCTGCCCGACGATTGCCAAGTGCAATTCATCGGGTCCGAGCCCGGGCGGCAGGGCATCTAGCCATTGCTGGACGCAGACTATTGCATCGGCGTGACCGGGCTCGGTCTCAAAGCGATCCCAAAGCGAAGGCCCCTCTCCCACTGAAGTCATGGAGTCGCGCCCGCGCAAAGGTTGGTCTTCCACTGGCTGAAGGGTTCGCCTCTCGCCACCTCCGCCAGGACGATCTCGATCAACTCCTCCGGCCGAACAATGCGCGTCATCGCGCTGTAATCGCCATCGCCAACCTTATTGAAGGAGTGACCGCAGTGCCATGCGTCGTCGTCCACGACGAGGAAGCGATCATGAAAGGCATGGCCTCCCATTGGGATTTTCAGGTCGACGGCTGACGGCTTGATTATGTTGTCGGCGGCAAGGTCCGCGGCCGCCTGCTCTAGCCAATCGCCGGCAGAGAGACCGCTGGGTGCTCCCGGTGGTTGCTTGGCCTGCAACGCCGAGTCCCGGCCGGCCAGAATGCTGATGGCGATCTCCTGCTGGGAGACCGCCGTGACAAATTCCAGCAGGTCCTGCGCACAAAAGTAGTAGTCGACGAAAATCAGACGTTTACGGGCGCGCCCGATCAGGCGGCGGATCTGTTCTACGGCGGCGGCTCGATCGGATTTGAAGATCAGCGTCTCGCGCTGCTCAGGCCTTATCGCGAGCGGCCGCATCTCTCCAAACCGGCGTCGGCGCCGGCCTTCAAGTTCGGTAATCCTACGCAAGCCCGTCACTGGTGGACTAGGCTGCGGCGGCCGATGCGGCAACACGGTCGCGCTGACCACACTGGCCACGCCCGCAGCTTTGCGCGCCGGCACATGGACCGTCTTGGTGAACGGCTGGTCCTGAACGTAGGTGTTGAACCCGCGTATAAACCAGGACGGCACGTTCTCGTGCAAGATGCCGCGTAGGTCACAGGTTACTGTCAGTCCTAAGTCCGCGACCTCGCCATCAAATCGCTCCTGAACATAGCCATGTGTATCCAATGCCTTGATAGAATAGACTCCTACCGCCTCGACACGCCGCTCCTGGAACACGACTTTCAGCGTGCTAGAACTCTTTCCAGCGCGTAGCTGCCCACCCACCTCCACGGTCTCGGCGGCCGTCTCCTGGGATGTGATCCGGGTACTGATATTGCGCATCAAAGGGTTCGGAGCCACCAAGGCGATCGCGCCAAGCCAGTCATCGTGGGCTAGGACATCGAAATGAAGCTGGCTCTCTAGCCACGCTCTTGCCCGCACGAAGGCCGGGACTTCATTCATCCCCTTGCCAAGGTTTGAAACCATTCCTTCTGGCTCCTGCGCTGGAGCAAGCCGATGTAGGCGAGGCGTCATATGCCAGGTGGGAGAAAATGGCGGGGTCGCCGCAAGCGAGAAGCGCTTGACGGCCGGCTCCGCCACGAACTGCCCCGTTTCAACAACGATCGCCGATTGAGGAAGCACTGTTTGACCCGCCCAAGCCGCTTCGTACCAATCGAGACCATTGTCGAGCGGCACTGCGACACGGCAAACGGAGAGTTGGATCTGTCTGAAGTGTTCCTTTTCGAAACCCTGGGGCGGGCTAGGAACTTCGACAGGTAGAAGCTCCACCGAGGCAAACAGTAACTGGCGACGCCCATTTTTCGTAGCGACGGCCGCGCGTAGGACTGCACGATCGTAGTCACCAACGACAAGGCCGCGCCAGCCCCGATAGCAAGCAATGTCGGCGTCGCTGCGTGGATCGGCAATCGGAAGATCTTCCTCTGGCAGAATGATGTAAACCTTTGCGTTAGATCATCGCATCTGGATTGGCGCTGTTAGCATATGGTGAAACATTGCGATCGCCTCAACACTTATCTTCTGACTGCCCCAAAAAGGAGGAAGCAAACGTTAATGCCATTCCGAAAGCGAACGCTTTCCGTCCAATTGTCAGCTTGAGGCGCGTGACCTTCGCAGTGCGGAAATTGTGTCTTCTGCAGACAACGTCTGCAATCAAACATCGCGATAATGGTCGTTCTTCAAACGATGCCTCTTCTCAGCCGCTCTGGCCGTACGCTAACCGAGCTGTAGGAATAAAATCCTTGACACCGTGACGGTGGTTCGGTAGGGTTCTGGCATGGTCGAAAAGTTGCGTTCGGCGGCGGGATGGACCGGCGGCGGATGGCTTGGTGGATCGGTGAATGGAAGGCGCCCTTGTGGCGCCTTTTTGTTTTCAGGAGGCGCGGCTTGGCGAGGATTTCCGAGGCGGGCTGGGACGCCCTGCGGGTGCGCTATGAGACGACGCGTGACACGGTCGGCGTGATCGCCGCTGAGCATGGCGTCGCCTATGACACGCTCTGGCGCCGGGCCAGGAAGGCGGGCTGGACGCGTCCGGGCGAGGCGCCGCGGGCGCCGCTCGTCGATGACGACGGCAAGCTGCTCGGGCGGCTGTTTCGCGCCTTCGAGCGGCAGATCGCCGATCTCGAACAGCGCTTCCTTTCCGGCGAAAGCGCGGTCGAGGAGCGCGATGCACGGACGCTCGCCGTTCTGGCGAAAACTTTCGAGACGCTCGCCAAGCTCCGCGACGCCCATGCGGGCGGCGGTGCGGGCGAGGATGGGTCCGGCGCGAGCGAGGAGGGCGGCCATGTCGATCTCGACGAACTCCGCCAGCGTCTTGCGCGACGCCTGGATGCGCTCCTTGAAGCGGAAGGTGTCGCCGGAATTGCTGCTGCGGGCGATGACGGAGAGACTGTCGCCGGCCGAGCGGGCGGCGATCGCGCATGACTGGGATTTCTGGGCCCGCGACGACCAGTTGCCGCCGGCCGGCGATTGGCTCACCTGGCTGATGATCGGCGGGCGCGGCGCCGGCAAGACGCGGGCCGGCGCCGAATGGGTGCGCGGCCTCGTCTTCGGGCGGCCGGGCTATGCCACCGTGCCGGTCGGGCGGATCGCGCTCATCGGCGAGACGCTGGCCGATGTGCGCGACGTCATGATCGAGGGGGTCTCGGGGCTCCTGTCCGTGCATCCGAAGGACGAGCAGCCGAGCTGGCAATCCTCGCGCCGCCGGCTCGAATGGCCGAACGGCGCGATTGCGCTCTGCTTTTCCTCGGAGGATCCCGAGAGCCTGCGCGGGCCGCAATTCGGCGCCGCCTGGGCGGATGAACTCGGCAAATGGCGCCATCAGGAGGCGAGCTGGGACATGCTGCAATTCGGCCTTCGGCTCGGCGCGCTGCCACGGCAACTGGTGACGACGACGCCGCGGCCGACGCCGCTGGTGAAGCGCCTCGTCGCGGCCGAGCGCACGGTGATCACGCGGGCCGGGACGCGCGCCAATCTCGGCAATCTCGCGCCTGGGTTTCTGGAGCGCGTGCTCGGCCGCTATCACGGCACGAGGCTCGGCCGGCAGGAGATCGACGGCGAATTGATCGATGATCGCGTCGATGCGCTCTGGAGCCGCGATGCGATCGAGCTGCTGCGCGTCGGCGCGTCGCCGAAGCTTGCGCGCATCGTCGTCGCGGTCGATCCGCCGGCCTCAAGGCGGCGCGGCGCGGATGCCTGCGGCATCATTGCCTGCGGCCTGGCCGAGGACGGCACCGGCTATGTGCTCGCCGATGCCTCGATCGCCGAGGTAAAGCCGGCGCGCTGGGCCGGCGCGGCGGTGGCGCTCTATCACGCGCTGGAGGCGGACATGCTCGTCGCCGAGGTCAACCAGGGCGGCGACATGGTGGCGAGCGTCATCGCCGAGGTCGATCCCGCCGTGCCGGTGACGTCGGTTCGGGCGACGCGCGGAAAATATCTGCGCGCCGAGCCGGTGGCGGCGCTCTATGCGCAGGGCCGTATCCGCCATGCCGGGACGTTTCCCGCGCTCGAGGACGAACTCGCCGATTTCGGCGCCGATGGGCTTTCGAATGGCCGCTCGCCGGACCGGCTCGATGCGCTGGTCTGGGCGCTGACGCATCTCATGCTGCGCGCCGTGGCCGAGCCGCGCGTGCGCCGGCTCTAGGCGCTTCTTGAAAGGATGATCCGATGTTGGAAACGCTGAGAGCGCGCCTTTTCGGCGGCGGCAGGACTGTGGGCGGCAGAGCCGTGCCCGAGCAGAAGGCGTCGCGCGCCGGGCCGCTGATCGCCTTGCAAGGAAGGGGGCGGGCGGTCTGGTCGCAGCGCGACATGGCGAGCCTTGCCCGCGAGGGCTTCATGAAGAACGCCGTCGTGTATCGCGCGGTGATGATGATCGCCGAGAGCGCGGCGAGCGTGCCGCTCATCGCCTATGACGGCACGAAGGAGCAGCCGGATCATCCGCTCCTGGCGCTGCTCGCCCAGCCGAACCGGCGCCAGGGCGGCACGGCGCTGATGGAAACGCTCTATGCCCATCTGCTCGTCGCCGGCAACGCCTATGCCGAGCTGGTCCTGCTCGGCGGGCGCCCGGCCGAATTGCATGCGCTGCGGCCGGACCGGGTCAAGGTCGTGCCCGGCAGCGACGGCTGGCCGGAGGCGTTCGATTATACGGTCGGCGGCGAGACGGTGCGCTTCCATGATCCGGGCGCGGAGGGCATCGCCCCGGTGCTGCAGCTGCGCCTCCATCATCCGCTCGACGATCACTATGGCTTCGCGCCGATCGAGGCGGCGGCGATGGCGCTCGACATCCACAATGCCGCCGGCGAATGGAACAAGGCGCTGCTCGACAATTCCGCCCGGCCCTCCGGCGCGCTGGTCTATCGCGGCGAGGGCGGCGCCAATCTCTCGGCCGATCAGTTCGAGCGGCTGAAGGCCGAGCTCGAGGCGAATTATACCGGCACCGTGCGGGCCGGTCGGCCGCTGCTGCTCGAAGGCGGGCTCGACTGGACGGCGATGGCGCTGACGCCGCGCGACATGGATTTCATGGAGGCGAAGAACGGCGCGGCGCGCGAGATCGCGCTCGCCTTCGGCATTCCGCCGATGCTGCTCGGCATTCCCGGCGACAACACCTATGCGAACTATGCCGAGGCCAACCGGGCCTTCTGGCGCCAGACGGTGCTGCCGCTGGTCGGCCGCACGGCGGCAGCCTTTGCCGGCTGGCTCGGCCCGGCCTATGGCGGCACCGTGCGGCTCGCCTATGACGCCGATGCGGTCGATGCGCTCGCCGCCGAGCGCGAGGCGCTGTGGCGCCGGGTCGAGGCCGCGAGCTTCCTGACGCGCGATGAAAAGCGCCAGGCGGTCGGCTACGGCATCGCTGACAATCCGGAGGCGGACTGATGGACGAACTGACGCGCGCCTTCGCCACGCGCGGCGACCTCGCCCATCTCGCGCTGTTCCTCTGGGCGACGAGCACGAGCGGCTTGCTGGTCTGGACGCTGCGCGAACTGGCCGCCTCCAACCGCCGCTTCAACGATTTCGTCGCCGAGATCGCGCGGCTGAATCACTTTTTCAACGACGACGGCTAACCGATTCAGGAGATTCAGGAATGACGGCCATCCTCAAGCGTTTGCTGAAGCCGGACGGCCCGGACCATCACACGGTGTTCCGCGACTTCGCCGGCGTGCTCGAGCGGCTGATCGGCAGGAAATAGCCCCGCGGGTCACCGCCGGGCCGACACCCGTCCAATAGCGACCCAGACCGTTGCCAACGCGGCCGTAACCCGGCCGGCGAAGGAGACTGCATGTCCAATCCTGCCTTTCCCGGACCCTTTCCCGATCTCGAGCAGAAGGCGGCGGCGGCCGACCTTTCGGGCGTCGACGGCGAGGGCGCGTTCTCAGGCTATGCGAGCCTGTTCGGCTCCGCCGATCTCTCCGGCGACATGGTGATGCCCGGCGCCTTCCAGCGCTCGATCGCGCGGCGCCAGGTCTCGGGCATCCGCATGCTCTACCAGCATGATCCGGCCCAGCCGATCGGCGTCTGGACGGAGCTGCGCGAGGATCAGCGCGGCCTCCTGGTCCGCGGCCGGCTGATGCTCGACGTGGCCCGCGGCCGCGAGGTGGCGAGCCTGATGCGGGCCGGCGCGCTCGACGGGCTCTCGATCGGCTTCAAGACGGTGCGCGCCCGGGCCGACCGGGCGAGCGGTATCCGCCGGCTCACCGAGATCGACCTCTGGGAGATCTCGGTCGTCACCTTCCCCATGCAGCCCGAGGCGCGGATCCGCGCCGTGAAGTCCGGTTCGGCGGAGCCCGCCGCACGCCTTGCCGCGCGCCTTCGCCGGGCCGCGATCGCCCTCAACCAAAGGAACCCGAAATGAGCACCACGACCATCGATCCGGGCCGCGCGGCACCGGAGTTGAAAGCCGCCCGCAAGGGCCAGGACGGCGCCGCCGAAATGCGCGCCGCCGAAATGCGCGCCACGGAGACCAAGGCGGCGGAATCCCGCTCCGGCGAGGCCGGCGAGATCGGCGCCGCCTTCGACGATTTCCTGCACGCCTTCGAGGCGTTCAAGGAAACCAATGACGAGCGCCTCGGCGAGATCGAGCAGAAGCTGTCGGCCGATCCGCTGACCGTGGAGAAGCTCGACCGCATCAACCGCACGCTGGACGAACTGACGCTGAAGAGCCGTCGGCCGCCGCTTTCGACCGAGCCGCGTGGCGAGCGCCGGCCGAGCGAGCACAAGGCGGCCTTCGAGGCCTATGTCCGCGGCGGCGACGAGGACGGCATGCGCCGCCTCGAGCAGAAGGCGCTGTCCTCGGGCTCCAATGCCGATGGCGGCTATCTCGTGCCGATCGAGACCGAGAGCGAGATCAGCAAGCGTCTCGCCGCGATCTCGCCGATCCGCGCCATCGCCGATGTGCGCCAGGTTTCGGGCGGCACCTATCGCAAGCCCTTCATGACGGCCGGCCCGGCGGTCGGCTGGGCCGGCGAGACCGACGCCCGCAGCCAGACGACGTCTCCGACCATCGCGGCGCTCGATTTTCCGGCGATGGAACTCTACGCCATGCCGGCGGCGACCGCGGCGCTTCTGGATGATGCCGCCGTCAATATCGACCAGTGGATCGCGGCCGAGGTCGAAGCCGCCTTCGCGACGCAGGAAGGTACCGCCTTCGTCACCGGCGACGGCAGCAACAAGCCGAAGGGCTTCCTCAGCTATACGACGGCGGCGGAGTCGGCCTGGGTCTGGGGCAAGCTCGGCTACATCGTGACCGGCGTTTCCGGCGCGCTGCCCTCGTCCAATCCCTCGGACGTGCTGATCGATCTCGTCTATGCGCTGAAATCCGGCTACCGCGCCAATGCCCGCTTCGTGCTCAACCGCCGCACCCAGGCCGTGATCCGCAAGCTGAAGGACGCCGAGGGCAACTATCTCTGGCAGCCCGCCGCCAGCGCCGGCGGCGATGCCTCGCTGCTCGGCTTCCCGGTCACCGAGGCCGAGGACATGCCGGATATCGCCGCCAATGCGCTGTCGCTCGCCTTCGGCGATTTCAAGCGCGGCTATCTCGTCGTCGACCGGATCGGTGTCCGCGTCCTCCGCGATCCCTATTCGGCCAAGCCCTATGTCCTCTTCTACACGACCAAGCGTGTCGGTGGCGGCGTCCAGGATTTCGACGCGATCAAGCTGTTGAAGTTCGGCACCAGCTAGGACGGCTGCCGGTTGCGCCAAGCCGGCCTGCAAAGGGCGGTCTCCTGCGCTTCCGGTGCTCACGTACAGACGTACGCTCCGCTCCGGTTCTCGCAGACCGCCCGTTTCGGCACGGCCTGACCAGCCGGCCAGCCTTCCTGGGTCAATGCCGGCCTGCGACGGGTCGTCTCCATCCTTCGAGTTTTTCGAGTTCGCGTTGGTTGATGGCGTGCCTCCCGCCACAGCCGACGCCGGGCGGCGCCACGTCCCGCGTGGCGCCGCCTTTTTTCTTCCCTGGCAGGCATCTTCAAGGAGGCATTCCATGACCACAGCCCTCATTTCCGGGCCGACGATCGAGCCGGTGACGCTCGCCGACGTGAAGGCCCATCTCCGGATCGAGACGCCCGACGAGGACCGCCTGCTGCAGGCGGCGATCGTCGCCGCACGGCTGCACATCGAGGCCGTCACGCGGCGCTGCCTGATCCGCCAGCTCTGGCGCATCTATCTCGACGAATGGCCGGAAGGCCGCGCGGTGCCGATTCCGCTGTCGCCGCTGATCGCCGTCAACGAGGTGACCTTCTACGATGTCGCCGGCGTCGCCCGGCAATGGCATGCCGACAACTGGCGCGTCGATGTCTCGTCCTCGCCGCCGCGCCTCGTCGCCAAGCTCCGGCCGCAGGCGGCGCTCTATGACAATGGCATCGAGATCGACGTCCTCGCCGGCTATGGCGTGTCGTCGATCGACGTGCCGGCGCCGCTGCGCCAGGCCGTCATGGTGCTGGTCGCGCACTGGTACGAGGCGCGCGGCATGGTCGGGCACGAATTCGCCGGCGCGATCGCCCCGCCCGGCTTCGACGCGTTGATCGCCGCCTACAAGGTGCGGACGCTGTGAGGCCGGAATTCGAGCCGGGCTGGATTGCCCATCGCATCGTCATCGAGCGTCCGGTCGCTGTCGATGACGGCACCGGCGGCAGCCGGATAGCCTTCACGATGCTGGCGACCGTGTGGGCGGCGATCGAGCCTGTGCGCACCGCCGTCGACCCGGCGTCGGACCGGATCGGCAGCGCGATCACCCATCGCGTCACCATCCGCTATCGCGAGGACGTCGCGGCGGGCCTGCGGATCCGGCATCGTGGCCGGCTGCTTCAGGTCGAGACGGTCATCGATCCCGACGAGCGCCGCCGCTTCCTGCTGATCGAGGCGCGGGAGGAAAAGCCATGACGAGCAGCAAGGACGTGAGCCGCAGCCTGGCGGCAGCTGCCCGCGCCCCGATCGCTTCTGCATTGGCGAACGAGGCCAGCCGGGCGGCGGCGATGCTGGCGGCCGCTGCGCCCGAGGCCAGCACGGCGATCAGCCGCCAGGACGGCGCGGCCCTGGTGACCCTCGTCGGCCCCGGGCTGTTCGCCCGCGAATTCGGCGCGATCGACAGCGCCGCCGATCCAGTGGTCGCACCGGCGATCCGCAAGCTCAGAAGGAAGTTCGCATGACCACCGCAACGCTGGAAACGCCGGCGACCCTCGATCTGCAATCCGCCATCGTGGCGCGGCTCCGGGCCGATCCCGATCTTCTCGCCGCGCTCGGCGGTCCGCGCATTCATGACGGCGCGCCGCGCGGCACGGATTTCCCTTATGTCACGCTCGGCGCCAGCGGCCAGTCCGACTGGAGCGACGGCAGCACCGAGGGCGGCGATGTGAGCCTGACGCTGCATGTCTGGTCGCGCGAGGGCGGCAAGAAGGAGGCCTGGGCCATCGCCGGCATCTTGATGCGGCTGCTGCATGACGAACCGCTGGCGCTCGGCCAGCACCATCTCGTCACGCTGCGCGCCGCCTTCGCCGAGGTGCGCCGCGATCCCGACGGGATCACGGAGCATGGCGTCGTCAGGCTCGAGGCGCTGGTCGAGGGGTAGGGCGAGCCCCCGGCTGCTTCACGCCGCCCGCCGATCGCGCTCGTCGGGGCGGAGGGTCAGGACGTCGACGCCCGAGGCTGTCACGGCGACGGTGTGCTCGAACTGGGCCGACAGCGAGCCGTCAGCCGTCACGACGGTCCAGCCGTCATCCCAGGTCTTCACGCTCCGCCGGCCGCGATTGAGCATCGGCTCGATGGTGAAGACCATGCCCTCGCGGAGGACGAGCCCGGTGCCGGGCTTGCCGTAATGCAGCACCTGCGGCTCCTCGTGCATCTCGCGGCCGATGCCATGGCCGCAATAGTCGTGCACGATCGAATAGCCACGGCGTCGCGCGTGGCGCTCGATCGCGAAGCCGATATCGCCGAGCCGGGCGCCCGGCCGTACCGCGCGGATGCCCTTCCACATCGCCTCATAGGCGGTCTGGACGAGCATCCGCGCCGCCGGGTGGACCGCGCCGACGCAGTAGGTCTTGCTCGAATCCGCAATGAAGCCGTTCTTCTCCAGCGTGATGTCGAGATTGACGATGTCGCCGTCCTGAAGCACCGCCTCTGCCGAGGGGATGCCGTGGCAGACGACGTCGTTGATCGAGGCGTTGAGGACGAAGCCATAGCCATACTGGCCCTTGCTCGCGGGCCGCGCCGCGAGATCCTCGACGATGAAGCGCTCGACCATGTCGTTGATCGCGAGCGTCGTCAGCCCGGTGAGCGGGGTCCGGTCGATCAGCGCGAACACGGAAGCGAGCAGGCGGCCGGACTCGGCGAGCAGCGCCAGTTCCTCGGGGGTCTTGGTCACGAAAGGCTCCGGGTCACGATAGGCTCACGCCGAGCGAAGGAGCCGAGACGCCGGCGGAGCGGAGTTCGCGGGCGATGATCTCGCTGAAGCTCATCTCCGGATTGGTCTCGGCGAGCATGCCGATCTTGATCCAGTACGCGGCCTGCGCGTTGATCGAACGCAGCGACACCTTGCTGGCACGGCGCAGCTGCTCATGCAGCTCGTCTTCGATGTTCACGATGCCCATGCCATCGTCTCCTGTATGATTCGTATGGGGAGACCATATGGATCGTATCGGCTTCTGCCAAGTATCCTCAGCCGGCCCCGGCGGGCGGTGATGCCGCCGGCCGCGCCGCCTCCCAATCCGGGCGCAGCATGGCCATGACCAGTTCGTCATGGTGCTCGCCGCGATAGAAGACATTGCCGCGGGCGATGCCCTCCGTCCGGAAGCCGGCGGCCTCATAGGTGCGTCGGGCACGGAGATTGGTCGGGAACAGGCCGATCGCGAGACGCCAGCAGGTCGTGTCCTCGAAGACGCGCTCGACGACGCGGCCGAGCAGCGCGCCGCCATGGCCGCATCCCGGCCGAACGACGGCGATGCGCTTCACCAGCGCGACGCCGTCCCAGGATTGCCAGTCACGGATGATGACGAAGCCTATGGGAACGCCGTTGAGGCGGCCGATGAAATAGGCGTGGCGGCCATCGTCGAGGCAGGCGCGATGCTGCGCCTCCGTCGAGCGGCCGACCAGCGCCTCGTACCCTTCGATCCGCTCGGTCGCCATGACGAAGCCGAGCTCGGCCTCGCCGGCCCGCACCACCTCGAACGCCCCGTTCAATCCGTCCATCCGACGCCCTCGCCATGAGCCGCCGATCCTAGCGCCAAATGCGCTGGAAAGGGCGGCAGCCTTCAACCCGAAAGGACCCGCCATGACCGCGCAGAAGGGCAAGGACCTTCTCCTCAAGATCGATACGACCGGGGCCGGCGCCTTCCAGGCCGTCGCCGGCCTTCGCACCCGCCGCATCGCCTTCAATGCCGAGACCGTCGACATCACCGACACGGACTCGGCCGGCCGCTGGCGCGAACTGCTCGCCGGCGCCGGTGTGCGCCGGGCCAGCCTCTCCGGCGCCGGCATCTTTCGCGATGCCGCCACCGACGCCGCCATGCGCAGCGTCTTCTTCGACGGCTCGATCCGCTCCTACCAGCTGATCATCCCCGACTTCGGCACGCTGTCCGGCCCGTTCCAGATCACCGCGCTCGAATATGCCGGCGAGCATGACGGCGCCGTGACCTACGAGATCGCGCTCGAATCGGCCGGCGCCGTCGCCTTCGCGGAGGCCTGAGCCATGACCGGCTCCCTGGCAAACCGCCATCGCGGCGAGATCGACGCGGTGCTCGACGGCCGCCGCGTCACGCTCTGCCTGACGCTCGGCGCGTTGGCCGAACTCGAGACCGCCTTCGGCGCGACCGACCTCACCGCGCTGGCCGGCCGCTTTTCGGAGGGCCGTCTTTCGGCAACCGACCTCGTGCGCATCATCGGCGCCGGGCTGCGCGGCGCCGGTGAAAGCGTCGACGACGCAGCCGTGGCAAAGATGCAGGCCGATGGCGGCGCCGGCGGCTTTGCCCGCATCGCGGCCGACCTCCTGACCGCGACCTTCGGCGGCGGGGCATGAACACCGCGCCGTTTCCCTGGCGCGAGGCGATGGCGATCGGCTTCGGCGTCCTGCGTTTGTCGAGCCGCGAGTTCTGGGCGCTCACGCCGCGCGAACTCGCCGCCGCCATCGAAGGCCTCGGCGGCCAGGCCGCGGCGCCGATGGACCGCGCCGCCTTCGAGGCGCTGGCGCGGCGCTATCCCGATCCGAACCTTTGAGGATGAGCCATGCCCACCGTCGTCGACGAACTCTCGGTCAAGGTCAGTGCCGATACCAGCGGCTTCAGCAGCGCCCTCGATGAACTCTCGAAGCGCGCCGACAGCTTCTCGACCGTCATCGCCCGCGCCTTCACCGGCGCCGTCTCGGGCGGCAAGTCATTCGAGGACGTGCTGAAGAGCCTGGCGCTGCAACTCTCGTCGATCGCGCTCAGTTCGGCCTTGAAGCCGATCGAGAGCGGCATCGGCGGGCTGCTGACCGGGCTCCTCTCGGGCAGCGGGACGACGGCCTTCGCCAAGGGCGGCGTCGTGCCTTTCGCCGATGGCGGGGTCGTGTCGCGGCCGAGCTATTTCCCGCTCGGACGCGGGCTCGGCGTCGCTGGCGAAGCCGGGGCCGAGGCGATCCTGCCGCTGCAGCGTGGTGCCGATGGCCGCCTCGGCGTCGGTGGCGGCGGCGGCCAGGGCGCGATGACGGTCAACGTCGCGATCACCACGGCCGATGCCGACAGCTTCCGCAAATCCGAGGCGCAGGTGACCGCCGCGCTCGCCCGCGCCGTCGGCCGCGGCCGGCGCGGGCTCTAGGGGGAGGGATCATGCCGCTCATCGAGGGATTTCACGATGTCCGCTTTCCGACCGGAATCGCCTTCCGCTCCAGCGGCGGGCCGCAGCGCAAGACCGAGATCGTGGCGCTCGGCTCGGGCCGCGAGAAGCGCAACCAGCGCTGGGCCGACTCGCGCCGGCGCTATGACGCCGGCTATGGCGTGCGCTCGCTCGCCGACATCCATGCCGTGATCGCCTTCTTCGAGGAGCGGCGCGGCCGGCTCTTCGGCTTCCGCTGGCGCGACCGGACCGACGATGCCTCCGCGCCGCCCGGAACCGAGCCGACGCCCTTCGATCAGGCGATCGGCACCGGCGACGGCAGCACGGCGACGTTCCAGCTCGTCAAGCGCTATGGCGGCGCGTTCGCAGGCTATGACCGCGTCATCGCCAAGCCGGTCGCCGGCAGCGTGGCTCTGGCCGTCGCCTCGGCCGCGGTCGCGCCTTCGCTCGTGGCGATCGACGCAACCACCGGCCGCGTCACCTTCACCGCCGGCCATGTGCCGCCGGTAGGCGCGCTGGTGACGGCGGGCTTTCGCTTCGACGTGCCCGTCCGCTTCGACAGTGACGAACTCACCATCAATCTCGCCGCCTTCGAGGCGGGCGAGATCCCGTCGATCCCCTTGGTGGAGATCAGGCCGTGAAGACGCTCGATCCGGGTCTTGCCGCCCATCTCGAAGGCGAGGCGACGACGCTGTGCCAATGCTGGCGGGTTACGCTCGCCGACGGGACCGTGCTCGGCTTCACCGACCATGACCGCGATCTCGTCTTCGAGGGAACGCTGTTCGAGGCGGCGAGCGGGCTCTCCGCGAGCGAGGCAACCGCCGAGGCGGGCTTTGCCACCGGCGGCCTCGAGGTTGCCGGTGCGCTGTCCTCCGATCGTGTCACCGAGGCTGATCTCGCCAAGGGCCGCTACGACCACGCCAAGGTCGAGGTGTTCGCCGTCAACTGGAGCCTGCCGGCCGAACGGCTTCTGGTGCGCGCTGGCCATATCGGCGAGGTCGTCCGCGAGGACGGCGCGTTCCGGGCCGAGATCCGCGGACCGCTCGCCGAACTCGACGAACCGCGCGGCCGTTTCTTCCGCGCCGCCTGCGACGCCGATCTCGGCGATATCAGGTGCGGCATCGACCTCGCGTCGCCGGCCTTCTCCGCCTCCGCGACGATCGTCTCCGTCACCGACGGCCGCATTCTCGCGGTCAGCGGCATCGACGCGGCCGCGGCAGGCTGGTTCGAGCGCGGCCGGGCGCGGTTCACGAGCGGCGCCAATGCGGGCTTCGCCAGCGCCATCAAGGCGCAGCGGCGCGTCGAGGGTGTGATGACGATCGCGCTCTGGACCGCCGCGCCGCTGGCCGTCGCGGCCGGCGACGCCATCGCGCTCACGGCAGGCTGCGACAAGCGCTTCGCCACCTGTCGCGACAAGTTCGGCAATCAGCTGGCCTTCCGCGGCTTCCCGCATATGCCGGGCAACGATTTCAGCCTCGGCTATGCCCGCTCGGGCAGCGCCAATGACGGCAGCCCGGTCGTCTCCTGAGCGAGGTCACCGCCATGACTGAGAGTTCCCCGCGTCCCGCAATCATCGCCGCTGCGTTCGGTTGGCTCGGCACGCCCTATCGCCACCAGGCTTCGCTGAAAGGCGTCGGCGCCGATTGCCTCGGGCTGGTGCGCGGCGTCTGGCGCGAGGTCTATGGCGCCGAGCCGGAGACGATGCCGGCCTATACGCCCGATTGGGCCGAGGCGGCCGGCCGCGAGACGCTGCAGGCCGCCGCGGCCCGGCACATGGCGAGCGTCGATCCGGCGTCGGTGCTGCCCGGCGACCTGCTGCTCTTTCGCTGGCAGGAGAACCTTCCGGCCAAGCATGCCGCGATCCTCGTCGAGCCCGGACGCTTCCTGCACGCCCATGACGGCGCTGCCGTTGCCGCGGCATCGCTGACCCCCTGGTGGGCGCGGCGGCTCGCCTTCGCGTTTGCCTTTCCCCCGATCACCCCGGGAGTGCCCCGCTGATGGCCACCATCGTTCTCCAGGCCGCCGGCGCCGCGATCGGCGGCATCTTCGGTCCGCTCGGCGCGACGATCGGCGCCGCCGTCGGCGCGCTCGCCGGCAGCGTCGTCGACCAGTCCCTGTTCGGGACGTCGACCGAGGGTCCGCGCCTGTCCGATCTCGACGTGCAGCGCTCGGAGGAGGGGGCCGCGATCCCGCGCCTCTATGGCCGCGGCCGCCTTTCCGGGCAGGTGATCTGGGCGACGCGCTTCGAGGAGGTGACGAGCGAGGAGGGCGGCAAGGGCGGCGGCTCCAGCGTCACCAGCTATGCCTATTATGCCAATTTCGCCATCGGCCTCTGCGAAGGGCCGGTCGCCCGCATCGGCCGCTGCTGGGCCGACGGCGAGGAACTCGACCTCTCGACCGTCACCTGGCGCCTCTTGACCGGCGCTGCTGGCCAACCCGCCGACAGCCTGATCGAGGCGAAGCAGGGCGCGGCCGGAACGCCGGCCTATCGCGACACCGCGGTCGTCGTGTTCGAGCGCCTGTCTGTCGCTGCCTATGGCAACCGCCTGCCGCAACTCGCCTTCGAGGTGTTCAGGCCGATCGGCGGCCTCGAGGACGATATCCGCGCGGTGGTCGTCATCCCGGGAGCTTCGGAATTCGCCTACGACCCCGAGCCGGTCACGAGCGGCGCCGTTGCCGGCAGCCGCACGACGCTGAACCGCCACATCGACGGCGCCAGGACCGATTGGCGCGCCTCGCTCGACGAATTGCAGGCGCTCTGCCCGCATCTCGGGCGCGTGGCGCTGGCCGTGTCGTGGTTCGGCGATGACCTCCGCGCCGGCCATTGCACCGTCGCGCCGCGCGTCGAGACGGCCGCGGGCTCGACGACGCCGGAATGGTCGGTAGCGGGGCTCACCCGCACCGCCGCGCGGCTGGTCAGCCAGATCGATGGCCGGCCGGCCTTCGGCGGCACGCCGTCGGATGGCGGTGTCGTCCGCGCCATCGCCGACATCAGGGCGCGCGGCCTCGGCGTCACGTTCTATCCGTTCCTGATGATGGACATCCCTGCCGGAAACGGCCTTGCCGATCCCTATGGCGGCAGTGCGCAGAAGGCCTATCCCTGGCGCGGCGAGATCACGGCCTCGATCGCGCCCGGACGGACCGGCACGCCGGACAAGACGGCGACCATGAATGCCGAGATCGCCGCCTTCATGGGAACGGCGGCGCCGACCGACTTTACGGTCACGGCGGGCGGCGTCAGCTATTCCGGGCCAGCCGAATGGTCCTATCGGCGCATGGTGCTGCATGCGGCGCATCTCTGCGTCGCGGCCGGCGGCGTCGACGGCTTCCTGATCGGATCGGAACTCCGCGGCCTCACGACGCTGCGCGGCGCCGCCGGCAGCTATCCCTTCGTCGCGGCGCTGCGCACGCTCGCCGCCGATGTCCGTGCCGTGCTCGGCAGCGCCACGCGCATCACCTATGCCGCCGACTGGAGCGAATATTTCGGCCACCAGCCGCCGGACGGCAGCGGCGACGTGCATTTCCATCTCGATCCGCTCTGGGCCGATCCCGTCATCGACGCCGTGGGCATCGACAGCTATGTGCCGCTCGCCGACTGGCGCGACGGCAGCAGCCATCTCGACGCCGCCATCGCGGAGAGTGGTCATGACGCCGCCTATCTCGCCCGCAACATCGCCGGCGGCGAGGACCACGACTGGTATTATGCCGGTGATGCGAACCGGCTGGCACAGATCCGCTCGCCGATCAGCGACGGCGCCTATGGCAAGCCCTGGGTCTTCAGGCCCAAGGCCGTCGCCGAGTGGTGGGCCAACCGCCATTACGACCGGCCGGGCGGCGCCGAGCAGACAAGCCCGACGGCCTGGGTGCCCGGCATGAAGCCGGTCTGGTTCACCGAGCTCGGCTGTCCCGCCGTCGACAAGGGGGCCAACGAGCCGAACGTCTTTCCCGATCCGAAGGTCGGCGGCATCAGGCTACCGCATTTCTCGAATGGCGGCCGCGATGCGCTGATGCAGGAGCGGGCGCTGACCGCGCTGCTCGGCTTCCGCGATCCCGCGAAGCCCAGCTTCGCGGCGGCGAACAACCCGCTTTCGGCCGTCTATGGCGGCCGCATGGTCGATCCGGCGTGGTGCCATGTCTGGGCTTGGGATGCGCGGCCTTATCCGGCCTTTCCGCTCCTCGGCGAGGTCTGGTCGGACGGCGGCAACTGGGAGACCGGCCACTGGCTGAACGGCCGCCTCGGCGCGCTGCCGGTGAGCCGGCTCGTCGCCCGCATCCTCGCCGACTACGGCATCGCGGGCGCGGTGATCGGCGATCTCGACGGCATGGTCGACGGCTATCTCGTCGAAACGGTCGGTTCCGCACGCGACGCCTTGAAGCCGCTCGCCGATGTCTTCGGCTTCGCGGTGGCGGAATCGGGCGCCTCCGTCCGCTTCGTCCGGTCCGGCCTGCCGGTAGCGAGGATCGGGGCGGAACTGCTGGCCGAGGATGGCTCCGCGCCGCTCGTCACCATCCGCCGGGCGCAGGAAACCGAACTGCCGGCCGAGCTGTCGCTCGCCTTCTATGACGGGCTTTCGGACTATCGCAGCCGTCAGGTCGCCTCGCGCCGGCTGGAAACGGCGAGCCGGCGCCAATCCGCGCTGTCGGCAGCGATCGTCACCGATGACGGCGTCGCCGTCGCGCTTGCCGATTGTAGCGCGCCGAATGCTTTGAGCACTTTCGCAAGGTGCTTTGGCACTCGGTCGGACGCAGAAATCGCCTAGAATCTACCGCGCCTCTTCTCCCATTTCGCGATGGTGAGCCGCGACAGGACCGGCTGAACGATCAGCAGCCAGGCGATCCAGATGCCGACGAAAATGATCAGCCAGTAGGCCACCGTGTTCATTCCTACCTCGCTCAGCGCGCCGCCATTTTGAAGCAATGTCGGCAGACGGCCGTCGCAGCGCAAGCCGGCCGCAGCGATCACAGGTTGCCGTACACCTTGACCCGATCCCGTCCCTCTTCCTTCGCGCGATAGAGGGCGTCGTCGGCAGCGGCCAGCAACTCCGAAGCCGAGTCGACCGATTTCCCGATCATCTCCGCGATACCGGCACTGAGGGTGACAGCTGCGATGCCACCATGTGTCGGGATCGTCTTCTCTCGGAGCGACGACCGCACACGATCGGCAACGAGAACCGCGCCCGCAGCTGCGGTGTCGGCCAGGATCATCGCAAACTCCTCGCCTCCGATGCGCGCAGCCATGTCCGTCGCCCGCCGAATGCTGCCCTCGAGGACGGTTGCAATAAGCTTGAGCATCTCGTCGCCAATCGCGTGCCCGTGCTCGTCATTCAATCTCTTGAAGTGATCGGCGTCGAACATGACCACCGAAAGGCTCGCGCCCGTTCGTGCCGCCCGGCGCCACTCCCGTTCCAGGCTCATCTCGAATTGCCGACGGTTGGGTAAGCCGGTCAGAAAATCGGTCATGGCCTGATTTTCAAGCTCGGCCTGTGCCGCAGCCCTCAGTCGTGCCTCCCGGGCGAGCAGAAGCGAACCCAGGACGAGGGCAACGCTGACAAAGAGCGCGAGCCCGCCGATGAGCGCGGACTGCTCTCGCCAGTTGGCATAGAGCGCTTCGGTTCCCAGCCCGACCACGACGAGCATGTCGGTGCCTTCGACCTTGGAGAAATAGAAGAGGCGTTCGACCCCATCTAGGGATGAGCGCGACGTGAAGCTTCCATCACCCATCAGACGCATCCGCTGGAAATTCGAGCTCCGCGAGACATCCATGCCGGCATCGCCTCCGTCTGCGATCGCAGGCCTGCGATTGACGATGCGGCCAGTTCCCGACACGACGGTGAGCAGATCCTGCGGCCCGATGGGCATCGGCTTCAGAATGCGACGCACTACATCGAGATCAACAACGATTGCGGCGACCCCGCCGAACGCGCCGTCGCTGCGCCGGATACGCCGGCTGAAAGTGACCGTCTGCTCACCGTTCTTGCCGACAACCAGATCTGAGATCAGCAGGCCCAGCCCCGCGCTCGCCTCATGGGCTTTGAACAGGGGGAGCGCCGAAAAGTCATCCGCAAGCCCCGGACCTTGACGGGACAGAACCCGCCCCCCTGCGTTTGCGATCGTGATTGAGCGGATGCCTGGAGCGCTGGCCTGGAGGTTGCTCAGCATCAGCTGCCAAATGTCGTCATCCATCATCCGAAGGGTCGGATCGGAGAAGTTGGCGATCACCAGCTGCAACGCCGCATCAAACGTCTCCAACTGTCGCTGCAATTGCGCCTCGACACTGGCTTCGAGGGCTTGTGCGGTCACGAGCGCGCGCGCTTCGACTTCCTCGCGGTACTGCCCCAGCGATATCGTGATAGCCAGGAGCACAAGTGCCGCCGCCAGCACGCTGGCAACAACGATCCACCGTCCGGACAGCTTGTGGCGGTCCCCGGCTGGTGACGACTTAAAGCGCACAATCCTAGAGTGGGCAGGCACGATAACGACCCCGTTGGATCAGCTTGCAGCGGCAGGGATGCGCGGCCGCCCGGTGCAGTTGGCACCCCCCCTCGAGGTGCCGTTGGCTGCCTGGCTCGACCAGCGATCGACCTTATGCGCGTGCTTTGCAACACGCATAGTGCACTACAACAATAATCTTGCGGCATGGAGACATTTCCCGGGTGGGGAGGCCCCGCTTTCTACCGGCGGTAACACCAACTCCATCAGCCTGCCGCCGTTGTGATGCCCCTGGAAATATCTCTGGCAGCGGCGTCGACATGGGTGCATTGCAATAGAGGGCGCGACGCTCGCGAAAGTAGAGGGCGTCGGGTGAGGATCAACTGGCCCCCCGGTGGACGATCACAGCTCGAGGCATACCCACATGCTGAGGGCCGCCCGCCCAAATGTTACCGGGATGCCAAGGCGCATCGTTCAGTCGGTCGAGCCGGAAACCGGCCAAGACCCACTGGCGTCATCCGTCCTGCCTCGCCCCGCGCGCTACGATCTTGAGCGAGTCATCCGCCAGCGGCCTCTGCAGGGCGAGCGCGATCTCGGCCGGGGCCGACAGCCACATGTCGACCTCGTCTTCAGTTGTGAGGATGACCGGCATCGCCTTCGGGTGGATCGGCGAGACGATGCCGTTCGGCTCGCAGGTGAGGAAGGCGAACAGATCGGCGGTCTCGAGGCCTGTCCGCGCCTTGCGCACGCTGCTCCAGCTGGGCGTCCAGATCCCGGCGAAGAAGGCGAGCGGCCGGCTGTCATCGAGCGCGAACCAGGCCGGTGCCTTGATCGCCGCATCCCATTCGCTGAACGATGTGAACGGAACGACGCAGCGGCTGTCGACGCCGAGCCAGCGGCGCCAGTGTGGCGACTTGACGTTGCGGACGTTCGTCACGCCTGCGTCGGGTTCGGCCCGGCGCAGGGCATCTCGGTCGACGACCTTGCCCTTCGCCTCGAGCTTGTCGGCGCGGGCATCCGCGGCCTTATGCAAGATGCTCGATGGGGTCGGCATGCCCCAACGCGCCCGCGCGAGCTCACGGCCCACGGGCGTGTTGCGAACGATCGGCGCGAGATAGTCGGGATAGACGCCCGGCTGCGGCTCCAGATTGCCGGTCGAGTCGACGAGCGCCCGCGCAAAGGCGCGGATCGCATCCGGGTTCGACATGATCGAGTAGAGATTGCACATGTCGGTCAGAGTGCCATGAAGGCCGCCGCGCATCCACACCGGCAACCAACAGTCGATTGACTCCCTCCGACACCAGAACATTATAAGAACAAATTAGGGCATTGAGGGTGGCCATGGTCGAGCCAGCGAACAACGGCAACGGGCTTAACGAGCAGGAAGTGGCGCTCTTGCGCCGTGTCGACGAACTGATCGAAGTTCACCAGGGCGATCTTCGTGCCGTGATAGAGACGCTACTGATGGCTTATGACGACCGTGTCGAGCAGGTATCGAGCGGCTTCGTCCGCGGTCGGCGCAGTGGATGAGCCGACGCGGCAGCGCATGCCGTTGACGCCGTGGGCCTTGATCGAGCGGCTCGAACAGCGAATTGCTGCCCGCCGCGAGGCCCGGCTGACATGGGAGACCAGCGTCGTCGTGCTGGAGGCGCTCCGGGCCTATGTCGCCAATCCCAAGCGTGACGAGCTCGCGCGCGTCATCTGCATGCGTTGGCATGGCCGGCGCGAGCCCTGCAATCCGCTTTGCCGGCGCTGCCTCGATCTCGGCTACGAGCTCAAATGCATGATGCGCGGCGAGCCGGATCGGTTTGGTGACCGCGGCTGGTCTGACGGGGGCAATCGCGTGCACCGAAAGGGCGGCTGACCTGATTTATAGTATAGCGTCAAAAGCCTGTGCTTTGATCTCGACTCTCGGTTGTGCACTATGCACAATGCATCCATTGTTGGTCGGGGGCGCAACGATGGATGAACTGAATTACATCAAGGATGCCGCGAGGTTCATGGCGGACAGGGCGGAGCAGAGCGGGTTTGTCTTTTTGGCCTATCTCCTCCGCATGGTCGCCGAAGAGGCGAGAGATCAGCATGACCGAGAACGATTGTCCCGAGAGCGCATGCCGGCAGATAGCTAGCAGAGCGGCAGGCCTGGCAGTCTTGGCAGAAATGAACGGCCAGCCCGAACTGGCAGCGCGGTTGAAGCGCGCCGCCGAGGAGGCGGAGCGTATCTCCCAGACTGACAGCCCGTCGGTCGCACCAGAGTGGTAGCCTAAGTGTCCGGTTCGCTGACCCACGCGCGCATCTGGCGTGCGATCGACGACCTCGCGGGGCGTCACGGACTCAGCACTTCCGGGCTTGCCGTGAAGGCGGGGCTCGATCCGACGATCTTCAATCCGTCGAAGCGCCTCGCCAAGGATGGTCGCCCGCGCTGGCCGTCTACGGAGAGCATCGCCCGCATTCTGGATGCGACAGGGGAAACCGTCGTGGAATTCTTCGAGAAAGCCTCGGAAGGGGGGACGGCAGGGTCAACCCAAGGTCGACGGTAGTGTACGTGGCGCTAGCGCGGCTCGTACACGAAAGTGAAGGCAGGTTGCGGTATGCAAGCGACCAGAAAGCGACCGCATCGCTGGTGAGCGCGAAGCTGGGCTCACGCGAATTAGCGAACGAGGAATATAATATGAATCCAGAGGCTAAGCGCGAGTACCTTGCGAGCGCCCCGGAAGCGACGGGCGACACGTTTCATGGCCTGTCCGACGAGCGAATCCACATTGGATTCGATCTTTCCAATGGAGGCGCAACTGCGATCTCCATAAGAAAAGATCGTGCCTATCAGCTAAAGCAACAGTTCGAGGTGGCGATTGGCTCCACGTTTGCGGAATCTCCGAACGACCAGCCGCTTTACCCTCTCAATGTCGTGTCGGGTGACATCAAGGTGGCGCCCGAATCCGATCAGATAACACTGGGATTACACTCTGACTTCGTAACGTATATTATTCCGCTTGATCGAACATTCCTTGGAAAGCTCGTAGATGATCTTACACGAGTGAGATCGTTGCTCGATCAAAAGGGTACGCCCGCAGGAAACAGCTAATTGGTCTCGCTACGTCAATCAGGTGTGCACTTCAGAACCGCTTTAATTGCAGCGCGCGCAGTATTACGGGGCTGCTGCGCCCGCTGTGGGATCGCCTCTGCACCAGGTGAATCCCGAAGGTTAAATGGCGGGCCATGCAGTTGTTCGATCGTAAACTCCCCAGTTTGCAGAAATAGCATCCCTAAGGATTGGATACCCTGGACGTGACGCAAACGCTCGCAATATTGGGATGAATTCGGCGTCTGCTTTTCGCCAATCTGCATATTCACTAATAGTTTGGGGAGGCGGTGACCCGAGGCGCGACCTGAGCACAATGTTGCGTCCCATATTGGTGTATCTGTTAAGCGTATCTAAAAAGATGCGCTCCGCAGCCGGAAGATTTAGAGCTTCTGCCGTCATCGCGGACGGAGTTGCACTCAGATTGTTGGCGTTCTCTTCAATTGAGTACTCTTTGCCGGGCGGGTAATAATCCCATGTGCATTGCTGAATGGATGCAAGATCAGCTTTGCAAACCAGAGTGTATACGGGATCGAAATGTTCCCGCACCCATTCTTCGAGTTCGTCCTGCTTAGGATCACGCAACTTTCCCAAGAGTGCTTCGGCTGCGTCAGCGCGGTCCTTCTGCTGCTTCCAAAGTTCGTAGGGAGCCACGAGGAGGCGCAAAGCCAAAGCGCCGCCGAGAGCAAAAATCGGGACTTGCCACCGAAGATCCGCGAGGGCGGACTGCCATCGCGGATCGTAATGTACCCAAACTGTCGCCGCGTTCCCAACAAGGCTGCCCGCAAGGTCTCCCAGTCCGAGTGATCGCGAGAATGCTCTCCCAATCCACTGCCGCCAGAAAGAGAGCACAGCCATTTCCTATCCTCGCCAACCATCATCAAACCCTGACCGTCGCTGCTACGCGCGTATCGACTACACCGCAGTTTAGTGCCGCAAGCGAAGCGGGGGCTAGACGATCCAGGCCCCTGAACAGTCGATCGACGGGACGATCTGCGCGAGATCATTGGCCGCGCTAGCAGCAGAACACGCTTATCGCCTTTGGACCACGACAATAAAACGGGGCGTGCACTTCTGTGTCCACTATGGTTTCCGTCATTTCGCCCAGGTGATAGCCCGATATTGCTCACGAGCATGATTGAATCTGCATCCTAAGGTCCGTCACTCAAATGTCGAACGCAGCTCTGAGAGTCGTCCACGCATATGCCGCAGCCAGGCTGACCACCCCGTTGCCGGCTGCCTCGGATCGGTCCATCCGATCGGCCAGCCCATCATCCAGTCCGAAAAGCTGGGGTTGAAGGTCAGGTCGCTCGGCGAGGACCGCGCGCCACGCCGCAAGGTCACATGGAGCGGGCGCGAATAGGGCCAGTCCGTCCAGCCCGTCGGCGTCGCACCGAATGCCTGCATCAGCAGCCAGAGCAGCGTCCAGGTGCGGCTCGCCTGCTCGATCCCGTATTGCGAGCCCGCTTGCGTCGGGTCGTCCCTGAACCGCAGCCCCTTCTCTCCGAGCTCCAGCTCTATCCGGTTCGCGAACTGCTGCTTGGTCAAGGTGGGCCAGAATGAAGAGCCGGCGCCGGATATGGGACGCGCCGACTTCTGCCGCCGAGAACAGGCCTGCCTTGACGCTATAGCCCATGCCTTGAAGGCTACCGACGACGTCGGCAAATCCCAGATCGAGATGGCCTTCGACATTCTCGGCGAAGACCCATTCGGGGCCGACCTCGGCGACGATCCGGGCGACCTCAGGCCAGAGGTGGCGGGGATCGGCGGCGCCTCGCCTGAGGCCGGCAGTTGAGAAGGGCTGGCAGGGATAGCCGGCAGTGACGAGATGAACGCGGCCACGCCAAGGGCGGCCGTCGAAGGTTCGAACATCGTCCCAGACAGGTGCCTGATCCAGGGTCTCGTCTGCCATCCGCGCCACGAGCACGGATGCCGGGAATGCTTCCCACTCGACGAAACAGACAGTTCGATATCCGGGTTCTGCGATATGGAGGCCGAGCTCCAGTCCGCCAACGCCGGCACAGAGGGAGAGCCCGAGAAAGGGCTCGGCAGATACTGATGAGGAATGTAAAGCCACACGCGTCGTTTCCTTGCGACGCTCATGGCGCTCGGGGGGCGGGCTCGGCTGGCCTCAAAATGTTGATGGCGCCGCAGCGGCGGCATTTGATCTCGATCGGCGCGCGGACGGCGCCGACAGCCGCACGAAACAGCAAAGCGCTGCATCGTGAACATCTGATGTTCTCCACTTGTTCTCAAGACCCGACTCGGCCGAACCTCCTCTGGCTGTGCACAGCAGCGGCGGGCGCGGCGGTAAGGTTCTTCTCGTCGGGCGGGGACAGTCTTGCCGGATAGACCCCGCAGTCCAAGGCGTCCCACACGCGGCGGGCCGCCCGCTTCTTGCTGGCGTTGCGTCGTCTCAGTTGACAACCCTAAGGCCGTCTGGCGGTATCGGCGGCGGGGGAAGGCAATCTGAAGTAGCGTCCATCGTCATGACGATTCACCAGCTTTCCCCATCGCCTCGACGCGCCCGGCACGAGGCTCGGCAGGCCAGAAGGCACAGCTATCGCCTTCCGCCTGGCCATCCATACCGCGTGCTGCCGACTTGGGTGCCCTACGGCGTCGCCAAACTGTTCGCGCGGCTCTTCCGCTGACAGTCGGTGCACAGCGCGGGGCGATTGGCTTGATCTCGCCCGTGAAGTGATGTCGATAGCCAGCATGGATGCACCCTGGCTCGCCCGCCTTCTCTACTGGACGTCGTTTGGTCTCGTCGGCTCGGCAGGCCTGATTGCGGCGCTCTACGCGATCCATCGCTACCTCTAGCGTCATGCGGCATTCAGAACGCCGATATGCACCGCCGCTTGCATCTGATGAGCGGTCGGCGTGGACGGATGCAGCTGGTCGCTTGCCAAAGCCGCGATGTTGTAGGGGCTGAAGCCGCTCCTAGTCAGCTGGTCGATCACGGGCGTTGCGAACAGCTCGGCCACTTCCCGGATCGCCTGCGCGTACTGCTCGAGCGTGAAGCCGCCGGCATTGACGCCCGGATAGGTCGGCTGGCCCGCGACCACGCCCCGCTTCAGCGGCGTCGCGATGAAGATCCGGATCGTCGGCGCCCATTGGCGGATCTGGTACAGGATGGCAAAGACGTCGTTGTAGAAGCTGGTCCCTGGCGCGCCGGCATAGCTCGTCGTGCAATCCGCGATGGTGCCGAGCGGCGCATTGCCGGACCAGTCATTGGTGCCGAGCCCGATATCGACGGCATCAGCTGACGTGAACACAGATGCCGTCAGCGCTGTCGCCGTCGTGCCATCCCAGCTGTAGAGGGCGTCCTTCATGCGCCGGCCAGGGCGGGAATGGTTGGCGGCGAGTGCCGCACCGGTGCCGGCGAGCACATAGGGAATGAGACCGCCGGTGTAGTAGATGCTGTCGCCAAGGAAGACGATCTTCTTGCCCGCAAGCGGCTGCCAGCCGCCATTTGCCCCGCCATAGGCCCGCGCGTAAACGGTCGGATCGGCGCCAGAATAGGCGGTGACGCCAGAGAGCGTCGGCTGTGCGACGGCGAGCGTATAGACGCCAAGACCGCCGCCCGCCGGTGCCGACGTGATCAGCGCGGGCGTGAGGCCAGGACCGATCACGCGGTCGCCGACGACGATCTTGCCGGTGCCGGACGCGATGGCCGTGACCGTCATCGAGGTACCGGAGACGTCGGCGGTGAAGCTGGCTTGCCGGACGCGCGCAGCGCGTCCCTGGCGAACCGTGGCGGCAAGCAAGGTGGTGACCGGATTGCACTGCAGGCGCGCGAAGTAGGCGCCAGCCGGCACCTTCACCCAGGTGTTGGCGTCGATGATGCCCTGGGTGCAGGTCATCGCCGTGTCCGTGGCAACCGTCTGCGCGACATCCATCAGATAGGTGCCGGCAGCGCCAGGCGCGCCGCTGAGCTGAAGCAGGACACGGCCGTTCGCCACCCCGCTGCCGGAAACGCGGTTGCCGTCTGTGATCGTGCCGCTGGCGACCGCCGAGACAGTCATGACATTGCCGGCGATCTGGGCAGTGAACGATGCAGCCGTGGTTGAGCCTAGATATCCCTTCGCCGCGTCGGCGAAGATCATCGCATTGGTAGCAGCCGAGATGGCGATGTAGTCGCCGGGATTGACCTCGAAGAAGCCGGTCGTGCCATAGCCGGCCGCCGCGTAGGTCGCTCCGTTGACGGCCGAGATCGCGGTATCCCGGCTGATGTCGGCCGGGTTCATGACATTGGCCGCCTCGTCGCGCGCAGCCGCCGATGTAGCGCGCGCCGATGTCAGGGCGGTCGTGTCAACATAGGACGAAGTCACATAGCCGAAAGCGAGGCTCGCTGCGGGGAGCGTCGCACCCCAGGCCATCTGTTGCGTCGCGAGATTGGCATCGGCAATCTGGAAGCGAACCCAACGCGCCTCAGCCGGTGGCGTTGTTGCGGTCGAAGAGGTGACGGTCGCGGCAGAGAGCCACGCCGTCACGTCAGCGTCCCGGTAGTAGCTCAGCGCGTTCGCGCCTGGGCCGTTGCGCAAGATGAACTGTGCACTGTCCGGATCAAGCGGGATGAAGGGCGAAACATTGTATCCGGCTGCCGCATAGGGGCCGCCGGTAGCCCCTAGCGCATAGCCGGTCGACACCGCGTTCTTGTTGAAGAGGTTCAACGGCTGGGTCGGAGAGAGCGCCTTCACTGCGCGAATGGCAGTCGTGTGGCCAAGGCGTCGTGCCGTCTCAGTGTCAGTCCAGCCAAAGTCGACGCGATAGGTCGGCAGTGCGGCGAGCGGGTAGACGCGGATATTGCTGTTGACGTTCGGGTTGCCGGTGACGGTGGCGGAGATGTCGACATAAGCAGCGCCCGCCGGAACTGTCAGAGCGGTTCCGATCGCGGTGCCACTGATGACGGCTCCGACCCTTGTGCCAGCTTCGTTGCGATAGCAGACGCGCGCCATGACCTCGCTGGCGACGAGAGACTGACCGGGCGCAACGGGGATCCCTGCATTGGTGACATAGCCGGCCGCATCGATGATGGCACCTGTCACCGTATCGACGATCTTGTTGTTTTGGGAACGCGATGGATTCCAGAGCGAGCGGGTCAGTGGTGTGAACGGAGGTTCGACAATCGCGGCGCTAAGCACGGATTTGTCCGCCTTGCCACCTTCGACAGCAGTGACGCGGTCCCTGACGACGTTGAGATCGGCCGCCGATCCACCGCCGGTTAACAGGGCCTGGTCGATCTGCACGACCTGAAACACGCCAGGCGCGGTCTGCTTCAGGCCGACGACGTAGTCGACGCTTATGGCCTCGGGAACGTCTTTGAGTGGCTTGCCGAAACTAGACATAGGCGGTCCTCAGGCGGGCGTGACGATGGTGACGAGATCGCCGAGCCGGGCGAGCGCATCGGGATTGGTGAGGGTGACGGAGATCTGGAGATAGCGGGCCGAGACGATGCCAAGCGCGCGGTCGGGGCCGGCGGGCGCGCCATCGGCGGTGAGGCCAGTGGCCATGCGGATCGAGACGGTGCCGGCGGCGCCATAGGGCGTGCAGGCGACCTCGACCGGCATGTCGCCGCCAAGATCGATGACCGGCAGCGTGTAGCTGATCAGCGAGGGCGACCCGGAGCCTTCAAGGCCGTGGGCGCCGATCGTCCCGGAGGCAAGCGCTCCTGCCCAGCTCGCATTGCTCTCGATCCGGGCCGTCACCACCATGGCCGAGCTCATCGCGAGGCTCACATTGGCGACGGCGGGGTTCAGGGAGAGCTGGCCGAGGCGGTCGACGGCAACCATGCCGATCGTGTGCGGGCCGGCGGTGAGCGGCTGCGGCGTGTCAAACGGCCGTGCGCTGGCGACCAGATCGTTGCCGGTTGCCATCTCGGCCCAGCTCCAGCCCGTGCCGGGCCGCGTGCGGATGCGATAGCCGGTGATGCGGTCGATCTGGTCGGCGGTCGCCAGCGGATCGAAGCTCCAGTCGATGCGGCGAAGGCCCGACGAGAAGGTCGAGACGGTGACGGCGGCGATGTCGGCGGGAACGTCGCTGCGCTTCTTCACCGTGTGGCTGATCGCGGCGCTGGCGGGACTCACGACGCCATAGGCACTGACGGCCGTGGCGCTGATCGCGATGGTATTGCCGACCGCGAAGCTGTTGAAGACGGCGCGGCCGCTGTTTCCCGGCACGGAGAGGGTGACGGCCGGTTCGCTGCCGCGCTTGGCGCTGACCAAGAAATGGTCGACTGGCACAGTCCCGCTGCCCGGACGAAGATGCACGAGAACAGGCGATCCGACCTCGCCGAGGATCACCGCGTCGGAGCCGGACAAGGCATCGACGATGACGGGTGCCGCCGGTGCGCGCGTCGACCAGGCCGGCTCGGTCGGTGTGATGACGACGGGCGGCACAGCGCCGTTATCGGCGATCGCCTCGATTTCCGGCGCGTGACGGACGAGCTTCAAACGGCCGGCCGGCCCCTTGGCCGGTTCGATCGACTTGACGATGCAGTCAACGCTGTCGAACCCGGCGAGGCCGAAAAAGGCGAGGTCGCCGATCGCCGGCAGCGCGCCACCAGCCGCGAGGCGCAGCGTCCTGGTTGTGCCCGGCCGCGTGACAAGGGTCCAGAGTGTGCTGCTCCCATCCCCGCGCTGGAAGCGGCAGGCATAGCTGCCGCCATCGACCATGGTCACCAGATCGTCGAGCAGCACCAGCGTTGCCGGCGTGCCGGAGATCGTGCCGGCCTGGACCTGCTTGACGCGGGCCGAGACCATGCGTTCGGAGAGCACCGGGAAGTTGAACTGCACCAGCGAGCCGCGCGGCGCGAACAGGAACTCGATATCCTGCGTCGCGCCGAACTCCTCGAAGCGGAGTTCCAACTCGGCGAAACGGCGGCGCCCCTCGCGATAGAGCTGCGACCGGTTCGTGATGCCCGGTATCGAAAGCTCTTCGAAGACGATTGGATCGCCAGTGAGGCCGGGCCGCAGGACGACCAGCTCGGCCGCCGAATAGTCGTCCTCCTCGTCGAGATAGGGCATGCGCCAGGCGTCGGGGAGCCTCCGATAGATCGGCTCGCCCGAGAGCTGCGAGGCATTGCGCGGGGAGATGTGTCCGCGCACGACCGTCTGCGGCCGATCGATGACGACGCCCCAGAGCCCCGTGGACTGGCTGGGCGCGGCGCGGCCAGCGGCGCCGATCGCCGCGAGCACGTCGCGGAGCGAGCTGTCGAAGTCGTGGTAGCGGTTGTAGGCGAGGCTCTTGCCATAGGACCAACCGTGCCAATCGGTCAGATTGGCCGTATCGAGCTGGTCGGCGGTCCGTGCAAGCGCGGTCGCGGGGCCCGTCAACACATGACGATAGAGCGCCGATGGGATGGCGCTGGTTCGCTGTGCGCCGTCCCAATCGGTGACGATCGACTTGGCGAGCAGATTGAAGGTGTCGATGGTCCCGTTGAGCTGCTTGTTGGCGCGGATCTTGAGGCCGACCAAGGCCAGCGGCTTCGGGGCGCGGATCGGATAGGCGTGCCGGATCGAGCGCATCACCGACCAGGTGACCGTATCGGTCGTGTTGCTGTCGGTACTGTCAGGCGTGTAGCGGCGGACGCGCACGTCATAGGCGCCGGGCCCATCGGCGGCGATCCAGCGATGGCTGCGCCAGAACGGCTCCTTCGTGGCGGCGGCGATGTAGATCGCCGACACATAGGTCCAGCAGGACGATCCGCGCTTGCGATACATGACCTCAAGCGTGAGGCTCATCTCGCGGATGTCCTGGTTATCGTCGACCCAGAACAGCCCTTGCTGGAAATAGAAGTCGACCGAGATCGATTGCGTGGCGCTCGCCGTGCGCCGCGTCGACCAGTCATCCGCCTGGTGCAGCTCGATGTTAAGGCCGTCCTCGAAGACGGTTTCCTCGACGAGGGTCAGCGCCGCGTCGCCAGGCCAGCCGGCGCGATACTCGATCGTGACGCCGGCGAACTCTTCCAGCGGCGTCTCACCGATCCGCGCCGACGACACGTCGATTGGGCCATAGCCGACGCAGAAGGCGCAATGCAGATATTGGTCGTCGCCTTCGATCGAGGTGTAGGGCAGCGTCGCATAGGGCGGCGTGACGCGAACCGTGCCGAGCACGGCGGGGATCGGTCCCCAGGGATTGGCGCGATTGCGCGTGCCGGCGATCGTGTAGCGCTGATCGGTCTCGTCCTCACTCTTGTTGCCGAGCGGCACCAGCGAATTGAGCAGGAGCTGCCCGGCGGCCGACAGCACGCCGGTGGCGATGGCTGTGGACATAGCCGTCGCTTGAATGCCGAGCGGCAACAGGAGCCCCAGCGCGTACGGCGCCAAGAACGCCGCGGCAGCCATGATCGCAAGCGATGCAATCGACTTCATCGCGCCATTGGCCAGGACCGCATGGACACGGACCTCGGTGCCAGCGCGCGGGCGAACCAGGTGCCAGCGATGCGGCTCGATCCGCGCGGAGTTCTGCCCGCGCGCCAGATAGACGACGGCGCGGTCCATCATATCGATCGAGGCGCCCGGCATTGCGATCGCGACCAGCTCAGCGATCGTGAAGCCCTCGCGAACCGTATCGGTGCGCGTGATGGCCGGATCGAAGGTCAGGGCGCTGACGAGGGTGAGATCACGCATCGCCGCCCTCGATCCGCGCGACATGGCGATGAAGGCCGGAAATCCGGCTCGCGAACGCCGCGCCGCCGATGTCCTCGATAACGGCCTCATGGCCGATCGAGACGTGCAGCATCAGCCGCGGTTCGACCAGGATGCCGACATGGTCGATATGGCGACCCTCCCGGAAGACGATGACGTCGAAGGGCCGGGCCTCGCCGAGGGCGACGACCTGCCGCCAGGGCCACAGCGCGCGCCGCTCGGCGATCGTCGCGGCGGTCGCGGCGCGGTCATGCGCAGCGCCATAGTCGTCGAGCGCGATGTCGAGCATCTCGGCATAGACGAGCCGCACCAGGCCCCAGCAATGCGTCCCCTCGGCGCCACGATCCTCGCGCCGCCAGGGAATGCCGATATAGCGGTTCGACCAGCCGGCTGCCGGGAGCGGCGTCAGATCCGCGCTGAGATCGATGGGGCGGCTCATCGGTGCAGCCCCGGAAAATAGGTCGGCGAGAACCGACCGGTCGGCCAGGTCTCGCCCCAGAAGCTCTCCTGGCTCAAATTGACGGTGACCTGCGTCTCGTCATAGGGCGCGGACACAACCTCCATGTGGTCGAGCGTCAGTTCGACGAGGCCGGGCGAGAAGCTCCAGACGAGCTCGATTGTGCAGGTGGCCGGTTCACGTGAGGCGCGGATCACCTGGAAGATCGTCCGGTCGACGGCCTCGATCGTGATGCGGATCTGCGGTGGCGCCTCCTCGTCATCGGCCGGCAGCGTCAGATCCATGGGAACCCACAGATACGGGTTGGCGCGCGAGATTGTGCCGAGGATGTAGGGGTCGATCGACAGCCGCGTCGTCGGATCGGACGAGAGGCGGATTGGCGCTGCGAGCTGGGGATGCTGGAAGGTCAGCAGCCAGATCGGAACGCCGCCGCGATGCTCCGCCGCGAGCTGGGCCCGCCCATTGAGGCTCATCGTCATGGCAGCACCTGCAGCGCGAGCGAGCAGGTCCATTCGCCGCTATTGCCCCGCGGCACGAAGCCCGGCGGCTCGGCCTGGTCGGAGAAGCGGGCGAGCCACCAGTCGCAATCGAGAATGCGCGCGCCGTCGAAATCGAGGAACGGCACGCCGTCGCTGTCCAGCAGCGGGCAGTTGTTGGTGCTGATGGCGGGAAAGAGGAACGGCAACGAACCGCCTTGGGTATCCTCATCCCAGAAGCGCTCGATGCGGATCTTCTGGCTTGTCGTGACGATGAGGTCGCCAACGATCGGGCGAATGGTCGAGGAAAAGCGCCGGCCGACCTTGCCGGGACCACTATCGGTATCGGAGCGGAGGCGTCCATCGCCGATCTGCTGCCGGTGATTGGTCACCGTCACGGTCTGCGGGCAGTCGAAGGGCCAAACGATGATCGCCATCAGCGCCTCGATGTCCGGATCTTGGCGCCGTAGGTGCCCGTCAGGGCGCGCGATTGCTTCGAGCCAGGCGTCGCCAACTGTCCGGCATTCGCCGCGTCCAGCTGCAGCTCGAGAATGCGCTCGCCCGTCGATGCGATCTTGACCGAGCTGTTTGCCTGGCTCTCCACGCCGAGATTGTTGTGCACGACGATGCGGTCAAAACCGTTGGCGCCGCCACCGCTGGACGTAGCCGCGGCCCTTGCGGCTGGCATAGCGGCGGCCGTCTGCACGATCGCCAGTCGGGAGGGTTCGACGTTCACCGCGACCGCCCCGCCGCTGGCGTAGCCCGCGAGGCCGCGGCGCATCCCCTCGACGACATGGACGCCGCCGGCGCGGCGGATATCGTCCTGCGACCAGACCACCTCGCCACGATGAACGATGCCGGCAGGCTGCTTGACGCCACCAGGGCCCGTGTAACCGCCAACGTCATAAAGCCAGCCGGTGGACGACGTGTAGCCGCCGCCGAAAACGGCGCCGAGGCCGCCAAAGCCGGGAATGCCCTGGATCAGACGCCCGAGCCCGCCGGCAGCCGACTGGGCCGAGGTCGCAAGATCGCCGAGGCCGGAGCCAAGGCCAGTCGTCGCCTTGGCCGTTGCGTCGGCCGACTGTGCCATGTTCTGCAGCGAGCGGCCGGCCTGGCTGGCCATGCCATCGATGCCGCCCGAGCGCGCGCCGATCGGCTCGACGTGCCAGTTTTCGTTGGCGAGCGGATAGTTGAGACCATACCGGCCGGCATTCTGCTGTGCCCAGCTCCGGGCGCCGTCAGAGCCATAGCCGAGATCCGCGGCCATCCCGAAATTATGCATCGAGCGGCCGGGCGGCGCGACCCATTTGCGGGCGATGTCGGCCGAACCGTATTTCTCAAGCGCCTGATCCCAAAGCTGCTGCTGACGCTCGACGGAGCGGAAACCGGAATTGACCTTGATGTCGAAGCCAGCGCTTTTCGCGCCGGCAATCATGTTGGAGAGCTTCTGCTCGAAATTGTCGTTGAGCCCGGCGATCTTGCCAGCGACGGCGTCGGAGCCTATGCCGGCCGCCCTGGTGCCGAGACCGCCGGCATTGTCGTTGGCGCCGCCGAGCAGGCCGCCGAGGCCTGTTCCCGCAACGCCGCCATTGACGATGACGGTTCCGGCCGAGACCGTCATGGACCCGACAGTGGAAGCAATGGCACTGGCGATGCCGCCATCGACCGGCGCCTTGCCGGTCAGGCGGCCGATGACATCGGTGATCGTGGGCAGGTTGTCGCCGAGCAGCGCATTCTTGAGCGGATTGCCGATCGAGAGCGTCGCCAGTTCCTTGCCGAGATCCTTGAGTATGCCGGTGAAGCTGTCGGCGCTGAGCTCGCCCGAACCGAGGGCATCGACAATCCCGTCGATCGCCGAGCCGGCGGTGTCGTGGATCGCCTGCCATGCCGCCTGCTGGCGCTCCAGCGCCGTGGTCAGATCCGCCTGCGCGACCGCGTTGGTGCGGATCTGCTGCGCCTCGGCCGTGCCGCCGATGCCGGTCGAGCGGATGTGCTGCTCGGCTTCGAGCAGTGCGAGCACGCGCGAGCGAGCAGCCGCGCTCTGACCGGTGAGCCCGATCTCGGTCTTGAGACGCTCGATCTGGTCGTTCTGGCCGCTGATCTGCTGGAGCGCGGCGGTACGCTTCTGCTGTTCGGCCTGCGCAGCGTAGGCGGCGCCCAATTCCTCGACACGCTTCAGCAGCGACGCACGAGCCTCACCCTCAAGCTTCATGGCGCCGACGACGAGGGGGCGTAGCTGTAGCTCGAGCTGCAGGATTCGCTCGGCTTCGGTGAGACCTATTGTGCCGGCCGCGACCTGATCGAGAACGCTTTTCCGAGCCGTTGCCTCCTCGTCTAGCGATCTTGTTTGACTGTCCGCGTTGACCAGTTCTGCCGCGAGCACCTGCTTGTAGGCTTGCTGCACCCGCGTCTTCGCTTCGACGCTGGTGATCACCTGGCCGCCGAGTTCGATCTGTTCGCGTTCCGCCGCCAACTGGGCTTTGGTGATGGGGTCGCGTGCCGCCTGCAGCTGCAAGTCGATGCGGTCGAGCGCAATCTTCTTTTCAGTCTCAGTTTGCAACGTTGCCAATGCGCGTGAGTAAGCCTCGGCGCCGGAGGCCAACTGCCCCTGCTGCACATTGTTGAGGTTGGACAGGGCCGCGGGATTTTGGGTGACGGCCGTGAGCGTACCGAGGCCGTTCTGGAGTTCCTGGCGTCGTGCGCCGGTACCGGTGACGTCCAGCCTCGCCAGCGTGTCGCTCGCGGCGCGACTCTGCTCCTTGGCCTTCAGCGCCTGAGCCTGCCGCGCGCCCGCTTGCGCGTCGAGTTCTCGCTTCAGCGACTTCTGGGCGATCAGCCGGTCGAGTTCGCCGGTGGAGCTGCCTATCGCGGCCAGCCGGTCGCGCTGCTCCTTCATCGCCGCGATTTGCTGGTCAATCGAGCCCGCCGGCGCGCCGGTCAGCGCGCTGTTGAAGCCCTTGCCCAGCGAGTCCCAGGCATTGGACGCGGCGATGCCGAGTGTATCCCAGGCGCTCGCCCAGGCGCTGGTGGCGTCTGACGCCTCTTTCGTGCTCGCGCGGACCGCTTCAATCAGGACGCGCTGGGCGCCGACGCGGTCGCCGGCTCGCACCAGCGTCCGGATGAGCTCATTCGTCCGGCCGTCAAGGAAGCCGAGCTGCTCATTGAGCTGGAGAGCGCCGCGCTCCGGGTCGGCCATCGCCCTGGCGAGCACGTCGGCCGCGCCCGGAACATCGGTGCCGAGCGCGCGCGACAGCGGCTTTGCAACCTCGATCAGTCCCTGAAACTTGCCCTGGCCGATCTTGCCGGTGCGGAGGAAGGCAACTTCCATAGACCGCGCCGCGCGGATCGAGACGCCGGCAGTGTCCGCTGCCTCGCTGGCGATTTCCTTCAGCGAGTCGACCGTTGCGCCGGACGCATGGCCGATCCCGATCAGGGCCGACTGCACCTCCTTTGTCGACGATCGGTAATCGTTCCAGGCGAGGCCGCTGGCCACGACCGCGCCGGTGATGGCGGCGATGCCGACCGTCACAGGATTGATCACACCGGCCAGCGCCACGAGGGTGCCGCGCATGCCGCCGAAGATCGGCGTGATCTGCGAGCCCTGCTGGATCGCGACCATTAGCGGGTTCTGGCCGCCGGCGAGCGACACGAAGACGTCGTTGAGCTGGTAGCTCAATTGCGTCGCCTGCATGCCGTTCAGCTTCATGCCGGCGGTGTGCCGGTTCATGGCAACGACCTGACTGGCGAATGCCGTCTTGGTCCGGTCGAGTGCAGCGGTCGCCTCGGCCTTGCTCAGGGCTCCGACGCTCTCGGCCTGGCGGATTTCGTCGAGCTGGGCCTTGTAGGTGCGGCCCGCGGCGAACAGCGGGTTGTACTTGGCGCGAAGGTCATCCATCGCCGCGCCATAGGCGGCGATGTCGGCGCCGCGCTTGGCGCCGCCGAAGTCGGTCGCGACACCAAGGCGCTGATCGAGAATCGAGCGACTGAACCGCTCGACGGCGCTGCCAGCGGTGTTGACGGCGATGGCGGCCGCGCGGGCTTCGCGCTCGGCCTTGGTCATGCCGGCGGCGAGCTGGACGACATTGCCGGCGGCAGCGCCGGCCTTGGCGCCGACCGCTTCGATGGCGACCGCGGTCTCTTTCGTCGCCGTCGTGGCCGCCTCGGCCGAGGCCTCGACCTTGGCGTCGGCCGCCGTCGTGACCTGACCGAGACGATTGATCGCCGCCTCGGTCTCGGCAACGGCGCCCTTGAGCGACGAGGCGTCGCCCGTGATCGAGATCGCGAGCTTGAGGCTCATGCCAGCGCCTCGTTCAGGATCGGCAGGGCCGCGCGCTCCATAGCGCCAAGATCGGCGAACACGTCGTCATCCGCCTTGCGCCGACGCAACACGACATCGACCGAGGAATAATCGAGCCCGAACCAGACGATCCGGCCAGACGGCGCGATCTGGCTGCGCCATTGCGTGGCGCAGTCCAGAAAGGCGATCAGGGAAGGCCAGTTGATCGACCACACGGGATAGTCCTCGGTCTCATCGGAAGGCGGCGCTGGAGCGACTGAGACGCCGAGGGCGGCAAAGCCCTCGACATCGGGCTCGGTCGCCACTGTCGGATTGGAGCGGCCGGACTGGGCGCGTGCCCAGAGCTCGGCCGCGCCGATCAGTTTCCCAGGCGCGCTGCCGGCGTCTTTTCGGTGCCGTTGAGGGCGTCGACATAGGCCTGCCAGACGCCGGTCCGGAACCAGCTCTGCTGCAGCGCCAGGCGGAACGCATCCTCGCCGAACGGCACCGCGTCGCCGGTCTCGTCTGTGACCTCGCGCCAGTCCTTCACGACGCGGATCAGTTGCTCATGCTGGCGCGGCAGGAACTCCTCGGGCGGAAGTGCGGCGAGCTCGGCCTGCAGCTTGATCGCCTCGTCCTGCGGCATGGCTTCGAAGCGGATCTCGAACTCCTGTTTCACCAGCCGGCCGGTCAGGGTCGGGTCGGGTGACATCACGGTGACGGGCCACCAAAAGCGGTACGTGGAAGTCAGAACGAACATGGATCGAGGCTCCTTTGACGGGGATTTGAAGGCGGTTCGAAGGATGGGCTCAGGCCATGCCGAGGGCCTGCTTGTAGAGATCGAGGATGGCGTCGGCCTCCTCGCGCTCGCTCGCGTCGCGCTTTCTGAGGGCGATGATCGAGCGCAGCACCTTGGTGTCGTAGCCGTTGCCCTTGGCCTCGCCGTAGACGTCCTTGATGTCGTCAGCGATCGCCTTCTTCTCCTCTTCGAGCCGCTCGATGCGCTCGACGATGGACTTGAGCTGTGCGGCCGCGATGCCCGCGACGTCGGTGTTCGACATGGTGTTCCTTACTTCCAGCGACGCCCGGTGGCGCGACGCCGGCGCCAGCGGCGATGGGCGCGCTCGCCGGACCGGCGGTGCTTGTGTTTCGTGAAGGGGCGGCGCCAGCGGACGGCGCCGTCGCCATAGCGGCGAATGGCCGCCTTGGCGTGCTCGGCGGCGCTCGGCGAGGCGTCGGAACGGTGCTCCGATGCCGGCGACGCGCGCGCCTCGATCTGACGTGACGGCGGCGCATCTCCTCCTGCCGCCGACGCCGCGACGGCCGCGGCCGCCGCCATCACCATGCCGGCGAGAACTTCGACCGTCCGCATCAGCGCACCGAGATCTTGAGCTCGTCGTCGCCGGCGCTCGGGCAGAGCATCAGCGGCACCGAGAGGTTGGTGATGCCCTGCGTCTGGCCATAGGTCGGCCGCCCCAACTCGACCGCCGGTCCGGAGATCTCGACGATGTTGCCGGCAGTGAGGCCGTGCTGCCAGAGGATGGCGCCGCGCGTTCGGGCGATGGCAGCGGCGAACCAGTCCTTGGCGGCGAGCAGATCGGCCTGGATGACGGCGGTGCCGGAGGCCTTGCGGTCGACGATCTCGATCGACTCGTCGCCGATGAGGAAGCGCGGCTCGACCTGGTTGCCGAGATCGACGGCGAGACTCTCGGCGATGACCGAGCTGCCGAGGATGCTCGCGACCGGCGTGTTGACCTTCGAGACCGTCAGCGGGCGCTGGAAGGCCGTGAGCGTGACGGCCGGCAACGGGACATCGGCGATTGGGCCGAGCAGCCCCCAGAGCTGGAAGCTAAAGCGCGGGATTTGCTTCGGCGTCAGATTGAGCGAGACCGTGCCCTTGGCGCCGAGCAGGACATGGCGGACGCCATCCATGTTCCAATAGAGCGACGCGGACTCGAATCCCGCCGAGATCGGCTGATAGTCGACCTTCGTCGCGGCCGTGATCACTTCGGAGAGCCCGCAGGCACGTAGCAGCGGGCCGTAGGCCGGCGCGGTGCCGGCGCCGCCGGCGCCGGCGATCTCGACCGAGCCCTCGACCTGGACGTGGGTGCCGACGAACTGAGCGCCCTGACTGCCCAGCCAGGGCAGATAGAGATCCCGCGACACCTCTTCGCCGGCGATCGGCGTGATCGAGACATCGGTCATCTGGATCGCGTTCGCCGCACCGGTCGGGATCGCATCGGTGCCGTAGACGGTCTCGATCTTGGCGAGCGTCGCCAGCTTGCGGAAATAGCGCTTCGCCATGGTCAGACGTCCTTCTTGTTCGCCTTGCGGCGGGCGCTGGAGTTGTTGTCGGTATCGGAGGCGGCCGCCGGAGCCGCCTCCGATGCCTCACCGGTTTCCGCCACCGGAACGGGAGCTGGTTCCACCAAGGTCGTGACGGGCTCATCCGACGCCAATGCGCCCGTGATGGGCTCCGGCTGTGCCAACTGGCCCTCGGCTATGCCGCCGGCTCGGGCCTCGGTATGGGTGTCGCCAGCCTCGTCGGCCGGCACATTGGGCGTGAGCTCTCCCGTCTTCAGGTCGAGCAGATAGGAGCCGCCGAGACGGACGGGCATGATCAGGCCTCCAGATAACGATCGGTGCGCCATGTCATGACGAACCAGGTGACGCCGGTGCCACCGGTGCCGGCATTGGTTTCGACCAACTCGCAGGGGAGCGAATCCGCGGCCGGCTCCCAGCCGGCGAGCGCGCTCTCGACCGCGCTCCGGAGATCGTCGATCGAGGCGATGCGCTTGGCGCCCTTGGCGTCGTCGGCGCGGCGGATGACGATCGCGACCAGGAAGGCGACGTCCACGCGCTGCCGAAAGCCGCCGGTTGCCAAGGCGTTTGGTTCGGCGCTTTCGCGGTAAGGGATGACGAAGGCATCGCCATGCCGCGGCGCCGCGCCGGCGGCGAGCGCGCCGAGCGCTTCTGCGCCAGCGACCGACGTCAGGGCGCCCGCTTCGGCGGTCAGCCGATCGATGATGGCGCCGAGCATCAGAGGTATCCCTCCAGTGCCTGGTCGGTGAACACCTGCGGCGAGCTGGCGCCGATCGCGCCGCCCGACGCATTCTGGGTCGGCTGCAGGCCAGCCATGTCGGGAAGTGCGAGGCGTCCGGCGCTGGCGTCGCGCAGCTCGGCGAGCGCGTCCTTGTAGTCGCGGACGACATTGTCCCCGGCCCCGTCGCGGTGCAGGTGATAGCGCGCGATCGAGACCGACCATTTGAGGACGATGGCCGGCACCAAGACGAGCGGCAGCGCATAGCGCGCGCCGAGATAGGCGTCGATCGTCTGGCCGGCGGCGTCGAGCGCGGCGGAGATGACCGCTACGTCGGGGATGCCGTCATCGTCGCGATCGGCGATCTGGAGGATTTCCAGCTCGCCGGCGCGGTCGATCAGATCGGACAGAGCGCCATAGGCCATGATCAGACAGACGCGCCGGTGCCGGTGTCGCCGCTCGCCGTCTCGCCTTCGCCGGTAGTTGCGTCGGCTGCAGCTGCAGCCGCAGGCTTGGTGGCCTCGGCCGGCTTCGAAGACTTGCCCGGCTTGGCGGCCTTGGTGGTCTTTGCCGCCGAAGCCGCCACAGCCTTCGGCGTGGCCGGCTGGAGAGCGGCCGGCGTGCTCGGTGCGCCCGGTGCGATCGGCTCACCGCCGACCTTGCCAAGCGGCTTGCCCGCGAGGATGCCGAGCGCAATCAGCGGCTCCGCTTCGCCCTCGCTCATGGTCACGCTGTCGCCGGGCTCATACTTGACCTGGTCGTGATCGAGATTGCCGAGAACGGCAAATTTGAACGTGCTCATGCGAAAATCCTTCGGAGCTCGGGAAAAGGCTGGCGGGCCGCGCGCCCCGAGAACGCGGCCCGCCTCAGAACGGATCGCCCGGTTAGGCGACGGCGTTCTGGAAGAAGAAGCCGAGGTCGGCCGCCGGCACGACTTCGGCGACGCTCTCGCCTGAGCGGACACGGATGGCGCCGCGCAGGCCGACCTTCGGTTCGGGGATCTGCCCGGAAATGCGCGAGCCGTACTGAGCTGTGAAGCCGAAGGTGGCGCGTCCGCCCTGGCTATTGGCGAGCGGATCGCGGCGGATCAGGGCCGCATGCTTGCCCCAGAGCCGGGCGATTGAGGGCGCCTGGCCCTTCCTGGCCGAGTTGGCCCAGGCCGAGCCGACGACGATCTCGTCGAGCTCGAGGAGGTCGGTCACCTGCTGCAGCGACGCCTGCCCCTTGTCGGTGCCGGAGATCGAAAGCGCCTTCATGATCGTCGCGTTGCGGCGGAGCTGGGTCCAGCTGGCACGGCCGAGGACCAGAACGTTCGGTCGCATGATCATGCTGTCGGCGGCATCGCCGATCGCCGCGATCGGATCGGAGGCGGCATTCGACCACTGCGAGGTTCCGGACAGCGTCACCTTGTTGGCGGCCGGATAAGTGTTCGGATCGAACGTCTTGGTGGCGACGCGCTTCTCGCGATCGAGCAGCACGAGATCCATGACGCCCTGCGCCGCGTGAGCGAGCGGATTGTAGCCGGGCGGCGCATTGTTGACGTCGTCGATCGGCACGACATCGTCGAGTCCGTAATCGGACGTCATTCCCGGCTGCTCGGAAGCGCTGAACTCGACCTCGCCCGGCTCACCCTTGCGGCCGACCTTGGTGTCCGGAAGCGTGATCATCTCGGAGAAGTCGAACTTCCACCACTTGAACTCCTGCTTCGACAGGATTGGGTCGAGGCGGGGGAACACCTTGTCGGCGACGTACTCGGCATTCGAATAGGAGACGACGACGCCGGTCAGTTCGGGGTCGACGGGAAACGGAAAGGCGGCCATCGGTCGGTCCTTTGATGCGGGCTGAGTGAAGCGGGCCTATCAGCCCTGAATGGTCGCGGGCGCGATCAGCGCCGGCTGGATGTCGCCGGCGGCGCAGGTCGACAGCGCGCGGCCGCCGACATTGTTGTTGACGCCGGCCGCCGGCGCCGCAGCCACGGCTTTGCCGTTGGCATCCGAGACGAACAAAGCCCCGCGAGCGACGGCGCCGCCAAACTCGACCTCCGTGATGCCAAAGAGAACGACATCGACGCGCTCGCCATCGGCGACGCCGCCGGGGCAGTCGGACACGCCGATGATGAGATCGGTTGCGGCGGCGCCCTGGGCGACGAGACCGTCGCCGGTGCCGAACTTAACGAGGCGGCGATTCGCGATGGCACCGACCGCGACGAAGGTCTTGATGATTCTGGCCGTCACTTGGCAACTCCCTGGTGGAGGCGGCCGAGCGCATCGGCCGGAGAAAGGGTTTCGCCGCGCGCCTTCGCCTTCTCGATCTCGTCGACGATCGCCGAGGCGACCTCGACCTGGTCGGAGAAGTCGATCGAGCTGGCGCCGAGCTCGGCGCTGATCTCGCCGGGCTTCACCGGCTGCGGCAGCTTGGTGAGCAAGTCGCGGAAGGCACCGCGCGACGTCAGTTCGCGGGTCTCGTCGCCATCGGCGAACGAGATCGCGTCATCGCGGAGCTCGGCGAACAGCGCCGTTGCCGTCGCCTGCAGGCCCGCCGGAAGCCGACCCGCCTCGACGATCGAACCGACAAAGGCGGCGTCCTCGCTGGCGCGTACCTGGCGGGCGGTTTCCGCCGCGGCGGATGCCGCCTGCTGCTCGCGCTCAGCAAAGGCCAGTTCGCGTGCGGCGAGCTCTGTCTCGCGGCGCTCGATCTCGGCCAGCTCGGCCGGGGTCTTGGGCATATTGGTGTCCTCTGGCTCGGAAAAGGCGGGCAGCGGCTCGACCGGGAGCTGGCGGGCGCTGGCGGCGGTGTCCTCCAGCGCGGTGATGTCCCAATCGGGAATGACCTGGTCGGCCGCCTCCAGCCCTTTGTCGGCGATGATCCAGTCGCGGAGGCGTCGGAAGAGGCGCGACGCGGCACTGGCGGTACCGGCCAGAGCCCAGTCGCCGAACTCGATCGTGATCAGGTCCGCGTCGTCCGCGCCGAACTCGATCGGCTTCAGGCCCTTCACGGCAGGCGGCTGAGCGCCGAGAAAGCCGACATGGCGGAGATGGAGTTGGCCCGGCGTTGGATTGTTCGGACCATCGGGCGGGAAGAACGCCGCCGAGACCTTCTTGAACTTGCCGTCGCGGACGAGGTCGGCGAAGGCGGTATCGACCCCGGAGGGCGTCGCGACCAGGCGGTCGCCCTTGACGGCGAGGCTTTCGATCCAGCCATAGGCCGGTGCGTCGATCTTCGGATGGCCGACAACGATCGGAGCATGGTGCTTGGCCGGATCGTAAGCGGCGGCGATCGATGCGAGGTCGCTATCGCTGAACGCGATGGCGTCGCCTTTCATCGGCTGATGAGTGCCGGAGCGGAAGATTTCGAAGGGCTTCATGCCCCGAAACTAGCCGGGGCCGATCGCCTCAAACTATGCGCAACGGCTTGTCGCCAAGCCCCCAAAGCGTTTCATGTCCGGCGACAACATCCTATGCGGTAGCCATGACCGCATCTGGATTTGACCCGACACGCTTGGCGCCACAATGCGGCGAAGGCTATCGGAGGATATGAGTACATCGCAAGGCGTGCCAGCTACTTCGGCAACGGCGGTCGTGACCCGGTACCGTCTGACGCGCCGTACAATACAGCGGGTGGCAAGCTGTGGATCTCTCGTCAGCTTACTGCACGGCGATGAATGTCCGCCCCTGGTAACCTGCGGTAAGTCCGCTGTCGCCATGCACGCCTTTGCGCTGCTATTGTGACCTCGCGGACGGACAAACAGCGGGGGCGTGAGAAAATGGTTCCGATGACAGTGAACGTGACCATCGATGGTCGTGCGGCAGAAATGACGGTCGAAAGTCTGTCGGGAGCCTTAGGGCTTTTTTTCGGCGAGGCAGCTGTGCATCTTGGTCGAGCTTGGGGTGATTGGGCCGCCTACTATAGGTTTCGGCAGATTGTAAGTATTACAGAGAAAGTCAAAAAGATTCGCGAGGAATATCCAACCGCCCCAGAGTTCAAGCGCGAGCTGGGCGATGGAGAGGGCATCCGTGCAATGGAAGCGGCGTCGACCGAAGATGATGAGAACGTTCAAGATTTGTGGGCAGGCCTAATTCGAAATGCAAGTGATACTCGAACCCAAGTCACCATAGAGAAGCCTTTTCTCGACCTCTTGCGGTCTCTGACGGGGCCAGATGCGCTGTTGCTGCGTGCTATCTATGAGATCCACCCGATCGCTCGCAAAATAGAAGATAACCAAAGAATCTGGCAAGAAAGCTATATGACCGAGCGATCAAGGCATGTTTTTGGTGCCTCTGCGGCAATAGACGATAATCCTCCTTCTGCTGAACATGATCTGTATTCTATTGCTGAAAAACTGGAGGAATGGCGTAAGATAGACAAAGAAATTGCGGCCAATGCGTTAAACAATCTCTTTCGCTTAAGGCTGATAACGGCGGCTGAAGTAAGATATTCTGGATTTTCTATCACAAAGAAGCTGTATCTCGGCGAGAATATGAGTGACAGAATCGAATTTCTTACGCCAGATGCGCTCCATTCAATTCAGGAAAGCATCAATAAGAGCGCTGGAGTTGTCGAGCATTACCTTCTGGATCCACGCAAACTCGAAAAGGATTCAAAATTCACGGTTTTCGAGTACTTTCCGGAACTGCAGTATAAATTAACGCCGTTAGGTGGCCGTCTCATGCGAGCCTGTGATGGCTCAATTTTGCCCGCGGAAACCGTGAAGGGCGCGCAATAGCGCCGTCCATCGAATTAAATCTCGGTCTGTCAATCGGTGGGGACGGATGGCCGTTATTTCGCCCCTTAGTCAAATTCGCGGAGCTGGCGACCGTGACCATCAGGACGTGACATGCTTGGGCTGGACTAGAACTGGTGAGCCCAATGATGCGAGCAGCCATCAAACGACACTGAGGTCGAGATAACGTCGCCGTTGAAGGGGTTTTGAAGCCCGTGGGCGGCGATATTGCGACGAACGCTACCAACCGTGGCCTCACGCGCACCCGGAGCCAGCGAGAGCGTGAGATCGGTGCGCTGATCAACCCGACAAACGCGTCAGATGGATCTCAAATGGGAGATATCCATCGGGGGTTAGCCTCGAAACAAGCACAATGTCCCCTCGGACGCTGTCCTTGTTCCAAAGGTCGCTGGCGCTAAGCGGTTCGACCAACCGCATTTTCAGTCGATCGCGACAGATCCCGCTGGGCACCGCGGCCCACCCGGTCTTCAGCTTGTCCTTGTCTTGCGCATGAATCTCCAGCGAGACGTCTGAAAAGGGGTCATAGCGCTCCAATGCATCGGCCTTGAGTGGCCCCCGGGGTATAGGAACCTCACTGACAACATCGCGCTCGACGCGCTGCTTATCGAAAACGATCGGCACTCCGCCTTCGCGCTGCGCGGGGACGAAGAAGCCGCGCACCACTTGCACGAGATGCTGGACAGGCTTCGGTTTGTTATAGCGCGCATCGAGAATCGCCTTCACCTGTGCAGGAGTTTTTCCAGTCCTCACGGCCAGTTCTTCAATGATCGCGTTGAGCTGTTCGCGAAGGGGCCCGCTCTCGACTGTTTTTAACGCCGCATCCTTCAGGAAAGCGGCTCCGTAGAAAATGACCGCCATCACGACGAGCGTCAGCAATGAGTCGTAGTGTGGGGAAACATGAATGCCGAACAGCTGCTCAAACATCGCCGGCACTTCCGCTTGCAGATCCGGTTGGAACGCCAGAACGAGGGCGGCAATCAGCGCCTCCTTCAGCGGGCTCGCTTGAGAGAGCGAGATTAAGCGCACTTCGCTGTGCTCGACGATGACCCCGTCGATCAAGCTGGGGAACAGCAGGACAGCATCCTGAACTGCCTGGTCCGCAGCCTTCAGCGCGGCAATCAGATCCGCGATGGGGGTGGAGCCCTTCGTCTCGTACGTGATCGCAATGGGGAGGTTGAGTGTGGCCATGGCAACACCAGAGCAGAGATTCCCGCGGTTGTAGAGTCTGCGAAGAACACTCAGCCAACGTGTCCTCCTTGGCAATTGCCCCGGTCGCTAATGTTCTTATTTTGTTCCGTATTGGCTACATGTCAATCTGCACCGTCGCCTACTGCTCCGCGACTCCCCTTGGCCAGGAAGTCTCCGACGATCGCCACCGCCTCAGCCCGATCCGCCTCCGACACTCCGAGGAACGGCCGGGCCGGGATCGTGACCGACTTCGCGAACACCTTCTGCGCACCGAGCATGAAGATCAGTGCTGCGCCATTCTTCGGCCTGATGGTAGCCCCCGCCTGGTGAACCCAGGCATGGGGACGGTTGGTTCCGACCAGGAGCTCGGCCGAGGCGCCGCTGCCAGCGATCTGATAGACGATCTCGCGCTGCAACTCGCCGCTCTCTTTCAGGATGCCGCGACCCTTCTTCGTCGCGGCATAGCGCGGGTCGAGTGGGGTCCAGGGCGTGCCATCCGGCGCGGTCTCGGTCTCGAAGCGATCGATCGTCGTCTGGCGCAGATGCTCGCCGATATTGCGCAAGGCCGGTTCGGGATTGCCGATCGCGGCAATGAGCTTCGAAAGGGCTTCAACGACCTCCCGGTCGTCAACGACGATATGCGTGCCGCTCATCTTCTGATCCTTTCAAAGCCCGGCGAGCGGGCCTATAATCGAGTTGTCCTGGCATCGAGGTTCTGGTTGCCTTCTTGAAAGTGCCGGGATCGGCGGCGCCGGCCAGACGGTGCCGCTTTTCATTTCCGGCGATAGAGCAGCGCGCCGCTGCGCAGGCGCTCCAGGCGCGCTTCCGAGACGTCATAAGCGCTGGTGCCTTCCCAGCCCGCCGTCGACCACCGGAAGAGCGCGAACAGCTGCCGGGTCCCGATGATGAGGCTGCGCAGATAGCTCCGCTGCAACACGGGGCGCCCACCAGGTCCCTCTGCCCAATCCACCCAGATCTCGTCCGGATCGATGATTGCGTCGGCGAGGAGCCGCACATAGCGCTCGCGGCCCTGCTTGGTGACCTTGAGGCGAACGGCTCCGCCCGATGCGTCGCGTTGCTCGAACAAGGCTTTGCTGACCGTGACGACGCCGCCAGAGGGATCGCGGTGGATCACGCTTTGGTCGAGACTGGCGCCGAACTCCTCCAGGAAGGCCGAGACATAGTCCGCCTCCGTCAGACCCGATGGCATGATGCGGCCCTCCGGCACAGGCCGGGCCGCCGGCATCGGCGGCAACTCGGCCGGTAGCTTCGGCGCGGGGCTCGATGCCGTCGCTGGCGGCGGTGCCGACGCATCGGCCGGGCGTACCTTGGCCGGGATATCCAAGGGCTTCGGCGCCGGGCGCATGGGCGTCTGCAACTCGGTCGGCACCAGGCCGCTCAGCGAGGCCTCACCGACATTGTAGTCCCAGCCACGATCGATGCCGTCATAGCGCGTTTCGGGATCGCCAGTGCGGGAATCGCGCACCAGGCGCGGCTTCAGATCTGGGGTCGGATCGGGCTCGGTCTTGCCCAAGGCTGCGAACTGGCGGGCGTTGAGCGCGACGACGTCGCAATTGCAGCCCCAACCGTTCGGCGGGAAAATGAGCCTCCAGATGGGATCGCTTGCCATCCAGACATTGCCGTTCCAGGCAAGATGCTGCTGGCGCGGATGACGTGCATAGTTGTGCCGATACTGCCAATAGGGTCGATAGGCGAGGACCGATGGCTCGGTCATCTGCGCATAGCGACCGGCCATGTAGGACGTGCGCATATTCGTGTTGTAGATCACGCGTGCGCGCCAGTTCCGCCGCTCCTCCTCGGTGCTGCCCTGAGCGTGGAACGCCCAGCCGGTGCGGTCGACGATGTCGTCGAAGCTCCTTCGAAACTCCTCGAAGCCCGTCCCCTGGGCGCGGGCTCTGTCGACGGCAGCGCGGTAGTCGGCGAGCATGTCGTCGCGCGTGACGCCGGCGACCGTGAAGGCGCGGACATGCGCCGCGCGCATCAGATCATCATAGCGCTCGGTCGGCAGGTTGACCTTCCGACGCTGGAAGTCGATGGCCTCCTGAAACGGCAGTCCGCCATCGGCCATGATCAGTTGCCGTCCGCGACCTCGGCCCGGCCTGTGAGGTCGGCCGCAATCGTTGCCTGTTCCAGCAGGGCACCGAACTTGTCGGGAGACAGCCCCAGCGAAAGCAGCCGCTCGGCCAGATCGTCATAGCTGGTTGCATCCGCAAAAGCGGCGCGGATTTCACTGAGCATCGCGTCGACGATCGGCTGCGCCAGGGTGTCGAGCTGATCGGCGAGCTCGGCGGCCGGATCAGGCGCCGGCGTCTTGTCGGCGAACAGCGCATCGAGCGCTGCTTTCGCACCAGGGTGGCCGGGCTGGGCGCTAACGGTCGGCGACGGCTCCGGCGCTTTCTCGATCCAGTCGCCGCCATAGGTCTCGTTGATGTAGTCTGCGCTGGCCGGCTTGAAGCCCATGTCGACGATCGTCTTGTCGCGCGTTGCCCGCGCATCCAGATCCTCAGCCTCCGAGAAGTCGCGCCACACACTCGGCGGCGCGCTGCCCGGCAAGTTGATCTCGACGATCCACTTCACCAGCGTCTCGTTGAGCGTCGCAGAGATGAGATCGCTATCGGCCTTGGCGATGGCGATCCGAACCTCGTTGTGGATCTCGCCGAGCGACCGCGCGCCGCGCTCGCCCGAGTTCGTCGAGAGCGTTTCGCCGAGCACGGCCTCCGACATCATCTCGTCGAGATAGCGCGAAAGCTTCTCGTGACCGTCGCCACCGCCGCCGCGGGTTGCCTCCAGCAGCGTGACGACAACACTGTCCGGCACGGCAAGCCCGCGATTGCGGCCCATCTGCCTTATGGCATCCAGCAGTTGCTTCTGCCGCTCCTCGTCATAGGCCCCGCCATAGGTCGCCAGCACGCTCGGCTCGGCAAAGCGCTCCGACGCCTGCAGCCAGTGCGACAGCACTTGGCGCTTGAACCAGGCTGGCCAGAATAGCACCGTGCCGAGGCCGAGGCCGTAGGGATCATCATCGTCATCGTCGATCGAATGACGATGGACGATGAACTTCCGCGGCGGCAGTTCGATGCCGTCGGAACCGGATTCGCGCGTGATCAGCCGAAGCCCGCCCTCCGGCGTGAAGCGGAAGCGGCGCTGCTTGCGAACCTTGATGTTCGCCGCCGTCCAGATGCCGCCGCGAAGCTCCCAGATGACTTCCCCGACTGCGAAGCCCTTCAGCACTGCGCCCATCAGGCCGCGGCAGACACGATCGAAGGCGAAGCCCTTCAACTGCGCCTCGACCAGCTCCGCCGCCTTCTTGTCCTTCAGGCGGTCGCTCGCCGGCATCACCTGCCATTCACGCGAGATGACTTCGAGTTTGCGCTTCTGCAGCACCGCGAAGGCATGGCCGTCGCGCCGGATCTCGTCATAGAGCCCGACGCCCTTGCCGCCGCCGCGCACCCTGACCGTGTCGTCGGCCGGCTCCAGCGTCTTCGAGAAGAGCGGCACGTAGGGGTCGCTCTGGACCGACGCGATTTCCTCTTTGATCGGCTGGGCCACGTCACATCCTCAGGAAATCGGAGAGATCGGAAGACTGGTCCTCAAAGGAATATCCCTTGAAGCTGGATGCGACGCGCCGTGGCACGTCGAGGACATCGGCCCTGATGATGCCGGTGTCCTGGCATGACGCGAACCAGGCCAGCGCACCGGCGATCGCCGCATCGCCATGGCGCTCGTGGCCGTCCGCGCCGACGCTGCGGGCATCGTTTGGAACCTTGGCGACGCCCTTGACCATCTGGATCGCCCGGTAGTCGGCGAGGATATCGGCGTCCTTCGGCAGCTCGATCGAGCCGTCTTCGAACGCCGCCTTCAGGCGGGGCATGTTGACGATGTACCAGTCGAGCGAGAGCTTGATCTCGGAGATGACCGAGACGCCGAACTTCTGGCGGCAGAGTTCGGCGTGGTTGGCGCCGTTGCCGGTGGCGTCGAAGGCCGCATGCGCGAAGCGCGGCAGGCGGCGGATGATCCAGAACACGATCTGCGACTGCGAGGAGAATGGCACGTCGCGGAGCTCCAGCACGAAGCCGGTTGCCCTGGTGAGGTTCTGGCGCGTCTGCAGGACGTGAATGACGGACAAGTCGCTGGAGCGGCCGAAGTCCTGGCCGAGCGACGAGCGCAGGCGCGGCTCGAGCCGTTCCAAATGCGGCAACAGCTTCTCGGTGCAGAAGGCGTCGATCTCGTCGATCCGCAGCGCTTCCGGCCAGTCGACAAAGCCGGGCTTCGGCGTCCAGCGGATAACCGGAACGTCATCGCGCATCCGCGCCTCGATCAGCACGCGCGAGAGATAGGCGCCGGCCGAAAGCGAGGGAATGCAGCGCAGTTCCTCGTCGGCATCCGAGCCATAGCCTGCATAGATGCCCGCGCGCCATTCGGCTTCTGCCTCGGGCGACCAAGTGAGCCCGGCTTTCAAGCAGACGCGCTGGAACAGGCCTTGATCGAGCGCGTCGTCGAAGGTGATGCGCACAACGGCGCCCGGCCGCTTCCCGGCGCGGATGTCGTGAATCAACTGGTTGAATGGATTGTCGATGCCATTGTGGGTCGAGATGACGAGCACCTTGCCGCCCCAGATCAACAGCGCCATGGCCGCCTTCAGCAAGCCCTCAGGATCGTCATGGAAGGCGAACTCGTCGAGGATCACATAGCCCTGGCGGCCGCGGAGCGAGCGCGGCTTTGACGACAGCGCGACGATTTCGAAGCCGGATGCGAAGGAGATGCGGAAGGCCTGGATCGCGCGGTCTGCGCCTTTCTCGCCTTCTTCGACGAACAGGAACTCGCCAACGGCCGAGAAGGCCGGCGCGAAGGCGCGCGCCCACATCGCGCAGCAGTCGATGAACTCGCGCGCCATGTCGAGATTGTAGCCGAGATAGAGGACGTCCATGCCGCCTTCGCCGCGGCCGGCGCCGGCGGTGAGCACAGCATCGGCACCGATGCCCCAGGTGGCGCCGACGCGGCGGCTCTTGTCGGTGACAACAAGACTGTTCGCCGCGGTCGCCTGGAGCAGATCGAGTTGGTACGGCAGCAGGATAGCTGGCAGCTCGTTTCCCTCGAACTCTGCCGGGAGGGCCTGCATCGCTTCGCGGCGGTGCCGCGCCCAATCCTCCTCGGTGACGAGTGCGAGCGGTTCGCCCAAGGCGGCAGTCATGCGCGCCCCGCGAGGATCTCGGCCTTGACCAGCTTGATGGTGTCCTTGGTGACGCCGCGCCGCGCCATGCTGGCAGCGGCCGTCTCGGCCGCCTCGCGCTTGGCCTTGGCGGCCGCGCGCGCCTCGATCTTCTCAGACCTGTCGAAGTCGATCTTAGCCGCCGCCGACACGTTTCTCATAGCCCGCGACATCAGCTCGATCTCGGCCGCGTCGAGATTGCTTCCGCGCTCCCGCAGGGCGATCTGGAGCTTCATGACCGCACCCTGCGCAAGCTCGACATTGAGGCGGGCAAGCTTGTCGTCTGTGATATCGCCGAGGCCGGAGACGAGAGCCTCCGCCAGGGCGCGCTCTCGGCGCATCTCAGCGCCGATTTCGTCGATCTGCTTCTTGATATGCTCGCCGAGGCTGGAGCGGCCAATATCCTGGACGCCAAGCGACCGGAGATGGGCAAGGATTTCGTCGATCGTATGCCCCGAGCGCCGCAGTTGACCTATTGCAGCTTTGATCTCCGCCGGCAGCCGGTCGATCTTGGTCACGCGGCCCATGGTCAGACCCCAAGCGAGGGATAGTCGATGCCCTCGATCGGCGAAACTTCGCGGGCCAGAAAGCCGACGCCACGCTTTGTGATGGTGCCGATCATGATTTTGTCGAGCACCAGTTCGGTGATGACCAGGTCGCGATCGGCGAGGAACTTCAGGTCGGCACGGACGCCGTCGCCGAGCATGCGGCCGGTGAAGCCGAGCGCGCCGAGCGCTGTCTTCAGGACAGATTCGTTAGCCCTGCCTTCAGCCTCGACGAGAAGGCGAAGCAGCGCCAGGCGCCGCGAAGCAGCCGTGGTCTCGGCGAAGCTGGCCATGTCAGTTCCCCGGCTTCAGGAGATGATCTTCGATGCGGCCGACAGACTTCCGAATGTCCTCGACGCTGCGCGCCGTTTGCCTGCCTTGGGCATCGACGTCGGACAGCCGCTCCTTGAGTTCGGACATGTCCTCCGCAGTGGGGAGGTGCTTGATGTCGGTCTCGACCTGGATCAGGCGTCGATCGACGCCGGCGAGCGCCAGCGTCACGCGCCGGTCGAGCTCGGACTGTGCCTCGACGCGTGCCTTCTGCTCGTCGGCCATCTGGCTGTCATACTCCGCCCGCGTCACGAGACCCGAGCGGATCCACGCACCGAGCGCCGGAACAATGATGATCGTCAGGATGAAGGCGATGATCGGCCAGTAGCGCAGGACGTCGTCGGCCATCACGCGTCCAGCCGCTTGCCGAAGATCGCCTTGGCCGTGTGACCACCGCCATAGATCGTCAGCCAGATCGCGGAGATGCCGACGACATTGTCATAGGGCACGGCAACGGAGAGACCGAAGACCGCGAGCATCCACGGCCCGACAATGAATGACTGCAGGATGATCGCGGCGATCAGCCAGGAGAGCGCCGGTCGCCAGCCCCAGCTGAAGAAGCCCTCGGCCCCTTCCTGCGCCTGGATTGCGGCCATGAGATCGAAGCCCTTGGCCTGAAGCGCCGCCCATTCGGACGCGCGATCGGATTCGAGTTCCTGCAGGCGGGTCGCGGCTTCAGTCGGGTCCTTGGCGATCTCTGCGGAAACGGCTTGCGGCGTCGCCTCGTCGAGGCCGAGCGCGCCGGCGACCGCCTGGCCGACCAAGCCGCCGACCGCGGTGCCGAGCGGCCCGCCGATGATGGTCCCAAGTGTCGTGGCGCCGGCCTTGCTGAGCGGGCCGGCAATGTCTTTCCAGTCCATGATCAGGCTCCGGTGGCGGCGACGGTGAGGATCGCGCTCGCCATCTCGCGGCGCGCGCGAGCGCGGCGGGAGAGCACTATGGCGCAGATGATGAGGATCGCAGCAGCGACGCCAAAGGCGGCGATCACCTGCCAATCGGCGCCGGCCGCGGCCGCTCCTGGAACGCTGGCAGCGCCGCCCGAGGCTGTGGCGGCGGCGCGATTGGTGTCGCTCGCGGCGGCGCGTGTGTCCTTCCCGGCCTCGGCCGAGAGGCTGGCGACGGTTGCGCCTGCCATGAGAAGCGCCTTGGCCTTGACGGTGCCGACACGGTTGCCCCAGCCCTTGCCGTAGGTTTTCCAGAGCGAAAGGCCCTGCAGGAACGACAGGCGCGCATCGCAGATGGCCGATATCAGAGCGGTGGCGGGCTTGGCGCGGACCGCTGCCAGCGTCGCCGCGCCGATCTGGCCGTCCTGCGCGACGCCGGCCGCCTTCTGCAGCGCCTTGGCGGCGCGGATGATGCCGGAATTGACGCCAAAATCGAAGGTGGCGAGGTCGGGACCGGCGGGCAGGTCATAGCCCCGCAGTGGCCGGAAATAGTCGCGCTCGTAGATGATCGCGATCGCGTCGTCCGAGAGGTTCTTGATGTCGAGCGAGGGATAGTACGAAGCGGCGATGCCCTTCTTCGTGCCCTTCAGGATACCCTTGCCGACCTTGCCGCCGGTCCAGTTGCCGGGGTCGCGTCGGTCGGTGGAATAGCCGCCCTCGAAGCCAAGCGTGATGGCGAGGCAGGCGGAAAACTTGGGCAAGGCCATCGGAGCGGCTCCGGATCATCGAAGGGCAAAAAGCCCTTCGAAAATGCCGGAAACCCCGTCGTCGAATTAGATACAACGGCTTGCGGTCAGGGCTGGTCGGCCCAATCGAACAGATTTGGTCCGGCACGACGGCCGGTAGGCGTGATGTAACTTTTGACCGTGACATCGGACACGCGGACGCGGCGGGCGATGTCGGCGATCGTCCAGCCTTCGGCAAAAAGGTATCTGGCAACCCAGGCTTTGGCGAGAGGCACGCGAACGCGGTTCGCAAACTGCCGGCCACCTGCCTTCAGCCGCCGGGCGATGCGGCCGACCCCCTCAGTGCCGATGACACGCGAGATCTCCGAGCCGGCCTGCGGCTCCGTGGCAAAATAGCAGTAGGCGCCACCCATAGTCAGGAAGAGCTCGATCGCCGCGACATGCCCGAGCTCCTCGACATATATCGCGATCTCGGCGGGCACCTGCACGTTAAGCCCGCCTTCGCCGCGCTCGACCGGATCGGCGAGGCCTTTCATTGGGCGGCCTCTAGAACACGAGACTTCAAGCTTGGGCCCTCCGGATCTCGGCGCCGAGCTCGGCAGAGAGGGTGTCGAGATCGCCACAGCCGGCGCCATGCTCCTGCGGAAGCTGCAGGAGGCGCAGCTGAGCGGCTATGACGGCGCGCTTCTGCTCGTAGGGCTTCGGTGCCCGACCCGGCCAGGCGACGCCAGCCTCGCGCGTCAGCCAAGCCTTGATGGCCTCGATCACTCGGTTCGCGTCGGAGGCGTCGCGCAGCCAGCTCATGTGGTCGATCTTCGCCTGCCGCCGCACAAAGGCGGCCAGGCCTTCGTCGGTGCGATCCTTGACGACACCAAGGTTCCAGCCGGAAATCCAAAGCGCGCGGAGCTTCGGAATAAAGGGGCCTTCGAGCACCATGGCGCTGGGCCGGCTCGGCTTTGAAGCGGCTTTGAAGCCGAGCCGCTTCATCTCGTCCAGCACGCGGCCGCTTTCGACGACGGTCAGATCCTTGGCTGATCTCTTGCCGGTCACGCGCTCCAGGACGTCGCGATAGGTGTCATCGTCGAGCTTCAGGTCTTTCTTGGCGATATGGATGGCGGCGAGCGCGCTCATGTTTCGGCTCCGACGTCACAGATCCCGGTCATGACGCGGCCCTCATGAGTTGAAGCCGCTCGGCCGCTTCGATCACCACGCGGTAGGGCTTACGGAGGAAGGCAGCCATACGGGTCAGCGGGACGCCGCCTCGGGCGAGATCGCGCAGCTGTTCGTCGTCGGCCTCGGTCCAGTGGACACGCGGCGCCTCTTCCTCGTCAATACGCGGCCGGGCATGCTCCGGGCGGCGCAGAGACGCCTGCGGCTGCAGCGAGCGGCCGCCGAACTGGAGCCGACTTCCGGCTGGGGATGGCGCCGCCTTGCCAGCGAACGACGGAATGTCGATGCCGCCGGCGCGTGCCTTCTTCAGCACGCCGTACACAGTGCTCTCTGAGAGATCGAGCCTGATCGCGATCTCGCGCGGCGGGACACGCTCCTGCGCGAGTGCGGTGATCTTGTAGTCGCGAGCCTGGTTGGACATCATTTGCCCTCGTGTTCGATCAGCAGGGTTTCAGTGGCCAGCGGCGCGGGATTGTTGATCGCGGTAGTGTTCATCGTCGTCGTCCTCACATTCGCATTCGGTGATCGGCTCAAGGCGGATCTCAACCTCCAGAACCCTCGCCGTCACATTCGTGAGGCGGACGATGATCATCGCGTAGCGTTAGCTGCGGGGCTTCTGGAGTTCGAAGCGGCGAAGCAGTCCCGCCCCCCTCTGACGGCAGCGCCTCGCAGCGCTGGCGGTCGCTCCAGTCGAGGAGCGGTACCAGTGGGGCTGCGGTCTTTATCGGGCGCCGCCCATCGCATGGTCGCCACTGCTAGGCGTCGTTAGCGCGCGCCGGGAAGTATGCCGCATGTAGTGATTCGATCGCCTGCTGGATGGTACGGCGCGCACCGACCGGCAATTCACAGTAGAGCCTAACGGCTTCCAAATCGGCGGTGTCCGGATTCGAACCGAGCAGTTCGAGAATTGCGGCGTCCTGCGAAGTCTCGCCCTTCGTCGGAAGAAGCTGCTCAACCCTCAGATTAAACGCTGCAGCAATCTGACCAAGGCGGGAATAGCTGACGCGGTTCGCGCCGTTCTCGTATTTCTGAATCTGCCGGAAGGTGACGCCACAGGCTTCTGCGAGGCGCGTCTGACTAATGCCAGCAACCTCTCGAAGCTTGCGAATGCGCTTGCCCATGGCGATATCGGCAGGGTCGGGCGATTTGCTAGTCATGGTCGGAGCTCCGCGGTTGGGTCGGCCTGGGGACCGGTTTGCGGCCACTACGCCGGTAGAGAATAGAGTTGATGGACGGAAGGCCGGTAGGCTCCGGGGCCTCTTCGAGCGTGTCGTAGACCGCATCGGCCGTTGCCGTATCACGAGCGGCCAGAACAATCGCAACCACACGTCTATTTTGCCACTTTGACGCCGCCTAGATCCGAGCGCAATCGGGCCGAGCGAGGAGTCGGTGATCCGATCAATGAAGCTCACGATCCCACCTCATCCCGTTGCCAGCTCGACCTCGAACGGCTCGACAATGAAGTCCTCGCCGTCAGAGCCGATCGAAACACCGGCGATGAACTTCGCGTTGTCGCGGTCTGCGAGCATCGCATCCTTGTTTACCTCGATCTTGGTCCGCAGGAACTACTGGAAGCCGAGACGCTCGATCGCCTCGATCACGACATCTTCCTTTGTGATGCGAACTTTTGCCGGCCGCAGCCTCCACGACAGCTTCCCGGTGCCGAGGTCTGCCGTCTTCGTTTTGCCGCCATCGGTGAGCGTCACGCGATTGGCTTCGGCCCAGGCCTTGAGCCCTTCCGTCGTCGCTGTGACCTGGTCGCGGATCGGAGCGGCCTGCTGCTCGAAGGCTTCTTTGATGGCAGCCAGCTGGTCGTTCATATTGGCTTCGAGCCGGGCAAGGTCCCGATTGAGCTCGCCGACCAGACGCACGGCCTCGGCCGCTTCGCTGCGGCTTTGCGGCACCGGGAGATTGATGCCGATGGTCTTGGATTTCTTCGCCATTGTGTCAGAGGTCCTTACGCTTGCGGGGACTGGGGATGATGGTCAGGACGCGGTAGCCGGCAACGAGCGCCAGGGCCTCGCGGCGGACGCGGATCCGATCCTGGATGGCCTTCTCTTCGGCGATGCGCTGGCGGCGGAGGCGAAGCTGCGCCACCTCGCGCCGAACGATCGCGGCGGCGCGGCGATCGGCATCAGACTTCTCGGCGATGACGAGTTCGATATCAGAGCGGCGGATCGCGGCGCCCATAGCATGGTGGATCGCGGGCACGGTCATGCCGCGTGCGAACATGTCGAGAATCATGGTGCGGTGGTGCGGCTCGATCATCCGGTGCCTCCGGTCGTGACCACGGCATCGCCGTCAGACGTCGCTCGGTTGCGGAGAGCATGCGGACATGCCCCGCGGCAGGCGTGATACAGCCGCACAGTCAGGTTGGACGTCGCCCGAAACGGTTTGTCCTGTTCGGCGAGGCACCGGACGCGGCCGATTTCACCGAGCACTTCACAGCCGACAGTTGCACCCATCAGTGCGCCGCGGACGGCATGTTCCACCCGGCCGATGTCACCGCGATACTTATTGCGGATCACGTCAGAGACGACGGCCGGCGAGTAGCCAATGCGCGCAGCGACACCCGCGCCGGTGGAGCGGGTAGCCTCTGCGGCCAGAACGGACACCCAGTCCGGCGGCGGCGCCCACGCACCAGCCGCGATGCTCACGAAATCTGCTCGGCTCCGACCCCGCGTCGGTCCGCGGTTCATGACGGCCTCCGAGGGCGGGTCGAGCCGCTGTTCGGATCGAAGACATCGCCATTCGCGCGCTGAATCGGCGTCGCTGGGCCCGGATCATCGGCTAGGAGATAGCGATGATGACCGGGCCGGTTCGGCCCGCGCGATGGCTCGCGGCGCAGCTCGGCCAAATAGCCCGCGCGTCCCGCCACCTGCAGAAAGCTCATGACAGTGCGGCGCTTCACGCCCGACATCGCCATGAGCTCCTCGATTGTGAACCGGCCCAAAACGCGCATGGCCTTCCAGATTCGATCCTTCTGGGTCTTCCTGCGTGGTCGCCGCGGAATGTCGTTGCTGGGCGTGTCGATCGGCTTGGTATCGACGACTGCGCCGGCCGCGAGAGCGAGAGCTCCGAGCTCGGAGAGACGAAAGCAGCCAGCTTCGCGACGCTCGACCCAGCCTCGACGGATCAGTCGGCAGCTCACGCGGCGAATGTGAGGGGCGTCGTAGCCCGTCGCGGCAGCGAGCGCTGCCGTGGTCAGGCAACTGCCATCGGCGAGCGCCCTTGCTACGCGCATCTGCGCATGGCCCAGGACCATCATTCGCCCCGCACGATGATGGGACGACCGGTAGCGCGGTCGTAGAGCAGCACCTGGCCGACCATGTCGGCGACGGTGGCTGGACGTCCCAACCGACCACAGCAGCGCTCTATCGAGGCTATGGCTTCCAGCACCTCGCGCGCATAGCCTTTGGCACTGCTGTGCACGAGATCGACGAGATCGTCGGCAACCGCTACGTCGCAGCGACCAGCGACCAGCGCTCGCGTGTCGTCGAGGGTAAGCGGCTCGAACTCGACATACTGCGCCACGCGCGAGGCCGTTTGCGGATAGCGGGCCAGCGCCGAGCGCACCTTGCCCATGCCGATCAAAATCATCGGCACCTCAACGAGGTCGGAAAGATCGCGGATCGTGTCCATGATTTTCGACGAGCGCACTACATGGTCGACTTCGTCGATGACGAGACCGAAGAATGATCCGGCCGTGCGCGCATGCTCGGCCCGCTGCGAAAGGGCCATCAACGCCTGCTTGAACATCTTCTCGAAACTCTGTTCCGGCACGACGCGCAACTCGGTGAGCAAGGCGCGCAGGAACCAGGCCGGCGTCCATTCGCGGGTAGCGCGCAGATACGGGACGTCGCTCCGGATTGAGAACCATTGAGCGGTGTAGGATTTGCCCCGACCCGGTAGTCCGTCGACGACGACGAGGCACGCCTCCGAGGCGCCGCGCCGCTCGACAGCGTCGATACCACCAAGGAATCGCTGCGTGTTGCTGGTGAGGACATAGGCGTGTTTCATGCGGATGCTTCCTTGCTGAGGACGTCGCGACAGAGCGCGGCGACGGTGGCGTGATCGATGCCATCGACCTCCAGGCGGAGGCGGAAGGGTGATGAATTGCGAATGCGGTCGCGGAGATAGGCGGCGTCGCTCGCGGTCAGACGCGAGGGATCGGCGACCACCCATTTTGCGAGGGCGACATCGTCCCCGGCCTTCGGCGCCGAGATCGCCGGCACCGCGGAGATGCCGGCGTTGGCCGGGACGGTTGGAACCAGTTCGAGCTCGGACGCGGCGCCGACGATGATCGGATTGAGCAAGGACTTCGCTGGTCGCGGCCGTGCATCTATGATGGGGACGCCGCGGTTCTCCTCGGCCGCGATGACCCGCTTCTCGGCGCGCTTGACTTGGTTGTTGACGCGGTTTTCGTGCGCCTGTTCCAGAACGCTGACAGGGAAGTAGCTGACCGAGTTGCCGTGGAAAGTTGCCTCGCAGATCAGTTGTTGGCTGGTCGTAAAGACCCAGACTTTCGAAGCATCGTGGATGTCGTAGGAGACGAGCACGTCCTGCTCGTGGAACTCCTCGAGCTCGATGGCGAAGTAGCGGTTGGTGAATAACTGCAGCTCGCCCCGCCGTGTCTGGCGCCGGATCTGCGGTCGGAAGAGAGCGTCGACCTCGTTCTCGTCGACGAGATCAGGTCTCCAGCCTTCGGCAAGACAACGGTTCCAGACAGCGTCCGGCGACAGATGCACGAGCTTGCCGTTCGCATCTCGGTATCGCGGCAGTTCAGAATGCGGCCGGGCATTGTATTCGGCGACTTGCCGCTCACACCATTCGACGAAGGCTGGCCACTCGACCAAGAGATTGCTGCGGCCGACCGCCTCGATCTCGCCCTTGATCGCCTTTTCCCGGCGCTTGCGTGCCTCCGGGTCCATATCAGTGCCGGCATAGTTGGCCGAAAGGCGGGCGGCCTCGATCCAGGTGCGGTGGAAGCGCTCGATGACGCCCCGCGCCTGTGAACGATAGGGAAGTGAATTCTCTTTCTTGACATCGAAGCGGGCGAGAAGGCCCGTCAAAGGGTCGTCGATGACGTCGTTATTGAAGCCGGAGCCGCGATCGACGTACCAGATGGCCGGAACGCCCGACGTGGTGAACGAATGTCGGAGCGCGCCGAGCGTGCCCCATGTGGCCTCGGCGAGAGCGACCGACCAGCCGGTGATGCGACGTGTGAAGACGTCGATCGTTGCCGTGATTTCCGGTCGGAACGGCTTGCCTGTCTGCGGATGGGCGATGAACTCGTGATGCGTGTGGCCGTCGGTGACATAGACCGCGGTCGGCCAGAGATCGCTGATGTCGCGACGAACGAATGCCTTCAACTGCCGAAGCTCGCGCGGCCCCATGCGGCCGCGGTTCCGCTCGACCACCGGGAGCTTCGCGATATGCTGCTGGATCGTTCTTTCTGGCGGCAGTGCGATGTCGGGACGGAGCTTCTGCAGCTCGCGCGCCGCACGAGCGATCGACGGCTTCGACGGGATCGCCCAGACATCCAGGAAATCGGCCATCCATGCCGGCGGCAGCGGCTTCTCGGCAGCGCTCGGCGCCGGCGCCAGCACGATCGGGCGACGTCCGGAGGCATCGAAGGCATCAAGCCAGCGGCGGAGTGTGCTGGCGGAAAGCCTCCGGCTCTCGCCCTTGCGGGCATTGGCCTTGGCGGCGGCGCGCGCGATGGCGGGTGCGAGCTCGCCGGCCGCTTCGGCTGAGACGAGCGCATTGATCGCCGCCATCTTGCCGGCCGCGCGGGCAAGCCGCTCAACCTCCTGCACGAGGGCAAGGCGCGCAAGCATGATCTCGCGCTGCCAGTCCTTCAAATCGGCTTCACGGGCCTCGATCGGGGCCGGCAGCGGCGCCGGCTCGGACAAGATCGGAATGGTCCGGCTGTCGGCCTTAAGCGTGTGGCGTAGGACGGCGTCGCGAACCGGAACCGACACATTCGTCATGACATAGAGTCGAGGCGCGCCACGGCCCTGAGCGATCTCGTAAGTCCAGCCTTCGGCGATGGCGCGCCGTTCGGCGCTACGCTTGGTAATCCCAAGTGCCTCGGCGATTTGGCCTATCGTGACCTTGCTCACGCGCGACCCTCCATGAGGGCGCGCAGATGCCGGCGCTTCTCGGCTAGCTCGCGCTGCATCCGCCCGATCTCGGCATCGCGGCTGTCCTTCGGCGTCATAATGACGACGTTCCGCCGGCGGGCGAGCAGCAGCATGAGGTCATGCGTGCCGGTTGCGAATTCGAAGGCGACCGCGAACTCCATCGGGAAGCGCCAGCCTTCGCCGGCCTTCGAGGTCCACTTGTTGAGCATGTCTTCTGAAATCGTCTTGCCGGTCAGGTCCGACATGCGGGCAGCGATCTCGGGGCGGCTGTAGGGCGCCGCCTTGATCGCGGCCGCCAGCGCCGCGCAGAGTTCCGCCGCCATGTCGAGACTGCCGGGCGCCGGCTCGGCCGGCTGCTCGGCAATCTCATAGTCGGCGAGCAGGTCGCCCTGGCGTGGATCGCGGTGGCGCGAGGCGCGTGACATTCAGCGTGCCTCCACAGACTGGCACGAGCTCCGCCGCCTTTCAGCGCTTCGGGGATCATACGGGGGCATTCGAGTTGCCATCACCAGCCCGCGATCCGGCTGAGCAGCACGAGCGCCGATCCCTGGTCACACCAGGCGATGACGACTGCGGCGAACAAGCCGAGCACGACGAGATCGAGCGACGCGCGGATCATGCGGACCTCGCGGCGAAGGAGAGCGCGAGCGACAGGACGCAGAGCAGCCCGAACGCGAGCAGCGCGACCCGGTAAAGCCGGAGCGTCCAGTCGAACGAGCGGGCCATCAGAGCGCCCCCACGATCCGCGCCGCAAACACGACGATACCGATCAGCATCGCGCCGCTGACGATCGGCGCAGCCAAAAGGCACACGCCTCGCGTGGAAATAGTCCGTTTGGACGCCTGCGTGTGATCCGGACGCCGCTTCTGGTGTCCGATTGGACGCGGATGAGCAGGATTCTGCCACATGTCAGGCCACCTTTTCGGAATAGACATTGCGCTGAGATGAGGGGGGCGTAGATTTCCGGCGACGGGGACGAGCAGCAGGAATGCGCTCGCCGTTGTCGCGGAAATGCTCGGGAAACAGGGTGGCGTGAGCGATGCCGATGGCATCCGCGATGGCCCGCTCGACATCGAAACTGGGGAGCCCCGAGGCGGCCTGTGAGACCGCCTGCTGGGAGCATCCGATGGATTTGCCGAGGGCACGGAAATTCGTGCCCTGCAGGCGGAGCTGATATTGGATCCACGCCCTCCGTTCGGAGGGATTTTTTGGGATGTCAGAACTTGGAAGCTTGCTGGACATGCCAAGCATTTGAAACAGACCGATTGGTCCAGTCAAGACCGTTTGTTCGTGTCGCAGTTCGAAGTATGCGAACAAACGGTCTTTTTCACCCTAAGTCATTGGACCATTTGGGCTTTCTGCAGTCTGCGGCGCATTTGACTTCCGCGACGCAGAGCGTCGCAGAACGTTGGTGAAAATGTCCACTTTCGGAGAACGACTAAAAGAATGGCGCGAATCAATGCGCCTCAAACAAGCTGAGCTAGCGGACCGATTGGGCGTCTCCGCTCGAACGGTAGGCCGCTACGAAGCCGACGAGCGCTCGCCCGAAAAGGAGGAGTTCGCCAAACTGGTGGAGGCTGGAGCGGACATCGTCTGGCTAATCACCGGCGAGAGGACTGCTCTGGCGCAGATCCAGGCGATTGCGGGGCGAACGATCGATCTTCCGCGTTATGAAGCGCGACTATCCGCCGGCGCGGGCTCTTCAGAGCCGGAGCGAGAGGAAATAGACGGCTTTGCCGTCCCGGAAGATTTCGTCCGCCAGGTCCTTCGACGCTCGCCTCGTGGGCTGATCGTTGCGCGGGCCGATGGAAACAGCATGGCACCCACCATCAACGATGGCGACCTTCTGATAATCGATACGACTGATCAACGGCTTCAGAACAGCCGAATCTATGCGCTTTCCGTGGACGGAAATCTGTTCGTCAAGCGCATCGCACGATCAATTAAGGCCCAAGTGCAGCTTGTCTCGGACAACAAGGAATATGAGACCGAACTATTGCCCGACGATGTCGACGTCCGGATCATCGGTCAGGTAATCTGGCATGGTGGATCGCTGGAATAGGGTGGAAACAGCGCCCGCACGCGCCCCCGTGCACGGTGTCCTTGTGCCAAAGCACCTTGCGCCTCGGCCCTACGCCGTTCGAATGTGCTCAAACCGGCCCGCCTCGTTTGCCAGGCCGTTTTATCCACGGTCGCTACAATAGCTGGCCGCTTTCAGCCATTTCATCCGGCCATATCCGCCTTCATCCGCCCTAATCTGGCATCCCCGAACTGCTCAAAGCATTCTGCGGGTTACACCGATCAACGGCTGCAGGCGATCTGGGATGGACGCGAGACGCTTTCCTTCGCGCTGCCGCCCGCCGCGCAGGCGCTGGAGGTCGCGGACATCGTGACGTTCGAGCAGGAGAGCGGCACGCGCATCCTGCAACTGACCCGGATCGAGGACGGGGCTGCGCGGCGCATCGAGGCGCGCGCCCTCGATCCGGCCGCCTCGGCGCAGCCGGTTGCAAGCGGCGCGAGCACGTCGCCGACCTGGCGCGCCGAGGCGGGACCGCCGGATGTCGTGGTGCTCGACCTGCCGTCGCTGACCGGCGCCGAAAGCGGCGCGGCGCCGCGGCTCGCCGTGTTCGGTGATCCCTGGACGGGCCCGGTCGCCGTTGCCATCGGCAGCGCGGAGGCCGGCTATCTCGCCCGCCAGCGCGTCGACCAGCGCGCGAGCCTCGGTTTGATCGCCGCCGCCGTGCCGCCCGGGCCGATCGCCCGTTTCGACGAGGCGACGGTGCTCGATGTGCAGCTCGCCGCCGGGCAGCTCGCGTCACTGCCGCTCGCGGCCGTGCTCGACGGCGGCAATCTCGCGGCGATCGGCAGCGAGGCGGACGGCTTCGAACTGATCCAGTTCCGCGATGCGGTGCTCGTCGGTGCCGGTCGCTGGCGGGTCAGCGGACTGCTGCGCGGTCAGGGCGGCACCGGCGATCTCGCCGCGCGTGGCCATGGCGCCGGCGCGCGCTTCATCCGCCTCAACGCGGCGACGCCGCTGTTCGAGCTGGAATCCGGCGAGATCGGGCTGACCAAGCGGCTCCGGGCCGGTCCGCTCGGTGCGGCCTATGACGCGGCGCATTTCGCCGATCGCGCCTTCACGGTCGCCGGTCGCGGGCTCGTCTGCCTGGCGCCGGTGCATCTTTCCGGCAGCCGCGACGGCCTCGGCAATGTCGACCTCGCCTGGATCCGGCAGACACGGCAGGGCGGCGACCGCTGGGACCAGGCCGAGGTGCCGCTCGGCGAGGACAGCGAGGCCTATAGCGTCGAGCTCTATGAGGGAGCGGTGCTGAAGACCTCGCGCCGCGTCACCAGCCCGGCGGCGCACTTCAGCGCTGCCGACCTCGCCGCGGTGCTGTCTGCGCCCGGCGCTGCCTTCACGGCGCGCGTCTGCCAGTTGAGCCCCACCGCCGGTGCGGGCCTTGCCACGGAGATCACGATCAATGTCTGATCCGCTCGCGACGCCGCATCTGGCGCTGCCCTATATCGCCGCCGCGCAGGCGCAGAAGCATGTGACGCATAACGAGGCGCTCCGGCTGCTCGACGGCATCGTCCAACTGGCCGTCGAAGCCTCCAATGCGACGACGCCCCCGGCCAGTCCGGCCGAGGGCGCGCGTTATCTGCTGGGGACGACGCCCACCGGCGCCTGGGCCGGAAAGGGCGGCGCGCTGGCGCTCTATGTCGACGGCGCCTGGCTGTTCGCAACACCCGCCATCGGCTGGATCGCCTATGACAAGGCGGCTGCGGCCGTGAAGGTGCTCAAGGCGACAGGCTGGGCGACACTGTAGCGCCGCCCGGCCGGCTCGGCTCAGTACGGCGCGGGAACGACCTGGTAAACGAGGCCGGTCGGGCCGTAATAGGGCTGGTAGTAGACGCCGCCGCAGCCATAGATGACCGTCGGGCCGGCAATGGTGGCGCAGCTGCGCGGCAGCGAGGCGATCGTGGCGCCGACCGCGAGGCCGACGGCAGCGCCGGCAACCGCAGCACCGGCAACCGCGCCGGCCGGAGCGCCCCAGGCGCCATAGCCGTAATGCGGGCCATAGCCGTAGCGGGCACCGCCGCCCGCGACGACGGTGTCGTTATAGGTGTGGACACCGCCGGCCGGGCCGCGCCAGGCGCCGGCGCTATGGGCCGCGACCCAGGCCGAAGCCGGCAGCGACGAGGCGAGCAGGGATCCGGCCGCGAGAAGCGCGAGAGCGGACTTCGAGAAGGTGAGGTTCGACATGGATGTATCCTTCAGCGTCGCGGTTCGTATCAGGGCGTGCCGGCGGGCAGGAAGCTGATCGAAGCGGCATCCTTGGGCGGGGTGAAGGTGAAGGCATCGGCAGCCGGCGTCGCCTTGAGGTTCCAGGACTTGAAGTTGACCAGGAAGCGCGGCTCGCGCGGCACGTCGTTGTAGATGACGGTGAACAGGCGGGGCAGGTTGGTCGCCGGATCGATCCAGAGCTGCCATTCGAGCCCCTTCGCCGAGAACACCAGGTGCTGCGTCGTCACGCCGTCGATCGTCGTGGTGCCGACGTCATAGGCGTTGGTCAGGTCCTTCGAGAAGATCGCGTAAGGGTCGCTCGCCAGGAAATCGGCGACCGAGAATTCGATGCCGCGCGATTCCTGAAGCTTCTTGAAGAACGCCTCCATCGTGTCGGCGCCGAGCTCGGCGGTCACATAGAGGTTCTTGCCCTTGTCGAGCGCCGTGAAGTTCTTGCCGTCGAAGACGAAGCTGGTTTCGGCGCCGTTGAAATTGGCCTCGGCCCGGAACTTGTTCGGCCGCTCGGCGGTGATGTCGGCGCTGGTGACCAGCGTCACCATCTGGCCCTGCGAGGACGGAACCTCCCGGAAGTCGGTGATCGAAAGCTCGATCGCCTTCGCCGCCTTCAGCGTATCGGACATCTTCTTCAGGGCATCGAGTGCGCCCTGCTCGATCAGCGGCTTCGGCGCCGCTTCGGCGGCCATGGCGGGCGCGGCGAACGCCGCAAGCCCGAGAAGTCCGCCGACAAGGGCGGCGCGCCGGAAAGTCTGGAACAGCATGGATCGGCCTCGCTTGAATTGACCGGAGCCGGCCCAGGCGGCCGATCCGAATCCCACGGCGAAGCAGAGTCGATTAATGGTTGCAGATTGATGAAGCCGTCATGCCGGATTGCCGATTTGCAACGGCAAATTCGAGCTCACCACAAAGAAAGAGCCCGCCGTCGGGGGATCGGCGGGCTCCCCGGTGTGGGACCGGCTGTGGACCGCTTGCGCGATCCGGGGAAACAACTGCGTCCGCTGCGGCCGGTTCCAAAGAATTTCAGATTTTTTTGTGCCGCCGCTGATCGTCGTCCGGCGCCGCCCGACGAGAACGTCGAAGGCACTGCCGCCAGCTAGACCGACAGGACTTCTCCGACCAGCAGCGCGCCGGATCCCACGGTGTCGAGCAGCCCGAAAGCGGCGAGATCGCGCTTCAGCGACCAGTGGCGGTGAACCGCCTCATAGGTCGTCTCGGCGCCGATCAGCATCAGGACCAGCACCAGGGCGGTCCAGCCGTTGCGCACTGCATGACCCGAAGAAATGCCGCCGAGGGCGGAAACGAGCAGCGCCTTGAGCATCGTGCACCTCCGCTGCCCCCGCAGCGATGAAATCCATTGTCCCCAATTGGGGCAAAGCCGTGACGGGCCCTTGCCCCATCCGTGACCGCCGAATCCCAACCGAAGGAGCCTGCCATGACCGAATCGATCCTTGCGCCCGCCGCCCGGCGGCTCGCCGTCTCGCTGGCGCCGGCCATCGCCGAGGCCGCGGCGCGCAGCGGCAGCCCTGTCGCCGAAGCCGACCTCCCGGCGCTCGGCAACGCGGTGGCGGAAGCGATCGCCGGCGACGCCGCGCTCAGCCACGCCGCGAATGCCGAGCCTTGGTATCGTTCGCGCGTCACATGGGGCGCGATCGTGGCTGGGCTCTCGCCGCTGATCGGGCTTCTCGCCGGTCACGAACTCGGCGCCGACGAGCGTTCGCTGATCGTCGACATGGCCATGGCCGGCGGCAGTCTCGCCGGGGCGCTCATCGCTCTGCACGGCCGCTGGGTCGCGCGCGCCCCGCTCGGCCGCTGACGCCATTCAGCCCGCGTTCATCCGATTCTGCTAAACCTTGGCCATGGTCACGCTCCTGCTCCGTACCGCCACTGTCGCGATCGGGCTGCTCCTTCCGGGGGCGGCCCTGGCGCAGGGGTGTCTGTCGCAGGGCGAGGCGCGGCAGGCGGTCCAGAACGGCGAGGCAGTGTCGCTCAGCCAGATCCGGGGCAACCTGCCGGGCGACGTCGTCTCGGCGCAGCTTTGCCGGGGCGGCGGCGCGCTGGTTTATGTGGTCAACGTGCTCGGGGCCGGCGGCAAGGTCGAACGCCTGCAGATCGACGCCCAGAGCGGCGCGATCCTCGGTCGCTGACAGCGGAGCGGAATTTCATGCGCATTCTCGTCGTCGAGGACGATCCCGACCTCAACCGCCAGCTCGGCGAGGCGCTGAAGACGGCCGGCTATACGGTCGACAGCGCGCGCGACGGCGAGGAAGGCCATTTCCTCGGCGAGACCGAGCCCTATGACGCCGTCGTGCTCGATATCGGCCTGCCGCGCATGGACGGGATCAGCGTGCTCGAGGCCTGGCGGCGGGCCGGCCGCAACATGCCGGTGCTGATCCTCACGGCGCGCGATCGCTGGAGCGACAAGGTCCAGGGCATCGACGCCGGCGCCGACGACTATGTCGCCAAGCCCTTCCACATCGAGGAGGTGCTGGCGCGCATCCGCGCGCTGGTGCGCCGCGCCGCCGGCCATGCCACCAACGAGATCGAGTGCGGCCCGGTCAGGATCGATACCAAGGCCGGCCGCGTGACGGTCGACGGCAATCCGGTCAGGCTCACCGCGCATGAATACAAGGTGCTCGAATATCTGATGCACCACCGCGACCGCGTCGTCTCGCGCACAGAACTGATCGAGCATCTCTACGACCAGGATTTCGATCGCGACTCGAACACGATCGAGGTCTTTGTCGGCCGGCTGCGCAAGAAGGTCGCGCCTGACCTCATCGACACGGTGCGCGGCCTCGGCTACCGGATCGTCACGCCCGGCACCGCGGGATAGCCCCATGCGATTCATGAGGCTGCGCCTGGATTCGCTCGCCTTCCGCCTCGTCGCGGGCGCCTCGGTCTGGGCTGCGATCGCGCTCATCGCGGCGGCGCTGATCCTGACCTCGCTCTATCGCGAGACGGTCGAGCGCGGCTTCGACCAGCGCCTCTCCGTCTATCTGAAGACGCTGGTCGGCAATCTCGCGATGATGACGCCGGGCCAGCTCGGCGATCCCGGCAATCTCGGCGAACAGCGCTTCGAGCTGATCTATTCAGGCTGGTACTGGCAGGTGCGCAAGAGCGGCGGCCCGGTGGTGCTCGCCTCGCGTTCGCTTGCGACCGACACGCTCGATCTTTCCAAGGCAACCGAGGTCACCGATGTCGACGGCGTGTCGTCGGCAGTCATGGCCGGTCCCGACCAGCAGCAGCTTCGCGTGCTCAGCCGGACGATCATTTTCGACGCCGATCATCGCTACGACGTTCTCATCGCCGGCAATGCCAGCGAACTGCAGCAGGAAATCCGCAATTTCCAGGCAAGCGTCGGCCTGACGCTCGCCGCGTTCGGCGTCGGTCTCATCGCCGCGATCGCCGTGCAGATCCGCTGGGGCCTGCAGCCGCTCGATGCCGTACGCCGGGGCCTCGCCGAAATGCGCAGCGGACGCGAGCAGCGCTTCGAGGGTCCCTATCCGGCCGAGCTCGAGCCGCTCGCCAAGGAACTCAACGCGCTGATCGCCTCCAACCAGGAAATCATCGAGCGCGCCCGCACCCATGTCGGCAATCTCGCCCATGCCTTGAAGACGCCGCTGAGCGTCATCACCAACGAGGCGCGATCCGGACAGGGGCCGCTGGCGGCGAAGGTCGGCGAGCAGGCCGAGATCATGCGGACGCAGATCACGCATCATCTCGATCGCGCCCGCATCGCGGCCCGCTCCAAGGTCATCGGCGCCGTGACCGAGGTCGAGCCGGTGCTCGAGCGGCTGGTCCGCGCGATGAGCCGCATCCATGCCGGACCGGACATCGAACTCGACGCCGAACCCGGCCTCCGCTTTCGCGGCGAGCAGCAGGACCTCGAGGAAATGGTCGGCAATCTCGTCGACAACGCCTGCAAATGGGCCGCGGGCCGCGTCATCGTCACGGCGAAGAGCGGCGAGGGCGGCTCGGATCTCGGCCTCGTCATCCGCATCGACGACGACGGTCCGGGCCTTACCGAAGCCGAGCGGGCCGAGGCGACGCGGCGCGGCCGACGGCTCGACGAAAGCAAGCCCGGCTCCGGTCTCGGCCTTTCGATCGTGACCGATCTTGCCGCGCTCTATGGTGGCGACTTCGCGATGGAGCGCGCTCCGCTGGGCGGCCTGCGGGCTGAACTGCGCCTGCCTGCGGCGGAGGCCTGAGACGCGGCGTCACCGAGCGGTAACCAAACTTCCGCCATCCTCGTGTAGGAATGGCGCTTTCGAGGGGCCGACGCCACGGCGTCAACAGCAGTGAGAGGCAGCATGCGGTTCGCACCATTCGTCGTCATCGGGGTCACGAGCATGGCACTGGCAGCCTGCCAGGGCGGACCCACCAACCAGCAGGTCGGCATCGTCAGCGGCGCCGCGCTGGGCGGCCTCGTCGGCAATCAGTTCGGCTCGGGCGATGGCAAGGTGGCGGCGACGATCGCCGGCGGCCTGGTCGGCGCCTTCATCGGCAATGCCGTCGGCGTCAGCCTCGATGCGCAGCAGCAGCAGCGCGCTGCAGACGCGCAGTTCCAGGCGCTCGAGACCGGCCGCCCCGGCGCACCGGTCGACTGGCAGCAGGGCGGCGCCCGCGGCGAAGTCATTCCCGGGCCGCGCTACCGCGTCAATTCCTATGAGTGCCGCGACTACACGCACCAGATCTGGGTCGACGGCCAGCCGCAGACGGCGCGCGGCACCGCCTGCCGCCAGCCGGACGGCACCTGGCGTCCGGTGAACTGAGGCGACACCCGCGACAGTTTGCGGGATGCGCCGGGCAGCCCGGCCCGCTATGGAGTGGGCCGGGATAGGAACCGATGCTGCAATGGATCCTCATGGCCGTGATGACGGCCGTCGCTTCGCTCGCCGTGCTCGCGCCGCTCGGGCGCCGTCCGGCTGACGCGGAAGGCTCTGCGCGCTCGATCTATCGCGACCAGCTGAACGAGCTCGGACGCGAGCGCGAGCAGGGGCTCATCGGCGAGAGCGAGGCCGAGGCCGCGCGGATCGAATTGTCGCGCCGGCTGCTGAAGGCCGGGGAGACACCGCCGAAGCGCGAGCGTCAGGGCCGGGCCGCCATCATCGCCGGCTTTCTCGTCGCCGCCGTGCTGCTGCCGATCGGCGCGGTCGGCGTCTATCTCCATCTCGGCTCGCCCGCTGCGCCCGACCAGCCGCTGGCCTCGCGCGAGACGGTGGCCGCCGACGCCGATATCGCGACGCTGATCGGCAAGGTCGAACAGCATCTCCGCGACGACCCGAATGACGGCGCCGGATGGGAATTGCTCGGCCCCGTCTATCTGAAGCTCGGCCGCTTCGACGACGCGGTGCGCGCCTATGGCAATGCGTTGCGCATTCTCGGATCGACGGCGGATCGCGAGGCGCTGCTCGGCGAGGCTCTGACTAGCCAGGCCGGCGGCGTCGTCACGGTCGATGCCAAGGCGGCCTTCGGCCGCGCGCTGGCGCTGGACCCGAAGAATGCGCGCGCCGGTTTCTACGCCGCGGTCGCGGCCGGGCAAGGCGGCGACCGCGCTGCGGCCATCGCGGCCTGGACGAAGCTGATCGGTGAGGCGCCGGCCGATGCGGCCTGGCTGCCAGTGGCGCGCGCCGAACTCCAGAAGATCGAAAATCCGGCCCCCGGCCCGGATGCCGCGGCGATCGCCGATGCGGCGTCGAAGCCGCCCGAGCAGCAGCAGGCGATGATCGAGGGCATGGTCGCGCGGCTCGCGGACCGGCTCGCGACGGCGCCTGAGGATGTCGAGGGCTGGGCGCGGCTTTTCCGTGCCTATATGGTTCTCGGGAAGAGTGATGAGGCGAGCGCCGCGCTGGCACGGGCGAGAACCGCGCTTGCCGGCAAGCCGGATCTCCTCGCCGGCGTCGAGAAGGCTGCGGCCGAGAACGGTGTCGGCCCCGCCAAGGCCACACCATGAGCAGCACGACTGCGACGCGGGTTCAGGGCGCGGATGACGTGAAGGCAGGATTACGATGACGCGCAAGCAGCGACGCCTCACACTGATCGGCCTGGCCGGCTTCGTGCTGGCCGCCGCGGTCGGGCTCATTCTGTTCGCCCTGTCCGATGGCATCGCCTTCTTCACCAGCCCGTCGGAGATCGCCGCCAATCCGCCGGCCGCGACGCGGCGCCTCCGCCTCGGCGGCCTGGTCGAAACCGGCACTGTCGTCAAGGACGGCGCCAAGATCTCCTTCGCCGTCACCGACGGCAAGGCGGCGATCCCGGTTCGGTTCACCGGCATGCTGCCCGATCTCTTCCGCGAAGGGCAGGGCGTCGTTGCCGAAGGCACGGTCGATGCGGCTGGCTTGTTCCAGGCCGACACGATCCTCGCCAAGCATGACGAGACCTATATGCCGAAGGAAGTCGTCGAGGCGCTGAAGAAGAGCGGCGAGTGGCGCCCCGAGGCGGCGGCCGCAGGCCCCGAACCGAAGACGGTGGCGCGATGATCGTCGAACTCGGCCATTACGCGCTCGTCCTGGCTCTGCTGCTCTCGATCGCCGGTGCGGTGCTCCCGCTCTATGGCGCGCTCGCGGGCGATCGCCGGCTGATGGCGATTGCGCCGTCGGTTTCGATCGCGCTTTTCGTCTTCGTGGCGGCGAGTTTCGCCGCGCTGACGCATGCCTATCTCGTCTCCGATTTCTCGGTCCGCAATGTCGTCGAGAATTCGCATTCGCTGAAGCCGCTCATCTACAAGATCAGCGGCGTCTGGGGCAATCACGAAGGCTCCATGCTGCTCTGGGTGCTGATCCTCGCGCTGTTCGGCGCGCTGGTCGCGGCCTTCGGCAATAATCTGCCGATGCGGCTGAAGGCGCTCGTGCTCGCCGTGCAATCGGCGATCGGCACCGCCTTCCTCGCCTTCATCCTGACGACGTCGAACCCCTTCCTGCGCCTCGTCCCGGCGCCGACCGAGGGCAACGACCTCAATCCGGTGCTGCAGGATATCGGCCTCGCGATCCATCCGCCGCTGCTCTATCTCGGCTATGTCGGCTGCTCGGTTTCGTTCGCCTTCGCCATCGCGGCGCTGATCGACGGGCGCATCGACGCCGCCTGGGCGCGCTGGGTGCGGCCCTGGACGTTGGCGGCCTGGATCTTCCTGACGCTCGGCATCGCGATGGGCTCCTATTGGGCCTATTACGAGCTCGGCTGGGGCGGCTGGTGGTTCTGGGATCCGGTCGAGAATGCGAGCTTCATGCCCTGGCTCGCTGCGACGGCGCTGCTCCATTCGGCCGTGGTGATGGAAAAGCGCGACGCGCTCAAGGTCTGGACGATCCTGCTCGCGATCCTCACCTTCTCGCTGTCGCTGCTCGGCACCTTCCTCGTCCGCTCGGGCGTCTTGACCTCGGTCCATGCCTTCGCGACCGATCCGACGCGCGGTATCTTCATCCTCGTCATCCTCTGCCTCTTCATCGGCGGCAGCCTGTCGCTGTTCGCGCTCCGCGCCGGGTCGCTGGCACAGGGAGGCCTCTTCGCGCCGATCAGTCGTGAGGGTGCACTCGTCCTCAACAACCTGCTTCTCACGGCCGCCTGTGCGACGGTGCTGACCGGCACGCTCTATCCGCTGGTGCTGGAGGCGCTCACTGGCGGCAAGATCTCGGTCGGCGCGCCGTTCTTCGACATGACCTTCGGCCCGCTGATGGTGCCGCTGCTCATCGCCGTGCCGTTCGGGCCCTTGCTGGCCTGGAAGCGGGGTGACCTCCTCGCAGCGTTCCAGCGCCTCTTCGTTGCCGTCGCGGCCGTGCTGCTGACGATCGGCGTCGGCCTCGTCTTCGCGGGACCGTCGAAGGCGCTCGCCTTCTTCGGCATCGGGCTCGCGGTCTGGCTGCTGGTCGGCTCGGTCTCGGAACTCGCCTTCCGCGTCAAGCTGTTCCGCGCGCCGCTCGCCGAGAGCCTGCGCCGCGCCGGCGGCATGCCGCGCGCCTCCTTCGGGACGACGCTGGCGCATTTCGGCCTCGGGCTCACGCTGCTCGGCATCATCGCGTCCTCGACATGGAACAGCGAGACGATCCTCACGATGAAGCCGGGCGAGAGCGTCACCGTGGGCGGTCGCCAGGTGACTCTCGATGGCTTCTCGCCGGTCTCCGGCGGCACCTATACCGGCACGGCGGCCCGCTTCACGGTGCGCTCGGGCGGTGCGACCGTCGCGGTCCTCGCCCCGGAGAAGCGGCTCTACAGCGTCCAGAACATGCCGACGACGGAATCGGCGATCCACAGCTTCGGCCTGTCGCAGCTCTATATCTCGCTCGGCGACGTCAAGGCGGACGGGACGACGGTGGTGCGTCTCTATTGGAAGGTCATGATCCTCCTGATCTGGCTCGGCGCCCTCGTCATGGCCGCCGGCGGGGCGCTGTCGCTCTCCGATCGCCGCCTGCGCGTCGGCGCGCCGAAGCCGGCGCGGAGCGGCGCTGCCGTGCCGGCCGAGTGATCGCGTGATGGCAAGGCTCGCCCCATGGCTGCGCGGCGTCCTGGCGGCGCTCGCCATCCTCGTCGTCGCGTTGCCCGCCTTCGCCGTCCAGCCGGACGAGATGCTGCCCGATCCTGTCCTGGAGGCGCGGGCACGCTCGCTCTCGGCCGAGCTCCGCTGCCTCATCTGCCAGAGCCAGTCGATCGACGATTCGGACGCGACGATCGCGCGCGACCTGCGCATCCTCATCCGCGAGCGGCTCAAGGCCGGCGACAGCGACGCCGCCGTCAAGGCCTATCTGGTTGATCGCTATGGCGAATATGTGCTGCTGAAACCGGCCTTCACCTGGCACACGCTGCTGCTCTGGGGCGCGGCGCCGCTGGCGCTGATCATCGGCGGAGCATTGTCCTTCGGCCTTTTCCGCCGCCGCCGCGCGGCGGCGCCCGCGCTCCTCTCGGCCGAAGAAGAGCGCCGGGTCGAGGCGCTTCTGGCGCGCGAAGACTGAGCCGTCGTTCACATTACGAAACATTCATGCACGTGACAGCCGACCGTAAGGTGGCCGGCACCATTCTCTCCCTCGAGAGCTACGGTTTCATCGTGAAACCATATGGCTCATCCGATTGCCTCGATCGTGGAGAGAGATACAGATGTCCGATAAGACCCAGAAGGTCAGCCGCATCCGCACTCACGTGCTGCTCGGCACCGCCGTGGCGGCCCTCGTCGTCGGCGGCTTCGCTGGCGAGGCCGTGATCGGCAGCCGGTCGCCGGCGTATGCCGATGCCGTGCGCGTCCAGTCTGCAGCGCCGCAGCTGCCGAATTTCGCCGACCTCGTCGACAAGGTGAAGCCGGCGGTCGTCAGCGTCCGCGTCAAGTCGGAAGTCGCCGACGTGTCCGACGAGGACGGCGGCAACGGCTTCAGCATGCCGAGCCCCGGCCAGTTCCCCCCCGGCTCGCCGATGGAGCGCTTCTTCAAGCAGTTCCAGGACCAGCAGGGCGGCCCCGGCGGCAAGCCGCAGAAGCACAAGGCGATCGGCCTCGGCTCGGGCTTCTTCATCTCCGAGGACGGCTATGTCGTCACCAACAACCACGTCGTCGACGGTTCGACCGACTTCACGGTGACCGATTCCGCCGGCAAGGAATATACGGCCCGCCTCATCGGCACCGATCCGAAGACCGACCTCGCGCTCTTGAAGGTCGACGACAAGTCGCAGAAGTTCACCTATGTCGAATTCGCCCCGGGCGATGTCCGCGTCGGTGAGTGGGTCGTCGCGGTCGGCAATCCGTTCGGCCTCGGCGGCACGGTGACGGCCGGTATCGTCTCGGCGCTCGGCCGCGACATCGGCGCCGGCACCTATGACGACTTCATCCAGATCGATGCCTCGGTGAACAAGGGCAATTCCGGCGGCCCGACCTTCAACATGAACGGCCAGGTCATCGGCATCAACACCGCCATCTACTCGCCCTCGGGCGGCAGCGTCGGTATCGCCTTCGACATCCCGGCCGCGACGGCGCAGCGCGTCATCGGCGACCTCAAGGATCACGGCGAGGTCGTTCGCGGCTGGCTCGGCGTCCAGATCCAGCCGATCACGCGCGACATCGCCGACAGCCTCCGCCTCGCGGATGCCAAGGGCGCGCTCGTCGCCGAGCCGCAGGAAGGCAGCCCCGCCACCCTCGCCGGCATCAAGTCGGGTGACGCGATCATCACCGTCGACGGCAAGAAGGTCGAGGATGCGCGCAATCTGAGCCAGATCATCGCCGGCTATGCGCCGGGCACGACGGTCAAGCTCGGCATCGTCCGCGCCGGCAAGGATGAGACGGTCGAGGTCAAGCTCGGCAAGTTGCCGACCGACCAGAAGATGGCCAGCGCCGACGAACCGGCGAAGCCCGCTTCCGTCGCCGATCTCGGCCTCGCGCTGACGGTCGCGCCCGACAACAAGGGCGTCGTCGTCTCGGAAGTCGATCCGGACGGTGCCGCTGCCGAGCAGGGCATCCAGCCGGGCGACATCATCCTCGCAGTCGGCGGCAGCGAAGTGTCGCGTCCCGGCGATGTCGAGCGTGAAGTCGTCGACGCCAAGAAGGCCGGCATGAAGGCGGTCCTCGTCCGCGTCAAGTCGGGCGACCACACCCGCTTCGTGGCGCTGCCGTTCGGCAAGGCCTGACCTCCGGACTTTCGGCCGGGTGATCCACCCGGCCGGACCTTTGCTTCGCGGTTGCTGGTGGCGTGTTTTTGCCGCCGAGCACCGCAAGATCGGCAGGCGGCGCCCCCCGCCTGCCGTTTTTCCATCGGCCCGCGCATTGCGCGCCCTCATGCCGCTTCCGTCCTGAATCGGGTATCGTTTCGAAATGCGCATCCTGCTTGTCGAAGACGATCGAGAAACCGCCGCCTATCTGGTCAAGGCGCTCAAGGAAGCCGGCCATGTGCCGGACCACGCCGCCGATGGCGAGGAGGGCGCATTCCTGGCCGATACCAACCGCTATGACGTCATGGTGGTCGACCGGATGCTGCCGAAGAAGGAGGGGCTCGCGCTCGTTGCCGAGGCGAGAGCCAAGGGCAACGACACGCCGGTTCTGATTCTCTCGGCGCTCGGCCAGGTCGACGACCGCGTCACCGGCCTCAGGGCCGGCGGCGACGACTATCTCGCCAAGCCCTACGCCTTCTCCGAACTGCTCGCCCGCATCGAGGTTCTCGCCCGCCGCCGCAAGCCCGGCGAGGCCGAGACGTTGCTGAAGGTCGGCGATCTCGAACTCGACCGCTTGAGCCACACGGTCCGCCGCAGCGGCACGGCGATCCCGCTGCAGCCGCGCGAATTCCGCTTGCTCGAATATCTGATGAAGCATGCTGGCCAGGTTGTGACCCGCACCATGCTGCTCGAAAATGTCTGGGACTATCACTTCGATCCCCAGACTAACGTCATTGACGTTCACATCAGCAGGCTGCGCTCGAAGGTGGACAAGGGCTTCGGCGAGCCGCTGGTGCATACCGTGCGCGGCGCAGGATACATGATCCGTGACGGCCATCGGTAAAGTCGTCCGCACGACGGCGTTCAAGCTCTCGGCGATCTATTTCGTCGTCTTCACCGTGTTCGCGGTGGTCTTCGTCGGCTGGATCTCGCGCGAGACCGACCGCATCCTGACGCAGCAGGTCCAGGATTCGATCGAGGCCGAGATCGGCATCCTTGCCGACGAGGGCCTGTCGAAGGGCCTCACCGGCATCGTCGCCGCCATCGAGCAGCGCAGCCGCGTGCCGGGCGCCAGCCTCTATGTCATCGCCGACAAGAGCGGCAATGTCGTCGCCGGCAATGTCACCGAGGTGCCGCCCTCGCTGCTCGAGCGCAGCGGGCTCGATCCTGTAACGGTCCCCTACAAGCGGATGGAAGGCGACAACACCCGCACGGTCGCGATGGTACAGGTGCTGCCGCTTCCGAACGGGCTCAAGATGCTGGTCGGCCGCGACGTCAGCGAGATCGAGCGCATCCGCGTCGTCGTTGCCCGGGCGATGACGATTGGCGTCGGCCTCCTGATCGCGCTCGCGCTGCTCTCCTGGTTCTTCGTCAGCCGCCGCGTGCTGAAGCGCATCGACCAGGTTTCGGCGACAAGCCTCCGCATCATGGAGGGCGACCTTTCCGGCCGCCTCGAAGTGACCGGCACGGGCGACGAATTCGACCGCCTCGCCTCGAGCCTCAATGCCATGCTCGACCGCATCGAGGCCCTGCTGCTCGGCCTGAAGCAGGTTTCCGACAATATCGCCCATGACCTGAAGACGCCGCTGACCCGCATGCGCACCCGCGTCGAGGCGGCGTTGGCTGCGCCCGACCGTGGCGGCGACTACCGCGCGGCGCTGGAAGCGACGATCGAGGATTGCGACCAGCTGATCCGGACCTTCAACGCGCTGCTCATGATCGCGCGGATCGAGGCCGGCTCGTCCGAAGGGGCGATGACGCGGCTCGATATCGCTCGCCTCGTCGCCGATGTCGCAGAGTTCTACGAGCCGGTCGCCGAGGAGGCGGAGGTCTATCTCGCGCTGTCGCTCGAGGAACCGCTCGCGATGCAAGGCAGCCGCGAACTCATCAGCCAGGCGCTCGGCAACCTGCTCGACAACGCCATCAAGTATGTGAAGAGCGGCGATCATCCCCCGTCGCCGGCCCATGTCGCGGTCGCGGCCCGGCGCGAAGGCGGCGATATCCTCATCAGCGTCGCCGACAACGGCCCCGGCATCGGCGATCCGGACCGGGCCCGCGTGCTGGAGCGCTTCGTCCGGCTCGAAAAGAGCCGCTCGCAACCTGGCAGCGGCCTTGGCCTCAGCCTCGTCGATGCGGTGACCAAGCTGCATCATGGTACGCTGACCCTCGACGATGCGAGGCCGGGGCTGATCGTGACACTGCGCTTCCCGGCCGCGACCTGATGCGCGGAGGGCGTTGCTGGATATGGATGTTCGGGAAACCCGTGGCGATGCACGGCCGCTCGCGGCGCTGATCGGTCCGCGCGTCGCGCCCGCCAAGGCGGCGCAGCAGAAGGCGGCGCTGCGCGACGTGACCGAGGCGCTGAACGCGGCAGGTCTCGCAGCGCGATTCGCTGCGATCACGGCGACCCATCCCGATCTCCGCCCGTTCACCGCCGCCGTCTTCGCCGCTTCGCCCTTTCTCAAGGATACGGCGCTCGCCGATGTTCGGCGCTGGCTCGATCTGCTCGAAGCGTCACCGGATGCGCGCTTTGAAGCGATTCTTCGCGACGTCGCCGAGCTATGGCGCACGGGCCGCGAAGCGGAGGTGATGACCGGCCTTCGACGCGCCCGCGCGGAAGTGGCGCTTCTCGTCGCGCTCGCCGATCTCGGCGGTGTCTGGAGCGTCGCCGAGGTCACGGCCCGCCTGGCCGATTTCGCCACGGCGGCCATCGGAGCCGCCGCGGACTTCCTGCTCGCCGATGCCGCCGCATCGGGCGCTATCACCCTCGCCGATCCCGATGCGCCGTCGACGCGCTCGGGCTGGATCATTCTCGGCATGGGCAAGCTCGGTGCGGGTGAGCTCAATTATTCGAGCGACATCGACCTGATCGTGCTGTTCGATCCCGAACGCGCGCGTCTCGCCGAGCCCGACGAGATCGGCACGTTCTTCGTCCGCCTGACGCGACGACTGGTGAAGATGCTGCAGGAGCGCACGGCCGACGGCTATGTCTTCCGCACCGATCTCCGCCTTCGTCCCGATCCTGGCTCGACCCCCCTGGCGCTCTCGACCCCCGGCGCGTTCCAGTATTACGAATCGAGCGGCCAGAACTGGGAGCGGGCGGCGATGATCAAGGCGCGCCCGGTCGCCGGCGACAGTTCCGCCGGCGCGGCGTTTCTCGCCGAGCTGACGCCTTTCATCTGGCGGAAATATCTCGATTATGCCGCGATCGCCGACATTCATTCGATCAAGCGGCAGATCCATGACCATCGTGGCCATGACAGCGTGGCGATCGCCGGCCACAACATCAAGCTCGGCCGCGGCGGCATTCGCGAGATCGAGTTCTTCGTCCAAACGCAGCAACTGATCGCCGGCGGCCGCGACGCCGATCTCCGCGGCCGCCAGACGATCCCGATGCTGGAGACGCTCGCCGCCAAGGGCTGGATCGAGCCGGCCGCCGCCGTGGACCTGACGCGCTGCTATGAACTGCTGCGCCAGGTCGAGCATCGGCTGCAGATGATCGACGATGCGCAGACGCATACCTTGCCCGAGGATGAGGATGGGATCGCCACGATTGCCCGCCTGTCCGGCTTCCGCAGCGCCAAGGCGTTCTCGACCGCGCTGCGCAGCGTCATGGAGACGGTGCGCGATCATTACATCCGCCTGTTCGAGACCGCCCCCTCGCTGTCGACCAGCACCGGCAGTCTCGTCTTCACCGGCGACGACGAGGACCCCGAGACAGTTGCCACCTTGTCCGCACTCGGCTTCGCCAATCCGCGCGAGGTCAGCCGGACGGTGCGCGGCTGGCATTTCGGACGCTATCCGGCGATGCGCTCCTCCGCCGCGCGCGAGCGGCTGACCGAGATCACGCCGGCTCTGCTCGAGGCGTTCGCTTCCTCCGACAATGCCGACGCCGCCTTCAACGCCTTCGATCGGCTGCTGGCGCGGCTGCCCGCCGGGGTGCAGCTCTTCGCGCTTCTTTCCTCCAATCCGGGCCTGCTCAATCTCATCGCCATGGTGATGGGCACCGCGCCGCGCCTCGGCGATATCGTGACGGCTCGGCCACATGTACTCGACGCGCTGCTCGATCCAGCCTTCTTCGGTCCTCTGCCCGAGCGCTCGGTCGTCGCGGCTCGGCTGGAAGCGATGCTGGCAGGCGCAACCGCGCTCGAGGAGGTGCTCGACCGCGTCCGTATCTTCGGCAAGGAGCAGGCCTTCCTGATCGGCATTCGAGTCATCGCCGGCACGGTCGGCGCGCGCGCTGCCGGCTTTGCCTATGCCGATCTCGCCGAACTGCTGGTTTCCCGCCTGCTCGATCATGTCCGTGCGGCCTTCGAGGCGACGCATGGCCGGATGGCGGGTGGGCGCATCGCGCTCGTGGCGATGGGCAAGCTCGGCGGCCGCGAAATGACGGCCGCTTCCGATCTCGATCTCCTGCTGCTCTATGATTTCGACGCGCGCGAGCCATCGTCGGACGGCGAGCGGCCGTTGATGGGCAGTCAGTATTTCGCCCGCCTGACCCAGCGCCTGATCGCCGCGATCTCGGCACCGACCGCCGAGGGGGCGCTCTACGATGTCGACTTCCGCCTGCGTCCCTCCGGCAATGCCGGGCCGCTCGCCACCCATGTCGAGGCCTTCACCAGCTATCAGGCGAGTTCGGCCTGGACCTGGGAGCATATGGCGCTGACGCGGGCGCGGCCGATCGCCGGCGATGCCTCCCTGATGGACGAAGCGCGGGCCGCGGTCCGGGCCGTGCTGTCGCGGCCGCGCGACGCCCGCGCGATCACCGCCGATGTGCTGGACATGCGCGCGCTGATGCAGGCGGAGAAGCCCGCCGAGGGCGCGTGGGACGTGAAACTCGCGCCGGGTGGGCTCGTCGATATCGAATTCATCGCCCAGCACCTGCAATTGCTGCACGGTGCCGATCATCCCGAGATCCTCGACACCGAGACGGAAGCGGTCCTCGCTGCGGCCTCGCGTGCACGCCTGCTGCCGCCGGCCGAGGCCGAAGTGCTGCTGCCGGCGCTCCGGCTCTATCAGCGGCTGACGCAGATCGTCCGACTCTGTGTCGGTGGCGCCTTCAAGGCCGAGGAGGCGCCGAAGGGCCTGCTCGCGCTCCTTGCACGCGCGGCCGAACTGCCGGATTTCCCAACCCTCGACGCGTATCTCCGCACCACGGAGGCCGACGTTCGCGGCGCCTTCACGCGGCTTATCGGGACGGTTCCGCGGAAGCCCCGAGCCTGAGCGCCGCGCCGGCCGAAGCGCCGGTCGGCGTCGGCGTCTCGGCGGGACGGCCGGAGGGGAGGCGGATCGAGACGATCGTGCCCTTGCCCTCCTGGCTGCGGATGCGCATCGCGCCGCCATGGAGTTCGGCCAGCGAGCGGGTGATGGCGAGACCGAGGCCCGAGCCCTTGTGGCTCTTGGTGAACTGGTTCTGTACCTGCTCGAACGGCCGTCCGAGCTTCTTCAGCGCATCCTTGGGAATGCCGATGCCGCTGTCCTCGATCGTCAGCGTGACGGCGCTGCCGATCCGCCGCGCGCGCACGGTAACGCGTCCGTCCTGCGGCGTGAACTTGACCGCGTTGGAGAGCAGGTTCAGCACCATCTGCTTGACCGCCCGGCGGTCGGCGACAAGCTGGAGATGCGGCTCGACATCCGTCTCGACGCTGACGTGGCGGGTCTCTGCCTCGGTCCCGACGACGCGCGAGGCCTCCTCGACGATCCCGTCCAGCGACAAGGGCTCCATCTCCAGCGCCATGCGGCCGGCCTCGATGCGGGCCATGTCGAGCACGTCGTTGATGACGTTGAGGAGGAAATTGCCGCTGGCGTGAATGTCCTCGCAATATTCCGAGTAGCGCGGCGAGCCGAGCGGTCCGAACAGGCCGGAGCGCATGATCTCCGAGAAGCCGATGATGGCGTTGAGCGGCGTGCGCAGTTCGTGGCTGATATTGGCGAGGAATTCCGACTTCGTCTGGTTCGCGGCGTTGGCGCGGTCCTTCTCCTCGGAATACTTCTCGGCGAGTTCGACCATCTCGCGCGCCTGCTGCTCGAGCTTCTGGCGCGACTGGCGCAGATCCGCGATGGTCGCCATCAGCCGGCGCTCACCGTCGATCAGCTTTTCTTCATGCCGCTTGATGGTGGTGATGTCGGTACCGACCGAGACGAAACCGCCGTCCTTGGTGCGGCGCTCGTTGATTTGCAGCCAGCGCCCGTCGGTGAGCTGCGCCTCGAAGGAGCGACCGCCGGCCTCATGGCGCTCGTCGGTCGGGATCTGCGTCCGCACGATCGGCTGGTGCCCGGCGGCGACGACATCGGCATAGGGCGTGCCGACCTGCAGCGCCGCATCCGGAATCCCGTGCAGCTGCTGGTACTTGGAATTGCACATCACCAGCCGGTTCTCGGTATCCCACAGCACAAAGGCTTCCGAGATCGTCTCGATCGCATCGCGGAGGCGGATATCGGCCGTGCGCGAGCTTTCGGCGAGCCGCATCTGCTCGGTGACGTCGACCGCGATGCCGATGAGATGCGGTTCGGCCTGGTCGGCATCGACCAGCTCGACGCGAATGCGCAGCCAGACGAAGCCGCCGCCGGCCTTGCGCATGCGGAACATCCGGTCGACGGTCGTCTCGCCGGTCTCGTAGAGCGCCTCGACGAGGTCCATGAGGTCGCCGTCGTCGGGATGGACCAGGGCGTTGACCTCCCCGAAGCCGAGCAGGGTATCGCGTGGCGCCATGCCGACCAGTTCGAACATCGATTTCGACCAGAACAGTCGGCCGCGGGCGACATCCCAGTCCCAGAGGCCGCAGCGGCCACGACGGAGCGCGGTGTCGAAGCGGGCATAGGTCTCGTGATAGATGCGGTCCGCCTGCTGCGCGCGTGCCGACTGGGCGAAATAGCCGTAGAGGATGACCAGCAGGATCGCACTGGTGCCGACGAAGACGGTGACGTTGACCGAAACATCGTCGCGCCAGCCGCGATAGACCGCCTCGAGCGACGTCGTCGCGGCGACATAGCCGAGCCCGCCGGAAAGCTGGCGCAGCGTGCCGAGGCCTGGGCCGACGCCGGCGATCTCGACCGGCATGATGCCCGCGCGCTCGCCGAAGATCACCATCGGCTGGGCATTGAGGACGACGTCGTTGAAGTCGCGGCCTTCGTCGCCCGGCAGGCGCGGCGCCGTGGCGAGGATGCGGCCGGTCGGATCGGTCACATAGATCTGCCGGCCCATTTCGGTCGTGACCGCCGGCAGCGTGTTGTCGAGCAGCGTCTGCAGCGCCATCGCATAGCCGTCGGCCGGCAGCGACGGCTCGGCCTTGGCCAGCCGCTCCGCGACGACGGTCGTCACCATGCCGAGCATGTCGCGCGCTTCCGTCTCCCGCTCGAGACGCAGATCGTAGAGATGGATGATCCGCGAGCCGGCGACGAAGATGAGGAAGATGATGATGATGACGGGAATGCAACGACGCAGGATCGGCTCGAGCGCCAGAAGCTTCTCGTAGGTCGGTTGGGCCAGCAGTCTGGCGTGACCACCAAGCGGCTGCTTCCTTGCGAACATGGTCTTTGCGTTCGGCAAATGTCCGCCCTGAGACGCACTGGCCAATTCTGCCCGCGCCATGCCAGCCCCCTGATTTATGCTGTCGCCGGGAGACCGCACGCCCCGAATCAGGTCCATTTGAATCGACGCGAATCGGCTTGTCTAGGCTCAATTAGCCTTTCGTTAAGCATATTCGTTAACCACGCCGAAACCCGGGGCAAGCGGCCCCGGCGCGGCGGTCTGGCGGCGTCAGGCGAGGGTGCGTGTGACGATGTCGAGCACGTCGGGCGAAAGCTCGGGCGCGTCGGCGATCCGGCGGAGCGCGGCCTCGGCAGCAGCGCGGCGAACGGGCTCCAGCGAACGCCACGAGCGGAAGGCGATGAGGAGGCGCGCGGCGGTCTGCGGGTTGCGCGGGTCGAGATCGAGCACGAAGCGGGCGAGGAAATCGTAGCCGGCGCCGTCGCGGCGGTTGAACTGCGTCTGGTTCGAACTGGAGAAGCTGCCGACCAGCGCGCGGATGCGGTTGGGATTGGAGATCGCGAAGGAGGGATGTGCGAGCAACGCACGGACACGGTCGAGCGTTTCCGGCGCCGGCACGCTCGCCTCCAGGCTCAGCCATTTGTCGAGCACCAGCGGATCGTGCTGGTAGGCCTCGTGGAAGAGATCGAGCAGCGCCTTCCGTTCCGGCAGCGCGGCATGGCAGAGCGCGGCGAGGGCGCCGAGCCGGTCGGTCATGTTGTCGGCGGTCTCGAACTGCCAGATCGCGGCGCCGATGGCGGCGCGACTGCCCGAGGCGACGACGAGGTCGAGGACGGTGTTGCGCAGCGAGCGGTCGCCTGCGCTGGCAGCGTCCGGCGTGAATGTCCTTTCTCCGCCGAGCGCCGCGTGGATCGCCAGCAGTTTGGGCCCGAGGCCCGCGACGATGGCGAGGCGCAACTGTCGGCGGGCCACGGCGATGGCGTCGGGATCCACGTTCTCGCCGATCTCGCGTGCGATGTCGGCCTCGCTCGGCAATTGCAGCACCTGCGCGCGGAAGGCCGTTTCCAGCCGATCGTCCTCGAGCACCACGCCGAGCGCATCGACGAGCGCGGGCTCGATCGTCGCCGCGCGACCGGCGGCGACGGCGCTCGCGCCGGCCACGAGACCGCGCATCGCCAGCGTTTGCGCCGCTTGCCAGCGGTTGAACGGATCCTGGTCTGCGCGAACCTGGAACAGGAGGTCATCGGCCGAGATGTCGATCGCCAGTCGCGCCGGGGCGGAGAAGCCGCGCAGCAGCGAGGGAACCGGGCGGGCGGCGACGCCTTCGAACACCACCGTCTGGCCTGCCTCCGTCAGATGGATGACGTCCCCGTCGACACGGGCGCCGCTGACTGCCTCGAAGGCGAGATCCGCACCGTTCGGGCCGATCAGGCCGAAGCGGATCGGGAGATGCATCGGCCGCTTGACCGGCTGACCCGGCGTCGCGACGAGGCTCTGCGCCAAAGTGAGCCTGTAGCGCCGGTTTGCGGCGTCATAGACGCCCTTGGCGCTCACCTGCGGCGTTCCGGCCTGTGAATACCAGAGCTTGAACTGCGTGAGGTCGGCGCCCGTCGCCTCCTGGAAGCAGGCGAGAAAGTCCTCGATCGTCGCCGCATCGCCGTCATGACGCTCGAAATAGAAATCCATGCCGCGCCGGAAGCCGTCCGCTCCGAGGATAGTCTTCAGCATGCGCACGACCTCGGCGCCCTTCTCATAGACCGTCGCGGTATAGAAGTTGCTGATTTCGTGATAGATTTCCGGCCGGACCGGATGAGCGAGCGGCCCACCGTCCTCGGGGAACTGCCGCGCCTGCAGCGTGCGCACGTCGGCGATCCGCTTCACCGCCCGCGCCCGCATATCGGAGGAGAACTCCTGGTCGCGGAAGACGGTCAGGCCTTCCTTGAGGCAAAGCTGGAACCAGTCGCGGCAGGTGATGCGGTTGCCGGTCCAGTTGTGGAAATATTCATGCGCGATGACGCCCTCGACATTGGCGTAATCGCTGTCGGTCGCCGTGAACGGATCGGCGAGCACATATTTGTCGTTGAAGACGTTGAGACCCTTGTTCTCCATTGCCCCCATGTTGAAATCGGACACGGCGACGATGTTGAAGACGTCGAGATCATATTCGCGGCCGAACGCGGTTTCGTCCCAGCGCATCGAGCGCTTGAGCGCGTCCATCGCATAGTGGCAGCGCGCTTCCTTGCCATGCTCGCAATAGATGGCGAGCGCGACGGTTCGGCCTGAGCGGGTGACGAAATGGTCGTGGATCGCGCCGAGGTCGCCGGCGACCAGCGCGAACAGATAGGACGGCTTCGGAAACGGATCGTGCCAGATCGCGAAGTGCCGGTCGGTGCCGGGAATGTCGCCATGCTCGGCCGGATTGCCGTTCCCGAGCAGGATCGGCGCCTCGCTGCGCGCGGCCTCGATGCGCGTCGTATAGACGGCGAGCACGTCCGGCCTGTCGAGGAAATAGGTGATGCGGCGAAAGCCTTCTGCCTCGCATTGCGTGCAGTAGGTGCCGGTTGTGCGGTAGAGGCCCATCAGCTTGGTATTGGCGGAGGGGTCGATCACGGTCTCGATCTCGAGCGTGAACGGCCGATCGGGGGCGGTATCGATCGTCAGCAGGGACGGCGTCGCGCTGTAGCGGTCCGGGGTCAGTGTCTGGCCGTCGAGCCGCAGCGCCGTCAGCACCAGTTCATCGCCGATCAGTTCGAGCGGGCCGGGCGCATCCTTGGCCGGTCGCATCGCGAGGCGCGCGATCACCCGCGTTGCGGTCCGGTCAAGCCTGAAATCGAGATGGACGGTGTCGATCCGGTAGGCCGGCGGTGCATAATCGGCCAGTCGGAATGGCGCGTCGGCTGTCTTCATCACGTCCTCCCGATATCACGACCGCCATTCGAGGGCGGCTCGCGCATGACCCGCAGACGGCATCGCCTGCCTTCCGATCCCCGATGTCAGCTCTCGATGGCCACCTGCGAACCTTCCATAACTCGCGTGCCGGCGCAAACCGTCCCGGGGTGCTGGTGCCGCGAAGCGTCCGGCGCTCCACGCCTATTTGCGCCGCACGGATGGTCGCCTTTGAGTTGCCTACCTCAGTTCCTGATGGTAACTCATCAGGCGGGGAGGATAGCTGCTTGGGCAAGACGACGCTCCAGGACGTCGCGCGCGAGGCGGGCGTCAGCCTCGCGACGGTGGACCGCGTCCTGAACGGGCGCGCGGGTGTCCATGCGCGCACCGCCGGCCGCGTCCAGGCGGCGATCGAGCGGCTGAACTACCGTCCGGATCGGCTGGCCTCGCGGCTGGCGCGCGGGCGCGACTATCGGTTCGAGGTCGTGCTGCCCTCCGGCGCCAATGATTTCATGCGCCTGCTCGAACAGGAATTTCGTGATACGGCAGAGCGTTACGTCGATGAGCGGGTACGCATCGGCTTCGCCCATGTCGACGTCTTCGATGGCGAGGCGCTCGCGGCCGCGCTCGAAAGGCTGCCGGTCGATCTTGACGGCGTGGCGCTGGTGGCCCTCGATCATCCCGCCGTGGCGGAGGCGGTCAACCTGCTGGCCGACCGGGGCACGACGGTGGTGACCGTCGTCTCGGATCTGCCCGGCACGCGGCGCGCCCATTTCGTCGGCATCGACAACTACGCTGCGGGGCGCACCGCGGCGACGCTGCTCGGCCGCTTCCTCGGCCATCGCAGCGGCAAGGTCGGCCTCATCGCGGGGTCGCTGGCGCTGCGCGACCACATCGAGCGGCAATACGGTTTCCAACAGGTCATGGCGCGCGAATATCCCGACCTCGAGCTGCTGCCGATCCGTGAGGGCCGCGACGATGACGAGCGCGTCGAGGCCGTCGCCGCGGCGCTCCTCGCCGAGCACGACGATCTCGTCGGCCTCTACAATGTCGGCGCGGGAACGCCGGGCATCGTCGCTGCGCTCGAGGCCTCGGGCCGGGCGCGCGACGTCGTCTTCATCGCTCACGAGCTGACCCCCTTCAATCGACGCCAGCTGATCCGCGGCACGATCGACGCGCTGATCAATCAGGATGCCGGCCACATGGCCCGCAGCGCCGCGCGCATTCTCGTCGCGGCGCGCGAGGGGTTGCCGATCGTGCCCGGGCAGGAGCGTATCCGGATCGACATCTTCGTCAGGGACAACGTTCCCTGATGGCCACAAGGCGCGCGACGGCGCCCCGACATAGAGTTCAACAAGGAGGATGCTCATGAAGACGATCAAGGGACCGGCGATTTTCCTCGCCCAGTTCGCCGGCGACGCCGCCCCGTTCAATTCGTTCGACGCCATCTGCGGCTGGGCGGCTTCGCTCGGCTACAAGGGCGTGCAGATTCCGACCTGGGATTCGCGCCTCATCGATCTCGACAAGGCCTCGGACTCGCAGGATTACTGCGACGAGCTCACCGGCACGGCCGCCAAGCACGGGCTCGAGATCACAGAGCTCGCTTCGCACATCATCGGCCAGCTGGTCGCCGTCCACCCTGTCTATGACGAACTGATGGACGGCTTCGCGGCACCCTCGGTCCGCGGCAATCCGAAGGCCCGTCAGGCCTGGGCTGTCGACCATCTGAAGCGCTGCGCGCGGGCGTCGAAGCGCCTCGGCCTCAAGGCGCATCCGACTTTCTCGGGCGCGCTCGCCTGGCCGTTCCTCTACCCGTTCCCGCAGCGTCCGGCCGGCCTCGTTGAAGAGGCATTCGCCGAGCTCGGCCGTCGCTGGACGCCGATCCTCGACGTGTTCGACGAGAACGGCGTCGATGTCGCCTATGAGATCCATCCGAGCGAGGATCTGCATGACGGCATCACCTTCGAGATGTTCCTCGCCGAAGTGAAGGACCATCCGCGCGCCAACCTGCTCTACGATCCCTCGCATTTCGTGCTGCAGCAGCTGGACTATCTCGACTACATCGACATCTACCATGAGCGCATCAAGGCGTTCCATGTGAAGGACGCCGAGTTCAATCCGACCGGTCGCCAGGGCGTCTATGGCGGCTTCCAGAGCTGGGTCAATCGCGCCGGCCGCTTCCGTTCGCTCGGCGATGGCCAGGTCGATTTCGGCGCGATCTTCTCCAAGCTCACCGCCTATGACTATGCGAGCTGGGCCGTGCTCGAATGGGAATGCGCGCTGAAGCATCCCGAGGACGGCGCGCGCGAGGGCGCCGAGTTCATCAAGGCGCATATCATCCGCGTCACCGAGCATGCCTTCGACGATTTTGCGGGCTCGGGCACCGATGAGACCGCCAACCGCCGCATTCTCGGCATCAGCTGATCGACATCGCGGCGGCGCCGGCCTCAAGCTGGCGCCGCCGCTGTCTCCATGACGTTTGCGCTTCGCGTGGCATGCCTTTGAGGCTCGCCCGGGAGCACCAGGGAAGAAGGATTTCAGCATGGCCATTGAAGGCAGCAAGGAAGACGTCGCAGCGGGCCGCATCCGCCTCGGCATGGTCGGGGGCGGGCAGGGCGCGTTCATCGGCGCGGTGCACCGCATCGCCGCGCGCATCGACGACCAGTATGAACTCGTCGCCGGCGCGCTCTCCTCGGAGCCGGCCCGCGCCAAGGCCTCGGCCAAGGATCTCGGCATCGCCGATGATCGCGCCTACGGCTCGTTCGCCGAGATGGCGAAGGCCGAAGCAGCCCGGCCCGACGGCATCGAGGCGGTGGCGATCGTCACGCCGAACCACATGCATGCGCCGGCCGCCAAGGCCTTTCTCGAGGCCGGCATCCATGTCATCTGCGACAAGCCGCTGACCACCACCGTCGCCGAGGCCGAGGAATTGGTCGCGCTGGCGAAGTCGTCCGGCAAGATCTTCGCCGTCACGCACAACTACACCGGCTATCCGATGATCCGTCAGGCGCGGGCCATGGTAGCGGCCGGCGAACTCGGCACCATCCGCCTGGTCCAGGCCGAATATCCGCAGGATTGGCTGACCGAGCGCGCCGAGGCGACCGGATCCAAGCAGGCCGAATGGCGCACCGATCCGAAGCGTTCGGGCGCCGGCGGCTGCATCGGCGATATCGGCACGCATGCCTACAACCTCGCCTGCTTCGTCTCCGGCCTCGAACTCGACGAATTGCTGGCCCAGCTCACGACCTTCGTCGAGGGCCGCTTGCTCGACGACGACGTCGAGATCCTGCTGCGCTGGAAGGGTGGCGCCCGCGGCATGCTCTGGGCGAGCCAGGTGGCAGTCGGCCATGAGAACGGCCTGAAGCTGCGTGTCTACGGCACCAAGGGCGGCCTCGAATGGACGCAGGCCGATCCGAACTATCTCTGGTTCACCAAGTTCGGCGAGCCCAAGCAGCTTCTGACCCGCGGCGGCGCCGGCGCCTGGCCGGAGGCGGCGCGCGTCACCCGCGTGCCGTCCGGCCATCCTGAGGGTTACCTCGAGGGCTTCGCGACGATCTATGCCGAAGCTGCCCGCGCCATCCGCGCGGCGCGCGAAGGCAAGGCTGCTGGCGCCGAGGTGATCTATCCCTCGGTCGAGGACGGCCTCATCGGCATGAAGTTCATCGACGCCGCGGTCCGCTCGTCGAAAGCCGGTAACGTCTGGACCAAGGTCTGATCCAGCGCGGCCGTTGGCCGGCCTGAACATTGATCGGAAAAGGGCGCCCCTCGGGGCGCCCTTTTTTGTTGCCTGCGATCCGGGGCGCCTCCGCGACGAATTACTAAACTTGCTTTAGTAAAATCCCGCTGCACTGCACAACAAGTAGCAGAAATTGGCCATTGCGTTGTTTAGTGAATTGGCTATCACTAAACACAATCACTAAACAGAAAGCCGGATCAACCGGCATCGGGGAACTTCAATTCACCTGCCCGGATCGCCCGAGGAAGCGATCCAGCCGACGCGCGTCTTTTTTGCGCGGGATCGTGCATGGGGAAACCGAAGAACGGGCAATCGAGGGAGGAACGCATGAGGAAATTGCTGAAGCTGGCCGCTGCGCTGGGCGCGGCCGCCGTCATGGCGACGGCCATGGCCGGCGGCGCCAAGGCGGCCGACAAGTCGCTGACACTGTGCTGGGCGGCCTGGGACCCGGCCAACGCATTGGTCGAGCTCTCCAAGGATTTCACCAAGGAATCCGGCATCGACATGAAGTTCGAATTCGTGCCGTGGACGAGCTATGCCGACCGCTTCCTGAACGAGCTGAACTCGCATGGCAAGCTTTGCGACCTGATCATCGGCGACAGCCAGTGGATCGGCGGCTCGGCCGAGAACGGTCACTATGTGAAGCTCAACGACTTCTTCGAGAAGAACAAGATCTCGATGGACGACTTCCTGCCGGCGACCGTCGTCGGCTATGCGGAGTGGCCGAAGAACACGCCGAATTACTGGGCGTTGCCCGCGATGGGCGACGTGGTCGGCTGGACCTATCGCAAGGACTGGTTCGAGAAGCCGGAGCTGCAGAAGGAATTCAAGGCCAAGTATGGCTGGGATCTCGCCGCGCCGAAGACCTATGACCAGCTGAAGCAGATCGCGGAATTCTTCCAGGGCCGCGAGATCGACGGCAAGAAGGTCTATGGCGCCGCGATCTATACCGAGCGCGGCTCGGAAGGCATCACGATGGGCGTCACCAACGTCCTCTATGACTGGGGCTTCGAGTACCAGAACCCGAACAAGCCCTATGACATGCAGGGCTTCGTCAATTCGCCGGAAGCTGCGGCCGGGCTCGAATTCTACAAGTCGCTCTACAAGTGCTGCACCCCGCCCGGCTCGTCCAACATGTATATGAGCGAAGCGGCCGACGCCTTCAAATCGGGCCAGGTCGCCATGCAGATGAACTTCGCGTTCACCTGGCCGGGCCTCTACAAGGACCCGAATGTCGGCGGCGACAAGATCGGCTTCTTCGCCAATCCGGCCGAGAAGTTCCACTTCGCCCAGCTCGGCGGCCAGGGCATCTCGGTCGTGTCCTATTCCGACAAGCGGGACGACGCGCTCTCCTACATCAAGTGGTTCGTGAAGCCCGAGGTTCAGGCCAAGTGGTGGTCGCTCGGCGGCTATTCCTGCGCCAAGTCGGTGCTCGAAGCGCCCGATTTCGTGAAGAGCGCGCCCTATGCCGCGACCTTCCTCGAATCCATGGCGATCGTGAAGGACTTCTGGGCCGAGCCTGTCTATGCCCAACTGCTCCAGGCCATGCAGAAGCGTGTCTCGGACTATGTGATCGCCGACCAGGGCACGTCCCAGGAGGCGCTCGACAAGTTGGTCGCCGACTGGACGACCATCTTCCAGGACGACGGCAAGCTCTAGGCCGTCCGCTTTGAGACGCGGTGCCGGGAGATGTCCTTCCGGCGCCGCCACCCAAGATCCGACAAGACCTGATGCTGCATTCGGCCCGGCGATCTGCCGGCGCCACACCCCCGACAGACCATGCCGGACCGATCCCCCATGACCGAAGCCACGCCCTCATCGGCCCTTGCGGACAAGCTGGCCGGCGCGACGCCCAACAGCATCGCCAAGCCGCTGCGCGGTCTCTCCGACAAGGCGATCGCCTGGCTGTTCATCGGGCCGACGATCGTCCTGCTGCTGGCGATCAACATCTTCCCGCTGATCTGGACGATCTATCTCTCGTTCACGAATTATCGTGCAAACCGGCCGAATGCCGAGGTCAAGATGGTTGGCCTCGATTGGTACCGGAAGATCCTGACCGACAGTGATGTCTGGCTTGCGATGCAGACGACGGCGCATTTCGTCATCTGGACGATCGTCATCGAGACGGCGCTCGGCTTCGGGCTCGCCTGGCTGATCGACAAGAAATTCCGCGGCCATGGCCTTTGGACGACCGTCATCCTCATTCCGATGATGCTGTCGCCGGCGGTGGTCGGTAATTTCTGGACCTTCCTGTACCAGCCGCAGAGCGGACTGTTCAATTATGCCATCGGCTTCCTGACCGGCATCGATCCGTCCTCGTTCCAGATGCTCGGCAGCGTCACCTTCAGTCCCTGGGCGATCGTCATCGTCGATGCCTGGATGTGGACGCCCTATGTGATGCTGATCTGCCTCGCCGGGCTGCGCTCGATCCCCGACTACATCTATGAGGCGGCCGAGGTCGATCGCGCCTCGCCCTGGCGCCAGTTCTGGTCGATCACGCTGCCGATGGCGCTGCCCTTCATCATGCTGGCGGTGCTGTTCCGCGGCATCGAGAACTTCAAGATGTTCGACATGGTGAACCTCCTGACGGGTGGAGGGCCCGGCTCGACCACCGAGGTCGTCTCGATCACGCTGAAGCGGCAGGCCTTCGAGAGCTGGCGCACCGGCTATTCCTCGGCGCTGGCCATCATCCTGTTCGTCACGGTCTTCGGCCTCGCCAACATCTATGTGAAGGCGCTGAACAAGGTGAAGCAGAGATGAGTGCCGCCAACCAGGCCCATTCGGTCGTTGCGCCCTCGACCGCGACCCGCCGCATCGCCGGCGCCATCGTCATCGTCTATGCGCTCGTCACCATGATCCCGCTCTTGTGGATCATCGCGACCAGCTTCAAGACGCCGCCGGATTCGATCGCCTATCCGCCGAAGATCGTCTTCACGCCCTCGCTCGAAGGCTATGTGAACCTGTTCACCACGCGGACGCGGCAATCGCCGGAGGTCCTCGCGCAGATGCCGGCGCCGACGACCTGGTATGACAAGCTCGTCCGCTCACGCAACATGGTGATCGCCGGGCCGTCCAACGTGATCCCGCGCTTCGTCAATTCGATCATCATCGCGTTCGGCTCGACCTTCCTCGCGGTCTTCCTCGGGACGCTCGCCGCCTATGGCTTCTCGCGGTTCCGCGTCCCGCTCAAGGAGGACCTGCTGTTCTTCATCCTCTCGACGCGGATGATGCCGCCCATCGCCGTCGCGATCCCGATCTATCTCATGTATCGCGAGCTCGGCCTGACCGACACCAAGCTCGGCATGATCCTGCTCTACACGGCGGTGAACGTGTCGCTCGCGGTCTGGCTGCTGAAGGGCTTCATCGACGAGATCCCTAGGGAATATGAAGAAGCGGCGATGATCGACGGCTATACGCGGCTGCAGGCCTTCCGCCTCGCCGTACTGCCGCAGGCCGCGACCGGAATCGCTGCCACAGCGATCTTCTGCCTGATCTTCGCGTGGAACGAATACGCCTTCGCCGTGCTGCTGACCTCCGGCAACGCGCAGACCATGCCGCCTTTCATTCCCTTCATCATCGGCGAGGGCGGGCAGGACTGGCCGGCCGTCGCCGCCGCGACGACGCTGTTTGTCATCCCGATCTTCGTCTTCACCATCCTGCTCAGGAAGCATCTTCTGCGCGGCATCACCTTTGGAGCGGTGCGGAAATGACGCGCGAAACCGTCTCTTCCCGTCCGACCTTTCTCGTGCGCCTGGCCCGCCTTCGCCGCGGTCCCTGGGAGGCGGTGGCGACCGTCCTGATCGGGCTTGGTGTCGTCATGCTGATGCAGCCTTTGTCGGCGACCGCTTATGCCTATTCCTTCGTCACGATCCTTGCGGGCACGGTGCTGTTCGCGATCGTCAGCCATTTTCCGGAGTAGAGCCGTGGCTGAAATCCGCGTCGAGAACGTCCAGAAGAGTTTCGGCGCCTTCACCGCCGTGAAGGGCTCCACCTTCACGATCGCCGATGGCGAGTTCTTCGTGATGCTCGGACCGTCGGGCTGCGGCAAGACGACGACGCTGCGCATGATCGCCGGCCTCGAACTGCCGACCGCCGGCCGCATCCTGCTCGGCGGCGAGGATGTCACCTTCAACCGTGCCGCGGCGCGCGACATCGCCTTCGTTTTCCAGCTTTTCGCGCTTTATCCGCATATGAATGTGCGCCGGAACATCGGCTTTCCGCTGAAATGCCAGGGCATGCGCGGCGCCGCAGTCAACAAGGCCGTAGAGGAGGCGGCGCGGCTGCTTCGGATCGATCATCTGCTCGACCGGCCGGTCTCCGGCCTTGCCGGCGGCGACCGCCAGCGCGTCGCGCTCGGCCGCGCCATCGTCAGGCGGCCGAAAGCCTTCCTCATGGACGAGCCGCTCGGCACGCTCGATACCGAGTTTCGCGATTTGATGGTGCGGGAGCTGCGCGAACTGCACAACCGCATCGGCGCCACCACCGTCTATGTGACGCATGATCAGCTCGAGGCGATGGCCATGGCGGACAAGATCGCCGTCATGAACCATGGCGTCATCGAGCAATTCGGTCCGCCGCAGGAGATCTACGACCATCCCGCCACCATGTTCGTCGCCGATTTCCTCGGTTCGCCGCCGATGAACTTCGTCGCTTTCCATGCAGGTGTGCGATCCGGCGACCGCCACGTCACCGTCGGCGAGGCCGAGGTGCCGGTGCCGGAGCTCCGGGAGGAGCGGGCGCCGGCCGATCTCGCGCTCGGCATCCGGCCGGAACATGTCTTTCTCGATGATGCCTCGGCGCTTCGCGGCGAGGTGTTCGGCACCGAATATCTCGGCACGACCCAGATCGTCGCCATCGAGACCGGCCATGGCCCGATCAAGGCACGGCTGCCGTCCGATCTCGCGATCCGGGCCGGCGAGCGGGTCGGACTCCGCTTCCGCTCGGACCGACTCTCCCTGTTCGACAAGGGCTCGGGCCGGGCGCTCGCGTTGGCTGGCGCGAGGGGAGGTGCACATGGCTGAGGTCATTCTCGATCGCGTCGTGAAGCGCTTCGGCGACAAGACCGCCGTCGATCATCTGTCGCTCGGCATCGGCGATGGCGAACTCGTCGTGCTGCTGGGGCCGACCGGCGCCGGCAAGACGACGACCTTGCGTCTCGTCGCCGGGCTCGAGGCGACCGACGACGGCCGCGTCTCGATCGGCGGCCGTGATGTCACGGGCATCGCGCCGGCCGGCCGCGACGTCACCTTCGTGTTCCAGCAATATTCGCTCTATCCGCATCTTTCGGTTTACGACAACCTCGCTTTTCCGCTGCGTTCGCCGCAGCGTCGCGTCGCTGAAGACGAGATCAAGCGGCGCGTCACTGATATCGCAACGAAGCTGCGGATCGCCCACAAGCTCGAGAACCGCGCGACCCGCCTGTCCGGCGGCGAGATGCAGCGCGTCGCCATCGGCCGCGCGCTGGTGCGGCGTCCGGCGATCTATCTGATGGACGAGCCGCTGTCCTCGCTCGACGCCAAGCTGCGCGGCGAGCTCCGGCTCGAACTGAAGCGCATCCAGCAGGAACTCGGCGCCACGATCCTTTATGTGACGCATGACCAAATCGAGGCGATGACGCTGGCCTCCCGCATCGGGGTCATGAACGAGGGTCGGCTGATCCAGATCGGCTCCCCGCGCGAGATCTATCGCCGCCCCGCCAATCTCTATGTCGCCGCCCGCCTCGGCCAGCCGGCGATCAATTTCCTGCCCGAAGGCCTGATCGCAGCCGGCGCGTCGCCGCAGGGCACGCAGACGATCGGCGCCCGCACGGAGCATCTCCGGATCGAGAAGGCGGCGAACGGCCATGCCAATGCGGCGGTCGACTGGATCGAACATCTCGGCGACCAGAACCATCTGCATCTGCGCATCGGCGACCGGCGAATCACGACGCTGGTCGATCCGGGAACGGACCTTGTCGCCGGCGATGCTGTTGCGCTCAGTCTGGTCGATCCGCTCTATTTCGACGGGGCGGGGAATCGGATCGGGGGAGGCGAGGGATGATCGACGAGAACGGACGGCGGGCGCTGATCAAGGCAATGGCGGAGGCGATGATCACCCATGCCGACGAACTGACCGCACTCGACCAGGCGATCGGTGACGGCGACCACGGCCTCAACATGAAGCGCGGCTTCGAGGCGGTTCTGGCCGATCTCGATGGCATCGCGGCAAAGCCGCTGCCGGATGGACTGAAGGCGATCGGCACGACGCTGGTGATGAAGGTCGGCGGTGCCTCCGGCCCGCTCTATGGCACACTGGCTCTCGCACTTGCCAAGACGCTTCCAGCCGATCCGACCCGCGCCGAATTGGCCGCCGGGCTGGCCTCGGCGATCGATGCGGTCAAAGCGCGCGGCAAGTCGGATCTCGGCCAGAAGACAATGCTGGACGTGCTTGCGCCCGTCGCTGCCGCGCTCGCCGATGGCGGCGATCCGGTCGCGACGGCCAATGTGGCGGCCGAGGCGACGATCCCGATGAAGGCGATCCGCGGCCGCGCTTCCTTCCTCGGCGACCGGTCGATCGGTCACATGGACCCCGGCGCGCGATCGAGCGCATTGCTCGTCGCCGCCCTCGCAACCACGATGGACGAGATCGCATGAGTGTAGAGAGCAATCCCGCCGCCAATGTCGGCATCGTCATCGTCTCGCATTCGCCCGATGTCGCGCGCGGCACGGCCGAGATGGTGCGGCAGATGGTCGGCGACGAGGTGCCGCTCGCCTTTTGCGGCGGCAATCCGGACGGCGGCCTCGGGACGAGCGTCGAGGCCATCCTTGCGGCCATCGATCGCGCCTGGACCGAAGCAGGCGTCGCGATCCTCGTCGATCTCGGCGGGGCCGAAACCAACAGCGAGATGGCGATCGAGATGCAGCCGCCCGAACGGGCGGGCCGCATCGTCGTCTGCAATGCACCGATCGTCGAAGGCTCGGTGATCGCGGCGACGGAAGCCTCTGGCGGCGCTTCGCTCGACATCGTCCGGCGCACCGCCGAGGAATTGTCGCCGGCCTGACAAGGGCCGGCCGTTTGAAGGAAACTGTGATGGCGGACAGAGACGGGGCCGGCGGCGATATCTCGGGCGGCGAAGCGAGCAGCGCCAGCGTGCTGCTGACCCATGCGGTCGGGCTGCATGCGCGCCCTTCGGTGAAGCTGACCAAGCTCGCCAAGACCTTCGGTTCGGCGATCGAGCTCGGCCTTGCCGCCGATGGCCCCTGGATCGACGCCAAGAGCATCGTCCGCGTCATGGCCGCCAAGGCGCCTCAGGGTACGGTGCTGCATTTCCGCGCCAGCGGGTCCGATGCCGATGCTGCTGTCGCGGCGCTCGTCTCCCTGGTCGAGCGCGATTTCGACGAGGCGGGAGCCCATGTCGCCGATTGAGCTCGCCGGCCGTTCCGCCGCGCCGGGCCTCATGATCGGCACGGTGCATCGCCTTGAGGAGCGCACGGCCGGGCGGCGGCGCGCCGGATCGCCCGTCGAGGAGCGCGCGGCGCTGGCGGCGGCGATCTCCGACGCGACCGATGGCCTGCTCGCGATCATCGCGGGCACAGAGGGTGACGGCGCCGACATCCTGGAATTCCAGGTCGCGATGCTCTCCGATGACGAACTGGCCGCGCCTGCTTATGCCGCGATCGACGGCGGCACCGACGCTGTTGCCGCGTGGATCGAAGCGCTCGACGAGGCGATCGCCGGCTACCGCGCGGCGGAGGACGCCTATTTTGCGGCGCGCGCAACCGATCTCGAGGACATCCGCGACCGCGTCCGCGCCGAACTCGAGGATGCCGGCGGCGAAGGAGGGGTTCCGTCCGGCGCGATCGTTCTCGGCCGCGACCTGACCCCGAGCCTCTTCCTGTCGATCGACTGGACGGCCGGTGGCGCCATCGCGCTTGCCGAGGGCAGCCCGTCAAGCCATGTCGCGATGCTGGCGAGGGCGCGCGGCGTTCCGATGGTGGTCGGTCTCGGCAGCCTGCCGGACAATGTTGCCGGCGATGCGGTGGTCGACGGCGACCGGGGCGTGCTGATCCTTGCCCCCGGCGCGGCAGAGCGGGCCGCCTTGGCCGCCGGACGGCAAGGCGCAGCCGATCGTGCCGTCGCCGAGGCCGCCGCCGCCTTGCAGCCGGCTCATCTCGCTGATGGCACGCCTGTGGCCGTGCTGATCAATGTCGCGGAACCGGAGGAACTGGCCGCGGTCGATCCGGCGATCTGCGATGGTATCGGCCTGGTGCGAACCGAATTCCTCTTCCACGGTCCGGGCGGCCTGCCCGACGAGGAGGCGCAGTTCCGCGTCTACAGGCGCATGCTCGAATGGGCCGGCGGCAAGCCGGTGACCATCCGCACCGTCGATGCCGGCGGCGACAAGCCGGTGGCCGGGCTGACGATCGACGGCGAATCGAACCCCTTTCTCGGCACGCGCGGCGTGCGCTTGTCGCTGGCCCGGCCGGAGATCTTCCGCCTGCAGCTCCGCGCGCTGGCGAGGGCCGCGGTATTCGGCAATCTGAAGGTCATGCTGCCGATGGTCACGGCGCCGTCCGAGATCGACGCGGCTGCGGCGCTGTTCGATGCCGCGGCTACCGAACTCGCCGCCGAGGGCGTGGCGCATGCCCGTCCGCCGCTCGGCATCATGGTCGAGGTTCCCGCGGTGGCGATCGTGCCCGATCTCTTCGCCCGCGCCGCCTTCTTCTCGATCGGCTCCAACGATTTGACCCAGTATACGACGGCGGCGGCGCGCGACATCGCCGGCGTCGCGGCCCTGTGCGATCCGGGCCACCCCGCTGTGGCCGCCCTGATCGGAACTGTCGCTGCGGCCGGCAGGCGGCTCGGCCTCGAGGTCAGCCTCTGCGGCGACATGGGCGGCGATGCGCGCCATCTGCCAGCACTCATGACAGCCGGAATCCGCGCCGTCTCGGTCGCGCCGCGCCTCGTCGGCCGGGTCAAGCTCGCGCTCGCGGCGATCGCCGGCGGAGCCGGCGCATGAGCGAGGCCGGCGAAGATCCGAAGGCGGGCGAGGCCGTGGCGGCCTACAAGGCGATCCTGCAGCGGGTACTGGAAAATCGTCCCTCGGGGACGCGCGGGCGCCTCGCACAGGCGCTCGGCAAGAACCGCTCCTTCGTCAGCCACATCACCAGCCCGACCTATCCGACGCCGATTCCGCCGCAGCATATCGAAACGATCTTCGAGGTCGGCCATTTCTCGCCCGAAGATCGCCGCCTCTTCCTCGATGCCTATGCGCGCGCCCATCCGCGCCGCGTGCCCTCGCTGAAGGAAGCGCGGCGGCTGCGTCCGCATGTGATCTATCTGCCCGACCTCGGTGATGCCGAGAAGAACCAGGATCTCGATCGCCTGGTCGGGGACTTCGTGCAGCGGCTGGCAAAGCTGGTGGATGGGTGAGGGCCCGCCTGCCGCGGACATCTGGAGGAGGAAACGCCATGAAGAAGCTGATCAACGCGCCGGAGACCGTGCTGGCGGAAAGTCTCGACGGCTTTGCCGCGGCGCATTCCGATATCGTCTTGCTCGGCGAGGAGCGGAAATTCGTCCGACGCCGCGTGCTGAAGCCCGGCAAGGCGGCGATCATCTCCGGCGGCGGCTCGGGTCACGAGCCGCTGCATGCCGGCTTCGTCGGCTTCGGCATGCTCGACGCCGCCTGTCCCGGCCAGGTCTTCACCTCGCCGACGCCTGACCAGATGATCGCGGCGGTCGCCGATGTCGATACCGGCGGCGGCGCCCTCTTCATCGTGAAGAACTATGAAGGCGACGTCATGAATTTCGAGATGGCGGCCGAGATGGCCGGCTCGGAGGTCATGACCGTCATCACCGACGATGATGTCGCGGTTGAGCGCTCGACCTATTCGATCGGCCGCCGCGGCGTTGCCGGCACGATGATCGTCGAGAAGACGGTCGGCGCCGCAGCCGAAACCGGCATGCCCCTCGGACAGCTGAAGGTGTTCGGCGACCGCGTCAACGCGGCGACGCGCTCGATGGGGGTCGCGCTCTCGAGTTGCATCGTCCCCGCGGCCGGAACGCCGACCTTCGACCTGCCGGCGGACGAGATGGAGATGGGCGTCGGCATCCATGGCGAGCCGGGGCGGCGCCGCGTCGCGCTCGAAAGCGCGGACAGGATCGCCGAGGAAATGGTGGCCGCCATCGCCGGTGATCTCGGCCGCGGCGGCGATGCGCTGCTGCTCGTCAACGGCTTCGGCGGCACGCCGCAGATGGAACTCTATGTCATGTACCACGCGGCGGCGCGCCAGCTCGAGAAGCATGGCATCCGCATCGCCCGCAGCCTCGTCGGCAACTACGTGACGGCGCTCGAGATGGCCGGCTGCTCGCTGACGGTGACGCTGCTGGATGACGAGATCGTCCGCGCCTTCGATGCGCCGGTGCAGACGCCGGCGCTGCGCTGGGGCATGTGATCAGGGCTGCGGCGAGGTTTCGGTCGAGGAGAGGGCGGTGACCGCGCAGCCGGCGCTGTCGCGCGCGCGCATGATCGGGTTGCGGCAGCGCATCGCCGGCGCCTCTGCACGGCCGGTCGCTGTAATGCGGATGCTGCGGATGCCGAGGACGCTCGAGAGCGTCGTCGGCACGGCGGCGGAGGCAGTTCCCGAAAGCCCGGCGGGATCGTCTGCGAACTGCCGCACGGTCTCGCGCGCGATCGAGCCGGTCGGCATCTGGTCGAAGGTTTCGACGGCGGTCTCGCTGCGGAGACCGACGGTCCCGCTCGCACCGGCAACGAGGGCGCGCTCGAGCCTTTGCTGCAGTTCCCCGCGCGCGGCTTCGAGGCGGCAGAAGTCGACCGTCAGTCCGATGATGCCCAGCATCGCCAGCGAACAGATGGCGAACAGGGCCACAGTATTGCCGGATAGCTGTTCGCGCCCCATGTAGGGTCGCGTCGGCTCAAGCTGCTCGGGCTCGCATGATCGATCGGAATTCGGCACGGTAGTCGTCCTGGCGCAAGTGGCTCCGGTGATCGCGCCGGGCCTCTGTTCGCTACAAATTGAAACAGATCCGCTTTAACCTTTGTTTGCGGCAAGGCTGGAAAAAGCGTCAACATTCGTTAACGGTCGGATTTCCGGCGGATCCCTGCGCTGAATCGGTCGTCCCCGTTGCGACAGGCCGTTGGCTTGTTTCGTTCAGGCGTTCCGCTATCGTTGTGCGGTGCACGCCATCTGTTATAAGCACGCCCGGCCGCCATCGGGCGCGGTGAAAGAGAAGACCTGTCGATGTCTCTGAATGTGCAAGGCGGGGGCGATGCCGCGCAGGCCGCTCCGCCCGCGGCAGGCGGTTCGGCCGGCGAGCATGTCGGCTCTGAAGCCGCTCATGCCGGGTTCTGGACACTGACGCTCGGGTCCGTGGGCGTCGTCTATGGCGATATCGGTACCAGCGTCATCTATGCGCTGCGTGAAGCGATGCATGCCGCCAAGGCCGCGCATGGCGAGGTGATCCGGGAAGACGTGATCAGCATCGTGTCGCTGATCCTCTGGACCCTGACGATCATCGTGACGCTGAAATATGTCGTCATTCTGCTGCGCGCCGACAACAATGGCGAAGGCGGCACGCTGTCGCTGATGGCGCTGGCGCAGCGCGCGATGGGCAAATCGGTGCCGATCGTGTTCCTGCTCGGTGTCGCCGGCGCCTCGCTCTTCTATGGTGACGCCGTCATCACGCCGGCGATCTCGGTGCTGTCGGCCGTCGAAGGCATCAAGCTGCTGACGCCGGCCCTCGACGATTTCGTCGTGCCGATCACCATCGCCATCATCACGGCGCTGTTCCTCGTCCAGCGCTACGGCACGGCGCGCGTCGCGTCGCTGTTCGGGCCGATCACCGCGGTCTGGTTCGTCGTCATGACCATCGGCGGCTTCATGCACATTGCCGATGATCCCGGCATCTTCGCCGCTCTCAATCCCTATCACGCGGTGCGCTATATCTGGGTCAACGGCCATACCGGCCTGATCGTGATCGGCGCCGTGTTCCTGTCGGTTACCGGCGCCGAGGCGCTCTACGCGGATCTCGGCCATTTCGGCCGCAAGCCGATCCAGGCTGCCTGGCTCGCTTTCGTCTTCCCGGCGCTGGCCGCCAACTATCTCGGGCAGGGCGCGCTGGTGCTCGCCAATCCCGAGGCGGTGTCCAATCCGTTCTTCCTGCTCTTCCCTGATTGGGCGCTGCTGCCGATCGTGCTGCTTGCGACCATGGCGACCGTCATCGCGTCACAGGCCGTGATTACCGGGGCGTTCTCGATGACGCGTCAGGCGATCCAGCTGAAGCTTCTGCCGCGCATGGATATCGAGCATACGTCGGAACAGCATGCCGGCCAGATCTACATGCCGCAGGTCAACACCCTGCTCATGGTGGCGGTGCTGCTTCTCGTCGTGCTGTTCGGCTCCTCGAGCCACCTCGCCACCGCCTACGGCATCTCGGTCACGGGCACGATGGTGATCACGGCCTGCCTCGCCTTCATCGTCGTCTGGCGCTTCTGGCGCTGGCCGCTCTGGGTGTCGGCTCTGCTGATCGCGCCGTTCCTCGTGATCGATCTCGTCTTCCTCGGTGCCAATCTGATCAAGATCACCGAGGGTGGCTGGGTACCTCTGCTGTTCGCCTTCACGATCATGCTGATCATGCGCTCGTGGGTGCGTGGCACGAAGATCCTGTTCGACAAGAGCCGCCGCAACGACGTGCCGCTCAACGATCTCGTGAAGAACCTCGAGAAGAGTAGCGTCGTCAGGGTTCCCGGGACGGCTGTGTTCCTCACCAGCGATCCGGAGACCGCGCCGTCCTCGCTGCTGCACAGCCTGAAGCATTACCGCGTGCTGCATCAGAAGAACGTGCTGCTCACGGTCATATCGTCCAACGTGCCGCGCATCGAAGACGCCGATCGGATCCGCATCGAGCCGGTCAATGAGAGCTTCACCCGCGTCTTCATGACTTTCGGCTACATGGAAACGCCGAACGTCCCGAAGGCCCTGGGGCTCTGCCGCAAGCAGGGCTGGAAATACGACATCATGTCGACGTCGTTCTTCCTGTCGCGCCGTTCGATCAAGCCGGCCAAGGATCGGATCTTCTCGCGCCTGCAGGACAAGCTGTTCATCAAGCTCGCCATCAATGCGAGCGATGCGACCGAATATTTCCACATCCCCACGGGGCGCGTGGTCGAGATCGGAACGCAGATGACGATCTGAGCGGTTTCCGTCGCTCGTGCGGGAGCTGCCCATCGTTGGCAGGGTGATCCCTGCCTCTCACCGCCGAGAGCGCGTCACACCGTCTGTTTCGGATCGAGCGGCGCGGCCCCTTCGCGGTGGGCCGGCCAGCCATCGATCGGTGCCCGAGCGGGATCGATCATGAGCGGCAGGAGGCGGTCCGGCACTAGCCGTTCGGCGCTCGCGGGATTGGGCTTGCGACCGACCCGCGTTAAACCTGTCTACTCTTCCGCGGCGACCGGCTCGGTACGACGCCGCGGGCGCAGCAGGAACAGCATCAGGGCGAGGAAGCCGCCGGCCACCGTGACCGGCAGCGCCTCGACGCCGAACAGGTCGATGAGATAGCCGATCGGGGTCGCGCCGATGACGGAGCCGGCGGAATAGGCCATGGCGAATCCGGTCGAGACGACGGCGAGCCGCTGGCCGCGATAGTCCTGGCCGATCAGCACGATGCCGAGCGTGTAGAGGCCGGAGACCGTGCCGCCGGCGAGGAACAGCACAGGCTCCAGCAGCAGTTCCTTGCCCATGACGAAGGGGAGCGCCAGCGTGCTGACCACGGCGAGCGCCGCGCAACCGATCAGCGTCAGCCGCCGTCCGTAGCGGTCGGACATCCAGCCGAGCGCAACGACGAGGATTGCCTCGCCGAGGCTGAACACCGCCACCAGCCGTGACGCCGCAGCCTCCGAAAGGCCGTGCGCGAGCCCGTAGAGCGGCAACAGGCTCTGCATCGCCGTCTCGCCGACACCCGTCAGGAACGCGGCAGCGATCAGCGCGCCGGCGAGCTGGATCGCCGTGCGCAGCGTGCTCGGATCTCCGGTCTCTTCGTCGTCGGCCTCACCGGACGCGGATCGGATCGACAGCGCCAGCACGACGCCGATGGCGAGCGGCACCATCGCGGCGATGAGCGGAAGGCTGCCGGTCGAGCCGGTGCCGGCCAGCAGCAGCGGCCCGGTGAACTGACAGGCGGCATAGAGCGTTCCGGAGGCGCCGACGATGCGGCCGCGGCTGCGGTCGTCGACGAGGCCGTTCAGCCAGATCTCGGTCGTCGTCCACAGAGCCGCAAAGCAGGTCCCCATCACGAAGCGCGCGATGAACCAGACCGCGAGGTGATCGAAGGAGAGGATTGAAGCGAAGGAGAGGAGCGAGAGGCCGAACTGGGCGGCAACCAGGAATTTGAGACCGAGCTTGTCGATGAGCTTCGGCAGGAACGGGCCGAAGAACAGGATGCCAGCCCCGGCCAGCGAGGCGTTGAGGCCGATCAGCCAGGTCGCGATGCCCTTGTTCTCGAGCGCCAGCGAGAAGAACGGATAGGTATAGCCGAAGAGCAGCGCCTCGATGCCGATCAGCACGAGGACGCCGGCGACCGGCCAGAAGCGGCGCGCGGCCATCATGGGCGGGGCAATGGCTTCAGATCTCGCAGAGCGGTTCGGCGCACCAGCACCTGATGCCCTGCGGGACGAGATTGAAGGTGCGATAGTCGGCGGTCAGTTCCTCGCCGGGCTCGATGTCGCGTGTCGCAAAGACATAGATCTGGTCTTCGACGCGGGTGTTCGGCCGGCAGGAATGGTTGAGGAAGTCGATGCCGTCGGGCGTTTCGGTCGGCAGGAAGCAGAGCAGCTTGCGGCCGATCAGCTTCAGATGCACCGATTGCCGCCACCAGTAGTCGTCGAGCTCGCTGGCGCGGTCGAGATCGATCAGCAGCGCCTTGCCGTCGAAGAAGCCGAGCAGCGTGTCCTTCGGCACCCGTGCCTTGGCATGGATCGCCTGATGGTCGTCGTTGATCCGGTGGACGACGACATAATCCTCGTTGGTGTAGCTCATGGCCGCGCCACTGCCCTCATGTCGAACGCCGGAATGCCACCGGACTGGCCGTCGCGATTGGCGAAGCCACGCGCGCCCTCATAGAGCGCAGCCGTCCATTTCGCGGCGAGGCGCCGCGCATAGATGACCGGCATCTCGTGGCGATGCATTGCCTTCTCCAATTCGGCGAAGACGGGATCGTTGTGCGGTGCGTGCCAATAGCGCTGATCCTCGGAAAGGCTGACGGCGCGCTCGGGCCGCTGCGCGACCTTCTCATAAGCCTGGATCGTGTTGGCCGACATGTTCTGCCAAGCGGCGACGCAGCGCGTCAGCAACCGCTCGAAGTCGAGTCGACTGGGAATCTCGTAGGGTGCGCAGTGGAAATGCCGCTGCGAGAGATCGCGCACCAGCATGCCGAAGGCGAAGGCGTCCGAGGTGGTGTTGATGGCGAGGAAGGGCGCGCTCAGAGAGGGATCATAGAGCGAATCGTTCGGATCGCCGGCATGGCAGCAGAAGGCGACCGGGAAGAACTCGTAGGTCGTCGGCAGTCCGGTGACGGGGCAGTCGATGTCGAGCGGGATGGCCACAGTCTCGCTTCGGATCAGCGCCCCGGCGCTCTCGGCGTAGCCGGCATCGACGATGATCTCGCCGAGCAGGCGCAGCTCCGCAGTCGAATCGCTGAATTTACGGCGGGTCTGGACGATCGCCATGAACCCGGTCTTCTCGAACTGCGCGACCTCGGCCGCGAAGCGATCGAAGGCAGCGGCGAACTGATAGCCGTTGCGGATGTGGGAAACCGAATAGCGGCCGAGCTGGAACTCGCGCTTGCCGGCGGAGCAGCGAAGGTCGTTCGCGAGCCAATCATCGAAGCTGATCGGGGCGCTGGCCGCAGCCGGTCCATGAAAGGGGCAGACCGCGCCCGCACCATCCACCGCCCCCGCCGTGGGATGACCAGGGAATACCTGCATGACGCCCCCGAAATCAACGCAAACGCAACACAACCAATGCAGCGCAATACAGGTCACTCTTAACCATTTGTCAACCATACCAAAGCCGTTCGCGGACGCGTCGGATTGCGCGCTAAAGGCGAAAAATGGGACGATTCAATCCGTTGTGTGGGATGTCTGCGATCGGCGTACCAGCTCGCTGCGATGCCTATTTTCACCGATTGTCGGCCGCAAGCCGCACTGGCTGGCCAACACCAGTGGCCTTCCGTCGTGGGGACTGGCTGGGTCGGATCGGCGTCGTCGCGGGCTTCAGCCCGGCTGTGGCCGGGGCGTTCAGTTTGAACCGACTCCAACGGAAATCAGCCGATCGCGCGCTGGATCGGGTCCTCCCGTGGCATTCTCGTAAAATCTGATCGAATTTCATTAAGTCCGCATAAAATTCCATATCGTAGCATCGGGCCATCGAACGAGATGGACGATTGGAATGTCTCACCCCATCGCCGGCCGGATCACACTGAATCTGGTGGCGGGCATCGTGATCACCGTGGTCACGGTGATCGCCGGCATTGCGTGGATGGCTCACCGCCAGAACGCTCAGGCTGCCGAAGGAACGCGGACGATGGTGATGGGTGGCATCGACGCGATGCACACCCGCGTCGAAGGGCTCGCCAACGACTATTCCTGGTGGGAAGAGGCGTATGACGCCTATGTCCGCGGCGACGCCACCTGGATCGAAGCCAATATCGGCACCGGCATCGTCGATACCCAGATCGCCGATTTCCTCGCCGTCATCTCGCCCGAAGGCGAAGTGAAATATGCATGGTCGACACCCGAGGACGCGCCGAAGCCGGCCAAGGTCCTGAACGCCGAGACCATCGCGCGCATCCAGGACCTCATCGCCAGCGCCCCGCTGGAGAACAATGCCGCCCGCTCGAGCTATCTCGTGACGCCCGGCGGCGCCTTGCTGTTCGGCGTCGCCCGGATCGCTCCGGTGTCGAAGCTCGACGGCGTCAATCCGAAGTCGTTGCCTGTGCTCGCGATGGGCTTCTATCTCGACAAGAAGCGCCTCGGCGAACTCGGCAAGACCTTCCTCATCAACGACCTGCATCTCGAATTCCAGGACGGTACCGATCGCGTCGACGACTTCCCGATGTTGTCGGACGTCTTCGGGAACCCGGTCGGCCACCTCGTCTGGACGCCGCCGGCGCCAGGCACTGCCGTGCTCCGCAATGTCCTGCCGCCGGTCGGCGTCGTGCTGCTCCTCTTCTGCGTCATCGCCATGTTGACGGCGGTGCGGGCACGGCGGCTGGCGCTGCTGCAGGCGCAGAGCGAGAAGCAGGCGGTCAGCGCTGCGCGCACCGACAGCCTCACCGGTCTCACCAACCGCTTCGGCTTCAGCGAGATCAGCGAGGGTCCGGCCTTCGCCGAGGCCTGCCGGCGCGGTGAGGCGGCGATCGTCTATCTCGATGTGAACGGCTTCAAGGCGGTGAACGATTCGATCGGCCACCAGGGCGGCGACGAACTGGTCCGCCGGCTGGCCGAACGCCTCGCCATGATCATGCCCCCGGATGCGAGCTTCGCGCGCGTCGGCGGCGACGAGTTCGCGTTGGCTCTTGTCGGCCGCGCCGCGCCTCAGGCGGTCGCCGGTGTTGCGTCGGCCATGGTCCATGCGCTCGACCAGTCCTTCACCGTCGGCGGCTTCCAGTTCCAGGTGACCGCGGCGGTCGGCTATGCCGTCGCCGATGGCGACGACATGACGCCGGCGGAGCTGCTGCGCCGCGCCGACCTCGCGATGTACCAGGCCAAGAACTCGGCCGAGCGCGACGCGGTGCCGTATCACTCGGGCCTCGAAACCGGGGCCCTGCACAAGAAGCGGCTCGGCTTCGCGCTGCGGACGGCGATCGACGAGGGGGCGCTGTCGGTGGTCTACCAGCCGATCGTCCGCGCCAGCGATCTCGCTGTCGTCTCGGTCGAGGCGCTGGTTCGGTGGGACTCGAAGGAGTTCGGCCGTGTCTCGCCGGCCGATTTCATCCCGGTCGCCGAGGAGACCGGCTTCATTCACGATATCGGCCGCTTCGTCTTCCAGCGCGCCTGCGAGGATATGGGCAACTGGCCTGGACTGAAGATCTCGGTCAACGTCTCGCCGGCGCAGCTGCGTGATCCGAACTTCGCCAACGATCTCGCCGCCATCGCGCGGCGAAACGGCGTCGTACCGAACCGCTTCAAGCTGGAGTTGACCGAAGGCTTGCTGGTCCGCAATCCGACCATCGCCAAGCGCAAGCTGGCGCGGCTGAAGTCGATGGGTTTCGGCCTGTCGCTCGACGATTTCGGTACCGGCTTCTCCTCGATCGGCTATCTGCGCCAGTTCCCGTTCGACTGGCTCAAGATCGACAAGTCCTTCATCTCCGAGCTCGGGACCAATCCGACGGCGAACGCACTGATCCAGTCGATGATCGCGCTCGGTGACGCGATGGACATCGCCGTCGTGGCCGAGGGTATCGAGACCTCCGAACAGCTGAAGCTGCTGCGGCTGCTTCAATGCGAGTATGTCCAGGGCTATCATCTCGCCAAGCCGATGCCGGCGACCGAGATCACGGCGCTGCTGGCGCGGCTCGGCGAGGGGCGGCGGATGATCACTGGCCTCACCGATCAGGGCTTCGCCGCCGAACGCTCCAGCTGATTCGATCCTCGCCGTTGAATCGGGGCGGATCTGCCGGTCCCGAACAGACGAGGAAACCGACATGACCAACCGCGAGGATCGTACCGGCGGCAGCCTTTCCGGCGCCGAGGCCCGGCAGCTTTTTCTCGCGGCTCAGGGCTTCGGCGGTCGGCGAAGTGCGGCGCCCTCGCGCTGGCCTCAGGTCGAGGCGACGGTGGCGCGGATGGGGCTGTTGCAGCTCGATTCGGTGAATGTGCTCGTCCGCTCGCATTATCTGCCCGTTTTCAGCCGCATCGGCGCCTATGAGCGGCCCACGCTCGACACCCGCGCCTTCGAGCGCGGCAAGCGGCGCGCCTATTTCGAATACTGGGCGCATGAAGCATCGCTTCTGCCGATGCAGTCCTTTCCGCTGATGCAGTGGCGCATGCGCCGCGCAGAGGCAGGGCAGGGCATTTATGGCGGAGTCCATGCCTTTGCCGCCGAGAATGCAGGCTATGTCGCGGCGGTCCTCGCCGAGATCGGCGCGCGCGGGCCGCTTGCCGCCGCCGATCTAGATGACCCCGGCGAGCGCAGCGGCCCCTGGTGGGGCTGGCACAAGGGCAAGACTGCGCTCGAATACCTGTTCTGGACCGGCAAGGTGACCACCGCCTTCCGCCGCGGCGCCTTCGAACGCGTCTATGACCTGACCGAGCGCGTGATCCCGCCCGTGATCGCCGCGCTGCCCGTTCCCGGCGAGGCCGATGCGATCCGGGAGTTGGTCCGCCGGTCGGGCGCCGCACTCGGCGTCGCGACCGAGGCCGACCTGCGCGACTATTTTCGTCTGCCGGTCGCGGAGACGCGTCGCGCCATCGCCGAACTGGTCGAGGAGGGGACCCTCGCCACCGCCACCGTCGAGGGCTGGCGCCAGCCGGCGTTCATCGACGCGGCCGCTCCGCTGCAGCGACGGCTCGCGCCGACGGCGCTGCTGTCGCCTTTCGATCCCCTGGTCTGGCACCGGCCGCGGACGGAGCGCCTGTTCGACTTTCACTACCGGCTCGAATTCTACACACCCGGCCACAAGCGCATCTTCGGCTATTACGTGATGCCGTTCCTCTACAAGGGCACCCTCGTCGGACGGGTCGATCTCAAGGCCGATCGGGCCGAAGGCGTCTTGCGGGTGCCGGGGGTCTTTCTCGAGCCGCAGCTGCGGCGGTCCGAGCCGGTTCTCGCTGCTCTTGCCGACGAACTCCGGCATCTCGCGGGCTGGCTGGAGCTTCCCGACATCGCCATCGGTGGCGAAAGCGTGCATTGCATGACGCTGTCGTCTCTTCTCTCAGGTTGAGTGGCCGTTTTCTACAGTCCATTTCACCTGTCCTTAAAGCTCCGATGTCTTTCATGTCGGACCTGAAATGATCCTGGGCGTCATGAAATCCTTGCGAAGGCCTTCAGCGAAGTTCGCAGTCCAGGTCGCCTTGCCTGCGCTGTTGATCGTGGCGGCTGCCATCTTCGCGGGGCAGATGATTCTCAGCGAGATGGCGAGCCAGGTTGATCGCAGCGAAGCCCGGAGCGCCGAGCGCTCGGTCAATGCCGCGCTCAACTCGCTCTTGACGCGTCTGCGCGATACCCATGCCGACTATGCTGTCTGGGACGATGCCGTGCGGGGTCTCTACGGCACGGTGAGCCAACAGTTCGTCGATTCCAACCTCAAGGACTCGACCAAGCAGGCGACGCTTTTCGACACCGTCTATGTGCTCGACGAGAGCAATCGCTCCATCCTCGGTTATCAGAACGGCAATGCGACGATGCGCGATGCCGCCGCCGAGTTCGGCTCGCCCCTCGCCGGCATGATCGAGCACGTCCGCGAGCATTCCGGGCCCTACGACGCCGTGACGGGCTATCTCCGCGGCCGATCCGGAGCCCTCTATGCCGTCGCGGTCGGCTCGATCCTGCCATCGACCAATGCCGTCTCGCCGCCGGCCGGGACAACGCGGCTCCTGTTGCTCGGCCGCACGCTGGACGAAGCCCGGCTCGAGCGCCTCCGGCAGGAATTCGTGCTGCACGGGCTGAGGCTGGTCACCAACCCGCAGCCGGGGCAGATCGGCGTGCCGCTGGTCGATCCGACCGGCGCCCGGATCGGGCTGATGACCTGGACCCCGTCAGAACAGGGCGCTGAAGCCGTCAAGCGCGTGCTGCCGACCGCCTATCTCGCGGTTGGTCTCGTTTGCCTGATGATGATGTTCCTGATGGCGATCGGCTATTTCAACCTCGTCGAGGTCAGGAAGCGCGAGCGCGAAGCGGTGTTCGCCGCCAATCATGACGGGTTGACGGGTCTTCCGAACCGCGCGGCCCTCGGACGAGCGCTCGAGGCGGCGACATCGGTGCATCGGCGCGACCGGACCCCCGTCGCCCTGGTCTATCTCGATCTCGACGGCTTCAAGGAGGTCAACGACGCCTATGGCCACGAGTCCGGCGACGCGCTGCTGCGCCATGTCGCGGCGGGCTTTGCGGCGATCTGCAGTGGCGAAGGCCTGCTCGCTCGGGTCGGCGGCGACGAGTTCGCGCTCCTTCTCCATCGTGCCGAGCCGGTCGCCGGCGTCGAGGGCCTGGCCGACCGGCTGATTCACTTCTTCGACCAGCCGATCGCCATCAATGGCCGGATGATCTCGATCGGCACCAGCATCGGCGTCGCAGTGATGACGGAAGAGGGGCTCTCGGCCGAGGAACTGCTGCGCCGCTCTGACGTCGCGATGTATCTCGCCAAGGAATTCGGCCGCAACCGCGTCGCCTTCTACGATCCCTCGATCGATGCCGCCCGCGCCGAGCGGATGCGCCTTGCCGATCAACTGCGCGAGGCGATCAGGACTGATCAACTCGCCGTGGTCTACCAGCCGATCTTCGAAGCGACCACGCTGCGTCCGACCGGCGTCGAGGCGCTGCTGCGCTGGCTCCACCCCGAAATCGGCCTGGTGCCGCCGGACATCTTCGTTCCGATCGCCGAGGAAAGCGGCTTGATCGACCAGATCGGCGCCTTCGTGCTCGACCGCGCCTGTCGCGACGCGATGGCTTGGCCCGACGTCCGCCTTTCGGTCAACGTTTCGGCCGTGCAGTTCCGCAATCCGAAATTCGACGTCATCCTGGCCGATGTCGTGGCCGAGACGGGCTTCCCGCTCGCGCGGCTCGAGATCGAGATGACCGAGACCCATCTCGTCGCCAATCCCGAACGCGCGCAGACGATCATCGCCAACCTCCGCGCCCGCGGCGTCGCCATCTCGCTCGACGACTTTGGTACGGGTTATTCCTCGATCGGCTATCTGCGCAGCTTCTCCTTCGACAAATTGAAGCTCGATCGCTCCCTCGTCGTCGGCATCACCACCAATGACACGGCGCGCGAACTCTGCGAGGCGACGATCGCCATCGCCCGCGCACTCGATCTCAAGGTCACGGCCGAAGGGGTCGAGACCGAACGCGAGGCTGCCGTCCTGCGCCAGGCAGGTTGCGATTATCTGCAGGGCTATGCCTTCGCCAGGCCGATGTCGGCCGAGGCGGTGGGAAGCTTTCTGCTCTCCACCGTCGCGCGGCCCGTCGCGCTGCCCTGGACGCGCTGATCGCCTCAGGCGAGCCTGGCGACCGCGGCGGCGACCGCCTTGCCGAGTGCTGCATGCGCATCCGGATCGAAATGCAGCCCGTCCGCCTCGCTCGACGTGATGACGGTGCCGGCATCGAGAAAGGCCGCGCCATGCGTTGCGGCAACGGCAGCATAGAGTGCGCCGAGTTGCAGCGACTTCTCATAGCCGCCGACGAACATGCGCTCGATATGCACCGCCTCGCCGCAATGGGATAGCATCGGTGGCGGGCAGATGACGAGGATCTTCGGCACGCCGCCGTCGCGGCCGGCCTCGGCCTGCTTCACCACCTTGACGAGTTCGCCGACGCCAGCTGCGATATCGGCTGGCGGCAGGGCGAAGCGGGCCTTGAGATCGTTGCTGCCGAGCATGATCGCGACCACGTCGAGCGGGCGGTGGCTCCTGAGCGCCGGCATCAGATAGGTCTTGCCGTTCATGTAGGCGCCCTCGATCGGGTCGTCGTGGACGGTGGTGCGCCCGGGCAGGCCCTCCTCGATCACGCGCCAGTCCGCGCCGAGCTCCTGCTGCATCACGCCCGGCCAGCGCTCGTCGGCGCCGTAGCGATCATCCAGCCGCGGCACGGTCGCGGAGCCAAACGTGTTCGAATCGCCAAAGGCGAGCACCGTCTTCATTCGTCTTCCTCGCTTGCTTGCCGGCGCACCTCGAGGCCGCGGCCGGCTCGCTCGATCACTAGCCGAGATCGGCGGGTGCCGACAATTGCGCCAGCGCGTTTGGCGGCGCCTTCGCCGTGCAGGGCCGCTTCTCGCGGGGGCGTGTCTTCCCGCAGCCGCGGTCGCGCCCTAACCTTGGGCCAGGCAGCGATCGACACCGCTGCCCCGATGCCGGCCGCCGCCGGCGCGATCTTTCAAGGACCATGAGACCCATGCGCAAACCCGCCGAGACCGACGCGTCCATTCTCGACGTCATCGTCGAGCGCTGGAGCCCCCGTGCCTTCGATCCGGACCGAACGATGACCGAGGCCGACCTGGCGCCGCTGTTCGAGGCGGCGCGTTGGGCGCCGTCGTCGAGCAACACCCAGCCCTGGCGCTTCGTCTATGCCTTCCGCGGCGAGGCGGCCTTCGACGCACTCCTCGATGCCGCGGTGCCCGGCAACCAGGCTTGGGTCAAGCGCGCCTCGGTGCTGGTCTATTCCGTCGCGAAGCTGCATTCCGACAGTGGCCGCGCGCTCTGGCACAACCGACATGATACGGGCATGGCGCTCGGCTATCTCCTGCTGCAGGCGACCGCAAACGGCTTTGCCGTCCATCCCTTCGGCGGCTTCGACAGCGAAAAGGTCGTTGCCGCTGCCGGTATCACCGGCGATTTCGAGCCCGTCGCAGGTCTCGCCATCGGTTTCCCGGGCGACCCGGCGCTCCTTGGCGAGGGTGCGGCGCGCGAGCTCGAGCCCCGGCAGCGGCGAAAGGTTGTGGACTTCGCGTTTCATGGGCGCTGGCCGCAATAGGGCTCCGCGCCGCCGACTTCGTTGTGCGGATCGAGGTTCTCGGCTTCAAACTTATTGCCGGTTGCCAGCCGAAATGGTTCCGGGATTGTTTGCGATATTCCGGAATAATAATGTCGGCGACGAAGATCGGCAATCAGGGTGCAGCGCAGCATGTCAATATGTAGTGTCTGAAGCGGCAGAGATATATAGATATTGATGCAGCTTAGTCTGCACCTTGTGCATCGGAAAGGTGGTCAACGAAAGGGTGCGGCGGCTTGACAATAAGCGCCACGACACTCCTAATGATCCCGGAATTGAGGCGGATGAACGCGCTCGGTGTGTCGCGCGGGAGGAGATGGCGAGAAGCCATTCCGCCCGGCGCATCGGGCGGGATCCGGACAGAACGGGAGGATCTGATGAGAAAGATGAATGAACGGGGATTTGGCGTGCGGGCGGGTGGTCGCTTCGCGTCTGCTCTGGTCGGCGCCGCGCTGCTGGCGAGTGCTGCCTTCGTCGGCGCCGCCTCGGCGTCGGAGCTGACGGTCTGGTGCTGGGACCCGAATTTCAACATCCCGGCCATGAAGGACGCCAGCGCGCGCTACACCAAGGCGCATCCTGACACGACCTTCAACGTCGCCAACATCACCCAGGATGAAATCAACCAGAAGCTGCAGACGCAGTTCCTCGCGGGTGTCACCGATGGCCTACCGGACATCGTGCTGATCCAGGACGACAACATTCAGCGGTTCCTGCAGTCGTTCCCCGGCTCTTTCGTGCCGCTGTCCGATTCCATCGACATGAAGAAATTCGCCGACTACAAGGTCGCCGCGGCGACCTTTGACGGCAAGTCCTACTCGCTGCCCTTCGATTCGGGTGTCGCGGGCCTCTTCTACCGCACCGATTATCTGGAACAGGCCGGCTACAAGCCTGACGATCTGCTGAACATCTCCTGGGCCAAGCTGCTCGAGATCGGCAAGGACGTTCTCGCCAAGACCGGGAAACCGCTCATCAGCATGGACTACAATGGCGACGACCTCATCGTCCTGATGATGCAGTCGACCGGCCAGTGGTATCTGAAGAACGGCAAAGAGCCACACATTCTCGACAATCCCGCGCTCAAGACGGCTCTCGAGACCTTCCAGGCCATGGCGAAGGCCGGCGTGATCAAGTCGGTTTCCGGCTGGACGGACTACACCGGCTCCTTCACCTCCGGCCAGGTCGCCGCGGTGCCGCAGGGCGTCTGGATCACCGGCACGATCAAGTCGGTGCCGGAGCAGTCGGGCAAGTGGCGCGTCGCGCCGATGCCGATCCTCGAGGGTGTTGAAGGGGCGACTCACTTCTCGAGCAATGGTGGCTCGAGCTGGTATGTGCTTGCCTCCTCCAAGCATCAGGACGAGGCCGTCGACTTCCTCAAGACTGTCTGGGGCGGCGACGTCGACTTCTATCAGGGTATCCTGGTCAACCAGGGCGCCGTCGGTTCGCTCCTCGCCGCGCGCGAAGGTGCTGCCTACAAGGCCAGCGACCCGTTCTTCAACGGTGAGCCGGTCTGGCAGAATTTCTCCGACTGGCTGGCCAAGGTGCCCACCGTCGACTACGGCACCTTCACGCCGGAGGCTCGCATGGCCGTCCGGGCGCAGATCCCGAACATTGCCAATGGCGGCAATGTCGACGAAGCGCTGAAGGCGATCGACGCGCAGCTGCGCCAGCAGATGCAGTAGTCACGCTTCCTTTCCCGGCGGGCGGGCCTGGCGCCCGCCCCGATCCAGCACTCTCTTTCCGACGCGGTGCGAGCCACGCCGGAAAGAGCAGCATTCATGATCGGAAGGGTGCATGGCGAAGACGCGTTTAGACCGCAGCGAGCAATTCAACGGCTGGGCTTTCGTCATGCCCGCGTTGGTCCTGCTCGGCATTTTCATGATATACCCGATCATCTGGTCGCTCTGGATGAGTTTCCAGGTCGGGCGCGGCGCCAATTTCTCCTTTGGCGGCTTCGCCAATATTCAGCGGCTGGCGAATGATGCCCTGCTGATCAAGGCGCTGACCAACACCTGCATCTTTTTCGTCATCCAGGTGCCGATCATGATCGTTCTGGCGCTGCTGTTTGCAGTCGCCCTCAATGATCCGACGCTGAAGTTCCGCGGGCTGTTTCGGACCGCGCTCTTCCTGCCCTGCGTCACCTCGCTCATCGCCTATTCGAGCCTGTTCAAGTCGATGTTCTCGGCCGATGGCATCATCAACCAGGCCCTGCTGACGCTGCATGTGATCGGCACGCCGATCCCTTGGCTGTCGGATCCCTTTTGGTCGCGGGTCGTCATCATCACCGCGATCACCTGGCGCTGGACCGGCTACAACATGATCTTCTATCTGGCCGCCTTGCAGAATGTGGACAAGTCCATCTACGAGGCCGCCCGGATCGACGGCGTGCCCGCATGGGCCCGCTTCACGCGCATCACGATCCCGATGCTGAAGCCGGTGATCCTCTTCACCACGATCCTGTCGACCATCGGAACGCTGCAGCTCTTCGACGAGGTCAACAACATCACGCAGGGCGGCCCTGGCAACGCCACGCTGACGCTCTCGATGTATATCTACAACCTGACGTTCCGCATGATGCCGAGCTTCGGCTATTCGGCCACCGTCTCCTGGGTCATCGTCCTGATCGTCGCGGTGCTCAGCCTGATCCAGTTCATGATCGCCCGCGACCGCCGGAGGGCGTCATGAGCCTCCGTCTCCTGCGCCGCGGCGGCGTCTATGCGTTTCTCTCGGTCGCCGCCTTCCTGTCGGTCTTTCCGTTCTACTGGATGGCGGTGGGCTCGACCAACGCGTCGCCCGATATCGTTCGCGGCAAGCTGGGCTTGGGCAGCAATCTGCTGGTCAATTTCCAGCATCTCATGACCCAGGTCGATCTGCTGCGGGTCTTCGGCAATTCGTTCCTGATCGCCGTCATCTCGACGGTGCTGACGCTCGTCGTCTCGTCGCTCGCCGGCTACGGCTTCGAAATGTTCCGCTCGCGCATCCGCGAGCGGATCTTCCAACTGCTGCTCCTGTTGCTGTCGATCCCGTTTGCCGCGCTGATGGTGCCGCTCTTCGTCATGATCTCGCGCGCGCAGCTCAACAACACGTTCACGGCGGTCATCCTGCCGGGCATCGCGTCGATCTTCATCGTCTTCTATTTCCGCCAGGCGACGAAGGCGTTCCCGCGCGAATTGCGCGACGCGGCCCGTGTCGACGGGCTCAAGGAATGGCAGATCTTCCTCTATGTCTACATGCCGACCATGCGTTCGACCTATGCGGCGGCGACGATCATCGTCTTCATGAACGCCTGGAATAACTATCTCTGGCCGCTGATCGTGCTGCAGACGCCGGAGAACAAGACGATCACGCTGGTGATCTCAACGCTGACTGCAGCCTACACGCCCGATTACGGCGTCATCCTGCTCGCCACCGTGCTCGCCACGGCTCCGACGCTCGTCATCTTCTTCGTCCTGCAGCGGCAGTTCGTGCAGGGGATGCTGGGAGCGGTCAAATGAGGAACGCGTCATGACCAGTCTCAGCCTCAAGGGCATCCGCAAGTCCTATGGGAAGTTCCCTGTCATCAAGGGGGTCGATCTCAGCATCGAGTCGCGCGAGTTCGTCGTCTTCGTCGGCCCGTCCGGCTGCGGCAAGTCCACCTTGCTGCGCATGATTGCGGGCCTCGAATCGATCACCGGCGGTGAACTCGAGATCGGCGGCAAGCGCATGAACGATGTCGATCCGTCGAAGCGCGGCATCGCCATGGTGTTCCAGTCCTATGCGCTCTATCCGCATATGAGCGTGCGCGACAATATGGGCTTCGCGCTCCGCTTCGCCGGAAAGCCCAAGGACGAGATCTCACGGCAGGTCAATGAGGCCGCCCGCATTCTGGAGCTCGGGCCGCTGCTCGATCGCCTGCCGGCCGAGCTTTCGGGCGGCCAGCGCCAGCGCGTCGCCATCGGCCGCGCCATCGTGCGCCACCCGGACGTGTTCCTGTTCGACGAGCCGCTGTCCAACCTCGATGCCGAACTGCGCGTCCATATGCGTATCGAGATCGCGCGCCTGCATCGCGAATTGCAGGCGACCATCATCTACGTCACGCACGACCAGGTCGAGGCGATGACGCTGGCCGACAAGATCGTCGTGCTCCGCGAGGGAGAGGTCTCGCAGGTCGGCTCGCCACTGCAGCTTTATGACGACCCGGACAACCTGTTTGTTGCCGGCTTCATCGGCTCGCCGAAGATGAACTTCCTGGCCGGCGAGGTCGTCGACGCCGCCGCCGGCGCGGCAACGATCGCGCTCGTCAATCATGGCGGCGTCCGCCTCATCAAGCCGCTCGGCGGCACGCTGCCGCAAAAGGGCGAGAAGGTGACGCTTGGCATCCGGCCAGAGCATTTCGGCGTCGCGGGTGAGGGCACCGACCTCTCCCTCGCCGTCGATGTCGCCGAGCATCTCGGCTCGACCACCTATGTCTATGCCCATGGCGGCGGCGAGCGGCTGACCATCGAGCGGGAAGAACGCCATCTGGCCGAGACGGACACCATAGCGGTCTCGATCCCTGTCGAGGCGGCCTTGCTCTTCGACAGCGCCGGCAAACGGCTGCGCTGATCTCCGAACAATCTCTTTCAATTCATCGACCCAAGAGGACTGCCGTGACTATCCAAACTCTGCGCTGGGGCATTATCGGGCCGGGCGCCATCGCCAAGGACTTCCGCCGCGGCGTGCTCGACTCCCGCTTCGGCAAGCTCGAAGCGATCGCGACCCGCAATCCTGGCAAGCCTGGCCTTGCTGCGGACTTTCCTGAAGCCCGCATTCTCGATGGCTATGACGCCATCCTGAAGGATCAGAATGTCGACGCGATCTATATCGCGACGCCGCATGTCGGCCATGCTGAATGGGCCATCAAGGCCGCCGAAGCCGGCAAGCATGTTCTCGTCGAGAAGCCGTTTGCGCTCAGCGCCTTCGAAGCCGATGCCGTCTTCCACGCCCATCGCAAGGCCGGCACTTTCGCCGCCGAAGCCTTCATGTATCGCCTGCATCCGCAGACCAAGGCGATCTACGATCTCGTCGCCTCGGGCGCGATCGGCGAAGTCCGGTCGATCAAGTCGAGCTTCGGCTTCCAGATGCCGGGCTTCATGCCGGATCACCGCCTTTTCGCCAGCGCGCTCGCGGGCGGCGGCATTCTCGATGTCGGCGGCTATCCGGTCTCGATGAGCCGCTTCATCGCCGGCGCAACGGCGGGCAAGCCGTTCCTCGATCCCGTCAAGGTGTCGGGCATGGCCAATCTCAACGCCGAAGGCACTGACAATTGGGCTTCTGCGCTGTTGCAGTTCGAGAACGGCATCATTGCCGAGGTGAGCTGCGCCGTCATGGCCAATCTCGACAACGTCCTGCGCATCATCGGCACCGAGGGTCGCATCGAGGTTCCGGATTTCTGGTTCGCCAACGGTGACCGCACGGGCGGCGAGGGTCGCATCGACATCATCAAGAAGGGCGGGACGGAGACGATCCACACCGGCAAGCAGCGGCATCTCTATTCGTTCGAGGCCGATGCTGCCGCCGAGGCGATCTCCGCTGGCAAGCAGCAGCTCGATTCTCCCGGCATGAGCTGGGCCGATACGCTCGGCAATGCCCGCGTCCTCGACAAGTGGCGCGCTGATGCTGGCATCGAATTCAGCGTCGAGAAGCCGGCCAACCGCAAGCTGACGCTTTCGGGCCGCCCGCTGAAGTCCGGCGGCACCACCGTTCCGCGGCGTAAGCTGGCCGGCATTGACAAGGATCTCTCGATCGTCGCGCTCGGCTTCGAGGATTTCCGGACCTTCGCGTCGGGAGCGATCCTGCTCGATGGCTTCTATGAGGCGGGTGGCAATCTCTTCGATACGGGCTGGGTCTATGGCAGCGGCTATACGGAGAAGCTGCTCGGCGAATGGCTTACCAATCGCGGCGTGCGCGAGCAGTCGGTCGTGATCGGCAAGGGCGCGCATAGCCCGCTCTGCTATCCTGACGTGATCGGCAAGCAGTTGACGCAGACGCTCGACCGGCTGCAGACCGACTATGTCGACGTCTATTTCATGCACCGCGACAATCTCGACGTTCCGGTCGGTGAATTCGTCGATGCGATGGATGCCGAGACAAAGGCCGGCCGCATTCGCGGCATTTTCGGCGGCTCCAACTGGACGCGCGAGCGGTTCGACGAGGCTGTAGCCTATGCCGAGAAGAACGGAAAGCAGAAGCCGGGCGCGCTCTCCAACAATTTCGCCCTTGCTGAAATGCAGGATGTGATCTGGGCCGGCTGCGTCTCGTCCTCGGACGATGAATGGAAGGCCTGGTTCCGCGATCGCCAGGTGCCGGACTTTGCCTGGTCCAGCCAGGGCCGTGGCTTCTTCACCGATCGTGCCGGCCGCGACAAGCGCGACAACGAGGAGCTGGTCCGCGTCTGGTACAATGAGAAGAACTTCGGGCGCCGCGACCGCGCGATCGAACTGGCCCAAAAGCTCGGCCGCAACCCGATCCACATCGCACTTGCGTTCGTCCTGGCGCAGCCGTTCCCGGTCGTGCCGCTGATCGGCCCGCGCACCCTCGCCGAACTCGAGGACAGCCTTTCGGCGCTCGACATCCGGCTGACCCCCGAGCAGGTCACCTGGCTCGACCGGGGCTGAGACGGGCAGGGCCCTCGGGCCCGCCACACGTCGATCCGGAAACAAAGCAGCCGCCCGAGCCGATCGGGCGGCTGTTTTCTTAGTCCATGTCGGAATCGCCGCCCGAGGGCTCAGGCGGATCGCGCCGATCGACCCGCCGCGCATGCAGCATCGCGGCGCGGAGATGCGGCCCGAGGGTCTTGTAGTGATCCTGCAGCCGGCGATCGGCCGTCTCGCTCTGCTGGCGTTCGCGGGTCGTCTCTTGAAGCGACATGGTCTTCTCCTTCCTTGTCGCCGCGCCCTCAGGCGCAGCGATCTCGTCGGTCCGCCTCGAAAGCGGGACCTTCATCCTCGGGTTCTGGGCCGATCGGCAGATCGGCAAGCTCGTGCGGGCTGAGGCGCCACAATGCATTCTCGTTGGCAGGGGCCACCACGGGTCGGGCGGCCCAGTCGATGAGGGCGCGGTACAGGGTTTCGAGTTTCATGGCTTGGTCTCCGGTTCCTGGCGCCCTGAGAATGGGGATAGCCCGCCGCCGCCGCCATCGACATGATCTCGGTCACACTGTAGAAAATCTCTATGGCAAATCCCTTCAAGGTCCCGCTGAACGCCCTTCGGGCCATAGAAATTGTCGGCCGTGGCGGCACGTTGGCGAGCGCTGCCGATGAGCTCGGCGTAACGCCCGGTGCCGTCAGTCAACATATTCGCAGGGCCGAAGAGCGGCTCGGTTATGTTCTTTTCGAGAGGGATCGGACCGGATTGCGGCCGACACCCGCGCTCGACGCGGCGCTGCCGCATTTGCATCGGGGCTTCCAGGCGCTCGCGGAAGGCGTCGCGGCGATCGAACAGAGCCATACCGGGCGATTGACCCTGTCGGCAGCGCCGGCCTTCGCCGCGCGCTGGCTGGTTCAGCGGCTCGGCCGTTTCACGCGCGAGCATCCGGACATCGAGATCCGCTTCGTCGCCAGTGTCGCGCTGGTCGACCTCAATCACAGCGACATCGATTGCGCGATCCGTCTCGGCCGCGGGCACTGGCCGGATCTCGAGGCCGAATGCCTGCTGCCGCAGCCCTTCTTCCCGGTGGCGACTCCAGACTGGGCCGATCGGCTCCGCGCGCCCGCCGATCTCGGCCATGTCCCGGTGATCCATGACGAGGGGACGATGGTCGATTGGCGCGACTGGTTCGCCGCTGCCGGCGCGCCGATGCCAGACCTCGCCGGACCGCGCTTCTCCGATCCGATCCTCGCGCTCGAGGCGGTGATGGCCGGGCAGGGCGTGATGCTCGCCTGGGACATGGTGGTCGCCGACGCGCTGGCGCTCGGCCGCCTTGTCCGCCCCTTCGAGATCGAGGTCGAGAGCCGGCTCGCTTATTGGTTCGTCACGACGGCATCGTCGGGTCGAAGCCGCAAGGTGCGGCTCTTTCGCGACTGGCTGAGGCGTGAGATCGCCGCGTCATCCGGCCGGCCGCTGCTGGCCGGATGACGCGACAGAGCGCTTAATCCCCGCCGAGCGCACCGCGGTTCTTGTCATGAAGGGCGCTGACTTCGTCCGTCAGCACGGCGGCGAAATCCTCCATCTCGTAGAAGGGACGGATCTCGATCTCGCTCGGTCCGGGCATCGGATTGGGGCAGCGCTTCACCCAGGCGATCGCCTCGTCCATGTCCTTGACCTCCCACAGCCAGTAGCCGGCGATGAGCTCCTTGGTCTCGGCGAATGGCCCGTCGATGACGAGGCGGCTCGCTCCGTCGAAGGCCACCCGCTTGCCATACCGCGAGGGCTTGAGCCCGTCGCCGGCCTTCATGATCCCGGCTTCGATCAGCAACTGGTTGTAGCGCCCCATCGCCTCGAACAGTTCCGGCGCCGGCATCAAGCCCGCCTCGCTGTCGGCTGTCGCCTTGACAATCACCATCACGCGCATCGCTGGTCTCCTCTGCGTGTCGCCGTCAGGCCGCCTCTGCGGCCAGCTCCCATGGATGACGAATGAAGGGCACCCAGGTTCGACAATCTCGCAACGTTTTTTCCGATTGGGCGCAATGTCGCGCGTGCGGAGCCATCGAAACCGGTGCTCCCGATGCGCCGATCGGCTAAGGATGCTGCGACGCGACAAGGGGATTCCCATGACCGACTGGAATGATCGTATCCGTCTCGTCGAGACGGTCGAGCTCTCCCGCAACTGGGGCAAACTCGACAAGAACATCTTCGACTATCAGCGCTCGGACGGCAGCTGGCAGCGCCAGACCCGCGAGACCTATGACCGCGGCGACGGCGCGGCCGTGCTGGCTTACGACCCTGATCGCGGCACGGTTCTGCTGACGCGGCAATTCCGCTTTCCGGCCTGGAAGCGCGGTCATGGCGAGCCTCTGATCGAGGTGTGCGCCGGCCTTCTCGACGCCGACGATCCCATCACCTGCATCAAGAAGGAAGCCGAGGAGGAGATGGGCGTCGCGATCGAGCGGCCTGAGCTCGTCTTCGCCGCCTTCATGTCGCCGGGCAGCGTGGTCGAGAAGCTGCATCTCTTCGTCGCGCGCTATACCCCCGGCGATCGCAGCGGCGCAGGCGGCGGCCATGTGTCCGAGGGCGAGGACATCGAGGTGCTGGAACTGCCCTTCGCCGAGGCGCTCGCCATGTGCGCCGACGGCCGGATCGCCGACGCCAAGACCATCATGCTGCTGCAGCACGCGGCCTTGAACAATCTCCTGCCGCGCTGAGCGTGACGGCCGCCGACAGGCGGCCGCGCCCCCTTTGGCGCCCGGCGGCATTGCTGTATCGTCGCCGCGACCCCATCGACGCGAACCTCCCGCTGGAGCGTTCGCCGCAACCGGAACCCTGCCATGAGCCATCATTCGTCTCGCATCGCCGCCGCCCTTCTCGCCGCCTGCTGCCTTGCCGGCGCTGGCTCCGCCGAGGCGGCCGCGAAGGATCCGGCCTGCAAGCCGACCAAATGGACGCTGTCGGTGCCACAGGGCATGGACCAGGGCGAGGCGGTGATCGCCGAAGCGCCCGAGAATCACATCTGGCGCGTCGGCGTCGGCGGCGTTCCGGCATCGTCGATGCTGATCATCGAATACAAGAGCACGGTCGGCACCAAGGGCGAAGTCGTGCTGAGCTCCGGCGCTGCCGAACTGGTCGAGGGTTCGAGCATCACCATGCGGCTGAAGCGCAGCGGTGCGGCGGCGGCCAAGGCGGTCGCGGTCGCCGGTACGTACAACATCAAGTGCGGCAAGTAGGTCACGCCGCGCCCGCGCCTTCGCGCGACGCTGCATGACCTGTTGCGGCCGGCTCAGGCTTCGGCGGCGTCGTAGCTGGCGCGAGCTTCGCGCACGGCGGCATGATGCGCCGACGCCCAGCGCGTCAGCGCCGTCATCGGCTCGACCAGCGACTCGCCGAGCGACGTCAGCCGGTATTCGACCCGCGGCGGCGTCGTCGGGAACACCGTCCGGCTGACCAGTCCATCGCGCTCGAGCCCGCGCAAGGTGACGGTGAGCATCCGCTGCGAAACCCCGCCGACGCTCCGTTTCAGCGCATTGAAACGCTGCGGGCCGCCGGCGAGCCGCAGCACGACGAGGAAGCTCCAGGCATCGCCCAGCCGGTCGAGCACGTCGCGCACCGGACATTCGGCGGCGCTGAGCGCGGCCGGTCCCAGATTGACCACCAGCGCGGTGATGTCTTCCGAGGCAGTCTCGATCCGGGGCCAGTCCAGCGCCGAGCGGTCTTCCAGCGTTTCCATGGTCGTCGATCCCGTCCTGCGGCGGCCCTTGGTTCCGCCCGTGTTCCCTGGTGCCGTACACATGCGTTCTTCACGGATGCAAATCAAGCGCCTAGTTACGTGTCGTAACCGGGCTGGCGGCCAATCGGCCTCGCCAGCCGGCCCCTCTTTCGAGAAAGACTGCGTATGACCAGCCAACCCACACTCCTCGTGACCGGCGCCAGCGGCCATCTCGGCCGCCTCGTCGTCGAAACGCTGCTCGCGGCCAAGGCCGGCCCGGTGATCGGCACGACGCGCGATCCCGCCAAGCTCGCCGATCTCACCGCGAAGGGTGCCGAAATCCGCCATGCCGATTTCGATGCGCCCGAGACGCTCGCCAGCGCCTTTGCCGGCGCCGATCGTCTGCTGCTGATCTCGACCGATGCTCTCGGCACCGACGGCCGCCGCCTCGCGCAGCACCGTGCGGCGGTCAAGGCCGCCGTCGAGGCCGGCGTCCGGCACATCGTCTATCTCTCGGCGCCCTCGCCCTATCCGACGGCCGAGCCGAGCCTGATCGGCGATCACTACTGGACCGAGCAGGTGATTGCCGCCAGCGGCGTCGACTTCACCTTCCTGCGCGACCACCTCTATACCGGCCTTCTGCTGATGTCGTTGCCGCACGCGATCGAGACCGGCGCGCTCTATACGGCTACGGGTACCGGCGGCCGCTCCTATGTGACGCGCGAGGATTGCGCCCGCACTGCCGCCGCCGTTCTGGCGAAGGCCGAGGGCAAGCAGATCTTCGACGTGACCGGCCCGGCTGCCGTGACTCAGGATGAGATCGCCGCGCTGGCGAGCGAGCTTTCCGGCAAGCCGGTGAAGCATATCGCCGTTCCGGCCGAGGGTCTCCGCCAGGGCCTCACCGCCGCCGGCCTGCCGGCCGGTCTCGTCGAGGGACTCGTCTCATTCGATGTCTCGGCGGCCCAGGGCTTCCATGCCATCACAACATCGGTGGTCAAGGACTGGACGGGCCGTGAGCCCGAGAGTGTCCGCGACGTCCTGACCGCCAATCGGGCGGCGCTCGTCGCGCATGCCTGAATGATTCGGTTCGTCGGGCCTGACGGGAGCGGCCTCGACCGCTCCCGCTGCCGGACCTAGTCGATGACGATGCGCGGCGCCGGCCTTGCTCCGGCGCCGCCGGCGATCGTCGCCATGATCCGCGACGCGATCTCCTTGTAGACAGCAGCATGGGCGCTGTCGGGGGCACTTGCGACGATCGGCGTTCCGGCGTCGGACGTTTCGCGGATGGCGAGATCAAGCGGAACCTCACCGAGGAAGGGGACGCCGAGCCGCTCCGCCTCGTGGCGGGCGCCGCCGTGACTGAAGATGTCCGACCGTCCGCCGCAATGCGGACAGAGGAAGTAGCTCATGTTCTCGACGATGCCGAGCACCGGCACGTTGACCTTCTGGAACATGGCGAGCCCCTTGCGCGCATCGATCAGGGCCAGATCCTGCGGCGTCGAGACGATGACGGCACCGGCGAGCGGCACCTGCTGCGCCATGGTCAACTGCGCATCGCCCGTACCTGGCGGCATGTCGACGACCAGCACGTCGAGCGGCGCCCAGGCGACCTCGCGCAGCATCTGCGTCAGCGCCGACATCACCATCGGGCCGCGCCAGATCATCGGCGTGTTCTCCTCGACGAGGAAACCCATCGACATCGCCTTGATGCCGAAGGCGCGCATCGGCTTCAGCGTGCGGCCGTCCTGCGTCTCTGGCTTGCCGGAAAGGCCGAGCAGGCGCGGCACCGAGGGGCCGTAGATATCGGCGTCCAGCAGTCCGACCGACAATCCGTTCGCGGCGAGGCCGAGCGCGATGTTGACTGCGGTCGTGGACTTGCCGACCCCGCCTTTGCCCGAGGCGACAGCGATGATCGCGCCGACGCCGGGAATCCCCGGCTTGCCGCTCGCCGAAGCGGCTGGCGCTGCAGTGCGGGGAGCCGCCGGCGGCGGGGCAGGGCGGGGCGCCTCGGCGCCGCCTCTCCGCTCTGCCGTCAGGATGACGAGCACGCTGTCGACGCCCGGCAGCGCGCGAACCGCGGCGGCAGCCTGCTCGCGCAGCGGCTCCAGTTCACGCGCCCGCGCCGCGTCCACGGTGATCGAGAACATGATCTTGCCGCCATGGACGACGATGTCGGAGACGAGGCCGAGCGATACGAGATCGCCCTTTCCGTCGGGGCCGGAAACGGCGGCGAGTCGCGCGAGAATCGCTTCGCGGTCGATGGAGGCCATTGCCATTCAGTCCTTCAGCTGTTTTTCGGCGGCACATTGCGTCGGAGGCGTGGCGCACACAAGGCAATCTGCGTAACCGCGTGCCCAAAAGTTGTGACCGCTCAGTGTGTTAACAAGTCTTACCAAGTGCTTACCTGCCAAACCATGACGATAGCCTGCAGTGTTGCATTTCCGTCATAGCGCCCCCGACGCCTTTCGGTATGATCAGTTTCACGGAATCGAAAGCGGTTCCGGTTGCTTTGCCTGTCGCCCAGGGGTGGGGGACAAATCGGGCTGAAGCAGCTGAACGGGGATTTGACGGACTTCGAGCGAGCCTACTGACCAAGACGATCTTCGGATCGTTTCGGTGGCGACGAGAAGAAAGAAACAGTCTCCTGGTTTAACCTTTTGGAGGTCAGGACATGAACTTCAAGACCCTTCTCCTCGGCTCTGCCGCTGCGATGATCGTCGCTGGTGGCGCTCAGGCTGCGGATCTCACTGTCGCCGAGCCGGTTGACTATGTGAAGGTCTGCGACGCGTTTGGCGCTGGCTTCTTCTACTCCCCCGGCACCGACACCTGCATCAAGGTCGGCGGCTACGTGAAGTTCGGTACGGCCTTCGGCAATACCGATTTCGGCACGTACAACTCGATCTACCCGAGCAGCCAGTGGTCGAACTTCTACACGGAAGCTTCGATCCAGCTGACGGCTTCGTCGGTCACCGAATTCGGTAACCTGACCGGCTTCTTGGACTTCCGCGCTCAGACCGGCAACACCGGTTCGTTCTCGCAGTCGGCCGCTCAGACGGTCAACTCGGCCACCAATTCGGCCTATGTCGACAGCGCTTGGCTGTCGCTCGGACCGGTCAAGGCTGGTCGTTTCACCTCGCTGTATGACTTCGGTCGCGGCTACACCGACACCGGCGCCTTCGGTTCGGACACGACCACCGACCACATCCAGCTGACCTACGCCGTCAACGGCTTCGGTCTCGCGATCTCGGTCGAAGACCAGCGTGACCGCGGCGCTGCCGGCAACACCGGTGACGCGGTTCTCGGTTCGCGTGGTTACTACCAGGGCGGCCAGAACAACATCCCCGACATCGTCGGTGCTGTGACCTACGCTTCGGGCATCTTCTCGACGAAGATCGCTGCGGCCTATGTCAACAACGCGGTCGACGTCAACGGCGGTACGGGCACCCTGCTCAACCCCTACAACGTCGACGCGAAGTCGGGCTACGCCATCGGCGGCAGCGTTGAGTTCGCTCTCGACAGCTTCTCGGCCGGCGACAAGTTCTTCGTCACCGGTTCGTATGGCGACAACGCCAACTCCTACACCGGCATCGCCGGCGGCACCTCGGTCGCCAACCTGACCGGCACCGTCGACGGCAGCTTCATCGCTTCCGCGGCTCCCGGCTCCAGCTGGTCGGCCCTGGCTTCGTACAAGCATGTCTGGACCCCGACCGTCTGGTCGGCCGTTTCGGGCGGTTACGCTTCGTATGACGGCGATGGCTACTTCAAGAACTACACCGTCGATGCTTATCGCGGCGTGTTCTCGACGGGCTGGACCCCGGTCACCGGTCTCGACCTGATGCTCGACGGCCAGTACTCGCATGTCAACGTGACGGACGGCCGTACGGCCATCCAGACCGACAACGACGGCGACGCCTGGACGGTCAACCTCTGGATGAAGCGCTCCTGGTAAGCGTTTCCCCTCGGGGATAAAAGAGGCCCGGCGGAGCGATTCGCCGGGCCTTTTCTATTGGTTCGCGCTGCCCGGCAGGAGCGGCGCGCTGCCGTTTTTGGGTTGCCAGTCTCCATGACGATCGCGTGGCTGTGGCAGCCGTTGACTGCGACCTGCCGCAGGCGTTGCGCCTGCGACCAGCTGGGATGTCGCCCCGGATGCAGTGGACCGATCAAGCCATCGTTCTCGGCCTTCGCCGCCTCGGCGAAAGCAGCGCCATCCTCGACGTGATGACCGCCACGCGAGGCCGTCAACTCGGCGTCGTGCGCGGAGCGCGTTCGCGCCGTATGGCGCCGACGCTGCAGCCGGGCAACCGGGTCGAGGTGGCCTGGCGGGCGCGGCTCGACGAACAGCTCGGCCATTTCACGGTCGAACCCGTGACCTTGCGGGCAGCGCGATTGATGGAACGGCCCCTGGCGCTCTTCGCGCTTCAGGTTTTGGTTGGCCATCTCGGCTTGCTTGCCGAGCGGGAAAGTCACGCCGAACTCTATGGCGCCGTCGATGCCGCCCTCGACAGCTTGACCGAGAGCCCGGGGCCTTCGGCGCTGGATCTCGCCGGCTTCATCGCGCGTTTCGAACTGGCCTTGCTGAACGAAAGCGGCTTTGGCCTCGATCTCGCCAGATGTGCCGTCACCGGCACGACCGAGGGGCTCGCCTTTGTGTCGCCACGCACCGGCCGCGCCGTCAGCGGTACGGCTGCGGCCGGCTATGAAGATCGGCTTTTTCCGCTCCCGCGCCTCATCTTCGGCACGCGTGGCATCAATGACGGTCGCCGCGAAGTCGACGAAGCCTTCCGCCTCACCGGCCACTTTCTCGAGCGCCACCTCTATACGCCGCGCGATCTGGTCGAACCGCCCGCGCGGCGGGAACTGCTGACATGGATCGGCCGCGAACTCGCATCACACGAGCCGCGGCCTGAGGGTCGTTCAGCCTGACCGGCGCTTGGCCGGCGGCAGCTTATTTCAGCTGGTCGCAGAACGTCTTGACGGCCGACGAGTAGCGCACCGGATCGATCGTGACATTGTCGCGGCAGGTGTTCATGGCGGCCGTCCGCTGCTCGGCGGTCAGGTTGGCGGTGCCCATGGTGATGTCGAAGCCGAAGACGTCCGAATCGGCGATCGGGCCGGACGGCTTGTCGGCATTGCTGCTCGACTCCGGCGACTGGCCGTTGTCGCTCTGAGCCGGCGTCGGCGTGCTGGCGGAAGGCGCCGTCTGCACAGCCGGCGGCGTTGCGGTCGGTGCGGTGTTATCCTGCGCGAAGGCCGGCGCAAACGAGACGGTCGCAAAGACGAGACCGGCGGCAGCGATCTTGCTATACATCGAAATCGGCATTTCATTCTCCCTGAACGCGCAGTGCGCGGTTAAAAGCGAGCGTCGGCGTCCATCGTTACTCCACAAATCTAGGAGTGATGTCGCGACAACGACGGAACACTTCCGGTTCCGGCAACTAAACGATCAGGGAAGCACTTCGTTCCAGCCAAAGCGTAGCCGTTCGCAAGCGCGGCTTTCTGCAGCTTCGCATCGGCGCAAAGGGATGGCAGGCGAGTGGCGCGATCGGCTGTCGGCTCGACCGCCTGGCGGGGTCAGTGACCCCAGCAGAACATCCGCACCTTCGGCGAGTAGCGCCAAGGCATCGCAACGATGTCCTGCTTGCAGCGATTGTTGACCGCGAGCTGCAGCCGCGGATCGAGCGAGGCCTTGAAAGCCATCAGGGAGGGGATATCGCCCGGAACGCTGGTCAGGTCGAAACCGAACACCTCCCAGTCGGGCACCGGGGCCGTGTGACCGTCATAATAGCTGAAGGCAGACGCCGGTCCCGTCGAAGCGGCGGTGAGGGACGCAGCCGACAGTAGGACGGCCACGGCGAGCATCGAGGCGGAACGGAGCATGACGGTCATCCTTCGCGTCTTGAGTTCGGAGCGGGCCGAGAAAGGCATGATGCCCGATCCGCGCGCGGCTTTCCATAACATGGGGGCGGTGGGCCCCGTCGCCAGAAAATGTCGAACCTGTCATCGAAAGACCGGCGCCTCGGCGATAATGATGTGATTCGGCCGCGTCATGGCCGACCCTCCCTTTGTCGAGGCTCTCTTGCGCTACGCTCTCTATGCCACGCCCGCAGCCGATCACCCCCTGTGCCGCGCCGCCGTCGCCTGGCTCGGTCGCGATGCGTTCGACGGTTCGGAAGGACCGCTGCCCGAAATCGACGGCCTCGCCTCCGGCATGCTCGAGACCTATGTGGCCGATCCCGCGCGCTACGGTTTCCACGCCACGCTAAAGGCTCCGTTCTCGCTGGCCGAAGGCGCCAGCGAGAAGGAACTGCTGCTGGCCGTCGAATCCTTCGCAGCGCAATCGGCACCGATCACGCTGCCCGAACTCGTCATCCGCCGGCTCGGCCGCTTCTTCGCTCTGGTGCCGAACGAGCCGGTCGAGGAACTCGACGCCTGGGCAGGGCGGATCGTTGCCGCCTTCGATCCGTTCCGGGCACCGCTCTCGGAGGCGGATATCGCGCGGCGCCGGGCGGCCGGGCTGACGCTCGACGAGGAGGCGAACCTCATCCGCTGGGGCTATCCCTATGTCTTCGCCGCCTTCCGTTTCCACATGTCGCTGACCGGCCGTGTGCCGCGCGAAGACATGGAGCCGGTAGAGGCGGCTCTCCGCCGTCATTTCGCTGCGTTCGAGGGCCGCCCCTTCGTCGTCGATCGTCTGGCCTTGTTCGTCGAGCCCGAGCGTGGCGCGCCATTCTTCGTCCGCCATGTCGTACCGCTCAAGGGTGCTGCGTCAGGCTGAAGCTGGACCCTCTGCTCTGGTTGGCTTAGGCTTTGCTGGCGCGTTTGCGCTGTCTCGCGGGGACTATCATGCGATTTATCAACGCCGTTACGCTGCTGTTCATCCTTGTCGCCGGCCCCGCGCTCGCCGACGGTTCGCGCCTGACCGGGCTGCCGGCAGCGTTGCTTTCGGGAGCCGCTGCCGAGGGCACTCAGCACGAATTGCCGAACCCGCCGGCACCGAGCATCACGGCCGGACCGGCGACGATCCTGCTCGGCGAAACACGGCTCGGCGATCTCAAGGACGCCTTCGGTGGCACGTTGCAGCAGGCATCCGACGGTTCGGTTTCGGCGGAGTGGCTCTGCTATTCGCTCGGCTCCGGCAAGACCGCGCAGAACATCTGGTTCATCTCGGACGGCAAGGCAGGCGGATCGGCGCACAAGGTGACGCTGGTGGGCGCGGCATTCGGACCGGCACGGGCTGATTGCGACGCCGCGCCAGCGATCCTGACCGGACTGACGCTCGGCGCCCCCGGGCTCGGCGCCAGCGAATCGGATCTCGCGGCCATGTTCGGAACGGTCGCCGCTCGCAACGGCATGGTCGCTTATCTCAATCAGAGCGCGGCGGTGCAGGGCGGATCGACCGAGTTCCAGAGCCTCAACTACCTCATCAAGGGCAACGCCATCGTCGGCCTGGCCGCTAGCCAGGTCACGATACCCTGACGTCCGTCAGCCGGGCGTGGCCGGGGCCTCGTCGAGCGGCGGCAACTGGCGCGGCTTCCGTGCAGCGTCGATCGCGACGAAGGTGAAGGTCGCGTGCGTGACCTTGGTGATGGCGTCGCTCTCGCGATTGCGGCGCCAGGCCTCGACGAAGACGCGCATCGACGTTCGGCCGGTCGACACGATGCGTCCATAGATCGTCACCTCGTCGCCGACCTGCACGGGGCTGATGAACGACATGCCCTCGACGGCGGCCGTCACGGTGCGGCCGCGCGCCCTGCGCGTCGCGATCGTGCTCGCGCCGAGATCCATTTGCGACATCAGCCAGCCGCCGAAGATATCGCCTGCCGGATTGGTGTCGTGCGGCATGGCGATTGTCCGGATCACCGGGATGGTCGTGTGGTCAGGTGCGGTTTCGAGCGCTGTCTCCGCGGGCGCGGGGAGGGAGGTGCTGGCGTTCGGATCGGTGGTCAACGGTCTCTCCGGCATGGCAGGGCAATGGTTCGGCGCTGGACGCCTCCGCCGATCCTAAGCCATGGATGGCGGCTTGAGCAGGGCGTTTGGCACGTGTTCGCTGCCGTATGCGAAGGATGCTAGAGTTCGAGTCGCATTGATGGGGAGAGTTCGATGCTCAGACTGTTCAGAATCATGATGCTGGCCTTCGGCGTCGTGGCATCCGCTGCCGCGCCTCTGATCGCGGCAATACCGACCGCCGAGGCCCGCGCTGCCTGTGGTCCGCGCGGCTGCGCAGCCGCCGGCTGCGGGGCGCATCGCTGCGGTGCGGCAGCCGTCGGCCGGCCGGGCTATCACGGGGGGGCGGTCTATCGACCGGCGCCTGTCTATCGCCATCCGGTCTATCGTCCGCCCGGCGTCGTCGTGGTCAATCCGCGTAGGTATTGGGCGCCCGGCGGCGCCATCGCGGCCGGCGCGGCGATCGGCTTCATCGCCGGCGCTGCCGCCGTATCGGTCGCAGGAGCGGCACCGAAGCCCGGCTATTGCTGGTATTACACCAACCCGCAGAAGACGACCGGCTTCTGGGACGTTTGCCCCTGAACGGGCAATTGTCGCCGTCGACGCCTGCCTGACGAAACCGATACCCGGCGGAAGGCCGCCGGGTATCGTTCACGCTCTCTGCGATCAGAGCGTCCTGGCCAGCTCAGCCAACTGGTCGGCGCATTTGCCCCAGCCTTCGTGAAAGCCCATCGCCTCGTGCTGCGCGCGGTCTTCGGCGGACCAATGCTGAACGCGCGCCGTGTAGCGCGTCTTGCCGCCTTCGTCGGCGAAGGTCACCGTCCCCACCATGAAGGCCTTGCCTGACGGGACCCATGCCTCTGTGAAGGCGTCGGTGAAGACCAGCTTCTGGTTCGGCACCACCTCGAGGAAGACGCCGGGATTGGCGAAGTCCTGCCCCTCCGGCCCGCGCATGACGATGAGGCTCGTGCCGCCGTCGCGCACGTCCATCTCGACCACGGGCGTGGTCCAGGGCTTCGGCGCGAACCACTGCTTCACCAGCTCCGGCTCGGTCCAGCAGCGATAGAGCGCCTCGCGCGGCGCATCGATGAGGCGCGTCAACACCAGTTCGCGATCGGTCATGTCGGTGGCGGTCATCGGTATCTCCCTTGCTGATCCACACCCCTAGGACGCATCGATCGGAGCCGATCCGACAGAATGCTTGATCCGGCGGCGAAATTGGACTGCCATCGACCTCGGGCGGGTCACGATACCGATGTCGGCGCCGACCGCGGCCGTTCGTCCTAGCATCACATGGAGGGTTTCCGATGCTCTACGCCATCCTTTGCTATCATTCCGAGGACGTCGTCGGTGCCTGGTCGAAGGAAGAGGACGATGCGGTCATGGCGAAGCTCGCCGTCGTGCAGCAGGAGCTGGCGCGAAACGGCAAGCTTGGACCCGTTGCCCGATTGTTGCCGACGACCGCCGCAACGACGCTCCGCAAGGATCAGGACCCGCCGATCGTCCTCGATGGTCCCTATGCCGAGACGAAGGAGCAACTGCTCGGCTTCTATCTGGTCGAGGGCGGCTCACTCGAGGAGATCCTCGAGATCACGCGCGCCCTCGCCGCGGCCAATCCGGGCGGCGCCTATGAGATCCGGCCCGTCGGCACCTTCTTTCCCGGGGCCCTGAAACCGTGACGGATCTCGGCTGGATCGAGACGGCGGTTTCCGCGGCCCGTCCGAAGGCGGTGAGCGCGCTGCTGCGCTATTTCCGTGATCTCGACATTGCCGAGGAAGCCTTCCAGGAAGCCTGCCTCAGGGCGCTGAGGCTCTGGCCGCAGAACGGGCCGCCGCGTGATCCTTGCGCTTGGCTGATCTTCGTTGGCCGCAATGCCGCGCTCGACGCCGTGCGCCGCCGCAGCCGCGAGGCCGAGCTGCCAGACGAGGCGGCGCTTTCCGATCTCGGCGATGCCGAGGACACGTTGGCCGAGCGGCTCGACGATGCGCATTATCGCGACGACATCCTGCGACTCTTGTTCATCTGCTGCCATCCGGACCTCGCGGCGACGCAGCAGATTGCGCTCGCGCTGCGCATCGTCTCGGGGCTCACGGTGCCGCAGATCGCGCGCGCCTTCCTCGTCAGCGAAAGTGCCATGGAGCAACGGATCACCCGCGCCAAGAGCCGCGTCGCCAAGGCCGGGACGCCGTTCGAGACACCGGGCCCCGTCGAGCGAAGCGAACGGCTCGCGGCGGTCGCAACGATGATCTATCTCCTCTTCAACGAGGGCTATTCGGCGCCGTCCGGCGAGGGTGGCAGGGCCCGGCTCTGCGACGAGGCGATCCGCCTCGTTCGGCTGCTGCTCCGCCTCTTTCCTTCCGAGCCCGAGATCATGGGCCTCGCCGCGCTGATGCTGCTGCAGCATGCGAGGCTCGACGCCCGTTTCGATGCCGACGGCGCGGTAATCCTGCTGGACGATCAGGACCGTTCGCTATGGAACGGCGCGATGATCGCCGAGGGGCTGGCGCTGATCGACAAGGCGATGCGCCATCGCCGGCCGGGTCCCTATCTGGTCCAGTCCGCGATCGCGGCCCTGCATGCGCGCGCCGCGCGGCCCGAAGACACCGACTGGGCCCAGATCGACTTGCTCTATGCCACGCTGGAGCATCTGCAGCCTTCGCCGGTGGTGACGCTGAACCGCGCCGTCGCCGTTTCGCGCAGCACCGGCCCCGAGGCGGCCCTCGCCATGATCGAGCCGCTGGCCGAGCCGCTCGGCGGCTATTTCCACTATTACGGTCTTCGCGGCGCGCTTCTCAGCGATCTTGGCCGCCGCGACGAGGCGCGCGAGGCCTATGACCGCGCCATCGCGCTCGCCCGCACCGCGGCCGAAGCGGCGCATATCCGCCAGCATCTCGATCGCCTGTCGGCACCGGCCCTGCCGCATGTTGGCGGTTGAGGACTTGTCGGCTTCCAGAGGCTGAGTTCGTCCTTGCTGCGGGACCGGCCATCGCGGCGGTCCAAGCACGGAGCCGAACATGACCGAGACGACGACAGCGCAGAACACGATCGCCGGCGTGGTGCCTTATCTCAGCGTCGATGGAGCCGTGAAGGCGGCGGAACTCTATGCGCGCGCCTTTGGCGCCGAAGAGATCATGCGCCACCCGGTCGACGAGAAGGGGCGCACCATGCATATCCACCTGAAAATCCACGGCGGATCGCTGATGCTTTGCGACTTCTATCCTGAGCACGGCTATCCCGTGGTGGCGCCGCAGGCGTTCACCGTCCATCTCCAGGTCGCCGATCCCGATGTCTGGTGGACGCGGGCGACCGGGGCCGGCCTCGGTGTCGTGGTTCCGCTGCAAAAGATGTTCTGGGGTGATCGCTACGGACAGCTGAAGGACGTCTTCGGCGTCTCCTGGTCGATCGGGGGGACCTGAGCGGATCGGCAGCGGTCGGACGCGGGTCAAAGAAAACGGCGGCAGGAACGGGTCCTGCCGCCGTTTAAGAGGTTGCTGGACCGATCAGGCGGCGACGGTCGCCGAGCTCTCGAGCGGAACTTCCGAAATCGTCTTCAGGATCTGCGAGGCGATCTGGTAGGGGTCGCCCTGGGAGTTCGGGCGGCGATCCTCGAGGTAGCCCTTGTAGCCGTTGCGGATGAACGAGTGCGGAACGCGGATCGAAGCGCCGCGATCAGCCACGCCATAGCTGAACTTGTTCCACGGCGCCGTCTCGTGCTTGCCGGTCAGGCGCTTGTCGTTGTCGGGACCGTAGACGGCGATGTGGTCGAGAAGGTTCTTCTCGAAAGCCGCCATCAGCTTCTCGAAATAGTCCTTGCCGCCGACTTCTCGCATATAGGTCGTCGAGAAGTTCGCATGCATGCCCGAGCCGTTCCAGTCGGTGTCGCCGAGCGGCTTGCAGTGGAACTCGATGTCGATGCCGTACTTCTCGGTCAGGCGGAGCAGGAGGTAGCGGGCGATCCAGACTTCGTCGGCGGCGCGCTTGGAGCCCTTGCCGAAAATCTGGAATTCCCACTGGCCCTTGGCCACTTCGGCGTTGATGCCTTCATGGTTGATGCCGGCCTCGAGGCAGAGCTCGAGATGCTTCTCGACGATCTCGCGCGCGACATCGCCGACATTGGTATAGCCGACGCCGGTGTAATACGGGCCCTGCGGCGCCGGATAGCCGGCCGTGGGGAAGCCGAGCGGGCGGCCGTCCTTGTAGAAGAAATATTCCTGCTCGAAGCCGAACCAGGCGCCGGCATCGTCGAGGATCGTGGCGCGCTTGTTGGAAGCATGCGGGGTGACGCCGTCGGGCATCATCACTTCGCACATGACCAGGGCGCCGTCCTTGCGGGCGGGGTCCGGATAGATCGCAACCGGCTTCAGCACGCAATCGGAGCTGCGGCCTTCGGCCTGCATCGTCGAGGAGCCGTCGAAGCCCCAGAGCGGAAGCTCTTCGAGGCTCGGGAATACGTCGAACTCCTTGATCTGCGTCTTTCCACGCAGATTTGGCACGGGCGTGTACCCGTCGAGCCAAATGTACTCCAGCTTGAACTTTGTCATTTAGGTCTCTCGTTAGTGATGACGCTCAGCGCCCCGGAACCTCTCGCTGCCAGCCCCGCCGCCTGCTCGGTCGCCAGCGCCGCAAATGATGAAGCATTTTGCATGCCATCTCGCGCGGCAGGGTGTCGCGCCGCCGGCTCAGCATCGCCGCCTTTGCAGGCATGACGCATCCTTCGGCGGTGTTGGCGCATTGATGATGGGGCGGCAGGCGACCGTCTCTGCGGGTTTCATCAGCCTGGAATTGCGCCATGGCGCGTCTTCAGGCAGCGACTGCGACCAATCGCCCAAGACACGAGCGCGTTGCGGTTCCGGCGCCGTCGCAGCGCGCATCGGAGCTGCCAATCGGGGCGCCAAAGACCAAGTATGACTATATTGTAGTCATTGTGTGCTTATTTTTGCACTTGACCGCGCAAAGCATGTGCAATCCGTGCTATGAATCACTACATGCGGAGACCAGCGGTTCGCCGCAAAATCAAGGACTGACAGTAATGACAGCAAGTGTTCAAAGAGAGACTGCGAAGATCTATGAATTCCCCGCGGGCGGTCGCGCCGGCCGCAATAGCCGTCTTGGCCAACATTTGGCGATGACCAATCTCGAGCGCGAGATGGCCCTTCTGCCCAACACGGTCTATGGCGACAGCTGGTATCACGACGTGGCGATTGCCGAGGACGACAAGGCCGGCAGCCACTGATGCCCGCCGGAGAGGCAGGCAAACCAGACACCTCATCCGTCGTGGCGGATGAAGCATTTCGAGGGCCGGTGCGATCTTGCGCCGGCCCTCGTCGTTTATGAGGCCGACGCTTTCATGGATTGGCCGGCGGTGCGCTGAGCGGGGGCATAGCGCCCGGTTCGAAGCTCGATGTCTCCACCGCAATGCGTTCGCCCCTTCTGAATGAGCGGATCGCCGCGTCTGCGAGCATCAGCGCCCTTCGACCAGCGCGCGCATGCACCGGCGGCGACGCGCCAGCCTTGAGCGCGGCGATGACGGCGTCCATATGGCTGTCGAAGGTCAGATGGAAACTGCGGTCGCGATCGTTGAAATACCCCGCCTGCCAGACCTCGGCCGTTTCGCTGCCGGCCGCGCTGTAGCTGTAGCGCCGCACGGTATCCTCGATCAGAATCCGCCCGCGCGTCCCGCTGATCTCTACCCTGTGCGTCTCGGGATAGGCATAGGATGTGTCGTAGGAGCCGAGCAGGCTGCCGACGGCGCCGTTGGCGAATCGGAGCGCCAGAGCCATCGTCCGGAACGATCCCTGCGCGGTGAGGTCGGTCATCTCGGCCATCACGGAGGCGATCGGCCCGCACAGGCTTTCGAGCATGTCGAAGCCGTGGCACTGCGTCTCGATCAGGTTGTTGAACGGATGGCTGGTCCCGCCTTCGCCGCCGAAGCGCCAGCTCGCGAAGACGATATCGCCGAGCCGGCCATCGGCGATGGCGTGGCGGGCCATCGCGACGGGGCGCGCATAGCGGTGGTTGAAGTTGATGGCGAAGAAAAGATCGCGCTCCGCCGCGGCTCCGAGCAGCCGGTCGGCTTCCACGAGATCGAAGACGAGCGGCTTCTCGACGAGCAGCGCCACGCCAGCCTCGATGAGTTCTAGCGTCGGCGCGAAATGCTGTTCGTTTGGAAGCGAGACCGTGACGAGATCCGGCTGTTCTTCCGCAATCATCGCGCCGATGCTTCTATAGCCATGCACGCCGAAGGCTTCGGCGCGGCTGGCGACCCGCTCTTCGTTGCGTCCGACTACGGCGCAGAAGTCGACGTCGTCGCGGGCGGCGAGCACGCGCGCATGCTGCAGCCCCCAATTGCCGACGCCGACGACGGCGATCTTCAAGCGGTCGCGAACAGGCATGGCAGACCTCCGGAGCGGCGAGGAGCGGGAGGAGGGCGGAACGGCTCGCCGGCCGTCCGCGAAACAATCGGGCCAGAAAAAAGCCCGGACGCAGGGAAGGCCAGAGTCCGGGCATCCGGGATGCGCTCGGCCGATCCGATCGAGCTATACATCTCGAACATCAAAGTGGCAAGTCGTCGTGAAGATAATGAAGCCAGATCAGCTACTTAAGGAGAATTAGCCATATTCTCGACCTGTTGAGACCGGGCCAGCGACCGGACCGCTCATATTGCTGACGGGGTGGTCGCGCCGGTCGCCGACCGAACCGCCCGCTGTCGAACATGCCGCTTGAGATGACGCTGCGCTGCATGGAGGTGAACGTCACGGCGCATCGCTTCCGCGCTACGTTCAAAGACTGGTCGATGGAGCGCACCGCGCACCCCGGCGAGATCGCCGGACTTGCGCTCACATTTCATTCGCGACAGGACGCAGAAGGCCTACCGCCGGCAATCTGCCGAGGAAGCGCGGGCACTGACGCCAAGGCGTCTTGCGACCCCGTCAATCGTGTCTCGGCTATGCAGGCATTCCGATCCACGCGATCCAATTGACAAGCTGGAGCGTCGGCGCCCAAATCCAGCTCGGGACTGCCGGTCGCATCAAGCGGACCGCGGTTGTGGGGGCCAAGATGGTTGCATCGCATTTGCGCCTGACGCGGCGGGCTTTCTTGGTCTCGGCAGCTACGGCGCCGCTCGTCAATCTGGCATTGACTTCAATTCCGCTTGCCGCCGCAGCGGCCGAGGAAGATGGCGGCAGCATAGCCGGCCAGCTCGCGAAATGGTCGCTCGGGCAGGTCGGCGGCTTGGTTGGCGGTATTGTCGTGTCGCAGGCTTCTGAGCTCCTCGGCATCGACAGGAGCGGCGGCGTCAACAGCAAGCTGCAAGAAATCAACTCAAAGCTGGACCAGTTGCTTGCCGAGATGCAGGCGCTGAACACGAGGTTGGACCAATTGTCCGACCAGATCGGTGGACTCCAGAATGTTGTCGATATCGGTCTGAAGGATGCCTATGCGCAGATCGACCAAACGACGCTGAAGTCGGCTTACGCCACCATCGACCGCTACTTCGGCAGCGACCTGACCGCCAGCAACGCAAACCTGGTAGGCTTGCTGCGTCCCTCCAACATGGCGCGCCCTGGATTACCTCAGGCGGTGGCCGATTTTCAGGAGGCGCGGGCGGCCGTCAAGAACGCGGTTTATCAGATTCATGCCCAGCTGACTGTCAGTGCTGGCTCGAGCGAGAGCTTGATTCAGAAATGGGCGACCCTTCTGATCGCCAAGCTGCATCAGAAGGGGCCGAACGCTTCGCTTGAGCCTTCAGCGCAGATGCTCGAAGCCTGGTTCACGGCCGCCGTCGCGCAGGAAATGCGCGCGATGGCCGTGCTGATGTTCTGCGACGGGTCGGACAGTGCGAAACTGGCGGCCGCCAAGCAAGAGATTGGCGGGCTTATCGCCTTGCAGTGCAGCCAGTATGTCGATGCGATGGAGCGCATGGCGCTCGTCTGGGCGAGGCCCGCGCCGTCGGGTCCGACGCGCAGCCCTGAACACGTCTACTGGATGCCCGGGACGCAGGAGTGGCTCTTGCGCGCCGATGTGCTGGCGCGCGCGCTGACCGTGTCGTTTCAACCGCCGAGCGGGTTGCCGGCGGGTGCAGCGGTCTCGGGATGCTACGGGCGCGTCTTGCAGCGCGGATCCCACGGGGCGGCGCCGCAAGTTTCAGCGTTCTTTCCGTATCTGCCGCAATTCTATGAGGACAAGATCATTGGGGCGTCCAGCAACTGGCCGGAGCTGAAACGCCCTGTCGCGGCCACTCTAGGCCGCGTGAGCGAGTTTCAGAGCACCGACTGGGCCGATGTCAGTACGGACTTCGCCCAGCTGCGGCCGCCGGCGCAAACGCGCGGACTGCAGTTTGCTCGGGCCTACTGGCCGGTGACCATCCCAAATAGCATCCAGACGTGGCCAGCCCCTTCCGTGCTGATGGTGTTGCAGGGCTGGCATTTCGGCGGCGGCGAGGGCTCCGTCTTCTTGCGATCCGTCAATCCGAAGGACCTTCCGTCCTTCCGCCCCTACGATACGGGCAGGGCCATGGTCTACAGCCTGACCCGGCTCGCGCCCTATGTGCCGAGGGCGGGGGCGGTGCTCGGCTCCCTCGATTCGTTCATCGCCGACGCCAATGAGCCGTTGCTGACAGTATTCAACTTCCTCGATGGCTGGAGCGCACTCGGACCAGGGCCGCAATTTGCCGATTCGACGCTTCCATCTCCATCTGACGTCAAATTCCAGGGCGATGATCGCGTATTCAAAGCGAATGGCGACGTCGTTTTCTTTTCCAATCGAGCTCTGAGCTTTTCGCCGCCCGACTGGGGCAAGATGTTGGCCAGTAATGGCGTAATCTGGGACCCTGAGTATCACTATTTCGCGCAGCCGATCAAAGCGGGCGCCGCGTTCAAGCCTGCCTGGAATTGGTTGGTCTCCACGAGTTCGGACGACCGATCGGGGATGTCCGGCAACTCAAGCATCCCTTTCTTCGCCACAAGCGCTGGAGAAAGTGGCAGCCTGCTCGTCTATTTGTCCGGCACGTGTGACGTGAGGAGGCCAACATCAGTCCACGGCGTCTGGCTGCGCACGCGGCTGCGCCTCTCCATTAGTGACGATCAGGGCTACAGCCAACTGCTCTATGACAGCCTGGCCAGCCTCAATACCGACAATTGGGAAGGCGATAGTCCTCAACAGGCGACCCTGCCGGTCAAGGTCGATTTCGTGCCAGTGCCGCTCAACGAAAACCGCCGCTACAGCCTGATCCTTTCGTTCGAAAGCGCGGGCGACTGGAACCATAGCGACAGTTGTCACCCTGACTGCTATCCGAGGCACGGGGAGATGGAGGATGATCTGCAACTCATCATCAATGAACTCGGCGTCGTGCGCTCGCCCGCTTCAGGCTACGCCTATAATGGACCGTAGTTGACTGCCCTGCTGCGTGTTTCGCGGACACCGGATCAGGGTGCCTCGTGACGCAGCAGGCAGCAGATTCAACGGCGGCATTGCCTTGCCGACGCGGCGTCCCGGCCAGCGCGCTCGGGATGATGAGAAGATCGGCGCTCTGGTGCGAGCGATCGGACTCACGGCGCAGGCCGTGTCTGGAGCAATGTCCTCGCGGATGGCACCTCCTGCGGCGGCCCCCGTATCTTTACCGAATTTCGGATAAACGTCCGACTGAAACCGGCAGAATTTCCGCCGATTTCAGCCGGATCCGGGGCGGACCGATCAGACCGAGTAATACATCTCGAATTCGATCGGGTGCGGCGTCATTTCATAGGCCATCAGCTCTTCCCACTTCAGCTCGATATAGCTCTCGATGAAGTCGCGGGTGAACACGTCGCCGGCGAGCAGGAAGGCGTGATCCTTGCGCAGCGTGTCGAGCGCTTCGCGCAGCGAGCCGCAGACGGTCGGGATCTTCTTCAGCTCCTTCGGCGGCAGGTCGTAGAGGTTCTTGTCCATCGCCTCGCCGGGATGGATTTTGTTCTTGATGCCGTCGAGGCCGGCCATCAGCAGGGCCGAGAAGGCGAGATAGGGATTGGCGGTCGGGTCCGGGAAGCGGACTTCGAGGCGCTTGGCCTTCGGCGAGGTGGTGTAGGGGATGCGGACCGAGGCCGAGCGGTTGCGCGCCGAATAGGCGAGCAGCACAGGGGCCTCATAACCCGGGACCAGGCGCTTGTAGGAATTGGTCGACGGATTGGTGAAGGCGTTGAGCGCCTTCGCATGCTTCAGGATGCCGCCGATATAATAGAGGCAGGTCTCCGAGAGGTCGGCATACTGGTTGCCGGCGAAGACCGGCTTGCCGTCCTTCCAGATCGACTGGTGCACATGCATGCCCGAGCCGTTGTCGCCGAACACCGGCTTCGGCATGAAGGTCGCCGTCTTGCCATAGGCCTGGGCGACCTGGTGGATGGCATATTTGTAGATCTGCAGATGGTCGGCGACGCGGGTCAGCGGCGCGAACTTGATGCCGAGTTCATGCTGGGCCGAGGCGACCTCGTGATGGTGCTTCTCGACCGAGACGCCCATCGCCTTCATCTGGGCGAGCATCTCGCCGCGCAGGTCCTGGTAGCTGTCGATCGGCGGAACCGGGAAATAGCCGCCCTTCTTCTTGACGTGGTGGCCGAGATTGCCGCCCTCGTAATCGGTGTCCGAATTGATCGGCAGTTCCTGGTCGTCGATCCGGAAGCCCGTATTATACGGGTCGACCTTGTACTTGACGTCCGAGAAAATGAAGAACTCGGCCTCGGGACCGAAATAGACGGTGTCGCCGATGCCGGTCTGCTTCAGATAGGCCTCGGCCTTCTTGGCGATCGAGCGCGGGTCGCGGTTGTAGCTCTCGCCCGAGATCGGATCGATGATGTCGCCGACGATGACCAGCGTCGTCTGGGCGAAGAACGGGTCGATGAAGGCGGTGTCGGGATCCGGCACCAGCGTCATGTCCGACTCGTTGATCGCCTTCCAGCCGGCGATGGAAGAGCCATCGAAGGCCGTGCCTTCGGCGAAGATTTCCTCGTCGATCAGGTCGATGTCGAAGGTGACGTGCTGCCACTTGCCGCGCGGATCAGTGAAGCGGAAGTCCACATATTTCACATCCTGATCCTTGATCAGCTTCAGGATGTCCTTGGCGGTCGTCATGACGGATGTCCTCTCTCAGACTCATGGGGCCGGCCCGGCCTGATACGGCGCGGCCGGCCACCCACCGGATACGGTCTGAGAGATTATCAGGGCTGGCGAAGCATGCCAGTGGGAACGTCAGATCGCGTCGAGTCCGCTCTCGCCGGTGCGGATGCGGACGGCTTCCTCGATGTTGGAGACGAAAATCTTGCCATCGCCGATACGGCCCGTCTGTGCCGCCTTGCGGATGGCATCGACGGCGCGCTCGACCAGGTCGTCGCCGAGAACGATCTCGACTTTCACCTTCGGCAGGAAATCGACGACATATTCGGCGCCGCGATAAAGTTCGGTATGTCCCTTCTGCCGGCCGAAACCCTTGGCTTCGGTCACGGTGATACCCTGGAGGCCGACCTCCTGCAGCGCTTCCTTCACTTCATCCAGCTTGAACGGCTTGATGATCGCTTCGATCTTTTTCATTGCCTCCGCATCTCCGATGCTGACCTGGCCACGGCCGGTCGACCGGCCCATGCCCCTATGCTTGCAGGCTCCGTGCCATGTCGATGTCATCTGGGAAACGCCGAAAAATCGGGCTTCCGGAATCCCCCGCCGGCAACCTCCGGCAATGAAGCGCGGCTGCGTCGGTGCTTCAATAGGCAAATGAACAAACTCTGTGCAGCGACTGGCTTTTTCGTCGCCGCAAAGCCCGGCGGCGGCTAAAACATGCGTCGGCGCGGGCTGCCGTGGCTGTCGGGAGCCGCCGCCAGGAGATGACCCCTCATGACGGAATTGCTGACGCCGGCGGAAATGAACGCGGCCGACGCCGCGACGATCGCGGCCGGCGTGCCCGGCTTCACGCTGATGAAGGCGGCCGGACGGGCGGTGGCCGATGCCGCGGCGCGTCGCCCCCTCGGCAGTCGCGTCGTCGTGGCCTGCGGTCCGGGGAACAATGGCGGCGACGGCTTTGTCGCGGCGAAGCTGCTCGCCGAGCGCGGTTATCGCGTCAGCCTCGGTCTTGCCGGTGATCGCGCCGCGCTCCGCGGTGATGCCGCGCTCGCCGCAGAGGCGTGGACCGGCGAGGTGCTCGACCTCGCCGCGCTCGATTTCGACAAGGCCGATGTCGTCATCGACGCGCTGTTCGGCGCTGGGCTCGACCGGCCGCTCGCGGGGACTGTCGCCGACGCCGTCCGCGCAATGAACGCCGCCCCTGCGCCGGTCATCGCGGTCGATCTGCCGAGCGGCGTCAACGGCGCGACTGGCGCAGTCATGGGCGTCGCCGTCGAGGCGGCGGAGACGGTGACCTTCTTCCGGCCGAAGCCCGGCCACATGCTGCTGCCCGGACGGCTGCTCTGCGGCCGCCTCGGCGTCGTCGATATCGGCATCAGGCCGGAGGTGCTGGAGGCGATCGTGCCGCGGGCGTTCCAGAATCGCAAAGCCCTGTGGCTGCCGCGCTTTCCGGTACCGCGCATCGACGGGCACAAATATGACAAGGGCCATCTCGTGGTCGTTTCGGGTCCCGCCTGGCATACCGGCGCCGCACGCATGGCGGCGCGGGCAGGCCTCCGGATCGGCGCCGGGCTCGTGACGCTGGCCTCGCCGCCCGACGCGCTGGCCGAGAATGCCGCCCATCTCACCGCGATCATGCTGCGGCCGATCGAGGGTGCCGCAGGCCTCGCTACGCTCCTCGCCGACACCCGTCTCAATGTCGTGGCGATCGGGCCCGGCCTCGGCGGCGGGGAGGCGACGCGCGCGCTGGTCGAGGCGGCGCTTGCCTCCGCCGCTGCGGTCGTGCTGGATGCCGACGCCATCTCCGCCTATCGCGACGCGCCGGACCAGCTGTTTGCCGCTATTTCCGCCCGCAATGCGCCGGTCGTGATGACGCCGCATGACGGCGAGTTCGCGCGGCTTTTCCCGGATCTCGCCACCATGCCCGGCAAGCTCGATCGTGCCCGGGCCGCGGCCGCTCGGTCCCATTCCACCATGCTGCTCAAAGGGCCGGATACCGTCGTGGCGTCAGCCGACGGCCGCGCCTCGATCGCCGACAATGCGCCGCCCTTTCTCGCCACGGCCGGCTCGGGCGACGTGCTCGCCGGCATGATTGCCGGGTTGCTGGCGCAGGCGATGCCCGCCTTCGAGGCGGCGAGCGCGGCGACCTATCTTCATGGCGAGGCGGCGGTGATCCTCGGCCGTGGCCTCATCGCCGAGGACCTCCCCGACGCGCTGCCCCGCGTCTTTCAGCGGCTTTTCGATTGACCGGACCCTTGCTGGTGCTATAGAGGCGGCGCCTTGGCCGGGAACCAGACCCAATGGCTGCTGCGGGCGTGGTGGAATTGGTAGACACGCTGGATTTAGGTTCCAGTGGCTTGCGCCGTGGGGGTTCAAGTCCCTCCGCCCGCACCAATGCGCCGCGATGACGACAAGAAATGCCGGCAGGACAACGTCGGCGGAACGCCAATTCAACGAACGACCACACGGAAAGCGCTGAACATGCAGGTGACCGAGACCCTCGCAGAGGGCCTGAAACGTGAAATCAAGATCGTGGTCCCCGCGACGGAGCTCGACAGCCGCCTCGCGGCGCGGCTCGAGGAGCTCAAGGGTCAGGTGAAGCTGAACGGCTTCCGCCCGGGCAAGGTGCCGACCGCGCATCTTCGCCGCCTCTACGGCAAGTCGGCCATGGCCGAGATCGTCCAGAACATCCTGAACGAGACCGCCCGCAAGACGATCGAGGAGCGCGGCGAGCGCGCCGCCATGCAGCCGAGCTTCGTGCTGCCGGAAGACGAGGCCGAGGCCGGCGAGGTGCTCGAAGGCAAGAAGGATCTTGCCTATACGATGACCTACGAGGTCCTGCCGACCTTCACGCTCGGCGATTTCGCCGGCATCAAGATCGACCGGCCTGTCGCCGAGATCTCGGCTGAGGAAGTCGAGACCGAGGTTGCCAAGCTCGCCCGTGATTCGGCTGACTACCAGCCGAAGGACGGCGAGGCAGCCGATGGCGACCGCGTCACCATCTCCTATCTCGGCAAGATCGACGGCGTGCCCTTCGAGGGCGGCGCCGACGAAGACGGCCAGGTCACGATCGGCTCGGGCCGCTTCATCCCGGGCTTCGAGGAACAGCTTCTCGGCGCCAAGGCGGGCGAGGAGCGCGTGCTCAACGTCACGTTCCCCGAGAGCTACGGTGCCGCTCATCTTGCCGGCAAGGCCGCGACCTTCGACGTCGTCGTCAAGGAAGTGTCCGCTCCGGTCGCAGCCGTGCTCGACGATGAATGGGCGAAGAAGTTCGGCCTCGAATCGCTCGACAAGCTGCGCGAGACCATGCGCGAGCAGATGCAGAACCAGCTCGGCGGCCTGACCCGCACCAAGGTCAAGCGCCAGCTGCTCGACAAGCTCGACGAGCTGCATGCGTTCGAACTGCCGCCGACCATGGTCGAGCAGGAGTTCCAGAACGTCTGGGGCCAGGTCACGCAGGATCTCGAGCGTTCCGGCCGCAGCTTCGCCGACGAAGGCACGACCGAGGAAGCCGCCAAGGCCGACTATCGCAAGATCGCCGAGCGCCGGGTCCGTCTCGGCCTCGTGCTCTCCGAGATCGGCGAAAAGGCGAATGTCCAGGTCACCGACGAGGAAGTGCAGCGCGCTCTCGTCGACCGGATCCGCCAGTTCCCCGGCCAGGAGAAGCAGGTCTACGACTTCTACAAGGAGAACCCGGAAGCGCTGGCCAGCCTGCGCGCCCCGATCTTCGAGGAAAAGGTCGTCGACCATGTCCTCGGTCTCGCCGACATCACCGATCGCACCGTTTCGCGCGAGGAGTTGATGAAGGAAGACGAGGACGCCGAGCCAAAGGCCTGACGGCCAGCGTTCGATGATTCCCCGGCGCCGCGGCCTCGATGGTTGCGGCGCCGGTCATCCTGCCGCGGTCTCGCGCGGCGGTGCCTTCGAGGGCACCTCTTCCGAAGCGGTACCGGCTACCATATGTATGGTCCTCCAGCGCCCCGGGAATCGGTCGTACCGAGTGAGGTCGGCCGGGGTGGGTGGATGCAGCCTGTGGCAATTCGAGACGCCGAAGGAAGATCATGAGAGACCCTATCGACCTCTATATGAACACGCTTGTGCCGATGGTCGTCGAACAGACGAACCGTGGCGAGCGCGCCTATGACATTTATTCCCGACTGCTCAAGGAGCGGGTGATTTTCGTCACCGGCCCGGTCGAGGACTACATGTCGACCCTCATCACCGCGCAGTTGCTCTTTCTCGAGGCCGAAAACCCGAAGAAAGAGATCGCGATGTATATCAATTCGCCGGGCGGCGTCGTGACGTCGGGCCTCGCGATCTACGATACGATGCAGTTCATCAAGCCGGCCGTTTCGACGCTCTGCATCGGCCAGGCCGCCTCGATGGGCTCGCTGCTTCTGACCGCCGGCGAGAAGGGCATGCGTTTCGCCCTGCCGAACGCGCGGATCATGGTGCACCAGCCGTCAGGCGGCTATCAGGGCCAGGTGACGGATATCCTCATTCATGCCCGCGAGGTCGAGAGCCTCAAGCGCCGGCTGAACGAGATCTATGTCCATCACACCGGCAACGACTATGCGACGATCGAGAACGCGCTCGAGCGCGACAATTTCCTCGTCGCCGACGCCGCCGTCTCGTTCGGCCTGATCGACCAGGTGCTGAGCAATCGCGACGCGCTGGACCAGGTGAAGAAGGACTGAACCGGCTAAGCCGGGAAGTCCTTGCAGCGGGCCGGCCGGGCCAGGGTCTCGATTTGGCCGGCCGCGTTGTTAAGTATGTCTTGATCAAGTCCCGACTAGCATGGTTGGATCGCAATCAGCCGATTGCGTCCGTCGGCGAGGGGCCTTAGACGGCCGGGTTTCGGCCACCGGATCGGCAGCGTCGAACCGGCTGACATTTGAGAAGTCGTCCCGCTTCCCCGGGCCTGACGACAGCGAGGTAGACGGATGAGCAAAGTCAGCGGCAGCGACACCAAGAACACGCTCTATTGCTCGTTTTGCGGCAAGAGCCAGCACGAGGTGCGCAAGCTGATTGCCGGGCCGACCGTGTTCATCTGCGATGAATGCGTCGAGCTCTGCATGGACATCATTCGCGAGGAATCGAAGTCCTCGCTGGTGAAGTCGCGCGACGGCGTCCCGACGCCGCAGGAGATCTGCGCCGTGCTCGATGACTATGTCATCGGCCAGCGTCATGCCAAGCGCGTGCTGTCGGTGGCGGTGCACAACCACTACAAGCGCCTCAACCACGCGACGAAGAACAACGACGTCGAACTGGCGAAGTCCAACATCCTCCTGATCGGCCCGACCGGCTGCGGCAAGACCCTGCTCGCGCAGACCCTTGCCCGCATCCTCGACGTGCCCTTCACGATGGCGGATGCGACGACGCTGACCGAGGCCGGCTATGTCGGCGAGGACGTCGAGAACATCATCCTGAAGCTGCTGCAATCGGCCGACTACAATGTCGAGCGGGCGCAGCGCGGCATCGTCTATATCGACGAGGTCGACAAGATCAGCCGCAAGTCCGACAACCCGTCGATCACGCGCGACGTGTCGGGCGAGGGCGTGCAGCAGGCCCTGCTCAAGATCATGGAAGGCACCGTCGCCTCCGTGCCGCCGCAGGGCGGGCGCAAGCATCCGCAGCAGGAATTCCTGCAGGTCGACACGACGAACATCCTGTTCATCTGCGGCGGCGCCTTTGCCGGTCTCGAGCGGATCATCTCCGATCGCGGCCGTTCGACGTCGATCGGTTTCGGCGCCCGCGTCGCCGGCCCTGAGGATCGCCGCACGGGCGAGCTCTTCCGTCATGTCGAGCCCGAGGATCTGCTGAAGTTCGGCCTGATCCCGGAATTCGTCGGCCGTCTGCCGGTCCTGGCGACGCTCGAGGATCTCGACGAGGCGGCGCTGATCACCATCCTGACCGAGCCGAAGAATGCACTGGTCAAGCAGTATCAGCGGCTGTTCGAGATGGAGAATGTCGACCTGACCTTCCATCCCGACGCGCTGATCGCGATCGCCAAGCGCGCCATCGAGCGCAAGACCGGCGCGCGTGGACTGCGCTCGATCATGGAGCAGATCCTGCTCGAGACCATGTTCGACCTGCCTGGCCTCGACGGCGTGCAGGAAGTCGTGATCTCGGCCGAGGTCGTCGAAGGCAAGGCTCGTCCGCTCTACATCTATGCCGAGCGGCAGGAAGAGACCGCCACGGCCACTGCCTGAGGCGGATTACCTTCGCAGCGAGTGCGAAAAGCCCGGCGGATCGCTCCGCCGGGCTTTTTTGCGAGACCGCTGATGCCGATCGTCGCGTCAAATCTGCCGGCGAAGGGCAGGGGAGCCCTTCGCCCGCCGCGAGCCGCTACATGCCCGTCGAGGGCAGGAAGGTGAACGAGGGCGTTGCGACGAATTTGTCGGCCGCATTGCCCGAATAGACCTTGCCGCCAGCGATGGTGAGTTTCTTCACTGGTGCGCCTTCCTTGAGATCGAGATCGGCAAGCGGCACCCAGAAGCCGTTCGGGCTCGTGGCGCTGTCGAAATAATAGATCTTGTCCGTCTGGTCGGACACCGTCCGCCATAGCGTCGAGGAAATGTTCGGCTGGCCGGGCGTCGTGATGCCGAGCGGCACGCTGACGCTGCGCATGACGCCGAGCACGCTCGCTGCCGCCTGGAAGGCGAATTTCTGGCCCGGCACCGCGGTGATATAGGCGGGGTCGGCCTTTTTCGGGATCGCCTCGATGAGGAACGAGGCGCGGGCGAAGCGGTCGGCGGCGCGGTTGGTTCCAGGCAGGAAGGTGAGGCCGCCGATGCCCTTCCAGTAGGCATTGAGCGCCAGCTGCTGGTCGAAGCTCGGCGAGTTCGTCATGACGTTGAACTGCTTGCCGTGATGGACCACGAGCTTGCCGCCGATATATTCGAAGATCGCGCTATCGCCCGTCGCGTCGGAGAGAGCCAGATGCAACTGCGCACCCTGACCGTTCGGAAGCTTCGGCGCGATGATGCGGAACGGTTCCTGGGCCAGGACATCGACGGCCTCAGCGACGGTCGCGAAGTTGTCGAGGACGTATTGAGCCCAGAGGCTGATCGAGATCGCCGGCTTGTCGCCGGGCTCGCCATAGTCGGATTCTGCGAGATAGAGCAGGTTGGCGACGAGGCCCTTCTCGTTCATCCCGTCGGCCGAGCCGACATCGTAGCCCGCTGCGATCAGGCTGCCATATTTCGATACCCATTTCGGTGACTGCGGGCCGGCGGCGCCGTCTCGGGCGATGCCCTTCGGGAACGCCCAGAGATTGGTGTGCATGTCCTCGGACCAGTCCATGGACCGGCCGGTCATCACGAGTCCGTCATCGCTCACATAGAGCGTGCGCGTGCAAGCGACAGCCTGACCAAGGCTGCCGGCCAACATGGCGACGGCGGCGGCACCCGCCGCCAGCTTCGAGAGAAGGTGAACGCGCATGATGAAACAGCTCCCGTTGTCGGATCGGTCGATCCTCACGCCGGCAGCCTAGCAGCAATGCGCTTCGCTGGCGTGACCTTGGCCGGCACAATTGGCCTGAACCCGCGCCGGATCGACACGCCCGGTTGAAGGCTCAGGTCGCGGCCGCTGCGGTGCTTGACACCCATATGCTGCAACGCCACCTAATGGCGTAACGCGTCGTGAGACGCAGCGACCGACGAGTCGACCGAGACCCCTCCCGCCCGTCTCGACCGGAACGTCCATGAGCCGAACGGTGCCTAGAATGGGCCGTTCGGTCGCGAAAGGAACGAGCATGACATCCGAAAAGAAGCGTTCGATCGGCCTCTCTCCCGGCGACGAACTCTATCCGGTCCTGCCCCTGCGTGACATCGTCGTCTTCCCGCACATGATCGTGCCGCTCTTCGTCGGCCGCGAGAAGTCGATCCGTGCGCTCGAGGAAGTGATGCGGGCCGACAAGCAGATCCTGCTGGCGACCCAGCAGAATGCCGGCGATGACGATCCGGCCCCCGACGCGATCTATCCGATCGGCACGCTCGCCAGCGTGCTGCAGCTGCTGAAGCTTCCGGACGGCACCGTCAAGGTGCTGGTCGAGGGCATCGCGCGCGCCGAGATCCGCAACTACACCGACCATGAGCCCTATTACGAGGCCTATGCCCATCCTCTGCCCGACGCCGAAGGCGACAAGGTCGAGGTCGAGGCGATGGCGCGCTCGGTCGTGTCCGAGTTCGAGAACTATGTGAAGCTGAACAAGAAGGTGTCGCCCGAGGTTGTCGGTGCGGTCACCCAGATCAGCGACTATTCCAAGCTCGCCGACACGGTCGCCTCGCATCTCGCGATCAAGATCCCCGAGAAGCAGGAAATCCTCGCCCTCCGCACGGTCGGCGAAAGGCTGGAGCGCGTGCTCGGGCTGATGGAAAGCGAGATCTCGGTCCTGCAGGTGGAGAAGCGCATCCGCTCCCGCGTCAAGCGGCAGATGGAGAAGACGCAGCGCGAATACTACCTGAACGAGCAGATGAAGGCGATCCAGAAGGAGCTGGGCGACCAGGAGGACGGCAAGGATGAACTCGCCGAACTCGAGGAGCGCATCTCCAAGACCAAGCTGTCGAAGGAAGCGCGCGAGAAGGCCCAGGGCGAGCTGAAGAAGCTGCGCCAGATGTCGCCGATGTCGGCCGAGGCCACCGTCGTGCGCAACTATCTCGACTGGCTGCTCGGGATTCCCTGGGGCAAGAAGTCGAAGGTCAAGAACGACCTGCGTTTTGCGCAGGAGGTTCTCGACGCCGACCATTTCAGCCTGGACAAGGTCAAGGACCGGATCATCGAGTATCTGGCGGTCCAGAGCCGTTCGAACACGCTGAAGGGGCCGATCCTCTGCCTCGTCGGTCCGCCCGGCGTCGGCAAGACCTCGCTCGCCCGCTCGATCGCCAAGGCGACCGGACGTGAATATGTGCGCATGTCGCTCGGCGGCGTCCGCGACGAGGCCGAAATCCGCGGCCATCGGCGGACCTATATCGGCTCGATGCCCGGCAAGGTCATCCAGTCGATGAAGAAGGCCAAGAAGTCCAACCCGCTCTTCCTGCTCGACGAGATCGACAAGATGGGCCAGGACTTCCGCGGCGATCCGTCGTCGGCTCTGCTGGAGGTGCTGGATCCGGAGCAGAATTCGTCGTTCAACGATCATTACCTCGAGGTCGACTACGACCTGTCGAACGTGATGTTCGTGACCACGGCGAACACGCTGAACATCCCCGGCCCGCTGATGGACCGGATGGAGATCATCCGGATCGCCGGCTACACCGAGGACGAGAAGCTCGAGATCGCGCACAAGCACCTGTTGCCCAAGGTCATGAAGAATCATGGCCTGGCCGCGAACGAGTTCTCGGTCACCGACGAGGCGCTGCGTTTCGTCATCCGCCGCTATTCGCGTGAGGCGGGTGTCCGTAGCCTCGAGCGGGAGATCGCGACGCTCGCCCGCAAGGCGGTGAAGGAGTTGCTGCTGTCGAAGAAGAAGTCGATCGCGGTCGACGAGCAGGTGGTCGAGGATTATCTCGGCGTGCCGCGCTATCGCTATGGCGAGGCGGAGCTCGAGGATCAGGTCGGCGTCGTCACCGGTCTCGCCTGGACGGAAGTCGGCGGCGAGATCCTGACGATCGAAGGCGTCATGATGCCCGGCAAGGGCCGCATGACCGTCACGGGCAATCTTCGTGACGTGATGAAGGAATCGATCTCGGCGGCGGCATCCTATGTCCGCAGCCGCGCCGTCGATTTCGGCATCGAGCCGCCGCTGTTCGACCGCCGCGACATCCACGTGCATGTTCCGGAAGGGGCGACCCCGAAGGACGGCCCGTCGGCCGGCATCGCGATGGTGACGGCGATCGTCTCGACCATGACCGGCATTCCGGTCCGCAAGGATGTCGCCATGACCGGCGAGATCACGCTGCGCGGACGCGTGCTGCCGATCGGCGGTCTCAAGGAGAAGCTGCTCGCGGCGCTGCGCGCCGGGATCAAGACGGTGATGATCCCCGAGGACAATGCCAAGGATCTCGCCGAGATCCCGGACAACGTCAAGAACGGCCTCGACATCATTCCGGTCGCCCGGATGGATGACGTCCTGGCCCACGCTCTGGTGCGCAAGCCGGTCCCGATTGTGTGGGACGAGGCCAAGGCAAACGCGGTCAAGCCGGTCGCAACCGAGGATGATGCAAGTTTGGCCTTGACGGCACATTAGGCAAACTGAGCCTGCGAAACGACGACGCCCGCCCTCCAGCGGGCGTTTTCGTTTGAGAATTCACGAGATTCTGGCTGAAAATCGCAGAAAACAGCCATTTTCCCTTGCCAGAGCCGCGCAATTCGGTGAGATAGCGCGCCAAGGTCGCTTCCGACTCAAGCGGATCGACCCCGAGACCAGGGAAAGGATCATCATGAACAAGAACGATCTCATCGCAGCCGTTGCAGAGCGTACCAATTCTTCGAAGGCCGCTGCCGCGGAGGCTGTCGATGCAACGTTCGACGCGATCACCGCTGCCCTGAAGTCCGGTGACGAGGTCAAGATCATCGGTTTCGGCAATTTCAGCGTCGCCGAGCGCGCCGCCAGCGAAGGCCGCAACCCCCGCACCGGCGAGACGATCGCCATCGCCGCCTCGAAGACGCCGAAGTTCAAGGCCGGCAAGGGCCTCAAGGACGCCGTCAACTAAGGCGCTGCGGTCCTTCGAGGGCCGCCTCGTTGTTCAAGACGGCCTTGCGCCTTTCGGCGCGAGGCCGTTTTTCTTTGCAGGGTCGACGGCGAGGGCACGAGCCGGCTTGAAACCGGACGGCGATATCGCCTAATGACACCGCGATGCCGCGACGCGGCGGGCGGTTAGCTCAGTTGGTAGAGCGCCTCGTTTACACCGAGGATGTCGGGAGTTCGAGTCTCTCACCGCCCACCAGTCGCCGCTCGCGGCCGCCCCCTGTCAGCATGAACGGTTTCGGCGTCACGAAACCCCTCGGGCAGTGGTGCCTTGCGGCCGTGCGGCAACCCGGTTGCCCCTGCCGGTCATCGTCGTCTTGCACGCGAGACTTCCGCCGTCCCCCGCCGCTGCCACGATCCGCCCCGCGCGGATTCATTGTCCGGCGGAAGACGTCGCCGTCACGCCGCACGGCAAGTGCTGTGGCGAGGCCGCTGCGCTGTGTGGAGCTTCGCGGATGTCGGGCCGCAGCGGCGCGCAGCGCGGTGCCCGCCCAGCGGCCTCTGCGGGGCTTCCAGCAGCGGCATGACGCCCTCACCGAGCGCGTCGACAGACTGGTCGACCGAGATGGCTGTCACAGGAGCCAGCCCTTCGCAGCCGGGGGTGTGTTTCGCCAAGCGGGGTCGCCGAAAACCTGCTGGAGTTCCGCCTCAGCAGCCGGCGCGGCGAATCCGGTCGGGGAAAGCACTGGCATGGCAAAGTGATTTCGGACGAGCGGGATGTGCATCGTCGCTGCCAGTCCTGCCGATGCGACCGGCAGCGTCACGGTTCGGCCGGCGATCCGCGACCGACTGCCGGCTTATCCACAAGCCTGCTCTGCCGCGCTTGACTTGCCGGGAACGGTGCCGTACTTCACCGCCACACGCCGCGGCAAGCGCCGCAGCGGCCCTCGACGAGGGACCCCAGCGGGGGTGTAGCTCAGTTGGTTAGAGCGTCGGCCTGTCACGCCGAAGGTCGCGGGTTCGAGCCCCGTCACTCCCGCCATTTATCTCCCCGGACCACACAAACGATCGACGACTGACGCGCCGCGCCTGTTCGCTGACATTTGTCAGCGATGCGTATCAAGTGATTCGGTCCCGGCGACGCCAGTGCGGACGCTTCCGACGCTATCCGGTCGGCCTCTGCCGCGTCCCGTCCTTGCCGCCGACCAAGCCCCAGCGAGCCCGTCGATCTCCCATGCCAAACCCGCCGAAAGCGTTGGCTTTCTGCGGAAACGCAGGCGTCCGTCCATGATCAAGGACGAGTCAGGCGGGGGAGGAGATGAGGGCCGCTAAGGGCAAAGCCGCACGCCTTGCAGCGAGGGCTTCCGGCACGTCGGGGGAGAGCACCGCCTCATCTCCTTAATTGTGCTACGCACAAGCGCGCGTGCAAAGCAAAAAAATGCGGGCGAACCGATCTCTCCCCGTTTTTTACCAGATGGTTGATTTTTTGAGGAGGCCGGCCGGTCAGGCTTCCTGTCGCGGACCGCGCGGCGGGGCGATGACGGGGCCGATATGGCGCTGCAGCCGGTTGAATGCGGCAAGCCCGATGGCGGCCGCGATCGCGCCGATCACGGTGTCGGTCAGCCGTTCATGCAGCAGCAGCATCGCGGTGTGCGGATCGGGCACGATCAGTTCGACCATGAGCAGCACGAACAGCGTCAGGCAGAACACGCCGAGCGCGTTGTGGAACTGCTGCGCCGGCCATCGCACGAAGGCGGCGATCGCCATGGTGACGAGGATGAAGCGATGATCGCCGATCGTCGTGACGGCGACCGCGACCACGACGCCGCCGAGCGTGCCGATCACGCGCTCGGCGGCAAGCTTCAGGCTGCTGACGACTTCCGAACGCATCACCAGCAGGACGGTGAGGCACGTCCAGGACGGGCGCAGCGAGCCGAGCAGCACCGCGGTGCCGAGGGCCGCGCCGATCGACAGCATGACGGCGAGCGCGAAGGCGAGGCGCGGACCGCGGCTGCCCTTGAGACTGATTCCGATGGTGGCTGCCGGCGGCACCGAGAGCGGCTGCCATGCGCCGTCGCGCCAATCGCTGGCGAGTGAGACCAGCCAGGAAAAGACGAGCATCACCAGGATTGCCAGGAAATCGACCGGGACCGGCGCGGTCACAAGCCCCGCAAGGACGATGCCGAAGGCGAAGAAGCGCGTCGCGAGAAGAAGATGTGGATGAGCGGTCTCGACGAGGCCATAGGCGAGGCCAGCCCCCATCGAAAGCGCGAAGACGGCGGCGAGATGCCCTGTCGCGGCGGCTCCGAGCAGCAGGCCGACGGCGAGGGCAAGCGGGCCGGTCGCCATCCAGCCGAGTCGGGCGAGTGGCGGACCGCCGGCGTCGCCGGCGAAGGAGACGATGGCCGACACCATGGCATAGACGAGCCAGACCTCCCGTCCGGTGAACAGCGTGACGCCGATCGGCGCCATCACCGTGAGCGTGAAGCGGAGCGACCGCTCGGTCATGCTGCGGTCGAGGCCGGCCGCGGCAACGGCGCGGCTGAGCGCTGTCCTGAGCGGGGAGGGGGCAGGCACGTTCATTCCTCCGTGGCGGTGCTCGATCAACCGTTTCAGGGCCGATGGCGTGCAGCGAGAGAACCAGATGCCAGCCGTGTGCGGAAGAGCGCGTCGCGGCGGCCCTTCGTCCCGCGCGACGATGGCTGCGTCGCGGGACATTTCGCCGCGCGGTCGATCGTTTTCCTTGTTCCAATTCCAGGATGCGCCAATTTCCGCCAAGAACGTGCCGCAATGCCGCCGGGTCCGGGGCGATGGGACGTGGCACGGGGCTTGCCACGTCTGACGGCCTCCGCTAAGCCTCGCGTTACGTTTTCGACCGGCGTGCCTGCAGGTCTCATGGCTTCGCCGTCGTCCGATATGATAACTAAGTGAAGCGCTTGGCGGCCTGTTGCGCCGCAGCACCGTCCGCTTGGCCGGTGGAGCATCGGAGCCGGATCATGGATGCGTTGTTGCGCGAATATCTTCCGATCGTCGTCTTCTTTGGTATTGCGATGGTGATTGGTCTGGCGCTGCTGATTGCGCCCTTCCTGGTCGCCTACCGCAATCCGGATTCGGAGAAGCTCTCGGCATTCGAATGCGGCTTCAATGCTTTCGACGATGCTCGCATGAAGTTCGACGTGCGCTTCTATCTGGTCGCCATCCTCTTCATCATCTTCGATCTCGAGGTTGCATTCCTGTTCCCCTGGGCCGTGTCGTTCGGCGCGCTCGGCTGGTTCGGGTTCTGGTCGATGATGGTCTTCCTCGGCGTGCTCACGATCGGCTTTGTCTACGAATGGAAGAAGGGAGCGCTCGAATGGGATTGACCCCGACCCCCGCGCCCGTGAAGGGACCGCTCGTCGCCGAGCGTCCGCGTGGCCTCGTCGATGCCTCCGGTCGTCCGATCGGTCATGACGACCAGTTCTTCACCGAGGTGAACGGCGAACTGGCCGACAAGGGCTTCTTCGTCGCTGCCGCGTCGGACCTCATCACCTGGGCCCGCACCGGTTCGCTGATGTGGATGCAGTTCGGCCTCGCCTGCTGCGCTGTCGAGATGATGCAGGTCTCGATGCCGCGCTACGATGTCGAGCGCTTCGGTTTCGCGCCGCGTGCCTCGCCGCGCCAGTCCGACGTGATGATCGTCGCGGGAACGCTGACCAACAAGATGGCCCCGGCGCTGCGCAAGGTCTATGACCAGATGCCCGAGCCGCGCTACGTCATCTCCATGGGCTCCTGCGCCAATGGCGGCGGCTATTATCACTATTCCTATTCCGTCGTTCGCGGCTGCGACCGCGTCGTGCCCGTCGACATCTATGTTCCGGGCTGCCCGCCGACGGCCGAGGCGCTGCTCTACGGCGTTCTGCTGCTGCAGAAGAAGATCCGCCGCACCGGCACCATCGAGCGCTGAGGACCAAGATGGACGAAACGCTCAACGAGCTCGGCACTCATATCGCGACGGTCAAGGGTGATGCGATCCTCGGCCACCAGATCGCCTATGGCGAGCTGACGGTCAGCGTCGCCCGCGAAGCGATCGCCGATGTCGTCGCCTGGCTGATGACGGACGCGAAGGGCGGCTTCGTGAACATCGTCGATGTCTGCGGCGTCGATTATCCCGAGCGCGAAAACCGCTTCGACGTCGTCTATCACCTGACGAGCCCGAGCCGGAATCTCCGCATTCGCCTGAAGGTCGAGACCGACGAGGTCACGCCGGTCCCCTCGATCACATCGCTCCTGCCGGGCGCTGGATGGTTCGAGCGCGAGGCCTATGATCTCTACGGCATTCTCTTCACCGGCCATCCGGACCTTCGCCGCATCCTGACCGACTACGGTTTCGACGGTCATCCGCTGCGCAAGGATTTCCCGCTCTCCGGCTATGTCGAGGTCCGCTATGACGACGAGCAGAAGCGCGTCGTCTACGAGCCGGTCCGACTGGCCCAGGAATTCCGCGATTTCGACTTTCTCTCGCCGTGGGAGGGGACCGACTACGTCATCCCCGGCGACGAGAAGGCCAAGGAATCCGCGCCGCCTGCAACGAAGCCGAGCTGAGGCCCTGAATGTCTGAAGCCCAGGTTCGCACTTTCAATATCAATTTCGGCCCCGAGCATCCCTCGGCGCACGGCGTGCTCCGCCTCGTGCTGGAGCTCGACGGCGAAGTCGTCGATCGCGTCGATCCGCATATCGGTCTCCTGCATCGCGGCACCGAGAAGCTGATCGAGGCCAAGACCTATCTGCAGGCCGTGCCCTATTTCGATCGGCTCGACTATGTCGCGCCGATGAACCAGGAACATGCCTACGCGCTCGCCGTCGAGAAGCTGCTCGGCATCGAGGTGCCGAAGCGTGGCCAGCTGATCCGCGTGCTCTACAGCGAGATCGGCCGCCTGCTCTCGCATGTGCTGAACGTGACGACTTGGGCCATGGACTGCGGCGCGCTGACCCCGCCGCTGTGGGGCTTCGAGGAACGCGAAAAGCTCATGATCTTCTATGAGCGCGCATCCGGCTCGCGCATGCATGCCGCCTATTTCCGCCCCGGTGGCGTCCACCAGGACCTGCCCGAGGCGCTGATCCGCGACATCGGCGACTTCTGCGATCCCTATCTGAAGCGCCTCGACGATCTCGATCGCCTCGTGACCGGCAACCGCATCTTCAAGCAGCGCAATGTCGATATCGGCGTCGTGACTCTGGAGGAAGCGTGGCGCTGGGCCTATTCGGGCGTGATGGTGCGCAGCGCCGGCGCGCCGTGGGATCTCCGCCGCTCGCAGCCCTATGAGTGCTACTCCGAGCTCGACTTCGATATCCCGACCGGCACGCATGGCGATTGCTACGATCGCTATCTCGTCCGCATGGAAGAGATGCGCCAGTCGATCCGGATCATGAAGCAGTGCGTCACGCGGCTGCTCGGCACGGAAAAGTCGGGTCCGGTCTCCTACACCGACAACAAGATCGTTCCGCCGAAGCGCGGAGAGATGAAGCGCTCGATGGAAGCGCTCATCCATCATTTCAAGCTCTACACCGAGGGCTACCACGTGCCGGCCGGCGAGGTTTACGCCGCCGTCGAGGCGCCGAAGGGCGAATTCGGCGTCTATCTCGTCTCCGACGGCAGCAACAAGCCCTATCGGTGCAAGATCCGCGCGCCCGGCTTCGCGCATCTGCAGTCGATGGATTTCCTCTGCCGCGGCCACATGCTGGCCGACGTCTCGGCGGTGCTGGGATCGATCGACATCGTGTTCGGAGAGGTTGACCGCTGATGTCCGTCCGTCGTCTCGCTTCCGAGCAGCCCTCGAGCTTTGCGTTCACGCCTGAGAATATGGCCTGGGCCGAGAAGCAGGTGCTGAAGTTCCCGGCCGGCCGCCAGGCCTCGGCCGTGATTCCGATCCTCTGGCGCGTCCAGGAACAGGAAGGCTGGGTCTCCGAGCCGTCGATCCGCTATGTCGGCGAACTGCTCGACATGCCCTTCATCCGCGTGCTCGAGATTGCGACCTTCTACACGATGTTCCTGCTCGCCCCGGTGGGGAAGAAGGCGCATATCCAGGTCTGCGGCACCACGCCCTGCGCGCTCCGCGGCGCTGGCGAGCTGCTCAAGGTCTGCCGCAGCCGCATCCATGCCGAGCCGTTCCATGTCTCGGCGAATGGCGATCTTTCCTGGGAAGAGGTCGAGTGCCTCGGCGCCTGCGTCAACGCGCCGATGGTACAGATCGTCCCGGACACCTATGAAGACCTCACGGTCGAGAGCTTCAACACGCTGATCGACGACATCGAGTCCGGAAAGCCGCTGAAGCCGGGTCCGCAGATCGACCGCTTCCATTCGATGCCGGTCGGCGGCCAGCGCGTGCTGGTCAGCGCCGAGCTCTATGACGGCTCGATGATCGGGCAGGGCGCGGGCCTCGCCGCCGCGAAGGAAGCGATCGCGGCGCGGGCCAAGGCAGCGGAAGAGGCGAAGGCGGCGGAAGAGGCGAAGGTCGCCGAGGCAGCCAAGCCTGCTGAAGCGGCCAAGCCTGCTGATCCTGCGCCTGCGAAGGATCCCGTCGCGCCGGCCGTCAAGGTCGCGGCCGAGGCGGACAAGGAAAAGGTTCCGAACCAGGTCGACCAGTCGAAGCCGGCCTCGGATCCGGCAGTCCGGCCGGACGAGGGCAAGTCGGAAGTGTCTCAGTCGGGCAAGAAGGATTGAGGGCGGACCATGCTGGCTGACAAGGACCGCATCTTCACCAATATCTATGGCGCCCAGGATTGGGGCCTTCAGGGCGCGTTGAAGCGCGGCTCCTGGGATGGCACCAAGACGATCCTCGAGGCCGGCCGCGACTGGATCATCGATCAGATGAAGGCGTCGGGCCTGCGCGGCCGCGGCGGCGCCGGCTTCTCGACCGGCCTCAAATGGTCGTTCATGCCGAAGGTCAATGACGGCCGTCCGCACTATCTCGTCATCAACGCCGACGAGTCGGAGCCGGGCACCTGCAAGGACCGCGAAATCCTTCGCCACGATCCGCACCACCTCGTCGAGGGTGCGCTGATCGCGTCCTTCGCGATGGGTGCGCATGTCGCCTACATCTATGTCCGTGGCGAATTCATCCGCGAGCGCGAGCATCTGCAGGCCGCGATCGACCAGGCCTATGAGGCGCGCCTCATCGGCAAGAACAACGTCCATGGTTGGGACATGGACATCTATGTCGCCCACGGCGCCGGCGCCTATATCTGTGGCGAGGAAACGGCGCTGCTCGAAAGCCTCGAGGGCAAGAAGGGCCAGCCGCGCCTGAAGCCGCCGTTCCCGGCCAATGTCGGTCTCTATGGCTGCCCGACCACCGTCAACAATGTCGAGAGCATCGCGGTCGCACCGACGATCCTGCGTCGCGGCGCCTCCTGGTTCTCGTCGATCGGCCGGCCGAACAATGTCGGCACCAAGCTGTTCGGCATTTCCGGCCATGTGAACACGCCCTGCATCGTCGAAGAGGCGATGGGCATTCCGTTCCGCGAATTGATCGAGAAGCATGGCGGTGGCGTCCGTGGCGGCTGGGACAACCTGCTCGCCATCATCCCCGGCGGCGCATCCTGCCCGATCATCCCGGCCAAGGACTGCGAAGAGCTGATCATGGATTTCGACGGCACTCGTGCCGTGAAGTCGAGCTTCGGGACCGCCGGCGTCCTCGTCATGGACAAGTCGACCGACGTGATCCGCGCCATCGCGCGCATCTCGGCCTTCTTCAAGCATGAGAGCTGCGGCCAGTGCACGCCGTGCCGCGAAGGCACCGGCTGGATGTGGCGCGTGCTGGACCGCATGGCACGCGGCGAGGCCGAGAAGCGCGAGATCGACATGCTGCTGCAGGTCACGACCCAGATCGAGGGTCACACGATCTGCGCGCTCGGCGATGCCGCGGCCTGGCCGGTGCAGGGTCTCATCCGTCATTTCCGCCCGCTCATCGAAGAGCGGATCGACCTCTATTCGGCCAATCCGAAGCCGGTCGAGCGCGAGATGATGGAAGCGGCGGAGTAGGGCGACCCGGTCGTCCTGACGGTGGAAGGCGTCGATGGGCAGGTGGCCCGGATGGCGGATGTCGAAGTCGGTCCCGATGGCGTCGTGCGCCGAGGGGCTGCCTGGAAGATCGCTTCGAGCGGACCGGGAAACGTCCTGGTCACGTCGATACGGATTTGTGAGAGCGGCTGATGGCCAAGATCATTGTTGACGGCATCGAAGTGGACGTCCCGCCGGACTACACGCTGCTGCAGGCGGCGGAAGCGGCCGGCGCGGAAGTGCCGCGCTTCTGCTTCCATGAGCGGCTGTCGATCGCCGGCAATTGCCGGATGTGCCTCGTCGAGGTGAAGGGCGGGCCGCCGAAGCCGCAGGCTTCCTGCGCCATGAATGTCCGCGACCTCAGGCCGGGGCCGAATGGCGAGCCGCCGGTCATGTTCACCAAGTCGCCGATGGTGAAGAAGGCGCGCGAAGGCGTCATGGAATTCCTGCTGATCAATCATCCGCTCGATTGCCCGATCTGCGATCAGGGCGGCGAGTGCGATCTGCAGGACCAGGCCATGGCCTATGGCGTCGACAAGAACCGCTTCGCCGAGAACAAGCGCGCCGTCGAAGACAAGTATATCGGCCCGCTCGTGAAGACGTCGATGAACCGCTGCATCCATTGCACGCGTTGCGTCCGCTTCACGACCGAGGTTGCCGGCATTTCCGAGATGGGCCTGATCGGCCGCGGCGAGGACGCCGAGATCACGACCTATCTCGAGCAGGCGCTGTCGTCTGAACTGCAGGGCAATGTCATCGATCTCTGCCCGGTCGGCGCGCTGACTTCGAAGCCCTATGCCTTCCATGCCCGGCCTTGGGAACTGGTCAAGACCGAATCGATCGACGTCATGGACGCGGTCGGCTCCAACATCCGCGTCGACGTCCGCGGCCGCGAAGTGATGCGCATCCTGCCGCGCGTCAACGAGGCGGTGAACGAGGAGTGGATTTCCGACAAGTCGCGTTTCGTCTGGGATGGTCTCAAGACCCAGCGCCTCGATAAGCCGTATGTCCGCGTCGGCGGCAAGCTGCGCCCGGCCTCTTGGAGCGAGGCCTTCGCGGCGATCGCGGCCAAGGTCAAGGCGACGACCCCGGCCCGGATCGGCGCTCTCGGCGGTGATCTCGCTTCGGTCGAGGATCTCTTTGCGTTGAAGTCGCTGCTGGTGGCGCTCGGCTCCGGCAATTTCGACATCCGTCAGGACGGCGCCGCGCTCGATCCCGCCAAGGGCCGCGCCAGCTACATCTTCAACCCGACCATCGCCGGCATCGAGCAGGCCGACGCGATCCTCATCATCGGCGCCAATCCGCGCCGCGAGGCCTCGGTGCTGAATGCCCGCATCCGCAAGCGTTGGCGCGCCGGCGGGCTTGCGGTCGGCGTCATCGGCGAAGCGGCCGATCTGACGTATCCCTATGACTATCTCGGCGCCGGCACCGATACGCTCAATGAGATCGCCGCAGGACGGCTCGCCTTTGGCGAGGCGCTCGCCAAGGCCAAGCGGCCGATCGTGATCGTCGGCCAGGGTGCATTGGCAGGCGAGGGCGGTTCGGCCGTGCTCGCCACGGCGGCAGCGATTGCTTCCGCCGAGGGCCGCGACGCCGGCTGGAATGGCCTTGCCGTGCTTCACACCGCTGCCTCGCGCGTCGGTGGCCTCGATATCGGCTTCGTGCCGTCGGCAGGCGGGCTCGATACGGCGGGTCTCGTCCAGGCGGCCGGGGCCGGGGCGCTCGACGTCCTGTTCCTGCTCGGCGCTGACGAGATCGACACCGAGGCGCTTGGTTCGACCTTCGTCGTCTATATCGGAACGCATGGCGACAACGGCGCCCATCGCGCCGACGTCATCCTGCCGGGCGCGACCTACACCGAGAAGTCCGGCACCTATGTGAACACCGAGGGCCGCGTCCAGCTCGCCAACCGCGCCTCATTCCCGCCGGGCGATGCACGCGAGGATTGGGCGATCCTCAGGGCGCTTTCCGACGTGCTCGGCCATCGGCTTCCGTTCGACTCGCTCGGCGAACTGCGCAAGGCGCTCTATGCGGCGCATCCGCATCTGCAGGCGCTCGATCATGTCGAGCCGGCCAGCGTCGATGATGTCAAGGCGCTCGGCCGGACGGCCGGTCCGCTCGTCACCACCACCTTCAAGAACCCGATTGCCGATTTCTACCTGACCAATCCGATCGCCCGCGCCTCTGCCGTCATGGCCGAATGCTCCGCGCTGGCGGCCGGCCGGGTCGCGGCAGCAGCGGCAGCGGAGTGAGGCGCGCATGAACGGCTTCGTCACCGGCTACCTGATCCCCGGCGCCATTCTCGTCGGGCAGAGCCTTCTCCTGCTCGTGCTGCTTCTGGTCTCGATCGCGTTCATCCTGCTCGCCGATCGCAAGATCTGGGCGGCGGTGCAGATGCGGCGCGGACCGAACGTGGTCGGCCCCTTCGGCCTGCTGCAGTCCTTTGCCGACCTGCTCAAGTTCATCCTGAAGGAGCCGGTGATCCCGTCGAGCGCCAACAAGGGCATCTTCCTGCTGGCGCCACTCGTGACCGTGACCCTTTCCCTGGCGGCTTGGGCGGTGATCCCGTTCAATCCCGGCTGGGTGATGGCCAACATCAATGTCGGCGTGCTCTACCTCCTGGCGATCTCATCGCTCGGCGTCTACGGCATCATCATGGGTGGCTGGGCGTCGAACTCGAAATATCCGTTCCTCTCCTCGCTGCGCGCCGCCGCCCAGATGGTCTCCTATGAGGTGTCGATCGGCTTCGTGCTGGTCGGTGTCCTGCTCTGCGTCGGATCGTTGAACATCTCCGATGTCGTGCTGTCGCAGCGCACCGGGCTCGGCACGATGATCGGCCTGCCGGGCAGCTTCCTCGACTGGTACTTCATCCCGCTATTCCCGCTCTTCATCATCTTCTTCATCTCGGCGCTCGCCGAGACCAACCGGCCGCCCTTCGACCTGGTCGAGGCCGAGTCGGAGCTCGTTGCCGGCTTCATGTCGGAATACGGCTCCTCGCCTTACATGATGTTCATGCTCGGCGAGTATGTCTCGATCACCCTGATGTGCGCGCTGACGACGATCCTGTTCCTCGGGGGCTGGCTGCCGCCGCTCGCCATCGCGCCCTTCACCTGGGTGCCGGGCATCGTCTGGTTCGTGCTGAAGGTGTTGCTGGTCTTTTTCATGTTCTCCATGGTCAAGGCCTTCGTCCCGCGCTATCGCTACGACCAGCTGATGCGTCTCGGCTGGAAGATCTTCCTGCCGATCTCGCTCGGCATGGTCGTCGTGGTCGCCGCCGTTCTCCAGATCATGGGATGGGCTCCCTAATGCGCCTCGACCAGACTGCGAAATCGATCTTCCTGACCGAGTTCGTCTCGGCCTTCTTCCTCGCGATGCGCTATTTCTTCGCTCCGAAGAAGACGCTCAACTATCCGTTCGAGAAGGGCGCGGTCAGCGCGCGCTTCCGCGGCGAACATGCGCTGCGCCGCTATCCGAACGGCGAGGAGCGCTGCATTGCCTGCAAGCTCTGCGAGGCGATCTGCCCGGCACAGGCGATCACGATCGAAGCCGGCCCGCGCCGCAATGACGGCACGCGCCGCACCACCCGTTACGACATCGACATGGTGAAGTGCATCTATTGCGGCTTCTGCCAGGAAGCCTGCCCTGTCGATGCGATCGTCGAGGGACCGAACTTCGAGTTCGCGACCGAGACGCGCGAGGAGCTTTACTACGACAAGGAGAAGCTGCTTGCGAACGGCGACCGCTGGGAGCGAGAGCTCGCCCAGAACATCAGCATCGATGCGCCGTATCGGTGAACGATCATGATCATGCAGACCATCTTCTTCTACCTGTTCTCCGCGATCACCATCGCCTCCGGCCTGATGGTGATTTCCTCGCGGAACCCGGTTCATTCCGTGCTGTTCCTGATCCTCGCCTTCTTCAATGCGGCGGGTCTCTTCGTGCTGCTCGGCGCCGAATTCCTCGCCATGCTGCTGGTCGTCGTCTATGTCGGCGCGGTGGCGGTGCTGTTCCTCTTCGTCGTCATGATGCTCGACGTCGATTTCGTCGAGCTGCGCCAGGGCTTCCTGCAATATCTGCCGGTCGGGGCGCTGATCGGCGTCGTGCTGCTGGCTGAACTGCTCATCGTCCTGTCGGGCTGGGCCTTCGCGCCGAACATCATCGGCACCGTCGTCTCGCCGATCCCGGATCCGGCCAAGATCTCGAACACGGCCGCGATCGGGCACCTGCTCTACACGCGCTACATCTTCTTCTTCCAGTCGGCCGGCTTCGTGCTGCTGGTCGCGATGATCGGCGCCATCGTGCTGACGCTGCGTCATAAGCCGAAGGTCAAGCGCCAGGTGATCGCCGACCAGGTGCACCGCTCGCAGACCGTCGAGCTGCACGCCGTCAAGCCCGGCCAGGGCGTCTAGAGAGGGAACGGGATCAAAACCATGCAGATCGGTCTCTCTCATTACCTCGCGGTCGCGGCGATCCTGTTTACGATCGGCGTGTTCGGCATCTTCCTGAACCGGAAGAATGTGATCGTCATCCTGATGTCGGTCGAGCTCATCCTGCTCGCCGTCAATCTGAACTTCGTGGCGTTCTCCTCGTTCCTCGGCGATCTCGTCGGCCAGATCTTCGCGCTGTTCGTGCTCACCGTCGCGGCGGCAGAGGCGGCAATCGGCCTCGCCATCCTCGTCGTCTACTTCCGCAATCGGGGTTCGATCGCGGTCGAAGACATCAATCTGATGAAGGGCTGAGGCTCCGATGTACTCCGCGATCGTCTTCCTTCCGCTGCTCGGCGCCATCATTGCCGGCGTGATCGCGCTTTCGGGCAGCTACCGCGCCGCCATGGTCGGTGCGCCGGCCGAAGGCAGCGACGACGGCCACGGTCATGGCGATCATGGCCACGATGCCCACGGCCATGCCGGCCATGGGCACGGCGATCATGCTCATGACGATCATGGTCATGGTGATCACGCGCCGGCGGCGCCGGGATCGCGGCCTGCCGAGATCGTCACCACCGGGTTCCTGTTCATTTCGGCCATCCTCTCCTGGATCGCCTTCTTCACGGTCACGGCCCCGACGGGCGAGCCGGTGCATATCTCGGTGCTGCCCTGGGTCTCCTCCGGCACGCTCGCCTTCAACTGGGCCTTCCGCGTCGATACGCTGACGGCGGTGATGCTGGTGGTGGTGACGACCGTGTCGTCGCTCGTCCACCTCTACTCGATCGGCTATATGAGCCACGACGAGCATCGGCCGCGCTTCTTCGGCTATCTGTCGCTGTTCACCTTCGCCATGCTGATGCTGGTGACGTCGGACAACCTCGTCCAGATGTTCTTCGGCTGGGAGGGTGTCGGTCTCGCGTCCTATCTGCTGATCGGCTTCTGGTTCAAGCGCCCCTCGGCCAACGCCGCGGCCATCAAGGCCTTCGTCGTCAACCGCGTCGGCGATTTCGGCTTCGCGCTCGGCATCTTCGGCGTCTTCGTGCTGTTCAACTCGGTCGAGTTCGACACGATCTTCGCCAATGCCGGCTCCGCCGTCGGCACCAAGCTGCATTTCCTGTCCTGGGATCTCGACGCGCTGACGGTCGTCTGCATCCTCCTGTTCATCGGCGCGATGGGCAAGTCGGCGCAGTTCCTGCTTCACACCTGGCTGCCGGACGCGATGGAGGGACCGACTCCGGTTTCGGCGCTCATCCATGCCGCGACGATGGTGACCGCAGGCGTGTTCATGGTCGCGCGCATGTCGCCGCTGTTCGATCTCTCGCCGACGGCACTGACGGTCGTGACCTTCTTCGGCGCCACCACCGCGTTCTTCGCGGCGACGATCGGCCTCGTCCAGAACGACATCAAGCGCGTCATCGCCTATTCGACCTGTTCGCAGCTCGGCTACATGTTCGTCGCGCTCGGCGTCGGCGCCTTCGGTGTCGGCATCTTCCACCTGTTCACGCATGCCTTCTTCAAGGCGCTGCTGTTCCTCTGCGCCGGCTCGGTGATCCATGCCGTCTCGGGCGAGCAGGACATGCGCAAGATGGGCGGGCTCAGGAAGAAGATCCCCGTCACCTACTGGACGATGATGATCGGCACGCTGGCGCTGACCGGCTTCCCCTTCACGGCCGGCTATTTCTCCAAGGACGCGATCATCGAGAGCGCCTTTGTCGGCGAGAACGCCTTCGCCGGCTATGGCTTCGCGATGACGGTGGTCGCCGCTCTGCTGACGTCGTTCTACTCCTGGCGCCTCGTCTTCCTCACGTTCCACGGCAAGCCGCGTGCGTCCGAGGAAGTGATGAGCCATGTGCACGAGTCGCCGGCGGTGATGACGATCCCGCTCTATGTGCTGTCCTTCGGTGCGCTGTTCGCGGGCATCCTGTTCGAGAGCCGCTTCATCGGCGAAGGCTATTCCGAGTTCTGGAAGAGTGCGCTGTTCACCGGGCCGGACAACCACATCCTGCATGCGATGCACGAGATCTCGGCGCTGGTGAAATATGCGCCGACCCTCATGATGGTGATCGGCTTCGTCATCGCCTTCTGGTTCTACATCGTCGCGCCGTCGGTGCCGAAGCGCCTCGCCGAGGAGCAGCCGATCCTCTACCGCTTCCTGCTCAACAAGTGGTACTTCGACGAACTCTACGACATCATCTTCGTCCGCCCGGCCAAGTGGCTCGGCCGCTTCCTCTGGAAGAAGGGCGACGGCTGGCTGATCGACGGGTTCGGGCCGGACGGCGTGTCGGCGCGGGTCATCGACGTGACCAACCGGGTCGTTCGCCTGCAGACCGGCTACGTCTACCACTATGCCTTTGCCATGCTGATCGGCGTCGCTGCGCTGGTCACATGGATGATGTTCGCGCGCTGAGGACTAGATCGAAATGACCGATTGGCCGATCCTTTCGACCGTCACCTTCCTGCCGACGGTCGGCGCGCTGCTGCTCCTGACCATCCGGGGCGACGACGCCGCCGCGCGGCGCAATATCTACTGGATCGCGTTGTGGACGACGATCGTCACCTTCGTGGTCTCGCTGTTGATCTGGAAGGACTTCGACAACGCCAATGCCGGCTTCCAGTTCGTCGAGCAGGCGGGCTGGCTCGGCGACAAGATCGGCTATTCGATGGGCGTCGACGGCATCTCGATGCTGTTCGTCATCCTGACGACCTTCCTGATGCCGATCTGCATCGTCGCGTCAAAGTTCTCGGTCCAGAAGCGCTTCCGCGAATACATGATCGCGTTCCTGATCCTCGAGACGCTGATGATCGGCGTCTTCTGCGCGACGGACCTGATCCTCTTCTACGTCTTCTTCGAGGCTGGCCTCATCCCGATGTTCCTGATCATCGGCATCTGGGGCGGGCCGCGTCGTGTCTATGCCGCGTTCAAGTTCTTCCTCTATACGCTCGCCGGTTCGGTCCTGATGCTGCTCGCCATCATGGCGATGTACTGGCAGGCCGGCACGACGGATATCCCGACGCTCTTGAACCACCAGTTCCCGGCAGGCATGCAGACCTGGCTCTGGCTGGCCTTCTTCGCCTCCTTCGCGGTGAAGATGCCGATGTGGCCGGTGCATACCTGGCTGCCCGACGCCCATGTCGAGGCGCCGACGGCGGGTTCGGTCATCCTGGCCGGCGTGCTGCTGAAGATGGGCGGCTACGGCTTCCTGCGCTTCTCGCTGCCGATGTTCCCGCTCGCCTCGGCCGATTTCGCCCCGTTCATCTACACCCTCTCCGTCGTCGCGATCATCTACACCTCGCTGGTCGCGCTGATGCAGGAGGACATGAAGAAGCTGATCGCCTATTCGTCGGTCGCCCATATGGGCTATGTGACGATGGGCCTCTTCGCGATGAACCCGCAGGGCGTCGAGGGCGCGATCTTCCAGATGCTCTCGCACGGCCTCGTCGCGAGCGCGCTGTTCCTCTGCGTCGGCGTCGTCTACGACCGCATGCACACCCGCGAGATCAAGGCCTATGGCGGCCTCGTGAACCGGATGCCGTTCTATGCCGCCGTGTTCCTTCTGTTCACGATGGCAAATGTCGGCCTCCCCGGAACATCGTCCTTTGTCGGCGAGTTCCTGACGCTCCTCGGGGCCTTCCGCTCCAACACGTGGGTCGCCTTCTTCGCCACGACCGGTGTCATCCTGTCGGCTTCCTATGGCCTCTGGCTCTATCGGCGGATCATGCTCGGGCCGCTCGACAAGCCGCAGCTGATGTCGATGTTCGACCTGTCGCGGCGCGAAGTGGCGATCCTGGTGCCGCTGGTGATCCTCACCGTCTTCTTCGGCGTCTATCCGACGCCGGTGTTCCATGTGACGTCGGCCTCGGTCGACAATCTCATCACCAACTACCAGGCGGCTCTCTCGGCTGCCGGCAAGCTCGCCGTGGCGGCCAAGTGAGCCGCGTGACGGCGCTGGCCGGACCGATGACGAACCGAGTGACGAAACAGGACGCTCAATAATGGAACTCGCGCCTCTGCCGGTCCTCTCTTCCTTCCTGCCGGAACTGATCCTGGCCGTCGGCGCGCTGGTGCTGCTGATGGTCGGCGTCTTCCGCGGCGAGCGGTCGAGTGGCCTCGTCACCGTGCTGGCGGTGATCCTCATCATCATCGCCGGCCTCGCGCTCGTCTTCGCGACGCCTGATGGCACCACCTTCTCCGGCAGCTTCGTGCTCGATCCCTTCGCCCGCTTCATGCAGGTGCTGGCGCTGATCGGTTCCGGCTTCGCGATCCTGATGTCGACCGATTTCGCGCGCCGCGAGAAGTTCGATCGCTTCGAATATCCGGTGCTGGTCGTCATCGCGACGCTCGGCATGCTGCTGATGATATCGGCCAATGACCTGATCGCGGTCTATCTCGGCCTCGAGCTGACGTCGCTGTCGCTCTATGTCGTCGCTGCCATCAACCGGGATTCGCTGCGCTCGACCGAGGCCGGCCTCAAATATTTCGTCCTCGGCGCGCTGTCCTCGGGCATGCTGCTTTATGGCTGCTCGCTGGTCTACGGCTTCACCGGCCATACCGGCTTCGCCGAGATTGCCAAGGTCCTTAGTGGCGGCCAGGCCTCGATCGGCGTCGTCTTCGGCATCGTCTTCGTGATCGCGGGCATCGCCTTCAAGGTTTCGGCCGTGCCGTTCCACATGTGGACGCCGGACGTCTATGAAGGTGCGCCGACGCCGGTCACCGCTTTCTTCGCCGCAGCGCCCAAGGCCGCGGCGATGGCGATGTTCGTGCGTGCCATGGTCGGCGCGTTCGGGCCGGCCGTCGCCGACTGGCAGCAGGTGATCACCTTCGTCGCCATCGCCTCGATGGTGCTCGGCGCCTTCGCGGCGATCGGCCAGCGCAACATCAAGCGCCTGATGGCCTATTCATCGATCGGCCATATGGGCTTCGCCCTGGTCGGCCTCGCCGCCGGCACCGAAGCCGGCGTCCGCGGTGTCGTTCTCTACATGGCGATCTATGTCGCGATGACGCTCGGCGTCTTCGCCGTGATCCTGTTCATGCGCCGCAAGGGCCAGGCGGTCGAGGAGATCGGCGATCTCGCCGGCCTCTCGCGCAGCCATCCGGTCATCGCCTTCATCTTTGCGATGCTGATGTTCTCACTCGCCGGCATTCCGCCCTTCGCCGGCTTCTTCGCGAAGTTCTATGTCTTCCTCGCCGCGATCGAAGCCAATCTCTATGCGCTTTCGGTGATCGGCGTGCTCTCCAGCGTCGTCGGCGCCTATTACTATCTCCGGCTCGTCAAGATCATGTATTTCGACGAACCGGCTGGCGCGTTCGAGCCGATGTCCGGCGCGCTTCGCGTCGTGCTGGGCCTCTCGGGCGCCTTCGTGATCCTCTATGTCCTCTTCGCCGGCCCGCTCGGCCAGGCCGCGGGCGCCGCCGCCAAGACCTTCTTCTGACGTGGAATTTGCACTCGGCCCCACAGCACGGAGCGCCGGCTACCGGCTCACCGCCTTCCCTGCGACCGCATCCACCAACCAGGATGCGCTCGCGGCAGCGCGGACCGGCGATGCCGGCGCGCATTGGTTCGTGACGACCGAGCAGACCGCAGGTCGAGGCCGGAGAGGCCGGGCCTGGGTAGCGCCAACAGGCAATCTCGCTGCAACGCTGCTGCTCGTCGTTCCGCATGATGCCGCCAGTGCTGCCACACTCGGCTTCGTTGCCGGTCTCGCGCTCGACGAAGCGCTGCGTACCGTGGCCCCCGATCTGGCCGTGCGCATTGCGCTCGATGGCTCCGACGGTCCGGGCGCCCCCGGCCATACCGATCGTCTCCGCCTCAAATGGCCGAACGACGTGCTGCTCGACGGCGGCAAGCTCGCCGGCATCCTGCTCGAGGCGGAGCCGCTCGCCGGTGATCGCCTCGCCGTCGCCGCCGGCATCGGCGTCAATGTCGTCGCGACGCCGGAGGGCCTGCCATATCCGGCGACCTCGCTCGCGAGCCTTGGTCTCGGCATCGACGCGGCTGCCGTCTTCTGCGCACTTTCCAATGCCTTTGCCGGTCTGGTCCGGCTCTGGGACAACGGCCGCGGCTTTCCGACCATTCGCCGTCTCTGGCTCGAACGTGCCGCTGGTCTCGGCCAGGAGGTTGCAATTCGTATCGGCAGTGACGTCTTTTCCGGCTCGTTCGAAACGATCGATGACCATGGGCGGCTCGTCGTCCGCTCGGCGGCTGGCGTGATGCGGACGGTCGCCGCCGGCGAAGTGCATTTCGGCGCCGTCGCCACGGTGCGCGCATGAAGGCCGCGCGCAGCAAGGGCGACGAGTTCGTCTTCCTGCCGCTCGGCGGGGTCGGCGAGATCGGCATGAACCTCGCCGTCTATGGCCTCGGGCCATCCAATGCGCGGCAGTGGCTGGCGGTCGACTTCGGCGTCGCCTTTGCCGGGCCGGACCTGCCGGGCGTCGATCTCATCCTGCCCGACATCGCCTATCTGGAGGAAGAGCGCGGCAACCTCGCCGGCATCGTCATCACGCACGCGCATGAGGATCATTTCGGTGCGCTGCTCGATCTCTGGCCGCGGCTGAGGGTTCCTGTCTATGCCAGCCCCTTCACGGCCGGCCTGCTGGCGGCCAAGCGCTCCGGTCATCCGGGCGCGCCGGAGATCCCGGTCACCATCGTGAAGCCCGGCCAGCGGATCGCGATCGGTCCGTTCGACGTCGAATTCATCGCGGTCGCCCACTCGATCCTCGAGCCGATGGCGCTGGCGATCCGGACGCCGCTCGGAACGGTGATCCACACCGGCGACTGGAAGCTCGATCCGGAGCCGGTCATCGGTCCGGTCACCGACGCGGCCCGCTTGTCCGAAATCGGCGACGAGGGCGTGCTCGCGCTCGTCTGTGATTCGACCAACGCACTCCGCGAGGGTCGCTCGCCGAGCGAATCGGAGGTTGCGCGCGAGCTGACGAAGCTGGTTGGCGAAGCGGAAGGGCGGGTCTTCTTCACCACTTTCGCGTCCAATATCGCGCGCATCCGTTCGATCGCGCTCGCCGCGCTCGCTGCCGACCGCCAAGTCGTCCTGGTCGGCCGCGCGCTGCATCGCGCCTGCCAGGTCGCGCATGAGCTCGGCTATCTCGACGGCTTGCCGGCCTTTCTCGACGAGGAATCCTACGGCTATCTGCCGCGCTCGAAAGTCGTCGCCATCGTCACCGGCAGCCAGGGCGAGCCACGCGCGGCGCTGGCCCGGATCGCCGCCGACGATCACAAGTTCATCGGCATGTCGCCGGGCGATACCGTCGTGTTCTCGGCCAGGCCGATCCCCGGCAACGAGAAGTCGATCAACGGCATCATCAACCAGCTCGCCACCAACGGCGTCCATGTCGTGACCGACCGTGACCGGCTGGTGCATGTCTCCGGTCATCCCCGCCGCGACGAGCTGGCCGAAATGTATCGCTGGACCCGGCCGCAGGTCGCGATTCCCGTCCATGGCGAGCCGATGCATCTGGCCGCCCATGCCGCCTTCGCCAAGGCGCAGGGTGTTCCCCGGATCATCGAGATCGAAGACGGCGTCCTCGTCCGCCTCGCTCCGGGGACGGCCGAGGCCATCGACGACCTTCCGGCTGGTCGGCTCTACAAGGACGGCGCGATCATCGGTGATCTCGACGCCGTCGGCGTGCCGGAACGGCGCAAGCTCGCCTTTGCCGGCCATGTGGCCGTTGCCGTCGTGCTCGACGCCAAGGGGAGCCTCGTCGGTGATCCCGAGGTGGCGCTTTCGGGGTTGCCGCTGGTCGGGCCGACGGGCGATCCGTTCGAGACCATCGTGATGAGCGCCGTGATCGGCACCATCGACAGCATCCCGCGAGCGCGGCGCCGCGACATCGAACTGGTCCGCGATGCGCTGAAGCGCGCCGTTCGAGCGGCCGTGCGCGACGTCTGGGGCAAAAAGCCCGTTTGCACGATCTTCGTCGCCGCCGTATGACGGCAGCCCGAGGGTCGTCGAGAGGATGGCCCCGCTGGAGAGCAGGCCATGATCGGGCGGCTCAATCATGTAGCCATTGCCGTGCCTGACCTTGGCGCCGCCGTCGCGGTCTATCGCGACCGGCTTGGCGCCACGGTCTCTGCGCCGACGGATCTCCCGGAACACGGAGTCACGACGGTGTTCGTCTCATTGCCGAACACCAAGATCGAGCTGCTCGGCGTCCTCGGTGAAGGCTCGCCGATCGCGGCCTTTCTGGAGCGCCAGCCGGCCGGCGGCGTGCATCATCTCTGCTTCGAGGTCGACGACATCGAGGCCGCCGCGGCCAAGCTCCGGGCGGACGGTGCGCGCGTCCTCGGCGACGGCAAGCCGCGCATCGGCGCGCATGGCAAGCCGGTGCTGTTCCTGCACCCCAAGGACTTCGCCGGCACGCTGGTCGAACTCGAGGAGGCCTGACACGCCATGCGCTTCTACAGCCTGATCGCGATCTATTTCATCATCTGGTGGCTGGTGATCTTCATGATCCTGCCCTTCGGCATCCGCACGCAGGACGAGCAGGGCGAAGTCACGCTCGGCACGCCGCCGAGCGCGCCCTGGCAGCCGATGCTGATCCGCAAGGCGATCGTCACCTCGATCATCAGCGCCATCCTGCTGTTCGGCCTCTGGTATTCCTACACGATCCTCGGCTGGACCCCGGAGAAGGTCAGCAACGTCTTCTGGAACTAGCGCCGCCGCGCGGCGGGCCAGCGCTCACTTGGTGTCGAGGCGTCCGCGCGGATCGTGCTGGTGCGGCATCGCCGCCTCGGGCCAGGCGAAGGAGCCCGGCGTAAAGCGGCTCTTGAGAAAGATCGTGCTGACACGCTGGACGAGCGCGACGCGCTCCGGATCTTCGTCCGTCGTTTCGGCGGCGTCATAGCCCGAAATGCCGCCCAGCATGTGCTCGCCGCCGAAAAGCGTCAGCAGCGCGACGGCGCCCGGGCCGAGATGGAACGGATCGGCGAACCAGTCTGGACCGCGGCGCGTGAGCGGCGAGCGATCATTGTCGCCGACGACCACCAGCGCCGGCGTCGTCAACCGGCTGAAATCAGTATTGAGATAGGGCAGGTGCTCGGCTGCGTAGTCGCTGAGATCGGCGCCGCCCCGGCCGCCCGAGGCCAAGAGGATGCCGGCGGTGATGCGCGGGTCGGACAGGTCCTCGCCCTCGCTACCATCTGGACCGACCATCTGTGCCCCGAGGAGCAGGCTGGCCGTCTGGCCGCCGAAGGAATGACCGGCTGCCGCGATGCGGCTGTAATCGATTCGCCCCGCGAGGCCCGGCACCGCCTGTTCGATCCGGTCGAGTGCGTCGAGGCCGCGCTTCATGTCGTCGACGCGGATGCGCCAGATCACTGGCTGCCGCGGATCGTCAGCGTCGAGGCGCAGCCGGCGCGAATCGAGATGGGTCGGCTGGATCACGACGAACCCATGGCCGGCCCAATGCTGCGCCAGGGGCGCGTAGCCGTCCATCGACGAGCCGTAGCCATGCGAGAACAGGATGACCGGCAGGTCATGACCGGTGGCGGGCGCGGAGACGCGCAGTTGCAGGTCGGTGCCACGTCCAGGCGCGGGGACAGTGACCGGTGCTGCGGAAATTACCGTGGCCAAAGTATCGGATGGAATGGGCATGATCATCCTCTCGGGCGCGATCCTGAGAACTGGAGACGCGCGGGCTAGTCACAAATGTTGACTAGGATCCGATAGGCGACCAGAAATGGCCCCGCAAGAACGCATCTTTTTGGGACATGGTCACATGGATGGGACTGCATCGGACGATGAAGCGCCCGCCTGCCAGGGCGTCAGCGAAATTCTCGCCCGCGTCGGCGACAAATGGACCGTGCAGGTCGTGGTGGCGCTCCAGGAAGCACCGTTGCGGTTCAATGCGCTGAAGCGCGCCGTCGGCGGCGTGTCGCAACAGATGCTGGCACGGACCCTCAGGGCCCTCGAACGCGACGGCATGGTCGAGCGTACAATCTATCCGACGACCCCGCCGCAGGTCGAATATCGCCTGACCGACCTCGGCCGGTCGCTGTCGGAGCCGGTCCGGCAGCTGGCGGAGTGGGCACTGGCGAATCGCGACGCCATCCGTGCGAGCCGCCTTCGCCACGACGGCCCGGACTGAGCCTGGAGTGCTGCGGTGCCGCTATCGCGCGCCGGCCATTGTCTCGAGGCTGGCCGGCTCGGCGGGGCGGCCGGGCTTCCGCCAAGCCGCGAGACGCGGCAGCCTGGCGAGGACCGGGCTGGGGGGAACAGCCCTTGCCGCGCTCGTGCTGCCGCGCTCGCTTTCCTCGCCGGCGACGAGGGCAAGCACCCGCCGGCTGAATTGCGTTTCCGAGATCGGCCGGTAACCGACCATGATCCGCTGCGTCAGGTCCTCGAGCCAGCCAGGCTCGGTCACGGCACGGGTGACCGCCGCCGCCCAACCATCGGCATCGTCGCTCCGGATGACCGGCATCAGGCCCTGCGTCGCCTCGGCGAGCGAGGGCGTATCCGAAATCAGCACCGGCAGGCCGTAGTCGAGGCACTCCGCGGCGCCGAGGCCCCAGCCCTCGGCCAGTGACGGATAGAGCCCGAAGTCGGCATTGGCGTAGAGCCAGCCGAGCTGCGCGTCGCTCATGTCGGACAGGAGCACCAGATGGCTCTGCAGTTCGGGATGAGCGGCGAGATAGGCCTCGACTTCCTCGTTCATCCAGCCCCAGCGTCCGCAGAAGACCAGCTTCGGCAGCCGATCGCCGAGGATCGGGATCAGCCGCGCCCAGGTCTTCAACAGCATGATGTGGTTCTTGCGGATCTCGATCGTCGAGCAATAGAGCGCGAAGCGCTGCCCGGAGAGCGCCGCGATCGGCTCGAGCGCCTTCTGGCGCAGGCCTTCCTTGAGGAAGGAGCCGAGCCGTGACACCGCGACGGAAGGCGGGGAGGCGATCGCGTTTTCCGCTGCGTATTGGCGGGCCGTCTCGGCGGTGTAGCCGGAAACGGTGATGATCCGGTCGCACTGCGCGAACATCCAGGCGACGTCGCGCTCGAAATTGCGCGCATGGCTGCGGTCGACAAGATCCGGATGGTCGAGCGGGATGAGATCATGCAGCACCGTCGCAAGGGTCGCGGCGATGCCTTCGCTCCGCTCGCTGCTGGCGAGGCTGTGCAGCCCTGCGGTCGAGATGAAGCAGGACGCGCCTGCATCGGCGAGCGGATCTGCCCCGTTCTCGGGCGTCGGCGCCGGCCGGCCGGCGAAGAGCTTGGCGGCGCGAATGAAGGTCTTCGCCGCTTGGTAGCCGAGGCCGCGGCGGTCGTTTCTGCCGGCGATGTAGGAGGCGGAAACGCGGTCGAACTCCTTGCCCGTGCCCATCGCACCGGCGCGGATCGCCTTCAGCACGATGCGCAGCCGCGCGGCCACGGTCTCGCCGCCGGCCGATTCGATCGCGGCGACGCGACCCTCGACGAGATCGCCGAGATAAGTGAGCTCGCGCTTGTCGAGAAAACGGGCCTCGCCATTGCGGTTGATCATGAAGAACCGGACGTCGTCGACGCCCGGCTCGGCGGCCACGCTGCCGCGACGCAGCGCCTGTCGCACGATTGCGCTTTCGACCCGCGGAATGCCGACCGGGGGATGCGGACCCCAGCGCAGGGGCACCGTCGCGTCGATATAGAGCTTCTGCAAGGCCGTCACTCCGAAAGGTGGCTGCCGATCGCGACGCGTGAACCAGTTGCGATCGATGACCGAGAGATATGTGGGAAAATTTCCCACGTCAATCGTGAAACAACCTCGATCACGGGATTGTGGGAATTTATCACACGAGCTATAGGGAGGGGCGGGGAGCTGCCCGGCGCGGCAGCGCGCGGCGCGTGCTTTTGCGGTGTCGGCGCGCCTCAGCGTTGCAGCCGCATCGCGACAGGGATGGACGATGACCGATGGCGAGCAGACAGGACTGGAGGCGGGGCGGCTGCAGGCCCCGCTTGCACGGCTGCTGCGCCCGCTCGTCCGCCTGGCGATCCGCAGCGGCCTGACCTTCCCGGCGCTCGCCGACCTCCTGCGCGAACTCTACGTCAACGTTGCCGAGAATGATTTCGCGCTGACGTCGAAGAGCCAGACCGACAGCCGCGTCAGTCTCCTGACCGGTATCCACCGCAAGGAAGTGAGCCGGCTGCGCGGCGCCGGCGCGCCGGTCAATATCGTGCCGGTGTCGATCTCGCGCACCAGCCGCATCCTGGCCCGTTGGCTCGCCGACAGCGACTTCTCCGATGGTGCCGGCAAGCCGAGGCCGCTGCCCCGCAGCGGCTCCGATGTCGAGCCGTCCTTCGATCGTCTGGTCGAGTCGGTGACGCGTGACGTGCGTCCGCGCGTCGTGCTCGACGAGTGGCTCGATCGCGGCCTCGTCACGCGCGATGCCGAGGATCGCATCATCCTCGCCGAACAGGCCTTCGTGCCGAAGAGCGGCAGCGATCAGCAACTCTATTATCTCGGCCGCAACCTGCACGACCACATCGCGGCGGCGGTGGCCAATGTCGAGGGCGAGCGGCCGCGCTTCCTCGAACGGGCCGTTCATTATGACGGGCTGACGCAGCCGATTGCCGAAATGCTCGAGCGGCGCTCGCGCGAAATTGCGATGGAGGCGCTGACGACCGCCAATCGCGAGGCGCATGCGGCGACGGATGGCGTCGCCGACGGCGGCTGGCGCTGGAATTTCGGTGTCTATGTCTATTCAGAGAAGGTCGGCGGCGGTACTGACGGCGATGGATCGAGCGCCGCGGCAGGCGCGGGGGAGGGCGAATCGTGAGCGGCAGATTCCCCATCTCGCGGCGCGGCTTCCTCAGGGGGCTGGCGATAGCGGCCGGCCTGCGCGTGCTACCCGGCCTCGCCGATGAAAAGCCACCGTCCGATCGCGGGATCGGCGGAACCGGCATCAGCGCGTTGCCGGGCGAACCGCATGCGATCGGCTTCATCGGCGCGATCCAGCGGTTCGGCAGCATCTATGTCAACGGCGATCGCATCGCCTATGCGTCCGACGTCGCTGTCATGATCGATGGTCGTCCGAGCCGCCCCGAGGACATGCGCATCGGCCAGGTGGTCAAGGCCGTGGCCCGTCGCCGTGACGGGATTCTCTCGACCGACCGCATCGACATTCTCAGCGAGGTCGTCGGCCCGGTCGAGGCGCTGGAGGGCGAGAGCATGATCGTGCTCGGCCAGCGCGTTCATCTCGGCACCACCGGCAGCCGGGAATTCACCCTCGGCCAGCGCGTCGCGATCAGCGGACTTCGCCGTCCCGATGGCACGATCAGCGCTCGTCTGGTCGAAATGGCTGGAGGCCGACCCGATCAGGTCGTCGGCCCGGCGGTCTATCGTGGCTGGACGCTCAGCATCGGCGGGCTCACGCTGTTCGGGCCGGATGCCAGCTTCGACGGCCGCCGTGTCGTCGTCCGCGGCCGGCGGACACCGCGCGGGCTGATGGTGAAGAGCATCGCGCTCGACCGTCTTCCCGACGGGGCAGGCGTGAAGGCGCTCTCGATCGAGGCCTATGTCTCCCGCAGCGGCGACACGCTCCAGCTCGGCTCCGGCATCGTCATCGAGGACACCGCGCGCCAGATCGGGACCGAGGGCGGCGATCAGCCGTCTTTCCTCACGATCGATATCGGACCGGGCAGCAGCAGTCGTGTCATGGGCATGACGAACGGCAACGGCATGCGATTTGGCAACCCGCCGCAGGAGCCGACCGGCGTACTGCCGGACGGCATGCCGTCGGGGCAGCCGGGCGCCCCGGCAGGTTCAGTCTCGCCGACAGGGCGTTCTGCGTTCTCGGTTTCGCCGGGATGGGCCGCCGGCGCTGCGTTCCCCAGCTCGCCGCCTCGCGGAGGATTCAGCGGGCCGGGCGGACGGCCGGGCCCCTGAGGGCGCGCGCCGCTATTGCTCGACGATGATCGCCGTCCGCTCCATGCCGATGGCGGCGACGGCGCGGAAGAACACCTCCGCGTTCTGCGGATCGAGGCGCACGCAGCCATGCGACGCCGGGCTGCCGAGCCGTTTCGTCTCCGTCGTCGCATGCACGGCGATGCCGTCGTTGAAGAACACCGAATAGGGCATCGGCGCGTTTTCATACTTCGTCGAATGATGCAGTTCGTCGAGATAGTCGGGACGGAACTGGCCGGGCGGCGTCTCGAAGCCCTTGCGGCCGGTCGAGACCTTCCAGCTATAGGTTTCCTTCTTGCCGTCGCCGCGATTGATCACGACCTCCATCCGCTGGTCGGCAATCGAGACCTTGGCGTAGACGCTGGCCGGCTTCGGGAACAACACGCTGGCGCCCGCGGGCGCGGCGAGCGCCGCGACCAGAGCGGCGGCGCCTGCGAGGCGGACCAGAGCGGAGCGGACCGAGACGGCGAATCGGGCGGGCAGAGCGGAACGGACGGACATGGCGATGCGAGGAGCCGGTTCTGAGGTTGCGTTGATGATGGCGACAGCGCTGGCGCCGACGCTTCGAAGAAGTTCTAGGCGAAGTGCTGCCGTCCAGTCAGTGACTATCTTCACCAATACCGGCACGGCGCGGTCGATTTTTCTAACGTGTGATCACAATGCGCGCATTGCTCATGCCCTCGTCTGCGACGAGACCGTAGAGCAGGCGCGCATTGTCCGGATGCAGGCGGATGCAGCCATGCGAAGCCGGCGTTCCGAGCGCTCTCAGATGGCCGGTTCCATGCACGGCATAGCCGCCGAGAAAGAAGATCGAGCTCGGCATCGGCGCATTGTCGTATTTCTTCGAATACCACATGCGGCTCATCCGGGTCGGGCGGAAGGATCCGGTCGGCGTGACATAGCCGCGACGGGCGGTCGAGACGGCCCAGTCATAACGGGGGATCCCGTCGACATAGACGATCATCTGTTGCGCCGAGAGGCTGACCCGCGCGACGACATCGGCCCTTGCGGCTGCGGGAAACGCGGAAAGGGCAAGAACGACTGCGGTGATGGCCAGCAGACGGGGAAGGGAGGACAGGAGAGGCATGGCAGTAACGATCCGTTCGACAGTCGCCGATCTTCGATCTCTTGCGACTATTGCACCGAACTGCTGAACAACTCGTAAGTCGGCACAGCCATTTCTTGGAGCCGTCGGAGCTGGTCCGCGACCCGGACGGTCATCGCCCGCCCGTGCAACGGCCGCATGGCTGCCACGGCAAGAAAACGCTTCGGCCGCGCCAGCTTTCACCCTACTTAAGGGCCAGCCAGAACAAGACGCTCCGGGAGATGACCATGTCCGTCGAGGTCAACAGCCGTCGCCTCACGGCGATCGACATTCGCAGCCGCAAGGGCGGCGCGCCGATCGTCTCGCTGACCTCGTATCATGCCCATACCGCGGCGATCATCGATCGCTTCGTCGATTTCATGCTCGTGGGCGATTCGCTCGGCATGGTCATGCACGGGCTCGAGACCACGGTCCCGGTGACGCTCGACATGATGATCCTGCAGGGCCAGGCGGTGATGCGCGGCTCGAAGCATGCGCTGGTCGTGGTTGACCTTCCCTTCGGCTCCTATGAGGAGAGCCCGGCCGCGGCCTTTCGTTCGGCGGCGCGGATCATGAAGGAAACCGGCTGCGGCGCCGTCAAGATGGAGGGCGGCCGCCACATGGCCGAGACCGTCCGCTTCCTCGCCGAGCGCGGCGTCCCGGTGATGGGCCATGTCGGTCTGACGCCGCAGGCGATCAACACGATGGGCGGCTTCAAGGTGCAGGGCCGCAGCGAGGAGAGCGCGGCGGCAGTGCTCGCCGATGCGGATGCCATCGCCGCCGCCGGCGCCTTTGCCATGGTCGTCGAGGGCGTCGTCGAGCCGCTGGCGCGCGAGATCACCGCGCGCGTGCCGATCCCGACCATCGGCATCGGCGCCTCCTCGGCCTGCGACGGCCAGATCCTCGTTCTCGAGGACATGCTGGGCCTCTCGCCGCGCGTGCCGAAATTCGTCAAGCGCTACGGCGCGCTCGGCGCGCTGATCGAAGAATCGGTCTCTGCCTATGCCGAGGAGGTGCGGGCGCGTTCCTTCCCCGGCGAAGACAATGTCTACCAGCCGAAGCGCTGAGCAAGCGCCCGGAATCGCCACGGTTTTCCGTCATTTGCCAGTCGGGGGACGCTTCTATATGGTGCCGGCCGCTGACCGGCGACCGGACGGGGAACGATGACCGATATCTTTCATGAAGTCGAAGAGGACCTGCGCAGGGAGCAGGCGAAGCGGCTGTGGCGCCGCTTTGGGCCCTATGTCCTCCTCGTCGCGATCCTCATCGTCGTGGCGACGGCCGGCTGGCGCGGCTGGCTCTATTGGCGCGAGCAGCAGGCCGCCGCGACCGGCGACCGTTTCGTCGCCGCGTTGCAATTGGCCCAGGACGGCAAGCGCGAGGAGGCGCTGAAGGCGCTTCAGGACCTCACCGCGTCGGGCACAGGCGGCTATCCGGTGCTGGCGCGCTTCCGCGCCGCGGCCGAACTGGCTGGCGCCGGCAAGAGCGATGACGCCGTCAAGGCCTTCGACGCCATCGCGGCCGACGGCTCGACGCCGCCGCTGCTGAAGTCGATGGCGCGTCTGCGCGCTGCGATGCTGCTCGTCGACACCAGCGACCTCGCCGCCATGCAGGCCCGGATCGGCGACCTCGCCGCGACCGGCGGCCCCTGGCGCAATTCGGCGCGCGAACTGCTCGGGCTGACGGCCTGGCGCGTCGGCGACGTCGAGGCGGCGCGCGGCTACTTCAAGGATATCTCCGACGATCCCGCGGCGCCGCAGTCGACCAAGGCGCGCGCCAACCTGATGCTGGAGCTGATCCGCTCCAAGGTCGGCGAAAAGGCTCCTGCCGCCAAGACGTAAGTCTTGAAGGACTTGAGGCGGCAAGGCCTGAGGCCACTCCAGACAGCGGCCTCGCACCACGAGGCCGCTACCGTGCGTGTTGGGCGCCTGCCGGCCATTGGCGGGCGGCGCGGCGCCGGGCTATCATGATCGGGTCAGCCCGGTCCAACCGGAAGCACGAGATCATGTCGTTCACCGCAGCCATCATCGGCCGCCCCAATGTCGGCAAGTCGACCCTGTTCAATCGCCTGGTCGGTGCCAAGATCGCCCTGGTCGACGATACGCCGGGCGTTACCCGGGATCGCCGCCCGGGCGAGGCCAGGATCGGCGACCTGCATTTCACCATCATCGACACCGCCGGCCTCGAGGAGGCCGATCCGGCCAGTCTCGAAGGCCGCATGCGCGCGCAGACCGAGGCCGCGATCGCCGAGGCCGATGTCTCGCTGTTCCTGATCGATGCCCGTGTCGGCGTGACCCCGGTTGACGAACATTTCGCCGACCTGCTTCGACGGGTCGGCAAGCCCGTCGTGCTCGTCGCCAACAAGGCCGAGGGCAAGGTCGGCGAAGACGGCGTCATGGAAGCCTACAGCCTCGGCTTCGGCGAGCCGGTGGCGATCTCTGCCGAGCACGGCCAGGGCATGGCGGATCTCTTCAACGCGCTGCTGCCCTTCGAGCGCATCGAGGACGAGATCGAGGACGAGGCCGATGACGGCGATGAAGTCATCATCGGTCCTGATGGCGAGGAGATCTTCCCGGAGATCGACCCGGCCAAGCCGATCAAGGTCGCGATCGTCGGCCGCCCCAATGCCGGCAAGTCGACGTTGATCAACACGATGCTCGGCGAGGAGCGGCTCCTGACTGGCCCCGAAGCCGGCATCACCCGTGATTCGATCTCGGTCGACTGGGTCTGGCGCGACCGTCGGATCAACCTGTTCGACACCGCCGGCATGCGCAGGAAGGCGCGCGTCGAGCAGAAGCTCGAAAAGCTTTCGGTCGGCGACGCCCTGCGCTCGATCCGATTCGCCGAGGTCGTCGTTCTGATGCTCGACGCGACGATGCCGTTCGAGAAGCAGGACCTGCAGATTGCCGATCTCGTGGCGCGCGAGGGCAGGGCGCTGGTGATCGCGCTCAACAAGTGGGACCTGATCGAGGATCGCCAGAAGGCGATGGCGGAGCTGCGCGAGATGGCCGAGCGGCTCTTGCCGCAGGTGCGCGGCGTTCCGCTGGTGCCGCTCTCGGGTCTGACCGGCTCGGGCATCGACAAGCTGATGACCGAACTGCTCAAGGTCTATGCGACGTGGAATCGACGCATCCCGACCGCGGCGCTCAACCGCTGGCTCGCCGGCGTGCTCGAGCATCATCCGCCGCCAGCCGTTTCCGGCCGCCGCATCAAGCTGCGCTACATGACGCAGCACAAGGCGCGGCCGCCGACCTTCGTCGCCTTCTGCTCGCGCCCCGAGGCTCTGCCCGAGGCCTATACCCGCTATCTCGTCAACGGTCTCCGCGAGGCCTTCGACCTGAAGGCGGTGCCGCTGCGCCTCGTGATGCGCAAGGGCGAGAACCCCTATGACGACAAGGACAAGCGTCGCTAGAGCGACGCCGTCCGACGCACGCTCGTCGCCGGCTCGTCATTCAGCATGGCCCGCAGCTTTTCGGGCTGCAGGATGACGACGCGGCGATAGTCGGCCGCGACCAGACCCGCCGCCTCGAGCCGTTTCAGCAGAAGGCTGACGGTGGTGCGGGCAAGGTTCGACATGGTGCCGAGCTCCTCCTGGCTGGCATCGACCGGGATCGGCGGCGTGCGTGCCGGCAGCGCCTGTCGGCAGCTTCCGAGCCGCAGCAAGGTGGCGATGAACCGCTTGGCGTCGTCGCGAATCATCAGATCGTTCACGACGCCGATCGCCATCTGGACATTGATCAGCGCCAGGCCGCCGATGAAGCGCCAGGCCGCCGGCTGAGCCTCGACGATCGCGGTGATGGCGGCGAGCGGCAGATACAGCACCTCGCTGTCGCGACCGGCCGAAAGCCCCACAAGCCGCGGTTGTCCCGAAAGGGCCGGACCCTCGCCGACCCAGATGCCGGGCCGCATCAGATGGGCGAAAAAGGGGCCTTCGTCGCCCGGCGCGATGGTGATTCGCACCGAACCGCTGACCAGCCCATAGATGCCGCCCGGTCCGTCGCCGACGCGATAAAGACTCTCGCCGGCCTCGAACCGTTGCATCACGCAGCGGTCGAGCACCGCTTGGCGGAACCATGCCGGTACCACCGATAGCCAACCTTCGCGCGTAACGATGTCACGCGCCATCTCGAAGGTGGTCATGAATTCCCCCGAATTGACCGCCGGCAGACAGTCTCGCATTGCGGCACGTGATAGGCAATCGGCGGGGCGGATGTCGGCCCGGTCTTGCCGTTGGCGCTTCGGGGGAGGTGCCAACCGCGGAGCGGGGATGTCCGCCCCGCTTTGCTCGGGGGATATCCTATGATGAAACGAATGCTGAACGGCATGGTCGGTGCCGCCGTCTTCGTCGTCGCCGCCGCCACGGTGGCGATGCCCGCGTCGGCAGCGGACAAGAAGCCGAACATTCTGGTGATCTGGGGCGACGACATCGGCGGCTTCAATATCAGCGCCTACAACCAGGGCATGATGGGCTACCGCACGCCCAATATCGACCAGATCGCCAAGGACGGCGCGCTCTTTACCGATTGGTACGGCCAGCAGAGCTGCACCGCCGGACGCGCTGCCTTCATTACCGGCCAGTCGCCGATCCGAACCGGCCTGACCAAGGTCGGCCTGCCCGGCGCGCCCGAAGGCATGAAGATCGAAGACCCGACCATCGCCACGCTCCTGAAGCCGCTCGGCTATGCGACCGGGCAGTTCGGCAAGAACCATCTCGGCGATCGCGACGAGATGCTGCCGACGAACAACGGCTTCGACGAGTTCTTCGGCAATCTCTACCACCTCAACGCCGAGGAAGAGCCGGAGAATCCGGACTATCCGGCCAGCGCCGATTTCAAGAAGCGCTTCGGCCCGCGCGGCGTCATCCACTCCTGGGCGCTCCCCGACGGCGGCCAGAAGATCGTCGACACCGGCCCGTTGACGCGCAAGCGCATGGAGACGGTCGACGAGGAGGTAACCCAGTCGGCGCTCGAGTTCATGAACAAGGCGCACCAGGACGGCAAGCCGTTCTATGTCTGGTGGAACTCGACGCGGATGCACATCTTCACGCATCTGAAGCCGTCGTCCGAAGGCAAGACCGGCCTCGGCGTCTATGCCGACGGCATGGTCGAGCACGATGCCATGGTTGGGCAGCTTCTCGACGAGCTCAAGAAGCTCGGCGTCGAAGACAACACCATCGTGATGTACTCGACCGACAACGGCGCCGAGACCTTCACCTGGCCCGATGGCGGCACCACGATGTTCCGCGGCGAGAAGAACACCAACTGGGAAGGCGGCTACCGCGTCCCCACGTTGATTCGCTGGCCCGGCGTCATCAAGCCCGGCACGGTCATCAATGATATCGGCGCGCATGAGGACATGCTGCCGACGCTCGTGGCCGCTGCCGGCAACCCCGGCGTGAAGGATGAACTGCTGAAGGGCACGACCATCGGCAAGCGGAGCTACAAGGTCCATCTCGACGGTTATGATCTCGAGCCGGCCCTCAAGGGCGAGCAGCCCTGGCCGCGTCACGAATTCATCTACTGGACCGATGACGGCAGCGTCGCCGCGCTCCGCTACGACAACTGGAAGATCACCTTCCTGGAGCAGGACGCTATCGGTCTTCGCGTCTGGCAGGATCCGTTCAAGGAACTGCGGGCCCCGCTGCTGACCAATCTTCGCATGGATCCGTTCGAGCGGGCCGAAGAAGAGAACGCCGTCGGCTTCCAGCGCTGGTATCTCGATCGCATGTTCGCGATCGCTCCCGCCGGAGCCTATGTCGGGCAGTGGCTGCAGAGCTTCCGCGAATTCCCGCCCCGCCAGAAGCCGGGCAGCTTCAATCTCCAGCGCGTGATGGAAGCGGTTTCGGCCGGTTCGCAGGGCAACCAGTAGCGCCTGCGCCTCCCGTTGACGAACATGAAGGGCGGCCCCGGTGACGGAGCCGCCCTTCGCGCTTTCCGGATTGTTTCGGCTGCGCGGCGCGTGCCGGCGCCGGTCGTCTTCAGCCGAGAAGCTTTGTGACGCTGCGATCGGGATAGGCGAAGCGTGTGCCGTGATCGGTGAAGCCCGGCGACAGCATGCGCACGATGTCCGGCGCCACGACGCTCGGATGGGCGATCGTCGCCGGGTCCTCGCCCGGCGCGGCCTTGGCGCGCATCTGCGTCCGGAGGCGGCCGGGATCGAACAGGTTGACACGGATCGCCGTCGTGGCGACCTCGGCGGCATAGGTCCGCACCAGCACCTCGAGCGCCGCCTTGGACGTCGAGTAGGCGCCCCAGAAGGGCCGCGGGCTCGTCGCGACGCTCGACGTCATAAACAGCGCCCGGCCGGCATCGGAAAGCTGCAGCAGCGGATCGAGCGAGCGGATCAGGCGGTAGTTCGCCGTGACGTTGACCGTCATGACGTCGTTCCAGTCCTTCTGGTCGAGATGGGTCACCGGCGTGATCAGCCCGAGCAGTGCGGCATTGCCGAAGAGACCGTCGAGCTTGCCCCAGCGCTCATAGATCGACAGGCCGAGCCGGTCGATCGCGTCGAGATCGCGAAGATCGAGCGGAACCAGCGTGGCGCTGCCGCCCTTGGCCTTGATCGCGTCGTCGAGTTCCTCGAGTGCACCCACGGTCTTGGCGATGGCGATCACATGCGCACCGGCCGCCCCGAGCGCGATCGACGCGTTCCAGCCGACGCCGCGCGAAGCCCCGGTAACGACGACGATGCGGCCTGAAAGGTCTGGGGTGGTCATGGCGATGCTCGCTTCCGAGGGGCTCTTCTGCGGCATCCACTAGCACGCTGCGCCGCGACCTGCCCAGATCGAGGTCTTTATAGTGGAAGGGAACAAGTCCCCTTGCCATCTCTCCTCCGCAAGGGGGGAAAGGGCTCCGCTCAAGCGCTTCCTGATGCCGTGCACAGCCGATTGTTTCCCTCCCTCCTGCTCGGGAGGGGGGCGTGGGGCTCTTGCCTCAGCTTGCTTCGGCGAGCCGGGGCAGCGGCTGGACCTTGCCCCGGTCCTCGTAGTCGGCGAGGCGGGTCGGGTATTCCCCGGTGAAGCAGGCATCACAGAACTGCGGCAGAGCGCCGTCGCGACGGGCTTCGCCGACGGCGCGATAGAGGCCGTCGATCGAGACGAAGGCGAGGCTGTCGGCCTTGATGTAGCGGGCGATCTCCTCGACGGTCATCTGCGCCGCGATCAGCTTGGATTTCTCCGGCGTATCGACGCCATAGAAGCAACTGTCGGTCGTCGGCGGGCTGGCGATGCGCATATGCACCTCGCTGGCGCCGGCCTCGCGCACCATCTGCACGATCTTCATCGACGTGGTGCCACGCACGATCGAATCGTCGACGAGGATGACCCGCTTGCCGGCGAGAACCGAGCGATTGGCATTGTGCTTCAGCTTGACGCCCATGTGGCGGATGGCATCTGTCGGCTCGATGAAGGTGCGGCCGACATAGTGATTGCGGATGATGCCGAGATCGAACGGGATATTCGCTTCTTCGGCATAGCCGATCGCCGCGGGAACGCCTGAATCGGGCACCGGCACGACGATGTCGGCGTCAACGCCGCTTTCGCGCGCGAGCTCGCTGCCGATCCGCTTGCGGACGGCATAGACGCCGCGCCCGTCGACCGAGGAATCGGGCCGGGCGAAATAGACATATTCGAAGATGCAGAAGCGCGACGGCTGGCGCTCGAACGGATAGAGGCTCTCGATGCCTTCGTCGGTGATGATGACGACTTCGCCGGGATTGATGTCGCGGACATAGCTGGCGCCGATGATGTCGAGCGCGCAGGTCTCGGAGGCGAGGATATGCGCGTCGTCGAGCTTGCCGAGCACCAGCGGCCGGACGCCGAGGGGATCGCGGCAGCCGAGCATCTTCTTTTCGGAAAGCGCCACCAGCGAATAGGCGCCCTCGATCCGGCGGATCGCGTCGACGAAGCGGTCGAGCAGGCGGCCGTGATTGCTGGTCGCGATCAGGTGGATGATCGTCTCGGTATCGGATGTCGACTGGAACAGCGATCCGCGGCGCTGCAATTCGCGCTTCAGCAGCATCGCATTGGTGAGATTGCCGTTATGCGCGACCGCGAAGCCGCCGCCGGTGAACTCGGCGAACATCGGCTGGACGTTGCGAAGCCCGGCGCCGCCGGTCGTCGAATAGCGATTATGGCCGATGGCACGCGGGCCCGGCAGGCGGTCGATGACGGCCTTGCGGGTGAAATTGTCGCCGACCAGGCCGATATGGCGCTCGATCGAGAACTGCCGCCCGTCATGCGCGGCGATGCCCGCCGCCTCCTGGCCACGATGCTGAAGCGCGTGCAGGCCGAGCGCGGTCAGCGCGGCGGCGTCGGGATGCCCGAAAACGCCGAAGACGCCGCATTCCTCGTGGAAGGCGTCGTCATCGGCGGGCAGGTCCGGCAGTGAAAACTCGGTCATACGGTCCTCGTCGCGGCGGTGATGCGTCCGCGCGCCTCTCACGGTTTCGTCTGCCCCCCGGTCGTCCCCGGCGTGGCCGCCGGCGCGTCGGCGGGCGCGTCGCCGCCGTCGATCAGAGAATCGAGGCCCTTGCGTTCGGTGCCGTCATATTTCGGCGCCGGAGCAGCAGTGCCGGGCACCGGTGCCGGCGGCGTCGGGGCCGTCGTGGCATCGGGCGAATCCGCCGGAGCGTCGACCGGCGGCGCAGCCTCTTCAGGCGTCGTGCCGTGCAGGCGCTCCTGGATCGACTTCTCGATGTCTTCGGGCAGCGCGGCCACCAGACGGTCGCCGAGCCGCTTCAATATGGGGGCTGTCTGCGCTTTCGCCACCCAGTCGGGCTGGCGATCGGACAGGATCCAGCTGAGGAACGCAAAGGCGATGACCACGAGCAGCACGCCGCGCGCCGCTCCGAAGACGAAGCCGAGCGTCCGGTCGAGCAGGCCGACGCGGCTGTCGACGACGAAATCAGAGATCCGCATCGCGAGATAGCTGACGATCACCAGCGCGACGAAGAAGATGGCCGCGGCGGTGACGATGATCGCGATGTTCTTGCTGGCGATATAGGGTTCGACATAGGGCAGGAGCGGCTTGTAGAAATAGAAGGCCGCAACCGCCGCCAGCACCCACGACACCACCGACAGGACTTCGCGCACAAAGCCGCGCACCATGGCGAGCAACGCCGAGATGAGCACCACGACTACGACAACGCCATCGAGGATGGTGACCGACATCGCCCTGTTGACCCTTAGAACCGCCTCGCGATGGAGGCATCGCCAAGCTCAGCTTCGTTATTCGGACCCGGTCGTCCCTGTCCGTCGTGGGGTCGGCCGCCGCTCGCTGGCCTCGCGTATCGCCGGTCGCGCCGCCGGCGGACCGGAGGCCGCGATCGACGCCACGAGCCCGGCGAGCTGATCGACCCCGACAAGACCCGCGGTGTCGCGATTGTCCTTGTCGATCGACTGCACGGGCAGCACGGCCTTGGCGAAACCGAGCTTCTGCGCCTCTTTCAGGCGCTGCGCGGCGTGAACGACGGGCCTCACGGCGCCGGAAAGACTGACCTCGCCGAAATAGACGCAATCGGCCGGCAGAGCAATACCGGAGAGCGATGAGACAAGCGCCGCGGCCACCGCGAGATCGGCCGCCGGCTCGTTGATTCGAAGCCCGCCCGCGACCGCGAGATAGACGTCGTGCGGCCCGAGCTTCACGCCGCAATGCGATTCGAGCACGGCGAGGACCATGGCGAGCCGGCCGCCGTCCCAGCCGACCACGGCGCGGCGCGGCGTGCCGAGCGGCGAGGGGGCCACCAGCGCCTGTATTTCGACCAGCACGGGCCGTGTGCCCTCCATCCCGGCGAAGACGGCGGCGCCGGGTGCCGCAGCGTTGCGTTCTCCGAGAAAGAGTTCGGATGGGTTCGGCACTTCGCGAAGGCCGCCACCGGTCATTTCGAACACACCGATCTCGTCGGTCGCGCCGAAGCGATTCTTGACTGCGCGCAGGATGCGGAAGTGATGGCCGCCTTCGCCCTCGAAATAGAGCACGGCGTCGACCATGTGCTCGACGACGCGTGGCCCGGCGATCTGGCCGTCCTTGGTGACGTGGCCGACGAGGATGATCGTTGCGCCCGATTGCTTGGCGTAGCGGATCATCGCCTGGGCCGAGGCGCGCACCTGCGTCACGGTGCCGGGCGCCGATTCGACGCTCGAGGTCCATAGGGTCTGCACCGAATCGAGGATCACCAGCGCCGGCGGCGGGCCTGCCTCCAGCGTCGCCAGGATGTCCTCGACGCTGGTTTCGGCGGCGAGGGCGACCGGAGCCGCCGAGACGCCCATCCGTTCGGCGCGAAGCCGCACCTGCGCCACTGCCTCCTCGCCGGAGATATAGACGACCCGCTGGCCGAGCTTCGCCAGCGCCGCCGAAGCCTGGAGCAGCAGCGTCGACTTGCCGATGCCGGGATCGCCGCCGAGCAGGATCGCCGAGCCCCGCACGAAGCCGCCACCGGTGACGCGGTCGAGTTCGGCAATGCCCGAGGCGATGCGTGGTGGCGTCTTGCTCTCGCCGGCCAGCGCCTGCAGTTCCACGACACGGCCGCGGCTCTGGGGCTTGAGCGGACCGCCGCCGATGCCGCCGGTCGTGTTTTCCTCGACGAGCGTGTTCCACTCGCCGCAGGATTCGCAGCGGCCCTGCCAGCGCGGGCTGACCGCGCCGCAATTCTGGCAGATGAACTGGAGCCGAGCTTTTGCCATCAGGTTCCCTTGGCCCTCAGGCCGCTCCGATATAGTGCCGCCGATAGCGATGGCCGAGGCTGGTGAGGAGTTCGTATCCGATCGTTCCGGCAAAACCGGCGACCTCGTCGACCGGGACATTCGGTCCGAACAGTTCCGCAAGGTCGCCGCGGGCGGCGTCCGGAATGTCGGTCACGTCGACCGCCATCAGATCCATCGAGATCCGTCCGACCAGCGGCGCACGGCATCCCCTCAGATAGGTGCTGGCGCCGCGAGCGCCATCGCTGGAGCCGGCTTTTCGATGATAGCCGTCGGCATAGCCGGCCGAGAGGATCGCGATCAGGCCGGCGCGCGGCATGGTTTGCATCGCGCCATAGCCGACCGTCTCGCCGGCCGCGACCGCTCGGACCTGGATCACGCGTGCCTCGAGGCGGACGACCGTCTCGAGCGGCGGATGCTCCTGGCTGAAGCGTCCGCCATAGAGCGCGATGCCGGGCCGGGCGAGATCGAAGCGGTAGTCCGGCCCGAGATGGAGTCCGGCAGAATTCGCGAGCGAGGCGGGGAGCTCCGGAAACAGCGCCGCCGCTTGCCGGAACGCGGCGAGCTGGCTGGCGTTCAGCGGATGCTCCGCCCGGTCGGCGCAAGCGAGATGGCTCATCACCAGCGTGAGGCCGAGCGAGCCGGCGCGACCGGAAAGCCGCGCCGCCTCGTCGAGCGTGACGCCGAGGCGGTTCATCCCGGTGTCGACATGCAGCGCGGCGAGGCCGGTGCCGCCGGCATTCCGATAGGCGGCCCAATCCTCGATCTCCGCGAGCGAGCCGAGCACGGGGCGAAGATCCGCCGCCGCGAGATGCGGCGCGGCGCCGGGCGCGAGCCCGTTCAGCACATAGATCACCGCCTGCGGCAGCGCGGCGCGGAGGCGAAACCCTTCGTCCGGCAGTGCGACGAAGAAGGTGCGACAGCCGGACAGGGCGAGGGCACGGGCCGCTGGCTCCAGCCCCAGCCCATAGGCATCGCCCTTGACCGCCGCGCCGGTCTCGGCGTCGCCGGCAAGCGTCGCGAGCGTCTTCCAGTTGCGCCCCAGCGCGGCGAGATCGACGGTCAGCCGACCGCCGCTGCCCCAGTCTCGGGCGCCCACATCGTCATTCGATTCCATGGCGGGACTTTACCCGGATTCGCGGCGAGATTATTGCGGGGGAAGGCAGAAGCCGTGATTTTCGCGGCCCGATCCCCGGAGCATCCATGACCGCCAGCCGCATCGCGACCGTCGCTCTCGTCGTCGACGACTATGACCGGGCGATCGCCTGGTACACCGGGAAGCTCGGCTTCGCGCTTCTCGCCGACACCGATCTCGGCGGCGGCAAGCGCTGGGTGCTGGTCGGCCCCGATGGCGGCGCCGGCGCGCGGCTGCTGCTGGCGAAGGCAGACGGCGAGGCGCAGACGGCGCGGATCGGCGACCAGACCGGCGGCCGAGTCGGCTTCTTCCTCGAAACGGGCGACTTCGCCCGCGATCACTCTGCCTTCCTCGCCCGCGGCGTCAAGTTCCACGAGGAGCCGCGTCATGAGGTCTATGCGACGGTTGCGGTGTTCGAGGATCTCTACGGCAATCTCTGGGACTTGCTGCAGCCGAAAAGCTAGCGAGCAACGAGGCGCCGGTTGCAGCCCTGCAGTTCCAGGGTGACGCTCTCAAGACGAGTGGGGCGTTCTGCCGTCGCCCCTTTCCCGGTTCAGTTCGGCCGCTTCGCCGGCGCGAGTGATTTCAGGAGGAGGTTTGCGGCCGCGGCGGCGGAGCCCGAGCCTGTCAGCGCCACGGCCACGATCGCCTTGTTGGCGGGCGCATAGGCCGCCAACGCATTGATGCCGGGGGCTCCGCCGGCATGGCCGATCCACCGCAGCGTCGAGCGGCCGTCAGGCACCTCGAACACCATCATGCCGAGCCCATAGAAGGTGCCGGGGTCGAACATCGGATAAAGGGTCGCGGTCATTTCCCTGAGGACCGGCGACTTCAGCAGGCGCCCCTCGAACAGCGCCGACCACGCGATCGCCATGTCGTGGGCATCGCTCACGATCGGGCCCGCCGCGCCGGCAAAGCTAGGATCGATCGCGCTGCCCTGTGCCGGCAGCGCCGGAGCGACGTCATCGGGGCTCTTCCCCGGAGCGAGCGCCCGCATCGAGGCGAGGCCGAGCGGCGCAATGATCCTGGCCGTGATCGCTTCGTCGATCCGCCGGCCATCGACCCTCTTCACGATCTCGCCGAGGACGTCATAGCCGGTGTTCGAGTAGCGCCACTTCTCGCCAGGGCAGAACATCGCGCCGTGACGGCGCGCAATCGCCAGCATGGTCGACGGATCGCGGTAGCGGGGATGCGCTCGAACGAGGAGATCCTCGTTGGCGCTGAAGAGGCCCGACACATGCGCGAGCAGATCCCGCACGCTGACGACATCGCCATTGGGAACGCCACTCACCCAGCGCGACACGGGACCATCGAGCGTCAGCTTCCCTTCCTCGACGAGCTGGAGCACGACGACCGCCGTAAAGGTCTTGCCGACGCTCGCCCACCAGAATCGCGGATGCGCCGGCGTTGTCGCGGTGCGGTGCCAGACGCCGCCGGGCAGCGCGACGGCGGCGGTGAGCGCCCCCGCCGAGGTTGCGGCCGCAATCCTGACGAAGGCCTCGTCGAGACGCCCGCTGGCCGCGCGCGAGAGCGGTCGGTCATGCACCGGCTTGAGATGTCCAGGGTCGACGGGCGCATGGAGGGGCGGGCCGGAATATGCGACCCGGCCGGCGCACCGCGCGGGCCGATAATCGTCTGCCTCCGCTCGCGGTCCGATCACGGCCACGGCAGCCATGCCGAGCGTTCCAAGTAGAGCCTCCCGGCGCGACGACGCCGCTGCGCGCGGGCCGGTCATCCGCGTCAGCATCCGGCCCGCGCCAGCATGTCGCGAACGATGAGCGGAGTCGCTGCAACCGTCGTCCCTTGCCCCGCAGCGGAGGCGCCGGCAATCGCGTGACGCGCGTCCTCTGCGGAGAGCGAGAGCGGGCGCTGGCAGGCGCCGTCGCCAAGACCGATCAGCGCGCCCGCCGTTTCGCCGATGGCGCCGAGATAGGCCGTGAGCACCTGCTGCGCGGTGCGGTTGTGCGCGGCTTGATCGAGCATCTGGGTGACCTGAGCAACCGAGATGGCGCCGCCGCGTGTCGATGGCTCCGCCGCTGCGGGCTGGAGCAAGGTGAATGTCCCCTCAGCAGGCGCCAGCAGCGCGAGGGCCAAGACGAGGGGGATGGTCCGTAAAGCGTTCATGCGCGAACTCCAGATGTGCCCGATAGCCGTAAGACAAAAAGAAATTATTGTAAAACAATAATATTGGGGCTAACTTCGGGATCTGAGAGGAGAGTTCCCATGGCAAACCCCGTTATGATCCGAACTGAAGCCCCCAGCTCCGGGCGCTCGGTCCGAATGACCCGCTTGCGCGGTGTGAGCGCGGCATTGGCGACCCTCAGCGTCGCGCTGGCCGGCCTGCTCCCGGTGCTGATGCTCGTTTATTGGTGGCTGACGCCGGCTGAGGCACTGTTTCGCCAGGCAGGCCTCGGCCTTGCTCCTCCGGCCGAGATAGGGCTCTCGACGCGCCTCGCCGCCTTCGCGCTTGCCATGATCCCGCTGGCCGCGCTGGGTTTCGGACTGCTGAGCGCCCGGCGCTGTTTTGCCAGTTTCGCGGCTGGTCGTATCTTCTCCGGCGAGGCGGCGCGTGGCTTACGTGGACTTGCCGTGGGCGTCGCTGCGTCGGTGCTGCTCAAGCCCCTGGCCGGCGCAGCGTTGAGTCTCTTGCTCAGCGCGGCCGCACCCGGCCAGATGCGGAGCCTCGTCCTCAGCGTCGGATCGGATTCGCTCTTGTCTCTGTTCTTCGCGGCGATGGTCGCAATCATCGCATCCGTGCTGGTTGAAGCGGCCGACATCGCAGCCGAAAACGAGCAGTTCGTCTAGGGAGAGCCGGACATGCCCATTCAGGTCCGGCTCGGCGTCATCCTCGCCGAGCGCAATGTCACGTCGAAGGATCTCGCCGAATATGTCGGCATCACCGAAGCCAATCTCTCGCTGCTGAAGAACGGGCACGTGAAGGGCGTCCGCTTCGAGACGCTCGAGCGCATCTGCGACTTCCTCGGTTGTCAGCCCGGCGACCTGCTCCGTTACGAGCCTGGAGAATCCGTTTAGGGGAATCAGACACGCAGTCCTGCGACAGGAGCGAACTCTTCATGTCTTGGCTGTTGAGGCGGAGCGAGGCTCTATGCCGGAAAGTAGGGTGCGAGATTGTCGCGGATGCGATCGAGGATTGGTCGCCCCGAAAGATCGGGCACGAACGCCTTGCCGGTGATGCGCTCGTAGGACGCGACATAGACCCGCGATGTCTCGGCGATGAGTTCGGGCGGTATCGCGGGGATCGGGCCCGTGTAGGGATCGCAGCGCGCGACGACCCAGGACCGGATGAAGTCCTTGTCGAAGCTCGGCGGCCTTTCGCCCTTGGCGAAGGCGGCCTCATAGCTGTCGGCCAGCCAGTAGCGGCTGCTGTCGGCGGTGTGGATTTCGTCGGCGAGCACGATCCGACCGTCGCGGTCGACGCCGAATTCATACTTGGTATCGACGAGGATCAGGCCGCGCTCTGCCGCCCGTTGCTGGCCGCGCTCGAACAATGCCAGAGCGTAGCGCGAGACGGTCGCCCATTGCTCCGGCGTCAGCAGCTTCCGGGCGAGGATTTCGGCGCCGGTGAGCGGCTCGTCATGGCCGCCGTCGAAGGCCTTGCTGGTCGGCGTGATGATCGGCCGTTCGAGCTTCTGGTTGTCGCGAAGGCCGTCCGGCAACGTGAGGCCGTACATGGCGCGCTCGCCCTTGCGGTATCTGGTCAGAACCGACGTGCTCGTCGTGCCGGCGAGATAGCCGCGCACCACCATCTCGACGGGAAGGATGTCGAGCCGCGTGCCGATCACGACATTCGGATCGGGATAGGCGAGCACATGGTTGGGGCAGATATCGGCGGTTTCCTCGAACCAGTAGCGTGCCGTCTGGGTCAGCACCTGCCCCTTGAAGGGAATGGCCGTGAGGATGATGTCGAAGGCGCTGAGCCGATCGGTCGCGATGATGATGCGCCGGCCGTCAGGAAGGTCATAGTTCTCCCGCACCTTGCCGTTGTAGCGGTTCGGCAGTTCGGGAATGAAGGCATCGGTGAGAACGGGCAGGGCGGACATCGCGGGCCTATTCATACGACTCCGGCAGCTGGTCGCGGCGGACGAGGTTGGAGAAGCGGGTCACTTCGGCCTCGAACTGCAGCTGGACGGTGCCGGTCGGGCCGTGGCGCTGCTTGCCGATGATGACTTCGGCGATGCCGGCGACCTGCTCCATCTCGGCCTGCCACTTGAAGAATTCCTCGGTGCCTTCCTTGGGCATCTTGCCCTTGAGGTAATACTCGTCGCGATAGACGAACATCACCACGTCGGCGTCCTGCTCGATCGATCCGGATTCGCGCAGGTCCGAGAGCTGCGGCCGCTTGTCGTCGCGTGATTCGACCTGGCGCGAGAGCTGCGACAGCGCGAGGACCGGCACGGCCAGTTCCTTGGCGAGCGCCTTCAGCCCGGTGGTGATTTCGGTGATTTCCTGCACGCGGTTGTCGCTGCGCTTGCCGCTGCCCGAGAGCAGCTGCAGATAGTCGATCACGATCAGGTCGAGCCCGCGCTGACGCTTCAGCCGCCGCGCCCGTGCCGTCAGCTGCGCGATCGAGATGCCGCCGGTCTGATCGATATAGAGCGGAATTCGCGCCATTTCGCGCGCTGCCGCGACGACTCGGGCAAACTGCCGCTCGTCGATCGAACCGCGGCGGATATGCGAGGACGAGACGCCGGATTGTTCGGCGATGACGCGCGTCGCCAATTGCTCGCCCGACATTTCGAGCGAGAAGAAACCGACGATGCCGCCATTGACCGTCTTCATCGAGCCATCAGGCTGCAGTTCGCCGCGATAGGTCTTGGCGATGTTGTAGGCGATGTTGGTGGCGAGCGAGGTCTTGCCCATCGCCGGGCGGCCGGCGAGGACGATGAGATCGGACGGCTGCAGCCCGCCCATCTGCTTGTCGAGATCGTCGAGCCCGGTGGCAATGCCCGAGAGATGGCCGTCGCGCTGGTAGGCGGCGCTGGCCATGTCGATGGCGTTCTTCAGCGCCTCCTCGAAGGAATGGAAGCCGCCGTCATAGCGCCCGGTCTCGGCGAGCGCGAACAGCCGCCGCTCGGCGTCCTCGATCTGCGCCTTCGGCGGCATGTCGATCGGCGCGTCATAGGCGATGTTGACGACGTCCTCGCCGATGCCGATCAGCGATCGGCGCAGCGCGAGGTCGTAGATCGCGCGGCCGTAATCCTCGGCATTGATGATCGTCGTCGCCTCGGCGGCGAGGCGGGCGAGATACTGCGCGAGATTCATGTCGCCGATGGCGAGATCGGCGGGCAGGAAGGTCTTCAGCGTGACCGGTGTCGCGACCTTGTTGGCGCGGATGATGCCGGAGGCGACCTCGTAGATCTGGCGATGGATCGGCTCGTAGAGGTGAACCGGCTCGAGGAAATCGGAGACACGGTAGAACGCCTCGTTGTTGACGAGGATCGCGCCGAGGAGCGCCTGCTCGGCCTCGATATTGTGCGGCGGCTGGCGGTAGAAATCCTGGGCCTGCTGCGGCAGAGCACGTGCTGGAAGGTTCATCGTCCTCGCTCTCAATCCGGTGATGTCTAACGAAGCCGGGGGAGTGGCGAACGCAATGCGCCGGCGCACGATTCATGGCGCCCGACGCAGGACACCCCGCAATCAACAGCAAGTCGCGAGCCGCCGCAATGCTGCTTGCGCCCGGGCGAATCGCGGATGTCCAGCTGTGGACATCAACGGGGACAACATAGCCCCGCCGGGCCGGCCGGCACGCTTTTTTCGGAACGCCGCGTAGGGCCGCCGCTTCCGGCTCGTTACGTCACCGGGACTGGGCAGACCCCAACCGAAGAGGCGGGCGGATGACAGTGGAACAAGCGATCGTCGCACTGAAGCGATTCGGGCTCGGGCCAAGGCCGGGCGATGCCGCGCGCATCGCCAGCGATCCGCGCGGCGCACTCCTCGCCGAGCTCGCGATGCCACCTCCGGACAGTCTCGGGCCGGAGGCCAATCCCGACGCGAGCGAGGCCTTCCTGGCCATCCGGTCGGACCAGGAGGCCCGCAAGCAGCGGCGGGCCGCCGACCAGCCCGCGATCCCGCGTCCGGGAGCGGCGCCGGCTGCAGCGGCGGTGGCGGCCGGGCCGATGGACGCGACGGCCAATGCCATGAAGACGATGGACGGCAACGCGATGGCGATGGTGACGCCCGCGGCCGCCAAGCCGAAGGAGCCGAAGCCCAATCCGAGCGTCGCCAGCCAGATCTATGCCGACGAGATCAACCGCCGCATCGCGGCGGTGCAGGGCGCCGAGATCGGCTTCACCGAACGGCTCGTCCAGTTCTGGGCCAATCACTTCGCGGTCCAGAGCGACAAGGACGAGATGGTGCGCGGCCTCGCCGGCAATTTCGAGCGCGAGGCGATCCGGCCCTTCGTGCAGGGACGCTTCGAGGACATGCTGCTGGCGGCGACGCGCCATCCCGCGATGCTGCTCTCGCTCGACAATGCGAGTTCCGTCGGTCCCGATTCGCCGGTCGGCAAGAAGCGCGGCGTCGGTCTCAACGAGAACCATGCCCGCGAACTGATGGAACTGCATACCGTCGGCGTCGGCGGTGGCTATTCGCAGGCCGATGTCACCTCTCTCGCCGAAGTCTTGACCGGCTGGACCTTCGTGCGCGATCGCGCCCGACCGAGCGCCGGCGATTTCGCGTTCAATCCCGGCCTGCACGAGCCCGGCGACAAGCGCGTGATGGGGCGTACCTATCGCGAGGATGTCGTCTACACGATCGGCAACGAAGGCCAGGGGCTCGCCGTCCTGCATGATCTCGCGTCGAGCCCGGCCACGGCGCACCACATCGCCTTCAAGCTCGCCCGTCATTTCGTCGCCGACGACCCGCCGAAGCCGTTGGTCGACCGTCTCGCGGCGACCTTCGTCGCGACGCATGGCGACCTCAAGGCCGTCACCGAGGCGCTGGTCAAGTCGGACGAGGCCTTCGCGCCGACCCGGAAATTCGCGACGCCGCAGCAATTCGCCTTCGCCGCGATCCGGGCGCTCGATGCCGGGATCGACGCTCCACTGCTGATCCGTACGCTCAACGTGCTGGGACAGCCGATCTGGGCTCCGATCTCGCCGGAAGGCTTCCATGACGACAAGGCGACCTGGCTGGCGCCGGACGCCATGACCAGTCGCCTCGATGTCGCCGATCAGTTCGCCCAGAAGGCGAAGACCAACCTGCCGCCGGCCGAACTGGTCGATGCGGTGCTGGGTCCGTCCGCGTCCGCCGAGACCCGCCAGGCGATCGGCCGTGCCGAATCCGAACGCCAAGCGCTGGCCCTCGTCGTGATGAGCCCCGAATTCCTGTGGAGGTAATGATGACCGACCGCACTCAAGACGGCATCGGCGGGCTCCGGCCGAGCCGCCGCATGTTCCTCGCCTCGGCCGGCGCCTTCGTCGCCTGGGCCAACCTGCCGCGTTACGCCTATGCCGGCACGCGCGATCCCCGCTTCGTGGTCGTCATCCTGCGCGGCGCGATGGACGGCCTTGCCGCGGTCCCGCCGATCGGCGATGCCGACTATGCGCGCCTGCGCGGGGACCTTGCCATCGGGACCGGCTCCATCGGCGGCACGCTGCCGCTCGATGGCTTCTTCGCGCTGAACGATGCCATGCCGCGGTTGAAGCAGCTCTACGCCGATCGCGAGGCACTCATCGTCCATGCCGTCGCCACGGCCTATCGCGACCGGTCGCATTTCGACGGCCAGGACGTGCTGGAGAGCGGGCTGACGCAGCCGGGCGCCAGTCGCGACGGCTGGCTCAACCGCGCCGTGGCGGCCTTGCCGAGCGGCGCTGCGGTCAGGCCGGTCTCGGGCCTCGCCGTCAGCCCGACCGTGCCGCTGGTGCTGCGCGGCGGCGCGCCGGTCTTCACCTGGATGCCGGACGGCCTGATGCCGGTCGGCATGGACACGGCGGATAGGCTTGCGGGCCTCTACGACCATAGCGACCCGGAGCTGGCGCGCGTCTTCGCCGCCGGCCGCACGATCGACCAGATGGCAGCGGGCGGAACGCCGGTGAAGGGCGGCGACATCGCGGCCAGCTTCCGCCGCATCGCGGTCGGCGCCGGTCGGCTTCTCGCCGAGCCGGATGGACCGCGCATCGCGGCGATCAGCTTCGATGGCTGGGATACGCATGCGAGCGAGGGGCCGGAAAGCGGCCAGCTCGGCCGCCGCCTCGGCGCGCTCGACGCCGCGCTGGACGGGCTCAAGGCCGAACTCGGTCCGGCCTGGTCCGATACGGTCGTCGCGGTGATGACCGAGTTTGGCCGTACGGCGCATGTCAACGGCACCGACGGCACCGATCACGGCACGGCCACCACGGCTTTTCTCGTCGGCGGCGCCGTCAAGGGCGGCCGCGTCCTCGCGGATTGGCCAGGCCTGGCGCCGGACAAGCTCTACCAGCAGCGCGATCTGGCGCCGACCACCGATCTCAGGGCCATCCTGAAGGGAGTGCTCCGCGACCATCTCGGCCTGTCCGAGACGGTGCTCGCCACCAGCATCTTCCCCGGCAGCATCGGCGTGAAGCCGGCCGCCGGGCTGGTCGGCTGATCGCTGCCCGTCTATTCGCCGGCGATCTTCAACGGCATGCGCTGCCCGACATTGTCGCGGTGGCGCATCGCCTCCTCAGCCTGCCAGATATAGTCGCGCGTCAGCGGCAGCGCCTCCTGGTCGCGCACGAGCTGGATCTGGAAGATCATCATGTCTTGGTAGCGGAAGGCGGTTTCCGAGGCTGCGAGATAGAACTCCCACATCCGGCAGAAGACCTCGTCATAGAGCTTCAAGGCCTCGTCCCGCCGCGCCATGAAGCGCTCACGCCATTCGCGCAGCGTCTCGGCATAGTGCAGGCGGAGGATCTCGACGTCGGTTACCTTAAGCCCGGCGCGCTCGATCTCCGGCAGCACTTCCGACAGCGCCGGGATGTAGCCGCCCGGGAAGATATACTTCTGGATCCAGGTATTGGTCTCGCCCGGCAGGTCGAAGCGGCCGATGGAATGCAGGACCATCACGCCGTCATCCGTCAGCAATTCCCGCGCCTTCCTGAAATATTCGCGGTAATGCCCGACGCCGACATGCTCGAACATGCCGACCGAGATGATGCGATCGAAGCGCGTGGCGAGATGGCGATAGTCGCGCAGCAGGAAACGCGTCCGCTCGGCGATGCCCTTTGTTTCGGCGCGTGCGTTCGAAACCTTGTGTTGCTCTTCCGACAAGGTCACGCCGGTGACGTCTACATCGGCATGATCGGCGATATAGAGCCCGAGGCCACCCCAGCCCGAGCCGATATCGAGCACCTTCTGCCCCGGCGCGAGCGCGAGCTTCGAGGCGAGGTGGCGCTTCTTGGCCAACTGCGCCTCTTCGAGCGTCGAATCCGGCGTTTCGAAATAGGCGCAGGAATATTGCTGGTCGCTGTCGAGGAACAGCGAGTAGAGCCGGCCGTCGAGATCATAGTGATGGGCAACGTTCTGGCGGGCGCGAAACGGCGTGTTCCATTGCCGGAACCGCCGCGTCCAGACGCGCACGCGATAGATCGCCCGCATCCACCACGACCGCTCGGTGCCGCCGGTATTCTGCAGCACCACCGCAAGGAAGTCGTAGATCGTGCCCTTCTCGACGACGAAGCCGCCATCCATGAAGGCTTCGCCGAGCTTCAGTTCGGGATTGAGGATGACGCTGCGCTCGGCCGCCTTCGAGGTGAAGCGGACACGGACCGTGTCACCGCTGCCGTCCCCGAAACGATGAGTTTGGCCCTTTGCATCAATGACTTCGAGCGACCCCTTCCTGAGGACGCCCGCAAGATAGTTGGTGAGCAACCGATTCATGATGGTGATCCGCTGCCATTTCGGCTGGCCCGAGCAAACGGGGGAGGCTTCGGCTATGAGGCGGCGCAGTATCGTTGCGTCAGGACTGATGTTAGCCCCGATTTTGCCACGATTTCAAGCCGCTAGGCGTAGCCTCCGAAAGTGCCGTCTTGAAAGCGGAAAGGGGCGCGCAGCCTTCGCCGCGCGCCCCTCTCAAAAAGTAAGGGATCCTTTGGGTTTCGGGATGCCTCAGGCTTCCTCGTCGCCCTCTTCGATGGCCTCGTCGAGGCCTTCTTCGTCCTCGAGCGGCTCGAGCTCGAACGTGTCGCGAACGGTGAGATCCTCGCCGCGCGCCTGGCGCTCGGCTTCGTCGGCGCTGCGGGCGACGTTGATCGTGATCGTCGCCTCGACTTCCGGATGCAGGGCGACGGCGATATCGTGCAGGCCGATCGTCTTGATCGGATGCTCGAGCACGACCTGGTTGCGGGCGACGCTGAAGCCCGCCGCGGTGACGAGGTCGGACACGTCGCGGCTCGAAACCGAACCATAGAGCTGGCCGGTTTCGCCGGCCTGGCGCACGACGATGAAGGACTGGCCGTTCAGCTTCTCGGCGACGACATCGGCTTCCGCCTTGCGCTCGAGATTGCGCGCTTCAAGATGGGCCTTCTGGCCCTCGAAGGCCTTCTTGTTGGCTTCGGTGGCGCGCAGCGCCTTGCCCTGCGGCAGCAGGAAGTTGCGGGCGAAGCCGTTCTTGACGTGCACGATCTCGCCCATCTGGCCGAGCTTGGCGACGCGTTCAAGCAGAATGACGTCCATGGTGTGTCTCCTTAGTCGTGAGTTGAAGTCAGGATTGAGGGCCGCTGCCGTCGGGAAGCCGGCGGAAGCGGAGATTGAGCAGCGTGTCGGCAATGCCGAGCAGCGCCATCAGGAGGATCGGCAGCATGAAGATGATGCTGGCCGCATAAAGCAGGAACAGCATCGCGAAACGACCGGGCTTGCCGCGCAAGAGCGCATGCAGCGCGCCATAGCCTGACAGCGCGAAAGCAAAGGCGACCGCGCCGGCGAGCGCCGCCGCGATATGCCCGGCACCGCCGGGCAGGAAGCAGCCGAGCACGGCAACGCCGAGGACCGGCGCCAGGAAGCGCGGCAGCTGCACGCTCCAGAGCGGCGTCCAGCCGCGGCGAAGCAACCCGGACATCCGGGCGATATGGCCGCCGAGCCAGAGATTGAGCACGCCCGCGCCGAGCACGAAGGAGCCCGCCGTTGCCGGCATCAGCGCGACGGAGAGGCTGACGACCGGCGTCAGCTGGTCGGCGGAGGGCGCATCGGCGCCCGCACCGCCGGCCGCGAGCCAGGCCTCGAAGGCATCGACCGTCTGCGTCACGAGCGTTTCGGGGTTGTAGCCGAGCAGGGCGCCGGCCGCGATGACCCCGGCCGCGGTGGCGAGCGCGAGACGCGCCAGCACCATGCCGAGCGGGAACCATTCGATTTTCGGCTCGGCATCAGCGGCACCCGGCGCCGCGTCGTGCTGGCGCGACAGGCCGACGAGATGCGCGGCCCAGGCGACGGGCGCGCCGAAGACGAGGAGATGCAGCAGTCCGGCGAGCGGATTGAAGGCCACCGCGATGATCGCGGCCGAGACGCCCGCCGCTGTGGCGCCCGAAAGCGTTCCGAAGCCGATGCCGGCGATGGCGACGGGGAGGGGGGAAAGAAGGAAGAGCGGCAGCGCAAGCGTCGTGCCGCTGATGACGCTGGCAAACAGCAGGGCGGCCGCGAGGCCGGCACCGAGGCCAATGAGGATGTTGCGCGTCATCATGCTTTCGCTGTCCCGCTCGCTCGAGCGGTTAGAGGCAGGTCGCGGAATGCGCCGGCCCCAACCAGGTCTCGCTTCCCTTCGGGGAAGCGCCTTCCGGCGAGGCGCCGGAAGGCCGTTCTCGTGCCGGCTTGCAGCCGGCGGCGATCTTACTTGATCACGTAGGGCAGCAGGCCGAGGAAGCGGGCGCGCTTGATCGCCTGGGCGAGTTCACGCTGCTTCTTGGCCGAGACGGCCGTGATGCGGGACGGAACGATCTTGCCGCGCTCGGAAATGTAGCGCTGCAGCAGACGCACGTCCTTGTAGTCGATCTTCGGCGCATTGGGGCCGGAGAAGGGGCAGGTCTTCCGGCGACGGAAGAACGGCCGGCGACCGCCGCCCGCGCTGGTGCTGGTCGTGGAAGCGCTCGAACCACCGAAATCAGACATTATTCAGCTCCACCTTCGGTTTCATCGCTGCGGGGACGGCGCTCGCCGCGGAAACCGCCGCCGCTGCCGCCTTCACGATCGCCGCGGAAGCCACCGCCACCGCCGCCACCGAAGCCGCCGCCACGCGGACGGTCGCCACGGTCGCCGAAGCGGCCACCACGATCGCCGTCACGGTCGTCGCGATCGCGCTTTTGAAGCATGGCCGACTGGCCTTCCTCGAGAGCTTCGACGCGGATGGTGAGGATGCGCAGCACGTCCTCGTTGATGCGCTGCTGACGCTCGAGCTCGGCGACGGCCGCGGCCGGTGCGTCGATGTTGAGGAGCGTGTAGTGCGCCTTGCGATTCTTGCGAATGCGGAAGGCAACCGACTTCAGGCCCCACTGCTCGACCTTGGCGACGGTGCCGCCATTGGCCTCGAGGATGCCCTTGAACGTCTCGGTCAGCGTCTCGACCTGCTGAGCCGACACGTCCTGTCGGGACAGGAATACGTGTTCGTAAAGCGGCATGATTGCCCTTTCCCTTTTTCTTCCCGGCGCCAAGCCTCGCCGAAGCCTCCAAAGGGAAGGCTGATCGGGTCACTTCGAGAGCGGAGACACGGGAAGACGGGATCCTGCGATCCCTGCGGCAAGCGCCGCCTTCCGTTCAACCCCCGGCCGGGTGTCGTTACGACGGGCGGTCCATACAGCGCCCGGGCCGAGAAGGCAAGGCCGGCGTCGCGCCAAGAAAGCCCATGCGCCGCGAATCACGGCCCTTCGGTGCGGATCGGAGCCGGGCACTGCGTTCAAAGCGGCGGCGGCCGCCGATCGCGACGCTAAGGCGACCGATCGAAATTCGTGATGACTTCATCACGGTAACGACGCTTTTCTTTCGCCCGATCCCTCGTCATAGTGCGCCACCTTCCAGCAGATCGTCGGCTGCGCCCGTCCCGGACTGCACGCTCCCGACCGATCGCCGCATCACTCGAGGATCACATCGTGACCGACAAGGCCGCAGCCATGCCCGCTTCCGCGGGCCGCGACGTCGTGAACCGCACGGCCTTCGGGATCCTGGTCGCGATCAGCATGTCGCATCTGCTCAACGACCTCATGCAGTCCGTGATCTCGGCGATCTATCCGATTCTGAAGAAAGAGTTTTCGCTCGACTTCAGCCAGATCGGCGTCATCCAGCTCGTGTTCCAGTGCACCGCCTCGATCCTGCAGCCGATCGTCGGCATCTACACGGACAAGAAGCCGATGCCCTTTTCTCTGCCGATCGGCATGGGCTGCACCTTGCTCGGCCTGCTGCTGCTGTCGACCGCGGCGCACTATTCGGTGATCCTGATCTCGGTGGCGCTGATCGGCTTGGGATCCTCGATCTTCCATCCCGAATCCTCGCGCGTCGCCCGGATGGCATCCGGCGGGCGGCACGGTCTCGCCCAGTCGCTGTTCCAGGTCGGCGGCAATTTCGGTTCGGCCATCGGGCCGCTGCTCGCCGCCTTCATCGTGCTGCCGCGCGGGCAGGGCGCTGTCGCCTGGTTTGCGCTGGCGGCGCTGGCCGGCATCATCATCCTGTCGCGCGTCGGCTTCTGGTATCGCGAGCAGCATCGCGCCGGCATCGGCCGCAAGTCCACGGCGGCGCCAAAGGCGATGCTGCCGCGACCGATCATCGTCCGCTCGATCGCGATCCTGGCGCTGTTGATCTTCTCGAAGTTCTTCTACATGGCGTCGCTGTCGAGCTACTACACGTTCTTCCTCATCGACAAGTTCGGCGTCTCGATCCGCGATTCCCAGCTGCTGCTGTTCGTCTTCCTCGGCGCCGTCGCGGCGGGCACCATCGCCGGCGGGCCGATTGGCGATCGCTTCGGCCGCAAGTTCGTCATCTGGTTCTCGATCCTTGGCGTACTGCCGTTCACGCTGGCGCTGCCGCATGCCAACCTGCCCTGGACGGTGGCGCTTTCGGTGATCATCGGCTTGGTGCTCTCCTCCGCTTTCTCGGCGATCATCGTCTATGCGCAGGAATTGATCCCCGGAAAGGTCGGTCTCGTTTCGGGGCTCTTCTTCGGCTTCGCCTTCGGCATGGGCGGCATCGGCGCCGCGGCACTCGGCGAACTCGCCGACCGGACCTCGATCACCTTCGTGTTCCAGATCTGCGCCTTCCTGCCCGTCATCGGCTTGCTGACGGCCTTCCTCCCGAATGTCGAGCCGAAGCGGCACTGACGACGCTTCGCCGCGTCCTTCCGCCACGCTTCCGCCCGGAAGCAGGTGTGCTTGACCGTCCGCTGACCGAGCGGACGGATGCCATGACACGAATCGCCTTTTTCCCTGCCTCGACTGCCGCTGGATGGATCGCATGGGCGATTCTCGGCCTCACGGCGACCGGCCTCGTCGCACCGACGCCGGCGTTGGCCGATCCGCCTGCCGCCTGCTGGTCGGCGGCTGCGCTTGCCGGCCGGCCCGACGAAGTGGCCAAGCATCGGCCGGGCCCGGCCGATCACGTGCCGATCCCGGCCGCGAGCACGATGGCCGGCGAGGCTGTGGCGCCCGGCGAGGGCGTCGTGCGCCGCGTCGTTCCGGCAAACGGCCGCAAGCTGGTCGCGCTCACCTTCGATCTCTGTGAAGGCTCGGGCGAGGTCGCCGGCTATGATGGCGGCATCGTCGATCGGCTGCGCGCCATGAAGGTGCCGGCGACGTTCTTCATGGGCGGGCGCTGGGCGCAGAGCCATCAGGAGCGGGCGATGCAGCTTCTCGCCGATCCCCTGTTCGAGATCGGCGACCATACCTATGACCATGCCGACCTCGCTCATGCCGACGCCGCGAAGATTGCCGCCGAAATCGCGCGGACGGAAACGGTGCTGAACGGGCTGGTGGCGCGCGTCGCGGCCAGCTGCCCCGCCGCCAGCCTGCCGCAGAAGACACGGCTGTTCCGCTTCCCCTATGGCGCCTGCGGCACCGACGGTCCGGCGCTCGTGCGCGCGGCGGGCCTGACGCCGATCCAGTGGGACGTCGTGTCGGGCGATCCGTCGGGCATCGCGGCCGCGCCGATGGCGCGCGGCGTGCTCGGCTCCGTGAAGCCGGGCTCGATCATCGTCATGCATGCCAACGGCCGCGGCAAGCATAGCGCCGAGGCACTGGCGACCATCATTCCGGAGCTCCGCGCCCGCGGCTATGAATTCGTCACCGTCAGCGACCTGCTCGGCGCCGGAAAGCCCGTGACGGCTTCGGCCTGTTTCGTCGAGCGCCCGGGCGATACCGAGCGCTACGAGCATCCGGTGAAGACGCCGGCAGCCGCTCCGGCAGGGACGGCGCCGATCAAAGGAGCCGGCGCTGGGCCGGCCCCTGCTGCGAAATAGCGCTCGCGCTCAGTTGGCGGATTGATTGCCGCCGCCGTCCCACTGCGAGCTGTCCTCGGAGAGGCCGACCGTCTTGTCGTCGTTGACGGTGATGATGACCTTCTCGCCGGGGATGAGGCCCGAGAGCAGGGTGGGGTTGGTGATCTTGAAGGTGCGCCCATCGATCAGGGTCACCGAGCCCGAGGCATTGTCCAGCGTCCGGACAGTGCCGGCATCGACATCCACTGCAAGGGCCGCGCCCGCGGATCCGATCAGCATGGCGAGGGGGAGAATCAGTGCGATCTTCTTCATGACGCGCTCCAATGTCGGTCATCCGTCTTCACCCGTCGTTCCCATCTGCCCCACTGGAGGAGGGCCGCCCGGAACGGCGTGAGACAATTGTGATTTGAGCCGGAGAATGTGGTGCTCAATGGCCAAAACGGCACATGACGGAAATTTAATAAGCCAGCCATACTATCATCTTTCCGCGAGGCCGACGGAGAGGCGTTTCCCGGCCGTACGCGCGGCGGCCGGGCTTGACTTCGGCACACGAAGGCGCGATTAGCCGCCGCCAAGACGGGCGGGCCGCTGGGACCGCCGCCGGCAAGGCGGGAGCGCATTTTCGTGACGACAGCTCTGACGTTTCCAGGCCAGGGGAGCCAGGCGGTCGGCATGGGCAAGGCCCTCGCCGAAGCCTATCCCGAGGCCCGCGCCGTTTTCGACGAGGTCGACGACGCGCTCGGCGAGCGGCTCTCGGCCGTCATCTTCGATGGCCCGATCGAGACGCTGACGCTGACGGCGAATGCCCAGCCTGCGCTGATGGCCGTCAGCCTCGCGGCCATTCGGGCGCTGGAGGCCAACGGTCTCGACATCGCGCGCCACGCCGCCTTCGTGGCCGGCCATTCGCTCGGCGAATATTCGGCACTCGCCGCTGCCGGCAGCCTGTCGGTCGGCGAGGCGGCGCGGCTGCTGCGCATCCGCGGCGCGGCGATGCAGGAGGCGGTTCCGGTCGGCGAGGGCGCCATGGCGGCGCTGCTCGGCCTTGATTTCGAGACCTCTGTCGCCGTCGCCGCCGAAGCCGCCGAGGGCGATGTGTGCCAGGCTGCGAACGACAACGGTCCCGGCCAGGTCGTGATCTCCGGTTCGCGCGCCGCCATCGAGCGCGCGCTCGAGATCGCCAAGGCCAAGGGCGCGAAGCGGGCGCTGCTGCTGCCGGTCAGCGCACCGTTCCACTGTTCCCTGATGCAACCCGCCGCCGAGGCGATGCGGGAGGCGCTGTCCGAAGTGTTCATCGCGCCGCCGGTCGTCCCGCTGGTCGCCAATGTCCTCGCCGCGCCGATCAGCGATCCCGACGAGATCCGCCGTCGCCTGGTCGAACAGGTCACCGGCATGGTCCGCTGGCGCGAATCCGTCCTCTGGCTCGAGGCTGCGGGCGTCGACCTGTCGCTCGAGATCGGGGCGGGCAGGGTCCTGTCGGGCCTCGCCAAGCGCATCGCGCCGTCGGTCCGGACGGCTTCTGTCGGCCTGCCCGACGACGTTCCGGCCGCCATGGCGCTGCTCGTCTGAGCGCGCCGCATCATCCGATCAGGCAAAGGAGTTCCGCGATGTTCGATTTGACCGGCAGGCGCGCCCTCGTGACCGGCGCGAGCGGCGGCATCGGCCGCGCGATCGCCGTGGCGCTGCATGCGCAGGGTGCGAGCGTGGTGATCTCCGGCACGCGGCGCGAGGCGCTCGACGCCCTCGCAGCCGAACTCGGCGACCGCGTCCATGTCGTGCCCTGCAATCTTTCCGACGCCGCGGCTGTCGAGGCCCTGGTTCCGGCCGCCGAGGAGGCGCTGGGCGGGCTCGACATTCTCGTCAACAATGCCGGCATCACCCGCGACATGCTGTTCGCCCGCCTGTCCGACGAGGCCTGGGCCGACGTGCTCGACGTCAACCTCACGGCGCCGTTCCGCCTGACGCGGGCGGCTCTCCGCGGCATGATGCGCCAGCGCTTCGGCCGCATCATCAACATCACCTCGATCGTCGCCGTTACCGGCAATGCCGGCCAGGGCAACTACACCGCCTCGAAGGCGGGCATGATCGCGATGTCGAAGTCGCTCGCGCAGGAAGTCGCGGGCCGCAACATCACGGTCAACTGCGTCGCGCCGGGCTTCATCGAGACCGCGATGACCGATGTTCTCAACGACAAGATCAAGACTGCGCTTCTCGAGCGCGTCCCGGCGAAGCGGCTCGGCAGCGGCGAGGACATCGCTGCGGCCGTCGTCTATCTCGCCGCAAACGAAGCCGCTTACGTCACCGGCCAGACGCTGCATGTGAATGGCGGTATGGCTATGATCTGAATGGCGAATCGGCGGTCCGGCAGGGTCCCTCCAAAGCGCTTTCGGCCGCCCCGGCGCCGCTGGTCAAGGTTGGGAAACTATGTTAGGACCGCCGAACAATGGACGGGATCCCCGCCGCCTCTGCGCGACGGGGACGGGGCGGATTGACGATCGCGAGCAGAAGAGGCTCTCTACCCCTGCGGGGGCGGGTCCTTCCTGTCGATCTCGCGATGCGTTTTCCCGAAACGCGCTAGGCGGCCAGGTTTTCTGTGTGCGAGAAATCGCGCTGAGTGAAGTGACACGAAACAGTCGAGGTTTGAGAAATGAGCGATATCGCTGACCGGGTTAAGAAGATCGTGATCGAGCACCTCGGCGTCGACGCCGACAAGGTGACCGACGGCGCGAGCTTCATCGACGACCTCGGTGCCGACAGCCTCGACACCGTCGAGCTCGTCATGGCTTTCGAGGAAGAGTTCGGCGTCGAGATTCCCGACGACGCGGCCGAGACGATCCTGACGGTCGGTGACGCCGTCAGCTTCCTGGAAAAGAACGCCGGCTGAGCCGCGGTCGCTTCCATCTTACAAGAAACTGACGACCGGACCCGCAAGGGTCCGGCTCGGGAGAAACGCATGAGACGTGTCGTCGTCACCGGGATGGGTATGGTCACACCGCTCGGTTGCGGTGTCGATGTTACGTGGTCGAACCTTCTCGCAGGCAAGAGCGGCGCCGGTCGGGTCACGAAATTCGAGACCGACGACCTGCCGTGCCAGATCGCCTGCGAGATTCCGCGCGGAGACGGCTCCGAGGGTAAATACAATCCCGACGACTGGATGGAGCCGAAGGAGCAGCGCAAGGTCGATGAGTTCATCGCCTTTGCTCTCGCCGCCGCCGAGCAGGCCGTCAACGATTCGGGCTGGAAGCCGACCGCCTATGAGGACCAGATCCGCACTGGCGTGATGGTCGGTTCTGGCATCGGTGGCCTCGAGGGTATCGTCGAAGCCGGCCATGTGCTGCGCGATCGCGGTCCGCGTCGAATCAGCCCCTTCTTCATTACCGGCCGCCTGATCAATCTCGCCTCCGGCCAGATTTCGATCCGCTTCGGCTTCAAGGGCCCGAATCATGCGGTCGTGACCGCTTGTTCGACCGGCGCGCATGCGATCGGCGACGCGGCGCGGCTGATCGCGCTCGACGATGCCGACGTGATGATCGCCGGTGGTACCGAGAGCCCGGTCTCCCGCATCGCGCTGGCCGGCTTCGCCGCCTGCAAGGCGCTGTCGACGGGCTTCAACGATCGGCCGGAACAGGCCTCGCGCCCGTATGACCGCGACCGCGACGGTTTCGTCATGGGCGAGGGCGCCGGCGTCGTCGTGCTCGAGGAGCGCGAGCACGCCCTGGCGCGCGGCGCGAAGATCTATGGCGAGGTCATCGGCTACGGCCTCTCGGGCGATGCCTATCACATCACGGCTCCGGCCCCCGATGGCGATGGCGCCTATCGCTGCGTCCAGGCGGCGCTGAAGCGGGCCGGCATCACCGCCGCCGACGTCGACTATGTCAACGCGCATGGCACCTCGACCATGGCCGACGGCATCGAGCTCGCCGCGGTGGAGCGGGTGCTCGGCAACGCTGCGTCGACCGTCTCGATGTCCTCGACCAAGTCGGCAACGGGCCATCTGCTGGGCGCGGCCGGTGCGATCGAGGCGATCTTCTCGCTCCTCGCCATCCGCGACAACGTCGCCCCGCCGACGATCAATCTCGACAACCCCTCCGTCGAGACGGCGATCGATCTGGTGCCGAAGGTCGCGCGGAAGCGCAAGGTCGATGTCGCCCTGTCGAATTCGTTCGGCTTCGGCGGCACCAACGCCTCGCTGGTCTTCCGCCGGCATGATGCCTGAGCTGCGGCCGCTGGTCGGTCCCGCCCGCGCTTTCGCCATAATCCTCCCTAAAGTCGCCCGGACCGAGCATCTCGGATCGGGCGGCCGGAAAGCGGATCAAAGGGTGTGATGAGCGATACCGAGCCGTCCGGCGCAGGCGAGGGGAAAGCGGCAGAGCCCGCTGGGCGACGTCCGAAGGGCGGCAGCGCCAACCGTATCAATCCCAAGAGCCCGAGCGACGCGCTCCGTCCCGAGCGCGTGCCGGGGCCACCGCCGCGTTCGCAGCAGGCGCGCCACCCGATCGTGCTCGTGATGAATTTCGCGATGACGATCATCGTCGTCAGCGTGCTCGGCACCGCCGGCCTGTTCTTCTTCGGCAAGATGCGCTTCGAGGAGCGCAGCCATTTCGACCAGCCGCGCACGATCATGATCGAGCGGGGCACCGGCCTCACCGAGATCGCCGAACAACTGCATGATCGCGGCCTGATCTCGTCGAAATGGATCTTTGTCGCCGGCGTGCGCGCCTCCTCGCAGCAGGAGGAACTGAAGGCCGGCGAATATCTCATTCCCGCCCACGCCAGCATGCGCGACATCATGAACGCCATGGTGAGCGGCAAGGGCATCCTTTATTCGATCAGCTTCCCCGAGGGGCTGACCAGCCAGCAGATCGTCGACCGCCTGAATGCCGATCCGGTCTTGCTTGGGGCGCTCGCGAGCACGCCGCCCGAGGGCAGCCTGCTGCCCGATACCTATCGCTACACCCGCGGCGACAGCCGGCAGAACATCATCGATCGCATGACGCGCGAGCATGACCGCGTCGTTGCGGCCGTCTGGGCCGGCCGAGACAAGGATCTGCCGATCCAGTCCGAGGGCGATCTGGTGACGCTCGCTTCGATCGTCGAGAAGGAGACCGGGATCGCCGACGAGCGCAGCCGCGTCGCTGCCGTCTTCATCAACCGGCTCAAGCAGAACATGCGCCTCCAGTCCGATCCGACGGTGATCTACGGCGTCTATGGCGGAGCCGGGCTGCCGAGCGGCGTCAGCATCACCAAGTCCGATCTCGAAGCCGAGAACGCCTACAACACCTACAAGATCACTGGCCTGCCGAAAGGGCCGATCGCCAATCCCGGCCGCGCTTCGCTGGCCGCTGCGGCCAATCCCTCGCGCACCAAGGACCTCTATTTCGTCGCCGACGGCAGCGGCGGACACGCCTTCGCCGAGAGCTATGCCGAGCATCGCAAGAATGTGGCGCGCTATCGCGAGGCGCTCGCCGACCAGAAGGCGAACGCCGCGGCCGCGCCGAACGCCGCCGGTACGAGTTCCGACGATGCCGGCGCCGGCCCGGGCGATCAGGAGGATCCGCCCGCCGACGCGCCGGCCCCCGCGGCTCCGGCGAAGTCCGGCAATGGCAAGGCCAAGGCGCCGCAGCAATGAGCCTGGCGCCGGCCGCCCTTGAGGCGGCGGGTCGCTGAGCCTAAGGTCGCCGGTCTCGGATCGGGGCGGAGCAAACGGACAATCGCATGCAGTTGATGAGTATGACCGGCTTTGCCCGCAGCGCGGGTGCGGGGCTCGGCTATCGCTGGACATGGGAACTGCGGAGCGTCAACGGCAAGGGGCTCGATATCCGCCTGCGCCTCCCGCCCGGCGTCGACACCCTGGAGCAAGGTGTCCGCGAGCGGCTCGGAGCGCGGCTCCAGCGCGGCAATCTCCAGGTGACGCTGAGCCTCCAGAAACAGGAGAGCGCTTCGCAGCTGCGGGTCAACGAGCACTTGCTGGACGAGGTGCTGGCACTGATCGCCCGCATCGGCGCGCGGGTCGACGCGGCCCCGGCCAGCCTTGACGGGATCCTCGCCATCCGCGGCATCCTCGAAACCGTCGATGCCGAGGATGATCCCGAGAAGGCGGCGGAACTGCTGCGCTTGCTCGCGGCCGATTTCGAGCGCGCGCTCGACGATCTCGTGCGCTCGCGCGAAGGCGAGGGCGCGGCGATCGGCGCGGTTCTGCGCCAGCGGCTCGTCGAGATCGACCGCTTGCGCCAGGCCGCGGAAGACGCGCCGGCGCGCCGTCCGGAGGCCATCCGGCGCCGGCTTGCCGAACAGGTGGCGGCGCTCGTCGACGCTGCGGCCAATTTCGACACCGACCGTCTGCACCAGGAGGCAGCGCTGCTGGCGACGCGGGCCGATATCCGCGAGGAGCTCGACCGGCTGGAGGCGCATGTCGCGGCAGCGACGACCTTGCTCGACGAGGGCGGGCCCGTCGGCCGCAAGCTCGACTTCCTGGCGCAGGAATTCAACCGCGAGACCAATACGCTCTGCGCCAAGGCCAATGACCGCTCGCTGACGGCGATCGGGCTCGATTTGAAATCGGCCGTCGACCAGCTGCGCGAGCAGATCCAGAACCTCGAATGAAGGAAGGCGCCGCGCCATGACCGACCCTGCCAAGCCCCCGCGCCGCGGCCTCATGCTGGTCTTGTCTTCGCCCTCCGGCGCCGGCAAGTCGACGATCGCGCGCTACCTGATGGAAAGCGACAAGGACATCGTCCTTTCGGTTTCTGTGACGACGCGCGGCCGCCGGCCGAGCGAGATCGAGGGCGTGCATTATCACTTCATCGACCACAAGGCCTTCGGGCTGATGCGCGACCGCGGCGAACTGCTTGAATGGGCCGAGGTGCACGGCAATTGCTACGGCACGCCGCGCGATCCGGTCGAGGCGGCGCTGGTTTCGGGCAAGGACGTGCTGTTCGACATCGACTGGCAGGGCGCCGACCAGGTCGCTCGCGCGATGCCGGAGGACCTGGTCCGCATCTTCGTGCTGCCGCCGACCATGCGCGAACTTGCCGCGCGTCTCGAGCGCCGCGCCGAGGACACCCCGGCCGTGATTGCCAAGCGCCTCGCCAATGCGCGGGCCGAGATCGAGCACTGGCGCGATTATGACTATGTGATCATCAACAAGGATCTGCAGACCTCGCTCGAGAAGGCCCGCGCCATCCTCTATGCCGAGCGCATGCGCCGCGCCCGCGACACCTATCTCGAGACATTCGTCGCAGGCCTGCTGTCAGAACAATAGCAGCCTAGGTCAAGAGACGATCCGTTCCGCCAGCTCTGCAAACGCCTCGCGCACCGCCTTCGGGTTCTCGATCCAGGGGAAGTGTCCGGCGCCGGAGATGTTCCGCGTGATCACGTTCGCGGTCTGAAACCGCGGCGCATCCCAGCCACCCTGCCAGACGATCCGGTCCTCGTCGCCGGCGATGCGCAAGACGGGCAAGGTCTCCGGCCACCAGCGCGCCCGATAGACAGCATCGAAATTCTTCTCAGACCAATCAACCGCCGCGCTGTTGTAGGGCATCCGTTCCAGCAAGCGACGTCCTGCCTCGACGCCGGCGGGGGTGAAGTTCCACGGCGCGGCTGCGACGGCGACGGCAGCGATCGTCACGTCGCTTCGATCGCGCTCATAGAGCGCGGCGGCGGCATCGACGTCTGGCAAAGGAAACGCCTGCGTCATGGCAATGAAATGCGATTGCCAAGCTGCGTCTGGAGCCGTGTCGACCAGGGCCAAACCCTTCAGCAGGGGCGCCAGACCGGGTGTATCGAGCAGATACATTCCGCCCGTCGAATGGCCGACAAATACCGTATCGGGCAAGGCCTGAGCCGCCTCCATGACCGCTTGCGGCCAGACGGAGAAGACGTCTGACGGCGCGCCGGGCGGCGCACGGTTGGAACCGTCGCCTGGGAGATCGACCATCCAGATTGTGCCGGGAACGTCGAGGGCATCGGCAAGCTCGTGGAGGCTCTCTGAGCCGAGACCCGGCCCACCGGGGAGCAACAGCCAGTTGAGGGACCCGGCCTGCTCTTTGCGCCGACGGAGCCTGACACCGGAAGACGTGTAGCGAATCTCGTTCATTGACCGAAGGTAGCAGCGGCGTTGCCTGGCGCAAAACCGAACCAGACACGCGCTGTCGGCAAAACAAGAACGCGGACTATTGCTTCTGGGCGAACGCATCCGCGAGGCGCACGAAGCCTGCGACGTCGATTTCCTCGGCGCGCGCAGTCTCCGCGATGCCGGAGGCGGCAAGGAGCGGCAAGGGGTCGGTGCCGAGGCTCTTGAGGCTCTGGCGCAGCATCTTGCGGCGCTGGCCGAAGGCGGCGGCCGTCACGCGCTCCAGCACCGCCATGTCGGCTGCGAGCGGAACAGGGCGGGGGATCAGCTGCACCACCGAGGAGGTGACCTTCGGTGGCGGCGTGAAGGCCTTCGGCGAGATGTCGAACAGGATATGGGCCTCCGTCCGCCAGCCGCAGACGACGGCAAGGCGGCCATAGGCGTCATCCGCCGGCGTCGCCACGATCCGCTCGGCCACCTCGCGCTGGAACATCAGCGTCAAATTCTCGAAATAGGGCGGCCATGGCGCGGTCCGCAGCCAGCCTATGAGCAGCGGCGTCGCAATATTGTAGGGCAGGTTGGCGACGATCCGTACCGGACCGCTCGCAAGAGAGGCCATGTCGGTCGTCAGCGCATCGCCCTCGATGATTTCGAGTCGCCCGGGATAATGGGCAGCGATCTCTTCCAGCGCGGCGATGCAGCGTCGATCGCGCTCGATGGCGATCACCTTGCCCGCTCCTTCGGCGAGCAGTGCGCGCGTCAGGCCGCCCGGGCCGGGGCCGACCTCGATCACGGTCACGCCCGCGAGCGGGCCCGACGAGCGGGCGATGCGACCGGTCAGATTGAGGTCGAGCAGGAAGTTCTGGCCGAGCGAGCGGAGCGCGTTCAAACCGTGCGCTGCGATCACGTCGCGCAGCGGCGGCAGGCCGTCGAATGCGCTCACGCGGTCAGCCTGACGTCGCCCGGCGTGCCCGAGAGGTAATCAGCCTCGTGCCGCGCCAGTTCGTCGGCGAGGCGGAGCGCTGCCGCAAGGCTCGAGCAATCGGCCTGTCCGGTGCCGGCGATATCGAAGGCCGTGCCGTGATCGGGCGATGTGCGGATGAAGGGCAGGCCGAGCGTGACATTGACCGTCTCGGCGAAGGCGACGGTCTTGGTCGGGATCAGCGCCTGGTCGTGATACATGCACAGCGCGACATCGTAGCGGGCGCGGGCTGCGGCATGGAACATCGTGTCCGGCGCCAGCGGGCCGACCGCGTCGATGCCTTCTGCCTGAAGCCGCGCCACGGCCGGCGCGATCACGGCGGTATCTTCCATGCCCATCACGCCGCCTTCGCCGGCATGCGGATTGAGCCCGGCGACCGCGATGCGCGGCCGCGCAATGCCGAAGCGCTGGCGCATGTCGCGATCGATCGTCCGCCCGGTCGCAAGCAGCAGGTTCTCGGTTATCAGCCCCGGCACGGCCGAAATCGGCACATGGATCGTCGCCGGGACCGCCCGGAGGCCGGGCCCCGCCAGCATCATCACCGGCCTTGCCGGCGCGCCGTTCCAGGCGGCCGAGAGCATGCCGAGGAATTCGGTGTGGCCCGGATGCTGGAAGCCGGCATCGACGAGCGCCTTCTTGTTGATCGGATTGGTGACGAGCGCGGCTGCTGATCCGGCGCGAACATCTCCGACCGCCCGCGCGATCGCCTCGATCACGCCCAGCGCCGAGGCTCGCTCGGGCACGCCCGGCTCGGCATTCGAACGGCCCTCGAGGCGCACCACCGGCAGAGCGTGATCGAAGACGCTGGCCGCCTCGGCGGGCGTCACGACCTCGATCGGCACGGTGATGCCGATCCGCTCCGCACGCCGGCGCAGCGTGTCGGGGTCGGCGAGGCAGTAGAAAACGGGCAGACGACGTTCGCGGCGCTCCAGCCAGACCGCGAGGGTCACGTCAGGGCCGATGCCTGCAGGCTCGCCCATGGTGAGGGCGAGCGGCCGGAACGCGGGGGATGAAGCCATGGTCGCTCAGTTATAGACGATCTTGGCGTTGTCGCGAAGCTCGGTCCTGAATTTCGACTCGAGATCCTTCGTCTGCTCGGCGAGCAGGGTGCGCTCGGCATTGGCGCGGACGCCGGCCGTGCTCTGGACTTCCTTGACGGCACAGACCGCCACCACCTCGACGCCTCGATCGGTCACGTCGGGCTTCAGCGTGCCGCCGACGGGGGTCTTGGCGAGGTCCTCGGCGCCCTGGCCTTCGACCTGGGTCGAATCGCGCCGGCCGAGATCGAGCACGACGACGCCCTTGAGCGTCTTGGCGAGCGCCAGGCTGCCGTCGCAGCCGGGGAAGCGCTTGCGGAACGATTCCGCCTCGGCCGTGCGCTGGCCGGTGAGGCCGGGCGGCGAGCCCTTCGGGATGACGAAGACGATCTGCTGCAGCTTGTATTCCTTGATCGTCGCCGTATCGGCCGACACTCCTTCCTTGGCCATTTCGGCCTGGATGTCGCTCTCGGAAACGTCCGGCTTGAGGCTCGACGCCTTGGCGCGGATGACCGCCGCCCAGGTCATCTGGCCGCGGAAGAACTTCCGCAGCGTCGCGATCTGGACGCCCTGCTGGCCGAGCGCCTTCTCGAATTGCGGCAGCGGCAGCTTGACCTGCTTGGCGATGCCGGCAACGCGCTCCTCGATCTGGGCATCGGTTGGCCCGAGCTTGGCGCGCTTGGCGATCTGCTCGGCGATCGTTTCGTCGACCAACTGGTCGAGCGCGATCTTGTCGCTGGTCTTCTGGCGGAACAGCGTCATCATCTTGACGCGCTGCTGCACGTCATAGCTCGTGATCGGCTGGTCGTTGACGGTGGCCCGAACCGCCTGCTGCGCATAGGCGCAGTCCGCGACGAGGACGCCCGAGGCCAGCCCGGCCGCGGCGATCATCATGGCTCCGAGCATGCCGCGCAGTGTTACGATCCGCATCCGCTCCCCTTTCCGCCGTTCAGCTGGTTTCAGCAGCGATGTCGCCACCGGATGCGACGCTAGACAAGCCAAATCCGGCAAAACGATGAAGACCCGGCATCGCCGGCCCGCTGCCGCCCCCAGCGCGGCTTCGGCGCAGGGTCAATTGCTGGTGCCGCCGATGTCGCTCTGGAACTGCGTGCCGCCGAGGGTGCGCAGCTGCAGGCTGACGATCAGCGATTTCGACGTCTGCAGGTCGGTATAATCCTGCGTGACCTCGCTATAGGCGATCGAGAAGGTGGTGCACTCGTCGTCATAGGCGATGCCGAGACTGTTGCCGGCGAGCGCCTTCGACTCGAAGTCCCAAGCGATCGAGCCGAAGAGGCGCCAGGACTCGGTGAACTGCCAGCTCGCCTTGCCGCTGATCGTATCCGTCGGCGTGCCGCTGTTCGAGCTCGCGATCGCCGGCTGCTCGCGCAGATAGAGATAGGAGGCGGATGCGGTCACGTCGCCCATCTTTCCGGTGGCGGTGACCTGGGCCTGGTTGACGTCGAGGGTTTCAGAACCCAGCCGGGCGCTGGCGGTCACGAAGTAGCCGTGACCCGAATCGACGGTCATGCTGCCGACATAGTCGGAAACGTTGGACTCGAGGCCGGACACGCTTCCGGTTTCGGTGAGGTCGTTCACCGCGAAGGAGTTGAGCCCAGCCAGCTGGTAGGACTGGCCGACAATGCCCGAAATCGTCGCCAGCGTGCCCAGCTCGGACGAATAGCGGAAGCCGACATTCGCGCGCGTCCCGCCTTCGACGCGGTCATAGCCGGAGAACTTGTCCCAGTCGAACAGCGAGGACGCATCGAACACCAGCGATTGCGCGTCTTCGTTCGGAAGCTGGCCGGCGAGCTGCTCGTTGGGGCGCACGATGATCTGCGCGATCGGTTCGATCAGGAAACTCGACGACATGCTCGCGGCGAGGATCGGCCAGCGCCACTCGAGGCCCATGGCCGGCATGGCGCGGTAGTAGCTGCCGTTGTCGCTGATGCCCGGCAGGTTTTCGTCCTGGGCGAGATAGAAGGCGTCGGCCTGCAGATAGGCGAAGGGCTTGAACACCATGCCGGCGGGGCCGATCGTCTGGCTCTGCCAGGTCCAGTCCGTGCTCGCGCGGTTGAAATTACCCTTGAGGCCGAGAATGGCATCGCCCTTCTCGCAGATGCCGTCACCGTTCGCGTCGACGCAGTCGGTCTGGCCGCGCGTCAGGCTGACGACATTGTTCTTCATCGACAGCTGTCCGCCGAGCACCGTCTTGTCGAACAGGTAGCTCTGGTCGACCACCGGTGCCACCAGCGGCTGCCGGGCCTGATTGTACTGCGCGCCGGTGTCGTTGGTGAGCACGCGGAAATAGTAGCCGCGAGCGTCGAAATAGTTGGTCGCGCTCTGGCCGGTCAGATGGACGGTCGAGACGGCGACGTCGGTCGAGGAATAGAGGACGTTGTAGTCCCGCGTGAAGGTGCGGTCGCTCAGCAGCGTCGCGTCCCAGCCGAGCGTCCAGAGGCGGTTCAGATAGAACTGGCCGGTGGTCCGCAGCCCGCCGCGCAGCTGCACGTCACCCGAATTGCGCGTGCCCGATTCGATGAAGGCCGAGGGATCGAGCTGGTCGATGCCGGCCATATGCAGCGTGTAGTAGCCGGTATCGAGCCGGTGCCGCCATTCCGCATCGAGCAGCAGGCCCTGCTTGGTGTAGACCGCCGGCGAGAAGGTCAGGTCGTAATTCGGCGCGAGCGCCCAGAAATACGGCACCTTGGCGAAGGCGCCGAGCGCCGACTTGTAGCCCGCCGAGGGGAACAGGAAGCCGCTCTTGCGCTTGACCGTCGGATCCGGCGCCGAGAAGGCCGGGAAATAGGCCACGGGAATGCCGAGGAATTCGAGCCGCGCCGAGCGGAAATAGATCATGTGCTCGTTGTGGTCGACGATGATGCGCGCCGCCTTGACCTGCCAGACCGGCGCCTTCTCGGGCTTTTCGAGGCACGGTTCGCAGGCGGTATAGACGCCGCGATAGAAGGTCGTGGTCTTGCCGTCCTTCCGCAGCGCCTTTTCGGCGGCGAAATGGGTCTGCGAGGGAGTGTCGAGCTTCAGTGCCGAAACGAACCCGGTGGCGAAATCCTGCGTGATGTCGATCGTCTCGGCATTGATCACGGCGCCGGTGCGGTCGACGATCTTGACGCCGCCTTCGGCGACCATGGTCTTGTTCTTCTGGTCGTAGGTGACCTTCTTCGCCTCGAGCGTGTAGCCGTCATAATACATCTTGACCCCGCCGACCGCCGAAACGGTCGACTTGTCATAGTCGTAATCGAGGCGATCCGACTCGAGCAGCATCTGCGCGCCCGGCGTCGGCTTGAAACTCTCGTCGGTCCCGAAGCCGAGTGAGCCCGGATTGGATTGAGCGGACGCGCTGCCCGCGGGAATGCCGAATGCTGTGACGATGCCGATCGCGAGGACAGCGGTGCCGCGTTGCAACGAGCGGATCACGCGGCGCAACTTTGGGCAGGGAACGGAAACCCCGATCATCCGTCCTCCCGATAAAGCAACACAGTGACACTCGCGAGCGAAGCGACGATCGACGGAAACCAGGCCGCGATCACCGGTGCGACGATCCCGCTCCTACCGAGACCGATCGCCAATTCGGTGACAACATAAAGCACGAAGCCCACCACGACACCAGTCAGAATAACCTGCCCGAGATCACGCGAGCGGGAGAACCGCAGCGACACCGTCGCAGCGACGAGCACCATGGCGAGGAACAGCACCGGCTGGGCGAGAAGCGACTGGAACCGCATCTCGTAGCCCGAGCTCGGAACGCCGGCTTTCTTAGATATTTCAATGAATTGCGGCAGCATCCAGAACGAGATTGTCTCGGGGTCGGCCAGTTGCTGTGACACTTGGTCTGGCCCGAGATCGGTGGCGAGACGCGTCTCGTCGAACGGTTCGGGACGGGCTCCGGAGCGGGTGATCGTACCGTTGCGCAGGAGCCACTCGCCGTTGGAATATTCGGCGCTGCGGGCATCGATCCGGTGATCGAGCGTGCCGCTCGGATCGAACACGAAGGCCGAGACGCCGGAGAGCGACAGGCCTTTGTTGAAGCTGTTCTTGGCGCCTAGAATCGAATTGCCGTCGCGCCCCGATTGTCGGATCCAGATCGGCTTGTTCTGCTGGTTCGTGCCGCCGTCGGCGCTTATCGCGCCACCGCCGGCATTGTTGAGGATGGCGATCGATTCTTCCTTGAGCCCTGTCGCGATCGGATTGAACACCGTCGTCGCGAACACGCCGAAGATGAGCGCGACTAGCCCCGCCGGAAGCACGAACTGCCAGGCCGAGAGGCCAGAGGCGCGCGCGACGACCAGTTCAAGCTGCCGGTTGGCGAGCACGAAGCTCGCCATGGCAGCGAAGAGAATCGTGAACGGCAGCGCGCGCTCGATGACGGTCGGCACGCGGGTGAGCGACACCATCAGATAGATCAGCGCGTCGAAATTGGTGCGCTGCACGGCGCGGCGGGCGAGCTCGAGATAATCGATGAAGGCGATCAGCACGAATACGACGAGGAAGATGATCAGCGTCATCCTCGCGAACCGACGCGCGAAATAGAGCGTGAGCGTCGGGTTGCGCATCATTGCGACCCGGCCTTCGCGGCGGCGCTATGGCGGCGCGGCAGCAGGCGCTGCACCAGCTCGAGCACGACCGAGCCGACCCCTTCGGAGGCGGCGAATCGGACGCCCTTCAGCGTTGCCGCGAGCGCCAGTGCGATGCCGCCGAGCGGCAGCAGATAGAGCAGGGGCACGAGATAGACGTCGCTCGCGGCGAGCCCGGCGAGAATGAGGCCGGCGACCCGCAGGCCCGTGGCAACGAGAACCGTGGAGAGAATCAGGACGCCGCGGCCCTGGCGCGTGGTCTGGGCCTGGCCGAGCGCCATGACCGGCAGGATGGCGAACAGCAGCGTGTAGAGCGGCGACGAAAGCCGGTCGTGCAGTTCGGACGTGAATGAGCCGGGCCGCTTCTGGAATTCCGGGTCGTTCGCGTCCGGGTTCATCAGATAGGTCGTGTTCCGCTCCGATGCGGTGAAGGCCGGCAGAGCGCCGGCGCCGCCGAAGGTCGACATGTCGAAGGCATAGGATTCGAACTGGATGATCGACATCGAGCCCTTGTCGAGCGAGCGCTGCTGGATCGTGCCGTTGCGCATCACAAGAAAGGTGCCGAGCGGGTTCTTCAGGATAATGCCCTGGGCGGCGACATAGACGTTGCTCTGCGTCTTGTCGCGCTCGTCCTGGATGAAGATGCCTTCGAGCGTGCCGTCGGACCGGCGCTCGCGGATATGGAACACGAGGTCGTCGCCGATCGGCACGAAGGCGCCTTCCTGGATGAAGCTCGAAACGAAGTCGGTGTTGATGTTGGTGATCATCTCGCGCGCCGCCTGCAGCGAGCGCGGCACGAGATAGAGCGACATCGCAGCGACGACGACGGTGGCGATGAGGCCGAGCGCCAGCGCGGGCTTCAACAGCGCAACCGGCGAGGCGCCGCTGGCGTTGACGATCACGAGCTCCGAATCGGCGTTGAGCTGGTTCAGCGTGTAGATGACGCCGACGAGGACGGCGACCGGGCAGACGATCAGCAGCAGGCCGGGGAAGATCAGTCCCGAAACCTGCGCGAACGTCACGAAGCTCTGGCCCTGGGTCGTGATGAGATTGAGCTCGCGCAGGGCCTGGCTCAGCCAGACCGTGCCCGATAGCCCGCAGAGGCTGAGCAGGAAGGCTGCCAGCATCCGCTTGAAGATATATCGCCCGATCAGTGTCATTCTCAGGACCGAGGGCTCCGGCACGGGTCACGCCCGGCGTCACTATCGAGGCAAGCGCGGCCGAAATAAGCCCGGCGCTCAAACCCGTACCAGCGCGCGCTCTCGTCCGCTCTCATGCCTGAACCATCGCGGTTAACGATCAGCCAAGGAAAATCCTTAGCGAATGGTAAAGGTCTAGCCCGAACCGTGCGCTCTTGCCATAGATGGCGAAGCGGCGGCAGAGTGCGCCCCTCATGCCGGCTGCAGTCATCCCGCGGCGCGGCCCCACCGCCTGCGGAATCCCTGCCATGCCCAAGCGTCCCTCGATCACCTTTTCCAAGCAGCTCACGCCCGACGATGCGGAGACGCTGATCGTCCTCGCGAACGACCAGCTGGCGCTGGCCGAGGCCGCGGTTTCGCTGGGGATCGGCGATCTCGTCGCCCGCGCCGCCGCCACCGCCCAGTTCAAGGGCAAGGGCTTCACGCAGCTCGATATCCTCGCGCCCGCCGGCGTCGCCGCTGCGCGGCTCATCGTGTTCGGGCTCGGCAAGGCAGAGGAATTGAAGGAGGTCGATTGGTCGCGGCTCGGCGGCGCGATTTTCGGTGCGTTGCGCAAGGGCGAGCGCGCTGCGCTCATCGCCGAACGTCCCGATGGTGGAGTGACGCCGGCCGAGCTCGCCGAGATCGGCCTCGGAGCGCTGCTCCGCTCCTATTCCTTCGAGCAGTACCGCAGCCGCAAGGCGGGCGAGGACGCGAAAGACGACAAGACACCGGCTTCACTCGCGATCGTCCATCCCGATGCCGCAAAAGCCAAGAAGCTGTGGACCGGGCGCGCTGCGGTGGGCGAGGGCACGCTGCTTGCCCGCGACCTCGTCAACGAGCCGGCCAATGTGCTCGGCACGCTGGAATTCGCCGCCAAGGCGGCTGAGCTCGCCGAGCTTGGCGTCAGCATCGAGGTGCTGACCGAAAAGCAGATGAAGAAGCTCGGCATGCGGGCGCTGCTCGGCGTCGCGCAGGGCTCGCCGCGGCCGCCGCGCCTCGTCGTCATGCATTGGAACGGCTCGAAGACGCGCGAGAAGCCGATCGCCTTCGTCGGCAAGGGCGTCGTTTTCGACAGCGGCGGCATCTCGATCAAGCCGGCCGGCGGCATGGAGGACATGAAGGGCGACATGGGCGGCGCGGCCGCCGTGGTCGGACTGATGCATGCCCTGGCGACTCGCAAGGCCAAGACCAACGCCATCGGCGTGATCGGCCTCGTCGAGAACATGCCGGACGGCAACGCGCAGCGGCCGGGTGACATCGTCGAGGCGGCTTCGGGCGTGACGATCGAGATCATCAACACCGACGCCGAGGGCCGGCTCGTTCTGGCCGACGCGCTCTGGTACGTCCAGAAGACTTACAATCCGAGCTTCGTCGTCGATCTGGCGACCCTCACCGGGGCGATCATCGTGGCGCTCGGCCATGATCATGCCGGTCTCTTCAGCAATGACGACACGCTGGCCGGACAGCTGACCGCGGCTGGCCTCGCGACCGGCGAGAAGGTCTGGCGCATGCCGCTCGGACCGGCCTATGACAAGCAGATCGAATCGAAGTTCGGCGACATCAAGAACACCGGCGGCCGCGATGCCGGGTCGGTCACGGCCGCGCAGTTCCTGAAGCGCTTCATCAAGGACGGCACGCCCTGGGCGCATCTCGACATTGCTGGTACGGCCATGAGCTCGCCACAGAGCGAGACGAACCGTTCCTGGGCGTCGGGCTTCGGCGTGCGCCTGCTCGATCGCCTCGTCGCCGACCATTACGAGGACTGAGGCAGCAGCGCGGTCCGGGGGCGCGGCGATGACCGAGGTGCTGTTCTATCATCTCGAACGCCAGCCGCTCGATGCCGTGCTGCCGTCGATGCTGGAGCGCTGCCTCGAGCGGGGCTGGCGCGTCGTCGTCGAAGCCGGCTCGCCGGAGCGGGTCGACGCGCTGGATGCGCTGCTGTGGACCTATCGGGAGGAATCCTTTCTCCCGCATGGCACGGCGCGCGATCCCAACGCGGCTGAGCATCCGATCCTGCTCGCCAGCGAAGCGGTCAATCTGAACCGCGCCACCGTGCGTTTTGCCGTCGACGGCGCCTCGCTCGGCGCAGTTGCGGGCTTTGACCGGGTCGTGCTCATTTTCGACGGCAATGACGACGCCGCGCTCGTCCAGGCCCGCGCCGACTGGCGCCTCGCCAAGGCCGAGGGGCTCTCCGCCACCTATTGGCAGCAGAACGAGAATGGCCGCTGGGAGAAGAAGGCCTGAGCCGCCGCGCCCCGTTCAGCTGCGCGCGAGATTGAAAACGGTGCGGGACACATGGGTCTGCAGCCGGTCGAGGCTGCGCCGCGCGCCGTCGACGATGCCTGCGCCGTCGCCGCGCTGCTCGATCTCGGACTCGAATCCTCCGTTGAAGACCCGGAACGGCTTCATCGCAACGATGTCGATGCCGTGCCGCCAGGGACTGTCGAGATAGCGGTCCACCGGTGCCAACCAGTGCGCGGCTTTGTCGATGAGCGCCTTGGCGCCGGCAGGCGAAAGCACATAGGCCTGCGTGCCATAGGGGCCCTTCAGATAGCGGATCAGATGGAAGGGCGAGGCGAGGTGCGCCAGCACGGCGTGGCGCCGCTCGGTTACAGCGAACAGGCGAATCAGCCGGTGCCGCTGGATCTCGTCCTCCGCGAGCGCAAGAACGCTGGCGAAATCCGGTGCGACGACGATGTCGTCTTCGAGCACCGTGATCGCCTGGCCGAGCTCGGCGCAGATCTGCCACAGGCGATAATGGCTGGCAAAGCAGCCGACTTCGCCGGGCGAAAGCATCCGCCCGGTCCGCTCCAGCATCCGGCGCTCGCAATAATTGGGGAAGGCATGATGCTCGCCGGCGCGGCCATCGACGGCGCGGGCGATCTCGAACGACACGCCGGCGGCGGCGAGCGAGGCTGATACGGTCTCGCGGCGCGCCTTCGAACGCTCGAGCGATACAACGAATACCAGCATGCGGCCTCTCTCCCGAATCCGTCGCAGGTCACGCGAGGGTAACGAATTCGTGTCGAAAAGGTAAACGCGCCGGTTGAGATTATTTCGCGCCGGGCAGGCAGTGATTGTCGATCAGGCGTCGACGGCCGCGGCTTCGTAGTCGGCCGAGAGCATCAGCCAGCTCTCTTCGGCGCTTGCCAGCCGCCGCGCAGCTTCGGCGCGATCGCGCGCCAGGGCGGTCGCCTTGGCCGGGTCGCGGACATAGAGGGCCGTATCGGCGAGCGCAGCGTCGAGCTTCTGAATCTCTTTCTGAACTTTCTCCATCAAGGATTCGGCATCCTTGATCTTCTTGCGCAGCGGGGCGAGCTCGGCTCGGCGCTGTGCCGATTCCTTGCGCCGCTCCTGCGCCGAGGGGCCTTTGCCGGCTTCGCCGTCCTTGCGCTCGCCGCCCCCCGAATCGGGACCCTGCACGATCAGCCGTCGATAATCGTCCATGTCGCCATCGAAGGGCGTGACGCCGCCATTGCCGACCAGCAGAAGGCGGTCGACCGAGGCTTCGATCAGATGGCGATCATGGCTGATGAGGATGACGGCGCCCGGATAGTCGTTGAGCGCCTGCACCAGCGCCTCGCGGCTGTCGATGTCGAGATGGTTGGTCGGCTCGTCGAGAATAAGCAGATTGGCGCCGCGGAAGGTGGCGAGGCCGAGCAGCAGCCGCGCCCGCTCGCCGCCCGAGAGTTCGCGCGCCGGCGTATCCATCTTCGCGGTTGGGAAGCCCATGCCGCCGACGCGGGCGCGCACCTGGGTTTCGGTCGCGTCGGGCATCAGCGTACGGATGTGCTGCACGGCCGATTCGGCCGGCCGCAGGTCGTCGAGCTGGTGCTGGGCGAAGAAGGCGATCTCGAGCCGGTCGGCGCGGCGCATCGTGCCCGACATCGCCGGCATCCGTCCGGCGAGCAGTTTGGCCAGCGTCGACTTGCCGTTGCCATTGGCGCCGAGCAGGCCGATGCGGTCTTCGGTGTCGATCCTGAGGTCGAGCCGCCTGAGGATCGGCTTGCCTTCCTCGTAGCCGACCGAAACGTCGTCGAGCGCGATGATCGGCGGCGACAGCTGGCGCGCCGGCGGCGGGAACATGAACGGCGTGACGTCCTCGTTCATCAGCGTCGCGATCGGCTGCATCTTCTCCAGCGCCTTCATGCGTGACTGCGCCTGGCGCGCCTTCGAGGCCTTGGCCTTGAAGCGGTCGACGAAGGCCTGCAGATGCTTGCGCTGCTCTTCCTGCTTCTTGACCTGTTTCTGCAGCAGGGCCTGCTTCTCGCGCCTCTGGCGATCGAAGCTGTCATAGCCGCCGCGATAGGCGACCAGCTTGCCGGCATCGAGATGGACGATCATCTCGACGGCGCGGTTCAGCAGGTCGCGATCATGGCTGATCAGGAACACCGTGTGCGGATAGCGCGCGACATAGTTCTCGAGCCACATCGTGCCTTCGAGATCGAGATAGTTGGTCGGCTCGTCGAGCAGCAGCAGATCGGGTTCGGAAAAGAGCACCGCTGCGAGGGCGACGCGCATGCGCCAGCCGCCGGAGAAAGCCGAGCAGGGCCGCTGCTGCGCCGCGCTGTCGAAGCCGAGGCCGGAGAGGATCGTCGCCGCCCGTGCTTCGGCGGCATGCGCGCCGATATCGGCGAGACGGATCTGGATCTCGGCGATGCGATGGGGGTCGCTGGCGCGATCCGCCTCGGCAAGCAGCGCCGCCCGCTCGATGTCGGCAGCGAGCACGAAATCGATCAGCGACTGCTCCGTTCCCGGCGCCTCCTGGGCCACCTGGCCGATGCGGACGCCGCGTGGCAGTCCGATCGAGCCGCTCTCCGGCGCGATGTCGCCGGTGACGAGCTTGAACAGCGTGGTCTTGCCGGCGCCGTTGCGGCCGACGAAGCCCGCCTTGACGCCATCGGGCAACGCGATGCTCGCGCCTTCGAGAAGCGTTCGGCCGGCGATGCGGTAGGTGACGTCGTTGACATGCAGCATGCGGGCTAGATGCCGTGCCGCGCCGCATGATGCAAGCGCCGAAAGGCGTGTCGCGACGACAGGGCGGCTCAGTTGCGCTGTTCGATGTCGCGCATGATGAGCCGCGTATGGGCGCTGGAAAGCTCGTAGCAGAGCACGAGCTCGTTCGCCGCGGCGTCGTAGCGGGTCGTCGGCGTGCCGCAGGTCTCGGCGCGCAAGATCGGCGGCTTGGCGAAGGCGAAGCGGCGGGCGAGCGTCGCGGCGACCTCTTCCAGCACGCCATTGTCCTTGAGGATCGTCGCGGCGGGGGCGTCCTCTTCGCTCGCCGGGCCGTAGATGCTGTCGAACGGCGTCGTCGGCTCCTTCGGCCGTGGCAAGGCCTTGAGGGCGGCCGCCCAGGCCGCCTGCTCGCGCTTCCACGTCGCGCCGCAGACCCGCCGTCGCGCCGCATCGAGGCCGGAAGCCTCGGCGATGTCGGCGAAACCCTCGGGATCGGCGCCCACCATGTCGCAGGCAATCGCCTCGGCGCGCGGCCCGTCGACGCCATGGAGATCGCGCTGGTCGAGATCGGGGGCTGCGATCTGCACCGCGTCCGGACTGGCGAGCTTCCAGCTGTCGATCGCATCGACGAGCGTCTGGTCACCGGCGCCTGACCGCGGGTCGAGCAGCGTCACGACGGCGAAGAGATCGCTCGCCCGCTCGGCATCGGCGATGCCCTTGGGCACGGCACCATAGCGCTGCATCAGCATGTGCCCGGCCTGGTGATAAAGCGCGAACACGGCGTTGCCGACGACGAAATCGACGATTTCGGCCATGTCGTCGTCGGTCATCGGATGCGGCGCGCGCGGCTCCATCAACGGCGGCGCGGCGGCCAGGACCGGAGACGACAGACCGATGCAGACCATCGCTGCCGCGGACGCCAGGCGACGGGCAAGGCCAGAGCCGCGGGCGCGACTGGGGGTGGCAAGACGTGCCGGAACCGGGGGAGGAGCCATGGCAACTCGCTTGGATGCAGTGCAGCGAGTGTTGCGCCGGCTCGGCTGGAATGACAAGGCACCGCCGCAGCTAGCCACCGTTCTTTCGCGAACGGCGGCGGCCACGGGACGGTGTGGTTAAGGATAGACGAAGACCGGCTTTTCGGCGTCGCGCTCGTACCGGTCGATGCCGGCATAGGTCGCGGCGAGGAGGCCGATGACCAGGGCGGTCAGCGCCAGCGGCTCGTTCCACAACATGTCGTAGACGCTGCCATTCATCCAGTCGGCCGGCGGCGGGCCGATGCCCGCGATCTCCAGCACGTCGCCGAGCGAGGCGGTGATCCAGCGGCCCTCTGTTGCATAGATGAACGCCTGGATCGCCATGACGACGGCGGTGATCTGGAAGGCGACCATCGAGACGACGGGAAGAACAGTGGCTGTGAAAGACCGTTTCATCATGCGCCCTTTGCACTCGATCATTTGCGAGTTCAACGGCACCGACGCGTTCAAGGTTTCGTCAATCATGTTTCACGCCGGCGTGAGTCCGGCGCGATCGGGCGGACAGCCGATGCCATCAACGTAAAACGCCCGGCCCTACTGGGGGCCGGGCGTCGGGTCGAGGCGGCGGCGGCTGCGCGGCGGAGAGGCTACATCGCCACCTTGGCATGCTCGCCGACGGCTGGCTTGGCCCCGGTCACGGCGGCTGTCAGCATCACCACGGAGGCCACGAGCGAACTGCCCGAATCCCAGTATTCGGCGCGATCCGGCGTGAAGGTGACGAGCCGGATCGAGGGATCCTCGGCCGAATCCCACCAGGCCTTGGCGAAGACCGAGAACAGGGCTCGGATCCGCGAACGATCGTTGGAAAGTTCGGCCTTGCCGTGGATGACGGTATATTTGGGATGATCGGCGAAGCCGAGCGTCACGGACGGATGGCGCTCGAGATTGCCGTATTGCACGCCATTGTCACCGACCAGGAAGCTGATCGTGCCGGCGTCCTTGTTGACATGCGCCGTCAGCGGCCATTGCACGATGCCGTCGCCATCCCAGGCCGTATAGAGCGCAAAGCGGATCTTGTCCGCGAGCGCCCAGACGTGATCCTCGGATTCGGCTGCGGTCTTGCCGGTGTCTTCTTCGTTGGCCATCGCTGTCTCCTTGCTTGGACTGGGAGAACGCGAAGGGCAGGGGGATGGTTGCCGTTGCCGGATCGAGAGCTTTCCTCACGGTCAGTCTGGCATCATCCCCATTCCGCTCGTCCGCTGGAACACGGCGAGATCCAGCACCGGCGCGGCGTCGCGGCCGCCGATGCGGGTGAGGATCACCGTCGCTTGGCCGCGATGGTGGGTCTGGTGGTTGAAGAGGTGGGCGAGGAGGGCGCCGAGCGGCTGGGTAAAGCTGCCGGCGGCGGTCAGGGGGCCGTAATGGATCGGGGCGGCGATGGCCGCCGCGTCGAGGCCTTCGACAAAGGCAATGATGCGCGCGTCTTCGGCCCGGCGAAGCGCGGCGAGTTCGGCGCGGTCCTCGGTGAGGATCTCGTCGAGGCGGGTCTGGATCGGGCCTTCGCCGGTGAACCGACGCATCCAGATGCGATCGGTGACGACGAGATGGTTCAGCGTACCCGAGAGCGACCGGAAGAACGCGCCATGATCGGCGCGAAAATCGGCTGCCGGCAGCGCTTCGGTCGCCGCGATCAGCCGCTCATTGGCCCAGCGGCCATAATGCGCGAGCATGCGGAAATGGTCTTGCATGTCGGTCCCTTCACCGTGTCCAGGCGCCGGGGCAAGGCCGCTGCGGCGCCGCGATCGGGCGATCCTAGGCGCCGACCCTGTCGCGGACAACCATCGCGGCCGCGCCCGCCCGGCCGTTAGCCGGCGTCCCGGCACGCTGCGCTCAGTGCCCGCGCCCTTGCCGCAATGCAGCGGCGCGGCTATACAGCGCGCGAATTTACCCTCTCAAGAAACGAGACCGACCATGGCGATCGAACGCACCTTTTCGATGATCAAGCCCGACGCGACCAAGCGCAACCTGACCGGCAAGATCATCGCCAAGCTGGAAGAGGCGGGCCTTCGCGTCGTCGCCTCGAAGCGCGTGTGGATGTCGCAGGCGCAGGCCGAGGGCTTCTACGCCGTGCACAAGGACCGTCCCTTCTTCGGCGAACTGGTCGCGACCATGACCGCCGGCCCGACGGTCGTTCAGGTTCTCGAAGGCGAGAACGCCATTGCCAAGAACCGTGAAGTGATGGGCGCCACCAACCCGGCCAACGCCGCCGAGGGCACGATCCGCAAGGAATTCGCCCTGTCGATCGGCGAGAATTCGGCCCATGGCTCGGACGCGCCGGAGACGGCCGCGCAGGAGATCGCCTACTGGTTCTCGGGCGTCGAGATCGTCGGCTGAATCCAGCTGCATTTCGGATCGGAAAGGCCGGCGCTCGCGCCGGCCTTTTTGTTGTTCAGGCGAGCGGGATCATGACCGCCTTGCGATAGGCCGGGCGCTCCGCCAGGCGCTGATACCAGGCGCGGACATGCGGCAGCGGCGGCAGGTCGATCTCGAGCCCGAGAAGCGCATAGGCGAGTACGCCGAGCGGAATATCGCCGATCCCCAGCGTATCGCCGGAGAGATATGGCTGCCGCTCCAGCACGGGTTCGACGATCCCGAGCAGATGGCCGCAGCGCACGATCCCGGCAGCAACCGCTGCCATGTCGCGCTCCGCCGGCGCGGTGCGGACGAGATTCCAGAACACATCGCGAAACGGCGGCGCAACGGTCGTCGATGTCCAGTCCATCCAGCGATCGCCGGTGGCGCGCGTCGCCGGATCGGAAGGCCAGAGCGTGCCCTCGCCGTAGCGGGCGGCGAGATAGCGAACGATGGCGTTCGATTCCCAGAGCACCAGCTGGTCGTCCTCGATCGTCGGCACCAGCCCGTTGGGATTGAGCGCGCGATAGGCCGGATCATTGACGACGCCATGGGCCCCGCCGGCCTGGATGTGCTGGTAGTCGAGGCCGAGTTCCTCGGCGCACCACAGCACCTTCTTCACATTGGACGAGTTGCCTCGTCCCCAGATGGTCAGCATCATTCACCGCCTTTTGAAAGTCCGGCGGACGATCTCAGATTTCGCTGACCAGCGCATCCCTGAATTCCGCGAGCCGGGCATGGCGGATTGCCGCCATGCTCCGCCCCGTCGCAGTATTGAAGCCGGCGGCGAGCTTCAGGAGCTTGGTCTCGAAATGATCGAGCGCGTAGCGGGCGTCGTCGAGCGGGCGCGCCGAGCCTTCCGGATCGAACGGGTCATAGAGCCCGCTGCCGAGCCGGCCGCCGATATAGAAGCAGCGCGCGACGCCGATCATGCCGATGGCGTCGAGGCGGTCGGCATCCTGCAGGATCTTCGCCTCCAGGCTCTCGGGAGCAATGCCGGCGGAAAAGCTGTGCGCCGCGATCGCATGGGCCGTGGCCGCGATCGTCTCTTCGCTCCAGCCGAGCACGGCGAGGAGGCCCGCGGCCTTCTCGGCCGCCCGGCGCGAGGCGAATTTCCGGTCCGGCGCGTTCTTCTCGGTCGCGACGCAGTCATGCAGCAGCACGGCGGCGGCGAGGATCGGGCGGTCGCCGCCCTCTTGGGCCTGAATGGCGTCTGCCGCCTTCCAGACACGCAGGATATGCGCGACGTCATGCGCGCCGTCGCCGCTCGGGACGGAGTGCGGCAACAGGGAGGCCGCCAGCGCCGCCTCGGCGCCGAAGCGGGCCGCGGCGCGGTCGATCTCGGCAGGAGTCACGGATCCACCGCCGGTGCGCGGTCATCCTGCCAGCGCGCCTTCGCCAGGTCGTCGCTGGCGCGTGCCTCGACCCAACCGCTCGTGCTGCCGTCGACGAGATGTTCCTTCTTCCAGAATGGCGCATCAGTCTTCAGGAAATCCATGACGAATTCCGCCGCGGCGAAGGCCGCCTGACGATGGGTCGAGGCCGCGGCGACGAGGACGATCGCTTCGCCTGGCTTCACCAGCCCATGACGATGCAGCACCGTCATTGCCTGCAGCGGCCAGCGCTCGGACGCTTCCTGGGCGATACGGGCGAGTTCGGCCTCGGCCATGCCGGGATAGTGCTCGAGTTCGAGGGCTGTCAGCCGTCCGCCTTCGTCGCGGCAGAGGCCCGTAAAGGTCACGACGGCGCCGCTGTCGGCCCCGCTTTCGGCAAGAGCCGCCCATTCGCCGGCAAGGTCGAGCGGCGCGCCGGTGACGGCGGTGCGGATCAGCGTCACGGCGTAAGACCCTAGCCGCCGGTCATCGGCGGGAAGAGGGCGATCTCGTGGATGCCTGCGATCGAGGCGTCATGCTCGGCATGGTCGCGGTCGAGCGCGACGCGGATCGCCGCCGGCTCCGCCAGGGCTTCCTCATAGCCGTCGCCGCGGGTTCGCAGCCAGCCGAGCAGGTCGCCGACCGTGCCGACATGCTCCGGCGGTTGCACCGTTTCCTCGCGGAGGCCGATGCGTTCGCGCACCCAGGCGAAATAGAGGAGCTTCATGGCGTCTCGTCGAGGATGTGGCCGAGACCGGCACGGAAATAATCGTAGCCCGTATAGAGTGTCACCAGCGCGGCGAGCCAGAGCAGGATGAGGCCGACCGTCGTGGTGTAGGGGAAGAAGACGTCGCCGGCGGGCCCAGCGAGGAGGAAGGCGATGGCGACCATCTGCGTCGCGGTCTTCCATTTGGCGAGCCGCGTGACCGGCACGCTGACGCGCAGCTCGGCGAGATATTCGCGAAGGCCCGAAACGAGGATCTCGCGTGAGAGGATGATCAGCGCGGCCCAGATCGCCACGCCGCCGATCGTCCGCTCGAAGACGAGCGCGAGCAGGCAGGCGGAGACGAGCAGCTTGTCGGCGATCGGATCGAGCATGCGGCCGAGCGAGGATTGCTGGCTCCAGATGCGCGCGAGATAGCCATCGAGATAGTCGGTGATGCTGGCGAGGATGAAGAGCCCGAGCGCGATCCAGCGCCAGGCGTCACGGCCGCCGACGACGCAGAACACCACCAGCGGCACCGCGACGATGCGGCCATAGGTGAGGATGTTCGGCAGCGACAGGAGAAGCGCCCGCTGTGGCTGTCTCGCCTCGAAGCTGCGAATCTCGCTCATGCCATCCCCCTTCGCCTGCAACTTCATATCGCATCGGACCTTGTTAGCCACAAGACGAGCGGCGCGAATCGGTTCCGCTAACCGGCGGCACTGGAAAAGTCGGCGGCGCGACCGACATTCAAATCACATGAAAAGCGGATAAGCGGACCATCGAGTCCTCAGCCGTCTTCGGGACCGGTCCTCCGGCCCGCCATTTCGGGGCACAAATGCGAAGCTGGATGGAAATGCGCAGCTGGATTGTCCATTTCGGCTCGGCCTGGCAGTGGTCGACCTCGGGCGTCGCCATCCTGTTTCGCAGCGAGGTCGCGGCGCGGATGGAACTCGCCGCGGCGATCGTCGGCCTCGCCTGGCTGATCGTGCTGCGCCGCTCGCCGGCCGAGATCGGCGTCTTCGGCCTCCTGGCGATGGCCGTGCTGGCGGTCGAGGCGCTGAACACCGCCATCGAGACGATCGTCGACGAAATCTCGCCGCATCGCTCCGAATTCGCCCGCCGTGCGAAGGATCTCGGTTCGGCCGCCGTCTTCTTCATGCTGACGGCGGCCGGTCTCTATCTCGTCGCGCTGACGGCGCTCAGCCTCATCCCGCACTGACCGGCGCGCGCATCGGCTTCAGCGCTGCCGCCCAGCGGTGCAGCTGTTCCACCATGCCCTTGGCGCTGGCGAGGATCAGGTCGTTCGGCTGGAAGACGCCGTCGGCGATCAGCTTCGGCGCCATCGGCACGGCGATGCCCTCGGGGATCGGCATGACGTTGAGCGTCGTCAGCAGCGTCTTTTCGGACTGCGCGGCGCGCAGTCCGCCGGACAATCCGCCATAGGAAAGGATGCCGGCCGGCTTGTAGGCCCATTCGGTCGCGAGATAGCTGATCGCATTCACGAAGGAGGGCGGCGCGAAGAAGTTGTATTCCGGCGTCACGAAGACGAAGGCATCGGCGGCCTCCACCGAGGCACTCCATGCCTTGGTGTGCGCATGCTCATACTGCTTCATGCGCGGGTGGCGCGGCTCGTCGAAGACCGGCAGGTTGAAATCGGCGAGGTCGACCAGCTCGGCCTCGAACGCGCTGTTTTCCTTGGCATAGTCCTGGAACCAGCGAGCGATATGCGGTCCGATCCGGCCCGGCCGCGTGCTGACGACGATGATGTTGAGCTTGAGCGCCATGACGGCCGTCTCCTGGTTGATGTTGCGCCGCATCATGATCGGCGGCCGAGCGGCGGGGAAGGGGACGGAAGGGCGCAGGCGCCCCTGAAGGCCGGCTTGTCCGCGGCGCAGGAGTTGGCATCGGCGGCGCGGGCGGCTATTGCATCGCGCGTGCGGCTGGCCGCATGTCCGGCGGAACGCCCGCGAACCGGGCCAAGGAGAACAAGACGATGAGCGAAACCCTGCCCGACCGGCTGTCCAGCGATCCACGCAGCCCGTTCTACAATGCCGAACTGCTGGAGCGCGGCATCGGCATCCGCTTCAAGGGCGTCGAGAAGACCAATGTCGAAGAGTATTGCGTCAGCGAGGGCTGGGTGCGCGTCGCTGCCGGCAAGGCGCGCGACCGGTTCGGCAACCCGTTGACGATCAAGCTGACCGGAACGGTCGAGCCCTATCTGAGGGTCGAGCCTTCCGAGGGCGAAGTCTCCGCCTGAGCGGCCGGGCTTGCTTCGGCGAGGCCGGGTCCGAGCGCGATGCGCTCGTCGAAGACGAAGCATGTGCCGCGGAAGAGGCTCTCCTCCGGTGGCACGTCTTCGAGATAGCGCAGGATGCCGCCCTTGAGGTGGAGAACCTCTTCGAACCCCTCGGCGAGCAGATAGGCGCTCGCCTTCTCGCAGCGGATCCCGCCGGTGCAGTACATCGCGATCCGCTTGTGCCGCGAGGGATCGAGCGACCGGCGGACATAATCCGGGAACTGCGAGAACTTCCGCGTTTCCGGATCGACGGCCCGCTCGAAACTGCCCATCGCCACTTCGAAGCGGTTGCGCGTGTCGATCACCAGAACCTCGGGATCGCTGATGACGCGGTTCCAGTCCGCCGGCTCGACATAGGTGCCGGTGCGGGCGGCAGGATCGAGATTGTCGACGCCAAGCGTCACGATCTCGCGCTTCAGCTTTACCTTCAGCCGCCGGAACGGCATGGCCGTGGCGCTCGACAGCTTGATGTCGATCCCGTCGAGGCGGCCGCCGAACAGCGGATCGTCCGCGAACAGCGCCAGCAGGGCCTCGATCGCCTCGGATGATCCGGCAACCGTGCCGTTGATGCCTTCCTCGGCCAGGAGGATCGAGCCCCTGATGCCATGCAGGGCGCAGAACGCCTCGAGCGCGGGCCTGATCTCGGCGCAATCCGGAAGTGCGGCAAAACGGTAGAAGGCGGCGACCGTGAGGGACATCAGCGACTTTGGGCTCGGGGCGATCCGGCAGGGCCGGCGGGTTGAGACGGCGCGCCTCTTAGCACGGCGGGAGGCGGCGGTGAACACGGCGCGGCGGCCGACCAGACGGCGACCCCTCAAAATCGATGCGAACCGTTCCTATATCGGCGGCATGTCCACTCATGCCCGGGGAGTACCGATGCCGATCTGGAAGCGCCTGATGACGCCGCTGATCGTCCTGACCGTCCTGCTGACGACGAGCCTCGCCTTTGTCGACAGCGCCGATGCGCGGCGGGGCGGCAGCTTTGGCAGCCGCGGCGCGCGCACCTATTCGGCGCCCGCGGCAACGCCCACCGCGCCCACCGCGACGCAGCCGGTCCAGCGGTCGATGACGCAGCCCGCTGCCCCCTCCGCGGCGACGCCGGGCGCCATGCAGGCGCAGCGCCCCGGCTTCTTCAGCGGGTTCGGCGGTTCGATGCTGCGCGGCCTCGCCATCGGCGGCCTGATCGGCCTGTTGCTCGGCCATGGCTTCGGCGGCTTTGCCGGCGCCTTCGGCATGATCCTGCAACTCGCGCTGCTCGCCTTCGGTGCCATGCTTCTGTTCCGCTTCCTGGCGAACCGTCGCCAGGAAAATCCGGCCACGGCGGCCGGTCCCGCTTACCGTGAAGGCCCGGCGGCAGAGCCCGCGCCGGCCCGGCCGGCTTTCGGCGGCCTCGGCGGTTTCGGTCTCGGCGGCGGACTTGGTTCTGGCCTTGGTTCCGGCCTTGGCGCTGCCGGCGTCGATGCGCGCTCCGCGCGTCCCGCCAATGCTCGCAATGCCAATGACGAGATCGGCATTCTCGACAGCGATCTCGACCGCTTCGAGCATCTCCTGACCGAGGTCCAGTCCGCATTCGGCCGCGAGGACTATGCGGCGCTGCGCGCCGTATCGACGCCGGAGATCATGTCCTATCTCTCGGAGGAGTTGAGCCAGAACGCCGTCTCGGGCGTCCGTAACGATGTCACCGACGTCAAGCTGTTGCAGGGTGACCTCGCCGAGGCCTGGCGCGAGGGCGGCAGCGACTATGCCACCGTCGCCATGCGTTACGAGAGCCGCGACATCATGCGCGACCGCAAGGACGGCCATGTCGTCTCCGGCGACGAATCGCGTCCCACCGAGACGACGGAACTCTGGACGTTCGTCCGGACGGCCGGCGGCGACTGGCATCTGTCGGCGATCCAGGAGGCCTGAGAGGCCTCCGAACCGCAGGAAAAGTGCGGAACTGCGGCCATGACGGCCGCGTTCAAAAAAGCGGCACCTTCTGCTTTCCGGGGCAGCAGGCGCCGTCCATCTATGGTAATGGTAAAACTTCGCCCCCTCGTTCGCGCGGTTTTTCGCGCCCCCGGAAGCGGGCGGCCCAGAAATGATGTTAGGATAGAATTTGCAGGTTTTGGTTCGTGACAACAATGTCGATCAGGCGCTGAGGGTTCTCAAGAAGAAGCTGCAGCGGGAAGGCGTCTTCCGCGAAATGAAGATGCGCAACGCTTACGAAAAGCCTTCGGAAAAGCGCGTGCGCGAAAAGGCCGAAGCGATTCGCCGGGCTCGCAAGCTCGCGCGCAAGCAGGCGATCCGTGAGGGTCTCATCGCTGCTCCCAAGCCCAAGCCGCGCGTTGCGGGTGCCAAGGGAGCTCCGCCGCCACGTCCGGCGGCGCGCTAAGACGGAAACGTCCATTACTGCCGGAACGGTCGGCGCCCGACGGGGGCCGGCCGCCAGGGCTCTCGATAGCCAAGGTCTTCGTACCAAGGAATGATGATGATGCCCGAACCCTCCAATGCCCGTCAGAAGGCCGATGCCAAGTTCGACAAGACCCAGAAGGGCGCAGTCGATGCCTCCAAGGCGCTGCGTGACCGCACCGCCAAGCTGAAGGCGCTCCGCATGGCCAAGGAAGAAGAAGAGCGCGCGATTGCCGCCGCCGCGCCGCCGAAGGTTCGCGCCAAGCGCGCCGCCAAGACCGCCGACTGAACGACGGTCGCCTTAACGACGGCCTCCGGTCGATCCGCCGCCGTCGCCAGCCCCTTCGGGCGATTATCCCGGACGAATCTCTGCGGCGCAGCGGCTGCGATCCATTCGCTGCCAAGGCTCCCGCCGGTGCCGAACGCGCCGACAGGCGCTATAGGGGTGTTCGTCGGATCGCTTTCCGGAGAGACGCCATGGCCGCCGATGCCATCACCGCCATCGGCTTCGATGCCGACGATACGCTCTGGCAGAACGAGCAGTTCTATCGCCTGACCGAGCAGCGCTTCATCGCCCTGCTCGAAGCCCATGGCGCGAGCGAGGTCATTTCCAGTCGTTTGCTCGCCGCCGAGACGCGGAACCTCGCGCTCTATGGCTTCGGCATCAAGGGCTTCACGCTCTCGATGATCGAGACCGCGATCGAGGTCACGGACGGACGTGTCGATGCCGCCGTCATCCGGGAGATCCTCGCCGCGGGGCGCGATCTCCTGACGCATCCGGTCGAGACGCTGCCCTATGCCCGCGACGCGATCGAGCGTCTCTCGGGCAGCTACCGCATCATTCTCGTCACCAAGGGCGATCTGTTCGACCAGGAGCGCAAGCTCGCCGCTTCCGGTCTTGGCGATCTCTTCGACGCCGTTGAGATCGTCAGCGACAAGACGGCCGACACCTATCGGCGCGTCTTCGCCCGCCATGCCGACGGGCCGGAGCGGGCGGTGATGGTCGGCAACTCGCTGAAGTCGGACATCGTTCCTGCGATCGAGGCCGGCGGCTGGGGCATCCATGTGCCGCATCCGCTGACATGGTCGTTCGAGCATGTCGAACCGCCGGCGAGCCATCCGCGCTTTCGCGAGATCGCGGATCTCGGCGCCTTGCCGGACCTTGTCCGGAGCCTCGCCGCGGGCTGAGCGTCACTCGGCCGCGATCGACCCGTCGTGATAGGGCGCATGCGCATCGCCTGCCGCCGTCTCGAGGCCGAGATCGGGCAGCACCGCCGCGCGGTGGCCGCGGATATCGACGCGCAGCACGATATGCCCGCTCTTTTCGAGGTGCCGGAGGCGGCTGCGCGCGCGGCCCGCGGAATGCGTGCCGGAGCGGAGGGCGAGTTCGGCATCGGACGGGCAGGGGGCGCCGATGAGCGCCGCCGCCGCGATCAGCAGGAACGAAAGCTGCGCTTCGTCCGGCAGCCCGCGCGCGAGGTCAACGGCGCGGCCCCATTCCTCGCTCGCTTCCCGGGCCGGGTCGATGGCGGCACGGGCGAGGTTGAGCAGGAAGCGGAACTGGACCAGCGGCAATGTCGCCGGCAGGCGCTGGATGCGGCAGCGGACCAGGAAATCCTGATAGAGCGGCGCCTCGCCGCGGAACGGCGCTCCGGGCTCGGCGAGCACGGCGCGCGCGATGGCGAGGAATTGCGCCTCGCGCTCTTCGGCCGAGAGTCCGTCATCGATCGCCTCGGTGGTCTCGGCTGGCGCGGCGCGCGCGAGCGAGGCGAGCAGGTCGTGCGTCGTCGGCGCTGATGGAGCCATCATGCGCGGCTCGGCCGGCGGCCGCACCAGATCGACCGGAACGGGCGCGAGCACGAGTTCGCGCTGGGCGGCTGCGGCCTCGGCGGGCAGCGGCGTCAGCTTCGGCGTTCCGGCCCGCGGCGCGGTCTCGACGGTGCCCACCGAGACGGTGATCGGCCGCCGCGTCAGCGCCGGGCCGAGCGCGACGAACTGGCCGCGCGAGAGATCGCGGAAGGTCTCGGCCTGACGGCGTTCGAGGCCGAGCAGGTCGGCGGCGCGCACCATGTCGATATCGAGGAAGGTGCGGCCCATCAGGAAGTTCGAGGCCTCGGCCGCGACATTCTTGGCCAGCTTGGCGAGCCGCTGCGTCGCGATGATGCCGGCAAGGCCGCGCTTGCGGCCGCGGCACATGAGATTGGTCATCGCGCCGAGCGAACGTCGCCGCGCCTCTTCCGAGACCTCGCCGGCAACGGCCGGGGCGAACAGCTGCGCCTCGTCGACGACGACGAGAACCGGAAACCAGTGCTCGCGCTCGGCGTCGAACATTGCGTTGAGGAACGTTCCCGCGGCGCGCATCTGCATCTCGACATCGAGGCTTTCGAGATTGAGCACGGCGGAGACGCGATGCTGGCGCACGCGGCTGGCGATCACCTCGAGCTCGCCGAGGCCGCGCTCGGCATCGAGCACGACATGGCCATAGCGCTCGGCGAGGCTGACGAAATCGCCCTCGGGATCGATGATCACCTGCTGCACGAAAGGCGCGCTCTGCTCGATCAGGCGACGCAGCAGATGCGATTTGCCCGAGCCGGAATTGCCCTGCACGAGCAGGCGCGTCGCCAGCAGTTCCTCGACATCGAGCATCGCCCCGGTGCCCCCGCCATGGGGGCCGGCCACTGTGCCGAGCTCGATGTTCATGCGCTGCTCTCCGCCGACGGACGATCGGACAGCGAGATTTAGCATGGCAGGGCGGCCGGCGGGGCGGCGATAACGATGATCCACAGCCTGGGTGTCGCAGTCCGGTCGCTGCAGCCGGCGTGGGCGCATTCCTTGCATGCAAGGGCGGCGAACGCATTGCCGCGACGAGGAAATCCGATGACAGAGCATGTGCTGAAGGCCACACCCGAAACGGTGCAATGGGGCCGCTTCGCCGCCGCCGTCCCGCCGGTGCTGACGGTCGCGTCCGGCGACCGCGTGGTGATCGAGACGCTCACGGCGCTGCCCGAGCTGCTGCCGCCGAAAGGCTCGGGGATGACGGTCGCGCCGGCGCTCCGCGCGATCCATGCCGCCAATCTGCCTGTGCGGTTCGGGCATCTCCTGACCGGGCCGGTCGCCGTGGCCGGAGCAGAGCCGGGCGACATGCTGGAGGTGCGGATCGAGGCGATCGAGCTCGGCGCCGACTGGGGCTTCAACGCCATCGTGCCCTTCGAGGGGACGCTGCCGAACGATTTCATCCTGGCCGAGCTTGAGACGATCCATATCCCGATCGACCAGGCAGCGAAGACATGCCGACTGCCCTTCGGACCCGAACTGCCGCTGGTCCCGTTCTTCGGCGTCATGGGCGTTGCGCCGCCGCCCGCCTATGGCGAACTCTCCTCGCGCGAGCCGCGCCTTCATGGCGGCAATCTCGACAACAAGGATCTCGGCGCCGGTTCGACGCTCTTCCTGCCGGTGTGGACCGAAGGCGGCAACTTCTCCTGCGGCGACGGCCATGGCGTGCAGGGCCATGGCGAAGTCTGCGTGACGGCGCTCGAGACCGCGCTGACCGGCACCTTCACCTTCATCCTGCACAAGAAGACGGGCGCCGAACCGCTCCTGACGCTGCCGCGCGCCGAGACACCGGCCGCCTATATGACGATGGGCTTCTCTTCGGATCTCGATGAGGCGATGCGCATCGCCGTCCGCGAAATGATCAGCTTCATCACCGAGCGGACGACGCTCTCCCGCAGCGACGCTTACCGCCTCGCCTCGCTCGCTGCCGACTTCCACGTTACCCAGACCGTGAACGGCGAAAAGGGCGTGCACGGGCTGCTGCCGAAAAGCGTGATCGGGTAGGAGCGGCACCGGCATCCGGCGCATCAGCCGGTCACAACCCGGTGTCTCTCCCTTCGAAGGGGTTGCCTTGCCGTTGGTGTTGCGGCTAGATCCATATGTTATGTTATAACATTACATATGGAGACCCCATGGCTGTTCCCGCTTCAGATGACCGGCGCCTGCCGGTTACGGTGCTGTCCGGCTTTCTCGGCGCGGGCAAGACGACGCTGCTCAATCATGTGCTGAACAACCGCCAGGGGCGGAAGGTGGCCGTGATCGTCAACGACATGTCGGAGGTCAATATTGACGCCGACCTCGTGCGCGATGGCGGCGCCGGGCTGTCGCGCACCGACGAGAAGCTGGTCGAGATGACCAATGGCTGCATCTGCTGCACGCTCCGCGACGATCTCCTGAACGAGGTTCGCCGCCTCGCCGGCGAGGGCCGGTTCGACGCGTTGCTGATCGAGAGCACAGGCATCGCCGAGCCGCTGCCGGTCGCCGCGACCTTCGATTTTCGCGACGAGGAAGGCCGTTCGCTGTCGGATATCGCCCGACTCGATGCGATGGTCACCGTGGTCGACGCGGCCAATCTGCTCAAGGACTACGCCTCGCACGATCTCCTGCGCGAGCGCGGCGAGGCGGCGGGGCCGGAGGATTTCCGCACGTTGGTCGATCTCCTCGTCGAGCAGATTGAGTTCGCCGATATCGTCGTCGTCAACAAGGTCCGCGACGTCGAGCCGGAAAGGCTTGCCGAGGTGCGCCGCGTGGTGCGCAGCCTCAATGCGGATGCGCGCATCATCGAGACGGACTTCGCGAAGGCGCCGCTCGATCTGGTCCTCGATACCGGGCTCTATGACGAAGAGCGCTCGCGCGCCCATCCACTCTGGATGAAGGAGCTCTACGACTTCGGCAGCCATGTCCCCGAGACGGAGGAATATGGCATCCGCTCCTTCGTCTATCGGGCACGGCGGCCGTTCCATCCCCAGCGCCTGCATGCGCTGCTGGCGCGCGGCTTTCCGGGAGTCTTGCGCGCGAAGGGCCATTTCTGGATCGCGACGCGGCCGCAGTGGTTGGCCGAGATGTCGCTGGCCGGGTCGATCCTCCGCACCGAGGGCCTCGGCTACTGGTGGGCGGCGGTGCCGCGCGAACGCTGGCCGCGCGACGAGGACTCGATCGCGATCATGCGGCGGAACTGGAACGAGACCTGGGGTGACCGGCGGCAGGAACTGGTCTTCATTGGTGGCCCCGCCATGGACGAGGCCGCAATCCGCTCCAGCCTCGACGCTTGCCTCCATGGCAGCGTCACCACCGGGCTGACGGCCGCGGCAGCCCAGCTCGACGACCCGTTCCCAAGCTGGGGCCGCGCGGCGTAGCCGCCACTCTGGGCGGGGGGTTACTCCCCCCGCTCGTGGAAGAAATCATAGATTGTCTGCGCCATCTGGGCGGAGACACCGGGGACGGCGAGGAGGTCGGGGATCGAGGCGCGACCGACCGCCTTGGCGGTGCCGAAATGGCCGAGCAAGGCGCGCTTGCGCGTCGGGCCGATGCCGCCGATCTCGTCGAGCGGATTGGCGCCGAGCGCGGCCTTGCGCTTGGCACGGTGCGTGCCGATGGCGAAGCGGTGTGCCTCGTCGCGGAGGCGCTGCACGAAATAGAGCACGGGATCGCGCGGCTGCAGCATGAAGGGCTCGCGGCCGGGGATGAAGAACTTCTCGCGGCCGGCGTCGCGGTCCGGACCCTTGGCGATGCCGACCAGCGGGACGGCGTCGGTGAGGCCGAGTTCGTCGAGGATCGATTTCGCGGCCGAGAGCTGGCCGGCGCCGCCGTCGATGAAGACGAGATCGGGCCAGGGGCCGAAGCCATCCTCGTCGCGCGGCGCCGCCTCGCGGCTGCCATGCTCCTTGACGAGCCGGGCGAAGCGGCGCGTCAGCACCTCGCGCATCATGCCGAAATCGTCGCCCGGCGTTATCTCCTGCGAGCGGATGTTGAACTTCCGGTACTGGTTCTTCGCGAAGCCTGCGGGCCCTGCGACGATCATGCCGCCGACGGCGTTGGTGCCCATGATGTGGCTGTTGTCATAGACCTCGATCCGCCGCGGCACGGTGGCGAGGCCGAATGCAGCCGCGACGCCTTCCAGAAGCCGCGCCTGGCTCGACGTCTCCGCAAGGCTGCGGCCGAGCGCCTCGCGGGCATTGGCAAGCGCGTGGTCGACGAGGTCCTTCTTCTCGCCGCGCTTCGGCACGGCGATCTCGACCTTGTGGCCGGCATGTTCACCCAGCGCCTCGGCGATCAGCTCGGCCTCCTCGATCTCGTGGCTGATCAGGATCAGCCGCGGGCAGGGCTTGTCCTCGTAGAATTGCCCGAGAAAGGCGGCGAGCACCTCATTGGGGCCGAGCGACTTGTCGGCGCGCGGATAGAAGGCGTGATTGCCCCAATTCTGGCCGGTGCGGAAGAAGAACACCTGCACGCAGCTCTGGCCGCCCTCCTGGTGGACGGCGATGACATCGGCCTCGTCGACGCCCTGTGGGTTGATGCCCTGATGCGATTGCACATGGCTGAGCGCCGCGAGGCGGTCGCGATAGATCGCGGCCCGCTCGAAATCGAGTTCGGCGCTCGCCTCGCCCATGGCGCGGGCAAGGTCGGTGCGGATGGCCGAGGACTTGCCGGTGAGGAAGCCCTTCGCCTCGCGCACCAGCTCGGCGTAATCCTCGAGCGAGACCTCCCGCGTGCAGGGCGCGGCGCAGCGCTTGATCTGGTGCAGCAGGCAGGGCCGCGTCCGGCTCTCATAGACGCTGTCGGTGCAGGTGCGGATGAGGAAGGCGCGCTGCATCGCAGAGACCGTGTTGGCGACCGCGCCGGCCGAGGCGAAGGGGCCGAAATAGTCGCCTTTCCGCGTCCGCGCGCCGCGATGCTTCACAAGCTGCGGCGCCTCGTGCTCGGTGATGAGGATATAGGGAAACGACTTGTCGTCGCGCAGCAGCACGTTGAAGCGCGGGCGCAGCCGCTTGATGAGGTTCGCCTCGAGCAGCAGCGCCTCGGTCTCGGTCCGCGTCGTGACGAATTCCATCTGCGCCGTCTGCTGGATCATGCGGATGATCCGGTTCGACTGCGTACCCGTGCGGGTATAGCTGGTGACGCGCTTCTTGAGGTTCCGCGCCTTGCCGACATAGAGCACGTTGCCGCTGGCGTCGAACATACGGTAGACGCCCGGCGCATTCGGCAGCCGCTTGACGAAGTCGGCGATGACGGCGGCACCCTGGCCGCGCGGCAGTCGCTCGCCACCCGCCTCGAACGGCGTCAAGTCCTCGGTCGGCTCGGCATCCTCGGTCGGCTCGGATCCGGTTGCGAGCTCGGACGCGGGCAGGCTCTCGTCGTCCTCGATCTCTTCGCCCGCGCGCAGGCCGTCGACCAGCGTGCCCTCGGGCAACGCTTCCTCATCGCTCGCTTCGGCGACCGGCTCCGGCGCGCCGATCTCGGTGGGCAACCTGTTCACTCTTTGATCCCTACGACGTCTGGCGTCTGCCACGCAAGATGCTGGCCGCCGTCGAGCGCGATCATCTGGCCGGTGATCGAGGTGGCCGCATGGAGGAAGAGGATCGTGCGCCCGAATTCGGAGAGATCAGGGCCATGGCCGAGCAGGACCGCTTCGGCCTGGCGGCGGAAGTCGTCCGGATCCTGCCGCGGCGAGGGTACGGTCGGGCCGGGTCCGATGGCGTTGACACGGATGCGCGGGGCGAGCGCCTGCGCCAGCGTCCGCGTCGCGGTCAGCAGCGCCGATTTCGATAGCTGATAGGAGATGTAATAGGGCGTCGTCTTCCAGGCGCGCTGGTCGATGATATTGACGACGAGGCCAGATTCGGAGACCGGCAGCGCACGCGCGAAGGCGTCGGCAAGGAGGACGGGCGCCGTCAGGTTGATCGCGAGCTGGCGTTGGAACAGGGCGGCGTCCATGGCGCCGATGCCGTCATCGGCAAAGATCGAGGCGTTGTTGACCAGGAGGGTCGGGCTGCCGAGTGCCGCCGTCGTCGCCGCGACGATGCCCGGAACCTGTTCGAGATCGGCGAGGTCGGCCTGGATCACGGCAGCGCTGCCGCCCGCTTGGCGGATGCCCGCAACGACCGCCTCGGCCTCGGCCCGCGACCGGTTGCAATGCACCGCCACCGCGAAGCCGGCGCGTGCGAGATCTTCCGCGATCGCGCGGCCGATGCGGCGTCCGCTTCCCGTAACCAGCGCGACGCGCCGCTCATCCACCATGTCGAATCCCTTCGTGACCGGCAGTGGAAGATAGGGCGCCGGACCGCGTTCGGTAAGGCTTTGCCGCAGCCGTTAACGCAGATCAACGCTTGCGGCGAGGATCGGGCAGCGCGTCGGATTCGCCTTCTGAGGAGCTGCAGGAAAACCATTGTTCTTCATAGCGTTGACGCGATCTGTTGCGGCTCGGCAACGGAGGCGCGCGCCCCATCATGGCCATCTTCGATCGTCGTTTTCGCCGCATTGGGCCGCTCTATTCGGCGCTCGGCCGGCCGTTCCCCCGCGCGCCGGTCTTGTACCCTGGAGATCACGATGCTGCGTATCCGCACCCTCTCCCTCGCCACGGCCGCAATCCTCGCACTGAGCGCTGCGCCGGCCATGGCTGCCGACTATTCCTATGACCAGCCGGCGGTTCTCGCCGCTCCGGTCGGCTTCACCTGGACCGGTCCCTATGTCGGCGCCGTCGTCGGCTATGGCTGGAACACCTTCGAGCGCACCTCGGGCTTTGGCAACGGCCGGTCGCTGAATGCCGAAGGCGGCAAGATCGGCCTCTATGGCGGCTACAATGTCGAGCTCGGCAACAACATCGTCGTGGGCGGCGAGGCCGATCTGCTCTGGGACAACGTGAAGGGCAACAGCAGCGATTTCGGCAACGTCAACCAGAACTGGGAATCGACGCTGCGTGGTCGTGCCGGCTATTCCTTCGGCCGCGTCCTGGCCTATGGGACCGGCGGCGTCGCGGCCTCGGGCGTGCGCGTCGACACCGGCGCGTTCTCGAACTCCGCGACCCATTGGGGCTGGACGCTCGGCGCCGGCGCGGAAGCGGCCGTGACCGACCACATCACGGCGCGCATCGAATACCAGTATGCCGACTTCGGCTCGCAGCTCTATCGCACCGGTTTCGACACCGCATCCGACATCGACTTCAACTCCGGCACGGTGCGCGCCGGCCTCGGCTACAAGTTCTAGCCGCGCGCGTATTCCGTCCCAGCGAAGAGGGCGGCATGCAGGGCATGCCAGCTCGCTTCGTCGGGGGTGCAGAGCAAGCCGCCGGCCCGGTGCAGCGGCGAATAGGCGCTGCCGTCGAAGCGGGCGGAATAGCCGCCGGCTTCCCTGTGCAACAGCCAGCCGGCGGCGTGGTCCCAGACCATCAGCTTGGTGAAGGCCGAGAAGTGAACATGGCCACCGGCGAGCAGGCGATATTCATGCGCGGCGCAGCGATAGTTCGAGACCGTGCCGGTCCTGGCGAGATTGGCGCAGAGCTCTGAGCGGAGCGGCTCCTCGAGCAGCCACCAGGCGGCGAAGCCCGACATCTCTGCCACGGGCTTTGCCTTGGCCACCTCGAGGTCGACCCGCGCGCCGTCTTCCGTCTCGGTCCAAGCGCCCTCGCCACGCAGCGCGACCGACCAGTCCTTGCCGATCGGATCGAGGATCACGCCCGCCGCGATCTCGCCCTTGACGATGACGCCTGCCATGACGCCGAACAGCGTCAGGCCCGAGGCGAAATTGCGCGTACCGTCGACCGGATCGACGACGAAGGCGAGCGAAGCGTCGCCGAGCGCGTCGAGGAGGCCTTCGCCATGCTCGGAAACGGCCTCCTCGCCGAGCACCAGGGCGCCGGGAAACGCCTGCTGCAGCGCCGCGGTGATCCGCTTTTCGGCGGCGACGTCGGCGTCGGTCACGAGATCCTCGGCCGAGGTCTTCTCGCGCACGGCGCCGGCGCCGAGGCGACGGAAGCGCGGCAGGATCTCGGTCGAGGCGGCTTCGTTGAGGATTTCGGCGACGATGGCGACGTCACGGGTGGAGAACGACATGTCTTGAGTGCCCTTTCGTCGGGATCGTCAGGCCGGACGGGTCTTGTCGAAGGCGGGGACCGCGGCGGCGAAGCCATCGAGCCAGCCGGCGAGGGCGGGATGGCCGTCTCGCCAGGAGCCCGGGAAACGCAGGTCGAGATAGCCGAGCGCGCAGGCGACCGCGATATGGCCGACATGAACGGGGCCGGCGAGATCGGCGGCCTCCAGCGCGGCCAGTCCGCGCGTCACCTTCTCGGCGTGATGCGCGAGCCAGCCCGGGCTGCGCATCGGCTCTGCGCGCCAGCGGCCCTCATAGACCTGCAGCAGGCTCGCATCCATGATGCCGTCGGCGAGCGCCTGCATCACCAGTGCCGGATAGCGCCGCGCCGGATCGGTCGGGATCAGCCGGTCGCCGCCGGCGAGATGATCGAGATAGTCCACGATGACGCGGGAATCATAGATCACGCCGCCATTCTCGAGAATCAGCGCCGGAATCTTGCCGAGCGGATTCTGGCCGCGCAGGCTGTCGTCGGGGTTTGTCGTATCGGCCGCGACGATCTCGATCCTGTCCATCAGGCCGAGCGCATGGGCGGCGATCTTGACCTTGCGGCCAAAGGGGGAGGCGGGGGAACTACGCAGGATCAACATGGCATGGGTCCGGGGGCTGGAGCCGGCGCCATCGGCGCACGGCGGAAATCGGCGCGCCTCAGCGGACCGGCGGCATCACGATCTGGGGCCGGCGACAGGAACTGCGCTCGACCTCGGGGCAGCCGCGGAAGGCGAGATCCTTGGTCAGGCACACCCTGATTTCCTTGAGCCTCCGGGAATCGCAGAACACCGAGAAGCCGTCGGCCGGGATGGCGGGATTGGCCTTGCGGAAGGCGCTTTCGACGCCGGCGGGCGTTACGGTCAACTGGTCGGTGACGTCGACGAAGGCGGCGGGGATCGTCACGCGCGCCTGCGCCTTGCGGATCAGCGCGAAGTAATCGCCCTGGTCGAGGCCGGAGCAGGTGCCGTGCTTCTGCCACTCATGACGGATCAGCGAGGGACTTGGCATGACATCGAGCATGGCGTCGACGTCGCGGCGCGAAACGCGGCCGCCCTGGTCGCTCGGGCAATCGCTCGGAAAGCCGCGCTCATATTGCGGCCAGAGGCCATGCACGACGAAGGCATAGGGGCGTCCACCGCATTGGATGCGGTCTGAGCGGCCATTGTCGAGACAATAAGTCGGCGACCAGGACAGTGACAGGACGTAGAAATCGAAGTCGCCGGGCTGATCGTCGGCGCGTGCACTCGCCCCGCCGAGAGCGAGACAGAGCGAAAGCCAGATCGCAAGAAAGCCGAAGCGCCGCATCGTTCCCCCCGAAAACGGCTGACGCGCCGTCCGCTACGGTGCGCGGATCGAGCGGCAATAACCGTCATAGACGCGCCAGGGATCCTGCCCCGGCAGGCAGAACTCGACGCCCCAGCCGATCGAGGCAATGCCCTGCCGTTCCTCGATAAGATAATAGAGATCGGAGGGATGACCGTTCGAGAGCTCGACGCGGGCATGGCAGAAGCGGCGGTCGATCAGGCCCGGATTGGCGGGCTCGAACTTGACCTGGTCAATCTTCTGCACCGTTTGGATGGCGAGATTGGTCTGCCAGGTGTCGACATTGGCACCGTGATAGCGATTGGCGATGTTGTTCAGCACCGACTGCTCGTTGCAGAGCGGGACCTTGCCGCGGCTCCATGAGCCGACGCTGACCGAGGGATCGTCGAGCGCGCGCGTGCCTGCCTCGGCAGAGGCGCCGACGGCGAAAAGAAGAGCGGTAGCAAGGATGGCGCGCAGCATGGCGATGATTCCCGGGGGTGCGAGAGACCGGAGCCGACGATGCGTCGCCGTTGAGCGAGGGTCAAGCCGAAGCGCCGCCGGCGGTGAACGGATTGTCGTCTCGATCGCGGCTGGCGACATTTCCGCAACGGGCCCACATGATGGCGGAGCGAAAGAGAGCGGCAAGAACTTGGAGCGGACCGATGGGACTTCTGATCGACGGCGTCTGGCGCGACCAGTGGTATGACACCAGCAACACTGGCGGCCGCTTCCAGCGGTCGAATGCGGGCTTCCGCAACTTCGTCACGCCGGACGGCAGCCCCGGACCGACAGGCGAGGGCGGCTTCAAGGCCGAGGCCGGCCGCTATCATCTCTATATTGCGCGTGCCTGCCCCTGGGCGCATCGCACCATGATCTTCCGCGCCCTGAAGGGGCTCGAGGGCATCATCGACTATTCGGTCGTCCACTGGCGCATGCTTGAAAACGGCTGGACCTTCGAGCCCGGCCCCGGCGTCACCGAGGACAATGTCAACGGCACCGCGTTCCTGCACGAAGTCTATACGCTGGCGGCGCCGGACTATACCGGCCGCGTCACCGTGCCGGTGCTCTGGGACAAGCAGCGGCGGACCATCGTCTCGAACGAATCCGCCGAGATCATCCGCATGCTGAACAGCGCCTTCGACGGCGTCGGTGCGAAGGAGGGCGACTACTACCCGGAGCCGCTGCGCCCCGAGATCGACGCGCTCAACGCCCGCATCTACGACACCGTCAACAACGGCGTCTACAAGGCGGGCTTTGCGACCAGCCAGGCGGCCTATGAAGAGGCGGTCCTGCCTCTGTTCGAAAGCCTCGACTGGCTGGAGGGCATCCTCTCCCGCCAGCGCTATCTGACCGGCGACCAGCCGACCGAGGCCGACTGGCGGCTGTTCACGACGCTGCTGCGCTTCGATCCCGTCTATGTCGGCCATTTCAAGTGCAACCTGAAGCGGCTGTCCGACTATCCGGCTCTCTGGTCCTATACGCGCGAACTCTACCAGGTGCCCGGCATCGCCGAGACGGTCGATTTCGCGCATATCAAGGGCCACTATTACGAGAGCCACCGCATGATCAACCCGACCGGCATCGTGCCGCTCGGGCCGATCCTCGACTTCGCGGCGCCGGGGACGAGGGGCTACTGAGCCGATCGCGCGCTCCGGTCGCCTCAGGCGACCGGATCCTCGCCGCGGATCCACCAGACGCGGCGCCCGGCGCCGCCATCCTCGCCGATGAGCGGCACCAGCCCGGCGAGCAGCGTCTCCAGCGTGTCCTCGAGTTTCCAGGGCGGATTGCACAGCACCAGCCCGGTGCCGTTGAACGTGTCCGGCGTCGTCCGGTCGCGGATCCAGAATTCGGTGCCGAGCAGGCGCTGCACGCCGCTCTCCTGCAGCCGCTTGTGGAAGTTCTTGACCGCGCCCGGATCCTTCACCGGATACCAGAGCGCATAGACCCCGGTCGGCCATCGCTCATAGGCCTTGAGGAATCCGTCGGCGAGCATGCGGAACTCGTTCGGCTCCTCATAGGGCGGATCGACCAGTACCAGCCCGCGCCGCTCCTTGGGCGGCACGAACGAGCCGAGCGCCAGATAGCCGTCGAGCTCGATCGTCTTGACCTGGATATCGCCGGCAAAGCGCTGGACGAGCAGCTTGGCATCGTCGCTGTTGAGCTCGACTGCCGTGAGCCGGTCGACGTCCCGCATCAGCACGCGCGCCACCATCGGCGAGCCCGGATAGTAGCGCAGCCGCCCCTCCGGATTGACCGCGCGGATCGCCGCGAAATAGGGCGCGAGCGCCAAGGCGAGCTTTGCCGGCATCGCCACCGGCGCGAGGTCCGGCCCGAGCAGCTTGCCGATGCCGCGCTCCCATTCGCCGGTCTTGGCGGCCAGCGGCGAGGCGAGGTCGTAGAGCCCGATGCCGGCATGGCTGTCGAGGACGCGGAAGCCCTTGTCCTTGGCCTTCAGCCGCTCGATCAGGAGCGCGAGGATCGCATGCTTGACGACATCGGCGAAATTTCCGGCGTGATAGGCGTGGCGATAGTTCATGCCGTCTTCCTACAGCCTCGCCGCTCCGGCAGGAAGCGCGCCGCCGCTGAATTGTCTGCCGCTATGTGCCGCCCGCAAGGCGCCTGCGACACGGCGCGCCACCGCGCCTTCTATCCGCCGGGGGCCATCTGCGGCATGCTCCGCCTCCAATTTCCCGCCCCGTCGAGGAGACGATCGATGACCACCCCCGCCTGGACAGCCGCCCCGCTCAGCTTCGGTCACGGACCGCGTCTGTTCGAGATCTTCCTCGAGCCGACCTGCCCCTATTCCTGCCGCGCCTTCGGCAAGCTCGACGCGCTGCTCGCTCATGCCGGCGAGGACAAGATCACGGTCAAGCTGCGCTTCGTCTCGCAGCCCTGGCACATGCTCTCAGGCCTGCTCGTCCGCTGCGTGCTGGCGGCCTCGACGCTGCCGGGCGGCAAGGACAATGCAAGGACCGTCCTCGCCGCCGTCGCCGAGAAGCGCGAGGAATTCGAGTTCGACCACCATTTCGGCGGCGCCAATCTCGACGCGACGCCGCGCCAGATCATCGACCGGCTGGAAGCCTATAGCGGCATCGACCTCTGGGACGCCTTCGCCATTCCCGATCTCGACAAGGAGATCAAATGGCACGCCAAATACGCCCGCCAGAACGGCATCCACGTCTCCCCCACCTTCATGGTCAACGGCCTCGTCCAGGCCGACCTCGGCTCGGGCGACCCGGTGGAGAAGTGGGCGGAGCGGGTGCTGGCATGAGGCCCGACTGCAGCCCGCTTCTCCGCTCCCTCGTGGAGGAGAAGCGGGCTGCAGTGCTCTCGGGGGATCATCGGCGCGGTTTGGCGCCGGGCCCTTGTCGGGGGCCAGACGGCTTGCCCCCGCCCTCGACACGTCCGCCCGCCCGCGCGATAACGTCTCGTCGCTCCTAAGACCGAAATCGACCTCATGAATCAGCACGTTCCCCTTCGCATCGGCCATTCGGCCTGTCCTCATGATTGCCCGTCCACCTGCGCGCTCGATGTCGAGATCATCGACGGCAGCAGGATCGGGCGGGTGCGCGGGGCGAAGGACAATGATTACACGGCCGGTGTCATCTGCGCCAAGGTGGCGCGCTATGCCGAGCGGATTCACAATCCGAACCGATTGAAGGAACCCCTTCGCCGCAAAGGCGAAAAGGGCGGTGGCGAATGGGCGCCGGTCTCGTGGGACGATGCGCTCGACGAGATCGCCGAGGCGTTCCTGAAGGCCGAGGCGCGGTACGGCGCCGAGACGGTCTGGCCCTATTACTATGCCGGCACCATGGGCCTCGTGCAGCGCGACGGCATCAATCGCCTCCGCCACGAGAAGCGCTATTCCGGCTTCTATGGCACGATCTGCACCAACATGGCCTGGACCGGCTACATCGCCGGCACCGGCCGCCTGGCCGGCACCGATCCGCGCGAGATGGCGAAATCGGATTGCGTCGTGCTCTGGGGCACCAATGCGGTCGCGACGCAGGTCAATGTGATGACCCATGCGATCCGCGCCCGCAAGGAACGCGGCGCCAAGATCGTCGCGATCGACATCTACCAGAACGACACGATGAAGCAGGCCGACATCGCGCTCTGCCTGAAGCCGGGCACCGACGGCGCGCTCGCCGCGGCGGTCATGCATGTCCTCTTCCGCGACGGCCATGCCGACCGCGCCTATCTCGCCCGCTATACGGACGCGGCCGCTGAGCTCGAGGCGCATCTCCAGAGCCGCACGCCGGAATGGGCGGCGGCGATCACCGGACTTTCGGTGGCCGAGATCGAGGGTTTCGCGGCGCTGGTCGGCACGACGAAGCGGACCTTCTTCCGCCTCGGCTATGGCTTTTCACGCCAGCGCAACGGCGCGGTCGCGATGCATGCCGCGCTGTCGATCCCGGCGGTCACCGGCGCGTGGCAGCATGAAGGCGGCGGCGCGTTTCATTCCAACAGCGGCATCTTCCATCTCGACAAGACGGCGATCGAGGGGCTCGACCATGTCGATCCCTCCGTGCGCCAGCTCGACCAGTCGCGCACCGGGCCGGTCCTGACCGGCGATGCCGATGCGCTGAAGGGCGGCCCGCCGGTGACGGCGATGATCGTCCAGAACACCAATCCGGTCTCGGTCTGCCCCGACCAGACGCTGGTGAAGCAGGGCTTTGCCCGCGACGACCTCTTCGTCGCCGTGCATGAGCAGATCATGACCGATACCGCCAAGATGGCCGATATCGTGCTGCCGGCGACGATGTTCCTCGAGCATGACGACATCTACAAGGGCGGCGGCCACCAGTATATCCTGTTCGGCGGCAAGCAGATCGAGCCGCCGGCCGAATGCCGGACCAATCATCAGGTGATCCAGGGCCTTGCGACCCGGCTCGGCCTGACGCATCCGGGCTTTGCCATGAGCGAGCGCGAGCACATCGACGCGATGCTGCGCGCTTCCAACTGGGGCACGCTCGCCGAGCTCGAGGAAAAGCGCTGGATCGACTGCCAGACGCCGTTCGAGACCGCGCATTTTCTCGATGGCTTCGGCCATGCCGATGGGAAGTTCCACTTCCGCGTCGATTGGAGCGCGGTGGCGAACGAGAATTACGGCATGGTCGGCCCGCATCAGACGATGCCGGAATTCCCCGATCACTGGGCCTCGATCGAGGCGGCGGATGCGGCGCATCCCTTCCGTCTCGCCACCTCGCCGGCGCGCTCCTTCCTCAATTCGTCCTTCAACGAGACGCCCGGTTCGATCACCCGCGAGGGCCGGCCGGCGCTGATGATCCACCCGGACGATGCCGCGGCGCTCGGCCTTGCCGAGGGTGCGCGCGTCGCGGTCGGCAACGCGCGTGGCAGCGTCATTGTCCATGCGACGCTGTTCGAGGGCCTGAAGCGCGGCGTGGTGATCTCGGAAGGGATCTGGCCCAACTCCGCCTTCGAGAATGGCAACGGCATCAACACGCTGACTGGCGCCGATCCGGTCGCCCCATTCGGCGGCGCGGCGGTGCATGACATCAAGGTCTGGGTGAGGGCGTCGGCATGAGCAAGCGCCTCGAAGGCCGGACGGCGCTCGTCACCGGCGCCTCGCGTGGCATCGGCCGGGCGATCGCGCTGCGCCTCGCCGGCGACGGCGCCCGCATCGGCATCCATTATGGCCGCAGCCGCGCGGCGGCGGAAAGCCTTGCGGCCGAGATCGAAGCGCTTGGCGGGTCGAGCTTTCTCGTCGGCGCCGTGCTCGGCGATGCCGCCGGCGTGGCGGCGCTGGCCGGGGGCATCCCGCCGCAGGAGCGGATCGACATCCTCGTCAACAATGCAGGACAGTCGCTGCCAGCCGGGCTCGATGCCGACGAAGCGAATTTCGACGCGCTGGTCGCGGTCAACATGAAGGCGCCTTTCTTCGTGACGCAGGCGCTCGCCGCGCGCATCGTCGATGGCGGCCGCATCGTCAACGTCTCCTCAGGCCTATCGGCGCTGGCGCGGCCGGAATCGATCGTCTACGGCATGACCAAGGCGGCGCTGAATGCGATGACGCGCTCGCATGCGAAGGCCTTCGGCCCGCGCGGCATCACCGTCAATGCCGTGCTGCCCGGCATCATCCGCACCGACATGAGCGACTGGGTCAACAGCGAGCGTGGTTCGGCGCTCGCCTCCGCCCGTTCGGTGTTTGCCCGCATCGGCGAGGCGGCCGATGTCGCCGACATCGTCGCCTTTCTCGCCTCCGACGATGCGCGCTGGGTCACTGGCGAACTGATCGATGCCAGCGGCGGCCAGTTCCTCGTCTGAACCTCAATAGGCGACCTCGCCGTCGCGGTTCGGCGTGCCGAGCACATGCGTCTTCGGCGGCAGCATCACCTGGTCGAAGGTCTGCGTGAACATCGCCGCGGCGAAGAAGGCGACGGCCCGCAGTGTTTCGGTCCCGGTATTTGCGAGATCGTGGCGGAGCGGCGTCGGCAGCACGAACACGCTGCCCGGCCCGACGGCATGGCTGCTGCCGTCTTCGAGATAGAGCGTGCCGGTTCCGGCGATGATGTATTGCGTCTCTTCGGTGGCGTCGGTGTGCCAGCCGAGCCGCTTGCCGGGCTCGATCTCGTAGACGATGGTCGACGACGCGGTCGATCCATTGCCGCCGCAGCGCGCGAAGGCGCCCTGCCAGTTTACCGCGGTGTCGCTCTCGCCCCAGACCTTAGCCCGCGGCAGATTATTGGCGTCGACGACGAAATCCATGGCGCAGTCCTCCGGTTGTCAGGCGTTGAGAATACCACCCGGCCCAGCGCGGACACAGCGTTGCTCAGGCCATGGCTAATCAAGGCCTACCCGCGACACTCCAACTTTCTGTGACGCTACAGAAGCTTGATCACGACCGTGCCCTTCGCGCGGCCGGTCTCGACATAGGCGAGGGCCTCCGGCGTCTGGCTGAAGGGCAGGACCCTGTCCACGACGGGGCGGAGGACTCCGCTGTCGACGAGGCCGGCGATCTGCTTCAACTGCCTGCCATCGGCGCGCATGAACAGGAATGAGTAGTGCACGCCAAGCCGTCTCGCCTTCTTTCGAACGCTCCGGCTCAGGAGCCGAATCACGATCCTCAGCAGCGGGTTCAGGCCGAGTGCCTTCGCGAAGGCCGGGTCCGGCGGCCCTGAGATGGAAATGAGCTGGCCACCGGGCTTCAGGATGCCGAGCGATTTCGCGAGGGTCTTCGGGTCCTGGCTGTTCAGGACGACATCATAGCTCGAGAGGATCTTCTCGAAGTCCTGCGTCTTGTAGTCGATCACCACATCGGCGCCGAGGGATTTGACGAGTGCGACGTTCGCCGTGCTCGTCGTCGTCGCGACACTCGCGCCCCGATGCTTGGCAAGCTGGATCGCAACCGTACCGACACCCCCTGAACCTGCCTGGATGAAGACCTTCTGTCCCGGCGTCACCTTCGCAATGTCGACGAGAGCCTGCCACGCAGTCAGAGCCACCAGCGGAAGCGACGACGACTCTTCCATGGTCAGCGTGTGCGGCTTGAGCGCGACATCGTCCTCGTGGATGGCGATGAACTCAGCAAAGGTGCCGGCGCGGTGATCTCTCGGCCTCGCATAGACCTCGTCGCCGATCTTGAAGCCGCGGACACCGGGACCGACCTTGACCACTGTCCCGGCGACGTCGTGGCCGAGGACCAGGGGTAGAGGGTAGGGCAGGAAGAGCTTCAAGTCGCCATCCCTCAACTTCGAGTCGAGGAGGTTGACCGCCGTGGCGTGGACCCGAACGAGGACATCGTTGGCCTGGACCACAGGCTCGGGCAGTTCGGCGAGGCGCAGCGCACCCTTCTTCTGGTACGCGTCGAGGAGTCATCGGTCGCGCAGTCGCGGACCCTGTTCGACGTCAATGTCTTCGGCGTCATGCGCATGACGAACGCGGTTCTGCCGGTGATGCGACGCCAGAACGGCGGCCGCATTCTCAATATCGGCTCCATCCTCGGCATCATTCCCGCGCCCTATTCGGCGCATTACTCCGCGGCCAAGCATGAGATCGAGGGCTAATCGGAATCGCTCGACCATGAGGTCCGCGCGTTCAATATCCGCGTGTCGGTCATCGAACCGGCTTATGTGCGAACCGTATTCGACGAAAACGGCATGGAGCCCGACCGGAAGAAGTCCGAGTATGACAAGCCACGAGCGGCTGTCGCGGCCTTGCTGAAGGACGTCATGCCGAAGGCCGACCTGCCGGACGTCATCGTGAAGGTGGTGATCAGGGCTGCCAACGACCCGGCTCCGCGCCGGCGCTATACGGCGGGCAATTCGGCGAGAGCGGTAAGCCTCCTGCGCCGGTTCGCGACCCCCGGCATGTTCGATACGTTTCTGCGCAAACAGTTCCGCATCGCGTGACCGCACTGGCAGGGGCAGTTCGGCTGGTGCCAGAGCGCGGGCCTGATGGCCATCGCCTGCTGTAACATTGGTTCCGACGCGGGTGCGCGGCGCTCAGCCGCCGAAGCCCGGCGCGATCAGGATGCCCGAGGCATCGACGGGCAGCGAGGGATCGAGGACGATCCGGTCGTTCGCGACGCTGACGAGCCCGCCGGCGACCAGCGCGAGCGCCAGCGGATAGATCTCGTGCTCGACCGTCAGCACCCGCGCCGCGAGGCTCTCCGGCGTGTCGTCGAAGGCGATTGGCACGGCGGCCTGGGCGATGATCGGGCCCGAATCCATCTCGGCGCGGACATAATGCACCGTGCAGCCGGCGAGCCGCATTCCGGCCTCGATGGCCCGCTCATGCGTGTGCAGCCCCGGGAACAGCGGCAGCAGCGAGGGATGGATGTTGATCATCCGGTCGCGCCAGGCCTCGACGAAGCCCGGCGTCAGCAGCCGCATGAAGCCGGCGAGGCAGACGAGATCGACGCCCGCCTGGGTGAGCTTCGCATCGACGGCGGCATCGAAGCCGGGCCGATCCTTCGGAAAATCCTTGTGATCGACGACGGCGGTGGCGATACCCGCCTCGCGCGCCAGCGCCAGCCCGCCCGCATCCGGCCGGTTGGAGAGGACGAGCACGATCCGCGCCGGATAGTCGGCGTCGCTGGCGGCCGCGATCAGCGAGCGGAGGTTGCTGCCGCGTCCGGAAATCAGGACGGCAACGCGCCGGCGGCCGTCGCCGCTCACAGCGCGAGGCTTCCGCTGAACACGACGCCTTCGCCCTCGATGAGGCTGCCGAGCCGCATCACCGCTTCGCCGGCCTCGGCGAGCAGTGCCTCCACCGCGTCGGCGGCCTCGGGCGCCACGACGACGATCATGCCGACGCCGCAGTTGAAGGTGCGCAGCATTTCGCGCTCGGCGACGCCGCCGGCCCGCGAAAGCCATCCGAACACCGGCGGCACGTTGACGGCGGAGAGATCGATGGAAGCGGCGATTCCGTCCGGCAGCACGCGCGGAATATTGTCGATGAAGCCGCCGCCGGTGATATGGGCGAGCGCCTTGATGCCGGGGCCGGCGCGGAAAGCGGCGAGCAGCGGCTTCACATAGATCCGCGTCGGCTCCATCAGCGCGCGGGCGAGCGAGCGCGAGGAATCGAACGGGGCCGGTCCTTCGAGCGCCGCGCCGGAGAGTTCGACGATGCGGCGGACGAGCGAATAGCCGTTGGAGTGGACGCCGGAGGAGGCGAGGCCGAGCACGACGTCGCCCTGCTGGATATCGTTAGAAGGCAGCAGCCGCTCGCGCTCGACGGCGCCGACGGCGAAGCCGGCGAGATCATAGTCGCCGGCCTTGTACATGCCCGGCATTTCGGCCGTCTCGCCGCCGATCAGCGCGGCGCCAGCAATGCGGCATCCCTCGGCGATGCCGGCGACGACCGTCGCGGCCTCCTCCGGGTCGAGCTTGCCGGTCGCGAAATAGTCGAGGAAGAACAGCGGCTCGGCGCCCTGGACGACGAGATCGTTGACGCACATCGCCACGAGATCGATGCCGACCGTGTCGTGGATGCCGGTGTCGATCGCGATCTTCAGCTTGGTGCCGACGCCGTCATTGGCCGCGACGAGCAGCGGATCGCGATAGCCGGCGGCCTTCAGGTCGAACAGTCCGCCGAATCCGCCGATCTCGGCATCGGCGCCCGGGCGCCGCGTCGCCTTCACCAGCGGCTTGATCAGATCGACCAGGCGGTTGCCCGCGTCGATGTCGACACCGGCATCGGCATAGCGAAGGGAATTGGCGCGGGCGCTCTCGTCGGTCATCGGCGGCTTCCGGTTGCGATGGGCAGGGAGGATCACAGCGCCGCCGCCCCGTCAACCGATAAGTACGGCAATTGCGTTGCGGGGGCGGTGCTTCGGCGCGGCTTGACCCATGTCCGGCCATCGTCCTATCTGGAACGAAGTGCCGCGCGCCCGATCCCGGCCGGCGCCAACCCCGGGGAGCCAGTGCCTTGAGCCTGCAGCGTCAGATGATGTTCTGGGTCGGGGCCCTCGCAGCCTTCATCCTCTTCCTCATCGTCTTCCGAACGGTGCTGCTGCCGTTCATCGCCGGCATGGCGGTCGCCTATGCGCTCGACCCGATCGCCGATTGGTTCGAGCGGCGGGGCATCGGCCGGATGGCTGCCTCGCTGATCATCCTGGTGATCTTCGTCGTCCTGCTGGTGCTGATGTTCGTGCTGTTCGTGCCGATCCTCGCCAACCAGCTCGCCGGCCTCATCGAGCGCATCCCGTCCTATGCGCAGCAGTTGCAGGCGCTGGCCAATTCGCTGCTGAGCACGCGCATCGGCGAGCTCTTCCGCGTCGACGCAGCCCAGCTGCAGAACTCGATGGGCCAGTTGATGAGCCAGGCGGCGTCCTGGCTGTCGACGCTGCTCAAGTCGCTCTGGAGCGGCGGTTCGGCGCTGATCGATATCGTGTCGCTGCTGGTAGTGACGCCGGTGGTCGCCTTCTACATGCTGGTCGACTGGGACCGGATGATGGCTCGCATCGACAGCTGGATCCCGCGCGACCATGTCGAGACGGTGCGCATGCTGGCGCGCGACGCGGATTCGGCGATCGCCGGCTTCGTGCGCGGTCAGGGCCTCGTCTGCCTCATCCTCGGGTCGTTCTACGGCATCGGCCTGGCCGTGCTCGGGCTCAATTTCGGCCTCCTGATCGGCATCGCTGCCGGCATCCTCTCCTTCATTCCCTATGTCGGCACGACGATCGGCTTCGTCGTCTCCGTCGGCGTCGCCATCGTGCAGTTCTGGCCGGACTGGTATTGGGTCGGCGCCGTGGTCGGCGTCTTCCTGGTGGGCCAGTTCTTCGAGGGCAACATCCTGCAGCCGCGCCTCGTCGGCGCCAGCGTCGGGCTGCATCCGGTCTGGCTCATGTTCGCGCTGTTCGCCTTCGGCGTGCTGTTCGGCTTTGTCGGCCTCCTGATCGCGGTGCCGGCTTCGGCGGCGATCGGCGTTCTGGTCCGCTTCATGATTGCGCGCTACCTGACGAGTCCCATCTATCGCGGCGATGCCCAAATTCCCGACGATGACTGAGACTCGCCAGCTGGCGCTGGAATGGCCGCACCGCCCGGCCCTGACGCGGGCGGATTTCGTGGTCGGCGCGGCCAATGAGGCGGCGATCGCCATGATCGACGCGTTCCCGAACTGGCCGAACCGTGTTGCCGTCCTGGTCGGCCCGCCCGGCTCCGGCAAGACGCATCTCGCCTCGATCTGGCGTGAGGCGAGCGACGCCCGCGAAATCGCGGCGCATGATCTCGGCCGCGTCGATCTCGGCAACCTGCTCGCGACCGGCTCCGTGCTGGTCGAAGCGATCGATGCCGCCGATGTCAGCCCGACCGCCCTGTTCCACCTGCTCAATCTGGTGCGCGAACGCGAGGGTCATGCCCTCCTGACCAGCCGCATCGCCCCGGCCGAACTCGACTATCCGCTGGCGGATCTCCGCTCGCGCCTCCGTGCCGCGGTCCCTGTCGTGCTCGAGGCGCCCGACGACGCGCTGCTCGCCCATGTGGTCGTCAAGCTGTTCGCCGATCGCCAGCTGCCGGTCGATGCCGGGCTGGTCGAGTATCTCTGCCGCCGCATGGAGCGCTCGCTCGAAGCTGCCGACCGGATCGTCGCCGCGCTCGATGCCGCCGCGCTGGCTGCGGGACGGCCGATTACCCGGCAACTGGCGGCCCAGGTCCTTGCCCGCGAGGGTGTGGACGAGGCCACGGCCGCCGAGGACTTATGACGAAACGGACACAATCTGACACTATGGTGCCAAGGCATCATCCAGATCGGAACCGTTCCATGGACCAGACCAACCCGGACGCAGCGGCATCGCTCGCCGACGTCGCGCTGAACGAGCAGGAAGCGGAACGGCTTCGCCACAGCCCCGAGCGGTTCGTCAACCGCGAGCTCTCGTGGCTGGAATTCAATCGCCGCGTCCTCGAGGAATCCGGTAACGCCAACCATCCCCTGCTGGAGCGGCTGCGCTTCCTCTCGATTTCGGCCAACAATCTCGACGAGTTCTTCATGGTTCGCGTCGCCGGCCTCCGGGGTCAGCAGCGCGAGGGCATCAGCCTCACCAGCGATGACGGACTGACGCCGAGCGAACAGCTCGTTCGCATCTCGGAAGCCGTCGGCCGGCTCGCCAGCGACCAGCAGTCGCGCTGGGCCGAGCTCAAGAAGGAGATGGACGCGGTCGGCGTCGTCACGGTCGATCCGGCCGAGCTCACCGAGGCCGACCGAAGCTGGCTCGAGGCGCATTTCCTCGATTCCGTGTTCCCGATCCTGACGCCCCTCGCCATCGACCCGGCCCACCCGTTTCCGTTCATCCCCAATCTCGGCTTCTCCCTGATCCTCCAGTTGGCGCGGGCCTCCTCCGGGGCGCGGATGACGGCGCTGCTGCGCATCCCCATGACGATCGACCGCTTCATCCGACTGCCGGAATCGGCGCCGGGCGTCGATCGGTTCATCAGCCTCGAGCAGACGGTCTCGATCTTCACCTCGCGGCTCTTCCCCGGCTATGTCGTCGAGGGGCAGGGCGCCTTCCGCGTCATCCGCGATTCCGAGCTCGAGGTCGAGGAAGAGGCCGAGGATCTCGTCCGCTTCTTCGAGAGCGCGCTGAAGCGCCGCCGCCGCGGTTCGGTCATCCGGCTCGAGATCGAGTCGGCGACGCCGGAGCCGCTGCGCAACTTCGTCGCCGGTGCGCTCGCCGTATTGCCGGACGAGGTGTTCCTCGTCGACGGCATGCTGGCGCTGAACGATCTCGCGCAGCTCGTCGGCATCGACCGGCCGAACCTCAAATTCCCGCCCTATCAGGCGCGGTTCCCAGAGCGCATTCGCGAGCATGGCGGCGACTGCTTCGCCGCGATCCGCCAGAAGGACCTCATCGTCCATCATCCCTATGAGAGTTTCGACGTGGTGGTGCAGTATCTGCGCCAGGCGGCACTCGATCCCGATGTCGTGGCGATCAAGCAGACGCTCTACCGTACGTCGAAGAACTCGCCGATCGTGCAGGCGCTCGCCGAGGCAGCCGAGGCCGGCAAGTCGGTCACGGCGCTGGTCGAGCTCAAGGCCCGCTTCGACGAGGAGGCCAACATCAAATGGGCGCGCGATCTCGAGCGCGCCGGCGTGCAGGTCGTCTATGGCTTCATCGAGCTGAAGACGCACGCCAAGCTGTCGCTGGTGGTGCGCCGCGAGGGCGGGCAGCTCCGGAGCTATGTCCATATCGGCACCGGCAACTACCATCCGATCACCGCGCGGATCTATACGGACCTCTCCTATTTCTCCGACGATCCGGCGATCGCCCGCGATGTCGCGCGGATCTTCAACTACATCACCGGCTATTCCGAGCCGGTCGAGATCGAGCGCCTGTCGACCTCGCCGCATTTCCTTCGCAAGCGCATCCTTGACCTCATCTATGCCGAGATCGAGCATGTGCGCGCCGGCCGTCCGGGCGCGATCTGGATGAAGATGAATTCGCTGGTCGATCCGCAGGTCATCGACGCGCTTTACGACGCGAGCCGCGCCGGCGTCGATGTCGAGATCGTGGTGCGCGGCATCTGCTGCCTGCGTCCCGGGATTCCCGGCCTTTCCGACCGGATTCACGTCAAATCAATTGTGGGCAGGTTCCTCGAACACGCCCGCATCCTCTGCTTCGGCAATGGCCACGGCTTGCCCTCGCCGGAAGCCATCGTCTATATCGGCTCGGCGGACATGATGCCGCGAAACCTCGATCGTCGCGTCGAAGCGATGATTCCGATGCAAAATGCGACTGTGCACGAACAGGTGCTCGACCAGATCATGGTGGCCAATCTGAAGGACAACCAGCAGAGCTGGGAAGTCCTTTCCGACGGCTCATCGCGTCGCATCATCCCCCGCAAGGGCGAAGAAATCTTCAACGCCCATCAATACTTCATGACCAACCCGAGTTTGTCCGGACGTGGAAAATCCCTCAAGAACAGTTCGCCGCGCGCCATCAGGGGCAAAGCTGCCAAGCATTGATGGCGACGCCCCGGCCATGACTCCCGAACATGCTCCCGGACGCCTCAACGGCACCGGCCCGGTCGCGATCATCGATATTGGCTCCAACTCGGTTCGCCTCGTCGTCTATGAGCGCATGGCGCGCGCGCCGATGCCGCTGTTCAACGAGAAGGAACTGGCGGGCCTCGGCCGCGGCATCGCGACGACGGGCCGCCTCAACGACGAAGCGGTCGCGACCTCGCTCGCCGCCATCGGTCGCTTCATGACGCTCTGCCGCCAGATGGACGTGCAGGACCTCCACGTCCTCGCGACTGCCGCGGCGCGCGATGCCAGCAACGGGCCGGAATTCCTCGATGCAGTCGAGGCAATCACCGGCGTTCACCCGGCGCTCCTGAGCGGGCCGGAAGAGGCGCGGCTGTCGGCCATGGGTGTCCTCTCGGGCATCCACAAGCCGGACGGCATCGCCGGCGATCTTGGCGGCGGCAGCCTGGAGGTCGTCGATGTCCGTGGAACCACGATCGGCACCGGCGAGACCTTCCCGCTCGGCGGCCTTCGGCTCGAGGAAGTCTCCGAGCGCACCGTGCGCAAGGCCGAGAAGATCGTCGTCGAGGCGCTTGCCAATTCGAAGGTTCTTTCAGGCGGGCAGGGCCGGACCTTCTATGCCATTGGCGGCACATGGCGCTCGCTGGCGCGGTTGCACATGCGCCAGAAGGGTTATCCGCTGCACATCATGCACCAGTATTCGATGTCGGCGGCCGAGGCGCTCGACTTCTGCCGCATGGTGGCGCGGCGCGATGCGGAATCGCTCGATTCGATCGAGGCGGTGTCGAAGAATCGCCGTGCGCTGCTGCCCTATGGCGCCATCGTGCTGGAGCAGCTCATCCGCGTGATGAAGCCGTCCGAGGTCGTCCTTTCGGCGCTCGGCGTGCGTGAGGGCCTGCTCTACGACCTGTTGTCCGAGGAGGAGAAGGCCGAGGATCCGCTGATCGCGGCTTCCGAGGAGCTCGCGGTGCTGCGGTCGCGTTCGCCCGGCCATGCGCGCGAACTCGGCCCCTGGTCGGGCCAGGCGCTCACCGCCATGGGTTTCGACGAGACGGAGGACGAGGCGCGGCTGCGTGTCGCCGCCTGCCTGCTCGCCGATATCGGCTGGCGCGGCCATCCGGACTACCGCGGCGAACAGAGCCTCAACCTCATTTCGCATGGCGCCTTTGTCGGCATCGATCATCCCGGCCGCGCCTATCTGGCGCTCGCCAACTACTACCGGCATGAAGGCCTCGTCGACGAGAACATCTCCTCGCGCATCCGCGAGCTGGCGACGACGCGGCTGATGGAGCGGGCGCGCGTTCTCGGCGCGCTGCTGCGCGTCGCCTACATGATCTCCGGTGCCATGGCCGGCGTCATCCCGCGCACGCGGTTCGAACAGCGCGGCGACCAGCTGACGCTGATCCTTCCGCATGACAAGGCGGCGCTGGTCGGCTCGCGCCTCAGCCGCCGCGTGACGCAGCTCGCCAAGCTCTGCGCCATGAACCCGCGCATCGAGATCGAATGAGGCGAGGCGGGTGCCGTTCCGGCACCTGCCGTCTCACGTCTCGCCGGTTGCCTTTGGCGGCGCGGTCCTGATGAACGCATAGAGCGCCGCGACATCGGCCGCGTCGAGTTGCTTCAGCGATTCGAACGGCATCACGGTGCTGACCGCCGTCCCGTCCGGCCGCTTGCCGGTCTTCAGCATGGCGGCGAAATCTGCCTCGGTCGGATAGCGGGCGAAGGCGCTGCCGGGGCCCGGAGTCAGGTTGGCCGCTGCCGGCCAATCCGGCGGACCGCCTGGGATCGGGCCGCCCGAGAGCGCCGCATTGTGGCAGCCGCGGCAGGAGTTCGCGACATAATCGCCCGTCGCGACGAGATCCGTCGCCGCGACCGGGGCGGGCGGCGGACGATCATGGTCGATCTTCTCGGCAGCGTCCTTGATGAGACCGACCGCATAGGCGAAGCGGACCGTCAGTGGCAGCCGGATTTCGGGAACCTGTCCCTCGACCGGCGGCAGTGTCTTCACATAGCCGATCAGGCTGCCGAGATCGGCGTCGGTCATGCGCGCATAGTCCTCGCTCGGCATGATCAGTAGCGGCCGCCCATTCGAATCGAGGCCGTGGCGAAGGACGCGAACCCAGTCGAGCGGACCGAGCTCGCTGGCGACGGTTCCGACGGCCGAGGAGATGTTGGGGGCGCGCACGAGGAAGCCGGAGCCGTCCTCGACCACGACCCGGCCGGCGCCGTCGCGGCCGTGACAATCGGCGCAGCCGCGCGATTCGTAGAGATAGCGGCCGCGCGCGAGGCCCTCCGCATCGAGCGCGATCGCGACCGGCGCGACATTGACCGCGACGATACGGTTGCGCTTCGCCTCGCTGCCGAACCAGGCAAAGCCGGCCAGGCCGGCGACGATCACCAGCAGCACGACGACCCCGATCCCGGCCATCTTCAGAAACGTCCGCATCACCTTGCCTCCTGTGCGAGGCAGGACGCTAGTCGGCGATGCTGCGCTGCGAAGTGACCCGCATCACAGGGGAAATGTCAGTTGGCGGCGTCGCCGACGATGGAGACGCGGCGGCCGTCGAGGCGAAGCGCGATCGCGCCGCGCTTCAACTTCAGGGCGTTCTCGCCGAAGAGGTCGCGACGCCAGCCGGTGAGCGGCGGTACGTCGGCCGCATCGTCGGAGGCGATCGCCTCGAGTTCGTCGACTGTCGCGATGACGCGCGCGGCGACGCCATGCTCCTCGCTGGTCATCTTGAGCAGCACCTTCAGGAGGTCCACGGCCGCGCCATTGCCATCCGAGGTCGGGCGCGACTTCGGCACGCGCGGCAACTCCTCCTTCGGGATCGCGGCGGCGCGGCGCACGGCGGCGAGAATATCCTCGGCCGTGCGCGAGCGCTCGAAGCCCTTGGGAATGGTCCTGAGCCGCGCCATCGCCTCGGCCGTGGTCGGATGCTGTTCGGCGATCTCGTAGATCGCGTCATCCTTGAGGATGCGGCCGCGCGGCACGTCGCGCGCCTGCGCCTCGCGCTCGCGCCAGGCGGCGATTTCCATGAGAACCGCCAGCTGCAGCGGCTTCTTGATCCGCATCTTCAGCCGCTTCCAGGCGTTCTCCGGTTCGACCTGGTAGGTGTCGACCGAGGTCAGGACATCCATCTCCTCGGAGACCCAGTCACTGCGGCCCTGGCTTTCGAGCTTGCCCTTCAGCGCCAGATAGACGTCGCGCAGATGCGTGACGTCGGCGAGGGCATATTCGATCTGGTGCTCGGTCAGCGGGCGGCGGCTCCAGTCGGTGAAGCGCGACGACTTGTCGATCGGATGTCCGGTGATCCGGCCGACCAGCTGGTCGTAGGAGATCGATTCGCCATAGCCGCACACCATCGCAGCGACCTGGGTGTCGAAGATCGGATGCGGGAGAATGCCGCCGAGATGCCAGACGATTTCGATGTCCTGCCGTGCGGCATGGAACACCTTCATCACCGTCTCGTCCGCCATCAGCGCGAAGAAGGGCGCGAGATCGAGTCCCGGCGCCTCGGCATCGATGATCACTGCCTCGTCGGCGCTGGCGATCTGGATGATGCACAGCTTCGGCCAGTAGGTCGTCTCGCGCATGAATTCCGTATCGACCGTGACGAAGTCGAACGAAGCAAATCGGGCGCAGGCGGCGGCGAGGTCGTCAGTCGTGGAGATGATATCAGTCATCCGTTTCTCATAGCGCAGGCGCGTCCGCTTGTCGCGTCTGGGTAAGGCGCAAAAAAGAAAGCCCAGGCTCCGGCGGCGGCGCGCACGGAAAACCATGCACATCCACCGGCTACGGGCCTGGGCGATCGGTGTCGCAGCAACGGGGGCGATGCATCAGCCACCTTTGAGCGCGCCGGCCGGAGTACATCCGTCCTGACCGGCAGGGGAGGCGCCCTTTCGGGGCACCGGTCCCGCGGCTCGCGCTGCGATGGACCAGAGATGGGGTGGCTGGCGCCGAATGCAAGACCCAGGACCTTGCCGGCTGCGCCTTGCTTGACAACAAAAGTCACGCATGCGCTTCTCCCGCGCGCGTGCGGCAGGCCCCGGCCTTCGCTGCAATTCCCACGCGCGGCGGCCCGTTTTCCGCAGCGCTGTCCCGAATTCGGATCGACCATCATGCACCGCTATCGCACCCACACCTGCGGCGAACTTCGCGAATCTGAGACGGGCGAAACCGTGCGCCTTTCGGGCTGGGTCCATCGCGTGCGCGATCATGGCGGTCTGCTCTTCATCGATCTGCGCGATCATTACGGGCTGACCCAGATCGTCGTCGATCCCGACTCGGCCGCCTTCGGCACCGCCGAGCAGCTTCGCTCCGAATGGTGTATCCGCATCGACGGGCTGGTGAAGAAGCGGACACCCGAGACCGTGAACGCCAACCTCGCCACCGGTTCCGTCGAGGTGTTCGCGAGCGAGATCGAGATCCTCTCGGCCGCCAAGGAACTGCCGCTGCCTGTCTTCGGCGAGCCCGACTATCCCGAGGACACGCGCCTCAAATATCGCTTCCTCGATCTCCGCCGCGAGACCTTGCACGCCAACATCATGAAGCGCACGCAGGTCATCGCCTCGATGCGCCGGCGGATGACCGAGATCGGCTTCACCGAGTTCTCGACGCCGATCCTCACCGCGTCGTCGCCCGAAGGCGCGCGCGACTTCCTCGTGCCGTCGCGCATCCATAACGGCAAGTTCTACGCCCTGCCGCAGGCGCCGCAGCAGTACAAGCAGCTCTTGATGGTCGCCGGCTTCGACCGCTATTTCCAGATCGCGCCCTGCTTCCGCGACGAGGATCCGCGCGCCGATCGCCTGCCGGGCGAATTCTACCAGCTCGACCTCGAAATGAGCTTCGTGACGCAGGACGACATCCTCGGCACGATGGAGCCGGTGATGCGCGGCCTCTTCCAGGAGTTCGCTGGTGGCAAGACCGTCACGGAAACCTTCCGCCGCATCCCCTATGATACCGCGATCCGCACCTATGGCTCCGACAAGCCGGATCTCCGCAACCCGATCGAGATGCAGGCGGTGACGCAGCATTTCGCCGGTTCGGGCTTCAAGGTGTTCGCGCGCATGATCGAGGCCGATCCGAAGGCCGAAGTCTGGGCGATCCCGGCCAAGGGCGGCGGCTCCAGAGCCTTCTGCGATCGCATGAACGGCTGGGCGCAGCAGCAGGGCCAGCCCGGCCTCGGCTATATTTTCTGGCGCAGCGAGAACGGCGCGCTCGAGGGCGCGGGCCCGGTCGCCAAGAACATCGGCGAGGAGCGCACCGATGCGCTCCGGCAGCAGCTCGGCCTCGAGGATGGCGATGCCGTCTTCTTCGTCGCGGGCGATCCGAAGGGCTTCTATCGCTTCGCCGGCGACGCGCGGACGCGCGTCGGCACCGAGCTCGGCCTCGTCGATACCAATCGCTTCGAACTCGCCTGGATCGTCGACTTCCCGTTCTATGAGTGGAGCGAGGAAGAGAAGAAGGTCGATTTCGCGCACAACCCCTTCTCGATGCCGCAGGGCGGGCTCGACGCGCTGGAGAACCAGGATCCGCTGACGATCAAGGCCTACCAGTATGATCTCGTCTGCAACGGCTTCGAGATCGCCTCGGGCGGCATCCGCAATCACATCCCCGAGCTGATGGTGAAGGCCTTCGGCCTGGTCGGGCTGGACGAGACGACGGTCGAGGAGCGTTTCGGCGGCCTCTACCGGGCGTTCCAGTATGGCGCGCCGCCGCATGGCGGCATGGCGCCGGGCATCGATCGCATCGTGATGCTGATCTGCGGCGTGCAGAACCTGCGCGAGATCACGCTGTTCCCGATGAACCAGCAGGCGCAGGATCTTCTCATGGGGGCGCCGAGCGAGGCCTCGAACCGGCAGCTGCGCGAACTCGGTATTCGCCTCAATCCGGCCAGCTGAGGCACGCGCCGGCCTGTGGACGAAATCGAGAAATCGTCCCGGCTGGGCTTCCAAGGCGGCGGTCGAGCGCCTATATGACCGTTGCGCGACGGCGACAGGACTTCTTTCGTCGGCGCGCTTATCGCGGGGTGGAGCAGCCCGGTAGCTCGTCAGGCTCATAACCTGAAGGTCATCAGTTCAAATCTGGTCCCCGCAACCAGCCCTGTAAAAGGCCCGCCCTCCGGCGGGCCTTTTGCTTTTTGGGCTCAAGCCGCGTCGCAACCGGCCGGCGGTCGGCGGTCAGGCTCTATGTGCCGAACCAACGGGCGCGACGGCTCGACCCGAAATGCTCCTTGTCGACGCGAAGGGCCTGCGAGGCGCCGTGAAATGTCCCGAAGGGCTTCGGGCCGGAGAGGAAGTCGACGTCCACCCGCGCGATTCGATCGGCGCCGAGTTCGATATAGCAGGACCCCGCGCCGGGATTTCGTGCCGTCTCGGCTTCGTTCCGGAGCTGCGAGATGATGTTGGCCGCCACGGTCCGGGCCGCGCCTTCGGCATAGACCCCGGCCTTCGGCACGCCGGTATTGGCGAGGTCGCCCACGGCGTAGACGCCGGGATGCCGCGTCTGCAGCGTGTAGGGATCGACCGGAACCCATCCGCCTTCGGTCAGCCCCGCTGCCACGACCACATCCGCCGCGCGGTTCTTCGGCACGCCGAGGAACAGATCGCAAGGCAGCGTGGTGCCGTTGTCGAGCTTCACCGTCTTCTCCTCGACGGCTGCGACGCGCGTGCTGGGAATGAACGTGATCCCGCGCTCCTCGAACGCCGCGAGGATGGCCTTCGACGTGTCCGGCGAGGGCGGAACCGGCGAGGGCAGGGGATTGACGAGGGTGATCCGCGTCACGCCGTCCAGGCCGCGCGCCTTGAGGTAGTCATGGAGCATCAGCGCGCATTCACTGGGAGCGGGCGGGCATTTGTAGGGCGCCCCGCAGACCCCGACGACCACGTCGCCGCCGCGAAACGACGGCAGGACTTTCGCCAGATGGGTTGCGCCCGGAACCGAGTAGAACTCGTTCACGCCCAGGATGATGCCGGGAGTGGAACTGACATCATAGTCCGCGCCGAGGGCGATCACGAGGATATCCGCCTCGTGCACGCCCTTGTCGGTGGTCACACGCTTAGCCCCGGCGTCGATCGCGGTGACGGTTTCGCGCAGCAGCCTTACGCCCGGCTTGGCATAGGCCGAGTAGTGATGACGGATCATGCTCTCCGTCTGGCGGCCGAACATCAGGTCGAGCTTGGCAAAACCGAAGACGAAGCCGTCCGACTTATCGATGAGCGTGACGTCGATGCTCTCGCCGAGGGCCTCGGAAAGCGAGGTGGAGAGCTCCAGTCCGCCGAAGCCGGCGCCGAGAATGAGAATACGGGGTTTCATGCGGGTCTCTCCCTCAAGCCTCGGCCAAGCCGGCCGGTGCGATAGCGTTGATGCCAAGGGCTACGGCCTGCCGCCCCTCGGTTGATTGCCGCTTCAGACTGGCGCGGCTATGTTCCCCGAGCGTTCCTTTTGGCCCGGGGCCATGCGACGCCATTCGTTGCCGCGAAGGAAGCCGGGGGGCAGATGCGCGTTGAAATCCAGGTGCTTGGTGGGTTCTCCGTCTCGGTCGACGGGATCGGCGTACCGCCCGCCCTGTGGCGCCGCGACCGGGCGGCCGCGCTGGTGAAGCTGCTGGCGGTCACCCCGCAGCACCGGATGCACCGTGAACAGGTGATCGATCTCTTCTGGCCGGACGCTGATCTCGACGTCGCGGGGGCCGCCCTTCGCAAGGCCGTTCACTTCGCCCGCAAGGCGCTCGGCCACAATGAGCTGGTGGCCACCAGCGGCGACAGTATCGCGCTGGCACCGGGCGCCGATCTCGCGATCGACGCCGAGATCTTCGAGGCTGCCGCTCTCGCCGCCATCCGCTCATCGTCGCCCGAGGCGTGCAGCGCGGCGGCCGATCTCTACCGGGGCATGCTCCTTCCGGACGACCTTTACGTCGACTGGCTCGATGCTCCCCGAGCGGCCGTGAAGCAGAGGCACCTCGAGCTGCTTCGCGCGGGCCAGCTCTGGCAGCGTCTCATCGCCGCCGATCCGAGCGACGAGCCCGCGCAGTGCGCCCTGATGCAGGCCGCGCTCGATGCCGGCAATCGCGCCGAGGCGATCAGGCTGTTCAACCAGCTGCGCCAGAGCCTGCACATGGAACTCGGCCTCGGACCTTCGGCTGAGGCCGTTGCGCTCTATGAACAGGCGCTGGCCATTCCCGCGATCGATCCGGTCAGCCAGACCGACCGCATCCGCGCCTCGCTGGCCTGGGGCCTGCTGCATCTCCACAGCGGGGAGTTCGACAAGGCCCGTGCCGTTGCGGAGGAAACGCGCGCATTGGCGATGGCGGCGGGCCTGGTGCGGGAGGTCGGCGAGGCAAGTGCTCTCATGGGCCTCTGCGCGCAGATGCAGGGGCGCTGGAAGGACGTGTTCCAGACCGAGTTCATCGCCTGGGTCCGAAAGACGCCCGACAAGGTCAGCCAGGTTTTCGACGGCCATCTTTGCCTCGCCGAATTCTGCCTGTGCAACGCCAACGGCCACCACGAAATCGGCCTCGCCGCGCGGGAGCTGCTGTCGGTCGCGGAAGGTGCGGGCTCGCTCGCGGGACGGGGCCTCGCCTCGATGATCCTCGGCGAGGTGGCGCTTTTCTCGGGGCAGATCGGCGAAGCGGAGCGGCTGTTGACCGAGGCGGAGGCGCTGCTGGCCAAGGCCGATGCATCCTCCGGCCGCGTCCTCGCGATCGAGCGGCTGGCCGAACTGGCCCTCTCGCGCGGACGGAACTGGCAGGCGAGGCGGCTGATTGCCCGGGCCGAAGGGATCGCCGCGACATCTTGGCTGTCGCCACATTTGCTGATCCGCCTGAAGGGCCTGTCGGTACGCGCGGCCACGTCGCGGGAAACGGCGCTGGAAATCATCCAGGACGGCGACCGGCTGCTGTCGCATCAGAGCCATGGCTGCCAGCCATGCTCTATGGGCTTCCGCGTCGCGTCAGCCACTGCGCTCGCCACGATGGGCGAGGTCGATCAGGTCGGCCGCAGGCTCGACGAGGCCGAGCGCATCGCCGGGATGTGGCATGGCGGGCCGTGGGCGGCTGCCGTTTGGGAAGCCCGCGGCGCCCAGCGCCGGGCCGAAGGCAACAGCACGCGGGCGATGTCGGCCTTTGAAGAGGCGGCCAGTCGCTATGCGGCGCTGGGCCGGCCGACCGACGAAGCCCGGTGCAGGGCAGAGATCGAGGCGCCAGGCTGAAGCTGTCCCGGGCGGTCCTCCGGGATAGCCGACGTCCGGTTACGTCAGGATCGCGAGGCGTTTCCCGTCAGGAACCGCGTCGATATCCATCGCGCTTACGGCCGACCTCCGCCGACGCCTCGCTCTCCCGCGGCAACGCTGCTCTGCTGCGTCAGCCGATCGCTTTCAGCTGGGAGAGCAGATCGAGTTGGTCCGCGCTCAGCCAATACTCGGCGATCTTGCCGTTCTCGATGCGCAGAAAGTCGGCGCCGGCGAATTTCACCGGCGTTCCGACCTCGGCCTTCGCGCCGGGAAAGCCGCCCTTGTAGTGTCCGCTGGCGATCCAGCGCCCCGCGATCATTCCATCCCCGAACAGCGGCTGAACCTGGATGTCGAAGTGAAGGTCCTCGATGGCAGCATGCAATCCGCCAACAAGGGCGGCCAGGCCGGCCGGACCGGAATAGATGGAGATGTCTTCGCCTCCCATCGGGCTCATATGCAGCGAATAGTCTGCTGCGATGATCTCCTCCGCCAATCCGAGATTCCCGTTCCAGAATGCGACCCACCTGGTCCAGATCGCCGTCATCTCGGCTTCGGTCGACACCTGCGCATGGCTCATCGTCGTGGTTTCCAGAAGCGGAACAGTCGCCAGCATACTCGCCATCAGATTGCGTCGGTTCATGTCGCGGCCTTTCTCTCGGTTGCGGGAGCACTATGACCGGCGACAGGAACATTCAAAATTGTCGAATGCTGTTCAGTAGATAGTCTGAAATGTATGGATAGGCGTGCAAAGAGCTCCCCGGACCTGTGGGGTTCTTCCTGTCATGTCGCCCGGTTGGAAGAGCCGTCGCCGATGCGTGAGCTCAGCCCTTGGTGCGGAGGGTCGATCGGCCGCCATCGACACCGATGACCTGGCCGGTGATCCAGCCGGCCTCGTCGGTGACGAGGAAGGCGGCGAGGGCGGCGCTGTCGTCGGCTTCGCCGAGCCGCCCGAGTGCATGGAGCTGCGCAATCGAGCTGGCCATCTGTTCATTCCCGGTAAAAGCGCGGGCCAGCGGGGTGCGGGTCAACGACGGAGCGATGGCGTTGACACGAATCTTCGGCGCGAGTTCGGCGGCGAGCGCGCGCGTCAGTCCTTCGACAGCCCCCTTCGCCATCGCGATCGAAGCGTGCGAGGCGAAGCCCTGGCCGACCGCGACGCTCGAGAACAACACGACTGAAGCCGTTCCGGAGTAAGACTTCAGCGCGGGCAGCGCCGCTTGGACCGCGAGGGCGGCGCCCTCGGCATTCACGCGGAAATCGCGTTCGAAATCGGCAGCGGAGAGGCGGCCGAGCGGCTTCAGATTGATGGTGCCGACCGCATAGACGAGCCCGGCCAGCGGAGCATCGGCGTCGGCGACTGCCCGCGCGAAGCCGTCATCCTGTTCGACGTCGGCGATCGTCATGCTCGCCCCGATCTCGGCGGCGACCGCTCCGAGCCGCGCCGTGTCCCGCCCGACGAGGTGGCAGGCGACGCCCTTGCGCGCCAGCGCCCGCGCCGTTGCCGCGCCGATCGCGCCGCCGCCGCCATAGATGAGAACCTTCGCCGTCATGACCGCCCCGCTTGCCTGATTCCGGAGCTTGTACGCTCGGGCGGCCATGACAGTTCATCGGCCTCGGCAATCCGCAACGCCGATCGGCTCCGCGCCGGCCGGTGACCGCCGGATCGGCACGATTGTCGCGTAACCGGCTTTAGGCCGTGGTCTGGCGCTCGAATGTGAGATGGATCGTGCCGCTCTCGGCCGTTTCGGACGTGACGGCATAGCCGGTCTCGAAGCCGCGCAGATCGTCCCATAGGCGAATGCCGCGCCCGAGCAGGATCGGCGCGATCGCGACGTGAAGCCGGTCGACGAGGCCCGCCTTCAGGTAAGCGCGGACGACGGTAGGCCCGCCGCCGATCCGAACATCCTTGCCTTCCGCCGCGGCAACGGCCTGCCGGAGCGCGTCGTCGATATCGGTGTCGAGGAACTGGAACGTCGTCCCGCCGGCCATCGCCAGCGAGGGGCGTGGCCGGTGTGTCAGGATGAAGACGGGACACCGGAAAGGCGGCTCGTCGCCCCACCACCCGCGCCAATCGGGATCATCGGGGAAGCTGTGCAGTCCAAACATGCCGGCGCCCATGATCTCGGCCCCGATTCCGGCGAAATAGGCCTCGGCGTAGGCGTCGTCGACGCCGGTCGTTCCGGCACCCGACATGTCCTTGAACACGCGCTCGCGGAAGGTTCGCGTCGCGACATAAGCGCCGACGAGACGCGGCCAGTCCTCTCCGAACGGTGACTCGGGGGTCTGGTCGGTCGTGGTCGCGAAGCCGTCGAGCGAGATCATGAGGTCGACACGAACTGCCATTTGAATCCTCCCTGGCGCCTGTCTGCAGACGGTCTCCGCATCAGCGGAGCCGATACTAAGGTAATTGCCTTCATAATGAGCTCATAACGCTAAGGCAAGTGCCTTTCTTTCTTGACCGACGCCGCAGCAACCTTTCTACTGACACCCATGCCTCAGCACGCGAATCCACTGGACCTCGCCTTTCACGCCCTGAGCGACCCCACCCGCCGGGCGGTCGTCTCGCGGCTTGTCGAGGGCGAGCTGCCTGTCACCACCCTTGCCGAACCGTTCGACATGGCGCTCCCGTCCTTCGCCCAGCATCTCAAGGTACTGGAGGACTGCGGCCTGATCGCCAGCGAGAAGCGCGGGCGCAGCCGCTGGTGCCGCCTGGAGCGGGCGCGTTTCGACGAGGCGGCCGACTGGATGCAGGCCGAGCGCCGGCGCTGGGCGGAGCGGCTGGACCGCCTCGAGGTCTACCTGGACAAGGCGAAGGAGGGCGAAGGACATGGAGAAGCCGTTTGAGACCTGGGCGCTCGACCGCGAAGTCGTCCTGGTGAAGGTGCTCGATCACCCGCGCGAGAAGGTCTTTGCCGCCTGGATGAGCCCCGAGGCGCTGGGCGAATGGTACGGTCCGACGGGGCTCGACATAGAAACCCACGAGGCCGACATCCGCGAAGGCGGGGTCTGGCGGTTCGACATGGTCGGCGTATTCGAGGGCGAGCACCATCGCTTCCCGAACATGGTTCGCTTCCTGGAGATCGTGCCGAACGAACGGATCGTGATGGACTACGGCACGCCGCGCGACGACGACCCCGACCGTTTCCGTGTCACGGTGACGTTCGACGAGCAGGCCGACGGCAAGACGGTGCTGACCATGCGCCAGCTCCACCCGAGCCGCGAGCGGCGGCAGGTGGTGATCGGTTTCGGCGCGGTCGAATATGGGCTTCAGACGCTGGACGGCCTCGCTGCCTGGCTGGACCGACAGGCGTCGGGCGAATAGCTGCCGCAAGGGGGTTGCCATCGATGCCGAGCCGGCATACAAGGCGCCTCCTCCTTTCGCGGGGTGGAGCAGCCCGGTAGCTCGTCAGGCTCATAACCTGAAGGTCATCAGTTCAAATCTGGTCCCCGCAACCACTCTTATCGAACCGACGTTGAGCCCGCTTCTGAGCGGGCTCTTCTCGTTTTGGGCCAAGCCAGCCATGGCCGCGCCGACATCGGGATCTGCCAGGGTCGCGGCGAGTTCGCCGGTCTTGCGGCGGTCGAGCTCGGCGATGTTGGCGGGCAGCCTGACGGGCGATCGGGCAGGGGCGGCGAGTTCGGCGTCAAGGTGCGCCAGCGGTGTTTCCAGTTCTTCGAGTTCGCCCTGCAGTCCCGCTGATCCGGCGGCCGCGGATGCCGGTGTCGTGCCAGGGCGCCCCGCCGGCCACAGATCTGTTCCGTTTTCAGCCGATGCGCGATCGCCTTCGGTGAACGCCCGTCGGCGAACTCTTCGAGCATGCGACGGATGATCCGCTTGGGCGCCGTTGATCGTGCGCTGGCCGGTCGCGCACGTGACATCCTGCCATAGGTCAGTCGGCAACAAGCCCTTGGGGCACACCGCTCGGGACAAACTCGATCAGTCGGAAATCGCCTGTGCCTGATCCGCTCTGCGGAGGTTTGGCCTGCTCGCCCCTCGACCAGAGGTCGCGCTCCATCGGTCTCTCTATAATAGTTTTTCGAGTGTCCTTCAGGTGAATACAACCGAGCGACGGTCGAGGCGAGCAGCGCCCGTCAATCACCATCCGCGAAGGCCTTCAGGGCGTTCGGGTCGAGGATCGACAGCGCCCGGTAGCCTTGCGCGATCAGGCCCTGGTCGGCGAGGCGCTTCAGAATGCCGTGAACGGAGCTGTGCGAGAGATTGGCTGCGCCGGCGAGCTCCTCCTGGGTGATGCCGACATCGGCCTGGCGCTCGGCGGCGCGACTGACCGGGCGATGGCCACTCAACCGCAGCAATACAGCGGCACAGCGGCGTTCGCTGTCGCGGATGAGAAGATCGGCCGCGACCCGCGATGCGACGTCGCCATAGTTGACGGCGAGCGGCATGAGATGCCGCCACCAGTCGGGACGTCGATCGAGCAAGTCGCGGACATCCGAATGGGGAATGCGCGCCAGCCAGACATCCGTCCGTGCCGTCGCGGCCAGAGGCCGCGGGCGGCCCGCCGGAATGGGGATATAGCCGAACCAGAAGACCGGATGGACGAAGTGCATCAGCGGCAGGTCGGGTCGGCCAAGCACCGTCCTGAACTCGACGACGCCCTCTGTCAGCCCAAGCAACTCGCCCTTTTCTTCGCCCCCGGTCTGGATCAGCTTGCCGGCCTCGAGATGCTGCCAGCGAACGCGTGAGAGGACATGGTTGCGGAATTCGGCCGGCGCTTCGCCGAGCCAGCCATGCCTGCCGAGCCGATCGAGCCCCTGTTCATGATCCAATCCGGTGCTCCCGACGGTTGCGGCCATTCAATCGCATGCGATTGAAATACTCAAAACTGCGAAATTGAAAGAGCCGAGCCGATGTAATCGCACTGCAGAAGCCGTTGATCGACATCAAGGTGCCCGCCAGCCCAGGGGCGCAGAAAGTCGTTCTCGCACGGCGAGGGAGGCAATATCATGGTCTTTCATAGGACGTCAGCCGCTTCGGTGGCCGTCCTTGCTTTGGCAATTGGCCCAGCAGCAGCCCAGCCGGCGCCGATTGCGACCTACAATACGGACGTCTCCCAGTATTGGCACCTCAATGGTGCGGCGCTGAAGGATCGTTTGCCGCCGCTCGATGCCAAGGGCGAGGTAGCGCACGATCTCCGTGCCTATGCGCCCCGGTGAGGCCACGATCGAATCGGCCTTCAATTCCGACGTCTACGCGCCTGCCGGAATTCTGGAAGTGAAGTGAACCGTCCGCTGGAACGAGGTTGCGGCCGCCTTTCAGGCTCACTGGTCAACTGGCGTCTCCATCGTGGGCTGCCGCTGGCCGGAGGTCGAAGTTCCGGGCGTTGAGACATCACGATGAGCAATCACGTCAATTCGCGATACGGGGGTCAATGATGAGATATTTCAATTCCGGCATCTGCCTGGCGGTGCTCTCTGCCGCCTTGGCGGTTACGCCCGCCGCCGGACGGGCCGAAGAGCTGGCGCTGCAGGCGTCTCCGGGGCAACAGAAAGCCATCGACGCCTGGACTGCGACACTCGCGGTGCAGGCCGCCACTTACGCAGCCCCGCTCGTTGCGATGTATAACCTCCGCCATTCGGTCGCCTTCGGGGCGAAACCCAAGGCAGAGCCGGGTGCCCTGTGGCGACTCGACGACATTTCGACACCGAAGCTCTCGGCTGAGTCGGGCTACGTCTCGCCCAATGTGGACGTCGTCTACGGTTTCGGCTTTGCCGATCTGGGCGCTGAGCCGGTCATTCTCTCGGCGCCCGACTCGGGTGGCCGTTACTACATGGTCGAAGTCGTCGACATGTACACAAATGCGTTCGCCTATCCCGCGGGCGGCGGCTCCGGCTACAAGGGCGGCAAGTTCGCGTTCGTCGGCCCCGGCTGGAAGGGCAATCTGCCACCCGGAGTGACCCGGATCGATGCGCCGACCCGCTGGATCGAATTTCAGCCTCGCGTGAACGTCAAGAGCGAAGCGGACCTTCCGGAAGCCCGCAAGGTCCTGCAGGCGATCACATTGCAGGGTCTTGGGGAATATACGGGGGGCACTGCGCCGGCTAAGCCCGATTACAACTACGAAAAGCCGAAGATGACGCCGGGCGTCGCGACCAGCCACATGCAGTTTGATGATCCGCTGCAGTTCTGGTCGATCTTCTCGGCCGCGCTCAATGAGAACCCACCGCCGGCAAGCGAGATCGCGGCGGTTCTTCCAAGCTTCAAATATCTCGGGATCGAACTCGGCAAGCAGTGGAAGCCCGGGGATGTGCCCCCGACGATCTTGGCGCAGATGAAGAGGGCCGCCTCGCAGATCGGTGACATCGCGCTTGGGACCATGCCGCTCGCCGGTACATTGGCCAATGGCTGGGTTATTCCGCCTGCCAATACAGGCGATGCCGGGACAGATTATCTTTCAAGGCTCGATGTTGCGGTCTTCGGGCTGACCGCAAATAGCGCCGCCCAGGCAATCTATTATTCGGGAGTGCTGGACGCCAACAATAAGCCAATGACCGGCGAGAATAAGTACACGCTGACGCTTACGCCGCCAATGGACTATGCCAAGCCGGTGTCGCCGGGGTTCTGGTCGGTGACGATGTATGATCGAAAGACGAGCTATACGGTCCCCAATCCGATCAACCGCTATCACCTCGCGGATTACGACAATCTGTCGAAGAATGCGGATGGGTCGATCACGCTTTACTTGCAGGGAAAAAGCCCGGGAACGGACAAGGAATCGAATTGGCTGCCGACGCCCCCGGGGCCGTTCTACCTGATCTTCCGTAACTACGCTCCCTCGCCGACTGTGACGGCAGCGCTCAAGGATCGCTCGACTTTCCAGGGCCCCCCGGGCGTTCGCATTGTGGATGGCAAGTAAATCGGCGGCTTCTGTTTGTGGTTTGGACAAGGTCGATTTGCGCGACAGGCGCAAGGCTCGATCACGCCCGGAGGAGAACGATATGAGTAGGGGTTTTAAGACCGGGCTGATGGCGCTTCTTGCGACGACCAGCCTCGTCGGTGCCGCCAATGCCGCGGTGCGGATCGCAGGTCAGGTCGAGATTGCGGGCGCGCCCGTCTCTGCCTCGAAGGTCACGCTCTGGTCGGCCAGTGCTGATGCTCCTGAGAAGATAGGGGAGGTGGTGGCCGGCGCCGATGGTCGTTTCGTCATCGACGTGGCCCAGACGAAAAACGCCACTGACTACTATCTCGTGGCGCATGGCGGCACGCCGTCGATCAACACGGCCGGTGGCGACAATAAGGGCATCGACCTGCTGGCGGTGGTCGGGACCAATCCGCCATCGAGCGTCGTGATCAACGAACTGACGACGGTCGCGTCGGCCTTCACCCATGCGCAGTTCATCACCGGCGATGCCATCTCCGGAAATCCCCTCGGACTGAAGATTGCCGCCGGGAATGTTGCGAACCTCGTCGATCCCGAGACCGGAACATGGGGCAAGGTGCTGCTCGATCCGCTGAACAGCACTCAGACGACAACGCTCGCGAAGGTCGACACGCTCGGCTCGCTGATCAGCGCCTTCGCGACCGGCAATGACGCCTGGCGCTCTCGCTTGCTGAAGGCGGCAGCACCCTCGACCGGCGATATGCCAAAGACGACCTTGGACGCCTTGGTCGGCATTGCTCGTGAGTCCTGGGCCGATCCGAAGGGGCTCTTCGCGCTGTTCGAGGAAGCCTACCCGCAGCCCAAGGACGGCTCGCGTCGCTCCGCACCTTTCGCGCCCTATCTCTTTTACGCTCCCGACGACTTCGCCCTCTCTCTGGCTTTTGCCGGCGGCGGCATGTTCGCCAATGGCCGGTTCATGTTCGACCCCGATGGCAATCTCTGGAGCGGGCAGAACTGGATGCCGGGCTCGCAGTCGGGCGTCGTCCAGAGCCTTGGTGGCGGTGTCGTCAAGATGGCACCCAACGGTACGCCGCTCTCGCCGCCCATCACCGGCTTCACCGGCATGGGTATCGACGGCGTCGGCTGGGGGACCGCCGTGACCCGCGACCGGGTCTGGATCACGAGCTTCAACGGCAAGATCCTGGTGATGGATTTCGACGGCAAGCCTGTCGCAACCGAGGCGGACTTCCCCTTCAAGCAGCAGCTCCATGGCTTGATGGGGATCGGGCTCGCCGAGAACGGCGACATCTGGATCGCCGATGGTTCCGACGATCAGCTGCTGTTCTTCCCGAACGGCAGCATCAAGGATGGCAAGATCGTCAAGGTCGCGGGGCTGAAGTCGCCCTTCGACGTCGTCATCGATCCGCAGAATCGCGTCTGGGTCAGCAATTCGCAGTCGGACACGGTCGTCCGGTTTCCGGCTGACGATCCGAGCAAGGTCGAGACTTTCCATGCCGGACTCGTCGTTCGGGCGCTTGCGCTCGACTCCAAGGCCAATGTCTGGGTCGCCAGCAACGTATCGCGCAATTTTCGGGTTCCGAAGGTACCCAAGGGCGCCTCGATCATGCTCCAGTTCGAGTTGCTCGGCGCCGCCGCCTACGCCTATCCAAGGAATACCGGCGTCATCAACATGATCCGGCCGGATGGCGTTCAGCCCTCGCCAGCGGGGTTCACCGGCGGAGGCGCCGTCGATATCCCCTGGGGCCTCAACATCGACGGCAATGACGATGTCTGGGTCGGCAATATCGGGCCGATCACCAATGGCGTCGTGCTGATGGCCGGGGTCGACACCAAGGGCCATCCGGCCGGTACGAAAACCGGAGACGTGCTGCATGTCTTCCGCAGCGGCAGCATCCAGCTGCTCACGGACGTGTCGATCGATCCTGCCGGCAATGTCTGGGCCGCGAACAACTGGAATCTTCCGAGCGCGGCGATGGCGCACACGGCAGATCCGCGGTTCTCCACCTGGGGCGGAGGCTCGGGGCTCACCGTGATCTACGGCGCTGCCGCCCCGGTGAAACCGCCGCGGATCGGCTTGGTGAAACGATACTGACGGCGACGGCTGCTCGATACCAAAGGTGTCGGGCGGCCCTTGAGCGACCCCGCCGCGCTGCGCCAGGCGATCTATTCGAATGTGCTTTTGAGATTTGGAGACGCTCAATGTCCATGACGCCCAGGTTGGCTTGGGGACTGATAGCGAGCTGCAGCGTGCTGCTTCTCGGCACTTCGGGGGCAGCCCGGGCGCAGTCGGCCGACGACACGGAAGCGCTCGCCAAGGCGGCGCAGAACCCGGTCGCCGACATGATCAGCCTGCCGTTCCAGTTCAACACGAACCTCGATACCGGGCATTACGGCGGCACGCAGGAAATCCTGAACGTCCAGCCGGTGATCCCGTTCAACCTGTCGCCTGACTGGAACCTCATCACCCGCATCATCACGCCGCTCGTCGAGCAGCCGAAGCTCTTTCCGGGCGACGATGTCGATTATGGCCTCGGCGACATCACGCCGACCCTGTTCCTGTCGCCCGCCAACAGCGGCAAGTTCATCTGGGGCGTCGGCCCGGTGTTCCTGCTGCCGACCGCCACGTCGAGCGACCTCGGCAGCGGGAAATGGGGCATCGGACCGTCCGCTGTCGGCCTCGTCATGGACGGCCACTGGGTCTATGGCGCGCTCATCAACAACATCTGGTCGGTGGCGGGGGATACGAACCGCCAGAACGTCAACCAGATGACGCTGCAGCCCTTCATCAACTACAATTTCAAGGACGGCTGGTATCTGACCTCATCCCCGATCCTGACGGCCAACTGGGAGGCCGACAACGCCAACCGCTGGACCGTGCCGATCGGCGGCGGCTTCGGCCGCGTCTTCCGGATCGGCAAGCAGCCGATCAACGCCCAGCTGTCCGCCTATTACAACGCGCTGACCCCCGAGGACACCGGCGCGGGGTGGCAGGTCCGGGCCCAGGTGCAGTTCCTGTTCCCGACCAAGAAATAGGTTTCTCGCACCCGGGATGCTGCGGCCCGAGGTTCGTCCAGACGGCCATCAACGACGATGACAGTTCACGGCATTCGAATCCGTGTCATTTTTGGAAGTACAACTCGATCAAGCATCGACGCCGAAAGTGGTGGCAGTCCAGACGTTTGACCAGCCTCGCTGATTGTATTTCTCGATACAGACGAGACCGGAGCATTCGTTGGAGCCGCAGCGTCCTTGACATTGATCAATGCGCCGGGATCCTTGCGGTGGTTCGCTTGATTGCTAGCGTTACCAGGCAGAGTTCCTGCCTTTTGCGGCCGCGCATGACAGGCGGGGCTGTCGCCCGGTTGCACCAGGAGATCCGGATGGCCACCAAGAAGCCAGCTACCCTTCTTGCCGTCGCGAGTGTCGCAGTGATCCTGACGACGTCGGGCCTTGCCGCCCAGCAGGCGCAGCCGGTCGGGCCCTACAAGGATTTCAAGGGAAAGATCGAGCTCGATATTCGCGACTCCGTGCCAGACTGGGCGCCGTTCACGCCGAAGCAGGCGCCGAAGGACGCGCCCAATATCCTGTTCGTGCTCTATGACGACACCGGCCTCGCGGCATGGTCGCCTTATGGCGGGCGGATCAACATGCCGACGCTGGACAAGCTGGCAGCGCAAGGCGTGACCTACACGCAGTTCCACACCGTTGCGCTCTGCTCGCCGACCCGCTCGACGCTCTTGACCGGGCGCAATCACACGCTGAACGGCATGGCTGCGATCACGGAGGGCGCCAACGGCTTTCCAGGCTGGAGCGGGCGCATTCCGCCTGAGGCCGCGACCATTGCCGAAGTCCTCAAGGACAATGGCTACAGCACCTTCTGGCTGGGCAAGGATCACAACGTGCCGGAGCAGGACGTGGCCTCGGGCGGCGCCCGCAGTGCCTGGCCGCTCGGCATGGGCTTCGAGCGCTATTACGGCTTCCTCGGTGGAGAGACCAACCAGTGGTACCCTGATCTCGTCGAAGACAACCGATTCGTCGAGCCCCCCTCCGGGCCGGAGCAGGGCTACCACTTCTCGAAGGATCTCGCCGACCACGCCATCGGCATGATCCGCGACCAGAAGGCCAGCAATCCGTCCAAGCCGTGGTTCATGTGGTACAACCCCGGCGCCAACCATGCCCCGCATCAGGCGCCGCAAGCCTATATCGACAAATACAAGGGCAAGTTCGACGACGGCTATGAGGCCTATCGCGTCTGGGTCCTGGCGCGGATGATCGACCGGGGCGTCGTGCCGAAGGGCACCGAGCTGACGCCGCTCAATCCGCTTCCTGCCGACATCGCCAATCCCGCCGACATGGTTCGCCCGTGGGACAGTCTGTCGCCCGACGAGAAGAAGCTCTTCGCGCGGATGGCTGAAGTCTATGCCGGATTCTCGGAATATACGGACGCGCAGATCGGCCGCATTATCGATTATCTCGACAAGTCCGGCCAGCTCGACAACACCATCGTGCTCTACGCCGCCGACAATGGCGCCTCGGGGGAGGGCACGCCGAACGGCTCGGTCAACGAGAACAAGTTCTTCAACGGCTACCCCGATGACATCGCCGAGAACATGAAGCTGATCGACAAGCTCGGCGGCCCCGATACCTACGAACACTTCCCGACGGGCTGGGCGGCCGCGTTCTCGACGCCCTTCCAGATGTTCAAGCGCTATTCGCAATATTCGGGCGGCACGGCGGATCCGCTGGTGATCTCCTGGCCCAAGGGGATCAAGGCTCGCGGCGAGATCCGGGACCAGTATCATCACTCGACCGACATCGTGCCGACGCTGCTCGATATCGTCGGCATCGAGATGCCCAAGGTCTATAACGGCGTCGAGCAGTTCCCGCTCTCGGGCGTCTCGATGCGATACACCTTCGACGCGAAGCCCGATGATCCCTCGCAGAAGAAGCGGCAGTTCTACACCATGCTCGGCACGCGCGGCATCTGGGAGGATGGCTGGCTCGCCGCTGCGGTGCATGCCCCGCTCACTGGCCAGGGGCATTTCGACCAGGACAAGTGGCAGCTTTACCATGTCGAAACCGACCGCTCGGAATCGAAGGATCTCGCCTCTGTCTATCCGGACAAGCTTGCGGCGCTGCAGAAGGCCTGGACCGAAGAGGCTCGTGCCAATCTCGCGTTACCGCTGGATGACCGGTCCGCGGTCGACATTCTCGGCATCGAACGGCCAACGACCGAGCCGGCGCGGGATCGCTATGTCTACTATCCCGGCACGGCTCCGGTCCCGGAGGGCGTCGCCGTCAACGTGCGCGGCCGCTCCTACAAGATCCTCGCCAATGTCACGATCGCGGATGCCGATCCGGCTGGCGTGATCTTTGCCCATGGCTCGCGCTTCGGCGGACATAGCCTGTTCATCAAGGACCGCAAGCTTCACTACGTCTACAATTTCCTCGGCATCGCACCGGAGCAGGCCTTCGTATCGGACATCGAGCTGAAGCCCGGCTCCTACACGCTCGGCATGGAGTTCACCCGCACCGGCGCCGGGCCGCATGGCGAGTCGCTCGGTTCGACCAGGCTCTATGTCGACGACAAGCTCGTCGCGGAGGGCCCGATGAAGACCCAGCCCGGCAAGTTCACGCTGGCCGGCGATGGTCTGTGCATCGGCTATGACAGCGGCGACGCCGTCAGCCGCGACTATGCCTCGCCGGCCACGTTCACGGGCGGCACGATCCAGGGCGTGGCGGTAACGGTCGAGAAAGCCGCCTATTCGGATCTGGAGCAGGAAGCGAAGCGGGCGCTCGCCGGCGACTGAGGTTCTCGCCAGCGGAGATCGACCGCTCTGGCCTGTAGTGTTTCGCCTTCAGTTGGCGACCAGCGAAGGATACTCAATTGCGGCTTCTTCAACTTATACTAGCGGGTGCTGCACTTGTCGCCCTCGGCTTCTCCCCGGCGACGGCGCAGCAGCTGACAGGCGTCGCGGGCTCTCCGAGCGCCACCACGACCATCAGCGGCGCGCAACTGCCGCCACCGCCGCCTGCCTTCGGCGGCGTGATCAAGGAGAGAGCCTCGGAATCGACCCCTTGGTGGCCGCCACGCGTCGTGCCGCCCAAGGGCGCGCCGAACATTCTCTTGATCATGACCGACGACCAGGGCTTCGGCGCTCCGAGCACCTTCGGTGGCGTGATCCCGACACCGTCGATGGACCGCATTGCCCAGGCGGGATTGCGCTACACCGACTTCCACTCGACGTCGCTGTGCTCGCCGACGCGTGCGGCGCTGATCACCGGACGCAACCATCACTCGGTCGGCTTCGGCGTCGTCGGCGAGGTCTCGACCGGGTTCCCGGGCTACGACTCGATCATTCCCATCGACAAGGGCACGATCGGCACGATCCTGCGCGACAACGGCTATGCGACGGCCTGGTTCGGCAAGGACCACAACACACCGTCCTTCCAGTCGAGCCAGGCCGGACCGTTCGACCAATGGCCGAACGGCATGGGTTTCGACACTTTCTACGGCTTCGTCGGCGGCGATGCGAGCCAGTGGCAGCCGAATCTTTTCCGCAACACGACGGCGATCTATCCTTTCGAGGGCAATCCCGGCTGGAACCTCGAGACCGCCATGGCCGACGAGGCCATTCAGCATGTGAAGCAGCTGAAGGAGATCGCGCCGGGCAAGCCGTGGTTCGTCTACTACGTGCCGGGGGCAACGCATGCTCCGCACCACCCGACGGAAGAATGGGTCAAGAAGATCAGCGCCATGCACCTCTTCGACGAGGGCTGGAACAAGGTGCGCGATACGATCTTCGCCAACCAGAAGCGGCTCGGCATCATGCCGGAGAACGCGAAGCTGACGCCCTGGCCCGATACGCTCCCGACTTGGGATTCGCTCGACTTCGAATCGAAGAAGCTGTTCATCCGGCAGGCGGATGTCTACGGCGCCTATCTCGCTTATGCCGACCATGAGATCGGCCGCGTCATCCAGGCGGTCGACGATCTCGGCGAGCTCGACAACACGCTGATCATCTATATCGGCGGCGACAATGGCGCCTCCGCCGAGGGCATGCTCAACGGAACGCCGAACGAATTCACGACCTTCAACGGCGTCTCGGTGCCGGTGAAGGATCAGTATCTCTGGTACCCGTTCTGGGGCTCGGAACGCACCTTCCCGCATTTCGCGGCCGGTTGGGCCTGGGCCATGGATACGCCGTTCAAATGGGTCAAACAGGTGCCGTCGCATTTCGGAGGTACGGCGCAGGGCGTCGCCATGTCCTGGCCGGGCCATATTCCCGCGGGCGGCGGCATCCGCCGGCAGTTTGCACATGTCATCGACATCGTGCCGACCATCCTCGATGCAACTGGCATCCCGGCACCGGCCACGATCGACGGCATTCCGCAGAAGCCGATCGAAGGCACCAGCATGGCCTATACCTGGGATAAGGCGAATGCCGACGCGCCAACCCGGCACACCACGCAGTATTTCGAGATGCTCGGCAATCGCTCCATCTATCACGACGGCTGGGTCGCGGCGACGACGCCGGTGACGCTGCCCTGGGAGTTGAGCACCAAGACGCCGCCAGACGTGATCTCCGGCTACAATTGGGAGCTCTACAACGTCGACAAGGACCCGACCCAGTTCGACGATCTGGCGGCGCAGATGCCGGACAAGGTCAAGGAAATGCAGGCGCTGTTCTATTCGGAGGCCGCCAAATACAACGTCCTGCCGCTCGACAATTCGACGCTCGCGCGCTGGAATACGCCGCGCCCGAGCCTCACGGCCGGCAAGACCGAGTTCACTTACTCGGGCGAGCTCAGCGGCGTCCCGGCCAGTGCAGCACCGAGCATCCTGAACAAGTCCTACACGATCACCGCCGAGGTCGAGATTCCCGATGGCGGCGCCGAGGGCATGATCGTCACCGAGGGCGGGCGCTTCGGTGGCTATGGGCTCTACCTCAGCAAGGGCGATTTCGGCATCGGCCGCGGCAAGGTGGTGTTCCTTTACAATCTGCTGGATCTGAAGCGCACGATCTGGGAAGGGCCGCAACTGGAGCCCGGCAAGCATACGATCGTGTTCGATTTCAAGTCGGCGGAGCCGGGCCTCGGCAAGGGCGGGACCGGCGTTCTGTCCGTCGACGGGAGCGAGGTCGCCCGCAACACGCTCGACCACACGACGCCGATCACCTTCCCAGAGGATGAGACCTTCGATGTCGGCCTCGATACAAGGACAGGCGTTGCGCTGGTCGAGGATCGCTACGACTCGCCGTTCAAGTTCACGGGCAAAATCGACAAGCTGACCGTCAAGCTCGAGCCTGATCAGACGGCGGCAGCAAAGCCTTGAGGCGCACGGGGCAGGCGCGTGGCGAGCAAGACGAGACGTCGATCATGGGGCGCCAAGGATGAAACGTGTGCTGGGTGTCGCGGCGATCGCCGAAATCGCGACCGGTCTCGCCTTGCTGATCGTGCCCTCGTTGGTCGGGCAGCTTCTGCTCGGCCAGACCCTTGATGGGATTGCCGGCGATGTTGCCCGTCTTACCGGCATCGCGCTGATCGCGCTCGGCCTCGCCTGCTGGCCGGGACCGCCGATGCTCGGCATGCTAGTCTATAGCGCGCTGGTGACGATAGGGCTGGCACGGTTCGGTTTTGCGGGAGGAACTGTCGGCGCTCTGCTGTGGCCGGCGGTTGGTCTGCATCTTGGGCTGACGATCCTGCTGGCGGCCGGGCTTCGGCGCCGTCTGGTTCATTAGGCCGGATACACGGGGAACTGCAGGATCGCCCCCGTTCGGCAAAGTTCAAATCTGGTCCCCGCAACCAAATTCGCCCGTCAGGTCGGCGACCTGACGGGCGTATTCGTTTCGGCGATGGCGTGCCGGCTGCAACTGGCGGGTCGGATCACCGCCTGCGGCACGGTCACGCCGATGGCATCACCGATCGGATCTTCTCGGCGTCGGCAGGCGTCGCCGGGTTGTAGACCACCATCGTGAGGTCGATCCGGCCGTCGACTGCGAAGTTCGAATACTCGAAGGCGAGTGGTCCGAGCTTCGCATGGTGGATGTGCTTGACGGCATCGGAATGGCCCGAGCGGACCTCGTTGGCGCTCCACATCGCCTTGAAGTCGGGGCTCAGCGCGCAGAGCTCGGCCACGAGCGGCTCGACCGCCGCACTGGCGCCGGCGCGCGAGGTCTCGACCCGGAACGCGCTGATGACGAAGCGGGCCACGCTCTCCCAATCGAGTTGTTCTGCGCGGGCGCGCGGGTCGAGGAAGAGGAAGCGGAGAATATTCCGCCGATCCTGCGGCAGCGCGGCATAATCGAGCAGCATCACGGTCGCCGCACGATTCCAGGCGACGACGTCCCAGAGAGCCGTCCGGATGATGGCCGGGGCCGGGTCGAGGGCATCGAGCACGCGCTGCAGCCGCGGTGAAACCCTGAAATTGTTGTGGAACCGCGCCTCCGGCGGACGGCCGAGCCCGAGCAGGAAGAGATGTTCGCGCTCGATCTCCGTCAGCATCAGCGCTCGCGCGATCCGGTCGAGAACATCGGCGGAGGCCGCGCCGCCTCGACCCTGCTCGAGCCAGGTGTACCAGGTCGGGCTGATATTGGCCCGCTGCGCCACCTCTTCGCGCCGAAGACCCGGTGTTCGCCGCCGCTCGGTCGGGAAGCCGAGGGCCGCGGGATCGAGCTTCATGCGCCGGTCGCGGAGATAGGCGCCGAGTTCGGTGCCTATGGAAGCCTGCTCGCTCATCCGGGTACCTATCTTACTATGATGATGTCCCAACTTTACCACGATAACGCATTGTCCCACAGTCGCCGCATCAGAAGCGGAGAGTTTCGACATGCAAGTATTCGTAACGGGCGCGACGGGAAATATCGGCTCGCGCGTGGTCGAGGACCTGATCGCGGCCGGCCATCAGGTGATCGGCGTCTATCGCTCGGAGGCGAAGGCCGCCGCCCTCGCGGCAACGGGCGCCGAACTCTATCGGGGATCGATCGCCGAGCCGGAGAGCCTCCGCGAGGGGGCGGCCCGCGCCGACGCCGTGATTCACCTCGCCTTCAACCATGATTTCTCGCGGTTCGTACAGAATTGCGAGGATGATCGGCGGGTCATCGCGACGCTTGGCGCCGCGCTTGCCGGCTCCGACCGGCCGCTGATCGTGACATCGGGGACGCCGATCGCCAATACCGTACCCGGCGAGCCGGCTCGGGAAGGCAATCCGATCGTCTCGTCCGCCACCCATCCACGCGCCGCGACCGAGGAGGCCGCCAACCTCGTTGCCGAGGCGGGTGGCAATGTCTCGGTGGTACGCCTGCCGCAGGTGCATGATCCGGTGACGCAGGGTCTCATCACGCCGGTGATCGCGATGTACCGCGCGAAAGGCGTCTGCAGCTATGTCGGCGATGGCACCAGCCGCTGGCCCGCTGCGCCCGTCCACGATGTCGCGCGGCTCTACCGTCTGGCCGTCGAACGGGCCGAGCCCGGCGCGCGCTATCATGCGGTCGCGGAGGAGGGCGTGGCGATGCGGGACATCGCCGAGGCGATCGGCCAGCGCCTCGGCCTGCCGGTGCAGTCGATCGAAGCGGCCGAGGCGCCTGCCTATTTCGGCTGGATGGCGCATTTTGCCGAGTTCGACATGCCCGCCTCCAGCGCCGAGACACGGCGGAAGCTCGGCTGGCGGCCGACCGGCCCAACGCTCCTCGAGGATCTGGCCAGGCTGGAGCTTCCCGAAGGCTGAGACTTATCGGCTTCAGTCAGGCTATGGCCCCGGTGACGATGCGTCTCCGGGGCTGGCCCGGTGGCGCCGCCGTGAGGCTGGTCGGATTGGTCGTTTCGAGCAGTCCCGGCGGTGCGGGGCCGCTCGCCCCTTCGGCGTCATAAAGACGACACGGGGGCCAGCCCTTTATCCTCGGCTGAGGCGGGTGATTCCAAACCCGCCCGGCGCGGCGTTCGGCATGCGCCGTCCCGCCGCTCCTTGCCCAGGCCGAGATCCATGTCGCTCTTCTCCGAACCGCTCAACCTCGTGCTCGAAGATCGCATCGTCTTCGGTACCCTCGCGCTGGACGACGATCGCATTGCGGCGATCGAAGGCGAGGAACGGTCGTCGGCGGCCGAGGCCGATTTCCTCATTCCCGGCCTCATCGACATCCACACCGACAATATCGAGCACCATTTCCAGCCGCGTCCGGGCGTCCAATGGCCCTCGACCCTCGGCGCGGTGCTTGCCCATGACTGGCAGGTGCTGGGCGCCGGGATCACGACCGTGCTCGATTCGCTCTCGCTCGGCGACTACGACAGCCGCGGCGTGCGCACGGCGATGCTCGACGCGGCGATCGGCGGTCTGACGGAGGCGCGTGCGGCCGATCTCCTGCGCGTCGATCACTATTTCCATTTCCGCTGCGAATTGTCGGATCCGGCCCTGCTCGACATCGCTCTCCGCCATGTCGACAATCCCGGCCTCAGGCTCATGAGCATGATGGACCACACGCCCGGCCAACGGCAGTGGCATGATGTCGGCCTCTACCGGGAATTCCGCCGCAAGAAGAACGCACGTGTCTGGTCCGATGAGGAATTCGCCGCCTATATCGACGAGCGGCGCGCGCACCAGGCGCGCCATGTTCCCGAGAGCCGGCTCGCAATAGCGGCGGCGGCGGCGGCGCGGTCGATCCATCTCGCCAGCCATGACGACACTTCGCTGGCCGATATCGACGAGGCCGTGCGCCTCGGCATCGGAATCAGCGAGTTCCCGACCACCCTTGCTGCGGCGGAAGCGGCGAGGGCGGCCGGCATGGCCATTGTCATGGGCGCGCCGAACATCGTGCTCGGCGGCTCGCATTCCGGCAATGTCGGTGCCGCGGCGCTGGCCGATGCAGGACTGCTCGACATCCTGACGTCGGATTATGTGCCGACCAGCCTGTTGCAGGCGCCCTTCATTCTTGCAGCGCGCGGCATGCCGATCCCCGCGGCGATCCGTCTTGTTACGGCCGAACCGGCCGATGCGCTCGGCTTCTTCGACCGCGGCCGGATCGCGCCGGGCCTTCGGGCCGACCTCGTCCGCCTGTCGCTGGTCGGCGGCGTCCCCGTCATCCGCGCCATCTGGGTCGCCGGCCGCCGTATCATCTAGCTGCGGCGGCGGCCGGAGGGTCAGCCGGTCTACCCATGCGCGATCATGACGTGGCGGACGACGGTGTAGTCCTCGAGGGCGTAGGACGAGAGGTCCTTGCCATAGCCGGATTGCTTGAGGCCGCCATGCGGCATCTCGCTGGCCAGCATGAAATGGGTGTTGACCCAGGTGCAGCCATATTGGAGCCGCGCCGCGGTCTGCATCGCGCGGTCGATGTCCTTGGTCCAGACCGAGGATGCGAGGCCGTAGTCTGAATCATTCGCCCAGAGGACAGCGTCGTCCGGATCGGTGAACCGCGTCACCGAGACGACGGGGCCGAAAACCTCGCGGCGCACGATCTCGTCCGACTGCAGCGTTCCGGCGATCACCGTCGGCTCGAAGTAGAAGCCGGACCCGGAGCCCCGCCTGCCGCCAGTCGCGATCTCGATATGCTTCTCTGCTGCGGCGCGCTCGACGAAGCCTTCGACGCGGTCGCGCTGGCGCGCCGAGATCAGCGGGCCGAGTTCGTTCTTCGTGTCGTCGGCATTGTCGAAGGTCAGCGTCGAGACGGCCGACGCGAGGTCGGCGACGAGACGGTCGTGGATCTTCGGCCCGGCATAGATGCGGCAGGCGGCCGTGCAGTCCTGGCCGGCATTGTAGTAGCCGAAGGCGCGAAGCCCGTTCACGACGGCGTCGAGGTCGGCATCGTCGAAGACGATGACCGGCGCCTTGCCGCCGAGCTCGAGATGGGTGCGCTTGACCGTCGAGGCCGCCGCCTGGATCACCTTCTTGCCGGTGCCGATATCGCCGGTGACCGAGACCATGTCGACGCCCGGATGGTTGATCAGCGCATTGCCGACCGTGGCGCCGCGGCCGGTGACGATGTTGACGACACCCTCGGGCAGGACGGCGGCCAGTGTCTCGGCGAGGCGGAGCGCCGTCAGCGGCGTCTGTTCCGAGGGTTTGAACACGACCGTGTTGCCGGCGGCGAGCGCCGGCGCCAGTTTCCACGCCATCATCATCAGCGGGTAGTTCCATGGCGCGATCGAGCCGACGACGCCGATCGGGTCGCGGCGGATCATCGAGGTATGCCCGGGAAGATACTCACCGGCGATCTGGCCATGCATGGTGCGAACCGCGCCGGCGAAGAAGCGATAGCAGTCGACGATGGCGGGAAGCTCGTCGTTCAGCACCGCATTGATCGGCTTGCCGCAATTCTCGGCCTCGATCGCCGCGAAGGCGGCCGCGTCGGCCTCGATGTCGGCGGCGATCTTCAGCAGCAGCGCCGAGCGCTGGCCTGGCGTCGTGCGCGACCAAGCCGGAAAGGCCTTGCGCGCGGCGGCGACGGCCGCGTCGACCTGCGCCGTCGAGGCTTCCGGGATCTTCGCGATCACGGCACCGGTGCGCGGATTCAGCACCAGTTCCTCGGCCTCGGTGCCGTTTTCGAAGCGCGATCCGATCAGCATGCTGGTCTGCATAGTGTTCTCCTGGAGCTATTTGCCGGCGCCGGCGACCTGGTCGCCGTCCCGCGTGAGATAGAAGGCCGCGAGGATCGGCAGGAACGTGACTGCCACCACGAACATCGCCACGACATTGGTGACAGGGCGCTGGCGCGGCCGGATCAGTTCCTCCAGCATCCAGAGCGGCAAGGTCTGCTGCTGCCCCGCCGTGAAGGTGGTGACGATGACCTCGTCGAAGGATAGCGCGAAGGCCAGCATGCCGCCGGCGAGCAGCGCCGTTCCGATGTTCGGCAGCACGATGTGCAGGAAAGTCTGGAAGCCGTTGGCGCCGAGATCCATCGAAGCCTCGATCAGCGACCCGGAGGTTCGCCGGAAGCGGGCGACCGCATTGTTGTAGACGACGACGATGCAGAAGGTCGCATGGCCGAGCACGATGGTCCAGAACGAGAACGGGATCGAAAAGGTCGAGAAGGCCGAGCGGAGCGCGATGCCGGTGATGATGCCGGGCAGGGCGATCGGCAGGATCACGAGCAGCGAGATCGTCTCGCGGCCGAAGAAGCGCGAGCGGCTGACCGCGGCGGCGGTGAGCGTGCCAAGGACGAGGGCGATCATCGTCGAGACCGCGGCCACCTCGATCGAAAGCAGCAGCGCCGCGGAAATGTCGGGCCTTGCCCAGGCGACCGCGAACCATTTCAGCGTCAGCCCCGGCGGCGGCCAGACGAAGCTCTTTTCCTCCGTGGTGAAGGCATAGACGAAGATCAGCGCCAGCGGCGCCAGCAGATAGAGGAGGCCTGCTCCGGCGGCGAGGCGGAGGCCGAGCGGCGCGCGGTTGCCGTCAGAGCGCATCGAAGGCTCCGAGCTTGCGGGCGATGGTCAGATAGAGGCCCATGATGACGATCGGCACGACGGTGAACGCCGCGGCGAGGGGAATGTTGCCGGCCGTTCCCTGCTGCGTGTAGACGGCCTGGCCGATGAAGAGGCGCGACGTCCCGACGATCTGCGGGATGATGTAGTCTCCGAGCGTCAGCGAGAAGGTGAAGATCGAGCCGGCGACGATGCCCGGAAAGGCGAGTGGCAGGATGACGTGCCGGAAGGTCTGCGCCGGGACGCCGCCGAGATCCGAGCTGGCGTCGATCAGGTTGACCGGCACGCGCTCCAGCGCCGCCTGCGTCGGCAGGATCATGTAGGGCAGCCAGATATAGACGAAGACGAGGAAGGTGCCGATATAGCTGACCGAAAGCGAATTGCCGCCGATGCCCGGCAAGGCGAGAACCGCGTCGAGCACGGCCGTCAGATGCAGCTTGGCGAACAGCCAGGTCAGGATGCCTTCCTTGGCGAGGATCAGCTTCCAGGCATAGACCTTGACCAGATAGCTCGACCAGAGCGGCAGCATGATGCCGAGATAGAACAGCGCCTTCCATTTTCCGCGGGCATAGCGCGCCGCCATGTAGGCGATCGGGAAGGCGATGATCGCCGAGGCGATCGTCACCAGCGCCGCCATGATCACCGTGCGCAGGATGATGTCGAGATTGGACGGCCGCAGCAGTTCGGCATAGGTCGCGAGCGTGAAGTCCGGCACCACGAGGCCGGAAAAATCGTCGAGCGCATAGAAGCTCTGCAGCAGCAGCGTCAGCAGCGAGCCGATATAGACAATGCCGAGCCAGAGCACCGGCGGCGTCAGCATCAGCATCGCCAGCAAGGTCGGATGGCGCCAGAAGAGATCGCCGAGCCGGCCGATCGCCCGCGGCGGCGGCGGGGTCCAGCCCGCGTCTGCCGCGCTCACGGCGTCTCGCCCATCAGATGCAGCGCGGCCCGGTCGAAGGCGAGGCCGACTTCGTCGCCCTCCTGTGGCAGCCCCTCGCCGGAGGCGACGACGGCATGGAGGCGCAACCCGGCCGCATCCAGAGCAAGGCGCGTCACCGGCCCGAGATAGTTGCGCGCGGTCACGGTGCCGCGCAGGTCCCCCGCGCCGCCGATCCTGAGCGCCTCCGGCCGGAGGCTGGCCCAGCGCCGCTCGCCGATGAGCCCCTCGACGAAATCGGGCGGCAGGACATTCGATGACCCGACGAAGTCGGCGACGAAGGGCGAGTTCGGCCGTTGATAGACATCGGCTGGCGTGCCGACCTGGCGGATGCGCCCATCGCTGAAGACGGCGACCCGATCGGCCATCGACAGCGCCTCGCCCTGGTCATGCGTCACGAAGATGAAGGTGATGCCGAGCCGCTTCTGCAGGCTCTTCAGTTCTTCCTGCATGCTCTCGCGCAGCTTGAGGTCGAGCGCGCCGAGCGGCTCGTCGAGCAGCAGCACCTTCGGCTTGTTCACGATCGCCCGGGCGAGCGCGACGCGCTGGCGCTGGCCACCGGAAAGCTGGCCCGGCCGCCGGCCGCCATAGCCGCCGAGCTTGACCATATCGAGCGCCGCCTCGGCCGTGCGCATGCGCTCGGCCCACGGCACCCGCCGCAGCATCAGCGAATAGGCGACGTTGTCGATGACGTTCATATGCGGGAACAGCGCATAGTCCTGGAAGACGGTGTTGACGCTGCGCCGATAGGGCGGAACGCCTTCGACCCGTTCGCCGAAGATCTCGATATGGCCTGATGTCGGCTGCTCGAAACCGGCGATGAGGCGCAGACATGTCGTCTTGCCCGAGCCGGAGGGGCCGAGCATGGCGAAGAATTCGCCCTCGGAGATGTCGAGATCGACGGCATCGAGCGCCTTGACGCTGCCGAAATGGCGCGAGACGGCGCTGAGCGAGACGGCGGCGGTCATCGGATGAAACCGTCGGGGTCTGGCATCCTGCCTCGGCTCGGTGCCGAAACGTCGAAGAGTTTGATTGCGGGCAACAAGATGGCTCCGTCATCCCGGCGAAGGCCGGGATCCATGAACACCGGCCTCTGGAATAAGGGTCCCGGCCTCGGCCGGGACGACGGCGCCCCGCAGGGGGCGCCGCATCGGAGCCGCTCTACCCGCCCATGACCGCGATATAGTCCGAGACCCAGCGCGAATAGGGCACGCAGGCTTCCTGGCTGGTGCATTTCGCGACCGGGGTCTTCCAGAAGCGGATCTTCGAGAAGTTCTCGAATCCGTTGGTGGCGCAGCCGGCGTCGGTCAGGAGGGCATTGCCCTTGCAGGCGGCCGGCACGACCGGCACCGATCCGAACCATGCGGCGACATCGCCCTGCACCTTTGGCGACAGCGAATGCTCGAGCCAGAGATAGGCGCAGTTCGGATGCGCGGCATTGGCGGCGAGCATCGTCGTATCGGCCCAGCCGGTCGCGCCCTCGGCCGGAATGGTCGATGCGATCGGCTGCTTGTCGAACTGCAGCGTATTGACCTGGAACGGCCAGGACGACGAGGCGACGACACCCTCGGTCTTGAAGTCGTCGACCTGCACGGCGGCGTCGTGCCAGTAGCGGCCGACCAGCTTGCGCTGGCCCTTCAGCAGATCGAGCGCCGCGGCATACTGCGTCTCGTTCAGCTCATAGGGGTCCTTGATGCCGAGCTCGGGCTTCTTCGCCATCAGATAGGTGGCGGCGTCGGCGATGTAGATCGGGCCGTCATAGGCCTGGACGCGGCCGGCATTCGGCTTGCCGTCGGGCAGGTTCTGCGGCTCGAACACCACCGACCAGCTCGTCGGCGCGTCCTTGAAGACCTTGGTGTTGTACATGAGGACGTTTGGCCCCCACTGATACGGCACACCGTAATGCTCGCCGCCGACCGTGTACCACGGCGCATCCTGCAGACGCGGATCGACCGTGCTCCAGCTCGGGACCAGCGCGGTATTGACCGGCACGACCTTCTTGCCGGCAACGAGGCGGAGCGAGGCATCGCCGGAGGCGGTGACGAGGTCGAACCCGCCCTGGTTCATCAGCGTGACCATTTCGTCGGAGGTCGCCGCCGTCTTCACCGCGACCTTGCAGCCGGTGGTCTTCTCGAAATCACTGACCCAGTCATAGGCCTTGTCGCTCTCGCCGCGCTCGATATAGCCGGGCCAGGCGACGATGTTGAGGGCGCCTTCGCCGGGACCAACCGAGGCCTGCTGCGCCGTGGCCTGGCCGACAAAGGCCGCGACGGCGGCAAGCGCGATCGTCGTGTGAAGTATCGACTTCATTTGGATGCAGTCTCCCTGTTCCCCGGGAGACGCAGGTTTCTTTGGTCCCGTCGCCGCCCTCTCTGCCAGCTTAGTCGGGAACAGCGGCTTGGCAAATCCCTTCGAGCGAGGGTCGCCCAGGGAGGGCGACCCTGCCGTCGATCAGCTCATCGTCGGCATGACGAAGTCGGCGCCGGCGCGGATGCCGGTCGGCCAGCGCGTCGTGATGGTCTTCAGCTTGGTGTAGAAGCGGATGCCTTCCATGCCATGCATGTGATGGTCGCCAAACAACGAGTTCTTCCAGCCGCCGAAGGAATGGAACGCCATCGGCACGGGGATCGGAACGTTGATGCCGACCATGCCGACCTGGATCTGGTGCGCGAATTCGCGGGCAGCGTCGCCGTCGCGGGTGAAGATCGCCGTGCCGTTGCCGAAGGGATGCTCGTTGATCATCGTCGCGGCGGTGGCGTAGTCGGGCGCGCGGGCGATGGCGAGCACCGGCCCGAAGATCTCCTCCTGGTAGATCGTCATGTCGGTCGTGACATGGTCGAACAGCGTGCCGCCGATGAAATAGCCGTCCTCATAGCCCTGCAGCTGCAGGCCGCGCCCGTCGACGACGAGCTTGGCGCCCTCGGCGACGCCGGCATCGATATAGCCGCGCACCTTGCCGAGATGCTCCTTGGTGACAAGCGGGCCCATCTCGGCCTCGGGATCGGTACCCGGGCCAACCTTCAGGGCGCGGATCTTCGGCTCAAGCTTTGCCAGCAGCGTTTCTGCTGTCTTTTCGCCGATCGGAACGGCGACCGAGATCGCCATGCAGCGCTCGCCGGCCGAGCCATAGGCCGCGCCCATCAGTGCATCGACCGCCTGGTCCATGTCGGCGTCGGGCATGATGATCATGTGGTTCTTGGCGCCGCCGAGCGCCTGGCAGCGCTTGCCGTTCTTCGCCGCCGTTTCATAGATATAGCGGGCGATCGGGGTCGAGCCGACAAAGCTCACCGCCTGGATGTCGGGATTGGTCAGGATCGCGTCCACAGCGTCCTTGCCGCCATGCACGACGGAGAACACGCCGTCCGGCAGGCCGGCTTCCTTGAGCCAGTCGGCGATGACCAGCGCAGCGGAGGGATCGCGCTCGGATGGCTTCAGGATGAAGCAGTTGCCGGCCGCGAGCGCGATCGGGAACATCCACATCGGCACCATGGCCGGGAAATTGAACGGCGTGATGCCGGCGACGACGCCGAGCGGCTGGCGCAGCGAATGGCTGTCGACCCGCGTGCCGACATTCTCCGTCACTTCACCCTTGAGCAGCTGCGGCGCAGCGGTCGCGAACTCGACCACTTCCATGCCGCGCTGGATCTCGCCCTTGGCGTCGGAGAGCACCTTGCCATGCTCGGAGGTGATGACGGCTGCGAGGTCGTCGATGCGCTCCTCGAGGATGTGCAGGAAGCGGTTGAGGATGCGCGCGCGGCGGAGCGGCGTGGTTGCGGCCCAGCCGGGTGCGGCGCGCCTGGCCGCCTCGGCAGCAGCCTTGACCTCGGCCTCGCCGCCGAGGCGCACCGCCTTGGTCGTCTCGCCGGTCGCCGGATTGTAGACCGGCTGCGTTGCAGACGACGTTCCGGCCGAACGCTGCCCGGCGATGAAGTGATCGATGATCGGCAGAGTGGTCATGGCATTGCTCCCATTGCGATGGGCCCTTCCATGCCGCATCCGAAATCGCACAGCAATCGCCAGCCTTGCGGCTCCGTTGTGCAGGAATTAAAGTCCGTGCCATGGACTGGGAACGCATCCGCATCTTTCTCGCCGTCGCGCGCACCGGGCAGATCCTCGGCGCGGCGCGGCAGCTCGGGCTGAACCATGCCACCGTCTCGCGTCAGTTGACGGCGCTGGAGGACGAGGCCAAGGCGAAGCTGGTCGAGCGGCGGACCAATGGTTGCCTGCTGACGCCAGCCGGCGAGCAGCTGATGGCGGCGGCCGAGCGGGCCGAGTCCGAGTTCCTGCGCGTCGAGGCGGAGCTCTCCGGCGCCTCGTCCGGGATCGCCGGAACGGTGCGCGTCGGCGCGCCTGATGGACTCGGCAATTATTTCCTTGCCGCAGAGCTCGGCCGCCTCGCGATGGAGCATGCCGAACTCGTCATCCAGTTGGTGCCTCTGCCGCGCACCTTCTCGCTGTCGCGACGCGAGGCGGACATCGTCATCACGCTCGACCGGCCTGCGAGCGGACGCCTCGTGGTGCGCAAGCTCACCGACTACAGCCTCGGCATCTATGCCGCCGCCGACTATCTGGAGCGCTCGGGCCCGGTCCGCACCGAGGCCGATCTCGCCGGGCGGCTGGTCGTCACCCATGTAGAGGATCTCGCCTATAGCCGCGCGCTCGACTATGCGGCGCGGCTCGCCCGCGTGACGAGCCGGCGCTATGAATGCGGCAGCGTCGTCGGCCAGGTCGAGGCGGTGAGGGCCGGGGTCGGCGTCGGCATCCTGCATGACTATACCGCCGCGCTCTATCCCGAGCTCCGCCGCCTGATACCTGCGATCGGCTTTCGCCGCAGCTACTGGCTGACCAGCCATCCCGATACCCATGAGACGCGCCGCGTCGCCGCGGTGGCTGATTATATCGCAGCGCGCGTGCGCGCCGCGCGGGCCGCATTCCTGCCCGATGATGTGACCGCCTCCGGTCAGCCCGGCACCGAGGCCGCCGCGCCGGGCTGATCGGGTCGCGCTTGGCGCCGTGGCGGCCGTGGTCTATGCAGCTTCTGACCATGCCCGCCAAGGCCATGCCCGCAACGCGGAGGAAATCGATGCGGCTCTCGAATGCGACCCTTGCCGGCCTGCCGGCCTCCGTGCAGCGACCGGCCTATGACCGGGCGGATGTCACGCCCGGCATCGTCCATCTCGGGGTCGGCGCGTTCCATCGCGCGCATCAGGCCGCCTATGTCGACGCCTGCATCGCCGCCGGCGAGACCGGCTGGGGCATCATCGGCGCCTCGCTCCGAAGCCGCGATACGCGCGACGCCCTCGGTCCGCAGGACGGGCTCTACACGCTCGCCGTGCGCGAGGACGCGAGCGAAGACCTGATCGTCATCGGATCCATGCTCGGCCTGCTGGTCGCCCCGGAGGATCCGGCGGCGTTGCTCGCCGCGATGGTCGATCCGCGTGTCCACATCGTCACCCTGACAGTGACCGAGAAGGCCTATCTCCGGAACGCCGCCGGCGATCTCGACGCGGCTCATCCTGACATCCGCGCCGACCTCGCCGATCCCGCGCATCCGAAGACAGCGCATGGTTTCATCGTCGAGGCACTCGCCCGCCGCCGCGCGGCCGGCGCTGCGCCGTTCACCGTCCTCTCCTGCGACAACCTGCCGAACAACGGCGTCACCACGCGCCGCGTCGTGTCGCAGTTCGCGGCGCTCCGCGATCCGGAGCTTGGCCGCTTCGTGGCGGAGGCGGTTGCCTTCCCCTCCAGCATGGTCGATCGGATCGTGCCGGCGACGACCGATGCCGATCGCGCCCGTGTCAGCGCCAGCCTCGGCGTCACCGACGCCTGGCCCGTGCTCACCGAGCCGTTCATGCAGTGGGTCGTCGAGGACCATTTCACCGCCGGGCGGCCAGACTGGGAGCGCTTCGGCGTAACCATGGTCGCCGACGTCACGCCCTATGAGGAAATGAAGCTGCGCCTTCTCAATGGCACGCATTCCTCGATCGCCTATCTCGGCCAGTTGCTCGGCCGCGAAACCGTCGCCGAGGCCTTCGCCGATCCGGTCATCCGCCGCTTCGTCGACGGCCTCTGGCAGGATTTCATCGCGACCCTGCCGAAGGACGCGGGGCTCGATACGGACGACTATATCCAGCGCCTCGCGAGCCGCTATGCCAACACGGCGCTGCGTCATCGCACGGCGCAGATCGCCAATGACGGCTCGCAGAAGCTGCCGCAGCGCATCGTCGCCGCGACGCTCGACCGAATGGATGAGGGCTTGCCGATCGAGCGTTCCGCTCTCGTGCTGGCGGCCTGGATCGCCGCGCTCGGCGCGCGGGCGACGCCGCCGGCCTTCACCGATCCACTCGATGGGGCGCTCGCCCCGGTTCTGGCCGCCACGAGCGATCCTGCCGCTCTGGTCGAAGCGGTCTTCGCCGTCACGGGCTTCGCCGCTGCGAGCCCGCATCGCGGGGCATTGATCGCCCGCACGGCCGCGGCGCTGGCCGACATCCGCCAGCGCGGTATTTCGGCCGCGCTCGCCACGCTTTGATCATCCGCGGGGTTGTCGCGGCTCCCTCGCGGCCATAGCTGAACGACGAGGTGGACCGGCGCCAGCCCCACCGTCGCAACAGGAGTTCCCCCATGACATCCAGCGTCAATGCAGCCGCCTCCGGCACCTTCAAGGTCGGCGGCGAGATCGAGATCCACCGCCTCGGCTTCGGCGCCATGCGCATCACCGGCAAGGGCATCTGGGGTCCGCCCGAAGATCACGACGAGGCGATCCGAACGCTGAAGCGGCTGCCCGAGATCGGCGTCAACTTCATCGATACCGCCAATTCCTATGGACCCGACGTCTCCGAGGAATTGCTTCGCGAAGCGCTCCATCCTTATCCGGGCCTTCTCATAGCCACCAAGGGCGGCCTGACCCGGAGCGGACCGGATGTCTGGAACATCCATGGTGACCCGGCGCATCTCATTGCCGAAGCCAAGAAGAGCCTGAAGAAGCTCGGCGTCGAGCAGATCGCGCTCTGGCAGCTGCACCGGATCGATTCCAAGGTCCCGCGCGCCGAACAGTTCGGCGCGATCAGGCAGCTCCTCGACGAGGGCCTCATCGCCCATGCAGGGCTGTCGGAAGTCTCGGTGGACGAGATCAAGGCGGCGCAGCAGGTGTTCCCGGTCGCAAGCGTACAGAACCGCTACAATCTCGTCGATCGCGGCAGCGAGGCGGTGCTCGATTATTGCGAGCAGCAGGGGATCGGCTTCATTCCCTGGGCGCCGCTGATCAGCGGTGATCTCTCCCGCCCCGGTTCGCTGCTCGATGGCATCGCCCACAAGCTCTCGGCGACGCAGTCGCAGGTGCTGCTGGCGTGGCTGCTGAAGCGCAGCAAGGTGATGCTGCCGATCCCGGGGACGTCGAAGGTCAAGCACCTCGAGGAGAACGTAGCCGCTGCCGCGCTCGCGCTGTCCGATGAGGATTTCAAGGCGCTGGACGCGGCCGCGAAAAAGGGTAGTTGAACAACGGCGCCCCGGCTGCCGGCTTCGGCCGGGGCCGGGGCGCGGTTTCACCGGACTGAGGGCAGGGGCGAGCGTGGCCTACGACTATTGCGTCATCGGCGGCGGCATCGTCGGCCTTGCCACTGCCATGCAGATTCTTGCGCGCGAGCCGGGCGCGCGTCTCGTTCTCATCGAGAAGGAGGCCGCGCTCGCCACGCACCAGACCGGGCACAACAGCGGCGTCATCCATGCCGGCGTCTACTATGCGCCGGGAAGCCTCAAGGCCGAGCTCTGCCGCGCCGGGGCGGCCGCGACCAAGGCGTTCTGTCTGCGGGAGGACATCCCGTTCCGCACCTGCGGCAAGCTGATCGTCGCGACCAACCCGGCCGAGCACCAGCGCATGCTGGCGCTGGAGGAGCGGGCCGGGCGCAACGGGATCGAGGTGTCGAGGCTCGATCGCGCCGGGCTTGCCGAGATAGAGCCCGAGATCGAGGGCATTGGCGCGCTGCATGTACCGGCCTCCGCCATCGTCGATTATCGCCGCGTTTCCGGCGCCATGGGCCGGCGGATCGAAGCGGCCGGCGGCGAGGTCCGCCTTGGCGAGCGTGTGATGGCCATTCGGGAGGAGCGCGCGACCGTCCATGTCGAGACCGACAAGGGCTCCGTCGAAGCACGGCTGCTCGTCGCCTGTGCCGGACTGCAATCGGACCGGATCGCGCGGTTGGCAGGCCTGCCGATCACGCATCGGATCGTGCCGTTCCGCGGCGAATATTATCGCCTCGCCCGCAAGCATGAGGGCCGCATCCGCCATCTCATCTATCCGACGCCCGATCCGGCGCTGCCTTTTCTCGGCATCCACCTGACGCTGATGATCGACGGCTCGGTGACGGTTGGGCCGAATGCCGTCCTGGGGCTTTCGCGCGAAAGCGAGGCGAAATGGGCCCTAAATGCCGCTGATCTCGGCGACATGGCGAGCTTTGGTGGCTTCTGGAAGATGGCCGCCGCAAATTGGCGAACGGCGGCGAGCGAGTTTCTCAATTCGGTGCACAAGCGCGGCTATCTCGAACAATGCCGGAAATACTATCCGGCTTTGGATCTCGCCGATCTCGAGCCCTATCCGGCCGGCATCCGCGCCCAGGCCGTCGAGGCCGACGGCCGGATGGTCGAAGATTTCCTGATGGTCGAGAGTGCGCGCATGCTGCACGTCTGCAACGCGCCATCGCCGGCCGCCACCTCGGCCCTGCCGATCGCCACCCGTATCGTCGACCGCCTCGCACTCAAGCGCGCCGCGCTCGCCTGATCATTCCAGCGGGACGTTCGCTTCCAATTCGTCGAGCCAGACCTTCGCCTCGGCATCGGACGGCATGCGCCAGTCGCCGCGCGGCGACAGAGAGCCGCCGGACGACATCTTCGGTCCGTTCGGCACCGTCGAGCGCTTGAACTGGTTGGTGAAGAAGCGGCGGATGAACACCAGCATCCAGCCGCGGATCTCGGCGAGCGAATAGGCGCGCCGCTCGTCAGCCGGCATGTCGGCCGGCCAGGCACCGCGCGCGGCGTCCGACCAGGCGTGGTGGGCGAGGAAGGCGATCTTCGAGGGCCGGAAGCCGAACCGCGTCAGGTAGTAGAGCGTGAAGTCCTGCAGCGGATAGGGTCCGACGATCGCCTGCGTCGACTGGATCGGCTTGCCGTCGGCGACCGGCACCAGTTCGGGCGATATCTCGGTGGCGAGGATCGCGTAAAGGGTCGCCGCCGTCTCGGCGCTCACATCGCCGGAGGCCGCGACGAAGCGGATCAGATACTGGATCAGCGTCTTCGAGACCGAGGCGTTGACGTTGTAGTGCGACATGTGATCGCCGACGCCGAAGGTACACCAGCCGAGCGCCAGTTCCGAGAGATCGCCGGTCCCGACGACCAGGCCGCGATGCTGGTTGGCGAGGCGGAAGAGGTAATCGGTCCGAAGCCCAGCCTGGACATTCTCGAAGGTGACGTCATAGACCGGCTCGCCGCCCGCAAAGGGATGGCCGAGATCGGCCAGCATCTGCCGCGCCGCCGGCCGGATGTCGATCTCTGCCGCGGAAACGCCGAGCGCGCGCATCAGCGCCCAGGCATTCGACTTGGTATGGTCGGAGGTCGCGAAGCCGGGCAGCGTGTAGGCGAGGACGTTCTGGCGCGGCAGGCCGAGCCGGTCCATCGCCCGCGCCGCAACGATCAGTGCCTGTGTCGAGTCGAGACCGCCGGAAACGCCGATGACGCAATGCTTCAGCCCGGTCGCCGCGAGGCGCCGCGCGAGGCCCTGCACCTGGATGTTATAGGCCTCGTAGCAATCCTCGCGGAGCCGCGCCGGATCGGCTGGCACGAACGGGAACCGCTCGACAGTTCGGCTGAGGGGCACGGGCTGCTCAGGCCGATCAAGCACGAAGGAGACGGTGCGGAAGGTGGGTGCGCGCGGCTGCTCGAGCGCGACGCAGTCGCCATAGGTGTTGAGCCGCATCCGCTCCTGCCGGAGGCGCCCGAGATCGATGTCGGCGGTGGCGAGCGTCGCCTCCACTGCGAACCGCTCCGTCTCGGCGAGGAGAACGCCGTTCTCGAAGATCGAAGCCTGGCCGTCCCAGGCGAGATCGGTGGTCGATTCGCCAGGTCCCGCGGCCGAATAGGCATAGGCGCTCGCCGTCCGCGCCGAATGGCTGGCGCAGAGCAGCCGCCTGGTATCGGCCTTGCCGATGGTGATGTTGGAGGCAGAGAGGTTCAACAGCACCTCGGCGCCGGCCAGCGCCGCATGCGTCGAGGGCGGCAGGGGCACCCAGATGTCTTCGCAGATCTCGGCATGGAAGGTGAAGGGCACGCTACCCGTCGAACGGAACAGGAGATCGGTGCCGAACGGGACGGAATGCCCGTCGATGACGATCGTCCGGCCCGTGATGCCGGCGCCGGAGGTGAAATGCCGCCGCTCGTAGAACTCGCGATAGTTGGGCAGGTAGGTCTTCGGCACAGCGCCGAGGATGACGCCGCGATGGATGACGACCGCGGTGTTGTAGAGCCGGCCTTCGAGGCGCAGCGGCGCGCCCACAACCAGCACGGGATAGCGGCCGGCCGAGGCGATGGCGATCCGGCCGAGCGCCCGCTCGACGGCTTCGAGCAGCGCATCCTGCAGCAGCAGGTCGTCGATCGAATAGGAGGAGATGCCGAGCTCGGGAAAGAGCATCAGCCCCGTGCCGCTCGCGTCACCCTCGGTGGCGAGCCGCAGCGTCTCCTCGACGGCGAAGTCGGGATCGGCGACAGCGCCGCGCGGCACCGCCGCGGCGATACGAAGAAAGTCGTGGCTGTAGAGACAGGAGAAAGGGGGCATCGGCTTCGGGTCCAGATCTCTCGTTTCCACGTCACTCGGTTCCATAGGGCCTGACGGCCTCCGCCCTTCGGGCGTATCGCGCGCGTGCCACCGCGACAAGGGCTTCGCTGCGCATTTGCTGCAAACCGCAGGGCCTCTTGATCGGCATCAATGCCCGTCGGCCGTGTGCGACCATCCTGCCGGCCATCGAGACTGCGTCTGTCCCTTCGGGCCGGCGCGCCTGCCGAGGAGATGATGACACCATGCCCAAGATGAAAGCCGCGATCTTCGTCGAACCGGGTCGTATCGTGCTGGACGACAAGCCGATCCCCGATATCGGGCCGCTCGACGCGCTGGTGCGCATCACCACGACGACGATCTGCGGCACCGACGTCCACATCCTCAAGGGCGAATATCCCGTCGCCCGCGGTCTCACGATCGGCCATGAGCCGGTCGGCATCATCGAGAAGCTGGGTTCGGCCGTGACCGGCTTCAAGGAGGGCCAGCGCGTCATCGCCGGTGCCATCACGCCGAGCTTCACCTCGAACGCCTGCATGTGTGGCTGCGCCTCGCAGGATGGTGCCGGGACGAAGCATGGCTTCAAGGCCATGGGCGGCTGGCGCTTCGGCAATACGATCGACGGCGCCCAGGCCGAATATATCCGTGTTCCCGATGCGACGGCCAATCTGTCGGCCGTGCCGGATGATCTCTCCGACGAGCAGGTCCTGATGTGCCCCGACATCATGTCGACGGGCTTCTCGGGAGCCGAGAATGGCGGCATCAAGATCGGCGATACCGTCGTCGTGTTCGCGCTCGGCCCGATCGGCCTTTCGGCGGTCGCCGGCGCCAAGCTGCTCGGCGCGACGACGATCATCGGCGTCGACACCGTTCCGGCGCGTCTGGCGGTGGCGAAGGCGCTCGGCTGCGACCACGTCGTCGACTTCAAGGCCGGCGATCCAGTCGAGCAGATCATGGCGATCACCGATGGCCGCGGCGTCGATGTCGCGATCGAGGCGCTCGGCACGCAGCAGACCTTCGAGAGCGCCCTCAAGTCGCTTCGCCCCGGCGGCACGCTGTCGAGCCTCGGCGTCTATTCGACCGATCTCAAGATCCCGCTCGCGGCTTTCTCGGCAGGCCTCGGCGACAACAGAATCGTCACATCGCTCTGCCCCGGCGGCAAGGAGCGCATGCGCCGGTTGATGAGCGTCATCGCTTCCGGTCGCATCGACCTGACCCCGCTCGTCACCCACCGCTTCAAGCTCGACGACATCGAGGCGGCGTATGACCTGTTCTCGCATCAGCGCGACGGCGTTCTCAAGGTCGCGATCACGCCCTGAGCGGCGAGTACCAGCCGGCGTCGGAACTGCTCAAGTATGATCCGGCGCCGGAACAGCTCAGACATAAAGCGACGCCATCCGGCCCCGGACCTGTTCAGACATAGAGTGGCGCCATCTGGCGCCACGCGCGGCCGCGATGGGCGCGGCCCTCCCAGACATGCATGGCGTGGCCGACGCCCTTTTCGCCGAGGACGCGGCTCAGATGCCGGTTGTTGTCGAGAAATGGATCCTCGGCGCCGATGGTGAGGACGATGTCGAGCCGCCGCAACTGACCGAGTTGCCGCTCGCAGCCGAGCCCCGGCAGGAACTGGGACGGCATGCAGTAATAGACGTCTTCGCCGCGATGACCCTCGAGCAGGTCGCCGAAGCACTCGACGGCATGCGTCAGGTCGTAGCGACCTGAAAAGGCTGCGATCTTGACGAAGCGCTCAGGCCTGCGGAAGGCAAGGCTCGCTGCCGCGAAGGCGCCGAGGCTGCAGCCATGGGCGATCGTCGACGGATGACCGTTGCGGCCGTCGGCAAACGGCATCACCTCCGCGAGGATATAGTCCTCATAGGCGAGATGGCGCTGCACCCGGTCGGCCGGCCGTCGCCATTGGCAATAGAAGCTCTCGCCGGCAAAGCCATCGATACAGTAGAGTTGCAGATGCCCGGCCTCGATCTTTGGAGCGAGGCTCGCCACGAGGCCGAGATCTTCGTATTCGTGGAAGCGGCCGTCACGCGTCGGGAACACGATGACCTTCGCGCCGGCATGGCCGAACACCAGCAATTCCATGTCCCGGCCGAGCCGGCTGCTATACCAGCGGTGGTATTCCCGTTGCATGGAGGCCGACCCCGTCGAAGCTTCGGCTGGTTGTTCGTCAGGGCGACCATCAAGCACAACGATGTGCCGCGTTGATGACATGTGGCGGGTTCCGGCCATTCTTCTGCAGATGCGGCAGCGATCCGCCCCGGAGACGAGCGCGAGCGGCCGATCGAGGCGCGGCGGCGGGCCCCGGCATGTCCCGGATGTCTTCCTTGCCAAGGCAGGCACGGCATGCCCGTTCTGGTTGCAGGCATCGGCCGGGGCCGGGATCACATTCCCTGGCCTCGCCCTCAGCGCAGCCCCGGCGCCGCCACGGCAAGCTATCCTGAGGGATAGGCGACCCACCCTTTGCATGGGCCGCCTCATCGGAGGAGGCGGCCATCCGCGTGGCTGCGCGGCTAGTCTCCACCGGACGGCCCCCTTTCCAAAGGCTGGACCGCGTCACCAAGGAGAGCAGCATGATGGTCGCCGAGCCGCAGTCGCAGCGTTGGGAATCCGGCGCGCAGCACAAGCTCGCGCATGATCTCGCCGGTCATCAGGGTCCCCGTGGGGCGCGAAGTGCAGCCGGTGTCTCGTCGCGACCGCAGGGCCGCCCCATCGTTGCGCATCTTCTCGACGATTTCGGCCTCGGCGGCGTGACGAAATCCTTCGCGATCTTCCGCGAACCGACCCTTGCTGCGGCCTTCACCAGCGAAATCCGCCAGATCCAGCCGGTCTGGCAGATCGCCCCGCGCATCGAGGCCGATGTCATCGTCACCCATTTCACCCCGAACTGGCAGAAGCTCGCCTTCGTCCACAGCCTCAGGCTGCGCAATCCGCGTGCCCGGCTTGTTCATGTCGAGCACAGCTATGCCGGCGCCTGGGAAGAGCTGATGGTGCCCGATCAACGGCGCTTCCGCGCCATGATGCGGCTCTGGATGAAGGCATTCGATGCGGTTGCGGGCGTTTCCGAGGAGCAGGCGCGCTGGCTTCGCCGGGCCGCGGCGCTGCCGGCCGGGTCGGTGCGCGTCATTCGTCCGTGGAGCGGGCGGCAGCAACTCGACCACGTCGCCGCGCTCCGTTTCGATCGCAGCCAGCCGCTCGTGCTCGGCGCGTATGGCCGCCTCGCTTATGCCAAGGGCTTCGACGTGCTGATCGAGGCGATGAAGCTGCTCGACCCGGGCCGCTTCGTCCTCGAGATCGGCGGCTACGGCCCGGAGGAAGAGGCGCTGAAGCGCCAGGCCGCCGGCCATGCCAATATCCGCTTCCGCGGCACCGTGACCGACGTGCCGGGATTTCTCGGCCGCTGCCATGTCGTCGTCGTCCCCTCGCGCTGGGAGGCCTATGGCCTGACGGCGACCGAGGCGAGGCTCGCCGGGCGGCCCGTCGTCACCAGCTCCGTCGACGGACTGCCCGAGCAGGTCGGCGCCGCTGGCCTCGTCGCTGATTGTTCCGACGCCGAGGCGCTTGCCGGCATGCTCCGTCTGCTGCCGCGCCTCGATCTCGCCGCCATGGGTCGCGCCGGGCGGGCCAGCCTCGAAGACGCCGAACGCGAACGTGCGGACGCTTGGCTCGATCTCGTCGGGCCGCTGCTCAAACGCCGCCGCTGAGGGTCTGCCGGGGATCGCCCGAGGTCGGCGCACCGCCCCGCGCTCGGCCGCCCGCGACGAAAAAGCCGATCGCCCATAAGGGTCGATCGGCTTTTTTGTGCCCGTCTTGAATGTCCTGGGATCAGGGGATGACGGCCGTTGTCACAGCGACGGTCGCTGCGACGATGCCGAAGCCGCGGGCGAGCTCGAAGACATTGGTCTGGGCAGAATCGTAGCAGGCGATGGCGTCGCCGGGCAGGATATAGGGGTCGAAATTGTCGCGGTCGGCCCGCCCGAGCAGATCTTCGATCCGCCGTTCGACCACGATCGAGGCGCCGGTGATCGGATTATGCGTGAAGAGGACGGCCGAGCGGTCGGCGCTCGTCAGTTGCGCACCGCCGACGCAGTTCATCCCGACCACCGCCTGCATGAAGCGCGTGCCATAGCGAAGTTCGCGCGCCTCCTTGCCGATGGCGGAATTGGCATTGGCGGCCGCCGGCTGGGTCAGGTTCGACATGAAGACTGTGACGCCCGGCGCGGTCACCGGGGAGGGCACCATGAGAGCCTCCTGGAAGCAGCCGCGACTGGGAACCTCGATCCGGTCGCCCTCGAGGAGCAGCAGGTCGTTATAGGGCTGGCCGTCGACCGCCGGACGCGCATCGACGGTGATCGTGCGTCCGCCGCGCTTGATGGCGATGTGCGAGAGATCGGCGTCGGGGCGAATGCCGGCCGCCGATTGCAGCGCGCGCGACAGGCGGCGACCCTCGGCCGTGGCACCGCGCGCCTGCTGCCGCGCCGGGTCGATATCCTTGCCCGAGGCGCCGCCGACGGTGACGCTGCCGGGCTCGAACACCGCGCCGCCGACAAACACCCGTGCCGGCGCGAAATCGGTGACGCGGACCGAGACGCGCGGCGAGGCATGGTAGAGCCCGCCGGAGATGAGAGCCGCATTGATCGCCGCCTCGACCGAGGTGACAGTCTGGCCATGCGCGGGGACGGGTGAGAGATGCGGCAGCTTGAGCGTCCCGTCCTGCGAGACCTCATAGCTCCCGGAGAACGTGTCGTCGTCGCCGACCGAGACGTCGAGAAGGTCGCCCTGCGAGAGAAGCTCTTCGTCCTGGAACATTTCGCCCGCAACCGAGGCCTGGCGATCGTCGCCCTTGCAGCGCATCGCGTTCAACGCTGAGGAACTGTCGGCGAAGTGGGCCAGCTGCTGCTGCGCCTCCGAGCGATATTGCGACTGGTAGCTGAGCCCCTCGGCGACCGGCTCGCGATTGGCGATGGCGTGGGTCGTGGCGCCGCAGCCCGAGAGAAGGGCGGCGGTCAGGAGGGCGGTGGTCGAGCGACCGAGCGTGACGGTCGCAGAAGGCAGGACACGGCGCATCGGCCTCTTCTTTCTCTTGTTCTTGGAACGGCCGGACAATGCCTTTGCGGGTCTGCTGCGTCCGTCATCCATCGGGCGGTCCCGGCCGGCATGGGCACAGGCCTCCTATGCCAACGGATAGCGGGCGGCACCGGACGGGCCGTCCGGCTGTACCGGCGCTAAGCCCTCGGCCGGGTCCAGCCGTCTACAACCATCCTCGTCGAACGGACCGCATCGAGGCGGAAGCGACGGGGGTCGGGAAGATGACGAGCGAGAGCGGAAGGCGCGGAACGGGCGCCACGAAACGCGAGGACGGTCAACGTCGCCCGGCGGCTCTCCTGGCCGCGATCGACGGACAGCGCGTTGCGCGGCCGGCCATTTCGGTGATCATCCCCGCCTTCAATGCCGAGGCGACGCTGGCCGAAACGCTCCGGTCGGTCGAAGTCCAGAGCTTCGCCGACTTCGAGGCGATCATCCTCGACGATGGATCGCAGGATGCGACGGCCGCGATCGCGGCCGCATTTGCCGCTCGCGACGAGCGCTTCGTCCTGGTGCGGCTCTCTAATGGCGGCCCGAGCCGCGCCCGCAATATCGGCGCCTTCGAGCACGCCGCTGGCGATCTCCTCGCCTTTCTCGATAGCGACGATCTCTTCGCCGCGGACAAGCTCGCCCGCATGGCGGCGGTCTTTGCCCCCCCCGCGGCGCCGGATGCCGTCTATGCCCGCATCGCCTTCTTCCGCGGCGCGCCGGAGACGGCCCGCACTCGCTCGTCGATCCTGCCGCGACCGCTCACGATCACGGATCTGCTCTGTGAGAACCCGGTCTGCACAATGTCCAACATCGTCGTCCGCGCCGATCGCTTTCGCACCAGCGGCGGGTTCGACCCGGCTCTCGTCCATGCCGAGGACGTCGACTGGCTGATCCGCATGATTGCCGATGGCGCCCGGATCGAAGGCCTCGACGAGACGCTCGTCCACTACCGCACCAGCGACGGCGGCCTTTCGTCCGATCTTCGCGCCATGCGGCGCGGCTGGCATGTCGCGCGCACCGCCGCCGAGGCTGCGGGTGTGACACTCGGCGCTCCGGCGATCCGCGCCGCCGAGGCAGCGCATTGGCGCTATCTCGCCCGTCGCGCGCTGCGGATGGATGCACCGCGCACAACCGCGCTCAGCCTGGCGCTGCGCGGCATCGCCTGCAGCCCATCCGGCTTTTTCGGCGATGCCCGCCGCGGCGGGCTCACCCTCGCAGCTGCCGTGACGGGCCTCGTGCTGCCCGCCGCTGCCCGTCGCCGCCTTTTTGCCTGATCGCCAGATTCCAAGGGAGAGAACCATGACCGAACAGAGCCCGATCGCCAGCGTCGTCGTGCCAGCCTTCAACTGTGCCGCGACCATCACCGAGACGCTGCGCTCGATCCTCCGCCAGACCTTTGCCGATTTCGAGCTGATCGTCGTCGACGACGGCTCGACCGACGGCACGCCCGAGATCGTCGGCCGCTTCAGCGATCCGCGCATCCGCCTGATCCGCCAGCGCAATCGTGGCCTCGCCGGCGCCCACAACACCGGCATCGCGGCGGCGCGGGGCGAATTCGTCGGCTTCTGCGACGCTGATGATCTCTGGATGCCCGAAAAGCTCGAGCGGCATATCGACCATCTCCGAGCCAATCCCGCTGTCGGCATCAGCTTCTCCGACTCACGCATGATCGATGCGGCCGGCCGGCCGATCGGCGTTTGCCAGAAGCCGAAGCTGAAGGGCCTGACGGCGGCCGATATCTTCAAGCGCAATCCGATCGGCAATGGTTCGACGGCCGTCATCCGACGTGCTGCGCTCGATGGTTTTGCCTATCGCCCGAAGGGTGAGGCCGAGCGCGACTGGTGGTTCGACGAGAATTTCCGTCAGTCCGACGATATCGAAGGCTGGCTGCGCTTCGTGTTGACGCAGGATTGGCGCATCGAGGGCATCGACGGGCTGCTGACGCTCTACCGCATCCACGGCGCCGCACTGTCGGCCAACGTCGCCTGCCAGCTCGACAGCTGGCTCGACATGCGCGGCAAGATCGCCCAGATCTCGCCGGCTCTCGTCGAGCGGCACGGCCCGGCGGCGACCGCCTACCAGCTCCGTTATCTCGCGCGCCGCGCCGTCTCGATGCGCGACGGTGCGCTTGCGAGCCGCCTCGTTCGCCAGTCGCTCCGGGCCTCCTTGCGCCCTCTGGTCGAGGAGCCGGTGAAGACGATCGTGACGCTCGCCGCCGCCGAGATCCTCGGCCTCTTCGGCGACCGCTTCTATGCCGCCGTCGAGCGGCGGCTGCTTTCTTCCGCAGCGAGCTGAGTCATGATCCAGGCCGTCAGCCATATTATCGCCGATGATCCCGCTGATGGGATCGAGGCCATCGCCGGGCATTTGCGGACATCACCGCTCCTGGCGGCGTCCGCAAGCTGCCGCATCGTCCGCCAGTCGCGCGGGCGACTGGAGCCGCCGCGCCTGCAGGCCGACATCATCGTCTCGCATCTACCGGTCACTTGGCGAAACTTCGCCTATCTGACCGCGCTCCGGGCGCTGCATCCGTCAACACCGCTGGTGCATGTCGAGCACGCGCTCGGCGATGCCTATGTCGCCGGGACGGTCACCGATCGCGACCGGTTCGAGGCGCTCGTCGCTGCGAGCTATGCCCTTTTTGACCGGATCGTCGCGCTCAATCCGGCGCAGCAGCACTGGATCGAGCGGCACCGGTTCGTGTCGGCTGGTCGTGTCGTCGTGATCGAGCCCTGCGCCGATCTCGCGCCACTCGCCACCACCGAACGGTGCGCGCCCGGCTCCATCACGCGCCTCGCCGCGGTCGGCACCTTCGATCACCAGTCCGGTCTCGACATTCTCATCGATGCGATCATCGCCCTCGACCGCCGCGACATAACGCTGCGGCTCGTCGGCGACGGGCCGCGCCATCGCGAGATCGTCGCCCGCGCCAAGGGGCATCCCGCGATCGAGTTCGCCGATCCGCCGGCCGACATCGGCACGGTCTTCGCCGAGGCCGATGCGCTCGTGATCCCGGCGCGCTGGGAGGCAAGCAGCCTCCGCGCGCTTCAGGCGATGGCCGCGGGGGTGCCGGTCTTCACGGCTCCGACCGATGCGGCGCGTGGCCTCGCCGGGGCCGGCGTCGTCGTCCTTGCCGAGAACACCAGCCGCGGCTGGCGCGAACTGCTCGAACATTGCGACCGCCGGACAGTGGACATCGGCTCCGGACGTCGGCACGCCGCGACAGCCGAGGCAAAGTTCGCGGCCGCATGGCGCGGGCTCGTGGACGAGCTCGTCCAGGCCGGCAGCGCAGACACGCGATCGGCAGCCTGACGTTCCTTCTATCCGTCTTCGACGGGGCGACCCACCGCCCCCGAGAAGGGCAAGCCCGTCGTCCGAAAGGGCGGCGGGCTTCTCCCGCGCGATCGGGACGGACTTGAGCCGGGAAGGGGCGTTCATCGCGCGGCCGATGCGGTCGCACGGGCGCAGACAGGATTTCGAGGAGGCGACCCACCGCCTCCGAGGAAGAAGGCCCGTCCTCCGCAAGGAGGGCGGGCCTTTTCCATTGAGGGTGGCGCCGGGGATCGGGGGAGTGTGCAGAGGCCGGACGTCTGGATCAGGCGCCTGCCGGCTGCTCGTTCATTTCGCGGGCGTGGATTCCGAGCAGCACCAAAGCGGGCCACAGCAGATACGCCTCGATCTCGACATTCTCGCCGAAGGTGAGGATCACCAGCAGCAGCATGATCCCTAGGGGAAGCCGCCCACGTGAACCGCTCGCCGCATCGAGGAAGGTCAGCACGGTATGAACCGCCATCGGCACCGCGAGGGCGAACAGGCCGACCAGTCCCTTCACGAAGAGCAGCCCATACCATGTGTGGTGGCTGCCGATCGGCATCCGCTCGACGATATGGGGACCGGGCTCGACGACGCCGTGGCCGAACCAGACCGCCTCGGTCCGCCAGCGTTGATAGGCGATGCGCTGCAGCGCTTCGCGCACGCGGGTGCTGTCGGCGCGGGCCCCCTTGAAGGCCGACACGCCGTCATTCATCAGCCGGAGCAGGTCGGTGCCGAGGACGGCGAGGGATGCGGCGGCCACGGCGAGGATGGCCCATGCCGGACTCCGCCGGAGTTGAGGCAGCAGCCGCGGCACTAGCACGCAGACGACGAGCGCGACCGTGCTCATCCGTGACTTCGAGAGATAGATCATGGCGATGCCGGCCAGCAGCCCGACGATCCACCAGAAGCGCTTCTTCTCCTCGAGCGCGAAGAGCGCCAGCATCACGCCGATCAGCCCGGCAAAGGGCGACCACGGCGCATAGAATTGCCAGCGCGGCGTCCAGGTGGAGGGGTCGAGCGTGTAGAGATAGACCGAGAAATATTCGGGCCCCGGTCCGCCGGCCGCCTTCAGCGGCGATTCGAAGATCTTCTCCGGCAGGCCGATCGACGGCGCCACCAGCATGATCGGCAGCACCATGAGCGTGCCGAGGCCGACGATCGAGAGGCCGCGGATCAACGGCTGGCGCCGGATCGGCAGCACGGCGCCGATGAGCGGAAAGAGCGCCATCAGAGCCCAGCCCTTGGCCCAGCCGATGGTCGACTTGATCGTCTGCCCGGTCCCGAGCTCCCAGTCGATATGTCCGACCCAGAGCGCCAGCAGCATCACCGCCATTCCGGCGATCCAGATCCAGACGATCGGCGGAATCGGCCCCGCGGCGCGCCAGGAAGGCGGGGCGGCCGGGCCGAGATAAAGCGCCGTAAGCGCCAGCAGGGTCAACAGCCAGGCGATGACCGGCCCGACGATGTAGAGTGCGCCGATGCCATAGAGCGGCCAGGTCAGGCAGATGGTCCAGTAGCAGACCTGTTCCGGCAGGGTCCGTTCCTGCAGCGCCCGGTCAGGCATGGTCGCCGGGCTCCGCCGCGCGGCGCTTGATAAGCCGCTCGATGAGCGGGCGACGCATCCAGGCGAGCAGCAGGCCGATGAAGGCGAACAGCGACGCGGCTGCGCCGGCGCCGAAGGCGATCTTCTTGTTCGGCGACGAGGGGACGTCGGGGAGGGTAGGCTTCTCCGCCACCTGCACCATCGGATAGGAGGCGAATAGGTCGGCCTTCGACGTGCTGATCCGTGCCAATGCCGAGGTGAACACCGCTTCGGCCACCTTGTAGTCGCGGTTGAGGGTGTCGAGCTGCGAGGCCGTCGCAACGAGATCGACGACTCGCTGGCGGTCCGTGCCGAGTTCGGCCTTCAGCGAGGCGAGCTGCGCCGAGAGGCCGTCGCGCTCGGAGACGAGCGTGACGAGCCGGGCGAGCAACGGCGCGCGCTGACCGTCGGAAGACATGTCGATCTCGGCCTGGAGCTGTTCGCTCGTGAGGCCTGTGATCGTGCTGCCCCGCTGAAGCATCCGCATTTTCGAGCCGAGATAGCGCTGAGCGGCTGCGATCACCTTGGGATGCTTCGGGCCATACAACTGGCCGGCCTCGGCGAGCGCCGCGGCGTCCCTGGCGGCGCCGGCGGCGACAGCGGTGAACTCGGAATCGGCGTGCAGCTTCAGCGTCCGCGCAGCGAGGCCGGGCGAAACCTGCAGCATCTCAGACAGCGACTGGATCGCGCCGTCATGGTCGCGCGCCGCCGCCTCGATGTCGACGATGCGGGTCTTCAGCGCCTGCGTCGCCGTGACGATCTCGGTGTACTGGTCGGCGCCGGTCAATCCGGAAGCCATCTGCAGTGCGCTGATCTTCTGGCGGATGGCCTCGACGCTGCGCTGGTACTGGCGAATGGTCTCTGTCGAGGAAGCCTCGCGATGGGCAATCTCGTCCGAGCGCAGCCCGTCGAGCTCGACCATGAACGCGCTCAGCAGGGCGCTTGCGCGATCGCGGGCCGCTTCCGGCGTGCCGGCCGTCATCTCGACGCTGATCAGACTGGTCTGGTCGAGAAGCTTGACGCGCGGCGCGCCGAAGGACCGCCCGTCGAGCTTGAGGCTCGTGGCCGCCCGGTCGATCACGTTCCGCGACTGCATGAGCGTCTGGTAGGTCACCGTCGGGCTGATCGAGGGGCTCGCATAGGCCGAATTCGACGACGACGTCGCCTGGCCGATATCGGAGAGGTTCACCGACGTCGAGACGCCGGAACCGGGCAGGATCAGCGAGAGCTGCGAGGAATAGCGCAGCGGCGCCTTCTTCACATAGACGACGATCGGCGCCCAGATCACGAGCAGCGTCAGCCCGGCGGCGAGGAGATAGCGCGGCGTCCGGCCGAAATCGCCGATCCTGCCGCCGCCGAGGGCCCGGCGGAAAGACAAGGCCGAGAGCTTCGTCCGCCGCAGCTTGAGCCCACGCCGGTTTGCCGCAATCTCGCCGTCCCCAGCAGGCGCTTCGGAACGCGGCTCCTGATCGGCGAGCCACGTGCGCAGCGGCTCCGCGGCCGCGTCGAAGCGGCGGGCGGCGGCGAGGATCGGCTTCGGATCGGCATGCGCATTCATGGCTGGGCCCCTGACGAGACCCGTCTTCTAGCGAAGGGCGGAGACGCTGCGCCTGCGCGCTGGGTTCGCCGGCAGCGGCATTGGAGACCGCCGCTATCCAAACGGATAGGGCGCTGCGACGGCGGCCTAGAACAGCCCGGCTTCCTTGGCGATCATTGCCGCATTCGTGCGGTTGCGCGCCTCGAGCTTGCGGCAGAGCGTCTTCACATGCAGCTTCACGGTCACCTCCTGCAGGTCGAGGCCGCGCGCGATCTCCTTGTTGGAGCGGCCGTCGACCAGTCCGGCGAGCACTTCCATCTCGCGCTTGGTGAGCTTCGCCGCCAGTGGATGGACGACCTCTTCCTCACGCTCGGTCATGAAGCTGATCGGCGCATATTGCTCGCCCGCCGCCATGAAGCGGATAGCGTGGATCAGCGACTTCGCCGCGATCGTCTTCGGCAGGAACCCTGCAGCCCCGGCAGCGAGTGCCTCGTCGGCGACGCTGCGCGAGGCGGTTCCCGAGATGATCGCGACCGGGCTGCCGAAATTGAGCGTCTTCGCTCGCGCAAGACCCTCGAGCCCGTTCATGCCGGGCATCGTGTAATCGAGGATCACGAGGTCGAACGGGCCCTCGCGCGTGATCCTCTCGGCCGCGGCGCCGAAATCGGCGGCAACCGCTACGGAGATATCCGGCTCGCGCTCGAGAAAGGCGCGGATCGTATCGCGGACCAGTTCGTGGTCGTCGGCGAGAAGTATCTTCATGACGGTCCCCGGCCTGATGCAATGCGGCAACCCGGGCAGGTATTTCTCCGGGACGGCTCGCCATTCCATTGCATACGCGATTCATAACCTCGCGGTGAAAGCATTGTATCGGCAGCGCGCAAACTGAACATCCCCAGTGCAATCGCCATTCGCAGCGTCCGTGCTCTGCCTCGGCAAAATATGGCTCCGTCCGACCCGGACAGCTATTCGGAAGAATAGGAGTCGTCCGTCGTCGCGAGCCTGCCTATGCGTCCGCGCCGATGGCGGATCCAGGCGCGGTGCCCGGATATGCTGTTGCCAATTTGATGAAAATTGCACTGATCTCGATCATGGCGCCATCGATCAAGGAGAAGAACGATGGCACCGGCCAAGACAATCGATCTGTTCTCGATGCGCATTCTGAACGAGCGACGTGAGGAGGCGCTCACACGGCTGCTCGCTCCCGGCGAGCCGCGGACGGCCATCTTCGTCAATGCCCACGCCGTCAATACGGCCGCGGTCGATCCCGCCTTTCGCTGGGCGGTCGGAAAGGCCGATCTGCTTCTGCCGGATGGATCGGGTCTGCAGCTCGCGGCCAAGCTCGGCGGCGATCGTTTCGTCGAAAATCTGAACGGCACCGATCTGTTCGTGCCGCTCTGCCAGGCCGCCGCTGCACGCGGTCTCTCGATCTACTTCTTCGGCAGCCGCCCCGGCGTCGCCGAGGCCGCGGCGGAAAACGCTCGGGCGCTCGCCCCCGGCCTGATCGTCGCCGGTACGCACCACGGACATCTGAAGCCGGGCGAAGAGGATGAGGTGATCGCGGCGATCAATGCGTCAGGTGCCGGCATCGTGCTGGTCGCCCTCGGCGTGCCGCTGCAGGAAGTCTGGATCGCGCGCAATCGCGCCCGCCTCGCCGCTGCCGTCGTTCTCGGCGTCGGGGCGCAGTTCGACTTCTGGTCGGGCAGCGTGCCGCGCGCCCCGCTTGCCTTCCGGAAGGCCGGCATCGAATGGATCTGGCGCCTCGGCGTCGAGCCGCGACGGCTGTTCGCGCGCTATGTGCTCGGCAATCCGGCCTTCGTCCTGAGGGCCCTGGCCGATCGCAAGGCGCAGAAGGTCGCCGGTCTCGCCGAACCGCGCGGCAAGCGGCTGCTCGATCTCACCCTTTCCATCGGCGGCCTTCTCGCGCTCGCCCCGGCGCTGCTCCTCATCGGTGCAGCGATCCGGCTGGAATCGCGCGGGCCAGTGCTGTTCCGCCAGACCCGCATCGGCGCAAATGGTCGGCCGTTCACGCTGCTGAAGTTCCGCTCGATGTATCGCGACGCCGAGGCGCGGCGCCAGGCCGTGCTCGCCAGCAGCGACCGCGCCGGCATCTGCTTCAAGGCCAAGGCCGATCCGCGCATCACCCGCGTCGGGCGCGTGCTCCGCCGCTTCTCGCTCGACGAGGTGCCGCAGCTCATCAATGTCGTTCGCGGCGAGATGAGCATCGTCGGGCCGCGGCCGGCTCTGCCGCAGGAGGTCGAAGCCTATCCTCCGGAGGCGCGGGCCCGGCTCGGTGCCAAGCCGGGCCTGACCGGCATCTGGCAGGTGTCCGGCCGCGCCGAGATCGGATTCAGCAAGATGATCGAGATGGACAGTGCCTATGTGCGCAGCCGTTCGCTTATGCTCGACATCGCCATCATCGCACTGACGGTGCGGGCGGTCGTATCCGGCCGGGGTGCGTATTGAGCGACCCAGCGGCGGCCGTCTCAGCCATCGTCGAGGGCTTCGGTCATGGCGCTCCGCGTCTCCTCCGTAAGCGCCGGCAGGTCGCCGACGAGATCCGCGATCGCGTCGGCCTCCGTGGCTTCGGCCGCCGATTGCAACCGCTTCAGGGCATCGAACAGGCGGCTCGCGCCGAATATTGCCGCGGAACCGGCATGGAGATGCGCGAGCCGCGCGAGGCCCGCGCAGTCGCCGCGGGCAGCCATCTCGGAAAGATCGGAAACCGCCCCGGGCAATTCGGCGAGGAAGGCCGCCGTCTTGGCCGAGAAGCTTTCCTCCGTGAGGACCTCGGACAGTTCGGCGAGGATCGCGAAATCGACGAGATCCGGCAGCACGGTGCTCTCGACCCCATCGGCGGCGTCGGCGGGCTGGGGCCTTTCCGGCCTTGGAAGATGAGTGTCGAGCGCTTCGTTGAGCTTTGCGAGGCGTAGCGGCTTGGTGAGGCAATCCTGCATGCCGGCCTCTCGCAGGCTCGCCTGCTCTTCGGGCAGCGCATGCGCGGTGAGGCCGACGATCGCGGTGTCGCGGTTGCGACCGGACCCGGCGCGAATACGGCGTGTCGCCTGCAGCCCGTCGACCCGCGGCATGCTGAGATCCATCAGGATCAAGTCGAATGGCTCGCTCTCGGCAATCTGCACCGCCTCCTCGCCATCGCTGGCCTCCTGCACGGTGCAGCCGGCTCGCAAGAGCATTTCGCGCGCGACGAAACGGTTGGTCTCGTTATCCTCGACCAGAAGAACACGGCATCCGTTCGCCCGGCTGGCCGTGGCGCGGGCCGGTGGCGGCGCGGGTATCGGGGCTGCCGGCCTCGGTGTCGCAGAAGGCGCGATCCGAAGGCGCACGCTGAACCGGCTGCCGACGCCCGGCGTGCTTTCGACACCGATCGTGCCCCCCATGGCCTCGACGATGCCGCGCGTGATGGCGAGGCCGAGCCCGTAGCCGGGTGCCGTCCGTTGGTAGGATGGGTCGAGCGTGACGAAGTCCTCGAAGATCCGGCCGATATCCTCGCGCGCAATGCCGATCCCGGTATCGCGGACGGCGATCTCGACGACGCGCTGTCCCGCCTCGGGCGCAAGGTCCTCGGCCGTGATGCTGATCTGGCCGCGCTCGGTGAATTTCACCGCATTGCCGACGAGGTTGATGGCGACCTGTCGCAGTCGGTTCCGATCCTGGAAGACATACCGTTCGGCGAGGTTGGTCGCGACGGAGATTTCGACCTTTCGAGCGGCGGCGGCCGGCGCATTCACATCCGCCACTTCGTCAAGCAATCCGACCAGATCGAACCATTGTGACCGGATCTGCACCGCCTTCGCCTCGATCCGCGTGATCTCGAGCACGTCGTCGATATGGTGCTGCAGGATCTCGCCGGATGCGGTCGCGGTGTTCACATAGGCTTGTTGCCGCTTGTCGAGATCAGTGTGGTCGAGCAGGTCGAGCACCGCGAGCACCCCGTTCAGCGGCGTGCGCATCTCGTGGCTCATGACCGCGAGGAACTGCGACTTGGCCCGCGCTGCGGCCAGCGCCTGGTCACGCGCCTCCGTCAGGGCGCGTTGCGTTGCGATCCGGTCCGAGATGTCACGGATATAGGCGATGAACACCGGGCCGGTTCCGGTCGATGTCATGCCGAGGGAGAGCTCGACAGGAAATTCCTCCCCGCTCGCGCGCATGGCCTGCAACTCCACCCGGCCGGTGCCGATCAACTTTCCGTCGCCCGTCTCCAGATAGCGCTTCATTCCGGCGCGATGGGCGGCGCGCCATTCCGGCGGGATGATCAGTTCCTGGATCCGCTGACCGATCGCGGTGTTGCGCGAATAGCCGAAGACGCGCTCGGCCGCCGGGTTGAAATCAATGATGCAGCCTTCGGCATCGGCAACGATGATGGCGTCCAGCGACGCATTGATCGTGTTGCGATAGCGCAGATTGCTCGTCTCGATCTCCTCTGACCGCAAGCGGGCGATGCGCGACTGCCGCAGCAGCACGGTCAAGGTGGCGATCAGCGCGATGATGAAGCCGATCGCCGTCAGCGCCGTCCAGATCACGAGTTGCGAGAAGGATTTGCGCCGGTTGTCCGAGGCATCGGCGAACAGCTTGACGCCGGCGAGGGAGATCGCACGGACGGCGGGCTTCATCCGGGCGAGCGCCCCTCGCAGTTCGGGCAGCCGTGCCTCGAGCTCCGGCCGTGATGCATCGACGATCGGGAACAGGCGCGTCGCCTGCTGGTCCAGCGTCTGGATCAGCGCTGCAGCCTCGGTATCGCGCCGCAGCAGAGCGAAGGTCTCGCTCTGCCTGATGATGTTGATGCGGCTGACGAAGATGTCGAAGCGGCGCCTGAACTCGTCGAGCCGCGCCGGGTCGCCCGAGGCCGCCAGCGCAGCCTCCAGCATCGCGTAATGCTCGACCTCGAGCTGCGACAGCGACCACTGGACATTGTCCTGCGGCGCCGATCTGAGGCTCGACAACTCGTCGATGATCCGCGCCCCGAGGCTGGCGAGGACGGCGATGATGATGGCGACCGCGATGAGCGCCGCGCTGGTCTTGATCCGCCGCGCGCGTGACCAGGTCGGCGGTGGGCCGCCAGTTGGAAGAGCGTTGCTGGCTCCTCCCGGGAGCGTCACGTCAATCGCCGATCTGGAGCCGCGTCAGCTGCCAGATGCTGCGCGAATAGACGAGTTCGCTGCGGAAGCTGGCGCTCGCATCAAATGGATAGACGATCCAGAGCGGACCCTTGTCACGCACCGACATCGGCTGGCCATTCATGGCATAGGCAAGGATCGGATCGCCGGTCATCGCCTCGTCGAGCGGCAGGTCGATCGCATAGTCGTTGAGCGCTACGGCATGGACGGTTTTTCCATGAGCGCCGACCGCGGTGAGCAGGTCCTTCAGCCGTACGCCGGTGAAGCGGATCTTGCCGTCGGTCCAGATCGTCGTCGTGGCGAATTCGGTGACCGGCAGCGCCTTCAGCATCGCCATGTCGAAGCTCGCGGTTCCCGGTCCATTCGTCTCGCTGATCGAGCCGGTGATGGTCAGCACCACGTCGCCGGTCGGCGCGGCCAAAGGCGAGGCGAGGGCGTTGACGGTCCCGATCGCCAGCAGGACAGCGGCAATGGCGAACTTCATCTTCGACAGGATCGTCATGCACGGAACCTCTCTGGCAGACCCTCGCGCCATCGGTCTTGCCCGGACGCGGGCATAGAGTATCTGCCCGGCCTTCGGAACTCGCGGCGCGTCCGCATCGCCTTCCTATACCAAAGGATAGCACGGCTCGCGGAACCGGCCGGCATCGGGTTGACGAGGCGCGGTGCCGTCGCTTGAGAGGCCCATTGCCGCGCGCGTTGGCGGTATCGAACGATTGCGCCGCGCGCGGCTTCGGTGTGCATTGGGGCGACATCAATCCGGCTGCGCACGGTGCGCGGCTGCCTGCCGTGATGGAGCCGCCATGAACCACCCGAAGAGAAGCGCGTCCCCCGCCAGCCTGGCGAAGGGCTACGCCAAAGACGCCGTCATCGCGCGGGCCCAACGGTGAGTGCCGCAGCGACACGCGTCGATTGGCAGAGCCTCGATCGGGCAGCGCTCGACCGTGGCTTCAACAACAGCGCTGCCGTTGAGGGCAGCCTCGCCATCGTCGAGGGCTGGGGCGCTGCGAGCGCGGCGCTGCGCGCGCGCCATCCCGAAGCGATCGACCTCGTCTATGGCCCGCGCCCTCGGCAGCGGATCGATTTCCTGAAGGCTGCCGACGGGGCGCCGACTCTGCTGTTCCTGCATGGTGGCTATTGGCAGATGCGCTCGAAGGACTTCTTCACCTTCGTGGCGGCGGGGCTTCTTCCCGCCGGCATCAATGTCGCCTTCGCCGGCTATACGCTGGCGCCCGACGCGACGCTCGATGCCATCGTGCTGGAAGTCAGGGCGGCGCTCGATTGGCTCGGCGAGCATCTCGCGGGGCTCGGCGGAGATCCCGCGCGGCTCTTCGTGGGTGGCTGGTCGGCCGGCGCGCATCTTGCCGCGATGGTGATGGACCATCCTCTCGTCCGCGGCGGCCTCGGCATCAGCGGCCTCTATGAGCTGGCGCCGATCGCTGCCTGCTATGTCAACGACAAGCTCGGCCTCGACGCGCCGGCCGTGGACAGGAACTCGCCGCAGCGCCATATCGACCCGGCGATGCCGCCCTTGGCGCTCGTCGTCGGCGGGGCGGAGCTGCCGCTGATGCGCCAGCAGAGCGAGGATTATGCGGAAGCACTCTTGGCTTCCGGTGCGCCGGTGACCTTCGCGACGATCAATGGCGCCAACCACTTCACCATCCTCGATCATCTCGCCGATATCGATGGCGCGATCGCGGCGATGGCGCGGCGGCTCATGATACCGTAGCGCCTTCGTCCGACGGAGCGCCGCCGGAGCCCGGGGCCGTCAGTTCTGGCCGGCGACCGTCGTCGCGGTCTGCATCGGATCGATGCCGACGGGCAGATAGGGGTCGGCCAGCGCGGCGGAGGGGCGGCTGATCGGATAGCCGGCCGACGTCATGCGCGACAGCTTCTCGGGACCTGCCGTCTTCAAGATTTCGCGGAACGCCTCGTTCATGCCACCATCCGCATAAGCGAGCGAGACCGGCGGCGCGCCGGATTCGATCGACGCGAGTTCGGCATTGTCGCGCGCCTGCTTCGCCGCGACCTTGGCGGCGACATCGGCATCGGTGTCGATCGCCGGGCAGGGACCGAGCGGATCGAAACTCGAGCCGTCGAACGCCTTCGACGAGAAGACGTAATGGCGGTTGCAGGCCTCGACGCGTGGCGGCTGGCGCGTCACGTCGAACTGGTCGGAGCCCTGCTTTAGATTGAGCCAGAAATTCATGTTCGGATCGTCGCGATGCAGCGCGAGATTGCGCGGCGTCATGCGGAAGGGCAGCGACTGGACTTGGAACGACGTCTGGCCGCCGATCAGGGCATCGCGCGCGACGGCATAGATTTCGGCGACGCCGGCATCGGTCAGGGCATAGCAGCCCGAGGACGAGCAGGCGCCGTGCACCATCAGCGCCGCGCCCTCATAGCCGAGCGCTTCCTCCAGCTTGTTCGGGAAGCCGAGATTGAAGGACAGATAGAACTGCGACTGCGGGTTCAGCAGCGACATCGTGATGGCATAGAAGCCCTCGGGAGCCTGGCGATCGCCTTCCTGCTTCTTCGGGCCGAGCTTCCCGGACCAGCGGCAGATCGGATAGGTCTTCAGCAACGCATAATTGCCGCTGCGGTCGCGCTTCCAGATCTCGAGCTCGCTCTCCTGCTTGTAGATGCGGATCATGATCGGATCCGAGGGCTTCATTCCCTTCTGCGTCATTTCCGCGACCAGCTTGGCCGGAATCGGCTGCATGCCGCGCGTGTCGCGCTCGCCCGTGGTGCAGGCGGCGAGGCCGCAGGCCAGCAAGGCCAGAAGGAGAAAGGAGCGAAGCATCGCCATGGGCCGAAATCCCGAACGCGGTCCGCGACCGAACTTGTGGCCGCGCTCAACAGTCTAGGCGCGTTTCCTTAACGCCCTGCGCATCGTCCCGCCAGTCGATCGGCAAGAGGAACCGATCGACCGGCGGATGCGCGGCGATAGTCCATCAAGATTGCGTCATTGCCGCGGCGCTACATCAGACCCGCCTGCCGCAGCGCATCCTCGATCACCTTCCGGATGCCGCCCACGGCCGTCTTCGCTTCGCCGGCCTTCTTGCTGCCTGGAGCCCCGGTCGCACCGGCCGCAGGCGCTTCGGGCCGTTCGGGCATGTCGGTCGTCCTGACGAAGTCTTCGGGCCGGGGCGTCCGCGCTTCGCCACGATGCGTTTGCCTTGTGCCTTCGGCGGCAAGGCCCCAGGCAGCGGCGATCTGGCGGGTCGACGAGACGCCGACGTCCAGAATGAACGGTGCGGCGCGGCCGAGCGCATCCGGTCCCTTGTCGTCGATCGGGGTGCCGTGGCCCATGCCGGCGATCAGCACCTGCTCGAGAACGGGTCGGCCGGTGCGATCACGCCAGATCCGACGCGTGACGCGGCCGCTGCGGCTCTCCTCGTCAGGCTGGCTCGCCACGCCGTTGACGCCGCGCCACTGTTCGATGATCGCGTCGGCATTGGCGACGGCGACGGTCTGGTCGGCCGTCCCATGCCAGACGGAGAGGGTCGGCCATCCGCCGGCCGGCGCCGTCGCGGGCAGCAGCCGGCGCAGTGCCGGGCCGTCGGGCAGGCCCTGCGCGCGCATCGCGTCGAAGGCCTCGGGAACCGTCGTCGCCACGCCGAACGGCAGGCCTGCTATGATGGCGCCACCGGCGAAGAGTTCGGGATAGCTCGCCAGCATCGCGGACGCCATGGCGCCGCCCGCGGAGAGCCCGGTGATGAAGATCCGGCTGGGGTCGATCGGATGCCGCGCGGCCATGGCGTCGATCATCTGGCGGATCGACAGCACCTCGCCCTCGTCGCGCCGGGCATCGCCCGCCTGGAACCAGTTGAAACAGCCGTTGAGATTGTTGCCCGGCATCTGCTCCGGATAGAGCACGGCAAATCCGGCCTCGTCCGCGAGCTGCGACCAGCCGGTACCGGCGTCATAGCCAGCTGCCGACTGCTTGCAACCATGCAGCACGACGACGAGCGGCATCGCCCCGCCGTCGGTCCGAGGCGCGTGGAAGCGTGCGCGGAGGCCACCCGGATTGGACCCGAAGGCCCCGAGATCGGACAGCCGGTCCTCGGCCCCGTCGAGCGTCGGCCCGAATGGCTGCGCGCGGAACGCGGCAAGTCGGGCGATCGTATCCGATAGATTGCGCATGGGCTGCTCCTGGGCGACGGCGCGGCAAGCACCGCCGCCGAAATGCCAGCACGGGCTCTCCATGCTGCACTGCACAATCATATAGGCGCCCGATTGGTTCCTGCCACTCCTTACATGCGGCGAGGGAACGGATGTCGCTGCCAGGCGGTTGACCGCGTGCCGCCGACCGCCCTGCGCGTCCCGCGAGGTCACTCTTATCCCGGCGACAGACAAGGACCATCATGATGAAGCTCATCGCCGCCTCGATCCTGATCGCCGGGCTGCCGGTCGCAGCGCTGGCTGCGACGCCTCATTCGGCGCCGGCGCACGCCGTCGGCACCGGCCATGGCAAGATGCTCGTCGATGCGAGCGGCCACACGCTCTATACCTACGACAAGGATGCCCCCGGCAAATCCGACTGCACGCTTCTCTGCGCCGCCGCATGGCCGCCACTGATGGTCAAGAAGGGCGAGAAGGCAGCCGCTGGCTGGAGCATCGTGAGCCGCGCGAACGGCGGCGAGCAGTGGGCCTACAAGGGCGCGCCGCTCTACACCTATCGCCTCGACATCAAGGCCGGCGCCACCACCGGCGATGGCGTTGACGGCGAATGGCATCTCGCCAAGCCGTAGCCTGACGGCGCGGGGCGGCGGTCGTGGCCGCCTCGCGTCTCCGATGGCATCAAGACGCCGCGAGAGTGAAGACGAAGCGGCTCATCAACGTCCCCTCCCACCACATTGGGAAATTGGTTCCCCACTTGTTGTTGTAAAGGTTGACGGCGACCCCCTCGCCGAAGGCAGGCACGGCGGCGTGGAAGGGGAAGAACGGCAGATCGGACGGTCCGACCAGAGCGCTGTCGAGCAGGTCGACCTGGAACGGCGTTTCGCCGGCGCCTGAGCGCACCGAAGTCACCGCCTGCAACTGCCCGCCGGCGCGTGCCGCGATCCGGTCGGCTCTGTGCCAGAGGCCGAGCTTCTCGAAGAGCCACGCCCCGCCTGCCTCCGGAGTCAAGCACAGGAAGCCCGCCTCCGGCATCCGGTTGGCCGGCTTGTCGCGGAGGACGAGCGTGATTTCCACGCTGTCCGCATCGAGAGCGCGCAGCGCGAGTTCGACGCGCCGCGGCGCCCCCAGCAGGTCGCGCGCCGCGTCCGGCATGGAGGCGACAGCGATCCTGTTGTCGACGACGCCCGCGAATGCGCCGGCGAAGCGGGCGTGGCGGGCGGTCGCAGCGTTAGCGAGGCCCGGCTTGTCATGATCGAGGATCGCCCATTCCAGGCGGTGCTGCAGATAGGTATCGAGATGCTTCTGCACCTCGGCGGCGTCATAGCTTTCATGCCGGTAGCCGATGAGACTGCCGTCCTTGCCGCAGAGCCGGCGACCGTCCGGGGCGATCAGGGCCGCGATATCGCCGGTTTCGGTCGATAGCTCGGCCTGCCAGCCACGATCGCGCAAGACCGTCCCGGCGACCGGCGCCGTGGCAGGTTCCGGCGGCGCGATCGTTCCAGCGAGCGCTTCGCCAGCGCGCGCCCTGTCGGCATCGCCGAGTGCGGCGACGGCGGCATCGAGATAGGCGCGCTGTTCGGCCCAGGAGTGTTCGGCAAAGGCGAAGCGATAGTCGGTGGCACGCGCGTGATCGAAGGCCGCGCGGTCCCAGGCCTTCTCGTCACGAAGATAGGATTTGATGTCGACGCCCCAGGTGTGCTCGGCGACAAGCGTCAGGCCGCGGCCGAAGGCACGACGCTCGGTCGTCGGCGCGGTAGCGAATTCATCATGGAGCCGCGCCAGTGCCCGGTATCGGACCAGCTTTTCAGGGTCGGAACCGACGCCGTGGATCCAGCTGTCGCCGATCTCGACATCCACCGCGGGGAACTGGGCCCGCCGCTCCCACATCACCGCGCCGAACGCGTCGAGCGTCGAGGCAACGATGCGCGCGTCGCCGAGCTCGTGGCGCAGATGGCGCAGCGTCTCGACGGTCTGCGGCACGCTTTGGGGGCCGATATTATCGTTGGTGTGGGCGAAGCTGAGCCCGACATCCGCGCCGGCCGGAAAGTCGGTCGCGCCGTAGGATCCCTGATACATCACGACGAGTTCGGAGCCATCCGGCGCGACCCAGCGGAAGATCGGAGGAACCTCCGGCACCGGGCTCGCGGTATTGACGCCGAGATGCAGGAAACGAATACCCGCCTCGGCGAGCAGAGGCACCATGCCGAGGCTGTGCCCGGGCACGTCGGTCATCTTGGCGGCCGTCGTCCTGCGGCCGAAGCGGTGGTCGAGCTCGGCGGCATAGGACAGCCCGGCCCTGAACAGCGCCGGCGTCAGAAGCTCGGTATGCGTCGTGAAGGGCAGGGCATGCCAAGTCACCAGCCCGCGCTCGATCGCCTGCTCGAGCCGCCTTACCTTGTCGGGGCTCTCGGAGTTGAGGTGATCCCAGATCAGCCAGGCGCCGGTCGTCCAGATGAACTGCGGCGCCTCGGGGTTCTCGTGGTGGAAGTGCTCGCCCGTCGCGATCGCCTGCGGAATGAACTGCTCGTGATATTGCCGGCGAACCCGCGCGGCATGATCGGTGAAGCCGATATCGAGATGGGTCTTGAACACGAGGTGGACGGTACGGTCGGTCATCGATCGGCTCGGCTGGTCGGCGGTTGGCGTTCGCCAGCCATAGAGCATGCCGGCGGCGCCTTCGCCAGACGCGGGCGTTGCCGAAGAACGGGCATCCACACGGGCCTCGTCGCGCACCCGGGATCGGCAGTGCCGCGACCGCTAGAGCGCGACGGAGTGCAGCCCGAGCGGCCAGGCGATGGCGCGAAGAAGCGTTGGGTCGCTCTTGGGAAGGTCGCGGTGGCAACGAGCAGGCAAGCTTGCTGCGATGCCCGTGGTCCAGGCGGCCGGAAAGAGCGCCACCAGTTCGGGTTCGGCAGGGCACGGGCTGGCAATCGGCAGGCCCTGGAGACCAGCCGCGAGGGCGGCACAGAGATCGCTGCCGATGCGCCCGCCGAGATGGCCGATCTGGATCGGCCGCGGATTGCATTCGAGCAGCAGGGCCGCGCCGCTCGCAGCTTCGATCATGAAGTCGAAACCGATGAAGCCGCTGGCGCCGAGCGCCCCGATCATCCGGCGCGCGGCCTCCTCCATGGCGGCATGGTGCATGATCTCGACCAGCGTGCTCGGGCCGGTCGCTGAAACGGTGCGGCGCGCCATTGCTGAAAAGCAGGCGAGCATCCGCCCATCGAGCGCCACGGCAGCGACCATGGCCGGGCTGCCGCTGATCGCCTGCTGCACCTCGATCGACGTCCTTTCAGGATACCAGTCGCGCCGGAGCAGTCGCCGCGCCAGTGTCTTGAGCGGGCCGAGCCGCCCGCGACGCGGCGGTGCGAGCGCCTTGGCCAGTGCCCCGGGATCGTCGCAACGGGCGACACCGCTGCCGGCCCAGCCGAACGACGTCTTGGCAAAGACGGGATAGCCGATGTCCCCCGCGATGCACACGCCCTCGGCTGCCGACGCCGCGACGGCGCCCCTCGGCGCGGCGACCCCGATTGCGCGTGCGAGCGCCAGCGTCTCGCTCTTCATCAAGAGTGCCGGATGCCGGGCCGGATCGCCGAGCGAGGCGGCGAGGACCGCCGAGAGCGCTGGCGACACGTCGCTGTGTCCGCTGTGCGCTCGGCGCACGAGATCGTGCAGGAAGGCCACCACTTGTTCGTCGCAGGGAATGACGAGATCCGGCCGCCAGTCGGCGACAGCACGCTCCAGTGCCGCCGTGAGCCGCCGCGACGAGCGGCTCGCCGGAAGCGGAAATCGCTCGGCGACGAAACCCGATTGCGTCAGCAGATTGGCCGGCGGCGAGAGGGTCGCAACCGCGATCCCCGCGGCGGCGAGCGGCTGCGCCAGGCGGCAGGGACCGCTGCGGCCGTCCTCGAAGGCGATCATCAGGACGCGCGGCGCGGCGCGAGGCCCGACCTCGGCGGGAGCGAGTCGATCAAGCATCGACGGCCTCCCGGATCGGGCGGGAGGCGACGGCGCTGGCGGCCCTACGGCGCGGGAGCAGGGTCTTTAGCGCGGCACGCCATCTCGCCGGCATTCTGCGGCGCGCGGCGTCAACCATCATGCCGAGCGACAGGTTCAGGGCGCGCAGCGACAGCGCTACGGCGCCGCGCCGGCTGATGGCGAGTTGATGGGTCCTGACCTGACGCGTTTCCGTTGCCCAAAGCCGCTTGTAGTCCTCGTCACCGATGCGAAAATCGTAGTCGAGCCCGTGCTCGAAGCACCATCGGAGGCATTCGGCGAGAAGCAGGCTGCCCGGCGACCACTTGGCGAAGGCTGCATCATAGACCGTGACAAAGCCTTCGAACCGGGTCGCGTCGATGGTCCCAAGCTTTGCGGCGACGATGCGGCCGTCGATGGTGAGCGTCATCACCGCGGTCCTGCCGCACCCTTCAGGCGCCCTCGCCACGGCGGTGAGGAAGGCGCGGTAGTCCGGCGCGGAGAGGAAATCGCTGCGCAAGCCGCTTCGTGCCAGCGAGGCGACCTTGTGCTCGAGCGCCCAGTCGATGGCCGTGGCAATCTCCGCCTCTCCCGCAACGAAGCCGATGCATACGGTACCCTCGCCGTCGAGATGGCGGCGCCGGCGCGCCAATTCGTTGCGCAGCTTGGCGCCGCGCGAAGCGAGATAGGCGGGCCAGGTGCCGTGAACCGAATGATCCAACAGCGGCGCCGGCAGGTCGTGCTGCAGGCCGCGCAGCCCGGCGCTGCCGACCGAGGCGGCCTGCGGCGAACCTTCGCCGACGAAGGGCGCGATGAGGATATCCACGGCGCCGCTCGTCTTCAGCCATCGCAGCGCCGCCGCCGCCTGCGCCGCGGCCATCGTTCCGGGTTCTACCAGCAACGCGTCGTAATCCGTGCTGCCCGAGCCGAGGCAGCGTGCCTCGCGAGCGAGCCCGCGCCGTTCGATCGCGAGCGGCCAGACGAGAACCAGCCGGCCATCCCTGCGGCCAACCACGACATGGAGCGCATCGCCGCGCGACGCGGCGCAGACCTCCCAACCAGTCCGGCACCAGTCGAAGCTTTGTGAGACATGTGCGCCGGGCACGCGATGCCAGAGCGCGTCCCACTCTGTCTGGAGACCCGCGAACGCGGCCGGATCATCGGCAACCGACAGTATGAGCTCGGGATCGGGCGTCACGGTGCCAGGCGCCGGCGGGCGGCCGAGCGCGCGCGGCGAGAGGATCGTGAAGGCAGTGGCGATCGTTCCCTGCACGAGAAGGACTGCGAGCGCCACCGCGATGATGCCGAACTGCGTCGCGACGAGCAGCGCTGCGGCGAGCGTCAGTGTCAGCCCGATCTGCCAGCGCAGTTCGATGTCGGGCCGGCCCAGCGCCTTCAGATATTGCGAACGAGCGGTCGCGAACGGGCGCGGCAGGGCTGAGAGGCAGATGATCATCAGGACGGGGATCGCCGGAATCCATTTCGCCCCGAACACCAGCGGCACATAGAAGGGCGCGAGCAGCACCTGTGCCAGAACGATCGGTACGATGAGCAGCCCGAGCGTGCGCATCGTGCCCGCAAGGCGCCTGTCGAGCGCGGCGCGGTCGTCGCGCACCTGGCAGAGATGCGGAAAGACGGCGACGCTGAACGCGTTGACGAGGCCGAGCGTGATGCCGAGCCCGGCATTGAAGGCGAAGTAATAGACGCCGAGCGCCGCCGTTCCGAGGAAGTAGCCGACGAGGAGATTGTCGAGGTTGGCCTGCAGCGTCGTCATCATCTCGATCCCGATGACATTGCGTGAAAAAGCGAGGATATCACGCCAGCCGGTGAGCGCTGCTGCCCAGCCGCGCCAGCGCGTCGGGCGCCAGGCATGGCCGCTGCGCAGCATCACCACCCAGATCGGCGCGACCAGCAGCTTCGGCAGGATGATCGCCCACATGCCGAAGCCGGACAGTGCGAGCGCCGCCGTCAGCACGTTGTCGGTGACGACCTGGATGCCGCCGGCGAGCGCGACGCGGCCGAGCCGGCCCTCGCGCTGCAGGAAGGCGCCCTGGATATTGCAAAGCGGCGTCGCGAGATAGATGAGCGCCATCAGGGCGATCGGCAGCGCGAGGCGCATGTCGCCAAAGGCGAGGGCGATCGGCACGGCGATCAGCCCTTGCAGGACCGTGAGCGCGAGGCAGGCGATCCACGTCATGGTGAGCGCAGTCCGCGCCACCTGATCGACGCTCGCCGCATCGGCCTGAACGACCTTGGCCGAGATGCCATTGCGGGTGAACAGGGCCACCAGTTCGTAGACCGTCAGCACGATCGCGGCGAGACCGAAATCCGTCGGGCTCAGAGCGCGGGTGAGGATGACGGTCGTCAGGAGGCGCGAGACGCGCATGGCGATCTGCGCCGTCCCCATCGAGGCCAGATTACCGCCGAAGGAGCCCGGCGAGCGGCGGCCGACGAGGTTTGCAAGCCGGGCGCGAAGCGGCAAGAAGGCCTGGAACGTCATCGCTTGCATCACGGTCATCGAACCATCCCGGCAGGAGGAGGCGGACCCCGCCGACGGGGCGGCAGGCAGCGCCGGCATCACGACCTCACCCATAGCCCGATGCCGCCGCGGACCGGCGCGCCCGGACGAGGATCGTGACGGCGCAGGAGGCGGCGACGCCTATCCTTTCGGACAGGAGAACGGCTGTTGACGACGAGAACAAAACATGAACATATGCGGATATCCTGGTGGTTTCGGAGGATAAGACGATGTCGATGCTGATCCGTGATGTTGCTGCCCTTGCTGCGCTCGCCTCGTTCGTTGCCATGATCTCGCTCTGGTCTGATCTCATCGTCCACATCGTCTGAGCGGCCGCCGGGCTCGGTCTCCCGGGTCCCTTGCGACGGTCCGGCCGGTGGACGGGCGGACGCCGACTCGCCGATAACCGGTGCGTGGGGTCGATGGGACGAGGGTGGTGCGATGGATGGACGGCAGGCGGCGATCGGTGATGTCGGCTTCGTGCATCTCCGCGTTCATTCGCCCTATTCGCTGCTCGAGGGCGCGCTTCCGCTGAAGACCCTCGCCAAGCTGGCCAGTGCCGATCGCATGCCGGCGCTGGCGCTGACCGACACGGGTAATCTCTTCGGAGCGCTCGAATTTTCCGAGAAGATGGCCGAGACCGGCATCCAGCCGATCATCGGCTGCCAGCTGGCCATCGCCTTCGACGATGGGTTCGAGCCGGCCCGCAAGGCGATCGGCGCCCAGAAGCCGCTCGCCGACATGGTCCTGCTTGCCGCGGAGGAGGAGGGTTATTGGAACCTCGTCCGTCTCGTCTCGCGCGCTTTCATGGAGACCGACGCCGCCGATCGTCCGCATGTCGCGCTTGCCGATCTCGAGGCGGCGAACGGGGGCCTGATCATCCTGACCGGCGGGGCGGCGGGACCGATCGACCAGGCGCTGCGCGCGGCGCAGGGCGGTGTCGCCGAAGCGCGGCTGCGGCGGCTTGCTGCCACCTTCGGTGACCGCCTCTATGTCGAATTGCAGCGCCATGGCGCGGAGAGCGAGGCCATCGAGGCCGATCTCGTCGCGCTCGCCTATCGCGAAGGCCTTCCGCTCGTTGCGACCAACGAGCCGTTTTTCCCGAAGCGCGACGACTATGAGGCCCATGACGCGCTGATCGCCATCGCCGAGGGTGCTGTGATCGCCGAGGAAAAGCGCCGCCGCCTGACGCCAGAGCATTATTTCAAGAGCCGCGCCGAGATGCTGGCGCTGTTTTCGGACCTGCCGGAGGCAACCGCCAACACGGTCGAGATTGCGCTGCGTTGCCATTATCGGCCGACGAAGCGGAAGCCGATCCTGCCGCGCTTCGCCGGCGCCGATGCCGACGCTGCAACTGCCGAGGCCGCCGAGATCGAGGCGCTGCGCGAAATGGCGCGGTCAGGGCTCGAACGCCGCCTTGCCGCCCACGGGACCGCGCCGGGTCTGACGCGCGAGGACTATGAGCAGCGGCTCGCCTTCGAGCTCGGCGTCATCGAGAAGATGAAGTTCCCCGGCTATTTCCTCATCGTCGCCGACTTCATCCAGTGGGCGAAGGCCCAGGGCATTCCCGTCGGGCCGGGCCGCGGCTCGGGCGCCGGCTCGCTCGTCGCCTGGTCGCTCACGATCACCGATCTCGATCCGATGCGCTTCGCGCTGCTGTTCGAGCGCTTCCTCAATCCCGAGCGCGTGTCGATGCCGGATTTCGACATCGACTTCTGCCAGGATCGGCGCGACGAGGTCATCCGCTACGTCCAGCAGAAATACGGCGTCGACCAGGTCGCTCAGATCATCACCTTCGGAACGCTGCAGGCGCGCGCGGTGCTGCGCGACGTCGGCCGCGTGCTGCAGATGCCCTATGGCCAGGTCGATCGGCTGTGCAAGCTGGTGCCGCAGAACCCGGCCAATCCAGTGACGCTCGACAAGGCGATCGAGGACGAGCCGCGCCTGCGCGCCGCCCGCGACGAGGACCCGACGGTCGCACGCCTGCTCGGCATGGCGCGCAAGCTCGAAGGCCTCTACCGCCACGCCTCGACCCATGCCGCCGGCATCGTCATCGGCGATCGCCGGCTCGACGCGCTGGTGCCGCTCTATCGCGATCCGCGCTCGTCGATGCCGGTGACGCAGTTCAACATGAAATGGGTCGAGAGCGCCGGCCTGGTGAAGTTCGACTTCCTCGGCCTGAAGACGCTGACGGTCCTCGAAACCGCTGTAGCGCTCGTCGCCAAGCGCGGGATAAGACTCGATCTTTCCGCTTTGCCGCTCGACGACAAGGCGAGCTACGACATGCTGACCCGCGGGGAGACGGTCGGCGTGTTCCAGCTCGAAAGCCAGGGCATGCGCAAGGCGCTGGTCGGCATGCGCCCGGACCGGTTCGAGGACATCATCGCGCTTGTCGCGCTCTATCGACCGGGTCCGATGGACAATATCCCGGTCTACAACGCCCGAAAGCACGGCGAGGAGAAGCCGGACTATCTGCATCCGCTGCTGGAGACGGTGCTGAAGGAGACCTACGGCGTCATCATCTACCAGGAGCAGGTGATGCAGATCGCGCAGATCCTGTCCGGCTATTCGCTCGGCGAAGCCGATCTGCTGCGCCGCGCCATGGGCAAGAAGATCAAGGCCGAGATGGACGCACAGCGCGCCCGCTTCGTCGACGGCGCCGTGGCGCAGGGCCTCGCCAAGGACCGCGCCGACATGATCTTCGATCTCCTGGCCAAGTTCGCAGACTATGGCTTCAACAAGAGCCACGCGGCGGCCTATGCGCTGGTCGCCTACCAGACCGCCTATATGAAGGCCAACTACCCGACCGAGTTCCTCGCCGCGTCGATGACGCTCGACATGGGCAACACGGACAAGGCCAACGATTTCCGCCGGGAGGCGATGCGGCTCGGCATCGAGGTCGACCTGCCCTCGGTCAACCGCTCCGGCGCGGTGTTCGATGTCGAGGATGGGCGCATTCTCTATTCACTCGCCGCCATCAAGGGCGTCGGCGGGCAGGCGGTCGAACATCTTGTCGAGGCGCGGGCCGGCCGGCCGTTCCGCGATCTCGCCGATTTCGCCGCCCGCATCAATCCGCGCGTCCTCGGCAAGCGGACATTGGAAAGCCTCGTCGCAGCCGGCGCCTTCGATGCGCTGGAGCGCGACCGCGCCCGCGTCTTCGCCGGCATCGAGCGGATCATGGGCATCGGCAACCGGCTGGTGGAGGATCTCTCCGCCGGGCAGGACGGCTTCAATTTCGGCGGCGCCGGCGCCGGCGAGCCGCTGGTTCTGCCGCCGGCCGAGCCGTGGCTGCCGGCCGAGCGGCTGCAGCGCGAGCATGCCGTCGTCGGATTCTATCTCTCGGCTCACCCGCTCGATGAATATGCTCCGGTCTTGAAGCAGCAGCGTGTGCAGAGCTGGGCCGATTTCTCCGAGGGCGTCAGGCGCGGCGCGGCAGCGGGGCGTCTTGCCGGAACCGTGACGGCCCGGCAGGAGCGCAAGACCAAGACCGGCAATCGCATGGGGATCGTGCAGTTTTCCGATCCGACCGGGCAGTTCGAGGCGATCCTCTTCGCCGAGGCGCTGAACGCCTTCCGCGATCAGCTCGAGCCCGGCCGCTCGGTCGTGGTCCAGGTCGCAGCCGAGGACCGTCCCGAAGGCATCAGCGTCCGTATCATCTCGGTGAAGCCGCTCGACGAGATGTCGGGCGGGCTCAAGCAACTCCGCGTCTTCCTGCGGGCCGAAAGCCCGCTCGCCAGCATTGAGCGCCATCTTCCGCGCGGCGGCGACGGCGATGTCAGCCTGGTGCTGCTCCTCGACGAGGGCAGCCGCGAGGTCGAGGTGCAACTGCCCGGCCGCTACCAGATCTCGCCCCAGATCGCGAGCGCGCTCCGCGCTGTCGGCGGCATCGAGCATGTGGAGCTGGTGTGATCGAAGCTGCGCCTTGAGAGGAAGATGCGCCGGCGCAAAAGCATGCCGGCGGACTCGGAATCGATTTCTGAAGACGGCGCGTCAGTAGCTGTTCGGCGAGAGCAGCAGCACTGCGGTGGCGATGGTCGGCAGATAGAGGAGCGTGACCGCAACCTGGACCCGCCGCGTCCCGAAGAAACCGAGCAGCGGCAGCACGGTCAGCAGCAAGTTGAGCCCGTCGCCGGCGGATGTCGATGTGGATGACCAGAAGATGTGATTGATCGCCAGCGCCGTCAGGTTGAAGGCGGCGAGCGCGATGAGGCCGAAGCGTCCGTCCTGCTCGAAGAAGAGGCGGAGGCTCTCGTCCTTGGCGATCTCGCTCGGCGGCAGCACCGAAGCAGCGGCGACGAACAGCGTCAGCACGAGCGCTACCAGGATGAGAAACTGGAAATAGGTCCAGTGCGACGAGAGATTGGCGAGGTCCTCGAGGCTCCACCAGAGCGTCAGCTGCTGCACGAAGATGAAGCCGGCCCAGGCGAGGGGCAGCCAGTCGAGGCTCGCCCGGCGACGCGCGCGCAATACCGCCACGGCGGAGGCGAGAATGCGGGCGACGCCAAGACCGAGGATCATCGAGAAGACACTCGACATCCAGCGAAAGGTATCCATCGTCTCCACCGCCCCCCGCTGGTGCCTCGCCATTTATAAGGCTGCTCGACCCCGCGAGGCGAGGGGTGGCGTGCGCCGCCCGCTGGGCGAACTTGGCTGCGTTCATCATCGGGAGCGGCAGCTGATGCGGAATGCCGGGTCCTCGCTCAGGTGAAGCGCGGCCGGCTCGATGATCCTGGGCCTATCGATCGGTGGATGTCGGGGGAAGGCCTGTTGACGTGTCGCCTTCGCCGCCATGCTCTGCCATCTGGCTCGTTCGGCGCCTGTAGGCGTTGCGAATCCGCCACCGGGCGGGAACCTCGACAAACCGCCAGAGCAGGGCCGAGCTGAGCAGGACCACTGCCAGGTAGAGCGCGATCGTCGCCGGAGCCGAAAGGCCGCGAAACGCCTCGATGTGGAGGGCATAGGACCGCAGCAGGATCTGGTGGACCAGATAGATCGAGAAGGATATCTCGCCGAGGAAGACAAGCACGCGCAGGCGCAGCAGGGCGCTGAGCAGTCCAGCCTGGAAGGCGAACACGAAAATGACCAGCGCGGTCGCGGGAAAGATAGCGCCGCCGTGATAGACCCAGACGCTCAACGATGCGCTGATCCGGCTCTCGACCCAGGCCGAGACCGGGTCGACGAGCATCGCGGCGATCAGGAAGATCGTCAGAGCGCCGATTTCCGCCAGGGTCGCCCAGCGTGCATCGATCCGCATCCGCGGCGAGATCGTCCGCCAGGCCAGCGCGATGCACATCCCCAAGACGAACTCGAACAGCCGCGCGAGAGGGTTGATATAGAGCAGGCCGGCTGCGTTGATGCGGTGCAGCAGATCGTCGTAGTTCGCCAGATGAAGGGTGTCGGAGACGATCGCCAGCCCGACCACGAGCAAGGCGCTTCCGCAGAGGGCGTATGGCCATCGGCGGCGGAAGTCGACGACGAGCAGCACGAAGGCGACGTAGAAGAACATCTCCACCGAAATCGTCCAGCTGACGCTGTTGAAGCCGAAGAACACCGTGCCGATCGGAATCCAGGCCTGCAGCAGCAGCACGTTGAGAATGCCGGAGAGCCACGTGGCTTCGCCAACGCCGGCCGCGCCGGGGTTCCCATCCAGCAGGACGAAAAGCAGCGCAAAGGTCACAATGTGCAGCGGATAGATGCGCGCTATCCGTGCGACCAGATAGGCCTTGCGTGCGGGCGCTCCGTTCAGGTCCGCATACACGAGGAACATAACGAAGCCCGAAAGCATGAAGAAGAACGACACGCCATTGTCGAGCGGCAGTGTGTTCATGAACGGCGCGGCAAGGCCGAAATCGCTCATGTGATGGATGACGATCGCCAAGGCGGCGAAGAAGCGCAGCGATGTCAGCGAATCAATCTTCGAGTCAGACGCCCGGCCGCTGCTCTCCGTCCGGCCCGGTGCTCCAATCATCTCAACCCTCTTGGCGGATCTCGTGGTTGACGCGGTCGCCGTCGGGCTGCATCCCGGCCTGGCACCTGACGCCATCACGAATTTCCCTTTGCCACGATGAGAAGTGGATCGGGCGACGTCAAGCTTGCTCTTCTGGCCTTAGACGCTTATAAGGCGCGCATTCCACACGTGGGGCTCGGGCTCCGGCGGCGCTATTGCGTTTGTCGGGACCCACCGGTGCCGAACGCCGTTCGGCTTTCCCCACGGAGGTTCAACCGGTGAAGGACACGGTTCTCAATGGCTATTCCTGATTTCTCCATGCGCCAGCTGCTCGAGGCGGGCGTCCATTTCGGCCACCAGAAGCATCGCTGGAACCCGAAGATGGCGCCCTATCTCTACGGCGTCCGCAACAACATCCACATCATCGACCTCGCGCAGACGGTGCCGTTGCTGCATCGTGCCCTGCAGGCGGTGAGCGATACGGTCGCCGGTGGCGGTCGCGTGCTGTTCGTCGGCACCAAGCGCCAGGCGTCGGATCCGGTCGCGGCCGCTGCCAAGCGCTGCGCCCAGTATTATGTCAATTCCCGCTGGCTCGGCGGCATGCTGACCAACTGGAAGACGATCTCGCATTCGATCCAGCGCCTGCGTCATCTCGACGAACTGCTGTCCTCGGACGTGCAGGGCCTGACCAAGAAGGAGCGTCTGACGCTGTCGCGCGAGCGCGACAAGCTCGAGAACGCTCTCGGTGGCATCAAGGACATGGGCGGCATTCCCGACCTTCTGTTCGTGATCGACACCAACAAGGAAGCGCTGGCGATCCAGGAAGCGCGCCGCCTTCATATTCCTGTCGCGGCAATCATTGATTCCAATTCTGATCCGGACGGCATCAACTATCCGATCCCCGGCAATGACGACGCCGGCCGTGCGCTGACGCTCTATGGCGATCTCATCGCCCGTGCGGCGCTTGACGGCATCTCGCGTGCCGCTGGCCAGTCGGGCCTCGATCTCGGCGCCCAGGAAGAAGTCTATGAAGAGGCCCTTCCCGAGGCAACCGAGGTGACGGAGCCTGTCGAGGCATCGGCCGCCTGATCGCTTGCGCCGCCCGTACGGGCGGCGGCTCATGAATGGTGACACGACGCAGCCGGGCGCCCTTCGCCCGGCTGTTCGTTAGAAAAACAAGGAACGAGGCAGACCATGGCTATTTCCGCTTCGATGGTGAAGGACCTGCGCGAAAAGACCGGCGCGGGCATGATGGACTGCAAGACGGCGCTGACCGAGACTTCGGGCGATGTCGAGGCTGCGATCGACTGGCTGCGCACCAAGGGCCTCGCCAAGGCCGCCAAGAAGGCGGGCCGAGTCGCGGCCGAGGGCCTCGTCGGCGTCGCCGCGTCGGGCAACGGCGCCGTGCTGGTCGAGGTCAATTCCGAGACCGATTTCGTCGCGCGCAATGCCGAGTTCCAGCAGCTCGTGCTGAACGTCGCCAAGGCCGCGCTCGCCACCGACGGCTCGACCGCCGCGGTTGCTGCAGCCGCCTTCCCGGGCTCGGAAAAGACGGTCGCCGAGACCATCACCGAGGCGGTCGCCACCATCGGCGAAAACATGAATCTCCGCCGCTCGTCCAGCGTCCAGGTTTCCGATGGCGTCGTCGCGACCTATGTCCACGCCGCCACGGCGCCGGGCCTCGGCAAGATCGGCGTGCTCGTCGGCCTCGAGTCGACCGGCGACAAGGACAAGCTCCTGGCGCTCGGCCGCCAGATCGCGATGCACATTGCCGCCGCCAACCCGCTTTCGGTCAACACCGACGCGCTCGATCCGGCGATCGTCGCTCGCGAGCGCGCCGTCTATGCCGAGCAGGCGCGCGAATCGGGCAAGCCCGAGGCGATCATCGAGAAGATGGTCGAGGGCCGTGTCCGCAAGTACTACGAGGAAGTCGTTCTGCTGCTGCAGGCCTTCGTGATCAATCCCGACCTGACGGTCGAAAAGGCGCTGAAGGCGGCCGAAGCCGATGTCGGCGCGCCGATCAAGCTCACCGAGTTCGTCGCCTATCGCCTCGGCGAGGGCATCGAGAAGGAAGAGAGTGACTTCGCCGCCGAAGTCGCGGCTGTCGCCGGAACGAAATAAGTTCTGGGAACAAGCGCTTCCGCCAGAAATCCTGAAGGGCGCCGGATGACATTCCGGCGCCCTTCGTGTATCGGGAACTACCCATTCACGACAGCGAGGACAACGGTATGGCGGCACCCGCCCGGTTTCGACGCGTGCTCCTCAAGGTCTCGGGGGAGGCTCTGCTCGGTTCCCAGTCGTTCGGCATCGACGAAAAGGTCGTCGATCGCATCGCTGGGGAAGTCGGGCAGGCGGTCGAATCCGGAGTCGAGGTTGCTCTGGTCGTCGGCGGAGGCAACATCTTCCGCGGCATGACCATCGCCAAGGCGGGCGGCAACCGTGTCGCCGGCGACCATATGGGCATGCTGGCCACCGTGATGAACGCTATCGGCATGCACGAGGCGCTGGAGCGCCGCGGCATCTCCTCGCGTATCTTCTCGGCCGTGCCGATGCCGACGATCTGCGAAACCTTCTCGCAGCAACGGGCCGAGCGGGCGCTGAAGCGCGGCCGTGTCGTGCTCTTCGCCGGCGGCACCGGCAATCCGTTTTTCACCACCGATTCGGGCGCTGCGCTCCGCGCCGCGGAAATGGGCTGCGACGCCCTCTTCAAGGGCACGAATGTCGACGGCGTCTATTCCGCTGATCCGAAGAAGGACCCGAACGCCGTCCGTTTCGACCGCGTGACTTATGCCGACGTGCTGGCGCGCGGGCTGCAGGTGATGGACGCCGCCGCCGTGGCGCTTGCTCGCGACAACCATATTCCGCTAATCGTGTTCTCGATCCAGGCTCCGAACGCCTTTGTCGAAGTCTTGCACGGACAAGGTCGCGCCACGATCATCGCCGACGAATAGGCGGGCGCGACCGGGCAATACGAGCAGTGAAGCGCCCGCGCTCTCGGCGCCGTCGCCAAGAATAAAGAGGATGTCATGAACTTCGATGATCTGAGCCGCCGCATGCAGGGCGCCGTCAACGCCTTCAAGGCCGATCTCTCGGGCCTGCGTACGGGCCGCGCCTCATCGAGCATGCTCGATCCGATCACCGTCAACGTCTATGGCTCGGTGATGCCGCTGAACCAGCTAGCCACCGTCAACGTGCCTGAGCCGCGGCTGATCACCGTGCAGGTCTGGGACCGCGGAACGGCGCAGGCCGTCGAGAAGGCGATCCGTGAGTCGAGCCTCGGCCTCAATCCGATCGTCGAAGGCGCGGTGTTCCGGATTCCGATCCCCGAGCTGAACAATGACCGGCGCAAGGAATTCGTGAAGGCTGCGCACAAATATGCTGAAGGCGCGCGCGTGGCGGTTCGCCATGTCCGCCGCGACGGCATGGACGGACTGAAGAAGAGCGAGGCCGACGGCCTCGGCGAGGACGAGAGCCGGCGGCTGACGGAGAAGATCCAGAAGCTGACCGACGAGACCATCGCCGAGATCGACGCGGTGCTCGCGGCGAAAGAAGCAGAGATCCTGCAACTCTGACAGGCTTTGGCGCAGCCATGAACTCGAAGGCCAATGATTCGGGCGCCGAGATCCTGGCGACGCCGGCAGAACGGGATGCGGGTGGTCTCAGCATCCCGCGCCATGTCGCGATCATCATGGACGGCAACGGGCGCTGGGCGCAGGGCAGGGGCCTGACCCGCACCGAGGGGCACCGCCGTGGCATGGACGCGGTGCGCACCGCCGTCGATACCTCGCGCGAGCTCGGTGTCTCCTACCTGACGCTGTTTTCCTTTTCATCGGAAAACTGGGCGCGGCCGCCGCTCGAGATCCAGTTCCTGTTCGGGCTGCTGCGCCTCTTCATCCAGCGCGATCTGGCCGAGCTCCGCGCCAAGAATGTCCGCGTTCGCGTCATCGGCAACCGAGATCGTCTGACGGCCGATATCTGCTCGCTGCTCGACCATGCCGAAGCGCTGACGGCGCATAATGACGGGCTGACGCTGGTGATCGCCTTCAATTATGGCGGCCGTGACGAGATCACACGGGCGATGCAGGCCGTCGCCATCGAGGTCGAGGCCGGGCGGCTGTCGGCTGATGCCGTCGACGAGCGCGTGATCGCCGCGCATCTCGATACCGCCTTCATGCCGGACCCCGATCTCGTCATCCGCACCAGCGGCGAGATGCGGCTGTCGAACTTCCTGCTCTGGCAGGCGGCCTATGCCGAGCTGGTGTTCATGCCGCTCTATTGGCCGGATTTCGATCGCGCCGCCTATATCGAGGCCGTCAAGGAATATTCGAACCGCGCGCGTCGTTTCGGCGGCATTGCCGCGCGGAGAAGCACTTGAGCGGCGCGCCGGTGCCTCAGCCCGGCGCCGGCCGTCCGGGCAACGCTGATCTCGGCCCTCGTCTCGCCTCCTCGGCCGTGCTGTTGCCGCTTGCGGTGGCTGCGGCCTGGTGGGGCTCCTGGCCGCTGTTCATTCTCGTTGGCGCCGGCGCGGCGATCGTCTTCGCTGAATGGGCCCATCTGGTCGGTCGCTCCAGTGGATTGATGCCCAGAACGGCGGATGTCCTCGCCGGGCTCGTCTTCGTCATCGCGTCCGTCCCGGTCGCCGGCATCGAAGGGGCACTCGCCGGATCGCTGGTGGCGCTTGCCGGGGCCGTATTGGTGGGGCTCTTGTCGCGCTCGGCCTGGCTCGCCGGCGGCGCCGTCTATGCGTCGGCGCTCGGCGTTTCGATTGCTGCGCTGCGGGCCGATCCTGTGTTCGGTTTCGAGGCGCTGATCATCCTGCTGATCCTCGTCTGGGGAACCGACAGCTTCGCCTTCTTCGCCGGTCGAGCACTCGGCGGACCGAAGCTCTGGCCGCGCATCTCGCCGAAGAAGACCTGGTCCGGCTCGATCGGCGGCCTCGTCGGCGGCGTCGCCGCAGCGCTGGTCGCGGCCATCTTCAGCGATGTTGGCGTCAGTCTCGGCCTCGCGGGCGTGCTCGTCCTGCTGTCGCTGGCGAGCCAGGCCGGCGATCTGTTCGAATCCGCCGTGAAGCGCCATTTTCACAAGAAGGACTCGAGCGGCATCATCCCGGGCCATGGCGGCATGATGGACCGGGTCGACGGTCTCGTCTTCGCCGGGGCGCTTGCGCTCGTCGTCGGATGGCTGCATTCCGGTGCTGAGCATATCGCCGCCGGAGTTCTCGTCTGGTGAAAACACCCGTCACCCTCGGCCGCGCGCCTCGCAACGAGAGCGCGCAACGCCGAATCTCCATCCTTGGCGCCACCGGCTCGGTCGGCGCCAGCACCGCCGACGTGATCCTCGGCCGTCCGGAAGCCTTCGCGGTGGAAGCCGTGACCGGCGGAACCCGCGCCCGCGAACTCGCCGACACCGCGATCCGCCTCGGCGCCCGCATCGCGGTCATCGCCGATGAAAGCGCCTATCCGGCGCTTCGCGCCGCGCTCGAAGGCACCGGCATCGAGGCTGCGGCCGGGGAGGCGGCGGTCATCGAGGCGGCGTCGCGTCCGGCCGATCTCGTCGTCGCTGCCATCGTCGGGGCGGCCGGCCTCGCGCCGACGATCGCCGCCATCGATGCCGGAGCCGATATCGCGCTCGCCAACAAGGAATGCCTCGTCTGCGCCGGCGCCTTCTTTCTCGGTCGCGCCGAAGCGGCGGGCGTCCATGTGCTGCCGGTCGATTCCGAGCACAATGCCGTCTTCCAGGCGCTCGAGACCGAGAACATGCCGGCCGTCGCACGGATCACGCTGACGGCCTCGGGCGGGCCGTTCCGGCAATCGTCGATGGAAGCCATGCGTCGCGCGACCATCGCCGAGGCGCTCAACCATCCGCGCTGGTCGATGGGCCGCAAGATCACGATCGATTCGGCCACGATGATGAACAAGGGACTGGAGGTCATCGAGGCGCATTACCTGTTCGGATTGCCATCCGAGCGCCTCGACGTCGTCATCCACCCGCAATCGGTCGTGCATGGCTGGATCACCTATGCCGACGGGTCGATCCTCGCCCAGCTCGGCGCAGCGGATATGCGCATTCCGATCGGCCATTGCCTCGGCTGGCCGAAGCGCTATGCGGCGGAGACCAAGCCCTTCGATCTGGTCTCGATCGGGACGCTCACCTTCGAAAAGCCGGATTTGGAGCGCTTTCCAGCACTCGCCTTGGCGCGTGCGGCCTTGTCGGGCGGCAACCGGGACAGCAATATCCTGAATGCTGCCAACGAGGTGGCGGTCGAAGCCTTCCTGTCGGGCGAGATCGGCTTCCTCGATATCGCCGCGACCGTGGCGGAGGCGCTCGACCGGTCGGTGAATGCGGCCGCCATGATGCCGGTCGATTCGGTGGCGGCGGCGCTCGCGGTCGACGCCGAAGGCCGCCGACTGGCGCGCGAGGTCATCGCCACGCGCCGCCGGCTCGCCGCGGGTTGAAGCGCTTTCGGCGCACAGCGAAGAGGATCGTCTACGAATGGAAGCTCTCGGCCAGATCGGGCATTTCGGAACGGGGACACTCGGCTATCTGATCCCGTTTCTCTTTGTCCTCACGACCGTCGTGTTCTTCCACGAACTCGGCCATTTCCTCGTCGCGCGCTGGTGCGGCGTCAAGATCAAGGCATTCTCGATCGGCTTCGGTCCCGAACTCGTCGGGTTCAACGATCGCCACGGCACGCGCTGGAAGATCTCGGCGATCCCGCTCGGCGGCTACGTCAAGTTCCTTGGCGACGAGGACGCCGCCTCGACACCCGATCGGGCGACGCTCGATGCGCTCAGCGAGGACGAGCGCCGCGACACCTTCTTCGGCAAGCCGCTTTGGCAGCGCGCCGCGATCGTCGCCGCCGGCCCCTTCGCCAATTTCCTGCTCGCGATCGCTATCTTCGCCGTCATTTTCACGATCTATGGCCGCGAGGTCACGACGGCCCGCGTCGATCAGGTCGTCCCCGGGAGTGCCGCCGAGAAGGCCGGCTTCAAGTCGGGCGACCTCATCCTCACCATCGACGGCTCGAAGATCGAGACGTTCAACGATCTGCAGCGCATCGTCTCCACCAGCGCCGATCTTCCCCTCACCGTGGTCGTCGATCGCAGCGGCCAGAAGGTGACGCTGGCGGCGACCCCGGAGCGGCGCGAGGTCACCGACCGTTTCGGCAATGTCCATCGAATCGGCCAACTCGGCCTGTCGCGCGATGCCACCGGCGCCAATGTCACCACCGAGCGCTACGCCTTCCCCGAGGCGGTGTGGATGGGCGCCCGCGAAACGTGGTTCGTCATCGACCGGACCTTCGCCTATATCGGCGGGCTCTTCGCTGGACGGGAATCGACCGACGAACTCGGTGGACCGATTCGGGTTGCCCAGGTGTCCGGCCAGGTCGCGACCCTCGGTTTCGCAGCCCTCGTTAACCTCGCTGCCGTACTGTCGGTCAGCATCGGGCTGCTCAACCTGTTCCCGGTGCCGATGCTCGATGGCGGGCATCTTCTCTTCTACGCGATCGAGGCGATCCGCGGCCGGCCGCTCAGCGCGCGGGCCCAGGACATCAGCTTCCGCATCGGACTGGCCGCCGTGGTCATGCTGATGCTCTTCACGACCTGGAACGATATCATCCATCTGACATCGCTTTAGGCGAAGATCGCTCGCGATTGTGCGCCGCATCGCCATCCGTGGCGCCACGGCAACGGACGGTTAAATTCTCCCGTGGCACTCTGACCCTCGGCTTGCGATTGGGGTCAAAGCCTGCCACAAACTTTTAGAGTGGTTCAGTCTTGAGGGGCTCAGGCTCCGTTGAAGGCTGGAAAGTCGGAATCGAAAAGGGCGTTTGAACCCCATGTATTTGTTCAGGACTTTCACCCGGGGGGCCGCCCGCGCCGCGTTTTTGGCGATCGCAGCCCTGGCACTGTTCACGCAGGTGTCGCTCATCGGGGCCACTCCGGCCCGAGCCGAGGTCGTCAGCAGCATCGTCGTGCAGGGTAGTTCCCGCATCGATTCCGAGACCGTCAAGAATTATGTGACGATCGAGCCCGGCAAGAATTTCTCCTCCGAGGATGTCAACGCATCGGTCAAGGCGCTCTACGCGACTGGCCTGTTCTCGGACGTGAAGATCAATCGCCGCGGCAATCAGCTGGTCGTTTCCGTCAGCGAAAACAACATCGTCGGCAACGTGAAGTTCGAGGGCAACAAGAAGCTCAAGGACGACATGCTGTCCTCGGTGGTTGAGACCAAGCCGCGCGGCGTCCTCAATGATGCCAAGCTGCAGTCTGACGTCGAGCGCCTCAAGGAGCTCTACAAGCGCAACGGCCGCGCCGAGGCGACGGTCGGGGTTTCGACCCAGCCGCGCGAAAGTGGCCGCACCGACGTGGTCTTCAAGATCAACGAAGGGTCGCGCACCGGCATCTCCTCCATCAATTTCGTCGGCAACAAGACGTTCTCGTCGGGTCGCCTGCGCAACATCATGACGATCAAGCGGACGAATTTCACGTCCTGGTTCTCCAAGCGTGACCAGTTCGACGATGCCAAGCTGCAGTCGGACGCCGAGTTGATCCGTCGCTTCTACATGCGCAATGGCTTTGCCGATTTCCGGATCGTCAGCACCGACGCGGTCTTTGACGAGGCGCGCAATCGCTACAACATCACCGTCACGGTCGACGAGGGCGCACGGTACCGCTTCGGTACGATCGCCGTCGACAGCTCGGTCTCCGACATCGCCGGCCCGCCGCTGATGAAGTATGTGAGGACCAAGTCGGGTTCGGTGTTCAATTCGACGCTCGTCGAGAAGTCGACCGAAGCGATCAGCGTCGCGCTGCTCGAGCAGGGCCATTCCTTCGCCCAGGTTCGTCCGCGCGGTGACCGCAACTACGAGAACCACACCATCAACCTGACCTACCTGGTCGACGAAGGTCCGCGGCTCTATGTCGAGCGGCTGGACATTCGCGGCAACACCCGTACCCGTGACTATGTCATCCGGCGCGAGTTCCAGGTCTCGGAAGGCGATGCCTACAACCGCGTCCTGGTCGATCAGGCCGAGCGGCGGCTGAAGGCGCTCGGCTACTTCAAGACGGTCAACATCACGACGCAGCCGGGCAGTGCTCCGGACCGCGTGATCATCGTCGTCAATGTCGAGGACCAGTCCACCGGTTCGTTCTCGGTCGGCGGCGGCTACACGACCGACAATGGCGGCGGCTTCATCGCAACGATCGCTCTGACGGAAAAGAACTTCCTCGGTCGCGGCCAGTATCTGAAGGTCTCTGTCGGCGGCGGCGCTTCGGACCGCACGTTCAATCTCGCCTTCACAGAGCCGTTCTTCCTCGGTCGCCGCATGTCGCTTGGTTTCGACCTCCTGTACAATCAGGCGCAAGAGACCAGCTACCGTCCGTACAACATGAATACGGCCGGCGGCACCATCCGGCTCGGACTGCCGATCACCGACGACTTCGACGTCCAGTTCAACTACAAGCTGGCGCAGCGTGACGTGACGTCATGGGGCTCGCAGTACATCCTCGACTGGCCGGCTTTCGCCGAGCTGTATCCGCTCGGTACCTGGATCAATTCGTCGGTCGGCTACACGCTCACCTACTCGACGATCGACAACTACCAGGAGCCGCGCAGCGGCGCCTTCTTCCGGCTCGCGCAGGACTTCGCCGGCGTCGGCGGTGACGGCCAGTTCGTTCGCTCGACCATCGATGCCCGCTACTACAAGGAGTTGATGCCCGACTCCGACCTCGTCGGCCTCGTCAAGGTCGGCGCCGGTAACATCACCGGGTTGGGCGGCCAGCAGGTTCAGGTTCTGGACAACTTCTATCGTGGCGGCGAGACGATCCGCGGCTTCGCATCCTTCGGTTACGGCGCTCGTTATGTCGGCCTCGAAGACACCTACGCGATTGGCGGCACGACTTTCTACAACGCCACGGTCGAGGTCCAATTCCCGCTGCCGGTCCTGCCGGAAGAGTTCGGCCTGCGCGGCGCGGTCTTCGCCGATGCCGGTACGCTGTTCGGCTATGACGGCCTCGACAACCTCAATATCGAGGATAGTTCGATGATCCGTTCGTCGGTCGGTGTCTCGATCATCTGGAATTCGCCCTTCGGTCCGCTGCGCGGCGACTTCGGCCAAGCCATTACCAAGGCTTCGTTCGACCAGACCCAGCTGTTCCGCTTCAGCGCTGGCACCCAGTTCTGAGATCGCCTATAGCAATTCGAGGGACCGCCGGGCTCACCGGCGGTCCTTCGCGTTTGAGGCTTACTCTCGGGTTCCTGCGGTCATGGCCGATCCCACCTTCTTCCATCCTGCGGTTGCGCCGACGCTTGCCGAGATCGCAACGCTGACCGGCGCGCGGCTCCCTGAAGGAGCTGACGGCGGAAGGCGCATCCACGGCGTCGCGCCACTGGACCTCGCCACACCGAGCGACCTCACTTTCATCGACAGTCCGCGCTATCTGCCGCTGCTTGCCGAAACGCGCGCCGCAGCATGCCTGGCCACCGCCAAGCATGCGCCCATGGTGCCGGCTGGTGTGGTGGCGCTCGAAAGCGCGCGGCCGCATGATGCCTATGTCGCCGTGCTTCGGCTGATGTTTCCGGAAGCGCTGCGCCCGCAGCCGCTTTTCGGATCCGGGGTTTCGCCAGCGGCCCATGTCCATCCCGACGCGCGCCTCGAAGACGGCGTCACCGTCGAGCCCGGCGCTGTGATCGGCGCTGGTGCCGAGATCGGCCGCGGCACCGTCATCGGGCCGACGGCGGTGATCGGGCCTGGCGTCCGAATCGGCCGTGACAGCCATGTCGGCGCCGGCACGACAGTCGTCCACGCCCTGGTCGGCAATCGTGTCATCCTGCATCCCGGCGTGCGGATCGGCCAGGACGGCTTCGGTTATCTGATGAGCGGCAAGGGCCACGCCAAGGTGCCGCAGGTCGGCCGTGTCGTGATCCAGGACGATGTCGAGATCGGCGCCGGGACGACCGTCGATCGCGGCGCCAATCGCGACACGGTGATCGGCGAGGGGACCAAGATCGATAACCAGGTCCAGATCGGTCACAATGTGCAGATCGGGCGCCATTGCGTCATCGTTGCGCAGGTCGGCATTTCCGGCAGTGCCACGCTCGGGGATTTCGTCGTGATCGGCGGCCAGGCCGGCGTCAACGGCCATGTCGTGATCGGTCACGGCGCCCAGGTCGCAGCGACGGCGAGCGTCAAGGACGATCTTGCCGCCGGCGGTCGCTATGGCGGAGCGCCGGCGCGTCCGATAAAGGAATGGTACCGCGAGGAACTCGCACTCCGGCGTCTCGCTCAGCGCGCCGGGGCGCAGCCCAAGGACGACGAGGGGAGAGAGGGTTGATGAGCGAGGAAACGAAAAGCCTCGGCACCGCAGACATCGCGCGGATCCTCGAACTGCTGCCGCATCGCTACCCCTTCCTGCTCGTTGATCGGATCATCGAGATTGATGGCGACAACAGCGCGATCGGCATCAAGAACGTGACGATCAACGAACCGCATTTCCAGGGTCATTTCCCCGGCAAGCCCGTGATGCCGGGCGTCTTGATCATCGAGGGCATGGCCCAGACCGCCGGCGCAATCTGTCTTGCGGCCCGCGCGGGGAAGCCGCAGCTCGTCTATTTCCTGACGATCGACAACTGCAAGTTCCGCAAACCGGTCGAGCCCGGCGACGTGCTCGAATACCACGTGCGCAAGATCAAGAACCGCGGCAATCTCTGGCGCTTCCAGAGCGAGGCCAAGGTCGACGGCGTCAAGGTCGCCGAAGCCGACATCAGCGCCATGCTGGTGGGGCAGTAACGGAGTTCCATGTCCACAATCCATCCCACGGCGGTGATCGAGGACGGTGCCAAGCTCGGCGCCGAGGTCAGCATCGGCGCCTTTGCCTTTGTCGGGCGTGACGTCGTGCTCGGCGACGGTGTCGTCCTCAACAATCACGTCTCGATCGCAGGGAACACGAGCGTCGGTGCCCGCACCGCGATCAGCCCGTTCGCCTCGATCGGCGGCACCCCGCAATCGGTGCACTACAAGGGCGAACCCGGCTCCGTCGTCATCGGTGCCGACTGCGTCATCCGCGAGAACGTCACCATCAATTTCGGCTCCGTCGGCAGCCGCGAGACGCGGATCGGCGATCGCTGCTTCCTGATGACCGGCGTCCATGTCGCGCATGACTGCACGCTCGGCAACGACGTGATACTCGCCAACTGCGCCACGATGGGCGGCCATGTCACCATCGGCAACAACGTGTTCATGGGCGGTCTCTGCGCCCTGCATCAGTTCGTGCGCATCGGCGACCATGCGATCGTCGGCGGTCTCGTCCCCGTCTGGCGCGACATCATTCCTTTCGGCGCAATCCGCGAAGGCGCCGAAGGGCTCGGCGGTCTGAATATCATCGGCATGAAGCGGCGCGGGTTCACGCGGCCGCAGATCCAGCGCCTGCGCGCCGCCTATCGCGATCTCTTCTCCGGACAGGGCTATCTTGTCGATCGCGTCGAGGCCGTTGCCGCGACCTATGCCGAAGACGAGAACGTGATGCACATCGTCGAATTCATCCGCCAGCGCGGCAAGCGGCGGATCACGGTGCCGCGCAGTGCCGCCGAGCATCACGACGACGACGCCTGAGGCGCCGGCCGTGTCTCCGGCCGCCGCTTCCGCTGCGAGCGCGCCGCTCGGCATCATTTGCGGCGGCGGCGCCTTTCCCTTCGCCGTGGCCGAATCGGCGATCCGCGACGGACGCGACGTCGTTCTCTTGCCCCTGCGCGGCTTTGCCGATCCGAAGGCCGTGTCCCGAGCCGGCCTTCCGACGGAATGGCTGTCGCTCGGCGCCGTCGGCGGAGCCCTTGCCGCGCTTCGCCGACATGGCTGCCGCCAGGTGGTGATGCTCGGCTATGTCATGCGCCCGCGCATTCTCAGCCTTCGGCCGGACTGGACGATGCTGCGCGTGTTGCCGCGCTTCATAAGGGCGCTCCGCGGCGGCGATGATCACCTGCTCTCCCGCATCGGTGCCTATTTCGAGGAACAGGGGTTCGAGCTCGTCGGTGCGCATGAGATCGCGCCGGACCTGTTGTTGCCGGCAGGCCAGCTCGGCCGTGTCGCGATGCGTCCGGTCGACGAGGATGATGCGCGGATCGGGCTTGCGCTGGTTCGGGCGCTGGGGCCGTTCGATGTCGGGCAGGGCGTCGTCGTCGCGGCGCGGCATGTCCAGGCGGTGGAGGCAGCCGAAGGCACCGATCTGATGCTCGAGCGCTGCGCCAGCATCCGGGCGCTCGGCCGGGTCGGCCTCGGCGCGCGCTCGGGTGTCCTCGTCAAGGCGCCGAAGCCTGGCCAGGATCGCCGGCTCGACCTGCCATCGCTCGGCATCCGTACGGTCGAAGGCGCCGCGCGCGCCGGCCTCGCCGGTATTGCGGTTGAAGCCGGTGGCGTGATGGCGGTCGAGGCGGCGGCGATGATTGCCGCGGCCGATGCCAGCGGTCTCTTCGTCGTCGGGATCGAGGCATGAGCCTTCCCGCCGTGCGGCCGCTTGATGTCTTCATCATCGCCGGCGAGGAATCGGGCGATGCGCTCGGCGGACCCTTGATGCGCGCGCTGGCCGAAAAGGCCACCGACGGTGTGGTCTTTCGCGGCATCGGCGGCAGCAGGATGGCCGAGGCCGGGCTCACCAGCCTCTATCCAATGGACGAGTTGACCGCGATAGGCATCGGCGAAGTCGTCGGCAAGCTGCCGGCCCTCATCGGCCGGCTGCGCCAGACCGTCGCGGCGATCGTTGCCGATCCGCCGGATGTGCTCGTTCTCGTCGACGCGCCGGATTTCACCCACCGCGTCGCGGCCCGCGTGCGGCGGCGTCTGCCGGGGCTGCCGATCGTCAAATATGTCGCCCCGACCGTCTGGGCCTGGCGGCCGGGACGGGCGCGGGCCATGCGCGGCGTCATCGATCACGTCCTGGCGCTGTTTCCCTTCGAGCCGGCGGTGATGGCGCGGCTGGGCGGTCCGCCGACCACCTATGTCGGCCACCCGCTCCTCGGCGAGCTCGACCGGCTGCGGCCGGGGCCGGACGATCAACTGCGGCGCGATGGCGAGCCGCCGGTGCTGCTGGTGCTTCCCGGCAGCCGCCGCCGCGAGGTTGCGGCGCTGGCGCCGATCTTCGGTGCCGCGCTCGGCCGCCTTGCCGCCCAGGGCCAGCGCTTCGAACTGGTGCTGCCGACCCTGCCGCGTCTTCAAGAATCGCTCGAGGCGGCGACGGCGGGCTGGCCGGTTACACCGCGGATCGTCACCGGCGAGGTGGCGCGGCAAGCGGCGTTTCGAGTGGCGCGCGCCGCGCTCGCGGCCTCCGGCACCGTGACGCTCGAACTCGCGCTCGCCGGCGTGCCGACCGTCGGCGCCTATCGCCTGCCCGCGTGGGAGGCGTTCATCGCCCGCCGTGTCCTGGTGACGCCCACCGTGATTTTGCCAAACATCGTGCTGGGCGAAGCGGCAGTGCCGGAATTGCTGCAGGAGGATTGCGCGCCCGGGCCCCTCGCCGATGCACTGGCGCCGCTGCTTTCGGGCGGCCCGGCGCGAGGGGCGCAACTGGAGCGTTTCGCGCGGCTCGACGCGCTGATGTCGACGGGCGGTGTTCCGGCGGCGACCATCGCTGCCGAAACCGTGTTGGCCGTGGTGGCGGCGGCAGCCCGTCCCGCCTCGTCCGGTGCCGCGTTACTGTCATGATATGTTCGGCGGTTCGTGCTTTGCTGGCGTCGAACCCGTCACGACCGGACATCGCATGCGTTCGGCAGAATGGGGTGGCGACGTCTTGGTCATGACCCTGCAGACCTTTTCACAAAGTCCGGCGCCGACGCCGCCGCCTTCCGGCCGGCCGCCGTCGGGCGTCATTTGGCTCTATCGCTTCGATGCCGCCGGCAAGGCGAGGGCACGGCCCGTCGACGAGCCGTTCGAACTGTTCGATCCCGATGACGGTTTCCTGTGGCTCCATCTCGACCTCGTCGACCGGCTGGCGCGCGACTGGATCGACAAGACGTCGGGCCTTCCCGCAGCGGCGCGCGCGGCGCTTCTGGCCAATGACGAAAACGCGCTGCTCGAATGCGACGAGCATGCCGTCTGGGGTGTCTTCATCGACACGGTGCACGATCCGGACGACGACGGCCTTCGAGCGGCGCCGATGCGCTTCGTGCTCGGAGACGGGTTTCTCGTCTCGGGCCGCCGCCACCCGGTGCGCTCGGCGGCGTTGATGCGTGGACGGATCGATGCTGGCCATGTCGTTGGCGGACCTGTCGCGCTGTTCGAACTGATGATCGCGCAGGTGCTGCGGGCGATCGCCGAGACGCTGCGCGATCTCCGCCTGACGGCCGATTCGATCGAGGATCGTGTCCTTGACGACCGCCTGCATGACGAGGCGCGCCGGTTGGCACCGCTCCGCCGCACCGCCGTCCGTCTTCGGCGCCAGCTCGCGGGATTTCGCGGTATTCTGCAGCATTTCGCCGAGGAACATCGCGACACCATGGTCCAGGCCGGTTCGCGCGCGGCGGCCGAGCGGCTGTTCCGTCGGATCGAGGCACTCGACCAGGAGGTGCTGGAGATTCAGGACCGCGCCCGCTTCCTGCAGGACGAGATTGCGGCGAAGATCGCCAACAACACCAACCGCCATCTCTATGTGCTGTCGATCCTGACCGCCATGCTGATGCCTGCGACGCTCGTCACCGGCATTTTCGGCATGAACACGAGCGATCTCTGGCTGGAAAAAGGCGGACACGGCACGATGGTCGCGGTCGGCATTGCCGGAGGAGCGTCGGTGTTCGTGCTCTATCTGCTGCGCCGGCTCGGCTTCTTCGAATAGAGCGGCCGCCGATCAGGCGCTTATGAAAAGACCCGCCGCATTGGGTGCGGCGGGCCAGTCTGCCTCCCGATCGGCGGCGGGCCGACCGGAAGGGATCGGTCAGCGCCGCTTGCGCGCGGGCGCGGCCTCGCGGCCGGACGGACTGTCGTCGCGCATCTCGTACCACATCGCATTGAGGATCGCGAAAGCGCAGGCCAGGCTGATGCCGAGGATCCAGGAGAAGTACCACATGATGGCTGTGCTCCGATTTCAGTAGGCGTTGGGGTTCTTGCCGAGGCTTTCCGTCGTGACCTTGCCCCGCATCACGCGATAGACGAACGCGGTGTAGGCGAGGACGATCGGTAGGAAGACGACGGTCGCCAGCAGCATGATCCACAGCGTCAGATGCGAGGACGACGCGTCCCACACCGTCAGGCTGGCATTCGGATCAAGCGAGGATGGCAGCAGGAACGGGAACAGCGACAGGCCCGCCGTCGAGATGATGCCGGCGATTGCCGTCGCAGTGCCGATGAAGGCGAGCGGGGCGATGCGGCGGGCATAGGCGAAGAGCGCGATCGCGCTGCCCAGGAAGCCGAGCAGCGGGGCGATGATCATCCAGGGATGACGGCCATAATTGGCAATCCAGGCGCCGCTTTGTGCGACCGCCGTCTTGCCGAGCGGGTTCGACGGGCCGCCCACGTCCTGGACGCTGGTGACCACATAGCCATCGAGCCCAAGGGCCACCCAGATGCCGCCGAGCGCAAAGAGGACGATCGCCGCCAGCGCCGCGTAGCTGCCAAAGACCCGCGCCCGCTCGTAGATCGCGCCGCTCGTCTTCAGCATGATCATCGAAGCGCCGTGCGCGACCAGCATGGCGAGGCTGACGAGACCGGCAAGCAGCGCGAAGGGCATCAGCAGTCCGAAGAAGCCGCCTTCATAGATCGGCCGCAACGCATCGTCGAAGCGGAAGGGCACGCCGCGCAGCACGTTGCCGACCGCGACGCCGAAGATCAGCGCCGGGATGAAGCCGCCGACGAACAGCGCCCAGTCCCAGGTTGCGCGCCAGCGCGGGTCGCTGATCTTGCTGCGATATTTGAAGCCGACCGGGCGCAGGATGATGGCGATGAGGATCACCATCATCGCCAGATAGAAGCCGGAAAACGACACCGCGTAGAGCGTCGGCCAAGCGGCGAAGATCGCGCCGCCGCCGAGGATCAGCCAGACCTGGTTGCCTTCCCAGACGGGGCCGATCGTGTTGATGACGATCCGGCGCTCGTCGTCGTTGCGGGCGACGAAGGGCAGCAGCGCCCCGACGCCGAGGTCGAAGCCGTCCATGATGGCGAAGCCGATCAGGAGGACGCCGAGCAGGAGCCACCAGATGAGGCGCAGCGTCATGTAGTCGAGGGGTACGAAGGGGATCATGAGCTCTCTCCAGGCCTAGCGCTGCGGACCGGCGGCAACGGCGAGCGGCAGGACTCCAGCGCCCTGCGGCAGGGTTTCTTCAGGGTTGGCCGGCCCCTTCTTGATCGCATGCAGCATCAGGAACACCTCGACCACCGCGAGGCATGAATAGAGGATCAGGAAGATGGCGAGGCTGATCGAGAGGTCGACGAGCGTCAGGCCGGAGGCGGCGTAGAAGGTCGGCAGCACGCCTTCGATGCTCCAGGGCTGACGACCGGCTTCAGCGACGAGCCAGCCGACTTCCACCGCGACCCAGGGCAGCGGAATGCTGAAGAGGGCGACCCAGAGCATCCAGCGCTTCTCGCCGAGCTTGTGCCGCGAGGCAACGAAGAGGGCGACCGCGAAGAAGCCGATGAAGTAGAAGCCGAGCCCGACCATGATGCGGAAGGCCCAGAACATCAGCGGCACATTCGGAACCGTGAGTTGCGCGGCGGTGGCGATGTCGGCCTCGGTCGCATTCTCGATATCGGGGCGATGAAGCTTCAGAAGAAGGCCATAGCCGAGGTCATGCCAGGTCTGGTCGAAGGTGGCGCGCGCCGCGCTGTCGGTCTTGTCGGCGCGGATCTTCTGCAGCGCTGCATAGGCGGTGATGCCGTTGCGGATCCTGACCTTTGCATCCTCGACGAGGTTGACGATGCCGGGCAGTTCCTGCGTCAGCGAACGTGTGCCGATGATGCCGAGGACATAGGGGATGCTGATCGCGAAGCTGTTGTCTTGCTTCGCCATGTTCGGGAAGGCGATGAGATTGATCGCGGCCGGCGCCGGCTCGGTGTGCCACATGGCCTCCATCGCCGCGACCTTCATCTTCTGGTTCTCGGTCGCGAGATAGCCGCTCTCGTCGCCGAGGACGACGACGGAGAGCGAGGCCGCGAGGCCGAAGCTGGCGGCAACGGCCATCGAGCGCTTGGCGAGGTCCTGATGCCGGCCCTTCAGCAGGAACCACGCGCTCACGGCCATCACGAAGATCGAGCCTGTGACATAGCCGGCACTGACCGTGTGGACGAACTTCGCCTGCGCGACCGGATTGAAGATCACGGCCATGAAGTCGCTGATTTCCATCCGCATCGTGTCGGGATTGAACACGCCGCCGACCGGATTTTGCATCCAGCCATTGGCGATGAGGATCCAGAGCGCGGAGAAGTTGGCGCCGAAGGCGACCAGCCAGGTAACGGCGAGGTGTCCGACCTTCGGCAGGCGGTCCCAGCCGAAGAAGAACATGCCGATGAAGGTCGCTTCGAGGAAGAAGGCCATCAAGCCTTCGATCGCCAGCGGCGCGCCGAAGATGTCGCCGACATAGTGACTGTAATAGGACCAGTTCATGCCGAACTGGAACTCCATCACGACGCCGGTCGCGACGCCCATGGCGAAGTTGATGCCGAACAACGTGCCCCAGAACATCGTCATGCGGCGCCAGATGTCGCGCCCGGTCATGACATAGACGCTCTCCATGATCGCGAGCAGGAAGGAGAGGCCGAGCGTCAGGGGGACGAAGAGGAAGTGGTACATGGCGGTCGCCGCGAATTGCACTCGCGACAGCGTGACGACGTCTATGTCGAACATGGTCAGTCCTCGGATCGTTATGACTGAGGCTTGGCATGCGCGATCCTGGCGCGGTTTGATCGGAATCAAGCGGTCCCTCCAAGGCGCGGGCTGCAGACGCCTTCGATGCGGCTGCGGACGAAGTGCCGCAGCAGGCCGCGACCGCGCCTTGCAAGAACGGTCCTCGCATCGCAAGCTCGCGCCAGAGCGGGGGAGGGACGGTCATGCCGGGTTTGGGCGCGCGATTTGAACAGGCAGCTGCGGCGTCGCCTTCACTCCGCTTCGTCGATGTCGCGCTGCGCGGTCTCGGCCAGGTGATGTTCCAGGATAATCCGCTCACCGGCCTTCTCTTCCTCGCGGCGATCGCCTTCGGTGCGGTCGCGACCGGGCAGCCCTTCGTGGCGATCGCCGGTGTGCTCGCCCTCGTGGTCGCGACCGCGGCTGCGCCGTTGTTCGGCGTCGAAGACGCGGACTGGCGAGCCGGCCTCTACGGCTTCAACGGCGTCCTGACCGGGCTGGCACTCGCGACCTTTCTGACCCCGGGCCTGCTGCTGGTGGTTTTCGTCATCATCGGCGCCGTTCTCTCAGTCGTTGCGACCCGGGCCACCGCCCGCTGGCTCGCGCCGCATGGCGTGCCGGGCCTGACCTTCCCCTTCGTCGCGGTCACCATGCTGATGCTGCTCGCGAGCCACGGTTTTGCCAGCGTCAGCGCCAGCCTGCTTCCGAGCGGGGCGGTTACGGCACCTGCGGTGGTCGTCGCCTCCGATCCGCTGCGCGCCGGTGATTTCATCGGTGGCATTGCCCTCAGCATCAGCCAGGTGTTCCTGAAAGACAGCATCGTCGCGGCGCTGCTCTTCCTGGCCGGCCTCGCGGTCGCTTCGATCCCGGCCGCCCTGCTCGCGCTCGCCGGAGCGGTTATCGCCGTGGCTGTGGCGCATCTTTTCGGCGCCGAGAGCGACCTTGTGACCGGCGGCCTGCTCGGCTTCAGCCCCGTGCTCACAGCGGTGGCGCTCGGCTGCGTCTTTGCGAAGCCGACGCCGCGCGGCCTTTGCTATGCCGGCTTCGCGACCCTCGTGACCGTGATTGCGCAGGCCGCGTTCAACGCCGCGCTGGCGCCCGTGGCCCTGCCGGCGCTGACCCTGCCATTCGTGCTGGTCACCTGGCTGTTCCTGATGGCACGACCGAGGGACGGTGTGCCATCCTAGGACATGCACCCTTAGTTCAGGGGACGCCTAGTCTTGTCGAACACGAAACGGCTCGATCCCAAGATCGATGCCGAGTTGTGCGATTTCGGCCAGCAGGCGCGTATCGAAGACCTCGCCATGGCTACCGACTGTCCAGCCAACATAAAAGTTCATTTTGCCGCCTGTTTCGCGCAGCCAGTCCAGATATTGCGCCGCTGGCTGGAGGGTCCTTACGGCGTCCCTGAGGCAGTTTGCCAACTCGCCGTCGTTGCCGCCGCCAAGCCGAAAGAGACAGTAAGTTTCACGATAACGGCCCGACAATTCGGTGCCTTTGGGGGTTGATCGGCGATCACCAACCTTACAGCTACGGCTGGCTGGGATAGCGAGGCCGTCCGCAATGTCAGCGGGATCGGCATAGGGGTGATGCACCTGAAGAGAAACTCGGTAGTCGAATGCCATGGTGCTAGTCCGGCTCGGCCTTCTTGCGCTCCAGCGCAATGATGATCGGCGTGAGGACGGTGGCGACGAGGCCGGCGGCGAAGCCGTTGTTGTAGAGCACCAGCCCGCCATGCAGGTCGCCGACCGCGAGCGCGGCCGAGGAGTGGACGAAGCCGGCGACGATGCCCCAATGCCAGCCGAAGCGGCCGGCGATGGGCGCGAGCGTAGTGCCGAAGAGAGCCGCGAGCTGTAGCGACGGATCATGGGCGTTCCAGGGCTTGGCGAGCTTGCCGATGAAGACGCCGACCATGACCGGGAGCACGTTGCGTGGATGCTTCCCTGCTGCGGCGAACCCCGCGATCGTCATGATCGCGCCGATCGTCGGGCCGTTGAGGTCGCCGCCGACCATGAGCAGATAGATCGTCCCGAGCGCGCCCGCTGCGCCCATATTGACGAGGGTGGCGCCGAAGCCCGCTGCGGCGATGAAATCGACCGGCGCCTGGCCGCTGAGACCAAGGAGCACGCGGAAGCCGGCGCGGGCGTTCCTGTCGCGATAGAAGCCGTAGCCGACCAGCGCCGAAAACAGCGCGAAAAGAAACAGCGCGAAGAGGAGATTGTTGCCGGTCGTCCAGATGAAGACGGGCTCGGGCACGAAGCCATAGGAACGATAGAGCGCCACGACCAGCGTGCCCAGGATGCCGGCGGCAAAGCCCATATTGTAGAGGCTGAAGCCCATATGCGCCTTGAACACCTGTGCGGCGACGGGCGCGAGGATGAAGCCGATGAGGAGGCCGGTGGCGAGGCCGAGCGGCAGCGTCACCGTGAGCGGCAGTGTCGTCGAGAACAGGATCTCGGAAAAGATGGGCGCGAGCGCGCAGCCGAAGAAGGCGGTGTTGGCATGGTTCGCGAAGGGTTCGCGCTTGTACCGGGCATAGAGAAAGACGCCGGCGATGATCGGCCAGACATTGACGAGATTCTTGCCGAACAGCGCGAAGCCGAGGGTCAGAAGCAAGGCAGCGACCGCAGCTCCGGTCATCTTCACGCCGGAGCGGTGATAGATGAAGCAGCCGATGAGGGTCAGAAGGCCGGCATTGACGAAGGCTGCGCCCATACCGCCGACACCGATATAGTCGGTGATCAGCGTGTCGCGCGCCGTCAGGATGCGGGCGAGCCCCGCGAGCATGTCCGCGGGACGATCGACGGCGAGGCCGAACAGCAGGAATGCCGCCGCGATGGCGGCGACGGTTCCAAGAATCGCGCCGTCGCTGGCCTCCGGGCCGGCGGCCGCCTCCGGGGGTGCTGCCGTCCGCCCGTCATCGCCCTGCGCGTCCGCCATCGTCATCCCCTCCGTCTTCCGTTGGCGACACGATCCTTATCACGCCGCAAGGCTGCGGCGCTCGGGTCGGTTGGGGTCGCGCGGCTTGAAAGCCATCGGCTGCGGACGCTGCTACGTCAGGCCGCGTTGCCGCCGCGGCCGTGACGCGCCATCTTCGTCACACATGGCATCCGGTGACGCATGAGCACGATCGAGCACGACCCGTCGCGGGTCACGACGCGGCTCGGCCCGGCCGAGATGGCCTGGCTGAAGGCGCAACAACGTGCCGGCGGGGCCTGGCTGCGGCTGGCGATCGCGATGCCGCTCGTCGCCGCCGTGTTCACGGTGGCGCAGGCCTATCTCCTGGCGACGATCATCGACCGCGCGCTTGTGGGCCATGCGCCCGTCGCAGGCGAGGCGAAGCTGGTGCTGCTGCTCGTCGGCATCATCGCGGTCCGCGCTCTGCTGGCTTATGCCGGTGAGCGCTTCGGCAGCCACGCCTCGGAAGACGTCAAGCAGGCCGTCCGCGCCAGCCTGCAGGCGGCGATCATGGCGCGCAGCCCTGAATGGATCCGCGAGCGCAGCTCCGGGACGCTGGCGAGCCAGCTCGTCGACGGCGTCGAGGCTCTCGATGGCTATTTCGCGCGCTTCATGCCGGCCATGATCGCCGCGGCCGTGCTGCCGCTGGCCTTCGCGATCGGCCTGATGCCGATCGATCTCGTCATCGGCATCCTGTTCCTCGTCACGGCGCCGCTGATCCCGCTGTTCATGGCGCTGGTCGGCTGGGGTGCCGAGGCGGCGAGCCGGCGCCACATGAGCGCGCTGACGCGGCTCTCCGGGCTGTTTGCCGACCGTCTGCGCGGCATCTTGGTGCTGAAACTGTTCGGACGCGCCGATGATGAGGTCGAGCGGGTCAAGGCGGCGAGCGATGATGTGGCGCGGCGGACGCTGCAGGTGCTGCGCATCGCGTTCCTGTCCTCGGCCGTGCTGGAATTCTTTGCCGCCATCGGCGTCGCCGGCGTCGCACTCTATGTCGGCCTGACCTATCTCGGGCTCATCGATCTCCGCGGCGCACCGCTCGGGCTGCAGGCCGGATTGTTCTGCCTTCTGATGGCGCCGGAGGTCTATATGCCGCTGCGGACCCTCGCGGCGCATTATCACGACCGCGCCGCCGCCAAGGCTGCCGTCGCTGACTTCGCCGCCCTGATCGCCGAGCCGGCCGCGTCTCTGGCTGCCCGGTCGCTGCCGTTGCAAGCCGGGCCCCTCGCGGTGACGATCGAGCATTTGACGCTCGCAGCCGGCGCACGCGGCATTATCCTCGACGACGTCTCGCTCGATATTCCCGCCGGCGCCCGCATCGCGATCCTCGGTCCGAGCGGGATCGGTAAATCGAGCCTGATCGAGGCCATCGCACGGCTGCGCAGCTTCGAGGGCACGATCACCATCGGCGGCGAGCCGCTGGGCGGCATCGCGGAAGCGGCGCTTCGCCGCCATGTGGCGCTGCTCGGCCAGCGACCGCGGCTCTTCCATGGCACGATCGCCGACAATATCCGTCTTGCCCGTCCGGAGGCCTCGGAAGCCGAGATCCGCCGCGCCGCCGATCGCGCGCTTGTCGGCGATTTCGCCGATCGCACGCCGGATGGCCTCGAAACGGCCGTCGGAGAGCGGGGCAGGGGCGTTTCTGGCGGCGAGGCCCACCGCATCGCGCTCGCCCGCATCTTCCTGCGCGATCCGGGGCTGGTGCTGCTCGACGAGCCGACGGCCCATCTCGACGCCGCCACCGAGGCACGCGTCATCGACGCGATCCTCGCCTTCGCCGAAGGCCGAACATTGCTGATTGCCACGCATTCACAGGCGGTCGCCCGTCGGATGGACCGCATCTATCGCATCGCCGGCGGCCGCCTGCTGCCAGTGCCGCATCGACCGCTCGGCGCTGCGCCGCGCGCCCGTGAACGTGGGGATCTGACATGAGCAACCAGAGCCGCCCACGGGAAAGGTGCCGCGCATGACCCTGCTCTGGCCGCTGATCCGCCGCCGTTTGCCCGGCTTCCTGCTGGCGTTGTTCCTCTCCGTCGCGACCCTTGCCGCCGGCGCCGGCCTGCTCGGCGTTTCCGGCTGGTTCCTCACCGGAGCCGCCCTTGCCGGCGCCGGCGCGACGTTCGAGCTCTTTGCGCCATCGGCCGCCGTGCGCGGGCTTTCCTTCCTGCGCATCGGCGCGCGCTATGGCGAACGGATGACCGGCCATGCCGCGACGCTCGCCATGCTCTCGGAGCTGCGTGCCGCGCTGTTCGCGCGGTTGATCCCGCTGGTGCCGCTCCGCGGTGTTGCAGGCCGGACCGGCGATTTCGTCGCTCGCCTCACCGCTGATATCGAAGCGCTGGACATGGTGGTGCTGCAGGCGCTGTTGCCGCTGCTGACGGCGGTCACCGCCGCGCTCGGCCTTGCCCTCATGCTCTGGCTGACACTGCCTGAAGCGATCCCGGTCGGCATCGCCGGCTTCGCGCTGACCGCGCTCGCGGTTCCCTTGGCGCTGGTGCTCGCTGGACGCGGAATCGGCACCGCCACCGTGGCGGCATCGTCTGATCTCCGCATCGCCGCGCTCGATGGCATCGACGGCCATGCCGACCTGACGGCGCTCGGCGCCGTCGCGGCGGGCTCGGCCCGCTTTGCCGAGGCAGCGACGCGCTTGCGCCGGGCGCGGCTCGCCGAAGCGCGCCGGGTCGCACTCGGCCCGGCGCTCGCCCAGCTCGGCGCCGGGCTCACCATGGCGGCGACGCTCTGGCTCGGGCTCGGCGCGCTCGAGGCCGGGCGGATCAGCGGACCGGTGCTGACCGGCGTGCTTCTCGCGATCCTCGGCCTGTTCGAGGTTACGGGTCCGATCTTGCGTGGCGCGGGGCGCATTGGCTCGGCGCTCGCCGCCTCTCGGCGCGTTTCCGAACTGGTCAACGCCGAGCCCGCGATCCGCGACCCGCAGGTTCCGGCACGGCTGCCGCATGACGGCACGCTCGTCCTCGACAGCGTCGGCTATGGCTATGACAACGCCCGCCCGGTGCTGGACGGCGTATCGCTGACGGTGCGTCCCGGCGAACGCGTTGCCATCCTCGGCACGAGCGGCTCCGGCAAGTCGACGCTGCTGTCGCTGGTGATGCGGCTCGCCGATGTCGGCAGCGGCGCGATCCGCTTCGGCGAAATCGATGTCCGCGATGCAGCACTCTCCGATCTGCATACCCATATCGCGTTGCTGACCCAGGATGCGCCGGTCTTCATCGGCACCGTGCGCGAAAACCTCCGGATCGGCTCGCCGTTCGCCGACGACGCGACGCTCTACACGGCGCTCGGCAATGCGCGGCTCGACGGCTTCGTTCGTGGACTGCCGGAGGGCCTCGACACCTGGCTCGGCGAATCCGGCGCGACCCTCTCGGCCGGTCAGGCGCGCCGCCTCTGTCTCGCGCGAACGCTGCTGTCGCCCGCCCGGTTGATCCTGCTCGACGAGCCAACCGCTGGTCTCGACGGCGAAACCGAAGCCGAACTTCTCGGCGACCTGCTGACCGCCACCGAGGGGCGGACATTGATCGTCGCCACGCATGCCGCGCTGCCCGACGGCGCCGTCGACCGCGTGCTCAGGCTCGACCAGGGGCGTCTCGTCGAAGGTCGATGACGGCAGCCGTCAGGCGCCGCGATTGGGGCGGTGCGCTTCGATGAGGGCGGCGGCGAGGCTGCAGAGGCTGGCGCCGGGTCCATCCGGGCCGAGGCTGCGGTAGGATGAGCGCGAGCCTTCCACCAGGAGGAACAGCTGATCGGCGAGTTGGTCCGGTTGCGCGACGCCCGTGGCGCGGCAAAGCGCAGCCAGCCGTTCCCGATGGACGCGCTGCGCCGCTTCGACGGCTTTCCGCCCCGGATGATCCGCATCGCTGATCTGCATCGCGGCATTCACCATCGCGCAGCCGCCCGCGTCCTGCTTGTCGCCATGGCCGCCGACCCTGTCGAGCCAGGCGCAGATCTGGGCCATCGGATCGCCGGGATGGCTGGCAGCGAGTTCATCCCAGAGACCGAGTGAGGCGCTGGCAAGGCCGCGGAGATATTCGGCGACGAGACGCTCCTTCGATTCGAAGTGTCGGTAGAGCGTCATCTTGTTCGTGCCGGCCGCCTCGGCGATCGCATCCACGCCGACACCCTGGATGCCGTGGCGATAGAACAGCTCGCGCGCCGCGATCAGGATGCGCTCGCGCGGCGGCAGCCGGTCAGATGCTGTCAAAAGGTGAACGGTCTGTTCAGAAATGAGCGGATCCAAGGTCTTGCAATCCTGTTACTCAGCAGTAACATTTGATCATGTTACCAAACAGTACCGTTTTAGGCCGGCAACTCTTGTCCGCCTAAGATAGTGAAGGGACCCGACATGACCAACATCCTTTTCGTTTCCTCGAGCCCGCGCGGGCCGGGCTCGCAGTCCTCGAAGGTGGCCGAGCAGTTGATCGCCGGTATTCGCGCCGAAGATCCGACGGCGACCGTGACGCGCCGCGATCTCGCCGCCAATCCGGTGCCGCATCTCGACGGCGAATATCTGGGCGCCCTGTTCGGACCGGCCGAATCGCGGACGGAGGAGCAGGCGCGTCTACTCGCGCTCTCCGACGAGCTGATCGACGAAGTCTTCGCCGCGGACATCATCGTCATCGCCTCGGCGATGATCAATTTCTCGGTCACCTCGACGCTGAAGAGCTGGTTCGACTTCATCGTTCGCGGAGGCCGGACATTCCGCTACGGCGAGACCGGCCCCGAGGGCTTGGTGACCGGCAAGCGCGTCGTCGTCGTCGAGGCCAAGGGCGGCATCTATTCCGACGGCCCGATGAAGGCGCATGACTACCAGCAGAGCTGGATCCGCTTCGTTCTCGGCTTTATCGGCATGTCCGATGTCGAGGTCATCTATGTCGAGGGCCAGTCGCTCGGCCCGGACCGCGCCAGCCAGAGCGTCACCGAGGCCACCGGCCGCGCGGACGTGACGGCCAAGGCGCTCGCCAAGCGCGCCGCCTGAAACGGCGCTGCAATACTGGCCAGGACCGCAGCGGTCCTGGCCGCCAGAATCGAAAAAGGACGGGCGATCGCATCGCCCGTCCTTTTGCATGTGCGTCCGCGAGGCGGTCGGATCAGTTGCCGGTCTTCACGTCGACCGAGAGCAGGTCCGGCAGCTTGCGCGGATCGGCTTGCGCAGCCTCCAGAATGGCGAGAAGCGGAACCGGCGTTGCCGGGGCGGCGGTCAGCGTCATGGTCCCCGGCGTGCGGATGAAGGCTTGCAGCGCCGGCGCCAGCTTCGCCTGGAAGCCGGGGTTCTTCAGCACCAGCATCAGCGTGAACGGCATGGCGCCGGCGAGGTCCTCGCGGAATTTCTCCGGCGTCTGGTTCTTCTTCTTGGCTTCCATGGCGACGGCCCGATCAACGATCGAGCTGTCCTTGACTACCACCTTGCCGCGGCTGAACAGGAGGTCCGGCAGGGCGGTTTCGAGCTTGCGCGGGTCTTCGATCGTCGCGCGGGTCAGACCCGTCAGCATCACGTCCGCAACCAGCGACCCGACATCCTTGATCGTCAGCTTGAAATCGCTGAGCGACAGGCTCTCGTCCGCCTCGCGCCAGTTCAGCTTGAAGCCGTAATCGGCGAGCAGGCGATCATAGCCGAGCCCGGCGATCATCTCGCGGGCCTTCGGATCGTTCACCTGAGAGAGATCGAGATTGATGCCGCGCGTATCGAATGCGACTGCGGTCGGCACCGGCCCGACATAGCTGGAGAGATCGAGGCGGCCGCGATCGAGCGCACCGATCGTCTTGCCATCCTGGATGACGCTGACATTGACAGCCTCGGCGAACCCGAGCGTCGGAATGAGCGAGAGGGGGTCGGCCTCGATGCCGGCCTGTCCCGCCTTCATCGCTGCCGAGATCTTCTCGATCGACGGGAAGGTCATGCCGCCGAAAGCGAGACGCTCGGCACCGATGGAGCTCTTGTCCGCGGCAACGTCGAGATCGCCGATTCCGAATTCGCCGATACCGTCGAGCGAGAAGTCGGTGACGTGAAAATCGCCGAGATGGAACCGCTCGACGTCAGGCGCGGTCACATCGACATCGGAGAAGCGGAAGCTGCCGATGCCAAAGGCATACAAGACCTGCGGCAGGTAGTCGGCAACGAGCGGCGTCGCCTCGGCTTCGCCCATCTGCGGGTTGGCAAGCAGTTGATCGAAGAACGCGCTGAATGGCCGCTCCGGCTGGCGCAGCTTCAGGTTCTCGAGTTCGACCTGGCCGACGCGGAAATTGCCGCCAGGAATTTCCATCGACAGATTGGTGTAGCTCTCGAGCGCGAGGGCCGTACGCCAGGTGCGGTCGCCGACGCCGCCGGCATACCGTTCGGCGTCGAAGACGTCGACGACGGCATTGAGGTCCATCTTGCGCGCTTCGAGCTTGTCGGCACGCATCACCATCAGTCCGTCAGGCGAGGGCGATTCCTGCTTGAACGGGCCCATGGTCACCCGCTCGATCAGACCCTTGCCCATGTTGGCGAGCTCGAACGTGCCGTAGGTCGCGTGCGAGGCCTGGCCTTGGAAGGTCTGGCTGATGTCGATGCCGTCGATCTTCAGCGCGGCGATGGCGGTCTGCGTCGCCACGGCATAGCCCTTCACCAGCGAGGTGAACATCTTCGCCGGATCGAAACTGTAACTCGCGAAGCTCGGCACCGTGACGCCGTCGGCGATGATCGACTTCAGCTTGATGTCGCTCACCGTGCCGATGACGAGGCGGCTGTCGTCGGCCTTGAGGGCGACGATCGTGAAGCCGCCATCGGCGGTGTCGCCATAGCCGGTGACGGCGATCGTTCCGAAGGAAATCTCCATCTTGGTCGAGAGTGTCTCGCTGCGGATGGTGAGGTTCTTCAGCGTCGCCGTGCGCGAGGCGTCGTCATAAGTGAGCTGGTCGAAGCCGGCGACCCAGTTCGGCGAGGCGTCGAGCGCGGAAATCCACGAGCGGATCGCGGTCTCCACCGGCTCGGCGGCGAGGGCCGGCGAGACGGTGGCGAAGAGCGCGCAGCCGAAGACGGCCGAGATGATGCGCGTGCGGTGGGTCCATCCGGCCATGGTGCGGCGTTCTTTCGCTCGTTTTTAAGGGAAGGCGAGGGCGCCCCGGCAAGAGCCGGAGCGCCATGGTCTGGCCGGCCTAGTTGTTGGCCTGGACGTCGATCGCGAGCAGGCCGGGGATCGAGGAGGGCGAAGACATCGCCTGCTGGCCGAGCGATTCGAGCAGCACCGGTGTCGCCGGCTTGAGGCTGATCGTGAACGACTTCGGGTCCTTCAGGAATGCGGTCACCGCATCGACGACCTTCTGCTGGAAGGCGGTGTCGGTGATGTTGAGCTGGCCGAAGGCGAGCGGCAGCGCGGCCGGCAGCATCATCGCGAGGCTGTCGCGGGTGGCGCCCATCGACTTCGCCTGCATGTCGAGCAGCTTCTCGGCAATGCCGGCATTCTCGAAGCGAACGCTGGCGTTTTCGAGCGTCACCGTCGACTGGAGCGACTTCATCGCTTCGGTGCTCTGCAGCTTCTCGCGGGTGAGACCGCCGAAGCTGCCGGTGATCGTCAGCTTGCCCATGTCCTTGCCGTCGACTTCGATCTGCCGGATCGCCGCCGCCTGCTTGGCCTCGTCATAGCCGCCGTCGATGTTCACGTTGAGGAACAGGCTCGTATAGCCGAGCTGGTCGAGCGTCGCCTTGGCCTGCGGCTCGGTGGCGATCACCGCGGCCGGGATCGAGATGCCGCTGATCTGCAGCTTGCCGTCATTCGCCATGCCGTCGACGACGTTGGAGAGGTCGATCGCCACATTGGCGATCGTGACCGGCTCGGGCTGGTCCTTCTTGTTCGTCGCGGTGATCGTCGCGATGCCGAAATGGCTGAACGGCGTCAGCTTGGCTTTGGCCTCCACTTCGGACGGGGCCGGCACGACCGCATCATTGACGATGCCCGTCGCCCATTTGGCGGTGTTGTCGCCCTTGACGTAGAGGCCGTTGTCGAAGGCGATCGAGGTCGCGGTGAAGCCGCCCGGCTGGCGATCGGCCGGCGCGGTGACGATGATCGCGGGGATCGTGACCTCGCCTTCCTTGCCCGAGGTCAGCTTGAAGTCGCTGATCGTGACGACTTCGCCGCTGGCCGTTGCCGTGCCATAGCTCGCCTTGGCGTTGCCCTTGGCCTGCAGCACGGCGACGATATCATCGGCGACCTTCTTGGCGTCCGATGCGGCAAAGGACGCCGTCGACATCAGAACGGCAGAGACGAGCACCAGGCCGCGCAGGGCGGCTCGGCCTGAAATCGAGACGGTCATAGTGTCCTCCAGGGAACGGTTTCTTGGCGCCGGCACAGCCGCCGATGCACGTCCTGTCCGCATTTTGTAATGAAGTTCATGGCGAGAGCAAGAACACGCCCCGGAAGCCCCTGTGACAGCGGTCACCGCGACTTTCGCCCGCCGTTGCATCGTGTCGCGGGGCGAGGCGACTGACCTCCGTCTCTCTTCCGTCTAGAGTGACGTTCGAGCGGTCGCGTCGGCGCGCTCGCCTTCCGGCCCATGGTCTCCTCTGGATCGATCCGACATGCCCCTTTCCGTACTCGTCTTTCTCGGAGCCGGCATCGGCGGCGTCATCCGTTATGCCATCGGCGTTGGGGCGATCCGCTGGTTCAGCTTCGATTTCCCCTGGGCGACGATGGCGATCAACATCCTCGGCTCGTTCCTGATGGGCGTCATCGCCGCGTGGTTCGTGCTCCGGCCGGGCGTCGGCGGGACGCAGGACCTCCGCGTTTTCCTGACGACCGGCGTCCTCGGCGGCTTCACCACCTTTTCCACCTTCTCGCTCGACACCATCTATCTCTGGGAGCGCGGCGCCCCGCTTGCGGCGGTCATCTACGCCGCCGGCTCACTCATCCTCGGCCTTGTCGGGCTCGCCGCCGGGCTTGCGCTCGTCAGAGCCGTTGCCGGATGATATGAGGCGCCTTCAGAAGAAGGACTTCCATCATGGCGACCGTCGTCACCAAGACCGTGGGACCCGACGAGGCCGACATGCGCCTCGACCGCTGGTTCAAGGAACATTATCCCGGCCTCTCGTTCGGCCACCTGCAGAAGCTGTTGCGATCGGGCCAGGTCCGCGTCGATGGCGGCCGCGCCAAGACCAATGACCGTGTCCATCCGGGACAGGCGATCCGCATTCCCCCGCTCGGTGTCGACGATGCCGGCGGCAGCCCGCATGTGGCCCGCCCTGCCGGCGCGCGCGGCAGCGCCGCCGACGAATTGATGGCGATGTGTCTCTATGAGGACGATCACGTCTTCGTCTTCAACAAGCCCCAGGGCCTCGCGGTGCAAGGCGGCTCCGGCCTCTCGACCCATGTCGACGCCATGCTGGAGTCCCTGCGCGACACCAAGGACCAGAAGCCGCGCCTCGTTCACCGGCTCGACCGCGAGACGACCGGCGTGCTCGTGGTGGCGCGCACCCGCCTCGCGGCGTCGAAGCTCGCCGCCAGCTTCCGCGCTCGCGCGACGCGGAAGATCTATTGGGCGCTGGTCAAGGGCGTGCCGCGGCCGCCGCAGGGCCGTGTCTCGACTTGGCTCGCCAAGGATGGCGGACCGACCGGCGAGAAGATGAAGGTTGCTCGCCATGGCGACGACGATGCGAGCCACGCCGTCTCGCTCTATTCGGTGGTCGACAATGCCGGTCCCGCGCTCGCCTGGCTGACCATGCGCCCGGTCACCGGCCGCACGCATCAGCTGCGCGCCCATGCCGCCCATATCGGCCATCCGATCATCGGCGATCCCAAATATTTCGAGGCCGACACCAACTGGTCGTTTCCGGGCGGGCTGCAGAACAAGCTGCATCTCCATGCGCGCCGCATCGTGATCCCGCATCCGGCCGGCGGCACGCTCGATGTCACGGCGCCGCTGCCGCCGCATATGGTGCAGAGCTGGAACCTGCTCGGTTTCGACACCAATCTCGGCGGCGAGGCGGAGCCGGACGAGGAATGAGCGATCCGTTCGACATCGGGCCCGAGGGCCACGAGCCCCGCGATCCGATGCGCTCGGCCGAGGCGGCACGGCCGCTGCCGAAGCGCTTCTATACCGAGGCAGGCTACGAGCCCGATGCCGAGGGTGCTTTCGTGATCCGCCTCGATGGCAGGTCCGTGAAGACCCCGGCAAAGCGTATGCTGGCGGTGGCGCGCGAGCCCGTCGCCGCGGCGATCGCGGCCGAATGGGCGGCGCAGGGCACCGTGATCGATCCGGCCACCATGCCGCTGACACGGCTCGCCAATTCGGCGATCGACGGCGTTGCCGGCAATGCGGCCGCCGTGCGAGCCGAGATCCTCAATTATGCCGGCACTGACCTGCTCTGCTATCGCGCCGCCAATCCGGAGCGGCTGGTGACGCTTCAGGACGAGGCGTGGAACCCGCTGATCGACTGGATGCATGAACGCTTCGGTGCGCGCTTCCTGCTCGCCGAGGGCATCATCCATGTGGAGCAGTTTCCCGAGACGATCGCGGCCGTCGACGCGGCGCTCGGCGACCCGGACCCGCTCGAACTCGCGGCGCTGAGCACGATCAACACGCTGACCGGCTCGGCCATCCTGGCGCTGGCCGTCCTCCATGGCCGCCTGACGGCCGCCGAAGCGTTTGCGGCGGCGCATGTCGACGAGGATTTCGAGATCAGCCTCTGGGGCGAGGACGACGAGGCGAGCGCCCGCCGGGCCGCGCGCTGGCGCGAGATGCAGGCCGCGGCGCTGGTGCTCGGCCGCTATTAGGATCGATGCGGCCGGCGCGGCCGGCGCGGGCTTGGGGAGGCTCTGGCATGAAGCATATTCTGGAGGAACTCGAGGCGCGGCGGGCCGAGGCGCGACTGGGCGGCGGCGAGAAGCGCATCGCCGCGCAGCACGCGAAATCCAAGCTCACGGCGCGCGAGCGGATCGAGATCCTGCTCGACGAGAGCTCCTTCGAGGAGTTCGGCATGTTCGTCCAGCACCGGGCGATCGATTTCGGCATGGAGAAGACGAAGATCGCCGGTGACGGCGTCGTCACCGGCTGGGGTACGGTCAATGGCCGGCCGGTCTATGTCTTCGCCAAGGATTTCACCGTGTTCGGCGGCTCGCTGTCGGAGGCGCATGCCGAGAAGATCACCAAGCTGCAGGACATGGCGCTGAAGGCCGGCGCGCCGATCATCGGCCTGTTCGATGCCGGGGGCGCCCGCATCCAGGAAGGCGTCGCGGCGCTCGGCGGCTATGGCGAGGTGTTCCAGAGGAACGTGCTCGCTTCCGGCGTCATTCCGCAGATTTCCGTGATCATGGGGCCTTGCGCCGGCGGCGATGTCTATTCGCCTGCGATGACCGACTTCATCTTCATGGTCCGTCATTCCAGCTACATGTTCGTCACCGGTCCCGATGTCGTGAAGACCGTCACCAACGAGACGGTGACGGCCGAGGAACTCGGCGGCGCCGGCGTCCATACGACGCGCTCATCGATCGCCGACGGCGCCTATGACAACGATGTCGAGACGCTCTCCGCCATGCGCCGCCTCATCGATCTCCTGCCGATGAACAACCGTGCGCCGCTGCCGGAGATCGCGACCGCCGATCCCGCCGACCGCATCGAGATGTCGCTCGATACGCTGATCCCCGACAATCCGAACAAGCCCTACGACATCAAGGAATTGATCCTGAAGGTGGTCGACGAGGCCGATTTCTTCGAGATCCAGGCCGCCTTCGCAAAGAACATCGTCACCGGCTTCGGCCGCGTCGAGGGCCGCACGGTCGGCATCGTCGCCAACCAGCCGATGGTGCTGGCCGGGGTGCTCGACAGCGACGCCTCGCGCAAGGCGGCGCGCTTCGTCCGCTTTTGCGACGCGTTCTCGATCCCGCTCGTGACCTTCGTCGACGTGCCCGGCTTCCTGCCGGGAACGGCGCAGGAATATGGCGGCCTGATCAAGCACGGCGCCAAGTTGCTCTTTGCCTATGGCGAGGCGACGGTCCCGAAGATCACGGTCATCACCCGCAAGGCCTATGGCGGCGCCTATGACGTCATGGCCTCGAAGCACCTCCGCGGTGACGTCAACTATGCCTGGCCCTCGGCGCAGATCGCCGTGATGGGCGCGAAAGGCGCGGTCGAGATCATCTTCCGCGCCTCGAATGGCGATACCGCAGCGCTGGCCGCTCGGACGAAGGAATACGAGGATCGCTTCCTCTCGCCCTTCGTCGCGGCCGAGCGCGGCTATATCGACGACGTGATCATGCCGCACGCCACCCGCCGCCGCATCGCCGGCGCGCTCCGCCTGCTGCGCGGCAAGAGCCTCGAAAACCCCTGGAAGAAGCACGACAACATTCCGCTGTAGCGGCTACTTGGCCGACGGCTCGTCGCTGATGATCCAAGGAGGGATGTCGTCGGGCAGATCCATGTTTGCTCGGCGGATGCGGACCGTTCGCTCCTGTTCAGACAAATAAAGCAGGCGGACGAGTCGCTCTTTCTCCCTGAACGACGAATACTGAGCCGTGGACATGATGACGGTGATGGCGAACACGGACACTCCGAGCGCCACGAATGGCGCCTCGTTGAGCCTGGAAAGGCTGACATAAGCGAATAGCGCTCCCGCAAGCGTCAAGATCGCCGGAATTGCAGCGGTCACGGCAGGTTGCCTGCTGAGCCCGGTGAGGTAGCCGGCTGCCCAGCCGATGATAGCGAGCGGAAGGCAGATCAAGACATTCTTGCCGAAGGCGGATCCTGAGACCCGCAAGCGCCGCTCGTGCCCCCGAGGCAGGAGGCGGACCGAGAAGACTGCGCATACAACCAGAGTCGTGCCGATCACGATACCGAGCTCTCGCCAAAGCGCTATCGTCATCGTTCAGACCCGACCGTCTTGGAGGCCCCGAAGGAGCTCCTGATAGGCAGGATAAGCGTCGGGGAAGTCTCTCTTGTATTCTGCCACGGAGTGATCCGATGGATTGAATATCCGCGATGTACAATTGCGTTGTATCTCACAGGTCTTGAGCGTCTTTTTGTCCGCGTCACTTGTCAGTTTCTCGCGCGTCGACCGGACGCAAATATCGAGGCAAGTCGCATCGGATACAAATTTCTGATTGTCGATCGTATCAGGCGACGAGCCGCCTGAATTGCCCGGCGCTAGGTCATCGGCCCAAGAGGTTGCCAGGAATCCTGTCAATAGCAGCAATGCAACGACCATACGCATGTTTGACCCCACGGCTGAAAGGATTGCCGGAATCAAATAATGAATCAAACGTTGGACAAACAATGTCAATGTTCACTAGAGGTCTGTTGGATCAAGTGCTCTGCCAGCCATCTCGTCGCCCACATGATTGCTGTATCGCGTGTCACCGCTGCAGCGTAATGAGGGCCGCCGATGTCGGCAGGGGGCCGCATGGGTCGATCGCTTAGCATCGGAAGCATGGCACCGGCGCCCGTGCTGTCTGACACGGTGCAGGCTAATCAGCCCCTGAGAGGAGCCAGATCGTCCCGCAGCGTCAGTCCCGTGGCATCCAGAATTCCAAGCCATTTATGGATCGGCCTGCCGCCGATCAACAGCCCTGGCGCGATGGCCGCGAGCGGCACCAGCACGAAGGCCCGCTCGGCCATGCGGGGATGCGGCACGACGAGACCGGGCTCATCGATCGCCTCGCTGCCATAGCCGAGCAGGTCGATGTCCAGCGTGCGTGGCCCCCAACGGATGGCGCGTTCGCGACCGTGCCGTCGCTCGATCGCGAGGGCGAGATCGAGCAGGCCGCGCGCCGAAAGCGTGCAGTCGAGGGCGACGCAGGCGTTGAGATAGGGTCCCTGCGGCACCGGCCCCCAAGGCGGCGTCTCATAGATCGCCGAGCAGGCGGTGACTGTGACGCCGTCCGACGCGGCGAGTTCACGCACGGCCGCGCGCAGCATCGCCTCGCGGTCGCCGAGATTGCTGCCGAGGCCGAGAAATGCCTCAGGCACGCGGACGCCTCCGCTCGATCTGGACCGCGACGACACCTGTGGCCGAGGGCACCGGGGCCTCGGGCTTGGTCACCGTCACGGTGACCGCATCGACGCGGTTGAAGGTCGCGAAGATTTCGGTGGCAATTGCCTCGGCGAGCGCTTCGATCAGCTTGAACCGGCGCGTGGTGACGACCCGCTCGACCGCGGCGATGAGGTGACCGTAATGCACCGACTTCGCCATTTCGTCGCTGGTGCCGGCCGCGCTGAGATCGACCTCGCAGGCGAGATCGATGCGGAAGCGTTGGCCGAGCGTCGTTTCCTCGGGCAGCAGCCCGTGAAAGGCGAAGTAGCGAAGGTCGTTGATCAGGATGCGGTCGGGCATGGTTCTCCAGGCGTGCGGCCTCTTGGCGAGGCCCGGGTCTCAGGGGTGCTGCGGTCCACCGGCCGCAAGGATCGCGTCGGTGACCGCGAGCGCGTCATGGTGCGCCGCGACGTCATGCGCCCGCACGATCGAGGCGCCGTTCGCGGCGGCGAGGCAATGGGCGGCCAACGTGCCGGCCAGCCGCTCCTTCGGTTCCCGGCCGGTCAGCGCGCCGATGAAGCGCTTGCGCGAGGCCCCGACCAGGACGGGATAGCCGAGCGCGGAGAGCCGGTCGAGCCCGGCGAGCGCGGCGAGGTTTTCCGCCATGCCCTTGCCGAAGCCGAGGCCGGGATCGAGCACGATGCGCCGGTCAGCGACACCTGCCGCATGGGCTGTGCCGATCGCCATGCTGAAGAACTTGAGCATGGCGTCGACGACGCCACCACCGATCGATGGCGCCTCCACGTCCCAATGGCCGATGACGAGCACGGCATCATGCGCCGCGGCCACGCCGGCGATATCCGGATCGCGTCGCAGCCCGGTAACGTCGTTGACGATGCTTACGCCGGCTGCGAGCGCCGCTGCGGCCACCGACGCCTTGTAGGTGTCGATCGAGAGCGGCGGCCCGCCATCGGCAGCAAGCGCAGCGATCACCGGCAGGACACGCGCAAGCTCGGTCGCGGAATCGACGACCGTTGCGCCTGGCCTCGTCGATTCGCCGCCGATATCGAGGATATCGGCGCCCTCAGCCGCCATGCGGCGCGCCGCCGCCACCGCAGCCTCGGCGGCAAGGTGATCGCCGCCGTCGGAAAAGCTGTCCGGCGTGACATTGACGACACCCATCAGCAGCGTGCGGCCGCTCACGCTCCTGTCGAGGCGTGAGAGATCGAGCCGCCCGGGATTGATCGAGGCGGGATCGGGCCTTTCGCCGGCATGTTCGGTCACCACCATGCCGCGCGTCAGATCACCGAGAAGATCTGGCCGGTGAGCGCGCCTTCGACACTCTTGGAGAAGGCGAGCGCGGCGCGCGCCGCCGGGACCGGTTCGTGGCCGCGGAAGAACGGGCCATAGCCGGCCATGGATTCGGTCAGCACGCCCGGGCTCACCGCATTGATTCGCTTCGGCACGATCTCGATTGCCGCCGCACGGACGAAGCTGTCGATGGCACCGTTCACCATCGAGGCCGAGGAGCCGGCGATGATCGGGTCATGCGAAAGGATGCCGCTCGTCAGCGTGAACGAGCCGCCATCGGCGAGGAATTTCTGTCCAATCAGGACGAGGTTGACCTGGCCCATCAGCTTGTCGGCGATGCCGATGCCATAGTCCTCGGCCGTCAAAGCGGCGAGCGGTGCGAACTTGACCTTGCCGGCGGTCGAGACGACGGCATCGACCGTGCCGACCTTCTCGAAGGCGGCGCGGATCGAATTCGCGTCGGTGATGTCGAGCGCGATGTCGGCGCCGCTGCGGCCGGCGCGGATCAGGTCGTGTCGTGCGCCGAGTTCAGCGGCGACGGCGGTTCCAAGGACGCCCGAGGCGCCGACGAGGAGAATCTTCATGCGAGCTCCATTGGGTAAACGCCTTTGATCGGACCATGCAGCTGTCATGGTCGGTGCAGGCTTGGACATGGCCAGAGACCGAAAGTGTTAGCGCAAGGCCGGCGCTTCAGGAACCGTCGATGAAGCTGGTCAGCAGACGGTTGAAGTCGGCGGGGTCCTCGAGCAGGCCCGAATGGCCGACATTCGGCAGGATCGCCAGCTCCGCTCCGGGGATCATCCCGGCCAGTTCGCGCGTATGCTCGGGCTTGATGGCTTCCTCGTGGTCGCCATCGGCGATCATCGTCGGAATGTGAATGCCGCCGAGCTGTTCCGGCGTGAAGTCCGGCTCCTCGGTCCACATCTCCGTCACGTCGCGAATGGTCTCCGCCTGCTCGTCGATCAGGCTGGCGACACGGATGCGGAGGTTGGACAGCATGGTCGGCCCGGAATCCTCGATCAACCCATCGGGACTGAAATTGGCGCCGTATGTGAAGAGCTTGGTGATGCGGTTGGGATGGTTGATGGCGATGTCGAGCGCGATGATTCCGCCGTCGCTCCAGCCGGCGAAGGCAGCCTTGTCGATCTTGAGATGGTCCATGACGCCGATGACGTCGCTGGTCATCAGGTCGTAGCTGATCGGCTGTCCGGCCCGGGTGCTGCGACCCTGGCCGCGGCTGTCGACGACGATGACCCGGTGCTTGCCGACGAGAGCCGGGATCTGGTTGCGCCAGTCGACCGAGCTGCCGAGACCGCCATGCAGCAGGATGATCGTGTCGGCGCCCTTGGGATTATAGATGCCGTACCAGATCTTGACGCCGTTGACCGCCGCGAAGCCGGCATGATCGGGCTTGGGCAACTGGGGCATATGTACGGGCATCGCACCGACATAGCCGAGCTCGGCGACGGGCAGCGCAACAACCGCCATGGCGAGCGTGACGAAGATCAGGCGGGGAAATGAGGCCATCGGCATTGCTCCAGAGCAAGGCTCGCCCGGTCGATGCGGCAATCCGGACGGGCAGGGCATCGCCGCAGCCCCACACCGCCACGCCCATGCTTCAATCTAGCAGACAAACCATGGCCCGGAAATGGCGAGAGCGCCCCGGCGCTCAGCATTGCGGCGATCTCGCTCGGGCCCTAGAACAGGGCAGGGAGAGCCGGCTGAACAACGGCTCCGGCAGACGGGGAGCGGAATGTTCGGCAAGATTCTCATCGCCAATCGCGGCGAGATCGCCTGTCGCGTCATCAAGACCGCGCGCCGGCTCGGCATCCGCACGGTCGCGGTCTATTCCGAGGCCGATCGCGACGCGCTGCATGTCGAGTTGGCCGATGAGGCCGTCGCCATCGGCCCGCCGGCCGCCAGCCAGTCCTATCTCGTGATCGACCGCATCGTCGAAGCCGCCCGCCAGACCGGCGCCGAGGCCGTGCATCCAGGCTACGGCTTTCTGTCCGAACGACCGGCCTTTCCCGAGGCGCTGGCCGCCGCCGGCATCGCCTTCATCGGCCCCAATGCGCGCGCCATGGCCGCGATGGGCGACAAGATCGAATCGAAGCGCGTCGCCGCCGCGGCCGGCGTCTCGACCGTGCCCGGCCATCTCGGCGTCATCGCCGATGACGAAGAGGCGGTCCGCATCGCCCGCGACATCGGCTTTCCCGTGATGATCAAGGCCTCCGCCGGCGGCGGCGGCAAGGGCATGCGCATCGCCCGCGACGAGGCCGCCGTCCGCGAAGGGTTCCGCGCCGCGACGTCGGAGGCGCGGTCGTCCTTCGGCGATGATCGCGTGTTCATCGAGAAGTTCATCACCAATCCGCGTCACGTCGAGATCCAGCTTCTCGCCGACAAGCATGGAAACGTCGTCTATCTCGGCGAGCGCGAGTGCTCGATCCAGCGCCGCAACCAGAAGGTCATCGAGGAGGCGCCCTCGCCCTTGCTTGATCCGGCGACCCGGCGGGCGATGGGCGAGCAGGCCGCGGCGCTGGCGCGGGCGGTCGGCTATGACTCGGTCGGCACCGTCGAATTCGTCGCCGGCCAGGATCGCAGCTTCTTCTTCCTCGAGATGAACACCCGGTTGCAGGTCGAGCATCCCGTGACCGAGCTGATCACCGGCCTCGATCTCGTCGAGGAGATGATCCGCGTCGCCGCCGGCGAGCCGCTCCGGATGACGCAGGACGAGGTCCGCCTTGATGGCTGGGCGATCGAGAGCCGCATCTATGCCGAGGACCCCTATCGCGAATTCATGCCCTCGATCGGCCGGCTCACCCGTTACCGGCCGCCGGCGGAGGGAACGCGCGGCCCGATCACGGTGCGCAACGACACCGGCGTGGTCGAAGGCTCGGAGATCTCGATCCATTATGATCCGATGATCGCCAAGCTCGTCACGCATGCGCCGACGCGCGAAGCGGCGATCAACGCGATGTCGGATGCGCTCGACGCCTTCCAGCTCGAGGGGATCCGCCACAACGTGCCGTTCCTGGCCGCGCTGATGGCTCATCCCCGCTGGCGCGCCGGCAATCTCTCGACCGCCTTCATCGCCGATGAATTTCCCGGCGGCTTCACGGGCGTCAAGCCGGATGCGGCCCTGCTCGAGCAGCTGGCTGCCGTCACTCTCTTCCTGGAGATTGCCGCAGCGGACCGATTGACGGGCCTGCCGGGACGACTGCGCCCCGGCGCTCTCGCCCCGAGAAGCGACTGGGTGGTGAAGATCGGCGGCGAGCGTGTCTCCCTGCGCCTGTCCGGCTGGACCCAGGGCGCGCTGACGGTAACGACCGAGACCGGCCGCGAGATCGTCGCCGCCGCGTCCTGGACGCCGGCGGACAGGCTGTGGTTGGGTGCGATCGATGGCCGGACGGTGACCGTCCAGGTCGTTCGCTCGGGCGAGGGCTGGCGGCTGGTGCATCGGGGCGTCGATCTCGTCGCGCGCGCGATGCGGCCACGCATCGCAGCGCTCGATGATCTCATGCCCGAGAAGCGGGTCGCCGACACGGCCAAGGCGCTGCTCTGCCCGATGCCGGGGCTGGTCGTCTCGATCGCGGTCGCGGAAGGTCAGGCGGTCAAGGCCGGCGAGACGCTGGCGATCGTCGAGGCGATGAAGATGGAGAACGTGCTGCGCGCCGAACGTGATCTGGTCGTCGGCGCGATCATGGCGAAACCCGGTGACAGCCTCGCCGTCGACGCGGAGATCATGCGTTTCGCCTGAGGTGATGGTCGCCTACTTGGCGACCATCAGGCTGTCTTCCTTGACGTTCATCTGGTTGCCGCGCCACTCGAAGCCGCTGCCCGAAACGGCGGCGACCCAGAGGAAGGGCAGCGACAGGTCGCGGGCAATCAGCGCCAGCGTCGGCCGGACGCCGGCGCGCCAGCCGAGGCCGATCGCCATCAGCACTTCCGCGCCATACCAGGCGATGGCGAACGCCGCGACCGACCAGAAGGGCACCGCGCCTTCGGCCGCGAGGAATGCGGCGGCAAGGATCGGGAACACGCCGCCGACGACGAGCTCGGCGCAGAAGAACACCGGGAACGTAACGCGTCGCAGACGCGCCCAGCGCAGCTGCCGGCTCCACACCGCCTTCATCGAGCGGCGGCCGATCGGCTGCGGGAACGGCAGATGGACGAGATGCACGTCGAGCCCGGCGCGGCGGATGACCTTGGTCGAGGCCGCGTCCTCGGCCGGATCGGCGGCCAGAGCCTCGATCGAGCCGTGGCGATCGAGGTTTTCGCGCCGCCACAGCATCGACTTGCCCTGCGCGAAGCCGTTGCCGATCGCATCGGAAAACAGCTGCCAACGCGCCTGGAACGTGTTGAGGAAGGCGCATTCGAGCTCGCCGAAGGCGCCATCCGGCGCGCTGCCGAGCGGCGGCGAGCACACGAGGCCAGTGCCGGGCACCCAGCGATCGAGCATGCGCGAGAGATAGTCCGGCGGCATCAGGACATTGCTGTCCGCCATCACGATCCAGTCGTGCTTCGCCGCCTTCCAACCCTTCACGAGATTGTTCAGCTTCGGATTGATGCTGATGCGGTCATCGCCGACGAGGATGCGCGAGGGCACGTTCGGGTGCTCGGCCATGATCCGCTGCGCGACCGGGATCACAGGATCGTCCGCCAGAGCGACGCAGAAGATGATCTCGAATTCGGGATAATCGATCGAGAAGCCGGACCGGAGCGTTTCCTCGATGGAGTTTTCGAGGCCGCAGACCGGCCGGAGGATCGAAACCGGCGGATGCGCCGGCAGCTTGGCCGGGATGCGCCCCACGGCGAAACGGCCGCGCAGGGTCACGACCAGGATGCTGATGAAATGAACGCCGGCGGTGACAATGCAAAAGACCGCCGCGAGCCAGACGAGCACGAGCGAGAGGTCTTCCATCATGTCGCGGCCCTTGGGCTGGTGAAGCTGAGCAAAGGCGAAGCGCGCTTCATTTCGTGGCTGATGTCCAAAGAAGGCCGCGGCTCGGGCAATGCGCCCTCGGCTGGAAGGTGGTGACTGAACCAGGTAACGCCCTGATGACGGTAACATCTAACTAGACGTTCGGTTGCCCGCCATGCAAGACCCTGCCGCGAGAGTCGCGGAAATCCGCGCTTGTTGCCGGAAAGCCCATCATGCCCAGCCCCGCCCCCACGGCGCTTTTTGATCTCGACGGAACGCTGACCGATCCTTATCCCGGAATCAGCGGATCGATTCTCTACGCTATCGAACGGCTCGGCCGCCCGCCGGTCGACGAGGTGACGCTGCGCGCAGCCATCGGTCCGCCGCTCGAGGCGAGCTTCGCCGCGATGCTCGGCGGCGATACGGTGCTGGCCAAGGAGGCGCTTGCGCATTACCGCGAGCGTTACGCCCCGATCGGGCTCTATGAGAACCGTGTGTTCGACGGCATTCCCGAGGCGCTCGCCGCGCTCAAGATTGCCGGCGTCCAGCTCTTCGTTGCGAGTTCCAAGCCGCGCGTCTTCTGCGAGCGGATCATCGAGCATTTCGGCCTCGGCTCCTTCTTCGCCCGCGTCCATGGCTCGGAGTTGGACGGCACGCGCGTCAACAAGGCCGACCTCATCGCCTATGTGCTGGAGAGCGAGCCGATCGACGCCGGCCGCTGTGTCATGATCGGCGATCGTCGCCATGACATCGAGGGCGCGCGCAGGAATGCCATCGGCGCGATCGGTGTCGGCTGGGGCTATGGCTCGGCCGAGGAATTCGCGGCGACGCCGCCGGACACCATCGTCACGGAGGTTCCGGCGCTGGTTCCCGTGGTTTCCGCCGCGCTGGGGCTCGCCGGCGGATGAACCGGCGCACGGTCCAGGTCAGCGTGACCGGCCGCGTGCAGGGCGTCGGCTATCGCGCCTTCGTCGAGCAGCAGGCGGTCGCGCTCGGCCTTTCCGGCTGGGTCCGCAACCGCCGCGACGGCAGCGTCGAGGCGCTGTTCTCGGGTGAGGAAGCGCTGGTTGGCCGCATGCTGGAGATTTGCCGCGCCGGCCCGCCGCATGCCGCCGTCGCGGCGGTCACCATCACCGGAGAGCCGTCGGCGGTGGACGGTCCGTTCCTGGTTGCGCCTAGCCTCTGATCGGGGCGACGGTCGGCGCGCGGTCAGATCGTCTGCGTCGGTCCGAACAGCCGCTCGAATTCGGCGCGAAGCACCGAATCGGCCTCAGGCATCGCGATGATGCGGCCGAGATCGGCGAGGCTGGTGACGCCGTGGTCGCGGACGCCGCAGGGGACAATGCCGTCGAAATGGGAAAGGTCCGGATCGACGTTGAGCGAGATGCCGTGGAACGTCACCCAGCGGCGGACGCGGATGCCGATTGCCGCGATCTTCGCTTCTGCTCCCGGCCCCCGATCAGGCTGGCGCACCCAGACGCCGACGCGGTCGTCGCGGCGTTCCCCCGACACGTTGAAGCCGGCGAGCGTGGCGATGATCCAGGCTTCGAGGCTGGCGACGAAGAGGCGGAGATCCTGGCGGCGTCGCGTCAGATCCAGCATCACATAGGCGACCCGCTGTCCGGGGCCGTGATAGGTGTACTGGCCGCCACGCCCGGTCTCGAACACGGGGAAGCGGCTCGGCGCGACGAGGTCCTCGGCCTTGGCGCTGGTGCCGGCTGTATAGAGCGGCGGATGCTCGACCAGCCAGACGCGTTCGGGCGCTTGACCCGCCGAAATCAGCCCGACTCGCGCCTCCATCTCGGCCACGGCTTCGGGATAAGCGACCAAGCCGTCCGCTATGACCCATTCGACCGGCGGGCTGCCCGCCAGGGGCAGCACCGAGGCGTCGAGTGCGTCGCGGGAGGTCGGGCGAGGAGGGGCGATCATGTCCATGCCCTCACATATAAGCGAGCGCGCCGGCGATTTCCGCATCGATCGACGCCGCGGCGTCATCGAACTGTCAACAGTCTTGTGGGCGGTCGGCGAATGCGTGCTTGTAACGGCCCGGGGGTTTTGCTACATCGACGCCGCGCCGGTTCGCCGGCTCGGGTTCCGCGGTCGTGGCGGAATTGGTAGACGCGCAGCGTTGAGGTCGCTGTGCCGCAAGGCGTGGAAGTTCGAGTCTTCTCGACCGCACCAGAACCCGGAAAATCCTCGCGAAAACGGCGGCTCTCGGGCCGCCGTTTTCGTTTTCGCGCGTGCGCTGCCCGTGCGGCGCTCAAGAGGAGGCGGGGCGCTTCGATCCGCCAAGCCTTTGGCAAGGGATTTTCCCTTTGCCCCATGCGGCCTTGCTGGTTAAGTCTCGACCGTTACCTCCGACCCGTTCCGATCGTTATCATCTCCCAGCGGAGGTCCCATGACCGATCCTTCGGCCGATCCCGCGACCATCGATCGGGAGGCGATCCAGCCCGGCGCTGCCTTGCCGCCGCTGCGCGACGACAACGACAACCTCTCGGAGCGTTTCCTGGATGCGCTCGTCGCCTCGATCGAGGCCGGAGATGCCGAAGCGGCGCGGCGGCTGACCGAGGATCTGCATGAAGCCGATGTCGGCGCGATCCTCGAGCAACTCGACCATGAACAGCGCCCGGCGCTGATCCAGCTGCTCGGCGATGCCTTCGACTTCACGGCGCTGACCGAGCTCGACGAGGCCACCCGCGTCGAGATTCTCGAGGATCTCCCGTCCGAAACCGTCGCCGAAGGCATCAGCGAGCTCGATTCTGACGATGCCGTCTACATTCTCGAGGACCTCGACAAGGAAGATCGCGACGAGATTCTGGCACAGATCCCCTCGGTCGAGCGGCTGGCGCTGAAGCGCAGCCTCGATTTTCCCGAGGACAGTGCCGGTCGGCGCATGCAGACCGAGTTCATCGCGGTCGCGCCGTTCTGGACCGTCGGTCAGACCATCGACTACATGCGCGATGCCGGCGACCTGCCGGAGAGCTTCAACGAGGTGTTCGTGGTCGATCCGGGCTTCCGCCTGCTCGGTCGCGTTCCGCTCGATCGCCTGCTGCGCACCAATCGGCCGGTGAAGATGGCTGAGATCGTCGATGAGAGCGCGAGCGTCGTGCACGCGACCGACGATCTCTCCTCGGTCGCGCGGCTCTTCCAGCGCTACAACCTGATCTCGGCCGCGGTGGTCGACGAGGCCGAGCGCCTCGTCGGCATCATGACCATCGACGACGCGGTCGACGTCATCGAGGAAGAAGCGGATGCCGACATCAAGCGGCTCGGCGGCGTCGGCGACGAAGAGGTCTCGGACCGCGTCTGGTCGATCGCCCGCAGCCGCCTGCCGTGGCTCTGCATCAATCTCGTCACCGCGGTGCTCGCCTCCAGCGTCATCGGCCTCTTCGCCGACGAATTGCAGAAGATGGTGGCGCTCGCCGTGCTGATGCCGATCGTCGCCAGCCAGGGCGGCAATGCCGGGACGCAGACCATGACCGTCGCCGTCCGTGCGCTCGCGACGCGCGAACTCGGCCCGCACAATGTCGCACGCGTCGTCGGCCGCGAACTCATCGTCGGATTGATGAATGGCGTCGTCTTCGCGACGCTCGTCGGCGTCGTCGCGTTTGCCCGCTTCGGCATGGTCGATCTCGGCCTCGTCATTGCCGCGGCCATGGTGGTCAATCTCGTAGCGGCCGCGCTCGGCGGCATCCTGATCCCGCTCGTGATCAACAAGATGAAGTTCGACCCCGCCATTGCTTCGGGGGCCTTCGTGACCACGGTCACCGACCTCGTCGGATTCTTCTCGTTCCTCGGCTTCGCGGCGCTCTGGTTTGGCTTCGGCTAATCCGTCTCACCGCATCAACAGTGATCGGCGAGACGCGGCGAGAGCCATTCGAGCGCCGGCAGGATCGACCGTCCCCAATTGGTCCAGTCGTGCTGTCCCGGCCCAATCCTCAGCGTCGTGTCATAGCCGGCGCGCCTCAGAGTGACGTGAAAGTCGGCGGAGCCCGTGATGATGCCGGCACCGTCCTGGTCGCCCGCCGTGATCCAGAAGGATGGCCGGTCCGGCAGGGCCGCGTCGGCGGCGATCCGCGGATAGACGTTGAGCGCGTTGAAGCGGCCCACGTCGAACGGCTTGCCAAAGGCGCCATCGTAGAATGCGTCGCCCTTGGCGATCCGTGCGGCGTCGTCGGCCGGGATCGGGCGCGCGATGGCGCCCGAAAGCACGATGGCGGCGGAGAAGGTCTGGGGTCGATCGAGCGCGAACAGCGCCGCGCCATACCCACCCATCGAGAGACCGGCAACGGCGCGCCCCGTCCGGCAGGCAACTGTCGCTTTGGTCGCATCGATCGCCTTGACGAGATCTGTGGTCAGCGCCGTCTCGACCGCGCCAGAGCCGCCGGGGTCGGGATTGTCGACGAACCAGCTCGTGCCACCGCCATCCGGCATGACGGCCATGATCGGCCGGATTGCGCCCGAAGCGATCGCTGCGTCCAGCGTCGCTGCGATATTGCCAAGGTCGAGCCAATCCTCGCCGCTGCCTCCGCCGCCATGGAGGAGATAGACCACCGGCCAGCGCGTTCCAGCCGGCGGCGCGGCCGCTGGCTCGTAGAGTGAATAGGTGATCGGACGACCCAGCGCCTTGCTTTCGGCGGTGAGATTGCGCTCCACGATCCCGCCGGCAGAGGCAGTCGTCGCATGGGCGACTGTGACAGCGATCAGTGTCGCTAGCAGGCTTGCCCGCATGACTGAACCCTTTCCGCATCGCTCAAGCTCGCCGCAAGCGAAGATAGGCCGGGGCACTGCGCTGTCAGCCTGCCAGGGCGCCGCTCACGCCGACTTGATCAGGCGGGACCCCTTGGAGTCGCGCATTGTTTCCCCCGCGGTCAAATTGTGACCCCGCGCGTGACGGTGGCAATCGACAACGGCGCAAAAAGCGCTAGACGAGAGCCGTTGTGCGCCGCACGCAATCGCGTACGGACGAGTTTGAGGGAAGGCGAGGATTGGCCAAAGGCGAGATCAGGACGGGTGTGGTCGGCCTCGGCTATTTCGGTTCCTTCCATGCGCGCCAGCATGCGGCCAATCCGAAGGCGCAGCTTGTTGCCGTCGTCGATGCCGACGCCGAGCGTGCCCGAGCCGTCGCTGAGGCGCATGGCGCCGAAGCGCTGCATGATCATCGAGCCCTGATCGGCAAGGTCGATGCGGTCTCGATCACGGTCCCGACCTCGCTGCACCACGCTGTCGCTGCCGACCTGCTCGATGCCGGCATCCATGTCCTGATCGAAAAGCCGATCGCCGACTCGCCCGAGGCGGCGCGTGATCTGATCGCCCGCGCCGCTCGCAGCGGCGCCGTGCTGCAGGTCGGGCATATCGAGCGCTTCTCTCCGGTCTTCGGCGAACTCGCGAAGGCGGTCAGCGCGCCGCGCGTCGTCGAATTGACCCGGATCGGGCCGTGGAAGGGCAGGGCTGTCGACGTCGACGTCGTGCTCGACCTGATGATCCACGATATCGATCTCGCTCTCGCCCTTATCGGTTCCGATGTCGTCGCCGTGGCGGCGACGGGCGCGGCGGTGCGGGCGCCGACCAATGATTTCGCCCACGCCATCCTGCATTTCGCCAATGGCGCCAGCGCCTACCTCCATGCGAGCCGCATCGCCGATCGCCAGGAGCGCAGCATCCGCGTCGTCGACACCGATCGCCTTCTCGTCGCCGATCTCGCCGCGCGGAGCGTCGCCTGGTCGCTGCCGGACGGCAGTTCTCGCCATGAGATCGCCGTTTCCGCGAGCGACAATCTGGCGCTCGAAATCGATTCCTTCCTTGATGCCGCCTTGTCGCGGCAGCCGCCCGTCGTCGACGGTGCGGCAGGTCTGCGCGCGCTCGACATAGCCGAGCGAATCATGCGCGCCATAACGGGGCCGTCATCGGCTCCGGCTCATCCGAAGAACGGAGGTTCGTCCTGATGGTCTCCCAGTCCCGCCCCGCAGTAACGGTTACGCCCGGACGGATCGCCTTTTTCGATCTGCAGCGCCAGCAGCGCCGGATCCACGACGAGGTGCGGGCGCGCGTCGATGCGGTGCTGAGCCACGGCCAGTTCATCCTCGGCCCGGAGGTCGATCAACTCGAGGCCAAGCTCGCGGCCTTTGCCGGCGTGCCGCATGCCATCGGCGTCTCCAGCGGCCGCGATGCGCTGATGATCGGGCTGATGGCGCTCGGCATCGGCCCGGGTGATGCAGTCTTCGTGCCGGCCTTCACCTTTGCCGCGACCGCGGGCGCCGTCTGCTCCGTCAATGCGACCCCGGTCTTCGTCGATGTCGATCCGACGACCTTCAATCTCGATCCCGCCGATCTCGAGCGTGCCATCGCCGAGGTCGAGGCCGCTGGCGAGTTGAAGCCCCGCGCGGTGATTCCGGTCGATCTCTATGGTCTTCCCGCCGATTACGAGGCCATCGGCAAGATCGCCGCCCGGCATGGGCTGACGGTGTTCTCCGATGCCGCGCAGAGCTTCGGCGGCCGCTCCGGCAATCGCCGTGTCGGCGGAATGGCGCCGATCTCGGCGACGAGCTTCTATCCGACCAAGCCACTCGGCTGCTATGGCGACGGTGGCGCGATCCTGACCGATGACGACGGCATCGCCGAGGCGGTGCGCACATTGCGCTCGCATGGCCGCCAGGGCACCGGCGATGTCGCCGTCCGCAACGGTATCACCGGCCGCCTCGATACGATCCAGGCGGCGATCCTGCTGGCGAAGTTCGATATCTTCGAGGAAGAGCTGACCCGCCGCGATGCGATCGCGCAGCGTTATGACGCGGCGTTGACCGGGGTCGTCGGCGTTCAGTCGCGTCCGGCCGGGGGCTTCTCGGCCAACGCGCTCTATACGGTCACGCTCGACGACCGCGACGGCCTCAAGGCGGCGCTCGACGCCGAGGGCATCGGCAACGCGCTGTTCTATCGCGTGGCGCTGCATCACCATCCGGCTTTCGCCGAGGTCGCCAAGCGGCCCCTGCCGCAGTCGGAGCGGCTGGCGGCGACCGTGCTCAGCATCCCGATGAACCCGGAATTGACCGACGAAGAAGTCGACCGTGTCATCGACGCCGTGACGCGGTTCGCACGGCGGAGTTGAGGCGGGACTTGCTGGACCCGTGCCGCCGAATTGATGCGGCAGCACGAGCTTGAGCGGTGCTATAGATCGTCGATGATCCTCGATCCGACGACCCTGTTCCTGGTGCTGATCGGCCTTTGCCTCATATCCGGGGTGGGCATGGTCATGCGCCTGCGGACCTACCCGCAGGATGTCTATCTGCGCTATTGGGCGGCCGCCTTGTTTGTGGCGGCGCTCGGGCTGGGCGGTCTGGCACTGCGCAACCGCATTCCCGACTGGATCTCGATCGATCTCGCCAACACGCTGTCCTTGCTTGCGTTCGGCCTCGCCTGGACCGGCCTTCGCGTCTTCGGTGGCCGGCGGCCGATCTGGCCGCTGGTCCTGCTCTGGCCGGCGCTCTGGCTCGCCATTTGCGCCGTGCCGGCGATCCACGCCTCGATGCCCTATCGCGCGGCGTATGTTTCCGCCCTGACGACGCTCCTGTCGCTCATGCTTGCGGCGGAGGTGCTGCGCAATCGAACCGAGCGCCTGCCGGCTCGCATTCCCCTGGCGGCGCTCTGCCTCTTCCATGCCATGGCAACGGCGATCCGCCTGGTCGCTGCCCTTTATGCCGGATGGCATGGCGACGCGGAACTCTCGCCGATCTTCTATTCGCTCGGGCTGTTCGAGCCGATCTTCGTGCTGTTCGGCGTCATCGTCACCGGCCTCAGCATGACGCAGCAGCGGCGCGAGCGCGTGCTGACCCTCAAGGCCGCGCATGATGACCTGACAGGTTTGCTCAATCGCGGCGCGTTTGCCGAGCGGGCGGAAGCGCTGATCTTCGAGGCTCGGGCGCAGCAGCAGAGTGTCGCGCTGCTCGTTTTCGACATCGACTTCTTCAAGGCGATCAATGATCGCTACGGCCACGCCGCCGGCGACCGGACACTCGTCGCCTTCGCCGATGCCGCGCGCCATGTGCTGTCGGCGACGGATCCCTCGGGCCGCCTCGGCGGCGAGGAATTCGCGGCGCTGCTCGTCGGCATCGACAGCGACGCCGCCAGCCTCATCGCCGAGCGGATCCGCGGCGAGTTCGCGCGCCGCACGGCCGATGGCGTCGGCATCGCCGCCAGCGCCTCGGCCGGCGTCTCTGTTTCCAAGGGGGCGCTCACGGAACTCGGCGTGCTGATGATGCAGGCCGACGAGGCGCTTTATGCTGCGAAGCGATCGGGCCGCAATCTCGTTCGCCGCGCCGCCGGCTAGCTCGACCGCCGCTTTGCCGGCTTGACGGCGCGGCAGCGGCCAAGGACAGTGCCGCGCCGCCGCCCATTGAGCTGGAGTTGCCGATGATCCCGACCATTGCCGCCCATGGTGCTGCGATCCCGGCGATCGGGCTCGGCACCTGGGGCCTCTCCGGTACCGCGGCCTCGGATGCCGTTGCCGAAGCCATCGCTGCCGGATACCGCCACATCGATACGGCGATCGGCTATGGCAACGAGGCGGCGGTCGGAGAGGGCATTCGCCGCTCCGGTATCGATCGCGATGCGCTGTTCATCACCACCAAGATCCCGCCTGAGCAGCTCGAGGAAAGCGCGCTGCTGCGCGCCGCCGAGGGCAGCCTCGCGCGGCTCGGCGTCTCCGCTGTCGATCTCCTCCTCATCCATTGGCCGAGCCGGGAGCTTTCGGCGGCGACGACGATCCGGTCGCTCGGCCTTGCCAGGGCGCGGGGCCTGACGCGCCATATCGGCGTCTCCAACTACACGATCGCCCTGCTCGACGAGGCGGTTGCCGCCTCAAACGAGCCGATCGCCGCGAACCAGTGCGAGCATCATCCCTATCTCGACCAAAGCCGGCTGCGCGACGCGACCGCGCGCCATGGCATGGCTTTCATCGCCTATTGCCCGCTCGGCCAGGCCGAGGTGCTTGACGAGCCGCTGGTGCAGGACATGGCGACCCGTCTCGGCCGCTCGCCAGCGCAGGTCGTTCTGAGGTGGCAGTTCCAGAAAGGCTGCATCAGCATTCCGAAGAGCGCCCGACCGTCGCGTATCCGCCAGAACATCGATATCTTCGGATTCACGCTGGATGCGGCCGACATGGCGCGGCTCGACAGCCTCGGCAGCGAAGGGCGTCGCATCTGCGACACGCCTTTCGCGCCGGATTGGGATCGATGAGGCGGCCAGACGCGGGGGAAGCAGGCTGATGTTCTTTGTCGTGGCGAAGCTCACCTGGTTCGTGCTGCAGCCCTCGACGGCGCTGGTGCTGCTGCTGCTGATCGGGATGATCCTGATCGGTATCGGCCGCGCCCATGCCGGCGCGCTGACGATGTTCATCGCCTCGGCCGGGCTGCTGGTCGCCGGCCTGCTGCCGCTCGGAATCCTGATGATCCTGCCGCTGGAGGATCGCTTCCCGCGCGGGGTTCCGGATGGCCCGATCGCCGGCATCATCGTGCTCGGCGGCGGCATCGATCAGCAGATCGGCGTCGCGCGCGGCGTCACCACCTTGACCGAGGCCGGCGAGAGACTGACCGAGGCGGTGGCCTTGGCGCGGCGCTTTCCAGAGGCGCGGCTGGTCTTCACCGGCGGCATCGCCAGCCTGTCGCCGGACGGGCCGACCGAGGCCGATGCGGCACGACGCTTCTTCGCCGAGATGGGCATCCCGCCGGAACGGCTGACCGTCGAGGACAAGAGCCGCGACACGGCGGAGAACGCACGCTTCACGAAGGCATTGATCGATCCGAAGCCGGGCCAGCAATGGTTGCTCGTCACCTCGGCCTGGCACATGCCGCGCTCCGTCGGCTGCTTCCGCGCGGCGGGCTGGCCGGTGATCGCCTGGCCGACCGACTATCGCACGGCGGGACCGCAGGATCTGCAGATGGTGATGCCGCGTGCCTCGTTCGGGCTCACGATGGTCGATGTCGCGGCCAAGGAATGGGTCGGCCTCGTCGCCTACCGCCTGTCCGGCCGCACAGACGAGCTGTTCCCGGCGCCCTGACGCCGACCGTCAGCTTGCATGGCCGTCGAATTGCGGCAGGTCGTCGGTGATGTCGTACCAGGCGGCCTTCGAGCCGACGAAGATATGGGCCGTCGGACGGATCGATGGCGCGTCAGCGAGTGTGCCGAGCGTGAGATGGATGCGCGCACCATGCTCGAGCAGTGAATAGAGCAGCGAGCCGCAGACGCGGCAGTGCACATCATGTGCCGCATCGCCGCCATAGCGCATGAGGCTGTCGGCCCCAGCGGTGAGCTCGAGATGCTCGCTGCCGATACCGGCAAATGGCTTGAACGCCGAGCCGGTCGCGCGGCGGCAGTTCGAGCAGTGGCAATTGACGGCATAGCGGAACGCGTCGTCGACGAGATAGCGCACGGCGCCGCAAAGGCAGCCGCCCGAGAGGCGGCGCGGCGCGGCTGGCGCAGCTTCGGTCACTCTGTCGCCTCCGCCTCTCCGCTCCGGCCGATGCGATAGACGCCCTTGAAGTCGCGCGGATCGACCGCCTTGCCTTTCCGCAGGATCGACGCCTCGCCCGCCAGCGCCAGGCGGATCGCGGTGCCGCGGATCGGTGGCATCAACAGCCGCCAGACCTTCTCGTCCGGGCCGGCCAGTGCCCGTGCGAGTTCCGTCGGATCGAGGCTCTTGCCGCCTTCGAGGCCGGCGATGCGCTCGCGCATGGCCTGTTCGATCGTGGATGTCGCGATCATGATTCCGTCCTCGTGGCTGCCGCGATGACCGTCCGCGCCGAGGGCGACAGGAACTGGCGGTAGAGCTGCATCATCAGGATGAGGGTCGTCGTGGCGATCAGCACCCAGCCATTGATGAACCAGCCGAGATAGCCGACCGCGAAGAAGAAGGCGCGAAGGCCATGGTTGAAGTGCCGCCCGGCGGCGATGGTGAAGGTCGCTGCCCGGTCGGCGGCGGCGATCGCCTCGGTCTCGCCGGCATGGGCGGCCGATGGCGTCGCCCCGACCAGGATCGAGGCATAGTTGAACAGCCGGTAGGCCCAGCCGAACTCGAAGAAGGCGAAGCCGAAGATCAGCGTCAGCCCGATCGCCTTGACCTCGAACAGTCCCCGCGGCGCCGTTCCGGCCATGGAGAGATCCTGCAACACGCCGAAGACTCGATCGGTCGAATTCAGCAGCGCAAAGCCGCCGCCGATGGCGATCAGCGATGTCGAGGCGAAGAAGGCGGTGCCGTTCTGCAGGCCGCTCATGATGCCGGTGTCGATCATCCTGAGATCGCGCCGCGCCATCGTATGCATCCATTGCCGCCGCTGGTGATCCATCGCCGAGGACAGCGAGCGCCCGGTAAGCGAGACGCGCCAGATGACGATCGAATAGAGGATCCAGGCGCCGACGAACCAGGTCACCGCGATGAAATCGATCGGCGAGGGTGCGGTCAGCATGGCTGCGCTCCCAAGCGGTGGCTCGGCCGCCCGATCGTCACAGGCCGGTCCGCGCGAGCAGCCGGGCGATCGGCCGGCGGAAGATCACGAGGACCGGCAGGATGATGAAACCCGCACCGCCGGCGACGGGCGAATGCAGCATCATGCCCGCAGCCGTCAGGACGAGACCGGCGACGATGCCGACCGTCGCGACGCGGCTCGACAGCAGTTCGATGTGGTGGGGCGGCAGGTCGGTCATGTTTCCCGTCTTGAGGGCTGCATCGGACGTTCTCCGACCATCGTCATAGTCGCCTCTGTGGAAAAATGGCAGTGCCCGTTTGACCGTCATGCAGTAGAGGCGGAGGGTCGTCCTATGCCGCTCCACATGATCAAGCTCTGCGTCGGTGTCGAGACGGTCGACGAAATCGTCGACTGGATCGAGGACGACCTCGCCCGCAAGCGTGCGCTCGGCCTCCCGGCGGAGGATACGCATGTGACGCGGATGATGCCGCGCCGGATCGACGAACTGCTCGATGGCGGCTCGCTTTACTGGGTCGTGAAGGGCCAGGTGCAGTGTCGCCAGCGCATCCGCGATCTCCGCGCCGTCACAGGTGCCGATGGCATCGAACGCTGCGAGATCGTGTTCGAGCCCGCAGTGATCCTGACCGAGTGGCAGCCGAAGCGGCCCTTCCAGGGCTGGCGCTATCTGGAACCGAAGGACGCCCCGCGCGACCTCGCGGCGCTTGGTGGCTCGAGCGGCGACGAGATGCCGGCGGCGCTCAAGGCCGAGCTCGCGGAACTCGGCTTGCTTTAGGACCGCCCCCGTTCAAACCCCGATATTGTCGATGAGGCGTGTCTTGCCGAGCCAGGCGGCGGCGAGGAGACGGAGCGGCTCGGTGCCGCCCGGTATCGGCAGGGCGAGCGTCTCGGCGTTGCGGAGTTCGAGATAATCGGGCCGAAAGCCGGCAGCCTCGAGCGCAGTGAAGCCGCTTGCCAGCGCCTCTGCATGGCTGCTGCCGTCGCGGATGCGCGCAGCAGTCTCGTTGAGGATGGCGGCAAGGCGCGGCGCGATGCGGCGTTCATCGGGCGAAAGATAGGCGTTGCGGGAGGAGAGGGCGAGGCCGTCGGCCTCCCGAATCGTCGGCAGGGCGATGATCTCCGTCGGCAGGCGAAGATCTGCCACCAGCCGACGGACGACGAGGAGCTGCTGGTAGTCCTTCTCGCCGAACATCGCGATATCGGGAAAACCGCCGATCAGCAGCTTGGCGACGACGGTCGCCACGCCGGCGAAGAAATGCGGCCGGAAGTCGGTTTCAAGCCCGAGAGCCGGCCCGGCGAGCGAGATCGTCGTCGCATGCCTGTCCGGATACATCTCGCGCGCGTTCGGCGCGAAGACCGCCTCGACGCCGAGCGAGGCAAGCTTGGCGACGTCGCTGGCCTCGGTGCGCGGGTAGGCGCCGAAGTCCTCGGTCGGCGCGAACTGGGTCGGATTGACGAAGATGGTTGCGACGACGCGGTCGACCCGGCGCCGCGCCTCGGCCACCAGAGCGAGATGGCCCTCGTGCAGGGCGCCCATGGTCGGGATCATGCCGACCGTCAGCCCTTCGGAATGCCAGCTTGCGGTATGGGCCCGAAGATCCGAAATCGTGCGGAGAATGAACGGGGGATGATTCATGGGGGGACTCACCGCGGGTGAATTTCCCCGCCTCTCTGGCCCAGTTTGCTGGCAATGGGAAGAGGCGTCGGACGGTGTGGTGCGGCCGGCCCCCGCCCGTTGCCCCATTGCGATACCGACGCGAAGGCCGCATGTGTGGAGCGCGATCGCCGCGCTTGAAACGCTCCGGGAGTCTCGATGGGTCTGCTTCTGCCTTTAGCCGTGGCGCTTGCCGTCGCGATCTGGCTCGCCTGGACCTTCGGCGGCCAGAAGGGCCCCGGCGCCCTCAAGCTCGCCGCACGCAAGGGCGCGGCCGGAACCTTGTTCGCGCTCGCCGCTGTGATGATCGCAACCGGAAGGCTGGTGATCGGCGTGCCGCTGATCGTGTTCGCGCTGTCGCTGTGGCGGCCGGCCTTCCTGCAACGCGGCACGGGCGGTCTCGGTGGCGGCGCCATTCGCGATGGAACGGTGATGGCGGGGCGCTTTGCCGGACGCCGGCTCGACAGTCTCGCAGTTCCCGAACTCGCAGCGCTGCACCGCGAGCTCGCAGGCCGGCCTGGCGACCGGCTAGTCCTCGAAGCTTATCTCGACCGCCGGATGCCCGGCTGGCGTGAAAACGTCGAGCGCGATGCGGCAGGCGGGCCGCGCCGCGCGACGGGCTCTGGCGCCATGACAGATGAGCAGGCCTACCAGATCCTTGGCCTTGCGGCCGGCGCCACCGAGGCTGAAATCACCGCGGCCTATCGACGGTTGATGAAGCGCGTCCATCCCGATCAGGGCGGATCGACGTTCCTGGCCGCCCAGATCAACGAGGCGAAGGAAAGACTCCTCGGCAGACATCGTTAGCTCCCATACGCGGTACAAAGAGGGAGAAGATGACGGGGGCGGACCATCGCCTCAGTCGGGAATGGCGAGGCAACTCACATCGCGCTTCTTGAGATAGTCGCAGGCGGCACGTGCCTTTTCCTTGCTCTCGAAGCCGGCGAAGCGCGCCCGGTAGAAGGTTGAATCGCCCTTCCTGACGGCCTCGATGCTGGGCTTGGCGCTGGCAACGGCCTTGCCGCCCTTGGCCTTGGCAGCGTCGAGCAGCGACTGGGCACCGTCCTCGCTCGCCGCGGCGGCGATCTGTACCTTCCAGCCGGCAATCCCGGAGCCGGAACGCGCGGGGGTCGGCTCGTCGGCATCGCCTTCGGCGACAGCGCCGGTATCGTTCGACGTCTCGTCGTCGGCCGTCGGAACCGGGCCGGTGACGGAGGCTGTCACCACCACAGGGCGGGCAACCGGCTTGCCGCTTGGGCCCTGCTGGAACACCATGCGAGGGCCCTCGTCGGAGGGCTGGTCCTCGTTCGCGAGCGCCAGGGGCTCGGGCTGTGCATCAGGCATCGCGGCAGCCGAAGCCTCGACGACGGCCGGCATGGCGCGCGGCTTCGCAGCGGCTACGGGCACGGTGGCAGTCGGAGCAGGGGCAGCGGCCTCGGGGCGGAGGCGCGGGGCAGGGGCGAGGGCGGCCGTGACCACCGGCTGCTCTGCAGCAGGCTCGGGCGCGGGCTCTGCAACGGCGACGGCCTCAACCGGCTCGTTGGCGGGCGGGGCTTCCTTGCCCTTGAACATGCGGGCGATCATCGAGCCGCCCTTGGCCGGGCCGGCATAGGCGTTCGGCATGTAGGTATCGATCAGCCCGACCATCTGCTTGTCGCGCGAGGCCGCGGACGGGCCGCCCATCACTGCGGCGACGACGAAGCGGTCGTCGCGCTTCACGGATGTGACGATGTTGAAGCCGGACGCATTGGTGTAGCCGGTCTTGATCCCATCGACGCCCTCGACCTTGCCGAGCAGACGATTGTGATTGCCGATCGTCTTGCCGTTGTAGACGAAGCTGCGCGTCGAGAAATAGCGGTAATAGCTCGGGTAGCGTGCCTGCAGGGCACGGCCAAGCGTGACCATGTCGCGCGCCGTCGTCCACTGGTCCGGATTGGGCAATCCATTGGCGTTGCGGAAGGTCGTGCGCGTCATGCCGATCGACCGCGCGGTCGCGGTCATCCGGCTGGCGAAGGCAGGCTCGGAGCCGGCCAGATTTTCAGCGATCACAACGGCGGCGTCATTGGCCGAGCGGGTGATGAGCCCGAGCATCGCGTCGCGCACGGCGATGGTCGAACCGGGCTTCAGGCCGAGCTTGGTCGGTGCCTGGCGCGAGGCATAAGCCGAGACGGTCAGGCGGCTGTTCAGGTTGATCTTGCCGCTCTCGAGCGCACCGAAGAGCATGAACAACGTCATCATCTTGGTGAGCGAGGCGGGGTGGCGGAGGCCGTCGGGATCGCTCTGGTAGAGCACCTTGCCGGTCTTGGCGTCGACCACGATCGCCGATTTCGGGGCGGCCACGGCATCGGCAGTGGTCGTCGCAACCATCGCGCCTGCAACCAGCAAGGCAGCGAAAGCGCCTCGGGCGGACCTGGCCTGAAGCCGGCCGAACGGGCTAAATCCCCAAAGCATCACGCACAAAACTCCGCATTTCGCAGTGCCGGCCGGCAATGTCCGGCAATGCCCAGTCGAATTTCAAACCGACGACCGCAGTTTTTTTTGAGGCGGCAACGAAATGAGAGTTCAGAAACCTGGATAAGAGACCATCGTCGGCCAAGGCCCCAAGCCGCTGCGTCATCCGCCCCGCCGGGTTCTTCGGCCGCTCACTGCAGCCCGCCCGTCGATCCACGACCAAGCTATGGATTTGCCGTTACGAAACCGTAAAAATTTACCAATGTCCGCGCAGCAGACCAGAAGCGTGTGCACTGCCGCATGCGGACGTTGTGCATTGCAGCAATTTCGCTTGACATTCGAGGTGCGATTGCCGATCAAAACTGGGCGGCAATCGCATCTTTGGCACGGGCGCGGAGAGTGAGATGGTCAAGGGCTTCGACGATATGCAGAAGGCCTCGAAGGACAGCATCGAGCAGGCGATGAAGAGCGTGGAGGCCATGAGCAAAGGCATCCAGGCGCTGGCCGTCGAAACCGCCGACTATCAGAAGAAGAGCTACGAGAATGGCGCCGCCGCGATCGAAAAGATCGTTGCCGCCGGCAGCGTCGAAAAGGCCGTCGAGATCCAGAACGAATATCTGAAGGCGACCTATGAGGGCTATGTCAGCGAACTGGCGAAGCTCGGCTCGATGATGACCGATTTCGCCAAGGACGCCTATCGCCCGTTCGAGAGCATCTTCGGCAAGATTCCGAAATAGGCGGGCGTCAGCCAATCGGAACTGCACTCATCGACATAGGCCGGCCGCGCCGCCGCAAGGGACGGGCGCGAGCCGGCACGTCGCGGATTGCTCAGTTGCTCGAGCGCGGATGCCCGCGGCACTGGTTGACGTCGTCGCTGCCATAGGTGCCGCAGGAATTGACCGGCTCCATAGCACGAATGGCCGGATCCCAGGGATCGGGCGAGGCACAGGAGGCAAGCGAGCCTCCTGAGACGGCGATGGCTATGATCAGGACGAGAGTTCGCATGGCACATACCCCAACTGCTAGGTTCTCATTCTAATCCCAAAGAAGTTACGTCGCGGTCAATCCCGGTGGCTCTACCGGAATTGACGCGCCGCATCCCTTGACCGCTCTGTCAGCGGCCGCTGGGGCACTGGTTGATGTCCTGCGTGCCGCCCGGGCCGCAAGCATTCACCGGCTCGAAGGCGGCGATAGCACGCGCATTGGCCGCGGTGTCCGCTCCGGTCGTGCAAGACGAGAGACTGGCCCCGGCCGATGCGAGGGCGAGAATGATCAGCAGCGTGCGCATTGTGAGTTCCTTTGTCCTTTGCTCAAGGCCGACATAGGGCGCTCGGGGCGCCCCGGCCAGCCACGCTTGCGTGAGCGTCACGGCGGCAAGGCATCAGCCGCATACTGTTCGGCAAAGTCGCCCTTCGGCGCGATCGGCGTAATGATGTCGATCAAGTTTCCCTCGGGATCCGCCGTGATGAAGTGACGCTGGCCGAAATCCTCGTCGCGAAGCGGCAGCAGGATCGGCAGTCCAGCCGCGCAGAGCCGCCGATACTCCGCATCGACATCATCGACTTCGAAATTGAGGATGACGCCCGACGCCCTTCCGCGCGCCGCGGCCGGAACCGTCGCATGGTCGCCGTCGAGGATCGCGAGATTGACCGCCGCGTCGTCCTTCGCCTGCAGATGAACATACCAGTCGGCTTCGAACAGCGGGCGGAAGGCGAAATGACGCGCGTAGAAGGCGGCGCTCTCGGCGACGCGGCTGGTCATGAGGACGGGGTAGAAGCTGGTGACGTTCATGACTTTCCCTCGGGCTAGATAAAACATACACTCTGCATGTGGATTAATAACAAACAGGCTGCATGTATGCAAGGGAAGTTACGCCGGACCAATCGCGACCGGAGCGCGACGACCACGACCTCGCTGGTCGAGGCGGCGCGCCGGCTGTTCGTCGTATCGGGCTATGCCGAGACGGGCACGCCGGAGCTTGCCGCCGCAGCCTCCGTGACGCGCGGCGCGCTCTATCATCACTTCGTGGACAAGAAGGACCTGTTCCGCGCCGTGGTGGAGGCGGAAAGCCAGGCCGTCGCGGCGGAGATCGAGCGGGCGGCGCCGGCCTCAGGCGATCCGATCGCCGATCTTCTGGCCGGCGGCGCCGCCTTCCTCGCGGCGATGCGCGTACCCGGCCGAACGCGGCTGCTTCTCATCGACGCGCCGTCGGTCCTCGGCCGTGTCGCGCTCGATGCGATCGACGCCGCCCAAGCTGGTCGGACGCTCGCCGAGGGGCTTGAGGCGGCGATGGCAGCCGGCGCGATCCGAACACTGCCGGTCGCGGAACTGGCCGCGATCCTCGGCGCCGCCTTCGACCGCGCGGCGCTGGCCATCGAGGCCGGAGCGGACCCGGAGGATTGCGCCGAGGTGATCCGCGCCCTGATCGAGGGGCTGAGGCCGTGAAGATGGCGGCCGGGGACGCCGCGTTCGGCGGGGCCGGATCTCGCTGGGGCCCGCTTCGCCTTCGTCAATCCAGACAGCGTCAGCGTTGCAACATAGAGGCAGACCTTGCCGAGATAGCCTGACAGAGGCGTCCATAGAAAAGGCCGCGGGATTCGCATCCCGCGGCCTTGGTCATCAGCTGAGTGCTAGCTGCAGCCGCTCGTGTTGCCGCAGGTGTCGCATTTCAGGCAGGTGCCATTCCGCACCATCGTGAAGTTGGCGCACTCGGTGCAGCTTTCGCCCTCATAGCCCTTCATCCGGGCGATCGCGACCTGCTCCGCCGCGCTTGAGCGCGGCTGCGTCGCGGGCGACGTCTCGACGATGCCGACCGTCGTTTCCACGGTTGTCTCCGTCTCGGTGACGACATCGCGCTTGAAGGCGACCGCCGCGCCGCCAAGGCCCGTCGTGCGCAGGGCCGTCACGACGGCGGCGCCGGCAGGGGCGGTCACGGCCGCGCCCTTCGATTCGCCCGGACGCTCGATCAGCTTGAAGCGCTCGGTCTTGCCGCGCACCAGGCCATGGCTGACCGGTGCCGGACGGGAGGTCGGCAGGTCGCCGCCGCCCAGCGTCGTCGCGTTGTTGTCCTCGGGCACGACATGGGCGAGGTCGTTGCGGCCGAGATAGGACACGGCCAACTCGCGGAAGACGTAGTCGAGGATCGAGGTCGCGTTCTTGATCGCCTCGTTGCCGGTGACCATGCCGGCCGGCTCGAAGCGGGTGAACACGAAGGCCTCGACATATTCCTCGAGCGGCACGCCATATTGCAGGCCGAGCGAGATCGCGATGGCGAAGTTGTTCATCATCGCGCGGAAGGCGGCGCCTTCCTTGTGCATGTCAATGAAGATCTCGCCGAGGCGGCCGTCGCGATATTCGCCGGTGTGAAGATAGACCTTGTGGCCGCCGACATTGGCCTTCTGGGTATAGCCCGTGCGGCGATCCGGCATCTTCTCGCGCCGCCGCACCTCGCGCTCGATGATCCGCTCGACGATGCGCTCCGCGATCTGCTCGGCGCGCGCCGCGGCGGGCTTGGCGACCAGCGCCTCGATCGCCTCGTCGGCATCCTCCTCGTCATCGGCGAGGATCTGCGAGTTGAGCGGCTGCGACAGCTTCGAGCCATCGCGATAGAGCGCGTTGGCCTTCAGCGCCAGCTTCCACGACAGCATATAGGCGCTCTTCGCGTCCTCGACCGTCGCGTCGTTAGGCATGTTGATGGTCTTGGAGATGGCGCCCGAGATGAAGGGCTGGGCCGCCGCCATCATGCGGATATGGCTCTCGACCGAGAGATAGCGCTTGCCGAGCTTGCCGCAGGGATTGGCGCAATCGAACACGGCATAGTGCTCGAGCTTCAGATGCGGCGCGCCTTCCAGCGTCATCGCTCCGCAGACATGGATATTGGCGAGCTCGATGTCCTTTCGGGCGAAGCCGAGCGCCGGCAGCATCTCGAAGGCCGGGTCGTTCAGCTGCGCTTCGGTGAAGCCGAGCGCTTCCTTGCAGAATTCCTCGCCGAGCGACCACTTGTTGAAGACGAACTTGATGTCGAAGGCCGAGGCCAGCGTGCCCTCGAGCTTCTCCAGAATTTCGTCGGTGAAGCCCTTGGCCTTGAGGCTGGTGTGGTTGACGCCCGGCGCCTGACGCAGCGAGGCATGGCCGACAGCATAGGCCTCGATCTCGGCGATCTGGTGCTCGGCATAGCCGAGCGTCCGGAGCGCCTCGGGGACGGCGCGGTTGATGATCTTGAAATAACCGCCGCCGGCCAGCTTCTTGAACTTCACCAGCGCGAAATCGGGCTCGATGCCGGTCGTGTCGCAGTCCATGACGAGGCCGATCGTGCCGGTCGGCGCGATCACGGTCGCCTGGGCGTTGCGATAGCCATGCTGCTCGCCGAGCGCCAGCGCGTCGTCCCAGGCCTTGCGCGCCGCAACCGCGAGGCGCTGGTCCTTGAGCGCGCCATGGTCGAGCGGGACGGGGAGGGTGGAGAGGCCTTCATAGCCCTGCGTCTCCGCGTGGGCGGCGCGGCGATGGTTGCGGATGACGCGCAGCATCGGCTCGCGATTCTTGGCAAAGCCCGGGAACGGCCCGAGCTCCTTGGCCATCTCGGCCGAGGTGGCATAGGCGGTGCCGGTCATGATCGCGGTCAGCGCGCCGCAGATGGCGCGGCCTTCGGTCGAGTCGTAGGGAATGCCGCCGGTCATCAACAGGCCGCCGATATTGGCATAGCCGAGGCCGAGCGTGCGGAACTGGTAGGAAAGCTCGGCGATCTCCTTCGACGGGAACTGCGCCATCAGGACGGAGATCTCAAGCACCACCGTCCACAGCCGGCAGGCATGGATATAGCGGTCGACGTCGAAGGTGCCGTCGGCGTCGCGGAACTGCAAGAGGTTCAGCGAGGCGAGATTGCAGGCGGTATCGTCGAGGAACATGTATTCCGAGCACGGATTGGAGGCGTTGATGCGCCCCGAAGCCGGGCTGGTGTGCCACTCGTTCATCGTCGTGTTGAAGTGAAGGCCCGGATCGGCCGAGGCCCAGGCGGCATGGCCGATCTGTTCCCAGAGGTCGCGCGCCTTCAGCGTCTTCGCCACCTTGCCGTCGGTGCGGCGCATCAGCTTCCAGTCGCCATCCGTCTCGACGGCGCGCAGGAACTCGTCGGTGATCGAGACCGAGTTGTTCGAGTTCTGGCCGGAAACGGTGAGATAGGCCTCCGAATCCCAATCGGTGTCGTAGACCGGGAAATCGATGTCGGTGTAGCCCTGCTTGGCAAACTGGATGACGCGCAGGATGTAGTTCTGCGGCACCAGCGCCTTCTTGGCAGCGCGGACCTCGCGCTTCAGCGCCGGATTCTTGGCCGGATCGAAGCAATCCTCGCCCGAGCCCTCGCAATTGACGCAGGCCTTCATGATGGCCTTCAGGTGCTGGGCATTGATCTTGGAGCCGGTCACCAGCGCCGCGACCTTCTGCTCCTCATGCACCTTCCAGTTGATGTACTTCTCGATGTCCGGATGGTCGGCATTGACGACCACCATCTTGGCGGCGCGGCGCGTCGTGCCGCCCGACTTGATGGCGCCGGCGGCGCGGTCACCGATCTTCAGGAAGCTCATCAGGCCGGACGAGCGTCCGCCACCGGACAGCTTCTCGCCTTCGCCGCGCAGCTTGGAGAAGTTCGAGCCGGTGCCCGAGCCATACTTGAACAGGCGCGCCTCGCGCACCCAGAGGTCCATGATGCCGCCCTCGTTGACGAGGTCGTCCGAGACCGACTGGATGAAGCAGGCATGCGGCTGCGGATGCTCATAGGCCGTCTTCGAGCGGGTCAGCTTGCCGGTCTTGTAGTCGACATAGAAATGGCCCTGACTCGGACCGTCGATGCCATAGGCCCAATGCAGGCCGGTATTGAACCACTGCGGCGAGTTCGGCGCGACGCGCTGCGTCGCCAGCATGAAGCGATGTTCGTCGAAGAAGGCCTGGGCATCCTCCTCGCCGTCGAAATAGCCGCCCTTCCAGCCCCAATAGGTCCAGGTGCCGGCAAGGCGATCGAAGACCTGGCGGGAATCGACTTCGCCGACATAACGCTCGCCTTCAGGCAGCGCGGCCAGCGCCGCCTCGTCGGCGACCGAGCGCCACAGGAACGAAGGAACGTCGTTTTCCTCGACGCGCTTCAGCCGCGCGGGAACGCCGGCCTTGCGGAAGTATTTCTGCGCGATGATGTCGCTCGCCACCTGGCTCCAGGTGGCGGGAACCGCGATCCCCTCCAAGCGGAAGACGACCGAACCGTCCGGATTGCGGATCTCGCTCTTCGTCGTCCGGAACTCGATCCCGGCATAGGCCGACTGACCGCTGGTGGTGAAGCGCCGTTCGATCCGCATCGTCGTTTTCCTCTCATTCGAGCGCGTCGCTGCCCCGCGAGCGCTCCCCGGCCAGAATTCGGCCGGCGGCCAATCTGAACAATGACGGCGACGGGCAATGGTTGCGCCCGACCCCTTCATCTTGTGTGTACGCTACACCAGAGTCCTAAATATAGTGTTCACAGCCCGCTTTCGCATTAAAAAGCGAGGTCCGACGCGGCGCAAAAAGAGAGCGCGACGAGAAATCCGTGGGGACCTCGCGCCTGCCGACAGACCAGGAAAGTGGGGGAACTCCGAACACGCCGCCCATTCGGGCGCAGCGCCCTCTTAACGCTTTGGAAGCTATTCCGAGTCCCGCCGGACCGTCAAGGAATAGTGGTGCCCGAAGCTTATGCGGCTAGATATGGACATGCCTGCGCCGAGGGCAGGGGAGACCGGTGATCTATGGGGACAATGTGTTTCGCCGGCTGCGAATTCCTGTGACTGCAACGACTTGGCGATGGGAATGCGCTTGTGGAACATTTGCGACAACCTCGCCAAGGGTCGATCGGGCCGTGACCATTGTCCTCACTGTCCACAGGGCACGAACTTGATGCTCGCCGGAGGTCGCGCCGGCCTTGCCAGACGCGGAACGGCAGGGCGCCGCCGTTTCATGCGGATGCTGCCCGCAAGAGGCGGCGCGGGCGCTCAGGCCGTTCCGCCGAGCGGCCGTTCGCCGATTCGCATCGCGACCATGATCAGATAGCCGTCTGGGTCGAGGACGAACACTTCGCGCTGGCCGCTCTCGCGGTCGCCGGTGCGCCGCCAGACTTCGCGCGGGCCGTGATGAAGTGGCGTCGCAGTTGCCGCGATCCGCGCCTCGATGGCGGCGATGTCGGAGACATAGACCTGGAACATCACGCCGCGGCCAAAGGGCTGTTCGAGCGGGCCGGTTTCCCAGTTCCCCGCGCGCTGGCACAGCATCACCTGCGCGCCCTCGCTTCGTTCGAGATAGGCGAAGTGCTGCTCGGGCCGGGCATAGGCGACACGGAAGCCGAGCAGATCGCGCCAGAAGGCGAGGCTGACGCCGAAATCGCTCACCAGCAGCTCAGGCACCATGGCCGCCCAGCCGGACTGCGGCGGGCGTTCGGCCTCTGTGGTATCCCGATCAGCGGACAACGGCTCGCGGCTTGTCTAAAGGTTCGTATTCGATACGGAGGCCACGAGCGGCGATCACACCGCCGACACCAAAGGAAGAATCGAGTTCGATTTGATGGTCGCGCGCGTCATGGGTGATCTCCAGCCCAAAAAGGACGTTCTGACCCATCCATCCGCTCAGCTCCAGAACGGAGATGCGGGTGAGAATGAAGCTGACGACGACGTGCTGATCGAGGATGAAGTAACCTCGTTCATCGAGGTCGGAGGTCATCCGCCACGTATGAACGCGCAAGACCGAGTCATCGGGGTCTCTGTGCAGGTCAAAGCCAAGGACCTCGGCGTCGTGAAAGGTCGGCGTCCCGCCAAACCGCGCGATCAGGTCCGACCATCCCGGAACATCGATTGCTTCACTCATCGACTACCCAGGAACTGCTAGATCGCCTGACTGGAATGGACCCTCAGCGGGCTCAGCGTCCTACGGCGTCCAGGCGTCGTAATCGCCGGTGACGCGCGGACGGTGGTCGGCGCCGACGATCGAGCCCTTCGGCCTGTAGGCGGCGGGGGTGCCGGTCAGGTTCGGCTGATGCGGCTTCTGCCACTCGCGCGGCTTGTAGTTTGCCGAGGAGGGCGGGATATCGGTGCGGTGATGCATCCAGCCATGCCAGCCGGTCGGGATCTTCGAGGCCTCGGCGTAGCCATTATAGATCACCCAGCGCCGCTCTGGCGCGCCTCCGGCCGTGCGGGACGCATCGGGGGTGCGGTAATAGACATTGCCGAATTCGTCGGTGCCGACGCGCTCGCCCTTGCGCCAGGTAAAGAAGCGCGTGCCCATCGTCTGGCCGTTCCACCAAGTGAAGATTTCGGTCAGGACCCAGCCCATGGCGGCACCTCTTCTCGCAAGGATTTCGACGACTTATGCCGTCCCCTGCGCGGCAAGTCAAAGCCTGCCGTCCAGCGCGGGCCGCCTGCGGCGCCGTTGCGATCATCCGTCGCGCCCATCCCTGAGTGATGCGCCGTCGGCGCGGCGGCGGCATGGCAGACATGCGAAAATAAAGATCGCACACGATCAAATCGTATGCGATCACGATGCTGCGGTCTTCGAGCCGCACAGCATCAGTCTTCGGAGTCGACGATGATCAAGGTTCTCTACCAGACCGCCGCCACGGCGAGCGGCGCCGGACGTAACGGCCGCACCCGCACCGCCGATGGCGAGATCGACCTGCAGCTCGTGACGCCGCGCGAACTCGGCGGGCAGGGTGGTCCCGGCGCCAATCCCGAGAAGCTGTTCGCAGCCGGCTATTCGGCCTGCTTCCTCAGCGCGCTGCAGTTTGTCGCCAGCCAGCAGAAGGTGAAGCTGCCGGCCGAGACCTCCGTCACCGGCACCGTGGGCATCGGACCGCTCGCCGAAGGCGTCGGCTTCGGCCTCGATGTCGCGCTCGAAGTGACGGTGCCGGGCTACGACCAGGCCGCTGCCGAGGCGCTGGTCGCCACCGCCCACGAAGTCTGCCCGTATTCGAACGCGACGCGAGGCGGCCTCGACGTCCGCCTGACGGTCGTGACGGGCTGAAAAAGAAAGGGCCCGGCATCAGCCGGGCCCTTCGATCATTCAATGCGCGTCGCTCGCCTCAGGAGCGGCGGCGCCACCAGCCGACGCGCTTCGGCTTCGTGTCTTCCTCGACCGCGTCTGAAACGGGATCGCTCGGCGCATCCGGCGGAACGACCGATTCGTCGGGCTCCTGCGGACCCTCGGCGGCCTCGATCGCATCCTCGTCGATGACGCGCAGACGATCGGCCTCGTCCACCGGCTCGTCGTCTTCGTCGTCGCCGACTTCCGGCATGTCGAGATCCGGCTCGTCGTCGATGTCGTCGAACAACGGTGCCTCATAGTCGGCGATGTCGGCCACGGGGACGTCGCGGGCGATCAGGCGCTCTCCGGCGTCCTCCGGATCGATGTCGCGGATGCCTTCAGCCTCCTCCTCGACGAAGCGGCTCGATTGCAGCTCGCCCGTCTCGTCGAGTTCGAGACGGTCCGGCGCGCTCTCGTCGGCCTCGGCCTGCCCGGTCACCTCGCCGTTGGTGCTCGCTTCGTCGTAGGCTGCCTCGCCTTCGACGCTGGCGCCCTCGGCCGCCTCGCCACCCTCGCGGCGGCCACGACGGCCACCACGGCGGCCACGGCGCCGACGACGCTTGGCCTCGGCCTCGGCTTCGGAGCCCTCTGCAGTCTCGGCCGGCTCTTCGTCCGATTCGGACGGTGCGCTGCCTTCGCCTGCCGAATGCGGCTCGCCCTCGGCATCGGCGTCGGTATCGCTCTCGCCATCCTGCGCCGCGTCGCCCTGGCCATCGCGGGCCTGATCACCGCCACGCCGCCGGCGGCGACGACGCCGCTTGCGCTTGGAGCCGTCATCCGGCGTGCCAGCGGGCTTATCGCCCTCGGCCTCGGCTTCGGTCTCCTCGACCTCGGCGATGTCCTCGATCTCCTCGTCCTCGGGATCGATCGAGTCCGGCTGGACGATGGCGCGGGCCTCGCGCACCGGCTGTTCGCGCGGCGTTACGGGCTCGCCGCGTTCGAGCGTGTAATGCGTCGCCGCCGTCACGGAGTCGTCGGCGAGCACGGTGATGCCGATGCCGAAGCTCTCCTCGATCTCGGCGAGATGCGAGCGCTTCTGGTTGAGGATGTAGAGCGCAACGGCGGTCCGCGTGCGGATGATCAGGTCGTGCGTCGCGCCCTTCAGCAGCGTGTCCTCGACGGAGCGCAGCACATGCAGGGCCACGGAGGCCGGCGCGCGGACATGGCCGGTGCCATGGCAATGCGGGCAAACCTCCATCGAGCTCTCGACGACGCCGGTGCGGATGCGCTGGCGCGACATCTCCATCAGGCCGAAATGCGAGATGCGACCGACCTGGATTCGGGCGCGGTCGTTCTTCAGCGCCGTCTTCAGCTTGTTCTCGACAGCGCGATTGTTGCGCTTCTCCTCCATGTCGATGAAATCGATCACGATGAGGCCGGCGAGATCGCGCAGGCGAAGCTGGCGGGCGACTTCCTCGGCCGCCTCGAGATTGGTCTGGTAGGCCGTGTCCTCGATATTGTGCTCGCGCGTCGAGCGGCCCGAGTTCACGTCGATGGCGACCAGCGCCTCGGTCTGGTTGATGACGAGATAGCCACCCGACTTCAGCGTTACCTGCGGCGAGAACATCGCGTCGAGCTGCGCCTCGATGCCGTAGCGCGCAAACACCGGCTGCGTCTCACGGTAGGGCTGGACGTTCTTCGCATGGCTCGGCATGAGCATGCGCATGAAGTCCTTCGCCTCGCGATAACCGTCGTCGCCGGCGACGAGAACCTCGTCGATGTCCTTGTTGTAGAGATCGCGGATCGACCGCTTGATCAGGCTGCCTTCCTCATAGACGAGGGTCGGCGCGGCCGAGCGCAGCGTGAGCTCGCGCACGTTCTCCCACAGCCGCAGCAGATATTCGAAGTCGCGCTTCACCTCGGCCTTGGTGCGCGAGGCGCCGGCCGTGCGCAGGATGACGCCCATGCCTTCTGGCACGTCGAGATCCTGGGCGACTTCCTTCAGCCGCTTGCGATCGGCGGTGTTGGTGATCTTGCGGGAAATGCCGCCGCCGCGCGCCGTGTTCGGCATCAGCACCGAATAGCGGCCGGCGAGCGAGAGATAGGTGGTGAGGGCGGCGCCCTTGTTGCCGCGCTCTTCCTTGACGACCTGGACGAGCAGCACCTGGCGGCGCTTGATCACTTCCTGGATCTTGTACTGGCGGGCGCGGGCGCGACGGCGCTCGGGCAACTCCTCGAGCGCATCCTCGGCGCCGACCGATTCGACGGCGTCCTCGGGATTCTCTTCCTCTTCCTCGTCGTGCCCGATCTCCTCGACGCTGTGGTCGGAAGCAGGCGCCTCGAGATGGGAGAAGCCGTCATTGCCATTGTCGTCGGAGACGCCGGGACCATTGTCCTCGCTCGCAGCCTCGGCCGGCTCGGCGGAGGCGGTCGCCTCGCCGGTCGTCTCGGTCTGCGATGCCTCTGACGACGAAGCCTCATGGCTTTCGGCAGCGGCCTGCTGCGCGTCCTCGCTCTCGACCGCTTCCGAAGACACGGTCTCGGCGCGGGCGGCGGCGGGCTTGCTGCGCTGCTGGCGGCGTGCCTGCTGGCGGGCGGCGCGCTCGTCGGCCTCGCGCTCCTCCTGCTCTTCGGCTTCGATCAACGCCTGCCGGTCGGCAACGGGGATCTGGTAGTAGTCGGGATGGATTTCCGAGAAGGCGAGGAAGCCGTGGCGATTGCCGCCATATTCGACGAAGGCCGCCTGAAGCGAGGGTTCGACCCGCGTTACCTTGGCAAGATAGATATTGCCGCGCAGCTGCTTGCGCGAGGCGGATTCGAAGTCGAACTCCTCGACCCGACTGCCGCGGACCACCACGACCCGGGTCTCCTCCGGGTGGGTGGCATCGATGAGCATCTTGTTGGCCATGGCGGAATGTCTCCATGGCTCCGGGACGTCATGCTCCGGCCGGCGCGCTGCGCCGATGCCGCGCGTGCCGCGCGAGAGCCATTCTTGGGGATGAAAATGATTGCGCCGCCCGGTGCCGGATCCATCGACGCCGCCGCGCCGGCGATGGCCGGTTCGTGGGCAGCGGAATGGAGCAGTATCGGCGAAAACATGGGTACGCGCTTCGAGCCTGTTCAGTCTGGCGGCGCGGGAGCCGAGCCGCCGAGGGTCGGCCGCAGGCACGGATCGTCCTGAAGCCGCAAGTCGCAGGCCACTTTGGCGCCAAAGGTCACGAAACCGACCATGCGCGGCAAGGATGCCTGTCCCATCCAACGACCGTGCACCGACCTGTCGCGGAACGTTCAGCCGGCAACCTGGCGCATGCGCCGGTCTGCCTCGATCGCCCCATCGCTTCGTGCCGGAGCGCCGCTGATCGCGACTGTCCGGGCGGAGGATGAATTCCGTGATCCCCTTGTAGGGAAGACGGCGAGTCTGTGCAAGACTCTTGACCGCAGCGCCGCAGCGCCCGTCGCACTGCCCAGAACGCGGTCAAGTGCCGCGCGGCGCCGCTGTTCCCCGGCACGTCCAGCCAGTGTAAAGCCTCCTGCGGTAAAGACTTAATGCAGGATTAACCAATCGGCCGTAATCCTCTACAGAGTGTAAAGACGGGCTCGCGGGCGATGATCGAACGGGTGGAATGCTGCTGAGACGGACAACTTATACGCGCTGGCTGCTGGTGCGGCTGGCTGCTCTGGCGCTTCTGGCCGGCGCTCTCGCCGCGCCAGCGGCCGCTGCGGCCATCGATGCTCCGGTCACGGCCCCCGGAGCAGCGCTTGCGACCTCGCCCGTCGTGGCACATGACGCCAAGGTGGTCGGTGACGGCAGCCGCACCCGCTTCGTGATGGACCTTTCCGCCGCGACCTCCTTCACCGTCTTTCCGCTCGACGAGCCCGACCGCATCGTGATCGACCTGCCGGGCGTCGGCTTCGCACTTCCGGCCGAGGCAGGGCATGACGGAAAGGGTCTCGTCAGCGCCTTCCGCTTCGGCCAGATCTCCGCCGGCAAGTCACGCGTCGTCCTCGACATCACCGAGCCGGTCGCGGTCGACAAGTCCTTCGTGCTGCCACCGGCCGACGGCCAGCCGGCGAAGCTCGTGGTCGATCTCGTGCCTGTGAGCCGCGCGAGCTTCGCGACGGCGGTCCGCGCCTATCGGGATACCGAAAAGGAAGCTGCGGCCGCGCATGTGCCGGCCTCGCCGGCGCCGACCGACGGACGGCTGCGCATCGTTCTCGATCCCGGCCATGGCGGCATCGATTCGGGCGCGATCGCCAAATCGGGGACGCAGGAGAAGGGCGTCGTGCTGGCCTTTGCCAAGGTCGTCGCGAAGAAGCTCGAGGCGAGCGGCCGATACGAAGTGCTGATGACGCGCTCGGACGACAGCTTCATCTCGCTCGGTGGCCGAGTCGCCTTCGCAAGGGCCCATCACGCCGATCTCTTCGTCTCGATCCATGCCGACAGTTTCTGGGGCGAGGATGTGCGCGGCGCCACCGTCTATACCCTCTCGGACAAGGCCTCGGACAAGATGGCGGCGCAGATCGCCGAGTCCGAGAATAAGTCCGACATCCTGGCCGGCGTCGCGGTGACGGAGGACACGACCGAGGTTTCGGACATCCTGATCGACCTCGCCCGTCGCGAGACCAAGAGTTTCGCCGTCGTCTTCGCCCGCAATATGATCAAGGAGTTGAAGCCGGATGTTCGCCTGTTCAAGCGGGCGCACCAGCAGGCCGGCTTCATGGTCCTGAAGGCGCCGGACGTTCCCTCGGCCCTGGTCGAGCTTGGCTATCTCTCGAACCAGGACGACGAGAAGCTCCTGACTTCCGACGCCTGGCGCGACAAGACTGCCGACGCCATGACCCGTGCCATCGACGATTACTTCCGCATGCGGGTCTCGCAGACGACGACCGGATCGATCGTACCGGTGGCGGGTGAACCATGAGGGCTGTTGCGGGAACGCCACTGAGCTTGGCGGCGCGGGCCTCAGCGGGCGGAGCGCCCCACAATCTCCACAAATCGACTGGAAGAAGACCCTACGACGGTCTATCGAAACCGCGTTCGTCTTACTCGACGAGAACGCGGGGCGCCGCAAGATCAATCTGCGCCGCGATATCCGGGCCGGCAGGCCTAATGGTGAGGCGACAGTTCGCGGAGCGGCGGCTTCCGGGCGACAGAATGGGTTTCTGACCGGGGTTTGCTCCGTCGGCTCAGCGAAGTGCCGATGAGTGCAGGCCAACGGAGAACGCAACGACATGTTTCTGCGACTGATCGGCTACTTATTCGGGATAGGCGCTGTGTTCTTCTTGGTGGTTGCAGCAGGCGTGGCCTGGTACGTCTCGGGCCTCACGGGCGGTCTTCCTTCGGTGGAGGTTCTCGCCAAATACGAGCCGCCGGTGATGACGCGGATCCACGCTGCCGACGGGCAGCTCGTGGAGGAATTCGCGCATGAGCGGCGCCTCTATCTGCCGATCCAGGCGATTCCGGATCGCGTCAAGGCTGCCTTCATCTCAGCCGAAGACAAGAATTTCTACCAGCATTCCGGCCTCGATTATGTCGGCATCATGCGCGCTGGCCTGCAGAACGTCGCCGCGCTGTCCTCGAATGGCCGCATGATCGGCGCCTCGACCATCACGCAGCAGGTGGCGAAGAACTTCCTCCTGACCAACGAGCGCACCATCGATCGCAAGATCAAGGAAGCGATCCTGTCGCTGCGCATCGAGCAGGCGAACTCGAAGGACAAGATCCTCGAGCTCTATCTCAACGAAATCTTCCTCGGCCTCGGCTCTTATGGCGTCGCGGCGGCCTCGCTCAGCTATTTCGACAAGTCGGTGCACGAGTTGACGCTGGCCGAGGCTGCCTATCTCGCCGCGCTGCCGAAGGGCCCGAACAACTACAATCCGTTCCGCTACCCGGCGCGCGCCATGGAGCGCCGCAACTGGGTGATCGACCGCATGGTCGAGAACGGCTACGCAACGCCGGAAGAGGGCGAGGCCGCCAAGGCCCAGCCGCTCGGCGTCAAGACGCGCATCGCCAGCCCGCACATCTTCGCCGCCGACTATTATGTCGAGGAAGTGCGTCGCCAGCTGCTGCAGATGTATGGCGAGAAGGCCCTCTATGACGGCGGCCTCTCCGTCCGCACCTCGCTCGATCCGGCGATGCAGGTCATGGCGCGGCAGTCGCTGATGAATGGGCTCATCGCGTTCGACGAGGATCGCGGCTGGCGTGGCCCGGTCAAGAACCTGCCGCTCGGCGATGACTGGGGCGTGGCCGTCGGCAGCGTAACGCCGCTCGCGGACGTCTATGAATGGCGCCTCGCCATCGTGACCGCGGTCAACAAGACCGAGGCCGAGATCGGCCTGCAGCCCGGCCGCGACGAGACCGGCAAGCAGCTCGCCGAGCGCGAGACCGGCGTCATCCCCGCATCCGAAATGAAGTGGACCCTCGGCGGCAAGCGTTCCGTCGACAGCGTGCTCAAGGTCGGCGACGTCGTCTATGTCGAGCCGGCCGATGGCAAGCCGGGCGCCTATCGCCTGCATCAGGTGCCCGAGATCGAGGGCGCGATGGTGGTCATGGACCCGCATACCGGCCGCGTGCTCGCCATGGACGGCGGCTTCTCCTATGCCGAAAGCGAGTTCAACCGCGCGACGCAGGCGCTGCGCCAGCCGGGCTCCTCGTTCAAGCCCTTCGTCTATGCCGCCGCGCTCGACAACGGCTACACGCCGTCCTCCGTCGTGCTCGACGCGCCGATCGAGATCGATCCGGGCTTCGGCCAGCCGATGTGGCGGCCGGAAAACTACGCCCAGAAGTTCTATGGCCCCTCGACGCTGCGCACCGGCATCGAGCAGTCGCGCAACGTCATGACCGTGCGCCTCGCGCAGGACATGGGCATGCCGCTGGTCGCGGAATATGCCAAGCGATTCGGCGTCTACGACAATCTCGGACCGTTCCTTCCGAATGCCCTCGGCGCCTCGGAAACGACGGTGCTGCGCATGGTCTCTGGCTATTCGGTGTTCGCGAATGGCGGCCGGCAGGTGAAACCGACGCTGATCGACCGCATCCAGGACCGCTTCGGCAAGACCATATTCAAGCATGAGGAGCGGGTGTGCGAGGGCTGTGACGCCGAGAGCTGGCAGAACCAGGACGAGCCGGTCATCACCGATAACCGCGAGCAGGTTCTCGATCCGATGACCGCTTATCAGATCACCTCGATGCTCGAGGGCGTGGTCCAGCGGGGAACGGCCACCGTCGTCAAGCAGGTCGGCAAGCCGATCGCCGGCAAGACCGGCACCTCGAACGACTATAAGGACGCCTGGTTCATCGGCTATTCGCCGGATCTCGTCGTCGGCGTCTTCATCGGCTACGACAATCCGCGCCCGATGGGCAAGGGCATGACCGGCGGCGAGGTCGCGGCGCCGATCGCGACCGAATTCTTCAAGCTCGCGCTCGCCGACAAGCCTGCGATTCCCTTCCGCATGCCGGAAGGCCTGACGCTGGTCTCCATCGACCGCCGCACCGGCATGCGGGCTCAGCCCGATGCGCCGGGAACGATCATGGAAGCCTTCAAGCCGGGCACCGGACCGGCCGACACCTATTCGGTGATCGGCTCGTCCGATGGCGGAACGGTTTCGGGCGAAGCGGATCGCGCGGTCATTTCCGGAACCGGCGGCCTCTACTAAGCGCCGCAGCATCGAATGTCGCCTGCCGTTCTGCGGCGGGCGGCTTCGGCACGTCCCAGCACAGCCCGCGGCCTCGCTTGCTCGCAAGGATGCCGCAGGGCTTCCATCGCCAAATGGCTTGACCCATCAGCCAGTTTGGCGCACGGAGCTTTTGTGCGGCCCGTCTTCCGGCAGGCCTCTCATCTGAACCCCCAGGATGAAATGCCAAGCGACAGTCCAAGTCGATTGAGTGTGCCGCCCGCGGCCGCCACGGTCTGATCGCTCATCCGATCGGCTCACCGTGACCGGCCCGGCGGCCAGTCGCATTGAGGTGAGCCATGGAAGAAATCAACGCCCGGAACGGCGAAGATGCGCCTGAAGTCGCGCTCGATCTGCAGCACGGCCATGTCGCGGACGTCGTTGAACATCTGAACGAGCAGGAGCCGGAAGAGGCGGCGAACGTCCTTGCCGGCCTCCCTGACGAGCGGGCGGTCGAACTGCTCGACCAGCCGGAGTTCGACGATGCCGCCGATGTCGTCTCGGCGATGCCGATCGAGCGGGCGGCGACGCTGCTCTCCGGCATGTCGGCCGACCGCGCCACGGATCTTCTCGGCGAGATGGAGGAGCCCCAGCGCTCCAAGCTGATCGCCCGTCTGGACAACGAGACGCGTTCGGCCGTCGCGCGCCTTGCCCGCTATCCCGAGGGAAGCGCCGGTGCCCTCATGACGACCGAGGTCGTCAGCGTGCCTGCCAACTGGACCGTCGCGGCGACGCTCGACTACATCCGCAAGGTCGAAAAGAGCCGCGAGACGATCTACACGATCTGCCTGCTGCATCCGGAGACCGGTGCGCTGCTGCAGACCGCGACGCTCCGCCGCCTGATCACCACCGATCCGTCGGCGCCGGTCCTCTCGGCGGCCCGCCACAGCCGTCCGATCACCGTGACGCCGACCACCGACCAGGAAGAGACGGCGCGGCTCTTCTCCAAATATGACCTGCTCGCGGTGCCGGTGGTGGACGAGCGCCGCCATGTCATCGGCATCGTCACGGTCGACGACATCATCGACGCGATCTTCGAGGAGAGCACCGAGGACGTGCAGAAGTTCGGCGGCATGGAAGCGCTGGACGAGCCCTATATGGAAATCAGCTTCCTCAGGATGATGAAGAAGCGCGCCGGCTGGCTCTCGGCGCTGTTCATCGGCGAAATGCTGACGGCAACGGCCATGCAGCATTTCGAGACGGAGCTGGAGAAGGCGATCGTCCTGACGCTGTTCATTCCGCTCATCATGAGCTCGGGCGGCAATTCGGGCTCGCAGGCGACTTCGCTGATCATCCGCGCCTTGGCGCTCGGCGAGATTCGCCTGAAGGATTGGTGGCGCGTGGCGCTGCGCGAATTGCCCAGCGGCCTTTCGCTCGGCGCCATTCTCGGCTCGCTCGGCTTCATCCGCATCACCGCCTGGCAGTTGCTCGGCCTCCACGACTACGGTCCATTCTGGTTCCTCGTCGCGCTCACGGTCGGCGCCGGCCTCGTCGGCATCGTCACCTTCGGCTCGATGGCCGGCTCGATGCTGCCCTTCGTGCTGAAGCGCCTCGGCTTCGACCCGGCCAGCGCCTCGGCACCCTTCGTCGCGACGCTCGTCGACGTCACCGGCCTCGTGATCTATTTCACGATTGCCTCGGTGATCCTGCATGGGACTCTCTTGTAGAGGGCTGCGGATCCGCCGTCGGTGCTCCGGACCAAAGACGATGACCGATCAACACGAAACCATACGGGCGGTGGCCGTGGCCGCCGCCGAGGCCGCCTTGGCGGCACGCTATCCCGCGGCACGCTTCGGCCTCGCCGCGGGATCGATCATGCGGGGCGAGGGTACGACCGGCTCGGATATCGATCTGGTGGTGGTCTTCGACCAGCTCGATGCAGCCTGGCGCGAGTCCTTTATCGTCGATGGCTTCCCCGTCGAAGCGTTCGTGCATGACGGCGAAACGCTGAACTGGTTCAGCGACGCCGATATCGCCACCGGGCGCCCGGCGATCGTCCAGATGGTCGCTGAGGGCGTCGGCATCGGTCGCGACAGGCAGGGCGCACAGGACGCGCAGTCCCGGGCCGCGGCTCTGCTGGCCCTTGGTCCGTCGCGGCTCCGAGGGCGAGAGGCTCGAGCAGTTACGCGACGTCATCACCGATCTCTGCGATGATCTGCGCGCGGAGCGTCCTGTGGCCGAAATGCGCGCCGTCGCAGCATCGCTTTACCAGCCGCTTGCCGACCTCATTCTGCTCGGGCGCGATTGCTGGACCGGCAGCGGGAAATGGGCGCCGCGGCTCATCGGAAGGATGGACGCGGCTCTAGCTGCTGCCTTCGATCGTGCATTTTCCGAAATTGCCGGCGGCGACGCGTCGTCGCTCCTGACGCTGGCCGGCAGTGAGCTTGCCCGCCACGGCGGGCCGCTTTTCGAGGGTTACCGGCGAACGGCGCCGGCGACGGCGCGCCGCCGCTGACGCGCTACTTCTTGACCATCTCGATGATGTCGAACTGCGATTCGAGCTTCGGAAGCGGCAGTTCGAGCCGGTATCGGCCGGCGCCGGCCTTGACGAAATAGCCGACCATGTCGCGTTCTGCGTCGGCCTTGTAGGCGCGTGGCTTCTCGTCGGCGTAATGGCCGGCGCCGTAGAAGAGAAGGCGCTTCTCGCTGTCGTCGATGAAGTGGCCGGAAAAGCGCTGCGAGCCGCTGGTCTTGACGAGGCGGTAGCCGAGATCGTCCTCGTCGATCCGGCACGTAAACCAGCCATAGACTGTGAGCGGCAGGGCCCCCCCGAGCTTCACGGTGCGGCAGCGATAGCTGCCGCGGATGTCAACGCCGAGGATCGGCTGCGGCGCTCCGGCAAGCACTGTATCGAGCGTGGCGAGATCGGCCTTGCTGCCGCCGGCACGGGCCGCTGCGATGGCCGCGCTGCGGCTTTCGTCGAACCGCGCGAGCCGTGTCTTGTCGGCCGCTGTCAGCGTCCGCTCGGCCATGGTGCCGTCGGCATCGGCGATCGCGGCGCCCGCGAGGAGCAGCAGGCCGGCGAGCACGCCGCGCCTGATTTGCTTTGCCAGGGTGAGGCTTTGCGGCTTCGATGTCATGAGTGCCTCTCAGGTTTACAGTGAGGGAGGGCGCCACTATGGTCGCGCCACGCCGCGGGCCGGGCCCGCATTGTCGTCATCAAGAGTTGGATTGCTGACCCTATGAGAGCCGAGATCGAGACGATCGTCGACGAAATCAAGCAGGGTGTCACCCTGCTGAGGAGGCATCTTTGACTGGGATCGTGCAAAGCGTCGCCTGCTCGAACTGAACGCGCTGTCGGAAACGCCGACCTTCTGGGATGATCCGCAGAAGGCGCAGAAGCTGATGCGCGAGCGCCAGAATCTCGAGGACGGGATCAAGGCCGTCGAGGTCACCGAGCGCGATATCGCCGATAATCTCGAGTTGATCGAGATGGGCGAGGCCGAGGGCGATCCCTCGATCATCGCCGAAGCCGAGAAGGCGATCTTTGTCCTGAAGGACGAAGTCCGCCGCCGCCAGATCAACTCGATGCTCTCGGGCGAAGCCGACGGCAACGACACCTATCTCGAAGTGCATGCCGGCGCTGGCGGCACCGAGAGCCAGGACTGGGCCAACATGCTCCTGCGCATGTATACGCGCTGGGCTGAGCGGACCGGCAAGAAGGTGGAACTGCTCGAGGTCCATGACGGCGAAGAGGCCGGCATCAAGTCGGCGACGCTGCTGGTCAAGGGCGAGCAGTCCTATGGCTGGCTGAAGACCGAATCGGGCGTGCACCGCCTCGTGCGCATCTCGCCCTATGATTCGAGCGCGCGCCGGCACACCTCGTTCGCCAGCGTATGGGTCTATCCGGTGGTTGACGATTCGATCGAGATCGACATCAACGAGAGCGACTGCCGCATCGATACCTATCGCGCCCAGGGCGCCGGCGGCCAGCACATCAACACCACCGATTCGGCCGTACGCATCACGCATATTCCCTCGGGGATCGTCGTGCAGTGCCAGAACGAGCGCTCGCAGCACAAGAACCGGGCGGCTGCCTGGGACATGCTGCGTGCCCGCCTCTATGAGGCCGAGCTGGAGCGTCGCGAGGCGGCGGCGATGGCGACCGAATCGACCAAGAAGGACATCGGCTGGGGCCACCAGATCCGGTCCTATGTGCTGCAGCCCTATCAGCTGGTGAAGGACCTGCGCACCGGCGTCGAGAGCACCGATCCGCAGACCGTGCTGAATGGCGACCTGAACGACTTCATGGAAGCCGCACTGGCGCAGCGGCTCGGCGGCAACGAAGTCGAAGTCTCCGACATCGATTGAACCATCGGAGCGGGCGATGCCCGCTGCGCCGCTTCCGCGCACGCGCCGCCGTCGACCTTGGTCTCAGGCGGCGCTGATCCAGTCGACCAGCGCGCGATTGACGGCTTCGGGCTGTTCCAGCGTCGATGCATGGCCGCAATGCTCGATCGTCACGAGCCTCGAACCGGCGATGCCGGCCGCGATCTCTGCGGCCCGATCCGGCGGGGCCAGCGGATCACTGTCGCCGACGATGACTGTCGTCGGGACCGCGATCGCTGCGAGGCCTGGCCGCGAATCCGGCCGCGCGATGACCGCCTCCTGCTGGCGGGCAAATCCCTCGACACCGACGGCAAGGCCCATGCGGACGTTCGTCGCGATGAGCTCCGTGTCGCCGTGACGATCCGGATGCAGGATTGTGGCGGTGGAAACGGTGAGCAGCGCCGCGAAATCACCCCGCCGCGCCTCCGCGATCATCGCCCGGCGGGCCGCGGTCTGTTCGGGCGTGTCTGGCCGGGCCGAGGTGCTGATGAGCGCGAGCCGCGTGACGCGTTCGGGCGCCTGCCGCATGATCTCGAAGGCGAGATAGCCGCCCATTGAGATGCCGCCGAGCGCGAAACGCGGCGGTGCGTCGGCGAGGATCGCCGAAGCCATCTCTGCCATCGTCGTGCCGGTCAATGTCGAGGCGATAGTGACCGGACCCCACGGCCAGAGCGTCGGGATCTGAGGCGCGAAAGCCTCGGCGGTGCAGAGAAGTCCAGGAACAAGAAGGATCGGCGTCATAAGCATCTCCGGCGGAAAGCGAACGGTGCCAGGCCATCACGGCACTTTCGCGACGGCCGGAAGCGGAGGAGCCGATCAGAGCAGCTGGGCGATTTCTCGTCCGGGCACGATATAGTTCATCGGGTCGATCGGCTTGCCGTTGACGCGGATCTCGTAGTGGAGATGCGTCCCGGTCGAGCGGCCCGTCGAGCCGACGCGGCCGATGATCTGGCCGGTCTTGACGGTATCGCCGACCTTGACCTTGATCGCGGAGAGATGGCCGTAGCGGGTCACGATGCCGTTGCCGGCATCGATGTCGACCATGTTGCCATAGCCGCCGTCCCAGCCGGCCGAGACGACCCTGCCGCCGAGCGCTGCGGGCGCCGGATAGCCCATCGGGGCGCGGAAATCGACGCCGGTATGCATGGCCGGTCGGCCGAGAAAAGGGTCGGTGCGCGCGCCGAAGCCGCTCGAGATGGGCGCGTTGCCGAGCGGCGCATTCCAGGGCAGCGACATCGCGATGCGGCGGGTGGTGGCGAGCCGGTCGAGCTCGCTGTTGAGCGTCTGGACGCCGACGGCGAAGCGGGCCGGGCTCGGATCGTCGGGAAGGGGCACGAACGGGCCGCCGACGGCGTCAGCATCGCGGCGCGATCCCGGTGCCTTGGCGCCGACCCGCTGCAGCACGGCGGCGATACGGTTGGTGCGCGTCGCGACCGCCCGTGTCAGGCCTGCGACCATCGCTTCCTGCGCGCGCTCCATCGCGTCGACTTCGGTCTCGATCCTGGCCATGCGCGCCGTCCCAGCGGCCTTCACAGCGCTCGTGGCGCCCAGCCCCGTGATGCTGGCAAGCTGGACTTGCGGCCGAGCAACCGTATCGGCGCTGGCGCGCGGGCCGTTGGCCTTGTCGGCCGACTTGTCGCCCTTTTTAGGCTTGGGAACGGCGACGGCCGGCATCTTCACGTCGAAACCGGCGCGCTTGGCCGCGTCGGCGATGCGGCCGAGCAGTTCCTGCCGTTTCGCGAGCTGCTCCTGGCGGTCGAGAACCTGGTCGACGGCCTGCTGCACCGAGGACTTCTCGATCTGCTGCTTCGCGGTCAGCCGGTCCATCTCGCTGCGCAGATCCGCCAGCTTGCTCTCATAGGCGGTCGCCAGCGTCGCCTTCAGCTCTGCCTCGCGGCGATGCCGGATCAGGGTCTCCATCGCCTGCCGCAGAACCGTGGCGTCGGCTTCGGAATAGAGCGGCGGCTCCTCGCGGTTGAAATAGAGCGCCGCTCCGCCGGCCGAGAGGCCGACCAGCAGCAGGAGGCAGAGCCCGACCACGACGACGAGGCGCGGCCCGACATGGACGGCATGGAGCAGGTCGCCCCGGGCGACGATGACGCGGGTTCCGGCTCTGGCCGGCTTCTGACGCGGTGCCGGCCGTCGCTTGGCGGCGGGTCGGCGGGTCGGCTGGGAGGGCGAGGGCAAGGGCTGGGACGTCTGCATTTGGGGAGCGATCAACCTGGCGAGCGTCGTCCTGTCGGTCCGTTCCGGGAGAACGGCAGTCGCTTTCCATACAGCCTGTGCAGGGTTAATCCCCGGTTACCCCGATGCATCGAATCTTGGAACAATTGGTCGCAAGGGACGGGATCTTCACATGAATGGGCGTGGCCGCGCTGGCCGGCAGGCGGCCGCCTGCATGGCGCTGACCTACAGCAGGGCCGACATTTCCCTGCCGGCAACGAGGAAGCGCATCGGGTCGACCGGTTCGCCGTCGAGGCGAATTTCGTAATGGAGATGCGGCCCGGTCGACCGGCCCGTCGAGCCGACGCGGCCGATCTTGCCGCCGGCCGCGACCTTGTCGCCCACCCGGACGGCGATGGCGTCGAGATGGCCGTACCGCGTGACGACGCCATTGCCATGGTCGATATCGACCATGTTGCCATAGCCGCCATTCCATTCCGCTGCGATCACGGTCCCCGCTGCGACGGCACGCGCCGGATAATCGCGCGGAGCACGGAAGTCGATGCCGGTATGCATCGCCGGGCGGCCGAGGAAGGGGTCGAGCCGCGGGCCGAAGCCGCTCGAGATCGGTGCGTTGGCGATTGGCTGGCCCCAGGGAAGGCCGAGGGCCGCCTTGCGCACGGTTGCCAGACGGTCGAGCTCGGCCGAGAGCACGGCAACGCCGCTGGAAAAGCGATCGGCCTCTGTGGCCGTCGGCATCGGCACGAATGGTCCGCCGACATCGTCGGCTTCCGTCACGCGCGGTACCTTGCGGCCGACGCGCTTCAGCAGGGCGGCGATCCGGTCGGCGCGGGCGCCGACGCCGCTCGTCAGCTGATCGACCGTCGTCTCCTGCGCGTGTTCCATCGCCGCGATGTCGGTCTCGATCGGTCCGATCTTGTCGGTGCCGGGGAGGGGGGCGAGCGGATCACGCGCGCCGCCGGCACTGGCGAGCGCGACGCGCGGCGACGCGACCGATCCGATCGCGGCCTGCTTGCCATCCGGCTTTTTCGGCGGCGGCAGGTCGAAGCCGGCGCGACGTGCAGCCTCGGTGAGCTGGTCGAGCATGTCCTGGCGCTGGCCGAGTTCGTCCTGCCGGTCGAGCAATTGCTCGACCTTCTGCTCGACCGTGGCGTGGTCGACGAGGCGGCGCGAGGTGATGCGCTCGATCTCGTTGCGGAGCGCCGAAATCCGGTCCTCGTAGCTTTCGCGGAGCGCGGCCTCGTCGCCCTTGCCCTGGCGAACCCAATCGTCGCGGAAGAGGAGATAGGCAGTGGAACCGAAATAGAGCGCGGTGAAGAGGACGAAGCAGAAGCCGGCCGCCAGCATCAGCCGCGGGCTGATATGGATCGCCTGGACGCGGTCGCCGCGCGCGATGATGACGCGGGTTTCGCCGCGGATCGGCCGCGGCTCGGCCGCCGGGCGAACGGACTGCCGCGGCGCGGATCGGCGCGCGGGTTCGGCTTCCGAAGGGGCGCGCTGAGCTCTGGCATTCGGCATGGGCGCTTCAACCTGGCGATGTTGACCGCTACGGCCTTGTGGCACGGCCGGTTCACCGCTGATTAGAAAGCGTTAAGGTTAAGCGTTGGTTACGCCGCCGCTGTGCCTCAGATCGGCCGCCGGCTCAGAGATCGAGCGCGCGGACCAGCGGGCGGTAGAAGCCCGGCGTCATGCCGGCTTCGGCGCGGGCAGCGTCATTGAAGGGCGGCTTCAGTGGACCGCGGAAATGCTTGATCACCAGCTTGCGGAAGGTTGGCTCGGGCGCGAGGCCCTGCCGGTCGCACAGGAAGCGGAACCACTTGCAGCCGAACGCGACATGGCGCCGCTCGTCGCGATAGATGATCTCGAGAATGCCGGCGCCCGCTGCGTCGCCTTGTTCGGCGAGCTTGCCGATCAGGGGCGGCGTCACGTCGAGCCCGCGCGCCTCGAGCACCAGAGGCAGGATCGCCAGCCGCGCCATCAGGTCGTGGCCGGTCTCCTGCGTCGCCTGCCAGAGCCCGTCATGCGCCGGCATGTCGCCATAGGCAGCACCGAGGCGCGTGAGATGATCCGCGAGCAGCGAGAAGTGCTTGGCCTCTTCGAGGCCGACCTGGACCCAATTGTCGAAAAACGAGCGCGGCATCGGTACCCGAGCGAAGCGGCCTACGAGATCCCAGGTCAAATCGACGGCGTTGAGTTCGATATGCGCCAGCGAATGGATGAGCGCGACGCGGCCATGCGCAGAGACGACAGAGCGCTTGGGCAATTCGCGCGGCGGCACCAGCAGCGGCCTGTCCGGCCGCCCGGGACGCGCGTGCATCGGCCTGTCCTCGGCGCCGCGCAGCGACAGGCGCCGCCCGAACCAGCCCTTGGCGGCGGCGAAGGCGATCTCGACCTTCTCGTCGAGATCTGCGGTCGCGACGATCCGCGCCGCCGCGTCGGCAAGGCTGGTGAAGCTGCTGCTCATCGTGTCTCAGAGGGCCTTGGCAGCGGCGAGGACTTCGGCGACATGGCCCTTGACCTTGACCCCGGGCCAGACCCGCGCGATCCGTCCCTCGGCATCGACGAGGACCGTCGTGCGCACCACGCCCATATAGCTGCGGCCATACATCTGCTTCTCCTGCCAGACGCCATAGGCCTCGAGAACGGCCTTCGTCTCGTCGGAGGCGAGCGTGACGTCGAGGCTCCGCTTCAGCTTGAACTTGTCGTGTGACTTCACCGAATCGGGCGAAATGCCGATGACGGCGGCGCCGGCCGCCTCGAACTCGGCTTTCGCCGCCGTAAAATCCTGTGCTTCTGCGGTGCATGTCGCACCATCGTCGCCGGGATAGAAGAAGATAACCAGCTTGCGGCCGCGATAGGCCGATAGCGAGGCGGAACCGCCGCCATCGGTGGGGAGTTCGAACGGTGGGGCGTTGTCTCCTTGGGCAAGCTGGCTCATTCTGCCTTCCTTTCGTCGCGTTTGTCTGGCGTCAGAAATAGAAAAGATGGACTCGTTTCAAGGCATGTCGCGTCCAATGTCGCAATGTCCGTCCCGGCGGCCGCCCGGCAGGATTGTTGCCGGCGATCGGGCGGGCTGTTCCGCGGGTCGCGCGGTGGCCTCTGCCGCCCGAACGAAAGGTAATGACGCCTGACAATGCGGCTGGACCAGTTTCCTTCGGCGCGGGCCCATAGGCCGCTCGCCCCGAGGGTCCCGAGACGCCGACGAGGCTTGGTCGGATGGATCCTGCGCATCACCAGCATGGTCGTGCTGCTGGTGGCAGTCTTCTTTGGCGCGCTCGCCTTCATTCTCGCCTCCGGTCCGGTCGAACTCGGCGTTCTCAGCGAGCGCGTCGCCATGACGCTGCGCGCGCAACTCGGTCCGGATTATGCGGTCAGCGTCGGTGCCGCCTCGCTCGACGTCGATCCCGTCATGGGATTGATGGCCCGGATCGACGACATCCGCGTCAGCGATCGCGCCAAGAGCCCCGTGATGCATGTGCCGACGCTGCGATTCGGCATCGATCCGCTGTCGCTGCTGCGGCTTCGAATCGACGTCACGCAGGTCGAGGTCACTGAACCGGAAATCTCGATCGTTCGCGGCGGCGGCGGCCGGATCTATCTCGGCACGTCCGATCAGGCCGGAGAGCCGCAGGAGGCCAGCGTCGATGCCGGCAGTGCCGCTGCGCCGAACGCCGGTTCGGCGCCCGAGACGCCGCGGCAGCCGGCGGCGCTCGATGCGATCGACGGCGGATTTCCGGATCTCTTCACCGCGCTTCACATCATGAATGGCGGCCTGGAGCCGCCGATCGAGGCCGCGATCGAGCGCAACTTCCAGCGGCTCAACATCGATGCGGCGACGATCCACATCTGGGATGCGAAGAAGCGGCAGCAGCGCGTCTTCCCGCACACCGACATCGCGCTCAACCTCGATTCGAGCGGGACGATCAAGGCGAGCTTCACGACGTCGGGCTATTCCGGCCGCTGGGGCATCATCGGCGAGCGCTCGGTCGATCCGTCGAATGGCGACCGCAATCTCTCGCTCTCCTTCTCGCAACTGACGATCGCCGATATCGAGCCGAACTTCGGCCGTCCGGAAAGCCTCGTCACCTCGGACATCCCGCTATTCGGTCGCGCCAATGTGCGGCTCGGCGCCAATGGCGACGTGAAGGATGCCCAGCTGCGCTTCGATCTCGGCGCCGGCCAGTTCGTGTCGGGATTCGGCAAGGATACGGTCCTGCTGGATGAGGCGACGATCCGCGTTCACTGGGACGTCGCCCAGCGGACCTTGGTGGTCGAGCCCTCCAATTTCCAGTTCGGTCCCACCAGCGCCGTCGTGACGGGCGCGATCAAGCCGCTCGGCGATCGTTCCGACGGGCGCTACAGCTTCGATTTCGAAACGCACGGCGCGACGCTTGCCGCTGACAGCAACTCCCCGCCGATCGTCGCCGACCGGATCGCGCTGGTCGGCACGGCCGACTTCCCCGGCAAGCGCATCGACATCACCGATTTCGACATCACGACACCGGTCGCCACGGTCGCCGCCGCCGGCACGCTCGGTCTCGAGGGCGCCACGCCGTCGATGGCAATCTCCGCTTCGTTCACGCCTATGACCATCGCGGCGCTGAAGCAGATCTGGCCGCCGACCCTGGCCGGGCCGGCGCGCAAATGGGTGCTCGACCACGTGACGGGCGGCCGTGTCGCCTCGGCCCATTTCGAGGCGGCGGTGCCGGGCGGCGTGCTCTTCACCGGCGAGCGCGTCACCATGCCCGAGAACTTTATGCGGCTCGACGCGCGGCTCGAGGATGTGAGCTTCACCACCGTCGGCACCATCCCGCCGATCACAGGCGTCAGCGGCAATGCGGTCGTCGCCGGCTCGACTTTCGGCATCGACATCGACAAGGGATCGATCACCGCTCCTTCGGGCAAGACCGTCAACCTGACCGCCGGTATCTTCGCGGTGCCGAACACGGCGGTTGCCGATGCCGAGAGCCGCATCGAGACGCAGTTCGAGGGCGATGTCGGCGCGATCGCCGAAATTGCGGATTCCGAGCCGATGCGGGCGATGACGAGAAACCGCATCGACCCGGCGAATCTTTCGGGCGACGGCAAGGGAAGTCTGTCGATTTCCATGCCGCTGAAGCCCGGCCTGCTGCCGAGCGACATCACCTGGCGAGCCACGCTCGATACCACCGGCTTCGCCAGTGCCGCGCCGATCGAGGGCAAGATCATCAAGCAGGGCGCCTTCGCGATGACTGCGTCGGCGGACGCGTTCTCGATCGCCGGCAAGGCGACGATCAACGGCGTTCCAGCCACCATCGACATGACGCAGCCGCTGCGGGCGATAGACGGCGACGCCGATCCGGGCGCGGCACGCAGCAGCGTGCAACTCGTGCTCGATGCCAATGCCCGCAAGCGGCTCGGCATCGGCCTCGACAACATGCTGGGCGGCATCGTCGGCGCCTCGATCACCGATCTCGGCGACGGTCGCAAGGGCCAGCACTACGATCTCGACCTGAAGCAGGCGCGTCTCGTGATGCAGCCGCTCGGCTGGAGCAAGGGCATCGGCGTTCCAGCGCGCCTCGTCTTCGACATGCTGCCGCGCGAAGATGGCGGGTTCCTGATCGACAACATGATTGCGACGGGCGATGGCTTCGGTTTCCGCGGCAAGGCGGTGCTCGACGCCAAGAACGGACTGGTTTCGGCCGATCTCGACCGCCTGTCGCTGCGAAAGGGCGACCAGATCGCGCTCTCGCTGGAGCGCAAGGGCGACGGCTACCAGATCACCGCCCGCGGTCCTTCGTTCGATGCCCGCGGCCTGATCGCCCAGTTCAAGTCGAGCCCACCATCGCCGGACGACGGGGCCGCCTCGATTTCGATCGATGCGAAGATCGACAGCATCACCGGCTTCGGCCAGGTCGCGCTGACCGACAGCAGCATTGCCGTCGCCACGGCCGGCGGCTCGGTCGGCAAGGCCAGCCTCAAGGGTACGCTCCCGGGCGGCGGCGTATCGATGATCTACTCCGACAGCGGGACGAGCGGGGCCAAGCTCGACCTGCAGACCGCCGATGCCGGCAATCTCCTGAGCTTCGTCGATCTCTATCGGCGCATCAGCGGCGGCCGCATGCGCCTCTCGGGTGAGCGCAGCGGCGCGCGGGGCCCGTTCACCGGTGTCTTCGACATCGCGAACTTCGCCATCGTCAACGAGGCCTCGATGCGCAAGCTGGTTTCGGCCTCGACCGGCACCGGCGAGAGCGCGCAACCGAGCGGCCTCGATCCCGATCATGTGCCGTTCGACAGGATGCGGCTCGACTATACCAAGCGCGGCTCGCTGATCGTGATCGAAGATGCGGTGCTGCGCGGGGCGACGGTGGGTGCGACGCTGAACGGCACCATCGACCTCGCCAAGCAGATCGTGTCGGTCGCCGGCACCTATCTGCCGGCCTATGCCGTCAACAACCTCTTCGGGCGCCTGCCACTGATCGGTCTCGCGCTCGGCGGCGGCAGCCAGGGCGGCCTCTTCGGCGTCACCTTCAAGGTCGAGGGCCCGATCTCCGGCCCGAGCCTTACGGTCAACCCGCTGTCGATGATCACGCCCGGCATCTTCCGCAAGATCTTCGAGTTTCCCGTCAACTAAAATGTGACGAGGCCGAGGGCCCGCCGAAGCATAAGCTCCCGTCTGCGCGGCCAGCATCGCCGCGCGGGGGAGGAATGACATGCCGACCAACGACACGGGCTTCGTCGGGGCGATCCCCGATCTCTACGACCAGTTTCTGGTTCCCCTGATCTTCGAGCCCTATGCCAACGACATGGCAGCCCGGGTCGCCGCGCTCGAGCCGCGGCGCGTGCTCGAGGTCGCGGCCGGCACCGGGGCCTTGACCCGGGCGATGGCGGCGCGGCTGCCGCCCGAGACGACGATCCTCGCGACCGATCTGAACCCGCCGATGCTCGATCGGGCCATCGCGCGGCAGGCGGGCGATCCGCGCGTCACCTTTGAGGCGGCGGATGCCGAGGCGCTGCCGGCCGCCGATCAGAGCGTCGATGTCGTCGCCTGCCAGTTCGGCGTCATGTTCTTCCCCGACAAGGTGCGGGCCTATCGAGAGGCGCGCCGTGTGCTCCGTCCGACGGGACGCTACCTGTTCAATGTGTGGGACGCCCTGCCGGCCAATGCCTTCGCCGCGACGGTCACCGAAGCGCTGATCGCGATGTTTCCGGACGATCCGCCGCTGTTCATGGCACGGACGCCGCATGGCTTCAGCGACACCGTTCGCATCCGCGACGATCTCGAAGTCGCGGGCTTCGGCTCGATCGTCACGGAGGTCGTCGAGCGCCGCAGCCTCGGACGATCGGCGCGCGAGGTGGCGCTCACCTATTGCCAGGGAACGCCGCTGCGCGCCGAGATCGAGGCGAGGCGCACGGGCGGTCTCGGCGAGGCGACCGATCGCGCCGCTGCCGCGCTCGAGGCCCGCTTCGGCAGCGGACAGATCGAGGGCCCGATCCGGGCGATCGTCATTCGCGCGGCGGCCTGAGGCGAGCCGCGCGCCAGACGCCGGTTGGGCCCGATCCTGCCCATCCGTTGGCGCGCGGGGAGGGGGCGCGGACTGTCAAGCCCAGGCCGCCCCGCGGTCCCGCGCGTCGTCGTTATCTCGGATCGATGGATCGTCATCTTCGTCGGAGCGGGTTGCGACCTCAGATGGCCGGAGGTGGAGGTCGTCAAGCATCGTCTGCTCGCGGCGAGGTTCCGCTGCAGAATGGAATTTCCCCTGGACCTGTGATTACAGTCCGACGCTTCTTTCCTGACAGCCCCTTCGCCGCGAAACTCCAAGTCTATTGGAACGAGCGCCGGTTACGGCGCAGGGGGACTGTCGATGTTGAGCAAAGCCGTCGTGATCAGGGCTCTGGCTGCTGCAGCGGGCGCCATCATGCTTGCCGGCGCCGCCGAGGCGGGCGCTACGCTGGACCGGGTGAAAGCCAAGGGCGAGGTCGTGGACGTCCTCGTGAACGACTACCCGCCCTTCGGCTTCATCAATGACAAGAACGAGCTCGACGGCTTCGATGTCGACGTCGCGCGCGCCTTTGCCGAACGGCTCGGCGTCAAGCTGCGGCTGGAGACGCCCGGCTGGGAAACGATCATCGGCGGCAAGTGGGCCGGCCGTTGGGATGTCGCCATCTCCTCTGCGACACCGACGGAGGAGCGGGCCAAGGTCGTCGATTTCCCGGTCATCTACTACAGCATCCCGGCCGTCCTCGTCGTGAACAAGGACGAGACCGGCATCAAGTCCATCAAGGACATCAGCGGCAAGCGCGTCGGCGTCGGTACCGGCTCGTCCTATGAGGCCTATGTCAACCGCAACTTCGTCATCCCCGGCCAGCCGCCGATCGACTTCCCGTTCGAGAATGTCCAGGTTATCCCCGGTGACGAGACGGTGAACTTTCAGAACCTTGCTCTCGGTCCGGGCGTGCGCCTTGATGCCATCGTCGCCTCGCTCGGAACGGCCGAGGGTCAGATCAAGGCGACGGGCAAGCTGAAGACCGTTGGCGAGCCGCTCTTCGGCGAGCCGAATGCAGTGGTCACCGACAAGGGCGATCCGGAATGGAACGCCGAGGTCAAGCGCGTCGTCGAGGAACTGAAGGCCGACGGCACCCTGGCTAAGATTTCGCAGAAGTGGTTCGGGGTCGATATTTCGAAGGATGTGAAGTGATGCGGCGCTGAACGCCCGCATGACCGACATTCCGCACGACGGCGCGGCCGGGGTTCGCCGGCCCAACCCGATCCCGCTGACGAGCGGGTTGGACTTTCGCCGGCGCGTCTGGCTGACCTGGCTTCTGCTGCTGGTCGTACTGCTCGTCGGCCTGCAGCAACTCGGGCTCGATTTCGGGCTGATCCGCGAGAAGCTTCCCTTCCTGCTCGGCTTGCGCCTGTCGCCATCCGGCTTCGTCCAGGGCGTCGTTCTGACCTTGCTGGTCACCGCGATGTCGATGGCGCTGGCGCTGGTTTTGGCCGTCGCAACGGCCCTCGGGCGGTTGTCGAAGAGCCCTGTCGCCTTCGCGGTCGCCACCTTCTACGCCTCGTTCTTCAGGGGCACGCCGCTCCTTGTGCAGGTGCTGCTGATCTATCTGGCGTTGCCGCAGTTCGGCATCATCCTTTCGGGCCTGACGTCGGGCGTGCTCGCCCTCTCGCTCAATTATGCCGCCTATCTCGCCGAGACGATCCGCGCCGGCATCGGCGCCGTCGCGAAGGGCCAGCGCGAAGCGGCGATGGCGCTCGGCCTGTCGCGGTTGCAGATCGCCTGGCTGATCGTCAGGCCGCAGGCGATGCGCATCATCGTTCCACCGGCGGGCGCACAATTCGTCTCGATGCTGAAGGATTCGTCGCTCGTCTCGCTGATGGGGCTGTGGGAGCTCAACTTCCTGGCCCAGTCCTACGGCCGGTCGACCTATCACTATATGGAGATGCTGCTGACGGCCGCCTTCATCTACTGGGCGCTTTCGATCGTCCTCGAATTGTTCCAGCACAGACTGGAGAAGATCTACGGCCGCGCCTACGGCGCGCATGGCACTTGAATTGGATACTGAAATGACACGCGCTTCCTCGACCTTCACCGTTCTCGATGGCGGCATGGGCCGGCTGCTCGAACGCATCGGCGCGCCGTTCCGACTGCCGGAGTGGTCGGCGCTGTCGCTGATCGAGGCGCCCGAGTTCGTTCGCCGTGCCCATCAGGCCTATGTCGATGCCGGCGCCGACATCATCACCACCAATTCCTACGGACTGGTGCCGCATATGATCGGTGAGGCGCGCTTCCGGGCCGAGGGACGGCTCCTCGCCGATCGCGCCGGCCGGATTGCCCGCGGGGTCGCCGATGCCGCGCCGCGCAAGGTTGCGGTCGCAGGATCGATTCCGCCGCTCTTCGAGAGCTATCGTCCGAACGAATATCGCGGCGATGCCGCGCCGGCGATCCTGGCCGAGCTCGTGGCCGGGCTGGCGCCGCATGTCGATCTCTGGCTGATCGAGACGCAGAGTTCGACCGTCGAGGCACTCGCCTCGCTCGAGGCTGCGCGGGAAACCGGGAAGCCGATCTACGTGTCCTATACGCTGCATGACGAGAAGGGCCGAACCGGTCCACCGGAGCTCCGCTCCGGCGAAGGCGTTGCAGACGCTGTCGCGAAGACGCTGGCGGCGGGCGCTTCGGCCATTCTCTTCAACTGCAGCCAGCCCGAGGTGATGAGCGCGGCCATCGCAGCGGCCCGTTCCGTCATTGATGGCTCTGCCCATCCGGGCGCCGGGCTCGGCGTCTATGCCAACGCCTTCCTGCCGGAGCCGCCGTCCGACACACCCTATGCCGGCATTTCGGAGATCCGCTCCGATCTCGATCCCGCGGGCTATCTCGCCTGGATCCGCCGCTGGGTCGGCGACGGTGCGACGATCGTCGGCGGATGCTGCGGCATCGGGCCGGAACACATCGAAGCGATCGCGGAGAGCCGCACCGCCTGAGTTCGGCTCGGGGCGCCGCTTCAGCTCGGCCGCACCAGGACGTGCTTCTTCTTGCCGAGCGAGAGCTTGACGACGCCTTCCGCCGTCAGCGCGGAGGAGCCGACGATCGCCTTTTCGTCGTCGATCGCGACATCGTTGATGCGGAGACCGCCGCCCTTGATCTGGCGCCGTGCCTCGCCATTCGAGGCAACGAGCCCGGCGCGGACGAAGAGGCCGAGCGCGCCGATGCCGGCTGCGAATTCTCCGGCCGCAACCTCGATCGTCGGCAGGGATTCCGCGAGGGCGCCTTCCTCGAAGGTGCGGCGGGCGGTCTCGGCAGCGGCCTCGGCCTTGTCGCGGCCGTGCAGCAGCGCCGTGGCCTCGGTCGCGAGCACCTTCTTGGCTTCGTTGATCTCGGAGCCGCCGAGCGCCTCGAGCCGCGCGATTTCCGCGACCGGCAGGATGGTGAAGCGGCGCAGGAAGCGGCCGACATCGGCATCCTCGGTATTGCGCCAGTACTGCCAGAAATCATAGGCGCTGAACTGGTCCTCGTTCAGCCAGACGGCGCCCTGCGCGGTCTTGCCCATCTTGGCGCCCGAGGCGGTGGTGAGCAGCGGCGTCGTCAGCGCATGCAACTGATGCGTGCCCATGCGGCGGCCGAGATCGACGCCCATGATGATGTTGCCCCACTGGTCGGAACCGCCCATCTGCAGGTTGCAGCCCTGGCGCCGCGCCAGTTCGACGAAGTCATAGGACTGGCAGATCATGTAGTTGAACTCGATGAAGCTCATCTCCTGCTCGCGCTCGAGCCGGAGCCGCACCGAATCCATGGTCAGCATGCGATTGACCGAGAAGTGGCGGCCGACGTCGCGTAGCATGTCGATATAGCCGAGCTTCGTCAGCCAGTCGGCATTGTCGACCATCACCGCGTCGGTCTTGCCGGCGCCGAAATGGAGCATGCGGGCGAACACGCCCTTGATGCTGGCCTTGTTGGCCTCGATCTCCGCGACCGTCCGCATCGGCCGCGATTCGTCCTTGCCCGAAGGATCGCCGACCATGGTCGTGCCGCCACCCATGAGCGTGATCGGCTTGTTGCCGCTCTGCTGCAGCCAGTAGAGCATCATCATGGTCAGGAAATTGCCGATATGCAGCGAAGGCGCCGTGCAGTCGTAGCCGACATAGCCGACGACCTCGCCCTTGGCCGCAAGGGCATCGAGGCTGTCCATGTCGGAAGACTGATGGATGAAGCCCCGCTCGCTGAGGATCTGCAGGAAATCGGACTTGAACGCGGTCATGGCGGCGGATTCCACAAGCGAAAGGAAGAGGGCGGCCGAAGGGCGGCGCTCCGTGTCGCGCCACCCTCTAGCAGCCGCCGCCGAAAAGATCATCAGCGACGGCGACGGTCTCGGGATGCCGCGTCAGACGGCGGCGGCGAGGCGCGGCGTGGCGGCCCGCATGCGGCGCTGCTCCACCGCTTCGGCGAGCCGTTCGAGCACACCGACCGACGTGTCCCAGTCGATGCAGCCGTCGGTGATGCTCTGGCCGTAGACGAGCGGTCGTCCCGGAACGAGGTCCTGACGCCCGGCGACGAGATTGCTCTCGATCATCACGCCCATGATGCGGTCGTCGCCGGCCGCGACCTGCGCGGCGATCTCGTCGCTGACGCGGGGCTGGTTCTCCGGCTTCTTCAGGCTGTTGGCGTGGCTGGCGTCGATCATCAGGAAGGGCGGCAGGCCGGCCTTGGCGAGTTCCGCTGCTGCCGCCTCGACGCTGGCCGCGTCATAGTTCGGTGCCTTGCCGCCGCGCAGGATGATGTGGCAATCGTCATTGCCGGTGGTGGCGGCGATGCCCGACCGGCCGTCCTTGGTCACGGCCAGGAAATGATGCGGCTGCGAGGCCGAGAGCACCGCGTCGACCGCGATCTTCACATTGCCATCGGTGCCGTTCTTGAAGCCGACCGGGCAGGAGAGCCCGGAAGCGAGTTCGCGATGCACCTGGCTCTCGGTCGTCCGCGCGCCGATGGCGCCCCAGCCGACGAGGTCGGCGAAATACTGCGGCGTCGTCATGTCGAGGAATTCGCAGCCGGCCGGCAGGCCGAGATTGTTGATCTCGAGCAGCACGCGGCGGCCGATGCGCAGACCCTTGTCGATGTGGAAGCTGCCATCGAGATCGGGGTCGTTGATCAGCCCCTTCCAGCCGACGGTGGTGCGCGGCTTCTCGAAATAGACCCGCATCACGATCTCCAGCGCGCCGCCGAGGCTCTTGCGAAGAGCGACGAGACGATGGGCGTAGTCGAGCGCGGCTTCCGGATCGTGGATGGAGCAGGGTCCGATCACGACCGCCAGGCGGTCGTTGCGGCCATGCAGGATCTCGTGCAGCGCTTTGCGGGCGGCGGTGACGGTCTGGCTCGCCGCGTCGGTGCGCGGCAGTTCGGCCATCACGTCCGAGGGGCGGGAGAGTTCCTTGATCGCGCTGATGCGCAGGTCGTCGGTGGTGTCGGGCACGGTTCGGGCTCCTTGGAGTTTTCCCCGGCAGCGGCCAACAAAAAAGCCGCCAACTGGGTTTGGCGGCTTTGGTCGGGGTGCTTCGATGGTTTAGTTCGAGCGCGCTCCTGCCTCCGCCGCCGGCAACGGATAGCTAAAATACCAGGCGAAGAAGAAGGTGCGGGCCGAAAGGGTCATGGCGGGAGGCTATAGCCGAGCGGCGCGGCTTTGTCACCTCAAGATTGACGGCGCGGCCCGTGCTGGCGAAACAGGGGCTTCGCCATGGAGGGCGGGGAGCGAATCATGCGCAGGATCGTGGCGTTGGGCCTCATGAGCGGCACGTCGATGGACGGGATCGACGCCGCGCTCATCGCCACCGATGCCGACGAGGTCGAGGCCTTCGGCCCGACGACATTCCGCCCTTACAGCGAGGAGGAGCGGGCCGTTCTGCGCGCGGCGCTGGCGCTGGCGCCGACGCTGACCGATCGCATGGCGCGGCCCGGCATCCTCGCCGAGGCCGAGCGCATCGTGACGACGGCGCATGCCGAGGCGGTCGAACAGTTGCTTGCGCGGCAGGATGTCGATGCTGTCAGAGTCTCGCTCATCGGATTCCATGGCCAGACGGTCTTCCATGCGCCCGCGCGCGGCCTCACGGTTCAGATCGGCGATGGCGCCGCGCTGGCACACAGGCTCGGCATCGCCGTGGTGCATGATTTCCGCGCCGCCGACGTCGCCGCCGGCGGGCAGGGCGCGCCGCTGGTGCCGGTCTTCCATCGCGCGCTCGTCCGCGCCGCCGGTCTTTCGGGCGATGTCGCGGTGGTGAATATCGGCGGCGTCGCCAACGTCACCCGCGTCGGCGCCGATGACACGCTGATCGCCTTCGATACCGGCCCCGGCAATGCGCTGATCGACGATCTCGTCCGCGAGCGTACCGGAGCGCCGATGGATCGCGACGGCCAGCTGTCGCTTTCGGGCAAGGTCCAGACGCAGACCCTCGCCGAGCTGATCGCCGATCCCTGGTTCGATCTGAAGCCGCCGAAATCGCTCGATCGCGACGCCTTCTCGCGCGGGCCGGTAGCGCGGCTCGCGACCGCCGATGCCGCGGCGACGCTCGCCGCCTTCACGGCCGAGGCGATCCTGCGCGGGATCGATCTCGCCGGCGGGGCGGATCGGATCGTCGTCTGCGGCGGCGGCGCCCATAATCCGGCGATCCTGCGCTTTCTCGGCGCGGGCGGCATCCCGGTCGCTCCCGCCGACACCTATGGCTGGTCGGTCGATTTCATTGAGGCACAGGCCTTCGCCTATCTCGCCGCGCGGCATTGCGCCGGCCTGCCGATCAGCTTTCCGGACACGACGGGTTGTCCCCGGCCGATGACCGGCGGAATCCTCTCGCCCCCTTGACCGGGGTGGCCATGGCGGGTTGTCGTGTCACCTCATCCTCCACCGCCGCGCTTTAGGCACCGCGCCGACGCATTGCGGTCCGAATCGTGCGGTCGGATAGGGGAACCAGCCTGGTTCCACCTCCAGGGAGAAGCGAGCGCCGACGCCCAATGATCGAGAGCATGTATGTCGCCATCCTGATCAGTGCGCTGCTTGTCGGCGTGGCGGTGTTCACCTCGATCTTCTCGACGCGCTTCGGTGCCCCGTTGCTGCTCGTCTTCCTGCTGCTCGGTCTGCTCGCCGGCGAGGATGGGCTCGGCATTCGCTTCGACGACGGCCGCACCGCCTATTTCATCGGCTCGATCGCGCTCGCCATCATCCTGTTCGAAAGCGGCTTCGAGACACGCCTGTCCGCCTTCCGAACGGCGGCGATGCCGGCGTTGACGCTGGCGACACTCGGCGTCCTGGTGACGGCAGGCATCGTCGGCGTCGCCGCCCGTTTCATCTTCGGCTGGCACTGGGTGTCGGCGATGCTGCTCGGCACCATCGTCGCCTCGACCGATGCCGCGGCCGTGTTCTTCCTCCTCCGGGTCGGCGGTATTTCGCTGCGCGAGCGTGTTCGCTCGGCGCTGGAGGTCGAATCCGGCTCGAACGATCCGATGGCGATCTTCCTCACCGTCGCCCTCGTTGGCATCGCCACCGCGGCGGCCGGCGAGGGCGAGGCCTTTTCGAGCCTGCTGCGCTCGTTCTTTGTCCAGATCGGCGTCGGCACAGTGGCCGGTATCGTCGGCGGGCTGATCATCGCGCGTGTCGTCAATCGCGTTGAACTCGAGCCGGCGCTCTATCCGATCCTGGTGATGGCGCTGGTGCTCGTCCTCTTCGCAGCGACCGGCATTGGCGGCGCCAGCGGTTTTCTCGCCGTGTATGTCGCCGGCCTCATCTGCGGCAACGTGCGCATGCGGCAAGTGCTGGCGCTCCGGCGCGTTCTGCAGGGCATGAGCTGGCTGGCGCAGATCGCGATGTTCCTGACGCTCGGTCTCCTGGCAACGCCGCATGAATTCGGCACCGTCGCCCTGCCGGCGATCGGCATCGCCGCGGTGCTGATCTTCATCGCCCGTCCCGTCGCCGTCTGGTTGAGCCTGGTGCCGTTCGGCTTCTCGCGCAACGAGACCGCCTTCGTCGCCTGGGTCGGTCTTCGCGGCGCGGTCTCGATCCTGCTCGCCATCCTGCCCATGGTCGGCGGCGTGCCGGACGGGCAGGTGATGTTCAACGTTGCCTTCATCGTCGTGCTCTGCTCGCTGGTGCTGCAGGGTTGGACCATCGGGCCGGTGGCACGCTGGCTCGGCCTCGTCGTGCCGGCCCGCTACGGCCCGGTCGAGCGCATCGACATCGAGTTGCCCGGTCGTGGTGACCACGAGATCGTCACCTACCGCGTCACGGCGGAGAGCGCCGTCGGACGCGGCCGCCGCATCCCGCGCTGGGCGCGGCCGGCGCTGATCCTCCGCGACGGCCGCTCGCTGCGCTTCGAGGCGGCGGGCCCCCTCGTGGCGGGCGATCAGGTCTACATCATCGCGGCAACCGAGCATGTTCGCCTGCTCGACCAGCTCTTCGCTCGCCCCGCGGATTCAGCCGACGCTTCGGCGCTGTTCGGCGATTTCGTCATCGATCCCTCGGTCAAGATGGCGGATCTCGCCGAGGCCTATGGCTTCGAGATCGGCGACGCCGAACGCGGCGAGACCGTGGCGGCGTCGATGCGGCGCCAGCTCTCCGGCGATATCGAGGAAGGCGACCGCGTCCCTGCCGGCGCGGTCGACCTCATCGTGCGCAGGCTCGGCGATCACGACGAGATCACTGAAGTCGGCCTCGCGCTGGAGCGCCGTGCGCCGCGCCGCAAGCTGCCCCTGTTCCAGAACCGCCGCGAGATCGTCGACTATCTGAAGCAGCGAAAGCTCCGCAAGGCCGCGACCCGCGCCGCTGCGCTTGCCGCCGCCGTCACGACCATGCCGGTCGACGAGGAAAAGTCGGAAACTTAGCCCGCAGCGCCGCGTCGCTGATGCATTGCGAGGAGCGCCATGGCGACTGGGAACGTCGCCAGCCAGAGGGCTCCGACGATGATCAGGTCGGGCCAGGCCGTCTGTAGGATGTCATGAGAGGTCTCCGCCGTGATGATGGCGGAGACTTGCTGCAGCGCGTCGATCTCGCGCAACCGAGGCGGTCAGGCGGCTTCGGTGATCGCCTTCAGGCGCTTGTCGACATAAGCGCCGCAGATATCGATCAGCGGCTCGACCTGGCCTTCGAAGAAGTGGTTGGCGCCCGGCATGATCGTCTGCTCGACGATGATGCCCTTCTGCGTCTTCAACTTGTCGACGAGGGTCTGGACGTCCTTCGGCGGCGCGACCTTGTCCTGGTCGCCATGGACGATCAGGCCGGATGACGGGCAGGGGGCGAGGAAGGAGAAGTCGTAGAGATTGGCCTGCGGCGCGATCGAGATGAAGCCCTCGATCTCCGGCCGGCGCATCAGGAGCTGCATGCCGATCCACGAGCCGAACGAGAAGCCCGCGACCCAGCAGGCGCGCGCGTCCGGATGAACCGTCTGCGCCCAGTCGAGCGCCGATGCGGCGTCGGACAGCTCGCCCTCACCATGGTCGAACTCGCCCTGGCTGCGGCCGACGCCGCGGAAATTGAAGCGCAGCACGGCGAAGCCGCGCTTCGCGAACATGTAGAACAACTGATAGGTGATCGCGTTGTTCATCGTGCCGCCGAACTGCGGATGCGGATGAAGAATGATGGCGATCGGGCCGTTCTTGGTCTTGGACGGCTGATACCGTCCCTCGATACGTCCGGCAGGGCCGGTGAAGATGATCTCAGGCATGGACGGCGCGCACCTCTGGCATGTTCCGAAGCTCCGCCACCTGCTATGTGAGGCCGGATCCGGAACTTGACTCTGATCCTCAGGGTTTCTAGAACACCTTAGAACAGTTCGAATGGGACGACCGGGGCGACCCGGCCGGGAAGTCGGCCTTGTAGCATGAGGCAGGCACCGGATTTCAAGCATAATGCGACATGGACCCGGCCGCTGGCGGCCGCGTTCGGGCTCGGCTGCCGGCCGGGTCCCTGGAGGCCGCTGTGACGCTGAGGCGCATCTATCTCGACTATAACGCTGGCGCGCCCCTGCGCCCGGCTGCCCGTGTGGCGATGGTCGAGGCGCTGGCGTCGGTCGGCAATCCGTCTTCCGTCCATGGTGAGGGTCGCGCCGCGCGTGGCCGCGTCGAAACTGCGCGGCGCCAGGTCGCGGCGCTGGTCGGCGGGGCCGCCGAGCGCGTCGTCTTCACCAGCGGCGGCACCGAGGCCAACGTCACCGTGCTGTCGCCGCGCCAGCGCGTCGGCGCCGGCGAACTCCGCCTCGACGCACTGGTCATGGGCGCCACGGAACACCCGTCGGTTCTCTCCGGCGGTCGCTTCCCCGCCGATGCGATCTGCCGAGTCGATGTCGATGCCGAGGGCGTCATTCGTCTCGACCTCCTGGAGCAGCAGCTCGCGACTTTGGCGGCCGAAGGCAAGCGCGCGCTCGTCTCGGTCATGCTCGCCAATAACGAAACCGGCACGATCCAGCCCGTTGCCGAGGTCGCCGGGATCGCGCGCCGCTTCGGCGCTCTGGTCCATACCGATGCGATCCAGGCGGCCGGGCGCATTCCGGTCGACATCGCTGCGCTCGGCGTCGATTTCCTGACGCTGTCGGCGCACAAGCTCGGCGGTCCACAGGGCGCCGGCGCGATCGTGCTCGGCGGCGATCTGGTGTCGCCGCTGCCGCTGCTGATCGGCGGCGGGCAGGAGAAGTTCGCCCGCGCCGGCACGCAGAACGTCGCGGCGATCGCCGGCTTCGGCGTCGCCGCCGAGGCCGCGCTGGCCGACCTTTCGCGGGCCGGCGAATGGCGTCTCTGGCGCGACGGCCTCGCCGCGTTGCCGGAGGCCGTCCTCGTCGGCGCCGGCGCGGAGCGGCTGCCGCAGACCGCGGCGCTCGCCCTCGACGGACTCAAGGCCGAGACTCTGGTGATCGCCTTCGATCTCGAAGGCGTTGCGATTTCCGCAGGCTCCGCCTGCTCGTCGGGCAAGGTTCGGGTTTCGCATGTCATCGAGGCGATGCGCCTTGCTGATAGGCGGGCCCAATCGGTGATAAGGCTCAGCTTCGGCTGGGAAACCAAGCAAGAAGACCTAAATGAGTTCGGTGAAATCTGGGGACGGGTCGTGTCGCGGCTGAGGCCGGGCGCGATACGCGCCGCCTGAAGCGATCCTCAACCCGCGGTCCTTGAAACCGCGGCGACGGAGTTGGAAATGCCTGCAGTTCAGGAGACGGTCGATCAGGTTCGCCGGATCGATGTCGATCAATACAAATACGGGTTCGTCACCGAGATCGAATCCGACAAGGCGCCGAAGGGCCTCTCCGAGGACATCGTGCGCTTCATTTCGGCCCGCAAGAACGAGCCGGAATGGATGCTCGAATGGCGGCTCGAAGCCTATCGGCGCTGGTTGACCATGGCCGAGCCGACCTGGGCGCGGGTGCATTATCCGAAGATCGATTTCGACGATCTCTATTATTACTCGGCGCCGAAAAGCACCAAGGGTCCGAAGTCGCTCGACGAGGTCGATCCCGAACTGCTCGCGATGTATGAGAAGCTCGGCATTCCCCTCCGCGAGCGCGAGATCCTCGCTGGCGTCGAGGGCGCGAGCGACCGCCGCGTCGCTGTCGATGCCGTGTTCGACAGCGTCTCGGTGGTGACGACCTTCAAGGACGAATTGAAGAAGGCCGGCGTCATCTTCTGCGCCATTTCCGAAGCGATCCGCGAATATCCCGATCTCGTTCGCAAATATCTCGGCTCCGTCGTCCCGACGACCGACAATTTCTACGCGACGCTGAACTCGGCCGTGTTCTCCGACGGGTCGTTCGTCTATGTGCCCGAGGGCGTCCGCTGCCCGATGGAGCTGTCGACCTATTTCCGCATCAACGAGCGCAATACCGGCCAGTTCGAGCGCACGCTGATCATCGCGGAGAAGGGCGCCTACGTTTCCTACCTGGAGGGCTGCACGGCGCCCCAGCGCGACGAGAACCAGCTGCACGCTGCGGTCGTCGAACTGGTCGCGCTCGATGACGCCGAAATCAAGTATTCGACGGTCCAGAACTGGTATCCGGGCGACAAGGACGGCAAGGGCGGCATCTACAATTTCGTGACGAAGCGCGGCGATTGCCGCGGCGCGCGCTCGAAGATCTCGTGGACGCAGGTCGAGACCGGCTCGGCCATCACCTGGAAATACCCGTCCTGCATCCTGCGCGGCGACGAGAGCCAGGGCGAGTTCTATTCGATCGCGGTGTCGAACGGCTACCAGCAGGTCGATAGCGGCACCAAGATGATCCATCTCGGCAAGAATACGCGGAGCCGGATCATCTCGAAGGGCATCGCTGCCGGCCGTTCCGACAACACCTATCGCGGCCTCGTCTCGGCCCATCGCAAGGCCAGCGGCGCGCGCAATTTCACCAATTGCGACAGCCTGCTGATCGGCGACCAGTGCGGCGCGCACACCGTGCCCTATATCGAATCGAAAAACGCGAGCGCGGTGTTCGAGCACGAGGCGACCACCTCCAAGATCGCCGACGACCAGCTGTTCTATTGCCTGCAGCGCGGCCTTTCCTCCGAGGAAGCGGTGGCGCTGATCGTCAACGGCTTCGTCAAGGACGTGATCCAGCAGTTGCCGATGGAGTTTGCGGTCGAAGCCCAGAAGCTGATCTCGATCAGCCTCGAGGGCTCGGTTGGATAACCTCTGATCAGCGGATCGCAACGCCGGGGCCGTGCCCCGGCATCGATGAAGTCAAGCGGCAGAGATTGAGGCGTGGATGGCAGGGCAAGCCCGGCCATGATGGCCTCCCGCCGGAACGAACGGAAACTGGAATGCTCTCGATCAAGAACCTGCACGCTTCGGTCGGCGACCGCGAAATCCTCCGCGGCGTCAATCTCGACGTTCCCACGGGCGAAGTTCACGCGATCATGGGGCCGAACGGCTCGGGCAAGTCGACCCTGTCCTATGTCCTCGCCGGACGCGACGGCTATGACATCACCGATGGCTCGATCCTCTTCGATGGCGAGGAGATCGTCGAGACGCCGGCGGAAGAACGCGCCGCCAAGGGCATCTTCCTCGCCTTCCAGTATCCGCTGGAGATCCCGGGCGTCGCGACCATGACCTTCCTGAAGGCGGCCATGAACGCGCAGCGCAAGGCCCGTGGCGAGGGCGAACTGACGACGCCAGACTTCATGCGCCGCGTGAAGGGCGCCGCCGAAAAGCTGAATGTGACTCAGGAAATGCTGCGGCGGGCGCTCAATGTCGGCTTCTCCGGCGGTGAGAAGAAGCGCAACGAGATCCTGCAGATGGCGCTGCTCGAACCGAAGCTCGCCATCCTCGATGAGACCGATTCCGGCCTCGATATCGACGCGCTGCGCGTCGTCTCGGACGGCGTCAATGCGCTGCGCGCGCCGGATCGCTCGATGCTGGTCATCACCCATTACCAGCGCCTGCTCGACCATATCGTTCCCGACGTCGTGCATGTCATGTCGGCCGGCCGCATCGTTCGCTCCGGCGGACCCGAGCTGGCGCTCGAGCTCGAGGCGAACGGCTATGCCGACTATGTTGGGGCCGCGGCATGAGCAGCGCCATGACCCATGCTCCCGCCAGCGCCGTCGGTCGGGCACTGAACCCGGCTCCCACGATCCAGCGCACGCCGGCTGAGCTGGCGCTGGCAGAGGCCTTCGCTGCCGCGCGCGCGGCGCTTCCGGGCAATGACGGCGTCGCCGCTGCGCGGGCTGTCGCCTTCGATGCGTTCGAGACGAAGGGGCTGCCGAACCGGCGTACCGAGGCCTGGCGCTATACCGATCTCCGCGCGCTGCTGCGGACCATTCCGCCCGCGGCGCCGGCGACGACCGCTGCGCCCGCGGCCACCGATCCGCTGCCCGGTCTCGACCGTGCTCGGCTCGTCGTGCTCGATGGCCGCTATCGTCCTGAGCTCTCCGACCTGTCGGGGCTCGACGGCGTCGTGGTGAGTGATGTTGCGACGCTGCTCACGGCCGGTGACGAGCGCATCGGCGCCGAGGCAGGCCGCGTCAGTGATCCGATGGTTGCGCTCAACACGGCCATGATGACCGGCGGCGTCGCGATCGACGTTCCCGAGGGTCATGATGTCGTGCGCGCGATCGAGATCGCCCATGTGACCAGCGGCGTCTATTCGGTCTTCGCCCGCAACAGCATTCGCGTCGGTGCCGGCGGTTCGCTCCGAATCGTCGAGACGTTCACCGGTCCGGAGGCTGCCGCCTATCAGGCGAATGTCGTGACCGAGGCCGTCATCGGCGACCGCGCCAAGGTCACCTTCGCCAAGCTGCAGTCCGACGGGCAGGCGGCGGTGCATCTCGGCACGACCGTGGTCTCGATCGGGACGGAGAGCCAGTTCGACCATCTCACCCTGATGATCGGGGCGGCCGTGTCGCGCTCGCAGAGCTTCGTCACCTATGGCGGCGAATTCGCCCGGGCGGGCCTCTTCGGCGCCACGATGATCGGCGGCAAGCAGCATGCAGACATCATGCTCGCCGTCGACCATGCGGTGCCGAACGGCGCCAGCCGCGAACTGTTCAAGGCGGTGATGGACGGCAAGGCCGAGGGCATCTTCCAGGGCCGCATCGTCGTGCGCCCCGGCGCGCAGAAGACCGACGGCAAGATGATGACGCAGGGCCTGCTGCTCTCGGAGGATGCCTCGTTCTCGGTCAAGCCCGAGCTCGAGATCTTTGCCGACGACGTCCAGTGCGCCCATGGCGCGACATCGGGCGAGATCGACGAGGACATGCTGTTCTACCTGCTCTCGCGCGGCATTCCGCGCGCCGAGGCGGAGACGCTTCTGGTCACCGCCTTCCTCGCCGAGGCGATCGAAGGTCTCGGCGACGAGGCGATCGGCGAGGCGTTCGAGGTGGTTGCCCGCAATTGGCTCGCTGGGCGGAAGACTGCGTCATGAGCATCAGCCTCGCCGATCCGGCACCGTATGACGTCGAGGCCGTTCGCAAGGACTTCCCGATCCTGGCGAAGCAGGTCTATGGCAAGCCGCTCGTCTATCTCGACAACGGCGCCTCGGCCCAGAAGCCGCAGGCGATGCTCGACGCAGTGATGAAGGCCTATACCGAGGACTACGCCAACGTCCATCGCGGCCTGCATTACCTCTCGAACGCAGCGACGGAAGCCTATGAGAACGCACGCGAAACCGTGCGTCGGTTTCTCAATGCCGGATCGACGGAAGAGATCATCTTCACCCGCTCGTCGACTGAGGCGATCAATCTTGTTGCCAATTCGCTCGGCCAGGAGGAGATCGGCGAGGGCGACGAGATCATCCTGTCGATCCTCGAGCACCATTCCAACATCGTGCCGTGGCACTTCCTGCGCGAGCGCAAGGGCGCGGTGATCAAGTGGGTGCCTGTCGATGACGATGGCGCCTTCCGGCTCGACGTCTTCGAGAAGCTGATCACGCCGCGCACCAAGCTGGTCTCGATCACGCATATGTCGAACGTGACGGGGACCATCGTGCCGGTGCGCGATGTCATTCGGATCGCGCATGCGCATGGCGTCAAGGTGCTGCTCGACGGCAGCCAGGCTGCCGTGCACATGCCGGTCGATATGCGCGAGCTCGATGTCGATTTCTACGCCTTCACCGGCCACAAGGTCTACGGACCGACCGGGATCGGCGTCCTTTACGGCAAGAGGGCGCTGCTTGCGGCCATGCCGCCCTTCATGGGCGGCGGCGAGATGATCCGCGACGTGACCGCGACGACCGTCACCTATGCCGAGCCGCCGCATCGCTTCGAGGCGGGCACGCCGCCGATCGTCCAGGCGATCGGCCTCGGCGCCTCGCTCGAATACATGGAGCGGCTCGGCCGCGAGAAGATCGCGGCGCACGAGCATCGCCTTGCTGCCTATGCCACCGAGCGTCTCCAGGCGATCAACAGCCTGCGCATCTTCGGCACCACGCCAGACAAGGGCGCGATCATCGCGTTCGAGATGGCCGGCGCCCATGCGCATGACATTGCGACGATCATCGATCGCGAGGGCGTCGCGGTGCGCGCCGGAACCCATTGCGCCCAGCCGCTGCTGCGCCGCTTCGGGGTCACTTCCACCTGCCGCGCCTCGTTCGGTCTCTACAACACTTTGGAAGAGGTCGATCGCCTCGCCGAGGCGCTGCAGAAGGCGCAGCGCTTCTTCAGCTGAGGATCCCATCATGACCGAGGAAGCCATCATGTCCGAGGGAACCGCCGCCACCGACACAGCCCCGAGTGAGGCCATTGAAGCCGGCGCCGTGCCTGCCGAGGCTGCGCTGCCGCTCGCCGCGCCGAGCACGATCCCGGCCGAGGAACTGGAACGGCTCACCGGCGACATCATCGCGGCGCTCAAGACCGTCTACGATCCCGAGATTCCGGCCGACATCTACGAGCTCGGCCTCATCTACAAGATCGATGTCGACGACTCCCGCAACATCGCCATCGACATGACGCTGACGGCGCCCGGTTGCCCGGTCGCCGGCGAGATGCCGGGCTGGGTCGAGAACGCCGTCGGTTCGATCCCTGGCGTCGGCCGCGTCGACGTCAACATGACCTTCGACCCGCCCTGGTCGCAGGACCGCATGTCGGACGAGGCCCGCGTCGCGCTCGACTGGTACTGAGCATGGCTGGGGCTCCGCCGATCGCCGGCGTTCTCGAAACGGCGATCTATGTCGAGGACGTCGCCCGCGCGGTGGCCTTCTATCGCGATGTGCTTGGCCTGCCGCTTCTGACCGGCGAGGGCGACCCGCGCTTTGCGGCGCTCGATGCCGGGCCGTCCAGTGTTCTGCTCGTCTTCCGTCGCGGCGGCACGCTGGCGGATATCGTCACATCGGGCGGAACGATTCCGGCGCATGACGGCAACGGCCCGCTGCATTTTGCCCTGCGCATTCCCGCTGCCGCCTTCGAGGCCTGGCGCAGCCATCTCGCCGCGAATGACGTTGCGCTGACCGGCGAAATGGAGTGGCCGCAGGGCGGACGCAGCCTCTATTTCAATGATCCCGACGGCCATGTCGTCGAGCTCGCGACGCCGGGAATCTGGACGAATGACCCGCCTATCGGCTGAAGCCCTTGCCGATGGGCGCGGGATCACCGATCTTAGGGTAACTGATCAAATGCATGCGGCGCTTCGATTGCGCGCTGCGAGGAGATTGCCATGGGCATCCGCTCACGCTTTGCCGTCATGACGCTGACCGAGGCCGCCGCCGACCGCATCCGCGAGATCGTCGAGGATGCCGACGAGCCGGTTGCGGGCCTGCGGATCGGCGTCAAGAAGGGCGGCTGCGCCGGCATGGAATACACCATGCTGAAGGTGGCTGCGCCTGACCCCAAGGACGAGCGGATCGAGGAGAAGGGCGTCAGTGTCTTCGTCGATCCCTCGGCGGTGCTGTTCCTGCTCGGGACGGTGATGGATTTCGAGACGACGAAGCTGCGTTCCGGCTTCGTGTTCCGCAATCCGAACGAGGTCTCGGCCTGCGGCTGCGGCGAATCGGTGATGCTGAAGCCCGCCGAACTGCCGAGCAACGCGACCGCCGGCTGAGCCTTTCCCGATGCCATCCAGCCTGTTCGAGCGGCTGAAGCAGGATGCCCCCGATGCCTGGTCGGCCTATGTCGACCATGCCTTCGTGCGTGGCCTCGGCGATGGGTCGCTGCCTCTTGCGAGCTTCCGCCACTATCTCGTGCAGGACTATCTGTTCCTGATCGAGTTCGCGCGCGCCTATGCGATTGGCGTCTACAAGGCGCCGGACCTTGCCGAGATGAAGAAGGCCGCCGACGGCATTGCCGCGATCCTCGGCGAGACCAGCCTGCATCTTCGCCTCTGCGCCGATTGGGGACTGCCGCCGGATGCCGTCGCTTCGACCCGGCAAGCGCGGGCGACGGTGGCCTATACCCGTTTCGTGCAGGAGGCGGGCCTGCGCGGTGACATGCTCGATCTCGTCGTGGCGCTCTCGCCCTGCGTTGTCGGCTATGCCGAGATCGGCAGCGCGCTGGCGGCGAAGGGGAAGGGGCTCGGCAACGGCAGCAATCCCTATGGGCCGTGGATCCGTGAATATGCGGGCGATGCCTATCAGGCGCTCGCCGCCGACAGCATCGCGCAGATCGACCGCCTGGCGGCGTTGTTCCTGACGGAGGCGCGCTATCCGCGGCTGCTGGCGATTTTCGACGAAGCCGTCCGACTCGAGGCAGATTTCTGGCAGATGGGCATCGACTGCGCGGAGTAAGCGCCGATGGGCGACCGTGACTTCCTCGAGGAACTCTTCGCCCCGGTCGGCAGCGTCCAGCTGAAGCGGATGTTCGGCGGCCTCGGAGCCTTCAGCGACGGGTTGATGTTCGCGATCATCATCGCCGACGTCATCTATCTGAAATCGGATGCCGAAACGCGGGCCGCGTTCGAGGCGGAGGGCTGCGCGCCGTTCGTCTATCCGCGCAAGGATGGCCGCGCGGTCTCGCTCAGCTACTGGCGAATGCCCGAGCGGCTCATCGACGAGCCCGACGAGTTCGTCGTCTGGTCGCGCCAGGCGATGGCCGTTGCCCGGCGCGCCGACGCGGCGAAATCAGAAAAGCCGAAGCGCCGCACGAGGGCGGCGCTTCAATCTTGAGCGGACGATCGAATGATCAGCTGCCGGGGCACATCACCGGCGCGTCCATCGTCGATCCGGCCTGGTTGCACGAGCCGGACGAACCGGCTTCCTGGGCCGTCTGGCAACCCGAAAGGCCGATGGTAGCAAGCACGAGAATGACGAAAAGCCGCATGGGAGCCCCCGGAACTCAACAGAACGAATTGTTCGATGAAATCTACCGCCGATAGGGAGCAGTGTCGAGCGGCGGTGTCCGGGGCGAAAAGCCGCCCCGGTCTTTGGGTCTGCTTGTTGCCGCGCCGCCTCAGCGGACGACACAACCTCTCGGGTAGCCGACCCGCGTGCAATAGACGACCGTCGGTTTCCGCACGACGCAGCCCTTCGGGTAGCCGACCGTCTTGCAATAGACGACCGCTTCGGCAGGCGCCGCCGCGCCGAACATGCCAAGGCCGGCGATCACGCCGAGAAGGGCAAGCCTGGCCGCAGTCTTCGTCTTCAAAGTCTTCATGATAGTCCCCCGAGCCACCATGCGGTGGCCTTGCTCCCCACGCGGCCCACTGCCACGCGGGATACACCTTTGATCGGCCCCGATTGAGGCAGTCCGAAGACGGGACGCATGTTCCGAACGAAGCGATGCTGCGGCAATCAGGCTCAGGAGGGGACGGGCTGTTGCGGCCCCGAAGCCGTCCGGCCGGAGGCGAGCGCGATCGTCTTCAGGGCCGGCAGGTCGAGCTTGCCCGTGCCGAGCAGCGGCAGCGCCGCGACGGCGACCACAGCCTTGGGCAGCTGGATCTCCGACAGTCCCCGTGCCCGGCCGAAGCGCTGCAATTCGCCGAGATCGGGCTGCGGCCGCTCGGTGACGAGCACGATCTCCTCGCCCTTGCGTTCGCTCGGAATGGTCGTGGCGGCGCTTTGATGCGTCGGCCAGAACTCGGCGGCGAGATTGTCGATCGCCGCCAGGGAAACCATCTCGCCGCCGACCTTGGCGAAGCGCTTGGCGCGGCCGGCAATGGTGATGAAGCCGCGCTCGTCGATGGTGACGATGTCGCCCGTGTCGTACCAGCCGCCTTCGACCGGTTCGAGCACGCCCGGCGCCTCAGCGCGTAGATAGCCGCGCATGACATTCGGGCCGCGCACGAGCAGTCGCCCGCCTTCCGCGATGCCCTCGACCGGCTCCAGCCGTGTCGCGACACCGGGCAGCGCCCTGCCGACTGAACCGGCCCGGTTGGCCATCGGCGTGTTGATGGCGATCACCGGCGCGGTCTCGGTCGCGCCATAGCCCTCGAGGATGCGGAGGCCGAATTTCTCGGCATAGACCCGCCGCGTTTCGGCCTTCACGGCCTCGGCACCGGCGAAGACATAGCGCAGGCTGTAGAAATCGTAGGGATGGGCCATGCGGGCATAGCCGGCGAGGAATGTGTCGGTGCCGAACAGGATCGTCGCGTTCACGTCATAGGCGATCTCGGGCACGATCCGGTAATGCAGCGGCGAGGGGTAAAGCATCTGCCGCACGCCGGAATAGAGCGGCAGAAGGCAGCCCGCTGTCAGTCCGAAGGCGTGGAAGATCGGCAGGGCGTTGAGCACGACGTCCTCACGCGAGAAATCGATCACGCTCGCGATCTGCTGCCGGTTTGCCTCGATGGCGGCGTGGCTGAGCGAGACGCCCTTGGGAAGCCCTTCAGAGCCCGAGGTGAACAGCACCACGGCCTCGTCCCCCGGCGTGCCACCGCGGCGGAAGGCGAGGCGGCTCAACGCGAGCGGCGCGATGCCGCCGAGCAAACCGAGCAGTTTCGCACCGATGCCGATTTCGGCGCGCAGATCCTCGAGATGGACGATGCGGCAATGCGGAGCGAGCGCATTGACGAGCGGTTGCAGCCGGCCTTTCTCGATGAACTGGCGCGAGGTCAGCACCAGCTTGATCTCCGCCGCGCGGCGGGCTCCGTCGATCGCCGCCGGACCAGCAGAGAAATTGAGCATGGCCGGGACGCGTCCGGTCGCCTGCAGAGCGAAGAAGGTGACGACGGCGGCGATCGTGTTCGGGAGCAGCAGGCCGACGCGCTCCCCGGGCGCGGTCATCCCGGCGATGGGATGGCCGAGCGCGAAGGCGCCGCGGATGATCTCGCGGTAGCCGACCGGCGAGCGCGTGACGTCCTCCAGCATCGGGCCGCTGCCATTGAGATGGCGGGCATGGACGAGACTGTCGAAAAGCGTGCGGGCCGGCTCGCTGGTCGAGAACACCATGGCGGTCATGATGTCCTGGAGATGGGCCCCTGCCTCGGCGCGGCGCTTGCGGCCGACAAGACCTTCGGTCAGTGCGATCCGGCGCGGCGGCAGGACGGTCAGGTGGATGCGCGGGAACAGGCGGCGGCGCACCTTGCCCTTCAGCCGCGAGAAGATCGAAGCCTGTGCCCCGACGATGCGGACGGGAATGATCGGCACGCCGGCCAGGGCCGCGATCATCGCCGGGCCGTCATAGACCTTCATCAGCGCGCCGGTGACCGTGATCCGCCCTTCCGGGAAGATCACCAGCCGCCGGCCTTCCTTGACCAGCTTGACCATGCGGCGGACCGAGAACGGGCTGGTCGGATCGACCGGGACCAGTTCGAAGAAGCGGAAGGCCGGGCGAACCCACCAGCGATCGGCGATGAAGGAGTTGATCGCAAAGACAGGCTTTCCCGGCAGCAGGCAGCCGATCAGCACGGCATCGAGGAACGAGGTGTGGTTGACGACGACGACGGCGGCATCCTCGCCATCGCCATAATGGTCGCGCCCCTCGACATGGGCGCCGAAGCAGAGCTGCAGCATCCGGTGGCCGAACGCCTTCAGCAGTTCGTCCGGCACCAGCTGGATGCAGATGATCGCGGCGCCGATATTGGCGATGCCGAGCCAGAACAGGAGCTGCAGTGTCGTGACGCCCGCGGCGAGCAGTGCGGCGGCAGCGATGGTGCCGAGCACCATCAGGGCCGCGTTCATGATGTTGTTGCCGGCGATGGCGGCCGAGCGCTCGTTCTCGGCGGCGCGCGATTGCAGCAGCGCATAGAGCGGCACGGTGAAGAGGCCGCCGCCGAAGGCAATGCCGACGAGATCGACGAGCACGCGAAGGCCAGCGGCTGAGCCGGCAAAGGCGAACATGCCCTGGAGATCGGCGCCCGGCAGCGCGGCAAGATGCGAAGCCGAGAAGGACAGGTCGATCATGAAGGCTGCCATCACCAGGGCGCCGATCGGCGTGTGGCGAGCCGAGATCTGTCCCCCCAGCAGCTTGCTCGTCGCGGCCGAGCCGAGCGCGATGCCGACGACGAAGGCGGCAACCAGCAGGTTGGCGACGATCTCGTCGACCTTCAGCGTCGATTTGGCGAATTCCGGGAAGACCGACATCACGATGAGGCCGATCATCCAGAACCAGGAGATGCCGATGACGGCAAGGAACACCGAACGCCGACGGCGGATGGCGGCGAAGGCGCCGCGATTGGCGTCGATGATCGAGAAGCTGAATGGCGTCGCATCCGCTGCCGGCGGGGCAGGTGGCACGAAGAAGGCTGCGACGGCACCGATCAGTGCGGCGCCGACCAGGCCGGCGATGGCGATCCAGGTGCCGCCGAGCCCGATCGTCAATCCGCCGAACAGCGTTCCCGTGAGGATCGCGACGAAGGTCGAGCCCTCGAACAGCGCATTCGCCGCGACCAGCCGCCGCCGCTCCACCATCTGCGGCAGGATTGCGTATTTGGCCGGTCCGAACACGGTCGACTGCACCGCATAGAGAAACATGCCGAGGAGGGCGAGCGGCGCCGAATGGATCATGATGGCGATCGACGAAAGGATCGCGAGGCCGACTTCCGCGAGCCGGGTCCAGCGGACGACCAGCCGCTTGTCGATGCTGTCTGAAAGGCGGCCGGAAAGGCCGGAGAACAGGAAGAAGGGCAGCATGAACACCGCGCCGCCGAGCGTCACCGCCACCTGGGGCGAGAGGCCGAACAGATCGGCGCCGCCATAGGCGACCATGAAGCCGAAGGCGCTCTTCAACGCATTGTCGGCAAAGGCACCGAACCACTGCACGATGAACAACGGCAGGAAGCCGCGTGTCCGCAAGAGCGCAGGCGCGGCGGCGGGCGGAGAGGCAGCGTCGAGCGTTGGGGTTGCGTCCATGGCGTGAGCGTCGGTCCGTTTGTTGCGGGTGGCAAGCGGCTTGTTCTGAACGATGTTCAATTCAATAGCGGTATTTTGAACGATGTTCAATACGTGTTAGTTTCGACCGTGCGGCATGACATCCTGTCGCCGAAACCGAGGGGAGGCGACGCTGGCGCGGCGCAACGATCACGCACCCGACGATCTCCGCCGCATGGCGCTCGATGCGGCCCGGGCGATCGCGCGCGAGGAGGGCCTGCGCGGCCTGACCGTGCGCCGTGTCGCCGAGCGCATCGGCTATGCGCCGGGGACGCTCTACAACCTGTTCGACAATCTCGACGCGCTGATCGTCGTGATGAATGGCGAGACGCTCGCGCGCCTCGGGGCTTCACTGGCTGTCGCGGCAAACGCAGCCATCGCCGAACGGCCGCGCGCGCTGGTCGATGCCTATTTCGATTTCGTCGAGGCAGAGCCGCGGCTCTGGGCCGTGCTGTTCGAGCATCGGCTGCCCGAGGGGCAGGGGTTGCCGGACTGGTATCGCGACGGCCTGGCGCTGCTCGTCGACAGCGCGGCTGCAGCGCTCGCTCCGGCGATGGCCCATTGGTCGAGCACAGGGCGTCGCGAGGCCGTCGTGGCGATGTGGGCGGCGCTGCACGGCATCTCGACGCTGGCGGTCTCGGGCAAGCTCGGTCTCGTCGCCGGGGGGCCGCCGCGGCGGCTCGGCCATCTCGTCGTCGACAGGATGATCGCCGCCGGACCCGAGCCGGCAGACCGCTCGTCAGCCATGGCGTGAAATGCTAAACGAAGCTTCGCGCTGAGGCCCGGGGGCAGGCTCCGGCGAGGAGGGGATGTGCAGACCGCCGAAATCGTGACACGGCTCGGCCGGACCAGCTTCTTCAACGGCATCGAGCGGGATGACCTCGTTCGCCTCGCGCAGATCGCGCGCGTCACCACCTATCCGGCCGATACGGTTCTCTTCGCTCAAGGCGACGAATCCGACGGTCTCTACGCGGTCGCCGACGGCATCATCCGCATCTTCCTCACCGCCGAAGACAGCCGCGAACTGACGATCCAGCTTTTTGAGGAAGGCGAGGTCGTCGGCGAAATCTCGCTGATCGATGGCTTGCCCCGCAGCGCCGGCGCCGCAACGCTGACGGAGACGCGGATGATCTTCGTGCCGCGTCAGCCCTTCATGGCGCTGCTCGACACGTCGCCGCGGCTGCAACGCCAGATCATCCTCAGCCTCTGCGAACGGCTGCGGCAAACCAACGACCAGGTGAACCGCGCCGTCTTCCACGACCTCCGCCATCGCCTGCTGGTGCTGCTGCGGCAACTGGCGCTGATCCATGGCCGCATCGAACGCGACCAGGCGATCGTCGAACTCGACCTCACTCAGGGCACGTTGGCGCAGATGCTGGGCGCGAGCCGCGAGGCGGTGAACAAGCAGATCCGCGCGCTGACCAAGGAGGGCCGCCTCTCGATCGACGGCCACCGGATCATCGTCCATCGGACGGTCAAGGACGGCTGAGAGGCCGGACCGGCTCGTCCTGCGACGCCGGCCCGCCTGCCGATCCTCCTAGCGGAGTGCTGCGATCGCGGCGACGAGACCGGCGGTCGAGGCGTCGCGCCGGGCGGCCGTCTCCTTGCCCTGGATCATCGGCAGCAGTTCCTTGGCAAGCTGCTTGCCGAGTTCGACGCCCCACTGATCGAACGAATCGATACCCCAGATCGTGCCCTGCACGAACACCTGGTGTTCGTAGAGCGCAATCAGGCGGCCAAGGGTGAACGGATCAAGCAGCTTGTAGAGGATGGTGTTGGTGGGCCGGTTGCCGGGGAAGGTCTTGTGCGGCGCGAGACGGTCGGCCTCGGTCGGCACCTTGCCCTCGGCGAGAAGCTCGCTGCGGGCCTCGTCGGTCGTGCGGCCCTTCATCAGCGCCTCGGTCTGCGCCAGGCAGTTCGCGAGCAGGAGCTGATGGTGCACGTCATCAGGCTCATGCGCATTGGCCGCGACGAGAAAATCGGCCGGGATCGGATCGGTGCCCTGGTGCAGCAGCTGGTAGAAAGCGTGCTGGCCATTGGTGCCAGGCTCGCCCCAGACCAGCGGCCCGGTCGAATGCGACACCGAGCTGCCGTCAAGCGTGACGCGCTTGCCGTTCGATTCCATGTCGAGCTGCTGCAGATAGGCCGCGAAGCGGAGCATCCGCTGGTCATAGGGCAGCACGGCCTTGGCCGGGAAGCCGAGCACGTTGCGGTTCCAGATGCCGACGAGCGCCAGCAGCACCGGCAGGCTGCGATCGAGCGGCGCCTGGCGAAAATGCGTGTCCATCGCATGGGCGCCGGCGAGGAAGGCACGGAAATTCTCCGGCCCGATCGCGATCATCACCGGCAGGCCGATCGCCGACCAGACGGAATAGCGTCCGCCGACCCAGTCCCAGAAGCCGAAAGTGCGGTCGACCGAGATGCCGAACGCATCGACCTTGTCGAGCGCCGTGGACATGGCGGCGAAATGGTCGCCGACGGCTTCTTCGCCGAGCGCCGCCACGATCCATTCCCGCGCCGTGCCGGCATTGGTCATGGTCTCGATGGTGGTGAAGGTCTTGGACGCGACGAGGAACAGCGTCGTCGCCGGATCGAGCCCGACCAGCGTGTCGTGGATATGGGCGCCGTCGACATTGGAGACGAAATGGGCGCGCGGGCCATCGTGATAGGGGCTCAGCGCCAGCGTCACCATGGCCGGTCCGAGATCGGAGCCGCCGATGCCGATATTGACGACGTCGGTGAACTTGCCGCCCTTGCCGGCGATGGCGCCGCTGCGTACGCCCTCGGCGAAGGCGGTCATCGCGTCGAGAACGGCATGAACGCCGGGAACGACATCCTCGCCATCGACGACATAGGATTCGCCGGCCTGCGCGCGGAGCGCCACGTGGAGCACGGCGCGGTTTTCGGTGACGTTGATCTTGTCGCCCGCGAACATCATCGCGCGGCGGGCCTCGACGCCGGCGGCGCGGGCGAGATCGAGCAGCGCGACGACCGCGGCCGTGTCGATCCGGTTCTTGGAATAGTCGAGCAGGATTCCGTCGACGGCGAGCGACAGCTGCTGGAAGCGCTGCGGATCGGACGCGAACATCTGGCGCATCGTCTGCGCCTCGACACGGTCCTTGTGAGCTCGAAGCGCGGTGAAGGCATTCGCGACTTCAGCCGCCGCAGCGGCTGTTCGGACGGCGGTCATGACGGGCATCCTTCGCATATGAAGCGGGGCAGCAAGGACATACGATGCCGGCCGCGCTTCGGCAAGGCGGCGGCGCGCCGCTACCCCGGATCGAAAGTCCTTGGAAAGGACCGTCCGATCGACCATTCTGCGCCGCGCGTAGAGACCCCGTCCGATAGAGTAACGTCTTGCAAAGCAAAGCCGATACCGAACTCGTCCGCCGCCAGAATCGCGGCCTGGTGCTGGAGGCGTTGCGGCGTGTCGGCATGATGGCGCGGGTCGAGCTCGGGCGCGCCACCGGCCTCAGCCCGGCGACCATCTCGGCGATCACCGCCGATCTCCTGGCGGAGAACCTGATCATCACCGCGGCCATCGACGACAAGGCGGAAAAGCCGCTCGGACGCGGCCGGCCGCGCGTCGCCCTGTCGCTCAATCCCGAGGCCGGCTATGTGCTCGGCGTCAAGATCTCGCTGAACTCGGTCACGCTGATCCTTTCCGACTATTCCGGCCATCTCGCCGACCGGACCCGGCTGCCGATCCCCACCATAGGACCGGAGGCGGAGGCCTTCGTGCCGCGCCTCGAAGCCGCGATCCGCGATTATCTCGATGCGCGCGGCATTCCGCTGAAGCACGTCCCCGAAATCCCGATCGCCATCCCGGGCGTCGTCGATCGCACGACCGGTCGGCTGATCTGGAGCCCGACGGTTTCGGTCGAGGTCGGCGCCGTCCCTGGCCCGCTCGCCGAGCGGCTCGGCGTTCCCGTCTCGATGACCAACGACGTCGACATGATGGCGCAGGCGTTGAACTCGCGCGATCCGGCGCATTTCGGCGGCACGTTCGCGGTGATCTTCATCGCCTATGGCATCGGCATGGGGCTCTACATCAACAACCGCCTCTTCTCGGGTGCCTTCGGTTCGGGCGCGGAGTTCGGCCACACCAACCATATCCCGGGCGGCGCGCTCTGCCGCTGCGGCCGGCGCGGCTGCGTCGAAGCCTATGTCGCCGACTACGCCATCTATCGCTCGGTCGAACGGCTGCCGCCGGACGAGCCGCCCGCCGATATCGATCCCGACGCCGAGACCATGGCGAAGCTTGAGGCGCGGGCGCGCGGCGGCGAGGATCGCGTCCGCCAGGCCTATCATCAGGCGGGGCTGGCGCTCGGCTATGGTCTGTCGCGGCTGATGGGCCTCATCAACCCGCAGCGGGTGGTGCTGACCGGCCGCGGCGTGGCCGCCTTCGACCTGATGCAGGACGGCTTCAAGGCCGGCATCGACGAGGGACTCGTCGCCGAGATCGGCCATATGACCGAGATCGAGGTGCTGTCGCCGGAAGACGATCTCGTCGATGTCGGCATTCTTGCCGGTGCGCTGCAGCGGCTCGACCGCGAAGTGTTCGCAAGCTCCGACCACGAACCCGTGCCGGTGCGCAAGCGCTCCCCGCTGCTCGCCGGCCTGAAGGCCTGAGCAGCCGGGCTCAGCGCTTCAGCCAGCCTTCGAGCCGGTCGACGGCTTCAGCGATCTCGGCTTCGGCGCCCGCGAAGGAAAAGCGGATATAGCCGTCGCCCCGCGCGCGGTCGAAATCGAGTCCGGGCGTCGCCGCGATGCCGGCCTCCTGGAGCATCGCCTGGGCGAAGGCGGCCGAATCGTTGCTGAAGCGGCGCGTCGAGGCATAGACGTAGAAGGCGCCATCGACGGGGAAGAACTCGTCGAACCCCATCGCCGGCAGCCGCTCGAGCAACAGCATCCGATTGGCGGCATAGCCCGCCTTGATCGCCTCCAGTTCCTCAGTGGCGTCGAAGGCCGCAAGCGCCGCACGCTGCGAGAGGTCTGGCGCGGAGATATAAAGGCTCTGGCCGATCCGCTCGACCGGACGCACCAGTTCCTCGGGCAGGATCATCCAGCCGATCCGCCAGCCGGTCATGCAGTAATATTTCGAGAACGAGTTGATGACGATGGCTCGATCCGAATAGGCGAGGGCCGTCGCCTCGGCGCCTTCGTAGGACAGGCGGTGATAGATCTCGTCCGAGATGAAGCGGATGCCGAGCCGGTCAGCCGTCGCAATCAGCGCCGCCAGCGCCTCCGGCGTCATCATTGTTCCCGTCGGATTGGCCGGGCTCGCGATCAGCACGCCGGCGAGCGGCGCGCTCGCATGGGCCTGCTCCAGCATCTCGGGCGTCACCGCGTGGCGGTCGCGCGCGGCCGTCGGCAGTTCGACGACATGCAGCCCGAGGGCAGCGAGGATGTTGCGATAGGCCGGATAGCCGGGCGCCGCGATGGCGACGCGGTCGCCATGGTCGAAGGCGGCCAGGAAGGCGAGGTTGAAGCCGGCCGACGAGCCGGTCGTGACCGCGATCCGGGCCGGCGAGACGGAAACGCCGTAATAATCCGCGTAGTGGCGCGCGATCCGCTCACGCAGCGGTCGCCAGCCGAGCGCCTCGGTGTAGCCGAGACGGCCTTCGTCGAGCGCGGCATGGGCTGCGGCACGAATGCTGCGCGGCGTCGACGCGCCGGGCTCGCCGATTTCCATATGCAGCACGCGCCGGCCCTCGGCCTCGAGCGCATTTGCGGCCGATTTCACGTCCATCGCGATGAAGGGGGCGACTGCACTTCGCCGCGAAGGCGCGGTTGCCGCACCGATCAACGGAACTTGTTCGCTTCTGTCCATGCCGCCCTGTTGTGCCTGTCCGGCAAGACTTGCTATTGCGGCAAGACTTGCAAATGCCCCAATTGACCGCCATCGCAAAGATGGCTGCGTGACGGTCGCGCTTCTACAGCGTCAGACCTTCGAGAGGAAGAACGGGCTTTTCGGAAATGCCGGGCGGGATCGGGCGGATATTGGGCGGAGCTGCACGCGCGCTGGTCGCCTTGGCGATCGGCGCCGGCGCCATGTTGCCCGCCTTCGCCCAGAGCAGCCAGAATCGCAGCTTCATCCGCGACGCCGAAACCGAGGCTCTGATCCAGGATTACATCCGTCCGATCTTCAAGGCTGCCGGCATCCGTTCCGATTCCGTCGAACTCTTCCTCGTCGATGATCCGGCCTTCAACGCCTTCGTCGCCAGCGGCCAGAAGATGGTGATCAATACGGGCGCGATCATCGATTCGAAGACGCCCAACGAACTGATCGGCGTCCTCGCGCACGAGACCGGGCATCTCGCCGGCGATCACCAGTCGCAACTCCGCGAGCAGGCGGATCGCGCCAACCAGATGGCGACGCTCGGGGCGCTCGCCGGGATCGGCGCGGCCATCGCGGGGTCTGCCTCGGGTTCCGGCGATGCGGCGCAGGCGGGCGGCGGCATCGTCGCCGGCGCCAGCGAGATCGCGCGGCGATCGATGCTCGGCTACCAGCGATCGGCCGAAATGGCGGCCGACCAGTCGGCGCTCAATTACCTGAAGGCGAGCGGCCAGTCGGCGCGCGGCATGCTGACGACGTTTCACCGCTTCGCCGACGACACGCTGTTCGCCGCGCGCACGGCCAATCCCTATCTGCAGAGCCATCCGATGCCGCGCGAGCGCATCGACATGATCGAGCGCCAGGCGAAGGCAAGTCCGTTCTACTCGACCAAGGATCCGGCGGCGCTGCAGGCGCGACACGACATGGTCCGGGCAAAGCTGGTCGGCTTCACCGGCAGCACCGAGATGGTGATGCGCCGCTATCCGCCGAGCGATGGCTCGTTGCCGGCGCAATATGCCCGCGCCATCGCGGCCTATCGGAACGGCAACGCCGCGGGCGGACTTGCGATGCTCGACGGGCTGCTGCGGGCCCAGCCCAGGAACCCCTATTTCTGGGAACTGCAGGGCCAGATCCAGCTCGAGAACGGTCGTGCCGGTCTCGCTGTGCCGCCGCTGCGCAAGGCCGTGGCGCTGGCGCCGCGATCGGGGCTCCTCCGGATCATGCTCGGTCAGTCGCTGATCGAATCGGGCGATCCGAAGCTCGTCGACGAGGCCGTGAAGAACCTGACCATCGGGCTGCAGAGCGATCCCGACGTTCCGATCGGCTATCGCAGCCTTGCCCGCGCCTATGCCATGCGTGGCGACATTCCGATGGCCGATCTCGCCACCGCGCAGGGCGAATTCGCCGCCGGCAACTACGAGGCCGCGAAGAAGCATGCGGCGCGCGCGCAGTCGGCGCTGAAGCGCGGCTCGCCCGCCTGGCTTCGCGCCGACGACATCGTGTCCTATACTCCTCAGAAATCCGGATGATCCATCATTCGCTCCGTGCGCCGGCTCCGCGCCGCGCACTGGCTCAACCGTCCAGCAAAGGTCTGCCCGCCATGTCGAAGACGTCCCGTTCCAGCCGAGATCGCGGCCTCGCCACGCGCCTCAAGCGCCTCGTCGGCGGCGTCGGCCTCGCAGGGCTGGTCTGTGCCGGTGCGATCGCAGTGCCTGCAACTGCCGGCGCCGACCAGACCGCCTTCGACAAGGGTCAGCAGGAGGCGATCGGCGCGATCGTCAAGGACTACCTGATGCAGCATCCCGAAGTGGTGCGCGATGCGATGCAGGAACTCGATCGCCGCCAACAGGTGGCGGAGGCCGAGGCCAAGAAGGCCAATGTCGCCCAGTATGCCGACCTTCTGTTCAACTCCAAGCGCCAGGTCGTGCTCGGCAATCCCGAGGGCGATGTGACCCTCGTCGAGTTCTTCGATTACAACTGCGGCTACTGCAAGCGCGCCCATGCCGACATGAAGCGGCTGATGGACGAGGACAAGGGCCTCCGCGTCGTGCTCAAGGAATTCCCGGTGCTTGGACCCGGCTCCGAGGAGGCCGCCCAGGTTGCCGTCGTCGTGCACCAGATGGCGCCCGAGAAGTACCAGGCCTTCTTCGACGAACTGCTGATGGGCCGTGGTGAAGTGAACGGCGCCCGTGCTCTGGCCGTCGCGACCGATATCGGTCTCGACCCGGCGGCGATCAAGGCGAAGCTGAAGGACCCGGAAGTCGCCGCGACGATCGGCGAATCATACACGCTCGCCCAGGCGCTCGGCATCAACGGAACCCCGACCTATGTCATGCAGGGCGACGTCGTCGTCGGCGCGGTCGGCTACGACGCGCTGAAGGCCAAGATCAAGTCTGTCCGCGATTGCGGCCAGGCGACCTGCTGATTGACGACCGAGCGTCCGGAGCGTCGAGGCCCCGTCCGTCCAAGGGCGGGGCTTTTCCTTTGCCGGCCGACCCCCTATAACCGGCGCGCCCCGGCCGACGCCCTTGCGCTGGTCCGGTCGCGGTCAACGGTTGCGGCAGAAGCCATTCGATGACGATTTCCGTCCTGGTCCTCAACGGCCCCAATCTCAACATGCTCGGCAAGCGCGAACCCGGCGTCTATGGCGTTCGCACGCTCGCCGATATCGAGCAGGAGACGCGGACCTTTGGCGAGAGCCTCGGCATTGCCGTCGATTTCCGGCAGTCGAATCACGAAGGCGTGCTCGTCGACTGGATTCACGAGGCGCTCGGCCGCTGCCGCGGGATCGTGATCAATCCCGGCGCCTATACCCACACCTCGGTCGCTCTGCAGGACGCCATTCGTGCCGTCGGCCTGCCCACGATCGAAGTGCATCTCTCGAACGTCTTCGCGCGCGAGGCGTTCCGCCACCACTCCTATGTTTCTCCGGTCGCCCTCGGCGTCATCTGCGGGTTCGGCCCGCTCGGCTACCAGCTGGCGCTCACCGCGCTTCAGCCTCACGTCGTCTGACACCTCGAAAGGCAAGCCGCTCCATGAAAGTGCGAAGCCCATGACGAACAAGACATCGACCATCGATCAGGAACTGATCCGCCAGCTGGCGACCTTGCTGACGGAGACGGATCTCAGCGAGATCGAGGTCGAGCATGCCGACCTCAGGATCCGGGTGGCGCGCACCGTCAGCGCCGCGCCCGTCGCCTATCAGGTCGCGGCGCCGCAGGCGGCTGCCGCCGCCGCTCCGGCGGCGCCGGCCGAAGTCAGCCTCGTCGGTCACCCCGGCACGGTTCCCTCGCCGATGGTCGGCACCGCCTATCGTTCGCCCGAGCCCGGCGCCAAGACCTTCGTCGAGATCGGCGACAGCGTCCGCGAGGGCCAGACGCTTCTGATCGTAGAGGCGATGAAGACCATGAACCAGATTCCGGCGCCGCGTGCCGGCAAGATCAAGGCAATCATGGTGATCGATGGGCAGCCGGTCGAATACGGCGAACCGCTGCTGATCATCGAGTGAGTACCTTTCAGCCGATGTTCAACAAGATCCTCATAGCCAATCGCGGCGAGATTGCCCTCCGGGTGCTCCGGGCCTGCAAGGAGCTCGGCATCGAGACGGTGGCGGTCCATTCGACCGCCGATGCCGATGCGATGCATGTGCGCCTTGCGGACGAGAGCGTCTGTATCGGCCCGCCGCCGGCTCGCGACAGCTATCTCAACGTCGCCTCGATCCTCGCCGCCTGCGAGATCACCGGCGCGGATGCGGTCCATCCGGGCTATGGCTTCCTGTCCGAGAATGCCCGCTTCGCCGAGATTCTCGAGGCACACAACCTCACCTTCATCGGGCCGAGCTCGAACCATATCCGCATCATGGGCGACAAGATCGAGGCGAAGCGCACCGCGCAGCGCCTCGGCATTCCGGTCGTTCCGGGTTCGGAAGGCGCGCTGAAGGACGAGGCGGATGCGCTGAAATGCGCCGCCGAGATCGGCTATCCCGTCCTCATCAAGGCCTCGGCCGGCGGTGGCGGACGCGGCATGAAGGTCGCCCGTTCGGCCGCAGAGCTGCCGATCGCCTATGCGACGGCGCGCTCGGAATCGAAGGCGGCCTTTGGCGATGACGCCGTCTACATGGAGAAATATCTCGAGAAGCCGCGTCATATCGAGATCCAGGTGCTCGGCGACGGCAAGGGCTATGCGGTCCATCTCGGTGAGCGCGACTGCTCGCTGCAGCGGCGCCATCAGAAGGTCTGGGAAGAGGCCGGTTCACCGGCGCTCAACGCCGAGGAACGCGACCGGATCGGCGCAGTCTGCGCCAAGGCGATCGGCGATCTCGGCTATTCCGGCGCCGGCACGATCGAGTTCCTGTACGAGAACGGCGAGTTCTACTTCATCGAGATGAACACCCGCCTGCAGGTGGAGCATCCGGTGACCGAGGCGGTGACCGGGATCGATCTCGTCAACGAGCAGATCCGTGTCGCGGCCGGCAGCGGGCTCTCGTTCCGCCAGGAAGAGGTCAAGTTCCAGGGCCATGCGATCGAGTGCCGGATCAATGCCGAGGACCCGCGCACCTTCACACCCTCGCCGGGGCTGATCACCTATTACCATCCGCCGGGGGGGCTCGGCGTCCGCGTCGATTCAGGCGTCTATCAGGGCTACAAGATCCCGCCCTATTACGACAGCCTGATCGGAAAGCTGATCGTTCACGGCCGCAACCGCGTCGAGTGCATGATGCGGCTTCGGCGGGCTCTCGACGAGTTCGTCGTCGACGGCATCAAGACGACGATCCCGCTCTTCCGCGATCTGGTCGACGACCAGGACATCGCCGATGGCCGCTACGACATCCACTGGCTGGAAAAGAAGCTGTCGATCCACAACTGACGGCAAGGCTGCGTTGCCCGGCACGGCCCTCCCTTGAACAAGGGGAGGGTGCTGCGGGCGACGCCGCCGTGGCCGCTCCTGCCGGAGCGGCCGCCATACGACCTTCGGTCTTCTTCGCTCGGCCAAGTCGTGCGATGCTGCGAATCGTCGCCGGGGCGGGCGCGTCGGTCAGCAATGCGGCCGGGGTTCGCCCTGCCGCTCGCCGAGATGCGGACGGGACATGGCCAGGCAGTCGGACGAATCCTTGCAGATCACACCGCAGGTGCTGCTGAAGGCCTATGCCTGCGGCATCTTCCCGATGTCCGATTCGGCCGATGATCCCGGTCTCTACTGGATCGAGCCGGAGAGCCGCGGCATCTTCCCGCTCGACGCTTTCCATGTGCCGCGCCGGCTCGCCCGGACCATGCGCAGCGAACCCTTCGAGATCCGCATCGACAGCGATTTCGAAGGCGTCATCGAGGGCTGCGCCGGCGAGGCGGGCAGTTCTTATCGCGACAAGACCTGGATCAACGGCCGCATCCGCCGCCTCTATGGCGAACTCTTCGCGCTCGGCTTCTGCCACACGGTCGAGGCCTGGCGCGATGGCGAACTGGTGGGCGGCCTCTATGGCGTGCGGCTCCGCGGCGCGTTTTTCGGCGAGAGCATGTTCAGCCACGCGACGGATGCATCCAAGATCGCGCTGGTTCATCTGGTGGCACGGCTGAAGGCCGGCGGCTTCAAGCTGCTCGACGCCCAGTTCACCACCGAGCATCTCGAGCGCTTCGGCGCGATCGAGATCGGCCGCGATGCCTATCACGAGCGCCTGGAAGCGGCGCTCGCGGTCGAGGCCGATTTCTACGGTTTGGCCGGCGGCGCGACGGTCGACGAGGTCTTGCAGTTGGCGAGCCAGACGTCATAGACGGCGTGATCGACGGCGTGCAGGCCGGGGCTGTCGGCGAACATCCAGCCGGTGAAGATCCGGCGCACCTTGCGGGCCAGCGTGATCTCGTCGACCTCGACGAAGGAATCGGTCTGCGGCGGCTCGGTCGGAGGCCGCGAATAGCAGACGCGCGGCGTCACCTGCAGCGCGCCGAACTGCACCGTCTCGTTCATGTAGACGTCGAAGGTGATGATCCGTCCGGTGATCTTGTCGAGGCCGGCGAATTCGGCGACGGGATTGGTCAGACGCTCGGCAGAGGCCGGCAGGACGGCGGTGAGCGTACAGACTGCGGCGAGGAGGCCGATCGCGCCGGTGCGGCGCAGGAAGGAGGATGTCATGGGATAGCCGGAGAATCCACGTCGCCGCATTGATGAAGATGGCTCTAACATGCGATTCCGGCGGCGAAAAGGCATTCCCTCGATACGGCCGCGACGGTTGCGTCGCCCGGTCGTCCCGCCCTATGATCGCCGCCATTACCGCCCGGGTCTCTTCGCTGACTGTCGTCGCGCTACGATCGGCGATCCGCCCTTTCCAGAGCGGTGCCGCAGCCTCCGATGCAGTCTCCCGCCGCCTCACGACCAATGAACGGGCCCGTCAGAAGCCCCGGACGATCATGCAGACCGCCAGCCACCGGCACCCGCTGTTCGGGGTGCTGCTGAAAGTGATTTCGACCATCGCGTTTACGGCGATGGCGACGCAGATCAAGCTGTTGTCGGATCGCTATCCGGCCGGCGAAGTCGCGTTCTTCCGCTCGGCCTTCGCCCTGATCCCGGTGCTGACCTTTGTCGGCTTTCGCGGCCAGCTTCCGACCGTGTTCGTCACGCCGCGCCTCGGCGGCCATCTGCTGCGCTCGATCGCCGGCGCATCATCGATGTTCTGTGGCTTCACCGCCCTCGGCCTGCTGCCGCTCTCCGACGCCACCGCCATCGGCTATGCCTCGCCCTTGCTCACGGTCGTCTTTGCCGCGCTCCTCCTCGGCGAACGCATCCGTGTCTATCGCTGGACGGCGGTGGTCGTCGGGCTCATCGGCGTCGTCGTGATCCTCTCCGGCTATGTCCAGCCTCAAGGACCGGACCGGAGCGCGGTCGGGGCGCTGTTCGCGCTTGCCGGCGCGAGCTTCGGCGCACTGGCGGCAACGCAAACCCGGCGACTGACCTGGTCAGAGGAGCCGGCGACGATCGTCGTCTATTTCTCGCTCTTCACCGCGCTCTTCATGCTGGTGACGGCGCCGTTCGGCTGGGTCATGCCGGACAGGGCAGACTGGACGCTGCTGGTCGGCTCGGGTATCTGCGGCGGCATCGGCCAGGTTCTGCTGACCCAGAGCTATCGCTACGGCGAGGCCTCGCTGATCGCGCCGTTTGAATATGTGTCGATGGTGTGGGCGATCATGGTCGGCTATCTGCTGTTCGATACGCTGCCCGGCCTCAGCATGTTGGCCGGATCGGCGATCGTGATCGGATCGGGCATGTTCGTCATCTATCGCGAGCAGCGGCTCAACCAGTCCCGAGCGCGCGAGGCGGCCATCAAGGCTGCGTTCGATCCCGAGCAATAGCAGGAGACCGAAGCCGATGACGGCGATTGCAGTGACCATGGCGGGCTCGGATTCGGGCGGCGGCGCCGGCATCCAGGCCGATCTGAAGACCTTCTCGGCCCTCGGCGTCTACGGCGCCTCGGTGATCACCGCGCTGACGGCGCAGAACACGCTCGGCGTCACGGCGATCCACGACGTCCCGCCCGATTTCGTGGCGGCGGAGATCGATGCCGTGTTCTCCGACCTCGCGGTGGATGCGGTGAAGATCGGCATGCTCTCGCGGCCGGAGATCATCCGCGTCGTCGCCGCGGGTCTCGACCGCTATAGCCAGACGAGGGTCGTGTTCGACCCCGTCATGGTGGCGACTTCGGGCGATCTGCTGCTGCAGGACGAGGCGGTGGCGGTGCTCATCCGCGAACTGCTGCCGCGCGCCACTCTGGTAACGCCCAACATGCGCGAGGCGGCACGCCTCGTCGGCGGCGAGGTCGCGACGAGCGAAACAGAGTTGCGGGACCAGGCGGCCGCAATCCTCCGCCTCGGCGCCCGGGCGGTGCTGCTGAAGGGCGGCCATGGCGACGGCGAGGAGAGCGCAGACCTCCTGCTGACGCGCCAGGGCGAGCGCTGGTATCGCGCGCCACGCATCGCCACGATGAACACGCACGGCACGGGCTGCACGCTGTCCTCGGCCATCGCCGCCGGATTGGCGCTCGGCCAGGATCTCGAAACGGCGGTCGAGACCGGCAAGCGCTACGTCACCGCCGCGATTGCCGCCTCGGACCGGCTGACCATCGGCAAGGGCCATGGGCCCGTGCACCATTTCCACGCCTGGTGGTAGGTCAGGGAACGCCCATCTCCATCTCTCCCCCCGCTGCGCGGGAGAGAGGACAGGCTTCGGATGTCATCGATGCCGGGCGCCTTGCTCAAAAGCCGGGGCCGCCCAGCATCATTCCCTCTCCCGCGAAGCGGGGGAGGGGCAGGGTTGGGGCTCGCTGGAAGCGGCAAGGCCGCTCCCGGACGCGCGGAACGTCAGGCCTTCCAGGCCGCGACCGTCTGCTGCTGCTCACCGAGACCGGTGATGCCGAGGCGAACGACGTCGCCGTCCTTCAGGAACTTCGGCGGCTTCATGCCCATGCCAACGCCGGGCGGCGTGCCGGTGGTGATGACGTCGCCGGGATCGAGCTGCAGGAACTGGCTGATATAGGCGACGAGATGGGCGACGCCGAAGATCATCGTCTTGGTGTTGCCGGTCTGGGCGCGCGTGCCGTTGACGTCGAGGAAGAGGTCGAGATTCTGCACGTCGGCGATCTCGTCCGGCGTCACCAGCCAGGGGCCGAGCGGACCGAAGGTGGGCGAGCCCTTGCCCTTCATCCACTGGCCGCCGCGCTCGGTCTGGAACGCGCGTTCCGACACGTCGTGGCAGACGGCGAAGCCGGCGACATAATCGAGCGCGTTTGCCTCGTCGATATAGCTCGCGGTCTTGCCGATGATGATCGCCAGCTCGACTTCCCAGTCGGTCTTCTGCGAGTTCTTCGGAATGATCACCGTGTCGTTCGGGCCGACGATGCAGTTCGGCGCCTTGTTGAACAGGATCGGTTCCGCCGGGATCGGCATGTTGGTTTCATGCGCATGGTCGACATAGTTGAGGCCGACGGCGATGAAGTTCCTGACGCCTTCGACGATCGGGCCGAGGCGGACGCCCGGGTCGACGGCAGGAAGCGTGGTCGGGTCGATTGCGGCGATCTTGGCGATCGCACCGTTCTTGAGCGTTTCCGGGGTGATGTCGGAGACGACGCCCGAGAGATCGCGGATGGTGCCGTCCTTGTCGAGAAGGCCCGGCTTCTCCGCGCCAGCGGCGCCGAAGCGTAGGATTTTCATCATTTTTCTCCGTGTTGGCGGCGGCGATCATGGGCGAGCGGCGATAGTGATGCAAGCGCGGTTCAGCCTGCATTATTGCCGTGAGGGAACAGCTGACCTTCGATTCCCAGCTTCAAAATGTCAGCATTATTGACCCATTTCGTGGCGTGTGGAACAAGCGCAGCGCGGCTGACCGCGAGGCGGGGGAGAACATCATGCATTCATGGCTCGCCATGCTCGGCTTCGCGTTCGTGACCGCGTTCACGCCTGGCCCCAACAACACCATGCTGATGATCTCCGGTGCGAATTTCGGCTTCGCCCGAAGCCTGCCGCACATGCTCGGAATCAGCCTCGGCTTCCCGGTGATGGTGCTGGCCGTCGGCCTCGGCCTTGGCGGCTTCTTCGAGGCCTATCCGCAGGCCCATCGCATCCTGACCTATGTCGCTTTCGCCTATCTGCTCTGGATGGCCTGGAAGCTCGCCTTTGCCGGCCGCGTCGACGGTGAAGGCGTCCGCGTCGGACGCCCGATGAGCTTCCTCGCCGCGGCACTTTTCCAGTGGGTCAACCCGAAGGCCTGGGTCATGGCGGTGAGCGCGCTGGCACTTTATGTCGCGCCGACCGAGCCGCCACTGACCGCGGTTTCACGCGTTGCCGCGGCCTTCGCGCTGACGGCGTTTCCCTCGACCGTCGTCTGGTGTCTGTTCGGAACGGCGATTTCGCGCTATCTCGGCAGCGAGCGCCGGGTCGCCATCTTCAATGGCGCGATGGCTGTTCTCCTGGTGGCGAGCATGGTCCCGACACTGCTCTGAGGCGAGGCGGAAACCCCCGCGTCACAAATCTGTTGTTCGCTTGGGCTAAGCGGTCTTTAATTTTCCATCAGCCGAGGACGAATCAAGATCATGTCGATCGCGGTTGCTCCCCGCCATCTCCGAACGTTGTTCCTGTCGGATATTCACCTCGGCACGCGCGGCAGCCAGGTTGATCTTCTGCTGGACTTCCTGAAATGGCACGATGCAGAGACGATATTCCTTGTGGGGGACATCGTCGACGGCTGGCGTCTGAAGAAGAGCTGGTACTGGCCGCAGTCGCATAACGACGTCGTCCAGAAGTTGCTGCGCAAGGGCCGCAAGGGCGCGCGGCTGGTCTACCTGCCCGGCAATCACGACGAATTCCTGCGCGATTATCTCGGCACGCAACTTGGCGGCGTCGAGCTGGTCGACAGCATCGTGCACGAGACCGCGGACGGTAAGCGCCTGCTGGTCATCCATGGCGACCAGTTCGACGTCGTCGTGCGGCACGCCAAATGGCTCGCCTTCCTCGGCGACGGCGCCTACACGCTCGCGCTCGGCCTCAACACCGTCCTCAACAAGATCCGCCGGCGCCTTGGTTTCGACTACTGGTCGTTGTCGGCCTGGGCGAAGCTCAAGGTCAAGAACGCCGTCAACTTCATCGGCACGTTCGAGAGCGCGCTGGTCAACGAGGCGAAGCGCGTCGGCGCCGATGGCGTCGTCTGCGGTCACATCCATCATGCGGCGCTGCATGACGATTTCGGCATCCGCTACGTCAATACGGGCGACTGGGTCGAGAGCTGCACGGCGATTGCCGAGCATCATGACGGGCGGCTGGAGATTCTCCGCTGGTCGGTGATCGCGAAGGACGAAGCTTACGTCCTCGATAGTGAGACAAAGGTCGATCAGGTCGCGGCATGAGCCGGATCCTCATCGCGAGCGACGCCTGGCACCCCCAGATCAACGGGGTTGTGCGCACGCTGGAGCGTCTCGGCCGCCATCTGCCGGAACTCGGCGCCGAGGCGATCATGCTAACGCCTGACGGTTTCAACACCGTGCCGTGCCCGACCTATCCCGAAATCCGCCTCACGGTGGCGCCGCCGGGATCGATCGCCAAGAAGCTCGACGCGGTCGATCCCGACCACGTCCATATCGCGACCGAGGGGCCGATCGGCTTTGCCGTGCGGCGCTGGTGCATCCGCCGGCGGCGGCTGTTCACGACCAGCTATCACACCCGCTTTCCTGAATATCTGGCGGCCCGGCTGCCGATCCCGGTCGATTGGTCCTATGGCGTGCTGCGCCATTTCCATAACGCCGGCGCCGGCTGCATGGTGTCGACCCGCTCGATGGAGCAGGAACTCGAGGGGCGCGGATTCCGCAACCTGATGCGCTGGTCGCGCGGCGTCGATGCCGAGATCTTCCATCCCGGCCGCAATCGCGCCGTGCTCGATCTGCCACGGCCGATCTATCTCTATGTCGGCCGTGTCGCGGTCGAGAAGAACATCAGCGCCTTCCTCGATCTTGAGCTGCCCGGAAGCAAGGTCGTCGTCGGCGACGGGCCGGCACTGGAGGGATTGCGACGGGCCCATCCCGAAGTGAGCTTCCTCGGCGCGCGCGTCGGCACCAATCTCGCCGATATCTATGCGGCTTCGGACTGCTTCGTCTTCCCGAGCCGGACCGACACCTTCGGCGTGGTGATGCTGGAAGCGATGGCCTCGGGGCTACCCGTCGCGGCATTTCCGGTCGCCGGCCCGCGTGATGTCATCGGCAATTCCGGCGCCGGCATTCTCGACAACGATCTGCAGGCCGCGGCTCTGGCCGCCCTGGCGATCCCGCGCGAGCGGTGCCGCCAGGTAGCTCTCCAGAGTTCCTGGCAGGCGGCGACCCGCCAGTTCCTCGACAATGTGACGGGCGTCCACCGAAGCCTCGCCAGTCACGCCTTCGCCTGAGGATCGCGGCTGATCAGGTCCGGACGGGGATCCGGACCTCGCAACCGCCGAGGCCGGTACGCGGATCGAAGTTCGGCGGATAATACTCCACCATCGTCACGCTACTGTCCGGGTAGGCATGGCGGTTTTGCGCCATCCAGTCGAAGGCCGCGCCGCAGGTGTCGCCGATGGCCGAGACATGGCCGCGATGCTGGAACACCGCGAAGGTCAGCGCGGGGATGCGCACGCCGACCAGTCCGTCGGGCAGTTCGTCCAGTGAGCGCACCGGCACCGCGGCCAGATAGTCGAAGCCGTCGTCGCGATCGTCCTCGGACTTGAAGCAGACGCCATAGGCGTCGAGCGTGCGCAACTGGCCGGGAATGTTGTCGATGAACGGTCCGAAGCGCTGCCAGAGCAGCGGAATGCCGCCGCGGTCCTCATAGCGGTAGAAGCGGCGAAGGCCCGCGAGCAGCACGCTGTCGATGGGGCGGAGTTCCGGCGCTTCGATCGTCTCGGGCAATGTGTCGGGCATCAGGATGGGCTCCACGAGTTTGAGATTGACGAGAGAGGCCCGCGCCCTGACCGCATCCGGCGTCAGGCCGAACTGGTCGCGGAAGGCGCGGGAGAAGGCTTCATGCGAGCCGTAGCCGGCCGCGAGGGCGACGGCGAGGATGTCGGGCGCGCCGGCGACCAGCGCGCGGGCGGCCTCGGACAGGCGGCGGCCGCGAAGGTGCTGCGAGAAGGATCGCCCGGTCGCGAGCGCGAAGCTCCGCGACAGGTGGAAGCGCGAGAGGCCGACCAATGCGGCGAGCTCGTCCAGTGTCACCGGCCGCTCGAAATGATGCTCGATATACCAGAGCGCCTTGCGCACCGCGTCCATGTCCAAGCCCGCTGCCGATCCCCAACGCCGGTCAGAATAGCCCGTTCAGCAGGCGCCGCTTGATCGCGCTTGCGCCCTCCCGCTCGCCTTGCTAGCGAGGCTGATGGTCACAATCGACGATATCGAAAGCGCCGCCTCCCGGCTTTCCGGCAAGGCCGTCCGCACGCCGCTGCTCGGCAGTGCCGAGCTGGATGCACGCGTCGGCGGCCGCGTGCTGATCAAGCCGGAAACGCTGCAGCGCACCGGCTCGTTCAAGTTCCGCGGCGCCTACAACGCCGTCGCAGCGCTGCCCGCATCGGAGCGCGCCGCCGGCATCGTCGCGGTTTCCTCCGGCAACCATGCGCAGGGTGTTGCCGCCGCCGCGGCGCTGTTCGGCATTCCCGCGACCATCGTCATGCCGGACGATGCACCGCGTGCCAAGCTGGACGGCACCCGCCGGCTCGGCGCGACGGTCATCACCTATGACCGCGCCGCCGGCGTCGATCGCGAGGCGATCGCCGCCGAAGTCACGGCACGGACCGGCGGGCGGTTGATCCATCCTTACAACGAGCCGCTGGTCATCGCCGGGCAGGGGACCATCGGCCTCGAGATCGCGGCCGATTGCGCCGCCGCGGGCGTCGCGGTGGATGCGGTGCTGACACCCTGCGGCGGCGGCGGGCTCTCCTCTGGGCTTGCGCTCGCCCTGCATCACCGCATGCCCGGCACCGGGCTCTATCTCGTCGAACCCGAAGCCTTCGACGATTACGGCCGCTCGCTGGCTTCGGGGCGGATCGAACGCAACGCGGGGGCCTCCGGCTCGGTCTGTGACGCGCTGCAGGCGTCGGCCCCGGGTGCCGTCGGATTTGCGATCAACAGCCGCCTCGCCGCCGGAGCGCTCGCTGTCGCCGACGACGAGGCGCTCGCCGCTGTCGCCTTTGCCTTTCGCCGCCTCAAGCTGGTGGTCGAGCCGGGCGGCGCCGTCGCCTTGGCGGCGGTCCTCTCCGGCCGTTTCGATGCGGCTGGAAGAACGGTCGTGGTCGTGCTGTCGGGCGGCAATATCGACGAGGCCATGCTGGCCCGCGCGCTGGCGATGACGTAGAACCGCGGACTGCACGCGATAGCCTCGCGCCAGACCCGCTGCTAGAATCGATTAATTCGATTCAAGGCCCATCCCCGGAATCGGACCGCGACCTTCCCGCCGTGGTCCCAGCGTGAAATCGACAGCCAAGATGCCCGCAGCCCCGCCTCTGTTCGGAGCCCGCCTTTCGTTTTTCTATGCCGCATCGTTCATGGTCAGCGGCATCGTGGTTCCGTTCCTGCCGGTCTGGCTGAAAGGTCGCGGTTTCGGACCTGAGGAAATCGCGGCCTGTCTCGCCTTTCCGCTGGCCGCGCGGCTTGTGGTCACCCCGCTTGGCAGCTGGCTTGCCGATCGCGCGCCCAACAGGCGCATGGCGATCATCCTGTTCGCGCTGCTCGGGCTCGCCCTGTTCATCCCGGCGATCTTCGTCTCCAGCTATCTGGCGATCACGGTCCTGACCGGCCTCGCGGTTACCTCGTGGCAGCTGATCCAGCCGGCCGTCGATGCGCTGTCCCTCACCGGCGTGCGCCGCTTCGGCCTCGACTACGGCCGCATGCGCGTCTGGGGCTCGATCAGCTTCGTGGTCGTCAGCCTCGCCGGTGGTGCGATCTTCGGACGCTTCGGAACACCGGTGCTGGCGCCGATGATCATCGCGGGCTTCATCGTCTGCCTCGGCGCTGCGCTCGCCCTGCCGGTGACCCCGCGCGCCGAGCGCGCCGCCGACGATGTGGACCGGCAGCCCAGGATTCCGATGCGGCGGGTGCTGCTGAGCCCGTCCTTTCTGGTGATCGCGGCGGCGACCGGGCTGATCCAGGCGAGCCACGGGCTCTTCTATTCATTCGGTACCATCGAGTGGCAGGCGCTCGGCTTTTCCGGCAGCGAGATCGGCCTTCTCTGGGCGACCGGTGTCATCGCGGAGATCGTGATGTTCGCGATCTCGAGCCGCTTCCTGCGGCTGAGGGCGGAGACGCTGATCCTCGCCGGTGCCGTCGCGGCGGTCATCCGCTGGGCCCTGCTTCCCCTCGTCACCAGCCTGGCGCTGAACCTCGTGCTGCAGAGCATGCACGCCTTCACCTTCGGCGCCACCTTCGTCGGCATGCAGCTCGCGATCGCCCGAACCATGCCCGACGAACTGACGGCATCGGCGCAGGGCCTCTGCATGATGACGGCGGGCGGATTGATGGCGCTGACGACGCTGATGGCCGGCGCGCTCTATGCCCGCTTCGGCACCGACGCCTTCTACTTCATGACCGGGTTCGCCGCCCTCGCGGTGCTGATCATGGTCGTCGCGCGGTTCACGCTTCAGCCCCAGAGAGCCGGCGTCGGCGGACTGACCAGGCTGCCGCGATAATCAAGCCCCGGTTCGCGGTCTCGGGCCAGCAGCAGCGGGCCGTCGAGATCGACGAAATCGGCCTGTTGCGCGAGGAGTACGGCCGGCGCCATGGCGAGCGAGGTGCCGACCATGCAGCCCACCATCACCTTGAGCCCATGCGCCCTTGCCGCTGCCAGGACGCCGAAGCCCTCGCTGAGGCCACCGGTCTTGTCGAGCTTGATGTTGACCGCGTCATAGCGGTCGGCGAGCAACGCGCAATCCTCCGCACTGTGCAGGCTCTCGTCGGCGCAGACCGGGACGAGCCGCTCCGTCTGGCGCAGCAGGTCGTCGGCGCCGACGGGAAGCGGCTGCTCGATCAGCTCGACCCCGGCCTCGTGGCAGGCGAGCATCAGCTCTGTGAAGGCCGCGGCCGACCAGGCTTCGTTGGCATCGACGATCAGCCGCGACTTCGGCGCGCCGCGCCGGACGGCGGCGATCCTCAGATCGTCGCCCTCGCCGCCGAGCTTCACCTTCAGCAGCGGCCGATCGGCGGCCGCGCGCGCCGCCGCTTCCATGCTCTCGGGTGTGCCGAGGCTCAGCGTATAGGCGGTGGTCAGCGGACGCGGCGCGGCGAGGCCGAGGCTGGCGGCGACGCCGACGCCACTCGCCTTAGCCTCGAAATCCCAAAGGGCGCAGTCGAGCGCGTTGCGCGCCGCGCCCGGCGGCAGCGCGGCCTGCATGCCCGTGCGATCAATGCCGCCGGCGATCGCGAAGCTCTGGCTGCGGATCGTCTCGACGACGCCATCCACCGTCTCGCCATAGCGCGCGTAGGGCACGCATTCGCCCCGCCCGACATGGACGCCATCGCTGACGGTCGCGACGACGACCGTCGCTTCCGTGCGGGCGCCACGCGAGATCACGAAGGTGCCTGCAATCGGCCAGCGCTCGATCGTAACGTCGAGAGATCGGAGCATCACGCCCGGCCGCCGAAAACGCGTCCGATCTCCGCAACGATCGGCGCGACGCCGGTGCGGATCGGATCGACGGCCGGCAGGCCATGGGCCGAAGACGTCTCTGCCAGCAACGTCTCTGCCGCGCCATCCGCGAGCGCTGCCGTATTGATGGCGATGCCGACGCAGCGGATCGCCGGATTGGTCAGCCGCCCGCAGGTCACCGTGAGATCGATCACCTCGGCGATGCTCGGCAGCGCGTGGGCGACGCCGCGCATATGCGTCCGCGTCGGCTCGTGGCAGACGACGAAGGCATCCGGCTGTGCGCCATGCAGGAGGCCGAGAGAAACGCCGGCAAAGGACGGATGAAACAGCGATCCCTGGCCTTCGACGAGATCCCAGTGATCGGGCGCCGCAGCCGGCGCGATCCATTCGACGGCGCCGGAGATGAAGTCGGCGACGACGGCGTCGATGGCGACGCCGCGGCCGGATATGAACACGCCGGTCTGGCCTGTCGCGCGGAAGTCGGCGGCGTAGCCGGCCTTGCGCAGCCCGGCTTCGAGCGCGAGCGCGGTGTATTTCTTGCCGACCGAGCAGTCGGTCCCGACCGTCAGCAGTCGCATGCCCGGACGCTTGACGCCCTTGCCCGTGGCAAAGCGCTCGGTTGACTGACGCACGTCGTGCAGCGCCCGTCCGCCCCGCGCGGCCGCCTCGCGGATTGCCGGACTGTCAGAGAGGCGGGAATGAAGCCCGCTCGCGACATCGAGCCCGGCATCGAGCGCCGCGACGATCGACGCGACCCAATGCTCCGGAAGCACGCCGCCGGCATTGACAGCGCCGACGATCATCGTCTTGACGCCGGCCGCCTTGGCCTCGGCGATCGTCATGTCGGGAATGCCGGCATCCGCCTTGCAGCCGGGAAGGCGCAATTGCCCGATGCACCACTCCGGCCGCCAGTCCACGATGCCGAGCGCCGTCTTTGCCGCCAGGGCGTCGGGAACGTCACCCAAAAACAACAGATAGGGCGTCACGATCTGCATCGAACGGCTTCCTCGCAGTGGGCGCTTGCCGGACTTAACGTCCTCGTGCCACTAGGTTGTACCTGCCGGGAGCTTATGAGCGACCGGTCGGCGTCACAAGGGCTGCCCACGGGCGCTCCGGCCGAAGAGGGTGTATCAACCAGTATGGTCGTGACGGCGGAAGTAGCGGCGCATCTCGAAACATCCGATTCGGATGGCCGCCAGCGGCTGATTCCGCGCGGCCATTGGACGCTGCCCAATGCCGACCGGCTCGAAGGCGAGATCGATCGCGTCGTCGCCAGCACCAGCCAGCCCGTCACCATCGACCTCTCGGATGTCGAGAACATCGATACCGCCGGCGGCTGGCTGATCACCCGGCTCGAGCGCGGGATCGGCGCCAACGGCGTCGATGTCGCGGTCGAGGGCGGTTCCGAGAACGTGATGCGGTTGCTCGAGGCCCTTCAATCGGTCGAGCGTGACCTGCCGCCGCGCAAGAAGCCGATGAATGTCGGCATCGAACTGCTCGAAGGCATCGGGCGCGGCATGTACGGCGTCGTTTCGGATGCCGAGGCCGGCCTCAACATTCTCGGCGGCGTGGCAGTCGGCCTCGGCAAGGCGCTGCTCAATCCATCGCGCTTCCGCATCACATCGATCGTCTTCCACGTCGATCGGACTGGCCTGCGTGCCGTACCGATCATCGCGCTGATGTCGCTGCTCATCGGCGCGATCATCGCGCAGCAGAGCGCCTTCCAGCTTCGGGCCTTCGGCGCGGAAGTCTATGTCGTCGATCTCGTCGGCGTACTCGTTCTGCGCGAACTCGGCGTGCTGCTCACCGCCATCATGATAGCCGGCCGCTCGGGCAGCGCCTTCACCGCCGAGATCGGGTCGATGAAGATGCGCGAGGAGATCGACGCGCTCGATGTCATCGGCCTCGACGTCAACGAGGTGCTGGTGCTGCCGCGCATCCTCGCGCTCATCATCGCGCTGCCGCTTCTCACCATCATCGCCGACTTCTCGGCGCTTGTCGGTGGCGGGCTGGTGAGCTGGTTCTATATCGGCCTGCCGCCTTCGGCCTTCATCATGCGGCTGCGCGACGCCGTCTATGTCAGCACCTTCTGGGTCGGCATCATCAAGGCGCCGTTCATGGCGCTGATCATCGGAATCATCGCCGCGACCGAAGGTTTCCGCGTCCAGGGCAGTGCCGAATCGCTCGGCGCTCGCACCACGTCCTCCGTGGTGAAATCGATCTTCATGGTCATCGTCGTCGACGGCCTGTTCGCCATGTATTTCAGCGCGGTGAGCTACTGACATGGCGATCCGCAAGACCACCGTCCCGGTCAAGAGCGAGATCGTCATCCGCGGTCGCGGAATCACGGTCGGATTCGGCGAGCGCACGATCCTCGAAAACCTCGACCTCGACGTCTATCGCGGCGAAATCCTCGGCATCGTCGGGGCGTCGGGCACCGGCAAGTCGGTGCTGCTGCGCACCATCCTCGGCCTGCAAGCCAAGGAGAGCGGCTCGGTCGAAATCCTCGGTCAGCCCTATGACGACGCGGAGCCGAAGATCAGGGCCGAGATCGACCAGCATCTCGGCGTCCTGTTCCAGCAGGGCGCGCTGTTCTCCTCGCTCACGGTGCTTCAGAACGTCGAATTCCCGATGCGCGAACACCTGAAGCTCTCGCCCCGGCTTATGGAAGAGCTTGCCCGGCTCAAGATCGAGCTGGTTGGCCTCGCGCCCGAAGCGGCGGACCGGCTGCCGTCCGAGCTCTCCGGCGGCATGATCAAGCGCGCGAGCCTCGCGCGGGCACTGGCGCTCGATCCAGATATCGTGTTTCTAGATGAGCCGACCTCGGGTCTCGATCCGATCGGGGCGGCCGAATTCGACGAACTGATCGCGACACTCAGGGCGACGCTCGGCCTCACGGTGTTCATGGTCACGCACGATCTGGACAGCCTCCATACCGTTTGCGATCGAATTGCAGTATTGGGCGAAAAGCACGTCCTGGTCGAAGGCACGATCAAGGACATGCTGGCGTTCGATAACGCTTGGGTTCAGAAATATTTTCGCGGCACGCGCGCGCGCCGCCTGGAGGCATAGGCGACAGGCATGGAAACCCGCGCCAACTACGCGACGATCGGTCTGTTCACGCTTGCGGTGGTCGTCGCCTGCTTCGCCTTCGTTTATTGGCTCGCGCGCTATGACGAGAACGGCGCTCGCAAGCCGATGCGCGTCCTCATTCCGGGCTCGGTGACCGGCCTCGCCACCGGCAGCCAGGTGCTTTTCAACGGCATCCGGATCGGCGATGTCACCAGCCTCCGCATCAATCCGGACAATCCGAACCAGGTCGAAGCCATGGTCTCGGTCGATCCTAACCAGCCGATCAAGTCCGATACCAAGGCGTCTGTCGGCGTTCAGGGTCTCACCGGCATCGCCTCGATCGAGTTCCGCGGCGGCACGGCCTCGCTGCCCAGCATCTTCGACGAAAAGGAGATCCCGACGCTGACCGCGCAGGGCTCGGGGCTGAGCGACATCATCGAGAGCGCGCAGGACCTGCTGAAGAAGGTCAACGGCACGGTCGACCGGGTCAACTCCGTCCTCGATACGGCCGAGCCGTCCGTGAACGCGACGCTCGCCAATGTGCAGAAGTTCACCGGCGCGCTCGCCGACAACTCGGATGGCGTCAACGAATTCCTCGCCAATGTCTCCGACCTCTCGAAGAAGCTCGGCAGCCTCTCGGGCAATCTCGAGGGCCTCGTCGGCAAGGCGGACAAGATCCTCGCGGCGGTCGATCCGACCAAGGTTGCCGACGCTATCAACCAGATCGATACGGTCGTGGCCAAGCTCTCGACTTCCGCCGACTCGTTCCCGCAGATCGTCGACAACGTCAAACACGTTTCCGAACAGCTGAGCGCGACACTCGATTCGGCACAGAAGATCGTGGAATCGGTCCAGGTCGAGGCCGTGAAGAGCACGATCCAGGATATCGCGACCGTTGCCCGCCGGGTCCAGACGGCGACTGTCGACGTCAACAAAATCGTTTCGGATGCCGGAGCCGCCGTCAGCGACGCGCGCGATTTCGTAGGCTTCGTCAAGAAGCAGCAGCCGCAGGTCGACCAGATCGTCGCCAATACCGACCAGCTGATGTCGCGCCTCAACCAGGCATCGGCCCGGCTCGATTCGATCCTCGGCGGCGCCGAGGACCTCGTGAACGATCCGAACGGCAAGAACTTCTTCAAGGAAGCGAGCAGCGCCGCGACGTCGATCCGCAAGCTTGCCGACGCCTATTCGAGCCGTGCCGACGAGATCTCGGCCAACCTCGCCAATTTCACGGGGCAGGGCCTCCGCAATATCGATCAGCTGGTCAACCAGTTGCAGCGCGCGACGGCGCAGTTCAACCGGACCTTGAACTCGGTGCAGAGCAATCCGCAGGGCTTTGTCTTCGGTAATCCGACCGTCAAGGAATACAATCGCAAATGACCCGCCCTGACACGTCCCCCGGGCAGAGCAAGGGCCGATGCCGATGGCTGACATGAAACGATCCCTGCCGCATGGCGCCGTGGTGGCGATGCTTCTGGCCGTACTGCTCGCCGGCTGCGTCAGCAAGCTGGTGACGGCGCCGCCGCCCAACACCTACGACCTCGTCGGCCCGCGCTCGCTGCCGAACGTCCGCGCTGGCGGCACCGCGCAGGTCCTCGTGCCTGCGCCCTCGGCTCTGCAGATCCTCGCCAGCCAGCGCATCGTCGTCTCGCGCGGTTCGCTGATGGCCTATTATCCGAACGCGCAATATCCGGACACGCTGCCGAACGTCCTGCAGGCGCGGATCATCGAGACGTTCGAACGTTCGAAGCAGGCGCATGCCGTTGGCCGGCCCGGCGAGGGTCTGTCGATCGATTATCAGCTGCTCACCGATATCCGCAGCTTCAATGTCGTGGTCAGCCCTTCGGGCCTCATCGCCGAAATCGAGCTTTCGGCGCGGATCCTGAACGACCGCAATGGACGTGTCGTCGACTTCAAGGTGTTCAAGGCGACGGCGCCCGTCGCGGCCGACACCGCGCCCGAAGCCATCGCGGGATTGAACGCGGCTCTCGATACCGTGCTCACCGACCTCGTCAGCTGGGTGCTGGTCAAGCTCTGAGGGCCGCCGCCTCAGGCGGTCAACCGGCCGCGCGGGTCGGTTTCGCTGACGACGAGATTGCGGCCGCCGCTCTTGGCGCCGTAGAGGCAGCGATCCGCCCGTTCGATCAGGCTCTGTGCCGTGTCGACGGCACGGAATCCGGCAATCCCAATCGAGATCGTGACGCGGCGGAGCGCCTCGCCCGTCGATCGCTGAAGCATTTCGCGCCCCATCACGGCGAGACGGATTCCATCGCCGATTCCCGCAGCCTGCTCGACCGTCGTCCTCGGAAGGATGATGGCGAACTCCTCGCCGCCATAGCGGCAGGCTGTATCCTGGCCGCGAATGTTCTGCTTTACCGATTGCGCCACGAGTCGAAGCACCTGGTCGCCAGTCTGGTGTCCATAGTGGTCATTGAACGACTTGAAGTGGTCGATATCGGTGAACAGCAGCGAGAGCGGCGTCCCCTCGCTGCGCGCCTCGGTGATCGCTTCGTCGAGCACGGTGTCGAAGTGCTTGCGGCTCGCCAGCGTCGTCAACTGGTCGCTGCGCGATTCGTGCCGGATGTGGTCGAGGCTGGCCTGGAGGTTGTCGAGCTCGGCGCGTGAGTGAGCGAGTTCAGCCTCGATCCGGCGTTTGCGCTGGTCGATGATCCGCGTCGCGGCGACGAGGCGGCCGACGAGTGTCTCGGTCGAGGGGCGCTGGTTGCTGGTGGCGAGCGTATAGGCGAGATCGAGCTGGCGCGCCGCCTCGGCCGCGTCGTCGATCGCCGCCGTCACGACATCGTCGGTGATCACGGCAGGCTCGGCTCCGACGAGCGCGCGGATCGGAAACGGGCCGCCGCCGATGAAGGTTCGGTGCAGCATCACCATGTCGTCGGCCGAGATGCTCCCGTGATCGCGAACCATGCCGTCCACCGCCTCGTTGAGCAGGGGTTCCAGCCGCGCCGCATAGGCGAACCAGATGGCATAATTGATCGGATCGGCCGGAAGGCCGTGTTGCTTCAGATAGCCCAGCGTCGCCTCGGCAAGGCGAGCCGTCTCAAGATAATCGCGCGCGACCATGATCCCCCGACCCAATCGCATGGGATACAGACGATCCCGATCGCTACAATCTGGACGAGAACTTCTAACGTTGAGATAACGCGATCGCTCTTCGCGCTGCATTGCATCAAACGACGCAGCGCTTGGCTAATCGAGCCTTAACGGCAACTCATGACCGCGATAACGCGGCACGAGAACACGAGCCCAGGTTGCAGCGCCATGCTGCCCCCCAGCACTCTCTGCGGCTCAGGACGAAGGAGCGCGGACCGGGCGAAGAAGGAACTGCGGCACGTGGTCACCGAGGCCGATCACGCGTTCGCCGTCGTCGCGATCGCGGTCGCGACGCTGCTGCTGCGGCCGCTCGGGTCGGGGGGTCTGCTGGCGACGGGTCGCCTCGCGGCGACCTTCCGCGCTCGGACGGATCGGCTCTTCGACCGCCGGCCGCGGAGCGGGCTGCGCAACGACGGGCTTTGCCTCGACAGGGGCGGCCTCGGAGGGCTTTGCTTCGGCCGTCCGGGGAGCGCGGGGAGGACGCTCGCCACGCGGCGCCCGTTCCGAGCGCTCGCTACGTTCGGGCCGCTCGCTGCGTTCGCCGCGCTCGCGTGCAGGCGCCGCGCCGACGGGATCGCCGAGCCACTTGACGCCGTCGCCGGTGAGTTTGTCGATCGCAGCCAGATACTTCTGGTCCGACGGCGCGACCAGCGTCATCGACGTGCCGGAACGTCCCGCGCGACCGGTGCGGCCGATGCGGTGTACGTAGTCGTCGGCGTGGGTCGGGATGTCGAAATTGAACACATGGCTGACATCGGGGATGTCGAGGCCGCGCGCGGCGACGTCGCTGGCGACGAGCAGCGTGATCTTGTTGGTCTTGAAGGCGTCCAGCGTCGCCATGCGCGCGCGCTGATCCATGTCGCCATGCAGCGCGCCGACCGAGAAGCCGTGCTTCTCGAGCGAGCGGGCCAGCACCGCGACCTCGCGCTTGCGATTGCAGAAGATGATCGCGTTCTTCAGGTCGACGGCGTTACGGATGAGTTCGCGCAGCGTCTCGCGCTTGTCGGCCGATTCACGGCCGGTCGCGACGAAGATCTGCGTCACCGTCTTGGCGGTGGAGGCGGGCTTGGCCACCTCGATCCGCGCCGGGTTCGACAGGAACGTGTCAGCGAGGTGCTCGATTTCCGGCGGCATGGTCGCCGAGAAAAACAGCGTCTGCCGGCCGAACGGCAGCAGCTTGCTGATGCGCTCGATGTCCGGGATGAATCCCATGTCGAGCATGCGGTCAGCTTCGTCGATGACGAGGATCTCGACGCCGGTCATCAGAAGCTTGCCGCGCTCGCAATGATCGAGCAGCCGGCCCGGCGTCGCGATGAGAACATCGACGCCGCGATCGAGCTTCTTTTCCTGGTCGTTGAACGAGACGCCGCCGATGAGCAGCGCGACGTTCAGCTTGTGGTTCTGACCGTACTTGTTGAAGTTTTCCTCGACCTGCGCCGCGAGTTCGCGCGTCGGCTCGAGGATCAGCGTGCGCGGCATGCGCGCACGGGCGCGGCCCTGCTCGAGCAGCGTGATCATCGGCAGCACGAAGCCAGCCGTCTTGCCGGTACCGGTCTGGGCGATGCCCAGAACGTCGCGGCGATTGAGGACATGAGGGATTGCTTCCGCCTGAATCGGCGTCGGCACGGTGTAGCCGCTTGATTCGACGGCAGCCAGCACTTTGGGGCTGAGCCCGAGTGTAGAGAAGGAGCTGTTCAAGAAGGATAAGGCCCGAAGGCTGCGTGGGACGGCGAAAGAGGCCATCACCATCGATGAGTGACGCTGGCAAATACCCGCATCAGCGCTGATTTGTCAAATCTTTTGAAGGAATTCGGCGTTAGTCGCGCGGGATTCGCGCGAACTTAGTTACTGGCGGGTCCGAAGCGGTAGGTCCCGTCGTCCTCGACGAAGAGCTCGTAGCTCTGGTCCGTGTCCTTGGCCGCATCGACGACTTCGACGAAGACGGTCAGGCCGTCAGGATCGGGTTCGGCGACGAAATCGGAGATGTCGAGCTTCAGCGCGGCGAGCTCCGTGATCTCGATCGACCGCTCGACGCGCTGAGATCCGTCGACCCCGGTGGCGATCCATTGGACGAACAGCCGCGCGGTCGGGTCGGGCGCCGCGCTGCGCGCCACGATGACGCGGTAGACGCCCTTGCGGCCCTCCTTCTCCCAGGTTCCGGCCAGCCGCACATCCTGCACCGAGGGCGCGAGGCTCGCCACCGCCTCGGCCAGGGCGTCGGCGCGGGCGGGCGCCAGGGGCGGCAGGGCGAAACCGACAGCGAGGGCGAGCGCCGCGAGGGTGAGCGGCCGCCGTCGAGGGTTTGCGGGCAGCGGCGAGGGGTTCGACATGATCATCTCCGGCGCCTTGGGCCGCGTCAGCCGGCGATGCCAAGCGTCGCCACGGTCAGGACGACATAGCGGGCGACCTTGCCGATCGCAACGAGGAGCACGAAGCTCCAGAGCGGCTCACGCAGCGCGCCGGCGACCACCGTGAGCGGATCGCCGACGACCGGCAGCCAGGAGAGGAGCAGACTCCACCGCCCCGCGCGACCATACCACCGCTGCGCCCGCTCGAGCGCCGCGGGTTGGACCGGGAACCAGCGCTGGTCGCGATAGTGTTCGATGAACCTCCCGAGCAGCCAGTTGACGACTGCGCCGAGGACGTTGCCGAGGCTTGCCGTCGTCACCAGCAGCCAGGGGGCGACATCGCCCTTGAGCAGGAGCGCTACCAGAACGGCCTCGGATTGCGCCGGCAGCAGGGTGGCTGCGACGAAGGCCGCAGCGAAGAGGCCGGCGAGTTCCGCAATCATCCGAAGTCCCAAATCAATCCGTATGCGGCGGTCTCATGGAGATCCGGGAAGGCGTCTCGTCCGTGATCCCGCGCGACGACACCTGAGCCCGCGCCGCATGACGGCAGGCGGGCCGGTCTCGATCTGTCAGATGTCGATCTCGGTCGCGAAGGCGGCATTGTCCTGGATGAAGCGGAACCGCTCCTCCGGCTTGTTGCCCATCAGCTGTTCGACCGTGTCGCGGGTCAGCTCGACCTCGCCGTCGACGATGCCGACGCGCAGCAGTGTGCGCTTCCGCGGGTCCATCGTCGTTTCCTTGAGCTGCGCCGGCATCATCTCGCCGAGGCCCTTGAAGCGTCCGATGTCGACCTTGCCCTTGCCACTGAACTCGCTCGCCAGGAGTTCGTCCTTGTGGCGGTCGTCGCGGGCATAGAGCGTCTTGCCGCCCTGGGTGATGCGGTAAAGCGGCGGCACGGCGAGATAGAGATGGCCGCTCGCGATCAGCTCCGGCATCTCGCGATAGAAGAAGGTGATCAGCAGCGAGGCGATATGCGCGCCGTCGACATCGGCGTCGGTCATGATGATGACCTTGTCGTAGCGAAGGTCCTCGTCGCGATACTGGTTGCGCGGACCGACGCCGAGCGCCTGCATCAGGTCGGCGAGCTGCTGGTTGGCGCCGAGCTTCTCGCGACCGGCATTGGCGACGTTGAGGATCTTGCCCCGGAGCGGCAGGATGGCCTGGCTGGCGCGATCGCGCGCCTGCTTGGCCGAGCCGCCGGCCGAGTCGCCCTCGACGATGAAGATCTCGCTGCCCTGCGCCGCGGTCTGGCTGCAATCGGCGAGCTTGCCGGGAAGGCGCAGCTTGCGGACGGCGCTCTTGCGGTTGACTTCCTTCTCCTGCCGGCGGCGCAGCCGCTCCTCGGCGCGCTCGATCACCCAGTCGAGCAGGCGCGTCGCGTCCTGCGGCGAGGCCGCGAGCCAATGATCGAACGGATCGCCGATCGCCTTTTCAACGATCCGGGTCGCTTCGCCGGAGGCGAGGCGGTCCTTGGTCTGGCCGACGAATTCCGGCTCGCGCACGAACACCGAGAGCATCGCGGCGCAGGATGTCATCACGTCCTCGGCCGTGATGGTCGACGCCCGCTTGTTGCCCGAAAGCTCGGCATAGGCCTTGAGCCCGCGCAGCAGCGCCGAGCGCAGTCCCTGCTCGTGCGTTCCACCTTCAGGCGTCGGCACGGTATTGCAGTAGGAGCGGACATAGCCGTCGCCGGGGAACCACGCGACCGCCCACTCCGCCGCGCCATGGCCGCTCGCCTTGTCGGTGCGGCCGGCGAAGATCTGGGTCGTGACGGTGCGCTCGCCGGTGAGGTCGGCGGCGAGAAAATCCTTGAGGCCGCCGGGAAAGTGGAACACCGCCGTCGCCGGGGTCGCCGCGTCCGGGCCGAGCAGCTCCGGGGCGCAGCTCCAGCGGATCTCGACGCCGCCATAGAGATAGGCCTTGGAGCGCGCCATCGCGAAGAGCCGTGCCGGCTTGAAGCGTGCCTCGGCGCCGAAGATCTGCGCATCCGGGCGGAAGCGCGTCCGCGTGCCGCGCCGGTTCTGAACGTCGCCAACGAGAACGAGCCCTGAGGTCGGCACGCCGCGGGCAAAGCTCTGGCGATAGAGCTTGCGGCCGCGGGCCACTTCGACCTCGAGCACCTCCGACAAGGCATTGACGACGGAAACGCCGACGCCGTGCAGGCCGCCCGACGTCTCGTAGACCTTCGAGTCGAACTTTCCGCCCGAATGCAGCGTCGTCATGATGACTTCGAGCGCGGACTTGTCCTTGAACTTCGGGTGCGGGTCGACCGGAATGCCACGGCCATTGTCGGTGACGGTGAGGAAGCCATCGGCCGAAAGCTCGACCTCGATGAAATTGGCATGGCCGGCGACGGCCTCGTCCATCGAGTTGTCGATCACCTCGGCGAAGAGATGATGCAGCGCCTTCTCGTCGGTGCCGCCGATATACATGCCCGGCCGGCGCCGCACCGGCTCGAGCCCTTCGAGGACCTCGATGTCGGCAGCCGAATAGTCGGCCTCGGCTGAGGCCTGGCTTGCCCGGCGCGCGGCCGCAGCCTTGGAGGGCGCCGCGCTCTCGGCCAAGACCTCGGGCGTCGGCCCGCCGAAAAGATCGCTTGAATCCTGCATGGAGCTTCCGTTTGGGTCCGGCCGATGACATGGCCGGGCTGACCGTCCGAATCAAGCGCGAATGTTGCCACGCCCGCGCCGTCGCGGCGAGGGTGTTTCCGGTTTGTTCAGGTCGGGCGCTGCTGTTGCGGCACCGATCTTCCCGTGCCACGTGCAGAGTTCGCCTCGCGCTGGTCGCCGGCAGCGCTGGCCGGCCTGCTTCTGGCGATCCGGGCCCTCCGATGAGGATGTGGCGAGGCCGCAACACCGTCGTCCCAATGTCATGCGCGAGGCCTGGCGAGTCGCTCACCGCCGCCTTTCAGCCATAAAGCGACACGAACGTCCCCTCCGTCCGGGGGCGGATAGGACAGATCTTGCAGCATCTTGTGGGACGAATGAGCTTTGCTTGCGTGCGCCCGGCTTCGTTGAGTCAATCCGCCTGTCTCTGGCGAGGCGGCCAAGGTTTCGCCGGAAACCGGGTGCATGTTCTGTTTCAACCCAGTCATGGCCGCCGCAAGGTGGCCCGCAGCGAGAGCATGCGGCCGAGTTCGGCCCGTTTTGGCTCGTCTGTTCGTCATGAAGTGGCAAGCTATGCGGTTCTGTAACGCGTTTGGCGGTGCTGCGCTTTTCGGCATCGGACTCCTCAGCGGCCTCGCCGGCGCCTATGCGCTCGACGCGCGGACGCTCGACAAGAATGCGACCCCGATGGAGGCGTTCCGCTTCGGCTACAACGCCTACAAGCAGGGCGACAAGACTGCCGCCGTCGAGGCGCTGACCTATGCCGCCGAGAAGGGCCATGCCGGCGCGCAGTGGAAGCTCGGGCGCATGTATGCCGAAGGCGACGGGCTGGCCAAGAACGACGTCAAGGCGTTCGAGATGTTCAGCGAAGTCGCCGATGCGCATGCCGACGACAATCCGGATGGCAGCTCGGCCCGCTTCGTCGCGAGCGCTTTCGTCGCCCTCGGCTCCTATTATCGCGAAGGCATACCGAACAGCTCGATCCAGCCGGATTTCGGCCGCGCCCGTCAGATGTTCGCCTATGCCGCCTCCTATTTCGGCGATCCCGACGCCCAGCTCAATCTGGCGCGGATGTATTATGACGGCGAGGGCGGCGATCCGGATCCCCGCCAGGCCGTGCGCTGGGCGAAGCTTGCCGCCAACAAGGGCAATGTCGGGGCGCAGGCGCTGCTCGGCCACATGCTGTTCGAGGGCGAGGGCGTCAACCGTGAGCCGGTGCTCGGCCTCATGTTCCTGACCGTGGCGCGCGACCGGGCCCGGCCGCTCGATCCTTGGATCCAGAAGCTGCAGGAGCAGGCTTTCTCAGTGGCGACGGAATCCGAACGTCGAACCGCGCTGGCGCTGGCCGACGACTGGATGAGCAAGAACGTCCCGCCGGCGGCGCCCAACTGACCCTCTCATCCACTGCTGACCGCGCAAGGCGGCTTGCGGTCGGCAGCTGAATTCGGCAACCATTTCGCTCGCAGTGCGCAATGCTGTGCCCCTCGGCACGGCGTGGGCATGGACGGCCGGGGAAATGGGATGGGCGCCGGCAGAAATCCGCTTCGAACGAGGCTCGTCAGAGGGCCTCTAAGGCTGAATGCCGCCGGCTCCTGGCCGTTGCGACACGCTTTGCTGCGCCTCGACGGTCGCACTCGTGCCCCCGGCCTGGATTGCGGGATCGCGGTGCGGGCCGGAACCCCGCCTGATCGCCCGCCCATCCGCGCTGCCCGCCCATGAGCGGCGTCCGTTTCCTTCTGGCTGCCGGCGTCCTGGTCGCCTCGCTGCTGACGGCGGCCGTGCTGTTTCTCGTTGCCGGGCCCCTGGCCGCCGATTTGTCGGCGCGCGTCGACCAGCAGCTTGTCGATGCCGGCCAATCCTGGGCGACCGTCCGGGTCGAGGGCCAGACCGCCGTTCTGTCGGGGACGGCGCCAACGCTCGAGGCTAAGCGTCTCGCCACGGACGCCGCCGGGAGCGTCGCCGGCATCATGGACGTGGTGGACGCCAGCGGCCTGCTGCCGCTCGAGGCGAGCTATGTCTTCACTGCGGCAGTGGCGGAAGGCCAGCTGACGCTGACGGGCTACGTTCCCTCCGAGGATGTCAGGCTCGCGCTGAAGGCTGATGTCACGGCAGCCTTTCCGGGCCGCGTCTTGGTCGATCGGACGACACTCGCCCGCGGACAGCCGGTCGATTTCCTGGGTCTCGCCCGGTTCGCTCTGCAGCGCGTCGCCGAACTATCCGATGGCAAGGCGACGCTGGCCGGACCCGACCTCTCGATCGACGGAACGGCGCGCGACGAGGCGAGTTTCGCAGCGGCCGCGGCCGCGCTGACCCATCTGCCGCCGGGGCTTGCGCTGCGGGCGGTGCATATCCTGCCGCCGCGCGCCGCGGCCTTCGATTGGCGCATCGTCTATGACGGCACGACGGCATCGATCTCCGGCTTTGTTCCGTCGGAGGCCGTGCGGGGCGACATCCGCAAGGCGTTGGCTGCCTCGACACCCGGCGTCGCCGTCACGGACTTGGCACGGCTCGCTTCCGGTGCTCCCGCCGGCTTCGGTGCCGCTGCCGCCTTCGCCGCCCGCCAGATGCCGCGCCTCTCCGAGGGCTCGGCCGAAATCGCGAACGGCCTGCTGACGCTGAAGGGCAAGGCGAAATCCGTCGACGACCATCAGGCGATGCTGGCCGACCTTGCGGCATGGCGTGATCGAACCGGCGCGGGTGTCGCGCTCGGTCCGGTCGCCGTCGAACCGCCTTTCGTCGATCCCTATGTCTGGCGTGCCGCGCGCGAGGCCGACCGCGTGGTGTTGTCCGGCTATGTGCCGACCGAGAGCGCCCGGCAGCAGGTGGCTGCGGAGGCCACGCGGCAGTTTCCAGGACTTCGCGTCGATGATCGCCTCGCCATCGCCGCCGGCGACCCGAAGATGGACTGGATCGGGGCACTGCGCTTCAGCCTCGGCCAGCTTACGCTGCTCGGGCGTGGCTCGGTCGCGCTGACCGGCCACGCCTATGCGATCGAGGGCGAGGCCCTGTCGACGGCGAGTTTCCGCGCGCTCTCGGATCAGCTCGGCCGCACGCTGCCGGCCAGCATGGAACTGACGAGCAATGCCGTCGCCCCGGCCGCGGTTTCGCCCTTCGTCTTTTCGATCGTGCGCACCGAACAGGGGTTGACCCTCGCTGGCTTCGTGCCGACCAACGATCTCGCCGCGACGATCGTCGCCGCCGCGCGGCCGCGCTTTCCCGGCGCCGAGATCGAACTCGGTCTCGATCTGGCCAGCGGGGCGCCGGAGGGTCTCGCCGATGCCGCCCTAGCGGCGCTGCAGGCGGTGAGCCGCTTGTCGGCCGGCCATGCCGCCTTGTCCGACCGCCAGTTGACCCTTTCCGGGGCAGCGGTGTCCGACGGTGCGCGACAGCAGGTCGAGGCCGATCTCACGACGGCTCTGCCGCAGGGCTTCGCGCTGACCTCGTCGATCATCGTCGCGGTCGGCGGAGATCCGTTGGCGGCGCCCGAATGCCAGAAGGCGCTCGATGCCGAACTCGCCAGGGCCGAGATCGCCTTCGGCGCCGACGACGCGGCGGTCGAGCCGGAGAGCTTCGGCCTCGTCGACAGGCTGGCTGCGATCGTTCAGCGCTGTCCGGCGGCGACGATCGAGATCGGCGGCCACACCGATTCGGCCGGCGGCGCCAAGCGCAACAAGGCGATCAGCGCCGATCAGGCGTCGAGCGTGCTCGAGCGTCTCGTCGCCGATGGCGTTCGGCGCGAGCGGCTGACTGCCGTCGGCTATGGCGAGGCCCAGCCGGTCGCCAGCAATGCCACCGCCGACGGCCGCGCGCGAAACAGCCGCATCACCTTCACCGTGGAAAGCAGGTAGGCCGGCCATGGATGTCCTGCTGCTCTGGATATGGCCTTATATGGCCGCCGCGCTCGGCCTCGGGCTCATGGCCGGCGTCGTCGCGGAACTTTTCGCCGCGCGCGCCGCGCGTCGCCGCGCCGCTACCCCGCCGCAACGCAGGGGCACCCGATGATCCGGTTCGCCGCCGAACTCTGGGCCATCTTCGCCTGCTGTTTCCTGGTCGGCGGCCTTGTCGGCTGGCTGCTGTCCCGGCTTGTGCGGCCGCTGTTCGAACGGCTCTCTCCGGTTGACGTCGATCTCGAGGAGGAGGCCGAGGCCCTGGTGCCGCTGCCGCAGCCGGTGCCGATCGCGCCGCCGCCGCTCCGCCACGAAGAGCGGGCCGTCACCATCGATGCGTTGCCAGTCGCCCGGCCGGCCGTGCAACGGGAGCGGCCACGCGCTGCGCCGCTGGCCCCGCGTCGCCCACCGGCACTGCCGGGACCGCGCCAGGGCAAGGCCGACAACCTGCAACGTCTGCCGGGGCTGACGCGGCGCCATGCCGAGCGGCTCTACGCCGTCGGCATCTATCACTTCGGTCAGATCGCGGCCTGGACACCGCAGGAGGCCGCCTGGGTCGCGACCTATCTCGATCTCGGCGACACCATTCGCGACGAGGACTGGATCGGCAGGGCGGCGCGGCTTGCCGCCGTCGAGCCGGGCAGCCGCCGGCCAAAGACCTGAACCGTCGGTTCAGCCGATGCCGTCGATGAAATCGGCAATCGCGGGAAGAAGATCGCCCCGCAGCATCGGCGGATGACCCTCTCCGGGAACCTCGATGGTGACGAGGCCGGGATGCTGCGCCGACATGGCTGACGCAGTCTCGGCAGTCACGAGGTCGGACGTGCCGCCACGGATCAGCATGACCGGCAGTGCCGCCAATGCTGCGAACAGCCCCGAAAGATCAGGGGAGGGCGTCGCCTCTGTGACCGCTTCAAGCCCTAGCGCCAGCAGCGGATCGGCGTCGGAAACAGGCCGGCCGCCTTGATCGGCGAAGGTGAGGCGCGCCTGAGCCTGCCAGTCCTCGGCGGTGAAGGCAGGGAACTGCGCTCCATGCAGCGCCTTCAGGGACACAGCGGCATCCGTCCAATCGGCTGGCGGTCTTCCTTTGCCGACATAGGACTTGATCCGTAGCAGCCCTGCCGTCTCGATGCGGCTGCCCATGTCGTTGAGCACGACGCCGGCGACGAGCTCGGGCCGTGCCGCGGCCATGCTCATGGCGATGATGCCGCCGCGCGACGTTCCAACCAGCACGGCCCGGCCGACGCCACGGACCTTCATGCCGCGCATGACATCGTCGAGTTCGATCGGAACGGTATAGCTGGCGCCGCTCGGATCGCGCGCGGAGCGGCCACGACCGCGATAGTCGAAGCCGATGACACGCCGCCCGCGCTCAGCGAGCATGGCGGCGAGCAGCTCGAAATCGCGCGTCGTGCGTGTCAGGCCGGGCAGGCAGACGACGGGGAGCAACCGGCTGTCGCGAGGACCGTGGTCTAGGCCGGCGAGCAGCAATCCGTCTTCGGCGGCGTAGCTGAAATCCTCCGCCATCGGACGGCTCAGGTCGGGCCGCCGCGATGCAGGTCGCGATCGATCACCAGCGCCGGCTCGCCGAGACGGGCGCGATAGACCTGCAGGTTCTCGGTGCAGCGCATCACGTAGTTGCGCGTCTCGGTGAACGGAATGCGCTCGATCCAGTCGATGGCATCGACGCGCGGATCGCGCGGATCGCCATATTGCTGCACCCATTGCAGCACGCGGCTCTTGCCGGCGTTGTAGGCGGCGAAGGCCATGATGTAGGAGCCGTTGAAGTCGCCGACGAGATCGCCGAGATGCGCCGCTCCGAGAGTCGCGTTATAGCCGGGATCGCTGGTGAGGCGCTGCAGCGAGTAGGGGACGCCGGCGGCCTTGGCCACCATCTTGGCGGTGCCTGGCATCAGCTGCAGCAAACCGCGGGCGCCGGCCTGGCTGACCGCCGCCGGGTTGAACGCGCTCTCCTGCCGCGCCACGGCATAGACCACGGACTTCTCGACCGCGGTCGTCTTCACGGCGCGCGGAATGGCGGCGATCGGGAAGGCGAGGGTGTCCACCGGAAGGCCGCGCGTATAAGCCTTCTTGCCGATCTGCAGCGCCACCTGATGCTGGCCGTCCTGCTCGGCCATCGCTGCGAGCAGGCCGACCTCGGCCGGGCTCGTCAGCGTCTCGGCGAGCTGGGCATAGAACTGCCGCGCGCGATCGTCATAGCCGGCCGCCTGGAGCCGCTTCAGCGCCTGCACCATTTCGCGGCTCTCGAAGCGCTTCCGCGTCGCGGCGTCGGCGATGCCTGGCCCCGACAACGTCAACTGCTTCATGCCGAGCTTCGCCGAGGCGATCTGGCCGTAGAACGTCGTCGGATAGGCGGCGGCGAGACGGTACTGCGCGATCGCCTCGTTGCGATCGCCCATCGCCTCGGCGGCGCGGCCGAGCCAATATTCAGCGCGCGACTGGCTGAGCGGCATGGTCGAGGCGGCCTGGATGGCGGCGAAGTGCCGGCGCGCCGTGGCGGGATCGTTGAGGAAGCGCAGCGCATACCAGCCGGCATGGAACTCGGCATCGGCGAGGTTGGCGCTCGATTCGGCCGCGTGTTCGGCGGCGAGCTTGTAGGCCGTGCGGGCATCGCCGAGATCGAGCATTTCGCGCGAAAGCACGCGCCGCTCGACCCACCACGCATCGGGATCGACCAGCAATTCGCCGTTGCGCGGCGCGGTCAGCATCATCGCCGCCGCTTCCTTGTAGCGCTCGGCCCGACGGAGATACTGCGCCGAGGAATAGATGTAACCGGGATCCCTGCGGAGGCTGCCGGGTACCTTGGCCAGCAGCGCACCGGCATTCGGCGACTTGTTGATCACGGCGGCGCGGGCCGCGGCGAGCGCCTGGACGTCGCTGCCGAGCAGCCGCGCGACGGCGAGGCCTTCGGCTGCGTCGTCGTTGTAGAGGAACATGTCCATCCGCGCCTTGTGATCGGCAGGCGTCAGCAGATTGCCGAATTGCGACAGGATGGTTGCCTCAGTCGAGGCGGAGAAGCTGTCCTTGCGCCAGCGCGGACGAAGAAGCGCGGCTGCATCCTTGGTGCGCCCCGTAGCGACCAGCGCGCCGGTCAGCAGGACCAGCCCCTCGTCGGAGCCGGGTTTGGTATTGGCGAAGGCAGCGACGATCGCCTGCGGATCGGCGTTCATGCGCTGCAGCGCCTGCTCGGCCCGCCGGCGCATCAGCGCCTGGCCCGGCCAGTCCGGCAGTTCCTGTGCCGTCTGCGTAATCTGGGTCACCGAAACGTCCGGGCTGCCGCTCTGGGCGACCAGCCACTGGATGATGTGGCGGTTGGTCTGGTCCGGCATCATCTGCGCGATCGCCATCGCCTTGCCGATCTGGCCACCGTCGACGAGCTTCAGCGCTGCTTCGAGGCCGAGCTGGCTCGGCGAGAAAGAGGACGTGATGTCGTTGGCGAGCGAGGCGGCCGACGCCTTGGCCGGCGCAGAAGGCTTGGCCACCGGGGTGATCGCTGACGTGGTCAGATCGTCGTTGGAAACAACGGTCTTGCCTGGATGCGCGCGCGGGCGCGGCACGGCCTGGGCCAGTGTCTCCGAAGCCGTGGCGGCAACCAGCAGCGCGGCGAGCGCGACCCGCGCCATCGCCTGCGCCTTGCGTCCGCTCCAGCCCGCAGAATTGCCCGTCATGCCTGCACTTCCTTTACGCACTGCCGAAGGTTCGGTCGCTCCAGCCCTGAGGACGAGAGACGGCCAACGGACCGATGCTAGATCGACGTGGTGAACAAAGACTTGACGCTCGTCAGCCGCGGGGCGGTTCTTGCCCTGCCGCGAGCCAGCCTCTATGGTCCCGCCCTCGAAGAAAGAGCACAATCGCCACAACATAGCCCGTTCTCAGCCCCATCTCTATCGTGGCGGAATTGGGCCGATTGACGGCAACAGGTTCGGAAACGCGCGATGTTCAAGGGTTCGATCACAGCACTGGTCACGCCGATGCGGGACGGCGCGGTGGATGAGGCGGCTTTCCGCAGCTTCGTGGACTGGCAGATCACCGAAGGCACGAACGGCCTGGTGCCGGTCGGGACCACCGGCGAGAGCCCGACCCTTTCCCATGACGAGCACAAGCGCGTGGTCGAAATCTGCATCGAGGTCGCCGCCGGTCGCGTCCCGGTCATTGCCGGCGCCGGATCGAACAATACGCGCGAGGCGATCGATCTCGCGCGCCATGCCGAGAAGGCCGGCGCCGACGCCGTTCTGGTGGTCACGCCCTATTACAACAAGCCCAATCAGGAAGGGCTCTACCAGCACTACAAGGCGATCAACGACGCCATCGACCTGCCGATCATCATCTACAATATTCCGCCGCGCTCGGTCGTCGACATGAGCGTCGAGACGATGGCCCGGCTGGCACAGCTTCCCAATATCGTCGGCGTCAAGGATGCGACGGCGAAGCTCGACCGGGTCAGCCTGACCCGCCAGGCGATCGGCCCCGACTTCATTCAGCTTTCCGGCGAGGACGGCACCGCGCTCGCCTTCATGGCGCATGGCGGCGTCGGCTGCATCTCAGTGACGTCCAATGTGGCGCCGAAGCTCTGCGCCGAGTTCCAGGCCGCCTGTCTCGCTGGCGACTATGCCAAGGCGCTCACCTATCAGGACCGCCTGATGCCGCTGCATCAGGCGCTGTTCCTTGAACCGAACCCGACAGGGGCCAAATATGCCCTCTCGGTGCTCGGCCGTATGGAGGAGGGCGTCCGCCTTCCGCTGGTCGGGATCACCGAACCGACCAAGACCGCCATTCGCGCCGCCCTGGTGCATGCGGGTCTGACCAACTGAGGATGCGCTGATGTCCGGCGGAACGGGCGACCCCCGTTACAAGCTCGCGGCGGATAACCGCCGCGCACGCTATGATTTCGAGATCGGCCAGGTCTACGAGGCCGGCATCATGCTGACCGGCACCGAGATCAAGTCGCTGCGCGGCGGCCGCTCGACGATCAGCGATTCCTATGCCGCGGAGAAGGGTGGCGAGGTCTGGCTCTACAACGCCTATATCCCGGAATATCTGCAGGCGAACCAGTTCAACCACGAGACCCGCCGGCCGCGGAAGCTGCTGCTGCACAAGAAGGAGATCGGTCGCCTCGCCGTTGCCGTGCAGCGCGAAGGCATGACCATCGTGCCACTGAAGATCTACTTCAACGACAAGGGCCGCGCCAAGGTCGAGATCGCGCTCGCTCGCGGCAAGAAGCTGCATGACAAGCGCGCGACCGAGAAGGAGCGCGACTGGAACCGCGAGAAGAGCCGCGTGATGCGCGACCGGGGTTGACGGCAGGCATCCTGCCGTCCGCCCCCGTCCAGTTCGGATCGGCGCCGCAGTCTACATGCGCTGGTAGCTGTTCAGGAAATCGTCCTGCAGGACATAGGCGACCCCTGACGCGACGAGATCCTCGTCCTTGTCGAGGACGCGCGTCGCATAGATCCAGCCCTTTGGAAGCTTCAGCGTCGCGCCGAGCCCGGCGAGATCATCCAGCGTCGCCTGCTTGTTGACGATCTGGGCATAGGACTGCATGCGGTAGACGTTGCCCTGCGGATCCGTCAATTCGAACACCGGCTTGCCGGCGCTGTAAGTGAAGACGGTGTCACGCTTGATCTCGGTCGGCTTGTAGAGCTTGTGGCCGCCGAGCGCCTGCCAGAGAGAGGCGACCAGCGTCGCACGCTCGCCCATCTCGATGCCATTCACCGTGACTGTCTTGCCGGTGGTCGAGATGCCCGAACCCTTGATACCGTCCAAGACCCAGTAACGCGGGCCGTTCAGTTCGACGCCCTGGACGCCGAGCTGCTTGGCGGCGGCCTTTTCCGTGATCCCGTTCCAGGCATCGCTCGGGCAGTCGTTGAAGCCGATGGTGTTGTAGACGGTCGCGTCGACCTTGATGCCGTGGCGGTCGAGCGTCAGGATCTCGCAATAGCGCGTATTGAAGAGCCCGGTCTTGCCGCCGGCCTCATCCGCGAAGGCGGGCATGGATGGGATCATGGCCGCGAGGCAGGCGGCTGCGAGGAGGGGCGTTTTCATCCCGGAAAGGCTCCGTCTACGGTCCATTGAGCGCCACGGCCGCACGCCGGCGGCTCTGACGTCGTGTCACCGTCTGCAACTCGGGAAAGCCGGTCAATGGCGATTTTTGGCCACTTCCCGGTTTCCCGCGTTTCCAGGCGACACCACGCATGGCGACCCCGCGGAGGGGGACGGTGCGCGAAAATCCGGCTGAACGAGGCGCGCGCCGAGCCAATCGGCGCGCCAGCCTCACTACCAGCTGCGCTGCATCCAGAGATTGACGGCCCAGGCTTCGCCCGTGCCGGCATCAGACTGGTCGACCTGCGAATAGCTGCCGTCGAGCATCAGCTGCAGGTTGGTGACCGGCGTCCAGCTTGTCGAGAAGACGCCGCGCCATGCATCGAGGCTGTAGTCGCCATAGAACGCGCCGGCGCCGTCGAAATTGGCGTAGCCGCCCGTCACGGCCGAATAGACCGTGTCGGACCAGTTGTGCTTGTACGAAGCGAGGGCGCTCCAGCTGGTGCCCTCGGCCGAGGCGGCGAACTCGTTGTCGCGGAACCCGCCGAGATCGGCGACGGAGGTGTCGCCGGCGACGCCGGTGAAGGTGTTGGCATTGTCGCCATAGGCGGCCGAAACGAAGAAGGCGTCGCCCTTGGCGATGCTGTCGAGCGTGAGTTCGACGCTGCCGCCGACCGCCCAACCGGCCTTGCCGGTGCCGGTATAGGGGTCGAGGGCGCTGCCGTTGCCGGTGATGTCGATCGCCTGGTTCACATAGGCGCCGGCCAGCTTGCCGCTGATGAGGCCCGACGAATAGGAGATAGCTGCAATCAGGTCGGGAATATTGTCCTGGCCGCCCGTGCTGAAGACGCCGTCAGTGTCGACGAGGCCGCCGGTATTGCCGACCACGCCGCGATCGCGCTGGTCCTCGATCGAGGCCGCGAAGGCAAGTCCGCCGGTGGCATAGGTGAACTGGATATGGTCGGTGGTGGCGTCCGATCCGAAGGCCTCGGTATCGGTATAGCCGCGTCCGAAGTCGAACAGCGAGGTGAAGTGACCGGCCTGGACGCCGCCGAGCTGCAGATAACCGCTGTCGATATAGGCGGAGTTTGTGGCGCTGTTGACGACCTGGCTGAGCGACTCGGAGAAGTTGCCCTCGTTGCCGGTCTGCGCGCGGACGTCGAGGAAACCGGTCAGCGTGCCGTATTCCGTCACAGACGACGCGGTGAGCTGGATCGAGGCTTCGGTGTAGAAATTGCTCCAGTGGCTCGACGGATAGGCGTCGTTGTAGAGTCCGAAATCCGTGTTGCCGAAATCGGTGCCGAACTTCACATAGCCGCCGACCTTGATGCAGGTGTCGGTGCCGGGGGAGTAGTAGAAGCCCTCGCCGAAGGCGTCGCAGACTTTGACGTAGTCGATCGGCTCGGCGACCGTCAGGTCGGCCGCGCGGGCGGAGCCGATGACGACGAGCGTGGCGGCGGAGCAAAGAGCGAGCGTCTTCAATCGCATGGATCGTTCCCTTCGATGGCGGCGCAGCCTCGGCGGCGCGGGGTCTCGGGTTCCGGTTCGCCGGCAATGTCGGGCCGGAAGGCGTCAAATGGGCGACGCCCGCGAACTAACTAACTGAGCTTATGGTAATGGAAACATATCAATCGCGCAGCCTGCAATGCACGCGCTGCGCGTGTCCGCCGCCAATTGTGGCTATTTTGGCACGGCGCCCGATCACCCGTTCGGGTCAGGCGGGGATCGCTGCCCGCACGTTGGCAAAGACCGCGCGGAACATCTCCGGCGTCAGCACCCCGGTATTCGTGTTGTAGCGCGAGCAGTGATAGCTGTCGAAAACCGCGAGGCGGCCGATGACATGGCGTCGGGCATGGCCGAACGGGTAATGCGCCATCCGCCCGCCGAGCGCGACGACGACCGAGTCATGCGCGATCTTGCCGAGCGCGACGATGGCCTCCAGCCGCGGCATCGCGGCGATCGTCGCCGTCAGGAACGGGCGGCAGGTGCGGATTTCTTCTGTCGTCGGCTTGTTCTCCGGCGGAACGCAGCGAACGGCATTGGCGATCGCCGCATCGATGAGGCGAAGGCTGTCGTCGGGCCGCGCCTCGAAGACGCCGTCGGCGAAGCCGAAGCGGATCAGGGTGTCGTAGAGGAGGTCGCCGGCATAGTCGCCTGTAAACGGCCTGCCGGTTCGGTTGGCGCCCCGGAGGCCGGGAGCAAGGCCAACGATCAGAAGCCTTGCGGTCGATGCGCCGAACGAGCGGACCGGCGCGTTGTGCCAGGCGGGCTCGCGGGCCCGCCAGGTTTCCCTGAACGTGACGAGCCGCGGACAGAGCGGACAGTCGCGCGGCGCATCGGCCGCGGCGAGCCCATCCTCGACCACGGGAGACAGCGGCATGGCGGCGCCGGTCAGACGCCGTCCTCGAAGCCGTCGTCGAACACGTCCTGCACCTGCGCCCGTTCGGCCGCGCGGGTTGCCCGTTCGCCGGGGTCGCGGCCGATGCGGGCCTGCAGCGTCGTGATGTCGATGAAATGGTCCGCCTGCCGGCGCAGTTCGTCGGCGATCATCGGCGGCTGAGTCGCCAGCGTGGAAACGACGCTGACCTTGCGGCCCTTGCGCTGGACGGCCTCGATCAGCGAGCGGAAGTCGCCGTCGCCGGAGAACAGGATGATGTGATCGAGGTGGTCGGCGAGCTCCATCATGTCGACGGCGAGCTCGATATCCATATTGCCCTTGATCTTGCGGCGGCCCGTCGCGTCGAAGAATTCCTTGGTCGGCTTGGTGACGACGGAGTAGCCGTTGTAATCCAGCCAGTCGATCAGCGGGCGGATCGACGAATATTCCTGATCCTCCGAAAGCGCCGTATAATAATAGGCGCGGATCAGGTTGCCCTTCGCGTTGAATTCATTGAGCAGCTTCTTGTAGTCGATGTCGAAGCCGAGCGACTTGGTCGTCGCATATAAATTGGCGCCGTCGATGAAGAGAGCGATCTTCTCTCGCGAGTCGGTCATGGGGGATCAATCCAAAGGCTGTAAAAATACGACAATGCGGCCCGGCGGGCAAAATGGTTCGCCTGATCCGCCTACAATTGAATCAAATAGGGCCTCGCGGACCGCGCGGCAAATGTTTTGCCGTCCGATCTTGTGGAATGGTGAACAGGCGCGGCAGCCCGAAGATGGCAGCGCGGACCGTGCGGCTGCGCGGATTTCAGCGCAGGGCTTGCATTCTCGCGCCCTCGCACCTATTCATCCGCGCTTGAACCCGAACATGTTTCCAGGAGACCTCTCATGGCGCGCGTGACCGTGGAAGATTGCGTCGACAAGGTCGAAAACCGCTTCGAACTCGTGCTGTTGGCCGGCCATCGGGCCCGCATGATCGCCAGCGGCTCGGCCCTGACCATTGCCCGCGACAATGACAAGAACCCCGTGGTCGCGCTGCGCGAGATCGCCGACGAGACCGTCTCGCCGGACGATCTCAAGGAAGACCTGATCCATTCCTTGCAGAAGTATGTCGAGGTCGACGAGCCCGAGCAGGATATCGCGCTCATCGCTGGCGGCGACGACGACGTTGCCGAGGACAATGCCATCGCCTTCGATCGCATGTCCGAGGAAGACCTGCTGCGCGGCCTCGAAAGCATGGTCCCGCCCGACAAGCAGGACGATTTCTGATCAATTCGCCGCGCTTCGGCCTGGGCCCGCGTCAATACGCTTGTCGTGGCGCCCGGGTCGCGATCCTATATGACAAAGCACGGGACCGGGTCTGATCCCGGTTCCACAGCCTGTCGTTGGGTAGTCGCGCCATGATGCGCCAGTATGAACTCCTCGAACGCGTCCAGCGGTACAATCCGCAGGCCGACGAGGGGCTTTTGAACAAGGCGTATGTCTATGCCATGCAGAAGCATGGCAGCCAGCAGCGCGCCAATGGCGACCCCTATTTCTCCCATCCGCTCGAAGTCGCCGGCATCCTCACGGACCTGAAGCTGGACGATTCGACCATCGCGGTCGCGCTGCTGCACGACACGATCGAGGATACCGACGCGACGCGGTCGGAGATCGACGCGACCTTCGGCGAGGATATCGGCCGGCTCGTCGAGGGCCTGACCAAGATCAAGCGGCTCGATCTCGTTTCCAAGAAGGCGGCGCAGGCCGAGAATTTCCGCAAGCTGCTGCTGGCGATCTCGGAGGATGTCCGCGTCCTCCTCGTGAAGCTCGCCGACCGGCTGCACAACATGCGCACGCTTCACTTCATGCCGGTGGAGAAGCGCGGCCGCATCGCCGAGGAAACGCTCGAGATCTATGCCCCGCTCGCCGGGCGCATGGGCATGCACGACATGCGCGAGGAACTCGAGGAACTGGCGTTCGCGGTCGTCAATCCCGAAGCGCACAAGGCCGTCACCGATCGTCTCGCCGAGATCCGCATTCGCAATCTCGGCCTCATCGCCGAGATCGAGAAGGATCTGCACGAGAAGCTCGAGAAGCACGGCATCAAGGCGCAGGTCTATGGCCGCGAGAAGCGGCCCTATTCGATCTTCCGCAAGATGGAGCGGAAGGCGATCTCGTTCGAGCAGCTCTCCGACATTCTCGGCTTCCGCGTCCTCGTCGAGACCCGCGCCGAATGCTATGCCGCGCTCGGTATCGTGCACATGTCCTGGCCGACCGTTCCCGGTCGCTTCAAGGACTATATCTCGACGCCGAAGCAGAACGACTACCGCTCGATCCACACCACCGTCGTCGGCCCGGGCCGCCAGCGCGTGGAACTGCAGATCCGCACGCGCGAGATGAACGAGGTCGCCGAATACGGCATCGCCGCGCACTCGCTCTACAAGGACAAGGTCGGCGGCAAGGCCTCGGACGAGAGCCGCGCCTATACTTGGCTGCGGCGAACGGTCGAGATGCTGGCCGAGGGCGACACGCCGGAAGAATTCCTCGAGAACACCAAGCTCGAGCTCTTCCACGACCAGGTGTTCTGCTTCACGCCGAAGGGCCGGCTGATCGCGCTGCCGCGTGGCGCGACACCGATCGACTTCGCCTATGCCGTGCACACCGATATCGGCGACACCTGCGTCGGCTGCAAGCTGAACGGCCGCATGATGCCGCTGACGACCGAACTGAAAAATGGCGACGAGGTCGAGATCATCTGTTCCAAGGGACAGATTCCGCCGCCAGCCTGGGAATCGATCGCGGTTACCGGCAAGGCGCGCGCCTCGATCCGCCGCGCCGCCCGCGCCGCGATCCGCAAGCAATATGCCGGCCTCGGCCGCAAGATCGTCGAGCGGGCCTTCGAGCGCGCCGCGCGCGATTATTCGGAGGAGCGGCTGAAGGCGGCGCTGCCGCGCCTCGCGCAGCAGAACATCGAGGACATGCTGGCCTCGGTTGGGCGCGGCGAGATTCCGTCGATCAACGTCCTGAAGGCCGTCTACCCCGACCACAAGGAAGAGCGCGCCGCCGCCCCGAAGGGCGGAGCCGGCACTGGCGGCGAGGCCGGCTGGTTCGGCCTCAAGAAGGCGAGCGGCATGATCTTCCGCGTGCCCTCCGGCGATGTCGCCGATGCCGAGCACGCGATCCCCATCCGCGGCCTGCACGGCGACATGCCGGTCCGCTTCGCGCCCGAGGGCGGCGCCGTCCCGGGCGACCGGATCGTCGGCATCATGACGCCGGGCGAGGGGATCACGATCTATCCGATCCAGTCGCCGGCCTTGAAGGACTATGACGACGAGCCGGACCGCTGGCTCGACGTCCGCTGGGACATCGACGCCGCCAATCGCGAGCGCTTCCCGGCGAGGATCGAGGTGGTCGCCATCAACGAGCCGGGCACGCTGGCGCAGGTGGCGCAGGTGATCGCCGACAATGACGGCAACATCTCCAACCTCAAGATCATCCGCAGCGCCCCGGACTTCTCGCAGATCGAGATCGATCTCGAGGTCTGGGATGTCAAACATCTGAACCGCCTGCTGAGCGACTTGCGCGAGCGCCATGTCGTCAGCTCGGCCAACCGCGTCAACGCCTGAACGGCGACCATTCTCGGGGATATCAATGGAACAGCACGAGGTCATCGACGTCTTCCGCCAGTCCGGCGCGCTGCTCGAGGGGCATTTCGTCCTCTCCTCCGGCCTGCACAGCCCGGTCTTCCTGCAGAAGGCGCGTGTCTTCATGTATCCGGACCGGACCGAGCGGCTTTGCAAGGCGCTGGCCGAGAAGATCCGCGCCTCCGGCCTCGAGTTCGACGTCGTGGTTTCCCCGGCGCTCGGCGGCCTCATCCCTGGCTACGAGACCGCGCGCCATCTCGGCGTGCCGGCGCTCTGGGTCGAGCGCGAGGGCGGCGTGTTCCGTCTCCGCCGCTTCGATCTGCCGGAAAACGCGCGCGTGCTTGTTGTCGAGGACATCATCTCGACCGGTCTCTCGGTCCGCGAAACGATCGAGACGATCAGGGGTATTGGCGGAACGGTCGTCGCGGCCGCCTGTCTCATCGACCGCTCGGCCGGCGAGGCCGATGTCGGCGTAGCGCTGATCGCGCTCTGCGACTACAAGGTGCCGGCCTATCCGGCCGACGATCTGCCGCCGGCACTACAGTTGATTCCTGCCGTGAAGCCGGGCAGTCGTAATCTCTCCTGATCGATCGGTTATCGTTCCCTCCATGTTGTTCCGTCGTCGCCACCCGTTGCGTTTCCACCAGAAGTTCTCGCACCTGCTTTGGCCCCGCCGCGGCTGGGGCCGGGCATTGCGTTACTATGGCAAGCGACTGCTTCGGCTTTCGGGGACGCCGCATTCGATCGCGGCAGGCTTCGCCGTTGGCGTGGCGCTGGCGATGACGCCGTTCATCGGCTTCCACTATCTGCTCTGCTTCGTCGCTGCCTTCCTGGTGCGCGGCAATGTGCTGGCGGCTGTGCTCGGAACCACGATCGGCAATCCGCTGACCTTTCCGTTCATCTGGTTTGCCACCTATGAAACCGGCAATGTGATCCTCGGCTGGTTCGGCCGGGCCACGACCGGTGGCTCAGGGGCTGACCTGGCGCACAAGCTGCACACGGATTCGCTGCACAATATCTGGCCGGTCATCGAGCCGATGCTGATCGGCTCCATCCCGATTGCCATCGTCACCGCCGGCATTTCCTATGTCGCGGTGTTCTTCGCCGCCGAGGCGTTCCAGTCGTCGCGGCGCGAACGCTTCGCGATCCGCCGGCGGGAACTGCACGGCCACCGCCTCTAGCAAGAAAGGGAGTGCCTTCATGTCCCGCTTCCTGCCGCTCAGGCTCGGCGTCAACATCGACCATGTCGCGACGATCCGGAACGCGCGCGGCGGAGCGCATCCCGATCCGCTGCGCGCTGCCGAGATTGCGGCCAAGGCCGGAGCCGACGGGATCACGGCGCATCTCCGCGAGGATCGGCGCCACATCCGCGACGCCGACATCGAGCGGCTGATGGCCGAATTGACGCTGCCGCTCAATTTCGAGATGGCAGCGACGCCTGAGATGGTCGCAATCGCGCTTCGCCACCGGCCGCATGCAGCCTGCATCGTGCCGGAGCGCCGCGAGGAGCGCACGACCGAAGGCGGGCTCGATGCCTCTGGCCAGTTCGATCATCTCCGCCCCCTCGTCGCCGAACTCGGTGCCGCGGGCATCCGCGTCTCGCTGTTCATCGCGCCCGACCCCCGCCAGATCGAGGCCGCCGCGCGGCTTGGCGCGCCGGTCGTCGAGCTGCATACCGGAACATATTGCGAGGCCTATGAGGCCGGCGCCGAGGCGTTCGCCGCCGAAACCGCGCGGCTGCAGGCCGCCGCCGAACTCGGCGACCGGCTCGGGCTCGAAATCCATGCCGGCCATGGCCTTGCCTACGACACCGTCGCCCCCGTTGCGGCGATCCCGGCGGTGCGCGAGCTCAATATCGGCCATTTCCTGATCGGGGAGGCGGTGTTCGTTGGCTTGGAGGCCTCGATCCGCCGGATGCGCGTCTTGATGGACGAGGCACGTGAAGCCGCGTCCAGTTGAGACGAGGTCGGGCTCCGAGCTATGCCAGGATGGGGTGGGAGGACGTTGGCATGCTTAGATGGATGTTGGCTGCGTCGTTGGCTGTCCTGGCGCTGACGGGCGTTGCCCTGAGGGCTGCGCTTATCGAGCCGGGCTGCTCTGGACGCATTGTTGAAACGTGGACCGCGTTGGTCCGATCGGATGAGCAACTGGCGCGGATCGCCAGTGCCGACAACGCAGCGAAGTGTTCAGTTTATCGCGAAAGGGTGCCCCTGCTACGGACTGCGAGTTCTCTCAGTGCCGTCTGTGGTGCCCCGCAGTTCCAGAAGGGTGAGCCGTGGCGCAATGCTGACGCGGAAGCGAGGGCCTACGAACGTCTCGTGAGCCAAGCTTGTGGTAAGTCTGGCTTAGAACCGCAGGCCTGGGAAAGGCTTCACTAGAATGATCATCGGCCTTGGCAGCGACCTCATCGATATCCGTCGCATCGAGCAGACGCTCGAGCGACATGGCGACCGCTTCATCGACCGTGTCTTCACCCCGACCGAACGCGCCCGTTCGGAGCGGCGCAAGGAGCGCGCCGCCTCCTATGCCAAGCGCTTTGCCGCCAAGGAGGCCTGCGCCAAGGCGCTCGGAACCGGGCTCAGCCACGGCGTGTTCTGGCGCGACATGGGCGTCGTCAACCTGCCGACGGGACAGCCGACCATGAGCCTTTCCGGCGGTGCTGCTGAACGACTCGCGGGGATCACGCCCGATGGCTGCCGCGCCGTCATCCACCTGACCATCACCGACGATTACCCGCTCGCCCAGGCCTTTGTCGTCATCGAAGCGCTGCCTCTGGCGCCATGAACCTGGCAGGGGCGCATGCGTTGCGTGCTGCCGGGGAAGCCGATAAGAACCAGAACGCCTTCGGGCACCAGACATCGACGGTAGAGCGGAAGGGCGCATGAGCGTGGCCGGCGACAAATATAAATCGGAGCGCGGCGGGTTCGGCGAGACGGTCAAGATCATCGTCCAGGCGCTGATCCTGGCGCTCATCGTGCGGACCTTCCTGTTCCAGCCGTTCAACATTCCATCGGGCTCGATGAAGGACACGTTGCTGGTCGGCGACTACCTTTTCGTCTCGAAATATGCCTATGGCTACAGTCGCTATTCGTTGCCTTTCGCGCCCGACATCTTGAAGGGACGCATCTGGGCCACCCCGCCGGAGCGCGGCGACGTCGCCGTTTTTAAGCTGCCGCGCGATCCCTCGGTCGATTATATCAAGCGGGTCATCGGCCTGCCGGGCGACAAGATCCAGATGATCGACGGCGTGCTGCAGATCAACGGTACGCCAGTTCCGAAGCAGAAGATCGACGACTATGTTGCCAAGGATGAATTCGGCGCCGAGACACGCGTCTCGCGCTACAAGGAAACGCTGCCGAACGGCGTCAGCTATACGGTGCTCGATCTCGATCCGCACAGCTTCTCCGACAACACCCAGGTGTTCGAGGTTCCGCCGGACCACTATTTCATGATGGGCGACAACCGCGATAACTCGACCGACAGCCGCGTGCTCGGCGCCGTCGGCTATGTGCCGTTCGAGAATTTCGTCGGTCGCGCCGGGCTGATCTTCTTCTCGGTGAAGGAAGGCGAGGCGGCGTGGCAGTTCTGGCGCTGGCCCTGGACCGTCCGCTTCGACCGCATTTTCAAGTTCGTCTGATGGCGGAAAGTCTTGCCCCCCTCGAGGCGCGGCTCGGCCATCGCTTCGCGGCGATCGGCCATCTCGAGCGCGCGCTGACCCATGCCAGCGCCGTCGCGGAGGCCCATCTCGGCCATGCCGCGAGCTATCAGCGGCTCGAATTCCTTGGCGACCGGGTGCTGGCGCTTGTCATCGCCGATCTGCTAATCGCCGCCTTTCCCGATGCCGAGGAGGGCGAACTGGCCCGCCGGCTGACCGCTCTCGTGCGCAATGAGAGCTGCGCCGAAGTGGCGATTGAGATCGGCCTCGGCGCTTGGATCCGGCTCGGCGGCGGCGAACTGCAGTCGGGGGGCCGCAAGAAGGCCGCGATTCTCGGCGATGTCTGCGAGGCGGTGATCGGAGCGCTCTATCTCGACGGCGGCCTGCCGGCGGCGCGCGCTTTCATTGCAACGCAGTGGAAGGAGCGGATGCTCAACTGGAGCGGCCCTCTTCGCGACGCCAAGACGACGCTGCAGGAATGGGCCCAGGGCCGGGGCCTCGCGGCGCCGACCTATGAAATCGTCGAGCGGAGCGGCCCGGATCATGCGCCGAGCTTCCGTGTCGCCGTTACAATCGAAGGCATGGACGCCGTTGTCGGCGCCGGCCGGTCGAAGCGCGAGGCCGAACAGAAGGCGGCAACCGCCGTCCTGATCGCGCAGGGGGTCTGGAGGCCCGAAACCCATGACGCCCGCTGAACAAAACCCGCCCGTGGACGATCCGGAAATCGAGTCGGCCGGCGACGACGATATCGAGGACGACGACATCGACGACACGGCCGGCGAGGCCGAAGCCGCGCCGGCGCCGATCGATACCCGCTGCGGATTCGTCGCGCTGATCGGTGCGCCGAATGCCGGCAAGTCGACGCTGCTCAACCAGCTCGTCGGCGCCAAGATCTCGATCGTCACGCACAAGGTGCAGACGACGCGCGCGATCATGCGCGGCATCGCGCTGTCCGGCGCCTCGCAGCTGATCTTCGTCGATACCCCCGGCATCTTCCGCCCGAAGCGCCGTCTCGATCGCGCCATGGTCGATACGGCCTGGGGCGGCGCCAAGGATGCTGATCTGGTCGCGCTGCTGGTCGATGCCGAACGCGGCCTCGGCGGCGAGACGGCGGCCATCCTCGACAAGGTCGCCGCGGTGCATCAGCCGCGCATCCTCATCATCAACAAGATCGACGCCGTCCGCCGCGAGACGCTGCTGGAGCTTGCCCAGAAGGCCAATGCGACGGCGAAGTTCGATCGCACATTCATGATCTCGGCGCTGAAGGGCGATGGCTGCAACGACCTGATGGCCTATCTCGCCGGCGCGGTGCCGCCCGGTCCCTGGCTCTATCCCGAGGACCAGATGTCCGACCTGCCGCTGCGCGCGCTGGCGGCGGAGATCACACGCGAGAAGCTGTTCCTGCGGCTGCATGATGAATTGCCTTATGCCTCGACGGTCGAGACCGAGCAGTGGAAGGACCAGGGCGATGGTTCGGCCCGGATCGAGCAGACCATCTATGTCGAGCGCGAGAGCCAGAAGAAGATCGTGATCGGCCGCCGCGGCGAGACGATCAAGGCGATCTCGATGGCGGCGCGGGCGGAGATCCAGGAGATGGCCGAGCGGCCGGTGCACCTGTTCCTCTTCGTGAAGGTGCGCGAGAACTGGGGCGATGATCCCGAGCGCTACCGCGAGATGGGGATCGAATTCCCGAAATGACCGCGGTCAGGGCGGCCGCGGTGTGCGCGGCCGACCCTCATTGCGCAGCCGCTCGAGGAAGTCGGCCAGCGAGCGGCCCTTCTCCGTCTTGAAGCGCTCATCCAGCATCCGCGCCTCCTCGATCCGGTCGAGGCGGAAGGTGCGGAAGTCCTCGCGCAGCTCGCACCAGGTCGTCGCGGTCCAGGCATGGCCCCAGGCCTCGATGGCGAGCGGGCGGACGATGCGCTTCGTCTGCGCTTCGTCGAGGCTGCGATAGGTGATCTCCATCTTCTGCTGGCTGCGCGTCGCGATGCGGAACAGCTTGAGCTTCCCGTCGGTCGCGGCGGCGAGGGCGGGCGAATAGACCTTCATGCTCGCGCGCCATACCTCTCCGCGATGGCTCTCGGGGAGGACGGCGTCGATCTTGATCATCGCCTCGCGCGCGGCCGCTGCGATCTCGGAATCGCCCCAGGCCTCGACGAAGCGCGCGCCGAGGGCGAGGCTTTCGAGCTCGATCGTCGAAAAGGAGAGCGGCGGCAGCAGAAGCGTCGGCCGCAGGATGTAGCCGACGCCGCGCTCGCCCTCGATCGGGACGCCGCGGCCGACCAGCGCGTCGATGTCGCGATAGACGGTCCTTACCGAGACCTCTAGATGGTCGGCGATCTCCTGGGCCGTGCGAAGCCGGGCGCCACGGAGCAACTGCACGATCTCGAACAGCCGGTCGGCGCGCCGCATCGCCGTCAGCCGAAATGGGCGAGCGGATAATAGCCAGCCTGCAATGTCGGCATGTCGATCAACTCGGCATAGGCGCGGGCGACGTCCGCCTGGCGCAGCCTTTCCCCGGCGGCGTTCGCCGAAGCCTGGTCGAGCCAGTGGACGATTTCGGTCCAGCTGCCGTTCTCGCCGCGCGCAATCGAACGGGCCATGAAGCCGCGCTGGCTCCTGAAGAGCCGCGTGGTCTCGCCGGCGGCATCGAGGAGCGCCCGTTCGTCGGCACCCGGGCGCAATCGGAACGAGCGGATTTCGAGCACATTGGAGTTCATCGCCAGCCTCGTCGTCGGCCCTCGGGGATTGAACCCTAGTCAAGCGCAACTGACAACGTTGTGTCAGTTGAGATGTCCTGCAGGTCGATCCATCCACTGGCACCGTGTGGCGCGGCGGGAGCCGTCAGGCATCGGCCATCGTCATGAGCTGCGGTCGCTCTCCGGCTGCCAGCGCGCTCGCTGCGGCCAGCGAGAAATAGGCCATGATCGCGGCCAGAAGATTGTTCATCTCGCCATGCAGCACGGGTGTCGGCACGTGCTTGGACTCGTCCTCGCCGATGGCCAGCAGCCCGTCTTCGACCGCAATCTGCAGGATCTTGCGGACCTGGGCGCGCGAGACACCCTGCTTGCGGGCGATCGTCGCGATCGGCGGCAAGGCCGTGCCATCGATCTGTGCGAGGAAGCTGTCGATCAGCAGCGTCATCGCATTCTTGTGCTCCGCCAGCCGCTTCAGTCGCGGCGCATGGTCGAGCCCCCGGTAGCCGGTCCGATAGACGAAGAAGAAGCCGTTCGCGATCTCCAGAACGAAGGAGGGATCCGCTTCGAGCTTCTCGCGCGCCGCGCGCCCGCGTGGATCGAGCAAGGCGAGGATGGACATCTGGTCGATCCAGCGCTCGCGCAGTGTTGCCAGCATCTTTTCGGTCGGCGCGAGCGCAGCGCCAAAGCCGCGGCCCTCGCCTTCGACCGGCTTGACGAACCCGGCCCAGCGCAGGGCGCCGAGCGTGGCGAATGCCCGCCCACGGCTGCAGACGCCCGCCTGGCCGCAGAGAGCCGCGAGGCGCCCTGGGGTCAGTCCCTGGCCCTTCTCGTCCGGGCGGGCATGGAGATGAAGCGCTCCGAGCAGGCAGAAGATCTTGCCGCGATCGCTCATCAGGAAATTGAGCGGGCGTCCGGCCTCATGGCTCTCCTTGAGGCCGCGCGCCACCTTGATCGCAGCGGCGTCGAAACCGGGGGTGGAGCGGATCACCTCGGTGTGCTCGGTCGCATCGGCCCGCGTGAGCAAACTGCACCCTGACGGCAGCTGGTGGCGGTGGATGTTCACGCTCGCTCCATGGCCATTTCGGCGCCATCGGCCGCCTCGTCCGGCCGCTCGTCGCCGCCGCGCTGTCCAAATTGTTCCACTGCAAACCGCTCCCGCCAGTGCCTAGCTTACGCTTGCAGCCGGCCAGTCGAAGAATCGTAAGTCACCGCACGATAACACTTTTCCTGATTGCGCTGTGGTGCATGCATTATTGTGCAATGCAGCATTTCAAACATGATGAAGTTGGAGTTTCGAGAGTCAGATGACCCAGAGGCCCGTTGATCCTGTGGTGAGCAACTACCCCTTGCCGATGAGCGCGCGGCGCGCGCGCTTCGAGGCGCGGCGCGCGAAACGAAACCGGTTGATGCTGCCCAAGGGGCATCCGTTCTCGGGTGTGCCGACGTGGTTCCCCTACAGCCTGGCTCGTCTTCTCAATGCATGGCGCAACAGGCGTGTGACGGGCTGAGACGCCGCGGGCCGAGAGCGGGGCGGGTGGGTCCGCCCGTGCCGGCGGTAAACGCCGGCAACAGATGCCTCTCGGCCGATCCGCGGAACCTTCGGGCGCCGTGTCGCTGAAGTTCAGCGTGCGCGCGGCGCCCGAAGGCGCGATCGATCGAAGGAGGAAATTCAACCGCCGACGCGAGGGCTGTCTGGTCGGTCGATCGGGCTGCCGTCAGGCCTGCGGCTCGTCGTAATGCGAGGGCAGATCAGCGTCGAAACCCTTCGCGGCCGTGCGCCGGCTGCCGACCCAGATGTTCTGGTCGACCGGGAAGCGGTCCGGCTCGTCGAGCGAGGCGAGCGTGATGTCCACGACGCGGTCGTCGTCGGTCATCGTCATCATCAGCGGCGTGCCGCAGTCGGCGCAGAAATGACGCCGGCCGGTCGCGGAGGATTCGTGGATCGCCGGGGTGCCGGCCGTCAGCACGAAGGCCGAGGCATCGAAGGTGGCCCAGGTGATGAACAGGCTGCCGCCTGCAAGTTGGCACAGCCGGCAATGGCAGTGGCTGACGACCGTCGGCGCCTTGTCGATCCGGTAATGGATGCGGCCGCAGAGGCATCCGCCCGTCAGCGCCTCGATCACAGCGAAAGCTCCACGAAGACCGGGACGTGGTCGGACGGCTTTTCCCAGGCCCGCACATGCTTGTCGATGCCGACGGCACGGAGGCGGTCAGCGGCTTGCGGCGACAAGAGCAGATGATCGATGCGGATGCCGTTGTTCTTCTGCCAGGCACCCGCCTGGTAATCCCAGAAGGTGTAGAGATCCCCGGCATCGGTCGTAGCGCGGAGCGCATCGGTGAAGCCGAGCGTCTCGATCGCGCGCAGGGCTTGCCGGCTCTCGGGCTGGTAAAGTGCGTCACCAGTCCAGAGCGAAGGATCCCTGGCATCACGCGGCTCGAGGATGACGTTGTAGTCTCCGCCGAGCACCAGCGGCTCCTCGGTCAGCAGCCGTTCCCCCGCCCAGCGCCGCAGCCGTTCCAACCAGGCGAGCTTGTAGGCGAATTTCTCCGTGCCGATCGGATTGCCGTTCGGCAGATAGAGCGAGACGACGCGGAGCGCGCCCGAGGGAACCGAAAAGACGCCCTCGATGAAGCGCGCCTGCTCGTCGCCCTCATCCCCCGGCAGCCCGCGATTGACCTCGTCGAAGGGTAGCTTGGACAGCAGCGCGACGCCGTTGAAGCCCTTCTGGCCATGTGTTGCTACATTGTAGCCGAGGTCTTCGAAGGCCGCCGCGGGGAAACCCTCGTCGACCGTCTTGATCTCCTGCAGGCAGACGATGTCCGGCGCGGCCTCGCGCACCCAGGCGACCGCGGTCTCGATGCGGGCCCTGATGCCGTTGATGTTCCAGGTGGCGATTTTCATGGCGCGAGACTAGTGCCTGGGCGCGGCGGTGCATAGGGTCCCGCCATCGCGTGGAGGGGCTCTCTGGGGAAAGCCTTGCGGTCGATCCGCCGCAGCGCGCGAAGTGGCACCGCATCGCTGCAAATTCCGTATATATCCTCGCGGCGATTCCGTCGCCGGGTCGCGGAACCCGCGGTGACCAGAAGGAGACGATGCGTTGGATGCGCAGAGGAGTGCCGAAGCAGACATCGCGGCCGAGCCGCCGCTCACCGGCATGGCCCGGCGCATTGCCATCCTCGTCGTGCTGCTCGCCTTCTTCATGGACATCCTCGACGGCACGATCGTCAACGTCGCGATCCCTTCGATCCAGAACGGCATCGGCGCCGATTATGCAGCGATCCAGTGGATCGTCGCCGGCTATGCGCTCACCTTCGCGCTCTTCCTGATCCCGGGCGGCCGTCTCGGCGACATCTACGGCTACAAGACGATGTTTCTCATCGGCATGGCCGGCTTCACCATCGCCTCGGCGGTGTGCGGCTTCTCGACGACCGGTCACGGCCTCGTCGCGGCGCGCCTCTTCCAGGGCGCGACGGCGGCGATCATGGTGCCGCAGATCATGTCGATGATCCAGATTCTCTATGTCGACCCCAAGGAACGCCAGCACATCTCGGCCTATTATGGCGGCATCGCCGGGCTTGCCAGCGTGCTCGGGCCGATCCTCGGCGCGCTCCTCGTCGCCACCAGCCTGTTCGGCCTTGGCTGGCGCATGATCTTCCTGGTCAATGTCCCCGTCGGCATCTTCGCGCTCATCGCCGCCTGGTTCGCCTTGCCCGATGCCCGGTCGCCGCATCCCCTGAAGCTCGACATCGGCGGCACGATCCTGGCGCTCGTGGCGATGATCCTGCTGACCTTCCCGTTGATCCAGGGCCGCGAGCAGGGGTGGCCGGCCTGGGGCTTCGTCATGATCGCCGCCTCGCTGCCGATGTTCGTGCTGTTCGGCTGGAGCCAGAAACGGCGTGACAAGATCGACGGCTCGCCGCTGGTCGTTCCAGACCTCTTTCGCTATCGCTCCTTCGTCGTCGGCATCCTGATCGCCGGCAGCTTCTTCGGCGTCGTCGGCGGATTCTTCCTGACGCAGACGCTCTACATGCAGCTCGGCCTCGGCTTCTCCGTGCTCGAAGCCGGCCTCACCGGTATTCCGTTCTCGCTCGGGGTCGCCGTGGCGGCGAGCGCGTCGGGGCCGTGGCTGGTGCCGCGCTTCGGCCGCCTGGTGCTCACCGTCGGCTGCTTCGTGCTCGCGGCCGCCATTGCAGGGCTCGGCCTCACCGCCGACTGGCTCGGCCACGACGTCACGCCGTGGGACATGATCCCGACGCTGATCGTCGGCGGCATCGGCATGGGCCTCATCGTCTCGCCGGTGTTCAACTTCGTGCTGGTCGACGTCCCCGTGCGCCATGCCGGATCGGCCTCCGGCGTCGTCAGCGCCGTCGGCCAGGTCGGGACCGCGATGGGCATCGCGCTCACGGGCGTCGTCTTCTTCGGACGCCTTGCCGTCACGGCGCAGGATTTCGTCAGCGCCTTCGTCTGGTCGACAGGCTTCGGCGCGGCGGCGATGGTGCTGGTCGGTGTGCTGACGTTCTTCCTGCCGCGCTATGTCCGGCCGAAGGACGGCGGCTTCCCGATGCATTGACGCGGCGGGAGCGCCTTTCGGCGCGGTCCTGTCTTGCGTCCCCGGCGCGGTACCCTAGCTTGAGGGCAGGGCCACGATGGTCCGCCATCAACCCGCCGGCAATCGCCGGCACCAATCGAAGGGAGCGAACGATGCCGACACGGACTTCCGATGCGAAGTGGACGGGCGACCTCAAGGCCGGCAAGGGCACGGTGAAGCTCGGCAGCGGCGCCTATGAGGGGCAGTACAATTTCTCCTCGCGTTTCGAGAATGGCGTCGGGACCAATCCCGAGGAACTGATCGCAGCGGCACACGCCGCCTGCTTCTCGATGGCGCTCGCCGCGGGACTGAGCGGTGCCGGTCATACGGTCGACAGCGTGCAGACGACCGCGAAGGTCAAGGTCGATCCTGTTGCCGGCGGGTTCGAGATCACCTCGATCCAGCTCGTCACCGAGGCCAAGGTCCCCGGTATCGACAAGGCTGCCTTCGACCAGATTGCCGCCGCGACCAAGGAAGGCTGCCCGGTCTCCAAGGCGCTGAAGGCCGTGCCGATCACCCTCGACGCCAAGCTCGTCTGAGCGTCCGATATGCCCCAGCCGGCACGCCTTGACCGGGCGCGCCGGCTGGCCGACAGTCTCGCGCCATCAAGGGATGCATGATGACCCGAGACTATCCGCGCGAGACGATCCCGTTCGACCTGCCGCCGCCGTTTCCGACCGAAGCCTTCACCGACGCGGCCGCCGCTGTCGATCGCCTGGTGGAAATCTACGATGCGCATACGAAGCATCTGCGCGATCGCTTCTTCGAGCTTCTGAACGGCAAGCCGCCGGCAGGCCGGGTGCGCGCCACCTATCCGCGTATCGCCATCAGCACGACCAGCTTCGCCAAGGTCGATACACGCTTCGCCTATGGCCATGTCGCCGGTCCCGGCGACTATGCGACGACGGTCACCCAGCCCGACCTCTTTCGCGCCTATCTGACCGAGCAGATCCGCCTGCTCCTGCGCAATCACGGCGTCCCGGTCATGATCGGACCGTCCAGCCTGCCGATCCCGCTGCATTTCGCCTTCCCGAACGGTGTTCATGTCGAGGGCGAGCTCGCCGAGAAGATCGAGCGGCCGCTGCGCGATATCTTCGACGTGCCGGATCTCGCCGTCACCGACGACGCGATCGTCAACGGGACTTATGAGGCCGTGCCGGGAACGCCGCTGCCGCTGGCGCCCTTCACCGCGCCGCGCATCGACTATTCCCTGTTCCGGCTCGCCCATTACACGGCGACGAACCCGGAGCATTTCCAGAACTTCGTCCTGTTCACCAACTACCAGTTCTATATCGACGAGTTCTGCGTCCGCGCCCGCAAGCTGATGGCGGAAGGCGGCGGCGGCTATTCGGCCTTCGTCGAGCCGGGCAACCTGCTGACGCCAGCCGGCCATGCCGAGCCGATCTCCGGCCGTGCGCCGCCGCGGCTGCCGCAGATGCCGGCCTATCACCTGAAATTCGGCGCGTCCTCGGGCATCACGATGATCAATATCGGCGTCGGCCCGTCCAACGCCAAGACGATCACGGACCACGTCGCGGTGCTGCGCCCGCATGCCTGGTTGATGCTCGGCCATTGCGCCGGCCTCCGGAACAGCCAGGCGCTCGGCGATTATGTGCTGGCGCATGGCTATGTCCGCGAGGATCACGTCCTCGACGCCGATCTTCCGAGCTGGATCCCGATCCCGCCGCTCGCCGAGGTTCAGGTTGCGCTCGAAGAGGCGGTCGAGGAAGTGACCGGGCTGCAGGGCTACGACTTGAAGCGCATCATGCGCACCGGGACGGTGGCGACCATCGACAACCGCAACTGGGAACTGCGCGATCACCGCGAGCCGGTGCAGCGCTTCTCGCAATCGCGCGCGGTGGCGCTCGACATGGAGTCGGCCACCATCGCGGCGAACGGCTTCCGCTTCCGCGTTCCCTACGGCACGCTGCTTTGCGTTTCCGACAAGCCGTTGCATGGCGAACTGAAGCTGCCCGGCATGGCGTCGGAGTTCTACCGGACCCAGGTCGGCCAGCATCTCGAGATCGGTATCCGCGCGCTCGAGAAGCTGCGCGAGATGGCGCCCGAGCGGCTCCATTCGCGCAAGCTCCGAAGCTTCACAGAGCCGTCCTTCCAGTAGCGGCTACCCGACGCGTCAGAACGCGTCCTGATGCGCCGAGGCCTTGGCGACGGCCTCGCCCTCGGGCTCGGCGTGGACGGGTTTGCGGCCGAGCGCGCCGGCGGTCCAGAAGCTGACCACGACCAACGGCAGGCCTATGCCGAACGAGGCGCGGATGCCCCAATGCTCGGCGACGAAGCCGAGCAGCGGCGGCCCGAGCAGGAACACCACGAATGAAATCTGCGTCAGCGCCGCGACATTGATCGCCGCCGGTCGGTCCGTGCGCTGCGCCGCGGCCGAAACCGCGAGCGGGAACAGCGTGCCGCTGCCAATGCCGAGCAGGGCGAAGCCGATGAGCGAAACCGCCGCCGCCGGCGAGAAATAGACCAGCGCGATACCGATCGTCATCACGACGATGAGCGTCCGCGCGACCGCCGCCGGCGAATGGCGGTCGACGAAGCTGTCGGCGAAGAACCTGGTCGTCGCCTGCGAGAAGGCGAACACGGCGACGGCGAAGGCGGCGAGGAACGGACCAGCCTCGAAAACGCTGCGCATATAGATCGCCGACCAGTCGAGGCTTGCGCCCTCCATCAGCATCGCCGACAGCGTGACCGCGACGAGAACGAGAATGGCCGGGGTCGGGCGTGCGAATTTCGGCGTCGCCCCGCCTTCGCTCGTCTCGCGCTTCGGCGAGGGGACATAGCTGCCGAGGAACAGCGCGACGCCGAGCATCGAGAGCGGCACGATCAGCGCCAGGTGCAACTGCGTCGAAAGGCCGAGATGAGCCATGGCGCCGCCGGCGATGCCAGCGCTGAAGAAGCCGATGCTCCAGAACGAGTGGGCCCGGTTCATGATCCGTCGACCGATCAGCAGCTCAGTCCGGTCGGCCTCGACATTCAGGATGATCTCGACGCAGCCGAGCAGCATGCCGACCGGAAACAGCAGCACGAAGAAGGCGAGCGGGCTCGGCGCGTGGCTCGCGATCGCATAGCCGAGAGCGACGAGCGGGATCAGCGCCAGCAGCGCGCGGCGGAATCCGATCCGCTCCAGATAGGGCGCGGCGACCGTGAGCGACACCAGCGTGCCGAGCGGCGTGCCGATGAGACTGAGGCCGAGCGCGCCTTCCTGCACGCCCATCGCCGCTTTGATGTCGGGCAGGCGCGGGAAGATGTTCCCCATGCTGAAGGCATAGATGGCAAAGGCGGCGTAGATGCGGTGCTGGGGGCGGAGCGGCAGGCCGAAGCGCATCGCTGGTCTCGTTCGACGGAGGGGCGGGAGGCGGGCCGAAGCAGCACCTGGACGGGAGCGAGATATTGCACGCCGACCCCAATCATGCAAGAACAGGCATCAATGGGCATGAACATTCACATTCTCGCCGATGAGCGCTATCGCGTCATCCGCGGCCTGCTGGCCGCCGACGGCCAGGTGCTCGCCACCGACCTCGTCACGCGCTTCGGCGTTTCGGAGGACACGGTTCGGCGCGACCTCCGGACCCTGGCGCGGGCAGGGGATTGCCGCCGCGTCTATGGCGGTGCAGTCGCCGCCGCGACCGACCGCGGTTCTTTGCGCCAGCGCGCGACGATCGCTCCGGAGGCGAAGGCGAGGCTCGCGGCTGTTGCGGTCTCGCTGCTGGGCTCGGGTCAATTCGTCTACATCGATGCGGGTTCCACCAATATCGCCATCGCCCGCGCGATTCCGCCCGGCCTCGCGCTGACCGTCGCGACCAACGCGCTCGGCGTCGCTTCCGTGCTGGCCGATAACCCGGATGTCTCGCTCATCGTGCTCGGCGGGAGCTTCGACGCGCCGACCGGTGCCTGCCTTGGTGGCGAGACGCTCCGCGCCATCGATCGGCTGCGGGCCGACCTCGTCTTCCTCGGCGCCTGCGCCCTCGATGCCTCGGCCGGGGTGACGGTGTTCGGGGCCGACGATGCCGAGGCGAAGCGTTCGATGGTGGCGAACAGCCGGGCCGTGGCCGTGGCCGCGACCGCCGACAAGCTCTCGACGGCCGCGCCCTATTACGTCGCGCCGGCCTCGGCCATCACGCATCTGGTCACCGAGGTGACGGCGCCGGCGACCGCGCTGGCCGCCTTCGCGGCGCTTAACGTTTCGATCCACCCCGCCTGAGTGATTTCCTGCAGGCGCCGGCCTTTGCCTGCGGCTAGAATGGTGCGATCCGGGTTGAGCGCGACGGGCGGGTGAGCGATGCATGGTGGGCAGGGGCATGGTGCGGCCGCGACGGCGGGCGCGCGCCACAAAGGGCGTCTCGCCGCTGCGCTGGCGCTGACGGCTGGCTTCATGGTCGTCGAGGTCGTGGCAGGCCTGTGGACAGGCAGCCTCGCCCTGCTCGCCGACGCCGCCCATATGCTGACCGATGCCGGTGGCCTCGCGCTCGCTCTCCTCGCCATCCGCTTCGCCGAGCGGCCGGCGACGGCTCGCAGCACCTATGGCTTCGTCCGCGCCGAGGTACTCGCCGCGCTGACCAACGCCGTCGTGCTGCTGTTCGTCACCGTCTTCATTCTCTACGAGGCCTATGGGCGCTTCTTCGATCCGCCCGACGTCATGGGCGGACCGATGCTCGTCGTCGCCATCGCCGGGCTGGTCGTCAATCTCGGCAGCATGAAGCTGCTCGCCGCCGGCTCGTCCGAGAGCCTCAACGTCAAGGGCGCCTATTTCGAGGTCTTCGCCGACATGCTCGGCTCGGTCGGCGTCCTGCTCGCCGCCGCGATCGTGCTCGCCACCGGCTGGGAACTGGCCGATCCGATCGTCGGCGCGGCCATCGGGCTGTTCATCGTGCCGCGCACCTTCGTGCTGCTGCGCCAGGCGGTGCATATCCTGATGGAGAGCGCGCCGCCCGAAATCGATGTCGCCGGTCTCGCGCGGGCGCTGGAGGCGCTGCCCGGCGTCATCGCCGTGCACGACCTGCATGTCTGGACGGTGACGTCAGGCATCAACGCCATGAGCGGCCATCTCGTCGTCGCCGACATGGCCGACGCGCGCCGCGTGCTGGGCGAGGCGACCGACACCGTGCGCAACCAGTTCGGCATCGGCCACACGACGATCCAGATCGAGGATGCCGGGCTGCGGGCTGCGGAAGGGGAGAGCCGCATCTAGGTCAAGCGGATCGTCACCTCGCCCGACGGAGTGGCGGGGAGGCACGGGGCAGCCTCGCCCTCAGATCGCGAAGCTGGTGCCGCAGCCGCAGGACGAGGTCGCCAGCGGATTCTTGATCTGGAACGACTGACCGATCAGGTCGTCGGCGAAATCGATCTCCGACCCTTCCATGAACGGGATCGAGACCGAATCGATCAGCACCGTGGCGCCGTTCTTTTCGATGACGAGATCGTCGGGATTGCGCGCGGCGTCGAGATCGAAGCCATACTGGAACCCGGAGCAGCCGCCACCCGAAACGCTGATCCGCAGCGCCATGCCCGCCGCTTCCTTGGAAAGGATGCGCGCGATGCGCTTGGCGGCGCGGTCGGAAAGCGAGATGTCGAGCGTTGCGGTCGTCATGAGGATGTTCCGTAGCCGGCCTATTGTTGGCGGGCCCTTCGCGATAGTTAAGAACGCGATCGGCAGTGTCAATGCGCCGGATGGATGGGTGGCGGCAGCGTGCAGGGCGAATTCGGCGGATTGATCGGTTTCGGCGGTGCAGGGCGGGCGGCATTTGCCGCCGATCCCGCGGCGAGCCGTGGCCGCCTGCATCCAGAGCCCGCGAGCCCGACGCGAACGCCGTTTCAGCGCGACCGCGACCGCATCATCCATTCGACAGCCTTCCGCCGTCTCAATGCCAAGACGCAGGTGTTTCTGTTCGACGAGGGCGATCATTTCCGTAACCGCCTGACGCATACGATCGAGGTGGCGCAAATCGCCCGCGCCATCGCCCGCGCGCTCAGGCTGGACGAGGATCTCGCCGAGGCAGTGGCGCTGTCGCATGACCTCGGCCACACGCCGTTCGGCCATGCCGGCGAGCGGGCGCTCGACCGCGTGATGGCGCCCTATGGCGGCTTCGACCACAACGCGCAGAGCCTTCGCGTCGTCACGAAGCTCGAGCGGCGCTATCCGGATTTCGACGGGCTCAACCTCGCCTGGGAGACGCTGGAGGGGCTCGTCAAGCATAACGGTCCGCTGCTGCCGCCGGGTGGCGATCCAGTCGCGCTGCCGGCGGCGATCCGGGCCTATTCGGCGGAACAGGATCTCGAACTCTCGACCTTCGCTTCGGCCGAGGCGCAGGCTGCAGCGATTGCCGACGACATCGCCTATGACGCGCACGATATCGACGATGGCCTTCGCGCCGGGCTGCTCGATGTCGAGGGACTGGCCGAGGTGCCGTTCCTCGCCGGCATCATGGCGGCGATCGCGCGCGAGCATCCTGGCGTCGGCGGCCCGCGCCGCATCAACGAGATCGTCCGGCGCGTCATCACGCTCATGATCGAGGACGTCATCCGCGAGGCGCTCCGCAGGATCGACGAGACGAAGCCGGGCTCGGCCGACGATGTCCGCCGGCTCGGTCGGCCGCTGATCGGCTTTTCCGAAGGCGTCGCCGAGGGCGACCGGGCGGTGAAGGCCTATCTCAGGCAGCACGTCTACCGCCATGAGCGCGTGATGAACGTCATGCGCGCCGCCGAAGGCGTCGTCGAGCGGCTGTTCGAGCGTTATCTGGGCGATCCCACGGCGTTGCCGGACGAGTGGCGGGCCGGCGCCGATGATGCCGATCCCGTTCGCCGCGCCCGCCGGATCGCGGATTTTCTCGCCGGCATGACCGACCGCTATGCGCTGCGCGAGCACAAGCGCCTGTTTGACGCATGGCCCGATTTGGGCTAGGCGCCAGCGTCCCTGCAAGCTTCGCCGAAAGCGTCCGTCCGATCATGAACATATTCCGCGATTTCACCGCGCGCGTCACATCGGCTGTCGAGGTCATCCTCGCGGCCGGCGGCCATGACGGACTGGATCTGTCGCGCATCGTGGTCGAGCCGCCGCGCGATGCCGCCCATGGCGATCTCGCCACCAACGCCGCCATGGTGTTGGCAAAGCCGCTCGGCATGAAGCCGCGCGATCTCGCCGAGGCCGTCGCCGGCCGGCTGCGCGATGATGCCGACGTCGCCTCGGTCGATGTCGCGGGCCCGGGCTTCATCAACCTGACGCTCTCGGAAGCCTATCGCGCCCGCGCGCTCCAGGCGCTGATCACGGCAGACCTCGGTTACGGCCGCAGCACGGTCGGGTCGGGCACGGCGGTGAATGTCGAATATGTCTCCGCGAACCCGACCGGCCCGATGCATGTCGGCCACTGCCGCGGCGCCGTCGTCGGCGATGCGCTGGCCAATCTGCTCGCGGTCGCCGGCTATGGCGTCACCAAGGAATATTACATCAACGACGCCGGCGGGCAGGTCGATGTCCTCGCTCGCTCGGCGTTCCTGCGCTACCGCGAGGCGCTCGGCGAGGCGATCACGATCCCCGAAGGCCTCTATCCCGGCGATTATCTGCAGCCGGTCGGCGTCGTGCTCGCCGAGCAGCATGGCGCTGCGCTGCTGGCGATGGACGAGGCCGAGTGGCTGCCGATCGTCCGGCAGACCGCGATCGACATGATGATGGCGATGATCCGCGATGATCTCGCGCTGCTCAATGTCCATCACGACGTCTTCTTCTCCGAGGCCTCGCTCGGCGCCCGCATTCCCTCGACGATCGAGAGCCTGACCGAACGTGGCTTCGTCTATCGTGGCACGCTGCCGCCACCGAAGGGCCAGCTTCCCGACGATTGGGAAGACCGCGAGCAACTCCTGTTCCGCGCGACCGATGTCGGCGATGATATCGATCGCCCTCTGGTCAAATCCGACGGCAGCTACACCTATTTCGCCGGTGACGTCGCCTACATGAAGGACAAGGTCGATCGCGGCTTCAATCGCCTGATCTACGTCCTCGGCGCCGACCATGGCGGCTATGTGAAGCGCCTGCAGGCGCTCGGCCGCGCGCTCTCGAACGGCACCGTCAGCGTCGAGGTGCTGCTGTGCCAACTGGTCAAGCTCTACCGGGCCGGCGAGCCCGTGCGGATGTCGAAGCGCTCGGGCGATTTCGTGACGCTGCGCGACGTGGTGGAGGAGGTCGGCCGCGACGCGGTCCGCTTCATGATGCTCTATCGCAAGAGCGACGCGCCGCTCGACTTCGACTTCCAGAAAGTCACCGAGCAGTCGAAGGACAATCCCGTCTTCTATGTCCAGTACGGCCATGCCCGTGCCGCCTCGATCCTGCGCAATGCTGCAATCGAGATTCCGGATATCGACTTGTCGGTGCAAGCCCTTGCCGGAGCAGACCTTTTGCTGCTTCAGGACCAGGGTGAGATCGGTCTTCAGCGCAGGCTCGCAGAATACCCGCGCCTCATCGAGGGCGCGGCCGAAGCGCATGAGCCGCACCGCGTCGCCTTCTACCTCTATGAACTCGCCGCCGAGTTCCACCAGCAGTGGAACCGGGGCAAGGATATGCCGCAATTACGCTTTATTAACCCTGATCAGCCAGCATTGACCTCGGCTCGGCTTGCCCTTGTTCACGCCATAAAGCTGGTGCTGTCATCCGGGCTCGATGTGCTCGGCGTGAGCGCACCGGAAGAGATGCGCTAAGCAACTCTTTCATCAGCGTAATTCGGCCGCTTCCGAGCGGCCAGGCGGAGAGTGGAGCGCGATGGCAGATCGCTTCGAGAAGTCCCAGGCGCGCCGTCCGGCGACGGAGGCGCAGCCGCGCCGCAGCGATGCGGCCGACCTTCCGGAGGACGATCCCCTGGTTGAGCTCGCCCGGATCGTTTCCGGAAACGAGAGCTTCGATGAGATCCTCGGTTCCCGTTATCGCCAGCCCGAGCCGCAGCGCGCGCCGCAGCAGGGTCGCGGTGCCGCTTCGCGCGATCTCTCGTTCGATCTCGAAGCCGAGCTGCTGAGCGACCTGCAATCCTCGTTCGATCCGAACGCCCGCCAGGCGCCGCAGCCGCGTGTCGCCGAGCCGCGCATGTCTGAGCTGAGGGTGTCGGCCGAACCGCGGGTCTCTGCCGAGCCGCGACTGACCGAGCCACGCTTGACCGAACAGAGGGTGCCGCAGCCGCCCCGCCCGGCCGCCCCGCGCGCCGCCGCACCGGCCCCGCGTGCCGAGAGCTTCGATCACATGGCGATGCGTCCGGGTGCGCCGGTTGCGCCGCCGCGCGCCGCCGCGCCCCAGTCGGCTGCGCCGGATCCCTATGTCGCCGCTCCCGATTTTGGACGTGGCCGCGTCCCCGAGGCTGCGCAGCAGCGTCGCCCGGTCGCACCGCCGCCCGTCGCTGCTCGCGAAGAGGTCGATTACGAAGACGATTACGTCGACGACGACGATCTTCGCGCCGATTACGAAAACGATGACGGCTTCTATGCCGATGAGCCGGAATACGAGGAGGAGGCGCCGCGCCGTTCGCGCAAGGCCCTGATCACGATCGGCGTCGTCCTTGCGGTCGTCGTGGTCGGCGGTGTCGCCGCCTTTGCGCTCAAGGGTCGTTCTTCGGTCAGCGGCGGTGCGCCGCAGGTCATCGCGGCCGACCAGAGCCCGACCAAGGTCGCGCCCGAGGTAAAGCCGGTCACCGATCCGAATGCGCAGCAGAACAAGCTGATCTATGATCGCGCCGATCCCGACAAGGGCTCGCCGCAGCAGCTGCAGATCCCCGATGACGGCACCGCCGACGCTGCGGCGCAGTCGAACGAGAGCCAGGCGAGCCGCGAGATTTCGCGCATCATTCTGCCCGGCGGCCCCGGCGACCAGTCGTCCTCGCCGGCCGTTCCGGGCGGCACCGATGCGGCAGCCCCCGATACGGGCGACGACGCCGGGCCGCGCAAGGTCCGCACCGTCGTGGTGAAGCCCGACGGCACCATCGTCTCCAGCGAGGCGGCGCCCCGCGGCGGCGCACCGGCTGTAGACACGGCTCCTGCGCCGGCCGCATCGGCGCCCGCCGCTGCGCCGACCGTCGTCGCCACGGCGCCCGAGGCGGCGGCTCCGGCCGACGGTGGCACGCAGCCGCTCGACACACTGACCGCACCGGCCAAGGATACGTCGCAGCTGGCCCCGCCGGATGCTGCTCCGGCCCCGAAGCCTGCTCCGGCCGAGGTTGCGGCCGCTCCGACGCCAGCGGCGGTCAAGCCGCAGGCGGCTCCGGCGGCGTCCGCGCCCTCCAGCGGCGGGTTCGTCGTCCAGGTGTCGTCGCAGCGGACTGAGGCTGCGGCTGTCGCTGCCTACAAGAACCTGCAGAAGAAGTTCCCGAGCGTGCTCGGCAATCGTGCGCCTGACGTCGCCAAGGCCGATCTCGGCGCTAAGGGCGTCTACTATCGTGCCCGCGTCGGCCCGATGGCGACGCGTGACGAAGCCGTCTCGTTCTGCGAGCAGCTGCGCGCCGCCGGCGGCGACTGCATCGTCCAGAAGAACTGATCCCTGAGCCGGCCGCCCATCCTGTCCCTTGTGGGCAGCGGGCGGCCGGGCTTGCTTTCACCCGCCGAAGCGCGGAACCCTTCATACGCCCCGCCGCCCAACGAATCGCCGACCGCCGCGCCGGGGCCCCAGCGAGCAGCGTGCGCATGACAGCCAAGGCATTCATTTCCGGCTGTGCCGGCAAGGCCCTCACTGCAGACGAGATCGCGTTCTTCCGCGATGAGCAGCCCTGGGGCCTCATTCTCTTCAAGCGGAACATCGGCACGGCCGAGGCCGTGTGCGATCTCGTGGCGAGCTTCCGTGACATCCTCGGCGATCCCGATCGTCCGGTCCTGATCGACCAGGAAGGGGGTCGCGTCCAGCGGATCGGCCCGCCGCTCTGGCCGAACCGCCCCGCGGCGCGTCATGCCGGCAAGCTCTTCGAGAGCGACGAGGCCGCAGGGCGGCGCATGGCCTGGCTGCAGGGCCGCCTGATTGCCGCCGACCTCGCCGATCTCGGCATCACCGTCGATTGCCTGCCGGTGCTGGACGTCGCGACGCATGAGACGCATCCGGCGATCGGCGACCGCGCCTATGGCACCGATCCGGGTCTCGTCGCGCTGCTCGGCTCTGCCGCCGCGGAGGGGCTGATGGCCGGCGGCGTGCTGCCGGTGATGAAGCATATGCCGGGCCATGGCCGCGCCGTGGTCGACAGCCATCACGGCCTGCCGGAAGTCACCGCCAGCCTCGCCACGCTGGTGAGGACCGATTTCGCGCCCTTCCGCGCGCTGGCCGAACTGCCGATGGCGATGACGGCGCATATCCTGTTCACGGCGATCGATCCGGAGCGGCCGGCGACGACTTCGCCCCTGGTGATCGACAGCGTCATCCGCGGCAAGATCGGCTTCGACGGCCTGTTGATGAGCGATGACCTCTCGATGAAGGCGCTCGGCGGCGACGTTGCCGACCGCGCGCGGCGTGTGATCGGCGCGGGTTGCGATCTGGTTCTCCATTGCAATGGCGAGATGGCCGAAATGCGCGCCGTTGCCGGGGCTGTTCCGGCGCTGGCCGGCCGAGCCGCCGAACGCGCCGCGGCGGCGCTCGACCATCGCCAGCCGGCCCATCCGCTCGACCGCGAGGCTGCCGAGGCGGAATTTCTCGTTCTGGCCGAGCGGTCGGGCTGGCCCCCGGCAACGGTCTGAGGCGGGCGATGGCGGAACCGGCGCGCGAGATCGAGCGGGAGCGGGATGGCTGGGGGCGGCCGGAGCGGTTCCAGGCCGACGAGGCCGTTCCGCTCGTCGTCGACGTCGACGGTTTCGAGGGTCCGCTCGACCTGCTGCTGGCGCTCGCCCGCAACCAGAAGGTCGATCTCGCGAAGATCTCGATCCTCGCGCTCGCTGATCAGTATCTCGCCTATATCGAGCACCTGCGGAAGCTGAGGCTCGAACTCGCCGCCGATTATCTGGTGATGGCGGCCTGGCTCGCTTTTCTGAAGTCGAAGCTGCTGCTGCCGGAGCCGCCGGCAGGCGGGGAGCCGAGTGGCCAGGAACTCGCCGCCGCGCTCGCCTTCCGCCTGCAGCGGCTCGAAGCGATGCGCGACGCCGCGGCGCGGCTCGTCAATCGCGATCGTACCGGCCGCGACGTCTTTCCGCGCGGGGCGCCCGAGCCGATCGAACGGCAGCGCCGCAGTCTCTATGCGACCTCGCTCTACGAACTCCTCGCCGCCTATGCGGCCCAGCGCCAGCGCCAGATGGTCTCGATCGTCCATGTCCGCCGCCGGCAGGTGTGGTCGCTCGCCGAGGGGCGCGAATTGCTGGAGCGGATGATCGGCGCCATTGCCGAATGGACGCCGATGGAGGTGTTTCTATCGCCCTATCTCGCCGCGGCCGAGACGCGCGCCAGCGTCCGGGCCAGCGCTTTCGGCGCCAGTCTCGAACTCGTCCGCGAGGGCAAGCTGTCCCTCCGGCAGGACGCTCCTTTCGCGCCGCTCTATCTGCGCGATCCCAAAGTCGAGGGCGTCGATGGCTGAGCCGACCGCCATCACCTCGCTGGCGCCCGAGGCGCAGCGGATGGCGCTCCGCATGGTCGAGGCGATCCTCTTTGCCAGCGCCGAGCCGCTCGCCGCTGCCGAGATCGCTGCGCGCCTGCCGGAGGGGAGCGACATCGCGAGCCTCCTGCGGGAACTGCAGCACGCCTATTCAGGCCGTGGCGTCAATCTCGTCCATGTCGCCGGCAAATGGATGTTCCGCACCGCCGGTGATCTCGCCTTCCTGCTGCAGCGCGAGGTCGAGGAGCCGCGCAAGCTGTCGCGGGCGGCCTTGGAGACGTTGGCGATCATCGCCTATCACCAGCCGGTGACGCGCGCCGAGATCGAGGAGATCCGCGGCGTCTCGACCTCGAAAGGCACGCTCGACGTGCTGCTCGAAACCGGTTGGGTGCGCATGCGCGGCCGCCGCAAGACGCCGGGCCGGCCGATCACCTATGGCACCAACGAGGACTTCCTTGTTCATTTCGGCCTCGAAGCCGTCGGTGATCTGCCGGGGCTGGAGGAACTGCGCGGCGCCGGACTGCTCGATGGGCGGATTCCGCCGGGGTTCGCCGTCCCGGAGCCGCGCGATGCGCCGGATCTCACCGAAGACGAAGACCCGCTCGATCCCGCCGACCTCTTGCCCTCGGGCCTCAGGCCGGACTGAACCGGTCAATCCTGTCGACCCCGGCGCGCGTTCGGGCTAGACCGCTGTCAGCGGCGCCGCCGATCGTGCGCGCCACCCCGACAAACCTGAACGCGATGCCGCCATGAGCCCCCAGTCCAAGCCGTCCATCGAGCCGCCGCCGCCCGCGAGCACATCGACGCTCGAACGCACCGATTGGGGCCGGCGCGGCACCGTCGGCGTCACGATCGCGGCACGGCTCGGTTTCGAGGGCGTCACTCACCATTATGGCAGCGAGGTTTCGCTGCGCGGTATCGACCTCGCCGTTGAGCCCGGCGAGGTCGTCTCGCTGCTCGGACGCTCCGGTTGTGGCAAGACCACGCTGCTGCGCGTGACGGCAGGCCTCGAAATGCTCTCGGGCGGCCGCGTCACCATCAATGGCCGCGAGATCGCGGGGCCGAAGATGCACGTGCCGCCGGAAAAGCGCGGCATCGGCCTGATGTTCCAGGACTATGCGCTCTTTCCGCACATGACGATCCTCAAGAACGTCATCTATGGCCTCGCTTCGATGCCCCGGGCCGAGGCTGAGCGGCAGGGACAGATCGCGCTCGAGCGCGTCGGCCTCGAAGGTTTCGCCAGCGCCTATCCACACGAACTCTCGGGCGGCGAGCAGCAGCGCGTCGCGCTCGCCCGCGCCATCGCCCCGCGCCCGGGCGTGCTCCTGATGGACGAGCCATTCTCCGGGCTCGACAAGCGGCTGCGCGACCATGTGCGGGACGAGACGCTGGCCATCATCCGCGAAACCCGCGCTACCTGCATCGTCGTCACGCATGACCCGGAAGAAGCGATGCGGATGAGCGACCGCATCGCCCTGATGCGCTCCGGGCGGCTGCTGCAGGTCGGCACGGCGCGCGATCTCTACGAGCGGCCGGTCGATCTCTACGCAGCGCGGTTCTTCTCGGAGATGAACGAGTTCGAAGGCGTCGTCCGCCGCGGGCTCGTCGAGACGCCGGCGGGCACCGTCGAGGCGCATGGCCGTCCCGACGGCAGCCCCGTCACCGTCGGGATCAGGCCGCAGGGCATCCATTTCGGTGACGCCGGCGTCGCCGGGCGTGTCGTCGGCCACCGCTTCCTCGGCGAGGTCGATCTCTACGACGTCGTCGTCGCCGGCCGCGATCTGCCGGTCAAGGTGCGCACGCGCGGCCCACTTCCCTTCGTGACGGGGGATACCGTTTCGATCGCGCTCGAACAGCGCGACGTGCTGGTGTTTGATAAGGCCGCAGAATAGCCCTACATGCGGGATAGGGTTTCGGTCAGTTGCGGCGGCCGGAAGGGTCTGCGATAACTCGGCATGGCTGCGCCGCATGAGGCGCTTTGGAGAGGTTTCATGGGTTCACTGAGCATTTGGCACTGGCTGATCGTGCTGGTGATCGTGCTTCTGCTGTTCGGCAAGGGCAAGATTTCCGATGTCATGGGCGACGTCGCCAAGGGTGTGAAGAGCTTCAAGAAGGGGCTCGCCGACGACGACGAGACCGTGGCGCGCCCGACCGGCAATCTCGACCACAAGCCCGGCGATATCGTCACATCGACGACCGACGAAAAGACGCGTACCAGCTAGTCTTCGAGAGGCCGCCTGGCAGTTGGAGCCGCCGTGTCGCTGACGGGGCGTCTCTCGGCATGTCGGCGGGCGTGGATCGATGTTTGATATAGGCTGGAGCGAAATCCTCTTGATCGCCATCGTGGCGATCGTGGTGGTCGGCCCCAAGGACCTGCCGCCGATGCTGCGCGCGGCCGGCCGCATGGTCTCGAAGCTGCGCAAGACGGCCGGCGAGTTCCAGAGCCAGTTCAACGAGGCGCTGCGCGAGGCTGAGCTCGACGGCGTCAAGGATTCGATCAACGAGATCCGCGGCCTCAATCCGATGAACGAGATTCGCAAGAGTCTCGATCCGATCCAGGCCGCGCTTGCGAGGCCCGAGCCGGTGGCAAAGCCGGCTCCTGCGCCCGTGGTGCCGCCCGCCCAGCAGCTGGCGCAGCCGATGACCGACGCCGACCTCGTCCCGGCGGCCAATCCGCTGCCGGTCGATCGACCGGCCGAGGTCGAAGCCGCCCCGAAGCCCGCGCCGCGCAAGCGGAAGCCCAGGACCGAGGCGACGGCCGTAGACGCCGCTGCTGACGCTGCTCCTGCCGTGGCGAAGGCGCCGGCCAAGCGCGCCGCGAAGCCGAAGGTTGCGAGCGCCGAGCCCGCCACCGTTGCCGAACAGGCTTCTGAGACCGTCGCCAGGAAGCCTCGTGCCTCCAAGCCGAAGACGACGGCTGTTGCGCCCGCGGCTGTGTCTCCGCCGCCTGCGCCGCCGTCGGCCGAGCCTATCCAGCGCGACCTCGCCTTCACGCTGCCGGCGGAGGCTCCCGCTGCGCCGATCGCCCGGCCGGCTCCGCCGCCTGCCAACCTGCCGTCGACCGACGTGCAGTCGACCGAGATCGTCGCTGCGCCGTCCCTGGTGCCTCCGGCTGAAGAGCGTAGCTGATGACCGACCAGCCGAGCCCCGCCGACGAGACCATCGAGGACGAGGTCGAAGCCTCCCGCATGCCGCTGATCGATCACCTGATCGAGCTGCGCCAGCGGCTGATGTGGGCGATCGGCGCGATCCTCGTCGCGTTCCTCGTCTGCTTCTATTTCGCCGGCACGATCTACAACATCCTCGTCATTCCCTATGAATGGGCCGTCGGTCCGGCCAAGGATGTGCGCCTGATCTACACCGCGCCGCAGGAATATTTCCTGACGCAGATGAAGCTCGCTCTGTTCGGCGCCGTTTTCATCGCATTTCCGGTCATCGCGTCGCAGATCTACAAGTTCGCCGCGCCCGGCCTCTACAAGCATGAGCGCGCCGCCTTTATTCCGTATCTGATCGCGACGCCGATCCTGTTCTGCCTCGGCGCCGCTCTCGTCTATTTCCTGATCCTGCCGCTGGCGCTGCACTTCTTCCTGTCGTTCCAGCAGACCGGTGGCGAGGGCAAGGCCTCGATCGAGGCGCTGTTCAAGGTCAACGAGTATCTCGGCCTGATCATGACGCTGATCCTGGCCTTCGGCACCGTGTTCCAGCTGCCGGTGATCCTGACGCTGCTCGGCCGCGCCGGCATCGTTTCGAGCGCGATGCTGAAATCGAAGCGCCGCTACGCCATCGTCATCGCCTTCATCATCGCCGCGGTGTTGACCCCGCCGGACATGATCAGCCAAATCTCGCTCGCGATCCCCGCCATTCTTCTCTACGAGCTTTCGATCTTCTCCGTCGGCATGATCGAGCGCCAGCGCAAGGCCGCCGAGGCTGCCAAGGAAGCGGCTGGCCCATAGGGCAGGGCGTCCAGCCCTCCCTCAAGGGGAGGGTGAGGACCGCGGAGCGGTCCTGGGGAGGGGGCGGCTGCTGCCCGCGGCGCCGTGGCCTTTGCATTCCCCGCCGAAGTAATCTCGCCCAGAAAACGCCGGGGCGTTTTCGACCGTCCCTCAAGGGGAGGGTTCAGGAGGGCGCCACTGTGTCGAACGTCCTTGCGGGTTGATCCCGTGCGCGTCCCGCTCTATCCCTCGTGCGCCGCCGTGATCGTGTGCGGCGCCAAGCCGAGACCCCTGCCATGCTCGATATCAAGTGGATCCGCGAAAATCCCGCCGCCTTCGATCGCGCGCTCGCGCGCCGTGGCGCTGCCCCCTCCGCCGAAGCCGTGCTCGGCCTCGACGAGGAGCGGCGCGCCCATGTGCAGAAGGTGCAGTCGGCACAGGAGCGGCGCAATTCGGCATCGAAGGAGATCGGCAAGGCCAAGGCCGCCAAGGATGACGCGACCGCTGCCGCGCTGATGGCCGAGGTTTCCGAAATCAAGGAATTCCTCGCCCATGCCGAGGAGAAGGAACGCGAGCTCGATACGGCGCTGAACGGGCTTCTGGCGACGCTGCCGAACATCCCGCTCGATGACGTGCCGAACGGCCGCGACGAGAAGGACAATGTCGAGAAGTCGATGTCCGGCCAGAAGCGGCTCTATGATTTCGCGCCGGTCGAGCATTTCGAGATCGGCGTCGCGACGAAGCTGATGGATTTCGAGACGGCGGCCAAGCTCTCCGGCAGCCGCTTCGTCGTCTTGAAGGGCGGCCTCGCCCGGCTCGAACGCGCGCTCGGCCAGTTCATGCTCGACCTGCATACGACGGAACACGGCTACACCGAAGTGCAGCCGCCGCTGCTGGTGAAGGACGATGCGCTCTACGGCACGGCGCAGCTGCCGAAGTTCGCCGAGGATTTGTTCAAGGCGGGAGAGGAGCATTACCTCATCCCCACCGCCGAGGTCCCGCTGACCAATCTTGTCCGCGAGTCCATTCTCGACGAGCGCGAACTGCCGCTGCGTTTTACAGCGCTGACGCCCTGCTTCCGCTCCGAGGCAGGCTCCGCCGGGCGCGATACGCGGGGCATGTTGCGCCAGCATCAGTTCAACAAGGTCGAGCTGGTCTCGATCACGACGCCGGAAACCTCGCTTCATGAGCATGAGCGCATGCTGACCTGCGCCGAGGCGGTGCTGCGCGCGCTCGATCTCCACTACCGCGTCGTGACGCTTTGCACCGGCGACATGGGTTTCGGCGCGCAGAAGACCTATGACATCGAGGTCTGGCTGCCCGGCCAGAAGGCCTATCGCGAAATCTCTTCGGTTTCGGTCTGCGGTGATTTCCAGGCGCGGCGGATGAATGCCCGCTATCGCCCGTCGGGCGATGCCAAGGGCACGCGCTTCGTCCATACGCTGAACGGCTCGGGCACGGCGGTCGGGCGTTGCCTCATCGCAGTGATGGAGACCTTCCAGAACGAGGACGGCAGCGTCACGGTGCCATCGGCCTTGCGGCCCTATATGGGTGGGCTGGAGAAGCTGGGCTGAGGCTGCCCTTGACCCTCCCTCAAGGGGAGGGTCTTGAAGAACTCGGCAAGACGGAGACGACTGTGCGCATTCTTCTGACCAATGACGACGGCATCAACGCGCCGGGCCTCGCCGTGCTGCAGAAGATTGCGCATGCCATCTCGGACGATGTCTGGGTCGTGGCGCCCGAGACCGACCAGTCGGGCCTTGCCCATTCGCTGACGCTGAGCGAGCCGCTCAGGCTGCGCGCCATCGCCGACAAGACCTTCGCGTTGCGCGGCACGCCGACCGATTGCGTGATCATGGCGCTGCGCAACGTGCTCGACGCGCCGCCCGATCTCATCCTCTCCGGCGTCAATGCCGGACAGAACGCCGCCGACGACGTGACCTATTCGGGCACCGTCGCCGCTGCGATCGAGGGTACGCTGCTCGGTATCCCCTCGATCGCGCTGAGCCAGGCCTCGCTTCAGGTCGACGGGCGTCGCACCATCCCCTTCGAGACGGCGGCGTTGCATGCGCCCGCCATCGTCGAGAAGCTGATCGGCCGGCGCCCGCCGCGCGGCGTGCTTTACAACGTGAATTTCCCCGGCTGCGTCGCCGAGGCGGTCAGCGGCGTCAAGGTGGCCGTGCAGGGCACCGTCAGCCATGGCCTGGCGATCGAGGAGCGGATCGACGGGCGTGGCAACCCCTATTTCTGGCTCAAATATCACCGTGCGGCGCAGGAGCATGACGAGGGGACCGACATGCATGCGATCACCCACAACACCATTTCGGTGACGCCGCTGCGGCTCGACATGACCGCGCATGCAGAATTGGCGGCGCTCGAGACGTTGTTCGCCACTTCGTAAGGTTGCAATAACAAGCCGTTTACCAGATGCGGTGCATCACTCGTCGCTGGCAGGCGAGGGCGCGTAGCGTATGGCACTCGGGGCAGTACAGTTCTATTCGGCGGATGATTTCGACGACGGGATGCGGATTCCGATCGCGGAGTTTCTGCTTGGCCTCCGACGCATCGGCATTCTCGACCGACAGATCCTCGCCGCGCTCGAAGCTGTGCCGCGCAGCCTGTTCCTCGATGGCGAGGCGCGGCATGGCCCGTTGTTCGCGGAACGACCGCAACCGATCGCCTGCGGGCAGACCAATACGCCACCGATCATCGTCGCCCGGATGCTGAAGGCGCTGTCGCTGACCGGCCGCGAGCGCGTGCTCGACGTCGGCACCGGCACCGGCTACCTCGCCGCCGTCCTTTCGATGATGACGCGGCATGTCTATACGCTGGAGCGGTTCCGCACGCTGGCCGGCGCGGCCGAAGCACGCTTCGCGGCGATCCGCAGCGACAGCATCACGGCCGTCTTCGGTGACGGCATCCATGGCTGGTCGGAGAAGGCGCCGTTCGACCGTATCGTGACCACGGCCTCCGCACCGCAGCCACCGCGCTACCTGATCGAACAGCTTGCGCCGAACGGCATCATGATCATGCCGATCGGACCCGCCGACGGCGTCCAGCAACTGACGCGCTTCCAGCGCATCGATCGCAGCTTCCAGTCCGAGCCGATCTGCCCGGTCCGCTTCGTGCCGCTCATCCCCGGCAAGGCCGTCCGGCTCTGACTGCCGGCCGTCTCACCGAACGCCCGTCCCGTCGACGCCCTGCATCGGACAATCGATGTGGACCACGGCGCGCGTCGAGGCGATCGGTGGTGAAAATGCCGCAGTGTTGCCGCCATCGCGCGGCGAAGACTAGGCTTTTCCGCGACGAATTCCCCTCGTTTAAACCTTTGTAAACGTTACCGCTGTCTACTCGCCTCATCAGATTTCTTGTGGCGTCGCGAGTATCAACGATGCGTAAAAGCGTTCTTTCCGATCGGTCCCGCGTCCTCAGCCAGGTTGCCGTCATTTCCCTGCTCGCGGGGCTGACGGCCGCGTGCAGCGGTGATGCCTCCCGCTTCGGGATCCCCGCTTTCACCGGCAGCACGGCCAACCAGAAGGCGATCATCGGCGGCGACCAGCCGATGCCGGCTCCGGTTCAGCCAAGTCCCTATACCCCGCCCTCGCAGGTCCAGCGCAGCGACCTCGCTCCGCCTTCCGGATCCGCCCGGCAGGACGCGATGCTTCCCGGCACGGCGCCCGGCCCACAGGCTGTCGCTACCGCCGCAGAGCCGCAGCCGCTGTCCCGGCCGCTCGCCACGGCCCCCGCTGCCGTCGCCTCGACGGCCAAGGGCGGCTGGGATGCCGCCGGCGGCACGGTCGTGACGCTCGGGCCCGGCGAGACGTTGTCCTCGATCTCCCGCCGCTATGGCGTTCCGGTCAAGGAACTCGCCCGCGCCAATAACATCGCTGATCCCTCTTCGGTCGGTGCCGGTGCGCGCATCACCATCCCGACCTTCGGTGCCGGCGCTGCCAAGACCGCGGCGGCAACGGTCGACGAGAAGAAGGTTGCGGCGACCGATGCCGCGACGACGCTCGGCGGCCTCCATACCGTTACCCCCGGCCAGACGCTCGATCAGCTCGCCAGGCTCTACAATGTGAGCCCGAAGGAGATCGCCGCCGTCAATCATCTCGCGGCGAACGACGAGTTGAAGACCGGCCAGAAGATCAAGATCCCCGGCCATGGTCCGTCCAGCACCGTCGCGATGCGGCCGGAGCCGGCGCGCAAGCCCGAACAGCCGAAGGGCGAGGCACCGGAGGACAAGACCGCTTCCGTGACGCCGCCGGCTGATGCGCCGGAGACCACCGCGTCGATCGCCCCGGTCGCCAAGGCCAGCGCTGCCGGACCGAGTGCCGGCACCGCCGATGCGGCCAAGGAAATGGCTGCTGCCGCCGCCGCCCCGCAGCCGGCCGCCTATGCGCCGCCGACCGACGGCGTCGCGGCACCCGCCGTCGCGGATTCGCCCTCCACCAATGGCACGACGTTCCGCTGGCCGGTGCGCGGCCGCATCATCGGCTCGTTCGGCACCGCCGCCACCGGCGAGCGCAATGACGGCATCAATCTCGCCGTGCCGGAGGGAACGTCGATCAAGGCCGTCGAAGCCGGCACCGTCATCTATGCCGGCAACGAACTCGAAGGTTATGGCCAGCTCGTGCTGATCCGCCATGCCGATGGCTGGGTCTCGGCCTATGCCCACAACAGCCAGATCCTGGTGAAGCGCGGCGACACCGTCCGCCGTGGCCAGATCATCTCGCGCGCCGGAACGTCCGGCAATGTCAGCGCGCCCCAGCTCCACTTCGAGCTGCGCAAGGGCTCGAAGCCGGTCAATCCGATGGATTACCTGCAGGGCTGATCACGACGTGCGATGAATTTTCGAGGCCGGCCGGGGAAACCCGCGCCGGCCTCAAATATTTCCGCGCCGCGCCGCGCGCCAGAGCCGCCACTGGGCCTGCCATTGCGGCAGCTCGATCACGGTCGCGAACGGGTCGTAACCGCGGCGCTCCATCCGCTGCAGCGTCGGTTCGATCAGCGTCGCCGGCAGAAAGGCGGGCAAGAGCGCGCGATCGAGGCCGGCGATCAACGGCCGCGCCTTGGCCAGGTGGCCCCGAGCGATCGACCGGAGATCGGCAAGAAGGGCCGTGAGCGCCGGCGTCGTCCGTCCGGCGAAGATGTCGTCGGCGCTGACGCCATGCTTCGCCATGAGATCGGCGGGAAGATAGAGTTGCTGCCGCCGCGCATGCCAGGGCAGGGCTGCGAGCAGCGCGGTGATCGCCTGCGCCACGCCGGCATGGCCGCTCGCGTCGGCGCTTCCGGGATCCTCGCCGCCCGAAAGGATCAGCGCGCCGCATTGCATCAGCGCCGAAGCCGTCTCGCCGGCATAGCCTTCGAGATCGGTGAGGCTCGGCATCGGGTCGTTATAGAGATCGAACACCCGCGCATCGATGAGATTGACGAGCGCCGCGCGCGGCAGGGCGTTGAGACCGATCGTTTCGATCAGGGCCGCGGCGACCGGGTTGCCGGCGGCATCCCCCGGCGCCGTGCCCTCGACGACGTCGCGCCACCACTGCAGGCGGATCTCGCCCGGCATCGGCTCGCTGACGCGTTCGCGCACGCGCGCGATCTCGAGGTTGAAGGCGTGAAGGGCGAAGAGATGGCGCCGTGCTGTCTCGGGCGCGAACAGATCGGCGAAATAGCGGTCGCGATCATGCTGGCGGACTTCGTCGGCGGCAAAGGCGAACGCATCCATGCGCGGTCCCTATCGCTTGTGCGCCGGCTACTAGGGCGCGATCAGGGCTGCCGCGACCGGGCGGCCCTCGGCGAGGAGAATGTTGTAGGTCCGCACCGCCGGGCCGGTCGCCATGATCTCGACGCCGATGCCAGCCTCGCGCAGCGCCTGGCGAAGTTCGGCGGAGAGGCCGGCAATGTCGCCGCCGGTTCCGACGACGAGAACGGCGACGGCGTTCGCCTCGGCGAACAGCGGCGCCAGCGTCTCGCGCGAGATGTCGGCGGCGCTCGCCGGTGCCCAGCCATAGATGCCGCTCGGCAGCGCCAGGATGGACCCCGGATGCGCCATGTCGGCGAAACGGAACCCCGGCGCGCCGCCATAGGCGTCGATCGGCACCTGCTGTGGCAGATGCTGCTGGCGCGGCACGATCGGTGCCGGACGCGTGAAGAGGGCCATGTCGCGCGCCTCCTGTTATCGGCGCCCCGACTCAGGCCTTCTGCGGCGTGGCGCTCTCGTCGTTCTTCTTCTCGTTCATCGCATCGGAACGCAGGCCGAAATAGATCAGCACCGGCGCCGCGACGCAGATCGAGGAGAAGATCGCCGCGACGACGCCGAAGATCATGGCGAGCGTGAACGCCCGGATGACCTCGCCGCCGAAGATATAGAGCGAGAACAGCGCGATCAAAGTCGTCATCGTGGTGATGACGGTTCGGCCGAGCATGTCGTTGATCGCGCGGTCGATCAGGTCGCTGAGCGAGACCTTCTTGTATTTGCGCAGCGTCTCCCGGATTCGGTCATAGACGACGACGGTGTCGTTCAGCGAATAGCCGACCGTGGTCAGGATCGCCGCGAGCGAGGTCAGGTTGAACTCGTGCTGCGTCACGACATAAAAGCCGAAGGTCATCACGACCACATTGGCGGCCGAGATGATGCTGCCGACGGCAAACTGCCATTCGAAGCGGAACCAGACATAGATCGCGATCGCCGCAAAGGTGACGAGCATCGCGAGCGCGCCGTTGAAGGCGAGTTCGCCCGAAACACGCGGTCCGACGATCTCGATGCGGCGGAATTCCGCCGTGTCGCCGATCAAGGCCCGAACCTTGCCGATGGCCTCCTGCTGAGCGGTTTCGCCGCCCGGCTGCTGACCGACGCGGATCAGGATCGAGTTGTCCTCGCCGATCGTCTGCACCTGCACATCGCCGATGCCGAGCCCGTTCAGCGAGCCGCGCAGCTTGCCGAGGTCGGGCTTGGCGTCCTTGGTCTGGATTTCGATGACGGTGCCGCCGAGGAAGTCGATGCCGTAATTCGGTCCGATCGCGACGAAGAGCACGACCGACATGATGGAGAGGAACGCCGCGATCGGGAACGTCCAGCGCCGCATGCGCATGAACGGGATCTTGGTGTTGTCGGGGACGAGGCGAAGATGGCGCATGATGAGTGTCCTTCGTTCGCTCAGAGCGAGATCTTGGTCGGACGGCGCCAGCGCACCCACAGCGCGACCAGGAGGCGCGTGAAGGTGAAGGCGGTGAACATCGTCGTCGCGACGCCGATGGCATGGGTCACGGCGAAGCCGCGGATCGGTCCGGAGCCGAGATAGAACAGCACCAGTGCCGCAATCAGCGTCGTGACATTCGCATCAAGGATGGTGCCGAGCGCGCGGTGGAAGCCGGCATCGATCGAGGCGATCGCCGATCGTCCGGATCGATACTCCTCGCGGATGCGCTCATAGATCAGCACGTTGGAGTCCACGGCCGTGCCGACCGTGATGATGACGCCGGCGATGCCGGGCAGCGACAGTGTCGCGCCGAGCAGCGTCACGATGCCGAAGATCATGATGACGTTGACGATCACGGCGATGTTGGCGATCCAGCCGAGCACGCCATAGGTCGCGATCATGAAGGCGCAGACGGCGGCCGTGCCGATGATCGCGGCGATCTTGCCGGCGCGGATCGAGTCGGCGCCGAGGCCAGGACCGACATTGCGCTCCTCGACGATGGTGAGCTTCGCCGGCAGCGAGCCGGCACGCAGCAGGATCGCGAGATCGTTCGCGGACTGGATCGAGAACGAGCCGCTGATCTGGCCGGAGCCGCCGAGGATCGGCTCGCGGATGACCGGAGCCGAGATGACCTTGTCGTCGAGCACGATAGCGAAGGCGCGGTTGACGTTCTTCTGCGTCACGTCGCCGAAGGTCTGCGCGCCGCCGGTGGTGAGGCGGAAGGAGACGACGGGCTCGTTCGAGCGCTGGTCGAAGGTCGCCTGCGCGTCGGTCAGGTCCTCGCCGGTGATGAGCGGGGTTTCCTCGAGCACATACTGGACGCCCGGATTATCCTGGCCCGGCAGGACGATCGTGCCGGGCTTGCGCGTCGGCTCGGTCTGGCCGGTCTGGAACGAGGAATCGACCAGATGGAAGGTGAGCTGGGCGGTCTGGCCGACCAGCGACTTCAGCCGCTCGGGATCGCCGAGGCCGGGTGCCTCGACGAGGATGCGATCCTCGCCCTGGCGCTGGATCGAGGGCTCGACGGTGCCGAGCTGGTCGATACGGCGGGCGATGACTTCAATTGACTGGTCGACGATCTGGCGGATGCGCTGGGCGAGCCCGGCTTCCGAATAGGTCATCTGCACCAGGCCGTCGGCGCCGACCGTGAGGTCGAACTCGTTGATTGCGGTGCCGCCGAGCAGAGAATTGCCGAGCGGATTCTTGAGCGGTTCGAGCCGCTTCCGGACGAGATCGAGCTGCGACAGGTCACGAACCCGCAGCTGCACGCCCTGGCCCTGCACGCCGAGGCCGGAATAGCCGATGCGCGGCTCCTGCAGCATCGACTTGCGGATTTCGCTCACCAGCGTCCGGAGCCGGCGCTGGACGTAATCCTGTCGGTCCACTTCATAGAGCAGGTAGGCGCCGCCCTGCAGATCGAGCCCGAGAACCATCTGCCGCTTCGGCACCCAGCTCGGCCAGGAATCGACCGTTTCCTTGGAAAAGAGGTTTGGCACGGCCGCCAGGAGCCCAACCAGCACGATGGCCAGGATCCCGATCATCTTCCAGCGAGTGAAGTGGAGCATGAGAGTTTGCGTTCCAGATGGGTTCGACCGTGCAATCGGCCGTTATGTGCGAAGGACTATTCGCCTTCCTTGACCGGCTCGCCCTTGGCGCGCACGTCGGCAATGGCGGAACGCGACACGCGGACTCGCACATTTTCGCCGACTTCGAGCAGAAGCTCGCTATCGTCGACGACCTTGGAAATCTTGCCGATGAGGCCGCCGGTCATGACGATGGTGTCGCCGCGGCGGACATTCTTGATCATTTCCTGATGCTGCTTGGCGCGCTGGCGCTGCGGCCGGATCATCAGGAACCACATGATCGCGAAGACGAAGATGAAGGGGACGAACTGGATCAGCATTTCCATGCTGCCGCCGGGGGCTGCTCCGGCTGCCTGCGCGTAGGCTTGGCTGATGAACATCGACGATTCCCTATGCTTCCGCGTCCCGAGGGGCACGCATCAAAAAAAGCGCGTCGTTTGCGCCGGCCTTCACATAGGGAGAGACAGCGGCTAGCAAAACGGCGCGGACTATAACTGCGGCACCGGCCTTTGCAAATGCAGCCACCGGCGTGATACCGCAGGCCGTCTTCATCCTCTTTCGACCCCGATAAATCAAGGAGCGTTCGCGGCATGGGCGACCTCGACCTCAATCCCATCGCCGAGCGGCTCGATCGCCTGATCGCGTTGATCGCGCGCGCCGTCCCGGCCGAGCGGCCGCCGATCGACTTCGACGCGGCCGACGCCTTCGTCTGGCAGGCCGCCTCGGAGACGTTGCAGCCGGTGCCGAAGGTCAACCGTGTCGCCATGGCGCTCCTGAAGGGCGTCGACCGTGTCCGCGACATCCTCGTCGACAATACCGAGCGCTTCGCCCGCGGATTGCCGGCCAACAACGTGCTGCTCTGGGGCGCGCGCGGCATGGGCAAGAGCTCGCTGGTCAAGGCGGCGCATGCCGAAGCGAACCTCGACCCGTCCCGGCTGCCAGGCGGCCGTCCGCTCAAGCTGATCGAGATCCACCGCGAGGACATCGACAGCCTGCCGGCGCTGATGACGCTGCTGCGCGCGAGCGACCGCCGCTTCATCCTCTTTTGCGACGATCTCTCCTTCGACAACGACGATACCTCCTACAAGTCGCTGAAGGCGGCGCTCGATGGCGGCGTCGAGGGGCGGCCGGAGAATGTCGTCTTCTATGCGACGTCGAACCGGCGCCATCTGCTGCCGCGCGACATGATGGAGAACGAGCGTTCGACGGCGATCAATCCGGGCGAGGCGGTCGAGGAGAAGGTTTCGCTCTCCGACCGGTTCGGCCTCTGGCTCGGCTTCCACAAATGCAGCCAGGACGACTATCTGGCGATGGTGCATGGCTATGCCGCGCATTTCGGCCTCGATCTGCCGGAAGCCGATCTCGATTGGCAGGCGCTCGAATGGGCGACGACGCGCGGCGCCCGCTCCGGCCGCGTCGCCTGGCAGTTCACGCTCGATCTCGCCGGCCGGCTCGGCGTGCAGGTCGCGGGATAGGAGAGGCTTCGACGGCGTGTCGGCGCGGGCTGGTGTCGTTCGTCCTTGCGATGTCACGTCTTCAAGGATCTACAGCCCCATGCGCTATCTCTGTCTCGTCATCGTCGACCCGAAACGGGTCGAAGGCCTCACGGAGGCCGACCACCGGGCGATCACCGCCGAGTCGCTCGCCTATGACGACGACCTGGCGGCACGCGGCATTCTCGTCGCCGCCCATGCCCTCGACGAGCCGCCCACGGCGACGACGCTGCGCGTACGCGACGGCGAAACGCTGCTGATCGATGGACCCTTCGCCGAGCTCAAGGAGCATGTCGGCGGCTTCATCCTGATCGAGGTCCGCGACCGGACTGAAGCGCTCGAGGTCGCCTCGAAGATCCCGATGGCGCGGTATGGCGCCATCGAGGTCCGCGCGATCAGGACTTTGCGCTGAGCACTACTCCGCGGCTTCGGCCATCGTTCCGGCCAGCCACTCAGCCGCGTCGGCGCGCGCGCGGGCGGTGAGCGCATGCTTCTTCGCCAGTGTCTTCTCGGCGCCGCGCAGGCGCTTGCCGGGTTCCTTGGCGACCTCGATCGGCGGGAACAGGCCGAAATTGACGTTCATCGGCTGGAAGGAGCGGCTGCCGCCTTCGTCGCTGGACAGATGGCCGCCGGTGATGTGGCCGAGCAGCGCGCCCATGGCCGTGGTCGGCGGCGGCAGCGACGGCGCCTCGCCGAGCCGCTCTGCGGCGGCGAAACGTCCGGCGAGCAGGCCGATCGAGGCGGACTCGACATAGCCCTCGCAGCCGGTGATCTGGCCGGCGAAGCGCAGCCGCGGCATTGCCTTGAGGCGCAGCGAGCCGTCGAGCAGCTTCGGTGAATTGAGGAAGGTGTTGCGGTGCAGCCCGCCGAGCCGGGCAAATTCGGCGTTCTGCAGCCCCGGGATCATCCGGAAGATGGCGGTCTGGGCGCCGTATTTCAGCTTCGTCTGAAAGCCAACCATATTGTAGAGCGTGCCGAGGGCGTTATCCTGGCGCAGCTGGACGATCGCATAGGCCTTGACCTGCGGATCGTTCGGATTGGTGAGTCCGACAGGCTTCATCGGGCCGAAGCGCAAGGTCTCGCGGCCGCGCTCGGCCATGACCTCGATCGGCAGGCAACCGTCGAAATAGGGCGTCGCCGCTTCCCAGTCCTTGAACTCGGTCTTTTCGCCGGCGAGCAGCGCGTCGACGAAGGCATTGTATTCGGCCTCCGTCATCGGGCAGTTCAGATAATCGGCGCCGCTGCCGCCAGGTCCGGCCTTGTCGTAGCGCGACTGGAACCAGGCGATGTCGCGGTCGATCGAATCGAAATGCACGATCGGCGCGATGGCATCGAAGAAGGCGAGCTGGTCCTCGCCGGTCAGCGTCCGCACCGCTTCGGCCAGCGCCGGCGAGGTCAGCGGGCCGGTCGCGACGATGACATTGTCCCAGTCCTCGGGCGGCAGGCCGGCAACCTCGTCGCGCTCGATCGTCACCAGCGGATGGCTCTCGAGCGCCGCGGTGACGGCGGCGGCGAAACCTTCGCGGTCGACGGCGAGAGCGCCGCCGGCGGGCACCTGATGCTTGTCGCCCATCGCCATGATCAGCGAATCGGCCATGCGCATCTCGGCATGCAGCAGGCCGACGGCATTGGCCTCGGCATCGTCGGAGCGAAAGGAATTCGAGCAGACCAGCTCGGCGAGGCTGTCGGTCTGGTGCGCGTCGGTCCGGCGGACGGGCCGCATCTCATGCAGCACGACGGGGATGCCGCGGCGGGCGATCTGCCAGGCGGCTTCAGAACCGGCGAGGCCGCCGCCGATGACATGAACGGGGCGGGTGGAGGAGGCGAGGGTGGTGGTCATGGCGCGGACATTAAGACGCCGGCGCCCGGCGAACAACCATCCGGCGACGGCACGGCATGCCGCTAAAAAGAAAACGCCCGCCGGGGAGGAGGTCGGCGGGCGTTCTCAGAAGGGGCGACGGCGCGAGGGAGGAGGTTCGCGGGTCGCCAGATCGCGGGGACGAGGGAGGAGGTTCGTCCCGGCGAATTCGAATGGATCAGTAACCAGCCACCGCCTTGCGGGCGACATGGCCGATGTCGGCACGGTCGATGCCGAGATCGTCGAGCTCCCGGCGGGTCAAACGCGCCAGCTCGTTGTAGGTTTCGCGATACTTGCGCCAAGTCTTGTAGCTCTGGACGATGCCCATGAAGCAGTTCCTTCAATCTGATCTCTGGGCCAGCGACCGCATCGGCTATCGCCCCGCCCTTGTTGTGCAGAAGATAGGCCGCGCCTCTCACGACGAGCAGACGGAAAAAACGCATGGCCGGTTTGCGCATAATGCAGAGCAACATTAACGCGGGCAGCAATTGTGCGATGCACCATTCATCGCTGTGGCGGAACTGCGGCGGCGCACCGGGTCGAGCAGAGCCGCGTGATACGGGGCATGGCGCGGAAGGCGAAGCTCCGACAGGATGAGGCGCGGCGGGACGGATCGCGGCCGCGGGCGAGCCGTTGGGCAGAGCGGATCAGCAGAGGAGCAAAGCCATGCAGCAGCTTTCGGCCACCGGGCGCAGCGTCGTCGACGACCTCTCCGCCCGCTACGGTTTCGGTCCCGAAGCGGCGACCGCCCTTCTGGGCGCGCTGGCTTCGGGCGGTGGCAGTCAGGCGCAGTTCAATCATCCCGATCTCGGTGGCATGGGCCAGTGGTCGGCCGGCGGCATGATCATGATCGGCGACATGTTCAACAACGGCCTGAAACAGCGCATCGATGGCTTTCTGAGCGAGCTCGCACCCGCGCTTGCCGCGGGCGGACTGTTCGAGCCGGTTGCCGAGAGCGGTCGGCGTGACGGCCGCGAGGGCTCCGGCCTGTTCGCGCCCGGTGGCGGCGGCTTCGGTGCCGCGCCCTGGCCGGATGATCTCGGCCGGCCGTCGACCAGCGGCGCTCAGAATGATCTCCACTACGCCTACTTTCCGGACAGCCATCGCCTCGCCATCCGAAAGGGCGGCCACATCACCCTCTATGACACGGCCGACCACGCGATCGGCGGTGTGTCGCAGCAGCAGTCCGGCGACCAGAGTCTGACCTTCTCGAGCCAATACGGCACGGTCCGCCTCGCCGATCTCAAGGTGATCTCGGGCGGCGATCCAAGCGACCGTGCGCCGTTGACCCGGCAGCCGGAGACGACCGCAGATGCGGCTTCGGCGCGCTCATCCGAGCCGAGACCTCTCGCCAGGGCCTGGGAGACGGCGCCTCCGGCCATCCCGACAGGCGAGGGCGATCTGATCGCGATGATCGAACGGCTCGCCACGCTGCGCGATCGCGGCATCCTCACCGAGGCCGAATTCGCGGCCAAGAAGGCGGAACTGCTCGCGCGGCTGTAGCTGCCGCGCATCGCAGGGCCGGTCGCATCGAGCTCCGCGCCGCTGCGGTTCTGCCGGGTTGCTGCTGTTGTGCCGGCACCGGTGCTCGGGCTTGTCTCAAATCGATTGAAATTGATCGCCCGCGGCACGTCGCGCCGGTTGAGGGAAGCTGCAGCCTGTGTCACTCTGTCACTGAGACGCCAGTCTCCGCGAGGTGAAGGGGAGGAACCCGGTCCCGCGACTGACGCCGATGCAGCCAGCCGGCGGCTGCATGCGGTCTCGCATGCCGGTTCACAACGACAAAAATCGTTTCGGGAGGAATTCCGTGTTCAAGAAGCTGACACTCGCCGTGGCGGGCCTGGTCATGGCCATTGCCATGCCGCTCGCCGCCGAAGCCAAGACATTCTACTGGGTCTCGCATGGCGGCCCGGCCGATCCCGTATGGACGTATTTCCTCGCCGGCGCCAAGCAGTGGGCGAAAGATACGGGCAACACCGTCAACACCTCGTTCCACAATGGTGATGTCGCCTCGCAGCAGGAGGCGGTCCGCGCCGCCATCGCCGCCAAGGCCGACGGCATCGTCACCACCAGCCCGGATCCGGGCAGCCTGATCGAGATCGCCAAGGAGGCCAATGCCGCCAAGATCCCGATCATCAACTTCAACACGCCCGATCCGAAGGCCAGCTTCAACGCCTATGTCGGTGGCGACAACGTCACCTTCGGCAAGCATTGGGCGCAGTATCTGGTCGATAAGGGCCTGGTGAAGAAGGGCGACTTCGTCTGGATGCCGGTCGAGATTCCGGGCGCCACCTATGGCGTGCAGGAAGAAGAAGGCATCAAGAGCGTGTTCGGGCCGCTCGGCATCACCTATGAGGTGACCGAAGCGACGCTCGACCAGGCAGAAGCCATCAACCGCATGGTCGACTACCTCACGGCCAACAAGGCCAAGGTCAAGGCGATCATCGGCCTCGGTGATCTCGTCACCGGCTCGATCAAGCGCGTCTTCGACCAGGCCGGCATCAAGCCGGGCGAAATCCCGGTCGTCGGCTGGGGCAATTCGCTCGACACCACGCAGGAAGTGCTGACCGGCTATGTGAATGCCGGCCAGTGGCAGGACCCGCAGGCGACCAGCTATGTCGCGCTGTCGCTCGCCAACATGGCCGCCAGTGGCATTCCTCCGGGCTTCAACGTGATCACCGGCGCGCTGTACGAGAAGGACACCGCGCAGATCTACGACAACATCCTGTCCGGCAAGTAAGGCTCCGATCGGTCGGTCCGCGGCGCTGCCGCGGACCGGCCCCGCAGCGCCCATCTATCGGCCGGCGGCCTGGCCGTCGGTTGCCGGGCGCATGTCTCCCATCAAGATCGCGGGTCACCTGTGGAACATCCCTCCCTCGTCCAACGCCTGATCGCGAAGCCCGAATTCGGCCCCTTCGTGCTCCTGGTCGTCGAGATCGCCGTCTTCTGGCTGATCAATCCCGATTTCCTGTCGCCGCAGAACATCTCGAATACGCTCGCCTTCACGGTCGAACTCGGCCTCATCGCCCTCGCCATGACGCTCCTGATGACGTCGGGCGAATTCGATCTGTCGGTCGGCTCCCTGTTCGGGTTCTCGCCGGTGCTGATGTGGACGCTCTACAATTCAGGCGTCACCTCGCTGGGCGTCGGCCTTCTGGTTGCGCTCGCAGTTGCGGCGGTGATCGGGCTCGTGAACGGCTGGTTCGTCACGCAGCTGAAGATCCCGTCCTTTCTGGTCACGCTCGGCATGCTGCTCGTGGTGCGCGGCACGGCGCTGTTCATCACCGACGGCTTCCCGCAGCGGACCTGGAGCGCCGGCGGCAGCGCCCTGGCCGAACTCTTGGTCGGCGACTTCTATATCGGGTCGTTCCGCATCTATGCCTCGCTTTTCTGGTTCATCGCCGCAGTGGTCATCCTCGGTTATGTGCTGAACTATTCCCGCATCGGCAACTGGATCCAGGCGTCGGGGGGCAATCCCGGCGCAGCGCGGGCGCGCGGCGTCAATGTCAGCCGCGTCAAGATCGGCCTGTTCGTCCTCTCCTCCATGATGGCCTCGCTCGCCGGCGTGATCTCCTCGCTGCGCACCTCGGCCGCCAATCCGAACAGCGGCACGGGCTATGAGCTCGAGGTCATCGCCATGGTGGTGATCGGTGGCACCGCGCTGACGGGCGGGCGCGGAACGATCGTCGGCACGGTGATCGGCATCCTGATCCTCCGCATCATGCGCAACGGCATCGTGCTGATCGGCGTGCCGGGGCTCGCCTACAACATCTTCATCGGTGCGATCATCCTCGGCATGATGGCGCTGCATTCCTGGCTCGAGCGCCGGCATCAGGCGGGGACGTGATCATGGCCGAACCGCTCATCCGCATGCAGAACATTCGCAAGTCCTATGGCCGCGTCCTCGCGCTCGACGATGCGACCTTCCATGTCAACGAAAGCGAGATCGTCGGCCTGCTCGGCGACAACGGCGCCGGCAAGTCGACGCTGATCAAGGTGCTGTCGGGCGCGGTGCCGCTCACCAGCGGCGACATCTTCGTCCGCGGCCGCAAGGTGCAGTTCCGCTCGACGAGCGATGCCATCGCCGCGGGCATCGAGACGATCTACCAGGACTCCGCGCTCGTGACGCAATTGTCGATCGCGCGCAACCTCTTCCTCGGCCGCGAGCCGATCAAGGGTCCGCGCTTCCTGAACCGGCTCGACCAGGAGAAGATGAACGAGGTGGCGCGGGATCTGCTCCGCGAGGTCGGCATTTCCAAGAACATTCCGCCGACGACCCCGATCGGCTCGCTCTCGGGCGGCGAAAGGCAGGCCGTGGCGATCGCCCGCGCGATGCATTTCGACAGCGACCTGATCATTCTTGATGAGCCGACCAACAATCTCGGCGTCGCCGAGACGCAGGGCGTGCTCTCCTTCGTCCGCAACGCCCGCAATTCCGGCCATTCCTGCATCTTCATCGCCCACAACATCCACCATGTCTTCCAGGTGGTTGACCGCATCGTCGTGATGCGGCGGGGCAAGGTCGTCGCCGACGACATCGACCCGAAGACGACGACCGTCGCCGCAGTCGAGGCGGTGATCACCGGGATGTCGGAATTGACGGGAGTTGTCCCGGCGCACTGAGGCACCGGAGACCATCGATCGGCAGGATGCGGCCGCGCGGTCGCATCCCTTCTGTCGATCTGCTAAAGTTTTGCTGGAGCCGACTCGTCGTTTCGCGCATTGACCAGTCGAATGCAACGCCGCAGAAGAGAAGCGTCCCCATGAAGCACGCCTATGCCGCCCTTGTCCTCCTCGCCGCGACGGGCCTCTCCGCCTGCCAGTCGAGCCAGCCGATGCAGGTCTCGGCCCCCGTGATGTCGGCGCCGGCCAACGAGCCGCTGGCCTGGGTGCGCAAGGATGGGCAGAGCGGGCGCGCCAACCCCGCCCTCGCCGACCAGTTCGCGAGCGATCGCGCCGCCTGCGTCGCACCGCCCGGCGACAATGCCGCGCTGCGCGCTGCCGAGAGCTGCATGTCGACCAAGGGCTATGTTCTCGTGCCCGCCTCGCAGGCCGCTGCGACTGCGGAGCAGTTCCGCCGCCAGGCGAGCTACTAGCCCCCGCTTCGCCGCCGGGTTTCGATTCCGGGCACGCCCGTCAGTCTCGTCAGGGATGCAGGCCGCGAATAGTCGCGGCCTGATTGTTGTTGCATCGCCGCTAGCGCTGAATTGCATTGCTCGGCGCGGGCGTACGGCCCATTGTAGCGTCTTCGGTTAGGTGGGGTCGCGAGCGGATCGCGGGGCGACGCGGTTTCGACGCCTTGGCGGATGAAGTTCGATCGTGAACGCGTACATCATGAATGCGTCGTGGAACAGGCGGCGGCGGCATGTCGTCATGCTGTTCATCGGCGCCGGTGCGTTGGTCTTCTTCGGACTCTGGCAGTTCGAGACGGCCGCCGCGCTGATCAGTCCCTTTGATCGACGCGCCTATCCGATCGTCATCGCTTTCCTCGTCATCAATCTCATTCTGATAATCATCCGGCCGCAGCTGCAGTCGATCGTCGAACTCGCCTGCTATTTCGGCGTTTCCCTCTATCTGCTCCTACAACTCGTCCTGCCGCCGGTCACCGACGATGCGGGCGGCATCTACAATGTCGCGAATACGCTGCAATGGATGCCCGCACTCTATGTCGCGGCCTTCATGTTCTTCTCCCGGCGCCGGGCGCTCCTCGCCGGCGGCAGCACGTTCGTGCTCTCTGCACTGATCCTGGGCAGCTCCGCGATCTCCGCGGCGAGCCATGGCGATGTCCGCGTCGCCAGCCTGCTGGTCAACGCGGTTGTGGCGCATCTGCTGACGCTCTTGCTGCTCTCGATCGTCATGCTGCTGCAGCATGAGTTCGAGCGTGTATCGATGCATGCCCGGACGATGGAGGATGCGGCCAACACCGATCCGCTCACCGGCATCGCCAACCGCCGTGCGCTCGAAGAGTGGCTGCGCGACTGGCAGCGGGAAGCCGACGGCACCACGGCTGCGCTGGTGCTGTTCGACATCGATCATTTCAAGCAGATCAACGACATCCACGGCCATCTTGTCGGCGACGAGATCCTGGTTTCGATCGGCCAACTGATCCGAAGCCAGCTGCGCGCCCGCGACATCGTCGGCCGCTGGGGCGGCGAGGAATTCCTCGTCATCATCGAGGGCGGGTCGCTGGAGAATGCGACGGCGCTTGCCAACCGGGTTCGCCAGATCGTGATCGCCTCGGTTCACCCCGTCGCCGGGTCGGTGACGCTGAGCGCCGGCGTCGCCGTCTGTTCTCCGGCCGTTTCGGCGGACGAGGCGTTCAAGGCCGCCGACGCGGCACTTTACGCAGCCAAGGCTGCCGGCCGGAACCGCGTCGAGACGGTGTGAGCCGCTATTCGGCTGCCTCGGCCTTGCGGCGCTTGCGGGCTGCGTTGGCCTTGTCGAGCACCGGCTTCAGGAAGCGCCCGGTATAGGAGCGCGGCTCCTTGACGATCTCCTCGGGCGTTCCGACCGCGACGATCTCGCCGCCGCCATCGCCGCCTTCGGGGCCGAGATCGATGATCCAGTCCGCCGTCTTGATCACTTCGAGATTGTGCTCGATGACCACGACGGTATTGCCCTGGTCGACGAGGCTGTGCAGCACTTCCATCAGCTTGGCGACGTCGTGGAAATGCAGGCCAGTCGTCGGCTCGTCGAGGATGTAGAGCGTCTTGCCAGTCGCCCGCCGCGACAGTTCCTTGGCGAGCTTGACGCGCTGCGCCTCGCCGCCCGACAGCGTCGTCGCCTGCTGGCCGACCTTGACATAGCCGAGGCCGACCTCGTCGAGCGTGAACATCTTGTCGCGAATGGCCGGGACCGCCTGGAAGAAGTCCTTCGCCTCGTCGACGGTCATGTCGAGAACGTCGGCGATCGACTTGCCCTTGAACTTCACGTCCAGCGTTTCGCGGCTGTAGCGCTTGCCCTTGCAAACCTCGCAGGTGACGTAGACGTCGGGCAGGAAGTGCATCTCGATCTTGATGACGCCGTCGCCCTGGCAGGCCTCGCAGCGCCCGCCCTTGACGTTGAAAGAAAACCGCCCTGGGCCATAGCCGCGCGCCTTCGCCTCCGGGAGGCCGGAAAACCACTCGCGGATCGGCGTGAAGGCGCCGGTATAGGTGGCCGGATTGGATCGCGGCGTGCGGCCGATCGGCGACTGGTCGATGTCGATGATCTTGTCGATCAGCTCCAGCCCCTCGATCCGGTCATGCTCGGCCGGATGGATATGCGCGCCGTTGAGATGCCGCGCGACCGCCGCATAGAGCGTATCGATAAGGAAGGTCGACTTGCCGCCGCCGGAGACGCCGGTGACGCAGGTGAAGGTGCCGAGCGGGATGTCGGCCGTGACGTTCTTCAAATTGTTGCCGCGCGCTCCGACGACCCGAATATGCCGGGTCTTCGAGATCTGCCGACGCTTCTCCGGCACCTCGACCGACAGCTCGCCGGTCAGGTAGCGGCCGGTCAGCGAGGCCGGGCTCGCCATGATCTCGGCCGGCGTCCCCTCGGCGATGATCCGCCCGCCATGCACGCCCGCCGCCGGGCCGACATCGATGACATGGTCGGCGGTCATGATCGCGTCCTCGTCATGCTCGACGACGAGAACCGTATTGCCGATGTCGCGGAGGTGCCGCAGCGTTTCGAGCAGCCGCTCGTTGTCGCGCTGGTGCAGCCCGATCGAGGGCTCGTCGAGGACATAGAGGACGCCCGTGAGGCCCGAGCCGATTTGCGAGGCGAGGCGGATGCGCTGGCTCTCGCCGCCCGAAAGCGTGCCGGAATTGCGCGACATCATCAGATAATCGAGACCGACATCGACGAGGAAGGACAGCCGTTCGCGGATCTCCTTGAGGATTCGGACCGCGATCTCGTTCTGCTTGTCGTTGAGCGAGCCGGGCAGGGCCTCGAACCAGGCATAGGCATTGCGGATCGACATCGCGGAGACCTCGGCGATGTGCTTGCCGGCGATCTTGACCGCCAGCGCCTCGGGCCTCAGGCGGGCGCCGCCGCAGGCCTTGCACGGCGTCGAGCCCTGGTAGCGCTCGATCTCCTCGCGTGCCCAGTTCGATTCCGTCTCGCGCCAGCGCCGCTCGAGATTGGTGACGACGCCCTCGAAGCTCTTCTTCGTCCGATAGGCACGCGTGCCGTCATTATAGACAAACTCGATCTCGGTCCGGCCCGTGCCATGCAGGATGGCCTTCCGCGCCGCCTCGGGAATATCGTCCCAGGGATCGGTCATCGCGAAGCCGTAATGGCGGGCGATCGCCTCCAGCGTCTGCGCATAATAGGGCGAGGACGACTTCGCCCAGGGCGCGATTGCCCCCTGCTTCAGCGAGACGGAGCCATCGGGAACCACGAGATCGGGATCGATCTTCTTTTCCGAGCCAAGCCCGTCGCATTCGGGGCAGGCGCCGAACGGATTGTTGAACGAAAACAGCCGCGGCTCGATCTCGGCAATGGTGAAGCCCGAGACAGGGCAGGCGAACTTTTCCGAGAAGGTGATCCGGCGCGGCTCGCTCTTCTCGTCGGTGGTGTCGGCGAATTCGGCGAGCGCGATGCCGTCAGCCAGTTCCAGTGCGGTCTGGAAGCTGTCGGCGAGCCGAGCGGCGATGTCCTCGCGCACGACGATGCGGTCGACCACCACGTCGATATCGTGCTTCAGCTTCTTGTCGAGCACCGGCGCATCGCCGATCTCGAAGAAGACGCCGTCCAGTTTGATGCGCTGGAAGCCCTTCTTCTGCAGCTCGGCCAGTTCCTTCTTGTACTCGCCCTTGCGGCCGCGGATCATTGGCGCGAGCAGATAGAGCCGCGTGCCTTCCGGCAGCGCCATGACGCGGTCGACCATCTGGCTGACGGTCTGGCTCTCGATCGGCAGGCCCGTCGCCGGCGAATAGGGAATGCCGACCCGCGCGAACAGCAGGCGCATATAGTCGTAGATCTCGGTCACCGTGCCGACGGTCGAGCGCGGGTTCTTCGAGGTTGTCTTCTGCTCGATGGAGATCGCCGGCGACAGCCCGTCGATCTGGTCCACATCGGGCTTCTGCATCATCTCGAGGAACTGCCGCGCATAGGCCGACAGGCTCTCGACATAGCGCCGCTGGCCCTCGGCATAGATCGTGTCGAAGGCGAGCGAGGACTTGCCCGAGCCGGAAAGCCCGGTCAGCACCACCAGCTTGTCGCGCGGAATGTCGATGTCGACATTCTTGAGGTTGTGCTCGCGCGCGCCGCGCACCGAAATGAACTTGCCGTTAGCCGCGCCCGACAGGCGGGCCTCAGTGTCATGCGCCATAGATCTACGTGGTCCATCGGTGGGAAGCGGCCGGAGCCTCGACAAACTTAAGGTTTCGCGGCCGCCAGACAAGGCACGGCCGAACGGTCGCGGTTCTATAGCCGCTGTTTGTCGGAATCAGCCGAGCACGTCATCACCATCTTGCCAGCACCGCCGCGATTGTCTAGAACGAAAAGAGAACATTCGGGCTGTAGCCGGCATCCGCGCGGCGAAGCTTTGTGGACAAGCCGGGATGCGAGGCGCGTCCGGCGGCGTTTCGGTCTAGTCTGGCGTCCGGATGGCGCCGAGACGGTCGGGTTGGGCGACAGCGGACAGAAGGAAGAAAAGCATGGCCGGTAGCGTCAACAAAGTGATCCTGGTCGGCAATCTCGGACGCGATCCCGAGGTGCGCCGTTCGCAGTCGGGCGACCCGATCGTGAACCTCAATGTCGCAACGTCGGAAAACTGGCGCGACAAGGCCAGCGGCGAGCGCAAGGAGCGGACCGAGTGGCACCGCGTCGTCATCTTCAACGAGAACCTCGCCAAGATCGCCGAGCAGTATCTGAAGAAGGGCTCCAAGGTCTACATCGAGGGCCAGCTGCAGACGCGCAAGTGGCAGGACCAGTCCGGCCAGGAGAAGTATACGACCGAAATCGTGCTGCAGCGCTTCCGCGGCGAGCTGACGCTACTCGACGGCCGCTCCGGCGGCGGCTCCGAGGGCGGTGACTATGACAGCGGCGGGTCGAGCGACTTCGGCCGGTCGAGCCCGATGGAAGCCCCGCGCGGCGGTGGCCGCCAGCCGGCCGCCGCCAGCACTTCCTATGCCGCCGATCTCGACGACGACATCCCGTTCTAGTCGAGGCCGGGAAGGGGTCGGCAGCCGATGCCGGTGCTGCCCGATCTGCTGGCAGAAGGGCTCGACATCGTCTTCTGCGGCACAGGCGCGGGGGCATGGTCGGCCAAGGTCGGGGCCTATTATGGCAAGCCCGGCAACAAGTTCTGGCCGACGCTTCATGCGGTCGGCCTGACGCCGCGGCTGCTGAGGCCGGCCGAGTATCCCGAGTTGCTGCGCTATGGCATCGGACTGACCGATGTCGCCAAGGAGCATGTCGGCCAGGACGACGCGATCGATCTCGCTTTGGTCGATGCGGCAGCCTTGCATGACAAGATCGTCCACTTCGCCCCCCGCCGGATCGCCTTTACCAGCAAGCGCGCGGCGAGCCTCGCGCTCGGCCGCCCGACCAGCCGCATCGGCTACGGCCTCATCGCCGACCGTATCGGCAGCGCGGTGGTGCATGTGCTCACCTCGCCCTCGGGCGCCGCCGGCTCCTATTGGTCGATCGAGCCGTGGCGGGCGCTCGCTGTCCTGCGGAACGATTGATCGCGCCCGGCGCGGTTGATCTCGGCGCGCGCCGCCGCTAAGCCTCAACCGCGTTCAACGCGGCTTCGGGGACGGCATGAACAAGGCGCAACCCTCGCTTCAGGTGACCTTCGGCAAGGCCGTCGCGGCTTATCAGGCCGGCCGCCTCAACGAGGCTGATCAGCTTTGCCGCGTCGTCGTCTCCGCGATGCCGAAGCTGTTCGATGCTCGTTTCCTGATGGGCCTCGTCCAAGCCGGCCTCGGCGCCCACAAGCAGGCCCTCGAGAGCTTCGATCGCGCGCTCGCGATCCGCCCCGGCATCCCCGACGTTCTCGCGGCGAAGGCTGCGGCGCTGCAGGCCTTGAAGCGGCCGAGCGAGGCCGTCGCGGTCTATGACGCGGCGCTGGCGGCAAGCCCCGGCAGCGCGGAACTCGCCTATAACAGGGCCACGGCGCTCGACCTACTCGGCCGCCGCGACGCTGCGATCGCCGGCTATGGCGCAGCGCTGGCAGCCCGGCCCGATTTTGTCGAGGCGCTCAACAACCGCGCCGTGCTGCTGCAGGCGGAGGGGCGGACGGAGGCGGCACTGGCCGATTATGGCCGTGCCGTAGCTCTGCGGCCGGATCATGTGCCGGCGCTGCATAATCGCGGCCGGCTGCTGCGAGATCTCGGGCGCTTCGACGAGGCGCTCGCAAGTTTCGATCGCGCGCTCGCGGCGGCGCCAGGCCGGCCTGATCTGCTCAACAGTCGCGGTCTCGCGCTTCTCGGGACCGGCCGCGCCAGCGAGGCGCTGGCGAGCTTCCAGCGCGGTCTCGCGGTTGCGCCTGCCGACCTGCCGCTTCGCCTCAACGCCGCCAAGACCGAGCTCGAACTCGGCCGTCCCGCAGACGCGCTGGCGACGTTGACGGCCGCTCCATCAGCGCTTCGGGCAAAGCCCGAGTTCGTCGCGATCGAAGCGAACGCGTTTTACGAACTGCAGCGCTACGAGGAGGCCGCTGCCGCCTGCGAGCGAGGACTTGCCGGGGACGAGCGCAATGCCGGGCTCTGGACCGACCGCGCGAACGCGTTGCGCGAGTTCTCCCGCTTCGACGAGGCGCTCGCGAGCTATGACCGCGCGCTGGTGCTCGATCCGGCTCACGGCCCGGCGCTCTACGGCCGCGGCACGTTGCTGCTCTTTCTCGGTCGCTATGCCGAGGGCTGGCCGGGCTTCGAATATCGACGTATTACGCCGGTCTGGCGCCCGCGCGGCGTGCCGACGCCGGAATGGGACGGCAGCCCCCTCGAAGGCCGCCGCCTCCTGCTGCATGGCGAACAGGGGCTTGGCGATACGATCCAGTTCATTCGCTTTGCCTCGCGGCTTGCTGGCCAGAGCGGATCGATCGTCGTCGAGGTGCCGCAGAGCCTCCGCGCGCTGGCCGCGACGTTGCCGGGGGTCGCGGTGGTCGCGCATGCCGAGCCTCCGCCGGCGCATGACGTCCATGCCTCGCTGATGAGCCTGCCGTTCCTGCTTCGCGTTGGAGAAGAACTCGGCGCGGCATCCGTGCCCTATTTCACCGCCGAACCCGCGCGCGTCGCAGCCTGGGGCCAGAGGCTGCAGCCGGGGCCGTTCCGCATCGGCATCGCCTGGCAGGGCAATCCGCGCGCCGCGGTCGATCGTCTCCGCTCGGTTCCGCTTGCGGCCTTCGCCCCGCTGGCCGCACTGGAGGGCGTCGAGTTGGTCAGCCTGCAGAAGGGCGCGGGGCTCGAGCAGATCGCGACGTTGCCTGCGGGGATGAAAGTCACCGTTCTGCCGCCCGATTTCGCCGAGGGCCCGGACGCGTTCATGGATACGGCTGCCGTCATCGCCAATCTCGATCTCGTCGTCTCCATCGATTCGGCGGTATCGCATCTCGCCGGCGCGCTTGGGCGGCCGGTTTTCGTGGCGCTCAAGCAGGTCCCGGAGTGGCGCTGGAAGGCGGAGGGCGATCGCTCGGACTGGTATCCGACGGCACGGCTCTTCCGCCAGTCGCAGCGTGGCGACTGGGCGGAGTTGTTCGGCCGCATAGCGAGCGCGGTCGCGAATTATCGTGCCGCCGGGCGATGAAAGGCGAGGTCCTCTTGGCAACGGTCGAAACGCTCTATCGCTATCCGGTCAAGGGCTTCTCGCCGGGGCCGCTCGGCGAGGTCCTGCTGGAGGCTGGCCGCCCGATCGCGGGCGACCGCATCTACGCGATCGAGAACGGTCCGTCGGGGTTCGATCCGGCGGCGCCGGCCTTCCAGCCGAAGATGAAGTTCCTCTGCCTGATGAAGAACGCGCGCCTCGCTCGTCTGCGGACGCGGCTCGATCCGGCGACCCATGACTGGACCATCGCCGGCGAGGAGGGCGGCCTGACGGCGTCGCTCGCCGAGGACGACGGGCGTGCGGCCGTCGAGGGCTGGCTGACGCACTTCATGGGCGAGGATCGGCGCGGGCCGCTGAAGGTGCTGCATGCGCCGGGGCACAGCTTTTCGGATGTTGGTAAGCCATTGGTCTCGCTGATCAATCTCGAGACGGTCGCTGCGCTCGGTCTCGTCGTCGGGCGGGTGGTCGATCCGCTGCGCTTCCGCGCCAATGTCTATCTGACTGGCCTCGCGCCCCATGCGGAACTCGATCTCGTCGGCCGCGAAGCGAAGCTCGGCACCGCCCGCGTAGTGATCGTCAAGCGCACCCGCCGCTGTGTCGCGACCAATGTCGATCCGGCGACCGGGGAGCGCGACATGGATATTCCGGCAGCGTTGCAGCGGCGCTATGATCATATGGATTGCGGCGTCTACGCCGAGGTGCTGGATGACGGTGTCGTTCGGCCCGGCGACAGCCTGACACTCGTCTAGCGGCCGCTCTCGTCCGGGGAGGCCGTTGTGACACTCGTGCCGCTGCTGTCCGCTGCGCCGGTCATCCAGATCCACGCCTTTGCCGCGATTGCCGCCTTCGGCCTCGGCATCGTTCAGCTGGTGGCGCCGAAGGGAGCGCTACCGCATCGCTCGCTCGGTTGGCTCTGGGTCTGCTTGATGGCCGGGGTCGCGCTGTCGTCGTTCTGGATCCACACGATCCGGACCTTCGGCGACTTCAGCCTCATTCATGTCCTCTCGATCGTGACGCTGGTCGCGTTGCCTGCCGCTGTTCTCGATGCGCGCCGCCATCGTGTCGCCAAGCATGCGCGAGGCATGCGGATCCTCTTCGTCGCGGCGCTGCTGATCGCGGGCATCTTCACCTTCATGCCGGGCCGCATCATGCACGACGTCGCCTTCGGAGCGGCGAGCAGCGGGCGCTAGCCGGCTGGGAGGCTCGCCGAGCGGGCGATGGCGACGATGCCATCGGCGACGAACTGCACAGACAGCGCCGAGAGCAGCACGCCGAGCAGTCGTGTCAGCACGATACGCCCGGTATCGCCGAGCGCTCGGTCGAGCGGGTCGGCAAGCATGAAGACGGCTAGGCAGGAGCCGATCAGCAGGGCCACGATGACCAGGAGCCCGGCGAGGCCGAGGACGTCCGGCGCGCCCGAGGCGATCAGGATCGTCGCCGAGATCGCGCCGGGGCCGGAAATCAGCGGGATGGCGAGCGGGAAGATGGCGAGATGGCGGACATCCTCGGCATCGAACACGCTTTCCTCCAGCACACGATCGGCGCTTGCCTGCTTGCGCTTGTCGCGGCGCTCGAACACCATCTCGAAGGCGATCCAGAACAGCAGCAGTCCGCCGGCGATGCGGAAGGCCGGGATCGAGATGCCGAGGAAGGTGATCAGCTTCTCGCCGCCAAGCGCGAAGGCGAAGAGGATCGCGGTGGCGGTGATGGTGGCACGAATGGCCGTCTGCCGCCGTTGCACCGGCGACATGCCGCGGGTCAGCGCGACGAAGATCGGCGCGAGGCCGATCGGATCGATCGTGACCGCGAGCGTCACCAGCGCATTCAGCAAATAATCGCCCAAGACCCTCCCTCCGAAACCGCCCTCAGGCCATCACTAGGACGAGCTTCGCATGCCCTCGCCGCGAGGGCTACCAGTTCGCCGCGCCGCTGCTCCAACTGCCATAGCGGCAGCTTCCGGGCGCCCCTGCATGCGGGTCGATGAGGTCGGGCCAGCCCTCGCGGACGGTGAAGCATTCGTTCGATCCTGCGACCGTGAGCTTGTAGTCGGTGCCGTTGGAGCGGTAGTCGGCCTTGAACGGCGCCGCGGCGATCTCGATGACCGGCTCCGTCGCATCGATGGCCGGCAGAGCTTCCGGATAGCGGCCGGTGGCGGCATGGCTGGCCGTTATGACCGCGGTGAGACCCTGCAAAGCGCGGATATTGCGCTCATAGCCGAAGACGAGCGGATCTGGAGGTGCCTTGAGCGCGGCGAGGCGTTGCCGAGCTTGATCCGCGAGCACGGCCGCATCGGCATTTTCCCAATCGAACGGCTTCGCCGCGATGTCCTTGAGGCAGGCGGCGAGCCCTGCCGAATAGAGCAACTGGCCCTTGTGATCGACGTGGTAGGCGCTGTCATAGCGATACTGGACGGGAATGACGGCCGGGATCGGATCGCAGTAGATCGGCTGCCCTTTGGCCGCGGCCTCGCGGGCGAGATTGATCAGCATCTGCCAATGCGCTGGGGTAACGATCGTGCCGGCGTCATCTTCGAGCATCACCGGCCAGGTCAGGTAGAGGCTGGCGCCGCGCGCCGCGAGGGCGGAGCGCCAATCGTCCAGAACCCGTGCGGTGTAGGGCGACACTTTATCACTGGCGGCGCTGCGAAGCCCATGTGCATTCGTGACAAAGCTTGGCGGCGTCAGCTGGACGAGGATCTTGTCGCCATGCGCGCTGAGGTCGGGATAGTCGTAGGCGCTGTCGTTCGCCTGCAGCGCCGCCGGGTCGGCCTGCGACTGCAGCCAGCGTGCTTTCACAGTCGCATCGTCGAGCTTGAAGCCGGTTTGTTTGCCGAACAACTGTGCGACGCGGTCGACGACGCCCTCGAAGACTGTGACCGGGTGAATGGCAACCATCAATTCGGGCAGGTGCCCGTACGGAATATCGGTCGCATCCTTGTAGAAATAAGCGAGGAAGTTGCCGGCAGAAAGGTCACTGGGCCGCTCACGCGGATAGATCTCGAATTCGAGCGGCAGGATCACGCGGTCGTTGTCATCGATGCTTCGGCTCGCCGTGCCGAGCAGGAGGTCGAGATCCAGCCCCGCATGCAGGCCGAAATTAAGCGTCTCGGTCCCGGTTGCAGCGGCGATGGCACCGCCATTGACGCCGAACAGCGAGGCGGAGCCGGCGACGATGACGTTCTTCGGCGCCTCGGGCGGCAGGTCATGGACGAGATCGGAATAGAGCATCCGGCGCAGCGTGATGATGTCGTGCAGCCACCAGTCGGCGCCGTGCCAGCTGCCGAGCTGGAACAGGATGGCGAGGATGTACAGGAACGGCGCGGCGACGGCGGCGAACGCCATCACCACCAGCGAGCGCCGTGCACCGTCGGTAAGGCCGGAGCGGACGCGCGCGCGGCGCTCAGAAGCGGAAATAGATGAACTCATTGGTCGAGCTCGCGCCTGTGAAGCTGATGATGGCTAGGCCGAACAGCGCGCCGCAGAGCAAGGCTGCGCGGAAGGCGAGGCGCCGATTGGGCAGGATGGTCGCGCCGGCGATTTGCAGCGCCGGCGGTGCCAAGAAGGCGATCGCCGCAGCGGCGGCGACGAGCGCCATCATTCGGTTGAGGTCGGCGACGCGCAGGAAGGGCCGGTAGCTGTCCCCGGCGACAGAGGCGATGTCCACCATGGCGCGCAGATGGATTGCCGCACCTTCGAGGCTCGCCGAGCGGAACAGGATCCAGGCGAAGGTGACGAAGAGGAAGGTGAGCAGCCAGCCCGCCGTTTTCGGCAGCGGCGGCAGGCCCGAGCGGCCGTACCAGCGGTTCGCCGCGAGGCCGAGGCCATGGACGAGGCCCCAGAGCACGAAGCCCCAGCCTGCGCCATGCCAGAGCCCGCCGATCAGCATGGTCGCGACCAGGTTGGTGTAGGTGCGGACCTGGCCGCGGCGGTTGCCGCCGAGCGAGATGTAGACATAGTCGCGCAGCCAGTTGGACAGCGTGATGTGCCAGCGGCGCCAGAATTCCTGGATCGAGGCCGATTTGTAGGGCGAGGCGAAATTGAGCGGCAGGCGGATGTTGAAGATCATGCCGAGCCCGATCGCCATGTCGCTGTAGCCGGAAAAGTCGAAATAGATCTGGAACGAATAACCGAGCGCAGCGAGCCAGGCCGTGCCGAAGCCGAGCGCAGCCTGGTTCTCGAAGAACGGCCGCACGAAGCCGCCGAGCGGATCGGCGATCAGCGTCTTCTTCGCAAGGCCCACCGCAAAGAGCGCTAGACCGAAGCAGATGTTCCGAACCCGCGGGGTAAAGACGCGCTTCAGGTCGACCTGATGGCTGATCGGGAGATAGCTGGTGATCGGGCCGGCGATCAGGTGGGGGAAGAAGAACAGGAAGAAGACGTAGTTGAGGAGGTTCGGTCGCCTGATCTTGCCCCTGTGGACGTCGATCAGGAAGGCGATCTGCTGGAAGGTGAAGAAGCTGATGGCGAGCGGCAAATGGCGAAATTCGCCATGCGAGACCGCGTGGCCGAAGGCGCTGTTCACCGTGTCGGTCAGGAAGTTGAAATATTTGAAATAGCCGAGGATCGCCACGTCGAGCACGATGCCTAAGGCGAGGAACACGCGGGCGAAGCGGCCGCGCTCGATGGCGCGTGCGAGCGCGAAATTGGCGGCGAGCGACAACGCCAGCACGAACACGTCGAGCACGCCCGCGACCGTGTAGAAATAGACGGAAGCGAGGATCAGGAAGAGTTTCGCGCCGAGATCGGAATAGCGGCCGATCGCAAAGGTGAGACAGGCGACGACGGGCAGAAAGAGAAAGATGAATTCGGGGGTGGAAAAGAGCATCGAAGCCGCGCCGCAGAAGGATGAGACCCTGTATCGTTCCGAGGCGTGAAGCTCGAGAATTCTGGACCGCCCGCCGAGGGCCGCTATCTCGCATGCCGGCTCACCCGAGTGCAAGGCGCAACCTTGGCGGTCGCGAATACAGCCGGCGAAGCGCGGGAGGCCGCGTCAGGATTGGGGAAAATCCGTTGCCAGCCGGGCTTTTCGAGCCGTTTCCTTGAACGGCCACAATGCGGTCTCTATGATATCGCGCATATCAACTGATTCCAGGACCCCCCTTGTCCGATACAAACGAGCCGCCCCGCTCCGAGGAGCCGGGAGACGGCCGCCCCTCAGAATTCGAAACCATCTCGATTTCCGACGAGATGAAGCGCAGCTATCTCGATTACGCCATGAGCGTGATCGTGAGCCGCGCTCTGCCCGATGCCCGTGACGGCCTGAAGCCCGTGCACCGGCGTATCCTGCATTCGATGAACGAGCAGGGCTACGACTGGAACAAGGCCTACCGTAAATCGGCCCGCGTGGTCGGCGACGTCATCGGTAAATACCATCCGCATGGCGACCAGTCGGTCTATTTCGCGCTCGTCCGCATGGCGCAGGAATTCTCCATGCGCGTCATGCTGGTCGACGGCCAGGGCAATTTCGGCTCGGTCGATGGCGATAGCCCGGCCGCCATGCGTTACACCGAGGTCCGTCTCGCCAAGCCGGCCCATTCGCTGCTTGAGGACATCGACAAGGACACGGTCGATTACCAGGACAACTACGACGGTTCGGAACGCGAGCCAGTCGTCCTGCCCGCGCGCTTCCCGAACCTGCTCGTCAACGGCGCCGGCGGCATTGCAGTCGGCATGGCGACGAATATCCCGCCGCATAATCTCGGCGAAGTCGTCAATGCCTGCATCGCCTACCTGAACGACCCGGCGATCAGCATCGAGGAACTGATCGAGATCGTGCCCGGCCCGGATTTCCCGACCGCGGGCATCATTATCGGCCGCGGCGGCATCCGTGCCGCCTATCACGAAGGCCGCGGCTCGATCCTGATGCGCGGTCGCGTGACGGTCGAGACGATCCGCAAGGAGCGCGAAGCCCTCGTCATCACCGAGATTCCGTATCAGGTGAACAAGGCGACGATGATCGAGAAGATCGCCGAACTCGTGCGCGACAAGCGCATCGACGGCATCTCCGACATTCGCGACGAGAGCGATCGCCAGGGCATGCGCGTCGTGATCGAGCTGAAGCGCGACGCGGTTGCCGACGTGGTGCTGAACCAGGTGTTCCGCTACTCGCCGCTGCAGACCTCGTTCGGCGTCAACATGGTGGCGCTGACGGGCGGCCGGCCGCAGCTCATGAACCTGAAGGACCTGATCCAGGCCTTCGTCAATTTCCGGGAAGAGGTGGTGGCGCGGCGGACGCGCTTCCTGCTCAACAAGGCGCGCGATCGCGCCCATGTGCTCGTCGGCCTCGCCATTGCCGTCGCGAATATCGACGAGGTCATCCACCTCATCCGCACCGCGCCCGATCCTTCGACGGCGCGCGAGCGGTTGATGGAGCGGCATTGGCCTGCCGCCGATATCGCGCCGCTGGTCGCCCTGATCGCCGACCCGCGCCATCGGCTTGCCGAGGACAATACCTACCAGCTCTCCGATGCGCAGGCCCGCGCCATCCTCGATCTCCGCCTGCAGCGCCTGACCGCGCTCGGCCGCGAGGAAATCGACGAGGAGCTCGGCAAGCTCGGGCTCGAGATCGCCGATTACCTCGAGATCCTGCGCTCGCGCGCTCGCATCGTCGCGATCATCCGGCAGGAGCTGGAAGCGGTTCGCGATGAATTCGCGACGCCGCGACGGACGGAAATTCTCGAAGGCGGCGCCGATTTCGACGACGAAGACCTCATCCAGCGTGAGGACATGGTCGTCACGGTCAGCCATGAGGGCTATATCAAGCGCGTCCCGCTCGTCACCTACCGGGCGCAGAACCGCGGCGGCAAGGGCCGCACCGGCATGGCGACCAAGGACGAGGATTTCGTCACCCGCCTGTTTGTGACCAACACCCACACGCCGGTGGTGTTCTTCTCCTCGCGCGGCATCGCCTACAAGATGAAGGTCTGGCGGCTGCCGCTGGCGGCGCCGCAGGCGCGTGGCAAGTTCCTCAACAACCTGTTGCCGCTTCAGGATGGCGAGCGCATCACCTCGATCCTGCTGCTGCCGGAGGACGAAGACAGCTGGGAAACGCTCGACGTCATGTTCGCGACGACGCGGGGAACCGTGCGCCGCAACAAGCTCAGCGATTTCGCGCAGGTCAATCGCAACGGCAAGATCGCGATGAAGTTCGACGAGGAGGGCGACGCCATCGTCGACGTCCAGCTCTGCTCGGAGAATGACGACGTGCTGCTGACGACCGCAGCCGGCCAGTGCATCCGCTTTGCGACCACCGACGTGCGTGTCTTCAAGGGGCGCGATTCGACGGGCGTGCGCGGCATCAGCCTCGCCGAGGGCGACCGCGTCATCTCGATGGCGATCCTGCGCCACTTCGACGCCACGGGCGAGGAGCGCGCCGAATACCTGAAGAAGAGCCGCGCCGTCCGCGGCGAGACAGACGCCGAAGATGTGGCCGGAGACGAACCCGAGGCCGAGGCCGTCGCCGGCGATAACGCGGCGAGCGGCGATGCCGAGGGCCGCTATGTCGCGATGAGCGAGGCCGAGCAACTCGTTCTCACGATTTCCGAGAACGGCTACGGCAAGCGGACATCCTCGTTCGAATACCGGATCACCGGCCGCGGCGGCAAAGGCATCGTCGCGATGGCCGTCAACGAGCGCAACGGCAAGCTCGTGGCGTCCTTCCCGGTCGAGGACAGCGACCAGATCATGCTGGTCACCAATGGCGGCCAGACGATCCGCATGCCGGTTGCCGGCGACAAGCCGATCCGCATCGTGTCGCGCGGCTCGCAGGGCGTCATCGTGTTCGACACCGCCGATGGCGAGAAGGTCGTTTCCGTCGACCGCCTGTCCGAGACCGAGGCCGAGATCGAAGGTGAGGCGCCGAAGGAGGCCTGAGCCACTTTCCGTCTGCCGATCGACACCAAAGAAAACGCCGGCCCGAGGGCCGGCGTTTCAGTTGATCGGGGAGGTCTTCTCTTCTTCGGGGTCAGATCGAATACTTGGAAGGCTCGAACGAAGGGGTGGGTTCGTCCGAGGTCGATCAGTTGGCGACGGGCGCGGGCATGCGGGTCAGGATCGACATCCCGTCGGACCGCTGCTCGACGGTGATCTCCGGCTTGCCGGCGGCATCGGCCATCGTGACGAGACGATCCTGCTTCTTCGCGAGGGGGTCGCTGAGGTCACCGAGCGCGGCCGCACCAGCCATGCCGACCGCGATGGTCGCCACTGCGCAGGTCGCCAGGATCATTGCATGGAACCACGTCGTCATGTCTCTTCTCCGTGCCGCGGTCGATTTGAACTTGGACACATCACGCCATCGGGGCTATGAACCGCTTCATAACAGGCCGTTCATCTACCCTTCACTTGGGACCTCAACGTCGCAATTTCGAGGCAGTTCCAAGAGTTTTCGATGGCCGGCCGGTCACAGATTCGCGATCTTGTCCGTCACCCGGAGATTGTCCGCCGCATGATCCGCATCGGTTTCTTTCCAGGCTCCTTCGATCCGATCACCAACGGCCATGCCGATATTCTGTCCGGCGCCCTGGCGCTGGTCGACAAGGTCGTGGTCGGGATCGGCACCCATCCCGGCAAGGTGCCGCTTTTCACCTTTGAAGAGCGCTCCGCCATGATTGCGGAGCTTGCCGGCTCGCTCGGCGCCGATGCGGACCGCATCGAGGTCGCCGCCTTTGACGGCTTGACGATCACTGCGGCCGAGCGGGCAGGGGCGAGCCTCCTGATCCGCGGTCTGCGCGATGCGACCGATTTCGACTACGAGATGCAGCTTGCGGGGATGAACGGCACGATGGCGCCGGCGATCCGCACCGTCTTCCTGCCCGCTTCGCCGGAGACGCGGCCGATCACGGCGACGCTGGTACGCCAGATCGCGCGGCTCGGCGGCGATGTGAGCCCGTTCGTTCCAGACTTCATTGCCCGAAAGCTGACACAAAAATTCGCTTCCTGACCGCGCCCGCCATTTGGCGCCGCCCAACGACACAACAACCGGAGAATTCCGTGAACCGTTTCCTTGGCATGATGGCGGCGCTCGTCGCGGCCTTTCTCACCGTCGCCCCGGCCATGGCCGCCGGCGCCAAGCTCGTTCCCGAGAACACGCTCTATCTCGACTTGAAGGACGGCCGTGTCGTCATCCAGCTGCGCCCCGATCTCGCGCCGAACCATGTCGCGCAGATCAAGAAGCTGACGCGCGAGGGCTTCTACAACGGCATCGTCTTCCATCGCGTGATCGACGGCTTCATGGCGCAGACCGGTGATCCGACCGGCACCGGCACCGGCGGCTCGAACGAGCCCGACCTCAAGGCCGAGTTCTCGAAGGAGCATTTCAAGCGCGGCACGCTCGGCATGGCGCGGGCTCAGGATCCCGACAGCGCCAATTCGCAGTTCTTCATCATGTTCGCCGATGGCGGCTTCCTTGACGGCCAGTACACGGTCTTCGGCGAAGTGGTGAGCGGGATGGAATTCGTCGACAAGATCAAGAAGGGCGAGCCGCCGGTGAACCCCGACAAGATCATCAAGATGCAGGTCGCGGCCGACGCGAAATAAAGTGCGGCTCCGGGCCAAGGGACTGCCGGCAGCGCCTTTTGGGCGTGGCGGCAGCGCCAAAAGGCTCGCCGCGGGCGGCAAATGATGGCAGAAGCCTGCCGGATGCCGCATCAACCCACGAATGGAGAATCCAGGTGGCCGAGATCAAGGACCCGGAAAACACCCTCATCCTCGAGACGACCAAGGGCACGGCGGTCATCGCACTGCGCCCCGACCTCGCCCCGAACCATGTCGCGCGGATCAAGGAACTGGCCCGCGAGAAGTTCTATGACGGCATCGTCTTCCATCGCGTGATCGACGGCTTCATGGCCCAGACTGGCGATCCGACCGGTACCGGCATGGGCGGCTCGGGCAAGAAGCTGAAGGCCGAATTCACCCGCGAGCCGCACCAGCGCGGCACGCTTTCGATGGCGCGCGCGCAGAACCCGGATTCGGGCGACAGCCAGTTCTTCATCTGCTTCGCCGATGCGAGCTTCCTCAACGGCCAGTACACCGTCTGGGGCAAGGTCATCGAGGGCATGGAGAACATCGACCAGATCAAGCGTGGCGAGCCGGTCAAGGATCCCGACAAGATCGTGACGCTTCGCGTCGCCGCCGACGTCGCGTAAGGCAGCCACGCTCGCCCCGGCCTCTTCCGCCTGCGGGAGAAGGGCAGGGCGAGGGCCGCTTCGCCACTATCAGACCGGGCGCCTGCGGGCGCCCGACGCATTCGAGGATCCATGCGCGTCGACCTCTTCGATTTCGATCTTCCCGACGACCGGATCGCGCTGCGGCCGGCGGAGCCGCGCGACGCCGCGCGCCTGCTGGTGGTACGACCTGGCTTGCCGCTGGAGGATCGCATCGTTCGCGACCTGTCAGGCCTGCTCCGGACAGGCGATGCGCTGGTCTTCAACGATACCCGCGTGATCCCGGCTCAGCTCTTCGGCGAGCGCGTGCGTGACGGCGTCTCTGCCCGCATCGGCGTGACGCTGCACATGCGCGAGGGCGCCGACCGCTGGCGCGCCTTCGTCCGCCCGGCGAAGAAGATCGCGGCCGGCGAGCGCATCCTGTTCGGCGAGGTCGCTGATCGGGCCTGCCTGGCCGCCGGGCTCGCCGCGACGGTCGCGGAGAAGGGCGAGGCGGGTGAGGTCGTGCTCGCCTTCGATCTCTCGGGTCCCGCGCTCGACGAGGCGATCGCTGCGGTCGGGCATATTCCACTGCCGCCCTACATCGCCTCGAAGCGCGGCGAGGACGAACGCGACCGCACGGACTACCAGACGATCTATGCCCGCGAGGAGGGCGCCGTCGCCGCGCCGACCGCCGGGCTGCATTTCACGCCGGAATTGTTCGAGCGGCTCGACGCGGCCGGGATTGCCCGCCATTTCGTGACGCTGCATGTCGGCGCTGGTACCTTCCTGCCGGTCAAGGCCGATGACACCGCCGATCACCACATGCATGCCGAGCGCGGCGAAGTCTCCGCCGAGACCGCGGCCGCGCTGAACGAGGTTCGTGCGCGCGGCGGGCGTGTCGTCGCGGTTGGCACCACCTCGCTGCGCCTGCTCGAGAGCGCTGCCGGCGAGGACAGGATCATCCGCCCCTTCAACGCGCCGACCAGTATCTTCATCACGCCCGGCTATCGCTTCCGCGCGATTGACGCGCTGATGACCAATTTCCACCTGCCGCGCTCGACGCTCTTCATGCTCGTCTCGGCTTTTGCCGGCCTCGGGACGATGCGCAGCGCCTATGAGCACGCGATCGCGACCGGCTATCGCTTCTATTCCTACGGCGATGCGTCGCTGCTTTTCCCAGCGGAGGCCGCATGAGCGAGCGCTTCACCTTCACGCTGCTCAAGACCGACGGCATGGCTCGTCGCGGCACGATCTCGATGCCGCGCGGAGAAATCCGCACGCCGGCCTTCATGCCGGTCGGCACCGCCGGCACGGTCAAGGCGATGTATCCGGGCCAGGTCCGCGAACTCGGCGCCGACATCATTCTCGGCAACACCTATCACCTGATGCTGCGCCCCGGCGCCGAACGGGTCGCGAAGCTCGGCGGGCTGCACACCTTCGCCAACTGGCCGCATCCGATCCTGACCGATTCCGGCGGCTTCCAGGTCATGTCGCTGTCGCAGCTTCGGAAGATGGACGAGCGCGGCGTCACCTTCCAGAGCCATATCGACGGCCGCCGTTACGAGCTGACGCCGGAGCGCTCGGTCGAGATCCAGGGCCTTCTCGACAGCGATATCCAGATGCAGCTCGATGAATGCGTCGCGCTGCCGACATCGGAAGCCGAGATCGAGCGGGCGATGCAATTGTCGCTGCGATGGGCCGAGCGCTCCAAAGCGGCCTTCGGCGACCAGCCGGGCAAGGCGATCTTCGGCATTGTGCAGGGCGGCGACAATGAGCGGCTGCGCGAGCAGTCGGCGCTGGCGCTGGCGGCTATGGACTTCAAGGGCTATTCGATCGGCGGGCTTGCCGTCGGCGAGCCGCAGGCTGTTATGCTGCAGATCCTCACCGTCACCACGCCGCTGCTGCCGGCCGAGAAGCCGCGCTACCTCATGGGCGTCGGCACGCCGGACGACATCATCGAGTCGGTCGCCCGCGGCGTCGACATGTTCGATTGCGTGATGCCGACGCGGGCCGGCCGGCATGGCCTCGCCTTCACCCGCTTCGGCAAGATCAACATCAAGAATGCCCGCCATGCCGAGGATCACCGGCCGCTCGACGAGGCGTCCGACTGCCCGGCGAGCCGCGACTATTCGCGCGCCTATCTGCATCATCTGTTCAAGGCCAGCGAGACGCTCGGCGCCATGCTGCTGACCTGGAACAATCTCGCATATTACCAGAGCCTGATGGCTGGCATACGCGCCTCGATCGACGAGGACCGGTTCGAAGATTTCCGCCTCGCGACCAAGGAAGGCTGGGCGCGCGGCGATATCGCTCCGCTCTGAGCCAGGGCTCAGATGGTCGGCGCGTTGTCCTTGACGAGCTGGCAGCCCGAGATTTTCCAACTGCCATCGGCCTGCCGCTCGAACGTATACAGCGCGACCCAGTTGCTGCCGTCGGCGGCGGTGATGAACACCTTCTCCATCGGCCCGACGGGACCGTCCACGACTTCGCCGAAGGCGACGCTGCCCGAGCGATAGACCGGCGGATAGGCCTCGCGCACCATGTTCATGAAGATGTCGGGGCTCGGGAACATCCGCTGGATGCCGGGAGCAGCGCGGCTGTAGGCAGCCGCCGCGTCATCCTGCCGGAAGGCCTGCAACTGACCTTGGACCAGCGCCTTGAAGGCGCTCTTGTCGGTGCTGGATGGCTCGGCAAGGGCCGGCATGGCAAACAGCGCTGCACCGAGGATGGCGGCGAGCGGCGCAGTGGCACGCGGCATGGCGGTCTCCTTCAGGGCCCGATCGGGAACGGCCCGCATTGTCACGATGGGAATGGGCTCTTTCTTTCGAGATAGCTGCGGGACGAGGCGCGGCAAGGCCGGCGCCGCATGAAATCAATCGTCGTCGGCCAGGCCATTGCCGGGCCGGCGCGCCGCCTGCTATCCCCAAGGCGATTATGCGAGGCGGCCGTCACGGAGGGTTCGAATGAAAGCGCTGTTCGTCCAGATCAAATGCGAACTCGGCCATGCCTATGAGGTCGCCGCCGCCATCGCCGATGCCGAGATCGCATCGGAGATCTATTCGACCGCCGGCGAGTTCGACCTGCTGGTGAAGTTCTACCTCGAAGACCATGTTGATCCTGGTCATTTCGTCACCGAGTCGGTGCAGCGGTTCACCGGCATCCGCGACACCCGAACGATCATGACCTTCAGGGCGTTCTGATCGCGCCGAGCGCGCGCGCCAGCCGATCGAAGCCATCCGCCGGCGGCAGGCCGAAGCGGATCAGCCCCGGCAGATGGGCGAAGATTCGCGTCCAGATCCCACGCTCGGCCAGAGCTTGATGCAGCGCCAGCGCGTCATTACTGCGCACCAGGCGGAAGAGATCCGTGCCGCCGGTCACGACGAGCCCGTGTCGCGCTAGCAGATCGTCGAGGTCCCCGCGCGCCAGAACGAGACGGGCGCGCGTCGCGGTCTGCCAGGCCGTGTCGTCGAGCGCCCCCGTTCCGATCGTGATAGCTGGCCCGGACAGCGGCCAGTCGCCGATGAGACCTGCCAGCCGCTGGATGACGCCGCCGGTGCCGAGCGCAAAGCCGAGGCGGAGGCCGGCGAGGCCGTAGAACTTGCCGAATGAACGCAGCACGACCAGCCGCTCGTCGGCGAGATGCGGCGCGAGGCTCAGTCCGGGCTCGAGATCGGCGAACGCCTCGTCGACGACCAGCAATCCATGCTCCGGGAGGTCGGCGAGGGCAGCCAGGATGCGATCGGGGCCGAGGCGGCGGCCGTCCGGATTGTTCGGATTGGCGAGCACGACGACATCGGCGCTGGCCGCCGCCTCAAAGCTGGCCACGGCCGAGACGGCGTGACCCGCGCGCGACCACGCCTCCGCATGGCCGGAATAGGTCGGCTGCAGCACGGCGACACGGGCCGTCGGCACGAGCAGTGGCAGCAGGCGCAGCCCGAGATCGCTGCCGGGCAACGCCGCGATCAATGCGGCGGGCGCGACCTCATAGGCGCTGCGCGCGGCAGAAAGCAGCGACGCGAGCAAGGAAGGATCGGGCAGCCGCGCGAGATCCGTGGCTGCGATCGGTGCCGCCGGGTAGGGCGTCGGATTGATGCCGGTCGAGAGATCGAGCCAATCGGCAACAGCGATGCCATGCCGCGCCGCTGCCGCAGCCAAAGCGCCGCCATGGCGCGGCAGTTCGTCAGCCGGCGGCGTCGGCAAAGCTGGTTCCGTCATTGGACAGGGTCGCTACGCGTCAATGCCAATCGGAAAGTCCGGCGGGACTGGCAGTCCGCTGCCGCGCTGTTGCTGTCGCCGCCCGTCATGCTTCGCGTCTGCCCACCCGTCGTATCGGCCGCTATTTGTCCCGGACCAGCAGCCCGCAGGCAACGGCCCGGTTGGTCGGCGCGACATGGGTGTAGCAATAATCCAGCGTGTTGTTGTCGACGACATTGCCGCTGAACGTGCCGTCCTCGTCGACCATGACGAAGCGCTTGCCATCGACCGACAGGGCGCCCATCAGCTTCTCCGTCACCTTGGCCGACGATAGCGTGCCCCAGAAGGTCCGGCCGTCCTGCCCATCGAAGCGAAACACGAATTTCGACGTGTCACGCTTGAGATCGGTTTGACCTGGCACGGTCTCGGTGCCGCTCTTCTGGTGCCGCGTCGGTCCTTCGACCATGTGCGCACCCTCGGTCGGCGTCCAGCTTCCCTTGACGTCCAGCGTCTGCTGCGCGAGCGCAACCCCGCTGCCCGTCACCAGCAACGCCAACGCCATGCCACTCCTCAGATGGTTCATGGTCTGCCCTCCCTGGCCAGGCTCACACTGTAGCGCTCGTTGGCAGAGGGCGTACAGGCCAGCCCTGCGAGTGCAGACCCTCGCGTCCGTGAGATACCAACAAGCTGCGTTGCCGTGATGGCCCTGGCCGCACGATGGACGCGGCTATCGAGACAGCGGCCTCGGCACTACGACGACAGAGGGGTACCGACTGGCATCCTCAATGCTGTCGAGCCACTCTGCATCTTGATGGCGCAGCCGCTCGCGATCTGCCGCTGCAGCCTTCCGGAGGCAGTCGTAGTAGCGATTGGGCTGGTTCTTGGACTGCTGTCGGCAGTCTTGATCGACGGACGCCTGATAGTTCTGCCAGGTATTGCATCCCGATAGAAGCGTCAGGATAGCAATGCCGAATAGCCATCTGCGCCAGATCATTAGTGGGAGCTCCTCTGGAGAGTGCCGATACAGGCCGCCCTCCGCTGATGCCGCTTGCCTCGACCTGTATCATTTTCAGCGATCCGGCGGCAGAACAACAAGGCGTTCGTGTCGATCGAAGCGGCGGACATGCGCAAGCGACCCTCAGCGTTAGGGGAGAAGCTTATCGCGCATCAAGTCGCGTTGAGCTGCTTGGCTTCAGTGTAAACTGTTGGCAATCGTGAAAAGCCAGTCGCAACGTCGTTGCAACACAGCGTCAAGCATTCAGCAGGGGTTGGCACTGCTCAGTGCTTGATTTCGCCTGGTCAGGGCATTGGAGGCCTCGCCCGGAATCGAACCGGGATGCAAGGATTTGCAGTCCTCTGCGTAACCATTCCGCCACGAGGCCCTCGGGTTGCGGATGTAGAGGGAGAGCATGGCGATAGGCAAGTACTTTCTGACCGTCATCCCCCGCCGTGGTCGCCCCCCTGCGTCGCCGCGGCGCGGCGCGGCGGCTTGTCACTCCCCTCGCGGCTCGGTATGGAACAAAGAACGCTCACAACATCGATATGGGGTTCGGGAATCATGGTCGACTTCGCCACCGCGCGGACCACGATGGTCGATTGCCAGGTTCGCACCGTCGACGTCACCGATTATGACGTCCTCGACGCTTTCGCCGCGGTGCCGCGCGAGGCCTTCGTGCCGGAGGCGCTGAAGCCGCTCGCCTATATCGACGAGGACCTGCTGGTCTCGGCCCCCGGCGCGCCGGCCCGCTACATGATGGAGCCCGGCCCGCTCGCCCGTCTCGTCCAACTCGCCGATATCCTGCCCGGCGAAACCGTCCTCGATCTCGGCCCGGCCACAGGCTACTCGTCTGCGATTCTCGCCCGCCTCGCCGCGCGCGTCACGGCCGTCGAGCCGGACGCTGCACTCGCCGAGACGGCGCGCACGACGCTGGCCGGTCTTGGCGTCGGCAATGTCACCGTCGTCACCGGCCCGCTCGCCGCCGGCCATGCCGCCGGAGCGCCCTATGACGTCATCATTGTCGAGGGTGCGGTGGAGTTCATTCCGGAGGCGCTCGAGAAGCAGCTCGCCGAGGGTGGGCGAATCGTTGCCGTGGTCGGAGCGAATGGTCTTGCGGCGAAGGCGACGGTGTTTACCCGCAGCGGCGGCGTCGTGAGCGGCCGCCCGGTGTTCAACACGCATGTCCGAATGTTGCCGGAATTTGTGCGGCCGCGCGCCTTCGTGTTCTGAAACGCACGGAAATCAACGCTTTCTCAACGATCCGATCAAATTTTATCGATCGTGGGCTGTGGCTTCTGCGCCGCAGCATACACTTTATCAACGTCTGTCTGGGTCGTGCCATTTGACCGTCATCCGACCCGGCGTATCTTATCGGCGTCTTGTCCGCTGGTGGACGTCCGGTAGGGGGACGTCGCCTCGCAACGCCGAGGTTCGATAGTGTCGTTTTCCCGGGTCTCCCTGATATCCGTGGCTATGGTCGCGCTGCTTGCGTCCGTTCCTGCCGCTCATGCGGATACGTTGGCTGCCGCTCTTGCTTCAACTTACAACACCAATCCGACCCTGAATGCCCAGCGCGCGGGTCTGCGCGCCGTCGATGAAGGCGTCCCGCAGGCGCTGTCCGGCTATCGCCCGGTCGTGACCGGCACGGCGAGCATCGGGCAGACCACCATCAACGCGCTCGGCGGCAGCACGACCCTGACGCCGCGCACTGCTGCCATCACGATCGAACAGCCGCTCTTTCGCGGCTTCCAGACCCAGAACAACGTCAAGCAAGCCGAGTCGTCCGTCCTCGCCGGCCGCGAATCGTTGCGCTCGACAGAGCAGGACGTGTTCGTCGACGCGGTAAGCGCCTACACCAACGTGCTGCAGACCAAGGCGATCCTGGCGCTTCGCGAGCAGAACATCGTCTTCCTGCAGGAGCAGGTTCGCGCCGCGACCGACCGACTCAAGGTTGGCGAGGGAACGCGCACCGACCTCGCCCAGACCGAGGCGAGCCTCAGCCAGGGCCAGACGGATTACGAAGTCGCCGTCTCGAACCTCAACGCCGCCAACGCGACCTATCTTCAGGTGATCGGCCTGCAGCCGAAGAGCCTGGTCACGCCGGTCTTCAATGATCGCCTGCTGCCGAAGTCGCTTGATTCGGCGATCGCCACCGGCCTCAAGAACCATCCGGCGATCCTGACCGCCTCGTACAATGTCGATACGGCTGCCTTCAACGTGAAGTCGATCGAGGGGCAGCTGCTGCCGACCGTCTCCCTCCAGGGGCAGGTCGCCCATGCCGACGAGCAGTCTTCGTCGGGCACGTGGAGCAACTCCGCTTCGGTGACGGCCAATCTGACGGTTCCGCTCTATGAAGGCGGCGTCGTCTATTCGCAGGCCCGCCAGGCCAAGGAAACGCTCGGCCAGCGGCGCATCCAGCTCGACAGCGCACGCGACCAGGTCCGCTCCGCGGTCGATACCACCTGGGGCCAGCTGCAGGCTGCGCGCGCCGCGATCGTCTCGGCGCAGTCGCAGGTCAAGGCCGCCGAACTGGCGCTTGCCGGCGTCATCGAGGAGCAGAAGGTCGGCCAGCGCACGACGCTCGACGTCTTGAACCAGCAGCAGACCCTGATCCAGGCGCGCGAGACGCTTGTAATTGCTCAGCGCAGCGCGATCGTCGCCGCTTATTCGGTGCTCTCCTCGATCGGCGCCCTGTCGGCCGACCGGCTCGGCCTCAAGGTTGCCACCTACAAGCCGCAGCAGCATTACAATGCCGTTCGCGACAAGTGGTTCGGCCTCAGGACGCCGGACGGCCGCTGAGCCTCCGCACCCTCGAAACTGCTTCGACGCCGGCCTTCGCGCCGGCGTCTTGCTGTTCGGCTCTTGCCGGCCGATTGAGGCGTGCACAAGCCGCGAGATCGGTTTCGCGGCTCCGGGGATTTCGCTAGCGTTGCCCGAAGAATCGCATGAGAATCAAGCGATTCGTCGGCTCGGCGGATAAGGCATCGGGGTAGGAATGGCCAAGGTCAGTCAGGCGCAGGAACCGTCGATGGAGGAGATTCTCGCCTCCATCCGCCGGATCATTTCGGACGATGGCGACGATGCGCCGCTGCCGACGAAAGACGCCACTTCGATCTCGACTGCGGCGATCGATGCGCTGTTCGGCGCGCGGGTCGCGCCCGAAGAGACGGACCCGATCCCGTCCTTCCTGCGCCAGGAGCCGTCGGCTGTTAAGCCGGCGGAAGCAGCTCGGAAGGTCGAGCCCCGGGCGAGCCAGGCGGAGTTCCGCCGCGAGCCCGAGCCGCGCGTCCAGTCCGAGCCTCGTCCCCAGGCGGAGCCCCGCGCTCAGGCCGAAATGCGTCCGCGTGTCGAGCAACCGCGGGCCGAACAGCCCCGCACCGATCTTTCGCGGACCGAGCCGCTGCTCCGCCCGTCGCTGGCGCCGCGCGAGGCTTCGGCCGCCGCTCCGACCGAGCGCCGCGCGCCCGATCCGGTCCAGCCTGCTGCCGCGCCTCCGGTCATCGCCGAAGTGTCCGGGCGGCAGCTGCTGTCGCCGGCTGCCGATGCAGCCGTGACGGCCTCTTTCGGCGACTTGGCCACCACCTTGCTGTCCGGGCAGGCGCGCACGCTCGAAGACCTCGTCAAGGACATGCTGAGGCCGATGCTGAAGGCTTGGCTCGACACCAACCTGCCGCCGCTGGTCGAGCGGCTGGTGCGCGACGAGATCGAGCGGGTATCGCGCGGCCGCTGAGAGTCTCGCGCACCGACGGGCTTCTGTGCCCGTGCCGCCGGATAATCCCACGACCGAGCCTTTTCGTTGACTCGGGCCGGCCCATCCGGTTTACAGCACCCAACGAGATCAACCGGAAACGGTCATGCTGGACAAGAATTACGACGCTGCCGCCGTCGAGCCGCGGATCTATGATGCATGGGACAAGGCTGGTGCCTTCAAGGCCGGCGCTGGCGCCGCGCCGGGCGCCAAGCCCTTCTCCATCGTCATTCCGCCGCCGAACGTCACCGGCTCGCTCCATATGGGGCATGCGCTCAACAACACGCTGCAGGATATCCTGATCCGCTTCGAGCGCATGCGCGGCCGCGACGTGCTCTGGCAGGTCGGTCTCGACCATGCCGGCATCGCGACGCAGATGGTCGTCGAGCGCCAGATGATGGAGCGGCAGGAGCCCGGCCGCCGGGAGATCGGCCGTGACGCCTTCGTCGAGAAGGTCTGGACGTGGAAGGCCGAGTCCGGCGGTACGATCATCGGCCAGCTGAAGCGCCTCGGCGCATCGGCGGACTGGTCGCGTGAGCGGTTCACCATGGATGAGGGGCTCTCTCGCGCCGTCATCAAGGTCTTCGTCGAGCTCTATGAGCAGGGGCTGATCTACAAGGACAAGCGGCTGGTCAACTGGGACCCGGCGCTGATCACTGCCATTTCGGATCTCGAGGTCGTCCCGGTCGAGACCAAGGGCCATCTCTGGCATCTGCGCTATCCCATCGAGGGCCGGACCTTCGATCCCGACGATGCGACGAGCTACATCACCGTCGCGACGACCCGGCCGGAGACGATGCTCGGTGATACCGCCGTCGCCGTGCATCCGGATGACGAGCGCTGGCAGTCGCTGATCGGCAAGTTCGCGGTCCTCCCGCTGGTTGGCCGACGCATTCCGATCATCGCCGACACCTATTCCGATCCCGAGAAGGGCTCCGGCGCGGTCAAGATCACGCCGGCGCATGACTTCAACGATTTCGAGGTCGGGAAGCGCCACAACCTGCCGATGATTTCGGTGCTCGATCGCGAGGCGAATGTCACGCTCGCCGGCAACGCCGATTTCCTCGCCGGGCTGCCGAAGAGTGCGGCGCTGCTCGAATTCATCGATGCGCTGGAAGGACTAGACCGCTTCACCGCGCGCAATTCCATCGTCGCGATGATGGAGGAGGGCGGCTATCTCGCCGCGGTCGAGGATCACATGCATGCCGTGCCGCATGGTGATCGCGGTGGCGTGCCGATCGAACCGTTCCTGACCGACCAGTGGTATGTCGACGCCAAGACGCTCGCGGCGCCGGCAATCGCCTCGGTGCGCGAGGGGCGGACCAGTTTCGTCCCGAGGAACTGGGACAAGACCTATTTCGAGTGGATGGAGAACATCCAGCCCTGGTGCATCTCGCGCCAGCTCTGGTGGGGCCACCAGATCCCGGCTTGGTACGGTCCGGACGGCACATTCTTCGTCGCGGCCAGCGAGGATGAGGCCAAGGACAAGGCCTATCGGCACTACAAGTTCGGCACGGACGCCGCAGCGCCGCTCGCGCCCAATCTCGAGCGGGTCGTCATCGGCGACACTGACGAGGCCGGCGCGCTCGATGACGCCGACCAGCTGCTCGAACTCAGCATCCGCCGCGACGAGGACGTGCTCGACACCTGGTTCTCCTCGGCGCTGTGGCCGTTCTCGACCCTCGGCTGGCCCGAGGCGACCGCCGAGGTCGCGCGCTATTATCCGACCAGCGTGCTGATCACCGGCTTCGACATCATCTTCTTCTGGGTTGCCCGGATGATGATGATGGGGCTGCATTTCATGAAGGATGAGACCGGCACCCCGGTCGAGCCGTTCAAAGACGTCTACATCCACGCCCTCGTCCGCGACGAGAAGGGCGCCAAGATGTCGAAGTCGAAGGGCAACGTCATCGATCCGCTCAGCCTGATCGACCAGTATGGCGCCGATGCACTGCGCTTCACGCTGACGGCGATGGCGGCGCAGGGGCGCGATATCAAGCTCGCGACCAATCGCGTCGAGGGCTATCGCAATTTCGCAACCAAGCTCTGGAACGCCGCCCGCTTCGCCGAGATGAACGGCGCCGTGCATGGCGCGGGTTTCGATGCCGAGGCGGCGACGGAAAAGCTCAATCGCTGGATCGTCACCGAGACAACGCGCACCGCGCGCGCCGTCACCGAGGCGATCGAATCCTATCGCTTCAACGACGCGGCGAACACGCTCTATCGCTTCGTCTGGAACACGTTCTGCGACTGGTATCTCGAGCTGGTGAAGCCGGTCCTCATGAACGAGGATGCCGGCGAGGCCGCCAAGGCCGAGACTCGCGCCGCCATTGGCTGGACGCTCGACCGCATCGTCACGCTGCTGCATCCCTTCATGCCCTTCATCACCGAGGAGCTCTGGGGCCGCACGGTGGGCGAGGGCGCCGCGCGCGAGAAGCCGCTGATCCTGACCGCCTGGCCGGAACTCTCCTTCGAGGACGAGGCCGCGGCCGGCGAAATCAACTGGCTGGTCGAGCTGATCTCGCAGGTTCGCTCCGTCCGTTCGGAGATCAACGTGCCGCCGGGCGCGATGGTGCCGCTGATCATCGTCGGCGCCAGCGAGGCGACCATCGCGCGCCTCAAGACGCATGACGCGCTGATCCGTCGTCTTGCCCGCGCCGCCGAGGTCACGATCGCTGATGCCGCGCCGAAGGGGGCGGTGCAGACGGTGGTGGCGGAGGCGACGATCGCGCTGCCGCTCGAAGGCGTCATCGATCTCGACGCCGAGCGCGCCCGACTCGCCAAGGAGCGCGACAAGGCGGCGAAGGAGATCGCCAAGATCGAGGCGAAGCTCGGCAACGAGCAGTTCGTCAGCCGCGCTCCGGAAGAAGTGATCGAAGAGCAGCGCGAGCGTCTCGCCGACGCGGCCGCCCTCGTCGCGAAGTTCGATGCAGCGCTGGAGCGACTGAAGGGGTGAGGCGCTAGAGGCCGCGCAATGCGCTGGGCAGCTGGGTCAGGTCGGCATCGCGCGCAGGCGCGAAGTCGAGGCGCTTCTGTGCATTGATATAGGGCTTCAGGACGGTCAGCTCGAAGAAGCAGGAGGACGACGCGCCTGCGCAGCTGATCGTGTTCCCGTTGATGACCTTGAGCGAGATCGAGTTGTTCGATCCAGGCACCGTGACGGTGATGTCCGCCATGGTGTTGTCCTTGAGGCCTTTCTGCGTGACCGAGGTCTTGTCGGCTCGAACGATCCCGCTGATCACGACATAGTAGAGGCCGGAGCCGGCGCGTGTGGCATCCGCGATCGACCAATGCGTTGCGACGTCGTTTCCTTCAGCGATTTCGGCCGCATAGGCCTTGGCAAGCCCGGTATAGATCGAGCCGTAGCGCTCGCGGACCACGCCTTCGGCCTGGAACTCGATCTGCCGTCCCACTTCGGCGGTGACGGCACTCTTGATCTCGCTGCTGCCGAACGATCCTTCGACCGAGATGCCCTGGATATTGCTGGAGGTGAGCGCCGTAGGTGGTTCGCCTGAATTCTGCTTGGTCAGTTCGACGCTATCGGAGATGAGCGTGAGCCGGTTCTGATGTGTGTCCCAGAGGTAGAGACGTCCGGCTGGCAACAGCCCGGTGTTCCAGTAGCCGAGCCCTGGCGCCTTGGAAAAGCTGAGGTCCGCCGTATAGACCGGACTGCTCTGGCAGCCGGCCATTGCGCTCGCAGCTGCCACAAGCAAGGCGATCCGGTGCATATCCGCTCCTACCGTTTGAATCGTGACGACACCTATAAAGTGTGAAGGAAAGTAATCTTACACGCAATACGGTAGTAACGAAAATTTCAACCGGAGGTGAGCTGCCGTGATCCGGCTTGCTTTGCCCATGAAAAAAGGGGCGCCACATGGGCGCCCCTTTGGATCAATTCTGGCTGCGTCTAGCGGCGCTTGGAGACCGGGACGTAGTCGCGGCGGTCGGCGCCGGAATAGAGCTGGCGCGGACGGCCGATGCGCTGGCCCGGATCCTCGACCATTTCCTTCCACTGCGCGATCCAGCCGACGGTGCGGGCGACCGCGAACAGCACGGTGAACATTGTGGTCGGGAAGCCGAGCGCCTTCAGCGTGATGCCGGAATAGAAGTCGATGTTCGGGTAGAGCTTCTTCTCGACGAAATAATCGTCGCTGAGCGCGATGCGCTCCAGCTCGAGGGCGACTTCCAGGACCGGATCATCGGTGATGCCGAGCTCGCCCAGAACCTCGTGGCAGGTCCGCTGCATGATCTTGGCGCGCGGATCGTAGTTCTTGTAGACGCGGTGGCCGAAGCCCATCAGGCGGAACGGGTCGTTCTTGTCCTTGGCCCGGGCGATATATTCCGGGATGCGCTCGACCGTGCCGATCTCCTGCAGCATGTTGAGCGCGGCTTCGTTCGCGCCGCCATGGGCAGGGCCCCAGAGGCAGGCGATGCCGGCTGCGATGCAGGCGAAGGGATTGGCGCCCGATGAGCCGGCGAGCCTGACGGTCGAGGTCGAGGCGTTCTGCTCGTGATCGGCATGCAGGATGAAGATCCGGTCCATCGCGCGGGCGAGGATCGGGTTGACCTTGTATTCCTCGGCCGGCACGGCGAAGCACATGCGCAGGAAGTTCGAGGCGTAGTCGAGCGCGTTCAGCGGGTAAACGAAGGGCTGGCCGACATGGTACTTGAAGGCCATGGCGGCGATCGTCGGCATCTTGGCGATCAGGCGAAGGCTCGCCACCATGCGCTGGTGCGGGTCGGAGATGTCGGTCGAGTCGTGATAGAAGGCCGACAGCGCGCCAACGACGCCGACCATGATCGCCATCGGATGGGCGTCGCGGCGGAAGCCGGTGTAGAAGCGCGACATCTGCTCGTGCACCATCGTGTGATAGGTGACGCGCTGGTCGAAATCGGCCTTCTGCGCTGCGGTCGGCAGCTCGCCATACAGCAGCAGGTAGCAGGTCTCGAGGAAGTCGCCATGCTCGGCGAGCTGCTCGATCGGATAGCCACGATAGAGCAGGACGCCCTCGTCGCCATCGATGAAGGTGATCTTGGAATCGCAGGCACCGGTCGAGGTGAAGCCGGGATCATAGGTGAAGCGACCGGTCTTCGCATACAGCGAGCCGATATCGATCACTTCCGGTCCGATCGTCCCTTCCTTGATGCCGAAGTCCCAGGACTGATCGCCGATCGTGAGTGTCGCTTTGGTTTCGGTCATGCAGCCAACCCCCTTGGAGAAAGCAAAATTCTTCTGGCGGGAATGCGGGCGTCGACAGTCATTCCGGACGGTACGGTGCCGCTTGGAAACGGATGTGCATTTGCGTAACCCATTTATTGCAACGCGGCAAGGCGGCGCTCCGGTTGACGAATGGGGGGCCGAGCGGTGAACAAACGCTAAGGCTGGCAAAGCTTCGCCGGCGCAGTTCGCCGGCGATTTTCACGATTTTGTGCGGAGCGTCAGGCGGCCTGGCGGGCGGCCTGGTCGGCGATGCGGCCGAGGCTTTCCTCGCGACCGAGCGTGATCAGCACATCGAAGATGCCGGGCGACGTCGAGCGGCCGGTGAGCGCGGCGCGCAGCGGCTGCGCCACCTTGCCGAGCTTCAGCCCTTCGGCCTCCGCAAAGGCCTTCACGGCGGCTTCGGTCGCCTCGACCGTCCATTCGGTATCGATCAGGATGGCGTTGAGCCGTCCGAGCAGCGCGCGCGCATCGGCGTCGAGGATCGCCGCGGCCTTTTCGTCGGGCGTCAGCGGGCGCTCGGCGAAGAGGAAGGCCGCGCCGTCCTTGAGCTCCACCAGCGTCTTGGCGCGCTCCTTGAGTCCGGGAAGGGCCATCGCGAGTTGGGCGATCTTGGCCTGGTCGAGCTGTTCGGCGAGCACCTTGCCGCCCGGCAGATAGGGCAGGGTCTCGATGAACACGTTCAGCAGGCGCGCATCGTCCATCGTGCGCATGTAATGCCCGTTGAGGTTTTCCAGCTTGGCGAAGTCGAAGCGCGAGGCCGAGCGGCCGACGTCGACGATGTCGAACCACTCGATCATCTGCTCGGTCGACATGGTCTCGTCGTCACCATGGCCCCAGCCTAGACGGACGAGATAGTTGCGCATCGCCTCGGGCAGATAGCCCATCGCGCGATAGGCATCGACGCCGAGCGCGCCGTGGCGCTTCGAGAGCTTGGCGCCGTCCGGGCCGTGGATCAGCGGAATATGCGCCATCACGGGTACGTCCCAGCCCATGGCGTCATAGATGATCATCTGGCGGGCGGCATTGGTGAGATGGTCGTCGCCGCGGATGATGTGGGTGACGCCCATGTCGTGGTCGTCGACGACGACGGAGAGCATATAGGTCGGATTGCCGTCCGAGCGCAGCAGCACGAGATCGTCGAGGTCCTTGTTGGGGATGACGACCCGGCCCTGCACCTGGTCCTCGATCACGGTCTCGCCCTCGAGCGGCGCCTTGATGCGGATGGCCGGCTTGATGCCCTCGGGCGCCTCGGACGGGTCGCGGTCGCGCCAGGTGCCGTCATAGCGCGGCGAACGCCCCTCGGCCCGCGCCTTCTCGCGCATCGCCTCGAGCTCGGCCGGGGTACAATAGCAGCGATAGGCCTTGCCGCTCGCCAGCATCTCCTCGACCACCGCGCGGTGGCGCGGCGCGCGGGCGAACTGGAACACCGTCTCGCCTTCCCAGTCGAGGCCGAGCCAGCGCAGCCCATCGATGATGGCGCCGATCGCCGCCTCGGTGGAGCGTTCGCGATCGGTATCCTCGATCCGGAGCAGCATGGTGCCGCCGGTGTGGCGGGCATAGAGCCAGTTGAACAGCGCCGTGCGGCCGCCGCCGATATGCAGGAAGCCGGTGGGGGACGGCGCGAAACGAGTGACGACCGGTTTGGACATGGGCTGTTCCAGGCTGGGCAATGGCAAGGCGGCAAGGCCGGGTGAAGGCGGGCGCGCCGCACTATCGCGAATGTGGGCGCAGCATGTAGCATGGAGCCGCGTTCGGGCGAAAGGCGGGGAACATGGCCGCGGGCGATCAGCGCGCGAGGCCTGTCGTGGTCGAGCGGCCGGCTCAGCCGCGCCGCCGTCTCTGGCCGCGCCTGCGGCCGCCGGGATGGCCGTCCCGAATGGGTTTCAGCCTCGACCGGCTGGCGCTGGCGGTCGGGGCCAGCCTTGAGCGCGAGATCGATGCGGCGCGCGGCCTGCCCTGGCTCGCGGTTGCCTTCGGCGGCGGCGCGCTCGGCTATTTCGCGCTGCCGTCAGAGCCGTCCGCGCTGGCGCTGGTGCTCCTCGCCGCATTTCTCTCGGCTGCGGCTTTCCGGCTTAGATCGGGGCGCGCAGGCCTTTTTCGCCTGGTGCTCGTCGCTGCCATGCTGGCCTCCGGCGCCGCGGCCGCCAAGCTTAGGACCGACTGGCTGGCGACGCCGATGCTGGAGCGCCCGGTCACCGCCACGGTCACGGGCTGGGTCGAGGCGCGGGACGGACGGCGCGGCGGCTATCGTCTCACCATCCGTGTCGCCGAGATCACCGGGGCACGGCTGACACATCCGCCGACGCGGCTCACCGTGACCATGCGTGGCGAGGCGCCGCTGGTCGGTTCCGCGGTCAGCATGATTGCCCGGCTCCGGCCCCCCTCCGGCCCGGCGCTGCCCGGCGGCTACGATTTTGCCCGCAATGCCTTCTATGACGGGATCGGCGCGACCGGCTTTGCCTATGGCAAGCCGAAGCCGGCCGATCTTGGCCCGGTCCCGTTGTCGATCCGCCTGCGCGAGCCGCTCGAAGCGGTGCGCGAAGCGATCCGGACGCGTGTTCTGGCGGCGCTCTCCGGCGATACCGGCCGCGTCGCGTCCTCGCTGATCATCGGCGATCCCGGCGGCATCAGCGCCGAGGCGGAAGACGATCTCCGCCAGTCGGGGCTTGCGCATGTGCTGTCGGTCTCCGGCCTGCACATGGTGCTCGTCGCCGGCGCCACCTTCTGGGTCATCCGCGCGCTGCTGGCTCTGGTCCCGGCGCTGGCGCTTACCCGCCCGATCAAGAAATGGGCGGCCGCAGCCGCGCTCGGAGTGACGTTCTTCTATCTGCTGATCTCGGGCCTCGACGTTGCGGCGCAACGCTCTTTCGTCATGACGGCGATCGTCTTCGGCGCGATCCTGGTCGATCGCCGGGCCATTTCGATGCGCAATGTCGCGGTCGCCGCCTTCATCGTGCTGGTGCTGGCGCCGGAAAGCATCCTCAATGCCGGCTTCCAGATGTCGTTCGCCGCGACGATCGCGCTGGTTGCGGGCTTTGAATTGATGGCCCGCTACCGCCGCCGGCGCCGTGTCCCGAACGGCGAGCACTCGCTGGCCGGGCGCGCCATCCGATGGTTCGCGGCGCTGGTCGGCGGACTCTCGATCACCGCGTTGCTCGGCGGCATCGGCACGACGCCATTCGCGCTCTACCATTTCCAGCGGATGGCGCCGCTCTCGATCCTCGCCAATGTGCTGGCGATGCCGCTGGTCGACTTCCTCGTCATGCCGATGGCGCTCGTCGCCGTGCTTCTGATGCCATTCGGGCTCGACCAGCCTTTCCTGGCGCTGATGGGCTACGGCATCGACGGCATGCTGGCGGTCGCGGCCTCTGTCACCGCCTGGTCGGATGGGCAGGGCGGGGCAGCCATGCCTTCGGCAGCGGCACTACTCATCTTCATCGCCGGCTTTCTCTGGCTGGCGCTCTTGGGTGAACGCTGGCGCCTCGCCGGGCTCGTGCCGATGTTCATCGGTGGCGTGCTCGCCTTCCTCCCGGCGCGGCCCGACGTCATCGTCGCCGCCGATGGCCTTTCCCTTGCCCTCCGCGATGCCACCGGGCGGCTCGAGATCGTTGCGCGGAAGGCCGACAAGTTCACCACCGGCATCTGGCTGCGCGCCGATGGCGATCCGCGCGACCCCGTCGACAAGAGCCTCCTGGCGGCGAGGACCTGCGACGCCATAGGCTGCGTCGCCCGTTTGCCGGATGGCGGGATCGTCGCCCTGTCGCTCGATCGCGCCGCCTTCGCCGATGATTGCCGGATGGCGGTGCTGGTGGTGACGCCGCTGACGGCGCCGGCGCATTGCGCGGCCGCTACTGTGATCGATCGGGAGCAACTGGCGCGCTCCGGCGCGCTCTCGCTCTTTGCGACGGGCAGGCCGCCGAGCCCCCGGACCGCGCCTCTTCCGCGTCGCTATGGCGTCGCCATGGCGCCGACGGCCGACGATGCTGCAATGCCGGCCGAGGACGCCGAAGGCGTGGCCGTGCGCGAAGGGGCGGAGGGGCCGGCACCCGCCATCGACATGGCCGCCGCAGCGGGCGCCGAGGGGGCGATGGCTGCGGAGGGGCAGGGGGATGCTGCAGCGGAGACGGCGGAGACGGTCTACGCGGTCAGGACGGCCTATCCCGCCATCCGCCGTGCCTGGATGCCGGGGGCGCCGGAGGAGAGGTCCTGATCGCCGCGCTTGGTGCGCCGGGTCAGCCGGCCTGCCGCCGGCGCTCGGGGCGACGCTCGGTTTCTTCGGCGATCGGTGGCAACGGGTCCATGACGCGCGAACGCGGGAAGCAGGCGATCGCCTCGGTCCCTTCGCGCAGCCGCGAGCGCAGCTCGAATGTGCCGTCATGCATCTGCATCATCGCCTGCACGATCGGCAGGCCGAGTCCGGTGCCCTGTTCGGCGCTCTTGATCGCGATCGCTCCCTGGCCGAAGGCCGACATGACAATCGGCAGCTCCTCTTCCGAGATGCCGGGCCCGTTGTCGCGGATCGCGACATACTGGCCGCCGCCGGCGGTCCAGCCGGCGCGGATGTCGATCTCACCGCCCTGCGGCGTGAACTTGATCGCATTTGAAAGCAGGTTGAGGATCACCTGGCGAACGGCTCGCTCGTCGGCCCAGAGCCGCGGCAGGTTGGGCTCGATCAGCTGCGTCAGCTTGAGGCTCTTGTTCCGCGCGCGAAGGCGCATCAGGTTTTCACATTCCTCGATGACATGGGCGAGCGTCACCGGCTCCTCATGCAACTCGTAGCGCCCGGCCTCGATGCGCGAGAGATCGAGGATCTCGTTGATGAGGGCGAGCAGGTGCTGGCCGCTCGAATGGATATCGCCGGCATATTCGCGATAGGTCGCGTTCTGCATCGGCCCGAGTACCTCGTTCTTCATCACCTCCGAGAAGCCGAGAATGGCATTGAGCGGCGTCCTGAGCTCGTGGCTCATCGTGGCGAGGAAGCGCGACTTGGCGAGGTTGGCCTCCTCCGCGCGTCGCCGGGATTCGTCCGAAACCGCCTTGGCGGTCCCGAGCTCCGCAATCAGGTGATCCTTCTCGGCGCGATAGCGCATCATCCCCATCGTCGTCGATTGCAGCCGCTGCGACAGCGTGAGGAAGAAGATCTCGCTGCCGATCGAGAGGAAGGAGAGGGCGAGATAGAGGACATCCTGCCGGATCGCGAACAGCGCCACCATGGTGAGCGCGATCGGCGCCGTGCCGGCGACGGCACCGGCCGGTATGCTGGAGGCGAACATGGTGCCGACTGCGAGGATCGTCAGCATGGTCGCGAACTGGAAGATTTCGATGCCGGGGGCCTGAATGGTGGAGGTTGCGACGAGCAGCCCGATCCATGTCAGCCCGTAGCAGAATTCCGAAACGACGAAATGGCGCGTCCAACTGCGGATCGAGATCTTGTCGGCGGGGGTCTTGATGAACTGGCGGCAGAGCCAGGTTCCGGCGAGATGCACGAACAGCGTCGCGCCTGCCCAGATCAGGATGACGCTCTTCGGCAGCCAGACAGTGGCAACCAGCGAAACCAGCGCCACCAGCAGCGGCACGGCATAGGCGGCCGAAAGGCGGGTGCGCGCGTAATGCACCAGCAGCTCATGGTCGAAGCTCGGGCTGTTGCCGCTGGTCGAGGCGAGGCGGTCGCGATGATCGCGCACGGTGCGGGCAACCGCGCGCCGTCGCTCCGCGCGTTCGCGGTTGACGACGATCCTGTCGTTCGGAACTGGCTCCGACACGCCCTGCATTACACGCATTCCCGCCGGGACCCGTCCCGAATAATCTCCAACCTAACCGGCGATGGTTTAAGTCCCCTTTCGACGGGCTGGTTAATGCCAACCACCCAAGGTGATTACAGTCGGACGGACGCGGACACCGTGAACGCAGAGGCGACACCCTTCGATCGGATCGCACAGGAAGCACGGGCGTGTCGGCTGTGCATCGAGGCGCCCCACGGGAAGCCCTTGTCGCACGAGCCGCGGCCGGTCCTCCGTGGCTCGGCTACGGCCCGCATCCTCATCGCAGGACAGGCGCCGGGCACGCGAGTGCAGGCTTCCGGCATTCCCTTCGACGATCGCTCCGGCGACAGGCTGCGCCAATGGATGGGGGTCGAGCCGGCGCTCTTCTACGACGAGGCGCTGATCGCGATCCTGCCGATGGGCTTCTGTTTCCCGGGCCTCGACGCCAAGGGCGGCGACCTGCCGCCGCGCCGCGAATGCGCGCCACGCTGGCGGCAGGGCTTCATCGATGCGCTTCCTTCCATCCGCCTGGTGCTGGCGATCGGCGGGACGGCGCAGCGCTGGCATCTCGGTAACGATGCTGCAGGCGGGGTCGATGCCACCGTGCGCAACTGGCGCGCCATCCTCGAGCGACCGGCCTCGCCGCAGGTCATTCCGCTGCCGCACCCCTCCTGGCGCAACACGGGCTGGCTGAAGCGCAATCCCTGGTTCGAGGCCAAACTGCTGCCGGCGCTCCGGGGTCTTATAGGCGACCAAATTAGTCGTCTTGACAGTGCCCTCGGTTAGGTGGAGAATATTATTCTATATTGTTGGACTGGATCCGGCGACAAAAGAAAATTTGTTCGCGCGCCATGTCCGGTGCTTGTGAGGACATTCTAGAATGATCGACCGGCTCGACAGGAAAATCCTGCAGATCCTGCAAGAGGATGCAACCATTCCGGTGGCCGAGATCGGCCGCCGAGTCGGGCTTTCGACGACGCCGTGCTGGCGTCGCATCCAGAAGCTGGAAGAGGATGGCGTCATCCTCCGCCGCGTCGCCGTGCTCGATCCGCGCAAGGTCAACGCCAAGGTGACGGTGTTCGTCTCGATCACCACCAGCCAGCACAATGAGGAGTGGCTGAAGCGTTTCGCAGAGGTCATCCGCGATGTGCCGGAAGTGGTCGAATTCTATCGCATGAGCGGGCAGGTGGATTATCTGCTGCGCGTCGTGGTGCCGGATATCGAGGCCTATGACGCCTTCTACAAGCGCCTGATCTCCCGCATCGACATCGCCGACGTCTCCTCCGCTTTCGCGATGGAGCAGATCAAATATGCGACCGCGCTGCCGCTCAACTACGTGCCGCTCGAAAAGGACAAGGGCGTCGCCTGAGCCGGGGTCTGGCGTGGCCCGGCTTTGACGCGGATCAACGTCTCTGTCATGGCGTCGGCATAGTGCCCGGGCAGCACGAAAGGACATCGACATGGTCTCCCCCGATCCGCGCGGCCGCGTTCCATTGACCCTCGGCGTTCCCGAAGGCATCGACGAGGATGGCATCCGCCGTCTCGTGCATGGCTTCTATGACGCGGTTCGCGGCGACGGCCTGATCGGCCCGATCTTCGCCCGCGAAGTCGAGGATGGGCGCTGGCCCGAGCACCTCGCCAAGATGTGCGACTTCTGGTCGTCGGTGCTGCTGAAGACGCGGCGCTACGAGGGGCGGCCGCTCGCGCCGCATCTGCGCCTTGCCGATCTCGGCGACGCTCATTTCGAGCGCTGGCTTGCCCTCTTCGCTGCGACCGCCCGGCGCGAGTTCGAGCCCGGCCCGGCGGCCGTCGTCATCGCCTTTGCCGAGCGGATCGCCAATTCCTTCCGCCTCTCGCGCGCGATGCATGCCGGCGAGGACACGACGCGCATGCGCCCGATCGCCGTCGCCTGAGCCAGGAGGCTGCGGCTCAAACCGAACGGATATGACGGGTGAGACGCTTCTCGAAGCGTGCCCAGACCCGGCGTATGATCTCGACCATCACGAGATACAGCACGGCCGCCCAGAGATAGAGCGAAAGATCGAGCGTCTTCGAGAAGGCGTAGCGAGTCTCGCCCATCAGGTCGAGCACGGTGATGATGCTGGCGATCGCGGACGCCTTGATCATCAGGATGACTTCGTTGCCATAGGGCCGCAGCGCCGTGATCATCGCTTGCGGCAGCACCACCCGAGACAGCGTGACGAAGCGCGGGAGCGCCAGCGCCTTCGCCGCCTCCCACTGGCCGCGCGGAACCGCGCGGATCGCGCCGGCAAGGATTTCAGCCTGATAGGCGGTAGTGTTGAGGCTGAACGAGAAGATGGCGCAGTTCACCGCGTCGCGGAAGAACCACCAAAGTCCCATCGCCTTCAGCGTCGGCGACAACTGCCCGGCGCCGTAATAGACGAGGAAGACCTGCGCGATCAGAGGCGTTCCGCGGAAGAAGAACGAATAGGCGAAGGCGAGCGATCGCAGCAGCGGATTGCTCGACCGAAGCCCCGCCGCGATCGGCAGCGAGATGATCGCACCCAGGCAGACCGAGGCCGCCACGAGATAGAGCGTCACGCCGAGCCCGTGCAGCAGCCGCGGGCCATAGACCGCGAAATGATCGGCACTCATGCCGCGGGCCAGCGCGACCACCATGAATAAGCCAATGGCGATCCAGACGCCGATGAGCGCGAAGCCGACGGGGCTGGAGCGCTTGCGCTTCAGCGGTGGCCGAACCGCAACGTCGGACGAGGTCGCCGTGGACGTCGCGAGGCTCATCGGACCTGCCCCCTGGACGACCAGACATGGATGCGCCAGATGCCGAGCGAGGACACGATCGAAAGTCCCAGATAGATCATGCAGGCGACGAAATAGAAGAAGAACGGCTGCTTGGTCGTTCCGACCGCGGTCACCGTCTGGCGCAGCAGGTCGTTGAGCGTGATGACCGAAACCAGCGCCGTGTCCTTGATGAGGTTCAGCCAGAGATTGGAGAGGCCGGGCAGAGCGAGGCGGATGAGCTGCGGCAGGATTACCAGCCGCATGGTCTGCCCGCGGGTGAGGCCGATCGAATAGGCGCCCTCATACTGGCCGCGATGAATGCCGCGGAAGGCCGACAGGAACGTCTCGCTGGAATAGGACGACAGCACGACGCCGAGCGCTACCATGCCGGCAACGAAGGGGTTGATCTCCGCCGGCGTGCCGAAGGTCAGCTGCGACAGGGCCGAGATGCCGAATTGGGCGCCGTAATAGACGAGGAAGAGCGTGAGCAGTTCGGGCAGGCCACGAAAGACCGTCGTGTAGATCTCTGCCGACAGGCGGATCAGGCGGTCATGCGACTGCTTTCCGAGCGCGACGAAGAACCCTATCGTCAGTCCGACGGGGAGCGTCGCAAGGGCGAGGCCGATGGTGACGGCTGCGCCGCGGGCCAGTTCGTCGCCCCAGCCCGACGATCCGAAGGATAGCAGGTCGAGATAGGATTGCATTCGACCCGCCTCCCCGGGTTAGGGCCGCCAGATCGGATGGCGGCCCCGAGGTCCAGTTGGACAGGGGCGGGAAGACCGCCCCGCTTCACTCAATCGCCATAGGCGTCGAAGGTGAAGTACTTGTCGTTGATTTCCTTGTACTTGCCGTTGGCGCGGATCGCGGCGATGCCCTTGTTCAGGATTTCCCGCAGATCGCCGTCTTCCTTGCGCACGCCGAAGCCGACGCCGATGCCATGGATCTCGGGAACCGGCTTGATCGTGCCGACCAGCTTGCAGCAGGCGCCGTCCGGCGTCTTGAGCCAATCGGACAGAACGACGACGTCGTCATTGACGGCGTCGAGACGGCCATTGGCGAGGTCGAGCTTGTACTGGTCGGAGCTCGGATAAAGCTTCACCTCGGACTTGGTGTAGGTCTTTTCGGCATAGGTCGAATGCGTCGTCGACGACTGGACGCCGATCGTCTTCCCCGCCAGATCCTCGGCGGTCACGCCCTTCACGTCGCTGTCCTTGGGAACGACGATCGCCGCCGGCGTGTTGTAGTATTTGTTGCTGAAGTCGATCGACTTCTTGCGTTCGTCCGTGATCGACATCGAGGAATCGATGACGTCGAACTTGCCGGCCAGCAGGGCCGGGATGATCCCGTCGAAATCCTGGTTGACGAATTCGCACGTCAACTTTTCCTCGTCGCAGATCGCCTTGAGGATATCGATATCGAAGCCGACGATCTTGCCGCTGGCATCGACCGATTCAAACGGCGGATAGGTCGCGTCGGTGCCGACGCGGACGGTGGTCCAGTCCTTGGCCTGAGCCGAGAAGGCTGCGACGGAGAGGACCGCCGCGAGGGTGAGCATCTTGATCGGGGGCAGCATGTGAACCTCTGCAACAATGGCGACGGGCGGCCTCGTGCCCATCTGATGGCGATCACTGTCGAACTTGGTCGAACACCTTGCCTTGCGCCGCGTCAATCGGCCCAAGGTGCCTACCAAATAAGCGTGGCGCAGAGTGCATCACAATCCTTCCCGGCCCGCAAGCCATGCCTCGGCGCGCCGAAGCTCGTCCTCCGTATTGACGTTGTAGAATGGATCCGCCGCCGCATCGGCGAGCCGCCAGCTTGCGACGGCGAATCCTTCGGCCGACAGGAAGCCCCGCACACCCTGGCTGCGCGCCGTCAGCCGCCATGCGGCCAGCCGGTCGGCGATCCCGAGCGGCCAGAGCCCGAAGACGGGATGGTCGCGTTCGCCTGATGCGGCGATGACCACCAGGGGCTGGCCAGCCTGCGCAGCGACCAGGCGCTCGACGAGGTCTTCGGGGATAAAGGGACTGTCAACCGGAACCGTCACGATCGCGCGCGGCCGGTCCGCGAGGCTAGCCCCCCAGCGGAGACCGGCGAGGATACCGCCGAGCGGGCCCGTGTTAGGTCGATCGTCCGCGACCACGGGCAGGCCGAAGCCGGCGAACCGATCGGGGGCGCCGTTGGCGTTAATGGCGAGCGACCCGACCTGTGGACCGAACCGGGCGAGGACATGGGCCATCATCGGCCGACCGGCGAGCGGCACGAAGGCCTTGTCGCGACCCATGCGCGTCGAGTTGCCGCCAGCCAGGACGAGGCCCGCGATCGTCATCGGCTCCAGCGCTTGTTGAGAAGCATGAAGGCTCCGCCAGCTATGAGCCCCCAGAATGCCGCGCCAATGCCGAGAAAGGAAAGCCCCGATGCTGCGGTGACGAAGGTCACCATCGCCGCATCGCGATCGGTTGGATGGGCGACGGCACCGGCGAGCGCCCCACCGAAGGCGCCGAAAAGGGCGAGACCGGTTGCTGCCTCGATCAGAACCGGCGGTGCGATGGCGAGAAGCGCCGCGGCCGTGGTGGCGCCGAGGCCGAGCACGAGATAGGTCACGCCGGCCGAAACAGAGGCGATCCAGCGCCGTCCCGGATGGGGATGAGCCTCGGGTCCGGCGCAGAGCGCAGCCGTGATCGCGGCGAGGTTGAGCGTATGGCCGCAAAAGGGCGCGACGATGATCGAGCCGATGCCGGTGGCGACGAAGATCTGGCTGACCGGCGGCTTGTAGCCGTTGAGCCGCATCACGGCGAGGCCGGGCAGGTTCTGCGCCGCCATGGTGACGATGAACAGCGGGACGGCGAGCGAGATCATCGCGGTGGCGCTGAATTGCGGCCAGACGAATGCGATGTCGGGCACGAAATGGGCCGTCGCCAGCCCTCCGGTCGGCGCATGCAGCGCGATCATGACGATGGCAGTCGCCACCGCCGCCGGGACGGCCCAGATCCGCTTGATCCGTCCGACGACGGCCCATACCAGCACCACCGGGATCGCGAGGCTGGGTTCGGTCGCGACGGCCTTGGCCGGCGCAAGGCACAGCCCGAGCAGGATGCCGGCGAGCATCGCGCTGGCAAGCACGGGCGGGATCGACGAGACGAGCTTGCCGAACGGCTTGATGAGGCCCGCCGCGATGATCAGAAGCCCCGCGCCGATGAAGGCGCCGATCGCGACCGGGAAGCCGCCGTCGAGCATGCCGGTTGCCGCGAACAGAACCGATCCCGGCGTCGACCAGGCGATCGAGATCGGGATCTTGTAGTGGAGGCTGAAGCCGATCGAGAGCAGGCCCTGCACGATGCAGATCGCCAGCAGGCCTGAAGCTGCCTGCGCCGGCGTGGCGCCGACGGCGATGAAGCCCTGGATGATCACCGTGAACACGCCGGCATAGCCGACGAAGGCGGCGATCATGCCGGCGAGGATCGGTTGCAGGCTGCTTGATCGCGCAAGGCCGGCTTGCGGGTGATCGGGGCTGTCTGTGAGGGTCATGCGGGCACTTGCGAACAGGGAGGCTGAGTGCGATTGTTAGATTGGATCCAATCGACAGGCAAGACGCCGGTCGTCGGCGCGGAGCGCCGGCCGGATAATGGCTGGACGGGGCAGGGCTGGTCCGGGCGGGGAGAGCGCGGTGGCATCGCTGGACGAGGTGATTCAATCCGGGGGACGGCGCTTCCGCACGGCGACGGAATTCGTCACGGCGACGTTGAAGCAAGCCATTCTCGCCGGCGCCTTGCCGCCCGGGACGCCGCTGCGGCAGGAGGAACTCGCCGCGCGCTTTGCCATGAGCCGAATGCCGATCCGCGAGGCGCTGCGCCAGCTCGAGGCGCTCGGGCTCGTCGATTTCGAGCCGCATCGCGGCGCCATCGTCGTCGAGATCACGCTTGCGGATGCCGCCGACCTCTATGCGATCCGCACGGCGCTCGAGCCGCAGGCGCTGCGGCTGTCGCTGCCGCATCTGACCGAGCAGGACTTCAGGCGCGCCGACGCCCTGATCGACGAGATCGACAACGAGAACGATCCCTCGCGGATGGGCGAACTCAACCGCCGCTTCCACATGACACTCTATTCCGCCGCCATGTCGCCGCGGCTCATCGCGCTCACGGAGCAGCATCTGGTCGCCGCCGACCGCTATCTGCGCTTTCACCTCGCGACCGATGGCGACATGGGGCAGGCCGAGCACCGCGCGCTCGTGGCCGCCTGCCGCGTGCATGACGAGGCCGAGGCGGTGACGATCCTGACCCATCACCTCGCCCGGGCCGAAGCGGCGTTGACGGCGTTCTTCCGGACGCGGGCAGGGCGCGAAACAGTGGTGCAGCTTCCGCCACGGGAATGATCCTTGCGATGCTGCCTGCCGCCAGCCGGCAGCATCCGCCTTGTCGCGTCTCGCCGGAACGAAGCCGCTGCCGAGGGAGGCGCGTGCCGCGTCAGGGACGGCGTTCCGGTAAGGGCGTGACCTGGAGGACAGGGATGATCTGCCAGTGGACCGTGCTTTGGTCGATCATCGCGTGAACGGGCGATGACCGCATCTGCGTCATGATTCCCATGGCGCTCGCTTCCGCCTGCTCGGCGCTGCCGAAAGCCACCACATCCATGATGGTGCCATCGCCACTTTGAGCGATCCGCCGCCACCGGAAGCCCGGCTGGCGCCCGAGATAGTCGTTGATGTCGGCGTTGGCGGCGATGAAGTCTGCGCCGGAATGCCCGGCAAGCATGAAGGTGGTGACTTCGAGCACTTCACTGGTCATTCCATGTTTCCTTCCGGTGTGGGTCAGTTCGGGCGGCCGAGGCGGCTCACTGCTGCGCGGTCGGCCGGACGATGATCTCGTTGACGTCGACCGTCTCGGGCTGACCGATGGCAAAGGCCATGGCGTCGGCAATGGCGCGCGGCGGGATCGACGTCCTCTCCACCATCTGCTGGGCGAAGGCCCGCGCGTCTGCCGCGGCGATGCCATCGAAGAGTTCGGTGCTCGTCAGGCCGGGGCTGATCAGGGTGACGCGGATATCGCGGTTCTCCTGCCGCAACCCCTCCGAAAGGGCCCGCACGGCATATTTCGTGGCGCTGTAGACGGCTGCGGTCGGATCGACCCGGTGCGCTGAGACGGAGGCGACATTCACGATATGGCCCGACTCCTGCCGGGTCATGATCGGCAGCACGGCCGCGATGCCGTAGAGCACACCGCGAAGATTGACGTCGATCATCTGGTTCCATTCCGCGATGCGCCGCTCGGCGAGGTAGGACAGCGGCATCACGCCCGCATTGTTGACCAGTACATCGACGCGCCCGAACCTGTCGTGAGCCTGCTGGACGAAGAACGCGACGCTTGCGGGATCGGTGACGTCGAGCGGCAGCGCCACGGCGCGGCCGCCGCGGGCAAGGATGGCGTCCGCGGTCGCGGCAAGCCGCTCGATGCGCCGGGCGCCCAGAACGACGATGTGGCCGAGATCGGCCAGCAGATGCGCCGTTGCCTCGCCGATTCCGCTGCTCGCGCCGGTGATGAGAACGACCTTGGTCGGGGATTTCGTCATGTTCTGTTCCTTCTGGATGGTGGCGATGAAGAGCCGGGTTCGCGGGGAGGCCCGCGTCGCGGTCAGTCCGCCGCTATCGAGACGATGATCTTTCCGGCTCTGGCTCCGGCCGCGACCGCGGCATGGGCGTCGGCGACCGTCTCCAGGGTGAAGATGCGTGGATCGATGCGTGGACGGAGGCTGCCGGCTTCGACCAGCGCCGCCACCTCGGTCAGGATCGCGCCATGGTGGCTGCGTCCCGCCCCTGTCAGGAGCGGCGCCAAGGTGAAGACGCCCGAATAGGTTCCGCCCTTGAACGACAGCGGCGCCAGCGAATGGCTGCCCCAGCCGAGTGCGCTGACGACATGGCCGAAGCGCTTGACCGCATGAAACGAGGCGTCGAGGACGGCGCCGCCGACCGTGTCGTAGACGATCTCGAAGCCGTCGCCCCCGGTATGGCGGGCCACGTAGTCCTCGATCAACTCATGCGCATGATCGATCGGCGTCGCGCCGAGCGATCGGATATAGGCCGCTTGGTCTGCGCTGGCCGTCGCGAAAACCCTCGCTCCGCGCGCGACGCCGATCTGGACCGCAGCGTGCCCCACGCCACCGGCGCCGCCTTGCACCAGAAGGGTCTGGCCCGCCCGGATATTCGCCCGGTCGACGAGCCCTTCCCAAGCGGTGATGGCGATCAGCGGCAGGGCGGCGGCCTCGCGCATGGTCAATGCGGCGGGCTTGATCGCCAGCAGGCTGGCATCGACCGCCGCATATTCGGCAAGAGTGCCCGGAATACCGCCGACACCGCCGGTCATGCCGAACACCGCATCGCCAGGATGGAATGTCGTGACATCCGGGGCGACCGCCTCGACGACACCGGCGAGATCGAGGCCGAGAATGGCCGGCAGTGGCTGCCTGGCATGCGCGGCAGCGCCGGCGCGGATCTTCGTATCGAGCGGATTGACGCCGCTGGCGTGGATCCGCACCAGCACCTGGCCTGCGCCGGGCGCCGGTCGGGCGAGGCGGGTCACTGCAAACGGGCCGTCCGTCGTCGCGACAAGAGCGGCATTCATGGTGGGTGCTGGCTGGGTCATCGGCGTCTCCTTCTGCCGCCGAATGTGGATCGGCTAGAAACGCATGGCGATCCAATAGATCGCATGATATTCATGCGAAAATGTATGGAGGATGCCATGCGAAGTCTCGAATGGAGCGACCTCCCGATCTTCCTGGCCATTGCCCGCGAGGGCACGTTGGGGGCCGCCGCGCGGCGGCTCGGCCAGACGCAGCCGACGATGGGGCGGCGGCTTCGCGCCCTCGAGACGGCGGTCGGCGCCACATTGTTTCAGCGCACGCGTGACGGTTTCGTCCTGACTGACGAGGGCCAGGCCATGTTCGCTCATGCCGTCAGCATGGAGGAGGAGGCGCACGCGATGCAGCGTGCGCTCGCCGGCAGCGCCGTTGGCCTCGAGGGATTGCTGCGTCTGTCCTGCTCGGATTGGTTCGGCACGACCCTGCTCAGCCCCGTCCTCGCCGAATTCGCCGATCGTCATCCGCGGGTTACAGTCGAGTTGCTGACCGATGCGCGGATCTACAGCCTGGCGCGTCGCGAAGCCGATCTCGTGATGCGAATCGCGGCATTCGACGAGCCGGAAGTCATCGCCCGCAGGCTCGTCTCGATTCCCTATGGGCTCTATTCCGGCTCGGAGCGCTGGCGTCCGAAGGCGGGCGACGGGGCCGGATGCAGGCTGGTCCTGATGGATACTGCCTTCGGCGGCATGCCGGATGTCGGCTGGGCCATGCGCCAGCTTCCGCACGCGACGATCGTTTCCCGCAGCAACAGCCGCGAGGTACAGGCTCGGCTATGTGCCCTCGGCGCAGGGCTCGCTATCCTGCCGCGTCCGCTCGGCGACGCCACGGCGGGACTGGCGCTGATCGACCTCGGGGAGGCGCCGCCCTCGCGCGACACCTGGATCGGCTATCATCGCGACTTGCAGCGCCTGCCCCGATTGCGGGCGATGGTCGACCTTATCGTCGAGCGGCTCTCGCATGTGTGAGGCCGAACGCGCTGCCGCATAGGCGGTCCTCTTCCGGAACAGAGCGCGCCGCTCGCGCATTGAGAGAACGAGGCCGCGAACAGGTCGCGTCCTGAGGGGTGCTCATCATGAAGACAATTGCGATTGCATCGGCCGTCGCCGCCTTGCTGGCGGTCTCGGTTCTGCCCGCCGGCGCCGTCTCCGCCAGCAAGGCGCGTCAGGTCTGCATCAATGCCGCCGCCACGCAGCATAACGAGCTGAAGGGCAATATCCAGGTTCGGAAGGTCAAGGCCGGCAAGTCCGGCGCGCAGGTCAACCTCGTTGTCAAGGATGTCGAGGTGAACTGCATGGTCACCTCGGGCGGCAAGGTCCGTTACATCAACTGATCGGCGGAACCCACTGATGGGATTCGCGAACGGGCGGCCATTTGGCCGCCCGTTCCGTTTGTGGCGCCGCGAGATTCAAGCGGCGATCTCGAGGTCCTTGGCGAGGTCGAGCGCCTGCCGTTCGAACAGGCGGCGATAGAGCCCGTCCTCGCGCTGGACCAGCGTGGCATGCGTGCCCTCCTCGGCGATGCGGCCGCGCTCGAAGACGAGGAGGCGGTCCATCGAACGCACCGTCGACAGGCGGTGCGCGATGACGATCGCCGTGCGTCCCTGCATCAGCCGCTCCATCGCCTCCTGGATCAGCGCCTCCGACTCCGAATCGAGGCTCGACGTGGCCTCGTCGAGGATGAGCACCGGCGCATCCGCGAGGAAGGCCCGGGCGAGGGCAACCCGCTGGCGCTCGCCTCCGGAGAGCTTCACGCCGCGCTCGCCGACCAGCGTCTGGTAGCCCTTCGGCAGGCGCTCGATGAACGCATGCGCATTGGCGAGCCGCGCCGCTTCGACGATGTCGGCCATCGACGCACCCGGCCTGGCATAGGCGATGTTCTCGGCGAGCGACCGATGGAACAGGATCGGCTCCTGCTGGACGATTGCGATCTCGCCGCGCAGCGAGGACTGCGTGACATGGGCGATGTCCTGCCCGTCAATCACGATGCGGCCCTTGTTCACGTCATAGAGCCGCTGGATCAGCTTCACGAACGTCGTCTTGCCCGAGCCGGAATGGCCGACCAGGCCGATCTTCTCGCCGGCGGCGATGGTGACGTCGAAGTCCTCATAGAGCGGCGTGTCGTGGCCGGCATAATGGAACGTCACGTCTTCGAACCGGATCTCGCCTTCGCCGATGCGCATCGGCTTTGCGTCGGGCCTGTCCTCGATGCCGAGCGGCTGGCTATCGAGCGCGACCAGTTCCTCCATGTCGTTGACCGAGCGCTGCAGGTTGCGGACATGCATGCCGACATCGAGCAAATAGCCCTCGAGCACGAAGAATGACGTCAGGACGAAGGTGACGTCGCCCGGCGTCGCCCGGCCCTGCCACCACAGCCACAGCACGAGGCCGATCACCGCACCGCGGAGGATCACCACCATCGCGTTCTGCGAGGTGCCGTTCCAGGTCCCGCGGACCCATGTCCGCGCCGTGCGGCTGCGCCATTTGCCGACGATGCCGCCAAGACGTCGATCCTCGCGCGCCTCTGCGCCGAATGCCTTGACGACGGCATTGCAGCCGACGGCATCCGCCAGCGCGCCGCCGAGCTTGGTGTCCCAGCGGTTGGCGAGGCTCGCCGCCGGCGCGACATAGAACAGCGACAGCGACACCGTGACGGTGATGTAGACGATCGAGCCGACGGCGACGATGACGCCCATCATCGGCCAGTAGACGCCGAGCAGCACCGTGGTGCCGACGAGCACGACGAGCGAGGGCAGGAGGGCCAGCACGAGGGTGTCGTTCAGCTGGTCGATCGCCCACATCCCGCGCGCGATCTTGCGAACCGTCGATCCGGCGAAGCTGTTGGCCTGCCAGTCGGTCGAGAAGCGCTGCACCCGGTAGAAGCCGTCGGCGACCACGCGCGACATGATGCCGAGCGTCAGGCGGATGATGCCCATGAAGGCGAGGTGGCGCGCCACGACCATCACGATGCTGAGGCCCATCACGATGAGGAACGACTGGACAGCGAGCGCCAGAGCCGCCTCGCGGTTGGTGCCGGCCGAGACGAGCGCATCGACGATGCGGCCCGCGAACAGTGGCAGCACGACATGGGCGAGCGTTTCCAGCAGCATCGCCGACGCGACGAAGGCGGCGACAAGCTTCTGCTGCCGCCAGTGGCGGAACGTGAAGGCGAACACCTGGGCGAACGGGCCGGAAAGCCAGCCGCGCCGCGGGGCGGTGGAGGCAGAGTGAGTCATGATACGATCCGGCCGCTTGGTGCGGACCGGCCTTGAATTGGAAAGAACGGAACGGCGGATGCGGCAGCCAAAAGGCGCGGGATCACGCAGCGAAATGTCGGTCTCTGAGTGAAGGCGGCACAGAAGCCAGATCAATCAATGATCGGGCCGATGCCGACGATCCCCTACGCTATCGCCCGGCAGGTTCCCGGGGCGGGAGGTTAAACGCGGCAGCCGTGTGCGTCATTGCCATGCGATCCTCCCTGGTGAGCGTCGACGATTGGACAAAACTAGCCGAAAATGCCGCCCATGCCAAGACGCCGCCGTGACGATCCGTCACGTCGAGGTTGCAGGGGGCGGCGGGCGTGGCCGATCGGCAACAGCTGCCGGAGGCCGAAAACGGGGCGAACGGCCCGGCCGAAGCCGGGCCGCAGGCACATCAGTCGGTGACGACGGGAGCCGCCGCATGCAGGGCGCGGGTCGCCTCCTGCGCGAAGCAGAGGTCGAGGATGCGCTGCACCTCGGCGGCGCGGCGGAAGGTCGGCTCGCCATTGATGCCGCTGTTGCAGGCTTCGACGAAGCGCTGGTAGGTGGTCGGCACCGGCGGGCACTCGACGACTTCCCACGAGAAGGTGTCGATCTCGGGCCCCTCGCAGATGCGCAGCAACGAGGTCTTGCCGTCGGTCTTGACCTCGAGACCGCCGGCCGTGCCGAACAGGCGCAGCGTCAGGTCGTTGGCATGGCCGGTGGCAAAGCGCGTCGCCGTGATCGTGCCGAGCGCGCCATTGGCGAATTCCGCGGTCATGACAGCGGAATCGTTGGCGTCGAGCGGATACTCGCCGATCTTGTCGCCGTCGGCCTTGTGGAAGGTCTTCAGGCGGCTGTCGACCGTCGCGACCTCGCTATTGGCGCCGAAGGAGGCGAAATCGACGATATGCACGCCGACATCGCCGAGAACGCCCTTGGAGCCATGCTGCGAGGAGAGGCGCCACAGCCAGCGCGATTCGGTGCGCCAGTCGCCCCAGGCCTGGCTGACGAGCCAGCTCTGGAGATAGGAGGCCTCGAAATAGCGAATGTCGCCGATCGCCCCCGCCATCACCAGCTCGCGCGCCTTCTGCAGGGCGGGCGAGTTACGATAGGTGAAGTTGACCATGTTCACGACGCCCTTCGCCTCGGCCGTTTCGGCCATTTCGAGAGCGAGGGGATAGTTGGTCGCGAGCGGCTTTTCGCAGAACACATGCTTGCCGGCGGCGAGCAGACGCATCGTCGTCGGATAGTGCACGGCGTCGGGCGTCACATTGGCAACGGCATCGAAGCCGTTCCAGGCGATGGCCGATTCGAGATCGGCGAAGAGGTCGGTAATGCCGAACTGCTTGCCGAAGGCCTCGCGCCGGGCCGCGTCGGTCTCGACCGCCGCGACGAGTTCGCAATTGGGATTGGCGGCGAAGGCAGTGGCATGGGTGACGGCCATGCTGCCGGTGCCGAGAATGAGGATCTTGACCATGATGGGTGGCGTTTGCTCCTGAGCGCGAACCGGCTCCGCCTTAGCGGAAGCCGGCCTCGCCAGCCTTGTGCAGGGTGTCGCCCTTGACCGTGAGCGGGCCGTTCGGCGCCTTGTCCGCCGGCGTGTTCGGTGCCTTCTCGATGCCGGCCCAGGCAGGGGCGGGGTTGTAGGCCCACTTGACGGCGTTCTTCAGCACCTGCTTGACGTCGGTGTTGTAGTAGATCGGATAGGTCTCGTGGCCAGGCGAGAAGTAGAAGATCTTGCCGCCGCCGCGCTGATAGGTGAGGCCCGAGCGGAACACTTCACCGCCTTCGTACCAGGTGACGAACACCGTCTCCATCGGCTCCGGAACCGTGAAGGGCTCGCCATACATCTCGGTCTGCTCGATCTCGAAATAGTCCGAGAGACCCTGCGTGATCGGGTGGCTGCGGTTGATGACCCAGACCCGCTCCTTCTCGCCGGCCTCGCGCCACTTCAGCGAGCAGGGCGTACCCATCAGCCGCTTGAAGATCTTCGAGAAGTGGCCGGAATGAAGGACGATGAGACCCATGCCTTCCCACACGCGGGTGGCGACACGCTCCACCACGGCGTCCGAAACCTGGCCGTGCGCCTTGTGGCCCCACCAGATCAGCACGTCGGTCTTGGCGAGACGCTCTTCGGTAAGGCCGTGTTCCGGCTCCTGCAGCGTGGCGGTCGTCGCCTCGATCACAGGATCCTCGCCGAGACCCTTGGCGATCGTCGTGTGCATGCCTTCCGGATAGACCTTCCGGACAATCTCGTTTTCCTGCTCGTGGACGTTTTCGCCCCAGACGACGACGCGGATCGTCATGATCTCATTCTCCCTTGGCGTTCCTTGGCGACGAGCTCGCATCCGAGGTCGGGTGCGAACCTTGAAACGGTTCAAAAGCGGAGCATGCCGATTGGCTGCCCCGCTCCAAAGCGCTTTGGATGGACAACGGCCTATCTATAACGCGCGCCGCGCTGGATACAATATCGTCGACGGGCGAGGGTTGCACGTCATCCACCGGTGGCTGCTGACGCCGCATTGCGAACCTTGACGCGGCGCCGGCTCTGTCTCTATAAGCCGGCATCTTCGTCGGGTGCAGCCCGGCGGCGGGCGGTTAGCTCAGCGGGAGAGCATTCGCTTCACACGCGAAGGGTCACTGGTTCAATCCCAGTACCGCCCACCATTTCCTTCAGTCTCATGATCCGTTGCCGGGCGCGTGCTTTGCCTCGCGCCAGAGCGATTCCATCTCGTCGAGATCGGCCTCGGCCGGGCTGCGGCCTTCCGCCGCGAGCCTCGCTTCGATATGGCCGAAGCGGCGGCGGAACTTCTCGTTGGTCCCGCGAAGCGCTGCGTCGGGGTCGACGTCGAGATGGCGGGCGAGATTGACGGCCGCGAACAGAATGTCGCCGACCTCGTCCTGGAGCCGGCCAGGGTCGCGCTCGGCCTCGGCGAGCTCAGCCTCGACCTCGCCGATCTCCTCGCGGAGCTTGGCGATGACCGCATGCGGATCGTTCCAGTCGAAGCCGACCGTGCCGGCCTTCTTTTGCAGCGCCGTTGCGCGCGCGAGCGGGGGCAGGCCTGCCGGCACCGATCCAAGAAGGCCGGGCGGCGCCTCGGCCGGCAAGCCCGCCGCCTCGCGTCGCTCGGCGCGCTGGCGTTTCTCCTCGGCCTTGATCGCGTTCCAGAAGCCTTTCGCCGATCCGGCACTCCGGGCCTCGGCGCTGCCGAAGACATGCGGATGGCGGCGGATCATCTTGGTTGTGATCGCCTGCACGACATCGCCAAAGGCGAAGCTGCCTTCCTCCTCGGCAAGACGCGCGTGATAGACGACCTGCAGCAGGAGATCGCCGAGTTCCTCCTCGAGATCGAGCCGGTCGCCTCGCTCGATGGCGTCGGCGACCTCGTAGGCCTCCTCGATCGTGTAGGGCGCGATCGTCTCGAAGTTCTGCTCGATGTCCCAGGGGCAGCCGCCGACCGGTGCCCGCAACGCGGCCATGATCTCGATGAGGCGGGCAATGTCGCGGGAGGGTTCCATGCGTCGTTCCTCGGATGGGGCCGGCGAGACTCCCGGGATCGGACAGCTCCGTCAAGATGAGCGGCTGTGCAGCCCGCGCCTATTTTTTGGACGCATTGCACAGGAACGGGACGCGGCGCTCATGCCCGACCCGAGGCGAAGGGGCATAAAGGGCCGCAAGAAGACGAACAGATGACCGGGGGGTGGTGATGGCGTCCAATAGTTCGGGGAAGATGTCTCTGCCCGCGCTCACGGCCATGGTCGTCGGATCGATGGTCGGCGCCGGCATCTTCAACCTGCCGAGCCGCTTCGGTACAGCCACGGGGCCGTTCGGCGCCATCATCGCCTGGGCGATCGCCGGCACCGGCATGTATATGCTGGCGCGCGTCTTCCAGGCCTTGGCGGAAAAGAAGCCCGAGATCGATTCCGGCGTCTTCGCTTATGCCAAGGCCGGCTTCGGCGACTATATGGGCTTCCTGTCGGCCTTCGGGTATTGGCTCGGAAGCTGCCTCGGCAATGTCTTCTACTGGGTCCTGATCGGCTCGACGCTCGGGCGCTTCTTCCCCGAGCTCTTTGGCGAAGGCAGCAGCCCCACCGCGATCATCGTGTCGCTCGCCGGCATCTGGACGTTCCATTTCCTGATCCTGCGCGGTGTCGAGCAGGCGGCCTTCATCAACACGGTGGTGACGGTCGCCAAGATCGTGCCGATCATCGTCGCGATCATCGCGTTCGTGTTCGTGTTCAACTACAGCCAGTTCTCGGAGAATTTCTTCGGCGGCATCGGCATGCCCGACAAGTCGCTGTTCCAGCAGGTGCGCGACACCATGCTGATCACCGTCTTCGTCTTCCTCGGCATCGAGGGAGCGAGCGTCTATTCCCGCTTCGCCAAGACGCGGGCCGATGTCGGCAGCGCGACCATTCTCGGCTTCGTCGGCGTGCTCGGCCTGATGGTCGCGATCACGCTGCTGCCCTATGCGGCGATGCCGCGCTCGGCGATCGCAGGGGTGCAGCAGCCCTCGCTTGCCGGCGTGCTTGAACTGGTCGTCGGCCACTGGGGCGCGATCTTCATCTCGGTCGGCGTGCTCGTCTCGGTGCTGGGCGCCTATCTCGCCTGGTCGCTGATCTGCGCCGAAGTGTTGTTCGCGGCGGCGAAGTCCAAGGACATGCCGCGCCTGTTCGCGGCCCAGAACGGCAACCGTGTCCCGGCCAATGCGCTCTGGCTCACCAACATCGTCGTCTCGCTGTTCGTGATCTCGACCTACTGGTCGCGGGACGCGTTCAACTTCATGCTCGACATGGCGAGCGTGACCTCGCTGATGCCCTATCTCCTGGTGGCCGGCTATGGCGTGCTCGTCGCGCGGCGGGGCGAGGGCTACGAGACGACGCAGTCCGAGCGCGGCCGCGATCAGGTCTTCGCCTGGCTGGCCGTGATCTACACCATCGTCATGTTCCTCGCCGCCGGCCTCAAATATGTGCTGCTGGTCACCGTGCTGCTGCTGCCCGGGACGGCGCTCTATTTCTGGGCGCGGCGCGAGCAGAAGGCGAGGCTCTTCACCCCGGTCGAGCTCATCATCTTCGGCGTCACCGCGGTCGCGGCCATCGTCGGCATCGCAGGCCTCGCGACCGGTTTGATCACGCCATGACGCATCACAAGGCGACTTACCCCACGACAAGAAGGGCAGCGACATCATGACGAGCCAGACGAATTTCGGCGTTCACTCGGAGGTCGGGCAGCTCCGCAAGGTGATGGTCTGCGCGCCGGGTCGCGCGCATCAGCGCCTGACGCCGAGCAATTGCGACGAACTGCTGTTCGACGACGTGCTCTGGGTCGACAACGCCAAGCGCGATCATTTCGACTTCGTCAACAAGATGCGCGACCGCGGCATCGATGTCGTCGAGATGCACAATCTCCTGACCGAGACGGTGGCGATCCCCGAGGCCAAGGCGTGGATCCTCGACAACCAGATCATCCCGAACCAGGTCGGCCTCGGCCTCGTCGACGAGATCCGGTCCTATCTCGAGGGACTGCCGCATCGCGAACTCGCCGAGACGCTGATCGGCGGTCTCTCGACGGAGGAATTCCCCGACATTCATGGCGGCGAGATGCTGAAGCTCGTGCGCGAGGCGGCGGGCGTTACCGAATATCTGCTGCCGCCATTGCCGAACACGCTCTACACCCGCGACACGACCTGCTGGATCTATGGCGGCGTCACGATCAATTCGCTGTTCTGGAAAGCGCGGCACGAGGAGCCGATCCTTGCGGCGGCGATCTATCGCTTCCATCCGGATTTCGCCGGCCGGGTAAAGGTCTGGTGGGGCGATCCGCTCGCCGACTGGGGCATGGCGACCTTCGAGGGCGGCGATGTCATGCCGATCGGCAAGGGCAATGTGCTCATCGGCATGAGCGAGCGCACCTCGCGCCAGGCCATCAGCCAGGTCGCCGAGCGCCTGTTTGCCGAGGGCGCCGCCGAGCGCGTCATCGTCGCCGCGATGCCGAAGCTGCGCGCGGCGATGCACCTCGATACGGTGTTCACCTTCGCCGATCGCGATTGCGTGCTTTACTATCCCGACATTGTCGACGGCATCCAGGCCTTCTCCTACAGGCCGGACGGCCAGGGCGGGCTCGAACTCACCAAGGACAAGGGCACCTTCGTCGAGACGGTGCGCGATGCGCTCGGGCTCAAGAAGATGCGCATCGTCGAGACCGGCGGCAACGCCTATATGCGCGAGCGCACGCAGTGGGATTCCGGCGCCAACCTCGTCTGTGCGTCACCCGGCGTCGTCTATGCCTATGACCGCAACACCTACACCAACACGCTGCTGCGCAAGGCCGGCATCGAGGTGATCACGATCACCGGCGCCGAACTCGGCCGTGGCCGCGGCGGCGGGCACTGCATGACCTGTCCGATCATCCGCGACGCTGTCGACTACTGATCCGGCCGGCCCCGTCTGCGCGGCTGGATTGTGGGACCCGTGCCGCGCAGGAGTCGGCGATCGCGATGACCGAGGATCGACGCCCCGAACCGCGATCGCCGACGCTTTTCGAAGCGCTGGTGCCCGTCGTCGCGCTCGTGCTGCTGGTCGGCGTTTCGTTCTTCCTGTTCGGCGATGCCGGCGCGAAAGGCCCCAACCAGATTGCGCTGATCGTCGCCACGATGATCGCCGTGCTGATGGCCGTTCTGCGCGGCCATCCGATCGCGGCGCTGACCGAGGCGGCGACCGCGAGCGTCGCCAGCGGGATCGGCGCGATCTTCATCCTGTTTGCGGTCGGGGCGCTGATCGGCACCTGGGCGCTCAGCGGCACCCTGCTGGCGATGGTCTATTATGGCCTCCGCCTGCTCGATCCCGGCTCGTTCTATTTGACCGCCTGCGCGCTCGCCGCGGTCGTCTCGTTCGCGATCGGCAGTTCCTGGACCGTCGTCGGCACGATCGGCGTCGGGCTGATGGGAATCGCCGCCAATATGGGCCTCGACCCGGCGATCGCCGCAGCGGCGATCATTTCGGGCGCCTATTACGGCGACACCACCTCGCCGTTGTCGGACTCGTCCAATCTCGCCGCGGCGGCAGCCGGCGCCGGCCTCTATGACCATATCCGCGCGACGCTGCCCACGTCGCTCGCCGCGCTGGCCCTCTCGCTGGTCGTCTTCTGGCTGCTCGGCACGCCGGGCACGGCCGATACGAGCACCAAGCTCGCAGCCATTGCGGCGGCGACGCCAACGGGTCCGGCGATGATGCTGCCGCTTGTCGTCGTCATCGTGCTGGCGGTGCTGCGCCTGCCACCCTTCACGGCCGTCTTCGCCGGCGCGCTGGCGGGTGGAATCCTGGCGGTCGTCGTCGCGCCGGACCGGGTGGTGGCCTTCGCCGATGGCGCAGCCTCGCTGCCGCGCGGCCTGGCGCTGCTCAAGGGTGTCTGGCTGGCACTCGCGAGCGGCTATGTCTCGACGACCGGCGACGCCGCCATCGACATGCTGGCGAGCCGTGGCGGCATGGACTCGATGCTTGCGACGATCTGGCTGGTGATGGCGGCCTTCGCCTTCGGCGGTATCGTCGAGAAGACCGGCGTGCTGGAGCGCATCGTCGCCCCGATCGCTGCGCTCGCGCAGAGGGTCGGCTCCCTTGTTGCCGCACTCGTCGCCGCCGTCGTGGTCAGCAACATCGTCACCGCCGATCAGTATCTCTCGATCGTGCTGCCGGGTCGGATGTTCCGACCGGAATTCGAGCGCCGCGGCTTGAAACCGACCGTTCTCTCGCGCGCCGTCGGGGCGTCGGCAACGCCGACCTCGGCGCTGATCCCCTGGAACAGCTGTGGCGCCTATATGGCCGCGACCCTCGGCGTCGCGACGCTCAGCTATGCGCCCTATGCCGTCTTCGGCCTCGCGAGCCCGCTGCTGGCGATCGGTCTGGCCGCGCTCGGTTTCCGCGTTCTCCGCGCACCGCCGCCCACCGCGCCGCGCGACGGCGGGCCCGCGATCGGCTAAAACTGCGACAGAGTCGCAGGGGGCGCGAAAGCAATGCATCGCTGGTTCGGCAGGCAGTTGAAGCGCCTCGTCCTTTTGGTCGGGGTCATTTTCCTGACCCTGCTCGCCGGCCGGATCTACCTCGCCGAGGGCGGCCCGCCGCTCGAGCCCTGGCACACCTTCGTTCCGGCCGAGATGACCGTCGAGGCGATGGATCAGGCGAGTTTCGCTGATTACCAGAAGGCGGAGGAGGGGCTCTTCGCCTCGGTCCGGCGTGAGGTGACGGACAAGCTCGAGCCGGCGGAGCGTGTCCCATTCAACCGCTATTTTGAAGGCAGCCCAGTCAATCCGGCCCGTTTTGCCACCGACTGGAACCGCTCCTTCGAACTGATGCCGGCCGGTCCGCCGGTCGGGGCGGCGGTCTTCCTGCACGGGCTGACCGATTCGCCCTACAGCCTCCGCCATCTCGCCGAGCTCTACCGGCAGCGCGGCTTCGTGGCGATCGGCATCCGCCTGCCGGGCCACGGAACGGTGCCGGCAGGGCTCACCGCGGTCGGCTGGCGCGACTGGATGGCGGCGGTGCGTCTCGCGATGAGGGAGGCCCGGCTGAAGGCCGGACCCGACGCGCCGATCCATGTCGTCGGCTATTCGAATGGCGGCGCTCTGGCGATGCTCTATGCGCTCGATGCGCAGGAGGACCCCAATCTCATCCGTCCAGCGCGGATCGTGCTGCTGTCGCCGATGATCGGCGTGACGCGCTTCGCCCGCTTCTCCGGCCTTGCCGGATTGCCGGCCTTGTTGCCGGCTTTTGCCAAGACCGCCTGGCTCGACCTGCTGCCGGAATTCAACCCATTCAAATACAACTCCTTTCCGGTCAATGCAGCGCGGCAGTCCTATGCGCTCACCATGGCCGTCCAGGACCGGATGACGCGATTGGCACAAGGCGGCAAGATGACCGGCCTTGCGCCAGTCCTGACCTTCCAGTCGGTGCTGGATGCGACGGTGAGCGCCGAAGCGGTCGTGCATGCGCTCTATGGAAACCTGCCGGACAACGGCAGCGAACTCGTCCTCTTCGACGTTAATCGCCACACGGAACTTGGCCTCTTGTTCCGCACCCGCGTCGAGGATCTGCTGGCGAGCCTCGTCACGCCCGCGCCGCGGAATTACCGCCTGACGATCATCGGCAACCGCGATCCGCTGAGCGACGAGGCGGTGGCCATGAGCACCGCCGCCGGCGGCAAGGACGCGGTCACGACGCCGCTCGGCCAGTCCTACTCACCTGACATCTATTCGCTTTCGCATGTGGCGCTGCCCTTTCCGCCCGAAGACGGGCTCTATGGCGACCGTCCGGATCCCAGGGACGATTTTGGCATCCATCTCGGCACCATCGCGGCGCATGGCGAGCGGAGCGCGCTGATCGTCTCGCTCGACTGGCTGCTCAGGATGTCGTGGAACCCGTTCTTCCCGTTCGTGCTCGAGCGCGTCGCCGCCGGCCTGCCGGCTGCTGTTTCGGCTCCGGTTGTCGAGCCCGCCGCGTCGATGCCCGCGGAACCGCTGCCGATCCCTGCCGATGCGGCGACGACAGCGCCTTCCGTGGCTCCGGCACCCCCGGCAGAGCCGCAGGGCACGCCGGTCGAGCCGCAGATCGTTCCGTCGGCGGAGCCGGTGCCGGCGCCCTCCGGGCCCTGAGCCGGCTCGATCCTCGTCAGAACGAGCCGAACACCGTCCCGAGCAGGATGACGGCGACGAGGGCGAGGATCGCGCCGACGATCGCGACCATGACGATGTCGCGATAGCTGTCCTTCGGCGTCACGCCGCACACGGCAAGCAGCGTCACCACGGCGCCGCTATGCGGCAGGCTGTCCAGCGTGCCGGCGCTCATCACGGCGACGCGGTGCAGCAGCGCCGGGTCCATGCCGATCTCGGCGGCGAGCTTCAGATAGGTGCTGCCGAGCGCATCCAGCGCGATGGTGAGGCCGCCTGACGCGGAGCCGGTCAGAGCGGCGAGGATGTTGGTGGCGACGGCGAGCGACACGAGCGGACCGCCGCCGATCGACAGCACGAAGTCGCGCACCACCGCAAAGGCGGGGAGCGCTGCGACGACGGCGCCGAAGCCGACGAGGCTCGCGACGCCCATGATCGGCAGCACCGCGGCATTGGCGCCGGCATCCATGGTTTCGCGCAGTTTCGGCAGCCGGCCCCAGTTGAGGGCGAGCGTCGCGACGATGGCGACGGCGAGCGCCACGGCCACCGACCAGACGCCGCTGACTGAGGCGAGGCTGATGCCGCCCCAGCGCGGCTCGGCCAGGAAGGCGAAATCGAGCCGCGGCAAGACGAGGAACGACATCAGGAGGTTGACGACGATGACGAGGCCGAGCGGCAGCAGCGCCAGGGCGATCGGCGGATGCTCTGCGCTCTGGTGCCCGTGGGTGATCTCGGCAGGATCGAACTCGCGCGCCGTTGTCGCCCGCTCACGCAGCGTCGTCTCGTCGGCGATCGTGGGTCCGTGCGCGGCGTCGCCGAAACCCTCGCCTGCCGTGCGGGCGCGCGCTTCCTGTCGGCCGAGCCACCAGAGGCCGAAGCCGAGCATGATGATCGAGGCGATGATGCCGAGGCCGGGCGCCGCGAAGGGCGTCGTCCCGAAGAAGGGCATTGGGATCGCGTTCTGGATCGCCGGCGTGCCGGGCAACGCCATCATCGTGAAGGTGAAGGTGCCGAGCGCGATCGCCGGCGCCATCAGGCGGCGCGGGATATCGGCCGAGCGGAACAGCGCCTCAGCCATCGGCGCGATCACGAACAGCGCGACGAACAGGCTGACGCCGCCATAGGTGACGATGGCGCCGGCGAGCACGACCGCGAGGATTGCCCGCTTGGTGCCGAGGGTCTTCGTCATGAACGCGGCGATCGAGCCGACGGCGCCGCTGTCCTCCATCAGCTTGCCGAACAGTGCGCCGAGCAGGAACAGAGGGAAGAACTGTCCGATGAACGTCGCCGCGCTGCCCATGAAGGTCTGCGTCCAATGCGCGAGCAGCGGCTCACCCGAGAAGAGCGCCGCAATCATCGCCGCGATGGGCGCCAGCAGCAGCACGCTCCAGCCGCGATAGGCGAGGGCGATGAGCAGTCCAAGTCCGAGCAGGATGCCGAGGAGACCCATCTCAGACACCTTCGAGCAGTTGGTCGAGATCGAGCGACGAGCGCTTGCCGATCGCGTCGCCATGTTCGGCGAGGAAGGTGTCGGCCGCCCGGCGCCCCTCCTCACGCAGCATCGAGAGGAACGGCCATTCGGCGTTGAGCTTCGATGAATAGCCGAGTTGCCCCATCGCTTCGTTGCGGATCATGTGGATGCGCATTCTGGCCCACTGCGCGCCCTCGCTGTTGCCGGGGTCTGCGACCTGCCGCAGCATCGCGATCATGCGGAGTTCCTTGAGCAGGACGCTGTTGAACGAGACCTCGTTAAGCCGGTTCAAGATATCGGCGGCCGAGCGCGGCGTGCCAGCCCGCTCGACCGGGTTGATCGGGATCAGGATCGTGTCGTCCGAATCGAGGTCACGCACGAGCGGCGTGATGGTCGGGTTGCCCGAATAACCGCCGTCCCAGTAGCTCTCGCCGTCGATCTCGATCGCCTGGAACAGGGTCGGCAGGCACGCCGAGGCGAGCAGCACATCGGGCGTGATCTCGGCGTTGCGGAAAACCCGGCCCCGACCTGTCCGCACATTGGTCGCCGTGATGAAGAGCTGGATCGGCGCCCGCTTCAGCGCATCGAAGTCGATCGCCTTTTCCAGAATGGCCCGCAGCGGGTTCTTGCCGCCGGGATTGAGGTCATAGGGCGAGAACAATCGCGACATCATGTCCATGGCGATGAACATCGGCGAGGTGTCGAGCGTCCAGCGCCCGAGCAGGACGTCGAGCGGCCCGCGCTGGAACGGGCTGTAGCGGGCAGCCTCAGAGACCTGCCGCCAATAGGCTTCGAGCGCCGCCTTGGCGCCCTCGGGCCCGCCCGTGGCATAGCCGGACGCCATCACGGCGGCGTTCATCGCGCCCGCCGATGTGCCGGAAACGCCGTCGATCCTGAGGCCTGGCTCCTCGAGCAGGCGGTCAAGCGCACCCCAGGTGAAGGCGCCGTGCGAGCCACCGCCCTGCAGGGCAAGGTCGATCAGGATCGGTTCCGGCTTCGGCGTCGCGTCGCTGGTCATTCTGGCTCCTGTGCGCTCGACATAGGTCGATCGCGGCCAAGATACTCCATTTTGCTGCGTTGCATCATGACAGTTTCGCCGACCCCTCTTTCTCTTGATTTGAAGATGACGGGATCCAGGTGTATTTGATCGGCACTAGAATTTATGTTCGGGGGAGCATGGAGATGGGCTCGTCGATACCAATCGTTCGGAGCCGAGTGGCGGGTGTGCCGGGCAATGCCACTACCACGCTTGTTCCGGCCATCCTTTCGACCACCACGTTTGCCAAAGCCGAGCAATTCGCGGCTTGGCGCGATTTCATGGCGCCCGTGATCGACCTTGCCATCGAACAGACGCCCAGCGACGGCTTTGCCGCCGAGCAGACCGTGTGGGATCTTGGTAGCCTCGTCCTGTCGCATTCAGTGATGCCAACCGAAGGGCAGGTTCGGACCTGGCGCCATCTGAAGCGCGACCCGCTCGATCACTGGTGCCTCGTCCTGGTCGGCGGCGACGAGGGCATGACGCTGTCTATGCGCTCGCTGGCCCGGCCGTTCGAGGGCGCCTCGCGCGACCGCGAGGTGATCTGCCTTTATGTCCCCCGCGACCTCTTCCGCTCATCCGCCGCGACGCTCGATGGCGTGCCGCCCGGCCGTCTCGACGGCCCGCTCGCGGCGCTGCTCGCCGACTACATCGCCAGCCTGCATCGTCGCATCCCGACGATCGCTGCCAGTGAACTGCCGAAGCTGGTGGAAGCGACTCGGACCCTCCTGGCGGCCTGCCTGCAGCCGGCCATGGACACCGTCGCGGAGGCGCAGAACGTCATCACCGTCTCGCTGTTCGACCGTGCGCGGCGCATCATCCAGCAGAATCTCGGCGCACCGAATTTCGGCCCGCCGCAGCTGTGCCGCATGCTCGGCGTCTCGAGGTCGCGGCTCTACCGGATGTTCGAACCTCTCGGTGGCGTCTCGCGCTATGTTCAGCGCCAGCGGCTGCTCGCCGCCCATCACGCGCTCGCCGATCAACTCGACACAGCCCATATCGCCGAACTCGCCGAGCGGGTCGGCTTCGTCGATGCCTCGGGATTCAGTCGCGCCTTCCGGCAGGAGTTCGGCTACAGCCCGCGACAGGCGAGGGCCGCAGCATCGCTCGGCACGGCGCAGCCGACCGTGCGCCCGGCCGGACTCTCGACGGATGCGCTCGGCCTCACGGGCACCAGCGTCCTCGGCGTCGCGCTGCGCCGCCTCAGCGCCTGAGTGAGGGCCGCGCTCAGCGCGCCGCCAGCATCGCCGCGGCGAGGCCGATCGCGATGATCACCAGCATGCCGCCGGCGACCGACCACTGCGTCAGTCGCTCCTCGACGGCCGCGATGGCATCGGCAAGGCTCGTACCGGCGGGCCTCAGCCGCCGCAGGGCGACGAGAATATCGCCGGCAGGCAAAAGCGGCGGTGCGGCGAGCCGGCGCCACAGGGCGAACGCCGCTGCGCCGAGCAGCATCGGCCAGCCGAGATCGATCAGCGACTTGATCTCGATGGCTGGCGCGAGGCTGCCAGCGACGGCCGTGAACAGCCAATAGGGCAGGGCAATCGCTGCGATCGCGGTCGTCCACCACGCCGCCAGGATGGTCCAGGGCGCCCGGCTCGCCGGGTCTGGCGAAGCGCCGGCGCGGGCCAGATCCAGGAAATGCAGCATCAGCAGGGTGCTTGCCGCCGCCGACAGCGATCCGAGCGTTCCGGCGAGGCCGCTGCCGAGCGCGTCCTTGATGGCGAGCTTGGCCAATGCCCCGCCGGTCAGCGGCAGGCCGGCGATGCCGAGCGCCACGATCGCGGCAGGCCAGAGCACGGGCCGCAGCGAGCGTCGGCCAGAGGCTGCGATCGCCGAGAGCGCCAGGAAGAGCCCGCCTTTGGCGAAGAGGTGATGCAGGGCGTAGAACGCGAGCTCGGTCGGCGCCACGGCCCGACCCGTCGCCAGCGCCATCCCGGCGACGGCGGCGATCACGCCCATCTGGCTGACGCTCGAATAGGCCAGCACCGTCTTCGGATTGCGCTGGGTAAGGCCGATCGCGACGCCGTAGAAGGCAGAGATGAAGCCTGCCGTCGCCAGTGCCTCGCCCCAGCCGGGCAGGGCATTGGCGTAGGGCAGGAAGCGCACGAGGCCGATGACGCCGGCCTTGACCGCTGCGCCGCTCAAGACCGCCGCGGCCGGGAACGGCGCCGCTCCGTAGCTGACCGGCATCCAGATATGCAGCGGCACGAGGCCCATCTTGGCTGCGAAGCCGAGCAGCACCAGGAGGAGCGCTGCATCGCGCACAGGCGAGGCCGGCAGCGCCGCGACGACATCGGCGATGGCAATACTGCCCGACGGCGTGCCGACTGCGAGCAGCACGAAGCCGGCAAGAAGGAATGCTTCGCCGAGGACCGCCACTGCGAAATAGACCCGGCCCGCCCGGATCGCGGCTCGTCCGCCATCACGCGTGACGAGGCCATAGCCGGCGAGGCTGACGAGCGAGAAGCTCAGATAGAAGGTAACGAGGTTGGCCGCCATGAAGACCGACAGGCTGCCGGTCAGCGTCAACAGCCACCACGCCTGGTAGGGCAGCGTCGCGAGCCGCTCCTTCCACCAGCCGATGGCCGCGATGCCGGCTGCGAGCCACAGCAAGGCCGCGGCGCCGAGCAGCATCGCGCCGGGAACGTCGAGCGAGAGCGCCAGAGGGCCGGCTGGCCCCGACTGGCTGCCGATGCCGAGCCAGGCAGCCGCCAGCGCTGGTATCGGGGCGACCCAGAGGAAGCGCGCGATGGCCGGCCGGACCGACCGGACGAGCCCGGTGAGCGCCAGCAGCGCCAGCGGAAACAGGGCGGCAAGGGGCAGCAGCGCATTCATCATGGCGCTCCCGGAACGAGCCGGCCGATCGCGAGCAGCGGCCACGGCGCCAGCGGGAGGAAACCGATGCCGATCGCGACGGCCGCCAGTGCCAGTGCCGCGAGTTCACGCAGCAGCGGGACGGCGTGCTGGCGCTGCAGCGGCGGGGTGGCGACCGAGAAGGCAGGAACGAGGATGCGGAAGACATATCCGGCCGCGAGCAGGCCGCCGGCGAGGATGATCACCGCCCACCACCAGGCGCCTTCGCCGAGCGCTGCATTCAGCATGAGCCACTTGGCCGAAAAGCCGCCGGAAGGAGGCAGACCGACGAGCGAAATCGCGGCCAGTGTCATGGTCAGCACCGTGATCGGCGCGACGCGGCCGAGGCCCTTGAAGCCGGCGATGCGATCATGGCCGATCGCCTCATAGACGAGGCCCGCCGCCATGAACATCGCCGCCTTGGCGAAGGCATGCGCAAGAAGCTGCAGCACGCCGCCGGTCCAGGCGAGCGAAGCGAAGGGCGAGCTCGCCTCGCTGCCGGTGGCGAGTGGGAAGACGAGGAACAGATAGCCGATCTGCGCCACTGTCGAATAGGCGACGAGCAGCTTCAGCCGCGCCTGCCGAAGCGCCAGCACGCTGCCGACGATCACCGCTCCTCCACCGAGCATGCCGAGACCATTGGCGCCGATCGTGCCGAGGCCGGGCGGCAGCAGGTCGAACCAGAGGCGCAGGATCAGGAAGAACGAGCCCTTGACCACCAGCGCCGAGAGCACGGCACTCGCCGCCGCGGGCGCGCCGGCATGGGCCGGCGGCAGCCAGAGATGGAGTGGGAACAGCGCCGTCTTGGCGATGAGACCGGCGGTCATCAGCGCGATCGCGAGCAGCAGCGCGCCGTCGGCGCCGCGGACCCCGGCGAGGAGGGCAAGGTCGAGCGTGCCATAGGCGCCGTAGATGACGGCGACGCCGAGGAGGTAGAGCACCGAGCCGGCGAGCGCGAAGACGAGATAGCGCAGCGCCGCGGCGAGCGTCGCGCGGCTGCCGTCGAGGCTCACCAGCGGGACGGCGGCGAAGGTCAGCAGTTCCAGCGCCACATAGAGGTTGAACAGGTCCTCACCGACGAAAATGAGGTTCAGCGCCGATGTGATCGCGAGCAGCATGGTCCAGAAGACCATCGGCCGGCGGCGCTCGGGTCCGCTGGCGACGAAGCCGAACTGTCCGCGCGCATAGAGCGCCGTCGCCGCGACGACGAGGCCGGTCATGGCCATCAGCGTCACGGCGATGCCGTCGGCTCGGAGCGCCAGGCCGAGCGGCGGCAGCCAGCCGCCGACGAGATAGACGAGCGATGTGCCGCTCGATCGGACCGCGACGAGCGCGGCCGCGGCAATGCAGAGATTGCCCGCGAGCGCCGCCAGCGCCACCCATTCGACCGCGCGCGGGCGAACGAGCCAGAGCGCGAGGATGCCGATCACAGGCACCACGACCGAGAGCGCCAGCAGCAGCCCGTCAGGCGTCGTCGCCATCGCGGCGGCCGTCATCGAGCCGGCCGTCATGGCGCCCCGTCTCCGTCGCCGGTATCGTCCTCGGCCGCCAGCCGCTCGATCAGGGCAATCGCAAGCGCCGTTGCGCAAAAGGCGACGACGATCCCGGTAATGACGAGCGCCTGGGGTACCGGATCACCGCCAAAGCCGGCACCGGCGCCACGGCGCGCGATGACGCCGAACAGCAGGAAAACCCCGCCGCCGAGCAGGTTGAAGGCGAGCAGGCGGCGCAGGAACGCCTCGTGGAGCACGATGCCGTAGAGTCCGATCCCGACCAGGATCGCGCCCATCAGCCCATAGAGCGTCGCGCTGTCGAAGGCGGCGGTCATGGCGCGCGCTCCGGGGGGCCGGCGACGATCAGGCCGAGCGTCGCGGCGATCGATAGCGTCAGGGCGACCTCGATGAGAAGGATCAATGGCTTCGCCAGTGCCTCGGGATAGGCGAGGAAGGCGCCGGCAAGCGGGATCCCGGCGAGCCCGACCGCGACGAAGACGATCGGCCCCGCCGCGAGCAGGGCCCTGAGGCGCCAGCTTCCGATCGGCGGCGCCTCGGCGAGGCCCGCCATCATCGCGAGAATCCACATCGCGGCGAGGATCGTCGCGCCCTGGAACTTGCCGCCCGGCGCGTCGGCGCCGACCCAGACGATATAGACGCCGATGACGATTCCGACCGGCACGAGCAGCCGTGCGAACAGCGGCAGCGGGCCGGCGCTCGTCGGCGCCGTCCAGGCGGCCGGGCGTCCGCCCCAGGCGGCATCGGGCGTCAGCGACCAGATTCCGAACAGCGCGAGCAGCACCACGACGGTCTCGAGGAAGGTATCGAGCGCGCGATAGGCCATCAGCACTCCGGCGATCGGATTGCCGAGCCCGGTCGTGGCGAGATGGGCACGCACCTCTGCCGCGAGGCTCGGCGCCGGAGCGGGCGGCATCAGCACGACGGCCGCGAGGCCGGCGCTGACGACGGCGCAGAGCAGCCCGACCACGAGGCGGGCCGTCATCCCTTTCCTGAGCGCTGCGACGGGCTTCAGCCGGACACTGGCGCGCAGGAGAATGACGCCGGTAACGCCGCCGCCGATGGCCGCCTCCGTCAGCGCGACGTCATAGGCGGCGAGCCGCGCCCAGGCGAGCGTCAGCAGCAGACCATAGGCCACGAAGCCGACGATGGCGGCAAAGTCGTCATCGGTCCGAATGGTCCAGAGCGCAACGCCGATGGCGATGAGCGCGACCAGGAGATCGAGCGCGAGGCCGGCCATCAGCGACCCCGCTCGTCGGAGCGCGCGAGGCGGGCGATCAATTGCGCCGCCGTCGCCCCGGCGAACTGAACCAGCAGCCAGATCACGACGAGCTTGAACGTCATGGTGAAGCTCGTCGCGAAAGGCAGAAGCCCGAGCACGATGAGGCCGAGGCCGAGATTGTCGGCCTTGGTGAGGGCATGCAGGCGCGACAGCGAATCGGGAAAGCGGATGAGACCGACCGTTCCGGCCAGGAAGAAGACGATGCCCGCACCAATCATGACTACGGAAAAGAGCGTGGCGAGCCCGCTCATTTCGTGGCCCGGCCCGGTGGCGGCGCAGTCTTGCGAGCCAGCGTCGTCGCGAGCGCGATCGAAGCGAAGGCGGCAAGGAGCGCGAGCGTCAGCGCCACATCGACCAGGGCCTCCGTGCCTCCGGCGACGGCGAGCAAAAGCAGGACGGCGACGCCGCCCGAGCCGAGCAGCTGCACTGCCATCATCCGGTCGATCCGCGAAGGGCCGCGGAGGATGCGGATGAGCCCGATCGCGACGGTCATGAGCACGAGGAGCGCGGCGAGAGTGAGCGCGTCAGCCATGGACGCCGCTCCGGTCGGGTGCTCGTCGGATGCGCCGCAGCCGCGCCTCGTCGCGCGCCATTTCGGCCGCGACGGGCTGGTGCCGGTCGAGGCAGTGGATGACGAGGCCGTCCTTGCCATCGTCGCCGGTCGGCAGCGTCCCGGGCATCATGGCGGAAATGGTCGTGAAGAGGTCGCGCGCCGTTCCGCGGGCGAGCGAGGGCCGGAAGGTGACCAGCCCGGTCGCAAGCGGCAGTTTCGGATCGAAAGCGCGCCGCGCCACGTCGATGCCGGCGGCAAGCGATTGCGCGAGGAACCGTCCGGCAAAGGCGGCCGCAGCGCGCGGGACGATCGCGCCGACGCGGGGCGGCAACAGACGGAGACTGGCGGCGACGCCGGCAAGGGCCGCGAAAACGCCTACGACCAGATCGCCGGGCGCAATTCCCTTAAGCCCGCACCAAAGCAGGAAGAACAGTGCGAATCGGATGACCGGCCCGAGGTCCTTGCCCGGACGCGCTGCGCTGCTCACAGCCGCAATCCCTTGTTCTGGCTCACTGGAACCCCCGTTCCGCGCCGCGCCGCGTCGCCATGCGGCGGGCCTTGCCCTTCGATCAGGCAGAAGATGCGGCAAGTCGTGCTGCACTGACAAGCGACTTGCGCGGTCATCGCGCTGTCATCGCCGATTGGGATTTCTCGCATAGTTGCGGGACGGAGTGCTCATCACTTCCACGGCGCCAATCGTTAGGGTCCGCGCAAAACGCCCTTTCCGAAAGCCTGTGCTCGGGTGTAGCCCTTTGCTTCAGGGTGCTGGCGGCGTTCCGGTGAGCCTGGCTCACGATCGGGATTGGAATACTGGAGTAATGGTGGTGACGACATCGGCAAGAACCGCAAAGGCGGGCGCATCCTTGTTTCGGCTGGCGATGCTCGTGGTCGTGACTGCGCCACTCCTGGCCGGCTGCGAGCGCGGGCAGGAAGCGAAGGCGCCGGCCCCGCGCCCGGTCCGCACGCTGACGGTCGAGCGCGCGCCTGCGGTCGAATCGGTCGTGCTGACCGGTCAGGTCCAGGCCCAGAACGAGGCCTCCATGGCCTTCCGAATCGGCGGGCGGATGATCGAGCGGCCGGTCAATGTCGGTGACACTGTGACGGCCGGCCAGATTCTCGCGAAGCTCGACCCGGTCAACGAGTTGAATGCGCTCCGCTCGGCCCAGGCCGCGCTCTCGGCCGCCGAGGGCCAACTGATCCAGGCCGACAATGCATTCGACCGCCAGGACCGCCTGCTGACCAGCGGCTTCACCACGCGGGCCAACTGGGATCAGGCGCAGCAGGCCCTGCGGACCGCCCGTTCGCAGGTCGACGATGCCGAGGCGCAGCTCGAGATCGCCCATGACCGCGTCGGCTTCACCGAGCTCAAGGCCGATGTCGACGGCACTGTGACGGCGCGCGGCGCAGAGCCGGGCGAGGTCGTGCAGGCTGGCCAGATGATCGTTCAACTCGCCCGCCGCGACGGCCGCGACGCAGTGTTCGACGTGCCGCCGCAGGTGCTCCGCACCGCGCCGCCCGACGCCGAGATCGTGATCCGCCTGACCTCCGATCCCTCTGTGACCGCCATCGGCCGCGTGCGCGAAGTCGCCCCGCAAGCCGATCCGCAGACGCGCAATTTCCCCGTCCGCGTCGGAATCAACCAGCCGCCGACGGCGATGCTGCTCGGCTCGACGGTCTCGGGCACGCTCAAGATCGCCGGTGCGCCCGTGATGGCGCTGCCGGCCTCGGCGCTGACTTCATCGGAGCAGAAGCCGGCGGTCTGGGTCGTCGATCCCGCCGCCTCCACGGTGTCGCTGCGCAATGTCTCGATCGTCCGCCACGATCCCGGCACGGTGATCGTCGCCGACGGCATCGATCCCGGCGAAGTCGTCGTCACCGCCGGCGTGCAGGCGCTGCATCCCGGCCAGACGGTCCGCCTCGTCGGGGCAACGCAATGAAGGGCGTGAACCTCTCGGCCTGGGCGCTCGGCCATCGCCAGTTCATCATCTACTGGATGGTGGCGATCATCGTGGCGGGTGCAGCCGCCTTCATGCATCTCGGTCGCGCCGAGGATCCGGCGATCACGATCAAGACCATGATCGTCGGCGCCGCCTGGCCCGGCGCGACGCTCAACGACACGCTGCAACAGGTGACCGAGCGGCTCGAGCGCAAACTGCAGGAGATCCCCGAGGTCGACGACATCCGCAGCGAGACCAGCGCCGGCCGCACGACGCTGTTCGTCAACCTGAAGGACAAGATCACCTCGGCCGAGGTCCCGGACATCTGGTACGAGGTCCGCAAGGGCATCGGCGATATCAGGGGCAGCCTGCCGCAGGGCGTGGTCGGACCCGTCTTCAACGATGATTTCGGCGACACGTTCGGCACGATCTACGCGTTCACCGCCGATGGCTTCACCCATCGCGAGCTGCGCGATTATGTCGAGGACGTCCGCTCGAAGCTGCTCTCGGTTCCCGACGTCTCGAAGATCGAGCTTCTCGGTGCCCAGGACGAGCGGATCTTCGTCGAGTTCTCGGCCGAACAGCTCGCCGGCCTCGGCATCAATCGCACACAGCTGATCCAGGCCCTGCAGGCGCAGAACGTCGTCAGCCCGGCGGGTGTCATCGAGACCGGCGACGAGCGCATCGCGGTGCGCGTCAGCGGCGCATTTGAGTCCGAAAGGGACCTGCTCAACATCAATTTCGTTGCCAATGGCCGGCTGATCCGCCTGCGCGACATCGCGGAAGTGCATCGCGGCTTCGCCGACCCGGCGCAGCCGATGTTCCGCGTCAACGGCAAGCAAGCGATCGGCCTCGCCGTCTCGATGAAGGATGGTGGCGACATTCTTGCGCTCGGCAAGAACATCCGCTTGGCGATGAACAAGGTCACGGCCGATCTGCCGCTCGGCATCGAGCCGGCGCTGGTCGCCGACCAGGCCGAGGTCGTCGACGACGCCATCGGAGAGTTCACCACCTCGCTCTGGCAGGCGATCGGCATCATCGCCGTCGTCTCCTTCGTCAGCCTCGGCATTCGCGCCGGCACGGTCGTCGCGCTGGCGATTCCGCTGTCGCTGGCCATGGTGTTCGCGGTGATGGATATCGCCGGCATCGACCTTCAGCGCATCTCGCTCGGCGCTCTCATCATCGCGCTCAGCCTGCTCGTCGATGACGCGATGACGACGGTCGATTCGATTTCCTCCCGCCTCGCCAATGGCGAGAGCAAGGAGGAGGCGGCGTCCAACACGTTCAAGACGCTGGCGCTCGCCATGTTGACCGGAACGCTCGTCACCGCCGCCGGCTTCGTGCCGATCGGCTTCGCGCAGAGCTCGGCGGGCGAATATACCTTCTCGATCTTCGCCGTCGTCGGCATCGCGCTGGTCGTCTCGTGGATCGGCGCCGTCACCTTCTCGCCGCTGATCGCGGTGCTGCTCCTCAAGAAGCCGGAGCCGAAAAAGGCCGATGCGGCGCCGGGCTTCGTTGCCCGGACGTTCCGCGCCGTGCTGCTGACCGCGATGCGGATGCGCTGGGTGACTATCGGCATCGCCGTTGCGGCCTTCGTCGCGGCGCTGCTGACCATGCCCTATGTGCCGCGCCAGTTCTTCCCGGCTTCCGACCGGGCCGAACTGCTGGTCGACCTCCGCCTGCCGCAGAATTCGTCGATCGAGGCGAGCGCCGATGCTTCGGCGCGACTCGATGCGATCCTCGGCGCCGATCCCGATGTCGCGCGCTGGAGCACCTATGTCGGCCGCGGCGCGATCCGGTTCTACCTGCCGCTCAATGTCGAGCTGGCCAATCCGTTCTTCTCGCAGGCCGTCGTCATCGCCAAGGACGTCAATGCGCGCCTTCGTCTGCAGGAGCGGCTCGAGAAGGTCCTCGCCGAGGACTTCCCGGGTGCCGTGACGCGCGTGTCGCCGCTCGAGCTCGGGCCGCCCGTTGGCTGGCCGGTGCAGTATCGCGTCAGTGGCCCCGAGATCGGCCAGGTCCGTGCGATCGCGCAGAAACTCGCCGGCGTCCTCTCGTCCAATCCGAATGCGCTGCGCGTCAATTATGACTGGATGGAGCCGGCGCGCATGGTGCGTGTCGAGATCGACCAGGACGAGGCGCGCCTGCTCGGCCTGTCCTCGCAGACGCTCGCTGCGGCGCTGAACTCCGTCGTCAGCGGCTCGACGGTGACGCAGGTCCGCGATGGCATCTACCTCATCGACGTCGTTGCCCGGGCAACCAGCGCCGAGCGGCTGTCGCTCGCCAATCTGCGCACCTTGCAGGTACCGCTCGCCAACGGCAGGACGGTGCCGCTGTCGCAGGTCGCGCGCTTCGATTTCGGCCAGGAGAACCCGCTGATCTGGCGCCGCGATCGCGTACCGACGCTGACGGTGCAAGCCGACGTGAAGCCCGCCAGCTCGCCGGAAGCCGTCGTCGAGGCGCTCACGCCCGGGATCGACGAGCTGAGGGCGAGCCTTCCGGCCGGCTACGACATCGCGGTCGGCGGCACGGTTGAGGAAAGCGCCGCTTCGCAGGCCTCGGTCATGGTCGTGGTGCCGTTCATGCTGTTCCTGATGATCAGCTTCCTGATGGCGCAGTTGCAGAGCTTCAGCCGCCTCTTGCTCGTCATGAGCGTCGTGCCGCTCGGGCTCATCGGCGTCGTCGGCGCCCTGTTCATCTTCAACCGGCCGCTCGGATTCGTCGCGATTCTCGGCATCCTCTCGCTGATGGGCCTCATCGCGAAGAATGCCGTGATCCTCATCGAGCAGATCGAGGCGGAGCGCCGCACCGGACAGCCTGTTTGGGATGCCGTCGTGAACGCGACGGTCTCGCGCTTCCGGCCGATCATGCTGACGGCGATCTCGACCATCCTCGGCATGATCCCGATCGCGCCGACGATCTTCTGGGGTCCGATGGCCTTTGCCATCATGGGCGGCCTGTTCGTGGCGACCTTGTTGACGCTGCTGTTCCTGCCGACGCTTTACATTACCTTCTTCCGCGTCAAGGAAGGGCAGGCCGCGCCGACCCCGCCAGCCGCGACAGCGCCCGACGCTCCGGTCGCCGCCTGAAACGCCGTGCCGGAGCGGCCAATGGTCGGCGCCCGGCGCCGACCGCGCCGCCTGAAGCCGAGGACCGCTGCATGACCGACTTGCCGACGCCGCCCCCGATCCCTGGTGAGGGGGCAGCGCGCGCGCCCTGGCGCAGCGGCCTCGCGACCGCTTTGATCGTGCTCGCGGTCCTGCTTGGGCTGTCCTTTGTCTGGTTCACGGCATCCAGCCTTCTGATCATCTTCGCCGGCATCCTGTTCGCAGCCTTTCTCGATGCCTGCGCCCGCGCACTGCGGCCGATCATGCCGGTCAGCCACACACTCCGCCTTGTGACGGTCATCACCGTGCTGACAGTGATCGTCGGATTCGGGGCCGTGCGTGGCGCTGCGCAGTTGCCGGAACAGGTGCGCAGCCTGATCACGACCATCGATGGCCAGATCGACGTGCTGCAGGAGAAGCTGCTCGCCTTCGGCATCGATTCGTTCGGGCCCGAGGGCGGGCGCAACTTCCAGGGCCTGCTGCCCGACATCGGCCAATTGTTCGGGCATGCCCAGGTCGCGGTCGGCACGGCGACGAGCGTGCTGATGACGACGATCCTCATCGTGTTCATCGGCCTCTCCTTCTCGTTCGATCCCGGTGTCTATCGCGACAGCATCGTTCGCTGCGTGCCGCTCGGCCGCCGCGCCCGCGTCCGCGCCGTCTTCGACGAGATGGGCGGTGCGCTGCGCGCCTGGCTGGTCGGTCAGGCGGTGCGCATGCTGCTGATGGGCGTCGTCGTCTGGATATCGCTCTATCTGCTGGGGGTTCCCGGTGCCTTCGTTCTCGGCGTGCAGGCCGGCATCCTCAACTTCATTCCCTATCTCGGACCGATCGTCGCTGCCATTCCGATCGCCCTGGTCGCGATGCCACTCGGCGTCGGCCCGCTTATCTGGGCCGTCGGCGTCTACACGCTGATCCAGACCATCGAGGGCTATGTCATCGGCCCGCTGATCCAGAAGCGGACTGCCGATGTCCCAACCGCCTGGACGCTGGTCGGCATCGTCATCGCCGGGACGCTGTTCGGGACGCTTGGCGTCGCGCTGGCCATGCCACTGATGGCGATCGGCCGCATCGCAGTGCTGCGTTTCTATGTCGAGGACTGGCTCGGCGACCGCACAGCCTGACGGACGGCAATCGGCCTCAGTTGCGGTTGGCGCCGGTGAAGATCAGGATCGGCGCGGAGAGCACCACCCCCGCCACCGAGCCGATCGCCTGGCCGGCGTCCTGTGCGCCTGCGCCTAGTTGCGCCGCCGGCGCCTGCGCCTCCGCGATCAGTTGGCCCGCCGCCATTCGTCCGCCCAGCAACTGAACGATCTCGGGACTCGTCGCGAATTTCGAGTGATTGAGGCGGTCGCCATTGCTGAGGGCGGAGAGGTCGATGACCGTGACGTCATTGGCCTGCTCGAATTGCGAGAGATAGGGTTCGCGCGTCAGGTCGATAGAGCCGACGCGGGTGACGCCGCCGGACAAGAGCCGCGACAGGCGCAGTGCGCGATCGTTCGAGGAGACGAAGATCGTCACATGCGGCCGCTTCGGGCCGATCTCTTCCATCTGGCGGTGGAACACGTCGAGATCGAGATCGGGCGAGGCGAGAATGAGGTTGGTGACCTTGGCGGGGACGCGGCCCTGCTGAAGCGCGATCTGGCGCAGCGCCTCGACGGCGACCCAGCCACCCATCGAATGCGCCATCACCGTAACGCTCGACACCGCAGGGCTCCGCGCGGCGGCGCTGATGACGAAGGCGAGGTCGCTGCGTGAGAAATTGGCGCTCTCGCGATCGTAGTTGTAGTCGAACACGCGGCCGCGCGACGGCCAGGAAAACAGCACCGGAGCGGCACGCTCGTCGCTGTCGTGCACGATCTGGGCGAAGCGGAACACCGACGCGTCGAACGGCGTGTTGAAGCCGTGCACGAAGATCAGCACCGGCCGCGGCTTGCCCGACAGCTTGCCGAACCACTGGCCGATTGCATTCGTCTTGAGCGGCGCGACCGATGTGGTGACGAAATCGCGGGAGGGATCGCCGGGCACCCGACGCGGCCACTGGACCTGGCCGATCGGCCGGGTTTTCGGGATCGAGACCGTCACCTCGGTAAGCGACAGCCCGCTGCCGCGCTCGCCGTTGAAGAGAACGCCGGGCGCCGGATCGGCGGCACGTGTGGTGGCGACCAGCATGTCGACGCTGCTGCTGGTAGCCGGATTGGCGGCGACCGGCGCCAGCGTTCCCTGCGGCCGGGATGCGCAGGCCGAGACCGTGAGAATGGCAAGGAGCACGGCTGTCAGCCTGGATGCACCCCGTCCGCGCCAATTCCCGAACGATCCCACGACTGCCCCTATGTCTTGCCGGTCCGAAGAGCCGACCCTACACGGAGCCGGCGTCATGATGAAGACGCCTGGGGATCAAACGGCGCCCGCCGCCGCGGCATCGGCCCCGGCGATCGGCGCCGGCCGGCTTTCCTTCGCTTCCCCCGACGCGGAAGCCAGCATGCCCAGAGCGATCTCCCGCTCGCCCATGATCGCGAGGTTGGCGCCATGGTCGACCAGATGCCCGACCTCGGCCTCGGTGCGGCCGCGGGCGATGATCTGCATGCTCTTGTTGAGCGCGCGGGCCTTGGCGACGATCTGGCCCGCTTCGAAAGCATCCGGAATCGCGATCAGCAGATGGCTCGCGCCGACGATGTTGGCGGCCTTGAGGACATCGGCCTCGACGGCATTGCCGAGGATCACCTCGGCGCCCGTTGCGCGCGCTTCCTTCGCCCGCTCTTCGCCATTCTCGATCACGAGATAGGGACGCTCGGACTTGCGCAAGCCATCGGCGACGATCCGCCCGACGCGGCCATAGCCGATGACGACGCAATGGCCGCTCAGTCGCGTCGTGGTGAGATCGCGGGCAGCCGCGGCAGTCGCCGCCGCGGCGGTCGTGCGCGCTTCGTTGCGCCTGGCCTCGCCGGTATGCTGGAACAGCGAGCGCGCCAGCCAGAACATCACCGGGTTGAGGAGGATCGACAGGATCGCTCCGGCGAGAATGAGATCGCGCGCGGTCTGGTTGATGAGCCCGAGATCGGCGCCAAGCGCCGCGAGGATGAAAGAAAACTCGCCGATCTGCGCGAGGCTCGCTGAAATGGTCAGCGCGGTCGAGGCCGGATAGCGGAAGGCGCGGACGATCACGAAGGCGGCGATCGACTTGCCGACGAGGATGATCGCCAGCGTGCCGATCAGCAGAAGCGGCTCCTTCAGGATGATCTGCGGATCGAACAGCATGCCGACGGACACGAAGAAGAGCACCGCGAAGGCGTCGCGGAGCGGCAGCGTCTCCTCCGCCGCCCGCTGCGACAGCGGCGATTCGCTGAGGATCATGCCCGCGAAGAAGGCGCCGAGAGCGAAGGAGACGCCGAAGAGCGAGGCCGCTCCGAAGGCGACGCCGAGCGCGATCGCGAGCACGGCGAGGCGGAACAGCTCGCGCGATCCGGTATGGGCGACATAATGCAGGGCCCAGGGGATGACCCGGCGCCCGACGATCAGCATGAAGGCGATGAAGGCGGCGACCTTGCCGACGGTGAGCGCGAGGATGCCGACGAGGCCGAAGCCGCTCGATCCGGCGAGGCCCGATCCGGTCGTCGCCCCGCCGGTCAGGATTTCGGCGAGCGCAGGCAACATCACGAGGGCGAGCACCATCGCGAGGTCCTCGACGATCAGCCAGCCGACCGCGATCTTGCCGCGGTCCGTATCCATCAGTCGCCGCTCCTGCAGCGCGCGCAGAAGAACGACCGTGCTCGCCACCGAAAGCGCGAGGCCGAACACGAGGCCGCCGGTGAGAGGCCAGCCGACGGTCCAGCCGAGGCCCATGCCCATCAGCGTGGCCACGGCGATCTGCACGATCGCGCCGGGGAGGGCGATCGCCTTCACCGACATCAGGTCCTTCATCGAGAAATGCAGCCCGACGCCGAACATCAGCAAAATCACGCCGATTTCGGCCAGTTCATTCGCGAGGCCCTGGTCCGCCACGAAGCCCGGCGTCGAGGGCCCCACCAGCACGCCGGCGAGCAGATAGCCGACCAGCGGCGAGATTTTCAGTCGATGCGCAACCACGCCGAGAATGAAGGCGAGGACGAGACCGATGACGATCGTCGCGATGAGCGGCGTGTAATGAGGCACGGATCAGCTTTCGGTTGGACGAGGGACACTCGCAAAGTGGCGGCAAGCGCCTTTCCGTTCAACCGCTAATCGGCTCAGCTATGGCTTTCAGGTCGCGGTCCTGGACGGGTCCGGACCGTCAAAACGACAGAGGCCCTCCGGAGAGGGCCTCGATCATTGCAGCGCGGCGCGACGGCCGCGGGACGGTACTGGCCGTCAGCCGTTGGCGCCGCCGGGCGGTACGGCCGTGTTCGACGAGGTGCGCGGGGGCACCGGGTCCGGAACCGCGCCGCCGTGGCTCTGATAGACCGCGACCGGGTCGGGCTCCACATTGCCGAGCACATGCACGCTCGTGCCGATCGGCACGCGGCTGTAGAGGTCGATGATGTCCTGGTTGATCAGGCGAATGCAGCCCGACGACAGGGACTTGCCGATCGACCAGGGCTGCGTCGTGCCATGGATGCGATAAAGCGTGTCGACATTGTTCTGGTAGAGATACATCGCGCGGGCGCCGAGCGGATTGCCGGGGCCACCGGGCATGCCGTCGGGCCACTTCGCGGCTTCCTCGTCGCGCGCCATCATCTCCTTCGGCGGATGCCACATCGGCCATTCGCGCTTGGCCTGGATCGTCGCGGCGCCCGACCAGGCGAAGCCCTGGCGGCCGACACCGACGCCGTAGCGGATGGCAGTCCCGTTCTCGAACACGAGGTACAGGAAGTGATTCGGCGGGTCGATGACGATCGTGCCGGGCTCGGCCTGGATGCTCGGCGGCACGTTGACCACCTGCCGCAGGAACTGCGGATCCATCTTCGTGATGTTGACCGCCGGAACCGGGAACGGCTCCGTATCGATGGCGGCATACATCTGCGCGAAGCCCTGGTCGATGACCGGACCGGACGCAACTGGCCCGGGCGCGGTGACGTCGACCGACTGGCAGCCGGCGAGAGCGATCGGCAGGCCGATCATGAAGTTCCGACGGCTGAGCTTTCCAGTCGCCATTCTAGGCTTCGCTTCGTTCAAAGCCTGACCCTTTCGACTACATATGAACAGGAAATAGAGCTTGTGTTCGCCATTGACCTTGACCGGCTGGAAATCCCTGTCCTGCCGTTTCCGCCATTTTCGCTGGGCTTAGCATAGGAATGGTAACCAGCCTGCAGGACCGCCGCGAATATCCCGCCGGCTTGCAAATCAGCAACATCCCCGTTCGGGCAACGTTCCAGACCATTTTTCTTCGCCTGAGTTGATCGGCGAAACTCCAGTCGAAACCAAGGCAGAGCAGTCGAACTTTCGCCACGATCGCAGGTCGCCGCATGATTGTTGCTGCAATGTCACATTTGACCTGTCGGCAGGGGCCGTGAATCGGCTATTGGCCTGTGCCGGCCGCGGTCGGAGCAACGCGAAGGAAACGCCATGCGCTGGTCGCCCCAGCAAGAGGATGCGCTCGCCGCCGTCGCCGCCTGGCTGAAGCGGGGCGATTCGCCCGTCTTCCGCCTGTTCGGCTTTGCCGGCACGGGCAAGACCACGCTCGCCCGCCACATTGCCGAAGGGATCGACGGCAAGGTCGCCTTCGCCGCGTTCACCGGCAAGGCGGCGCATGTCCTGCGCCAGAAGGGCTGCGAGGGCGCCGGCACCATTCATAGCCTGATCTACCGTCCTCGCTCTGGCGACGAGGAGGAGCAACCGGTCTTCGCCATCAACCACGACAGCGCCGCCGTCGAGGCCGAACTGATCATCATCGACGAATGCTCGATGGTTGACGAAGAACTCGGTCGTGACCTGCTGTCCTTCGGCACCCCGGTTCTGGTGCTGGGCGACCCGGCGCAGCTGCCGCCGGTCAAGGGCGGCGGCTTCTTCACAGAGGCCGAACCCGACCTGATGCTGACGGAGGTTCACCGCCAGGCGCAGGACAACCCGATCATCCGCCTGTCGATGGCGGTGCGCGAGGGCAGGGCGCTCGACTATGGCGAATTCGGCGAGACACGCGTCATCGGACGGCGTGATATCGATGCGACGCAGATTCTTGCCGCCGACCAGGTTCTGGTGGGCACGAACAAGACCCGCCGGTCCTACAACCAGCGCATCCGCGAGTTGAAGGGCCTGCTGTCGCCGATGCCGGCCATCGGCGACAAGCTGGTGTGCCTCCGCAACGACAAGCAGAAGGGGCTGCTCAATGGCGGCACCTGGACGGTCTCCAAGCTCGGCGCGCCGCGCAAGAGCCTGATCCGGCTCGATGTCGTTCCCGAGGAGGAGCCGGCCGGCAAGGCGGTCAAGGTCGCGGTGCATCCCGACTTCTTCGAGAACGGCGGCGAGAGCCTCTCCTATCCGCAGCGCCGCGCTTCCGACGAATTCGACTTCGGCTATGCGCTCACCGTGCACAAGGCGCAGGGTTCGCAGTGGGACGATATCGTCCTGTTCGACGAGAGCTGGGCCTTTCGCGAGCATGCGGCACGCTGGCTCTACACCGGCATCACCCGCGCCGCCGAGCGGCTGACGGTCGTGCGCTGAGAGCTTCAGCGCCGCCGCGCATGCCAGCATTGCGGCAGACGCTGCGCTTCCAGCCTTCCAAGCGCGGCGGCGTCATGCTAATGGCACGCGCCAACCTCATTTTCCTCCTCGCCCGCCGATGGTCGCCCGACCGCCGGCCGGTGTTTCGCATTCAAAGGGAAGCGTTGGCATGGCCCAGATCATCGAGCTCACGACCGGTCGCGAAGCGCTGACCTTCGACGATGTGCTGCTGCAGCCCGGTCATTCCTTCGTCATGCCAGGCGAAGTCGATATCCGCACGCGCCTCACGCGCACCATCGAACTCAACATTCCCATCATTTCCTCGGCGATGGACACCGTGACCGAGGCGCGCCTCGCCATCGCGATGGCACAGGCCGGCGGTCTCGGCGTCATCCACCGCAATCTCTCGCCCGAGCAGCAGGCGGAGGAAGTCCGCCAGGTCAAGAAGTTCGAATCGGGCATGGTCGTGAATCCGGTGACGATCGGCCCCGACGCCACGCTCGCCGAAGCGCTGGCGCTGATGAAGGCGCATCGCATCTCCGGCATCCCCGTCGTCGAGGGCAACGGCACGCCCGGCCGGCTCGTCGGCATCTTGACCAACCGCGACGTTCGCTTCGCCTCCAATCCCGGCCAGCGCGTCTATGAGCTGATGACGCGCGAGAACCTGATCACGGTGCGCGAGGGTGTCAGCCAGGCCGAGGCGAAGCGCCTGTTGCATGCCCACCGCATCGAGAAGCTGGTGGTCGTCGACGATGCCTATCGCTGTGTCGGACTGATCACCGTCAAGGACATGGAGAAGACCCAGCTCAATCCGAACGCCGCCAAGGACGAGCAGGGGCGCCTCCGCGTCGCCGCCGCCACCACGGTCGGCGAGAACGGCATCGAGCGGTCGGAAATGCTGATCGATGCCGGCGTCGATCTCATCGTCGTCGACACCGCGCACGGCCATTCGCAGCGGGTGCTCGATGCGGTCGAGCGGGTCAAGAAGCTCTCCAATCGCGTCCAGATCATCGCCGGCAATGTCGCGACAGCCGAAGGTACGCGCGCGCTGATCGACGCTGGCGCGGATGCGGTCAAGATCGGCATCGGCCCGGGCTCGATCTGCACCACGCGCGTCGTCGCCGGCGTCGGCGTGCCTCAGCTGACCGCGATCATGGAAGCCGTCGCCGTCGCCGATCAGGCCGACGTCCCGGTCATTGCCGACGGCGGCATCAAATATTCGGGCGATCTCGCCAAGGCGTTGGCCGCCGGCGCGCGCTGCGCGATGATCGGCTCGCTGCTTGCCGGTACCGAGGAAAGCCCGGGCGAGGTCTATCTGCACCAGGGCCGCTCCTTCAAAGCCTATCGCGGCATGGGCTCTGTCGGCGCGATGGCCCGCGGCTCGGCCGACCGCTATTTCCAGGCCGAAGTGCGCGACACGCTGAAGCTGGTGCCCGAAGGCATCGAGGGCCAGGTGCCCTATAAGGGGCCGGTTTCCGGCGTGCTGCACCAGCTTGCCGGCGGCCTCCGCGCTGCGATGGGCTATGTCGGCGCCGAGGACCTTGCTGCCTTCCGGGAACGGGCGCGGTTCGTGCGCATTTCCTCGGCGGGGCTCCGCGAAAGCCATACGCACGACGTGACGATCACGCGCGAGAGCCCGAATTATCCGGGGATCGGCTGATCATCATGCTCAAGACCGTCATTTTCTGGCCGGCCATCGCCATGGCCGCGCTCATCGCCCTTTCATACGTCAATCTCGGCCGGGCCCGCGCTGCTGCGGTCAGGTCCGGCACCGTCAAGGATACGGACTTCCCGCCGGGTCAGGAGCCGGCCGACTCGGCCGCCGGGCGGCGCCTCATCGCCAACCAGTTCGAGTTGCCGATCCTGTTCTTCGTCGTCATCGGTTTCCTCTTCGCCATCGACGGCGTTTCGATCCTGGAACTCGCCCTCGCCTGGCTCTTCGTCGCGGCGCGGGCGCTGCATGTCGTCGGCAGCCTGAAGGGGCCGCTGGTGCTTCGTCACTGGAGCTTCCTGGCTGCCTTTCTGATAGTGGTGGCGCTCTGGGCGGATCTCGCGATCCGCCTTCTCTGAGGCGGGACGGGAAAGCCGATGGATCCGACATTCCTTGCCAGTGCAGGTCGCGTCCTTGTCGGCGCGCTGTTCGTCGGCATCGGCGTCCGTCTGCTGCTCTCCCGTCGACCCGTCGCGATGCTGCTCGCGACCAAGAGCATCCCTCAGCCGCTGGCGGTCACCGTTATCGGCGGCGCCATCGAAATCGTCCTTGGCCTCGCCGCGCTCGCAGGCGTTGGCCTCCCCATCGTTTTCCTCGGCATGGCCGCCTTCGTCATTGTGGCCACGCTGATGGTGCATGATTTCTGGCGCAAGCGCGGCATGGCGCGGGCGCTCGAAACCAATATCGTCTTGTCGCATGCCCTTCTGGTCGGCGGCCTTCTGGTAATGGCCGCCTATCCATGGTGACGGCCGGCAAGGGACTTTGCGCTTCATGACACCTGTCGCCCGTATCTCGGCCGCGATCGAGGTTCTCGACGATATCATCGACCGCCGTCGTCCCGCCGCCGACGCGCTGAAGGATTGGGGCCTAGCCCATCGATTCGCCGGCTCGAAGGATCGCCGCGCGATCGGCGACCTCGTGTTCGACGCGCTGCGCCACAAGAGCTCGTCGGCCTATGCAACTGGCAGCGAAACGGGCCGGGCGATCATTCTCGGTCTCTTCCGCGTCCATCGTGGCCTCGACGTCGCGGCAATCCAGAAGCTGATCTCCGGCGAACGCTTCGCGCCGGCACCGCTGACCGACGAAGAGCGCGCGGTGCTCGGCACGGATCGCCTTGCGGACGCGCCCGATCACGTTCGCGGCGATTACCCCGAATGGCTCGCCGAGGAACTGGGCCGCGTCTTCGGCGCCGATGTCGTCGCCGAGATGCAGGCGATGACTGAGGCTGCGCCGCTCGATCTTCGCGTCAATACGCTGAAATCCGAACCGGACCATGCGGCGCGCGAACTGACCGCCGAACTCGGCCGCGCGCCCGAGCGGCCCCCGCTTTCGCCGCTCTGCCTCCGCCTGCCGCTCGAGCCGGAGCGCGGCGAGCCGCATATCGCCTCGACCGAATCCTTCCTCAAGGGCCATATCGAGATCCAGGATCTCGGCAGCCAGCTCGCCGCCGAATTCGCCGGCGCGCGGCCGGGCATGCAGGTGCTGGATTTCTGCGCCGGCGGCGGCGGCAAGACTTTGGCGCTCGCTGCGGCGATGCAGAATCATGGCCAGATCTTCGCCTTCGATTCCGATCGCCGACGCCTTGCGCCGATCCATGACCGCCTCGCCCGCGCCGGCGTCCGCAATGTCCAGGTTCGCACGCCGAAGCCGGGCTCCGACGTTCTCGACGATCTCGAGAAGCGGATGGATCTCGTCCTGGTCGATGCGCCCTGCAGCGGCACAGGCACCTGGCGGCGCAATCCCGACGCCAAATGGCGCATCCGCCCGGGCAGCCTTGCCGAGCGCCACAAGGACCAGGCCGAGGTGTTCGAGGCCGCGTCGCGCTATGTGAAGCCGGGCGGCCGACTGGCTTACATCACCTGCTCGTTGCTGGAGAGCGAGAACGGCGCGCGCGTCTCCGCCTTTCTCGATAGTCACAAGGGCTTTGCGGCCGTCGCGCCCGACGATCTCGTCGCCGCCTTCGAGACCGAGGCGATGATCGAGACAGGCGCCGCCGTTACCCGCCTGCCGCTCGGGTTGATGCTCACGCCGCGCCGCAGCGGCACGGACGGCTTCTTCGTCGCCGTGCTGTCGCGGCGAAGCTGAGGACAGGCCGTCGGCCTGCCTCGACACTGCGCGAGCCCGCCTCTAGAAGGGCAGGGCTCGAGACCAAGAACGGAGATCATTCATGCGCGGGCTTGTCAGGCTCATCGTTCTCGCCATCGTCGTCATCGGCGGATACTGGGCCTATTACGTGTTCGCTGCTGCCGACCCGAATGACCGTTTCGGCGTCGAGATCAACAAATACATGCCTGAACAGGCGCGCAAGTTCGCCTGCGACCAGTTGAAGGAACGCTTCGGCGCCGTGAGCGCGCCGGAAGGCTGCGCCTCCTATCCAAGCTGGGCCGGCGCGCCTGCTCCGGCTGCTGCTGCCGGTTCCACTCCGGCGACCACCTCGCCTTGACGCAAGCGAAGGCCGGCGCTCTGCCGGCCTTCTGCATTCCGACGCTCCCGCTCAGCTCGCCCGTCCTCTCCAAAGCCGGATCCGCCCATGCCCGACAGCATTCTCATCATCGATTTCGGCTCCCAGGTGACGCAGCTCATTGCGCGCCGCCTCAGGGAAACCGGCGTCTATTGTGAGATTCATCCGTTCCAGAAGGCCGAAGAGGCGTTCGAGCGGCTGCAGCCGAAGGGCGTCATCCTCTCCGGCAGTCCGGCCAGCACGGTCGATATCGGCGCGCCGCGCGCGCCCGACAGCGTGTTCGATGCCGGCGTGCCGGTGCTCGGCATCTGCTATGGCGAGCAGACCATGAGCGCGCAGCTCGGCGGCAGCGTCGAGGTCGGCCATCACCGCGAATTCGGCCGCGCCTTCATCGAGATCAAGCAGCCGTCGTCGCTGTTCGAGGGACTCTGGGAGCCTGGCAGCCGCCATCAGGTGTGGATGAGCCATGGCGACAAGATCACGGCGATCCCCGAGGGCTTCGAGGTCATCGCGGTCTCCGACGGTGCGCCCTATGCCGCCATCGCCGACGAGGGGCGCCGCCTCTACGGCGTGCAGTTCCATCCCGAAGTGCTGCACACGCCGGACGGTGGCAAGCTGCTGGCGAATTTCGTCCATCATGTCGTCGGCCTCAAGTCGGACTGGACGATGTCGGCCTACCGCGCCGAGATGATCGCCAAGATCCGCGCCCAGGTCGGCGACGAGCGCGTGCTCTGCGCGCTGTCGGGCGGCGTTGATTCCGCCGTTGCCGCCGTGTTGATCCATGAAGCGATCGGCGAGCAGCTCACCTGCGTCTTCGTCGATCACGGGCTGATGCGGCTCGGCGAGAGCGATCAGGTCGTGTCGCTGTTCCGCGAGCATTTCAACATCCCGCTCGTCCATGTCGACGCGTCCGATCTCTTCATCGGCGAGCTCGAGGGCGTTTCAGACCCCGAGACCAAGCGCAAGATCATCGGCAAGCTGTTCATTGACGTCTTCGAGGCCGAAGCCAAGAAGATCGCCAGCGACGGCAAGGGCGCACCGGAATTCCTGGCGCAGGGCACGCTCTATCCGGACGTCATCGAGAGCGTCTCGTTCTCGGGGGGGCCCTCGGTGACGATCAAGTCGCACCATAATGTCGGCGGGCTGCCCGCACGGATGAACATGAAGCTGGTCGAGCCGCTGCGCGAATTGTTCAAGGACGAGGTGAGGGCTCTCGGCCGTGAACTCGGCCTCCCCGACTTCTTCGTCGGCCGCCATCCCTTCCCGGGTCCAGGCCTCGCCATCCGCTGCCCCGGCGGCATCACGCGCGAGAAGCTCGACATCCTCAGGAAGGCCGATGCGGTCTATCTCGACGAGATCCGCAAGGCGGGTCTCTACGACACGATCTGGCAGGCCTTCGCCGTGTTGCTGCCGGTGCAAACGGTCGGCGTCATGGGCGACGGCCGCACCTACGACTTCGTCTGCGCGCTGCGCGCCGTCACCTCCGTCGACGGCATGACCGCCGATTTCTTCCACTTCGACATGAGCTTCCTCGCCAACGCCGCGACCCGCATCATCAACGAAGTCAAAGGCATCAACCGGGTCGTCTATGACGTGACGTCAAAGCCGCCGGGCACGATCGAGTGGGAATGACGGATACAAACGGCAGCAATATCGTAGTTTTGCAGTCAGTTTTCGCGCTTTTTTAGTTGCCGTTCTCGTTTGTCAGCCGGGCAGCTTGTCTGCAAGCACGGCCGGGCGGCGGATGTTCAGCGGGCCTTCCAGCAAATCTGCGGCACGGGCCCCCAGGGCCTCGGCGACCTGGCCGGTCAGGTGGGCCTGACGGCCGGCTTCGTCATCGAACGCGTCGAAAACCGCGAAGGTCTGCTCATCGAAGCGGACGGCGAACCAGGCGATCGTGCCCGGTTCAGCCGCCACGAGACCCTGTGCGCCGAGCAGAAACGATGCGAGTTCTTCTTCCTTGCCAGGCTTCGCCCTGAGTTCGGCGTATAATGCGTAGTGCGTCATGAGAATTTCCAATTCTTATTGATGAAAGAAGGTGTCGGTATGATCACCGCTGCGTCAGGATTACGGGCTCAATCCTGCGGGATGAGTGCAGTGACGCGCTTGATGGCCCGCTCGACGGCGGGGCGACTTGCGACCCGGTCGTACCAGGCCTGCACGTTCGGATAGTCCTTGAGCTCAATGTCGGCGAATGCGCGGCGCCAGATCCACCCGAAATGGGCAATGTCGGCGATCGTGAAGTCGAAGCCGGCGGCGAAAGGATGCGTGCCGAGGACGCCATTGAGGACCTTCATCACGCGGGCCAATTCCGTGTTGAAGCGGTCGAGCGCGATCGGGATCTGCTCCGGTGCTTGCTTCTGGAAGTAGCCGGCCTGCCCGAACATCGGGCCGATCCCCGTCATGTGGAAGAACATCTGTTCGAACACGCGCGCACGCTCGACACCCTCGGCGGGCAGCAGACGTCCGGTTTTTTCGGCGAGATAGATGAGGATCGCGCCGGATTCGGTCAGCACCAGGCGCTCCCCGCGCGGGCCGTCCGGATCAACCAGCACCGGCACTTTGCCGTTCGGATTGAGCGCGAGATATTCAGGCCGCTTCTGCTCGCCCTTGCGGACGTTGACCGATCTCAGGTCGTAGGGGAGGCCAAGTTCCTCGAGCAAGATCGGAACTCTGAGGCTGTTGGGTGTCGCAAAGGCGTAGACTTCGATCATCGGTTGCTTCCTGAGCTGGAACGGTTGGCGTTGCTCGGGCTCTCGCAGGGTCCGCGGCGCGTGCATGAAGCCAGCGCCGCGGTGGCACGTCAGAACTGCGCCGCGCCGCCGTCGACATCGAGTTCGATCCCGGTGATGTAGGCGCTGTCGTCGGACGCCAGGAACACGGCGGCCTTGCCATGGTCCTCGGGGGTTCCGAGGCGGCCGAGCGGGATCGAATCGATGACCCCTGCCAGCGCTTCGGCAGGCAGGAGGCCATGAAAGCCGGGTGTCGAGGTATGCCCCGGGTTAAGCACATTGATCCGGATACCGCTGCCCTTGGTCTCGAGTATCCACGCCCGCACCAGGCTGCGGATCGCAGCCTTGGTCGACGAGTAGACCGACAGTGCCGGCATGCCCCGGAATGCCGCGATCGAGCCGGTCAGAATGACCGATGCGCCGTTGGGGAGGAGCGGCAACGCCCGCTGAAAGGCGAACAGCAGGCCTTTCACATTGGTGGTGTAGGTTTTGTCGAAATGCTCTTCGGTGATCTGTCCGAGCGGCCCGAACTCGAAGAAGCCCGCGTTAAGCGCCAGCACATCGATGCGACCGTGGCCTGTCCTGACCGCAGCGTAGAGGCGGTCGAGGTCCGCGAGGTTCGACGCGTCGGCCTGAACGCCGATCGCCCCGTTGCCGATTTCGGCGACGGCCTTGTCCAGCTCTGTCTGGCGGCGTCCTGTAATGAACACGTGCGCGCCGTCGGCAGCGAAGGCCTTGGCCATGCCAAGCCCGATGCCCGCGCTGCCGCCGGTCACGACAGCAATCTTGCCTTCAAGCTTCTTACCCATTTCTCGGTCCTTCGATTTCTTTGCGCACCGCTCGACGATCGATGGCGACGCCGGACCCTGAAATAGGAGATTGCCAAAAGCGCAGTAGCCGGAGGACAGGACTAGACTATATTCCAAGTTGGAATATGTGGTGGCGTTATTGGGGTATAAGCATTCTGAAGGGGAATGTTTATGAATCGTCTTGTCGCTATGGATGCGTTCGTTCGCGTGATTGACACTGGCTCCTTTACAGGTGCGGCGCGCCAACTCCGCGTCGGCCAGCCTGCCGTGTCGAAGATCGTCGCGCAGCTCGAGGAACACGTCGGCGTAAAACTCCTTCTGCGAACGACGCAGGGCCTCAAGCCAACGGAGGCAGGCGAAAACTTCTACGATCACGCAAAGCGCTCGGTGGAGGAGGCGGAGGAGGCTGTCTCGAAGGCCCGGGGGATCGGTGCCGCGCTAACCGGTCGGCTGCGCATCTCCGGCGCAGTGACGTTCGCACGGCTTCATATCGTACCGCGACTGCCGAGGTTCATGGCATTGCACCCCCGGCTCGAAGTTGAAGTCTTCCTCAACGACGGCAACGTCGATCTGGTCGAGGCCGGGATCGACGTCGCGCTGCGCATGGGCGACCTGCAGGATTCTTCGCTGACCGCGCGCAGGATTGGTCAAGGGCCACGCATCGTCGTTGCGGCGCCGAGTTATCTCAACGCAAGGGGCGAGCCGCGAACGCCCGCGGACCTGATCGACCACGAGGCGGTAATCTACGACCAACGGGGCGGCGGCACCCTATGGTCGTTCACGCAGGGGGCATCGGAACAGATTGTGACGATCAAGGGCAGGATGCGGAGCAACGCGGCGGAAGCGGTTCGTGAGGCAGTCTTCGCTGGAATGGGGCTGGCGGTCGCATCGGAGTGGATGTTCGACCGGGAGCTGGCTGACGGTAGGGTGCGGCGCGTGCTCGTGGATTGGGTGCTTCCGCCGGTTGGCCTTTGGGTGGTATTTCCGTCGGGCCGAAACGCCAGCATGAAGGCGCGCGCGTTCGCGAACTTCATCGAGCAGGACATGCGCGCAGACTTCGGTGACAAGGAAGGCGCCAGTCCCTGAATTCGCTGCCGCGAAAGCGAATGACGCTTACTGGAATGTTGCATTGGGGTGGTGAGCGGCGAAAAAATGGGAAGCTGCAATTCGCGGCCTATCCTCGGGAATGGCAGCTATCGAACTTTTGCTGCCTCATCGGCGACAAGTATCCGGCAGCTGCAGCGCGCTGATGATGTTCAAGTCACCCAAGTTGACCTCGCTGATCTTATGATCATGCGCTGCGGCGGACGGCGAGCGGCGTTGTCCCCGTCCACCCTCGGAACGCTCTGACAAACGAATTCGCGTCCTCGAAACCGAGCAACAGGGCGATTTCGGCGCTCGTCATCATGGTCTTGCGCAAATAGTGCTCGGCGAGCGACGACCGCACGGCGTCGAGTGTGTGCTGGAAGGACGTACCCTCTTCGTGCAGCCGCCTCTGAAGGGTGCGGGCTCCGACCCCCAATCGCTTGGCGACGGACTGCATCGAGACATCGCCGGCTGGCAGGGCCTCCAGCAGGGCGCTCCGGACCCGCTCCACCATGCTGGCGGTTCGGTCGAGATCCGACAGTCTCTGACGCAGGGACGGCTCGAAGAACAGCCAGATCCTGTGGTTCTCGGTGAGGAAGGGGCGGTCGATATCCTCGTTGGCAAAAACCAGCGTGCCCAGGTCCCTGCTCTCGACCGGAACACCAAAGAAATCGCGGTACAGGACGGTGTCCGTCTCGGGCGCTTCGGCCGCCAGCGGCCAGCCGACCTTTAGAGGCTTCACCGCGCTGCGCGTGGCAAGCCGGGCCAGCTGGACGAAGAACACCAGTTTGAAGGCATAGAAGACGCTGGGTGGCGGCTTGGTCTGGTCCAGGAAATCGATGGTAACGGTCGTCTGGCTCGCGGTTCTCTCGAGCGCGATAACCATCGGCGCGATCAGTCGGACATACCGTCCGATCCGCTCGATCGCATTGCCTACGTTGGCGCTGCACAAGGCGGCGAACAGTTCCGGATCGAACCAGTCGCTCGTCATCACCTCGGCAATCCGCAGCGGCGATGGCAGCGAGGCATCCAGCGACCTCGCCTCGGACTCGATCGCCTCCCACAGCCTGAAGAATTCCGAGGACGTCAGCCGCACCTGATCGCGCGCGAACAGGTCCCCTGGCAAATCGGCTCGGCGGAGGATCGGCGGCGTAGCGAGGCCAGCATCCTGCATCAGCAGCCGCCATCCCGGCCAGACTGCATAGTCGAGCGTCACAATAGATCGGCCAGCGGCCACGCCTGATGCTGTTGTCATGCGCCGATATTAGTGGGCCGATCATGCCAGAACAATCGCAGATCACGCCAAACCGCCAGCTGGCCTCGGCGGCCCCCCGTGATGCGCTGGCAAAGCGGTGCAGTCTGACTGCCTCGACAGATTGGCGCGATCCGAATTTCGATTGGCATGTCCCGCTAGTGCAAAGTCGCCTGCGGCCCAGCATCTTCCGTCTCACACAACACCCATCCGCGACCAAGCGACGGAGCAAAGACATGGCGAAGACCGTTCTCATCACCGGCGCCTCATCGGGCTTCGGCCTGATGTTGGCCAATCAACTCCACAGCCAGGGGTTCACTGTCATCGGCACGAGCCGGGAACCGGAGAAATATGCCGGCAAGGTCCCGTTCAAGCTCCTGCGCCTCGACATCGACGACGACGCATCCATCCAGGCTCTGCCGGGGCTCCTGTTTCAGCATGTGAAACAGCTCGATATCCTCGTCAACAACGCCGGGTACATGGTGACGGGTCTCGCCGAAGAGACCCCGCTCGACATTGCTCGGCAGCAGTTCGAGACCAATTTCTGGGGGACGGTCAAGGTCACGAATGCGATCCTGCTGCATTTCCGCAAGCAGCGCTCCGGCAAGATCATCACGGTCAGCTCGATCGTGGCACTCATCGGTCCGCCCAATCTGGCGTTTTACACGGCGTCGAAGCATGCGGTCGAAGGATACTTCAAGTCCCTGCGCTTCGAACTCAACTCCTTCAACATCAAGGTCAGCATGGTCGAGCCGGTCTGGTTCAAGACCAACCTCAGCACCAACGCCACCAAGGCGGCGGCAGGCACGATCTCCGACTATGACGCCTATCGTCGGCGGGCGAATGCCGCGACGCAGAAAGGCATCGACGATGCCGAAAAGCCGGATGCGGTGGTCCACAAGATCGCCGAGCTCATCGCCGCCAAGGAGCCGAAGTTCAGCAATCCCGTCGGAAAGATGACCGGAATGGCGCTCTTCCTCCAGAGCTACGCCCCGAAGATGTTCGAAGGCTCGATCCTGAAGAGCGTTGAAAAGGCAGCCTGACTGCGCTGCGCCGCAACCCTGCCGGACGCATTGGAGTATCCCCATGAAGACCGATCAATCGACCGAACAGTCCGAGGCCGAAGGCGGCAGCTCGCGCCGCGACGCCTTGCGGGCGGGTGCTGCCGCCCTCACGGCGCTGTCCATCGCCGGCCTCGGCTTCCCGGCCTCCGCGCTGGCGCGATCGAAATCTTCGAGTGCCGGGCCAACCCGCTTCGTTGAGGTCGGCGGTCGGAAGCTTGCCTACCGGTCTGTCGGCGAGGGCAAGCCCATTGTGCTGGCTCATCGTTTTCGCGGTGTCCTGGGGCTGTGGGATCCGGCCTTCATCGACGCGCTGGCGTCGCATGGCCATCAGGTCGTGACCTTCGACTATTCGGGCATGGGTCTCTCGACAGGCGAGAAGACGTACAACCCGATGGCCCTGCTGAAGGACATGAAGGACCTCGTCGATGGGCTTGGTCTGAAAGACGTCGTGATCGGCGGCTGGTCATACGGGGCCATCGTGGCCGAGCTCTATGTCGCCCTGTTCGGCGCCTCGGTCAGCCATGCCGTCATGATCGCCGGCGTCCCGCCGGGCAAGCTCGCCAAGGCCGGCGAGCAGCGCTTCATCGATCTGGGGACGCAGGAAACGGCGACCCTGGAGCAGTATACTGGCCTTTTCTTCGAACCTGACGATGCGGCAAGCCGCGCTGCGTCGAAGCAGTCATTCGACCGGATCTTCTCGCCGAAGAACGTTCGCAGTCCCGATGTTGCCGCCGAATGGGCGAAGCAGCAGGTCCCAGGGACACCGCCCAACCCGGTGATCCCCTCCGACGATGTCATGAATGCGCTGAAGCACACCAATGTGCCGATGCTGCACCTGAACGGCGACCACGACATCTCGTTTCCCGTTGAAAACTGGTACGCGCTCAACCGCCAGTTCCCGACCTTGACCTTGATAACCTATCCCCGTGCTGGCCATGGGGCCCACTTCCAGTATCCGGATCTCGCCGCATCGCACATCGCGGCGTTTATCAAGTACACGAAGAAGGCCTGATGGCCGTTTCATCACGAAAGTATTCTCAGGATCTGATGGCTTTGCGCCAAAGAGATCGTGGAGTTTGAACATGAAGTACTATCTCTGCAAATACATTCCTCCGCGCGACGATTTTCTCGCCACGATGAGTGCGGACGAACGGACATGGATGGCGCAGCACGGCGAGTTCCTCGACGCCTGGCTCGAGAAGGGCGTGATCGTCGCCCATGGCCCCGTGTTGGATCCGGCGGGCGGCTACGGCGTCTCGCTCTACCGGATCGGCGATGACGACGACATCGCGTCCATCACCGCAGCCGACCCCATCGTGGCCAACGGCGCCGGCCACTATGAGCACCACCCTATGCTGCATCTGAAGGCGCGCGACTGACGCTTCGATGCACGTGCGCCACAAAGGCGCTTTGAAGGCCCAGGTCGGCGCTTGAAGTCGACGCAAACATCACACGGATATCAGCATGACAATCGCTCTCATCACCGGTGCCTCGAGCGGCATCGGCACGGTCTACGCACGCCGTCTCGCCGCTCGCGGCCATGATCTCGTCCTGGTCGCGCGGGCAACGGACCGCCTCAATGCGCTTGCGGACGAACTTCGTGCATCCAACGGCGTGACCGTAGAGGTCATCACCGCCGACCTGACCGATCCCGCGCAGCTCGACGGGGTAGCCGACCGCCTGCGTGCCGACCCGCCCATCGACATCCTGATCAACAATGCCGGCGCTGGCCTTGCCGGTGGCTTCACGGGTTCTGATCCGGTCGCGCTGGAGAACCTTCTGCGTCTCAACGCGCTGGTTCCCACTCTCCTGACATCCGCGGTGCTCGGCGGCATGCTGGAGCGCGGTCACGGATCGATCGTCAACATCGCATCGGTCCTGGCACTGCTGCCGGAATACTCCCACGGCATCTATGCGGCCACCAAGGCGTTCGTGCTGTCGATGTCGCAGAGTCTCAATGCTGAGGTCGGGCAGCAGGGCATCTACGTTCAGGCGGTCCTGCCGGCGGCCACCCGTACGGAAATCTACGACCGCATGGGTGGCGACATCAGCAAGATTCCAGACGTCATGGAAGTCGATGATCTGGTCGATGCTGCCATCATCGGCTTCGATCGCAAGGAACTCGTGACCATTCCGCCCGTCCCGGACGCGGGTCATTGGGATGCGTTCGAACAGGCCCGCATGGTCTTGGCCGGTGGCTTCAGCAACGCCAAGCCGGCCGAGCGCTACCGCGGCTGATCGATCAGGTCGGCCCGTCGCCATCGCGTGGGCCGGCACCAATAGGGAATCAACAGCGCGGGACGGAGCGCCCATTCGGCAGCGTCAGGCTGTCCAATTGAAGGAGCGAGTCATGGCTTACAGAAGTCTCAATCCCTACACGGAACAGACGACGCGAGAATTCCCAGAACACGGCGATGATCAGGTCGAGAACGCGCTCGCAACGGCGCATGCGCTCTTCCTGTCGCCCTGGTCGAAGGGTGAACGCGCGCCTCGCCTTGCCGTTCTGGCGCGTCTCTCCGAGCTGATCACCGCCAGCCGTGACCTGCTGGCCAAGACCATGGCGGAAGAGATGGGCAAGCCGCTGTTCCAGGGCCAGATGGAGGCCGATCTTTGCGCAGACATCGCTCGCTACTATGCCGATAACGCCGCTGAGATCCTGAAGCCTGTGGCGGTCAAGAGCGCGATCGGCGAGGGTTGGGTCGACTATCAGCCCGTCGGTGTGCTCCTGGCTGTCGAGCCGTGGAACTTCCCGATCTACCAGTTGATCCGGGTCGTCGCCCCGGCGATCGCCGTCGGCAATCCGGTCATCTACAAGCACGCCAGCATCGTGCCCCAGTGCGCGGCGCTGTTCGAGGACCTGGTCCGTCAGGCGGGTGCGCCCGACGGCGCTGTGACCAATCTCTACATCTCCTCGACAAAGATTGCCGAATTGCTCGGTGACGAGCGCATCCGCGGCGTTGCGCTGACCGGGTCGGAGGGCGCGGGCAGCAAGGTCGGTGCGCGGGCCGGAGAGATGCTGAAGAAGTCGACGCTCGAGCTGGGCGGCAGCGACGTGTTCGTGGTGCTTGACGATGCGGACATCGCCAAGGCCGTGGAAGGCGCCATCTTCGGCCGGCTCGGCAATGCAGGCCAGATGTGTACGGCCGCCAAGCGGTTCATTGTCCAGCGCGGCGTTGCCGAGGCGTTCACAGATGCATTCGTCGGCGCGATGCAAGGAGCGCCCATGGGTGATCCGATGGATCCACAGACCTTGGTCGGGCCCCTCGCTTCGCGCGAAGGCCTCGAGGGTCTGAGCCGCCAGGTGGACGAAGCTGTCGCCCAGGGCGCGACGGTGCTGACCGGCGGCAAGCGCGCAGAGCGGACCGGATTCTTCTACGAGCCGACCGTGCTGACCAATGTGACGTCGGAGAACACTGCCTACTACGAAGAGTTTTTCGGACCGGTGGCGCAGTTGTTCGTGGTCGACGACGACGACGCGATCGTCGCACTGGCCAACGATTCCCATTTCGGGCTTGGCGGTGCGATCTATTCCGCCGATGTCGCGCGGGCGCGCGCGCTCGCGGCGCGCATCGAGACAGGCATGGTGTTCATCAACATTCCTACCACCTCACGGCCGGAGCTTCCGTTCGGCGGCATCAAGCGTTCCGGCTATGGCCGCGAGCTTGGCGAGTTCGGTATCAAGGAGTTCGTCAATGCAAAGCTCGTCGTCGTCGCTGGTAGTTGAGTATCCGACGCCGAGAAGTTTAGAGACGCAGCACTGCTGCATGTGACCATCACCAGCCGTCGTGCGGGGCGTCAAGCAAAGGACTATAATCGTGACTGAGAATACATACACAACCCCAGGCGAAGCCAACGAACCAAGTGCACTGGCAGAGTGGATCCGTATTGTCGTAGGCCGTGACTGGGATGCGCTGCCCCGGCTGCTGGCCGAAGAGGTCACCTATCACAATCCTGCCCAGTCAGAGCCGCTCCGGGGGAAGGATGCCATCGTTGGCACCTTGCGCCTCGTCTTCAGCATCTTCGAGGACTTTGAATATGCACGGCGCTTCGAGGGCGAGGAAGGTCATGTGCTGGAGTTTCGAGGCCGAGTGCACGATGCCGCCTTCACGGGCATCGACATCGTCCGCTTTGACGCCGCGGGCAAGATCGTCGATCTGGTCGTCATGATCCGCCCCATCGCCGCCGTCATCAAGCTTGGCGAGGAAGCTAGTCGGCGCATGGCCGGATGACGCCTTGACCGAGACAGGCTTCGACGGATTCCGATGTCAAAGGTTCTCGCCATGTTCAAAGACGCGCTCCGCATGGATAGGCAAGCGAAGCTGAGCATGACGAGGGTCCCCTTCGATCATGTGTCGCCAAGGTCAGTCCGATACGGCCGGCCGTTTCTTGCGCAGTTCGCCCTTGCAGCGCTCGGAGCAGGTCTTGACGGCGTTCCAGTCGCGCGCCCATTTCTTGCGCCAGTCGAAAGGGCGACCGCAGGCGGCGCAGATCTTCCGCGGCAGGTTGGACTTGGTGTAGCGCTCGCCCGTCATAGCGTTGTCAGGAACGCCTCGGCGCTTTCTTCGATCCGGCGTCGTTCGTCGGTGCCGAAGGCGTCGTAAGTGCGCACCATCTGGGCCATGCGCGGATTGCTGCCGATGACGGCGCGGCTCCGCGAAATGAAATCCCAATAGAGCGCGTTGAAGGGGCAGGCGGTCGGGCCGGTGCGTGTCTTCACGTCGTAGCGGCAGGAGCCGCAATAGTTGGACATGCGGTTGATATAGGCGCCGCTGGCGGCATAGGGCTTCGATGCCAGCAGGCCACCATCGGCGAACTGGCTCATGCCGATCGTGTTCGGCAGTTCGACCCATTCATAGGCGTCGGCATAGACGCTGAGATACCATTCGTGCAGCGCATGCGGATCGATCCCGGCGAGCAGAGCGAAATTGCCGGTGACCATCAGCCGCTGGATGTGATGGGCATAGGCCTGCTCCCTCGTCTGCGTGACCGCCGCCTTGACGCAGCCCATGTCGGTATCGGCGGTCCAGTAGAAGGAAGGCAGGGGGCGGCTGTGGCCGAAGACGTTGCTTAGCGCGTAGCCAGGCATCTTCAGCCAGTAGATGCCGCGGACATATTCGCGCCAGCCGATGATTTGGCGGATGAACCCTTCCGCCGCGTTGAGCGGAACCGCGCCGGCCCGCCAGGCAGCCTCCACCTGCCGGCAGACGCGGAGCGGATCGAGCAGGCCGCAATTGAGATACTGAGCGATCACCGCGTGATAGAGGAACGGCTCGCCCGCGAGCATCGCATCCTGATAATCGCCGAAGCGCGGTAGACCGCTTTGCACGAACGCGTCGAAGCTCTTCTCCGCATCGGCCCGCGTCACCGCGTACCAGAAGGGTTCGAGATCGCCGAAATGACCGTCGAAGCGGTCGGCGACTAGCGCCATCACCGCCTGGGTGATGGCATCGGGTTTATGCTTGAGCGGACGCGGCATGAAGAGATCGCCAGCCGCAGCCTTGCGGTTGTCGGCGTCGAAGTTCCAGCGGCCGCCGGCCGGCTGGTCGCCCTCCATCAGAAGCCCGGTGCGGCGGCGCATGTCGCGGTAGAAATACTCCATGCGCAGCTGCTTGCGGCCCGCCGCCCATGTCCTGAAGGCGTCCGGCGTGCACAGGAAGCGGTCGTCCGGCAGGATGTCGACGGGGACGCCGAAGCGCGTGCGCCAGCTCTCCATCATCTCAGCGACGCGCCACTCGCCCGCTTCCGTCACCGAGATCCGCTCCGGCCGGTGGGCTCGGACGGCCTCGCCGAGCTGGCCGGTGAAGCTGCCCTGGTTGCCGGGCGCGTCGAGCGGCACATAGTCGACGGTCCAGCCGGCGCCGCGCAGTTCGTCCGCGAAATGACGCATGGCGGAGAAGATGAAGGCGATCTTCTTCTTGTGATGGCGAACATAGCTCGCCTCGTCCGATAGTTCGGCCATCAGCACGCGATCACGGGCCGGATCGCCCGCGGCAAGGCTGGTCAGCGATGGCGTCAGTTGGTCGCCGAGTACGAGGATGATACTGCGCACGGCCGCCATCAGCGGGCGCCCTTCGCTATGGGCTCTTTGGCACCCCAGGGGCAGCGCCGCCCCAGCGCGGGAGGCACGCCCGGCCATGCCTGGCGATAGCCTTCAGGGCGGGTCGGGGCGTCGATGTCCAAGGCCTGTTCCTTCGCCAAGCGCGCGAAACGAGAGTGTCTCCGGCTGCCAGCGAGGAGGCTGTCCGCCGCGCCAGCAAGGCGAGGGTCTCGAGCAGCCCTCTGCCGCCGAGCAGCAGATAGCGTCCGGGGCTCACCAGAAAAGGGATGCACGCTTTCGCCGTGTCCGGGCACCCGCAGAGCTGGTCGTGCTTGGCTGCCGCCCTAGGTTAGACCTCAATCCATGAGGTCCACCATGCCCCTTGTCAGCGTCACGCGCTTTCGCGCCCGCTCGATCCGCTTTGTCCCGCTCTTCGCCTACCACGCCAATCGCGCCATCGCGCAGGTGAGAAAGGCCGACGGGTTCATTGCCGGCGAGGTCCAGCGCCAGGCGGACCGCGCCTTGTGGACGATGTCGGTCTGGCGGGATCAGGCTGCGATGCTGGCTTATATGACGAGCGGGGCGCATCACGTGGCGATGCCGCATCTTCGTGACTGGGGTATCGAAGCAAGCGTGATCCGATGGACGCAGGACGGCGCCGATGTCCCGACCTGGCTCGAGGCTGCACGGCGGATGCGCGAAGAAGGCCGTCCGTCCAAGCTGCGCCACCCGGGGCCCGACCATGCGTCGCTCAGCTATGCCGAAGCCAAAACGGGTTATGGCATGCGGCTCTGACAAGCGGCGGGCGGGGCTCTCGCGCCTTGCCGGTCAGGTGATCAGATAGCCACCGTCGATGACGAGCACGGTTCCGGTGACGAAGCTGGCGAGCGGGGAGGAAAGATACAGGACGCCGCCTGCGAGTTCGACCGGTTCACCCCAGCGCTTCAGCGCGGTGCGGCCGGTAATCTGGCTGCTCCGCTCGGGATCAGTGCGCACCGCCTCAGTGAGCGGCGTTGCGATCCAGCCGGGGGCAATCGCATTGACCCGGATCCCGTCTGCCGCATAGGCGATGGCGAGCGATTTGGTCAGTTGGGCGATGCCGCCCTTCGAGGCGGAATAGGCCGGCACCAGTCCACCGCCGAAGAAGGCGAGCATCGAGGCCGTGTTGACGATCGTTCCGCCCGCGCGGGCGAGCAATGGCCGAGCCGCGGCGCAGACCCGCATCGTGCCGTTGAGATTGATGTCGACGACGTCGGCGAAGACGTCGGGGTCGAGCTCAGCGCCCCGGCGGATCACCCCGGCGCAGTTGACGACATGGTCGAGCCTGGACAGCGCGCCGACGAGGCTCGTGACGCCGAGTGCGTCGCGCACGTCGAGCACCTCGAACGCCGCGCCCGCAAGGGCCTCGTTCTGCCGCGCCGCCGCGATCTCGGCCCCGGTGACGCCGGTCGCGAGCACATCGGCCCCGAGGCTGAGGAATGCCGCGGCAATGGCGGCGCCGATACCGGACGTGCCGCCCGTCACGAGCACTTGCCGGCCCGAGAACAGGTCCGGCCGGAAGTGGGAAGCCGGCTCAGCGGATGAATTGGTCGACATAGTCCTCGCCCAGTCCGACGTTGGCATAATGCGCGCGGCACATCGCGATCTTGGTGAAGACGTCCTCGAAGCCGAGCGTTTCGCCATGGGCATCGACATAGACCATGATGCCGTTGACCTGGAACAGCGTGATCATCTCCTCGACATCATCGGGAACGACCAGCGTATGGGTCTCGCCCGGCGGTTCGAACACATAGCCGCCCTGCTCGGCGACCCAGTCGTGCTCGAGATAGAACCAGCGCCCCTTGATGACATAGCCGTGCACGGCCTGAGGATGGCGATGCCGCGACAGGACGCCGGACTTCCGGACCCGCAGCAGGTTCATCCAGTAGCCCTGAGAGCGGTTGAGACAGAGCGGGCGAAACCAGACCCGCTCGCCTTGCGGCACCCAGATCCGCTCGTCTTCCGGCACTGCCTTGGGAACGACGATGTCGGCGAGCGCCTCGGCCGGGTTGGCGAGCTGGTAGGGCATGCGCGGGTTCGGGTCGATCTTCATCGGCGGCATGACGTTGTCCTGGCGGGTCGTGCGAGCCGGGGCTCGAAGGGCAGGGAAGGGCAGGGCGGGAGACGTTTCGAAAGGTGATGGACGCGCGGCCGAGGATATCTGCTCCCAGCCGAAATCATAGCCGTACCGTCGGCTGTCCCGCCGTCTCGCAAGGAGATGTCGATGCAGCTCAGCGGGGCGTTCCCTGCGACGCCGAACGGGCGAGCAGGTCGGCCAGAAGCTGGTTCGGGAAACGCCGCTTCTGCACGATGGCATAGAAGCTCTCGGTGACCTCGTCGATCCGGCAATGCTCGACCAGAACGCCGGCATCGAGTTCGTCGCGCACGACGATGGGCGGCACCAGCGTCACGCCTTCGCGTTCGCGCGCCAGCAGGCGCAGCATCGCCATGTCGTCGACTTCGGCGAGAATGATCGGGCGGATGCCGGCACGCTCCAGCACCTTGTCGAAGGCGAGCCGAACGTCGCTGTCGAGGCTCGGCAAGAGGATCGGCACGCTCTGGAGATCATCCGGAAAGCGGAACGGCCGCCCGCCCGATTGCGGCCTGCCGACCAGGCTGACGGGCTGCTGGTTGAGCAGGTGATTGCGCACCGTCGACCGGGCGTCGCGCTCGGCGGGGCCATTCGCCAGGACCACGTCGATCGCGTGGGCTTCGAGCTGCGCCAGCAATTCGCGCATCGTGCCCGAACGCACGATCAGCTCCACGTCGCCCCGGCCGACCAGCGGCCGGAGAAATTCGAGCTGGAAGTTGCGCGAGAGCGTCGGCAGGGCCCCGACGCGCAGCACCTGCCGGCGATCGACCGGCCGCCCTTCCAGCGTGCTCATCAATTCTCTGCCGGCCTCGAACACCGTATCGGCATAGTCGAGCGCGATCTGCCCGGCCTCGGTCAGTTCCAGACGCCGCCCGACGCGCTCGAACAGCGGATGGCCCATCTGCTGCTCGAGTTTCTGGATCTGCACCGACAGCGCCGATTGCGACAGGTTCATCTGCTCGGCCGCTCTCGTCAGGTTGCCGGCGTGGGCAACCGCCCAGAAATAGCGGAGATGGTTGAAATTCAGATCGCGCATATCGTTCTATAAAACAGAACGATTTTCTCTAAACAATGAATTTTTATCAGTGCGGCCGTGCGGCTACCACTCGCCCCGAAGATTACAGCCAAGGGGATTGCCGTGTTGCCAGCGCTCTCGCTACCCACAGTCTCGCCGTTCGCTCTCGCCGTGCTGCTCGCGCCGGCGCTGCTTCTCGCCGGCGCTGCGCTTGCGGCCTTCAATCCTGGCCTCAGGCCGCGTCGCATGCTGCGCTTCGTCGAGGGTGCGGCTTTGCTGTCGATCGTCGTCGCGCTGGGCGCCATCGCCTGTACGGCCGTCTTGGGTGGCGCTGAAAGCCCGCTGATCGGCTGGGCAGGAATTGGACTCTCCGTCCGGCTCGATGCGGTCAGCCTGTCGATGCTGCTCCTCGTCGCCTTCATCGGCTGGATCGTTCTGCGCTATTCGGCGACCTATCTCGATGGTGAGGCGCGGCAGGGCTTCTTCACGCTCTGGCTCTGCCTGACGCTGGTCGCGGTCATGATGCTCGTCCTGGCGGCCAATCTCGTCCAGCTCGTGCTGGCCTGGGTTGCGACCAGCTTCTCATTGCATCGCCTGCTGCTGTTCTATCCGGACCGGGTGGCGGCGCAGCGGGCTGCGCGGAAGAAGTTCATCGTTGCCCGCGCCGGCGACGCGGCGCTGGTCGCAGCGGCGATCCTGCTGGTTCTGGCCTATGGCACGAGCGATATCGGTGCGATCCTCGCCGCGGCGCGCACCGGCGCGGGCGGCGGTTTCGCCATCGGCGCCGCGAGCCTTCTCGGCGTCGCTGCGCTGCTGAAATCGGCGCAGTTCCCGACCCATGGCTGGCTCACCGAAGTCATGGAAACGCCGACACCGGTTTCGGCACTGCTGCACGCGGGCGTCATCAATGCCGGCGGCTTCCTGCTGATCCGCTTCGCCGACGTCATGCTGCTGGCGCCGCTGGCGCTCGCTGCGCTGGTGCTCGTCGGTGGCTTCACGGCGCTGTTCGCCGGCCTCGTGATGGTGACCCAGCCGGCGGTGAAGACCTCGCTGGCCTGGTCGACGGTCGCGCAGATGGGCTTCATGATCCTCGAATGCGGCCTGGCGCTGTTTCCGCTGGCGCTGCTGCATATCCTCGCCCATTCGCTCTACAAGGCTCACGCCTTCCTCGCCTCGGGCGGCGCGGTCGAGCGCGTCGCCGCCGAGAAGCGACCAGGCCCGGTGGCGATCCCGCGGCCGGCCGCTGTCGTCCGCGCCTTCGCCGTGGCCCTCGCGATCTTCCTCGCGGTCGGCTTTGCCTTCGGCTTTCAGCACAAGTCGCCGCAGGCGATCGCGCTCGGCGCCATCCTGATCTTCGGCATCGCCTATCTCCTGGCCCAAGGCTTTGCCGATGCCGCACCGCGCGCGCTCACGCGACTGACGGCGATCGACAGTCTTGCCGCCTCGATCGGCTATTTCGCGCTCCAGGTCGGCGCGTCATGGCTCACCCGCGGCGTCCTGCCGCCCGTGCCTCCGGCTGGACCGCTCGAATGGGCGCTGATCGCGCTGGCCGTGACGAGCTTCGGCGCCGTCGCCTTCGTCCAGGCTCTCCTTCCGCTCTGGGCCCATCACCCGGCGGCGGCGGGTCTGCGCGTCCATCTCGCCAACGGCTTCTATGCCAACGCACTCTCCGATCGGCTGCTCGGCAGTTGGTCGGTCCGTAACGCCGCCTGATCGGCTGGAGAAACACATCATGGACGTCGCCCTCCCGCTCGAACCCGTCGCGTCGGACTGGCACGGCGCCGCCGCTGAGGCGGCCACGCGCGCCATCCCGCCGCTCTGGCCGCTGGCCAGCAGTGTCGCGGTCAACCCCTTCCTCGGACAGTCCGGCGAGAGCCTCGCCGCGGCCTCCGCCCGACTGTCCCGCGTCGCCGGCGTCGCGGCGACCATGCCGCGCCTCTGGTATCAGCAGGGCGTCGCTGCCGGAGAGATAACGCGCGCCGATCTTGCAGCCGCCCTCGCCGCAGCACCGGCGGCAGAGCGTCCGTCCTCCCTGGCGGCGCTCGAGGCCGCGCTCGCCGGGCCGGGCGCTGTGCCGGCTGCCCTGCCCACCGTTGCGGATCTTGCTGCAGGTCTGTCGGGCATCGATTTGCCGCGGCTGATCGACGACCGGATCGGCGCGTTTGCCGCTGGCTGGTTCGACGAGGGACAGGCGCTTTGGGCTGCGCCCCGCGGCGAGGGCGCCTTCGCCGCCTGGAGGGCCTTCGCGAGCCGCGACCTTACTCCTGAAATCGCCGGACTCGGCGGCTTCTGCGCCTTCGCCGCTGGGCTGCCGTCATCGTCCGAGGCGGCGCTGGTCGCCGCTTCGGAGCGGCTCGGTGTCGGTCCGGCCGACGCCGAAAGCTATTTCCATCAGCTGCTGACGACGCTCGGCGGCTGGTCGCAACTCGCCCGGCAGAAGCTGTGGCAGGCGCAACTCGCGGGCGCGAACGACGGCACCCTCACCGACTTCCTCGCCATCCGTCTCGCCTGGGAACACGCGCTGATGCAGCGCTACGGCGATGCGATCGGCGACGGCTGGGCCGCGGCGCGCTCGGCGCATGCCGCGCCTGTCGTGCCGACGCGGGCCGGGATCATCGATGCCATCTTGCAGGACGCGCTGGAGCGGGCGAGCCAGCGGCGGCTCGCGGCACTCCTCGCTGCGCCGGCGGTCCCGGCCGCTGTCGGAGATCGGCCGGCGCTTCAGGTGGCGTTCTGCATCGACGTTCGCTCCGAGGTGATCCGCCGCGCTCTGGAACGGGTTGATCCCGCCATCGCGACCCTCGGCTTCGCCGGTTTCTTCGGCCTGCCGGTCTCGCATCGGCGCTTTGCCTCCGATGTCGACGAAGCGCATCTGCCCGTGCTGCTGCGGCCGGCGATCTTCGCCTGCTCCGGTACGGCGGAACAGGCGGATGCCGATCAGGCGGCGCGGATCGGCGCGCGGGCGAAGCGGGCGTGGGGCCGGTTCAAGCTCGCCGCGGTTTCGTCCTTCGCCTTCGTCGAGGCCACGGGTCCGCTGAATGCCGTGAAGCTTCTCCAAGGCGCGCTCGGCATCGACGGCAAGGCCGCAGCCGAGCCTGCGCCGCGCTTCCATCCGCCGCTCCCGCCGGCGCGGGCGCTCGAACTTTCGGAGGGCATCCTGCGTGCGATGTCGCTGACCGAGCGCTTTGCACCGCTCGTGATCATCGCCGGCCATGGCAGCGCCGTCACCAACAACCCGCATGCGAGCGCGCTGCAATGCGGCGCCTGCGGCGGCCATGCGGGCGACGTCAATGCACGGCTGCTGGCGACCCTGCTGAACGACCCCGCCGTTCGGGCGGGCCTCGCGCTGCGCGGCATCGTCATTCCGGCTGATACGCACTTCATGGCGGGGCTGCACGACACCGTCACTGACGACGTCGCGCTCTTTGACGCCGATCAGCCGGCGCCGGAGCACAGGGCCGGCATCGATCGTGCCAAGGAGTGGCTGCGGCAGGCGGCGAAGCTGAGCCGCAGCGAGCGGGCGTTGCGGCTGCCGCATGCCGGGGAGGGGGCTGCGCTGCCCTGGCGGGGCCGCGACTGGTCGGAAATTCGGCCCGAATGGGCGCTCGCCGGCTGCAGCGCCTTCATCGCCGCGCCAAGGGCGCTCACGGCCGGCCGGAACCTCGCCGGACGCGCATTTCTCCACGACTATGAGGCCGGGCGCGATCCCGAATTCCGCGTGCTCGAACAGATCATGACAGCGCCCGTGGTGGTCGCGAGCTGGATCAGCCTGCAATATTACGGCTCCGTCGTTGCGCCGTCGGCTTTCGGCAGCGGCAACAAGCTGCTTCACAATGTTGCGGGCGGCGTCGGGGTCGTCGAAGGCAATGGCGGGCGGCTGCGCGCGGGGCTGCCCTGGCAGTCGGTGCATGACGGCGAGCGGCTTGTGCACGAGCCTCTGAGGCTGTCCGTCTGCATCGCGGCGCCCCCAGCCGCGATGGCGGCAGTCCTCGGCCGTCATCCCGACCTAAGGGCGCTGTTCGACAATCGCTGGATGCATCTGTTCGCGCTCGCCGCCGATGGACGGCTCACGCATCGCTACGCCGGCGATCTCGGCTGGGTAGCGGTCGACGCGGCTGGCTCAGCCGGTGGCGGCGAGGACGACCTCGCGCCGATGCGGCCGGTCGCGATGCTCGAAGAGGTAGAGCCCCTGCCAGCGACCGAGCAGCATGCGGCGGCGCTGGAAGGGAATTGAGAGCGAGGTCTGCGTCAGCGCGGCCTTGATATGGGCCGGCATGTCGTCGGGGCCTTCGAGGCGATGGACGAGATAGTCCATCGCCGGGTCGGTCGCCGGCGGTACGAGGCGCGCGAAGAAGGCCTCGAGGTCGCGCACCACATCCGGATCGGCATTCTCCTGCACGATCAGCGATGCCGAGGTGTGGCGCACGAACAGCGTCAGCACGCCGCTGTCGAGGCCGCTCCCGCCCAGAAACGCGGCGGCGGCATCGGTCACCTCGTAGAGGCCCTGTCCTGCCGTCGTCACGATGATGGTTTCGATGACTGCCATCCCCATCGCCTGCCGGCTGACGTCCTCGCTGTCAAGCGCGACGCTTGCACGGGCGACTCGGCGCGTGTTTTGCTAGTCTGATGCGACATGGCGTGCGGGCACCGGTTTCCGGCCCCGCGATTGCGCGGCGGGGGGAGTTGCTGGTGGCTCGATCGACCGAAGGGCTTGGGAATTCCGTGGCCGGCGCCGGGCGGGCGCGGACGATGCGGCGAGCCGCGGTCGGGTTCGGCATGCTCGCCGCAGTGTTGACGGTACTGCCGGTGATCGGGTGGTCGGCCGAGACGCCGGTTCCCGCGGCCGCTGCCGCCTCCGCTCCGCCCGAAGCCATCGCGAGCCGGCTGGCGGCGATGCTGCAGTCGGCGCGCGCGGTCATTTCCAAGCATCAGACCGAGATCAACGACCCGGCAGTCGGCGACAAGCACCTCGACGCCGCGGCCGTGATCAGCGAAGCGACGGCCAACTACCAGAAGAAGGTCGGCGAGGATCCGGCGAGCTATCCAGCCGACTCGCGCCTCGGCCGGCTGATTGCGGCGCAGATGGCGGCCATCAAGGAAGTGATGGACGACGCCCAGCCGCTCATCAACGAACAAGGCAAGGCCTTCAAGGGCTTCATTCCGGCGACGTTCGCCCGCCTCGTCAACGAGTCCTTCGCGCGCCGCGTCGAAGGCGAGGCGCATATCAAGGTGACTGCGCCGCCGGAACTGGTGCGCAACCGCAAGGCCCGGCCCGACGCTTGGGAGACCGAAGTGATCGCCGACAAGTTCCGCGCGCCCGGCTGGACGCGCGGCGCGAGCTTCTCGGAGATCGTTTCGGCCGATGGTGGGAAGGAATTCCGCATGGCGGTTCCGGAGTACTATGCCGCTTCCTGCCTCTCCTGCCATGGCAGCCCGAAGGGCTCGATCGACGTCACCGGCTATCCGCGCGAGGGGGCTGCCGAGAACGATCTCGGCGGCGTCGTCAGCGTCGTCCTCGCCAATCCTTGACCCGCATGGCCCGGTCGCTCATCCGCCTGCTGCGCCGGACATCGATCCCGGTCCGCACCATCGCGCTCGCCGTTCTACTGTTGCTGCCGATGGCGGCGACGAGCGCCTATGTCTTCCTGGCCGGCCAGCGCGCGGCCGTCTCGATCGGCGCAGCCGAACGCGTCGCGACGATGTCCGGCGCCGTGAGCGAGGTTCATTCCGCCTTTCAGGACCTGCTCTATTGGCGGGCCGACCTTGCCGTCAGCCTGCTGACGCTGGCCGAGACGAAGGGCAACGACGCCCGCAAGCGGGTCGATGCCGGGATCGCCGCGCTCCGTCCCTTCCTGCCAGAAGAGGCCGACAAGATCGCGGCCGGCGTCGCCGCCTTCGACGACAGTGCGATGAAGGCCGTCGATGCCTATACCAACGACCAGCGCGTCGTCGGCAATGCGCTCTTCGCCGAAGCCCGTGGCCATGGCGAAGAGGTGATGACCCTTCTCGGCACGATCGAGCCGACCCTGCGCGATCAGGCTGCTTCGGCGCGGGCGGAAGTGCTCGAGCAATTCACCATCGGCAAGCGGGTCGCGCTGGTCGTGACCGGACTCGCCGTCGTGCTCGGCGCGCTCCTCACCTTCATCGTGCTGGCTTCGATCCTGCCACCACTCCGCCAGCTCGTCGCCGCGATCGGCGAGATCACGCGAGGCCGGACGGATGTCGCCCTGCCGGAGCCGGCGCGCGACGAACTCGGGGCGATGCGCGATGCGCTCGGTCTTCTCGCGGACAGCATCCGGGAGCGCGACCTGCTGGCCGAAGAGGCGCGACGTCAGCGCCAGACGCTGTTCGATGCCGTCGAGAGCATCAACCAGGGCTTTGCGCTCTATGACGATGCCGACGTGCTGCAGCTCACCAACTCGCAATATCGCGGCATGCTGGCGCCGATCGCCGATGCGATCCGGCCCGGCGCCCATTTCGTCGAGCTGCTTCGGCGCTCCGCAAGCTTTCGCGGCCTGAGCGAGGAAGACACGGCGCGCTGGATCGCGGAACGGTTGGCGCGGCGCGGCCGGCCGGAATCGCATGTCGAGCAGTTCGTCGACGGCCGCTGGGTCCAGATCCAGGAGCGGCGGACCGGAGAGGGCGGCATCGTCGCCGTCTATACCGACATCACCGAGATGCGCGAACGGCAGCGCGAACTGGAGCTTGCCAAGGAAGCCGCCGACCACGCGACGCAGGTGAAGTCCGAATTCCTCGCCAATATGAGCCACGAACTCCGGACGCCGCTGAACGCCATCATCGGCTACAGCCAGTTGCTGATGCAGGACGCCGAGGATGACGGCAATGCCGACGCCGTCGCCGATCTGACGAAGATCGAGGGGGCCGGCCAGCATCTGCTCCGGATCATCAATGACATTCTCGATCTCTCGAAGATCGAGGCCGGGCGCATGGAGGTGTTCCTCGAACCGGTCGATCTCGCCGCGCTGGCGCGCGACATCGAAACGCTGATGAAGCCGCTTGCGGCCAAGAACAACAACGCCTTCGTCGTGGAGATCGAGCCGGGGATGGGCTCGGTGCGTACTGATCACACCAAGCTGAAGCAGATCGTGCTCAACCTGCTCAGCAACGCGACCAAGTTCACCAAGGACGGCATCGTCACGATGACGATCGCGCGGGTCGGCCGGCAGTTGACGGTCGCGGTCAGGGATACCGGCATCGGGCTGACCGAGGAGCAGATGGGCCGACTGTTCCAGGCCTTCTCGCAGGCCGACAGCTCGACCACGCGCCGCTTCGGCGGCACCGGCCTCGGCCTTGCCATCAGCCGCAGCTTCGCCCGCACGCTCGGCGGCGACCTGACCGTCACGAGCATGCCGGGCGAAGGCTCGTGCTTCCGGCTGACCATCCTGGACGGCGGCGCGGCAGCCATCGATGACGAGGCGGCCGACGGTGCCGAGCAGGCGCCTGCCAATCTCGTCGGCAAGGCGGGCCGCGTCCTCGTTGTCGACGACGATCCGCACACCCGCCACATCATCGGCGCCCATCTCGTGCGCGAGGGCTATGCGCCGATCTATGCGAGTTCCGGCGCCGAGGCGCTGGAGCTCGCGCGGCAGCATCGGCCCGATGCCATCACGCTCGACATCATGATGCCGCAGGTGGACGGCTGGACCGTTCTTGTGGCGCTGAAGGAAGACCCCGAACTCGCCACGATCCCGGTCGTGATCGTCTCGATCACCGACGACCGCAGCCTCGCCTTCACGCTCGGCGCGGCGGCGATGCTGACCAAGCCGCTCAACCGCACCGACCTGCTGACGACGCTCGAGCGCCACATGCCCGACCGTCCCGTCGCAGGCGGCCAGACGCTGCTCGTGGTCGAAGACGATCCGCCCACCCGTGAATTGATGGGCCGCATCGGCGAGAAGCTCGGCATGGCCACCGCCGATGCCGGCAACGGCCGCGACGCGCTCGAGTGGCTCGGGCGGCACCCAGCACCGCATGCGATCCTGCTCGATCTCAACATGCCGGAAATGGACGGGTTCGAATTTCTCGACCATCTCCGCTCCGAGGAGCGCTGGCGCGATATCCCGGTGATCGTCGTGACGGCGCGCGAACTCTCCAACGAGGAGCGCACACGCCTTGGCCGGACGACGCAGGGCGTCATTGCCAAGGGCAACGCCGCCCATTTCGAACTGAGCCGCGCGATCCGCGCGGTCACCGAGGAAGGCGGAGCCGGCTGATGGCCGTCATTCTTCTCGTCGAGGACAACGAACTGAACCGCGACATGCTTTCGCGTCGGCTGAAGCGGGCCGGCCATACCGTCCTGCTCGCTGTCGACGGCCAGGAGGCGGTCGATCAGGCGCTCGGACGCAACCCGCTCGAGCGGCTACCCGATCTCGTGCTGATGGATCTCAGCCTGCCGGTCTTCGACGGCTGGGAGGCGACGCGGCGCATCCGCAGCGGTCCGGGCGGCGCGGATCTCGCGATCATAGCCCTCACGGCGCACGCCATGGTCGGCGAACGCGAGCGGGCGATCGAGGCCGGCTGCAACGACTTCGACACCAAGCCGGTCGATTTCGAGCGGCTTACCGGCAAGATGGCGGCGCTGCTCGGCGGCTGACCCGCCTCAGGCGGACCGGCCAGGCGGCCTCCAGCGCAGCACCAGCGCTGTGATGTCGTCGAATTGCGGCGCATCGCCGGCATGGCCGAGCACGCGCTCGACGAGACCGGCGCTGAACGCCTGCGCGTCGAGGCCGGCCAGTGACAGGCAATCCTCCATCAGCCGCGCCGAGGAATACATGTCGCGGCTCTCGTTCTCCATTTCAGGCAGTCCGTCGGTCATCAGCACCAGTGTTTCGCCCTCGGCCAGTTGCAGGCTGCGATCGCCAAAGGTCAGATGGTCCATGACGCCGATCGGCGGATCGGATTGCGGCCGATCGAAAAGGACGCCGGCGGCCGTCGCCTTGACTGGCGGCAAGTGGCCGGCATTGACATAGTCGAGCCGCCCGGTCGGCACGTCGAGGAAGCCGAGCAGCAGCGTCACGAACAGGCAATCCTCGTTGTTCTTGCAGAGCTCGTCGTTGAGCAGCGTCGCGACCTCGGATGGCTGAGGAATGCGGCCGGCAAGCTTCACGAATTGCAGCGTTCCGGCGCGGAGCAGGCTGCGTGTCCGCGCCATGAACAGCGCCGCCGGCATGCCCTTTCCAGAGACGTCGCCGATGGCGATGCAGAGCGTTTCCGGCGTGACATAGAAGAAATCATAGAGATCGCCGCCGACTTCCTGCGCCGGCATCATCACCGCATGAACTTCGACCGGCCCGCCCGGCGGGGGGAAATGCGTGTTGACCATGGCGAGCTGCTGCTGGCGCGCGCCGGCCATCTCGACTTCGAGACGCGTCAGCTGACGGCGAACTTCCGAGCGCAGCGCCTTCTTCTCCAGCACCGAGCCGATGCGTGCCCGGAGGATCGAGGGATTGAATGGCTTCGGCAGGTAGTCTTCCGCCCCGAGATCGATGCATTTGACGACCGTCTCGATCTCGGTCGCCGCCGAAATCATGATCACCGCCGTCTGCTCGAGACGGTTTTCGAGCCGGATCGCCTCGAGAACTTCGACGCCGTTCATGCGCGGCATCATCACGTCGAGCAACACCAGATCGACCGGATGGGCGCGGATATGATCGAGCGCGGCGACGCCATCCTCGGCTTCGGCGAGATGGCGAAAGCCGAGCCGCTGCAGCCGTCTGAGCAGGATGGCCCTGTTATCCTCGACATCGTCGACGACGAGGATGTGGCTGTCGGCGATGTTCATTCAGGGTCGTCCAGTCGTAAGCAAAAAAGAAGCCGGGCGCCGCCCTCGGCCGCGCTCGAACCGCCGAAGCGAGCCGAACTGCCGCTACCACGAAGCGATGCCGGCGCGGTCGGCGGCGAACTGTAGGACCCTTGGCGTCCTGTCTGCAACGGGCCTCAGCCGCGGACCTCGGCGAAGAAGGAATCGACGAAGGCAGAACCGGGGTTGGTGAGGTCGAACGAGTGCAGCCCCATCTCGGCGGAAAGCAGCCGAAACGCCTCGACCCCCCGCACGGAATTGCCCTTGAGGTCGAGCCGCGGTGAATAGGTGCCGATGCCGAGCTGACGGTTGACGACGCCGAGAATGCCGCCACCGACGCCGCTCTTGGCGGGGACGCCGACATCGAAGGCCCAATTGCCGGAATAGTCGTACATGCCGCAGGTGAACATCACCGCCTGCGTGTCGCGCACCGCTGCGATGTCGAACACTTCCTGGCCGGTGACCGGATTGTCGCCGAGATTGGCGATCGTAGCGCCGATCATGGCGAGATCGGCCGCGGTGACCTTGATCGCGCACTGGCGGAAATAGAGATCGAGTGCGGATTCCATCGGCTCGGTCAGTGCGCCGATTCCGATCAGGAGATGGCCGATGGCGCGGTTCCGATGCCCCGTGGCGGCCTCCGACCGATAGACCGCGTAGTCGACGGAGAGCGGCCTGCCGGCCGCGGCCGAGAAGCGCGCCAGCACTTCGTCGAAGGCTTGTTCGGCGCCGAAACAGTCGCGCAGGATGCCGGCGATCGTGATCGCCCCGGCATTCACCATCGGATTGAACGGCCGCCGCGTGACCGGATCGAATTCGATCGCGTTGAATGGATCGCCGCTCGGCTCGACGCCGACGCGCTTCAGCACGTCCCGCCGTCCGGCAAGCTCCAGCGCCATGCAGTAGGTGAGGGCCTTCGAGACCGACTGGATGGTGAATTCCGTGCGCGTATCGCCGACCTCGTGCAGGCGGCCGCGGGCGGTGGCGACCGCGATGCCGAACGGCGCCGGATCCACCTTCGAGAGTTCGGGAATGTAGTCCGCGACCTCGCCGCCCGTCTCGCCCAGCACCTGAGCGTGGACATCGTTCAATATCCGATCGACGCCGAAATGCGGCGCCAGCGACGTATCCTGCATAAGTCCCCCGACATGGTTCCGTTCGGCGGAGGACGCGGATGTCATCGCCGCCGGCCGGCCGCCACGGGCCCGACAGATCGAGCCCGGCGAAGTCCGTGCAGATTGCGTGCCAGCGGAACCTGCAGGCTCAACCCTTCACGGCGCCAGCCGTCATCGAGCGTCCGATCTGGCGATACATCAGGAGGCCGAGCAGCAAGGGCGGAAGGGTGGCGAGGATCATGACGGCGGCCGCGACACCCCAGCGGACGCCGCCTCCGGACGCTGCGAAGAAGAACGAGGCCCCGACGGAGATCGGCGTCGCCTTGTTGGTCGTCAGCATCAAGCCGAACAGAAACTCGTTCCAGGAATAGATGAAGGCGAGCACGGAGGAGGCCGCGACGACATTCAGCGACATCGGCAGCACGACATGGAGGATGAGCTTCAGCGTGCTGGCGCCGTCCACCCGTGCCGCCTCCTCGATTTCGATCGGGAGTTCCGCGATCGCTGCGGTGAAGAGCACGAGGACGAGCGGAACATTGACGAGGCAGAAGATGAAGGCGAGGCCGATCCGCGTGTCGAGCAGGCCGACCTGCTGGTACATGAGATAGATCGGGATCGCGAAGATGATCAGCGGCACGGCGCGGAGATTGACGGCGATCGGCAGCAGCCAACTGCGGCCCGTCTTGCTCCGCGCCATCGCATAGGCCGCCGGAAAGGCGAGGGCGATGGCAAGGGCGGAGCCGATCGTCGAGGCAATCAAGCTGTTGAAGAGATAGTGCAGGATATCGAAGCGATCGGCCATGCCGAAGATGGCGGCATAGTTGTCGAGCGTCGGATTCTCGATCACGAACGAGGCATTCGACGAAATTTCCGCCTCGCTTTTCAGCGACGTCACCAGCGTTGCGATAACGGGAAAGTTGAGGACGAGCGCGGCGGCGCCGAAGACCACCCAGCGCAGCGCCTGCATGATGCGGTTTTTCATGCCGGCTCCCTCCGCGCGGTCAGGCGGTTGATCGTCCAGAGCACGGCGAAGGACGCGACCAGCAGCAGCATCGACGCGGCGACGGCGAGGCCGATATCGCCGACCTTGAAGAAGGCCTGGTAGATATAGATGCTCATCGACGTGGTGGAGCCGCCCGCGCCGGCGCCGACCAGCGTGTAGATGTTGTCGAAGACGCGGAACGAGTCGATGAAGCGGATGAAGGCCGTGATGCCAATCGCCGGCAGCATCAGCGGCAGGTCGATCTGCATGAAGAGACGAAGTCCGGTCGCGCCATCGAGCGCCGCCGCCTCGCGCACATCGGCCGAGATCGCGGCATAGGCCGAGTGCAGGATCAGCAGCGCGAACGGCGTCCATTGCAGCGTCTCGATGACGACGAGGGTCGTGAACGCCCACTGTCGTCCGAGAAAGGCCGGGAAGTCGCCGAACCATTCGAGCAGGTAATAAGGCACCACGCCGACGAATTCGTGCAGGATCAGCCGGTACATGAGGCCGACCAGCGCCGGGGCGACCATCATCGGCAGCATCAGGACGGCAATCAACCAGGGGCGTTTGGCGAACAGCGGCGCGAGGAAGATCGCGAGGATAAGCCCGGCGACAACCTGGATCGTCGCGACGATGAGGCCGAAACGCAGCGAGAACCACGCCGCGGCCCAGAACTCGGGATCTGCAATCGCCTTGGCATAGTTGGAGAAGCCGGTGATCTCGGGCGCGCGGATATTCTCGAAGCCGACGCGCGACAGCGAGTAGACGATGTCGACGACGAGCGGGAAGCCGAGCAGCGCGATCAGGAAGGCGGTGAGGGGCGTGATCAGCAGGCGCCCCTCGAAGATGGTCTTCCGCTCCATGCGCTGTCGTCCCCGCGTCGGTTCTTGAAAATGAAATCGGCACGGGCGAGCCGCAAGGCCGTTTCCGGCGGAGCCGTGAGCCCCGCACAGGAAGGTCGCCTGTCGATATCGTCGATACCGGCAGGCGGAGTGTCGCTTACTTCTTCAGGAGGTCGGCCATGCCGGTCTTGGTCGCGGCCAGCGCGTCGTCGAGCGACTTCTCGCCCGACCAGTAGGCCGTGAACTCCTTGGCCTGCAACTCGTAGACCTGCAGCGCCTTGGCCGCCGTGCCACCCGTCATCACGAAGCCATAGGCGCCGGCATATTCGCCGAGCTGCTTCAGATCGGGACGCTCGGCGACGAGGCTGGCGACGACGGCTTCGGTCAGCGCCGGCGAGCCGCCGGCCTTGGCGTAGATCGTCATCGCTTCGGGGGTCGCGAGCCAGTCGATGAACTTGACCGCGCCTTCCTTGTGGGTCGAGGCCTTGTTGATGCCGAGGCCGAGGCCGTGGATATGGGTGAAGCGGCCGGCCGGTCCGGTCGGCGGCGCGACGGTGCCGATCTTGCCGGCGACGGCGGGCGTCTTCTCCTTGTTGTCGAGATCGGCGAAGGCGGCGTTCCACTGCAGCATCGTCGCGGCCTGGCCCGAGCCGAAGGCGGCATTGGCTTCGGCGAACTCGTAAGTCGTCGAATCCTTCGGCGTGGCGCCCTCGTCATAGAGCTTCTTGTAGATGTCGAGCGCGGCACGATAGGCCGGGCTGTCGACGGTGATGGCGCCGGAGGCGTCCATCCAGTCGCCGCCCTGCGCGCGGGCCGCGGAATGCCACACCATCATGTTGAAGAGGAGGTTCTTCATCTGGAGAACCGCGCCATAGCGGGTCGGGCTCTCCTTGTTGATCGACTTGGTGAAGAACAGCGACGTCGCCATCCAGTCTTCCCAGGTCCAGGCGTCCGGATCCTTCGGCTCGAGTTTCTTGCCGAGATATTTCTCGGAGATCTCGCCATAGGCCTTCTTCCAGTCGGCGTCGGCGAGCAGCTTCTCGATCAGATCCTTGCGGTAATACATGAAGTGAAGCGAGAGGTCGGTCGGGATGCCGTACTGCTTGCCGTCATACTGCATCGTCGCCAGCACCTTGTCGGAGAAGGTGTCCTTGGCCGAGGCCGGCAGCGTGATCGGATCCATGAACGGTGCATAGCGGCCGAGCGCATAGGTCGCGAGCAGGTTGATGTCGAAATCGGTCGAGCCGGCTGCGAGATCCGCCGCGAGCTTGTCGAAGAAGCCGTCGCGGTTGAAGAAGATCAGCTTCACCTTGTCGGCGTCGGATGCCTTGGCATTGTAGGCCTCGGCGACCTTGCGCAGGCCCGCTTCCTCCGGCCCGCCCGGCCAGCCGAGTACGGTCACGTCGGCCAGCGCCGGCGAAAGTCCCGTTGAAAGTCCCATGGCCGCGAGAACGGCCGCCCCTGCCAGAAGTGATTTCAGTCGCGTCATTGCTTGCTTCCCCTGGATTTTGATTGGCGCTGGGCGAGGTCGGCGACGCCGATCACCCCTGCATTTCTGCCGAGTGCCGCTTGGCGGATCTCGGGTCTCATCAACGGCGGAAGCCCCGCCAGCCGAAGGTCGAGGCGCTCGCGATAGCCTGCTGCGAGGCCGACGCCGCCGCCGAGCACGATCACGTCCGGATCGAACAGCAGCTGCAGGTTTTCCATCAGTCCGGCGACGACCGACGCCGACCGATCGATGAGCGCCGCGGCGCCGGCGTCACCACGCATCGCCGCCGCGAACACGGAAGGCGTGTCCTCGGCGATGCCAGCGGCGCGCGCCGCCTCGGCGATGGCTGGGCCACTCGCCGCGCTCTCGAGCAGATCACCGGCGCCATCCGCACCGATGAGGCGGGTCAGCCCGACACTGCCGGCAAGGCCCGAGCGCCCGGTGCGGAGTTCGCCATCGAGGACGACCCCGCCGCCGATGCCGGTCGAGACGGTGACGAAGACCATGTCGCCGCCCGAGCCGGCGCCGAAGCGATACTCGCCCCAGGCGGCGGCCTGCGCGTCATTGGCGAGGACGACATCCGCGCCGAGCCGGCCCGCGAGCGCTGCTGCCAGCGGAAACCCGGCCGGGATCGGCAGCGTCAGGGGGTTCAATGCCGTCCAGCACCCGTTCTCGACGATGCCGGTGACACAGCCACCGATGGCGCCAAAGGCACCTGAGAACGGGCTGGCGAGGGACGCGATGGTATCGCACCACGCCTCGGGATCGGACGAGCGCAGCGTCGGCGCCTCGCGCGTGTCGAGCACCTTGCCTCCGGCGACGAGGGCGACCAGCGTCTTGCTGCCGCCGAGGTCGAAGGCGAGGGCCGGCCGGTCGTCGCTGGCGGTCTTGACCGCCTCGATGGCGGCGGCGAACCAGCTGGTGATGTGTTCGGGCCGCGTGATCGCCGAGCCGACGACGACGCCATGGGCACCGAGGCGGATCGCTTCTGCCGCCTGCTCGGGACTGCGGATGCGACCTTCGGCGATGACGGGATGGCCAAGGGCGACACAGGCCGCGAGCAGCGCGAAATCCGGCTCGGTCGGCTCGGGGCCGCCCGTATAGCCGGACATGGTGGTGCCGACGATGTCGACACCGAAAGCGATGGCCGCGCGCGCTTCCTCGATCGTGGAGATATCTGCCATCGCGAGCTTCCCGCGCGCATGGACAAGCCTGCACAGGGCCGCGGCGTCAACGGGACGAACCCGGTCGGTCGCGTCGAAGGCGATGATGTCGGCACCGGCATCAGCCAACGCTTCGATGTCGGCCGCAAAGGGCGTGATCCGGATGGGGGAGCTCTCGAGGTCGCGCTTGATGAGGCCGATGATCGGGGCATCGGTGGCGGCGCGAACCGCCTTCAGATTGTCGATGCCCTCGATGCGAAGGCCGCGCGCCCCGCTCGCCAGCGCTGCAAGCGCGAAGCCGACGACGCTGTCAGGCTGATCGAGCGGCCCGCCGGGCACCGGCTGGCACGAGACGACGAGCGAGGAAGCGAAACGCCTGAGACACGCCTGCACGGAATTGCTCGCTGCGGTGGACGACGCCCATACCGTAGCACGACCAAACCAGTTAGCAACCAGTCAGCGCTGAATGCCTATAATATCCCCAACTGGTATCAAACTGATCTCAATTCGGTTCCTGGCTCCGGAGCTCGACGAGAAAGTCGTAGCGGGTGCCGCAATAGAGCGTGCGCGTGAATTCGATCGGGGTGCCGTCGCGGGTGAAGCAGCGCCGCTCGGCGACAAGGAGGGGGGCGCCGGGCTCCAGATGCAGCAACTGGCTGTCTTCGGGGCTGGCGATCGTCGCGCGCAGCCGCTGCAGCGCGCGTACCGGCCGACGGTCGAGCCGCGCTAGCACCTCATAAAGCGAACCGGTGACTTCGGCCGGGTCGCCAAGCACATCGCCGGGAACCACGGCATGCTCGATCGCCATCGGCTTGCCGTCGCCGGTGCGCAGGCGCTTGAGGCGGCAGACCTTGGCGCCGACGGAAAGATCGAGTGCCATGATCTCGCTCGGCGATGCCGGCGCGACCTCCTTCGAGATCCAGATCATCCCCGGCTCGATGCCGCGCGAGCGCATGTCCTCGGAAAAGGAGGTGAGCGCCGACAGCGGCTTCTCGACCCGCTCGGCAACGGCGGTGCGAGCGCCGTGCCGGCGGATCAGCGCGCCATCGTTGACGAGGCTCTCGATCGCCTTGCGCACGGATGTGCGCGAAATGTCGATCGCCTCGGCGAGATCGCGTTCGCCGGGAAGGACATCGCCGGGCGCCAGCAGGTCTTCCGTCACTGCCTGGCGCAAGGCCTGCGCCAACTGGCGATAGATGACCCCGCCCGACTGCCGCGCCAGCGCGCGGGTCAGGTAGTCGATCAGGGGCGAGGACGAGGGCTGGGATAGGGACATTGTCTGCGACATCGAACTGCGTGCGGAGGGGGCGCCGCGGGCGCGGCGAAGGGCTTGGATCGGAAGAGCGCCCCGCCGGCTTATCAGGTTGCGCCTGTCGACGGAACACGATCGCAGGAGCATGCCGAGCCGGTGGGACCGCCCTCTCCCTGCGCCAGCGTATTGCCCTCTCAGCGGCCCGCTCAATTCGTCGCCGAGTGTAACGAGCCCGGCGACAGACACGAACCGATACCAAAGCCATGTCGGCGGCAACATTTCGACTTGTTTGGACGTCGTCCTTTGATGGTGATCGTCCAAGAAGATGCGGTATCGATAGCAGAGGTGACGGGGCGATCGAGCCGCGGCGCCGGCGCGCGGCAGCGTCCGCTTCAATTCTTGGCCGGAGGGCTTTCATGAGAAATTGCATCACGGGTCCGCTCCTGCTGCTGGGTCTTGCAGTCGGACTTGCCGCCTGTTCTGAGCAGAGCGCCCCGACCGGCGGTCCGCCAGGCGGCGCGGGACCGGTCGAGGTCGGCACCGTCGCGCTGAAGGCGGAGGCCGTGCCGATCGTGGTCGAGGTCGCCGGCCGCACCACGGCCTCGGCTATCGCCGACATCCGTCCGCAGGTGGACGGCATCATCAAGCGCCGCGTCTTCACCGAGGGCAGTACCGTCAAGGCCGGCGACCTTCTCTACGAGATCGACCCGAGCAGCTATCAGGCGGCGTATGACTCGGCCGCAGCCTCGCTGGAAAAGGCGCAGGCAGCATTGCCGAGCGCGCAGGCCAAGGTCGATCGCTACAATCAGCTGGTCGGCGTCAATTCGGTGACGGCGCAGAGCCTCGACGACGCCAAGGCGTCGCTGGCGCAAGCCAAGGCGGACATCGCCTCGGCCGAGGCGGCCGTCGAGACGGCGAAGATCAATCTCGACTTCACCAAGGTGCGGGCGCCGATCGGCGGGCTGATCGGGACATCGACCGTCACGGAAGGCGCGCTGGTCACGGCCAAGCAGACGACCGCGCTCGCGACCATCCGCCAGATCGATCCCATCTATGTCGACCTCTCCGATTCCTCCGCTAATCTGCTGCGCTTCCGCACCATGATGAACAGCGGCAAGCTCACGCGCGGCGATGGCCCGCCGACGGTGAAGCTGATCCTCGAGGACGGCAGCACCTATGGCGAGTCCGGCAAGCTCGACACGATGGATGCGACGGTCAGCGAGACGACCGGCACCTTCTCCATCCGCTCGGCCATGGCCAATCCCGATCGCCAGCTGCTGCCGGGCATGTATGTCCGTGCCGTGATCACAATCGGCGTCGACCCGAAGGGTTTCCTGCTGCCGCAGCGCGCTGTCGATCGCAACGCCAAGGGCGCGGCGACGGCGATGTTCGTCACCGCCGACAACAAGGTTGAGACACGTATCCTCGAGACGGTGCAGGCCGTCGGCAGCAACTGGCTTGTCGACGAAGGCATCAAGGATGGCGACCGGCTGATCGTCGACGGGCTGCAGAAGATCCGTGACGGCCAGTCGGTGAACCCGGTCGCGGTCACGCTCGACGCCACGGGCGTGGTTCATTCCACCGAGGCGGCTGCACCTGCCGCGGCAGCTGCGCCCGCAACCGGGGGGACGACCAAGTGAAGCGCGCCTCCCTCGCAGATTTCTTCATCGCCCGGCCGATCTTCGCCTGGGTCCTCGCCATCGCCGTCATGCTCGGCGGCCTGCTCGGCATCATGAGCCTGCCGATCGCGCAATATCCCGAAATTGCGCCGACGACGGTGCGCATTTCCGCGACTTATCCCGGAGCCAGCGCCGAAACGGTCGAGAACTCGGTGACCAAGATCATCGAGCAGGGCATGACGGGCCTCGAAAACCTCGACTACATGTCGGCATCGAGTTCGGCGACCGGCTCGTCCTCGATCCAGCTCACTTTCGCCAGCGGCGTCGATGCCGACATCGCGCAGGTCCAGGTCCAGAACAAGCTGCAACTCGTCGAGTCGCAGCTGCCCGACGCCGTCGTCAACCAGGGCATCACCGTCACCAAGTCGACCTCCAGCATCCTGATGGTCGGTGCGCTGGTATCGAAGGACGGCAGCCTCTCCTCGGAGGATCTCGGCGACTACTTCTCCACGACCTTCGAGGACACGATCAAGCGGGTCGAGGGCGTCGGTGACGTCAATGTCTTTGGGTCGGGCTATGCCATGCGCATCTGGCTCGATCCCTCGAAGCTCGCCAAGTTCCAGCTGATGCCGAGCGACGTGTCCACGGCGATCTCGGTCCAGAACAAGCAGATCTCGGCGGGCCAGCTCGGCGCCGTACCGAGCCCGGCCGGTCAGCAGCTCAACGTCACGGTAACGGCGCAGAGCCAGCTGAAGACGCCGGAGCAGTTCCGCAACATCATCCTGAAGACGGCGACGGACGGCTCGATCGTCCGCGTCGGCGACGTCGCCACCGTCGAGATCGGCTCGGAAAGCTACGGCACGTTCTCGCGCTATGACGGCCGCCCGGCCGCCGGCTTCGGCATCAATCTCGCCACCGGCGCCAATGCGATCAACACGTCGGCCGGCGTCAAGGCGGCGATGCAGACGCTGTCGGCGGCGCTGCCGTCGTCGATCGAGATCGTCTATCCCTATGACACGACGCCCTTCGTCAAACTCTCGATCGAGAAGGTGTTCGAGACGCTGATCGAAGCCGTGGTGCTCGTCTTCCTGGTGATGTTCCTGTTCCTGCAGAACATTCGCGCCACGCTCATCCCGACGATCGCCGTCCCGGTGGTGCTGCTCGGCACCTTCGGCGTGCTCGCCTTTTTCGGCTATTCGATCAACACGTTGACGATGTTTGCTATGGTGCTGGCGATCGGCCTCCTCGTCGACGATGCCATCGTCGTCGTCGAGAACGTCGAGCGCGTCATGGCCGAGGAGGGGCTCAGTCCGCGCGAAGCGACGAAGAAGTCGATGGGCGAGATCACCGGCGCGTTGATCGGTATCGCGCTCGTGCTCTCGGCCGTGTTCCTGCCGATGGCCTTCTTCTCCGGCTCGGTCGGCGTGATCTATCGTCAGTTCTCGGTGACGATCGTCACGGCGATGGTGCTCTCGGTGCTGGTGGCGATCGTGCTGACCCCCGCGCTCTGCGCCACGATGCTGAAGCCGGGCACCCACGTCGCGAAGAAGGGCTTCTTCGGCTGGTTCAACCGCGTCTTCGATCGCGGAACCAATGCCTATGTCGGCGGTGTCGGCGGCATCATCCGCCGTCCGGTGATCTTCCTGGCTCTCTTCCTCCTCCTCGTCGGCGGCGTGTATCTTCTCTTCGTTCGCCTGCCGAGCTCATTCCTGCCCGAGGAAGACCAGGGCGTGCTGATGACCATGATCACGCTGCCGCAGGGAGCGACCCAGGCGCGGACCGTCGAGGTGGTCAAGCAGGTTGAAAAGCACTTTCTCGAGGACGAGAAGGCCAATGTCGACGGCATCTTCGCCGCCATCGGCTTCGGCTTCAACGGCAGCGGCCAGAATTCGGCGATGGCTTTCGTGAAGCTGAAGGACTTCGACCAGCGCACCGGCAAGGACCAGACGTCTGCGGCGATCGCCGGCCGCGCCATGGCGGCGTTCTCGAAGATCCGCGACGCGCAGGTCTTCGCGCTGTCGCCGCCGGCATTGCCGAATCTCGGCCAGTCGAACGGCTTCGAGATGTATCTGCAGGATAGCGCCGGCGCCGGCCAGGACAGCCTCAAGTCGGCGCGCGACCAGCTTCTGGCCGCGGCGGCGAAAGACCCGCAGTTGATGGGTGTCCGTCAGGGCGGCCAGGAGGACCAGGCCGAGTTCCAGGTCGATATCGACCAAGCGAAGGCGAGGGCGCTCGGCGTCGATCTCGCCGATATCAACAGCACGATCTCGGTCGCTTTCGCCGGCTCCTATGTCAATGACTTCATCGATCGCGGCAAGGTGAAGCCTGTCTGGGTCCAGGGCGAGGCCGGTTCGCGCGCGGAACCCGGCAGCCTCGACAGCTGGTATGTCCGCAACGCCTCCGGCGAGATGGTGCCGTTCACCAGCTTCACCAGTTCGAGTTGGTCCCGCGCCTCGCCTAAGCTCGATCGCTACAACGGCATCGCGGCCGTCAGTATCCAGGGCTCTGCCGCCCAGGGCGTCAGCTCGGGTACTGCGATGGACGAGATGCTGAAGCTCGTCTCCGAACTGCCCTCCGGCTTCACGGCGGCCTGGACGGGCCTGTCCTACCAGGAGCAACTGTCGGGCAACCAGGCGACGGCGCTCTACGCCATCTCGGTGCTGGTCGTCTTCCTCTGCCTCGCGGCGCTCTACGAGAGCTGGTCGATCCCGTTCTCTGTCTTGCTCGCGGTGCCGATCGGCGTCTTCGGCGCGCTTGTCGCGGCGAAGCTGTTCGGGCAGTCGAACGACGTCTATTTCAAGGTCGGATTGCTGACGACGATCGGTCTCTCGGCGAAGAACGCCATCCTCATCGTCGAGTTCGCGCGCGACCAGCAGGCGGCGGGGAAGGAACTCGTGGCGGCGACGCTACTCGCTGCCCGCCAGCGCCTTCGTCCGATCCTGATGACGTCCTTCGCCTTCATTCTCGGCGTGCTGCCGCTGGCGATCGCGACCGGCGCCGGTTCTGGCGCGCAGAATGCGGTCGGCATCGGCGTGATGGGCGGCATGATCGCCGCGACGTCGATCGGCATCTTCATGGTGCCGATGTTCTATGTCGTCGTCCGCCGCATCGCTGACCGGCGCAAGGGCAAGGCCGATACCGCGGAGACGCCGGCACCCGCCCACTGAGGGCGCCGCCAGAGGGATCTCCCGCCGCGGTCCCTACCCCGCGGCGGGAGCAGGCGTGACGGCGGAGCAATGCCCGGCCGTCACGCCACTAACCAAGAGCGCCTGTCACGAGAACGGCCGCCCAGGGGCGGCCGTTCCATTACTGATGCTGGAAGTTGGGCTCAGATGGAGCTCAGGGCTTCGTATAGGCGAAGAAGGGCAGGCCGGTGGTGAAGTTCCGCGGCAGGCGCGTCGCGATCACCCAGGCGATCACCGCCGTGATGATCTTGTCGGCGAGGTTCTGGATGAGGTTCGAGATCGCCACCGACTGGATGAGCTGCGTGCCCATGGCCAGCAAATAGGCGGTTGCGAAGTCCGTGCCGGAGCCGGTCACGCCGCCGAACATGTACACGATGATCGGGATCGCGACGAGCGTCGAGACGATCGAGATGATGATGCCGGAGACGATGGTCTTGCCGAGATTGGCGAACCAGCCGTAACGGGCCAGAATGCCGGCGGCGAGACCGATGACCAGCGCGACCGGGAAGAAAGCCGCCGCGACCGGATCGAGGATCAGGCCCCAGATCAGGTTGGCGAGCACGCCGACGATGGCGCCGGCGATCGGGCCGGCGAGAATGCCGACCAGGATCGTGCCGATCGAATCGATGAAGAGCGGTAGCTTCAGCCAGGCAACGATCTGGCCGACGACGATATTGATGACGATGGCCGCCGCCATCAGGACGAGCGTTCTGTTGTCGAACTTCATGATGTTCCCCAGAAGAAGAGTGACCGCATCCCGTTCCGGCCATTCGGCCGGCCTCCTTTTTGGCCGGCGGGGACGTCACCGCCGGCAGCGTGCGGGACGATCCCGCTTGTCGCCGATTACCCGACCGGCCGGCGAACGGCTTCGGTCAGCATGGCCATGAACTTCTCGCGCGAGGCGATGTCGACCACCGTCGCATTGACCGGCATCCCGGCATGCAGCTTGCGGTCGACGATGGTCTGTCCGAGCGCCGGCCCGTCGGCGTTGACCACCGCGACATAAGCCTCGCTCGACTTGACGACGATCGACGGATCGATCGCGATCGCCATAGTGATCGGATCGGGCAGGTCGATGCCCGGCAGGCCCGATATCTTGGTCGCGAACTCGACCAGGAAGCGCTGGATATCGACGCAGAACGCCCCGAGCGCCCCCCCGACGCGCTTCAGTTCCGCGGTGTCCTCGGGCTCGACGACGGCGTGGCGGCAGGAGATTTCCCATCCGCACATCACGATCGGCATGCCCGACTGGAACACCATACGGGCGGCGTCGGGGTCGGCATAGATATTGAATTCTGCAGCCGGCGTAACATTGCCGGGTCCATCGCCAATCCCGCCCATGATGACGCAATGTTTGACCGCACCGGCGAGGCGCGGCTCCCGCGCGAGGGCGACGGCGACATTGGTCAGCGGCCCGAGCGTCACCAGCGTGATCTCGCCGGGCCGGGCCAGGATCGTCTCGATCATCTTGTCGACGGCGTGGCCCTCGTTGGGCACGCGGCCCGACAACGGCAGGCCGATATCGCCCATGCCGTCCTCGCCATGCACGTTGACGGCGTCGAACGGACCGCGGATCAGCGCCCTGCCGATGCCGGCATAGACGGGCACATGCTCGGCGCCGCAGATCTCACGTGTGTAGAGCGCGTTCTGCAGCGCCTTTTCCAGTGAGCAATTGCCCATGACGACCGAGATGCCGGCTATCTCGACGGCGGGGCTCTGGAACGCGATCACCAGTGCGACGGCGTCGTCGGAGCCGGTGTCGGTGTCGATCCAGAGCGTGGTCGCGGGTGCGTTCAGCGGCATCAGGCAATCTCCCCAGGGCGGAGCACGGGCGGCTCCTCTTTGTTTTCGAAATGGATGGGCGGCAGCGAGTCGGGCGTCGGCGCGGCCGGATCGAGCAGTCCCTCGCCCTTGAGGTCGCTCCAGAGCGAAGCTGGGGCTGGCTCGTCGAGCGCCGCGAGGTTGCGGGCAATCTCGGCCGGCTTGACCGCACCGAGAACCAGGGAGGCAATCGCCGGATGGCCGAGAACGAACTGCACTGCGGCGCGGGCAAGCGGAACGCCATGGGCCCGGCACACCGCCTCGATTTGCGCGACGCGCGCCATGATCTCGGGCGGCGCTGCCTCGTAGTTGTAGCGCGCGCCGGGAACGGCGCCGGTGGCGAGAACGCCGGAATTGAAGATGCCGCCGAGCATGACGCCGACGCCCTTTTCGAGAGCCAGCGGCAGCAATGTCGGTAGCGCTGGCTGCTCGAGCAGCGAATAGCGGCCGGCGAGCAGGACGGCGTCGAAATCGGCGTCGCGCAGGAAGCGCTCGCACCAGTCGTGATCGTCGAGTCCAAGGCCGATCGCCTGCACGGTTCCTTCGGCGCGAAGCTGGTCGAGCGCCCGATAGCCGCTGTCGAGCGCCTCGCGATAGCGAGCCTCAACCTGGTCCTCGCCATGTGTCCAGGCGTCGATGTCGTGGATGAGCAGGATGTCGATGCGGTCGGTGCCGAGGCGCAGCAGCGACTGTTCGAAGGCGCGCATGACGCCATCATAGGAGTAGTCGAAGATCGGCCGGTGCGGCAGGCTGCCGACGAAGCCGCGCGCGGGTGCCGGTGCCGGGCCGCCGCCGCGCGTGGCCGGGTTCATGACCCTTCCGATCTTGGTCGAAATGACGATGCTGTCCCGCGGCACCGTTCGCAGAGCCGTGCCGATCCGGTGCTCGGCGAGGCCGTTGCCGTAATGGGGCGAGGTATCGACCAGTGTGATGCCTGCCGCGAACGCCGCCTCGACCGTGGCGATCGCGTCGTGCTCGTCGAGTGTCTCGAAGAAGTCGCCGAGCGGTGCCGAGCCGAAGCCGACACGCGACACGGTGAGCCCCGAGCGGCGGCCGAGCGGCACCCTGGCGAGCGGGCCCCTCATGGCGCCGGCCGGCGGAACTGGAGATAGAAGGCGTAGCGTTCCGGCAGCACGAAATCCGGCCTGTCGATACCGAGCGCGCCGGCGGCGCGGTGCGCGAAGTTGGAATCGGCCAGCATCTCGCGACCGATCGCGACGAGATCGGCCTTGCCGCCGGTGATCACGTCATCGGCCTGCTGCGGCTCGGTGATACCGCCGACCGCCATGGTGGCAATGCCCGCCTCTGCCCTGATCCGTTCGGCAAAGCCGATCTGGAAACCTGGGCCTTCCTTGATATGGCCGGGGTTGGTCCGGACGAGGATGCCGCCGGCCGAGCAATCGATGAGATCGACGCCCGCGGCCTTCAATGCTTCGGCCAGCGCGACCGCATCGGCCAGCGTCAGTCCGGCATCGGGAATGCGGTCGATGCAGGACGTGCGGTAGAGCAGCGGCATGGTTTCTGGAATGGCGGCCCGGATCGCAGTGGCGACCTCGAGCGAAAGCCGCATCCGGTTCTCCGGCGAGCCGCCATACTGGTCATCGCGCTGGTTCGAAATCGGCGAGACGAATTCATGGAGCAGATAGCCATGCGCGCCGTGGATCTCGACGAAATCGAAGCCGGCGCTGACCGCGCGCTTCGCTGCCGCGACGAAGTCGGCGATCACGCCCGCGATGGCGGTCTCGTCGAGCGCGTCAGGCGTCGGCCAATCCTCATGATAGGCTACGGCCGAGGGTGCCACCGTCCGCCAGGCGCGCGGATCATCCGGCGGCAGGGCCCAGCCGCCCTGCCAGGGCGCCGTCGAGCTTCCCTTGCGGCCGGAATGCGAAAGCTGGATGCCGATCGCGGCACCTTGCCGGTGATAGGTCGCGACGATGCGCGCGAGACCCTGAAGATGCGCATCATCCCAGATGCCGAGGCAATCGGGGGTGATGCGGCCTTCGGGCGAGATACCGGTCGCCTCGACCACCGCGCCGCCGACCCCGCCAAGGGCAAAGCGGGCGTGATGGTCGAAATGCCAGTCAGTCGCCAGTCCATCGACGGCGGCGTACTGGCACATCGGCGTGACGACGATCCGGTTCTTGAAGGTCACGCCCCTGAGGGTCAGGGGCGTAAAGAGACTTGCCATGCGTTTCCGGCCGTGTCGGCCGTCCTTGGATAATGCGCGCCGATCAGAGCTCCGCGAGGATGCTCGTATCGAAGAGGCTCTTGTCGGCCTTGACGCCGACCTTGTCGAGCGTGGCCAGGTTCTTGTCGATCCAGTCCGCGTCCATCGCGAACACACCGTTCGGGTTCTTCATCAAGTCGACCTGGATGCGGGCATGAAACAGCGCCGCTTCCGGCGTATAGCCGTTGCCCTTGAACCAGGTGTTCTCGTAGTCCTTGGTGTACTTTTCCGGATTGGCGAAGTCCTCGTTCCAGCCCTTGCGGCTGGCCCGCATGAAGGCGACGAGATCGGCGCGTCGGTTCTTCAGCGTGTCCTCGGTGACGGTCACGAAGTCCTGTCCGAAGGGCAGGCCGAAGTCGTAGAACAGCATGTAGCTCGCCTTCTTGCCGGACGTCTGCTCGACGATGAACGGCAGCGAGGTCATGAAATCGACGACGGCATCGACCTGGCCGGTGGCGAGCGGTGTCGGATCGAAGGCGTAGGGGACGATCTTGACCTGGTCCTCGGTGACGCCGTTGAGGCCGAGCAGCACCTTGAAGCCGGTGATGCTGAGGGGCGGGCAGGCGACGGTCTTGCCGACGAGATCCTTGATCGTCTTGATCCCGCTCTGCTCGAGCGAGATGACGCTGTCCGGGCTCTTCTGGAACTGGGCGCCGATGATCTTGAACGGCGCATCCTTCTCCGAGACGGCCGAGGCGGTCTCGATCAGCGAGGTCAGCGCGACGTCGGCCTTGCCCGTCAGGAGCGATCCCTGCGGGATCACGTCGGGCCCGCCGGGCAGATAGGTCAGATCGAGCCCGGCCTCCTTGTACCAGCCCTTGTCGATCGCGATGAAGTAGCCGATGAACTCCGGATCGTTGATCCAGATCGACTGGAAGGCCAATGCGGTCTCGGCGGCGCGGGCGCGGCCGAGCGGGGTGAAGGCGGCGGCGGCAAGGCCGGCCAGGGCTGTCTTGCCGAAGGCTCGACGGGTCTGCGTAAACTGCATCTCACGGCTCCTTGGAGGGGGAAGGCGAGAAACCACCGCGTCGAGGCCGGCCCCGGGGAGGCGGAAGCGGCTCTCCGGCGGCGGAACGGACGGGTTCCAGCGCGACGGTCCTGCTGCGAACGGCCTGCGGTCTCACCGCAGGCACGATCGTGGCGACAGTCGGTTCGACCCGAATTCTCGGTCGATCGGAACCTTGGATGCAGAGTTTAACCGCGGTGCATCCAAGTTCAACTGCCCAATATGCAGAAGAGGTAAAAGCTGTGTCCAAGTTGTAGGCATGACCTGCTCAAGCCGCAGACAGGCTGGATCATTGTGCGCCAGCCTCGTTTGCGTCGTCGTCGGCGGCCTCACGCGACGGCCTCGGCGAGCCATTCGATCTCGAAGAACGCCCCGCCCGGCGCGCGGCAATAGACCGAGCGGCCGCCCGGAAATGTGATGGTCTCTCCGAGCATCGTGGCGCCATGTGCAAGCGCCAGGGCGAGCGTCGCGTCGAAATCGTCGGCATGGAAGGCGACATGGCCGGCGCCCGGCCGCCACGGCAAGGCATCCGCCTCCGGGCGCGGTCCAGCGTCCGAATGGAACGCGATCAGTTCCAGCACCAGCGGAGATACGTCACTGCGGAGCTGCGCAAAGTCGCAGGAGAGCCCCGGCTGACCGGTCAGCGCGACGATATCGTCGGACATGCCTCGTTCGATGAAATCCGGCACGAAGCCGAATACCGCGCCGAAAAAGGCGATTGCCGGATCGAGGTCGGCGACGGTGAGCGAGGCATGGTGCCATCGGATCGCGGCGGTCATCGGCCGACCTTTCGTTCGATCAGGCCGACCGCTTCAAAGGCGGCGACCGAAATCAGGATGGAGATCAGGGCCCCGGCCCAGATCATGTCGTAGTCGAGGCCGGCGCGCGAAACGTTGAGCAGATTGCCGAGCCCGACGCCCGAGAGCAGCCATTCCGCCACCATGACGCCGAGCAGGGCCTGCGGCGCCACCAGCTTCGCCGCCGCGAAGAGATGGCCGATCGAATAGGGGATGGCGATATGCACGAGCTGCTTCCAGCGGCCACCGCCATAGGCGGCCACGAGATCGCTGGCGGCGCGGGGAACGGTGGTGAAGCCCTGGTGCAGCAGCACATAGGCCGGGAAGAACACGACCAGCATCGCCATGAAGACCGACGCCGTCACATCGCGGCCGAAGACCAGCACGACAAAGGGCACGACGGCGACCAGCGGCATGTTCTGCGCAACGAGCGCCACCGGCAGCATGGCCCGGGCGATGGCTGGCGCCAGCAGCGACAGGGCGGCGAGAACGAAGGCGAAGGCGAGCCCGGCCAGGAGCCCGAGCAGGGCAACCGGAAGCGTCTGTCCGAGCGCCGTCAGCAGCGCAGCACGGGCTGCCGCCGCATGCTTGCCTTCGATCAGGAACATCAGCGTCCGCCCGGGCCCCGGCGCGATGATCGGGCTGACATGCGAGAGCGTCACCGCCAGCCACCAGATGACGAAGGGCAGGGCAACGGCCGTGGCGGCGAGCACCATCCGCTGCCAATTCCAACCGGAGGCCGGCCGCGACGATCCCTGCACGGCGGCGAGGGTCACGGCGGTGCTGGAGGCAGCGAGGCGGCGGGCGGGGATCAGGAACAGCGCATAGCCCCCGAGGGCGATCGCGCTCGAGGCGAGGCCGATACCCCAGAGACGGGCAGGATTGCCTTGCGGCAGTGCCGAGAGCAGGAACGCGCCGAAGCCCCAGCGCGTGCCCGAGCCGAACTCGCCGAGCACGGCCCCAAGGACCGCGAGGGGTGCAGCGACGCGGAAGCCGGCGAGAAGATCGGGCAGCGCGCCGCGGATACGGACATGCCGCATCAGCTTGGCCTCGCCGCCGCCATAGGCGCTGACGAGATCGGCGATGCGTGGGTCGACGGTCCGGAGCCCGAGCAGCGTCGCCGACATCGCCGGGAAATAGACCATGAGCGCTGCCAGCACCGTCTGCGGCCAGTCGCCCTTGAGGAACAGGACCAGCAGCGGTCCGATGACGATGGCCGGCATCGCGAACAGCGCGATGTTGATGCCGCGGAAGGCGAGTTCGAGCCCCGGCGAGAGGCAGAACAGAAGCGCGGCGACCACTGCGATCGTAACACCGATCAAAAAGCCGATGGCCGAAGTCTCGACGGTGGCGATGCCATGCAGCCAATAGAGTTCACGGTCGGCGAAGGCCTGCGCCAGGATGCGTGCCGGCGCCGGAAACATGGCGACGCCCCAGGAGGTCGCGGCGCCGAGAAACTGCCAGAGCGCGAGAAACACGAGCGTTCCGAACAGGATACGGGCGTTTTCGCGTGCTCGGTCGCTCACGGTCATGCCAGCGCGTCCTCGCCATGCAGGCTCACCGTCAGCCCGTCGCACAGCGCATGGAAATCAGGGCCGCTGAAAAGGCTTGGCAGCCGCGGCCGGGCAAAGGGGATGTCGATGATCTCCGCGATGCGGCCGGGTCCGGCATGCATCACGACGACCGTGTCGGCGAGAAATACCGCTTCGTCGATACCGTGCGTGACGAGCAGCGTCGTCACCTGCCGCGCCGCCCAGATGCGCTGAAGCTCGACATTCATCGCCCGGCGGAGGATTTGGTCGAGTGCACCGAACGGCTCGTCGAGCAGCAGCACGGTGGGATCGCTGACGAGCGCGCGGGCGATGGCGACGCGCTGGCGCATGCCGCCCGAAAGCTGGCCGGGCAGCGACGCCTCATGGCCCTTGAGACCGACGAGGTCGATCAGCGCCTGGATCGTCGCGGCATGGCGCTTGACCGGCCGGCCCAGGATCTGCAGCGGGAAGGCGATATTGTCTGCAACGCTGCGCCACGGCAGCAGGGCTGCGTCCTGGAAGGCGATGCCGAGTTCACCCTCCTTGCGGAACTGCTCGGGATGCTTGCTGCGCACCAGCACCGCGCCGCCCTCGTCCGGGTGCTCCAGCCCGGCGACCATGCGCAGCAGCGTGGACTTGCCGCAGCCGGACGGCCCGATCAGTGCGACGAAGGCACCGCGCGGCACTTTGAGCGAAATCGGGGCGAGGGCGCGGACAGGCCCGCGCGACGTCACGAACGTCTTGCCGGCCTGATCGATGATGAGGTCGATCGGCCGCTGCGCCGCGTCGGTGTCGGCTGCTGGTCGTGGAGTGCTGCGATCCGTCAGGGCGTTCATCGGCGTCAGCGGTCGGCCTTTCGTCAGAGCGAGGTCAGGAAAGCGCGCGCGGCAGCGCCATGCTCGGCGCGCAGCCTTGCAAGATCGACGCCGACAGGCACGCCGTCCACGACGCGCCAGGCGCCGCCGACCATGACGCGATCGGCCGCATGCGCGCCGCAGAGCACCAGCGCCGCGATCGGATCGCCGGCGCCGGAAAAGCGCAATTCGTCGAGCGTGAACAGCGCGAGATCCGCCTCGCGGCCGACGGCGATTCGTCCGATGTCGCTGCGCCCGATGCAGGCGGCCGAGCCTTCGCTCGCCCAGCGCAACGCATCGTTATGGGTGACCGTCTCGGCGTCGTAGCGCAGCCGCCCGATCATCAATGCGTGACGGACGGCTTCCATCATGTTGGAGCTGTCATTCGAGGCCGAGCCGTCCACCCCGAGCCCGACGATGGCGCCGGCTGCCTCGAGTTCCTTCGTGCGGCAGATGCCGGAGGCGAGCACCATGTTCGACGTCGGGCAATGGCAGATGCCGACACGGTGGCGCCCAAGCCGGGAGATCTCGCTGTCGTCGAAATGAATGCCATGCGCGAGCCAGACGCGATCGCTCAGCCAGCCGACCTCCTCGAGATAATCGAGCGGCCGCATGCCGAAGCGCGAAAGGCAGAAGTCGTTCTCGTCCTCGGTTTCGCCGAGATGGGTATGCAGCCGGCAGTCATGCCTCTCGGCCAACTCGGCCGCGGCGCACATCATTTCGCGCGTGACGTTGAACGGGGCGCAAGGCGCGAGCGCGACAGTCGAGAAGGAGCCCGGACGCGGATCGTGATAGCGGCCGAGAACACGCTCGCAATCGGCGAGCACGACATCATCGTCCTGCATCAGCCGCTCGTCGGCGATGCCGCCCTTGGTCATGCCGAGATTGATCGCGCCGCGGGTAAGGGCAACGCGCATGCCGAGCCGTGCGGCCTCCTCGACCTCGATATCGACGGCATCCGGCATGTCGGACGGGAAGACGAACAGATGATCCGAGGCGGTGGTGCAGCCGGAGAGCAGTAGTTCCGTCAGGGCGAGGCGCGTCGCGAGACGGAAGCTGTCGCGGTCGAGATGATCACCCCACAGCGGATAGAGCGCCTTCAGCCAGGGGAACAGCTCCTTGTTGATCGCCGCCGGATGGGCACGCGTCAGCGTCTGGAAGAAGTGGTGATGCGTGTTGACGAGGCCGGGCAGCACGACATGGCGGCTGGCATCGAAGATCGCGTCGCAGGCCGGGTCGGGATCGTCGCGCCCGACGAGCGCCGCGATGAGGCTGCCCTCGACGACGATGCCACGCTCGGCGCCTTCGGCAAGAATGGCGATGGGATCACGAAGCCAGGTGCGCATGGGGTCTCCGCTCGTCGATCAAGATCGCAGTCTCCCTTGAACCCTCCCCTTGAGGGAGGGTCAAAACCGCGAAGCGGTTTTGGGGAGGGGTCTGGACGCCGGGCCCACTTTCCGTCCCTCGATGTCCGTTGCCTGACCGGGTGGCCGTGACCCCGCCCCGAAAACGCAAGTGCGTTTCCGACCCTCCCTCAAGGGGAGGGTCCAAGGAGAGGGTGCCATCAAGGCCCATCATCGCGCCCCCTCGCTGTCCCAGCCAAGCACGGCCTTGACCTCGAGGAATTCGCACATGCCGTGTTCGCCGAGTTCGCGGCCATTGCCCGATTGCTTGTAGCCGCCAAACGGCGCCTCGAAATCAAACCAGGGATTGTTGATGAAGATGCGCCCGGCGCGAATCTTCCGCGCGGTGACGCGGGCGCGGTCGATATCGCGCGAATAGACATAGCCGGCGAGGCCGTAAAGGCTGTCATTCGCAATCCGCACGGCCTCGTCCTCATCGCGATAGGTCATGATCGACAGCACCGGTCCAAAGATTTCCTGCCGGGCGATGGTCATCTCGGGCGTCACATCGGCAAAGATGGTCGGTCTTACAAAAAAGCCGCGATTGAGGTCCTGCAGCCGGCCGGGACCGCCGGCGACGAGCCGCGCACCTTCGCTGATGCCCGTTTCGATCATTCCCTCGACCTTGGCGAACTGGGCCGCCCCGGCCACCGGGCCCATGCTCGTTTCGGTCAAGGTCGGGTCTCCGACGACGACCGATGCCGCCACCGCGCGGGCGCGGTCGATCACTTCGTCGAGCATCGGCGCGTGGACCAGCATGCGGGTCGGCGCGATGCAGGACTGGCCGGAATTGATGAAGCAGCGCTTGACCCCATCGGTGACGGCGAGGTCGAGATCGGCGTCCGGCAGCACGATATTGGCCGACTTGCCGCCGAGTTCCTGATGGACGCGTTTCACCGTGTCTGCCGCCGCCTTGGCGACGGCGATGCCGGCGCGCGTCGAGCCGGTGAACGAGACCATATCGATGTCGGGATGCGCCGCGATCGCGGCGCCGACCACCGGGCCGGTGCCATTGACGAGGTTGAAGACACCCGGTGGCACGCCGGCCGCATGCATCACTTCGGCAAGGAGCAGCGCCGAAAGCGGCGAGAGTTCCGATGGCTTCAAGACCACCGTGCAGCCGGCGGCCAGCGCCGGGGCGAGCTTGGTGACGATCTGGTTGAGCGGCCAGTTCCAGGGCGTGATCAGCCCGCACACCCCGATCGGCTCATGCGTGATCAGCGATTGGCCATGCGGAACGTCGAAGACGAAATTCCGCAGCACCTCGGCCGCGCTCTCGAAATAGACGATGCTCGACGCTGTCTGGATGTCCCAGGAGAGCCATTGCGGCGAGCCCATCTCCGCCGTTACGGCGGCAGCGAGTTCTGCGCGCCGCGCCTTGAAGGCCTCGACGATGCGCGCGAATAGACCGAGCCGCTCGCCGACGCTGGTCGCTGCAAAGGCCGGGAAGGCGCGCCGGGCTGCGGCGACCGCACGGTCGACATCGGCGGCATTGCCGAGCCCGATGGACGCGATCGGCTCTTCGGTGGCCGGGTTGATAACGCCTGCCCGCTCAGCCGAAATCGGCGCGACAAAGGCGCCATCGATGTAGAACTCTGTCGTCGCGGCCAAGGCGCTGATACCCTTCATGTTTCCGGCATCTGCGCCAGGACGCGCCGGATAGCGGCGTCCTGATGCGGCTGGAGCTCCTGGCCGGACATGCCGGCGATGATCGGCTCGAACGGGTCGGCGACGCTGCCTTTGAGCCCGGACAGCGCCTCGAAGATGGCAAGGCCGAAAAACGGCACCGAGGGGCGGTGATAGCCGCCTTCATGCGTCAGCAAAAGCCGTCCGCCGCAGCAATCCGCAGCAAGCTCCATCACGCGTCGCGTCAGGGCGGCGAAGGCGCTGCCGCCGAGCATCATGCGCGCCTGCGGATCATAGGCGCCGGCATCAAGGCCCGAGGCGACGATGATCATGTCCGGCGCGAACGCGCGAACGCGCGGCAGGACAATGCGGTCCATCGCGGCGAGATAGGCGCCGCTGCCCGAGCCGGGCGGAAGGGGAATATTGAGATTGAACCCCGCTCCGGCGTCGCCGCCGTCAGCATCGATCAGGCCGGAATTCGGCGGATAGCAGTTATCCTGGTGGATCGAGATCGTCAGAACGCTCGGATCATTCCAGAAGATGTGTTCGGCGCCATTGCCGTGATGCACGTCCCAATCGAGGATCGCGATCCGCGAGAGGCCGTGGACCGCCTGCGCGTGGCGGGCGGCCAGCGCCCCTTGGTTGAAGATGCAGAAGCCGAAGCCGCGCCCGGCCTCGGCATGATGTCCGGGTGGCCGCACCAGTGCATAGGCATTTGCAATCCGCCCTTCGGCGATGGCATCGACGGCCTCCAAGATGCCGCCGGCAGCAAGCGCCGCAATTTCATAGCCGCCAGGGCCGAACGGCGTGATGCCGACAGGATCGCCGAGCGCCGCGTCGCCGCCATTGCTGGCACTCATCGCCTTGAGGCGAGCGATGTAGTCCGCCGTGTGGACCCGCTCCAGTTCCTCATCGCGCGCCGGGCGGGGCTTGATCAGTGCCAGTTGCTCGGTCAGCCCGGCGACATCGAGCAGGTTCTTGATCCGCCGCTTGCCCGCCGCGCTCTCCGACGGCTCGTCCGGCTCGATGACGCCGCGGCCGGCCTCCATGAAGCCGGCGAGGGCATGGGTGTCGTGCCACATCAGCAACTCGTGCCAGACGAGGCCGGTCGGCTTCGTCATGCCGTGACGCCGAACTGCTTGGCGGTTGCGTCGAGCGCCTCGCGGGCAATGTCGAAGATCGTGTCGAGCTGCTCGATCGTGGTGACGAGCGGCGGCATCAGGCTCATCGTGTCGCCATTGGCGCGGAACGCGAGGCCGCGCTTCAGCCCTTCGGCGGCGCAGTGATCGCCGACATGGGCCTCATAGGGGAAGGCCTCGCGCGTCGCTTTGTTCTGGACGATCTCGAGCCCACCCATCAGACCGACCGAGCGGATGTCGCCGATCAGCGGATGATCGACGAAGCTATCGAGCTTCGCCTTGAAATAGGGAGCGAGCACCGCACCGGCATTCTCGACCAGTCCTTCCTCATCGAGGATGCGGATATTTTCGAGCGCCACGGCGCAACAGGCCGGGTGGCCGGAATAGGTGTAGCCGTGTGCCCATTCCCCACCCTTGTCGATGAGCGTGTCGGCGATGCGATCGGAGATGACCGTGGCCGAGAGGGGCAGGTAGCCGGAGGTGATCGCCTTGCCGAGCTGCAGGATATCCGGCTCGATCCCGTACCGGCGATGGCCGAACCAATGGCCGGTGCGGCCGAAGCCCATCACGACCTCGTCGAGAATGAGCAGGACGTCATATTTCCGGCAGATGCGCTGGATTTCGGGCCAATAGGTTTCGGGCGGGCAGAGCGCACCGCCGGCACTCTGGGCAGGCTCGGCGATGAAGGCGGCGACATTGTCGGGCCCGAGTTCGAGGATCTTGTCCTCGAGCCAACCCGCCGCGACGACGCCGAACTCGGCCGGATCCATGCCGAAGCCGTTGCGATACTGGTAGGCGGTCTTGATATGGGCGACGCTCGGCAAGGGGATATCGCCGCCGGCAAGGTGCATGGGCGGAATGCCCGAGAGGCTCGCCGCCATGTGGGTCGAGCCGTGATAGGCGAGCTCGCGGGCGATGATCATCCGCTTGTCCGGCCGGCCCGAAAGGTCCCAGAAGCGCCGGACGAGGCGGATCGCGGTCTCGTTCGCCTCCGAGCCCGACGACTGGAAGAAGACATGGTTGAGACTGTCGGGCAGCATCGATGTCAGCCGGTCGGCAAGGGTCACCGCAGCGCGGTGCGTCGTCTTGAAGAAGGATTGGCAGTAGGAGAGGTCGAGCATCTGCTCGGCAGCGGCCTGAACGAGTTCGCGGCGGCCGTAGCCGATATTGACATTGCCGAGGCCTGAAAGGCCGTCGATAATCCGAGTGCCCTCGGTGTCCCAGACATAGATGCCCTCGCCGCGCACCGCGACGCGCGCGCCGCCCTGGCGAAGGCTTGCATGGTCCGTGAACGGGTGCAGGTAATGGGCGCGGTCCAGCACCTGCCAGCCCTGCGTGTCCATTTCCTTGTAAGCCATCGCGTCCGCTCCTCGCTCGTGTCTGCCTGCATTAGGCGTCGGACGAGGGAAAGCGGACAGTGCTGTACTGGCGCAAAAGCATGGTCTTGCGTGCGGGCGCGTCAGTGCGCGGCGCCGGCGCGGAATGCGCCTGGCGCAACGCCGAACTGGCGGCGGAACGCACGGCTGAAATGCGAGAAGTCCTTGAAGCCGCGGCGAAGGGCGATCGTGTTGATCGGCAAACCCTTCAGCAGCGGATCGGCGAGCTCGCGGCGGATCTTCTCGAGCCGCTGCGCCTGGACGAAGCGGGCGACCTGCTGCTCCTCGGCCTCGAAGAGCTCGTAGAGGCGGCGGAGCGAGATGCCATGGGCAGCTGCAATAGCGCGCGGCGAAAGCTCGGCATCGTCGAGATGGGCGAGAATGAACGTCTTGATGCGGTCGAGTTGCGACAGGCGCGATGCGGGAACGATGGTGGAAGAGGTGGCCCCCATCAGCGCCGTCGCCGTGAGTTCGAGCACATGCTGCTCAAGCCGGCCGCAGAGCGCGGCGGGCACGTCGTTCGGCCGCTCGCAGAGGCCGCTCGCGAGATCATAGATGAAGCGGCCGGGAATGCGGTCAGCCGCGAGATGCAGCGCGATGAGGCTGTCCACGCCCGGCACCCTTTCGCGCAGCCCCGCCCGCGGCACTTTCAGCGACACCTGCCTGTAAGGGCCGCGGAAGCGCATCTGATAGGGACGGCGGCTGTCATAGAGCACCATCGAGCGCGGGCCGGTGACGATGTCGCGTCCATCCTGCGAGAAGGCGCATTCGCCCTCGATCTGGATGGTCAGTTCATACCAGCGGTCGTCGCCGCCATGGATCTCGCGCTCGCTGCGTACGACGTCGAGGCTGGTCGAGACGATGTCGGCAACCGTCACCTCGCCCAGCGCAAGCCATGCGACGTGGCCATAGAAGCCCTCATAGCCATCGCGGCGAAGCTGTGTGGGCGGAAACAGGCTGTTGGTCGCCTCGCGCCAGTAGTCGAGCCGATCGGCCGCCGCCACGGCATCGGTCGAGAGGTCGTGCCAGCCGAAACCCGAAACGGTCATCGCATGCTCCTTCGCCTCAGGTGGCGAGAATGTCGGCGCCCTCGAACAGGTCTTCCGGCGCGAAATCGGTCGAGATCAGCCCGTCTTCCTTGAGGTAGCGAATGACGACCTCCAGCATTGCACGGTTCTTGGCGAAGCCCACCGGCCAATAATCGGTTCCAAGCTCCCGCTCGGCCTCAATGAGCGACTCAAGCGCCCAGGGAAGCATGGTGGAAAGCGCGACCTGATCGAAGAGCTTGGTGCGGGCGATGGTCTGCGCTTCGGCGAAGGCATCAAACAGAGCCTTGGTCAGGCCCGGATTGGCCTCCGCGATAGGCCGTTTGACGGCGAGGATGTGCATTGGCGGGAAGATGCCGGTCTTGCGGAAATAATCGAGTTCGGCCGTCTTCGGGTCCTCGAACAGCCGCCCGACCGTCTCCGATGGCCAGGTGCTTGGGGCGCGGGCGGTATAAAGAGCGTCAATCTCGCCGCTCGCCAGCATCTGGGCCAACGGCTTGTCCGTCCGCTCGACCGTGAACTTGTCCGGATAGACCTGAGGGTGCTCATCGCCCGTGCGCGCCGTTTCCAGGCCGCCGGTGACATAGATGGGCGCGGTCCGATCGAGGCCGAAATGCTCCTCGAAGATGCCGCGCTGCCAGACCGCGGCGGCCATGTCGAACACCATCAACCCGATGCGCTTGCCCGCCATCTCGGCCGGCTTGGTAATGCCGCTGGCCTTGTTGATGAAGACGCTCGAAAAGCGGAAATGGCGCGAGGGGAAGATCGGCACGGCGAGATAAGGCCGGTCGGGGCGTTCAAGCGTGCGCAGATAGGTCGCGAGCGGAAACTCGCACGCGTCGAAATGATGCGAGCCGAGCTGCTTGTTGAACAGCGCCTGCACGCCCATCAGCGTGACCTCGGGCGCGACGCCCGCGATCGTCACCTCGCCATTGGCGATCGGCCGGGTGCGGTCGCTGTCGCTGGCGCCGATGGTGAGTTTCAGAAGCGTCATTCTCATTGATCCTTGGGGTCGCGGAGGCGTGCGACGAGCACGTCGAGCAATTCGGGGAGGGCGAGCGGCGTCGCATTGGCACCGCCGCGGGCATAGATTCCCGTCGCCTGCACAGTGTCGATGCCGAGACGCGTCGCGAGGCGGTCGATCGCGTCCTTGCATTGGCCGAGCGTCGGCAGGCAGGTGATCGCGGCGCTGGGTCCGAGATGATCGTTGGCGCCGATCAGTGCCACGCGGCCCTCTCCGACCTTGCGGGTCGCAGGGACATTGTTGGCGGCACGCTCGCCTTTGGCGATGACGAAGCTGCGATGCGTCAGGCCGGGCGCGACCCACGAGACGATGTCGTCGTAGTGATGACCGATCCGCGCGACGGCGCCGGCAACGGCCTCGGCCATGGCGTTGTGCATCACCGCATAGGCCCGTCGTTCCTCGTCGCCCCATTTCCAGCGGGTCGAGGAGACGGCGACCGCGGTCGAATCCGGTCGCCAGGGAGAGACGGCATTGCCGCGCTTCTCGAAAAGGCCGGGATCGTCATAGGCGGTCGCGGGCGAGGCGCCGCCCGGATAGGCGACGATGTGCTCATAGGGCACGACGCCCATCGGCTCCGAGATCACCATGCGGTGGATCAGCGTCCCGGCGTCGTCGATCAGCGGTGAGAGGTTGAGCACGTCCTGCGAGAACTGGGGCTCGAGACGGGCCTGCAATTCCTGCGGCAGGTCGAGCCGCGCGGTCGGCCGGAAGCCTTCGTCGATCAGGCGCTGATTGATCGCCTTGTGTTCGGACGAAAAGGGATAGGGCTTGGTCTTCGTGCAGGGCATGAAGAGCAGCACCCGGCGCTTCGCTGTCGGGAGGACTGGTTGGTAATCCTTCGCGATGAAGTCGAGCCAGGCTGTGATGCGCGGATGTGCGAGGCTCTCGACATTGTCCTGTGGGCTGTAGAGGCAAAGCGTCGGATCGAGCACGAACGGGCTCTCGATCTTCTCGGCGGACTCCAGGAGACGCTGGGCGCGATCGGTGACGGTGACCATGACTGTGATGCGTGTCCTTTCAGGCGACCTTGGCGGCTCTGGCGGCGTGGCTGGCCTCATAGGCTGAGGGATCAAGCTCGACCTCGTCATAGCGATCGAGGCCATCAACGAAGGCTTCGGCATCGGCGAGGAAGAGCTGCCGCGTGATACCGAATGCGATGCGGTCGGTGGAGAATTTGAGCTGGGAGATGCCCGCCGTGGCGCCGAGGCTCAGCATCGCACCATGCGAATGGCAGTAGAGGCGCGCGAGATAGGGCGCGGCGCCGGCAGTCTTCTCGGTGAACTGGAACGCGCCGGAGAGATAGGGATAGGCAGCGAGCATCGGGCTGACCTCGCCCGCCGGCGGCGTGAAGCGGTCCGACCACGACGCGATCTGGTCGGAGAAGCGGGCAAGCTCTGGCCGGGCCGCGAGGTCGACGGTGAAGCCGGTGCCGATGATGAGGAAATCGGCCGTGCTGGCGCCTGAAGGCGTTGCGAGGCGGATGGCGCCATCGGCGATGCCGACGCTCTCGACCGGGCTACCAAGATGCAACGTGAAAGCGTCGAAGCGGGCGCAGCGATCGAAGGTATCCTGCGGCGGCGGCTGGTTGAGCGCGAAGAACTTGCGCATGAAGCGCCATTTCAGTGCGTCGTCGAGATCGCCGAAATGGCGGATATAGCCCGAGAATTCGATATAGCGGTTCGGATTGACCTTCGGGAGCGTGCGCCGCCGGGCGAAGAGATCGACCGAAGCCGCGCCCGCCTCGAGCGCCATCGCAGCATTGTCGAAAGCCGAGGCGCCGGCGCCGATCACCGCGACACGCTTGCCGGCGAGGTCCGCGAAGTCGATCGCCTCGGCGGTGTGGGCATAGCGCTCTTTGGGCAACGCATCGGCGATCATCGCCGGCACCTGCCAGCGGCCGGCGCCTTCGATGCCTGTGGCGAGCACGACATGGCGCGCCAGCACCCGCTCAGGCCGACCGGCGACGACGGCATGGACGGCGAAGACCTCGCCAGTGAGCGGCTCGATATCGACGACCTCGGCCTCATGCGTCACGACGATGCCAAGCGTCCGCTGCAGCCAGCCGAGATAATCGTTCCAGTGCTCGCGCGGGATCTTGCCGAGCCTTGCCCAGGCTTCGACGCCGAATTTCGCCTCATACCAGGCGCGCACCGAGAGGCTGGCGAGGCCGAGTTCTGGACCCGAGACGTGCTTCGGGGTCCTCAGCGTGTGCATGCGGGCATAGGTGACCCAGGGCCCGGCCAGTCCCGCCGGGCTCCTGTCGAGAACGCGGATGTTGGTGACGCGCTCGCGCAGGAGCCGTGACGCAACGGCAAGGCCGTTCTGGCCGCCGCCGACGATGAGGGCATCGAGCACCCGCTCGCCATCGTGGAAGCGTGGCTTCACCCATTCGCGCGCCGGATAGGCGACGCAGTCGAGCTCGAAGCGGACCCGCGCGGCGAGTTCGTCGAGGCCATCCGTCATCATGCACTTGGCTCCAGACCGGACCGTATGGCGAATATGCTCCCGCGCGCGGATCGGCGGCGCGCCGGATCAGGGATCGTGTTCGGGAATGCCCGATCCGGTTTTCCGGTCGATCGTGCTTTCTTGACCAAGCAAGCCGCATACCAATTCAAAGCCACGCAGCGCCGAACGAGCCCGGCTGGTGCATGCCGCTTGGCTGTGCAGGACCTGCCCATGGTTCAACCTATAGCCCGCGTCTGTTCGCGCGCGCTCGCGCCGACGACGTGGCGATGAAACGAACGCAGGAGTCGCTCGGGCGCGATGTCGCGTGCGATCACGACGAGAGCCGTGCTGCCATCGGCCTCCACGGCGGGAAGATGCTCCGGCTGGTGAACGACATGACGGACCGACTGGATCATGACCGTGGTCGGCCGTCCCTCGGCACCAATTCCGACCTTGCCCTTGATCCGGAGGATCGACGCGCCGTGGCGATGCAGCAGCAGCGACAGCCAGGCTGCGAAGCGGGCCCATTCGAGCGGAGTGTCCGCTGTGATGACGGCGGCGGCGATCCGCCCGTGTTGTGTCCCGGTGGGCGCCGCTTGGAAACGGCGTATGGGAGGAGGTGCCACCAGGGCGTCGGGCAAGGCACGGCGGTCGAAGGGATCCTCGGCGTCAGCGATGATGCGGGCGATCGGATTGAGCGCCGTCAGCCGCTCCGCGAGGCGATGGCCAGCATCGGGGGCGACGAGGTCCGCCTTGGTGAGCAGCAGGATATCGGCGACGAGAACCTGCGCCATCGCTTCCTCGCTCTCCTCCAGCGTCGTGAGTCCGTGGCAGAGATCGACCAGCGTCACGACCCGGCCGGCCCGAAAGCGTGGCCGCAGCATCGGATCGCTCGCGAGTGCCGCCAGCAGGGCCGTCGGATCGGCGAGGCCGGATGTCTCCACGAGGATGCGCGTGAACGGGGGAAGCGACCCGTCCGATCGCCCCTCGATCATTCCGATGAGGGCCGCGCGGAGATTGCCGTCTGCAACGCAGCAGAGGCAGCGATCCCCGACAAGCGTGGCCTTCGCGCCAGAGAGTTCGATCAGATCCTGATCGACCGGCATGACAGCGAATTCATTGACGAGGATAGCCGCATCTGCGAGCGCGCCGCGTTCGAAGAGCCTGCGGACCAGAGTGGTCTTGCCGCTGCCGAGAAATCCGGTGAGGACGTCTACCCTGACGAGCCCGGCCAGATCGACGGGATCGGTCATGGCTCGGCCGCATCGTCGAGCGGGTCGGGGAGGGTGCGCGCGAGGCCGTCGACGGCGCGCCAGAGCGCCGCGAGGTCGGGCGCAAGCGCGACCCGGCCGGTTGGTCCTGTGACCCGGAAGCCCTGGCCCCAGGCCGTGATCTTCACTGATGTGCCGGCGGCGATGCCGTCGGCAGCCGCGGCCAGGCGAACCCGGCCAAGACCGGGGCGTGCCGCCGTCGTCGTCGCCGCCGTGCTCCAATGCAGTTCGGTGAAGGTGCCGCAAAGCCCGCACATGCCCGCGAACCCTACGGCTTCGGACCAGGCGTGCCCTTCGGATGGCGCTTCAGGAAGTCCTTCGCGATATCCTCGAAGGTGACGAACTTGACGCCCGGGTGACGTGCCATGTGTCCGAACAGCCGCTCGTGCATCATGAGAACCTGCGGCCGGCCGGAGACGTCCGGATGGATGGTGATCGTGAACACGGCGTAATCGTATTCGCGATAGATCCAGTCGAACTGGTCGCGCCAGAGCTCCTCGATGTCGCGCGGATTGACGAAGCCGTGGCTGTTGGGTGCCGCCTTCATGAACATCATCGGCGGCAGGTCGTCGATGTACCAGGAGGCCGGAATCTCGACGAGCGGCGTCTCGCTGCCGCGGTTCATCGGTGTCATCCAGGTCTCGGCCGGCTTGCCGTAGTCGATCTTCGACCAGCTTTCCCCGGTTCGTGCGTAGTAGGGGAAGAAGTCGTTATGCATCAGAGAGTGGTCATAGATGATGCCGCGCTCGATCAGCATCTCGATGGTGGTGTTCGAGAATTCCCACCACGGCGCGACATAGCCCGAGGGCTTGCGGCCCTGCAACTGCTCGATCAGCGCGATCGACTTGTCGAGAACGGCCGCCTCCTGGTCGCGCGTCATCAACAGCGGATTTTCATGGCTGTAGCCATGCATGCCGATCTCGTGGCCGGCAGCAGCGACGGCGGCCATCTCGTCCGGAAAGGTCTCGATCGAGTGGCCAGGAATGAACCAGGTCGTCTTGATGCCGAAGCGATCGAACAGCTTCAGAAGGCGCGGCGTGCCGACCTCGCCGGCAAAGACGCCACGGGAAATGTCGCAGGGGCTGTCCTCGCCGCCATAGGAGCCGAGCCAGCCGGCCACCGCGTCGACATCGACGCCATAGGCGACGAAGATTTCCTTGGCCATCATACCCTCCTTGATGAGTTCCGTCCGTCAGGCCGAAGCCGCTCCACCTGATGCAAGGATCTTGCCCCAGCCGGGAACGCCCTCGTCGATGCCGGCAAGCCGGCAGGCCTCGCGGAAGGTGACGGCGATCGAGTCGACGATGGGGATGCCCAGCTCGGCCTCCATCTCCTCGGCGAGTTCGGTCGCGTTGAAATTGGTGCAGATGACAGCGATGCAGTCGGGCCGGCTCGCCGCCGCCTCGCGCAGCACGCGGCGGATATCATCGGCGGGCGCCGCGCCGATGCCGGTGTTCTCGCGGATGCCGAGGCAGGCGGCGCCGGTCACCGGGAAGCCTTGCCGTGTGTATTCGGTCGCGATGTCCGCGGTGATGTCGGCGGTATAGGGCACGGCGAGCGCAACGGTCCTGAAGCCGAAGTCGCGGAAGGCGCGGTAGAAGGCCAGCGTCGACGTCGAGGCTGGCAGGCCGGTTTCGGCCGTGATCGCCTCGCAGAGCGCGATATCGTTCTCGAGCCCGCGCCAGCTCGCCGAGGTGCCGTTCCAGACGATGCCGGCCAGCGGCGCATCGGCGAGCAGCCGCGCGCCGGCCAGCATGGTTTCGAGCCGGAACTGCGCGTCGGAGGCCGCCTCCAGCGCCAGATGCGTCACGCGGATGCGTGAGAAGTGATGCGCCAGCCGCCCTTCGAACGGACGGTTCATCGCATAGGTGAGCGGCTCCAGCTGGACGTTGGAGGAGGGGGTGATGTGGCCGATGCGGGCGATGGTCATGTCTGTCCGGTGCGTTCGGTGTGTTGGGCGGCGGCGGTGTCGAGCCCGGCCGATAGGCGACCCTTGAAGAAGACGAGCGGATCGCCTTCGCGGGTATCGAGGGCGACGACTTCGCCGATCAAGATGCGATGATCGCCCCCGTCATGGATCGCGCGCGTCTCGCATTCGAGATGGGCGAGCGCCCCTGGCAGCAGCGGCAGGCCGCGGGGCGAGATCGTCATCGGCTCGCCGTCGAAGGCTTCCAGCGTCTGCTTGGCGAAATGCCGCGCCGCCTGCATCTGGTCGCTGGCGAGGATGTTGATCGCAAACTGGCCAGACGCCTCGAAGATGGCGCGCGAACGGGCATTGTCGCGAATGCTCCACAGTACGAGCGAGGGCTCGAGCGACACCGAGGCGAAAGAGTTGATCGTCATCCCGGCGAAGACGTCGCCGTGATGCGTCGTCACCACGGCGACGCCGGTCGGAAACAGCGAACAGGCGCGGCGGAATTCGAGCGGGTCGATGGGGCCGGTCATGATTGGGTCTCCCGTTCGACGGGCAGGAGGCGGCTGATGGGCAATGGCTTCGCCCGGGCTGCCTCGGCAAATGCGACGACATGTGGCTCCAGCCGTTCGGCCAGCGCCCGCGTACCGGCGAGGCTCGCACCCAGCCGCGCGACGGTCTCGGCGACGCGCTCGCGCAGCGAGGCCGGGTCGATCGTCGTCATCCGTCGCCCCGCCATGACGAGGCGGCCATCGACCATCACGTCGCTGATCGCGCCGCTGTCGGCCGCCGTGACGACCTGGTTGATCGGGTCGACCAGCGGCATGAAATCGATCTGGCCGAGATCATAGAAGACGAGATCGGCGCTCGCCCCGATTTCGATCCGGCCGACCTTCGGCAGGCCGAGGAGATCGGCGCCGCCGGCCGTCGCGAGGCGGAGCGTTTCCGCCGCCCCAAGCCAATCGTTCCGCGGGGCATCGAACACGCGCGACGCATAGGAAACGAGGCGGATCGCCTGCGGCATCGACAGAGCGTCGGAGGAATTGGCGCCGTCGGTGGCAAGACCGACGGTGATGCCGCGGTCGAGCATCGGCCGCACATGGGCGATTCCTGCGCCGAGCCGGAAGTTCGAGGCCGGGATATGGGCGACGTGGCAGCGATGCTCTGCGAGGAGATCGAGATCGGCGCCATCGAGCCAGACGGCATGCGCGGCGATGAAATGCGGGCCGAGCACGCCGCGATCGGCGAGATAGCGTACCGGCGAGACCCCCCAAAGCTCACGCGCCACGCTCGCCTGCAGCCGCGATTCCGCTATGTGCATATGCACCGGCAGGCCATGAAGCGCAGCGAGCTCCGCATGGGCGAGCAGGAACCGCTCCGAGCAGTGATGCGGAATCGTCGGCGCCAGCGCGAGCGTGATGCCGGGCGGCAGGCTGTCCCGAAGCGCGACGATGGCCTCGACCGCCGCGAGGGTCGCCTCGCCATCGCCGAGCGAGAAGGCGCCGACGGTCGTGCTGAGATCGTCGGGGAGCGACGCCGCAAGGCCGGGAATGGCGGTGAACAGCGTCTTGTCGGCGACCATCGGCGCCAGAACCGCCTTGATGCCGGCATCGGCATAGGCGCGCGCCACCGCCATGAAGCCCCCGACCGTAGGACGCGGGAACTCGTAGACGAGATCGAAACAGGCGGTGCAGCCCTTCGACAGCATGTCGAGCGCGCCGACCAGGGTCGAGAGATACATCGTCTCCGGATCGCGCGCGCCGCCCATCCAGGGGCCGTTGGTGAGCGAAGCCTCCAGCGTCCAGCGATCGGCGACGCCCTTGACCAGATTGGCGTGGCCATGGGTGTGGCTGTTGACGAAGCCGGGCAGGATCAGCCTGTCGCCGGCATCGTGGCGGGCGACCCCCGCTGCATCGAGACTGCCCGGTGCGGCGATGGCTGTGATGACGCCGTCTTCGACGAGAAGATCGCGCGAACCCACTGTGCCGGTTGCGAGATCCGCGACAAGTCCGCCGGCGATCAGCAGGCGGCTCATGACTGCCCCCTTGCCGGATGCGTCGCGGTCCAGTGCCGGGCGATCTCCGACCGGCCGGCGCACCAGACATCGCCATGGGCGCAGACGAGATCAAGGAAACGCTGCAGCGCCTCGAATCGCGCCGGCTGGCCGGAAACCCGGCCATGCAGGCTGACGGTCATCATCCGTGGATGGCGCGCACTCTCGGCATGAAGGACGCGAAATGCCCCGGCGAGATGGTCGTAGAAATCGCTGGCCGTGCCGAGTTTTGCGGTAGCGAGGCGATTGTCATTGTTGGTGAAGGAGTGCGGGACGACGAGATGCGGCGCCTCTCCGACGCTCACCCAATAAGGAAGGTCATCGGCATAACTATCTGAATCATATAGAAATCCGCCATGCTCCACGAGCAAGGTCCGGGTCGCCTCGCTCGAGGAGTAGCGGCTCTGCCAGCCGAGCGGCGGCCGGCCGACCAGCTCGGTGATGCCACGATAGGCGGCGGCGATGGCAGCCCGCTCCTCCACCTCGCTCATGCGGTAATGCCTGAGGAACCGGTCGCCATGGCAGCAGAGGTCGAGGCTGCTGTCACGGATCGCTGCGGCGATCTCGCCATTGCGCCGGAGGGCCGCGGCGCAGGCATTGATCGTCAGCGGCACGCCGCGATCGGCGAAGAGATCAGCGATCCGCCAGAAGCCGACGCGCGAGCCGTATTCGAACAGCGTTTCGGCGACGAAATCGCGCTTTCCCGGCTCGATTTCGCCCGGAATCGCGTCCGTCAGCGCCGCTTCGCTCGCGCCGTCGCCATCGGGAATCGACGGCTCGGCGCCTTCCTCGAGATTGAGCACGACGACGAGCGCGAGTCGCGCGCCGCCCGGCCAGTGCGGATCGGGTGGCGTCCGGCCATAGCCGACGAAATCCCGCGCGCCATTCCGGATCGGCGTCATGGCCCGGACTTCGCTGTCAGCGCGCCGATGTCCTCGGCGAATGCGATCAGCCGGTGTTCGCTGCGCGGGCCACCGATGAGCGAAAGGCCGATCGGGCAACCTTCGAACATCGCGGCGGGAACAGCGAGCTGAGGCAACCGCGCGAGGCTCGCCACCGCGGTCAGCGCCAGCGTCTTCTCGCGGAAGGCGGCCTGGGCCGAGACGGGTGCATCGCGGAGCGGCGGCAGGTCGTGCGCGGTCGGGATCACGATGATGCCGTCGTCGCCGAGAAGGGCGACGAGCCTGTCGGTCAGCGCCTCGCGGCGCGGCATGGCGGCGGCAACCGCCTGGGGCTTTACGGTCGCTGAGAGGGCGATCCGCTCGGCCACGGCCTGCGACAGGGCCCGTCCCGGCTCGCTCGCCCATTGGCCGAGCGTCGACCAGAGGTCGTGCAGTTGCAGCGGACGGAAGGTGTCCAGCCAGTGCTCGACACCTTCCTTGTAGAGTGTGATGTCCTCGGCCGGTCCCAGCCGGCGCGCGGCGCCGAGCAGGGCCGCGCCGATCGGGGCTTCCGGGATGGCGAAGGCATCGCGGGCGATCATGAGCCGCGGCGCCTGATGCCGCTTGGCCGGCCCGAAATAGGCCGTGCTGACCCGCCGCATGGTGGCGATGTCGCGTGTCAGCCAGCCGACCGTATCGAAGCTCGGCGCCATCGCCATGACGCCGGACGCGGAGACGCGGCCATAGGTCGTGCGCAGGCCATAGAGACCGCAGAAGCTGGCGGGAACGCGGATCGACCCGCCCGTATCGGTGCCGAGCGCAAAGTCGGCGAGCCCGGCTGCCACGAGTGAAGCCGAGCCGCTCGACGAACCGCCGGGGGCGCGTGCAGGCGCGGCCGGATTGATCGGCGTGCCGAAATGCGGGTTCATCCCGAACATGCCGCAGGCGAGTTCGTCCGTCGCGGTCTTGCCGATCATCCGCGCGCCGGCCATCAGCGGCACGAGCACGGCCGGTGCCGTGGCGCGCGCCGGCGGGGCATCGCGCAGCCGGTCCGGGTTGCCCCAGGCCGAACGATAGCCGGCGATGTCGAAGAGGTCCTTGACCGCGAAGGTGAGGCCTGCGAGCGGGCCGTCAGCCGCCAGTTGCAGGCTTTCGCGGCCATGCGCGACGATCGCCAGGCGCTCGATCTCCTCGCGCGCCGGCGCCTCTGTATCGGCGAGCGTCATCACTCGGCCGCCGAGCGAAGGTCGGTGCCGGGCAGGCTGTAGGACGCCATGAAGTCGTCGACGACGCCCTTGACGCTGTCCCAGTCGAAGAAGCGGAACGAGTTGCCGCGCGTGACGAAGGTCGGGCCGGAATAGAACATCTCATATTGCAGGTGGCGCGAACCGAATTCGGAGCCGACCGCGTCCCAGGCGAGCTTCATCAGCTTCACCCGCCCTTCCGAGTCCGTCACGATCGAACGCTGCGTCTTCTCGATGATCGCCCGTGTCTCGGCTGTCTCGAAATCGGCGAAGGAGGACGGGACCATGATCATGCCGCCGCCGGATAGGGTGCGGAGTGCCTCGACGATCTCGGGATAGGTCGTCTGCGCGATCACCTGCGCCGTGCAGAGGATGGTGCGGTTCGGCACGTAATAGCCGTTGAAGACCTCGCCGGCCGCCTCCATCGCGATGATCAGCGCCTCGATATTGTTGACCTTGGCGGCAACCTGGCCGAGCGTCTCGCGCACTTGCGGGTAATTGATGATGTTGTTGGTCTCGGCAATCTTCCGCGTGATGCCGAGCAGGAATTTGAGCTTCACCATCAGGCGGATCATGCACTGGTAGTTCTGCATGACATGGGCGCGGCTGTCGTGCCATTGCGCCTGCGCCATCTTCAGGTCCTTGTGGACGAAGACGCGGTCCCACGGGATCTTGACGTCGTCGAAATAGACGACGGCGTCGTTCTCGTCGAAGCGCGCCGACAGCGGATAATCGAAGGTGGACGTCGCCGCCTGCTCGTAGCTGCGGCGCGACATCAGCGTCAGGCCCTTGGTCGCGACCGGGGTCACGGCGGTGAAGGCATAGGCCTCGTCGCCCGCCTGCAGCGCGTTGAAGCCCGAGACCATGATCTCGTTGGCCATGATGCCGCTCGTTGCCAGCATCTTGGCGCCGCGGATGGTGATGCCGCCGGCATCCTCGTCGACGATCGAGGCGACGAGATGGGCGTCAGGCTGGCCGCTCGCCGATTTCGCCTTGTCCGACTGCGGGTTGATGATGACGTAGGAGAGGTAGAGGTCGTTGTCGCGCGCATAGTCGAAATAGGATGCGAGCGCTGCGGCCCGGGCCGGATCGTTGTCGCGGAAGGCCGGCAGGCCCATTCGGAAGCCGACGAAAGTCGAGGCGACGTGATCCGGCGAGCGGCCGACCATGCCGCAGGTCATCGCCGCCCAGCGCGTCAGTGCCTCGCGCCGTTCGGTGAGTTCGCGCAGCGTCTTCGGCAGCTGCCAGGCGCGGCTGACCGCATCGCCGCTTGTCGGCGAGCGGAAGGTCATCGCCTCGATATTCTCGGGTGCCGCCTGATAGTCGTAGAACGCGCCCGAGGTCGCGACTGCGTTGCGGAATGCGGGGTCGGTCGTCACGTCAGCGACCTTGCGGCCATCGATATAGATGGTCCGCGCGTCGCGGAGACTGGAGAGGTGGCGCTTGCCGTCTTTCACCATGGCGGATCCTGCTTTCCAAGCTGGATGCCGACGCCAGGCTTCATGCCCTTCGCAATCGGGGGACGAATTGAAACGAACAGACGGATCAGGGACTTCATCGCAGCGCCTCCCGTCTTCGGGTCCGTTGCTGCATCGCAAAAGCTAGTCTCGCGCGCCATCGGCCGTCAAGCACCAATGGGCATCAGGACCGTCGTCATCCCCGTGCCATCCACGACGCCGCAAAGGCGGCGGGTGTCAGGGCGGGCGGCAGTCCGAGTGCCGCCGAGAGGGCGAGCACGTCGGGTACCTCGACGCCGATCGAAGCCGTCAGTTCGGCGTCGGTGAAGAAGGCTTCGGTCGAGAGGTCGGCGGCAAGGCGGCCGCGCGCCAGGCCGAGCACGCGATCGGCCCGCCGGGCGACGAAGTCCATGTCGTGGCAGACGAGGATCACGGCGGTGCTGCGCGCCTTTTCCGTCTCGATGATGGCCGAAAGCCGTTCGATCGCCGCCTTGTCGAGGCCGCGCTGGGCTTCGTCGAGCAGAAGGATCGGCGGCTGCATGGCGAGCACCGAGCCGATCGCCACCATGCGCCTTGCCGACTGGTCGATGTCGAGCGGATGCGTATCGGCCTCGGCCGTGAGGCCGATGCGGTCGAGCACCGCGGCAACGCGTGCCTCGAGCGCCGCCCCGGTGAGGCCGAGCTGCTTCGGCCCGAAAGCGATCTCGTCGCGGACGCGCGGATTGAAGATCTGCTGCTCCGGCGCCTGGAAGACCGTGCCGATAGAGCGCGCGAGGAGATGCACCGGCGTGTCGGAGGTCGCGTTGCCGGCAACGACGATGGCGCCGGTCGCCGGCTGGTAGAGACCGTTCAGGAGCCGCAGCAGTGTGCTCTTGCCGGCGCCGTTGCGACCGACGATGGCGACAACCTCGCCCGCCGCGACCTTGAACGTGATGTCGGCGAGCACGGGCGCGCCCGCGACATAGGAAAAGGTGACGTCGTCAACCGTGAGCACGGGGCGCCTCGAAGGTCTGGAGGGCGTCGTCGAGGCTGAGCGGCAGCGGTTGCCCCTCGGGCCAGCGTCCGGCATCGCGAATGCGCCAGGCGGCCTCGGTGATCGCGGTCATGCCGAGCGTCTCGACGCAGCGCGGCTGCGTCAGGACGGAGCCGGCGGGCCCGTCGGCGACGATGCGGCCTTCGTCGAGCAGGAGGAACCGGCTGGCCAGCGCCAACGAGGGCCTCAGCGCCACTTCCAGCACGACGATGGTGAGTTCGCCGGGCAGCACGTCGAGCTGAGCCAGCAGATCGTCGCGTGATTCCGGATCGAGATTGGAGGTCGGCTCGTCGAGGATCAGGACGCGCGGCTTCATCGCCAGCGCAGCCGCGATCGACAGTCTCTGCATCTCGCCGCCCGAGAGCGTGAACGGGTCGCGATCGGCGAGGTGACGAAGATTGCAGACGGTCATCGCCTCGTCGACCCGGCTGCGGATGTCCGGCTCGGGAAGAGCGAGGTTGCAGGGGCCGAAGGCAATTTCCTCGAACACGGTGAAGGCGCAGCCAGTGAGCTGTTGCGACGGGACCTGGCCGACATACTGGATTGCGGCGGCGCGTTCGGCGACGTGCCAGTCGCCCCAGTTCTTGCCGTCCATGCTGACATGGCCGCGCTCGGCGGTCAGAACGCCTTCCGGCAACAGGCCGGCCAGCCAGCGGGCGAGCGTCGTCTTGCCGGCGGCGTTGGGCGCGAGGATCGCCACGCGCTCGCCGGCTGCGACGGAAAACGAGACCCCGTCGAGCACGGGCTTCGCGGCGCGCGGGAAGCGGAAGACGAGGTCGTGGACTTCTAGAAGCGCCACAGGAGGGGAATCCCAAGCTGGAGGACGGCGATCGCGAGCACAACGCGGCGGAACCAGACCTGGAAGGTCGAATCATGCGGCGCGTTGATGACGGTCCGCCGCGGAAAGGCGCGGAAGGCTCGGCCCGACAGGATGGAGGCGCGCTGGTCGAGATCGGACAAGGCGAGCGTGATCAGCGGCATCAGCAGCACGGGCAGGGCGGTGATGCGCGCCTTCCATGATCCGGTGATATCGAGCCCGCGCACGCGCTGCGCGTCGCGGATCGCCTTGGCGCGGTCGGAGAAGGGCTCGATGAGAAGCAGCGGGCTCGCCACCAGATAGCCGATGCCCGGTGGCACGCCGCGCTGATCGAGCGCCTTCAGCATGTCGGCCGGATGCGTCGTCGTCACGAAGAGCAGCGTCGCCATCAGCATGGCCGCGACGCGCATGAAGACGCGCAGCGCATAGTCGAGACCGTCGGGGCTGATCGCGACGAGACCGATATCGGTATGGTCAGGCCGCTGGATCAGCAGGCCGTGCACGACGACGAGCGCGACGCCGATCGGGGTCATGGTCAGCAGGAGCCGCTTGACCGCCCGCTTGCCGACCCCCGTCGCCATCGAGACGGTCACCGCCACCAGCACCAGGATGGCTGTGCCGATGGTCGGCAGCACCGCCGCCGCCGAGATCATCCAGAGCATGATGACGAGCGAGGTCAGCGGGTTGGCCTTGTGCAGCAGGCTGGTGCCCGGCGTGAACAGCAGGCTGGTCTTGGTGTGGTCCCTGGCCTGCAGCTTCGCCTGCCTCGCGGCGGCCTTGCTGGCCTTGCCGGTCGGGCTGGAGGCGGTCATCAGGACCGCGAATGGACGACGAGTTCGTCCCAGGTCGAAATCGGACAATATTCGCGGCCAAAGGCGAGATCGGTCAATTCGACGAGAACGACCTCGCAGGTGGTGCGGGTAATGCAGCCGGACAGCATGTGGCCGCCGAACATGTCGCCATTCTCGTCCGAGCAGGAGATGTGGACATGACATCCGGTCGGTTCGATCGTGCCGATCAGCGAGACGATCTCGAACAGCCCTTCGCGCAGCGCGCCGACCGGCCGAGCAGCGTAGCGGATCATCGCATGGGTGAGACTGCCGACGCTGGTGACGATGCCGACCGCCTTGAGGTCATTCGCCGCGACGAACGCCTGGAGCGTGTCGAGCACGTCCTCGCCCGGCTTCAGCCGCATCGCAAAGAAGCGTCCGCCGCTGGCGACGGCGGGCGGCAAGGTCAGTTGCGTCATGGTGTCGTGTCCACGCCATCCGGGTTTCTGTATGCAAGTATCCATGCTCTGGATAAGCATGGTCAAGGTCGCAGCGTGCGGAAATAGCGGTCTCCGCGTGCTGTGCCTTTGGGCACTCACGATCGCCGCGCCGCGCTAGGCTCGGTGCCGTCGATTGGAGCAATGGTTGAGCAGCATGTCACGAAATTCCGGTGCCGATCCGGCCTTTGACCCCGGAAATTCCATCTCGCTGTGCGTTCAGGCGGAGGACGGTGCGCTCGTCCCGGTGACGGTTACCGGAACGGCAGGACCCCATCTCATCCTGGTGCATGGCTGGAGCTGCAATGCCCGGTTCTGGCAGCCGCAGGTCGCGGCCTTTTCGGACCGCTACCGGGTCGTCACGCTCGATCTGCCAGGGCACGGCGCTGCCGAGCCGCACCGGCCCGCCGGCCGCTGGTCGATGGGGGATTTCGGGGCGGACATTCTGGCCGTCGCCGATGCGATCGGCGCCGACGACGTCGTTCTGGTCGGGCACTCCATGGGCGGCGCGGTCGCCATCGAGGCGGCGCTCGCGCTCGGCGCCCGTTGCCGCTTGCTCGTCGGCGTCGACAGCTTCACCGAGGCTGCGTTCTACACGGCTCGCCCTGCTGCCGAGATCGATGCGCGCAAGGCGGTGTTCGAAGCCGATTTCGCCGGCACGATGCAGGGCATGATCGCGGCGATCACCGGGCCCGCCGCCGATCCAGCGCTCATCGACTGGATCGGGCGCAGCATGGCGTCGGCCAATTCCGAGTCAGCACTCGGTGTGCTCGAAGCGCTGCTCGCCTGGGATATCGCGCCGCGGTGGGCCGAGCTTGAGGTCCCCGCCATCGCGCTCAACTCCGCGCTGCTCGCCCGCCGGAACGAGCTCATTACGCTCGATGGCCTCGACGTTGTCCTGATGGAGGAGGTCGGCCACTTCCCGATGCTGGAAGCGCCGGGGGCATTCAACGCTCTCCTGGAAGACGTGCTGGCGACGCGGACGCGTTAGCTCGCTCAGCTCTGCTGCGTCAGCGTCGGCGGCAGCGAGGAGATGAAGTCGGCCATGTCGTCGCCGAGCAGGTTGACATGCTCGCTCGCGGCGCGGAACGCGCTCTCGGCATCGGCGCGTTCAATTGCCTCGAGAATGCGCGCATGCTCGCCGATGGTCGCCGCCATCCGGCCCGGCTGATGCGTCACATGCCGGCGATAGGCAGCGACGCGGCGGCGCAGCGCCCGCGTCTGTCCGGCGAGGAAATGCGTGTGCGCGGCATCGTAAAGCGCGTCGTGGAAGGCGTGGTTGATGGCATAGAAGCGCTCCGGCTCGCTCGCATCGAGCGCCTCGATCAGCCGGGCATGGATCGCGCGGAGATTGGACTTTTCCGACGGTGTTGCGCGCCGCGCCGCGAGCTTGGCGCAGAGCCCCTCTAGCGCCGCCATCATCTCGAACATCTCGAGCAGGATCGGGATCGAGATGGTCGCGACGGTCACGCCCTGGCGGCTTTTCACCTCGACGAGGCCGGTGGCGATGAGCGCCTTGAGCGCCTCGCGCACCGGCGTCCGCGAGACCTTGAAGCGCGCGGCGATCTCGGCCTCGTCGAGCCGGGCGCCGGGCTGCAGCTGGCCCGAGACGATCATCTCTTCCAATGTGGAGCGGAGATCCTCCGACAGCGTGCCGCCGCGGCCGCGCGGCGGCCCGGCTTCGTCTGGCTGATCGTCGGCGATGGCGTCCCGCGCTGTCATGATGTCCGTCACCGTTGAGAGGGCCAGCCCGATAAGCGCCGGTTTCCTGAGATGGCACAAGGCCCGTGATGCATGCAACCGGCCGTAGGGCCTACAGCCGGTAGGAAGGGTCGATCCGGTCGAGAAGACGGATGAAGGCCGGCCATTCCCGCGAACCCGCGGCGCGGATGTCGCCGTGATGATCGTTGAACTGCCGCGCCGCCTTGTCGGTCACGGCGGCGGCGGGGAGGGCGAAATGGGCGCCGCCGCCGACCGCCGCCTGGGCCAGCAATTGCACGCGCGCCGCCTTCTCGAAATAATACATCAGGATGAACGCCTCCTGGATCGTGCGCCCGACGGTGAGGACGCCGTGATTGCGCAGCACAAGCGTGTTGTGCGGCCCGATATCGTCGATGAGGCGCTGCCGCTCGTCGGTGTCGATCGCGACGCCCTCATAATCGTGCAGACCCATATGGCCCTGATAGCGCATGGCGAACTGGCTGAGCGGCAGCAGGCCTTCTTCCAGCGCCGAGATCGCGGTCGCGGCTTCCGAATGGGTGTGCAGCACGCAGAGCGCATCCTCGCGGCCGGAATGGATGGCGCTGTGGATGACGAACCCGGCCTGGTTCACCTCGTAGTCGCTCGGCTCCAGCTTGTTGCCGTCGAGATCGATCTTCACGAAGGACGAGGCGTCGATCTCGGAAAAGAGCAGGCCGTAGGGGTTGATCAGGAAGTGATGCTCGGGGCCGGGCACGCGGACGGAGATGTGATTGTAGATGAGGTCGTCCATGCCGAAATGGGCCACCAGGCGAAAGCAGGCGGCAAGCTGGATGCGAAGCGCGGCCTCGCTGGTCGGCGCCAGGTCGAGCGCCGGATCGGTGTTTGCCGGGAACGAGGCCATCATCATCTCCACCATACGAGTTTGCGGTCGATCGCCACCAGCACGCCATAGAGCGCGAGGCTGCCGAGCGATGCGACGAAGACCGCCGCCCAGACCGTCAGATAATCGACTTGTCCCGTCGCCTGATAGATCACTTGGCCGATGCCGCTATAGGCGCCCATCATTTCCGCGACGATCACCGCGATGGTGCTGCGCGCCAGCCCGACCCTCAGCCCCGTCACCAGACCGGGCATCGCTGCCGGCGCCTGCAACCGCCAGAGAATGCCGAGCCGGCCGGCGCCGAACGAGCGCATCAGGTTGATCGCCTCGGCCTCGGGGCGCTTCAATCCTGCGAGCAGATTGAGCAGCACGACGAAGACGACCGCGAGTGCGCCGATCGCGATCTTCGAGGCCATGCCGAGCCCGAACCAAAGCAGCACCAGCGGCACGAAGGCGACCGAGGGCACGGCGTTGACGACGATGGCGAGCGGCATCACCAGCGCCTCGACCGGCGGAACGAGGATCATCAGCACCGCGACGAGGATGCCGATCGCCGCGCCGATCGCGAAGCCGCCGACCGCCTCGGTGAGCGTCACCGTCAGCGCGTCGCCGAGCAGCGCCCATTTCTCGGTCGCCGTCGCGACGATCTCGATCGGCCGCGGCAGGATATAGGTCGGGATGTCCAAGGCCGCCGCGCCGAACTGCCAGAGCAGCAGCAATCCGGCCAGCGCCGTCGCAACCGGCAGAGCCGAGCGGAGGATTCTCGTCGCGCGCATCGGGATCAATCCGCGTGCCACCACACGAACCTCCGTTCGATGAGGGCGAGCGCGCCATAGAGCAGCGTGCCGAGAAGGCCGCAGGCGATGATCAGGACCCAGACACGCGGGATCTGCTCGAAATAGAGCGCCTGCAGCAGCATCACGCCGAGCCCGACCGTATCGCCGAACCATTCGCCGACGATGGCGCCGGCAAGGCTGAGCGCCACGGCGAGCTTCATGCCGATGAGGATGTCGGGCAGGGCCGTCGGCAAAGCGAGCTTGAGGAACAGCTGGAGATGGGAGGCGCCGAAGCTCTTCATCAGCGCGATCCTTTGCGGGTCGGCGCGTTCGAGGCCGCGGAGCGTGTTCACCGCGACCGGGAAGAAAGCGAGGTAGAGCGCGATCACGACCTTGGCCATGATGGTATTGCCGAACCAGATCACGACGATGGCGCCGAAGGCGATCACCGGCACGGTCTGCAGCGCGACGAAGATCGGCAGGAAGGCGCGTTCCATCAGCCGGCTCGAGGCGAAGCCGATGCCAAAGGCGATGCCGAGGGCGACGCCGGCGAGGAAGCCGAGCACGGTCTCGATCAGTGTGCGCCAGAAGCCGGCGAGGAGGTCCGGCCAGACCGAGAGCCCGTCCGCGATGACGACGGGCAGCGGCGGCAGGTAGCGTGGTTCGATCCGGAACAGTGGCACCAGCAGCAGCCAGGCCAGCGCTACATAGACGATCGAGGCATAGGGCGAGCGGGCGAACGCGCGGGCATGGGATTGGGCGCGGGCCGTCATGCCGTCGCCGCCGCGAAGGTCTTCATGCTCTCTTCCTCGACCACGGCGAGGAGCTTCCGCTTCACCGCCATGAATTCGGGCGTGGTGACGACCGAGAGATCGCGCGGCCGCGGCAGCGTGATGGTCTCCTCGCATTTGATCGTGCCGGGACGAGCGGTCATCACCACGACCTTGTCGCCGAGGAAGATCGCCTCGTCGATGTCATGGGTGATGAAGAGAACCGTCCGCCGATGCCGCGCCCAGATGTCGAGCAGCCAGCGCTGCATCATGCTGCGGGTGAGGGCGTCGAGCGCGCCGAAGGGCTCGTCGAGCAGGATCAGATCGCGCTCGAACAGGAAGGTGCGCATCAGTGCAACGCGCTGGCGCATGCCGCCCGAGAGCTGATGCGGATAATGGCTCTCGAAGCCGGCAAGGCCGAATTCAGGGAACAGCGCCATGGCCCGATCGCGCGCCTTGCGCCGCGGCAGCCCTTCGACCTCGAGCGCGAGCGTCGCGTTGTCGAGCACGGTGCGCCACGGGAACAGGAGGTCGCGCTGCGGCATGAAGGCGATCTTGCCGAGCATGGCGCCATCCTGCTGAACCTTGCCGTTGAGCAGCAGCGAGCCGTCGGCATCGGGCGCGATGAGGCCGGCGATCATGCCGAACAGCGTGGACTTGCCGCAGCCCGATGGTCCGATCAGCGTCACGAACTCGCCCGGCTGGATCGAGAGGTCGACATTGCGCACGGCAACGGTTTCGCGCGGCGCCTCGCCGAAGCGCTTCCAGACATTCACCAGCTGGAGATGCGGCACGGCGGAACGCGTGTCGGGGGCGGTCGTCGGATCAGTCAACGATCGGTCTCCTCGTCCGGCCGAAGCCGGCGGAAAGGGGCGGCGGCACAGCTCGCACCGTGCCGCCGGCGGGATCACATCTTCTTGTCGGCGGCCGGAACCTTGGCCCAGAACGACGCGTCGAAGGCTGCCTTGAGATCGACGGGGGCCTTCAGCGCGCCGAACTTGATCAGGTCGGACTGCACGGTCTCGATCGACTTCATGTCCATATAGCCAAGGCCTTCGGTGGTGCCGGCCTTGGCGGTCATCACGCGCTCGATCTCGTCGAGCATCAGCTCCTGGTGCTTGCGCTCGAGGCCGGAACCGGCGGCCATGACGATGTCGACGGCCTCGGACTTGTGCTCGAAGGCATATTTCCAGCCCTTGAGCGTCGCATCGAGGAAGGCCTGAACCTCAGCGGGCTTGTTCTTGATCATCGTCTCGGAGGTGACGATCGCATCCTGCTGCGTGGTGACGCCGCTGTCGTCGGGCATGAAGATCTTGATGTTGGTGATGCCCTGTTCCTTCAGCGTGTTGAGCTCGTTGTAGAGCGTCACCGTCGCCACATCGAACTGCTTGTCGATGAAGGGCTGCATCGAGAAGGGCTGCGAGACGATATTGACCTCGTCCTGCTTCAGGCCCTCGGCGGCGAGCACGGAATAGAGCGTGTATTGCGGCCCGACCATCCAGGTCGCGACGCGCTTGCCCTTGAAATCCTTGACCGAATTGATGCCGGTATCATCATAGGTGACATAGGCGAACGGCGTGATCTGCTGCGACATGCCGATGGCCACCAGCGGCAGCTTCTTCTCGCGGGCATAGAGAACGCCCTCGGTGCCGGAGGCGACGCCGAATGTGTCGGCGCCAGAGGCGACCAGCGTCTCGACATTGACGTTGGGTCCGCCGGGATTGATGGTCATGTCGAGACCGGCGTCTTGATAGAAGCCCTTGGCCTTGGCGACATAGACGCCGGCGAACTGCGCCTGCGCCACCCATTTGAGCCGGACCGAAGCGGCTTCGGCCGCCGATGCCGGCGCGATGGATGCTGCGGCGGTTGCGGCGGCCAGGAGTGCCGCGACCAGACCGTGGGAGATGACTTTCGACATGAGGAGCCTCCGTCTGTGTATGCAGAAAGGCTTCAGCAATATGCATGCCATGCTCAGAATGACGGAGGGGCTGCCCGTTTCGGGCTCGTCCGGGAGCCAAGCGAGCTCTTGCGGCGATCAGCGGCGTCTATCTGGGCTGGCTAGCTCATAATATGGGCATCCGTTATCCAGATGCTTCGGTAATGTATACGCAGTGCTGCGCCGTCGGACCGGCGCGCCGTCGATCCTGAGACCCGGAGACATCATGGCAGCGGAGGAGCTTTGGGGCGCCGAATTCACCGGTCTCGCAGCGGGCCTGCAGACGGGCGAGGTGACCTCGCTGGCGCTGACCGAACTCATGATCGAGCGGATCGAGCGCCTCGACGGCGCGCTGCATTCCTATGTCGCCTTCGCCCCCGACCTGGCGCGCAAGGCTGCTGCGGCGGCGGATGCCGAGATCGCCGCCGGCCACTACCGTGGTCCGCTGCACGGCATCCCCCTCGCGGTGAAGGACGTGTTCTACACCACCGCAATCAGGACCGGCCTCGGCTCCTCTATCTATGCCGATTGGACGCCGCCTTACGAATCGACCGCGACCGCGCGTCTCGAGGCTGCTGGCGCCGTCATGCTCGGCAAGCTGACCGCGACCGAAGGCGTCTATGCCGGCTATCACCCTGATATCATCGAGCCGGTCAATCCATTCGGCGATGATCACTGGACCGGCAACTCGTCGAGCGGCTCGGGGGTCGCGGTCACCTCGGGCCTCGCTTACGCGACGCTCGGGACCGACACCGGCGGCTCGATCCGCTTGCCCTCGGCCTGCTGCGGCCTCGTGGGCATCAAGCCGACCTGGGGCCGGGTCAGCCGGCACGGCGTCTTCCCGCTCGCCGAGTCGCTCGATCATGTCGGGCCGATGGCGCGCTCGGCGAAGGATGCCGCCGCCCTGCTCGGCGTGATCGCGGGCCCCGATCCGGCCGATCCGACCGCGGCGCCGATCGCAGTCCCCGATTATCTCGCCACGATCGACCGCGGTATCGCCGGACGGACGATCGGCATCGATCGTGCCTTCATCGCCGCGAAGGCGAGCGACGAGGTCGCGGCCTCGATCGAGGCGGTTGTCGCGGTCGTCGAGAGGCTCGGCGCCCGCATCGTCCCCGTCACGTTCCCCGAGACCAAGCCGATCCTCTATGGCTGGCATACGGAATGCGCCGTCGAGGCGGCGCTGGCGCATCGGGACACTTTCCCGGCGCGCCGGGCGGAGTATGGCGACCGCCTCGCCGCGCTGCTCGACCACGGCAGCCGGGTCTCGGCGTTCGAGCTTGCGCAGGCGCAGCAGGCGCGGCGCGCCTTCAACGGCGCCGTAGCGGCGATGTTCGCGCCGATCGATCTCCTGCTCGTGCCGGCCTTGCCGGTCGCCGGCCCGACGCTCGCCCATATGGCGACGCTCGGCCCCGACCCTGACGGCATCCTGGCCATCGGACCGTTTACCGCGCCCTTCGATGTCTGTGGCTATCCGACGATCACGCTGCCCTGCGGCGCCAATGGCCGTGGCGTCCCGATCGGCTTCCAGTTCGTGGCCGCGCCGTTCCAGGAGGCGCTGCTGTGCCAGGCCGGCCATGCCTATCAAGGTGTCACCGATTGGCATCGCCGCCGCCCGGCGCTGTCGTGAGAGAGACGAGCGTGCGCTCTTTGTTATGCGCCTGCCCGACAGGAGAGAACCGATGACCAATCCCGCCAGTCCGCCGCCCGTCGTCGACATGGCCGACATGCCGGTGCAACGCCCCGGCTTGCCGGCAGGTCCGGCCGAGGCGCGGGCCCGCTTCTTCAATTCCGGCAATGCCTTCAACGTGAAGCTGCCGCGCGTTCCTGCGCGCCGCTTCATCGACGAGGCCGAGGCGGCCCTCCAGGCCGGCACGACCGGCTTCCATGCCTGCGACCAGTCGGATGCGATCGGCTCGCCATTTCCGGCGACGACGCCGCTGATGCTGGCGCGCTATGCGGCCATCGCGCCGAACACGACGCTCCGCGCCGATTTCGCCGCGACGGGCGCGATCTGGTATGTCATTCGCGGCACGGGATCGCTCACGGTTGGCGACGAGCGGATCGCGTTCGGTCCTGGCGACGTTTTCCTGGCGCCGGGCGGTCAGCCGGCCCTGCTCACGGCCGCCGATGGTGGCGCGGTGCTCTGGGTCGTCACCAACGAGCCCCAACTCGCCTTCGACGGCTCGCGCGCCCCCGCGCCCGAGACGGCGCCGGTCGATGTCGTCCATTATCCGGCGGCAGAAATTGCGGCACAGCTCTCGAAGGTTGTCGCCGCCGCGCAGAACGCCACCACCTCCGGCATCGCGCTGATCTTCTCATCGGATCGCCAGGAGAAGAGCCGCAACATCCTGCCGACGCTCACGCTGTCGCTCAACACCGTGCCGGCCGGCGAACAGCAGCGCGCGCATCGGCATAACTCCGCGGCCATCACGCTGATCCTCAAGGGCGACGCCTGCTATTCGATGGTCGGCGGCGAGAAATGCGAGTGGTTGCCGTTCGCCACGCTGGTGACGCCCGCGACCGAACCGCATTCGCATCACAACGACAGCGATGCACGGGCGATGTTCCTCATCGTCCAGGATGGCGGGCTGCATTATCACGCCCGCACCATGGGCTTCGCCTTCCTCGAATGAGATCGATCCGCTGATGCCGACCCGCCTGATCATCGATACCGATACCGCCGGCGACGACTGTTTCTCGCTGCTGCTCGGCCTCCGCCACCCCGCCGCTCAGCTCGAGGCGGTGACGATCTGCAACGGCAATGTCGCCTTCGAGCAGCAGATCGAGAATGCGCTGCACACGATCGAGGTCGCGGGGCGAGGCGGCGAGGTGCCGGTCTATTGCGGCAGCGCGCGGCCGCTGATGGGGCGCTGGGAGGCGGCCAGCTTCCACGGCGCCAACGGCATGAGCGAGATGGTGTTCCCGAAGGCCGCGCAGCGGCCGGAGGCGAAGCACGCCATCGACGCGATCATCGACATCGTCATGGCCAATCCCGGCGAGATCTCGATCATCGCCCAGGCGCCGCTGACCAATATCGCGCTCGCCTTCCTGAAGGAGCCGCGCATCGCCAAGGCGCTCAAGCATCTCTGGATCATGGGCGGAACCGACAATGCCGTCGGCAATGTGACGCCTGCGGCCGAGTTCAATTTCTATGTCGATCCCGAGGCGGCGAAAATCGTCTTCGGCGCCGGATTCGCCATCACGCTGTCGACCTGGACGCTGACGCTCACCTCCGGCTCGATCGACTTGCCCGAGATCGATCGGATCGCGGCGCTGGATACGCCACTGTCGCGCTTTTTCATGGCGGTCACCGAGACGCCGCGCCGGGTCGCCTTCGAGCGCTATCGGAGCACGATCTCGACCCATCCGGATTCGCTCACCTGCGCCATGGCGATCGACGAGAGCCTCATTCTCGAAAGCGCGGAGGTCGTCGTCGATGTCGAGGTCGGTGGCGAGACGACGCGCGGCTGGTCGAGCGTCGCGCCGCCGCGGCTGGTCGAGCGCTGGGACCAGCGCGACGCCAATGCCCGCATCGTCAGGCGCGCCGATACCGCCGCCTTCACCGACATGCTCGTCTCGGTGCTGCAATGACCAAGAGGCAGATGCATCTCGGCCTGTTCATCCTGGGAACGGGCAGCCATGTCGCCGGCTGGCGCTATCCGGGCGCCTTCGACAGCTTCCAGGACATGGCCGCCGTGCAGGAGATCGGCCGCATCGCCGAACGCGGCAAGTTCGACCTGATCTTCATGGGCGACAATCTCTATGCCGATCCGGCCGCCCATCCGTCCTACACGCTGCGGCTCGAGCCGCTCACCATGCTCTCGGCGCTCGCGGTCACGACGAGCCGCATCGGCCTCGGCGCGACGGCCTCGACCACCTATGGCGACCCGTTCTCGACCGCCCGCGCCTTCGCCTCGCTCGATCACATCTCGAACGGCCGCGCCGCCTGGAACGCCGTCACGACCTCGAACGCGACCTCGGGCGCCAATTTCGGCCGCGCCCATCCCGATCACAGCCTGCGCTATGAGATCGCCGAGGAATTCGTCTCCGTCGTGAAGGGCCTTTGGGATTGCTGGGCCGACGACGCGATCGTCGCGGATCGCGCCAGCGGCCTCTATATCGACCCGGCCAAGGTGAGGGCGCTCGATCACGACGGCGCCTGGTTCAAGGTCAAGGGGCCGCTCAATATCGGCCGCGCGCCGCAGGGCCAGCCTGTGGTGCTGCAAGCCGGCGGCTCGGCGCCGGGACAGCGGCTCGCGGCGCGAACTGCGGATGTCGTGTTCTCGGTCGTGCAGGATTTCGACGAGGCGAAGGCGCAGTATGCCGGCTTCAAGGCGCTGCTGCCGGAGTTCGGCCGCAGCCCCAATGCCGTGACCATGCTGCCCGGCGTCATGCCGGTGGTCGGCCGCACCGATCGCGAGGCGTTCGATATCCTGAAGACGCTGCAGGGCTTCGTGTCGTCGACCAATGCGCTCGCGATGCTTTCGGACCGCTTCGGCACCGATATGAGCGCATATGATCTCGACGGGCCGGTACCGGAACTCGGCCCCAACGACGCCTATCACGCCTTCGCCAAGGTCATGCTCGCCAAGGCGCGGCGCGAGAACATGACGCTGCGCGATCTCTACAATCTCGCGGCGGCGGCGCGGGGCCACTGGGTCCTCGCCGGCTCGCCCGAGACGATCGCCGACACGCTGCAATTCTGGTTCGAGAACGGGGCGGCCGATGGCTTCAACATCATGCCGCCCTTCTTCCCGCAGGGCCTCGAGGCCTTCGTCGATCTCGTCGTGCCGATCCTGCAGGAGCGCGGCCTCTTCCGCGCCGATTACGAAGGAACCACACTGCGCGATCACCTCGGCCTCGCAAGACCGGAGCGCGCAGCATGACCCATCTCGAGACTTTGACCGACCGGGAGGCGATGCTCTCCGGCCATCTCCTCCATATCGGCGGCCTCTGGCGTGAAGCATCCGGCGAGGGGCGGATCGCGGTCGTCAGCCCCGCGAGCCGCGAGGCCTTCGGCCTCGTGCCGATCGGCGATGCGGCCGATGTCGATGCGGCGATGGTGGCGGCCGAGGCTGCCGGCCCGGCATGGGCGGCGCTCGATCCGCTCGATCGCGGCCGGCATCTTCGCGCCGTCGCCGAGATCGTGCGCGCCCGGATGGGCGAGCTCGCCAGCCTCGAATCCGCGATCACAGGCCGGGCCATTCGCGAGATGCGGGCGCAGATGAGCCGCATCCCCGAATGGCTCGATTATTTCGGCGGCATCGCGGCCGGGCTCGAGGCGGAATCGAACCGGCTGCGCGGCGGCTTCCTGTCCTATACGGCCTATGAGCCACATGGCGTCTGCGCGCTGCTGACGCCGTGGAACCATCCGATCCTGATCCTCGTCAAGAAGCTCGCCGCCGCGCTCGCCGCGGGCAATACCGTCGTGATCAAGCCGTCCGAGCTCGCGCCAGCGACGCCGCTGCTGTTCTCGGCCTGGTGTGCCGAGGCGGGGCTGCCGGCGGGCGTCGTCAATGTCGTCACCGGCGACGGCACGACCGGCGCGCTGGTCTGCGCCGCCCCTGCGGTGCGCCACATCGACCTGACCGGCGGCACCGCGACGGGGAAGAAAGTGGCTGCGGCGGCGGCCGAGCGGCTGGTCCCGTGCACGCTCGAACTCGGCGGCAAGACACCCGTCGTGATCTTTGCCGATACCGATATCGAGGAGGCCGCGGCTGGCGCCGCCTTCGCCGCCTTCGTCGCGGCCGGCCAGACATGCGTCTCGGCCAGCCGGTTCATCGTCGAGGCGAGCATCCATGACGACTTCGTCGAGGCCTTCGCGCGGCGTGCCCGCGCGCTGCGGCTCGGCGACCCGGCCGATCCGGCGACCGACATGGGTCCGGTCATCTCGGCGGCCGCGCAGGCCCGCTGCCTTGGCCATGTCGCCGCGGCGGAGGCTGCCGGCGCGCGACGGGTCGTGGGTGGCGACGTACCCGACCTGCCGATGCCCTTTGCGGATGGCTTCTATGTAGAGCCGACGATCTTCGACCGGGTGACGCCAGACATGGCGCTGTTCCGCGAGGAGGTGTTCGGCCCTGTCGCGGCGGTGACCGCGTTCAGCGACGAGGCTGATGCGCTGCGGCTCGCCAACGATACACCCTATGCGCTCGGCGCCTCGATCTGGACCCGCGATGTCGCCCGCGCCCATCGCGTCGCCGGCCGCATCCGCGCCGGCATGATCTGGGTGAACGATCATCACAAGAATGATCCGCGCTCGATCTGGGGCGGCTTCGGCGACAGCGGCTATGGCCGCGAGAACGGCTGGGACGCGCTCAAGAGCTACCAGAAGAAACGCAATGTCGTGGTGAGCACGGCGCCCGGCTTCGACGATTGGTTTGCGGGCGGCAAGCGCTACGGATGAGCGAGGCATCATGAAGACCGTCAACATTCGTCTGCTCTGGCTTCCGCAGCCGCAATTCGCCGGCTACCTGACGGCTGAGCATGAAGGGCTCGGGCTCGATGCGGGCATCGATCTCCGCACCGTGGCGCCCGATTTCGTCAAGGGGCCGATCGAGGCCGTGCTCGACGGCGACGTCGCCTTCGCGGTCGCGAGCCCGGCTCATATGATGGAAAGCGGCCGCGCGGACGAGCTCGTGTTCCTGCTCGCCATCCAGCAGGTGAGTTCGCTCGTCTATCCGGCGCGTCGCAGTCTCGGCATCGAGCGGCCGCGGGATCTCGCCGGGCGCCGGCTCGGCATCTGGCCGGGCCGCGAGGATCTCGAACTCACCTGGATGTTGCACCGGGCCGGTCTCGCCAGCGATGCCTATGAGCGCGTCCCTGTCGGCGACACCGTCGCGGCGATGCTCACTGGGGCGGTCGATTGTGCCCAGATGACGACCTATCACGAGCTGCACCATCTCGAGCATGGGGCCGGCTCGCTCGATGATTTCATCATCTTCCGCGCTGCTGATTATGGCGCAGCCCTGCTGAAGGACGGCCTTGTCGCGCGGCGTGACTTCGTCGCCGCCAATCCCGAGACGACGCAGGCGGTGGTGAACGCCGTTCTGGCCGGCTGGACCAAGGCCTTCCACGATCTCGACGCGGCGATCTCGCTGACGGTCCGCCTGCGTCCCGACATGACGCGGCTCGAACAGGAGGGCCAGCTCGGCGATATCCGTGCCCTGGCGCTCGCCGGCGCGACGCTGACCGAGGGGCTCGGCTATCCCGATCCGCGCCACATGGAGCAGGCCCTCCGGGCGATGGCCGAGATCGAGGGTCATCCGATTGCCTCCGATGACGGCCTCGTCGATGACAGCTTCTGGGCCGCCGCGCCGCCCGCTGTACGGAGTTCCTCATGGTGAGGCGCGCGGATGCCATCGTCGTCGGTGCCGGGGTCGTCGGCGCCGCCGTCGCCGCGGTCCTCGGGAAGAGCGGCCGACGCGTGATCGTGCTCGAACAGGGCGTTCCGGGCGGTGCGGTGTCCGGCGCAAGCCTCGCCTGCATCGGCACGCACATGATGGACGAGGACGAGCTGCCGCTGTTGATCTGGAGTTGCGAGGCGTGGGCAGGCCTTGCGCGCCGGGCGCCGCGCTTCGAATACAATCCCTGCGGTCAGCTGCGCTTCCTGAAGCATGAGAGCGAGCGGCGATCCGCCGAGGCCTGGATCGAGATCGAGCGCGCCGCCGGGCTTCGGCCCGAACTGCTCGATCCCGGCGCCGTTCGTGCCATCGATCCGGAATTGACTGGCCCGATCGTCGCGGCCACCTGGTCGCCGGATTCGGCCGTCGTGAATCCCTTTCTCGCCGTTCGCACGCTGCTCGACGCCGCGCGTGCCGGAGCGGCGGAGATCGTCGCCGGTGCCACGGCGACCGCGCTGGTGGTCGAGGGTGATCACGTCGCCGGCGTCGAAACCTCGCTCGGCCGTTTCGAGGCGAGCATCGTCGTCCTGGCCGGCGGTCCCTGGACGCAGCGGCTTGCCAGCACGGCCGGCGTCGAATTGCCGATCGTCCCGCGCAAGGCCCAGTGCCTGGCCACCGTCGCAACCGTGCCGGTGATCCGCACCGTCGTCGGCGCCTGCAAGGCGGATGGTGGTGTCGATGCCGGCTATACCCAGATTCAGCAGGCGGCGAGCGGCCAGGTCCTGTTCAACACCGTCCTCGAAGGCGGCGTTACCGCGACCGGCAGCCCTGATGTCATTCCCGAAGTCGACCGAGCGTTCGTGCGCGATTCCGTCGAGACCTTGCTGTTCCTGTTTCCGCGGCTGGCCCAATTGGATCTCCTGCGGTCCTGGGTCCGCTACGAGGCGGTGACGCCCGACGACCGCTTCCTGACCGGCGCCATCGGACCGGACGGCCTGTTCGTGGCGGCGGGCGACGGCGGCACCGGTTTCGTCCGCTCGCTCGGCATGGCCCGCATCATCAGCGACCGCGTCGCCGGCCGCCTGCCGCCCTTCCGTGACGATCTCTACGAGCCCGGCCGGTTCGCGGCCAAGGCGGCAGCATGAGCCGGCAGGTGACGCTCATCGTCGACGGCCAGAGCCTCAGGGCCGAGGCGGGACGGCCACTCGGGGCGGTTCTCCTCGGCGCCGGCATTTCCACCTTGCGACATGTGGCGCGAAACGGTGAGCCGCGCGGTCTCTTCTGCGGCATGGGCGTCTGTTTCGACTGCCTCGTGACCGTCGATGGCCGCGCCGGTGTCCGCGCCTGTGTCACTCCGGTCAGCGACGGCATGCGCGTCGAGACGGGCCAATCATGAGGCGGATCGAAACCGATATTCTCGTCGTCGGCGGCGGCCCGGCCGGCCTCTCGGCTGCGCGGGCGGCGGCGGAGGCCGGCGCGCGCGTGGATCTCGTCGATGCGGGCGCGGCGCCGGGCGGGCAGTACTGGATGCAGGATCCCGTCGGTCCGCCGATCACCGCGGAAGCGGTTGCCGGCGCCTCCGCCACGAGGGCGGCGCACGCTGCGGGGGTCACGATCCATCCGGGCGCCGAGGTCTGGGGCGCTTTCCCCGACAATGAAATCCTCGCGCAGGATGGCGATGGTCCGATCGCATTCCACTATCGCGCCGTCGTCGTCGCCAGCGGCGCCCATGATCGTGTCATGCCGTTTCCAGGCTGGACGTTGCCGGGCGTGATGACGCCCGGCGCCGGTCAGCGTCTCGCCAAGCTCGGCCACATCGCCCCCGGCAAGCGCATCGCGCTCGCCGGCAACGGCGCCTTCCTCTATGCGGTCGCTTCGACGTTGCGTCGGATCGGCGCCACCCCTGTCCTGCTGGTCGAGGCCAGCGACGCGCGCGCTGCAACCCTTCGCCTTCTTGCCCGTCATCCTGCCCGCTGGCACGAGGCGCTTCGCCTCGTTGCCGGTATGCGCGCCATCGCGGAGCGCCGCCGTGGGTTCGTCGTGACCGAGGCGCTCGGCGCCGATCGGCTCGAGGCGATCCGCATCGCCCCCATCGACGCTGCGGGCCTTGTCGATCCGCGCCGCGTCGAGGCGGTCCCCAATATCGACACGCTGCTCGTCGGTTGGGGCTTCCGGCCGATGATCGAACTGACGGCCCTGCTGCGCTGCCGCCATGCCTATGACCGCGCGCTGGGCGGGTGGCATTGTTCGGCGGTGCCCGAGACCGGCCGCACATCGGTGCCGGGCGTCTATGCCGCGGGAGAGGTCACCGGCATCGCAGGCGCATCCCCGGCGCGACTCTCCGGCGCGCTTGCCGGTCTCGCCGCGGCTGATGATCTCGGCTTTGCCGTCACCGACCTCGCAGCGCGTCGCCGCCTGCTGACGCGGCAGCTCCAGTCGGCGCGCAGCTTCGGCGTGACGCTCGGCCAACTCTATCCGGTGCCGTCCGGGATCGCAGCGCTGGCGAAGGAAGACACCATCGTCTGCCGCTGCGAGACGGTCACGCGCGGCGAAATCCGGTCGGCGCTCTCGGGCGGGACAAGGGGGGTCGCGGGCGCCAAGCTGTGGAGCCGCGCCGGCATGGGCCGCTGCCAGGGCAAGATCTGCGGCTTCGCCGTGGCCGAGATCGTCGCCGCAGAGACGGGGACGCTGCCGGAGGCCGCGGGCTTCAACCCGCCGCGCATCCCGCTTCGGCCAGTGCCCCTCGAGGTGGTGCTTGCCGCGACACGCGAGGATCCGCAATGAGCGAGAAGGTGTCGCTCCAGCTGAAATGGCTACATCAGGCCCAGTTCGCCGGCTATTATGTCGCTGCCGATCGCGGCTTCTATGATGCGGCGGGCCTCGACGTCGAGATCCGGGTCGGCGGCCCGGGCGTCGACCCCGAACGCTCCGTCGCGACCGGGGACTGCGATTTCGCGCAAGGCGGCGGGCTCGAAAGTGTCCTCGCCGCGCGTGCCGAGGGACTGACGGTCGTCGCGCTGGCGACGGTGTTCCAGAAGACCGACGTCGTTTACATCGCCCGCGCCCGGTCGGGCATCCGGACCCTCTCCGATTTCGCCGGTCGCCGTGTCAGCACCTGGTACACCGGCATCCATCTGATCCTGCGCGCGATGCTCAGCGAGGCCGGCGTCGCGCCCGCCTCGATCCATGAGGTCGTCCAGGGCGGCTCGATGCAGCCGTTTCTCGATGGCGAGGTCGATGTCGCGGCCGCGACCTTCTACAACCAGTTGCCGAAGCTCCGGGCAGCCGGCATCGACGATCTCGTGCTGTTCGATCCGGCCGATCGCGGCATCACCATCCCGCGCGACCCGATCATCACGTCCGAACATCTGGCGGACACTGCGCCCGATCGCGTCGCGCGCTTCGTCGCCGCGAGCCTCCGGGGGTGGCAGGCGGCGTTCGGCGATCAAGCTGCGGCCGTCGCGAGCGTCCTCAGCCGGGATTCCTCGCTCGAGGCCGCTCATCAGGCCGTGATGATTTCCGAAATCGAGAAGCTCGCGCGCTGGGGCGACGGCAGTTCTGTCGGGCTCGGCTTCATCTCCGGCGCGGCGGCTGCCGATGCGGCGGCTTGGCTTGGCCGCCACGGACAACTGCCCGCGCCGAGCGCCTCCGACGGCGCGGTAAGGGCGGACCTCTGGACGAATGTCAGGGCGATCGCCGGCCAGCGCGAGCCAGGCTGACAAGACTATCGAATTTAGCCATGCGGTCGCCGAGACCGATCGAAATCAAGAGGAGTATCTCCATGGATCTGCGTTTGACCGGCAAGAAGGTGCTGATCACCGGTGCTTCGCAGGGGATCGGCGCTGGCCTTGCCCGGGCGTTCGCCGAAGAAGGCTGCGAACTGGTCCTCACTGCGCGGAACGCCGAGCGGCTTGCCGCCATCAAGGCCGAGATCGAGGACGAGATGCCGGAGCGCAGCGTCAAGCTGGTTCCTCTCGACCTGACCGAAGCCGGCGCTGCCGAGCGGCTCGCGGAGGCCACCGGCGATGTCGATGTTCTCGTCAACAATGCCGGCGTCATCCCGTCGGGCTCGCTGTTCGACATCGACGAGGCGAAGTGGCGTGCCGGATGGGAGCTGAAGGTCTTTGGCTATATCAACCTCTGCCGGCTCTATTATCCGCGCATGAAGGCGGCGGGCGGCGGCGTGATCATCAATAATATCGGCAATGGCGGCGAGGTCACCGATCCGCGCTACATCGCCGGCGCCGTCGGCAATGCCAGCCTGATGCATTTCACGCGCGCGCTCGGCGGCTCCAGCCTCGACGACAAGATCCGTGTCGTGGGTGTCAATCCGGGGCCCGTCAACACCGACCGCATCTACAACATGCTGAAGAAGCGCGCCAAGGACCTGTTCGGTGACGAGAACCGCTATGGCGAGCTCGAAGGCACCTATCCGCTCGGCCGGCCGGCGCATGTGCATGAGGTCACCGACCTCATCGTGTTCCTCGCCTCGTATCGCGCCGGATATGTCACCGGCACGATCGTGACCGTCGACGGCGGTATCGCGTCGCGGCGCTCGATCATCTGAGCCGCGCCGGCGACGCTCATTTCCCGCTGCACCAGGGCGGCGAAATGCACTAGATGATCCGGGGCTCCGGTCGTCGGGCCCGGGAGGTTTGCGCCGGATGGCCGACCAGACGCTGGCCCGCTATGTCAACGAGCGCGGCATCCTCACCCTGCTCCGCGTGCAGGGAGCCTTGAGCCGGGCCGAGATGGCGCGGCAGCTCGGCGTTACACCGGCGACGGTGACGCGCGTCGTCGCCGACATGATCGAGCGGGGCCTGCTTCGTGAGGTGCCGCCCGAAGCCGTCCGCGAGGGGCGGGAGCCGGGGCGGCCGGCCGTCGGCGTCGCGCTCGCGCCGGAGGGCGCCTATTTCCTCGGCGTCGAGATCGGGGTCGGCGTTCTCCGCTTTGCGCTGCTCGATCTCGCCGCCAAGGTGACGCTCGCCTCGGAGCGGATCATTTCCCGCAGCACGGGCCCTGACGCCATCGTCGCCATGATCGCCGACGCGCTCGCCGGCCTCGCGGCGGATCCGCGTTTCGCCGGCCGCATCCGCTCGGTCGGCGTGACGCTGCCGGGCCTCGTGACTCTGGACGGCTATGTCGTCCACCTGCCGATCCTCGGCTGGAAGGAGCTGAACCTCCAGGACCGGCTGGCCGAGGTCATCGCGCTGCCGGTCATCATCGAGAACAACGCCGCCGCCGCCGCCTTCGGCGCCGTCTATACCCAGCCCGAACTGCCGAGCACCTGCACCATCTTCCTGAAGCTCGGCACGGGTCTCGGCGGGGCCGCCATCATCAACGGCCGCCTGCTGCGTGGCGGCTCAGGAACGGCCGGCGAATTCGGCCATGTCCGGATCGCCGATGCCGGGCCGCGCTGTTCCTGCGGCCAGGTCGGCTGCCTCGAAACCTTCGTCAATCTCGCCGCGCTGGCCCGCGCCTTTCATGGTCATGAGGAGGGCGCTGGGGAGGAGGCGACGGCGCTGCCGGCGGCGGTCGCGCGCGCGGCGGAGGCCGGCGATGCCGGCGCCCGTATCGCCATCGACAGTCTCGCAGAGCGGCTCGGCCGCGGCATCGTCAGCCTCGTCAACATCTTCGACCCGACCACGATCGTCCTCGGCGGTGTCATGCGGCCGGTGATTGAGCGGATGATTCCGGTCGTCGCTGGCGTTGTCGCCGGGGGCATCGTGCCGGGCATGCGGATGCCGGATATCCGCCTTTCAGCGCTCGGCCTGCATGAATGCGCCATCGGGGCAGCGACGATCGCCCATCATCGGGCGTTCGATCTTTCCAACGTCGATCTCGCCGAAGCACAGGCGTAAGCCAGCGCCGAAACGGAGGGCAGGGGGCTTGCGTGCTATTTGTTACGTTAGTAAAGATATTAGCATGGGACTGCGGTCCGGCATGTGAAAGGGACGGCGATGGTTGCGAAGGACGAGCGGCGCTTGAAGGTCGGAGTGCTCGGCTGCGGCCAGATTGCCCAGGCCGCGCATTTCGAGAGCGCGGCCAAGGCCCGCAATGCCGATCTCTATGCCATCTGCGACGTCGCGCCGGATTTGCTCGCCCGCATGGCGGCGATGCATGCGCCGGAAAAGACCTTCGACAACTATGACGTGATGCTGGCCGATCCTGAGCTCGACGCCGTGATCATCGCGACCGCCGACGCGTTTCACGTCCCCGCCGCTCGGGCGGCGCTGGCCGCCGGCAAGCATGTCCTCTCCGAGAAGCCGATCGGCATCACGGTGGAGGAGGTCGAGGCGCTGAAGGCGACGGTCGAGGCGTCCGGCAAGGTGCTGCAGGTCGGGCATATGAAGCGCTTCGACGCCGGCCTCGAAAGCGCCAAGGACTTCATCGACGGCGAGATGGGCGAGATGCTGGCCCTGAAGGCCTGGTACTGCGACTCGACGCATCGCTACGCCATGACCGACGCCGTGCAGCCGCTGATCGTCACGAGCGCCGGCTCGAAGCGTCCCTCGGGCAATCCGAAGGCGGACCTCCGCCGCTATTTCATGCTCGCGCATGGCAGCCACCTGCTCGACACGGCGCGCTATTTCGGCGGCGCGATCGTCGAGGTCGACGCGCATTTCCGCGAGCGCTTCAACGCCTATTGCTGGTTCGTCGACATCGCCTTTGCCAATGGCACCTTCGGCCATCTGGATCTCACCATTCCCGTACGCATGGACTGGCATGAGGGCTTCCAGATCTATGGCGAGCGCGGCAGCATCACCGGCAAGACCTATAATCCCTGGTACTACAAGAGCTCCGACGTCGACATCTTCCGTGAATCGACCGGCGCGACCTCGCGGGTCCTCGGCGCCGACGGCCACTTCTACCGCCGACAGCTCGAAGGCTTTGCGTCCGTCATTCTCGACGGCGCGCCGATGCGAGGCGCCGATATCGAGGACGGCGTCGCCTGCGTGCGCGGCATGGTTGCCATCGCGGAATCGGCGCGTTCGGGCCAGCCGGTGAAGCTCGCCGACGTCTCGGGAGCGCTCTGATGCAGCTCGGCATCTTCGCCAAGACCTTCGCAGGCTCGGACCCCCAAACCGTCCTCGCCGCGGCGCGCGAGGCGGGCTACGCCACCGTTCAGTACAACATGGCCTGTTCCGGACTGCCGTCGCTCCCTGATGCGATCGACTCGGCCGTCGCGGAAGCGGTCGCGGCTGCCTCGAGGCAGACCGGTGTCGGCATCGCCGCACTCTCGGCCACCTACAACATGATCCATCCCGACCTCGCGGTTCGCGAAGCGGGCCGGGCGAGCTTCGCGGCGCTCGCCGCTGCAGCACCCAGGATCGGCACGCGCCTTCTCACCGTCTGCACCGGCAGCCGCGATGCGAGTGACCAGTGGCGTCATCACCCCGAGAATGACAGCCCCGCCGCCTGGCAGGATCTCGTCGCCGAATTCCGCCTGCTGCTGCCGATCGCCGAGCAGCACGATCTCGTCATCGGCGTCGAGCCGGAACTCGGCAATGTCGTCTCCTCGGCTCCGAAGGCGCGCCAGTTGCTCGACCTCTTCGCCAGCGACCGCATCGTCATCGTCCTCGATCCGGCCAATCTCTTCGAGGTCGCGCCACCCGAGCGGCGCGAGGCCCTGGTCGGCGAGGCCGTCGCCCTGCTCAAGGACAACATCGCGCTCGCCCATGCGAAGGACCGCCATGCCGATGGCAGCTTCGCTACGGCCGGCGACGGCGTGATCGACTTTCCGCATTTCATCGCGGCCTTGCGGAGCGCCGGCTTCGACGGGCCGCTGGTGACGCATGGCCTCGCAGCGGCCGATGCCGCGCGGGTCGCCAGCTTTCTCGCAGCCTCCGGCGCTCTGTCATGAGCCGCGAGCGCTTCATGCGCGAGGGCCTTGCCCTTTCCACCCTGCGAACCGGCAACGGACGGCCGATGCTGTTCCAGCATGGCCTCTGCGGCGACGCGGCCCAGCCGGCTGAACTGTTCCCGCCGGATGCGGGCTTCGCCTGCCTGACGCTCGAATGCCGCGGCCATGGCCTCTCCGAGGCGGGACCGGTCGAGGCCTTCTCGATCGCAACCTTCGCCGACGACGTCGCCGCGCTGATCGAAGCCGAGGCGGCCGGTCCGCTCGTCGTTGGCGGCGTCTCGATGGGCGCGGCGATCGCGCTCCGCCTCGCGGTCACGCGGCCCGATCTCGTGGCCGGCCTCGTCCTCGTCCGCCCGGCCTGGTTCGTCGATGCGGCGCCGGTCAACATGGAGCCGAACGCGCTGGTCGCGGCGCTGCTCGCCGAGCATTCGCGCGACGAGGCGCGCCTCCTGTTCGAGAACTCGTCGACAGCGGCCGAGCTTGCCGAGATCGCCCCGGACAATCTCGCCTCGCTGCGCGGCTTCTTCAGCCGCGAGCCGGTTGCGGTGACGGCGGCGCTGCTCCGCCGCATTTCGGCAGATGGTCCAGGCGTGACCGAGGGTATGCTGTCCGGCATCGCTGTGCCGACGCTGGTGCTCGCGCATGGCCAGGATGCGATCCACCCGCTTCGCCATGCCGAGAGCCTCGCGGCAGCCATTCCCGACGCGCGCCTCGTGCCGATTACGCCGAAGGCGGCGAGCCGCGAGGCCTATGTCCGCGACGCCCGCGCCGCGCTATCTCATTTCCTTCAGGAGAATCTTGCATGAAACCCGAAGCCGGCTGGTTCGAGGCACTGCCGAAACAGCGCCTTCTCGCCGAATTCTCGCTGTGGTCGGCCGATCTCGGCCGCCTTGCCGAGGACGTGGCTCGCGTCGATCCGCATGTCGACCTCTATCATGTCGACGTTTCGGACGGCCATTTCTCGCCCGCGCTGCTCTATTTCCCCGACCTGCTCGTCGCCGTGCGCAAGGTCACGGCCAAGCCGATCCACGTCCATCTGATGGTGGACGACGCGATCCTCGGCGCGCAGATCGAACAGTTCGCCGAAGCCGGCGCCGATCTCGTCAGCATCCACGCCGAGAATGGCAATTGCGACGCCGGGCTCGATCTCATCGCGCAGCTCGGCCTTGCCGCGGGTGTCGTGCTCAAGCTCGAGACGCCGGTCGCCGCCGCCTCTGACCTGCTCGATCGCATCGATCTGCTCACGCTGCTCGGGACGCGGATCGGCGTGAAGGGGCAGGGGCTCGACGCAGCGGCGACGGGTCGGCTCCGCGAGGCTGCCCGCCTCATCGCCGCCGCGGGCCGTACCGGCGAACTCAGGCTCGCCGCCGATGGCGGCATCCGCGAGAACACGGTTCCGGATCTCCGCGCCAGCGGTGCCGAGACCATCGTCATGGGTTCGCTCGCCTTCGGCGCGCCGGATCTCGGCGCGCGGATCGGCTGGGTCCACGCATTGCCGATCGTCGGCTGAGCGATGGAGCGGCGTTTCGCCATCGCTATCGATCTCGGCGGCACGCAGCTCCGCGCGGCGCTGGTCGATGGCGCGGCCGTGCTGCGCCGCGCCGCCGAGCCGACCGATGTGGCCGGTCCTGATGCCGTCGTTTTCCAGATGCAGCGGCTGATCGCCGAGGTCGCCTCCGGCCACGACAGCCACGCGATCGCCGGCATCGGGATTTCGGCCCCGGGACCGCTCGATGGCGCCACCGGCACGATCCTGCACATCCCGACGCTTTCCGGCTGGGAGGACTTTCCGCTCCGCGCCCATCTCGAAGCGGCGACAGGGCATCGTGTCGTGCTTGAGAATGACGGCATCGCCGCTGCTTATGGCGAATGGCGCCATGGGGCCGGGCAGGGGCTCCACCATCTCGTCTATGTCACCGTTTCTACCGGCATCGGCGGCGGCGTCATCGCCGATGGGCGCATCCTGCATGGACGGCGCGGCATGGCCGGCCATGTCGGCCATTTCAGCATGGCGCCGGATGGGCCGCGTTGTCCCTGCGGCGTCGTCGGCTGCTTCGAGGCCTTCGCTTCTGGCACCGCGCTCGGTGCGCGCGCTCGCGCCGCAGCGTCCGAACATGCCGACAGCGCGCTCGCGCGCCTCGCCGCGACGCGAAGGATCGATGCCCGCGATGTCGTCGCGGCGGCGCGTGCCGGTGATCCCCGCGCGTCCGCGTTGCTCCGCGAGGAAGCTGCGCTCCTCGGTCGTGGCTTCGCCAGTCTCATCCATCTCTACAGCCCCGATCGCGTCATCATGGGCGGCGGTGTCGCCGCGGCCTTCGATCTCATGCATGACGACATCCACCGCGTGATGCGCGACAACCTCATGCCGGCCTTCCGCGACGTGATCGTCGTTCCCGCGGGGCTCGGCGAGAATGCCGGCCTCGTCGGCGCGGCCGCGCTGATCCAGGATCGCGGCTGATCGACGATCCGCTTGCGCGAGGCGGCTCCGATCCGGCATGCAGGTGCACGCATATTCCGGAATCGACCATGGCCCAGACCACGCCCGCCACCCTCGCCCTGCGCAAGCTCGGCATCGCCTTCGACCTCGTCACCTACGACTATGATCCGGGCGCCGAGCGAGTCGGGCTGCAGGCGGCCGAGGCGATCGGCGAGGCGCCGCACAGGGTGCTCAAGACGCTGATCGCGCAGGTCGACGGCAAGCCGGTCTGCCTCGTGCTGCCCTCGGATCGCGAGGCGAGCATGAAGAAGGTCGCAAGCGCTTTCGGCGGCAAATCGGCGGCGATGATGCCCGTGCCGGATGCCGAGCGGCTCACCGGCTACAAGGTTGGCGGCGTCAGCCCGTTCGGCCAGAAGCGCAGGCTGCGGACGGTGGTCGAGGCAGCGGCGCTCGCGGAAGCGCTCGTCTATGTGAATGGCGGCCAGCGCGGCCTGCAGATCCACCTCGCGCCGGCCGATCTCGTCCGGGCCAGCGAGGCGATCACGGCGAGCATCGTCGCCTGACCATCAGCCGGCTGTATTCATCCATCGTGTGAAGACGTCGCGTGACGACACTGTCCGGACGGTGGCGCGACCGGTGGAGGCCGATCTCAACTGAACCATCCCATGCCTGCCCCGACCAGCATCAGCACGCCGATGGCCACGCGATAGAAGACGAACGGCCATGTCGAGAAGCGTTCGAGGAACTTCATCAGGCCCCAGATCGCGATCACGGATGAGATGCCGCCGACCACGAGGCCGACGCCGAGCATCGACCAGCCTTCGGCGCCGAGATGCACCTTGTGCAACTCCCAGATTTCCTTGCCACCAGCGAGGATGACCGCGGGGATGCCCAGCAGGAAGGAAAAGCGTGCGGCTTCCTCGCGTTTGAAGCCAAGGGCGAGGGCCGCCGTCAGGGTCGAGCCGGACCGCGAGGTCCCGGGCACGAGCACGAAGGCCTGGGCAATGCCGACCAAGAGGGCATCGCTGAAGCGGATGTCCGCCATCGTACGGCGATGGCGCGCATAGAGCTCGGTTACGGCCAGGAGAAGGCCCATCACGATGCAGGCGATGCCGATGGCGACGAGGCTTCTGAGCGGCGAGTCACAGGCATTGAGAATCGAGGACAGGGCAGCGCCGGCGAGGACGATCGGGATCGTCGCCACGACGATGTAGAACACCAGCCTCAGGCTGTGATCGGAATAGTCCCGCCGCGCCAGTGCACCGGCCGATTCCGAGACGATGCCGCTGATATCGCCCCAGAAATAGGTGATGACGCCGACGAGGGCCGCCAGCTGCATCGTCGCCGAGAACGCGGCGCCGGGATCCGGCCAGCCGAGCATGGCGGGGACGATGCGCATATGCGCCGTCGACGAGATCGGCAGCAGCTCGGTGATGCCCTGGATCACCCCGAGAAACGCGACCTTCAGATAGCCGAGCGCAATGAACCCGGTCTCACCGCCTGCGGCGCAGCTCGCTGCCATCCGACCCTCTCGGTTGCGGCGCCGCCGACGACAAGGGGCCCTCGGGAACGCGGCGCCGCCGTCCCGTGGGCGAGCCCCGTTCCAAGCGGAGTGTCGGGCGCGTCAGCCCGCTCTGTCCGCTTCCGGAATGGGATCGCGCCGACGATAGCTGCGGCGATGGGGACGGCAAGGCTCACCAAGCGTCGGCGAGGGCGGCAAGAAGCCGCCCCCGCGCGGGCTTCGTCAGGCGCCCTGCGGCCTCAAGTTGAACAAGATTGCCGTGTCGACGCCGGACGCCTCCTCGAGCGTCACCGCCGTGATCGGTTCGTCGCTGTCGATCCGCTTCGTGATGCACCAGCGGCCGTCATCGACATAGATCTCGATGAGGCCGACATCGACGAAGATGCGCAGCGTCTTCGGCGCGATGTCCTCGATGAAATAGCGCGGCGAGGGGCGCGAGCCCGGCTGCTTGAAGTGGAGCTCCAGCGTCGCGCCGTCATAGCCGAGCGAGATGCCGAAGGTCGAATGCGCGAAGGCGATGGCGAAGGGCCCGCCCGGCGCGCCGAGCGCGATCTCGATCTCGCCGAGGCCGTTCCGAAGCGGCACGGGGGTGTTGCCCGGGGGTAGCGCCACCGCCGGCTCGGGCAGGCGCAGCGTCGCAACCGCATCGATCGGCGGCGTCGAGAGCTCGCCGTTCTTCCAGACCAAGCGGCGCGGGAACGTCATCGCGCTGGGGAAATCGCGGTCCTTGAACACGTCCGTCCAGTTCGCCGCCCAGGCGATGCCGAAGGCGCCATCCTTGCCGGAGATGCCCTGGAAGGCATAGGCATCGGTGCCGTAGTCGAGTTCCTCGCGGGCGATCGGCTCGAAGGTCCTGCCGTCGAACCGGCCAACCATCGCGACCGTGATGTTGCGGCGGCGGCTCACCTCGTCGCGCGAGCCGAGCAGGCCGAGAATGAGCACATGCAGCCCCGCGCCCTCGCCGTCGAGCGCGACCATGCACGGGCATTCGGCCGGCAGCTTCTGTGTCGTCGGCTCCTCATGGATCACGCCGACGAAGCGCCAGCCATCGACACCGGCCGCATCTTCGCACTCATAGAGCAGGACGACGGCCGACGTGTCGGTTCCGCCGCCGAGCAGCATCTTCCAGAGGCCGTCCGGGCCCTTGAACACATAGGGGTCGCGGAAATTCTTGCCGAAGCCGGGGACGGCCGGCGTCTCGCTCACGACCGGCGCCGAGGGGCCGACCGAAACGAGGTCGTTCGTCAGCGCCGTCATCTGCCATTCCCAGTTCGGCAGGCGGTCGTCCTGGCGGTCGGTATAGTAGACGCGCAGCCCGCCATCCGGCTGGTTCACGGCCGAGCCGGAAAAGACGCCGCCGACCTTGTCGTCGTCGGCGAGCAGTTCGTCACGCGGCAACAGGAAGATCGGCAGGTCGGTCCAGTCGATGCCGTTTGCCGAGACCGCGTGGCCCCAGTGCATCGTGTTCCAGCGATGGCTGTGCGGATAATGCTGATAGAACAGATGCGTCAGCCCGCCGATCTGCGCCAGGCCGTTCGGATCGTTCATCCAGCCGAAGGGCGGCGTGAAATGCAGCCGGTAGCGCGCGGTGTTGGGCTGGTTGCGCTCGGTGGTGAACAGCGTGCGAATGCCGCGTGTCGTCACTGCCGCCGGATCGAAGGCATAGACGAGCGACACGGCCGTGTCGGCTCCGTCGAAGGCGATGCTGGCCGGCCCGCCGGCGAGCCCGGCCGCTTCCGTCCGCGTGAAATCGTCGGACACCGGGCCGGAAAGGTCCAGAACGGCGCCGTCCGCGGTGGTGAGCGTCACGCGCGAAGCGGGGCTGCCGCCGATCGGCTTCTGGAAGATATGTAGCGTCTCGCCAGCATTGAGCGCGAAGTCGATGGTCATGGTCCTGCGATCCTTGGCAGAGGCGTCAGCCCTTGACGGCTGAGGAGATGAAGGAACTGACGAACCATTTCTGGAACGCGAGATAGAAGATCAGAACGGGGATCATCATCATGACCGACGCAGCCATGGCGTTGTTCCAGTAGACGGTGCCGGTACCGAAGAACGAGGCGATGCCGACCGAGATGGGGCGGGCGCGATCGGTCTGCGTCACCATCAGCGGCCACAGATACTGGTTCCATGTCTCGATCCCGAGCAGGATCGCCACGGTCGCGAGCACCGGCATGCTGATCGGCAGGAAGATCGACCAGTAGATCCGGAACGGCCCGGCGCCATCGACGGTCGCGGCGTCGTAGATGTCGCGCGGGATCTGGATGAAGAACTGGTAGATCAGGAAGATGTAGAGCGGGCTCGCCATGAAGGGCAGGATCTGCGCCGCGAAACTGTCCGAAAGACCGATCTTGTTGATGATCGTCAGCAGGGGCAGGACGATCGATTCCTGCGGCACGATGTAGAGGCCGATCAGCCCCGCGAGGATGATCGCGCGGCCGGGCAGCCGGCCCCAGGCCAGAACGAAGGCGGCCATGGAATTGATGAAGATGCCGCCGAGAACGGTGATGAACAGGATCAGCAGCGAGTTCATCAGGTAGCGGCCGAAGGGCAGGGCGCCGGAGAAGACCCACATGTCGCGGAAGTTCTGCAAGGTCGGCTCGCTGACCCAGAAGGCGCGGAACGAACCCATGTCGGCGAGGATCTGGAAGCGGTCGGGCTTCAGGCTGCCGACCACCAGCACGATCAGCGGCGAGATGATGACGAGCGCCAGGATCAGCACCGCGACGAACTTGATGATGCTGGCCCAGTCGCGCGGCAAGTCCTTCGGCGAGGACGCCGTGGCGGCGGCAGGTTGCGAGAGCGTGGTCATGGACGATCCTTCACGACGAAGCGCTGCACGAGCGAGACGGCCAGAACGATGAAGAAGAGCAGGATGGCGACGGCCGAGGCGAGGCCGAGCCGCTGGTTCACGAAGCCGGCTTCGAACATGTAGTGCACCAGCGTATCGGTGGTGCCGCGCGGTCCGCCCTGGGTGAGGATGTTGACCTGCGTGAACAGCTTGAAGGCCTGGATGGTCGTGATGATCAGCACGAAGATGTGCGTCTGCCGGAGCGAGGGCATCGTCACATAGCGGAACTGCTGCCAGCGGCTGGCGCCGTCGAGCCGCGCCGCCTCGTAGAGCGATTCCGGGATGCCCTGAAGGCCGGCGAGATAGACGATCATCTGGAAGCCATAGGCCTGCCAGGCGGAGAGGAGCACGATCGCAGGCATCGCCCAATCGGGATTGCCGAGCCAGTCGATTGGCTGCGCCATGCCGAAGGAGAGCACGCCGAGGATCTGGTTGAACGGGCCGGTCGGATACTGGAACAATGTCGCCCAGATCACGCAGACGACGACCATCGACGTGATGGCGGGGAGGAAGAACAGCGCCCGGAAGAAGTTGCGGAACGGCAGCTTCTGGTTGAGCAGCAGCGCGATGGCGAGCGCGAAGCCGCACTGCACCGGCAGCACCATGACCGTGAAGCGCGCGACGTTCCAAAGCGCCTGCCAGAAATCATGATCGCTGATGATCTGCTGGAAATTGGCGAGGCCGACGAAGCGCGCCGGGACCGGGCGCGGGATCAGCCGCTCATTGGTCAGCGCGATGCGGAACGACGACAGGAACGGCAGCAGCAGGAAGGCGGCGATGAGCGCCAGCGCCGGCAGCAGCATGCCGAGTTCCTGGATCCGGCCGCCGAAGAGCGGCCCACGCCGGCGGGCAGGGCCCGCAGCCAGGGATTCGGTCGACATTGATGAAACCTCCCGGAGCCTCGAAAGACGCGCCGCGTCGATGACGACGCGGCGCGCGATGGCCTGGCCTCAGTTCGCCCCGCCGAACGGCGGATAGCCGTCATTGTCGGCGATATCGGCGTCGATCTCCTTCGCCGCCTTGGTCAGCTCCTGCTGAGCGTCGGCGCCGTCGAAGATGTTGGTCATCGCCTGCTGGAAGGCGAGCGTGATCGTCGGATAGGCCGGATGCGGCGGACGCGGCACGGCGGTCTTCGACGCCTGCTCGAAGGCCACCGCCATGGCACCGCCCGGTGCATAAAGCGGCGAGGCGGCGGCGAAGGACTTCAGGCCGGGGAAGCCGGCGTGATCACGATAGCCGGCGCGATAGTCCGGATCCTGCAGCATGAAGGAGAGGAACTTGCCGGCGAGCGCGGGGTTCGCGGTGTCCTTCGAGATCGCATAGATCCAGGTCGCGTTCGGGCTCGCGCCCTTCTCGCCGAACTTCGGCAGCGGCATCACGACGACGTCGTCACCCATCTGGGCCTGCGCTTCGGCGTAGAACCAGTGACCACCCCAGGCAAGCGCTGCCGGACGGCCGGCGGCGTAGAACTGGTTGGCGCCGGCGGACTGCGGCACGACCCAGCCCTTCTGGGCCCAATCCTGCATCATCTTGACGGCGGCAAGGCAGGCCGCGCCGTCGAGCGTGCCTTCGGCCTTCCACGTCGTGCGATCGATCACGTCGCAGCCCATCGAGATCAGCAGCGGCTCATAGCCATAGGTGATCCATTCGGATTTCGTGCCATAGGCGCGGAAGAGGTCGATCGGCCACTTGACGCCCGGCGCCGTCGAGAGCTTCTGCAGCGCGGCCAGGAACTCGTCCTTGGTCCAGGCATCGTCGACCGAGGTCGGGATACGGATGCCGAGTTCGGTCAGCTGCTTGCGGCTGCCATAGAGCACGACCGTCGAGTCGGTGAGGCCGACGGCATAGAGCTTCTTGTCGATCGGGTAGGTGCCCTGCGCGATGTTCGACGCCGTCATGTCGTCGATGATGGCCTTGTCGACCAGCCCGTCGATCGGCTGCAGCATGCCGGACCAGACATAGTTCGCCAGAAACGGACCGTCGAGCTCGAGGATGTCGGGGATGGCCTTGGCGGAGACCGCGGCGCCGACCTTCTCGTTATAGGCGTCGTGCGGCGTGTTGATCAGGTCGATCTTGACGCCGGGATTGGCCGCCTCGAACTTCTGGGCGACCGCCGTGATGGTCTTGATTTCATAGGCGTCGCCCTGAAACATCAGTTTCAGCGTCTCGGCCTCGGCCGCGCCGAGCGCGCCCACCAGCATCGTGCCGGCGCAGAGCGTTGTCAGTAAACGATTACCCAATCGCAGTCTCATGGCATTCCTCTCCCGTGAAACCGTTCCGTCCGCTTCAGATCGAAGCGCGTTCGACAAGCCGGAACGGGATCTCCTCGATGGTTCGTGCCGGGGCGCCGTGCCCGGCCAGGATCTCAGCGGCGCGTCTCCCCATGGCCCTGTGCGGCAGCGCCATGGTGGTCAGGGGCGGATCGAGCCGCGCCGCGATTTCGACCTGGTTGTCGAAGCTCGCGACTGCGACGTCGTCCGGAATGCGAAGGGCGTGGCGGCGCAGCGCGCCATAGACCTCGAGCGCCACGCGGTCATTGCCGCAGAGGATCGCATCGGGCCGCTCCGGCAGCGCCATCAGCGCCGCGACATGTTCGAAGACGAGGCTGCGTGCCTGGTTGGTGTAGACGCCACGCGTTGCCGGCAGCATCAGGGCTTCATCGACGACGAGACCGGCTTCGCGATGCGCCTCGCGAAAGCCTTCGGCGCGCAGCTCTCCCGCGAGGAGGCCCGGCAGGTTGAGGAAGGCGATCCGCCGCCGTCCGGCGTCGATCAGGCGGCGCGTGATCGTCGCCCCGGCATCGCGCTCGGCCGGCACCAGCGCCGGGATGGTGCCGTCGCCGTCGCGGCAATTGATCATGAGGCCGATGGCATCCTGCGCCTCGGGCGGCAGGTCGACGACCTGGTGGAACATCGCGGCATAGGCGATCGCGCGCGGCATCAATTGCTGCAGCCCGGCGAGGCTCGCTTCGACGCTGCGGCCGCTGCCGGTGCTGGTCACGATCACCGAGAGCCCGTCCGTGCGCATCGCATTGTCGAAGGCGCGCATGATCTCCGTTGCGAAGGGCTGCGTGATCAGGCCATCGGCGACGATGCCGATGATCGGCATCACGCCCTGCCGCATCCCGCGCGCCACGATGTTGGGCACATAGCCGAGTTCGTCCGCCAGGAGCCGGATGCGCTGGCGCGTGTCGTCGGCCATGCGAATCGAACCGTCGCCATTGAGGGCGCCAGACACGGTCTTGACGGAAACGCCAAGCCGGCCTGCGATGTCCTGAAGGGAGACTTTCGAGCGCGCCATTGGCGTTCCGCGCTGGGGGCTATTGTTGCTTGGGTTATCGTTTACTCACGCCACGTCTAGCCGATCCGCGGCGGCTGTCAAGGGAGCCTGCGAGCGGTGGCAGTGGACGGCGGGAAAATCCGGAATGCCCCGATGATTGGCGGCCGCGGGCCCGCGGAATCAAAGCCGCGGGATCGATCGGCGATGGCGAGGCGCGCGCTGTTCGCCCACCGTGCCAGCGAGGCTGCCGGCGCACGCACCCGACGCCGCGTCGCGCGCGTCCAAAGGCTGCGCGGGCGGGCTTTCGCCGCCACTTAGTTCGGGGAAACTGGCAAAAGCCCTTGTTTACGCCGGATCGGTCTTGTAGACCCGGCGGCGGAGAGGTGGCCGAGTGGCCGAAGGCGCTCCCCTGCTAAGGGAGTAGACGGCTTAAAACCGTCTCGAGGGTTCGAATCCCTTCCTCTCCGCCATTCCCTTCGCTTATTGCGTTGATTTCATTGACTAATCTGAAACTACTGTTCGGCTTGCCCTAACGGTTGTCCTAACAGAAGCGCGGGCAAGTCCCGTGGCGGCGCGTCCTGCCTCTCATGTGTGTTGTCCGGGCTACCTGTACGTCGGTAGCTCCCCGACGGCGACGGCGCCACGAATCGACAGGCAGTGGTGCGTACTCTCGGCTCATGTGCGCCCTGTTGTGGCCGTGCCCGCGGTGCCGCTGCTCGCGCGCGAGCCGCGCTCAGCAGATTAAAATCAGTCGCCGCAAGCGCCTGCGGCTTTCAGGCCTGACATACGAAATAGTTATCCACAGAATTAGACAAGGCGTTGTTGTCGTTGGTCAATTGTGACGTACCAACAATAATACATATACGCCACGTATATATCTCGATTGACATATCGATTTTTTCTATTGTTCGCGCTTGAGGCCAACCAAGCTGTTCCATATCGTTTCACCATTGATAGATGCAAAGGAGAAACATGTTGTGAGTACAGACACGAAACTTCCAGGCGGTCGCCTTTTGACTGTCAACGAGGTTATTGCGAACCTTGGGATCAGTCGAACGACGTTCTATCGATTTCTGTGGCGAGAAGAAATTCACGCAATCAAGGTAGGCGGCCGGACGATGGTTTCTGCGCGCGAGATAGAGCGCTTTCTCGCGTCGGCGGAGAGCTTCCGTCGCGCGTCCTGAGTAATGTCTAAGCCATCTGAAATGACAAAGCCCCGCCAACCTGGCGGGTGGCGGGGCTTTCGTAATGCGTCTGATCGCGGGTGCTTGGCGGCGGCTTCGATCGACTTTCATTGGGGCGGCGACGTTGGTCGCCGATATGAAATGAATACGGAAAATCCCGGCGACGGTCAATCCGACATTTGCAAATTGCAAACGCGTCGGCCCGCGATGGGCTCCACCTGGCGCGATCCGTTCCGCGACCTCGTTGGCCCAGCCGGTCACCGACTCGACCTGCTCCTTGACCTAATCGCCGAGGCTGAACGCTGCCGCCAACCCGGGGCGCTTTTGAAGCTTGCCAGGTTTGCCTTGCGATCCGCCCGAACCTCAATCGCGCGCGCAGCGGCCGACCACGGCGACCCGTATCGATACTGCCCGCACCTCGCAGCGTTGAGGTGGGCGCGGTTGCTGCTCGACCTAGTCGACTCCCTTCGCTGCGAACTTCGTCGGGATAGTTGGGCGCTGTCCGCGCGGACCGGCTGCCGCCGTCAACCAACGACCGTGGAAGCCGCCGCAGATCGACTGCTCGACGCCGTTCTGTGGCTATGTCGGGAGGCCGATGCGATCGATCGCGCCCGGTTTTTCGGCGAGCCGGCCGCAGCGGATCATGGTGACGGTGCGGCGGCGGCACTCGAAATGTTCGAGGACGAGCTCGCTGAAATACGTCGGCTGCTGGGTCCACGCGGCGAGTTCCGGCTTGAGCCAGCGCTGGAGACCGCCAAATGAGCGATGCCGAATTGCCTCCCTTCGGCGGCGCGTCATGACTGCGCCCAACCCGATTGAACGTGCCGCTCGTATCGTGCGCGGGCGCGGGCTCGATCATGGCGGCGAGGTCGAGTGCTCAATGTTGCTGGCGGCCGAAATTCAGCGCGAGGCACCCGGTGTGGTTTTCGCCGAGGGCGGCTTCTGGAGCTACATCGCCCCATGCTGGCGCCAGATCGACGTCACCGACGTCCGGCGAGCTATACACACGCTCGACGGCGCCGAGATATTTGCGCGAGGAAAGAAGCCCCTGACGCTCAGCAGCCGTGCCGTCGACGGCATTGCGCGCGAGCTCTCCACCATTCTGAGCGACCACCGATTCTTCAGCGCTCCCGTCGCCGGCATTCCCTGTCGGAGCGGGCTGATAAAGGTCTCCGATCAGGGCGTTGTCGAAATCGCGCCGCACTCGCCCGCTGGCCGGATCCGGTTCGTGGTCGATGCCGACTACGACTTCAACACTCCGCACGAGCCGCCTAGTGAAAGTCTGGTACGTCGCATCTTCGACGGTGCTTTCCGAGGTGACAATGATGCCGCCGAAAAGCAGCATCTGATCGCCGAGGTTATGGGCGTAGCCGCCAGCGGCGGGGCTACGCGCCTGGCCCAACCTAAGGCGGTCATCTTCCATGGCGCTTCCGCGGACAACGGCAAATCCACCGTCGCGAAGATCGTGACCTTGCTCCTTCCTGACTATGCGATCTCGGGACTTGCGCCGTCGGATTTTGCAGACGAGCGGCGGCTCGTTGGGCTGGCAGGGAAGACTCTCAACGTCGCCGACGAAGCCGGCGGCAGATCTATCGGGGGCGAGATCCTCAAACGATGCATCACCGGTGAAGCTGTCACGGCGCGTGACGTCTACAAATCTGCCGCGCGGTTCAATCCAATCGCGCAGCACGTTTTCACGACGAACAGCCTGCCAGTGTTTAACGCTGGTCTCGACCGCGGGCTGCAGCGGCGCTTCATCGTGCTGCCGTTCAATCGAACCATCCCTCAGAACGAGATGATTGCGGGGGTTTCTGACAGGATTGCCGCTGAAGAGATGAACGCGCTTCTGGGGTTCGCCGTCGGCGGTCTGCGGCGCGTGAAGATGAGCGGCCGGTTCACAGTCCCGGCGTCCAGCGAGGCCGCTTTGCGCGAGTGGCTTCGCGTCGACCCCATTGACGATTGGGCCTCGGCCAGCCTTCAGCGCTCGGCAACGCCGCCTGAGGGCGGCTGGCCATCGACCCGGGACCTCTATCGGCATTTTCGACAATGGGCCGTCGACGTGGGCTTCCGGGATTCAAGCCTTCCGGCTCCGAACGTCTTTGGCCAACGGTTGGCCCGGATCGATGGCGTTGAACTGCGGCGCCGCAGCGACGGCATGAGGGCACACGGAGTCAGCTGTCCTACCTACAATCACTGGTAGCGCCCACCGAGAGAAGTGTAGGCAAGTGTCGCGCTTAAGTAGAAAGCGCCTCGTAACCCATTGATAGTGTTGAAGTGTAATAGGTGTGGGTACAAAACTTTCCAATGCGTGCGCGCGCATTCAAAATGTTTTCATCCTCCCTTTCTACACCTCAGCACTTTCAATGGGTTAAGCGCCGAACGCGCTGCACTCTGTAGCACTGGTCCGTCACCCGCAGACCTGTCGTGCTCAACTGGCTTGAGCCGCAAGCATCGATTTGCAATCCGCAAACGTATTTGCAAATAGACATGGATATTTGTAAGTATATTTCTGTTGACGTAAACGTATAGTGCCCGCTAATTCTTAAATCATCGGTTAACAGATGAGGAGGATGGCAATGACCTTCGAAGAAGTTTCGATGTCGGACGCGCGAGACGAAATCAAGGCCGCGCGGCAGGTCATTGGGATATGCAAGGCCAAGACGATGGATGACCTCGTCAAAGTCCTTAACCTGATGACGAATGTTGTTGAGCAGGACTATGACATTCGGTTGATGCTCGGCATCCGGGCGGTTCGCCGGATCGCTTTAGGACGCTCCGAGAGCAAGGGGGCGGCGAATGTCTGAGCGCGCCCGTCCGGTTTTTTTGAGCGCGCAGCAGGTGAGCGAGCGATGGGGTGGCATAGTCAAGACTTCGACGCTCGACACATGGCGGTCCCGCGGCAAGGGGCCTCGCTTTACCAAGATCGGCGGCCGAGCGCTTTACCGGCTCGACGACCTCGAAGCCTTCGAAGAGGCGCAGCGCCGCCAATCTACGCGAGGCTGAGCTGCCCAGTTCAAGCAGTGACGAGTGGAAATGATCAATCGTCACTGCATCGCGATAAATATTTGAGGTGTCAAAAGCAGAGTTTATCGATGACATATCTAACTATTTCAGTAAATTGGCCGTGCAATCGTATACGTGACGAATATCTTTACATATATTTGTAGATGTGCTTGATTGGCATCATTATGCCAAACACGAAATTCTCTATAGATCCTGATCGACTGCGCCGGTTCCTTCGGGAGGCTGATCTTCAGCGTGCCATCGGTGAAAAACTAAACGAAGAGCGCGCGGAGTTGCGCCGTCAGATCATGTCCGCGAGGACCAGCGAAGCCCACTTGCGATCAGGATCGGTCGTTGACGGGAAGCACGTCGAGCGAGCGCAATCCGAGCTCGCGGAGCTAGAGGCTTACGCCGCGCAGCTTGGGCAGGAGATCGCGGCTGTTCATTCTGAGTACTATCCGCGCCGCAATCTCGCTGAATCGTGCCGCGAGTTCGCCAAGGCGAATAACTTCCCGCTCCCGATCGCGGAAAGATTGGGGCTGTGATGGGCGCAAAACCTAAGACTGCACCCTCCGCTACCCCCGTCGAGCGTATTGCGGAATGCCGGCAGCGCCTCGGGAATATCGATGGCCGACTAAGGGATATCGAGCGTGCCGCGCCGAGCTCGGATGAGATCCGGAAACGGGTCGACGCGCTGGCTACGGACATCCGTCAGCGGGCAGAACTGAAAGTTGGGGTCGTCGCCATCATCGGTGGTGGTGCGGAATCGTGGCGGGATGGCAGCGCCGCCGGTCGCATCGCAGAAGACCTTGGGGCCGTAACCGCGGTCGAGATGCTGGCCCTTCTTAGTCCTGAACGGCTTCGTGATTGGCTCGCCAGCGAGGCCGAGGCCGGATTGACCGACGGCGACATGAGAATAGACCCCGCCGCCGCTGCAGACGAACGCGAGCAACTCGAGGCCGAGCGCGAGGCGCTGGAAATCACCGAAGAAATCGCCATCCGCGAAATTGAAGCGGACGGCGGCTCGTTTGGCAGGCGCGGTGACGCATCGCCCGCCGTCGTCTTGGCGCCCGACCATGAGCTCGCATGATGAACACCGACTCCCCCTCCCGGCAGGCGCCATGCAAGCCGAAGCGGTGGCGACAGCGACAGGTGATCTCGTCGGCTTATGTCGGCAGGGAATACCCCCGGAGTGCAGCGCCGTCGACCGCCATGGAAGCGGCCTGGAGCGACGCTTTGGACGCGGTTGCCGAGCGCCAGAAGCGGCTTCGGCATGAGCGGCCCTCATCGGGAGGTGAAAGAACATGAGAACAGCCCGCAGCGCGTTGGCATGCGTGCTGCCGGCTGGGGCGACGCGGTTTCGCCCTCTGTTGCCGCGTCGCCCCCACCTTGCCGAATGCCGGGCGGGGTGCCGGCGGCTCCCCGCGAGCCGTGGGGCTTATGGCGTCGGCAGGCTCTTCGATCGAGGGACGAACACGAGATGGCCGCTGGAAGCTACGGCACGAGGCCATCGCGCGGGCGTGGGGCAATGGGAGCCTGGAGCACCCCTAGACCCCCCACTCCCGGCAAAAGGTACTGGGAACCCACCCCGGCCATGCGGGTGAGCGCTGCCTCGCAGATGTCCGCTAGTGGCAGGCTTTGGAATCGACTTGACGCAATTTGGTGATCCGTCAAGGCAGTCGTGAGTACTTCAATTAGTCTTCGATGTTGTGAGCTATCCGTGAAGACAAGTGCGCCAAATACTGTAAGTCAGGCCGAATTCGCCAGGGCGGAGGGGGTTTCACGGCAGCGCGTCAGCCAATGGCGGGGCATGGGCATGCCGTGCACCGATGCCGGACGCGTCAAAGTCGTCGAAGCCCGCCGATGGCTGGCGTCGACCGTCGACCGCGCCGGGTCCGTGTCGGAACGCGACGTTCTTTCCCGCCAAGGCAACGGGGATGACGAAGGCGCCGCTGAGGCGACGGATCTGACAGAGGCGCGACGCCGAAAGCTGGTCGCCGACGAAACCTTTGTCCGTCTTCAAATCGCCGAGAAGAATGGAAGCTTGGTCGATCGTGAGGAAGTTCGCCGCGCTCTTTCAGCCTTTGCCCGGTTGCAGTCGACGAAGTGGCAGAATTTCGCGACGCGGTACGGCCAGGAGATGGCCGCCGAAATCGGCTGTGACCCCAAGGCGCTGATGGCGGTGTTGGACCGCTATGTCCGCGTGCAGCTTGATGAGATCGCAAACACGAAGCCGACGCTGCCGGGGGCTACCGCATGAATGACTGGCCAGCGGCGCTGCGGCTGACCGAGCGGCTGCTTTCAGCGCTCCGGGTTCACCAGACGGAAATCACGCGAGCAAGAGCCGCCGGTGATGAGGCTGCTCTAGCCACAGCCGCTCAAGCTGCCATCGGCGTTGTCGTCAACGTGGCGGCGCTCGCTGGAGCATCTACTGTGTCGAGTGCCGCCAGTGAGGCCGAGCAGGAAATGAGGGGCGCGATCCTAGACGGGCTGGAGGCCGCGGCCGGCATTTTCGATCTGACCGTAGATTTCGACGCGCTCGGAATTACATCCGCCGGCCGAGCCGCCGACTTGCCCCGCGTCTTGAACTAATCCGATGACCGACGAAATCGTGCCGGCCCGCACGTCTGACTTTGGCAGTCCGCAGCGGCTTGAACGCGCCGCCCATCGCATCGTGCCACGCGACGTCACTGCCGGCGGCATGACGCTGACAATCGGCACGCAGATCCTCGAACCGACCGTGCTGGACGCCTATGCCAGGCGCCGGATGATATCGGGGCGTGAGTTCGAAGCGGGCGATCTGCTGGGTAGAATGTTTCGCCGGGCGATCCGGGTGGCTCGGGTGACGCAGTCGTGGGGCGAGAAGACGAGCGAAGGCATCAGGCGTGATCCGGCGGAAGATGTCGAGAATCGTCGCCGCCTGTGGGGATCGCTGGTTGCGGCCGGGCTCGCCGTCGCCGGTAGCGACGGGGCGATTCAAGTTGCCTGCCGCCGCGGCGTGGTGGTTGAGGAAGCCCGCGCCCCTATCCGGCTGACCGACCTCGGCAACATCGTGATCAGCGTGTGCGGCTATGACGAACGCGCGGGCGGAACCCGGTGCATCAAGCGCCTGCGGAAGGCCCTCGCCATGCTGGCGGACCTGTGGGCATTGCCCGAGCCGGACAGGCCGGCGCACGACGGCAAGATCCGCCGCAGCAGGGATCCGGACGCTCGGCCGACCGCGGACCTTATCGGAACAGACAGCGACGGCCTCGAATGGGCCGAAGAGCGAAACGAGCGCCGTCGAGCGCGCGAACCCGAGCGCCGCCGCCGCCGCGCCCTGAGGCTAGACGAAGAGGATGACTGTGATGGCGAAGAAGCAAATGCGATCGTTTGAGGTTGTGAAGCGGAAGGCGCGTGCGATGACTGGCGCGCCGGGATCGCGCGCGGCCGCTTTCCCCACGACCGGCTTTGCCGGCAGCCCCTTGTTTCGTGGACCGGGCGGCTTCAGAAAGTCGGTGCTCGCGGCGCAGCCAGAGCTTGAGCACGTTGCCGGTCGCCCGCTCGACTTCGCTGAGGCCGCCGTCGCCTTTACGAATCGTGAGGCGGAGGCGCGGTTTGAACACGAGCGGCTTGAGGCCGCCGCCCTTGAGCGCCAGGCCGAGCAACGGGAGCAGGACTCGCAGCGGCGGGCCGAAGCGGCCATTCGTCGAGAAGCCCAAGAGAAGCTTTTCTCGGCCGAGAAAGAGCGCTGCGCCAGCTTGGCCACGTTGCAATGCCAGGCGGCCGGCCTCGGTGTCTCGTTTGACCTGGCTGCAGCCATTGGCTGCGGCATGACGGTCGAAGCTGCACGCGCCGCCGTTTTCGACGCCAAGGCGACTGCCGAGGAGGCTACGGAGATCTACACCAGCGGTATCCATGCGACTGCGTCCGATGCAAATCGCGCTGACGAGGTCAAGGCCGGATGGAACGCGGCAGTTGACCGAGTATCCGAACGTCGCGGCCTCAGCGTGCGTCCAATAGCGATCCGCACGCTTGATGAACAGCAAGATTAATAGGAGGTAAAATTATGCCGGCAGTCATCACGGAAGGCCGTCATGCGGCCGAGTTCATCGTTTCCGAATCCAACGGATACCGTTCGCGTGAGGCCATTATCGTCGGCTCCGGCGCGGACCTGCAGCCTGGCACCGTGCTGGCCAAGGCGCCCGGCGCGGCCACCTCGGCGGCCAAGGCCGGCGGCAACACCGGCACCGGCACTTTCGTGCTGGACGCCACCAATCCCGTGCTTGGCGGCGCCAAGGCCGGCGTCTATACGCTGCGCTGCATTACCGCCGTTACCAATGGCGGCACCTTCCGCCTCGAGGACCCCGACGGCTTCGTGCTTGGCGATTACGTGATCGCGGCTGGCGCGGGCGGCGTGGTCGCCGTGAACGACGACATCAAGGGCGTCATCACTGATGGCGGCACGGACTTTGTAGCCGGCGACGGGTTCGACATCACCGTCGCCGCAAGCACGAAATTCAAGCAACTCGATCTCACGGCGCTCAACGGTCTGCAGGTGGCCGCCGCCATTCTGTATGGCCCGGCCTTCGCCGCGTCTGCCGATCGGCGTGGCGCCGCCTATGTGCGGGAGTGCGAGGTGAACGGCGGCGAAATCGTCTGGCCGGACGGCATCACCACGAACCAGAAGGCCGCCGCCATCGCGCAACTGGCGGTCGCGAGCATCATCGTCCGCTAACGCCCAAACTGGAGCCAAAACCGAATGACCGCATCTGTCGCCGAACTCATCATCCGCCTGCAGGATGAGGCATCGAAACAGGCGGAGGCGGTCGCTCGCGCCCTTGGCGGCATCGCGAAGCAGGAACAGCACGTCGGCGCGCAGTCGGCCGAAGTTCAGAAGCTAGGCCAGCACCTCGCCACGCTGCAGGCGCAGGCGGAGCGGGTGACGGGCGTCCGCGATTTGCAGAAGCGGCTTGCCGATCTGCAGGGGCAGGCGGAAAAAGCGCGCGCCCGCGTCCGCGATCTTTCGAACGCCCTGATGGCTGCGCCGGAAGCAACGGCCAAGATGGCCGCCGCCTATGAGAAGGCGACGGCAAAGCTGCGGGACGCGCAGAGCGCGGTCGATTCGCAGAAGTTTGCGATCCGCCAAGCAAACTCCGAAATGAACAAGTTCGGCGCGTCCGTCGACCACCTGGCGTCGGCCGAGGCAAGGGCAAGGGCAGCCATCGCAGAAACGACCGCGGCCATCCGGGCTCAGACCCTGGCCGAAGAGCGGGCGGCCGCCGCACAGGCGAAGCTCGCTGCCCGCCGCTTGCTCTTGAGGGAGAGCGCGAACGTCGGCTTCATGGTCGGCGGCATGTATGTCGGCGAGAAGGCGACCGAGCTCGTGCATGGCACAGCGGAGACCTACAAGGAATTCGACGACAAACGGCGCTTCCAGGCCGCGATCCTGCACCTCTCCCCCGCACAGCAGGAGCCGTTCGTTCAGCAGGCGATCCATATGGGCGCCACTACGCGCTTCAATGACTTGCAGGTGCTCGAGGCGCAAACCAATCTGGCGCAGAAGAAGATCAACCCGAACTTCATCCCGCCGTTCGTCGAGCAAGCCGCCAATTATGCCGGCGCGATGGGAACGAGTCTTCCGGATGCTGTGAACACGCTTGAAGGCATCATCTTCGGTACCGGCAAGCATATAGAGGATGCCGGTGAGGCCATGGCCACGATGAAGAGGGTCGTGAACCAGTCTGTGAAGCTCGCCAAGATCGGCGGTCTCGACGACGAGGATATCAGGCAGTTCTTCAAATACGGCGCGATGCCGGGGAGCAGCGCCGGACTATCCGACGAGACGCTTGGCGCTACAGCCGCGCTCATGCGCCGCGCGAACATCCACGGCGATGAAGCTGGCGTCGCGGTTCGAACGATGGCGGCCAAACTGGTGAGCCCCACGAGCAAGGGCATGGTTGCGCTCGATAGCATGGGCATCAACTACAACGATTTTGCCAAGGCAGGCCCGATCAGCGCCGACAACATGGCGCGCGCCTTTGAACGAAATTTCGGCAAGAAGCTCACGCCCGAGGGTATGGCTTCGCTGCAGACCGCCGTAGGCGATGGCGACGTTGCGGGGGATCAGGACGCGTTCATTCAGGCATTTTCTGAGGCGGCGTCCGGCAGTTTCACAAAGGACAGGAAGGGCAACGTCCGCGCCACGGACGCGAACAAGGTGGCGAAGTTCGCCGCCAGCTTCTGGAAGAATTCGGTCGAGAGCATCGACAGTGAGGGCCTGCTGAGCGCCATCATGGCCGCGAACCCGACGCTTGCGCAGTTGAACGCGTTCTTCACGGACAAGCAGGGCGCGCGCATCGGCGCTGCTTTGAAGGATCCGGCTCTGTTCGGAGAATATCGCGATGCTCTTGCAAACGCTCCGGATGACTTCGGCCAATCGATCAGCGATGCGCGGCGGGCCGGCTTCTCCGGCGCCGTCGACCGGTTTGAGGGCTCGGTCAAAAACTTGGAGACCGCCATCGCCCGCTCACTGGATGCCAATGGGCAGGGCGGCTTCCTCACCGCGGCAACCAATGCTGCGGGTAAGGCAATCCAGCACATCGCCGAACTGGATCCGACCATCCTGGCGGTAGGCAGTTCTCTTGGAATTGCCGCCAGCAAGGTTGCCGAGTTTGTTTCCGCATGGGGCCTCGTGAACACGCTTCTCGAGTTCAAGGCCTCTACAGCGCTTACAACCTCGGCAGGTGAGCTATCGGTTGCTGCGGCGGCGCTGACGCGGGCGGCTGGCGTTCAGGCTGGCGAGGCCGCCCTTGGCGGCGGCGGCGCGCCTGGCGCCGGCTCCGGCGGCAACCGCGGCTTGCTGAATATGGTCGGCAGCATCATCCCGCAGGTCGCTGCGTATGAGCTCGGCAAGTGGGGAATTGACAGCCTATTGTCGGTCCTGCCGAAGCCGGACAAGCAATTGCCGGCGGGTTACGACCTCAGCACGAGCGGTATGGTCGGACGCCTCTGGAACGACGCCTCGAGATTCTTCCCCGACCCAGCCGCGCCGCCGACGCGCGAGGATATGGCGGCCCATTCGGTGAGGCAGGTCGACCCCGGCACGATGGAGCGCGCGCGGCGGGCGGCCGATGAATACCGGGCAGATCCGGAAGCGGCGCGAGGGCGCGCCACGATGGAAATGCACAGCCTGGACGACGCCTCCGCCAAGGCGAAGGAAACCGGCGATGTCATCGACGGGCTGAACCGGACCATAAAGCTGGAGGTGGACACGTCCGCGCTCGACAAGGCGCAGGCGAAGGCCAATCTGCTTGCCGGAACGATGGACTCTATCGACGGACGTTCAGGGCGTCTTGGCCAGAGCATCGCTCAACAACTGCGCGGCATTCATGCCGACATCGGGATCGGACATCGATAGTGCCCCCAGAGGTCGGCATATCGGTGTCGAGGCGAGAGACAATCACGGGTGCGATCTATATGAAGACTTGCAGGAGCAACGCCCTGTCAATCTTCTCATTCCCCCAAGTCTGTTAAGAGCGGCTGTTGCTCCTGCTCAGTAAGAGGCCAGCGCTGCTTCGCCAGCCTTGGCGATCGTGAAATATCGAGGTAAGCAAGCAGAATCGATGGCTGCGCGAATATCGGATTGCTCTCGCTAACTCGCCGCCGAATGGCGTCAACGATATAGGGCTTTTCCCTAAGAAGCGTTCCGATCTCGACCTCGAAGTTGCCTGCGTCGGGCTCATATGCCGCAAGAAGCAGGCCCTCCAGTGCGCTTGGCCTCGGATCGATTCCGACTGCCTCACGATAGATGGAGGAGAGATCGGCAGTCATCCCGCGCACACGCGAGAGAGCACTGTCAACTTCAACCTGCAGAAGTTCAAAATAATCATTTGTTGCTTCGAGAAGCGCCATCGATTTTGCAGCATTTCGCCGCATAGAACTAGTTGCATCAATATGGGGCTTGTAGATGGTGTCATGAGTAATCTCGCTGTAGGCATGCTGCAACAGCGTCTTAATTTGTATCTCGCACGGCGTTCCTGCCGTAATACAGATATCCCCATGGTCGACATCCTTATTGGGCCGGACGACGAAATGAACCGCGGCATAGCCGAAGGCGAAAGGGTTCTCTTTTTGTTCCCTCTCGTAGTCCCGATCCTTGCTCCATGTCCAGTCAGGAGTTGCCTCGACGATTGTTGCCACCCGCTGAACGTCTCGCCCCAGCAGAACGACAAAACGCGTTCCGACCTTGTCAGTTATGTCATCGTAAGGGTTGCCATATGATTTATTGCGGTAGAATGCCTTTTCAACCAGCTTGAGATCGTCCTTAAGACGCGGCTCGACACTTGTTCTGAGAAAATCGCCTATACGCGCGGGTGCGATCGCGGTCTTAAGTTCCTCCGATATTCGTGAGGAGACTATGTTGCCCCAAGCGAGGTAGACGGGCCGATCAGAATGCCACCGAGCAAGGAATGCCTGCTCACGTGTCATTCCTGCGACTGGATCCGACCGCGAATCGTTACTCTGGTCCATTGCTCGCCCCCTTCGCCGACCAACGGCGACATAGATACCAGTTCCCGAACGGCCTCCGGTGGCCCGCTCAGGGTGATCGCCCCCGGGAACTTGAAGCGGCGCAGGCGGAGGGAGCCACGGACCTCGGATAGGTCCTTCGCAACCGCGGCGGTAGGGAAGCGCTGCTGTCGCATGTGGCTCTCATAGCCACTTGCCAAGTCTGGCGGCATATAACGGTCTGCAAACTCGGATACTTGAATGGTCGTGCCCTGTTCAACCTTCAGGTAGGTGTAGAGCCCATTGAAGAGGTCTACTTTCGACTCCTGATCTAAATTGGAAGATGCTATGAAGTTTTTTGTCTGGTCAAAAAAGCTCTTGATTTGGTGTGCAGCGTTGGCGGGGATGTCGAGCCCAAGAAACGTGCTGTAAAAATAGGTCGCCGCGGCATCGCGCGTTTTAGCGGTCAACTTACTGTCGTACACTATTGGACTCCAGCCAGCCGGCAACGATTGATCTGACCGCGCCCCGTCTGAGATGAATATTCCAATCTTATAGAGCTTCGTCTTTGGGCTCAAAAAAAGATCACTCACAAACCGCGCTTGGAGGTTGCTGGTCTTAAGAAATCCCTCGTGAAGCTCCGCCTTCATAACCGCGAAAAAGGAGCTCGCTGGCTGACCGACGGTTCCATCAAAGACGACCACCAGACCGCCGGGAATCGTCCGAGATGTCTGGGCGGCAGCGAGTGAATCCGCAAACTCTCTTGAAGCCGACGGGAAATCGGTGTCGAGCTGATGCCTAAGCGCGGCGCCGATGGCCAATGCGCTTCCCGGTGCATGTTGGCGGATCTGCATCTCCATGCATCGCGCATTACTTTTGAACGCAGCAGTGACGCGAGCCCTGAACGCATCGAGGGCCGGACCGGTCAGATCGAGGAGTCCCGTGCCGTAGGTAGGCGGAACAACCTTGCCGTCGTCCCCGTACCTGTGAACCTCGTGTAGACAGACGCGACCGATCGTAAGATTCTCAAGCGCCAAAGCGTCCCCCAATAATACAGAGTCCCCACTGCAACCAACGATAGCCGAACAGATATTATTCTCAACGGCATAGTTGCCGATTGGATCACTTGATGGCCCGCCTATTCATTCGGCGCGGCGGATCGCCCGCACATTGTCACCCGCCTTGGCAGATCTTCCTTCAAGGAAGCCGTCCCACGCCTCCATGAGCTTTCGACGCTTCAGGAGAGCGTCGCCACGCCGATAGGCCTGCTCGGCCTTGTCACCGACCGTATGCGCCAGTGCAGCCTCAGCCACTTCGCGGGGGAATGCCGTTGCCTCGCCGCACCAGTCGCGGAACGAACTGCGAAAGCCGTGCACGGTCGGCTCCGGCTCGATCTTGAGCCGCCGCACCGCCATCGTCATGCTCATGTTCGAGAGCGGCTTGCCAGCCTTCCCGCCAGGGAACACGAAGGCGGTGGGATCCGGCTTACCCTCGCTGGGCAGCATGTCGCGCAGAAGCGCGACAGCCCGGTCGGTCAGCGGCACGCGATGCTCCCGTCCGGCTTTCATGCGCACGGCGGGGACTGTCCAGACCTTCGCCACCAAGTCGAACTCGGCCCATGTCGCGCCGATGGTCTCGCCGGTTCTGGCAGCCGTCAGGATGGTGAGTTCCAACGCGCGCGCCGACGCGCCAGGAATGTCGCGGAGCCGTCCCATGAGGGCAGGAACGTCGGCAAAGGGCATCGCTTCATGGTGGCCTCGGCTGGCCTTCTGCTCCTTCGGTAAAAGCGTGTCGAGGTGGCCCTTCCATCGCGCCGGATTGGCGTCATGGCGGAAGCCCTTGGCCGTCGCCGCGTCAAGCACCTTTTCTATGCGACCACGCAGGCGCGAGGCGGTCTCGCGCTTCTCTGTCCATATCGGCTTGAGGACGCGCAAAACGTCCTCCGTCATCACCGCATTGACCGCGATCTCTCGCAGAGGCGCCGCATATTCCTTCAGCGTCATTTCCCATTGGGCAATGTGCTTCGCGTTCTTGAAGCCAGCCTTGAGGCTGTCGAGCACTTCGGTCGCCATCTCGCCGAACGTCGGAATTGTGCGCCGCTTCGCTCGCTCTGCCTTGCGTTCGGCAATGGGGTCTCGGCCCTCTGCGATGGCCTGACGGAAGCTGGCCGCAATCTCACGGGCACGCGCCAGCGGGATGGCGCGAACGCTGCCGAGCCCCGCCTCCTTCTGCTTCCCACCGGCTCGCGAGAGAAACACCCACTGCTTCGAACCCCCGTCCGCGACGCGCAGATAGAGGCCGCCACCATCGGCGTAGCGGCCAGGCACGGAGAGCCCACGCACGGCCACAGCGGATAGCCGGTTTAAAGTCTGTGCCATCTGTCCTAACGGCCTTTGTCCTGATATTTGCCCTAACCAGACTCGTTGATAGCCTGAAACATCAGGAAACAGCCTAGGACGGACGACGGGCAAAATCCATAATATTCAGTAGGTTGATTAGCACCTTATAGGACATCCGCGAACATCCTGAAACATAGAGTTCGACGGACTTCCTCTCCGCCATTTTCCGCGATCATGCGCCATCGAGCGTCGTCGCCGCCGAGTTGCCGTCTGCGGCTACTGGGCGCGCTTTGCTATCGTGCCGTCGCTGTTTGCGCGTGCTGTTGCGCGCGTCGGGAGACGGGAAGTCCCGCCAGGGCCCCGGCCGCGATCGCGCGGAGTTCATCCGGTGTCGCACCGTCTCCGGCCTGGACGGCGATGCCCTGCAGGACGGCACACAGGAAGCGCGCCATCTCCATCGCCTCGGCCGATCCGAGCCATCGCTCGAGTCCGGTTGCCAGTTCCTTCGTTATCGTTCGCCGCCTCGCTGCCAGATCGTCCGCCAGATCCGCGTGATCCGGGTGGCAGACGAGAAGGCCGGTCGAGATCATGCAGCCCCGCTCGCCCGGCGGGCCACAGACGGACGAGATGGCCCGCTCGAACATGCGCTCGACGGCCACGCCGAGCGGGGCTGATGCATCCGTGGCGAGGTCGAATACCGAGAAGCCGGCCGCATAGCGCTCCAGCGCCGCCTGATAGAGGCCTGCCTTGCTGCCGAAGGCGGCGTAGAGGCTGGGTGGCGCGATGCCGATCGCCTCGGTGAGCATCGCCAGCGATACGCCTTCGTAGCCATGCCGCCGGAACAGCCGCAGCGCTGTCGCGACCGCTTCTTCGCGATCGAAGCCCCTGGGGCGGCCGCCTTTACGATTTCGAGGTTCCATAGGAGTCACTAAAAAACATTGACCGACCAGGGTCAAGCTGGATAGTTCTATATCGTTCGATAAACAACCGAGGCGGTTGCCATGATCCTGAAGACCTATTCCCGCATGTTCACGAACGATGCCGACGCTGCGTTGACGACGCTGCAACGGCTGCACGGTCGGTTGCCGCATCTGCGTCTGCGGTTTGGCGAATGGGATCTGATCGCCATCGGCGACACGTTTCTGGTTGGCGGAACGGATGAGGCGCTGGCGCCGATCCGCGACAGTCACGGGCCGGTCATCGTCGAGGATCTCGACGAGGTTCATGCCGAGTTGCTTCGATGCGGTGCCACGATCACGCAACCGATCGTCGACGTTCCGACAGGCCGCATGCTCTATGCCCGCCATGCTGACGGCTTGCACGTCGAATATGTCGAGTGGACGCCGGAGCTGGTCGAGAAGTTCATTCGTGTTCCCCAGCGCGAGGGGCGGCTGTCTTCCGAGCTTTGAACGGTGAACCGCCATGGTCGGAGGGGGCGGTTCGCGGCAGATCCTCCCTTAGGATGACGCCCGCCCAGGCGTGGCGGGGCGGTCCCGCTTCGCGCTTGGGGCCGTGTCTCCACCGAGGGGTTTGAATGGACGCTGCGTCCGCTATCTGAGGCGATGGGGGCGGCCAGAACGGGCGCCTGACGACAACGGGATGATGCCGTGACGAACCCGCCTTTCGGCCGAGCGCTGCCATGAGCGCAATCCTCATCGGACTTGTCGCCGCGGCGCTGCTGCTCGTCGCCGTGATGGCGGGTGCCTGGGCGACGCAGCGCGTCACCGGCAATGCCGGGTGGTCGGATGCGTTCTGGTCGTTCGGCGTCGGGGCCGCCGGCGTCGGCGTCGCACTCGTACCGGTGATCGGAACTACTTGGCCGACCGGGCGCCAGCTTCTCGTCGCCGCGGCGGTCGGCCTCTGGTCGCTGCGGCTTGGCAGCCATATTGCGGCGCGCTCGCGTTCGGGACCCGAGGACGCGCGCTATGCTGCGTTTCGGCAGGAATGGGGCGCGGACTTCCAGCGCAGGCTCTTCGTCTTCCTGATGATCCAGGCAGCCGCCGGCTGGTTCCTCTGCTTGACGATCATGGCCGCGGCGCAAAATCCGCGGGCGGGCCTCGGCTGGCAGGACGCCGTCGCAGTCGCGCTCGTCGCCGCGGCGCTGGTCGGAGAGGCGGTCGCGGATCGTCAATTGCAGCGTTTTCGCGAGAAGCCGCAGGAGACGCGCAGCGCGGTCTGCGAGGACGGGCTCTGGGGCTGGTCGCGCCATCCGAACTACTTCTTCGAGTGGCTCGGCTGGGTGGCCTATCCGCTGTTCGCGATCGATCTCTCCGGCGGCCATCCGCTCGGCTTTGTCGCGTTGACCGGTCCGCTCTTCATGTACTGGCTGCTGGTGCACGTCTCGGGCATACCGCCGCTCGAGGCGCATATGCGACGCAGCCGGCCGGAAGCCTTTGCTCGCTACAGCGCGCGCGTCCCGGCCTTCTTTCCGCGGCCGCCGACCAGCCGGGGCTGACGCGGCGCAATCGCCGGCCAGAGCCCCCGTCGGCGATCAGAGCAGTCCGAACTGACGGCCGAGCCATCCGGCGACGAGCGTGGCGAGGAGGGCGGAAACGCCGCTCAGCACCGTTCCCCAGGTCATGTCGATCGCCGTGATCGCAAGGCCCCAGTTGCGCAGGGTCGCGTAGTTGGTGAGGTCGTAGGTGCCATAGGCAAAGAGGCCGAACAGCGCGCCCCAGAGAAGGGCGCTGCCTGCGCCGGCGCCCTTGACGCCGGGGAGCACGGCGAACACGACCAGCCCGACCGCGTAGAAGAGATAGAAGACGATCGCAGGTGCCGGCCGGAAGCCTTCCAGCAGGATATCGCCAAGCAGGGGGCGATAAATCCGGTTCGCCATGCTGCCGAGCCAGACGCTGTCGATGGCGGCGAAGATGATGAGAGTGACGGCATAGGTGAGGGCGTTCAGCATGGAGTCCTCGCTGGGTTGCCCTCGAGAAACGAACGGCCGGCGCCGCTGGATCGCGACGCCGGCCGAATTGATCGTTGGCGCCCGGCGTCGCCGCCGGGCGGGAAGGACTTACCAGGAACGCTTCATCCAGAGGTTGAGCGACCAGGCATCGCCGTCCTTGTCGGTCTTGATGGCCGTGCGGCCGTCGGAGAGATCGACATGCGAGTACTGGCCGTCGAGCATCAGGTCGAGACCGGTGACCGGGGTCCAGCCCGTCGAGAACACGCCGCGATAAGCATCGACGGTGTAGTTGTTGAAGTAGCCATCGCCGTCATACGAAGCGTAACCGCCCGAAACAGCCGACCAGACGGTCGGGGTCCAGACATGCTTGTACGAAGCGAGCGCCGACCAGCTGGAGCCGGGAGCCGCGGAAGCGATGAAGCTGCCATCGACGGTGCCGGTCAGGTTGGCGACCGAGGTGCCGCCGGCGATGCCGGTGTAGGAATTGGCGTTGTCGCCATACGAACCGGTGACGAAGAACTTGTCACCCTTCGAGAAGCTGTCGAGCGCGAGTTCGATGCTGCCGCCGATGGCGTAGCCCGACTTCGCGTCGATGTTGTAGGGGTTGAGCAGGGTGCCCGTACCGCTGTTGACGTCGATCGCGTTGTTGACATACGCCGCGGCGATCTTCGTCGAGAAGATGCCCGAAGCGTAGGTCACGGCGCCGACGATGTCGGGGATATTGGTCTGGCCGCCTTCGTAGTAGTAGTTCGTGCCCTTGACGATACCGTCGGTAGCGCCGGCAGCGCCGCGGTCACGCTGGTCTTCGACCGAGATCGCGAGACCGAAGCCGTTGACGGCGTAGGTCAGCTGGATGTGGTCGGTCTTGGTGTCCGAACCGAAGGCGCCGGTGTCGGTGTAGCCGCGACCGAAGTCATACAGCGAGGTGAAACGACCAGCCTTGACCGGGCCGAGGGCGAGGTACGCGCTGTCGACATAGGCCGAATTGGTGGCCGAGTTGATGGTCTGGGCCGCCGACTGCGAGAACGAACCGGTGTTGCCGGTCTGAGCGCGGAAGTCGAGGAAGCCGGTCAGGTTGCCGAATTCGGTGACCGACGAAGCCGTCAGCTGGACCGAGGCTTCGGTGTAGAAGTTCGACCACTGGCTGTTCGGATAGATCTTGTTGTAGGTGCCGAAGTCGGTGTCGCCGAAGGCCGTGCCGAACTTCACGTAGCCGCCGACCTTGATGCAGGTGTCGGTGCCGGGCGAGTAGAAGAAGCCCTTGCCGAAGGCATCGCAGACCTTCACGTAATCGACCGGCTCGGCGACCGTCAGGTCGGCGGCTTCGGCGGCGCCACAGGCGAAGATCGCCGCGGCGGAGCCGAGAAGCAGGATCTTGAAATTCATGTCTGACCTCGCGTTAGGAAGGACGAAGACGCGAAAGAAACGCCTGCGGCGTCCAAAGACGCCTCGGCAGTTCATCTGTCGGTCAGTTGCCCCCGATTGATGTGTAGACCGGCTGATTTCTCAACAGCCGCCGCCCGCCGCGACCCCTCGCGTCGGGTTGATCAAAGCCTAGACGCGCCGTTTCTGGATGGCATGTGAAGAAATTGTCACAATTCCTACGATCGCCCGGTGAATGGATGTCGTTGCCAAAATGTCGCGATGCAATGTGAAGGTAACGCGACAGAATAATGAAACGACGGCAAATAGGGTGACCTTGCAGCTACTCTACCGTGTTGTTGCAACCCCAAGATGGTAAATCCGGCATCCTGGACGCGTATCGCTAGCCACAGCAACCGGGTCGAGCGCCGGCGAAGGATATGCTTGCAAAATGCCAAAAACCCTGAGCAAATTGCGATGCTTGTATGCAATCGAGTCCGGGAGCGGGGGGGCTCGAGGCGACAGGGTTAGTAGAGCTCGGCCCGCATTTTGCTAAGCGGGCCAAGACCTGATCGTGGTGGGGACATAACGGCGGGCGGCTTTGCACCATGCTGGCTTCTTCGGGGGAAGGAGGCAGCCGCTGACCTCGAGAGGCGTCGCCTCAAAACGGTCACGTGTCCGGGCATAATAGTCGCGCTGCCGTAAAGGGAGAGGGCTGAAATGATGTTGATCCCGACGCGCGCCGAGGAGTCTTGGCCCCTTGCCTGATCCATGGGCAGCCTCTTTCCCTCTTCGCCGCAAGAATGCGCTTGATGGAGGGCGAGACAGACGCTACAAAACCGATATGTTGCTGTGCAATGTACATTGTGCGGCGCAAAACTCGGGCGATCCGCGGGGACTACCGATGTTTTTTGACGAAACTGCTCAAGCTCTTGTGTCCGACGCTCCGGCCGTCGGTTTGTTCCGCTCAGCAGATACCGACAAGCGCGCGGCGAATGACGTCGCAGTGCCGAGCGCTCGTCTGATGGTCCGCGCCAACGAAATCAACAAGTCACGATTGAAGCGCGCTCTCGACCTCGTCGGTGCGGTCGGTCTCTTGATCGTGCTGATGCCGGTGCTGCTCATGGTCGCGCTGGCCGTGAAGCTGGAATCGCAGGGGCCAGTGCTGTTCCGCCAGAAGCGGTATGGCGTCGGTCGCGAGATTTTCACGCTCTACAAGTTCCGTTCGATGAGCGTCATGGAAACGCATGGCGCCTTCAAGCAGGTCTCGGCCGGAGATGCGCGCATCACGCGCGTCGGTGCCATCTTGCGCCGTACCAGCCTCGACGAGCTGCCGCAGCTGTTCAACGTCCTCAAGGGGGACATGTCGCTCGTCGGCCCTCGGCCGCATGCGGTTCCGATGGACGATACCTTCGGCCGGATTCTGCCGAATTATGCTGATCGTCATCTCGTCCGCCCGGGCCTCACGGGTCTTGCGCAGATCGAGGGTCATCGCGGGCCGACCGATGCCATGAACAAGATCCAGATGCGGCTTCGCTGCGACCGCGCCTATATCCGCAAGTGGACGCCGCTCTACGACGTCAAGATCCTCCTTTTGACGCCGGCTTCGCTGCTTCACGCTAACGCGTTCTGAGCGAGCCTGAGGCCGTCATCCGTCGAAGGTCGCGCCCTCCTGGGTCGCGGCCTTTTTCGTTTTGGGGAGCGGGGGCCGGCGGTCAGATATCGCCATCGCTCCTTAACAATCGGCAGGCTATATGCTTGTGTCGCTCGCAGGTTGCGGGCGGATTCGTCGTGTGACGAGGCGGCTCGCGGCCGTCGGTGTCTTCGGTCCGGATTCGGGCCGCTTGAGGGGGATTGGGCATGGACCGTCGCGATATTCGCAGCTTCCGGAACGCTCGCGGATTGCTGCTCGGTGCGACGGCGTTGGCGGCGCTCGCTCTCGGCGCCTGCAACGAGAAGAACCAGTATGTTCCGCCGCCGCCGCAGAAGGTCACCATCGCCCAGCCGGTGCAGCAGCCGGTCACGCTCTACATGCAGCTGACCGGTAATACGGCGGCTTTCAATCAGGTCGATCTCGAGGCCCGGGTCCAGGGCTTCCTGACCGGCATCAAATATGTCGACGGCCAGAAGGTGAAGACAGGCGACACGCTGTTCACCATCCAGCGCGACACCTACCAGGCCCAGCTCGACCAGGCGAATGGCGCGCTCGCTTCCGCGAAGGCGGCGCAGGAAAACAAGCAGCTTGAATTCAACCGCCAGAACACGCTGGTGCAACAGCAGGTGACGTCGGTCGCCAAGGCCGATGACGCCAAGGCGCAGCTCGACCAGGCGATCGCCGCCACGGCGCAGGCCCAGGCGGATGTCGAGGTTGCGACGATCAATCTCGGCTACACCGAGATCCAGGCGCCCTTCGACGGCATCGTCAGCAACCATCTGCAGGATATCGGCGCGCTGGTCGGCTATAGCGGACCGACCAAGCTGGCGTCGATCGTCCAGATGGACCCGATCTACACCTATTTCAGCGTCAACGAGCGCCAGGTGCTCCTGATCAAGGAAGCGCTCACCAAGCGCGGCCGGACGCTGCGCGACGTGCACGACATTCCGGTCGAGATCGGTCTCGCCGTCGACGACGACTACCCCTACAAGGGGGTGATCGACTACATCGCCCCGGAGGTGGACCAGAACACTGGCACGCTGACCGTTCGCGGCGTGTTCGACAACAAGAACTCCGCCCTCCTGCCAGGCCTCTTCGCCAAGGTGCGCGTGCCGCTGCAGCAGCAGCCTGATGCGATCCTCGTCGATGACACCGCCATCGCCAGCAGTCAGGCCGGCAGCTATGTCCTGGTCCTCGGCGCCGACAACAAGGTCGAGCAGCGGATCGTCAAGACGGGTCAGCTGCAGGGCCAGTTGCGCGTGATCGAATCCGGCATCACCAAGGACGACTGGGTGCTGGTTGGCGGCAATCAGCGCGCCGTTCCCGGCAATGTCGTCGATCCGCAGAAGGGCAGCATGAGCGCCGCTGCCGCCGCGGCTGATGCGCCGGCGTCTACGCCCGCATCGACGTCCCCGGCTCCGGCGTCGCCTGCACCGGCATCGCCCGCTCCAGCCACGCCATCGAAATCGTGAAGGTTTCAGCGCAACGCGTCCGTTCGACGAGAGGCTAGGCGGCTTTCATGATCTCAAAATTCTTCATCGATCGGCCGGTTCTTTCGAACGTTCTGGCGCTCGTCATCGTGCTGCTCGGCGCTGTCGCGCTCTATACGCTTCCGATCGCGCAATACCCGAACGTCGTCCCGCCGACCATCCAGGTCTCGACCAGCTATCCGGGCGCAAGCGCCCGCACGATCATGGATACGGTCGCGCTCCCGATCGAGGAGCAGATCAACGGCGTCCAGGGCATGATCTACATGCAGTCGACGAGCGCCAGCGACGGCACCTACAACCTGATCGTGACCTTCGACATCGGCACCGATCCGGATCAGGCGCAGGTGCTGGTGCAGAACCGCGTCTCGATCGCGCTCGCCGCGCTGCCGCAGTCGGTCCAGGTCCAGGGCGTCAACGTCCAGAAGAAGTCGACGGCCATCCTGCAGTTCATCACGCTGTTCTCGCCGGACAAGAGCTATGACGGGCTCTATCTGTCTAACTATGGCGTGATCAACATCCAGAACGAGCTCGCGCGCATTCCCGGCGTTGGCAACGTGAACGTGTTCGGCGCCGGCCCCTATGCCATGCGCATCTGGATGGACCCGGACAAGCTGCAGTCCTTCGGCCTGACGCCGAACGACGTCGTCAACGCCATCCAGCAGCAGAGCCAGGAAGTCACCGCCGGCATGACGGGCATGCCGCCCGCGCCCCAGGGCCTCAACTTCCAGTACACGGTGAACGTCAACGGTCGCTTCAGCGATGCGCCCGACTTCGAAAACATCATCGTCAAGGTGAACAACAGCAATGGCGGCCAGATCGTCCGGGTGCGCGACATCGGTCGTGTCGAGCTCGGCTCTCAGAGCTATAGCCATACCGCGACCTACAACAACGCGCCGACTGCGGCGATCGGCATCTACCAGTTGCCCGAGGCGAACGCGCTAGCAGTCGCACAGGCGGTCGGCGCCAAGATGCAGGAGCTGTCCAAGGCGTTCCCGCCGGGCCTCAAATACGAGATTCCGTTCGATACGACCAAGTTCGTCAGCGCCTCGATCGACGAGGTTTACAAGACGCTGATCGAGGCCGGCATTCTCGTGCTCGTCGTCATCATGCTGTTCCTGCAGGATTGGCGCGCCATGCTGGTGCCCGCGACGACTGTTCCGGTGACCATCATCGGCGCCTTCGCGGCGATGGCGGCGCTCGGCTTCACGGTCAACACGGCGACCCTGTTCGCGATCGTGCTGGCGATCGGCATTGTCGTCGACGACGCGATCGTCATCGTCGAGGGCGTCTCGCGCCACATGGAAGCGGGCATGACCGGCCGCGACGCGGCTGTGCGTGCGATGACCGAGCTGTTCGGCCCGATCATCGGCATCACGCTGGTTCTGATGGCGGTGTTCCTGCCTTCGGCGGCGCTGCCTGGCCTGACCGGCCAGATGTATCAGCAATTTGCGCTGGTCATCGCGGCGACGGCGTTCATCTCGGCGATCAACGCCATGACGTTGAAGCCGACGCAGTGCGCGCTCTGGCTGCGGACGCCGACGCCGCCGGACCAGAAGAACTTCTTCTACCGCGGTTTCAACCATGTCTATGACTGGTGCGAAGCGCGCTATGCCTCGCTGATCCGCCACATGGTCAAGGTCAGCTATCTCATGCTGCTCGTGGCCGTCATTCTGGTGGGTGTCGCATTCTGGGGCATGAGCCGCATTCCCACCGCCTTCCTGCCGATCGAAGACCAGGGCTATGTCGTGATCTCGGTCCAGTTGCCCGAGGGCGCATCGTTGCAGCGCACCGACCGCGTCGTGCAGCAGGCGACCAAGATCGCTCTCGCGACACCGGGCGTCGAGAATGCGATCGGCATTACCGGCGTCTCGGTGCTCGACAACAGCGCGACCCTGTTCAACTCGGGCGTCGTCTATGTGATGTTCAAGGACTGGTCGGTTCGCGGCAAGGACGAGAGCCTTCGCGCGATCTACCAGAACATCATGACCGGCCTCGGCCAGATGCCGGATGCCACGGGCTATGTGCTGGTGCCGCCGCCCATCCAGGGCATCGGCAATACCGGCGGCTTCACGATGGAAATCCTCGTCAAGGACGGCAGCTCCGACTTCCACCAGCTCGAGGCTGCGGTCAGCCAGATCAGTGCCAATGCGGCGACCCAGACCGGCCTGCAGCGCGTCAATTCGAGCTTCAGCGCCAAGACGCCGCAGTTCACGCTGAAGATCAACCGCATCCTGGCCGAGACGCTCGGCGTCACGGTCGGGCAGGTGTTCTCGACGATCGAAGCCTATCTCGGTTCGACCTATGTCAACCAGTTCACCAAGTTCAACAATGTCTTCCAGGTCTATGTCCAGGCTTCTCCGGAGGCCCGTGTCGAGCCGAAGGATATTCTGAACCTCAAGGTGAAGACGAAGACCGGCGACATGGTGCCGCTCGGCACGGTGCTCTCCTTCGAGGATACCGAAGGTCCGCCGCTGATCACGCTCTACAATCTCTATCCGGCGGCGACGCTGGCCGGCGGTCCCGCACCCGGGTTCAGCACCGGCCAGTCGATGCAGCTGATGGAGCAGATCGCGAAGGACACGCTGCCGCCGGGCTATGGCTATGACTGGACCGCGATGTCCTATCAGGAGAAGATCGTCGGCAACGACATCTACTTCGTCTTCGGCCTCGCGATCGTCCTCGTCTATTTCGTGCTCGCCGGCCAGTATGAGAGCTGGATCCAGCCGCTTTCGGTGATCCTTGCCGTGCCGCTGGCGCTGCTCGGAACCGTGATCGCGCTCACGAGCCTTGGTCTCGACAACAATCTCTATACGCAGATCGGCATCATTCTCCTGATCGCGCTCGCGGCGAAGAACGCGATCCTGATCGTCGAATATGCGCGCGAAAAGCGAGCGGAGGGAATGGAGATCACCGAGGCTGCGGTGGAAGCGGCGCGTCTGCGCTTCCGCCCGATCCTGATGACCTCCTTTGCCTTCATCCTCGGCGTGCTGCCCTTGGTATTCGCCACGGGTGCCGGCGCCAATTCGCGCGCCTCGATCGGTATCGCGGTGGTAAGCGGCATGCTCGCCTCAACCTGCCTTGCGGTGCTGTTCGTGCCGTCCTTCTTCACGGTGCTGCAGCGGATCGAGGAGCATGGCGGCAAGCGCAAGGCGCAGCCGGCCACCAATGTGCCGGCGATGACCGCCGATTGAGCCATGATGGTCGCCGGCATGCGCCGGCGACGCGGGGGAGGGTTGGATCATGACGAATTCACGCCGTGCGGCGAACCGGGCCGCGTCCGTCGTCGTCGCGTCTGTGCTCATGGCCGTGGGCGGGCTGTCCGCCGTCCTGGCGCAGTCGACCGACCAGCAGATCCAGAGCTTGGAAAAGAAGCTCGACATGAACGCCATGCCGGACATGGGCGCGCTCGGCTTCCAGGACGATCTCGCCGCGCTCGAGGAGTGCCAGAGCGGCTGCGGCGCGATGATCAACAGGATGCTCGCGAAATACCGCACCGATCCGAAATTCGGCGGCAATCCGAAGCTCGGTGCGGCCGATGCCTCGCAACTCGCTGCCGCGCTCGCTACAGCAGCGGCGACGTTGCCCAAGGCCGAGGCCACGAAGGTCGGCACGGAAGTGACCACGGCGCTCGGCGCCGACGCGGGCGCAGCCTTCACCGCCGCCTATGGCGGCACGACCGCACCCTACAATCCGCAATAGCCTATCCACTGCGCCGGGCCGGGGAGCGCTTGCAATGCGCTCCGCGTCCTGATCCGATGGTGGAAATCCACCATCCGGATGCGCCATGACTTTCGATCTCCTCGTCAAGAATGCGACCCTGCCGGACAGCCGTCCCGGCCTCGATATTGCGGTGCAGAACGGCAAGATCGTCGCCATCGCGCCGGCCATCGATGCCGAGGCGGGTCGCGTCATCGATGCCAGGGGCTATCTGGTCGCGCCGCCTTTCGTGGATTGTCACTTCCACATGGACGCGACGCTGTCGCTGGGCCTGCCGCGGATGAACCAGTCGGGCACGCTGCTCGAAGGCATCGCGCTCTGGGGCGAATTGAAGCCGCTTCTGACGCACGAGGCCGTCATCGAGCGGGCGCTGCGCTATTGTGATCTCGCCGTGGCGCAGGGGCTTCTTGCCGTCCGCAGCCATGTCGATGTCTGCGACGATCGCCTGTTGGCTGTGGAGGCGCTGCTCGAGGTCCGCGAGAAGGTGAAGCCCTATCTCGACCTCCAGCTCGTCGCCTTTCCGCAGGATGGCTATTACCGCTCGCCTACGGCGGCGAAGAACCTCGAGCGCGCGCTCGACATGGGCGTCGACGTCGTCGGCGGCATTCCGCATTTCGAGCGGACCATGGCCGATGGCGCCGCGTCGGTCAGGGCGCTCTGCGAGATCGCAGCCAAGCGCGGCCTCCGCGTCGATCTCCATTGCGACGAGAGCGACGATCCCTTGTCGCGCCATATCGAAGCGCTGGCGGCCGAGACGCATCGGCTGGGCCTCGGTGGCCGCGTGGCAGGATCGCATCTGACGTCGATGCATTCGATGGACAACTATTATGTCTCGAAGCTCCTGCCGCTGATGCAGGAGGCGGGCGTCGCGGCGATCGCCAATCCGCTGATCAACATCACGCTGCAGGGCCGGCACGACACCTATCCGCGCCGCCGTGGCGTCACCCGCATCGCCGAGATGCGCGCGCTCGGCATTCCGGTCGCTCTCGGGCAGGACTGTTGCATGGATCCCTGGTATGGCCTTGGCCATGCCGACATGCTCGATGTCGCCAACATGGCGGTGCATGCCGTGCCGATGACCAGCCGGGAGGCGATCCGCTGGTCGTTCGAGGCGGTGACCTCCGTGCCCGCGGCTATCCTCGGCCTCGAGGGTTATGGTCTTGCGCCTGGCAAGAATGCCGACTTCGTCATCCTGCAGGCGGCCGATCCGATCGAGGCAGTGCGCATGCGGGCGACGCGCCTCGCCGTGGTAAGGCGCGGCAAGGTCATCGCCGAGACGCCGCCGCGCACGGCCGCGCTTGACCTCGACGGCCGGCCGGCGCTCGTCGACCCGGCGTCCTATGCGCCGAAATCCGTCCATTGAGGGAACGACGCCGATCGGCGCGAATTGCCGAAGCGGTCGGGAAGGGCGCGTATGAGCCGGTTTCGAATTCTCTCCTATAACGTCCATAGCTGCATCGGCACCGACAAGAACCACTCGCCGGAGCGGGTGGCGCATGTCATCGCAGCCTGCAAGCCGGATATCGTGGCGCTGCAGGAGATCGATGTCGGCCGCCCCCGCACGGGCAGCATCGACCAGGCGCGAACGCTCGCCTCATTGCTGGGCATGGAGGCGCATTTTCATGCATCGACCCATGTCGGGCCCGAGCGGTATGGCGATGCCATCCTGACCTCGCTGCCGATGTCCATGATCCGGACCGGACCTCTGCCCGGCTTCCATGACCGCATCAAGGTCGAGCCGCGGGGCGCGCTCTGGGCCTCCATCGATGTGGGCGGCCAACGCGTTCAAGTGGTGAATACCCATCTCGGCGTCTGGCCGCACGAGCAGATGCTGCAGCTTTCGACGCTGCTCGGTCCCGATTGGCTCGGCCATCCCGATTGCCGCGATCCGGTAATCTTCGTCGGCGACTTCAACGCCCCGCCGGGTCTCTCGCCCTATCGGCGACTGGCGTCTCAGTTCATCGATGTCCAGAAAGTCTGGGGCTCGCGCAAGGCCAAGCCGACATTCCCGGGCCGGATGCCGACGCTCCGGATCGATCATGTCTGGCTGCGCGGCAAAGCAGCGATCCTCAATGTCGAAGTTGTTCGCACGCCGCTATCCCGCGTCGCGTCCGATCATCTGCCGCTTGTCGTCGATTTCGAACTGGCTGCACCGCCTTAGCCGACGGCCGCGCCAAGGCCTGAGCGCTCGGTTCTCTTCCCCCGTGCGTTCGCCCGAAATCCGCGTGAACGCCGAGCGCGACCCGGCGCGGGACTTGCCTGCAGATCCAGTTCGATACAAAGGTCCTCTCGCGCAGAATTGTCGGTATCGTCAAGGCCAAGGTTAGGCTTTCGCGACTTCGAGACGGGTGGCTCAGGCGTCCTATGTTGGTAATCGATTCCAAGAATGCGAATAGCAATGACGACCCGCTAATCTGTACGGTCGCAGACGCTGGCGTCAGAACCGGCATTTCTTATTGAAGTTGTGACCGAAGCCGGCGATTAATCGATCAGTGATTTCGGTGGAGGAGCCGGAAATGAGCGTTCTGCTGAATGAGCTCGTTATCACGTCCGTTCTCACAGCCCTGGAGGACGATGAAGTCCTCAATATCGCGGAAGCTGCGAACCACATCCGAGCCCGCTTTCCGTCGGCGTCAGTCAGCGAGCAGGACATCGCGATGGCCTTGATCTCTGAAGCGATCAGTCGCCACGCCCCGATCGAGTTTACCCGTCGGTTGCCGGCTGAAGGCCAGGTGACGACGGACCTCGTGACGACCCGTCGCCTCCCGCTTTGAATGACGCAGTGGTCATTCCTTCGCGGCGGGTGAGTGAGGCGCTAAAGCGAGATCGTCAAGTTTTCCGCTGGGCAGGGGCGAGTTCATAACGCAGCGCAGGCGTGGCGATACCGGCTGTTTTCGTCCTGGGCAGCACTGAACCGAAGGCGGCAAAGCAGGCGCGACTGCACGCTGCCCGGTCGCTGCAACCGGACGGGCTAAGTCACGGCCCGGTTGTCAGCTTCAGTTTCAGCGGTACAACCAATTGATCCAGCGCGACTGCTTGCGCAGCGGACGGTCGCTACGGCGATTGACAGGCGGCTGCGGCGCAGGCTTGAGCCGGCTGAGATCGGCCATGAGCTGGTCGTAGCGCGTGAGGCCCGAACTGTTCATATGGCACAGCATCAAGGCGCCGGCTGCGAGACCGGAACCGAGACCGAGACTACGCGGGCTGCTGACTGCCTTGGTCGGTATCTGCTTCATGATCTCCCTCCCGGCGTTCGACCATCGGCTGTGAACGCTCCGATGCAGGAGTCGTTCCAATTGGTCCGATGCGGGTGGTCGCCATAGTGATACGCGCGTTCTCACTATTTGTGAATGATTTATTAACAGTGGACGCGCGAGCGCCATTTTTACTCAAATCACGGCAGGATGATGACGCGGCAGGGAGCGCCGGCCTTGTCGGCTGCGGCGTGCGGCGGCCGGACGATCAGGCAGCCGGCGCGGGCGAACGTCGACAGCATCGCGCTGTCCTGACGTCCAAAAGGTGTTGCCACCCGCGTGCCATCCTCCGCGACGGAGAGCGCTGCCCGGAGATAGTCCTGCCGTCCGTCATTGGCGCGGACAGCGTCACCGAGTGTCGCGGTGACGGTCGGTTCGGATGGAGCAAGGCCGAGTAGCGCCTCGACCAGCGGCCGCAGGAACAGCAGCGAGCAGACGAGGCTCGAGACTGGATTCCCCGGCAGGCCGAGCACACGTGTTGCGCCGAGCCGGCCGAAGATCAGCGGCTTGCCGGGGCGCATTGCGATGCGCCAGAAGCCCAGTTCCATGCCGCGACCAGCGAGGACCTCGCGGGCGAAATCATGATCGCCGACGGAAGCGCCGCCGAGCGTCACCAGAACGTCGGCACCGCTCGCTGCATCGATCGCCGCCGCGATCGCATCCTTGTCGTCTGCGACCAGACCGAGATCGCGCACGGTACCGCCCAGTCCTTCGACCAAACCGGCGATGCCGTAGCTGTTGGAGGCGATGATGCTGTCTTCGCTGCGCTGTCCGCCCGGCAGAACCAGTTCGTCGCCCGTTGCGATGATCGCGACGACCGGCTTCCGCCGTACCGGCAAGAGCGGATGATCGAGCGCTGCCGCAAGCGCAAGCTGCCGCATGCCGAGCCGCATTCCGGCCTCGAGCAGAACGGCGCCGGCTTCGAAATCGAGGCCGCGGCGTCGGATATGCTGGCCGGGACGGACCGACTCGCGCGCTGCGACGCGGCCTTCCGCGACCGCCGCGGCGTCCTCCTGCAGCAGGATGGCATCGGCGCCGTCGGGTACCACGGCGCCCGTGAAGATCCGCACGGTCTGGCCAGGATCCACTTTGCCGGCGAAGGGATGGCCGGCCGGGGCGGCGCCGATGACGGAAAGCTCAGCAGGCAGCGCGGCGACGTCGGCCGATCGCACGGCGTAGCCGTCCATCGCCGAAACATCGCGCGGCGGCTGGTCACGACCGGCGGCGAGAGGGGCAGCCAGCACCCGGCCGAGGCTCTCGGACAGGGCGACGAACTCCGGCGCGGTTGGTTCGACCCCGTCGAGGACGCGCGCCACCGCCTCGTCGACGGGCAGCAGGCCGCTCACGGCTCCGCCTTCCACGCGCCTGAACGGCCACCATGCTTCTCGACCAGGCGGATCGGCCCGATCACCATGCCGCGGTCTGCGGCCTTGGCCATGTCGTAGATGGTCAGGCAGGCGACGGAAACCGCGGTCAGCGCCTCCATCTCGACGCCGGTGCGGTCGGCGACCTTGGTCGTCGCGCGGACGCGGAGACCCGGCAGGTCCGGATCAGCCTCGATGTCGATCGTCACCTTGGCGAGCATGATCGGGTGGCAGAGCGGCACCAGCTCGTGCGTCTTCTTCGCAGCCATGATGCCGGCGATCCGAGCCGTGGCGAGAACGTCGCCCTTCGCGACGGCGCCCTCCATGATCAGCGCGAGCGTCGCGGCCTGCATGGTGATGGCGCCTTCGGCGATTGCGGTCCGGCTGGTCACCGCCTTCTCGGAAACGTCGACCATCTGGGCGGCGCCGCTCTCGTCGAGGTGAGTGAGGCGAGCGGTCATCGGACGAGCTCCTTGCGCATGAACATGCGCCGTTCGAGCGGCAGGCCGGCTGCCTGTTCGGCGTGGTGCAGCAGGTGAAAAGCCGGACCCCAGTCAGCCGGTTCGACAGGCGCGAAGCCGCGTCGGGCATAGAACGGACCGTTCCAGGGCACGTCGGCGAAGGTCGAGAGCGTCACGGCGCCGAGCCCGCGATCGTGCGCCCCTGCATCGATCGCCGCCAGCAGCCCGCTGCCGATTCCCCGTCCGCCGTGGCTCGGCGCGACGGACAGTTCATAGATGTGCAGCGCGTCGTCGAGGGTGCCGGCAAGGATGAAACCGACGAGCCGCTCGTCGGCCACCGCGCCGAGGGCGATGCCCTTGAGCAGGATCGCGCGCAGGAACGGCTCCGACGAGACGTCGCCGTCCGCGATGGCGGGGAGAGCCACCTCATGGAAACGGCCTGCCGCCGCGCGCTCGATCGCCGGGAGGAGCGGAACCTCCTCGGGGAGGATGGCGCGGATGGCGAACGACATGGTCAGGCCGTCGGGGCCAACAATGCGCGGGTCGCCGCGGTGACGTCATCCTTCCGCATCAGGCTTTCGCCGACGAGATAGGCGTGGATGTTCGCCGCTCTCAGCCGCGCGATGTCGTCAGGCGTGTTGATGGCGCTTTCGCCGACGATGATCCGGCCCTCGGGCACTAGCGGCGCGAGTCGCTCGGAATTCTCCAGCGTCGTCTCGAAGGTGCGCAGATTGCGGTTGTTGATGCCGATCAGAGGGGAACGCAGCTGCAAGGCGCGATGCAGCTCTTCTTCGTCATGCACCTCGATCAGCACGTCGAGGCCGGCCGCGATCGCGGCGTCCTCGATCTCGCGCGCCATCGCGTCCGGTACCGCCGCCATGATGATCAGGATGCAGTCGGCGCCCCAGAGCTTCGATTCGAACACCTGATAGGGTTCGAAGATGAAGTCCTTGCGGAGAGCCGGCAGCTCGACGGCCTCGCGCGCGGCGACGAGGTAATCCGGCGCGCCCTGGAACCACGGCGTGTCGGTGAGCACGGAGAGACAGGCGGCGCCGCCGGCCTCATAGGCACGGGCGAGGGAAGGCGGGTCGAAATCGGGTCGGATCAGCCCCTTGGACGGGCTTGCCTTCTTGATTTCCGCGATCAGCGCCGGCTCGCTATCCACGAGCCTGCGACGGATCGCATCAGCGAAGCCGCGCGCCGCCGGCGTGTCCAGCGCGCGCGCCTCCATCTCGCTCGGACGGATACGCTCCTTGGCCAACGCGATCTCGTCGCGCTTGGTCGCCTCGATCTTCTTCAGGATGTCGGTCATGGCTTCATCCGTTGGTGACGGCGACGAGCTTTTCGAGCCGTGCCATCGCTGCGCCGGTATCGATGGCATTCGCCGCGCGGGCGACGCCCTCGCTGAGCGAGCCGACCTTGCCGGCCACGATCAGCGTAGCGCCTGCATTGAGCAGGACCGTGTCACGATAGGCGCCGGGCGCTCCGCCGAGCAGGGCGCGCAGCGCGGCGGCATTTTCGCCGGCATCGCCGCCCCGGATCGCCTCGGGCGGGGAGAGCGGCAGACCGACATCTTCGGGCGCGATGGTGAATCGCTCGATCGTCCCGCCGTCGAGCGCGACCACCTGGGTCGGGCCGGTCGAGGTGATTTCGTCGACCCCGCCGGCGCCGTGCACGATCCACGCTCGTTCCGAGCCGAGCGCCGCCAGAACGGCCGCGAGGGGCTCCAGCCATTCGGCGGCGAACACGCCGACGAGCTGGCGCTTGACGCCCGCCGGATTGGACAGCGGGCCGAGAAGGTTGAAGATCGTCCGCGTGCCGAGCTCGACCCGCGCCGGTCCGACATGTTTCATCGCCGCGTGATGGGCGGGAGCGAACATGAAGCCGATGCCCGCCTCGCGGATCGCGTCGGCGATCACGGATGGCGGGACATCGACGTTGACGCCGAGCGCCATCAGGACATCCGCGGCACCGGAGCGCGACGACAGCGCCCGGTTGCCATGCTTCGCGACCGGCACGCCGGCCCCGGCGACGACGAACGCCGACGCCGTCGAGATGTTCAGCGTGTGCGAGCCGTCACCGCCGGTTCCGACGACATCGACCGCGCCTTCCGGCGCCTCGACCGGAACCATCTTCGCCCGCATCGTCGCCACGGCGCCGGCGATCTCGTCGACGGTCTCCCCGCGCACGCGCAGCGCCATCAGGAAACCGCCGATCTGTGCCGGGGTGGCGTTGCCGGACATGATGATGTCGAAGGCTGCCTCGGCCTCGGCGCGGTCGAGTGTCTTGCCGCCCGCGACCTTGGCGATGAAACCCTTGAATTCGCTCATCGCGCTGCTCACGCAACCGACCGCGCACGGCGGTGGCGGTCGTTCCACTCGCCGGCGAGGTCGAGGAAGTTCTTGAGCATCAGGTGGCCATGTTCGGAGGCGATGCTCTCGGGATGGAACTGCACGCCATGCATCGGCAGGGTCTTGTGCATGGCGCCCATCACGACGCCATCATCCGACCAGGCGGTGATTGCGAGCACGTCGGGCATCGTCTCGCGGCGCACCTGCAGCGAATGGTAGCGCGTCGCCTGGAACGGCCCGTTGATGCCGCGGAAGACGCTGCTGCCGGTGTGGTTGATCGTCGAAATCTTGCCATGCATCTGCGAGGGCGCGCGTACGACGTCGCCCCCCATCGCCTGGCCGATCGCCTGATGACCGAGGCAGACGCCGAAGATCGGGATGCGGTCGCCGGCCTCCGCGATCAGGTCGAGGCAGATTCCGGCTTCGTTCGGCGTGCAAGGTCCTGGCGAAAGCACGATGCCCTCGGGATCGAGCTCCAGCACATCGTTGACGCTGATCTTGTCGTTCCGGCGCACCATCAGGTCGGCGCCGAGTTCACCGAGATAATGAACGAGGTTGTAGGTGAAGCTGTCGTAGTTATCGATGACGAGAAATGCCATTGCCGTTCCTCCGCCTACTGCCCGCGTCCGGCCTGGGAAGCGAACTTTACCGCTTCCTCGGCCGCACGGAAGAGGGCACGGGCCTTGGCGATGCATTCCTGGTGCTCGCTCTCGGGCACCGAGTCGGCAACGATGCCGGCACCGGCCTGCGCATACATCTTGCCGTCCTTCACGATCGAAGTGCGGAGCACGATGCAGGTGTCCATCGCGCCGTCGGCCGAGAAATAGCCGACGCAGCCGGCATAGATGCCGCGTTTCTCGAGCTCGAGCTCGTCGATGATCTGCATCGCGCGCACCTTGGGCGCGCCTGAAACGGTGCCGGCGGGGAAGCCGGCGGCGAGCGCGTCGAGCATGTCGTGCGGGGCCGCGAGGCGGCCGACGACATTCGAGACGATGTGCATCACCTGGCTGTAATATTCGAGGAAGAAGCGGTCGGTGACCTTCACCGAGCCGATCTCGGCGACGCGGCCGACATCGTTGCGGCCGAGATCGAGCAGCATGAGATGCTCGGCGCGCTCCTTCGGATCGGCGAGGAGTTCAGCCGCCAGGGCCTTGTCCTGCTCGGGCGTCGCGCCGCGGCGGCGGGTGCCGGCGATCGGGCGGATCGTGACCTCGCCGTCGCGCACACGGACGAGGATTTCCGGGCTCGATCCCGCGACGGCGAAGTCGCCGAAATCGAGGAAATAGAGGAAGGGCGAGGGATTGGTGCGCCGGAGCGCCCGGTAGAGCGCAAATGGCGGCAGGCTGAACGGCGCCTCGAACCGCTGCGACAGCACGACCTGGAAGATGTCGCCGGCAGCGATGTATTCCTTCGCCTTCGCGACCATCGCCAGATAGTGCTCGTGCGGCGTGTTGGAGACGACGGGCACGTCGAGATCGACATCGGAAGCGCCAGCGAGGCGGGTGAGGGGGCCTTCCAACGTGTCGACGACATCGGTCAGCCGGTCGACGGCTCGGCGGTGCGCCTCCTCGGCCGAGACCCCGTCCGCCGGGCGGATCGGCGTCACGATGGTGATCTCGTCCTTCACCGCATCGAAGATCACCATGACCGTCGGCCGCATCATGATCGCGTCGGGCAGGCCCAGCGCGTCGGGATTGGCGGGGCCGAGATCCTCCATCTGGCGGACCATGTCATAGCCGAGATAGCCGAAGATCCCGGCTGACATCGGCGGCAAGGCCTCGGGGAGATCGATATGCGATTCGGCGATCAGCGCGCGCAGCACGTCGAGCGAGCGGCCGGGCGCGACGGCGAATGGCGCATGGCCGGCCGTGACCCCGCGGGCGATCTCCGCCTTGTCGGCATGGGCGCGGAAGAGCAGATCCGGCTCGATGCCGATCATCGAATAGCGGCCGCGTACCGCACCGCCTTCGACCGATTCGAGGAGGAATGTGTTGGCGCGGCCGGCGGAGAGCTTCAGCATTGCGGAGACGGGCGTCTCCAGGTCGGCGACGAGGCGGGTCCAGGCGACCTGCGGCTCGCCGGCTGCGTAGTTGCGCGTGATCGTCTCAAGCGACGGCTCGATCAGCATGATGTCTGTCCAGAGCTTGCGGACCGGTCGGGTCCGGATGGCGATAGAGGGCGGCGGTGCGTCAGCCCGGGAAGCCGGGCATGGCGATCAGCGCCATCGCCACCCGGCATGCCAGCGGGCATCGCCATGCCAGCGCAGCGCCGCGCCCCGGACACTGCCGCGCCCAGCCGAAGCCGGCCGCTGGAAGCGGTCGGTGACAGGCTGGACGAGACGGCAGGTTGTCGACATCTGTTCCTCAGCTCGCGCCGATCACGCGTTGCAGCGCCTGCTGGTTGACCTTCGCGCCCAGCTGGTTCTGCAGCTCGGCGATATATTGCTGCAGAAGGTCGTTCTGCATCGCATCGGCAAGCTGCTTGGTCAAGGAAGCCTGCGTGGTGTCGTCCTTGGCCAGGGGCGTATCGGTGATCGAATCGACCTGCAGCACGATCTGCTGGTCGGGGTTGGCGCCCGCAACCGCCGCGGCATACCCCTTCGGCCCGGCAAACGCCGCCTTGAGCGCATCGGTCGAGAAATCGGCCGGCGGCTTGCTGGCCCGCGTCTGGTTGGCGTCGGTCTGGACGGTCAGCTTGAACTGGTCGGCGATCGCGTCGAGCGTCTCGCCCTTGCCAAGCCTTGCCACCGTATCCTTGGCGAGCGTCGCGAGATGCTCGGCCGTGGTCGCCTTTTTCCAGGCGGCGACGACCTTGTCCTTCACTTCCTCCAGCGGACGGTCATGCGCCGGGTCGATGGCCGAGACGGCGTACCAGACGATGCCGTCGCCATTGTTGAGATAGGGATTGTCGATCCCGACATCGCTCTCGAAGGCTGCCTTGAGCAGCGCATCCTTGACCGGAATGTCGGCGACCGCCGCGCCGTCCGCGCCATTGCCGGCCTGGTCGACGTTGATCGCCCGCACCGTCAGCTTGTTCTTGGTCGCGATCTCCTGGAGCGTCGAGCCGCCGGCCCGCGCATCCTCGATCGAATCGCGCAGCGAGCCGATATCAGCCCGTGCCGCGGCGAGGGCGAGGTTCTTCTTGATCTCCGCCTTGACGGCGTCGAAGGGCTGCGTCGTCGCCGGGGTGATGTCCGTCACCTGCAGCAGCACCGGACCGAAGCTGCCGATGACGACGTCGCTGGTGCCGCCGGCTGGCAGCGCGAAGGCGGCGTCGGCGACCTTCGGGTCGATCAGCTTGTCACGCGTGACGACGCCGAGATCGGTATCGACAAGCTTCTTGCCGGTTCCCTCGACGACGCTTTCGAACGTGGCGCCGCCCTTGAGGCTCGCGGCGGCCGCTTCGGCCGTGCTCTGGTCGGAGAAGATCAGCTGATAGACGTGCCGCGCTTCGGGCGTCGAATACTGCGCCTTGTCGGCGTCGTAGGCCTTCTGCGCCGCCGCATCGTCGATATCCGCCGGCCGGGCCACATCCTCGGGCGTCAGCGAAAGGATCTGCAATTCGCGCAGTTCAGGACGGCGCCAGTCGGCCTTGTGGTCGTTGTAGAACGTCGTCAGCTGCTCGCTCGTCGGCTCGCCGACATCGGTGACGAGCGAGGTGGGCAGCACGAGATAGCGGATCGTGCGCGCCTCGGTCTGGTAGGTGTGCAGCGCCGCTGCCAGCACGGCCGGCATCGTTGCGCCGCCCGAGATGCTGTCGGCGATCTGCTTACGCCGCTCGACGGAGCGCCGCTCGAGGACATAGTCGTCCTCGTTGAGGCCGTTGGCACGCAGCACCTGGACGAAATAGCCGCGATCGAAGGTTCCGGCCGGGCCCTTGAACGACGGGTCGGCGGCGATTTCCTTCACCAGCGTGTCCTGCGACACGCCAAGATTGAGGCTGTTCGCCTGATCGTCGAGCGCCGCCTCCGTGATGAGGCGCGCCAGCACCTGGTTGGGCAGACCGAAGGCCTTGGCCTGCTCGGCCGTCACCTGAGTACCGACCTGCTGGCTGACACTCTGCAATTCACGGCGATAGGCGCGGTCGAACTGCACGACGGAGATCTCGGTGTTGCCGACCTGGGCGACGGTGTTGGTGCCGATACCGCTCAGCGCGCCGGCGATCCCCCAGATGCCGAACGAGAAGATCAGAATGCCGATCAGGACCTTCGCCACCGGGCCGGAGGCGTGTTTACGCATGGAATCGAGCATCTGGATCCTCTGAGAGAGCGGGGCCTCGACAGCCTCGCTTAGGGCGCGCGATCATAGAAAGGTGGCTTCGCCGGAGCAAGGCCGCGTTACAAGGCTCGAAAATCTTGTCGCGAGGCAGCATTGCGGCCGTTTCCGGCCTCTTGACTTGCCCCCCGGACGTCGTCGCATACAGCATCAGACTCATCATTTGCGAACAGGAAGCGATCCGATGTCCCGCCCGAAGCCGCTCGTCGCCGGAAACTGGAAGATGAACGGACTGAAGGGAGCGACGTCCGAGTTCGGCCGCATCCTCGAGGGCTATGGTCCGGCGCTGCGCGGAAAGGTCGATCTCGCGATCTGCCCGCCGGCGACGCTGCTCTCGACGTTTGCCGTCGTCGCCCTCGGCTCGCGCGTCCTCGTCGGCGGTCAGGATTGCCATGCGAAGGCGAGCGGGGCCCATACCGGCGACGTCTCGGCCGAAATGATTGCCGATACCGGCGCGACGCATGTCATCGTCGGCCATTCGGAACGCCGGACCGATCATCGCGAGAGCGATGCCGATGTGCGGGCCAAGGCAGAGGCGGCGCTGCGGGCAGGGCTCGTGCGCATCCTCTGCATCGGCGAGACCGAGGCGGAGCGGCGTGGCGGCACGACGCTTTCGGTGATCGACCGCCAGATGGCGCTGTCGATTCCCGACGCAGCGACGGCCGCGGATCTCGTCATTGCCTATGAGCCGGTCTGGGCAATCGGCACCGGGCTGACGCCCTCGCTCGGCGATATCGCCGAAGTGCACGGCCATATCCGCCGCTCGCTCGCTGCACGCTTCGGCGACGAAGGCAACGGCATGCGCATTCTCTATGGCGGCTCGGTCAAGCCCACCAATGCGGCCGAAATCCTCGCGATCGACGATGTCGACGGCGCGCTTGTCGGCGGGGCGAGCCTCAAGGCGGCGGACTTTCTCGGCATCGCCGCCGCCTATGCCTGAGGGGCGCGCGGCGTCCGGCCCTTGGCCTTAGCCCCGGTCAATCCCATATGCGTTCCGCCGGGCACTGGCATCGTCTCGGTCGATCGTGTACAAGGCGCCGGATTTCAGAAGCTTCCTACCAGAGTCATCGATGCAGACAGTCATCATCGTGATCCACCTCATGGTGGTCGTCGCGCTCGTCGCCGTTGTCTTGCTCCAGCGTTCCGAAGGCGGCGCGTTGGGCATCGGCGGAGGCGGGGGCTTCATGAGCGCGCGCGGTTCGGCCAATGTGCTGACCCGTACGACGGCGATCCTCGCCGGCGTCTTCTTCCTGACGTCGATCGCGCTGACGCTGCTCACCCGCTACGGCGATCGGCCGGCCTCGATCCTCGATCGCATCCAGAGCCAGTCTCAGCCGGCGGCGACGCCGGCCGCAGGCAAGGGCGGGATCCTGGACCAGTTGCCGGCGCCGAAAGCTGGCACGGCGGCGCCTGCGGACGGTGCTGCGGCTCCTGCTTCCGGCGGCGCGGCTCCGACGACGGCTCCTGCGACCAGCGCTCCGGCTCCGGCTCCTGCGCCCGCCGCACCGGCGACGCCCTCGGTGCCGAGCACCAACTAGGCGCCAGCCGCATACGAGATTTCAAAGCGTCGCCGCACTTCGCGGCGACGTTTCGTTTGGGGCGCAGCATGAGCGCCCTGCTATTGCCTGGTGGCCGCGCACCCGCCGATTGGGGACGCGTCCGTTTTCTCGCAGCGAATCGTTTTATCGGAGGCTAAGGTCAGAGCCCATGGCGCGGTACGTATTCATCACCGGCGGCGTGGTTTCCTCCCTGGGCAAGGGCATCGCCTCTGCGGCGCTCGGCGCCATGCTCCAGGCGCGGGGCTACAAGGTCCGTCTGAGGAAGCTTGATCCCTATCTGAATGTCGATCCGGGCACGATGAGCCCGTATCAGCATGGCGAAGTCTTCGTCACGGATGATGGCGCCGAGACCGACCTCGACCTCGGCCATTACGAGCGCTTCACCGGCCGCCCCGCCTCGAAGGCCGACAGCGTCACGACCGGCAAGATTTACCAGGAGATCATCGCGCGCGAGCGGCGCGGCGACTATCTCGGCGGTACCGTCCAGGTCATTCCGCACGTCACCGACGCCATCAAGGCCTTCGTGCTTTCCGGCAACGAGGATGTCGATTTCGTCCTCTGCGAGATCGGCGGCACCGTCGGCGACATCGAGGCGATGCCCTTCCTCGAGGCGATTCGCCAGATCGGCAACGATCTGCCGCGCGATCACGTCGTCTACATTCACCTGACGCTGCTGCCCTATATCCCGAGCGCCGGCGAGCTGAAGACTAAGCCGACGCAGCATTCCGTCAAGGAACTGCGCTCGATCGGCATCCAGCCTGATATCCTCCTCTGCCGCAGCGACCGGCCGATCCCGAAGGAAGAGCGTCGCAAGCTGTCGCTCTTCTGCAATGTCCGCGAATCGGCCGTGATCCAGGCGCTCGACGTGCCGCACATCTATGATGTGCCGACGGCCTATCATGCCGAGGGTCTCGACGACGAGGTGCTTGCAGCGTTCGGCATCAACGGGTCTCCCGCCCCGGACCTCGGCAAGTGGAAGGCGCTCACCAGCAAGATCCGCAATCCCGAGGGCGAGGTCACCATCGCCGTGGTCGGCAAGTATACCGGCCTCAAGGATGCCTATAAGTCGCTGATCGAGGCGCTGCAGCACGGCGGCGTCGCCAATACCGTCAAGGTCAATATCGACTGGATCGAGAGCGAGATCTTCGAGAAGGAAGATCCGGCCCCCTATCTCGAGCGCGTCAACGGTATCCTGGTGCCGGGCGGCTTCGGCGAGCGCGGCTCGGAAGGCAAGATCAACGCCGCCGGCTTCGCGCGCCGTCGCAAGGTGCCGTATTTCGGCATCTGCTTCGGCATGCAGATGGCGGTCATCGAGGCGGCGCGCAGCCTCGCCGGCATCGAGCATGCGAGCTCGTCCGAATTCGGCCCGACCGAGGAGCCAGTCGTCGGCCTGATGACCGAATGGCTCAAGGGCAACATGCTGGAGAAGCGGCATGCCACGGGTGATCTCGGTGGCACGATGCGGCTCGGCGCCTATGCCGCCGAACTGGAGGCCGGCTCGCACATCGCCGAGATCTACGGTGCGACCGAGATTTCCGAGCGCCACCGGCATCGCTACGAGGTCAATATCGACTACAAGGACCGTCTCGAGGCCTGCGGCATGCATTTCGCGGGCATGTCACCGGACGGTATCCTGCCGGAGACGGTCGAGTTCCTTGACCATCCCTGGTTCATCGGGGTCCAGTATCACCCCGAGCTCAAGTCGCGACCGCTGGCGCCGCATCCGCTCTTCGCTTCGTTCATCGCCGCGGCGATGGAGCAGTCGCGTCTGGTCTGACGAGAAAGAGCTTCGGCCTCGAAGCCTCAGCCGCCGGTTTTGCAGCCGTCGGCGAGAGGTTTGCCGGCGATGCGATCCTCGATCCACGGCAGGTAAAGCGGGGCCGACGCGCCCGGCGTCGAGAAATGCGTCTGGGCGCCGCCGAGTTGCACCCGCGTGATGTTTCCGCCGAGACCACACATCTGCTGGCGGTAGGCCGCGCCCATCGACGGCGGGACCACCGTGTCGGCCGTACCCCAATAGATGATCACGGGCGCGACGGGCTTCACCGGCGCGACGCTCCCGGCGACAAGCGTCTTGGCCCAGGCCAGCGCGTTGGTCGGCTGCGGCCGCAGCAGCGTCTTGTAGTCGGCTCCGACGGCGTAGTTCAGCGTGTCCGAGGTGACATGCACGCATTTCTGCGACACGACCTGGTCGATCAGCGTCGCGCCATCGGCGGTGAATACGTCGGTGAGGGCGAGATCAGGGAAAGCCGCCTGATTGCCCCACATGAACATCACGAAATGGGTGAAGTTGAAGATGTTGTCGGAGAAGCTCGACGCGAGGCCGTGCATCACGGCCTCGGCTGCAGCTTCATCGGCGGGAACGGCCGGCGCGACCGCCGCGACGTCGTCGGGCGCGAGGGCGACGAAGCCGACGAAGTCGATGCCGTCGGTCGCCGTTCCGGAGGCGCCGATATAGTCGGCAAGGCTCGCGGCGGCGAGCGTCGCCCCTCCGCCCTGCGACCAGCCATAGACGACGGCCTTCTTTCCGGCGCCCGTCTCGCGCATCGAGGCAACCGCGCGGACGGAATTGATGACGTCGCGGCCGTTCGTGGCGGCAACGGAATACTGGTGTTTCCCGCCGCCGCCGAGGCCCTGATAGTCCGTGCCGACCACGACATAGCCAGCCTTGATGAAGGCCTCGACTTCAGGCAGTCCGTAATCTGTCCAGGAGTTGCCGCCGACGAGGAAATATTCGTTGAGGCCCTGCGCCGGAGCTGGAACCTGCGAGGGGCCGCAATTCTGCGCCGTCCCGGTCGTCCCATGCGCCCAGGCGATCACCGGACGCCCGCCCGCCGGTGCCGCGGTGTCGGGAGCCACGACCAGCCCGGTCGAGATCGTCTTGCGGCCGGCGACATCCGAGGAGACATAGGCGATACGCCAGGCCTTCGCGCCGGGTACCGCCGTGCGGACCGGTTCGCTCTTCAGCACCTGGCCGAGCGCGCCTTCGGCAGCGAGCGCCGATGCCGCCTCATAGAATGGCGGCAGGGCCACGTCGGCCATGGCGACACCGCCCGCTACACAGCCGGAGACAAGCGCGATGCCGATGGCGGCCAGATGCTGACGCATGGATGTTTCCCCCGAACGATTGCTGCGACGATGCCGGCTGCGGCGCACCGATAGACGTTCTCCAACGCCGGCCGGCCTCAGCTTCGTCACGACCACATCAAGACGTCAAGGATGGGGTGTTGGGGCGCGCCCGGGCTAGTTCGCCAGCTTCGGCACATAGGTGCCGCGCCCGAGCCGCACATCGGCGAGCCAGGCCGACGTGGCAGCCGAGGACAGCGGCTTGCCGAACAGGTAGCCCTGGCCGATATCGCAGCCGACATCGCGCAGGATTTCCGCGACATCCGGGATCTCGATACCCTCGGCGGTCGTCTCCATGTCGAGCGAATGCGCGAGCTGCACGATCGCCCTGACGATCTTCCAGTTCTCGATGTTCTGTCGCGCGCCTTCAAGGAACAGGCGATCGATCTTCAGCCGGTCGATCGGCAAATCGTTCAGATGGCGCATGCTCGAATAGCCGGTCCCAAAATCGTCGAGAGCCACGGCGACGCCGGCATCGCGAAGTGCCGAGAGAATGAGCTTGGCCGAGGCGATCTCATCGACCAAAGCATTCTCCGTGATCTCGAGCTCGAGCCGGTTCGGATCGAGACCGGCGCTGCCGAGAATGGCGAGGATGCGGGAGGCCAGTTGTGGTTCGCCGAATTGCGTCGGCGATACATTGACCGAGAGTGAAAGTTCGTGCGGCCAGGCCTTCGCATCGGCGCAGGCCGTGGCGAGGATGCGATAGAAGAGATCGCCGACGCGGCCGAGTTCTTCAGCGAGCGGAATGAAGGCCGCCGGCTGGATGAGGCCGTAGCGCGGATGATCCCAGCGCGCCAGGACCTCGAAGCCGGTGAGGCGGCCGTCTTCGAGCGCGATCAGCGGCTGGTAGAACGGTACGATTTCGCCGGCGGCAATGGCGCGGCGAAGATCGGTTTCCAGCGTGGACCGCCTGCGCAGCGCCTCGCCCATGCTGGCCTCGAAATAGAAGAAGGTGCCGCGCCCGCCCTGCTTGGCCTCGCCGAGCGCGATATTGGCGGCGCGCAGCAATTCCTCGGCGGTCGCCTCGGCGAGATCGGAGGTCGCGATGCCGATCGTTGCGCCGATCGAGAGGACGCCCTGCGGCACCCAGACCGGCGCCGCGATGCTGTCGATCAGGCGGCGGGCGACGCGGCGCGCGAGATCGTCGACCGGCTCGTTCTCGATGAGCAATGCAAATTCATCGCCGCCGAGCCTGGCGATCGTCGTGCCGATCGTCTGGAATGTCCCGAGCCGCCGCGCGACCTCGACGAGCAGCATGTCGCCGACGCCATGACCATGCACGTGATTGACGTTGCGGAACCGATCGAGATCGATGGTGAGGAGCGCGAAGGGCGAGCCGCCCGTTCGGCGCCGCTCGATCGCGCGGCCGAGCTCCTCGATGAAGGCGGCGCGGTTGAGGAGGCGCGTCAGCGGATCGATCTGCGACAGGAGGCCGAGCTGGCGCTCGCGATTGAGCGCCTCGTCGAGCCGGGACGCGAGTTGGCCGAACCGGCGCAGCACCAGCAGCGCGATCGCAGCGCCGGCAAAAACCGCCGTTGCGGCGACGACCTCGCCGCGCGAATCGAGAAAACCGGAGGCGTGCGGGAGAAGACGCATGCTCGAGAGCAGCAGATAGATGCAGCCCGTCAGAATCAGCACGACAGACAGCTCGATCGCCGCTCGCCATGTCACGCGCAGTCTCTCCCCATTTGCTGCGCTTCGTGCGTCACGCCTTCAATCATGCTCGAAACCAAGCCGGAACCGAGTATGGGCGAAACGATTGAAGAATCTATTATCCTCAATGCAGTCTTAACGGCAGTAGACCACTTTGTGTCGCCGGGGAAAAGGCGCGCCGTGCGCCCTTTTCCGATGTGGTTACCGCAGATGCGAACAACCCCGCGCCGGGAGCCGGCGCGGGGTTGTCGAAAGAGACGACGGACGAGGGCAGGCCTGACGAATCAGTCCTTGGCGCGCTCGACATAGGAGCCGTCCTCGGTCATCACGACGATGCGCGTGCCAGGTCCGATATGCGGGGGAACCATCGAGCGGACGCCATTCGAGAGGATCGCCGGCTTGAAGGAGGACGAAGCGGTCTGGCCCTTGGTCGTCGGCTCGGTCTCGACGACTTCGAGTGTCATGCGCTGCGGCAGCACGATGCCGACGGCCTGCTCCTGGAAGATCGACAGGCGGACGACCATGCCCTCCTGGAGATAAGGGGCGGCGTCGCCGACGACGTCCTTCGAGACGACGATCTGCTCGTAGTTCTCGGTGTTCATGAAGGTGAAGTCTTCACCGTCGGCGAAGAGATACGAAAAGTCGCGATCCTCGACGAAGGCGCGCTCGACCTGCTCGGTGGTCTTGTAGCGGTTGGAGATCTTCACGCCGTCCGAAAGGCGGCGCATGTCGATCTGGGTCGTCGGCGTGCCCTTGCCGGGATGGAAGCTCTCGGCGATGAGCACGGCGTAGAGCTTGCCGTCGATCTCGAGGATGTTGCCCTTGCGGATCTGGCTGGCGATGACTTTCACGGCAATGCGGTCCTTGGTGCCGGCGCCATCCGAACGGGGCGCCTCGTTTCTTGCGGCGCGCCCGAAGGGGGCGCGAGAATGGCGCGCACCATAGCGATTCTGCGCTTTCATGCCAGTCCAAAACGCAAGGCGGCGTCTTGGGCCTTGCCTCGCCGCCCGGCAGCCGGCAGTGATCGGGGCCAGCAATGACGCGAGCCTGATCGATGAACCCTACCGCTTCGCCCTGGTGGACGCCGCATGTCCATGCCGATCGCCGGCCGTTCCTGTTGGCGCGCGGGCGCATCAAGGCCGCGCTCATGGCCTGGTTCGCCGAGGCCGGTTTCACCGAAGTCGAATGCGCGATCCTGCAAGTATCGCCCGGCAACGAGACCCATCTCTCCGCCTTCGCGACCGAGCGCGTCGACCCGGACGGCTCGCGCCAGACGCTCTATCTGCACACTTCGCCGGAATTCGCCGCCAAGAAGCTGCTCGCCGCCGGCGAGACGCGGATCTTTACGCTCGGCCCCGTCTTCCGCAACCGGGAGGCCGGGCCACGCCACGCCAACGAGTTCACCATGCTGGAATGGTATCGCGCTGGCGCCGCCTATGAAGGGCTGATGGACGATTGCGCCGCGCTGCTCGCGGCCGCGGCAGGGGCGGCCGGCGTTACCCGGCTCGTTCATCGCGGTGTCGAGGCCGATCCCTTCGCAGCGCCTGAGCGGCTTTCGGTCGCCGAGGCCTTCCAGCGCCATGCCGGCATCGACCTTCTGGCCACCATCGCGACTGACGGTACTGTCGATCGTGGCCGCCTTGCTGCGGCTGCGAGCGGGCAGGGTCTTCGCGTCGCCGACGACGACAGCTGGAGCGACGTGTTCAGCCGCGTCATCTCCGAAAGGATCGAGCCCCGACTCGGCATCGGTCGGCCGACCATTCTCTGCGAGTATCCGATCGCCGAAGCGGCGCTCGCCCGGCGCTCGCCGCGCGATCCCCGGGTCGCCGAGCGTTTCGAGCTCTATGCCTGCGGCGTCGAGCTCGCCAACGGCTTCGGGGAATTGACGGATCCGGAAGAACAGCGCCGACGCTTCCTCGCTGCCATGGACTCCAAGGAGGCGATCTATGGCGAGCGCTATCCCCTGGACGAGGACTTCCTGGCAGCGCTGGCCGTCATGCCCGGGGCATCCGGCATCGCGCTCGGCTTCGACCGGCTGGTCATGTTGGCGACCGGTGCACCGAGGCTCGACCTCGTCGTCTGGACACCGGCGACGCGATGACCGAAAACCACGCGATGTCGAAGTCGCCCGTTGTCCAGTTCCAAAGCCGCCCGACGCTCCGTAGCCCGGAAGCGCTCGCGGCTGCCGGTCTCGTTGCGCCCGAAGCGGTCCCGTCACTGGACGAGGTTGCAGCGCGCTATGCGGTTGCGGTGACGCCCGAGATGGCCGCGCTCGTCGATCCGGCAGACCCCGACGACCCGATTGCAGCCCAGTTCATCCCGAGCGCTGCGGAACTGGTCACGACGCCAGACGAGCGCGTGGATCCGATCGGCGATGATGCGCACAGCCCTGTCGAAGGGCTGGTGCATCGCTATCCCGACCGGGTGCTGATGAAGCTCGTCCATGTCTGCGCCGTCTATTGCCGCTTCTGCTTTCGGCGCGAGACGGTCGGGCCGGGTGGCCCGACGCTTCTCGGCGAGGCGGATCTCGAGGCGGCGCTCGATTATATCCGGGCGCGCCCGGCGATCTGGGAGGTGGTTTTCACGGGGGGCGATCCGCTGGTGATTGCCCCGCGGAAGCTAGCCGACCTTTTCGAGCGGTTGCGCGCGATCGAGCATGTCAGGATCCTGCGCTTTCATACACGCGTTCCGGTCGTCGATCCGGCGCGAGTTTCGGCCGAGCTGGTCCAGGTCCTGAAGGCGAGCGGCAAGACTGTTTATGTGGCTGTGCACGCCAACCATCCGCGCGAACTCACGGCGGCGGCGAGGGCAGCGCTGGCCCGCCTTGCCGATGCAGGCATCCCGCTCGTCAGCCAGACCGTTTTGTTGAAGGGTATCAACGACGATGCCGAGACCATGGCGGCGCTGATGCGCGGCTTCGTCGAGGCGCGCGTGAACCCCTATTACCTCCACCACGCCGACATGGCACCGGGGACGAGCCATTTCCGGACGTCGATCGCCGAAGGGCAGGCGCTGATGCGCGCGCTCCGCGGCCGACTCTCGGGGCTCGCGCAGCCGACCTACGTGCTCGACATTCCCGGTGGATACGGCAAGGTTCCGATCGGGCCCGGCTATGCCGACGCCGATGGCCGCGTGACCGATCCGAGCGGCGTCGGGCATGACTATCCGTTCGGATCGTAGATCGAGGACCGACCGGCATCCGGCCGGCTCGGTCGTTCCGCGCTGAATCTCAGGACTTGCCGAGATGTTTCGGCCAGAAGTCCTGATGGACTGCGGCGGCTTCCTCCTCGAGGTGCGGGCCGTCAACCACTACGACGCGCGCGCCGGTTTCGAGCACCGCGCGGCTCGGCACGTTCAGGCCGATGCCGGCGATCTCGCCCAGCCGCGCTTCGGAGCAGGCGTAAACCATGCGACCGACGCCCGACCAGTAGATCGCGCCGGCGCACATCGCGCAGGGCTCGGTGCTCGTATAGACCGTGCAGTCGGCCAGAAAGGCAGGGTCATAGTGCTGCGCCGCCCGTTTGATCAGGTTCAGCTCGGCATGGTTCGTCATGTCGTGGCCGGTGAAGACGCTGTTCTCGGCACGAAGGATCACTTCGCCGTTCTTCACGAGCAGTGATCCGAAGGGTTCGTCTCCGTTTTCCACTGCGGATCGCGAAAGCGCGATCGCCTCGCGCAGGAACGGCTCATGATTTTCCATTGAGATCTCCCAGGAATTGAAGAGGGGTGACTCTCTCCTGAATCCGGGTGTTTTCCAAGAAGCCGTGACCGAATGGAGTCGCTCGTCCCCATCGCAAGACGGTCGTCGGCCCCTCTGTGCAAGGCCCGTCGGAGGCGACGCCGCATGGCCGGGGTTGGTCCGTCGCAGTTTCTCTCTCTTCTTCGGCGCGCGATCCTGTTCTAATGCGACCGAAATCGCACATTGCGGAGGCGTCATGAGCAAGTTCACCATCATCCGCGGCGGCCGCCTTCTGGATGCAGCCGCACGTCAGGCTCCGCTCCGCGACATCCTGGTCGAGGATGGCGTGATCCGCGAGATCGGCGCGCCCGGACTCAAAGCGCCGGATGGCGCAGAGATCGTCGATGCCAGCCGCCATCTGCTGCATCCCGGCCTCGTTAACGGCCACACGCATGGTTCCGGCGCCCTGACCCGCGGATTTCGGGATCGCTGGAATCTCGAGATGCTCCTGATGGCGGCGCCTCGGCGCTTCGGCAACCAGAGCGCCGAGATCAAATATTTGAACACCTACCTCGGCGCCGTCGAGATGGCCTTGAAGGGCTGCACGGTCGCCTATGACCTGACCTTCGGCGTGCCCGTGGCGACCACCGAGGAACTTATCGCGATGGGGCAGGCCTATCGCGATGCCGGAATTCGCGCCGTCATGGCGCCGATGCTGTCCGATATCAGCTTCTATCGCGCCATTCCGGGTCTCGTCGAAAGCCTTCCGCCGGATCTGGCCGCGCTCGCCACCAGCGACGATGGCGATGCCACTGACCACGTCCTCGAACTGATGGACCAGGCACTGAAGGCCTGGCCGCATGACCGCGATCAGGTCAAGCTCGGCGTGGCGCCGACGATCCCGACCCATTGCTCGGAACAGCTGCTGCGCGGCTCCGACCGGCTTGTCCGCGAGCATGGCACCGTGATGCAGAGCCATGTCGGGGAATCGAAGATCCAGGTGCTGGCGGCGCAGGAATTCTACGGCAAGTCGATGCTGGCCTATATCGACGATCTCGGCCTGGTCGGTCCGCATTTCTCGGTCGCGCATGGCGTCTGGCTCGATGACGACGACATGCGCCGCCTCGCCGACAAGGGCGCTTCGATCTCGCACAATGCCGGCAGCAACATGCGGCTCGGTGCCGGCATTGCGGACTCGCGCCGGATGCTGGAACTCGGCGTCAATCTCGGCATCGGCACCGACGGCGCCACGTCCTCCGACAACCAGAACATGTACGAGGCAATGCGCGCGGCGCAGCAGGTCTCCTGCGTGCGCCAGCCGGACCATCGCCTGTGGCTGTCGGCGCCGGAGGTGATCAAGGCTGCGACCGAGGGCGGCGCGCGGCTCGCCGGCTTCGATCATGTCGGCGCAATCGCGCCGGGCAAGCGCGCCGATATCGTCTTCCTCAGCCTCGATCATCCCAATTGGATGCCGATCAACGATCCGGCCAATCAACTCGTGCTCGCCGAGGACGCGACATCTGTTCGTCATGTCATGGTCGATGGCCGGTTCATCGTCCGAGACGGGCGACATCTCGCCTCGAACATGGCGGCGCTGGCCGACAAGGCGGAAGCGGCGCGCGACCAGATCGCCGCGATGAATGCCGGCGATATGGCGGTGGCGAGCCGGCTGGAAGACGCCGTGACCGCCTTCTGCCGCAGTCTTGCCGCCAAGCCCTACAGCGTCGAGCGCTATGCCGCCTTCCCCTGCCGCTGTGCGCCGGGCGAGGCCGGCTTCACCGCCGAGCCGGCCTGAGCGCGGCTGCGGCGCGGCTTCCGCGCCGCGATCCGGCGGCGCACCGGCGCGACCGCGAGCACGACGACAGCGATGCCACAGACGATCCAGGCCGGGCGTATCCCGCTTTTCCAGGCAAAGTTCGTCGGGAGGATACGTGCCAGCGGCACGCCGATCTTGAGGTGGTAATAAAGCGCTTCGCCGAGAGCCGTTGCGACAACGACGAGAGCCGCAAGCGCCAGCGTCGCCGCGAAGGAGCCGGCCCGTTGCTCTCCAATCCGCGCCGCCAGCAGACGCCAGAGGCCGAGCCAGATCGCGAGCGCCGCGACGACGATCGGCTCGGTGACGCCGAGCTTCGATTGTAGAAAGAAGTGGACCGTGGCCAAGGCCGCGATCGGATAAACCAGGATGTGCAGCGCCCGCCAGTGCAGCCCGCCCATCCGTTTCATCATGCCGTTGGTCGAGGTGATGGCGAGCGGCGTCAGCATGATGAGGGCGCAGAAGCCGATCGTGAGATAGGGCCGCGCGATGATCTCGGAGACGACCTTGGCGAGGTCCCAGGAGAGGTCGCCGGCATAGGCGATCAGATGAATCGCTGCATAGGTGAAGACGGCGACGCCCAGCATGCGCCGCGTGAACACGAGGTCCGGCCACTGCCAGATATGGCGCAGCGGCGTGACTGCCAAAGTCAGCAGCAGGAACCGAACCGCCCAAAGTCCCGTTTGGTGGTTGATCTCGATCATCGCACGCGGACCGAGCGTGGCGTTTGCTGCGCGCCAGAGAAGCCAGAGGCCCGGTGCGAGGACAAGCGCGAAGACGACGGCCTTCAGCAGCGAGAATTCGCCGCGCCGGTCGAGCCAGGGGAAGGGAAAGGGCGCCGCGCGCTCGTTCATCGATCGATCTCCGTCTGCTGCTGAAGGAGTCTACGGGTAATCACCGCAGGAAGTGACGCGGCCGGCGATCAGGCTTCCGTGATCCAGCAACACAAAGCAATGCTGCGTTCTCAATTGATACAACTGAGGATTTGCCCTTGGTCCGGGTCGGACCTACTTGGAGAGCGGGCGAAGGACATGTGATGAAGACGATGACCGACGAGACTGTGGCCGAGGGCGGCGCGCGGAGCGCTTCGGCGGCGCCGCGTCCGATCGAGGAGATCATCGGACCCGCCGGCAAGGCCAGTCCCTGGCGGCGTCGGCTCGGCTGGGGCCTCGCCATCATCGTGCTGCTGGTGGTCGTCCTTTTCGGCTGGTCGCTCGTCGGTGGATCGGGCGGCGGCTTGACCTACACGACCGTGCCGGCGACGCACGGTGATCTCACCGTCACCGTCACGGCAACCGGATCGGTGCAGCCGACCGAGCAGGTCGACGTGTCGAGTGAGCTGTCCGGCCGCATCGCGAAGGTCGACGTGGATTATAACAGCCCGGTCAAGGCCGGCGACATCCTGGCGGAGCTCGCGACCGACAATCTGGACGCGGCGCTCGCCAGCGCCCGCGCCAAGCTCGCAGCCGCCAAGGCCAACGTCGCCAAGGCCCACGCCGCCATCGCCTCGGCCGAAAGCACGCTCGAGAGCAAGAAGGTGCTGGTCGGCCGCAATGTGTCCTCCTCGCAGGAACTGATCGAGGCGCAGGCGACCTATGATGCGGCCGTCGCGGCCGAGCAGGCGGCCAATGCCGATGTCGATGTCGCCGCGGCCGATCTCAGCCTCGCCGAAACCAACCTCACCAAAGCGGTGATCCGCTCGCCGATCGACGGCATCGTGTTGACGCGCAGCGTCGATCCGGGCGCGACCGTCGCCGCCTCGTTGTCAGCACCGACCCTCTTCGTCATCGCCGGCGATCTGCGCAAGATGGAACTTCAGGTCGATGTCGACGAGGCCGATGTCGGGACGACCGCGGTCGGCCAGGCCGCCACCTTCTCGGTCGATGCCTATCCGGACCAGACTTTTCCAGCAGCCATCAAGGACATCCGCTTCGTTTCGGAGACGACCAACAATGTCGTCACCTACAAGGCGCTGCTTACGGTCGACAACGAGAAATTGCTGCTGCGCCCCGGCATGACTGCGACAGCCGACATCGTGGTCGAGCAGGTCAAGGATGCGGTCCTCATCCCGAACGCGGCGCTGCGCTACAGCCCGCCGGCGACCGAGACGGGCGGGCTCGCCTTCGGCCTGTTCCGCGCGCCTCGCATGGGCGCTTTGACCAGCGCCGAGCCGACCGGGCGCAGTCGCCGCGTCTATGTCTTGCGCAACGGCGTCGCCACGCCGTTGACGATCGAGATCGGCGCCACCGATGGCGTCCGCACGGTGGTCAAGTCCGGTGACATCAAGGCCGGCGACAGCGTGATCACCGACGCGACGGCAGCGAAATGACGGTGCCCGAGATCGAGTTCCGTGGCGTCGGCAAGCGCTACGGCACGGGCGAGTCCGCCGTGAATGCGCTGGCCGGCGTCGATTTCACGATCGAGCCGGGCGCCTTCGTGGCGATCATGGGGCCGTCCGGCTCAGGCAAGTCGACGGCGATGAACATCATCGGCTGCCTCGATCGACCCTCGAGCGGCGAATATCTGTTCGAGGGTGTCGCGACCTCGACGCTGTCGCGGACGCAACTGACGCTGCTCCGCCGCCACAAGCTCGGCTTCGTCTTTCAGGGCTTCAATCTCCTGCCGCGCACCTCGGCGGTCGAGAATGTCGAGCTGCCGCTGGTCTATCGCGGCATGGAGGCCGCCGAACGGCGGCGCCAGGCGCTGGCGGCGCTTGGCCGCGTCGGCCTGGCGGGCAGGGCTGGACACAGTCCCTCCGAACTCTCCGGCGGCCAGCAGCAGCGCGTCGCCATCGCCCGCGCCATCGTCACGTCCCCGTCGGTTCTCCTCGCCGACGAACCGACCGGCAATCTCGACACAAGGACGAGCGTCGAGATCATGGCGCTCATGACCGCGCTCAATCGCGACCAGGGCATTACCGTGATCATGGTGACGCACGAGCCGGATATCGCCGCCTTCGCCGATCGCACCATCCGCTTCGTCGACGGGCGAATCGACACGGACCGCCGCAAGGTGGACGCCGCGCTGGAAGCGACCGTCTGATGCTTGCCGAATCGCTCAAGCTCGCGCTGCGGACGATCAGTCGCAACCCGATGCGTTCGTTCCTGACCGTGCTCGGCATCGTCATCGGCGTTGCGGCCGTGATCGCGCTGGTGACAATCGGCAACGGCACCACGGCACGCGTCACTGCCGACATCGCCAAGCTCGGCAGCAACATGCTGTTCGTCCGGCCGGGCCAGTTCGGACCGGGTCGCGCCAGCACAGAGGCGAAATCCTTCAATGCCCGCGATGTCGACGCCATTCGTGACCAGATCACGGGTCTGAGAGCCGTGGCGCCGGTCGCGCAATCGAGCGCGACGATCATTTTCGGCGGCGAAAGCCGGACGAGCAGCGTCGTCGGAACCACCGGCGATTATCTGGTCGCGCAGGACTGGTCCATTGCCGATGGCCGCAGCTTTCTCGAAACGGAGGAACGCGGCGGTCGGGCCGCCTGCATCATCGGCGAGACCGTGCGCAGCAAGCTGTTCGGCGCCACCGATCCACTCGGCCAGTCCATTCGCGTCGGCAAGGTGTCGTGCGAGGTGATCGGGGTGCTCGCGAAGAAGGGCCAGTCCGGCATGGGCACCGACCAGGACGATACGGTGCTGATGCCGCTGCGAACCGTGCAGCGCCGCATCACCGGCTCGACCGATATCGGAACGATCCTGATCTCGGCCCGCGACGGCGTCGCCACCAGCAAGGTCCAGGGCGATGTCGAGCGGCTCTTGCGCGAGCGTCGCGGCATCGTCGCCGGCAAGACCGACGACTTCTCGGTCAACGACATGACCCAGATGCTGGAGACCATGGCCGGCACGACGCAGTTGCTGACCGGACTCCTCGGCGCCGTCGCTGCCGTCAGCCTCCTCGTCGGCGGCATCGGCATCATGAACATCATGCTGGTCTCGGTGACCGAGCGGACGCGCGAGATCGGCATCCGCCTCGCCATCGGCGCGCTGGAAGGGCAGGTGCTGGCGCAGTTTCTGGTCGAGGCGATGGTGCTGTCGTTGTTCGGCGGCATCGTCGGCATCCTGCTCGGCCTGGCGCTCGCCTATGGCGCGATCAGCCTCCTGGCGGTGCCCTTCGTGGTCAGTCCGTCGATCATCCTGATAGCCTTCGCCTTTTCGGCGCTGATCGGCGTCGTCTTCGGCTATGTGCCGGCACGCCGCGCCGCCCATCTCGATCCGATCGAAGCGCTGCGGCACGAATGAGAAAGGCCCGGGACGAACCCGGGCCCTAGGTTGGCGATCGATACGATCAGGCGGCGATTTCGCTGCGCCAGGGCGGGTCGGCGCCGAGGCGCGAGCAGGTCACCGCGGCGACGCGGTTGGCGAAGTCCAGTGCGTCCTTCAGTGCGGCATGATCGATGCCACGAATGGCACTGATCGACAGCAGACCCTTTTCCGAGAGCCGCGCGAGCAGCCCGCCGGCGAAGCTGTCGCCCGCACCGACCGTATCGGCAATGGTGATCGGCTGCACCGGGGAGAAGATCGAGCCGGTGCGCGTATAGGCGGTGACGCCCGCGCCGCCGCGCGTCACGACGACTATCCCCGCGCCGCCCGCAAGCCAGCCGGCAGCGATCGTCTCGATCGCCGCGCCCGGATGAAGCCAGTCGAGATCCGCGCCCGAGATTTTCACGATGTCGGCGCCATGCGCGAACCGCTCCGCCCGGCGGCGGAATTCCTCGCGATCGGGGATCAGCGTCGGCCGGACGTTCGGGTCGTAGCTGATGACGCGCTTGCCGCGATTCTCGTCCATGACCGTGGCGAGACGGGAGGCGAAGGGCTCGGTCGCGAGCGAGAACGACGAGAAATGCAGCGCCTTGACGTCATCGGCAAGCGGTGCGTGAGCTGCCGGGTCGTGCAGGCGGCCGGCCGAATTCTCGTCGAAGAAGGCGTATTGCGGCTCCTCATGCGCAAGGCTGACAAAGGCGAGGGTCGTCGGCCGGGCCGAGCGGCCGGCATACGCGAGGCTGACATGGCTGCGCTCGAGCTCCGTCGCCAGCATCTCGCCGAAGAAATCCGTCGAGAGGCCGCCGAGGAAGCCGGTGGGAATGCCGAGCCGCCCGGTCGTCAGCGCGACGTTATAGGGCGAGCCGCCGACCGCCGGCCGGTAGCTGTCCCGCCCCGCGACATCCTTGGTCGGCAGGAAGTCGATCAGCGCCTCTCCGCAACTCACGATCATGCCGGATTTCCTTCCCATGGCCTGACACTCGATGGCCTCGCATCATCAAGCCATCTATCGGATGGCGAAGGCGGCGCCAAGAGGCAAGGCGAGCGCCGGGATGAGCGGAAGCGCTGGCGCGTCGATCCGTGCAATCAGGCCTTGGATAGGGGGACCGCGGCGCCGGCGGCTCGCTCTCGCATTTCCGTGACTGGCTCGGCGCGATCGATCGCCTATAACCGTGCTGGGCCGCTTTCCGGCCTCCGAGGCCAGGACTGACGATGCCTTCCGACGTAACTCTGTGGGGCGCCCTGATAGCCGGGCTCCTCTCGTTCGTGTCGCCCTGCGTGCTGCCGCTGGTGCCGCCCTATCTCTGCTATGTGACCGGCCTCAGCCTCGAGGAAGTCACGGCCCGCAAGGCTGAGCGCGAGGTGCGCCGCGTCGTCTTGCAATCGGCCTTCGCCTTCGTGCTCGGCTTCTCGACCGTTTTCGTCCTGCTCGGCGCCACGGCCTCCGTGGTCGGGCGGATGGTGGCGCGCTATCAGGACGTGCTCTCGATCGTCGCCGGTCTCGTCATCGTCGTCATGGGCCTGCATTTCCTCGGCGTCTTCCGCATTGCGTTCATGCATCGCGAAGCACGGCTGCGGGTCGACAAGCAGCCGGCGGGCCTTGCCGGCGCCTATGTGCTCGGCCTCGCCTTCGCGTTCGGCTGGACGCCCTGCATCGGCCCGGTGCTGGCTGCCATCCTCGCCGTTGCCGGATCGACAGACACGGTCGCGCGCGGCGCCGGTCTGCTTGCGATCTATTCGCTCGGCCTCGGTATTCCGTTCCTTATCGTCGCTGGCTTTGCCGAACACCTCGTCGAAGCGCTCGGGCGCTTCCGCCGCCATCTGCCGAAGGTCGAGAAGGCGATGGGCGCCTTCCTGGTCGTCGCCGGTCTCCTTTTCCTGACCGGCCAGATGTCGCGCATCTCCTTCTTCCTGCTCGAGGCCTTCCCGCAGTTGCAGCAAGTCGGCTGAGCACGGCGCTTGACCGGGCCGGCCCGGATCGCGCAATGCTGGCCCCGCTCGACGGACGGAGGACCCATGACCGCAGGACCCAAGACCGATCGCTCATCGCTCGCCATCGTGCTCGCGGCTGGTGAGGGAACGCGGATGCGCTCGTCGCAGCCGAAGGTGATGCACCCCGTCGCCGGCCTGCCGATGATCGGCCATGTCCTCGCTTCGGCCGCCGCAGCCGGCATTGGCCGTTTCGCCGTCGTGGTCGGCAGCGGCGCCGAGGCGGTGCGCGGCTTCGTCGCCAAGAGGGCGCCGTCCGCCCGGATCTTCGAGCAGAACGAACGCCGCGGCACGGCCCACGCTGTGCTTGCCGCCCGCGAGGCGCTCGCGGACACCGCCGACGATGTGCTCGTGCTCTATGGCGACACACCGCTGGTGACCCCCGAGACGATCGGCCGGCTGCGCGCGGAAATCGCCGCGGGCGCCGCCGTGGTCGTGCTCGGTTTCCGTCCGGCGGATCCGACGGGCTATGGCCGCCTGATCGTCGAGAAGGGTCAGCTCGTCGCCATCCGCGAGGAGCGCGACGCGAGCCCCGAAGAGCGGCAGATCGGTCTCTGCAATGCCGGCCTGATGGCCTTCGCCGGCGCCGGGCTGCTTCATCTCCTCGCGACAATCGGCAACGACAACGCCAAGCGCGAATACTACCTGACCGATGCGGTGGGCATCGCTTCAGCAGCGGGCCTGCCGGTGGTCGCCATCGAGGCCGCTGCCGACGAAGTTGCGGGCGTCAATACGCGGGCAGAACTCGCCGATGTCGAGGCGATCTGGCAGCAGCGCGCCCGCCGCCGGGCCATGCTGGCTGGCGTGACAATGATCGCGCCGGACACCGTGTTCCTCGCCCATGACACGCTGCTTGAGCCCGACGTCATCATCGAGCCGAATGTCGTGTTCGGTCCCGGCGTTACAGTCGAGAGCGGCGCGGTCATCCATGCCTTCTCCCATCTCGAAGGCGCGCGGGTCGAGAGCGGCGCGGCCGTCGGACCCTTCGCCCGGCTGCGCCCCGGCGCGCGGCTCGGCCCGGCCTCGAAGGTCGGCAACTTCGTCGAGGTGAAGAATGCCGAGATCGGCGCCGGCGCCAAAGTCAGTCACCTGACCTATCTCGGCGACGCCACCATCGGCGCTGAGGCGAATATCGGCGCGGGAACGGTGACCTGCAATTACGACGGGTTCGACAAGGCGCTGACTGTCATCGGTACCGGCGCCTTCATCGGTTCGAACAGTTCGCTGGTGGCCCCAGTCACGATCGGCGACGGCGCCTATGTCGCTTCGGGCAGCGTCATCACCGAGGATGTCGCCCCCGAGGCGCTGGCGCTCGGACGGTCCCGGCAGGTCGAGAAGCCGGGCTGGGCCGCCCGTTTCCGCGCCGCCAAGGCCGCAATGCCGCGAAAGCGCGTCTGAACCCCGGTCTCGGATCGAAACAGGATGTGATTTCCGTGCCTTGCCGCGGACCGTTAAGGGTTCGTGCGCCAAGCTGGTGCATCGAGGCCGGCGGGCTGTTCGCGGGGAGACACGAGCCATGTGCGGAATCATCGGCATTCTCGGGCTGACGCCGGTCGCCCCGCTCCTCGTCGACGGGCTGAAAAGGCTCGAATATCGCGGCTATGATTCGGCCGGCATCGCCACGCTCGAAGGCGGCCATCTCGAACGGCTGCGCGCCGAGGGCAAGCTGCGCAATCTCGAGGCGAAGCTGGTCGACAACCGAAAGATCGGCCGCTCGGGCATCGGCCATACCCGCTGGGCGACGCATGGCGCTCCGACCGAGCGCAACGCCCACCCGCATGCGACCGAGCGCGTCGCGGTCGTCCATAACGGCATCATCGAGAATTTCCGCGAATTGCGGCTCGAATTGGAAGCGGGCGGCCGGGTCTTCTCTTCCGACACCGACACCGAGGTCATCGCCCATCTGGTGACGCGCGCCCTCGCCGAGGGGCTTTCGCCGGCGGCGGCCGTGCAGGCGACCTTGAAGCGACTGACGGGCGCCTTCGCGCTCGCCTTCCTGTTCGAGGGCGAAGACGATCTCATCATTGGCGCCCGCCGTGGCAGTCCGCTGGCGATCGGCTGGGGCTCCGGCGAGATGTTCCTCGGTTCGGACGCGATCGCGCTCGGCCCTTTCACCGACGAGATCACCTATCTGGAAGATGGCGACAGCGTCGTCCTGACCCGCGCCGGCGCCACGATCTTCGACGAGACCGGCGCGGAGGTCAGCCGGACGCTGACGACGCTGGCCGGGTCGACCCATGTCGTCGACAAGGGCAATCATCGCCATTTCATGGTCAAGGAGATCCACGAGCAGCCGGAAGTCGTCGGCCGCGCGCTGGCCCATTACCTCGACCTCTCGGCTGGCCGCGCGAGGGACATCGCCGGCATCGATTTCGCCAAGGTCGACCGCCTGTCGATAACGGCCTGCGGCACCGCCTTCTATGCCGGCTTCGTCGGCAAGTACTGGTTCGAGCGGCTGGCCCGGCTGCCGGTGGACATCGATATCGCCTCGGAATTCCGGTATCGCGAACAGCCGCTATCGAAGGACGGGCTCTCGATCGTCATCTCGCAGTCCGGCGAGACGGCCGATACGCTCGCCTCGCTGCGCTATGCGCGGGCCGAGGGGCAGAAGATCGCGGCGATCGTCAATGTCCGCGAGTCGACCATCGCGCGCGAAGCGGACGTCGTGCTGCCGATCCTCGCCGGCCCGGAGATCGGCGTTGCCTCGACCAAGGCGTTCACGGCGCAGCTTGCCGTTCTCGCCGCGACGGCGATCGCCGCCGGTCGCGCCCGCGGCGTCATCGACGCTGCCGAGGAGGCACGGCTGGTGCGCGGCTTCAGCGAGGTTCCCCGGCTGATGCACGAGGCGCTGCGGCTTGAAGGCCAGATCGAGGCGCTCGCCCGCGACCTCGCCCGCGTCAAGCACTGTCTCTATCTCGGCCGTGGCACCAGCTACCCGATCGCCCTCGAGGGTGCGCTCAAGCTCAAGGAAATCTCCTATATCCACGCCGAGGGCTACGCCGCAGGCGAGCTGAAGCACGGGCCGATCGCGCTGATCGACGAGGAGATGCCCGTCGTCGTCATCGCGCCTTATGACCGCGTCTTCGAAAAGACCGTCTCGAACATGCAGGAGGTAGCGGCGCGGGGCGGGCGCATCATCCTGATCACTGATCGGAAGGGCAGCGAAATGGCAGCGATGGATACGCTCGAAACGCTGATCCTGCCGGAGATGCCGGGCGCCGTGACGCCGCTGGTCTATTCGGTTCCCGTCCAGCTGCTCGCCTATCACACGGCCGTGTTCATGGGCACCGACGTCGACCAGCCGCGCAACCTCGCGAAATCGGTCACGGTCGAATAGACGCCGCCGGTGACGCGTTGATCGCCCGGGCGCCAACTGCCGCGGATACGGGCTGGCGATCCTTTGTTGAGCCGTCATAATGCTGTGCGAGACTTCGCATCAGGGCGACAGGAGACGGCATGAGTCTGGACGAGTCTCAGCTATCCACGCCGGCGGACTCGCCGGGCCGGCGGATCGTCAAGCGGCTGCGGAACTACTTCCTGACCGGCCTGGTGATCGCCGCGCCTATCTCGATCACCGTCTATCTGACCTGGTCGCTGATCAAATGGATAGACGGCTGGGTGAAGCCGGTGATCCCGCGCGAATACAGCCCCGATTCCTATCTGCCCTTCTCGGTGCCGGGCTTCGGCGTGCTCGTCGCCGTGGTCGCGCTGACGCTGCTCGGCTTTCTCACCGCGAACTTCGTCGGCCGCACGCTGGTCGGCCTCGGCGAGTCGCTGGTCGGACGGACGCCGCTGGTGCGCAACCTCTATGGTGCGCTGAAGCAGTTGTTCGAGACGGTTCTGTCCTCCAAGGGCAAGTCATTCCATAAAACCGCGCTGATGGAGTTCCCCTACAAGGGCGTCTACGCGATCGTCTTCATCGCCACCGAGACGCGCGGCGAAATCCGTCATCGCATCGACCAGACCGGCGAGGAATGGGTCACTGTCTTCCTGCCGCCGAGCCCGGCGCCGACGGCCGGCTTCATGCTGTTCGTCCGGCGCAGCGAATTGATCGAGCTCGACATGACCGTCGAGGAAGCGGCGAAGGTGGTGCTCTCAGCCGGCCTCGTGACGCCGGACTATCCGCCGAAGCCGAAACCGGCGGTGCCGCAGCGGCTTCCAGCCGCCTGAGCCGGTCTTCGCGGCCGCTTTTCCGCGCACGGCTGTTCAAGTTTCGCCCGAGAGTGACCGACGCGCCTTGTCGAGTTCCTCGGCATAGCGGCGGAGGAGATGCGCCTCGGTCAAGAGGCCGATCACCTGTCGGCGCGAAGGCTCGTCCACCACCACCAGTTCCTCGCTCTCCGCAGCCTCGAAGGCCGACGCCGCCTCGCGCGCCGTCATGTCGGGCAGAAGCATGGCGTCACGATAGCGGCAGAGGCTGGAGACGGTCGCGTCGTCCTGCGCCCCGTCGGCATGCGCATCCGCAACGAGGACGATGCCGAGATAGCCGCCTGCAGCGTCCGTCGCGACGACACGTTGCGCTGCGCCGAGCGGATAGAGGCTGCGGAACGCGTCGAGCCGCATGGTGGCAAGGATGGGGCGGACATCCGTTCGCATCATCCGGCCGACCGTCAGGTCGCGCAGCCAGCCGATATCCTGCGCCCCGCGGATGGTCTCGCCACGAAGATGCAGTCTCCAGGTCGAGAACGAGTAACCGAAGAACTGCCGCACGGTCGTCGTGGCGATGATCGAGGCCGCGAGCACGATGCCGGTCAGCTGAAGGTCGCGCGTCACTTCGAGCGCGAGAAACGTCATGGTCAGCGGGCCGCCGATGATGCCGACGCTGAGAGCGCTCATTCCGACGATCGCGGTCACGGTCGGATCGAGGGCGAGGCCGGGCAGGACGAGCTCCATCGTCGAGCCATAGAGCCGGCCGGCGAGGACGCCGAGAAACAGCGACGCGAAGAACATGCCGCCGCGAAAGCCGGAGCCGATCGAGGTCGAGGTCGCCGCGATCTTCACGACCAGGATCAGCAGAAGCGTGCCGATGGCCGGCGTCGACGATAGATTCAGAAACAGCGCGCCGTGCCCACCCGAGAGCGCCTGCGGCGTGATCAGCGCCAGCCCGCCGACGGCGGCACCGCCGATCGCCGGCCGAAGCATGCGCGGGATGCCGCTCTTCTGGAACCCGCGCTCCACCAGCGTGATCAGCCGCATGATCCCGATGGCGAGCAGGCCGAGCAGCAGGCCGAGGGCGAGATAGGGCGGATAGTCGGCGGCATCGACATGGAAACTGGCGGGAATGTCGATCAGCTGCGTGTCGAGGCCGAGCGTCCGCGCGACGAGATAGCCGGCGAGCGAGGCGATCAGCACCGGCGCGACATTCGCCACCGAGTAGACGCCGATGATCAGTTCGAAGCCGTAGAAGGCGCCGGTGAGCGGCCCGCCAAAGGCAGCGGCAATCGCGCCGGCCGCGCCGCAGCCGACGACGAGGCGGAGATCGGCACGGCGGAGGCCGAGCCGGCTGCCGAGCGCCGAGGCGATGCCGCTCGCCACCTGCGTATAGCCTGCCTCCAGCCCCACTGATGCGCCGAAGCCGTTGGAGATGGCGTTTTCGAGCCCGACCCTGAGGCTGTCGCCGAGCGACATCTGTCCGCCATGCAGTGCATTGGCCTCGATCGGATCGACGATAAGGCGGCGGCGGTTGCGGAAGAGGTAGATGACGAGGCCGAGCAGCGCGCCGCCGGCGATCGGGATCGCCGCGTGCCAAGGTGTGATGGAGCCGATGGCGCTCAGCTTGCTGCCGGGATCGATGCCATAGAGCAGCACATGCAGCGTCTCCGTCGCAGTGGCGATGGCGAAGACGACCAAGCCTGCGACGGCGCCGATCACGGCGGCGAGCAGCAGCAGCGACGGTTCACTGGAGCGGAAGACGGCGCGGACGCGCGCCATCGGTCGTTCGGGTTCAGCGGCGGTCGGCATGGATGTCGATACTGGCGGCGGGAGGCTCAGCCGTAGCCGCAAATCGCGGCAGAGGCGAGGCCTAATCAGCCTGCCCGCAGCAGGCGGATCGCCTCGTCGCGACCAAAGAGATAGAGCAGCATCCGGAGCGCCGCGCCGCGCTCGCTGACGAGTCCCGGATCGCGCTCGACGATCAGCCGCGCATCCTGGCGTGCGATCTCGAACAGGGCGCCATGATGCTCCAGCCGCGCGATGCGGAAGCCCGGCAGGCCGGATTGTTTCGTACCGAGCAGGTCGCCTTCACCCCGCAGCCGGAGATCCTCCTCGGCGATGCGGAAGCCGTCCTCGCTGTCGCGCATGATGGCGAGGCGGCCATGCGCGGTCTCGCCGAGCGGGCCGCGATAGAGCAGCAGGCAGGTCGAGGCCTTGGCGCCGCGGCCGACCCGGCCGCGCAGCTGATGCAATTGCGCGAGACCGAACCGCTCTGCATGCTCGATCACCATGATCGTGGCGTCGGGCACGTCGACGCCGACTTCGATCACGGTCGTGGCCACCAGCAGGCGCGTGTCGCCGCGCTGGAAGGCATGCATCGCTGCATCCTTGTCCGCCGCTTTCATGCGGCCATGGACGAGACCCACCCGCGGTCCGAGCACCGCGCGGAGTTCGGCGAAGCGCGCCTCGGCCGCGGCCGCATCGACCTCCTCGGATTCCTCGACCAGCGGGCAGACCCAATAGGCCTTGGCGCCGCCCTCGATCGCTGTGCCGATTCGCCCGACCACTTCGTCGAGCCGCTCCAGCGGGATCGTCCGAGTCTCGATCGGTCGGCGGCCGGCCGGCTTTTCGGTGAGGCGCGAGACATCCATGTCGCCGAAGGCGGCGAGAACCAGCGTGCGGGGTATCGGCGTCGCCGTCATCACCAGGATGTCGGTCGCGGCGCCCTTGCCGGCGAGCGCGAGGCGCTGGTGGACGCCGAAGCGATGCTGCTCGTCGACAACGGCGAGGCCGAGATCATGAAACGCGACCTCGGTCTGGAACACTGCATGCGTCCCGACCACGAGATCGATGGTGCCGCGCGCCAGTCCGTCGAGAACCGCAGCACGCTCGCGGCCCTTCTCGCGGCCCGTGAGCACGGCGAGACGGATCCCGGCCGCCTCTGCGAGCGGCGCGAGCGTCTTGGCATGCTGCCGCGCGAGCAGTTCCGTCGGCGCCATCAGAGCAGCCTGCGCGCCCGCCTCGATGACGATGGCGGCAGCCATCAACGCCACCAGCGTCTTGCCCGAGCCGACATCGCCCTGCAGCAGCCGCAGCATCCGGTCCGGCGCGGCAAGGTCGGCCTCGATCTCGCCGATGGCGCCGGTCTGGCTCGCCGTCAGGCTGAAGGGCAGGGCGACTGTGATCGCCCGCCGCATGCGTCCGTCGCCGATCCGGGCATGGCCTGACGCGCGGCGGAGCGTTGCCCGCGTGAGCGCAAGGGCCAACTGGCTCGCCAGCACTTCGTCATAGGCAAGACGCGACAGGGCAGGGCTGTCCGGTAGGAGATCGGCCGGATCGGCTGGGCTGTGCGCGGCTTCGAGCGCTGAGCGGAAGTCCGGCCAGCGTCGCTGGGCAAGCAGCGGCGCATCGAACCATTCCGGCAGCACCGGCACTGCGTCGAGAGCGCCGCGGATGGCGCGGGCGAGGGTCTTCCGCGCGAGACCGGCCGTCATCGGATAAACAGGCTCGACCATCGGCATCGCTTCGAAGGCCGCCCGATCGACGACGTGGTCGGGATGCACCATCTGCGGCCGACCATTGAACCATTCGACGCGGCCGCTGACGTAGCGCGTCTCGCCGACAGGCATCGTCCGCTCGAGAAAGGCCGTCTCGGCATGGAAGAAGACCAGTGCGATCTCGCCGGTTTCGTCCTGGCCGAAGACGCGATAAGGCTGCTTGCGATTGCCGGGCGGCGGCGGCTGGTGACGATCGATGCGCAGCGCCAACGTGACGATCGCGCCTTCCGGCGAGAGCGCGACCCCCGGCTGGTTGCGCCGATCGATGAGCCCGGTCGGTACGTGGAACAGGAGATCCACCACCCGCGGGAGCGTGCCCGGCTCGCTGCCGAGGAGCCGGCCGATGGCCTCGCCGACCTTCGGCCCGACGCCGGCAAGGCTTGTGACCGAGCGGAACAGTGGATTGAGGATGTCCGGGCGCATCGCGGCTCTGTTTCACTTTCTGAGGCCAGACCCTAAGCCGCAGAGCGCGCGAAGAGCAATGGAGACCAACCAGACCGAACGTTCCATCCCCGCCCGATCAGATGATCCTCATCGGCTGCGCCCAGTTGATCGTTGCGCGGAGGATCGTGGCGAGGTCGTCGACATTCTCCGGCATCATCAGCGAACCGCCGAGTCGGGGGTTGATCTCGAAGACGCAGACCGACTCGTCGCCGCGCAGGACGTAGTCGACATTGCAGGGGCCGTCATAACGCAGGGGACGAAGGAATTTCTCCATGAGACGGCGGGTCGCCGCGGGAAGCGGGACGCGCTCGCAGAGAAACTCGGAGGACCAGCGCCGCACCGACGGGTCGTCCTTCAGCGTCTGCCGATAGGAGACTTCGGCGACGATGCGGCCGAGCCGGCAGACCGCATGCGTCACATATTGATGCGGCGATGGCTCGAAGGTCTGCAGCACGACAGGATGGCCGCGCCACGGATCGCTGTAGCGAAGGCGCAGTATCTCGTCTCGCGTCTGCGCCAAGGCGACGCCATGGCCGCCATTGAGGTTGCATCGCTTGATGACGCAGGGTGGCTTCGCCGCTTCCGCTGACGGAAAGTGCTTCGGCACATGATCGCCGAGACCCCGGCGAAGCGCGTAGTCGGCGAAAGTGCCCTTGTCTGCGAGAATGCGGATCGCTTCCTCGCTCGGCAGCAGCGCATGATGCCGCTCGCGCGGGAAACCGAGGATATGCGGTTCCATGAGCGGCAGCACGATCGTCCGCCAGTTGGCGCGATGCGGCGGCAGCTCGCCCTCTTGCGGCATGGCGACGACCTCTGCGACCTCAGGAATGCGCCGCCACACCGGTGCATCCGCGCAGAGCGCGCTCAGCCAATCCGCGCTGTGACCACCATAGATGATGAAGCAGACGGGCAAGCCGTCTGCCTCGGGCGGGCCTGACGGGCGCGGGCGGCGAAAGGCCGATGTGAACAGCCCGCCGAGGCGGCGGACGAGCACAGGCGTCGGGATGGCGGGCTTTGTCATCCGCGCCGCCGCCGCAGCGTGTCGTCCATCATCGGTTCCGCCAAGAAAGATGACGAAACAGCCCGTCCTCCCGCCGTCGAGATCATGTGTCGCGCCCCCGCATCATGCGGCGGCAAATAGGCGTTTCAGTCGCGGCCGGCTGCAACGTCGCGTTTTGCCGCGCATCGCACCCGATGGCGTGTTCGCTTCGTCGCGCGATTGCGAAGGCCCCGCGCGTGCACTACGAACGCCAGCATGCAGAGATCGGATCTTCACGGCGTCTATGGCGCCCCGCCTTCGGAACTCGCGTCGGTCCCGCCGGACGCAGCGCAGTTCTCGCCGCTCGTGCCCGGCGCAGAGCGGCTGGAGGATTACGAGCGGCGGCTCGCCTCGCTCGTCATGTTCGCGCCGCCCGGTACGATCGAGCGGCGCTATGCTCTGGCGCTCGCGCTGAAGGCGCTGAAGCCGGGCAGCCGGCTGGTTGTCATGGCACCTATCAGGAAGGGCGGATCGCGGCTTCCGGCCGAGCTCGAGGGCTTCGGTCTCAGCGTCGCCTCCGGTCCGCGCCGTCATCACCGCGTCTGCGAGGCCGTCGTTCCGGAAGCGCTTGCCGGCGTCGAGGCCGCGATCGCGGAAGGCGCACCGCGCATCGTCCCGGAGCTCGGGCTCTGGTCGCAACCCGGCGTCTTTGCCGATGGCCGGCTCGATCCGGGCAGCGCGCTGCTCATCGACCTGCTGCCGCTGCTGGAAGGGAAGGGCGCTGATCTCGGTGCGGGCATCGGCATGCTGGCGCGCGCCGTCCTGCCCTCGCCGCTGGTGACGTCACTTCTGTTGGTCGAGATCGATCGACGGGCCCTCGAATGCGCCGAGCACAACGTCGTCGATCGTCGCGCCTCGTTCCTCTGGGCCGATGTCCGGACTGCGCCGCTGCCTGACGATCTCGATTTCGTGGTCATGAATCCGCCATTCCATGACGGCGGCGCCGAGGACCGCGCCCTTGGCCAGGCGTTCATCCGCCGCGCCGCCGGGTGTCTTCGCCGGGGTGGCCGCGCCTATGTGACGGCGAACCGGCACCTGCCCTATGAAGAGGTGCTGAAGGCGAGCTTCAAGTTGGTCCGCCTTGCGGGCGAAGCAGGTGGCTACAAGGTCTTCGAGGCGATCCGATGAAATCTCCGGCGACGAACAAGGCGCCGACCGCGCGGCTCGACAAACTACTGGCCAATCTCGGCTATGGCTCGCGCCGCGAGGTGCAGACCCTGATCGAAGGCGGCCGTGTCATTCTCGACGGTGAGGCCGAGACCGACCCGTCGCAGCGGGTCTATGTGACGGCCGATCTCGCGACGCGGATGACCGTCTCCGGCGGGGCGCTCGATCCGGCGCCCGGCGTCGTGCTGATGGTGAACAAGCCGCTTGGCGTCACCTGCTCGCAGAAGGACACCGGCCCGCTGATCTATGGCCTGCTGCCCGAGCGTTGGCGCCGGCGCGATCCGGGGCTTTCGACCGTCGGCCGCCTCGACAAGGAGACGTCCGGCCTCATCCTCATGACCGATGATGGTGCGCTGCTGCACCGCATCATCGCCCCCAAGAGCCATGTGCCGAAGCGCTACCATGTCACGCTGGCACGCGCGCTCGATGGCAGCGAGGAAGCAGCGCTCGCCGAAGGCACTCTGATGTTGGAGGGCGAGGAGAAGCCTCTTCTGCCGGTCGCCATGGAAACGCTGTCGCCGACCGTGGCCTATGTCACGCTGAGCGAGGGCCGGTACCATCAGGTCCGACGGATGTTCGCGGCACTCGGCAACCATGTCGCCGCCCTGCACCGCGACCGCGTCGGCGCCCTCGATCTCCCGGGCGATCTCGCGCCGGGCGAGCATCGGATTCTCGGCCCCGCCGAGATCGACCTCATCTTCGCGGCGCCGAGGCCTGCGTGACCCGCTTTGATGTCGTCGTGATCGGCGCCGGCGCTGCCGGCATGATGGCGGCCGCCGAGGCGGGAAAGCGCGGACGGCGCGTGCTCGTGATCGATCACGCCCGGACCGCCGGCGAGAAGATCCGCATCTCCGGCGGCGGGCGCTGCAACTTCACCAATGCCGGCACTGCGCCAGCGAACTTCATCTCGGCCAATCCGCGCTTCGCGATCTCCGCGCTTTCGCGCTATCGGCCGCGCGATTTCATCGCGCTCGTCGAGCGGCACAGGATCGCTTTTCACGAGAAGAAGCTCGGCCAACTCTTCTGCGACGGCTCGGCCCGGCAGATCGTCGAGATGATGATCGCCGAGATGGCGATGGGCGGCGTCACGCTCCGGCTTGGCACGCCGGTCGGCGCCGTCGAGCATGGTCCTGACGGCTTCCGCCTGGCACTGCCGGAGGACCAGGTCGAGGCGGCATCGCTGGTGATCGCGACCGGCGGGCTCTCGATCCCGAAGATGGGTGCCACCGACTTCGGCTACCGCATCGCCCGGCAGTTCGGCTTGCCGATCGTCCCGACGCGGCCGGGCCTCGTGCCGCTGACGTTCGATCCGGCGCTGCTCGAGAAGACCGCGCCTCTCGCCGGCCTCGCCGTCGATGCTGTTGCGCGGGCCGGAAAGACGGCGTTCTCCGAGGCGCTGCTCTTCACCCATCGGGGACTGAGCGGCCCTGCGATCCTGCAGATCTCGTCCTATTGGCGCGAGGGCGAGGCTATCACCCTCTCGATGATGCCCGGGATCGATCTGCTGGCGCTCTTGAAGGCCGGCCGTGCCGACAACGGCCGCCAGCAGGTCGCAACGCTGCTTGCCGAGCATCTGCCGAAGCGGCTGGCGCAGTTCGTTGCCGGCGAGGCGCGGGCAAAGCCCAATCTGGCGGATTGTTCCGACGCGGTCTTGAAGGCGGTCGAAGCCGCCGCGAATGGCTGGCGGCTGGTGCCGAACGGCTCGGAAGGCTACCGGACCGCCGAGGTTACGCTCGGCGGCGTCGATACGGCAGCGCTCGATTCGAAGACCATGCAGGCGAAGGCGGTTCCGGGCCTCTATTTCGTCGGTGAGGTTGTCGACGTCACGGGCTGGCTCGGAGGCTACAATTTCCAGTGGGCCTGGTCATCGGGCTGGTCGGCGGGGCAGGCCGCCTGAGCCTGCCTGCCCCGCTATCAGCGATCGTCAGCCGAGCGCCTGCTGCAGGTCGGCGATGATGTCTTCCTTGTCCTCGATGCCGACCGAAAGGCGAACGACGTCCGGACCGGCACCGGCCTGAACCTTCTGTGCATCGGACAGCTGGCGATGCGTGGTCGAGGCCGGATGGATGATCAGCGAGCGGGTGTCGCCGATATTGGCGAGATGCGAGAACAGCTTGACCGAGGATACGAGCTTGGTGCCGGCGTCATAGCCACCGGCGAGTCCGAAGGTCAGAACGGCGCCGGCGCCCTTCGGCACATAGTGCTTGGCGAGGTTGTGATAGCGATCGCCCGGCAGTCCGGCATAGCTCACCCACGACACCGCCGGATGGTCGGCGAGGAATTCGGCGACGGCGCGGGCATTGTCCGAATGGCGCTGCATGCGCAGCGGCAGCGTCTCGATGCCGGTGAGGATCAGGAACGCATTCTGCGGCGCGAGCGCCGGCCCGAGATCGCGCAGGCCGAGCACGCGGCAGGCGATGGCGAACGCGAAATTGCCGAAGGTTTCGCCAAGGACGACGCCGCCATATTCGGCCAGCGGGGCGGAGAGCTTCGGATACCGGCCCTCGCGGCTCCAGTTGAACTTGCCGCCGTCGACGATGATGCCGCCGATCGAATTGCCATGGCCGCCGAGGAACTTGGTCAGCGAATGCACGACGATGTCGGCGCCGTGCTCGAACGGCCGGCAGAGATAGGGCGTCGCCAGCGTGTTGTCGACGATGAGCGGGACGTTGGCTCGCTTGGCGACGGCGGCGATGGCGGCGATGTCGGTGATGATGCCGCCGGGATTGGCGATCGACTCGATGAAGATCGCCTTGGTCTTCGGCGTGATTGCCCGCTCGAAGGAGGAGATGTCATCCGGATCGGCCCAGACCACGTTCCAGCCGAAGCTCTTGAACGCGTTGCCGAACTGATTGATCGAACCGCCATAGAGCTTCTTCGAGGCGACGAACTCGTCGCCGGGCGTCAGCAGCGTGTGGAAGACGAGCAGCTGCGCGGCATGGCCCGACGCGACGGAGAGCGCCGCGGTACCGCCTTCGAGCGCGGCGACGCGCTCTTCCAGGACCGCGTTGGTCGGGTTGCCGATGCGCGTGTAGATGTTGCCGAAGGCCTGCAGGCCGAACAGCGCCGCGGCGTGGTCAACATCCTCGAACACGAAGGACGTCGTCTGGTAGATCGGCGTCGCCCGTGCGCCCGTGGTCGGGTCGGGCTGTGCGCCGGCGTGAACGGCGAGCGTCGCGAAACCGGGAATCCTGTCTTCGGCCATGTCATCCTCCCAAGGCCCGTCGTCGCGCGGGCCGATACAGTATTTTTCTACCGATACCGCGAAGCCGGGCCGCCTTGCAAAGAACGATTTTCCACGCCAGGCGCACTCTCCGGTCGTTTGTGCTACCGGCCTCAGCGGCCGAGAAGGCGAGGCCTCTCGATAGCCGGGCAGCGGTCCATCACGACCGTGATCCCAGCCTCTTCCAGCCGCGCTGCGGCGGCGTCGTTCCGGATGCCGAGCTGCAGCCAGACCACCTTCGGCAGAGGCTGAAGGGCCAGGACTTCGTCGACGAGTGCAGGGATGGCGTCGGCATTGCGGAAGACATCGACCATGTCGATCGGGACGGGAACGTCGGCAAGCCGGCCATAGGCGGTGCGGCCGTGGATGGCGCTGCCCGCGAGGCCCGGATGCACGGGATAGGTCTCGTAGCCGACATGGTTCAGATAGGAGAGCACGCCGTTGCTCGGCCGGTCTGCCTTCGGGCTCGCTCCGATCATCGCGATCGTCCGCGTCTCCTCGAGGATCGTGCGGAGAAATCCGTCGTCATAGCGGTCGTGGTCGATCGTCATCGTTCTGCTCCTGATCGGAAACCCGACAGATGCGCTCCGGCGATCTCCACCGCAAGACGGCACTGGACCTCGAAACATACCATGTGGTATGTTTCGAGCATGACCGAAGCCCATCGCCGATCGAAAGAGCCCGAACTGGTGCGCGCCGCGCTGCTCGACTGCGCCCGTGCGATGGTGGTCGAGGGCGGTGTCGCCGGGCTCAGCATCAATGCCGTCGCCGCGGCAGCCGGCGTTACCAAGGGCGCTCTGTTCCATCACTTCGGCAGCAAGGCGGCGCTCGTCGAAGCCGTCTTTGCCGGGTTGTTTGATGAACTCGACCGCGAGATCGATACGAGCCTCGCCGAGGAGGGCCAGAGCCATGGCTGCTTCACCCGCGCCTATGTCGATACGGTCTTCCGCGCCGACGAACGCCATCAGAGCCCGCCGCGGGCAGGACTCTGGATCTCGGCGATCGCAGATCCCGCTATCCGCCCGCTCTGGGCCGGCTGGCTGCAGCGGCGGCTGGAGCGCCACCAGGCCACCGACGGGACGGTCGAGCTCGCCCTGATCCGCCATGCCGCTGATGGGATCTGGCTCGCCGACATCATCGGCTACCGCGCCGCCGACCGCGCGGTGCTCCGCGACCACCTGCTGCTGATGACCCGGAAGGACGACTGACGATGCAGAGCTATCTCTATCTCGGCTGCGCCATCCTCGCCGAAACCATCGCGACGCTGTCGCTGAAGGCCTCCGACGGCTTCACGCGCCTCGGCCCCTCGATCGTCGTCGCGGTCGGCTACGTCGTCGCCTTCTATTTCCTGTCGCTGACGCTGCGATCGATCCCGATCGGCATCGCCTATGCCGTCTGGTCCGGCATCGGCATCGTGCTGATCTCGGGCATCGGCTGGGCGCTGTTCGGCCAGAAGGTCGATACCTGGGGCGCGATCGGCATCGGCTTCATCCTGGTCGGCGTGATGATCGTCAACCTGCTCTCGCGTTCCTCCGCCCACTGAGCGGAGGCCGCCGTCCCTGTCGCGACCGCGCGATCATTCTCCTGATCTCGCCTGCACGGATACTTGGCGATCCATCGACACTCGATCAGAATAGGTTGAGTTTCGGGGGGCATGGAATGCAGTGGTTGCGGACGCTGGGTCGGTTCGTTGTCGTGACATTTGCAACTTGGGTACCGGGACTTGCGGTCGCTTCGACAGGCCAAGCCAGTAGCCGAGACGCTCCGGCATCGTCGGCGGTCGGTGGCGCTCTCATGGGTGCAGCACTGATCGGCGCGATTGTTTACACAATTCACCGGCGTCGCCAGGAAAAGGCGCGCTGGCTCGCCCAGGTAGCCGATTTCGTCAACAGACGCTCCCAGCAGCGAGAGGCGCTGATCGCCGCCATCGACCGGCATCGCGCGGCGCTCTCCCGCAACCTCGAGCGGGCTGTCAAGACCAATGACTACGGCGCCGTCGTCTCCGATCGAACCGAGCAGGCTCTGGACGAATTTCTCGGGAGCGTCGGTGCGGACACGAATCTGATGGCACGCGACGACATGACGGCGCTCATTCGCGAGCGCTTGAGGGAGCTGGCTGCGGCCGACCTCGATGCCGGCTTCGATCCATCATCGCTGCCGAGCGGTGGGCATGATTTCGAACACTGGGTCGCGGAGCAACTGGCTGCATTCGGTTGGAAAGCCGACGTGACCCGGGGCTCGGGAGACCAGGGGATCGACGTGCTTGCCGAACGAGACGGCAAGCGCGTCGGGATCCAGTGCAAGCTCTACCAGGGGCCGGTCGGCAACAAGGCCGTGCAGGAAGCCTATGCCGGCCGCGCATACTACGCCCTGGACATCGTTGCCGTGCTCAGCAACGCGCCTTTCACGCCGAGCGCGATCGCGCTTGGAGCAGCCACGGGCGTGCTGCTCTTCTCCCATCACGACATTCCCAACCTGTTCGAGCAGCTGGCATGACGCCAACGGCCGGCACGAGCCGCGTCTGGATCGGTCCTGCCCTCGACGTTCAGAGGCTCGGAACGATCACTGCGGTGACGGCCCAGGCTCCGTCGACCTTGCCGTAGCAGACGCTGACGGCCTGGAAGCCGAGCGAGGCGTCGTCGCTGGCATAGCCCGTCTTGCCGGAGGGCAGGGCGACCGAGTACCAGCCGCCGTCATCCGCCGCTTCGGCATCGTTGGTGTCCGGCGCCGTGGCGCCCGAATCGGCCGGCGGCACGTCGACGGAACCCTCGATGAACGGGACGATAGAATTGGCCGGCAGCGTCTCGATCACGGGCGACTTGGCATCCGGCTTCTCGTGGAATTCGGTCTTGTCCGAGAGGATCCAGAGATTGCCGGGCGGCACGTCGGCGGCGGTGGCCATGGCCAGCGCCTTGTCGCGGTCGAAGATCGGCTCTGCCGGCGAGCAAAGACGATCGCCGGCGATCTTGGACTTGCCGATCGTGTGCGGCTCGATCGCGGTGCCGAAGAGGTCGATGACCATGCTGTCGAGATCGTCACGGGTGTAGTCGACATCGGCCGATCCCATCAGGATCGCCGCTTCGTCGAGCCGCTGTTCGCCGACATGCTTGTCGGGATTGGCGAGCGGGCCCGGCGTCGTCGCGTCGGGGAAGCCCACCGGTGGTGCATAGACCAGCAGGTCCTTGGCGACCGCGAGCTTCAGCGCCGCCGCATCGCCGCCGTCGATCGCCTTTTGCAGACCGTCCACGAACGTCTTGAGGTCGGGATCGTCGGCGCCGGCGGTGTCGTAGGTCGCTATCACCGGTTCGTAGGGCTGAACGGCGAAGGCCGATGGCGCCGCGAGAGCTGGCAGTGCGGCCAGAATGACCGCGAGCGTCTTCGAATTCAATGTCATGCGTCGGGTCCGGGCAAAGCGAGGCGACCGGCCTCGTCAAAGGGGAAAAACGGGTTGTAGGCCACCTCCCAGAGATGGCCGTCGGGATCGGCGAAGTAGCCGGAATAACCGCCCCAGAACACTTTCGCAGCCGGCTTCACGATGCGGGCGCCACTGCGCTCGGCATGGGCGAGGGCGGCATCGACCTCGGCTTCCGAGGCGACGTTGTGGGCAAGCGTGACGGCACGGAATCCATCGCCCGCCGGGGCCACCGTGGCGTCGTCGGCGAGATGGTTGCGATCGAACAGGGCCAGAACCACCCCGGAAAGCTGAAAGAACACGATCTGCTCCTGGCTCGCCGCGGAGGCCCGCCAGCCGAGCGCCTCATAGAAGACGCGCGCCTTGGCGACACTGGCGACACCCAGCGTCACGATGCTGAGCCGCGGGGAAAGGCCGTTTTCCGTCATTGATCTCTTCCTGACCGTCTTGATCGGCCTTTCACCATAGCCGATCGACCCTTCGGAAAAAGCGACGATTCACCGAGGGAGAGGGGATACGAACATCGTGGCGGAAATCGGCCGGAGCGAAAAAGCGGTAATATGATACCGCATATGCCATGCCAATGATTTTTATGATGGTTTTGTCGTTGTAGCCGTTTCGTCATGGTTGACGCGGCCGAGGTCAGATTGTAGAGAGACGGCCGATCGACGGGCTCGTCCCGTTGCCTTCCCTTATGTCCTCCGGGGCACGAGAAACGAGTTCACAATGTATACAATTTCCACCAAGCCGGCGGACGTCGAGAAGAAGTGGATTCTCATCGACGCCGAAGGGCTGGTCGTCGGCCGGCTCGCTTCGATCGTCGCGAACCGCCTGCGCGGCAAGCACAAGGCCAGCTTCACGCCGCATGTCGATGATGGCGACAACGTCATCATCATCAATGCCGAGAAGTGCGTCTTCACGGGCCGCAAGTACCAGGACAAGCGTTACTACTGGCACACCGGCTATATCGGCGGCATCAAGGAGCGCAGCCCGCGCCAGATCATCGAGGGGCGTTTCCCCGAGCGCGTGATCGAGAAGGCTGTCGAGCGCATGCTGCCTGAGGGGCCGCTGGGCCGTCGTCAGTTCAGCAACCTGCGCGTCTATGGTGGCCCGAGCCACCCGCACGAGGCTCAGCAGCCGGAAGTGCTCGACGTCGCTGCGCTCAATCCCAAGAACAAGAGGGTTGCCTGAACATGGCCGATCTTCAGTCGCTTCAGGACCTCGTCTCGACGACGTCCGAGACCGCAGCAGCCCCGGTTCATGTCCAGAAGCTGGACGCCCAGGGCCGCGCCTATGCCACCGGCAAGCGCAAGAACGCGATCGCCCGCGTCTGGATTCGTCCCGGCACCGGCAAGATCACCGTGAACACGCGTGAGTTCTCGGCCTATTTCGCCCGCCCGGTTCTGCAGATGCTCGTTCGCCAGGCGATCGGCGTCGCCAACCGCACCGGTCAGTACGACATCGTCGCCACGGTTGCCGGCGGCGGTCTTTCGGGCCAGGCCGGCGCGCTGCGTCACGGCATCTCGAAGGCGCTCACCTATTACGAGCCCGAACTGCGCGGCGTCCTCAAGAAGGGCGGCTTCCTGACGCGCGACAGCCGTGTCGTCGAGCGCAAGAAGTACGGCCGCGCCAAGGCGCGTCGCAGCTTCCAGTTCTCGAAGCGCTAACCCGCGTCGCACGACGTTTCGGAAAAGGGCGCTTCGGGAAACCGGAGCGCCCTTTTTGCATCGAGCCGTCATAACCATCTGATAGGGCCCGGCATCCGGCAGCGCCAGACGCGCCGGTTCGGACTGTTCGAAGCGGAGACGATCATGTCAGCCAAGGTCTTCATCGACGGCGAAGCCGGCACAACCGGGCTGCAGATCCGTCAGCGTCTCGAGGGCCGGCCCGATATCGCGCTCCTCTCGATCGCGCCTGAGCGGCGCAAGGAGCAGGCCGCCCGGGCCGAAATGATGAACGCCGCCGACGCCGTCATCCTCTGCCTGCCGGACGATGCGGCGCGCGAGGCGGTCACGCTGGTCACCAATCCTGCGACGCGGATCATCGACGCGTCGACAGCGCATCGCGTTTTCCCTGGCTGGGCGTATGGCTTCGCCGAGCTCGCGCCCGGACAGCGCGCGAAGATCGCTGCCGCGACACGGATCGCCAATCCCGGCTGCTATGCAACGGGCGCGATCGCGCTGATCCGTCCGCTCGTCGATGCCGGCCTGCTGCCGTCCGGCTGGCCGTTGTTCGTCAACGGCATTTCCGGCTATTCCGGTGGCGGCAAGGGCCTCATCGCCGAATTCGAGAACGAGACGCCGCCGCCGGGTTCGCATGACGCCTTCCGGCCTTACGGCCTGTCGCTGGCGCACAAGCATCTCCCCGAGATCGTGCGTTATGGCGCCATCGCGGAGCCGCCGCTGTTCACACCGGCCGTCGGCCGGTTCGCACAGGGCATGATCATCGAACTGCCGCTGCATCTCGGCAAGCTGCCGGGCAAGCCCGGTGCCGACGACCTGACCGCCGCTTATGAGGCGCATTACAAGGGCGAGCGCTTCATCGAGGTCTTGAGCGCGGCCGAATCGGCCGAGGTGCAGAAGGCCCGGACCGGCGCCGCGGGCTTCCACGCGCTCATCGATCCCGAGAACCTCAACAACACCAATCGTCTGCGCATCATGGTGTTTGGCAATCCCGCGAATGGCCAGGCCATGGCCCTGGCGTTGCTCGACAATCTCGGCAAGGGCGCTTCGGGCGCGGCGGTGCAGAACCTCAATCTCGCGCTCGGTCTCGACGAGGCGGCCGGCCTGTTCTGACCTGCCGTCGCCGCGCTCCCGAATGATTGCGTTCCCAAGCCTGTCGAACGGGACTAGCGTCCTGTTGCCCGCGCCAACGGGCGACAAGAAACGGCAGGGAGCGAACGATGGCAGACAAGGTTCTTCTTCATCCGGCGATCGATGACGGCATCGAGCCCGGGTCTGACGATTTCACCGGTGGCACGCTGACGTGCCTCTGCACGGATCGGCCGGTGAAGGTGCGGATCGACGGGCAGGTTGTCCATAACCATGCCTGCGGCTGCACGAAATGCTGGAAGCCCGCCGGTGCGACTTTCTCGGTCGTCGCCGTGGCGCCGACTGCAAGCGTCCATGTGACCGAAAACGGCGACAAGCTGGCGATCGTCGACCCAAGTGCGCTGATCCTCCGCCATGCCTGCAAGGCCTGTGGCGCGCATATGCACGGACCGGTCGAGCGCGACCATGCCTTCAAGGGCCTCACCTTCGTCCACACGGAGCTTTCCCGCGAGAAGGGCTGGCAGGCGCCGCAATTCGCCGCCTTCGTCTCTTCGGTGATCGAAAGTGGCGTGCCGCCACGCCGGATGAATGCGATCCGCGCCCGCATCCGCGATGTCGGGCTCGAGCCCTATGATTGCCTGTCGCCGCCCCTGATGGATGCGCTCGCAACGTTTTCCGCCCGCAAGGCCGGCACGCTGGCGGAATAGCGACTCGATTGCGATCGGCGACCGTCTTTCCGGCGCGCGCCGATCGCGCTCAGGCGGCGATGGCAAAGCGGCGGCGGCAATCCGCCGGCGGCAGATCGGTCAGGCTCTCGGACCGTGGCCGCAGGGCATGATGGGCAGCGCCAAGGCCCATGACGACGGCATCAACGCGTTCTCCGAGACCGACCAGACCGAGGACGTCAAGCCCATCACGGTGCCGACGCTGGTTCTTCACGGCGAGGACGACCGGATCGTTCCGATCGTTGGTTCCGCGGGACTCTGGGTCAAACTGATGAAGAACCGCGCGCTGAAGATCTATCCCGGCATCTCGCACGGCATGCTGACGGTCAACGCCGACATGCTGAACGCCGGCATCCCCGCTTCTTGCGGACACCTGGATTTGCGATTGCTGCCGCGCTCGGCGATAAGGCTGCAGCGATACGTGCAGCCGACCGAGGGACCGATGGCCGCCAGAATCTTGCCCGCCGCACCGGCGTGCACGCTGATCACGACGACAGCGCCGCTCGGACGGTCCGTCTCGTGATTGAGCCCTCGCCAAGGCCCCAGCCAGTTCCGGAGCCGCGGCCGCTGCCCGCCGTCTGGTTCATCGCGGCCGCGGTGCTCTTCTCGGTCATGACGGTGATGCAGTCGCTGCATCAGGGGCAGTTGGCAGCACCGGCCACCTTCGATGACGTCGTGTATTTCATCGATGCTGGCCGGCGGCTGATCGCCTTCTACAATGCCGGGTTTCCGGCGCTCCTCGAGGGCTACATCCAGAATGCGCCGCATGCTCCGACCTCGACGGTCGTCAGCTTCGTCGGATTCCTGCTGTTCGGGTTCAACGACTGGTCGACTGCAGCGGTCAACTCGGTCTGGGTGGTGGCTCTGCTCCTCGTCGTCCGGCGGTGGTTCGCCGGACTGCCGGCCTGGGTTACGGCGACGGTCGTGCTCGCGGTCCTCGCATGGCCTATCCTCGGCTTCCTCGTCGTTGAGGGCCGGCCCGACATCGTCAACGGTTTCCTGCTCGCCTTCGGCTGCGTCGCCCTCGTCCGCCGCCCCTGGCTGACGGCGGGGCGCGGCCGGCTGATCGCGGTCGCCCTCGTCTTCGCTGCAGCACTTCTCACCAAGCCATCGGTCTTTCCGATCACGCTCGCGCTATACGGGTTCAGTCTGGCCCTCGCGACCGGGCTGGACATGCTCGACGCTCCGAAAGGAGTGTCGCTCCGCCACATTCTCCGCCGCAATGCTGCCGCCTGCGCCATAACCCTCGTCGTCGTGCTGCCGCACTACCTGTTGGCGGTCCGCGACGTGGTCGACTACATCGTCACCACGACGTTCACGACCGAGAAGGCGATCTGGGCCGTCAAGCTGCCCTTCTACGATCAGGCGACCTTCTATCTCTGGGGGCAGGGCGGCCGGCAGACCATGGCGATCTGGGTTTTCGTCACGGTGGCGCTCGTTGCCGCCGCGGTCGCAATTGCCATGATCGGACGACAGCGCGTCGCGCTTCGCCGGGTCGTCGCCATGGCGTTGATCTTCGCACTGTCCTTTGCCTTCGTGTCGATCCCAGCCCACAAGTCGGTCTATCTCGGGGTGCAGGTTTCGGCCTTCTGCCTGGTTTTCTTCCTGCTCGCGGTCCGCGCCTTGTTCACGGCAGCGCTGGCCGGTGGCAGCAGGATCGGGCAGGGGGTCGCCGTCTTGCTCGCCATCGCCCTGGCAGCGACCGCCTATTCCAGTTTCCAGTGGCACTGGTTCAACCGGACCGGTCAGCCGAGCGTAGGCTCGCCGGATGAACTGGCGCGGCGCCATGCCCTTATCGATGCGGTCTATGCGGCGGTGAAGCCCGAGGGCGAAACACCGTCCAGGGTCTATTTCCCCGCGATTGCCTATTACCTCAACGCCGATATCGTGAATTTCGCCTTTGTCCGCCGCGGCGACGCCAGCGACGATGCGTTTGATGACCACCGCAGCGGTGACGCGGCCGCACAGCTCGACTACATCCGCTCTGCGACCCATGTCGTGCTGGTTTCTCCCGACGATCCCGACCTCGTCGGCTGGCTGCCAAGCGCGCAGTCCCTGCCAGAGGTGCGCAAAGCGATCGAGGCCGACCCGGCCTTTATCCGCGTCGCATCGCTCGAGCCCCCGCTCTACGGCGGACCGATCGAGGTCTATGCCCGTAGATCGGCCTTGGCGACGCTGCTACCCGGCGACGGCATCCGCCCGCTCGAGGGCCCCTACCAGCAATGGAAGCTGCCGAGGATGCGCTCCGTCATCGGCCCGGAAGCAACGCTGAAGCTCATCGATACGACCCCGGGACCGGCAACGCTCCATCTCACGATGCAGTCGCCGGTGGCCGACCAGGTCATTTCCGCTACGATCGGCGGACGCCGCCAGGGCGACTGCACGATTGCATTGGCTTACGTGAACGCGACCTGCGACATCCCCGTTACTATTCAGGCTGGCGACACCGAGATCCGACTATCGTTCGCCCGCCAGGACAAATCCCTCGGACAGGATCGTTCCCTGTTGCTGTTCAGCCAATCCCTGGTTCGCTGAAGGCCCTCGCTCGCCGCGGCATGACCATCACGACATGACGCGGACATAGCTGCCCGGCGCGTCCTCGATCGTCTTGACGCGCCGTCCGCCCGGCAGGCGGGCCTTGACGCGCGTCGCGTCGAGTTCCTCGATCCACGCCTGCCAATGCGGCCACCACGATCCCGCATGCTCGTCGGCTCCGGCGAGCCAGGCATCGAAGCCGTCGCCTTTCGGCGCCGGGCCGGTCCAGTATTGATACTTCTTCCGCGACGGCGGATTGACGACGCCGGCGATGTGGCCCGAGCCCGAGAGTACGAAAGTCACCGGGCCGCCGAAGAAGGACGAGCCGTAGAAGACCGAGCGCGGCGGGGCGATGTGGTCCTCGCGCGTCGCGAGATTGTAGATGGGAATCTTGACATCGCCGAGCGAGAGCTTGACGTCTCCGACGGAGAGCTCTCCCTGCGCCAGCTTGTTGTCGAGATAGCAATTGCGCAGATAGAACGAGTGGTTGGCCGCCGGCATTCGCGTGGCGTCTGAATTCCAGAACAAGAGATCGAACGGGATCGGCTCGCGGCCGCGGAAGTAATTGTTGACAACATAGGACCAGATCAGCTCGTTGGAGCGCAGCATGTTGAAGGAAGACGCCATGTTCTTGCCTTCGAGATAGCCACGCACGCTCATCTTCTTTTCGATCTGCTCGATCTGCTCCTCGTCGATGAAGACCTTGAGATCGCCGGCGAAGGTGAAATCGACCTGGGTCGCGAACAGGGTAGCCGCCGCGATCCGCGTGTCACCGGTGGCCGCCATATAGGCCATCGTGAAGGAGAGCAGCGTGCCGCCGACACAATAGCCGATGGCGTTCACTTCCTTCTCGCGCGTGATCTTCTCGATGACATCGAGCGATTCGAGGATCCCCTCGCGCATGTAATGCTCGAAGCTCTTGCCGGCCTGCGCTTCGCCCGGATTGATCCAGGAGACGACAAAGACGGTGTGGCCCTGTTCGACCGCCCATTTGATGAACGACTTCTCGGGCGTCAGGTCGAGGATGTAGAACTTGTTGATCCAGGGCGGCACGATGAACAGCGGCCGCTTCAGCACCTCGGCCGTCGCGGCCTTGTACTGGATGAGCTGGCACACCTCGTTCTGGTGGACGACCTTGCCTGGGGTCAGCGCCAGGTTGCCGCCGATGGTGAAGCTCGACGTATCGACCTGACGAATCTTCAATTCGCCTTCTCCGGCGGCAATGTCGTCGGCAAGCATGTTGACGCCGCGGACCAGATTGTCGGCGCTCGAATCGAGCGTGTCGCGCAGGATTTCCGGATTGGTGAACAGGAAATTCGACGGCGACACGGCATTGGCGATCTGGCGGATATAGAACCGCGCCTTGAGGCGCGTATGGGCGTCGAGATCCTCGGCGTCTCGCGCCATCTCGTCGGCCCATTGCGCCGTGATCAGGTAGAATTGCTTGATGAAGTCGAAATACTGGTTGTCGCTCCACTCCGCGTCCTGGAAGCGCTTGTCGCGCGGATCGGGTGTCGCGACCGGCGGCATCACGGCGCCTGCCATGCGGGCGAGGGCGGTGTTCCAGAGCGCGAAATAGCGACCGAACAGCCGCGATTGTGCCTGGACGGTGCGCACGGGGTCAGCCGTCCAGTATTCGATCACCTTTGTCAGCGTCTTGATGATCTCGGTGATTTCGTCGACCGCATCGGCCGAGACCGAGCCGTTCTCCCGCGGTTTCAGGAAGTTCGCCGCGGCGCGCGAGGCGCCTTCGAGGATGAGCGCGATGTTGCGCGCGAGCCGCTCGGGATCCTTGACCATGAGGCCGAGCGGTGATGCCGCCGGTCCCTTCGTTCCGCCCGATGCGCTCTTGTCCGCGGCCATGCTTCCTCCAACGATCCGACTTTTTCCGGCCGGCCCTGCTTTCAAGGCGCAGCAAGTGTAATAGTTTCGCGCGACGAGCGATATCCGGCAGGCGTTTACGAGACGCTTACCGTGCAAGCGGAAAATGAGGGTCGATGTGATGATCGGTGACGGGATGCGGCAGCGCCGAACGATGGTTCTTTGGCTGTCGGTTGCGGTCGTCGCGACACTGGCGGGCTGCACGACCGCCAGGAAGACGCTTGATTTCAGCGCGGATCCCGAGCTGCAGAAGCAGGGCGCCTACCCGAACATCAATGCCTCCGGCCCGCCGCAGCCGGGCAAGGTGTTGACGGCGGCGGAGCAGGACAAGGAAAAGGCGGCGCTGGCCGCGCAAGGCAAGGTCGCGAGCCCCGAGGCCGCGGCCGATGCCAAGAAGCAAGGCGCCGAGCGTGCCTCGGAACTCGATACGCTGGCGAAGACGCATGCAGCGGAAACGCTGAAGGAAATCCAGAATGGCTGCGGCACCGACAAGGTGATCGACGCCACGAAATGCCCGCAATAAAAGCGCTCTTTCAGAGCGGGGGTTCGGTGATATGAACCTCGCCGCGCCGGCTGAGGCGCAGAGATGACGATTTATCCAGCCAAGATGGATCCGGAGCGATGAGCGAGTTCCACAGCGTGCGGCGACTGCCGCAATATGTCTTCGAGCAGGTGAACCGGCTGAAGGCGAGCGCGCGGGCCGCAGGCGCCGACATCATCGATCTCGGCATGGGCAATCCCGATCTGCCGACGCCGCCGCATATCGTGCAGAAGCTCGCCGAAACGGCGGCGCGTCCCGACGTTCACGGCTATTCCGCCTCGCGCGGCATCAACGGACTGCGCAAGGCCCAGGCCGCCTATTACGAGCGCCGCTTCGGCGTGAAGCTCGATCCGGCAACGCAGATCGTCGCGACGATCGGCTCGAAGGAGGGCTTCGCCAACATGGCGCAGGCCATCACGGCCCCCGGCGACGTGATCCTCTGCCCCAATCCGAGCTACCCGATCCATGCCTTCGGCTTCCTCATGGCGGGTGGCGTTATCCGCTCGGTGCCCTCCGAGCCCGGCCCGGAATTCTTCCACGCGATGGAGCGGGCGGTCATCCATTCGATCCCGAAGCCGATCGCCGTGGTGCTCTGCTACCCGTCCAACCCGACCGCGCATGTGGCCGATCTCGATTTCTATCGCGATGTCGTCGCCTTCGCCCGCAAGCACGACCTGTTCGTGCTGTCGGACCTTGCCTACTCCGAGATCTATTTCGACGACGTGCCGCCGCCTTCGATCCTCCAGGTGCCGGGCGCGATCGATGTCGCGGTCGAGTTCACCTCGATGTCGAAGACCTATTCGATGGCCGGCTGGCGCATGGGCTTCGCTGTCGGCAATGAACGGCTGATTGCGGCCCTGGCGCGGGTCAAGTCCTATCTCGACTATGGCGCCTATACGCCGATCCAGGTCGCCGCGACTGCCGCGCTGAATGGCCCGCAGACCTGCATCGACGAGATGCGGGCGACGTACAAGCATCGCCGCGACGCGCTGGTCGAGAGCTTCGGCCGCGCCGGCTGGGAAATTCCGGCCCCGCGCGCCTCCATGTTCGCTTGGGTGCCGATCCCCGAGGCGTTCCGTTCGCTCGGCAGCCTCGAATTTTCCAAGCTCCTGATCGAGAAGGCGGATGTCGCAGTCGCACCCGGCGTCGGCTTCGGCGAACATGGCGACGACTATGTCCGCATTGCCCTTGTCGAGAACGAGCAGCGCATCCGCCAGGCCGCACGCAATATCCGCCGCTTCCTTGAAACTGCGGATAAAACCATGCACAACGTCGTCCCGATCAGCAGCGCCCGGCGGTAGTCCGGGCCCCTCTGGGGCGACTTATGAATCAATCGGTTTTGCGGCTCGGCGTCGCCGGTCTGGGCACTGTCGGCTCGTCGCTTTTGCGGCTGGTCGAGCGGCATGGCCGCGATATTGCGGTGCGCAGCCGCCGGCCAGTGGCCGTCACTGCCGTCTCGGCCCGCGACCGCGAGCGTGACCGCGGCATCGACGTTTCGGGGTGCGCCTGGTTCGACGACCCCGTCGCCTTGGCGCGCTCTCCCGACATCGACGTTTTCGTCGAGCTCATCGGCGGCGCGGAGGGACCGGCCAACGAATCGGTCCGCGCCGCCATCGCCGCCGGCAAGCATGTCGTCACCGCCAACAAGGCGCTCCTCGCCCATCACGGTGCCGAGCTTGCCGCAGCGGCGGAGGCAAAAGGCGTCTCGCTGAACTTCGAGGCTGCCGCGGCCGGCGGAATCCCGATTATCAAGACGCTGCGCGAGTCGCTCGCCGGTAATACGATTTCGCGCGTTTTCGGCATTCTCAACGGCACGTGCAACTACATCCTGACGCGGATGGAGCGGGAAGGGTTGTCCTTCGAGGCCTGCCTTTCCGAGGCGCAGCGGCTCGGCTATGCCGAGGCTGACCCGACCTTCGATGTCGACGGCTTCGATACCGCGCACAAGCTCTCGCTCCTCGCGGCCATCGCCTTCGGCACCGAGATCGACGCCGACAGCATCTATGTCGAGGGCATCCGCTCGATCACCACAGCCGATATCGAGGCTGCCGATGAACTCGGGTACCGGATCAAGCTGCTTGGCGTGGCGAGCCGTACCGAGACCGGCTTCGAGCAGCGCGTCCATCCCACCATGGTGCCGAAATCCTCGCCGATCGCCCGTGTCGACGGCGTCACCAATGCGGTGGCTGTCGAGGCGGACTTCGTCGGACGTCTCGTCCTGTCGGGACCCGGCGCTGGCGGCGATGCGACGGCGTCGTCCGTCATGAGCGACATTGCAGATATCGCCCGCGGCGATGTCGTCGGCACGTTTGGTCGGCCCGCGAGCGATCTCGCGCCCTATCGCCGCGCGCAGATGCGGGCGCATGAGGGCGGCTATTATGTCCGCCTCGCGGTCTATGACCGGCCCGGAGCCTTCGCTTCGATCGCGCAGCGCATGGCGGAAAACGAGATCTCGCTCGAATCGATCGTGCAGCGCCGTCGGGCGCCGAAGGCCGATGCGCCGGACCATCCGCGCCCGCTCGAGCCTCAGCCTGTCATCCTCATCACCTATGATACGACCGAAGCGCAGATCAAGGATGCGCTGGATCGCATTACGGTCGACGGCCATATCGCCGAGAAACCGCAGATGTTACGAATCGAACAGTTTGCATGAGGCGGGGACAGAGATGGCAGTGACGGCAGTGTTGGAACCGAAGTCGGCAGGTCTTGATCGCATCCTGACGCTGGAGCTCGTCCGCGTGACGGAACGCGCGGCGGTTGCCGCCGCCCGCTGGCGCGGCCGAGGCGACGAGAAGGCCGCCGATCAGGCCGCCGTCGACGCCATGCGGCGCGAGCTCAACAATCTCGCCATCGCAGGCACCGTCGTGATCGGCGAGGGCGAGCGTGACGAGGCGCCGATGCTCTATATCGGCGAGGCAGTCGGTACCGGTCACGGCCCGAACGTGGACATCGCCCTCGATCCGCTCGAAGGCACCACGATCTGTGCGAAGAACCTGCCGAATTCGCTCGCGGTCGTCGCGATTGCGGAGGGCGGTACGCTGCTGCATGCCCCTGACGTCTACATGGACAAGATCGCGATCGGGCCGGGCTATCCACTCGGTACCGTCGATCTCGACCGGACGCCGAGCGAGAACATCGCCTCGCTCGCCAAGGCCAAGGGCGTGCGAATCGACGAGATCACCGCCTGCATTCTCGATCGCCCGCGCCACGCCAAGCTGATCGAGGAGGTGCGCGCCACCGGCGCCGCTGTCCGCCTGATCGGTGACGGCGACGTCGCCGGCATCATCGACGTGACCGATCCCGACGCCACCGGCATCGATATCTATCTCGGCACCGGCGGCGCACCCGAAGGCGTCCTGGCGGCGGCGGCGCTCTGCTGCACAGGCGGCCAGATGCAGGGCCGGCTGATCACCCAGTCGGAATCGCAGAAGGCGCGCGCCACCAAGATGGGCATCGCCGATTTCGACAAGAAGTATACCCATCAGGAAATGTGCCGCGGCGAGGTGCTGTTCGCGGCGACCGGCGTCACCGACGGCAACATGCTGAACGGCGTGCGCTATGCTCGTGACGGCCGCATCACCACCGAGACGCTCGTGATGCGCTCCTCCAAGGGCACGATCCGCTTCATCAAGGCGACTCATCGTGACGACGAGAAGTTCGCGGCGGAGAGCTGATCGGCCGCACGATGTCTGACTTCGGCCCGGCCGCCCGGCGCAGTTTTCTCGGCGTCGACAGGTCGGCAACCGGCCGGCGTTGGGACGATCGGCTCGATCCGGCCGCCGTCCTCGCCGCAACCGCCATGGTGCAGCGGCACGAACTGCCGGAGCTCCTGGCGCGCGTGCTCGCGGCACGCGGCGTCGCTGTCGATGCGGCGCCCGATTTTCTCGATCCGAAGATCGGCCGCCTGATGCCTGATCCCTCGGTGCTGACCGACATGGACAGCGCCGCGGCACGCATTGCCGATGCCGTTGAGCGCGGCGAGAAGGTGGCGATCTTCGGCGATTACGACGTCGACGGCGCCACGTCCTCGGCGCTCCTGGCGCGGTTCCTCGAAAGCGTCGGCGTCGCCGTCCGGATCTATATCCCCGACCGCATCTTCGAGGGCTATGGCCCCAATCCCGATGCGATCGGCCTGTTGCTCGACGATGGAGCCGGACTGATCGTGACCGTCGATTGCGGCTCGACCAGCCATGAGGCGCTCGCGGTCGCTGACGCGCGTGGTCATCCCGCCGTCGTGCTCGACCATCACCAGCTGGGCACCGAACTGCCGCCGGCCGCCGCCGTGGTCAATCCGAACCGGCAGGACGACCTCTCGGGCCTTGGCTATCTCGCGGCCGTCGGCGTGACGTTCCTCGCCATCGTCGCGGTCAATCGGGAACTCCGCCGCCGCGGCTTCTATCATGACGGCCGCAAGGAGCCTGATCTCCTCGGCTGGCTCGATCTCGTCGCACTTGGAACGGTATGCGATGTGGTGCCGCTCGTCGGGCTCAATCGCGCCTTCGTAGTCAAGGGCCTCGCTGTGCTGCGTCGGGGTGACAATCAGGGCATCGCGGCGCTCGCGCGGCTGGCCCGGATCGATTCGCCCGTCTCGCCCTATCATCTCGGCTTCCTGATCGGCCCGCGCATCAATGCCGGCGGACGGATCGGCGACGCCGCGCTCGGTGCGCGGTTGCTGTCGCTCGGAAGCCTCGCCGAGGCCGAGACGATCGCCGCGACGCTCGATGATCTGAACCGCCAGCGCCAGGCGGTCGAGGCGGCGATGCTCGAACAGGCGCTCGCCGAAGCCGACGCCGAGATCGGCGGCGGCGAGGGGCCCGCGGTGCTAGTCACGGCGGATCCGCATTGGCATCCGGGTATTGTCGGGCTGATCGCCGCTCGTCTCAAGGAGCGCTTCCAGCGTCCGGCTTTCGCCATCGCCATGATGCCGAACGGCATCGGAACCGGCTCGGGTCGCTCGGTCCCCGGCGTCGATCTCGGTGCGCTGGTCCGCGCTGCCGTCGCCGAGGGATTGCTGATCAAGGGTGGTGGCCATGCCATGGCGGCGGGCATCACGATCGAGAAGGCGCGGCTCGGCGACTTCCGCGCCTTTCTCGAACAGCATGCTTTCGCCGCCTCGAAGGCCGCGCGTTCGGCGAGTTCGCTGCTTCTCGACGGAGCGCTGACAGCCCGCGCTGCGACGCCTGATTTCATCGAGACGATCGAGCGGGCAGGGCCGTTCGGCGCCGGCCATGCAGAGCCCGTCTTCGCGTTTCCCGCCCACCGGATCGGCTATGTCGAGACGGTCGGCAACGGCCATGTCCGGGTACAGCTCTCGGGTGGCGACCAAAATCTGCGCGCCATCGCCTTCCGCGCGGCCGACAGCGATCTCGGCCGGCTGCTGCTCGGGAGCCGCGGCCGAACGCTGCATGTCGCCGGCGCTCTCGGTCTCGATCACTGGCAGGGCCGCAAACAGGCGAGCCTCCGTATCCTCGACGCGGCGGAGCCCGAAGCCCCGCGCTGATCGATCGCCCATGGCGCCAATTGACAGCCCAGGCGGCACGGGCAAGTCTGCCGCGCCATCGATGGCAGGCTGGGCGGGGAATGGAATGAACGGCGCCGATCGTCTCTGTGACACGCTCCTCGTCAATGGCATCGAGGTGTGCTTCGCCAATCCGGGCACGTCGGAAATGCACTTCGTCGCGGCGCTCGACCGGCGGCCGGAGATGCGCTGCGTCCTCGGCCTGTTCGAGGGCGTCGCCACGGGCGCCGCCGACGGCTATGGCCGGATGAAGGGTAAGCCGGCCGCGACGCTGCTCCACACCGGGCCTGGCCTCGCCAATGGCCTCGCCAACCTCCACAACGCCCGCCGCGCGCGTACGCCGCTCCTCAACATCGTCGGCGATCACGCCGCCTATCACCTCTCCTATGATGCACCGCTGACCAGCGACATCGACAGCCTGGCGCGGCCGATGTCGAATTTCGTCCGCCGCATCGACGGGCCCGAAGACGTCGGGCCGGGCGCCGAGGCAGCGCTGCGCGCGGCGATCGAGACGCCGGGTATCGCGACTCTGATGCTGCCGGCCGATTCGTCCTGGGGTGCCGTCCAGCCTGCCGAGGCTCGGCCGGCCGCGATTGCGCCGCCGCCGATCATCGACGAGGCGGTGATCGCTGAAGTCGCTGCAAAGATCGCCGCCGCAGGTGGCCGGGCCGGGCTGCTCCTTGCCGGGACCGCTGCACAGGGTGCGGCGCTCGCCGCGGCCGGCTGCATCGGCGCCAGGACCGGCGCGCGGCTCTTCGCCGAAGTGCTGAACGGCCGCAGCGAACGTGGCGGGGCGCGGCCGGCCCTCGAGCGCATCCCTTATCCGATCGACCTCGCACGCGCGGCGCTCGCCGACCTGACGGTGCTGATCCTCGTCGGCGCGCGCGAGCCGGTCGCGTTCTTCGGGTATCCCGACAAGCCGAGCCGCCTGCTTCCGGACACGTGCGACGTCGTGACCCTCGCGACGGCCGGCGACGCCATGGCCGACGCGCTGGACCGTATCGCCGATCGGCTCGGAGCAACGGCGCCCGCGCCGGCCCCCGTCCGCGCCGCGGCACCCGCCCTGCCGACGGGACGGCTGACCGAAGATGCGGTTTCGATCATCGCCGCGACCCTCTTGCCGGAAGACGCGATCGTCTGTGACGAGGGACTGACCTCCGGGCGCCGCTTCTATGCGCTCACCGAAGGCGGGCCGCGGCACGACTACATGATGTGCACCGGCGGCGCGATCGGTATCGGCATCCCCCTCTCCGTCGGCGCCGCGATCGCCTGCCCGGACCGCAAGGTGGTGACGCTTCAGGCCGATGGCAGCGGCATGTACACGCTGCAGGGCCTCTGGACCGCTGCGCGCGAACGGCTCGACATTGTCGTCATCGTTTTCGCCAACCAGGCCTATGCGATCCTGCGAGCCGAGATGCTGCATGTCGGCGTTGGCCAGTTCGGCCACAATGCTGGCCGGATGCTGACGCTCGACGATCCCACCCTCGATTGGGTGCATCTCGCCAAGGGCATGGGCGTCGAGGCGGCCCGCGCTGAGACGGCCGAGCGTTTTGCCGATCTCTATCGCACCGCGCTCGGGCGCAAGGGTCCGTTCCTCATCGAAGCGGTGATTGCATGACGAAGCTCAAGGCTCTCTTGTTCGACAAGGACGGCACGCTCGTCGATTTCGCGATTACCTGGAACGGCGCCGCTCGGACGGTGCTGGCGACGCTGGCCGGCGATGATGACGACATTCATGCGAGGCTCGCCGCCATCCTGCATTTCGATCGCGCGACCGAGGCGATCCTGCCGACCTCACCCTTTGTCGGCGGTACAGTGATCGATATCGCCGCCCATTTCGCGCCGGTCGTCGGGGTCGAGCCGGCCGATCACGACGCCTTTGTCGAGCGGCTGGCGCGCCTCTTCAATGACGGCGCGCTGGCGTCCGTCGCCCCGATCGGCGATCCCCTCGGCCTGCTGACGCTCCTGAAGGCCGAGGGCTACCTGCTCGGTATCGTCACCAACGACACCGAGGCCGGCGCGCGGGCGCAGAGCGAGAAGCTCGGCCTCGACAAGCTGTTCGATGCGATCATCGGCTATGACTCCGGCCATGGCCGCAAACCCGATCCGGGCCAGATTCACGCGTTCATGAAAGCCTTCGGCGTTGAGGCCGAGGCAACGGCGCTGATCGGCGACACGCTGCATGATCTTGACGCCGCGCGGGCCGCCGGCGTTACGGCGATCGGGGTCGCCAGCGGCTATCTGTCGGCTGACGATCTTGCACCCCATGCCGATCATGTCATCAGTGATATCATGGCCTTGCCAGAACTTCTTTCAGCAATTTATTAGGCGCAGATCCCATTGATTCAAACGCGTACACGACCGTCCGCGGACGGAACGCGCGCGCCCCTCGGCTATTGTGACGTCGTCCGGTCCCGCCGGCATGGCGCAGGGACGACCGAAGCGCTATTTTCCTGCCGCCGCCCCCGACCTTCGTGCGGGAGATGCTCCGCGGCGCCTTGAAGCCTGAGGATCGAGATCATGACGAACCCTGCCGCCATCGCCGAACTGGACCTCATCGATCCGACGCTGCTGAAAGACCGCTGCTATGTCGACGGCGCCTGGATCGGTAGCCCGTCATCGGAGGTCACCAATCCCGCGACCGGCGCGGTCATCGGCCGCGTGCCGCATTTCGGCGCCGACGAGGCGACGGCGGCCGTCGATGCGGCGGCGGCTGCGTTCCACGGCTGGGCGGCACGCACCGCGAAGGAGCGTTCCAAGCTTATCCGCCAGTGGTATGAGCGCATCATGGCCCATCGCGACGATCTCGCGCTGATCCTGACGAGCGAGCAGGGCAAGCCACTGGCAGAGGCGCGCGGCGAGATCGAGTACGCCGCCAGCTATATCGAGTTCTACGCTGAGGAGGCCAAGCGCATCGCCGGCGAGACGCTGCCGAGCCATCGCGCCGATGCCCGCATCCTGGTGCTGCGCCAGCCGACCGGCGTCGTCGGTGCCATCACGCCGTGGAACTTTCCGGCCGCAATGATCACGCGCAAGGCCGCGCCGGCGATCGCCGCAGGCTGCCCGATTGTCGTCAAGCCGGCCGGCGAAACGCCGCTGACCGCGCTGGCGCTCGCCGAACTCGCCGATCGCGCCGGCATCCCGAAGGGCGTCTTCAATGTCGTCACCGGCGATTCGAAGGCCATCGGCGGCGTGCTGACCTCCCATCCGGCAATCCGCCTCGTCAATTTCACGGGCTCGACGGATGTCGGCAAGCTCTTGATGCGGCAGGCCGCCGGCACGGTGAAGAAAGTGGCGCTCGAGCTCGGCGGCAATGCGCCCTTCATCGTCTTCGACGATGCCGATCTCGATGCGGCAGTCGAGGGCGCCATGGTGTCCAAGTTCCGCAACATGGGTCAGACCTGCGTCTGCGCCAATCGTATCTACGCGCAGGCGGGCATTCATGATGCCTTCGTCGAGAAGCTGACGGCAGCGGTCCGGACCCTCAAGGTCGGCGATGGCACGGCACCCGGGATCACGCAGGGGCCGCTAATCAACGACAAGGCGATCGCCAAGGTCGAGGAACATCTCGCCGACGCGAGAGCCAAGGGCGCCAAGGTCATTCTCGGCGGCAAGCGCCATGGGCTCGGCGGCGCCTTCTTCGAGCCGACGGTGCTGACCGGCGCCTCGGCCGCGATGAAGCTGGCGCGTGAGGAGACATTCGGGCCGGTCGCGCCCGTTTTCCGCTTCGAGACCGAAGCCGAGGTGATCCACGCCGCGAACGACACGGAATTCGGCCTCGCCGCCTATTTCTATGCCCGTGATATCGGCCGCATCTTTCGCGTCGGCGAGGCGCTCGAATATGGCATGGTCGGCGTCAATTCCGGCCTGATCTCGACCGAACTCGCGCCCTTCGGCGGCGTGAAGGAAAGCGGCAACGGTCGCGAGGGCTCTCATCACGGCATCGACGAGTTCGTCGAGAAGAAATACCTGCTGCTGGCCGGGCTCGATCGCTGAGCCACAGCGTTGCGTCATGGGGCGCTACCGGCCGGCAGATGATGGCGACGCGGCCGCCCCGGATGGGAGCGGCAGAACGGAGGAGCGATCATGTCCAAGGCGGTGCGGTGGCAGAGTTGGGACGGCAACGGGATCGAGCATCTCGTCTTCGCCGATCATGGCGCGGGCCTTGCCGGGGAGGGCGCGATCCTTTCCGGCGGCGAGGCCCATTTCGCGGCGACCTATACCTTGGAATGCCATCCGTCCGGCGTGCCCGCGCATGCCCATGTCTCGATCGCGGGCGGACCGAAGCTGACGCTGCAATCGGACGGCGACGGTAAATGGCGCAACGGCGAAGGCAAGAAGCTGACGGCGCTGGCCGGAGCCGTCGATATCGACTTCTCGGCGAGCCCCTTCACCAACACACTGCCGATCCGGCGGCTCGGCCTCGAAGCCGGGCAGTCCGCTGATATCACCGCCGTCTATGTCCGCTTTCCCGATCTCGAACTCTCCCTGTCGCCGCAGCGCTATACCTGTATCGAAGCCGGCCGGCGCTATCGCTACAACAGCCTCGACAGCGATTTCGAGGCCGTGATCGAGGTCGACGCCCACGGTCTCGTCACGCTCTATGACGGTCTGTTCCGGCGGGTGCTGTAGCGGTCAGTCGGTGGGCGGGGCCAGCGGGTCGTAAGTTCCGAACGACCATTCATAGCCTTCGAGGTCGCGGCAGGAATATTCGCGCGAGCCATAGTCCATGTCGGCGAGCGGCCGTGTCACGACGGCGCCGGCGGCAACAGCCCGGTCGTGATGTCCATCGACGAAGTCGACCGATACATAGACGCTGCCGGTGCCGCCGCTGACCGTCCGTCCCTTGGCCGCAAGGTCCGCGCTGATGGCGCCGATCATCACCATGCCCTGGCCGAGGCGCAGCTCGGCATGCGCGATGCTGCCGTCCGTCGCCGTGTGTACGGCATGCGGCACGAAGCCGAACGCCGCTACGAGAAAATCGATCGCCGCTCGCGGGTCATGGTAGCGCAGCGCGGGGTAAAGCCGCGAACGGGTGGTCATGGCCATGGCTCCTTGCTGGCAGGCTGGTTGCGCCGGGGGAAACGCGCGAGCTCAGCACATGGTTTCAGGCTGCGGCCCGCTGTCAGCCCGGCGCGGCGGTGCTCGCTTGCCGGAGCGCGTCGGCAAGCACCGGCTCGGGCTGCGCGCCCGAGAGAGCGAGGCGGCGGTCGAACACGAAGAACGGCACGCCGCCGATGCCCATGTCCGCCATGGCGGCCGCCTGCTTGCGGGTTTCCGCGAGCGCGTCGGCATCGGCGATGGCGGCGCGTGCCTCGCTGTCGGTGAAGCCGAAGCCGACCGCGATCTCCGCGAGGACATCGGGATCTGCAATGTTGCGGGAGGCGAGGAAATGCGCTTCGAACAACGCCCGTGCGAGCGCATGCTGCGTTCCCTTTTCGGCGGCGGCCGCCACCAGCGTATGTGCCCGGTCCGTCGGACGCTGCCGCGGCTGCTTCGACAGGTCGAGCGGAATGCCGCTCTTCCTGGCCTCGGCCTCGACCCGGGCGAACATCGAACCGATGTCGCCGCCATATTTCGCCTTCAGCCGCTCGGCGACATCGACGCCTTCGGCGGGGAGGTCAGGATCGAGAAAATAGGGATGATGCGCGATCGTCGCGGTCATGCCGGTGGTTTCGAGCACACGGTCGAGGCGAACGAGACCGATGAAGCACCACGGGCAGACGATGTCCGTGACGAGATCGATCGAAAGTTCGGCCATGGTGAAACTCTCCGTCATCGCAGGCGTTAACTCATGCGGCCGGACCATGGCCGTGAAGTGGATCACTGGCAAGAAGGCACGCCGGTGTTACTGCCGATCCACCGACCCTCCCCCTAGAGTGAGCCATCCCATGCGGAAGTTTCTCGCGTTCACGTTCGCCGTCATATCGGGCGGCGCCGTCGGCGCCTTGCTCGGCCTCGGCGCCGCGCTCATCTTCTGATCCCTATTCGGCCTTCCCGGTGAAGACATAGCCGACGCCGCGGACGGATTTCACCATCAGCGGATTTTTGGGGTCCACCTCGACCTTGCGGCGGAGCCGCGCGATCTGCGCGTCGATCGTCCGGTCGAAGACGTCGAGTTGCCGCCCGCGCGTCAGCTCCATCAACACGTCGCGCGAGAACACCCGGCCCGGATGCCGCGCCATGACGGCAAGGATCTCGAATTCGCCGGTGGTGAGGATCACGTCGGTACCGTCCGGCCGTGACAGGCTGCGGCGGTCGAGGTCGAGTTGCCAGCCGTCGAAGCGGATCGTCTGCGCCGACGAGGCCGCCTCGGCGAGGCGTGGGACCGGCACCCGCCGGCGCAGCACCGTCTTGATGCGGGCCAGCACCTCGCGGAGGTGGAAGGGCTTGGCGATATAGTCGTCGGCGCCGACCTCGAGCCCGACGATGCGGTCGACGACATCGTCCCGGCCCGTGAGCATGATGATCGGGATATCCGACCGGCTGCGTAGTTCGCGCGCGAGATCGAGGCCGCTCTCGCCGGGTCCCAGCATGAGGTCGAGCAGGACGAGATCCGGCATGGCCCGGCTCATCGCCTCGCGCATGGACTTGCCGTCGGCGACCGTGGTCACGCGATAGCCTTCGTCCTCGAAATAGCGGGCGAGCATCTGACGGATGCGTCCGTCGTCGTCGACCACCAGCAGGTGTTCCTGCCGCAGCGGCGCGTCAGCCATGGCGGCAGCTCTCCGCGGGGGTTGGCTCAGCAGGCATCATCAGGCGCTGTTACAATCCGTTACCAAGCAGCACCGAACGTAGCACGCGCATCGTCCCGCCGTCACTGTCGCGACCGAGATTGCAACCGGCAGCAACGCTGGAAGCGAGGTAAGACCGATGTTCACCGAACCGATGATGGCTCCGGCGCGGCACGATCACGCTCTCGGGGAGATCGGATGCGGCGAAGGCCTCGCCGGCCTCTTCCGCCGTCAGGCCTCGGAACGATTCGAACCGGGCGCGGCGGTTTTCTGGGAAGGCGATGCGGCGCTGCATCTGTTCCAAATCCAGGAAGGCGTCCTCCGCGTCTACAAGATCATCGGCGACGGCCGTCGCGTCATCACCGGCTTCCTCTATCCCGGCGATCTCGTCGGTCTCTCGCAGCGTGAACGCTATCTCTACACCGCCGAGGCCGTGACGCGCGTCAAGCTGCGCCGCCTGGCGCGCAACCGCTTCGACGAGGAGGTCAACGGCTCGCCGATCCTGCGGCCCGAACTCTTCCACCGCCTCTCGGATGAAATGGCCGCTGCTCAGGACCAGATGGTGCTGCTGGCGCGCAAGAGCGCCGAAGAGCGTGTCGCGAGCTTCCTGGTCGTCATGGCCCGCCGCCTCGCGGCTGGCCTGCATGGCCAGCCGGTGATCGAACTGCCGATGACCCGTCTCGACATGGCTGACTATCTCGGCCTGACCATCGAGACCGTCTCTCGCATCATGACCCGCCTCACGAGCCGCGGCGTCATCGCGGCGAGTGGCCGCCATGCCATCACCATTCGGCAGCCGCACAAGCTTGAGATTCTTGCCGGTGAAGGCGACGATGGCGCCCACGACTCGATTGGCGTCGCGTTCAGCCGCCAGGCTGTCTGGCCCAACTAGCCGGGTTTTGTTGGGGACGAGGCCCGATCGTGAGCGCAACGACAGACGTGACGTCCGCAGGCACTGCCAATCTTGATGTGATCGCGACGCTTCTGGACGGCGGCAGCGTCGTCATCCATCGGGCGGGCGACGGCATCATCACCCATTGGACGCGGGGCGCCGAAACCCTTTATGGCTGGAGCCGGAGCGAAGCCGTCGGCAAGCCGGTGCACGAACTTCTCGCCACCGCCTTCAGCACGTCGCGCGCTGCGGCGGCCGCGACGCTGGCCAAGACCGGCTCCTGGGAAGGCGAGGTCAAGCAGCGCCGCCGCGATGGCCAGACACTGTCCATCGCCAGCCGCATGATCGCCGTCCTGCCCGATTCGGTGCTCAGCCTCAGCCAGAACATCAGCGATCTGAAGCGCGCGCAGCTCGACATCTCCATGCGCGAGGCACATCTGCGCTCGATCCTGGAGACCGTGCCCGAGGCGATGGTCATCATTGACGACAGGGGCGTCATCAGCTCGTTCAGCGCCGCAGCGGAGCGGCTGTTCGGCTATGGTGCCACCGAGGTCTGCGGTCGCAATGTCAGCGTGCTGATGCCGCCGCCGGATCGAGACAATCACGACACCTATCTCGCGCGCTATCTGACCACCGGCCGCCGCCACATCATCGGCTACGGCCGCATCGTGACCGGCATCAAGAAGGACGGCTCGCAGTTCCCGATGGAACTCGCGATCGGTGAAACCATCGCCAACGGTCAGCGAATCTTCACCGGCTTCATCCGCGACCTCACGAGCCGCCACAAGCTCGAGGAGGAACTCAGGCAGGCGCAGAAGATGGAGGCGATCGGCCAGCTCACGGGCGGCATCGCCCATGACTTCAACAATCTCCTGACGGTGATCAGCGGCAATCTGGAAATGGTCGAGCGCCGCGTCGAACCGGGTCCGGCGCGGGAACTCATCCGCGCGGCGCAGGAGGCGGCCGATGACGGGGCGCGCTTGACCGGCCAGCTGCTCGCTTTCGGCCGGCGCCAGCCGCTCAATGCGCAGCTGGCCGATGTCGGCCAACTCGTCGCCCATTTCTCCGACCTGCTGCGCCGCGCGCTGGGCGAGAAGATCGAGCTGCGCACGGTCGTTACCGGCTCGTCGAACCACGCCATGGTCGACGCCTCGCAATTGCAGAACGCCTTGCTCAATCTGGCCATCAACGCCCGCGATGCGATGCCGCGTGGCGGTCGCCTGACGGTCGAGATCGCCCATGCCGAGATTGCCCCCGCGGAAGCGGGCGCTCGGCCGGAGATGCGCCCGGGCGACTATGTGCTGATCTCGGTGTCAGATACCGGCGTCGGCATGACCCAGGCGGTCCGCGAGCGCGCGTTCGAGCCCTTCTTCACGACGAAGTCTGTCGGAGCTGGAACAGGCCTTGGCCTCAGCATGGTCTATGGCTTCGTCACGCAGTCGGGCGGCCAGATCCGTCTCGACAGCGAGCCGGGCCATGGGACCACGGTTCGGATCTATCTGCCCGGTGCCGGCCCGCCGCCGGCCGCCGACCGCGACGGCAGCCCCGGGCAACGGTCTTCAGGTGGCCTGCCGGGCGGCTCCGAGACGATCCTGGTCGTCGAGGACGAGCCGCGCGTGCGCCGCGTGGCGATCGCTCGCCTCCGCGATCTCGGCTACACGGTCATCGAGGCGGCGAATGCCGAAGAGGCGATGAAGGCGGCCGAACAGGATCGTCCGATCGATCTTCTGTTCAGCGACGTCGTCATGCCCGGCGGCATGGACGGCGACACGCTCGCGACCAAGATCCGCGCGCTGCGCCCGAGCATCAAGGTGCTCCTGACATCCGGCTACGCCGAGCCCAGCATCGCGGAGCGCGGCCAGGCCGAGACCGGCACCTGGCTGCGCAAGCCCTATACCAGCGAGGCGCTGGCAACCCGGCTGCGCCTGCTGCTGGGACCGTCAGCGCGCAGCTGAGGCTTCAGGCGGGCAGGGGCACCAGCCCGGCCGCTTCTTCGGCGATCACTTGTTCCTCGTCGGTCGCGATCACGAAGACCGCGATCCGGCTGCCGACCGCGTCGATGCGCTCGGCATTGTGGCGGTTCTTCTCATCGTCGATCGCAAGGCCGAGGAATCCGAGCCGGCGGCAGACATCCGCTCGCAGCGCCGGTTGGTGCTCGCCGATGCCGGCCGTGAACACCAGCGCGTCGAGGCCTTCGAGGACCGCACCGAACGAAGCAGCGGTTGCGGCGATCTCGCGCGCGAAATGATCCAGCGCCTCGGCGGCGGCCGGGTCCGCGCTCTCGGCGAGGACGCGGGCATCGGCGCTGATGCCGGAAAGGCCGAGCAGGCCCGACCGGTGATAGAGCATGTCCTCGATCGCCTCGGTCGAAAGGCCGTTCTTGGCGAGATGGATCATGACGCCTGGATCGAGGGCTCCGGGCCGCGTCGCCATCACGATGCCGTCGAGCGTGGAGAAACTCATCGATGTCGTCCGGCTCGCTCCGCCATCGAGCGCGCAAAGGCTGGCGCCGCTGCCGAGATGCGCCACCACCACCTTGCCGACGGCGATCTCCGGTGCGATCCGCGCCAGCGCGCCAGCGATGAAGCGGTAGGAGAGGCCATGGAAGCCGTAGCGCTTGACGCCGCGGTCGAACCATTCGCGCGGCAGTGCAAAGCGGCGCATCGCATCGCTCTGGCTGCGATGAAAGGCGGTGTCGAAGGACGCCGTCTGCGCGATGTCGGGACGAAGGCGCCGCAGCGACCGGATCAGCTTGAGCCCCTGTGGCTGGTGCAAGGGTGCGAGCGGCACCAGAGCCTCCATCGCTTCGAGGCTTTCGTCGTCGATCCGCGCCGGGCCGTCGAAGGCATCGCCGCCATGGACGATGCGATGGCCGGCAAGCGCGATCGCGCTGTGTCCGAAATGCGAAGCGAGAACCTCGAGCGTCTCGGCGACGATATCGTCGAACTCTTCGGCCTTCTTGGCATCGAGCGGAATATCCGCTGTCTCGCGACCTTCGCTGACATGGAGCACGAGGGGATCGAGGCGAAGATCGAGCATGCCCTTGCCGATGCGGCTCGGCGTCTTTCCGGTCCAGTCGAAGAGGCCGAGCTTGATCGAGGAAGAACCCGCATTGAACGTCAGAAGCGTCGGCGAAGCCATGGCGATTTCCTTCGGCAGGCTTATGGTGTCGGAGCCGGCGCGCCTTGAGTCTAGCCGTGCGGGCGCCGAAAGGGAAAGTCTCGCAGCAGGGCTCGCGCCCCGGCCTTGATCGCGATCAAGACCGTAGCGGATCGCGACCGATAGACGTGTGACAGGGCCGTTGGGGCCAGAAGAACTCGAGGAGAACCGCCATGCGCGCCGATGCCGTAATGACGACGCCGGTGATCAGCGTCGAACCGACCACGACCATCGACGATGCCGCGACCTTGATGCTCTCGCACAAGATCAGCGGACTGCCGGTTGTCGACAAGGAGGGGCACCTGATCGGAATCGTCAGCGAGGGGGACTTCCTTCGCCGCAGCGAGCTGGCAACCGGGAAAAAGCGCTCGCGCTGGCTCGAATTCCTGCTGAGCCCGGGGCAGTCGGCCGCCGATTATGTCGAGACGCATGCGCGCCGCATTGGCGATGTCATGACGCATGACGTCCAGACCGCCTCGCCCGAGACGCCGCTCGACGACATCGTCGAGATCATGACCAAGCGCCGGGTCAAGCGCGTCCCTGTCGTCGACAAGGAGGGGCATCTCCTCGGCATCGTCAGCCGTTCCGATCTCATGAAGGCGCTGGTCAGGGCGCGGGCAGAAGCGGCCGGTGCCGCTGGTGACGATGCATCGATCCGTGCTGCGCTCGCCAAGGAATTCGGTCGCCTGTCCTGGAGCGGCAATGGACTCATCCGCGTCCATGTCGAAGACGGCACCGTCGATCTGACCGGTACGATCTTCGACGAGCGCGAGCGTGCCGCGGCCCGCGTAGTCGCTGAGAATGTCGGCGGTGTCCGCAAGGTCGTCGACAATCTCGTCTGCGTCGAGCCGATCTCCGGGCTTGTGATCATGCCGCCGAAAAGCGGGCAGGATCTCTGATCCGCCTCAGTTGAGATGCCAGCGGGCGGCGATGGTCGGCGCCAGCACGAGGCTTGGCGGGGGAACGTCTTCGGGCGGTGGATTCTTCACCGCCCCGACGAGGAACCTTAGCGCCTCGGCGACGCCCGCCTGGCTGTAGGGCTTGCTGATAATGCCGATCGCGCCCGAGAAATCGCCCGGGATGCGCCGGGCATTGGCCGTCATGAACACGACAGGAATGCCGCGTTCGGCAAGCAGGCGGCCGACTTCGACGCCGGTAGGGCCATCGGCGAGATGGATATCGACAAGGGCGAGGTCGGGCCGCGACGGCACGGCCTCGGCCAGAGCCTCCGCGAGGGAGGTGGCGCTGCCCACCATCAGGTGGCCGGCTTCCTCGAGAAAGACTTCCAGCTGCATCTGCAGCAGGGTTTCGTCCTCGACGACGAAAACGCGCAGTTGGGTATCCATGTCAGCCTCTTCTGGACGGTTCGTCGATCGGCAGGTCGACTGAAACGGCGGGGCTCGACGAGCCGGGCCATTCGATTGTTGCATGCAGTTGCCGGCACAGCCGCTCGATGAAGGCGCGCTCGTCCGGTCTGATCTTGCCGTCAAGCCCGCTATCGGCAGCACCGCCGGTGATCGAAAAGCGGTAGCGATGCGGGCTCGTGCGCTCGACGTGGAGGTCGATCGGGGCGGTCGCGCCATCGCGTGTCAGCGCGATGCGCATCAATTCGCTCGTCAGCAGCGCGACGGGCGCAGCAAAGGCTGCTGCGACGCTGACTTGATCGAGTTGGGCGCGAATGGCCGAGCCGGAGGGTGAGGCCTCGGCGGCGAATTCGCGGATGAGGGCGTCGACATCGAAGCGCACGACATCGCGCTCGCGATCGAGCAGCCGGTGGACAACCGAGAGGGCCGCCACGCGTTCGCGCAGCCGGGCGAGGGATGCTGCGGCAGCTCCATCCTTGGCCAGGCGGCTCTCGATGAGGATCAGCGCGGCGACCAGTTGCAGGTTGTTCTTCACGCGATGGTCGACTTCGTGCAACAGCTCGGTTCGAGCCGACAGCGCCGCCTCGAGCTCGTGCGTTCTGAGCGCCACCGCGGCCTCGATCCGGTCACGGTCGGCGGCGATGGCGATCTCGGCCCGCTTCCGATCGGTCACGTCGAGCTGGCTGGCGAAGAAGAACAGCAACTCGCCGGCTTCGTCGGTCACCGGCGACATGTAGAGCGCATTCCAGAACGGGCTGCCATCCTTGCGATAGTTGAGGATGTCGACGGCAATCTCCTCCGCGGCGGCGATCGCGGCGCGGATGGCCTGCACCGTCGCCCGATCCGTCTCCGGCCCCTGCAGGAAGCGGCAATTGAGGCCGATCACTTCGCTGCGGTCGTAGCCGCAAAGCCGGAGAAATGCCTCATTGGCGAAGACGATCGGATTGTCGGGCTGACGCGGATCGGTGATCAGCATCGGCATATGCGTCGCGCGCACCGCGGCGGCAAAGGCGTCGCCATTACCTGCGAGCATCCTGAGCCGGTCGGTCAGCGTGCTGTCGTTCGGCGTTTCCACGATGTCACTCCTTGGCGCACTCCGGGGACTGCGCGCGATCGCCCGATCGTGAGCGGTCAAAGTGGCGGTCCAAGCCCCGAGCGGGGCGAAAGTTCCGCTTCGGCATGCGTTGCGATCGATCAGGGGAACGAAACAGCTTCATCGCGTCAGCCGCTCTGAGCGGTCGTGTTCGCGTGCAGGCGACCATCGACCCCCACGATCGGATCGTCCGGATAGACCCCGGTCAGGACCTCGTCGAAGTGACGCCGCACAGCCTGATGACAACCGCAGGCGAGCCGGCCGAGACCAGCGGGACTGCTGACGATGATGCGTCCGCGCCGCGTCTCGATGAGGTTGCGCTGCTTCAGCGTCTGGATCACGCGGCTGACATAGCTGCGGCCGACGCCGAGCATCCCGGCGAGTTGCTCCTGCGTCATCGGCATGTTCGCGTCGCTCGTGCGCTCCATCGCCGCGATCAGCCATTTCGCCGCCCGCTGCTCGATCGAATGCGTGGCGTTGCAGGCCACCGCCTGGAACATCTGCGCCATCAGACAATCGGCATACCGGGCGAAGAAGTGGCGGAGCACCAGCGATTTGAGCTTGGCCTGCTCGAGATCCTCGACCGGCATCCAGAGGATGGGTCCGCCGAATTGAACTTCGGCGCGGGCATAGGCGGGGAGGCGACCCTGGCTGACGATTCCGGCGACCGCGCCCTCGCGGCCGACCAGCGCCGTTTCGACAGCGACGCCATCCTCGAGCATCACGCGGAAGACGAGGAGGGTGGCATCGCAGGGAAAGTAGACTTTTCGGACTTCGTCTCCCGGCTCGTAAAGGATCGTGCCGGTCGCGACCGTCGTCATCACCAGATGCGGTTTCAGCAGCGCGTAGTCGTCGCTTCTGAGGCCGCGCAGGAGATTATTGGAAGGGGCAGGGGCGGTCCGGTTGGGAATTGGCATCGTGCGTCGGGTCTCCGCTCACAGGAACGCGACACGGCGACAGAGGGCCGTGCAGCGTTCCAACGCACGAGACGCCGTTGTGTTCACTAAGGCGCAGACGTCGCCGGGAGACGTGTCTACAACGCAACACAGCCGGCCTCCCGGCACTGGAGATTCAGCAAGCGCGATGGTGAACAATGGGCCCGGAGCTCCCCCGAGTTCCGGCAGCGAGGCGCGGCTTCGCCAGGCGCTCGACGCAGCCGGTGGTGTCGGGGCTTTCGATTATGACGCAGCCAATGACCGTCTCTCCGCCGATCGCAGCTTCTGGAGCCTGCATGGCGACGCCGGCCGCGTCACCGATCCGCCGGCGCGGCTCGACGACCTGCTCGCGCTGGTGAGCCCGGACGACCGGACGGCGCTCGCCGATGCGATCCGGGCTGCCGCCAGCGGCCAGACCGAGCGGCTGCGCAACAGCTATCGCGTTCCCATCGCCGACAACCGCGCGGTCGTCCTCCTGGTGCGCGGCGAGCTTCGGGTCGTCGCCGAAGGCAAGATCAGCCGCCTCATCGGCGTCGTCGTCGACATCACAGAGCAGCACGAGGCCGAGATGGCCCTTCGCGCCAGCGAAGAGCGCTATGCCGCGATCACCAACTCGATCGACCAGATGATCTGGTCGACGCGGCCCGACGGCTATCACGACTACTACAACCGTCGCTGGTATGAATTCACCGGGGTGCCACTCGGCACCACCGACGGCGAAGGCTGGAATGATCTCTTCCATCCCGAAGACCGCGAGCGCGCCTTCGTCCGCTGGCGTCACAGCCTCGAGACCGGCGAGCCCTATCACATCGAATATCGGCTGCGGCACCACACCGGCGTCTATCGCTGGGTCATCGGCCGGGCCCAGTGCGTCCGCGATGCGGATGGACGGATCCAGCGCTGGTACGGCTCCTGCACCGACATCGACGACCTGAAGGAAGCCGAAGCGCAGCGCGAGCTGATCGCCCGGGAGCTCTCCCACCGGATCCGCAACATCTTTGCCGTCGTGTCGAGCCTGGTGATGCTGCCGGCGCGCGACCAGCCGGAGGCTCGTCCCTTCGCGATGGCCGTGCTCGCGCGCATCCAGGCGCTCGCCGCAGCGCATGAATATGTCCGCCCGCACAGCGTGCTTTCGGCGCCGGCCGACGAATCGCGCACGGTGAAGGGCCTGCTCAGCCTGCTCGCCTCGCCCTATAATGCGCCTGATCGAGGCCACATCATCGTTTCCGGCGACGACCTGCCCATCGGTCCGCACGCGGCGACGGCGATGGCGCTGATCGTGCACGAATTCGCGACGAATGCGGTCAAATACGGCGCACTTTCGCGCGACAGCGGAACCGTCGCGGTCGAATGCCGGAGCGTCGGCGAGCGCTACACGATCGTCTGGCGCGAGGCGGGCGGTCCGGACGTTCTCGGCGCTCCGGAACGCCGCGGTTTCGGCACCACGCTCTCCGAGCGGGTCGCGACGATGCAGCTTGGCGCAACCGTCGCACGCGACTGGCGGACCGAGGGCCTGTCGGTGACGCTCGATTTGCCCGCCGATCGGCTTCGGATGTAGCGCTCGCTCAGCCTCGCGAGGCACCGCCGCGCCGGACGGCGAGGATGCGCTCGAGGCCGAGTGAAAGGTTCCCGCCGATGACGTCGACCGCAACGCCGGCGTCGCCTGCCTCGACCGCGTCGACCAGCGAGTGACAGGAGGCGGTGAGGGCATTGCGGACGGCGCGCTGCTTGTCCTCGTCGCGGCCTGCGACTGCCACGAGCGCCAGCGTCAGCTCGATGAGCCCGACCGACGAGCGCAGGAGCGGAATGCCCGAGGCCTCGGCGATGATCCGGTGCACTTCGAGCTCGGCCAAGGCATGTGTCTCGGCATCGGCCTCGGCGAGCTCCATCTGGTGGATCCAGTATTTCAGGAGGCGGATCTGTTCGGCTGTTCGACGGCGCGAGGCGAGGTCGGCAGCCCGCGCCTCCAGCGCTCCGCGGATATCGAAGAGGCCGATGATGAACTCGACATCGAGCTCGGCTTCGAAATGCCAGGCGAGAACCTGCTGGTCGAACAGGTTCCAGCGGCTCCGCTGCGAGACGCGGGTGCCGACCTTCGGCCGCGCCTCCACCATCCCCTTGGCCTCGAGCGTCCGCAGTGCCTCGCGCAGGACGGTGCGCGAAACGCCGTAGCTCGCCATCATCTCGGCATCGCTCGGCAGGATGGTGCCGACCCCGAACCGGCCCGAAACGATGCCGGCGCCGATCTCGTTGATGACGAAGGTGTGGAAGTTGCGCGCAGCCGGCTTGCCCGAAAGCGAGCGAAGAAGGCTGCCTGGTTCGCTCATACTAAGCGGTCTCGGATGACCTGTCTCCGCGGGCCGAAGCGGCGAACACCAGTCGCTGCAGCACGATGAACAGGAACAGGAGGATGCCGATCACGATCTTGGTCCACCAACTCGACAGCGTCCCATCGAAAATGATGTAGGTCTGGACGAGGCCGAGCAGCATCACCCCGACGAAGGTTCCGAACACGAAGCCGTAGCCGCCGGTCAGGAGCGTGCCGCCGATGACGACGGCGCCAATCGCATCGAGTTCGACGCCGACTGCGGCCAATGGATAACCGGCCGACGTATAGAGCGAGAAAACGATTCCGGCCAGACAGGCGAGCACGCTCGAGAGCATGTAGATCTGGACCGTCGTGCGCGCGACCGGGACGCCCATCAGCGAGGCCGAGACCGTATTGCCGCCGAGCGCATAGACATAGGAGCCGAAGCGCGTCCGGTGCGCGAGGATTGCGCCGACGAGGAACACCGCGATCATCAAGAGTCCGACGAAGCTCAGGCGTCCGCCGCCCGGAAGGCGGAAATAGAGCGCGGAGATCGCACTGTAGAACTCGTGGTTGATCGGTACCGAATCCTGCGTGATCACCGACGCCCCTCCGCGCGCCAGGAACATGCCGGCGAGCGTGACGATGAAGGCTGGCACTTCGAGATAGTGAATCGCAAGGCCCATCGCCGCGCCGAACGCCGCCGCGATCGCGAGTGCGATGGCGAAGGCGGCGAGGGGATGGAGGCCGTGGCTGATCAGCACCGCGACCAGCACGCCGGTAAAGCCGATCACAGCGCCTACCGAGAGATCGATGCCGCCTGAGAGGATGACAAAGGTCATGCCGACCGCGGTGATTCCGAGAAAGGCATTGTCGGTCAGGAAGTTGCCGAGCACCCGGGTCGACAGGAGGCCCGGGAACTGGAACACGGCCGCCGCATAGGCGACGAGGAAGATGGCGATCGTCGCCAGCAAGGGGCGCATGCTGCGGTTCATCGGGGGGACCCGGACTTGTTGCGGCCGAAATAGCCGAGCACCTGGCCGGCCAGCGGCGACTGGATCATCAGGATCACCGTGATGATCCCGGCCTTGACCACGAGGTTGAATTCCGGCGGATAGCCGGAGACGAGGATGCCGGTGTTCATCGACTGGATGATCAGCGCGCCGACGACTGACATCGGGATCGAGAAGCGGCCGCCGAGCAGGGAGGTGCCGCCGATGACGGCCGCGAGGATCGCATCGAGCTCGAGCCACAATCCGGCATTGTTGGCATCGGCGCCGCGGATGTCGCCGGCGACGATGATGCCGGCGATCGCCGCGCAGAGCCCGCTGACCGAATAGACGACGAGGAGCAGCAGGCGGCTGCGGATGCCGGCGAGTGTCGCCGCCGAGCGATTGACGCCGACGGCCTCGATGAAGAGGCCGATCGCTGTCTTTCGCACCGCCAGCGTCACCAGCAGCATCAGCACGAAGGCGATCACCACCGGCATCGGCATGCCGAGAAACGAACCGGTGCCGATGAAGATCAGCGTCGGATCGGTGAAGGTAACGATCGTGCCCTCGGTAATCAGCTGCGCGATGCCTCGGCCCGCCACCATGAGCACGAGCGTCGCAATGATCGGCTGGATGTCGAGCATCGCGACCAGGATGCCGTTCCAGAGCCCGCAGGCGAGACCGACGGCGAGCGCGCCGCCGACCGCGACCGGGCCGGGATAGCCGGCGACAACGAGCGTCGCGGCGACCGCACCCGACATCGCCATGACCGCGCCGACGGAGAGATCAACGCCCTTGGTCGCGATCACCGCCGTCATGCCGATCGCGAGGATCGCCACCGGTGCGCCGCGGTTGAGCACGTCGATGAGGCTGCCGAACAGCCGCCCGTCCTGCCATTCGATCTTGAAGAAGCCGGGAAACAGCACCCAGTTGAGCAGCAGAACGCTGACGAGGGCCACCGTCTGGGTGTTGACGATCCGGTTGAATGAGATCCGGTTCATGCCGCGTGGTCCCCCGCCGTCGGTTCGCCATGCGTGGCGATCGCCTGGACGATCACGGCCGGGCTGATGTCCTCGCCGCGCAACTCCGCCACCATCTCGCGGTCGCGCATCACGACGACGCGCGAGGAATAGGCGACCACCTCGTCGATCTCGGACGAGATGACGACCAGCGCCATGCCGTCGTCGCGCAGGCGGTTGATGGTGCGCACGATCTCGGCATGCGCGCCGACATCGATGCCGCGCGTCGGCTCGTCGAGAATGAGGAAGGCGGGATCGGTCGCCAGCCAGCGGGCGAGGATCACCTTCTGCTGGTTGCCGCCTGAGAGCAGCTTGACCGGCATGTCGAGCGAGGCGGCGCGAATGTCCATCGCCTCGCCGAACTGCCCGGCGAGATCGATCTGTTCGTCGCGATTGAGCGCGCGGAACCAGCCGAGCTTGCCCTGCAGCGCGATGACGATGTTCTCGCGCACAGAAAGCTCGCCGAGGATGCCGTCGGCCTTGCGGTCTTCCGGGCAGAATCCGAAGCCATGGCCGATCGCGTCGGTCGCGGTACGGATCGAGACCGCCCTGCCGGCGAGCTTCACCGTGCCCTCGTCGGCCGGATCGATGCCGAACATGACGCGCGCCATTTCGGTTCGTCCCGAACCGAGCAAACCGGCGACGCCGATCACCTCGCCTTTATGAATGGTGAGCGTGAACGGCTTGATGCTGCGCTTGCGGCCATAGCCGGTGAATTCGAGCAGAACGTCGGTCGCCGGGCGCTGCGTCTGCAGGCTCGTCGAGCCCGAGAAGGCAATGTCCTTGCCGAGCATCTTGCGGACGAGATCGGTGCGCGTCAGCTCGTTCAGAGGGCGGGTATCGACCAGCTTGCCGTTGCGCAGGATCGTGACCCGATCCGCGAGCGCGAACACCTGGTCGAGGAAATGGGTGATGAAGACGATGGCGAGGCCGTCGCGCTTCAGGCTGGCGACCACCTCGAACAGGCGCTGCACCTCGTCGCGATCGAGGCTCGCCGTCGGTTCGTCGAGGATGAGCACCTTGCCGGAAAGCTGCACGGCGCGGGCGATGGCCACGATCTGCTGCACGGCGACCGAATGGCTGCCGAGCTCGCTCGCCGGGTCGATGGCGAGGCCATAGCGCTCGAGCAGCACGCGTGCCTCGCGGGCCATGCGCTTGCGGTCGACGAGGCCGAACCGGGTCGGCTGGTGGCCGAGGAAGAGATTCTCCGCCACCGAACGGTTCGGCAGCAGGTTGACCTCCTGATAGACGGTGCCGATGCCGAAGGTCTGGGCGTGCAGCGGGCTGTCGAGATGAACGGCCTGGCCGTCGACGAGCACTTCGCCGCCGTCCGGCTGATAGGCGCCGGTCAGGATCTTGATGAGGGTCGACTTGCCGGCCCCGTTCTCGCCGAGCAGCGCATGCACCTCGCCGGGCAGCACGCCGAAATCGACGGTATCGAGCGCCCTGTGGGTTCCAAAGATCCTGGAAACCCCGCGCGCTTCCATGCGAAAGGCGGCTTCTGCCATGTCGCTCCCCAAGCTCCGGCCGGTCTCTGCCGGCGGCTCTCCGCAATGGACAGCCTCGCCGGCTTTCGCCGGCGAGGCGTCGTCAGAGTGTCCGGCTAGGAATTAATAGCCCAGACCCTTGCGGCGTTCATACTCCCCCTTCGGATCATCGGCGGGGGTGTAGAGCTTGGACTCGGTGATGATGAACTTCGGCGGAACCGTGCCGTCCTTCTTGAAGGCGGCGAGGGCGTCGAAGGCCGGGCCAGCCATGTTCGGCGTCAGCTCGACGGTCGCATTGGCCTCGCCGGCCGCCATGGCGGCGAAGAGGTCAGGCACGCCGTCGATCGAGACAACCAGGATGTCGGTGCCGGGCTTGAGGCCCGCGTCCTTGATCGCCTGGATGGCGCCGACGGCCATGTCGTCATTATGCGCGTAGACGGCGCAGATGCCCTTGCCGCCATTCTCGGCCTTCAGGAACCCTTCCATCACTTCCTTGCCCTTCGAACGGGTGAAGTCGCCCGTCTGGCTGCGGATGATGGTGATGTTCTTGTGGGTCGCGATGGCTTCCTCGAAGCCCTTCTTGCGGTTGATCGCCGGGGTCGAGCCGACGGTGCCCTGCAGCTCGACGACCTTGCAATCCTTGTCCTTGACCGTGCCGACGAGCCAGTCGCCGGCAACGCGGCCTTCCTTGACCTGGTCCGAAGCCACGGAGGTCAGATAGAGGTCCTGCGGTCCGTCGATGCCGCGGTCGAGCAGGACCACCGGGATCTTGGCTTCCTTGGCTTCGTTCAGGACGTCTTCCCAACCGGTCGCCACGACCGGCGCCACCAGGATCGCGTCAACGCCCTGGGCGATGAAGCCGCGGATCGCCTTGATCTGGTTTTCCTGCTTCTGCTGCGCGTCGGCGAACTTCAGCGTGATACCGCGCTTTTCAGCCTGCTGCTTCGTCACCGAGGTCTCGGCGGCGCGCCAGCCGGATTCCGAGCCGATCTGCGAGAAGCCGACGGTCATGTCCGCCGCCATGGCAACGGAAGACAAGGCGGTAGCGATGCCCGCCGCGAGGGCGAGTTTCTTCAGAATGGTCACGATTTCCTCCCTTGGCCGCGCGGCGTTCCTCCCCAGCACGGCATGACGAGTCGATACCATTAGTACTATTATATGTAAATACCGGCCGCGGCAGCTGCTTCGCCGGCTCATCGCTCCGGCCGGCGGCGGCCTGGATCGGTCATGCGCTCCCGTCATGGGCCACGGCGAGGTTGAAATGCGTCGTGCCGAGCTTCCCCTCGAGCGCCATCCAGAGCGGGATCAATTGCTCCATGGCGCGGCAGGCGGCGAGGGTGCCGAGATCGAGGATCGACTCCCAGCCGAAGCTGCGCAGCAGCGCCTTGACCTCGTCCTTGGCCGTGGCGTCATTGCTGGCGATGAAGACGTGATGCGCCCGGCCGAGGCTCTGCGGATCGACCATGAGATGTGCGCTGACGCTGTTGAGCGTCTTGACGAGGCGGACGTTCGGGAAGGTGCGCTGGATGGCCTCGCCGATCGGTACCAGGATCGGCTGGTCGACGGCGGAATTGTAATTGGCGATATCGACCAGAATCTTGCCGTCGATGGCGCAGCCGGCGAGGGTGCCGATCGCCTCCTCACCCGGCAATGCATTGACGATCCACGCGCCATGCGCTGCGGCTTCCGCATAGGACGCCGCCGGCGCACCCGTCTTCTTCGCCAGAGCTGCCGCCTTGTCGCTCGATGGCGTGCGGCTGCCAAAGACGACGTCGTGACCGAGGGCGGCAAGCTTGCCGCCGACCGCGCTGCCGACTTCGCCGGTTCCAAGAACGCCGAATTTCATGCTGACCTCCCCACGGCAAAAGGTTGCGGTCCATCATCCGCACCACGCAGGAAGGGTATGTCACCGCGGCAGCCGGCGGAAGGGCGGGCCGCCGCGGCAGAGCTCTGTCGCCCCGGCGGCTAGGTCCGCTCGGGCACGACCATGGCGCCGGACTTCGCCGATTGGTAGGCCGCCTCCATCAGGCCATAGGTCAGGAGGCTGTCGCGGCCCGAGGTTTCGGGCTCGGCTCCCGAGCGCAGGCACTCGACGAAATGGCGCTGCGTCTCGACGACGCTGTCCTGGATCAGCGTCCAGGGCTCGCTGGTCCAGCTGCGCACGTCATGCGGCACTGTCTCGGTGCGCGAAAAGCCGGGGCCCGACACGACGATCGAGCGGTCAGTCCGCACGGCGATCATGCCTTTCGTCCCCTCGATGTCGACGAGGGTCAGCGGGAAGACGTCCTCGCCGCGGCGGCTGCCATAGCTGACGTCGAGGACGGAGAGGGCGCCATTGTCGTGCTGCAACAGCATCGTGGCCGAGTCCTCGCCGACGATGCCTTCCTTGATCTGCTGCGTGCGGCAGAAGACGCCGCCGGCGTCGCCGAACAGGAAGCGGGCGAGGTCGAGGATATGGATGCCGACATCCATGATGACGAAGCGCTCGACCTTGGCGAGATAGGGCTGGCCGGCATAGATGTCGTAGCCGGTCCGCCAGGTGAGGCGGCAATAGGTGAGATCGCCGATCTCGCCGCTGTCGATGATCCGCTTCACGGCACGGGAGACGTGCTGGAAGCGGAAATTCTCATGCACCATCAGCGGCACACCGGCCGCCGCGGCGGCTGCTACCATGCGCCGGCAGGCGGCAAGATCGGGTGCGAAAGGCTTCTGCACGATCGTCGGGACGCCATGCGCGACGGCGAGGCCGACCAGCGCCTCATGCGTTTCCATTGTCGTGGGAATGTCGACGAAATCGAGCGTCTCCGCCGCGAACATCGCCTCGGCGCTGTCATAGGCGTGGCCGATGCCGAAGCGCTGGCGCATCGCCTCGGCCTTGGCGCCGTCGCGGTCGCAGACGGCGACGATCTCGACGCCATCGATATCCGCCCAGCCGTTCAGATGATTCTGGGCGAAGAAGCCGCAGCCGATCACCGCGCCCCTCAGTTGCCGCGTCATTGCGCGTCTCCTCCATGGTTCTTTTCGGCGTTTCTTGTCGGCGCGATCGTGAGCCCCGTGGGCTCACCGCCGCGCCGCGCGCCAGCATAGCCTTGCGCGCGGGCAAGACCAGCGTTCCGCTCGTATCGGCGTCACGGGCGCGGCCCGCAGGCGCATCTCGATGATCGGAGGTGACGTGGATCAGAACCGAATGATCGGCTTCACGGTCCGGCCGCTCTTGCTGTCGGCCAGCGCCTGATCCAGATCGCCGAAGCCATACATGCGGCACATCCGATCGAACGGAAAGCGGCCGTCCAGATGGAGATCGATCAGGCGTCCGATAAAGGCCTCGGCATCGTGGCTCTCGCCCTCGATGATGCCCTGGATGCGCCGCCCGGCGAGGAGGAAGGTCGGGTTGACCGGCACTTCGAGGCGGGGATCGACGCCGGCGAGCCAGCCGCAGGCGCCGCGGGGCGCGGTGCTTGCGAGGGCCTGCTGCATGACCGCCGCAACACCGCTGGTATCGAGCGCACGCAACACCCCGCCCTCGGTCAGTGAGCGAATGAAGGCAACGGCATCGCCTGAGCGGCTGTTGAAGGTATCGGTAGCGCCAAATTCGCGCGCCAACGCAAGCCGCTCGTCGGAGATGTCGACAGCGATGATGCGCGGCGCTTCGGCCACCCGCGCGGCCATCACGGCGCTGAGACCGACGGCTCCGGCGCCGAACACGGCGAAGTCGGTGCTCTCGTCGACACGAAGCGCATTCAGGACCGCGCCGGCGCCGGTCTGGATGCCGCATGCCAGCGGCCCCAGCAGCTCGAGCGGCGCGTCCTTGCGAACCTTGACGATGTTCCGATCGTAGCAGAGGGCGTAGGTCGCGAGCGAGGACTGGCCGAAGAAGCTGCCATGGACAGGCGAGGAACAGTCGAAAAGCGTCGACGAGCCATCCGGGCGGTCGCCGAGGAAGCAACGCTCGACCGCATGATGGCAATAGGTGAAGGCACGGTCGCGGCATGCCCGGCAGCTGCCGCAATAGTCATAAGTCATGACGACGTGATCGCCGGGCGCGACCTTGGTCACATCGCGCCCGACCGCCTCGACGATGCCGGCGCCCTCGTGACCGGGCACCATCGGCAAGCGGGCCGGAAGCAGCTGGTTGATCGCCGAAATATCCGTGTGGCAGATGCCGGTCGCCACCACCCGCACCAGGATTTCGTTGTCGCGCGGAGCTTCGAGCTCCAGCGTCTCGATCGCCAGCTTGCCGGGCTCACGGGCGACGGCGGCTTCGATCTTCATGGCGCATCCTTCGTCTTCGGATCGTGGGTGAGGGGGATGAGATCGCGGCCGAGCCCCTTGCGGATCAACCCCCAGACGCCCTTCGGCGCAAAGAGGATCATGATGATGCCGAGCGTGCCGAGAGTGATGAGATAGAGCGTGCCGTAGTCCTGAAGCAGCAGACGCAGGACATAGAAGATGATGGTGCCGATGATGGGGCCTTCGAGGCTGCCGAGGCCGCCGATGACGGTGATGAACAGCACATAGATCGTCCAGTCGAGCATCGAGAACGATGCGATATGCGAGATGCGCCCCTTCTGCAGCGTGACCAGCACGCCGACGAGGCCGATCATCGGCGAAGCGAGGATGAATGTCGCCGCCCGGACCAGCCGGGTGTTGACGCCCGCAACAGCGGCGCCTTCCTCATTGTCCCTGAGGGCTGCGAGCGCCAGTCCGATCGGCGAACGCATCAGTCCCCAGACCATCGCGAAGGTCGCGAGCGCGACGGCGAGCACCAGCACATAGAGCGCGGTCAGCCGATCGACGGGGCGAGCGCCCAGAGTGCGGATCACAGCGGCGGGAAGGCTGGCGCCGGAGCCGCCGCCGAAGATCTCGATGCGGCTCGCGATCAGCATCAGCGTTTCGGCGATGACCCAGCTGCCGACCGCGAGATAGGCAGTCCTGAGGCGATAGAGCAGCGCATAGACGAGCACGCCGAAAGCGAGCGTGATGCCCATGGCCGCGGGTACCGCCAGGGCGATCCCCCAGCCGGCCACGACGGCAAAGCCGTAAAAGGCATAGGCACCGATGCCGACAAAGGCATGCTGGCCGATCACCACGACATTGCCGTAGCCCGCGACCAGATTCCACAGCATGGCCAGGGTCAGCATGGTCAGCGCCTGGGTGAGCACCACCAGCAGGGCCGGTTCCGACAGGAAGGGGACGGTGCAAAGGCAGACAAGGGCGGCTGCGAGTACGATGCGGCCGACTATGACGGTCGAGGACCTCATCGGATCTCCTTAGGTCTTGGGAAAAAGGCCCTGCGGCCTTGCAAGGAACAAGATCAGGAACACGATATGTCCGCTGAGGACCTGGAGCGCGCTGTCGACCATGCCGCCAAGGGTTTGCGCCACCGCGATGATGATCCCGCCGGCCAGCACGCCCCAGAAGCTGCCCAGGCCGGCGAGCACCACCACCTCAAAGGCGATCAGCAGTCGCGTCGAACCGGATGCCGGGTCGAAATTCGTCCAGATCGACATGAGGCCGCCTGAAATCGCCTCGGTAGCCCCGACAAGCGTCATCGCGACGGCCAGAACGGCCGGAACCTTGAGACCGATCAGCCTTGCCGCCGCCGGTTCCTCGGCGATCGCCCGGATGCGCATGCCGAGGCCCGTCCGGTAGAGCAGCTGCTCCAGGGCGAAGATCATCAGGCAGGCGATCAGGAAGATGACGATCGGGAGAACACCGACATTGAAGCCGCCGGGCAGCGTGATTGACAGGAGTTCGATCCCGTCCGCGGTCACCTTGCGCGAGTCGGCGCCGAAAACGCCGAGCAAGCCATTCTGGATCACGACAGACATCCCGAAGGTGATCAGGATCAGCTGCAGGTCGTTTTGCGAATTGGCGCGCTGGAAGATGCCCTTCTGCAGCAGCCAGCCGATTGCGGCGCCGATCGGGATCAGCATGATCAGGGCGAGCGGCGCCGGCATGCCGAGGCCCTGCGTGAGGCTCAGCATGAGGAACGACATGGCGACGATGAGGTCGCCATGGGCAACGTTGATGAAGCGCAGCACGCCGACGGTGATCGCCAGCCCGAGGGCGAAGATCGCATAGAGACCGCCGAGCAGCGTCGCCTGGATCATCTGGTCGATGAGGCCGGTCATCCGTGCGCTCCGAAATAGCTGTTGGCGATCTGCTCCCGGCTGACCTCCCCCGCGCGACCCGTGAGCGAAACGCGCCCCTCGAGCAGGCAGACGAAACGATCGGCGAAGCGCAGCGAACGGGTGATGTCCTGTTCGACCAGAAGCATGCTCAGTCCACGATCGCGGATGGACGGCAGAACCGAATAAATGTCTCCGATCACCTTCGGCGAGAGCCCGAGACTGATCTCGTCGAGCAGGATCAGCCGCGGGTTCATCATGAGCGCGCGGCCGATCGAGACCATCTGCTGCTGGCCGCCGGAGAGCTGACGCGCCAGTTGGTGTCGACGTTCGGACAGGATGGGAAAGATGTCGTAGACGGCCTTGAGGTCGATCGGACCCGGGCGGCCGGTGAAGCTGCCCATGCGGAGGTTCTCCTCCACCGTCAGCGTGCTGAACAGGCGCCGGCCCTCTGGCACGATCGCGATGCCGGCGGCGACGCGCTCCGGCGTCGTGAGGCTGGTGATGTCCCGGCCGGCAAAAGTGATGCCGCCCGTCATCCGTTCGACCTGGCCGGCGATGGCCATGAGGGTCGAACTCTTCCCGGCGCCGTTGGCACCGATCATCGACAGGACCTCGCCCTCGTCGCAATGGAGATCGATGCCGTGCACGGCGTGGAAGGCGCCATGGAACACGTTGAGGTCTTGAACGTCGAGGATTCGCATCGTCTAGACCTCGCCGAGATAGAGATTGCGGACGATGGGGTCCGCGAGGACCGAGCCGGGCTCGCCATTGGCGATCAGCGTGCCCTCTGCAAGCACCACCAGTCGGGTGGCGACGCGCATCAGCGCGTGCACGACATGCTCGATCCAGACGATGGTGACGCCCTCGGCCTTGATCGTGTCGAGGATATCGAGCAGTTCGCCGCATTCCTGGTCCGTCAATCCGCCGGCGATCTCGTCGAGCAGCAGCAGCGAGGGCGATGTCGCCAAGGCCTTGGCGAGTTCGAGCCGCTTCAGGTCGAGCAGCGACAGCTCGCCCGCCAGCGTTCTCGCACGCCGGCTCATCCGGCAGAGTTCGAGGATGCTGTTGGCTCGCTGCCGCGCCGCGGCGATCGACAGCCCGCCGCCCTGCGTGGCGCCGACCAGGACGTTTTCAAACGTCGACATCTGCCGGAACGGCTTCGGCACCTGGAAGGTTCGGCCGATGCCGGACCGGGTCCGCGTCCAGGGCCGCTGGCTGGTGACCGCCTCGCCCTTGAAGCGGATCTCGCCGGCGCTCGGGCGCATGTTGCCCGAGATCAGGTTGAACAGCGTGCTCTTGCCGGCCCCGTTCGGCCCGAGAATGCCGATGACCTCGCCGCGTTCGACCTTGAGGTCGACGCCGTCGATGACCTTGAGCGCGCCGAAGTGCTTCTTCAGACCGATGAGTTCCAGCATGCAAAGCTCCGCTTCGCCGCGCGGGCGAGCCGCGCGGCGCGTCGACGGCAATCTTTCTGCGATCAGCCGTAGGGAATGGCGAAGGGCGGCCGTTCCACCGGGACGGCAGGCTGGTAGGTGTTGTCCACCACCGCCATGTCATAGGGGAAGGGATAGCCTTCCTTCGACTTCACCCACTGGATGGAAACGAGGCCGAGCTTCGCCGTGTTCGGCAGCGGCCCGTTCGAGAAGTCGATCATGCCGCAGATCGTTTTCAGCTTCGTCGCGGCGAGCGCGTCGCGAATGGTTGCCGGGTCGCTGAGGTCGGCGGCCCGCTTGAGGCTGTCGACGATGACCTCGAGCATGGCATGGCGGGAGCCGATGCCCGCCGTCCATTGACGCTTGGTCGAGGCCTCATAGTCGCGCGCCAGCTGGTGAGCGCTGATACCGTCCAGCGACGAGACATAGGGAAAGCTCGGCGTCCACCAGATCGGCACCGACACGCCGACGGCCTTCTCGCCAAGCGGCTGCACCGAGGCCGGATACTCCGACGACTTGCCGGCGATCACCACCTTCGGCTGAAAGCCCTGCTGCGCGCTCTGCGTCCAGAACAGGGTGAAGTCCGGCGGCGGCATGATCGCCTGGACGATATCGACCTTGGCGTCGCGGAACTTCGCGATCTGGGTTGAATAGCTCGAAGTCGGCAGGTCAAACCGGCCCGGATCGACGATTTTGAAGCCCGCGCCGCCGAAAACCTCGGTGAAGGTCTTCGACATCACATTGCCATCGGCATCGTTCGGCCAGAGGCCGCCGACTGTCTTGTTCGTGTCGATCTTCGACATGAAGGCGAGCATCGATCCGGAATAGGTCTCGACGTCGAAGAAGGCAGCGTAGGTCCAATCGAAACCCTTCTTCGGATCGCCGTTGCGCCCGAAGAACCAGGGCTGCAGGGGCAGGTCCGAGGCGAGGCAGGGCACGCCGTTGAGCTCGCACTGGTCCGATGCTGGATTGGCGTTTTCGGGGCCGCCATAGCAAAGCACGATATCGACGCGCTCGGACAGGATCAGGTCCTGCGTCACCTCGGCCGCGCGATTGGGGTTCGATTGCGTGTCACGCTCGACGAACGACAGCGCATAAGTCTTGCCGCCGTTGGTGATCGTTCCGCCGGTCGCCTTGTTGATCTGCGCCACGACGAATTCCGTCGGTTCGGCGAAGGCCGCCATCGGCCCGGTCTTCGGCGAGACGATCCCGATCTTGAGCGTACGCTCGGCTGCGGCGGCCGGCCGTGTCGAAAGACCAGTCAGCGTCCCCGCCGCCGCAAGCGTGCCGCCCAGCAGCGCGGTACGACGCGTGATTTCCAACGTCATGCAAAATCCTCCCTGAAAGCGTCGCCTCCCGACTGACGCCACGGCCGCATGATGGTGAAAAAATTGGCGAATGCAAATAGAATTCATCATCATGATGCCAGATTTTATCTGATAACGAGAAATTGTACCGACTAGCCGTTTGTGGTGGCAGGGTGATGCGACCCTTGCGCGTCCCGCGATCCTCCGCGCTGGGGATGGCTCAGTCGGCCCGCGCTTCCGCCATGAATCCTTCGATCATCCGCGCCGTAGCGGTGATCGCGGCATAGATCTGCGGCCGCGTGTCCGACGTCACGGCGCTGGCGTCCGTGATCACGGAAACAGAGGCGTTGATGCCGAGTTCGGCATTGCGCAGGGGGGCTGCAATCCCGACGAGGTGGCGGTCGACCTCCGACTGCGTCTCGCAAAAGCCGAACTTTCGGATCGTCGCGAAGGTCGCCGCGAGCCCGGCCTGCGCCTCCGAGCCGGCTTCATCCGCCAGCAGCGGCGCGATGCTGCGCTTTGGCAATGTCGAGAGCACGGCCTTCGAGGTCGCACCGCGCAACAGCGGCATGGGGCGGCCGAGTTCGTAGCTTGTCGTGAAGGTCACGGTCTGGGGACGATGCTCCGCGACGCACATGACTGTCCTGCCATAGAGGCGGGCTAGGATCGTCACGCAGGGGACGCCTGCCTGAGCCGCCAGCGGTTCGAGGAACTTCGTTCCCGAGCGGATCAGCGGATCGGTGAGCACGATCCGGCGGTAATACTCGACGAAGAGGGGTCCGAGCCGGTAGCGCGACTCGACGGTGCTCTCGAGCATCTCGATAGCCACCATCTCGCGCACCAGTCGATAAAGGGTGCTCGCCGACGTCTCGAGCGCTTCCGACATCTCCGCGACCGTCAGCGACGGCGTCCTCTCGTCGAGCAGAGCAAGGATGCGGCTGTAGCGGGTGATGCCCATCATGATTCGACCCTCCATCGGCGGTGGCTACCCATTTACCGGATCGCGGGACTGGGTGCAGCCCGCGGGCCGATCCGGTCTCGGATTTCGATAGATTCGCCGTCGACACCCTTGTCAAGTCCCCGCGCCGCGCCTCGCTTTCCGGGGCATGTGCCGAGGCGGCTCGACCCGGAGCTTGAGCGGATAGAATTACCGAAAAGCGGAACCAGAAATTTCCGTACTTGTGATATTCTCGTATTTCGATAATTTGTGCGACATCAACTGAGGGAGGAACCATGCTGCACAATCCCGTCCAGGCCGGCGCCTATCTGCATCACGTGGCCTTCGAGAGCTCCGATCCGCATCGTCTCGCTGCCTTCTATGCCGCCAATATGGACATGAGGCTGATCGAGATTTCCGCGGACGAGTTCCGCTGCGAAGGGCCGCTGCGCCGCTTCGTGGCTGTGAAGGGGCAGGACAAGAAGCTCGCCTATGCCGGCCTTGCTTGCCGAAATGAGGGGGTTGCTGCCGCGCTGAAGGCTCGCGCTGAAGCCAATGGCGTCGCGATTCTGCCCAACGCCTCTCCCTATTTCGACGAGAACGCCTTCGCGGTCCGCGACTTCGACGGCCATCTGATCTGCATTGGCGTCGCGATCGAGCAGACTGTCGCCTACCGTCCTGCGGACAAAGGCCTCCATGCGCCGACGCAGCATCTGACGTTCGCGACCCAAAATCTGCCCGGCTTCAAGGAGTTCTATGTCGATCGGCTGGGGTTTTTCCTGTCAGACCGAGTGCTGCACGCCAATGGCGAGCTCGCGACGGTGTTCACGACGACCAATCACGAGCATCACACCATCGCCTGCTTCAAGTCGAATCGCACGGGCGTCGATCACCATTCCTACGAGGCCGGGACGTTCGAGAACATCAAGAACTTCTGCGATCGTTTCGCCAGCAATGGAGAGATCGCGACCTGGGGTCCAGGACGACATGGACCCGGAAATAATCTCTTCGTCTTCTACACCGACCCGGACGGAAACTGGATCGAAATCTCGGGAGAGCTCGAGACGATCTACGATCGCAACGTGATCGACTGGCCCCAGGATCCGCGCACGCTGAATCGGTGGGGCTCGGCCATCTTGCGTTCTTGAGGAAGACAGCGATGAAACTCGCAAGCTTTACCCGCCTTGGCCGCGCTGGCTTCGGCGCCCTGGTCGGCAATGGGCTCGTCGATCTGACCGATCGCGTCGGATCGTCGGTTGGCAGCATCCGCGCTCTGCTGGAGGCGGACCGCGTCCGCGACGCAGCGGCCTTCGCGGCGGCGCGCGACGCCGACCTTTCGCTCTCGGATGTGACGCTGCTGCCCGTCATTCCCGACGCAAAGAAGATTCTCTGTGTCGGCCTCAATTACGAATCTCACCGCGCCGAGACCAAGCGTCCCGATGCCCGGTATCCGACGATGTTCACGCGTTACGCCGACAGCCAGGTCGCCCATGGCCAGCCGCTGATCAAGCCGTCAGTGTCGGAAATGCTGGACTACGAAGGCGAGATGGCGGTGATTATCGGGAGGGGCGGCCGGTACATACCGGAAGCCCGCGCCATGGCCCATGTGGCGGGCTATGCATGCTACAACGATGGCACGGTTCGCGACTGGCAGCGGCATACGCATCAGTTCTGCCCCGGCAAGACCTTTCCCGGAACTGGCGGTTTCGGACCGTTTATGCTGACGGCCGACGAAGCAGGCGATTACCGCTCCTTCGGTATTTCGACGCGCGTCAACGGCGAGACGGTCCAGGATGCGACGCTGTCGGATCTGATCTTCCCGGTCGAAAGGCTGATTGCCTATGTCTCCAGCTTCACGCCGCTGGCCCCGGGCGACGTCATTCTGACGGGCACGCCCGGCGGCGTGGGCGACCGGCGTGAGCCGCCGCGCTATCTGAAGGTGGGCGACGTCGTCGAAGTCGAAATCGGACCACTCGGCCGACTCGTCAACGCGGTGGCTGCCGAAAGCACGGTCTAGCCATGGCCGAAACATCCGATGAAACCGACATTCTGGTCGTCGGCGCCGGGCCGACCGGCCTGCTGATGGCCAATCTTCTCGGCACCATGGGTGTCAGGACGGTCGTGGTCGAGCGAAATCCGACCACGGTTCAGCAGCCGCGCGCGGTGTCCATCGACGACGAGTCGATGCGCGCCCTGCAAGCTGCCGGTCTCGCCGAGGCCGTTGGCGATCTCGTTTCGCGCGGCTATGGCTCGATCTATCTCGGCCCGAGCCGGAAACCCTTCGCGGAAGTGAAGCCGCATGTGAAGGAGTACGGATTCGACAAGCGCAACGCGTTTGAACAACCGGAGTTCGAAGCCTGCCTGCGCGATGCGCTCGTCCGGCACCAGAGCGTCGAGATGCGGTTCGGCACCGAATTGACGGGCGTCCGGCAGGATGCATCGGGTGTCATGGCAACACTCGACAGCGGCGAGGGGAGGGTGACGCTTCGCGCCCGCTACATGGTCGCTTGCGACGGCGGACGCTCGTTCACACGAAAGGCGCTCGACATTGCGCTGGAGGGATCGACCTTCACCGAGCCCTGGCTGATCGTCGATCTCCACACGACGAAAAACCGCTGCTTCCATACGGAAGTGTTTTGCGATCCCGCCCGGTCCGCCATCACACTTCCCGGCCCCGGCGGCATCCGGCGATACGAGTTCAAGCTCAATCCCGGCGAAGGCGCCGAGGAGGCGGAAACCGAGGCTTTCGCGCGCCGGCTTCTGGCCGCGATCGGACCCGACGGCCGGGAGCCGATCAAGCGGCGCCAAGTCTACACCTTTCACGCGCGCATTGCGGCACGCTGGCGGGTGGGACGGATCTTCCTTGCTGGCGATGCGGCACATCTGACGCCGCCTTTTGCCGGACAAGGCATGAACAGCGGCATTCGCGACGCCCACAACCTCGCCTGGAAGCTGCATGAAGCGCTGGCGATGGATGATCCCGAAGCGCTGCTGCAGAGCTACGAGACCGAGCGCAAACCGCATGCCTGGTCGATGATCCAACTGGCGCTCCGCATGGGCCGCATCATGATGCCGCGTTCGGCGCTGGGCGGGGCGTTGATACGCGGCGCCTTCGGTCTGCTCGGCGTCTACCCTCCGGCGCGGGACTACTTCGTGCAGATGAAATACAAGCCGAAGCCGCGATTCCGCGCCGGACTCATCCGGCCGCTTGACGGCGGCGGCCTCGAACAGGCCGTGGTCGGGCGGATGATTCCGCAGCCGCTGACCGTCGATCTCAGGCGACGGGAGTCCCTGCTCGATCCGTTGCTGCCCGACACGCCCGTGGTGCTGGTCTTCGATGAGCGCCCCGACGCCGTGCTGACGGAGGCGCTGCGCGCCGAGATCGCATCCGTTGGTGCCGCCATCGCCGGGCTCACTCCTGAATGGATCAATCCTGTAGAGGCAGCCTTCCCGATCGTGCGTGATCGCAGCCGCTTCTTTTCGGAAAAGCCGTTCCGGGCCTGTCTCGGTCATGCGTTGCTGCTGCGGCGCGACCGCTATGTCGCAGCGATCGAACCCGTCGCCTCGATCGGCAACCTCATTCCCGTCATCCGGCAATTGACCGCGATACGCAGCGCCGACGGTGCGGGGATAGACGCTGGCGGGGCCGCCTTCGTGGGACCGGAGCGCGGGGTCCGCAGCATCCGCTTGCCCGCGAGATAGGGCGCGACGGTTTATGGTGGACGGCCGCTCTCGGGAGCCCGAGGCCGTCGAGGAGGATGGAATGGACAAGATCAGCGACAGCGCGAACCAGGCCTTTGGCGGCTTCACGGGCCAGTTCATCGACGGCGAGTGGAAATCGGGAGGGAGCGGAAAGGTTCTGAAGGACACTAATCCGTTCGACAACTCGCTCTTGACCGAGATCGCGCTCGCCGATGCGCAGGATCTGGACCGAGCTTTTGAAGCGGCGGCACGCGCCCAGAAGGATTGGGGGCGTTCGCTTCCCGGCCAGCGTGCGGCCGTCCTTCGCCGCGCAGGCGACATTGTCGAGCGCCGCCGGGAAGAGATCATCCGATGGATCATTCGCGAGTCGGGATCGACCCGGATGAAGGCCGAAGCCGAGGTCGCCGCCGTCCGCGCCGGCATGATCGAGGCGGAGAGCATGCCTTATCTCATGGCCGGCATGATCCTGCCTGTCGACAGTCCCGGCAAGGAGGCGCGTGTCTATCGCCAGCCGCTCGGCGTCATCGGCGTCATCAGCCCTTGGAACTTTCCGCTGCATCTGTCCAATCGATCGGTCGCGCCGGCGATTGCGCTCGGCAACACGGTCGTCCTCAAGCCGGCCTCCGATACGCCGGTTTCAGGCGGGTTGCTGCTTGCGAAGATCTATGAGGAGGCCGGCCTGCCGCCAGGCGTGCTCAATGTCGTGGTCGGCTCGGGCGCTGATGTCGGCGACGCCTTCAGCGCGCATCCGATTCCGCGTCTGATCAGCTTCACCGGTTCAACGGCGGTCGGGATGCGCATCGCCCGCACCGCCGCATCCTCGACGCGGCTGAAACGCATGGGGCTCGAGCTCGGCGGCAACGCGCCGATGCTCATCCTCGACGACGCGCCGATCGAGAAGGCCGTTCAGGCCGCCCTTGTCGGACGGTTCCTGCACCAGGGACAGATTTGCATGAGTACCAATCGCATCATCGTTGCCGATGCGATCCACGATGCCTTCCTCAAGGCCTATGTCGAAGCCGTACGCGCCATCCCATTCGGCGATCCCGAGCGGCCAGAGACGATGGTCGGCCCGCTCTGCAACGATTCCCAGGTCAAGACCGTGACGGCGCTGATCCAGTCCGGAATCGCCGATGGCTTCGACCTCGTGGTCAAGGGCCCCATCGACGGGCGCGTGGTACCGCCGCACGTCTTTTCTGGTGTCACCAATCGGTCCAATCTGGCGCAAAGCGAGATCTTCGGCCCCGTGGCGCCTGTGCTCCGCGCGCGCGACGATGAGGAGGCGCTCGCCTTCGCCAACGACACCGAATATGGCCTGTCGAGTGCCGTCATTACCGCCGATGAAGGCCGCGGTCTCGCCTTGGCGCGGCGGATCGAGGCCGGCATGACCCATATCAACGATGTCACGATTGGCGACTATCCGCATGTGATGTTCGGCGGCGAGAAGAACTCCGGGCTCGGTCGCTTCAATGGTCACTGGATCATCGAGGAATTCACCACCGACCATCTCATCACGGTCCAGCGCTGAGCTGGCTGCGCATTGGAACTGCCCATCGGCAGCTCCAATGCGGCTTCTCGCCTCCGCGCTCAGCCGAGCGGGTTGTCGCCGTGCCACCAATGGGCAAACGGGTTCGACTGCAGGATCTGCTGCATCGTCTCGGCGCTGACGCGCGGTAGCCGCGTGCCCTCGAGCTGGTCGTTGATCCCGAGCAGTCCGTCCACCGATTCGTCGACGCGGGCGAAGGGAAAGTCCGTGCCGAAGAAGATTTTGTCGGTGATGCGATATTCCTGCGCTGCGATCAGGATATTGTAATACTGCCAGGGCCGGTAGGAGAGTGCCGATATCTCGCAATAGACATTCGGCTGCTTGCGCGAGACGACGATGCATTCCTCGTACCAGGGGTGGCCCATATGGGCCATGACCATGACGAGATCCCTGTATTTCTGCGCGATCGGCTCGACATGCAGGGCGCGGCCCATGTCGATCGGCGCGTTGCGGGCGAAGGTCGTGCCCATATGCATGGTGAGCGGGATGTTGTTCTTCTGGAGATATTCATAGACCGGGACGAGGCGCGGGTCTGACAGCGCGACGCCGTTATAGATCGGGCCGAACTTGACGCCCTTCAGCTTCAGGTCCTCGATCGCATGGACGAGCAGGTCCATGCAGTCAGCCCGGCGCGGATCGACATAAGCGAAGCCGACGAACTTGTCCGGATACTTGGCGATAGCGGCGGCGGTCGTCTCGTCGTCGCTCTCGATGCCGACGCTGTCGCCATAGCGGAGCGCGAACACGATCGCCTTCTCGACATGGTCCATCTCGGCATAGAGCGTATCGGCGTCGGCCTTCGGGGCCATGGCGCCGGCGCGGACGCGCGCCAGCTGCTCGGCATAGAGCGGCAGCACATGCTCGTCGTTCCAGATATTGACGTGGCAATCGCAGTAGGCGCGTGCGGTCATGGCAGCTTGTCCTCGGCTCAATGTGCCGCGGCCGCAGGGCGGCGCGTATGCAGCGACATCAGGAAGTCGGTGAGTTCGAGATAGGTCATGCTGGAGGTCGGCGCGTCGAGCGCGATCTCGCCGCGGTCGAGCACGACCAGGCGGTCGCAGACCTCGTGCACGTGATGGATGTTGTGCTCGATATAGATGCACGACCGGCCGCCTGATTTGATCGAGCGGATGAAGTCGAGAACCTTCTGCACTTCCTTCAGCGCCAGCGCCACGGTGGGCTCGTCGAGAACGATGAGGTCGCTGTCGAAATGCATGGCGCGGCCGATGGCGACGCCCTGGCGCTCGCCGCCGGAGAGACGGCTGACGGGGGTGTCAACATCGATGCCGACGCCGCGGAATCCGATGGTCGAGCGCATGATGTGCTCGGCGATCTTCTTCTCCGCCTTGACGTCGATGAAGCCGAAACGATTGGTAAGCGGCCGCCCGACGAAGAAATTGCGCCAGAGCGGCTGTTTCTCGCCGAGCGAGGAGTCCTGGTAGACGGTCTCGATGCGCAGCTTGTGCGCTTCCTTCACGGTATAGGCCGAGGCGTCGATCTTCTGTCCACGCACATAAAGCGTGCCACTGGTCGGCGGCTCGACGCCGGTCAACACCTTGATCAGCGTCGATTTGCCGGCGCCGTTGTCGCCGATCAGCCCGACGATCTCGTTGGCGCCGATCTCGAGCGTGACGTCCTTGAGGCTGACGACCTTGCCGTATTTCTTGCCGACATGCTCGAGCCGGACGATCGGTGTTGAAGTCATGAAGCGCGATCCAGTTCCTGGCATCGTGGGGGCGGGCGAGGGGCGGGCGGCGCGATCACGTTGCGCCGCCCTGGTCGGCAGAGGTGAGACTAGCGGATGCCGTCCTTCACCAGCGCGGCGAGCGCGTCGACATTGTCCTTGGTCAGGTAGCCGCCGCCGGTGTTGAGCTGCAGGCCGGCGAGGCCGTACTTCTTCTGGAGGACCGCAGCGACGACGGGCATGAAGCCCTGCAGGTAAGGCTGCTGGTCGAGCACGACGGTGATGTAGCCGTCACGAACGCCCTGGATGGCGCCCGAGGAGATGTCGAAGCCCGAGGTCACGACCTCGCCCGGCTTCTTGCCGGCCTGCTTCAGCACCTTGTCGAGCACGGCGGTGATGCCGCCATGGCCGGGAACGATGATCGCCTTGGTGTCGGGATTGGATTCGAGATAGGCGACGAGAACCGGAACCGAGAGCGCCGGATCCTGGACCGCCTCGTTCGACCATTGCAGCGTGGTGAAGTCGATGCCCTTCTCCTTGAGCACCTCGGTGGTGCCCTTGGCGACGTCGGCACCGGGCGCACCCTCGATGAAGGCGCCGTAGACGAGCACCTTGTCTCCGCTCTTCAGCTTGCCGTTCTCGATCGTCAGCGCCGCGAGATTGCGACCGGCGCCATGATTGTCGAGGCCGAAATAGCTGAGATTGGTGCCGGGCAATTCGTTGTTGTTGACCACCACGACGATGCCGTCGGCCTTGGCCTTTTCAAGCACCGACTTCATCGCGTCGGTGCCGGGATGACCCATGACGACCATGGCGTCGGGCTGGGCCGCGATGGCTTCGCTCGCCTGGACCAGCATCTTCTGCGGATCCCAGCCGGCATGCTGCTCGATCAGGTTGACCTTGAGCACGCGCGCCGCATCGCGGGCGCCGAGTTCGCGGGCGAGTGTCGCGGTGTCACCCGGATTGCCGCCCATCTGGAAATAGATGGTCATCCCGGAATCAACGGCGTCCGCCGCAAGCGCCGCACCCGGCACGGCGATCATCGCCGACAGAGCCAGGCCGGCCAGTCGTTTCATCACATGACGCATGGTGTTCCCCTTCTTCCCTTGGAAGTCTGTTTATCTTCTCGCGCGCGAGCGGAGGTCTTTGAGCAACGGGACCTTGTCGGGGTCCTCGATTGCCGCATTCATGGTGACGGAGACGATGAAGACGAGGCCGATGAAGAAGCGGGTCCAGAAGCCCGCGACGCCGCTCGCTACCAGGCCGGCCTCGATGATGGCCACGATGAGCGATCCGAAGACCGTGCCGACGACCTTGCCGGCGCCGCCGAAGATCGAGGTGCCGCCGATGAACACGGCCGCGACGACGGTGAGCAGGTAGCCCATGCCGGCCTGCGAGAAATAGGTCGTCGTCTCCAGCGTCAGCAGGACGCCGGCGAAAGCCGAGAGAAGCCCCATGAAGGTGAAGAGCTTGATCTTCTCGCGGTCGATGCTGATGCCGACGACCTTGGCGACCTTGAGATTGTCGCCGATGAACAAGAGGCTCTCGCCGAACCGGTGCCGGTTGAGGATCATCCAGACGAAGACGCCGATCGCCAGCGCCCACAGGAACTGCACCGGGAAGACGCCGATGCGGCCGGCGAAGACGGCATGGATCGCTTCGCCTTCGATATCGGGAATGGCGAGCGAGGCGCCGTTCGAGACGACGGTGACGAGACCGCCCCACAGGAACAGCATCGCCAGCGTCGCGATCAGCGAGGGGATGCCGAGCTTGGTCACGACGAGGCCGTTGATGAAGCCCATGATCGTGCCGGTGGCGAGCGCGGCGAGAAGCGCCAGCCAGGTCATGTCATAGTTCTGGTAGAGCGCGCAGAAGACGTAGCTGGCGAAGGCCACGATCGAGGGAAAGGAGAGATCCATTTCCCCGGCCACGACGACCAGCGTCAGGCCGAGCGCGATGATCATCGGCGGCGGCACGTTGGCCATGAAGCTCATATAGACGCGGAAGCCCATGAAGGCTCGCGGCGCCGTGAGCATGAACAGGAGTATCAGCAGCAGGAAGACGAACGCGATCGGCGTACCTTCGATCTTGAAGAAAGCCGCGACCGGATTGGCGGATGCCCGCTTGTCGGCATGCGCCATCAGAGCACCCCGTATTTCGCGTAGACGTCGCGCAGATAGCCGCCGGCGCGCAGCTCGTTCATCGAATGGCTTTCGCCGGAGATCTTCTCGAAGGCGATCGCGAGCACGGCGGCCTCGACGGCCTTCGGCACGACCACGATGCCGTCGGCATCGCCGAAGACGAGGTCGCCCGAGGAGACGCGGACATTGCCGCAGATCACCGGGACATCGACGGCCTGGATCTGTCCGCGGCCCTTCGAATCGAGGGGGGCGATGCCGGCATGGAACACCGGCAGCTGCAGGCGGCGGATCTCGAGTATGTCGCGCACGAAACCGTCGGTGACGCAGCCGGCGGCGCCGCGCACCGTCGTGGCGGTCGCCAGCAGGCTGCCCCAGGGAGCGATGCGCGTCGAGCCGCCACAGGCGAGCACGGCGACGTCGCCCGGCTTCAGATCGTCGACGAGGGCGATCTCGAGCTCATAGGGATTCACGCCCTCTTCGACATAGGGCACTTCCATGTAGATGGCGGTACGGGCGCGGCCGCACATCTTGAGCTGCTCGTCGAGCGGCCGGATTGAGGGCGCCATCGCCTGTGTGCTGACGCCGACCGCATCCAGCGCATCGGAGAGCACGGCCGTATAGAGCAGCTCCCAGTGATCGGGCAGCGGTGCGTTCTGGAACGGCTTGAACCTTGGAGTGGCAGACATTGCGCCTCGCTTCAGAAGGAAACCTTGGACGGGGGCGTGCCGCTTCCGCCGACCAGGAAGTCGAAGTCGACCCCCTTGTCCGCCTGCTGCACGTGATCGAGAAAGAGCTTGCCGTAGCCGCGGTCATAGGCCGGAGGCGGGGGCACGAAGTTGAGGCGACGGCGCTCGATCTCCTCGGCCGGCAGATCGACGTCGATCCGGCGCGCCTCTGTATCGAGGATGATGACGTCGCCGGTCTGGACCAGCGCCAGCGGCCCACCGAGCGCCGCTTCCGGCGCCACATGCAGGACCACCGTGCCGAAGGCCGTGCCGCTCATGCGCGCGTCGGACACGCGGACCATGTCGGTGACGCCCTTAGCGAGCAGCTTCTTCGGCAGGGCCATGCTGCCGACCTCGGGCATGCCCGGATAGCCGACCGGGCCGGCATTCTGCAGCACCAGCACGCTGTCCGCGTCGACATCGAGATCGGGATCGTCGATGCGCGCGCGAAAGTCATCGGCGTCCTTGAACACGACGGCCTTGCCCCGATGCTGCATCAGCGTCTTCGATGCTGCTGAAGGCTTCAGGATGGCGCCATCCGGCGCGAGATTGCCGCGCAGCACGACGAGGCCGCCCCGCGGCGTGAGTGGATTGTCGACGGTGCGGATGACCTCGTCGTTCCAGCCTTCGGCCGCCGCGATGCGGGTTCCGATCGAACCGCCTTCGATCGCTGGCGCATCGAGCCGGAGCCGATCGGCGATGCGCCGCATGACGACCGGCAGTCCGCCGGCATCGAAGAACTCTTCCATCAGGAAGCGGCCGGAGGGCTTGAGGTCGACGAGGCAGGGCACGTCGCGTCCAAGAACGTCCCAGTCGTTCAGCGTGAAGGCCACGCCGAGCCGGCCCGCCAGGGCGAGCAGGTGGACGACGGCGTTGGTCGAGCCGCCGATCGCCCCCGCGACCTTGACCGCGTTCTCGAATGCCTCCCGCGTCAGGATCTGCGAGATCCGGATATCCTGGAGCACCAGTTCGACGGCGCGCTTCCCGGCCTGCTCGGCGAGAACCGCGCGCCGGCTGTCGGGTGCCGGAATAGTGCCGTTCATCGGCAGGCCGATGCCCATCGCCTCGGCGAGCAGCGCCATGGTCGATGCCGTGCCCATCGTCATGCACGAGCCGGCCGATCGGCTCATCGCCGCCTCGGCGGCTTCGATCTCCGCCTTGCTGATCTTGCCGGTGCGATAGTCCTCGTCGAGCTTGAAGACGTCTGTCCCGGATCCGAGTTCGCGGCCGCGATAGCGTCCGTTCAGCATCGGACCGCCTGAGACGAGGATCGCCGGCACGTCGCAGCTCGCCGCGCCCATGAGCAGGGCAGGCGTGGTCTTGTCGCAACCCGCGAGGAGGACCACGCCGTCGATCGGATTGGCGCGGATCGTCTCCTCGACATCCATGGCGACGAGATTGCGGAACATCATCGTCGTCGGCCGCATCAGCGGTTCGCCGAGGCTGGTGACCGGAAATTCGAGCGGGAAGCCGCCCGCCATCAGCACGCCGCGCTTCACGTGTTCGGCCAGATCACGCAGATGGCGGTTACAATTCGTCAGTTCCGACCATGTGTTGCAGATGCCGATGACGGGACGACCGTCGAACAGTTCGGCCGAGAAGCCCTGGCTCTTCATCCAGCTGCGCGGAATGAACCCATATTTGCCGGCGCGCGCGAACCACTCGGCGCTGCGGCGCGGACGTGCGGTCGTCGAGCTGGCATCAGGCGTCTCGGTCATATCGGCTCCCCCGTTGGACAAAACATGTAACGTTAAATTTAAAGGCCGGCAACCCCTGCGCGCCAGCTGGTGCTCAGGTCGTGGCGCCGGCGCCGAAATGAACGGGGAGGACGAATTCCGGCCGCTCGAAGCGTCCGCTTTCTAGACGTGACAGCATGGCCTTGCCGGCCTGCTCGCCGAGCGCATAGGCGGCGGAATTGACGGTCGTCAGGTGGGGCCTTGCGTAGCGATGAGCCTCGAAGCCGTTGAAGCCGACGATGCGCACCTGCTCGGGCACGCGGATGTCGTGGTCGAACAGATAGAGCATCGCCGCGGTGGCGATCGGGTCGTTGGCGCCGACGATGGCGCCGGGCAGGGGATGGGTCGCCAGGTGCCGCGCCACGACGTCCTGGACGTCGGCGAAGCTCTCGCTCGCCGCAGTAATCACGGAAAGCCGTGCCCCGCCGCCATTGGCTGCGAGGCTCTCGCGCAGTCCCTCGAGTCGCAACTCGATTGCAGGCCACACCTGGCGCGGCACGATGACCAGGAAATCCTCGACCCGCCGCGCCAGCAGATGATCCCCGATCAGGCGTCCGCCGCCCCGGTCATCCTGGCGAATGGCGCAGAAATCCGCGCCCGGCAGCATGATCGGCTCCTGAAAGACGATGAGCGGCTGGTCGAGCGCAACCAGTTGGTGAATGGCGGCGAGCCGCTCGGCATCGCTGCCCGAAATCATGGCGCAGAAACCCGCGACCTCGAAATTGCGCATGATCATCGAGGAGGAGAGCTGGTCGCCATGCATGCCCTGCACCGTCAAGGTGAAGTCGGCGCTGTTGAGCACATTGGCGAGCCCCGCCACGACCTGGCAGGTGAAGAAATCGGCGAGGAAGGCTGGGGACTCGTCGACGATGACCATGCCGATCGAGCGCTGCTCGGCGACGCGCAGATTGCGCGCATTGGCCTGGCGCCGGTAGCCGAGCCGCTCGATCTCGCGCTCGACCCGCTTCTTGGTCGCCGGCCCCACATATTGCAGTCGGCCGTTCAGCACGTTCGAAACGGTCATCGCCGAGACGCCGGCTGCCTTCGCCACGTCCTTGATGGTCGCCCGTCGCCGCGGCGGCTCAGTCGTCATGCTTGCCTTTTCCTGCGCCGCGATGATACAGCGCATATATCGTTAAATGAAACGAGATCGGAATCGCGAACTCATGTCGGCCTATGCTCACTATCCGAGCCTTCGCGGCAAGTCGGTATTCATAACCGGCGGAGCGACAGGGATCGGCCTCGCGATGGTGACGCATTTCAGCCGCGAGGGAGCGCGCGTCGGCTTCATCGACATCGACGACAGCGCCGCCCTGGCCCTGCAGGCCACGTTGCCGGCGCCGGCGAGCTACCGTCATTGCGACGTCCGCGACATCGCCGATCTGCAACGGGCGATCGCGGAGTTCGAAGCGGAGGTCGGCCATGTCGACGTTCTCGTCAACAACGCCGCCAACGATGACCGCCACAAGGTTGAGGCCGTCGATCTCGCCTATTGGGACGATCGGATGGCCATCAACCTGAGGCCGCAATTCTTCGCGGCGCAGGCCGTTCGCCCCGGCATGGCGCGCGCCGGCGGCGGCTCCATCATCAATCTCGGCTCGATCGTCGTGGCCATGGCGGCCGCCGAATGCGCCGCCTATGTCGCGGCGAAGGGGGCCATCCATGCCCTGTCCCGGTCGCTCGCACGCGAGTTCGGCCCGGACATGATCCGCGTCAACTGCCTCATTCCGGGCTGGGTCATGACCGAGCGGCAGATCCGGCTGTGGCTGGACGAGGCCGGCGAACGACGGATCGCCGAACGCCAGTGCCTGCCTGAAAAGCTCGTTCCGGACGACATCGCCCGCATGGCGTTGTTCCTGGCCGCAGATGACAGCCGCCACTGCACGTCGCAGAGCTTCGTCGTTGACGGCGGCTGGACCTGAGCCGGGCACCCCTCCCGGACATGACGGCTCGCCCACAGTGCGGATCGCGCGGCGGGTAATGACGGCTGATCTCTGGCACAGGCTCCGGAACAGACCGCGAGCCTCCCCATCAGTCCCGCCCGTCCTCGTTCCGGCCCAAGCAATAGGCGACCAGAACTGCGGGCGCCGGCCGAGTTGAGCCTGAGCACTCTTGTCATCGTCGCTGGACGATCGATAGTGGTCGGCGCAGTTGGCCGGTGAGGCAGGCCATCGCAGCGCGCTGGCAGCATTTCCGGGCGCGGGTCGGACGGGAGGATCAAGACGTCACGTCCCGAGCAGTGGAGTAGCGGCGGCGATGCCTTAATCGTTTCGGCGCGGCGGACATCTGCCGTCGTCTGTCCAGATGCCCGGAAACGCAACTGCCGCCGTGGCGTTGTCCCGGAAACAGGAAACGTGCCGGATGATCCAATGGCGAGCCTGACCACGGAACAGATTGAACGCTTCATCGAGGACGGATTCGTCAGGATCGACGACGCCTTCAGCAGCGAACTCGCCTGGGAATGCCGCTCGGAGCTCTGGGCGGAGATGGGGCTTCGACCGGATAGGCCGGAAGAGTGGAACCAGCCCGTGATCCGGCTCGGCGGAAAATACTCGCCGCCCTTCGTCGCAGCCGCCAACACCGCCAGACTGCATCAGGTCTATGACGATCTCGTCGGGGCAGGGCGCTGGATTCCGCCGACGGGGCTCGGAACGTTTCCGGTTCGCTTTCCGTCGCCCGAGCCGCCGGGTGACGATGGCTGGCACGTCGATATGAGCTTCGGCGACTCGCCGGACTTCATGGAACTCAAGGCCAATGTCAAAAGTCGTGGCCGTGCCCTGCTCATGCTGTTCCTCTTGTCGGATGTCGGTCCAGACGACGCGCCGACCCGCATCCGCAAGGGCTCGCACGGGATCATCGCGCGCCACCTATTGCCCTATGGCGAGGAGGGCGCGACGCTGAGGCAGCTTTCGGCGGACGAGTATCGCTCGTCGGAACATTGCCCGACGGAACTCGCGACGGGGGCCGCCGGAACGGTCTATCTCTGTCACCCGTTCCTCGTTCATGCGGCCCAGCCGCACACGGGCCGGCGCCCTCGCTTCATGGCGCAGCCGCCGCTTCTGCCCAAAGGAGAGTTCGATCCGGCGCTCGCGCCCTCGCCGGTGCAGATTGCCATCCGCGAGGCCTGTGGACTGACGATATGATCGCGGGCGGCTTCGCGCCGCCAGCCGACACCGGGACCGGGCGTCGAAACTTGAGGTCATCGACCGGCAGCGGGGCGCGGCTATCCGTCAGGCCGGACCCGCGGCGACTGCGCCCATCGGCTCGATCTCGACGCGGTTTCGCCCGCGCGACTTCGCGATGTAGAGCCGCTCATCCGCCGCATCGAACAAGGCGTCGAAACTCGTCTCACGCGAGAAGGTCGTTCCGCCGATACTGACCGAGAGCGGTCGCACGCCGCCGAACGCCTGCGCGTCGGCGAGCTGGATCGACTCGCGGATCCGCTCGGCGACGGCGATGGCCTGGCTCGGCGTGGAACCGGGCAGGAAGATGCTGAATTCGTCGCCGCCGATGCGGCCGACGATGTCGCCATCTCGCAGCGCTTTCCGGATCGACGCCGCGATCAACCGAAGCGCCTCGTCGCCGATGCTGTGGCCGAACTGATCGTTGATATGCTTGAAATCGTCGGCGTCGACTACGAGCAGCGCCCCGCGCATGAGGCCGTGGTTCTGGCTGAACTTGGTGAGATAGGCGTCGACGAGGACTGTGAACGCCCCGCGCGCGAGCACCTGCGTCAGGCTATCGGTCGAGGCGAGGACCTCGAGCTTCTGGTTGGCAATCGCCAGTTCGCGAAGCTTGCTCATGAGGAAGAACAGCAGCGGCACGGCCAGCACGATCGGAAGCAGGATATCGACTGCGACGGCGCGTATCAGCGCCGGCCGGTCCATCGACGAGAACGTGAAGGAGTCGACGAAGAGCGCCGCCGCGACACAGCCTGCCGTGCCCAGGGCCGTGACGAGGTAGACCCTGCCGCGGCCAGTCTCCGAGAAATCATGCCACATGGTCGGTCCGATCGGTCAATCTCTGCCCGGCAGATCACGAGGCGATGACCCACAATCGGACAGAACAGGCCGCATTTCAACGCCATCCCGCCAAATGAGGGTCGGCTTGACTGGCCCTGCCCGGTACCGTCGCGCTTCTGGCAACGGCTCTGCCGTTACCCCCCGGCAAGGCGGGTGAATGTGCGCGTACATCGACGGTTGGTGGCGGACCGCCCCCGATGATGATGAGCCATAGCCCTCAAGCGCCGCCCGTTGCGACGTCAGTCGCAGCTTCCGACAGTATCTTCGGTTTGCCAACGATGGCGCGGCGTTAAAGTCTGAGCACGCCACGCAGCACGACGACCCCTGTCCCTGACAATTCAGGTTCGGGTGTCAGCCGGATACGTAGGATGCTTCGGCGACCCATTTTCGTGCCTTGCTCGATTGCAACTTCGTGGCTCTTCAGCATTCCCGTGGCTGCGAGATAGGCGGCAAGAGGGCCGGCGGCTGTTCCCGTCGCCGCATCCTCCCACAGGCCGACGGTCGGATTGAAGAACCGCGCGTAGGCCGACTCCGGGACATCGGGATCGAAGGCGTAGATGTAGCAGCCCTCCGCCGCGGTTCCCTTCAGAACCGCGAGCAATTCCCCTCCGTCCGGCCTGGCCTTGTCCACCGTTTCGGCATCGCGGACGCGCACCATCAGATGCGCGGCCCCGGTATCGGCGGGACGGGGCTGCGGTTCTGATAGGATATCCCCGTGATCGAGACCGAGAGCCGCAGTCAGCGGTGCCGCATCCTCCAGGGAGGCCGACAAACGCAACGGAGCCTGGCGCATCCTACCGTGGACGCGGCCATCGATCGACTCTAGGACGATCGGCAGAATGTCGGAGCCGATTTCTTGCTGAAACGTCCGTGGGATAGCCAGCGAACCAAGATCGCCATGCTCCCCCAGCCAGAGCCACGCGCCGAGAGCATTGTGCCCTGCACCGAACACTTCCGACCCACTCGCCGTGAAGGATCGCAGCTTCCAGTCGGCACGCGCGCTGCGCATGACGAACGTGGTCTCGGCCTGATTGAACTCACCGGCGATCCGCCGCATCTCATCATCGGTCAGGTCGTCGGCGCCTTGTACAACGGCAAGCGGGTTGCCCGTCAAAGGCGAGTCCGCAAAGACATCGATCAAGCCAGCAACCAGTTCGACCATTGCCATACACCTATCCTAGATGAAATAATTTCTTGAGGTGATCTGTCCGGCGACCATAATCCTATTGACTAAAGGAGGAAAAATCGAACTTCTCAGCTTGAAGATGAATTGGATTCAGTATGAACCGCCGCCGCCTGCCGCCGTTGTCGTCCTTGCGCGCCTTTGAGGCTGCGGCACGACGGTTAAGCTTCAAGGCCGCCGCCGAAGAACTTCTGGTGACCCCGACCGCCATCAGTCATCAAATTAGGCAACTCGAAGCCTATCTGGGTTTTCGCGTCCTTGACCGAACTCCCAGGGCCGTGACGCTGACTTCGCCGGGCAGGGCTCTCTACGAGGCAACGGCCTCTGGCTTCGGCGAGATAGAAAGGGTCGTCATCAGGCTGCGCGCCGATCCCGGGCCGACGACAGTAACCCTCTCCTCAACGACTGCATTCCTCAGTCATTGGCTCGTGCCGCAGATGGACGCTCTGCGCGAGGCCGTTCCGACGGTTGATCTGCGGCTGCACACATCGAATGCGTTGGAGGAATTGAGGTCCGGCGGCATCGAGACCGCGATCCGCTATGGAAGAGGCCCATTTCCTGGCGTCGTCAGTGTGATCCTGGGCACTGACCTGCTGACGCCGGTCTGCAGTCCCTCGCTCGGCATAGCGAGTCTGGAGGATTTGCGGGGGGCGACCTTGATCCATATCGATGGAAGAAGCCGTCCGACGCCGAGCCCGGACTGGTCCCGCTGGTGCGCACAGACGGGCGTCATCGGGGTGGACATCGATTCCGGCCCCCGGTTTCCCGATAGCATGCTGGCGGTCCAGGCTGCCATTGCCGGACAGGGCGTGGTTATCGTCAGTCGGGTTCTGGCAGTGAATGCGCTTGCGGCAGGCTTGCTGGAAGCACCGTTCTCCCAATCGCTTGCCGGCGACGCCTACCATTTCGCCTGTGCCAAGGGATTGGAACAGCGTGCCGATATCGTGGCGCTGCGGACGTGGTTTCAGACTTGCTTTTCGGCTCCATAGCCGCTGTGCGGGAAACGGCGGCCTTTGCGTAGCAATCGCCCAGCATATGGCGCCACGGCGTAGAATCGGCGGGGCTGGCGGATGGGGTGGGATTCGAACCCACGGAGGGCTTGCACCCTCGGCGGTTTTCAAGACCGCTGCCTTAAACCACTCGGCCACCCATCCGTCCGGCGGCGATCAATGCGAGACGTGTTGGCTGATTGCAAGAAAAACATGCAGCCCACGGCTCCTGGCGGCGCGAGGCTTTCAGCCATCGCCCGGGGACGGATCATGGGCCGGCGAAGACCGCCCGAATGGCCGTCGTTCATCGGCGCCGCCAACCCGCGAGGCGTTCCGGGTCTCGCCAGGTCGGCAGCCCCTCGGGCCGGTGCGGAGCGACGCCGGCAACTGGTGGCACGGCAGATCGATGATGTTTGGATCGGCTTCGGCGTCGCACCCTCGGTCAAACTGGGTTTCGCGCTGCGTCTTCGCGCTCGATAGGGCGAACCCACCGTCGTGGTGAACCGTTCATTCACCAATCGACATGATTTTAGCGCCTGCCATCACGTCTTTCTTAACCACCCGTCAAGGTGCGAGGCCCCCTATGGAGGGAAGAATGATCGGGCGATCTTGGCGCTCTGCCACTGCCCGGTCCCACGCTTGGGGCGCAATTGGGCCGCTTTGTCGACAGAGCAGTCGGTTGCTGCTATCAGTGAGGCGGGATGAAGACGTCGAGTAGCAACAGAGCGTGCGTATCGCGACTGGACCGGACGGCCGCAAAGCCGCTCGTGACCGCCCTTTTCATCGCTGCGGCGGCTTCTTTCGTCGCCTCCTGTGCTTCGGCGCCGCCCCCCTCGAAGAAGCGTTCGTCCGAATATTTTCCCGAGAGCAAATATGGCGTCAAGGCCAGCCCGCGCGTGGTTCAATATGGCCAGCCGGTTCCGCAGGGCGGTGGCCGCTACATGGTCGGCAACGCCTATACGGTGAAGGGCCGCGTCTACAAGCCGTTCGAGAACAAGCGCTACACGGCCGTCGGCTATGCGTCCTGGTACGGCTCGGCCTTCCATGGCCGCTATACCGCGAATGGCGAAGTCTATGACATGGACATGCTGTCGGCCGCGCATCCGACGATGCCGCTGCCGAGCTACGCCCGCGTCACCAACCTGAAGAACGGCTCGTCGGTCGTCGTCCGGGTCAATGATCGCGGTCCCTACGAACGCGACCGGCTGATCGACCTCTCGGCCAAGACGGCCGAACTGCTCGAGGTCAAGCGCCACGGCGCCGTCAAGGTCAAGGTCGAGTATATCGGCCCCGCCAAGATGGAGGGCCATGACAAGCAGCTGCTGATGGCGACCTATGTCGCCCCGACCAACACGGAGATGGGCAATCCGAACGTGATGGTCGCCATGAACGAGGTCAAGCGCGCGAGCGCCGTCGCCGTTGCGATGCGCAGCCAGCCTCAGACGACCGCTCCGACCGTCCAGGTCGCCATGCGCCAGACCGCGCCGGCGCCGATGGTCGCTGTCGCGATGCGCGCTCCGAGCACCAGCCCGGCGATCATGCTGGCGATGGCGCCGGTGCCTCGGGCGCGACCGGACATCACCGCCGAAGGCGGCATGCCGATCGATCCCTACAATTACGAGATCCGGGCGGCGCAGAATACCACTCCCGCGACGCAGCCGGCCTATACGCAGCCGACCTCGGTCGCCATTGCCGAGCCAGAGACCGTGGCGGCGCCGGTCGTCGTGCGCGCTTCGGCGTCGGGCGGCACGACCTATGGCGAGCGGACGCTCGGCAGCTTCACCGTCGACAATCCCTCGGCCTTCACGGAACCGGACCAGGGTTATCAGCAGCCGGTCTACACCTCGGCGCGCTCGTCCTATGCCTCCGATCCGGACTTCACCGAAGCCCAGCGCGCCGCGGACGAGCTCGCCAACTCCTCGCATGCCGGCTTGAAACTGGCGCTTCAACAAGCCGTGGCGCGGGCGGCGGCAGAGCGGAGCGCCGACGCGACCGAGATCGCGGTCGGCGCGTTCTCGAGCGACGCCAACGTGGCTGCGATGGCGGAGAAGCTCGCCTGGCTCGGCCGGACGACGTCGTCCGAAGTCGCGGTCGGCGGGCGCACGCTGCATCAGGTCAGGCTGCTGGTGACCAACCGCTCAGTGTCGGATGCCGATGCTGTCGCAGCGGTCGCCGCGGCTGGCGCACGCGACGCCTTCATCATCATTCGCTGAGCCTCGCCTCCGCCGCGCGCTCGCCGCTTGACGGGGAGGGTGCCGTGGCGCCATTTCGGACCGTGGGGTCTTCGACCGGGTTCCGTTCATGCCGCTTCGCGCGCCGCGCCGCCTGCCGCTGACCGCATTCGCGATTCTCGCGCTCGCCTCGATGCTCGTCGCCGTGCCGGCTGCCCATTCGCAGTCGACCTTCGACAGCAAGGCGCCGCGGGCAATTCTCGTCGATCTCGATTCGGGTGCAACGCTGTATCGCAAAGGCGAGAACGACGCTTTCGAGCCGGCTGCCATGGCCAAGATGATGACGATGGCCGTTGTCTTCGATGCGCTGAAGACTGGCGAAATCCGGCTGGACCAGACCTTTCCGGTGAGCGAGAACGCGTGGCGGAACGGCGGCGCCCCCTCCCGTGGGGCGACGATGTTCGCGGCCCTGAAGTCCGCCGTCCCCGTCGCCGATCTCCTGCGCGGCGCCATCGTTCAGGCCGGCAACGACGCCTGCCTGATCCTCGCCGAGGGCCTCGCCGGCTCTGAGGCCGCCTTTGTCGGGCGGATGAACGAAAAGGCGGCGGCGCTCGGCCTGACGGCAACGCGCTTCCGCAATGCGACGGGCTTTGCCGATCCGGAGCAGAAGACGACAGTCGCCGATCTCGCGCGCGTCGCGGACTATCTCGTTACCGCCCATCCGGATCTCTATCGCATTTATGCCGAACCCGACTTCACCTGGAACAAAATCTACCAGCGCAACCGCAACCCGCTGCTCGCCGCCGGCATCGGTGTCGACGGGCTCTCCACGGGCTACAGCGAGACGGCGGGTTTCGGGCTCACGGCCTCGGCGCTCAGGGATGGGCACAGGATGACCGTCGTGGTCAGCGGTCTCCCGACCGACAAGGCCCGCGCCGAGGAGGCGAGCCGGCTGTTCGATTATGCGGATACGGCTTTCGAACGCCTGCGCTTCTTTGAGGCCGGTGCGACGATCGGCGAGGCGCGCGTCTATGGCGGAGCGGTCGGCCGTGTCGCGCTGGCGAGCGAGGTGCCGCTCGACGTGCTGCTGGTCCGCGGCGCGCGCGACCGCATCCGTGCCCGGATCGTCTACACCGGGCCGCTGCTCGCCCCGGTCCGCAAGGGCCAGGCCGTTGGTGTCGTCCGCGTCTATGTCGGTGATGATCTTCTCGTCGAAAAGCCGGTCGTCGCCATGGCAGACGTAGAGACCGGCACGATCCAGGGACGCGCGCTCGATGCGGTCGGCGAATTGCTGACGGGCTGGCTTTGATGCAGGAGGGCACTCCAACTATCGCCGGCCAGGCGCCTGGAATCGCAGCGGCGGCGGCGCGGGCAGGGCGCTTCATCACCTTCGAGGGCGGCGAGGGCGCAGGAAAGTCGACGCAGCTGCGGAGGCTCGCCGAGCGCCTGCAAGCGGCGTCGATCGAAGTGGTCGTGACGCGCGAACCGGGGGGGACGCCGCTCGCCGAGACGATCCGGAGCTATATCCTGTCGGGTCAGGCCGAGCCGCTCGGCCGCGACGGTGAGACCATTCTCTTCGCCGCGGCGCGCGCCGATCATGTCGACCGCGTCATCCGCCCGGCGCTGGAACGCGGTGCTTTCGTGCTTTGCGATCGCTTCGCCGATTCGACCAGGGCCTATCAGGGGGCGGATGGCGTCGATCCGGCGCTGATCGAAGCCCTCGAGGACTTGGCCGTCGCGGGAACGCGGCCCGACCTGACACTGATTCTCGACCTGCCGGCCGAGACCGGCCTCGCGCGGGCGGCAGTGCGCCGCGGGACAGGCGAGGCGGACCGTTTCGAGCGCGAGACGATCGCCCGGCACGAAGCGCGGCGGCAGATCTTTCTCGACATCGCCGAGCGAGAGCCAAGGCGCTGCGTCGTCATCGACGCGACGGAGGGCGAAGATGTGGTTGCCGCCGCTATCTGGCAGGCGGTATCGCTGCGTCTCATCACCGACTGAAGGACCATCATGGCTCTCGCGCCCGATCTGCCGGAGTTCGATGCGCTCGACGGCTGGCCAAGCCCCGAAGCGCAGTCGGAGTGGTTCGGCGCCGCGGCGGACGAGCGGGTGTTGATCGACGCCTATCGCGGCGGTCGCATGCATCACGCCTGGCTGATGACCGGCCCGCGCGGCAGCGGCAAGGCGACCCTCGCATATCGTTTTGCCCGCTTTGCCCTCGCTCATCCCGATCCGGAGCATGCCCCTGCGGCAGCGACGCTCGCGATCGATCCCGGCCATCCGGTGGCGCGCAAGATCGCAGCCCATGCGCATCCAAATCTCCTGACGCTGGCCCGGCCCTATGACGAGAAGAACAAGCGCTTCAAGGAATCGCTGACGATCGACGAGGTCAGGCGGACTATACCGTTCTTCGGGGCGACGGCGGGCGAAGCCGGCTGGAGGATCGCCATCGTCGACGCGGCCGACGACATGAATGGCAGCGCCGCGAATGCCTTGCTCAAGATCCTCGAGGAGCCGCCGCGAGGCGCGCTCTTCCTCGTCCTCAGCCATGCGCCGGGCCGTCTCCTGCCGACGATCCGCTCCCGATGCCGGCGGCTCGATCTGGCGCCGCTGCGGCATGACGCAATCGAAGCGGCGCTGGCGCGCTACACGGATGCCGCCCCCGACGATCGCCGCTTTGCCGCCCTGGCGGGCGAAGGCAGCATCCGCCGCGCGGTCCGCTTCCTCGATGACGAGGTCAGGGCGATTGGCACGGCCTTCGGCAGCGCCGTCGCCCGCTTCCCGAGCCTCGATGCCGGAGCGGCGCACCGCCTCGGCGATATCGTCGCGGCACGCGGCGCCGACGATGCTTTCGAGAGCTTCCAGGATCTCGTCTTCGACTGGCTGGCGCGGCGCGCGCGTGGCGTGCCGGAGCCTCAGGCGCTCGGCGCGCTGCCGCCGGTGGTTGCCGCCGTTCCGCTTGCGCGGTGGGCGGAGGTGTGGGAGAAAGTCCGCCAATCCTCGGCCGAGGTCGAGGCCCTCAACCTCGACCGCAAGCAATACGTGCTCACGACCATCGACATGCTCGCCCGCGCAACTCGAATGTGACGCTCCGCGACCCTGGACCAGATCCGGGGCCCTTGTTGATGTCGCAATCGAACAGAAGGCGAGAAGGCGATGACGGCGCCGAAATTCTATATCACCACAGCGATAGCCTATCCGAACGGCGTGCCGCATATCGGCCATGCCTATGAAGTGCTGGCCACCGACGCGCTGGCGCGCTTCAAGCGTCTGGACGGCTACGACGTCCATTTCCTGACCGGCACCGACGAGCACGGCATCAAGATGGTGCAGACGGCGGCGCGCGAAGGCATCACAGCCCGCGAGCTTGCCGACCGGAATGTGCCGCGCTTCCAGGCGATGGCTGCGGCGCTCGATTGCTCCAACGACGACTTCATCCGGACGACCGAGCCGCGGCATTACCGCGCCTCGCAGGCGATCTGGGAGCGGATGCAGGCGGCGGGCGACATCTACAAGGACAGCTATGCCGGCTGGTATTCGGTTCGTGACGAGGCCTATTACGCCGAGAGCGAGACCGAGCTTCGCCCCGACGGCGTGCGTTACGGTCCGCAGGGTACGCCCGTCGAATGGGTCGAGGAAGAGAGCTATTTCTTCCGCCTTTCGGCCTATCAGGAGCGCCTGCTCGCCCATTATGAGGCCAATCCCGACTTCGTCGGACCGGACGAGCGTCGCAACGAGGTCGTGAGCTTCGTTCGCGGCGGTCTCCGCGACCTCTCGATCTCGCGCACGACCTTCGACTGGGGCATCCCTGTGCCCGGCGATCCGAAGCATGTGATGTATGTATGGGTCGACGCCCTGACCAACTACATCACCGGCGTCGGCTTCCCCGATGACGACAGCGAGAGTTTCAAGCGGTACTGGCCGGCTGACCTGCACGTCATCGGCAAGGACATCGTGCGCTTCCACGCCGTCTACTGGCCGGCCTTCCTGTTTTCGGCCGGCCTTCAGCCTCCGAAGCGGGTGTTCGCGCACGGCTTCCTGTTCAACCGCGGCGAGAAGATGTCGAAGTCGGTCGGCAACGTCATCGACCCCTTCGCCTTGGTCGAACATTATGGCGTCGATCCGGTCCGCTTCTTCTTCCTGCGCGAAGTGCCCTTCGGTCAGGACGGCAATTACAGCCACGAGGCGATCGTCGCGCGGATCAATGCCGATCTCGCCAATGATCTCGGCAATCTCGCCCAGCGTTCGCTGTCGATGATCGCGAAGAATCTCGACGGCGTCCTGCCGGTGCCGGGTGCGTTCAGCGAGGCCGACGAGGCCATCCTTGCGAGCGCCGACGCGCTGCTGCCGATCTGCCGCGCTGCCTTCGACGGCCAGCAGATTCATCACGCGCTGAACGCCGTCTGGACGCTGGTTGCCGATGCCAACCGTTATTTCGCCGGCGAGGCGCCGTGGCAGCTGCGCAAGACCGATCCCGAGCGGATGGCGACGGTGCTCTATGTCACCGCCGAGCTGGTCCGGCAGATCGCGATCCTGTCGCAGCCGGCCATGCCGCAATCGAGCGCCAAGCTTCTCGACCTACTCGGTGTTCCGGCCGATCGGCGCGACTTCAGGGCGCTCGGCCCGGCCGGCCGCCTCGATGGCGGCACGGCACTTCCGGCGCCGACCGGCGTTTTTCCGCGCTATGTCGCCGAGGACGCCGAGGGCTGAGGAGAGGAGGGGCGCCGAGCCAACTCGGTGCCCTTCGCCTCAGGACCCTGCGAAGAGGTCGTTGATCTTCTGGACCGAAGCGACGGTCTCGGACTCCACGGTGCGGCGGAGCGCAAAATCCTGTCCGGCCGCTGCGATCTCGCGGCAGGCCTGGTCATGGCTGCGGCACCATTCGACCTTCTCGACGATGTCGGAGAGATCGGCCGCGACGGGCACGTAATGCGTCCATGGCACGAGATCGTCGTAATACCACTGGCGGAAGCCATGCGGTGAGCCGACTTTCAGCATGCAGCATCCCATGAGAAGTCGCGTGAACATATTGCCCCAACTATTTGTTGGGCCATCAATATCGAGCGCAAACTTGACGCCGATCCACCGAGAGGGGGCGATCGCCTCGCCGAGCAGTCCATGGGCGCGGATCGCTTCGCGCTGCTGATGCGCGACCGGGTCGCGCTCGCCGGAGGTGAGCTTCACATCGACATCGGGCAAACCGCGCAGGGCGAGGCAGAGGCGAACGCGTTGCTTGAGGCTCGGGTCGTCGAGATCCATCGATTCGGTAATGGTATGACCTGGCCCGGTGATGGCACCGCGCCAGAGCAGCGTCTCGCGACGAAGGTGCCATTGGCCCGGCCGGCTGTCAGCGAGTTCGCGGAAGGGCTGGTACAGCCGCGCGGTCATGAAGCCAGGGTCGGGAACGAGGACGGCCTGGGGCTCGTCGCTGCAGAAGGCGAGCTCGTTGGGTTCATTGCCGCCACCGTCCGAAATGTTGCCGACGAGCGACGTGACCTCGGGAGCGGTGCGGGAGATCAGGCGGATGAGCGTCGGAAGCCGCCGCCACATCATCTGGTAGAGCGGCCAGTCTGTCGCGAGCCGGTCCCTGTCGAGCACGATGTTGATCTGGTTGCCGATCCGCTCGAACCCAACCTGGTGGCGGTGGCGGCTGCGTTCGCCGCCATGCTCGAATGCAAGGCTCGGCGGCGTCGCGATCATCTCGGAAATGCCGGTTTGAAGGCGCCGCAGCATGACCTCTTCCTTGAGGCGCTTCGGCACCAGACCGAACAGGGAAACGTCAAGCGGGGGCAATCATCGAATCCCGGTCGGAATGGCATTTGCATGGAAGTGTAGGAGGGCGGGGCCGAGCCTGTCCACAACGGTCGACAGCGCCGCCCGAAGCGGCTACTCACTCTTCTGCCGGCCCGCCCCTGCGGCGCCGTTCTTCACCCTCGCAATGCCGGACCCATGCTCGTCGACAGCCACTGCCATCTCGATTTTCCAGAGTTCGACGAGGACCGTGCCGGGCTGATCGACGAAGCGCACAGGGCCGGAGTCGGTCTCATGGTGACGATCTCGACGCGTGTCCGCCGCTTCGAGCAGATCCGCGGCATCGCCGAGCGCTATCCCTCCGTCTACTGCTCCATCGGCACGCATCCGAACAGCGCGCATGAGGAGCCCGACGTCACCACGGCCGAGCTCGTCGCGCTCTCCGCGCACCCGAAGGTCGTTGCCATCGGCGAGGCGGGGCTCGACTACGTCTATGGTGCTGAACACAAGGTGGAGCAGGCGGCCGGCCTTCGCCGCCACATTGCGGCTTCGCGCGAGACGGGCCTGCCGCTCGTGATCCATGCCCGCGCCGCCGACGACGACATGATTGCCATCCTGACCGAGGAGAGCGGCGAGGGGGCCTTTCCGGCGATCCTGCACTGCTTTTCGTCTGGGCAGCGCCTTGCCGAAGTCGGCGTCGCGCTCGGCCTCTATGTGTCCTTTTCCGGGATCCTGACGTTCCGCAGCGCCGAGGCGATCCGGGAGATTGCACGCGGCATTCCTGAGGATCGCCTGCTGGTCGAGACCGACGCACCCTATCTCGCGCCGGTGCCGCATCGGGGCCAGACCAATCGCCCGGCCTATGTTCGTGACACCGCGGCGGTGCTGGCCGATATCCGCGGCGTCGCGTTGGAGCGGATAGCCGAGGTGACAACCGCGAATTTCCGCCGCCTGTTCACCAAGGTGCCGGCGTCTGCCTTCAGCAGGACGGATGCCGCCGATGAATGAGACGATCGATATGACGGCGACCTGCGAGCGCATCCGCATCACCGTTCTCGGCTGCGGCGCCTCGCCGGGCACGCCGCGGATCGGCAACGACTGGGGCGCCTGCGACCCGTCGGAGCCGCGCAACCGCCGCACCCGTGCCTCGATCCTGATCGACGGCTTCCGCGCCGACAGCCCCTATCCGACGCGAGTCCTCGTGGATACCGGCCCGGATCTCCGTGCCCAGCTGCTGGAAGCGCGCGTCGATCGCCTCGATGCGGTGCTCTACACCCATCCCCATGCCGATCACACGCATGGCATCGACGACCTCCGCTCGTTCTGGCTCGACAGCCGCAAGCTCGTGCCCGTCTACACCGACGATGCGACGCAGGAGCGGCTCGAGGAAGCGTTCGGATACTGTTTCAAGACGCCGCCCGGCGGCAACTATCCGCCCATCCTCGGCCGCCAGCGCATCACCGCCGGCGCGTCGTTCGCCGTCGAAGGGCCGGGCGGGGCCCTGACCATCCTGCCGTTCCGGCAGGTGCATGGCGATATCGACAGCCTCGGCTTCAGGATCGGCGACTTCGCCTATTCAAGCGACGTCAGCGCGCTGCCCGACGATTCGGTCGCCTCGCTCGGCAATCTCGCACTCTGGATCGTCGATGCACTGCGCTGGCGGCCGCATCCGAGCCATTTCAGTGTCGAGGAGTCGATCGCCTGGCATGAACGGCTGAGGCCGCGCCGAACTATTTTCACCCACATGCATGGCGATCTCGACTACCGAACGCTAGCCGCGATGCTGCCGGGCGACATCGAACCCGCCTTCGACGGAATGGTCGTCGAACTCAGCCTCTAGTCGAGGCACAGTCAATCGGCCGGGACGGGAGCGTTGGGTCTGGCCGTGGTCGAAGGGCCGTGCCAATCTTCACCGAGCAAGGACGCATCGGCGCGGCTCTCCGCGCGGGAAGGAATGACGCATCAATGAAGCTCCGCAACGCAGCCTGGTCGATCTTTGGAATCGTGGCTGTCGCCGTCTCGATCTTCATCCTCTATCGCGAATTCCGCCGCATCTCCTTTGCGGCAGTCGCCGACAGCCTTGCCGCGATCAGCCTGCACAACTGGGTTCTGGCGGTGCTCGCGACCCTCTGCGCCTATGGCGCGCTCGCCTGGTATGACCGCATCGCGATTGCCCATCTCGGAAAGCGGATTTCCTGGCTGTTCATCTCGCTGTGCTCGTTCACGACCTATGCGCTGTCGCACAATATCGGCGCCTCGGTGATCTCGGGAGCCGTCGTGCGCTACCGCGCCTACTCGACCCGCGGGCTGACGGCGCAGGAAATCGGGCTGCTGATCGTCTTCTGCTCGTTCACCTTCGCGCTTGGAACGGTCCTGACGAGTGGCGTCGTGCTGGTGCTGAAGCCCGACATCATCAGGCGCTTCATCGACGTGCCGCCGTCAGTGGGCCTCGGACTCGGCATCGTCCTGCTGGCGCTGGTCGCGCTTTATGTCTTCGGCTCCTGGCGCCACCTGCCGCCGATGCATATTCGCAAGTTCCAGATCATGTATCCGCGCCTGCCGATCGTCGCCCGGCAGCTTCTCGCCGGTCCGATCGAGCTCGGCGGTGCCGCGGCGATCATCTATTTCGCGCTGCCGGCCGAGGGAAACCCGGGCTATCTGATCATCCTCGGCATCTTCCTCGCCTCGTTCACGCTGGCGCTTCTCTCTCATGCGCCGGGCGGCCTCGGCGTGCTCGAGGTGACCTTCCTCGCGGCGCTGCCCGAGATGAACCCGAACGACGTGCTCGCGGCGCTCATCGTCTTTCGCCTGCTCTATCTGCTGATCCCGTTCGCGCTGTCGCTGTTCATCGTGCTCGCCTTCGAGAAGATGCAACTCGGCCGCAGCGACGACCCTCCGCCCGAGACGATCGCCGGCTCCTGAAGCGGAAAAGGGCAGGGGAGTGACCCTGCCCTTCTGATTGCTCGATGGTGACGACTGTCAGTTGCCGCGTTCGGCCAGGGTCTTCACCCAGCGGGCATTGTAGCCGAGCGGATGCTGCGGCAGCCGTTCGACGGGAACGCCGAGATTGGCGGCGCGGATGGACGCAATCTCCGCCTTCGGCTGGCGCTCCATGGTCAGCACGCCGTTCTGCTCCTGATAGGTGTCGGTGAGCTGGGTGTAGCAATAGCCGGCGAGCAGCGTGGATGACGTCACGCCGGAGAGCACGTCGGTATAGCGCTCAACGAAATCCTCAGTGTCCTGCGCCGTGCTGTAGCCCCAGCCCGCCTCGGTTCCCATGAAATAGGCGATGCCGCCGAATTCCGTCAGCATCACCGGCTGGCCGGCGAAGGGATGGCCATCGAGCGCCAATGCGCGGCCGGCCGAACGGAAGGTCGTCAGCGTGTCGCGGAACGCCGCTTCCGAGCGGTAGCGGCCGTCGAGCACGGAACCACTATGATGATAGTCGTGCACGGCGAAGATGTCGGTCGCGATCTGCTCCCAGCCGTCATTGCCGCTGACCGGGCGCGTCGGATCGAGCGCCTTTGTCAGGTGATAGAGCGCCTGCTGGTAGCTGCGCTGAACCGGGCTGTGCGGCAGTTCCGGAATGCCCCAGGATTCGTTGAACGGCACCCAGGCGACGATCGAGGGATGCGAATAGTCGCGCTCGATGGCCTCCTGCCATTCGGCCGTAAGCCGCGTCAGCGCCTCGGTCGAATAGCCATAGGCGCTCGGCATTTCTTCCCAGACGAGCAGCCCGAGCACATCGGCCCAATAGAGGAAGCGGGGATTCTCGATCTTCTGGTGCTTGCGCACGCCGTTGAAACCGAGCGCCTTGGTGAGTTCGACATCGCGGCGAAGTTCGGCATCGCTCGCGGTCATAACGCCGCCGCGCCAATAGCCCTGGTCGAGCACGAGGCGGAGGAAATAGGAGCGGCCGTTCATGATGAAGCGGCCGTTGGCGGTCGAGACGGCGCGCAGCGCCGTGTAGCTCTTGACCTCGTCGACGACCTTCCCATCGCTGTCGACCAGCATCAGCTCGGCGTCGATCAGCTGCGGATGTTCCGGCGACCAGACGAATTCGGCGCGTGCATCGTCGATGCCTGGGTCGGGGAGGGCGATGACCCGGCTCGCATCCTTGCCGCGCAGTCCATATTCGTCCTCGACGAGCACACGGCCGTTCAGCCAGAGCCGGACGCGGAGGCGATGGCCGGCAGGCGCCGCGACGCGGGTGTCGAGGCGGATCTCGAACTTCGCGAAATCCGGGGTCCATTGCAGCCGCTCGATATGGCTGCGTCCGACCCGCTCGACGAACACGCCCTGCCAGATGCCGGTGGTGCGCGGGTACCAGATGCCGTGCGGGGCAGCGAGCCAATCCTGCTTGCCGCGCGGCTTCATCATGTCGAGCGGATCATCCTCGGCCCGAACCACGATCTCGAGTGTCTCGCCCGCCATGAAGGCTCCGAGGCGGATGCGAACCGGCGTATGTCCGCCGACATGCGTCGCGGCATGCTGCCCGTTGATCCAGACATCGCTCCTGTAGTCGATCGCGCCGAAATGCAGGATCGCATCATGCGCGGCGTCGGGGGTGAGATCGGCGGGCAGATCGAGGCTGAGCCGATACCAGACGACCGGATGGAAGCCTTCGTCGTGAATGCCGCTCAGTGGCGATTCGGGCGCATAGGGAACGCTGATCGTCCGATCGAAAACGACATCGCCTGGGCCGGTCCAGCGGGCATCGTCGTCATAGGCGAACTGCCACGCTCCATCGAGCGAGAGCCAGCGATCGCGCTCCAGCTGCGGGCGCGGATGGTCACTGTAGGCCAAGGCGTTCCTCCGAGATCGTCAGGATGGCCGGCGAGCGTTGGGCCGCTCGTCCGATAGCCTTATGGTAATACCATATGACAGCCTGGCAAAGTCGAAATCTGCCGCCACGCACCACCAGCCGGCTGCAAGGCTTCGTCACAAAAGACGCAAATCCGCCGTGATCCGGTCTGCAAGCGGCCCGAAACCGAAGCAAAACTGCCACGCATCAGAAGATTCGAGCGAGACCCTGGAAATCATGGATCACCGCAGCACCCCCAACCTGTCGTCGAGCCGATTCAGCCTCGCCCTCTATGGCGCGGCCGTTACGACCGCCCTTGCCGCCGCGTCGGTGGCCGGCGTGTCGGCTCTCCGGCCTGCGGTCGATGGGCAGCCCGTGCTGGTCGTCTCGCAAGCGCATATATCGAGCCCCGCCCGGATCGCCGGCTTGATCGAGCCGGTAGTGCAAACCGTGGCACCGCCGCCCGCGGTGCCTGCCCCCGTTATGGCCGCTCAGTCTGCGACGCTCGTCAAGCCCGCCACTGCCCAGTTGGCCGAGGCAGCCCTGCCGCCCTTGCCGCTGCGGCGCCCGTGCCTCGAATGTCAGAAGCCTGCCACGGTTGCCGCGACAGCGCCTACCCCCGTGCCAATTGCGGTTGCTGCTGCAGCGCCGATCGCGCCTGAGCCAGTCGAGCAGCCCTATGACATCGCCTCGGTCCAGGATGACGGTCCCGTGCCGCCACTGCCGGTCGGTGTGCGGGCAGGCGAGGGGGCAGACCCCGGCCTGCTCATGCGCGGTGGCCAGGCGGTCGTCGCCGGCGGCAGCGAACTCGTCGGTGGCGCCTGGAATCTCTCCGGCCAGGCGGTCGGCGGTCTCGTCCGAGGCGTCCGCGCGCTGACCTTCTGATCCCTGTCCGTTCAGATATCGGCTAACGACGGGCCGCGCGCAGCAGCAGCGTCGCGGTCATGATTTCCCAGACCGTGATCGTATAGACGCTGGCGCGTTCGACGAGGCCGGCGGGGATAACCTTCGGTCCCACCATCAGCCAGGCGATGCTGGCAAGGCCGACCAACCCGAGCGCGATGCCGGCCGGACGATAAAAGCGCGGCAGGCCGAGTGGCCGCAGCGCGAAACCCGAGGACATCGCCACGAGGTTGCCGCCGAGGATCGACAACCCGGCTCCGAGCGTGTGCCAGACGATGTGGCCGTTCGCCACCTCGCGCGCGCCGCTATGGAACAGCGCGATCAGCACCAACCCTGTAGCGTCGGCGAGCGCCGCGCCGACAAAGACAGCGTAGGCAATGCCGCGCACCGGCAATGCGCGGCCGACGATGATGGCGGCCGACCCGAAAAACAGCGCCTGCAGGACGAAGCCGGCATTCATGACGGAAGCCAGGGGCGAAGAGATCGTCCGGCCGTCCGAGACGGTCAGGTAGGGAATGCCGAGGTCGCTGATGAAATTGGTCAGATAGCTGTAGCCTGGGAAGGCCGACGCCGCGATCGTCTCCGCGATCAGATAGACCGCCGCCGTGGCGAGCCAGCAGCCTGCAGCCAGCTTCGCAGCCGATCGGTCCGCGGCCATGCTTTGGGTCGCCATGCTCATCTGTCGTCTCCGCAGTCCCGACCAAACAGTCTCCACGTTCTACGTCCGAGCATGCCTGCCGGTTTCCCGGTGCGGCACTTGGCGACACCCAAAAAAGGCAGTCTCAGGCCTGCCTATTGACATGCAGGTATTCACCTGCATAATAACGGCAACGGGGAGCGGAATGGACCGAGAAGACAAGGTGTTCAAGGCGTTGGCCGATCCGACGCGCCGGAAGGTCCTCGACCTCCTGGCAGCCGATAACGGCCAGACGCTCGGGGCGCTGTGCGCGCATCTGGCGATGACGCGCCAATCGGCAAGCCAGCACATCGACATTCTCGTCGATGCCGATCTGGTTACGACCGAGCGGCGAGGGCGCGAGAAGCTGCACTTCATCAATCCCGTGCCGATCCACCAAGTTTATGAGCGCTGGGTGCGCAAGTTCGAGCAGCCGCGCCTCACATTCCTGCATGGGCTCAAGTCGCAACTGGAAGGAGACGCCGATGACCAAACCTAGCTTCGTCTACGCGACCTATATCGCGACCACCCCCGACCTGCTGTGGCAGGCCCTGGTCGATGCCGATGTCGCGCGGGTCTATTGGCGTGACCCGGCCGGTGAGGGCGCCGCCCATGTCAACGTCTCGGATTGGCGTCCGGGATCGCGCTGGGAGCATCAACGCGACGACGCCGAGCGCACGGTCGACATCGTCGGCCAGGTCGTCGAATGCCTGCCGCCGTCCCGCCTCGTGCTGACCTGGGCGCGTCCGCGGGACGAGGCCGACGCCACGAAGCACTCCCGCGTCACGTTCGAGATCAAGGCGGAAGGCGCAGCACTCGTCCGCCTCACCGTCACGCATGAGGACCTCGAGGCCGATCCGCAGATGCTGGCAGGCATTTCGGGTGGCTGGCCGAAAATCCTCTCCAATCTCAAGACCTTGCTGGAAACCGGTCATGCCCTGTCGCAGTCGGCGGTGGCCGCCTGATGTCGGGCCAATGGAGGACGCCATGACAGACCGCGCAGAGACCGCACACCCGGTGATCGCGCCCTATACGGGCGGCTGCGCCTGCGGCGCCATCCGATACACGATCGACGCAGCTCCGATCGCCATGCTCGATTGCCAATGCCGCCAGTGTCAGCGTGAAAGCGGCACCGGCCATTCCTCCCACCTGACATTCCGCAGCGAGGCGGTCACCGTGGTTGGAAAGCCGGCGTGCTGGGAAAGCGTCGGCGACGGCGGAACGCGGAAGTCGCGCGCCTTCTGCCAGACCTGCGGCATGCCTGTGTTCATGACCTTTCCGGACATGCCCGATTTCTTTGTCGTCCGCGCCGGCAGCCTCGACGATCCCGACCGCTACCAGCCGCAATTCGTGACCTGGCATGCGGCGGGGCAGGGCTGGGACAGCATCGCCCCTGCACTGCCGACCTTCGACCGGATGCCGACCGGCTGAACTCGGCCTATTGCGGGTTCTGCGGAACACCGTCGGCGATCTCGTAGTAGTCGCCCTTGTCGGCGACGTAAATATGCAGCGAAATCCGTGTGTTGGTGGGGCCGTCGAAGGCTCCCATCATGATGCCGATCCAATCGAGATGAACGGGATCGAAGAACAGCGAGGATCCACAGACGGAGCAGAAGCCGCGCCGGACCTTTTCCGAGGAGTGAAACCAGGTCAGCCGCTCATCGCCCGAGATCGTGACCGCAGATCGCGGCACGTCGACGCCAGCTTCGAAATGGCCGGTATGTTTGCGGCACTTCGTGCAGTGACACGCGGAAGCCTCCGGCAGGTCACCGGCGACCTCGAAGCGAATGGCGCCGCAGAGACACGATCCCTTGTGCATGGCAGACCCCAGAGCCACGATGAAGCCGAAGGATCGCAGCCCGGTGACGGCCCAGCAAGCGAACGATCAACTCGACTGAATTGGTTCCATAATCTTCCTTATGCGAATTGTCCGTATGGCTGGCGCTGTGCGTGCTTGGTGATGCGCGCGCCTGTCTGGAGCGCCTCCGCCCGGCCCTCTTTCGTCGACAGCATCGGCATCGCGTCGTCGGAAGCTGCGGCGCGGCTGGATCGGCCAAGCCGGATGTCGGACGCATCGTCTGTCGGCCATCGTTGTTGGGGTTCCGCTTCGCCGAGCCGCCGGCACGTCGAAGAGGAAAGTCTGTGCCCGGACGAACACCGTGACTGACCGAGCGAACCGGCTTGATCCTGATCTAGTCGAGGCCCTGCCCGGCCGAAGGCTCGCGGCGCGTTGACGCAGATCAACGGAGCTTCTGCAGCCGAAGCCGATACTCGGCCGTCATGATCAGCGGGACCTGGGGAGACGGCATGGGCGGCACATCGCAGTCGGGGGACAAGAAGAAACTCGGATCGGCCAAGTCGCCCGTCACGGCGCCGCCCGGCCCTTCCGCGCCGATGAGGCCGGCGGACGTGAAGGCCTTGGAAATCGGCGCCGCCGGAATCGAGGCCGCGCTGTCGGCCGAGCGGGTCGAGGCGGTGCAGGAAGCGCAGCTGGTGGCGCTGGAGACGATCACCGCGAGGCCCGATACGAGCGAGGGCGTCGCCGCGATCATCGCCGGTGCGGCGCCCGATGATGCGGCGCGGATGGAGGAGCAGCTCGGCCTGCCGAAGCCGCCCGGACGACCGCGCAAGACCACGGACGAACTCGCCGAGGATTGGCGCAGTGGCGGCTATCCCTATCGTTACAAGATGCTGCGCCAGGATTACGAGCGGGAGAAATTCGCGCTGCAGACGGAACTGCTCAAGCTGCAAACCTGGGTCAAGGACGCTCGCCAACGCGTGGTGATCCTGTTCGAGGGACGGGACGCGGCCGGCAAGGGCGGCGCCATCAAGCGTTTCATGGAGCATCTGAACCCGCGCGGCGCGCGCGTGGTGGCGCTTGAGAAGCCGAGCGAAGTCGAGCGCGGCCAATGGTATTTCCAGCGCTATATCAGCCACTTGCCGTCGACCGGCGAGATCGTGCTGTTCGATCGCAGCTGGTACAATCGGGCTGGCGTCGAACGCGTCATGAACTTCTGCGCCGAGGACGAGTATCGCGAGTTTCTCCGCCAGGCGCCGGATTTCGAGCGCAACCTGGTGCGAAGCGGCATCCATCTGATCAAGTTCTGGTTCTCGGTCAGTCGCGAGGAGCAGCGCCGACGCTTCAAGGAACGCAACGTGCATCCACTGAAGCAGTGGAAGCTGTCGCCGATCGACCTCGCCAGCCTCGACAAATGGGACGACTACACCCGCGCCAAGGAAGCGATGTTCTTCGCCACCGACACGGCCGACTCGCCCTGGACCGTGATCAAGTCCGACGACAAGAAGCGGGCGCGGCTCAATGCGCTGCGCTACGTCCTGCATTCGTTGCCCTATCGCGGCAAGAATATCGAGCGTATCGGCCCGATCGATACGCTGCTCGTCGGGCGGGCGAACGTCATTCATGAGCGGGGCGAGTTCGACATCGCCAAAGGCAAGGCCGTGCGGTGAGGGGAAGGCCGTTCGTGCGCGGAGGGTATTCCGGGTGGTCGAATTGCGAGGGCAGGCGGCGATGACAGCGCGGACGGACGGCTGCTGACCCCGGCAAGGGCGGGACCGTCCAGGAGGCCCGCCCTCCTCTGCTTCGCCCTGCCCGGCTGCCCGCGGTGCCTTTGCCGCCGGAGCTCCGCCTTGACAGCCGCCGGCTGGTTCGACAGATAGGCGCCAAAGGCCCGCTCGGCGGGCCACCCGGCGGCATGACCGTTGTCGTCGCAGCTCGATCTTCGGATGCCCATCATGAACCGCGAAGCGCCCACGGGCGAAGCCCCGCGCATTTCGTTCGTCAGTCTCGGCTGCCCCAAGGCGCTGGTCGACAGCGAGCGAATCCTGACCCATCTCCGTGCCGAGGGCTATGAGCTCTCGCGCCATCACGACGGCGCCGACGTTGTGATCGTCAATACCTGCGGCTTCCTCGACAGCGCCAAGGCAGAATCGCTGGAAGCGATCGGTACGGCGATGAAGCAGAACGGCAAGGTGATCGTGACCGGCTGCATGGGTGCAGAGCCCGAGCAGATTCGCGCGGCCTTCCCGAACGTGCTCGCGATCACCGGGCCGCAGCAATATGAGAGCGTGCTCGGGGCCGTGCATCAGGCTGTGCCGCCGGCGCATGATCCGTTCGTCGACCTCGTGCCGCCGCAGGGCATCAAGCTGACGCCGCGCCACTACGCCTATCTGAAGATCTCCGAGGGCTGCAACAACCGCTGCTCCTTCTGCATCATCCCGAAGCTGCGCGGCGATCTGGTCAGCCGGCCGGCCGGCGACGTCCTCCGCGAGGCGGAGCGGCTGGTGAAGGCCGGCGTCAAGGAACTGCTGGTCATCTCGCAGGATACCAGCGCCTATGGCGTCGATCTCCGCTATGAGGCGAGCCGCTGGGGCGACCGCGAGGTGAGGGCGAAGTTCTTCGATCTCGCCGATGCACTCGGCGATCTCGGCGCCTGGGTACGGATGCATTACGTCTACCCCTACCCCCATGTCGACGCTGTGATCGAGCTGATGGCGGCCGGCAAGGTGCTGCCTTATGTCGACATTCCCTTCCAGCATGCGAGCCCTGCGGTGCTGAAGGCGATGCGGCGCCCGGGCAACCAGGAAAAGACCGCCGAGCGCATCCGCCGCTGGCGCGAGATCTGCCCGGACCTCGCGATCCGCTCGACCTTCATCGTCGGCTTCCCCGGCGAGACGGATGAGGATTTCGAGTTCCTGCTCGATTGGCTCGACGAGGTTAAGCTCGATCGCGTCGGTTGCTTCAAGTTCGAGCCCGTCGAGGGGGCGCCCGCCAACGAGTTGGCCAATCCGGTGCCGGAAGAGGTCAAGACGCAGCGCTGGAACCGCTTCATGAAGAAGCAGCAGGCGATCAGCGCCAGCCGCCAGCAGAAGCGCGTCGGCCGCCGCATCGAGGTGATCGTCGACGAAAGCGGCGGGCTGACCGCCAAGGGCCGCTCGGTGTGGGACGCGCCGGAAATCGACGGCAATGTCCACCTGACCTCGCGCCGGCCGATCCGTGTCGGCGACATCGTCACGGCGCGCATCGAGCGTGCCGATGCCTATGATCTCTACGGCCAGGTCGTCTGAAGCCAGCTAGAACGCGGGCGGCGCGTGTCAGGCGCCCTGCCCGCTTTCGGCCTTGAGGCGTTCGGCGAAGGCGCGCAGCCGTTCGGGTGGCGCGCGGCCGATGACCATGCGGCCGAGTCCGTCGCCAGACCAGCGTACCACCGCGAAACCGTCGATCTCGGTCATCTCCGGTGCCTTGTCTCCGGCGCCGTTGCGGATGACGCAATAGGCGATCGGGCCGTAGTCCGGATCGAGATAGGCGATCTGGACCAACGGCTTGCCGTTGAATTCGTAGAGCTGCGCGCCGCGGAACGACACGCCTTCGAGCGCAACGCCTGCAGGCGTCAGGGGTAGATCCAGCGCGGTGCCGGCAAGCGCCAGTTGCTTCGCGGCGAGTTCGGCGGGGGGCTCCAGCGCCAACGTCGCCGCTGTGGTCAGCGACCAGTATTCCGCTACCGCCTGATGCCAGCCTTCCGCAGCACGGGCGCCGTCGTTCCGTGCGCCGAGGCCGAAGCCGAGACCGCCGGCAACGATCGCCACCGCAATCACGGCCGCGGCTGCGGCCAACACGCGCGGGCGCCAGGAGAAATCGAGCCGGCGGCGCGGTGGAGCGGCCTTCGGCGGAACCGCAGCGGGAACGCTGGCAAGCGCGCGCTGCAGGATCGCATCGAGCGCCGGCTGAGGCGCGGCGCCGATCAACCCGTCCATGGCTGCGCCCACGCCGGTTCCGGCCGCGGCAAAGCGGTCGAGGCGGGCGCCGAGCGCTGGCTCGGCCGCAAGACGCGCCGTCAGCGCATGCTGTTCCGCCGGCGCCAGTTCCCCATCGAGGAAGGCGGTCAGCATCTCGTCGTCGCGAAGCTCAGTTCCGGCCATCGCCGTTCCCGCTGTTGTCGTTCAGGTCGGCGAGGCTCGCCCGGGCCGCCGCCAGCCGGCTCATGATCGTTCCAATCGGTACGCCGAGGCAGTCAGCCGCCTCGCGGTAGGAATATCCCTCGGCGTAAACGAGCAGCACCGCCGCACGCTGGGCCTCGGGCAACGCTCCGATGGCAGCTAACATCTGGGCGGCGAGAATATTCGTTTCGATCGCGTGGCCGCCGTCGAAAGTCAGCGCCACTTCCGCATCGACGATGCCGGCGCCTTGCCGGACCTTTCGGGCGCGCAGTTCGTTGATCCAGATCGAGTGCAGGATCGAGAACAGCCATCGGTCGAGACGGGTGCCTGGTTGGAACTGCCCTGCCCGCTCGAGCGCACGGACGCAGGTCGCCTGGACGAGATCCTCGGCGGTATCGCGGCTGCGCGACAACACCAGCGCGAAGCGCCACAGCGCCGCGAGATGTTGCCCGAGCCGCGCCCTCACATCATCGTGACTGCTGCTGTTCATCGGGGACGCGAATAGGCAAAGGCCAAGCCGTGTTCATGCGCCGACCCCGCCAATCTCGGCGCGGTCATGCTGGAGGTGACGATGACTAGCATGCCCAACTTCGCAACGCGAACCGCGGTCGCGATCGGCTTTTCGGTACTCGCGGTTCTTCCCGCGCTGGCTGCCAGCGGTGGTGGCGGCGGCAGCGGCGGCGGTAGCGACAGCAGCGGCGGCATGCCGGCGCAGCAGGTCTGCAAGAAGGGCCTCGTCTGGTCGAAATCGCTGCAGCGTTGCGTCAAGGCGCAGTCCGGCAGCCTTTCCGACAAGGAACTGACCGAGCAGGGACGTGCCCTCGCGCTCGCCGGCTATTACGACAACGCCCTCGCCGTCCTCGACGCCGTCGGCAACAAACATGACGCCACGGTATTGACCTATATCGGCTACAGTCATCGCAAGATGGGCGACGTCGATGTCGGCATCACCTACTACAAGCAGGCGCTCGCGATCGAACCGGACAATCTCAACACGCGGGAATATCTCGGAGAAGGCTATGCCACCGCCGGCCGGATCGAGGATGCGAAACTCGAACTCGCCAATCTCGCCAAGCTCTGCGGCGGCGCCGGCTGCGAGCAGTATGACGACCTGCACAACTTCATCACCACCGGTCACGAATAGAGCGACAAGCTGAAAGGCTCATCCATGACGCTTCAGCGTCCCCTCGATCTGGCGGCGGCGCAGCACATTGTGCCGCCGTCTGTATCCTTGCGGTCCCTCGTCACCGTCACGCCTGAAAACCATGTGCCTCAGGCCGTGGCGCGGGAGCGCGCACGCACCGTCTTCGGCGGCCGCATGCCGTTTTTCGATCAGCTGCAGCAGGTCTTCGACAATGCCGCCATCGATACGCGGCATTCGTGCCTGCCTGTCGACTGGTTCATGGGCGAGGCCGATTTCGGCGAGAAGTCGGCGCTCTATCTGAAGAACGCGACGTCGCTGGCCCGCGAAGCGGCGGAGAAGGCGCTCGATGCCGCCGGCCTTCGGGCCGACGAGATCGATTCGATCGTCTTCGTCTCCTCGACCGGCATTGCGACGCCGAGCATCGAGGCGCGCGTGATGAACGAGATGCCGTTTCGCCGCGATGTCGTCCGTCTGCCGATCTTCGGTCTCGGCTGCGCCGGCGGCGTACTCGGCCTCTCGCGTGCCGCGCAGATGGCTCGCGCCATGCCCGGCAGCCGCTGCCTGCTGATCGTGGTCGAATTCTCCTCCCTCGCCTTCCGCTATGACCGCCTGACCAAGAGCAATCTCGTCGCCTGCGCCCTTTTCGGCGACGGCGGAGCGGCGGCGATCCTCGAAAGCGGCCCGGTCGGCGATGGCGCGGTCACCATCGGCATCGGGGGCGAGCATTGCTGGCCGAACACACTCGATGTCATGGGCTGGGATGTCGACGGCCAGGGCCTCGACGTCATCTTCAAGCAGAGCATCCCGGAGATCGTTGCGCGTGACTTGCCGGCCGTGCTCGATGGTTTCCTCGAGCGCTCGGGCCTCACACGCGAGGCCATCGACCGCCCCTGTTGCCATCCGGGCGGGGCCAAGGTGGTCGACGAACTCGAAAGGGTCTTCGGCTATCCGCCGATGGGCCTCGATGCCGAGCGCAAGGTCCTGCGCGAGAACGGCAACATGTCGGCGCCGACGGTTCTGTTCGTCCTCGACGAATTGATCCGTAGCGGCACGACGGGCTCGCTCCTGCTCTCATCGCTGGGGCCCGGATTCACGGCCGCGTTCCAGATCGTCGATGTCGCGCGAGGCCGGGCATGACAGCGTTCTGGCCCTATTGGCTGCTCGGCTTCGTGCTGATCCAGCGCATCGTCGAACTCGCCTGGTCCGAGCGCAATCGGCGCTGGCTGATGCTGCGGCGTGGACGCGAGGTCGGCGCGGCCCATTATCCGTTGTTCATCGTGCTGCATGGCGCCTGGCTTGCGGCGATGCTCCTGCTCGTCCAGCCCGGCATTCCCGTGCCGTGGCCGCTGCTCGGCGTCTACGCCCTGCTGCAGGTCCTGCGAATCTGGACCATCGCCAGCCTCGGGCCGTTCTGGACGACGCGGATCATCACCGTCGACGACATGCCGCTGCGCCGCCGCGGGCCCTATCGGCTGTTGCGACATCCGAACTACCTGATCGTCGCGATCGAGATCCCGCTACTCCCCTACATGCTCGGCCTGCCGGTGCTTGCGATCGTCTTTGGGGCGCTCAACATCGCCCTCCTGGCCTACCGCATCCGCACGGAGGAAACGGCACTCGGCGCACGCCGAAGCCTCGGCCGCGATGCCGAAGCGCCGATGCCGGCGGGCTGGTCCCGCTAGCGGCTTTGCAGGAGCCGAAGTCCGCTCAGGGCGTCAGCAGGGTTTGCAGCGCCCGCGCGATGATCTCCGTCACGGTGCGGAGATCATCGAGGCGGATATGCTCGTCGGCAGCATGGGCATTGCCGTCCATGATCGAGCGCGGGCCGGCGCCGTAGAGAACGGTCGGGATGCCGGCCGCCGCATAATGGCGCGCGTCGGTATAGAGCGGCACGCCGGTGACGCTTACTGCCGTCCCGAACAGCGCCTCCGCCGGAGCCTGGATGGCCGCGACCAGGCGCTCGACTCCCGGCAGCGGACGGAGCGGCTCGGCGAGCAGGATGCGACGGCACTCGATCTCGATGCCCGGCGTCGTCGGCGCCGCGGCTTCGATCAGTTCGATCAGCTCGGCCTCGACGGTCTCGCCGTCCTCCTCGGTGATCAGGCGGCGATCGATCCGGAGCACGATCCGGTCCGGCACGACATTCGTGTTGATCCCACCCGAGATCAGCCCGACCGTGATCTGCGGCGCGCCGATGCCCGGCTCCTCCGAGCGGATTTCGGCGAGCCGGCGCCGTTCGGCATAGATCGCTGCGAGGATCGGCGTTGCCGCCTCCAGCGCGTCGACGCCGAGCGCCGCAACGGCCGCATGGGCCTGGCGGCCGCGCACGACCACTTCGAGATGCAGCACGCCGCTATGGGCCGTCGCCACCATCTGCGAGAAGCCGGAGGTGATGGCGTAATCGGCCTTGGAGAGCCCGTGTTCCAGCAGCCATTTCGGCCCGACGAAGCCGCCGGTTTCCTCGTCATAGGTGAAATGCAGCTCAACGCCGCCATCGAGCGTCAGGCCGGATTGCTCCAGCGCCAGCAACGCGAAGGCATAGGCCGCGAAATCGGCCTTCGAGACGGCGGCGCCGCGGCCGTAGACGGCGCCATGCCGCTCCTCTGCGCCATAGGGATCGGTCGTCCAGCCCTCGCCGGGCGGCACCACGTCACCATGAGCCGCCAGCGCGACGACAGGCCCGGCGCCGCTGCCGAACGTCTTGCGAACGATGAGGTTGATCGTGCTCTTGAGGCCGTATTGACGCGAGAACGGCTCGGGCACCGGGTGCTGCTCGACCACGAAGCCGAGTGCCTCGAGCGCGGTCGTCGCGGCCTCGGCATGCGGGGCACAATCCCCCGGCGGATTGTCGCTGGGAACGCGGATCATCGCCTTGAGGAATTCGACCTCGCGCGGGAACAGTTCGTCGATGCGCTCGGCGATCATCGCGCGCCGCTTTCCTGGCGCGCCAGTTCCTCGATCGTCGCCATCAGCCCCTCCACCGCGGCGCCCATGTCGTCGACGGACACCCATTCGTTGGGATTATGACTGATACCGGCCCGGCAGCGAACAAAGATCATGCCGAAATCGCCGAGATGCACCATGGACTGTCCGTCATGGCCGGCCCCCGACATCAGGCTGCGTGCCGGCTTGCCCTGAACGGCGCCGACGCCTGCGGCGATCGCCTTCATCAGCCGCGGCGCGCAGCTGGCGACGCCCTTCTCCAGGACGGTCTCCACGCCGACCACGACCTGGCGCCGCTTGTCGATCCGGCGCGCAAACAGTGTGATCTCCTCGACGGCCGCCTTGCGCGCCTCGTCGCTGGCGGCCCGGACGTCGAGCGAAAAGCGGACATCCGCCGGGATGACGTTGGACGCGCCCGGCATCACCTCGACATGGCCGACGGTCGCGACCAGCGCGTGCTTCTTGCCCTTGCGCGCAATCGCTTCGACCGTGAGCATGATCTCGGCGGCGGCGGTCAGCGCATCATGGCGCATGTCCATCGGCACCGTTCCGGCATGCCCGGCTTCGCCGCGGATACGGATGCGATGCCGGCTCTGGCTCGCGATCGCCGTGACGACGCCGAGCGGCTCGCCGGCCCGTTCGAGCACCGGCCCCTGCTCGATATGCACCTCGAGATAGCCGAGCACGGCGGGGCGCTGATAGGCCTCCTGCCGCAGCCGATCCGGATCGCCGCCAAAGGCGACGAGCGCCTCGCGCAGGCTGATGCCCTTCTCGTCGACGGCATCGAGCGCCTTAGGATCGAAAACGCCGGCCGCGACGGCGGAAGAGGTCAGCGTCACCGGGAAGCGGACGCCCTCCTCGTCACCGAAAGCCAGCAGCTCAAGCCCGAAAGGCAGCGCGATGCCGCGCGCCTTCAGTTGCTCGACCGCGAGGATGCCAACGATGACGCCGAGATTGCCATCGAAGCGGCCGGCATCGATCACCGTGTCGATATGCGAGCCGATCAGCAGCGCCTTGTTGCTGCTTTTTCCCGAGCGACCGGGCGGCAGCGCGCCGCGCACGGTCCCGGCGGCGTCCATCCGGACATTGAGGCCGGCCCCCGCCATCCATCCGCTCACCATCTCCGCCGCGCGGCGATGCTCGGGCGTCAGATAAAGCCGCGTCAGCGCACCTTCGTCGGCCGAGATCGCCGCGAGTTGGTCGATCATCTGGAGCGCCCGCGCCCCGATCTCGCGCGACGTCAGCCGCGCCGCGGCGCCCGCAGGGGTCGTGCCGGCGACACTCATGGAACGACACGGTCCTCGAGACGAAAGCGGATGATGCGGCCGACCTGGGTCAACGCCGTCGCGAACTCGGTCTCCGGAGCCTCGGGTAGCCGCTCGCGAAAGGCGGCGATGATCTGGTCCTTGGTCGAGCCCTTGACCGCGCGGATGAAGGGAATGCCGTGCCGCGCCCGATAGGCGGTATTGAGGCGGGTGAACTCGGCGAACTCATCCGCGCTCAGCCGGTCGAGCCCGGCCCCCAGTTGCTCGACCTGCGATTCGAGCGCGAGATCGGCGATCCGTGCCTTGCCCGCGAGATCTGGGTGCTCGCGCAGCAGCGAAAGCTGCGCCTCATGCGGCGCTCCCGCGATCGCCGCATGGAACGCCGCGACCAGCGCGGCATGATCGGCAAAGGGATGGCCGGCGAAGGCCGCGCGGGCGACCCAGGGCGAATGCTCGGCGATATCGCCGAACGAGGCCACGAAGGCGGCCTCGTCCATGGCATTGACCGCGGCGAGGGAGAGCGGCGGGTTCGACATCGGCGTTTCCGGCGGCCCAGACAAAGGGATCGCGTGCTGTCTAGTGCGTTTGCAGCCAGGCGCCAAGGGTCTTGCGCTCGTCGTCGGTCATACCGTGCTCGTTGCCGAGCGGCATCGCCCTCCCCTGCACGGCCTGCGCGATGATCTGGTCCTTGTGCTGGATCAGCTCGGCCGTCGTTTGCAGCATGACGCCCTTCGGCGGCTGGTCGAAGCCGTCATGGGTCGGCTTGGCGGCATGGCACATAGTGCAATGCTTGGCGGTAAGTGCCAGCACGTCGGCGTCCGACACCGTAACGCCCGGCTCCAGCGCCATCTCCTTCGGCGCCGTCATGGCGATGAGCACGCCGAGCGCGACGATCGCGACGGGCAGCGTCCAGGCATATTTCAGGAACGGGTCATGCGCCTCGTGCCGGTTGAGGAAGTGCCGGATCGAGCCGCCGAGCAGCAGGATGAAGGCGACGATCAGCCAGCTCTGCGGATGGCTGGTCAGGAACGGATAATGGTTCGAGACCATCATCACGAGGACCGGCAGCGTCAGATAGTTGTTGTGCACCGAGCGCTGCTTGCCGATCGCGCCGAGACGCGGATCCGGCTTCTCATGCGCCAGCAGCGAGGCGACGATCTTGCGCTGGTTCGGCACGATGATGCCGAAGACATTCACCGCCATGATCGTGCCGACGAATGCGCCGACATGGATGAAGGCGCCGCGGCCCGAGAAGATGTGCGTGAACAGATAGGCGGCGCCGACGATCAGGACGAAGAGGCAGGCCGCCAGCACCGGCGTCGAGCGCCCGAGCACCGACTTGCAGAGCCGGTCATAGATCAGCCAGCCGCCGACGAGCGAGGCGACAGAGATGACGACCGCCTGCGAGGGAAGCAGCGGCAGCACGGAGCGGTCGATCAGGAAGGAATTGGCGTTCCAGTAGTACTGGACGATCAGCAGCAGGAAGCCGGAGACCCAGGTGAGATAGGCTTCCCACTTGTACCAGATGAGATCGGACGGCAGCGTCGGCGGCGCGACCAGATATTTCTCGACATGATAGAAGCCGCCGCCATGCACCTCCCACGCCGTGCCATAGACGCCGGGGTTCATCTGCTCGCGCTTCTTCAAGGAGAGATCGAGCGCGATGAAATAGAACGAGGTGCCGATCCAGCCGATGCCCACGATGAGGTGGGACCAGCGGATGAGGAGGTTGAGCCAGTCGACGACGAATGCGGACATCTTTGCGGAATTCGGCCCCGGTGTGGTGATGGCCGGCACCCCGAAGGAGCACCGGCCACGCGAAACGAGCGACGCTCAGCGGCGCGCCATGGTGGCACGCCGCCGGGCAGGTGCTACTGCGGCAGCTTGTCGTCGATGCCCTTCACGTACCAGTTGAGGCCGAGCAGGGTCTTGTCGTCGGCAACCGTGCCGGCGGGGATGCCGACCGAGCCGTCCTGCTTGGTGATCGGGCCCTTGAAGACGACGAGATCGCCGGACTTGATCTTCGCCATCGAGTCCTCGGCCATCGCCTTGACGTCGTCGGGCATGTTGGTGAGCGGGCCGAGCACGACGAGGCCGGCCTTCAGGCCTTCCCAGGTATCGGTCGACTTCCAGGTGCCGTCGAGGACCGCCTGGACGCGCTCGATGTAATAGGGCGTCCAGTTGTCGACGAGCGAGGCGAGATGCGCCTTCGGGCCGAACTTCGACATGTCGGCCGACTGGCCGAAGGCATGCAGGCCGCGCTCCTCGGCGATCTGCATCGCAGCGGGAGAATCGGTATGCTGGACGATGATGTCCGCACCCTGGTCGATCAGCGCTTTCGCGGCGTCAGCTTCCTTGCCAGGGTCGAACCAGGTATTGGCCCAGACGACCTTGATCTTGAAGTCGGGGTTGACCGACTGCGCCCCGAGCATGAAGGCATCGATGCCCATCACGACTTCGGGGATCGGGAACGAAACGATGTAGCCGGCGACGCCGGTCTTCGACATCTTAGCGGCGATCTGGCCCTGGACGTAACGGCCCTCATACCAGCGCAGATTGTAGATCGAGACGTTGTCGGCCATCTTGTAGCCGGCGTCGTGCTCGAACTTCACGTCGGGGAATTTCTTGGCGACCTTGATGGTCGGGTCCATGAAGCCGAACGACGTCGTGAAGATGACGTTGCAGCCCCCACGGGCGAAACGCTCGATGGCGCGCTCCGCATCCGGACCCTCGGCGACGTTCTCGACATAGGCGGTCTCGACCTTGCTGCCGAAATGCTTCTCGACCGCGAGGCGCGCCATGTCGTGCTGCTGGCTCCAGCCGCCGTCATTGTGCGGACCCGTATAGACGAAGCAGGCCTTGACCTTGTCGGCAGCTTCCGCTCCCGACGCGATGCCGGCCACCAGCGCTGCGGCGCCGAGGGCAACGATGTATTTGCGCATTGTTCTTGTCCTTTCTCTGGATCGACAGGTTTCTTGCATGCGCCGCGCGGGCGAAGGGCTCGCGCGGAAATGGATCAGGTGTCGGCGACGAAAGGTCGGCCGAGACAGGCGGGCGTATTGACCGAGAGCAGAGCACGGTTGCGCGAGATGACCACCAGCGCGATCACGGTCACGATGTAAGGCAGCATCGAGAGGAACTGCGAGGGAATGCCGATTCCGATCGCCTGGGCGTGCAGCTGCAGGATGCTGACGGCGCCGAACAGCAGCGCGCCGGCGACGAGGCGGCCCGGCAGCCAGGACGCGAAGACGACGAGCGCAAGCGCGATCCAGCCGCGGCCGGCGGTCATCGCCTGCGTCCATTGCGGCGTATAGACCAGCGAGAGATAGGCCCCGCCGAGCCCTGCACAGGCACCGCCGAACAGCACCGCCAGGAAACGCGTCCGCAGCACCGAGAAACCGAGCGCATGCGCCGAGACGGCGTTGTCGCCGACCGCCCGCACGATCAGCCCGCCGCGCGTCTTGAACAGGAACCACCAGGTCGCGATGGCGAGCGCCACGGCGACATAGACGAATGGATCCTCGCCGAAGAGCAGACGCCCGATGACCGGCAAATCGCTGAGGACGGGGATGTTGACCTTCGGGATCGGGATGCCGGGCGTTCCGACGAAGCTGTCGCCGATGAGCCCGGAAAGGCCGAGGCCGAACAAGGTGAGCGCGACGCCGGTCGCGTTCTGGTTGGCGACGAAGAAGAGAGCCACGATGCCGAAAAGGCTCGCGGCCAGCATGCCGGCAATAATGGCGGCGAGGACGCCGATCAGCGGGTTGCCCGTCGTGCTCGCGGCGGCAAAACCGCAGACGGCACCGACCGCCATCATGCCCTCGACGCCGAGATTGAGCACGCCCGAGCGCTCGGCCACGAGTTCGCCGATCGCCGCAAAAAGCAGCGGTGTCGCGGCCGTGATGATGGTGAGCAGGATTCCTTCCAGCATCGTCATGGCGTCACCGAACCGTTGCCGCGTCGAGGGCGCGCTCGCGCACGAACTTGACGCGGTAATAGATGAAGCTGTCGCAGGCGAGGACATAGAACAGCAGCATGCCCTGGAAGACCTGCGTCGTCTGGTCGGAAAGGCCGATCGCCACCTGCGCCCCCTCCCCGCCCATGTAGGACAGTGCCAGCAGCAATCCGGCGATCAGGATGCCGAAGGGGTGCAGCCGCCCGAGAAAGGCGACGATGATCGCGGTGAAGCCATAGCCGGGGGAAACCGTCGTACGAAGCTGGCCGATCGGGCCCGCGACCTCGCAGATGCCGGCAAGGCCCGCAAGCCCGCCGGAGATCAGGAAGGTCAGCATCACCATCTTGTTGCGCGAGAAGCCGCCAAAGGAACCGGCACGCGGCGAGAGGCCGAGCACGCGGATCTTGAAGCCCGTCATGGTCTTGGTGGTCAGGAACCACGCGACGACGACCGCGATCAGCATGAAGACGATGGAGATGCGCACCGATTCTCCGGCGATGACCGGCAGCATCTGTCCTTCGTCGAAGGGGCGGCTGTTCGGGAAGTTGAAGCCGGCTGGATCGCGCCAGGGGCCGCGCGCCATGTAGTCGAGGAAGAGATTGGCGACATAGACGAGCATCAGCGTCGTCAACGTCTCGTTGGCGTTGAAGCGGATCTTCAGGATTGCCGGGATCGCTGCATAGGCCATGCCGCCGGCGATGCCCATCAGGATCATGGCGGTGATGACGGCCGGGCCCTGCAGCGTCGGGAACAGCACGGGAATGATCGAGCCGGCGAGCGCGCCTGCGGCGAGTTGCCCCTCCGCACCGATGTTCCACACGGCCGACTGGTAGCAGAAGGCCAGCCCGATCGCGACGAGGATGATCGGCACCGCCTTGACCAGCAGATCCTCGATCGACCAGAGCGCCGTGAGCGGCTCGACGAAATAGATGTACAGCGCCTTGAACGGATCGATGCCGGACAGGACGAAGATGATGAAGAAGCTCGCGAGCGACAGGACGATCGCCAGCACCGGCGACAGATACTGCATCCGCCGGCTCGGCGTCAGGCGCCGCTCAAGCACGATGCGCATGGGAAGTCTCCTTGTTCGCAGCGCGCTTGCCGGTCTTGCCTTCGTCGAGGCCCGCCATCATCAGGCCGATCCGCTCGCGCGTCAGCGAGCGCGCCGGAACCGGCTCGCTCAGATGGCCGCGCGAGATCACCGCGATCCGGTCGGCGATCTCGAAGATCTCGTCGAGATCCTGACTGATGATCAGAACCGCCGAGCCCGAGCGCGCGAGATCGATCAACGCCTGGCGAATGACGGCGGCGGCGCCCGCATCGACGCCCCAGGTTGGCTGGCTCACGACGAGAACCGACGGCTGGCGATCGATCTCGCGGCCGACGATGAATTTCTGCAGGTTTCCGCCCGAGAGCGAGCCCGCCTCGGGATCGACGGCCGATTTGCGCACGTCAAATGAGCGGCCGATCCGCTCGGCGAGCGTCCGCATGCCGGAGAAGTCGATGATGCCGATCCGAAGCAGTTGGTCGCCGGTGGCATGGCGGGTAAGCAGCACATTGTCCGAAAGACGCAGCCGCGGCACGGCGCCATGGCCGATGCGTTCCTCTGGCACGAAGGCGGCGCCGAGCCGGCGACGCTGCGTGACGCCGAGGCGGCCGGAGGGCCTGCCGTCGATCGTGATGGTGTCGACGGCCTCGGCGAGCCGCTCGCCCGAAAGTGCGTCAAAGAACTCGCCCTGGCCGTTGCCGGCGATGCCGGCGATCCCTACGATCTCGCCCGCACGAACGTCGAGCGAGATGTCCTGCAGTGCCACCGCGAAGGGATGCGGCTCGGGCATCGAGAGATTGCGAATCTGTAACCGCGTCTTCGCTGCGGTCGGCGGCGGCGTGTCGGAGGAGAGGACATGAACGTCCGCGCCGACCATCAGGCTGGCGAGCTGCGAAGCCGACTCCATCTGCGGATCGCATTCGGCGACGACCTTGCCGAGACGCAGGATCGTCGCGTGATGGCAGATCTGCTTCACCTCCTCGAGGCGGTGGCTGATATAGAGCACCGCGCAGCCGCGTGCCGTCAGCCGGTCGAGCGTCTCGAACAGATCATCGGCCTCCTGCGGCGTCAGCACCGAGGTCGGCTCGTCCATGATCAGTAGTTCGGGGTTCTGCAGCAGGCAGCGCACGATCTCGACCCGCTGCCGCTCTCCGACCGACAGATCGACGATGCGCGAATCCGGATTGAGCGGCAGGCCGTATTCCGCCGAGACCTTCTCGATCTCGCGGGCGAGCGCCGCCCGGTTGCCGCGATCCGCGAGCGCGAGGGCGATGTTCTCGGTGACGGTCAGCGCATCGAACAGCGAGAAGTGCTGGAACACCATGCCGATGCCGAGCTTGCGCGCGGCCGAGGGGCTCGGAATCCGGACCGGCTGGCCTTTCCAGCGAATCTCGCCTTCGCTCGGCTGCAGCGAGCCATAGAGGATCTTGACCAGCGTCGACTTGCCGGCGCCGTTCTCGCCGAGCAGGGCATGAATTTCCCCCGGCCGGATCGTCAGGTCGATGGCATCATTCGCCTTGAAGCTTCCGAACAGCTTGGTGATGCCGATCGCCTGGATCAGCGCACCGGTCTCTGGCCGCGTTCGGCGACCAGGAAGTGATGGTTCCAATTCAGCTTCCCCTCGGCGAACGGAGCGATGCCTGACGATGCGGGTCCGCTTCGATCGTGATCGCCCCGCGTGCCGCCTCGTCTCGAATTAGCAAGTCTGATGCCACCGAGGCCGCGATGACGGCCGGCAGCTTCGAAGTGATCCCGGCGATACCGATCGGACAGCTCATCGCATCGACGCGCTCCGGGCCGAGTCCGGCCTCGCCGAGCAGCCGCCGGAAACGGGCGCGCTTGGACGCGCTCCCGATGAGACCGACATAGCCGAACCGATCTTCTGCCAAAGCCTTGTGCACGACGGCTAGATCGAGGGCATGGCTATGGGTCATGACGAGGATGAAAGACCCATCGGGGGCGCCTCGCAAGGCCTCTGGAGCATCAGCCTGCTGAACACAGCGGCAATTCGCTGGCACGAGCTGCGGAAAGGCGTCCGGGCGCGGATCGATCCAGGTGATGGTGAAGGGGAGCGGCGCCAGAGCCAGCACCAGCGCGCGCCCGACATGGCCTGCTCCGAACAGGAACAGCACGCGCCGCTCCTCGCCAAACCCTTCCTCCAGCACGTCGCCGGAAACCAGCGCGCCACCGATCGGGACGCGCGCATCGTCGACGATCGTGCGCACGACCCGCCCGCCACGCGCGAGCACGGCACGCGTCCGGAACGGCGCGGCCGCCTCGGCCGCAGCGAACTGCTCGACCTCAGTGCGGCGGTCGTGCCCGAACACTTCGAGAGCCCATTCGATCCGCCCGCCGCAGCATTGGCCGAGCTCCGGGCCAAGCGCGACCGACGCGAGGTACAGGCCGGGAAGAACAGCCCCGGCGAGGGCGCGCTGCGCCTCGGCGATGACCCGCCATTCGAGCGTCCCGCCGCCGATCGTGCCGGTGAAGCCGCCATCCGGCTGCACGACCATGCGCGCACCAGCCTCGCGCGGCGCCGAGCCGCGTGTCTCAACCAGCGTCGCCATGGCGGCCTTGCCGTGGCGGTCGATTGCGTCGAGGAGACGTTGCCAGACCAGCATCAATGCCCCCCCGAGCGCGCTCCCCTCACCGCCTTCATGATCGCCTCCGGCGTCGCCGGTGCGTCGAGATCGGGCACGACGCCGGGCGCGAGGCTGGCGACAGCGTTGGCTACGGCGCACCAGACCGAGATGGGCAGCATCAAGGGCGGCTCGCCGACGGCCTTGGAGCGGTAGATGGTCTTTTCGCGCGCGCCTTCCGACTGGAACAGCTTGACGACGAAATGCTCGGGAATATCCGACGCAGTCGGGATCTTGTAGGTCGAGGGCGCATGCGTGCGTAGCCGGCCCTCCTTGTCCCACACCAGTTCCTCGGTCGTCAGCCAGCCCATGCCCTGGACGAAACCGCCCTCGATCTGGCCGATATCGATCGCCGGATTGAGCGACTTGCCGACGTCGTGCAGCACGTCGACCCGGTCGACCTTCATCTCGCCGGTCATCGTGTCGATCGTGACTTCGGAGCAGGACGCGCCATAGGCGTAGTAGAGGAACGGACGACCCTCCGCCTTGTCGCGATTCCAGCTGATGATCGGCGTGCGGTAGAATCCGGCCGAGGAAAGCTGAATGCGATCGGCATGAGCGGCGGTCGCGAGTTCGCCGAGGCCGAGCGACTGATTGCCGAAAAAGACGCGGTTGTCGCGGAAGCGCACCTGGTCGCGCCGAACGCGGTATTTCTGCTCGATGAAGGCGAACAGCCGGTCCTTGATCTCGCCACAGGCAGCAAGTGCCGCCATGGCGTTGAGGTCCGTGCCGGAGGAGGCCGCCGTCGGCGAGGTGTTCGGCACCTTGTCGGTGCGGGTTGCCGTGATCGCGACCTTGCCGATGTCGACGCCGAATTCCTCGGCCACGACCTGTGCCACCTTCAGGAACAGCCCCTGCCCCATCTCGGTGCCGCCATGGTTCAGATGGACCGAACCGTCGCGATAGAGATGGACGAGCGCGCCGGCCTGGTTGAGCGGCATCAGCGTGAAGGAAATGCCGAATTTGACCGGCGTCAGCGCGAGGCCGCGCTTCAGGATCCGGCTTTCGGCATTCCAGGCGGTGATCTCGGCGCGGCGTGCGCGATAGTCGCAGTCCGCCTCGAGTTCGGCGACGAGCTCATGCAGCAGGTTATCGGTCACCTGCTGGCCATAAGGCGTCCGGTCGCGGCCACGCCCGGCGTAGAAATTCGCCTTGCGCACGTCGAGCGGATCCTTGCCGAGCCGATAGGCGATCTGGTCCATCATTCGTTCGGCGAACACCATGCCCTGCGGCCCGCCAAAGCCACGGAATGCCGTATTGGAGCAGGTATTCGTCCTGAAGCGCCGCGTCAGCACGCGGGTCGCCGGATAGAAATAGGAATTGTCGGCATGGAACATCGTCCGGTCGACGACGCCCATGGAGAGGTCCTCGGAATGGCCGCAGCGCGCATCGAAGGCAACGTCGACGGCCTGCAGAAGCCCATTGTCGTCGTGGCCGACCCGGTAGCCGACGCGGAAATCGTGCCGCTTGCCGGTCATGATCATGTCGTCGTCGCGGTCGAGCCGCATCTTGCACGGCCGGTTGGTCTTCCAGGCGGCAAGCGCCGCGAGCACGGCCCATTGCGAGGCCTGGCTCTCCTTGCCGCCGAAAGCGCCGCCCATGCGGCGGATTTCGACCGTCACCGCGCTCGACGGGATATGCAGCGCGTGGGCGACGAGATGCTGCACCTCGCTCGGATGCTGGGTCGATGAGTGGACATACATTTCGCCCGCCTCGCCCGGCACGGCGAGCGCGATCTGGCTCTCGAGATAGAAATGCTCCTGGCCGCCGATGCGGAACGTATCGGAGAAGGTGAGCGGTGCGGATGCTACGGCCTGGTCCGGGTCGCCCTGAACGAAGGCATATTCCGGCAGAACCGTGTCGGTCGCCTCGCTGACATCGACGACCGGAACCACCGCCTCCGTGGTGAACTTCGCCTTGCGGCTCGCGCGCCGTGCCTGTTCGCGCGTCTTGGCGACGACGACGAACACCACCTGGCCATGGAAGCGGATTTCCTCACCGGCGAGCGCCGGGTCGTCGCCGACGAGCTTCGGCGAGATGTCGTTGGCGCCGGGAATGTCGGCAGCCGTCAACACGGCGACGACACCGGGTGCGGCGCGCACGGCCGAAAGGTCGAGCGCGATGATCCGTCCGGCCGCGATCGGCGCATAACCGGGCGCGACATGGAGGGTTCCCGCGGGCTCGCGGAGGTCGTCGATGTAAGCCGCGGCGCCGGTGACGTGGCGCGGCGCGCTGTCATGCGGCAGCGGCTTGCGGACGACCTGCAACTCGCTGTCGGGCAGCATCATCGGATCATTCGGCGGCATGGGTGGCCTCCTCGCGCCGGCCGACGAGGCGCGTGCGTGTGGTCGCGGTGCCAGCCGCCTCGAGCAGTGCCTTGCCGAGCAGCGCATGCGCGGTTTCGGCACGATAGGCGGCACTCGCGCGATGATCGTCGAGCGGCGTGAAGTCTTCGCGGAGCGCCGCGAAGGCGCGCTGCCAGGCGGCGGAATCGCGGATCGACGCGCCGGAAAGCGCAGCCTCGGCGGCCTTCGCCCGCTTCGGCGTGCCCGCCATGCCGCCATAGGCGATGCGCGCCTCGCGCACATTGCCGACGGCATCAAGCGTGAAGCGGAAGGCGCCCATGACCGCCGAAATGTCCTGGTCGAAACGCTTCGTGACCTTGTAGCAGCGGAAGACTTGGTCTTCGCGCAGCCGCGGCACCAGCAATCCGGTGACGAATTCGCCCGCGGCCCGGTTCTGCTTGCCATAGGCGACGTAGAAGTCCTCGACCGGGATGACGCGCGCGCGCGTGCCGCGGCGGAGCTCCATCGTCGCGCCGAGCGCGATCAGCGCCGGCGGCGTGTCACCGATCGGCGAGCCGTTGGCGACATTGCCGCCGACCGTCCCGCTGGCGCGAACCTGTTTCGAGCCGATGCGGCGGAAGAGTTCGCCGAGATCGGGATCGATCGAGCGCATGAATGGCTCGGCATGGGCGAAGGTCGCGCTGGCGCCGATCAGCACCTCGCGGCCGGTATCCTCGATCCGGTTCATTCCGGCGACGCGGCCGATATGGATGATCTTCGGAATGTCGCGCAACTGCTTGGTCACCCAGAGCCCGACATCGGTCGCGCCGGCGACGATCACGGCGGTCGGGTGCTGTTCATAAAGCGCGGCCAGGGCATCGACGGTCGCGGGCGCTGCGAAGAAGCGCTCCTCGTTGCCGATGAAGAGGTCGTGGCCGTCGGAGAGGAACTGCAGGATTCCGGCCGTGTCCTCGCTGGCGCGGTGGAACTTGTCGGTGCGCGGGGCGGCTGAAGCCTCGACAGCGGCATCGACGATCGGCCGATAGCCGGTGCAGCGGCAGAGATTGCCGGCGATCCAGTCGTTCACCTCGCCGCGCGTCACCGGCCCGTTCGAGGCATGGAACTGCACGAACAGGCTCATGATGAAGCCCGGCGTGCAGAAGCCGCATTGCGAACCGTGCCGATCGACCATCGCCTGCTGGATCGGATGCAGCGTGTCGCCCTCGGCGAGATCCTCGATCGTGACGATCTCGGTTCCATCGACCGTGCCGAGCAGCTGAATGCACGCATTGACCGGCTCATAGACGACTTGGCCGTCGCGGCAGCGGCCGATCGCGACCGTGCAGGCGCCGCAATCGCCCTCGCCGCAGCCTTCCTTGGTTCCCTTTGCGCCCTCGGTGAGGCGGAGATGGTCGAGCAGCATCGTCATCGGATCGAAGTCGCCGATCTCGACGATGCTGCCGCGTCGGACGAAACGGATGGTTTCGCGCATGGGTCAGCTGCCGCGATAGGTTGAATAGCCGAAGGGCGAGATCAGCAGCGGCACATGATAGTGCTGGCTCGGCTCGGCGATGCCGAAGCGGATCGGAACGATGTCGAGGAAGAGCGGATCCGGGAGCACGGCGTCGCTGCGGCCGAGATAGTCGCCGGCATGGAACACGAGTTCGTAGACGCCCTTCGCCAACGCCTCGCCATCGAGCAGCGCCCCATCGACGCGGCCATCGGCGTTCGTCACGACGCTCTTGAGCAGAACTCGTTCACCTTCAAGGCGATAGAGCTCGATCTTCATTCCCGACGCCGGCCGTCCGGCGGCCGTATCGAGAACATGCGTCGTCAGGCGGCCCATACCAGCTCCGTGCATCGATTGATCAGCCGCGGCAGCTTCGCGGCTGCACAAGGCTTAATCAAATCGTACAATCATTCCGGCGCTGCACGCAATGGCGGCAGAATGTCCACGCCCGCCGGATGCCGTCAGGGGATGAGCACCACCGAACCGGTCGTTCGCCGCCCTTCGAGGGCCGTCTGGGCCGCGGCGGCATCCGCAAGCGCAAAGCGTTCGGGCGCATCAATGCGGACGGCGCCGCTCGCGATGATCCCGAAGAGATCGTCCGCCGCTGCCAGCAGGTCGGCACGCCGCGCGACATAATGGCCGAGGGTCGGGCGCGTCGCATAGAGCGAGCCCTTGCGCTGCAAGAGGTTCATCTCGAAGGGCGGCACGGCGCCGGAGGAATTGCCGAAGGAGACCAGCATGCCGCGCGGCTTCAGGCAGTCGAGCGAACCGATGAACGTGTCCTTGCCTACCGAATCATAGACGACGTCGCATTTCTCGCCGCCGGTGATCGCGGCGACGCGGGCGACATAGTCCTCCTCGCCATAGTTGATCACATGCTGGCAGCCGAGCGCGCGAGCGCGGGCCACCTTTTCGGGCGTGCCGGCCGTCCCGATGACGGTCGCGCCGAGGGCTACCGCCCACTGGCAGGCGATCGAGCCGACGCCGCCGGCCGCGGCATGGAACAGCATCACGGTCTCGGGGCCGACGACATAGGTCTGGCGCAGCAGGTAACGTGCGGTGAGGCCTTTCAGCAGGATCGAGGCTGCAACGGCATCGTCGATGCCAGCCGGAATCGGCACCAGCCGTTCGGCCGTGATGAGCCGCGCCTCGCTATAGGCGCCGACGGGACCGGCATAGCCGACCCGGTCGCCGACCGTGATATCGGCGACGCCCTCGCCGACTGCTTCGACGATGCCGACACCCTCGCTGCCGGGCACGAAGGGCAGCGGCAGCGGCGGCGGATAGAGCCCGGAGCGATGATAGACGTCGATGAAATTGAGCCCGATCGCGGTGTGGCGGAGCCGAACCTCGCCGGGACCGGGTGCGCCGACCGTGACCGTCTCGTAGCGCAGCGCCTCGGGCCCGCCCTGGGCATGAATGCGAATCGCCTGGACCATCACGGCCTCCCCTGGTCGATGGACGCCGCTCAGGCGCCGATGCCGGCGAGTTCAGCAGCCGGGCGCCGCGGACGCAAGCCGCCGGCCAGGACGAAGCTGAGCGCGAGCGCCGGCAGCAACATCGCGAGGCCGTAGCGGAGATCGAGATGCTCGGCGACAAAGCCGATCATCGGCGGCCCGAGCAGGAAGCCGAACAGTGCGAACAGCGACAAGAGCGCGACATTGCGGGCCGCCGCGCGGTCGCCGAGTCGCGCCGCGGCCGTGACGCCGAGCGGGAAGCCGACCGAGCAGCCGAAGCCGAGCGCGGCAAGACCGATCATCGCCTGCACCGCGCCGCCGCTGGTGACGACGATGCCGACGCCGAGGATCGTCACGGCGCCGCAGAAGCGGGCGAGCGCCACGGGTCCGAACCGGACCGACAGCGTGTCGCCGAGAAAGCGTCCGGCCGCGATCGCAAAGGCATAGGCGGTGTAGCCGAACCCGGCGGTGGCGAGCGGCGCGCCGATGACGTCACGCAGGAACACCGCCGACCAGTCGGCCGCCGCGCCTTCGGCCATGGCGATGCCGAGGACGAAGAGGCAGAGCCCGATCAGTGCCCGGGACGGACGAGTCCGCCGCCCGGGCCCTTCGTCGGCGGCTGCCGCGCCGGAGCCGGGAAGTGGCGGCAGCGTGTAGCCGAGCCAGAGTGCCGGCCCGACCAATAGCAGCGAAACCGAAGCGAGCGACAGGCTGACCGGCGCCGCGATGGCGGCGAAGCCGACGCCGATGAGGCTGCCCACCATCTGGCCGAGGCTCCAGAAGCCGTGGCAGGTGCTCATGATCTTGCGCCCGCCGGCATGCTCGATCGCATCGGCCGCGACATTGAGGCCGAGTTCGAGGCCGGAAATAACAGTTCCGACGATGAGGAGCGCGACGAAGAGGCTCGGCAGGTTCCAGGCGAGCGACGGCAGCGGCGCGAGCAGCAGGAACAACGCGAAGCCGCCAATGATCGTCGTCCGCGCCCCGACCCGAGCGACGAAACCCCCTGCGAAGGGTAGCGTCATGAGAAGGCCGATCGGCATGCCGAGCAGAGCGAGGGCAAGTTCCGCCGGGCCGAGTCCGAGCTTCGCCTGCACCTCGGGAATGCGCGGAAACCAGCTCCCCATCGCGATCGACTGCACGAAGAAGATTGCCATGATGCGGCTTTGATGGGTCATGCGGAGCATCCGGATGGCCTGGCGCTCAGGCGGCGGCACGGCCGGGGGTGATGGTGGGAGATGGATCCGCCGTCCGCTTCGGACGGACGCGGACCTCGCCGGCGAGAAGAAGACTCATGCCCGCGGCGAGCAGGAGCGTCGCGAGCCCGAGGCGAAGCCCGAACACCTCGGCGACGAAGCCGATCACCGGCGGACCGACCATGAAGCCGGAAAAGGAGAGCAGCGACAGCGCCGCGACATTGACGGCCGGCGATCCCTCGCGTGCTGCCGCAGCGGTGACCGCGAGTGGGAAGACGATCGAGACGCCGAAGCCCGCCGCCGCGGCGCCCATGACGACCATCAGCGGACTGGTCGCCAGCACGACGGCCAGAAGACCAGCGAGACCGACGAGGCAGCAGAAGCGCGCCAGCGCCACCGGACCGAAGCGCGTCGAGAGCCAGTCGCCGGCAAGCCGCCCACCCGCCATGAGCAGGCCGAAGGCGGTGAAGGCGAAGCCCGTCACCGGCGGAACCTGTCCGAAGACGTCGCGCAGATAGATCGCGCTCCAGTCGGTGATCGCGCCCTCGACGAGCAGCATGCCGAAGGCGAACAGGCAGAGCGCGACGATGTTGCGTGGCGGCAGCACGAAGACGGGTGCCTTCTCGCCTGAGGGCGCCGCCGGCATCGGCCCGAGCAGCGGCAGGCGCATGACGAGGATCTGGCTCGCCGCCAGGACGACCAGTGCGACCGCCGCAACATGGAAGCCAGGCGCGATGCCGAACGTCGCGGCCGCCGACCCGCTCGCGCCACCAGCCATCAGGCCGAGGCTCCAGAATCCGTGGGCGCGCGACATGACCGTCCGGCCGAGCGCGGTTCCGATACGATCCGCCGCGACATTCATGCCGACTTCGAGCGGACCCATGCCGAGGCCGACCAGAGCAAGCGCGAAGAACAGCATCAGCGGCGAGAAACTGAAACCCGGCAGCAACAGCGGCAGCGCATAGCCGAAGAAGCCATAGCGGATGGCGCGGCTCGGCCCCAGCGTTTCGACGAGCGGACCCGAGAACACCATCGAGCAGACGAGGCCTGCCGGCAGCCCGAGCAGGCAGAGCGCGAGCCCAGCCGGCTCCAACCCGAGCGCCTGCTGCACATCGGGGATGCGGATCAGCCAATTCGACAGGACGAAGGAATAAACGAAATAGAGCGCCATGATGAGGCGCGCCGAGGCGAAGGAGAGGCCCATCTGAGATCTGCCGGCTTTTGCGGAAACAGCCGCGTCAGCGACCGGGGCTCAATCCGCTGCTGACGGATTCGCCAATCCTCTTGCGATTTGCCCCTTCTACAGGCGGGTCCGACGGCTGGCAATCGCCGGCCGCCGGTTTCCTGAACCGATTCATTCGGCCCGCTTGCGCTTCGCCGCGACGTTGAGAATCTCGACGAAAGCCGAGAACGCCATCGCGGTGTAGATGTAGCCGCGCGGGATGTGGAAGCCAAAGGCGTCCGCGACCAGTGCGACGCCGATCATCAGCAGGAAGGCGAGCGCCAGCATCTTGGTCGTCGGATGGCGCTCGATGAAGGACGAGATCGCGCCCGAGGCCAGGTACATGACGCCCATCGCGATGATCACGGCGAGGATCATGATCTCGACATGCTCGGCCATGCCGATCGCGGTCACGATCGAATCGACCGAGAACACCATGTCGATGACGATGATCTGGGCGACGATCGCCGCGAAGCCCGCAACAATCGGCTTGGTGTCGTCCTCGCCCTCGCCTTCGACGCCCTGATGGATTTCGTGCGTCGCCTTGTAGATGAGGAAGACGCCGCCGGCGAGCAGGATCAGGTCGCGCCAGGAGAGACCGTTACCGAAGACGGTGATCACCGGCTCGGTCAATCCGATCAACCAGGAAAGGACGAGCAGAAGCAGGATGCGGAAGACGAGCGCGAGAGCAAGGCCAATCTGCCGCGCGCGCTTCGACTGTTCTGCCGGCAAGCGGCTCACCAGCACCGAAATGAAGACGATGTTGTCGATGCCGAGCACGATCTCCATGGCGGTCAGCGTCAAAAGGCTGGCCCAGGCACTTGCCTCGAACAGGAGATCCAGATTCATCGTGTCGCCCTCGTCCCGTTTTCATTCTGAGCGGCCAAGCTGGCGCTCGCCGTGCTTCTCGCAATCCCCGGACCAGGCATTCGTTCCACTTGCCAGGCTCAGGCGCCGCTCCATCGCCGCGTCGCTTGGAGCAGCGCGCCGATGACGGCGAGATAGAGGGTGGTCGCGCCAAGGCCGGCGAGAACGAGTGCGCCCGGATGGAAGGCGGCCGCGACGGTCAGGATCGAGCAAAGCGCCCACAGCAGTGTGACGGCGATCGTCACCGGACGAAGCCGGCGTACGCGGAAGGGATGCACGAACTCGATTGGCGCGAAGGTCAGGATCGCGAGCGCCGCGACGATGACCGCCGCGACGGTCTGCGGCAACGCGAAGGCGATCAGCACGAACACCACCATGTTCCACACGGCCGGAAAGCCCCGGAAGCCGTAGTCGGCGGTCTTCATCCGCGTATCGGCGAAATAGAAGGCGCCGACCACCACGACGAGCACCGCACCGGGAACGGCGAGCGACGGCGGCAGCAGGGTAGACCGGGCGAGGATCAGCGCCGGAATGAAGACATAGGTCGAATAATCGATGACGAGATCGAGGATCGCGCCGTCAAACCACGGCACGCTCTCCTCGACGCGGGCGCGGCGCGCCAGCGGCCCGTCGATGCCGTCGACGAAAAGAGCGGCGCCGAGCCAGAGGAAGGTCTGCACGAAATCGCCCTGACCTGCCGCTATAGCTGCCAGAAGGGAGAAGGCCGCGCCGCTGGCCGTCAACATATGGACGATCCAGCTGCGCGTCCGCGGCCAGGACTTGGTCATTGCTGTGAACTTCCCCACCCCGAACGTCGCGCCCGACATCCATCTTGGTCGCGAAACCGCCCCCCGGCTTCGATCGACCCCGCTTTACGATTGTCGATAGGGTGTCGTTCTTTGGCTGGCAAGAGCGCTGCAGCGAAGAGTGCGGCGTCCTGTCACCTGCGACAACGGTCCGGATTGCGGCAACGGGCTTCCGCGTTCACTTTCGCCATGATCCATCCGGAGCGATCAATGATCGGATTCTCCCCCGTTTCCGCGACCATAGGCGGCGCCCTGATCGGCGTCGGCGCGGGGCTGCTCTGGATCGTCAACGGCCGCGTCGCCGGTGTCTCCAACATTTTCGGCAGTCTGTTGCTCGGCTCCCGGGCGGATCTCGCCTGGCGGCTCTTGTTCCTGATCGGGCTCCCGATCGGAGCCGGGCTCGGCGTCGCCTTCGGTCCGCGCCTCTTCGCCGACATGATCAGCACATGGCCCCGCCTCGATCTGTCGCCGCCGCTCATCGCCGTCGCCGGCATGCTGGTCGGTGTCGGCACAGCCTTGGCGCGGGGCTGCACCTCGGGACACGGCGTGTTCGGCCTCGCCAACCTGTCGCTTCGCTCGATCCTCGCCGTCGGCATCTTCATGGCCACTGCCGTGCTAACAGTGTTGTTCGCGAGGCAATGGCCGTGAACGGCCCGGGCGGCCGGCGCCAGATCGTTTTCCATGCAGCGGCGCTCGTTTCGGGCGTCGTGTTCGGGCTCGGCCTCGCCATTTCAGGCATGATCCATCCCGAGAAGGTCAAGGCCTTCCTCGACGTCTCGCGCATCGTGTCCGGCGGATGGGATCCGAGCCTTGCATTCGTGCTGGCCGCAGCAGTGATCGTCACCATGGTCGCGGTGCGGATCGGCCATCGCCGCCGTCGGCCGGTGGCGGCTCCGAGCTTCTCGCGTCCCCATGCCAGGCGAATCGACGGCGAACTGGCACTCGGCTCGGCGATCTTCGGTATCGGCTGGGGGCTCGCCGGACTTTGCCCCGGCCCGGCGGTCGCAGACCTTGTCTTTGCCTTCCCCTCCATCATCTTGTTCCTGGTATCGATGCTGCTCGGCGCGAGCCTCGTTCATCTCTGGCGCCGCCGCTCCGGCGGATCCAGCGAAGCAGCCCCACAGCAGGAGCAGGAGGTGAAGACATGACCGATCGCGTGGATGTCGCCGTCGTCGGCGCCGGCCCGGCCGGACTGGTCGCAGCCCTTCTCGCCCGCCGCCAGGGCCTCTCGATCGCGCTGGTAGCCCCGCGCGCCATCCCCTCCGACAAGCGCACCGTGGCGATGCTGGGTGTGTCCGTGGACATCCTCCAGCAGGCGGGGGTCTTCGAAGCGCTTCGCGACGTTGTCGCACCGCTGGTCACCATGCGGATCGTCGACGGCACCCGCCGGCTGGTGCGGGCGCCGCTGGTCGAGTTCCACGCGAGCGAGATCGATCGGCCAGCCTTCGGCTACAATATCCCGACCGCCGCCCTCGTCACAGCGCTCGAGGCGGCCGCGGAAGAGGCCGGCGTCATCCGTCTCGACGGCTTAGCCGCGTCGATCGATCCCGAGGCCGACCATGTCGCGATCGATGCCGGCGCGGCGGGCCGGATCGAAGCGCGCCTCGTGGGCGCAGCCGATGGCCGAAACTCGCCGGCCCGCGCCGCTGCTGGGATCGCGGTCCGCCGTTGGTCCTACCCTCAGACGGCGCTCGTGGTGAACATCAGCCACAGCCTGCCGCACGACAACATCTCGACCGAATTCCACACCGAGACCGGTCCATTCACTCTGGTGCCGCTGCCGGGGGACCGTTCGGCGATTGTCTGCGTCGTAAAGCCCGCCGACGCCGGGCGGCTGGCCGAACTTTCGGACACCGAACTGGCGCGCCTCTTCGAAGAGAAGTCCCACCACATCGTCGGCGCGATCACGATCGACGGGGCCCGGCAGCAATTCCCGCTGAGCGGCCAGACGGCGCGACGCTTTGCCGACAAGCGAATCGCGCTGATCGGCGAGGCGGCGCATGTGTTCCCGCCGATCGGCGCGCAGGGACTGAATCTCAGCCTCCGCGATGCGGCCGTGTTCGCCGCGGTCGCATCCGCTCACGCTGAAGACCCCGGCGCTGCGCCAGCGCTCGCCGACTATGACCGTCGGCGCGCGGGCGATATCCTTACCCGCACCACGGCCGTCGACATGCTGAACCGGACGCTCTTGACCAGCCTGCTGCCCGTTCAGGCGGCGCGCGGCATCGGCCTCTTCGCCCTCGACCGCATCCCTGGCCTCAAGCGCTTCGCCATGCGGCAGGCCCTCGCGCCGCATCTCTAGCTGGCGAGTTGCAGCGCGCGATCGGCGGGAAAGGCGACCATGCGCCGCGTTGACCTTGGCTAGGCTTCATGGCTTTTGGCATGCCGGTTGCAGTCAGGGTCAAGGTCATGGGTCAGTCACGCGAAGCCAAGTTCCAGATCGGCCAGATCGTCCGCCACCGCCACTTCTCGTTTCGCGGCGTGGTGTTCGACGTCGACCCGGTCTTCGACAACACCGAGGAATGGTGGCTTTCGATCCCGGAAGAGATCCGGCCGGCGAAGGACCAGCCCTTTTATCACCTGCTCGCCGAGAATGCCGAGAGCGAGTATGTCGCCTATGTCTCGGAGCAGAACCTCCTTGCTGACCGCTCGGAAGAGCCGCTGCGCCATCCGCAGCTGCCCGATTATTTCGCGGAGCGGAAGGGCGACATCTACGTCGCGCATCCGCGCGGGCTGAACTGAACCGCTGACATCGAGCCCGAAACGAAAACGGCGCGCCAGGGGCGCGCCGTTTCACTATTCAGTCGAGAGCTGCTTACTGAGCCGGCGGGGCGTCAGTCGTGCCGCGCTCCTTGTTCTGCTGGTCGATCAGCTTCTGGCGATTCTCTTCGGCGTTCTTCTGCAGCTGCTCCTGCAGGGCGTCGCGACGCGCCTTGCCAGCTGCCCGATCGAGGCCTTCGCCTTCGAACGTCTTGGTGAAGCCGGTCAGCGCGAACGGGAACACCATCGGCTTGCCCTGCGGGTTCATCGTGATCGCGGCGACCTTCGAACCCTTCTTCATGGCATTGGTGAAGCTGTCGTCGATCTCGGCCTGGGCGTAGCAGACGGTCGGGTCGCAGATGACGTATTTCAGCGGCACCGGCTTGTTCTGATCGACTTGGACCAGCAGGCCCGGCTGGATCAGCTGGCCGGTGAGCACGATGGCGGTCAGCGCCATCTTGGGATCACCCTCGAGCTTGCGCAGCTGCATCGACGCGATGAACTGATTCGTCTCGGCGCGCAGCTCCTGCGAGGTGATGCAGAGCTTCTTCTTGGACTGCGGGTCCTGGCCGCATTCCTTGATCCAGGGCGAACCCGGCGTGGCAGCGGCGGCGCCATCGGCAGCCGGAGCGGCGGCCGGCGCAGCGGGCTTGGCCACCGGAGGCTTTGGCGCCGGCGCATCCTGCGCGAACGCAACCGGCGCGGCACCGATCATCATGAGCGCGGCAGCAGCCAGGAGGGGGGCCCGAACCGAGCCGGTATTCCAACGATACGACATCGAGCGTGTCCTTGAGTTTCTCAACTGCCTTGCGCTGCCGGAGGCGGAGGGCGATGCTCGCCCGGTTTCCGGCGACACTGATCGGGGCTGGATGACCAGCAATTGAGGCGACACGGTGACGCGCGGACGGCGGCGCATCATTAGCCTCTCGAACAGTGGTTTTCCAGCAGGAAGCAGGTGCGATTGCGTTCCTGCCAGATTTTTTCGGCGTCCGGGTGAAGAACCGGACGATGAGGAGGAAGAGACGATGTGGATTCGCGCCCTCGGACCGATGATCGCGCTTGTCGCGGCGGGTCTCGCCGGCCTCGGCGGAGGCGAAAGCCTTGCAGCACCGTCGCACGGCATCGCGATGCATGGCGACCCGGCGCTGCCGAAGGATTTCGATCATTTCGCCTATGCCGACCCGGCGGCGCCCAAGGGCGGCGGAATCACCTATGCCTTTGTCGGCACCTATGACAGCCTGAACCCGTTCATCGTGAAGAGCGCCACGACGACCTCGCGTGGCATCTGGGATGCGGCGATCGGCAATAACGTGTTCGAGAGCCTGCTGGTCCGCAATCGTGACGAAGCCTTCAGTCTCTACGGTCTCATCGCCGATTCCGTCGACATGCCCGAGGATCGCGGCTCGGTGACCTTCACCATCAATCCGAACGCGAAATTCTCGGACGGCCAGAAGGTGACGCCGGAAGACGTCATCTTCTCGCTCGAGCTCCTGCGCGAAAAAGGCCGGCCGAACCTTTATCCGGCCTGGTTCAAGACGGTGGCGAAATCCGAGATCATCGGCAGCAACGGCGTCAAGTTCACCTTCGCCAATTCCGACAACCGGGAACTACCCTTCCTGATCGGGCTGATGCCGATCCTGCCGAAGCACGCCACCGACGCCGAGACTTTCGACCAGTCGACGCTGAAGCCGCTGATCGGCAGCGGACCCTATGTGATGGACAAGATCACCCCCGGCGAACAGTTCACGCTGAAGCGCAATCCGGACTACTGGGGCAAGGACCTCAACGTGAAGCGCGGCTTCGACAATTTCGATACGATCCGCATCGACTATTACCGTGACCGTAACACGATGTTCGAGGCCTTCAAGAAGGGCCTCTACGACGTCAATCCGGAAGCCGATCCCGCCCGCTGGCTCGACGGTTACGATTTTCCCGCGGCAACAGACGGCCGCGTCGTCAAGGAAGCGATCCCGAACGGACTGCCGAAGGGCATGCTCGGCTTCGCGCTGAACACGCGCAGGCCGATGTTCGCCGATGTTCGCGTCCGCAAGGCGCTGGAAATGCTGTTCGATTTCGAATGGGTCAACAAGAACCTCTTCTCCGGCGCCTATAGCCGGAATGCGAGCTTCTTCCAGGATTCGGTCCTCTCCGCCTATGGCGTACCGGCCTCCGATACCGAGAAGGCGCTGCTCGCACCCTTCGCTAAAGACGTCGAGCCGTCGGTGATGGACGGCACCTACAAGCCGACCGTCACCGACGGATCGGGCAGCGACCGCAAGGTGCTCAAGGCGGCGCTCGATCTGCTGCAGCAGGCCGGCTACCAGCTGCAGGGCAACAGCCTCGTCGACAGCAAGACCGGCCAGCCGCTCGCCTTCGAGATCCTGCTCAAGGATCGCGACCAGGAGCGGATCGCCCTCGCCTATGCGCGGACGCTCGCCCGCGTCGGCATCAAGGCGACGGCGCGCACGGTCGATTCGACCCAATACGAACGGCGCGTCCAGAATTTCGATTTCGATGTGATCATCACGGCCTGGCCGGCCTCGCTCTCGCCGGGCAGCGAGCAGAACAATCGCTGGTCCTCGGCCGCTGCCGGGATGATGGGCTCGTTCAACTATGTCGGCGCGCAGAACCCCGCCATCGACGCCATGATCGCGGCGATGCTGGCGGCAAAGAGCCAGGAGGACTTCGTGGCGGCCGTGCGAGCGCTCGACCGCGTGCTGATCTCGCAGCACTATGTCGTGCCGCTCTATTACTTGCCCGACCAGTGGGTGGCGCGCTGGACGCGCGTCGAGCACCCGAAGACGCAGTCGGTCTACGGCTATACGCTGCCGGCGTGGTATGCCGCGCCGACGAAGTGAGGGTCTGGCGATCTCCCGATCGAGCGGCGGTCGTTGGCCGCCGTTCGTCTCTTACTGCGGAGCGAGGGGGGTCGGCGCTGCCTGTCTGGTCTTTGCCGCACCTTCGAGAAGCTCGCGCATGCCGAGACCCCAGGCCGAGATCGTGTGCACGAAAGAGAGCAGCGGCACGTCGAGAAGCTCGACCTTGTCGGGCGTGAAGATGTAGAGGGCGCCGGCCATCGGCGCGGGCGACCCCGGAACGAAGACGAGCAGTCGTCCGTCGGCAAACTCGTCCATGACGAGAGCCGGACATTGCCCTTCCTCGATGGTGGCGAGCGCGGGCCGGATCGACTGTTCTCCGCCGCCGACGAAGATCTGATCCGTGGCGACGGCCTTGGCCAGCTTGTAGCCGGGGACGCGCTCGAACAGCAGCCGTTCGAGGCGATGCTGCACCCAGCGGCCGATGGCGGAGCGGACAAGCAGGCCGACGGCGAGCACCAGCAGCACCAGCAGGACGGCGGCTGCGATCAACGGATGGACGACGCGTCCGACCAGCGGCTCGGACACCTCGCGGAGGTGATGGATGATGCCCACGACGAGGAGCGCGATCGTGGCGATCGGGATGAGGACGATCGCGCCCTCGATCAGGGTGCGCTTGAGCTGTCGCAGCCCGGTCTCCTTGTAGCTGGATGCAGCCTTCCCGAAATGCCGTTCTTGCCGATCGCTCACTGTGCCGTCCGCCCTGTTGGGCGCGGGCCCCTGCCCGCGCTGAACAAGGCTATGACACCGGCGCCGCAGTGCAGCAAGCGCGGCGCTACGCCGCTTTGTAGATCGCCCCTCAGGCAGCCTTCTTGCCGTCGCCCGTTGCCAGCCGCGCCAGTTGCGTCAGCACCACGGCAGTGCCCTTCAGCCGCTTCTCCGGGTCTTCCCAGTCGCGGATGAGGACGACCTTCTGGTCCGGGCGGACCTTCGCGAGGCTGCCCTGCTCGCCAATATAGCGGATGAGGCCAGCCGGGTTCGAGAACGTCGAATTGCGGAACGAGATCACCATGCCCTTCGGCCCGGCATCGACCTTCTCGACATTCGCCTTGCGGCAGAGGGCCTTGATGTAGACGATCTTCAGGAGGTGTTCGACTTCATCCGGCAACGGCCCGAAGCGGTCGATCAGCTCGGCGCCGAACGAATCGATCTGCGCCGGTTCGTCGAGATCGCCGAGACGACGATAGAGGCTGAGGCGCAGCGGCAGGTCGGGTACGTAGCTCTCCGGCAGCATGACCGGCGTGCCGATCGTGATCTGCGGCGACCAGCGGCCATCGCTCTCCGCCTCGTCTTCGCCGCCCTGGCGGAGCGCCGCGACCGCCTCTTCCAGCATCTGCTGATAGAGCTCGTAGCCGACTTCCTTGATATGGCCGGACTGCTCCTCGCCGAGCAGGTTTCCAGCGCCGCGCAGATCGAGATCGTGGCTCGCGAGCTGGAAACCGGCGCCGAGCGTATCGAGCGACTGCAGCACCTTGAGCCGGCGGTCGGCCATCGGCGTCAGCTTCTTCTCGGCCGGCACCGTGAAGAGCGCGTAGGCACGCGTCTTGGACCGGCCGACCCGGCCGCGCAGCTGATAGAGCTGGGCAAGGCCGAACATGTCGGCGCGATGGACGATCAGCGTGTTGGCCGTCGGGATATCGAGACCGGATTCGACGATGGTGGTGGAAAGCAGCACGTCATAGGCGCCCTCGTAGAAGGCGTTCATGATGTCGTCGAGTTCGCTCGCCGGCATCTGGCCATGCGCGATGGCGACCTTCACCTCGGGCACGAATTTCTCGAGGAACTCCTTGCGCTCGGCGAGGTCGGCGAGGCGCGGGCAGACATAGAAGCTCTGGCCGCCGCGATAGCGCTCGCGCAGCAGTGCCTCCCGCACGGCAAGCGCGTCGAAGGGCGAAATGAAGGTCCGCACGGCCATGCGATCGACCGGCGGTGTCGTGATGAGCGAAAGCTCGCGCACGCCGGTCAGTGCCAGCTGCAAGGTCCGCGGGATCGGCGTCGCAGAGAGGGTCAGCACATGGACGTCGGCCTTCAGTTCCTTCAGCCGCTCCTTGTGCTTGACGCCGAAATGCTGCTCCTCGTCGATGACGAGAAGGCCGAGATCGCGGAACTCGATGCCCTTCCCGAGCAGCGCATGCGTGCCGACGACGATGTCGACCTGCCCGTCCTTGAGGCCCTTCTTGGTCTCGGCGAGATCCTTGGCCGTAACGAGGCGCGAGGCCTGCTCGACGCGCACCGGCAGGCCGGCGAAGCGGGCCTTGAAGGTCTTGAAATGCTGCCGCGACAAGAGCGTCGTCGGAACGACCACGGCGACCTGCTTGCCGCTCATCACCGCGACGAAGGCAGCCCGCAGCGCCACTTCGGTCTTGCCGAAGCCGACATCGCCGCAGATCAGCCTGTCCATCGGCGTGCCGGCTGACAGATCGGCGACCACGGCCTCGATCGCTGCGAGCTGGTCTTCCGTCTCCTCATAGGGGAAACGGGCGGCGAACTCGTCATAGAGCCCGTCGGGGGGCGCTAGTACCGTGCCCTGACGCATGGCGCGGGCGGCCGCGACCTTGATCAGCTGCGCCGCCATGTCGCGAATGCGCTTCTTGAGCTTGGCCTTTCGCGATTGCCAGGCGACGCCGCCGAGCTTGTCGAGCGTGGCGTCGGTTTCTTCCGAGCCGTAACGCGACAGGAGTTCGATGTTCTCCACCGGCAGATAGAGCCGGTCGCCGCCGGCATAGATGATCTCGAGGCAGTCGCGCGGAGCGCCCGCCGCCGTGATGGTCTTGAGGCCGGTGAAGCGGCCGATGCCGTGATCGACATGGACGACGAGATCACCTTCCGAGAGCGCGGTGATCTCGCTGAGGAAATCCGACGCCTTTTTCGAGCGCTTGCGCGGGCGAACGAGGCGGTCGCCGAGAATGTCCTGCTCGCCGACAATGGCGAGATCGGGCGAATCGAAGCCTGTCTCGAGGCCGAGAACGCCGAGGGCGACGACGCCCTTCGGCAAGTTGGTCGCCGACGGCCAGTTGTCGATGATCTGGACACGCTTCAGCCCGTGATCGGCGAGAACTTGCGCGAGGCGATCGCGCGCGCCCTCGCTCCAGGAGGCGATGACGACGCGCTTCTTCTCGCGCAAGGAGCCGACATGGCCGATCACCGCGTCGAAGACATTCACGTCCCCGGCTAGACGCTCGGCGGCGAAGCTGTGCCCCTGCCGCCCGCCCATGTCGACGACCATCGTATCGTCCGGCTCGGCAAACGGCGTCATGCGGATAAGCGGGATCAGAGCCTCGTGGCGCTTCCACTCGTCGCGATCGAGATAGAGCCGGGTCGGCGGGATCGGCTTGTAGGGCACCCCGCCCTGGTTCTGACCCATCGCGCTCTTGCGGGCATCATAATGGTCGACGATGTCGTCGAGCCGCTCGGCCAGCGCCTCTTCGGTCAGGTGGTCGAGCACCACCGCCGCCTCTGGCACATAGTCGAACAGCGTGTCGAGCGCTTCGGCAAAGAGCGGCAGCCAGTGCTCGACGCCGGTATAGCGGCGGCCCTCGCTGACATGCTGGTAGAGCTGATCGTCGCGATCGGACGCGCCGAACAGCCCGACATAAGCCTCGCGGAAGCGGGCGATGGCCTCGGGCGACAGCACGAGTTCGCTGACTGGAACGAGATCGATGCGCTTCTTCTGCTGAACGGTGCGCTGCGTCTCGGCATCGAAGGAGCGGATCGAATCGATCGTGTCGCCGAAATAATCGACGCGGATCGGCTCGCCGAGCCCGGCGGCGAAGAGATCGACGATGCCGCCGCGCACGGCATATTCGCCGGCCTCGCGCACCGTCGAGGTGCGCATGAAGCCGTTGTCTTCGAGCCAGCCGACCAGCTTCTCCATCGGGAGGCGGCTGCCCGGGGCGATGGCGAGGCTCTGCCGGGCGACATCCGCCCGGCGCGGCACCCGTTGGACGATCGCATTGACGGTCGTGAGCACGACGAGCGCCCTGCCCGCCTCGGCCTTGTAGGTGGCGAGTTTGGCCAATGCTGCCATGCGCCGCGACACGACCGCGGCATTCGGCGAGACACGGTCATAGGGCATGCAGTCCCATGCAGGGAAGGACAGGACTTCCTGCGCCGGAGCGAAGAAGGCGATCGCCTGTTCGAGATCGGCCATGCGCTGCCCGTCGCGGGCGACCACGAGCAGGAACGGCCGCCCGTTCTTAGCCGAGAGGGTGGCAAGGTCGGCGACGACGCGGCCATCGAACCCGTCCGGCACGCCCGACAGGACGGTCGAGCGGCGACCAAGAACGGTATCGAAACGGATCATGAGCCTATCGGAGAGTTGCGCCCGTGAAGGCGGCGAGCTTGCGGAAGAAGGGCGTATCGAAGGCAGCGGGCGTCTTCGTCTCGCCTGTCAGCCAGGCGAAGATGTCGCGATCCTGCTCTTCCATCAGCGCGTCGAAATCTTCGAGCTCCGACAAAGAGAGGCCGGCGATTTCGGCATCGGCGAAGCGGCCGAGGATCAGGTCCATCTCCCGCATGCCGCGATGCCAGGCCCGGAAATGGGTTCTCCGGCGGTGGACGTCCAGTCCCTCGCCGGGCAAAACTGCGCCGCTCATGGTCATGATCCCGTTGCGCCTGGCCCTTTCGGACCGGTTGCCGGAGATTTAGTCCGCGCGCCCGGCTCTGGCAACGGCTCAATGGCCAGAAGAGAGCAATGCCTTCGCATAGGTTTCTGGCTTGAAGCCAACGAGCAGCAGACCGTCGGCGCGCTCGAGAACGGGCCGTTTGATCATGGACGGCTGCGCCAGCATCAAACGGATCGCCGAGGTGGCATCGAGTCCAGCCTTGTCGCTATCCGGCAGGGCGCGGAAGGTCGTGCCGGCGCGGTTCAGCACGACGTCCCAGCCGAGCCTTTCGACCCAGTCCGCAAGCCGGCCGGGATCGGCGCCCTCTTGCTTGTAGTCGCGAAACGCATAGGCGACACCGTGCTCGTCGAGCCAGACGCGCGCCTTCTTCATCGTGTCGCAGTTCTTGATGCCCCAGAGGGCGACGGCCGGCGCGTTCTGGTCTGTCATGGCGGGTCTAGCGCGGCTCCCAGCTGGTGACGATTTCTCCGCTCGCCGGATCCTTGGAGTCCTTCAGCGCGATCCCCATCGCTTCCAACCCGAAGCGGATGCGGTCGGCTTCTGCGAAATTTTTCGCGCGCCGGGCCGCGAGGCGGTCGGCGAGCTGCGTCTCGATCTCGTCGGTGGTGATGCCGAGGCTCTCCGCCTCGCGCGCCTTGATGGTCGCCTCGAAGACGGCGCAGGCTTTCGCGACCTGCTGCGCGAACAGGTCGGGATCGACGCTGTCGCGGTCCGCCGCTGCGATCGCCGCGTCGAGCTCTGCGCGCGGCAGCACATTGCCGGCCGTCACTTCGTCGACCAGCCGGTCGAAGCCAAGCAGCTTCAGAGACCCGGCGAGACGATCGGCGGCTTCCAGACGCCGCGTCGGAGACGTCGCGCCACGTGCCTCGCCACTCAGCCGCCAGATTTCGGCGAGCGCCTGTGGCGTGTTGAGATCGTCGGACAGCGCCTCGACGATGGCAGCCGACGGCTCCCCGGGAACGGCGGCCCGGAGCGCTCGGCGAAGGCCCTCGATCTCGATCGTGGATTCGGCGACACCCTTCTCGGTCCAGTCGATCGGCTGGCGGTACTGCGCCTTGAGCATCGTCAGACGCGCGACCTCGCCCGAAAAGCGCGCGCCGCCCTGCCGCTCCATGACATCTCGGATGGTGATGAAGTTGCCGAGGCTCTTCGACATCTTCTCGCCTTCGACCTGCAGGAAGCCGTTATGCATCCAGATATTGGCCATGCGGCTGGTGCCGAAGGCGCAGCAGGACTGCGCGATCTCGTTCTCGTGGTGCGGGAAGACGAGATCGATGCCGCCGCCATGGATGTCGAACACATTCCTGGTCGGATCGTCGCAGGAGAGCCCGCCGCCGAACGGCTCCAGCAGCCGCGCCATCGACATCGCAGAGCATTCGATATGCCAGCCGGGTCGGCCATGCCCGTCGATGCCGGCGGGCGATGGCCAGCCGGGCTCGTCGGCTGCCGATGGCTTCCAGAGCACGAAATCCGTCGCCTCGCGCTTGTAGGGGGCGACATCGACGCGTGCGCCGGCAATCATTTCGTCGAGCGAGCGGCGCGCCAGCGCGCCATAGCGCGGCACGCCGTTCATGCGGTCCATCGCGGCTGGCGAGAAGAGCACATGGCCCTCGGCGACATAGGCGACACCTCGCGCCAAGAGGCGCTCGATCATCGCCTTCATCGCCTCAATATGCTCGGTCGCGCGCGGCTGCTCGTTCGGCTCGAGGCAACCGAGGGCGGCGACGTCGGCCTGGAACTGCGTATTCGTCTTCTCGGTGACGATCCGGATCGCCTCGTTGAGCGGAATGCCGGGATATTCGGCAGCCGCCCGTGCGTTGATCTTGTCGTCGACGTCGGTGATGTTGCGCACATAGGTGACATGCGTCGCACCGTAGACTTGGCGAAGCAGCCGGTAGAGCAGGTCGAAGACGATGACCGGCCGCGCATTGCCGATATGAGCGAAGTCATAGACAGTCGGCCCGCAGACATACATGCGCACATGCTGCGCATCGATCGGCGTGAACGTCTCTTTTTCTTTGCTGAGCGTGTTGTAGAGGCGAAGCGTCGTCATCTTGGTCCCGTCTTCTGGTGTCGCGCGCCTTCGCCACTGAGGACGAATGCAAGGCTCCCGTCGCCTTCGTCAGGCCGACAAGCAACCGCGGCAACAGAGGAAATCGAGACGCTTCCTGGCCATCATGCGAGCGTGATGCCGGATTTCGAGGGGGGCGTCAAGCCGGACACGAGGCTGTGAGCAACACCCCGATCGGTACAATTTTAATCAAATCGCAATCAATCCAAACGATATCTGAATGCGTGTTTCAGGCTCGGTTCAGGCGAGATTTCGTAGTGTTTTCGCTGTCGCCCGATCCCTTTGGACGCGGCCTCCAGGAGTTGAGTTCGATGGCCACCCGCTCGTTCCTCGTCGTGACGCTGTTCGCAACCCTGATCGGCATCGGCATGGCCGAGCTGGTCCGCCCGTCTCTCCATACGGAATTGCGCGATCCGCGCGGCTCGGTGATCGGCCTCTGCGTCAATTCCGGCATCGGCTGCGGCTCCGTCGCCATCCGCCAGGCGACGTTCTAGCCGCACGACCCGCGGCGCTTGAACCGCTCGCGACATCGGCGCCGGTGTTGTAGAGCTTGCGTCGGCCATCCGGCCGCATCGCGAGCAACAGACACCGCAGGCAGATCATGACGCAAAGAGGACCGGCCGGCGCCGACCTCGACGAGGCCGCCCTTTATTACCATCGCTATCCCGAACCCGGGAAGTTGGAGATCAGGGCGACGAAGCCGCTCGGCAACCAGCGCGACCTCGCCCTCGCCTATTCGCCCGGCGTCGCGGCACCCTGCCTCGCCATTGCCGCCGATCCGGCCAAGGCGTTCGACTATACGGCACGCGGCAACCTCGTCGGCGTCATCTCGAACGGCACGGCCGTGCTCGGTCTCGGCGCAATCGGAGCGCTGGCCGGCAAGCCTGTGATGGAAGGCAAGGCGGTTCTCTTCAAGAAGTTCGCCGGCATCGACGTCTTCGACATCGAGGTCGAGGAGCGCGACATCGACCGTTTCGTCGATGTCGTCGCGGCATTGGAGCCGACCTTTGGCGGCATCAATCTCGAAGACATCAAGGCCCCTGAATGCTTCGACATAGAGACGAAGCTTCGGGCGCGGATGAACATTCCCGTCTTCCATGACGACCAGCATGGCACGGCCATCATCGTCGGCGCGGCCGTGGTCAACGCCCTTGAGATCAAGGCGAAGCCGATCGCTGAAGCGAAGATCGTGGCATCCGGCGCCGGCGCGGCGGCGATCGCCTGCCTCAACATGCTGGTCTCGCTCGGCGCAAAGCGCGAGAACATCACGGTCTGTGATATCGAGGGCGTCGTTTATGAAGGCCGCCCGGTCCTCATGGACCGCTGGAAGGGGGCCTTCGCCCAGAAGACCGACAAGCGGACGCTCGGCGAGGTGATCGACGGCGCCGACATCTTCCTCGGCGTGTCGGCGGGCGGCGTGCTCACGGCGGACATGGTCAGGCGCATGGCCGACCATCCGCTGATCCTCGCCCTTGCCAACCCCTCGCCGGAGATCATGCCGGAAGTCGCGCGAGCGGCGCGCCCAGACGCCATGATCTGCACGGGACGTTCGGATTTTCCCAATCAGGTCAACAACGTCCTCTGCTTTCCTTACATCTTCCGCGGCGCGCTCGATGTCGGCGCGACGACGATCAATGAGGATATGAAGCACGCGGCGGTGCGCGCGATCGCCGCGCTCGCCAAGGAAGAACCGTCCGACGTCGTGGCACAGGCCTATGGCGGGGTCGAGCGCACCTTCGGGCCGGAATTCCTGATCCCCTCGCCCTTCGATCAGCGGCTGATCCTGCGAATCGCACCCGCGGTTGCCCGTGCGGCGATGGACTCGGGCGTCGCCACCCGTCCGATCGACGATTTCGACGCCTATATGGACCGCCTGACCCGCTTCGTCTTCAAGTCAGGCCTCGTCATGAAGCCGCTCGTTGCCGCAGCCAAGGGCGACATCAAGCGCGTGATCTATGCCGATGGCGAGGACGAGCGCGTGCTGCGCGCCGCTCAGGCGGTCATCGAGGACGGCCTTGCCTTACCAATCCTGGTCGGCCGCCCCTCGGTGATCGCCAGCCGTCTGGAACGCTTCGGCCTCAAGATCAGGCCTGACATCGATTTCGAAGTCATCAATCCGGACGATGATCCGCGCTATCGCGACTATGTCGACCTCTTCCTCGACAAGGTCGGTCGCCGCGGCGTCGTTCCAGATGCGGCGCGTACTATCGTGCGCACCAACTCGACCGTGATCGCGGCGCTGGCTGTCGAACGCGGCGAGGCTGACGCTATGCTCTGCGGGCTGGAAGGCCAGTTCCGCAGCCATTTCCAGGTCATCCGCGAGGTAATCGGTCTCCGCCCGGGCACGCGCCGGTTTGCGGCGATGAGCCTGCTCATCTCATCCGAATCGACGACCTTTCTCACCGACACCTATGTGAATATCGACCCGTCGGCGGAAGAGCTCGCAGAGCTGACCTGTCTCGCCGCCGATCAGGTCCGCCGGTTCGGCATCGTCCCGAAGGCCGCACTGCTCTCGCATTCGAATTTTGGTTCGCACCGCACGGAATCGAGCCGCAAGATGCGACAGGCGGTCGAACTGCTGTGGAAGGCGGCGCCGACCCTTGAGGTCGATGGTGAAATGCATGGCGATGCGGCGCTCTCGGAGGCGCTACGCGTCCGCGCGATGCCGCGCTCGAAGCTGACGGGCGAAGCCAACCTGCTCGTGTTCCCCAATCTCGACGCCGCCAACATCACGCTCAACGTGGTCAAGGTGATGACCGACGCTCTGCATGTCGGCCCGATCCTGCTCGGTCCCGCCAAGCCGGCGCATATCCTGACGCCCTCGGTGACGTCGCGCGGCGTCGCCAATATGACGATCCTCGCGGCAGTCGAGGCCCAGCATGCCGGATCATGACCGTCGTCACCAACCATGACGCGGCGCTTTATCTCTCGCGGCTCGCGTACTTCTTCGAGACGCCGCTGCTCGATCCGTTTGCTGGCGACAGCATCGACGAGTCGGGCATCGACCAGCTGCTGGATACGATGAAGGCGCGCCCGCGTGGCGCGCCCCATCTGAAGCGGATCGTGCTGCACCTGCCGCCGGACGAAATAACGCCCGATCTGCCGCAGCGGCTGAAGGCGGCGATCGCGACCTATTGCGGCGTCCAGGAACGCCTGTCGCAGCAGAAGGTCCGAGACATCCGGCTGCAGGGGCGGCGCGCGCTGTTCATCGGCTTCGTCGTCTGGGCGCTCTGCCTGCTGTTCTCGACACTCTCGGAATCAGTCTTCTCGCGCTACAGCCTTCAGGGCCGCCTGCTCGGCGAGGGCTTCCTGATCGCCGGCTGGGTCAGCCTCTGGCGCCCGGCCGAGCTGCTGCTCTACGACTGGTGGCCGTTCGCGCACGAGGCGAAGCTCTATGCGCGGATCAATGCGATGGACGTGACGGTCATCCCCCGCGACGCCGGACGAGAAGCCCCGCCGCTGCCGGCCTGAGGCGGCAAAGTCCCGCGGACAGCCAGCTGATTTGCTACCAAAGAGGGTATGATCGATATCATCATCTTATGATTGCATTGCGTGCGTTTGCAGGTATTGTCCGGTGACCGGTCTCGTCAATCTTCAGAGAGCACGACACGGCCGCGGGCAACGTGCTGAGGCAACATCGTGATCGACAAGAACGACCTGCTTCTATCGATGTACAATGAACAAGTCGCTCAGGCGCGCCAACATGAGACGATGAGAGGAACGGCGACGAGCCTGACATTTGCAATCGGTTCGGCGATCGTTTCATTGATTGCTGCGTCGAAGACGTCAGAGACCGAGCCCCTCGCGATCCTGCTGATTTTCATCGGTACCTTTGGCTGCCTCATTTCGCTCAAGCATTACGAGCGCAATCGGATGCACACCAAGATTGCGCATGCCTATCGGGACAGCCTCGAGAAAGCTCTGCCGGAAAGCAATCTTTCGGCCTTGAGGGCAATCGCTCGGCAGAGAAACGAGCTTGCGCATCCTCTGCTCTCGAAAGTCCCGTTGAACTGGCTATGGGCGTCGAGTTCGCTGCTCTTCTGCGCGGCCGGACTCTTGATTCTGGCGCTGGGGCATACCGCGACGGGCTGAGAACGCCGCCGGTCGCCGCTCTCTGAGGAGAGGATCATCCTGCGTCAGGATCGAAGGTCCGCTTCTCCGCTCGCGAGAACGCTGGAGCGGCCTACAGGCTCAATGGGCCTGCCGGGCCTTCGGAAATTCGGCGTGGAAGGCCTGCTCGTGTTTCTCAGCGATGCGGATCACGGCGTGCGTGGTACCGGTCTCGTCGTCTTCGCGTGACATGACTTCACCGAGCTCATAAAGGCGGTGCAGTTTCGCGAGGTCGGCGCCGGAAAGATCGACGATGAATTCGGCCCTGCCCTTGTTGAGACGATCTTCGACGAGCTGCAACAGGGCCGGCAGGCCCTCGCCCGTGAGCGCCGAGATCGGCACGATCGCAGGACGGCCTGGCTCGGCCTTCATCTGACCTTCCGGCCGCGCGTCCGGCGGCAGCAGGTCGATCTTGTTCCAGACCTCGATGATCCGCTCGGACTTGCCGATCTCGATGCCGAGCTGGCCGAGAACGGTTTCGACGTCCTTCGCCTGCGCCTCGCTGTCCTCATGCGCGATGTCGCGAACATGCAGGATCAGCGTCGCCTCGATCACCTCTTCCAGCGTGGCCCGGAAGGCTGCGACGAGATGCGTCGGCAGGTCCGAGATGAAGCCCACCGTGTCCGACAGGATCACCTCGGTGCCATGCGGCAGCTTGAGGCGGCGCAATGTCGGGTCGAGCGTCGCGAACAGGAGGTTCTCGGCGAAGATGCCGGCATTGGTCAGCGTGTTGAACAGCGTCGACTTGCCGGCATTGGTGTAGCCGACGAGTGCCACGATCGGATGCGGCACCTTGCGGCGGTTCTCGCGCTGAAGGCGGCGGGTGCGCACAACCGTTTCGAGCTCGTGCTCGATGCGGGTGATGCGCTCCTGCAGGGCACGCCGGTCGGCCTCGATCTGGGTCTCGCCGGGGCCGCCGAGAAAGCCGAAGCCGCCGCGCTGGCGTTCGAGGTGGGTCCAACTGCGGACGAGACGACTCTTCTGGTAGTTGAGATGCGCCAGTTCCACCTGGAGCCGGCCTTCGCGCGTCTGGGCGCGCTCGCCGAAGATCTCGAGGATAAGCCCGGTCCGGTCGATGACCTTGGCCTTCCAGGCTTCCTCCAGATTGCGCTGCTGGACGGGAGAAAGCACGTGATCGACGAAGACGAGCCCTGCCCCCTCCGCCGCCACCAGCGCGCCGATCTCCTCGACCTTGCCGGTGCCGAACAGGGTTGCCGGGCGCAATGTCGAAAGCGGCACGGCGATCTGGCCGACGACGTCGAGCGAGATCGCGCGAGCCAGGCCGACCGCCTCATCGAGCCGCGCCTGTGGACTGCGGGCAACGCTCGGCCCCTCGCCAGCCGCGCGGCGCGCGCGCGACGAGCGGATCGGCACCAGAACCACGGTGCGGTCGGGTTCCCGTTCGGTCGATTCGTCCGCGACGCCGGCGCTCTCGTCGGCGTCTTGGGGAAACTCGATCTCGTCACTCACAATGGCTGCTCTTGGCCTTGATGGATCAGGCCTCGTCGCCTGGCTCGAAGAGTTGCACGGGGGCTCCGGGCATGATGGTCGAAATCGCATGCTTGTAGACCAGCTGCGAATGACCATCCCTGCGCAACAGCACGCAGAAATTATCGAACCAGGTAACAATTCCCTGAAGTTTGACGCCGTTGACGAGGAAGATCGTCAGCGGTGTCTTTGCCTTTCGGACATGGTTCAGGAACGTGTCCTGAAGATTTTGTGCGCGGTCCGCCATTGTTTTGTCTCACGCCTCGAACGTTGTTGGGGACTTCGGTCCCGGTTGGGGACGTCCGTCTCCATCGGAGACGTCGGTCCCAGTGGCCATAGCTGGACAGCCGGCTAGCAGTCTGCCCGCTCGGACGCTACTCGTCACGCCCCAAATGTGGCGTCCGCATTTTCATACCGCAATGCCGCATCGCGGCATCACTCATGCTGCCCCGCGCGACCACGGGGGTGCAACCTCGGCGAAGTCGTGGAAGCGCTGGCGCAGCGCCGACGCAATCGATCCGGGAGCGCCATTGCCGATCACCTGCCCGTCGATCCGTACCACCGGCATCACCAGCGTCGTGGCGGCGGTGATGAAGGCCTCGCGCGCGGCTTTGGCCTCCTCGATGCTGAAGGCTCGCTCCTCGATCCGGAGGCCGGTCGCGGCGGCGAGTTCGAAGATGACCGTGCGCGTGATGCCCTTGAGAATGCCGCCACTCGCAGGCCGTGTTACCAGCGCCCCGTCGACGGTCACGATCCACGCATTGGTCGATGACCCCTCGGTGACGTTGCCGTCCTTGTCGACGAACCATGCCTCGTAGGCGCCGGCCTCCTTCGCCGCCTGCTTGGCGAGCACGTTCGGCAGCAGCGACACGGACTTGATGTCCACCCGCTCCCAGCGATTGTCCGGCACGGAGATGACGGCGACGCCGGCCTCGGCCCGCTTGTCGCCTGCAGCCCGCGCAACGGACTTCGCCGTCACCACCAGCGCCGGCGCCGTGCCGGCGGCGGGGAAGAGATGGTTGCGAGGCGCGACACCGCGCGAGACCTGCAGGTAGACCATGCCGTCGCGAACAAGGTTGCGTCGCACTGTTTCGCGCAACACGGCCCCGAGCGCCGCGCGGTTCATCGGCATGGCGATGCGCAGTTCCGATAGCGAACGCTCCAGCCGGTCCATGTGCAGCCGCTCGTCGATCAGCCGGCCGCCCAGCACCTCGCAGACCTCATAGACGCCATCCGCGAACTGGTAGCCGCGATCCTCGATATGGACGGCGGCGTCGGCGTGGCGAACATAGCGGCCATTGACATAGGCAAAGCGCGACATGGATGGGTTCCGGTCAGAGAGGGTCGTGGCGCGGGCTGAGTGATCGTGTTGGGTCGCGCTTCCTTCGCGCGAGGTGTGTCGACTTCGCTCGGAAGCGGCTTAGCCGACGCCGAGCGATTTCAGTTTACGATGAAGCGCCGAGCGTTCCATCCCGACGAATTCGGCGGTGCGCGAGATATTGCCACCGAAGCGGTTCACCTGCGCCGTCAGATATTCGCGCTCGAAGATTTCGCGCGCATCGCGCAGCGGCAGCGACATCAGGTGCTCGCCGCCGCGATTGGGCGTCGTCGGCAGCATCTCGCCGACTTCCGGCGGCAGCATGTCGGCCGTGATCATCTGGGTCTCGTCGCCGCGGGCGAGAATCAGCAGCCGCTCGATATTGTTGCGCAGCTGGCGGATGTTGCCCGGCCAGTCATGCGCCTGCAGGACGGCGAGCGCATCCTCGCCGACCTTGCGCACCGGCAGCCCGGTCGTATGCGAGATCAGATCGATAAAGTGCTGCACCAGCGCCGGCACGTCGTCGCGGCGTTCGGCCAGCGCCGGCACGCGCAGCGGCACGACCGACAGGCGGTGGAAGAGATCCTCGCGGAAGCTGCCTTCCTGGATCTCGCGCTCGAGATCGCGCGCGGTCGAGGAGATGATGCGCACATCGACATTGACGCGGGTCGTGCCGCCGACGCGCAGGAAGTTCTGGTCGATCAGCACGCGGAGAATCTTGCCCTGCGTCTCGCGCGGCATGTCGGCGACTTCGTCGAGATAGAGCGTGCCGCCATGTGCCTCCTCGAGCGCGCCGATCTTGCGCGGACCACTGCCCGTCTCGGTGCCGAACAGTTCGTGCTCCATCCGGTCGGGCGTGATCGTCGCCGCGTTGACGACGACGAAGGGGCTGGAGGCGCGATGCGACAGGTCGTGGATGGTGCGTGCGACCGTTTCCTTGCCGGCGCCCGACGGGCCGGAGATCATGATCCGGCTGTTGGTCGGCGCGACGCGGTCGATCGTCTGTCGAAGATGGTTCATCGCGATCGACGTGCCGATCAGCGTGTTGACCGAGCCGGCGCGCTCGCGGAGTTCCCGCACCTCGCGGCGAAGCTTCGAGGCCTCCAGCGCCCGCTCGGCGATCAGGACCAGGCGATCGGCCTTGAACGGCTTCTCGATATAGTCATAAGCGCCGCGTTTGATCGCCGAGACGGCGGTCTCGATGTTGCCGTGGCCGGAAATCATGACGACAGGCAGATCAGGATGCTGGGCCTTGATCATGTCGAGCAGCGTCAGCCCGTCGATGCGGCTGCCGGTCAGCCAGATATCGAGGAAGACGAGGTTCGGCCGCCGCATCGCGATCTCGGCCAGCGCCTTGTCGGTATCGCCAGCCGTCCGTGTGCCATGGCCTTCGTCTTCGAGAATGCCCGAAACGAGACCACGGATATCGGCTTCGTCGTCGATGATGAGGATGTCGGAGGCCATATCTATCCGTCTCGTCTTGTTTCGGTGGGGTCGCCGGTCGGGGGGGACGGCGCCAGCTCTGCAACGGCTGTGGTCGGCATGATCCGAGGCAGCGTGATGCGGATCATCGCACCGCGCCCGCCGCGCTCCACCTCGGGCGAATCGAGCAATTCCAGCCGGCCGTGATGCTCTTCGATGATCTTGCCGACGATGGCGAGACCAAGGCCCGTGCCCTTCTCGCGGGTCGTCATATAGGGCTCGAGCAGGCGATGGCGATTTTCGACCGGCAGCCCGATGCCGGTATCGATCACCTCGACGACGTTCATGTCGCCCTCGACGCGCCCGCGCACCGTGATCTTCGGTTCGCCCTTCTCCTCCGGCGGGACTGCCGAAATCGCCTCCGTCGCATTCTTCACGATGTTGGTGAGCGCCTGTGACATCAGCCGCGGGTCGAAGCGGCCCATCATCGGCTCATGCGGTACATCGGTGACGAACGTAATGTCGGGATGGGCGACTTCCATAAGGAACACCGCCTCGCGGGCCGCCTCGGCAATGTTGCGCTCCTCGAAAGTCGGCTTCGGCATGCGCGCGAAGGAGGAGAATTCATCGACCATGCGCCCGATATCGCCGACCTGGCGGATGATCGTATCGGTGCACTGGTCGAAGACGTCGCGGCCCTGCCCTTCGCCGACGAGCTTGCCGAAGCGGCGCTTCAGCCGCTCGGCCGAAAGCTGGATCGGCGTCAGCGGATTCTTGATCTCGTGCGCGATGCGCCGCGCGATGTCGGCCCAGGCGGAACTGCGCTGCGCCGCCACGAGGTCCGTAATGTCGTCGAGCGTGATGACGTAGCCGCGCTGCTCGGGACCGGCCTCCTCGGTGGTGACGCGAACATTGATCGTCCGCTCGCGACCCTCGCGCACCAGCGAGACCTGGTCGCGATGCTCGATGCGGAAGTGATCGCCGAGCGCCGCCTCGACGCAGGCGGCAAGCTCAGGCGCCACGTCGACGACGGGACGCCCGACGATCGAGCCGGCGCCGGCGCCGAGCAGCCGCATGGCCCCGCGATTGGCGATGGTGACGATGCCGCGCGCATCGGTACCGATCACGCCCGCGCTGACGCCGGCGAGAACCGCCTCGGAGAAGCGCCGGCGGGCATCGATCTGCTCGCTCGCGGCAACCAGTTCCGAACGCTGGCTGCGCAGTTCCGCCGTCATCGTGTTGAACGTCGCGCCGAGCGCACCGAGATCGCCGTCCGACGAGCGGAACGGCACGGTCACGTCGAGATTGCCCTGGCCGATCTCGTCGGCAGCATCGATGAGGGTCCGGATCGGCGCGACGAGGCGGTTGGCGAAGCCGATGCCGAGCCAGATCGCCGAGAGCAGCAGCACCAGCGCCAGGCCGAGATAGAGGACGGCGAAAGCGATCTGCACCCCGAGGCGCGTCGCAGCGAGGTTCTTGTATTCATCGACGCTGGCGCTGGTCTGCGCGATGTAGCGGATGACCTTCGGGTCGATGTCGCGGGCGATATAGAGGAAGACGTCCTTGTAGTTCTCAAGCCTCACGACCGCGCCGACGACATTGGTCGCGCCGGGCGAGATCAGCACCGGCTCGGCCCCGCTTTCAGAGGCGCGCTTGATCGCGTCGGCCGGCGGAGCCGGGAAATTGCTCGAAAACTGGAACGTCGCCTGCGCGATCATCGATCCGTCGGGCTTGACGAGGTAGACGCCCGGGATGCCGCGAAGCGCCGCGATCGAATTCATGAAGTTCTGGAACTGGTCGGGATCGCGGGCGAGCAGCGTCTGCGCCCGCTCGAAATCGCCCTTGAGGCCGAGGATGTCGACCTTGAGCGTGCGGGCGTGCTCCTCGGCATAGGCCTGCGCGATCGACAGCGAGGTATCGACGATGGCGCGGGTCCGTTCGGAGAACCAGTGATCGAGGCCGCGGTTCAGCGTGACGCTGGCGATGATCGCCATCAGGATCGCCGGAACGACCGCGACGATGCTGAACAGTGCGACGATGCGGATATGCAGACGGGCGGCGGCGCGGCCGCGGCGGCGCGCGCGGATCAGCATAGCCACCTCGGCCGCCGTCTCGGCGACCAGGAGGAAGGTCAGGAAGCCGTTGACCGCGAGCGCCCAGAACACCACCGCATCGTTCGGCTGCAGCGGCGTCAGCCCCATCAGCACGAAGAAGGTGGTGCAGGCACTCGACAGCGCCAGCACGACGGTGACATAGCCGGCGCCGCGCATGGTCATGCGTCGGCGGCTCGGCCGCTCTGCCCGCAAGGGCATCGGGACTTCGGCGGTCGCGCTCAAAGGCGAGCCTCGGTCGCCCGTGAAATCCGGCCGCGGGCCAGGGGTCCGATTCGTGACATGCCCCGGACACTGAGACCGAATTGCAACAGCATTGTGGCGAAGCGGCAACAGCCGCTTGCCTCACCGGGTGGAGCGGATCACCTGGACATCGAGGTCCCGGATCTTCTTCCGGAGCGTATTGCGGTTCACGCCGAGCAATTCCGCCGCCTTGATCTGGTTGCCGCGCGTCGCCGCCAGCGCCGTCGAGATCAGCGGATACTCGACCTCGCGCAGGATGCGGTGATAGAGGCCGGGCGGCGGCAGGTTGTCGCCGAAACCCTGGAAATAGGCGGAAAGGTGGCGTTCCATCGAGCCGGACAGCGTGTCCTCCATCGCCGTTTCCGGCGCCTGCAGGCTGATCACGGGCTGGTCGAGCTCAGCCTCGATGATGTTCTCGGTGATCGTATCCTGGGGATAGAGCGCGGCGAGGCGGCGGATGAGGTTCTCGAGTTCACGCACATTGCCCGGCCAGCGATAGCGCTTGAGGCGTTCCACCGCCGCGGGCTCGATCTGCTTGTGCGGCAGCCCTTCCTTCTCGACAAGCGTGAAGAAGTGGCGAACGAGATCGGGAATGTCCTCGGAACGCTCGCGCAGGCCCGGCAGGCGGATCGGCACCACGTTCAGACGGAAGAACAGGTCCTCGCGGAACATGCCCTGGTTGATCAGGATCCGGAGATCCTTGTTCGTCGCGGCGATGATGCGGACATCGGTCTTGATCGGCGTGCGGCCGCCGACTGTCGTGTATTCGCCCTGCTGCAGCACGCGGAGCAGCCGGGTCTGCGCCTCCATCGGCATGTCGCCGATCTCGTCGAGGAACAGGGTGCCGCCTTCGGCCTGCTCGAAGCGGCCGGCGGAGCGTGCCTGGGCGCCGGTGAAGGCGCCCTTCTCATGGCCGAACAGTTCGCTCTCGATGAGGTCGCGCGGAATCGCGGCCATGTTGATGGCGACGAACGGACCGGTGCGGCGCTTGCCGTAATCGTGCAGCGCCCGCGCCACCAACTCCTTGCCGGTGCCGGATTCGCCCGAGATCATCACGGTCAGGTCGGTCTGCATCAGCCGCGCCAGCACGCGGTAGATGTCTTGCATCGCCGGCGAACGGCCGACGAGCGGAATGTTGTCGCTACCCTCGTCGACCCGCTGGTCCTGACGCCGCTGCTTCGGCTCGGAGAGCGCCCGGCCGACGATCGAGATCAGCTCCTTCAAGTCGAACGGCTTCGGCAGATACTCGTAGGCGCCCTTCTCCGAGGCGCGGATCGCCGTCATGAAGGTGTTCTGCGCGCTCATGACGATGACGGGGAGTTCGGGCCTCGCCCGCTTGATGCGCGGCAGCAGGTCGAAGGCATTTTCGTCCGGCATGATCACATCGGTGATCACGAGATCGCCCTCGCCCTGGCTGACCCAGCGCCAGAGCGTCGCCGCATTCGAAGTGAGGCGAACCTCATAGCCCGCGCGCGACAGCGCCTGGTTCAGGACGGTGCGGATCGCCGCATCGTCATCGGCCACGAGAATGTTGCCGATCGGCATATCATTCATCCTTGTCTGGAGGCATGGCGCCGGGGAAAGCCGGCATCAGGACGCGGAACGTCGTCCGGTTCTGTTGCGATTCGCATTCGATCACGCCGCCATGGTCGCCGATGATCTTGGCGACCAGCGCGAGGCCGAGCCCGGTGCCGTTGGTCTTGGTGGTGACGAACGGATCGAAGAGATGTGGCAGGATCTCGCTCGGTACGCCGCCGCCATTGTCGCGCACCGAGAATTCGAGCGGCAGCGTGACGCGGTTGGCCGAGCCGGGAACAGAGAGGCGAATGCCGGGCTTGAACGCCGTGGTCAGCAGGATTTCGCCGTCCGGATCATCGCCGATCGCCTCGGCGGCGTTCTTGACGAGATTGAGGAAGACCTGAATCAACTGGTCGCGGTTGGCATAGACCGGCGGCAGCGACGGGTCATATTCCTCGATGATGCGGATATGCCGGGCAAAGCCCGATTGCGCCAGGCGCTTCACATGCTCAAGCACGACATGGATGTTGACGGGATCGCGCTCGATCGGCCGTTCATCGGAAAACACTTCCATCCGATCGACCAGCTTGACGATCCGGTCGGCCTCGTCGGTGATCAGCCGCGTCAGCGCGCGGTCGTTGTCGTCGACTGAGGTTTCGAGCAGTTGCGCCGCGCCGCGAATGCCGGAGAGCGGATTCTTGATCTCATGCGCCAGCATGGCGGCGAGGCCCGTGACCGAGCGCGCCGCGCCGCGATGGGTCAACTGGCGGTCGATCTTCTCCGCCATCGTCCGCTCCTGCAGCATCACCACCACATGCTGCGGCTGCTCGAGGATGGGCGAGGCATAGATGTCGACGATGCGCTCGCTGCCGTTTCGCGGCGTGCCGACATCGACGCGGTATTCATTCACCGCCGAGCCCCGCATCCGCACCTGATCGATCAAGGCGAGCAGCGGGCTGCCGAAGGGGACGTAATTGGCGATCGGCTGCCGGCGGAGCATCGCGACCGAAACCTGGAAGAAGTCCTGCGCCGCGCCATTCGCCTCGATGACGTGGCCTTCGGGATCGATCAGCATCACCGGATGCGGCAGGGCGTCGAGCAGCAGCGTCGCTGCATTGTCGACCGACTTGTGAACCCGGATGTCGGATGGCGGGGTCATGCTGCTCTCCGCGCCGGCGCATCCGACAAATGGGAACGAAGGAGCGCGATCACGCGCGCCGGATGGGTTTCGGTCAGGATCGCCTGGCGCACTGCCGGGGCGATCGTCTCCGGCTCGAGCGCCTCGATCGTCCAGGCGAGATGCTTGCGCGCATTGCGAAGGCCGAGGATCGGGCCATAGAGCGCGATCATCTCCTCGTAATGGCTGATGACGAGGTCGGCGAGCGCAGCGCCCGAGGGGGCCTCGGGCATCAGGCCCGTGCTGCAATAGGCGGCGATGGCGCCGGGCAGCCACGGCCTTCCATAGGCGCCGCGGCCGATCATGACGCCGTCGGCGCCGGAAAGGCGCAGCGCCTCCTCGGCATCAGCGATCGTGAGAATGTCGCCATTAGCGATCAGTGGGATCGAGACGGCTGCCTTCACGGCGGCGATCGCCGACCAGTCGGCCTCGCCCTTGTAGAACTGGCAGCGCGTGCGACCATGTACCGTCACCATCGCGACGCCGGCCTCTTCGGCGCGGCGCGCGAGCTCCGGCGCATTCATCGTCCGCTCGTCCCAGCCGAGCCGCATCTTGAGCGTGACAGGAACGGGGCTCGCCGCCACGGTCGCCTCGACGAGCGTCAGCGCATGATCGAGATCGCGCATCAGCGCCGAACCGGAATATCCGGTCGTAACGCGCTTCGCCGGGCAGCCCATATTGATGTCGATGATATCGGCGCCGGCATCGGCCGCGGCGCGCGCGCCTTCCGCCATCCAGTGCGGTTCGCGTCCGGCGAGCTGCACGACATGGAGCGCGTTGCCGGTCGCCTCGGCCCGCAAAGCCGATTCGGGATTGCCGCCGGCGAGTTCCTCGCTCGCGACCATCTCCGAGACGACGAGCCCGGCGCCATGCGCGGCGACGATGCGGCGGAACGGCCGATCTGATACGCCCGACATCGGTGCGAGAAGCACCCGATTGGCGATCGTCACGCCGCCGATCGCCAGCGGATCCGCTAGCTTCCGCAAAGAGGTTGAGATTTCAATCAATTGACTACCGAATAGGCACCATACCTGTTGCCCACATATTAGTCAGGGATTGGCCCGCGGCAAGAGACTTGTTGCACGGCAGAAGGAAATCTCCGATCCATGCCGCGCGGGGCAGGCATATGACGGCCTCCCGTCGTACCGGGGCCATCGCACGAGCCCGGATCACTGCCAGGAAGTCCTGCCATGTCTTCAGTCAGCGACCAACCGCTCATCGCCGCGCTGATCGTCGCGGCCGGCCGGGGCGTCCGGGCCGGAGGCGGCTTGCCGAAGCAATATCGCGCGATCGGGGGTCGGCCGATTCTTGCGCATACGCTGCGTCTCTTCCAGGATCACAGCCGGATCGGCGCCGTTGCGGTCGTCATCCATCCGGACGACCGAGCGCTTTATGAGGCGACCACCGAGGGCGCGAGCGGCCTATTGCCGCCCGTCTCGGGTGGCGCCTCGCGCCAGTCCTCGGTGCTCGCGGGGCTTGAGGCGCTGGCGCCGCTCAATCCCGACGCTGTGCTGATCCATGACGCCGTGCGTCCTTTCGCGCCGACCGCTCTCATCAGCCGCGTCATCGACGCCCTCGCCGATCACGACGCGGTCCTGGCAGCCTCGCCGGTCACCGACACGCTGAAGCGGAGCAATACGAACGGCTTCGTCGCCGACACCGTTGCCCGTGAGGGGCTCTTCGCCGCCGAGACACCGCAGGGCTTTCGTTTCGCAGCCATCATCGACGCGCATCGCCGTGCCGCGGCGGCGGGCGTCACCGTCACCGACGACGCGGCTCTCGCCGAATGGGCCGGCATTCCCGTGAAGCTCGTTACGGGCGCGCGCTCCAACATCAAGCTCACGAGTCCGGAGGATATCGAGATGGCCGATGCGCGGCTCTCCAGCGACGCGTTGCTGCTCGCGGGCGAAACCCGTGTCGGCACCGGCTATGACGTCCACCCCTTCACAGCAGGTGACGGCGTCTGGCTCGGCGGGATCAAGATCGCCCACGACCGGACGCTCGCCGGCCATTCCGATGCCGATGTCGCGCTGCATGCGCTCACCGATGCGCTGCTCGGCGCGCTCGCCGACGGCGATATCGGCTCGCATTTCCCGCCCTCCGACATGCAATGGCGCGGTGCCTCCTCAGACCGCTTCCTGGCCCATGCCGTTGCGCGCGTTCGCGCCCGCGGCGGCGTCGTCGCCCATCTCGATCTCCAGATCATCGCCGAAGCGCCGAAAATCGGGCCGCACCGCGACGCCATGCGCGCCCGCATTGCCGCGATCGCCGGCATCGCGATCGACCGGGTCGGCGTCAAGGCGACGACCAACGAGAAGCTCGGCTTTGTCGGCCGCGGTGAAGGCATCGCGGCCATTGCGACCGCCACGATCCGCCTGCCCTTCACGCCCTCGGCATAGGGACCGCGCCATGACCGACCTCGCCCCTCTCCTCCCCGCCGCGACCGCACTGATCCGACTCTGCACCCAGCGCAGCCTGACGATCGCGACGGCCGAATCCTGCACTGGCGGCCTGATCGCCGGCACCCTGACTGAAGTGGCGGGCTCGTCGGCGGTCGTCGACCGTGGCTTCGTCACCTATTCGAACGCCGCCAAGACGGCGATGCTCGGCGTCCCGGCCGCGCTGATCGAGCGGGTCGGCGCAGTGAGCAAGGAAGTGGCGCTCGCGATGGTCGTCGGCGCGCTGGCGAAAGCGGATGCCGACCTCGCCGTGGCGGTCACGGGCATTGCCGGCCCTGGCGGCGGCTCGGCCGAGAAGCCGGTCGGCCTCGTCCATTTCGCCGCGATGCGTCGCGGCAGCCCGGCCGTGCACGCCGCCCACGTCTTCGAAGGCCGCGACCGCTCCGGTGTCCGCTTCGCGACGGTCGAGCAAGCGCTGACGATGCTGAGGGAATTGGTCGAAGGGTAGGCTCGCGTCGCGCCGAGGCTTCTCAAGTTCGCGCCGACACCGCCCACTTCGGTCCGACAGCCACTGGCAACAGTCAGCCGCTCAGGCCGACTTCCCATAGATCGCATCCGCCCGCTTTTCGAAGGCGTCGGCGAATTTGCGGAAGGCCTTGTCGAACACCGTGCCCATGACCATCGACAGGGCGCGCGAGCGGAATTCGTAGTCGATGGTGAAGCCGACCTTGCTGTGGGTGTCGTCGATCGGCGTGAAGGTCCAGATATTCTCGAGATGCTTGAACGGGCCGTCGAGATAGTCGGCGCGGATCGTCCGAGCGGCTTCGTCCAGCACGACCTTCGTGGTGAAGGTCTCGCGGATGAACTTGTAGGCGACGGTCATGTCGGCGATCAGCACTTCGCGCGGGCCGGAGGATTGCCGGCCTCGCACCGTCAGCTTCTCGCAAAGCGGCACGAACTCGGGATACTTCCCGACATCGGCGACGAGCGCAAACATCGCATCCGCCGAATGCGCGACGCTACGCTCGGTATCGAAATGCGGCATCGATGCTATCCGCTGTGCGGCAGCGCCTGGCGCGCCGCACGAAGCCGGGCGAAGTCCTCGCCGGCATGATGCGAGGAGCGGGTCAGCGGGCTCGACGATACCATCAGGAAGCCCTTGGCATAGCCGATCGTCTCGAACGACTTGAATTCGTCCGGCGTCACGAAGCGGATGACGGGATGGTGCTTGCGGCTCGGCTGGAGATACTGCCCGACGGTCAGGAAATCGACGTCAGCGACGCGAAGATCGTCCATTAGCTGCAGGATCTCGTTTCGCTCCTCGCCGAGCCCGACCATGATGCCGGACTTGGTGAACATGCCGGGATCGAGTTCCTTCACCCGCTGCAACAGGCGCAGCGAATGGAAATAGCGCGCACCAGGGCGGACCTTCAGATATTTCGACGGCACCGTCTCGAGATTATGATTGAAGACGTCGGGCTTCGCCGCGACGACCACTTCAAGGGCGCCGGGCTTGCGGAGGAAATCCGGCGTGAGGATTTCGATCGTCGTGCCGGGCGCCGCCGCGCGGATCGCGAGGATCACTTCGGCGAAATGCTGCGCGCCGCCATCGTCGAGATCGTCGCGGTCGACCGAGGTGATCACGACATGCTCGAGCCCGAGCTTGGCGACGGCCTCCGCGACCTTGGCCGGCTCAGCCAGATCGAGCGCTTCCGGCATGCCGGTGCGGACATTGCAGAAGGCGCAGGCCCGTGTGCAGGTGTCGCCCATGATCATGAAGGTCGCGTGCTTCTTCGACCAGCATTCGCCGATATTCGGGCAGCCGGCCTCCTCGCAGACCGTGACGAGGCCGTTCTTCTTCACGATCTCCTGCGTCTCGCGATAGACAGGCGAGCCCGGCGCCTTGACGCGAATCCAGTCCGGCTTGCGCAGGAGCGGCGTTTCCGGCCGATTCACCTTTTCGGGGTGGCGCGGGCGGCGATCCTTCGCCTCGGAAGGCGCGCGGTTGACCGTATCGAGAACGACGACCATGAGGTCTCCGGAATTCAGCGGCCGCGAACGAGGCCGAGCAGGAACAGCAGCACGATCGCGCCGATCGTCGAGACGACGAGGCTCGAAATGATGCCGGGCTGCGGCATGAGATTGAAGCTCGAAACAAGGATCGCGCCGATCCATGAGCCGATGAGGCCCACGATCAGGTTGATGATCAGGCCATGGCTGCGGCCGAGCGTGCGCGACGCAATCCAGCCGGCGAGAATGCCGATGATGATCGTCCAGAAAATGCCAACGCCGGTCATGTAACGCCCGTCCTCCGTTGCCGCTCAATATGGCGGCTTTGCCCCGACTTCGCCAGACCACCCGGCGCATGGGCGCCATGTGCCTCGCCGAGGGCTGGCGCTGCTACCCCTCAGATATGGATCGCCCTGCCATAGGCGGCCATGACGCTCTCGTGCATCGTCTCGGAAAGGGTCGGATGCGGGAAGACCGAGTGGATGAGCTCTTCCTCGGTCGTCTCGAGGTTCATGGCGATGACGAAGCCCTGGATCAGCTCGGTGACCTCGGCGCCGACCATGTGGGCGCCGATGAGCTGGCCGGTCTTCTTGTCGAAGATCGTCTTGACGAGGCCCTCGGGCTCGCCGAGCGCGATCGCCTTGCCGTTGCCGATGAACGGGAACTTGCCGACGCGGATGTCGTAGCCCGCCTCGCGCGCCTTCTTCTCGGTAAGGCCGACAGAGGCGATCTGCGGGTTGCAATAGGTGCAGCCGGGGATCTTGGCCTTGTCCATCGGATGGGGATGAAGGCCTGCGATGCCCTCGACGCAAATGACGCCTTCATGCTCTGCCTTGTGGGCCAGCATCGGCGGGCCCGCAACGTCGCCGATGGCGAAGATGCCGGGAACATTGGTGCGGCCGAGGCCGTCGATGACGACACAGCCGCGATCGGTCTTGACGCCGAGCTTCTCGAGGCCGAGGCCTTCGATATTGCCAACGACGCCGACCGCCGAAATCATCTTGTCAGCGGTGATCTCTTCGCTCTTGCCGTCCGCGGTTTCGACCGTCGCTGTCACGGAGTTCGCGCCCTTGACGACCTTGGTCACCTTGGCGCTCGTCAGAATCCGGAAACCCTGCTTTTCCAAGCGCTTGCGGGCATGTGCAGCGATTTCCTCATCCTCGACGGGAAGGATCTGCGGCAGCACCTCGACGACCGTGACCTCGGAACCGAGCGTCCGGTAGAACGACGCGAACTCGATGCCGATCGCGCCGGAGCCCATGACGAGCAGCTTCTTCGGTAGCGTCTCGGGAATCATGGCTTCGAAATAAGTGAGGATCAGCTTGCCGTCTGGCTCGATGCCGGGCAGCGCGCGTGGCCGCGCGCCAGTGGCGACGATGATCGACTTCGCCTCATAATCGCCGGCAGCCAGCGCACCCTTCGGCGGCGTGTTCGGCTTGCCATAAGCCTCGGCGGGCGCCGGCTTGACCGTGACCTTGCCGGGCGCGGCGATCTCGGCGACGCCCCAGATCACGTCGACCTTGTTCTTCTTGAGAAGGCCGGTGACACCCTGGTTGAGCTGGCTGGCGACGCCGCGCGAGCGCTTGGTGATCGCCGCGACATCGGCGCCGACCTTTTCGGCCGAAAGGCCGTAATCGCCGGCATGCTCCATGTAATGGAACACCTCGGCCGAACGGAGCAGCGCCTTGGTCGGGATGCAGCCCCAGTTCAAACAGATGCCGCCGAGATGCTTGCTCTCGACGACCGCCGTCTTCAGCCCGAGCTGCGCGGCCCGGATCGCAGCGACATAGCCGCCGGGACCCGAACCGATGATGATGACGTCGTAGCTGCTCGCCATGAGCCCATTCCCTTCGCCGCTTCCACCTGGCCGCTCGATGGGGCCGGTGTCATGGTTGTGGTTCGGACCGTTCCGGGCACATGGCCGGCGGGGTTGCCCCGCCGTCGCCAACTATGCCCGGAGCCGTCCGGCAATCTCGTCCTTCAACTGCATCCGCTGCTTGCGCAGCGTCGTCATATGGGCGTCGTCAGTCGGCTCGACATCGGTCTCGGCCCGATGCACGGCGCGATTGACCTCGTGATAGGCGTCGACCAGCTTCGCGAAATGCGCGTCCTCGGCCTTCAGCCGGGCAATCTTGTCCTGGTCGCCGGGGAAATCTTCGGCAAGCTCGTGCGGCGTGTGGGCCATGGCGTCTCTCCTTGGATGTTCAGACGCGCTCTCACTTGCCGATCAGCCGGCCGGCGTCCTTGATCGGGATCAAGCGACGCCCGGCCGGATCGGCCTTAGACCAGCATGCCGAGCGGCTTCTCGATATAGCCGCGGAATGCCTGCATCAGTTCGGCGCCGAGCGCACCGTCCACGACGCGGTGGTCGGTCGACAGCGTCACCGACATGATGGTCGCAATCTTGATCTCGCCGCCGCGCACGACCGGCTGCTGGATACCGGCACCGACCGCGAGGATCGTCGCATGCGGCGGGCTGATGATCGCGGCGAAGTCCTTGACGCCGAACATGCCGAGATTGGAGACCGCAGTCGTACCGCCCTGATATTCCTCGGGCTTCAGCTTGCGCTCGCGCGCCCGCTTGGCGAGATCCTTCATCTCGTTGGAGATGGATGACAGCGTCTTCTGGTCGGCATTGCGGACGATCGGCGTGATGAGCCCGCCGGGGATCGAGACGGCGACGCCGACATCGACCACCTTGTGGATGATCATGTTGTCGCCGGTCCAGGAGGCGTTCGCCATCGGCACCTTCTTCAGCGACAGCGCCATCGCCTTGATGACCATGTCGTTGACCGAAACCTTGTAGGCCGGGTTGCCGTCCTTGTCGCGCGGCGCGGCGGCGTTGACCTGCTCGCGCAGCGCCAGCAGCGCATCGAGATCGGTATCGATCGTCAGATAGAAATGCGGGACCGTCTGCTTCGATTCCGAGAGGCGGCGAGCGATCGTCTTGCGCATGTTGTCATGCGGAACGAGTTCATAGCTGCCCTCGGGGAAGAGCTTCAGAACCTGCGCGTCCGAAGCTCCGGCCGGAGCAGCGACAGGCGCCGCGGTAGCAGGAGCAACCTGAGCAGCGGGAGCGGCAGCCTTTGCCGGCGCCCCGGCCTTGGCGGCCTCGACATCGGCCCGGACGACACGGCCATGCGGACCGGTGCCCGCGATCTTGGCAATATCGAGCCCGGCTTCCTTGGCGATCCGGCGCGCGAGCGGCGAAGCGAAGACGCGTTCGCCGTCCTTGGCCGGCGGAGCCGCCTGGGCGGGGGCTGCCGGCTGAGCGGCGGCTGCGGCGGGAGCCGCCGCCGGCTGTGGCTGAGCGGCAGGCGCCGGCTCGGCCGGCTTTGCCTCGGCCCTTGGCGCCGGCGCGGCGCTGGCGCCGATGGCGGATGCGTCCTCGCCATCGGCGAGCAGCACGGCGATCAGCGCGTTGACCTTCACGCCCTGCGTGCCTTCCGGCACGACGATCTTGCCGACCGTACCCTCGTCGATGGATTCGACTTCCATCGTCGCCTTGTCGGTCTCGATCTCGGCGATGACGTCGCCGGACTTGACCTTGTCACCTTCCTTCACGTTCCACTTGGAGAGGTTGCCCTCTTCCATGGTCGGCGACAGGGCGGGCATCAGGATGTTGATCGGCATAAAGCACCTATTGGCGTGATTCTGTCGTGCCCAGATCGGTGTCGCGATGCCACTCGGCATCGAACAAGGCCTTGATCTGCTCGAGCGCTTCCGCCTCCGAGCAGATGCCGTCGCGCTCGAAGCCGCGCGCCACCTGGCGCGCGATATCGACGAGCAGGATGCCCCAGGTCGAAGGGCTGTCAAAGGCGGTCCGGAAGCTGACGTCGAGCCCCTTGTCGACGACCCAGGCCCGGAACACCTCGGCAGCGTCGTCGGACGCAAAGGCGCCCGGCGGGATTTCGAGCTGGCGCGGATGCTCGGCCATGTCAGCGATACGTCACGGCCTTCACGGCCGCGATGACTTCGCCGACAGTCGGCAGAGCGAGCTTCTCGAGATTGGCGGCATAAGGCATCGGCACGTCCTTGCCAGTGACCTTCAGTACCGGCGCGTCGAGATAATCGAACGCCTTCTCCATCAGCTGAGAGGCGATCTCCGAGCCGATCGAATTCTGCGGCCAGCCTTCCTCGACGGTGACGCAGCGGCCGGTCTTCTTGACGGAAGCGACGATCGTGTCGACATCCATCGGACGCAGCGTCCTGAGATCGATGACCTCGGCGTCGATGCCTTCGGCAGCCAGTTGCTCGGCCGCCTTGATGGCATAGCTCATGCCGATGCCGAACGAGACGATGGTCACGTCCTTGCCGGCCTTGTGGATGCGCGCCTTGCCGATCGGCAGCACGAAATCATCGAGCTTCGGCACTTCGAAGGAGTGGCCGTAGACCATCTCGTTCTCGAGGAAGACGACCGGATTGGGGTCTCGGATCGCCGCCTTGAGCAGGCCCTTGGCGTCGGCGGCCGTATAGGGCGCGACGACCTTGAGGCCCGGGATCTGGCTGTACCAGGCCGAGTAATCCTGGCTGTGCTGCGCGCCGACGCGCGAGGCTGCGCCGTTCGGGCCGCGGAAGACGATCGAGGCGCCGAGCTGGCCGCCCGACATATAGAGCGTCTTCGCCGCGGAATTGATGATCTGGTCCATCGCCTGCATGGCGAAGTTGAACGTCATGAACTCGACGATCGGCTTCAGCCCGGCAAGCGCTGCACCGGTCGCCAGGCCCGCGAAGCCATGCTCGGTGATCGGGGTGTCGATCACGCGGTCGGCGCCGAATTCCTGCAGCAAGCCTTGGGTGATCTTGTAGGCGCCCTGATATTCGGCGACTTCCTCGCCGATGACGAAGACGTCGCCGTCACGGCGCATTTCCTCGGCCATCGCATCGCGCAGCGCCTCGCGCACCGTCATGGTGACGAATTCGGTTCCGGCGGGGATATCGGGATCGCTTGCCACTGCAGCCTTGGCGACAGCAGGGACGCTCGGCGCAGCGGCGGCGCTCACCGCCGGGGCGGAACCGGATTCGCCGCTGCCGTTCTTTGCAGCCTCGTGTACGCCGTGCTCGTCCTTGGCCGGGGCAGCGGAAGCAGCCGACGCGTCCTCGCCATCGGCGAGCAGGATCGCGATCGGCGTGTTCACCTTCACGTTCTGCGTACCCTCGGCGATCAGCAGCTTGCCGACCTTGCCCTCGTCGATGGCTTCGACTTCCATCGTCGCCTTGTCGGTCTCGATCTCGGCGATGACGTCGCCGGACTTGACGCTGTCACCTTCCTTCTTGAGCCATTTGGAGAGCGTGCCCTCCTCCATGGTCGGCGACAGCGCCGGCATCAGAATCTCGATCGGCATGACTGTCCCCACCCTTACTTGAGAATGTCCGTCCAGAGCTCGGACGCATCCGGCTCAGGGCTGTTCTGGGCGAAATCCGCCGCCTCATTGACGATGTCGCGCACTTCGGCATCGACCTTCTTCAGATCGTCCTCGCTCGCCCATCCCTTGTCGATGAGACGAAGGCGCACCTGCTCGATCGGATCATGCTCGGTGCGCATCTTCTGCACCTCGTCCTTCGAGCGATACTTCGCCGGGTCGGACATCGAGTGACCGCGATAGCGATAGGTCTGCATTTCGAGAATGTACGGACCCTTGCCGGCCCGGCACCATTCGACGGCCCGCTCCCCGGCGGCGCGCACGGCGCGCACATCCATGCCGTCGACCTGCTCGCCCGGAATGTTGAACGAAAGGCCGCGGCGCGAGAAATCGGTCTGTGCCGAGGAGCGCGTCACCGACGTGCCCATCGCATAGCGATTGTTCTCGATGATGTAGACGACCGGCAGCTTCCACAGCTCGGCCATGTTGAAGCTCTCGTAGACCTGGCCCTGATTGGCGGCGCCGTCGCCGAAATAGGCGAGCGTGACGCGATCATTCTTGCGATAGCGGTTCGCGAAGGCGAGGCCGGTGCCGAGCGAGACCTGCGCGCCGACGATGCCATGGCCGCCGAAGAACTGCTTCTCGATCGAGAACATGTGCATCGAACCGCCCTTGCCGCGCGAATAACCATCGCGCCGCCCGGTCAGCTCGGCCATCACGCCCTTGGCGTCCATGCCGGTCGCCAGCATGTGACCATGGTCACGATAGCCGGTGATGACCTGGTCCTCGCCGGTGCGGATCGCCAGTTGCATGCCGACGACGACCGCTTCCTGGCCGATATAGAGGTGGCAGAAGCCGTGGATGAGGCCCATGCCGTACATCTGGCCGGCCTTCTCCTCAAACCGGCGGATGAGCAGCATCTCGCGATAGGCGGAGAGCTCCTCCTCGCGGCTGAACTCCGCGATAGCGGGCTTGGCGCTTAACGACCGCGCGCCGGCGGCTTTTGCCGACCTCGCCGCCGGTTTGCGTCCGTCGGTCGATGCGGCTTTGCTGCCGACCTGCGATTTGGCTACGGCCATACCTTCGTCTCCGGGGCGTTTCCCAAACTTGTGGCGAGACGTTATCCGAAGGCCGAGCGCAATCCAAGATGCATGGCGAGCATCCGAGCCATGCATCAACTACATGACTTCGTTGCCAAATTGTACGATTAACTGCTTTCCAGTTGATTGTCTTGCAGGCGCTCTCTATTGCGCAGGCGCCTGCTGCGATGCAGCAAGACTGATAACGAGTTCGTCAGATTTCAGCACGTTGAGATTGCGCCGCGCCCGCTCGTCGATCATGTCGGGATCGAGACTCTCAGGCCGGAGCAGATTGGCACGCGCCTGCAGCGCCAGCCGCTCTGCCTTGACGCTTGCGAGCTCGGCTTCGAGGCCGATCGCCTCGCGGCGCATGCGATCGCGCGACCAGATCCCGTAGTCGCCGTTGAAGGAATGGTAGCCGAAATAGGCCATCACCGCGATCGCGCCGAGCGGCAGCAGCAGCTTGCGGCGGCGGGACGTGCGGCGCTGGCGCGTGGTCATCGTCATCATGGGTGCTCTGCAATATGGTAAGCAGATCATGCAAGAAGCTGATTAACGGGGCGTTGCCTTCTGCTGCAGATGCGCTCAGCCATGGACTGCGCTGCGGCATGGCCCTATGACAAACCTCCGGACGCCGTCCGGGCTCGGGCGCAGACAGCTGCCGCCCGCACCGGTTGACCGATCCCGAAAGCTGCGACACGCCGCCATGACGTCCGAAACATCCCCCACCTCTCCTGCCGATGACCAGAGCGCGGGCACCGCGCCCGTTATCCGCCATCCAGCCCTCGCCGCCGCTCTTGCCGAGCGTGGTTACACCAGCCTCACCGCCGTTCAGGCCGCCGTGGTCGGTCCCGAGATCGGCGAGCGCGATCTCCTCGTCTCGGCGCAGACCGGTTCGGGCAAGACCGTCGCCTATGGCGTCACCATGGCCTCGACCATCCTCGGCGATGCACCGCGCTTCGGCCATGCCAGCCTGCCGCTCGCCCTCATCATCGCGCCGACGCGGGAACTCGCGCAGCAGGTCCAGTCCGAACTCGCCTGGCTCTATGCCGGCACCGGGGCGCGCATCGCGACCTGTGTCGGCGGCATGGATATCCGCCGCGAGCAGCGTGCACTTGCCGATGGCGCCCACATCGTCGTCGGGACGCCGGGCCGCCTGCGCGATCATCTCGAGCGGGGCCGTCTCGATATCAGCGCCTTGAAGGTCGTCGTTCTCGACGAGGCCGACGAGATGCTCGATCTCGGCTTCCGCGAAGATCTCGAACTGATCCTCGACGCTTCGCCCAAGGAACGCCGCACCTTGCTGTTCTCTGCGACGCTGCCGCGCGAAATCGTGCGCCTCGCCAAGCAGTATCAGCGCGACGCGCTGCGCATCGACACGATCGTCCAGAACCAGCCGCATGGCGACATCGAGTACCGCGCGCTGCGCGTGGCGCCGAACGAGATCGAGATGGCGGTGGTCAACACGCTGCGCTTCTTCGATGTCGGCGCGACGCTGGTCTTCTGCGCAACCCGCGAGGCTGTGCGCCATCTCCATGCCGCGCTGGTCGAGCGTGGCTTCGCCGCCGTCGCTCTCTCGGGCGAACTCAGCCAGGGCGAGCGCATGACGGCGCTGCAGGCGCTGCGCGATGGCCGAGCCCGTGTCTGCGTCGCCACCGACGTCGCCGCGCGCGGCCTCGACCTGCCGGATCTCGGGCTCGTCATCCACGCCGACCTGCCGACCGGCCCGGCTGTCATGCTGCATCGCAGCGGACGCACCGGCCGCGCCGGCCGCAAGGGCATCAGTGCCCTGCTCGTGCCTTATACCGCGCGCGCCAAGGCGATCCGCCTCATCAAGGGTGCCGGCGTCGATGCCTATTGGACCGCGGCACCATCTGCCGACGAAATCCGCGCCAAGGATCGCGAACGGCTGATCGAGGGCTTCGCCGCCACCGAAGCGCCGAGCCCCGACGAATTGCCGCTGGCGCGGACACTGCTGGAGCGCATCGGCGCCGAAGCCGTCGCCGCCGCGCTGATCCGCCTGCATCGCACGCGGCTGCCGGAGCCCGAGGAACTGTTCGACGCCGGCCCCTCGTCCGACGAACGTCCGGGTCGCCGCGACCGCAACGAGACGCGTGAGCGCCCCGATCGTCGGCGCCGCGAAGACGGCGATTCGGCCGATCGCTCCTTCCGCGCGCCGCCGCGCGAGGGCGACAGCGAACGCCCGTCCAGCAATGCCGACAAGCCGATGGTCTGGTTCCGCCTCTCGGTCGGCAAGACGAAGAACGCCGATCCGAAATGGCTGCTGCCGCTGATCTGCCGGCGCGGCCATGTCACCAAGAACGAGATCGGCGCGATCAAGATCTTCGAGCGCGACAGCAAGTTCGAGATCACCGCCGAGGCGGCGGAGCGATTCGCCATCGCCATTCGTCGTGGCGGCGAGGAAGAGATTCGCATTGAACCGGCCGAGGCGCCGGGCGCTGCCCCCGCCCGTTCGCATCGTCCGGGCGGCGGCAAGCCCTTCGCTGGAAAGCCCTTTGCCGGCAAGCCGCGCCGGGCCGGCTTCAAGCCGCGCACCTGACCGCGAGGCGAGGCCGCCCGGAAGGGCGGCCTTACGGCGATCTGAGCCCCTCGGTTTTGATCAGCAGGCTGGCCGCTGCGCCGTGACCTTCGAGGCCGCGAGACTGAAATAGCGGAGATCGCCGAGTGCCTGCAGCCGGCTGCTGACCGGGGTGCTGCCGTTGACGACACCGGCGCCGCGCAGGAACTCGAGGGTTGCCTCGCTCTGGTCGACGCAGCGATTAACGAGAGCCGTGTCGATGTTGCCGACCAAGGGCGGCTCGATCGTATTGAACTGCTGCGCATTGCTGAACAGCCAGAACGGCACCGCGCCGAAATAGCGGTTCTTGTCGATGACGTTGTATTTCGGCTTGCGCGGATCGTCCGTGAGGATCGTCGCAAGGTGTGGATAGGCTTTTCTGTAGAGCGCGCCGTCGATGGGGACATCCCGCAGGACGCGCAAGGGCGCCTGCGTCGGATCCAGCACAGTGTCGCGCCCGAAGGTCTCGCCGCGCGAATCGAACCGGATCGCGACCGGCGCGGCGGCGACGAAGCTGTTCGACTGGACGATGTTGTCGCGGCCGCCGCCGACCAGAACGCCATAGGACGTCCTGACGAAGAGATTGTGCTCGACCGTGATTCCGCTCGAATAGTCGTCGAGATAGACTGACGACGGGCGCGTTCCACCGATCCCGAACACGTCCGAGCCGATATCGTGGAAATAGTTGCCCTCGATATGCGTCCCGCGCTGCGTCCAGTCGCGGCCGACATAGACGCCGCCCGCGTCGCCTCCGTCCATGACCAGCCGCGTGAATTCATTGTTGCGGATCAGATGGTTGTTGCCGAAGAAGATCAGCCCCGCATGCGGGCCGTTCATGACCAGCGAACCCGAGATCTCGGCCCCGACGCCGGAGAGCGTCACGCCGGCATGATAGGACTTGTTGATCAGGCCGAAATTGGTCACGACGCTGTCGATGATCTTGTTCCCGCCCGACGTGAGCGTCGTGCGGTCGCCGCCATTCACCACGATGCCGCGGCCGCCCGTATCGTGGACGACCGTCCGCCGGACGACCACGTCCGTGCTGCCGCGGGCGATGATGCCCTCCCCCGCCCAGCCGGCAGCCGAATCCGCGACGGTGATTCCCTGCGAATTCAGGACCGAAATCGCGGTCTTTTGCACCTTTCCGACCGACAGCCCCTTGATCGTGACGTTCTTCGCCGTGTTGATCAGGAACACCGCGTCGAGCGACGCCTTCTCAATCGGCGCGCCGGGGGCGGCACTGTGAATCGCAACCGTGCGACAGCCACCCATGACACCATAGGCGCCCGGCAGCTTCAGGCCGTCGCTGACATTGTCGATCGCGATTCGCGGCTGCCAGCCGACGCCGGGCGCGGGGCCCGTGATCGGGATGTCGATGACATTGCCGTCGAAGGCCGAGATCGGCAGCCGCTCGAACGTATAGCTGTTGCGGAAGTAGCCCTCGACCCAGAGAGTTGAGTCCGCCGACCAGGCCGGAAGATTGGCGCCGGGAACCGAGATCCTCAAAAGTCCCGGGCCGGGATCGGGCAGCCGCTTGGTCGTCACATAACCCGACTGCGGCCAGCGCGCGACCGAGAGCACCGCGGCACCCTGATACAGGCCGGCGCCATAAGCGGGGTCATCGACCGCAGCGGCGCTGGATCCGGCACAGCCGGCGGCTGAAAGCTCGGTCGCGGGAATGAAGATCATTGCCTTGGCATCGGTGCCGGCGGCCGCCAACGCCAGCCGGTCCTTGCCGCTCGGACGGAAGCTGTCCGCGGCTTTCAGGACGACCGCGCCGCTGATCTCGACCGGGCCGCCCGGCCCGCCCGCGATGGTCAGGCCGGCGGGCCCGAAATCGCCGCTGATCGCGATCGGGGCTGATGGACGGTAGAGGCCGGGCGCGAGCGTGATGGTGATCGGACGCTGATCCCCCCCGCTTCGGGCCGCCACTGCCCGGTCAACGGCGGCCTGGATCGCTCCGGGCGGGTCGCTCGGCAGAACCTTGAAAGCGAGGACCGCCTCCGTCTGCGGGGGCGATTGCGCCCATGCAGCCGAGCCGGCGGTGACGAGAGCGAGAGCAGGCAAGAGCGCGCTGATCTGCAGCGCCCTGTCATGGATCGTCCGTCTCAACCAATGCCGATCCATGCGCTCCAGTCTCCGCCGTTGAACATCGCCCCCAGCCGACGACAGCAGTGCGGCGCCAATGCGGCGGTCGCAGTCAGCCGCGCCGCCGATCCAGTGCCCGCTCTGCTGCGGCAACGAAGGAGGCCGGGAGTTCATCACCGAGCGCGGTTTCGATCTCGCCGTCAGGATCCGCCTTCAACTTCTGGAACAGCCGACCCGGCGCCCAGAGCGAAACGCCCGCGCCGATGAACGAGGCCCACATGCTGAAGGTCGAGCCCGAAGCGACGAGAATAGGCGCCCGCGACAGCGACAGGATGTCCGAGAGCGCATTGCCGCCCGTCGCCCGTCTGGTGTCCGGAAGGCGCAGCAGCGGCAGCAGTTCCTCGTCGGTGCCATCGCTGAAGATCGTGACGCTGAGTGGCCGCGCCAACGTCGCGCGGAGGCGCTCGATCCGGTCGACATACCAGTCGATCGGCAGCCTGAGATTGACCGCTGCAGCTGCGGGAACGGTCCCCTGCGGCACCGCGCCGAAATCCCCGAGCCGGACATGGACGGCGATGTCGGCGGTGGCATTCCGGTCCGCCCGCGCCTTGACGCTCGCCTGCGTCATTGCCAGCAAGCGCGCGACGATGTCCTGGCGATGGTCAAAGAGCCCGTCGAAATAGTCCGGTGCGACATTGCTGCCATTGACGACATAGATCGTGTCCGGCTGCGGCACGCAGACATCGCTGACCTTGGACAACGTCACGCGCTTGGCGGTCGCCAGGATCTGCAGCCGCTTGAGGCCGGAGATGCTGTCCTGCTCCGGCACGAACAGGCCGAGATAATGCCGCCAGTCGCGTTCGCGGCGGATGATCGGTCCAATCTTGAGCGAGGGCCAGGTAGGAGACAGTCGGACAGCGCCGCTGCGCTCGGCGATCACCGACGCCTTCGCCCAAGACAGCAGGCAGTTGGCAAGTCCGGCGCCGCCGACGCGAAAGAGGCCGAGATCGCGCACGCTGCCGAAGTCGGGATAGACATAGAACACGCCGTTTTGCCCTTTCGGCAGTTGCCGATCCCCAGAATCCATCGTCATCGAGACGCCTCCGCCCGCACTGCCTTGTCCTCGGCCCGTCCAGCGGACGCACCCGAGACTGCCGCCCGATACAAATCCGTGTAGCGATCGATGATCACGGAGCCGGCAAACTCGGCCCGCGCCCGCGCTTCGAGACCTGCGTGATCGACCCCGCCGAACAGCGACGCCGCCGCATCGTTCCTGATGATCTCGATCGCCTCGTCCTGGTCGCGGACGCAGCGACCGCCGACGCGGCGGAGCATCTCGGCCGCGGCCGGCGAGGGATAGGCGACGACGTAGCAGCCGGCCGCCAGAGCTTCCATGAGGGTCAGCGGCGCATTGTCCATCCGCGACGTGAAGATGAGGCCCTTGGCCGCCAGAAGCACCCGGGCCAGTTCGTCGCGGCCGCGAATCTCGCCGCGATTGATCGCGTTCGGGCCGCTGAACGGGCTGTTGCGTCCGACAAAGGAGATCGGCACCCCGGTCTCAGCGAGGACACGCTCGAAGAAGCCCTGGTCGACCTTGCCGGGCGAAGAAAGGTCGGAGGCCGAGCAGACCATGCCGCTGCGCGCTGCAGGCCGCTCGACGGTATCCAGCGCTTCCTCGAAGGCGAGATCATAAGTGTTCGGCACGACATCGATTGCGACCGTCGGGTAGACGGAGCGATAGTCGTTGGCGATGTGCTCGGATGGACAGGCGAAGCGCATCGCGCTTCCGAGCGAACGGATCGATTCGAGCTTCTCGGCGCGATAGTGGCGCGAGAAATCGAACAGCGAGGGCAGATCGCGATGGCGCATCTCGCCGCATTCGCCGCAGGCCCGCTGCCAGCCGGTGCAGGATTCGATGAAGCCGCAGCGCCCGGTGATGAACCACCAGTCATGCGCGGTCGCCAGCACCGGCTTCCCTGCGCGGGTGACGAGGTCGATGAAGTGCGGCCAGCTCATATAGTAATGATGCGGACAATGCAGATGAACGACGTCGGCCCATTCGATGGCTTCGCGCAGCACATCGGCGCGGCCGGTCGAAATGTCGCGCCCGACGAGGCGGTGAGCGACGAAGTTCGTCAGCACACTCGGTCGCGTGCCGATGCGCTCGATCGTCGGGTCGCCGGCAACGAGAGCGTCGTCCTTGATGCGCGAGGCATAGCCATAGAGGTAGCGGCTATCGAGGCCCTTGCGCTGCAGCCGGCGATGCAGATCGAGGGCGACACGGCCGGCGCCGCCCTGGGTGGCGCGGATGTTCAGGTGAAGAATACGCATGGTGTTCCCTGGAAGGGGCCCCTCATCGGCGCGAGAAACAACCGACCCTCAAAGCTCTGACATGGCGCCGATATAGCCGACCTCGATGTCATCCTGACAAGCATCAAACCGAATGCGGACGCCGCACCTGTGCATGCGTTCCAACGAGCGATCCGCCAAGGTTGCAGCCTCAGTCGGAGACACTGCCAAAGGCCCTCGATCGACCGGGCCTCCGTGACTGCCGTCGACGCCGAGCCTAATTTCGCCATCGCGTCCGACAGGAAGCATCTGCACAATCGCGCTCATCGGATCTGGCCGTGGCTGGCAGGTTCGAGGGGCGTGGAATACCTCCGCCCCTTGGAACAGTATTAGCGATTGCAGCATCTTGCGGGTCTCGACATCAAACGCGTCCTGAGGCATTGTGCATCGCACAAACGTAATAGCAATAGCGAAAGGATCGGGCTGGCCATGGAGTTCTCGCTCACGAATCGCCGTGTTTATGTGGCGGGGCATCGCGGCATGGTCGGCTCGGCGGTGGTCCGCCGGCTGGAGCGCGACGGCGTCGAGGTCGTGACCGCGAGCCGCACCGAGGCCGACCTTCGCGATCCCACCGCCGTCACCGCATTCCTCGAGCGCACCAAGCCCGATGTCGTGATCGTCGCGGCCGCCAAGGTCGGCGGCATCCTCGCCAACGACACCTACCCGGCCGACTTCCTCTACGAGAACCTCATGATCGAGGCCAATCTCATCCACGGCGCCTTCAAGGTCGGCACCGACAAGCTGCTCTTCCTCGGCTCGTCCTGCATCTATCCGAAGGTCTCGCCGCAGCCCATTCCCGAGGATGCCCTCCTCACCGGACCGCTCGAATCGACCAACGAGTGGTACGCGATCGCCAAGATCGCCGGCATCAAGCTCTGCCAGGCCTATCGCAAGCAGCACGGCGTCGACTTCATCTCCGCCATGCCGTCCAATCTCTACGGCCCGAACGACTATTTCGATCCCGAGAAGAGCCATGTGATCCCGGCCCTGCTCCGCCGCTTCCACGAGGCCGAGCAGCGCGGCGATGCCGCCGTCACCTGCTGGGGTACCGGAACGCCGCGGCGCGAGTTCCTCTATGTCGACGATCTCGCCGATGCCTGCGTCTTCCTGCTCAAGACCTATTCCGGCCATGAGCACGTCAATGTCGGTACCGGCGACGACATCACCATCGCCGAGCTCGCCGACACCGTCCGCCGCGTCACCAAGTTCAGCGGCGAGGTTCGCTGGGACACGACAAAGCCCGACGGAACCATGCTCAAGCGCATGGACGTCGCCAAAATCAACCAGCTCGGATGGAAGGCAACCACCTCCTTCGAGGACGGTCTCTCAAAGGCCTATCACTGGTTTCTGGAAAATCCCATCCGGACGTGATCTCAGGAAGTCTCGCGTCCAGACTTTCGCCGCTGCAGCTTCGGCGGCAACATCGTTACGTACTCGTCCTCAATCAAATCGTTCCGAAGGAAACTTGGATCCCCAATGGCTACGGATGGCAAGAAGACGGCGCTGATCACCGGCGCGACGGGTCAAGATGGCGCATATCTTTCCGAGCTTCTGCTTGAGAAGGGCTATGTGGTTCACGGGGTGAAGCGGCGGTCGTCGTCGTTCAACACGGGCCGTGTCGAGCATCTCTACCAGGATCCGCACGAGAGCCATCCGCGTTTCATCCTGCACTATGGCGACATGACGGATTCGACCAATCTGATCCGCATCGTGCAGCAGACGCAGCCGGACGAGATCTACAATCTCGCCGCGCAGAGCCATGTCCAGGTCTCGTTCGAGACGCCGGAATACACCGCGAATGCCGACGCGATCGGCACGCTGCGCCTGCTCGAGGCGATCCGCCTGCTCGGCCTCACCGAGAAGACGCGCTTCTACCAGGCTTCGACCTCGGAGCTCTACGGCAAGGTGCAGGAGATCCCGCAGTCGGAGACGACGCCGTTCTATCCGCGCAGCCCTTACGCGGCGGCGAAGCTCTATGGCTACTGGATCGTGGTGAACTACCGCGAGGCCTATGGCATGCATGCCTCGAACGGCATCCTGTTCAACCATGAGAGCCCGCTGCGTGGCGAGACCTTCGTGACGCGCAAGATCACGCGCGCCGTGGCGGCGATCCATCACGGCAAGCAGGACCGCCTCTATCTCGGCAATCTCGACGCCAAGCGCGACTGGGGCCATGCGCGGGAATATGTGCGCGGCATGTGGCTGATGCTGCAGCAGGAGCAGCCGGATGACTATGTTCTGGCGACCGGCGAGACGCATACGGTGCGCTCCTTCGTCGAGAAGGCCTTCTCGCATGTCGGCATCACCATCAACTGGCAGGGTGAAGGCGTCGAGGAGAAGGGTCTCGATGCGAAGACCGGCGCCGTGCTGGTGGCGATCGATCCGCGCTATTTCCGCCCGACCGAGGTCGAGCTGCTGATCGGCAATCCGGCCAAGGCCAAGGCCAAGCTCGGCTGGAGCCACGAGACCGGCCTCGATGCCCTCGTCGCCGAAATGGTCGCCGAGGACCTCAAGGTCATGGCCCACGCGCCCGTCATGCATACCGCGTAAGGAAGGCCAGCGCGGCCGCCGCGCTCCGCGCAACCAACGAATAGAGCTAAAAGGAAACGGGCGATTGACCAGTGATCTCGATGGACGTCTGACCAAGCCTTCTCTGGTGGTCTTGTTCGATACCAGCGTCGGCAGCGGCAATATCGGCGACCAGATCATCATGGATGCGGTGCGGCTGACGGTGCGCGAGCTCTATCCGCGCGCCATGGTCATCCCCGTTCCGACCACGCTCCCGCTCGGCAAGAACGGCAAGAAGCTGCTGCGCGCCGCCGACATGGCCTTTGTCGGCGGCACCAACCTCTTGTCGTCGCACATGCTGCGCTATCGGCAGTGGAAGATCAGCCCGCTCGACGTCGCCTTCATGAAGAACGTCGTCCTGCTCGGCGTCGGCTGGTGGCAGTATCAGCAGAGCCCTGATCTCTACACCCGCACCATGCTGAAGCGCGCCCTGTCGTCGAAGCATACCCATGCGGTGCGCGATCAGTACACGGTGGCCAACCTGCAGAAATCGGGCATCCCGAAGGTCGTCAACACCGGTTGCCCGACGCTCTGGCATGTCGACAACGAGGCCGTTCAGAAGGCGGTCAGGGAGCCGGTCGACCGCGTCATCACGACCGTCACCGACTACCATCCGAACATCGAACGCGACAATGCGATGCTGGATGCGCTGAGGAAGCGCTACTCGAGCCGCGCGATCTGGCTGCAGGGCATCGGCGACTACAACTACATCAAGTCGCTCAAGATCGACGGCTTCGAGATCATCGATCCGACGCTGAAGGCGTTCAACGACGCGCTCAGCGTCCCGACCGAATATGTCGGCATGCGTCTGCATGCCGGTATCCGGGCGCTGCAGTATGGCCGCTATTCGCGGATCGTTCCGATCGACAATCGCGCCAAGGAAATGGCCAAGGATTTCGGCCTGCCGATCATCAGCGACTTCTCCGACGCGTCGATGGAGACGCATTTCGGACCGGGCCGCTCGATCACCCTCTCGCTGCCGCACGACACCATCGCGGCATGGAAGTCGCAGTTCGCCGTATGAGCGACACGACGACGGACATCGAAACAGCTGGTGCACGCGCGGAACGCTATATGGTCCGCGCGAAGCGGAGCACGCTCATCGCCTATGGCCAGCGTGGCGTTTCGGCTGCTGTCAACATCGCCCAGCTCGTCGTCCTGTCGCGCCTGCTGACGCCGGCCGAATATGGCATCGCGGCGATCGCGCTGACGATTACCAATTTCCTGGCGATCGTGCGCGATCTCGGACTGTCGTCGTCGATCATCTACCAGACGGAACTCGACGTCGCCCGGCGCGATGCTCTGTTCTGGGTCAACGCTGCCGTCACGGCGATCTGCGCCATCGTCATGCTGTCGAGCGCACCGCTGCTTTCGACGGTGTTCCGCCAGCCGATCGCGCCCATGCTGGTCGTGCTCGCCGCTTCGTTCATGCTGACGAGCCTGACCTCGCAGCATGCCGCGACGCTGCGCCGGGAACTCGCTTTCGTCCCGATCGCGATCTCCGATCTCAGCGGCATCCTGGTCGGCGCCACCGTCGCCATCTCGCTCGCCGCGTTCGGCTTCGGCGGCTGGTCCGTCATCTGGGGCGCCTTGGCCCAGGCGGCGATCAGCGCCGCGTTCTACCTGAAGCTCGGCGGCTGGGTGCCGCACTGGCCGAAGCAATTCCGCTCGCATCGCAACGCGGTCATCTTTGGCTTCGGTGCCGGGGCGTTCCAGATACTGAGCTATCTCGTCTACAACGTGCCGCAGCTCACCGTCGGCTATCTCTATGATGCCGCGACCGTGGGCCAGTTCTCGCGGGCGCTGCAGCTGGTCATGTTCCCGCTGACCTTCGTGCTGCTGCCCTTCATGGCGGTCCAGTTCCCCCTGCTCTGCCGCGTTTCCGACAACGAGGACCTGACGCGGCGGATCTATCATTGGACGCTGGTCATCACCACGATCACCTTCGTGCCGATGGGCCTCATCAGCCTGATCTCGGCCGACGACATCGTGGCGGTTCTGTTCGGGCCGCAATGGGCGGCGAGCGGGCATTTCCTGCGCGCCTTCTCGCTCACCATCATGGGCTTCTGCGTGCTCGGGCCGTTCAGCCATTATCTGATCAGCCAGGGCCGCGTCCGCACGCTCGCCGGCTGGGGCGGGATCGACCTTGCCGTGCGCGGCGGTGCCGCGGTGGCGGGCTCGCTCATCAGCCCGTTCGCCTCGGCCCTGGGCTTCGGCCTCGCCTCGCTCTTCTTCTGCGCGCCAGTCTCCGTCTACATCTCCGGCCGCCGCGGCCCCTTCAACGTCCGCCAGCATCTCGCAGCCCTCCTCGATGGTGCCCGCGTCGCAATCCCGACGGGCCTCGCGGCACTTGCCGGCAAATTCGCGTCGACCGAGCTGCCGGCCGGCATTCATCCGGCGCTGAAGCTTGCCGTGATTGTCGGGCCGGCGGCGCTGGTCTGGGTCGTGATCCTCGTCTTCATCGCGCCGCAGATCATCAGGCGGCCATCCGTCGTGGCGGAGGCTGCATGAGCCACGGTACCGCCGCTTCCTCGCCAGCCTTTGCCTGACGGAGCCGCCATGAACAACGACACGCGCGGAGCACCGCCAGAATTCGGACCGGACGACCCGGCGAACCCCTATCCGTTCCAGGATCTCCGGCGGTTCTCGCTTCCTGCCGGTTTTCGCGGCCGCTCGGCTGTCGTCGTCCAGCTCTGGTGGATCGTCCAGGCCGTTCTCTTCCATGCCTCGCCGCAGGTGTTCTTCGGCTGGCGCCGCATGCTGCTGCGGCTGTTCGGCGCCAAGGTCGGGCCTGGCGTACTGCTGCGCCCCTCGGTCAGCGTCACCTATCCGTGGAACGTCACCATCGGCGAGAACGCCTGGATCGGCGACGACGTCACACTCTATTCGCTGGCGCCGATCACCATCGGCCGCTGCGCCGTCGTCTCGCAGAAGAGCTATCTCTGCACCGGCAGCCATGATCCGGAACGGATGGCATTCGACATCCTCGGCGAGCCGATCACGATCGGCGACGAGGCCTGGGTCGCGGCCGATTGCTTCGTCATGCCCGGCGTCAGCATCGGCCGCGCTGCGGTCGTGAGTGCGCGCTCTCTGGTGCGCAGCGATGTCGAAGCCGGCGCGATCGTTGCGGGAAGCCCGGCGCGGTTCATGCGCTGGCGCAAGCGACCCGAAGCGGCCTGAGTAACGGCGGGTACTTTCAGAGGTGATGTCATGAGCTTCGCGTTTTCGGTTGTTACCATCACCCGCAACGACAAGGCCGGCTTGCTGGCGACGCGCGACTCGGTCCTTTCGCAGAGCTTCGAGAACTTCGAATGGATCGTCGTCGATGGCGCATCGACCGACGGGACGGCCGACCTGATCGCCGACTGGCGCAGCGACCGCATCTCGACCTCGAGCGAGCGCGACAAGGGCATCTATGACGCCATGAACAAGGGGCTCGCGCGCGCCACCGGCGACTATGTGATGTTCATGAACAGCGGCGATCTCTTCGCCGATGCGAACGTCCTCTCCGGGCTCCATGACGCGTTGACGGCGCAGCGTGTCGACGTGCTCTACGGCGCCTCGATCATGCGCTTTCCAGCGAAGCGAATCCGGCGCGCGGTCAGGAAGCCTGACTTCATCTGGCACGGCCAGCCGGGCCTGCACCAGGCGACGGCCTTCCGCCGCGAGGTCCATCTCGATTACCCGTTCGACCTCTCGTTCAAGGTCTGCGGCGACTATGACGTGATCACGCGGATGTGGCGGGACAAGCGCAGTTTCGCGACGACGGATATCACGGTCAGCGAGAACGACTTCTCCGAGGCCTCGACATCGGGATCGAACAAGGGCCGCCTGATACGCGAGGCGGTGCGCTGCCAGCGCAACAATCTCGGCCTCGCATGGCCGACCGTCGCGACGAGCGTCGCGCTACGGACGGTCAACTCGCTCGGCGCCGTCGCCCTCAGTCGGCTCGGCGGCGGCTGACCAGTCTTCTGTGCGGCTGAGATCGTCTCGCAATCCCGCCGAATCGTCAGCCCCTAGGCCCAGGATCGACAGCCTCTACCGCCGAACTCGGGCAAGAATCCGTGCGGCTCTGATCGTGCCGGCTTGGGACGATGGCCCGAGCGCGTTATCCCCTTCTTCGATGGAACGACGCGGAGCAAGGAATGACGACGATCATCACGAAATTCGAGCTTCCAGCCGGCGCGCCGATTCCAGAAGAGGAACGCGGACTGGGGCCGTCTGCGGAGATGGTTGATTTCGAGCCCCAGCCCCTGCGCGCGGCTGACGTCGTCGGTAGGGTAATCGACGAGATCACCGCCTGCGCCGGAACCTATGGAATGGGCGGTCCAGGCTTCTTCGGTCTGCGGCTCGGCGAAGAGTGGTTGATGATCGCGATATGGGGTGCGGGCGACTGGCTGCAGGTCGATGGGCGACGCGTACAGGACTTGTACTACGCGGCCAATGGCACTCCGAAGCCATGGCTTTCAAGCGCCAGTGATGAGCTTTCGCCACAGCTTGTAGGGCGAACGATCGGCTCGGTCGACATCTCCAGAACGGCCATGAAGATTGTCCTCGACAACGGAATGGCCATGACGATTGAAGAGGACAGCGGTTCGCGTCCCCTTCTGGAGGGGTCAAAGGAGCCGCGCGCCTTTGCGCCGGATGATGATTTGCGGAGCGCTGTCTTCTTGAGCCCGACCACGGAGCTTTGGGTTTAGTCCGCGATCCGCCGAGACGCCGCAAGCGCGGCTGCCTTCGCAAGGAGGAGACTTTGGCAGGCGGCCTCAGCGCGCCGCCGAGGCATGCTCCAGCCCGGTTCAGCGAGACGTCGCGACGCCGGCGGCCGCCGGCTGCCAGCGGCTTCTGAACCAGCGCACCACCTGCTGTCCGAGCCGGATGCCGTTCATCTCGATGCCGATATGCAGCAGCCAAGCGAGGGGATAAACGACCGCCAGTGTCACGGCATAAGCGATGAAGAACCGCGTCATCGGCGCCATGCCGGTCCCGAAGGTCTTGATGAGGAATCCGGCAACGGGGATCAGGACGAGCAGATGGACCAGATAGACGCCGAACGAAACGTCGCCCATGAAGCGGAGTGGCGCGCGTGACAGCAGCTTGTTGCCGAGCCGGCCGATCTCCCTCAGGCCGAAGCGCTCGGGCAGCCGCTTCGCAGTCACGAGACCGAAAAGGGCCATCACCAGCAGCGCCCGGACGACATTCACGCTGATACCGTCGAAATGCCAGATCGGCAGCAGCGCGGCGATGACCGCCAGCGCCAGATAGCCGATCGCCTTGCGGAACGGGAGATGCATGCCATGCGCGATCAGCATCCCCGCCAGGAAGACGGAAAGCTTGGCGATGAGGATCGACGGCATCGGGAATTCAGCCAGAAACGAATGGCCGAAGAATGCAGTGACGATCAGCCCGGCGCAGAGAAGGACGGCTGCGAACACGGGGCCGAGCGCCAGCCAGAGCAGCATGATGAACGGGAATGCTATGTAGTACTGCATCTCCAGCCCGATGCTCCAGTCCGGCAGCGCCGTCCGAAACGCATAGTCTGGCAGCATGCCGAACACGAAGGAGACATGGATCAGGAGGTTGCTGAAGCTCTGGTCGGCATAGCGCGCATATTCCGTCGCCGTCTCCGGCAGCAGCACGGCGATGCTGTTGCGCATCTCGCCGATCTGGGGGCCGAGGATGAGTGCGATCACGAGGGCGAAATAGTAGAGCGGCGCAATGCGGAAGAAGCGGCGCAGCCAGAAGATCATCCAGGTCGAAGACCGAACCCAGGGCTCGGCTTCCTTCCGGCTTTCGTAATGAAACGTCATCAGGAAGCCGGACAGCAGGATGAACAGATCGACGGCGAGGTCGGCGCGCGTGATCAGGCGGAAGCCCCAGCCCGTCAGGAACATTGCGTGCCCTGTCAGGACCCAGAACGCGGCAATGCCGCGCAAGCCGTCGAGGCACTCGATGTGCTTATTCCGTTCCAAGACGATCGGTCCTCGCTTAAACGGTGCCCCCAACCCTTTTTGCCGCATTGCAGCACACAGCGCAACCGATCGAGGGTAGCGATATCAATCGCGAGCGCTCGCGCGCACCGTCAGGCGGTCCTAGGCGGCCCGACCGGCGCCATGCGCCTGGACACTTCGGGGCCGAGGCGTCCGGCTTCGTTGCCGCGGCGCTTCCACCTCTCGGACTGCCTCGCGCCCGCTCTCGCGAACGGCACACATCATGGCGCAGCAGGCCGCGAAAGTGACCAGCAGAGCTCCGGTCCTGAGCGGATAGTCGACGAGCGAATGCGCCATCAGCAGCAGCGAGGAGATCGTCGCAGCCTTGGCGAGCGCGCCGCCTCGCCCTCGGCGCCAGACGCTCCATGCGGCCGTAGCCCACCAGACGAGAGCGGCGAGCTGGATCGCGATCACGATGAAGCCGCCTTCCAGCACCGTCTCGATCCAGTCGTTATGGACGTGGTTGATATAGGTCGGGATGATGTCGTTGATGTCTTCGTGCATCATGTAGACGGGCACGAAGGTCCCGAAGCCCGTGCCCCTGCCGCCCTGCTCCTCGATGATCGCGATCGACTTCTCCCGCATCGCGGCACGGGCGGAATCGGTCGCGCCGCCGCGATCGTTGATTAGGACGATCGAGCCCACCAGAACGACGATGCCGATCAAGACCAATGCGGCCATCGCGCCGACGGCATAGGGCGACCGGCGCGCGCCGCCGCGGAGCTCGCTGAGGATCATGATCGCCGACAGGACGAGCGCGACACCAGCGAGGACGACGCCGGCGCGGGAGTTGCTGACATTGAGGCCCACAAGCAGCACCAGGACGATCGCGACGCCGGCGCCGATGACGACCAGCCTCCTCGCTGACCGACGGCCAAGCTGATCCCAGGTCCATGCGACCGTCAGCGGGACCATGCAATAGATCAGCGCCGCGAAGTGGTTCTTGTTGCTGAACGGACCGACGGCATAGCCGCGGTTGGCGTCCGCGAGAGTCCCGAAATCCTTGCTTTCGCCGGCAACCAGCATCATCGCCAGGATGACCACGACGGCAGAAGCGACGATGACCCCGAACACCATCGTCCGCCGCTCCGAGGGGCCGAGCTGCATCACGAGCAGGAACATGGCGATCGGCGGCAGCAACGCGGCAATCGCATAAACCGTCGCATGCGGCGCTGCGCTGATCGAACGCCAGCCGATCGATGCGCCGATCGCCTGATAGACGTCGGAAATCGGCTGCGGCACGGCGAACAGGGACCAGAGACCGCCGGGCAGCGGCAGCAGTTGCAGCAGCATGACCGCGAGCGTCGCCACGATGATCGCGAACGGCAGGCGGGCGTTTCGGCCGGCGCCACTGTTCATCTCGGCCAGCAGGCAGTGAACGATGATCGGAACGCTGACGATCTCAAGGAGATAGTCGCGCGAGAGGCCGACGGACGTGCCGCCGCCGAGCAGCAGAGCGAGCACCCAAAGCATGATGGCAAGATATTGCAGCACCGGCTCAGCCCCTCACTTTTGCCCTGACGGCTGTCTCTGGATGTCCATCGCGTCGAACCAGGCCGTTCCGGTGATGGCGTTCTCGGCCTGGATGCGCGCGGGAACCTCGAGCCGCAGCAACTGCGTGTCGCAGCCGGTGTCGGGCACCGTCAGGCTCGCCTCGAACTTTCGCCAGGGCGTGTTGCCCTGGAGCAGTTCCGATTCGCCGATCACGTCGAATGAGTCATTCACGCACATGACGCGCCATTGCAGGCCACGTGCTGCCACCAGGGAGTCGAGCTTGACCGAGCCGGACAACGTGTAGATTCCGGGCGCCAGGCTCAGATACTGCCAGACATGGCGGTACATGACCGGGGACACGAAATCGAGCTTGAGAGCGAAGCCGCCGTCCTGCGTCCCCTCCTGGGTCCGCGTGACTTCGACGCCCTTCGTCTTGCGGATGTTCCAATCGAATGGAAGCATGTGCTGCATGCGCTCGAAGCCGCCATCGTTCAGATACGGGATGGCTTCGGACGAATCCGTGACCTCGCGCGTGACCCACAGCGAATAGGCCACCGGTCCCTGCCCCGAGCCGATGAGACGCGCCAGCAGCACGCTCCAGACGTCGTCGGTCGCGATGTCGGGCGGCAACGACGACAAGAGGTCGGCGGCGCGGTCGCTCTGCGCCCCGGTACTGACCGCCGTCAGGAAGGCATTGGCCCAGTTGGGCCGCCGCATAAGCGCTTCGACCAGGGGCTCGGTCGACGAGGGCTCGGCAACGAGCTGGGTCAGGGCCTGAAGCAGGCTATCATTCTTCGAGGGATCGACCGAAAGGCGCAGCATCAGGTCGATCGCATAGACAAGCGCCTTGGCATCGGGCGGATCTGCCGCGCGCTGCGCTTTCCAGCGCAGGACGTCCACGTCGCGCTTGGTGCGGGCGAATGCGAGGTCGTAGAGCTGGGTCGCCCGCGCATTGTCGCCGAGCTGCTGTTCCGCCGAGGCGAGCATGGCGAGCGCCGTGACATTGAGGGGGCTGGCTTCGAGCGCTTGCTTCAAAAGATCGGCTGCCTCCCCGACCGCCGGCGGCTCCTGCTGCAGCAGATCATCGGCGGCCGCGATCAGGCCCGCGGCACCATCCTTGCGCCAGAACGGATTGACGGCAGCGTCCGTGGTGACATCGCTCGAATAATGCAGCCGCAGCGGGATCGCGACGATGGCCGTCACGACGATCAGACCGAACGCATAGATCATCTGGCGCCGGGAAAGCCCGCTCGAGGGCAGCCAGGTCTGGCCACGCGAAGAACTGCGCCGGCGCGACTTGCTCCTGTGGGACGACCGGTGGGGTTGGGGCACATCGACCATGGCTAACGACGCCCTCGCATCTCGATCTCAGCCGGCGTCGCAGCGTCGGCGGGCGGCCGAAAGGCCAGGTTTTGGCGCGCCGACGAAACCAACGGACATACGTCGTCCGGCGCTGGCCGCAGGCAACTGCCGGATTCGGGCAGATGGATGACACTCAGCGTGCGCATGGCAATAGGCCCGGTCATTCCCATCCTAGCCGCGCGTCCCGATGACGGGCGGCCCGCCCTGCCACGTCACCTGTCCACCCGAAAAGAGGCTGCGCCCCTCCTCGAGCTTCCTGCGCCTGTCGCCCGCCCGGACACCGGCGATCAGAATGTAATTGAGCAACGAAGATTCGACGCTGAGATAAGACGATGACGCCGCGGTCGACATGAGGATGAAGAGCGCAATCGTCGCTTTGGCCTTCTTCCCCGATACGGCGAACATGATCGTGTAGATCAACAGACCAATGATGACCACGATCGCGATGATGCCGAAATAGAGCACGACTTCGTAAACGCCGTTGGTGATCTTCTTTTCGCGGAAATTCTTGTACTGCCCAAGCAGGGTTTCTTCGACGACGGCCGCATTGGCGCCGATCGGCACGCCGAAGGGATAGGTCGGCAGGATCTGGCTGACCGCATCGAACGGGATGACCATGCGGATATAGGTCGAGTTGTTGCCGACATCGCCCTTGTTCTCGACGCGCGAGGCGACGAAGTCGCCGAAGGCGAGATAGCCCGCGACCAAGGCGACCGCCGCGATCCCGAGCTGGCGGGCCGACGCCGCACCATAGATCAGCACCGTGAACCCGCCGAGAACGACGAGGCCCAGCGACCGCGTCGTCAACAGGTTGATGAAGAGGATGATGAGCAGAGTGCCGATCTTGTAGTTGTGGAAGAGGCAGATCGCGACCAGCGTTGCGATGACCCGGCCGAACATCGAGGGCTCGTAATAGGGGCCGATGGCCCGCACGCCCTCCGAAACACCCAGCGTCAGATAGCTGTTGTAGATGTCGAGGCCGATGAATGGGGCAACCAGGTCATAGCCCCACCAGATGCCGAAGAACGAGGCTCCGACATACTGAACGAGCCCGAGGATCGTCAGTCCGACCAGCGTCCGGTAGATCCAGGCTACCGACATGAACGCGCCGTCCTGGAAGCCGGCCCAAATCACGATCATGGACAACGACCAGAGCGCATAGGACAGGAAGAACCGGCTGAAATCGATCGCGTAATTGGTATCGAAGATGATGTGCAGTACGTAGACGAGGACGGGAAACAACACCGCGAGCGCGAGAGTGCCGATGAAGTGGAACTGCCCCTTCTGGCTGAAGACCGTCATCGTGATGAACAGAAGGGCGCAGACCGTGCCGATCGTCAGGGAATAATCCCCGAGCGACATCAGCGGCGTGTAGAGGAAGACGATGGCGATGGTCGTCAGCAGCGGCTTCAGGTAGCTCGTCCTGCCGACGCGCTCAGAAGCGTCTGGGCGCTGCAGCAACGACCCGTTCGGACGAAGCGCCATTCGCTGGGGCATGGGGCGGTTCATGGGTCGGGGCACGCAAAACTCCCGTGTTCACGCGGTCGGCCGCAAGCTGCCGCGCCTCGCCTTCGTTCGCAGTGTCTCAATCGCCGGATTGATAAAGCGGACTGGGGCAGAGGCTGTCAACGATCGAGGACCGCGGCCCGCCATTATGACCGCGCGACTTGCTGCAGTGCCGCACCACGGTTGTGGCGGCGCTCATGAACTGCCGCAACGAGCGGCAAAAGCCGGCTGCCGAGATGGAAATTCGCGTCTCGGCCGCGAATCAGGTGCGGAACACCGCCGCATATTCGGCACGGAGACGATCCTGCCGCGCGCGGACCATGCCGGGAATGAGGAAGATGTCGACGAGGATCCAGACGAAGCCGATCAGGATGAAATAGCTCAGAATCTGCAGCACGGCTGAGCCCGGTCGTCCGAGATAGAAGCGGTGCGCCGAGACGAACCACAGGAAGAACCAGAACAGATAGGCGACGACGACGCTGGGCCCGGCATTGGCGACGCGGGCCTCGATCAGAAGCTGCTGCTCGGTCGAAAGACTCATAGTTCCACGACCTTTCCGGCCCGAAGCGTGATGCGGCGGTCCATCCGCTCGGCGAGGTCCATGTTGTGCGTGACGATCAGCGCCGCCAGGCCCGAGGCCCGCACCAGGGCGGCGAGCGCATCGAAGACGTAATGCGCCGTCGTCGGATCGAGATTGCCGGTGGGCTCATCGGCGAGCAGCAGCCGCGGCGCATTGGCGACGGCGCGCGCGATCGCGACGCGCTGCTGTTCGCCCCCCGAGAGTTCGGATGGCCGGTGCTGCACCCGGTCGCCAAGGCGGAGATAGGACAAGAGCTCGGTTGCCCGCTTCGCCGCCTCCACCTTGGAGAGGCCGCGGATCAGCTGCGGCATCATCACATTCTCCAGCGCCGAGAATTCCGGCAGGAGATGGTGAAACTGGTAGACGAAGCCGATCTTCAACCGGCGGATCGCCGTGCGCTCGGCATCGCTGACGGCGTCCACCGGCACCTCGTCGATGAGCACGCTGCCCTTGTCGGGCTTCTCCAGAAGCCCTGCGATATGCAGGAGAGTCGACTTGCCGGCGCCGGACGGCGCCACCAGGGCGACAAGTTCGCCCGGCGCCACCGCGAGGTCCGCACCGTCGAGGATGCTGAGGCGGCTGGTCCCCTCCCGGAAATGCCGCTCGATGCTGGCAAGCCTGAGAACGGGTGCAGGGGCGGCACGGCGCTCGATGCGGCGATCGGTGGTGGTGGGATCACTCATTCGTATCGCAAGGCCTCGACGGGATCGAGCCGGGCTGCGCGCCAGGCGGGATAGAGGGTGGCGAGATAGGAAAGGATGAGCGCCATCAGCACGATGCTGGTCACTTCTCCTCCATCCATCTTCGCCGGCAGGCGCGAGAGGAAGTAGAGTTCCGGCGAGAAGATCTCGGTCCGCGTCATCCAGGAAACGAACTGGCGGATTGATTCGACATTCCAGCACACCACGGTGCCCAGAATGACGCCGAACAGAGTGCCGAACGTCCCGATGGCTGCGCCGGTGATGAAGAAGATGCGGAGGATCGCGCCGCGCGTCGCCCCCATCGTGCGGAGAATGGCGATGTCGTGGCCCTTGTCCTTCACCAGCATCGTGAGGCCCGAGATGATGTTGAGCGCGGCGACGAGCACGATCAGCGTCAGGATCATGAACATCATGTTCCGCTCGACCTCGAGGGCAGAGAAGAACGTCATGTTGCGCTCGCGCCAATCGGTAACGAGCACCGGCCTTCCGGCTGCCGTCTCGATTTCCGGTCGCAGGATGCCCGTCATCTCGGGGTCGTCGAGATAGATCTCGATCGCCGTCGCCTTGTCGTCCTGGTTGAAATAGAGCTGCGCTTCCGCGAACGGCATGAACACGAACGAGGAATCGTATTCGGACATGCCGATCTCGAAGATGGCGTTGACCGGATAGGCCTTGACCCGCGGGGTCACGCCCATCGGCGTCACGGCCCCGCGCGGCGACACCAGCGTGATCTTGTCGCCGATCGTCAGGCCGAGTGCCGTCGCGAGCCGCGTGCCGATGGCAACACCGCCGCCAGCGTCGAAATTGTCGAGCGTTCCCTGGCGGATATTGGAGGAAACGCCGGGCAGGCTCGGCAGGTCCTGCGCCCGGATGCCGCGCACCAGCGCGCCGCTTGATGTCGAGGCGCCCGAGGCGAGCACCTGTCCCTCGACGAAGGGGATAGCCGCCTTCACGCCCTTCACCATGGCGATGCGACTGGCGACATCGGCGAAATCGGTGAACGGCGTATCGGTCGGTTGCACGATCATGTGGCCGTTGACGCCGAGGATCTTGCCGATCAATTCGCCACGGAAGCCATTCATCACCGCCATCACGATGATCAGCGTCGCGACGCCGAGCATGATGCCGATGAACGAGAAGCCGGCGATGATCGAGATGAACGTCTCACGCCGGCGGGCGCGCAGATAGCGCCCGGCCAGCATCCATTCAAACGGTGAAAACGGCCTCGTGCCTGTCGGCTCCGCCATCGTGGTCCTGTCCCGAAGGGCGCGGGAATCGCGCCTTGCAGCCGACGGCGGCCCCTTGCGGGTCAGCCCGCGACCAGCCGATTCACCGCCGCGTCGAGTGTAAGCGTTTCACGCTCGCCCGTCGCGCGCCGTTTCAGCTCTACCTCGCCATTCGCAAGGCCCTTCGGACCGACGATCAGCTGCCAGGGCAGGCCGATCAGGTCCACGGTCGCGAACTTGGCGCCGGCACGGCCGTCGACATCATCGTAAAGGACTTCGATTCCGGCATTCATGAGGCGCTGGTACAGCCCGTCGCAGGCGGCGTCAGTCCCGGCGTCGCCAACCTTCAGATTGATGAGGCCGACCTGATAGGGTGCGATGCTCGCCGGCCAGATGATGCCGGCGTCGTCATGGCTCGCCTCGATGATGGCGGCAACCAGCCGCGACACGCCGATGCCGTAGGAACCCATATGCACGTCATGATCGGCGCCGTCGGGGCCGGTCACCTTGGCGCCCATCGGCGTCGAATATTTGGTGCCGAAATAGAAGACCTGGCCGACTTCGATGCCGCGCGCCTCGAGGCGGCGTTCCTCGGGAATCGCCTCGAACACCGCCTTGTCGTGCATTTCCTCGGTGGCGGCATATTTCGCCGTCCAGGCGGACACGATCGGCGTGAGATCACCCTCGAAGTCGGTATCGGCGCCGGGCACGGCCGTTTCGAGCGCCGCCTTGTCGAGGAAGACCGCGCTCTCGCCAGTCGCCGCAAGCACGATGAACTCATGCGTCGCGTCGCCGCCGATCGGGCCGCTGTCGGCGCGCATCGGGATCGCCTTCACGCCGAGACGGTCGAAGGTGCGCAAATAGGCGACGAACATGCGATTATAGGCGCGACGGGCCGCAGCCTCGTCGATGTCGAAGGAATAGGCATCCTTCATCAGGAATTCGCGACCGCGCATCACGCCGAAGCGCGGCCGGACCTCGTCGCGGAACTTCCACTGGATATGGTAGAGGTTGAGCGGCAGCTCCTTGTAGGAGCGGACATAGCTGCGGAAGATGTCGGTGATCATCTCCTCGTTGGTCGGCCCGTAGAGCATGTCGCGCTCGTGCCGGTCCTTGATGCGCAGCATCTCCTTGCCGTAGTCCTCGTAACGCCCGCTTTCGCGCCAGAGATCGGCCGACTGCAGGGTCGGCATCAGCACTTCGATCGCCCCGGCGCGGTTCTGCTCCTCGCGCACGATCCGTTCGATGTTGGCGAGCACCCGCTTGCCGAGCGGCAGCCAGGAATAGATGCCTGCCGCCTGCTGGCGGATGAGGCCGGCGCGCAGCATCAGGCGGTGGGAGACAATCTCCGCCTCCTTGGGCGTATCGCGCAGCGTGGGCAGGAAAGACCGGGAAAGACGCATAAGAAACAGGCTCCGGGCGAGTCGACGGGCGTCATCAAGCCATAAACGATGGCGAATACAAGGAAAACCGCCTCGATCGGCCGTGCGGGCGACAGGAAGCGAACAGCCTCCGATACTTGCCGCATTGCACGCTTTGGGAGGCATTGCACAATCAAAAAGTGCCGCTTGCTAAGGTCAGCAATATTGACGCAAAAAAATTGAGCTTGTGTTGCACAAAAGGGTGACAAGCCCTTCGTCATTGGATAACGTCCCGATCCATAAGAAAGGGACTGGCGAATTCAAGCTCGGTTCCACGAACAGGCATCGCGGTCTAAGTCTTGGGAGGAAGCTCCCCTTCTGGCGCGCCGTAAGGCTGCAGCCGCCGGGCTCGAATAATCAATTCGAAAGCCCTAGGGCACAATGCCCGGCACTGAAGGGGTAGAACGCGAACTATGAAAGCAAGGCTCGCGAGAGCCTTGCTTTTTTTATGACTACATGGCCGCCAAGATGACCTTGTGATCGTCTTGCCGAACACTTGGGGCGACCGGCTCGGCGCTTGCGGCATCTGCTGGCAAAGACCAGTCATTTCCATTCGCACATCCGCGCAAGACTGACCTGCCAGGCAGCAGACTGCACGCCAGCACTGCCTCGTCGCTGGCGTCAATGGCGCAAATCTCGCCTTTGCAGCCCCCGCCCCTCATTCCATTCTGGATGCCAACAGGATGAAATCATTGAGGTTCGGCAATGGCAGATCCCCGCTTCCATCTCGGCTGGTTCACGACCTTCGGCATCGACGCCTGGAACGAGCCGTTCGCCGCCGGCGGCAAGCCTTGGGATGGGGCGTTCTACATCGAGATGGCCAAGGCGCTGGAGCGGGCCTGCTTCGACTACATCATGTTCGAAGATACGCTGATGCTGCCCGAGGCCTGGGCAGGCACGACCGAAGCGTATCTCAAATCGGCGATCATGGTGCCAAAGCATGATCCGCTGCCGCTCGCCGCGCTGATCGGGGCGGCGACCAGCCATCTCGGCGTCGTCACGACCATGTCGACGCTTGCCTATCCGCCCTTCCTGCTCGCCCGCCTCGCCGCCACCATGGACCATATCGCCGGCGGCCGGTTCGGCTGGAACATCGTGACCTCGGGCGAAGATACGGCGGCGCAGAATTTCGGCCTGGAGAAACTGCCGCCGCGCGAACTCCGCTACGACATGGCGGATGAATATATGCAGCTGGTGGGTGAGCTGTTCGCATCCTGGGATGAAGACGCCGTGGTGATGGACCGCGACAGCGATACCTATGCGGATTTCAGCAAGGTCAGGCCGATCCATTTCAAGGGAAAGTACTTCTCCTCCCGCGGGCCGCTCAACACCGCGCCGATGCCACAGAAGCGTCCGGCCTATGTCCAGGCGGGCGGCTCACCAAAGGGTCGCGCCTTCGCGGCGAAATATGCCGATTCGATCATCGCGACCGCCAACGGCATCGAGGGCATGAAGGCCTATCGCGACGACGTCCGCGCGCGGGCAGCCGCGATCGGCCGCGATCCCGACGAGATCAAGATCCTGTTCCTCGCCGCGCCCATCCTCGCCGACACGGTGGAGGAGGCGCGGGCGAAGACGGAGCGTGCGGTGAATTCGCCCCAGTTCGTCGAGCGGGCGCTGGCGCTGTTCGGCTCCTTCACCGACATCGACTTCTCGATCTACGATCTCGACAAACCGCTGCCGGAAAAGCTCGTCACCAACGGTGAACAGGGCTCGCTCGACAAGTTCCAGCAATGGGGTTCCGGCAAGACGCTGCGCCAGCTCGCCATCGATGGCGGCATGTCAGGCTCGATCGAACTGATCGGCACGCCGGAAACGGTCGCCGATCGCATGGGCGAGGTAATGGAGGCCGTCGGCGGCGACGGCTTCCTGATCACCGCGCCGTTCCATCGCATCAGCCGTCGCTACATCGTCGAGGTGACGGAAGGGCTGGTCCCTGCCCTGCAGCGGCGCGGCCTCGTCCGCAGCGCCTATGGCGCGACAACCCTCCGCGCGACGCTCAAGGAGTTCTGAGCGCCGCGCAGAGGCGGCATTTCAGGCATCGCGGAAGCGAAAGGCGGGAACGCCGGCGACAGGCGCGGTGCCGGCGAAGACGGTTCCGGACAGCGGATAGCGATCGAGCTGCCCGGCCGAGCGGCCGTCGCGAAGGCTCGTGACGAACAGGCTGCGGCCATCCGCGCCGCCGAAGCAGGGCATCGTAGGCGAGGCCGGAATGTCGAAGCTCTCTAGCAATTTGCCGTCCGCCGACCAGCGGTTCAGCTTGGCGGCGGAGATGCCGGCGCTCCAGTAGCAGCCCTCGACATCGACGGCGCCGCCATCCGGCCGGCCGATGCTGTCGTCGGGCTCAGCGATCCGGGTCCGGTCCGAAAGGGAGCCGGTGGCCGGGTCGAAGCGCCAGCGATCGATCCAGACACCGCGCGTATCGGTGTGGAACATGGTCGTGCCGTCGGCCGTCCAGGCGAGGCCGTTCGAGGCCTTGATGCCCTCGACCTTTGTTTCAGCCTTGCCCGAAGCGTCGATGCGGTAGAGCGCGGCGATCGCTGCCTTGTCGGGCGCCTCATTGATGCCGCCGACCCAGAAGGCGCCGTCCGGCCCGACCTTGCCGTCATTGAGGCGCACTGTCGGCTTGTCGGCCCCTACGGAGGCAAGCGTCTCGCTTGTTCCTGTCGCCGGATCGAACAGGACGATGCTGTCCTTCAGCGCGACGACAAGCCGCCCGCTTTCGCAGAGCCCGAAAGAGGCGACAAGGCCAGGGAACCGCCAGATATGCTCCTCGCCGGTTGCGAGATCGACGCCGTGAATCTCACCGACCGGAATGTTGCAGAAGAGGATGCGGTCGGTTCGATCGTCATAGACGGGACACTCCGCCAAGCGGTGCAGCGTCGGGATGAGCGGTCTGAGGCCGAGATCGGGCATGGATCACTTTCCTTCGGGGATCGTCGGCGGACCATGCCATTTCGCCCTTGAGGCGTCGACCATGACGCGGCATTCGTCGCGCAATTCGCGCCGATGCGATTGACGCCGCCACGTTCCCGGCGACAAGATCGCGCCTCGGATCGAGGGGGACCCCATGAAAACCGACGCGGTTGAGCCGGCCGATCTTGCCCGATCGGTCATCAGCGTCCCGCCCCTGCCCCGCGCGAGCGACGGCTCGCTCTCGCGCGCCGAGACGGCGCGGCTGGTCGATTGGCTCGTGGAGGGCGGCGTCACCACCTTCCTCTTCGGCGGAAATGCCAATCTCTACAATATGGGCCTCAGCGAGTTCGGCGCGCTGCTCGACCTGCTGGAAAGCGTGACGGACGACGAGAACTGGGTCATCCCTTCGATCGGCGCCGACTACGGAAAGGCGAGCGATCAGGTCGACGCGTTGCGTGAGCGCGATTTCCCCACCGCGATGCTGCTGCCGGCCTCCTCGGCGACGACGCCGACCGGGGTTGCGACCGGCCTCCGCCGCCTCGCCGACCGCTATGGCCGGCCGCTCATCGCCTATGTCAGGTCGGAGGGCTATCTCGCACCGCGCGATCTGGCCGCGCTCTTCGACGACGGCGCCGTCTGCGCCCTCAAATATGCGATCGTCCGCGCCAATCCGTCCGTCGATGCGACGCTGGCGGCGATGCTCGACGCCGTCGGCACCGCCGAACGGATCGTCAGCGGCATCGGCGAGCGCCCGGCGATCAACCATCTGAGCGGCTTCGGCCTTGCCGGCTTCACTTCCGGCTCCGTCTGCATCGCGCCGCATCTCTCGACCGCGCTGCTGCATGCGCTGAAGGGCGGCGACACAGAGGCGGCGGCGCGGCTCCGGGCGCATTTCCTGCCGCTCGAGGATCTCCGCGACGCCTATTCGCCGATCCGCGTTCTGCATGAAGCGGTTCGGCTCGCCGACATCGCCGACACTGGTCCGCTCGCGCCCTTCCTCGACAATATCGACGAGCCTCTGGCACTGGCGGAAATCGAAGCGGCCGCCCGGCGGCTCTGCCACGAGAGCAGACGCCGGCCGGACTGATCGGTCGGTTTTATTGCGGCGCACAAGTATTTTGATTATCTATGCCGCGCTTGCACAAATGCGCTTTGCCGTCTGCGAGTATCGCGGCTGCCGCAGTCGAGATGATCATATGAATAGACGCACGTAATCGGTGTCTTGGCGCCGGACAAACCGTTGCGGTGGCCGAACCCCTTCAATATGCTGCGCCAACTCGGATCGGGAGGAAACGTCCGGGTATCTTTTCGGGAGGAAAAGAATGACCAGACTCATGAAGACGCTCGCCCTCGGGGCGGCGGTCTCGCTCGTCGGCACCTATGCCTTCGCCCAGTCGGGCACGCTGGACAAGGCGGTCGGAGGCTACAGCTTCGAGGACGCCGCCAAGGAAGCGCCGACCACCAAGGACTTCCACTCGAAGGACGGCAAGCTGACCTTCGCCATCGTCACCCACACCGCCGGCAACGGCTTCTTCGATCCGACTTATGTCGGCGCGCAGGTGGCGGCCAACGCCTTCGGCATCAACCTGATCAAGCTCGGCTCGGAAGCCCCCGTCGACGACATTCCGCGCGAGATCGAGATCCTGAACCAGGTGATCAACGATCCGACCATCGATGGTCTGATCCTGACGACACCGCAGTCCGGCGCCTATGACGACATCGTCAAGAAGGCCTTCGCCAACGGCATCCCTGTCGCCACGACGAACTCGTTCGATCCGAAGATCCTCAATCGCTCGCAGATCAGCCACACCGGCCAGCTCTCCTCGGCCGCCGGCATCGGCGGCGAGGCGCTCGCCAAATGCGTGCTGGCGAGCGGCGCCAAGGGCGGCTCGATCATCTTCCCGTCGACGACCACGCTCGGCAACGAAGAGGTCAACCGCCGCGTCACCGCAGCCTTCGAGGCCACGGTGAAGACACTGAACGACGCCGGCCGCCTCGCCGACTTCAAGGTCGACGCCGGCCCCGAGAATATCGGCATCGACGTCAACAAGGACGACATCGTCAACTCGGTCGTCTCGCTGATCGAGTCGCGCGGCGATGTCGTCGGCGGCTTCGCAGCCAATGGCTTCGTGACGCCGGCACTCGGCGATGCCGTCGCGCAGCTGAAGCTTAACGGCAAGATCTGCGCCTTCGGCTTCGACCTCGGGCCGAAGCAGCAGGAACAGATCCGCACCGGCGCGCTTTCGGGCTCGCTCGGCCAGCAGCCGTTCCTGCAGGGCTTCTGGCCCGTCGCCCAGCTCTACCTCCAGATCGACCGCGGCATCTCCGCCGCCAATCTCGACACGAGCGCGCAGCTTGTGACGAAGGACACGGTCGACCTGGTCGGCAAGCGCTTCGAGAACTAAGGCCTCGCGGGGGCGTCCGGCTGTCATCGCCGGACGCCCTCTGGAGCTCCAGCCCCGACCGTCGCGATGGCCGTGCTCCTGCCATTGCCGGGCTTGACCCGGCAATGGAGCCTTTTCGCGCCGGCGTTCGGCAGAAGACTGGATCTCCGGGTCATGCCCGGGGATGACGAGCGTCGTGCATGCAGTGCCGGGCGCATCCGGAACCGGCAGACCCCGAGACCTAAAGACCCATGACAGCGATCAGCACCGCCCCGCCGCTCCGCCGACGCCTGCCGCTCGAACTCATCGGCGGCTGGGAGGTAGGGCTCATCGCCTTCATGGTGCTGCTCTATGCGGCCGGCATCTACATCAACCCGAAATTCTTCGGCCAGACCGACGCTTTCTCGGCGATCCTCCGCGATACCGCCCGCTTCGGCGTGATGGCGGCCGGCATGACCTTCGTCATCATCAACAAGGATCTCGACCTCTCGGTCGGCTCGACGTTCGGCCTGGTCGCGACCGTGTTCTCGATCGCCTTCTCTCAGTCCTATTATGATCTCGGTGTGGTGCCGTCGCTGATCGCGGCCGTGATCGCAGGGCTCGCGGTCGGGCTCGTCAACGGCTTCTTCGTCACGGTGCTGCGCGTCCCCTCCTTCATTACCACGCTGACCATGCTGTTCATCGGCCGCGGCCTCGTGCTCGGCCTCACCGGCGGCAAGACGATCTCCTACAGCGAGAAGGCGAAGGCGGCCGGCGGCTGGTTCTTCCAGATCGGCGAGACCAACAGCTTCGGCTTCAACAACCAGATCCTCATCTTCATCCTCGTGACCCTCGTCGGCATGATCGTCCTCGCCAAGACGCGCTGGGGCTATGAGACCTATGCGACCGGCGGCAACGAGCTCGCGGCGACCTATGCCGGCATCCCGACGCGCCGCGTGCGCATGCGCGGCTACGTGCTCTCCGCGCTGGCCGCGACGCTCGCCGGGCTGATGGCGGTGGCGCAGGACAAGGGCATCACCTCGCAATATGGCCAGGGCGCCGAGCTCATCGTCATCGCGGCCGTGATCGTCGGCGGCGCCTCGATCCTGGGCGGACGCGGGCGCCTGCTCGGCGGCGCGCTCGGCGCGGTTCTCGTCACGCTGATCGACAAGGTGCTGCGCGAGGGCATTCCGATGACGCGCACCGTCAAGGTCGGCAATATCGACATGCAGGTGCAGGGCATGGCGCAATTGCCGCCCGGCGCGGTGCCTGCCTTTCTCGGGCTCATCCTGCTGCTCTCGGTGTTGATCGAACCGTGGATCATCCGCCGCAACGTCTTCCCGCGCCTCTGGGCCCGCGTCACCGGCAAGCCGCTGCCGCCGATCATCGAAGTCGGCGGCGTCGCGATCGAAGGCGCGCAGACGAAGGGCTCTTCCGCCTCCGACCGCTCGATGCGGGCACGCGGGCCGATCGGCCATTTCTTCGCCCGGCGTGACGCCGCCGCCATCCTGCTCGCGGTCGTGCTCTGGTGCGTCGGGCTCTATCTCCGGCCGGATTTCTGGGGCTCGATCGACAACTCCTTCAACCTGATGCTGTCCTTCACCGAGGTCGGGCTGCTCGCGATCGGCATGACCTTCGTCGTCGCCAATGGCGATATCGATCTCTCGGTCGGATCGGTGCTCGCGCTCTCGGCGGCAACCTGTGCCTTCCTGATGAAGCAACTCGGCTTCGATCCGGCGAGCGCGGTATTCATCGCGCTGATCGCCGGCGCTGCGGCCGGCATGGTCAATGCGCTCCTCACCGTCGGCTTCGGCCTGCCAGCCTTCGTGGCGACGCTCGGCATGTTCTACATGGCGCGCGGCATCGGCGCCTGGCTGACGGCGGGGCGGCAGCTCTCCTCTTTCCCGGAAGGCTTCAACCTGCTCGGCCGCAAATTGATCGACGCGCTCAGCTATTTCGGCGTCGCACCGCCGAAGGGCACGCTCGTCTATGACGTCGCTGCGGCGCTCAGCGTGCAGACGATCTTCATGGTCGTGGTCGCGGTCATCGCCGGCATCGTGCTCGCCAAGACGCCGTTCGGCCAGATGATCTATGCGACCGGCGGCAATCGCCGCGCCGCCGAATATGCCGGCATCGATACCGGCCGCGTCCGCGCGATCAGCCTCCTGTTCTCGGCGCTCTGCGCCGCGTGCGCTGGCGTGATCTATGTCGCCTTCCTGCGCTCGTTCAATCCATCGGCGGGGCAGCTCCGCGAACTCGACGCCATCGCGGCGGTGATCATCGGCGGTGGCTCGATCTTCGGCGGCTATGGCACTGTCCTCGGCGCGCTCGCGGGCGCCGCCGTGATCGCGCTCATCCGGGCGCTCCTGTCGCTGCAGCTGATCCTCGGCAATGGCCAATCCTTCGTGATGCCGCAGCACTGGGTCAACGTCTTCATCGGCCTGATCCTGATGGTCGCCGTCGTCGGCGATGTCTGGATCCGCCAGGGCGACCTGATCGGTCAGCTTCGAAGGCGTCTCGCTTCCCGCAAAGCCTCTTCCGTCCCCGCCGCATCCTGATGCCGGAGCCCATCATGACCGATCGACCGACGACCCCGCTCCTCATCGAGATGCGCAACATCTCCAAGGCCTTCGGGCCGGTCCAGGCGCTGCGCAACATCAACCTGACGCTGGCGCCCGGCGAAATCCTCGGGCTCGTCGGCGACAATTCTGCCGGCAAATCGACGTTGATGAAGGTGATGACCGGCGCCTATCAGCGCGATTCCGGCGATGTGCTGGTCGACGGCCGCGAGACTCACTTCAAGAGCCCGCATGAAAGCCGCGTCGACGGCATCGAGATGATCTACCAGGACTTCGCGCTGTGCGGGAACATGGACATCGCGCAGAACATCTTCCTTGGACGCTGGCCGCGCAGAGGTCTCTTCGTCGATCGGAAGCGCATGTATGCCGAGGCGGACGAAGTGCTGAAGCGGCTGAAGGTCGACGTCAATTCCGTCTATCAGAAGGTCGAGAGCCTCTCCGGCGGCCGCCAGCAATCGGTCGCGATCGCCCGAGCCATTTCGTTCAGCCCGCGCGTCGTCGTGCTCGACGAGCCGACCGCGAACCTCTCGGTCATGGCGACAGAGCGGCTGCTCGAGACCATGGCCGAATTGAAGCGCCAGGGCGTCGCGCAGATCATCATCTCGCATCGCCTGACCGATATCTTCGAGGTCGGCGACCGGATCATGGTGATGAAGCGCGGCCAGAATGTCGGCGACCGCTACATCGCCCACACCGATGAGCAGGAAGTGCTCGAACTCATCGTCTCCGGTACGCCGGAGACCGCCCTGACGGCCGACCAGGCCGTCGCCGCGCGCGCCGCCTGACACGCGCCGGGGCGAAGACCGCGCCCCCTCTCCGCCCATGGCCACGCTTGCCAGCCCGGTCGTCAGCCGCCATGGTCGCCGCCTTGCGAAAAGCGGAACAGTCCATGGCCCATCACGACGCACCGCCGGCGCCGGCAAGCGCTATCGCGACCGACGCGCTCGAACTGACGCGATCCGAGAGCATGCTGGCGAAGCTCGCGGCGCGGCGTTCGGTGCCGCTGCGGGCCTTTCTCGACGCGCCGATCCCGGCCGATGATCTCGAGCGAATGCTGACGATCGCGGCGCGGACGCCCGATCACGGGCGTCTCATACCCTGGCGCTTCATCGTCATCGAAGGCGAGGCGCGCCGCGTGGCGGGAAGCCGGTTCGATGCCCTCTATGCCGCGCGCAATCCGGATCTCGCGCCGGCCAAGCAGGACATGTGGACCCTCTACATGCTGCGGGCGCCGGTGACCGTCGTCGTCGTCAGCCGGATCGATCCTGAGGCCAAGATCCCGGTCTGGGACCAGGAAGTGTCATCAGGGGCAGCCGGCATGAACCTGATCAACGCCGCCGCGGCGCTCGGCTATGCAGCCCAATGGCTGCTCAAATGGCCGGGCCGCGACAGCGAGGCGGCCGCCATCCTTGGCGTCGGCGCCGCAGAGCGGGTCGCCGGCTTCATCCATCTCGGCCGCCAGAGCGAGCTGCCAGCCGATCGGCCGCGCCCTGCCCTCGCCGAGGTCGTCACGCGCTGGAGCGGATGACGGGCGCCACACGGCGTTCGCGATGGATGCTGTAGAGCCCCGTCGCTACCACGATCGCCGTGCCGATGATCGTGTGCAGGTCCGGGATGTCGCCCCAGACGAGAAAGCCGAGCACGATCGCATAGACGATGATGCAGTAGCGGAACGGCGCGATCACCGCCATCGAGCCGCCGCGCATCGCGAGGATGATCGTGCCATAGCCGACGAGCAGCAGGCAGGCGGCCCCGGTCAGGATTGTCCATTCATGGGTCGTCGGCACCAGCCAGGTTTCGCTGAACGAGATCGAGAAGCCGGCGACCGTCACCGCGCCGGCCGTCACGGTCGTCACGAGAAGCGTCGGTATTCCCAGCGGGAATTTCCGCGTGACGAGATCGCGCAGCGTGATGAACGCCATCGAACCGAGCGCGGCCAGCGCATAGGCGTCGAAGCCATCGAGCCCGGGACGCATGATGATCATCACCCCGACGAAGCCGACCGCGATCGCCGTCCAGCGGTGCCAGCCGACCACTTCGCCCAGGAACAGCGCGGCCGCAGCAGTTGTCATCAGCGGCACGATCTGGTTCACCGCCGAGATATTGGCGATCGGCATGTGGAACAGCGCGTAGAGATAGAGGATCGTCGCCGACACCTCGCCGACTGTCCGCCAGAACACGAGCGGATGCAGCACCAGCCGCCACTGCCGATGCGCACCGGTCGCGAAGAGAATGGCGAGGATCACCAGGAACGCGACGCCGCCCCGCATCACCAGGATCTGCCCGGTCGGCAGCCGCTCGCTGGCGAGCTTGATCAGCGTGTCGTTCAGGATGAAGACGAGGCTCGACAGCAGGATCATGCTGATGCCGCGCAGATTGGCCTGGAGGGATGTCATGCTGGTAGGGGTCAGGGCGGAGAGCGGCGCCGCGGGAATCGGGTCCGGACACGATGGTCACGGCGTGGGCACAATGACCAATCGCGCGTCAGTCCGCAATGTTTGCGAGCTCTCAGCGCGGTGATCAATCCGTGCGCCAGAGACGCCCGAGGCCGCCGGCATCGCCCAGAACGGGATCGCTCTCGGGGCGCGGGACGGCCTCGACGCGCTGGCGGATCGCAGCGGCGTCGCCCTCGCCCGGCCTCACGAGATCGTAGTCCGCCCCGGGCGGATAGGCCCCGATGACGAGGAGATCGCCGCTCGCCTCGATCAGCCGGTGGCCGGTGCCGGCGGGAAGCAGCACGGCGTCGCCGGCAGATACGGCAATGATCGGGCCGCTGTCGCCACCGAACTGGACCCGCGCCATACCCACCGCGATCCCCAGCGCCTCATGCGTCACGCTATGAAAATGCGTGAAGCGATAGATACCGTTACGGAAGCCGACCGGCCAGCCGTTGGTTTCGAACAGACGGTCGAGGGCATGGTCGTCGGCGGCCAGCGCCTCGGCGGTGAGCGCGCCGCGATAGGCGAGCATCGGCCAGATCGGATGGTTGGGCGTATTGCCGTCGTCGGAGAGGTCGAGGGGTTCGATCAGCATGGCTCGCGTCCCGACCGGACGAGGCGCCGTCAGCCGCCGGTCATGCTCATATGGCGGCCCAGCGCCGGCCGATTGTGGTCACGATCGATAATGAAATCATGGCCCTTCGGTTTCCGCGCGATCGCTTCGTCGATGGCGGCGGCGATGAGCTCGTTGCCTTCCGACGCACGGAGCGGCGCGCGGAGATCACGAGCGTCCTCCTGGCCGAGGCACATGAACAGCGTCCCGGTGCAGGTGACGCGAACGCGGTTGCAGCTCTCGCAGAAATTATGCGTCAGCGGGGTGATGAAGCCGATGCGCCCGCCCGTCTCGGCAACGGTCATGTAGCGGGCCGGGCCGCCGGTGCGGTAGCCGCTCTCGGTCAAAGTCCAGCGCGTGGCGAGGTCGCGGCGCACATCCGACAGGGGCAGATACTGATCAGTGCGATCGCCGTCGATTTCGCCGAGCGGCATCGTCTCGATCAGCGTCAGGTCCATGCCGCGGCCATGGGCCCAGCGGATCATCGCATCGAATTCGTGCTCGTTGACGCCCTTGAGCGCCACGGCGTTGATCTTGACCGCGATGCCGGCGGCGCGTGCCGCGTCGATACCGGCCTGGACCACTTGAAGATCGCCGCGGCGGGTGATGGCGCGGAAGCGCTCGGGATCGAGCGTATCGACAGAGACATTGATCCGGCGGACGCCGCAATCGGCGAGTTCGGCGGCGTAGCGCTCGAGTTGCGACCCGTTGGTCGTCAGCGTCAGCTCCTCGAGCTGGCCGGACTTCAGATGGCGCGAGAGTGAGCGGATCAGGCTCATGATGTTGCGCCGGACGAGCGGCTCGCCGCCGGTGAGGCGGAGGCGGCGAACGCCCTTCTCGATGAAGACCGTGCAGAGCCGGTCGAGCTCCTCCAGCGTCAGCACGTCGCGCTTCGGCAGGAAGGTCATGTCCTCGGCCATGCAATAGACGCAGCGGAAATCGCAGCGATCCGTCACGGAAACGCGAAGATACCGGATCGAACGGCCGAAGGGATCGATCATCGACGCCGCTTCGCCATGCGCGGAAAGGGTGTTGGCCATCATCGGTTCCATGCCGTCGCAGCGGACGGCGCCTCAAACATGATGTAGAGGATGAAGCGCGCGGTTCAAAGCCTCGATTGGCCGTGCTCCCAGAGCTGTGACCGGAACACCGCCCGATGACCCAAGCTGCGCCGCCTCCCCCATCGGATCCCTGGCCGACCGAGATCCGCCTGTCGCCCGACAAGCGGACGCTCGCCGTCAGCTTCGATGATGGCAACCGCTACAGCTTCAGCGCCGAGTTCCTGCGCGTGACGAGCCCCTCGGCCGAGGTTCAGGGCCATGCCCCGTCGCAGCGCCAGACAGTGCCCGGCCAGATCGACGTCGCGATCCGCTCCATCGACCCGGTCGGCAACTACGCCGTCCGGCTCAATTTCAGCGACGGCCACCACACCGGTCTCTATTCGTGGAAATATCTGGCCGAACTCGGCCGCGATCACGATGCGCTGTGGGAACGCTATCTCGGCGAACTGACGGCCAAGGGTCTCAGCCGGCAGCGTTGACGGTTCAGAGGCGAACGAAAGGCTGCATCAACCGCCCGACCATGCCCGAGAGGCGGATTTGCCCGTCGAGCGCGACGATGCAGATGCACGGCACGTCAGAATCGACCATCGGCCGATGATCGGTCGCCTCGTCGGCCTCCTCGAAATCGCCCGGGCCGAACCGGCCGGCTTCGTCGCTATAGGAGCCGCTGAGGACGCAAGTGAGCTCGACGCCGTTGTGACTGTGCTGCGGCATGCGACGGCCCGGATCGATCTTGAACAGCAGGACGCGCGATTCGCCTGCCTTCGGCACGCCGACACTGCGCACCCGGGTTCCCGGGCCGAGCCAGCGCCAGGGACCGAGTTCATAGCGGCGAAGTGGCTCGGGCAGTTCAGCCATGTCGTTGAGACGGGGTTCGGCTTCCGATTCGCCGCCATCGGCGTCGATGCGGGCCATCATCCGCGCCATGGCGTCGCCGGATAGCGCCGTCTCTGGCAAGCGCTCGAGCAGATGTCCACCGAGCCGCTGCAGATGTTCAACGAAGCCTGCCGATTCCGGACAGAGCGCCAGATGAGCGGCCACTACGGCAGCCTCGGGCGCGCGCAGCGTTCCCGCCGCATAAGCCAGCAGCGTGTCCTCGCTCGGTTTGAAAGTGATGGTGCTCATTGCGTCTCGCTCAACAGGCCACGCAACCGGATCATCGCCAACCGCAGACGCGACTTGACCGTTCCGAGGGGAATGCCGAGTTCGCGGGCGATCTCGGCATGGGCCTTTTCGTGGAAATAGGACAATTTGATGATGTGCGACTGATCGGCGGAAAGCGCGGCCAATGCCGCCCCGACCCGTACCGTGTCGTCCACCCCCGAGAGGATTTCGTCGGGCCTTTCGGGATCGGCGGGGAGTTCCGTGAGGTCGGGCTCGCGCTGGTCGAGCTTCTCGCGCCGCGCCGCGTCGATCCGGAGATTGCGGGCAATCGTGAAGATCCACGTCGAGGCGCCGGCGCGGGCGGGATCGAACAGCGCCGCCTTCCGCCAAACGGTCAGCATCGCCTCCTGCGCGAAATCCTCGGCAACGCTCGGATTGGCGCCCGCCCGCATCAGATAGGTCTTCAGCCGCGGCGCAAAATGCGCGAACAGGCGCGCGAACGCTTCGCGGTCCCGCTGTTGCCCGACGGCGACGATCAGTCGGCCGAGCTCGGCAGAGTCCGAGCGCTGCATCAGCAGCGCCCCCACTGTCCCGTTCGATCGGCCAAGTCCGACATTTTGCTTCATGCTCCCTGATACGCAGGCCGATCCTATCTGGATCAGTCATCCAATTCTGCCGCCGAACCGTATTCAGACTGACAATGCCGGCCAAGGGCAACGACGAGACGATGGCCGCGGCATGAGGATGAAGGAACAAGCGCGTGTCGACAGGCGGACGTCAGAGAATAGCAGTGATCGGCTCGGGCATTTCCGGCCTTTCGGCGGCCTGGCTGCTGGCGAAGCGCCACGACGTCACGCTTTATGAGCGCGCCGAGCGCCTCGGCGGGCACTCCAATACCGTGACGGCGCGGCTGCAGGACGCCGCCGTTCCGGTCGATACCGGCTTCATCGTCTATAACGAGCCGGCCTATCCCAATCTGACTGCTCTCTTCGCCCATCTCGGCGTCGCCACCAAGCCCTCCGACATGTCCTTCGCCGTGTCGCTCCGCGGCGGGGCGACGGAATATTGCGGCACAGGCCTGTCCGGCCTCTTCGCCCAGCCGACCAATGTGGCGCGGCCGCGCTTCCTGTCCATGCTCCGCGACATCATGCGCTTCTATCGCGAGGCGCCGCGCGACCTCACCCTCATGGGCGAGACCGGTATTTCGCTCGGCGACTATCTGGTCGAGCGTGGCTATGGCGCCGCCTTTCGCGACGATCACCTGCTCCCGATGGCGGCCGCCGTGTGGTCGTCACCGACGGGGCGGATGCTCGACTATCCCGCCGCCGCCTTCATTCGGTTCTGCGGCAATCACGGCCTGCTGCAACTCACTGGTCGTCCCGAGTGGCGCACGGTGGTTGGTGGCAGCCGCGCCTATGTCGAGACCTTCGCGGCGGCGCTCGGCCCATCGATCCGCCTCTCGCGCGGCGCCGTGCGCCTGGTGCGCAGCGCCACCGGCGTCACGGTGCATGATGCCGCCGGTGGCCAGGCCAACTTCGACCAGGCCGTGGTTGCGACGCATGCCGACCAGGCGCTGGCCATGATCGATCAGCCGACCGAGGCCGAACAACGCCTGCTCGGTGCGTTCCGCTACAGCCACAACCTGACGGTGCTGCACTCCGACGAAAGCATGATGCCGAAACGCCGGCGCGTCTGGTCGAGCTGGAACTATCTCGACAATGGCGACGGTCTCTGCGTCACATACTGGATGAACCACCTGCAGGGCATTCCAGGCCGCAACCTGTTCGTGACTCTCAATCCGCCGCGCCCGCCGCGCGCAGGCAGCCTGCTGCACAGCGAAATCTACGAACACCCGATCTTCGACGGCAAGGCTGCGGCGGCGCAGCGCGAGCTCTGGTCGCTGCAAGGCGCCAAGCGTCTCTGGTTCTGCGGGGCGCATTTCGGCGCCGGCTTCCACGAGGATGGATTGCAGTCGGGACTCGCCGTCGCGGAACAGCTCGGCGGCGTCCGCCGACCCTGGACCGTCGCCCATGAGAGCGGCCGTATCCAGATGACGCCGCAGAGCGGTCTGGAGCGGGCCTGATGGCGTTCGCCTCCGGCCTCTATTCCGGGATCGTCGGCCACAAACGCCTCCGGCCGCGCCGCCATGCGCTCAATTACCGTGTCTTCTGGCTGCTGCTCGATCTCGATGAACTCGATGCGCTCGGTGGTTCGCTGCGGCTTTTCTCGCGAAACCGCTTCAACCTGTTGTCATTCCATGATGCCGACCATGGCGCGACCGCGACGATGTCGCTGCGACAGCAGGCGGAGGAACAGCTTCTGCAGGCTGGTATCACCACCACCATCGGCGCAATCCGCCTCCTGACCATGCCGCGCGTGCTCGGCTATGCCTTCAACCCGATCAGCCTGTTCTTCTGCCATGGCACGGATGGAGAACTGGTGGCCGTGATCTACGAAGTGAACAACACGTTCGGCCAACGTCATTTCTATCTCGCTGCGATCGCGGGCGCCGATGCGGCGGACGGACTCTTTCGCCATGCGTGCCGCAAGGCCTTCTACGTCTCGCCGTTCATGGGGATGAATCTCGATTACGACTTCGCGCTCCGCCCGCCGGCAGAGACGATGTCCCTTGCCGTCAGTGGCTCGGACGATGAAGGCTTGGTCATCACGACGGCAATGTCGGGGCGCCGCCAGCCCATGACCGATGCCAGCCTCTTCCGCGCTGCGCTCACCCATCCGCTGCTGACATTCAAGGTCATCGTCGGTATTCATTGGGAGGCGCTGAAGCTCTGGCGGAAGGGCGTGCCCCTGACGGAGCGGCCGGCGCCGCCACGCGCCATGGTCACCTTGATATCCGGAAAGTCAGCGTGAGGAAGAGCATGACGGTTCGCGATCCATCCATGTCCTCGGGAACCGGACGCGCCTTGGGTATACTGCCCGATCTTGGCGCCGTTCTGGTCGCGACACTGCTGAGACGCATTCGGCACGGCAAGATGACCGTCATCATGCCGTCCGGCCGCCGTGTCGCCCATGCAGGGGCCGAAGCAGGCCCGGAGACCACGCTGGTTCTGCATAACTTGCGGGCACTTCGCCGGGTGATGGCGGGCGGGGCCTCGGGTTTCGCCGAGGGCTACATGGCCGGTGATTGGTCGTCGCCCAACCTGCCGCTGCTCGTCGAACTGCTGGCGCTGAACGCCGATCAGCTCGGGCGCCTCGACAGCGGCTCAGTGCTTGGCCGCCTGCTTCGCCGCATGACCCATCGCGGCAACCGCAATACCCATGATGGAAGCCGGCGCAACATCGCCTTCCACTACGATCTCGGCAATGACTTCTACGAGCGCTGGCTCGATAGCGGCATGCAGTATTCCTCGGCTATCCGCCGCGAGGGCGACGAAAGCCTCGAGGCAGCGCAACTGCACAAGCTCGACCGAATCAACGACCTGCTCGCTCTGTCCGGCGGCCAGAGCGTGCTCGAGATCGGCTGCGGCTGGGGAGCGGTCAGCGAACGCCTCGCCGGCGGCGGCGCGGATGTTACCGCCGTGACGCTCTCGGCCGAGCAACTGGCCTACGCGAAGGCCCGTCTCGCCTCGGCCGGGCTAGCGGCTGACCTCAGGTTGCAGGACTACCGCGATGTCGACGGCCGCTTCGACCGGATCGTCTCGATCGAGATGATCGAGGCGGTCGGCGAGGAGTATTGGCCGGCCTATTTCCAGACACTCCGTGACCGGCTGAAGCCGGGCGGACGCGCCGTCATCCAGGCAATTCTCATCGCCGAGGACCGGTTCGACGAATACCGCCGCAACCCCGACTTCATCCAGACCTACATCTTCCCGGGCGGCATGCTGCTGACGCGCAATGCCATGCGCAAGGAAGCCGAGGCAGCAGGCCTTGTTCTCAGTCATGAGGAACTGCACGGCCAAAGCTATGCCTGGACGCTCGCCGAATGGCGCAGCCGCTTCCACGCTGCCTGGTCCGCGATCGAACCGATGGGCTTCGACGCCCGCTTCCGCCGGATGTGGGACTACTACCTCGCCTATTGCGAGGGCGGCTTCCGAGCAGGCATGATCGATGTCGGGCTCTACGTGCTCGAGCGACCCGCCACCGCCTGAGGCTTTCGGCCGTTGCGAGGTTGCAACGGCGCGCGACACGATACGCCGGCGCTGGCAACCCGGCTTGCGGATCGCCGCGACCGCCTATATTTGATCGGCATCCGACAGGAGTTTGGATGTCACGTTCGACTGAGTCCCGGTGAAGCCCTGCCTGTGAGGCAGGGACCGAAGCCCTGGAGCCACCCGCTCCCGGCCCGCTGACACGCGGCTTCGATCACCCAACTTCAGACGAACTCCCCATGAACATCTCGAAACGTGAGCAGCGCGTCTTGCACGCGCTGGCGCAGGGCGGCGTCATCCGCCATGTGAAGAACGAGGCCGGCCATATCGTGGCAGCCGACTGCCTCAACCGCGAGGGTTGGAGGCTGGACGACTGCACGATGGATCTCTTCAACCGGCTGCGGCGGCGACGCTTCGTCGCCTCTTCTGAGGGCGGTCCCTACAGGATCACCCGCCTCGGCCTCAACGTGGTTCGGGCGCAGCTCGACAATCGCTGACCAAACGGCCGGCGGCGGCGCTAAGCGTTGCCGCCGGTTCGACGGGCGATGGCGTCCCGCTCGAAAGCGATGTTCCAGTCGATCAGCATCGACCAGAGCGAGCGGGCGAGGTCGGGATCGAGCCCGCCTTCTTCGGCGCGCGCCGCAACGCGGGCCAGAACCTCGTCGACCCGCGCCGGCACCAGCGCTTCATCCGGGTTCGCCTTCAGCTCCGACATCCGCCGGACATAGGCGAAGCGGCTGGCGAGCAGCGCGACCAGCTCGCTGTCGAGCCGGTCGATCTCGGCCCGGATATCTTCCTTGGTGACGCAGTCCTCGGGCGCTTTCGTCATCAGGGCGCTCACCACCAGCGGGTCGGCGTGAAGCTGCCGGCCGCATCCTCGACGACATGGGCGAGACGGAACAATGTCTCCTCCTCGAACGGACGACCGATCAGCTGCAACCCGAGCGGCAGGCCCGCGCTGTCGAGCCCGCCAGGCACGGAAATGCCCGGAAGACCAGCCATGTTGACCGTCACCGTGAACACGTCGTTGAGATACATCTCGAGCGGCGAGGCGACTGCCATCTCCTCGAGGCCGAAGGCGGCCGAAGGCGTCGCCGGCGTCAGCACCGCATCGACACCATCGGCGAAGGCGAGGTCGAAATCACGCTTGATGAGAGTGCGGATCTTCTGTGCACGGACATAGTAGGCGTCGTAATAGCCGGCCGAGAGCACATAGGTGCCGATCAGGATACGGCGCTTGACCTCGTGGCCGAAGCCGGCGGCGCGGCTGTTCTCATACATCGAAATGATGTCGTCGCCCTGAACGCGAAGCCCATAGCGGACGCCGTCATAGCGGGCGAGGTTCGACGAGGCCTCGGCCGGCGCCACGATGTAATAGGCCGGCAGCGCATACTTCGTGTGCGGCAACGAGATATCGACGATCTCGGCACCGGCCGCCTTCAGCCAGGCGATGCCCTGCTGCCAGAGCGCGTCGATCTCAGCAGGGATGCCGTCGAGCCGGTATTCGCGCGGGATGCCGATCCGGAGGCCCTTCACTGACCGGCCGATTGCCGCCTCATAGTCACCCACAGGCAGGTCGACCGAGGTCGTGTCCTTCGGATCGACCGAGGCCATCGACTTCAAGAGGATGGCCGCATCGCGCACCGTGCGGGCGATGGGGCCGGCCTGGTCGAGGGAGGAAGCAAAGGCGGCGATGCCCCAGCGCGAGCAACGGCCATAGGTCGGCTTGATGCCGACCGTGCCGGTGAACGCGGCGGGCTGGCGGATCGAGCCGCCCGTGTCGGTCGCCGTGGCGCCGGCGCAGAGGCGCGCCGCGACCGCCGCCGCCGACCCGCCCGACGAGCCACCCGGCACCAGCGGCAGGTTCGAGCCCTGTTTCCGCCAGGGATTGGTCACCGGACCGTAATAGGAGGTCTCGTTCGACGAGCCCATGGCGAACTCGTCCATGTTGAGCTTGCCGAGCATGACCGCACCATCGGCCCAGAGATTGGCCGTGACGGTCGATTCATAGGTCGGCTTGAAGCCGTCAAGGACATGCGAGGCGGCTTGGGTGTGGACGCCCTCGGTCGCGAAGAGATCCTTGACGCCAATCGGTACGCCTTCGAGGGGCCGCTGCTCGCCAGCGGCGATGCGGGCATCGGAAGCGGCCGCCATGGCCAGCGCCTGTTCCGGCGTCTCGACGATATAGGCGTTGAGCGCCCGCGCCGCCGCCATCGCCTGGAGATACGCCTCGGTTAGTTCCACCGCCGTGAATGCCTTCGCGGCGAGCCCGTCGCGAATCTCGGCGATCGTCAGGCTGGTGAGGTCGGCGGGGGGCGTAAGCGTCTTGTCGGCAGTCATGGCAATCTCGCGTCAGGAGGCGGCAGGGGAAGGAACCGGGGCGGCGCCGCGCGCTGGCGCGGCCGGCTCGCTCACTCGATGACCTTCGGCACCATGAAGAAGTCGTCGTCGCTCGCCGGCGCGTTGGCGACGACCTTGCCGGCATAGAAGCCGTCGGTGACGATATCGTCGCGCATCTTCATCACCTGCGCCACGACCGACGTCAGCGGCTCGACATCGGCGACATCAACTTCGTTCAGCTGTTCGGCAAATCCGAGAATGGCATTGATCTCGGACTGGAACGAAACGGCCTCCTCGTCCGAAATGGCGATGCGTGCGAGACGGGCGACGCGCTTGACGGTGGCGATGTCGACGGACATGGCGTGATCCTTCGGAAGAGGCAGGCTCGGATGGCGGCACGGCAGATCGCTGCGAACGGCCGACGCTCGCTCTTACATCGCGCCTTGAACCGCCGCAACCAAGCCGCAGCGGTGGGAACGATTGTCGCGACCCCCGGCATTGGATACCCTTTGCGGCTGCGCCTCCGGACACCGCCGCGATGACCACCCTCGCCGCCCCTAGCCCCGCCGCTCCCTCACCCGGCTTTTGCCGCGACTGCCTCGCGCCGGCCGGGGGCGGCCGTCGCTGTCGCGCCTGCGGCAGCCCACGAATCGCGGCCCACGCCGAACTGTTCGACCTCGCCATCGCCCATGTCGATTGCGACGCCTTCTATGCCTCGATCGAGAAGCGCGACGACCCTTCCCTCCGCGACAAGCCGGTGATCATCGGGGGTGCGCGCCGCGGGGTCGTCTCCACCGCCTGTTATATCGCCCGCATCCGCGGCGTCCGTTCGGCGATGCCGATGTTCCAGGCGCTGAAGCTCTGTCCCGATGCCGTCGTCATCCGCCCGAACATGGAGAAATATGTTGCGGTCGGACGCGAGATCCGCGAACGCATGCTGGCCCTGACGCCCTTGGTCGAGCCGATCTCGATCGACGAGGCCTTTCTCGATCTCTCCGGCACTGCGCTGCTGCATGGCGCCCCGCCGGCCGTGCTGCTCGCCCGCTTTGCCCGGAGCATCGAGAAGGAGATCGGAATCACGCTCTCGGTCGGGCTCTCCTTCAACAAGTTCCTCGCCAAGATCGCCTCCGACCAGGACAAGCCGCGCGGCTTCTCGGTCATCGGCCGCGCAGAGGCGCTCGCCTTCCTGGCCCCCCAGAAAGTCGGGCTCATCTGGGGCGTCGGCCAGGCGCTCGAGGCGAGGCTGGCTGGGGACGGCATCCACACCATCGGCCAGATCCAGGCGATGGAGGAAAGCGAACTCGGCCGCCGCTATGGTTCGATGGGACTGCGCCTCGCGCGCCTCGCCCGTGCCGACGATCGGCGCGCGGTCGATCCGCGCCATGACGCCAAATCGATCGGCGCCGAGACGACCTTCAACGACGACATCGCCGATCTCGCGACGCTGCGGCCGATCCTGCGGCGCCTCTGCGAAAAGGTGGCCGGGCGTTTGAAGCGGGCCAATCTCGCGGCCTATACGGTGACGCTGAAGCTGAAGACGGCGGATTTTCGCCTTCGCACGCGGGCGCGCCAGTTGCCCGACCCCTCACGCCTCGCCGACCGCATCTTCCGCGCCGCCGAGGATCTGCTGGCGCGCGAGGTCGACGGCACGTCCTTCCGCCTCATAGGCGTTTCGCTGTCGCATTTCGAAGACCCCGCTCAGGCCGACCCCGACGACCTGCTCGACCCCGCCGCCGCCAAGCGGGCAGCCGCGGAAGCCGCCATCGACAAGGTGCGCGAGCGCTTCGGCAAGGCTGCCGTCGAACACGGGCTCACCTTTCGCCGAGACGACTGAGCCGCGGGATCAAGTCGTCCCCTCCTCGCCGCGGACATAGATCGTCGAGGCGATGCCATGTTGCTCGTCGACGATCTGCTGCGTGCTGAGCACGAGGATTTCGGTCGTATGATCGTCTGGCGTGGTCACACGGTGCGGCCGCGAGGTCGAGAAGTGCAGGGAGTCCCCAGCCTGCAACTCGTAGATGACGCCGTCGATGACATAACGGATCACCCCAGCCAGCACATAGACCACCATTTCACCCTCATAGCTGTAGAGCTTCGAGGATAGGCCGGCGGGAACGAACATCTTGACGGCGTTCAGCAGTTGCGTCGGATAGGTCGTCGACAGCCGCTCATAGGAGCCGCCCTCGTCCTTGATCGGATAGACCACGCGGCCCTCGCGTCGCGACACCGCGATCGGCTGATCCGATTGCTGCAACAGCGCGCTGACCGTCGTCTCCAGGACGCGGGCGATCAGCGTCAGCGAAGCCAGCGACGGACGGGTGATGTTGCGTTCGACCTGGCTGAGAAACCCGACGGAGAGACCGGTCACGCTGGCGACACGCTGAAGCGTCAGTCGCCGCAGCTTGCGCGCATCGCGAATGCGCTGGCCGAGATCCAGTTCGCCGGAAATGTCTTCAGTCACGCGGGCCCCGTCCAGCAGATTGCCGGCATGGCTGCGGCGCGCCGACGCACCCGCGGCCTGAAGACCGCCTGCCCGCCGTCACCAGCAGAGGACGACACGGCAAAGCCGTGCCGCCAACCGGCCGGAGACGACGAACGAGCAAGGTTCCGCACGACTCGCGCTCCGGTAGATCACACCGAAGACTAAGTCAGTCGAGGCCGCGTTGTCACGACCTACAAGCGATCAGCGAGCCAAAAAACAAAGCACAACCAAGGGCTCGCCGCCGGTTGGTCGCTCAGCCCTTGAGGATGCTGCGACCGGCGTATTCGCCCTGGATGCCGAGCTGCTCCTCAATGCGGATCAGCTGGTTGTACTTGGCGGTCCGGTCCGAACGGGCGAGCGAGCCGGTCTTGATCTGCCCGCAATTGGTAGCGACGGCGAGGTCGGCGATGGTCGAGTCCTCGGTCTCGCCCGAGCGATGCGACATGACGGCGGTATAGGCGGCCTTGTGCGCCATCGCGACCGCGTCGAGCGTCTCGGTGAGCGAACCGATCTGGTTGACCTTGACCAGGATCGAGTTGGCCGTGCCCGACTTGATGCCGCGCGAAAGGCGCGTCGTATTGGTGACGAAGAGGTCGTCGCCGACGAGCTGGGTGGTCTTGCCGATCGCGTCGGTCAGGCCCTTCCAGCCGGTCCAGTCGTCCTCGCTCATGCCGTCCTCGATCGAGATGATCGGGAACTTCGCGGCGAGATCGGCCAGATAGGCGATCTGCTCGTCGATCGTGCGGACGACGCCCTCGCCTTCATAATGGTACTTGCCGTCCTTGAAGAACTCAGTCGCGGCGCAGTCGAGGCCGAGATAGATGTCCTCGCCGAGCTTGTAGCCGGCCTTCTCGATCGCCTTGGCGACGAAATCCAGCGCAGCCACCGCCGACGGCAGGTTCGGCGCGAAGCCGCCTTCGTCGCCGACATTGGTATTGTGGCCGGCGTCCTTGAGCGCCTTCTTCAGCGTGTGGAACACCTCCGAACCCCAGCGGACCGCCTCGGCGAGCGAGGGTGCACCGACCGGCAGGATCATGAATTCCTGGAAGTCGATCGGGTTGTCGGCATGCACGCCGCCATTGATGATGTTCATCATCGGAACCGGCAGCACCTTGGCATTGACGCCGCCGACATAGCGGTAGAGCGGCTGGCCGGCCGACTGGGCCGCCGCCTTGGCGAGGGCGAGCGAGACGCCGAGAATGGCGTTGGCACCGAGGCGCGCCTTGTTCGGCGTGCCGTCGAGCTCGATCATCGTCGTGTCGATGAGGCTCTGGTCCTCGGCCTCCATGCCGCCGATCGCGTCGAAGATCTCGGTGTTGACCGCCTCGACTGCCTTCAGGACGCCCTTGCCCTGATAGATCGACTTCTCGCCGTCACGGAGCTCCACCGCTTCATGAGCACCCGTCGAAGCGCCCGAGGGAACGGCGGCGCGGCCGAGCGAGCCGTCCTCCAGCAGGATGTCGACCTCGACGGTCGGATTGCCGCGGCTGTCGAGGATCTGGCGGGCGGTGATGTCGATGATGGCGGTCATGAGCTGTCCTTCTTGAGCGCGGCCTTGGCTGTCGACGCTTCTAGCGCGCTGCCGGGCACCGCGAAAGCCTCGGGGAACGAATTCCGGTCCGGCCGGCGTGACAGGAAAGCGTGACGAAGCCATGACGACCCGGCACGGGACGTCTGTCCATGACCAGCTTGGGGTGGTCAGGCCTCGGCCGGCGACTGTGCGGCGTGCTCACGTTCGAGGCGGCGAAACTGGCGCCAGCCGAACGGGAGCGCAATCAGATAGGCGCTCGCTCCAGCGGCGAGCACATGCCAAGGATAGCTCAGCAGCGAGGCGGCCGCGACGACGACCACCACGAAGAGCGGCAAGACGACCTCGCGCGGGATGCGCGCGCCCATCTTCTTGCCCGACCAGGTCGGCAGGCGGCTGACCATCAGCAGCCCGACCGCGACCGTGTAGAAGAGGACGATCGGCACACCGAAGGCGGTGATCGGAATGTCGAGATTCTGAAGATAGACGGGCAGCAGCACGATGAGTGCGCCGGCTGGAGCCGGCACGCCGATGAAGAAATTGCCGTGCCAGTCCGGCTTGGTCGGCCCGTCGATGGCGACGTTGAAGCGGGCAAGCCGCAGCGCGGCGCAGATGGAGAAGACCAGCGCGGCGATCCAGCCGAGCGAATGGACCTCGTCGAGTGCCCAGACATAAAGGATGATGGCGGGAGCGACGCCGAAATTGACGAAATCAGCGAGCGAATCGAGCTCGGCGCCGAAGCGCGACGTCGAGCGCAGCAGCCGTGCAACCCGGCCGTCGACCGCATCCAGAACCGCGGCGATGACGATCATGGCGATCGCCTCGCCATAGCGGCTCTCGATCGCCATGCGGATCGCAGTGAGACCGGCACAGAGGCTGAGCAGCGTGATGAGGTTTGGCACGATCAGGCGGATCGGCACCTGCCGCACCTGCCTGAGGCGCGGGCGGTTGGCGCTCTCGTCCGGATCGAAAGGCGGGAAGATCGTTTCCATCAGTCGATCCTGACCGTCCGGTCGCCGGCCGCGCCGAAGCGGGCGAGCACCGTTTCGCCGCCGACGGCGATCTGCCCTTCGGCGACCAGCGGCGCATAGCCTTCCGGCAGATAGACGTCGAGGCGGGAGCCGAATCGGATCAATCCGAAGCGCTGGCCTGCCGAGAGCGTCTCGCTCTCGCGGCTGAAGCAAACGATGCGCCGCGCTACGAGCCCGGCGATCTGGACGACGCCGACCGTGCCGTGCTCACCCTCGATGACGAGGCCATTCCGCTCGTTGTCCTCGCTCGCCTTGTCGAGCTCGGCATTGAGGAAGCGGCCCGGCTTGTAGGCGATCCTGCGCACCTTGCCCGAGACCGGCGCGCGATTGATGTGGCAATTGAAGACGTTCATGAACACGGAGATGCGCATGCGCGGCAGCGGCCCGAGATCGAGTTCGGGCGGCGGCAGCGCCGGTCCGACCTGGGAAATGCGGCCGTCGGCGGGGCTGATCACGAGCGCGGCGCCGAGCGGCGTCACGCGCGGCGGATCGCGGAAGAAATAGACGCACCAGGCGGTGACGACGAGGCCGATCCAGAATAGCGGCGCCCAGAGCCACCCTAGGAACAGTGCCAGGAAGGCCATGATCGCGATGAAGGGATAGCCCTCGCGGTGGATCGGGACGAGCGACGCCCGGATCGACTTCAGAACGCTGTCCATGCTCACCCTGCCTGCCGCCTCGATGTCGCCCCGATAAAACACGGATCGACGGGACTGTGAAGCCGCCGCCGCTGCTTACACCACCACCTCGAGTCCGACCTTCGGAGCGCGGACGACGAGACCCTCCGTGTCGCTTTCCTCGACCTGGCGCAGCCTTTCGGCCGCTTCCGCCGCCTCGCGCTGGCGGTTCCACATCGAGGCATAGAGCCCGCCCTGATTGATCAAGACCTCATGGCGGCCACGCTCGATAATGCGCCCGGCTTCGAGCACGATGATCTCGTCGGCATTGACCACGGTGGAGAGGCGATGGGCGATGACGAGCGTGGTGCGACCCTTCGACACCCGGTCGAGCGCGCCCTGGATCTCGCGTTCGGTGTGCGTGTCGAGCGCCGAGGTCGCTTCGTCGAGGATCAGAATCGGCGGCGCCTTGAGGATCGTGCGCGCGATCGCGATTCGCTGCTTCTCGCCACCCGACAGCTTCAGCCCGCGCTCGCCGACCTCGGTTGCATAGCCTTTCGGCAGCGTTTCGATGAACGGGCCGATCTGCGCCATCAGCGCCGCCTCGCGAACCTCGTCCTCGCTCGCCGCCGGCCGCCCGTAGCGGATATTGTAGGCGATGGTGTCGTTGAACAGCACGGTATCCTGCGGAACCATGCCGATTGCCGCCCGCACGCTCTTCTGCGTCACGTCGCGGATATCGGTGCCATCGATGGTGATCCGCCCACCCGTGACGTCATAGAAGCGGAACAACAGCCGCGAGATCGTCGATTTGCCGGCGCCCGAGGGCCCGACGATCGCGACCGTCTTGCCGGCGGGAACCTCGAAGCTGATCCCCTTCAGGATCGGACGGTCGGGGTCGTAATGGAAGGTGACGTCCTCGAAGCGGACGGCGCCCTCGCCGACCGCCAGGCCCGGTGCACCGGGCCTGTCCTCGACCTCCTCGGGAACGTCGAGCAGGTCGAACATCGCCTCGACATCGGCAAGGCCCTGCTTCAGCTCGCGATAGATCGTGCCGATGAAATTCAGCGGGAAAGAGAGCTGGATCAGCAGCGCGTTGATCATGACGAAGTCGCCGAGCGACTGCGTACCGTTCATGATCGCGAGCCCCGACAAGACCATGCACGTGGTCATGCCGATGGTGAAGATCACGGTCTGGCCGATATTGAGCCAGGCGAGCGACGTCCAGGTCTTGACCGACGACACCTCATACTGCGCGAGCGACTTATCGTAGCGCGCCGCTTCCATGTCCTCATTGCCGAAATACTTCACCGTCTCGTAATTAAGCAGCGAATCGACGGCCTTCGAATTCGCCTCGGTATCGGAGGCGTTCATGTCGCGGCGAAGCGCGATGCGCCAGTTCGAGGCGACCACCGTGAACCAGACATAGGCCACGATCGTCGCGACGATCACGCCGAGATAAGTGAGGTTGAACTGCCAGGCGATGATGATGGCTGCGAGCAGGAACTCCAGCAGCGTCGGCATCGTATTGAGGATGATGTGGTCGACGATGGCGTCGACGCCCTTCATCCCATGATCCATCGTCCGCGACAGGCCGCCCGTGTGGCGCTGCAGATGGAAGCGCAGCGACAGCCGGTGCATATGCACGAAGGAGCGATGGCCAAGCTTGCGGATCGCATAGGCGCTGACCACTGCAAACAGCGCATCGCGGAGCTGGTTGAAGAGGTTCAGCATGATCCGGCCGCCGCCATAGGCAACGACCAGCAGGATTGGGACCGTCACCAGCGCCGCGAGCCCCGCCGGCGCGCCGGTCGCTGATTGCACCGAGGTCAGCGCATTGGTCGCCCATTTGTAGAAGAACGGCACGAAGACCGTGACGATCTTCGCGAGCGCCAGCACGACGAGGGCGCCGACCACGCGCAGCTTCAGGTCGGGACGATCCGTCGGCCAGATATAGGGCCACAGAAGGCGGATCGTGTGCAGCGCCGAGCGCTCGTCGGCCTGTCTCTTCTCCGGTGCCTTGGCGTCTGGCGCCTTGGTCGCAGCATTCGCAGCGGCGGTTGTCGTCACGCCCGTCTCCCTGGCCCGCGCATCGAGGCATGCAAGCGAGGGCGGCCGCATCCCCTTTCGGACGATGCGGCCGCCATTCACGCGCCTTCGCGCAATTTCATTCCAGATGGTGTCGCAGGATCACTGCGTCCAGCGTGCATCGCCGGCAGGAAGAACAAAAACCTGCCCGGGATAGATCCGGTCGGGATCGCGGATCTGATCGTTGTTCGCCTCGTAGATCGCCGAGAAGCGGATGCCGTGGCCATAGAGCCGCTTCGAGATGGTCCAGAGATTGTCGCCGCGCCGGATGATGACGCTGTTGGGCGCGGGCACGTCGCTGGCCGTCTTGACGCCTGCAGAGCCACCGCCCTCGGTCGTGACCGCCATCAGCGTCGCCACATCGCCATTCTGCTCGAACGGCACCTCGGCGCGGGCGATCACCTTGCCGTCGGCCTTGTCGATGCCATCGGCACGGATCGTGTGCTGGCCGGGACCGATCTTACCCTTGGCGGCGATCTGCCAGTGGCCCTTGTCGTCGACGTCGGCATCGCCAACCACCACGCCGTCGACATAGATGCGAACCGTTCCGCCGATCGCGGCGCTGCCGGAAATGAACAGCGTGCCGTCCTGGAATTCGACCGCATCGACGGTCACGGCGGGCTTCGCGGCCGTGGTGCCGTCGGCAGGCTTCGCGGCGGCGGGAACCTGCAGCACGGTGCTCGGGCTGTCCGGCGTATTCATCACGACGAGGGGGCCGGCCTTCGGATTGGCGGGAACGTCGACCGCGACGCTCTGCTCCGACAGCGTCTCGGTCTTCTTGTCGGCCGAGGTGGTGCGGATCGAGAGATCGTGCGAACCGGGGGCGAGCGGCTTGTCGAGCGTCAACGCCCATTCACCGCGGTCATTCGCGGCGCCCTTGGCGACCGCCGTCGAACCGTCCATCACTTCGACGGTCGAATTCGGCGGCGCAAGGCCGGCGATGACGGCCTCTCCGGTCGGCTCGACGCGCACGACGTCGAAGCTAGGCGCAGCCGGCTGACCGCCAGAAGGCGGGGTCTCCGCGGCGGGCGCTGCAGCCGTGGCGGCAGGCGGCTGGGCGGCCGGAGCCGTCGTGGCAGCGTCTGACCCGGCGGGCGGCGGCGCGGCCGGAGCCGGCGTCGCAGCGGGAGCAGGCGCGTCGGCAGCCGGAGCGGGCGCTGCCGGCGCAGGCGTCCCGGCCGCAGGCGGCGCCGGCGGAACGACCGCGACATCCACGACCGTTTCGGTCTTCTGGCCGGAACGGGGCGTCAGTGCAAAATAGCCTCCGACAGCCAGGACGCCGACGACGATGACCGCCGCGATCCAGCCGGCCCAACTCCTGTTCGCCCTACTCTGCTCAACCATCGACAACCGAACCTGCTTCCCACGAGGCGGAGGCGCTGCTCCGTCTTCCACCAGCGGCGCATTCCTTTGCCGGCACGATTTCACGCCCGCGGAACGCAACCTTCAAAGATTTGTTATACGCGGTTTCGCACCGCTCACAAGGCGTCGAAATGGCGGAATTCCCGCACTGCGATGCGGACTGTGCGGCGCTTGACGCATCATCTCGCGGATGCGAGGAAGATCGACATGACATCGCTTTCATCGATTTGCGTCTATTGCGGCTCTTCCGAGGGCGGTGATCCGATTTACGCTGAGGCGGCAGCATCGCTCGGCCGCTCCATGGGGAGCGAGGGGATCGGCCTCGTCTATGGCGGTGGCTCGATCGGCCTGATGGGCATCGTCGCCCGCTCGGTTATGACGGCCGGCGGCCATGTCACCGGCATCATTCCGCAATTCCTGCGTGAGCGCGAAGTCATGCTAGAGACCGCGCACGAGCTCGTCGTCACCGGCGACATGCACGAGCGCAAGCGCACGATGTTCGACCGCGCCGACGCCTTTGTCGCCCTGCCCGGCGGGATCGGTACGCTCGAAGAGCTGGTCGAGATCATGACCTGGGCCCAGCTCGGCCAGCACAGGAAGCCGGTGCTCATCGCCAATATCAACGGCTTCTGGGATCCGCTCGTCGTGCTGCTGAGGCACATGGCGGACGAGGGCTTCATCCGCGACGGGTTCGAAGTCCGCTATCTCGTCGCCGACCGCGTGGAGGACATCGTCCCGAAGCTGCGCGCCGCGATCAGCGCAACACCGGCCCGGACGAAGCCGGCCGCGCCCGAATCCATCCCCATCGGGGATCTCTGACGCGGCTCAGGCGGCCTTCACGCCGGCGCGGACGAGTTTGTAGATAATTGAATCGATCAGCGCCTCGAACGAGGCGTCGACGACGTTTTCCGAAACGCCGATCGTCATCCAGCTTTCGCCGCTGTCGTCGCGGCTCTCGATCAGAACGCGCGTCACGGCCTCGGTACCGCCGTTGAGGATGCGGACCTTGTAGTCGACAAGCTCGAGATCGGCGATCACGTCCTGATAGACGCCGAGATCCTTGCGCAGCGCCCGGTCGAGCGCGTTGACCGGACCGTTGCCCTCGGCGACGGTCAAGAGCCGCTCGCCGCCGACGGTCAGCTTGACGACCGCTTCCGAGACCGAGACGAGCTTGCCGACGGCGTTGTGCCGCCGCTCGACCGTGACGCTGAAGCTCTCGACGTTGAAATAGTCCGGCACGGAGCCGAGTGTCCGCCGGGCGAGCAATTCGAACGAGGCATCGGCGCCTTCATAGGAATAGCCGACCGCCTCGCGCTCCTTGACCTCGGAGAGCAACGCGTCGAGCCGACGGTCGCCCTTTTCGACCGCGATGCCGAGCCGTGTCAGTTCGGAGATCAGGTTGGAGCGGCCGGCCTGGTCGGACACGAGCACCCGGCGATGATTGCCGACCTGCTCGGGCCGAACATGCTCATAGCTGCTCGGGTCCTTGACGATCGCGGAAGCATGGATGCCGGCCTTGGTGGCGAAGGCCGAGGCGCCAACATAAGGCGCCTGGCGATTGGGAGCGCGATTGACGATCTCGTCGAAGCGATGCGAAAGCTGCGTTAACCCGGTCAGCGCCTCCGTCGTCACCCCGATCTCGAAGCGTTCGGCATAGAAGGGCTTCAGCAGCAGCGTCGGGATGATCGAGGTGAGGTTTGCGTTCCCGCACCGCTCGCCGATGCCGTTGAGCGTGCCCTGGATCTGCCGTGCGCCGCCCTTCAGCGCCGCCAGCGAATTGGCGACCGCCTGTTCGGTGTCGTTATGGGCGTGAATGCCGAGATGATCGCCGGGAACGACGGCCGAGGCGGCGCGGACGATCGCCTCGACTTCCTCGGGCTGGCTGCCGCCATTGGTGTCGCAGAGCACGACCCAGCGGGCCCCGGCGTCATAGGCAGCCCTTGCGCAGGCGAGGGCATAGTCTGGATTGGCCTTGAAGCCGTCGAAGAAATGCTCGCAATCGACCAGCGCCTCCTTGCCGGCGGCGACGGTGGCCTCGACCGACTGGCGGATGCCGAGGAGATTCTCCTCGAGGCTGGCGCCGAGCGCGAAGCGGACCTGATGATCCCAGCTCTTGGCGACGAAGCAGACGGCGTCCGCCTCGGCCTGCAACAACGCGGCGACGCCGGGATCGTTGGACAGGCTGACGCCGGCGCGCTTGGTCATGCCGAAGGCGGTGAACCGCGCACGCTTGGTGCGCTTTTCGGCGAAGAACCGATTGTCCGTCGGATTGGCGCCGGGATAGCCGCCTTCGATGTAGTCGAGACCGAAGGTGTCGAGCAGCCCCGCGATCAGGACCTTGTCGGCGACGGAGAAATCGACGCCATTGGTCTGCGCGCCATCGCGGAGTGTGGTGTCGAACAGGCTGACGCGGGCACGGACGGGCTGGTCGGCGGCAGCGCTCATGGCGCCTCGCCTTCGGATGGCGCCTCGTCTTCGGCATCGGCGGAGCCGTCCTCCGCCGCGCCGCGCACGTCCCATGTCGTCCAGAAGGCGCCGGTCTCCTCGTCCTTGCCGTCGATGATGACGAGGCCCATCCCGTCGAGCGTCTTGCGGATGCTGTCGGCCTTCTCGAAGTCGCGCGCCCGCCGGGCGTCGATCCGTTCCTCGATCAGTTGTTCGATCAGCGCTTCGTCGAGCGGCAGGGTGGTCATGGCGTCGTCTTTCTTGGTGCCGGGTCCTTTGGCGGCGAGTTCAACGAAACATTGGATGAAGCTCGGTCCGCCGCGGATGCGGGAGGGCCACGGTCATACTCTTGCCGCTTCGGCAGGCCAATCGAAATCTCAAGGGTCCCGCCGGTGCGCGGCGCGATCACGACTTCGTTCCCTGTGACTGCCGCCCTTGCATTGTCATAAGGCTCCATTAGTTTCCCGGCCAACGACGATCCGCCCGCCCCCGCCTCCGGCCGTCTGTTCCCGGGGATGCCGCCCGAACCGACGGCATTCCGTATCCCGCCCGGACGTTTGCCATGCCGACCCGCCTGCTGCCCAACCGAATCCTGCTGCCGCTGATCGTCGCCTGCGCGCTGTTCATGGAGAACCTCGATTCGACGGTTCTCTCGACGGCACTGCCGACGATCGCGCGCGATTTCGGCGTCAGCCCGATCAATCTGAAGCTCGCCCTCACCTCCTATCTCCTGACCATCGCGATCTTCATTCCGGCCTCGGGCTGGCTCGCCGACCGTTTCGGCGCCCGGACCATCTTCCGCATCGCCATCGTCCTGTTCACCACCGGCTCGATCTGCTGCGGCCTGTCGCATTCGATCGCCGAACTCGTCGCTTCGCGCGTGCTGCAGGGCCTCGGCGGCGCGATGATGGTTCCAGTCGGTCGCCTGGTGATCCTCAAATCCGTCTCGAAGTCCGAGCTCGTCGGCGCCCTCGCCTGGCTGACGGTCCCTGCCCTGATCGGCCCGGTCGTCGGCCCGCCGCTCGGCGGCTTCATCACGACCTATTTTGAATGGCGCTGGATCTTCTGGATCAATGTGCCGATTGGCATTCTCGGCCTCGTCCTCGCAACGCTGTTCATCCCCGATATCCGCGGCGAGGAGCGCGTCCGCTTCGATTACCCGGGATTCGTCCTGTCGAGCTTCGGCATCGCAGGCTTCGTCACCGGCTCGACCTCGCTCGGCCTCAACCTGATGCCCTGGCCCTATGTCGTCGGGCTGCTGTTCACCGGCGGCGCGCTGCTTGTGGCCTATGTCATTTATTCGCGCCGGGTCGCGAATCCGATCCTCGATCTGTCGCTGTTCGCGATCCCCTCCTTCCGCGCCAGCGTCATCGGCGGGCTGCTGTTCCGCATCGGTATCGGCGCGATGCCGTTCCTGCTGCCCCTGATGCTACAGCTCGGCTTCGGCCTCACGCCGTTCCAGTCGGGCTCGATCACCTTCGTCTCGGCGATCGGCGCCATCGCGATGAAATTCGTCGCGCCGCCGCTGCTGCGCCGCTTCGGCTTCCGCAGCGTTCTCATCGCCAATTCCGTCATCGCCGCGATCTTCATCGGCATGCCCGCCGCCTTCGATCTCGGCACGCCCATGCACATGATCACCGCCTTGCTGTTCATCGGCGGCTTCTTCCGCTCGCTGCAATTCACGAGCGCCAACGCCCTCTCCTTCGCCGACGTACCGCAGGCGCGCATGAGCCGCGCCACCAGCCTCACCAGCGTGTTCCAGCAGCTCTCGATGTCGATCGGTGTCTCGGTCGGCGCCATCGCGCTCGAGCTCTCGCTCGCCCATACCGGCGGCACAATCACCGTCGCGACCTTCCATCCGGCCTTCATCGCCATCGGCCTGATCTCGATGAGTTCGGTGATCTTCTTCATCCAGATGCCGCGCAATGCCGGCGAGGAAATGTCCGGCCGTCGGCTGAAGCCGAAGGCACTCGCCCCCGATCCGGTGACGGCAATGCGCGAGCGCGCCTGATCTGGCCGGAGCCGGACGTAGCCTTCTCTGCCAAGAGACAGTGACGGGCCTGATCCGCCTGCCGCGGACATCCGCAACATCGCAGCACGAAAACTTGCCGGCCTGCCGATCATTTGACCATCAATGATCTTGGGTGCGCTTCACTTTCGGCAATCTTCGGCGCGGGGCCGTTGGCCCCGCATTTGCAGTCTGTACTTAGGTTGAATACGGAGAGTTCAGATGCGCGTGACCCAGGAACCGCTGCTGCGGAAGTTCTGGTATTGTGTGATGCCGATGGCGGCACTCGGCGAGAAGCCCGTCGGCATGAAGCTGCTCGGCGAGCCGATCGTCCTCTGGAAGGACGCATCCGGCGCCCCTCGCGCCGTCAGGGATCGCTGCCTGCATCGCACGGCCAAGCTGTCGCTCGGCACGGTCGAAGGCGGCAACATCGTTTGCCCGTATCACGGCTGGGCGTTCGACGGGGAAGGACACTGCGTCAAGGTTCCGCAGGATGTCGTTGAAAAGCCGCATCCCTTCGGCGTTCCGGGCTATCGCTGCACCGAGCGCTACAACCATGTCTGGGTTGCACTGGACGAGCCCTTTCACGACATTCCCGACATTCCCGAATTCGGCGCGCCCGGCTACCGGCAGGTGATCGAATTCTGTGACGACTGGGCCTGCGCTCCGCTTCGCATCATGGAGAATGCGTTCGACAACGCGCATTTCGCCTTCGTGCACAAGGGAAGCTTCGGCGATACCGATCCGATCCCGCCGCCCTTCACGCTGGAGGAAATGCCGGACGGCTTCGTGATGCGCACCGAGGTGCCGGTGCGCAATCCCGAGGGCATGCGCGATGCCATCGGGATGACGACGGAGCGGACCGTCCGCCGCACTGCCAACCGCTTCTTCGTGCCGTTCTTCCGCGCCGGGAAGATCACCTATCCGAACGGGCTCGAAAATATCCTCTGCACCGCCGCGACGCCCATGGGCGAGAACCTCACCCGCTTCGTGCAATGGGTCATCCGCAACGACACCGAGGAGCAGGTACCGGCCGAAAAAGTCATCGCCTTCGACAAGCGGGTCAGCATCGAGGACCGCGAGGTGCTCGAATCGACCGACGAGAACGTCCCGCTCGATGCAAGCGAGGGCCGTGAGTTGCACATGGTCTGCGACCGGCCCGGCATCACCATGCGAAAGATGATCCGCGACATGATCCGGCCGGCCCCGTCGGCCGGCGCGGCATGAGCGCCGTTGGCGACATGGCCAATGAACGGCCGTCCCGCGAGGACGGACTCCAGTGGGCGGCATGATGGCCGATCGCGCCGTGTGAAGATCCTGGCGACGTTAGCGAAGCGCGCCGGGCTCCTGGCCCGGTGCGTCGCAGCTCAGGGACGCCAGGGCGCCTCATCCTCCGCGCCCGCCTCGTCCTCCTCGGCAGCCGCATCGACCCTCTTGCCCTTGAAGCCCTTGGCAAGGATGAAGAGTTCGACCGATCCCGCGCGGCTCGCCGGCGGTTTCAGGTGATGCACCGTCGCGAAGTTCTGCTTGAGCGTCGTCAGCAGAGTGCTCTCGGCACCGCCGCGGAAGACCTTCGACAGGAACGAGCCGCCCGGCTTCAGGATGTCGAGCGCAAAGTCGGCAGCGACTTCGCAGAGATAGGTCGTGCGCAGATGGTCGGTCTGCTGGTGGCCGGTCGTCGGCGCCGCCATGTCGGACAGGACGACATCGACCATGCCGCCGATCGCCTCCTGCAGCAGCGCCGGCGCGTCTTCGTCGAGGAAATTCTTCTGGAACAGGATGACGCCCGGAAGTTCATCCATCTCGAGATAGTCGATCGCGACCACGAGCTTGTTGGTATCGCTCGATCCGACGCGCTCGACCGCGACCTGCGACCAGCCGCCCGGCGCCGAACCGAGATCGACGACCTTCATACCGGGCGCGAGGATGTGGTGCTTGTCATCGATCTCGATCAGCTTGTAGGCGGCGCGCGAGCGATAGCCCTCGCGCTTCGACCGCGCGACATAGGGATCGTTGAGCTGGCGCTCCAGCCAGCGTGTCGACGAAGCCGTACGCCCGCGTGCGGTCTTGACCCTGACAGTCAACTCGCGCCCGCCCGGCCCCTTGCCCTTCGTTGTATCCTTCATGACGCGTGTCCGTTTTGTCGCGGGGCGCGGCGCCAGGCACCGTCCTCCGTCATCATCTCGACCAGGATGCCCTCGCGCAAACCGCGATCGGCGACGCGCAGCCTCTGGCAGGGCCAACGGCGGCGGATCGCCTCGAGAATGGCACAACCGGCCAGCACGAGATCGGCCCGCTCACGGCCGATGCAGGGATTGGCGACCCGCGCGGCATAATCCATGCCGGTGATCACCGCCATCATCTGGTTGACCTCATCGGCGCTGAGCCAGGTGCCGTCGACCCTGCGCCGATCATAGCGCGGCAGGCCGAGATGAACGCCCGCTAGCGTCGTCACCGTGCCGGAGGTGCCGAGCATGTGCAGATTGCCGGCGGCGACCGCGCGATCGAGCGCGGCGCCTTCCGGAAACGCGGCGAGCATCTCGGTCACTTCGGCGACCATCGCCTCGAACACGGTCCGGTCGACCAGTTCGCCGCCATGGCGCTCGCTGAGCGTCACGACGCCAACCGGCAGCGAGGCCCATGTGCGGATCCGGTCGGACATGCGGCGGCGGTGCCGGTCGGCCGGACGGGTCAGGTCAATCCAGACCAGTTCGGACGAGCCACCGCCGATATCGAACAACAGCGCACCGCTGGTGCTCGGATCGATCAGCGATGCGCAGCCGGCCACGGCCAGACGCGCCTCGGTTTCGCGCGAGATCACCTCAAGGGCGAGACCGGTTTCGCTCAAGACCCGTTCGAGGAAATCCGCGCCGTTCTCGGCGGCGCGGCAGGCCTCGGTCGCGATGAGCCGCGTGCGCACTACACCACGATCGGCGAGCTTCGCCTGGCAGATGCGCAGGGCTTCGACGGCGCGGTCCATCGCGGCATCACCAAGACGGCCGCTGCGGCCGACGCCCTCGCCGAGCCGGACGATGCGCGAGAAGGCGTCGACGACATGGAAGCCCCGGTCGCGGGGGCGAGCGATCAGCAGGCGACAATTATTGGTTCCGAGATCGAGCGCGGCATAGAGCCCTTCGCCCTGCGCCCGTGCAGTCGGTCGCGGCGGCGCATCGCGCCGCGGCGCTGCGGCAGCGGCGATGTCGGGCGGGGCAACAGAAGGTGGCCTGCGATCAGCGCCGCGCGCCAGCGAAGCAGCCTCTGCAGCGCGCGCATCCGTGCCGGCGGCATAGACGGGACGGCGCTTCTTGCGCCGGCGCCCCTTTTTTTTGGACGGATTCGGACCGTTATGTGGTCCGGAGCCGTCCAAGGCTCCGACAAGGTCACGGGCAACGGCCGGACCATTGGCGGGCGCCTTGGAGTCCGCGCGTCGCGGATCCTCGCCCGAAATCGTCACTTCGAAATCCTCGGCCGCGACAGCACGGAACAAGCGCCCGGCGCACAGCTCTTTGAGTGCCTAGTTGTCGCCAGTGTAAGCAGCAAAGCCGGTGCTTACAAGCGAGCCGGTCCCTTCCGGCGCAGGGGCAACCCGTACGCGATTGACAGGCCCATGCCCGGAGGCGGACACTCGCGAATGAAATTCGCGCGTACCTTCAGCAAGGTCCGGCAAGAGACTGAAATCGCGAGGAGCATGCCTTGGAAACCGCGCCGGCCCGACGCCCCCATTTCGTCATTGTCGGCGGCGGCACGGCCGGCTGGCTCGCAGCCTTCATCCTGAACGACAAGGCGCGGCGGCTGAAGCTCGATGCGCGCGTGACGGTCGTCGAATCTTCCAAGATCCCGACCGTCGGCGTCGGCGAGGGCTCGACCGCGGCGCTCCGCGTGCTGATGCAGTACTTCAATCTGAACGAGATCGAATTCTTCCAAGAGACCGGCGCGACGTTCAAGCTCGGCATCCGCCACAAGGACTGGCGTCGCCAGGGCTTCACCTATGATGGGCCGATCGACGATCCGCATCAGGTGATCCGCCCGCCGGAAGGCGCGCCATCCGATTATCTCAACGTCTTCTGCGTCGCCGCCGGCCGCAAGCTGCAGGACATGCACCTCTTTGGGCCGCTGCTGGAACAGAAGAAGGCGCCTTACGCGCTCAAGGACGGCGCGCTGGTGCCGCTCGGCCCGTTCCATCACGCCTTCCACTTCGATCAGGCGCGGGTCGGGAAGTTCCTGAAAGCGCGCGCCGCCGATGTCGAGACGATCGACGCAACGATCGCCGGCGTCGAGCGCGATGCGGAAACCGGCTTCATCCGTGCGCTGTTGCTCGATGACGGGCAGCGGCTCGAGGGCGATTTCTTCGTCGATGCGACCGGCTTCCGCAAGCGCATCATCGTCAAGGAACTGGATGCGCCCTGGATCTCCTATGCGCAGGAGTTGCCTGTCAATCGCGCGCTGCCGTTCTGGCTCGACATCAAGCCTGGCGAGGAGATCGCCAACTACACCCTCGCCTGGGCGCTCGAAGCCGGCTGGATGTGGCAGATCCCCACGCAGGAGCGCTATGGCTGCGGCTATGTCTACTCCGACGCATTCAAGACGCCTGATGAAGCGAAACAGGAAGTCGAACGCGTGCTGGGCCATCCGGTCGAGGTCCGCGACGACATCCGCTTCGAGATCGGCCGCCTCGCGACGCCCTGGCTCGGCAATTGTCTCGCGGTCGGCCTCGCCTCCTCCTTCCTCGAGCCGCTGGAAGCGACGTCGATCCATGGTTCGGTGGTGCAGTTGCTCCTCTTTGCCGACAACTACCTGAAGCATCCGAGCGCCATGACCGAGACCGACCGCGCCGACTACAACCGCCGCTTCGGCCGTCAGGTGGACGACTTCCGCACCTTCATCAACACGCACTACGTGACCGAGCGCGACGACACTCCGTTCTGGCGCGATGTCCGCTCAGAGCGGCTTCATGACGAAACCAGGCAGCGCCTCGCGCTCTGGAAGAAGGAGATGCCACGACGCGAGCATTTTCCGTCCTTCCTCGGCGGGTTGCCGCATGTCGAGACACAGTTGCATTACCCGGTACTGGACGGGCTCGGCCTGCTCGATCCCGCCGTCGCCCGGGCCGAGATGGCGCGTGATCCAAAGCTCAGGGCCTTCGCGCGCGATACGGTCGACAGCCTCGTCAAGGAATATCGCGCCGCTGCCGGCAAGGCGCTCGGCCATGCCGAGTTTCTAGCCCATGTCCGAGCTCTCGGCTGAGCCCGGCCCTCGACATGCTCGCCACTTTCGGCTTTGCCACGTTGGCACTACTCGCGCTGCCCGGCCCCACCAACGCGCTCTTTACGGCTGCCGGTGCAGCGAACGGCATTCCGCGATCGCTCAAGTTGATCGGCTTCGCCATCGCCGGCTATGCCATCGCCATCGGAGCGCTGACGGCGGTGCTCGGGACGGTGGATGGCAGTCATTCCCTCCTCCATGTCGCGATCCGTCTGGTCGCCGGCGCCTGGCTCCTCTGGTCGGCGTGGCGATTGTGGCAGATGCCGCTGCAAGCCCCGGCGAGCCTCGTCGTGACGCCGGGCCGGATCTTCGTCACGAGCCTGCTCAATCCGAAAGCGCTGGTATTCGCTTCCGCGATCTTTCCGGCAGCCGAAAGTGCGAACCTTGCCGCCCGGGCGGCGCTCTTCATGCTGGCAGTCGCTGCGACGGGCTCGGCTTGGACCGCGATCGGCAGCCTGCTCACCGAAACGGCGGCCGAGGGCGCGACACCGCGCCGGATCGCCCGCATTTCGGCGGTTTGTCTGCTCGGATTCGCGCTTTGGGTGATCGGTTGGGCCGCAGCGGATATCGTCCGCTGAAGAAGCCGTTCAGAAGGTCGTGCCCCACGACAACAGCCACCGCAGCATCCGCGCCGTGTCGCGCGCGATCCAGCCCGAATTGACGCCGGAGGCCGCAGCGAGATCGAGGCCGTCGAAGAAGCAGACGGTTCGATGGGCGTCGACGACATGGAAATGCCAGCCGAGCCGGCGCGCTCCGACCGTGGTCGCGGCGATCTTGCCGGCGAATACCTCCGTTGCGGCATCCGCAGGGAGCGCGATCACGACGTTGCAGCGATTGGTGTTGAGATAGACCTGAAGCAGCGCCGGCATGGCATCGCCCGCGCGGACGGCAAACCAGCGCTCGTCGCGGGCGATGTCGCTGACGTGGGGCGGCGGCACGGCCGCGACGACCGGCAAGCCGGCATCGGCGCAGGCGCGAGGAAAGACATGATCGAGCCACTGCTCGATGAGCCCATATTCCGCCTCATAGGCTGCGACGAGGTTCACGGCGCCCTTGCCCCGACAATCGAGCCATAGTCATCGCGCGCCTGACCCGGACGATCAAGCGACACCAGGGCCTTGAAAGCGAAGAGCCCGGCTGCGGGGAGGTTCGCAGCCGGGCTCCTCGGAAAGTGCGCCTTCAACCGATCAGGCGGCGACCTTCCGCTTTGATCCACGTGCCCAGGCCGGCAGCCATTCGCCATGAGCGGCGATCAGGTCGTCGACGAGGTGCCAGATCTGGTCGAGGTCGAGTTCGGCCGCCGTGTGCGGGTCGAGCATCGCCGCGTGGTAGATGTGCTCCTTGTTCTCCGTCATCAGCGCAGCAACCGTGAGTTCCTGCACGTTGATATTGGTGCGCATCAAGGCGGAGAGCTGCGGCGGCAGCTTGCCGACATGCGTCGGCTGTATGCCGGAACGATCGACGAGGCAGGGCACTTCGACCGCGCAGCCCTCGGGCAGCGACGTGATCAGGCCGGTGTTGCGGACATTGCCGTAGATCACCGCCGGCTCGCCGGTCCAGACCGCGTTGACGATCTGCGAGGCGTATTCCTTCGATTCCTTGACCTCGACCCGGTTGGCCTTGCGATACTCCTCCGCCGTCTGGTTCCAGCGGGCGATCTGCTCGACGCAGCGCTTCGGATATTCGTCGAGCGGCACGCCGAACTTCTCGATGAGGTCCTCGCGGCCCTCCTTGATGAAATAGGGCGTGTATTCGGCGAAGTGCTCCGAGCTCTCGGTGACGAAATAGCCGAGGCGGGTAAGCATCTCGTAGCGCACCTTGTTGGGGCAGCGCGGATTCCAGGTCGGCTTCGGCGCCCTGCCCTCGCGATAGGCGCGGACGAGATCGGGATAGAGATCGCGCGCCGTACCGTCAGCCTGGAGATGCTCGAACTTCAGGTAGAACGCCATGTGGTTGATGCCGGCGGCGCGGTAGCGGATTTCCTCATAGGGAATGCCGAGATCCTCGGCCAGTTCATGCGCCGTACCCTGGACCGAATGGCAGAGGCCAACCTGGCGGATGGTCGGGAACTTCTCGGTGATCGCCCAGGTGTTGATCGCCATGGGGTTCACATATTGCAGCATGATCGCATTCGGGCAGACGGCGAGCATGTCCTCGCAGATCTTCCAGAGATGCGGCACGGTCCGAAGGCCGCGCATGATGCCGCCGACGCCGAGCGTATCGGCAATGGTCTGGCGCAGGCCATACTTCTTCGGGATCTCGAAGTCGACAACCGTCGAAGGCTCATAGCCGCCGATCTGGAAGCAGACGACGACGAAGTCAGCGCCCTCGAGCGCGCGGCGCTGGTCGGTATAGCTCGTTACCGTCGCCGGCACGTCGAGCGTTTGGACGAGCTTCTTGGCGATGATCTCGCTCATCTCCAGCCGCTCGGGATTGATGTCCATCAGCGCGATCTCGGCTTCCGCGAGCGCCGGCCGATGCAGGATGTCGCCGACAATGTTCTTCATGAAGACCGAAGAACCGGCGCCGATGAATGTGATCTTGGGACGTGCCATGGCTACAACTCCGATAGAATGACGAACCGCCCTGGCGTCAGGCGGCAATTTCAAAGGCGGCCCGGACGAGCCGTGCCGTGTAGTCGCTCTTGGGATGGGTCAGGACTTCTGAAACCGGGCCCTGTTCGACAATCTTGCCATGCTGCATGACGATCACGCGATGGCAGAGGGCGCGCACGACCTTGAGATCGTGCGAAATGAAGAGATAGCTGAGGCCCTTTTCGTCCTGCAGCTTGCGCAGCAGGTCGATGATCTGGGCCTGAACCGAAAGGTCGAGCGCCGAGGTCGGCTCGTCGAGCAGGATGAATTCCGGCTCCATCGCGATCGCGCGGGCAATGGCGATGCGCTGGCGCTGGCCGCCGGAAAACTCATGCGGGAAGCGCGAGAGGATCGTATCCGGCATGCCGGCGTCACGCAGCGCCTTGCGCACGCGGGTCAACCGATCCTGCCGATCGGCGCCGATCGCGTTGACGATGAGCCCCTCCTCGATGATCTGGCCGATCGACATGCGCGGGTTCAGCGACGAGAACGGGTCCTGGAACACGATCTGCATGCGCGAACGCAGCGGCCGCATCTCCTGGCGCGTCTTCAACTCGATCGGCTCGCCGTCGAAAGAGATCGTCCCGCCATTGTTCGGAATGAGCCGGAGCAGCGCCTGGCCGAAGGTCGTCTTGCCGGAACCGCTCTCGCCGACGAGCCCCAGCGTTTCGTGGCGGCGGAGTTCGAGGCTGAGATTGTCGACCGCGATCAGGGGGAAATAGTCGGGCTTGAAGAAGCCGCCACGCTTCAGCGTGAAGGCGACGCGGACATCCTTGCCCTCGAGCATGACCGAAGTGTTGGGCGGCAGCGGATTGGCACTGCCCTTCGGCTCGGACGCCAGCAGATGGCGCGTATAGGCATGGCGCGGATTGCTGAAGAGCTCTTCGGTCCGGTTGTGCTCCTTCACCTCGCCATTCTGCATCACATAGACATAGTCCGAGAACTGCCGGACGATCGTCAGGTCATGCGTGATCAGGATCACGGCCATGCCATGAACGCGCTGCAGGTCCTTGATGAGATTGAGGATCTGCGCCTGCACCGTGACGTCGAGCGCCGTGGTCGGCTCGTCCGCGATCAGAACGTCCGGGCGATTGGCGAGCGCCATGGCGATCATCACGCGCTGGCGCTGGCCGCCCGAAAGCTGGTGCGGATACTGCTTGAGGCGCGAGGCCGGCTCCGGGATCTGCACTTCCTTGAGCAGCTCTTCCGCCCGCTTCATCGCCTCGGCGCGGCTGACGCGGTTGTGCAGATGGATTACCTCGCAGATCTGCTGGCCGATCGTATAGACCGGGTTCAGCGAGCTCATCGGCTCCTGGAAGATCATTGAGAAGCGATCGCCGCGCAGGCGCCGGCGCTGGTTGGGATTGAAGGCGAGAATATTCTTGCCCTCGAACATGATGCGCGCGCCCGGTGTCACCTTGGCCCGCTTGGAAAGCAGACCCATGATGGTCCGCGCCGTCACCGACTTGCCGGAGCCGGACTCGCCGACGACGGCGATCGTCTCGCCGGCATGCAGCTGGAACGACACGTCGCGCACGGCCTGAACCGTGCCGCCTTCGACCTTGAAGGTGACGCCGATATTGCGCGCATCGAGGATCAGCTGGCGTCCGTGCTGGTTGAGGTCGGTGCGCTCAGGCGGGCAGAAGTCTTCGGTCGCCTCGGTCATGTCCGTCACCCTAATAGGGGTCGATGGCGTCGCGGAGACCGTCGCCGAGCGCGTTGAACGCGAACACGGTGACGAGCACGAAGGCGACGGGCGAGAGAATCCAGGGGTAGGAACCGATCACCGAGAAGGCGCCGGTATCCTGCAGCATCAATCCCCAGGAGATCAGCGGTGGCTTAACGGCGAAGCCGAGAAAGCCGAGGAAGGATTCGAGCAGCACGATCGCGGGGATGGCGAGCGTCACCGAAACGATCACATGGCTGAGCACGTTCGGCAGGATGTGGCGGGTAATGATGCGCCCATCACCGGCGCCGACGGCCATCGCCGCCCGCACATATTCGATCCGCGCCAGCGCGAGCGTCTTGCCGCGCACCTCGCGCGAGAGCTGCGCCCAGCCGAGTGCCGCCATCACGCCGATGACGAAGGCGATGAAAACGTTGGACGGCGCCGTGATCGGAATGAGCGATGTCAGCGCCAGATAGAGCGGCAGCTGTGGGAAGGCCAGAACGAGATCGACGAAGCGTTGCACCCAGGCGTCGAAGCGGCCACCGAGATAGCCGGAGGTGATGCCGATGCCGGTGCCGACCGTCGTCGTGATCAGCACCACGATCAGGGCGATGGTGAGCGAGATGCGCGAGCCGACGATAGCCCGCGAAAGGATGTCGCGGCCGAACTTGTCGGTGCCGAGGAGATGGACCGGCTTGCCGTCCGACGCACCGAAGAGATGAATGTTCGCCGGGATCAGCCAGAGCAGCTTGTAGTCATAGCCGCGCACGAACAGAGACAGCGGATGCGGATTGGCAAGGTCCGGGCCTGTCAGCGGCTGGAACGTCACCGGATCGAACTCGCCGGTCTCGACGATTGGATAGATGCGCGGGATGAAGCTGAACGAACCGTCGGGCGCCATGAAGGAGAGCGTCTCCGGCGGCGCGAAGCCGATGCCGTTCTCCTTGGGGTTCACCGGCGCAAAGAAATCGGCAAACAGCGCCATGATCAGAAGGCCGAGCACCATCACGAGGCCGATCATGCCGATGACCGAGCGGCGGAATCGCCGCCAGACCAGCGCCAGATAGGTCTCGTTGCCATGGGCGAAGCGGCCGCCCTGCGCGCTCGCCTCGAGCTCCGCTTCCTTGCGCTTCGCCTCGGCATTCGCGACATGGGCCGCGGCCTCGGTCGCCGAATTGATGTCGGTCATTCTTTTCCTCCGCCGAGACGGACGCGGGGATCGAGCAGGGCGAGCAGCATGTCGGCGATGATGTTGCCGACGATGAGCGTCGCCGCGAGCACCATCATGAAGGTGGCGCTGACATAGACGTCGCCGACCGACATCGACTGGACGATCGCCGGACCGACCGTCGCGAGCGAGAATACGATCGCCACCTCGATCTCGCCGGTCAGCATGTAGGGCAGCACGACGCCCTGATACATGATGAGCGGGTGCAGCGCGTTGGGCACGGCATGGCGGAGGATCACCGCGCCTTCCGAAAGGCCCTTGGCGCGCGCCGTCTCGACATATTGGGCATTGAGCGTATCGAGCAGGTTCGCGCGCATGACGCGCATGTTGTAGGCGAGCCCGCCGAAGGTCGCGATCGCGACGACCGGCCAGATATGCTTCACGAGGTCGACGAATTTCGCCCAGGACCACGGCGCCCCGCCATATTGCGGCGAGAAGAAACTGCCGATCTCCTGAACGTTGAAGCGGAAGGCCATGAAATAGACCAGCACGATCGCGATCAGGAAGCGCGGGATCGTGGTGCCGAGAAACGAGACGAAGGCGAGCGTCGAGTCGATCCAGCTATATTGCCGCGTCGCCGCGATGATGCCGAAGGTAATGCCGATCAGCGACGCCAGGATGTGACAGACAAGCGCCAGCAACAGCGTCCGCGGCAACCGCTCGGCGACCACCGTCGCCACCGGCTTGTTGTAGAAATAGCTCTGGCCGAAATCGCCGCGCGTAACGATGCCTGTGATCCAGTTGAAATACTGGACGACCATCGGCTTATCGAGGCCATGCGCCTTGCGATAGGCATCGGCCTGGGCTTCCGCGACGGAGGCAGAGGCTCCGCCCTGGTTCATGAGCTGCGATCGGATGAAATCGCCATAGTCGCCGGGAGGCGCCTGGATGATGGCGAAGGTCACGATGCTGAGGACAACGAGGATCGGGATCGCCGACAGGATCCGGATCGCCAGGAAGCGCAGCATGAGCGTCTCGCTCCTTGTGCGGGGATCAGGGGGATGGCAAGGGGGCCGGAGGGCCTCCTTGCCACGCGAGGTTGGTCGCTAGACCTCGACTACTTCACCGGACCAGCCGAACCAGGCGCGCCGGGGAGCGTTTCGGCGTGCAGCTCGTACTTGCCCTGCTTCTCGGTCGGGACATACAGGCGTTCACGAATGACGCTGTCTTCCGCCCAGTTGAACAGGTTGATCGGCGTGCCCTTCGGTATATTGGCGAAGCGCTTGTTGATGATCAGCGCACCCGGATACTGGGTGAGGCCGATGCCATAGACGTTGTCCGTGTAGAGCTTCTGGAACTGCTTCATCAGCTCCTTGCGCTCGACATTGTCGCCCGACGCGATGAACTTGTTCACGACGTCGACGATCTGCTGCTCGAACGGCAGGAGATCGAGCGAGCCGTCCTTGCCGGCGCGGTGGAAGGCGCTGGTCTGCGGCCCGACAGGCGCGAGGTTGACCGTCTTCTGGACGACAGAAGTCAGTTCCTCGCCGTTACGGAGCACCATCCAGTCGAACTTGCCAGCCTGGGCCAGCGCGTCGCGCTGCTTGCCGTCGACGGTGTTGAGCACGACGCGGATGCCGAGCGGCTCCATCATCTGCACGATGCCATCGGCGAGGCTCTTGTCGGTCTGGTAGTCGCCGTTGACGAGCACCGTGATCTCGACATTCTTGCCGCCCGCCGTACCCGCCGGGAAGTTCACGATGCCGTCGCCATCCGTGTCCTTGAGACCGGCCAGGGCCAACTCGGCCTTCGCGCTCTCGAGGTTGAACGGATAGTAGGCGGTCGAGTTCTTGTCGTAATAGACGGTGTCCGAATAGATGCCGCCCGGATAGATGGTCGTGAACGGACCCTTCACGAGCGACTCGCCAAGGCGCTGACGATCAACCGCTTCCGTGATGGCCTTGCGGAAGTGCTCATTGCGGTTCAAGTCGCGCACGGCCTGGCCGCGCTCGTCCGGCTCGCCCCAGCCATTGGCCGAGTAGTTCGGATAGAACGAATAGCCGATGATGCGCGGTCCGAATTCGAGACGCGCCGGCGCGTCGGGATTAGCCGACCGCTTCAGGGCCTCGACGAAGCTTTCGGGCTGCTCGAGGTTCGAGAAGTCGCCCGAACCGGCCACCGCCTGCACATCGCGATCAGCCCAGGTCGAGAGCTTGTAGTGCATCTCGTTGAGATAAGGCAGCTGGTTACCAGCCTCGTCCACCTTCCAGTAGTACGGATTGCGGCGGAGTACGATGATGTCATCCGGGCGATATTCGACCGGAACCCACGCGCCCATCACCGGGATGTTCATGTATTCCGGCGGGAAGGCGTTCTTGTACTGCTCGTAGGTGTTCTTCGAATATTTCGGATGCTGCGGCTTCAGGATGTGAGCCGGGCCGGGGCAGAACGTGCCATAGGCCATCTGGTAGAGATACTGCTTGGCGAAGGGCTGCTTGAACGTCCAGACGACGGTGTAGTCGTCCTTGGCTTCCAGCGTCGTGCCCTCGCCGAAGGTGCCGGCCTTGGCGCCGTTGGTCGGGGTGACGTTGGGATCGTTGACGTTGTCGTTCCAGTAGAACATCAGGTCGGCCGACGTAAACGGCACGCCATCCGACCACTTGGCACCTTCGATGAGGTGCATGGTCAGCTGCTTGCCGTCCGCCGACCATTCCCAGCTCTTGGCGAGGTTCGGCAGCGGCTGCAGCTCGTCGGCCTTGATCTCGAACAGCGGACCCGAACGGGTCAGGCATTCCGACATGCCGATATCGATGCCGCCCCAACCCTGAGACTGGCCGCCGATATAGTTCCAGCCTTCCGGCCGGCCGCCGATGACATGGCGCATGGTGTCGCCATAGACGCCGATGCCGTCGACCATGTTGGCCTTCTTGTAGACCAGCGGCTCCTTCGGCAGGCGGTCCTTGACCGGCGGCAGCTTGCCGGTGGCGACGAAGTTCTTCGTGACCCATTCCGGCTCATGATATTCCGGCAGGGCCTTGAATTCGAAGATGTCTTTCTGGCCGACATAGTCGACCTGGCCCTGCGCGGTGAACTTCGGCGGGTCAGGCGGCAGTGTCGGCGATTCGGTCTGTGCGAGCGCCGCCGAGACGGAGACGCCGAGGAGCAGACCCGCTCCTCCGAGGGTCAGCATATAGGTTTTCATAGTTCCTCCCTTGAGCACGACGAACGCAGGGCCGCTGCGCTTCGCCCGTTTCCCACACCCGATCGCCGAGACCGTTCGCATCCCCACGACGGCGACCTCTCCCTGGAGACGCGGCCTTTCCGGCCGCGCCCATGGTCCGCCGCTACAGCGACGGACGCGCAGCCTCGTCGAGCTCGAGCGCGCGCTTCTTGGCGCTCTCGGCCCGGACGACATCGACCGTGCGCACGTCGCGGCGGGCGGCGCCCTGCCAGTCGCGCGTCTTGACGGTTCCCTTGGCGAGCCGCGCCTTGGCGCCATCGATCGCGCCGGCAAACTGCGGCAGCCACTTCGCCTGGGCCACCACCATCTCGTCGACCATCTGCCAGACCTCGTCCGGCGAGCAGATCGCGCCGACCAGCGGATCATGCAGCACGGCGAGCTTCAGGAGATCGAGATCGCCGGTGACAGCGGCGTGCACCGACATGCGCTGGACATTGATCGAGGAGAGGCAGGTCGCCGCGCAGGCTTCCGGCAGCGTGATGCCCGAAGCCATGTTGATCCCGAAGCGATCGACGAAGCCGGGTGACTCGATGATCGCGTCATCAGGCAGATTGGTGATGACGCCGTTGTTCTTGACGTTGAAATGGCCGCGATAGACGCGCCCCGTCTCCAAAGCCTCGAGGATGTGGCTGGCGTGCTCGCTGGAGCGCTTCGAATGATCGAGCGGCTTGCCGGCCTCTTCGAGGAAGCGCGGGAAATCGGTCTCGAACCAGTTGCGCGATTCCGTCGAGTAGCGGAGATAGCCGCCCGTCTCGCCATGGATCCAGTCCGACATGTCGATCCAGCGACCGATCTCTTCCGGACGCTTGCGATACCAGGGCAGGTATTCCGAGAGATGGCCGTTCGATTCCGTCGAATAGAAGCCGAAGCGCTTCAGGACGTCGATGCGGACCTTTTCCTGCTGCGAATAGACCGGATGCGCCTCGAAGGCGGCGAGCAGTTCGTCCTTGCCGACCGAGCGACCCTTGAAGCGGACATCGACGAACCAGGTCTGGTGGTTGATGCCCGAGCAGATGAAATCGAGCTCGCCATGCTTCGCGCCGAGCACCGCTGCGATCTGCTCGCCGCCATGCTGGACGCCGTGGCAAAGACCGACCGTGTTGACCTTGCCATATTCGATGGCGGCCCAGGTGTTCATCGCCATCGGGTTGGCATAGTTGAGGAACAGCGCGCCGGGCGCTGCAACCTCGCGGATATCCTTGCAGAAGTCGAGGATGACCGGAATGTTGCGCTGGCCATAGAGGATGCCGCCGGCGCAGATCGTATCGCCGACGCACTGGTCGACGCCGTATTTCAGGGGAATGCGGATGTCGTCGGCATAGGCTTCGAGGCCGCCGACGCGCACGCAGCTGATGATGTATTTAGCGCCTTCGATCGCCTTGCGGCGGTCGGTCGTCGCGGTGATGCGGGTCGGCAATCCGTTCGCCTCGACGATCCGGCCGAGAATCTGCTGGATCATCGAAAGATTGTGCTCACTGACGTCGGTCAGTGCGAATTCGGCATCGCGCAGCTCCGGCACCGAGACGATGTCGGTCATCAGCTTCTTGGTGAAGCCGACGCTGCCGGCTCCGATGATTGCGATCTTCAATCCGGACATCTGCTTCCTCAATGCAAGCCGGCCGCGCGTGCGGCCCGATCTCCACCCCGCATGCCTGCCTCGACGCGACATGCCTCCGCCACCGGGGATGTTTCTGGCCCCCGCCGGCTGTCCATGGCATTAGTTATTCCCAAGCTCGGACCCCGGACCAGAGAGAATTTGTGCTTTCATGGGTAATTCTGTGCTCGAAAAACTGCAGGCTCTTGCGCCGGCTATGAAGACGCTGTCGCTGCCGCGCGGCCGCCGCCACCTGCATTCGATGCCGACATCGAGCGGCTATGAAGTCCGCGACCAGCCACCTTATGCCTGGGACGGAATGCAGCGCGGACAGACGCCGTTCACCGTTCTCCAGCACACGATTTCCGGCGTCGGGCAGCTCCGCTACGACCGCCGCCGCTACCGCCTCAAGGCGGGCGACACGATGCTCGTGATCATTCCGCACAACCACCGCTACTGGCTCGATCCCGGCGATCGCTGGGAATATTTCTGGATCTCGATGCATGGCCGCGAGGCGCTGCGCATCCACCGCGAGATTCTGGCCGCCAACGGACCTATCCTGCGCCTTCGCCCCGAAACGATCGAGCATCTCGCCCGCTGCACGCTGCGGTTCATCGAAGGCGAAGGCGAGACGCCGGGCGCCGCCTCGGCCATCGCCTATGAAGCGGCGATGGCCCTCTTCGACGATGTCTTCGGCTCGCATCCTCTGGCGCCGACCGAGGACGACGGCATCGCGCGCGCCGTCCGCTATATCCTCGCCAATCTCGACAGCGCGATCGCCGTTCCCGATCTCGCCGAGATCGCCGGCTTCAGCCGCGCCCATTTCACCCGCGTCTTCACGGAGAGCGAGGGCCTGCCGCCGGCCGAGTTCGTGCTGCAGCAGCGGATGCGCCGGGCTGCCTCGCTGCTCGCCAGCGAGGCGCCGGTCTCGGTCAAGGAGGTCGCCGTCCTCGTCGGCTTCGAGGATCCGAACTATTTCGCCAAGGTGTTCCGGCGCGTCTTCGGCACCAGCCCGACCGAATTTCGCACCACGGGCATGTATGCGACGGTCGCCGGCGGCGACCGCCCGGCCTGATGCCGATTTTTTAGCCGGAAGCCAACCCTCACGCCTGCAATGTGGGCAGGAAACCCATGATTGCATGCAGGATGCCACGGGATGTGCGGTGGCATGCGCCTTGCTTTGAAAGGTGGCATTGAGTTGGTGGCTAGGGTTCCGGTCTTCGGTCGTGGAGATGCTGGTCCGAGAGCTGCCGCCGGCGCGGGAGACATCCGCGCCGGGCACGGCGGGATAAAATCCCGGGAGACCTCAGTGGCCAGGAGTTTGGCGACGCGCAGGTCTTTGCCAAATCCAGGTTGCAGTGAAACCCTGACCGGAGTTGGCAATGAACGTCTCGAACATCCTGAAGCGCGGCCTCGCCGCCGGCCTGATGGCCGCCGCCCTCACCTCTCTCCCGCTCGGCGCCGCCGAGGCAGCGCCGAAGAAGGACTTCAAGCTCGCCTGGTCGATCTATGTCGGCTGGATGCCCTGGCAGTGGGCCGCCGACCACGGCATCGTCAAGAAATGGGCCGACAAATACGGCATCAAGATCGACGTCGTGCAGGTCAACGACTATGTCGAATCGATCAACCAGTACACGGCCGGCGGCTTCGATGCGGTCACGCTGACCAATATGGACGGCCTGTCGATCCCGGCTGCCGGCGGCGTCGACACGACGGCCGTTCTGGTCGGCGATTTCTCGAACGGCAACGACGCCGTGATCCTCAAGGACAAGAAGACGCTGGCCGATATCAAGGGCCAGAAGGTCAATCTCGTCGAATTCTCGGTCTCGCATTACCTGCTTGCGCGAGCGCTCTCGACCATAGGCCTCGCCGAGAAGGACCTGACCGTCGTCTCGACCTCCGATGCGGACATGGTTGCCGCATGGTCGACGCCCGACGTTACCTCGGTGGTGACCTGGAACCCGATCGTCGCCGAGATCATGGCAACCCCGGGCGCCAACAAGGTGTTCGATTCCTCGCAGATCCCCGGCGAGATCATCGACCTGACCGCCGCCAATACCGCAACGCTCAAGGACAATCCCGATTTCGGCAAGGCGCTGGCCGGCGCTTGGTACGAGACGATGGCGATCATGTCGGCCGATACGCCCGAGGGCAAGGCGGCACGCGAGGCCATGGGCAAGGCCTCCGGCACCGACCTCGCCGGCTATGAGGCGCAATTGAAGGCGACGCGGATGTTCTTCAAGCCGGACGAAGCCGCCGCCTTCGCCAAGAGCAGCGAGATCGCCGCCACGATGGACCATGTGCGGACCTTCCTGTTCGGCCACGGCCTGCTCGGAAACGGCGCCGCCTCTCCCGATGTCGTCGGCATCGAACTCGCCGACGGCAAGATTCTCGGCGATACCGGCAACGTGAAGTTCCGCTTCACGGACGTCTACATGGCCGACGCCGCCGCCGGAAAGCTGTGACATTGGTGGTTTCGCGGCTCATGACGGGCACCACGGCTGCGCGCCGCGCCCTCCCCAACCCTCCCCCGCTTCGCGGGAGAGGGTTGAGGCTGGGGCTGGCCCTGACTGCGCGCAATGCGGCAGCAGCCGAACCATCGACACCGTCGGCGCAGCGCGCGGCCCGGCCCTCTCCCCTCTTGCGGGGGAGAACTGGAGAGGGGGGCCCTCGTGCCATCCGGGAGCACTTCCCATGCGGCTGATCAACCGTCATCCGGCCGCTGGCATCGCACGTGCGCTGGCGCTCGTTCCCTTCGCCCTCGTGCTCGTCGCCTATCTCATCGGCTCGGGCATTCGTCTCGCCGCCAATCCGTCCGACAAGCTGCTGCCGGCCTTTTCCACCTTTGCCGCAGCGATCGACCGGATGGCATTCCAGGTCGACCAGCGCACTGGTGACATCCTCCTGCTCGTCGACACCGAGGCGAGCCTTTATCGGCTCTTCGTGGCGCTCGCGATTGCGGTCGTCATTGGGCTGGTGCTCGGCATCGTCATCGGCCTCCTGCCCTATTTCCGGGCCGGGCTCGGCGCCTTTGTCGCCGTGGTCTCCATGGTGCCGCCGCTGGCCCTGCTGCCGATCCTCTTCATCACCATGGGCCTTGGCGAAGCCTCAAAGATCGCGCTGATCGTCATCGGCGTCGCGCCGCCCCTCGTCCGCGATATCGCGCTGCGCGTTGGCGATCTGCCGCCGCAGCAATCGATCAAGGCCCAGACGCTCGGAGCCTCGACCTGGCAGATCGTGCTGCGCATCGTGCTGCCCCAGACGCTGCCGCGCCTGATCGATTCGCTCCGCCTGCAGATCGGACCGGCCTGGCTGTTCCTCATCGCGGCCGAGGCGATCGCATCCGAGTCCGGCCTCGGCTACCGGATCTTCCTCGTCCGCCGCTATCTCGCGATGGATGTGATCCTGCCCTATGTCGCCTGGATCACGCTCCTCGCCTTCCTGATGGACCGTGCGCTCGCCGTCCTGCAGCGCAAGAGCTTTCCCTGGTTCGAAGCCGCGCGGGCGACGGGATGAGACGCCAGCCATGAGCGCCATCAGCATCAAGGATGTCTGGAAGGAATATGACGGCCGCATCATTCTCGAGGCGATCAGTCTCGAGATCGCCCCGCGCGCCTTCGTCGCTTTGGTCGGCCCGTCCGGCTGCGGCAAGACCACCTTCCTCCGCATGCTTCTCTCCGAGGAGAGGCCGGATCGCGGCTCGATCACCATCGAGGGCCGCCCGCTGCCCTCGGAGCCAGGCGCCGATCGCGGCGTCGTCTTCCAGCGCTATTCGGTGTTCCCGCACCTGACCGTGCTCGGCAATGTCGTGCTCGGTCTTGAACTGAAGGCCGCGCCGCTGCTCGGTCGCCTGTTCGGCGCCCGACGCCGGGCCGCGGAGGACGAGGCGCGCGCCGTGCTGGCCGCCGTGGGCCTCGCCGGCGCGGAGGAGAAATATCCGGCGCAGCTCTCCGGCGGTATGCAGCAGCGGCTGGCGCTGGCGCAGGCGCTCGTCGCCAAGCCCAAGGTGCTGCTGCTCGACGAGCCCTTCGGCGCGCTCGACCCCGGTATCCGCCGGGAGATCCACGAGCTGATGAAGAAGCTCTGGCACGAGCGCCCGCTCACCGTCGTGATGGTGACGCACGATCTCTCCGAGGCCTTCTCGCTTGGAACGCGCGTCATCGCCTTCGAGCGGCGGCGCAACGAACCCTCCGATGGCGGCCGCTACGGCGCCACCATCACGCGCGATTTCGAGATCTGGCCGAAGCGCATCGCCGGCGAGCCGAAACCGCCGAAGAAGAACACTATGCCCGGCCGGGACGACCCGGCACCATCGACGGGATCACTCCGGGACGACCCGGCCATCCAGGGAAACACGCCATGAACGACGCCACGAACGAGGCGATGGCACCGGCTTTGGACAAGGCCGCCGCAGCCGCGGAGATGATTGCCGCCAACCGCAGGCGCTATGAGGAGTTGAAGGCCGCCGGCGACAGCGCCGCGCCGAAAGCCCTGCCCCCGCCGACGCCGAGGGACAGCGCACCTGTCCTTGCGAGCGACGTCATCCATCGCGAAACCATCCCCGGCGGCTGGTATACGACGTTGAAAATGAAGGCCGGCACGGCGCTTCGCCTCGTCAACACCGCGGCGACGCCGGGCGTCTCGCTCTTCGCCTGGAATGCGAACGACCCGAGCGAGCGCTACAACAGCGCCGATACGGTCAAGGTTCAGTGGACCTCGGAGCTCCGCAAAGGGCGCGTGCTCTTCTCCGACATGGGGCGCGTCCTCTTCTCGATCATCGAGGATACGACCGGCGCGCATGACACCATCGTCGGCGGCTCGACGCCTGCGTCGAATGCCCGGAAATACGGAAATCCCGCGCTGCGCTCGACGCGCGAAAACATGCTGCTCGCCGCCGGCAAGCACGGGCTCGGCCTACGTGATCTCGCGCCGGTGATCACCTTCTTCGCTCCGGTCGTCGTCGCCAAAGACGGCCGCCTTTCCTGGCGCGACGGCTTCGTCACCGCGGGAGACTTCGTCGATCTCCGCGCCGAGCTCGACTTGATCGTCGCGATCTCCAACTGCCCGCATCCACTCGCTCCGGATCGGGAGTTCGCGCCTGGAGACATCGAAGTGGTTGTGCATGCGCTGCCGCCGGCCGGTCCCGAAGATCTCTGCCGCACCGCGACCGCCGAGGCCCGACGCGGCTTCGACAACAACGCAACCTACGCCCGGATCTGAGGACGCCGCCATGAACCAGACTTCCACCGGCTTCCTCGCCGCGCCAACGGGCCTCGATCCCGCCAAGGCGGTCTTCGATTTCACCATTCCCGCCAACAAGCCATGGACCGGCATCATCCGCCGCGGCCAGGTGCTCCGCATCGTCGATCTCGAAGGGCAACAGGCGGTCGATACGCTGTTCTATGCGGCCGACGACACCAGCGAGCGCTACAGCGCGCAGGACACGATCCTCGAACAGGGCGCGCCCTATGTGACGACCGGCACGCGCCTCATCTCGAACACAGGCCGCGTCATGGCGACCGTGGTCGCCGACACCTGCGGCCGGCATGACACCTCGGCCGGTGCCTGCTCCTGCGAGGCCAACACCGTCCGCTTCGGTCATCACACCAAATACATGCATGCCTGCCGCGAGAATTTCATCATCGCCATGGCGGCGCATGGCATGACCAAGCGCGACATCGTGCCGAACATCAACTTCTTCATGAATGTGCCGATCGAGCCTGACGGCAGGCTGGCGATCGTCGACGGCGTCTCGCAGCCCGGCGACCATGTCGACATCCTCGCCGCCATGGACATCATCTGCGCGATCTCGAACTGCCCGCAGGTCAACAATCCCTGCAACGGCTTCAATCCGACGCCGGTGCAGGTGCTCGTCTTCGATCCGGCGGTCGCATAGCATCATGTTCCAGAAGGTTCTCATCGCAAACCGGGGCGAGATCGCCAGCCGGGTCATCCGGACATTGCGGCGGATGGGCATCGCCTCCGTCGCCGTCTACTCCGAGGCCGATCGCTTCACGCGCGCCGCGCTCGACGCCGACGAGGCCGTCGCGATCGGCCCTGCACCGCCGAAGCAGAGCTATCTCGACGTTGAGGCGATCATCGCCGCCTGCCGCGCCACCGGCGCCGAAGCCGTGCATCCGGGCTATGGTTTCCTGTCGGAAAATGCCGATTTTGCCGAGCGCCTCGGCGAAGCCGGCATCCGCTTCATCGGCCCACGGCCGGCGCACCTCCGCGACTTCGGCCTGAAGCATACCGCCCGCGCGCTCGCGGAGGCGTCCGGCGTTCCGCTCCTTCCCGGCAGTGGCCTGCTCGGCTCGGCCGAGGAGGCGCTCGCGGCCGCTCACCGCATCGGCTATCCGGTGATGCTGAAGAGCACCGCCGGCGGCGGCGGTATCGGCATGCAGCTCTGCCACGATGCCGCGGAACTCGCCGCCCGCTTCGAGGCCGTGCAGCGCATGGCAACGTCGAGCTTCGGCGATGCGCGTGTCTATCTCGAGCGCTATGTCGCGCTCGCCCGCCATGTCGAGGTACAGATCTTCGGCGACGGCAAGGGCCGCGTGGTGGCGCTCGGCGAGCGCGACTGCTCATTGCAGCGACGCAACCAGAAGGTCGTCGAGGAAACACCGGCGCCGGGTCTCTCCGATGCGATCCGCACGCGGCTGCATCAGGCGGCGATCGCGCTTGGCGAGAGCGTTGCGTATGAATCGGCCGGCACGGTCGAGTTCATCTATGACGTCGCCCGCGACGACGTCTCCTTCCTCGAAGTCAACACACGGCTGCAGGTCGAACATCCGGTCACCGAAGCCGTGTTCGGCGTCGATCTGGTCGAATGGATGATCCGCCAAGCCGCGGGCGGCTGGGAATTGCCCGACCCGGCGTCGCTGGTGCCGTCAGGCGCGGCGATGGAGGTCCGCGTCTATGCCGAGAATCCGCAGGCGGACTTCCGGCCCTCGACCGGCCTGCTGACCGAGGTGTCATGGCCTGCGAATGTGCGGGTCGACGGCTGGATCGAGACCGGCACCGAGGTCACGCCCTTCTATGATCCGCTGCTCGCCAAGGTCATCGTGCACGGCGCCGACCGGGCCGAAGCGCTCGGCAAACTCGCTGCAGCGCTCGATGCTTCGGCGGTGCAGGGCATAGAGACCAATCTCGATTATCTCCGCCAGATCGCGCGCTCGGAAAGCTTCGCCAGCGGGGCGGTCTCGACGGCTGCGCTGAAGAGCTTCCCGTTCATTCCGCGCGCGATCGAGGTTCTCGCCCCCGGCGCGCAATCGAGCGTGCAGGACTGGCCGGGCCGGGTCGGGCTCTGGAATGTCGGTGTGCCGCCATCCGGGCCGATGGACAGCCGCTCGCACCGCCTCGCCAATCGCATCGTCGGCAATCCCGAGCAAGCGGCGGCGCTGGAACTGACCGTCTCAGGCCCGACGCTGCGCTTCCATCGCGCCGCCACCGTCGCGATGACCGGCGCCGACATGGCGCCGAAACTGGACGGCGTCGCGGTCACAACCTTCTCGCCGATCAGCGTGCCGGCAGGCGCGGTGCTGAGCTTCGGTGCCGTCACCGGGCCGGGACAGCGCAGCTATCTCGCCGTCCGCGGCGGCATTGATGCCCCGCTCTTCCTCGGTTCGCGCGCCAATTTCAGCCTGGGGCGCTTCGGCGGCCACGCCACAGGCACGCTCCGCGCCGGCGACGTGCTCAAGATTGGCAACCTGCCGACGACCGACGTCGTCACTCCGGCGGCGGATGAGCGGCCGGAGCTGACACGCGACTGGGTCATCGGCGTCCGCTCGGGGCCTCACGGCGCGCCGGACTTCTTCACCGAGGGGGATATCGCCGATCTCTTCTCCGCCCGCTACGAGGTCCATTTCAACTCCTCGCGCACCGGCGTCCGGCTGATCGGACCGCAGCCGACCTGGGCGCGCGCCGATGGCGGAGAGGCGGGGCTTCATCCCTCCAATATCCACGACAACGCCTATGCCATCGGCTCGATCGACTTCACCGGCGACATGCCGATCATTCTCGGTCCCGACGGGCCGAGCCTCGGCGGATTCGTCTGCCCGGCGGTGATCGCGCGCGACGAGCTCTGGAAGATCGGCCAGCTTAAGCCGGGCGACGAGGTGCGGTTTGTGGAGATAGTCGAGGAGGCAGGGGCCGAGTCACCCCCTCCCAAACCCTACTCCGCTTCGCGGGAGAGGGAGCTCACCTCGCCCATCTCCACCATTGATGCCAGCCGCACCCAGCCCTCTCCCCCCGTGTGGCGGAGAGCTGGAGAGGCGGGCGTTCCAACGCGTCCCGCCTCCCCGATCATCGCGGCGTCCGACGATGGCCCGGTCAGCGTCGCCTATCGCCGTGCCGGCGACGATAATCTTCTCGTCGAATACGGGCCGATGATGCTCGATATCGCGCTCCGGCTGCGCGTCCATCTGCTGATGCAGGCGGTGTCGGCCGCCGGGTTGCCCGGCATCATCGAGCTGACGCCCGGCATCCGTTCCCTGCAGATCCATTTCGACAGCACGCGACTGCCGGTCACCAAGCTGATCGCGGCGCTGCAGGACATCGAGGCGACGCTGCCGGCGGCAGAGACCGTGAGGGTCCCCTCGCGCATCGTCCACCTGCCGCTCTCGTGGAACGATCCGTCGGTCCAGCTCGCGATGCGCAAATATCAGGAACTGGTCCGGCCCGACGCGCCCTGGTGTCCGTCCAATATCGAGTTCATCCGCCGGATCAACGGCCTCGACGACATCGCCGATGTGAAGCGTATCGTCTTCGACGCCGATTATCTCGTGCTCGGCCTCGGCGATGTCTATCTCGGCGCTCCCGTGGCGACGCCGCTCGACCCGCGCCATCGCCTTGTCACGACCAAATACAATCCGGCGCGGACATGGACGCCGGAAAACGCGGTCGGCATCGGCGGCGCCTATCTCTGCATCTATGGCATGGAGGGGCCGGGCGGTTATCAGCTCTTCGGCCGCACGATCCAGATGTGGAATGCCTGGCGCGAGACGGAGGTGTTCACCAAGGGTCATCCCTGGTTGCTGCGCTTCTTCGATCGCGTCCGCTTCCACGAGGTCAGCGAAGCGGAACTCGCTGAGGCGCGCGAGGCCTTCCCGCATGGCCGCTATCCGATCCGCATCGAGGAGACCACCTTCTCCTATGCCGACTATGCCGCCTCGCTCGACGCCAATGCCGAGGGCATCCAGGCCTTCAAGGCCCGGCAGCAGGCGGCCTTCGAGGCCGAGCGCGCCGACTGGAAAGCGCGCGGCCTCGACAGCTTCGTCAGCGACGAAGGCGGCCGGATGGAAGGTGCCGACGATGCAATTCCAGAGGGCATGCAGCCGATTGCCGCGCATATGACCGGCAATGTCTGGAAGATACTCGTGGAAGAAGGTTCGATCGTCGAAGCCGGCCAGCCGGTGGTGATCGTCGAATCGATGAAGATGGAAATGGAAATCACGACGCCAGTGGCGGGTCGCATCAGCGGCCTTCGTTGCCAGCCCGGCCGCACCGTGCGCGCGGGTGACGTCGTTGTCCTGATTGAAGGAGCCCTTTGATGCTGCCGACCTTTCTCGATATCGCGACGCTCAGCGAGGGCTACCGGAGCGGACGCTTCACACCGGTCGATGTGATCGCCGAGGTGATCGCTCGCATTGCTGCGTGGCCGGACAAGGCCGTCTGGATCAACCGCTTCGACGATGCGGCGCTCAATGCCGCCGCCGAAGCGCTGGTGGCTGCAGGTCCTCCCGGCGCCGACCAGCCGCTCTGGGGCATTCCTTTCGCCGTGAAGGACAATATCGACGTGGCGGGATTGCCAACCACGGCCGCCTGCCCGGCCTTCGCCTACGAGCCTGCGGCCGACGCCGTCGTCGTGGCGAAACTCCGCGCCGCCGGCGCGATCCCGATCGGCAAGACCAATCTCGACCAGTTCGCGACAGGCCTCAACGGCACGCGCTCACCCTATGGCGCGCCGCGCTCGGTGTTCGATCCGGCGTATATTTCCGGCGGTTCGTCCTCGGGCTCGGCGGTCGCCGTGGCCTCGGGACAGGTCGCCTTCGCGCTCGGAACCGATACGGCCGGCTCGGGCCGCATCCCAGCCGCCTTCAACAATCTCGTCGGCGTGAAGCCCTCGCGCGGCATGCTCTCCAGCACCGGCCTCGTGCCGGCCTGCCGCAGCCTCGACTGCATCACTGTTCTGGCCGGCACAGCAGGCGATGCCGATCTCGTCCGCAGCGTCGCCTCCGGCTTCGATCCGGCCGACCCTTATTCGCGCGCGTTGCCGCCCGCATCGCCGCACGGCGCGTCGTTCAGCTTCGGTGTCCTCGGCAAGGCAGAGCGCGAATTCTTCGGCGACGCCGAGACCGAGGCGCTTTATGACGCGGCGATCGCAAGACTGGCGACGCTCGGCGGCACCGCGGTCGAGATCGATTATGCGCCGTTCCGCGAATGCGCCGCCCTTCTCTACGGCGGCCCCTGGGTCGCCGAACGCCTTGCCGCCATCGAGAGCTTCGTCGATGGCCATGCCGGGGCGATGGACCCGACCGTCCGAGCCATCGTCGAGGGCGCACGCGCCTATTCGGCCGTCGATGCCTTCCGCGGCCAGTACCGGCTCGAGGAACTCCGCAAGCTCGCAGATCTCGAATGGACCAGGATGGACATCCTGCTCCTTCCGACTGCACCGACCACCTATACGGTTGCTGCGATGCAGGCCGATCCGATCCGCCTCAATTCCAATCTCGGCCGCTACACCAACTTCGTGAACCTGCTCGATTGCAGCGCCATTGCTGTGCCCGCCGGCTTCCGTGCCGACGGCCTGCCGGCTGGCGTGACGCTGATCGGCCCCGCCTTCGCAGACGCGGCCTTGGCGGCGCTCGGCGATAGGCTGCATCGGCTCCAGCCCAACGGCATGGGCCGCGATACCGCTGCAGCGCTGCCCGCCGCGAGCGCGTTGGTCCCTGAACGTGCAGGGCATATCCCGATCGTCGTCGTCGGCGCCCACCTTTCCGGCATGCCGCTCAATCATCAGTTGACCGATGGCGGCGGCGTCCGCCTCAAGACCTGCCGCACGGCCGGCGACTACCGTCTCTTTGCGCTGCCCGGCACGGTCCCGCCGAAGCCGGGACTGATCCGCGAGCCCGGCCTTGCCGGCGCCGGCCTCGAAGTCGAGGTCTGGGGCCTGCCGCCCGCGTCCTTCGGCGCCTTCGTCAACGCCATCCCCGCCCCGCTCGGCGTCGGCAAGGTGACGCTCGACGACGGCACGGTCGTGACCGGCTTCCTGTGCGAGCCCTATGCGGTCGAAGGGGCGCGCGACATCACGGCGCTCGGCGGCTGGCGCGCCTATATCGCAGAGCAGTCCGCTACGGCGGCCTGAGCCGGCTGCGCTGGATCAAGCATCGGCCTCGAAACTCGGCTAGACTGGCAAAGTCTGGTCGAGCGAGGCGCATGTGGACACGGATCTGGCGCTGAGGCTGGCATTGGCGCTCGCCATCGGACTGGTGGTGGGCCTCGAACGCGGCTGGCGCGAACGCGACGCCGAGCCCGGCAGCCGCACGGCCGGGCTCCGAACCTATGCGCTGGCCGGTCTTCTCGGCGGTGTCTTCGGCGCACTCGCCCGAAGCCTCGATGCGCCGCTGCTGATTGCCGCCGGCTTTCTCGGCTTCATCGCGGTCTTCGCCCTGTTCAAGCGCGAGGAAACCCGCGCCGACCACGACTTCAGCGTCACCGGCACGGTTGCCGCGATGCTGGTTTTCGCGCTTGGCGCCCTGGCTGTCGTCGGCGACCGCGAGATCGCCGCCGCCGCCGGCATTGCAACCGCCGGCCTTCTCGCCGCGCGGGAATGGCTGCATGCGCTGCTGGCCCGCATCACCTGGCGCGAGATGCGCTCGACGCTGCTCTTGCTCGCGATGACGGCGATCGTGCTGCCGCTGCTGCCTGACCGCCCCCTTGACCCCTACGGCGCGATCAATCCGCGAGCCATCTGGGGCTTCACCATCCTGCTCGCCGGACTCTCCTATGCCGGCTATCTCGGCATGCGCATCCTCGGCCCCACGCGCGGGGTTCTCGTCACGGCACTCACCGGAGGCATGGTGTCGTCCACTGCAGTCGCGATCGCCTTTGCCCGCCGCGCTGCCACAGGCGAGAATGGCACCATCCTCGCGGCTGGTGCCGCAGCCGCCGGAGCCATCTCGCTGCTCCGCGTGCTGATCGTGACCTCGTTGATCGCCCCCGGCCTCTTCATGCCGCTTGCCGCGGCTGCCCTTCCCGCAGCGGCCGTCTTCCTGTTGCCGGGGCTGCTGACGCTTTTTCGCCCCGCCCCGGCCGAATCGGACGCCACGGCGCTCGGCAATCCATTCGAACTCGTGCCCGTGTTCGGCTTTGCACTGCTGCTGGCGGCGGTCGGCCTCGTTGCTGCCTATGTCAATGAGCGCTTCGGAGCCGCTGGGCTCTATCCTCTCGGCGCGATCGCCGGGCTCGCCGATGTCGATGCCTTCTCGGTCTCGACGGCGCGGCTCGCTGGCAGTGCCATCACCTTTGCCGAGGGCGCGACGGCGATCCTGATTTGCCTTGCCGTCAACGCGATCGCGCGTGCCCTCTATGCCGCGGTGCTCGGCGGCGGCCGTTTCCGCATTCTCGTTTCACTCTATACGCTCGCAGCGATTGTGGCCGGAGCGGCGTTGGGCAGTATCGCGCACCTCGCGCAGCAGCCTTAGGCGCGACTGATCGCGCTCGACCTGGGACTCTGAGCAGAATGACCCGACCGACCGGCTTCCCGGCTCCGACCGAGACCGAACTGAAATTCAGTCTTGATCCGGCCGACATCGCTACGCTCAAGGCCGCGCCGCGCCTCGCCAAAGCGCCTGTCGCCGTGGCGCAGTTGTTCGCCACCTATTTCGACACGAATGACCATGCACTCAACCGCGCCGGCTTCTCCCTGCGACTCCGCCGGGACGGCGATCGCGTAACCCAGACGCTGAAAGGCGCCTCGACCGGCGCAGCCGGCTTGTTCGCGCGGCCCGAAACCGAGCATGTGCTCGCCATCGAGACGGTGGACGAGACGATGTTGGCCGCAGCGCTGCCGAGCGACCTTTACCTCGCTGTCTCCGGCCATCTCGTTCCCATCTTCACCGTTGCGACCGAGCGCACGGAATGGCGCATCGCGGACGGCGAGGCCGTGATCGGCGTCAGCCTCGATCAAGGCTGGATCGACGCCGCGGGCGAGCGCGAGAGGGTGAACGAGGTCGAGTTCGAATTGCATCAGGGCGCGATCGGTGCCGTCTTCGGGCTGGCCGACGAGATCGTGGGCGAAGTTGCGCTGCATCTCGAGCCCGAGGCCAAATCGGCGCGCGGCTATAGGCTGCTCGGCGGACAGCCGTTGCCGCCGGATCGCCCTGGATCCTTCCTTGCCCCCGCGACACCGGCGGACGAGGCCATCGCGGCCCTGACCGCTACGCTGCTCGGCGCCATCGCGATCGAGCGCAAACTCGTCGCGGGCGTGGGCGATGAACCGGCCGTTCATCGGCTCCGCGTGCTGTTGCGGCGGCTGCGCAGCCTGATCGACATCGCGGGCGAAACGATCGTGCCGAGACGGCTCGGCAAGACGGCGCGCATTATCCGACGCGCCTTCAAGCGACTCGGCGGCGTCCGCGATCTCGATATCCTCGCGGCGGCAATCCCTCGCAATGCCGAGGCGGCCGAAGCAGCGCTCCTGCGGATTGGCCAAGAGCGAGCGACATCACTGGCAAAGGCGCGTCGCCTGCTCGTCTCGCGACGCTTTGCCGCCGCATTGCTGCAGCTGCTCGCCCTTGCCGCCGGCGTCGTGCCGCTCAAGGCGGAAAAGACCGTAGCTGGCGCACCCGTCGTGGAGCAGGCCCGACGAGCCCTCGGGCGGCGCTGGCGGCGGGTGAAGCGCTCGGAGCCGCCTACACGACTCGGGGCCGACGCGCGCCATCAATTGCGCATCGACGCGAAGACGCTGCGTTACACCTCGGATTTCTTCGAAACACTCTATGATTCAGACAAGGCATTGAAGCGCCGCGCCAAGCTTGATGCCGGCGTCCGCCGGCTGCAGGATCAACTCGGCACGCTGAACGATCGTCGCAATACGGAAAGGCTCGCGCGAGCCCATCTCGGAGCATCGACGGCAGCAGCGCTCGGCCTTGCATCCTCGGGCGCCCCTGGGCGCGACAGTCTCGCGGCCGCCGACAAAGCCTATGAAAAACTGGTCCGCCTCAAGCCCTATTGGCGTTGATGCCGAACGCTCCGCGACGGCGATGCAGTGCCTGCTCGACTCACGAGCGCTCGATCGATGGCCGGCCCTGCGGCGGCTGATCCGGACGGGAACTCGCGGCCGAGCGGGATAGTAGTCTCGCCATCCCATAAGGCACGAAGGTCGGCAACCAGCGATAGGGATGGCCCTTCGGAAGCTTCAGCCCTTTGCGGCGCGCCTGGATCGCTTCGTGACGCGCACGCTCGGCGCTGAGCGGCAAGGGGTAGCGGCTGACAAGCGGATCGACCGGTCGGACTTCATCCATGACAAGCGCCCTTAATAGCCCCACAGACACAGGGGAAAGTCCTGTATCATGCATGCGATGCATTATACATGTTGCGTCGCAACATACCAGAGCGCTTACAATTGCTACTCAACTTATGGTAATCATCAAGCTGTCGCTACAATATCAATCACCAGCGATGAAGATCGCGATCCGGCGCTCGTATCCGACACGACGAGAACAAGTGATCGCGGCCGGTAACATTCCACCTATCAATGGGATATCATCGAAATTCTCTCTGGCGCAGTCGGTGCACTTGATGCGACACTGTGAAGACGATCACAGACATCCGGATTCGATTGAGTGAGGAGATCGCGCGATCAAGCGCGGCAGACGAGGAGAGCCAAGGCCATGTCTGACCCAGTGAGTGCGACGAAGCGGCGGCGACGCAGCAGCAGCGGATATGGACGTCGTTCGGGCGATTCGACGATTGTGCCGAGTGATCCGATCGTCAGCATCTATCCCCAGCCGATGGATGCCAGACGGGCGCGCGAAGAGACCGTTCGGGCCCGCCGCCTGCGCAAGAAGCTTCCGCCAGGACATCCCTATCGCAACCTCCCGCTGTGGGTGCCCTATTGGCTGGCACGTCTCATCAACAATTCGGCGCCGAGCTCCAAGCCGGCGCAAGACTGATCAACCGACGGCGACCGGCTGGGGCTTGCCCAGCTTGACGGCCTTGCGCCGTCAGAACTCGAGCGCGGCAGCGAAACGCTTCAGCCCGTCGCGACGCGACAGCTGTGCGGACAGCTTCGTTTGAAGGGTCCGATCGGTGGTGAGTTTCAGCCGCGCGACGTCGCGCACCGCTTCGGCGAGCTTCGCCGAATCGCCGGGCGGCGTGATGAAGGCAGCCTGGCCGAGAAACTCGAAGATCTCCGTACCCGAAGCAGCCGTGACGACGATCGGCCGTCCCGAGGCCAGCATGCCGCCGAGCTTCGAGGGAAGCACCAGGTCGGCGGCGCTGGCGTCCTGCGGCAAGGCATGCAGGTCGGCCATGTTGAGGAACGCGTTCAGTCGCGGATAAGGCTGGAACGGCAGGAACTTGACCGTTTCGAGATGGCCGTAGCGGGCGATAAGGTCGGGCTTCGCCGGCCCCTCGCCTGCAATGACGAACCGGATCGACCGGTCATCCTTCAGCGCCGCGGCCGCGTCCAGGAGCACATGCAGCCCCTGCTTGGCACCGAGATTGCCGGAATACAGCACGATGAAATCGTCGGCGGAATAGCCGAGTTCATCGCGATAGGGATTGGGACCGTCGAGCGGGAAGATTTGCTCGAGGTCGACCCAATTTCGGATGACGCTCACATTGGATTCGGGAACGCCCTTTTCGGCGATCTTCTCGGCCATGCGGTTGGAGATCGTCACGACGCGATCGAAACCCCGCATCACGGTCTTCTCGAAGGCATAGCCGAGCCGGCGCAGCCACGGCTTGCTGCCGATATGGCCGACGGCGAAGGCCGCATCGACCTCGAGATCCTGCACATGCAGGATCGACTTGGCACCGGTGAGTTTGGCTGCGAGCAACGCGATCGGCGCGGCGATCAGCGTCGGCTCGATGCAGAGGACGGTGTCCGGCCGATGACGGATGAAGTGCCATAGCACGGCCGGAAGCGACGTTGCGGCGAAGCTGATCGGGGCGATCAACCGCCAGACGCCTTCCATCTGCTTGCGCAGAACCAGCGGGCAGCGAACGACAGTGACGCCGTTCAGCTGCTCGCTCTGGTACCCGTTCCGATAAGGCGCCTGCACCACCCAGCCCGGATAATGGGCCGGCGTGGTGACGACGGTGACGGACTTGCCTTCGGCGGCGAGATGCTCGGCGATCTCGCCGGTATAGCGGCCGACGCCAGCCATCTCAGGCGCATAATTCATGCCATAGACGAGGACTTTTCCCGTCATGCCGCGAACTCCGCTCCGGAAACCGACATCGACATGATGCTTACGCGGTATGCATGACGGGCGCGTGGGCCATGACCTTGAGGTCCTCGGCGACCATTTCGGCGACGAGGGCATCGAGGCCGGTCTCGTGGCTCCAGCCGAGCTTGGCCTTGGCCTTGGCCGGATTGCCGATCAGCAGCTCGACCTCGGTCGGGCGGAAATAGCGCGGATCGATCGCAACCAGCACGGCGCCGGTCTTCGCATCGAGACCCTTCTCCTCGACGCCTTCACCCTGCCAGTTGATGGTGATGCCGACATGCGAGAAGGCCTTCTCGACGAAGGAGCGCACCGTATGCGTCTCGCCGGTCGCCAGAACATAGTCATCCGGCTGCTCCTGCTGCAGCATCAGCCACATGCCGCGCACATATTCCCGCGCATGGCCCCAGTCGCGCTTGGCGTCGAGATTGCCGAGATAGAGGCGGTCCTGCTTGCCGTGATGGATCGCCGCCACGGCGCGCGTGATCTTGCGCGTCACGAAGGTCTCGCCACGCAGCGGGCTCTCATGGTTGAACAGGATGCCGTTCGAGGCATGCATGCCATAGGCCTCGCGGTAGTTCACCACGATCCAGTAGCCATAGAGCTTCGCCGCCGCGTAAGGGCTGCGCGGATAGAACGGCGTCGTCTCCGACTGCGGGATCTCCTGCACCTTGCCGTAGAGCTCCGAGGTCGAAGCCTGGTAGAAGCGCGTCTTCTCGGTGAGGCCGAGCAGGCGGATCGCCTCGAGCAGGCGCAGCGTGCCGATCGCGTCGGCATTCGCGGTGTATTCCGGCGTCTCGAACGAGACCTGGACATGGCTCTGCGCGGCGAGATTGTAGATCTCGTCCGGCTGCGTCTGCTGCACGATGCGGATCAGATTGGTCGAATCCGTCATGTCGCCATAGTGCAGGATGAAACGCGGATGGCTCTCGTGCGGATCCTGGTAGAGATGCTCGACACGGCCCGTGTTGAACGACGACGACCGCCGCTTCACCCCGTGAACCACATAGCCCTTCTCAAGCAGAAGCTCGGAAAGATATGCGCCATCTTGACCCGTCGCGCCGGTGATCAGCGCCGTCTTGCCCGTATGTGAGACCATGAATCCTGTCGCCGTTCAGTAAAGGTTGAGCAAACCACTCAATCGTGCCGATGAGCTTCGGGGAAATCTTATGAAGATTTCATGCGGCAGTGCAACATAAATGTGCGCCCGCACACCGATCTCCCCGCCCCGCAGCAGACCGCCCGCCCGGCCTTCATACGCTGCGCACCCCGACATCGCCAGCAACGCAAGGTTCCGTCGGGGCGACGGGCATGGCTATCCGCCGGTTTGGTAAAGCGCAGCCTATTCTGCCGCCGCTTCCATCACGTCGCCCTTGTCGTCGACAGGACGACCGACGGAGGTATAGCGGAAGCCGTGCCGCGCCATCTCCTCGCGGCTGTAGACATTGCGGAGATCGACGAGCACGGGGGCCGCCATGACTGCCCTGAGCCGTCCGAAATCGAGCGCGCGAAACTGATCCCATTCGGTCACCAGAACCAGGGCATCCGCGCCCGTCGCCGCCTCGTAGGGGTTCGCCGCATAGGAAACGCGTTCATCGAGCAGCGGTCTTGCCGCCTCCATCCCGACCGGATCATGCGCCACGATCCGCGCGCCGGCATCCTGCAGCGCCAGAATGATCGCGATCGACGGCGCCTCGCGCATGTCGTCCGTGCGTGGCTTGAAAGTCAGCCCCAGCACGGCGACGACCTTGCCGCGAACGTCGCCGCCGCAGGCCTGGATCACCTTGCGCGCCATCGCCCGCTTGCGCTGGTCGTTGATCGCCACCGTCGTCTCGATCAGGCGCATCGGACTGCCGTGATCCTGCGCCGTCTTGACCAGCGCCACCGTGTCCTTCGGAAAGCAGGAGCCGCCATAACCGGGTCCGGCATGGAGGAATTTCGAACCGATCCGGTTGTCGAGCCCAATGCCGCGCGCCACCGCCTGAACATCCGCCCCGACCTGCTCGCAGAGATCCGCGACCTCGTTGATGAAGGTGATCTTCATCGCCAGGAAGGCGTTGGCGGCATATTTGATCAGTTCGGACGAGCGGCGCGACGTGAAGACGATCGGCGAATAATTGAGATAGAGCGGCCGATAGACCTCGACCATAGGCTCCCGCGCGCGCTCGTCGTCGAGACCGACCACGATGCGATCCGGCTTCTTGAAATCGGCGATCGCGGCGCCCTCGCGCAGAAATTCCGGATTGGAGACCACGGCGATATCGGCGGCAGGATTGGTCTCGCGGATGATCCGCTCGACCTCGTCGCCCGTCCCGACAGGGACGGTCGACTTGGTCACCACGACCGTGAAGCCGTTGATCGCGACCGCGATCTCCTGCGCGGCGGCATAGACATAGGAGAGATCGGCATGACCATCTCCGCGCCGCGACGGCGTGCCGACGGCGATGAACACCATCTCCGCGTCGGCGACGGGCCCGGCGAGATCGGTCGTGAAGGACAGCCGGCCAGCTCTCACGTTTTCGGCGACGAGTTCATCGAGCCCCGGCTCGTAGATCGGGATCTTGCCCGCTTCCAGAGCCTCGATCTTGGCCACGTCCTTGTCGATGCAGACGACGCTGTGGCCGAAATCGGCAAAGCACGCACCTGAAACCAGTCCGACATAGCCGGAACCAATCATCGCAATCTTCACAGGCGTTCAACCATCTTCTGACGAAAGCTCTTGGGCGGTACGCCGCGCAGCGGACGATCATCACCAGCGCCGATGTCGCGATGATGACGGCACCTTAGCCAAAGCCCGCCGCCAGAGCCACCGGCCTGCCCCACCCGCGCCGACGCCGACGCCGACGCCGACAACAGGTTGCCGCCCTCGAACGCCCGAGCCAGAGCCGACCTGCCGGCCGAGACAGCGTGCTGTCCGGGCGGAAGGGACATCGCGGCCGGAGGGACGGTCGCCGAAGTGGCACCGTCGCAAGGTGAACATCCGGACCGCCGGCACCCGAAAGGCCATCGGGGTACAGACGGCGCCGCACGAAGCGGCCGTTTCGGCAATAAAAAAAGTGCGGCCACGACGCTGTGACCGCACTTTCGAATGATCCGCCGTCCAGAAAACTGGCGGCAGGCCGACAGCAGGATCAGCCGCTGATCGGGATATAGATGATGTCGGTGCCGCCATTGTTGTTGCCGATGGCGTAGCCGATCAGGCCGCCGACAACGGCAGCGCCGCCGCCGATCCAGGCGATGCAACGCAGCGTGCCGTTCTGATCGTTGGCAGCCTTGGTGCAGAGACCGTTGTTGTTGTTCGTCGACTGGGCAGCGACCTGAGCCGGAGCAGAGCAGGCGTCAGCGCCGGCGACGGTCGTGATCGTGTTCGACGACAGCGACTTCGTGCAGCCGGCCGCATAGGCGAGAACCGCCTTGCCACCCTTCGAGACCAGGACGCGGCTGCCCGGAGCAACCTCTGACGACGTGGAAACCTTCTGGAAACCCTTGCCGCTGTCCACGAGGACAGAGCCGGAAACATCCGAAAGCGTAGCCGCGGGTGCAGCAAAGGCAGCCCCCGAGGCCAGAACGACGGCAAGCGCCGACGCAAGTGCGACTCGTACCATTCCGAACCTCCTTCTAAAGCCGGCCCACACGGTCAATCCGCCCCGCAGTGCCCATTTCACACGTGATTATTAACATCTCGCAGTTGCGAGAACAAGATGGCGCCAGCGAATTGTTGCCGGCGAGCCGTGACGACAGTCACGCGTGACCGAAATGCCTCAACAGCATGGTGACCGCTGCGCAAATCGACATGTTGCCGAGGAAAGCATCAGCAATGTCCCCAAGAATAGACGCCAATACTACCTTGGATACGCTAGCCGGCAAAAATACGTGCTCTGCCGACGGTCACATCGCGTTCCGATCGCAACCAGAGGCGGCCCAGGGCGCGTGGAAAGACGAATCAATGCCGGCTTTCTTCGGTCCAACAGAACAACGCCGCCCACCCCTTCATCACAGCGGCCGCGCAACTACTGCCTGAACAGTGCTGGGCGCAACCGCCGAAGATTGATTGACGCTTGGTCGTCGGAGGAAGAAGCAGCAATCATCACGACCAAGATCGCGCCGTCATCAGGTGAGCGCCGCTCTTGACCCTTCTGCCTTGCCGCTGGAGATTTCAGCCGCCGCGCTGGACTGGCACCCAGACATGTCGGAGCTGTCGCTTTCGCCGCGATCCCGCGGTCTCGCCTGAAGCCTTCGGCTCCGCTGGCGACGCACCCACAGCGGCGGCCGGCGCCGGCGAAACCTGCAGCGCCGCGAGCTCAGCCGAGGCAGCGAGAACCCGGACCGAGAGACCGGCCAGATTCTGGTTCGGATTGCGGTCCGGATGCAGCCATTTGAGCAGCCACTTCTTGTGGTCCTGGACCACCTCGGCCGGCGCTCCGACGCTGACGCCCAGCGTCCGATACGGGTCGGACTCCTCGCCGAACAAGGCGACGAGCAAGTAGAGGGCCGCGATGCGGGCGACAGTCTGCTGGTCGAGCCCTGTCTGGGCCACGGCATAGCCAGAGGAAATCGGGCAGCCGGCGGCCACACGGATGACCAGGAGAACGGCCGGCGGCAGCGCCGAGCTGCGGACGCTGCGGGCGAGCCCGGGCGAACGATAGAGGCGGACGGCGAGCGTCAAAGCATCGTCGGGGCGTGCAGCGCCGACCACGCGTCGCTCCGCAACCAGACCGGAAATCCGTCTGGTCGCGGTTCTCTCCTCGAAGGAAGCCGCTGCCGGGAACTGGCGCATCGTCACATTTCCAACCCTATGCGCCGGGTTTCTCCCGTGCTGCAGTCCAACGCTAGCCGATGCGCGTCGGCTTCGCCAGAGCCCCGTGGCCGGCAGGCAGCCGATCAGGCCGCCGGCAAGGACGGCTGGTTGTCCCTTCCGTAGCCATAGTAATCATATCCATAATAGGCGTAGCCGTAGCCGGCCTTCTGCGAGCTGAACTTGGTCAGGATGCCGCCCAGCATCTGGCTGTTGGTCATGGCGAGACGCTTGGTCGCCGCCTTGACCGTTTCGGCCGGGGTCTCGCCGGCCGAGCAGACGATCAGCGTACCGTCGGCAACGCTCGACAGCAGCAGCGCATCCGCGAGGCCCATGACCGGCGCACTGTCGACGATGATCAGGTCGAACTGGTCGCGGAGTTCGGTGAGCAGCGTCAGCATCTTCGGGCTGGACAGGAGTTCAGCCGGATTGGGCGGAATCGGGCCCGAGGAGATCAGCGACACGTTGTCGACGCCGGATTCACGGATCAAGGCCTCGGCCTCGGCGCTGCCGGTCAGGAAATTGCTGAGGCCGCTCGAGTTGTCGATGCCGATGATCTTGTGCAGCGAGGGATTGCGCAGATCCGCATCGATCACGAGAACCTTCATGCCGATCTGGCCAAACATGCGCGCCAGCGTCGTCACCGTGGTCGTCTTGCCTTCCGAGGGGCGCGCGCTCGTCACGACAAAGTTCTTCGGCACGCCGCGATCTGTCGAGAACTGCAGCGCCGTTCGCGCGCTTCGATAGGCTTCGGAAACTGCCGAATGTGGGTCCTCGAGCACCGCCTGGACGGGCTGGTCGGCCGGCAGCACCGGGATGAGGCCGAGCACGGGGATGCCGAGCAGCGCCTCCATCTGGTCGGGCGTCTTGATCGTGTTGTCGAAATATTCGAGCCCGAGCGCGGCGCCGAGGCCGAGCACGATGCCGCCGAACAGGGCCAGTGCCAGATTGAGCACCAGCCGCGGCGAATAGGGGCCGGTAGGCAGCGCTGCCTGGTCGACGATCGACAGCCCGTTGGTGGCGACGCCGCCGATGACGCTGATTTCCTTGTAACGCTGCAACAGGCCGTCATAGAGCGTGCGGTTGGTGTCGGCCTCGCGCTGCAGCATCGTGTATCCGACGCTGCGGTTGCGCGTATCGATCAGTTCGGCGCGGGTCGTGTCGAGATCGGCCGCAATCGCCTGCTCGCGCTGGACAGCGAGTTCATAGGACGAGCGGATCGTGTTCTTGGTCTTCTCGACTTCCTCGGCGATCTGCTTGTCGATGTCGTCGATCTGCGCCTTGAGCGCCACCATGACCGGGAAACCCGGCTTGAAGGTCAGCTGCTTGGACTGGTAGTCGGCCATCAGCCCGGAGCGAGTCGCCCGCAGCTGGCTGATGATGCTGTTCGGATCGGGCGCGCCATTGGCGTTGCCGAACTGCGGGATATCCGAATATTCCTTCGCGTCCTTCACCTGCAGCCAGAGCTGCTCGGCATCGGAGCGATCGACCGAAGCCTTGCCGAGAGCCGTGTTGAGGTCTTCGAGCTTCTGCGACAGCAGCGTCTTCTGGTCGTCGAGCGTGACCAGCTTCTGCTGGTCCGCATAGTCGACCACCTTGCGCTCGGAATCCTCGAGCTTCTGCTTCACCTGCTGCAGCTGATCCTCGAGGAAGAGTCGCGCATAGGTGGTCGCGTCGTAGCGGCGGTCGAGATTGGCCTTGATGAAGCCGGATGCGACCGCATTGGCGATCTTCTGTGCGCGGCGCGGATCTGTGTCGCTGTAGCTGATCGTCAGCAGTCGGGAGGCCTTGATCGACTTCGCGGTCGTGTTCTTCAGGACCTTGGCGATCGCAGTCTTCTGCCGCTCCTCGATCGAGGGTTGCGCAGCGTCGTCGCCGCCGCCGAAGACCAGTTGCTTGGCGCGCGTGATCAGCGAACGATTCACCGGGCCGATGAAGCCCGGATCGTCGGCAAGCTTCAGATCGTTGACGACGCGCTCCGCCAGCGAGCGGCTGCCGATCAGTTCCACATAGGTGGCGATGGCGTTCTGATCGTTGTTCTGCTGCGGAGTCAGCGACTTGTCGTCCATGACCTGCACGGTGTCGGCCGAAGTCTCGATCGTGACGTCCGCCATGTAGAGCGGCGTCGCCGTGAGCGTCATGATGATGCCGATCACGAGGCAGGCGCAGACGATGCCGCCGATCACGTAGCGATGCTTCATGACGACGCGGAAGATGCGTCCGATATCGAACGCGGCCTTGTCGGCATGCGTATCGATGGGCGCAGGACCGTAGACGCTCTGCGTCAAGGCGGTGGACGACTTGGACGGCAGCGCTGTCGCGCTCCACGTCGTCACGGCCTTGTTCGATCTCGGGTCTGCGTTCATCGAATCCTCCGGAAGTCCATCCGCCTACCGCTATAGACCGCTGACCGTCGCCGCGAACGAGGCCACCGGGATCGCCGACAGGAAATCAGCCCACGCACTGCGCACTCCGGACGTCGGAACCACGATCGTATCACCGCCATAGATGACCGGGTCAGTCTGAGTGCCCTTGCGGATCTGATCGACGTCGAACCGAGCCGCCATGCGCTTGCCGTCGACCTGCCTGAAGATCACGACATTCGCAGTATCGGCCTGGCGCGGCATCCCGCCTGCAAGGGCGATATACTGAAGCAATGTTCCGCCGGCGGACGCAACGGGGAAAGTGCCCGGCTTCTGCACCGAGCCGTCCACCGTCACCTTCTGGCTGTTGAAACCCGTCACCTTCACGGTGACTTGCGGCTGCTGCAGATAAGAAGCCGCCAACCGCGTCGTGACCTCCTTCTGGATATCGGACGACGTCCGGCCGGAGGCCCGGATCGATCCGATCAGCGGCAGCCCGAGCATGCCGTCCGAACCAACCTGGAAATCGCCCGACAGATCGGGAACCTGGAAGACGAGGATGTTGACGGTATCGAGCGGCCCGAGGCGGTACTGCAACTCGGTTGCGCTCTGGTCGAAGCTCGGCGCCGGAAGCGACGAGCCGACGCGCGACGGGGCCGCGCCGGCCGGAAGCGCCGAGGAGCCCACCGGCGTCGGCTGGCCAGCATATTTTGCCATCACAGCTTCGTTCGATGGCGTCGATACCGAAGAACAGGCTGCCAACAACGAAGCGATCAAAACAACCGCGGTGCATATCCGAACGGACACTGAAACTCCTGTCGCGCAGAGCTTCGCGGCGAACCGCGCTACCCCAAACTGATACACCAGCCAAACGGAATGATGCAATGCGGGATCGTCTCGCACTGCAACATGAAGCGAGGCGATCTAGCCGGCGCGGCGCGCCCTTCCGAAGCCGAGACGGGCCAGAAACCCTTTCGGCGCCTCGCTTCTCGACAGTGGCTGCTCCGCCGCAGACGCCGGCATCTTGTCTGGAGAGAGATTGTCGAGGATGGCCTGCGGACGAGTCGTCGTCATGTGAATCCCCTCTTCCTCGCCGAGCCTTGCGGCGACGATGTCGCGGGCCTTGGAGAGATTCGGGGGGCGTCCGGTCAGATTGTGGGCGTCGGTTGCAAGAATATGGACGAGACCTTCGTCGATCATGCGGTCGGCCCAATGGCGGACGCGCCGGCCGAACTGTCCAGTCACCGAGCCCGCGGTGATCTGCATCAACACACCCATCCGCACGAGCCGCTCCATGACGGCATAGTGGCTCTCGATCCAGGAAAGCCGCTCGGGATGGGTCAGGATCGGAACATAGCCGGCGGACATGATCGAGAAGATATTGTCCTCGATCCGCGGCGGCGGAACGTGATGCGGCGGCTCGAACAGGAAGTAGCGCGAATTGTTGAGCGAAGGGATCCGGCCGGTCTTGAGACCCGTCACAAGGTCGACGTCCATATGGACGTCGGCGCCGACGACGAGCCTCATCGGAATGCCCTCTTCGGCGAAGCGGGCCGACAGCGTCGCGATCCGTTCTTCGATGATGCCGCGGCTGTTGTTGTAGACGCCGGGCATGATATGCGGCGTGCAGGCCGTCACGGTTATGCCGTCGGCGGCCGACGCCCGCGCCATCGCGACGGAGAGTTCAATATCCGCGGCGCCGTCATCGATTCCCGGCAACAAATGGCAGTGTAAGTCGATCACGCACCACACTCCCGCACGGCAAAGGTGTTCAAGAAGCTCGAAACACCCGCCCCCGCGCCATGCTCCGAACAAAGCCCCCGATCCATCAGCAGTCCGAGCGGACCCACCAATATGTCAGGGCTTTCATCGACGCTCTTTAGTTGGACTAAAATTATGGCGTAATTGCGCCGCAACGCGATAATGCATTGCTGCGGTGCAACTCATCAAGGGGCTTTTGCGGTCTCCGCGAGCAAAGGCGCCACTTTCGGCGCTTTCTGCCGCAGGCGCTCGATCGCCTTGGGCATGCGGGCCATCGCCTCCGGTTCGGTCATCCCCGCGAGGATATCCCGGTCATAGACCGCCGACAGGATGTACCAGTCGAACATGCCGAACGTGCCGACATCGTTGCTGTCGTTGTAAAGCGAATAGGTCAGCCGATCGTTGTCGTTCGCCGGCCCGAGCGACTGGGTCAGTTCCTCGGCGAGGCAGGACGTGAAGGCGACGTCGCCCTGGTCAGCGAGCACGAAGACATAAGCATGATCGATCACCCCGGTGGTGCGATTCCACATCATCGCCGAGCAGCGGTTATCCTCGAGGAATGCAGTCTGGTCACCCTTGGGAACGGCATCGGCAATGACGCGGCGGTAGTTCGAGCGATTGACCAGGAAGAGAAAGACGTTGGCCTTTTCGGGCTTCTTGGCCATGGAGATCTTGAGATTGGGCACGGTGCGGTTGAGCAGTTCGACGAACCTGATGACCTCGGCCTCGCGCTGCGGCACCGAACTCTTGTCAAAGATAGTGACGCTCACCGGATCGACGAATTTGTTGACGTAGCGGCCGGCATCCTGGCCCGATTTCGGGCCCTCGCGGCCGAAGACCGTCAACTGGAAGCCGAGAGTGATCGCCGCCGTCGGATAGTCTGACAGGAGAACCGTCGCCTGGGCGGCCGCCACCGATCCAAGGGCGATCATGAACGTCGCAAGAGCGAGGACGGCTCGACGGACGACCCGCACGAGTGATGGCGGTGCGGTGCGGTCAGATGCGGTCATGCTGTCAGTGATCCTTGACGGGCCATCTTTATCGGGCGCTCCCGCGGCTGGCGTCAAGCCATGCAGAGGCCGAGCCAGGGCGGCGGGGCGCTATTGACCCACCGGGCTGCGGCGACTAGGTTCCGCGCACTTTCGCTGAGGTGACTGAACGAGCCCGTAGCTCAGCCGGTAGAGCACGTGACTTTTAATCATGGGGTCATGGGTTCGAATCCCATCGGGCTCACCAGGACCTCCGCAACAGCCGCCGGTATCGGCTTCGAGCCGATCCGGCCCGCAGGGAAGCGACCCGCACGGGCAGCTCTCGACAGGCCGAGCCTGAATGGGCGATGCTGCGGCGCACAAGGTTGGCACACTATCTAGGCTTCAGGGATCGTCGTCGATGACCGAGTTCTCGCTCACGAATCGCCGTGTTTATGTGGCGGGGCATCGCGGCATGGTCGGCTCGGCGGTGGTCCGCCGGCTGGAGCGCGACGGCGTCGAGGTCGTGACCGCGAGCCGCACCGAGGCCGACCTCCGCGATCCCGCCGCCGTCACCGCATTTCTCGAGCGCACCAAGCCCGATGTCGTGATCGTCGCCGCCGCCAAGGTCGGCGGCATCCTCGCCAACGACACCTACCCGGCCGACTTCCTCTACGAGAACCTCATGATCGAGGCCAATCTCATCCACGGCGCCTTCAAGGTCGGAACCGACAAGCTGCTCTTCCTCGGCTCGTCCTGCATCTATCCGAAGGTCTCGCCGCAGCCCATTCCCGAGGACGCCCTCCTCACCGGACCGCTCGAGTCGACCAACGAGTGGTATGCGATCGCCAAGATCGCCGGCATCAAGCTCTGCCAGGCCTATCGCAAGCAGCACGGCGTCGACTTCATCTCCGCCATGCCGTCCAATCTCTACGGCCCGAACGACTATTTCGATCCCGAGAAGAGCCACGTGATCCCGGCCCTGCTCCGCCGCTTCCACGAGGCCGAGCAGCGCGGCGACGCCGCCGTCACCTGCTGGGGCACCGGCACGCCGCGGCGCGAGTTCCTCTATGTCGACGATCTCGCCGACGCCTGCGTCTTCCTGCTCAAGACCTATTCCGGCCATGAGCACGTCAATGTCGGCACCGGCGACGACATCACCATCGCCGAGCTCGCCGACACCGTGCGCCGCGTCACCAAGTTCAGCGGCGAGGTTCGCTGGGACACGACAAAGCCCGACGGAACCATGCTCAAGCGCATGGATGTCGCCAAAATCAACCAGCTCGGATGGAAGGCAACCACCTCCTTCGAGGACGGTCTCTCAAAGGCCTATCACTGGTTTCTGGAAAATCCCATCCGGACGTGATCCGGACGGGCTGCTGGCCGCTCAGTTCGGGCGCGAGCTCTCGGCCGAATTGCTGATCAGCCGCGCCAGCCAGTAGGGCATCCAGAGCGGCATCGCGCGGTAGGGATGGCCGGGCGGCAGCTTCTTGTTGAGCCGCCTCGCCTTCACCGCCTCCTGGCGCGCCAATGTCGCATCGAGCGGCAACGGATAGATGCTGACGATCGGATCATGTGGACGGAGTTTCAGCCGGTCCATGCAGCGTCCCCCTCTTTTCTTGTTTTCACCGGCCTGTGGCCGGATAGCCGGGCGCCGCAGCCGTCAGGACGGCTCGCCGTCCGTATCAGTCGTGCGGCCCTTCCGCCGCGCCGCGATATCCTCGAGAACCCGCACGACCAAGTCCCCCATCGCCTTGGTCCAAAGTTCGAGATCGGCGCGGTTCGGTTCACGATTCGGCAGATCGAGCCCGAACCGGGGATGATAGAGTACGTGGCCGTCGTCAGCCGACAGGCGGACGGTTCCCAGCGCCGTGGGCAGCCCCTTGACCACGAGATCGAGCCCGTCCGCGACCGTCCTGAGCTCGATGCGGTTGCCCGTGCGTTCCTCGGCCTCAGCCAGCAATTGGCCGGCGGCGATGTGCTCTGCCGCGCCATGCAGGCGGCGGAGATTGGCAAGGAACGCCGGCGAAACAGCCTCGCTGTCGGCCAGCTCTGCGACGGTGTCATCGTCGTCGGGAAAGTCCTCCTCGGCGGCCGGCTCCTCGTCGGGCAGGGCCTCGGCGCGCCGTCGTCCGAGCCCGGGCAGGCGGAGCTTCGAGAGGAAGCGGCCGGCGAGACCGACCTTCGGCGCGTCAGGCTCGGGCGCCGGTTTACCCTCCCCTTCGGGTCCGCCATCAAGGGCGAGATCCTCACCCTCCTCGAAATCCTCCTCGATCCACTCGGCGTCCTCGCCCGGGTCTTCCGCGACTGCGGCCGGCGGCTCGTCGCTCGGCGCCGGCTCCGGCGCGCTGTCCGCGGACGGTGCGAGGGCGGCAGCAACGGCCGCAACTGCAGCCGGCGTCGCGACCAGATCGGGCGCAGCTTTCAGTTCGGTCGCAGACGCATCAGGCGCGGAAGCAGCCATCACTTCCGCCGGCTTCGACTGACCAGCTTCAGGCAGTTTTGGAGTCTCGCTCGGCGGAACCGTCTCCTTCAGCTCGGGCTTTGAATCGATCCGGGCGCGCGCCGCGCCGGCGATCATGTCCTCGAAGGAGGGAAAGGCCGGACGACCGGTAAGCGACTCGGCCGCTGTCGCCGCCGCCGCCGGCGGAACCGCAATGATCGGCGTCACCGGGATCTCGGCTATATCCGGCGGAGAGCTCTCGACGGGAGCCGGCGCTGGCGATGGCGGGGTATCGACAGTCTTCGGCGCGGCAGCGGCGGGCTTCGGCGGAGGCGTCGCCGGGGTACCCGGCCGCACCGTCATCGTCGACGAAGGCTTCGGCGCCTCGGACGCGCGAACCTGCGGCGTCGGCTCATCGCGAGGCGTCGGCTCGGCCGCCGGCGGCACAACCTGGGCCGGCTCGACCCGCGGCGTCTCGGTATTCTGCGCGGGCGCTGGCCGCGGTTGCGGCTCGACATCCGCGCTGTTGATCAACGAGGTCAAGCGATCATCGAGGAGGATCAGGATCCGCGCTGCGTCATTGGCATTCAGATCCTTGATCAGAGCATCCATGGCCGCATGGAGCATCGAATGGATCTTTCGCAGCTCCAGGAGGTGCGCTTCGGCGGATCTCAGATTGGACACGTCAGATGGATCTCCGCGCCAAGGCAAGGTTCGCTGCAAACAATAGCCGTGCGAACGAGGAGTTGCCTCTCACTCAAACGATGAAATCCCCGACTGCCCGGCCCAAGCTATGGCAATGCCGAACAGATTTCGCAACCTGCCATGGCGCGAAATCGGCGCTTCTCGATCGTTTCCGGAGATTTGGCAACAACGTGGACCGACACCCGGCGCGAACAAGCGCGCCGCGCGGTGACGCCGCGAGACGTCGGATTGGAACGGCCCAACTCGCCGGCTGGTTCCCAACGCTCGGCGGGCCATGACGAAAGTCGGCCTTTGAAGCCCCGCTCGCTCAGCGAACGACGATCGCCAGAACCCGAGCGATGCCGTAAGGCAGCCACGGCGGCAGCCGCCGATACGGGTGGCCCTTCGGAAGGGTCAGGCGTTGCCGGCGCGCATTGCGCGCCTCGAATTGCGCCCGCTTGGCGCTCATGGGCAGAGGATACAAACTGACCGAAGGATCATAGGGCCGCAGCTCTGACATGATATCCCCATCGCAAACCGTAGAAGGCCCATCGCGCGCGGCCCGTTCAGGTTCCGGCCAAGCTTTAGCTCGGCGTTGAAACGGGAGGGATAACTATTTTGTTTCAGATTGTTGCCGTCCCGCAGCGCGTGTATTGCACCGCATCATACAAGGACCTGTTGTCTTCATGATTGCCTCTGGCGTGACGTCCAACCTGTGGCTGCTCCTCGCTGCCCTCGCGATCGACGGGCTTGTCGGAGACCCCGACTTTCTCTGGCGCCGCCTGCCGCATCCGGTGACCTGGTTCGGCGGTCTCATCGGCTGGCTCGACCGGACGCTGAACGCCATTCCGCCCATTGAAGGCGATCGCCGCGCGGACAGGGCTCGCCGGATCGCGGGAACGGCGGCCATCCTCGGTCTCGTCGCGCTCGCAGGCCTGGCCGGACTGGCGGTCGAAGCGGTGCTTCGCCGCATCGACTACGGCTTCATCGGGATTCCCGTGATTGCCTCGGTCTTCCTGGCAAGTCGCAGCCTTTATGACCATGTCGATCGCGTGCGGGCCGCCTTTGCCGAGGGAGGCCTCAGGGCCGCTCGGCAGGCTGTCTCGATGATCGTCGGGCGCGATCCCGACAGCCTCGATGAGGCAGGCGTCTGCCGCGCAGCGATCGAATCGACGGCCGAGAACTTTTCCGATGGCGTCGTGGCGCCGGCACTCTGGTTTGCGATCCTCGGCCTGCCCGGCCTCTTCGCCTACAAGATGATCAACACGGCGGATTCGATGATCGGACACAAGACGCCCCGCCACCTCGCCTTCGGCTGGGCCGCCGCCCGGCTCGACGATCTCGTCAACCTGCCGGCGAGCCGCCTTGCCGGCTTCCTCATCGTCATGGCGGCCCCCTTCATCGGGACGTCGATCGGCGCCGCCTTCGTCGTCATGCTCGACAATGCCCGCAAGCATCGCTCACCGAATGCCGGCTGGCCCGAGGCGGCGATGGCCGGCGCGCTCGACCTCGCTCTCGCAGGGCCGCGCCGTTATGGCACGCTGACGGTCGACGATCCCTTCCTCAATCCGGCCGGACGGATGGATGCGGGGCCGGGCGATATCGTCCGCGCGCTCAAGATGCTGAAGATCGCGACGATCCTCGGCGGCACGCTGGTCCTGATCATCGCGCTGTGGCTGCTATCCTGAGCAGCGCCTCGACATCGACATGCGCTTCCAGATGGTCGGCGAGGCGATCGAGCACGGCATCGACGGTCGCCTCATAGGCAAGGTCCGACGGCGCCGCGCCGATCATCGCGAGGAAGGCGCGGCGAAAGCCATCGGCCGCGAAGAGCCCATGGACGTAGGAGCCGCGCACGCGGCCATCGGCTGACACGGCGCCCTCGCCGCCCCCGGGACCGACGAGCCACGGCCGGGCGCGGTCGGGCCCATCGCTCTGGCCGAGGTGAATTTCGTAACCGGCGACGGCGCAGGCCGTCCCGGCTTCATGACCCGCGAAAGCGATCGTCGTCTTGTCACCGCCAAGCACGGTGTCGATAGCGAGAAGGCCGAGACCCTCGACCGTCCCGGCAGGCCCCTCGATACCCTGCGGATCGGCAATCGACTGGCCGAGCATCTGGTAGCCGCCGCAGAGGCCGACGACATGGCCGCCGCGCCGCCGATGGGCGAGGAGGTCGATATCCCAGCCCTCGGCCCGCAGGAAACCGAGGTCGGCGATGGTCGATTTCGAGCCCGGCAGCAGCACGACATCGGCGGGCGGCAAAGGCTGCCCTGGCCGCACCAACTCGAGCTGCACGCCTGCCTCCTGCGCCAGCGGATCGAGATCGTCGAAATTGGCGATCCGCGGCAACAACGGCACCGCGATGACGACACCATCCCTTCGCGTCGGGCTGCGGCCGAGATCGAGGATGTCCTCGGCCGGCAGTTTGCTCGCCTCGGCGAACCATGGGACGACGCCGAGCGAGGGCCATCCGGTGGCGCCGGTAATCGCGACGAGCCCGCCATCGAAGAGGCTGACATCGCCGCGCATCCGGTTGATCAGATAGCCGACGATCCGGTCGCGATCGGCGCGCGGCAACACGGCCCGCGTGCCGACGAGGCTCGCGATGACGCCGCCGCGATCGATATCGCCGACGAGGATCACCGGCAGGCCCGCCGCCTCTGCGAAGCCCATATTGGCGATGTCTCCGGCGCGGAGGTTGATTTCAGCCGGACTGCCGGCGCCTTCGACCAGCACGATGTCAGCCCCGCTCTGGAGGCGCTGAAAGCTGTCCATGACGAAGGGCAGCAGCTCGGCCTTGCGGCTTCCATATTCGCGCGCCCGCATCGTCCCGAAGCGGCGGCCCTGCACGATCACCTGCGCGCCGATCTCGCTTTCCGGCTTCAGCAGCACCGGGTTCATGTGGACGCTCGGCGGCAATCCGGCGGCGCGCGCCTGCAGCGCCTGCGCCCGGCCGATCTCGCCGCCATCCGCCGTCACGGCGGCATTGTTCGACATGTTCTGCGGCTTGAACGGCGCCACCTTGAGCCCGCGCCGCGCCAGCAGCCGCGCCAGGCCGGCGACGATGGTCGACTTGCCGACATTCGAGCCGGTGCCCTGGAACATCACTGCTGATGTCATCGCTGGTGGCGCCTGACCTCGGTCAAAACTCGATGCCCTTCTGCGCCTTCACGCCCGAGCGGAACGGATGCTTGATCATCTCCATCTCGGTGACGAGATCAGCGATCTCGATCAACGCGTCCGGTGCGTTGCGGCCTGTGATGACGACATGGACATCATCAGGCTTCTCAGTCGTGAGGAAATCGATCACCTCCTGGACCGGCAGGTAATCGTAGCGCAGCACGATATTGAGCTCGTCGAGCAGCACGATGTGATGCGCGCCGCCGCGGATGAGGTCCTTGGCTGTCTCCCAGGCATGGCGCGCGGCGGCGATGTCGCGCTGGCGGTCCTGCGTTTCCCAGGTGAAGCCCTCGCCGAGGGTGTTGATCGAAACGAGATCACCAAACCGCTCCAGCGCGAAGCGCTCGCCGGTCTCCCAAGCGCCTTTGACGAATTGCACCACGGCGACCGGGAAACCATGGCCGAGCGAGCGGAAGACCATGCCGAAGGCGGCGGTCGACTTGCCCTTGCCCTTGCCGGTATGGACAATGATCAGGCCCTTCTCGACGGTCTTGGTCGCGAGGATCTTGTCGCGGACCGCCTTCTTCTTTTTCATCTTTTCGGTGTGGCGGGCGTCGAGATCGAGGGGGGCGGGTTCGAATTCGTCCGTCATGCGGCGGTCTCCTGATGTCGGTCTGGATGCGCGAGCGCCGCGAGGCGGGCGCGCGTGCTGTTGCGGAGCGGCGACCAGAGCCCGCGCGCGATCGCCATCTCGAACCGCGCCGCCATGCCGGCGAGCGCCGCCGGATTGGCATCGGCGATGAAGTCAGCCACTGCGTCGTCACCGAGATAGGCGTCGTAGAGCGCATCGAAATGATGATCGCCGACCGCATGGGTGGTCGCGGCGAAGCCGAACAGGAGGTCGACGGTCGCGGCGATCTCGAAGGCGCCGCGATAGCCATGCCGCATGGCCCCGGCCAGCCAGCGCGGATTGGTCGCTCGACCACGCACCACGCGGCCGATCTCCTCCGAAAGCGGCCGCACGACCGGATTGTCGGGTGTCGCGTGGTCGCCGTGATAAAGCCGCGGCGCCTTGCCCGACAGCGCTTCGGCAGCGAGCGAGAGGCCACCCTGGAACTGGTGATATTCGTCGCTGTCGAGGATGTCGTGCTCGCGATTGTCCTGGTTGTGCAGCACCGCGTCGATGGCGCCGAGCCGCGTTCGGAGCGCCGCCCCGGCCGCCTTGCCATCGCTGCCGCCGCCATAGGCGAAGCTGCCGGCGGCAAGGAACGCCTCGGCGAGTTCGCCGCGATTGTCCCAGGCGTCGTGGTGCATCAACGCCTGAAGCCCCGCGCCATAGGCACCGGGTGCGGAGCCGAAAATGCGGAGCGCATTGCCCTCGCGCTTGCGCGCCGCCGCGATCGGGTTGGCATCATCCGGTTCGTCGCGCTCGGCCACGGCGCGGATCGCCGAATCGATCAGGTCGATCTGCTCGGGGAAGGAATCGCGGAACATGCCGGAGATGCGGAGCGTGACGTCGACGCGGGGCCGCTTCAGTTCCGCCAGCGTCAACACGCGGAAGCCGGTGACGCGGCCGGTTCCCGCCTCCCAGGCCGGTTCGGCGCCGATCAGCGCGAGCACCTGCGCGATGTCGTCGCCGCCGGTCCGCATATTGGCCGTGCCCCAGACGGTGAGCGCGACTGAACGCGGCCATTCGCCCTCGTCCTGCATGTAACGCAGCACCAGCGCCTCGGCGGCACGCCGGCCGATGCGCCAAGCCGCCTCGGTCGGCACCGCGCGCGTATCGACCGAGAAGAAATTGCGCCCTGTCGGCAGCGCATCGGCGCGGCCGCGCGAGGGAGCCCCCGAGGGTCCCGGCGGCACGAAGCGGCCATCGAGGGCCGTCATCACGCCGGAAACCTCGTCGGGGCCGGAGCGGACAAGTGCCGGAGCGAGTTCGGACGCAATCCAGCCAAGGACCGCCGCGCTGGCGGGACCGGTAGCTACGTCGCCACCAGTGAGCCTGTTAGCCACGAGGCCGCGTGCCAGCAGCGAAATGCGTTCGCAGGTGTCGCCGGCACTGCGCCAGAGAGCCCCGTCGAGATCGATCAGGGTCTGCGGCCGGGGTCCGAGCCAGGCCGCGGCGCGATCGGCCGAGAGCGGATCGAAATCACCGAGCCCGAGATCGGCGGCGATCGCCCGGTCAAGCGAAGCATCTGCGGGCCGGGCGCCGGAGCGCGGAACGCGGGCGATGGCGGCCAGTGTCGCAGCGAGCGCCTCGCCGTCCGGGCTTTCCCCGAACACATGCAGACCGTCGCGGATCTGCAGATCCTTGATATCGCAGAGATGCGCATCGATCGCGCGCAGCGCCTTGAGCGGATCGCCGTCGCCGAGTTCGAGATCGCGGTCGATGCCATGCCGTGCGGCGCGGTCGAGAATCTCGCGCTCAAGATCGTCGCGGCGACGGGGATCGGCGCCGAGCGCCAGATGATATTCGTCGATCAGCGTCTCGAGCTCGGCAAAGGGGCCATGCGTCTCGGCGCGCATGATCGCCGGCATCAGGTGATCGACGATGACCGCGGCGCTGCGCCGCTTCGCCTGCGCCCCTTCGCCGGGGTCGTTGACGATGAAGGGATAGATCAGCGGCAACGGTCCCAGCACCGCCTCCGGCCAGCACGCGGCCGAGAGCCCGATCGCCTTGCCCGGCAGCCATTCGAGCGTGCCATGCTTGCCCACCTCGATCGCCGCGTCGGCGCCAAACGCCCTGCGGATCCAGGCATAGAAGGCGAGATAGCCATGCGGCGGCGGCAGCAGCGGATCGTGATAACTCGCCTTCGGATCGACGCCATAGCCGCGCGCCGGCTGGACACCTATCACCACATGGTCGAAGTGGAGAATCGCGAGGCGAAAGCCGCCATCGGCGAAACACGGATCATCCTCGGGCGCACCCCAGCGGGCGGCGAGCTGTTCCCGCAGGGCCAGGGGCAGGCCGTCATGAAAAGCGCGATAGTCGGCGAGGGAGAGAATGGCCTCGGCGCGGCTGGCGACGTTGCTCTCGGCCGCTTCCAGCGCCGCCATCAGCGCGGCCCCGGAAGCGGGAAAGCCGTCCAGCCGGTAGCCGGCCGCACGCATGGCCGCGGCGATTCGGATGGTACTTTCCGGCGTATCGAGGCCGACGCCGTTGCCGATGCGCCCTGCCCGGCCCGGATAATTGGAGAGGATGATCGCGATGCGACGCTCGCTGGCCGCCTTCTGTCCGAGCCGGACCCAGGCGGCGGCCTGAGCGGCGACGAAGGCGATGCGTTCGGGATCGGCGCGATAGGCCACGATGCGGCTGTCGGTGACGGCCTCGCGCGGCAGTTCCTCCTTGAACGACACCGGCCGCGCCAGGATACGCCCGTCGACCTCGGGCAGCACGACATTCATGATCATGTCGCGTGGGCCGAGCCCGCGCGGCGACGCCGCCCAGGCTTCGCGACTGGTGCCGGCGAAGACGATCTGAAGCACCGGCCGGCCGGGACGATCCAGCACCGTCGGCTCGGCGTCGCGGCCACCCTTTGAAAGGGCGAACGCGGTGCCGTTGATGACGATGGCGGGCGGCGTTTCCGCGGCGATACTGTTGATGAAGGCGGCCGCTTCCGGGTTCTTCGGGCTGGTCACGAACACGGCCCGCGTCGCGACGCCCTCGCGGTCCAGCGCTGCGACGAGTTCGTCGACCGGCGCCGTCGAGCCGCCCTCGAGCAGCGCGCGATAGAAGACGAGCAGCGCCAGCGGCCGTCCGTCGGCGCCATCATGATAGAGGCCTGCGACGGGCAGCGCTTCCGCCTCGCCGGGCCGCTCGCCAGCGCCGATCAGGTGCCGGACGAATTGCAAGGCTCGGCCGATATTGCCGGGCCCGCCGGCGACGGCCGCCTGCCAGAAGGTTCGGCAGTCCTCGATCGGCACGGTGCAATAGGCTTCCAGCGCCGGATCCCAGCGCTCGTCGCCACCGGGCACGACGATCAGCTTCGGCCCGCCGCCACGCGAGAGCGCCCGCAGCGCCTCGAGCCCGTAAGGCCAGTAGCCGGCGCTGCCGATGAGGCGGAGCACAACCAGCTTTGCCTTGGACAGCGTCTTTTCGAAGTAGAGATCGACCGAATAGGGATGACCGAGCCGCATCAGGTTGGCGAGGCGGAGGCTTGGCCCGGCCCCAGCCCGGCGCGCCGCCGCGGCAAAGGCGGCGAGCTCCGAATCGGCGGCCGAGATCAGCACGATGTCACCAGGCGACTGGTCGAGATCAACCGCCGCGCTGCCGTCGTCGATCCGCTCCGTTTCGCCGGCGACGAGATGCATTATCCCAAAGCCGCTTCGATGGCGGCGCGATCGAGCCCGCGCTCGCCGATCACTACCAGCCGCCCCGCCTCGCCGCCCGCGGCGAAATAGGTCTCCACGCGTGGGCCGACCGCCTGCACGACGGCCGGCAGCGATTTGCCGGCGACGCCCGCCCGGCCCTTGATCCGGAGCACCCCCGGGACGGCCATCGCGCGGCCGATCCGAGCGCCGAGCGCTTCGAGCGAGCCGGCTTCGGTCACATGGACCGTGAAGCTGTCGAAATCGTCGTGGTCGTGCTCTTCGCCTTCAAGATCGTGATGGCTCTTGCGGGCGAAGGCATCATCCTCGGCCGCGGCGCCGATACCGAGCAGCACCTCGATCGGCAGCACGCCCTTTTCCGCCCGAACGCTGCGCGCCGCCGGACGCGCTTCGCGGCGGACCAGAGCCTCGACCTTGGCCAAAGCCACAGAATCGATCAGGTCGGCCTTGGAGAGAACGACGAGATCGGCGCAGGAAAGCTGGTCTTCGAACAGCTCCTCGATCGGATCGTCGTGATCGAGCGAGGCATCGGCGAGGCGCTGCGCCGTGACCGCAGCTTCGTCATGCGCGAAGCGGCCGTCGGCGACCGCGGCGGCATCGACCACCGTCACGACGCCGTCGATCGTCACGCGGTGGCGCACCGAGGGCCAGGTGAAGGCCCGCACCAGCGGCTGCGGCAGCGCGAGGCCTGAGGTTTCGATGACGATGTGATCCGGTGCCGGATCGCGGGCAAGCAGCATCTCCATGGTCGGCAGGAAATCGTCGGCGACGGTGCAGCAGATGCAGCCATTGGTCAGCTCGACGACAGTATCCGGCCGGCAGTCATCGTCGCCGCAATCGGACAAGAGCCCGCCATCGAAGCCCATGTCGCCGAACTCGTTGACGATGAGCGCGATGCGGCGGCCGTTCGACTGCGCGATCAGGTTGCGGATCAGCGTCGTCTTGCCGGCGCCAAGAAAGCCCGTGACGATGGTGGCGGGGATGCGATCGGTCAAAGCGTGAACTCCGGAGCGGGTTTCAGACGCAGCGGCTGTCCGGCTGCGACGAGAATGACCTGGGCCGCCGCGGCGGCGATGGTCTGGTTGAGGCGGCCCTGCGCATCGGCGAAGCGCCGCGCCAGCGCATTTAACGGCACGATGCCGGCCCCGACCTCGTTCGAGACGAGGACAACGGGCCCCGGCGCAGCAGCGAGGAAGGCGGCGAGGCGCGCGCCTTCTACCTCGATGTCGCGGCCGGCCTCGATCAGATTCGACAGCCACAGCGTCAGGCAATCGACGAGGATGACCGCGTCGGCGGACGACGCGCCGGCAATCGCATCGACGAGCCCGATCGGCTCCTCGATCGTCGTCCAGCCGGCTTCGCCCCGCTGGCGCTTGTGCGCAGAAATCCGCGCCGCCATTTCCTCGTCGCGCGCCTCGGCGGTGGCGACATAGACGGGCACGAGGCCGCTGCCGAGCGCCAGGCGTTCGGCGAAGCGGCTCTTGCCCGAGCGGGCGGCACCGATGACCAGCGCCGTCCGCCCTGATAGCGCTGTGCTCATCCCGCAGGCCGCACGAGGCGCTGATGCATCCAGCCCGAAACGAGCCCGGCAAGCGACCACAGGATGGCGCTGGCGACCAGCGAGGCGACCACGAATTCGGCGCCGAGCGCTGCCGGATAAGCGGCCTCCAGCGTCGGCGGCGGCGGCGCGCCGATCACATGCGGCACGATCGCGATCATGATGCCGATCAGCTTCAGGAGATAATGCTGCGCGAAGACGATCAGCCCGAGCGCCACCGCCGAGGCGGCGGCCGTCCCGAGCCACCAGAGCTGCCGTGACGTGATCTCGGCGGCGGCGGTGCCCGGCAACTCCGGCGCGAGGCCGAGCGCCGGCATCAGGCTGACGGCGAAGAAGCCGCCGAGGCCCCAGAGGACCCCGCGCCGCGCATCGATCGGATCGCCCTTCAGCGTCATGACGCCGAGCAACATCGCCGAGACGGCGACGCCCATGAGAAGGTTGGCGAGCAGCGTATAGGCCGAGCGCTCGAAGCCATCGGCCGGCTGCCAGGCGCCTGCGTCATGGTGATGGCCCTCGCCCGCCGCGGCGGCGTCGTGACCATCCGAATGATCGCCATGGTCATGGGCAGGGACGGCGACTCCCGCTGCAGGCGCAGTCATGGCGGCGGCAGGCGGTGCCTCGGCGGCCTGTTCGTAGGTCTCACCGCGCAGGATCAGCGGCTCGGTCGTCGCCCACTGAACGCCGGTCAGGACGATGCCCACGAGCAATCCAGCGCCGAAGGCGCTGAGCACAATGGATTTCAGCATGATGCGCCCGTCAGTGGCAGGGAAGGCCAAAAGCGTGGCGCGTATCGTGAGTCGCGTTGTGGATCTGGCTCGGCGCGGCAAAGCCCGTCGCGAGGAAGACCAGGAGCCCGAAGCCGAGCGCGGCGAGGCCGGCGGCGAATCGGGTTGCGGCGATCGGGGCCGATGCGGACGGGGCAGAAGAAGCAGTCGAAGCGGTCATGTCGTCTCCTTGGCCGTCCCACCGACGGCCGGTTCGAGTTCATGCGCTGGCTGGTCTCCTGGCTTGCGGGTCGCAGCTTCCTCGACGCCTTCCCGGTTGCCCAGTGGCCTTCGTGCGAGGTCGCTCACCGCTCACAGTTGCGGGGGCAGCTCCGGTCTCCGAGCCCCGTCAGGGTCGCTCGCCACCGGATTCCCATTTCATCTCCCAGGATCTAGAGCCCCTCGGGAGAACCAATGCATCAGCGGACGCTAGTCGGCTTCAGGCCATCGCGCAAGGGACGGCCGACGCGAACGCTACTCGGCCGGCGTCACGGCACGGCCGCGAAAGCGGGCCCAGCGGCGCGCGAGGCGGACATCCCATTTGCGCCGAAAGCGGCGAATACGCGGAAAGTCATGCGAGAGAACGATGAGGCCGACCGGCAGCATCCAGATCCCCAGCACCGGCAAGAACGAGAATAGGCCGCCTGCAATGAACGCGCCGCCGATCCCGACCCGAAGAAACCGGTTCTGGGGCAGCTTGATCGATTTCTTGCCAAATCGGATCGAGGGCATCGGGCGCGCGTGACTTCCATTCACGGAATTTGAACGACAGTAGCGGATCGCGAAGGACGAGAGCAAGCCGGATGACCAAGCGCGGGGCGCCCGAACAGGTCAACGCGCGACCCGAAACGGGCTCACGCCGTCATTGGACCCGACGAATTTCGGCGATATCGGCGATGGTCAAGGCAACTTCGGGATCGTGTCCGCGCCCCGCGCCGCGCCCAGAAATGATCAAGGGGCTGAACCGTGAAGGCTCAACCCCTTGAAGAAACTGGCTCCGCGAGCTGGACTCGAACCAGCGACCCGGTGATTAACAGTCACCTGCTCTACCAACTGAGCTATCGCGGAACAGCACGTCTTGTGCCGCGGGCGTCGCTATAGCAAAGGCTTGATCGGCTTGCAAAGCCTTAAAATCGGCAATCCGGCGAACCATCCACAGGGATGCCCGAAACCAAGGCGCGCCGTCGGTCGGTGAAGCGCCGCAATCCGCCGGCCGCTCTCGTTCTCAGCCTGCCATCTTGGGCCGGAGGCGGATCGCACAGTCCAAGGACCGCGATTCCCGGCCGCCAACCCGCTCCGGTATCGCCGTGTGCGCCAAACGCAGTCTCTGGGGCACAACCCATCATCGCCTCCATGTCATCACGCCGTCATCGCGCCCTGTGGACGCCCTGACTTCCATGTTGACGCTGCCGTTCCAGCGCTGTAGGAAACTGCCGCCGAACAAAATCCGGCTGCGTCGCCAATGCGATGCTTCAGGAAGTAGCCGTAACTGGCTGAGATGTTTGGGGAATAGTTTAATGGTAGAACAGCGGACTCTGACTCCGCTAGTCTTGGTTCGAATCCAGGTTCCCCAGCCACTTCTCTAAAAGCCGATGAAATCAAAGGCTTCGCCTCGACATGGGCCCTGAACATTGGGCTTATGGGCAGCAGCCGCATGTGCGCTGCAAACGGTGCCTTGTCGTGGTTTCATGGGTCCGGACTGCCTGGGCCGAAACCGGCACACTTTCGCGATTTGTCTGATGGATCGGGGTTGGGCCTCGATCCACCTTGCAGCTTCGGTCGCTGCGCGCCTTGATCCGCACCCCATTTCATTCGCAGTCCGCTCGCGACGTGCGACGAGCCGTTGGCTGGCTCGCTGCCACCCAACGGCGCTTCGGTGTCGCCGAACGGTCACGTCAGAGGATCAGGGCCCTCGCCTGTCAGCCGAAACAGGCCAGCGAGCACGGTCTCGACCTTCGCCAGTAGCGACAGCGCGTCGCTCCAGGATCCCCGCTTCCTGGCGACTCATTCGGCGAGCGCCGGCTGCGTGGCCGGCAGGTCGAGCTGGACCTGATTCTTCGCCTTGGCCTTGCGACCGATGCGGAAGAAGAACGCGTAGGCCGCTGGCAAGACCAGGATCGTAAGCACCGTCGCAATCAGGATGCCGCCCATCATCGAATAGGCGAGCGGGCCCCAGAACACGGACCGAGCGATCGGGATCAGTGCCAGCACGGCGGCGACGGCCGTCAGGATGATCGGGCGGAACCGGCGCACCGCCGACCCAACGACAGCCTCCAGCGGATCGAGACCGGCGGCGAGGTCCTGGTCGATCTGATCGAGCAGGATCACCGAGTTGCGCATGATGATGCCGAGCAAGGCGATCACGCCGAGGATCGCGACAAATCCAAACGGCGATCCGGTCAAGAGAAGGGCGGTTGCCGCGCCGATCAGACCGAGCGGGCCGGTGGCCAGAACGAGCATAGCCTTGCCGAAATGCTGCAGCTGAATCATCAGCAGCACGAGGATGACGATGAGCATGATCGGAGCCTTGGCAGCGATCGAAGCCTGGCTTTCGGCCGCGTCCTCGGCACCGCCCTGGATGGCGATCGAATACCCCTCCGGCAGCGAGGCGCGCAGCGATGCCAGCTTGCTGTAGAGCGCGCTTGCGACATCATTGGCCTGCACATCGTCGGGCACGGTTGCGCGGACGGTGACGGTCGGCAGGCGGTCACGCCGCCATTCGATCCCCGACTCGAGGACCGGGACGACGCGGGCGACCTGCGACACCGGCACCGAGCCGCCGAGATCGGAGGCGACATAGGTCGACGCGACCGCCGAGAGCAGCGTCCGCTCGGATTCCGGTTCGCGAAGCACGACCGAAATAGTCTCCTCGCCATCGCGCATGTCGACAAGCGGAATGCCGGAAATGCTTGCCTGCAGGGTCTGGCGAATGCGCTGCGAGGTAATGCCGAGCGCTCGGGCACGATCCTGATCCACGACAAGCTTCATCGCGGTCACCGGCTCCAGCCAGTCGGTATGGATCGAGCCGAGGCGCGGATCGGAGCGGTAGACGCCCTCCACATCGGCGGCGATCCGGCTCACCTCGTCGCGATCCGGTCCCATGACGCGCATCTGGACGGCCCAGCCAACCGGCGGACCAAGGAAGAGCCGATCGACCTTGAAGCGGATGGCCGGGAAGTCCTCGGCAAGCATGCCGCGCATCTTGACGATCAGCCGCTCGCGCGCCTCAACGTCCTTGGCCATGACCAAGAGCTGGGCGAAGTTCGGATTGCGCAGTTGCTGGTCGAGCGGCAGGAAGAAGCGCGGGGCGCCCTCGCCGACATAGGTGGCGATGAAGCGCTGGTCCGGATCGGACATCATCCTCTTCTCGAAGGCGGCCGCCTGAGCCTCCACTTCCTTGGTATTGGTCCCCTCGGGCAGCCAGAGATCGACGAGGATTTCCGGCCGCGAGGACTGCGGGAAGAAGTTCTTCGGGATGAACTGGAACGCATAGAGACTGGTCGCGAAGGCTACGAGCGTCGCCAGCAGGACGATGCCGCGCCGGCGGACGCTCCACCCGATCGTTGCGCGGAGCGCGCGATAGAAGCGCGTGTCATAGGCGTCGTGGTGATCGCCATCGGGGTGACGGCGTTCCTTCAGGATCATGTAGCCGAGCCACGGCGTGAAATAGACCGCCGCGAACCATGACACGACGAGCGCAATGCCAACGACGTAGAAGAGCGTCCGGACATACTCGCCGGCGGTCGACGCGGCAAAACCGACCGGGATGAAGCCGGCGGTCGTGATCAGCGTCCCCGTCAGCATGGGGAATGCCGTCGAACGATAGGCGAAGCTGGCAGCGTCCAGCTTGGCGAACCCCTCCTCCAGCTTCCGCTCCATCATCTCGACCGCGATCATCGCGTCGTCGACGAGGAGACCAAGGGCAATGATCAACGCGCCCAGCGAGATGCGCTGCAGGTCGATCCCGAGTTCGTAGAGGATGGCGAAACTGCCGGCGAGGACAAGCGGAATGGTGATCGCCACGACAAGGCCGGCGCGCCAGCCGATCGAGAGGAAGGAGACGACCAGCACGATGGCCAGCGCTTCCAGCAAGGCCTCGGCAAATTCGTTGATTGCCTCGGTGACGACTTCCGGCTGGTCCGAGATCTGACCGACCTCGACCCCCTGGGGCAAGCCGGCCTCAAAGCTGCTGAGAGCGCGATGCACGTCGGCGCCGACCGTCGTGACGTTGAAGCCGCGCGCCATCACGACGCCGATCTCCACGGCTTCCTTGCCGTTGAAACGATATTTGCGCGAGAACGGATCCTCGAGCCCGTCGGTGACGGTCGCGATGTCGCCGAGGCGGATGACCTCCTTGCCGACGCGAAGCCTCAGTTCCGCGACGTCCTTTGCCGATCGCGCATCGCCATCGACCGTGACGCGGACCGAGCGGCCGGCGGCCTGGACATTGCCGGCGGCATCGACATCGTTCTGTCCCTTCAAGGCGTTCTGGATATCGAGGGGCGACAGGCCGCGCTCGGCCAGCGCCTTCGACGAGACGTCGATGAAGATCTTCTGATCCTGGTCGCCGATGATCGAGACCTTCTCGACGCCGGGAACGCGCAGCAACTGGTCGCGCGCCGCCTTGGCGAAGTCCTTCAGCTCGGGATAGGAATAGCCGGCGCCGCTGATCGCATGGAGGGTGATGAAGGTGTCGCCGAACTCGTCGTTGAAGTAGGGCCCACGGAGGCCCTCGGGCAGTTCCGGCGCGATATCGCCCACCTTCTTGCGGGCCTGGTAGAAGGCGTCGGTGACGTCGCTGCCATTGGCGTCGCCCTTGATGGCCACGGTGATGATGGCGCTGCCCGGCCGCGTGAATGAGCGCAGATAGTCGAGATGCGGCACTTCCTGAAGTTTGCGCTCGATCTTGTTGACCACCTGATCCTGCATGTCGGACAGCGAGGCGCCAGGCCAGACGGCCTGGACGACCATGACGCGGAAGGTGAAGTCAGGGTCTTCCTTCTGGCCCATGCGCGTCAGCCCGAAGAGGCCCGCGGTGAGGATCAGCACGAAGAGGAATCGCGTGATCCCAGGATGCTGGATCGCCCAGCGGGAGAGATTGAAGCCGGTGTCGCCCACCGGGGACTGGCTGGGGTTATCGTTCGTGGAGGGGGTGGCCATGGCTCAGTTTCTCCGTCTCTGCTCTAGCGCGATGCCAGCGCGGGATGCGACGCGGCCATGGCGGCCGCCGCCTTCTCGTCGAAACGGATGGGCTTACCCGGCGTCATGAATTGCGCCCCGGACGTGACGATCCACTCGCCCGGTTGCAGGCCATTCGCGATGCGGACTCCGTCTTCGGCGAAGGAACTGGTCTCGACCTTCCGCGGGCTGACGGTCTTGCCGGCGGTGTCGACGACCCACACGGTCGGCGAACCGTCGAGCTCGGTCAGCGAAGCAAGCGGCACGACAACTCCTGCAGCGTCGAGCGGAACATCGGCGTCAAGCGCGGCGGTCATGCCGAGGCGGACATTGGGATCGTCGGGCAATGTCACGCGCACCGCGAAGGTGCGCGACGCGGGATCGGCGCTGCCCGAGATTTCCCGCACCGCTCCAGTCTGATGCAGCGCCGGATTGGCCCAGTAGCGCACCGCGAGCCGGTCGCCGACATGGAAATAGCGGATCTCGCTTTCAGGGATCGCGATCGCGACCTCCTTCTCGCCGTCCCGGGCGACGACCACCACCGGACTGCCGGCCGTAACCACCTGCCCTGCCTCGGCATCCGTCGCCGTTACGATGCCGGCGACGTCGGATTTGAGTTCCGAATAGGCGGTCTGGTTCATCGCCTGGTCGCGGCTCGAGCGCGCCGCGTCCAGCGCCGACTGAGCCTGGTCGAAAGCGAGCTTCCGATCATCCAGCGCCGACTTCGATGTGAAGCCGCGCGCGAACAGCGCCTTGTTCCGCTCAAACGCGCTGCCGGCCACTTCGAGCTCGGCCTGCGCGGAGGCGAGTTGAGCCTCGGCGCTCTTGAGGCTCAGCGCGAGATCGGCGGTATCGAGCCGTGCCAGCACCATGCCGGGCTTGACCGGATCGCCCACATCGACCAGCCGGGCGACGACCTTGCCGCCGACCCGGAAGCCGAGATTGGCTTCCGACCGCGCCTTGACCGACCCCGAATAGGAGATGCGGCGCGTCTCGGCCCTCGGCGCCACCTCGGCAACCTTGACCGGACGCACAGGCTCCGGAGCCTCGGCGACCTTTTCCTGGCAGGCGGCCAGCATCAGCGCGCCTGCCGCGACAACGGGCAGGATGGCGAGACGGCGTGTCAAATATCGATTGAAGACTGACATTTCTCGACTTTCCTCAGTAGCTGGGCATAGTTTGGGCGTCTGCCGGCGGGAAAGCCGGTCGTGAATATCCAGATTAGGGCGCGTGTCCTCAGGCCTTGAGGGCCCTCAGGGCGAATTCGATCAACTCGGACGCATTAGCGGCATCACGATCGACGCGGCATTGGGCAACGACCGTCGGATGGCAGAGAGAAATGACTGACGCACGGAAATAATGGGCTGCCAGCGCCGGATCCTGATCGGCGAATTCACCGGCGGCGATGCCCTCGGCGATGATCCGCGTCATGATCTGGGCCATGCGCTTCAAGTGGCGGTCGATTGTAGACCAGTGCTCGTCGAGGGCGACCAGCACCATCTCATGCACCTTGGTCTCGTCAATCATCTGCGCGATGGTCGCATCATGCTGCGCCCGAACGAAGATGCGCAGCCGATCGGCCGCCGGAATCCGTCGAGCCGAAATCTCCTGAAGCATCACCTCATATTGGACCAGCATCCGCTCGACGAGGGCCTCGTGGATGGCCGACTTCGAGGCGAAGAAGCGATAGATGTTGGCCGGCGACATACCGAGTTCCCGGGCGATATCGGCCACGGTCGTCTTGGTGAAACCGTAATGGCGAAACAGTCGCTCCGCCTCGTCCAGGATGCGTTTGGCCGTATCCCGGCGGGGATCGTCGGATTCGATGGCGGAACTCAACTCTGTCGTTTCGCTGGTCATGACGCCTGCTAAAGATGATTGATGAAGATTTTCCATATTCATCACTTATCATTTCAGCCAACACCGTTCAAGCGGCTCAGTGCGACGACGACTTTCCCCTTGGCACGCCCGGTATCGATGTAAGCGAGCGCGTCGTTCAGTTTCTCGAACGGGAAAGTCCGATCCACGACCGGGCGGATCGTGCCGTCTTCGATTAGCTTCGTGATCCGACCGAGTTGCTCGCCGTCGGCGTGCATGAAGAGGAACGAATAGTCGACGCCCACACGCTTCGCCTTGCGCCGGATGCCCGCGCTCAAGAGGCGCAGCACCAGCCGAAACACCGCATTGAGGCCTTGGGCACGCGCGAACGCAGGGTCAGGCGGACCGGAGATGGAAATCAACTTGCCGCCTGGCTTCAGAACCTTCAGCGATTTCTCGAGCGTGGTGGCGTCGAGGCTGTTGAGGACGACGTCGTAGCCGGAGAGCTCTTCCTCGAACTTCTGCGTGCGATAGTCGATGACGACATCCGCACCGAGTGCCTTCAGCATGGCCGCATTGCCCGCGCTTGCCGTCGTCGCGACGGTCGCGCCGAGATGCTTGGCGAGTTGGATGGCGATGGTACCGACGCCGCCCGATCCGGCATGGATCAGCACCTTCTGCCCGGGCCTGAGATGCGCGCGGTCGACCAGCACTTGCCAGGCCGTCAGGCCCACGAGCGGGATCGACGCTGCTTCCGCCATCGTGAGATTGACGGGTTTGAGGGCAAGATCGCTTTCCTTGACCGATATGCGTTCGGCAAAGGTGCCGATCTGCCCATCCCGCGGACGGGCATAGACAGCATCGCCCGGCTTGAAGCGCCGCACCTTCGCGCCAACCTTGAGGACCGTGCCGGCCAGATCGTGGCCGAGAACGAAGGGCGTCTTGTAAGGCAAGATCGGCTTGAACTCGCCGTCGCGAAGCTTGGCGTCGAGAAGATTGAGGCCGGCCGCATCGACCTCGACCACCACGTCGTCGGGACCAGGCACGGGTTCGGGCATGTCGCCGAAACGCAGCGCCTGCTTCTTGCCATAGCGGTCGAGGATGAAGGCCTTCATGATGCTGCTGCTCCCGATCAGGCGCTGGCTGTGATTTGGGCCGCGGGATAGTCGATGTAGCCCTCGGCACCGCCGCCATAGACGGTGGTCGGATTGAGCTGGGCGAGCGGCGCGCCGGCTTTCAGCCTTTCGACGAGATCGGGATTGGCGATGAAGTCGTGGCCGAAAGCGAACAGGTCAGCCTTGCCCCAGGCGAGGCGGGTCCTGGCCAGTTCAAGATCGTAGCCGTTGTTGGCGATGTAGGTATTGCCGAAGCGCTGCCTCAGCGCGTCGAAGTCGAAAGGCCCCGCATCGCGCGGCCCGCCTGTCGCGCCCTCGACGACATGGATATAGGCGATTCCAAGACCATCGAGCGCCTCCACCACGTGGTTGAACTGCGGCTGCTCGTCGCCGGATGGAACGATGCCGCTTGCCGGCGATACCGGCGACAGCCGGACGCCCGTGCGGTGTGTGCCGATGGCGCTCGCCACCGCGGTCGCGACCTCGATCAGCAGCCGGGCACGGTTCTCGATCGAACCGCCATAGGCGTCGGTGCGGATATTGGCGGTTTCGCGCAGGAACTGGTCGAGCAGGTAGCCGTTCGCGCCGTGAACCTCGACGCCGTCAAAACCAGCCTCGATTGCATTGGCAGCGGCCTTGCGGAAATCCTCGACGATGCCTGGAATCTCGACCAGTTCGAGCGCACGCGGCTGCGAGACATCGGCAAAGCCGTTGTTCACGAACGTCTTGGCCTCGGCGCGGATCGCCGAGGGTGCGACCGGTGCTTCCCCGCCGTGAAGGTCGACATGGCTGACGCGACCGACATGCCAGAGCTGGACAAAGATGCGGCCGCCCTTGGCATGAACCGCCTCGGTCACCTTGCGCCAGCCCACGATCTGCTCCGGCGTATAGAGGCCGGGCGTGTTCTGATAGCCTTGCGCCTGCTTCGAGATCTGCGTCGCCTCGGTGACGATCAGCCCGGCACCCGCGCGCTGCGCATAGTAGTCCGCGGCAAACTCGCTCGGCACGAGGTCCGCGCCGGCACGGTTTCGCGTCAGCGGCGCCATGACGATCCGGTTCGCCAGCGCGAGGCCGCCGAGGTCGTAGGGGCTGAACAGGTCTTTATCGGTCATTTGTTGATCGTCCTTACTAGGCGTCTGAGGTTCTGAATCCGTATCACGCGCCCGTGCGATACCGCTCGGCCGGCTGGGACTGGCCGAAGCCGGAGATCATGGATCGCCGGGCTGCCTCGAAGGCCTCCCACTGTCCGAGGTCGTGCAGCGGCGGGATGGTGACGGCTTCGCGGCGATCGAAGCCGACCAGTGCCGCATCAACCAGATCGCCCACCTCCATCACGTTGGACAGCGTGTTGATGTCGGCGCCGACATGGTCCCAGATCTCTGTCCGCGTCGTGGCGGGAAGCACTGCCTGGACGTAAACGCCCTTTGGCGCGAGCTCGAGGCTGAGCCCCTGCGACAGAAACAGAACAAAGGCCTTGGTTGCACCGTAGACCGTCATGCCGAACTCCGGCGCCAGGCCGACCACGGAACCGATGTTGACGATCGCCCCTTCGCCAGCCTTTGCAAGTCGCGGTGCGATTGCACTGACAAGTCGCAGAAGTGCGGTTGTGTTGAGCGCAACGAGCCGAGCCGCATCATCGGTGCTTTGGTCAATGAAGCTTCCGCCAATGGCCACTCCGGCGTTGTTGACGAGAACCCCGATACGGACATCGTCCCGCAGCCTCGTCTCGACCGCTGCGAGGTCGACCGGTTGCGTAAGGTCCGCCTGAATGAGGTCGATCTCTACTCCATGCTCCTGACGCAGACGGGCACTGAGAGCCTCCATTCGCGCCGCGTTACGAGCGACGAGCACCAATCCGTGCCCGCGCCGTGCAAACCGCTCGGCGTAGGCCGCGCCGATGCCGGTGGAGGCGCCGGTAATGAGGACGGATGGCTTGGCGCTCATGGCATTGCCCTTTCGTGGCACAGAAACTATATTCATGATGATCATCATCAATGATTCTAAATATGATGACCATCATGATAATGTCAATAGCCTCGTGGAGACCTACGGAAATGAAAGTGAGCCGAGATCAGATGGCGCAGAATCGCAGCCGCATCCTGACCGAGGCGGGGCGCCTGTTTCGGGAAAAGGGCTTCGATGCGGTAAGCGTTGCCGAAGTCATGAAGGCCGCGGGCCTGACCCATGGCGGCTTCTACGGACATTTCCGATCGAAGGACGATCTGGTCGCCCAGACGATCGCTCATGCCATCGGCACTGAGGCGGCTCCCGACGATATCAAAGTGTGGATCGACACCTACCTGTCGCTGCCCCACCGCGACCATCCGGATCTTGGTTGCCCGATGGCCGCTCTGGCTGGACTCATGCGGCAACAGTCTCCCGAGGCACGCGCATCCATGGCGCAGGTTCTCGCCGCGCAGGTTGCCACTCTCACCGACGCCATGCCCGGCGCTGATCCTGCCGAGCGCCGACGGGCAGCCATCGGGAGCTGGTCGGCCATGGTCGGCGCACTTATCCTGGCGCGTTCGATCGACGATCCCGCGCTGTCGGAGGAACTCCTGTCCGTGACGCGGGTCTGGATCGACGACAGAAATGCGCGGAGCCCGAATTCGGCGGAATGAGGCGGAGCCCCGGATGAGGGAGGCATCACGGCACAGCAACGCACCCATCGGCGAAGCCGCGGTTCGACCGGATCATGGGGGCAGCGGCCGGGACACCGCACGCGAAGTCCCAGGCTTCCGGGGCTCGTCCCGCGATCGTCCGATGACGAGAGGGGCAAGAACCGACCGTCGCCGGTTCAAAACGGGCTTGCCGGTTGGGGTCCGCATGATCCCACAATATCATTGAGGACGATCGGGCATCATCTTGAACGCGGCTAAACCTGCAACGGAATGGTCCAGGCCTTGCCCGGCAGCAGTGTACGAAACCGCGCGTGATCGATGCCGCGCCGGCGCAGTTCCTGGTCCAGCCTCTGCACGGGCTGCTCGAAAGGCTCGTCGGTCAGATTGAAGGTGCCGAAATGGCACCCGAGCGCATGGCGCGCATTCAGGAGATTGAAGGACTCGACCGCTTCTTCGGGCATCATATGTGCGTCGGCCATGAACCAGACGGGCTCATAGGCCGCTATGGGCAGAATGGCCAGATCATAGGGGCGATCTTCCCGTCGCGCCCGCCGTGCCCACCATCCCGCACCGAACCCCGTATCGCCGGCGATGAAGATCGAATGCTCCTTCCAGTTCAGGACAAAGCCCGACCAAAGCGCTGCGTTGCGATCTCGGATGCCGCGCGCCGACCAATGCTGCACTGGCACGGCCGTAATCGACAGATGCTGCCAATCCGAGCGTTGGTCCCAGTCAAGGGCGATGGTCCTCGCCCCGGGTGTCGCCGCGCGGATGATGGCGTCGTTGCCTAGCGGCGTGACGATCAGCGGATCATGTCGGCCGACAAGCCTGTTCAATGTATCGAGATCGAGGTGATCGTAATGGTTGTGGCTTACCAGGACGAGATCGATCTGCGGCAGATCATCCATCGCCAGACCCGGCTTGCGGACCCGTCTCGGACCGGCAAACCGCGAGGGGCTGGCTCGATTGGACCAGACCGGATCGACGAGGATATTGGCGCCCTCGACCTGGACGAGACAGGTGACATGGCCGATCATAGTCACCCGTACCGTGCCCGGTTCCGCGCGCGCCAGCACCGGATCGGGGGGCGGGTTATCGACATGTTTCGGCCAGAGCGCCCGCTTGGTGCCAAACCGCCAGCGCAGGAGCTCCGACAGCGACTTCTGGCCGGCTCGGCCGGGACCAAAGAAGCGCTTGCCGTCGAAGTGATCGCTGACCGGTCCTCTGTAGTAAGTCGACATTGGGCTGCTCTTCGCGTCAGGTTGGGGTCGGGGTGGCAAGACGTGCGACGTGAGACGAGCCCCACCGTCCAGATCCGCCGCGAGCGACGTCACAAGGACAGGACTCATGGCCGCAAACACGCTGTAGGCGCTTGCCGACGGCGGAGAGGGCAAAGGCGCGGCGCTTCGGTGCTATCCCAATCCAAACTGCTTGTGCAGCACTTTGTCGAACAGGGATCGCGGCAGGAACCGACGGGCAAATGCGCCCTGCTTTGCGTCCTTGCCGGTCGCATAGCGCAGCTTTGGGCTCTGGTCGCGCGCGGCCATGACGACGGCCTTCGCGACGCTTTCCGCAGTGGCCGCGACTGCCATCGAACGCTCGAAAGCGACCAAGTACTTCGCGCGGATCACTTCGTATTCGGCCATCGGCTTGTCCGACAAAACCGTGCTCGTCTCGAACGATGTCCGCGTCGCTCCGGGCTCGATGACCGAAACGCGGATGCCGAACCCGCGCACTTCATGGTCGAGCGACTCGGAGTATCCCTCGATCGCATGCTTGGTCGCAGAATAATAGGCATTGAACGGCGCAGGAATGAGCCCGAGGCCGGAGCCGATATTGAGGATACGGCCCGAGCCCTGCTTGCGCATGATCGGCAGAACAGCGTTGGTCACACGGACCACGCCGTGAAAATTGGTCTCGAACAACGACCGCACCTGTTCGATCGTGCTTTCTTCAGCCGCGCCCGTGACGCCGATGCCCGCATTGTTGATGAGAAGGTCAATTCGCCCTTCGCGCTCAAGCAGCTGCGTGATCCCAGCAGCGACCGAGGCATCGTCGGTGACGTCGATTGCGAGCAGCGGAAAAGACAGTTGCTTGGCCGACGCTCCACGCCTGCTGGTGCCGTAGACCTTGTAGCCGGCAGCCAGCAGCTGTTTGGCTGTGGCCTCGCCGATGCCCGATGATGCGCCGGTCACGAGCGCAACGGCTCCATTTGTCTTCATGCCGATGTCCTTCAACTCGCCCGAATGAAAGCAGTGAGGGTGCCCCGCTGCTGTTTGAATCTGACATTATGATGTTGACCATCATCAAAAATGTCAAGGTCTTTGATTATGACCGACATCAATATATATCATGGCGACGGGCACAGGCGAATGGAGGCAGCTCATGAGGATCACCAAAGCGCAATCTCAGGAGAACCGGGCTCGCATCGTTGAAACCGCTTCGGCGCTGTTTCGCGAACGTGGTTATGACGGTGTCAGCGTGGCGGACCTGATGGCGGCGGCCGGGTTGACCCATGGCGGATTCTACAAGCATTTCGCCTCGAAAGCCGATTTGATGGCTGAGACGGCCGAGCTCGGAATGTCGCAGACGCTCAGCCAAGCCGAAGCCGTCGACCTTGAGACATTCGTCAACTTCTATCTGTCGAGAGAGCATAGGGACGGTCGGAGCGGCGGCTGCACGGTGGCCGCTCTTTCTGGGGACGCCGCCCGTCAGACAGCAGAGGTCAAGGCGACGTTCGCGGCTGGAATCGAGGGCATGTTGGCGTCGGTGAAACGCGGCGGACTGAAGCTCGGTCCGGGCGATCCGTCCGAGACCCGCGCAAGGGCCATCGACCTGTTCGCGCATTTGTTGGGCGCGGTCATGCTGTCGCGCGCCTGTCCCGACGACTCGCCTCTGGCGGATGAAGTTCTGAACGCCTGCCGCGCGGAGATACTCGCGCAGCTTGCACCATCGAGCGGCGCGTAGCCGGGGATCGATCGACAGGACGCCGCCCTCCCCGCCCATCGGCCTCGTCATCGACAACGGCACCGTTCTCCCGCCGGACGACCCGCCGGCGGGACGCCCAGGCCTGGCTCGCCTTGCCCAAGCGGCAACAGGCCCATAGGGATGGACGGCCCCGCCGACGCGTGGGTTGCCGGGCTCGGGACCGGCTATTTGCCGGCGAGCGATCCGCCGATGCCCCCGATCGAGAAGAAGCGGTTGAGGAAGGCGAAGATGATGACCGGCGGCGCCAGCATCACGACGGCTGAGGCCATCACCGGCCCCCAGTCGGTCTGGTTCTGCTGGAAGAATGTCTGCAGCCCGATCGGCAGAGTGAATTTGTCATCGGAGCGCAGGAAGACGAGCGCGACGAGATAGTCGTTCCAGGCGAGCAGGAACGCATAGATCGCGGTCGACAGCACGCCCGGCAGCGAGTTCCTGAGCACGATGCGCACGAAGCCGCCGAACACCGAGCAGCCGTCGATCCAGGCGGCTTCCTCGAGCGTCACCGGGATCGTGTCGAAATAGGCCGACATCATCCAGCAGGCGACCGCGATCGAGGAGGCGACATAGATGATCGCGACGCCGCCGAGCGAATCCACGAGGCCGACAGACGCGAACATGATGAAGAGAGGGATGACGAAGACGACGACGGGAAAGCTCTGCACGACGAAGATGAACAGCGAATAGGCCGAGACTGCCCCTCCCCGTCCGCGCGACAGCACATAGCCGGCGGGCGCGGCGACAATCACCGAGACGATGGTCGCCAGCACAGAGACCATCGCGCTGTTCTTGAGCCAGAGCAGGATGTCGGTATTGGCGAAGATGTAGCCGAAGGTCTCCAGCGTCGGCCCGGTGATGTCGGTGTAAAGCCGCGGCCGCAGCGCCAGCCCGAAGACGACGAGGATCGGCCCGAGCATGACGAGCGTCACGATGGCGGCGGTGAGCGTCCGCCGAAACCCGGCTCGTCTCGGATCGAGCGTTGCGACACTCTGCGGCGCCGTGGTGGCTGAAGTCGTCATGCGATGTTCGCCTTGCGGATCTGGCGGAAGAGGATGATCGAGAGGGTCACCAAGGCGCCGGTCATCAGGAAGGAGATGGCGACGCCGTAGCCGGGGCGGAAATCCTGGAACACCGAGCGATAGGCGAGGACGATCAGCGAGGTCGTCGAATCGACCGGTCCACCACCGGTCAGGAGATAGATGGTCGCGAAGTCGTTGACCGAGAACATCGCCATCAAGATCCATGAGATATAGGTCGAGCGGGCCGTCATCGGCAGGACGATGTAGCGCAGTTGCTGACGCGGACTGGCGCCATCGACGCGGGCTGCCTCGTAGAGATTGGGCTCGATGCCTTCGAGCGCCGCCGACATCATCATCATCATGAAGGGATAGCTGATCCAGATCTTGAACAGGCAGACCGTGATCATCGCCATGGTTGGATCGGCGAGGAACATCACCCGGCCGAAGCCGAGGTCCTGCGCCAACACGGGCAACAGGCTGTCCGGCGTCGCCGTCAGCCAGTTCCAGCTCATCGACGACACGACGATCGGCACGATCCACGGCAGCAGCAGCAGGATCTTGAAGAGGCTCTTGCCGGGAAAGTTCGGCTTCAGCATCAGGGCCAGCGCGAAGCCTACCAGCCACGACCCGAATACGCCGCAGAGGCTGAAGACGACTGTGAAGCGCGCCGACCGCCAGAACAGGGGATCGGTCAACGCATCGCGAAAATTGGCGAGGCCGACAAAGCTGCCGAGATTGAGGAGATCGCCGTCGTGCAGCGCCTGGATGCCGGCATAGATGACCGGATAGGCGTTGACGACGGTCATGAGTACGATGGCCGGCAGCGCCAGCCCGGCCAGCGTCATGGCACGGCCGAGTTCCGGCCGCCGGCGCCGCGCTTCCGCGGGGCGCCGGCTCTGCCGGTCGGCGAGAGTTCCTGTCGCCAGCACGTTGCTACTTCACGACTTTCTCGAGGGCGGCCTGCAGCGTCTCGAGGATCTGCTTCGACGCCGTCTTGCCCTCGATGATCTGCTGGATGAAGGCCGCGCCCGCACCACCGCCATCGACGGCGTTGAGCGCGCCGAAGGGACGCGGCGCCTGCGCACCGATCGTCTTGCCGACGGGCTGCCATTCGGCGATCGACTTCTGCAGATTGGCGTTCTGCTTGAGATTGGGCAGCTCGGCGATACTCCTGCGGACCGGCACGTCGATGGCGACGCCCTTCTCCCAGAACACCTTCATGTTATCGAGATACCAGGTGAGGAACGCTTCCGACGAAGGCTGCGACGCGGTGGTTTTGAACATCATCAGCGGATTGATGTAGTAGACCGTGCCGGTATCGCCGCGCGTCGACTTGATCGGGCTGATCACCGTCAGGTCCGATTGCTGGGCGGCCGGGAAGTTCTTGTCGAGCCCGGTCTGGCCGAAGCCCATGCCGATACGCCCCGACAGCCAGTCGCGGGTGACGTTGTCCGAGGTGTAGCTCGCCGCATAGGGATCGATGATGCCCTTGCGGACCAGCTCGTTCAGGAAATCGAGCGTCTCGATATTGCGGTCGGTGACGCAATCGAGCTTGCCGTCGGTCGAGAAGAGCCCGCCGCCATTGTTGATCAGCAGCGCCGAGACGCTGTGCTGTCCGTCCGTCGTCGTGCTGCCGCCGGCAAGACCGAGGCCAACGACGTCGATCCTCTTCAGCGCCTCGCCGACCTTGATGAAGCTCTGCCAATCGGTCGGCGCCTCGACGCCGGCCTTCTCGAGCAGCGACTTGCGCACCCAGATGACGCGAAGGTCCATCGACCAGGGCATCGCGGCATAGCCCTTGTCGGTTTTCATGGCGTCGAGCACGCCGGGCAGGAAATCGTTGGTGCCGTTCTTGTCGAAGCCCGCGACGACATCGTCGGCCGGCGCGATGACGCCCTGCTCGATGAAGTAGAACGGCAGGAAGGCTGCGCCGGACGAGACCGCCGGCGTGGTGCGCGAGGCGGCTGCGGATGTGAAGGTCTGGTACCAGTTGGCCCAGGGTATCGACTGGTAGCGCACGCCGAGGTTGTCGCCCGTGGGCTTGTAGCCGCCCACCAGCTCCTTGGCAGCCGCGGTATAGGTGGCACCGGTGCCCCAGACCATGTCCCAGAACTTGATCTCCTCGGCGCCGAACGCCGCCTTCTGGCCGACGGTCATCGCGGCGGCCGCTGCGGCGGTGCTGCCGAGAAAGGCGCGCCGGGTGATGCTGCTCCGGCTGGCATTGGATTCGTTCATTCTTTCCTCCCGTGTTCTTGAACGATGCTTGGCGTCAACCGCGAATGCGGCCCTTGGCGCGACCTCCGGATGGTTCAGTCCGGAAAGGCCACGATGATCTCGGCGAACAGCTTCAGGTCCTCCGCCGAATCCTCGAGCGTGGTCTCGACCGGCGTGCCGGCGGTGATGGCGTCGTAGAAGTGCAGCCATTCGGCCGTGTAAGGGTCGCGATAGCTCGGCCGCTCGATCGTGACGGAGAGCGCGTCACCCGCCGTCGACTGCACGGTGAGGTGCGTCGGCAGATGACGGATGAACGGCGTGTCGTAGTCGATGCGAAGCCGCTCGCTGCCGGTGAAGGCCTCGATCGACGCATCGAAGCGGCCGACCTGGTCGACCCCCATCTCGAAGGTCGCCATGAAGCTCCCGTAATCGAGGATGGCGGCGACGTAGCGTCCGCCGTTCTTCTTGCCGGCGCCGATCACGCCCTTCGGCGTGCCGACGAGGCCGCGCAGGGCCGAGAGGTCATGACTGCCGAGGCCGCAGAGCATGCGGTATGCCGAAACGGCCTCGGCCGAAACCTGCCCGAGCGCCACTTGAACCTGCGCCTCCGCCCGCAGCTTCCGCTCGGCGATCAGAGCGGGCGCGACATCATCGGCCGTCTCGACCACTGAGGTCTGGCCGATGAAGAAGGCATTCGGCCCGATGATGTCGCGCACGGCGACATGAAGCGGCGTCGGTGCGCTCGCGAGACGTGCCTTCAGCGCGGCATAGGCTCCGGCGAAACGCCGCATATACCCGACAAAGGCGATCCTGCCGGCCGCATCGCGCGCCGCGATGATCCGACCTAGATCGGCGAGCGACAGGCAGACCGGCTTCTCGATCAGCACATGCGCGCCGGCGGCCAGCGCATCGACGGCGCAATCGGCGTGGTACTCGTCCGAATTGATGACGGCGACGACATCCGGCCTCTCGACCGACAGCATCGCAGCGTGATCGGTGTAGCGTCCAGCGACCTGGAACGCATCGGCGACCCGCTCGACCAGCCCCGGCGAGACGTCGCAGACGGCAACGACTTCGAACCTGTCCTTGAGGCCGGCGAGGACCGGCAGGTGCACGACCTGCCCGACGGTCCCAAGGCCGATGAGACCAACTCTCAACTTTTCCACGTGCGTTGTCCGATGCATCGATGTTGCGGGGTGGGCGCCAGCGACGCCCCTGCTTCTTTGGCCGCTCAGGCCGCCATGGCCGTGAGATAGGCGTGGCTCCGCGCCGCAAATCCGGCAGGGTCGCTCGGATTGTCGTGCTCGACCGTCATGATGCCGGCACCGTTGTCGCGCGCGGCCTTCCAGAGCAGCGGCCAATCGAGGATGCCCGCGCCGACATCCGTCCAGCCGTCATCGGCCGTCACGTCGGTGGGCGCCTGATCCTTCACATGGGCCGAGGTCAGGATGGCGCTGTAACGGCCGAGCCATGCGGCGGGGTCGACGCCGCCACGCGCGAGCCAGGCGATGTCGGCCTGCCAGGTCAGCGGCGACCCGGCGGCGCCGGCAAAGAAGCTCTCGAGCGCCGTGCGGCCATCGTCGAGAACCTCGAGTTCCCAGTGATGATTGTGGTAGCCGAGACCGATCGAGTGCGCCTTCAGCGTCTCGGCGATGGCACCGAGTTCCGCACCGGCCTTCGACCAGCTGGCGCCCGTCTTGCCGCGTTCCGCCTCCGGATATGCCGGCATGTAGAGCTGCCGGATCCCCGCCGCTTGCGCCGCCGCGATGATGCGCTGCAGATCGGAGCGGAGATCGCCGATGCCGATATGACCGGTCGGTGCCGTAAGCCCGCGCCGATCGAGGCCCGCCTTCAGTGCCTTGGGGTCTGCGAGATGGCTGCCGATGGTTTCGACGAGGCGAAAGCCCGCCGCTTGCGCCGCATCGAGCTGGCGCTCGAGCGGACCGAGGCCGCGGAGCGAATAGAGCTGGATCGAGAGAATGTCGCTGATGTCCATGGGTCTCATGTCCGGAAGGAAATGGGCGTGCCGAGGCCGGCAAGGCATGCCGGCAGGCAGCAGAATTCGGGCAGCGCGACGGGGGTCGCGCCGGTGTCGAAACCAGGCGTGGTCATGTCGTCCTCAGAGGCCCGCGCGGTCTCCTCCCCGCAGGCGGCACCGGCATCCCCCGTTCGGAAATAGCTGGTGCAATCGAACGCACAAGGATTATCACGCAATCGATTGCGTGCAAGATGCAATCGATTGTGCGAGGCAGCAATGCATGTCAAAGGCAGCATCGCGGCGCATCCGGATGCCGCAGCCAGCCGCTGTTGCGCCGTGCTAGTTTGCCGTCAGCACGCGCTGAGGCGCGCGTCCCTCGGCGGGAAACGAGGACAGAGGGTGGGAGGCGAAATGGTCAGAAGGCCGCAGGACGAGAACGCGCCGTTGAAGGAGAGCGTCCGCACCAAGTCCCCGACCATGGCCGATATCGCTCGCCTCGCCGGGGTCTCTGCCTCGACCGTCAGCCGTTCACTCGCCGGCATGCCAGAGATCAGCGAGGAGACGCGCATCCGTGTCGAGAGGGCAGCGCAGGAGGCCGGCTACAAGATCAACCGCCACGCCCGTTCGCTGCGCCTGCAGCGGAGCGCGATCCTGTTGGTCCTGATCCCGGACCTTGCCAGCCAGAACTATTCCGACCTCTTGATGAATATCGACCGCGCCGCCTTCGAGCTCGGCTACGGCATCATGATCGGGCACACCAATGTCGATCTCGAACGGCCTGACCGCCTGGCGGACGAACTCTTCACCGGCGGCATCGACGGCATCCTGCTGACGTCGGGCTATTGCCCGGCCCGGATCCGAAGCCGGATCGAGGGCGGCAGCCGCCTTCCGGTGGTGCGCACGATGAGCCCGACCGAAGCCGTAAGCGGCATCGCGTCGGTACAGATCGACGAGGTCGAGGCAGCGGCCGACGTCGTGCGTCATCTCATTGCCAATGGCCACCGGCGGATCGCGCATCTTGCTGGACCCATGTCCGAACTCGTTTCACAACTGCGCCGCGACGGCTGGCGACGGGCGCTGGCCGAGGCGGGGCTGCCGGAAGGACCCGATCTGCTGCTGCCCGGCGGCTTCCATCTGGCCGACGGCAAGGCGGTCGCCCGCCGCCTGATCGCCGCCGGCACGCTGCCGGACGCGGTCTTCTGCGGCAACGACGAATCCGCCTTCGGCCTGATGACCGAATTGAAGAGCGCGGGCATCCGCATCCCGCGCGACATCGCGGTCGCCGGCTTCGACGACCTGACCTTCTCGCAGGTGTTCGATCCGCCGTTGACCACCGTTCGCCTGCCACGCCGCGAAATGGCGGAAGCCTCGGTGCTCTATCTGAAGCGGATGATCGAAGGCGAGGCCGATGTCGAACACCAGATCGTCCCGCACGAGCTGATCATCCGCGAGAGTTCAGGCCCCCGGAACGCTCCGGCCGGACGATCGTAGCTCGGGGCGTGTCGGGAGCGCCGAGGCCAGGATACGGCCACGGGCAATCTAGCGGAGCTTCGCGATCCCGATGCCGTCGAGCTTGGCGCGGTCCTTGATCGATTCCTCGCTGCGCGTCATCGCCTTCGAAATCGCCTTCAGCGACATACCCTTCTTGGCGAGCACGGCGAGCTTTTCGAGCTCCTCGGCAGTCCAGGGTTGGCGGTGCCGCTCAAATCGCTCGGCCATCATCTGCTCCGATTCTGCCATGACACATCCAGATCACCGCTCTCTCTAGCAGCGATGGCCCCTCTGTGCCCAATCGCAGACTATCGGAGGCGACCGTCGAGCCCGGCGGCGACCGCCCTGCCCGTCCTAAATCGAGGCGCCCGTCGCGTCGAAGACGTGAAACCGTGCCGGGTCGACATGGGCGGTGATGGCTGTGCCGAGTGCGATCTTCTGCTGACCGTCGACGGCGATGATCATCGCCTGGCCGTCGCTCGTCGTCGCGTAGAGCATGGTCTGGCCGCCGAGCTGTTCTACGAGATCGACCTTGGCCTCGGCAAAGGGCAGGCCCGAACCCGGCACGATCTGGATGTGCTCGGGCCGCGCGCCAACGGTGACGTCGTCCCCCGCTTTGCCCGATTTGAGTGCGCGCGGCAAAGCAATCGTATTCGCGCCAGCAATCAGCCTCGTGCCGAAACCGTCCATCGTCTCGATCCGCGCCTTGAGGAAGTTCATCTGCGGCGAGCCGATGAAGCCAGCGACGAAGAGGTTGCGCGGGGCATTGTAGAGATCGAGCGGCGCGCCGACCTGCTCGATAGCGCCTGCGCGCAGCACCACGATCTTGTCGGCCATCGTCATGGCCTCGACCTGGTCGTGGGTCACATAGATCATCGTGTTGCCGAGATCCTTGTGCAGCTTGGCGATCTCGACCCGCATCTGCACACGCAGCTCGGCGTCGAGATTGCTGAGCGGCTCGTCGAACAGGAAGATGCGCGGCTCGCGTACGATGGCGCGGCCGATGGCGACGCGCTGGCGCTGGCCACCCGAGAGCTGCTTCGGCTTGCGCTTCAGCAGCGGCTCGATACGGAGGATGTCAGCGGCGCGCCGCACCCTCTGCTCGATCTCGGGCTTCGGCAGCCTTGCCGTCTCCAGCCCGAAGGCGAGGTTCTGGTAGACGCTCATATGCGGATAGAGCGCATAGGACTGGAACACCATCGCGATGCCGCGCTTCGCCGCCGGGACCGCATTCATGCGCTGGCCGTCGATCAGGAGATCGCCGCCGCTGATCGGCTCGAGGCCGGCGATCATCCGCAGAAGCGTGGACTTGCCGCAGCCCGACGGGCCGACAAAGACGGCGAACTCGCCCGGCTCGATGGTGAGATCGATCCCGTGGATGATCTCGACTTCGCCAAATCGCTTCTGCACCTGCCGCAGTTCGACGCGCGTTGCCATGGGTCGCCTCCTATGCCGCGGTCGTCAGCCAGCTCTGATATTTCGGGTGATCGGGGCCGATCGGCCATGTCACCTCGGAGCGCGTCTCCGATGAATGGTAGAAGGCGGTCACGATCTCGAGCGCGCGGCGGGCATCGGCGCTGGTGACCGGCAGCGGGCCCTCCCCTTCGATCGCGGCGTGGAACAGCGCCATCTGCGTCTGGAAGCGCTGCGGCACATGGCGCCAGTCCTTGAGGAGCGCATCGATCTTCTCGCGCGTCGCGTCGTTGCGCGGCAAGATCGTCCACGGCTTGTTGCCGGGCGAATAGGCCTCGTGGTCGCTTTCAAAGGTGACGTTCTCGAAAGCGAGGCGGAGGCGCGAAATCTCGTCCGCCGAGCCCAAAGTCGCCGTCAGCGAGGCCAGCGCGCCGCTTTCAAGCTCGACGCTGGCCGAGACGCAATCCTCGACCTCGATCGGATTGACCCTGGTTGCCACGCGGCCGAAAAGGCTCTTCGGTGGACCCATCAGATAGGTCAGCATGTCGTGCTGGTGGATGGCATGGGTCATCAGCACGCCGCCGAGCTCGGTCTTCCATTTGCCGCGCCAGGGCACGGCGTAATAGTCCGCCTCGCGCCGCCACAGCGTCTCGACACTGGCGACATAGGGCTTGCCGGCGATGCCCGCATCGATGATCGCTTTCGCCTGCTGCACGCCGTCGCCGAAGCGATACTGGAACACCGGCATCAACAGCCCGCGCGCCGTCTTCTCCAGCGCGATCACCTCGTCGACGGCGGCGAGCGAGCCGACCAGCGGCTTCTCGCAGACGACATGCTTGCCGGCCTTCAGCGCCGCGACCACCATGCCGTGATGCACCATCGGCGGGGTGCAGATGTCGATGATGTCGAGATCCTCCATCGCGAGGAGATCGTCGAAATTGGCCGTCCGCCTTGGGATTCCGAACTCATCCGCGAGCCCGTTCATGCGCGCCGGATCGAGATCGCAGATGGCGAGCAGCTTGAACTTGTCCGGGTTGGGCAGATAGCCCTCGACGATATGGGAGCGGCCGATGCCGCCGCCGACGACGGCAACCGTCTTGATCGCGCTCATTGCTGCCACTCCGTGCCACGCTCGGCGAGCGCCTGCGCCGTCAGCGCCAGTTCCATCGCCTTGAAGCAGTGTTCCTGGCCCATCGCGGTCTCCGTGCGGTCACGGACATCGGCGAGGAGCTGCCGGCCATAGGGAAGCTCGACCGCGCTGCAGTCGACATGCTCCAAGCCCTTGCGATTGACGAGGAACAGGTGATCCGTCCCCGGCCTGCCGGCGATGTCGATATATTTTCGGAGCTCGATATAGCCTTCGGTGCCGAGAATGGTCAGCCGCCCGTCGCCCCAGGTCGGAAGGCCTGCCGGCGTGAACCAGTCGACGCGGACATAGCCCGTCGTTCGCCCTGTTTTCAGATGAATGTCGCCGAAATCCTGCAAGCCGGGTCGCTCGGGATTGGCGCGATTGGCGACGGTCGCCGAGACGACGCTCGCGTCCAGCGTGCCGGAGAAGAACAGGAACTGCTCGCATTGATGCGAGCCGATGTCGCAGAGAATGCCGCCATAGCGCGGCCGATCGAAGAACCAGTCGGGGCGCTGGTTGTTGCGGATCGCGTGCGGTCCGAGGCCGACGGTGTTGATGACCTCGCCGATGGCGCCGGCGGCCACGAGTTCGCCGGCCTTGACCGTCGAGCGCGTCTCGTAATGCTCGGAATAGCAGACCGAGAAGATGCGCCCCGTCTCCTGCTGCACCGCCTTGACCGCCGCCAGCTGGTCGAGGCTGACCATGCCGGGCTTGTCGGTCATGACATCCTTGCCGTGCCGCATGGCGGCGATGGCGATGCCGGCGCGCTCGTCGAGGATCGCAGCCGTGACGACCAGCTGGATGCTCTCGTCCTCATAGATCTCGGCCGCGGTCGCGACACGCCGGGCGCCGGAATAGGCATCGGCAAAGGGCTTCGCGAGGGCGTCTTCCGGGCCGTGGAAGGCGACCAGCTCGGCGCCGGCGCGCAGCAGTAGATCGACCTGGCCGTAGATGTGACTGTGATTGAGGCCGACGACTGAAAATCGAATGCTCATCGAATGCGGATCTCTTGCTTCGCTGATGTCCGGGCCTGCGGGCGCGGATTGGGGGGCGGATCAGTGCGGCTGCGGCCGCGTGGTTCGGCTAGCGCTTCATGCCGGTAGTTGCGATGCCCTCGATCAGGAGGCGCTGGAAGACGAGGAAGAAGACGAACACCGGCACCAGCGTCAGCGTCGACATGGCGAAGAGCCCGCCCCAGTCGCTCTCGGCGCTGGAATCGACGAAGGTCCGGAGCGCCAGTTGCACGGTGTAGGTGCGGATATCCGAGAGATAGATCAGCGGACCGAAGAAATCGTCCCAGGTCCAGATGAAGGTGAAGATCGCTGCCGTAGCGAGGACGGGCGTTGAGAGCGGCAGCAGGATCTTCCAGTAGATGCGCCAGGGGCTGCAGCCATCCATCATCGCCGCCTCGTCCAGCTCCTTCGGCAGGCCGCGAAAGAACTGCACCATCAGGAAGATGAAGAAGCTGTCGGCGGCGAGGAATTTCGGCACGACGAGGGGCAGGAATGTGTTGACCCAGCCGAACTGGTGGAACAGCACATATTGCGGGATCAGCGTCACCTGATAGGGCAGCATCAGCGTGCCCAGCATCATCGCGAACCAGAAGCGGCGGCCCCAGAATTCGAGCCGTGCGAAGGCAAAGGCGGCGAGCGAGCAGGTGGCGAGATTGCCGATGATCGCCAGCACGGCGATGGTGAGCGAGTTCAGGAAGAAGGTGCCGAAGCCGATCCTGAGGCCTGTCCAGCCGCGGATATAGGCGTCAAGGCTCCAGGAACTCGGCCAGAGGCTTGCGGCGCTGAAGATCTCGTTTTCGGGACGGAACGAGGCCGACAACATCCACAGCAGCGGATAAAGCATCAGGATCGATGCGAGGATCAGCAGGCCATGGGCGACGAGCGACAGCGCGCCCTTGCGGATCCGGCTCGCCTCGCCCTCGCTTCCGGTCACGACGGTCAGGCGCTGGACATCAGTTGTCATAATGCACCCAGTACTTCGACGTCAGGAACGAGAAGCTGGTGAACAGCGCGACGATCACGAGCAGGATCCAGGCGAGGGCCGAGGCATAGCCCATGCGGAAGAAGCCGAACGCCTCCTGGTAGAGGTAGAGCGTATAGAACAGCGTCGAATTGATCGGATTGCCCGTCCCGCCCGATATGATGAAGGCGGGCGTGAAGCTCTTGAAGCCTTCGATCGTCTGGATGATCGCGTTGAAGAAGATCACCGGCGTCAGCAGCGGCAGCGTGATCTTGCGAAACATGCGGAACTTGCCGGCGCCGTCGAGGCTCGCGGCCTCGTACATGTCGAGGGGGATCTGCCGGAGGCCGGCGAGGAAGATGATCATCGGCGAGCCGAACTGCCAGACGGCCAGCGCGATCAGTGTCCAGAGCGAATAGCGCGGATTGGAAATCCAGCTCGGGCCGACAATGCCGAAATTGAGCAGGAACTGGTTGACGAGGCCATTGCCGGCGAAGAGTTGCCGCCAGAGCACGGCGATCGCCACTGAAGCCCCGAGCAGCGAGGGCAGATAGAAGATGGCCCGGTAGATCGGCAGCCCCCGCATGCCGCGATTGAGCAGCAGCGCGACGCCGAGCGCGAAGGCGAGCTTCAGCGGCACCGACACGACGACGAAGAACAGCGTTACCCGCATTGACTGGATGAACTTCGGATCGGCCGTGAAGATGCGGACGAAATTGGCGCCGCCGTTCCAGACTGGCGGCGTCAGCAAGTCGAAATCGGTGAAGCTGAGATAAAGCGACGTCAGGATTGGCCCGAGCGTCAGCCCGAAAAAGCCGATGAACCAGGGCAGCAGGAAGAGATAGCCCGGCCCGTGCTTGGCCTTGACGGCAGCCCAGCGCGAAGGGACGAGCGCGCCGGGCGCGATCGTCCCCCTGGTATCGGCACCGGCCGATGGCACGCTCGCCACCGCCTCAGCCCTTCTTGGCGCGGGCCAATGTCGCGGCGGCCTGCTCGAAGAAAGCAGGGCCGGCCTCCTGGGGCGTTTGCTGGCCGAAGGCGACTTCCTGGCTCTTGGTGCGCAGCAGCGTCGAGACCTCGCCCGCCGCGGCGGGCGGTGCCGGCGGCAGCGGCCCCAGGAGATCGCCGAGATTGGAGACGAATTCGAGCGCGATCTTGCTCTGCGCATCGAGCGTCGGCGCGATCACGTCGCGCGTCGAGGCCTTGCAGGGGATGCCGCGCTCGACGCCGAGCGCCTTCACCGCCTCGGGATCGGAGATGAAGAAATTGATGAATTTCGCCGCGAGTTCCTTGTTGGCCGAGGTTCCGCCGACCGAGAAGAACATCGAGGGCTTGCGATAATGGCCGCCGCCGCTGCCGGCCTTGGCGCGCGGGAAGCTGGTCATCGTCAGCGGATTCTTGTTCACCGCCTGGAAGGCGATCAGCTGGTTCGAGTTGGCAAAGGTCGTCGCCGCCTTGCCGAGCGTGATCATCGTGTTCTCGATCGCGTCGGTCGCGTCGAGCGCCTGGTCTTCCGCCGAGACGGTGACATCGGCCGCGCGGAGGTCGGTCCAGAGCTGGAACCAGTCGGTCATGTCCTGCGCGTCGAAACCGGCCTTGCCGTCCGCCGTATAGAGCGCCTTGCCGCGCTGGCGCAGCCAGTTCTCGAGCGCCGGCTCGACGCCGCTGCCGTCCTGAAGGATCTTCATGCCCGGACGCTTGCTGGCGGCATTGAACTTCGCGGCGAGCGCCGGCAGGTCCTCATAGGTCGTGTTGCGATCGGGCGGCGCGACGCCGGCTTCCTTGAAGGCGCCCTCGTCGACCATCAGCGCTACCGAATTGGCGCCGAGGCTGATGCCATAGAGCTTGCCGTCGACCTTGCCGCCGTCGAGCTGATCCTTGTCGAAATCGCCGAGTTCGAGAGCGCCGCCGATGAATTCGTCGAGCGGTGCGATGCCATTGCGAACGGCATATTCGACGATATAGCGATAATCCATCTGGATGACGTCGGGCGCGTTGCCGCCGGCGGTCTGTGTGCCGAGCTTGGCCCAGTAATCCTGGAACGCCATGAACTCGCCGTCGATCGTGACGCCGGGATTGGCCTTCGAGAACAGGTCTGTCGCAGCGAAGGTCCGGTCGGCCCGCGCCTTGCCGCCCCAGAACAGGAGCCGCATCTTGGCTTCGGCCGCAAAGGCCGGGCTGATTGCCCCGGCCGCAATCGCGGCCGCGCTCCCGAGCAGGAACTGCCGGCGCGTTGAGATTATCGTCATGAAATCCTCCCATTTCAGGTCGCGACAGAGAGAAGGTCGCTGCGCTCTTGGCGGCGCTAAATAACCAGTTGGTTACAATCCTCGGCCAAGGCTTGGGCGGTGTCAAGCCGCCCCGCGGCCGGCGTCGCGTTCCCCTTCCTCAGCCTGAGGCCGGCCTCGCCGTTCGGCGATCCCTTCCCCCGCCCGCCTCCTCAGCGCGTGCAGAGATAGTCGAGCACCATGCGGACCGCGTGCGACTCGCGCTCCTGGACAAGCGCGAACTGGCCGAGGTCACGCTCGAAGATGACAGAGAGTGTCTTCATATTCGACACGTAAAAGTAGCCGAGCCCGGCAATCGAGATATAGAGCTGCATCGGGTCGACATCCTTGCGGAAGACGCCACTGGCGATGCCGCGCTGGACGATGTCCTTGAGTTCGCTCACCAGCGGCGAATGCAGCGCCGGGATGTCCTTGATCTGCTTCAAGAATCGCGCGTTCTGGAGGTTCTCGATCGCCAGCAGCCGGGGAAACCAGGGATTGGCGAGGAAGTGGCGGAAGGTGAAGCGGATGAGGCGGTCCATCGCCTCGACCGGCGGAAACTGATCCAGCCTCAGCTCGCGCTCGCCGCCACGGATTTCGAGATAGGCATCGAACAAGACGGCGCTGTAGAGCGCTTCCTTGTTGCCATAGTAGTGGTAGAGCATCCGCTTGTTGACCTTGGCACGCTCGGCGATCGCATCGACGCGGGCGCCGTTGAAGCCCTCCTCGCAGAATTCGTCGCGCGCCGCCTTCAGGATCACGGCCTTGGTCTTTTCGGAGTCGCGCGGCCGGGCTGTGGCGACAAACCCAGAGCCGCTGCCCTTCGCCGGAGGCTGGGCCGTGGAATTGTCGCCGTCGCTGCTCATCAGTCCTCGCTTCGATAGTCGCTCCCCGGTGCTGCACCATCCGGATACCAGCTGCAGCGTTCTGCCCGCGGCACGACGATGTCGGCACGGCTCAACCGCTCTCTGGCCCGTGATTGCCCCCCGGCTTGACAGGCCACTATAGCCGTGTCTAGCTATGTAACCAATTAGTTACAAGAGGCGGCGCAATGACTGACCGGAGCATCGGCGTCATCATGCATGGCGCGACCGGCCGGATGGGCTACAACCAGCATCTGGTCCGATCGATCCTGGCCCTTCGCGACGAAGGCGGGCTCGTCCTCGAAAGCGGCGACCGTCTCATCCCCGAGCCGATCCTGGTCGGACGCGACGGCGAGAAGCTCCGGCGGATTGCCGAGCGCCATGGCATCGCGCGCTGGTCGACCGATCTCGGCGCCACCCTCGCCGATCGATCGGCGGCGATCTTCTTCGACGCCGGCGCGACGCGAATGCGCGCGAGCCTCATCGGGCGGGCGATCGATGCCGGCAAGCATGTCTATTGCGAGAAGCCGGTGGCCGAGGACCTTCACGTCGCCGTCGCGCTGGCGCGGAAGGCGAATGCCGCCGGCATCAAGCACGGCGTCGTGCAGGACAAGCTGTTCCTGCCGGGGCTGATGAAGCTCGCGATGCTGCGCGATGCCGGCTTCTTCGGCCGCATCCTGTCGGTGCGCGGCGAGTTCGGCTACTGGGTGTTCGAAGGCGACTGGCAGAAGGCGCAGCGGCCCTCGTGGAACTATCGACGAGGCGATGGCGGCGGCATCATTCTCGACATGCTCTGCCACTGGCGCTACGTGCTCGACAATCTGTTCGGCGCCGTCAAATCCGTGTCCTGCCTCGGCGCAACGCATATCCCGCTTCGCTTCGACGAGGCCGGGCGGCCCTATGACGCCGATGCCGACGACGCGGCCTATGCGAGTTTCGAGCTCGAGGGCGGCGTCATCGCCCAGATCAACTCCTCCTGGGCCGTTCGCGTCCATCGCGACGATCTCGTCACCTTCCAGGTCGACGGCACGCATGGCTCAGCCGTCGCCGGACTGCACAGTTGCGTCACCCAGCATCGCGTCAACACGCCGAAGCCGGTCTGGAACCCCGACCAGAAGCAGGAGATGGATTTCCGCGCCGGCTGGGATGCGGTCCCCGACAACGCCCCCGCCGAGAACGGCTTCAAGGCGCAATGGGCGATGTTCCTCCGCCATGTCGTCGAGGACGGCCCGTGGCGCTACGGGCTGGAGGAAGGGGCGAAAGGCGTGCAACTGGCGACGCTCGGGCTCCAATCCTGGGCCGAGCGGCGTTGGCTCGACGTGCCCGCGCTGGAGATCTGACTGTGGCGGCAGCGATCCGGAGGGAAACAGGATGAGTGCGGCAGGCCTCTCCATCAATCTCGCGACGACCCGCGGCTGCTGGGGCTTTGCCGAGGCGGTGGATGGCTGCCTGCGGCACGGCATCACCGCCATCGCGCCCTGGCGCGATCAGGTCGCGGCGATCGGGCTCATTGAGGCGGCGCGCATTGTCCGCACCGGCGGCCTCAAGGTCACCGGACTTTGCCGCGGCGGCATGTTCCCGGCCGAGACGGTGGCCGGACGCCAGGCCGCGATCGACGATAACCGCCGCGCCGTCGACGAAGCGGCCGCGCTCGGGGCCGATTGTCTTGTTCTGGTCGTCGGCGGCCTGCCCGGCTCAAGCCGCGATATCGCGGCGGCGCGCGGCATGGTCGAGGAAGGTCTCGCGGCGCTGCTGCCGCATGCACGCGCGGCCGGCATTCCGCTGGCGATCGAGCCGCTGCATCCGATGTACGCCGCCGACCGCGCCTGCGTGAACACGCTCGACCAGGCGCTCGATCTCTGCGACCGGCTCGGCGAAGGCGTCGGCGTCGCGATCGACGTCTATCATGTCTGGTGGGACCCCGGTCTCGCCGGGGCCATCGCCCGCGCCGGCGGGATGGGCTGCATCCTCGCGCATCACGTCTGCGACTGGCTCGTGCCGACCCGCGATCTGCTGCTCGATCGCGGCATGATGGGCGACGGCGTGATCGACCTCGATGGCATCCGCGCGATGATCGAGGCCGCGGGCTATGATGGGCCGCAGGAGGTCGAGATCTTCTCGCGCGATGATTGGTGGCAGCGGCCGGGCGACGAGATCCTCGCAACCTGCCTCGAACGCTTGGAATTGACGGACCAGGGATGGACATGAACGGGCAGCAACGCCGGCGCTATGCGCTGGTCGGAACGGGCAATCGCGGCACGACGATGTGGGGTCGCGACCTCCTCGCCGGCTGGCGGCAGGAGGTCGATCTCGTCGCCATCTGCGACACCAATCCGCTCCGCGCCGAGCGCGCCCGCACGATGATCAAGTCAAACGCGCCGATCTACACGTCGATCGACGAGACGCTCGCTGACGCGAAGCCGGAACTCGTGATCGTCTGCACGCGCGATTCCAATCATGACGACGTCATCGTCGCCGCGCTCGAAGCCGGCGCGGATGTCATCACCGAAAAGCCGATGACGACGACGATGGCGAAGATCCGCCGCATCCGCGAGGCGGAGCGTCGGACAGGGCGGAAGATCGACGTCTCCTTCAACTATCGCTATGCGCCGACCGCCGCCGCGCTCAAGACCCTCCTCGCCTCCGGCGCGATCGGCACCCTCACCTCGGTCGACTTCCACTGGTATCTCGACAACCAGCATGGCGCCGACTATTTCCGCCGCTGGCATGCCTATGTCGCCAATTCCGGCAGCCTCTTCGTCCACAAGGCGACGCATCACTTCGACCTGCTCAATTGGTATATCGGCGCCGATCCCGTCCAGGTTTCGGCCTTCGGCGAGCTGCGCCAATATGGCCGCAACGGCCCGTTTCGCGGGGCCCGCTGCCGCGATTGCCGCCATGCCGGCGAATGCGACTATTTCTTCGATCTTGGCTCCGACGATTTCCTCGACGACCTCTTTGAGGCCCCTTCGGCGCTCGACGGCTATGTCCGCGACGGCTGCGTCTATCGCGAGGATATCGACATCTTCGACACGATGACGGCGACGATCCGCTACGCCAACCAGGTGACGGTGTCCTATTCGCTCAACGCCTTCATGCCGATCGAGGGTCATGCCATCGCCTTCAACGGCACGCGGGGCCGGATCGAACTCCGTCAATTCGAGAAGCAGCCGTGGGAGAAGCCCGATCATGACGAGATCCTGCTCGTGCGCTCCTTCGGTGGCGGCGCCGAACGGATCAAGGTCCCGCATGCCGGTGGCGGCCATTTCGGCGGCGACGACCTGATGCGCTCGATGATCTTCCGCAACGGCGACGACCCGCTCGGCCAGCGCGCCGACAGCCGCGCCGGCGCGATGTCGGTGATGACGGGCCTTGCCGCATTTGAGAGCGCGACGACGGGACGGATGGTGAACCTCGCCGAACTCGGCGATATCGATGCTGTGTAGCGTCGTACCGCGCCGAGCGTGACGCCAGCGGCTTGGCTGCCAAATGGGAGGGTGAGATGTCCGACAGGAATTTTGCAGGACCGGACGAAGGCACGATCGTGCCGCTCGGCAGCAGCACGCGCCGCGTCATCCTCAGCCTGCCCGAACTGATGCTGGTCGAATTCACCTTCGAGGAAGGCGGCATCGGCGCGCTGCACAGCCATCCGCATGTCCAGAGCAGCTACGTCACTGAGGGCGTGTTCGAGGTGACCATCGACGGCGTGACCGAGACGATCGCCGCAGGCGGCGCCTATATCGTGCCCTCCGGCCTCGTCCATGGCGTGAAGGCGCTGACCGCCGGCCGCCTGATCGACAGCTTCACGCCGCGGCGGGACGATTTTCTCTAGGTTACCTCCGCTTTCGGCCGGGCGGCGCCTCGGCCCGACCTGATGCGAGCCCGGCCGCCTTGGCACGCCGCGATGCCGGCAAAGCTTGGGGCATGCGCCTTGCCGGGTCGCTCCTCCTGCCGCAGCAACGTCGCCCGTCTCTTCTTTCTCCGCTCGACGCAACTGTTCCAAGGCCGAGCAAGGGGACGCTCGCTGATAATCTGCTCTTCTCTGCAAGCTTTGCGCGACATGACATCGAAGCTTCAAAGAGGCATGATAGCGTCCGCAGGTAGACGGCTTAGGATCCATGGTTTCAGTGGAGACCGGTGCTCGGGGCATCCGGCCGCAAAAGGAGAAAAAAGAATGAAGACCAACGGGATGCGGTTGACGGTTTCTATTCTCGCGCTGACGGCTTCGGCCGGCTTCGCCTTTGCGCAGAGCGACGAGCTCATTGCTGCCGCCAAAAAGGAAGGCACGCTGACCACGATCGCGCTGCCGCACGACTGGTGCGGCTATGGCGACGTGATCGCCGGCTTCAAGGCCAAGTATGGCATCGAGGTCAACGAGCTCAACCCGGACGCGGGCTCGGCCGACGAAGTCGAGGCGATCAAGGCCAACAAGGGCAATACCGGCCCGCAGGCCCCTGACGTCATCGACGTCGGCCTCTCCTTCGGCCCGACCGCCAAGGCCGAAGGCCTGATCCAGCCCTACAAGGTTTCGACCTGGGCGACGATCCCGGATAGCGCCAAGGATGCCGACGGCTACTGGTACGGCGACTACTATGGCGTGATGTCGTTCCTGGTGAACAAGGATCTCGTCAAGACGATGCCGACCGACTGGGCGGACCTGCTCTCGGCCGACTACGCCAATTCCGTCGCGCTTGCAGGCGCGCCGCAGACCGCCAACCAGGCGATCCAGGGCGTGTTCGCCGCCGGTCTCTCCGCCGCCAAGGGCGATGTCGCCAAGGCCGGTGAAGAAGGCCTGAAGTTCTTTGCCGAGCTGAACAAGAAGGGCAATTTCGTGCCCGTGACCGGCAAGTCGGCCTCGCTCGCGCAGGGCACGACCCCGATCATCATCGCCTGGGACTACAACGCCCTCTCCTGGCGCGACGTTCTCGCCGGCAACCCGCCGGCCGAGGTCATCATCCCGAAGACGGGCGTCGTCGCCGGCGTCTATGTCCAGGCGATCAGCGCCTTCGCGCCGCATCCGAACGCTGCCAAGCTCTGGATGGAATATCTCTATTCGGACGAAGGTCAGCTCGGCTGGCTCAAGGGCTATTGCCACCCGATCCGCTTCAATGATCTCGCCAAGAGCGGCAAGATCCCGGCTGAAATGCTCGCCAAGCTCCCGCCGGCCGAGTCCTATGCCGCGGCGATCTTCCCGACGCTCGAGCAGCAGGGCGCCGCGAAGGAAGTGATCGCCAAGAAGTGGAGCGAAGTCGTCGGCGCCGACGTCGCCAAGTAAGCCATCAGAACGACGGGCGCCGTCCTCGGATGGCGCCCGTTTTCCATCCGCACGCGTTGTTCGCCGGCTCATCGTGCCGGTCCCAGGGGCGCCATGAGCACGACCGCATTGCCGGCCACCACCGCGCGCGAGAGACGGATCAACTGGTCCTGGCTCGGCATCCTGCCGTTCCTGCTGTTCTCGCTGATGTTCCTGCTCTTGCCGGCCTTCAACCTGATCGTCGGTGCATTCCAGGATCCGGCCGGCAATTTCACGCTGCAGAACATCGTCCATCTCGGCCAGCCCTCGATCATCCGCTCCTACACGCTGAGCCTCCAGATCAGCGCCGCCTCGGCCTTCGGCGGCGTGCTGATCGGCTTCGCGCTGGCGCTGGCGACGATCCTCGGCGGATTGCCGCGCTGGGTTCGCCCGACGCTGATGACGTTTTCCGGCGTCGCCTCGCAATTCGCCGGCGTACCGCTCGCCTTCGCGTTCCTTTCCACTCTCGGCCGCACCGGGCTCGTCACCGCGCTGCTGATGACGGTATTCGACTGGAACATCTACCGCTCCGGCTTCAACCTCCTGTCCTTCTGGGGGCTGACGCTCACCTATCTCTACTTCCAGATTCCGCTGATGGTGCTGGTGGTCTCGCCGGCGCTCGATGGCCTCAAGCGCGAATGGCGCGAGGCGGCGTCGATCCTCGGGGCGACCGGCTTCCAGTACTGGACGATGATCGCGCTGCCGATCCTCTGGCCGAGCCTGCTCGGCGCGTTCCTGCTGCTCTTCGCCAATGCCTTCGGCGCCATCGCCACGGCCTATGCGCTGACCGGCTCCTCGTTCAACATCGTCACCATCCTGCTCTATGCGCAGATCCGTGGCGACGCGCTGCATGATCCCAATCTCGGCTATGCGCTGGCGCTCGGCATGATCGTCATCACCGGCGTCTCCAACGGCGCCTATATCTGGCTCGCCTCCCGCAGCGCCCGGTGGATCCGATGAAGACAACCCGCTTCTTCCCCTGGCTCGGCTTCGCGATCGGCGCGATCTACTTTCTCGTGCCGCTGATCGCGACCTTCGAGTTCTCGCTGCGCATGCAGCGCGGCACCTATTCGCTGAAGGCCTATCAGGTCGTTCTCGCCGATCCGAACTTCCAGGCGAGCTTCTCGTATTCGGCCTTGATCGCGTTGCTGACCATCATCGTCGGCATCGCCCTGGTCGTCCCGACCGCCTATCTCGTTCAGCTGAAGCTGCCCCGGCTCCGCCCGCTGGTCGAATTCATGACCTTGCTGCCGCTCGTCGTGCCGGCGATCGTCATCGTGTTCGGCTATCTCCGGATGTATAATTCCTCGTCCCTGCTGCCGATGACCGGCAGCGCGCGCGGCACCGACCTGCTGCTGATCTTCGCCTATGTGACGCTGTCGCTGCCTTATATGTACCGCTCCGTCGATACCGCGCTGCGGACGATCGATATCCGCACGCTCACGGAGGCGGCGCAGAGCCTCGGCAGCTCCTGGCCGCGCATCCTGATCCAGGTCATCCTGCCGAACATCCGTGTCGGCGTGCTGTCCGGCGCCTTCCTGACCTTTGCGATCGTCATCGGCGAATTCACCATGGCGAGCCTGCTCAACCGGCCGGCCTTCGGCCCCTACATGCAGCTCATCGGCGCAAACAGGGCCTATGAGCCGGCGGCGCTCGCCGTGATCGCCTTCGCCATCACCTGGGCCTGCATGGGCCTCATCCAGCTCGTCGCCAGTTTCTCGCCCGGCCAGAAGCGCTGACGCAATCACGGAAGATCCAGCATCACCATGGCTTTCCTCACGATCGAGCGGATCACCAAGACCTTCGGCACCCTGACCACGGTCAAGGGCGTCGACCTCGCCGTCGAGCGCGGCGAGTTCGTCACGCTGCTCGGCCCATCGGGCTGCGGCAAGACGACGATCCTGCGCATGGTCGCTGGCTTCGAGACGCCGACCAGCGGCACGATCCGCATCGACGGCAAGGACGTGACCAACCTGAAGCCGCACCAGCGCAATATCGGCATGGTGTTCCAGGCCTATGCGCTCTTTCCCAACATGACCGTCGCCGACAACATCGCCTTCGGGCTCAAGGTGGCGCGGAAGGGCAGCAGCGAGATCGCCTCCCGGGTCAAGGAGATGCTCGACCTCATCAAGCTGCCGCAGGTCGCAGACCGCTACCCCTACCAGCTTTCAGGCGGCCAGCAGCAGCGCGTGGCGCTCGCCCGCGCACTCGCGATCAAGCCGCAGATTCTCCTGCTCGACGAGCCGCTCTCGGCGCTCGACGCCAAGATCCGCGTCTCCCTGCGCGAAGAAATCCGGTCCGTGCAGCGCCAGCTCGGCATCACCACGATCTTCGTGACGCATGACCAGGAAGAGGCGCTGTCGATGTCCGACCGCATCTGCGTCATGAGCGAGGGCCGGATCGAGCAGCTCGGCACGCCGTTCGAGATCTACAACTATCCGAAGACGCGCTTCGTCGCCTCGTTCGTCGGCACGCTGAACATCCTCAACGGCAAGGTGTCCGACGGCGCCGGCGGGCGCATTCTGGTCGATGGCCAGGAAATCGTCACGAGCCGCGGCCTCAACGGTGCGGGAACGGGCGATGCCCTGTCGGTCGCGCTCAGGCCGGAGGCTCTGTCGATCGGCCGCGCCAACGGCACCAGCAACAATCTCGAGGGCACCATCGATGAGGTGCATTTCCTCGGCTCGGTCGTGCGCATCCGCGTCCGCTTCAAGGACAGCGCCGTGTCGCTCGATACCTTCAACCGTCCGAATGCCGCCCCGCCGGAGCGCGGGCAGCCGATCACCGTCAATTTCGGCCGCGAGGACATTCTCGTCCTCGACGGCCCCCAGGCCTGAGCCTCGCAAGCGCTTAGTCGGCAGCGGCGGTTGCAGCCGCCGGTGAGCGGCCGAGCAGGCGATCGATCTCGGCCATCGTGTCTGCCGGCAGCGGACCGAAATCGAGTGCACCGGCATTTTCCTCGGCCTGCTTCACGGTGCGGATGCCGGGGATCGGCAACGTCCGCGACGAACGAGCCAACAACCAGGCGAGCGCGCCCTGCGTCAGCGAGCGTCCGCCCTGCCGCAGCAACGCGCGGATCGAATCGAGCCGTGCGGTGAACTCCGGCGACACCCGGCCGTCCTTGAAATAGGTCATCCATTCGAGATCGGCGGCGCGCACGTCGTCGGCGGCGATCCGCGTCGTCGGCGCGAACTTCCCGGTGAGGAGCCCCATCGCCAGCGGCCCGCGATTGATCGAGACGAGCCCTGCCCGCTCGATCACGGCGATCATCGCATCGGCGGGGTCGAGCACGTTCATGGCGTGCTGGATCGACACGAACCCGTCGAGACCTGCAAAAGCCGCGGCGCGCTCGGGATCGTCGGTGCTCCAACCGAAGGCGCCGATCGTACCCGCCTCGCGAAGAACCGCGAGCTGTTCGAAGACGGGCCGGGCCTCGTCGATCGAAAGGCCGCCGAGATGCAACTGCAGCAGATCGATATGCTCACGCCGAAGATTGCGCAGCGAGCGCTCGACGATCTGCCTGACGAAATCGGGCGAGACATTGTCTTGCAGCGCCTGCTTGGTCTCGGGGTCGACGACATGGCCGAATTTTGTGGCGATGACGACATCGCGGCGCCCCTCGAGCGCCGCGCCCAGCACCGCCTCGGAATGACCGCCGCCATAGTTGCTCGCGGTATCGAAGAAGCGGATGCCGCGATCGAGCGCCGCATGGATGGCGGATGTGGACTCGCGGTCGTCGACCTGGCCCCAGCCGAGCGGCACGGTGCCGGCGAAGAACGGACCACCGATCGCCCAGCCACCGAAGCCGATGGCTGCAACCTCGAGTCCGTCCCAGAGCGCGCGTTTCAGCATTTGTCTTTCCTCGTCGATGCAGGTGTTGCAGAATTGAAAGGCCTACGGTGTCAATTGGCCGGGGCGCCTCCGCGTCGACAGCGACATTAGCGGGCGAGCGAGACCCGCCCAAGCATCGGTTTCGCAATGAGCCTTTCAGAATTGAAAGACGTGGAGTGGTCGGACCTTCGCCTGTTCCTGGCGGTCGCCCGCGGCGGCGGCCTCGGCCCGGCATCGAGGCTTGCCGGCGCGAGCGCCCCGACGCTCGGTCGGCGCGTCGCGGCACTCGAACGCGATCTCGGCCTTCGCCTGTTCCAGCGCAGTCGCACGGGTTACCAGCTGACCGAGGCCGGCCGCACGCTGCTCGGCCATGCCGAGGAGGTCGAGGCGGCCGTCGCCGGCATAACGCGGTGGCGGAGCGGCAGCGCGGCGCCGCGTTCGGTGCGGATCTCGGCCGGCCACTGGATGATGCGTTTCCTCGCCAGCCATGCCGGCGCCCTGTTGCCGGCCGGCCGCGACTGGCCACTCGACTTCGTCACGGCCAATGCGCGGCTCGATATCGGCCGGCGCGCTGCGGATATAGGCATCCGCAACCGCCGCCCCGAGGAGACGACGCTGGCCGGGCGGCGTGTCGCGACCATCGCCTTTGCGAGCTATGCCCGCCGCGGGGCGGCCGCGGCGACGCTTCCCTGGATCGCTCTGTCGGGCGAAGCCGCCATCACGCCCTCGGCCGCCTGGCTCGGGCGCCAGAATGGCGCTGTGATTGCGTATCGTTGCTCCGATCCGCGCACGCTTCTCGATCTGGCACGCGCAGGCGTCGGCCGGGTCGTGCTGCCCTGTCTCGTCGGGGATAGCGAGCCGGGCCTTGCGCGGGACGGCGAACGCATCGCCGCCCTCACCTCCGAACAATGGCTCGTGGTCCATCACGACGACCGCCACGACCCTGCCATCCACGCGACAACCGAGGCTATCGCGCGGCTGATCGGCAGCAAGGCAGAACTCTTCGCAGGCGCGCTGCCCGCCGAATGAGGCTCGATCAGGCGCCGATACGGCTGGAGGCGGCTTCGCTCACCCTGCCTTGGCGATGCGGTCGAAGGCCATCAGCCGTTCGAGCAGGGCCGGCATTTCCGCGATCGGCACCATGTTGGGACCATCCGAGGGCGCGTTGTCCGGATCCTGATGCGTCTCGATGAAGACGCCGGCAACACCGACCGCGACGGCAGCCCGCGCGAGAACCGGCACGAACCGACGGTCGCCGCCCGACGAGCCGCCCTGCCCGCCCGGCTGTTGCACCGAATGGGTGGCGTCAAAGACGACCGGCGCGCCGAAGCCGGCCATGATCGGCAGCGCGCGCATGTCGGAGACGAGCGTGTTGTAGCCGAAGCTCGCGCCGCGCTCGGTCAGGAGGATGTTCGGATTGCCGCTGGCGGTCAGCTTGTCGACGACGTTCTTCATGTCCCAGGGCGCGAGGAACTGGCCCTTCTTGACGTTGACGACGCGCCCGGTCTCGGCTGCCGCGATGAGAAGGTCGGTCTGACGGCTGAGGAAAGCCGGGATCTGCAGGATGTCGGCGACCTCGGCCACGATGGCGCATTGCTCGCGCTCATGCACGTCAGTCAGCAGCGGCACGCCGAGCTCGCTGCGGAGATCGGCAAAGATGGGCAGCGCCGCATCCAGCCCCGCGCCGCGCTTGCCGCCGAGGCTGGTGCGATTCGCCTTGTCGAACGACGTCTTGTAGACGAAGCCGATCCTGAGCGCCGTCGTCAGTTCCTTGAGACGCCCGGCAATGTCGAAGGCATGCTGCCGGCTCTCGAGCTGGCAAGGGCCGGCGATGAGCGTCAGCGGCAGGTCATTGCCGAAAACGGCAGCGCCGGCGGCGACATGGGCATTCGGCCTAAGGGACGGTGTGGTCGATCCGGAGGACATGGTCGGAAGGTCTCGCGTGAAGGGCGCGCCCTTCCTACACCGCCGGCGCCGCCGAGGCGACCCGTCCGTGCACCCGGGCGAGTGGTGACCCCTGTTGGATTCGAACCAACGACCACCGGCTTAGAAGGCAGGTGCTCTATCCAGCTGAGCTAAGGGGCCGGATCGCCAATGCGCTGAACTCGGCGCCGCCTAATGGGTCCAGGACTGAAGGCGGCCGTAACGGAAATTGTCGGAATAGGAGATCTTCCGGCGAGCGTCCTGGTGCGGCTCGAACACCTGATAGGGGATGCCGTTCTTCTGCGCGTAGGCGACGGCCTCTTCCTGCGTGTCGAAATGCAGCTTGATCTGCCGCTTCATGTCGGCCGAGGACGTGTAGCCCATCAGCGGTTCGACGGCGAGCGGTACCTCGGGCTCATAAGTGAGCATCCAGCGCTCGGCCTTGCCCTTGCCCGACTGCATGGCATTGCGTGCCGGCTTGAAGATACGTGCAACCATCGCTTCGCTGCTTCCTCAAAAGTCGGTCCGACGATCTGTGGTCGGGGCAGCAAGATTCGAACTTGCGACCCTCTGGTCCCAAACCAGATGCGCTACCAGACTGCGCTATGCCCCGACATTGAACACCGCGTCTCGATTAGCATTTCACCGCTGCCGGCCGCAAGCTTGCGAAGGCCCGGAAATCGACGACGGCGTGATCAATGCGCAGGAATCACCACCTTGTCGCCTGGCGCGAGCCCCAGCGCATCGGCGCGGCCGCCATTGATCTCGAGCACATAGCGCACCGGGGATCCGGCAGGAATCGCGCGATCCGAGAACGGCTCGGCCTGCTTTTCGATCCGCCTCACCGTGCCGTCGGCGGCGATGAACACTATGTCGAGCGGCAGCGGCGTATTGTGCATCCAGAAAGCGACGCTCTGCTCGTAGTCGAAATCGAACAGCATGCCGTGATTGGCTGGCATGCTCTTGCGGAACATCAGCCCCTTGGCGCGCTCGGCCGGCGTAACCGCCCATTCGATCGTGATCGGATGCCGCCCGGATTTCGTGACGAGTTCAACCGTGCTGTCGCTGGCAACAGCATAGGGCGCCGCCTGCAGCCACCCGATCAGAAGGCCGATCATCACGGCCAGCACGGCAAAAGGCCGCGCCCTCGGCATGGCAAGACGGCCCGAGGCAGCCATGATGGTCAATGCGAGGAAACCGGGCCGCCGGGCGCATCCTCGGGGCGAATCTCCGCCGCCATGAGGCCCTTGTCGCCGGGTCCGAAGCGGACCAGCACGATCTGGCCGGGACGGAGCTCCATCAGCCCGTAGCGGCGCAAGGTCTCCATGTGGACGAAGATGTCCTCGGTGCCCTCGCCGCGCGACACGAAACCATAGCCCTTGACGCGGTTGAACCACTTCACGACGCAGCGCTCGAGACCGCTCGTCGGCGCAACCACCTGGTGCGTGCGCGGCGGACCGGCCTGCGCGGGATGCACGGCAGTCGACTCGTCCATGGACAGAATACGGAAGGCCTGCAATCCGCGTGCGCCCTGATGCGCCTCGCAGACGATGCGAGCGCCCTCATAGGCGGTCTGGAAACCGTCGCGACGCAGGCATGTCACATGCAGGAGAACGTCCGGCGCGCCGTTATCGGGCACGATGAACCCGTAGCCCTTCGACGCGTCGAACCACTTGATAGCACCGACGACCTCGACGAGGTCCAGCCCTGCCGCATCCTCGCCGTCGGCGATCGATGCCGAAGAGCCGGTGCTGTTCTTGGACCCCATATGCTTCGGTCCCCAGTCGGCCATTTGCGCGGCCCATGCTACAGACATGGTCGCTGCAACCGCAAATTGCGGTGATTGAACGACCGATTCCCCACAGCAACAATAGCATCGGCAAAAGCCCTGACCAGTGACTTCGCGGCCACAACGGCGGATTTCCGCGCCGGCACCAGGGGCCGTCCACCGCGTTGTCCTTGCTCGGCGGCCGAACTATGGTGCGGCCGCATTGCCGCGCCGACGCCAAGGCACAGGATCAACGCTGCAGCAACAACAGGGAGCTCCGTCTGGCCATGAAATATCTTCACACCATGGTGCGCGTCACCGATGTCGACGCCTCGCTCGCCTTCTATGGCCATCTCGGTCTCAGGGAAGTGCGGCGGATCGAGAACGAGAAGGGCCGCTACACGCTGATCTTCCTCGCGGCGCCCGGCGACGAGAGCGCGCAGGTCGAGTTGACCTACAACTGGGACCCGGAAGTCTATGGCGAAGGCCGCAATTTCGGTCACCTCGCCTATAGCGTCGAGAATATCTACGAGCTCTGCGCCAAGCTCCAGGCGGCCGGCATCACCATCAACCGCCCGCCGCGCGACGGCCACATGGCCTTCATCCGCTCGCCCGACAACATCTCGATCGAGCTGATCCAGGCCGGCGGTTCACTGCCGCCGCAGGAGCCCTGGCTGTCGATGCCGAACACCGGCAAGTGGTAACCGCAGGCTGACAAGCCGGCCGGTTCCGCCCGAGGCGGGTCCGGCCGGCCCTTCCCGGCGCACCCTGCGCTCGCCGGGTTATGAACAGGCGCGACGGCACGAGGAGCGATTGCTGCCGAGCGATCTTGTCTCGACCGGGAATCGCCTCTATAAGCCGCGCCGACGCGCCCTTCGTCTATCGGTCAGGACGCCACCCTTTCACGGTGGAGAGAGGGGTTCGATTCCCCTAGGGCGCGCCAAACTCCCGAACGATCGACCCGATGATGCTCAGTCGCGCCGCGCTGCGAGCGGCAGCGCGAGATCGTCGAAGAGGCCAGGGGCAGCCGCCGTCCGCGCTCGCTCCGCCGTCAGCATCAGAAGCTTCGTCCGCACGCCGCCAGGGGCCGAGAACCCGCCCGTCTTGCCGCCGGCCGCCAGAACGCGGTGGCAGGGCACGATGATCGGAAACGGATTGCGGCCGAGAATGGCGCCGATCGCGCGCGCCTGCCCCGCCGCGCCCACGCGTTCGGCAAGCGCGCCATAGGTGAGCGTTTCTCCAGGACCGACCGTCCGAAGTTCGGCATAGACGGCGGCCGGGAAGGGTTCGACGGGCGCCATGTCGAGCGGCGCCGAGCGGAGATCGTCGCGTCCTCCCTCGAGAAGCGAGCGGATGCCTGCGACCACCACCGCGATCTCACCCTCCGGTTCGGCCTCGACGGCCTCCGGCAGGAGCCGCGCCATCAGCTTCCGCGTCGCGCCCTCTTCCGCTTCAGGGAGCAGCGTACGGCGAATGCCGCCCGGCCCCCAGGCGATGGCAGCCCTGCCAAAGGCGGTCCCGAACAGGGCGAAGCGGAGATCAGACATCCTGCAATGGTAGCACGAACGCAGAACGGCGGCAGCGGGACCGGCAACGAGGAAGCGGTTGCGTTTGCCTCGCCGCCTCTTCATCATGCCGGTAAATCCGGCGCGAAGCGGACAAAGATCTGCAGGCCCGGACGCCACCGTAGGAGGGAACGGATGGTCATCGTATCAGAGGAATCAGCCCGGAGTGCGGCGGGACGCGCGATCCTGGCCATGCTCGGCCTTATCGCCGCGCTCGCGATCGGGCTTTCCGCCTGCACCTCGGAACGGGCGCTCGACAGCGCCGCCGTGGCCCCGGCAGCGCCAGCCGTGGCGATGTTCACGGCCGACGAACTCGTCGGCAAATGGGGCCTCGGCTCCTTCCGCAACGAGGCCGACCTCGCCAGGACGACGGCCGAAGCCCGGCGCTACTGCAACAATCCCTATGTCATCACCAAAGGCCCGACTGGCGGCGTGATGATGTATCTCGCCGACCAGACGCAGCCCTCGGAAGTCTTCATCAAGAACGCCGGCGGCCGCATCTATATCGGCCCGCCCGGCCCTGCCGGCGTGATCAAGGACCGTCAGGTCACCTCGTTCCAGAACGGCGTCCTGGTTGCGGCCTGGGTCGATCCGACGGTGACGGCGCGCTATGGCACCATGGTGTTCGTGCGCTGCGACGCGCCCGCGGCGCCGGCCACCGCCGCGGCGCCGGCCGGGGCCGCGGCCATGGCGCCGGCTGCTCCGGCCATCTCACTTCCGCCGGGCAAGACCTGATCGGACCCGACGCAACCGCCGATCCGCTTCCGAGAGGCATCATGCGACAGAAGAAACCCTTCCGCTTCCTCCCTACCCTCCTGGTGGCCCTTTCCGCCGCCCTTTCAATTCCGGGCGTCGGCGCCGCACTCGCGGCCTCAGGCGTTCCCGACGCGCGGGCGCCGCTCGCCATCGGTGACCAGCCGGGCCTCGTGCCGACGGCGGACCAATCGCTGCTACCGCCGGAATTCCGTCTGCAGCCGGTCTATTTTCGCACCACGGAAAAGCCCGGCACGATCATCATCAACACCGAGGAACGGTTCCTCTATCTCGTCCAGGGCGACAACAAGGCGCTGCGCTATGGCGTCGGCGTCGGCCGCGACGGCTTCCAGTGGTCGGGCCTGCTGAAGATCTCGCGCAAGCAGGAATGGCCGGATTGGCGGCCGCCGCCGGAGATGATCCAGCGCCAGCCTTATCTGCCGCGGTTCATGGCCGGCGGCGAAGGCAATCCGCTCGGCGCCCGGGCGCTCTATCTCGGCGACACGGTCTATCGCATCCACGGCACCAACCAGCCGCAGACGATCGGCCATGCGCTCTCCTCCGGCTGCTTCCGGATGGTGAATGCCGATGTGGTCGATCTGTTCGAGCGCGTTCCAGTCGGGACAAAGGTCGTCGTCCTGCAGCGCGCCAAGCTGTGACGGCCGGCGGTTCGCGCGCCGCGAGCCGAACCTGCATGCAACGACAACCAGCGGCCAACGCCGAGAGCCATCCCGGGGGAAACACGATGTCCATGCGATCGATTGTTCGGCGGCGCGCAGCGCTTGCGACGGCCGCGCTGCTCTTGGGCGGCCTCGTTCATGCGGAGGCGGCGACCCTCGCCGATGTGAAGGCGCGCGGCAGTCTCAATTGCGGCGTCAACGAGGGCCTGCTCGGGTTCGGCGCCAAGGACGACAAGGGCACGTGGGCCGGCTTCGACGTCGACTTCTGCAAGGCGGTTGCAACCGCCGTTCTCGGCGACCCGGCCAAGGTCACCTATGTGCCGCTGTCGGCCACCGACCGCTTCGCCGCCCTGAAGGACGGCAAGGTCGATCTGCTCTCCCGCAACTCGACCTGGACGCTCGGCCGCGAGGCCGAACTCGGCATCGTCTTCGCCGGCGTGACCTATTATGACGGCCAGGGCTTCATGGTGAAGCGCGCCAGCGGCAAGATGTCGGCGCTCGAACTCGACGGCGCCAGCGTCTGCGTCCAGACCGGCACGACGACCGAGCCGAACTTCATCGACTACTTCACCACCAACACGATGAAATATACCGAGGTCGCGGCCGCGACGTCGGGCGAGGCGCTCGAGGCCTACAAGGCCGGCAAATGCGACGTGATCACCAGCGACGTGTCGCAGCTCTATGCCGAGAAGGCGAGCCTCGACACGCCCGGCGACAGCGTGATCCTGCCGGAGGTCATCTCCAAGGAACCGCTCGGACCCGCCGTGCGTGCCGATGATCCCGCGTGGCGCCTGATCGTCCAGTGGGTCAATTTCGCGCTGATCAATGCGGAAGAACTCGGCGTTTCCTCCGACCGGATCGACGAGGCCAAGACGTCGAAGAAGCCCGAGGTGATGCGCCTCGTCGGCAGCGACGGCGATTTCGGCACCAAGCTCGGCCTTGCCAACGATTGGGTCGTCGCCATGGTCAAGGCCGTCGGCAATTACGGCGAGATCTATGAGCGCAATCTCGGCGTCAATTCGAAGCTCGGCATTCCCCGCGGCCTGAACCAGCTCTGGAGCCGCGGCGGCATCCAGTACGCGCCACCCATCCGCTGATCGCCCTTCGGAGACAAGCCTGCCGGCGCGGCGATGCTGCGCCGGCTTTTCTTTGTCGCATCCTCGCCGACCAGCGGACCGTCCCCCGCGCGCTGCTTGCGGAACACAAACAGAACGGTTACCTTGTTCGTGTTTTGTACCGTATGATTCTGGCGCGGATCGGGAAATGCTCACACGAAAACAATATGAGCTTCTGCTCTTCATCAATGAGCGTTTGAAGGAGGCCGGCGTGCCGCCTTCCTTCGACGAGATGAAGGACGCACTCGACCTCCGCTCGAAATCCGGCATTCATCGCCTGATCAAGGCGCTCGAGGAGCGTGGCTTCATCCGGCGCCTGCCGAACCGGGCCCGTGCGCTCGAAGTGGTTCGCCTCCCCGAGGCGATGTCGCCGACGCTGGCGCGGCCGCGCAAGGCCGGTTTCGCGCCGAGCGTCATTGAAGGCAGCCTCGGCCGTGTCCGCCCGGTCGAGACGCCAGAGGGCTATTTTGAGCCGGTCATCGTTCCCGTCATGGGTCGGATCGCGGCCGGCGTGCCGATTTCGGCGATCCAGTCGCAGAGCCATTCGATCACCGTTCCACCGGAAATGCTCGGCGCCGGCGATCACTTCGCGCTCGAGGTTCGCGGCGATTCGATGATCGAGGCGGGCATCCTCGATGGAGACACCGTCCTCATCCGCAAGACCGACAGTGCCGAGAACGGCGATATCATCGTCGCGCTCGTCGACGAGGAGGAGGCGACGCTGAAGCGACTGCGTCGCCGCGGCGCCTCGGTCGCGCTCGAAGCCGCCAACCCGGCTTACGAGACGCGCATCTTCGGACCGGACCGGGTCCGCATCCAGGGCCGTCTCGTCGGGCTCATGCGCCGCTATTGAAGCCCGCCGGACCCCGGCATCGGGCGGCACTGCCCTCCCCCTGTCATTACCGGGACAAGCCCGGTGATGACCGGATGGCGACCGGTCTACATACCGACCGCCGGGACGCGCAGGTCTGAATTGCCAGTTGCAGGCTCTTGGCCTGCCTTGGCTACTCTTCCCGGCCCGAAACGCCCGCCTGCGCGAATGTCGCCATGCCCTGATGGATGAGCGCTGCGGCCCGAACGAGGCCGGCAGCGAGCGCGGCGCCCGTTCCCTCGCCGAGCCGCATTCCGAGATCGAGCAGCGGGGTCTTGCCCATCGCCTCGAGCAACCGTCGATGCGCGGGTTCGGCCGAGAGATGGCCGAACAGGCAGTGATCGAGCGCGCGCGGATCGAGACGATAGAGCACCGCGGCGGCGGCCGAGGCGACATAGCCGTCGACGATCACCGGGATCCGGCTCATCCGTGCGGCGAGGATCGCTCCAGTGATCGCCGCGAGTTCCCGGCCGCCGAGCCGGCGGAGCACCTCGAGCGGATCGGCGAGATGGCCGGCGTGGCAGGCGAGCGCCGCGTCCACGACGCGCGCCTTGTGCGCCAGGCCGTCGACGCCGACGCCGGTTCCCGGTCCAACCCAGTCGGCGCCGGTGCCACCGAAGAGCCCTGCCGCGACCGCTGCCGCGACCGTCGTGTTGCCGATGCCCATTTCCCCGAGCGCGATCAGGTCGACCCCGCCGGCCGTTGCCTCCATGCCGAAGGCCATGGTTGCGGCGCAGCCCGCCTCGTCCATGGCCGCCTCGCAGGTGATGTCACCGGTCGGGATGTCGAGCGCGAGATCGAACACCTTGAGGCCGAGATCGTTGGCGATGCAGATCTGATTGATGGCGGCGCCGCCGGCGGCGAAGTTCTCCACCATCTGCTGGGTTACCGACGACGGAAAGGCGGAAACGCCATGCGCCGCGACGCCGTGATTGCCGGCGAAGATCGCGACGAGCGGCCGGTTCACCGCCGGTTGCGGGGCACCCTGCCAGCCGCCGAGCCATTCGACCAGGTCTTCCATGCGGCCGAGCGAGCCGGCCGGCTTGGTCAGTTGGCTGTCACGGGCGCGGATCGTCGCCACCGCCGTTTCATCGCGCCCCGGCATCGTCGCGATCAGCGCGCGGAAATCGTCGAAGGGAAGGCCGGTAGCGGATCGGGACATGGGGAAGACACTCGCTTCAGGGGATCGGCGGCGCTGGTCGGCCGGCGGCGCGCGATCTATAACCTTCCGAGGGCGAACCGAAAAGCGGCGTCGCCGGCGCGGGGGAATGGTCGTGGAGCATGAGGCCGGCAGCAGGTGGCAGGGCGTCGTGCGCGACATCGCGGTTTCGCTCGTCTTTCTCACGCGCATTCCGCCGGAACGGCTCGGCCTCGATCCATCGGCCGCGCCTGATCTCCGCGCCGCGGTCCGCGTCTTTCCGCTCGCCGGCGCGCTGATCGGGGTCGCAGGCGGCCTGGTCCTGCTGCTCGGCAACAGCCTGTCACTGCCGCCGCTCGCTGTCGCCCTCGTCGCCATCGCCGTGATGACGGTCCTCACGGGCGCGCTGCATGAGGACGGCCTCGCCGATACCGTCGATGGCTTCGGCGGCGGCCGGACGATCGAGGCGCGACTCGCGATCATGCGCGACAGCCGCATCGGCAGCTATGGCGCTCTGGCGCTCGTGTTCTCCGTCGCCGTGAAGGCGAGTCTCGTCGCAGCCTTCCTGCCCTCTCGGCCGCTCTCAGCCGCGGCGGCCGTCATCCTCGCCGAGACGCTCGGGCGAGCGGCAATCGTGCATCACTGGGCCGATCTGCCGCCGGCGCGACCGGACGGCCTGGCCGCCGGGATCGGTCAACCCGACCGCGAGACGGTCGCCATCTCGCTGGTCGCGGCACTCGCCATCGGGGTGATCGTCGGAACGATCGCCGGCGGTCCGATCGCCGCGCTGGTGGCGCTCGCCGCCGCGGCGCTGGCGACGCTCGCCTTCAATCGTCTCGCCGGTCGGATGATCGGTGGCCACACCGGGGACACGCTCGGCGCCGCCGAGCAATGCGCCTCGCTTGCCGCGCTGCTGGCGCTGGTCGCCTTCGCGTGACCGCGGAGCGTCCGATGATCTCCCCCTGCGTCCGCATCTGCACCATGGATCCCGATAGCGGGCTCTGCGAGGGCTGCGGACGGACGATCGAGGAGATCGCCGGCTGGATCCGGCTCGACGAGACGGCGCGGCAGGCGATCATGGACACCCTGCCCGCCCGGCTCGCGGCCAAGCGGGCTGCCGAAGCGAAGAGCGACGCCGCAGCGATCAGGCCCCTGCGAGAACGGGTCTGGCCGCGCGGTTGGCGATCACGCTGACGATCACCAATTGGCAGAAGTGATAGAGCATCAGCGGCGCGATGATGAGGCCGAGGCCCGGAACCGTGCCGAAGATGATCGGCGCCAGGGGGACGCCCGTCGCCAGTGATTTCTTCGAGGCGCAGAAGAGGCAGGCGATCGTATCGGCGCGGTCGAAGCCGAACAGCCGGCACGGAATCTTCATCAACCAGTAGATGACGAAGAACAGCGCGATGACGCCGACGATGATCTCGATGATCAGCAGCGCGTCATGGCCACGCCAGACACCCTCGACCATCGAATCGGAAAACGAGTTGTAGACGATGGCGAGGATGATCGCCCGGTCGGCGAGCTTGATCTGCTTGTTGTTGCGGCCCGCCCATCCCGCGAGCCAATGGCGCGCGACCTGACCGAGGACGATCGGCAGCAGGACGAGCAGCACGATCTTTCCGATGACCGGCAGAAGCGGCATCGACAGCCCGCTGGTCGACAGGAACCACGCCATCAGCAGCGGCGTCGCGAAGACGCCGATGAGGCTCGACAGCGTCGCGTTGAAGATCGCGGCAGGCACGTTGCCATGGGCGAGCGAGGTCATGGCGACCGAAGAGGACACGGTCGAGGGCAGCGCGGCAATGTAGAAGAAGCCGATCCAGACCTCGGACGGGACCAGCCCCTTCAGCGGCGTGCCGAGCGTCAGAACGACGATCGGGAACAGAACGAAGGTGCAGAGCTGCACGCAGAGATGAAGCCGCCAGTGCTTGACGCCGGCCTTCATCTTTTCCGGCGCCAGCGTCAGTCCGTAGAGAAAGAAGATCACACCGACGCCATAGGTCGCGACATCGTTCATGTGCAGGATGCCGCCGGTCGCTCCCGGACCCGGCAAGACGATGGCGAAGGCCACCACGGCAACGAGCGCAAGAAGAAAGCCGTCGATGGTGAAGCCGCGGATGGTCATGGCGAAGTCCTGGAAAATGGCGCTGCAGGGCGAGCGCTCCCTTCCATAGCGTGCACTGCGGCATGGATAAAGCGGGATGCCGGCAAAGGTGCTTCAGGCTGCGAGCGAGGACGCCTCGCCCACGGCCGCTGCAGCGGCGCGCAACACCTCGACGCCGGCATCGCGACGGGCGCCCTCGACGGTGAGGATCTGGCGGAAGCGACGCGCGCCAGGCTGGCCGTGGAAGAGGCCGAGCATGTGGCGCGTGATGCGGTGCAGCGGCGTGCCAAGCGCACGCTCGGCTTCGATATAGGGGATCATCGCCTCGACGACCGCAAGCGGCTCGGCGTCGCCGCTTTCGGCACCATGGAACACCCGGTCGACGGATGCGAGCAGCGCCGGCTCGTGATAGGCGGCGCGGCCGAGCATGACGCCGTCGACATGGCCGATCTCCCCAAGCGCAGCTTCGATCGTCTTCAGCCCGCCATTGAGACCGACGAAGATCTGCGGAAAGCGCGCCTTGAGACGATGGACCCGGTCATAGTCGAGCGGCGGAATGTCGCGATTTTCCTTCGGCGACAGGCCGGCGAGCCAAGCCTTGCGCGCATGCACCCAAAGCGCATCGGCGCCCGCGGCGACCACGGCATCCGCGAAGACATCGAGCGCGGTCTCGGGATCCTGATCGTCGACGCCGATCCGGCATTTGACCGTAACCGGGATCCGCACCGCGCCCTTCATCGCCGCGACACAATCGGCGACGCGCTCCGGTTCACGCATCAGGCAGGCACCGAAGGTGCCGGATTGCACGCGATCCGACGGACAGCCGCAGTTGAGGTTGATCTCGTCATAGCCAAAAGCTTCGCCGATCCGCGCCGCTTCGGCGAGCTTCGCCGGATCGGAGCCGCCGAGCTGCAGCGCGAGCGGATGCTCGGTCTGGTCGAAGCCGAGCAGCTTGTCACGATCGCCATGGATGACGGCATCGGCGACGACCATCTCGGTATAGAGCAGCGCCCGGGTCGAAAGCTGGCGATGGAAGAACCGGCAATGCCGATCCGTCCAGTCCATCATCGGGGCAACGGCAAATCGGGTGGATGGATATATCGTCATTTTTCTAGGCAACACATCGTTGCACGGTCCCGTGCGCAGTCCATTTGACGCCCGACGACGACGCGGCACACGCCGTTTCGATCCCTCCCGCGCACAACGCCCGCGGGCGCACCCACGACAGGGCAATAGTAAGGAGGCGCGACGGACGCGTCTGCCGCGATGACGCAGAGACCTGCGCAAGAGGAACGGAGCGTCGGATCCTTCGAGGCGAACCTATACCCTCAGTTCTGTCGACGACAAAGACCTTCGCCGGCCTCATCGACCTAGCCGCCCGGGTCGACCGGAGGTGGACATGACCGTCGGTCGATCCAGGGACGCGAGGTCGGGCGGGTGCTCGACCTCCGCTGGCTGCCTTCCAACACCGTCCGCGCAGCCTTTCGCCCGAACCGCGCCACCGTTCCATCACGCTCCAATTCGGCCTCCATCGGCGGCGAGGGATCGGCGACCCAATCCTCCAGCGCACCAGGATCAGGACGCCCCGGGGCGCGGCAGTCGATCATTCTCGACCGGGCGCGCATATAGGATGAGGCGGAACGCCTTCGCTCTGGCTTCGAGACCTCGTTCAGTCGCGCCTTCAAACGCCTCATCGGCACGGTCCCGAGCAATCCTGGAGGCGGGCGCAGGCCCATGATCGAGGAGCCAGCGTTCAGTCTCGAACTGCTCGTTCCTCTCGCCGCCATCAACCGTGCCGGCCAGAGGTCGGGAGCCAAGAGGCGCATGGGACCAGCTTCAGGACCCAGGCGCGAATGCCGGCTGGACCAGACGCATGACATCGTCGAGGATCTGGCGGTATTCCTCCGGGCGGAATTCGTAGGGAAGCTCTAGACGCAGCTCGTCTGCCGCAGCGACGACCGGATCGCTCCGAAGCCGCTCGACGATTTCAGCGGCGCTGGCGATGATGTCGACTGCAAACATCGTCCGCCGCTCGCCGTTCGGCTGCAAGGTCCGCGCATGGCGGCTGGCGGCATAGGCTAGGTATTTGTCCCGCGTCGGCCCATCGGCGCCATCCAGTGGCACGATCACGCGGCCGACGGCGATGCGCGGATGACGGCCCTCGAGAATCGCCGAGCGGAACGCGGCGATCTGCGCCTGTTGCGCGCCGATGAAGCTGTCGGTCCCCTCGCCTGTGGTGACATTGCTCAGCAGGAGGTTGAAGCCGCTCCGGCCGGCCCAGTCGGCCGAGCGGAGCGATCCGGCGCCATACCAGAGCCGATCGGTCAGCCCGGCGGCATGCGGCTGGACGCGGGGCAGCGCGCTGCCGCCCGGAATGGCGATCGGCGGTCCGAGCGGCTCGGAGCGCAGCAACTGGACCAGCCGCTCGATGCGGCGATGCGAAATGTCCACCGCAGCCGGGTCCCCGTCGAAAGCGAGCGGGCCGATGAGGTCGAAATGCGGCGCGCGGCCTGCGGAAAGCCCGACATTCAGCCGGCCGCCGGATAGCACATCCACCGTGGCGAGATCCTCGGCCAGGCGGAAAGGCGCTTCGTAGGCGATCGGGATGACGGCACTACCGAGCTCGATTCGCGACGTCCGCTGGCTGGCGGCGGCGAGGAACGTCGCCGCGGAGGAGACACCGGCCTCGAGATGCCGCTGGCGGATCCAGGCGCCGCCATAGCCGAGCCGCTCTCCGAATTCGAAGAGATCGAGCGTGTCGCGCAGCCCGGCACCGGGGTCCTCGAATGCATAGTTGCCGGGAGCGAGAAAGCTGATCCTGGTGATGGTCATGAGCTGTCCGGGTGAAAGGCACCGCGCCAAAGCCGGCGCGGTGCGATCTCGGTTCGATCAGGTCTTGGGCAGGCCCGGCGGATTGGTCTTCGATTGCTCGACCGCTTCGGCATCGAGGCTCCAGCGGGCGAGCACCTTGGCGTAGGTGCCCTCCGCAATGAGTTCGTTGATGGCTTCGGTCACCGCCGGGGCGAGGCCGCTCCCCTTGCGCGTCGTAACCGCAATTTCCGCCGTCAGCGGCCAGCCACCCGAGACAATGCCGACGAGCTTGGTCTTGCCCGATACCGCAGCCTGGTAAGCCTGCGTCGCATTCGGATCGAACTCGCCATCGGCGCGGCCCGACGTGATCGCGAGCAAAGCGGCGGCCGGATCGTCATAATACTGGAACTCGATCGGCTTCAGGCCCGCTTCGGTATTCTGCTTGTCCCATTCGAGCAGGATTTTTTCCTGATTGGTACCCGAGCCGGTGATGAGCTTGAGGCCGGCTGCGTCCTTGGGGTCCTTGATCGCGCTGATCGGGCTGTCCGCCTTGACGTAGAAGCCGAGCACGTCCTTGCGATAGGTCGAGAAGTCGAACTTCTCCTTGCGCTCCTCGGTGACCGTCACATTCGAGATGACGGCGTCATACTTGCCGGAGGTGACGCCGAGCGGCCAGTCCGGCCAGGCGACCGACACCAGTTGCAATTCGAGCCCCAGCTTCTCGGCGATCAGCGCGGCGATATCGGGATCACCGCCGATGAGCGTCGCGGCATCGGTGGCGAGGACCGCGATCGGCGGCGACCACGGATTGATGGCAACTGTCAGCTTGCCCGGATTGGCGAATTTGAAATCGGCTGGAATCAGCGCCGCCGCCTTGTCGCCCTTGGTGGTGTGAATGCGCCCGGCCTGCTCCGGACCGAGGTCGAAGCTGGTCCCGGCCCTCGCCGCGCCGGACCCTGCCAGTGCGGCGAGCACGAGGCCTGCGGCGATGGCTCTAGTGACGTTCGTCATGATGTCTTTCCTGGGTTGAGTGCGAAGGAAGGGTGTGCCCTTGCGAAAGGGCCCGGCGTCCTGCGCGTCCGCCGGATCGATTGGTCGCTCGAGAGGAGCCAGCGGAGACGAAGGGGGTCGGCACGGACCGCGACGTCTGCGACCGGGTGCGGATGGGACGATCGAGTCCCGGCCGCAGGGCTCGAGGATCGATCGGGCATGGGTGAAACCGCTCGACGGCGCGCCTCAGAGAACCTTGGCGACGAACTCCGCCGTGCGGGGATGCGAAGGTGCCTGGAGGACGCGTTCGGGAGGCCCGACTTCGAGGATGCGGCCGCCTTCCATGAATACGATGGTATCGGCGACCTCACGCGCGAAGCCGACCTCGTGCGTGACGATGACCATCGTCGTGCCGAGCGAGGCCAGATTGCGGACGGTGTCGAGCACTTCGCCGACCAGTTCGGGATCGAGCGCCGAGGTCGGCTCGTCGAACAGCAGCACCTTCGGCTTCAGGGCGAGAGCGCGCGCGATCGCAACCCGCTGCTGCTGTCCGCCCGAGAGATGGCGCGGATAGGCGTCGGCTTTCGAGCCGAGGCCGACGCGCCGGAGCAACTGGCGGGCGAGAGCCTCCGCCTCGCCGCGCGCGGTCTTCTGCACCGAGACCGGGGCTTCGATGATGTTTTCCAGCACGGTGAGGTGCGGGAACAGGTTGAAGCTCTGGAACACCATGCCGACCGAGGAACGGCGGCGACGGATCTCGGATTCGCCGAGCTCGTAGAGCACGTCGCCACGGCGCTCATAGCCAATCAGTTCACCATCGATGGCAACGATGCCCTCGTCCGCCCGCTCGAGATGGTTGATGATGCGGAGGAGCGTCGACTTGCCGGCACCCGACGGCCCGAGGATGGCAGTGACCTCGCCCGGCTTGATGGTCAGGCTGACATCGTCGAGGACCGTGAGAGCCCCGAAGTGCTTGGAGACGCCCTCGATGGTGATATGGCCGACGTCGCGGCGCGCGACGACCGGCGGGAGAAAGGCCTCCGCCCCCTGATCGTCGAACGCCGGCACCGGCTGCGCCTTTCGGCGGGGCAGGAAGGAAAGGAGCCCGACTTGTGCATGGCGTGTTGCGCCGCGGGAGAAGAAGCGCTCGGCGCCGAACTGCAGCAGTGACAAGGCGGTCAGGATCAAGAGGTACCAGACCGTCGCGACCATCAGCAGCGGGATCACCTCGAGATTGCGCCTGTAGATGACCTGCACGGTATAGAACAGCTCAGGCAACGCGAGCACGTAGACGATCGAGGTTGCCTTGGCGAGGCCGATGATCTCGTTGAAGCCGGGCGGAACGATCGCACGCATCGCTTGCGGCAGCACGATCCTGAGCGACTCCCGCGTCCGCGACAGACCGAGCGCCGCTGCCGCCTCGCGCTGGCCGTGGTCGACCGAGAGGATTCCGCCCCGAATGATTTCGGCCGAGAAGGCGGCCTGGTTGAGGCTGAGGCCGATGACCGCGACGGGGAACACGCCGAGCACATCGGTCGTCGTGTATTGGGCAAGCAGGATGCCCGTGAAGGGGATGGCGACGTCGATCGTCGGGTAGAGATAGCCGAGATTGTTGAGGATCAGCAGCAGAACGATCAGCGGGATCGAGCGCAGCAGCCAGACATAGGCCCAGGAAAGACCCGACAGCAGCCGCGACTTCGACACGCGGGCAAAGGCGAGAACGAGGCCGAGCAGGAAGCCGAACGCCGAACCGAGCGCCGTCAACAGCAATGTCCGGCCGAGGCCGACCAGTACCGGTTCGGACAGGAAGTATTGCGCGAAGACCGGCCAACCCCAGCGAGGATTGAGGAGAATCGACTGAATAACAAATACAGCGACGAGAACAGAAAGGACGGCGCCAGCTATTCTCCAAGGGTGTTTTGCAGGGACGATCCTGTATCTACCCGACGCACTCTTATTCCGTGAATGAACGTCCGACGCGGTGCTTACTTCCGCCAAAATGGACATCTTCACCCCACGCTTGTCTATTGCATTCATTCAACTCTATCTGATCTTTTGGTCTCCCATAGAATCTGTATTTTGCGTTTGTTTGGCATCTGCGAGCAGGGATTTGCGTAGCAGTGCCGTCAGGCGTGCGTGTCGTGCGCCTGCTTCGGCTTGCCCTTCCAGCCCCCTTGCGGCGGCGGCTGCACCGCCGGCACATAGCCGGGCGGCGCACCGAAGAGGTGCTTCTCGAACGCGAGCGCGCCATAGAGTTCGGGATCGAGTTCGGTGTCGAACAACGGCGCATACCCGCTCGTCAGATAGAGGGAGCGGGCCTCGGGCTGGCGGAAGCCGGTGGTGAGATAGAAGCGGCGATACTCCTGCCGCCGAGCCTGCGCCTCGAGTTCAGCCAGGACGATGCGCGACAGGCCCTGCCGGCGAAAGGCATGATCGGTCCAGACGCGCTTCACTTCGGCGGTGGTCTCGTCGTAGCGCATGAACGCGCCGCCGGCGATCGCGACACCTCCGCGCAGCAGCAGCAGGAAATTGCCGTGCGGCGGCGCGAACACCTCTGGCGGGTAGCGGTTCATTTCGGCGTCGGACGTTTCGCCGAAATAGTCGCCATAGCGGCTGGCATATTCCGCCGTAAGTTGCTCGACGAGCGGCCGCGCCAGGCGATCGAGCGGAGTCGTGTAGACGAAGACATCGGTCGTCATTCGGCAGCCCCTGTATTTGCTGACAGGAAGTCGGTGACGAGCGCGACCCAGTAGCGCGCTGCGTCCGGCAGGATTGCGTCGTTGAAGTCATAGTGCGGGCTATGCAGGTCGGCGCTTTCGCCGTTGCCGACGAAGAGATAGGCGCCGGGCTTCCGCTCCAGCATGAAGGCGAAATCCTCGCTCGCCGTGATCGGCCTGAGGTCCCCGACGCGCGCATCGCCGAAATGGCGAATGGCCGTCCGCCGGGCGAAGGCGTTCTCTTCGGAATGGTTGACCAGCACGGGATATCCGCGCGGATAGCGGATCTCGGCACTCGCCCCGAAGCCCGCCGCATGGGTCTCGGCCAGCGCGATGATCCGCTCCCGGATCCGGTCGCGCACGGCGGCATCAAAGCTGCGGATCGTGATCTGCAATTCGACCGCATCGGGAATGACGTTTGGCGCGTTGCCGCCGTGGATCGATCCCACGGTGACGACCGCCGCGTCGATCGGATCGACATTGCGCGACACGATCGTCTGCAGCGCGAGGACGAGCGAGGCCGCGGCGACGACCGGATCGATCGTCTCCTGCGGCCGGGCACCATGCCCGCCCCTGCCGACGATCCGGATGATTGCGAGATCGACCGACGCCATGGCCGGGCCGTCGATGAAGCGGAACGCCCCCGCCGGCACGCCCGGCCAGTTGTGCAGCCCGAAGACCGCGTCGACCGGGAAGCGCTCGAACAGACCGTCCTCGATCATCCTGCGCGCGCCGGCGCCGTTTTCCTCGGCCGGCTGGAAGATGAGACGCACCGTGCCTGAGAAGGCGCGGGTCGTGGCGAGGTCCTGCGCCGCGGCAAGCAGGATGGCGGTATGACCGTCATGGCCGCAGGCATGCATGCGGCCCTTCGCGGTGCTTGCATGGCCAAGGCCGGTCTGTTCCTCGATCGGCAACGCGTCCATGTCGGCGCGAATGGCGATGCTGCGGGCGCCATGACCCTGCTTCAGCGTACCCACGACGCCGGTACCGCCGATGCCGGTCGCAACCTCGTAGCCCCATTCCTCAAGGAGAGAGGCGACCAGCGCGCTGGTCTTCAGCTCCTGATAGGCGAGTTCGGGCTCGGCGTGGAGTTGTCGGCGCAAGGCGACGAAACGCTCGGCATCGATGGTCATCCGACGGCTCCGAGCGGCAGGCCGGGCCCCTCCGCAAAGCGGCTGCGCGGCACGGGCAGCCCGAGATGAGCGCGCAACGTCGTGCCCGCGAGTTCCCCGGCATGACGGCCCCGCGCCGCGAGGAGCGGCAGGACATGCGCCTCGAAGTCGGCGAGACCCTCGGGAATGACCTGGAAGCCGAGCACGAAGCCGTCCGCCGCACTCTGGTCGACCCAGCGCTCGATCTCATCTGCGACCTGCTCGGGCGTGCCGATGAAACTGCTGCGCGGCGTCGCCGCGTCGAGGGCAACCTCCCGCAGCGTCAGATTCTTTTCTCGGGCAATGCGCTTGATCCGATCCGTGGTCGACCGGAAATTGTTGCGGCCGATCTCGCCGATCTCGGGGAACGGCGCATCCACGTCATACTGCGTGAAATCGTGATGGTCGAAGAAGCGGCCGAGATAATGCAGCGCCTCGGTAATCGTGACGAGGTCGCGGATCGCCTTGTATTTCCGCTCGGCCTCCGCCTCGGTCGAGCCGACGATCGGTGCGATGCCGGGGAAGACCTTGAGGTCGTCGGAGCGACGGCCATGCGCGACGGCGCTCGCCTTCAGCTTCTGCGCCAACTCGCGATTCTCGGCGATCGAGGCGCCATTGGCGAACACGGCGTCGGCGTGACGGCCGGCGAGCGCGATCCCGTCATCCGAGCCGCCGGCCTGGAAGAGGACCGGCTGGCCCTGCACGGAACGGCCGAGATTGAGCGGCCCCTCGACCGAATGGAACTGGCCCTTGTAGTTGAGCCGATGCATCCGCGAGAAATCGGCAAACTGGCCGCTCTCGCGGTCCCGCACGAAGGCGTCCTCGTCCCAGCTGTCCCAGAGCCCTTTCACGACGTCGATGTGCTCGGCGGCGATCTGGTAGCGCAGCGCATGATCCGGGTGGCGGTCGCGGCTGTAGTTGCGCGCCGAACCTTCGAGCGGCGAGGTCACGGCGTTCCAGCCGGCGCGGCCCTTGCTGATCTGGTCGATGGAACCGAACTGGCGCGCCAGCGTGAACGGGTCCGAATAGGACGTGGAAACCGTACCGACGAGACCGATCCGCTTCGTGACCGCCGCCAGCGCCGAGAGCAGCGCGATCGGCTCGAAGCGGTTGAGGAAATGCGGAATCGAGATCTCGTTGATGTAGAGGCCGTCGGCGACGAAGGCGAACGCGATCCCGGCGGCCTCGGCCTGCCGGGCGACCGACACATAGTAGTCGAAATTGACGCTCGCATCGGCCGGGACGCTCGGATGCTTCCAGGCGTTCATATGGCCACCAGGCCCCTGCAGCATGACACCGAACGGAATGATCTTGCTCATGGCCGGTTTCCTTGTCAGGCGGGGACAGCGTTGCGGGCGGCGTGTTCCCGCCCGAGAAGCTCGGCAGCTTCGAGCCGCGAGTCGCCGGCGTTGAACAAGTCGACGACGAACTCGTCGATTCCGTAGCGCGCGTGCAGGCGGTCGAGCTCGTCGATGAGGTCGCGCGCATCGCCCGCGATGATGCTCGGCTTTGCCGGCGCGGTCCGATAGTCTGCAACGCCGGCCTGGCGCGCATATTCACGCGCCTGATCCTCGCTGCCGACCGTCACGCTCTGACGGCCCTCGACATGCACCTTGATGGGCCGGAACTTCTCGCCGAGTTCGGCTGCCTTCTGTCGGTCCCGGCCGACGATGGCCGCGACCGCGACCAGGGCGGGTCCGCCGCCGCTGGCGCGGTAGGCGGCGAGCGAGGCCTCGAGCAGCGCTTCGTCACCATTCAGATGGCGCGCGAACACAAAGGCCCAGCCGTGTTTCGCGGCGAGTTCCCCGCTTTCAACACTGGCGCCGAGCAGAAATCGAGCAGCGGTCTCGCCCGGCAGCGGCGTTGCGCGGGCGCGATCCGAGCCTTGAGCGTCGCGGAGGAACAGCGTCAGCTCGGCGAATTTCGCCGCGAAATCCGGCCGGCTGCCCGAGGCACGCTCGCTCTGCAGGGCCGACGTCGAAAAAGGCAGCCCGCCTGGCGCCTTGCCGACGCCGAGATCGACGCGGCCGGGCGCCAGCGCGGCGAGCGTGTTGAAGCTCTCTGCCACCTTGTACGGGCTGTAATGCTGCAGCATGACGCCGCCCGAGCCGACACGGATCCGGCGGGTGACGGCCAGCACATAGGGAATGATTACCTCGGGCGCCGGACTGGCGAGATCGGGCGTGTCGTGATGCTCAGCCACCCAGAAGCGGCGAAAGTGCTCACGCTCCGCGGTTTGGGCAAGACGGACGCTGCGGGCGAGCGCATCCGTCGGCGTCTCGCCCTTGGCGATGGGACTCTTGTCGAGCAGGCTGATCGAATAGGCCACGGGCTGCGCCTCAGGGATGAATGACGGGTATGCCGTGCCGCTCGGCGAGCGTCGCGAGGATCGCGTCTGCGCCGGCAGCGAAGCTTCGGCCACCGGCCGATCCGGTGGCCGACGGACTGACCTCGCCCTCGGGGAGGACGAGCAGCGGAAGGCTCTGATGGCCCTCGCCGACCAGCGCAATGACCTGTGTCCGCGGCCGCGGAAAGGGAACGCGCTCGATTTCGATGCTCGCGAGCAGGTCCGGAAAGGCCTGCACGACACCCTCGACCAACGCGCTATGGCGGCACAGGAATCGCTGACCTGGATAGGATGTATCGTCGAATTCGCGCGGAAGAAGGAAGAGTTTTGCCTTCTCAGACATGACGCACTCCACTAACCTCGTCGGTCTGGCCAGTATAGTTTGGAAGCAGCGCCCTTGGCCGGTCACCGCTTTGCGGAGTTGCGGGCCGGCGCGGAACGGATTTCCCGAATAACGAGCGCTTGCAAGCGACGGCACCCATCCGCAACCGTCCGGGCGTCCTGGAGGCATCAGCCATATGAGAGTTTCGATCGTCGGGGCGGGAATCGCCGGCCTGTCGCTAGCCTGGGCGCTTGCAAAGCGCGGCGCCCAAGTGGCGCTGTTCGAGCAGGGCGACATCCCCAACCCGGTCTCCTCCTCCCATGACGAACACCGCATCACGCGCCACAGCTATGGCGGCCTCTCCGGCTATGGCGCGCTGATGCCGCTCGCATTCGAAACCTACGAGGCGCTCTGGGCCGATCTCGGCGTCCGCCACTTCCATCCAGCGACACTCGTCTATATCGGCCGGCGTGCGACGGACTGGCCGGCTGCGACGGCGCGCGAGCTCGACGCGGCCGGCATCCGCCACCGCCCCCTGAGCCAGGCCGCACTCGCCGAGGCCGTGCCGATGATCAGGACGGCAGGTGTCGTCGAGGCGTTCGAGGCAGAGGGGGCAGGCGAGCTGTTTGCCGCGCGCATCATCACGAGCCTCGCGGCCTGGCTGAAGGAGGCCGGCGTCGCGCTCCATCCGCGCACGAGCGTTCGCTCGGTCGACCCGCAATCGGGGCGCGTCGTTACCGATCGCGGAGTGTTCGACGCCGATGTCGTCGTCGTCGCGGCTGGCGCCTGGGTGCTCGACCTCGTGCCCGCAGCCGCCCCCCGGCTGACGCCCTCCCGCCAGACCGTCCTCTATCTGAAGCCGCCGGAGCGCTTCGCCGCGGCTTGGCGGACGGCGCCAATCATTGTCGACACCGGCCTCTCGCATGGTGCCTATGTGCTGCCACCGCGCGAAGGAACGCGGCTGAAGATCGGCGACCATGTGTTCACGCGAGAGGGCCATGGCGGCGACGACCGTGTGGCGAGCGCGCGCGACATCGCGCCGGTCGAGGCGGCAGCGCGCGAATCCTTCGTCGATTTCGACGACTACACGCTGCTCGAGGCCAAGGTCTGCTACTACACGGTGACCGAGGACGAACGCTTCGTCGTCGAACCGATCGGACCTGCCGGCTGGCTGCTCAGCGCCTGCTCCGGCCACGGCTTCAAGCTCGCGCCGCTGATCGCGACCCGCCTCGCCGATGCGCTGGTGGGTCGCATCGGACTGGACCGTGTCAGCGGCTTTGCCGCAGGACTGCCCGACATACCCTCCACCCGCTGACACGAGCACCGCGGATTGCGTCGGGGCTGGTCGGCCGCGGCGCCACAGTTGGGTTTCCGCTTAATCGATGCGAACCAGCTCGCGCGGAAGCCTCGTCACGACCTCGATGCCCGACTCCGTCACCACGAGTTGATCCTCGATGGTCAGCGAGCCGATGCCCTTGCCATAGAAGGGCGTTTCGAAAGCGAGCACCATGCCCGGCTCGACCACCGCGTCGCTGTCGGCGGCGATGAAGGGCCATTCCTCAGAGCCGACGCTGGCGCCGAGACCATGGCCGTAATGGCCGCGCTGATAGCTTTCGAGGCCAGCTCCGTGGATGACCGCGGCCGTGGCAGCGTAGATGTCGCGCAGCGCTGCGCCGGGCCGGATGGCTGCTAGACCGGCGGCAAAACCCTCCGCAAGAATGCCGTAGATGTCGGCGGCCAGCGGATCCGGTTGGCCGAAGGAATAGCTGCGCGCCGTATCAGAGGAATACCCGCCGATCACCACACCGGCGTCGATCTTGATGACCGAGCCGGGTTCGACGATGCCCTCGAGGCTCCAGGGATCCGGCCCCACGGACGTGAAGTCCCAGAGGCTCGAGATGGTAACGCCATCGGCCGCGGCGGCCTCGATGACGCCGCTGCGCCAGGCGCTCGAAAGCTCGGCACGTGTGACGCCGCGGGCCACTGCACCGACGGCACGGTCGAAGCCGCGTTCGGCAAGCCCGGCGGCTGTCGTCAGCCATGCGATCTCGGTCGAAGCCTTGATGGCGCGCAAGCGCCTGACGAGGGCTGACCCATCGATCCACTCGAAATCCGGCAGCGCGGCGGCGAGGCGCCGGAAATCGGCCGTCGGCAGGAATTCGAGGTCCGCGGCGATGCGCCCGCCCCGGATCCCTCTGTCGCTCAGGGCTCCGCCGAGAAGGCGGAAGGCGGCTTCCGGTTCGAAGGTGGTCGGCCGGGGCACGCCGTCGTCCTTGGCGGCGGCATAGCCTTGCTGGACGATCTCGGAGGCGTCTCGGCCGCGCCGATCGATGCCTCGTATATCGACCGTATCGATCCAGAGCCTGTGTTCCCGCAGGTCGAGGTCGGGCACGCTCGCCCGGATCATGTCCGCATGGAGATCGCCGACGATCGCCGCAGCCGCAACACCGCTGTCCGCCGGAACGAGGGCGATCGCAGCGCCGCCACGGCGCCACATATTGGCCATGCCCGGCGCCGCGCCGGTCGCATAGCTGAAATTCTCCGGCTGAAACAGGATCAGCGCCTCGGCGCCGATATCTCCCAGCAGCCTTTCGGCGCGCCCGCGATCCAGAAACGACACTGCACCCTCCTCGGTCCGATGTTGAAGGACTATCGCGCCGTCAAGCCGGCGGCGCGTCAACCAGCCTGCCCTGTTCCAGTCGCCCGATCCGGTCGCAGAAATAGCGCGCCACCACCGGATCATGGCCGATGAAAAGATAGGTGATGCCGAAGCGTCGCTGCAGGTCGCGCAGCAGGTTCAGTGTCTGCGCCTGGACCGAAACGTCGAGGGCCGAGACGGGTTCGTCCAGCACGACGAGGTCGGGCTTGAGCAGAAGGGCGCGGGCGAGCGCGATCCGCTGGTTCTGGCCGCCGGAAAGCTCGCTCGGCCGCCGTCCGAGCAGGTCCGCAGCCAGACCGACGGCCTCGATCATTTCGGTGATCGCCCGGCGGCGCTCCGCGACGGTACCAATGGCGTGGATGCGAAGCGGCTCTTCCAGCAGCGCAGCGACCGTGAACCGCGGATCGAGCGCCCCCCGCGCGTTCTGAGGAACCAGTTGCATCCGGCGTCGCTGACGACGCAGCGCCGATCCGGCGAGCGTGGTGATGTCCTCGCCGGCAAGGCGGACACGGCCGCTGCTCGGCTGGATGAAGCGCAGCGCGATACGGGCTAGCGTCGACTTCCCAGAGCCGGATTCGCCGAGCAAGCCGAAGGTCTCGCCGCGCCGGACCGACAGCGAAACCCCTTCGACGACTCGCGTCTCCGTCGTCCTCCGGCCAAAGAGTCCGCGTGCGGCCGGGTAGCGCTTACTGATGTCGACGAGCTCGAGCACGGCCTCGCTCATGATGCGCCATCCGTTGGGGCCAATTCCTCGGCGAAGTGGCAAGCGGCCAGCCTTCCGGGCTGCTTCGGATCGATTGGGCGCGGCACGGGAACAACGGATGTGCAGAGCTGGCGTCCGCGCGAAAGCTGGCAGCGCGGCGCGAAACTGCAGCCGGGGCCCGTCCCGCCGGCCCTGGGCGGGCTGCCGGGAATCGTCGCCAACGGACGGTCGCGAGGCCAGTCCGCGCGCGGAATGCTGGCCATCAGGGCAGCGGTATAGGGGTGGAAGGGCTGCGCGAAGACCTCGGCAACGCTGCCCTGTTCCATCGCCTGACCGTCATAAAGCACGAGCACGTCGGTGCAGAACGCTTCAACCAGCCCGAGATTATGGGTGATCAGCATCACCGCCAGCCCGCGCGCGTTGCTCACGCGATCGAGCAGCCGCAGGATCTGGTCCGCCGTCGCGACGTCCAGTGCCGTTGTCGGCTCGTCGGCGATGAGAAGGTCGGGCTCGTTGGCGAGCGCGATCGCGATCACCACGCGCTGGAGCATGCCGCCCGAGAATTGCCACGGATAGTGGTCGAGACGACCGGCGGCATCGCGAATCTCGACTTCGGCGAGCAGTCGCTCGGCGATCCGGCGCGCGGCAGCGCGGCCCAATCCGGCCTGGTGGCGACGCAGCGAGTCGACGATCTGGCTTCCAACCGTCCGTGTCGGATCGAGCGCATTCATCGGATCCTGGACGACGAAGCCGATGCGGTTGCCGCGTACCGCCGCGAAGGCCCGATCATCGAGTGCGGTGAGGTCGAGATCGTCGACCCGAATGTGTCCGGCAGCGACAGTTCCCGGCGGATCGACGAGACCGAGAACGGCCAACGCGAGACTTGTCTTGCCACTGCCGGACTCGCCGACAATCGCGAGGCGGCTGCCGGCCGCGATCTCGAAAGAGACGCCGCGGACCACGGCATCGCTTCCGAAACGCACCGTCAGCTCGTCGACGGCGAGGACAGCCCTGCCCGTCATGGCGACCGTCCATGGCGAAGGCGCGGGTCGAGCAAGGCCACGATCAGGTCGACCGCTAGATTGGCCATCACGAACAGCATGGCGCTGAGCAGGATGAACGCCTGCACGACGGCGAAATCCTGCCGTGAGATGGCGTCGGTCACCAGCGCGCCCACGCCGGGCCAATTGAAGGCCTTCTCGACCAGCACGCTTCCGGCCAGCAACTGGCCGAACAGCAGCCCGGCCGCGTTCACGGTCGGCAGCGCCGCATTCGGCAGCGCATGATGCACCAGCGCCGACCAGCGCGTCAGGCCCCGGCTGCGCGCAAAGAGCACGAACGGCTCTCGCATGCGGTCGAGCAGGTTGGCGCGAAGGAGCCGCGTCAGGAAGCACAAGGGCATCAGGCCCAGTGTGACTGCCGGCAGGACGAGATGAGCAAGCGCGTCGGCGAGACCCGACCAGTTGCCGACAAGTGCACAATCGACCGTCAGCAGTCCGGTCGGTCCCGCCGGGACGACGCTGAAGGGCGCAATGCGGCCCTCGGGACCCGGAAGCCAGTGCAATCCTTCATAAAACAGGATCAGCAGCATGATGCCGAGCCAGAATGCGGGTATGCCGAGCCCGGCAATGCCGATCGCCCGCGCGAGGTGGTCGGCAAACCGGCCTCGCGCATGGGCCGCGACCAAGGCGAGGGTAACGGCCCCGATGATCGCAAAGGCGAAGGCATAGAGCCCGAGCTCGATCGTCGCCGGCATTCGGCCAGCGAACTGCACCAGGACCGGCTCGCTGGTCGTGTAGGAATAGCCCCAGGCGCCGTGCAGGAAGTCCCTGATGTAGAGGAGATACTGCCAGACGATCGGACGATCGAGGCCCATCTCACGGCGCAACTGGTCGAGGGCGCCCTGCGAGGCGAACGGTCCGAGGATCAGACGGGCCGGATCGCCGGGCGTCACGCGCAGCACGACGAAGGCGAGGACCGACGCGCCGAACAGGGCCGAGAGCGAAGAAACGAGGCGGCCGGCAGCGAGACGGAGCATCAGGCGGCCTCAGGCGTGGTCGAGCGGGAAGCCGGCCGCTCCCGGAGCCCGTCGGCGACGAGATTGGCGGCGATCACGGCAACCATCAGTCCGGCGCCGGGAAAGAACGCGACCCACCAGCCCCCCGTCAGCGCGGACTGCAGCCCGTCGGTGATCATGGCGCCCCATTCGGGCGTCGGCACCGTCGCGCCGAGCCCGACGAAGCTTAGCCCGGCGAGCGTCAGGATGGCGTAGCCGAAAACCCCGGCGGACTGGATCAGCACCGTCGATGCCGTATGCGGCAGGATGTGACGGGCGATGACGCGCGAAGGGGCAGCGCCCAGCCCGATCGTGGCCTCGATGAAGGGTTCACTCCTGATCTTGAGAATGTCGGCCCGGATGAGCCGGACATAGAAAGGGAGCGTCGAGACGAGCACGCCGAGACTGGCGGTCACCAATCCGCCGCCGAGGCCCACAGTGACGGCCATGGCGAGAATGAGCGGCGGGAAAGCCGCCAGCGCATCCATGGCGCGGCCAATGGCCTGGTCGGCCAACCCGCGCGCGAGACCGGCAACGAGCCCGAGAGCGCCGCCGACGAGAAGCCCGAACAGCGCGACCCCGACGCCCACCGCCAGCGAAATGCGACCGCCTGCGAGGACCCGCGCCAGAACGTCCCTGCCATTGGCATCGGTGCCGAAGGGGTGGTCGGGTGATGGCGGAGCGAGCAGCGCGTTGAAATCCATGCCGAGCGGGTCGCTCGCCCAGACGATGGGACCAACGGCGCAGAGGCTCACGAGAACGAGCCCAAGCGTCGCGCCGATCGTCACCGCGATGTTGGTCCGTGCGATCTCCGCGATGCGAGGTGTCCAGCGCTGCGCCATGGTTCCGATCAATCGATGCGGGGACCGCCGGGAAAGGCCCGGCGATCCCGTCCTGCGTCGCCGCTTAGCGGCCCCACTCGGCCACCGCGAAGGGTCCGTTCTGGTTGAACGTCCAGTTCTTCACGGCCTTCGAGACCACGGCGGTATAGACATCCGCATAGACGGGAATACGCGGCGCGTCGGCAACCCAGAGCGTCGCGATCTTGTCCCAATAGGCCTGGCGCTTAGCGGGATCGGCGATCGGATGCGCCTCGGCCAGCAGCTTCTCCGCCTCTGCGTTCGCGTAGTTCGACGTGTTGAACGTGCTGGCTGCCTTCAGGTCGTAGTCGAGCAACCAGGCCGGATCGGCCACCGACGGGCCGTCGAAGCGAACGATGCCCGCCGTCTTGGTCTCGGCCGTCACAGCCTGCTGATAGGCGGATGCCGGCAGCTTCTTGATCGAGACCGCGACGCCGAGTGGCGCCCAGGCACCCTGCAGGATGGTTGCGATCTGCTCCTGGTCGTTCTGGCCTTCCTTGATGACGACATCCAGCGAAACCGGACCCTTCACGCCCGACTCGGCGAGCAGCGTCTTCGCCTTTTCGAGATCGGTTGCACGAGCGGCGCCGATGGCGGGATTGAAAGCGCTGAAGGCGGGCGGGAACGGCCCGTAGAAAAGTTCGCCATAGCCGTGCGCGACCGCTTTGAGGAGCGCCTCATAGGGCACGGCATAGCTCAGCGCGGCGCGGAACTTCGCATTGTCGAAGGGCGCCTGCTTGTTCGGGAGGCTCACGAGTTGCCAGCGCGGCGTCGGCACCGCGATCACCGAGAGGTCCTTGTCGGCCGCGAGGCTGGCGGTAGCTGCCTTGGAGAGGCCGAGGGTCACGTCGGCCTGTCCGTTCCGAGCCTGCAGCAGCAGCGTGGCATTGTCGGAGATGAAGTTGACGACGACGTCGCTCTCCAGCGGCTTGGTCCCGAAGAAGGCCGGGTTGGCCTTGAACACGGCCTTCACGCCAGGCTGATAGCCGTCGAGGACATAGGGACCGCTGCCGGCGGCGTGGGTCGAGAGCCATTTGTCGTCGCCGCCAGCCGCCTTGATCGCCTCGACATCGACGATCGATGTGGTCGGAACGGTCAGCGCCTGAAGGAGCAGAGGCTCGGCAGCCTTCAGCGTGATGACGACGGTCCGATCATCCGGCGCAGTGATCGACTGCGTGTTGCCGAACTGGCCGGCCTCGACGAAATAGGTGCCGCAGGAGCCGCTCTTCAGCGCACGGTTCAGCGAAGCGGCAACGGCCGGGCCGTTGACCGGATTGCCGCTTGCGAATTTGACGCCGTCGCGCAGCTTGAAGGTGACGGTCTTGCCGTCCTCCGACACTGACCAGCTTTCGGCCAGATAGCCCTCCAGCTTGGCCGGATCCTCCTGGCTGACCTTGACGCCCGCAGGAGCGTTGGCCACGGGCTTCTCGCCATGCTTGAGCAGGGTTGAATAGAGGCCCGATACGAAGCCGATATCCGCGATGTCGCAGACAAGAGCCGGATCGAGGGAAAAGGGCGGCAATGAATAATTGACGACGAAAGGCTTCTGCTCCGCCGCTACGGCCACTTGGCCGAGGAAAGGCATCGCTAACAAGACCAGTCCGGCCAGTCTAGTTTTCTTATCTGACGCACTTATTATCATTGATCCGCTCCTGATTTTGCCTAATTCAATATTCAAAGCTTCCAACTGAGGACATTATTGAAATGTTTATCATGTCGTAAGCCGTTATTATTTCGAATTTACCCTGCTATTGACGAAGTTTTTCTCGTCTCTCTTGCGTTGCCTGCACGTCTATTCGATTGCCAGAGAAAACGACGCCGTAGTCGTCGATTGCCGATCCGTGGGTCATCAGTCCATCGAGCAAATCCGCCTCGATGGCCGCGATTTCCCGGCCGAGCGGATCGCCCCAGCCGCCGCCGCCACCGCGGATGGTTTCGAGCAGGCCCATCGGCGGCAGCGCTGCCTGAAAGGCCATTTCGGCGACTTCGGCAGGTCCATCGCCAGCATCGAGCCGGACGCGGTTTGCGCCGCCATCGCCTCCGCCGGCATATCCGCGCGAGCAGTGGCGGACGCCGGCCATCATCACCGTATTTCGCGTCGGCGAGAGGTGCTGCAGGATCGTTTCGACGCCGGGCGTGCCGCGCCAGCGACCGACGCCGGTGCGGTCGGCAACATATTCGTGCTTCAGGATCCGGCTCGGATACTGGATTTCCGTCATCTCGATCGAGGGGGTCGTGACGCCGGTCATCAAGGGGGCATAGAGACCCCAGCCGTCGGTTCCATAGGCGGCACCGGCGCCGCCTGTGAAGCCGAGGAAATTCAGCTGAACCCACATCCTGCCGTCGTCATAGGCGCCGTAGGAGAAGACGAGCGGGTTCTTGTGGCAGTTGACGCCGACGCGCTCCGGCGCGGCCCCGCCGATCGCCAGCAGCGTGACCTCGGCTATCTCGGCGCCGCTGATGCAGGTGCAGTTGCCGACGGGTGCGGGTCGGCGCGGGTTGACCAGAGATCCTTCCGGCAGGACGATCTCCAGCGGCGCCATGAAGCCTTCGTTGATCGGGATGTCCTCGTCGCAACAACCGGCAACGGCGAGGAAGACGAAGGAGAGCGAGTTGGCCAGCGGAGAGTTCACGAAGCCGGCCACCTGGGGCGACGTGCCGGTGAAGTCGAGCTTCAGCTTCGAGCCGTCGACAGTCGCGGTGCAGACGATGCGCACGTCGCGGTGGCCGGCGAAGTCATGGTCGAGCCAGGTCTCGCCGACATAGGTGCCATCCGGCCAACCAGCGATCTCGGCCCGCACGCGCGCTTCCGTGTAGTCGATGTTGTGCTGCAGCGCACCACGGACCGCGCCGAGGCCGAAACGTGACAGGAGCCCGTCGATCCGCCGCGTCGCGAGTTGGCAGGCGCCGATCATCGATTCAAGATCGCCGGTAACCCAGTGCGCGAGACGGTTGTTGGCAACGATGAAATCGAAGGCATCCCGCCGCCGCTCGCCGCGAGAGACGATCTTCAGCGGCGGCATCACCAACCCTTCCTGCCAGATGTCCCGCGCCTCGGGATTGTAGCCACCTGCGACGGGCCCGCCGACATCGCCCATATGGGCGCGGACTGCCGGGAACAGGATCGGCTTCCGATCGTGGAAGACCGGGGCGACGATCACGACATCGGGAATGTGCGTCCCGCCAGCATAGGGATCAGAAGCTAGGATGATGTCGCCGGGCTGGAGATCATGCCGAAAGGCCGCGACGGCCTCCTGGACGGCCATGGCGACGGCATAAAGGTGCAGCGTGCATCCGGGCGATTGGGCGACGAGGCGCAGCTTGTCGCGATGAAGCTCGAACACGCCGGTAGTGAAGTCATGCGCCTCGTTGAAGACGGGCGAGCGGGCCGTGCGCGTCACGGCCGCGCTCATCTCGTCCGCAATGGTATCGAGCGCGCCGCCGATGATCTGCGCGAGAATCTGGTCACGGCTAGACATGGGCGATGGCTCCGTGACCAGGATAGAAGAACCGGATCCGGCTGCCGGCCGGCACGGGCGCGGCAACCGCCCGTCCGAGGTCCGACGACGCGCCGCCGGCGTGAAGCGTGAGCGATGCTGCGCCGGGCGGCGCGAAACCGGCCGCCTCCATGGCCTCGCCGATGATCTCGACGAGGGCGATCATGCCGCCCGCGCCGTCCCGTTCGCGCGAGAGGATACGCAGGCCGTCCTGGCGCTCGAGGACTTCAGCGGATGGCAATACCCGCCGCCCGGCCAGCACCGGAGCGCCCCAGCCGGAAGCCGCAATGACGAAGCCGGGCTCCAGCGCGATCGGCACCAGTTCGGCGCGCGTGCCGATGGGCGGGAACAGGCAGAGCGACGGGCCCGGTCCCCCAAGTGCATCTTCGGGAGCCTGGCCGAGCAGGTCGCGCTGGATGAGCCCGGCAATGAGATGACCCGTATAGGCATCGGCGTGTCCGGTCGCAGCCGGCAGCGATGGATCGACGAGGCTGCCCGGCTGCGACACCGTCCGGACAGTCTCAAGCAGCCCGTCATTGACGGGAAACCGCTCCAGGAGACCCCCGAAAAGCGCGGCGAGCACGAAGCCGCGCGCATGGTGGCGCGTGATGTTGATCGGTGCGGCAACGCTCGGTGACGTTCCCGCGAAATCGATCGTCACGCCCGTGGCGTCGCTGATCCACCGGACCGCGACCGCCATCCCCTCGATCCCGGGCCACGCGATGGCGCACGCCGTCGTTACGGTTGCCGGCTCCAACGAGCCGAGATGCGCCAGGGCCTGGCGACGCGTTGAAGCCAACTGCTCGTCGATGGACGCAGTAATGCGCGCCGGACTGCGCTCAGCGACCAGAGTGGCCAGCTTGGCGATGGCGCCCTGCATGGCGGTGAGGATCGCGTCGATATCGGCGCGGAGCAGAGTGGGGGCGCGGCTGTTGCGTTCGAGGAGGCTCTGCAGGTCGCGCTGCACGACACCGTTGCGGCGGAGCTTCAGCGGGCTGACCCTAACCGCCTCCTGCCAGGTCTCGTCGGCGCGCGCATTGACGGTCCCCGGCATCTTGCCGCCGAGATCGACCATCGCCGCGCGAACCGCGAGAAAGAGGACGGACTCGCCGTCGATGAAGACGGGGCTGAGAAAGGTCAGCACTTGCGCCGCCGAACCGCCGCGGAAGGGATCGCCGCTGACGAGGACATCGCCGTCGCCGAGATCGAAGGCGAAATAGTCGACCAGCGCGCGACTGCTTTCGCGGATGAGATAACTCTCGCCGACATCCGACTGGAGCTGGACGACGAGGCGCAGCCGATCGTCGAGGACACCGACGGCAAGGCGCCCGCCCTCCGCCAGCGCCTTCGAACGCGTCGTCCGCGCCAGTGTGGCGGCGAGTTCGCGGGCGATTGCGCCGAGACGGTCATAATCGATCTGTGCGCGGATCATCCGAGCCCCCCGGCCCGGCGCGCATTGCCGATCTCGATGATCACGTTACCGAATGGATCGATCAGGCATTCCTGACCGGGATAGACGACGATCGTGGTGCCCCATTGCTCGATGATCGCCGGCCCGGCAACGAAATGCCCAGGCGCGAGCCTCGCGCCGTCATAGATCGGCGTCGATGTCGGCTCCGCGTCGAAATGGACCGGCCGCCGATCCTTCAGCGCTTCCGCAGGGTCTTCGTCGCCGAAGGGCTCGCCGACCAGCGCAGGCCGATCGCGCAGTCCGACCAGATCGAGCCTGAGCGTCAGAATCTCGACGGCCTGCTCCGGGTCCTTGTGGGCGAAGAGCCGTTCATGCAAGGCGTGGAAATCCGCGATCGTGGCCTGGAGATTGAGCGGCGTGATCCGGCGGGTCCGGGACCGGATCGGAACGGTCACCTCATGCACCTCGCCGGCATAGTGGAGATCGAGCGACCGCCGGACATCGAAGTTGCGGACCAGCGACTGCGCAGAAAGGCGGGCCCGTGCGCGCTGTTCGAGCGCCTGGAACGCCTCGTTCAACCGGTCGAAATCGACCGCGGCGGTGCTCGCAATCCAGGTCTGCGCCTCGCTGACCTTGAGATCGGCCACATTGGCCCCCGAGGCGCAGAAGACCGAAGCCTCGCGCGGCACGATGACGGTCTGGATTCCGAGATCCTCCGCCTGGCGCCCGGCATGGATGGCGCCACCGCCGCCCGCGGCGACCAGCGCGAAATGCTGCGGATCGTAGCCGCGCCGGGTCGAGACCAGCCGTGTCGCGTTCGCCATGTTCGAATTGACGATATCCGAGATGGCGAGCGCCGCTTCGACGATGGAGAGACCGAGCGGCTCCGCGACATGATGGCGGATCGCCGCCTCAGAAGCCTTGCGGTCGAGCTGCATGGCGCCGCCGAGGAAGAAGTCGGGATTGATGAGGCCGAGCACCACGTTGGCGTCGGTGACTGTCGGACGCGCTCCGCCGCGGCCGTAGCAGGCGGGTCCGGGATTGGCGCCGGCGCTTTCCGGCCCGACGCGCAATGCACCGCCCGCATCGACATGGGCGATCGAGCCGCCACCCGCCCCGATCGTATGGATGTCGAGCATCGGCAGCGCCACGCGATAGCGCCCGATCCACGTCTCGGTCGTCACCGCCGGCTGCAAATTGTCGATGAGCGCGATGTCATAGCTGGTGCCGCCCATGTCGACGACGATGAGGTTGCTCTGACCTGTCGCCTGGCCGACGCTCGATGCGGCCGTGACGCCGCCGGCCGGACCGGACAAGAGGCCATTGGCGGCGAAAAGTCCCGCCTCTGCCGCCGACTGCACGCCGCCATTCGACTGGATGACGAACAGCTCTCCGGCGAAGCCGACCTGGCGCAACCGGGCCTCCAGCTTGCCGAGATAGCTGTTCATGCGCGGGCCGACAAAGGCGTTGATCACCGTCGTCGAGACCCGTTCGAACTCGCGGATCTGCGGCAGCACGTCGACGGAGACCGACAGGAAGGCGTCGGGCAGAACCTCGCGCACGATCTCGGCGGCACGTCGCTCATGGGCGGGATTGATGAAAGAGAAGAGGAAGGTGATCGCGACGGCCGAGATCCCCTCCGAGCGGAAGGCTTCGGCGGCGGCGCGGACCTCGGCTTCATCGAGCGGCGTCAGCACGTTGCCTTGATGATCGAGCCGCTCGGAAACGCCGATGCGATAGCGCCGCGGCACGATCTGGAAGGGCGCCTTGAGACGCGGATCGAACACGCTCTCCTTGTAAGACCGGCGGAACTCGAGCTCGTCGCGGAAGCCCTTCGTCGTGATGAGGCCGACCTTGGCGCCGCTGTATTCGAGCAGCGCATTGGTCGCGACCGTCGTGCCATGGACGATCACCGGCAGGCGGGCGAGGAGCTCAGTGGTGTCGAGTTCGACGCGCGCCGCCAACTGCTCGAGAGCCGAGACGACGCCGTCGGACTGGTCGGGTGTCGAGGGTGTCTTGATCGCATGCACCCTCCCCTCGGGCGAAATCGCCACCAGGTCGGTGAATGTTCCGCCGACATCGATGCCGACTTGCCACTGGGTCATTGATCTACTTCTGCTGGGTTACGGAGGCCGGCCGTCAGGACGGCCGGGTCGGCCGGAAGCTGAGCTTGAGTGAAGGGAGCGCGCGGCCCCATACGCCGACTTCGACAGGCTCGAAGCCGTCGGCGTAGCGCAGCTCGGCGAGGTGATCGAAGAAGAGGTTCATCGATACGCGCGCCTCGATCTGAGCGAGCCGGGAACCGATGCAGAAGTGCTTGCCGAAGCCGAAGGCGAAATGATCGGCCGACGCGATGAACGCCTTGTTCACGTCGTTGTCGTCCCGGAAGAGATCGAAGCGGTCGGGATCGGCGAACACAGCGCCGTCCCGGTTGGCGGCGCCGAGTACGCAGAGCACCTCGCTGCCCGCCGCCAGCCGTTGGCCCGACAAGGTGACGTCTTCAGCCGCCGTCCGCAGCAGCAGGTGGACCGGCGGCGAATAGCGCAGCGTTTCGGAGAACACCCGGTCGACGAGGCTTCGATCCTCGCGCACGGCACGAAACTGGTCCGGATGGTCGATGAGATTGCGGACCATGCTGGCCGTGACCTTCTCGGTCGTCTCGCTGCCGGCCACGAGCATCAGAACGCAGAAGCTGACGATTTCCTCATGCGTGAACCGATCTCCTGCAACCTCTGCCGCCAGCAAGTCCGAGATGAGATCGTCGCCCGGTCGAAGCGCCCGCTCGGCCACCACGGTATCGAGGAATTCGCGTGCAGCCCGCGCCGCCCGCAATCCGGCGGCCGCGATCTCGGGATTGCCGTCATTGTTGAACTGGAACGCGACGATCGGCGTGTAGACGTCGCGGATGATCGCTTCCTCGTCCGGGCCGAGGCCGAGCGCATCGGCAACGACACCGACGCCGTACCAGACCGCGAATTCCGCGACGAGATCGACGTCCCCGCGGTCGGCAAAGCCGGCGAGCAACCGCTTGGCGACGCGGTGAACCGCCGGCTCGAGGCGCTCACGAAGGCGCAGCCCATGAAACAGCGGCGTGATGAACTTGCGCTGGCGCACGTGATCCTTGCCGTCGAGTTGCATGACCGTCACGCCGTAGACCGGCTCGACCGTCTGCACATAGGCGCGGGTATCGAAACGGCCCCCGTTCAGGACTTCGGCGACATCGGCATGGCGGCTGACAAGGAAGCGGCCCGACACCGGGTCACGCATGACCGGATGGTCGTCGCGCATGATCCGATAGTGGCGGTAAGGGTCGGCCTCGTAGGCGGCCGAGTAGATATCCGGCTGGGCCATGGCTGCGTCCCGGTTCATCTCCATCATCGAGAGACGATAGGACGCGCCATCAACGGGCTCGGGGCCGGCCAGGGATAGGGTGAGCAGAAATTGCGATAGGGTCGCCAGCGGGAAGGCCGCCTCAGGCGCTGACGAGACCGCGCTTCGCAGCGTCCCGAACGGCCGCAGATCGGTTCGGGCAGCCAAGCTTCCGATAGAGGTTCTTGAGGTGGAAGCGAACGGTCGGCACCGAGACGTCGAGCCGGGCTGCGATCACCTTGTTCGGCGTATTTTCCGCGAGGAGCAGCAGGATTTCCAGCTCACGGGCCGTGAGGTCGGTTTCGGCGGTCCGACCTTGGTCCACAGCCGCATCGCCTGCCGGCAGCAGAGGCCGCAACCCCTCCCTGTCCGGGCCGAGGGCAGCACGGATGATCTTGTCGCCCATGAGACGCTGCAGGGCGTCGCGCTGCTCGAAGCGAAGCGCCGCGAGGCCGCGGTCACCGGTCGCCTCGGCGAGTTCGAGCACGCCACAGCGCAGCGTGCCGGAGTCATGGTTCCGCGCGGCCAACTGGGCCTGCACCTGAAGCAGCGCGACTTCCGAGCGCTGGCGAAGCGTGAGCTCCGGTCGTCCGTGCAGGCTCTCGAGTGTCGATGGCAGATCGGGATCGGAGGGCGCGCGCGCCATCCGGTCGCGCAGGGCCGCCAGAGCAAGTTCGATCTCCTCGCCCGGTGCCTGAGGATTGCGAACACCGTCCAGGGAGCCGCTCTCCAGCGCCGCGAGCAACTCGCCAGCTTCCCGCCACCGACGATGCATCTGCAACAGGCGGACCTCCTGCAGGGCCAGGAATCGGAAGGTGCGTTCCGAATAGAGTTCCTGCACGCGCCAGCGGGCGAGATAGGCGCGCGCCGCGGCGAGCCCGACATGGGTCGAGAGCGCCATGCTCCCATAAAAGATGATGGGCTCTGCGACCGAGGGCCAGATTTCCCCGAAGAGGCTCGCATCGGCGCCGGCCTGGGCCAGCGCGACGAGACCATCGTGGCGGCCCGCCTCATAGTCGCAGACGAGGGTCAGGGCATCGAGCAGGCGCTGGTCGTTCGGTGAAACGGTCGGCAGGCGCCGGAGATCCTGTCCGGCCTCGGCCAAGGCCTGCGCGGCCGCGGATAGTTCGCCCCGCGCGAGATCGATTACGCCGCGATAGAGCCCGATATAGAAGGCCGAGAGCGGCGCATGCTGGCGGCGGAAGTGGAACAGCGCCTGCGCTGCTGTTTCCTCGGCCATGTCCCAGGCGCGCCGGCGCACGAAGACGTCGAGGGCAACATTGAGCAAGAGGCCCCGCTGCAGATCGGCATCGGGAGCGAGCCGCCCCAGCACGTCGAAAAGGAGGCCGAGCGCACTGTCGTCGATGAGCTGGTCCGCATAGACGGCACGGATGAAGCAGACGATGCGGAATTCGTCGCTCCGGTGAACGCGGGACGACTGCAACTGGCCGAGACGATGGCAGCCACTCCCAAAACGCCGGGCCATCAGATGGTCGGCATGGGTGTAGCTGCCGGACTTCATGGCGTTGATCGCCCGGGAGAGCACCAGCGTCTCGTGCTCGACCTGCAACTCCACTGGGAAGAGCGAGAGCGCTTCCTGCGCTGCGAAGAGACCATGCCGATGGGCAAAGAACGCGCCCCCTTCGCGGCGAAACACCGTCAGCGCTCCAGGCTGGTCATCCGCGGCAATCGCCGCCGCGATATCCGAAAGGACGGCGGCGGCGCGAGTCAGATCAACGCTCTCACGCCAGGCGATGGCACGGCCGAGGAACGCGGCGGCCGAAGGGTCGGCGAGGCGAATCCGATCTGCCTCGGCATCAACCTGAACCAGCGAGGGAAGACGCGACTGCAGTTCGGTGAGCCGCGTCTGATCGACGGTCCGCGCGGCGAGATCGCCGCCATCCACCAGACGGCTCAGGAGGTCGAACAGCGATTGCGGAAGATTGCCGACGAGGTCACGCGCAAAGCGGTCGGCAAGCGGCGCCGGAAACACCGCCGCAGCCGTCAATGGCGGGCTGTTCGCGAGGTTCATGATGGTCGCACCCGGCTCGGCGCGAAGGCCGATGCCAGCGGGCATGCGGCATTGGCATCGCAGCGCCAGCCGCTCTTCCAGCAATCGAAGGAGAGAGGTGCGATCACGCCGTTGGTTCACTCGCGGGTTTGATGCTTGCCCCGCAAGTCTCCGGCAGATGGCGGCCCCTGTCCATTGCGTAGTAGGCGTCGACCTGAGCATGTCCTTGCCGCGGAAGGACAATTTGCAGTCTCGTTTGCCAAGGGCCCCACGCGGTCACGATCAGCCGGGGGTCGTTTCCGTCACGGGGCGCTCGGGGACGGCGAGCCTAGGCGGAGAAGGAAGAGGCTCCGTCTCTGGGCTCCACCGCAATGGCGGCTTCGCCTTCCGGCTTCAACGGTGGTCGACCAGAGCGACGATGCGGTCGCCGAGCCATTGCAGGCCCCAGACCATCACGATCAGGACGGCCACCACGGCGATCATCACGCCGGTCTCGAAGCGCTGATAGCCATAGCGGACGGCCAGGTCGCCGAGACCACCGGCCCCGACGGCACCTGCCATGGCCGATGCGCCGAGCAGCGTTACCAGAATAACGGTGAAACCGGCGACCAGCCCCGGCATGGCTTCGGGCACCAGCACTTCGCGGACGATCGTCCAGCGATTGCCGCCCATCGAACGGACCGCCTCGATCAGCCCGCGATCGACGTCGCGCAGCGAGACTTCGGCGATGCGCGCATAATAGGGGATCGCCGCGATCGAGAGCGGCACGATCGCGGCCGCGGTGCCGATCGCGGTTCCGACGATCAGCCGAGTGAGCGGAATCAGCGCGACAAGGAGGATAATGAACGGCACCGAACGGACGGCGTTGACGATGCCGCCGAGCAGGAGGTTCACCGTCCGCTGCTCGAAGATGCCGCCGCGATCGGTGGCGACGAGCACGAGCCCCAGCGGCAGACCGAGCAAGAGCGAGATGAGGCCGGACGCGATCGTCATGACCAGCGTCTCGACGATGGATTGCAGCAGCAGTTCAAACAGGGCCGCGGACATAGCCGATCACCTCCGCATGCGTGGCACCACGCCGAAGAAATTCGAGCGCGATCTCGACATCGCCGGCACCGCGCGCCGCGACGCCGAGGAACAGCGTACCGAGCGGACGGCCCCGGACCTCTTCGATGCCGCCGTGTATGAGCCGCGCGACGATGCCGCCATCAATGGCAAGTTCGGCGATCAATGGGCGCTCCGCCTGCTCGCCGTGAAGCTCGACCCTGATCACCGCCTCGGTGGCGTCGATCGGTGATGGCGACAGCCCGAAGGTCGCCGGCAGTTCGGGACGAAGCGACGACAGCAAGCTGATGGTCGTTGGACTCTGTGGGGCGGCGAACAGTTGCCAGACCGGCCCCTCCTCCACGATCCGGCCGTGATCGAGCACCGCGACCCGGTCGGCGATGGCGCGGATCACCGACATCTCATGCGTGATCAGCAGGATTGTCAGCCCAAGGCGGCGATTGATGTCACCGAGCAAGGCCAGGATCGACTGGGTCGTCTCGGGATCGAGCGCCGAGGTCGCCTCGTCCGAGAGAAGCACCGCCGGATCGGCGGCGAGCGCGCGGGCGATGCCGACGCGCTGCTTTTGGCCGCCAGAGAGCTGGGCAGGATAGGCATCCGCCTTGGCCGAGAGGCCGGTCAGATCAAGCAGTTCCGCCACCCGCTTCAGCCGCGCCGCGCGAGGGACGCCACCGATCTTCAGCGGCAGCGCGACGTTGTCGGCCACACTCTTCGAGGACAGCAGGTTGAAATGCTGGAAGATCATGCCGATGCGGCGGCGTACCGGCTGCAGCGCTGGCTCGCCGAGGCGGGTGATGTCGCGGCCTTCGATCTCGACGCTACCGCTGTCGGGGCGCTCCAATCCGTTGACGCAGCGGATCAGGGTCGACTTGCCGGCGCCGCTGCGACCGATGATGCCGACGATCTCGCCGCGGCGGATGCTGAGAGAGACGTCATCCAACGCGACCGAGGCGCCGAAGCGGCGCGTGAGCCGGTCGAGACGGACAACGACGGCACGCTCCGCATCGAGGGCGGGAGCGACCACGCTCTCTGGCCGGCCCGTTCCGGCGAGGAGTGACACTGTCATCCGGCGATTGTTCTCTAAATGAGGTCCGGGCGCCTCGTCTGAGGCACCCGGAGTGGGACAGGATGGACGCGAGCGAAGCTACCAGGCGGGCAGGCCGGTCCCCTTGTAGATCTCGGCGAGCGCCCCCTTCACCGTGTCGTTCTGGTAGGACGCGACGAGGATCGGTACCCAGGCCTCGGTCTGGCGGCCGGTCTTGACCGCGATGAAGTTGTTGTAGGGATTGTCCTTGACCGGCTCCTGCGCAATCCGGTCGGTCTCCGGCTTCAGACCCGACTTCAGCGCCCAGTCGGTGTTGACCACACCGGCATCGAGATCGTCGATCGAGCGGCCGACGATGCCGGCATCGAGTTCCTTGATCGTGATCTTCTTGGGGTTCTCGACGATGTCCGCCGGTGTCGCAAGAATGCCGGTGCCGTCCTTGAGCTTGATCAGGCCCTCGTTCTGCAGGACGCGCAAGGCGCGACCCTCATTGGACGGATCGTTCGGAATGCCGATCACTGCGCCCTCCGGCAGCTCCGCGACCGACTTGACCTTCTTTGAGTAGAGGCCGATCGGCCAGACGGCCGTGAAGCCGACCGGCACGATGTGGTAGCCCTGCGTCTTGACCTGGTTGTCGAGATACGGCTTGTGCTGAAAGGCGTTCGCGTCGATCTCGCCGCGCTCGAGGGCCTCGTTCGGCTGCGTGTAGTCGGAGAAGACGACCGTCTTGATCGTCAGGCCCTTCTGCTTGGCCTGCTCCGCCACGACCTTCCAGAGATCCTCGTCCTCGCCGCCGATGATGCCGACCTTGATCACCACGTCGTCGGCAAGCGCCGGCGCCGCCAGCGGAGACAGGGCAATGGCGCCGACCGCCAGCACCGCCATGGCGGACAGCGCGCCGAGAATGAGCCGCCTGCTCGAATCGCGACCGTCGGCGAAGGATCTGATGACCGTTTTCATTGCTTCATCGTCCGATTTCTAGATGAAATGGAACGCCGGGTACAGTTGACGATGGTCCTCAGACTGAGGAGACCATTGCCTCGTCGTACTGAACAGGCGCTTGACCTTTGAGCACTGGACGGCCCTGCTTCGGCGATGACCAGTTTCCCCGACAATGACATCGTCGACCGCAGGGGTCGAGCAACGGGCATTCGCCCAGTCGATCAAGACCAGAAATTCTGCTCTGATATTGACCGGATGGGCAAGAAATTCGCCTAGCCGCCGCTGGCCGGCGCCGCCGCGGCGGATCGACAAGTCAATCGGCCAGGTGCGTCTCAGGCGAGCCGTTCGGCCGGCGCGATCTGTGCCTTCGCGCGAAGCGCCGCCTCGTCGACGGCGTCGAGCGCATCGACGAAGGCGGCGGCAAAGCTGCCGGGCCGCGAGGCGGTCACCTCGGCGATTTCGGCTGCGACGGCAAAGTGGGTGTGCGCCGAGACGAGAGCCGTCAGCGGATCGGCTGAGACTCCGGCATAGGCGGCAGCCAGCGCCCCCAGCGAGCAGCCGGTCGCCGTCACGCGCGGAAGCAGAGCACTGCCTCCGCCGACCTTGACGAGGACGATGGATTCGCCGACGCGGCCGACCACATGATCGATCGGCCCTGACGCCGAGACCGCCGACGCATGGACCAGCAGATCGACAGCCGCCGGGACGGCGTCGGCCGGATCAGCTGAACTGTCGACGCCGCGCGCGCCACCGCCGAGACCGGCGAGGCCGATGACTTCCGACGCATTGCCGCGGACGATGGCCGGCTGGAACGCAAGCAGTTCGGCGGCGACGGCCCCGCGCCAAGGCAACCCGCCGGCGGCGATCGGGTCGAGCACCCACGGCTTGCCGGCGGACTGCGCCGCCGCTGCGGCGAGCCGCATCGAGGTCACCTGGGCCGTCGTCGGCGTACCGAGATTGATCAAGACCCCGTCGGCGATGCCGGCGAACAGGGCCGCCTCCTCGGGATTGTCGACCATCGCGGGCGACGCGCCAGCGGACAACAGCACGTTGGCCATGAAATTGCTCGACACGGCATTCGTGATCGCCTGGACGAGCGGACGGCGCGCGCGGAGCGTCGCATGAGCGGCAACAACATCGTCGATCGTCGGGGCGTGATGGGCTGAGCGCGACACGGCAAATCCTTGCTGGCAGTGGGGATCACCATTGTCTATCAAGGCGATCGGGTTACTAGAGTTATCGCCCGTTCAGTCGCGGTACAAGTGGCGTCCCGCCCGAACCCGGAAAGGTATTCGATGTCCCTCCCCCCGATCGTTTCGGCAAGTTGGCTCGCAGCGGCGCTGGACTCCGGCGACATCGTCGTGCTGGACGCTAGCGTCGAAAAGTCCGTCGACGCCGACGGCCGGCGGCTCTGGCGGCCAGCGGAATCCGCCTTCGCCGCCGGTCACATTCCGGGCGCGCGCTTCGCCGACATCGCCGCCAATTTCTCCGATCCCGAGGCACGCTTCAGCTTCAGCAGACCGAGCGCTGCGCAGTTTTCCGCCGCGGCCGGTGCTCTCGGGCTGACGGGCGGCGAGACGATCGTCCTCTATGATGACTCGACGGGGATCTGGGCGGCGCGGCTCTGGTGGCTGTTCCGCGCCTTCGGCCACCAAAATGTCGCCGTTCTCGACGGCGGCGTCCGCGCCTGGCGTGCCGACGGCCACCCGCTTGAAACCGGATTGCCCTTGCCGGCCGAGCCGCGGCGCTTCAGCGCGGTCGCGCAGGCCGGGTTCTTCGTCGACCGCGCCGAAGTCGAGGCGGTCACGCGTGGCGAGCGGACCGGTGTCCTCGCCTGCGTTCTGCGTCCTCCTGTCTTCGCGGGCACGGAGCAGAGCTATGCACGGCCGGGACACATCCCCGGCAGCCTCAATCTCCCCTATGGCGACCTCGTCGGCGACGATAATCGCTTCAAGGAGGATCGACAGCTGCGCGAGGCTCTCGCCCCTCTGCTCACCGCAAAGGAACCGATCATCGTTTATTGCGGCGGCGGCATCACGGCGGCTGGAACGGCCCTGCTCCTGACGGTGCTCGGCGCCGCCAACGTCACAATCTATGACGGCTCGCTGGAGGAGTGGACGGCTGATCCGTCCCTGCCGCTTGCGCTGGCGCGCGACTGAATCAGTCGACGCACCCGGTTGCAATCGGAGATTCGTGAAATTCCAGCGTGTTTTCTGCAGCGAACAGAACGCCGTTCCGCAATCTCCAACATCCAGGGCAAGCCAATTGCCAGCATGGGCGAAGTTTGCGACGCACGTCCATTCCGCACTGCACAACTGCCGATAGACTTGCTGCCATATCGTGACCGGCGGCACCGCGATGGTGCGCGACGGACACGCTTCAAAGCACCGGCAGAAGACGAGACGCGATCATGACGACCAGGATCTGGCCCGACTCCACCGTTGTCGACGGCCTCAGGGCTGTTCGAGCCGGGCGGCCGCTCGTCTACGGCCTCACCAACTATATCGCCGCGCCGCTCAGCGCGAACGTGCTGTTGGCTGTCGGCGCCTCACCGGCGATCGGTGGCCTGCCGTCCGCCGCCGAACATTTCGCAACCATCGCCGGCGGCGTCTGGATCAATCTGGCCGCATTGATCTCCGACGACAGCGCGTTGCTGCTGAAGGTGGCGCGAGCGGCCTCGGCTGCCGGCCGCCCCTGGGTTCTTGACCCGGTGACGGTCGGCGCCGGAGCGGCCGAGAACGACCGTCTCGCTGCAGAGTTGGTTGCCCTGAAGCCCGCCGTCGTGCGCGGCAATGCGAGCGAGGTGATCGCACTGGCGGGCGGCGAAAGCGGCACCAAGGGCGTCGACGCGACGGCCTCCTCCGAGGAGGCGATCCCGTTTGCACAGGCTTTGGCGCGCCGCACCGGGGGCATCGTCGCGGTCAGCGGGCCGACCGATTACGTGACCGATGGCGAACGGATCGTTGCGGTCACGGGCGGACACGTCAACCTGACCAAGGTCACCGGCACAGGCTGCAGCCTCGGCGGTCTCGTCGCGGCCTTCGCGGCCGTCGTCCCGGATCATCTCGATGCCGCCGTCGCGGCGCATGCCGTGCTGGCCACAGCGGCGGAGCGGGCCGCGCGGTCCGCCTTCGGGACGGGGAGTTTTGCCGTCGGGCTGCTTGACGAACTCTCGCTGCTGGAAGCGGCCTGAGGGGTAACGCGATGGCCGCCGGCGCAGAAAGCCTGCCCGCAAGCGCAGGCGCCAGGATCGGTTCGCTGAGGCGCCGTGGCGCCGGGCGCCTTGCCGCGGTGATCCCCTGGCTGTCGACGCTGGCGATCCTCGCGCTCTGGACCATCGTCACGGCAAGCGGCCTGGTCGGGCCGAGGGCGTTGCCCTCGCCCTTCGATGTGCTCGCTGCGGCCTGGGAATTGACCCTCAACGGCCGTCTGCCGGCCGCACTTGCCGCAAGCCTGGCCCGCGTGCTGGCCGGCACGGCCCTCGGCCTCGTGCTCGGGCTCGGTGCGGGGCTGCTGGCCGGCTACTCCCGGCTCGGTGAAAGCATCGCCGACCGCCCGCTTCAGATGCTGCGCGCAGTGCCGTTCAATGCGCTGGTGCCGCTGTTCATCGTCGCCTTCGGCATTGGCGAACTGATGAAGGTGTCGCTCATCGCAGTGGGCGTGCTTGTTCCGATTTATCTGAACACCTTCGCCGGCGTGCGCAATGTCGACCGAAGGCTGGTCGAGGTCGGGCTCGTCTATCGCGTGCCGCAGCGTCTCATCGCGACAAGGATCCTGTTCCTCGGCGCCCTGCCCTCGATCCTGACGGGGCTGCGCTTCTCGCTCGCCATCGCCTGGATCGCGCTGGTGACATCAGAGACCGTCAACGCCAATGCCGGGGTCGGCTACATCCTGGCGCAGGCGCAGCGCTTCGTGCGCACCGATCAGGTCTTTCTCTGCATCGTGATCTACGCCCTCCTGGGCATCCTGACAGACGCCCTCGTCCGCCGCCTTGAGGGACGACTGCTCGCCTGGCGAACCTCCTATTCAGGTCGCTAGCGCGCTCTACCACTCTGCTCCCCCGTTTCCAAGGAAAGCCCCCATGCTGAAGACAGTGCTATCGCTCGGACTTGCCGCGGCCTCGCTGACATTGACGCTGCCCGCGGTCGTGGCACACGCCGAGGACGATGTGACGTTCCGCGTCGCCTATCTCCCGACGGCGAATTATCTCACCACAGTGCGCACCACCGGCATCCTCGAGGACAAGCTCGGCAAGGTCGGCGCGAAGGTGGAATTCATCGGACCGCTCGACCCCTTCACCGCCTACAACACCGTCACGGCCGGCAATGCCGACGCGTCCTCCACCGGCACCGGCTATTTCGTCAATCTCTCGGCGCAGAAGAGTGACTGGGTTGCCTTCGCGCTGGAGAAATATTCCGGCAACAGCCAGGGCATCGTGGCCGCGCCGGGCTCCGGCGTCGAAAAGCTCGCTGACCTCTATGGCAAGAAGGTCGGCATCGACGGCGAGGGTGCGACCGGCGACTACATTCTCAATCTCGCCTTCAAGCAGGCCGGCCTTGATATCTCCAAGGTTGAGAAGGTGACACTCGATACGAGCAGCTTCGCCAGCGCCTTCGCGAGCGGGCAGGTCGCGGCGATCGCCAGCTACGACCAGAATCTCGCCAATGCGATTGCGACACCCGGCGCGAAAGTGATCATCACCAATGATCAGTTGCCGTCCTACAACGTCTCGATCCACATCGTCAGCCGCGCCTTCGCCGAAAAGCACCGCGAGGCACTGAAGGCCGCCTATGAAGGGCTGGTCGCCGAGTCCGAGCGCGCGCACAAGAACCCGGCGATCATCACCGACGCCTACAAGGAATTCGGCGCCTCGGACGGCCTGGTGAAGGTCGTGGCCGGCTTCGATACGCCGACCATCCTGCCGCTCGACGAGAAGGCTGTCGCCGATCTCAACAAGCTGGGCGCGCAGTATGTCGAGTTCGGCTTCATCGACAAGGCGCCGAACATCGCCGATTACGTCGTCGACCTCTCGAAGTAAGGCTCGCGCCGTGCCGGACATCCGCCTCGAACGGGTATCGAAGGCCTTCGACGGCACGGCCGTCCTGCAGGAAATCGATCTCGTCATTCCCGCCGGCGATTTCGTCGTCATCGTCGGCAAGTCGGGGTCCGGCAAGTCGACGCTGCTGCGGATCATAGCCGGCCTCGACCGCGCCAGCGGCGGATGCATCGAGACGACCGACCGGCTGGCCGTCGCCTTTCAGGAGGCGCGGCTGCTGCCCTGGCTCTCGGTCGTCGACAATGTGAGCTTCGGTCTCGCAGATCGTGACCGGCGGGCCATCGCGCTTGCGGCACTGGCCGAGGTCGGGCTCGAGGGCAAGGCCGACGCCTGGCCCTTGACGCTTTCGGGCGGCCAGGCGCAACGCGTCTCGCTGGCGCGGGCGCTCGTGCGCAAGCCGGAATTGCTGCTGCTCGACGAGCCGTTCGGCGCGCTAGACGCCCTGACCCGTCTCGACATGCAGAATCTCGTCGGCGATCTCTGGCAGCGCCATGGCTGGAGCGTCGTCATGGTCACGCATGACGTCGACGAAGCCGTGCGGCTCGCCGATCGCGTCGTCGTGCTCGGTGACGGCGTCGTCAAGGACGTCGTCACCATTCCCGGTCGCGGACCGCGCGATCCGGACGATCCCGCCCTAGCGCCGCTCGCCAGCCGCCTGCTCCGTCTGCTCGGCGTCCCGTTCGGCCGCCGCGCTGCCGACGGCGGCATCGGCGCTCACCATCCTTAGCCAGCAGAGTTGCACATCCCACCATGTCACAACGGCAATCGCGGGCCATCAACCGACCCGGCCACATCCATCTCGGCGCCTTCATGAATGCGGGGCCCGGCGGCGTCGGCGGCTGGCGCCATCCCGATGCGGCGCTCGGTTGGTTCTCGCCCGACTACTATCAGGAGATCGGCCGCGTTCTCGAGGCAGCCCTCTACGACTTCGTCTTCTTCGCCGACACGGTCGGGATACCGCGCAGCTTCGGCAATTCGATCGTCGACCACGTGCGCTACGGCGTCGGCGCGCCGCGGCTCGATCCCATCCCGGTTATCACGCTGATCGCGGCCGCCACGCGTCATCTCGGCGTCGGCGCCACCGTCTCGACAGGCTTCCAGCAGCCCTACAATGTCGCGCGCTCCTTCGCCTCCCTCGATCATCTCACCGGCGGCCGTGCGGCGTGGAATGTCGTGACCTCCTTCCAGGACGCCGAGGCACTGAATTTCGGCAGCGAGAAGCTGCCCGGTCGCGCCGACCGCTACGAGCGCGCCCATGAATTCCTCGAGGTGGCGACCAAGCTCTGGGACAGCTGGGGCGATGACTCGCTCGTGCTCGACAAGGCGAGCGCCAGCTTCGCCGATCCGGCGCGCGTTCATTCGATCGATCATGTCGGCAAGCATTTCCAGGTGCAGGGCCCGCTCAGCGTGCCGCGTGGCCCGCAGGGGCATCCGGTCATCATCCAGGCCGGCTCGTCCGGCGAAGGCCGCGACTTCGCGGCGCGCTGGGCCGACGTGATCTTCTGCAGCCATGAATCGATCGAGTCCGCGATCGCCTATTATGCTGATCTCAAGGGCCGCGCCGAGAAGCTCGGGCGTGATCCGGACGAGATCAAGATCCTTCCGGCCGTCACTCCGATCGTCGGGCGGGACAGCGCCGAGGCGGACCGATTGCGCCGCGACTTCGAAGAGCTTGTGCCGGCAGAGGCGGGACTTGCGCGGCTTTCCTACCATATCGACGTCGACCTTTCGCAGTTCGACCTCGACAAGCCGCTTCCTCCGCTCGAGGTGAAGGGCGTGTTCGGTCACTTCAAGGAAGCCGTCGAGATTTCGGCACGCGAGGGCCTGACGCTCAGGCAGCTCGGCCGCTGGTATGGTGCCCGCACCGAGGGCAACCTCGTGGGATCGCCGGTCGAGATCGCTGATCGCATGGAGGAATGGTTCGATCGTCGCGCCGCCGACGGCTTCATGACGATACCGACGCATACTCCAGGCGCCTTCGAACAGTTCGCGGCGCTCGTCGTGCCCGAGTTGCAGCGCCGCGGCTTGTTCCGCACCGCCTATGAGGGCACGACGCTGCGCGACAACCTCGGCCTGTCGCGGCCCTGATGTCGCCCGGCGGAGATCACTGAGCGATCAGACGTCCAGGACGCGCTATCGCCTGCATCCCGAGGATTGCCTGCCCCAGGGTCGCTCCCGGTGGCGCCTGCCCTTCTGCTGAGCAAGATGCCCGAAGTCGGACGGCGCGGGCATCGAAGTCTCGTTCATGCCGGCATGCCCGCAATCATTGGGGCCGCCGCCCGTTCCCGCCGCATGACAGACGGCGGGGGGGCGCGTATCCGTCTCCGCCTGCTCTCGCAGGGCGCCGCTTTGCCGGTCTTGGCCCGGCGGCGGAATGTTATTTCCTCGAAGGAAGGTATTCGGATGTTGGCAGGCTCCATTGCCTTCGTCGCGAGCGGTACATTGCGGGTCAAATGCTCGGCCCCGGCAATCGAATGTGGGCCGTGTCTGGGACGGGCGTCTGGGGCCGCGGGGCAAATGTTTATCGGGGGCAAGTGGAGCGGTGCGGCCGGCACGACGGGCCGAGGCAATGGGAGAGGTCTCAGCCAGGAACGCATCGTCCTCGGCTTCGCTGTCGGCCTCTTCCTGCTTTATGCGATCGTTCTTCCCGGATTTCTGGCCCCCAACAACCTGATCGGCATCGTGCGCAGCATCGCCGTGCTCGGCATCCTCGCCGTCGGCATGGGCATCGTCGTGATCGGCCGCGGCATCGATCTATCGATGGTCGCCGTGATGGCCATGGCGACCGCCTGGCAGCTGCAGATGATGGGATCCGGCATGCCGCCCTGGAGCGCGACGATGATCGTGTTCGCGGGAGTCGTGGCAGTCGGCGCCGTCAACGGCATCCTGATTGCCTATGCCGATGTGCCGTCGGTCTTTGCCACGCTCGCTTCGGCGAGTTTCGTGTTCGGTGTCGTTCGCTCGCAGCTGATCGGTCAGGACGCCGTCCCGGTGCCCGACACCGCATCCTTCCTGCTCGAACTCGGCCAGGCACGTCTCGCCGGCCTGCCGGTCGAGGTGGTGCTGTTCGCCGCCGCCGCGCTCTTGAGCTTTGTCGTGCTCCGCTTCTCCAAATATGGCCGCTTCGTCTATTTCATGGGCGACAACTACAAGGCCGCCCGCGCCATGGGGATCCCGGTCCGGCCGATGGTCGTCGCGCAATATATCACCAGCGCGCTGTTCGCCTGGGCCGCGGGCATCGTAACGGCCGCGGGGCTGCAAAGCATGAACACGCGCATCGTCAATTCGACCCTGCTCTACGACGTCATCCTGGTCGTGGTGATCGGCGGCATCGGCCTGTCGGGCGGACGCGGCGGCATGCGCAACATCGTCGTCGGCGCGCTTCTGATCGGCATCATGCTGAACGGCATGGTGATCATGGACCTGCCGAACATCTACCAGAACCTGATCAAGGCGCTGATCCTGCTGCTCGCGCTGGTGATCGACGCCCGTGTCAATCCGCGCGACGAACAGACGGGCCAGCAGGGCGACATCTGAAACCGGGGTGCCGCCCCTCGGGGGACCGGCATCGCTCAACCACCGAAAATGGGAAGCGAGGACGCATGACTCTCCTGAAATCAACACTCCTGGCGCTGACGGCCGCGCTCTGCCTGACGGCGGCGCCCGCAATTGCCGAGGATGCCCCGGCCAATCCCGGTCCGGCCGCCTACAAGGCCGCGCTCGAGGGCAAGCGCGTCGCGCTGGTGCCGATGGCCCTCGGCTTCGACCTGGCCCAGGGCTGGGCTCACTATATCGGCAACGAAGTGAAGGCCTTCGGCGGCGTGTTCGAGACGCGTGATCCGAACTGGGACATCGCCGCAGGCGCGCAGGCGATCACCGACCTCATTTCCTCGCCCGACAAGCCGAACGTGCTCATCGTCCAGGCGCCTGACCTCGCGTCCTATTCGAAGCTCTTCAAGCGGGCGCAGCAGGCCGGCATCTTCGTCATCCAGGTCGACAACCGCACCAATTTCAACACCGACGCCTTTGTCGGCACCGATTGGGAGAAGCTCGGCCGGCTGGAGGCCGAGGCGGTGATCAAGGGCTGTGGCCCGAATTCCTCCAAGAAGCTCGGCCTCATCCAGGGTGATCAGGTCAACTCTTCGAGCCTCGACCAGTATGCCGGCATCCAGGCGGTCCTGAAGGACCATCCCGACTTCCAGGTCGTCGGAGCGCCCGATTCCAACTGGGACGCAACGACTGCCCGGAGCGTCACGACCACGCTGCTGCAGCAGCATCCCGACATCTGCGGCATCGTCGACTTCTGGGATGGCGACGCGACGGGAACCGCGGCGGCGATCCGCGACGCCAAGCTGCAGGACAAGATCTTCCTCGTGACGACCGGCGGCGGCGAGACGGCCGACTGCAAGGCAATCGAGGACGGCACCTATGGCGCGGTGGTGATGACCGAGGTCAAGAACCAGTCGCGCGACGTGGTGGCGCTGATCAAGTTCCTCCTGCAGAGCAACTTGAAGCCGGGCGACGCGACCACGCAAATCTACACGCTCGAAAAGGCGACGACAAAGGCCGACCTGAAGCCGGACAGTTGCTGGAGCCTGGCCGACATCAAGGCGGAGCAAGCCGCGGCAAAGTAAGCCTCATCGCCGCCGTCCGCCGGTACCGATCCGGCGGACGGCAGCCCTCGCCTCTCCTGCAGCCTTTGCGTCAGGACTTCCGCGCATGCGTTTTTCCGAATTGTTGTCGCGGGCCCGCTACAATCTCGTTCCCGATCATCTTATCGGCGAAGTCCTGACCAAGCGCTGGGCCGACAATCTCGTCCCCTTCCTGTTCCTGCTGGTCGTGGTCGCCACGATCGGCACCGCGATCAACGGCTTCTTCTCGCCCGGAAGCCTGCTCGAGACGACGCGGCAGCTGGCCGAATTCCTGATCGTGGTGATCGGCCTCACCGTCGTGATGCTCGGTGGAGGCATCGACCTCTCGATCGGCTCGATCTATGCGCTCTCGGTGTTTTCGGCCGTGATGGCGATCTATGTCGGCGAGGCACCGATCTGGCTCGCCGCGCTTGCGGCGCTCGGAACCGGCGCCCTGTTCGGTGCCTTCAACGGGCTGCTGATCGGCTATCTACGCCTGAGGGCGTTCCTGACCACGCTGGTGACGCTGATCATCGGTCGCTCGATCTACGACATCCTCATCATACGCTACGGCAAGGCGATGCAGACATCGCCGGTGATGAACGACAATTTCGACTGGATCGGCACCGGCTCCGTTGCCGGGTTGCCGGTGAGCGCGATCGCCGCGGCGCTGTTTGCGATCATCGCCCATGTCGTGATCAGCCGCTCGAAGATCGGCTGGCACATCACCGCCGTCGGCGGATCGCGGCGGGCGGCCTTCAATGCCGGCATCGACATCCGCCGCACGGTATTCCTCACTTACGTGATCTCGGGCCTCTGCTGTGGCCTCGCCGGTTTCTTCGTCGCCGCACGGCTTTCCGGCACCGGACCGGGCACTGGTGCCGGTCTCGAACTCATGGCGATCACGGCGGCGGTCGTCGGCGGCAACAGCCTCGGTGGCGGGCGCGGTTCAATCGCCAAGGGGTTGATCGGCGCCATCGTCGTGCTCGTCATGACGAACGGGCTGATCCGCCTCGGCTTCGGCACCGGCACCAACCAGATGATGCTCGGCCTACTGCTCGGCCTCGCCGTGGTGCTCGACATCGGCTGGCTCAAGAATCGCCACAAGGTGCTGAACGAGGTCTATGTCGCCCCCGTGCATCACGCCATGGGCGCCCTCGTCTCTGCCGTTCCAGGCTCTGGCACGCCCTATGAGCTCGACAACCGCCTTGCAGGAGCGGAGGCGATCGCCCTCGGAACGGTCGAGGGACCCGAAGACATCATCCTCGACCGCGACGACCATCTCTATTCCGGCACGAGGCATGGGGAGATCGTGCGCTGGCTGGCGCCCGACTACACGCGGCAGGAAGTCTTCGCCCATATCGGCGGCTTTCCGCTCGGGCTCGCGATGGACCGCGACGGCGCGATCAAGACTTGCGTTGGCGCCATGGGGCTCTATTCGATCGCACCGGACCGGACCGTGACACAGCTCTCGACGGAGACGCGGCGATCGGTCTTTTCCGTCGTCGACGATGCGCGGCTCCGCGATCCCAACGACTGCGACATCGGCCCCGACGGCCGGATCTGGTTCACCGATTCGACGACCCGTTACGACGCGCATGACTGGGCACTCGATTCGATCGAGAGCCGACCGACCGGCCGCCTGCTCGTCTATGATCCGAAGACCGGCCGCACTCGAACCGTTCATGACAAGCTGCGCTATGCCAACGGCGTCTGCCTCGCCCATGACGGCAAGTCGCTGCTGATTGCGGAATCCTGGGCCTGCCGAATCCATCGCTACTGGATCGAGGGGCCTAGGGCTGGACAAATGGAATGCCTCATCCGCGACATGCCGGGCTACCCCGACAACATCAACCGCGCCTCGGACGGCACCTATTGGATGGCGTGGCTCGGAATGCGCACACCATCCTTCGACCTCGCCTTGCGCAATCCTGGCTTCCGCAAGCGCATGACGCGGCGCTTGCCGCCGGACGACTGGCTGTTTCCCAACATCAACACCGGCGGTGTCGTCAAATTCGACGAGGCCGGCCGCATCGTCGATACGCTCGCCGACCTGAAGGGCGACAGCCACGCCATGGTCACCTCGATGCGCGAGCACAAGGGTTATCTCTGGATCGGCGGCATCCTCAACAACCGGATCGGTCGCTACAAGCTGCCGGGAGCCGACCCGAACTGGACCAGCTGGTCGTCCTATTGGCAAGGTGCGGCATGACGATCTGGGACCGTCTGCTCGACCCGTTCCGCGGCAAGGCCGTAACCATTCCTCCGCTCGACGGCGCGTTCAAGCCGAACGCCGCATTCGACGAGGCGGAGGCGATCCTCGCCTGCCCGGCGCCGGATTCGCTGGCCAGCGCCGGGGATCGCCTGCTGGTGGCATCCGGCCGGACGGTCCTCGAATGGCCGGCCAGCGGCGGGGCGCCGCGCCCGGTCAGGCATTTCGCCGCCGAGATCACCGCGCTGGCGACATTTGCGGACGGCGGCTTCGTCGCGGGCCTCGATGACGGCAGCCTCCATATCGTCGGAGGCGCTGCGGACGGGCGATCATGGCCCCATGTCGGTCCACAGGCGCTTCGCTGCCCCACGGCCATCGCCATCCTGTCGCCATCGATCATTCTGGTCTGCCAGGGCTCGGCATCCAATCCGCCGTCCGCCTGGGCCCGCGATCTGATGGAAAAGCGAGCGTCCGGCTCGCTCTGGCGGGTCGATCTGTCGGACGGGACGGAGACTCTGCTCGCCGCGGATCTCGCCTGGCCGGCAGGCATCCAGGTCACGCCGGATCATTCCATCGTCGTGTCGGAAGCCTGGCGGCACCGTCTGATCCGCATTCTCGCAGACGGCCGGGGGCGCGAGGCGCCAGTGCTCGATTCCCTGCCGGGCTATCCCGGTCGCCTCGCCGCGGCGGCAGGCGGCGGGGCCTGGCTTTCGTTATTCGCGCCGCGTAACCGCCTCGTGGAATTCGTGCTCGGAGAGGACGGCTACCGCCGGCAGATGCTCGCGACGATCCCGCAGGAGCGGTGGATCGCGCCCAGCCTCAGCTCGGGCGCGAGCTTCCTCGAGCCGCAGCAAAGCGGTGCCATCGTCACCATGGGGGTGCGCAAGCCCTGGGCGCCTTCCCGATCCTATGGACTGGCCGCGCGTCTCGACGCTCAGTTGCAGCCGGTCTCGAGCCTGCATAGCCGCGCGAACGGCGCTCGCCATGGCATCACCTCCGTCATCGAACACGGGGGGCGGGTCCTCGCGGCCTCGAAAGGCGGCAATATCGTGCTTGATGCCGGGGAGTCGCATCGATGACGCCACTGTTCGAGATGCGGCAGATCAGCAAGAGCTATCGGGGCAATCCGGCTGTCAGCCGGGTCGATTTCGATCTCGAAGCGGGTGAGATCCATGCGCTGCTGGGTGAGAATGGCGCCGGCAAGTCGACATTGACCAAGATGATGGCCGGCGTCGTCGAGCCCTCATCGGGCGAGATGGTCTACCTCGGCGAGCCCGCCCGCTTTGCCGGACCCGCCGACGCGCTCCGGCGCGGCATCGCCATGGTGTTCCAGGAAACGAGCCTCGTCCCCTCGATGACGGTGGCGCAGAATCTCTATCTCGGCGACGAGAAGCTGTTCAATCGCCTGCGTGGCATCACCATCGCCGCCCAGCAGTTCCTGCAATCGCTGAATTTCACTGTCGACCCGACCGCGTCCGTCGCCTCGCTCGGCGCGGCGAAGCGGCAGATGGTCGAGATTGCCCGTGCCGTGCGCCTCAAGGCGCGCATCATCATCTTCGACGAGCCGACCGCGACGCTGACGCCCGAGGAAAAGCGCCATTTCTTCGCCCTCATCCGCCGTCTCAAGCAGCGCGGCGTCACGGTCGTATTCATCAGCCACGCGCTCGAGGAGGCCCTGCTCATCTCCGACCGGATCACGGTCATGCGCGATGGCGAAAAGGTCGTGACGGGGCCGACATCCGCGTTCACCCGCGAGACGATCGTGCACGCCATGGTCGGACGCAGCCTTGACGATGATCCGGCGACCGCGCCGGGCCGCGAGCGGCGCGTGCGTCCGCCGGGGCGCAAGGTGCTCTCCGTCGAGGATGTCTCGCTCGGCGCCATCGTGAAGAACACGTCGTTCGCGATCTTCGAAGGCCAGATCACCGGCATGTTCGGGCTCGTCGGCTCCGGCCGTACCGAGACGGCCAAGATCATCGCCGGCATCCTGAAGCGCGACTTCCGCCGCGGCGGCGAGATCGCGCTCGACGGGAGGCCCGTGCGCTATGCGACACCCGGCCCGGCCGTTCGGGACGGGATCGTCTATGTCACCGAGGATCGCCAGCTGGAAGGTTTCTTCGAAACCATGTCCGTCGCCGAAAACCTCTATTCCGGCCTGCTGGCCGCCGGACTGGAACGCTCGGCGATCGTGAGCCGCAGCGAGATGACCGAACTCGCCGAGCGCTGGAGTCGGACGCTCGCGATCCGCTCGATCGATCCCGATGCCCGCGTCGTCGAACTGTCGGGAGGCAACCAGCAGAAAGTCGTCATCGGCAAGGGGCTGGTCCAGAAACCTCGACTCGTGATCTTCGACGAGCCGACACGCGGGGTCGACGTCGCGGCGATCGCCGAGATTCACCGCCTCATCGAGACGCTTGCCGACGACGGTCTCGCTGTGATCGTGATTTCGTCCTACCTGCCGGAGATCCTGAACCTCTCGGACCGCATCCTGGTCTATCGCCAGGGTCGGGCCGTTGAAGAGTTCTCGCCGCACGACGCGAGCGAGGAGCGGATCATGTATGCCTCCGTCCACTGAGGGTGCCGCTCCGCCGAGCGCGGGCCAACGCCCAACCAGCTTGAAACAGGGATCGCTACGATGAGCACCGTGAAGATTTGGACCGACGCCGAAGTCGCCGCCGACGCCCGCGTCAAGGCGGTGTTCGACGATATCCGCGCCACCCGCAAGTCGGATTTCGTCAACAATGTCTGGCGGGCGCTCGCTAACCAGCCGGCGCTTCTCGAGCGGACCTGGGCGAGCCTCAAGGAAGTGATGGTCGCACCGGGCGCGCTCGATCCGCTGACCAAGGAGCTGATCTACATTGCCGTCTCGACGGTCAATGGTTGTTCCTACTGCATCCATTCCCACACGGCCGCAGCGCGCGCGAAGGGAATGACGGACGCCCAGCATGGCGAGTTGCTGTCGGTCATCGGCATGGCGTCGGAGACCAACGCCCTGCTGCAAGCGCTTCAACTGCCGGTCGATCCCGAATTTCTCCCTTATCCCTCATGACCCGCCGCGGTGCAGCGACCCCATCGGCCCGCCGGAGACTTCGACCTTGAAACCGATCCCCGACGACCTCGAGGCTCATGGCGGCTTCGATCTCGACATCATCGTCGCGGAACTCCGGGAGTCGCGGGAGGTCCTGCACAACGTCCGGCACCGCAGGAGCGTCCGGGAAATGCCGTCCCGGACGGAGTTGGTCGCGATCGTCGAGCAACTCTCCGCCGCGCTGTTTCCAACCCATTACGGCGCGCGCGACCTGACGGGCGAGAGCATCGACTATTTCGTCGGCGACACGCTCGGGCGCAGCCTGCAATCGCTCGCCGAACAGGTGCGGCGCGGCCTGCAGTTCAATCCCGCCGAGGCGCGGCCGGACGCCGACCTTTCGGCAGATGCGCATGTCATCACCCGCGCCTTCGCGCGTGAACTCCCAGCCATCCGCGCGCTTTTGGTCGGCGATCTCATGGCTGCCTATGAGGGCGATCCGGCCGCGGCCAGCTTTGCCGAGATCCTGCTCAGCTATCCCGGCATCCAGGCCGTGATCCACTACCGCCTGGCGCATGCGCTGCACAGGCTCGGCGCACCGCTTCTCGCCCGGCTGATCTCGAAGATCGCCCACTCCCAGAGCGGCATCGACATCCATCCCGGCGCGGAAATCGGCCCGCGCTTCTTCATCGACCACGGCACCGGCGTGGTGATCGGCGAGACCGCCATCATCGGGCGCAATGTTCGGCTCTATCATTCTGTGACACTCGGCGCGAAGCGCTTTCCCGCCGACGGGACCGGCTCGCTCGTCAAGGGCATTCCGCGCCACCCGATCGTCGAGGACGATGTCGTGATCTATGCCGGCGCGACCGTGCTCGGCCGGGTCACCATCGGCCGCGGGGCGGTCATCGGCGCCCATGCCTGGGTGACGGAGGATGTTCCGGCCGATGGGGTAGTCCAGCGGTAGGCTGCGGCGGAAGCCCCTCGCCTCGCCCGCTCGCGCAATCAGTCGCCGCCGTGCAACATCCGAGGGCGAGACGACCGCTCGCCATGTGCGCAGCCTGGCGGAGACGTCACGGGCAAGTCCTGCATCAGGGATGCTTGTGGATCGGGTCGACCCAATAGACCTCTTCCGGCTTCTCGACGGGATCGACCGTATCGATATTGACGACGACGGCCTCATTGTCGGAGCGAACGAGCACGCATTCGAGCGGCTTGCCCGGATCGGCATTGATCTCCTGATGCGGAACATAAGGCGGCACGAAGATGAAGTCGCCGGGCTCGGCCTCGGCGACGAATTCCAGCCGGTCGCCCCAGCGCATGCGGGCGCGGCCGCGCACGACGAAGATGACGCTTTCGAGCGCGCCGTGATGGTGCACGCCCGTCTTGGCGTTCGGCTGGATCGTCACGGTGCCGGCCCACAGCTTCTGGGCGCCGACGCGGGCGTGGTTGATCGCCGCCTGGCGGTACATGCCGGGCGTCTGTGCCGTATTGTCGTCGAGGCGGTCGCCCTTGATGACGCGGACGCCATCGTGCTTCCAGCGCGGTTCCTGCGGATGGTCATGATCATGGTGATGAGGGTGATCATGGCTGTGATCGTGATCGCTCATGGTCGGGTTCCCGGTTCAGGGTTCAGCCGGTGCGCGCACGTGCCGGAGCGGCCGCAGCTGACGCTACATAAGGGCGCGTCTCCGCAAGGGCTGGCAAGGCGTCCGCGACGGCAAACCACGCGGCCGCCGCCGCAGCGCTCGGCCGGCTCGACGCCCGCCTGCGCAGGCTAGGCAGCCCGCGCCACGTTCCCGCCACTGGCACGGCTCTTTGCGATGAGTTGGGTCACCACCACCGCCACTACCAGCGAGGCGCCGTAGAAGACGTCGTTGACCCAGCCGGTATAGCCAAGCAGCTGCAGTCCCGTGACGCCGGTGACGAGGAAATAGATCGCCACGAAAACGCCGACGACGTTGAAGCGGCCGGGACGGATCACGGTGCTGCCGAGAAAGGTTCCGGCGAAGGCCGGCAGCAGGTAGCCGCTGGCGACAGCCGGGACCGAGGCGCCGGTGATGCCGACAAGGAGGATGCCGGCGACGGCCGAAAGCACGGCCGACCAGACCAGCGAGGCGGCGCGCATGCGCGCAACGCGGATGCCTGCGAGCCGAGCCACCTCGGCATTCTGTCCGGCGAAGACGAAGGCGCGGCCGACCGGGGTATGCTCGAGGATGTAGTAGAGCGCGGTCCCGATCGCGAAGGTCGCATAGATCGCCAGCGGCAGCCCGTAGAGATCGAGCGAAACGAGATCGACGAGGCGCTGGTCGACGCCGCCGCGCGGGGCCGAGCCGGCCCAGCCATTGGAAGCGCCCATCAGCAGCGTGCCGGAGCCGAGGGTCGTGATGATCGACGGCACGCCGATCCGAACGGAAATGAAGGCGTTCAGCGCGCCGAAGGCCGTCGCCGCCGCGACGACCGCGAGGATCGTCCAGCCGATCGGCCAGCCATAATCAGTGTTGAGCGTCACCACTGCTGTCGCCGTCACAGCCATGACATTGGCGACCGAGAGATCGAACTCGCCGCCGAGCAGCGCTACCACGACGGCCAGCGTAAGGACGATCTGCGTCGCCTGCGAGCCGAGCACGATCTGGAAGGTCGACAGGGTGAAGAACGAGGGCACGAACAGGCTGCAGCCGATGATCAGCAGCAGCCAGACATAGACGAGCCCGAAGCGTTCGAGATCGCCGAGGAAAGCCAGCGCGCGCGGCAGGTCTCGCGATGGCCGGGCAGCCGGCAAGGAGGGGACGGCTTCGTGGCTCATGCTGGGAGGCTCCTCGCGGAAGGACTGGGTTCGCTGCCGCCCTGGTCGCGGAAGCCGAGATCGGAGATGGCGCGCTCGCTGAGGGCATCGCCAGCAAGGATGCCGGCCAGCCGCCCGCGCCGCAGGACGGCGACCCGGTGGCAGAGACGGGCGAGGTCCTCCGCCTCGGCGCTGGCGATGATCACGGCGACGCCGGATGCGGCGATCTCCTCGATCTTGCGGAAGATGTCCTGTTTCGAGCCGACATCGATTCCCTGTGTCGGCTCATGCAGCAGGAGCACGGCCGGGTTGGTCTGCATCCATTTGCCAAGCAGCGCCTTTTGCTGGTTGCCGCCGGAGAGCGTCCGCAACACCGCCTCGGGATCGGCGGGGCGTACGCCGAAGGCGTGCACGAGGCGCGTCACGGCCTTCCGCTCGGCGCCGCCCTGCATGATGCCGAAGCGGAAGTACCGGCGAAGAACGGGCAGACTGACATTCTCGCGCACGGTGGCGTTCTGGGCGCCGCTCGACCGCTGCCGATCCGCCGGAAGGAGGGCGATACCGAGCTGGCGCGTCACGTCGGGACGCAGCGCCCGCGCATCGAGCCGTGTGGCGCCGAAGACGGCCGCGCCGGCCACTGCCGGCTTCGCCCCGGCAATCAGATAGGGCACCTCTTCGTGGCCCGCGCCGGCAAGGCCGGAAAGCCCGACAATCTCGCCGCGCCGGATGCCGAATGTCAGGTCGCGGACCGTTTCACCCGAAAGGCCGTCGACCTGGAGCACCAGTTCTTTGCCCGCCGGCGCCAGCTCGGGATAGAAGCTGCGCGCGTCCTCGCCGAGGATGTGCCGCACGAGTTCGGCCTCGTCGAGCCCGGCCGTCGGCCCCTCATGCACGACGACGCCGTCGCGCAGCACCGTCACGCTGTGCGCGAGGTCGAGCACCTCGTCGAGCCGGTGACTGACATAGATGACGCCGTGGCCGTCGTCGGCGAGCGCGCGGATTGCGCGGAACAGGCGCTCGACATCCGCCTCGGGCAGGAAGGCCGTCGGCTCGTCGAGCACGATGACGCCGCCTCCCGCCGCTTCCGCATCGAAGAAGCCGCGGGCGATGGCGACGAAGGCGCGCTCGACCGGCGACAATCCGCGGACGGGGCGGGTCGGGTCGAGGTCGAGCCCGAACCGGGCCAGCATGCGGCCGACACGCTGCGTCTCGCGTGTCCAGGCGATCCTTGCGAGGCGCCGCGCGCCGAAACGGCCGACGAGGACATTGTCGAGAATGCTTGCCTCGGGGATGAGGCCGAGATCCTGATGCACGAAGGCCAATCCGGCGGCACGCAGCGTGTCGCTGGCGGCTGGGAAGGAGATCGGGCGTTCGCCGATCTCCAGCGTCGTGCCCTCGCTCGGGCGATGATAGCCGGCGAGGATCTTGATCAGCGTCGATTTGCCGGAGCCGTTCTTGCCGACCAGCGCCCGGATTTCGCCGGACGCAATGCGGAGGGCGGCATTCCGCAGAACCGTGACCCCGGCGAATGCCATCGAGGCATTGCCGAGGTGAAGCGCCGGCGCGGCAGCGCCGGCGGTCTGGCGCAGTGACCTCACTGCAGGCCCCAGATCTTCTTGAACAGCGGCGCATAGTCGACGCCGTACCAGTCGGAGGCGACCTCCTTGGTCGTGTCGATCGACTGCGTGTTCTCGTGATTGAAGATCTTGTAGCCGATCTTGTAGTCGTGGATCGCCGGCTGGCCGGTGAGCGAGCGCAGCACGTCGTCGATCACCGCATAGGAGAACCACTGGTTCGGGCCGCCGAGATCGATCTTGAGCGGGGTCCCGCCGCGCTTCAGGTTGGTGACCTGGGTCAGCACGGCGTTGAAGCCGGCTGTCTTCACCTTGGCGCCGCGCGCGCCGGCCTGCGACAGGCCGGTCTGGACGAACAGGGCGAAATCGTCGAAGGGCGGAATGATGTAGCCGATGGAGGGATCGCGGAGGATCGCAGTGCTCGCGACATTGGCGAGATCCGCCTGCACCGACGGTCCGAGGCTGGTCGAGGCCTCGGAAATCTTGGCGTCGACGCCGAGGCGCTTCACCTCGGCGCGGAAACCGTCCAGCGTCCAGCCGGCGCTGGGCAGACCGGAGATGTCGACGAGCAGGACGTGCCCCTTGCCGCCGGAATCGGCGACGAACCAGTCGGCAAGCAGCTTGCCGGCCTCGGGATAGTTGTAGCTCACATCCGCGACATGGCCGTCGACCTTCGGCGGAGCGTCCGGACCGAGCGGATGGCTGTTGATGCTGAAGACGGGAATGCCGGCGGCCTTCGCCTTGGCCACCTGCGCCGTGAAGGCGACGGCCGGATAGCCGGTGCCGAGCACGATGGCATCGGCCTTGGCGGCGATGGCAAGATCGAAGCCGCGCACCTGCTCCGGCACCGAGCCGCCGCCGTCATAGAGGTGGAACTTGAGGCCGGCATCGCTCGCGGCCTTCTCGCCCTGGATCGCCCACTGCTTCAGGATGTTGGTCTTGTAGTCGGAAATCCACCAGACGGTCTTGCCGGCCGCCGGCTTCGCATCGAAGGCCGGCGGCGCCCAGAACTGCGGCGTGCCGAGATGAGCCTCGACAATGGCGGCGGCTTCCTTGACGGCAGGAGAAGCCTCCTCGGCCTGCGCCGCGAGCGTGACGAAAGGCAGCGAAAGCGCGGCAGCGGCAAGAACAGCGAGGCTGCGCGGCGCCGACCGGCGGGTTGTCTGGAACATGCTGGGGGTCCTCATTGAGAAAGGCCGGCTGAGACCGGCCTCGGGAAGGGCTGGCTCAGGCGGCGCGGGCGAGACGACGCGCCCGGACGAGATCCTGTGCCGCCTGCAGAGGGGCACGATCGATCCAGTCCTCGAGATCGAAGTCCGTCTTGATGAAGCCGTGGCTGAGCAGGAACTGCTTGCGCAGGCGGATCGCGTCGACCGCCTCGGGCGTGAAGCCGGTCTCGAGCTGCTGCTCGAGCAACGGATAGGTGTAGTCGGCGATTTCCTCCGAGACGTTTGCCTCGAGGGCCGTGATGCGGATCAGTTCGTCCCTGTGCGCCCTTGCCCAGTCGGCCGCCTCGATGGTGGCGGCGATGACGCGCGCGACGAGATCGGGCCGGTCGCGGACGAGGCCGGCGCTGACCGTGAAGGCTTGCGGAATGGCGTTGTTGTGGCGGGCGCGCGGATCGGGATGGCTGTGCGCGTCATAGACGACGTGGGCGCCGAGAAACTTGCGCAGATGGACCGAGAACGAACTCTCCGTGAAGATCGCATCGACCCTGCCCTCGACCAGAGCGGCGAGGTCGCCGCTGAGCGGGCTGCGGCGACGGGCCGAGGAGAAGATCGAGCCCGTGATCGCCGAACCCGTTCCGGCATCGATGTAGCCGGGCACGATCGGCACATCGACGAGTTCGACATCGTCGAGCGTCAGTCCTTCGGTGGCGAGTGCCACCTCATAGGTGCGGATCGCTCCGGCGCGCCAGAAGTCGATCTGGTCGTTGACGCGTCGCGGCACCGAGAGCCGCTTGCCCTTGAGGTCGGCGACAGTCCGGATGCCGGATTCCGGCAGCGTCAGGATGACATGCGGCGCATCGATCCAGGCAAGGCCGATCAGCTTGGTGTCGGCCCCTTCCGAGCGGGCCCAGATCGGCGGGATGTTGCCGCCGTATCGGAAGCTGTCACCGAGGCTGTGATTGAAATGCGACTGCAGTGTCTTCGGATCGGCCGCCTGCTGCAGCGATGCGATCCGGATACCATCGGACGCAAATTCGCGCTCGATGAAGCCGCGATTGATCGCAACGCTGAACGCCGTCGGAACGGGGCAGCGGGTGTACCAGATCGTATCCACCGCGCGCGTGTCGGCGGGAGCGGAAGGGGCCATGCTCAGGATCCCTGGCTGTTCGAGGAGGAAGCGGCGGCGCGTGCGTTGTCGGGCGGAATGACGCCGTTCAGGTGGAAATCGCCGATCGCATGGTGGCGCCAGCGGATCGGGTCATGCACCGTGTGGGTGCGGGCGTTGCGCCAGAACCGGTCGAGATTCCATGCCTCGAGCGAGGCTCTCGCGCCGCCGAGCGCGATGATCTCGTTCGAGGCCGTCAGCGCCGCGTGATCGGCAGCCGCGCGGGCCGCCGCAACGGCGAGGACCACCTTCGTCTGAAGCGCGGCGTCGTCGGGGCTTGCACGCAGGCGCTGCAGCACATGCGCCGCCCGCTCCACGAGTGCGTCGCCAGCTTCTTCGAGAACCTTCAGTTCGCCAAAGGTCCTGATGGTGTGCGGCTCCTCGGAGGCGCGCTCCACCCTCGCCTCCGGCCAGGCGCGCGCCTTTTCGGTGAGAAAACGCACGGCTGCGTCCAGCGCCCCGCGGGCAATGCCGACATCGACAGCCGCATGCAGCAGCTGCGCGAAGGTATTGCCGCTGTGCGGCCGCGGCGGCCCCTTGGGCCTGACGACCGCGATCTCCTCGACGCGAATGCCATCGAAGCGGGCCGTTCCACTCACCGTGGCGCGCTGGCCGATCCCACGCCAGTCGTCGAGAATGGTCAGGCCGGGCGCATTGCGGGCGATGAACGCATAGACGACGTTGCCGTCGTCGTCGCGCGCGAGGACCGGGAACCAGTGCGCGACATAGGACCCGGTCGTATAGAACTTCTCGCCATCGAGCCGATAGCCATCCGTCTCGCGGCTGAGCTTCGTCGTGAAATCGGCGGCCGAGCGGGTCTTGGCCTCGGTCAGCGCGTTCGCGATGCGGGCGCCGGAAACGATCAGCGGCAGGAAATGATCCTTTTGCGCCGTCGTGCCCTGATCGGTGATGACGTCACCGAGGGAATACTGCGCGATCAGGATCTGGGCAACGCTCGGATTGACCCGCGCGATCGCTGCGACGACCCGGGCGAGCGTCCAGTAGGAGGCCTCCGGCCCGCCATGCGAGCGCGGGACGAAGAGGCTGGTGAGGCCGAGTTCGGAGGCGCGCTCCAGCTCGGCCAGCGGCGGGATCGCCTCCAGCGATCGATCGGCCGAGGCGGCTTCGATCTCCGCGGCAAAAGCGATGGCGACAGCCACGGCCTCCTCTTCGTCGAAAAGCACGGCCGCAGGCCGTTGCGGGTCGAAATCGCCCCGATAGGCGTCGGCGCGAGCGCGCCGCTCGCTGGCGGAAAGGATCGGTTCTGGATGCCGGATGCCGGCGGGGGCGTTCATGGGATCGACTGTCTCGACGGAGTGATGCGGCTCAGGTGTAGAAGGTTGCCGGGGGATAGGTGCCGCTGAGGCCCCATTCGCCGAGCTCGCGGACCTTGTAGAAAACCGGGCTGTGCAGGGTGTAGGTGCGGGCGTCGCGCCAGAACCGGTCGAAGCCGTACTTGTTGGCAGAGGATCGGGCGCCCATCAGCTCGAAGATCTTCGAGGTGATGTCGACGCTCGCCCGCGTCGCGGCGACCTTCAAGGTCGCCACGACGACGCGCAACTCGCCGAGCAGTTCTTCCGTGAGCGCATCGGGCGGCAGGTTCTTGGCCTGCTGCACCTTCTCCGCGGCATGATTGGCAACGGCGAGCGCCTGCTCGAGCTGAAGCCAGAGCTCACCATAGCCATTGATGATCAGGTCGTCCTCGGCGGCGCGCTGCGCCTTCGAGATGATCCATGGCCGTGTCTCGGTCTGGATGTAGTCGCGCGCGGCGCGGAGGGCGCCGACCGCCGTGCCGAGATAGACATTCGAGAAGGCCAGATTGCCGGAGGGCACGCCGAGGGGCCCGAGATTGGGTTCGTTCGGCTTCCCCTCCTCCGGCGGCGGGCCGAAAGCGCGGAGGTCCTTCTCGTCGACGATGACATTTTCGAGCGTGAAGGTGCCGCTGTCGCCCTGAGGCAGGCCGATCGCATCCCAATCGCCATGATGGGTAAGACCGTCCAGCGGCGGACGGAGGATCGCCAGCACATATTGCTTGGTGTCGGCGCGGCGAACCTGCGCTCCGATCTGGTCGGCAAAGGCGGCACCGGTGCAGAAAGTCTTGCGGCCGTTGAGCGCGAACTTGCCGTTGCCGATCGGCGTCGCGATGATCTCGGGATCGCGCGGATTGGCGATGACACCCCGGAAATGCTTGGTGGCGACGGCATCGCGCCAAGCCTCGCTGCGCGCCGGCTCCGGCAGGGAGCCGATGCCCTCAATGCCGAAATAATGGTGGGTCAGGAGCACGCCGAGCGAACCGTTACCGGCGGCGATCTCGCGGATCACCTCGACGACGAGCCGCCAGTCGCCGCCACCGCCGCCATGCGATTCCGGGATCAGCAGCGTCGACAGGCCGGACGACTTGAGGCGCTCGATCTCGGCGGTCGGACGGCGGCGCGTGCGATAGCCTTCGACGGCGGCCTTGGAAAATTCCGCGGAAACCTCTCGAGCAACGGTGAGCCACTTCTCTTCGAGCGGACTGTGTGGCCGGTCGAAGAGCGAGCGGGCTCGGAGATAGTCGAGCGAGGCCGGCGCGACGACGGGTCGTGCGGCAATCTTGATGGGGCTGACGGCGGTCATGGGGGCGGCTTTCGGATCGATCTCAGGCGAAGTTGGGGGGCTCGTGGGCGACGCCGTTCAGGGCGTAGTCGCCGATCGCGCGCAGCTTGTAATGCTGGCTGTCATGCAGGGTGTGGGTGCGGATATCGCGCCAGAAGCGGTCGAAGCCGCAGTCGTTTCGGGTCGCCCGGGCGCCGGTCACCTCATAGATGCGCGGCGTGACATCGAGGCCGATACGGGTCACGAAGGCGCGCACGGCATTGGAACGGACGCCGAGGACGGCCCGCTCGCGCGGCGTGATCGTTCGCCGCCGCTCGAAGCCGTCCTGGACCTCGGCGCCTACCGTTTCGAAGAACGCGCGTGCCGCTTCGGCGGCAGTCCAGAACTCGCCATACTGGTGCAGGACATAGGGATCGTCCGTTGCCGCAGCGACACCGGAGCCGGGCACGGGCCGCGCTTCGGTCCGCGTATAGGTCGATGCCGCATCGAGCGCGCCGAGCGTCGAGCCGAGATAATAGCTGGCGAAGTAGAGCTCGCCGATCGGCACATAGAGCGGCGGAAAGCTCGTGACCGGGCCAAAGCTCGAGCGGAACACCTCCTCCGGCCGAACCTCGACATCGTCGAATTCGATCGTCAGCGTCTCGGCGCGGCGGAGACCGAGATGATCCCATTCGCCGGTGAAGCGGAGGCCACTGCGATCGATGGGGATGAACGAATAGGCGAGCTCGGCCGCATCGTCGCGATGTGCCAGCACCGTGGTGACATCGGCGAGCGAGGGGCCGGTGTTCCAATGCTTGACGCCGTTGAGGCGAAAGCCGGCGCCATCCGGCGTCGCTTTCAGGCTGCGGGCGCCCGGCTGGCTGACATTACCCCAGAACCAGCGCTTCGCCGCGGACTGACGGTCGATCGCCTCGGCATCCCCCTCGACGTCAAAGAGACGGGCGACGCCGGCATTGGTGTAGTGATAGCCGAGCAGCGCTCCGATCGAAGCATCGCCGCGCGCGATCTCGACCAGCACCTTCAGGGCCGTCACGATGCTGCCGCCGAGGCCGCCGAAGCGCTCGGGAATGACGAGATTGACCAGGCCGCTCGACTTGAGGATCGCGACCTCCTCGGTCGGCCTGATATTGGCGCGTTCGCGCGCCGTCGCCATGCGGGCGAGTTCGGCGCCGAAGGCGCGGGCGAAGCGCAGCGGCGCATCCGGATCGACGGAGGCCGGCGGCAACACGGTGGCCGGATCAAAGACGGGCGTCGCGGCGTCGGTGGCGGTCGTGAAATGGGCGGTCATGGTGGTTCCCCGACGTGAAAGGTTCAGGCGACGGCGCGGATGCCGGCCGTGGCGGCCTCAGGGTCGGCCTCGCGAAGCGCAGCGACTATTTCCTCGGCCCGGCGGAGCGGGCGAGGATCGACCCAGGTCCCGAGATCGAAGTCGGCCGTGATGAAGCCGTGCCGCAGAAGGAAATCCTTGCGGCGGCCGAGCGCCTCGACGCGGAACGGCGAAAGGTCGATGCCGAGATGCCGGGTCAATTCGGGGCCGTAGGCGACCTCGACCGTTTCCTCGGCGACATGCTGTTCGGAGGCAATGATGCGGACCGCTTCGCGATGATGCGTCTTCGCCCATTCGGCGGAGAGGATCGATGCAGCCAGAATTGCCGCGACCGCCTCGAATTCCTGCTCGATCAGGCTCGCCGAGACCGTGAACGCCTCCGGCAGCGCATTATTCGCCTGCTCCACGCGATCAGGATGGAGGCCGACATCGTAAACCACTTCGGCGCCGGTGAAGCTCGCCACCTCCGCGGCGAAAGCCGACTGGGAATAGATGGCATCAACCTTGCCGCGAATGAGGGCGAACACCTCCTCGCGCTGCAGATCACCGCCGGTGGCGAGGCGGTTCGCGCCGCTGATCAGCCGGCTCTCGTCGAGATAGCTGCGCTCGACCGGGAGATCGACCAGTTCGACATCGGCAAGCGTGAGACCCTCGGTCGCCAGCGCAGCCTCGTAGGCACGCAATGCAGCAGCGCGCCAGAAGTCGATCGCATCGTTCTGGCGGAGCGACAGAGCCAGGCGCTTGCCCTTCAGATCCTTGACCGAACGTATGCCGGAGCGTGGCAGCGCCAGGATAGGATGCGGCGTCGGCGTCCATGAGAGCGCTACGATACGGGTGTCTGCGCCAGTCGATCGCGCGAAGATCGCCGGGGTGTTGCCGCCATGGCGGATGGAGTCGGCCAGCGTATGCGTGAAATGCGACGTCTGGGTCGCGCGGCTGCTGGATTGCTGGATCGAAGCCAGCTTGAGCCCGAGCGGGGCGATCGCTTCGTCAAGCACACCGCGCCGAACCGCGAGACCCAACGCCGTCGGAACGGGGCAACGCGTGTACCAGATCTCTTTTTCGGCCATGGGTCGTTCCTGCTCGACAATGCGGGCGCCCGTCTCGGGCACATCATGGCCGCAGGCTAATGACGACTGTCCTTATCGACAAAGTCAGCTATTGCGCCTGAAGTCATCCTGCGGGAAATACAATTCCGCCGTGATCGGGAGACCGACTTGCCCGTAACGGGCCTTGCCACCGATCGCCCGTTGCGCACCGCACCGCCTGTCAACGTCTCCCATTGCGGCGCAGGCGCCGACAGCGAGATGGGAGCCTCGGGCCAGCAGGCGTTGCCGGGAAGCAAAGTCATGCCTTTTCCATGGCGTCGGCATGCTCATTCATCGCGACTGGCTGCTTCGGGACTTGGCATCACCCTTTTGCCGACGCGCCAACTTGGCTCCGCCGACCTCCACTTGACCATCGCCGGTGTCGGCAGCAGCCCGCTCGGCTATCTCTTCGAAGCCACTGGAAACAGGATGCCAGCGCTACACTGGGTTCGGCTCAGGAGAAGGGCACGGTAGCGGACCGGCGCTTCGTCTCCTCGTGGAGATTTCCTGCTTTCGACAGAGGTGCCGCGGCGGATCTCCCCCGATGCGCAGAGCGGCAGCCGCCTGGCTTAGCTCTCTTCAAGCCGCCAGGGCCTTGGCGATCGGCGGCCCTTCAGCAGCAGCACGTCCATGGACGCCGGCTGAGCGAAGGTCCGGAGCACAAGATTTTCAGCCGCCGCCATGAAACGCAATCGCTTGCCTCCCGCGGCGCTTCTGGATCGGCACAATCCGGCCGAAGGGTTGGTGGTGGTAAAGCGCGCGACAGGGCGCGCAGCGCCTCGTCGACCCCGACAGGATCACAAAGAGCCGACGATCAACGCTCGGACACCGACATTGAGAGAGAACGACAGTACATCCGTATTAACTATAAGAATGAACAGGCCGAATATATGGAACTCATGAGAGCCGCACGTGATTCGTGCGCTTTCGCGACGGTTTTTCTCGTTCATTTTTCTGGTCAATTGATTTGATATTCCTTTCCCAAGCGTGATTTTGAAACAAAACTGACGTGCCTCTCCGCTGTAGCTCCCTCATCTTGGCCGCCTCTGACCAATGCGGAGATTGGGCCGATGTCGATCTATGATGAAGTGCTTGCCGCGAACGGCACCTATGCCGAGGACTTCGGCGAAAAGGGCGGTCTGGCCCTGCCGCCGGCGCGCGGATTTGCGATTCTCACCTGCATGGATGCGCGCCTCGATCCGGCGAAGTATGCCGGGCTCAGCGAAGGCGACGCCCATGTCATCCGCAACGCGGGCGGCCGAGCGACGGACGACGCGATCCGCTCTCTGGTGATCTCGCACAAGCTGCTGGGCACGCGGACCTGGTTCGTGATCCATCACACCAATTGCGGCATGGAGCTCTTCTCAGACGGCGTCATCGCCGACCTCCTCGAAGACGACCTGGAGACCGCGACCTTCGACGGCAAGACCTGGTCGAACCCGCATCATCACGGTGGCCACAGCGCCGGCCACTTCATCAAGTGGCACACGATCAGCGGTCAGGAACTCTCCGTCCTGCACGACGTGCAGCACATCCGCGAGCACCCGCTGGTTCCCGCATTCATTCCGATCTTCGGCTTCATCTACGACGTTCGCACCGGCCGGCTGAACGAAGTCAAGGAAGCGAGCGAAGCGGGCCGTGCCAGGGCCTGACGGGCTTCACGCAAGACCAACCGACAATGACTGCCGCGCTCGCGCCGAGCGGCCGGGCCCTGTTCAGCTGGAGACTATCGATGCGTCGTCCCTTTCGTCATTTCGCGGTGCTTGCCGCTGCAACTCTACTGTCCGGCCTTGGGCTCGGGGCCAGCGAGGCTGCGCCGGCCAAGCTCAAGGCTGTCCTTCTTGTCGAAGCGATCGCCAATGACGGCTCGTTCAATCAGCCGGCCGTGGCGGCGCTGAAGAGGCTCGCCGACGAGGGCAAGCTCGAATTCGAGATCCGAGAGAAGCTCGCCGATCCGACCGCCGCCGAGCCGGTCATCCGCCTCTACGCCTCGCGCGGCTACGACCTCATCATCGGCCATGGCATCGGTCTCTCGGCGCCCATCCTGAAGGTCGCGAAGGACTTCCCGAAGGTCCACTTCACCGCCTCGGCCGGCCCTGATCTTGCCGACCGGCTGCAGCCGAATGTCGACGGCTGGACTTATGATTTCGGGCAGTACGGCTATCTCGGCGGCTGGCTCGCCGGCCACATCAAGGGGGTCGAGAAGGTCGGCATCGTCGGAGGACCGCAGCTGCCCTTCATCCTGGCGACGCATGCCGGCTTCAAGGCGGGCCTGGCCTCGGTCAATCCAGCCGCCAAGACGATCGAGGTCTTCACTGGCTCGTTCGACGACGCGCAGAAGGGTCTGGAAGCAACCCGATCCGTTGCATCGCAGGGTGCGCAGCTGGTCTGGACGTCGGGCGATGGTATCGGCAATGGCGTCGCCGCCGGCGCCAATGCGGTCGGGCTGCGGACCATCGGCGTTTCGGGCGATGCCGGCGGGCTCGCTGCCAAGGTCAACATCGCCAGCGTCGAGCTCGACCTGCTGCCGCTCTATACGTCGTGGGTCGACGAGATCGCCGCCGACAAGTTCGGCAAGCAGTTCACCACGGTGCAGCTCGCCAACAACGGACTCGTCCTCACACCGATCAACCACATCGGCGAAGGCATCCCGGCCGATATTGCGGCCGAGCAGGTCAAGCTGGTCGAGCAGCTGAAGTCCGGCGCGCTCAAGTTGCCGAACTTCTTCGCGAACTAAGGAGGCGCACGGCGCGGCGAGGCCTACGAGCGGCCGCCGCCGCGCGGCGCCCGATCGATGCCATGAAACAGCTCATTCTCAACCAGTTCGACATGAACACGCCCGGCCACATCTGGCCGGGTTTCTGGCGACATCCGCGCGACCGGATGAACTATCTGAGCCTCGGCTATTGGCAGGAGGTCGCACGCATCGCGGAACGCGGCCTGATCGATTCGATCTTCTTCGCCGATGTCTTCGGCGTCTACGACGTCTATGGCGGATCGCCGGATGCTGCGCTCGCGGCCGGGACGCAGGTTCCGATCAACGACCCGACGCTGATCATTCCATCGATGGCTGCAGCGACGACGCATCTCGGCTTCGGTGTCACCTCCAACCTGTCGCTGGAGCCGCCCTACATCCTGGCGCGACGTCTCTCGACCCTCGATCATCTCACCGGCGGCCGCATCGCCTGGAACATCGTCACCGGCTTCCTGGCGAGCGCGGCGCGCGGCGTCGGCCTCGAGACGATCCAGAAGCATGACGATCGCTACGATGTCGCCGAAGAATATATGGACGTCCTCTACCAGCTCTGGGAATCGAGCTGGGAAGACGATGCCGTCATCCGGGATGTCGCGAGCGGGATCTATACGCGCCCGGACCGGGTCCACCGCGTCACACATCGCGGCAAGCATTTCAAGCTCGATGCCATCGCACTCACCGAGCCTTCGCCGCAGCGGACTCCGACGCTCTATCAGGCAGGAGCCTCCACACGCGGGCGCGCCTTTTCGGCCCGCCATGCCGAGACGGTCCTGATCTCGGGACACACCAAGGCGCTCGTAGCCGAAACGGTACGCGACATCCGCCGCCAGGCAGTCGGCTTCGGCCGCGACGCGCGCGACCCGAAGATCGTGCTCGGCGCCACCATCGTCGCTGCGCCGACTTCGGCCGAGGCTCGCGAGCGCTACGAGGACTACCGCCGCCATGTCGATGCGCGCGGTGCCCTGACGATTCTCGCCGGCTGGACCGGCGTCGATTTCTCGCGCTACGACCTCGATGAGCCGATCCGTCATATCGACAGCCCCGCCGCCCAGTCGACGCTCGAACTCCTCACCATCCGTAGTCCCGACCGTGTCTGGACCGTGCGTGACCTCGTCGCCTTCGAGCCGATCGCCGGGCACGGTCCCTTCATCATCGGCTCGGGTGCCGAGGTCGCCGAAGAGCTGATCGCCTGGGCCGAGGCCACCGATGTCGATGGCTTCAACTTCACGCGCCTTGTCATGCCCGAGAGCCTCGAGGCGATCGTCGATCTCGTCGTGCCGGAACTCCAGGCCCGCGGCGCCTACAAGTTGGCCTATGCCGAGGGAACGCTGCGCCAGAAACTTCAGGGCGAAGCGCGGCTGCCGTCGCGTCATCCCGCGGGGCGCTTCCAGCGCCGCGGCAAAGGCGTTTCCTGATGTCTCGGCTCGTTCTGCTCGCGGCGATGCTGGCCCTTGCGGCGTCCGCAGCTCCGGCTGCGCCGCTCGACATCGTCGCGCTGGCGCGCATATGGCCGACTGCGTTTCAGGTGCGCGGCGACAAGAACGAGCCGACTTATCTCGCCGCGATCGACATCGTGCGAGAGGGCGACCTCTTCACGATCACGGGCGGCGCGCCTGCCTGGGCAGCGCGTTCGACCGAGGCGATCGAGGTCTTGCCGGACGGGACGCTGGCGCATCGGATCTGCCCCAAGGGCATGGACTGCCACGCCGGCGACATGCCGAGCGGTTTCCTTGCCACCGCGGCGCTCTTGGCGGCGCTGAGGAAAGGCAAAGCGCTCGGCACGGCATCATCGCAGCCCTATGGCACGCGCAGCGTCGTCTGCGTCCCGGCAGACCGGCTCGGCATCGCGGAGCCGGTTCTCGACCCGTGCTTCGACGTCGCGACCGGCGCCGTCCTGGCTCAAAGGCATCGCCTCAGCGGTCGCTTCGACGGCCCCTCGCTTGATCCGTGGTCGATCCGGATCGTCGCCGGAAAGGCAGCGCCGTGACGACGCCAGCCCTGGCCGGCCGGGCGCTGACAAAGCGGTTCGGAAGCGTTCTTGCGCTCGTGGCTGGGAGCCTCTCGCTCCAGGCCGGCGAGATCACCGCCATCGTCGGCGAAAACGGCGCCGGAAAGTCGACGCTCGCCAAGATCCTCGCCGGCGTGATCGGAGCGGACAGTGGGAGCATCGAGATCGACGGCGTTGCCGTGTCGCTGCACGACCGCCGGGCGGCAGCGGCAAAGGGCATCGGTTTCGTGCCGCAGCAGCTCTCCTTCGTCACGACGCTGTCACTCATCGAGAACCATCGGATCGGCGCCGGCGGTCGAAACCTCGGACGCGCCGCAGCAGCCGAAGCGCTCGCGGCTGCCTGCCGGGAACTCGGCGCCGCGTTGCCTCTCGACGTTCCACTCGGGCGTCTCGGCCTGCCGCAACGGCAATTGGCAGAGATCGCCTCGGCGGTCGCGGCCGGGGCGCGTATCCTGTTGCTCGACGAGCCGACCTCGGCGCTCGGTCCGATTGAAATCGAGCGCCTCATCGCCGCCCTTCGCCGCCTCGCAGCTGGCGGTACCGCGATAGGTCTTGTGACGCATCGCATCGCCGAGGTGCTGCGCGGGGCAGATCAGGTCAGCGTCCTGCGTGCCGGCCGCCTTGTGTTTGCCGGTCCGACGCGCGGCATCACGGCGGACCGCATCGCCGAACTGATGGTCGGCGCCAGCCTCGCCGAGCCGCGACGACCGGCAGCGCCGCGCGATGCCGAGCGGCTCGCAGTCGAGGCCGTCTCACTGGCGAGCAGTGACGGCCCTGTTCTCGAGGACATCGCTTTCTCAGTCCGTGCCGGTGAGATCGTCGGGATCGCCGGCGTCGCGAGTGCCAGCCAGACGGCGCTGGAAGAGGTGCTGACGGGCCTCCGGTCGCCGGATCATGGCCGCGTGCGGCTGGGCTTGCTCGACATCACCGGAAAGCCGGCCGTGGCCCGCCGCGCCGGTCTCGCCCATTTGCCGGGGGAGCGATCCTCCGGCATCGTCCCCGAACTGACGGTCGCCGAGAATGCGTCGCTTCTTCGCTTCGCCGATCGAAGCTTCACGCGCTTCGGGATGCGGCGTCGCGGCGCCGAGCGGGCCGAAGCAGCGCGGATCGCGGAGACCTGGGACGTTCGCCCGCCCCGCGCCGATCTCGCGGCACGGGGGCTTTCCGGCGGCAACCAGCAGAAGCTGCTCGTCGGCCGCGAACTCGACCGGAACCCTGCCGTCATCATTGCCCACGGCCCGACCCAGGGGCTGGACCTCGCCGCGGCTGCGACGATCCGCGAGCGTCTCGTAGCCGCCGCGGCGGCGGGCGCTGCCGTCGTCCTCATTTCGGCAGACCTCGATGAGATCCTGGCCCTCAGCCATCGCATCATCGTCCTTTCCGGCGGCAGGATCACCGACGAGATCCCCGCGGGCGACAGTCCCGTCGACATGGTGCGCCTCGGCAGCGCCATCGGCGGCCAACATGCCGGCACCCCCCGCCCGTCCTCAAAACAACCGTCCGTCCCGGAGCCCCTCGTGACTGCGCCTTTCGTGTCCCCGTCGATAGATACCCCTGCCGAAGCGACCCCTTCCCTGCCGCCGCTGCTCGGATCCGCCTTTCCACCAAACAGTCTCCGCGCCGATGAAGTTGCTGCGCTGCTGCGTCTCCAGCAGGTGCTCGACGCCGAGATCACGCCGCGCGCGGCGGAAAACGACGGCGTCGGCCGCTATCCGGATGCCTCGATCGCCGCCTTGAAGACGACGGGCATTCTCTCCAGCGGCATCGCACGGGAAAGCGGCGGGCTCGGCTTCTCCCACCGCGCCTCGATGGAGGCCCAGATCCGCATCGCGGCCGCAGACTCGGCGGTGGCGCAGATCTTCAAGATCCACGAGGAGGTCGTGCGCGACATCCTCACCTTCATCCCCAATGAAGGGCGCGCCACCTTCATCGCGTCCATCGTCGCGGAACAACGCATCCATGGCCTCGCCGTAGCCGAGAACGGGCGCACCGTGAACGATCCGATGGCGACGCTCTACACGGCCACCGAGAATGGCGGGGGACTGATCAACGGCCGCAAGATCTACACGACCGGCGCTGCCGGCGCGGACGTCATCGTCGTCTGGTCGTTCGATCCGACGGATCCCGGCATCGCCACGAACCCTGCGCTCGGGCTGCGCGTCAGCCTCGTTCCGGCAGGAACGCCCGGCATCACCATTCACCGCGACTGGGATGTGCTCGGCCAGCGGGCGACCGATTCCGGATCGATCACCTTTGCCAGCCTTCGCGTCGAGCCCGCCTGGAACGGCCGCGCGCCCGATCGCCTGCCGCCGCTGCATGCGCCGCTGCGCTGGCAGCTCGGCTTCGCGGCCATTCTGATCGGAAATGCGATCGGCGCGCTCCGGGCCGCCATCCCCTTCATCGCTTCACGCAGCCGACCCTGGCCATCAGCGGGTGTCGAGGTGGCGTCGGACGACCCTTATGTGCGCCGTCTGACAGGCGAATTGACTGCCGATCTCGCTGCGGCCTATGCGCTGACGCTCGCGGCGGCCGATCGGCTCGACGATTTCGAGGCCGGAAAGGCCGACCGGACCGATGTCGCGATCCCGATCTATGCCGCGAAAAGCGCCGCCTCACGATCAGCGCTCCGCGCGACGTCGGAAATCTTCACGTTGATGGGCACGCGGTCGGTGGCCGCCGCCAACGGCTTCGACCGCTATTGGCGCAATGTCCGCACGCTATCTTTGCATGATCCAGTCGAATGGAAGAATGCGGAGATCGGCCAGCATGTGCTGACCGGATGGTCGCCGCCCTGGGGCGTCTATCAGTGAGATCGGCAGCCCGCCTCGGCCTCGGCGCCGTCGTCATCGCCGGCCTCGGTGGCGCCCTGGCGCTCGTGGCCGGAGCGAGCCCACTCGCGGCGTTGGCCGGGCTCTATGAGGGTGCCTTCGGCGAGGCCTATACACGCTCGGAGACGATCGTCTCGGCGATCCCGCTCGCGATCGTCGCCCTCGGCGTCGTACCGGCGCTGCGGGCCGGCATCTTCACGATCGGCTCCGAGGGGCAGGTGGCGATCGGAGCCCTGGCGTCGGTGGCGGCGATCGAGGCCTTGAGCGGCGCCTCCGCTCCTGTGCTTCTGGCAGCCGGAGCGCTGGCCGGGATCGCCGGCGGCACGGCCTGGGCCGCCGTGCCCGCCGTGCTGCGCGCCTATGGCCGGGTGAACGAGATCCTCTCCACTTTACTGCTCAATTACGTCGCCGGCTTCCTGCTGCTCTGGTCGCTGAGGACCTGGCTGGCCTCGCCCGAGATCGTGCCGATCCCGCAAAGCGCTGCGCTGCCCGATGCCGCACTGATTCCGAAGCTCGTCGAGGGCACGCGCCTTCATTGGGGCCTGGTTGCAGTTCCCCTGCTCGCGCTCGGTCTCGCCTGGTGGGTCCGCTCGCCCGGTGGGCTCGTCTTTCGCATCGTCGCCACCCACACCGCGCTCGCGGCGCGGCTTGGCCTCGACGGCCGACGCGCGGTGATCAGCACCATGGCGTTTTCGGGTGCCACCGCAGGCTTGGCCGGCTGGCTGCAGGTCGCCGGTGTCGCGGGAACGCTCTATCCGGGTGTTGCGGGTGGCCTTGGATTCACCGGCATTCTCGTCGCGCTGCTCGGAGGGCTCCGTCCAACAGGCATCCTCGCGGCGGCGCTTTTCCTGGCCGCGCTCAAGACAGGATCGGACGGGCTGCAGGCCGGCACCGGCATCCCTTCGGCGATCTCGCTGGTGATCCAGGGGCTCGTGCTCCTGGTCGCGGCGCTGGCCTTCGCCGGTTCGCGGCGTCTCCCTGCGTCGCGGCCGGCGGTCGAAGGAGGTCCGTCATGATCAACGACGACATCGCCTTCTGGCAGGCCGTCGTCGCCGGCGCCATTCGCCTCGCGACCCCGGTCGCACTCGCAGCCCTCGGCGAGACGATCGTCGAACGAAGCGGCACGATCAATCTCGGCATCGACGGCATCATGATCGCCGGCGCCTTCACCGCCATCGTCGCCGTCGGGCTTGGCGGCTGGAGCGTCGCCTTGCTCGCAGCTGCGCTGGTCGGCGCGCTCTTCGGGCTGGCGATAGCGCTCGCCGTACTCAAAGGCGGAGCCAACCAGATCATCGTCGGTATCGCGATCTCGCTGCTCGCGTCGGGGCTTGCGACCTATTTCTACCAGCTCTGGGACGGCGCGGGCCTGTCACGCGCGCCCGCCGACCTTGTGCCCCTGGTTCCGCTCGGGCCCTTGGATCGACTGCCGCTGGTCGGGCCGATCTTGGCGGGACAAAGCCTCATCACCTGGGCGACGCTTGCCCTCGCCCTTCTGGCGGCGCCCCTCCTGACGCGGAGCAGGCCCGGGCTCATCCTCAAAGCCGTCGGCGACGAACCAGCTGCAGCCGCGCTGATCGGCATCCCTGTGGTTCGTGTCCGGACCATCGCGCTCGCGGCCGGCGGAGCGCTGGCGGGCCTCGGCGGCGCGGCGATCACGGTGGGCTATCTCGGGGCCTATACGGACGGTCTGGTCGCCGGCCGCGGCTATGTCGCGCTGGCCGTCGTGATCATCGGCCGCTGGTCGCCGGTTGGCGCAGTGGCCGGAGCGCTGCTGTTCGCCTTCTTCGACAGCCTGGCCCTGCAGGCCCAGGGCGGCGCGCTCGTGCTGCCGGTGGAGGCCTATCTGGCCCTTCCCTATCTCATGACGCTGGTGGTGCTGATCCTCGCCGCCCGCGGACATCTCGCTCCACGCGCCCTCGGCGCGCCCTACCGACCTGAACGCTGATCGAGCCCGGAGTACCATCCATGACCACCGCATTCGCCCCGCCGACGCATCGCGTCCGCGACGACGCCGACGCCATCGCCATCGCGACCACGCTCGCGGCCGCCTTCGCGCCCGGAGCATCCGACCGCGACAAGGCGGGTATCCCGCCGCGGGCCGAGCTCGAACAACTCGGCCGCTCGGGCCTGCTTGGGCTGATCATCCCGCGAGAACGTGGCGGCCCCGGCGTCTCCCACGAAACCCTCGGGAAGGTGATCGCCATCCTCGCCGCTGCCGATTCCGCCATCGCGCAGGTGCCGCAGAATCACTTCGTCTTTCTCGATCTGCTGGCGCGGCACGGCACCGAGGCACAGAAGCAGTTCTTCTTTGCGGAGGTTCTCGCCGGTGCGCGCTTCGGCAATGCCCTTTCGGAGCGCGACTCGGCCAATTCAATGGAGTTCCGCACCAAGCTGTCGCGGCAGGGCGATGGCACGCTGCGCCTCTCGGGGACGAAATACTATTCGACCGGGGCGCTGACGGCCCAGTATGTCCCGGTCTTCGCGGTCGACGACGAAGGCCGGCTGGTCTCCGTCTTCCTCGATCGCCACGCCGACGGCATCGCGATCGACGAGGACTGGAACGCCATGGGCCAGCGCGCCACGGTGAGCGGCACGACACGGCTGACCGAAGTGCTGGTGCCGGAGGACCGCGTCGTCCCGCTGTGGCCGCATGCGGGCAAGACCCAGATCAGCGGCGCCTTCGGCCAGTTGATCCACGCCGCGATCGACATAGGCATCGCGCGCGCGGCTCTGGTCGAGGGCGCTGAGTTCGCTCGCATCAAGGCGAGGCCCTGGTTCGAGGCCGGCGTCGCCAACCCTGCCCAGGAGCCGCTTGTCCAGCACCGGCTGGGCGAGCTCACCGTGAAGCTCTGGGCCTCGGAGGAACTGCTGGCGCGCGCCGGCCGCGCGCTCGACGCAGCCGAACGCGACCTCAACGCCGATACGGCTGCGGCAGCCTCGCTGGCCGTTGCTGCCGCCAAGGCCTTCGGCGGCGATACGGCGCTCGAGATCGCGACCGAGATCTTCGCCTTTTCCGGCACGCGCGCGGCCGATGACCGCCTCAACCTGCACCGCCACTGGCGCAATGCGCGCACCCATACGCTGCACGACGCCAATCGCTGGAAATACCTGCATATCGGCAACTATACCGCGAACGGAACCTACCCACCGAATCACGGCCTGATCTGATCCCGCACCGTCGGCGCTGGCGACCGCGTGAAGGTCGGCCATCGTCCGCCGCCGGGCCGTGACGCCGACGGTTGCCGGCGCCCGCCTGTCAGGGAAAGATCGAGCCCTTGGACGGAGGTTGAAAGGAAAGCGCACGACGTGCTCTTCCCATCGAGGGCAACATCCGCCATCTGAACGAGTGCCACGCAAGCGGAGACATAAATGGCGGATTCCAACGATTACGTTCCCCCGAAGGTCTGGACCTGGAACCAGGCGAGCGGCGGCGCTTTCGCGAATATCAACCGGCCGATCGCCGGTCCGACGCATGAGAAAGAGCTGCCGGTCGGCCGCCATCCGTTGCAGCTCTATTCGCTCGCGACGCCGAACGGCCAGAAGGTGACGATTCTGCTCGAGGAACTGCTGGCTCTCGGCCAGACAGGCGCCGAATATGACGCCTGGCTGATCAAGATCGGCGAAGGCGACCAGTTCGGCAGCGGCTTCGTCTCGGTCAACCCGAACTCGAAGATCCCGGCCCTCCTGGACCGCTCCGGGTCGACGCCGGTTCGGGTCTTCGAATCCGGATCGATCCTCGTCTACCTCGCCGAGAAGTTCGGGGCCTTCCTGCCGACGGAGCAGCCGGCGCGGGCGGAGTGCCTCTCCTGGCTGTTCTGGCAGATGGGCAGCGCGCCCTATCTCGGCGGCGGTTTCGGCCATTTCTATGCCTATGCGCCGGTGAAGATCGAATACGCGATCAACCGCTTCGCGATGGAGGTCAAGCGCCAGCTCGACGTGCTGGACCGCCGCCTCGCGGAGAGCGAGTTCCTGGCCGGCGACGTCTACACGATCGCCGATATCGCCACCCTCCCCTGGTATGGCGGGCTCGCCAAGGGCCTGCAATATGGCGCCGGCGAGTTCCTCTCGGTGCAGGACTACAAGAACGTGCAGCGCTGGGCCGATGCTCTCTTCGCCCGCCCGGCCGTGAAGCGCGGCCGCATGGTCAACCGCACATTCGGTGACCCGGCGGAACAACTGCACGAACGCCATGAGGCGAGCGACTTCGAGACCAAGACGGCCGACAAGCTGCCGGCAGCCAAGGGCTGAGCGGCCGCCATCATCAATCGACGCCCGGTGCGATGCCGGGCGTCGGTACGCGTTTTCCCAGCTCGACCGAAAGCCCGGCAGCGCAGCCCGGCCGCTCGACGACAGGAAGCCTGGCGCCCGCTTTTCTTCAGGAAATGGACAGGATCTCGAGCTGACGTGGTCCTAACTGCACGACGTCTCCGACCTCTTTCCCCATCAATACGAGCGCGACCGGAGATCCATGCGAGATCGTCGACTGCGAGGGGTCGGCCTCGTCCTCGCCGACGATCCGGAAGGTCTGGGTGCGACCGTCATCGCGCTCGAACGTCACGGTGTGTCCGAACGCGATCACGTCATTGGACATCGGCACGGGCGAAACGTGTGCCGTGCGGAGCCGTTCGGCAAAATAGTTCATATCCCGCAGCGGCACCGCGGACTGACGCCGCCGCTCGTTGACGTCGTCGAGGGCGTTGGCAGCTTCGAGAGCTTGTTTGGCGCGGGCGAATTCCTCTCGCAGCCTCTCAAGACCTGCTTGAGTGACCAGATTGATCCGATCAGAGATCGGGCGCGCCGGCAGAACGGTCTCCGCTGCGGCTTCGGCACTCTCTTCCCTGACAAACGCGACGCTCACGCCCGCTCTCCCGCTCGAAACGCCCCGGCCAACAACGCACAGGCAGCACGAAAGCTGCACACAAGCGACAGCGGACCTCCTGCCGAACTCTGGCCCCGCTGCTCTGTCTCGACCATTAGGGCTCTGTTGGCGCTATGAGCAATGGTGACGCGACGTCGACAGCCGACAAGCTCACGAAGGGATGAGCCCGGCGCGTTCGGTCCGCCCAACTCGGGCGTTCGACGTTCACGCCGCATCGTCCGGCTTGCCCTCGACGGCTGCTTTGCCGAGGCGCGCCTTGAGGCGCGGCCCGGCAAAATCCACGAAGGCACTCAGCTTTCGCGGCGCCTGCCCCTGCCCCGCATGGACGAGGCTGACGGGCCAGGCTGCCGGCTCAAAGGCATCGAGGACGCGTTCCAGCGCCCCCGATCGAAGCGCCGCCTCGACCTGATACGACAGAACCCGTGTGATCCCGACCCCGGCGATCGCCGCGTCGATTGCCGCCTCGGCCGTATTGACGACAAGGCGCGGCTTGACCGCGACGCGGCTCTCGCGCGGCGGCTCGCCGAACGTCCAGACGGTGGACGACAGCGCGCCCTCGAACGCCACGACGGCATGGTCGTCGAGATCCTCGGGGCTGGCCGGCCGACCGCGTCGCTCGAGATAAGCAGGGCTGGCGCAGACGACAGGGCGGATCATCCCGACCATGCGCGCGACGAGGCGGCTATCGACGAGCGCGCCGATGCGCAGCGCGATGTCGACATGATCGTCGACGAGATCGACCACGCGGTCGGAGAGCGCAAGACGAATGCGGATCTCCGGATAGGCAGCCAGGAACGCCGTCACCACCGGCAGCACATGTAGCCGGCCGAACACGATCGGCGCGGAGATGACGAGTTCGCCGCGGGGAACCGAATATTCGCCGGCCGCGACCCGTTCCGCCTCCTCGACGCGCTCGAGGATCTGCCGGCACGCCGCGACATAGCTGCGGCCAGCCTCCGTCAGTGCCAGTTGCCGCGTGGTCCGCGACAGCAGCCGGGCGCCGAGATGCGCTTCGAGGTCGGCTACTTTCCGGCTCACGGTGGCGAGCGGCATCCCGAGCGCACGGCCGGCTGCCGAAAAGCTGCCTTCATCAACCACGGAGACGAGCACGCTCATCTGGTCGAAGCGATCCATCATTTGTTCCAGAATATGGGAGGTTCATTCCCAGATCGATATTCTATTCCGAATTATGGATCATTGCTACCTAAGGACCCGCGGCGCCACCTTCGGCCCGCTTCAATCCGAGGTCCTCCCGATGTCCCGTATCCCGACCCCCGCCAGCATCGACGCTGCACCGGAGGCCTCGCGGCCGCTGCTCGAGGCCGTGAAGAAGAAGATCGGCATGGTGCCGAACCTGTTCCGCGTCGTCGCCAACAGTCCGGCCGCGCTCGAAGGCTATCTCGGCCTGTCTGCGGCGCTCGACAAGGGCGTGCTGGCCGCCGCGACCCGCGAGCGGATCGCGCTTGCCGTCGCCGAGCTCAATGGCTGCGCCTATTGCCTCTCGGCCCACAGCTATATCGGCCGCAATGTCGCGAGGCTCGACGAGGCCGAGATCGCGGCCAACCGAGCCGGCCATTCGAATGACGCCAAGGCCGACGCGGCCGTGCGCTTTGCGGCGCGGCTTGTCACGGCGCGCGGCCATGTCGACGACGCGGACCTCGCCGCGCTCAGGGCAGCAGGCTATGGCGACGGCGAGATCATCGAGATCGTCCAGCATGTCGCCCTCAACACATGGACGAACTACGTCAACGAGGTGGCGAAGACCGTGATCGACTTCCCCGCGGTCACTGCGCTGAAGGCCGCCTGAGCCGCAATGGCCGCCGGCCGCGCGCCGGCGGCCCCCAGCCGATCGAGGCCTTGCGCGCAGCCTGGCCGCTCGACCCGTGGCCGCTCGTTCATCAGGCCTGCCCGAAGACGATCTGTGAGGAGCGCCCTGCCGATGTCCCGAGCTACCCCGAGCGATTTCGCCTTCAGCCCGACGGTGAAGGCGATCCAGCAGCAGAAAGGCTCACGCCGTGCCTATGCGCGGCAGGAGGAAGCCGGCGGATGGCCAGAGCACATCGATGCGGGGATGGCGACCTTCATCGGCGCGCAGACCAGTGTGTTCCTCGGGACGGTCAGTGCCGACGGTCAGCCCTATATCCAGCATCGCGGCGGTCCGCCGGGCTTTCTCAAGGTGCTCGACCCGAAGACGCTCGGCTTCGCCGATTTCGCGGGCAATCGGCAATTTATCACGCTCGGAAATCTCGCCGACAATCCGAAGGCCTTCCTGTTCCTGATCGACTACGCCCACCGCCGCCGCGTCAAGATCTGGGGCACCGCACGGATGGTCGAGGGCGACGAGCCGCTGCTTGGGCGTCTCACGCCGGAGCACTACAAGGCGCGGCCGGAACGGGCGCTGCTGTTCGACGTCGCCGCGCTCGACATCAATTGTCCGCAGCACATTCCCCAGCGCTTCGAGGCGGCCGATGTTGCCGCCGCCCTCGCCGCGCGCGACCAGCGGATCGTGGAACTGGAGGCGGAAGTCGTTCGGCTCAGCCGCGCGTCGGTCTGATAGCCGGGTCACAACGACGTCTGCCCGATCCGGTCTCGGTCGCCGGCCAGCAGCAGCGGCGGCGCCGTGTTCATGGGCGGATCGAACATTGCACGGTGGTGGACCACGCGCGGCGCGGTCGCAGTGCAACCTGCTGTCGGAGGCCGTCTCAGACGCGAGTGCCGAGAGCTGCCTCCAGGCATGCGATCATGGCGTCGCCATCGAACGGCTTGGCGAGAAAGCCGACGGCGCCACCCTCCTCCGCCTGCCGCCGGATCGTCTCTTCCGGAAAGGCGGTGATGAAGATGAGCGGCAGCGAGCAGCCATCCGCCCTGAGCGCGCTTTGCAGACCAATGCCACCCATGCCCGGCATCTGCACATCCGTAATGACGCAGTCGCTGGAGCAATGGCTCTGCGACTGCAGAAACTCCTCGGCCGAGGCGAAGGTCATCGTCTTCAGCCCGAGCGAGCGGACGAGGCTGGCAGTTGCCACGCGCACGGCCTCGTCATCGTCGATGATTGCGACCAAGGCGGGCCGGCGCGTCTCCGTCGGGGTCATGTCGGCATCCTTCCGCGCCAATCGCCATGTGAGGCTGCGTCTTGTTCTGTTGTCCGCTCTATATGACGTGGCGCCCGTCCGACGGGAACCATCCCTAGGTTTGCCGTCGTCATCTCTTCAAGCCGCTCCGAATTCCCGCCGCCGTCAAGGACGCGCCGGATCGAGCCCCAGAGCCTCCGCCATGCGGACGAGATCGGCCAGCGATCGCGCGCCCATCTTGCGCATGACATTGCCACGATGAATCTTCACCGTGATCTCCGACAGACCGACCTGCCCGGCCACCTGCTTGTTCATCAGCCCCGTCGTCACCAGGGCCATGATCTCCCGCTCGCGCGCGGTCAGGCCCTGGTAGAGCGCCTGCACGCCGGAGAGAGCCTTCGCGGCCGCGCGCGCTTCCCGATCCTTCTCGATGGCGTTCGAGACGGCGTCGAGCATGTCCTGCTCGCGGAACGGCTTTGTCAGGAAGTCGACGGCGCCGGCTTTCATGGCCCGAACCGACATCGGGATATCGCCATAGCCGGTGACGAAGATGATTGGCATGTCGAGCGCGGAATTCGCCAGCTGGGACTGGAAATCGAGCCCGCTAACGCCGGGCAGTCGGATATCGAGAACGAGGCAGCGCGGCCTGTCCGGCATCTTGGCTACCAGGAGTTCTGCGGCAGATCCGAAAAGCGCGACCTCGAGCCCGACAGACCGGAAGAGACTCGACAGCGCCTCCCGCACACCCTGATCGTCATCGACCACAATGACGAGCGGCGCGACATTCTGGGGAGTGGCGGATCGACTTGCGGGGGAATTCACGACTGCACCTCCTCTGGAGGGTTGGATGGCGTGGCGGGCAGCAGGAAGCGGAAGGTCATGCCGCCGCCCGGATTGATCGATGCTTCGATCCGCCCGCCATGAGCCTCTATGATCGTTCGGCAGATGGAAAGTCCGAGGCCGAGACGGCCGGGCTGCTCGCTGCTGAAGGCCTGGAATATCCTGTCGAGACGCACCGGTTCGATGCCACTGCCGCGATCACAGACTTCGACAGAGGCAGCCCTGCCGCCGAGTGCGGCCTCGCCACGGGCGGTGACGGTCAGAAGCCTTGGCTGCGGAGAGTCCTGCATGGCCTGCGCGGCGTTGGTAACAAGGTTGATGACGACCTGTTGCAGTTCTTCGCGATCGCCGGAGATCTCAGGCAAAGCTGGATCGAGCTGGGTCTCGACCACGACGGCAGTCTGCGCCAGTTCCCACTCGGTCAGCGCCAGGCCCTCGACTATCACCGCGCCGAGGTCGAGCGGACCATGAGTCCGCCGCTCGCCGCGCGACAACGCCCTGAGCCGGGCGACGACATCGCTGGCGCGGCGGCCGTTTTCGATGATGCGCTGCACAGTCTGCCGCGCTTCGCCGACGTCGGGCTCCGGCCGATCGAGCCAGCGCAGGCACGCAGCCCCGTTTGTCACGACGGCCGCCAGCGGCTGGTTGATCTCATGCGCCAGCGAGGCGGTGAACTGCCCGACGACGACGCTGCGCGTGGCCGTGGCGAGTTCCGCCTGAGTGGCCCGCAAGGCGTCCTGCGCGGCCTGCCGGGCGGTGACGTCGTTGCTGGTCTCGATCACGGCGGCGGGCGTTCCATTGCCGTCGTTCTGCAGCACCCAGCGGGCGGAAACGACGATCTCGTTGCCATCGCTGCGCAGGCGCCTCACTTCGCCCTCCCAGCGACCATCGACCAGCAATCGGGCGACGATCGGCTCCCGCGCCGTCCGGAAGTCCGTCTTCAGGAGAACATCGGTAGCCGCGCCGACTGCATCGCTTCGATCCCAGCCATAGAGGCGCTCGGCGCCTCTGTTCCAGGAGAGGATCACATCCGAGAGATCGCGGACGAGAATGGCGTCGTGGGTGAGATCGAGCAGTTCCGCCTGACGCCGCAGCTTTTCGCGCGCGACGACATTTCGCGAGGCGAGCAGTGTCACCAAGGCGATCACGCTGATGCTGACGGCACAGCGCATCATCGCCGAAGGCTCGAGGGTGGCGCCGTGTGTCACGAAAAAGCTGAGCACCGTGAGCCCGATGCAAAGGCCGCCGGCAAGGATCACCCCCCGTCGCTCGAGACCATCGGCCGAGAGCATCACCACCGCGCCATACAAGGCTGCGATCGCAGTATCGAGCGGCGTAAACGTATCGACGGCAAATATCGCAAGGCCGGCAAGAAAAGCCAGCACGACTGTGGGCGGCAAGGCGCCCCCATGGTGCCGGGCGACGATATGGTGCACGTGAATTCGCTGCGCCTTTTCAGCCAATGACGCATCCAATCTACCAAAAGCGTCCGTAGCCCGGACGTATACGTAGGTATGAAGCATGGCTTTCCATCCGGGTGACGAATCGAAACCCCCGTCCGCCTGCCGGATCGGCAGGGGACGGGAGCCGGAAGGCTTGCCGCGGCGCCTTCCGGCGCCGGGCGAGACGCTGCCTAGGCTTCGACGAAGGCCAGCAGGTCAGGGTTGATGACGTCCGCGTGGGTGGTCAGCATGCCGTGCGGGAAGCCCGGATAGACCTTGAGGGTCGCATTGCGCAGCAGCTTCGCCTGCAGCAGCGCGGCATCCTTGTAGGGGACGACCTGATCGTCATCGCCCTGGAGGACCAGCGTCGGCACGCTGATCGCCTTGAGATCCTCGGTCTGGTCGGTCTCCGAGAACGCCTTGATGCCCTCGTAATGCGCCTTGGCGGAACCGGTCATGCCCTGGCGCCACCAGTTCCGGATCACGCCGTCGGACACCTTGGCGCCGGGACGATTGAAGCCGTAGAACGGCCCCGCCGCGACATCGAGGAAGAACTGGGCGCGATTGGCAGCCAGCGCACTGCGGAAGCCGTCGAAGACTTCGATCGGCGTGCCGCCCGGATTGCTCTCGGTCTTCACCATGATCGGCGGCACAGAAGAGACCAAGACGGCCTTGGCGACGCGGCCCTGCGGTTCGCCATACTGGGCGACATAGCGGGCAACCTCGCCGCCGCCGGTCGAATGGCCGATATGCACGGCGTTGCGGAGGTCGAGATGCTCTGCGACGGCGCTGGCATCCGCGGCGTAGTGGTCCATGTCATGACCATCCGACACCTGCTCGGATCGGCCATGGCCGCGGCGATCATGCGCAACGACGCGGTAGCCCTTCGAGAGGAAGAACAGCATCTGCGCATCCCAGTCGTCGGATGACAGAGGCCAGCCATGATGAAAGACGATCGGCTGCGCCGACTTCGAACCCCAGTCCTTGTAGAAGATCTCGACGCCGTCTTTGGTCGTGACGAAAGGCATGATCGTTTTCCCTTTTGCGAGAGGCTAAATCACTATCGGTTGCTCTGGAGCACGACAGATTTTCGACTTAATCGTCCGGCTGTCGTTCGCTTCCATGCCAACTAATCTTCCGGATTTAGGCCTAAGCCGCAATTGATCCGAACGATCTCTCTACTAGTGACAGTCGATTACCTCCCCATACCTTGATATAATTGGCAGGCATGGCTTGCGGAGCGCGCCGGTTATCGGGGCGTTCGGTGTTGCAGGCCATCATCAGCCGGGCGCAATCGGAGGTGTCCGGTCGACGAGACGGGCCGGAGCGGTTCACGCGCCCGCGCCCGTCCATACGCGGCAACGACCGAGGTGGAGCGGATGACGAGGGGCCTCGGCCGGCCTCGGGGCGCGCTGTCATACGATGGTATCGGGCTGCCGATCCCAAGACATGACAGCATGGCGGCCCTGTATGATTTCCAGCGAAGCCGTCGCGGACGAAGGTCAGGCATCGACCCTGACACCCCGATCAAGACGGAACCCAGCGATGTCCACTTCCCCCGATGACCAGCCCCGCCTCTATGGCAGCCTCGCGCTCGAAACCGACGAGGCGGAACACGGCAGCGCCGCAAGCAATCCCGGTCCGCGGAATCTCGGCATCGCCAGCCTCAATCCGAATTCGGACCTGCCGCCGCCGACAGACCACGGCGTCGTCGAGCCCTTCTGGTACTCGTTCGACCTGACGCATCGCCGCATCCAGGATGGCGGCTGGACGCATCAGGTCACCGCGCGCGAACTGCCTGTTTCCAGGGACATCGCCGGCGTCAACATGCGGCTCACGAAGGGCAGCTTTCGCGAGCTGCATTGGCACCTTGCCGACGAATGGGCGATCATGATCGCCGGCCGTGCCCGCGTGACGGTGTTCACGCCCGAAGGCGGGATGTTCATCGACGACGTTTCGGCCGGCGACCTCTGGCTGTTCCCGGCCGGCGCGCCGCATTCGATCCAGGCGCTCGGCGAGGACGGCTGCGAATTCCTCCTGGTCTTCAACCAGGGCGACTTCTCGGAGGAGAGCACGCTCCTGCTCTCAGACTGGCTGAAGCATACGCCGCCCGAGATCCTCGAGCGCAATTTCCGCCTGCCGCCCGCAGCGATCGCCAAGCTGCCGAAGGGCGAGCCGCTCTACATCTTTGCCAGCGCCGAGCCGGCGAAGTCGCTGGACGAGGAGATCGCCGAAGCACGGCGTTTCGCCCCCGAGCCGGCGCTTCGCTACACGTTCAAGGCAGGATCGATGACGCCGACCAAGGAGAGCGACGCCGGAACCGTCAAGATCATCGACGGGCGCAATTTCCCCGCGTCACAGAAGATCGCAGCGGCGATCGTCACGCTGCGCCCCGGCGCCATCCGCGAGATGCACTGGCATCCGAACGGCAGCGAGTGGCAGTACTGGTTGAAAGGCAGCGGCCGTATGACCGTCTTTCCCGGCCAGGAGGCCGCGCGGACGATGGATTTCAACGCCAATGACGTCGGCTTCGTCGCCAGCATGGCCGGGCACTACGTCGAGAACACCGGCGACGACGACCTCGTCTTTCTCGAAATGTTCGCGGCGCCCCGCTTCGAGGAAATCTCGCTGAACAAATGGCTGCGGGCGCTCCCCGAGCAGGCGGTGACCGCCCATACCGGGCTCTCCGCCGAGGAGATCCGGCTCATCCCGACCGGCGACACGACACTGCTGCGCTAGCGATCGCTTCAACCATCAGCAGTCCGACCGGCCCGACCGATCGGGACCAGCACTGAACCGGCGTGAAGGCGCGCCGCGCGCCGTCACGCCCATCGTCAGCCCGTCCGCGCCCGCGGTCCTGCTGCAAATCGAAGGAAAAGCCATGTCTCCTCGCATCCTGGTCGTCGGCGGTTCGATCGGCGGCCTCTTCATCGCGACGCTGCTTCATCGGGAAGGGTTCGACGTCGCCATTCGGGAACGCTCCGTGCATGGGCTGGAGGGACGCGGCGCCGGCCTTGTCGCCCAGCGGGAGGTGTTCGACATGCTGCGCGAGATCGGCCGGGACGAACTCGCGCATTTCGGCGTCACCGCCGAAGAGCGGATTTATCTCGATCGGGCCGGAGCCATCATCTCGCGCCAACGCATGCCGCAGACGCAGCTTTCCTGGGACACGTTGTTCCGCACCTTCCGGGCCATGATCCCGCCGGACCGATACCAGGGCGGCGTCGCCGTCGACCGCGTCGAGCGCGATGGCGCCGGCCTCATTCTCCGCCATGCCGATGGCACCAGCGAGCGCGCCGACCTCGTCATCGGTGCCGATGGCATCGGCTCGCGCGTTCGAGCCGCGGTCGCAGAACCGGATTCGCGCCCGCGCTATGTCGGCTATGCCACATGGCGCGGCCTCGTCCCGGAAGCGGCGATGACCGCGGAGGCCGCCGACATGTTGTTCGAACGCTTCGCCTTCTATGAGGCGGCCGGAACCCACATCCTCGGCTATCTCGTCCCCGGAGCCGACGGCGCGGTCGAACGGGGCCGCCGCCGCTACAACTGGGTCTGGTATCGGCGCTATTCCGAGGCGGAGATCCAGTCCGTGCTGACCGATGGCGCGGGCGAGGTTCATCCCTTCTCGCTGGCGCCCCCGCAGGTCACGGATGCGGCGGCCGAGCGCCTTCGCGCCGACGCGGTCCGCCTCCTGCCGCCGGCCTTCGCCGCGGCTGTACTCGCGGAGCCGCATCCTTTCGTGCACGCGATCTTCGACTACAGCGGGCTGCGCATGGTGAGGGACGGCGTTGCGCTGCTCGGTGACGCCGCCTTCGTCGCCCGGCCGCACACGGCGATGGGCGTCGCCAAGGCGGCGGGCGACGCTTTCGCGCTTCGCGATGCGCTGGTTCGCCATGTGGATATCCCCGCGGCGCTCGCCGCCTACGAACGCGCCCGCTTCGAGATCGACCGGGCGGTCGTCGCCTATGGCGTGAGGCTCGGCGCTGCCCTCGGCTGAGGGCGGCGCCCTGCAAACGATCGTATGCCCCGGCCAATCCAACGGCCGATGTCGCGGTCGGCAGGCGGGGCCCACAGTGGATCATCACCCAATCAAAGGGACTTCGGATCTCCGAACTCCCGAGAGAGAGACAACCCCATGACCACGGTTCACGTCACCGACGACCCGGACGCGGGTTCAGGGCTCCGTATCGGAGCAACCTATGCCATGGCGACGGCGGCCGGCCTCGCCGTCGCGAACATCTACTACAACCAGCCGATGCTTGCGCTGATCGAGCAGGATCTGCCCGGGAAGCTCGCCGGCGCCATCCCGACCGCAACGCAGCTCGGCTATGCCGCCGGACTGTTCCTGCTGGTCCCGCTCGGCGACCTCGTCGAGCGCCGCCGCCTGATCGTCGCGCAGTTCCTGCTGCTGGCCGCCGCGCTTGCGCTCGCTGCCGTGGCCCCGAATGCGGCGATGCTGGTCGTCGCCTCCCTCGCCATAGGGCTCTGTTCGACTGTCGCGCAGCAGATCGTGCCGTTCGCGGCGCATCTGGCGCGTCCCGAGCAACGCGGCGCAACGGTGGGCACCGTGATGGCGGGGCTGCTGACTGGCATCCTGCTCAGCCGGACACTCGCCGGCTTCATAGCCTCCGGGTCGGGCTGGCGCGAGATGTTCTGGATCGCGGTGCCGCTGTCTGTCGCCGGCGCAGTCGCCATGATGGTGATCCTGCCGCGGAGCCGGACCCAATCGGGCCTGAGTTATGCCGGCCTGCTGCGCTCGATCTGGCAGCTGTGGCGGCGCTACCCGGCGCTTCGGCTGGCTGCGATCACGCAATCGGCCCTGTTCGCAGCCTTCACGGTCTTCTGGACCATCCTCGCCTTCCGCCTCGCCGAGCCGCGCTTCGGCTTCGGCGCTGGCATCGCCGGGCTGTTCGGCCTCGTCGGCGCCGTCGGCGTGCTCGCGGCCCCGATTGCCGGACGCTTCGCCGACCGAAAGGGGCCGGCCGATGTCGTGGTGATGGGCGCCATCGTGACGCTCGTCGCCTGGGGCGTGTTCGGCGCATGGACCACCCTGCCGGGGCTGGTCATCGGCGTTATCCTGCTCGACTTCGGCATCCAGAGTGCACTCGTCGCCAACCAGCATATCGTCTTCTCGCTGGACGCCGCGGCGCGGGCACGGCTCAACACCGTCCTCATGGGCACGATGTTCCTCGGCGGCGCCTTCGGCTCCGCCACGGCGACCCTCGCCTGGAGTGCTGGGGGCTGGCTCTTCGTGAGCGCGCTCGGAATCGCCTTCTCGGTTCTCGCCGCCGCGCTGCAGGTGGCTGCCTGGCGGCGGCGCTGAGCCTCGGCCGAACGGGTGGGCCAGCCCCTTTGCAGCCGCCGACCCATACTTTGGTTTGAACCGATCACATCTGCGGATCATTTATCCGCTGGAGATCGCAGCCAACATGGACTGCTCTGCCCGACGCGGTCCATCGGCCCACGGCCGCCGCCCTCAGCTGCCCATTCAAGGAGCCCGCCATGGCCAAGTCCATCCGCCCCTATCATCAGCCGGCCGGCGGCTGGGGTGCGCTCAAGGCGATGGGTACGGCGCTTGTCGAGCAGCACATCGCCGTTTCGGGCATGGCAACCCTTGCACGCATGAACCAGCCGGATGGCTTCGACTGTCCCGGCTGCGGCTGGGGCGAACCGAAGCACACCTCGCCCTTTGAATATTGCGAGAATGGCGGCAAGGCCGTCGCGTGGGAGGCGACGACCAAGCGCTGCACGCCGGCATTCTTCGCCGCCCATACGGTCAGCGAGCTGGCCCGCCTCGACGACTTTGAACTGGAAATGGAAGGCCGCCTCACCCAACCAATGCGCTATGACGCGGCTAGCGACCGCTACCTGCCGGTGTCCTGGGACGACGCGTTCGCCCTCGTCGCCAGCCATTTGAAGGCCCTGCCCGATCCCAACATGGCGGAGTTCTACACCTCCGGCCGCGCATCCAACGAAGCGGCGTTCCTCTACCAGCTGTTCGCCCGCGAATACGGCACCAACAACTTTCCCGACTGCTCGAACATGTGCCACGAGGCGACCAGCGTTGGGCTCCCCCAGTCGATCGGCGTCGGCAAGGGCACGGTCGTGATCGAGGACTTCGACCGCGCCGACTGCATCTTCATCTTCGGCCAGAACCCCGGCACCAATTCGCCGCGCATGATGACCGAACTCCGCAACGCCTCGCGCCGCGGCGCGGCCATCATGTCGTTCAATCCGTTCCGCGAGCGCGCGCTCGAGCGGTTCCAGTCGCCCCAGAGCGTGGTCGAAATGGCGACCCTCAGTTCGACGCCCATTTCGTCGCGGCTCTACCAGGTCAAGATCGGCGGCGATGTCGCGCTCATCAAGGGACTGATGAAGTGGCTATTCGAGGCGGACGATACCGCGCGCCGCCAGCAGCAGCCGCCGGTTCTCGATTGGGACTTCATCCGCGGCCACACCGCCGGCATCGAGGCCCTCCGTGCGGATATCGACGCAACCAGTTGGACCGACATCGAGAAGCGGTCCGGCATCGCCCGCACCGACATCGCAGAGGCGGCCGCGGTCTATGCGAGAGCCGAGCGGGCGATCCTCGTCTATGGCATGGGCATCACCCAGCATCGCCATGGCACGAAGAACGTCCAGCAGCTCGCCAATCTCGCGCTGCTGCGTGGCAATGTCGGCCGCGAGGGTGCCGGCATCTGTCCCGTGCGCGGCCATTCCAACGTGCAGGGCGACCGCACGGTCGGCATCACCGAAGTCCCGGGCGACGCGCTGCTCGATGGTCTGCGCGCCCGCTTCGGCTTCGAGCCGCCCCGCGCGTTCGGGCACAATGTCGTGGGAGCGCTCGAGGCGATGTTGCGCGACGAGGTCAGGGTCTTCATCGGGCTCGGCGGCAATTTCGCCGCCGCCATACCCGACTGGACGCTGACTCAGGCGGCGATGCGCAAGCTCGACCTCACAGTTCACATCGCGACGAAGCTGAATCGCAGCCACCTCGTCCATGGCCGCGACGCCCTGATCCTGCCCTGCCTCGGCCGGACCGAGGTCGACATGCAGGCCTCCGGCCCGCAAGCGGTCACCGTCGAGGACACGATGTCGATGGTGCATGCGTCTCGCGGCCGCAACGTGCCCGCATCGCCCGACCTCAAGAGCGAGCCGGCCATCATCGCCGGCATGGCCCGCGCCACCCTCGGACCTCTCTCGAAGGTCGACTGGGAGGGACGGGTCGCCGACTACGCCCTCATCCGCGAGGACATCGAAGCGGTCTTCCCGATCTTCCAGGGCTACAACACGCGCATCCAGCAACCGGGCGGCTTCCACCTCACCTCGCTGGCGCGCGAGCGCATCTGGGCGACGCACTCGGGCAAGGCAAACTTCCTCGTCTGCACCGGGCTATGCGAAGATGAAGCTGAGGCGGACGAAAGCATGCTGTGGCTGACGACCGTGCGCAGCCATGACCAGTACAACACGACGCTCTATTCGCTCTCCGACCGCTATCGCGGCGTCTACGGCCAGCGCGACGTCATCTTCCTCAACGAGGACGAAATGGCGAAACGCGGCCTCGCGCCCGATGACCGCGTCGATATCACCACGCTGTCCAGTGACGGCATCGAACGGACCGTGCGCGGCTTTCGCGTCGTTCCTTATGCCTTCCCTGACGGCGGCTGCGCTGCCTATTACCCGGAGGCCAATCCGCTGGTTCCCCTCTATGCGCATGACCCCGAGAGCTTCACCCCGGCCTCGAAGGGAATACCCGTTCGCCTCGTTCGAGTTGCCCCGGCAGAGGTCAAGCTCTAACCGGGCTGCAACGGACACGCCGGCGGATGTCCGGATCGGGCGTCGAGAACGCCTGATGACCCGGGGAATAGCGCTCTCCAAGGTGGCATCGCTCTTTCCTGCCTGTCTTCTTTGCAATAGGGAGTTCTCATAGGCTGTCAGTCCGCTGGACTGCCACCGTCGCCGCCCCGCATCGAGATCGCCAGGGAGACGAACGCCATGCGCATGGAGGACGAGCTCGGTCAGGAGCGCCAGCCGGCAATGCATCCGGTTGAAGGCCTCCGGCCCTCCCCCGGCACGGACCTCCCCAGTCATAACGGCCTCGACCGGATCGACGGATCGTGGTGGAGCGGACTGTCGATCACCGCGGAGGGGTCTGAGGACGGAATCGACATTCATCGCGGCCGCGAACCGGACGGCCGGACATGGCGGATCCTGAGCGCGGCCCATGATACGCCCGCAGCGGCGCGGCTGGGGCGCGAGGCGGCGCTCGTCGGGCATCTCGACGCCGGAATTGCCGAACTGCCGCAAAAGATCGGCTATCGCGAACGCATCATCCTCGTCTATCCCGCGCGCGACTCCGAGACGCTGGCAGAAATCGCGTCCGCGACGATGCCGCTCGGCGGCTTCATCGATCTCGCGCTGGCGGCCGCGCGATCCCTCGCCAGGCTGCATGCGCTCGGCATTGTGCATGGCGGCCTCCATCCATCGCGTCTGCTGGTCGAGGGTGCTGGCAGTTTGCGCTTTGCCGCGTTCGGACGATCGCGCGCAGCCGCGCTTCCGGCACCGGAAGGCCCTTCGACCTTTTCGTCCGACGACATCGCCTATGCAGCGCCGGAGCAAGCGCGTCGGCAGAATCCCGGCTGCGATGTCCGGAGCGATCTCTACGCGCTCGGCGTGGTGCTGTATGAGGCGGTGACCGGCAGCCTCCCCCTGAGGGCAGACACCACCGCGGCATGGCTGCATGCCCATGTCGCGATCGATCCGCCGCCGCCGAGCACCCTGCGCGCCGAAATTCCGGCGGGCCTCGACGCCATCCTGCTGAAGCTGATCGCCAAGGACCCGGAGGACCGATACCAGAGCGCGGAGTCTCTGGCGGCCGACCTCGGCCACGCGCGCGCCTCGCTGGCGAGGACGGGCACCATTGACGCATTCGTGCTCGCGCGCGGCGACATCTCCCCAAGAGCTTCGCTATCGAGGCGGCTTTTCGGCCGCGGCCACGAACTCGCAGACCTCGTGGCGGCGCTCGGACGCGTGCGGCAATCGGGGCGGATGGAAGCCGTTTTCATCGCCGGCGAGGCTGGCATGGGCAAGTCGGCGCTCGTCGAACAGCTGACCCGGATCCTGCCGGCCGCCGATCTCCAGTTCACGATCGGCAAGAGCGACCTGCTCCAGAAGGGTATTCCCTATGCGCCCTTCCGGGCGGCGCTCGGCACGTTGATGGCGCGGATCCTCAGCGAGAACACCGCGGCGCTGCGCGCGACGCAGGCGCGCCTGATCGCCGATCTGGCGGGCTACGGGCGGTTGCTGGTCGATCTCGTGCCGGAAGCCGCCTTCCTCCTCGACGACGGCGTCCCGCTGCCGGACGTGTCCGCGACCCTCGCGCAGGTCCGCATCGGCCGCGTGATCCTTCAGGCCGCGGCCGCGATCGCACGGCCCGACGCCCCGCTCGTTCTGTTCCTCGACGATCTGCAGTGGATCGACGATGCGAGCCTCGGCGTCATCAGGTCGTTCCTCAACGAGGCGCCGCCCCATGTCCTCCTGATCGGCAGCTACCGTGAGGAGGAGCTCGCCGATCGCCCGGACCTCATCGCCCTCCTGTCGGGCGCACGCTCCGGGCCGGTCCCTGTGCAGGAGATCCGGCTGCAGCCGCTCTCGCTCGCCGATACGGCCGAGCTTCTTTCGAGCGCCCTTGCCAGTCCGCCGTCCGATGTCGCGTCCCTCGCCGACAGCATCCACCGCAAGACGCAGGGCAATGCGTTCTATGTCCGGCAGCTTCTCCAGAAGCTGGTGGACGAGAAGGTCGTGACCTTCGACACCGAGCAGCAGCGCTGGGGCTGGGATGCCGCGCTGTTGGGGCAGCAGGGCTCGATCGGCGAGTTCATGCTGCACCGGCTCGACGCGCTGCCTGACGAGCAGCGGGAATTTCTTCGCCAGCTCGCATGCGCCGGTGGGCGATGCTCCACCGCGCTCCTCGGGCGGCTGCTCGGGCAGACCCAGCACGATCTAGACGCCGTTGCCGGACATCTGATGGAGGCCGGCCTGCTCACGCGGCAGCAGGCCGACTATGCGACGGCCCATGACCGTGTCCTCGAAGCAGCCTACGCGCTGACATCCGAGCCGGACCGGCCGACGGCGCACGGCGCCATCGCCCGCCAGCTGATCGAGATTCACGGCGATGACAACGCCGACTTCGCCTTCGACATTGCCAGCCAGATCGAGCGCGGCGAACAGAGCCCGCTCAGCGAAGCCGAGCGCCTCTCCTTCGTGCGCGTCCTCCGGACGGCCGCCCGGCGGGCCAGGAGCGCAGGTGCGATTCCGCGGGCGGCGAGCTATCTGCAGATGGCCAGGGCGATGATGCGTCCAGGCTGGCGCGACAGCCACCATCGCCTCTTCCTCGAAGTCGAGCTGCTGCATTGCGACTGCCTGATCGCAGCGTCCGCCGCTGACGAGGCTCTGCGGGCGATCGACGAACTGCTGGAAGGGTCCATCCAGCCGCTGGACCGCGCCGAAGCCCTGCGCCTCAAGACCATCGCGCACACGCTTCGATCCGACTACCGGCGCGCCATCGACGCAGCGCTCGCCGGATTGCAGTTGCTCGGCATCGATCTGGAGCGTTCCCCCGATCCGGATCAGTTGCGGCGCGCCTATCTCGCCTGCCGCGCCAAGCTCGATCGCCGCACGATGGCGGCGCTCACCGCGCTGCCGGAAATGCGGGACGCCGCCTCGCGCTCGGCGCTCGCCCTCCTCTCGACGCTGATCGCGTCGGCCTTCGTGGAAGGCGAACTGCGCTTCCTGCATGTAATCAAGATCGTCGAACTGACGCTCGAGCATGGCATGACGCCGGAGTCGGCCTATGGACTGGCCTGGTTCGGCGTGTTCAGCGCCCATCACTACGAGGCGTATGAGGATGGAGCGGCCTATGCCCTGGCGGCTGCGACGATCGCGCGGCGCGATGGTTATGAAGCGCAGCGCACAGCGGTTCTCCTGGCGCTCGACCAGGTTGTCGTCTGGACGCGGCCGCTCGGCTTCGCCCTGGCGCGCGCCCGCGAGGCGGTCGAGGTTGGTCAAGCCGCCGGCGATCTCGGCGTTGCCTGCTATGCCCGAAACCACATCGCCTCGGATCTGCTCGTCCTCGGCCACCCGCTCGGCGCGACGCGGGCGGAGATCGAGGAGGGACTGCTCTGGACGCGCCAGATCAACTACAGGGACATCGAGCATATCCTCACCGCCCAGTTGTCGCTGGTGGATGCGCTCGTCTCCGGTGGCTATGACGCGGCCCGCCTCGTGCCGGCTGAGCAAATCGTCTCGATACCCACGCAGTTCTGGGTCCACCATTACGCCGGCGTCATCGCCTTCATGTTCGGCGATTTCGACAGCGCTGTCCGGTCACTGACCGAGGCAAGACACCTGATCGGCGCCGTTCCGGCCCATATCGACGGCGCCGGCTGCCGCTTCTTCCTGGCGCTGGCGCATGCGCGCGCGCCGGGCGCCAGCATCGATCCTCAGGCGGCCATCCGGAAGATGGCCGAGGCGCGGGCGCGGTTCGCCGGCTGGAACAGCCTCAACCCGGAAACTTTCGCGAGCAAGCACCTTCTCCTCGAAGCCGAGGCCGCGCGGCTTGCGGGCGACGGGCTGGCGGCGCAGAAGCTGTATGAACAGGCTGCAGAGGCAGCCTCGGCAGCCGGCTTCGTGCACGAACAGGCTCTCGCCTACGAACTGGCAGGCCGCCTCCTCGCCGACGAGGGGCTCGGCATCCCGGCGCAGAGCTACATCCTAGCCGCGATCCGCCTCTATCGCCGATGGGGCGCTGACGGGAAAGTCGCGCATCTTTTGCGCGATTTCCCCTTGATCAAGGAGGAAAGCGGGCTCGCATCGCTGGCGCATGAGGGCCAGAGCGCACTCGACCTCGCAGCGATGACGAAGTCGGCCCAGGCCTTGGCGGAGGAGGTTGGGCTCGAAGCCGTCATCCGGACACTGATGAAGGAAATGCTGATCCATGCGGGCGCACAGACCGGCCTTCTCCTGCTCCTCCGCGATGAAGAGCCCCTGATCGAGGCGGCGGCGCGCGTCGAGCATCAGGCAGTGACGGTGGACATCCGGACCGCGCCGCCGACGGAAAGCGACCTTCCGCTCTCGGTGCTGAACACGGTGATGCGCACGCGGAAGGCCGTCGTCTTCGCCGATGCCTTCACCGAGCTGCCGCAGCTACGCATGAGCGGACCGGACGAGCGTGGCGTGCGCTCTCTGCTCTGCATGCCCCTCCTCAAGCGCGGCATGCTGGTCGGGATTCTCTATCTGGAGAACAGCCTCGCCGCGAACATCTTCACGCCGGACCGGACCGCGATGCTGGAGGTCCTGGCGCCACAGGCCGCCATCTCGCTCGACACGGCGCGGCTCTACCGGGATCTCGTCGACGAGAATACCCGCCGCGCCGAGGCCGAGATCTCGTTGCGCGAGGCGCGGGCCGAGCTTTCGCGCAACTCGCAGATGACGGCGATGGGCAGCTTCGCCGCCTCGATCGCCCATGAGATCAACCAGCCGTTGGCCAGCGTCGTCGCCAATGCCGATGCCACGATTCGCTGGCTCAATCGGGCGGAACCGGATCTCGGCGAGGCGATGGCCGGGCTGGAGAGCATCCGCGCGGCCGGGCTCCGGGCCGCAGGGATCGTCAAGTCGCTTCGATCGCTCGCCAAGCGGGCCCCGGCCACCTTCTCCCTGGTCAGGCTGGAAGAGGTGGTCGAGGAGGTCCTGCGCCTGACGGCAAAGGACATGGACGCGCATGGGGTGGTGCTCGTCCGGCAGATGGGCGCGACCGAGGGGGTGGTACTCGGCGACCCGGTTCAGTTGCAGCAGGTCGTCTTCAATCTGATCACGAACGCGATCCACGCGATGGACCGGAACGCTGCCGGACAGAAGCGCCTGCGCGTCGAGACCGCACATGAGGGCGCCTCGGTCAGGCTTCGCATCGGCGACAATGGCCGCGGCATCGCAGCCGATGTGCTGGATCGGATCTTCGAGCCCTTTTTCACGACGAAGGAGTCGGGTATGGGCGTCGGCCTCGCCATCTGCCGCTCGATCATCGAGGCGCATGGCGGCAAGATCGAAGCGAAGTCGAGGATCGGCGAGGGATCGGACTTCCACGTCACTCTCGGCCTCGTCAAGAACACCGGCTGAGCGCAGCGGCGCCGGCGAGGGGGACGAGGGCGACCGCGAAGCCGTCAGCCTCATCCCCGGCCTCGTCCGGCATCGGTGCTCAATGCTGGGCGCGCGTTGCCTCGAACAGGAACCAGGTCCGACGTTCGCTTTCGTCGATCCAGTTCTCGATGACGCTGGCGGTGGCGACATCGTTGTACTCGTCACAGACCGCGTGGGTGGCGCGCAGGAAGCCGGTGATCTGCAGGTTGTCGCTGGCGAGTTCGGCGAGCATATCCTGCGCGGTCACATAGGCGGCGTCGTTGTCGGCGATGCGCTGGATCCGCTGGATATGGCCGATCGAGCGCAGCGTCGTGCCGCCGACCTTACGCGCGCGTTCGGCGATGTCGTCGGTCATCGCGAAAAGCTGGTCACCCTGATCGTCGAGCATCAGGTGATAGTCGCGGAAATGCGGACCCGACATGTGCCAGTGGAAGTTCTTCGTCTTCAGATAGAGCGCGAAGACATCGGCCAGCAATGTCGTCAGGGCGGCCGCGATGTCTCGTGTCGCGTCTTCGCCGAGGTCGGTGGGGGTGCGCAGCGGTGCAATCTGCCGGGTCTTCGCCGAAATGGTGGTCATGGAGATCTCCTCGATCATGAGCTTCAGCGCGGCAGCGAGGCTCGGCCGGTGCCGTCTCGGCCCGCCATCGCGTTCGCTGTCATCACGACACCAGCAATAGAAGCCCCCGCCTCCCGCCGGAATTGGCTGTTCGGTTGGATGGGCTATACCTCCGTTTACGGTGGCCGGGCGGTCCGCGGCGCCCGGGCGCCACGATCCACCGGCCAGGACGGCGTCATGCATGCGTCGCCAACGCCGTCGCCTCATGGCGCGAGCCCGGCTCGACGATGTCCCACCGCTCCAGATGCTTGTAGATGATGACCTTTCCGCGCAGCGCGCCGCCATGCTTGCGGCAATAGGCTTCGAGTTGGTCGCGCGGCGCGATCAGTTCAACGCACATCGTCAGTTCGGGATTGGCGAGCTCCGGTCCCTCGACCTCGAGCCGGCCGTGGTTGCTGTAGCCGTAATGGGTGTGATGGGCGACGGCGTTGATGATGCCGGCCTGCTTCGCTGCCAGGACCAGCGATCGGTAGAGCGGCTTCGCCCCGAAAAGGCGCCGCCCCGATCCGGGCGCCCGCTCGCGCGGCTTCAGATAGATGCGGACCATCCCGATCTCCGTCTGGGCAAGGGCGTGGGGCATGGATAGGCGAACCTCGTTGAGAGCGACATTGGACTGATCGGTGAGCTCGGTGCCGGGATGTGGCGCTGCCGAGCGTGCCCCGGGCCAGGCGCGCCTCATCTCGCGGACATGGCGAAGCGGCAGGTCGGGCGGCACGGCTCCGGAGGGGGTTGTGCCGCCGGAAAGCGTCCTGCCTCCGGGTACCGTCTTCGGCACGCCGAGCCGCTGCGACAGGTAGATGCCGGAATGACCACTGGCGAGATAGGCGAGGAAGCAGGCGACGGCGATATAGACCGTGTGGGTGGAGCCGAACAGTTCGATGCCCATGATCATGCAGGCGAGCGGCGTATTGGACGCGCCCGCGAACACGGCAACGAAGCCGAGCGCCGCAAAGAGATCGACCGGTGCACCGAAGAGCACGCCGAGCGCATGGCCGAGCGCAGCCCCGATGAAGAACAGCGGCGTGACCTCGCCACCCTTGAACCCGGAGGCAAGCGTCGCGACCGTGAACACGATCTTCCAGAGCCAGCTCCAGGGGTCCATCGGCCCGGCCTCGAAGAAGCGCGCGATCGTGAGATCGCCGGGATGGGGCGACCAGACGCCGAGGCCGAGATATTCCCGCGTGCCGAGGATCTCGACGAGAGCGATCACGATCAGCCCGCCGACGACGGCCCTGAGCGGCGCATAGGGTACGGCCCGCTTCAACAGGTCCTGCGCGCCATGCGAGAGCTCTGCAAAGAACCGCGCGACCAGCCCGAACAGAATGCCGGCGACGCCGACCTCGAGCAGCAGCCGCGCCTCGAGATGGAAGCCCGTCGCGTCGGCCGGGTTCGACATGAAGGCGATGTGATAGCTGATATGCTGGACGCCGAAGGCATGGCAGCTCCAGTCGCCGACGATGGCAGCGACGAGGGAGGGAACCAGCGCCTCATATTGGATTCGGCCGATGGTGAGGACTTCGAGCGCGAAGATGGCGCCGGCGATCGGCGTTCCGAACACAGCACCGAAGCCCGCGGCGATACCGGCCATCAGCACGAGCCGGACTTCAGCCGGCTGGAGGCGAAACATCCGCCCGAAGGCACCGGCGATGCTGCCGCCGAGTTGCACCGCCGTTCCCTCGCGCCCTGCGGATCCGCCGAAGAGATGGGTTGCGACGGTCGAGACGAGGATCAGCGGCGCCATCCGCAGCGGAACGCCGCCGCCCGGCTCATGGATCTGGTCGACGATGAGATTGTTGCCGGCCTCCGATCCCCGGCCGAAGCGCTGATAGACATAGACCATGGCGAAACCCGCGACGGGCAGCGCGTAGAGAAGGTCTGGATGGGCGAACCGGGCCGCGGTCGCGACATCGAGGCTCCAGAGGAAGCCGGCGCAGAGCGAGCCGACGACGATCGCCATCGGCACGATGATGGCGAGCCATCTGAGGCCGCCAAGCGCCTCGCCAAGCCGAACGCGAGCCAGCGCGGGGAATGAGGCCGGCTCATCCAACCGCAGAGCAAACACCGACAACGTACGAGACTTGAAAAGAAATCCAGACATGACCCTACCCTTGCAGAAGCTGCAGCGAGTAGGAGTCATCAGCTCCTCATGATGGGAGCGGTTCGACCGGCAGCGCCGATCCGGCAGAATCCATTGCCGGCAACAGTTTTATTTCAGGCGGCGCGTCTTGGGCAACACGCGCCGAAGCTGGAAATCTGTGGCGTTTCAACGCATGCGCCGAGACGAGCGGCTCCGGGGCCGCTGCTGCGCCTGGCGATGGCCGGTCGGCGCACCGTCAGCCGCCGACCACCTCGCCATCCTCCTTGACGAAGCGGCCGATATCAGGGTTGGGCAGAACCGCCAGCACGGCCTCGGACGGCCGGGCCAGCACGGTTCCCCTGGGCGCTTCGACGATGGGGCGATTGATCAGGATCGGATGCGCCAGCATCATGTCGATCAGCTCATCGTCGCTCCATTTGGGGTCGGCGAGGCCGAGTTCGGCATAGGGCGTGCCCTTCTCGCGGAGAAGACCGCGCACGGTGATACCCATCGCCTTGATCAGCTCGATCAGCCTTTCGCGGCTTGGCGGCGTCTTCAGATATTCGATGACGACAGGGGCCTCGCCGCTCTGGCGTATCATCGCCAGCGTATTGCGCGAGGTGCCGCAATCGGGGTTGTGATAGATCGTGACGGTCATTGCGCGGACCTCGGCTTGATGGACGGGGTCTTGTGGACGCTTTTGGCAGCGACCGAGCGAACGGCATCGCCGCTCTCGTACCAGCCCTTCGAGCGGTTGACGATCCAGACCACCGACAGCATGACCGGCACCTCGATCAAGACGCCCACCACGGTGGCAAGCGCCGCGCCGGAGTGGAAGCCGAACAGGCTGATGGCGGCAGCGACCGCCAGTTCGAAGAAGTTGGAAGCGCCGATCAGCGCCGACGGGCCCGCAACACAGTGCTCCTCGCCGGTTGCCCGGTTGAGGAGATAGGCGAGACCAGCGTTGAAATAGACCTGGATCAGGATCGGAATCGCCAGCAGCAAGATGACCAGCGGCTGCGCGATGATCTGCTCGCCCTGGAAGCCGAACAGGAGGACGAGCGTCGCGAGCAGCGAGACCAGCGAAACTGGGCCGAGACGCTTCAGAAGGCCATCGAGCGCGGCTTGCCCGCCCGTCGACAGCAGATACCGGCGCAGGATCTGCGCAACAATGACGGGCACGACGATATAGAGACCGACCGACAGGACCAGCGTGTCCCAGGGCACGGTGATGGCGGAGAGCCCGAGCAGCAGCGCCACGATCGGCGCGAAGGCGACCACCATGATGACGTCGTTGAGCGCGACCTGGCTCAGCGTGAAATGCGGTTCGCCCTTGATGAGGTTCGACCAGACGAACACCATCGCCGTGCAGGGCGCAGCGGCCAGGATAATGAGGCCGGCGATATAGCTGTCGATCTGGTCGGCGGGCAGCAGCGGTCGGAACAGCCAGCCGATGAACAGCCAACCGAGCAGGGCCATCGAGAACGGCTTGACGGCCCAATTGACGAGGAGCGTGACGCTGATGCCGCGCCAATGCCGGCCGACCTGACCGAGCGCGGCAAAGTCGATTTTCAAGAGCATCGGAATGATCATCAGCCAGATCAGCACTGCCACCGGCAGATTGACCTTGGCGATCTCGGCAGCGCCGATCGCATGAAAGGCGGCGGGCAGGAAATGGCCGAGCGCAACGCCGGCAATGATGCACAGCGCGACCCACACAGTCAGGTAGCGTTCGAAGACTGTCATGGTCACGCGCAGCAGGCTGGAGCGGAGAGCGCATCGACGGCTGGCAAGCACACTTCGGGGTGGCCGTTGCAGCAGTCGCGCATCAGGAATTCGACCAGCGCCGAGAGCCCTGCAAAGTCGGCGCTGTAGACGATGGAACGGGACTCGCGCCGCGACTTCAACAGCCCGGCGCGTTCGAGATGGGCCAGATGGAACGAGGCGCTCGATGGCGGCACGCCGACGGCCTCAGCGACGGCGCTCGCCGCCATCCCGTCGGCACCGGCCTTCACCAGGGCCCGAACCATCCGGAGGCGCGTTTCCTGAGAAAGGGCGCCGAAGGCATCCAGCGCCTGCCGTTCAGAAAGTGTCATTTCGATGATTCCATGATTCCATATTTATCGAATTGATAGCCGAGCATGAGCCCACGCGCCAGTCCTCCTCTGCTCACGCACCGTCCGATGAAGAGCCTAGCCGCCGGCGCGGCGCGCCTCGGTCGGGGTGCGGTCGAAGCGGCGCTTGTACATGCGGCTGAAGGTCGGCATGTCGATGAAGCCGCTGCGAAAGGCGATGTCGGAGATGTTGGCCTCGGCATGGGCAGGGGCCGCCAGCATCTGGTCGGCGCGGTCGAGCCGCGCGTTCCAGATCTCCTTGGCGACGCTCGTCGCCTCGGCGGCGAACAGACGATAAAGCGTGGCGCGGGAGCAGCCGAGACGCCGGGCGATCGCGGCCGGATCGAGATCAGGGTCCCAGCAGTCCTGGCGGATCCGCAGCATCGCCGCACCAAAGAGCCCCGTCCGGAAGCGCTCGCCATCGGCGGCCTGTCCAAACTCTGCCTGCAGTGCCAGCATCGCCATCTCGCCGGCGATCCGCAGCGCCGCAGCCCGTTCGGTCACGGAGAGGCGCTCGGCCTGGTCGGCGAGCGTCCGCAGATGCGAACGCAGCAGCGCCGCGATGCCATGGCGGGGCAGTCGCCGCGCCGCGAGACCCGACAGGTCGCCGAGGAGCGCGTCGCGGATCGTCTCGCGCTGGAACAGCAGCGTCACGTCGCGGTTGCGGGCCTGGACATGGTCGATGGGGCGGGCGAAATCGGCGATGAAGAGATCGTCACGTTCGATGAGATGGGTTCCGGCATGACCAAGAACGCTCGGCCCGCCGCGCCCGGCCAGCGTGATGCCGATCTCGTCGAAACCGTCGCGTGCGAGCCGGGCCTGATCGCGACGGGTGTGCAGCGCGTCCGAAACATGTTCGATCAGGCAGACACCCTCGCCAGCGACATGCAGCAGGCGGCCCGAAAACGTTTCGACGCCCTTGCCGAGCGCAATCGGGACGAGCCGGTGGAGCACGGATTCACGCCAGTAATCGAGCCGCTCCTGCGGCGGGAGGCCCTCGGTCGAGCGCAGCGTCAGCACGCCCGCTTGCTCCGGGCCCTCGCGGCAAGGATCGAGCGGAGACTGACGATCAAGGAAACCGCCGCGGAACTGAGACTCCATGCCTATCGATCCCGTCCAACCGGCGCATAAGTTGAAACGAAATAGCCGCGGGCCGGACCAGTTCGCCAAGGCGACTATAGCGGGGATCGGCGGAAGACAAACAAAAAGAACTATTTGCGGCGCGACAGGCATGGCAGCGCAGGTAAGGTGCAGCGGTGCAATAGACGTGAGCGGTTCGCTACGCTTGCCGCCGATCGATTGCCTGGCGCTCGCACAGGACCCGGCGTGCCACCGTGCCGACGGACCGGTCTAGTTAGCCGGTCTGGACCATCCCCCGTCTCGGCCCTCCGCCGAGCATTCTTCAGACGAGAAAGTGCCCGATGCAAACACGCCGCACCCGTTGGCTGCTGATGTCTTCGCTGCTGGCCCTGATGACGCCAGCTGGACTTGCGGGGGCCGCGGAACAGGCCGCCCTCCCCGCCTATATGGACGTCATCGTCGGGGCGACCGTCCCGACGCCGGCGGAAACGGCGCGGCAGAACGTGCTTGCCCTCAATACTGGCATGTTCGCGCTCTATGAGAGCGCCGGGAAGCTCGTGCAGTCGAGCATTCTTGCCCAGCACCCCGTGATCCTCGGTCTCTTCTCCGGGGCCGGCGGACGCTTCATCCTCTATCGGCCCGGCCAACCGCCGCTCGAAGGTCCGCCGGTGCCCGAGGTCTATCAGCTGCTGAAATCGGTCGGCCACAGCGTCATGGCGCTCGGCGTCGTTGTCGGGCCGCATATCGGCAAGGTCGGCGATACCTCGTGGCAGGCGCCGGTGATGGGCTACCGCGTCCAGCTCAAGGCGGCGCTCGACAGCCTCGACGCCACGTCGATGCCGGAGGAATGGCGCGCCAACAACAAGGCGCTGATCGAGGAAAACATCGCCTTCATCGACAAGGCGCTGGCCGATGGCGTCATTTCCTTCGCATCCGTGCAGGATTTCGCCGCGAAGCAGAAAAACCAGTTGAAGCTCAACATCAAATGGGCTGCCGATACGCAGGTCGCCCACTGGATGGGGGTCCTTGCCGATTGGAAGCAGCAGCTCGGCGCCGATTGGGACAAGGTCTATGCGGCGACCAACACGATCTATGTCGCGCGGCAGAACAACGTCCTCTTCAGCGTCCTGGCGCAGTTCTTCCCGGCCGATGCGGTCAATGACCGGCTGATCATGATCGAGACCGTCTCGTTCACGACGACGCCGCAGGACATGCTGGAATCTCTCACCCGCATCATCGCCGACCGCACAGTCGGCGAGACCTTCTTCGGCAGTCCGCATCTGATGGACTACGAACTGATGGGCGGCGATGCGCGCGACGCGATCGTCGCCGAAACCAAGGCTCGCGGCATGACGCCGTTCCTGCCGCCCAAGGTGCCGTTCGGCTCGCATCAGTGGCCGACTTTGGTGACACCCGGGCCCGGCGCCGCCTCGCTCGCCGACCTGCCCTAGACTTCCATCGGCGCGCCGCACTCCGGAACGATTGATCTCCGGGAAGCGGCGCGATTGATCTCGCGCAACACGCCATCAGAGGCGCGCGTCTAGGTTGTCGCCATTCTCATCAGGAGACGTGGACGATGGTCGAGACGATGAAAGCCGCCGTGGTACGAGCCTTCGGTCAGCCGCTGACGATCGAGGACATTCCGATCCCTCGCCCAGGTCCGGGCGAGGTGCTGGTCAAGGTCGTGGCCTGCGGCGTCTGCCACACCGATCTTCATGCGGCGGAGGGCGACTGGCCGGTTCGACCGACGCCGCCCTTCGTGCCCGGTCACGAGGCGGCCGGCATCGTGGTCGAGCTCGGCGCCGGCGTCACCGAGTTGAAGGAAGGCGATGCGGTCGGCGTCGCCTGGCTGCATGACGCCTGTCTCCGCTGCGAATATTGCGAGACTGGCTGGGAGACGCTCTGCGAGCACCAGCACAATACCGGCTATAGCTGCGATGGCGGTTTCGCAGAATATGTCATCGCCTCGGCGCCGTTCGTCGGCCGCCTGCCAAAGGATGTCGACTTCCACGCCATAGCGCCGATCCTCTGTGCCGGCGTGACGACCTACAAGGGCCTCAAGGAGACCGAAGCCAGACCCGGCGAATGGGTCGCCATTTCGGGCATTGGCGGTCTCGGCCATGTCGCCATCCAGTATGCCAAGGCGATGGGCCTCCATGTCGTCGCGCTCGACATCGCCGAGGACAAGCTTGCGCTCGCCCGTGCGACCGGCGCCGACATCGCCATCGATGCGCGCTCGCCGGATGCGATCGCCGAAGTATTGAAGGTGACGGGCGGCGGCGCGCATGGCGTCCTCGTCACCGCCGTCTCGCCTCCGGCCTTCTCGCAGGCGCTGCGCGTCGTCCGGCGCAAGGGGACCGTCAGTCTCGTCGGCCTTCCGCCCGGCGACTTCCCGACGCCGATCTTCGACGTGGTTCTGAAGCGGATCACGGTACGCGGATCGATCGTCGGCACGCGGCGCGACCTCGACGAGGCCCTCGCCTTTGCCGCCGAAGGCAAGGTGAAGGCCGAGATCCGCAAGGCGCCGCTGAGCGCGATCAACACGATCTTCGCCGACCTGAAGGCCGGGCGCATCGAAGGCCGGATGGTGCTCGATTTCACCAGCTGAAGCCCTTCAACAGGCGGCCGCGATTGATCAATCGCAACGCGGCCGCCCTGCGAAGCGACGACACTCGACCGGAAGCCACCAAGCAGCCGGGCGGATGACCCGGCCGCAACGATCGAGGGAGACGACCATGGAACGCATTGCCATTCCCCGCCGCGGATGGGTGCTCGTTGCCGACGGCAGCAAGGCGCTGATCCTCCAGAACGAGGGCGACGCCGAACTGGTCAATCTCAAGCTGGTCGAGGTGTTCGGCCAGGAAGTGGCCGCGGCGCACGAGCTCGGCACCGACCGGCCGGGGCGCGTTCACCAGTCGAGGGGCGACAGCCGCAGCTCGGTCGAGATCGTCGACCTGCACGAGGCGGCCGAAACGGCGTTCCTGAAGGGCATCGCGCGCGAGTTGACGGGCCTCCTGCACGAGCGCCAGGCCCGCTCGCTCGTGGTCGTCGCGCCGCCGCGGGCGCTCGGCGTGCTGAGGGCCGAATTCCCGCCATCGCTTCGCTCCATCGTGACTCATGAATCCGCCAAGGATCTCGTGGCCCTGCCGATCCAGCAGATCGAGCGACATCTCGCCGGCGGTTGACCGCGGGCGAAGCGCGCCGGTTCAGCGGTTCCAGGCCAGGGCAGCAAGAGGACGGTGGGCCGATGAAAGCGATGGTGCTCCGGGCGATCGGCACGCCTCTCGTTCTGGAAGAGCGGCGGCTACCGACGCCCGGCCCCGGAGAAATCCGTGTTCGTGTCGAGGCCTGTGCCGTCTGCCGTACCGATCTCCATGTCGTCGACGGCGAACTGCCGAACCCGGTCCTGCCCATCGTCCCCGGCCATGAGATCGTCGGCATCGTCGAGGCGGCGGGACGCGGCGTGCTTCAGCCAGAGGTCGGTACCCGCGTCGGCGTTCCCTGGCTCGGCCATGCGTGTGGCCACTGTCCCTATTGCCGGACGATGCGGGAGAATCTCTGCGACGATCCGCTCTTTACCGGCTTCACCCGCGATGGCGGCTTCGCGACGCATGTCATTGCCGACGCCGCCTTCGCCTTTCCGCTCCAAGGCTTCGACGATCCGGTCGCCGCTGCGCCGCTGATGTGCGCCGGCCTCATCGGCTGGCGCACGTTGAAGCTCGCCGGCGACGGCGCCGCCATCGGGCTCTACGGTTTCGGTGCCGCAGCGCATATCCTGGCGCAGGTCTGCCTCTGGCAGGGACGGCACGTCTATGCCTTCACTCGCACCGGCGACGAGGCCGCGCAGGCAATGGCCCTCTCGCTCGGCGCCGTGTGGGCCGGCTCGTCGGAAGTCCCGCCGCCCGAACTGCTCGACGCTGCGATCCTCTTCGCCCCAGTCGGCGCGCTGGTGCCGAAAGCGCTCGCCGCCGTGAAGAAGGGCGGCCGCGTCGTCTGCGGCGGCATCCATATGAGCCCGATCCCGGAATTCGCCTATGACCTCCTCTGGGAGGAGCGCCAGTTGCTGTCCGTCGCCAATCTGACGCGTCAGGACGCGCATGAATTCCTCGCCATCGCGCGCGAGGCCGGCGTCAGGACAACGACGACCGTCTACCCGCTGGCGAAGGCCAACGAGGCGCTGGCGGATCTGAGGGCCGGCCGCTTCCAGGGTGCGGCCGTGCTGGTGCCCTGAGCGCGATCACTTCGCCTCGACGATCGCCCTCAACCTTTCGAGCAAGGGCGCCTGCCCCGGATTGATCTTTCCGGCAGCGGTTTCGAGATCGAACCATTCGGCGCGGTCGACTTCCGGGAACTCCTGCATCCTTCCGCTTTTCGGCGGCCACTCCATCTCGAAGACGGAACTCGCGAACCGGGCCAGGTTGAAATCGCCCTCCATCGCGAAGCCATGCACCAGCTTGCCAGCCTTCTGCCGCACCGAGCCGAGCGGGATCAGCGCGCCGGTCGGGACCACGCCGATCTCCTCGGCAAATTCACGCCGCGCGGTGAAATCGATCGGCTCCCCGGCCTCGCACTCGCCCTTCGGCATCGACCACGATCCGACGTCGCGCTTCGTCCAGAAAGGTCCGCCCGGATGAACCAGCAGCACCTCGATCCCGCCGGCGCGGCGGCGGAACAGAAGGATGCCGGCGCTCGTCGCGATCGGACGAGCCTTGCGCGTCATCTCCGGATCGGTTGCTGGTCGCATCGGTTACCCCGCCGAGGTTCAGGCCGCGTCTCAGCGACGCCGCTGCATCAGAGGTAGGGTGTGGACGGCGCGGGTCCAACTGCCTCCGGCATCGGCAAGGCTCAGCCAGGCTTCCGCCGTTCGCCCCGCAACGCGACATAGATCGCAGGAATGACCAGCACGGTCAGCGCGGTCGACGAGGCGAGGCCGAACAGGAGTGAGATCGCAAGACCCTGAAAGATCGGATCGGTCAGGATCACGGCCGCGCCGATCATCGCCGCGATGGCCGTGAGCAGGATCGGCTTGAAGCGGATCGACCCCGCCTCGAGCAGCACGTCGACCAGCGGCCGGCCCGGTACCCGGGCATGCCGGATAAAATCGACGAGCAGGATCGAGTTCCGCACGATGATGCCGGCGAGCGCAATGAAGCCGATCATCGAGGTGGCCGAGAACGGCGCACCGAACAGCCAGTGACCCAGCATGATGCCGATCAGCGTCAGCGGAACGGGCGTCAGGATCACCAGTGGCAGGCGGAACGAGCCGAATTGAGCGACGACAAGGATGTAGATACCGAGGATCGCAACCCCGAAGGCGGCGCCCATGTCGCGGAACGTGACATAGGTAACCTCCCACTCGCCATCCCACAGCAGCATCGGCTTGGTCTCGTCATCGGGCTGGCCATGCAGCGCGATCGTCGGCTTCGGCACCGCACCCCAATCGGCCTTGGCGATCGCATCGGAGACCGCGATCATGCCATAGACCGGCGCCTCGAAGGCCCCGGCGAGATCGCCGGTCACCATCTCCGCCGCGCGGCCGTTATGGCGGAAGATCGGATAGGACGCCGGCTCGCGCGACACGGTGACGACATCGCCGAGCTCGACCACGCCGCGTCCGCCGGGCAACGCATTCGCCGGCACAGGCGTCGCCAGCGCCCGCTGGTCGACGACACCCTTCTCCTTCGACAGAGCCATGACGATCGGGATCGGCTGGCGCCCACCGCCGCGATGCGAATAGCCGACCGTCGTGCCGGCAAAGAGCGCGCTGATCGCGTCATAAACGTCCGACTGTTCGACGCGGTAATATTCGAGATTGTCCTGGTCGATCGAAAGCCGCACCCGCTCCGGCAGCGTGCCATAGCTGTCGTCGACATCGACGATATAGGGCACGCTCTCGAAAGCCTGGCGCACCTTGCCGGCGACCGCGCGCCGCGTCGCGGCATCGGGACCATAGATTTCGGCCAGCAGCGTCGCCATCACCGGAGGCCCCGGTGGTGGCTCGACCACCTTGACCGCGGAGCCGGGCGCAAGGTCGAGCCCCTTCAGCCGATCGCGGATGTCGAGAGCCACCGCATGCGACGCGCGGCTGCGGTCGCCCTTGGCAGTCAGCTCGATAGCGACATCGCCCTGCTGCGGATCGGTGCGGAAATAGTACTGCCGCACCAGACCGTTGAAATTGAACGGCGAGGCTGTGCCGGCATAGGTCGCGAAGGAGACGATCTCGGGCACGTCCTTGAGCCGGTCGACGATTGCCTGCAGCGTTCGGTCGGTCGCCTCCACCGACGAGCCCTTCGGCAGATCGAGCACGACCTGCAGCTCGGACTTGTTGTCGAAGGGCAGCAGCTTCACGGTGACATGCTTCGTATAGATGAGCCCCATCGAGGCAATCGTTGCCACGAAAACGACGATGAGAAAGGCCCAGGCCCGGCCGCGCGAGGCGAGGATCGGCCGCGCCACGGCGCGATAGATCCGCCCCAGCCTGCCGCCATCCGCCGCTTCGTGTTCGCCGTGCCCAGCGCCGCCAACCTTGCCGGCGAACCGCAGCATCAGCCACGGCGTCAGGATGACGGCGACGAAGAAGGAGAACAGCATCGCCGCCGAGGCGTTGGCGGGGATCGGGCTCATATAGGGGCCCATCATGCCGGACACGAACAGCATCGGCAGCAGCGCCGCGATGACGGTCAGCGTCGCGACGATGGTCGGGTTGCCGACCTCCGCCACCGCCTCGATCGCCGCCTGCGCCCGCGGCCTGCCGTCCCGCATCGCCCAGTGCCGGGCGATGTTCTCGATCACGACGATCGCATCGTCGACGAGGATGCCGATCGAGAAGATGAGCGCGAACAGGCTGACGCGGTTCAGCGTGTACCCCATCAGCCGGGAGGCAAAGAGCGTCAGCAGGATGGTCGTCGGGATGACCAGCGCGACGACGGCCGCCTCGCGCCAGCCGATGGCGACTGCGACCAGCACGACGATCGAAAGCGTTGCTAGGCCGAGATGAAACAAGAGCTCATTGGCCTTCTCGTTGGCGCTCTCGCCATAGTTCCGCGTCACGGTCATCGTGAGGTCGTCAGGAACGACCGTGCCATGCAGCGCGGCCAGCCTCGTGGTGATCGCCTCGCCGATGGTGACGGCATTGGTGCCCGGCCGCTTGGCGAGCGCCAGCGACACCGTGGGCACCCTGACGAGCCCGTCGCCGGCGCGGCTGACGGCTGTCGTCAGGGTCTCGTTCGGCCGCGTGACCAGACCCACATCGGCGACATCGCGGACATAGACCGGGCGGCCGTCGCGTGTCGTGATCACGAGATTGCGGATATCGGCGAGTTGCTGCAGCGTCTGCCCGGCGACGAGCATGCGCTGTTCCCCGCCCTCGCGGACCCGGCCGACCTCGAAGGAGCGGTTGGCCCCGGCGATCTTGGCCTCGAGCTGGGCGAGCGTGACGCCATAGAGCGACAGCTTTTCACCGTCCGGCTCGATACGGAACTCGTCGCCCTGCTCGCCGACCAGATAAGTGAGGCCGATATCCGGCAGCTTGGCGAGTTCGACCTGGACCTCGCGCGCCACCCGCGTCAGCGCATCGGCGGACCAGGAGGCGGCAGCTTCCGGCTTCGGCGCGATATTGACGACGACGATCGCGACATCGTCGATGCCGCGGCCGACGATCAGCGGCTCGGGAATCCCGACCGGGATGCGGTCGAGATTGGCGCGAACCTTTTCGTGCACGCGGAGCACCGCGGCGTCCGAAGACGTACCGACGGCAAAGCGAGCGGTCACGAGGACGCCGTCGTCCACCGTGTGAGAATAGACATGCTCGACCCCGTCGATGCTCTTGACGATGGTCTCCAGCGGCTCGGTAACGAGCTTCTCGGCGTCATCAGCCTTGAGGCCATTGGCCGAGACGCGGATATCCACCATCGGCACGGAGATCTGCGGCTCTTCCTCACGCGGCAGCGTCACCAAGGCGACGATGCCGAGCGCGAAGGCGGCCAGCAGGAACAACGGCGTCAGCGGCGACTGGATGAAGGCGCGGGTGAGCGTGCCGGCGAGGCCGAGTTTCATTTCTGGGAATCCGGAGTGATGATCGTGTCGCCCGCCTGAAGGCCGGTCAGGACCTCGACCTGCTGGGCGCTGCCGATGGCGAAAACCTCGCCGAGGATGACGGACGTCGTCCCGCCCGAAGCGAGACGGACGGTGTCGATGCCGTGTCCGCTCGTGACCGCATCTGCAGGGATGGCCAGCGCCTCGCGGCTGCCGACCGGGATCGAGACGAGGATACGCTCGCCGATGAAATAGTCGCCGAGATCGGCGACATCGACATCGGCCGTCACGCGCCCATCGGAGATTTCTGGATAGATCTTGGCAATGCGCCCCTCGCGCAGCGGCGCAGTCGCGCCCGCCACAGCGGCGCCGAGCCCCCGGCCGCCGATCATCACGCTGTCGCCGTCATGAATGGTGGCGGCATGGCGCTCGGGCAGAGAGAGGCGGAGATAATAGCGGCCGCTGGCAACGCGGGCGATCGTATCGCCGGCCATGACCACCGAGCCGAGCGTCACCGGCACGGTCAAGACGCGCCCGGTCGCGGGGGCAAGGATGTCGCCTTCCCTGGTCTGCTGCACGACGACAGCGCGGTCGGCCTCTGCGGCCGACAGCTGGTTGAGGGCGACGTCATGCGCCGACCGGGCCTGGTCGAGCTGAGCCTGGCTGGTTACGCCCTTGGCGATGAGCTGCTGCGCCCGGTCGAGATCGGCGACGGCCTTGGCGAGTTGCGCATCGGCCTGCTGGACGCGCGCCTCGGCGGCGTCCTGCTGCAGCTTCAGCTTGTCGTCGACGACCCGGCCGATGACGGCGCCTTCCGTCACAAGGCTTCCCTCGGCAACCGAGATCGCAGCGATAGTGCCGCCGTTCCGCGCCCGCGCCGGAACGATCGTGCGACTCTCCACCTGGCCGAAGACGGCCTTCATTTCAGGGATCGTCACCGGCTTCACGACGAAATCGGCAGCGATCGCCGCAGAAGCGGCGCTCATGGCGAGAATTGCGGCGGCGAGACTGAGGACGGAACGACGTCCGCGCGACATGATCAGGCTTCCTTGTCGGGAATGCCGAGGTCGCGCCTTGGAGGGCGCGACCTCGATCTGATGTTCAGGATGGTGCTTGCTAGTGGAACGCGACGCCCGGCCTGACGCCGAGCCGGCGCAGGATCATCGCGGCCGGGCAAAAGCCGGTGACGGATGCCTGCATCAGGTTGAGCCCGACAAAGCCGGCGAGCAGCAACCAATAGGGCGAAAGGGTTATGCCGAGGACCAACGAGACGAGCACCAGGGCACCCGCGAACATCATCACGGCGCGATCGATTGTCATGAAATTCTCCTACGATTGATGATTGATGTCACTCGGCACCGTCGACATGAATGTCTTTCAGCTTCTTGATTCCGAGCAAGTCCAGCGCGAGATTCTCATAGAAGGTCTCGCTCTTGCCGCGCCTGACCTTGTGCAGAAAGTACTTCTCGAACCCGATCTTGGCGGCATGCACCCATTTGCCTTGGGACGACCAGTTGACGTTGCGCGGCGGAATCTGCGGCTGCGCCACGAAGGCGATGCCCTCGTCGCCGAAATCCGCGAGGCAGACCGCATTCCATGTCGCGACGGCGCGCGGCGCCTCGCCCTTCATCAGGGCAGCGATGTTGGCGGCGGTCGCCGTCACCATGGATTCGATCATGAAACCGGTCTTCGGCACCCCGACCGGCAACGGCGTCTTGCCAACCGGCGGGATCGCAACGCAGACACCGATGCCGAAGATATTCGGGAACGCGGTATTGCGCTGATGCTTGTCGACCAGAATGAAGCCGCGCGGATTCGTTAGACCTTCGATGCCGCGTACTGCGGAAACGCCGCGGAAGGCCGGCAGGAACATCGAGAACTTTGACGGCAGCACATGACGTGTCTTGACGCTGCTGTCCTCGTTGACTTCTTCGGCGACGACCTCGCCCTCCGACGCCGAGACGACGCGGGCATTCGTGATCCATTTGATGTGGCGCTCGCGCATCGCACTTTCGAGCAGCGACTTGGTATCGCCGACGCCGTCGAGGCCGAGATGCCCGATATAGGGCTCGGGAGTCACGAAGGTCATCGGCACCTGGTCGCGCAGCCTGGCACCACGCAAGGCCGTATCGAGCAGGAACACGAATTCGTAGGCGGGGCCGAAGCACGAGGCGCCCTGCGCAGCGCCGACGACGATCGGCCCCGGCACCTGCTTGAAGCGCTCGAACGCTGCACGTGCCTGGACCGCATGGTCGACTGTGCAGATCGACTGCGTATGCCCCGCCGGACCCAGTCCCTCGATCTCGTCGAAGGCGAGATCGGGGCCTGTCGCAATCACCAGATAGTCGTAGTCGACCGTCGAGCCGTCATTCAGCTCGACCCGGTTCTGCTCAGGCAAGACACGCCGCGCTCCTTCAGGCCGGAGGGCAATGCCGCGTCGGCCAAGGACCTCGGTCAGATCGACGCTGATATCAGCAGGCTCTCGCCATCCGACGGCGACCCACGGATTAGATGGCACGAAGGAGTAGCGCGAGCCGAGATTGACCACGGTGACGCGATCATCCGGCCCCATTTTATCCTTCATCTCATAGGCCATAATGGTGCCACCGAGTCCGGCACCGAGAACCACGACATGCGCCATGATATTCCTCCCCAATCCATCGACGGTACTTGACCGTGGCGGCAGCGTCTTGATCTCGAACAAGCGTCCGAGTCGGCGCTCATCGTGATCAGTCCGACGACGAGCGGCTTGCCGCCCCGTCGACTCTGCATCATGGCTTGTAACTAACATTCAAACATTATAAATTCAAGATCATGAATGTATCAGAGATGATCCCGGCTTCCGAGCGCGCCGCCGAGCTGATGCGCAGCCTGTCGCATCCACAGCGGCTGCTGGCGCTTTGTGCACTCGGCGGCGAGGAGAAGACGGTTGCGGAGTTGCGGCAGGAGCTCGGCATCGAACAGGTTCCGATGTCGCAGCAATTGATGCGGCTACGCGCCGACGGCCTCGTCGCTTCGCGGCGCGAGGGCACGACGGTCTATTATCGGATCACCAGTCCCGAAGTGGTCCGGGTCGTCGAAGCGCTGCACGCGGCGTTCTGCCCGCCGGCCAGCGCCGGCTGACGCGTCGCAATCCGTCGCACCGAAGCAAGATCGACGGGCTGCCCCCACCGCGTTCCGGGCGGGCTAACGGCGCTTGCGTCCGGCGCTGAGAGCGACGGCGACCACGATGATGAGGCCGGTCGTCAGATCCTTGAAGAACGGGTTGACGTTGAGGATGTTGAAGCCGTTGCCGATCAGCGCCAGGAGCAGCACGCCGGCGACCGAACGCCAGACGGCGCCCTTGCCGCCATAGATCGACGTGCCGCCGAGGATCACCGCGGCGATCGCGTCGAGTTCCATGCCGAGGCCGGCTTGGGGCTGGCCCATCGAGATGCGCGAGACCGCGATGACGCCGGCAAGGCCGGCGGCGAATCCCGTCAGTCCGAAGGTCGCGATCTTGACGAGATTGGTGCGCACGCCCGAGAGGATCGCCGCCTCCTCGTTGCCGCCGACCGCGAAGACGCGGCGGCCGAAGGTCGTTCGTGTCAGCAGGAAGGTCATCGCCGCCGCGAAGACGAGGAAGACGATCACGGCGATATTGACCATGCCGATCTTGCCGCGGCCGAGCACGGCGAATTCCGGCATGCGCACGGGGATCAGCGCGCCGCCGGTGATCAGGATGGCGATGCCGCGAAACACCATGCTGCTCGCTAGCGTCGCCAGGAACGAATGGACATTGAAGCCGGTGATGATGAGGCCATTGACGATGCCGAGCACCAGCCCCACCAGCGGACCGGCGATGAGACCGACGGTCGGATCGACATTGACCGCGAGCCAGGCGGCCGACACCGAGGCGACGCCGAAAATCGCGCCGGCAGAGAGATCGAACCCGCCGCCAATGATGACGAGCGTCAGCGCCGAGGCGATGATGGCGAGCGGCGCGCTCTGGTTCAGGATGTTCAGGAGGTTGAGCGGCGTCAGGAAGGAGCTCGACTGCGTCGTCAGCCAGGCCATCAGCAGCGCGATGATGATGAGGATGCCATAGGTCTGCAGGAAGGCGACCAGGCGGCGACTGAACGGCACGTCGGCGATCCGAGAAGCGCGGACAGGCGCCGGTGCGGGGGATGAGTTATCGGTCATGAGGCCACTCCCAGCCGGGCGGCATCCGCATCCCGGTCGACATTGAACAGGCGGTAGAGCGCGTCTTCCACGGTGAGGCTCCGGCAGTCGCTCTCCCCGATGATCCGGCCCTCGCGCATCAGGTAGCCGCGATGCGACAGGCTGATCACCTCCTCGAGCTCGGACGAGATCAGGAGAACAGCGGCCCCGCCGCGCGCGAGCTCGACGACGAAATCATGGATGCGGCGGCGGGCGCCGATATCGACGCCGCGGCTCGGCTCGTCCAGGATCACTACCTTTGGCGCGCCATAGACCCATTTCGACAAGAGCACCTTCTGCTGGTTGCCGCCGGAATACGTGGCGACCTCGCCGTCGATATGACCGGGCATGATGTTGAAATGCTGGATCATTTCGGCCGTGCGCCGCCGCTCCTCGCGCATCCGGAGCACACCGAAGCGCGAGACGAGCGAGAGATGCGGCAGCGACATGTTGGGCCGCACCGTCTGGACGAGGTCGAGCCCTTGCTTGCGTCGGTCCTCAGGCACGAAGGCGAGCCCGCGCGCGACCGAGCGGCGCGGGCTGCGGTCGTCATAGGCATCCCCCGCTATCCTGACCGACCCGCGCGAGGGATCCGCACCAAACAGGGCGCGGGCGAGTTCACTTCGTCCCGATCCAACGAGGCCGATCAACCCGACGATCTCGCCGGCGCGCACATGCAGCGAGACATCGTCGAGGCCGGTGGCGGAGGAAAGATGCTCGACCTCGAGCAGTCGCGGCGCGACCGAAGTCGGCGGCGCCGGCAAGGGCGGAAAGGCGACGTCCGCCGGCTCGCCCAGCATCGCCTCGATCAGGCTCGCCTTGGTTTCGCCGGCGATCGCGGCGGTGCGGACGATCCGCCCGTCGCGCATGATCGTGACGCGGTCTGCGGTCTCGAGCACATGGTCGAGGAAGTGCGTGACATAGATGACGGTGCGGCCATCATCACGCAGCCAGCGGATGACGCGGTGAAGCTTGTCGGTCTCGTCGGCGCTCAGCGACGAGGTCGGTTCGTCCATGATGATGACGCGCGCGTCGCGGGCGATCGCCCTGAGGATTTCGACCTTCTGCCGCTCCGCGATCCGAAGATCGGCGACGAGACGCCCAGCCGAAAGGCCGAAGCCGCAACGCTGGTCGAGCGCCTGGAATCGCGCCTGCTCGGAGCCCGACAGGACCCCTGCCCGATTGGCCTCGATGCCAAGAAAGACGTTCTGCGCGACGGTCAGCTCGGGCACGAGCTGCAGTTCCTGGTGGATCATCGCGATGCCGCTCGTGAGCGCGGCGCGGGGCGACCAATGACCGACTTCCTTGCCGAACACCGTCAGTTTGCCGGCGTCGAAGGAATAGTAGCCGCCGACGATCTTTCCGAGGCTCGACTTGCCCGCACCGTTCTCGCCGATCAGGGCATGCACCTCGCCGCGCTGGAAGGCGAGCGAGATGCCGGCAAGGACTCGGGCACTGCCGAAGCTCTTGTCGATGCCTTCGAGGCGGACGGCTTCTTCGGACATTGGTGGTTCCTTCTCTTAGCCTTCCCCTCGAGGGAGGGCCGAAAACGCGGTCGCGCGTTTTCGGGGAGGGAGCGCCAGCGGCGAGCCCGAAGGGGAACGCCTCGGCTCTGCCGAAGTTAGCCCCTCCCCAAGACCGTTTCGCGCTTTTGACCCTCCCTCAAGGGAAGGGTTGAGCGCTTCCCATCGCTCGCTTTCGCGAGAGGGTCAGGAGAGGTCTGGCTTGCTTTAGGGCTCAGCCCTGCCACTGCGGCTTGTAGTCCGGGTTTTCGTCGAGCACCTTCTTGGTGATGATCGGCGGAACCTTGCCGAGCGACATCTCGTCGGTGAAGGCGGGCGTTGCCTTGCCTTCGAGCGCGTCGACGACGCCATTCAGTGCATATTCGCCCTCGCTCACCGGAAGCTGGGCCAAGGTCGCATCCCAGCGACCGGCCTTGATCGCATCGATGGCGATCTGGTTGGCGCCGCCGCCGATCAGGTAGAGCTTCGAAACGTCGATGCCGGCGTCCTGCAGCGCGATCTCGGCGCCGACGAGATGCTGGTCGGCGTTCGACAACACGACATTGATGTCCTTGTGCGCCTGCAGCACGTCCTGCATGCCGGCCATCGCCTTGTCCGGATCATAATTGCCTTCGACCGTGGCAACGATCTCGATGTTCTTGTGGCTGCCAAGATCATCGAGATAGGTCTGGTAGCGCAGATTGTCGAAGGGATAGATCTTCTGCCCGATGATGATCGCCACCTTGCAGGGGTCCTTGTCCTTGCAGAAGTCGATCACCGCATCGGCCTGCGCCTTGGCGCCGATCGCCGGGTTCGATGCGACGGTCGTGGTGAGGCCGGGAACCTGCGGCTCCAGCACGTCGAGCTTCGGCCCGATCGGGAACAACGTGGTGGCGACCTTCACGTTGGCCTTGATCGCCTCCTCGACGGCCGCGGCGATGCCGACGCTGTCGTTCGGGGTGATCACGATGCCCTGGAACTTGCCGCCGGCGACGATGTCCTCGATCTGCGAGAACTGCTTCGTCGCATCGAACTCGCCGTTGAAGATCTCGACCGTGACGCCGCGCGCCTTGGCCGCCTTCTGGACGCCTTCCCAGATCGCCTGATTGTAGCCGTTCTGGCTCGATGCCGCGAGGTAGGCGATCTTGTAGTCGGCGGCGTGGGCGGCCGTCGCGAGCAGCGCGGCAAGGCCCGCCGCGAGTGCGATGGATTTCGTCTTCATACTTGTCTCTCCTCTGTCAGTGTTCTTGTTTGGTCGATGCTGATCGCACCGGTCGACGGCCTTCGTGGTCAGTGAAGCTCGTTCTTGGCGAACCGGCCGCGGACCATGATCGCGGGCAGATGCGCCCCGTCCTTGGCCAGCAGCGTGATGTCGGCATAAGGATCGCCATCGACGACGACGAGGTCGGCGAAGGCGCCCGGTGCGATGACGCCGATCTCGCCTTCCATGCGGCAGAGCCTGGCGCCGACCAGCGTCGCCGAACGGATGATCTCGGCAGCAGGAAGCACGCGGGCGAGAATCTCGAACTCCATGCTGTGATATTTCTGGAGCTCGCCGAGGAGATCGGAGCCGAACGCCATCGGCAGTCCGGCCTCCTGCATGATCGCCAGCGACTCCAGCCCGGCCGAGCGCACGGTCTCGATCTTGGCCGCAGCCTCGGGACCAAGCCCGAACTTCTCGCCTTCGAGCGCAAGCCCTTCATAAGCAACGAGTGTCGGCACGGCGATGCAGCCGGCCTCGGCGGCCATCTTCGCCGTTTCCGGCTGGATCAGGTTGCAGTGCTCGAGCGAGCGGACGCCGCATTCCACCGCGCGGCGGATCGCCTTGTCGGTATAGACATGCGCCGAGACATAGGTGCCGGCGTTCTCGGCCTCCTCGACGATGGCGCGGATCTCGTCGCGTGAATATTGCAGCGAATGGATCGGGTCGGTCGGCGAGGCGACGCCGCCATTCGCCATGATCTTGACGAATTTCGCGCCCTTTCGCAGTTCTTCGCGCGCGGCGAGGCGGACATTGTCGACGCCGTCGACGATGCGGCCGAGATTACCGAGCCGCTCTTCCATCATCGACGCGCGGTCGTCGAGCCGGGGACGCTGGTCGGCATGACCGCCCGTCATCGTCAGCCCCTTGCCGCAGATCACGAGCCGGGGACCTTCGACGACGCCCTGCTCGAGCGCCATGACGAGGCCGAGATCGGCGCCGCAGCAATCGCGCACCGTGGTGAAGCCGCGACTGAGGATGGTCTCGAGGATCTTGCCGGCCTTCAGCGCCGTCAGCGATGAGGGCTGCAGCGTATTGGCGGAACCATCGACCGTCGTCGAGACGACATGCAGGTGGCAATCGATCAGGCCCGGCATCAGCGTGCGGCCGGCGAGATCGATCCGCGTCGCCGAAGGCGCATCGATCGGCGCCTCCGAGACTTCCGCGATCCGGCCGTCCACGACGAGGACCTCGAAGCCGTCGAGCAGCGCATCCTTTGCGGGATCGAGCAGCCGCCCGCCGGTGAAGAGAACGGCGCTCATGTCGCGGCCTCCGCCTTGTAGCCATAGATTTCCGCGGCGCGTTCGGCCGTCAGATAGCCATTCTTGAGATCGGCGGCGATCGCGGCAGGGTCGCGCTTCGCCGGATCGCCGAAGCCGCCGCCATTGCCGGTCACGACCTTCACGATATCGTCGGTGTTGAGGGGGATATCGGTGCCGAAGGCGTAGTGCTCGGCTGGCTTGCCGGGGCGCAGCACCTCGACATAGTTCGGCGAACCGTCGAGGCCGCCCTCGACGCCCCAGGGCGGGATGCGCGAGCGGGTGTAGCCGATCGAGAGGAAGTTGTTGTCGGCGCGGACGCGGTAATGAACGTTGATGCCCTTGCCGCCGCGCCACTCGCCCTCGCCGCCCGGCTCGGGGTTGAGCGCCATCTGGTCGACCGCCAGGCCATAGCGCGCCTCGGCGACTTCGGCCGGGCAATTGAACGTATCGCCATGGAAGCCGGAGAAGATGGCGCTGTTGCCGTCATGGCCGCTCCAGGCGCCCCAGCCGCCGAGCTGCGGCTCGACGATCGTGTAGTGCCGGCCATGGTCGGGATGCGGGCCACCGACGACGGTGCCGCAGATCGACGAGAAGTTGCCGGCCGGAACGAGGCCGGGCAGATGCGGCGCGAGGCAGCGGAGGATCAGGTCGAACAACCGGATCTCGACCTCGGAATAATAGCCGAGCGCGCCGGGCTCGACGACGTGGAAGATCGTGCCCGGCTGCGTCAGCACCGTGAGCGGCTTGAAGAAGCCGCCATTGCCGGGCGCCTGCGTATCCGTCACCGCCTTGAACGCCAGCTGCGCCGAGATCTCGACGCCCTCGCGGCTCGAATTCTTGGAGCCCGACTGCTTCGGGTTGTTCCTGAGGTCGATGATGAAATCGTCGTCGGTGATCTCGACGCTCACCGTATGGATCGCGCCGTCGTCCTGCTCTTCCTCGAAATGGAAGACGCCCTTCGGCAGGGTCTTCAGCGCGGCGCGGGCGCGGCGTTCGCCGAGCGCCATGAAGTCCTCCAGCGCCGCCTCGAAGGTGTCGGTCCCGTATTTCTCAACGAGTTCGAGGATGCGCCGCTCGCCGATCCGGACGCCGGCGATGCCGGCCCAGAGGTCGCCGCGGAGATAGTCCGGCAGGCGCGAGTTCACATAGAGGATGTCGAACACGGCCTCGTTGGGAACGCCGGCATCGACCAGCTTCACGGCGGGGATGCGCACGCCTTCCTGGAAGATCGAGGTGGCATCCGACGACATCGAGCCGGGGACCATGCCGCCGACATCGTTCCAGTGCGCGATGTTCGCCGTCCAGGCGACGATGCGCCCCTCGGAGAAGATCGGCATCGCCAGGATCATGTCGTTGAGATGCGTGACGCCGCCCCAATAGGGATCGTTCGAGGCGAAGAGATCGCCCTTGCGGATCGTCTCGGCCGGATGCTTCTCGAGGATGCGCTTCACCGCCTTGTCGAGCACGCCGACAAAGGCCGGGATGCCGGCGCCCGACGAGGCGATCTCGCCCTTGCCGTCGCAGATGCCGGTGCCGAGATCGAGCACTTCATAGATGATCGCGCTCATCGAGGTCTTGCGCTGCGCCGCGAACATCTCGTCCGCGACCGCTTCGAGCGCGTTCTGGATGATGTCGAGCGTGACGGGATCGTAGCTCTTGCTGCTCATCGCCTTCAGCCCCTGATCTCGATATGGGTGTTGCCGAAATCGTCGATGGAGACGCGGTTGCCGGGATGGACGACGATCGTCGTGCCCGGGTCCTCGATCACCGCCGGACCGCTGAACACCATGCCGGGCTCCAGCTTCTCGGCGTCGTAGATCACCGCCTCGTGGACGCCTTCGGTCGCGTAATCGACCATCCGGCGGCCCTTGATGGCGGCCTCAACGCGCGCACCGGACTTCGGCAGTGCGACGATCTCGAGCTTGCCGACTTCGGCCGAGGCGATGAGGTGGAGGCCGACGATCTCGACCGGCGCCTTGAGGCGATAGGTGTATTCGCGCTCATAGACGGCATGGAAAGCCTCGACCATGCCGGCGAGCTTGGCGGCATCGACCGGACCCGGCTCGATCGGAACCTCGACCGCATGCTCCTGGTTCTGGTAGCGGCACTTGATCAGCGGCGTGAAGGTGATGCGCTCGGCGGCGACATCCTCCTCGCCGAACTGCGCCGTCGCATGCGCCACGGCCTGCGCAACGAGCTCGTCCAGCGAGGCGGGATCCGTCTCGTCGATCAGCCGCGTCACGAAATAATCGCGGCGAAGGTCCGACATCATCATGCCCCAGGCCGAGAACACTGGCGCGCCGCGCGGCACGACGACCTTCTTGACGCCGAGTTCCTGCCCGAGCGCGACGCCATGCATCGCGCCACCACCGCCGAACACCACCAGCGTGAAATCACGCGGGTCATGGCCGCGATTGAGCGAGACCAGCTTCAACGCATTGACCATGTTGGAATTGGCGATGCGCACGATGCCGCGCGCCGCTTCCTCGATGGAGACGCCGAGCTTCTCGGCGAGCGGCGTCATGGCCCGCTCCACCGCCGCCATGTCGGCGATCACTTCGCCGCCGCAGAAATAATCGCGATTGATGCGGCCGAGCACGAGATTGGCGTCTGTCGTCGTCGGCGCGAGGCCGCCGCGGCCATAGGCGGCGGGCCCCGGCGAGGCGCCGGCCGATTGCGGGCCGACATGCAGCTTGCCGAAGGCATCGACCCGGGCGATCGAGCCGCCGCCATTGCCGATCTCGACGAGGTCTACCACCGGCACCATGATCGGATAGCCGGCCGACTTGCGGCTGCGCTCGATCCAGTAATCGGTCTTGATACGAACCTGGCCATTCTCGATCAGCGAGCATTTCGCCGTCGTGCCGCCGATATCGAGCGCCAGCACATTGGGCTCGCCGATGATGCGGCCAAGCTCCGCCGCGCCCCAGAAGCCGGAGGCCGGGCCGGATTCGACCATGGTGATCGGGATCGCCTTGGTCGAGCGCAACGAGTCGACGCCGCAATTCGACTGCATGATGTAGAGGCGGCCGCTATAATCCGCCGAGGCGAGCCCTTCTTCGATCCGGCCAAGATAGCGCTCGGCGACCGGCTGGACATAGGCTGAGAGCACGGCGGTGTTGGAGCGCTCGTATTCGCGCCATTCGCGCGTGATCTGGTGCGACGCGACGACCGAGACTTCGGGCCAGAGGCGGCGGATTTCGGCGGCGACGGCGATTTCATGCGCCGGATTGGCATAGGAGTGCAGCAGGCAGATCGCGATCGCCTCGACGCCTTCTCGGCGATAGTCGGCAAGGATCGCCGGCAGCGCTTCGAGATCGAGGGGAACCGTTTCCTCGCCGCGATAGCTGATCCGGCCGGCGACCTCACGGCGGAGATAGCGCGCGACGAACGGCGCCGGCTTCTCATACATGAGGTTGAAGAAGTCCGGCCGGTTGCCGCGCGCGATCTCGAGCACGTCGCGGAAGCCCGCCGTGGTGATCAGCGCCGTACGCGCACCCTTGCGCTCGGTGAGCGCGTTGATGACGACCGTGGTGCCGTGGGCGAAGAAGTCGACCGCGGCGATGTCGACCTCGCCCTTCTTCAGCACGTTCAGCACGCCGGCTTCGAAATTCGGCGGTGTCGTGTCGGATTTGGCGGTGCGGATGGTCTGCTTGCCGGTCGCGGTGTCGGTCTCGAAATAGACGAGGTCGGTAAAGGTCCCGCCGACATCCGTTGCAACTCTGAGCGTCTTCTCGGCCATGTGTCTCGATCCGTTGAAGGGGTCAGGCGGTCTTGTCGCGCGCGGCGAGGAAGGCGATCGCCGCGAAGGGGCGGAGCTTCATGGCGATCGCCATCCGCTCCGGCGTGTAATGGCCCTTCACATCGAGGAGGTTCAGCGTGCCGATCACGTTGCCGGCGACGACGACCGGGATGTTGCAGCCGCTCTCGCAGCCGAGCGACTGGATCAGCGGCCAGTCGGTAAACACCTCGGCGATCTGCTCGATCGTGTTCGAGACATAAGGCTGCTGCCGATCGATCACCGTCTCCGACCAGATGCCGAGCGACATCGGCTTGAATCCACCGGTCGGATAGGCGGCCTCGTTGCCGGAATAGGTCCGCCGTGCCAGCCCGGCCGAAGCGTCATAGGTCATCGCCGTGAACAGGCGCGTACCCACCGTCTCTTCGGTGATGCGCTGCAACACCTCGAAGGCGCGGCGCGGCTGGTCGGCCTCGGCCACCGCGGCCATGAATTCATCCCAATAGCTGTCGACGCTGACGGTCATCGCCTCGTTCTCCTGTCACTCTCGAAATATCCTGTATCCAGACTGTCGACAAGACGATTGATCGATCGCGTCGCCTGTCGATTGAGCAATCCACGCCTCTTGTGCGGAACCCGGCGTTGCTCCTGTCGGCGCTCAAACGCCTCCGCGTGGCCGTGTCCCGCACCAGGTCGCGATGAACAGCGCGATTGCCTTGGTCGTCTCGATCATGCTGGCAAGGTCGGTCCGCTCGGCAGCGCTGTGCGCGCCGGCGCCGCGTGGTCCGTAGCAGAGCGTTGGAATGCCGTAATAGAGGTCATACTGCCGGGTATCGCTGGTCGCCGTCATGCTGAAGCGTTCCAGCGGCGTGCCGAACACTGCCTGGTGCGCCTCTTCCAGCACTGCCTCTGCGTCCGAGCCAGGCTCGAACACATGGCCATCGGCCTGGAAGCCGATCCATGTCAGAGCTGGAGGCGCCTCGGCGCCGAGGGACGCCGCGCAATCGGCGACGCAGGCAAGAACTGCCGCGCGCACCGACTCCAGCGAATCGCCGGGAAGCACGCTGAGGCGGCACTCGATCTCGCACCAGGCCGGCACCGAGCCGAGCCAGTCGCCGCCGCGGATCTTGCCGCAGCTGAATTTCACCGGGTTCTCGATGGTACCGAACCAGGGATGCGTCTTCGCGCGCTCGTTGATCCGCGCCGTCAGGCCCTGCAGCGCGGCGATATAGTCATAAGCGGCGAGGATGGCGCTTGCCCCCGCCTGCGCCTGCAGCACATGCACCGGCTTGCCGAGGATGCGCAGGCGGAACCACACCGAACCGAGTTCGGCACGGAGCAGCCGGTTGTCCATCGATTCCGGGATCAGGCACGCATCGGCGCGATAGCCGCGCTCGAGCGTCGCCAGCGCACCATTGCCGGTGCACTCCTCCTCGCTCACCGTCTCGACGAAGACATCGGCGGCAGGCTCCAGCCCGATGGAGCCGAGTGCATCGAGCGCGAAGATCATCGAGGCGACGCCGACCTTCATGTCGGTGCTGCCACGGCCATACATGAAGCCGTCGCGGATGACGGGCTCGAAGGGCGGATTCTCCCATTGTTCGAGCGGACCGGTGGGGACGACGTCGATATGCCCCTGAAGGATCAGGCTGCGCCCGGTCGGCGCGTCGGCGCGGAAGGCAGCGACGACCTGCACGGCCTTGTCATAGTCGACATCGACCACCGGCGAGGCGCCCGGCTTGCCGGCGATCGGCACCTCGGCGATCGTGAAACGGTCGATGGTGGCCCCGCGCGCGGCGAGTTCGCCGGCGATCCAGTCCTGGCAGGGGGCCTCCTTGCCACGGGTCGTGTCGAACGAAACGAGCCTGGCGAGAAAGTCCGTCTGCCGCGCACCATTCGCATCGATCGCGGCGGAGAGACGGGCGAGAAATGCGCTCTGGTCGATCATCGGCGTCACGGCCTTCTGTCTTGGAATGCGAGCGCCGCCGGGATCGACCGGCGGCGCGGGAGGGAGTGGTCAGGCGCCCGTCAATCGAAGGCGTGCGGATAATGCGTCCGGGCGAAGGCCTCCGAGATGTAGCCGGCACGCAGATCGGCTTCGACGGCTGCCTTCGGACGATCGGCCGGGACGCCATAGCCGCCGCCGCCGCCGGTCGAGAGTTCGAGCACGGCATCCTTCGGCACCAGGAAGCGCGTCGTCTTCGGAATGGAGGCGAAGGTCCCGTCCTCGAAGCGCACGCCGACGCCGTTCGCCCGCGCCGATTCCCCGCCGGCCAGGCCCCAGGGCGCGTTCTTAGTCCGCTCCACCGCGGTCGTGATGTAGGTGTCCTCGGTCATGCGGAAATGGAAGTCGATGCCGGGGCCGCCGCGCCATTCGCCGGGGCCGCAGCTGTCCTCCGACAGCGCCATCTTGTCCATGATCCAGGGATTCTTCGCCTCCCAGACCTCGATCGGCGAGAAGCGCGTCGCCGATTCCGAGATGTGCAGCATCGTGCCACCGTCGCCGCCCTTGAAGGCGCCCTGCCCGGTCGGATGCGGCGAGCCGTCGGCCCAGGGCTCGCCGGTCGCCTGGCGCGTACCCCAATAGACGACCGAGCAGATGCAGCCGCCGCTCTGCGCCGGCACAGCGGCCGGCAGTGCCTTGGAGATGGCGTTGTAGATGACCTCGATCGCCTGCAGCGCGGGCCAGCCATAGAGGAAGCACGGCGCCGGCGGCAACGGATGAAACATCGTTCCCGGGCGCGTCACCACCTCGACCGGGCGGAAATGCCCCTCATGCGGCGCCTCGCCATAGCCGGCGAGCATCGAGATCGCGACGCGGCTCGCCGAGATCGTCGACGGCAGCGGGCAATTGACCGGCCCGGCCTGCGTCCCCGGAACGCCGGTGAAATCGAGCCGCACATTCGAGCCCTCGATCTCGACGACGACCTCGAACGGGATCGGCGCATCGGTGATGCCGTTCGAATCCATCTCGCCCTGGCCGACATAGCGGCCATCCGGGATGCTCTCGAAATAGGAACGCACCACCCGCTCGCCATGGTCGAACATGTTCTCGACGGCGTTGCGGAATTCCTCGCGGCCGAAGCGGCGGACCACCTCCTGGAACGACGATGCGCCGACACGGCAACCGACGACCTGCGCGTTGAGATCGCCGGCGACGAATTTCGGCACGCGGCTGTTGGCGACGACCATGCGGTAGATGTCGTCGTTGAGTTCGCCGCGCTTGTAGATCTTGACGCCCGGATAGATGGTTCCTTCCTGGAACACATCGACCGTATCTGTACAGTAGGGATCCTTCCCGGCGATATCGAGCCAGTGGCCCTTGATCGCCGTGTAGCCGATTAGTTCGCCGTCATCGAGATAGACGGGATTGACGACCGCGAGATCCTGCGGATGCGAGCCTGTGCCATACGGCCAGTTGTACATGATCATGTCGCCGGGGAACATGTTGCCCTCCCCGCCGATATTCTTCACCGCTTCCTCGACGCAGAAATTGAGCGTGCCCATGAACATCGGCAGGCTCGGCGCCTGCGCCAGCAGGCGCATCTTCGGATCGTAGATCGCGACGGCGAAATCGAGCACCTCGTAGATGACCGGCGAGAAGGCCGTGCGCACCAATGCCCGCTTCATCTGGTTGGCGGCCGAGTTGAGCGCGTGGCGCACCACTTCGGTGGTGATCGGGTCTGCCTCGGCGGCATTGCCGGTGCGGGCGACGCCGGCGCGATGCGTAACGATGGACGGGCTCGGCATCATGGGGCCTCCGGACGGGTGAGCAGCAGTTCGCCGTGATCGCCGGTGACGGCGGTCCAGTCGGCGTCGAGATAGAGCGTGGCGGTGCTTTCGGTGACGATGGCCGGGCCTTGCAGCGGCGCGGTGATGGCGCTTCGCGGCACGACGCGGAACGGCATCCGCTTGCCGCGCGCGAAGGAATAGGCGTCGAAGATCTCATCGCCTGTCGTGCCGGCCTCCGTCGCGGACTTCAGCGCCTGGCCGCGTCGTGGCAGTGGCGCACGGACGGTGGCGCGGACTGAGACGATCTCGACCATCTCGGTCATCGTGCCGCCGAAGCTCTTGGCATAGTCCGCCTCGAATGCCGCCTTGACTGCCTCGGCGTCTGACGCGATCGCGGTCCCCAAAAGCGGCACGTCGATCGAGAGCCAGTGTTCCTGGCCCTTGTAGCGGAGGTCGAGCCGGGCCGATTTCACCGTCTCGCGGGCGAGATGGTCGCTGCGCGTCCCGAGCTCGGCGAACAGCGCTTCGAGCAGCGTGCTGGCCGTGGCGAGGTTGGCGTCGGAGAGGTCCATGATGCGGGTGCGCGCCGCCGACTGAACCATGTCCGCGCCGAGCAGGCCCCAGGCGGAGAAATTGCCGGCAAGCGGCGGCACGACGATGCGGTTCATCCGGAGTTCGTCGGCGAGCATGGTCGCCATCAGCGGCCCAGCGCCGCCGAAAGGCAGCAGCGTCATGCTGCGGGGATCGAGCCCCTGCTCCACCGAGACCTCGCGCATGGCATTGGCCATCGAGGAGGCAGAGATGCGCAGGATGCCGATCGCGGTGGCCTCGACATCCTGGCGGATCGCCGCAGCAACCGGCTCTATCGCCTTCTTCGCCTTGGCGAAATCGAGATTGATGCCCGAGGCGAGCTTGCCCGGCCCGAGCATGCCGAGATGGGCCGCCGCATCGGTCATGGCCGGCTCGGTGCCGCCCTTGCCATAGCAGGCCGGCCCCGGAGCCGCGCCCGCCGAACGCGGACCGACGCGCATCAGCCCGCCGACATCGATATGCGCGATGGAGCCGCCGCCGGCGCCGATCGAGCGCACATCGACCCAGGGCGTCTGGATCGGCATGTTGTCGATCGTGCCTTCATAGAGGACCTGCGGCTGGCCATTGAGGATCAGCGCGGTGTCGAAGCTGGTGCCGCCGACATCGGCGGTGATCAGCCCGGCGATGCCGAGCATCTGCGCGATCTCGCTCGCGCCCTGCGCGCCGGCGACGGGACCCGACATGATCGTCTCGAACGGCCGCTCCTCGGCCTCGGCAAAGGTCATCGAGCCGCTGCCGGAACGGGTGATGAGCGAGGTGCCGGTGAAGCCGAGTTCGCGCAGCCGCCCGTCGAGCCGCTTCAGGTAGTTCGACATCCGCCCGCGCACGAAGGCGTCGATGACGGTGGTCGAGGTCCGCTCATATTCGCGGTATTCGCCCGAGATCCGGTGCGACAGCGAGAGCCCGCCTTCGAAGCCGCCGGCGCGGATCAGCCGCTCCACCGCCAGTTCGTGCTCCGGATTGGCATAGGCATTGATGAGGCAGACGGCGATCGTATCGACGCCCTCGGCCATCAGCGTCGCCAGCGCGGGCGCAAGCGAGCTCTCGTCGAGCGGCTTGAAGATGCTGCCGTCGTGGCGGATGCGCTCGGAGACCTCGAGGCGGAGATGACGCGGCACCAGCGGCTCCGGCTGGCGCCAGAAGAGGTTGTACATCTCGGCGCGGTCGCCGCGCCGGATCTCCAGCACGTCGCGGAAGCCGGCGGTGGTGATGAGCCCGACCTTGGCACCGCGCCGCTCCAGCAGCGCGTTGAGACCGACCGTCGTTCCATGCAGGAAGAATTCGGCCTTCTCGATCACCGCCCGTGGAACGTGCCCGCTGACGGCCGCGACGACGCCCTCTTCGGGCGCATGCGGCACGGTCGGAACCTTGCCCTCGACGGTTTCGCCGGTCTCGTCGTCATAATAGACGAGGTCGGTGAACGTGCCGCCGATATCGACGCCGATGCGCGTAGCCATGGGCTGCGGTCTCCTTCTTCATTCAATGGGATGGAGCGGTTGCCGGCGCGACGGCGGGAGCCGACGCCAGCGCCTCGAACTCCTGAATGAGGCTCGCCGCGACGGGAATGCCGAATTGCTCGGCCTGGCGGCGCAGCCGATAGCGCCGGTCGCCGGGAAGACGTTCCTGGCCGGCGTCGCGGATGCGGCCGACCAGCGTCTCGACACGGTCGAGAAAATGGACGCCGGCCCCGGCCTCGGGATCGATGAGGATGACGAGTTCGCCGGTCATCGGCGTCTCGGCGCCGGGATGACCCGACCAATCGACCTCGAACGAGAACTGGCCACCGGTGAGCGCCGCCGCGAGGATCTCGACCATCATCGCAAGCGCGGCGCCCTTGTAGCCGCCGAAGGGCAGCAGCGCGCCGCCGGCGAGGATCGCTTTCGGATCGGTCGTCGGATCGCCATTGCGATCGACGCCCGAACCAGGCGGAACCGACCGCCCCTCGCGCGCCGCGATGCGCACGTCGCCATTGGCCAGCGCGCTCGCCGCCTGATCGAACACGATCGGGTCGCCACCGGCCCGCGGCGCCGCGAAGGCGATCGGATTGGTGCCGTAGACGGGGGCATGGCCGCCGATCGGCACGACGCAGGCAAAGGAATTGACGAAGGCGATGGCAACGAGGCCGCGCCGCGCGAACGGCTCTACATCCGGCCAGAGCGCGCCGAAATGATGCGAGCGACGAATGGCGGCGAGCGCGATGCCGGATTTCTCCACCTTCTCGAGGAGCAGCGGGGTCGCCCGCGCCAGCGCCGGCTGGGTGAAGCCGTTCATGGCATCGACACGGAGGAATGCGCCGGAGACATCCTCGACCAGAGGTTCGGCATGGCCGTCGACCCAGCCGCTGGCAAGCGTCGAGACATAGCCCGGCACGCGGAAGAGGCCGTGGCTCTTGGAGCCGTCGCGCTCGGCACCGGCGCAGTTGCGCGCAAGAATGTCTGCGACCCATTCGGAGGTGCCAGACCGGCGCAGGATCGCCGCAAGCAGGGCGACGAGATCCTCGTAGGGAATGTGGACAACGCCGCTGGCCGGCGTTGCGGTGGTCGTGCTCATGGCTGAATCCCCTCGGGCACGGCGCTGCGGATGTGCTCGCGCAGCGCCGCCTCTTCGTCGGTCACGACCGGAACGGCGCCGATGAGCTGCCGCGTGTAGGCCGTCTGCGGATTGGCGAAGATCGCATCGACGGCGCCCGTCTCGACCAGGCGGCCGCGCTGGAACACGCTGACACGGTCCGCGATCGCCCGGACGACGGCGAGGTCGTGCGTGATGAAGAGATAGGTCAGCCCGCGCGCGCGGCGGAGCCGATCGAGCAATTGCAGCACCCGCGCCTGAACCAGCACGTCGAGCGCCGAGGTCGGCTCGTCGAGCACGATGAGATCAGGCTCGCAGGCGAGCGCCCGTGCGATGGCGATGCGCTGGCGCTGGCCGCCGGAAAGGCCGCGGGGCGAGCGGCGATAGTAGTCGGCATCGAGGCCAACCTCGTCGAGCAGCGCCTCGACGCGCTGGCGGCGGCCGGAACTGACGCCGATGCCATGCACATCGAGCGGCAGCCGCACCGAGGCGCCGACGCTGCGGCGCGGATTGAGCGCCGAAAGCGGGTTCTGCTGCACCAGCTGGATCGCCCGGCGCTGTTCACGCGAGCGGTCGGCCGGCAGCGGCACGCCGTTGAAGCGGATGCTGCCGCTGGTCGCCGGCATCAGGCCGAGGACCAGATTGGCGATCGTGGTCTTGCCGGAGCCGCTCTCGCCGACGATGGCGTGGCATTCGCCGCGCTCGAAGGCGAGCGACACGTCTTCGAGTGCCGCGACGCTATGGCCATCGGCGGTAAACACCTTGCCGAGCCGGTCGAGTTCGAGCACCGGAACGCTCATGCGCCCGCCTCCGCCGGCTCGCGGCAGCCTTCATGAACGATCATCGGACTCTCGAAATCGGGGCTGCGCTCCGGCAGGTCGGGCAGGCCGCCGCCGGATATCTTCGGGATCGCCGCCAGCAGCGCGCGGGTATAGGGATGCAGCGGCTGGTGGAAGAGCTGCGCCGTCGTGCCATGCTCGACGATGCGGCCGCGATAGATGACATAGACGCGGTCGGCGAATTCGCGGACGACACCGAGATTGTGCGAGATCAGCAGCACCGCCGTGCCGCGCTTCTCGGTGAGTTCGTGCATCAGAGCCAGCGTCTGGCCCTGCACGGTGACATCGAGCGCCGTGCCCGGTTCGTCGGCGATCAGCAGCGCCGGCCGGTTGGCGAGCGCCATCGCGATCATCACGCGCTGGTTCATGCCGCCCGACAGCTGGAAGGCATAGGAATCGAGCGCGCGCTTCGGATCGGGGATGCTGACTTCGGCAAGCGCCGCTTCGGCGCGGGCATCGGCATCGGCATCCGAAATCCGCCGGTCGCCGGAGCGAAGCACGTCGCGGAACTGGCCGCGGATGCGGAAGGTCGGATTGAGCGCCGAGGTCGGGTCCTGGAAGATCATCGCGACGCGGTTTCCCCGCCGCCGCGCGATTTCGGCTCCGCCATTGATTGCGTCGATGCCGTCGAAACGGATCGAGCCGGTGGCGTGAACCTTCGAGCTCTCCTGCAGGAGACCCATTGCGAGACGCGCCGTCACCGACTTGCCCGAGCCGGATTCCCCGACCAGCGCCACCTTTTCGCCGGCCCGCACATGCAGCGAGATGCCGTGCAGCACGGCGCTCTGGCTGCGGCGGCTGCCGAAGGCGAGGCGGAGATCGGCGATCGTCAGAACGGGTTCGGTCATGATCAGCACTTCGCTCATGATCAGCCCTCGGCCTCGAAGGCTTCGCGGAGGCCGTCCCCGACGAGATTGAAGCCGAGCACGACGATGAGGATCGCGATCGCGGGCCAAAGCGACAGCCACCAGGCATCGGGCATGTATTTCGCGCCTTCGGCGACCATCGAGCCGAGGTCAGGCGTCGGCGGCTGCACGCCGAGGCCGAGAAAGGAAAGCGAGGACGCCATCAGGATGACGAAGCCGACATCGAGCGTCATCTTGGTCAGGATCGACGGCCAGCAGTTCGGCAGGATCTCGCGGAAGAGGATATGCGCCGTCGACGCGCCGACCGTCTCGGCGGCCAGCACATAGCCTTCCTGCGCCTCGCCGCGCGTCACATTGTAGATGAGCCGGGCATACCAGGGCCACCACATCGCGGTGATCGCCAACATGCCGTTCAGCAGCGTCGGCTCGAGAAAGCCCATGATCGCCATGGCGAGGACAAGCGGCGGAACGGCGAGGAAGACGTCCGTCAGCCGCATGAGCACATAATCGGTCCAGCCGCCGCGATACCCGGCGACGAGCCCGACGATGACACCGATCGGCGTCGCAATGGCGAGCACCACGACCGCCATGATCAGCGACAGCCGATAGCCGTAGATGATGCGGGTGAAGAGATCGCGGCCCATCGTGTCGGTACCGAGCTTGTAGACCTCGCCCGGGCCGACATTCATCGCCGAGAAATCGCCGATTGGCCCGACATGCTCGGGAAACGGCGTCACGAAATCGGCGAAGACCGCGAGAAATACGATGACGGCGACGATGACGAGGCCGGCGACCGACAGCGGATTGCCGAAATAGGCTTGGGCCGCCTTGGAGCCGCCGCGGCGCGGCAGGACGGGGGAACCAGGCTCGGACATGGCTCAGCCCCTCCCCGCCGAAAGGCGGATGCGCGGGTTGATCAGCCCGACCAGGATGTCGACGAGAATGTTCATGATCAGGAATGCGGCGGCGATGATGAGGACGGTGCCGACGATGGCGTCGAGATCCTTGCGAATGATCACCTCGACGCCGTAGCGCGACAGGCCGGGCCAGCCGAACACCTTCTCGACGAGGAAGGCGTTGCCGAGCATGGCCGCGAATTCGAGCCCGAGGATTGTCAGCGTCGGAATGAAGGCGGGCCGGAAGGCATAGCGCGTCGCGATCCGGAACGGGCGGAAGCCATAGGCGCGCTCCATCTCGACATAGGGCCGGTCATAGACCTCGATCATGTTGGAGCGCGTCAGCCGCGCCGTCTGGCCGAGACCGGACATGGCCAGCGCCAGCGCGGGCAGCGCCAGGTGATGCAGCGCGTCGAGAAAGGTTGCGAACTGCCCTGCCGCGAGGCTGTCGATGAGGAAGAAGCCGGTCGGCCCCGGCGGCGGCGGGGTCGATTCGAGCAGCCGGCCCTCGATCGGGAAGATCGGCCAGAAATAGCCGAGGAAGAGCTGCAGGATGACGCCCCAGACGAAAGCGGGCGTGCAGACGCCGATCAGCGCCACGAGGCGGCCGAGATGATCGGGAAGGCGGCCGCGGAAATGGGCCGAGACGATGCCGAGCGGCAGGCCGATCAGGACCATGATCACGGCCGAGACCACCACCAGCTCCAGCGTCGCCGGCAGGAACTGCGCGATATCGGTCGTCACGGGGCGGTTGGTATAGAGCGACTTGCCGAGATCGCCGCGCGACAGCGCCTTAAGGAACTCAAGATACTGCACCGGCAGCGGCGCATCGAGATGGCGCTCCGCCCGGAGCGCCGCGACCTGCGCCGCCGAGGCATTCGGACCAAGCGCGATCCGCGCGGGATCGCCGGGCATGACGCGCGCGATGGCGAAGATCAGCATGGAAATGCCGATCATGACCACGAGCGCTGCGCCGAGACGCCTCAAGGCGGATCTGAAGTTCATCTGCGGCTCGCCTGTCGAATGGGGTATCCGGCCGCGACAGGCGCGGCCGGACGAGAGGGCGCCGGTTACTCGGCGACGGCGATGTTGCGGAAGACGAGGTTGAAATTGTCCAGCGTCTGCTTGGACTTGTCCTCGAGCTTCGGCACGGTGATCGCGTCGCGAACCGTGTAGACGCCTGTGAACTCATAGGCATTGATCGCCGGCGCGAGATCGCGGAGCACCGAGTTCAGCTCGGTATAGATCGCCGCACGCTTGGCCTGGTCGGGCTCGCTGCGGCCAGCCTCGAGCAGTTCGTCGACCTTGGCGTCCTTGAGATGCTCGGCGGACATCCAGGTCGGCGGAACCTTGGACGAATACATGTTGTAGAGCAGCGAATCCGGGTCCGGCGTCACCGCGGCAACGGCGATCTCGACCGCATGCGGCGCGGTATCGGGCTTGGTCACCTGGTCCGAGACAAGCGCCCAAGGCGTCTTGATGACCTTCACCGGGAAACCGAGCTGCGAGAAGGTCGCCTGCATCAGCAGGGCGATGCGCTCGCGCGCCGGCACCTCGGCGATCCAGGCGATATCGAGCGGGCTGGTCTTCGGATCATACTTGCACTGCGCCAGCTCTTCCTTGGCCTTCGCCATGTCCTGCTTGTAGTCGGGCAGACTCTTGTCATAGCCGAGCAGGCCGCTCGGCAGCGGGCCCTTCATCGGGATGCCCTGCGCGTATTTGTCGTTGATCTTGAGGATCTTGAGCGCGGTGCCGTAGTCGAAGGCATAGGTCAGCGCGCGGCGGCAATGCACGTCGTCGAGCGGCGCGCGGGCCGTGTTGAGCTTGATGTATTCGCCGGTCGCGCCGCCCGCTTCGGTTTCGAGCTTGATGCCCTTCTCGGCGGCAAGCGCACGGATGACTTCCGGGGGCAGCCAGAGATCGGCGATGTCGTGCTCGCCGCGCGACATCAGCGCGCGCAGCGTCGACGCCTCCAAACCGTAGCGATAGCGCACCTTGTCGGGCGCGTTCTCGCCGAAGCCGAGGAAGTAGTCCGGGAACTTGACCATTACGGTCTCGGACTGCGGGTTCTGGCTCTCGACCTTGTAGGCGCCCGAGCCGGCATCATGCGCCGACATCCAGGCATCGGCGTAATCACCGAACTCGCCATACTTGCCTTCGCCCTTGTTCGCCATGACCGTCTTCTTGTCGACGATAGGCAGGCGCACCAGCGCCGCGAGGAACGGCGCATAGGGCTCGGACAGCGTGAACTTGACCGTGAGCGGATCGATCGCCTCGGCCTTCTCGACCCGGCCGGCGAACAGGCTCGAGAAGCCCTGCCCCATCGCGATCATCCGGTTCAGCGAGAAGACGACGTCGTCGGCCGTCAGCGGATTGCCGGAATGGAACTTGACGCCGTCCTTCAGCTTGAACGTGAAGGTCTTGCCGTCCGTGGTCCACTCGGTCGCCAGCAGCGGCTCGACGCCCGGGCCGCCGGCCTTCGGATAGACCAGAGTGTCATAGATGTTCACCGCCAGAACCGTGTCGGCATAGTCCGTCGCCTTGGCCGGATCGATCTCGCCGATCGGCGCTTCGTCGAGACGCAGCACGCGTTCGGCGAAGGACGGGCTCGCCAGCCAGATGGGCGAGGCGAGGATGAAGGCCGACGCCAATGCCCTTGCACGAAGTCTCATCGAATTTCCCCTCTGCTTTTGGAAGCTGCCGCGCCGGCAGTCGGCCGAGCCCTTGCTCCGGGCCGGCCCGCCGTCGCCACTCGGAAGAAGACCATACCGAGGAAATTTGTTTCGTATAGGCTAAAATTCGCGCAGCAACGCCGCGCAGCTGCGCAAAGAGCGAAATTCGTTCCCTGAGCGATCGGCGAGAAATATCCGCAGCCCGACGACGGTGCTGCAACAAACGGCGGATCCACGCCATTTTCCCGAGATCAGCCGGACCGATCAAACAATCCGAGCCCGATCATCGACGTCGCGTTTTGTGCACATCTTGTCGACAGAAGCTCGTGGCAAGGCCTTTGCCGCGCCTTTGCCAAGACTGCGGGAATCCTGTAGTTCAAAAATGTTTCCGATAGGAAGACTGAATGCCCTCTGCACCCAGAACCGTCCGCAAGTCGCCACCGGCGGGCGTGGAGCCCGTTTCCCCGCGCGGCAGCGAACCGATCGCGACGATCCTGCGCCGTCTTCGCCGCGAGGCCGGCTTCACGCTGCAGGAACTCGGCGACCGCTGCGGTCTCGCCTCCTCGACGCTGTCGAAGATCGAGAACGGACAGATGTCGCCGACCTATGACACGATCCTCAGGGTCGCCGGCGGCCTTGGTCTCGACATGGCCGAGCTCTTCACCGGAACGGCGCCGAACGATATCGGCGGCCGCCGCACGGTGACGCGCCGCGGCCAGGGCGTCATCCGCAGCACGGCGCAATATTCCTACGAGATGCTGGCGGCCGAATTGTCGGGCAAGCAGTTCATTCCTCTGCTGACCACGATCGAAGCCCGCTCCATCAGCGATTTTCCGAGCCTCGTGCGCCATTCCGGCGAGGAGTTCTTCTACGTCCTGTCCGGACAGGTCACGCTCCATACCGAGCATTATGCAGCGACCGTGCTCGAAGTCGGCGACAGCTGCTATTTCGACTCGTCGATGGGCCATGCCTGTGTGTCGTCGGGCGACGAGCCGGCGCAGATCTTGTGGATCTGCTCGCGCGTGGTGGCGCCGCTCACCGCCTGAGACGGTCGGCCGATTGCCGCCGCCGGCCATTTCTGTTATCAGTTAAGCCATGACATTAGCGCCTTCCCCCCTCTCCGAACGCAAGCTGCGCGGCAGGCCGCGCACCGACGCGACGTTGATCGGCGTGCGGATGGCGCCGGACCTGATCGCCGCCCTGGACAAGTTCATTCACGAGGAGGCCCCGGCGGCCTCCCGTCCGGAAGCGCTGCGAACCATCTTTCGGCAATGGGCCGAAGGGCGAGGCTATCTGGCGGCGCTGCCACCCGATGAAGGCAAGCGCCCCTCGGAACTGAACGCCGATAACGACGGCTGACCGGCCCGAGAGGCCGGGATTTTCTCAACGGGGATATCGAACATGCGCGTTTTCTTTCTTTCGCTCGCCGTCATCGCCGGCCTTTCGGCCGTCTCGGGCTGTTCGAGCACCGGCAGCGGCAACAGCGCTGCCGCCGTCGACATGATGAACAACCCCGTCAATGCCTGCGGCAGCGACGGCAGCTCCAACATCAATGATTGCAACGGCGGCCGCCGCTGATCTGTTTCAGGGGCCGGGCTCGTCCCGGCCCTTTCCTCCCGCGGGGCTTGGCATGAGCGAGGACGCATGATGATACGCTCGATAGTGGCGGCCGTGACCTTCCTTGCGATGGCCGCGCCCGCGCTCGCTCAATGGGAGCCCGTGACGCCGGTCGACCCGGCACGGTTCCACAAACTCTCCTGCGACCAGATCGCCCACCGCATCCAGGTGCTGAACGGGCCGATCGGCGACAACAACAGCACGATCGCCGGCTTCAAGCGCAGCCCGTCGCTCGAATTCCTTCTGCTCGGGACAGGCTCGCGCAGCCCGGAGTTCCTCGCCGAGGTGTCGAAGGCCCGCGGCGAACGCAACGCCTTGATTGCTGTCGCGGTCGAGAAGGACTGCGCCGCGCAGCGCCTCGTGCCGATGCGGAACGGTTTCTAGCGCCCGATGCGAAGCCTCATCACCGCGCTTGCCGTGCTTGCCCTCACTGGTCCGCTCGCCGCTTGCACGGGCGCCGGCAACAATCTCGCCGCGGTCCAGGCGATGAACAATCCGCCCAACACCTGCGGCCCCGGCGGACGGCCGAATGTCGAGGATTGCCGCGGCCATCCGTGAATTTCCTGACATCGTCGGCAACTGAAACCGTCCGGCATTTTCATCCGTTTAACGTCTTGTCGTCCTTATGGGGATCGAGGGCGTTTCGCGGCGACATGCCCGTGTTGCGCCGGTTGCGAACTGTGGGTTGCGACGCTGCAACCAAAGAGCCGAACGGAGAGGTTCCGATGCGTATTCTGATGCTGTCACTCGTCATGGTCACCGGGCTTTCGGCCCTTTCCGGCCTCGCCGCCTGTTCCAGCACCGGCAACAGCGCCGCGGCGATCCAGGCGATGGACAATCCGCCAAATTCCTGCGGCCCCGACGGCAGCCAGAACATCGATGATTGCGACAGCCGCCGCTGACGGGCCGCAGATCGGGATTGCCCTCGCTGCGTCCGCGATAGCGCGACCGCCGCGAGCGGCGCCCCCGATTTACCAAGTGCGGCAAGATTCCCGGCGCGGGGCGGCGTTGGCCTGGCGCAGTTAACCCCTTGGCGCGTCCGGGCCGATATGGCTCGGACGACCGATGGGAGTGGTCGATGGCAGGCGCAGCGCGAACGAGGGCCCGGATCGACTGGGTCGACTATGCCAAGGGCTTCTGCATCATCATGGTGGTGATGATGCATTCGACGCTCGGCGTCGAGAAGGCCGCCGGCGCCGAGGGCTGGATGACCTACGTCGTCGCCTTCGCCAAGCCGTTCCGCATGCCCGACTTCTTCATGATTTCGGGCCTCTTCCTCGCCCAGGTGATCGATCGCGACTGGCGCACTTATGCCGATCGCAAGATCGTCCATTTCGCCTATTTCTACGTCCTCTGGCTGGTGATCCAGTTCGCGTTCAAGGCGCCGGGCATGATCGCCGAGGACGGCGCGATGGCCACGCTGGGGCAGTTCCTGCTCGCCTTCATCGATCCGTTCGGCACGCTCTGGTTCATCTTCCTGCTGCCGGTCTTCTTCGCCGTGACCAAGCTGCTGCGCGGCGTCCCCTGGTGGATCGTGTGGCTCGCGGCGGCGCTGCTGGAGACATTGCCGATCCAGACCGGCTGGGTCATTCCCGACGAGTTTTCCGCCCGCTTCGTCTATTTCTATTCGGGTTTTGTCTTTGCGCCGATCATCTTCCGCTTCGCCGCGACGGTGATCGCGCGACCGCTCGTCGCCACAGGCGGCCTCGTTGTCTGGGCCGTCTTCGAAGGGGTCGCCGTGTTCGGCGGCTATTCCGAACTGCCCCTCGTGAGCCTCGGCCTCGGCCTCCTCGGGGCAGCGGCGGTGATCGCCTTTTCGGCGCTCTTGTCGAAGAGCCATCGGCTCGGCTGGCTGCGCTATTGCGGCCAGAATTCGATCGTCATCTATCTCGCCTTCTTCCTGCCGATGGCCGCGACGCGGACGCTCCTGCTGAAGCTCGGCGTCATCACCGATCTCGGCACGATCTCGCTGATCGTCACGGCGGTGGCGGTGGTGACGCCTCTGCTGCTGTTCTGGCTGGTGCGCGGCACGCGCCTTCGCTTCCTGTTCGAGCGTCCGGGCTTCGCGCGGCTCGAACGGAGCGACCGCGGCGCTGTTCTCGCCGCCGAATAGCCTCGCCCCCTCGCCGCGGCCCTGTCAGGGCGCTAGTTCTCGCCGCATGACCGAACGCACCGATCCCGCCCTCGTCTGGCTCCGCGACGACCTCCGCCTCGCCGACAATCCCGCCATCGCTGCTGCGGTAGCGACTGGCCGCCCGCTCGCTCTCGTCTATGTCCTCGACGAGGAGAGCGAGGGCATCCGGCCGCTCGGCGGCGCGACGCGCTGGTGGTTGCATCGCTCGCTCGACACGCTGCAGCAGAGGCTCGCGGCGCACGGGCACCGCCTGATCCTCCGACGCGGCAAAGGCGCGGCCGTGATCGAAGCGCTGGTCGATGCACTCCATCCCGCCGAAGTGCACTGGAACCGCCGCTATGGCGGTGGCGAGCGTGCCGTCGATGCCACAGTGAAGACATGGCTGAAAGAGCGCGGCATCGCCGCCGAGAGCCATCAGGCGAACCTGCTGTTCGAGCCGTGGACCGTCCGCACGCAGGCGAACCAGCCCTTCCGCGTCTTCACGCCGTTCTGGCGCGCCTGCCGCGGCCTGCCGCCGCCGCGCCAGCCGATTCGAGCTCCATCCCGCTGGCCGGAACCGGCAGCCGATGTGAAATCCGATGCGCTCGGCGACTGGAACCTCCTGCCCAGGCATCCCGATTGGGCCGGCGGACTGCGCGCCGCCTGGACGCCCGGTGAGGCCGGCGCAGAAGTCAGGCTTGCGGAGTTTCTCGCCGCGCGGCTTCGCCTCTATGCAGGCCACCGCGACGAACCTGCCGTCGAGGCGACCTCGCGGCTGTCGCCGCATCTACGCTTCGGCGAGATCAGTCCGTTCCAGATCTGGCATGCCGTCGAGGCTGCGAGCCACGCCGGCGATCAGCCGCCGCCGCAGCGCTCGGTCGACAAGTTCCTGGCCGAGATCGGCTGGCGTGAATTCAGCTGGCATCTGCTGTTCCACCAGGAGGATCTCGCGACGCGGAACTTCCAGCCGCGCTTCGATGCCTTCCCGTGGACGGAGGCGGATCCGGCGGCCTTGAAGGCCTGGCAAGCCGGGCGAACGGGCTTTCCGATCATCGACGCCGGCATGCGCCAACTCTGGCAGACAGGCTGGATGCACAACCGTGTCCGCATGATCACGGCCTCGTTCCTGATCAAGAACCTCCTGACCGACTGGCGCATCGGCGAGGCCTGGTTCTGGGACACGCTCGTCGATGCCGACAGCGCCAGCAACCCGGCCGGCTGGCAGTGGGTCGCGGGTTCTGGCGCCGACGCGGCCCCCTATTTCCGCATCTTCAACCCCGTCCGGCAAGGCGAACAGTTCGACCCGAAGGGCGACTATGTCCGCGCCTTCGTGCCGGAACTGGCCGCCGCCCCGGACGACGTTATCCACCAGCCGAAGCCGGCGGGCTACAAGGGCTACCCCAGCCCGATTGTCGACCTCGGCACGACGCGAAACCGCGCTTTGGCCGCTTTCGCTGCGATCAAGGATGAGAGCTGACAGATCGTTCCATAAACACGTGTTTCATGGGAACGATTTTCTAGGGAACGTCGATCGAGCGGCGGCTGTTGCTTTGCGATCCCAGGCGGCTTGCAGCATCTGTGAACGCTCGCTAGCGTCTCGTCGCCGACATTCGAAGGATCCCATGGCCGTCTTCCCATCCGTCATCGAAGCCATCGGCAACACGCCGCTGATCCGCCTGCGCCGCGCGTCGGACGAAACCGGCTGCACCATTCTCGGCAAGGCCGAGTTCCTGAACCCCGGCCAGTCGGTGAAGGATCGCGCCGCGCTCTACATCATCCAGGACGCGATCGCCCGCGGCCAGCTCCGCAAGGGCGGCACCATCGTGGAGGGAACTGCCGGCAATACCGGCATCGGCCTTGCGCTCGTCGCAAGCGCGCTCGGCTTCAGGACCGTCATCGTCATTCCCGATACGCAGTCTCAGGAAAAGAAGGATGCCCTGCGCCTCGCAGGAGCGACCCTGGTCGAGGTCCCCGCCGTTCCCTACAAGAACCCGAACAACTACGTGAAGCTATCGGGCCGGCTGGCGCTCCAGCTCGCAGCGACCGAGCCGAACGGCGCGATCTGGGCCAACCAGTTCGACAACATCGCCAACCGCCAGGCCCATATCGACACCACCGGACCCGAGATCTGGGACGCGACCGGCGGCAAGGTCGACGGCTTCGTCGCGGCTGTCGGCTCGGGCGGGACGCTGGCCGGCGTCGGCATCGCGCTGAAGCAGCGCAACCCCGCCATCCAGATCGCCCTCGCCGATCCGCTCGGCGCCTCGCTCTACAGCTGGTACACCGAGGGCGTCCTGAAGGCCGAGGGCTCCTCGATCACCGAAGGCATCGGCCAGGGCCGCATCACCGCCAATCTCGAAGGCGCGCCGGTCGACCGGGCCTATCAGATCACCGATGCGGAGGCGCTCGAGATCGTGTTCGACCTCGCCGAGCACGAGGGACTGATCCTCGGCGGCTCTTCCGGCATCAACATCGCCGGCGCGATCCGCCTCGCGCGCGAGCTCGGCCCCGGCCACACCATCGTGACCATCCTCTGCGACTACGGCACGCGTTACCAATCGAAGCTGTTCAATCCGGCTTTTCTGCGCGACAAGGGTCTGCCGGTTCCAGCCTGGCTGGAGCGACCGGTCGACATCTTGGTGCCCTACGAAGATCCGGACGCATGACAGACACGGCCCTCCTTTTCCGCGACGACGCCTATCTCTCGACCGCGGAGGTCCGCGTCGTCGGGCTGACCGAGACCGGCGGCATCCTGCTCGACCGGACGATCTTCTACGCCACCGGCGGCGGCCAGCCCGGCGACAGTGGCCGGATCGAGCGCGACGACGGCACGCTGGTCGAAATCGAGACTGCGATCTATGGCAGCTCGAAGAGCGAGATCGTCCATGTCCCCGCCCCCGGCGCACCGGCCCTGGCGATCGGCGAGACCGTGGTCGCCCATATCGATTGGCCGACACGCCATCGCTACATGCGCATCCATACCGGCCTGCATCTCCTCACCGTGGCGGTGCCGTTCCCCGTCACCGGCGGGCGCATCGGGGCCGAGGAAGGCCATCTCGATTTCGACATCGACGGCACTGTGCCATCGAAGGAGGACATCGACGCCCGCCTCGCCGAAATGATCGCCGCCGACCACGCCGTCACGACGGAATGGATCACCGACGACGAACTTCTCGCCAATCCCGGCCTCGTCAAGACGATGAGCGTCAAGCCGCCGATGGGCTCGGGCCGGGTGCGCCTCGTGCGCATCGGCGATATCGACCTGCAGCCTTGCGGCGGCACGCATGTGCAGTCGACCGCCGAGATCGGCACGCTCACCGTCGCCAAGATCGAGAACAAGGGCAAGCAGAACCGCCGCATCCGCGTCCGCTTCGCCTGAAGCCGAACCGGTTCGAGACGAGGAGACCCACATGACTGAAAGCAATCCACCCTTCGTGACCGCAGGGTGGCTCGCCGAGCGGCTGGGCGGCCCTTCGCTCTCCGTCGTGGATGGCTCATGGTATCTTCCGTCGGCCGGCCGCGATCCGGACGCCGAATATGCTGCCGGCCATATTCCCGGCGCAGTCCGTTTCGATCTCGACACGATCGCCGATCCCTCGAGCGGCCTGCCGCATATGTTGCCGACGCCGGAGGCATTCGCCGCGGCGGTCGGGGCGCTCGGCATATCCGAGCGGCAGACGATCATCGTCTATGACGGCGCCGGCCTTTTCTCGGCACCGCGCGTGCGCTGGACCTTCCGCGTCATGGGCGCTGTCGACGTCCGCATCCTCGAGGGCGGCTTGCCGGCCTGGATCGCGGCGGGACTGCCACTCGAAAGCCACGGGCCGAAGCCGGAGCCGGAGATCTTCCAAGCGCGGTTCGACGCCGACGCCGTTCGCTCGATCGACCAGATGATCGCGTCAGTCGCGAGCGGCGACGTCCAGATCGTCGATGCGCGGCCGGACGATCGCTTCCGCGGCGAGGCGGCCGAGCCGCGGCCCGGACTGCGCTCCGGCCACATGCCGGGCAGCCGCAACCTGCCCGCCGGCGCGCTCGTCGCCGATGGCCGCCTGAAGGCGCCGGACGCCGTTGCGGCCCTCTTCGCCGCGGCCGGCATCGACCCGGCAAAGCCGGTCGTCACCAGTTGCGGCTCCGGCGTCACCGCCGCCATCCTGGCGCTCGGCCTCGAGACCATCGGGGCCGCCGATGTTGCGCTCTATGACGGCTCCTGGGCCGAATGGGGCGGCCGCGCGGATGTACCCGTGGTGACGGGGCCGGCCTGATGACCGGGCCCCGGGTCGTCGCGGTGAGCGCCAGCGGCAGCCACCATTTCTCCAAGGCGAACCAGCCGGCGATCCGCCTCCTCGCCGGTCTCGGCGTCGAGGGTGACGCGCATCAGGGCGTCACGGTCAAGCATCGGTCGCGCGTCGCGGTCGATCCGAGCCAGCCCAATCTGCGTCAGGTCCACCTGATCCATGCCGAACTGTTCGACGAACTGGCGACAGGCGGCTTCAGGGTGACGCCAGGCGCGATCGGCGAGAACGTCACGACCTCCGGCATCGATCTCCTGGCCCTGCCGCGCGGGACGCGGCTTCGGCTCGGCGACGAGGCCGAGATTGAGGTAACGGGCCTGCGCAATCCCTGCATCCAGCTCGACGCGTTCCAGAAGGGGCTGACCGCCGCGCTGCTCGGCCGCGACGCCGAGGGACGGCTGGTGCGCAAGGCCGGCATCATGGCGATCGTGCGCGAAGGCGGGATCGTCAGGCCCGGCGATTCGATCGCTGTCGCGCTGCCGCCGTTGCCGCATGAACGGCTCGATCGCGTCTGAAGTCTGAACATCATCCGTAGCTTGGCCGCGTCTGCTGCTAAGTTGCCCGTTCAGGCTCGGTTCAGCTGCAATGCAGCATAAGCACCCTCAGCCTCGCCGCATTTGCCGGATGAGATGCGCCCCGCGCATGAGAAGGGTCCGCCGATGAAGTTCGCCTCGTTCCTCCTGTGGGCCACGATCGTCCCGGTCGTGACGCTCGCCGCCCAGTTGCCGGCCTATGGCGCATCGGAGGAGGCCGCGGCTGCGAACGCCGGTGACGACGCCGTCGCGGCGGCGCAGAAGGCGCTCGATGCCGCAGAAAAGGCGCTCGCCAATGCCGAGGAGACGGGCGGCGACATCCGCGCCGCGCGTCGGGCGCTGGCCAATGCGATGAAGTCGCTGCGCGCCACCGAAACGGCAACCGGCAACGCTGCCGCGCCGGCGGCACCCGCCCAGACCGTCCGCGCGGCCGAGCCCAATCCGCCGCCGGCGACCTCGACGACGCGTTCGCCTGCGGCCGCTCCGGTAACCCCGCACGCCGCTCCGCCTCCCGCGCCGACCGAGCCGAAGCCCTATCAGCCGCCGTCGCCCGCCCCCGCCGCCAAGCCGGCCAGTCCCGCCGCCACGACTACGACGCCGGCCAAGCCAGTTGCGCCCGCCACGGCGCCGGCGCCGAAGCCCGCCGCGCCGGCGCCTGGCGGGCCCAAGCCGGTCGCGCCCAAACCGCCGGCTGCCGGTTCGGCGAGCCGCGCAGCCGAGGCGCCGGTGGTGATCCGGCGAAGCGGCGGCCAGACGGAGACGCGCACGCGCGGGGCGAACGGCATCACCGTCGTCGAGATCACCGACAGGATGAACCGGCTCGTCCGCCGGATCGAAATCGCTCCGAACGGCTCGGAGACGGTGACCTTCGATCGCGACCGCCGCCGGGCGCAGCCCATGCAGCCGCCCCCATATGATCCGCGCGAGGCGGCAGCGGCCGGTGGCTATGAGGCGCGGCGCGGTGTCGACGGCGGAAATGCGAGCGAAAGCGAGATCGAGCGGGCGCTGCGGGCGAGACCGCAGGCGCCCGGCCTCGGCGGCTATTCGGTGAACGAGATCCGCCGCTCCGAACGGCTCCGCGGGCAGGTCGCCGCCGTCGATCTCGACACGATCACCTTCGAGAGCGGCTCGGCTCGCGTGCCCGACGACCAGGTCTGGAAGCTGGACCGGATCGCAACCGCGCTCGGCCGGATTCTCGCCCGCTGGCCGAACCAGGTCTTCCTGATCGAGGGTCACACCGACGCGATCGGCACCCGCCTCGCCAACCAGGAACTCTCCGACCGACGCGCCGCATCGGTGGCCGGCATCCTCTACCGTTACTTCGGCATTCCCGGCGAAAGCCTTGTGACGCAAGGCTATGGCGCGGACTATCCGAGGGTTGCGACCGGCGGGCCCGCGCGCGAAAATCGCCGCGTCACCATCCGCAACATCACGCCGCTGCTCGGCCGCTGAGCCGGCTCAATTGTGCAGGATCTGGCTGAGGAACAGCTTGGTTCGCTCGTGCTGCGGATTGGTGAAGAAGGTCTCGGGCTCGTTCTGCTCGATGATCTGGCCGCCATCCATGAAGATGACGCGATTGGCGACCTGGCGGGCGAAGCCCATCTCGTGGGTGACGCAGATCATGGTCATGCCCTCGACGGCGAGGCCGACCATGACGTCGAGCACTTCCTTGATCATTTCAGGATCGAGCGCCGAGGTCGGCTCGTCGAACAGCATGACGCGCGGGTTCATGCAGAGCGACCGCGCGATGGCGACGCGCTGCTGCTGGCCACCCGAAAGCTGGCCCGGATATTTGGCCGCCTGCTCGGGGATCTTGACCCGGGTCAGATAGTGCATCGCGATCTCTTCCGCCTGGCTCTTCGGCATCTTGCGGACATGGATCGGCGCGAGCGTGCAGTTTTCGAGGATCGTCAGGTGTGGGAACAGGTTGAAGTGCTGGAACACCATGCCGACTTCGCGCCTGACCTCGTCGATCTTGCGGAGATCATTGGTGAGCTCGGTGCCGTCGACGATGATCTGGCCCTTCTGGTGCTCCTCGAGCCGGTTGATGCAGCGGATCAACGTCGACTTGCCCGAGCCCGAGGGTCCGGCGATGACGATGCGCTCGCCGCGCATGACCTTCAGATTGACGTCGCGCAGCACATGGAACTCGCCGAACCACTTGTTGACGTCGATCATCTCGACGGCGACATCGGTCGACGAAACCTTGGCTGCCACGGGGCGCTGCGGCGCTTCGATGGTCTCGGACATGGGATCCCCTTCGACTTCTATCGACGGCGGCTTCTATCGAGCCGCCTTTCAGTAAACCCGGCATAGCGGGACATCGAGAAACAGAATGCCCAGAACACCATGGCCGCGAAAATATATCCGGTAATTCCGGTAACGGGCGACGCCCACTTGGCGTCGTTGGCCGAGGCCTGGATCTGCCCGAGCAGATCGAACAGGCCGATGATCGCGACCAGCGTCGTATCCTTGAACAGCGAGATGAACGAGCCGACGATGCCCGGAATGACCAGCCGGAGCGCCTGCGGCAGGATGATCAGCCGCATCCGCTGCCAATAGCTGAGGCCGATCGCCATCGCGCCCTCGTACTGGCCGCGCGGAATGGCCTGCAATCCGCCGCGGATCACCTCCGCGAGATAGGCAGCCTCGAACAGCGCCACGCCGATGAGCGCGCGCAGCAGCTTGTCGAAGGTGACGCCCGTCGGCAGGAACAGCGGCAGCATCACCGAGGCCATGAAGAGGACCGTGATCAGCGGAACGCCGCGGCAGAGCTCGATAAACCCGACCGAAGCGGTCCGCACCACCGGCATGGTCGAGCGCCGGCCGAGGGCCAGGGCGACGCCGAGCGGCAGCGACGCCACCATGCCGGTCACGGCAACGACCAGCGTCACGAGCAGGCCGCCCCAATTGGCGGTTTCCACCGGTTCGAGACCGAAATCGGTGCCTGCGACCAGCAGCACGACGGCAATCGCGCCGAAGACGATGCCGACAGGCCGGCCGGATTGGGCGGCGCTGCGGCCGAACAGCGTCGAGCCGACCCCGATCGCAAAGAGGATGCCCCCCGCGACCAGCGCATATTCGATTGCAGCGCGGAGTGGGCCGGCGGCGACGATCGTCTCGGGCAGGAAGCGCCCTGCAAAGCGGACATGGCCGCCCGTGAGCAGCACGAAAGCGATGACCGGATAGACGACGAGCAGGAACAGCGCGTTCAGCCGCTTGAACGGCGCCCGCGGAATCAGCATCGGCACCAGTGCGACAGCCAGCAGCAGGAAGACGATGTCGACCCGCCACCGTTCACCGATCGGATAGCGGCCATAGACGAACTGCGGCAGATAGGCCTTCACATAAGCCCAGCAGGCGCCGCTCGCCTTGGCGCAGGCGGCGCGATCCTCGCCCGTCCACACCGCATCGATCAGCGTGAAGCGGATGACCGGGACGAGGCACCAGACGAGGAACAGCGCCGCGAGGATGGTGAGGACGCTGTTGAACGGACTGGAAAAGAGGTTCTTCCGCGCCCAGCCGATCGGGCCGACCGTGCTGGGCGGTGGCGTCTGCGGCGCCACCATGGCGTCTCGGACATAAGCAGGGCTCGCGATCGAGCTCATCGCTTCACCGCTCGACCAGCGCGACGCGCCGGTTCCAGCTGTTCATGACGAAGGAGGTGAGAAGGCTGAGCCCGAGATAGAACACCATCCAGATGCTGACCATCTCGACTGCCTGGCCGGTCTGGTTCAGCACCGTCCCGCCGACCGAAACGAGATCGGGATAGGCCACGGCGACGGCGAGCGACGAGTTCTTGGTGAGGTTGAGGTACTGGTTGGTGAGCGGGGGAATGATCACGCGCATCGCCTGGGGAATGACGACGAGGCGCAGCGTCTGCCCCGAGCGGAGGCCGAGCGAATGTGCCGCCTCGCTCTGGCCGTGCCCGACGGCGTTGATGCCGGCGCGGACGATCTCGGCGATATAGGCAGCGGTGTAGAGCGAGAGCGCGAGCAGGAGGCCGAAGAATTCGGGAATCACGGTGAGGCCGGAGCCGGCCTGGAAGCCGCGCCGCAGGATCGGCCCCTGATCGTTGAAGACGGGCAGATCGAAACCGATCGGCCGACCGAGCGCGAAGAACACGACGATCGGGAGGCCGAGCACGAGGCAAAGGCCGATCCAGCCGGACGGCGGCGCCCTGCCCGTCTCGGCCTGGCGCTTGCGGCCCCAGCGCGCGACGAGGACTGCCGCGGCGATCCCGACGAGAAGCGCGATTCCCACGGCGCCGGCGCCGTCGGAGAAGACCGGACGCGGAACGTGCAGCCCGCCGATATTGATATGAAAGATGCCGAGGAAGGACCATTTCTCGCGCATGCCCGGCACGGCGCGCAGCACGGCGAAATACCAGAAGAAGAGTTGCAGCAGCAGCGGGATGTTGCGGATGATCTCGATATAGGCCGTCGCGATGCGCGCGATCAGCCAGTTGGACGAGAGCCGGGCCACGCCGACGAAGAAACCGATCACTGTCGCCAGCAGAATGCCGAGCCCGGCGACCAGCAGCGTGTTGAGCAGGCCGACCAGCAGCGCGCGACCGTAGGAACTCGCCTCGGTGTAGGCGATCAGCTTCTGGACGATGCCGAAGCCCGCGGTCCGCTCGAGAAAGCCATAGCCGGCGGCGATGTTCGCCTGCTGCAGGTTGCGGGCGGTGTTCTCGCCGATCGACCAGGCGAGCCAGACGAGCGCCGCGACGAAGGCAACCTGGAAGAAGGCGCCGCGAACGCTCGGATTGTTGACCAGATCGGCAGCGCGTCCCGCGAAGGACGGCCCCCGGCTTTCCCCTGAAGCCATGTCCCCTCTTCATCCGGCATCCGGCCGGTGTCACGGCGAACTGAAGGCAGAGCTGAAAGCCGTCGGGTCTTCTCGCCCGATCGGCGCTGGCAGCCGGCGGCGGCGGATCAACCGCCCGCCACCGGCGCGCCGATGATCAGCGGATCGGCGGAGCGTACTGGATGCCGCCCTTCGACCAGAGATTGTTGAGGCCGCGAGCAATGCCGAGCTTGGTCGAGGGCCCGACATTGGCGTCGAAGATCTCGCCGTAATTGCCGACATTCTTGATGATGTTGTAGGCCCACTCATTGGTGAGGCCGATGCCCGTCCCGAAATCGCCCTCGGCGCCGACGAAGCGCTTGATCTCCGGATTATCGGAGGTCTTCTTCTCGTCGATATTCGCCTTGGTCAGGCCGAGCTCCTCGCCGTTGATCAGCGCGAACAGGGACCACTTCACGATCGTGAACCACTTGTCGTCGCCCTGGCGGACGGCCGGCCCGAGCGGCTCCTTCGAGATGATCTCCGGCAGGATCATGTGGTCGTCGGGATTGGTCAGCTTCAGCCGCTCGGCATAGAGGCCGGAGGCGTCGGTCGTGTAGGCGTCGCAGCGGCCGGCCTCGTAGGCCTGCAGCACTTCCTCGTTCTTCTCGAACGCGACGACCTCGTAGGGCATGTTGTGCGAGCGGAAATAGTCGGCGAGGTTGAGCTCGGTGGTCGTCCCGGTCTGCGTGCAGACCTTGGCACCGGAGAGTTCGAGCGCCGAGGAGACACCGAGCGACTTGCGGACCATGAAGCCCTGCCCGTCATAATAGCTGACGCCGACGAACATCAGGCCCAGCGATGAATCGCGCGACATCGTCCAGGTCGTGTTGCGCGAGAGCAGGTCGACTTCACCGGACTGCAGCGCCGTGAAGCGCTCCTTGGCATTCAGCGGACTGAACTTGACCTTGGTCGGGTCGCCGAACACCGCCGAGGCGACGGCACGGCAGAACGACACGTCGATGCCGCTCCATTCGCCCTTCTCGTCGGCGATGCCGAAGCCGATGAGGCTCGGATTGACGCCGCACTGGACGAATCCCTTGGCCTTTACGTCCTCCAGAGTGCCCGCGCTCGCGGCCGAGGCGCCGACTGTTGCCAGCGCGGCACCGGCGATGATCGTTGCGATCAGTTTCTTCATTTTCTGCAGCCCTCTGTCGTTGTCGGGTCGTACGACCCGTTCCAATCGGCACGTCCTGCCGGGTGGGATAGCCCTCCGCAGCTCCGGATCAACTCCGGCTCGACGCTGCGTTTCCCTGCCGTCGTCCCGATCCTGGCACCGGCGCCGCACGAGGGGCAGCAGGCCGAATTGCGTCGGGAACGACGTTTGACCCCGGCATCACAGGCGATTATGGCAGGCGGGTCAAGGGGCGAGGCGCCGGATGAGCGGCGTTTGCGCACATTGATGCGGCATGCTGATTTCCGCGCCAGCGATTGCGCAAACTGGAGCCCTTGATGGCCAAGTCCGATCCGAATAGCCCCGCACGGCGGCCGATGACCCAGTTGGCGCAGGCCGGACGGAGCCCGGAGATCACCGGCCCCTTCGTCAATCCGCCGGTCGTCCATGCTTCGACGGTGCTGTTTTCCGAGGTCGCCGCGATGAAGCCAGGCGGCCAGCGCTATACCTATGGCCGCGCAGGGACGCCGACGACAGAAGCGCTGGAAAGCGCGATGACCGAACTCGAAGGCGCCGCGGGGACGGTTCTCTGCCCCTCGGGCCTGTCCGCGATCTCGACCGCCATCCTCGCGGTCCTCGCCAGCGGCGATCACCTGCTGATGGCCGACAATGTCTATGATCCCGCCCGTACCTTCGCGACGACCATGCTGGCGCGGCTCGGCATCGAGACGACGTTCTTCGATCCGACGATCGGCGCCGGCGTCGCGGACCTGATGCGCGAGAACACGCGCGCCATCTATGCGGAGAGCCCGGGCTCGCTCACCTTCGAGCTCAGCGATCTCCCGGCTTTTGCCAAGGCCGCCCATGCGAGGGGCGCTTTGCTCATTGTCGACAATACCTGGGCGACGCCGTTCTACATGAAGCCGCTGGCGCTCGGCGCCGACGTCAGCCTGCTCGCCGGGACCAAGTATATCGGCGGCCATTCCGACGTGATGATCGGGACCATCTCCGCGAACGCCGCCGCCTTCCCGAAGCTGCGCGAAGCCCAGCTGACGCTCGGGATCTGCGTCGGGCCGGACGACATCTTCCTGGCGCTGCGGGGCCTCAGGACGCTCGGCGTGCGCCTCACGCAGCACATGCGCTCCGGCCTCACGGTCGCGCGCTTCCTCGAGGGCCGGCCGGAAGTCGCACGCGTCCTGCACCCGGCCCTGCCGAGCCATCCCGGCCACGAGGTCTGGCGCCGCGACATGACCGGTTCCTCGGGCCTCTTCGGCGTCGTCCTCGACGGCTGGAGCACCGAAAAGACGAGCGCCTTCCTCGAGGCGCTGTCGATCTTCGGGCTCGGCTATTCCTGGGGCGGCTTCGAGAGCCTCGCGATTCCGACGCGCATGAAGCGGACGGCGACGGACTGGCAGGCCGAGGGGCCGCTGATCCGCCTGCATGTCGGGCTCGAGGATCCGGACGATCTGATCGCCGACCTCGACAAGGCCTTCGCGCGCGTCGGCAATCTCGCCTGAGAGGCTGTCAGCCGGCGGCCGTCTCCCGCTTCTCGCGGCGGATGAACCAGACATTGCGGAAATAGATGAAGAGGCCGCCGGCCTGCCCCGCGATGAACACCGGGTCCTTGCGATAGATCGCATAGATCAGCAGCAGAGCGCCGCCGAGGATCGAGAATGTCCAGAAGGCGGCGGGCACGACGCTGCGCCGCGCCTTCTCGCTCGCCACCCACTGCACGACGAAGCGCATCGTGAACAGGATCTGCGCGACAAAGCCGAGCACGACCCACCAGTCGAGCTGCTGCACGAACACCACATGAAGCCAGCCGCCGAGCGCGTTGAAGAGTTCAGTCATGGATGGAAATCTCCGTGGGGCTCGGGACGCGCTTGCGCCTGCGCCTCAGCCACCAGACGCCAAAGAGATCGAGCGCGCCGGCAAGGCCGCGATCGAGGATGCCGTATTTCGATGCGCCATGCCGCCGATTGCGGTCGACGACGTCGATATGGGAAACCGTGTAGCCCTCGCGGATCGCCAGCGCCGGCAGATAGCGGTGCCAGCCGTCGAAATAGGGCAGCAGCAGGAAGAGATCGCGCCGCACCGCCTTGAGGCCGCAGCCGGAATCGCGCGTGCCGTCCTTGAGGATCGCGCCCCGCAGCCAGTTGGCGAAGCGCGAGGCGAGGCGCTTGGCGCCGGAATCGGTGCGCTTTAGCCGCTGGCCCGCGACGATGCCGACCTTCGGTCCACCGTTCGCCAGCGCATCGATGAGCTGCGGCATGAAGGCCGGATCGTTCTGCCCATCGCCGTCGATCGTGACGACGACAGGCGCTCTCGCCGCGAGCAGACCCGTCCGCACCGCGGCGCTCTGGCCGCAGGAGGCGGCATGGCGAACGAGGCGGAGCCAGGGCCGCGTCGTCATCAGCCCCTTGATCACGGCCAGTGTATCGTCGTCGGAGCCATCGTCGATGACGATGATCTCGAAGGATCGCGCTGCCAGTGCGAGGCGGATCTCCTCGATCAGCTCGGGCAGGTTCTCGGCCTCGTTCTTCCCCGGGATCAGGACGGAGACGGCCGGCAGCAGCGCGTCAAGCATCGTCGCGCGGCCCGCTGCGGGTGAAGGATCTGCCATAGGAGCCGTCTCCGATCGAGGCCATCGCAGGGATGAAGACCGGGCGCCCGGCCAGTGCATCGAAGAGGCCGGCCACAACGATCACGATCCGCGCCGGGCTGGCGCAGGCGCGCCGGATCGCTCCGGAGCGCGCCCTTATAGAGCCCGTCGCGCCCTGTTGGAAGGCCCAGCCAAAGCGCGCGAAAACAGCTGCGAGCCACATCGTGAAGGCAAAGCCGGCGATGAGCCCGGCTGCGACGTCGGAGGGGTAATGCGCGCCCACGACGACGCGGCTCGCGCCGATCGCCAGTCCGAACAGCAGCAGGCCGATGCGCTGGCGCGTGAAGATGAGAAAGCCGAGCGCGATCAGCGCGCCGCCGGTGGCGGAGTGACCCGACGGGAAGCTCTGGAAATTATAGGCGAAATGCAGTGGCTGCAGCGTGAAGGGCCCGAACTCGTCGAAGGTCGGCGGCCGGCCGCGCCCGATCGGCTGCTTGATGATGTTGACGACGAGGCCGATCCCGCCGATCGAGGCAAAGACGAACGCCGACAGTGCGCCGACTTCGGCCCAGAAGACGCGCACGAAGCGCGGCACGATCATCCAGCGCCCGCATAGCAGCAGCAGGACCAGCACCCCGGCCGGGTAGAGTTCCCACTGCGACTTGCCGGCATCGGAGATAAAGCGGAACACCTCGACGACGAAGCCGGGCAACGCGCGGGCGCGGATCACCGAGATCCGGTCGAAGGCGACGCCGATCACCAGGATGAACGCCGCCGCGGCAAGCGCGATCGCCATCCATTCCACCGGCCGAAGTCGCGGCACGACGACGACGGAACGCTCCGCGACACGGAGCGCGCGAGCGCGGATCGCACGAACATTCTCGGCAACCCGTCGCTGTGGTGCCGCGACGCGCCCGTTCGGGTCGAGCTTCACGGCGTTTGACCCGGCAGTGTGAACACGTGCATCTCCAGGCGTCGGCCGCCATTGATGTTGTAGCCGGTGACAACAGCGCGATCCTGCGGCGCCAGCCCGAGATCGTCGGACCGGCTGTTGAACATCGGCAGTTGCCGATTCTCGATGAAGGCGACGCGGCAGCCGCCCTCGGCGAGGAAATTGGCCGCGCGCTCGCCGTCGATAAGCTGGATTGCCGTGCCCCCGACAAAGACGAGGCTGGGCTCCTCGAAACCGGCGCTGGCGAATTGGGGCGACGGGCAAGCGGCCGCGGCATGACCTGCGGCCACGAGGCGCTCGCTGAGGCGAGTCTGCTGCAAGCCTGGCAGAATCGTGCCGAAGGCGCCGCAATAGGCGACGATGGCCGCGAGGCCCGCCACGACAGCGCTCGCCGGCGTCGAAAGCCGGAACAGCCGAGCCGAAACGACGCCGATCGCGGCCGCGACGAGAAGGATGACGACGCCGATCACCGGGACCGGCTCGCCGAGCAGCACGGCGATCGTGACACCGACGACGGCGAGGGCCACCGGCAACGCAGCCGGGGCATAAGCGAGGAACCGCATGAACCAATGCGTGCTGGCGCGATGGATGACGCCGCGATCGATCGCATCGGACGTCACCATCGCGAGCAGCGGGAACAGCGGCAGGATGTAGTGCGGCAGCTTGGTCGGCACGGCCTCGACGATGATCCAATAGGGAATGACCGCACAGGCGGCATAGAGGATCGAGGGCTGGCGCAGCCGGTCGAAAATCGACGAGAGGCCGGCGAGGAAATAGGCAGCGAGCGGCCAGAACGTGAAGAGGAAGATGAGGGCATAGGCACCCGGCGGCGCGCCATGCGATTCCTGCACGCTGACCACCTTCTGGAACAGATCCTTCCCGAGCGCCTCCTGGTAGAAGGCGCCGCGGCTCATCAATCCGATGCCGATGAACCAGGGCGCGACGACGATCACCATCCAGACAAGGCCGGGCAGCGGCGCCAGCCGCCGCAGCCAACCGAACGAACCGCGCACCAGCGAGAGCAGCAGCACGGGACAGGCGATGGCACCGACCCCGACAGGTCCCTTGACGAGGATCGAGGCGCCGAGCGCCGTCCAGAAGATCGCGGCGAGGGCCAGCGAGCGGCGGCGCTCATTGTCGAGATAGGCGCGAGCCAGCGCCCCATGCGCCGCGGTGATCGTCACCAGCAGCACCATGTCGGTCTTGGCGAGCCGCGCCTCGACGCCGACGAGGATCGTCGTCGCGACCAGCATGCCGGCGAGCAGGGCGGCGCGCGGACGGCCGAAGGCGATCGCGAGCCACCAGGTGAGCAGCGCCGCGGCAATCCCCCCGATGAAGGACGGCAGGCGGTAGATGGAGATCGGCGCGTCCGGCCCTGTTCCCGTCAGCCACACCGCGGCCGACTGCAGCCAATAGATGCCGATCGGCTTCTTGTACCGCGCCTCATCCTGGAAGCGGATGTCGAAGTAATTTCCCGTCTCGACCATCTGGTGCGAGGCCTGCGCGAAACGCGGCTCGTCGCGATCGATGGGAGGCAATGTGGTGAAGCCCGGCAGGAATGCCAGGAAGGCGACGACGACGATGGCGGCGATGCTCGCAGGGCGCGAGGCTGCGATAGGCCCGAGAATGGCCTCGATCACGCCGGCAAGCCGGGCGATGGCCGAGTTGTCGGACTGTGCAGGCGTTTCCGTGCTGCTCACGCGACCTTGCCGCTCATTCTATCCAACCCCCCGCCCGCTGCGGGATACAGGGAACGACGCGATCCGGCAACTGCGGCCTCGTGACCGCCGCCGCAGCATCGGCCGGCATGAGATCACAGCTTCGCCCCGATCGACATGCTATTGCGGCATCATGGATGGTCTCCTCGCCCTTGGAATTCTCGCCCTCATCGCGCTGCCGATCCTGACGGTGGTGTCGTTCTTCATGCTGATCGGCACCCGCCGGCGTCTGGTCGCGGTCGAGCGGCGCTTGATGCTGATCGAGGGCGGCGTCCACGCCCGCGTCGTGACCGCGCCAAGGGAAGCGGACGAACCCGACGCAGAAACCGATGAAGTGCCGGAGCCCTTGGCCGAGGCCGCCTTCGTCGAAACGACGCCGGCGGAACCCGAAGCGGCCCCGCCGCCGCACGCCGCCCCGCCGAATTCGCCTCCCGCTGGCCCGCGCGAGAGCCTCGAGCAGAAGCTCGGTGCGCGCTGGGCGGTCTGGGTTGGCGGCCTTGCGCTGGCGCTCGGCGCCATCTTCCTGGTCCGCTACTCGATCGATGCCGGGCTGATCGGCCCCGGCGTCCGGGTCGCGTTCGGCGCTGCCTTTTCGCTCGCGCTCCTTGCCGCGGGCGAATGGCTTCGCCGCTCTCCGCGCGTCACCGCCTTCTCGGCGATTCCCGCCGCGAACATTCCCGGCATCCTGACGGCGGCGGGCACGGTCGGCCTGTTCGCCACCGTCTACGCCGCCTATGCGCTCTACGGCCTGATCGGCCCCTCGGCCGCCTTCATCCTCTTTGCCGCCATCGGTCTCGGCACCATGGCGGCTGCGGCGTTGCACGGGCCATGGCTCTCCGGCCTCGGCCTCGTCGGCGCCTATGCGACACCGCTGCTGGTGTCGTCCGAGAAGCCCAATCTGGCCATCCTCGCCGTCTATCTCGTCATCGTCACGGCCGCGGCCTTCGGGCTTGCCCGGCTTCGGCAGTGGCGCTGGCTCGCCATCGCCGCAGCCGTGGCGGCCGTCGGCTGGGGCTTCGCGATGGCGGCCAGCGGCAGCGACCCGCTGACCGATGCCGCCTATGCGCTCGCCCTCGTCGCGCTGACGCTCGTCTTCCTCGTCGTGGACGTTCATCGCATCGACGACGCTGCGGGGCGGCCGGACTGGCTGGCGACCCTCGTCGCCGCCGGCATTGCCGCGCTGCTGGTCGCCGATGCGGCGGCGCATGGCTTCCCGACGACCAGCATCGTCGCCGCGCTCGTCGCCGGCGCGCTGCTCCTGGTCTCGGCCTGGCGATATGACGCCGCGTCGCCCCTGGCCGGCATCGTCGCCGCACTCCTCGTGGGGCTACTCTATCTCTGGCCTGCGACGAGCCAGGCAGCCGCTGCACCGACGACCTATGTTGTCGATGCGATCGCCGCCTATTTCCCGTTGCCGGACGCGATCGCTGCCTTCGCTTCAGTCGCGGCGCTCGGCGCCGCAGCGCTTGTCGGCACGGCCATGGCCCAGCTTCGCCGGCAGCCGGAGGCGGGCACCCTCGCCACCGCCGCCATGCTCGGCGCAGCGACGGCCGGCCCGCTGCTTATCATCGCCGTCACCTATCTCAGGATCTCCGGCTTCACCTCGAGCCCGGCCCTCGCGGCGATCGCGCTCGCGCTGGCGGCCTTCTATGGCACCCTCGCCGAACGTGCATCGCGGTCCGAGCGCCCCGATCATGCGCGTGACGGCATCGCCACCGGCCTCTTCGCCGCGGGCGCCGTGGGCGGCATCGCCTTTGCCCTGACCATGGCCCTCGATGGCGGCATCCTGACCACCGCCTTCGCGCTCGCCAGCCTCGGCGCGGCCTGGGTCGAGACCCGCCGTCCGATCACCGCGCTCCGCTATGCCGTGCTAGTGATGGCGATCGTCGTGTTCGGCCGTATCGTCTGGGACCCCTATGTCTTCGACATCGGCGCCGGCGGAGCCGTCTATGGCTCGATCCTCGCAGGTTACGGCATCCCGACGCTCGCCTTCGGCACCGCGGCGATGCTGCTCCGCCGCCGCGCTACCGACCGGCCGGCCATGGCGGCGGAAGCCGTGTCGATCATCATGCTGGCACTGCTCGTCGTGTTCGAGATCCACGCCATCACCTTCGGCGGCAATCTGCTGGCGGGCGAAACGCGCCTCGGCGAGCAGGGCCTGACGACGGCCGCAGCCTTCGCCTTCGCGCTTGGACTGACCAGGCTCGGCCAGAGGCGTTCAAGTCCGGTGCTCGCCGCTGGCGCCGTGATCGCGCGGATCATCGGCCTCGCCAATGCCGTCGTCGCGCTCGGCCTGCTGCTGAACCCGCTCGTCACCGGCGATCCCGTCGCCGGATCGCCGCTCCTGAACGAGATCGTGCTCGCCTATCTCGTGCCAGCGATCCTCGCAGCGCTGCTGGCGCTCCAGCCGCTGCCGCCGGGCGCCGGAAAGGTCCGACTCTGGCTCCGCCGCGCCACTGGCCTCGTCGCCCTCGCGCTCGCCTTCGGCGGCATCTCGCTTGAGATCCGCTTCCTCTATGCCGGCACCGTCGATCTCTCGTCCGGCATCATCGGCTCGGCCGAGTCCTATACCTATTCGGCGGTCTGGCTCGTGCTGGGGCTTCTGCTCCTGCTCGGTGGGCTGCTGTTCGACGTGAAATCGGCCCGCCTCGCCTCGGCCGCCATCATCCTCCTGGCGGTGCTCAAGGTGTTCCTGCTCGACATGGCCAATCTCGAGGGCATCTGGCGGGCGCTGTCCTTCATGGGGCTCGGCTTGGTGCTGATCGGCATAGGCTTGCTCTATCAGCGCCTGTTGTTCGGCGGCCCGCGCCCAGCGACGCCCGACCCCGCCGGCCGATGAGGGGAACCCTGCCGGCGCCCTGACGTTCACCTTCAGTAGCAAGGGAGAACGCCATGTCAGATCCGATCCAGCCGCCGCGTCCGCCGGGCGCGCCCGAGCCCGTCCCGCCAGGACAGCCGATGCCGCCGATGCATGATCCGATGCCGCCGTCGCGGCCGCCGATCGCACCGCCCGACATTCCCGGCAATGTGCCTGAGGAACTGCCGCCAGCCGGCCCTGGCGACGACCGCAATCCCTATCCCGGCGGCCAGCCCCCGCTGACGGATCTGCCGGGCGCCGAGCCCGACGTCGTTCCGCCGCTCCAGCCCGATCCTCTGCCGCGCTAATCGGCTTGACGCAAACCCGCGGCACGGCCATGACAAGGCCGTGCCGCACATGTCCGAACGCGACCAAACCTCGCCGATCCTGGTCGTCGGCCCATCCTGGGTCGGCGATATGGTCATGGCCGCCAGCATGGTCGCGGCACTCCGGCGGCGCTGGCCCGGCCGGCCGATCGACATGCTGGCCCCGCCCTCTTCGCTGCCGATCGCCAGTCTCATCGAAGGAGTCGAGCAGCGAATTCCGCTTGCGATCGGCCATGGTGAGCTCAATCTGGCCGACCGCTGGAAGATTGGCCGCACCCTCCGCGACCGTGGCTACGGAACGGCGATCATCCTGCCGCGCGCCTTCAAGGCTGCGATCCCGCCCTTCGCCGCCGGCATCCCCGAGCGCATCGGCTATGCGGCGGAGGCTCGCTCGATACTGCTGACCGACGCACGGCCGGACCACCAGCGAAAGACCGCCCGCACGATCGACCGCTTCGTCGCTCTCGCCGGCCCGCGCAACGCGCCGCCGCCCTCCCCGCGACCGGTCCTCCGGATGCCGCGCCAGCCGACCCGCGAATTGGAGGCGAAGCTCGGCCTCGACCTCTCGCTCCCCTCGATCGCCTTCTGCCCCGGCGCCGAATATGGCCCCGCCAAACGCTGGCCGGCGGCGAAGTTCGCCGAATTGGCGCGGTTGGCCCATCAAGGCGGTTATCGCGTCCGTCTCTTCGGCGGACCGAAAGACATTCCCATCACGGCCGAGATCGCCGAGCGCTCCGGCGTCCCGCTCGATGATCTCGCCGGCAAGACCAGCCTCATCGATGCGGCCGCGCTGCTCGCGCTCGCCGATGTCGTCGTTTCCAACGATACCGGGCTGATGCATGTCGCCGGCGCGCTCGACCGTCCGCTGGTGGTCCTCTACGGCTCCAGCTCGGAAAAATTGACGCCGCCTACGGCGCCGAATGCCGAATCGCTGTCGCTGGAACTCTCCTGCCGGCCTTGCTTCCAGCGAACCTGTCCGCTCGGCACGCTCGCCTGCCTCGAAGGCATCCAGCCGCCTGCGGTCTTCGACGCGGTCCGACGCGTCGAGGCGCATGCTCTTTCCATGGCGGGCCCGCATGCGCTATCCACGCGGCGGCCGGCGGTCGAGTGAGCCCGGCGGCAGGGATGGACATATGGCGATTGCAGCGAGAGATGGCCGCGACACGATCCTCGTGACCGGCGGTGCCGGCTTCATCGGGTCCAACATCGCACGCGCGCTCGCCGCAGACGGCTGGCGCGTCGTCGTCGCCGACTGGTTCGGCACCGGGGCCAAATGGAAGAATCTCGCCGGCGTGCTGCTGGACGACGTGCTCCGGCCCGAAGCCACCCTCGATTGGCTGAACGCCCATCACGGCCGCGTCGAAGCCGTCATCCATATGGGCGCGATCTCGGCGACCACCGAGGCCGATGTCGATCTCATCGTCGAGCGCAACATCCGCACGACCTTCGATCTCTGGGATGCCTCTGCCCGCCACGCGGTGCGCTTCATCTATGCCTCGTCGGCCGCGACCTATGGCGACGGAGCAGCCGGCTTCGTCGACGACATGTCGGCTGGCCATCTGGCCCGGCTGCGGCCGCTCAACGCCTATGGCTGGTCGAAGCTCGTCGTCGATCGCCGTTTCGTCGACGATGTCGCCGCGCGGCGTGCGAGCCCGCCGCAATGGACCGGCCTCCGCTTCTTCAACGTCTACGGGCCGAACGAGGCGCACAAGGACGACATGCGCTCGGTGATCCACAAGATCTATCCGCTGGCGGCAAGCGGCCAGAGCGTGACCCTGTTCCGCTCGCACGACCCCGACTACGAGGATGGCGGCCAGCTCCGCGACTTCATCCATGTCGACGATTGCGTCGCAGTGATGCGCTGGCTGGTCGAGACGCCCACGGTGAGCGGCATCTTCAATGTCGGCACCGGCAAGGCCCGCTCGTTCGCCGATCTCGCCCGAGCAGTGTTTGCCGCGCTCGGAGCCGCGCCCGACATCACCTATATCGACATGCCCGAGCGGATCCGGAACGCCTACCAGTATTTCACTGAAGCCGACATGACGCGGCTGCGCGCCGCCGGTTATCCGGGCCAGTTCGTGACGCTCGAGGACGGCATCGCCCGATATGTCGCGGTGCTGAAGGCCGCCGAGGCCCAATGACGACCGCCGGCCGCCCCGCGGCCTTTCTCGATCGCGATGGCGTCATCAATGTCGATCACGGCTATGTCGTGAAGCCCGAGGCGCTCGATTTCATTTCCGGCGCGCCCGCTGCCATCCGGCGGCTGAACCACGCCGGCTATCTCGTCGTCGTCGTCACCAACCAGTCCGGTGTTGCGCGCGGCTATTTTACCGAGGATGACGTCGCGCACTTTCATGCACATCTCAGCGAGCGCCTCGCCGCGGAGGGCGCCGTGATCGACGCGATCTACACCGCGCCGCATCATCCCGACGCCGTCGTCGCCGCCTATCGCGCCGACCATCCCGACCGCAAGCCCGGCCCCGGCATGATTCTCCGCGCCTTCGCCGATCTCGGCGTGCGGCACGAGGGATCGTTCCTGATCGGCGACCGCGCCAGCGATATTGCCGCGGCCGAGGCGGCGGGCATCCCCGGCCATCTCTTCACCGGCGGCGATCTTGACGGCTTCGTCGCCGGCGTGCTCGCTGCGGCAGCCAATCCACCGGCCACGAGGAACGAGTGATGAGCGAGACGACGCAGCCAGCCCGCATCGCCGTGATCGGCGACGTGATGGTCGATCGCTACATCACCGGATCGGTCAACCGCATTTCGCCCGAGGCGCCGGTGCCGGTGCTGCTGCATGGCCATGAACGCGTCGTCGCAGGCGGCGCGGCCAATGTCGCTGCCAATGCAGCTGCGCTCGGCGCCAGCGTCGCCCTGGTCGGCCTCGTCGGCCACGACGCAGCGGCCGAATCGCTGCGCGGCGTCCTCGCCGACCATGTCGCGATCGATCTCTCCGGCCTCGTCATCGATCCCGCCCGCCCGACCGTGACCAAGACGCGCGTCATGAGCGGACGGCAGCAGATCGTCCGCATCGATGCCGAGGTCAGCACAGCACCGTCAGCGGCCGTCGCGAGCGAACTCATCGCCCGGGGCAAGGCGGCGATCCGCGGCGCGGCCGTCGCAGTGCTCTCCGACTATGCCAAGGGTGTGCTCTCGGATGCGGTGATCGCGGCGCTGATCGCCGAGGCCAATGCCCATGGCGTCCCGGTCATCGTCGACCCGAAGCGCCGCACCTTCGAGATCTATCGCGGCGCCGCGCTGGTGACGCCGAACCGCAAGGAGTTGTTCGAGGCGACCGGCCTCCCGGACGACACGGACGACGATGCGGCCCGCGCGGCCGAAGCGGCGGCGGGACAGTTCGGCGGCGACGTTCTGGTCACGCGCGCCGAGAAGGGCATGACGCTCTGGCGCCGCGACGGCGCGGTCAAGCATGTCCCCGCCCACGCGCGCGAGGTCTTCGACGTCTCCGGCGCCGGCGACACGGCGCTGGCCGCCCTCGCCGTCTCGCTGGCCGAGGGCCGAGGCGTCGACGCCGCGATGGAGATTGCCAACGCCGCGGCCGCCATCGCCGTGTCGAAGCTAGGCACGGCCGTCGTGACACGGGCCGAACTCGACGCGGCCCGGAACGCTTCCGCCGCCGACGCGGTGCATCCGGGCGCCCTGGTGACGGCGGCCGAAGCGGCTGCGATCGCCGCTGGATGGCGGGCGCGTGGCGAGCGCGTCGTCTTCACCAATGGCGTGTTCGATCTCGTCCATCCCGGCCATGTCGGCCTCATCGAGGCCGCGGCGCGCGAGGGCGACCGGCTGATCGTCGGCCTCAACACCGATGCCTCGGTCAAGCGGCTCAAGGGTGACAGTCGGCCGCTGCAGGACGAAGCCGCCCGCGCCCGCGTCATCGGCGCGATGCGGGCCGTCGACCTCGTCGTTCTCTTCGCCGAGGATACGCCGCTCCGCCTGATCGAGACGGTCCGGCCCGACGTCCTGGTCAAGGGCGCCGACTACAAGCCGTCCGAGGTCGTCGGCGCCGATTTCGTCATCGCCCATGGCGGACGCCTGGTGCTCGCCGATATCCTGGCCGGGCGCTCGACCAGCGCGCTGGTGGCGGCGGCGCGCTCGTGAAGGCGCTGGCCCCTGCCCGGCGCTGGGCCATCGAGCGGGCGCTGCCGCTCTGGTCGACCACCGGCTTCGACCCGGCGCTCGGCCTCTTTCACGAGCGGCTCGATCTCGATCGCCGGCCGATCGCATCCTCTCCTCGCCGCGTCATGGTGCAGTCGCGACAGGTCGCGAGCTTTGCGCGCGCAACCTTATGCGGCTGGCATCGGCCGGGCCCGGAGGCGGATGCGCTGGAAACGATGATCCGGCTCTATCATCAGCGCGACGGCGCCCCTGGCTGGATCTTCTCGCTCAATCCCGATGGCAGCCCGGCCTCGCTGGTGCGCGATCTCTACGCCCATGCCTTCATCCTCTACGCGATCGCCTGGGGATACCGCGTTTCCGGCGCATCCGGGCTCATCGCGCTTGCCGACACGACCTTGGCGGACATGGACCACATCTTCGCCGCCCCGCATGGCGGCTTCCGCGATGCCGTGCCGGCAAGCGACGAAATCCGTCGCCAGAACCCGCACATGCATCTGCTCGAAGCCCTGCTGGCGCTCCATGAGGCGACAGGGGCCGAGCGCTACATGGCGCGCGCGGCGCATCTGATCGCGCTCGCCACCGATCGCTTCATTGCGGCCGATGGCGGCGCGCTGATCGAGGATTTCGCCCATGACTGGCAGCCGCTCGATGCACCCGGCGAAAATCGCGTCGAACCCGGCCACCTCTTCGAATGGGCCTGGCTGTTCGGCGAAGTTCAGCGCCTCGGCGGCACGGTCGATGGTGCCGTGCGCCAGCGGCTGATCGCGTTCGCGACCCGCACCGGCCTCGATCCGGCGACCGGGCGCATCGTCGATGCCGTCAACGAGCGCGGGAGAGTACTCGCCGCCTCGACCCGGTCCTGGCCGCATGCCGAGGCGGTGAAGGCCTTCGCCGCCGCATCGCTCGGCGGCGCCCCGGGCGCCGAGGCTTCGGCTGACCTTCTGCTCACCTACCTGATGACGACCTTTGCCCCGGATCGCCTGGAAGGCGGGTGGATCGACCGCTTCGACGCCGAGGGCCAGCCGCTCGTCGACCACATGCCGGCGAGCACGCTCTATCATATCGCCGGCGCGATCATCGAAGCCGATCGCGCTTTCGGATCAGAGGCTTCTGGCTAAGAGCGGATTCAATTCGCGAAGAGCCTGCCAAACGGTTTCCGCCGGATGATCGGCAAGACAGGGCGGGCCTTCGCCGAAATCCGGCTTGATCCGGCAGCTGGATTTCTCGCAGGGCACGCAGGGCAGCCGGCCGACGCATTCATGGATGCGCGCGCCGACGAGGCCGGTGAGGCCCGGATTGGTCGGGCCATAGAGACCGACGGTCGGCAGGTCGAAGGCGGCGGCGAGATGGCCGAGCCCGGTATCGACCGTTACCACCGCCTCGGCGCCGGCAAGGATGGGGATCACCTTCTCGAGACGCCCCGGCGGCATCCGGCGCACCGCCGCATTGCCGTCGGCGATCGCCTCGACGCGGGAGCGCTCGAGCTCGCCATGGGCGAACAGGAGCACGTCGCGACCCGCGGCGTCGGCCCGTTCGGCCAGCGCGCGCCAACCTGCGACCGTCCAGGTCTTGGTCGGCCAGGTCGTGCCATGGATGAAGACGAGATAGGGCCGCCCCGCTGGTATCGCAGCGATGCGCGCCCGGTCGAGACCGGCTTCAGGCGGCGTTTCCGGCATCGGGTAGCCGAGTGCGGCCGCGAACAGGCGGCGGATACGAACGGCCATATGCTCGATCTCGGGAATCTCGTGGCCGACGTCATAACCGAGCGCAGCGACGCCTTCCCGAGCCGTGGCGCGGCTGAAGCCATGGCGCCGTCCGCCGCGGGCGAGCCGCGCGGCGACCGAGCTCTTCACCAGTCCCTGCGCGTCGATGATCACGTCGTAGCGGACTGAGCGGAGCCGGTGCATCGCATCGCGAAGATCGCCGAAGGCGGCGCGCGGCGTCTTCTTCATCCGACGGATGGGCAGAGCGACGACACGATCGATGGCAGGATGCAGCCGCGCCAGCGGCGCGAAGGCCTCGTCGACCAGCCAGTCGATCGTTATGCCGGGGATCGACCTCACGGCGTCGGTCAGAGCCGGGAAGCTGTGGACGACATCGCCGAGCGAGGAGAGCTTCACCAGAAGGACGCGCATGGATGAGCCTATCGCCGATGGGCCCGGACTTGGCAAGTCGCGGGACAGCGCGAGACGCGGAACCTCCGCGTCAGCTCTCGATCGGGATTGGCGGCGACAGCGCGCGCCGATGCGCGACGGCCGCGATCAGCACCACCGCGGCGCCGAACTGATGCGTCAGCGCGACATCGATCGGCACGACCATCAGAAGAGTCGCGATGCCGAGCCCGGCCTGCGCCAGAACCAGAACGGCGAGGAGGCGAGCCCGCCGGGCCGCCCGTGAACCGCGCGCGAGGCGGAAGCACTGGAAAGCATGGACCAGCGTGCCGATCAGCAGCAGATACGCCACCATTCGATGGTCGAACTGCACCGTCATCACGTCCTCGAACACGCTCCGCCACATCGGGTCATACTGATAGACCCGCGCCGGAATGAGCGCGCCGTCGATCAGCGGCCAGGTGTTGTAGGTGAAGCCGGCATCGAGCCCGGCGACGAGGCCGCCGAGGAAGATCTGCAGGAAGACGATGCAGACGAGGAACGTCGCCATGCCCTTGAGCGGGGTTGTCGCAGCGGGCGCGTCGCCGTCGGCGGGCGCGAGGCCTCGCCTGATCCAGACCGTCGCCGCCAGGATAAAGCAGGCTAGAACCAGATGCGTGGCCAGGCGGTACTGGCTGACATCGACGCGGTTGACGAGCCCGCTCGCCACCATCCACCAGCCCACGGCACCCTGCATTCCGCCGAGCAGGAAGAGCCCGAACAGAGGCGGCACCAGCCGGCGTTCGATGCGTCCCGTTGCCCAGAAGAACACCAGCGGCAGGAAGAACACGGCGCCGATGAGCCGCCCCAGCAGGCGATGGCCCCACTCCCACCAGAAGATGGCCTTGAAGGCGTCGAGGCTCATGCCCTTGTTGAGTTGCTGGTATTGCGGGATCTGCTGATACTTGGCGAATTCGTCCTGCCATTCGGCGAGGCTGAGCGGCGGGATCACGCCGTGGATCGGCTTCCATTCGGTGATCGAGAGACCCGAATTGGTGAGGCGCGTCGCGCCGCCGACCACGATCATCGCGACGATCATGACGATGACGGCACCGAGCCAGGCGCGGATCAAGGCGCGGTCGCGGCGGCGGTCCCTCGTCTTCGCGGGCGTGATCGTTCCGGCAAAATCCACGCTGTTGGTCATCTCGAACCCTCGCAACTGCCCCGCAACGAGCGACTTAGCGCTCGACATGCGATGCGACAATCGGCTTCTCGTCGCAGGGCCCAGACAGACGCCGCTGGATGCAACCCTTGTTGCGCGAGGGCGGATCGGGCTAGACCGGTGCGCGGCGAAGCTGATCGCCGCAGCATGGGAAAAACGCGATGCCCGATCGCCTCCGCAAGTTCATCGGCATGCTGGCGCTCGTCGCACTCGTTGTCGTCTATGCGATGATCGTCGTCACCATCCCGATTCAGAATATCCCGGACGCGCTGATCTGGCCGGCCTATGCCGTCGCCGGCCTGCTCTGGGTGCTGCCCGCCATGCTCATCATCGCGTGGATGCAGAAGCCGCGCCCGCCGCGAGCCTGACACCGCGAAGCCGCTTCAGGCCGCGCTCGAGCGCATAGGGCACGCCGGAGAGGAAGAGGTCGAGATAGCGGATCGCCTGGTAGCCGCCATTGACCGAAATGCGCGGCAGCGCGAACGGCGTCGCGGCCTCGCCGCCTTGGAGAACGCCCCGGCGCGTCGTCACCGCCGTCTCGAAGCCGAGTTCGCGCGCCAATGCGAATTCACGCTCGTCCGCCGTCGCTGCCGACCCATAGGGATAGGCGAAATGGCGCGCCGTCACGCCGGCCTTCTCGTGGAGACGCGCCCGGCTCGCTGCCATTTCCTCGCGTGCCCGCAGGGGATCGAGCCGCGACAGAGCGTAATGACCGACCGTATGGGCACCGATCGTGACCAGCGGATCGGCGGCAAGGCTGCGGAGTTCGCCCCAGTCCATCATCAGCTCGTCGCAGAGCCCGATCGCATCGACGCCATGCGCCGCCGCGAGCCGGGCGACGGCCCGGCGCTGCTCGTCCTCTCCGGTGTCGGCAAGCGCGCGGATGGTGGTCTCCAGTGCCGCCGCCTTCTCCCGCAGCGACCGTGACCGGAGGTCGAGTTCGGCAGCGCCGATGCGGCCGACGATCCTGCGATTCCCTGCAACCGCCGCGCCGACCACATCCCACCATGGCAAGGCAACCCGATCGATGAGTCCTGTCGCGACATAGACCGTGAACGGCGCCTCGGCTGCCTTCAGGATCGGATAGGCCTCGGTAAGGTTGTTGCGGTATCCATCGTCGAAGGTGAGGACCACAAAGCGCCGCCCGGACGACGCACCGCCGAGCCGACGCATCGCCTCGTCGAGATCAACGATGTCGATGTCGCGCTGGCGCAGGCGGCGGACAACTGCCGCGAGAAATTCGGGAGTGACGTCGAGATGACGATTGGGGCGGAAGCGGCAGGGCGCCGGCCGACGCACGTGATGAAACATGAGAATGGCGCCCACGCCGCCGGTCAGCGGCGCCGCCATCTGATGCGCGCCGCTCCAATAGAGCGCATTCATCGCGGTCTTCAGCCCGAAGGCTCTCAATTCCATCATGGCGACCTGGCGAACGTCCCCGCTTCGGCTTGGCAATCCTCACGAAGATGTTAACACCGCATTGACCAGTTCGAACCTGCGCAGCACCCGTTTTAGTGGAGCTTGGTAAATGAACCGGCCGGATCAGGATGGGCTGTCCGGTCGCATGGCAGGAGCCCTGTCGGCCGACGGGCTCGACCGCCTGTCGATCGACGTCCACCGTGATATCGACACCATCGAGGGCGAGTGGCGCGGATTGTTCAGCCGCGCCGGAACGACGGTCTACCAGTCGTTCGACTGGATCGCCGCATGGCTGGCAACGGCGGCACCGGCCCAGGGCGTCCACCCCGCGGTCGTGGCGCTGCGAGACGACGCCGAACTCGTGATGATCCTGCCGCTCGGTGTCGAGCGGTCCGCCGGTGTCGGCATCGCCCGCCACCTCGGCGGCGAGCACGCCAATATCCGCATGCCCCTCGCCACGGCCGCATGGCGGGGTCCAGCCGACGACGCTGCGACGGACCGTTTGCTTCGCCGCATCGCTACGGCCATCGGCGCCGTCGACCTGTTCGATTTCGACGCTCTCCCGGCCGCCGGCGAGGGAACGCCGCTGATGCTTGCAGCACACAAGGCGGCGCGGCCGGCGCGGCTCCACGTCGGCACGCTCGAGCTTGCATCCGACATGAAAACCCTGCTCGCAGGTCAGCGCGGCGCACGCAAGGCGAAGAAGCACCGCTGGCAGAACAACGCCCTCGCGCCGATCGGCGGCTACACGCTCCGCCGCGCTGCGAGCCGTACGGAGGCCGAGGCGATGTTCGCGGCCTTCCGTACCGAGAAGTCGGCGTGGTTCCGCCGGATGGGCATCGCCGACAGCTTTGCGGCCCCCGGCATCGCCGAGTTCTTCGCCGCGTTGATTGCGCGGCGCTGGGCCGGCGGGGGCGCCGTAATCGATATCGACGCGATCGAATTCGGAGGCGGTATCCATGCCCTGCTCGGCAGCGGCTCGGCCAATGGCCGCCAGAGCGGCTATTTTCTCGCCGTCGCCGACGACGAATGGCGCCGCATCAGCCCGGGCGAATTGCTGATCCACGACGTGATCGAAGGTGCATGCGGGCGAGGCACACGACTTTTCGATCTCGGCCGGGGCGATGAACGTTACAAGGCGTCCTGGCTCGATCGGACCGAGCAGCATGTTCGCCTGCTGCGCCCGATCACCGCCAAAGGCCGAGTGGCGGCCTCGGTGCTCCGGCTCGCCGATGCGCTCGAACGCCGGGTTCGGGGCGACGAACGGCTGTGGAGCCTCGCGAAGCGCCTTCGCCGACGTGGCGGTGCGGATGCCGACCGGCGCGGAAACGACGATGCTTAGGCGGCTTCCGTCTCGGCCTCGCCCTCGCCGTCCTTCGGCGCAGCGTCGGCGATGAGAAGGAGGACTTCGGCGCCCGTCGCCGCTGCAAACGCCTGATGCGCCGTCAAGGTGCGCGGATCGGACGCCGCGGATTCGGCCACGAGCACGATCGTCGAGGCCTTCGGCGCCAACGCCTCGGCGAGGTCACGATCGGCGTCGAGCAGGATGTGATCGTAGGTCGCCTCGAGCGCGTCGAGGATCGTGCCGAGTCGATCGTCGCTGCCGAGATCATCCGGCAGCGCTTCGGTTCCGTGCGGGATGATATGGGCCCTCGAAGCGCGATCGCGGAAGATCGCCTGCGCGAACGACGCTTCGCCGGCGAAGAGATCCGAGAATCCGGTCAGCGGCGCGCTGTCGGGCGCCATTGCTGCACCGTCGGCACCGTCCGATTGAAGGTCGAGCAGCAGCACGCGCCCGCCGCGGCGAGAGAGCTGCCGTGCCAGCGCCACCGCAGCGAGCGGGCGTCCGCCGGTCGGCTGATCGGCCATGGTGACGACGAGGCGGCGTGAGCCGGTGGCGACGATGCGATCGACCAGGGCCCGCAACGTTTCCTGCATCTCGGGCGGCAGGACAGCGCGCGGCGCGAAGGATGGCACGGCCGGCATCAGGCGGCGAACGTCTCCGCCTTCGGGCCAGCGCATGCGTCCGTCGACGGCCAGCGGCTCGACGGCGGGCGGCGGGGCATCTTGAGGCGGCTCGGGCGTCACGCGGCGGAGCGCACGCCCGCTCATCAATTCGCGCACCATCAGCGTGGCCAGCGCGAGCAGCAGCAGCGCCACGGTCGCAGCCCCGGTGATCGGCAGCTTCTTCGGGAATGAAGGCTCCAGCGGCACGGCGGCGCGCGAAATGACGCGGGCATTGGCCGGGAGATAGTCGCCGTCCTGACGCGAGGTGGCCTCGCGATAGCGGCGGAGATAGCTTTCGAGGAGATCGCGCTCGGCCGCAGCTTCCCGCTCCAGCGCCCGCAGCTGGACTTCCGAATCGTTCGATTGCGCCGTCGCGGCCTTCGCCCGGTCGAAATCGGCGGCGATCTCGGTCTCGCGCGCCTTGGCGGTCGCCACCTCGCCTTCGAGGCTGCCCAGGATCTGGCGCGCCGCCTGGCGGACCTGGCTGTCGAGATCGGCGAGCTGGGCATTCAGCTCGCGAATGCGCGGATGAGCCGACAGCAGCGTCGCCGAAAGCTGCGCCACCTGGGCCCGCAAGGCGACCTGCTGTTCGCGCAATCGCTGGACGAGCGCGGAATCGAGGACTTCCGGAATGTCGAAATCGCTGCCGGAGGCGAGCGCCTTGCGCACCTGCGCCGCCTTGGCATCGGCCGACGCACGCGCCGCTTCGAGCCGCGCCATCTCGGTGTTGAGATCGGTGAGCTTCTGCTGCGGCAGCGACTGGTTGTTGTTCTGGCCGCCCATGAAGAGGCCGCTGGCCGTACGGAAGCTCTCGACCTTGGCCTCGGCGGCGCTGACCTTGGTTCGGAGCGCGTCGATCTGGCTGTCGAGCCAGCGCGTCGCGTCGGCATTGCTCGCGCGCTTCGCCTCGCGCTGCAGTACCAGATACTCTTCTGCGACCGTGTTCGCGACCTTGGCAGCGAGGATCGGATCGGAGGCCGAGAAGCCGATATTGATCACGCGGGTCTTGTCGACCGAATAGACTTCCAGCTTGTCGGCAAAGCGTTGCAGCACGCGCTCCTCGCGCGCCGACGGATCAGGCGCCTTGCCGAGGCCGACTCGGCCAAGCAGCCCCTTGAAGAAATCTGCGACCGGCGTCGCGTAGAACTCCGGGAGCTGGTCGAGCTGCAGGCGCGCGACCACTGTCTCGGCGAGATCGCGCGAGGAAATCAGCTGGACCTGGCTCGCGACGCCCTCGGCATCGAGCAGCACGCGCGATTCCTCGCTGTCGCCGCCGGTTTGGGTGATCTCCGATTCACCCTTTTCGATCAGGATCTTGGTCTCGGCGGTATATCGCGGCGTCACGAAGCCGAGCCCGACATAGAGGCCGACGGCGAAGACGAGAAAGAGTGGGACAACCACGGGCAACGAACGTCCAAGCGCGCGCATGAGGGCGCGCATGTCGAGCTCGACATCGTCGACATGTCCCATTCGGCCGTCACTCATTACGGAATCGTCCCGTTCATCATCGGTCGATCATGGGAAAATAGAGTAACCGCCGAGTTAACGAGCCCTTTCCGTTCTCGCGGGGCGGTAGCAAAGCGCTAACCAAGCCGCGCGGACTTTTACCCCGCATTAACCACGCGGGAGACAGAGTTCGACACGCTCCCCTCCAGTCGGACCGCCCGCCGATGCGTCTCGTCCTCCTTTTCTTCAGCCTCGTCCTGGCGAGCCTGCTCGGTGGCTGCGGCAGCAGCTACCCGCCGCAGGATCCGGCCACCTATTCGGCCCTCATCGCGCCCTACAAGCTCGACAGCGGCGACCGCTTGCGGGTCGTCGTCTTTGGCCAGGCAGATCTCTCCAACACTTATGTCATCGACCAGGCCGGCTATATCTCGATGCCGCTGATCGGCGCCGTCGCGGCGCGCGGGCGCAGCGCGCAGCAGCTCGAAGGCGAGATCGCCGGCAAGCTGAAGTCCGGCAGCTTCGTCCGCGATCCCGATGTTTCGGTCGAGGTCGATCGCTACCGGCCGTTCTTCATCATGGGCGAGGTCACCAGCGCCGGCCAATATCCCTATGTCACCGGCATGACCGTCCAGACCGCGGTCGCCATTGCCGGAGGCTTCACCCCGCGGGCGCAGAAGAGCGATGCCGACGTGACGCGCCAGATCAACGGCAAGGTGACGACGATTCGTCTGCTTCCGACCCAACCGATCATGCCGGGCGATACCATCGACGTGCGTGAGCGCTTCTTCTGATCGACATGCCCGTGAGCGCTCCAACCCTAGGCGGCGAGCGGCTCCGCATCGTCCACTGCTTTCGCTCGCCCGTCGGCGGAATCTTCCGCCATGTCCGCGATCTCGTTCGCGCGCAGACGGCGGCCGGCCACAGCGTCGGCATCGTCTGCGACGCCTCGACCGGCGGGGCGCGCGAAAATGAGCTCTTCGGCGAGATCATGCCGTATCTCGATCTCGGCCTGCAGCGGATCCCGATGCAGCGCCAGATCACGCCGACCGACATCATCACGCTGACGCGTCTCTATCGGCGCATCGGCGGCCTCGATCCCGATGTCATCCATGCCCATGGCGCCAAGGGCGGCGTCTATGGGCGGGTGATCGGCACGCTCTTGCGGGTCTTTGGTAAACGCGTGGCCCGCATCTATTGCCCGCATGGCGGCAGCCTGCATTACGATCCTCATTCCGCAGCCGGACGCGTCTTTTTCGGCCTCGAGCGGATGTTGGAGCGGATCAGCGACGGCTTCGTCTTCGTCAGCCGCTACGAGGCGGATGCGTTCGCCGCCAAGGTCGGCCGCCCGCATCCACCCTATCGAATCGCGCCGAACGGCATCCGCGCCGAGGAATTCGCGCCACTCGCCCCGGCGGCGGACCCGGTCGACTTCCTCTATATCGGCATGATGCGCGATCTGAAGGGCCCCGATCTCTTCATCGAGGCGCTTGGCCTGTTGCAGCCGCGCCTCGCGACCGCACCGCGCGCGCTGCTCGTCGGCGACGGACCGGATATCGACCGCTACAAGGCCCGCGCCGCGGCGCTCGGCCTCTCCGGAGTGCGTTTCCGACCGGCGATGCCCGCCCGGCAGGCCTTCGCGGAGGCGCGCAGTGTCGTCGTTCCCTCGCGCGCCGAATCGATGCCCTACATCGTGCTCGAGGCGATCGCGGCGGGGCTGCCGGTGATCGCAACCGAGGTGGGAGGCATTCCCGAGATCTTCGGCCAGGCGGCGGATCGGCTCGTACCGCCCGGCCATGCCGGCAAACTCGCCGACGCGATGGCCGCGTTGCTCGCGGACCCCAATACGGCGGTGCGCGAGGCAGCAGCTCTGCGCGCCTCGATCCAGACGCGCTTCTCCGTCACGGCGATGACGGAAGCGGTCGATGCGCTCTATGCCGAAGCGCGCCGCAAGGCCTGAATTGGAGCGCGTCGGTCCGCCGTCCGGGTCGGCCGAATCGGTCGCCGTTTCATCAAGCCCGGATGGACTGTCGCCGCGCGCACCAAGCATTTGTTAGCGCCGGGCTGCTATGGCTCTCGGATCTCAACCGGCCGGAAGCGTTGGAGTCATGGCGGCAGGAAGCGACCGACGGCCCGGCGACCCCATCCGCGAGGCTGTCCTTGGCGAGGATGCGCTTGCGGTCGCCAGCGCCCTGTCGCGGCGATCGCTCACGCCGGCCATGCTGTCGCATGCGGTCGAGGCTCTGGAATTTCTTGCCCTGCTGCTCATCGGCGCGGTGTTGCGCACGGCTGCGGGCCTCGACGATGCCGGCCTGCTCGGCTGGACGACCATCGTGCTGGCGCCGCTGCTCACGGTGCTGGTCGCTCAGTCCGGCGGCTCCTATCGGGTCCCGGCGTTGCGGGACGGCGTTGGGGCGCTCGGGCGCGTCCTGGCGATCTGGCTCGGCGTGATGCTGCTGATCGCCGCCGGGGGCTTCCTGCTCGATGTCGGCAGCGAGGGCGCCCCGCGCTGGATGACGCTCTACTGCCTCTCCGGCCTCGCCTTTCTGCTCGTCGAACGCTCGATCCTCTCCCGCCTCGTCAACCATTGGCGCCGCCTCGGCCGGCTCGATCGCCGCGCCATCATCGTCGGTGGCGGCGAGGATACCGATGCACTGATCGCGGCGCTGGCGCAGGAATCGCCCGAGATTCGCATTCATGGCGTCTTCGACGATCGCGGCGAGGAGCGCCTGCCTTTCGGCGCCGACAGCCCGCCCCGGCTTGGAACGGTCGCCGAACTGGTCGCTTTCGCCCGGATCGCCGAAATCGATCTTCTCATCGTCTCGCTGCCGCAAAGCGCCGAAGCGCGTCTGCTCGCAATCCTGCGCGAACTCTGGGTGCTGCCGGTCGATATCCGCCTCTCGGCGCTCGGCGCGCGGCTTCGATTCCGGCCGCGGGCCTATTCCTTCATCGGCTCGATCCCGTTCCTTGATCTCGCCGATCGGCCGCTGAGCGGCTGGAGCGCCTTCACGAAGCGGAGCTTCGATCTGGTCGTCGCCGTCATTGCGCTGATCGTGCTCGCGCCGCTGATGCTCGTCGCAGCGATCGCCGTCAGGATTGACAGCCCCGGGCCGATCCTCTTCCGCCAGCAGCGCTATGGCTTCAACAACGAGGTCATCTCGGTGCTGAAGTTCCGCTCGATGTATCATCACCTGAGCGATCCCGACGCCGGCAAGGTGGTGACGCGGGGCGATCCGCGGGTCACCCGCGTCGGTCGCGTCCTCCGCCGGACCTCGATCGACGAGTTGCCGCAACTGTTCAACGTCCTCGCGGGCTCGCTGTCGATCGTCGGCCCGCGCCCGCATGCAGTCAACGCCCACACAGGTCAACGGCTCTGGGACGAGGTTGTCGACGGCTATTTCGCGCGCCATCGCGTCAAGCCCGGCATCACCGGATGGGCGCAGATCAATGGCTGGCGCGGCGAGATCGACGTGCCGGAGAAGATCCAGCGCCGCGTCGAGTTCGACCTCGAATATATCGATCGCTGGTCGGTGCTGTTCGACCTCTACATCGTCGCCATGACGCCGTTGCGCCTGTTGCAGGGGGAGAACGCCTATTGACCGCCGCGGCCGCCTTGACCCGCCCGGCGCCGCAGGGGATGCCGGCCCGCATGCTCGGCAATGCCGTCATCGCGGTGCTCGTCTTCCTTTCGGGCTTCGTGATGATCGAACCCGCGCCATCCGACCTGCTGCTCTGTCTCGTCGCGGTGATCTGGGCCGCGAGCGGGCTCACCTTCACCCGGCCGATGCTGCCGCTGATCGCACTGCTCGTCGCCTATTGCGCCGGCGGCCTGCTCTCCTTCACGCAGTTGCAGGAGTTCCAGAAGCCGATCACCTACATGGCGACGACGATCTTCCTCGCCATTTCGTCGGTCTTCTTCTGCGCCGTGCTGCAGGTCGATACCGAGCGCCGGCTGAAGATCATCGAGAAGGCATACGTCCTCTCCGCGGTGCTCTGCTCGATCGCCGGCATTCTCGGCTATTTCGGCGCCATTCCGCATTCTGATCTCTTCACGCTCTATGACCGGGCCAAGGGCGCCTTCAAGGATCCGAACGTGTTCGGTCCCTTCGTCGTGCTTCCTCTGGTGGTCCTGGCGCGGTCCATCCTGTCGCGGCCGCTACACCGGTCCGGCTCTGCGATCCTCGGCGCGCTGATCCTCCTTCTCGGCCTCTTCCTCTCCTTCTCGCGCGCCGCCTGGGGCCTGGCGATCCTCGCCCTCCTGGTGATGACGCTGCTCGCATTCCTCAGCGAGCCCCGCGCTTCCAAACGGCTGCGCATGATCGCCGTGCTCGTCGCCGGGCTTCTGGCCGTCGTCTTCGTCCTGGCCGTCGCGATCTCGATTCCCACGGTGCAGGAGCTGTTCGTCCAGCGCTTCAAGCTGGTCCAGGATTATGACGCCGCACGGCTCGGGCGCTTCGAGCGCCACATCATCGGCTTCTTCCTGATTCAGGAGCACCCGCTCGGCATCGGGCCATTCCAGTTCGGCCTCTCGCTCGGCGAGGACGAGCACAACATGTGGCTGAAGGGCTTCACGGTCTATGGCTGGCTCGGCGGCTTCGCCTATATTGCCCTCGTCGTCTGGACCCTGGTAATCGCCACGCCGCTCATTCTGCTGCGGCGCCCCTGGACGCCGTTCATCCAGTGCGTCTACGCGGTTTATGTGGGCCATCTCCTGATCCACAACGTGATCGACAACGATCACTGGCGCCATCTCTTCCTGATCTATGGTCTGCTCTGGGGTACGCATGCCGTCGAGACGGCTACGGCGCGGCGGCGCCGTGCCCCCGTTCCGGAGACACTCGCCCCGTCAGCGCCACCGGCCGGCCCGTTGGTGTTCGGCCCCGTCGCGCTGGCCCGTGCGCCTGCCCGTTAGAGTGAGGCGCGCTCACGCCGCCACGTCATCCGACATATTCGGTGAACCTTTGCCGCAGCTTTGCGTTGTCCCTGCACATCCACAACCAAGGAGGCATCGACATGCTGAACGATAGCGACATCGGCAAGGCCGTGCTGTCCGCTGCATTCGCCGGCGGTCCCGAGGTCGATCCGGCATCGAATGAGCCAGCCAGCGTTCAAGCGCTGCGCGAAATGCGCGGCCTCGGCGTGGTTGAACTCGCCGGTCTAGCCGGCATCCTGCCGGACCATCTCCGCGCCATCGAGGCCGGCGTCGAGCCGACCACACCTGAACGCCAGGCGATCGCCGCTGCGCTCAATGTTCCGGTCGACCGCATCAGCTGAACCCAGACTGCGTAGAACAACAAACGGCCCGGCGCATGCGCCGGGCCGTTTTGCATGGGAATCCGCAAGGCCGGAATGCCAACGCCAACCAAGTGCAGCATTCGGCCAGTGCACTCCGTTCACGAACAGCCGGCACAAAAAGAAATGGCCCGGCTTGCGCCGGGCCATTCCATTCAGTCGACGGTATCAGGCGATCAGAACTTGTAGTTCAGACCGACCTTGACGACGTTCGTGGTGTTCTTCAGCTCGATCGTGCCGATCTGGCTGCCGATGTCGTAAGCAGCCGAGCCGAGGTCGAAGTAATCATACTCGGCGAAGCCGGTGATGTTCTTCGTGAACGCCTTCTCGAGGCCCGCGCCGACGGTCCAGCCGGTCGCCCACTTCGAGTCGGAGTAGATGAGCGAGTCGATGTTGGCCTTGGTCTCGCCGTAAGCGAAACCGCCCTTGACGTAGGGCAGCCAGGTGTCGATCGCGTAGCCGGCGCGCACGGTGGTCGAGCCGAGCCAGTTCAGGTTGGCGTTGACGCCGACGACACCCGGGATCACGTCCTGGCCAGTGGCCAGGTTCGTGTAGGCGAGATCGGTCTGAACGCCGAGGACGAACTGGTTGATCTGGTAGTTGTAGCCAGCCTGGACACCACCGAGAGCGCTGCTCGAATTACCGAACGCGTTCTGCCAGATGTTGGTGCTGAAATCGCCCCAGGCGCCACCGCCATGGACACCGACGTAGAAGCCGGTCCAGTCGAACGCTGCGGGAGCAACCACGGGAGCCATCGGAGCGGGCTCCATGGTCAGGTCGGCGGCGGAGGCAGCGGCGGTCAGCGCCAACACACCCACGCCTGCAAGAAGAACACGCTTCATCGGATATCTCCAATCATTACACATCGGGCCAATCAACCCCCCGCGCGAATTGCGGCCTCGGTTTTCAAAATACGCGCTTCGTGCCGGCCATCAAGAGCCATCTTCCATGGTTAGCGCTTCAGGCTGGGAGTGTTGCCAAAGTGCTTCACAGTT